>CAWJXA010000013.1:250000-588540 GCA_963846715.1 uncultured Acidobacteriaceae bacterium | reverse complement strand
TTTTGTTTTTGCCTTTGTCTTTGCCTTTGCCTTTGCCTTTGCCTTCATCTCGGGCTTCTATTCGCACTCTCAATGAGTCTTAGGACTCGGTGCCTGTCGGTGTCCGATCGTGATGAAGCGGCGCTGCTATCTAACCTGCGGCCTTTGGTTTCGAGGCCAAGCCCAACAGCGCAGTCGCCGCGACGCGAGGTTGGCAAAGGCAGTGGCCCAATACTTTTTCTCCGCTGGCAAACTTTCAACCATTACAACTGTATAACCACCACAACTGCAGGAAACTTAACCCTGGCTTACCGCCGTCCCGGGAACCGACTGGGGAAACGCTTCATAGCACTGGTCGGTGCGCCACAGATGGTGCAGCAGCACTGCCAGTTTGCGGGCCACGGCCACCAGGGCGCGCTTCTTGCCGCGCTGGCCTCCCGTAGCCGCCAGTTTCAGTCCCCAACGCCGCAGCGCCGAATCCGGTCCGAAGCGGCCCAGAATGTAATGCGCCGACTGCAGCAGCAACGAACGCAGATAGCGGTTGCCGGTCTTGGTGATCCGGCACTGCGGATTGTAATCGCCCGACTGATGCTGCCGGGGACGCAATCCCAAGTAGGCTCCCGCCGAGCGGCTATGGGCGACGGCGTGCGGCCCATCCAAACTGAGCACATACGTGGCCGCCACCAGCGGCCCCACCCCGGGCACGCTGCGCAGCGTGCGAATCTCGGGATGCTGCTTCACCAACCCTTTCACTTGTTGATCCATGCGGGCAATCTGCGCGCTCAAAGCGGCGGCTTGCTCCAGCAGGGGACCGAGCAGCTCGGCCAGCTGCGCTGGCAGCCTAGGTTTCACCTTGTCGGCGAAGCTGGCGCTGCTGCAGTTCGGCAGCCGCTGCCCACTGCTTTTGACCAGACCACGCGCGGTGTTGATAATCATCGTCCGGGCCCGTACCAGCGTAGCCCGCGCCTGGATTAACATTAGATCTCGCTGCCGCTCGGCGCTGCGATGGTGCACCGCAAACAACAGGCGCGGGTCGAAATGGGCCAGGCGGGCCAGCTGCTCGGCATCATTGCGGTCGTTCTTCGATTCGCTGCCGGTAATCGCCTCGATCTTGCGGGCGCTCGCCACCAGCGCCTCATGCCCCAGCTCTTGCAGCAAACGGTTGATCCAGGGCGAATGGGTGCCGCACTCCATGGCGATCCGCATTCGCGGCTGGCCCTCGAAATGCCGCCGCAAGGCGCTGGCTTCGGTCTTCACCCGGCTTTCCTCGATTACTTCTCCCTCGCCGTTCAACACGCAATAACGGCTGAATTTGTCGCCGATGTCCAGACCTATGGTCAGGGCTGGCTTTTCCGTCCTGCTTGTGGCTTTGCTAGGCTTCTTCATTGGCTGGTCTCCTTGTGCACCCTCGAGTGCGTGCGGACAGCTTAGCTGTTCCGCGAGACCAGCCGTCTCATTCCATCTAACCTGGGATCAATGCGCTACGAACTTCGCAACCCCAGAGCCTGCCCTGAGCCTGCCGAAGGGTTAGCGTCCGAACGATGGACGCGAACCCCTTCGACTGCGCTCAGGGCGGGCTCGGGGCAGGCCCTGGGGCACCAGGCTGACTACGCCGCCGATTGCACGGCTCTCTTATATGCGGGGGCGAACACCTCCCGGGCAAATTGCGAGATTGTAACTTTGCCGGTGCGTTTTTGGTCGCCTTTGAATTGCTGGATTTTGGGGATTGCCTCTTCCATCTCAACCAGCAGCGCTGCCATCTCCGGCGACATTCCGCTCTGGCCCATTGCGGCCTTCAACTTGTCGCCCGGGATGGTGACCACATGAATTTGTCTGCCGATGGCCTGTCCGGCGATGCGAGCCCACTCGTCCAACGAAATCTCCTGCGGGCCTACGATATCGACCACGTGATGGCCGTCGATCGGTTTGAGCAGAAACTCAGCGGCAACCTCAGCGATGTCCTGCGTGGCAATGATCGGCGCTTTCACGGATCCCGGGAGCGAAGTGTAGATGCTGTCTTGTCCGATGATCGTCGGCAGCGAGAAAAACACGTTCTCCATGAACTCGTTTGGGCGCAGCGAGACGATGTTCTTCCCGGCCGCGCGGAACTTCTCTTCCGTCTCGTAGTGTCCAACAATCGGCCCTGTGCCACTCGGCAGGAATGCTCCTGCACTCGAGAGATGAACCACATGCAGCTCCGGATGCATGCGGATAACTCTGGCTCCCGCCTCGGCCATGCGGCGGGCCGCGCCCAACGGATCGTGCGAGGTCATCTCCGCAGGCGTCAGCCAGAACAGCGCGTCGGCGCCACGCACCGCCTGCTCAACAACCGCGGGATCGCTGTGCTCACCGGCGATGACCTTTGCACCGCGGCTGGCTAGATCTTTCACTTTTTCGGGATGTCGGGCTATCAGCGTGACATCCGACTTGCGGTCAAGAAGTATGTTGGCGAGTTTGCTGCCGATGTGGCCCGTAGGAGTGGTAACTGTAATCTTCATGGAATTTTCTCCTTACCAATTTAGGATGTGCAGGGCTTGTCTCGCGCTTCAGAAAAAGGCAGCTGCTTACCTGTCAGACGGTCCAGAACCGCCGATTGCTTGGGTCGTGATCAGGGAACCAGACGTTTGTGTCGATGACGACGATCACCCGTTAGACCGCACCCTGCGGCGCGGCTTCCCGGCACGCACTTCTTTAATGAGCCGGGGAACATCGGCCTCGGTGTAGCCCTTCGGATTGCGGCCAGCCGCATACCCGCCCAACTCATCCAGTGTCCGCCGCGCCTGCTGCGCGGAATAGGTGCGAAAGGCTTCCCGGAACAGTTCGCTCATAGTGCGGCTGTCCCTCTGCGCCAGCGCCTCAGCCTTTCGTGCAAGTTCGGGCGGGAGGCTGATCGTGTAGACCTTCGATTTCCTTGCCGTAGCAGCCATACCAAAATATTACACTGTAATGGATTCCATTACAGCTGATGGGGCACCAGCTTACAATTCACTTTGACCATGACCGCAGACCAGCGGCTGCCTATGCTCGCTGGCTGGTGCGAGAGATCATCTAAGAGAGCGCGCTACTTCAGCGATTCCAGGTACGCCACTACCGCCTCAGCGTCGGCACGATTCATCTTGTACTGCGGCATGGGTGGCCGCGCAGGTTGTCCATTAGGAGCCAGCCCTGTCATGAAAAATTGAACGGCTTTCTCGTGGTCCCATCCCGGCAGTCCTGCGATGTTGGGCGAGGTGTCGGCCCAGACTGGCATCGGCACCGTCGGCGCGAATTCCAGCTTTTTACCTTGCAGCCACTTTGCCTGCGATGAACTCGCCCTTCTCGTTCATCGGAGTATGGCAATCGCCACACTGGCCGATGGCCTTCACCAGGTATTCGCCGTGCGCGATCTGCTTGGAGTCGCTTTTGCCTGCGGCGGCGGCGATGGTGTTTCCCGTCGCCGCTAGTAGTCCCGCCATCATCGTTATCACGATCCAATGTTTCATTCGCCTCTCCATCTGTTACTCCAAGTTTCACCAATCCGGCCGTGCGACACTTCGCGGTTATGCCCCACCTGTCGTGAAGCGTAAACACTCAGTTCTGGTGATTTTAACGCTGAAGATAATCAACGTCAGGTCGAGCAAGAGTCTGCCGTAAGGCGATGTCGGATGTCAACGAAAAGTTAAGCTAGGAATATCCCTGGGACGACAAAAGGGTGCGGTATACGCACCCTCTCGATATCGCTCCAAACTTCACTTCTATTTCTGGCTATTCTGGAATCGCTTGTTGACTTCCGCCCAGTTCACCACGTTCCACCATTCTTTCAGGTAGTCGGCGCGGCGGTTCTGATACTTCAAGTAATAAGCATGCTCCCAAACATCGTTGCCCATGATAGGAGAGAAATCCTGGCTAAGAGGGCTATCCTGATTAGGCGTTGCCATAACATGCAATTTTCCGCCCCGGTCGCGCACCAGCCACGTCCAGCCGCTACCGAACTGCTTGACTCCGGCATCGTTGAACTTCTCCTTAAAACTATTGAAATCCCCGAAGGTTTCCTTAATGGCGTTGGCGATAGCGCCGCTTGGTTCGCCGCCGGCGTTCGGACCCATAATCGTCCAAAACATGGTGTGGTTCACATGCCCGCCTGCATTGTTGCGCACGGCGTTCCGAATCGCCTCTGGAACGTTCTCCAGGCCTTTGACCAACTCTTCGACGCTTAACTTTTGCAGCTCCGGAGCTTTTTCCAAGGCGGCATTCAGGTTGGTCACGTAGGCGACATGATGTTTGTCGTGATGCAGATGCATCGTTTGTGTGTCGATATAGGGTTCAAGTGCAGAATAGTCGTAAGGCAGCGCAGGAACTTCGTGTGCCATGCTGATCTTTCCTCCAGTTGTCGATTGATGCAAGAGAGTGACGCGTGGTTTCAAACTCGGGCGAGATGCCTTGCCTCGCATGAGCCATTATAGAGCTTTGTGAAGCCAGAATGATGCGCCTCAGTCCAGCTTGGAAACGCCGACGGACCAGCGAAGTCCAGCACTTCGCAGATCAGTGCGGCGGTTGGATCGAGCCGCGTTCTTCGGGCGTCATCTGGCGCCACAGCAAATCACGGTTCTGCCGTGCCCAGTCGCTGTTAGGATTGGCGTCTAATGCCGAACTTAGCCAGCGATAGGCTTCCACCCGATCGCGTGGCACGCAAGTTCCGGAGCCATACATAGAAGCCAGCCGGTTGCGGGCCACAGCGTTTTGCTTGGTGGCCGCAGTCTTCAACAGCACCAACGCCTGTTCGCAACTGCGCGGCACGCCGTCGCCTTTGGCGTACATATCGGCGAGTCGTACCGGCGCGTCGGGATTTCCTTTGGCGGTCGCCTTCCACAGCCAAGCCGCTTCGGCTGCCGAGTCGCTGGCGTTATTGGCCTTGGCGATCTCGTCAGCCCCCGGAGCCGCCTTCTTGGCAACGACTTCCCCGCTGGGGTTTGCAGGCTGAGACGCCGATGTGCCCTTGTCGCCCGATGGCGCAGGAGACGACCTCGCCGATTGCGATGCATTGTCGCTCCGGGCTGAAGGTTTCTCGGTATTTGGATTCGGCGCCACTGGAGCCTGTGCGGGTTTCACCGCCGAATTTTGCGGCGGCCCAGCCGCGACCTGGCCCGCCGGCGTACTTCCTGACGACGGTACACTGTTCGCGGAATTTGCCGGCGTCCCCGTTCCAGTACTGGCATTAGGACCTGTCGGTCCATTGGTTGCATTACTGGCGGTCGTAGCGCTCGGATTAGGAGCTTGGTTTTGCGCAGTCGAGGCTGGGTCGACTTGCATCTCAGGCTTCGCAGTGGAATCAGCGTTAACCGAGGACGAGGCTGCAGGAGTTGTGGTCTCCGCTGGCTTGTTGCGAGCCAGATCTCGCATCTTCATCTTGACGATTTCGATTGGGCCATTGTTCGTCTGGTGGACTTGCGCCCGCCACTCCAGAACTCCGAGAACGCCAACCACCAGGAGAACGGCTGCGACCAGGCCAATCCTCCATCTTCCCCGCGCGGGCTGTCGGGCATCCACCTCGTCGCCAGTCGCGCCTGCCGGCTCCGGTGCATCGCTCAGCCCCAGGAAAGATGGTCCGCTGATAGCTGCGGGAGCGGGCTCGGGGTTCGGCGATCCTGCGGGCTCGTTGAAATCCAGAAAGCGCGGGCGGTCTTTTCGCTCTTCCGATGTGCTATCGACTTCCAACCCCAGTCGCTCACGCACGTCGTCCGTTGAAGCAGGAGGCGGCGTTTCTGCCGAGGCAACGGCCGTCTCTGTCGGCGCGATGAGGGAAGTATCTGAGGACGTGGAAGCCTCAGGCTCCTGCACCGGGGCGTCGCACCGCATGGTGACTTCTTCCGGATTCGTGGGTGGAATGTAGCGGAACTTTTGAACGTACTCGGCCAACGGAATTTCCGGCACCAGGTCGAACTGCGTGGGCGTCGGCTTTAGTCGTTGTGAGGTTCTGTCCTGGGAGATTGCGCGGCCGTCAGACGGATTCTCCAACACCTCGCTCTGCTCCGTCAGGTGCGAGCGATCATCAACCTCGGGGCTCGCAGCAGTTGACGCATTAGGAGTGCCCGCTGGCCGCGAGTTTTCAACCAGAGGACGGGTAAGGACCGCCGTGCTCTGCGCGCCTGGCGTGGTCAGCGGCCGATGAGGTAGCGGAGTGCCACACATCCCGCAGAAGCGGTTGCCGACCTGGTTCTCAAATCCACAAGTGCCACAGACCACGGTGCCTCCTTTAGCCGAGAACATCCTAAATGATAGGGCTTTTTGAGATCGGATGGGAGAACAACGAAGGGGGTGGCATCCGTCGGCACTCATCGAAGAACCGCCTGTAAGGCAGTCATTGCCAGGTTGGACCTCCCTCTATAGGCGACTGAAAGCAATAGGAGATTCGCCCTGTTCCCCCTCCGCTATTGGCGTTCCCACCACTCGGGGTATCGCGGCGGTCAACAGCGCGCGTATGGTGAAACATCAATGAGGACCCTACAATGACTTGCGTAGAGAAGGTCTTGCCAGTATGCTGCAAGGCGAAGAATTGGCGAACGTGAGAACCAGCGAACCAGGCTTCAAACCGGGCGGGAGAACTCATCATTAGGAGCCACGAAAAAAACGGCAAAAGCAAGCCGGCAGTGTCGCAGGCATCGGCCAGCCAGTCCGCCATCGCCAAAACCCAGGGAGGAGCCATGCTGGCCCACGCACGTGAAGTGATGAACATACGTCAGGCATCGCAATACTTGGGAGTTTCTCCCGATACCCTCTACAAATACGTGTCTGAGGAAATGATCCCGGCATTCAAACTTGGCAACCGCTGGAAGTTCAAAAAGAGCGTTCTCGACAACTGGATGGAGAACCAGAGCTTCCGCAGCGAGTCGTTCCGGCCACGCAGGCTCGATAAGGGCACTCGCGCCACCGCGGGAGCTGATTAATTCGGAATAGCCAACTTCCCCACTTTGCACTACCCTTTCCGCAATGCCCGCCAGCCCAATCAAAACCGAGCGCGGGAGCGGGACTACGCACGCTCTCCACGGATTGCTGAAAGCTCTGGCATTTGTGCCAAACCTGCTGCTTGCAGCCATTGCCGGATCCTTGTTGGCCGCTCCCATCAGCCTCCTGCTTTTCCGCGTCTTATCGTCCAATGTTGCAGCCTATGTTCAGGATCTGACCACGTTACTACCGGCGTTCGGCTTGGGTTATCTCGTCGCCCGCAAGTTTCATCATTCGGTCGCGCGCTGGATTTGGATTCCCGCTGTTGCGCTGTGGCTGCTCATCGTCCTGCCCGATCTGGCAAGCTACGCCGGTCAGAGTTGCAACTTGTCCCGATCGAACTACTTCGTGCGCGAGTTCCTATTCGACATCCGCTCGGGGTGTGACGAAGGATTGGCCTGGCCTTTCTATACGCTGCCTACGCTCTGCTGCATCGGCTATTCGTTAGGCGCCAAGTTTGCCGCATATAGGCACCCCACCTCCGAACAGCACTAAAGCGCCCCACTCAATAGCGCTTTTCTACGAAATTCACACAACTTTCCAAGAGGCAATTTCATCTACCATCGAAGCTAGAAGTCCACTCGCGGGGTGATTGAAATGAGCAACCAGCTGAAATCTACTTTGTTATCCTTGCTTCTCCCAGGCCTGTTGATGCTTAGCGGTCAGGTTGAAGCCGCCTCTCCAGCCAAATCTCCAAGTCACGATGCTGCTCCGTCTGCCTCAGCCCAAACCGATAGTCAAGACGTCCAGCTTGGTCCTCCATTTGTAGGGTACCCGGCCGATGTGGTTACTTATCACTACAATCAGTCTCGCCAGGGTGCCAACCTGCTCGAGACCACTCTTACCACCTCCAATGTAAACTCCACGTCCTTCGGTAAAGTCAATTTCTTCTCCGTCGACGGCAAGGTGGACGCGCAGCCGCTATACGTATACAAACTGCCCGGGACAACGCGCGTGCAAAACACACTGTTCGTAGTCACCGAGCATGGGAGCATTTACAACTTCGACGCCGATGCTGGAACGCAAACCTGGAAGGTTTCGGCGATCCCGGCGGGTGAAACCACGAGCGATCCTCATGGCTGCAGCCAGATTTCGCCGGAAATTGGAATTACGGACACTCCGGTGATAGACCGCCAGCGTGGACAATTCGGCGCCATCTACTTTGTCGCCATGTCCAAGGATTCTTCCGGCCACTATCATCAGCGCCTGCACGCTCTCGACCTCAAAACCGGAGCGGAGCTCTTCGGCGGCCCTAAGGAGATCACGGGAACCTATCCGGGTATGGGCGACGGCAGCCAGGGTGGCCAGGTTATCTTCGCTCCCGGACAATATGCGGAACGTGCCGGACTCCTGGAGTTGGGTGGAACCATCTACATTGCCTTCACCTCCCATTGCGACGAGCGTCCCTATACCGGCTGGGTCATGGCCTACAATTCGCAGACCCTGGCCCAGACTTCGGTCCTCGACGTCACCCCCAATGGCAATGAGGGCGCCATCTGGATGGCGGGTGCTGGATTGGCTGGTGATAACCAGGCACTCTATTTCCTCGACGGCAATGGCACTTTCGATACGACCCTCACCTCACAAGGGTTTCCCATTAATGGGGACTATGGCAATGCGTTCATGAAGGTTACCGTCAGTGGCCAGCTTGCCGTCGGCGATTACTTCACCATGCATAACACCGTGCAGGAATCAGACCGCGATGAGGACCTAGGCTCTGGCGGGGCCATGGTCTTGCCCGATCTCATGGACAGCGGCGGGCAGGTACACCACTTGGCAGTTGGGGCAGGAAAAGACAGTAACATTTACGTGGTCAATCGCGACAACATGGGGAAATTTAATCCCAACGATGACAGTGCGATCTATCAGGAGATCGATGGGGTGCTCCCTGGTGGTGTGTGGGCAATGCCAGCTTACTTCAACAATACGGTGTATTACGGATCGGTTGGAAGCCCGCTGAAAGCATTCAGCATTGTGAATGCGAAGTTGTCTACCTCTCCGACCGCACAAACGGCGACATCATTTACTTTTCCCGGAACTACGCCAAGCGTGTCCTCCAATGGAACCTCGAATGGAATTGTTTGGGCCGTCGAGAATACAAGCCCTGCTGTACTCCATGCCTACGATGCCACCAATCTTTCGCATGAGTTGTACAACAGTAACCAGGCCGGGTCGCGCGATCAGTTTGGCGCGGGTAACAAGTTCATCACACCGATGATTGTTAACGGCAAGGTATTTGTTGGAACGCAAAACGGTGTGGCGGAGTTTGGACTCTTGCAGTAGAACTTCATCCTTCTCGGTCGCATTCTGATTTCAGGGTGCGACCGGGCGCGTCGCCGCTCGCATGCCTCTGCGAAGCCACTCCGGATAGTGATGTCCCTACACACTTAGCCTGGCACGCCTAACCGCGAATTCACAACGAAACTTCTTGACCCTCGCTAAGACCTGACATAACATCCGCGCATTCGCCACAATTCCGCCTACGATGGGTAACCCTGATTATTTGGCCACCCCCCGAAAGGAGATTTCCCATGAGCCTAGATGTCAAGATTTACGACAACGGCGATCACACCTGCATCGTGTGGCTTCCCAGCGACAGCAAGCCGATCCCAGGTTGCCGCGGTTTCACCATTCAGAGTAAGCGCACCCGCGCCGGCGCGCAGGTAACCAACTACTGTCACGGGTTTGTCGGCTTTTCGCCGACCGATACACTCGATCCTAATAATCCGTGGAAGTTTCCCGTGCAGCGATATCTGTGGTGGGACTATTCCGTTCAGCCTGGCGATGTGGTGCAGTACACGGTGATTCCGGTGGTTCGCGACAGCAGCAATAACCTGGCATTGGCCAATGACCTTGCCAGTCCAACCACGCCTCCTATGACAATCACCGGCCAGAGCACTCCCCATATCTCTTCCTACTTCAACAAAGGGATAGTCGCCTCGCAGTGGGTCTCGCGCGCTCTGGCGAATCCGGCCTACAAAGGCCAGAAGATTTCTGCCATCGTGCAGAAGCCGGGAGATGCGTTGCGCAACGGGCTCAGCGGCCTGCTTCGTCCAGCCATCCTACAGCTACTGCAGGAAGCCAAAGCCACCAACGGCAGCATTTACGCCGCGCTCTACGAACTGAACGATCCCGAACTGATTGCCGCTATGGTGGCCCTCGGCCAGAATTGCAATCTGCTTTTGGGTAATGGCGCCTTCAAACCACCAGACAATGACGAGAATAAGGCCGTGCGGGCGCAACTGAAGCCGCAAATTCGAGTGTTTGACCGCATCGTGGGATCGCCCCACTTCGCGCACAACAAGTTCGTGGTCTTCTGCGACTCCACTGGTAAACCGCAGAAGGTACTGACCGGCAGCACCAACTGGACCTGCAGTGGCCTTTGCACTCAGGCCAACAACGGTTTGATTATTGAGGACGCAGGCGTGGCACAGGACTACCTTGACGCCTGGAACCGCTATCACACTGCGGGAAATGGCTATCCGCCAACTTTGGCCGCCGGGAATTCCACCTCCACCAGTTATCAGGTGGATGGCTGCAAGATCACACCCTGGTTTGTTCCCACCCAAGCCGCACAGGACCTTGACTACGCGCGCAAGCTGATCAGTGCGGCCAAGCAAGGCATTCTGTTCCTGTTCTTCAATCCCGGCACGTTCGAACCTGACAACGTACCGGAAAAATGGACGCTGCTGCAAAACATTCTCAACCGTCACAACAGCGTCAACAACGCCTACTACAATCCCAATCTTTACATTAAGGGCGTGGTCAACCAGGAAATCGCTAGCTTGACCGAAGCGCCCGCGCAAGGCGTGAAGCCCCCCAACCCAACCATGGATCCCACCGTCCCAACACCTACTCCGGTTGCCTTGTTTAGCAACGGTATCGAGCCGCCGCAGCGCCTTCCTCAGGATGTGTCTGGTGCCCGCAAACATCAAGAAGCAGTTCGCTTCATGGGAGCAAGAACTGCTTGGCGCCAGCATGGTGAACATTCACAGCAAGGTCATCGTGCTCGATCCCTTCGGCGACAACCCGGTGGTGATGACCGGCTCGCACAATCTCGGGTACAAAGCCTCCAGCGAGAATGACGACAACCTGGCAATCGTGGAAGGTAATGCTCCCCTGGCGGCGGCGTTCGCCATCAACATCATTGCCATCTTCCAGACTTATCGCTGGAACCACTATGTCGCCACTAATCAGCAGAGTCCTTCGATGTGGCACGGATTGGTGGATAACGACCAGTGGCAGACTACCTACCTCCAGGGTGATTCGCTGGCGGAAATTCAGTTCTGGCTGGGAGAAGTCTCCGAAGCTGCAGCGCCGGTTGTCGCAGCGGCTGCTGGAGGAGCATCATCGTCCAGCACAACCACAACCACTACTAGGACCGCCGCCACCGCCGGAGCGGGCGCGCCTGCATCCGCACCGGTTGCGCCTGCCACGCACAAGGCCCACACCGTGTCGGTTCGCGGACATCGTGCGGCCAATCCCGCGAAGTCTCCTGCGCGCCCGGCCAAGAAAGGGAAGAAGTAAACGAAGCCATCCTTACTGGCTGGGTCGCATGGACCGTGTGACTCAGCCAGCAATTCTGTCCGCGATGGCCTTGTCATTCCTGCGGGAGGAACTCCGCTCAGCCATCGAACCCATCGTTTCCGCCAGCCGGGTAGAATGACTCTACATCTGGAGGCATCCATGCCTGAAGTCGTCTACACATCGAACGTGCGCATCGAGCGCATCAAGGGCCCGCTGCGCCGTGCCTGGCTACCCGGCGAACCTCAGCCTGTCATGTTTAGCGTTCATGGCGGTATCGCCAAACACTACGGCATCGACGAGGCCCGCCTGCCCGAGCCTCATGCGGCTACCATCGACTACGTGGTCGCCGCCCTGGGCGGTTGAATGCTGGGCACCTTTGCCGGCGCGCTGGATGCGCGCCAAATCGACGCCAAGAATGGCCGCCTCAGCTGCGAGGTTCGCGGTGAAGTCGAGGATGAAGGCGGTGTGCTGATCATCAAGCGCGTGCATGTGACCCATCATCTCCGCGCCGACGACCCCTCCGTGGTGCGTGACACCGTGGAGCGTGTACATGGGGTGTATGCGCAACGCTGCCCCGTCTATCGCTCGCTCATTCCCGCGTTCGCCATCACTTCCAGTGTGGAAATTTTGGGCGTGAAGTAGGCTCGAGCATCCGGGAGAGCTGGCAAGTGTTTCGAATCAGCATAGCCGAGCGGAGATCGGCGGAGCGGTGCTTCAGCGGCTGTTACGAAACTCTGACAGTCGGCCAACTGGTGGAACAAAGTACTAACCAGCCGCCCCGCGGCGGCAGATGATAGCCCACACCTTTCAGGTGTGGGAAGGCGTAGGTGGGAAATCCCGAGTCTGCTTCAGCGGACGGCAGAGGTTTCGTAACAGCCGCTTCCGCGCCGCGTCCAGCTTGCTACTACTTAGGATTCGGCATGTTCGATCCGGACGGACAATAGGTCACAACGTAGCCGCGGCTTGCATTTACCGGACAGGCCACCTGCTTGTCGTCGGTCGGGTGCTGATAAGCATCTGCACAATTCGCCGCGATACACTTCCCACCTTTTACCTGTGTCCCCTTGGTGGTGAACGAACAATTCTGGTTGGTTGTCCATTCGATCGGCACGTTGTAAAAGATGACGGCTGCTTTGTCCACACAGTCGTCAGGGCCACCCTTGGGACAGAGATTGGGCGGCGAGTGCGGTCCCGAACCATAGTTCGTACTCAAATTAACGAAGTCGTTCGTCGGCGTCCCTTTGGGGGTGAACTCAAAATGCGTGCCGAAAGTCCCATCCTGGACCATGCCTGCGCCGCAGCAGTTATGCTGCTGCACACATATCCCGCGTCCGCTGAGACTCGGATTGCAGTAGGCTGCGTACTTCGCATCGTTGCCCTCCCACATCCAGCCTTCGCGTTGCTTCGTTCCCGGAGGTCCGCCCAAGTCTGTCCAACCATCGCAATCCGGGCATTGGCCGTCGGTGAGGTTAGGGTAAACGATGATTCGGTTCTGTCCGCCTTGGTTGAAGGACGAAATCGCGACCACCTTTTGCCCACCGGCGGCCAACGTACCTAGCTGCGGGCCAGTGGAATTGAAGGTCAGACTATATTTGCAGGAATTGACGAACTTAACCTGCCCCGCCTCCTGCGCGGTGCAGCCTGTCGAGAGATAGAGAATGGCGAGGCCCAACATCAGGAATGCCATAAGGCTCTTGCCGGCAGTAACCCGATTCAAGAAATACAGCATTGCTTTGCTCATCATGTATGTCCTCTTTTGAAAAGCAGCTAGGCGGTTTTAGACAGTCGTAGATCGCCGGGCCGGAATGTACCACAGCGTGGGCGGAGTACCAACAAAAAAGCCGAAGCCTTGGTTCCTGCTTCAATCAAGCGAGATTCGCAGATCCACAAGTTCGGCAGGGCAGCAGGCTAGACCACTTCTCGGATTGGTGTATCCGCTGATACGGGTAGTGCGGGCCTTCAGAGACTGTGTCGCGACCCCGCATGCGATTCCGTGGTGGAACAAGCTAGCAGAAGGCACGCATCCAGCCGCGCAGCGGCGATATTTGTGTTAGCCGCGGGCGTAAGCCCGCGGTAAGTGGGAAAATAATCGAGCCGCGGAGCGGCGGCACTGGTTGCGACACAGCCTCTTCAGGCCCGCGTATAGGGCGACAGGAAAAATCGTTTAGGGGTGTTTGACTGAGGCGGACGCAGCGCGAAGCGCCGCACTACCCGTCCAGATCGGCTCCGCCTGTTGAGGAACCGCTATAGCGAATCCCAACAATGCCCGTTTTGGTCACTCGCCCGCTTCGTTGCCCAACAATCCCATAGACCGCTCTGTTTCACTGAGATGCGCAACACTCTGCAACTTTCGTGTAATAGACGACTGCTAACTGTAAGAAAATAATGGCCCTGAAATGGAGCTCGAATTGCATCGTAGCTCCTGGGATTCTGGCAGTAGTGCCAAACTCAGCCCCGGAGGAAACATGCGACAAAAAGCCCTCGTGGCCGTCTCCGCTCTCGTACTGGTCTTACTGGTGGGAGCACCAACGGCCTTTGCTAGCCCCAACCTTCTGAATAACGGCAGTTTCCAGAGTGGCGATTTCACTGGCTGGACGGAAGGCGGCAATTTCGAAGATACAGAAGTGGTAAGTGGTCCATTTTATGTTTACGCTGGCGGTCAGGACATGGATGGCTTCTACACTGTCATGGGTCCCGTAGGCAGCGATGGCACCCTGAGCCAGACGTTCGCCACAACCGCAGGTGCGCACTACACCTTCAGCTTCTGGCTGGCCTCGGTGGGCGACGACCCCAGCGACTTCAGCGCTACCTGGGATGGCGTCCCCGTACTCAGCTTCAGCGATCCCAACACCGGCGCGAACTGGAGCCAATTCACCTTCACGGAGACGGGAACTGGCAGCGACACAATCCAGTTTTCGTTCCGCGATGATCCAGCATACATCGCCCTCGACAACGTTTCCGTGTCGCAGAGCGGCACTGGAACGACACCGGAGCCGAGCAGCCTGTTATTGCTGGGTACCGGGTTGTTGACGGTCGGTGGAATGGTCCGCAGAAAACTGAAGTAAAAGGTGGCGCAAAGGTTATCTTTGCTGCTTTATCTCAACGGGGCGCCTGAATAGCGGGCGCCTCATTTATTGTTTGCCAAAGGCATCTCACATTCTGAGTAAGACCAAACGGCTTCGAAGGCCGGTCAGAGGCTGTTCGAAGCCGTGAGGATTTGCACCTATTGTCCCAACTAGCCAGGTTCAACTATTTGGGCACCCCGTGAGTCGCCGTCCAGCAAATCGCCTGGTTAAGCCTGTTTCTTCTGCTGGTCCTTGTTGAACTGATCGCGATCAGACTGAGGGGTCTTTTGCTGGCCGCTTTCGCCACTCTGCTGCCCGCTTTGGCCACCCTGCTGTCCGCCCTGCTGGTTCGGATTGTTCTTCTTCCAATCGTCCTGCTGAGTTCCCTGATTCTGCTGCTTGTTGAGCTGGTCTGACATATTGCCTCCTGTTTGGAACTTCTAACTCAGATGGGCTGGGGTTGGCGCGAGATGTCTCATTAAGGCCGGTTCTGATGCAGGTGTCTCCTAATAAACCAGGCAACCTGTGACCACCTATAGCGGTTGCTTAACAGATGTATCCGATTTGCACGGGTAGTGCGGCGCTTCAGAGTCTGTTACGAAACTCTGCTAGTCGGCCAACCGGTGGAACAAAGTATTAACCAGCCGCCCTGCGGCGACAGGTGAGAGCCCACTGCTTTCAGCAGTGGGAAAGCAGCAGCGGGAAATCTCGAGTGCGCTTTAGCGGACGGCAGAGGTTTCGTACGGATTCTTCAGCGCCGCGTTCCGCCTCAGCCAAACATCGTACTTAAGCGATTTTTCTTCTTGCCCCGTACGCGGTCCTGAAGTCCCGCACTACCCGTACGAGCGGATACACCATCCGGGAAGTGCCCAGACAAGCCAAAGCCAGCACTGGAACACCCGCCAGGTGAGTCTTCGCGGATGGGAATCCCAAGATAACGGTTGACGCCAATCGCAGCAGTGCACTGCTGTAACTAATCACGGAATCGGATCATAGGTGCCCATCGGAACCCGCGTCCGGCAGGAACTGACACGCCTCGCGCTAAGTAGAAGCCCGCGCAGGAAGCCGAACTTCTGAAAAGCCTGCACTGAGTACTCCGAACAAGTGGGCCGATAGCGGCAGCGGATAAATTTGCTCGTGAGCGGACGGCCATGTTCCTGATAAACATGCACCAGGTCGACGCAAACACGCGAACTTATCTGCTTCTCTGGAGGGCGCAATGCATCCCGGCAGAAAAGCACAGCCCCCAGCGCGATTGCTATAAGAAGTGCTCTTAGACGCCAATGCCACAGTGCGGGCACCTTACGCTCGCTTGTAGCCTCTTGTTGTGACAGTTTGGGCATTGCACCATGTTCCCTTGTGGTCTCGCGAAGAGGTAGATCACCAGTCCAATCACTCCGGTGAACATAACCAGTAGCATCCAGAGTATCGCGCTATCCATGCCGCGGGCCTTAGCATCACGCGCAACCCACACCAGTAACGCGATGTTGAGCACGATCATCGCGACAATCAAGAACACGACGAAGCTACTGCATGCGAAGCAGCCGGCCGCTGCACCGGCGCTGTCATCACGTTGCGTCAGGGCGTGCAGTAGCGGAGAACCAACAAGGATGACCACAGCTGTCCCGAGACCTATCCGACGAAGGACGGACATTTTTCAGAAGCCTCTTTTCCTGGAGGGTAAATTCCGATAGAGGATATAGCCCACCCTTCCTATTTCAAAGAAAAAACTGCGCCCCTGACCGGGGATCTGCAGATAGGAAGGTGCCCTGTAGGACAAGCCACCGCCGCCACCCACGCGCTTGTGTCTTTCTTGCGCGGGCGCAGCCAGTCCTCAAACTGTTCTAACTTATCAAGCGACGACTTTACGCGAGCCGGCGATAAGCAACACCACTCCGGCGGCGCAAAGGATCCCACCAATGGCCGGCGATAGCTTTTCCTCGCGGTGGGTTGTGATGCCCATGGAAGCATCTCCGACCTTGACGCCGCGAGTATGGCTAGTGGAATAAGGCATGATGAACGAGAGGATTCCCAAGACTAGCACGATAATTCCGATCCAAGCTAAGGGACGCATTAGTCCTCCGGCCCGGTTGGATGCAGTACCAGCTGGTCCGTATGCCCACCCCAGGGGCGTTCACTGCGATTGTTTTGCCACCCTCGTCTGAGTTTCCCGCATCACGCAGGCCTGTGAGCTGCGTCACGGCGGGGTGCCCGCCCCCGCCTTACCCTACAAAGTAACTTGAAAATGAATTTCAATTTCAAGTAGTCAGGGCAGCACTCATGACCTCCTTCAAAACGCACATCCTCTCGCTACTTCTCCTTACTTGGTCCGGTTGCGCCTTTGCCGGCACCGCTGCCAGCGTTTCCAACGCGGTTGCACCTTTGCCGCCGGTGTCGGTCACCGATAGCGACCAGGCTCCCGCTCCGCCTCCCATTCAGGACAATAGCTTTCTCATCGAGGAAGCCTACAACCAGGAAGACGGCGTCATTCAGCACATCAGTTACTTTCAGAAGCTCTCCACCGGTGACTGGGCCTTCGCCCAAACCGATGAATGGCCGCTACGCTCGCTGAAGCACCAACTGAGCGTCACAGTTGCCGCCACCCATGCTGGAGACATTCCTTCCTCCGGCGTGGGATGGGGTGACACCTTCATTAACTATCGCTATCAATTGCTAGGCACCGGCGAAACCCGTGTTGCCATCGCCCCACGCATCTCCCTTTTATTGCCGACGGGCAGTCAGGTTGAGGGCCGTGGCATTGGCGGCGCTGGAATTCAAACTGAGCTTCCCGTCAGTCTCGTGCTCAATCGCTACATCGTGACCCATTGGAACGCCGGAGTAACCTGGGTGCCTCAAGCTCGAAACGAGCGTCAACAGAAAGCGCAGGCGGTTAGCACGAACCTCGGCCAGTCGGTCGTGTGGCTCATTAAGCCACGGTTCAATGCCCTGCTCGAGACCTTGTGGACGTCTAACGCTGAAGTTATGGCTCCCGGAAAAACCAACCAGCGGCACGACCTATATGTCAGCCCTGGCATACGCTGGGCTTACAACTTCAAGAGCGGCCTGCAGATTGTTCCTGGGATTGGATTCCCTGTCGGGGTCGGCCCCAGTGCTGGCGATAAGGGGTTGCTTTTGTACCTAAGCTTCGAGCATCCGTTCAAGCTGGCCCACTCAAGGCAATTGAGGCCTACACTCACACAGTGAGTCGCTGCCATGGGCTATCCTTCTGAGATGGATGTTTTTGCCCTGACGCGCAAGCTGATTGACATTGAATCGACCACCGGGCAAGAAGCCGCGGTGGGAAACGCCCTGGCTGCCGAACTCGAGTATCTCGGTTACGAAGTGGAACGCATGCCGGTCGAGGCGGAGCGCTTCAATGTGTGGGCAAAACAACCTGGTCATTCACGACCTGAATTGGCGCTCTCCACACACATGGATACCGTCCCGCCGCACATCCCTTCTTCCGAAACCGGCGACCGCATTTATGGACGGGGCTCCTGTGACGCCAAGGGCATCATTGCGGCACAGATTGCCGCGGCAGAGAAGCTAAAAGCCGAAGGGGTACACGTCGGCCTGCTTTTCCTGGTAGGCGAGGAGCGCGACAGCCAGGGAGCGCAGACGGCCAATCAGCAGCCGCGTGGTACCAAGTTCCTGATTAATGGCGAACCTACGGAAAACAAGCTGGCCCTGGCGTCGAAAGGTACGCTGCGCGTCGAGATGACCGCGCGCGGCAAGATGGCACACTCCGCCTATCCTCAGCTCGGCGAGTCGGCCATTGAAAAACTGCTCGATGCATTGGAAAGCGTCCGAAAACTCGATCTGCCCAACAATCCTAAAGCCGGTCCGTGCACCATGAACATTGGGCTGATCGAAGGAGGCCGTGCACCCAACGTCATCCCCGATCATGCTTGCGCACATCTGCTATTTCGCCTCGTCGGTCCTGCGCAAGCATTGCGTGATCAGATCGTAGCTGCAGCCGCCGGCAAGGCCGAAGCGGAGTTCAAACTTGAGATTCCCTACCTGGAACTCGGCGCGGTACCTGGAATCGAAACCATGGTCGCAGCCTTCACCACTGACATTCCAGCGTTGACGAATTGGGGCAAGCCATTGCTCATCGGTCCCGGCTCAATTCATGTCGCACACACCGAGGGGGAGTACATCGAGAAGCGACAATTGCTAGAGGCCATTGATCTGTACGCAGGCATCGCCCGAAAGCTAATCGGGGGCAAGATACAATAGCCTGATGCGCGTTCTTTCTTCTTTCGTCCTGTTCTTTCTCTTAGGGCTGACTGCTTGGGCGCAGACGGCGGCGACTCAAATTCCTGCTCCCTCCGACGTCGCAGCACCACCAGCCGACGCCAGCAAAACCGCCTCTGGTTTGGTGACAAAAGTGATTACGCCCGGTACAGGCAAGGGCCACCCTGCCAAAGATGATGTCGTCACCGTCGACTACACAGGCTGGACAAGCGATGGCAAGATGTTCGACAGCTCCGTTGCTCGTGGCAAGCCTTCGACGTTGCTGGTTAGCCGCGTGATCCCCGGCTTCAGCGAAGGCATCCAGTTGATGGTGCCAGGCGAAACGCGCCGTCTGTGGGTTCCCGAGTCGCTCGCGTACAAAGGCCAGCAAGGCAGGCCAGCCGGGACACTGGTGTTCGACGTCACCCTGATCGGCTTTCCCACTCACGCGCCCTGAGGACGTTAAAGGGCCTCCGGCTGACGCAAAGCGGACTGCTAGTGGTCTCGCGTATAAAGTGTTGACCCCGGGCACGGGCACTCGACATCCCAAGAAGATCGACGAAGTCACGGTGCACTACACCGGCTGGTCGACCGATGGAAAGATGTTCGACAGCTCGGTCGCACGCGGCAAGCCGTCGACTTTTCCGCTGGACCATGTGATTCCTGGCTGGACTGAAGGTTTGCAACTGATGGTCGAAGGCGAAAAAGTGCGCTTTTGGATTCCGGAGAGACTCGCGTATCAAGGTAAGCAGCCTCCGTTCGGCATGCTGGTTTTCGATGTGGAACTGATCCACATTCAGTAGTCGCGGAACGGAACGGGGTTGATAGGCTGTCGAATCGCGCGATCGGACCGTCCCTGATGTTGGCGGCAGACATGGGCCTAGGTCGACAGCCTGACTGCTTTTCCTTGCTGTTCCTTCCGCTTTCTGCTATCCATCCTCAGGGCCCACGCGCCACTTGGGCCATCACACATGCCAACCAAACCGCTTACCCGGAGTCAACCGCAAACATCTTCGACTACTTCGGTCCCCGGCTATAGCCTGCACCGGGGCGTGCCGCTTCCCTTGGGCGCAACGTTGCGCCGCACGGGCGTGAACTTCGCCATCTTCTCCAAGCACGCGACATCTTGCAAGCTGGTTCTGCTCCAGCCGGGAGCAGAGCATCCTTTTGTTGAGTTCCCGCTTGACCCAAGCTCCAATCGCACCGGGCAAGTGTGGCACGCCTTTGTAGAAGGACTAGATTCGGGCATGCAATATGGTTTTCGCTTCGACATGCAGCCTAATCCCAACCCACAGGTGCATCGTTTTAATCCAGTGCATGTTTTGCTCGATCCCTACGCGCGCGTGCTCTCTAATGGTGGTGCATGGGGCGAATATCCCCCCGGAAAACGGCCTTATCGCAATAGTGTGTTAGTAGAGAACGACTTCGACTGGGGAAACGATCAGCCACTCAACCGTCCTTTGGTGGACACCATAATCTACGAAACCCACGTCCGCAGCTTCACCCAAGATCCGTCTTCTGGAGTGACCCATCGCGGAACCTACGCCGGGCTCATCGAGAAGATTCCCTATCTCAAACAGCTAGGAATAACGGCGATCGAACTCCTTCCCGTCAATGAGTTCGAAGAAGGCGACACCGACCGCGTCAACCCGTTTACCGGCGAGCGTCTGCTGAACCTCTGGGGATATCAACCGACGGCATTTTGCGCGCCCAATACGGCCTACTCGTCAAACCGCGCCGATGGCGAGCAGATTCGTGAATTTAAGCAAATGGTTCGCACTCTGCATCAAGCCGGCATCGAAGTCATCCTCGACATGGTGTTCAACCATACCGCGGAAGGTGACGAGAACGGGCCGACGTGGTCATTTCGAGGTATCGATAATTCCACCTACTACATACTCGACCCCAACACCGGCAAGTATGTGAACTTCACCGGTTGCGGCAACACGGTGAACTGCAATAACCCCGTGGTGCGCGACTTCATCGTCGATTGCCTGCGCTACTGGGTCCTGGAAATGCACGTAGATGGCTTTCGCTTCGATCTTGCTTCCATCCTTGGCCGGGGCATGGATGGCCGGGTGTTAAAGAATCCACCGTTGTTGGAAAGTCTGGCTTACGATCCGGTGCTCGCCAATACCAAGCTGATCGCCGAAGCCTGGGATGCCGCCGGTCTGTACCAGGTCGGGACACTTCCTAACTGGGGACGGTGGGCGGAGTGGAATGGCATCTTTCGCGACGATGTGCGCAAATTTGTAAAGGGCGACGCAGGCATGACCTCGGCACTTGCCACCCGTTTATTGGGAAGTCCAGACCTTTACGAAACCAGCGCCCGCGAGCCTTACCACAGCATCAACTTCGTGACCTGCCACGATGGCTTCACGCTCAACGACTTGGTTTCCTACAACGAGAAGCACAATCTCGCCAACGGCGACAACAACACCGACGGTTGCAATGCGAATTACAGCTGGAACTGCGGCGTCGAAGGTCCCAGCGATGATCCCGCCGTCAACGAATTGCGCGAGCGTCAGCGCAAGAACCTCGCTGCGATTTTGCTCTTCTCACATGGCGTACCCATGATTCTGGCAGGAGACGAAATCGCGCGAACCCAGCAAGGCAACAACAATGCCTACTGCCAGGACAATGAAATAAGTTGGCTGGATTGGCGCATGACCCAAAGCCATGCCGGTCTATTGCGCTTCTTTCAGCAGATGATTGCGTTTCGCAAGCGCTGTCCTTTACTGCGTCGCGACAGCTTTCAACTTCACGGTGAAGGCGGCTTCCATATTGCGTGGCACTGCGTGAAATGCATGCAGCCTGATTGGTCGCCTGACTCGCGCACCGTGGCGATGCAACTGACCCAATTGCATGACGACGGCTCGCGCGACGACGTGCACTTCATCGCCAATGCGTATTGGGGCGATCTTGAATTCGATTTGCCGCAAATCGGCGAGCGCGAGTGGTTCCGCTTCGCCGACACCTCGCTGGCTTCGCCACAAGACATCGCAGAAGAGGGCCTGGAGTTCCCGCTACTGTCGCAGGAGAAGTACACGGTGAAGGCCCGTAGCGTGGCCATCTTCGTTGCCAAGTAAGCGTTTGCTAATGGCCGAGTTCTTCTCCGACTCTTGCAAATTTGCCAGTCTCGGGTTCGGCCGCCCAGATCGACCCGTCGCCAATGTCATAGACCCAGCCGTGAATCTCCACCTCTCCTCGATTGACGCGGGACTGCACACTGGGATGGCTCTTCAGATGTTCGATCTGCGCCAGCACGTTGTACTCCGTTATAAGCCGGAGCTTTTCCCCCTCTGTAGCGTCGCTATGATCGCGCATGATGCGGTGCCTGGCCTCGGAGGCGTGCCGCATCCATTCCTGCACCGCCGGCAAGTCGTGCACCTGCTCCGGGTGCAGCAGGCTCTTCATCACTCCGCAGTCGGTATGTCCACAAATGATGACCAGCGGCACCTTCAATACGAGCATTCCATATTCCACACCGGATGAAACGCCTCCCACGAATTCACCGTACTGCGGTACCAGGTTTCCAGGGTTACGCTCGATGAAGATATCTCCGGGCCCAGTCTGCGTGAACAGATTGGGCACGACGCGGGAATCTGCGCACGTAATAAACATAACCATGGGCTGCTGCCTGGCTTTCAGGCTCTCAAACATCCCCCGTTGCGCCGGATAGACTTCGGTCTGAAATTTCTTTACACCTTGTACGATTTTCGCCAGGGCTTCCTGACTCTTCATGGGCGGCTCCATCACAACTAAGATGCAGGGCTGAACAATTGGGGAACAGACAGTTTACTCATCCACAGGTCTACCGTCATAGTGCTGTCAGAACCCACGCCAGGCCCATCCCTGCTAGACTCAAAGTTCATGTCCGAAGCGACCAACTCTCTGTCGCAAGCCTCTTCCGCGTACTTGCGTTCGGCGATGCACCAGCCCATTCGATGGCATGAGTGGGGCGAGGAAGCCTTCGCCACGGCGCAGCGCGAGAACAAGCCTATCCTGCTCGACATCGGCGCGGTGTGGTGCCATTGGTGTCACGTCATGGACCGTGAATCCTACGAAAGCGCCGACACCGCCGAGATCATCAATCAGCAATTTGTTGCGGTCAAGGTTGATCGCGACGAGCGCCCCGACGTTGACAGCCGTTATCAGCTTGCCATTTCGGCTATCTCGGGTACGGGAGGGTGGCCGCTGACCGTATTTCTGACGCCTGATGGCCGTCCGTTTTACGGTGGTACCTACTTCCCGCCCGACGATCGTTGGGGCCGTCCCAGTTTCAAGAAGATCCTGCTGGCGATTGCGGCAGCCTATCGCGACCGCCGCGACGAGGTGCTGAAGTCCGCCGATGAAGCGATGAATGTGCTGGCCAATGCCGAGGGCTTTGCCGGACGGCAGCAGGAGCTTTCGCCGCGACTGGTCGGCATCATGGTGCAGTCGGCGCTTCCTATCTTCGACGAAAAGAATGGCGGTTTCGGCAGCGCCCCGAAGTTCCCTCATCCCGCCTCGCTCGATCTGCTGATGGATTGGTACGTGCGCACCCGGGAAGAGCGAGTTGCGACCGTCGTTACTACCACGCTCACCAAGATGGCGCAAGGCGGAGTTTACGATCAGCTCGCGGGAGGGTTTCATCGTTACTCGGTCGACGAGCGCTGGATTGTGCCGCATTTCGAGAAAATGTCGTATGACAATTCCGAACTGCTGAAGAACTACGTCCACGGGTACCAGGTGTTCGGCTATGAATTCTACGCGCACGTGGCGCGCGATATTGTCCGTTGGATGGATGAGTGGCTCAGCGACCGGGAGCACGGCGGGTTTTATGCTTCTCAGGACGCCGACATCAATCTTGACGACGATGGCGACTACTTCACCTGGACCGTAGAAGAAGCTAAAGCAGTATTGAGTGATGAAGAATTCCAGGCAGCTGCATTGCATTATGACATCGAAGCAGCCGGCGAGATGCAGCATGACCCCTCCAAGAACGTGTTGTGGGTACGGGCGCTGCCGGAGGAAGTTGCAGCACGCATGGGCGTTGACATCAGCAAAGCGCTCGACCTGCTGGCCTCTGCGAAAACCAAGATGTACGCCGCGCGATTGCAGCGGCCGACACCCTTTGTGGACAAGACCGTCTATGTGAACTGGAACGCCATGTGCGTTTCAGCATATTTGCAGGCGGCGCAGGTGCTCAATCTTGAAGAGGCCCGCAAGTTTGCCTTGCGCTCACTCGATCGCATTCTGGCGGAGGCATGGAACACTGAACGCGGATTGTCGCACGTGATTGCCTACTCCGACGCTAAAGCACAGAACCGCTTCGTGCGCGGCCTGCTGGATGACTATGCGTTCACGGCACCATCGCCTGTCTTGACGCGTACGAAGTGACCGGCGACATGAGTTATTTCAGGTTCGCGCGACAGATTGCCGACCAAATGGTCCACCGCTTTGGCGACGCAACTTCAGGCGGCTTTTTCGACACTGAAGCCAGCCTCGAAGAAAAACTGCAGTTGGGAGCTCTCTCGGCTCGTCGCAAGCCCTTTCAGGACGCACCCACCCCCGCCGGCAATCCCAGTGCGGCAATCGCGTTGATGCGCTTGCACGCCTATACGAACGACTCGAAATATCGGGACAAGGCGGAAGACACACTCGAGGTCTTTGCCGGAATGGCGGAGCAGTTCGGCATTTACGCCGGGACCTATGGAATTGCAGCGACCCGGATGTCGCGGCCGCACACCCAGGCGGTGGTCATAGGCGAAGACCAGAAGGCGACGGAACTGCTGCAGGCTGCAACTGCTCCGTTCGCAGTGAACAAGTCCGTGATTCATCTGACCGACAGCGAAGCGGTCGCTCAGAATTTGCCGCCTGTGCTGGCAGAGACGATTCCGAATCTGCCGGCGGTGAAGGCCAGGCATTCAGCAGCGATTGTGTGTACCAACTTTAGCTGCCATCCACCAGTCGACAGCGCGGAGGAAGTATCGCGTATATTGCAGGACGCAATCTCCGCAGGCTAAGGATTGTGAACGCATTGCCGATAAAGAAAGCAGCACTGACGGCCCATCAGCCCGCGGGCTTGCCGAGACAGTCTCGGGCTGAGTCGAAGCGAGCGGGCGACTCAAAACAGGGTCGCCCGTGGACCCTGCACCTACATCACCTGTCATCCCAACTTCAGGACACCCATCTTGCCTCGTAAACTCAAAAGTAAGACATCTTCCAAGGCCATCAGCGCAGCGAAGAAACTGCCTGCTTCATTAATCACGCGCGGCGCTGCAGGCAAAAAGAGCCCTCGTCAACCGGCGCGTAAATCCGTCCGCAAGAACGCCAACGGCTTTCACGGTGGCACCTACGTCACGCCCAAAGGCAATGTATCCCTTGGAGTCCCCGCTTTTTGGACGCTGCGGCAGACCAACGACGATCTGGAGGTCGAAAGTCCATCCTGCAAGACCTCGGTAATCGTGACCGCATTTCAGCGGGAGAACGGGGTACCGAAACTCGATGCCCGTGAGTACCTGAAGCACTTTCTCCAGAGCGCTTCCATGAAGGGACGAGCCGACGCTGGTAAAAGTGGGCCGTCGCGAGCACAATCGCGCTTTCGCGATCCCGAAGGTGATCACTGGCAAATCGAGGTGCTCTCCAACGGCGATACCTTGCTGCTGGCGACGCTGAACAGCAGCCTGCCGCCGCGGTCGCAGGAGCTGAAGATCGGAGCGGGGATCTTGCAGACGATTACGCTGAACGGAGAATAGTCAATACACCTGGTCCAGCAACTCAACCACGTGCACGACCCTGCTGTTCAGACCCTTGCGCTTTACGCCGGCGCTAAGCTGTAACATGCAACCCACATTGGCGGTTGCCACAATCTCGGGCTTCACGCTGGCGATGTACTCCATCTTCTCGTCGAGGATCTTCATCGAAATTTCGTTTTGCGCGATGTTGTAAACTCCGGCGCTGCCGCAGCAGGAATCGGCACGAGGCGACTCGACTAGCTCGGCACCGATGGCCTTCAGCAACTGCCGCGGGGCGCTGCGTACCCCTTGCGCGTGAGCAAGGTGGCAGGGGTCCTGGTAGGTAACGCGAGCCTTAAGCTGGCGCACCGGCTCGACCATGCCCACCTGGGCGAGATACTCGGTGATGTCGCGCACTTTGGCGACGAACTCCACAGCTCGATCGGCGTACTCTCCATCGTGCTCCAGCAGACCGGCATATTCCTTCATCACCGACCCGCAGCCAGCAGCGTTGGTCACGATGGCATCAAACTCGGGTTTAAGCATGGCGTCAATATTGCGACGTGCCTGACTGCGCGACTGCTCGAGGTACCCAGCATGCAAGTGTAAAGCTCCGCAGCAAGTCTGGCTCTTGGGAATGTGAACTTCGATTCCATTCCGCGTGAGAACACGAATGGTGGCGCGATTCAGTTCCGCAAACGCAACGCTGCCGATACAGCCGATCAGAAATGCCACTCGCCCACGTTGCTTGCCTTCTGCCGGATAAACCTGGCCAAGATCGGCAAACGAAAAACTGCTGTCGATACGTGGTGAAAGAGCATCAAGGTCGGCAACTCCCAGGAGCTTCAACACCCCCATAGCCCGGGCCATGCTTTGCAGCCCAGAGCGTTGATAGAAGCGTACTACCCGCGCATGCCGTGCCAGCTTGCCGAAGGAGGGTAGGATTTCTCCATAGAAGTGAGACCGCAGTTGGCGCTGCAGCCAGCTACGGGGGTAATTCTCTTCGATCTGCGACCGAGCACGCTCCAGCAGACTTCCGTAGGGCACACCGGAAGGGCAGGCCGTCTGGCAGTTCAAACAGCCGAGGCAACGGTCAATGTGGGTGACGAAGGATTCGCCCAGCGCGAGCCGGCCTGCATCGACCTGCACCATCTGGTAAATACGGCCACGCGGCGAGTCCATCTCGGTTCCCAGCGCTCGGTAGGTAGGACATTGGTCCAGACAGAGTCCGCAATGCACACACTTGGAGTACAAGTCCCAAGTGGGTTTCTCGCCGGACGAGAAATTAGAGACCGGCTTTTCCGGAGCTGCAGTTGTGGCCGTCAGAACAGGAACCTCCCGCGGCTCAAGATGTCCTTGGGATCGAGGGCCATCTTGACGGCGCGCATACTTTCCATGTGCGTAGGCATTGGTCCCCAGGCGCTGACGTGATGCCGGGCCTCCGAAGGACAGCGTAGAACCGCCATGCTGCCATCGCGTGGCAGATGGTTACGCAATGCAGAAACCGTATTGACGAAACTCACCATCGACACTTCAGCCTCCGGCGATTGCCACAGACTAACCAGTAAATGACCAACTCCCACTCGACCGATGGCTGCGAAACAAAAGCGGTTCGATTCGGCAATGTTAGACACTTCGCCGAGAACCGGAAGGACATCGCTTACCGGCAAGTTCATCGAGATCAATAGAGAACTTGGATGGCGCTCGCCGGCGATGGGAGAAAAGTTGTCCACCGCGCGCCAGAAGTCGGCCTCATGACGGCCTTCGAGTTCGCGCGACACATCAGCTCCAATTTCCGAGCGACAACGAGTTAGAACGGCATCGCTGCCGGCGGCGCGCAGTACAACCGACCATGACTGACTGACGGCCAAGTCTGACAGGCCCAGCATCGTCGACGCTTGGGGGGACATGATCTCCAGGCAGATTGGCGCCAGCGGAGAGCGCAATACCCGGTCGCGGAATTCAATCGCTTCCGCGGCGGTAGAGAAGGTGGCAGCGAAACTCCGCGTCTGGCGAGGAGCTGGGAATAGCTTGAAGCTGGCGCTGGTGATGACACCCAGGGTGCCCTGGCTTCCGATCATCAGCTTCATCAGGTCGTATCCGGCCACGTTCTTCACTACCCGGCCACCACCCTTCGCTTTACGCCCGTCGCCGGTAACGAACCGAACTCCAAGGCAATAGTCGCGCAGCCCGCCGTAGCCGTGGCGCAGCGGACCAGACATATTCGTAGCCAGCAGACCACCCACGGTGCAACGCTCCGCCTGCGCGGGATCGGCGGCAAAAAGCAGTCCGTTTTCGGCAACCATTGCGCCGAGGTGTGCAACCGTGCAACCTGCTCCAATACCGATGGTGAGATCGCCGGGATCGTAATGCTCAACCTCGACCAGACGCGAGGTGGAAAGAACGATGTCGACCTGCGGTGGCAGATTTCCAATTTCCTGGTGAGTGAAACCGCCCACAGGAACCACGCTCAAGCCCAGTTCATTGGCAGAGCGCAACACGGCAGCAACTTCGTCGGCTGAAGCCGGCGTGACTGCTAATGCCGGAAGAACACCCAGAATGTTCCACGCTTGCAGGTCCGCCGGATCCTCGATGACGTATTGCGGTCCGCAAATGGCCCTGAAATCCGCGGCCAAGCGGGCCGAGGTCGCGGTGCTCACATCCCCTCCTGCACCAGCACGGGGTTCTGCGATGGACCGGTGATCTCGCGGCACATGCGCGGTGTAGGAAAGATTTTCTGCGGGTTCAATATGCCGCCGCCATTGAAGGCGTTGCGCAGGCTGATCATTACGTCGAGATCTTCGTCGGTGAACAGCCGCGACATCAGGTCGCGCTTCTCCATGCCGACCCCGTGTTCCCCGGTGATGGAGCCTCCGCATTGAATGCAAAATTCCAGTATGTCCCAACTCGCCTTCAAGACGCGCTCGAACTGTTCGGCGTTCCGCATGTCGAAGAGGATTAGCGGATGGAGGTTGCCGTCCCCGGCGTGGAAAATGTTGCCGATAATCAAGTCGTACTTCTGGGCAACACCAGCGATGTGGCGCATAACGGCGGGTATCTGGCTGCGGGGCACGACACCGTCCTGGGTATAGTAGGACGGGCTGACGCGACCGAGTGCGGCAAAAGCCATCTTGCGTCCCTTCCATAACAGGGCGCGTTCGTCGTCGTCCTTGGCGCGTCGCACTTCACGCGCTCTCTGTGCCAGGCAGACCTCCCGCACCGCCACCGCCTGCTCCTCCACAACTTCGCGTAGTCCTTCCAATTCGATCAGCAGCACCGCGCCCGCGTCGAGCGGATAGCCGGCGTGGCAGAACGCTTCCACGGTGCGTAAGGTCCACCCGTCCAGCATCTCCAGTGCAGCGGGAGTAATACCCGCAGCGGTGATGGCAGAGACAGTAAGCGCCGCGTCATCTACGGATTCGAATACCCCGAGCAAGGTGGCGATCTTTTCCGGCTTACGAAGCAGCTTGACCGTAATCGCGGTGACGACGCCGACCGTCCCTTCCGACCCAACCATGAACCCGGTCATGTCGTAGCCATAGGACTCTGCAGCTTTGCCGCCGAAGTGGACGATTTCGCCGCTGGGCAGCACCACTTCAACCCCAGTAACGTGGTTTACGGTGACACCGTGCATCAAGGTGTGCGGGCCGCCCGAATTTTCTGCGACATTGCCACCGATGGTGCAAGCCTTCTGGCTGGAAGGATCGGGCGCGAAGTACAGCCCGAGATGTGACACATGCTCCGAGAGCTGGAGGTTAACCACTCCGGGCTGTACCACAGCACGTTGATTTTCAACGTCAACCTCGAGGACGCGGTTCATGCGCGAGAAAGCGACGACGATGCCGCCCTCTTGGGGAATCGAACCTCCACTGAGACCGGTGCCTGCACCGCGCGCGACGACGGGAACATTCTCGGCTGTGGCCAGCCGCATAATCTGGGAAACTTGTTCAGCGTTTTGCGGGAAAACTACAGCTCCGGGCGTGCTTTTGCGAATGCCGGCATCGTACTCGTACAGCATCAAGTCTTCGGGACGATCAAGGACGGCATCGCGTCCGGCAACCTGGCGGAGCTGATCGACAAGGCCGGGCAGGTTCACAGGGGCAAGTGTAGCACCGTGGCTCCAGCTTGTACTCCCCAGGAGACTAGCTTGAGGACGTCTGAATATAGGCCCGCATGGAGTCGGCCTCGATGGACTTTTCGTCGAGATGGCAGCGCAGTAAATCGCGCAACGAGAGAAAGCCGACCAGCATAGGGCCATCACATACCGGCAGATGCCGGATGCCATAGGTCTGCATGAGGCACATGGCCTCTTCTGAACCGGTGCTGGGAGTAACAGTGCGCAGGTCGGTGCTCATGACCTCGGCAATGTAGGTCGACTGAGGATCGCGCCCTTCCGTGACCACACGGCGCATGAGGTCGCGCTCGGAGAAGATGCCGACCAATTGCGTCTCGTCGAGCACTGGGACCGCGCCCACGTTGCATTGCACCATATAATGAGCGGCCTCGGAAACCGTCTGGTCAGGCTGGACATAGTGAATCGTGCGATTGCTTAACAGCTCCCTGATGGTCGCCATAGTGCCTCCATGTAAGGTCATACCCCGGCGAGGAAAACCTCCGGGGGTGTCCGACGGAATGGTCCCTAGGCTCTGCGACGCCAGTGAATTCGCAATCCGCGACTTCTAGCCGGTTCCCCGGGCGAGCCTGACCCTTGGGAGCGTGGAGCGAGAGCGAGTATATTCCCAACGCCAAGGCGATGTGAAGCGGAATTTCAAGCGCGGGCGAGGAAAAAAGAGTGCTGCGAGGAGGCCGGGGATAAACCGTCCAAAGCCTGAGTTTCGCTGAGCCATGCCGACCCGGCAGGTGCCCAAGTACAATCGAGCACACACCGGCAACACCGGAATTTCAACTGGCAGGACGTGTAAGCATGTCGGAAACCGCTCAAGATCAACGAGTCGCTATTCTTGGCCTCGGCAAAATGGGTAGCATCCTTATGCAGGCATTCTGCCGTCAGAAGGTGCTGCGGCCGGAGAACATTTCTGCCACCGTGAATCACTCCGAACGGGCAGCTGCACTTTCCTCCAAATACGGCATCGAGGTCACGACCGACAACCGTGCCGCCATCCGCAATGCGGGCGTCATCCTGCTTTGCGTCAAGCCGCAAACCTTGGGCGATGTGGTGCAGGAGATTGAGCACGACCTGCGGCCTGAGCAACTTGTGATCTCCATTGCGGCTTCGGTCCCGACTTCCTACATCGAGCAGCGCATTCCCGCCGGCATGGCGGTGATTCGCGCCATGCCCAATACTCCGTCGATGGTGGGCGCCGGCATGACCGCCTTCTGCTGCGGCAAAGCGGTGAAGCCCGCCGATCTAGAGACCGTACGTACCCTTTTCGAGACGGTGGGAGAGACCGTGCGAGTTGACGAAAAGCATATGGACGCTGTCACCGGTCTGTCGGCCAGCGGACCAGCCTATATCTTCATGATCCTGGAATCGCTGGCTGAGGGTGGCGTCAAGATGGGCCTTCCGCGTGACATTGCCATGAAACTGGCGGGCCAGACGGTGATGGGGTCCGCGAAGATGATGCTGGAGACCGGCGACCATCCTGCATTGCTGAAGGATGCGGTGGCAACTCCTGCCGGTTGCACGGTGGATGGCATCCTGGAGCTGGAAGAGGGTGGACTGCGGGTAACGCTCATCAAGGCCGTCGTCAAAGCGTCGCAGCGCGCCAAGGAATTGCTATTCAGCTGAGTTCGCGACCTCGTCCGGAAAAGCGAGGTTCGGGTAGTGCGGACCTTCAGGTCCGCGTATTAGTCGCTTCTGATAATCCCGAGTCGCCTTTCAGCCGACGGCAGACTGGTTTTCGCGTCGCAGGCTGGCTCGCCTCAACGCGAGACATCCCCCAGCTTGCCTGATATCCTCAACCGTTTGGCGTAACTTAGCGTGGAGGAACAAGAACGAATGTCGAACAGTCTTGAGGGCCGTACGGTGGTGGTGTTTGGGGTGGCTAACAAGCGCAGCATTGCGTGGGCCATCGCGCAGCAAATGCAACAGGCGGGCGCGCAACTTGCTATCACCTATCAGAATGAGCGCCTTAAGCAGGAAGCCAATGACTTGATCGCAGCGCTACCTAACGCGCAAGCCTTCCAATGTGATGTCAGCCGAGACGAGGAGATCGCGCAACTGTTCGAGCAATTGAAGGAGCACTATGGCAAGCTCGATGCGCTGGTACACAGCGTGGCTTTCGCACCGGCCGAAGACCTGAAGGGCGAGTTCACTGCGACCAGTCGCGAAGGTTTCCGAGTGGCCCTCGACATCAGCGTCTACTCGCTGGTGGCACTGGCACGTGCGGCCCGGCCGCTGATGACGGCGGGCGGCAGCATCATGACCATGACCTATTACGGCGCGGAGAAAGTGGTGCCGAGGTACAACGTGATGGGCGTCGCCAAAGCTGCGCTGGAGGCGAGTGTTCGCTACCTGGCCTACGATTTGGGCAAGAACAAGATCCGTGTAAATGCCATCTCCGCGGGGCCCATCAAGACCCTGGCCGCGCGTGGTATCTCCGGCTTCGGGGATATGCTCGGCGCTCAAGCCGAGCGTGCTCCGTTGCAACGCAATGTGGATGTGAAAGAAGTCGCCACGACCGCCGTTTTCCTGGCCAGTGATGGCGCCAGCGGGATCACGGGCGAGACGATTTACGTCGATTGCGGATATAACATCATGGGGTTCTGAAGGCAGGGGTTAGTGGATAGTGGATAGTTGTTGGAATCGGTGCTCTGGCACGGTTGCAAGCTCCCTACTATGTGGTTACAATGTAATTACTAACGCGGTTTCACCGAGGACCCAAACATAAATGAAGGCTGAGATTGTCAGGATCGGCAATTCGCGTGGAATTAGAATCCCCAAGCCAATCCTTGAGCAGTGCGGTTTCGGGGAGACCGTCAACCTGTCCGTCGAGAAAGACCGGCTGATCGTTTGCTCCAGGCGGGCACCGCGACAGGGATGGGAAGAATCCTTCCGCGCCGCCGGCTCGTTCGAAGATGACGATCTGCTACTTGATACCGGTCTGAATGAGTTCGATCGCAGGGAATGGAAGTGGTGATAGGCCCGCGCCTCGACGAAGTGTGGCTGGCACTGCTTGACCCGACGCGCGGCGCCGAGATACGCAAGACGAGACCCTGCTTGATCGTCTCTCCCGATGAGATGAACCGGCATCTTGGGACAATAATCGTGGCTCCCATGACGACGACCGAAAGGCCCTATCCGACCCGAGTGACAGTAAATTTCCAAGGCAAACGGGGACAGGTAGCGGTGGATCAACTGCGCGCCGTCGACCGGCAGCGATTGGTGAAGAAGTTGGGCAAGATCTCGCCCAGCGCGGCGGAAGCAGTTTCTTCTACGCTAGTCGAAATGTTTACCCGACGGTGACAAGGTGGGATGAGTCATGTCTGGAACCAAAGAGCAGATACCAGTTGCTAACTTGTTTGAATGCGTCAACCCCATCTTTCCGGTCGAGAACCTGAAAGCGAGCCTCGATTACTACGTTGGCATACTTGGGTTCAAGGTTGGCTGGCAAGAGCCTGGCATCATGGCGTCGGTCTCGCGTGGCCGCGGCGGCATCATGTTGTGCGAAGGCGACCAGGGACATCCTGGCACTTGGATATGGATTGGCGTCGAAGACGCTGAAGCGCTCTTCCAAGAGTACAGCGCCAAGGGCGCCAAGATCCGCAATCCGCCGACGAACTATCCCTGGGCCTACGAGATGCAAGTCGAAGACCCGGACGGCAATGTGCTGCGTCTGGGCTCGGATACGAAGGAGGGCCAGCCGTTCGGTCCGTGGCTCGACATGCGAGGCGTCCGCTGGGCCAAGTCGCCCACCGGTGGATGGACGCGCGTGGAATAAGATTAAGGTGAAAAAAACTAACGAGTCCCTTCAGGGGTAATAATTTACTTGACTCGTCCATAGGAGTATAAGCCAATTAATTGCCGATGAATCCAGAAAGGAAGGTTCATCGTGCAAAACCCCTATTGTAAGAGACGTGCTCAGAATTATGAAAACTTCGAGGACTATTCTGGCCCCGTGAAAAAACTCAACACCTACGATATTTACAAATTCGCCATGAAGGTACATCCCCTAGTCGATCTTGTCCCCTCTGAGGGGATGAGAGTACAGGATGTGTTCTGGCCCCTAGTGGACGCGCAGGGTGCGCTTGATAATCAGATTGATGGTGGAGCTTTATTTTCTGCGTCGATCAAGCGATCCGCAAGTGCCTTAATAGAGGCCATTAACAGAGTGGGGGTGTCCCCTACTGCTCCAAATGGTATCTGGGATGTCGAAAGCCACAACGAGGCGCTCAGTTCATACCAATTGAAACAAGTAATTCAAGCCGCCAAAGATTTTGAAACGGTGCTCTCGAATGAAATGCCTGGGCTGGCGATCTACTACATATCGACAAAGGGTATTTACTCGACCGACGATCTTATTTTGCACGCTGATTTACATATTCCAGAGAGTTTGAGGCCCGTATTGGATGCTAAGGCCGTGCAGGACATCCAGCAGGCCGGAAAATGTCTTGCTTACGAAGTATCGACAGCCTCCGCATTCCATATGTGGAGAGCCGTAGAGACGGTGATGGGTTCGTATTACAAGTTCCTCACCAACGGTCAATCGTTTGACGCTGACAAGGTTCAACGAAACTGGGCAGCGTACATCAAGGCGCTAAACGATAAAGGGGCGGACAATAAAATTATAGCATTCTTAGACCACATCAGAAGCGAATATCGAAACCCACAGAACCATCCAAGCGAAACAGTTGACCTTGAGCAAGCTTTTGGTCTGTTCGGGGTTGCCACCAGCGTAATAACTCAAATGGCAAAGGCAATTAAGCCCTAGTCGTAGAGAAAGACGAAGGCATTGATCTGTCCGAGATGCCGGAGGTCATTGATTGGAGCGATGTCGAAATAGGCAGGTTCTATCGCCCTCCGGAGAAAAGGCGGAGGGCATAGTCGCTCAGCGAATCGGCAGCTAGGCTCCTGCCCTACTTCCTCTTCACCACGATCTTCCTCTCCTGGTCGCCTTTGCGCTCGAGGCAGATTTCTACGTCGCGCTCTTTCTCGAAGCGGGGAAATTTTTCTCCCCATTCCAGCAGCACCAGGTTGCCGGGCTCGGCAAAGAGTTCGTCGAGGCCAAGCGTGTCGAGTTCGCGCGGGGTGTCGATGCGGTACAGATCGACATGAAAGAGGTTGACCTCGGGACCGCGATACTCGTGGATGAGAGTGAATGTCGGGCTGGTCACATCGTCCTGAGAAGCCGCATGCAGTCCTTCGGCGATGCCTTTCACCAGCGTAGTCTTGCCGGTGCCGAGATCGCCGCACAGGATAACCATGCGTGCGGTTTTCAGCGTGGGCGCGAGTTTGCGGCCCAGCGCCATAGTTTCTTCCGGCGAGTGCGTGATGTGCTCGTGGGTATTCATCGCGGGACGAACGCCAATTTTAGCAGGCGGGTCGCGAGCGGTTGATGGGTGAAACCTCTCGCGGGCTGAACAGGCTACCGAAAAACTCCGGTGGACCTTTTGGTCGGAGCCCCCTGCTTCAGCGGGGGGAATCTGGACTTTAGTCCAGCGGAAAAGCGTTCGATTTCAAAGGGCTTTAGCGCTGGGTTTCCACATCTCCGGCGCTAACGCGCGTGACCAAAGTTCAGCCTTCCGGAAGCGCTGAAGTGCTCCTTCCCCCGCATAAATGCGGGGGCGACCACCAAAGAGTAGATTTCCCGAGCTATGCTCTGACTTTTTTTCTGTAGCCTCTGAAAGCCCGCTTGTGATGGTAGAAACCAGAGCTCAACAACGCGCCTAAATCCGCGTCGTGCTGTCCTTTGCCCACAGCGTGGCGCGGCGAAATGCTTCCGGCAGGGCGCCAAGCAGGTCGGTGGCAACCAGGGAATGCTCGCCCATGGTTTCGGCGGCGACATCCCCAGCGAGTCCGTGCAGATAAACAGCGGCAATGGCAGCACGCGAAATGTCGTGCGGCATCTGCCCGATCACTCCCGCCGCCATGCCCGTCAGGATGTCGCCGGTGCCTCCGGTAGCCATGCCGGGATTGCCGGTGGGATTGACCCAGGCGCGACCGTCGGGCAGCGCGATGATGGTGCGGTTCCCTTTCAGCACCAGAACGAGGTGATGGTCGCGCGCAAAGCTGCGTGCGACGTTGAGGCGGTCAGCCTGTACGGCCTTTATGGAGATGCCCGCCAGCCGCGACATTTCGCCGGGATGAGGCGTCAGCACCAGGGGACGCTCGCGCCCGTCGAGCCACTCGGTATGACCGGCGAAGGCGTTCAGGCCATCCGCATCGATGACCATCGGGACCTTGGTCTGGCGCACCGCCTCGTGAACGAAGCGCACGGTTTCAGGATCGCCGCCAATGCCAGGGCCGATGGCTACCACGGTCATCGGCGCCAGCAGCTTTGGAAAGCTGCCGCTTTCGATGGCGGCCATGGCGATGCCGCCGCCTTCGGTTGCGGCCAGCGGCTCGGTCATCAACTCGGCAGCAAACGCGGCGACGCTAGGCAGCGCCCGCAGGGGTGTTGCGACCGTGCTGAGTCCGGCTCCGGCGCGCAAGGCGGCCATGCCCGCCATGGCGGCAGCTCCCGACTTGCCCAACGAGCCACCAACGATCAGGACATGTCCGTACATGCCTTTGTTGCTGTCAGCAGGACGAGGCGCGAGTAATGCAGCGAAGTCGCGCGGGGTGGTGAGTTGCAGCGCGAGCTCGCTAACGATCGCCTCCGGAGGCGAGCCGATGGGCGCGATCACGATGGGGCCGCGCGTCAGATTGTCGAACACATGCGCTGGGCGCGGGGCGGTGAAGGTAACGATAGCGTCGGCGCGTGCGATGTGCTCGTCCGCTTGCACCGACATCGAGTCGGAATCGGCGCCGGAAGGAATGTCGACCGCGACCACCGGCTTGCCGCTGCGATTCATGGCATCGATCGCATCGGCATAGAAGCCTTTCACCGGCGGACGAAATCCTGTGCCGAGTAGGGCGTCGACCAGCAGATCGCAATTGGCGATACTACGCGCCGACTCGGCCTGCAACTCTTGCGGATCGCTCAGCATGATCGGGCGCAAGGGCAAGCGCTCGAACATGGCCAGGGCGTCACCGTGCAACTCGGAGGCAGCGGCCAGCAGCAGAACCTCAACCACGCGTCCAGCGCGGTGCAGTTTGCGGGCCACGACAAAACCGTCGCCGCCGTTGTTGCCCCTGCCGCAAATTACCGCGATGCGGTTAGCGTGGCGATATTGATCGAGGATGAACTGGGCCACCGCTGAGCCGGCATTCTCCATCAAGGTGAGGGAGGGCACGCCAAAGCGCTCGGTGGTGGCGCGATCGATCTCGCGCATCTCGTCGGCGGTAGTGATTTTCATGCGCGCTCCGCGGCGGAGTCTTCCAGGCGGCGCAGACCCTCTGGCTCGCCCATGGCGATCAGATGGTCGCCGGAGTTGATCACCGCGTCCGGTGGCGGATTGAAGCGCATGTGGGAGTCTTCGCCCTTGATGGCGAGCACGATCACTCCCATCTCCTGGCGAATGCGGGAAGCCTCAAGGGTAGCGCCCACGAAGCGCGAGCCCACCTGCACCTGAACTTCTTCAATCTCCAGGGGCTTCTGCTGGTTCATGGCGGTGTCAAAGAAGTCGACAACGTGCGGGCGCATAAAGGTCTGGGCGATGCGGTATCCGGCGAAATTGTAGGGCGAGACGACGTGATCGGCGCCGGCGGTGATCAGGTGTTTCTCGGCATCTTCTTCGCTGGCGCGCGCGATGATATTGAGCTTGGGGTTTAAGCTACGCGCAGTGAGAATGATGTAGATGTTGGTGGCGTCGGTGGTGGTAGCGGCCACCAGCCCGCGAGCGCTTTCGATGTGAAGGTCGTGCAACACATGCGCCTGAGTGGCATCGCCGACCAGGGTCAGCCAGCCTGTGGCGGAGTAACGCGCCAGCTTGGCTTCGTCGGTGTCGACAATGACAAAGGGCAACGGCTTGCGCGCCAGTTCCCGCGCGACGCTCCGTCCCACGCGGCCAGCGCCGCAGATAATATAATGATCGGACAATCGGCTAATCTCGCGGTCCATGCGTCTCCTACCGAATACCGATTGCAGCTCGAATTCTAGCAAAGCCTGAGTTGCGCCTCCGAAGAACAGCAGCACCAACGCGACACCGGTGACGATGATGAAAGTGTTAAAGATTCGGCCAATCTGCGAAAGCGGATGGACCTCGCCGTATCCAATCGTCGTAATGGTGGTCAACACCATGTAAAAGCCGTCGAACCACGACCAGCCTTCGATCCAATGGAAGCCCGCGACGCCGACGAAAATCAAAGCCAGCAACGCGAGGAAGAGGACCTTGAGGTTGAACAGGGCCTTCACATCAGCCATTGTGGAGTGTTGCGAGGTCTAGTGCAACAAGAACGCCCGTCCCAGACTGGCGTGGTTAGGATCAGCAGGGCAAGCTCCACGGCCGCACAACATGCCGATGGCTGGCCGTGACGTTGGCCCGCGGCCTTTGCCCCTAACGCGAGTCGGCCGATGCCTGGACGACCGCTCGGAACGAGCTCGCTACCTTCGCCAACTCGCCGGCCAGTCGCTCAGCCAGACATTGCGACTGCCCCCGAATTTCAGGTACAGCGGTACTTTCCCATAGTAGACCTTTGCGAACTGATCCCAGCGCAAACAAAGACTTTGAAGGGCACCCGGTGCCGTGTATCACGGCCCCATCATCGGCAACATCCAAACCCAGGAGACAGGCATCGACCCGCGCCAAGTTATGGTCCAACAATGACTTTACGACTCGGGAATCGATTTTTCGAGCATCGGTCTCATGGCCGGTGCAGTTTACGATTCGCGATACTCGGAGCACACCCGTGTCGGTCATTTCTCGATTCCGATAGGCGACCTCAGCGTAACCGTCCCCTTCGGTGCAGCCGAGCACTCGACCCGCTAGTAGCACCAAGCGGCCATTTTGCCGCAGTCGTTCCAGCATCTCCCCAGTTTCTGGAGGGAGACGATGACGATGAACTTCCCAAAAGGAGCGCACATGCCGAAGGAACCTTTTCTTTTCAGTTATGTCCAAGCTTTTCCACATCCGTTGGGTCGCCGGTCGAAGACTGTCAATCACCGGCCTCCAGTCTTGTTGACGACTCTCCGCAAGCCGAACCTGCTTACGTATCGCCGAGACGAGACCCCTGGTCGAAAAGGGCAGATCATTCGTCCATTCTGTCGGCCACGCCGGCTGAAGGCAGTGTATGGCCGGAAGCAGTCCGCGGCGGGAGAGCATGTAGATCCTGCCTTTAAATCCGCGGGCTTCAAGAGTTACGACCTGATCAATGGCCGTCAGTCCGGAGCCGATCAGCAGCACCGATTCTAAGTCGGCAATCCCATCCAATGCCTCTGGCGCCCATGCGTAGCGTGCATAGTGCCGGCTCGACAGCTGCCGGAATGGCAATGGATCAAGAGGCGGAAAGTTACCGACCGCCAAGATCACCAAAGCGGCACAGTACTGCGAAGAATCCGTCAAAGTCAGGCAATGCGTTTCGTCTTGTCGCTCAATCCCTACCACTTCCCCAGAGACGCAGCGCAATGCTGGCGAATCGGGTTCGCGTAATTGCTCTGTCAGCAGGCTGCCAACATATTCCCCATACCATTGCCGCGAAACGAAGGCGTCGGGAGATGTTTCCGGGTTCTTGTGCGTCTGTAGCCACCGGAGGAAATGCCCCGGGTCGTCGGCGAAAGCGCTCATATTCTTTGCCGGAACATTCAGCAGATGCTCCGCCGTGGTGGTACCAAACGCAACTCCTCGTCCAAGCCTCTCGCTGCGATCAATCAGCAATATGGATGAAGTTGGAGGGCAATGACGAAGAAGATGCACCGCCGTCATGACTCCGGAGAAACCGCCCCCCACAACTGCGACGTCATAAACGCTGCGGTTGGCGGGAGCTAAAAGAGATGGGCGCGGAGAACCTTGCATGATCACCATTATGTATAACAGATCGCCCCGAACGGGCCCTGGTCCGCGGGTCGCGGCGAACAGCCAACCTGCGTCGCTGTTTTGCTTCGCCTAAAATCCAACAATCCACACCTGGCGCCACTCATTATTTGCAAAAATCCGGCTCCCAAATCGACGGCGCGTGTCGGTCAACCTGCATTCCTGTTCCTAGAAGTGGCCGTGCTACAATTTCGAGGTGATTTACGAAGTCGCGCGCCCGTTTCCGCATCCGGAGGAGGCATGACGCACCATCGGAAGGTTCCGACTGCTGTTGTGGTGTGTGCTTTTTGCCTGGTAATCATCACAACTCCGGCCTACGCATACATCGACCCTAACGCCGCGGGGTTGGCTTCCCAGATACTGACTCCCCTGCTGTTAGCCGCCGGGGTCGCGGTTACCTTCCTTAGAAAACAGATCGGAGCAGCTTTCGGCGCGCTCACACGGCGCTTACGGCGACGGACTGACGTCTGATGTCCAGGGAGTCTGGTTTCCGCCCCACAGTTCTGTCGCTTTGGTTCCGGCTCATCACTCTCGGGATTGTCGGTTTGGCATTTGCCGTGGCTCTCAAGCTGGCCCAGGGTGAGGCTCAGGGCTGGACGTTTTATCTCACCACTGCGGAAGTCGCTTTTGAAGTTGTGGTGCGCCTGGTTTTCGCCGCGCTGGCCGGTATCGTTTTAGGGACCCTCTGTACAGCCGCGATTGCCCCTTTTCTCTGGCATTTCAAGTCATCGCGCGAACGAATTGCCGAGTGGGCAACAAAGGTCGCAGTAGTTCTGGTCGTTTTCCTGGATTCCCGGTTCGCGTTGATAATCCTGATCAAGACGTGGGCGCCGACCCGCGGCCCGAGGTTTACAACCGCCTTACTGTTAGCCCATTTCCTGACTTTCGTCGCAGTTCTGTGCATTCCTCGCGCGCGGCGACAGGTGGTGACGAGCATCGACGGCTTCCTGGCCGAAAAGATGACGCGACGCACCGCAATTGTGACCGTCGTCGGTACCGTTGGACTGGTGGCCACGGAATTTGCGCTTAGCAGGACGGCGTCCGTGGTAAAGGCGGCGCTGACTCCGCCACGGCCCAAATCCAACCTCTTGCTGATCACCTTCGACGCCTTAAGTGCGGAAGATATGTCCCTTTACGGGTACGGGCTGCCTACTACTCGGAACATCGACGCTTTTGCCCGGCAGGCCACGGTCTTCAAGAACTTCTATTCTGCCTCGACCTTCACCGGATCGTGCATGGGAACGATCCTGACGGGAGTTTATCCCGCGGAACACGGTGTTTATCACCTGATGGGCCGGGTGCGGCCAGAGTATGCCAATAAGACCATAGCGCACTTGATGCGAAATGCCGGCTATACCACTGGCGCATTCGTGTCGAACTGGGCTGCATACTACATCGTGGAAAACCTGAAAAGCGGCTACGATTTCCTGCCCGCTCCCACTTTTCAGGAGGGTGCGCTGCAAGGCTTGTGGGAAGCCAGTGGCTCGCTCCACCAGCATACGGGGATCGGCAACCGAGCGGACGAGTACCACGACTTGATGGAGGTATGGAATTCCGCGGCCGGGCTGCCCGACGATCTCAACTTACGATTCCCGGCGGAGGAAAGTTTCGCACAGGCACGGAAAATCCTCGACCAGATGCCCGATGGGTTCTTCATGTGGGTTCACGTGATGGCGCCACATGCCCCTTACCATCCCGGTGCGCCGGAGCGGGGACTTTTTATCCCTGACAACCAATTGCGAACTTTTGAAGATGAAGAAAACGACAGCACTCGCCTCCCCATTCCGCCTGTGTATGGACCGGAATTCCAAGACATGGTGGACCAGCGCCGCCTTGCCTACGATGAGTGTCTGGCAACCGCCGATCGCGCCTTCGGCGATTTTATGTCGGGACTGGAGAGCAGCGGGCGGTTACGCAACACCACGGTCGTTTTGTCGGCCGATCATGGGGAAAGCTTTCACGGCGGCATCTATCAACATGGTGGCCGGTATCAAACCCGGCCGGTTATCCACATCCCTTTGATCATCCGGACACCAAACCAGCAGGAAGGCCGAACGGTTGAGTTTGTTGCGGACCAGACGGCGCTCGCCCCCACAGTACTCGAGCTTGCCGGCCAACCTAAGCCGGATTGGATGCCCGGTCAGTCGCTTGTGAAGTGGCTGGCGTCCGACAACGCCGGCGAGGGCCAGGGACTCGCATTCTGCCAGTATCTGGAAATCAACAGTATTTTCAAGCCGCCGCGGCATGGGTCGGCGGGTGTGATCGACGGGCAGTACCAATATGTCGTTGTCCTCTCCACCCAAAATGGCGGGCTTCGCCCACTGCCAGATGCGGAGACCTGGAATATCGACTACACTGCGGAAAACCCTGCACGGGCCAAGGCACTGCGTGAGACGCTTGCTTCGAGATTTCCAGACCTGGTGCGAAGAGCCACGTGAGCCGTCAATATCTGAACCTCACTTCGGGCGCTTGGCGGCAACTTCGCCGCAACTGGCACCTCCGATCCAGTCCAATGCTGCTTTGGCAAACGCTGGCACCGGGTTCCCTATTCTCCGCGATGGCGGGAATGCAGGAGACACTCTCTCGCCAGCAACTGGCCCAGGCAAATTACCAGAACGCCGTCGTGGTTCTTGGTTACTGGCGCTCCGGCACAACCCTGCTGCACGAGTTGCTATGCCTTGATGCGCGTTATACGTATCCGACGACGCATGCTTGCATGAACCCTCATCACTTCATTTTCAGCGAGGCCTCGGCCCTGGCTCGTGGAGGTTCCAGCAGTCAGCGGCCGATGGACGAGATGGAGGTTCAGGCCAGTTCGCCGCAGGAGGACGAGTTTGCACTTCTGTCACTGGGAGCGCGTTCTCCCTATGAAGCCCTCCTGATTCCGACGATCCTGCCAGAGGCTCTGAAGCTCACGGACCCACGTGACCTTTCATCTGAAGAGGAGAAGCGTTGGCGTGAGGTTTTCCTGACTTTTCTTGCGGGTGTATCGGTGCGAGGAATGGGTCGTCCTATGATCCTCAAATCGCCGACCCATGGCGCTCGCATCGCCACTCTTCGCGAACTGCTTCCGGATGCGCGCTTCGTGGTGATCGCGCGCGATCCCTTAAGCAACTTCGAATCAGTGGTTCGGATGTGGCGCAAGATGTTCGAAACGTACGCCATCGGGCCAATACCATCAGATGAGGATATCCGCGAAGCGGTTATCGCCGATCGTCCCCGCTTTGAGGCGAAGCTGGCCTCGAGTACCGCAGATCTCCCCAAGAACCGATTCACGACGATAACCTACGAGTCTTTGATTGCTAATTCTGTCGAGGTAATCGAACAGCTTTACGAACAATTGGAACTCGGAGATTTCAACACAGTGCGTGAGGCGGTAATCGCCGAGACGAAGCGCCGCAGTGGATACCAGGCGAAGGGCACCTTGCCGTCGGACTTATGGCGACAGCGAATTAGTAACGAGTGGGCAGGAATCCTAACCGAGCACGCAACTTTGTTAGCGCGTTCTCTCTGCTAGAAGGGATCCAGGGCCAAGTTTGCGGCGGAGGGAGAAGGATTCGAATCCCCGGTACCCTTGCCCGCAGTCTTCAAGGCCCAATCCTGGCTGCGCTCGGAGAGCAGAATGTTGCCGTCCGCAGTCATTTGAACCGAGTTGGAGTGGAACCAGTCATTGGCCACGGGAAAGCCGGATTAAGAGCCGGGCAGCCTGCACCCTAGTTGTGGTCTACGCAGGCAGCGGGACCCGATTCAACGGGAAGAAAGCCTGCCCGTCCATAGCGAAAACCGGGCTGGAACCGGCAGCCAAGTGCGCTAGTCACCTCCGACGTTCACCTCGTCAGGCGCCAACTTCTGCACTTTGCTGTGATGGCGTCCATAGGTGAAGTAGATGACCATGCCGATGATCAGCCACACGACCAGGCGAATCCAGGTGTCGCGCGGCAGGAAAACCATCATTAATACGGCGGTAAGGATCCCCATGATCGGCGTGAACGGGCACCCAGGGCGCTCTGAACGGACGCGGCATGTCTGGCCGTCGCCGGCGCATGACCCACACTCCGGCGCACACGATGACGAAGGCCAGCAAAGTGCCAATGCTGACCAGTTGTCCGAGAATGCCAATAGGAACCAGGGACGGCGAAAACCGCGACAAATAAGCCGACCACGATGGAGGATTTCCACGGGGTACGGAAGCGAGGATGGATCTCGCCCGCCCATTTCCACAGCAATCCGTCGTGGGCCATGGAATAGAAGACGCGAGACTGCCCCAGCAACATCACGATCATCACCGTGCTGAGGCCGGCCAGTGCACCCGCATTCACGATATAGCTGCCCCACTTCACGCCGGTCTCGCGAATGGCCAGCGATACCGGTGCACCAACATTCAGGCGGTCATAGTGGACGACGCCGGTAAGCAGGCCCGACACCAGAATATAGAGAACCGTACAGACCACGAGGGAGCCGAGAATTCCAATCGGCATATCGCGCTTGGGGTTCTTCGCTTCCTGAGCGGCGGTGGAGACGGCATCGAACCCGATGTAGGCAAAAAACACGACCCCAGCCGCGCGCGTGACCCCTACCAGGCCCATCGGCAGGAAGGGATGCCAGTTGGCGGTCGTTTCTTGGGGGTGCTGAAGAGCAAAGTGGCCTGCCACACCGATGAATGTGAGTACGGCAAATAGCTTCACGAAGACGATAGCGGTGTTGAAGTCTGCCGATTCTTTAATGCCGATGACCAGGATGGTAGTGACCATGGCGATGGCGATAAAGGCAAGCAGATTGAAGACCGCCGTTGCGTGGGGGAGCGTGGCCGGGTCAATGCCTTTCTGCTTGAGAACACTTTGCAGGGTGGCCAAGGGCCGCCAGAATCCTTCGTATTTCACCCACACCGCGCCCGGAACATCGCAAATTTGCGGAGGAAGATTGATGTTGTAATCCTGCAAGAACGCAACCAGAGTGGAACTCCAGCCGGATGCCACGGTAGCGGCGCCAAAGGCGTATTCCAGGATGAGGTCCCAGCCAATGATCCAGGCAAAAATTTCGCCCAGCGTGGCATATCCATACGTATAGGCTGAACCCGCAATCGGAATCAGCGAGGCGAACTCCGCATAGCAAAGTCCCGCAAAACAGCAGGCAATCCCCGCCAGGACGTAGGAGAAGACAATCCCGGGTCCGGCAAACTGCGCGGCGGCCGAGCCGGTTATGACGAATATTCCGGCGCCGATAATGGCTCCGATACCAAGCATGACCAGGTTGACCGGCCCGAGAGCCCGCTTGAGACTATGCTCTCCGGTATCGGAAGCCTCGCGCATCAGCATGTCGAGGGGTTTGCGCTTCAACAGATTGGACTTCAATATTCGCCTCTTCTTTGCAACCAGGCTTACGTGCTCGCTTGCAGGTTACGTTTCGACCACAGAAAGTACACGGGAATTCCCAGCAGGACGATGATCAGACCCGGCCACGTGTATTGCGGCTTGTAGCGCAATAAGACTACATCAATAAACACGGCCATCAAAATATACATGGCGGGCAGCACGGGATATCCGATGGCGCGATAGGGGCGCGGTTCGTCGGGACGCTTCACGCGGAGCACGAACAGTCCGGCGATGGTGAGGATGTAGAACACCAGCACTGCAAAAATGATGTAGTCGAGCAACTGCCCATAGCTGCCTGAAATACAAAGAATGCATGTCCACACACATTGCATCAGCAGCGAGTGCGCCGGAGTGTGGTATTTGGGATGGAGTTCTCCGGCACGGCGGAAAAACAATCCATTCCTGGCCATGGCGTAGTAAACGCGAGCGCCCGCAAGGATCAGTCCATTGGCACAGCCGAAGGTCGAGACCAGAATGGCGAAGGCCATGATCTGTGCGCCGCCCGCGCCGAATATCTGCTGCACGACCGCTGTCGCGACGCGTTCTTCAGGGGCATGTTGGATGGCGGCCAAGGGCAGCACGCGGAGGTAAACAAAATTCGCCAGAACGTAAAGTAAGGTGACTGCTCCTGTGCCCATTGCCAATGCCAGTGGTAAGTTGCGCTGCGGATTGCGCACTTCGCCGGCAGTAAAGGTGACGTTGTTCCAGGCGTCCGATGAGAACAGCGAACCGACCTGGGCCACGGCGATGATAGTAATGGCGCCGACCAGCGCGATCGGACCTCCCACGCCCACTTGCACCGGATGCAGAACATTCCAACCGGCGTTGCGCCAGAAGTTAGCGCCAAAGTTGGCGGCGATGGCCTCGGCGTGGCGTCCCAGAAAGACTCCCAGCACAACCAGACCCAGCAATGCTGCAGTCTTGGCAAAGGTGAAGACGTTCTGCACCGCTGCGCCGGTCTTCACGCCAAAGATGTTGAGTACCGAAAGGAAAACCACGATCAGGATAGCGGCGAGATTTTGCGTGTTCAGACCGACGTCCATGTTGCCCAACACCATAGGGCCGATGGGAATCGGCGGAACATGCGCGATGTGCCAAATCCAGTTGGTAGACGACACCGCGGGAAAGAATACGCCCAGGAATTTGCCGAAGGCCACGCCGACGGCGGCGATGGTTCCAGTCTGAATGACGAGGAATAGTGTCCAGCCGTAGAGAAAGCCCCAAAGCGGGCCCAGCGATTCGCGGAGGTAGACGTACTGCCCGCCGGCGCGCGGCATCATGGCAGCGAGTTCTCCGTAGGCGAGGGCGCCGGTGATCGTCATGAATCCGGTCACAACCCAGGCGGCGATGAGTAGCACGGGCGAATCGACCAGGCGGGCGATTTCGGCGGAGACGATGAAGATGCCGGAGCCGATCATGGAGCCCATGACCAGCGTGGTGGCGCTGGTAAGGCCGAGACCCTTGACCCATTCGGTGTCACCTGAAGCGATGGATGCGGTCTTTAATTCAGTTGCCAAGGAACCTCGTGTTGATGGACGACAGAGACACGGAACTAAACTTGGATTCTTTTTCAGCTTCCGCGCTTTGAAGGGGCACGGCTTCAGAGGCTGCTGAAAAACTCCCTACTGACAACAGCCCGGGTAGGCGGGCCTTCCAGGCCCGCGTTCACGGGTCTTGTGAGGAGGGCTTTAGCCCCGAGGTACCTCGTCCAAAGCCGCTAAAATAGCCTCTTTTGTGCAATGTCCCCAGGCCTAAAGGCCCTTTCACCGTACTCGCTTGACGCGGCGCTGAAGCGCCGCACTACCGAACTCGCTCCGGAAAGGACTTTTTCAGCAGCCTCTCGAGCCGTGCCCTTTCAAAGCAACTAAAGCCCAAAATGCCTAGCCTTGCGGACTCAAGTCCGCTCGGCCGATCAGCATAATAACTATCGGCACGACTAAAATCTCGCCCTGACACAAACTCGTCGCCTGTTCGATGCCCTTCAGAATTTACACCAAGACGCGCAGGAATTCTGCCGCAACTTTGGTTGGTGAGTTGAGCAGGTCGGAAATGACGGCGACCGAGTCAGCTCCGGCATCCAGAACAGAACGCGCGTTGGCGCGAGTGATGCCTCCGATGGCCACCAACGGTTTTTTCGTCGCAGCGCGCGCGGCGCGAAAGCCATCGAGACCCACGATGGGGTCGGCATGCTGCTTCGATGACGTAGCAAAGACCGGGCCGTAGGCGATGTAGTCGGCCGGCCCGGCGTCGGCCTGCTGCAACTGCTCGAGGTTGTGGGTGGAGACGCCAAGAATGCGGCCAGGGCCTATGACGGTGCGGGCGCCGTCTGCCGACAAGTCGTCCTGCCCAACATGCACGCCCTGGTAACCGGCGGCGATGCAGACGTCGGCGCGATCGTTCATGATGAGGGTCACGTCATCGCCGAAGATTCGGCGCAGTTCGCGGGCATGACCGAGCATCTCGCGGGTGTGGCCTACCTTGTTGCGATATTGCAACAAGGTCACGCCTCCGGCCACCAGGTCACGGGCATAGTCGGCAATGGCAGCGGTGGTGCGCAGCGGCGGCGCGAAAAAAGCGACGTCGAGAATGGCGTACAACTTGGGTAAGTTGATTAGCATATGGGTGACAAAAACGCTTAACCACAGAGACACAGAGGCACGGATGGCGGAATTCAAAAAATCGAGATCTTTGTGTCTCCGTGTCTCGGTGGTGAAAAGGCCTCTCGTGGCCCCTGTGCGTACGCGGCAAAGGAGATGGTCGTCACTTCGCGGACTCCTTGGGTTGGTTCAGAAAGCGCTCCATAAACTTGGTGTCAAAATTGCCGGCACGAAAGTCGGGATCAGCCATGATCCGGCGATGCAACGGAATGCTGGTGTAAATGCCTTCGACGACGAACATATCGAGAGCGCGCGACATGCGCGAGATGGCTTCGGCGCGGTCGCGCCCACGCACCACCAGCTTGGCAATCAGGGAATCGTAATAGGGCGGAATGACGCCCTCGGCGTAGGCGGCGGTGTCGACGCGAACGCCGGTGCCGCCGGGAATATTGAAGACGGTGATCTTTCCCGCTGAAGGCGTGAAGCGCTCGGGATGCTCGGCATTGATGCGACATTCAATGGCATGGCCGCGAAACATCACAGGCGAGGTGATGATGGAGCTGAGCTTCTCGCCGGCCGCGATCAGGATCTGCGACTTCACCAGGTCAACGTCGGTGGTCATCTCGGTGACAGGATGCTCCACCTGAATGCGGGTATTCATCTCGATGAAGGAGAGGCTGCCGTCTTCGTCCATGAGAAATTCGATGGTTCCGGCATTCATGTAGCCGATGCTGCTTAGGGTCTTGACCAGGATGCCGCCAATGCGCTCGCGCAGTTCCGGGGTGACCTTCACCGAAGGAGCTTCTTCCACCAGCTTTTGATGGCGGCGCTGAATGCTGCACTCGCGCTCACCCAGGCTCATAACGTTGCCGTGCTCATCGGCCAGGACCTGGAACTCAATGTGGCGCGGCCGCTCAATGAATCGTTCCATGTAGAGATCGCCGTTGCCGAAAGCCGCCGCGGCCTCCGATTGCGCTGCGTTGAACTGGTTGGGTAGTTCCTCTTCGCTGCGGATAATGCGCATGCCGCGCCCGCCGCCGCCAGCTGAGGCTTTTACGATCAGCGGAAATCCAACGGTGCGCGACCACTCCACGGCCTCGTCGGCAGAAGCGATAATTCCATCCGAGCCGGGCAGAATGGGCACGCCCTGCTTCTTCATGGTGGCGCGGGCTTTTTCCTTTTCACCCATCAAGCGGGTGACTTCCGGCGGCGGACCGATGAACTTGATGCCGCAAGCCTGGCAAACCTCGGCGAAGTTGGCGTTCTCGCTCAGCAGCCCGTAGCCGGGATGGATGGCGTCAACATTGGCGATTTCAGCGGCGCTGATGACCGCCGGAATGTTGAGGTAGCTATCGTGCAGCCGCGGCGGACCAATGCAGATGGCTTCGTCGGCGAAGCGCACGTGGAGGGAGTTGCGGTCGGCCTCGCTGTAGATAGCGACCGCCTTGATGCCCAGCTCCTTGCAGGCGCAAATCACCCGCAGGGCAATTTCCCCGCGGTTCGCAATGAGTATCTTCTTAAACATGAAATAAAATGCGGGCCTTTGCCTGGGTGTCGAGGGTCGCTAGCTTGTCTTAATGCCGAACAGCGGCATGCCGTATTCCACCGGACTCCCGTTGGGGACAAACATTTTGGCGATAACGCCGGAGACGTCCGCCTCAATCTCGTTCATCAGCTTCATCGCCTCGATGATGCAGAGTACCTGCCCCTCGCTCACCGTATCGCCGACCTTGACGAAGGGAGGAGCACCAGGCGACGGAGCTTCATAATAGGTCCCGACAATCGGCGACTTAAGGACGAACAGGTCGGGTTCCGGAGCGGACGATGGAGGCGCAGCGCTCGAGGGCTCTTTGATTTCGGGAGCGGGAGCGGCGGTAGACGGCGCGGAGGCGGCAACGGGAACCGAATGGACGGGGAGCACCGTTGGCGCAACTTGCACGACGGGCGCGGCGTGAGCGGTTGCGCCGCGCTTGACCAGCAGTTTCACATCGCCGCGTTGCAGTTCGAACTCGGCGATGTCCTGCGCCACCAGGAATTCGATTAGTTCCTTGATTTCTTTCTGATTCATCTTTGTATGTGCCGTCCCTGAAGGGACTCCGATTATACTTTCCGCTTGTACCCAGCGCTCACGCGCTGGGCTACGATTGTTCCGCCCTGCGGGCTGGAGTCAAGTGCTCAGCCCCCGGGGCCAGTCGAAACAAATGCCGTCCGTCAACCCTCAAGGTTGAACTCCAAGACTATCGTCCAGGCTACACCGTACTAAACGACACAGTAGTCAACACCGCTGACCTAAATCTCGATCAATTCCTTGGTGACCGGGGTCAGTATCTGGCAACCCGTATCGGTGACCAGCACCATATCTTCGATGCGGATGCCGCCCTTGCCCGGGATATAAATTCCCGGCTCGATGGTAATCACCATGCCGGGCTGGAGCCGCTCTGACTGCCCTTTGCCGAGGCGCGGTGGCTCGTGAATTTCCAAGCCCACTCCGTGCCCGGTCGAGTGCGTAAAATAACGGTCCAGCTTGGCTTGGCGAAGCACCTGACGAGCCGCTTGATCCACTTCGCCTGCCATTTTGCCCGGAATTACCGCTGCGATGCCCGCTAGCTGGGCCTCCAGCACCGCTCCGTACCACCGGCGCTCTTCGCGGCTGACCCGGCCCACGTGCACGGTGCGAGTCATATCCGAACAATAGCCCCGAAGTATAACACCGGAATCGACAACGATGAACCCGCGCCTTGGAATGGGCCGGGCCGAGGCTCGGCCATGAGGTAGTGCGCCGCGCTTCCCTGCCGCGACAATGGTGTCGAAAGACATGCCATCGGCTCCGTCGCGGCGCCCGGCGTACTCCAGTTTTCCCGCGACCTCCGACTCTCGCGTACCCGGCCGGATGAAGACCTGCGCCTCTTCGTAGACGGCGGCTCCAAGCCGAACGGCTGCGCGGATTATGGCAAGCTCATCAGCGTCCTTGATGATGCGCTGTCGCATGATGAGGCCGGAGGCCGGCTTCCACCGGATCCCGCGATGAACCAGCTTGCGCAGGGGTTCGGCCGCAGCGACCGAGGTGTGGTCGGCCTCGAAGCCGATGGAGGCTGAGGTCAGCTTGCCGATGATTTTGCCGGCGTCGGCGAGCAGCGCACCTTTGGCGATCACGATTCGCGCGCCGTGGACTTCTTCGTGCGCCTGTTCGGTGTAGCGGCCATCGGTGAAGAAGACGCGGCGGCCGGCAAGGAACAGGAGAAGGCCATTGCTGCCGGTGTATCCGCAAAGATAGCGGAGATTGGCCGGATGGGTGACGACAAAACCGTCGAGCTTCTGACTCTCGAGAGTTTGCTGGAATTTTTTCTGCCGCGATAGGTGATTCATTCCTGCCTTGGTCAATTCTGGGTGATCGATAACGGCTCCGACGTTTGCTTACGTGCACGATAAATATGGTGACCGCCGGAATGATGCGCGGCGGCATCGGCATGGACGATGTAGCTGCCTGGACCGGGAGACGAACCGAACGGGATCACCGGGCTGGATGCCTCCGCGCCCAGCGTGAAGTGCTGGTAGCCGAGAGCGGTCGCGCGACCGATGCTGTTGACCCCCACCACAACCACGGTGAGATCCATATCCTGCCCGGTCTGATTGGTGACGACCACGGAGCCGGAGAGAGTCGTTCCCTGCACCTTGGGCGGTTGTTTCCAGTCAATGGTGAGTCCGGCGATGACGGTGATGGTCATGGCGCGCTGCTCTTGCAATGGTGGCGCGCCGGAGTCAGCCACCGCAACCGAGAAGCGATACTCTCCGGGAGTGGTGGGCACGCCGGAGATGACACCGGTGTGCGGGTGCAGCTTAAGCCCAGGAGGAAGTTGGCCCTCGACGAGACGCCACGTGTAAGGGGCCGAGCCTCCGGTGGCGACCAGAGGAAAGGTGAAGTTGCGGCCGACAACGGCGCTGGATCCAGGTTGCGCGGCAATGGAGAGCCCCGCTGGTTGTCCAGCAGCGGTGGCCTGTCCTGATGCGGCGAGGAAAACGAGCGATGCAATGAACACCAGGCTGTGGCTCGCCATCACGTTTCGCATGAGAAGCATTATAGGGGTCATTGTGACGGGACTGCCGAGAGACAAATCGGTGATGCGAGCAACATCCCCGGCGATGAAGATGCGTCCGACACGGAGCTGGGCGACGTTGCGGTGATGGATGTGAAAGTAGCTGCTCCTGGTGAGGGCGACCGCCTCGATCTCACGAGGGCCGCGTTGTTTCAGTATGTGGCGCACCAGGTTCAGGGAGGGGCGTCACCTTCCGCGCTGCCGATGGTGGCCACGATGCGGCGGCGAGGAGCGCTCATGGGGAAGATGGCTACGGGACCGAACTCGCTGGGGCATAGCTGTAGTTCGTGAGCGGGCAGGGTCTGGTTGGTCTCGATGTCGGCCAGCAAGAACAAGTCGTTGTATTCGGCCCCCTCGAAAGGCAGGTTCAAGAGATGACGAACCACGCTGTGCGCGCCGTCGCTTTTGGATTCGGTGCCGCGATGCCGCCGCTTGGCTCAGCAAGGAGACTCAATGCCGGAAACTGGGACAGTATTTCGCGAGAGGCTTCTCAACTTACCTGGCACCGCCGCAGGAAGGTCAGAGGCAGGACACCTAGCCGTGTGAGGAGAAAGATCGGCCCGATGAAGAGATCCAGGGGCGAGGGGAGCTGGTATATAGTTCCCAGCAGGATGCCGAGCTGGAAGGCTCGGACAAATTGCTCTTGAGAGGTTTCAACCTGTGAGCGCTGCTTACGATCCACAGCTTTCCCAACTGCTCGTATCCGTGAGCGAGCTGACTTATGTCCAGTATCGAAACGGTCCTCCGCCCGGCAACAACGGGGTCATCACGCCTCCTGCTGGATACACCCAGATGGCGTCCTTCACTGCGCCAGAGGTAGAGTTCACCTCTAAGCTTCCACAGCTAAGCGGCATATCGTGGGCAGACATAGAGGATAGTACAGAGGTCCGCTCATACTTCCCCGGGATCGCAGACGTCTACTTCGGATTCGCCCTTACGTCGGCGACGTACAACATTATCGCACTGCGTGGTACGCAGTCGGACTTTGAATGGGTCCTCGACGCTACGATCCCGCAGGTTCCGGTGCCGCTGGTCTGGTACTACGACGGAAAGTTCCAGTTGGCCCGGGTTCACTTGGGTTTTCTTGTTTTTCTTGTTCTGCTGGCCGAGCAGATTCTGGATGCTGCCAACAAGTTCGATACTTCCTTGCCGTGCCTGATAACCGGCCACAGCCTGGGCGGCGCGCTGGCCGTGCTGGGGGCGCCGATGCTGGATCTTGTCACGGCCAATCACACGATCCAGATGTACAACTTCGCCGGGCCTCGCGTGGGCAACACTGCCTTCGTCGATGCGTATAACGCATTCGTTCCGGGAAGCTTTCGCGTCGTCAACCTAGCGGACATGGTGCCGGTGCTGCCTCCAACCAAGGCTTTTGGATGGGACTATGGCCACGTCGGTAGCGAGTGGTCGTTTCTGAACCAGTCGGGAAACGTAGCCGGGAACCATGCTCTCATCGGCCCCCGCAACTATACCGATGCGGTGGACAAGTCGGTTCCGACGGACGCACCACGCGTGTATCCCGTCACCGGACTGGGCAACAGGCATCAGCTGTGAACCACGGCTTAGCACCGAGAGCTTGGTTCCCTGGCTTTCGATCCGATCCAGCCGGCAATTTCCAACGTAGGAACGCCGGGGGCAGTGACCGCCCCTCTAGGCTGCCTTCACGCCGTGTGCTTAATGAGTAGTACCTCGTTACCGACTTCGCTGTACATCAACTCGTCTACAATGCCCTGCGCCAGCAGGATGCCATATCCACCGGGCCGCATGCCCAACTCATCCCGATGTTCGATATGGGCGGCAGGATCATCAGCAGCATTCGATACCGCCGCGTGAGCAATGGCGTCACGGCGGAAACCCGCACCTGGATCGCGCACGTAAAAGACAATCGTCCGCTCAGTACGCACCGCCGAAACCTCCACTACCTTGTGCCGATTGAACGCCGCCCCGTGTTCCATGGCATTCAACAGAATCTCGCGGAAGGCCATCATCACGTCATCGCGGGCGCCCCCCGGCAATTCCGAGCACAGCTCGCGCAGGAAGCTCACCACGCGCTCGGCCGTCAACATGCGACAGTTGGCACGTAGCGAAACCCATTGTGGTTGTGCGGACAAAACCTCGATGTCGGTGCGCCAATCGGAATCAGCGACAGCCTGCGCTGCAAAATTGGCGATCTCATCCGCTTCGAACGGCGCCCCGATGCAAATGAAAACCCGGGCCCGCAGTGCGGCAATCACTTCTTCCGGCGTGGTATGGGGAGCCAGAACAATGGTCTTCACCCCGGGACGGATCTCGCGCATTTCCTCGACGAGAGCCAGGTCTTCCTCAATCGTGGTTTCGGGGTCAGTGATGAGTACATCAAACGACTGACGGCGCAATCGGCGAATGGCGTCCACGCCGCCGTGTGCGCACTCCGCGGGGCAATCTCTGTCACCCAGGGCTTGCAGGATGGAACGCGTCGTCTCCGAGTCTTTGCCAATCAGAAGAACATGGCTCATGGTGGGCTCCTGCTTCTGGGTTCCTATCATAACGGCCACACAGCTACAGGACGATTAATTCTGCTCCTGGTCAACAGGTGCAAGGAAAAAGCCCCGGAGCAGGAGGTGCACTCCGGGGCGTTGATTGAGGCAATGCGAGAGCTATGTCAGGAAGAACTCACGAGTGATCTTGGTCCACTGCTCGTCCGGCATGGTGCTGGCCAGATCGTCGATGGCGACTCCGCCGTCCTGCGCCAGGGCTCCGAGCGCGTTGGGCATGACCCGCTGCAACCGCATCGAGGACTCTTCCGTCCACCACCGTGCCAGTGCGCCACCCAGCAGGTTGCGGAAGTTGGTCTTGGCATCGGGCGATTGTACCGTTACCAGCCAGCCTTCACCGTAGGGATCTTTGGTCGCCAGGGCTGGGTCGTGAACCACGGCTTCGTTGATATCGGCTACGCTGCCCTCGATGGGAGATACCATGTCAACCTTGACGCCGTTGCGCACGATGCTCCATACCTTTTGCCCTTGCCGGATCCACTGGCCGCGCTGCGGAAGCGTGATGTGCTCGACTTTGCCGGTCAGCTTGGAAGCGAAGTCGTCGATTCCGATTCTCACTAGATTTGGACTCTCGCTGAGCGCCCACGTATGTCCGGGATGATAGCGAAGGTTATCCGGGACCGAGAAACCGCCGACCAGGCTTGGCCGTAACCGTGCTGTTGCCGTGTCCTGTTTGCGCATCGCTGGGGCTACCTGAAGTACCGGCCGCTTTGCTTTCGAGTAGAAGAAATCAATAGTCAGAAAGATTGCGAACATCATGAGAACTAGAAGAACTGTCATAACCGCCTCCTGCCTCGCATCCGAGGGCTTCTTGCTCAGTCAGCGCTCGCTTGCATCGCGCTTGACACTTTTCTTAAAGCACTTGGGGCACCAAATCGGGGGATGAGAAAGAGCGCCGCGCTGCGTGGCTGGAAGTGGTGACGAATGTGGGTGTTATCAAGCCCTGTTGCAAACTTCCTCAACCGCCGTATTGCATTTTTCAACGCAGCCGGTTTGTTGCGCTCTTCACCTGAGAATGCGCCGAAGGCCGTGCCCGCTGGCCGATACCGACACTTATACCTAGAGTAACCAAGGAGTTAGCTCAGGCCAGAGGTAACGGAGAAGCGATGTTGCGATTTTCAGCATAGTGATGCAATCTGCAACACTACCGAGAAGAAACACAGCGGCTCAGAACGCCGTCAGGGAGAGTTATTTTAGGCAGGTAGATGAGAATCGCCGAAACGCAGCTCAATCAAGCCAGTCGAGAGGTAAAAACGAAAGGCGCTCCGCTCCCGGTGCCCGCAGTGAAAACCATTTTCTTGACTTCCTATTGCGCAGCGACGCCTTTAAGCACGATTCCAAGTTTCTCGGTCGCGCTCACGCCTGTGGCAGGAACGACGGCAGTGAAAACTACAACACCCTTCTCATCCGCCACTACGCTGCTCGGATCGCCGGCCGAATCTAGCGCGATAACGGCTGGATGATCCGTACCGGTTGTCGTAGCGCTTAACGCAACCAGCTTCTTGTAGAGATAGCCCTGCTCCGGATTCGGATCGCTTGCTATGGGAATGGCCAGCAGAAAATCAGGGTTAGGCGAGACCCCCATATGGTTGCCGTCCTGCGGCAAAAGCTGATAACGCAAGGTGTACACGCCGGCAGGAATGGTTTGCCCGCGAAAATCAACCATACCCTTAGGCAGATTGACCGCGCCGACAAATTCTGCATTCGACAACTCGGGATAGAGCGCACCCGAAACATCTTTCGCCGCGGTCTTGAGTTGTTTCGCGAACCAAAACTCAGCGGTCCAACCGCCGTCGAGCGTCACGCGGTACCCCTTCTCCTCGACCGCTTGTTTCAGGGCATCAGAAGCTGCAGGTACAGTTATGGCACCGATTCGCTCGGCTTGCGCTGCCGCTCTCAGAACAGTGGGTGAAACGCAAAACAGCGCACCCAAAACTAACAACCCGCAAAGTAACTTCGGTCCAGCCATTACCCGATTCTAAGCTCAGAGCTTGGTCCAGGCATATCGCATATCAACGACAGCTTCGACAATCGCTATCCACCGCTCTCCTATTCTTATTCTTCCTTCTGGCTTTCTCTTTCGTGAGGGCAACGATCAATGCTAGTAAAAAAGGAGGGCGTTGCCACCCTCCTCCGTTGATGGTTTATGGGATTTCACTCGCGGTATTAGGGTCCTGTACTGCAGCACGTCATACTTCCAAGGATGCCGTGCGCTTCGCCGAAAGTTCCGGCTGTGAAGAACAAAGTGGTGGTAGGACCGGCCGCGCCCCCGTTGCCGAAAGCCAGCGCCCACAAACCGTCAATCTGCAGCTGCAGGTTAGCCGGGTCGAGTATGATTCCCGAGAAAACCCCAGCGGGAGTGTAGGCCAGGATCGCACCGCTACCGAATTGCCCAACCAGGATGTCGTTGCCAAACCCGCCAAAGCCGCTTGCCGGAACGACCGCGATTCCCCAGGGAGAGTTTAGGTAAATGTTGTGCCCAAACCGCGTGAGGAGATTGCCCGACGTATCGAAGATGTCAACGTAACCGTTTCCCCGGCCTGGTACGTCGTCATGCTTGTCAGCATCCTGCTTGGCGAAGGTCACTGCCAGTTTGCCGCCGCCGATATTCTGGACGTTGAACGGAGCGAAGCCCGTCGGGATGGTGCTGTCCTGGAAAGCGCTTGACCCAAACGAGTGGGGAGCGTAGTTCGCATCGAAGACATCCACGCTGTTGTTGTGAAAGTTGGCAGCATAAAGGTAATTGGCGCTTCCTACCGACGCCAATGCAAGACCTTTGTAGACTGCGTTAGGGGTATTGAGTACCAGGTTAGCGCTCGTGCCCGCATACCATCCTGTAAGGTTTCCATCCTCCGATACGAAGATGAAGACCGCGGGCGTGCCATTAATCTTGAAGTCAGAGGTGCCGTTGTAGACCGTTCCCGTCGGCGTTCCGGGATTGCCTCCCACCCCGGGAATAGTTACCACCAGTCCCTGCGGAGCTCCCGAGGCGATGTACAGAGTGGATAGCCCCGTCCCATTGTCGGAGACCCACCACGGACCCGACGGGCTCACGGACAAGCCCCAAGGATTGACCAGGTGTGTGTCATTAAACATGCCGACGTTGGGAATGTCGGAGGTAAGGTTCTTTGGAGTAGCTCTCTGGGCATCTGCGGGCAGGCTAAGAAGCGTAGCCGCTACCAGCATGGCCAGGACACTCAAGAGCAGCCGGGTGGCTGTTTGGGATCCGTTGGATTTTGTGTTCAGCATCGTTCCTCCATCAATTTCAGATTTGAGAATCTACTTGGCAACGCGGAATCCGGTGAGTCTTCGTCGCCGCGATCCTTATGCAATCTAGCTAGGAAGCTAAGTGCGATTTGTCTTGAAGACGTGAACACCCTGTCAAAGTTTTGTGACATGGTCTGCTGGACGCCACCGTATACAGTGCTGCGTATGTCACGGAATTGTGAACAACCCATTGACTGGCTTGTTCAAGGTGTTGTTAGCTGTACTTCAGACGGTCGCTGGAACTCAAGAAAATGGACAAACTACTGATCATTGAAGACGATTTAGCAGTGCAGCGGGCCTTGCGACGGACCTTTGAATCTGCCGGATTTGAAGTCTCAGTTGCCGCCGACGGAGCCGGCGCAATGGATATCTTCCGTGCTACCATGCCGCGCATTGTCATCCTTGATTTGCGTCTGCCGGGCAAGTCCGGTCAAGACCTTTGCCGTGAAATCAAGCATGAATTCTCCAACGTTCTTATCCTGGTGCTCAGTGCCGCCAGCGATGTGCTGGACAAAGTCTTGCTGCTGGAAATCGGGGCGGATGACTACGTCACCAAACCTTTCAGTCCACGCGAACTGCTGGCGCGGGTGCGTGCAGCCATGCGTCGTGTGACTCAGGCATCGGACAAGTCCGATGTATATAGTTTCGATGATGTCGAAGTTAACTTTTCCAAGATGGAGTTGCATCGCGGCGGCGAATCGGTTCCCCTTACTCCCCAGGAGTTCAAGATGCTCCGCTTCTTCCTCAACCACCAGGAACGGGTGGTTTCGCGCACCGAACTGCTGAACGAAGTCTGGGGTTACAACAATTACCCGACTACGCGCACGGTCGATACTCACATCCTCCGCCTGCGGCAGAAGTTGGAAAAGGACCCCGCCGACCCAGTGCATTTTCGTACGGTCCACGGAACGGGTTACAAGTTTGTCCGCTGATCGAATCTCAGGAGGCCGGTGATGGGTCGGGTGCGGTTGCGGACCAAGTTCCTCATCGCCATGCTGCTGACTTCGGCGGGATTGACTGCGGTCTCCTTGCTGATTGTTCAACACACGGTTGCCAACCAGGTCCGGCGCGACCTGGGCAACGATCTGGCCAACTCCGTCGAGACATTTCGCAATGCGCAGAAAGATCGCGAGGCGGTGCTGGCGCGTTCTGCCAAGCTTATTGCCGATCTTCCCAGCCTGAAGGCCTTGATGACCTCTCGTCATCCTCCCACCATCCAGGATGCCTCGGACGAGATGTTTCGTCTCTCCGGCGGCGACCTGTTTGCTCTTCTCGACCCCTCCGGCGAATTTGTGGGATTCCATACCAAAGCTCCGGGCATCAATCGCAGTCAGGCCCAGCAACTGGTCCAGCACCGCAATCCCCTTGATCAGCCACTGCAGTGGTGGTTCGCTGACGGACATCTGTACGAAGTGGTCCTCACACCCATTTACTTCGGCCCGCCGGCCGACAATTCGCTCCTTGGGGTAGTTGCGGTCGGCGACGAGATGAATGCAGCGGTTGCCCATCAAGTAAGCCAGATTGCCGCCAGCCAGGTGACCATCGTTTGCGGCTCCTCGGTCGTGGTGAGCACTCTGAATGCCGACCAGAGAACTGAAATTAGCACCTATCTGGAAGGCCAGGCCATCCCCAAGGGCCCTATTGATTGGAACCTTGGCGGAGAGAGCTTCGTGGTTTCCTCACTCGCACTCGATCCTGACGAAACACCGCCCGTAACCATGCTGGTGATGAAGTCTTACGATGAGGCCACGGCTTTTCTCAACCACCTGCGGCGACTGCTACTGGCGGTAGGTCTGGGTGCCGTGTTTGTAGGGAGCTTGCTGGTGTATGTCACCGCCAAGACATTCACACGTCCGCTGGAGGAATTAGTGGATGGCGTGCGGGCGCTGGGCAAAGGAGACTTTCGCTATCCGGTGCAGGCACGCGGAGCCAGTGAGATCGAAGAGCTTACCAATGCCTTCTCCAGCATGCGCGAGAGCCTGCATCAGGCGCAGCAACAGCTGCTCGATGCTGAGCGATTGGCCACCATCGGCAGGATGGCCAGTTCTATTTCGCATGACTTGCGTCATCCCCTGACCGCGGTCCTGGCCAATGCGGAATTTCTCGCCGACGCCGATCTCAACCCACAACAGCGCGAAGAGTTGTATCTGGAGATTCGCATTGCGGTAAGCCGTCTGACGGATCTGATCGATTCCTTGCTCGAGCTGTCACGTCCGGCCGACTCCTTGAACGTGATTGAAGCGCCCATCGAGCGGACCATCAACCGTGCGATCGAACTCGTCCGTGCGCATCCTCAATTCCACAAGATCCTGATCTGTATTGAATCGTCGGGGCTGCACAGCGCGCAATTCGATCTTCGCAAGATGGAGCGCGTCTTCTACAACCTGCTGCTGAATGCATGCCAGGCGGTGCAGGTTTGCGGGGGCCATGTCGGGGTAAATGTAGCGGAGGTAAACGGGAACCTGGAAATCCGCACCACCGATGATGGATCCGGAGTAGAACCTTCGCTTCGTGACAAACTATTTCAGCCATTCGTCAGCCACGGTAAGGAGAACGGTACCGGGTTGGGTTTGACGATCGCCCAGAAGATCGTGCAAGACCACAATGGCACCTTACGACTGGAAAGCTCGGTGCCGGGTCACACGGTAATGCAGATCGTGCTCCCCCGGGTGTGCAAGAAGATTGTCACATGGAATGGCCAGACAGCGGACGCCTCTCAACCGTTCACTGCCTAAACCGGCGGGCCAAGCCCGCAAACGTCCACGGCCTTCAATTCGTTGCGCAGAGGTGCGACATGAAATTCTCCGGGTATCCTCAAGTTTCGCGTCCGGCTCTGCTGGCGGCTCTCGCGTTGATATTGGCTTCGCCGGGTTTCACCCAGACGCCGCAGCCCAATGCCACCACGGAAGACAATGCCAGCGTTAAGGCCTCCGTCGATGAACTTCGATCCCAGGTGCATGAGCTCAAGCAATTGATCCTGCAACTGCAGCAGCAGACGACGGACAGCCGCGCTGAAATCTCTCATCTGCGTGAGGAGCTCGAGGCACAACGCAGCTCAAGCAACACGTTGCCCGGCACAGAATCGGCGCTCGATGAACAATCGCCGGCAACCTCGTCGACGACTGCGGCACTGCAACATCGTGTAGAGCAGCTCGACGAAGATCAACAGCTGCTTTCCGGCAAAATCAACGACCAGTATCAGACAAAGGTGGAGAGCGCCTCGAAGTACCGCGTGCGATTTTCTGGCATCGTCCTCTTCAATCTGTTCGCTAATAGCGGATACCCGGACAACCAGGACGTTCCGACATGGGTCCTTAAACCCGATCCTATGGATTCGTCGGGCTCAGTTGGAGGCACGCTTCGGCAATCGATTTTGGGTTTTGAGGTATTCGGTCCGGATGTCTTTGGAGCCCACTCCAGCGGCAACGTCAACTTTGATTTCGGCGGCGGATTTCCTGCGACCTACAACGGCGCGAACTCCGGCCTCGTGCGATTGCGCACCGCTGCTGTTCGCCTGGATTGGAAGGACACGTCCGTTGTAGTCGGACAGGACGGCTTGTTCATTTCACCGGAGGCGCCAACCTCCTTCGCATCGCTCATCGTTCCCGCGCTAACTTACTCGGGCAATCTTTGGTCATGGACGCCGCAAGTGCGGGTCGAGCACCGCTTCGAATTCGCGAATCATTCCAAAGTGACCCTGCAGGGCGGGGTGCTCGATCCCTTGACCGGAGAGCCCCCCGATGGCTTCAACTACATCTGGTATCGCGCGCCCGACGCCGGAGAAGAATCACGCTTGCCGGCTTTCGCGGCACGCCTTGCCTATTCTCATCCGCTGTTAGGCCGGACCTTCACCGTGGGCGCTGGAGGCTATTACAGCCGCGAATATTGGGGCTTCAATCGCAACGTGAATGGCTACGCTGCAACTGCCGACTGGAACTTGCCGCTTAACCGTTGGTTTAGCTTGAACGGCTTCTTTTACCGTGGACAGGCGATCGGTGGCCTCGGTGCTGCCCTCAGCCGCAGCGTCGTTTTTAACGGACCTCTCACCGATCCCAACACCGCCGTGCTTCCGTTGAATTCCGTCGGCGGATGGGCCCAGTTGAAGTATCAGCCTCTGGCGAAGCTTGAGTTCAATGCCGCGTTTGGACAAGACAATCCGTTTGCGGCCGACATTGGCTACTTCGGCAACCAGTCTGAGAGCTATGCCAATCCTTTCTTAACCCGTAATCGATCTGGGTTTGGCAACGTCATCTACCGTCCGCGTTCCGACTTGCTGCTTTCTCTCGAATACCGTCGTCTGACAACCTTCTCCATCTACAATCACAGTTACGACGCCGGGCAACTGAACATGTCAATGGGGATACTATTCTGAGAGCGCAACCATGACCGCCGGGAGACAATACGCACTGTTTCTGAGTATCGCCTTAGCTGTGCTTTTGTTCTCGGCGCCGGCTGCGTGGTCGCAAGACATTGGCGTTTCTGGACGCATCATGGCCGAGGGAGGCGCCAACCTATCTCCGGCAAGTGCCACGGTCGTCTGGCTGGCGCCAATTGCCGGCAACCCAGGAGACTCTGCCATCGCTTCCCCTATGCATGCCGTGCTGCAACAGAAGAACAAAGCGTTCGAGCCGCACTTGCTGGTCGTAACCAAAGGCTCAACCGTAGATTTTCCGAACCGTGATCCTTGGTTTCACAACGTGTTTTCCTTGTTTAACGGAAAACGCTTCGATCTCGGGCTCTACGAGGCGGGCACCAGTCGCACGGTTCACTTCGACCGCGAAGGAGTCTCCTACATCTTCTGTAACATTCATCCGGAGATGAGCGCGGTTGTGGTCGTCCTGGCTAGTCAGTACTTCGCCGTTCCTAACAAGCAGGGTGACTTCTCGATTCCTTCCGTTCCGCCCGGCCGCTACATGCTGCACGTGTGGAATGAAAATGCGCTGCCCGCCACCCTCCAGGCTCTTTCGCGCGAAGTAATGATCAGCGAGTCTTCACACTCCCTGGGCCTAATCCACGTACGGGTCACCCTGGCTACAACTGCGCCGCACAAGAACAAATACGGTCAGGACTACGAGCCTCCATCCCCCAACAATCCGATTTACGTGCAGCCGTGATGGGTCCGATGACGTAGATTTGTGCCCCAGGTTGGCCCTTCTGTTGTGATAGGATTTCGGCATGGATGCCGATCTCCTGCGGTATTTGGAAGGAATGGAGAAGCGTCAGCGCGAGTACATTGACGAGCGCATGCAGGCTCTGCGCGAGTACATTGACGAGCGCTCGCATGACGCCGAAACTCGCATTGTGCGGGCGTTCGGCGCTTATCAGGAGTCAGCGGGCGTGCGTATGCGGAAGATCGAAGCCGATGTCTCCAACATCAATGCATCCACCACTCAGCAGCTTGATGCCATGCAATCGAAGCTCCTAGATCTGGAAACCAGGATCATCAATCTAGAAGGCCCGCAGGGCAGAACTGCCTGAACTAGACCTGGGCCTCTAACGCTTGCCAGGTTATCGTCCAAAGAAGGGACGCGAATCTGGGCACCCCGCTAGCGCAAATCGGTCAGCAGAACGGCGTCGCGGGAGAAGTTGCCGCGCGCCATTACCAGATACTTGCCGTCACGCGACCAGTCGTGACTCCAGATCACCATCGAAGTGAAATGCGTTAACTGCCGTGGCGGGCCGCCATTGATGGGCTGGGCCCATATATTGGAAACGCCATCTCGCGTCCGCACAAAGGTTAGAGCATCGCCGGCGGCGTTCCAGCGAATGGGGAAAGCCGTCGCATGCGCTGTCATCGGGTTTGGAGCTTGCGGCTCGTCCATGAACGGCAGCAGGCGGGGCTGGCCTTTGCCATCGGCGGCAACGATCTCGATGTGGTTGTCCACCGCCTCGAAGGCAATCCAGCGTCCATCGGGCGATATGGTTGGGAAAATGCCTCCTCGCGGCTCCAGGTTCGTAACTTTGCCGCCGGCAAGAGTCATCTTCCAGCAGTTATTCCCGGAGGCATACACAATCCATTTTCCATCCGGCGAGATCTCTGGCCTGTACTTTCTTGCCAGGCCCGCTTGTGAGCTGCCTCAGGTTGTCCCCGTGAAGGTCGATTGCCCAGATATCAGAGGAAGGGAAGCATCACGCCTTTGAAAGACGATGGTACCGCCAGCGGGCGTTGAGGTTGGATTCGTGGCCGTCTTACCGACATGCGTTAGTTGCTGTCGATTGTTTCCATCACGATCCACCACCCACAACTCGGAAACATCCCCGATGCCGAACACCAGGCGTCCGTCCGGCAGCCAGTTCACCCCCCAGATTCCGTCCTGGCGGGTTGCGCCCTCGTGTAGTGGCGTGGCGTCGGTTGGATCGCTCGCGGAAGCGACCCAGAGGGCCGAATCCATCTGCCTCTGTACGGTCATCAGGCTCCGCCCGCTTTGGGTGAGACTCACATCAAAATAACTGACAAGATCGCTGGTGATCTGGCGCAGCTTTCCGGCGGGATAGGTGAGTATCCAGAGAGAGAAATTATCTCCGCCATTCGGCCATGCGGAAACCAGCAAGCCACTCTGGTCCGGAAGCCACGCTAGCTGCGAGACAGTGCGTACGTCTGGCGGGAGCCGTCGTTCCGCCCCACCTTGACTGGAGATGACTGCGATGGTCTTCATACTTCCACCTTGGCCGATGCCAAACGCAATGCTCTTTCCGTCGGGGGACCATGCGGGCAGGCCAATCATCTCCGACCCGTAAAGAGTGAGAAGGCGTCTCTCCCCGGTTCCGTCGGCATTCGCGGTCAACAGATAATATTCTGAATTCTTGAGGTTGCGGCGGGTGTAAACAATCTGTTTGCCGTCGGAAGAGATATCCACCGCGCTCCAGTCATCAATGTTGGAGACGATTCGTTGTGGAGAACCGCCTGTCACCCCGAGCATATACAGGCTCTGGGTCTCCCCTCCGGGCTCCTCTTCGATGTAGTAGAAGTAATTGCCATCCGGAGTGAAACGTAAACCTTCTAGTAATGGGTGCGATACCGGCCCAAGGATCTTAACAGCGGTTGAAGTCGCCACTTGCTGGAGCCAGAGGCTTTGCTTGGGTCCCTCCTCATCAGCGAAAATCAAGTTGCGTCCGTCGGGGGAGATGCTGGCGAACGCCACAGTTCCGCTGGAGGTAAGTGCGCTCACCCGATAACTCTTGAAGGCAGACTCAGCCATCGGCCTTCGCCACCACCAGATACCCGCCACGCAGGCCGCAGTTAGGATCGCGACGCCGGCAACGACGATGCTCCTCAGACGCCGCGAGGAGGCGGAACCAGGGACGGCGACCTTCCTTGCTTCTTCCAGCGCTGCACGAACTTCGGCGGCAGTTTGGTAACGCCGCTCGCGCTCCTTCTCCAGGCACTTGTCGATGATGGCAACCAGCTTGGCCGGAAGAGTCGGATTCAACTCGCGCAATGGCACCGGCGAGTTATGCAGAATGCCGTCGTGTACTACTTGGGTTGTATTGCCGGGAAAAGCGCGCTGACCGCTCACCATCTGGTAGAGCACCAGGCCGAACGAAAAAATGTCGGTCCGCCCGTCCAGCTTCTCGCCGCGCACCTGCTCCGGCGACATGTAGAAGGCCGTGCCCATGTGAATTCCCGTAAGCGTCAGGCGCAGGCTAAAGGCCGACGGGCGTGTGGCGGCTCCTGCGAGTTCCTTGCCGGCATCTCGTTCGAGATCACTCTCGGCGCTGAGTTCGTCCTCAAGCACCTTTGCCAGTCCGAAATCGAGGATCTTGGCTTCATGGCGGCTCGTAATAAAGATGTTGGCGGGCTTGATGTCGCGATGGATGATGCCTTTCTGGTGCGCTGCCTCCAAGCCTTCCGCCACTTGACCCGCCACATCGAGCACCTCCCTCAGCGGCAGGGTCCTCTCTTCCTGGGCAGCGGCCTCAAGCTTCTCCTGCAGCGTCTGGCCTTCCAACAGCTGCATGACGATGAACGGCTGGCCCTCATGTTCCTCCAGCTCATAAATGGAACAGATGTTGCGATGGTCCAGGGCTGACGCAGCCCTTGCCTCCTGTTCGAGCCGGTGAAAAGCCGTGGGATCATTGGCTAATTCGCTGGGAAGAAACTTGATGGCGACACGGCGGCCCAGCTTCAGGTCTTCGGCCTTGTACACCACTCCCATGCCGCCGCCTCCGAGCAGTTCGAGAATGCGGTAGTGGGAGAGTTTCTTCCCGATCAGGCTCTCAGCAGGTGGAGTTTGGGGGGCGGTGTCGGGTTCCGGAGAAGGCGGGGTACCGGCCTCTGTGACCGGAGCAATGAAGCGATAGCCCCGGCCGGTAACGGTCTGAACGAAGCGCGGCTGCGCGGCGTCATCCCGAAGAACCTGGCGGATCTTGCTGATCGCCCCGTTGATGCTGTTGTCGGTGTCGAGGAAGACGCCCTTGCCCCAGATGCGCTCGACGATCTGCTCGCGGGTGACCAGTTCGCCGCGGTGCTCCGCCAGGAACAACAGGAGTTCGAAGGGGATGGGCTTCAGCTTCAAGGGGATTCCCGCCGAGCGCAACTCATAGGCGCGCACGTCAAGCTCCGTGACCAGCTCGCCTCGTCGCTCCACCAGAAACAGCAGGAGTTCGAAGGGGATGGGTTTCAGCTTCAGGGGGATTCCCGCCGAGCGCAGCTCGTAGGCGCGCACGTCCAGCTCGAAATCTTCACCAAAGCGGATGGAGCTGGGCGTTGAGACAGGCTTAGACCCCACGGCGGCGCACCCCGGTACAGACAAAAGTTAGGCGGAATTCTACCTCGGCTTCCTTCCTTTGCAGCAAGTGAATTTTGAATCAATAGCTTGGGCGGTAATACAAATTTAAGGCGGCGGTAAGTTCCTGACTATTGCGCGGAAAGCGGAGTTGACGCACTATGCGTTCCAGGCAAAGGGGCCCTAGCAACAAGGCTTGTAGAAACGCGGAGTCGCGGCTAGTGCGAGAAGGGTGCCTACCCCGATTGCGAATCGATGCGCTGCTGCACGGGTCAGCCTGACACACATCACTAACAGGGAGGTCCTCGCATGTCAGTACAGCTCCTAATTCGAGACGGCAGCCCAGACTGGTACTTAAGTCCAGACATCTGGGTTGTACCCGGAAACGATCCTAACGGACCGCCGGGAAGTCCCATCGCAGGCCAAACGGCATATCTTTGGGCCCACGTTGTGAACACTGGCAATAGCGATGCGAGCGGAGTCCGGCTAGATTTCTTTTGGGTCAATCCGGCGCTGCAGGTGCTGCGCAGCAGTTCACTATAGTAGGCTCGGCGTACGCGGACGTGCCTGCCAGCGGCAGCCAGGATGCTCTTTGCCTGGTGTCCTGGGTGCCGGTGTTGGTCAACGGCGGCAAGAATGTCTGGTGGTGGTGGCTAACTATTCTGACGACCCGCTCCCTGACCCACCGCCAAACGACTTCGATCCCCCTGCGTACCGCCAAGTGGCGCAGAAGAACCTCACTGTGGTGGCGGCTAGCATGCAGGCAATGTTTCGCACCATCACCGTTTCGGCTCTACAACGCACCGACAAGCTTGCTCTCGTCACTGCTCAAGTGGGGGGCGAGCTGGATGCCCTGTCGCTGCGTCGGCTAGGGCTTAGCCATCTGAAGCCCGCCTCCAAAGGTGGGGTCGAGGTGGGACTGTCGTTAGAGCCACGCTGCGTTGGGGATAAGGACCCGCTGGGGAGCCATATGCTGGAATTACGAGTGCCCCGTGGACAGGCGGCTGCGGTATACGCTTCTATCCGTGCCAAGCAGTTGACGGCGGATGAATACCAACTAGTGCATCTCGTCGAACGCAATGCCGACAAGATCGTCGGCGGACTGGCGTTCGTCGTGGTCGCTGAAAGATAAGGAGGACAGCCATGAGTGATACTCCCATGCAAGTGCTCACACGACCACTTCGCGATCGAAGCGGTTACCGGCTCTGCGCCAGATGGAATATTCGATAATGCGATCTACTATCTCCAGATTGCCTGCCACTACAATAACCAATCCAGTTCAGCATTGAACAATGTGGAATTGTACTTGCAGAGTGTTGGGGATCCGGTATCGTGCCGCTTGCGTTTACTTATACCTTTGCCTCCATCCCGGCGGGAGCGTCTGTGCTGGTGAAGTGGGACGCAAACTTAAGAACGCCACGCCAGGAAAGCGCATGGTGAGCTTCTTGGCCAAAGCGGACGGGTTCGCTCACGCCCACAATCCAGCAGATATTGTTCGCAGACGCGCTACAACAGCTTGACGAACAGGTATACGTGCACAGTCGAAGTAGGCACGCTGACCGTCTCGAAAATCAGTGCGATTACTCAGGCCCCAACTTGGGAGAACGGCGATAGGACAAAGGGAAGCAGAAACTGCTTCTGCATTCCGCCGGGAGGTCCGTGGATACCGACGGGTGTCACTTTGGGCTGGGCACCTAATCCGACATACCCGGGGGTACACGGCGAACTGCCTTTCAGTGATCCGTGGTGGAAGGTCCTCGGCTGCATCGTGTTCGCAATTGCTTCGATCGTTGCACTAGTGGAAGCGGTCAACGGAAACGGGACTGCCAGCGCGGGCGTCAGCGGCACCTTTGAAGAGACCGACCCATCGATCCACTGCTGCTCTCCAAGCTTGGGTGGAAACGCTGGGAAGGGTATCGCAGCCGGAGTGGCCACCATCGCCCTCGCGGTGGCCTTATCAGATGCCGCCGATCCTTTCTGGAGAGGCCAGGAGAATACCCCTCCGGCATCGGGCGAGCTCACGACGGGAGAAAGTGTGGTGGCGAACTGGTCGCTGCCCGATCCTCCAAACGCCGGCAAGGCTTACACCGCCGATGTGAAATGGGCCTACACCAGGACGACTAATGCCAATACTTACACGTATTCCGTCAGCGAAACACAGACCAACATCCACATCTCAGATGGTGTCGAGATGGATACGCCAGCAGTTGTTCAAGCGTTCGACCCGCTGTGGGTGAGGGCTAAGTTTCATAAGAGCGGAGCAGACCTGTATAGAGGACCCGAAGTCTACTCCTTCTGCTTGTTCCGCGCTCCGGGAGGGCTGTACTTTGTTGAGCCGCTCACCGATGACGGCCTGGGTTTCGATCCCGCTGCGAATGACGGAGTCTACGCTGGCTCGCTTGATCTGGAGAAGGCCTACCGTTTGCTGCTAAAGGAGCAACAGGACGTATACGGTACGTGGCGGGTATACGTCTTCGCGCAGGATGTGAACTTAACCGACCCGGGTACGCCGCCGCAGATTGCCGCACAGCATATCGGAGGTTTCTTCGTGTCGAGCGCTATCTCGATAACGTTTGATCCTTCACTGCCCTGTCCCCTCAAGGCACAGGCTTCAATCAACGTGGTTTAGTCGGCCTGGACACCGAGAAACACTTCCCCTTGATTGAAGAGGCACAAAACAAGACCTGTACACCGAAGGAGGCTCATGATCACCGTAACCTTGAACATTCCCGAAATGACAGGGCCGTTTTCACCAAATACACCACAGTACTATCTCTGGTTTGCATATTTCTGGGCAGACATCCAGACGCTAGCAGGTTCCAATCCCGTTAGAGTCTTCGTTCCAAACGTCCCCGATACACGAATTATCTATCCGAAGCTGCAATGGGAATTGGACGAAGTGCTTATTCCGCCAAATTTCAGAACGTTTGAGACGGTTCTCGACGATGGCGGTATCAATGTCGCCGCCATCGGTGTACTCATCGTCTGCTTCGGACAACACGACACACCGGACGACGCAATCAGCGCCGGCTACGCGGCCTTTGCACCGGCGGTCTCGCAACAGCTCAACGATTTCATAACGAATAACGGTATCGGCGTCCCAAGTCCGCAGGAAGTACAGACAATAGCGGATGGGATTAGCAGCCAGGTTAAAGATGCCATACGCTCACACCTCAGCGACTGGGACAAGTTCCAAACGTGGATTGGGCAGGAAGTGCAGGATGAATATGTGGGGTTTAGCTACCAAGTATTGGGGCCGGAGATGCTTCAGCAACCCCAGACCATCTCACTCCAGTTGCCTTGGATCGAAAACAAATTCGGGTTTCCTCTCGCCAAGGCGGTAGTAGGGAGACCTTTCGATCCCTGTTCACGATGGACCGACAGCATCAAGTCGATGACGAACAAGATCGGCGCCTTGCGGAAGGAGTTGGTGATGCTGAACCTGAAATTGGCAGTTGCACCGCCCGCGCAAAGGCGCGAGATCCAGCAGCTCATTGGGGATGTCAACAAGACCCTCGCTGCAGAGCGGAGCGCACTGATTAAGGCTCAGCAGGGTCTAAACACCTGTCGCTTGCACACGTGGCCCAAACATTGGATGAACCGTAGTCGGCTAATCCGCCAGGATTGTCCAAGCCAATTCGACGGCGTAAACGGCGTTCGGGCTCAGTGAATTAAGTTTTGCACTGAAGTATCCACGATGAGCATTCTCGAAGGAAACAGCAAGTATCGCCTAGCGCCCCACTCAACCTTCCTTGGTTGAGTGGGTATTTTCATCTCAAGCACCAGAACGCAGTCTAGTTACACGTTTCGTAACGTCAATCCCGAGCTCTACTTTCTAAACCGGTTCATACCCCCCGCGGGACTTATTATGAGCCTGGTTCCTCAGGTTCGCGTTCCAACTCTGGACGCTAACCTGGGATCACTGACCCTCCCAACCCACATCACATCCCCGCTTGCTCCCACCATATACAATTCCTTCGGCTGCCAGATTGCCAGGAGATTGCATCAATGGCCACCACTGCACCTGAGCTCGAAACCAATTCCCTGCCCGCGAATGCGTATCAGCCGCTGAAAGAAGGCGAGCTCTATGTGCCGCTGGTTCCCACCAGCATGAGCTTGCCGGAAGTCACATGGCGCGCGGTGCTCTGGGGCACGCTGCTGTGCATCATCTTCAGTGTGGCGTCGGCCTACTCCGCCCTGAAGGTCGGCCAGGGAATGGAGGCGGCAATTCCCATCTCCATTCTCGCCATCGGGCTGGCGCGCATCTACCGCCGCCGCTCCACCGTGCTGGAGAACATGATCATCACCGGCATGGGCGGCGCCTCCGGCAGCGTGGTGGCCGGTGCCGTATTCACCATTCCGGCGCTCTACATCCTCCACCTTGACCCTCACCCGGTGCAGACCATTTTCATCTGTCTGGCCGGAGGCTGCCTGGGCATCCTCTTCCTTATCCCGCTGCGCCGCTACTTCGTTCAAGAGCAGCACGGCAAGCTGCCCTTTCCCGAAGCCACCGCCATTACCGAGGTGCTGGTCACCGGCGAGAAGGGCGGCTCGCAGGCCAAGTTGCTGCTGCAGGCTACGGCAATCGCCGCTGTCTATGACTTCTTCGTGACCACGTTCCATGTCTGGAAGGAGTACCTGAACTTCCAGTTTGTTCCGGTCATGCGCTCGCTGGTCGATCGCCATCGCATGGTCTTCAACTTCGACGCCATCGGCTTCATTCTCGGCCTCGGCTACGTCATGGGCCTCCGCATAGCCATGATCTTTTGTGCCGGCGGCGTGCTGGTCAACTTCGTGCTGGTTCCCATGATCTGGTTCATCGGCACCCGCATGGGCGATGTTACGGTCTATCCGGCCACCATTCCCATCTCTCACATGACGGCCGCCGAAATCTACCGCAACTATGTGCGCTTCATCGGCGTGGGAGCCATCGCTGCCGCGGGTTTCGTCGGCATCCTCAAATCGCTGCGCGTGGTTGCCGGATCGTTCGGCATCGCACTGCATGCCTTTCGGCACGGCGAAGCCCCGCATACAGAGCGGACCGACCGCGATATTCCGATCATGGGCATACTGCTTGGCGTAATCGTGAGCGCCATCGCCGTGGCAGTCTTCTTTGGACAGCTGCATGTCACCTGGACCGTGCTGGCGATGGGCCTGGCGCTGACACTGCTCTTTTCTTTTTTCTTCACTACGGTGGCTGCCAACGCGATTGCGGCCACCGCAAACAACCCAGCTTCGGGCATGACCTTGCTTACCGTGATCGTCTCAGCCGTGGTGCTGCTGAAGTTCGGCCTCTCCGGAACCACCGGCATGTTCTTCGTGATGGCTCTCGCCGGCATGGTATGCGTCGCCCTCTGCGTCTCGGGACAATTCATTACCGACCTCAAGGCCGGCTACTGGATCGGTTCCACCCCCTCGGCGCAGGAGAAGGTGAAGTTCATTGGGGTGGTCGCCTCGGCGATCACCGCCGGCCTAACCATTGTCCTGCTGGCCAAGGCCTTCCAATTCGGAGAGGCTGCGCCCGGAGACCTGCGCCAGGTGTTGGTCGCGCCGCAGGCGTCGGCCTTGAAGGCCATCGTCGAAGGATTCATGAGCGGTCAACCGGTCGCCTATGTCCTGTTTGGTATTGGCGCCATGGTGACTGTGGTGCTTGAGATGCTCGGCCTATCTTCCATGGTCTTTGCTCTCGGAATTTACCTCCCACTGCAACTGACCACGCCCATCCTCGTTGGCGGCTTCGTCTCGCACCTGGTGAACAAGCGCGCCGACAAAACGGGCGGTGACTCTGGCCGCAGCATTCGCGAGCGAGGCGTCATTGTCGCCGGCGGACTCATGGCGGGCGGAGCGCTGGGTGGAGTTTTCGGCGCCGCGCTGCGCCTTTTGCCAAAATACCGGGAGGAGATGATACAGACTCCCTTCTATAACAACGAGCCCATATCGCAGACAGTTTCCGCAATCCTATTTGTGGGTCTCTGTCTTTATTATGGTTCAGCTCTGTCAAAGAAAAGAGGACTGCGTAATGGATGCCGTAGGACGATTTGTTGCTGATGCTGTGTTGGGAATCGACACGCTTTGGGGCGGGGACGTCATGTGCCCGTCCGGAACGGGACGTTTCATCGCCGACTCGTGGTTCTCCGATGAGCCGTTGCCGGCCGCCTACACCACGCCTGTCGGCGTCGAAAGTGCGCGAGACCGGTGGCGTTGGCGGCAAGACCGTCGATCGCGCTGCCGTAGAGGCTTACTTGAAAGAAGTCGATTTGCCTGCCGCCATCGCCGGCGTTCGCAAGGAGGCGGAGCAGATTGGCGGGCTGCGCGGAAAGTATCTCGCTGGACTGGCGGATTGCCTTACCACAATGTGGGACCTCGCCATGGAGATCCTCGGCAACGGTCCTAAGGTTCCTTACCAGCGCAGCGTGGAGTCATCGACGGGACGCCCGCCGGAGCCCTCGAAGCCCGAAGCCAAGCGCGAGCGAGTTGCAGAATTGCTGAGTCGTGCCGGTTATCCGGCAAGCAATGGTGGTTTGCTGGGCGCGGTGGACGCATGGCGGCGCGAGCGGATCACGCCCATGGGCTCGGTGAAAGCTCTGGGCGCCGCTGTTATCGCCTACTTTGACAATCTGAGCGCCGCAAACCTCCTGCCGCACTTGCCAAAGGAGCTGGCCAACATTCCGCGCGCCAACATCGAGTTCCTTCCGATTAAAGAAGCCTGGTTCTCCGGTTCCATGAACTATCTTGGCCGCGCGCGCAATACCGACGGTTCGCCGCAGTACGAAGCCAGCTACGAAATCAATGCTTCGCTGCAGATCAGCTTCCCCGAATTTCAGCAGCTCGTCAGCCATGAAGTCGTGCCTGGGCATGTGACGACTTTCGCCTATCTGCAAAATCTCTACGTACGTGGCAAGGCTGGCTTCGAAGCCACGGTGCTGACCATGAACACTCGCGCCGCTACGCTCTTCGAAGGCTTGGCCAACAACGCCATCCTTATGGCGCACGGCGTCACTGAAGTCGAATCAACTTCCCGACGAAGACATGCAGATCGGCGTGCTGCTGGCGCTGCTGCAGGACGATGCCAAAAACCAGTCGTCGTATCTCACCTGGGGCGAAAGCAAGCCGCAGGCCGAAGTCGCGAAAGCCCTCCGCAATGATTTCCTCGTCAGCGAAGAGCGCGCCGACAAGCTCTCCGGCGCCTGGGGACGTCATCCGCTGCTGGGCAGAATGTATCTTCCGGCTTACCGCGCGGGGACCGAGCGTGTTGCGCAGTTGCGTCGAAGCTTTCCGTCGGAGCGCGTGCTTCCAGCGATCTATGGCTGCTATGGGCTGGTGGATATTAACACCATCAATGAGGTGCTAACGACGGCGAAGGGGTAGACGGCAACAATTTGCTTAAATGATGCTACGCGATCCTCGTCTTGACTGCAGGAAACGACTCGGTTTCAAGCGTATTCAAATCCAAGACTTGCGATGCGTGCTGGATGTCGATGCCCACCACCCGGCCTGCCGAATCCAGGTCAATGACCAGACCCTCGGCCACCTCGCGGGAGTCGGTGCTGGGCTTCGCATTCAAATCAATGTAAAGTGAATCCGTGTCCGGATAGTAATGGAGCTTCATCGCTGTTCCTCTTGCGGTCTCACTCGAAAACTGCGGTCTGGAAAGGCATTGTGAATAGTTTCACCATCCTCCAACGTTACTACGCGCAGAATCCGGCCTGCCAATTCCGGCACAACGCCCCAATGCCGAATGCGTCCATCCGTCTGCGCCTCACGTGCCAATGGGTCTCTCACAATGCGCTCGCACCATTCGACCCTTATATAGGGGCGTTTGCGCAAACCTGTTCTTGAAAATAACGAGTCGTCTTCATTGTACGTGCTGTACGTGAATGTCGTGCAAGATCAATTTTCGATGATGCGGCACGGCTAAGAGCCATGCCCTTTCAAGACCTTCTCACCCCACCAACTGCGTGCACTCCACCGGCTCCAGATGCGCCGTGAAGTGCCGCAGGAATGGCGCTTCGTAAGTCAAGCTCATCCCCTGAATCTGCTCTCTGCGCTTCCACACTGCGAGGATTACCTCGATGACGTAATCCATGTGGCTCTGTGTATAGACACGGCGAGGAATCGCCAAACGCACCAGGTCCATCTGAGCCGCCGCCCCGAACATCAGCGTGCCAATCTCGACGGAGCGGATACCGCCTTCCAAATACAGTTCCGCCGCCAGCGCCACGCCGGGAAACTGATCCAAGGGAATGTGCGGCAGGAAGGCGCGCGCGTCGAGGTAAATGGCGTGACCGCCCGGTGGCTGCACGATCGGCACCCCCTGCTCTGCAATGTGATTTCCCAGATAAGCCGTAGAAGCGATCCGGTATCGCAAGTAATCCTCTTCCAATGACTCCTGTACCCCTACGGCAATCGCCTCCAGGTCGCGACCAGCGAGACCTCCGTAGGTGGGATAGCCCTCGGTGAGAATCAGAAGGTCCTTTTCCTGCCCCGCCAGCACTGCGTCGTTTGTGCAGAGGAAGCCGCCAATGTTGGCCATGCCATCTTTCTTCGCCGACATCGTGCACCCATCACCCAGGGCGAACATCTCCTGCGCAATTTGCTTCGGCGTCCTTGCGGCGTAGCCCTCTTCCCGCAGCTTGATGAAGTACGCATTCTCGGCGAAACGGCAAGCGTCGAAATACAGCGGAATGCCATACTTGCGGCAAACCGCGCTTACGGCGCGAGCGTTCTCCATCGACACTGGCTGTCCTCCACCAGAGTTGTTGGTCACCGTCAGCATCACCAGCGGAAAGCGTTCACGGCCAACGCGCGCGATCAACTCCTCCAGCGCGGTCACATCCATGTTTCCTTTGAACGGGAGCCGCGTCGCAGGTTGGCGGGCCTCGGGAATCGGCAGGTCAACCGCTTCGGCGCCAACAAACTCGACATTGGCCCGAGTCGTATCGAAGTGGGTGTTGTTGGGGACGACGTCGCCCGTCTTGCACATCACGCTGAACAGGATGCGTTCGGCGGCTCGGCCTTGATGGGTCGGTATCACATGCTGGTAGCCAAAGATGTCTTGGATCGAGTCGCGAAAATGATCGAAGCTCCGGCTGCCGGCATAGCTCTCGTCTCCAAGCATGATGGCTGCCCATTGCTGAGTTGACATCGCCCCCGTACCCGAGTCAGTAAGCAGATCAATCAGCACATCGTCAGCGGGGAGCAAGAACAGGTTGTAGTGCGCCGCACGCAGAAGTTCTTCCCGTTCCGTGCGCGTGGTCCAGCGGATGGGTTCGACGCTCTTGATACGAAATGGTTCAATGATGGTTCTGGTCAGCATGGCAATCCTCGCTTTGTGCGGAGTACATACCATGGTTACGGATTGGCACCGAAAACGCAGTGATTGAGGTCACACCGGTTCAGCCCCGCCGATTGATCTAGACAAGGAAACGGCCTTGGGGGTTTGCGTGAGAACTCAGTTTAAGTTAGTTCGGTGGAACGAGCGCGAGAAATCCAGCCCTGCAAGGGTGGCATTTGTTTTAGCCCCGGGCGTAAGCCCGGGGTAAAGTTGGAACAGTGAACGAGTCCCTTCGGGGACGACACAGTTCTTATGCACCCTCTTGGGGTCCGTTTCCACGAACGGTGTTAAGGAATTTCCCGCAACAGCACCGCGTCGTGGGCCAGCTGATTGGCCTCGCAGTTGTCTTCTCGTTGAATGTGCTCGATGGTAAAGTCCACGGCCCGTGCCAGTTTGCGGCAGATCCAGTTCAGGGAGTGCAGGCGCGGGCTGCGGCAGGCGTATTCGCCCGTCATCTGCTTGACGACGACTTCCGAGTCCGAATAAACATGCAGGGCCCGAGCCTTGACAGCGATGGCGTGCTGCAACGCCTCCAGCAGGGCCACATATTCGGCGACATTATTGTCCTGATGTCCGATCCAGCGGGCGATGCGAGTGGTTTCGCCATCGGGGTTTTCGATCACGACCCCGATCCCGGATGGTCCGGGATTACCGTGCGAGCCACCGTCCACATAAGCTATGAGATCGGGCATTCCACTCCTGCGTATATACGATGCTTCAGTACGTCCGATTGGTCAAGAGCCAATTATGGTTCTTCCACAGACTATCGCATGGACGCTCCCATTCTGTGAAAAAGATGTGAATTGACTTCGGATAATGGTCGATGCGACTTGAGAAAGCGCCTGATTGCCGCGCTTGCGTGAAAAGATTCGCACAGAAAAATAATCCTCATTTGCACCAACCTTGGGCGTTGACAATTTCTCATCCTGCTGTAGGATCGCACATGTCGACGGCAGAAAAGGACAGGCAAACATAATAGTAGCCAGTCCGAAGTAAGCTGGGTGATCGGTTCCGCGGGGTGACCCAAGCGAGCCGCCGGACCCGAAAAAACCGACTGTGCTGCGAGGCGTCAGCCGGGGTCTGGAACTGCGAAAGCGGTGATCGCACCAAGGGCTGTGACGGTACATGCGTCCACGCCGGTGGCTCCCTCGCAGGAGGCAACGGCTAGAGCATAACCAAAGTCACAGCCTTTTCTATTGTTCGCTGTTCTCTGCACCTCCCCACAAAGTTCGCTCTCAGCTGCAAACTCGGCGATCATCGCCACCCACTCTGTTCTTGTTCTGCGTGCACAGAGAACATGACTCTCAAAGCCTGCGCTGTGCTAGATTCAGTTACGCGACACCCTGCTGCGGTCCCAAATAAGGTGATCTCCTCAACCGACAACTCCCATGGATCCGATCTACGGCCGAAAGGCTTTGCCGCCATGCGGATTAACTGGAGCGACAAGCCCAAAACCTTCGCGAGATCGTCTCGGAGCTGAACATCGGAATCGACTCCCTGGCCTTTCTCGATGACAACCCAGTGGAACGGGAACAGGTGCGCGCGGCGCTTCCGGAAGTCACGGTGATCGAATTATCTGACGATCGTCTGGAATACGCGGCGACGCTGCGCGACTGCCCGGCATTCGAGCGACTGACGTTGGCTGCAGAGGATCAGCAGCGCACGGCATTCTACGTTGAGCAACGCGAGCGTTTCGAACTGGGCGACCAAATACTATTATCTGACGCGCGATGCGTGGTCGGGCATTGCAGGGCAGCCCGAAGCGATCGAGAACATGCTTGTCAGTTCCTCCCGCTATTGCCTTTGATAATGTTCTGGGGTGGTCGGCACGCGGCCCCCAAATGTACGCGTGCCGACATCGCCTCTCAAGCGGGGGCCGTGAGACACCCAAACCACTGATTCTTAATCGTTACAATCAACAGGAAATGTGTCAAAAAGCCTCGCTTAGGACACGCTCATTCCTTTAATGGGTGACCGGCGTTTTCATCATGATTGCAGTCTCGGCGCCGCGCAAGTTCAAATTGCTGGTTCCGGGGTCAGTCGTACCGTCGGCACGCAGCCTGTAATATACGCAATATGGTGCGCATCTTTGCTCGAAGCTGGATAAATTAATCGAGTTACTGTATGTTGTCCATTCTTCTGGTGCCGACGGCGCCGTGCCGCCTGTGCGCGCGGTGCGCAGCAGTACAATGGCATTCGTGTAGTCCCTCCGCGCCAACGGCGAGCAATCCCGCAAAGCGCCCCCAGCCAACGGACTGTGGTACTGCCCATTCACGCAGGGCAACGCCGACCATTGCTGAGCGGAACAGTGTAGCGTCGTACAACCGGCACCATAAAACATATCGCGGTCACCCCTGTTACAGGTTGTGTAACCGCAATTGCCGTTCGGGGGCTGCCATCCATTTGTCGTATCCGGCATTCCGGGGTCTACTCGAAACGCTGGGGCTGCAGTGGCATACACCATAACGTTTTGCCAGGAGGGCATGCTAGCGGGCAACGTGTACGCCTGATGACCGTACTGTGCGATCTGCACTGTCTCGGTGCCAGTATAGGAATTGGCAAGTGCCACCTTTGAGGATGCATTCGCGTTGATACTCACGGTGTTGGGACCGTTAATTGTTACCTGAAAAACATCGCCTTCGTAACAGGTATTCGTCGTCGGACAGATGCGAACAAAGATCTTTCCAGCATAAGGATTATCGGTCCCCCCGCAACCGGGACTCTGGCAACTTGGGTTGGCTGTCGCGACCAGTGGAGTCGTACTTGCTACGCTGAACGTGAAAGGGGTGGGAAACACGCCGCGCGACATGGGTGCGGTCAGCGTCGTAGCATTAGTAAAGTAGTAATACTGGTCGGCATAGTCATAGAGGGACATACCCCCGATTGAGTAGGTCAGGACCGTGTGCGCATTGCTGAACAGGTAATGGTTTCCCAGCGCGTTCATCGACCCTCGCGCTCCTCGGTTCCATACGAACGGCACGCACGGGTTATACATGGTATCGCAGAAGCCGGCAATGTTTGAGTCAATCTCAGCAACCGAGACGTTCATTCCGCTTCGCCCGAGGTCGAAGGTGTAGTGCGGGTCAAAGGCTGTACCGTTACCGTTTCCTGGGTCGGTCACAAGCATCGGGTTCTCCAGCCATGACAAATCCAATGACGGCCCAACGGTGGCTAGGGTACTAGACCAGTTAGATGCTACGTTTCCCGTTACCATGAATGAACTCCCATAAGAAGCGTGCATCAAGGACGTAGCTCGCGCCAGAGCGGCAACCCAGTAGTTGTCCCAACTGGAGTTCCCGCTACTTTCCGAGCACCCAGCACCTCCGGAGCCCGGCGCACACTCCAGGTCAGTTAAGTTTGGGTTCCACGCTGGGTACATTCTCGTAATGTTTGAGGCGGCATTGTCGAACATGGTTCCGTTCTCTTGCGTTGGGTTTCCGCCTAAGGCTTGAGTCGTTACCAGCCATAAATAAGGCAAAATCGTACCGGCCAGGGGGTTGCCATCGTTATCTACGGTCGAAGGATTCAACCAAAAGTTGTTGGCGTGGCTGCCATATCCTCCACTACGTGCTTGATAAGGAAACCGCGCGGACGACGTTAACGGCGGGTTCGGGTTGTAGGGATAGCCTCCAGCAACTACACAAGGCGAGCCACCGCACGCCGTCGATGCTGCATAGGCTGCGGCGCTCCAGCCACGAACCAGGCAGCCTGTCACCGTGCCACACTGTGAAGGACTAACCAACGTCGATTTCAGGTTGTCCCCCCGAAGATTAAAGATCGAGGGCTGACGCGTGGCCCCCGTCGGCGTGATTTTCACCCAGAATTTGGCTCGATTCCCGTTGATAGTGTCGGTAGCCCAATCGGTTGGTGGATAGAAGCCAATCTGCGAAGACGCTAGGCCCGAGGTGAGCCCACCCGTGCCATCACTCCAATTTGGCGCCGAACTGAGGATGCCCCATGTCCCGCTTCCCGTACTGTACTGGTAAGTGACGGAGCCGCCGACTTGTGACATGGCTAACCTTACGTTGATCTCGTCGAATGGCTCCATGTAGCCCAGCAGCAAGCTATCGCCAGCCGGGATCACCTGAGCATTAGCCACATAGCCAGTCTCATTTGTGCCGGTACAATTCGCGGAACAGGTTAAGCTAAAAGTCATAATTGGCGTTGTGGTGCCACTGACTGTGCTGACAGTCGCAGTTTTGCCGTTCAGGAATGTGGCCCTCGTGAAGCCCGTAAGAGTGATGGTTTTCCCGCTGGTAATGTTAGTGAAATTCTCACTGGGGGTTCCGGTAAGGGTGAAGATTCCGTTGGCGTAGGCTACAGCCGTGACTGCTCCGCCATACACCCATTGGGTTATGTCGGTGTAGGTTGTCCCGTTTTGAAGTAGAACGCCGTCCGCGGCTTCATTAGGAATGTAGTACGAGATCCCCTCCGTCAAGCCGTGCGTCTGATTGAAGAAGTCGAACTGATCTTGACCGTACAGGTACGTTAGACTCAAGAAGCCCGCATCCTGGGTGAAATGTAGAATCGCATTTTCGTAGTAGGCCGCACCTACTGCGTCTCTGATCCAATACAGGTTCATCAGGTAAGGTACGCTGCTATAGTAATTAACGCAGGCTGTTGTAGAGCTCCCTGTACAAACTGGAGTAATGTTCGTATTTCCGACTCTGAGATTGCTATTAATCCATTTAGCGACGCAGTTATTCTTCGTGTCATGGCTGCCATCGAAGCACGTTACGGGGGCGCTTCCGAAACCAAGGTTATAGGAGTTGGCTCCGACGTTAAGGTTAGGGTTCTGCTGAGCAAATACAACTGAACTAATTACTCCACATAGCGCCAGGAGTGCGAATCGATTCATTGGACGATACCTTCCTCTAATCAGTATTAGCCGCGATTAAATCAACGTATGCCCCACTGGGAGGGAATGATGTATCAATTCCGCAACTGTGGGATTTGTGCCCTCGGACGGAGTAGGACAAGAGATGAATCTGCCGGTCGAGGCGTCACCGCACTGCACGTTCCGAATCTGAGCTATGGCGGGAATAGTGAATAGCAGCAACAATGCAACTGCGAGGGTACGCCCTGCTCCTCTCACCCTCACATCGTCACCGTCGCTTGAGGTCGCTGCGGATCCGGCAATACCAAATTTCGACGCCGAAGGCAGAACAGAGCAAGAGTACGGCAACAATTTCGCTTCATTTCGATCTCCTGGGCGAGCCGCTGGGCATGACTGAGTAAGCGGCCCTAGTGATAGCTTCCGGTTCGAACTCGCCTTTCGTCGCTGGCAGGAACAAGCATTCCCCTCAAGCGGACAGGCGGCTTGGTTTTTGATTCCGTCCCACTAATACCGTGGTTCTTATGTATGGGTAAAGAACTAAGAGGTCTTTATCAACACTAAAGTAACCCGTAGTTCGTATTACTATCGTGGGGTATTTTGGACGTTAAGATATCCCGATCGGCTACTCCATCGGCCTATTGGAACTAAGAGCCCCGCTTTCAGTAGCATTCAAAGCGGTCTGAAATGACGCTCCTGCAAATCTTACGGAGCGACGATTGTCTTAGCGGACGTCCTCAGTCCAACAGGAAGATCTCGACGTCTCACGAATGAGTAGAATTTTGGCCTTCATCCACGCAGAATCGGAAGCGGAGATGCGCTGCGATACTGAAGTGCGTATTATGGCTCTCATGGGAAGCCATCGCGACAAAATAACGGCCGAATTGCTGTCATGTCGGCGATCACTACAGTCTTGGGTGCTAGTCCTATTTCTGTTGGTTGGCCCAGCTGCGTTTGGCTCGATCGGCTCGGATCAGCCAAAGCAAGTGCAGTGTGGTGATGGTGTCACGGGCATCTGGCAGAACCCTTGTCCCACGGTGGGCGGCGCGGCCGCCTCCGCCGGTGGCCTGGATACCACAGGAGCTTCCGGCGCATACGTTGACGTCAAGTGGATGACTGATCGTTGCGCTTCTTCGGTGGTCATATTAATGCGAGATGGCAACTTCGCTACCGAGCGCCAGGTCTATGGCGACGGCTTGGGAAGTGACGGCTGCGATGACCGGTTTCGCCAAAAATCATGTGGTGCACGTCGACCATCTTTCTCCTAGCTACCAAGGCACACCGGCCGCAGGATTTGAATTTGGCAGCAAGGGCTCCCACTTCTTCTACGTAGCGTCGCAAGACCAAAATTCAGGCAAATGGTCCACAAGCGGTGGTCCGTTTAGCGTTAGCGGCGCCTGCAAGGGTAGCTGCAAGCCTTTTACATTCATCTCGCCCGTCCCCAATCTGTCAGGTACTTCTAATTGGGCCATCTGGACCTATGGGCCGCAAAATGTTTATCAGGGACACGATTTGCTGATTGGCCTACAAACCGTTCTTACCAGCGGCCCTGTATCCCAATCGGTGCACATGTCATGGTCGAGTATAAAATTCGCTGAGCTAAATGACGCGGCTGGCAATCCCTGCCAGTCCAATTGCACCGACGTGCAGGATGGGACGGTGTTCAATATGGACGCGACTTTCATCTGTACTCAGCAATATCTTGACGACCCCGGCAACCGAATACGCCAACTATATAGTTGACGCCAGACGTCACCGGGACTGGTGCCATGGTGGAAATTTCGACACCATGACCGGCCAGACCACGATTCGCATCAGGACGAACTGTAACGCTCATGGAGCAGCATCGTGCGGTCGCAATGTCACTCCCGCCGGAATATACCAAGTGTCTGCAACGTTTCAAGCCCTAGATGGCAAGAACTCCGGGGAGAATGTCGGCCCGCCCATCACCGTAACTTACGTTTTCACGGTAAAGCCGGCTGCGGCCTTTACAGTAAGCCATCCATCCTGCCTGGCCTCAGGCACCTGCCCTGCCATTCCTTGCTACCTAGCCGGCAGCAAAACTTGTCCTGCCGGAAAGGACTACACCTGGGAAAATCGAATTCAGTACTGGGGGCCAATTGCCTGTACCGGCGGACCGCAGAACTTTATGTCTCGACTCGGAGGCGAATATCAGAACAACGCAGGCTACTTCGAGAACGGCGTTTATGGAGGCGCGAGCGCAAACTCGAATTGTTACAACTATGACAACGGGAGAACTTTTCTGACATTGTCCGATTACGCCGGTCTCAAGGAATGGCCAACGCCTTCGGGGGCAGGTACCCAACCGGATGGCCAGCGTTATCCCAGCGCGCAAGCGTACTACCAACACTGCGCACTAGTTTGCCAGGACTCGTACTGGAATTTTTTTGCGGGTGTCGGTGCCGCGGGCACGGTGTGGCCTGGCGGGCTGCTTCGCGAATGGAACCTCTTTCCCAACGGGGCGGCCATGTACTACTTTCGTACTGGCGATGAAGTCGCGAAGCAGGCGTCCATCAACTTCGGAACCTATCAGCCCCCTGGGGGCAAGAAGGCGGGAGACACGCTTTACCAGTACTACGCTGTAGACGCCTATGCCGGTGCTCGCATGATGGCATACATACTGGATGCAGCAGTCGCCAAGTGGCAAGTGGTGGGCAGCCAGACACCACAGGACGCACTCCAAACTAGGCGCTACGTCGATTCCCTGCTGGGGATTCTCGACCAGAATGTTAACTACGATCCTGCGGGACGGAATTACGGGACACCGGCACATCCCCAAACGTATCCGATGGGGCCGATCTGGCGCAGTTTTATGCTCGGGCTTGACATGGAAGCACTGATTGAATATTACGATTGGCAAGGCCAGGCAGGAGAACCGCAAGACCAGCGGATTCCGATTGCCGTGCAATCTACTCTGGACTTTATGTGGTCTAAGTTATGGGCCGCCAAGACTTCCGGCTTCAATGCGTTCTACTACAACGGAGTAGATATTCCACACGACAGTGCCAACAGTAACGATGGCTTTGCCGAGTTAAACAATCTGGTTTGCGGCGCGTACGCGTGGTACTGGAACATATCGGGTGACAATACGTACCTTAACGAAGGCGATGCTTGTTTCGACGCTGGCATTTCTCCCGCAGCCAGTGTTTACTTCACCGGCAAAGATTTCGGTCAGATCTTCAAATGGACCTTTGACTACATAGGTTGGCGCACCCAGGCAGGATATATTCCTGGGACTTTTCCCGAAAGGAACAAACCATCAGCAGCCAGGGCGCCTTTCCCCGACACTGTTCCCCCCACCCCCAGGCCTCAGGCCGGTAACAGCACAACCGTCGATCCCTACACGGGCGTGACACCTGTCACGATTAATGGAACGTCGGTTACTATCGCCTGGAGCACTTACGAACCGTTGCGCTCGGTAGAAGTTCTGTATGGCCCGTCCGCCTCGTATGGGTCTGTTTCCAAGGGAGCGAGTAGTTCGTGCAAAAGGGTTGAAGCGTGCTTCGCGGGATGCGTCAGTACGGTCAACCCAGGCGTTTGCCGCCGGTCTTACATCAACTCGGTCACATTGACCGGATTGCGACCTAACAGCACCTACCATTTCGCCACTCGAGGCATAGACGATGCCGGCAATGTTGCACAGACCAATCGTCCAGGTAGTACAGTTCGTGATTGGACGTTCACGACCGGATCGCAATAGAACATACACCATTTGGGATGGGTCAATCGATGCCATGTTAGAGTCGTAGAGATTACTGAGCGCGGCGCAATTTCTGCGAGCTCATGGATGCTTGCGCGAAATCTCAACCATGATCAAGCGATACCTCAAGTTTATCGCCGTCGGGGTGGCCATGCTTTTTGCGCTCCCATGGGCGCTTATTGCAGGGTTTGGCCGCTTCACTGAGATGTTCCCGCTCGCCGCCCAGGCGTGCGCCACAGCTCCTGGGCTTGTGGGCGACTACCTGCGGATTGCGTTCTACAAGTTGACACTGAAACAATGTTCCCTGGAGAGCCGAATTTCGTTTGGCTCTTTTTTCGCCCATAGCAGCGCTGTGGTTGGGCGAGCGGTATACATTGGCTCTTACTGTGTATTGGGCAACTGCCAACTTGGCGATCGCACCCAGATCGCATCACACGTGCAGATACTCAGCGGACGGCGTCAGCACCCGAGGGAGGCATCGGGTCAAATCGGCGCTTCTTCGGAAAGGGAGTTTCAAGTGATCGATATCGGCCAGGACTGCTGGCTCGGCGCCGGGGCGATCATCATGGCCCCGGTGGGAGCGCGCACCACGATCGGTGCGGGAGCGGTTGTGGTTCATCCCGTCGAGGCAGGAGTTATTGCAGTGGGCAATCCCGCGCGCGTGATCAAGACCCCCGAGGGGCTCTCCACAGAATAGTTCCCTTTTTACGAGATTACCGGCGTCCGCGGTGCGAAATGTTGGTCGGCAACCGCCTTTCGACCCACCAATCGCTCGTAGTATTGTTCCAGCCGGAGTACGAAACCGTCCATAGAAAACAATTCCCGGGCCCGCTGTAGAGAATTCGACGCCAGCTGGCGGCGGAGATCCTCGTTTTGCAGCAAGCGAATGATCGGTGCGGCAAATGCCTCGGGAGAACGTTCGCGAATCAGATATCCGTTTTGGCTATCCAGGACTGCTTCCCCATTACCGCCTACCGCCGTGGCAATCACCGGAAGGCCACTTGCCATATATTCGAGAATTGCGTTGGAAAATCCTTCACTGACTGAAGACAGACAAGCCACAGAGATGCTGGCGAGATGATCACGCACGTCGCCTTCTCCGTTGGTGAAAAAAACGGAATCGGCGATACCCAACTCGCGCGCCAAGTCCGTAAGCTCCGTCAGGGATTCGCCTTTACCTACAAGTAGGAACGCCGCGTGAGGCACATTCTCCCTCACAATCTTTGCAGCGCGAATAAACAGTGGTAGATCCTTGACCGGTCGATAGTTGGCAACTATCCCGACGACGGCAGCGCCTTCGGGGATACCGAGCCTGGCCGCTGAACGCATGACCGTCGGATTCTCGCCATAAGGCGCAAATCGCTTGGTGTCCACCCCTTGGTACATTACGTCAATCCGCGACGGGTCAAGTGACTCTCTCCTTGAGGCGACCTGTTTAATCGCTTCAGAATTTGCCATCACGCGAGTGGTTCGAGGATTTAAGTAGTAACGGAAGAGCGCGATCTTATAACGCGTATACCAGTCCATGCTCATCCGGGTTGTGACCGTGGATGTGCAGCCGGAGCGATGACCGGCCGCAACCCCCAATATTGCAGTCCTCAGCATGAAAGAATGAGCGACATCAATTTGTTCTGCCCTCAGATAGCGTCGCATGGCGGCAATTTGCCGGAGTCCGGAAGGCTTATGAAAACTTTGAGCAGGGAAAAGCCTGGTGCGGCAGTAATGACTCATTTGCTGGAACCGTTCACTATCGAAGAGACAACAGAGATGTACGTCGAAGCGATTCGGATTGATGCGTTTTGCGATCTCGGCAACCAGTCGTTCTGTGCCCGCGTCGATACCGACAGTATCAACCAGCAAAGAGACTGCAATTTTCCCTGACTTCATTTCCAGTCGAGCCCTGCGTTGGGTCTCAGTGTCGCTCTCGGTCGTGGGGCGAGCCCCTTCCGGAGGAGATGGCGAGAAATTGCGACGACACCAGCCAGGGAGACAATTGGGGGATCTAGCCGAACGTCGGTCATCGTACGTGGTTACTTTGGGCTGCTTTGGCCAGCTTGACCTGCCGAGCCACAGCCAGTTGGAAAGTCCCCGACACCCCGATTAAAACCCAGATTAGCCCGGAGTAGCCGAGGGTCAAAAAGAAGGCACAGAGGGTCGCAACGATGAGCGCCAGATGCGTATAGAGCGCCATCCGGCGGGTCAGAAAATTGGGCCCGTATTTCCGTATTCGCCGTAGGCCTACCTGGGCGCCAAAGAACGCCACTATGAATAGCACAAATCCCACGATACCGGTCTCGCTCGAGGTTTCGGTATAAGCGTTGTGGGAATACAACCATATAGCTTTCCTGTGTTGCTGTGCTGCCTCATTGACTTCGGCTTGCATGAATTGGCCCGGACCGACTCCCAACAATGGATTTTCAAGGGTGTATCGCAAACTATCGAAGAACAGCCTGCGGCGCAACACTGCCGACTCTGCGGCTGACTGATCTGTAAACGAACTACCCTGGCCTGGGTTAAATAGAACTAAGAAGCGCTCTTTGACCTTCTGTGGCAGCATCGGAGGGACCACGGCGATCAGCAGGACACAACCAATCAGAAGATAGATTCTTTGCCGTTGGTTGGCAAAGATAAAAAACATCAACGTGGTTATCGCGAAGGCGACCAACCCCATTCTGGATCCTGAGCGAGCGGCCGCACCCAGGCAAATAACGATCAGTCCCAGTGAAAATAGCCGCTGAAACCCCCTATGTACCGAAACACTCAGCGATAGGAAGCAAATCCCTACAAGAAGATATAAACAGAAAAAGTTAGGGTCTTTCAGGCTCATTGTGCCTTCCAGTCCCAGACGGGAGTCCCCGCGTCTCAAAACCACTCCCATGACGCCGACCAGCCCCATCGCGAGCCCAATGGTATACATGAGACGGAAACTGTCGCGGACTGTCCGAATGAACGCGGCCATCAAAACAACCAGCAGGAGCGCGATAAGATTGCCCCTCAGGATCTTCAGGCTGTCGCTGCGCCACAAACTGGTAGGAACGCACGCCGCCACCCAGAACGTAAAGGCAATCAAAACCTTCCCTGAACGCATGCCGAGTATGGCCTTACTGCGTCCGCTGAGAAACAATCCAATCAGCAGGATTGGTAGAAGCACAATTGCGAAGCGCATCCCGGGAATCAGTTCGCTGACCCGGCTACAGTAGAGGAACAGATACAGCAGCAGCACGTACTGGAAGAAGCGGGTACGGTCGCGCGGTTCAGAATGCGAACGTGATCGCAAAGGTGTCGCTTGCGAAGGCGCGGGAGCAAGGGTCTCCGAAGAGACGAAGTCCGTGTCGTTCGCGTAATCCGCCGGGGCCGTGGTCATATCCATAAACCGGGACATGTCCGTTATCATATCAATACTTCCACGGGGGACTGGGGGAAACTTAGGGACTTTTTGTTCTGATGGGGAGATTGGCTAGCAGCTCAGAAAAGAGCAGTTCTGGCAGACTCGGCTGAACGTTTACGAATAGCTACTGTCGGATGCGGGGGCTGACGCGCGGTCCGCGTACAGAAAATCCTTGATCCAAACTCGGGGATCATTGGATCGGGTGGTGATTTTGAAGCCGGTGCTCTCAAGTAAGCTTCGGACCTCCGCCTTCGTCCGCATCGCTGGTCCGCCGATAGCGACAAAGAAGTCATGACAGGACACAGCAAGGTGCTGGGTAATACGAAGCGTCTCGGTCGCACCTTTCAAAGCTGCCGTCTCCGCGCCTTCAATGTTCATCTTGATGAGAGCAACGCTCTCGACACCAAGTTCTTTGACGATATCGTCCAGCGTGCGAGTCGGGACCTCAATACCGGCGTCGCCGGCAACGATTGTGTTTGCCTGGGAGCGGGTTGTGTCCGTGATGTGGGCCGTTCCAGCGGCATCGCTTACGGCACACTGAAGAAGCACGACATTAGTCAGATGATTTCGACGGCACATCTCGGCAAGGCACGCGAAGCTTACCGGGTGTGCTTCGATGGCAACCACTCGGCCCGTTGGTCCAACCAATTCCGAAAAAAACAGCGTTACCCAGCCCGTATACGCACCACAGTCGAGAACCACGTCACCAGGACGAACCTGATAGCTGTGCAAGAACGTGTCAGTGTTTATCGCATGAAAGTGCCTAATAGGGCGGAGCATGATCTGCCGCTCCACCAAATAGCCAGCCCGCTCCTTGTGGATCCACTGGCCGTTCTTGTACCACACAAAAGCCGGTCGTCGGAAGGAAGCAGTTCTGTACAGACTGCCACATAACGCGAGGATTGGGCGCGTTACCGGTCGGTCTAGCATCTTGAAGATCTGGTACCTGTTGATCATGGCCACAACACAGGAAGCCAGTACTTGGATACGAGTTAAGCACAGTGAACACCCTTTGTCGAGAGTTGCTTTTGTAGTCTCTGATGAGTGACGCTCTGGACGCATGGTACACTGACGAGCTTGCCTGCAGATCTCTGTGCCAGCTTATGTCTTGCTGCACTATTTTCGGGTTAGAGCTCCTAAGACGGACACACGGTTCTGGGGTCGGCGGCAGTCTCGCAACCAGCGCGTTGCCATTGCGAACTGGAGAAAACGGTTGAAAATCCTCGTCACAGGCGGCGCCGGATTTATCGGCTCCAATTTTGTGCGTCTGGCTCTCACCTCAGGGCATGACGTGAGTGTTCTTGACGATCTCAGTGTCGGAGATCGCCGCTACCTCGAGAACCTTCCGCTACGATTCGTGCAGGGCAACATCCTGGACGAAGATTTGGTGCGGAAAGAGGTAGGCACTCATGATGCCGTCGTTCACCTCGCCGCACAGACTGGTGTACCGAAATCGCTTCTGAATCCGCGAGCAGATTGCCAGATGAATGTGCTCGGAACGCTGAATATGCTGGAGGCTTGTCGCGCTGCGCAGAAGGGCTCACGCGGGCCGCGATTCGTGTTTGCCTCGTCCAACGCTCCTCTGGGCCGACAAGAGCCTCCTGCCACGGAAGACAAAGCTCCCCTGCCGGTCTCGCCTTACGGAGCGAGCAAGCTGGCTGGCGAAGCATATTGCCTGGCCTATCACGGGTCGTGGGATTTGGGTACGGTAGCTCTCCGATTCGGCAACGTCTATGGACCGTTTTCCGCCCACAAAACCAGCGTCATTGCCAAATTTCTGAATGATATCGAGACCAGTGGCTCGATTGTGATCGATGGGGATGGACTTCAGACGAGAGATTTCATTTACGTTGGAGATCTTGCCCGCGCTCTGTTGGCAGCAGTCGAGAGCCCGGTCAGAGGAGAGGTCTTTCAGATTTCGGCCGGAACCGAGACTACTATCCGAGCGCTGAGTGAACTTATTGAAGCCGTCGTCGGCCAGAAGGTCAAAAGCACGCACAGTGAGGCCCGTGCCGGGGATGTACGCCGGAATTACTCCCTAATCACCAAGGCCGAGAAAGTACTTGGCTGGAAGCCGGAGGTTTCTCTGGAAGAGGGCTTGCAACGAACTTATGAATGGCACGTAGATTGGAAATCCAAGCAGTGAATGCCTTTACTGCTCGATCCAGAATATCCGATTCGATATGCCCCTAAAATTCTTGTATATCTTCCCTGGTTTGGTGCCGCCACCCCAAGACCCATCGAACGCTGAAATGTATCACGTGGGCGGCGACATAACCGTGGATGTCCTCCTTCCCACCTGGGACGAGAAACCGGATTCGCTTCGCACTAATCTCGGCGAAAATTGCTTTCCCACGTATAAAGTGAACGAGAAGTTGACCTATCATCTCTTCCTGGCCGGGAGGTACAAGCTGCTTTCTTTTCGCCAGAAGGCGGCAATCTTCCGGTTTCACGTGGGCCAAGGACTTCGAGTGGGCCGCAAAAAACGCGTGGATTGCGTGATGGGCTATAGTACGGGCCTTGCCGGAGTAGCGGCGTGGGTCCTTTCGGTATTATTGCGCACTAAGTTTGTCCTCAGGGTGCCTAATGTTCCCGAAAATGCGTACCGCTTCAATGCCTTCGGAGGAGACGCTTATCGCTATTCCGCGAGGGTGAACATTAAGACGCGCGTTGCCAGGGTGGTATCGGACCTATTGTTCAGGTTTTTGGTGCTACGCTGCGATCGGCTTCACCTGATGTATCCCAACCAACTGCAAAAATACCCCACGTTGCAAAAGGTCCCAGCTTCGCGTGATCAACAGCTTCACCGCCATGTCGCGCATTCCGCACACCGGAAAAGGTGACGGTTCCGTGCTACTGATGGGTACCCCGTGGTTCTTGAAAGGCGCGGACATTCTCATACGAGCATTTCGCAAGATCGAAGCCGAATTCCCGGAAACCAAAGTACGCCTGCTGGGTTATTTCCCAGATGAGCATCTGATCCAACAGATGATCGGCGACAGTCGGCAAATAGAAATCCTGAAGGCCAGGCCCAATCTGCAGGCGTTGCAGGTTTTGGCCGACTGTTCCATTTACGCCCTTTGCTCGCGAACTGATGCCGCTCCACGAGTAGTACTGGAGGCGATGGCGGCTGGTAAACCGGTCATTGGCTCCCGGGTTGGCGGGGTGCCATATTACATTCGGGACGGGGAAACCGGGCTTATTTTCGAAAGCGAAAACGTTGACGAACTAGCTGAGAAACTCCGGCTACTCCTGAACTCTCCTGAACTGCAAGCGCGCTTGGGCCAGAACGGATACCGCATCGCACGAGCTCAATACAATGAGGCCGAGTGGGGCCGGAAAGTGAAAGAACTAATCGAGTTGACCGTTCTAGGCCGGATTACCGGCATGGAGAAAGAGCAGGGTACCCCGGTTATATTTTAGGCTGCTGCGGATTTCGCACTCGCTTCCAGAGTAGCCAGATAAAGCCCGGTCAGCGACCGCCGATAGGCCTGAGGCGTGTACTTCAAATCGGCACACGAATGTGCCGCCGCTCCTAACCTGAGCGCCAGATCCTTGTCGCGAAGAATTCGTACGATGGCCCCTGCCATGGCTTGCGCATCTCCTGGTGGCGCCATAAGACCAGTTACACCATTTTCCAGAATCTCGGGAACGCCTCCCGCAGCCGTGGCCGCGATGGGAAGCCCGGCCGCCATCGCCTCAAGTATTACGTTTGGCGAGCCTTCGGAGTAGGAAGGCAGCGCAAACAGCGTGCTCAAGCTGTAGTACGGCCTCACGTCCTTTTGGAAGCCTGCCATCACAATCCTCTTCCCTATCCCCAAGCGGGCTATCAGGCCGTCGAGGTTCTCCCTCTCTGGGCCGTCGCCGACGACTACGACCCGGAAATCGGGCACGTCATTCATTTTTTCCATTTGCGCGACAGCCTGCATGAGGTTGGCGTGACCCTTTTCGGAAGAGAGACGCCCAATGGTCAGGATTACAGCTTTGTTCTGCAGGTCGAGGCTGCGTCGCAGACGTTCCACCTCCTCCGTTGGCGCCGAGACGAAGGGCTGAACGAAATTGTGCAGAATGGTGATCTTGCGCCTGTCGATTCCACGATCTTCTAACGTCTGTGCGAAGGGACCGCAGACGGTTACCACCCGAAACGCTGCTGGCAGAGACCAGCGATCTAATTGGCTGTAGGCGCGATCCAACCAGTCACGCGCGGTGTAGCCGTGGTTCCACGCAACCCACGGGTACTGTTTATGCAAACCAAGTACGCGCACCAGGAAATGCGACTTTATGTTACGTGATTCCAGGATGTCGGGCCGGTAGTCAGCGATAATCCGCCGCAACTGCGGGATAGCCTCTGTGTCCCAGCGACGGCGCTCAGAGATCGTTGCCACTCGCAGTCCGGCATTTCTGGCCGCCGCCGCAACGGGACTCTCCCCGGAACCTCGCCAGTATGTCACTACCATGGTTTCTACGATGGGTTGATCGGGCTCGGCAACTGCTCCAAGCTTGCCAAACTCAATGATGTTGCGTGCGGGTCCAGTGACGGTCGGACTTTCGATCAATGTGAGGACCCGGATGGTCTGTCGGGGCACCGGGGTCTCCTAGGCCAACACCGAACGCGCCCGCTGCTCAATGCGGTACCACTCCAACGTTCTCCGCAGCCCCTCTTCAAGGGTGAACCTCGGGTTATGCCCCACGTCTCTGACCAGCGCAGTCGTGTCGGCTTGGGAGTCGCGAACGTCTCCAGCACGCGGTGTGCCGTACAGCGCCGCTACGTTGACGCCCTCGATTTTCTGCAGAACTTGCCAGACCTGGTTTAGAGAGTAGCGATTGCCGTTGCCCGCATTGAACACCTTTCCCGCAATAGCCGGCACCCTTGCTGTCTTGATCGCCAGATCCACAACGTCTTCGACGTACGTGAAGTCTCGGGTTTGTTCGCCATCGCCAAAGATGGTTGGGGAGCGACGCTCGAGCAAACACTTCATAAAAACGGAAATGACACCGGAATAGGGGCTGCTCGGATCCTGCCTTGGACCGTACACGTTAAAGAAACGCAAGGACGTAGCGTCCAAACCGTAACAACCCGAAAACGTGGCGCAGTAGTACTCTCCCATGAGCTTTTGCGCGGCGTAAGGGGACTTTGGCCGTGGAAACATTGTCTCAACCTTCGGCAAAACCTCAGTGTCCCCATATGCGGACGAAGACGCGGCATAGACGACTTTCCTGACTTTCCCGTCAACGCAAGCGCGCAGCAAATTGAACGTGCCATCAATGTTGGACCGGTGCGACGGTCCCGGATCAACAATCGACCGGGGTACGGACGGAATCGCCGCAATATGGAACACTGTGTCGGCGCCCGTGATTACCGGCAGCAATCGCATCGAAGTCGCAAATATCGAGTTCGTGGAAAACAACCTCTCGATGCAACTTCATCAAGGTTTTCCTTGTGACCGGTTGAAAGATTGTCAATAACCTGAACGCTGCCGTCGCCCAGGTTCAGCAAGCCTCGTACGAGCGCGGAGCCAATGAAGCCCGCGCCTCCAGTTACGACATATTTCTTCATGTGCTGTGTCCCAGTTTCAAACTGTCGATTTCGTCTCGCCGACTGCGACGACATTCACCTCTGGGCGTCCGGCGAGCAGTTCGCTATAAATACCTAGAAGCTCCTCTCCTACAACCGACCAGTCATACTTCGTCCTAACCAGGCTCTGAAGCGTTGGTTCTCAGCTCGTGCCATATCGGGGTGTCCTGATGCAGCGCAGCCGCGGCATCAATGATCTCCGCCGGTGTTTCAGCGATGAGAATGTCTTTGCCAGGCGTAACTGCCAGACCTTCCGCCCCTAAGGGGGTGGAAATCACCGGCACTCCAGCAGCCATTGCCTCCAGCACCTTCAAACGAGTGCCGCTCGCGACGCGCACAGGTACTACTACCATAACAGCACTGCGATAGTGCGGCCGCAGATCATCCACAGTTCCTGTAACCGTGATGCCGGGCTCGTTCGCAAGCGCCATAACTTCGGGTGCAGGTTTGGATCCGACAATGACAAACCGCAGGTCCGGCCTGCGCTTCTGCAAACCAGGCCAGACCGTTCTAGCAAAGAACAAGGCCGCGTCAATGTTGGCGTGATAATCCATTGAGCCGACGAAGACCACGGTCTGCCGTAGGCCCTCCCCGTAAGCACCCTCGGCAAAGAACGCACTGTCAACTCCGTTGGGAATTACCGTAATCTTCGCTTCCGGCATCTCCGCCAGAAGCATCTGGCGTTCGCGTTCGCTGCAGACCGTGTGCGCATCCGCCAGTCGCAGCACCTCCCGTTCAGCTCTTTTCAACAGCTCGGCCGTGCGGCGAGCATAGAGCCGACGCGCAGGGTTCTCACTGGCCTGCGCATAGCGGTACTGAATTTCCGACTCAACATTATGCCAGTCGCAAATGAGAGGGACTTTCGGCGCAATCTGCCGGATGCGCTGTGCATAAGCGAGTAAATGCACGCCCTCGAACTGGATTATGTCGAAGCGATTGTCGCGTAGGACCTGTTCGATTTTGTCCATGATCTGCGGAGCCGTGAAATTCAGAATACTGAATGGAGTAGGACCAAGAATACCGCGCACCAGAGCGATGCGCCCGTAACCTGCCTGGCGTCTGACGCGCACCATTTCAGAATCGGGCAACGCTTCCAGGTGCTCCCGCCGGTAACTGCCTATCGGACCTTTCATTTCGCGATCCAAGCCGACGTAGGTGAGCTTGGACTTGGCGGCGAGTTGTTTGGCGAGGTGGAAATCGCGCAAATGCGCACCTGAGATCGTTGGCCAGCAGAATCGGGTTGAGAAATAGAACACTCGCATCGCTGTGAAACAGTTTACCGGATCACGGGCGCGTGTACCCAACGTTACAACGAGATAAACATCTGAACAGAAAGGCCTAGACGAGTTGGGGCTGAATAGAATCTGGCAGGCATGCCTTGCTGGAAACCCTTTGTGAAGCTAAGCTAGCCAAACGGACATCTGGCACATTCGGGTGGCTGGAGTGGACATGAAACGGCAAGGATGAGGGCCTAGGTGACAACTCCAAGTGCGGCACTTCCTGCCCCGAAACCACCCCGCCTTGCCGTCCAGGCATTCTGGCTGACGTTCTCGAAATTCGTCGGCGTAGTTCTCAACGTAGCCCTCCCGATACTGCTTGTTCGCGTTCTGTCGCAGTCGCAATACGGCCTTTACAAGCAGGCCTTCCTGGTTGTAGCGACGGCACAAACCATAGCGAACCTGGGCGTTGGGCTTAGTGCTTTTTACTACATACCGCGTCGTCCCGGACGAGGTGGGCAGATTGCGCTGAATATCCTCATCTACAATTTTTTTGCGGGGTTGATTCCGCTCCTGGTAGTCGTACTTTATCCCCAAGTACTCGATGTTTTCAAATCTCACCAGCTGGAACCGTTTGCCTTACTGCTGGGTATCCTTAGCCTCATTACGTTGACCTCAAGCCTGCTGACGCTTATACCGACCGCTCTGGAGGATGTTAAGCATTCGACGATTTTCGTGATTGGAACCCAAGTGGTAAAAGTCGTCATCTCGGGCGGCGCAGCGTTGTTGTATCGCTCGGTCGAAGCTTTACTTGTGGCGGCGGTCATCACCCAGGTGCTTTCTACCATTGTCCTCTTCTGGTACCTCTACAAGCGTTTCGGGCGGTTTTGGGGTGAATTCGAGTGGGGCTTCTTCCGCGAACAGCTGGCATACGCCATTCCAATTGGCGCCTACGGTTCGCTTTGGGTCGTCCAGAAGTACATGGACAACTACTTCGTTGGACATTACTTCAGTCCTTCCGATTTCGCCATCTATTCGGTCGGTTGGGTGGATTTTGCGTTGTTCTCACTGGTTCTCGAATCGATAGCGGCGGTGATGGTGGTACGGGTCAGCGCCCTTCAACACCAGGACCGCAAAGAAGAGATTCGAAGACTAAGCGCGAACGCTGTAAACCGCTTGGCTGCAATCCAATTCCCGCTGTGCGCGCTGCTGCTGGTAGCAGGGCACGATCTCATCGTACTGGTCTACACCAGGGCCTATGAGCGGAGCGCCCCCATCTTTTCCGTGGCGATCCTGTTGCTGGCGCTGAATGCGTTCCTGATCGATCCGATCATTCGGGCTTACATCGGACTACGGAAGTTCATCTTGGTGACACGAATCGTAATTTTGGTATGTCTGTTTTTCGCGCTGACGCCTGTGATCCAACATTTCGGTATGTTGGGAGCCGCGGTTGCGGCTGTCGTAGCTCAGGTCGTCGAGCGCATTATCATGGGTTGGAAAGTGGCCAGAACGGTAGAGATGACGACGAAGGACTTGCCTCTGTACAAAGACCTTGCAAAGGTTATCGCATTGACCGTCCTCGCGGCTGTGGCGGCATATGCTGCTCGCAACCTCATCAACCCTCATTTGCTGGTTCTGCGCATCGCCACCGTAAGTGCGTTGGTCGCGGCGATCTATCTTCCCGGGATGTACCTGTTCCGCTTGCCAGGATGGGAGGTGCTCTCGAAAGAGCGAATACTTGGCATGGTTAAGACGGCGTTGGGAAGGTCGAGCAGCGCGAACGCCTGAACACCTTGCCGCTCGCGTTGAATCAATTTCCAAGGGGAACGTTGCCGATTTGGGCTTTTGCTTGCGAATACCTGCAGATTTGGCATTTCTCGTGGACAGCGGTCCCTGAAGATTGATATAGTTACCGCTCCTGCTTGGGGGACACCCCGGTCTGGCCATTCACCTCCCACTTTTGTGGGTGTGCAGCCGCACCCGGCATTTCGTTGCAGAGGGCAGAGGACTGCCAGGCCAAAGTAGCGGGATGGATTCGGTTTTTCTCAGCGAATAGTAGCCCACCGCACGGGGGGCGAAAGTACGTCGTCAGATTTCAACAAAATACTGGGGGAGAACACTGTATGCGTGTTTTTATCGCAGGAATGGATGGCTATCTCGGTTGGTCGCTGGCGCAATACCTTGCGGCACGAGGACATGAAGTCGCAGGCGCGGACTTGTTTCTGCGGCGGCAATGGGTCGAAGAGATGGGATCGTGCAGCGCCACACCCATTGTGCCGATGAAGGAGCGCTTGGCCGCACTGAAAGAATCGCGTGGGGTCGAGCCGAAGTTCTGGGAAGCCGATCTTCGAGATTATTCGGTCGTGGAACGTATCTTCAAGGAATTCCAACCTGACGCCGTGGTGCATCTAGGAGAGTGTCCCTCAGCTCCTTATTCCATGGTTGATGTGCAACATGCCACTTTCGTGCAGGTCAACAACGTAGTTTCTACTTTCAACCTGATGTTCGCCCTGCGCGATATTCGGCCGGAAGCCCACCTCCTCAAGCTGGGCACCATGGGTGAGTACGGAACTCCTAACGTTGACATCCCCGAGGGCTTCTTCGAGATTGAATACCGCGGACGCCGCGATCGCTTGCCCTTTCCGCGACAGCCTGGCAGCTTTTATCATCTCTCGAAGGTCCATGGATCCAACAACATCATGCTGGCTTGCAGGCTCTGGAAGATGCGCGCAACCGATGTAATGCAGGGGGTAGTTTTTGGCACTCGCATCGATGAGATGGGTACCGACGAGCGACTGCTGACCCGCCTTGATTTTGACGAGTCCTTCGGCACAGCGATCAACCGCTTCTGCTGTCAGGCAGTGATTGGGCATCCCTTGACACCCTTCGGCCGCGGGCACCAAAAGAGGGGCTTCTTGCCATTGCGCGACTCCATGCAGTGTTTAACGCTGGCTCTGGAAAATCCTCCCCAACCTGGTGAATACCGCGTCTTCAATCAATTTGAAGAAGTTTACGGTGTTACCGAACTGGCGGAAAAGGTTGGCCGAGCTGCCGGGCAGATCGGATTGAAAGTGGAGATTCATAACCTGGAGAACCCGCGGCAGGAGATGGAAGAGCATTACTACAAACCCGACCATCAGAATCTACGGGATTTGGGTTACAAACCCACTCACGATGTCGAAGCTGAAATGAAGATCATGCTCACCGACCTGATGAAGTACCGCGATCGAATCGAGGCAAAAAAGGAGGCTTTGATTCCCAAGATTCGTTGGGACGGAAAGCGAAAGAAAGTGGCTTACCTCAGCGGTCAGGCCGTGGGCGCATAGAGACTCAACATTAGTGGGCGGCGCTCTTTGCGGAGAGACCGGGCGTCGCCCAAACTTACTTTCCTGCCAGACGATTTTGTCTTTTTCGTGCTGCCAGCGAACGCGACGGTCTCATTCTTCCATACAATTAGTCTCATACCGCTTCTAGCCAGGCACTCCCAATTTTGGTTTTGCTATTTCGGCTCCAGTGTGATATCGAAAGGCTTGATGGAGATCACAGTTTCAAGTTCTACTGTCGATCATCCTTTCGAATTCCATGCAGGTTTAGCATAAGCGATTTCAGAGTATCCCATCCTCGCTGTAAGGTTGGGAACCCTCATGGGACTTCTAGGTTGCACCCTTTCCCTGGGGTAGGACAATAACTCCTGATGTCGCCATCGTGCATAAGGCTCTTACCGGTCTACATAGTCTCCAAAGCAGAAACCCAGTCCGCCAGGTCGGGCCTCTGCTGTTGACAGTGCGTGGAGTAGCTTGAACTCCAACAATTTCGACGATGATAGGGAATTCAACCCATGAAATGCGGGCGCTTCCTCGGTGTCTTCTCATTGCTGTTTTTGTTTAGCCTTCTCGCCTGGGCACAGCAAACCGTTCCCCATACAATCCACGACGGAAATGTCAGTGACCCTTCCAACTGGTGGGGAGGAACGGTTCCCTTTTGCCAGTTTGCAGTCTTGACCAACAACATGACGCTTGACATCGACCCCGGGGCCAGTTGCGGTGGCCTTAAGACCTGGCGCATAGAAGGTGGGTCGCTTAACCTCGCACAGAATGGGCCAATGACCCTTACGTTCGGGTCTGGCGGTACCGACCCCATTGGATCGGGTACCTGGAACAATCCAGGTTTTGACGCCACACTACACGGCTTTTTCGTAGCAGGAGGTACCCTCAATCTAAGCAGTCCTTACCCTTTGACCGTCATCGGCGACCTTTATATTCAGCATGATGCCGAGGACTACATCGGCTGTACCACCATCACGAACAATCAATGCAATGGCCATACTTCAGTATTGGGAGCTCAACTGAACCTCGGCATGGTTGAATTTACTGGCAATCTGGGGTTGAACGTTGCGCACTTCGAGGGCATCAGCTGGGATATGCGCAGCGGAACTGTTATGTCCAATGTGTTCTCAATCAACAATGTTCAGGCTGACCATATGGGGCAAATCATCCATCGCGCTGCTAATTCATCAGGTAATTATTATATCCGCAACTTCACCAGCGTGGACGCCAGATTCCAGTACACGCTCTCACTGCCGACGGGGAATGTACCAAATGGCTGGACAATTCAGAATATTACGGAGCTTAGTCCGCGAGTGGCCGGCAAGTTTGCCTGGTTCCCGAACGGTGCAACCAACCTCACGATCGATGGAGCAGCCGTTGAGGGTTACTCGACGAACGTGCAGCGTGGGTTGTTTTTCAGCGGTGGCTCTGGATCGGCCTATCAGCTAACGAATTGGTATTGCGACAATCCGGATATTGCTCTCACTGCGAACGACCAATGCGTAAAGTTCCAGAGCGATCCCAACGATACGGTTACAACGATCAGTCATTTTGTGGCACGAGGAGCATGGCAACCTATCGCTATCGTTGGCGGTAGTCCCACAATTAGCTATGCCTGGATGTCGGAACGTGCATTGGCAGCTTCAGGTCAAGGAGACTTGATAACCTATGGGTACTCCAATTGTCCCGCTGACGTATACAACGTGCATGTTCTGGAGAGCGACGACTCCAACATAATGTCGTTGGTCATCGGCGAAGGTCTTTACCCGACGTGCGCACACTACGATCACGATACATTTATCGGACTGGGTAACAGCAGGGGCGCTTTCCTAGGTGAGGGAACAACCGCTAGCCTGGCGATTCACGATGGCTATATCATGAATAGCATCGTAACCGGCGGTGCTTGGGGAATCATCGATGGAAACCCCAGTAACCAATGGTCAGCCGCCAACAGCTACAATGGCGCGGGGGCTCACCACAATGTTACTTACAACGTCTCTACGCCTTATGTGCGTGACTTTGGCGGCAGTCCAGGATTCGACAATGGGACGGTGCACCATCCGAACTCACTGTACGGTGATTTGACAGTCAATCCGGCCTTTGTTGCTCCCCAGCTTACTCCGGAGAGTTTCGATAGTTCCCTGGGCGGACCGGGCACAGTTGTCCACTTAGTCCAGGAGCTTGCCAAACGCAGCGGTTTCGGAGCCGCCTATGACACCCGATACAACCCTTCCAACCTCGTTGATTTCCTTCGGCAGGGAGCAGCCCCAACCAACCCAAGTTTGTACCAAGCCGGGTCTGACGGTACAGACATTGGAGCCGTTCCCGGTTCAACCAATGGGGTAATCACGACGCCGGCTCCAGGTTCGACCCTGAGCGGTAGCAGCGTTGTCTTCCAGTGGGCGGCGGGCACATATGCTACGGCATACTGGCTCGATGCCGGAAACGTCCCGGGCGGCAACCAGTACTACCAGTCTGGCAACCTGGGCAACATATTGACCACCACGGCTAACGGACTGCCCACTGACGGCAGCACAGTCTACGTCACCTTGTACTCTCTGGTCGGAACTCAGTGGTTCAGCAACGCTTACACCTACACCGCTTATAACGCTGGTGGGGCGCTGGGCGTAATCACCACTCCCACGCCTGGTTCGATGTTGTCCGGCAGCACGGTGATCTTCAACTGGACGGCTGGCACCTATGCTACGGCCTACTGGCTCGATGCCGGAAACGTCCCCGGCGGCAACCAGTACTATCAGTCTGGCAACCTGGGCAATGTATTGACCACCACGGCTAACGGACTGCCCACCGATGGCAGCACAGTCTACGTGACCTTGTACTCCTTGGTGGGAACTCAGTGGATGGCCAACGCATACACCTACACCGCGTACAGCGCTGGTGGGACGCTGGGCGTAATCACCACTCCCACGCCGGGTTCGATGTTGTCAGGCAGTACGGTGACCTTCAACTGGACGGCTGGCACCTATGCTACGGCCTACTGGCTCGATGCCGGGAATGTCCCGGGCGGCAACCAGTACTATCAGTCTGGCAACCTGGGCAATGTATTGACCACCACGGCTAACGGACTGCCCACTGACGGCAGCACAGTCTATGTGACTCTGTATTCCTTGGTGGGAAGTCAGTGGATGGCCAACGCATACACCTACACGGCGTATAGCGCTGATGGGACGCTGGGCGTAATCACCACTCCCACGCCGGGTTCGATGTTGTCGGGCAGTACGGTGACCTTCAACTGGATGGCGGGCACGTATGCTACGGCCTACTGGCTCGATGCCGGAAACGTCCCGGGCGGCAACCAGTACTATCAGTCTGGCAACCTCGGTGACGTGCTGACCACCACGGCTAACGGACTGCCCACTGACGGCAGCACAGTCTACGTGACGCTGTATTCGCTGGTGGACGGACAGTGGATGCCCAACGCTTACACCTACACGGCATTTAGCTCGGGTGGGGCGTTGGGAGTTATACAGACGCCAAGTCCGGGGTCGACGCTGAGCGGGAACGTGGCCACCTTCACCTGGAGCGCAGGCTCAGGAGCGACGGCGTACTGGCTGGACATCGGAAATGTTCCGGGCGGTAACCAGTACTATCAGTCTGGCAACCTGGGCAACATACTAACCACCACGGTGTACAGCTTGCCAGCCGATGGCAGCGAAATCTACGTAACTCTGTATTCCTTAGTAGAAAATCAGTGGCTAAATAATGCCTATACCTACATTTCAGGGCCGTGAGGAAGGAAACGATACGCAGCCGCTGGGAGGCGGCTGCGTGCCCTTCTGTGCTCTACTGTGTAGTGGTGAAGGTCTCATCCTGCAGCGCCGCTACATTTCCTGCTGCGTCTACCGAAATCACTTGATAGTGATAGCTGGTTCTGGGAAGCAGCCCGGTCAAAGCCACCGTGTGACTTGTCACCAGCGACGGGCTCAGCGGCGAGACCAAACCGTATCCGGACGTGACGCCGTACTTCACTTGGGTTGTGGCTGGTTCATAGGTTTTCCAGGTAACAGTCGCCCCGGTAGAAGTCGGAGTTACCGTGATCTTGGTGTATGCCGCTCCGCCCATGATTGGAGGTTCGGTATCCGCGTAGGATCCAGTGTACGGATTTTCGCTAGGCATCACGGTTGGAACAGCATTTGGTTGACTGCGCAACCGCACATAGTCGAAAGTCCACTGGTACATCTGGCTGTACATCTTGCCACTCCAACTCGGGTCGCCTGCTGCATCAAGCATATGCTGGAAAGCCGTATCTCCACGACTCAGGGCGATTGGATCACCCGTCTTGCTCCAGTACCACGCATAGGCGGTGGCTACCAATCCATTCAAGGTACCCATAGCAGAGTTGTCATACGGCAGGCTAGTGTTGTCGTACTCGAAAGATCCTGCGGTTGGGTTCCACACTGTCCACAGCGCATCAAGAGCTTCTTTTACCGCCGCCGGAATGCGGTTGTCCACCACACCGCGCGAGGCGTTCCACTCGTAATAGTTAATCAGTGTCTGCAGGGCGATTCCGACCATGAACGGGTGCATGGTATTCACTATGCCGCCGTTCGCTACCTGGTCGATGTCGCCCAATATCTTGCTAATTCCGATATTGGTGAGAGAATTGTGTTGATTGCCCAACATCTCCGACGCTATTCGGTTGTTGTTTATGTACGAGCTTTCCCGCACGTAGTACCAGTCAACGTAGCCGCTGTAGTTAGAACCCGAGCCACCGTTTGCCATTAGCAGCACAGCATTCTTCATGTTTAGATTGTGGGTTCTGAAATAGTTCATCGCCATGCCATAGGCAAACTCACTGTAGAGGGAGAATGCCCCATTGTTGTAAAGGGCGTACTCGCCATACGCGTCGAGATCGGTCAAGGCGCAATGCTGCCAGAGTGCATGATTCGGTTGCCCCAGTACGTTCGCGGTGTAGTCATCTACCTGCTGGTAAACTCGTCCTCCGTCGTAGAACCAGGTCTCTTCCTGCCAACCCCACCCGGTAAGAAACACACCCGCGGCGTTTCTTGAGTCTCGCGAGAAGCCATTCTTATCGTCGCACCATCTATGCCCAAGCGTTAACATCTGCGTCTCCCAGTTTCCCTTGCCGGGAATTGCCGGGAATACCGTGGGCGGTGTCGGCCTGAATGTAGGAGCAGCCAGCACGTTGAAGTTGTATGTCGCAGTGGTAGGCGTATCGCCGTTGATGTAGGTGAACGTCACCTGATACGGGCCTGGCACCGTGCTGGCCGAGGTTCGTAGCCGGAAGTTCGCATACGGCATGGCATTATAGCTTGTGTAACAACCCCAATAACCCGGGTGCCAACTGTCTCTAGATTGGTCTGAACCATCCGAGGGGCTGTCTTCAGCACAAGCCAAGTGGACACTGATGCTGCCAGCTGACCCTTTGGTGGCAGGTATCAGACCAGCCACGACACCGTCACTGCCATTGTTTCCGCCAGACTGGTTCACCACATCGGTAAACCTGAAGAAACTGCTCCCACCCAACTGATGCAACTCTGCCATAAAGTACAGGTCAGAACCTGCAAAGACATTTGTAGGCCCGTACGTGTAGATCAGGAACGACTGCGGGGCTACGCTGTCGGTAGGCAAGGTCTGGAAGCTCGGAAGCGTCGTAACGCCACCGGAGCCGACTGGGCCAGGAGCAGTTGACGTCACGTTAAGTGCAGTCACCGAGGCGACATAGTAATAGTAAGTCCCAAATCGATAGAACGAGTTGTAGGGACGAAGTCCGGTGACGTGAACAGTGTGATGGGTGACGAGATCAGCGCCTCCCGCCGGCGTAAACCTGGCGCTGGCGTTGGCTTTGGTCGGTGCCATGCCCGGCTTTGGCGGAGGTCCAGGCGGAGGCGGCGGCAAGGTAATAGTCCACGGAATGCGTACTTCCGGCTGGTAGTTCGCGTCCCGGCATAGCAATACCTGGCTCGTTGACGGATGGACGGTGTCCCAAACAATATCAACCGAGGTCTGGGTGATGTTTACAACGTTCAGGTTAGAGATTTCATTCGGATATCCAGTAGCCGCAGACATCGTGCCCAAGCCGGTAAAGATAGCAAAAAGAAAACACAGTACAAATATGAAGTATTTGTTTTGGCGCTGAGGATATACACGTGTAGTGGTTTGCCAGCCCATCTTAACTCCTTGAAAGAATATTTGTGGTATTTCGCGGCACGTGCAGGCGGCCCTCGGCCCCATCTCATCTCCGCAGCAACACCAAACATCACATCGGAGAAGGACAGTGAGTACTTGAGCAGCAACGGGCAAGTAAGAGTCTTTTAACGAGTGCTCTCTCGACCGACCAATGAGCAGATCCTAGTACGGACATAGGAGGTTCCAGCGGTTACCGGCAAGAAGGGCGTTTTGACAAGTCTCGGCCGAACCCAACTGCCTCTAAGCCTCCGACGGCGTTAGCGTCTGCAGTTTGCGCAGTCTTCAGCGTCCCTCGCTGCGGTCGTTATGTCACCGTCGGGTATTTTTGGGGTGTACGCTTCAAGAGGTCTGGCAGGGTTGTGGGACTGTCCCCGCGAAACATATCGGTACCGGTTTGGGAAGAGTTATCTGTTCACGAACATTTGACGTAGGAATTCAGAGGCCTTGCTTGTAACATGAGGTTCTATCGTGTCTCTGAACAGTTGACTCAACACTCTAGGCCACAAATAACAGGTGCAGTTCCAGTTGAGGTAACGCCGAATGACAGTTCCTGCTAAACCGGTAGGCCAAGCCGAGACATCCTCAGCGCGCCCATCCGGGGCGCCGCTTGCACGTTCGGGTTTCAACGAAGATTGGCTGGCCGTGTGTATCGGCCTGTTCACATTCACCTGCTCGCTCGCGTTGCTCTTTGGAGCCGACTTGTTGGGGTGGGCTGTCGCGACTTCAGTCTGGACAACCCCCGCTAAGGCGCTCGCTCCGGTGTCGAAAAGCTACGCCACCCTTCCGGGCCTGCTGTCACTGGCGGGAACCTACGTTTTTCTCCTGATCGTACTTCTGATTGGGGCCAAGGCTCTCCACGCCGACCTCAAGCGGTTCGCCTGGGGTTTCACAATCATTTTCATTCTCAGTTACTTCTGTTGGTTCCTTGGCAGCTGGGCTTACATTGCAGCCACGCCGGACAAAAGGCAGGCGCTCAAGATCGGCTGGTCGCTGAATCTAACCAACGAATCTGGCTTCATCATCGCCCTTCTGGCCGGTTTGATCATCGGCAATTTTCTGCCACGCGTTCATAGCTTCCTGAAGGAGGCGATTCGCCCTGAACTGTACATCAAGACAGCCATCGTCATCCTGGGCGGGTTTCTTGGTATAACTGCACTCGACCAGCGGCGGCTTGCATCAGCCATGCTCTTCCAGGGGCTATGCGCAATCGTTTGCGCTTACCTCGTTTTCTGGCCCGTGGTGTACTACGTCGCTCGCCGTTATTTCGGATTCAGCCGTGAATGGGCGGCGCCGCTGGCCTCGGGGATATCGATTTGTGGGGTGTCTGCGGCGATCGCAACCGGGAGCGCCATAAGGGCACGTGCGGTAGTGCCCGTAATGGTCTCCTCATTGGTTGTGGTGTTCTCGGTTGTAGAGTTACTCATCCTACCCTTCGCGGCGCAGCACTTCCTGTATCAACAACCATTGGTTGCCGGAGCTTGGATGGGGTTGGCGGTTAAGACTGACGGAGCCGCAGTTGCCAGCGGCGCGATTGCCGATGCACTTATACGAGCCAAGGCATTGTCTGCCTCAGGTGTGAACTTTGAACCGGGCTGGATTTTAGGCGTCAGCACCACCGTAAAGGTATTTATCGATATCTTCATTGGGGTGTGGGCATTTCTTCTGGCCTGGATCTGGTCGGCGAAAATCGAGCGCCGTCAGGGCGAGCAGGTCAAAGCAGGGCAAATCTGGCAACGCTTCCCCAAGTTTATCCTCGGCTACCTGGCCACGTTCTTCATCGTGCTGGCCATCGGCATTGCAGTTCCAAGCTTGGTGCCCAAGGTGAAGGCATCCATGTCACAGGCGAATGTGTTCCGATCGATTTTCTTCGTGCTGACCTTTTTCTCGATCGGTGTTCTGTCCAACTTCCGAAAACTGTGGCAGGAAGGCATCGCGAAGCTCACTGCCGTGTATGTTCTGTGCTTGTTTGGATATATCATCTGGGTCGGCCTGCTGATCTCATGGTTGTTTTTCCATGGCATAGTGCCTCCGATCATGAAGGGGTGAGATATGAAGGAACCTCATTTGGCTGATGAATTACGAAAGATGGAAGGTGAGTACGAGCCTTTGCTTCCGGTCGAACGAAAGCTGATCTTGTATACGCTCTGCGCCGGAATTGTGTTGTTGATCGTTCTAGTAGTTCTGAGGCGTGCTTTTGTGTGATCCCGGCTTCGAAGCGCACTGCTAAAGGGCTCTCATCGTCTCAGCAAACTCAGGCCACTCGAGCACCAGATCCCATCCGTTGCTTCGATTGAAAGCCGTGCCGATGCGGCTCAACTCCATGGGTTGACGCCCTCACATCACCTCAAAAGAACATCAGAGCGCCATCGATCCACGAGCTCCCACCACAGATACTTTTCCCATTCGTCAAGGGCCGCTTTGGCCCAGCGGCGATTTCTCCACCATCGCTCGGCATCGTGATACGGAGCCCAAGCAGCGGCCACTGACCACTCATATTGCGGCAACCTCTTCTGAAAGATCGATAGGGCCCTGCGGGTATGAAAGTCGGAGGTAACAATTAATACAGAATTCACCTTTCGCCCCGCCAGGCATCTTTTGACATCGACAGCCTCTCCGAATGTCGAGTCTGCACGAATCGGGCAGATTTCAGAACCTTGCGACCCTTTTTCACGCAGAAAGTCATACGCTAGGTCGGCTTGAGACTTCCCAAACATGCTCGGTGTCGCGTCCACGTCCAGAATGATTCTTTCTGCAAATCCACTCTTCTGTAACTCCACGGCATGACTGTAACGCCCAGCGCTGTCGCCGGCCAGGACCAGCATGACGTCCGAGGGCCGCGGGTTATTCACGACGAGAAATGACGCGGCGTGCGACAGGAGGAGAGTGGCGAGCACGATAATGATGATTGGAATAGCCAATCGTTTGAGGATCGCCAGCGGACGTTTAAGGGTCATCGGCAGACTTAACTTCTTCTTCTGGATATGCGAATTGATATGATAATTGTCAGGCTTGGATCAAGCTTGAAGGTGGCAACGTCGGCATCCGCCCATACGCTTCTGAACCCCTATGACATCGGCCTTATCTCTCAATCGCACTCTCCAGCTTACCCGACTATGGGCGCGTGTCTACCAGTATCGATCGCTCAAGTTGGGCGGTTTGGCGGCGCGGGTCCGCGCCAATGCCGACTTGAAGCGTATCCAACAGTTGGGACGCGAAATGGCAGGTGCGCTCGAGCGCGAGCCCACGTGCGCGGCCAAGTATACCGATTATACTTACTGGATACCGTTCAATGTCGCGCGCATCGGGGGGCTCTCTCTTCACAAGACTCCACCCTTACGAATGCTGGATATCGGTTGCGGTCCGGGATATTTTCTCGCGGCTGCCCGGGCGTGTGGCCATGAGTGTTATGGCATCGACGCTCCGCCCAGCATTCTCAGTGACGTGGAGAAGCGTGTGTACAGCGAGTTGCTTGGCGCCCTCGGTTGTGACGCCCAGGTTTCACCGATGATGATCGAGCGCTACGTTGCCATGAATCTTCCGCTGCGCGAACTCGATCTGATCACTGCATTTTGGATTTGCTTCAATCGTCACTGTCAACCAGACGAGTGGGGCGTCGCGGAATGGCAGTTCTTCGTGGCCGACGCTTTGTCCCATCTACGGGATGGAGGGACTCTGCACTTGGAACTGAATGCTAACCCCGGCCGCTACGGTCCGCGTCAGTGGTATGACGATCAAACTCTGAAATTCTTCCGCTCAGTGGGGACGGTCGACGGGGGCGTAGTGCGGATCCTCAATAGAGCCTCAGTATCTCCTTGCATAAGTTAGCGTACAGTTTTTTGGGGTGTTTCTGGAATACGACCTGCTTCTTCCACTCGAATGGGTGCGCCGTCTGGTTGTAGGCGGCGATGAAGTCGTCCATGTGTTTACGCAACTGGCGGGGGCTGGTGAAGCTGGCCCCGTCTCATACGACTGGCTCTGCAGGATCGAAAACCATATCTCCACCTGATTCATCCACGAGGCGTGCGTGGGCGTGAAATGAAAGTGCACGTTCTTGTGGCGGGCCAGCCATCGGTCGCGTTTGGGCTTATGGGTGTTGAGATTGTCCACGATGACATGAATCTCGCGGCCGGGGTGCTCGGCGACGATGCCGTTCATGAAGTCGAGGAACTCGGTGCGGCGGCGGCGCTTGTAATGATCGCCCTTCACCAGCCCCGTGGCCACCTCCAGAGCCGCAAACAGAGTGGTCGTGCCGTGCCGCTGTAATCATGCTGAAAGCCGGTGAGGGCCTTGCCGTTGGGCAGCTTCAGCCAGCCCTGGGCCCGCTCCAGAGCTTGAATGTGAGGCTTTTCATCCACGCTCAACACCAGCGCATGTCTCCGGCGGGTTCAGATAAAGCCCCACCACATCGGCGGCCTTGCGAGCGAAACAGGGATCGTCGAGACGCACCATCGTGTGACGCCGTTCGCAGCGAAATTCCATGCTGCGCAGCACCCGCCAAATCTGATCGTCGGAGATGTCCTTCAGCGCCGCGGCCAGCAGCGCTCCGTTCCAACGCGCATAACCTTCGGGCGGCGGTTGATCCAGTTGCGCCAGGATGCGACGTTCGCTGTTGCGATCGTAGGTCGCCGGCTTGCCCGGTCGCGGCGCATCCTGCAAGCCGTGGATCCGGTCGCGCAGAACCGGCCCCGCCACTTGCTGGCCGTAGCCGGCCGCGTATCCATGGCCGCGGCGATCTGCTCATTGCTGGCCCCGGAGGCGGCGCGCAAAATCACCCCGGCACAAACACATCCCGCGCCGCACTGTCGGGCCCGCACTAGCAACTCCAGATCCGCCTGCTCCTGCCGTAGGCAAGCTGCGAGCTTATCATGATATAAATTCGCTATTTATAAAGATTAGTTCGTCCTGTAGGTCGTCCAGAGTTATGACCCGCGTTCAGCCTGCTTGTTGAGAAGCTGTTGGGAGCTCCCACTTTTACCCGCGTCGGTCGCCACAGTGTCTCTGGCCGAACAAAAAATACCATTACGGACAAAAGCGAAGCGGCATTCACAATGAGAAAGCTTCGTGCCGGGGAGGATATGCGCCGGAGAAGAGAGTGCCTGGGTAGAAAGCCGTCGAGAAGCGCGAGAGCAAGCCCTGACAGTTCGGCGATGAGAAGAACTAGACGAAACCGGCTTGCCGGAAGCGCGAATGTGGCCGCGCAAAAACCCAGGATTGCCCAGGGAAGCACCAGGCGCGTGACCTTATTGGACAAGAAATGAAATCGCATTCGATTGGCCCGGGTAAATAGTCCGGGCACACGAACGCAAACCTGCCAGAGGCCAGCAAGTGTCCTGAGCTTGCGCCGGAATTCCCCGCCTTGGATGTCCGCATAATCGAAGGCCAAAGCCTCTGCGTCAAAGATAACTCGATAACCTCGCAGGAGAACTCGCAGCGGAATGATTGCGTCATCGGTAAGCGTGTCCGAAGGGATAGGCTCGGCCAAGTCGCGGCGAAGAGCGTAGACCCACCCGGTAGTGACCAAAACGGAATCGATTTGGGAATGACGCTGCCTTGTCCACAATTCGTAGCGCCAGTACAAATCCATGTCGGCCTGTTCACCCACGGGATGGGAATGGAGAAAATGTGGCGCCCCAGTAACGGCCCCAACCGACGGATCGGCGAAGTTGGCCACCAGATGGGAAAGAGCGTCGGGATCCAGCGTCTGGCGGACATCCGTAAAAAAGATGATCTCGCCCAAGGTGTGAATCAACCCGGCATTGACCGCTGCCGATTTGCCACCATGCGGCACCTTTACCAGACGAACCCGGCGATCAGTAAGCCCTGCCACGATTCCATCTGTGCCATCCGTTGACCCGTCGGAAACTACCACGACGTCCAGCAAATGCGCCGGATATCTCAATGCCAACAGCGACTCCAGCTTTTTTTGGATAAAATCTTCGCCGTTATAGACTGCCAGTAAGACTGAGACCGTGGGGAGGAACGCTCGATCTTTTTTCACGGCTGGAGCTGCACGCCGCCAGTATTTCAGCAGGACCGGATAGACGGCGACGACATAAAGACCAATCATCGCAGTGAGCGCAAGTACCAGTACGGCCAGCAAATTTGAACTCCATTAAGGTGCAGTCAAAAGTGGCTGAGCAAGAACCGCGACGCATCAGCGGAATCTAACTGACTGTCGCTTCGCTACGAAGAAGCAGGAAACGCGCTCTGATGAGGCCCAAACCTTCGATTCGGCGAACTCGCGTATTCTTCACCTCTGTCCGCGCGCAGCTTTTCACGGTCTAGAACACCGACAACCCACAGTATATACGGCGAGAGTCGAGCGCCGCATCCCAATCCAGCACCATCCGGACAGGAGAGTGAATAACTTTAAGCTTGCTAGCCGGGCGCACGGCTCTGTCAACTGTGCGCTTGCAATTTCCACCGTGGACCTCATGCTGAAGCGAGAAAACTCCTTGCGCCTGCCTGCAATTGAAGAGAAAATACCGCATCTCGATTTGCCGCGAGAGAACCAACGGAGGATTAATGCACGCAGAGCTGCGCGCAGAAAGTCCAGCGAACTCGATTGCCAGGCCCGAAGGACAAGTTTCGGGAATTGGCTCCCGCCGCTGGCGGCTTGGAACAAAGATCGCGTTTCGCTTCGCATTTACTTACTTCTTGCTGTACACGCTGTACTTTCCCCTTCATTTTCTGGCGATTCCCCCCTTCGTGCAAATTTCCAAGCTGTATTTCTCGCTGTGGTCGGCGGCAGTTCCGTGGATCAGCCACCATGTTCTGCACCTGTCGCACGACTTCGGTATGGACTACCTGAATACGGTTAGCGGCAGTAAAGACACGACGTTTGTCTACGTCGAGGTGCTCTGCTATCTGATCATCGCGTTGCTGGCAACCGTGATCTGGTCATGGCTCGACAGGCGACGGCGCAACTACGAGTGGCTGCATAAGTGGTTCGTCGTGTATCTGCGTCTCTCCTTGGCAACCGGCATGATTGCATATGGGGTCGCCAAACTTTTTCCCCTGCAGTTCCCCCCGCCCTCTCTGTCGAAGCTACTGGAGACCTACGGCGAATCCTCTCCCATGGGGCTGATGTGGACTTTTATGGGCGCTTCGCGGATCTACAGCTTTTTTGGCGGAGCCGCAGAGGTCCTGGCAGGGCTGCTGTTGGTGGTTCCTCGACTGGCGACCTTGGGGGCCTTGGTGTGCATCGGCGTCATGAGCAACGTCTTGACGTTGAACTTGGGGTATGACGTGCCTGTCAAACTCGGGTCGATTCATTTGATTCTCATGGCGGGTTTTGTAGTCGCCCCCGACTTGAAACGGTTGGCAGATTTCTTTGTCCTGAATCGCCAGGTTGAAGCGGCGCCGGCGCAGCCTCTTTTCCATCGTAAACGGCTGAATCAGGTCGCGATCGCGCTGCAGGTGGCATTCGGACTGGTCATGTTGACCTACAATCTGTACCATAGCCGCCAAAAGGAACAACAAATAATCGACGCCCGCAACACTTCACCGTTATATGGAATTTGGTTGGTCGACGAATTCAATATCGGTGGCGAAGCGCGCCCGCCTTTAGTTACCGACCCGGTTCGATGGAATCGTCTCATCGTTGAGTCCAACCAGGATGCAGCGATTCAACCGATGTCAGGCCCTGTCAGGCACGTCTACTTGTATTTCGACAGACCAAACAGGAAATTCATGTTAACTGCACCCGAAGTGTACTGGAGTGCCGAATTCAACTACGAACATCCTAACGCGGAGGCTCTTGTCCTGAACGGGACGATGGACCGACAACCGGTGAGTATCAAGCTGCACAAAGAGGACGAAGCTAAGTTTTTGCTGAATAGCCGGGGATTTCACTGGATTCAGGAATACTCTGTTAACCAATAAATCGCTCCAGTGATCGGTTAATCAGCGCCCCCGTTACTTGTAATGCTCCTCGATCCATTGTGGATATCGATACTTCAGCATATAGAGCGCCCAGGCCGCCTGCACAGTGGAGTGATCTGGACCGTAATCTCCAAGCCTGAACTCGAAGATCCCGCGACACCAGCCGTACCAGCAATATGCCCACGAGCCGTTTGGGCGCTGGTAGTCTAGAGTGCGCTCTATCCACCGCGATCGGACGAGGTCAGGTCGGTCTGACCCAAGAATGAACGCGCTTCTCTGCACATAAGAGTCATTCACCCGGAAATCAAAATGTGCATCTCTTGCGACCTTCTCGGCCAGGTGGTTGATCGTGCCATTGAGTTCCTCGGAACCCCCGTTATAGTAGCGATACATATCTAATGCGAGAAGTTGATGATGTCTTCTACCCCAATAGAATTTCGTGGGAGAGAACATGTTTGCACGTTGAGAGCTACTGATCAGGATGCGGTCAGGGGCGATGGCGTAGGCATCCCAGAGTATTTCAAAGATGTCGCGGTCCTGGGCCTGGGACATGTCCATCATTGGAACAGGAGCATGCGGATCCACCATGCGGGCCCAAACAGGAGCAAAAGGAACGAGAGGGCTTGTCACGTACTTGCTGTGCCGATATTCGTCTAGCATCCGGCGCAGGCGCGGATCGCTCGACATTCTCTCCATGTCTGCAACCATGAACATCAAGGAAGGATTCCCAAGGATTTCGGGGTGTAGAGACATCCAATTTGTGGACGCTTCGACCGAACGATCCAGCCTGACGCGAAACTCGCGTTGAGTCATTTGGCGTAGGGAATAGTTATTGTTGAGTATGGCTAGTAACAGCAACAGCAGTAACGCTGCGGCGCATTTCCACGCCCAGCTGAATAGTAAACGGAGCATATTCTTCTTAGGGCTAGTTCCTGCCCATGCGGCCAAAGTTAGGGAATTTTGGGTCTGTTAGTATGCGCGGCTTCGCGCCTTACACTCATCAAGATGAAACCCGACCACTGTCAACTGGTGAGCGAACCCTGTACGACAACGCGATCTTCCTGTCGCCCCAAAGCGTCGGAAGCTACCATCATCCGCACCAGCCCCTTGAAATCCACCTCCGGATTCCAGTTCAAGGAGCGACGAGCCAGGCTGGAGTCGCCACGCAGGTCATGAATCTCACCGGTGCGGAAGAGTTTGGGATCCACCTCGACGTACTCATTCACCACTTCGGCTACGGTGCTGCCCCGAGGCACAAGGTCCAGGCAGTGAAGCACTTCGACCACAAATTCGTAGACGCTGTGCGATTCGCCGGTGGCGATCACGAAGTCGTTGGGCTTGTCCTGTTGCAGCATGGCATGCATGGCGCGGATGTAATCGCCGGCAAATCCCCAGTCGCGACGGGCCTGCATGTTGCCAAGCTTCAGCTTGTTCTTCTTGCCCTGCGCCCAATCGGCCGCAGCCAGCGTGATTTTCCTGGTCACCATCTCTGGACCGCGGCGAGGAGATTCATGATTAAAGAGAATACCGCCAACAGCGAAAATCCCGCGGGCGCGGTAGACCTCGCATAAACGATGCGCTGCCGTTTTGGAAATTCCATAGGGAGAAGTGGGAGCAAGCGCCGTTTGTTCGTTGCGCAGACCATTCAGATTGCCGTACATCTCCGAACTGGAGGCCTGATAGATTCGGGTATCCGGCTTCTGGCGCTCGATGATGTTCAACAGTCGCGCCAGTCCGCCAACATTGATGTCGAACGTCTCGGCGGGAATTTGCCAGCTCGTGGGGACGAAAACCTGTCCGGCGAGGTTATAGACTTCATCCGGCGACGCCTTAGCAAAGGCGACTTCCAGCGATGCGGTGTCGCGCATGTCGGCATACAGGAGTTCGATCTTGTCTTGAAGGGGAGCGAGCCAGCGCATCGTTCCTGTCTCGCGACGCACCATGCCATAAACGCTATATCCCAGTTCGAGCAGGTATTCGGCGAGATAGCTGCCGTCCTGACCGGAGATGCCCGTGATTAAAGCCTTCTTCATGGAGCAACTTTCTCCTTAGATTTTTGCTCTGCGTCGCGGCTTTGAGCAGTACAGGCCGCGATTGCGCACATTTGATCGTAATGCTGTTTCGGTGCTCGAGAATATCGCTGGGCGGGAGTCGTCGGCAGTCGTACACCGAGCAGACCATAACCGCTATGGGAAGCTATTGCCCTCCCCTCCCGAGGAGCAGGATCTTGATCGTGGCGAACATGATGTAAAGGTCGAGTCCAAAAGAAACGTTCTTGATATAAAACAAATCGTAGGCCAGTTTCTCGCGGTTGTCTTCCAGGGTCACATTATAACCGCGGTTGATCTGCGCCCATCCAGTGGCGCCCGGCTTCACTAGCCAACGTTCCTTATAGAAGGCGATCTCCTGGGCGCACTCTTCTTCCTGCTCCAGGACGAAAGGCCGTGGACCGACGAACGCCATGTCGCCCTTCACGATATTAAACAATTGCGGCAATTCGTCGATGCGAGTGCGGCGCAGCCACTTGCCCACGGCGGTGACACGCGCATCCCCGTGCTCCACCGGCGTCAACTGCTTCTTATCGGAGCCGTCGTACATCGACCTGAATTTGTAAACTGTGAAAAGGCGGCCATGTTCGCCGACACGCTTCTGGCGAAAGATGGCCGGCCCGGGGCTATCGAGACGAATGGCAATGGCGGCCAACAGCATAAGAGGAGAAGTCAGCAGAATAGCCAACGAGCCCAGAGCAAAGGAAAACAATCGTTTGTAGATCCGGAGCGCAGTGCGCACGTGAAAGCCGGGAGAAAACAGCAGCCAACTGAGACGCAGCGACTCCAAAGGAATTTTGCCGGTAACACTCTCGTAGTACTCGGGTCCATCCTGAATGTAGACTCCGCGGGCCTTCAACCGTAGCAATTCTTCTACCTGCAGTTTGCCTCTCCGGTCTGCCATGGTTACGAGGACACGCTGCACGTTGCGCTCAAGGACCAACTCCTCAATGTTTCCCTCGACCTGCGGGACACCCGGAACTGAGGGCGTGCTCTGTCCCACGAAGCCTACGATCCGCACACCCAGTTCCGAACGGTTGGCAATCTCTGCCATCAGCGGGTCGGCCAGAGGCCCATCGCCGTAAACTATGGCCCTCTCAGAAAACCGGGCGGAACGGTTGAGTACAAAAAAGAGCTTGCGCCATGCAGGGACCGCAATCCCCACGATCCCGACTCCAACCCACAAGGTATTGCCGCCGAGACTGACTTCAGGAAACACGTAGTAGAGCACGGCCAAAGCAACGAAGGCGCAGCCTAGTACGCCCACTAGTCGCGTTACGACTTCGCGCCGGTTAGCCAGCACGAACGAATCGTACAAATCGAAGTAGTACATCAAGATAAGAAAGACGGCGACGACAAGGCCGATGCGGCCCAGGCCGTTTTCATACAACAGATAAATACTGGCGTCGGATGCCGTCCCTGCCCAAAACTCCACAGCCAGCACGAAGCCCAACGTGACAAGGAGTACCTCAGTCACCGTCAGCAACAGTGTGCGTGTGGGGAAATAGGCATTGAACAGACGAATCATGCCGTCGCCGCAGTTACCTTGTCCGCTTCTTTCTTACGTTCTTTCTTGGATTTGCCGGAGGAGTTGTTACCGCCGTAGTAGCGCTCGTAACCCACATTCAGCATGGAGGCTTCGTTAAACACCATGCCGAGAAGTTTGTCCTTCTCGATTGACTCGAGCGCTTTGTTCAACACCTTGCGGTGCGTAAAACCTTCACGGACTACCACCAATACGCCATCGCAAAGACGCGCAAGCGAGGTGGAGTCAGCCATGGGAAGCATGGGGGTGGCATCCAGCACGACCCAGTCGAAGCTCGACGAGATAGTTTCGAGCATCTTGGCGAACCGATCCGATTCCAGCAGAGGTAGCGGATCCTCCTTGCCGTGACCGGCAGAGAGAAACCACAGCGGCAAGTCGTTCACCCGGTACAGCGAGTCTTGGATCTCAAACTTGCCTTCATCCCAGTCTGAAATGCCGCGCAACGACGCGGTCGTCAGTAACTGGCCAGCGCTGGGCCGACGGAGGTCGGCCTCGATCAGCAAGGTGCGGGCATTAGGACGTCGAGCCAGAGTGAGTGCCAAGTTGACAGCGATGACCGACTTACCCTCATCGCCAACCGAACTGGTAATCAGGAGCTTTTGCAAGCGCCGCTTGTTTTGCATATGCGCCAGCCGTGTGCTCAGTACCCGGAACATTTCGGCTCCGGGACTGTCGGGAGCAGCCAGAGCTACGAGACGCTGCTCCGGTGTGGGTGCGGGATGCAAGATACGGTCGGCAGGAACGTTCAACCAGTTGGCATCAGCGGGAGTTCCGACCGGGACACCTGCCGCAACCGCAACCGCCGTGGCTTCGCTGGGCGCAGCTTCTTCCTGGCTTGAAACCAAAGGAGAAACACTGGGATTTTCACCTTGGGACTTCTGTAACGCTTCGTAGACTCGACTCATGACTAAACTCTCCTCCCGGCAGCGGTGGGCACGGTTTTTTCACTTTCTAAAGTCTGGTTATCCATAGTGCGCAAGAGACGGAACAAGGAGCGCAGCAGGCTTTCGCCGTTCTCCTCAGGTGCGGCCATGGGTAGCGGAACTTCTTCCGGGAGAGAAGGGCTCGTCAAACGGAAATCGGCAGCCACTTCGGTGATCATCTCAGGAGTCACGGTACGCTGTTCGCGGGCAAAGGCGTTCACCATGGAGTTCTCGCACAGGTTATTGACAATGCGCGGAATACCGCGCGAATATTCGTAGAGCTTGCTTAAAGCCTCGTCGGCAAAAATTGGCGGCTCCGCCGGTGCTCCGGCACGCTCCAGACGCGACAGCACGTAGGCGCGCGTTTGCGCCTCATCGAGCGGCTGCAGCTGGCAACGCAGCGAGACGCGCTGCTTCAGTTGGCGCAACTCAGGCGAGTCGAGGGTAAACTCCAGTTCCGGTTGACCCATGAGAACAATCTGCAACAGCTTCTGCTGCGAAGTTTCAAGGTTGGTCAGCAGCCGAATCTCCTCCAGTAATTCAGGCCTCAAGGCTTGCGCCTCATCCACAACCAGGGCTGTTATCAAGCCGCGGGCGTGCCGTTGGATAAGGTAGCGGTTAAGGTCGAGCAACATCTCGGTCTTGCTACGTCCGGCGTAAGGCAATCCCAAGTCGGCCATGATGTATTGGAAGAACTCGACTACGGGCAGCAAGGGATTGAAAACATAGGCGAAAGCGATGTTGTTCTTGCGCAACTCCGTCAGCAGGCAACGGACCAGCAAGGTCTTGCCTGTGCCGACCTCTCCGGTGATCACGATGAAGCCTTTCCTGCGGCCGACCCCATAGTGGAGGTTGGCCAAGGCCTCGTTGTGCCGCGGCGTCGGATGGTAAAAGAACGGGTCGGGGCTAATCTCAAAGGGATTGCGCGTCAGCCCAAAAAATTGTTTGTACATGCACTATCCCCAGAAATAAGCGTAGGCAACGCCCATCGGAATCAATATCGCCACCAACAAGGTAGCGGCGGCGGCAATCCACGGTCTCCAGCGCGCTGCCCGGATTTCAGCTGGGGTGGGTAGCGGAGGAATCTCCACCAACACCGGCAAGGAAGTAGCTTCGGCCAAGTCCTGTTCGCTACGGATACGATCGTCGAGAAACTCGAAGCCCGCTCCGAATAGCACCGCCAGAATCAATCCCACTGCGACTGCAGCGAGCGAGAACTTGAAGCGGTCCGGGAACGAAGCCTTGTCCGGCAAGCTCGGAGGATCGATGATACGGAACTGCTCGCCCTGCTGTTGTCTTTGCAGGTTGGTGGCAAGCGCAGATTCCTGCTTCTTGGCCAACAAGTCGGCGTAGTCGCGCTTCGTCTGGTTGTAGTCGCGCATCATGTCCCCCATCTCGGCTTCTACGGCCGGGGTCTGGCTCATGCGACGGGAATACTCCTGCGCAGCCTGCTGCAGACGCTGGATTTCAGCTTCCTTGGTCTGGATCTCCAGCTTGCTGGCCTTCAGCTGACTTTGGACCTGCATCAGGGGCGTCAATTGCGAGATTTGAGCCGGTGTCGCAGAATTCGTCTCCAGGTTCTCCTTCGCTTCGGCGCCCAGGTCCTTCTTCAACTTCTCGAGGCCGGCAATCGCATCCTTTAACTTCTTGATGTCGGGAAAATCGTCGGTGTAACGGGACCGCAGGTCAGCCAACTGGACTCGTGCGGCCTCCAGCTGCTGATCGATCGATCCAGGAGCGCCCGCCAAACCATCTGTTCCCATCGCCTGGTACTGGTTGAGCACCGAGTTCAAGTAAGCCTGCTGCTGCAGGGCGTGTTCGCGAGCTGCCGTTGCAGCCTGCAACTGGGACTGTATGCCGTTGAGAATCTGGATGTTGCTCTGCAATTCCTGCGGGAGGGAACCTTCATGTTGGGCCTCGAAGGCACGCAGCTTAGCTTCCTGGTCGGCCAGCGACTGGCCGGCAGTGCGCACTTGCGACTGAAGGAATAAAGTCGTGCTTTCCGATTGCTCCTGGCTGGCACGGACGTTTTCGTCAACGAAGAACGACGCCAGCGCCGCATTCACCTGCTGCGCCGCCACGGCATCGGGCGCCTGGTAAGCGATCTTAAAGGCGATCAGATCGCCTGCCTTACCACCAGTCGGGGGAGCCTGCACTAAGTCCATAGTGATGTCCTTGCGCATCTTCTGGACCTGATCGTCCGGCGAATTCACGTAGGTCTGGTACAGGTGTAATTTCTCAATCAGGCCCAGCAAGCGGGTACGACTCAGCACCTGCTGCGTCATGCTCTGCACACGCTCGGCCATATCTACTTCTACGTTAGGCTCGACGTAACTCCTCGGCACTTTGGGCTGCTCCACCAGAATTACGCTCTCGGAGGTGTACTGAGCCGGAATGATCCAGGCCGAAGCAAACACCAGTAGCCAGCCGAAGAAAAGAGGGCCCAGTATCCACCATCTGCGCCGAACCACTATCGCCCAGTAATCAGCGACACCTTGCGTCGATTTCTGATCATCAAATTCTTCCATCATGAATCACCTTCCAAGTGAGTGGCCCCAGGTGTATCGCAGAGTAACTCCAGCGCCATTGGCGCCCAGAGTGTACGGCTGGGACGAAAAGTAGTTCTGACTCTCGTGAATGAGAGCGTAATAAATAGTGGCATTCCACGAATTGGAGATGTCCCGGGAAAAAGCCACTCTCAATTGCACCGAGCGAAGATATCTGTTGGCGTTGGTGAACAATATCGACAGGCTATTGTTGTACGACGCGCCGGCGACGAAATTCCAGTGCTGCGTCAGCGTCCGCCGGTAGCCGGCTGTAACCTGGTAGAACCTCACCGCACCCAGGTATCCACCCCCATTTGATACCTGATGCGTGAATCCGCCGCGCAGCGCATTCCGCATCCCCGTCCAGTTGAAAGTTGCCCCTTCGGTTACGTTCCACTCCGCTTGATACTGGGCATGATAACCGAAGCAGCCGAAGCCCGGAAAGCAGAAGGTCGGGACAATGGCCTTGCTCGATGTGTACTCAGGGCCCACCCAACCGCTTATGGACATGGTCGGGGTCAATTGATAAGTGGCGAACCCGGTTATCGCCTGAACTCCGGAGCGCGATAAGCCATGTCCGAAATCCAGAGCGGTGAAGCTGTACCCGCCGCCGGCCGAGAGCCTGGCGGAGAAATTGTGCTGATAGTTGGTTGACCCCGAGTACGAGTAGTTGTCATTGCCCTCCAATGGGCTGTTGTAATAACGTTGAAAGCTCTCGCCTCCCGTAAAAGTGAGGCCATCGTGCTGGGACATCTGATAAGTCAGGTTGACGGAGCCCAAATTCTGCTCGATTATCGCCTGCGGGATATAGAGGACGGGATTGGGGTCGTTGAAAGTGGGTAGACCATCTATTGTCAAGTACGGCGAGAAAGGGTCGCTCGTGTAAACATAGTAGTCTTTCGCCTGCAATCGCCAGCGGTTGCTAAACTGCCAGATGACATCGCCGTGCGCATTCTGATTCAGGGATAGGTAATTCGAATAACCGCTCGACGACAGTGCACTTAACGTAACTCCGCCGTTGTAACCGATGTCCCACAACAGGGTGGGACGAATCTGGGTTATATGAATTCCGCCCGTAAACTGGCCCTGTGTTTCCCAGTAGCTGGGACTCGACACACCGCTCACTGCGTTGTAATCGGTTAGGAAGCCGCTCGTCATGTTGAGCTTAATACCAGTGCTCGCCGTGACTTCGTTAAGCAGCGCCAGCGGAGGAAGCTGTTCGGGATGTGTGTAAGCAGCCTGCGGACCGGTGGAAGACTGCTGCGACTGGTCGGTTGAATCGCTCTGCGACTGGTCCGTAGAACCCGTTTGCGACTGGCCCGTAGAACCAGTTTGCGATTGATCGCTGCCAGTTTGCGGCCAGGCAGGCATCGCCAGCACCGCCAAGGCAACCAGGGATAGGCCGAGTCTACTTTTCATAGCCTCCTCCTTTAAACGCTCTCTACGGGATGACCACGGTGTCGCGGGGCTGCAGTTCGATATTCTGAGCCGGATTCTTGCCTTTAATTACCTCTTTGTAGTTGAACGGCAAACGCACCTGCTTGCCGTTAGCCTCGGTGCGCAGCACGTAGACCTTCTTTTGCTTGGCAAAGTCCCGGAAACCACCTGCAATGGCGATTGCGTCGAGTACGGTCATGCGCCGGGTAAGAGGATAATATCCCGGCTTCAGCACCTGACCTACGATGTCAAATGACAGGCTGTGGACTTCGGTGACCATTACCGTCACCTCTGGCTCCGACATGAGCTTCTTCAAAGGAACTGTGATCTGTTCCTGCAGTTGCACCGGAGTCAGGCCAGCTGCCTTGATTTCCCCCAAGAGGGGCAATGAGATCATGCCGTCGGGCCGTACCGGTACGAGCTTCGACATCTCGGGCTCTTTCCACACGTTAATGGAAAGCACGTCTTCGGTGCCGATGACGTAGGTATCGTCGCGCACGCTCGACGCGCGCGGCGGAAGAGTGGTTGCGGCCGGAGGTTGCCCGGCATTGGCCACGTCTTTACTGCTATTCGTTGAATTTTCTGGCAATACTGGCTTAGCTGAGTTCGAGGAACTGCTTGCGTCCTGCGCCTGCGCTGTCTGCGCCCAGGCAAGCAGAAGCAGCAACGTCACCATTAAGATTGCGACACTTCCAAATGCCTGTCTTTGCGAAAACATGAAATCCACCTCGGTCCGGTTACTCGGTCTTATCGTCTTCCTCGTGTTTGCTTGCGGAACTGGAACGCCGCTGCGGGATCCCTACTTCCTTGAGCTTGTACAGTAATGCGCGGTAACTGATATCGAGCGAACGAGCCGCCTTTTTACGGTTCCAGTTATTAGCATGAAGCGCATTAAGAATAATACGGGCTTCCAGCTTGCGGACGGTCTGCCGGGTCAATTTCTTGAGGGACACCGGGCCGTCCAGCATCAGACTGTTAACCACATCCCGCTCATTAGGTTGCAGCAACTCGCTCAAGATAACATCTTCTGTGCCCATGACCACATAACGCTTAATCAGGTTTTCCAGTTGGCGAATATTGCCCGGCCACGAGTATCGCTGCATCTTGGCCATCAGGGCGGGCCGCACCATCATTACCCGGCCATTAAGCTTCTCGTTGTAGTACTGCAACAGGTAATCGCTGATGACCGGCAGATCGGCCGCGCGCTCGCGCAGTGGAGGCAAATGGATGGTCATGGTGGCAATGCGATAGAACAAGTCCGCCCGGAAGTTTCCGTGCTCGATCTCTTCGTGCAGCTCGCGGTTGGTGGCGCACACCACTCGGACCTCAACCTTCTTGTCCTCCTGGGCGCCAATCCGGCTGAACTGGCCATCCTGCAAAAGCTGCAAAAGCTTTGCTTGCAGCACCGCATCAAGTTCTGCAATCTCGTCCAGAAAAAGTGTGCCGCGGTGCGCCATTTCTACGCGCCCCGGCTTGGGATTGTACGCCCCGGTGAACGCGCCCTTTTCGTAACCGAATAACTCGCTTTCCAGCAAAGTGCCGGGGATTGCCGGGCAGTTCACCTTGACAAATGGGCCGTTAGCCCAGGGCGAATAGAGATGTAGCAGCCTGGCGATAATGTCCTTCCCCGTGCCGCTTTCGCCTGAAATAAGCACGGAGAGATTCGCCCCGGCGACGCGCTCCAGCTTCTGGCGGACATCACGCATGGCAGGTGTCTGGCCAAAGATCACAGGTTCCGGAGGGAGCTGCTGGACCGTGATCGCGCTCTCGTTGTTCGAGCCCGCCAATAGTGGCATCTCGTGTCCTCGGGTAAGAAAGAGGTGTGGGCGTACCAATGAATTGCATTTCTTACGCCAAGTTCGTGCACACCGCAATAAACTGCGCACTTTGTTTTCAATATGATTTATTTACTATAGCTTATATATGCAAAAGCTGGATTAGAAATATCTCGAAAATAACTCAAAGCGAAGTATTTTGCGCTTGACAATGTGCAAATGTTTTCACTTTGAGGAACTCTCTTTCCCTGCTGGTCGGGACTTGGCTGTCACCAAGCTAGTGGTGTGATCGAGGAGGGGCTCTTCGAACTGCAGTCCCACTAGAAAGTACTGGCGGTCGGGGCTACAGCGGAGTACGGTTGCATGCAGCAGGGAAACTGATCTTGGGAGTTGCGCCTTGTTGAGCAGGGCGACAGGAATCTCGAGCGAGATTTGCGTGCCGGGTTCGAGGTAACGCCGGGTCGCCAGTAACAATCCGCCAGCCGATAAATTCAGCGCTGTGGCGAACTCCAGGAATTCCTCACCATCAGCCTTGCTTCCGCGAACGAAAAATGGGATAGAGATAGGTAGCCGGTCCCAACCGCGGCGATCGGCGACGGATGCGGTTCGACGCACTTCTCTCTCCTGTTGCCTATGGTTATGATACGCACCTGAACGGCCAAACCTGACGTCTCTACAAAATGTAACAATCCTTTCATTTTGTTAAACTTATGCAGAAGGCAGGGGTCGCGCAGGGTGGTCATGATTGCAATCTCTTGCGGTTCAGGAGAAGAAGAATGCCTTGCAGAAGTGCAAAGTGGTTCCCAGAAAGGCAACTATATTGCACTTCTACAGCCAAATTAACGCGAAATTTCGTTGACAACTCAGACGATTGCGGTAAGATCAAGTCTCCCCCTTGTAGAGTGTTTCAACTCTATATTCCCCGAGGATCGTCAACCATTAAACTCTGTGGTCATTCTTGTCGAGAGTATGCCTATGGAACAACGCTCCGGGAACCTGATGGAGAACATGGGAGGGCCATTGCCGCTGCCTAGGGAAGCGAAAGGCGCCGTACCCGTGCAGTCAGCGAGCATGTCGCCGGCAACGCATAAGCTTGAGTTGTTCGGCGAGGAGCATTGCAGCTGTTGCCGCGATGCCTTGGCATCGGCCGCGCATGAGCTGAAAACCCCGCTGGCAATCATGGGAGGATATCTGCACCTGCTGCTGGCGCAGAAGCTCGGGCCGCTGAACCCACGGCAGATGGAAGTACTCACCGAGATGCAGGCCAATGGCGTGCGTCTTTCCAATTTCATTCAGAACCTGCTCACCTACACCTCCCTCAAAGTCGACCGTTTTGAGATGCAATACGAGGTGGGCGATATCAACGCTTGTGTGCGTGAGATCGCGGAAGTTTGGGCACAACGCTTCCAGGACAAGGCCATCGCATTCTATTTCCTGCCTGGCGACCGCCTAAAGCCTTTCCCCTTTGACTATTACAAAGTACAACATGTGGTTTCGAACCTGCTGGACAATGCCATGAAGTACACGCCTTCGTCGGGCACGGTCTGGCTGCACTTAGAACCGTATTTCTGGGAGCGGAGAACGATTCAGCGCCAGCCTGAGGTCGAGCGTCGCAAGCAGAAGGTCCATGCGCCCAATTGCTGCCGCATCTCGGTTTCTGACACCGGACCAGGTATCGCTCCGGAATTTCAGCAGGAAGTGTTTGATGAGTACTTCCGCCTGACCCGCGAGGGCGTGCGCGCGGAAGGATATGGGCTGGGCTTGGCTATTGCCCGCCGTCTGGTACAGGCTGCCGGCGGAAAAATATGGGTGGAAAGCGAACCCGGTAGCGGCAGCAAGTTTTCCTTTCTTATGTTACTGAACCCCTCACCTAAATCTGTTGCGGAGGATCGATGAGCGCAGGCCACATCCTTGTGGTAGACGACGAACCGAGCATGCTGCGGTATCTCCAGACCGTATTGGAGCTGGACTCGTATCGGGTCACAACGGCATGCAATGGAGCCGAAGCCGTCGAGAAGGTGCAGCGGGTCAATCCCGACCTGGTTCTCCTCGATGTGGTTATGCCCGAAGGCGACGGGCTGGAGACTTTGCAGCGTATCCGCGAGGTCCGCCCTTCTACCAAAGTCGTCATGTTGTCCTGCGTTCGCGATACCCGCAAGGTGGCTCAGGCCATGCGACTGGGGGCCCAGGATTATCTTTCCAAACCAGTGCAGAAGGAAGAGATGAATGAAGTCTTACGCTTCTGTCTGGAGAACACAGAACCCGGAGGGCCCGGCGCCGGCGAAGCCATTGAAGTAAGCGAAGGCGTCTTCTTTTTCTCGGCTACGCCGCAAATGCGTCAGCTTCGTGCTCAGGCAATGCAGGTGGCGCGCTTCGATTTTCCGGTTTTACTTCTAGGCGAAAGCGGCACCGGCAAGGAAGTATTGGCTCATTTGATTCACAAGTATTCCGATCGCTCGCACCGCACCTTCTTGAAGGTGAACTGTGCCGCCATGCCTAGCGAGTTGCTGGAGAGCGAACTCTTCGGTTACGAACCGGGGGCCTTTACCGGCGCGGTCAAATCCAAGCCAGGGAAGTTTGAGCTCTGCAACAAAGGCACCCTGCTGCTGGACGAGATTGGAGAGATGTCTTCGGCACTGCAGGCCAAACTGCTCCAGGTCTTGCAGGACGGCCAGTTTTCGCGCTTGGGTGGACGTAATACCGTTAAGGTCGATGTCCGGGTGCTGGCGGCGACCAACATCAACATGCCGCAGGCGATCGCGCAAAAGGCGTTCCGCGAAGACCTCTATTACCGCTTGAACAGCTTTGTTCTTCGCATGCCTTCCTTGCGCGAGCGGCGCGAAGAGATCCCGATGATCCTCCGTCACTTCATGATCCACTTGGCGGACCGCTACGCCTGTGCGCCCCTGAACATCTCTCCGCGGCTGGTCGAGTCCTGCGAGAACTACCCGTGGCCGGGCAACATCCGCGAGTTGGAAAACTTCGTGAAGCGCTATCTGGTGCTGGGCGATGAATCGGCTGCGATCGCCGAATTGCAGCAAGGCACTTCGCGCGATCCGCAAACCGGAATTGTGGTGCGCATGGAAGAAAAACAGCCGCAGCCTCCACCGGACCTCAAAGAAATGGTTCGCAACCTGAAGAACGGCGCCGAGATGGAAGTCATCGCCCAGGTCCTGGAAGAAACCGCATGGAATCGTAAACGTGCGGCCACGCAGTTGAACATCAGCTACAAAGCGTTACTTTACAAGATTCGCCAGTACGATATCCGTCCCCGACAGGTAGGGTAAGCGAATTCTCTTCTGCTGGTGCGCAAGAGTGTGCACTCTTCGCTCATCGCCCTCCACCTGAGGTGAGTATTCTCGAATTCGCAACCCGCTCGCGAACCGCTCTATTCAGCACTCTGAAGGGCAAGTGGTTAACTGAGGTGTAGCCCTTTAAATGGCACTTCGGTTGCGAAGCAAGAAGTATGGCACGTGTGTCGCCCTCCAGCGACGGTCCCTTTAGCCCAGAATCTTCCCGCGGCGGAAGCGAGAGACGGCGAAACCTTCGCTTCCCAATGCATTGTTCGCTTTTTCTCCGTGATCCGGGCGCCTTCGATCACTGGATTGTAAGTGAGACCGCAAATGTCAGTTCCGCAGGCGCATACTTCGATTGTGATGTGGAGTTGCCTCGCGACAGGTCTGTCGAGTATGTACTAACCTTTCCTCCGGAGTGGACACACGCCGTGGCCCCATGGGGAGTTCGCTTTCACGGCAATGTCGTGCGCGTCGAACCGCATACCGAGGCGTATGGAGTAGCGGTGCACACCAGCAAACGACGTTACTTGTCGGCTGTAGAATGTAACGGATTTAGCGGCATGGATGAAATGCGGACCATCTCCCAAACAGACGGCCGAATCGCCCCGCGTGGCAATGAGGAATAATGCTACAAACCCCGGCTCAATCGGTAGACAGCCTGTCTTTCAACTTCATCAGACACGGCTTTCCCGAATCGGCAAGAATGGCCGTATAAGTTTTAAGTCAGGAACCTGTTCTTCAAGCCCTCCAACTTCCTCTTTCCACTAGTCTGCAAGTTTTTGCGTATGACCAAAACGGTATGTAATGTCTCGCTCCCTAATATTGCAAGACTTCTACGACATAGACCAAACTTCGCATTGGTAGCGCTCGTGCCCTAACGGATAACGAGTGCCCGAAATCCTCCCCGGTGCGTTTCGGGAATTAATCCAGAAGGGAAGGAAAACAATGCGCGCACGCAAGATTATCGTTCTCGCCTTGGTGTTGATTGTCGGCTTGCTGCTCGCGCTCGCGCCCGCGTCAGCTTCTACCGTGGCCGTTCAGTTCGTAGGAATGGGCGGAGCAAACCAGAACGGCATCTACACTTATCCCTACTATCTAACCGTCAACGGCGGCGCTCCAACGTGGATGATGTGCGACGACTTCTATGATCGCATCGGCGTTGGCGATAGCTGGCAGGCAAACATTACCCCACTGAGCAGCGGCGACATGAGCCTCACGCGCTTTGGTGACTTGACCGAGTACGAGGAAGCCGCATATCTTCTGCTGCAAACCGGAGTAACCGACCCATCCCAGTGGGGCAACATCAACTGGGCGATCTGGGATATCTTCGATCCCAGTGCCGATCCCGGCCCTTACCTGCCAGGGGTCGAGTACTGGCTGAACAAAGCAGAAACGGTTGACTTATCCACGATTAACTTTTCTGATGTTCAAATCCTGACCCCGGTCGGCGACGGCGGCCAGGAATTTCTCTTCGTGACTCCGGAGCCAAGCACACTGCTGCTAGTGGGAACCGGAATACTTGGATTCTGGGCGCGACGCAAACGTCGAGCATAAACTCGTTTCGTTGAACTTGGCCGGAACCCCTAAGGGCTCCGGCTTTCTGCTGCGGCACAACTTCTTAGACCTTGTACTGCACTTAGAGGCACCCACAGCGGTACGATTCTGTGCGATTTAGAACACCCAGGGGTGACAACACCGCATCTATGCCCAGGGAAAGGAGCCGCTTCTTTTATGTCAATCTCCACAAGAATTTATTGCCGTTTAGCTGCTATCGCGTTTCTCTTCCTGTGTTCGTTCCTTCTTTACGGGCAAGATACCATGCAGAATGATCAGTCGAGCATGGGCCAAAAAACGGTGAGTAATCATCACATGGTCAACGTAACTGGTTGCCTGAAAAAGGGCAGTGAGGCAGGAGGCTATTACATTACCGACGAAAATGGTACGACCTGGGAACTCAGCAGCAAAACCGTGAATCTCTCTGAGCATGTGAATCACGTAGTCAGCGTCGCGGGTCACAAAATGCCGCGTTCAAAGGACGAGGAAGCAAAAACCGAGCAGAGCGAGAAATCGGAGTCGGGCGGCAATAAATACTTCGATCTGAAGGTGGCTCAGTTGAAGATGATCAGCTCCATTTGCACAAAGTAGCTACGCTCTGAGCCGTTTCGGAATCATCCGCAAGCGTGGGGAAGAACCACAAACGCGGCCGATCCCCACGCTTTTACCCTTTCCTAGGCAAGTCGTGCTACGAAGTTGTTCTGAGGCAACCGGGACGGGCATTAATGCACAGGTGCTGCACCCCGATACTGACTTGCGCAACTGCGTGAATGCTGCCATGATGACGCCATTCCCGCCTGCGAGTCTCTCGCACGGCGCAAGGGTCTCTGGATGTCCGGCCATATTTCAGCAGCGATTCTCAGCAACCTCGCGCTCAGGAAGATTGCCTTAGGCATAACGTTGCTGCTTTGTTTGGTTGCTACGATGCATCCGCAATGCGCGCCTCTGGTCATCGATCCCGACTTTCCTCCCAAGCCTCCGAGCGCTCGTAATGCAAGCGAAGAATTGCTGCCCGAAAACGGCCACCTTTCGAACGCAACTTACACCAGCGATTATTTCGGCTTCTCCTTCGATCTTCCGATTGCGGCGCGGGGGCACCTGATTATGTTGCCGCTTATGCCGGAGAAACAGCACGCTCTGCTGGCGCTTGGCTTCGAGAATGCGAACCATTCCGGAACAATTACTGTCACGGCGATTGATCCACGTCCTGGTTTAGAAGCAATGACCCAGGAGCAGCAGCAACAACAGTTCAACAACGGGGCAGCTGCGGGAAGCCCACAACAGCAAACGACCCTTCATTATCCCATCCCGGACTACCTGTTGCGGACCGGTCGTTTCTATTCCACGGTGCGCCACAAGGGCGCAAACTACGCCGCCCAATATTGGACCCGGATCAAGAACTATAACGTCAAGATTTTGGTGGCCTCGAACGATCAGGATTTTCTACGAAAGTCTAAACACGCAATGGCAGCGGCACACTTTTATTGCACCCAGGATGACGGCACTCTCACTACCACCGACGGCAAACCGGTAAAGCCGGAAGGCGACCCCTATACAGGACCGACGGTCCCGACTGCGCTCGCAAACTCAGCGATAAAGGACAAGCCCGCATTGGAGAACATTCCGCTCGGCGGAGTAAGCGGCGGGGTTTACCGCAATCCCGAACTGGGCTTGCAGTACGAGATTCCCAAGGGTTGGGATGCGTATCCGGCCGAGACCAACGACGATCCACCACGTGATGCCACCGCACTGCGCGAGCATGAATTCCTGCACGCTTGTTCCAAGACGCTGCTACGAGTTGCGCAACGTAGCTCCAGCGACGCGAATCCGGCAGCGGCAAAAGCCACAATTACCTTGCGGGCATTGGATCCAACTTGTCTCTCGATGCGAATCCCGTCCTCGCTCACCGACAAGACTGCCGTCGACAACATCTCTGCCAGCCTGGAGGTCCTTTCCGAATTTGGCGAGATTGCATCGGATGAAATGGTCTCCACCTCCGACCACCTGTTCATGGTGTTCCACGGGACCGTTGCCGCCCACGGGTCCCGTGATGATCTGGCCCAGCGTTTGTCGCAGGTCATTTACGCTACCCTTCACCACAAAGTGCTGTTCGTTTGGTCTCTGATGGCTCCGACCTCCGCCGAGTTGAACGCGATCCCGACCACCGGGGTCACACTCGACGGCGCACAGACCATCGATCTTCGTGCATCTCTCACCGCGAAGCGCTAGCGCGGAGGCCGGGCACTGCCCGCCGCCGTAACTCCTAATCTCAATCTCTCAGACCTGGGGTGCTTTAGCTCACCGCCCGCGGCGACGCGACGCATCAGGCACAATTTGCGGGAGTACGGTATCCTTAAGGGAAGGAGTTGTCCATGCTTGACAATTTGTTTCAGCCCATGCACCTGCTGGTGATTCTTTTCATTGCCTTGCTGGTGTTCGGACCTAAAAAGCTGCCGGAACTCGGCAAAGGTCTGGGTGAGGGTATCAGGAGTTTCAAAGACTCCATGAACGCGAAAGACGAGGCCACCGGCAAAACGGAAGAAAAGAAGCCATAGCTGGCACTGGGCTTGTTCTTGGCATTCGAGCTTAACATTTTCATGCCCGACATTCTCTTCATACTGTTGCTCGCCTTGGTAATCTTTGGCCCCAAGAAACTGCCGGAGATAGCCCGGCAGATTGCCAAGTACGTCATCCAGTTCAGGCAGATGAGCAACGATTTCAAGCGCCAACTTGAAAGCGAAATGCTGAAGATTGAACTGGAAGAAAAGCAGGCGCCGGCAAAGTCTTACCAGCTTGCATCGACCACTCAGCCGGCAAGTGGTGAGACTCTAGCCCAAACGCCTCCATCCTGAGCACGACCTGCCGCACGCCGATTCGTGGATTTGGTTGACCAACCTTCGGGCACGCTTTGCTTGAATGATAAAGTGTCTTATCGCAGATTTTGAGTTCGGGGTATGAAGACGAGTATGTCCCGCTCAGGGTAAGGGGATACGCATGTCACTGTCTCTGGAATCACGTCACTGCGGCAGAGTATTTGTCATCAAGTGCGCCGGACGAATCGTCACCGGCGAAGAAATCACCATTCTCGAAGCCTGCATCTCACGGGGCTTGCTCGAGTCCAGACGCATCGTGTTGCACCTTGGCGAAGTCACCCGCGTGGACAGCACAGGCATGGGCTTGCTGGTGCGTTTCCTTTCGCATACCCGGAACCGCGGCGGCGATCTGCGCCTGGCCGCTCCTCCGCTATTCCTCGACAATCTGCTTCGCCTGACCAAGCTCACGACCATCTTCCGCATCTACGATTCAGAGGACGAGGCTATCGTTTCGTTTCTGAAGGAGTCCGCGGTATCCTATCCCGCCGGTACACACGCCGGTCCGTTGGTACTGTTTGTGGATCAATCACCCGATCTTTGCGCCTTCGTTAGAACTTTGCTTCAGCATCACGGATATGAAGTGCTGTCGACCTGCCGACTGCATGACGCCAAAACGCTGTTGGACGGCTGCAACCGTCGACTACATCGTGCTCGGTCCGGACAGCTCTTCCCTGCCGGCGGACAGTGTGGCAACTTCTCTGAAGTCACTGGCGCCCAAGGCCTCGACCGTCCTGTTGCAAAGGGACTTCAAACATGGGGACGCTGAACATGCAGGACTTGAATTGTTACGCCTGATGCAGCACCGAACGAATCCGTGACATACCGATTGCATCGCGGGGAACGCTCTTTTCCCAGCCGCTCCCAAAATGCGATATGCTTCTTCGCATCTTTTTGACTGTGGGGAGAGACATGAAGTGTGTAACCGTTGCAACCGCGATATTAGCGCTCGCGCCAGTCGTGATCGCGCAGTCGAAACCGCCGGCCCAGACGACCAGCAATCCTGTAGTTACTACGGTGCGGCAAATGGAAGAGCGCCAGTCGAAAAACCTGATTGCCGCAGCCGACGAAATGCCCGCCGATAAGTACACCTATCGCCCGACACCCGAGCAGATCACCTTCGCTCACCTGATTATGCATAGCGCGCAAGCCAACAACACGTTTTGCGCTGGAATCGCCGGCGAACCCACCCGCGAGATGAAGCTAAGCGATAGCGACTCCAAAGAAATACTGACCAGAGCGCTGAAAGATTCCTTTGCCTATTGTGAACAGGTGCTGGCAAAGGCCGACGACAGCGCGCTCGGGCAGTCCGTAACGCTGTTCGAGGGACAGACAGCGTCTCGTGCATCGGCCTTGATACGCCTGGCAGCCAGTTGGGCCGATCACTACGGCGCTGCTGCAATGTATTTGCGCCTGAATAATCTCCTGCCGCCGAGCGCCAAGAAGTAGGGCCCCGAAGCCCTATCCAAGTCGACAGGCAGACTCATTGCGCCTTCACCACAATCAGCTCGAAGCTGCCGGGAAGCATTGCCGGCCTCTGTCCGGGCGCCGGTGGGGTCGCCTCACGCTGCGCAGTTACGAGATATGCGGTATTGCTGTCATAGTCCATGGCCATGGTGCGTGCACCTTTGGCCGTGGGCACATTCTGCGTGACCGTGTACTTGTCGGGAGTGTCTTCGTGAATCACGGTTAGCACTCCTTCGCCGCAAGACATGAACACTTCTTGCGTTTTGGGATTGAACCGGCCTGCATCGACCCCGTCACCGATGGGAACCGTGGTCACGATCTTGCCGCTGTCGGAGTCAACCACAGCCATCATTTTGTTGTCGCATCCGGCGAAGAGACGGTGGTGAGCGATATCGAACGCCAGAGCGCTGGGTTCCTGACACGGACTCAGTGACCAGCGATTGAGCACAGACAGCTTGGTGGCATCGATCGCGGCGATCTCACTCTTGTCTTCAACATTGACGTACACCTTACCCTTGCCATCGCTCGCCGCAAACTCCGGTTTGCCGCCCAGTGGGACGGTGCCGACCACTTTGCCACTCGCAGCGTCTACCACCGTTGAATCTTTGCTGCGGGCGTTAAAGGTGAAGACATGCTTGGTAAACGGATCGTAGAGTATGGCGTCTGGCCGGTCGCCGACCTTCACACTGTCGAGTTTCTTAAGCGTCTTGAGATCGAAGATGGTAACAGTGTTGTCTCCGCCATTGCTGACGAAACCGCGGCCCAGTTCGGGAGCAAGAGCGACGCCGTGAATGCCGGAGAGATCAGGAATGTCGCCGCTCACCTTGAGTGTATTCGTGTCCACCACCATCACGTGGCTGCCACGGGTGATGAACAAACGTTTACCGTCCTTGTCGTAGTAGAGATAGTCCCAGCCTCCTTCGCCGCCAAGTTTGATCTGATTGACGACCTTGTATTGTTTTTGCGCTAACGCGGGAAGAGCTGCCAAGAGGGCGGTTGCGAGAAATAGGGCGAGAATCCGTTTCATCATTTCTCCTCGTTCAATCTACTTCTGAAGGCTGGTTTCGTAGGTTAAATAAAAGTGAACCGCGGGGGTGATAATCAGGGACAGAACCATCGAAATTGTTATACCTCCGATTACCGCAATCGCCAGCGGCTGTAGCATCTCGGAACCGGCGCCCAGAGCCAGCGCCAAAGGCAGCATGCCAGCGACCGCTGCCATGGCCGTCATCACAATGGGACGCAAACGGCGGCGCCCGGCCTGAATCATGGCTTCATGCGCGGAGTATCCCATGGTGCGGAACCGCTGGTCGGCATCAAGCAGCAAGATGCCATTCTTCGCCACGATACCAATCACCATAATCAGGCCCATAAACGATGCGATGTTAAACGTAGTGTGTGTTATTAGCAGCGCCAGGAATACCCCTGAGGTGGAGAGCAGCGCTGAGGACAGGATCGCGAGCGGCGCTGCCCACGTACGAAATTCGAAGAGCAGCACCAGGAATACCAGCAGGGTGGCCAGCACCAGCACCAGCACCAGATCACGAAAGGATTGCTGCTGCTCGGCATAGGTGCCCCCGTAGACTACGCGGATAGACGATGGCACGTGCAGGTCGCCAACTACCTTCTGTACCGCGGCCATCCCGCTGCCTAGATCACGTCCCTCCAGGCGGGCGGTGACGGCCACATCGCGCTGCAAGTTCTCGCGGCGAATTTCTGTTTGACCCGGCACCTGAGTAAGGTCGGCGAGTGTGCCCAATGTGGCAGTGTGCCCACTCGTGCTATTAAGCAGCGTATTGCTCATTGCATCCAGCGAAGCACGGTTCGTCTCCGGATAACGAACGCGGATAGTGTAGGCCATGTCCTGAGCGATCACCGGCGTAGCGGATGGTTCGCCTTCGAGCATGGCGGAAGCATCGATCGCCACCTCCTCAGGAGTGAAGCCTGCGCGCGCGGCCACCGTGGGGTCAACTCGAAACACGGCTGCCGGGCCGCTGATAGTGTTGTCGATGCCGTTCAACAGGTCGACCACGCCTTTGACCTTGCCAATCGCACTGGCCACCCGCGGCGCCCACTGACTTAAAAGTACGGCATCAGGCGAGAACATCTTGATCTGGATCGGCTCGGGCGCATTGGAGAGATCGTTGATCATGTCCTGGAGCACCTGAACAAACTCGACATCAACCGCCGGTTCCTGTTGTTTGATCTTGACCCGTAACTCCTCCATGATTTCGTTCACCGAGCGGCTGCGTTTGTTTTTTAGGATGACCGCGAAGTCGCCGGTGTTCGCTTCCGTGACTGCGGCCAGGCCAAGTTGCAGGCCGGTACGTCGGGAATAACCCTGCACTTCGGGGATCTCACGGACCATCTGCTCGATGTGGCCGACCATACGGTTGGTTTCTTCCAGAGACGTGCCGGCGGGCGTGATGTAGTCCAACACAAAGCCGCCTTCGTCCATTGCGGGCAACAGATCTGATCCCAGTGCTTTGTAGCAGAAGAACGAAGCCACCACCAACACTGCCGAAAATACTGCAATCGACTTTGGGCGATCTAAAGCGAAGCGCAGAAAACGTTCGTAGAACTCAATCACGTGGCGGAAGCGACCGCTCAACGCGGCGTCTTCTGCGGCAAGCAACTTCTCCTTCTCGCTGAGATTCTCGACCGGACTAACGAAATTTCTTTGGCGAATGAAAAATTGGCTGAGGGTCGGGGTCAAAGTCAGCGCCAGCCCGAGAGACGTCAATAGCGACGCCGCCACGGTTATCGCCAGCGCGCGGAAGAACACGCCGGTCACGCCGCTAATCGCAATTAGCGGCAGAAACACTACGATAGGGGCAATCGTCGACCCAATCAATGGGGCGGTGATCTCGTCTAGCGCGCTGTGGACCGCTTCTACGCTGCCGTGCCCGGCAGCACGGTGAAGAGAAACATTTTCGACCACGACGATGGCATCATCGATTACCAGACCTATGGCTGCGGCCAGGCCACCGAGCGTCATCAGGTTGAAGCTTTCGCCGAGGACCTTGAAGGCGATGAAGGTAATGAAAACCGTTACTGGAATGACGACCGCCGCCACCGCCGAAGCTCCCCAATCGCGTAGAAACAAAATCATGATGATCGATGCCAGAAGGATGCCGATGAGGATGGCGTCGCGCACGCTCTTGATTGATGCGGTAATCACTTCCGATTGATCGTAGAACGGTTCGAGGTGAATTCCCGGCGGTAGCGACTGACGAATACGGTTGACCTCGGCATGAACTTCATTGGCGACGGCGACGGTGTTGCTGTCAGGCTGACGGTTGATGTTGAGCAGTACTGCGGGTTTTCCATTCGCGCTCACAATCGTGTAAACCGGTTTGACGCCCGGCGCAACACTGGCCACGTCCCCGATGCGCACCGGAATACCTGTTTGAGTCGTCTTGATTACGATTTGCGACAGCTGCGCAGGATCCTTTACCTGCCCATCCACCAGTGCGAGGTAGAGCTGATGGTTTTCCTGAAGCAGACCGGGCGAATCGATGAGATTGGTCCGCCGGACTGCATCGAGTATGTCCGTGACAGTCACATTAGCGGTCAACAATTTTGCAGGATCTGGAGTAATGTGAAACTCCGGCTCCTGACCGCCTTGCACGATCACCGTAGCAACGCCGTCGAGGCGGTTGAGGCGCGGCTTCAGGTCATACGTTGCCATTGTCCAGAGCTGGGTCTGGGGCACCGAGTCGGAGGTCAGGCTGTAACCCAGAATAGGGAACGTGGCGAAGTTCAAGCGATGCGACTGAACAACTGCCGTCGCCGGCAACTGGGAGCGAATGCTGGAGAGCGCCGCGTCAACCAGTTGAAGCGTGGTGACCATATCCACGTGCCAGTCGAAGAAGAGATCCACCTCAGCCGAGCCGCGACTGGTAATGGAGCGCACGTCCTGTAATCCAGGCACACTGTTTACAGACTCTTCGATGGGTCGCGTGATGGTGGCCATCATTTGGTCGATCGGCATTACGCCGTTGTCTACGCCAATGACTACCCGCGGAAAATCGGTGGCGGGGAATACGGAGATGGGGATCGTAAAAGCGAGATAGGCGCCGGCCATCACCAGAACAAGAATCAGGAAGACCAACGATTTCGAGTAGCGGGTAAACCAGTATCGCTCATCGGACGCCCCGCTGGCGCGCAGACGTTGAAGCCAGGATTTCAGGTTCGGTCTCACCTCAGTCCTTTCCTGAATCTGGTTGGGATTGCGACTTCCCGGAGTCTGACGATGTGGGTTCTGCAATTTTCACTTTCGTATTGTCAGGCAGGCCGTAAGCGCCAGTTACGATGACCGTCTCACCGCCGCTCAGGCCTTTGGTGATCTGCACACAATCACCCTCGCGGATTCCCGTTTCCACCGATACCTGATGAGCGCGATCGTTCTCAACAATCATGACCGTAGTTTCACCTTCCGGCGTCTTCAGCAACGCGGAGGCGGGGATGACGACGGCATCGTTAAGGGTCTGCGCAACCGTTTGAACGTTCACGGTCGTGCCAGGACGGAGACGTCCGTCCGGATTCGCAGCTTCGATCCAGATCTCGACCGTAGTGCTGTTGGGGTCGAGGGCGGGGCTAACCAGCGTGACTTTTCCGCTCACGCGAACTTCACCCGCCGCATTGATGGTCGCGGTGTCGCCCGGTTTCAATGCCGCGGCTTCCTCCTGAGGAATGTGAGCGCGTGCGATGACGGTTGAGGTATCCATGATGGTAAGCAGCGGAGTGCCGGGCGGAGGGGTCTCGCCGGGATAGCTGGGACGATCGGTGACCACGCCATTGATGGGGCTGCGAATCTCCGTGTAAGCGAGCTGCGCGGCAGAACCTTCATATTTCCCTTTGGCCGAGGTAAGCTGTCCCTGCGCCGATTTGAGTTGCTGCTGCTTGCCCGCCGATTGCAGCGCAGACAGGTGCTTTTCAGCCAGCTCATATTGGGCCTTGGCTTGCACCAGCGCTACCGCCGATTCGTCGAGCTGTTTGCGCGGCAGAGCGCCCTGTTGGTAAAGAAGGCGGCGGCTGTCATAGACCTTCTGCTCGGCGTCGTACGATTCCTTCGCCGTCTTCAGATCCAGTTCAGCCTTCTGCCATTCTTCCGGCAGCGCGGACGACGTCTCGAGCCCGTAAGCTGCCTGAGCCTGCTCGTAGGTACCCTTGTTCTCGACCTCGGCAGCGGCAAGATCGCGATTTTCCAGCACCGCCAGAAGTTGGCCGCGGTGCACTCGGCTGCCACGATTCACGAAGAAAGCCCTTACTGGGGCCACGATTTTCGGAGTGATGGCTGCCTGGTCGCGGGGAAACAGAACTGCCTCGGCGCTGATGATCTGCTGGATTGCACTACGTTGCGCAACGGCAACTTGCACCGAGACCACCGGCTCGGCTTGCTCCTCCTTCTTCGAGCAAGAAACCAGCAGCCCAATAACAGCAATCAGCACACAGGACATTGACGCCCTGGCAATGGAGAGCGCGTTGTTTCGGCGGGGGGTGCTCATCTGTGCGATGCCTGGAAGGGGCATGGCTTCAGCCGTGCCATCAAGACTGATTCCCGTATCTGCCGGGACTTTAGTCCCCCACATCAAGAAACGGCAGCCATGGGATGACGATGAAGGCCTTCCCTCAGGGGCTAAAGCCCGAATCTCATGCACGTCCTCACGGCACGGTTGAAGCCGTGCCCCTTCAAAGTCAACTCTGGCGAGAAGCGCAGTAATCGGCATCGTTTGCTGCTCCTCACCGCCCTGATGAAGCCGTACTCCTTCAGGACAAACTCTGGCGTGAAGCGCGGTGATCGGCATGTATCGCTGCTCCTAGAAACTTCCCGTCAGCGTCTGCAAGTTCGCGATGGCGACGTGATAGCGAGCTTCTCCATCGTGATAATTGTTGCGCGCCTGAGCGAGGGTGTTCTGCGCATCCACCACTTCAAGGGCGATAGCTTCACCGGCCTGATAGCGCAGGTTGGTCAGTCTGAGACTATCGGCCGCCAGGTCAGCAGAGTTGCGTAGGGTGTCCAATTGCTCACGCGCGGTTGCGGCTTCGGAGTAGAACGATTGCAAATCGGCCAAGGCCTGACGCTGCGCCGCACTTAATTCCACTTGGGCCTGGTGACGCTGCAACTCTGCTTGCTTCACCTTGCTCTCAATCGCACCCCAGTGCCACACCGGAATGTTGAGCGTTGCCGTCGCCGAGTAACCCAGGTTGCGGAGGCCGTCAGTGTTGACAGCAAAATGGTTCGCGTCAATGCCGTAGAAGTAATCGAGGACCAGAGTGGGCAGATGACCTGCTCGCGCAACTGTGACTTCGTGGCTGGCAACCTCAAGCGCGGCAAAGGCGGCGCTCAGTTCGGGATTGTTCCTCTGCGCCAGCTGTTGTACATCGGTAATCGGAGGCAAGATTGGCGCAGTACCAAGATCGTCCACCAAGGTGAAGTCCTGAAAGAAATTCGGGAATAGCAGTACCGCGAGCGTCAGTCGTGCATTCTGCTCAATAAGCTTCGCATCCTGCAAGGCACGCTGCTGATCGTTCGCTTGGATCTGAGATTTGATCACGTCGGAGTGCGCGACCTCGCCACCGCCCTCCAGTTTGCGACTGTTGTCGAGAAAGTGCTGCGCCTCGTCGGCGGCGGCCCGCGTGCTCAGGGTCCTTTCTTGCGCGGCCAGCAAGCCATAGAATGCTCGCGCGACGGTCACGGTCAACCCGCGAGCTGCAATATCGGCCTTGGCTCGAGCCAGCGCTTGAGCCGCAACTGCGCGACGATAATCTGCAACTTGCCCCAAACCGACTACTTGCTGCACAGCACCTTGGCTGATGTACTCGTGCGGACCGTTGTTGGCGATGAAGCGCCCTGATGGCGTGCCGTTGCCTTGCGTGTAGATGAAACCGTTGTTGTAGTCAACACCCGGCAAGAGCCCGGCCCGCGCCTGGACGCGATCTTCGCGAGCCAGTCCCAATTGAGTGAGCGCCGCCTGGAACTGCGGACTGTTTGCCCTGGCGCGCGCCAACGCATCCGCCAGTGTCAGCGAGACCGTCGCGCCCTGTGGTTGGGCAGTAGTCACGTCCAGCAACGTGCTCTGTGCTGGCGGCGTAACTTGCGCGCTCGATGCCACAGCCGTGAGGAGCATGGCGGCGATAAGCGCGGTAATCTTCTGGCTCTTGTACACGGCTGCCTCACGAACAAGGTCAACCTAGGATGACGGAACGTAGCTTAAGGCAAGCTGAACGAGAGAACGATCAGCCGCATTTAGCTCCTTAAGCATTCCTTCAGGTTCTCTGCCCTACAGTTGGCATAGGATAGAAAAAGCATGAGGGTATTAATCATTGAGGATGAGACCCGATTGGCGGAAAACGTCGCCCGTAGTATGCGTGAAAGTGCGGGTTACGCGGTGGATGTGTCGCTCGACGGTGAAGAAGGGGCGTTCATGGAAGAGTCAAACCCATACGACCTGGTGATTCTTGACTTGATGCTGCCGAAACTCGATGGACTAGCCGTCCTGGAACGCATACGAGAGAGAGGCTCCGCGGTTCCCGTGCTCGTGCTTACCGCACGCGACGAAAAGGAGTCGGTCGTTGCGCTTTTGAATGCGGGGGCCGATGACTATATCTCCAAGCCATTTGACTTGGGAGAACTGCTGGCCCGCGCTAAGGCCCTCATCCGGCGTGGCAAGGGGCAGAGTGCGGCCGTGCTGAAGGTCGGCGACCTCGAGATCAATACGGCTGATCTCAGTGTGCGTCGCAAGGGCAAGCTGGTAAGCCTAACGGCGATGGAATACCGCGTTCTCGAATATCTCGCGCACCGGCCCGGCGCAGTCGTCCCCAAGACCGAGCTACTTGAACATCTCTACGATTTCAACTGGGAGCGGTTCAGCAATGTGATTGAAGTTTACGTTTCCGGCTTGCGTCGTAAACTCGAGGACAGCGGAGACAGCAAGCTGATTCACACCCTGCGCGGGCAGGGCTATATGCTTCGTGGGTGACAGCAAGTAGTATGCGACAGACATCCATTCAGCGCCGGTTGATCGCGGCGGTTGTGATTTCGCAGTTGCTGCTGGCCATCGGTATTGTTTCGGTCGCGGTGTATTTCACGCGGCGGCAACTGCGGAACGCGTTCGACGCGGGCCTGCGTGGGCGCGCGATGAGCCTCGCCGCGCTGGTACGCTACTCCGAAGATGAGCATCCCACTTTGCTCTTCGAAGATGACCTGGTTCCTCCTCCGCTGGAAAAAGAACATCCCGACCTCTACGAAGTGACCAGCGCGGGAAGCGTACTTGCGCGGTCTGCAAACTGGCCCAAGGATTTGCAGGCCATCCCGAAGAAGGACCGCGAACACGCAAACTTTACGCTAGATGGTCTCCGTTATCGTGCGGTGCGGCTGGAGAATGTTCCGGTGCTCGATCGCGAAGGCGATGCGCCTTCGGCCGATGTGCTGACCGTGACTTATGGGGCGCCCACCGAACAGATGACCCGCGCCGTAGCGAACGCCGGGATCTACATAGCGGCGGGCAGCGGATTGTTGTTGCTGATCACCGTGGGGTTTGCGGTCCCGGGCCTGCGACGAGGATTGAGGCCTCTGGGTGATCTGGCCGCGAGCGCTGCCCTGGTCAACACCTCGAACTGGAAGCTGGATCCCACCGAAGCGGCGATGAGCACGACGGAACTTTCACCCCTGACCCAGGCCATGACCACCATGCTCGATGGATTGCATCGCGCATTCGATCAGCAACGCGAATTTCTGGCCAACGCTGCGCATGAACTGAAGACGCCGGTTGCAATCCTGAAGTCCACGTTGCAATCGCTTCTGCAGCGTCCGCGCACTGCGGATGAGTACCGTGCCGGCTTGGAACAGGCGCTCGAAGACATGGCGCGCCTCGAACAACTAATGCACTCCATGCTTCGTTTGGCCCGTGCTGAACAGTGGGCAGCAGGAAGTGTACGCCGGGACCTCGAAGCGGTGGAGGTAGCCGCTACATGCGAGAGCGTGCTGGAGAGACTTGCGCCGTTAGCACGCGAGCGCGGCATTGCCATCAATTTCGTCAGCGACGGCGCAATGCCAATGCGGGCGGATGCCGAAGACCTGGAACTAATTTGGTCGAACCTCGTGGAAAATGCCATCCGCTTCAGCCCCGCCGGAGGAACCGTGCAGCTTCGCGCACACTCCGACGGCTTGCGAGGATATGTTGAAGTGAAAGACAGTGGGCCGGGAATTCCGGAAGCGGAACTGACGCGCCTGTTCGAGCGATTCCATCGAGGCGATAGCTCGCGCGCACGCAATTCAGGGGGATACGGCCTTGGGCTCGCCATCTCAAAGGCGTTGATCGAGGCCTACGGCGGTACCATCACACCCCACAGCGAGAATGGGCAGGGGACACGCATGGTGGTTGAGGTGCCGCTGGAAAATTCCGCTGAGCGCTTTTAGCGTTTGGCGTTTAACCCTTAGACTAGCCTTTCGCAGAGGACAATTCGAAAGCTGATCTTAGTTTTTGCGACTGCGCTCGGTCGAGAGCTGATACAAGAGTAGCCTTTAGCTTTCCGGGAAACTTACCGCAGGTTTCCCGTTAGCGGTTCTCCTTCAGGCGCAACCGCAGATACACATTCACGCCGAGGGGGTGGTCCCCGTAATAGGGCTTGATAGCGTCCGGCACACCGTAGAGCGAGAGGTTCGCTCCCAGCCCAGTCTCTACACTGTGAAACGTCCCAATATCGCGGGTGTAACCCACCGTATAAGCATTAATGTCAAACCAATGGCTACCGGTTTGCTCGAATAGCTGCTGCGCCAACGCGGGGTCATCGGCGAATAACTCGTCGCGTTGAGACCACTCATAGCGGCCGCTGACGAAGTTCTTGTCCTTGAAAGGAACGACGGTTTCCGCCAGCACGGCATTGGTGCCGTAATGCACCGCCTGTTTGCCGTTGCGTCCCCAAAGCAGCGTCGTTGCCCACGCATTACCGTAGGGACGCGGAACGATGTACTCCACAGAGGCGGTAGTGCGCACAATCACGCCCGGCTCGAGTGCTTCGGGATTGACGAGATGACCGACTGAAAGCTGGGCAAGCCATCTTGCCGATGGCGTGACGGTGAGCCGCGCCGAATAGGAATTCATCGGCCCAAAGTCAATGTCCCAGCGATGTTCGTCGGGTTCTGCGCCGTGAAAACCTGATGCCTCCAGGCGCACTGTCCTGTACGATATTCCCGCCGTGACTACGTTGTAGAGAATGTGCGTCGAGTCTTCCCAGTGATGTCCGAGCGTGCTTTGCGGAATTTCCATCGCCGAAGCGCGATGAGGATAGGCCACCGGCCCTAACGCCGGGTCGCCAACCGGAGCGTAGTACAGGTCCCATACCGCATGCTCGCCAAGACCGTGGGCGTATTGCACACTTAGCTCCATCACGAAGTCATGGGGATGCTGACCGTTGACAATGGGCTTGCCATAGGCGGTCTCACCGGTCTGGAACAGCAACGGATAAAACTCACCGCTGATGGTGGCTGGTTCCAAGCTGAGCATGGTGCGCAGCATGATATCAGCGCCGCCGAACCGGTGTACCGCACCGAGCATTCCCCAGTTGCTGGAGTAAAACTTGTCGGCACCGAGCGCGCCGGTCTGCTGGGTGTCCACCAGAAATGCCTGTGCCATCCACATCAAACGCCACTGCCCGACGCCCGTCATAACCATCGGCATGGGCCACGCTGAAGGCTGAAACGCGGTACCGGACGACTCGCGCATCAGGAATTCGCTCGCCGAATCCATCCCGTGATCCATTGGCTGCATCGACTCGGTAGACATTTGCGTGTTCATCCCGGCGTGCTGGTCAGGCTGTTGGGTAGAAGATGGGGACTGTGCGTTGGCAGTGAAGTGCAGCGTAAGAACAAGCGCCAGCAACCAGCTGCTTCGGAGAATCGAGATGGTTGCCTTGTTGCCCAAGTGAGACCGCCGAAAACTTGCCTACGCCATCCCGGCAAGAGATTCCAACAAAGATTGTAGAGGAGGACTATTCGCCAGCTTCGTCGAGAAGCTTCTTCAAGGTAGGCTTGTACTTGTTTTGCTTGAGCTTCCGTTTCTTACTCACGGGTTCTGCCCGGGTAGGCGGAGGAGTTCCAATAGCATGGCGAGCCGCAGCCTTGACGGCCGATGCGGCACGGAACGGTTTTGATTTGGGGATCTTGGAAGGCACGTCGACTCCACCTAAAGGTTTACAATCCACCAGTATCCCAGCATTCGTCACCGTGGATCGCTCACCTTCTCACAATCCTAGTCAAAGCATCGACGAAAGTCGATTACTCCGTTCCGCCGGTTACCTTGAGTCTGGAACTGACTTTCGATCATTACGCTTATCGGGAATAGGGAAGAGTCGGGATGCCATGGTCTTACCTAACACGTACGATGGCAGTGGCGCGGGAGCCTCGAAGCGCATCGGCCACGGGACGCGGGACAAGAGCTGTTGGGTGTAGGGATGCGTAGGCCGATTCAGCACCGTTTCCATGTATCCGCACTCCACAATTTCGCCATCGTGCAGAATCGCAATGCGATCGCAGAACGAAGACACCGACAACAAGTCGTGCGAAATGTACAGAACGGCACTGCCCATCTTATGTTGAAGTTCTCTGAAGAGCTTGATGATTTCCGATTGCGTGATGGCATCGAGAGCGCTGGTGGGCTCGTCTGCAATGAGCAATGTGGGCGAATGCATGATCGCCATCGCGATCAAGACCCGTTGTGCCTGACCAACGCTGACCTGCGACGGATAGCGGGAGCAAAACTCCTCAGCCGTGGAAAGACCGACGCTGTCCAGTGCGCGACTGATTGCCATCGTCAGGTCGGCCTTGCTCCCGGCCGCGTGTGCCCTCCAGGCCTCGGCGAGCTGAGTCCGGATCCTAAGGGCAGCGTTCAGGCTGGATAGCGGGCTTTGTAGAACAAGCCCGATTTCGCTACCGCGGATCCCTCGCATTTCCCGCTCCGACGCCGCCATCAGGTCGCGACCGTGAAACCAGATGTGCCCTGACGCCTTTCCGCCCTTCAGCCCCAGCAAGCGGAGAATCGCGAGCGCGATGGTGCTCTTGCCCGACCCGCTTTCGCCGACCAATCCAAGCACTTCGCCCTTATTGATCTGAAAGGAAACTGCCCGCAGCGCCTGAGGCTTGTTGGGATAGTCGACTCGCAGATCGACGGACAGAAGCGGGTCTTCAGTTACCATTGCCGGCCCTTTCCGGGGCAAAGCTCAGGCGTTCGATATTCCAATACGTTTGCGGCCGCAAGGCCACGGGCCGTGCGTTTTCCAGCAGAGGAGAGATTCCGGTTAGCGCATTCTTGTTCACCAGGTAAAGGAACGGCAGCTGATCGGCAACAATCTCCTGCACGCGATCGAAATATTTTTTGCGTTCCCGGTTGTCCATGGTGGAGGCCTGCGCCCGCATCAGGCGGTCAATTTCAGCCTCCCACGAAGTCGCGGGAGTCTTCTGCCGGGGATTCCATTGATGTTCATCGGAGGAACTGAGCCAGACATTCATCTGCGCGTTGGGATCGAGGTCTACGTTCACCAGGCCTAGCAGAGCGGCTTCGTAATTGAAGGTTTCGCTGATGCGCTGAATCAGAGAAGGAAAGTCGAGGGTAACAACGTTCACGGTGATGCCGAGAACACGCAGGTCCCGCTGAATCATGGTGGCCATGCGCTCGCGCGAACGATTGCCTGCATTGGTGACAATCGAGAACACCACAGCATGGCCTGTCCGGTCGTGAAGTGTGCCACCCGAGAGTTGAAAGCCATCCTGCTGCAGAAGCTGAAGCGCGGCCGTGGAATCGAAGTGCGAGGGTTGCAGGTGAACGTCAAACCAGAACCGGTTAGCCGGGGAGACGGGACCAAGTGCGGGTTGGGCATGACCGTTGTACACAACTTTGCACAAATCCTCGCGATTGATGGCCAACGAAATCGCGCGACGGAAACTGCGTGACTGGAACCAGTCGCGTTCATACCCGGGAAGCGGCGCAGTTGGAACCTGATTAAACCACATTTGTTCCGAATCGAGGGAAGGACCGGCATCGCGCACTTTGTCGGGAGCCGAGCGCGAGAGGCGGTCGAAGGAATCCGCGTCCATGGAGTTGATCAGGTGGATGTCGTTCCGGCTGAACTTCAAGAGCTCGATATCCCGGTTTGACTGAATCTCCAACCTCACGGCATCGATGTATGGCAATTGCCGGCCGGCGGCGTCTCGCTTCCAGTAGTTCGGATTGCGCCGCAGCTCAACGTAGGAGCCGGCCTTGTGATCTGACACATAGTACGGGCCGAGAACTGCCATCTCTTTTTGCGGCGAGTGAGCCGGGACAATGGCGACCTGGTCAAATAACTTGTCGAGCCCGGCTACAGGCGCAGGGAAAGTAATGACGATCTTGTCGGACGCGGTGACTGCCGACAGTACTTTGCCGCTCGTCGAGCGAAAAGCATCTCCGGTAGGAGAATGCAGCGCCGGATCCATTAACTGGTCCATCGTGTACTTCACATCGTCGGCGGTGAACGGCGTTCCGTCGGAGAAACGGAGACTCTTGCGGAGAGTGAAGGTAATGGTTCGGCCGTCCCTGGATGTCGTCCACGATTTCGCGAGTTCGGGTTCCAGCTTCTGGGATTCGCGATTCAATCGCACCAGCACTCCGCCCGTGAGGTAGCGAATGGTTTCCGAAGCATCATCGGCAACCAATGTCGGATTGAATGACTTGGGGTCGGAGCGCAAGTAAAACCTGAGCTCATCCAGGCAAAAAGCTGCAGTCGTAAGAATCGCAACCAGAAGACAGGCGTAGAAGAAGGTGCGGCGCATATCAGGGGACCTCAGGAGCAGATGTGGCAGTTTGTATTCCACTTACGATTAGAACCAGCATGATCAGCGCTGCGAAACGGCATAGATCGGCCCGAAACGACATTACCGTTTCCAGTTCCCGCAACAGGCTGCCGAGAGACGGCAGCGGTTCGGCCACGCCCAGTCCGAGCAGGCTGAGATTGGCCTCCGCGAGAACGAACACGGGGACGGATATCCAGAATTGGGCCAGCAGAATTGGGCGCAGGTTAGGCAGCACGTGTTTGCCGAATAGTCTCCCAGGCGAAATTCCGGTGCAGCGCGCCATTACGATGAAGTCGGATTGCCGCAGGGATCTCGCACGCGCCAACAGGATCCTCGCCGGCGCCGCCCATCCCAGGATGCCCAACATGAGGAACGTGATGCCCACCGAGATGGCTGGTGACGTGTTCAAGGGGAGCATGGCCCGGACGGTCAGCAATAGAAAAAGCCAGGGGATGGAGAGAAACAGGTCAATTGCGGTCTTCGCGGCGCGCTCCGTGAAGCCGCCGAAGAATCCTGGGGCTGCTCCGATGATTAGAGCAAGCAGCATGGAGACGACGGCTGCGGCGGGGGCCAGCAACATGGAGACACAGGTTCCATGCAACAATCGCGCGCAGCGGTCGCGTCCCAGGTCATCGGTGCCCAGCCAGTGTTGATTTGAAGGGCCTGCGTTCACCTGTTCCCGGTCTTGAACCGCGTAGTCGAATCGCGAAAGGAAGCTGCCACCTACGCTGGTCAGCACCAGAAAGGTCGCCAGAATCATCGCCGCTCGACGAACTGCTTTCATGCCGGTTGTCTTCGCTCTTCGCTGAGCAGGTCTGCTCCCGAATTCGCTACCACCACACAGGCGATCACCAGCATGGAGATATTGATCAGAAGCGGAAGGTCACGGGCGAGAGCCGATTGCCATGCCAATTGACCGACGCCGGGAATACCGCACAGCGCCTCTACCGGGATGGCCGCGCTGATGGCGACGCCGATGGAGACTCCCGCCAGGGCCAGCACTTCGCGCTTGATCACGGGAATGACATGCCAGAAAAATACTGCCGGCTCCGAAACTCCCTTGGCATAAGCGGCGATGATGTGCGGCATCGGACGTGCTCCGGCGACCAGATTGCTCAAGTACCGGAACACTTTGGGAAAGACAATCAGAGCGATCGCCAGACAACCAGGCGCGCCCATCAGGACTGACAGCAGCGCCAAAACTCCGGCCGGCAAGCACAACAAAAGTCCGCTGAAGAGATTGCCGGTTAGCTCCAGGGCAGGGGTGCGAAACAACCATGCGGCCAATACGGCGAGTGCAGCCACAAACCATGCCAGTGCGAGTCCCTCGGCGGCGATTGACAGGGTAACCGGTGCCCGCTCCTGCAGCAAGCGGCTGACCGGCTCATTTAGTGACCGCGATTCGCCGAGGTCACCATGCAGCGCGCGCCGCAGGCAGTTTCCATAAAAGTGAAGAACGTTGCGCTGCTCGGAGTTGGCGCTGCGGATCGCCTGAATGCTCTCGCGGCTCAAGCGGGCATCAAGCTGACGCTCATCTGTGCCGAATCCGGGCGCGTACCGGACTAGCGTGGCTGAGATTAGTCCCCCGACAACCACCGTCACCAGCGCCAGCGTCAGCCTGTGTACGATCGCGGTCCGCATCGCTGCCATTGCCTCATCGCGCCAGTAGCGTTTGCAGGGGCAACTCCGAGAATGGACGTTCCCGTCGATGGTCCTGCTTCATCGAGTACATCCGTTTGTCAGCCGATACCAGTAACTGCTCGGCATCTTCGCCGTCATCGGGATAAAACGCCACGCCAACGCTGGCCGAGAGAGTAACCTCCGGACAGACTTCGGCGGCGCTGTCGGCCGCGACCAGCTTGACTCGCGCGCACATCTCCTCGGCTGCTGGCCGTCCCAGGCGGGGCGCAATTACCACAAACTCGTCGCCTCCCATGCGCGAGGCGAAGTCATATTCACGGCATGACAGGCTGAGCTTGCGAGCAAAAAGTTCGAGGACTTTGTTGCCCGCCAAGTGACCCAGCTTATCGTTGATCTGCTTGAATCCGTCGAGGTCACAGACCACAGCTGCCAGATGGCTGTTCTCGCGCTTGCATCGGGAAATCTCGGAATCGAGGTGCAAAAACAGGGAGCGGGCGTTGGGCAGCCCGGTGAGGTAGTCCACCGTGGCCGAGTCAGCCGCGGCCTGGTACTTGATGGCGTTCTCTATGGAGGCACCGATTTTCTCGCTGGTCGCGAGGAGGACGCGAAGATGATCGGTCAAGAACGCATCCGCAGGCAGGCGATAAAGAGCTAAAACTCCCAGCACGCTGTTGTCGCCACCCATTAGCGGAATTGCCAGCCCTGAGGACATGGAACTGGCTCGCTGGGGATCGTTCAGATAGCCCGGTTCCACCGACGGATTACCGTTGATGATCGGAGAGCGGTTCTGGGCGACCCAACCGGAAAGTCCCTCGCCAAAGGGAATCTCCAGGGAGGAAAATACCCTGAAGTCGTCACCGGTTACGTATTCGGGTATCAGCTTCTCGCCGCGCAACAGGTAGATAGCGATGGCGTCATACGGAACCAGTTTGCGGAGCCGCGCCGCCACCACGGAAAGAGTTTCGTAGAGACTGAGCGAGCGGCCGAGGTCGATACTGAATTCGAGCAAAGCCTGGGCTTCATAGCGTGCTGCCACAATCGAGGCCAGAAAGTCGCCGCTGGAACCGGCCTTGATTTTCTCGAATCCCGCCGCCGGAGCAGCGCCATTGGAAATCCTGACGTCCGTGGACAACTTCATCGAATTGCCCGAACCAGCTTTCGCGAGGTGCTCCAATTCGAGATAACGGCGCTGCAAAATCTCCACCACCTCGGGATCAAATTGCTTACCAGCCTGTGAGACCACTTCCTGCATGGCCTCGTCCAGCGGAATGCCCCTGCGGTACTGCCGGTCGGAGGTAAGTGCGTCAAGACAATCCACGACAGTCAGAATGCGCGCGCCAATAGGTATCTGCTCTCCGCGCAACCCATCCGGATATCCGGTGCCGTCCCACTTCTCATGATGGGCCCGCACGATGGGAACCACGGGATAGGGGAAGTTGACGCGCTCCAAGATCTCGCCCCCCACGACGGGATGAATCTTCATTTTCTCGAATTCTTCCGGCGAGAGGCGGCCCGGCTTGTTGATGATGTGCTCGGGAACTGCCAGTTTGCCAATGTCGTGCAGCAGCGCGGCCGCGCGCAGTGCTTCCAAATTGACAGCCGTTAAGCCCATCTCCTTGCCGATCTCGAGGGCATAGACGCGGACCCTTTGCAGGTGATCGTGCGTGGTGTGATCTTTGGCGTCGATGGCCAGGGCCAGGGCTTCGATGGTCCGCAGATGGAGCGCCGCCATTTGCTCCACATGCAGTTTTTCGTCCTCCAGTTTTCCCAGATACAGGCGATAAGAACGGTACATCAGGTAAACAACGGGCACAATCAACGCTGAAACCTGCCAGCCGAGATGGCGGTTCGACCACGTGATCAGTCCTGCGAACGCGGCGCCCACAAGATAGTGGGGGAACGACCAGAAATAGCATTCCGCCCAGGTACTGGCGAACGCGCGCTGCTCGGTCAAAGAAACTACGACGGCGACCGGAACGGTATTGGCAAGGAAATACGTAATCGCAGTGGCCATCAAGCGCAGAGGTACCGGCTCGCCCAGCCATGCCGTGGAATGATGGAACACCTGATAGGACAGCTCAATCGCAATCGCGATTTGGGCGGCATTAAACGCAACGTGAATGGCCTGAATACGGCGCTTGTGCCACAGGGTCTGCACCGCCGTCGCGACACAGCCCAGTGCCAGGGTCTCCGCGGGTGAAAGTTCAATCACCGAGATCAGGATGACCATCAGGTTCACGGACATCGTGCCACTGATACCTGGCAACACAATCTTGAAACCCGAAGCCAGAATCACCGCGAGCAAATAGCAGAGAAACCTGCTCAGGTCCGGCCACGAAGAGTGCATAACGCCGCCGACAAGAACCGCGGTTCCGGTTGCCAGCACCAGCGCGATAAACGCCTTGGCATTAGGACTCATCGCGGCGTCACTTGTGGCCTTAAGGCTTCGCGAAATCCGCGGCTCAATGTCCTTGTCATGATTCGGGGCCCGGCAGCAGTTGTAGAATTCCCGAGTGTCTCGCAAGCGCGAGACACTCCGTTTACAGTATCGGCATTCCAGAATCGAACGTTATAATCTTCCGTTTTGGCATCAGCCTCGATTTACCTGAGGGTGGCTGAGTCTGCGAGTTGCGACATTTCGCCACGATGAGAGCGAATTCCCGGTCCTCGTTTTGATCAGTCTTCCAGAGTTCGGAATCGATACTGTGGGACGAAAGGATCCCCACATGACGGAAGCCTGAGTCACTGCTTCCGTAGTTGTTGTCGAGGTTTCTCCTCTCGCAGGGACGATTGGGCCGCCGCTGGCTGCGCCGTACGAAAGGACAGACGACGCCGGGTTGGAAAGGAGCAATCGTAGAGGTGAACTGCCATGCGAAGTTGCCGACAGCGCTGGTACCAAGATCATCGTAAGCACCGCCAACATCGCCAGTCCCATTCGGGCAAACTTCAGAGCACTCTTAATCGAGCTTTTCATGAATGTGCCAGTCTCTCCTGCTAGTTCTCACCGTTGACAACTGTGCTTAGGGCGAACGCGGGGTCGCTACCGGCAAACTGCGCGCCCCACATGGCTGAGTCTCCCCACATGGCGGAATCGCCCCACATGGCCGAATCGCCCCACATCGCGGAGTCCCCCCACATGGCCGAACTGCCCCACATCGCAGAATCGCCCCACATCGCCGACTGCGCCAGGAAGACGTTGTTACCCCATACTGCTGACGCGCCCCACATGGCTGACTGCGAACCGGGTCCCGAGTTTCCCCACATAGCAGATTGTCCCCACGGAGTAGCGCTATCGGCGAGGAAGAAAACGTTGCCGGTAGTGGTGTCATAGTACGCGGTTGGAGATTTCGCTACTCCGGGCGCCAGGTCGGTGCTGCTTAAGGCCGCCTGGACGTCAAGGTAGCCGGCCCCCACGGTGAAGGCATCGTACTGGACGGTGTACGTCACACCACCATCGACCACCGTAGTGTATTGTGGCAGGTTCTTGTACGCGGTCTTCATCAGGCGCGCCTTCACCTGGTCGGGCGTGAGCGTGGCATCCTGCTGCAGCATGAGCGCGGCAGCACCGCTGACCACGGCCGTCGCCATGCTGGTTCCGCTTAAAGTGAAATATTGGGTGGAAGGCGTAAAGCGGCCACCCTTATTGAAATAAGTGCTGGTTACGCGGTTCTGCGGATCTTGCGACGCAAGTGTGCCCGGCTCCTGCAGTGAGATTACGCGGTTCCCAGGCGCTACCAGGTCAGGCTTCACGATGTGATCGATGACGGTTGGTCCCTTGGCACTGTAACTGGTCATCACATCGTCGGCGCGGTCAGGTGTTGCCTTGGTGTTCATGGCGCCAACCGTGATGACATAGGGATCGTTCGCCGGCGCCTCAATGGTTCCGTAGCCGTTGGTGCCCAGTGAATTGTCGCGCCCATCGTTACCTGCGGACACCACCACTACGATTCCGGCTTGCCATGCCGCCTCCACCGCCTGGCAGAGCGGATCTTGGGTGTAGCTCTCAACCACGGGCCGGCCCACCGACAGGTTCATGACGCGAATGTTATAGACGTTCTTCAGTTGAACGGCAGCCTGGATGGCGGCGATAACGCTGCTGTCGCTGCCTTGGCCGGTGTTATCGAGTACACGCAAGTTGATGAGCGTCACATTCGGGGCCATGCCGCGAATCTGCACATTGCAGGTGGGGCAACTGGAATAAGCCGCATTGCCGCCGATAATGCCGGCCACATGCGTACCGTGACCATACAGGTCGTCGGTGCCGGTACCTACGAAGTCCGCGCTGTAGACAATCCGCGAGGTGCTGGAGTTTTGCAGATCGCTGACCTGGTGAATGCCGCTGTCGATCACAGCGACTCCGATCCCGGTGCCGTCAAGACCCAGGCCCCAGCCATAGTTCGCCAGCACGGCAGGTGCGACGTTGTTGAGGTGGCTGCGCAGTGGACGGTCGGGCGAGATGTAGGCCACCGCATCGTCGTCTGATACTTGCGGCAGTTTGCTGAGCGGCACCATTGCCTTCACGCCCTTGACGAGCGGGAGATCACCTGAGAGAACTCCCCCGTTCATCAGGATTTTGCCTGTGCTCAGTGCGCTGGGAGGAACTTTGTACTGCACGATGACGGAAACCATTTGGTCAGTCGCCGTCTGTTTCAGTTCGGGAGCCAGTTTAGCGTCGTTGGCCAGCATCGACGCGGACATCAAAATCGCGAACCACAACAGCATCCAACGTTTCATGTTCAACTCCGACTTGAGATTCGATTGCGGAAGGATGTAGTGCATCAGGAATGCCATCTTGCCCTCGTGCTAACCCCTTCTATTGTGTCAATAAGCGAATGACGGCCAGATTTGCGATGTGCCAGTCTGGCTCACTTCCGCTGCGAGCGTCGCCAGATTGGCGCAAACACTCTTAAGGAATCGGCTGGTCTAGCCGATGGTTTGAGAGTCGGGCATGATGAAGCCGTCGGTTGGGGCGGCCTTGAGAAGAGCTGTGCGGAAGCGTGCCGGTTCCAAGGGTCTTAGGGTCGTGATCACTGTTAACAAACATGGAGCAGACAACGGGGGCGAGATCATCGCCAAAGATCCGAAGATGCTCGCGCTGGTTCAAGTCGCGCAAAAAGTGGCGCCCTACAAAGCTGCCGTCCTCATCACCGGAGAAACCGGTACCGGCAAAGAGCTCATCGCACGCGTTCTGCACCAGCACTCCAACCGTCACGCCAAACCATGGGTCGACGTCAACTGCGCCGCACTGCCCGAACATTTGGTCGAAAGTGAATTGTTTGGCCATGAAAAGGGAGCGTTCAGCGGGGCCGATTTCTGCAAGCCGGGCCTGTTCGAGAGCGCCCACGGAGGTACCCTCTTTCTGGATGAAATAGGAGAGCTTGAGCCCAAGGTCCAAGTGAAACTTCTACGTGCTCTCGACGCCGTCCCTTACTATCGCCTGGGAGGTAACAAGAAAGTATCCGTAGACGTCCGCATCGTGGCCGCTACCAATCGCGATCTCGAAGGGGCGGTAAGGACGGGCGCTTTCCGCAGCGACCTTTACCATCGCATCAGCGAAATCCACTTGCGAGTGCCTCCGTTGCGGGATCGACCGCAAGACGTAGTTGCTCTGGCCGAAGCTTTTCTGGACCGGCTTTGCCCTGGCGTTAGCTTCACCCCGGAAGCTTTGGAGCTGCTGCCTCAATTCGAATGGCCGGGCAATGTTCGGGAATTGCGTAACCTGATATTGGAGCTGGGTATTCTGAACTTGCGGCGTGAGATTACCGCTGAGGATGTGCGTCGGCACATGCTGGATCACGCGAACAGTGACATTCAGGCAGGTGCGCTCCCCTCAGACAATGTCTCCACGATGTGTGAGCTGGAACGGCTGATGATCTTACGAACGCTGCAACACACGGGTGGCAATCAAAGTCAAGCCGCCAAACAGTTGGGTATTCCCCGGCGCACCTTTTGTCGAAAGTTGAACGAACACAAGATCGCCTTCGGGCGCCACAGCTCTAAGGCACAATCCGCTCTAGCCTTGCCAATCTATTTTCGGGCAGAACTCAATGCCCCCGTTATTTTGCGTGTCCAAGATGGGCGCTGCTTCACAGCCGATGCCAGGAACCTTAGCGTCGGTGGACTCGGACTGCAAAACTTTCGACCGCCGTTCGAAGCCTCCGGAGAGCTCGCTCTGCACTTTCCTCTTCCGGGGACGGGTCATCAAGTTGAAGTGAAGGGTATCGTCGCGTGGTCGCAGCCCAACGCATTTGCCGGCATCCGCTTCACCGAAATCAGCGCTTCTACCAGCGACCTTCTGCGCGAGTGGATCTCGAGGCATGGGCAAACGCTCGCGCTGCTTCCGGTCGGCGATCCGTCACTGAACGAACTGGCATCGTCCGCCGGTTCGCGCCACTCGTCCGAGCAATCTGAACTGGTGGTCTAGGAACAACTACCCCACGGAAATACACGTCCACCGTTCGAGTGGACCAGCCCCGTCGATCCATGGCGTCCTCGGGATGGAAGAATTGGTCCTCAACAGAGCGAAGGCCCGTCTAAGCCTTTTAGATTGGCGGAAGCGTGTGCGAGTCGAACGCACCATTGACACCGCAAGGCGCCAATCGCCGGTTTTGAAGACCGGGAGAGTCACCGGACCCCCTTCGCTTCCGCATCAGACCATGGTCGCAGACATTTGCGAATGGCTCCAGCAACGATAACATCGGCGACAAATTATTTTCAGCGCTTCTATCTCACACCGCATCTGGGTACTGGTGAACGGAGCCTTGCAATGACCCCACGTAAATTTTCGTTTGTCCAGCTCGATGTGTTCACCAGCCGCCCGCTTGAAGGGAATCAACTCGCGGTTTTCGGCGACGCCCGTGGCTTGAGCGACGACGAGATGCAGAAGCTCGCGCGCGAGACCAACTTGTCGGAGACCACGTACATCCTGCCGCGCGAGTCATCGGTCGAGCAACGGGAAGGCCACAAGGTCCGCATCTTCACGGTAAACGAAGAGTTGCCGTTCGCCGGACATCCCACGCTAGGCACAGCATGGTACTTGCGTCAGCATTCCAGTTCGGACGAGATTGTTCTCGATTTGAAGGTCGGAAAAGTTCCGGTGCGCTTTGAACAGCGCGATGGACTGCTATTCGGCGAAATGCGTCAGGCCGAGCCAAAGTTCGGCGCGACCCATCCCCATGACGTGGTGGCCGGTGTACTCGGGGTTGCGCCCGGCGAACTGGATGACAGCTTACCCATCCAGACGGTTTCGACCGGTATGCCGTTTACCATTGTTCCGTTTCGTTCTCTGGCAACGCTGCAGAAATTGCATGTCGGTTGGAGCCAGCTCGCGCCTTATCTGACGAACATCGGCAACCCCGCCTTTTTTTATTTCGTGTGCCGTGAAACCGTGGACCCTAAGGCCACTTTGCATGCGCGCATGATCTTCTACAACGGTGAAGACCCAGCCACCGGATCGGCCGCCGGCTGCTGTACGGCATGGGCAGTTCAGCACGGCGTACTGGCGGCGGAAGCGCAAGGACTCATTGAGCAGGGGATGGAAACGCGGCGTCCAAGTTTCATTTACATTCGCGGCGGAAAGAATGGTGATGCGGTGACCAATGTTCGCGTTGGAGGTAACGTGGTGCAAGTGATTGTCGGCGAAGTAACGATGTGAATTTTCTGCGGATATCTTGTGCAGGCCCGAAAGCGGCATCCGTAAAGGTTCTTCGCCGATTCTCCAAAATGCAAGTGACTCCGTATGGTGCTATTTCTTTTTCTTATGGGCCCTAAAACTTTTCTGCATAATTGACCTTCGCGGCACTTGTGCAACTCCCTCGCCGGTCGTACCATCCGGACACGCCACTGCTCTGGCGTGAAAAATCAAAAGAAGCCAGTGGATGACGGATGCACGTGTTCGGCTTACAGGTTTGCCCGGACGCTGGCGCCCAGTCGCTCCCAAAAAGGCTCGCGGGTAGGTCCATGAAGCCCAAGCGCACCATTCTTTGCGTCGATGACGATGAACGTTCTCTCTCCATTCGAAAAGTACTGCTTGAAACTCGCGGCTATCGCGTTCTTACGTGTACGGAACCGCAGCACGCTCTGGAAATCATGCAACGAGGCGGAATCGATCTCGTACTCGCCGACCTCATGATGCCGAAAATCAGCGGCGCGAAACTGATTGATCAGATCAAGGCGATCTCGCCGCAGACTCCGGCGCTGTTGTTCTCCGGTTCGGTAAATTGTTGCTCTGAAGATACCCTGGCGGACGGCTGGCTGCCCAAAGGCGAGTTCGCTCCCATGGAACTGCTGGAGCGTATACGCGTGCTCCTGATCCGTAAGCGCGGCCCCAAGCGGTTTGCCGCGTTGCACCCGGCGGGATCCGTGTCCGGGTCACCGGCCCATAAAAATGTATTTGGGGCTGCGTTTTCTGCGACGTCCGCTGGGGACTAAGCTGGGATTCGTAATTCTCGCTAGGGTCAAAGCACGGTGCTTCTTAAGCCCTATCACCCCTTTCCTCCCGGGTCTGCCCACATTAGGCTGGAACAGTCAGGAAGCAGTCTGTTCTATTTTCAGGAGGGTAAGTTTTGAGCAATGCACTTCGGATCGTAGCGTTCGTGTGCACGTTGACTACGTTCTCCCTGGCCGGAGTTACCGTTTCATCTCCAACATCCGGAAGTCAAGACTCGTCGCCCGTTCACTTCGTCGCATCCGCAAGTGGCCAATATCCCATCATTGCAATGAAGGTCTATTCCGACGACAACGTGGTCTATTCAGTGGACGCCTCCAGCATGAATACTCAGGTAAGTCTGGGGGATGGTAGTCACTGGATTGTTGTGCAGGCATGGGACAGTCATCAAAACGTCTATAAGGCTCCGGGCTTCTGGATCCAAGTCACTGGAAGCGGTGGCGGAGGTGGGGGCGGAGGCGGTGGTCAGCCAAACTACACCATGATTCAAGCCATGTCAGGCTGGCAAACTTGCGACACTTGCGCGGGCAGCGGGTCGACCCCGCACTCCATGTCGCAACACGTCAGCAGTCCCTCAATGACAGGGAATTCTGCCAAGTACTGGGTGGGCGGCAGTGCGCCCTACCGTAACGCAATCTGGTGGAAACAGCTCACGCCAATTCCAAGTGCTTCCCACTTTGTCTACGATCTGTACTTTTACATTGAGAACCCCAGCGCAGCGCAGGCGCTTGAGTTCGATATGAACCAGTCAACCAACAACCGCAAGTTTATTTTCGGCACGGAGTGCAATATCAGGGGCGCACACCAATGGGATGTCTGGGACACTGCCAATGGCCGTTGGGTGCATACCGGCATCGGATGTTCGGCTCCGCCGACATATCAGTGGAACCACCTCGTGCTGGAGTTTCAGCGCAACGGTACCCAGACCACGTTTGTCTCCGTAACCCTGAATGGCAACAAGAGCTACATCAATCGTACCTTCAATACCTATGGAGTACGTGCGTCTGAGCTAAATACCGCCGTCCAACTGGATGGCGACTACAACCAGCAAAATTACTCAATCTGGGTCGATAAGATGCAAGTCACGGCCTGGTGATTCGTCTGTCCAGAGACACGACACAGGCGCCCGACCAGGGGCGCCTGTGTAGAGAAAAGCATGACCACCCAGTTTCTCCCTCGCATTCATTGCGACCCGGCAGGAGCTTTAGATCTCGCGTGAACGTTTTAGCCGCGACTTCCATGGTCGAACCGTGATCGCTTGAAAAAATGTGCCGCAGCAAATGGATATGCCACCCAGTTACGAGTGGCACATCAGTAACAAGACGAAATGGGATCGCCGAACTCGTCAGCTTTATAACTATCTCGACTTTCTCTTGCGCTCTGCCCAGCGTTGTTTCATCATCTCGGAAATTCGTTTGCGTGATGCAGCGCTCATGTGACGGCGTTTGCGTTTCGGCCCAGCCGCGGTTGCAGCTAGGTGGCTACCCACCGGTCTCCCCCGACGGCGGGTCTGACTACCGAGTCCTTCCAATGCACTTATAGCTCTGTCGAGACGTTCGCGTTCACTTCTAAGGTCTGCCAATATACTGTGAATATCCATGCTTCTCCTTTCGAGCTTTACAATCCTCGGATAGTGTAGCAGTAAGGAGGCATGGGATGCCGATTGTCCGACATTACAGATTTGCAATCCCTAGAACTGGCAACCTTGAAGTGGTAGCCTGCGATAGCACGTAAGTCAGACGCATATCTTGCTAATGTGGCAGCCATGCCAGTGGCGGGATCGCGCGAATCGTATGAATAGCCGTCCTATGAGCCGGCTCGGTGCGGGCTCAACTAGGAAAGTGCAGAAAGGTCACCTATGCCGCAAGAGAAGAGCTACCACATGACTCCGGAGCAGTTTCGCCAGCATGGCCGGGCCGTGGTGGATTGGATTGCTGACTACTATGAGCGCATCGAGGCACTTCCGGTACTTTCGCAGCTAGGGCCCGGCCAGGTGCGTCAATCTCTTCCTCCCGAACCCCCCTCCCAAGGTGAGGATTTTGCTGCGATTCTGCAGGATATTGACAGAGTAATTTTGCCGGGTGTTACTCACTGGCAGTCTCCGAATTTCTTCGCCTACTTCCCTGCCAATGCTTCCGGAGCATCGATTCTCGGCGACTTGCTTTCTTCTGCACTTGGCGTGCAAGGAATGTTGTGGGCCACCAGTCCCGCCTGCACGGAATTAGAATCGCACGTCCTGGATTGGCTGGTAAGCATGCTGGGACTACCTGGCAAATTCTTATCCACCGGAAACGGTGGGGGCGTTATTCAGGATACGGCCTCCAGCGCGTCGCTATGCGCGATGTTGACTGCGCGCGAGCGTACTAACGACTACCTCAGTAATCGCCGCGGCTGCGATGGCAAACTGGTGGCTTATACCTCCAACGAGGCCCATTCCTCCCTTGAAAAAGCAGCCATGATTGCCGGAATCGGATTGGATAACCTGCGCTTAATTGACGTTGACGAGAGCTTTGCCATGCGCCCCGAAGCTTTGGCTCGCCGGATTGCGCAGGACAAACAGACTGGTCTGACGCCTTTCTTCGTTTCCGCCACGGTTGGAACTACTTCTTCCACGGCCCTGGATCCATTGCCTGCTATCGGCACCATATGTCGCGACAACAATCTCTGGCTCCACGTGGACGCTGCCATGTCCGGTACCGCCTCACTATGTCCAGAGTTTCGTTACATCCAGGACGGAATCGAGCTCGCCGACAGTTACACATTTAATCCGCATAAGTGGATGTTCACCAACTTCGATTGCAATTGTTTCTATGTGGCTGACCGTACGGCGCTCATCAACACATTGAGTATCCTTCCCGAATATCTTCGTAATCAGGCAACCGAATCGGGGGCGGTCTTTGACTATCGCGACTGGCACATTCCGCTGGGCCGCCGCTTTCGTTCCCTCAAGCTATGGTTTGTGATTCGGCATTATGGACTGGAGGGACTGCAATATCATGTTCGTAGGCACATAGAAATAGCGCGGCAATTTGCCGACTGGGTCAGGCAAGACGAGCGGTTCGAGATTGCAGCACCGGCGCCGCTGAACCTGGTGTGCTTCCGTCATCGTGGCGGTGATGCCAGCAATCAACTCCTGATGGACCGCCTCAATCGCAGCGGCGACTTGTATTTAACCCATACACGACTGAATGATCGCTTCACTTTGCGCTTCTGTGTCGGGCAGACACATACCGCTCTGCGTCATGTAGAGAATGCATGGAATCGTATTCAGGAAGAAGCCGGGAGGCTTTAACGGCGCTGAAATGGGGCTGGGTCTCGGTCGTCCGAAGTCCTACAGCTTTGCTAAAACCTCCGGAGAAGTGTTTCCTCCGCAAGAAACAATGGCCACAGTCTTGCCATCATGACGGCGAACATCTTGAAAGAACGCGGCGATGGCGACGGCGGCTGCGCCCTCAACCTTCCAATCCCGACGATGTGCCCACCGCATCGCGTCGAGAATCTCGACTTCCGAGACCAGTAAGCACCGATCGATCACGCGCCGGCACAGCGCGAATGTAATCGAGCCCGGCTCGACCCCGCCAGCGGTGCTTTCAGAGACAGTTGGCTCCTCCGGAAACTCCAAAATCTTACCCGCGCGCAAGCACTCATAGATCACGCGAGAATTCTCCGGCCAGCAGCCGACAATCTCCGTCTGAGGGGAAACCGGCTTTATATAGGCGCCGACGCCACCGATCAGTCCGCCGCCTCCAACTGCGACATAGACCGCATCAATCCCACTGATCTGTTGCACCATCTCCAGCGCGATGGTTCCTTGCCCGGCCACAACCGCAGCATCATTGTAGGGAGAGATATAGGTTCTTCCGGACTCTTCGGCTGCTGCCCGGGCCGCAAGCTCGGCCTCCAGAGGGTTGCGTCCTGCGTGACATATTCGCGCGCCATAGTCTTCCATCATGTGAAGCTTCTTGGGCGAGACCTGCGCCGAAACAAAGACCTCAGCGTCAATTCCTCGGTACTCTGAAGCCGCGGCGACACCCAGGCCATGATTACCGGTCGAAGAAGTGACAACACCGCGAGCGGCTACTTCGGGGGAGAGGCTAAACACCCTGTTCGAGGCCCCTCGCAGTTTGAACGAGCCCGTTTTCTGAAGGTGTTCCAGTTTGAGGTAGGCACGTGTATTACTCAGCCGCGCGTCTCCCTGGATCACGGCAACTGGAGTTTCGCGGACCAAATCGTAGATCCGGTTGCTCGCTTCGAGAATCCGGGACTGCCATTCCAACAAGTCAACATCCATACCGCTTCGATGATACGCAACCCGTACGCCGCAGTGCTGATCCGAGGCGCAGAACGGCGTCCCGACTACCTTGCCAAACGCGCTCTCAACCATTGACGTATGATCTTCGCTCCACCAGACTCTCCGGTTGAGAGGTGATTCCATGCCGGCAGCCAGTGACTTCGAATTCAAGAACCGCTTCTGGATTATCGGCGCCATCTTCTTTGTCGCCTTCGGCGCCTACAACCTCGATCACCAGACGGCGGGCGTAGCCGTGGCGGACTGGATCGCTCACCTCCACGGTGCAATCGCCACGAATGGCGACTACCGCTGGGTGTTTGGCGCCGCCGCGCTATTCGCCCTTGTTGCCGCCGCTATTCGCACCTGGGCGACGGCTTATCTCGATGTAAAAGTGATGGTTGCTGGACGGGTGCAGACTGCGCGTTTGGTTGCTGACGGCCCTTACCGTTATGTCCGCAATCCGCTTTACTTGGGAAACATTCTGCTGGCGATTGGATTTGGGATGATGGCAAGCCGAATCGGCTGCGCGATTCTGGTTGTTGGGATGTGGCTGTTTGTCTACCGCCTGATTTTGCGCGAGGAAGCCGGTATCTCCGCTAGCCAAGGAGAAGCCTACCGTGCCTACTGCGCGGCGGTCCCGCGGTTGCTACCGGCACTTCGCCCGCAGTTACCTTCTGCCAACCGTACGCCTGACTGGACCGGCGGCTTCCTCGGCGAAGCCTTCATGTGGGTCCTCGCGGCATCGCTGGTGACATTCGCTATCAGCCTGAAACGGCAGATATATTTTGGGGTACTGGCGGCATCGTTCGTCGTCTATGCAATTTGTTACGCCATTATCAAGCGGAGGCGCACCCCAGGTTAAGAACAAGCTACCGCCAACCCAACGCCTCAGTAGTTCGGCTTGTCTCGCGGCGGTTGCGAGGCAAAGAAGTCTTGCCGGAAGCGCTGCGCGTAATTGCCAATCAACTCCTGCACCCGGCCGGGATCGGCAGACTTCACGATCAACCCGGCATGGTGCTTTTTATCATTCAGGCGCCAGACAATTTCCGGATCGTTGTACGCGGAAGTATCGGGATGCTCCTGGCGCGCCAGCGAAATGAGTAAGCCGGCATTCTCGTTTCTCGCCACTGCTGGCCGGTACGGCGCCTTTCCGCCGGCGATTTCGATCTTCGCCCACTCTGACCAAAGATTGATTCCCGTTGCCGCTTCCACCAGGTCGGCGATGTGAGCGCCTCCGACGCGGGCAGAGGTCTCAAGGAAATACAACGTGCCGTCGCGGCCCGCAATGAATTCGCTGTGCGAAACTCCCCTCACCAAGCCGAAGGCCTGCAAAACTTTTTCGTTAAGCGCCAGCAAAGAGCGTTCCTCCGTCGAGCCTCGCGGCAAAGTGCGTGTGGTGAAAATGTCCCCCTCGTGCGAGACGTCCATAGGAGGACGGCCATACCTGCTGGCAATAGCAAATAGCACTTCGCTCTCGTAGACAATCGTATCCACGTGATAGATGTCACCCGGCACGTACTGCTCCAGCAGGTAATACGACTGCTGGTCGCCCAGAAGTTCCAGTGCCGCCCAGAGTTCTTCCGGGCTGCCGATTTTCTTGATCCCCATGGAACCCGCCAGCGATCTTGGTTTCAGCACCCAAGGCGGACGCACCCGACTCATGAAATCGTGCACCCTGGCGTGGTTCAGCACGTGAATGAACTGCGGTACTGCCAGGCCTTCGTCACGTGCTTTGGTCCGCATGGCAAGCTTGTCACGAAAGTACCGGGCTGTGCTGTCGCCCATGCCGGGGACACGCAGGTGCTCGCGAAGCATGGCCGCGGTTTCCACGTCGAAGTCGTCCAGGGGAACAATGCGATCGATGTTCTCGGTCCGCGCCATGTAGCTGACGCCGAGCAGTACATCCTCCATCTTCCACGCCTTTTCCACGTCTGGAATGTAGAAGAACTCGTCGATACTCTCGCGCGGCCACTCCTCCTCGCGCAGGCTGTTGGAGGTGAGCAATAGCACGCGAGCGCCCTGCCGCCGGCATTCCCGAACGAAGTCGAGCCCTTTGAAATAACTGGCCAAGCAGAGGACGGTTAGTGGCTGTTTGGGTTGACCCTGAGGAGATGAGGATGACATGGCACACTCCGGAACCACGCGAACCGACTGGACGAATGTAACCTATGAAGTCAAGTTCCGACAATGAAGCACTGGTCGTCACGGTTTGAAAACGCAACCTCAACCCTGTTGATGCTTCTCTTCCTGCACACCAATAGGACGAAGCTGATCGAGCACGATAAACACGATCAGCACGGCGACCGGAATATACAGTGCCCGTAACTCCCACTGCCTCTTGCTGAAGGTACCGAGCGCCGCTCCCATCACATAGCAAGTCCAGGTTGCAACCAGAAAGGCGGTCTCGCGTACATCCTTCTGTTTCGCAGCCAGTCTCACAATGTGAGACGGAGCGCTGCCCGACTGGATTGCCTGGTCGTAGATCCAGAAGAGCGAGCGGGTCAGCGATTCCGAAATTTTCGTCAGAGTTCCGGTGACGAAGGTGGTGTAAACGGTTAGCGCTCCGACGTGAGTGAGCGTCGCCGTCTGCACTCCCATGGCAAACGCCAACAGCGCCACCAGAAAAAAATAGGCTGCGGAATGAAGGTCAACAACCTGTCCAAGCTTCATGGCAGGGGTGGCGCGTGCAAAAGCCACCAACAGGAGCGCTTCGAAGGTCAGGGTGTAGGTGGCAATACGCCGCATACCTTTGCGTCCCGCCACGGTCATGGCAATCCGTGTGAGGGTCGAGCCGGTCAGAAAGGCCACGACCGCGCACGCCGGCCGCGTCAGTTCTGAGAAATCCCAATTGCCGAGATACATTCCGACATGAACGCTGTTCCCACTCATGTTTGCCGTAAAAATCTGGAAGAGCGCAATGTAGCCCACCGCATCAACAAAGCCACCAATTGCGGTAAGCGAGAGTGCAGTCGCGGCCTTGCCCTGGGAGCCGAGTTCGGGCATGTCGGTCACAGTCGAGACAACGCCAAGCTGGCGGCGTTGTAGCCGCACATGCCATGCACCCCGCCGCCCGGTGGGGTCGAGGAAGAGCAGAGGTAGATATCTTTGGCCGAGGTTGCGTACTGGTGTCTTGTGGGACGAAACAAGAACTGCCGCATATTCATCGCGCCGCCTCCGACATCCCCTCCAATCAGATTGGCGTCCATGCTCTCCAATGATGCAGGAGATAGTACGCGGCGCGCCAAAATACAGTCGCGAAACCCGGGTGCGAAGCGCTCAATTTGTCCCTCCAGGCGCTCAAGCATGTCGAACTGCGAGCCGTTGGGCACGTGGCAATAGGCCCACACAGTGTGCTTGCCTTGCGGAACGCGGGTGGGATCGAACAGACTAGGTTGGACCAGCAGTACAAATGGACGCTCAGCATGATGACCGTGGGCCATTGCGTCCTCCGAAGCAGCGAACTCTTCCAGGGTTCCGCCCACATGGACGGTTGCGGCACGCAGGCATTCGCTGGCTTTCCACGGAATAGGGCTCGACAAAGCGTAGTCAACTTTGAAGACTCCAGGACCGTACGCGTACTTACCCATCTGGCGTCGATACGCCGGAGATAGGCGGTCGCCTGCAATTGCCAACAACTGGCGCGGAGTCACATCACAAAGTGTGAGGTCGTATTTGCCAATCGAGGAGAGATTCTCAACCCGGGTTGATGGGTACAGCGTACCTCCCAGGCTGGCGAGATATCCGCAAAGCGCGTTGGTGATGGATTGCGAGCCGCCACGCGCGATGGGCCATCCTACCGCGTGCGCCGTCGCACCAAGTATCACGCCGAAGGAAGCGCTCAGCGGTTCGTCGAGCGCAAGAATCGAATGGGCAGCCAGTCCTGCGAAAAGGGCCTTGGTCCTGGCGCTGCGAAACCAATATCCAGCAAGCGCGACTGCGGAAGGAAATCCGACGACGCCCAAATGCGCCATCAGAAAGGGGTGTCGCGTAAACAAGTGAACTGGCCGCAATATCTCGGGAGCGAGTTCGCCCCAGTGCTCGGCGAAGGGACCGACGAGCCTTCGCCACTGCTTGCCATCTTCGCCCAAAGCGGCTTCCGCCGCGCCAAGGTCGCGCTCCAGCAGCACCGCAGTACCGTCGTCGAGCGGATGCGCCAACGGCGCGGGCGAATAGATCCATTCCAAGCCATAATCGCGCAAGGGCAGCGACGAGAAAAATGGCGAGCCCGCCGCCATGGCGTGCACGGCGGAACCGAAATCGTGGTGGAAGCCGGGCAGGGTTAGTTCCATAGTGCGCGCGGCACCGCCCGGCTGGGCCTCTGCCTCGAACACATCCACCTGCAAGCCTGCCTGGGCAAGAACGATGGACGCGGCCAGACCGTTGGGCCCTGCTCCGATCACAGCGGCTCGTCGTGGCGTCGGCATAGGAGACTAGTTTAGCTTGCCGATACCGGCAATCCAACACCGGACGGGGTTTTGGCCGTGGGCAACGACCGCAATCGGTGATTCGCCGGTACTCGTTGACCCACTGGAAGCCGCGATCCAACGGCAGAACCTGCGACTCGTCGAAGCGGCGAAAAGTCACCGCGAATGATCTTCGAATCGGCGTCAAGCGGCCGCAGGACGGTTGGTTGCCTCTTTATGCTTCGCGATGCGCTTGGACAGCAATGACTTTGCTCTCTCCAATTCAGTCCGGCGCTCGGCACTCAGATTGCGCCCGGCGCGATTGATGTAATAAGTCAGCATTCGCATTCCTGAGGCTGGCCCTTTGGGAGAAACCTTCTTGGAGGCCAGACTTCTGGCGATGGTGGTTGCGCTCTTATTGAACAAGCCTTCGGGAGGATACGTGGAATCCGTCGTCACGGTCTTGACCCATCGTTTTGTCTTCTTGGCTGGCATGCGTGCCTCCTCGAAATCAAAGTTCCTTTGGTAGGATGCGTTGCTGCCAAGCGGCGTTACTGCCGCGGCAGCAGCGGCTCCGGCCATTGCACCACGCCAACTTTGCCATCCGGCATTCGCTCCAGCACCGGGGCATACAGTCCGAGCAATTGGCGTCTCCACCACATTCCCGTGGCTCGTTTCTCGGGGAGCGTGGTGAACCAGTATTGCCAAAGCACGGCGCGAACCTGCTGCGGCGGCGACTGCGGAAACGGATTCCCGGCAAACAGCGCTAGTACATCCGGAGAGCCGGCCAGCAGACGCTCTTCGGTACTGGGGACGATGATGTTGTCGCGCCACCCCCCCAGCGACGCAAACCACAAGTTCCAGTCGAAGCGCGGCTGGTAAGGCGCGTAAATTCCCGGGCGCTGGCTCGGGTCCTGCGGCTTGTAGCGAAACGGATACGGCGTCCAATTCTGCCCGTCGTTCGAGCCTTGGAACTCGATCTCGTAGCGGCCGCGAGTCATCACCGCAAAAAGTCCGTAGCGATTGGCAATGCGGAAAGGATCGAGCGCGGCAACCGGTGAGGTGGGCAACGGCACGCGCCAGACAATCCAGATCATCTGGACGGTCGTCGCGTAGAAGATCCAGATCAGCATCACGCTGACGAGGGAGAGCCGCAAAGCCTGTAAGGGCCGTAACGACTTTCGCCGCGGAAGGGGTGAATCTGCTGTGGGCTCCTGCAATTCCGCATCTCTCTCCGGCGGCGTGGCAATGCGCGGACTGATGTACGTTCTCCACCCTTCCGGCATGACACGCAGAAGGAACCGGTCGTCCAGCAGCAAAAATCCGAGCACGAGTACCAGGTAGTTGAGGAAAGTATAGTTCGCGGTGAGGATTACCGGAATCTGCCATGCAGTCACAATGAAGAAGCATGCAATCCGCCAGCGCCGCGGCAAGAACAGCATCCATACCAGGCCGAGTTCGAGTACCAGGGTTGCCCCGGTAGCGAATGCGTGAAACCCGTGCGGCAGGTGCTGCACATACCACCCGATCCAAGTCGGCAGCGGGCCGTTCTGGTAGTACTCGTCCATGGCGGTGAAGTTGCGCCACTGGGGATCGCCGCTGGCCAGCTTCACCATGCCCGACTCGAAGTAGATGCGGAACCACTCCCATTGCAGCAGAAAGAGGCTGGCCCACGACGGTGGATGCGCCCGTCCAAGGCCCGGAAGAAATCCCGGCGGCACGAAGAATAGAGAGAGAAATCCTGCCTCCAGCAACATGCCGTCGGATTGATAGCCGGAGAAATCCTGAGCCGCGCTTACGAAGGAAAGAAAACAGACCAGGCAGATGAATAGCGTGGCGCGTGGCCAGACGTTGAAGAACACCAGCAGCGAAGCAATCATCCCGACCCAACAGATTGCGTTCAGCATGTGCGGGCCGGTAGAAAACCACAGCAGGGTTGGAGCAAACCAGAAACGGGCCACTCCGAACTGGCGAGCGACTGCTTCAAGATATTCGTTGGACGGAAGAATTCCCTGTGCGCCGATGAGCCCGCGAATCTGAAATACCAGCGAGAAAAAGGCAGAGAAGTAAATCAGGCCGAGCGCGCGCAGGAAGATCCAACGCGGAAGCAATCGATCCGCCGCACCACATTCCGGATCGAACCAGCGGCGGATGAAAGAAGCAGGTTGCCAGTTCATGGCGGTCGAATTATATCGAGGGCAAGGACACTGCGTCTCGCATCCCCGAACAATCAGCGCTGCAGAACGCGCAGGCGGCGCACTGCCAGGCCGAGCATGCGAGAGTCGCCTTCAGGCGAACCTCATTGCGCGGCAATCAGCGGGATGTCGTCCACGTAGCTCCTCCGTCGGTCGTCGCCCAGCGGGTTCCATTGTCAGCAACAACAACCCCGTGTTGCGGATCGACGAAGCGAATGGAAACAATTGCGCCAGTTTCCACGTTGGAATTTTCGGCGACCGACACTTTGCTCCAATGTTGGCCGCCATCCGACGAGTGGAATAACGCCCCATTGTTGCCACCAGCCCAAACGTTATTCCCCATGGCAGCCACCGCGCGAAATGTAACGGGTTGATCGTCGAGCACCCGAGTCCACTCGTCGGCGCCCGTCGATCGTTCAACATGGCCCTCTGGACCGATCCGCCATTGCGGCCTTACAGCGCGCGCCGCGTACATTCCTGACATTGATTTTGCGAAACCCGCCGCTGCGGGCGGCTGCTGTTGTACTCGACCGGCATCGCTCTCTACAAATCCATTTTGTGTCGGCATCACGGGAGCTACGGCCGGAGCCAGGCTACCCATCGTGACTCCATTTGCTTCCGAATTCGCTGTTGGCGCAGGCTCTGCCGCCGGAGCGGGCTTGGGTTGGCTAGGGGTGTTGCTGGCGACGGTAGTAGCTTGAGAGACCTTTGCGGCCCGCGCCGCCGTCGCACTCTGCGGTGCACCTTTAGCGAGTGCCTCGCGCACCGGAGGGTTCGCGGAAGACGCCGGCGGAGTCGACAGCACCATATTTTGGCTTCCTTCGGCGCTAGGCACCGCGGGGCGGTTGCTGGCCACCGGGAGCGCCGCGACACTTCGCCGGTCACCTGTCTTGGGAAGCTGAACAATTAGAACGCCTGAGATGAGTAATGCTACGGCTGCGAGCGGCACCGCCCAAGCCAGCCGGAACCTCCATCTCGAACGGGGCGTGTCTGCGGCCGCAGCTTGGGCGCGCGCACCTGCGGCATAAGCCGGGGCGCCAGACAGGCGAATGGCCGCGGCCGCCACCAGTTCCCTCTCCTCGCTCACTTCGTCATCCGCCGCATCGCTGGCCAGGAACACAATCTCCCGGCATTCCGTACACAGTGCCAGATGGTGTGTGACCACTTCACTCTCGACGGGAGGCAACGTCCGCTCCACGAACGACGTAAGCATGTCAGGTGAAGGATGAACGTCTCCCACCGCTTGTCTGGCAAGGGCGCTGCGCAGCGGCTTTGGAATTTCCTGATTCATCCCTGGTTCCTGCTCTTCTCTTTGTAGAACGATAACTCTCCCGTTCCTTGCCTTAAAGTTTCGCTCACCCGCACCCGCAGATCGCGTACATCAACATCCTGCATCGCTTCGTCCGCCTGGCGCGGGGACATTCCGTCCTCCATCATTCGTTTGCGAATTCGTCTGCGCAGACCGGAGGTCACGCGTTCCAGCTTGCGGCTGATGGTGGACTCGTGCACCGCAAGCAATTTGGCAATCTCCGCCAGCGTCCGGCGATCGAGATAGTAGGCTGCCAACAGAAAACGGTCTTCCGCAGGCAGCGCCGTCAACTCCTCCGAAGCTGCGGTCTCGGCGCGAGGATCGGCGAGACTAACATCGCTCTCATGGGCCGCAAACTGGACGCCATCTTCCAATGCCGCATCCAGACTGGTCTCGCGCCGCGTGGCCCGGTAAACATTGACATACTCCTGCGCGACGACCGTCCGCAGCCATCCCTGCAGAGAACCTCGTCCCTGATACGATCGCAGCTTCGAAGTCCGTTGCTGTCCCTTGGCATCCACGCCGTAGAGCGAAGCGTACAGCGAGTCAGCCAGCGCACGAGCAGCACTTTCTTCCTTCGCGATCTTGTAGGCCGACTCGTACAAAGTCGCTCGGTAGCGATTGAGGAACACCTCCCAGGCACGTTCATTTCCGGCGGCGCACGCTCGCGCCAGCACCAATTCTCCTAACCGCAACGTGGGAAGAAAACTACGCACGGCGCTCGGAGACCCGGCGTCAGCCCAATGACAGATGACTTCCGCGAGAATCTCCGCCAGCTCGGCAGGTGAGATACCAAACTCCCGCGCCTCGACCTCTTCGTAGTGGTTCACGGAAAACTCCCTAACCATGGCCAGCACCTGGGGGTCGAGCGGAGCGGTGGCGGGAGTGGAGGCCATCAAGCGAATCGTATCAATTTGGGTGCAAGAAGAACACGGTGCCGCGTTCTCTTGTTTAGAGACGCTCCAGCGCCTCTGGAGGTCAACCGTGAATCTCAGAATCTTGGCGTCATTCGCTTCGGCCATGCTGGCGGCAACATTCGCTGCTGCCGGAAACCCAACCCACTCGGAACCGCACGTCCTGCCACCCGTTACGAAAGGGAACCTCAGCATCTTCCCGGTGGTCGGCGGCGCAGACAATGGTACCGTCCATCTCCTGACGCTCGATGAAGGCTTGCGCGCGGGCTCGGTCGTGGTCACCGAAGCCGGCTCGCTACAGGGATTGGTACGGCCCGGGACGCGGTGGCCGCGGCAATCCGGCGCCGAGGTGAATCGTCTCGTCCTGATCAACAACTCCGATCATCCTTTGCTTTTGCTTGCCGGCGAAGTGGTGACCGGCGGCAAGCAGGATCGCGTCATCGGAGTGGACCGGATTGTTTCGCCGAAATCAGAACCTATCGACCTGTCGGTTTTCTGCGTTGAACCGGGCCGTTGGGTGGCCTCATCGCAGCATTTCAATAGCATGAATTCGGCGATGGCTCAGCCCAGTGTGCGTATGCCGGCCATGGCCGCGCGCGACCAGCAGAGTGTGTGGAACATGGTGGCCTCGGCTGTCGGAGGCATGGCCAAGGCCACTCCACAGGCCGCTCCGGCGATTCAGGGCACTACCTCGTACGCTAAGGTCATGCAAAATCCCGACGTCGAGAAGAAGGTCGCCTCGGTGGCCGCCGACTACGAAGGGATGTTGCGCGACTTGAAGAAGGAAGGAGCGAAAGGCGTGGTGGTCGCCATCAATGGCCGCATCCTGTGGGCTGACGTCTTCGCTAGCACCGACTTGCTCGAAAAATATTGGCAGAAGCTCATCCGCTCCTATGCGGCCGAGTGTTTGACCACGGCCAGTGAACACGGACAAGTCGATCAGAAGTCAGCCCAGATGTTTCTCGACCAACTTCAGGGCAACCGCGAGGTCACGGAGACGGAGCCCGGGCTGTTCCGGCGCACCGAAATCAGCGGTGACGGTTACCGGGTCTTCAGCCTGACCTCGCTGCTTTCGAAGCCGGAATACACTGTCCACCTTGCCAAGATGGTGTACAACGGCGAAGGGCAGCCGCGTTTTTCTCCCATTCGATATCGGTAACGCGATGGTAGGGGGTTACAGCTTAGTACTCTTCAACCACGATCTTAGCTTCTCGCACTTTGGGAGGAACGGCAGTCGGGGTCGGACGGTACCCCCTCCCCACCACCTGTCGCAAAATCTTGAAAACAAATGGGCGGCACAGGAAATAGTCTGTAAAATATTCTATCTAAATGAGTTAACAGCCAAAATATTCCATCTAAAGGACTTACGGCAGAAAATCATTGCCATCTTGGGACTGCCGTGGAGATAGCATTAACTAAGTCGACATCATGTCGCCGTATTCTATCCCCTACCCACTACCCACCATCTACTGATTTTCAAAGACCACTTCCGCCCCCTCGGAGCGTGGAGACACTAGGCCTCACACAGCCAATCTACCGCCGCGCCCGTCAATGTCAAGTTACGAAAGTACAGTCGTTCAGCCATGTACCAGCGCACGAGTTTGGGCCAGTGAGGGACTTCGCCCGTCTAGAACTCATAACTCATCTCATAAGTCGCACCTAGCCCGAACGGAGGAGCCTGCGGTTCGATGTGCAGGTGCCTATCCTTCGCCGTTCCTTCCGAAAGCGTCGGACTCGCAACGTTCCACCGGTTTGACCAGCTGCCCGCAAAATTAACCTTGCAAGTTCCGGCAGGCCGCGCGTTCAATCAGTATGGCTTCCAAGTTTCCTGCCCGGGGGGTACCGCAAATGCGAAACGCTCGTGCGCTCCAACTGAGCTTACTTTTAGCTCTCTTTCTCGCGCTTCCCCTGTCCGCGCAGGCTCCAACCGATCACGTTTTGACCAACGCCGATGTCGTCAAAATGGTCAAAGCGGGTCTGCCGGAGAGCATCGTCGTGCGTGAAATCCAGATATCCCGGACTGACTTCGGCACCAGCCCAACAGCGCTTATCGATCTCAAGAAACAGGGAGCATCGGAGGCGATTTTGGGCGCGGTCCTCGACAGCCGCATGGGCGTACATTACCAAGGGTCGGAACCACAGCCGGCCGCGCGCATTCTCACCGCGGCCTCGACGGGCCCCCACCATCTGCCAACCTTCGAGGCCGATGTCCGGGTCAATGCCAGCAAACACGAAAAAGTTTCGATGGGCCACAACCAGATCAAAGTGGAGCAGTCTGGAGTACCCATATTCAGCCTGAAATGGAAAGATCCGAAGAGCACCAGCAATAACAAATAGAGTTATCCTGGCCGCCTACCTTACGGTCTGCCCACCATCTTTCGGCCTGCAAGTGGCATAATGTCCCAATCTCCACTGATAAAGAGGACTTCAGATGCCACACTATGTAACCCTGCTCCGCTATACCCAGCAAGGAATCTCAAAGGTCAAAGAGAGTCCGTCACGGCTGGATGCTGCCCGCAAGGGCGCGGAAAAACTCGGCGGAAAGATTCATGGATGGTACTTGACGATGGGCCGCTATGACGCGGTCTTCATTTCGGAATTTCCCGACGACGAAACCTGTGCCCGGTTTGCGCTCTCCGTCGGCTCTTTAGGCAGTGTGACCACGGAAACACTGAAGGCATTCACGGAGCCTGAGTACCGCAAGATTATCGGTTCGCTAGGTTAGGCCCTCGGGCCGGGTCCTTAACGATTGATGAGTTCAGCCTCCACCAGCCTGTCGCATTCCGAGGACCGCCGAAGTCAACGCCACTGGTACGCCACTGGCTTCGCGATCGTCACCTTAATCGTCGTGGCGCGGCTTCTCCTGCATCTGCTCACCGCCAACCGCTACGGCATCTTTCGCGACGAACTCTATTACATCGCCTGCAGCCGGCATCTCGATTGGGGCTACGTCGACATGCCGCCGTTCATTCCGGCGGTGACCTGGCTGTTCACCGCGCTGTTCGGGTCGTCGCTATTTGTCATCCGGCTCATACCAGCCATTGCGGGTTGCGGAGCGATCGCACTTACCGCGTACCAGGCATATCAGTTCGGCGGGAAGCGCTACGCGATGGCATTGTCCGCTTTGGCGCTGGCGGTTTCTGCCGTGTTCGTGATCAACGGCCACCTGCTTGGCACCAACGATTTCGAAGCCCTCTTCTGGATGGGCTGCGCCTCCATCGTCATCCGCATTATTCAGACTGGCAATCAGAAGCTGTGGCTTTGGTTCGGCGTCCTGTCTGGCGTTGGCCTGCTGAACAAATACTCGATGGCGGTGTTCGGGATGGGTGTAGTCATCGGGTTATTGTTCACGCCGGAGCGTAAAGCGTTCGCCCACAAATGGATTTGGATCGCCGGTGCGGTGGCATTTCTGATTTTCCTGCCGAACTTTATGTGGAATGTGCATCGCGATTGGCCGTTCGTGCAGTTGATGCACAACATTCACGCCAGCGGTCGCGACGTCGCGCTGAATCCTGTGCGGTTCATCCTGCAGCAGGTCTTGATGGTCAACCTTTTCGCGTTTCCACTGTGGGTCGCGGGACTGGGCTGGCTGTTTTTTAGTCACGAAGGCAGACGTTATCGTGTTCTGGGCTGGGCCTTCGTGGTTACCTTCGTAGTTTTTATGGTCCTGCACGGCAAGGATTACTACATTGCACCGGCCTATCCTATGCTCTTCGCTGCGGGTAGCGTGATCTGCGAGCAGTGGATTGAGTGGAGTCGCCGCAACTGGCTGAAACCCGCATTCGTCCTGGTGTTGCTGCTTCCCGCGCTGCTGTTTCTGCCGATTCTTGCGCCGGTGCTCAGTCCTGCACAATTTGTTGCATACATGCACGCCATTCATTACACCCCGCCGATCAGCGAGCATAGCCACGCGCGCTCTCCGCTGCCCCAGTACTATTCCGACGAACTCGGATGGGAGGCGATGGTGGCTGAAGTGGCGCGTATCTATCACGCCTTGCCGCCTGACGTGCAGGCCAAGACCGCCATCAAGGCCGGCGATTATGGACAGGCTGGCGCGATCGACTACTTCGGACCAAAGTACGGCCTGCCGCCCGCGATCTGCGTTCATCAGAACTATTGGTACTGGGGAACTCACGGCTATACGGGCGAAAGCATCATCGTGGTCGATGAAGACAATCCCGAGCATCTAAAGAGCATCACGGAACACGCCGAATGGGCCGGACATTTCGAGTATCCCTACGCGTTAGAGAAGTTCGACATCTGGTATGCGCGAGGGCTGAAGGTGAATTTGAATGACGTCTGGGAGCATGAGAAAGACTGGGACTAGCTCCAAAGCAAGGGCACTTGGCAAGGCCTCGTCCGGTGCACCGTCAAACGGGGCATGGCCATCCAAATGCTTTGCCCGCAAGGGCCGGATAGCACCGCCTTCGGCCCGGCGCTACGCTGGGACCATGCAAACCGAACTTCAGAACAAAAACCAGAACGAGAATCATTGGCAACAAGTGATGGCGCGCGACGCCCGCCAGGACGGTCGCTTCGTTTTCGCAGTGCGCACCACCGGTGTCTACTGCCGCCCATCGTGCCCCAGCCGTCGACCGCGGCGCGATTCGGTTGAGTTCTTCCCCGATCCGCGCGAAGCCGAACGTGCCGGTTATCGCGCCTGCCTGCGCTGCAAGCCGACGGAGATTTCCTCCCAGGCGCAATACGTGCTTCGGGCGCGGCAGTTACTCGATAACGCCGAAGGCGTGATGACCCTTGCCGAACTGAGTAAGTGTGTCGGGCTTAGCCCCTTCCACTTGCAACGGCTGTTCAAGCGCGCGACGGGACTTAGCCCGCGCGAATATCAGTCGGCTCGTCGCATGCAGCATGTCAAGACCGGACTACGCAAAGGCGAAGACGTGACTACCGCCCTCTACGGCGCCGGCTTCGGCTCGGCCAGCCGTCTATATGAGAAGTCCAGCCAGCAGCTCGGTATGACGCCTGGCGCTTACCGTCGCGGAGGCCCGGGTGCGACCATCACGTTCGCCATCGCAGCAACCCCGTTAGGCCGGATGCTGGTCGCTGCTACCGGGCGCGGGCTGTGCGCGGTGCGCTTCGGCGAAAACCCTACCGAATTGGAGCGCGACTTGCGAAGCGAGTTCCATGCCGCAGAACTGCGCCGTGACGACGCGGCCATGCGTCGTTACATTGAGCCACTGCTGGCCAGCATTAGCGGAGAAAAAACCGTGATCGACCTGCCGCTTGACGTCCGCGCTACCGCCTTCCAGCAGAAGGTCTGGGAGACGCTGCGCCACATCCCACACGGTGACACTCGCAGCTATACCGAGATCGCGCGCGAAATCGGCGATCCGAAAGCGGTCCGCGCCGTAGCTCGCGCTTGCGCGTCGAATCCCGTGGCGCTGGCTGTGCCCTGTCATCGCGTCGTCCGTAGCGACGGCAACCTGGCGGGGTACCGCTGGGGAGTCGAGAGAAAGAAGAAGCTCTTGGAACGAGAACGGGCGAACTAGGGATGCGGTGAGGAGGCCGATTTTCGCTAGTATCGAGGAAGTGTAAACTTTTGAAGTAGAGGTAGCATGATTCAGATCGAGTTACAACCCGAGATTGAAAGTCAGCTGGCGGCCCAGGCGGAAGCGTGCGGCGTGACGTTCTCCGAGTATCTCAAAGAGCTCTTGGTGAAGCAGGCGGAACAGCCTGCCGAGCGCGCCGATAGGCGTTCGGTCGCCGAGGCAATAGAGAGTATCGGAGAGCTGCGCAAAGGCAACAAGTTGGGCGGTCTGAAGATCAAGGATCTGATCCATGAAGGCCACAAGCATTAATCGCGATATTTATTGTGGACGCGTCGGTGACCCTGCCGTGGTGCTTTGAAGATGAAGCCACCGCTTGGACCGACGGTCTTCTGGATCGCCTCCGTGCTGGTGATGGGATTTTGGTTCCGGCGCATTGGCCTACAGAAATCTCCAATGGAATGCTCATAGCGCTTCGCAGGAAGCGCATCCAACCAGGCCGCCCAGAGTTGTTTTGGGATGCGTTAGCGGTTTTACCGATCGAGGTTGAGCCGCCTCTTTCTCCTCTCCAGGCTAAAGCAGTTCTCGTTCTGTGCGCGCAGCATGGACTGACGGTTTATGATGCATCCTATCTCGAGTTGGCAAAGCGCAGAAGCCTACCACTCGCCACGTTGGACACGGAGTTGATACGGGCCGCTTCTGCGGAAGGTGTGCCTCTCGTAAGTAAACAGCCATCAGCTCGGGTTGCGTTCTCATCGGCGATTCCCCTTTCGGAACTTGCGCCCGCGCCTGCGTTTCCCATCCTCGCGCCGCTCATTTATACTCGCCTGTTTCACGGTATGTGCTCGAAGCATTCTGTGAACTGTTAGGAGCCCCGGTGAAGATCCTGGTCTGCATGAAGCAGGTTCCGCAGAAAGACGCGCCGCTCAAGCTGAACGAGGGCGGTACGTGGATTCGCGAAGATGTTTCCTACGAAGTGAACGAGCCTGACGCCTACGCCCTGGAAGAAGCCCTGCGCCAGCGAGAGAAGCACGGCGGCGAGGTAGTAGTAATCACCAGCGGTCCGGCGCGCGCCCAGCAGGTCTTGCGCGAGGCGCTGGCGAAGGGCGCCGATCGCGCGATTCATCTGGAAGGCGACGGCTTCGTTACCCTCGACGCGTTCAATACTGCCAAAGCCTTTGCGGCAGCGGTCAAGGACGAGAGTTTCGACCTCATATTTACCGGACTGCAGTCTGACGATTTTGGTTTTGCCCAGACCGGCGTCATTCTGGCGGAACTGCTGGGTTGGCCGCACGCCACCATCATCATGCAAATCGAAAAGACCGACGGCGGCATCCGCGTAAAACGTGAACTGGAGGCCGGGTTCTTCCAGTTTGTCGACATGCCGCTGCCGGCGCTGCTGACCATCCAGTCCGGCATCAACAAATTGCGTTACGCAACCCTGATCGGCATCAAGCAGGCAAAAAACAAGCCGCTGAAGAAGGTCACCTTCGACGAAGTTAAAGCGGCTCTAGGCGATAACCTGCAGAAAATCGAAAAGCTGTACATCCCGCAGAAAACGAAAAAGACCGAAGTACTGGAAGGTCCTCCGGGAGAGATTGCGAAGAAGCTGGTTGACAAGCTCCGCAACGAACTGCGGGTGATCTAAGAACGATTTGGATTGGTGAAACTCTTGGCACGGGTAGTGCGGGCCTTTTAGGCCCGCATCCAAGGGCAGGAAGAAAAATCTCTTCAGCCATTGAGGTCAAGACCTCAGTGGCTGAAGCTAGGACTCTCCGGGTGGGCTTATCGCGGGCCTGAAGGCCCGCACTACCCAAGATAGGTATTATTTCGAGCGGCCGTGGCCGCGACGCATCTCCAAGTTGCGTCCGTGATCTTTCCTAACCAAGTGTTTCTCTGGCGTCGGCATCGCGGCTGGCTGAGCTTCACAACGTTTTGCAACCCTGCTTATATTCGGCATCTAAACGGTTGTTCTGACTCATCGCCGAAAGGAGTTGCTTATGCCGGGATTTGATCGCGATCAGGTCGCCATTGATAACACGGAAGAGAACCGCCGCCTCGGTTCGGTTTTGCTGACAGTGGGCTGGATCCTGCTTTGGATGGACGCCATCCTGGGAATATTCTTTTTCATCAGCCTGCGCAACGGTTCGTGGTTTTGGCCAATATGGCTGGGCATCGAAGGCATTCTCGGCTTGGTGCTGGTTATCATGGGCACCCGCTATCGGCGCGCTGTCGGCGTCACGAGGCTGGGACAACGCGACCTCGAGCGCACGCTCGAGCAACAGCGCCGCGAAGACGCCGAAGAAAACCAGGTTGCCTGATCGCCGTGAAGGGTCAGGACGGCGCCTGAAAAGTTTGGGGTAGCCGTGAGAGTGGCAAGTCGGCGGGCCCGCCACGGCGGGCAGGAGGCGACCATGCCATGGTCAGACGATAAACGTGAAACTGGTTCAGCACTCATGATCATCGGCTGGATTCTGGTGCTATTTGCATTGTTGGCGATGTTTTTTCAACCGGCGGCATTCAAGCTGGGGGAATCGCGGATTGAGATCATCGCCGGAATTCTGATTGCAGCAGGTTTAGCACTCAACATCATTGGCGCTCGCTTACGCAGCCGTAACACCTGAACGGCTGTGGTTCTGCAACGATTAGAAGTTCGCTCTCGGGCGCTGAAGAATTCTTCGTGATAGTACAGCCTGGCCAGGGACATGGCCCGCCGTCGGGGTATGCTCTGGAAAGAAAAGATCGGACTGAAATGGCAGATACCATCCTGGTCGTAGTGGAACAACGTGAAGGCAAATTGAACCGGGTTTCCTGGGAGACCATCACCGGCGCTCAGGCAATCGCCGCCGAGACTGGCTGGACCCTGGAGGCGGCCGTCGCCGGCAGCGGCGTGGGCGACATTGCCAACGAAGTCGCTGCCAAAAGAGTGTCGAAGGTTTACGACATTGAATGTGCCAAGCTGGAGCCATATACCCCGGACGGCTTTGTGGCCGCGCTCAAGCCGTTTCTCGAGCAAAAGCAGCCCAAGCTCGTGCTGATGCCCCACACCTACCAGGTGCGCGACTTCGCGCCCAAACTTGCCGCCGCTGTCAACCGGGCGCTCATCAGCGACGCCATCGGCTACAAATACGAAGGCGGCACCTTGCGTTTTACTCGCCAGATGTTCCAGGGAAAGTTTGCTGCCGACGTTTCTTTCGTTGGTGGTGCTCCCTATTTTGCGACCTTCCAGAATGGAGCGTTTCGTGGCGACCAGGTTATGCCAGGCGACACCGCAGCCACCGTCGAGACCGTGAATGTCGATGTAGCAGACAGCGTGGTCCGCAACAAACCTGAGGCCCCCTTCAAAGAGGCCAAGCAGGCGGTCGACCTCACCCAGGCGGAGGTCATCGTTGCGGTCGGCCGTGGCATCAAGGAGCAGAAGAACATCGAAATTGCCAAACAGCTGGCCGAGGCGCTGGGTGGCGAGATCGCCGCCTCACGCCCGATTTGCGATTCCGGCTGGCTCCCGATGGACCGCCAGGTCGGATCTTCGGGGCAAACAGTTGCGCCCAAACTGTATCTCGCCTTAGGAATCAGCGGAGCGATTCAGCACGTCGTAGGAATGAAGGGCGCGCGCTCCATCATCGCAGTGAACAAGGACGCCGAGGCCCCCATCTTCGAAATTGCCGATGTAGCCGTCGTCGGTAACTTGTTCGATATTGTTCCGCCGTTGATTGAGGAAGTAAAAAAAGCGAAGGGCGCCTAAGAAGGCTTCAGGTACGCAGTGTTATTTCATAATTGGACAAGGCGCATGAATCTGCGCCTTTCTTTTTGCGTAAGACTCATCTGTGCAGAATTTTGCGTCGGCCGTGACAATGTCACAGTTGTGTCAACGACCATGACAAGTAGAATAGTAAGTCCTTAACGGGAAGGTCTAATGATCGTTTTTCGCAAACCATTAGCTGATATCGAGCGTCCGGTGATGGAGGCGGACGTTGTCATCGTTGGCGGAGGTCCTGCCGGCATGGCCTGCGCTTTGCGCTTGTCGCAGCTCATTGATGAGCACAATGCCACCCACCCCGATGCCCAGCTGACCAAGGAAAATATCTACGTCCTGGAAAAAGCGCGTGAGATTGGAGCTCATTGCCTGTCAGGCGCACTGCTGGATCCGCGTTCCATGCGCGAACTGTTACCCGGTTTCGAAAAGGAGGCACCACTCGACGCCGAGGTGGTGAAGGAAGCTGTCTACTTCCTCACCCGGACCGGCAAATTCAAGTTCCCCATCACGCCTCCTCCCATGCGCGATCACGGAAACTACGTTATCTCCATCAACAAGTTCGTGAAGTGGCTGGGCAGCAAGGTGGAAGAGGCGGGGATAACAGTTTTCACCGGGTTCGCCGGCTCCGAGCTGCTTTTCGAAAGCGGACGCGCCATAGGCGTTCGGACCGACGACAAGGGTGTGGACAAAAATGGCGAGCGGCAGTCCAACTTCGAGCCTGGCTACGACTTAAAGGCCAAGCTGGTGATTCTCGCCGAAGGCACCCGGGGATCGCTGACCAAGCAACTCATCGGTCGCTTCCAACTCGATCATGAGCGCAATCCGCAAACCTACGGCGTCGGGGTCAAAGAACTGTGGGAGCTGCCCGAGGGGCGCGTTGCTCCGGGAGAAGTGATTTACACCATGGGCTACCCGCTCACCTTCCGTGAGTACGGAGGCGCATGGATTTACGGCTCCAAAGACAACCTAGTCTCGCTCGGCTTCGTCACCGGACTCGACTATAGCGATCCTCGCCTCGATCCCCACCGCGTACTTCAGGAGTTTAAGAAGCATCCCTTCATCACCAAGCTGTTGGAAGGCGGCAAAATGGTCCGTTACGGCGCCAAGTCGCTGCCTTACGGAGGATGGTGGTGTATTCCTCCTCTGGCTGGCGATGGATGGATGGTTCTGGGCGACTCTGCCGGCTTCTTGAATTCGCAGAGGCTGAAGGGAATTCATCTCGCAATTAAGAGCGGGATGCTGGCTGCCGAAACTGCCTTTGAGGCGATGGCGAGCAATGATTTCTCTCTGGACATGCTGGAAAAATTCCAGGATCGCGTGGAAAAGAGCTGGATCAAGACCGAACTGTGGCCGGTGCGCAACTTCCATCAGGGCTTCGAAAGCGGCTTCCTGTCCGGCATGTTCCACGCCGGTATCCAGCAGTTCACTGGTGGACGCGGTCTGCATGCGCACTATGCGAATGAAGCAGGACATCGCCGCATGGAGCGTTTGCGGAGCCTTCCCGCCGATGGCGGGCCCGAGGCGGGCATCATCGGCCCCGCCAAGGGAGACGGCAAGCTCACCTTCGACAAACTGACTGACGTGTATCACTCCGGTACCAAGCATGAAGAGAACCAGCCGGCGCACTTGGTGATCCACGACACCGACATATGCAATGAACGCTGCGTCAAAGAGTACGGTAATCCTTGCAAGAATTTCTGTCCGGCCAGTGTCTACGAGATGGTCGAGGCGCCGGATACGCCTAGCGGACTGCAAATCCATCTGAACGCCTCGAACTGCGTGCATTGCAAGACCTGCGACATCATGGACCCGTACGAAATCATTACCTGGGTGCCACCTGAGGGCGGTGGCGGCCCCAACTACGAAGGCATGTGATAGAGGCCGCTATTCGCCTCTCGCTTTTCGCTCGCCGTTTCTGTCAGCCGATCACATGAAAAGCTGCTGAGAAAGTAACGTTCGGGTAGTGGGGACCTTTAGGTCTGTTACGAACTTTGATAGTCGGCCAGCCCGTGGAACAACGCATTAACTAGCCGCCCTGCGGCGACTGGTGATAGCCCACCGCTTCATGAAGCACCGCGTTTCGCCACGGCCAAACACTCTGCATAAGCCGCTGAGGTCGTCGACCTCAGCGGCTTATGGGATTTTTCTTCCTGCCCATACGCGGACCTGAAGGCCCGCACTACCCGTACGAGCGGGTGCAGCAATCCGGAAAGTGCTCTTATTCAGGGCTTGATGGCAGGCTTCGCCGAAGCGGGAGGTGCCTTTGTACCCGGCGCGGCAGCGGTCGTCTCTTTCGCCGTCGCGGGAGCCGCGCTGTTGGCCGCGACCGGCACGGCATCCTTCTTGGGAGCTTGGGTAGAGGCGTCTGCACTTCCAGTTAGTAGCTCTTTCTCCTTGCGTTTCTCGTCGGCTTCGGCATCGGTCACATAGCGGAACCTTTGCACCCGGCCGAGATACTGCTCGGAGACGAAGACACGATTCTGCTTATCAATGGCTATGTCATTGGCCTGCATGAACATACCTGGCCATTCTCCATGTTCTCCGAAGTAGATAAGAAGCCGGCCGCTTTGGTCGAATACCTGGACTCGGTCCTGCGCGCTGTCGACGACCCAGATGTGGCCGTCGGGATCGATGGCAATGCCCTTGGGGCGTTCAAAGGAGCCGGGACCATCACCGTTCTTGCCGAATGTGCTGATGAAGTTTCCTTCGGCATCGAAGATCTCGACCCGGTCGTTAAAAGTGTCCGTGACGAAGACATTTCCGTCTTTGTCGACCGCGACGTTTGAGGGAAGCGAAAATGTTCCCGGCGCGGTCAGCGTATGCTTCTTTCCGGGAGTGCCAATCTTGCGCAACAGCTTGAAACTATCCGCATCGAAGACTGCGACCACGTCATTCTCGGTGTCGACCACGTACAGGAAGCGGTTTTCGGTATCGATGGCGATGCCTCCCGGCCGCCCCAGGACACCAGAACCAAAGCTGGTTTCTTCCTTGTGGTTGGCGTCGAAGACGGCAACGTGACGCATCTGCAAGTCGGTCACGAACAGCCGGTCGTTGTCGTCGATTGCCAGGCCGTAGATTAAGCCGAAGCTGGCTTCGTGCTTATTGCGGATCATCTGAACGTCGTTATTCTCGGTGTTGAAAATAAAGATCGCGCCCACAGATTGGTCGGCAACGTAAATCTTGCCTTTGGAATCCACAGCAATACCAAAAGGACGCAGAAGCTGAAACGGGATATCGAGTTGCTGTTCAGCTTGCGTTTTGGTTCCGGCGAGGCGGTCCATCCACTTCTGTTTCTGCTTAGTGTTGGCGCCTTTCTTGTAGGCTGCGGGGTCGATCTTCTGGCCGGTGAACTGACTCTTCCACTGAATACGCGCAATCTCCGGCGGACTGGGCCACACGATCTTGCTCAAGTCGAAGGCAACCCTCTTGTCATCCGGCTTTGCCGTCGTAGCCTGCGCCGGGGCCGCGGTCTTGTTTTTCTGCGCATAGGCGGCATTGGGTAGGGCGCTCAGCAGACCCAGCAGGGCAATCGTCACGGCCAGGGCCTTCGCTGTTCGAGCCAGATTTCGACGATACGCAAACATGCTTACTTCTCCATTTCAAAAACTACTTCGGTAACGACAATTTACCTTTGTGGCAGGTGTTGCAAAAAGCCATGTTGGCCGCCTGGTCTTTCACCAGCAGATTCGCCTGCTGCGAAGAGTGCGGTTGATGACAAGTCAAACAGGTCATCGGAGGCGAGGCCGGATTGCCTGGCTCCGATGGACCTGACACCGGGTGTTGATCCGTCGGATGACCCATTCCGTATTTCAGCGGCAGCACTGGAGTCTTCTTGAAATAGTCATCCGGCAATTTCACCTTGCCGTTGAAAATCGTGTACATGTGCTCGGCTTCCAGTTTCTCCGGTGCCCGGTCGGGACCATGGCATTCGAGGCACAGCGGGTTCGTTTCCTTTACCCGCAGGAGATGATTGTTGTCTCCGCCGTGGGGCTCGTGACAGGTCGCGCAGCCCTGCGTAAACGCTGGCTGATGGAGATGTGCCTTCTTCTCTTGTTCGGCTTGATCGGAATGGCAAGCCAGGCAAGCGTTGACCGGATCCGGTTGGATGAAGCCCGGGGTCTTGCCGGCATGCGGATTGTGGCAGGCGATACATTCGCCTTGCGCGCCGGGATGCTGCACCGGCGCCTTCTCGATCTTCTCCGCCTGCTCGCTGTGGCAGGTTACGCAGAGTGCCTTGGAGTCAGACTGTGTCAGCACGACCTTGCCATCCTTCGCCGGAGCATGGCAGGTGTCACATTGTTTGTCGGCGAATGGCGGATGCGTGAATTTCTGCATCAACTTTGGCTGGTTGGACTGATGGGGATCATGACACTGCACGCAGTTCGCGCTGCCAAAAGGCTGTCCCTGGTGGGCTTTGATCAGACTGGCGTCCTTAGGATCGTGGCAGTCGATACAGAGCGCCGGAGGAGCTTTGGTCAGGTGATAGTCGAACTCGATCTTCCCCTTTTCGCCAGTCTTGTGAGTGACGTGGCAAGTTTCGCAGCCCACGTCCAAGGCGGCGTGGCGGCTGCCGGTCGCAGGAACGTCGACGCCCTGGTTGTGGCAACTCAGGCAAAGATTCTCTTTTTTCGCACCAGAGGTAGGCTTCAGCAACTGAAACTTATTGTCGGACTGATGTGGATCGTGGCACTTAAGGCAGTCGCGCACGGCGGGAGGATGGACGGTGCCCTTGAGCGTGGCGGCGTTTTTGTCGGCGTGGCAGGTGAGGCAAAGCGCGTACGGCGTGGTGGTGATCAGCTTCACGCGGGTGACATCTTTGTTCACCCGGATTTCATGACAACTGGTGCAGCCCATCGCAATTGCCGAGTGAACATTCTTGCCCTTGGCCTTGTCCTCATGACACTCGATACACTTGGCTGAATCCGTGTTCTTGTCGAGAGGCACCGGGTGGGTGGCTGCACCGATGAAGCTGGCGCTCAAAATTAGACCCAATCCCAAAATCAACCGTACTGCCTTCACAACTACCTCCAGCCGAAACGTACCTACTGGTGCACGTCGGTTACCGCACTGTCGACAGGGTCACCCGGAAGGTAAGCCTGCCAGTGTAAGTCATTGTTTCGTAGGTAATTAAGCTACCCGGAAATCTGCCTCATGCCGAGCAAAAAAAGCTGGATCCGCTGCCAAAATGGGTCTTCCTTCGCATTCGAACGTGAAATGCCCCAGTTCCGGAGTGGTCGGAGGTGCTGAAAATGATGGCAAAACAATGCGCGCTTTCATCACAGACATGGGTGATATGCCTCAGCAATAAGGCGGAGAACCGTCACCGCCGCTTCTGCAACCGCGCAATGGGAAATGACTTAGCTGATCGCCGGCTTGTGGCTTCCTACGTGCATTTCTAAGGTTGCACCGGAAGGAGCCTGCATGGCCTTCAGCGTAACAACCATACCAAACCGCATTCATAGAACATTCTCGAATCTGCGTACCGGAATCGTTTTGCTGATCCTGGTCGTCATCGCCTCGGCGCTGGGGACTTTCATATTGCAGCGTCCCGCGACCGACCCGGACAAGCTGACGCAAGCTTATTCGCCCGCAATGCTGAGTTTTCTTGATCGCGCGATGCTCACCGATGTATTTCATTCATGGTGGTTTCTGACTTTGCTGGGGTTGGTGAGCCTAAGCATTGTCCTGGTATCAATTGACCGCTTCCCCAACGCATGGCGTTTCTACGCGCGGCCCTACCGCAAGACTGATTCGCATTTCCGTTCGGCCCTTCCCAACAAAGTGGAGCTGCCAATCAACAACGCAGAGGCCGGGTTGAATGCTGCCGAGCGCGCCATGAAGAAGTTGCACTGGCCGGTGGATCGCATCGCAGACCAAAGAGAGCCCGCGCTCTATTCTGAGCGCCATCGTTTTTCGGTGATGGCGGTGTATCTGGTCCATGCCAGCCTGCTTCTGATTTTCGCCGGTGGCATTATCGACGGCGTTTTCGGATACAGCGGCTTCATCGCACTACACAAGGGGCAGACGGACAATGTCATCGAGCTGCGTACCGGTGGCAAGAAACAGCTTCCGTTCGGAGTGAAGTGCTATTCCGCGGGGCAGGAAAACTACGCGGACGGTTCGCCGAAGAAGTGGTGGTCGAAGCTGGCGATCGTGCAGGACGGTCAAGAAGTCAGTTCTAAAGAAATCGTAGTCAACGATCCGCTGGTTTATAAGGGACTGCGCTTCTACCAGTCCAGCTATTGGATCGATAGCCACACCGTAGACTCGCTGAACATCGCGTTCGTTGGAAAAGACGGCACGGCAACACCACTCTCACTACGAATGAACAATCCTGTTGCTCTCGACAACGACACCACCGTTGCCCTGGTCGACTACATTCCCGACGCCTTCGTGCGCGACGGCCAGGTCTTCAAGAAGTCTGACGACATCGAGAATGTAGCCTTCGGTCTGGAAGTAAAAGACCGCACCACTGCCGTTGTAACCAAAGTTTGGCTGCTGCCGGCGCAGAACGCCATCGTGGGGGGAGAGAGCCTGAAATATCAGTTCAAGAATCCGACCTCGGCCAAGGACATTGCATGGGTCCCGGTTACTGGGCTTGAAGTTTCGCACGAGCCCGGACAGTGGCTGGTGTGGGCCGGCTGCCTGCTGATGGGCCTCGGACTGGGCGTTGCCTTCTACATGGTGCACATGCGTATCTGGATTGCGGCAGTTCCCGACGCGAGAGGCAAGCTGGTGCTGTGGGTCGGCGGTCAGGCCAACAAAAACAAAGATCGTTTCGAGCAGAAATTCAAAGATCTTGTCGACGAAATTCGAACTGAGCTGGACGCTGCTTCAGTCTCATCGCGCTCCGGGCGCAAGGAACAGCCGGAGCTGACGCTGGCTGGCACGAAATAGGAATTGGGTCCCCGGCGCGCCGCTGTTGCGCAGGTCGGGAGGAAAGACGGAGGAAGAAAGATGTCTACCCGAGCACGAGTCGTACAAATGGAACCACCGGCCGCGACCGGAGGAAACGCCTTGCTGGTCATGGTAGGGCTGTCGGTGATGTTTCTGCTGATCGTCGCCTTACTGGGTGCAGCGAAATCGAGCGGCAGCCTCTATAGCGAGAGCAATCTCTTGTACGTGGCGCTGATTTTCTACGCAGGTGCGGGCGCGCTTTACATGGGATTCGGGGTAACCGGAATTCCGCGCTACGTGAAGTTTGCTTCGACTGCCACGGTGATCGGGCTGGTAGCTAACACCCTGGCAGTCGCGCATCGCTGGTATCTGTCCGGCCGGCCTCCTTTTGCCAGCATCTATGAAATGCTGCTGAGCTTCGTGTGGACCGTAGCCGCCCTGACCCTGGTGACCGAGAAGAAATTTGGAGTGAAGATCATCGGCAGTATCACCATGCCACTTGCGGTGGTGTGTGTCATTCTGATGCAGCTGTTGCCGTCGGACGTAAGACCCCTTGTTCCGGCGCTGCAATCCACCTGGTTACATGTGCACGTCACCCTGGCGATGTTGAGCTACGCGGCCTGCGCGGTGAGCTTCGCGCTGGCCATGATGTTCCTTATCCAGGACGACCTTCAGTCGGAGACTTTTCTTGCCTGGAGCAGCGGATTCGTAGGTGCGATTTATGTCGCTATCGTCGCTACTCGCTTTGAGCGTTGGGGCGGCCTCTCAGTTACGGGATGGGATGCAAACAGTAAAACCGACATCTTCCTGGGCAGAGGATTGCGGCTTTTCGTGACGGTACCCGATCTCGGATGGCTGTTCGTCATGGCTGCTCTGGGCGCGACTGTGCCGTTGGCGCTGTACATCGTGGCGCGGGTGAAACATGATGACTCGTACTTCGGCTTCGCCAACAAAGCGGTATTCATCAGCATTCTGTTGCAGATTGTTGTCCTGGCGGCATTCGTTCTACGAGTGCGCGACGCCAGCTACCCGTCACCCGACCAGGATGGGCTCTTCCCGACCGCTCTGGCTGCCAGCCCCTTTTTACTTGGAGGCATGGTGACGGGTATTTTTGGTTCCCTGCTGTACCTGATGCTGTTGTGGAGACGTGGCGATCTGGAGAACATGTTGCCTCCGGCAGAGACGCTCGATCGCGTCACCTACAAGACCATCTGCATAGCTTTCCCTTTGCTGACCGGCATGATCGCCGCCGGAGCCTATTGGGCGAACCGCACCTGGGGTTCGTACTGGAGTTGGGACCCGAAGGAAACCTGGGCCGCCATCACCTGGCTGGTCTATGCAGGTTATCTGCACATGCGCGTCACGCGCGGATGGCGCGGACGTAGGGCCGCGTACTTCGCCATTCTGGGTTTCGCGGTCGTGGTCTTCACTTTCCTCGGCGTCACGTATCTGCTTCCCGGCTTACACGCGTACGCATGAGGAACAGGGCTGGACGCCGCGGACCTGAGGAAAGAAGGCCCCAAAGAATCAGCTCCGTGACGCCGGCCCTAAATTCTTAACCTGGTTGGGGCCAGGGAGCAGGCAGCAGCGCAGTTATGACAGCATCATCGCCAATCCGAATTTCTGATGTAGAGCTGGCTGCGTCTGCTGGCGCCACAGTTGAGGCGACCCCGGCCGTGCGCAAACGGCACATCAACTGGGCGCTCAAGGCCGTCCTGCCGGTAGCCGCTATCCTGCTGAACGGGCTGCTGCTCTTCGTGCTGGTGTCACTTTCACTCGCAGAGGGACAACGGCATGTTGTCATCACTATCGCGACCGCTGGCGCATTTCTAATTTGCGCGGCCGTCATCATGGTGCTGGCGGTTTCAGTTCGCCGTCCCATGCTCGAATTGCAAGACAAAATCTCGCGAGTACGCCTGGGCGACATGGACGCCAGCGTCAGCTTCGCCAATCGCAATGACGAAATTGGCGACCTCGGCCGCGACTTCAACGACATGGTGGCGCAGCTCAAAGCCAGCCGCGAGGAAATCCAACGTCTGCATCAGACGCAGATGTCGCGCGCTGAGCACTTCGCCACCCTGGGCGAACTGGCCACCGGGTTGGCACATGAAATTCGCAATCCATTGGCAGGCATAGCTGGCGTCATCGAGATCGTAGGCCGCGATCTGCCACCCAACAGCGCCGCGCGTTCCGTAATTAAGGATGCCAAGGAAGAGGCGCTGCAGATCAACCGCATCCTCACCGAACTATTGGATACCGCGCGTCCCAAGCCGCCGCAGCTTCGGGTAAGCGATATTTGCGCGACTGCGGAGCACGCCGTGATGTTCGCGCGCCAGCAGGCTATTACCAAGCGCATCATGGTTGAGCTGGAGATCATCGAAACCATTCCGCCCGTAGAGCACGATCCCAATCAGATCAACCAGGTCCTGCTGAATTTGCTGCTTAACGCGATTCAATCCATGGACAAACCGGGTACCATCCGCGTCTCGCTGGACCAGGACGATGAGGATGCTGTGCGCATCGTCGTGGCCGACGAAGGCAAGGGCATACCTTCCGAAATCCTGCCTAATATCTTCCGGCCGTTCTTCACTACTAAAGGGCACGGCACAGGATTGGGACTCTCACTGGCGCGCCGCATTGTGGAGTCCCACGGCGGGCGGATTGATGCGGCCAGCGAAGTGGGGAAGGGTACGAAGTTCACGATAAGGCTGCCCATCGCTCTCCAGAGACTAAAGATGTAACTCGTTTAGTTTCTGGCGTCACTGACGTTCCGAAGGAATCGTCGCTGGCTCAGGAGAAGCCAACAGCGGTTAGCAACTAGCTCTTGGCATTTAGCAATTGGCACTTAGCCAAAACCCTCTCGACCTATCCCGCCAGCAACCGGAATCCGCCACACCGTACCCGATTTTGTAACTTCTTCCGTAGGCTACTTTCTTACCGTCGTTTTCTTCCAACCCACTGCTATAATCCCGCGAATGTCAACGCGCTCCGAAGAAATCCAACACTGCCGTGTCTTCTCTCCCGACCACATATTATTGCCCGATATTTCCTACACGTCGTTCGTTTATCCCGGAGACCAGGAAGCGCTGGCCGCTTTGAGCCACGTGCCGGGTGCGCCGACACTGCTTACCTATCTGCAGAAAAATATTACGGAAGGAGTAATTTTTGTCGAGAACAACCAGCAGATGATTCGCGCCAACGAGCACTGCTTTGCGTCGCTCCACAAACTGGTGACGCGTTGTTGCGAGATTCTTTCCTGCCCGCTTCCGGATGTGTATGTCACCAACAACCCATTTATGAACGCCTACACATCGGGCCATCGCCGCACCTGTCTTGTGCTGCATTCCTCTCTTATCGAGGCGATGACGGCTGACGAGCTGAGCTTTGTGATCGGCCACGAACTGGGACATATTAAGTGCGGCCATGGTCTTTACCGTCAGCTGGGAGACATCCTCATTCAATATGCGTCTTTCATCCCAATTCCCGGCATCGACCTGATTCGTGTTCCCTTGCTGCTGGCGTTCTGGGAATGGTACCGGCGGGCGGAACTGACCTGCGACCGTGCAGGCCTACTGTGCCTGCAGGCGTCTCAACCTGCTTTGACAGCGCTTGGAAAACTGGCCGGCAAGGTAGCCGGCTTTGAAGACGAGTTTGACATTGAGTCGGCGATCGCACAGTCGGAGGCGGACAAGGAGGTCAGTAAATTCGTCGCGCTTGTGTCCGTGCTGAATAATGCGGAGAACACTCATCCTTTCGTACCGGCCCGGCTGAAGCAGGTTCGTGAGTACAGCGAGTCCGCCGATTACAAAAAAATTCTGCATGGGGAGTACGAGCGCGACGCCCTCGGTATCCACGAAGGCGGAATTCGTGTGACCTGTCAGTGCGGTGCTGAGGTGAACGCCAAATTGCGATTCTGCCCGGCGTGCGGTCGCGAGGTTCATGTGGAATCGGCTGCAGAGCCGTTTGTTACCTCGTCGGCGTGCAAAGTGTGCGGGCATGTTTTTACTGTGCCGGTGAACTTCTGTCCGAGTTGCGGGGCCAAACAGGAACCCACAACCATGCTAGGTAAGTTGAAGTCCAAAACACCCGGATTTTTCAAGCGACACTAAGCGCGTTTCGGCACGCTAAACGGACACGCGAGGTCGGACGAGCGTGCAATTAATCGTTAGCGCCGGGCTGATGGCTGTGCTATATTTCTGCAACTCACTCCCCTACATCACCCCGGTGGTTATTCGTAGACAGGAAGTGGATTAGCCATCCCTTACCGGAGTTGCGCCCGTGGAAGAACAACAGGTTACCGACGCCCACCTTAAGCAACGCCAATCCAAAGAAGCCACACACAGCGAAGCTAAGAACCACGAAGACAAGCTGATGTCGACCAGGATTGCGATGTTCATGGCCCTTGTAGCCATTCTGGGCGCGGTCACGGCGTATCGCGCGGCCCGGGCTGAGCAAGACACCCTAAAGTATGAGCGAAGGTTGCAGCAGGGGCAGATGCTGGAGCTGGTACACCGGCAAGAGCTGCTTAGCCTCGCCAGCAGTCGCACCCGCTATGAGAACAGCGCAAAGACGCATCAGGACCTTGCCAACAGCAGCGAGGGAGAAGCCCGAAAGCTGGCGGCAGTAGACCGGCGGCAAGCCGCGGCGAAGAAGTTGCAAGCCGAGGAAGAACTGGCTCACGTCCGCTCTCTTGCCCCATATCTAAATTACTTCGATGTTGGCGTTCCCCCCAACTCCGATCTGGAGGCTCCAATTGCCGAGCAAACTGCGGACTGGTTGCGGAATCTAGGCTTTGACACGGTATGGGACGTTCCGGCGGCGAAGGACAGTCTCCCTGACATATGGCAAAAGCTGAAGGGCGATGTGAGCCAGGGGCAAACGAGGGTCATTCGACTGGCTAAGGCGGTTGTGCTGTTTGTGCTGGCGCTGGCGCTTCTCACCTTCGCGCAACTGAATAGCAACCGACCGCGGTGGGAGACAGGTCTGTGGTGGATTGGAGGCTTGCTTGCCGGAGCAGGCCTGGTTTTCGCTGTGTGGGCCGATCGCAATTCGTGGAAAGACTTCCTGGCGTTCTCGGTTGGGTTTGGAGTTCTGGCGGTGTTCGGCGCACCTCTCGCGGAGAAATTTCACTTCGCAGCCAACCCCGAAGGGGAACCAACCTCAAGCCGCGCGGAAGCGGCGGGCTTGGCCCAGCCGATCGAGGACGAGCGTGGGGAAGACGGGGAGGATGAACCCGTGCACCCCGCCGAAGTTGATCCGGCTCTATTTGCGGGCATGCGTCTGCATTTCGCGCCTGTGGCCCATAAGTTCGGGCGATTCGTGATCTGCATGATTGCCGTCAGCGCCGTCCTCAGTGCGCTCAGCGGATTCTTCTATAGCCGGGCCGCGGTAGCCTCATCCAAGGCGATCAGCGATGCATTGGATAACCAAGCGGAGCTGTTTCGCATGAACTCCCTGCTGACAACGATGTGGAACAAGACGGTTGGCCGGATGGCAACTGCCGAAGACTATCACCTTCGCTACGAAGCGGCCCGGCAGAGCTTGCAACTGGCCACGGAAGACCCCGCTTTGCTGAATAAGAAGGATGCGACGGACCAGCTGAATCGGCGGCGTGAAACCCTGGAGAATTTCGAGCAGAAAGAGCCAGAAGCCCACAAGCTCATGACCGGCGATCTGGGTCCAGAGCAGGACATGCATTTTCCTAGAAAGCTGGTGATTACTCAGAGCTATCACGATCCGGCAAAAGAAGTGGCCCGTTGGAGCGCCAATAATGAGATGAGCCTGGGCTATCAACGAGAGGCGACCGCCTTTCTGTCGCTGCTAACGCTGTTTGCCATCGCCCTATACCTTTTGGGGCAGGCGCTCGGGATGGGCCGCACCAGCGCTGCCTTTATCCTGGTGCTATTTGCTTGTGGTCTGGTGGCGGTCGGCGTCCTACGCGGTTTGTTCGTTGAGTTCGAAGGTAAACCGATTGAGCTGCGAAAGGCGAGTGCTGAGTGCCGTATACCGGGCATCGCCGACGATAACCTGATCGAGCTGGCTGCCGAGCATTTTGCCGCCGGCTGGGTGTTGTACCAAGGCTCAGCGGACGACCGGGAGGCGTCGAAACAAGCGGCCAGGGAATTCGGCTGCGCCGCCGAGATTCGCCCCACTTTTGCTGTTGCCAAGTTGTACTTTGCGCGCGCCACAAATGGCGCGAATACGCCGCAACTGAACGAGGGCGCATATGTCAGCATGATCTCTAAAGATTCCCTGGGAACAGTATCCCAAGCCGAAAGCCAAGCCATAGGCCTGCTGAAGGAACAGGGATTCGCCCCACCCGCGGACCTGGTGGGCGATTATGGATTCGACACCTATGCGTACGGATTGGTCAAACGCGACTGGAAACCAGTAACAACAGGCGAGCAAGGGACCAAGGACGCCATCGCCCTTCGGCCCGATGATCCCATGGCGTACTTCAATCGGGGCCTGGCTGAGATGGCCGAACGCAGAGAACAGGAAGCCCTGGAAACCTACCGGCAAACCATTGCGATGGGTGAGCAGGGCAAACCATTTGTAAGCAATGACGTGGCAATGATTGGTGGGGCCATTACCGACTTGGAGGTGCTGAAGCGATACTGCCGCGGATTGAACGACGAGGCGTACTGCAATAAGTTCGAAAAAGCTAATCTGCCCAAGTTGAAGTCCGAAATGGTGGCGGCGGCCTGGCCGGCAGCAAAAGGACGGACGCGGGCCAACTCGGGCATCCAGCTCACTGGCCTCAAACTGTGGGGATCTTCCGGGGGGTTGGGATGGAGTGGCAACGTGGAAAACCTTCCGCAAGACCCTGCCGCCAAAACGCAGGACAGTCTGGTGATCCTTTGGTATGCCCGGGACAAGGAATGGGACGCCTGGCGAGTGCTGCCCGCGATCTCGGAGCGGGTGACTCCGGCGTTTTATGGCCTGGGCTTCGCCAAGGTTTTTTACTCTGTCCTGCGAGCCAGCGATGCACGAATTTGTTTGCAGCGTGGGGATTATCGCGCTGAGTTCTACGTAGATGGCGAACTTGCGGATACGACGGAACCCATCACCCTGAAGCACGAAAAAGTTAAACCGGGCGCGTTTCCCGACCTTAACATCGCCCTTTGTTATCCGTCAGAGTGGCAGCCATGGAAGTCCCAGGATCCGGACGCGGTGTGGACGCGGGGCTACATTCAAAATGACCACAACCGCGGGGCGTTTGTATTCTCCTTCTTCGACCCGCAGGAGGACGGGGAGCAGGCCAGCAAAGAACACGGTTTACGGCGCGCGGAAAACATTCTGCAGAAAGAGGGCTTGACCGCGGGACCCGGCGAGCCGACCCGGCTCTACGAGTGCGCGGGTATGGCAGGTTCTTCCCGCGAACTGATGACTGCCTTCTCGGGCCGCGCAAGCACTTCCCTGGCGAAAGCCTGGACCACGGATGAAGGGTTTGTAAACGTGGTGGTTGTGGTGGACAAAAACCCGCCGGGCTCCGGATCGGACAAGCCAAGCGCGGCGCAGAGCCCGGCCCGTCAGGACTGCGAGATTTTGCTTTCGGCTACCACTATCGCGCGGTAAGGCCGCGTTGCATTGATTGGCCCCCATCCCGATGAGATTTCAAAATCAGTATCCGGAGCGGAGGCGGACGTTTGACCTCGCAGGATAAAGCTCGAACCGCGGAGTTGCGTGGCTGCCGCGCAAGTCTGCTGCAGAGTTTCGAGCCCTCGCGGTTGCTGTTTCATCTAAAATATGAGCAACCGGGGTTGAGGAGTCCCACACCCATGCGAAAAGTCATTCTGCTCGCAGCTGCATTTCTGGTTTTATCAGCCTCGCTTGAGGCCCAACAAATTCGCGGCGATTATATCGAGTCGCGCTCCACCGATGTTTACGTCGCGCAATGTTTTGCCAACGGGGAAGCCGGACTCACCGGCAACCTGGCGCTGCTGGCGTGGCACGTTGAGGGAGGTTCGTGGAATGGGGTGAAGCTCGACGGCCTGACAGTGGCCGCCGCCGTGCGCGCCCGGGCGACGCTGGGCGATCCCTACGGCGAGCCTTATCCTGCGCAGGCTGTGCTGATGGTGGACAATGCGGCCAACGCCGAGCAACGGCAGGCGCTGATCGCTCTCGCGAAACATCAAGGCGGCGAACTGCTGGACCATGTTGCTCGCGTGGAATATGTGCCGGTTATTCTGGATATGCCTGACGATCCGCAGAACGGACATGCCGTGCTGCACGCCGGACATCTGGCGACCATCGTGACCCGGCCGCTGAATCACCACGATCATATCTGCGGCAATGAGAGCAACTACTATCCTCCGCTGACCAAGGTGGAACATGCGACGTCGGCGGTCGCGCTGACCGACGAGTTCGAAGGCGATGGACTGGGCTCTCACTGGAGCACGCATGGACGGCGTAGTGCCTACATCGCCAGTTTCAGTGAGGGCGGCGCGGTGGCGGCAGCTTCCGAAGAACCCATGCACCATGGGGGCGAGTGAGGAGTCTGGACGGAAGGTAGGCTAGCCTCCGATTGCTGAAGCGATGAACATCACCGACATAGAAACGCTGTACGCCTACAACCGCTGGGCCAACCAGCGCATGTTTTCCACGCTGGGGAAGCTGAGCGAAGAACAGTTCACCAAGGAAATACAAAGCAGCTTTCCCTCGATCCGGGAAACGGTGTTCCACATTCTGTTTGCGGAATGGATTTGGCTGAAGCGATGGAAGGGCGCATCGCCGCGCACGGACGTTCCGGACCCGACTGCGTCGAGTGCAATCTGGAATGCGCTTGTGCCGCCAGGAACGCCGCCGGCAGAGGAACTGAAGACGGTAGCGGCCTTGAAGTCGTTCGCAAACTCTATCGACCAGGACCGGCAGGAGTTTCTTCGCGGAGTCGATGATGCGGCCCTGCAGGCCACGCATAACTTCAGCGATCTGAGCGGAAACCCGCAATCCGGACCGCTGGCGCAGTTGCTGCAACATGTGGTGAATCACGGCAGCTATCATCGTGGGCAGGTCACAACCTTGCTGCGGCAAGTGGGCGGGGAACCCGTCGGGCTCGACATGCGGTACTTCTTTCGCGAGCAGCGCAGCCAGTAACACCAGAGACTAAATCCCGCTCTGAGCGCTCAGTCCCTTTAGTGCACCGCTGAGCGGTGCTCCACCTTAAACAGCGGCACGCACTCTCGGACGGTGCGCCACCGCTTGAAGCACTGCTCCTCCATTTCACCCTACGCCGCAAAGGCCTTCGCCAAGAACCGCGAAATGTGCCACGCGTCCATGTACTTGTAGGGCGTCTCGCCGAGGGAGTAGTGTCCGCACGGCAGGGCCTTGATGGTGGTGTCGAGCCCGCGGCGCAAAAATTCGCCCGCCGCTTGGGCAGAGAATTCCGGCAGGAACGTCAGATCGTAGCGGCCATAGATCATGAGCGACTTCTTCGGCCAGCGCTCAAACTTGTCGAAGTACACAATCGGGCTGATTGACAGCCATACCTGTCGCAATTCGTCTTGCGTCAATACCTTCTCGATACCCTGCCGAATGTGACGCGTCGATTGTCCAGTCCAGGTCACGTCGCCGAACGACGTCGAAGCATGATTAAAAACATTCACGCTGATGCGCTGATCGTGGGCTGCCGCAATAAATGCGTAACAGGAACCCAGGCTGGTTCCCACCAGGCCGAGTCGCGTATAGCCGCGCTGTTGCAGCCAGTCGAGGCAGCAACGAATGTCAATGATGCCTTGCCGCGTGGCATCAATCGTGCGCCCGATGTTGGCCGAAACCGCATAGTCTGCGCGCGTGATCCCCGCCGGGCGGCGAATGTCGTGGTACGGCATGCTCATGCGCAACGCCGAAATGCCCAGCAAATTGAAGATGCGGCACAGCGCGTTCTGGCTGACCCCGTCGGCGTTCCACTGCGGAATGACGATCACCGCGCGCCGCCCGCGCGCCGGAAACCAGCGCGCATTCATGCAATTGTTTTCGGGATACGGCGACTCCACCGGAGATGTAAAGCGCAGGAACGTGCCCAGCTCGTCTTTCGGCTGCTTCTTGGGAGCGTCGCTCCCGGTGTGGAAGAGCTCGACCTTGCGCTTTTCGAGCCGAAAATCCGATGGAACCTTGTAAGCGTAGAACTGGTCGCTGTTGGCAACGATGTGGTCGTTGGCTCCCGACCAGTAGGCCAGCATCGCGGCTTTGTCGCTCTGGTCCTGCGGCGGCGGAAAGTTCTCCAGGGTCGGCCACTTGGCCCATTCCGTACCCCATTCGAACGGACGCACCACGCGATTGTTGTCGCGCGTGGTCATTCGGTCTTCCCAGTCGTGCATCCAGCGGCGGTAAGCTTGTCGCATCTGTAAAAATCATACAGAGGTGCGTGGGGCTTGGTCGCTGGTAACCCAACAAACACACGAGTCCGGGCGCTGAACGGCACTTAGCGCAGGTTGAGTGGGAAGGCACCATTCATCTCCGGCAGTCAGTCAATCCTCGTTGGTGTACCTGATGCCGTGCGGTGTACCTGCTAGACGCGCCACGAATTTGTAGTGGTGAGCCTCAAGCGCTAGTCTTACTTCGTCTGTGTAGCGCCACCCCTCAGGTCGAGGCTTCTTTCCGGACAGGAGTCGCAGTGCACTCGTTTGAATTCTTCGTATGCCGTGTCAAGCTCCCTTCCCTCAATATGGTGATTGTGAAGCGTGCAATGCACGACCTTCGAGGACGCTGTGCCGATATTGAAAAGACGTTGTATCAACCGTGCGTTTGGGCCGGTAGCTCCTAGACTAACTAGCAGGTGTTCGCACCTAGCAAGAACCCGCTCTGGGCTGTTATCCTTCGCGGCAATCTTTAGGCTCTGGACCAGGGGATCGTTCTCGTTGCTTAAATCAATCCCAAGTGAGGTCGCGATGTTCTGAGTGGTTTGCCAAATAGGATTGCCGCGGTAGTCCCCCTCGACCTGTTCGCCTTTCCAACGCTTCACGGCTCGTTCAATCAGAAGAAAAGCATCCTTGCGAAGCTCCGGACCGCTAAGATGTTGTGCTACCTCAATTGCCCAACGATACGCCTCAGAGTCTATCGATCGAGCTGTTGCCATCGCACTGATAATAGCCAACTCGACTCCTTGCGGATCATTCGTCTCGCCGCATATCCATGCCGCGACCTTGCAGATTTCGAGCGCGGAGTGAGCGAACGTGCGCTCCGCCTCGAAGTTCTTTTCCCAATTCATGGTGATAAGATATGGTGCCATTGCATTAACGATGTTTGGCAAAGCACGTCCGAGTACCCAACGATCGGGGTAGTTAACCGCATATCGAACCAGCCGCACACAGCGGTTGTATTTAGAGACAATGCGCCTCGTAAGTGCCGACCGCCGGGCGTAGAGACCGAGGACCATCATCGGGTCGCCGCCGTGCTGCAGGTGCTGATGTAGCGCCATGGAGAGGCCGAAATTCTCATGCACCAGAATGTCCAATTCCGCAGCGTGTCGCGCAATCAGGGAATAGAACTTCAGGTAATTTGGCCCGGACTCAGTCAATTTTTGAAGTGCCTTCGCGTGTGCTAGGAAAACTTTTGGTAATTCGTTCTGTGGTTTCCCGGCGTGAAGAGTCTCCGTATAGTCGATACTTTGCAGCTGAATCCTAGCCCAGAACTTTATTTCAACGGTGGAATCGGGGTCTGCTAGTACCGCCTCCACACGGGGGCGAGCCTGATCAAGTTTCTTGTCCCGATAAAGATCGCGGATTTTATGAAGCTTAAGCGTGTCGTTTTTCTCCTGAAACGCTCGGTGCAACGCCTCTTGATCGGGCATGTGCTTTAATGACTCGGCAAAGGACCGTATCGAAGCTGAGGTCAGTTCTCGGTTTGCCAATGAGAGATAAATGTTTTCTATGCCGGTAAGCAGATCCGGCGCGGCTCCCGGAAGCTGTTGGCGCGTGGGAATTCTCAGGGTTATGGATTTCGCGTCAGTTTCCTCAAGTGCTGTCGCTAGCTCACGGTCTAATTGAGGCGCATACCAGTAGACAGCCTTCGACCAAATATCGGCGTGCATTATCAATAATGGTTCGCGCATCTCCAGGGCATAATGCCGAGCATGGTCGATGGAAATTTCTTGGGAAATAAACGCATGATCAGCAGAGTACTTTGAGGAAGCCGAACTTTTCAGTTGAACATGAAACCAAGCACCAGTGGGGGATTTTCCATCAAATACTTGAACGTAACAGTCGATGCCGTAGTCCTCTTGAACATCGTTGACGACCCACCCGAGCGGCTCTAGCACTTCTCGAAGAAGGCGTTTGCCCCCGCGATTGATGTCGTGTTCCTCAGTTTTAGTAATCACCGCTGTTCGGCTTCCTAGTTCCTCGCCCGACGTTTAAGTTTATTGATTGTAGTCGCCCTCTTTTGCCAGGTTCTCGAACCGCGTGTACCGCTTGATGAACGCCATCTTGATCATGTCGGTGGGGCCGTTGCGTTGTTTGGCAACGATGAGTTCGGCGATACCATCCAGGTCGGGATCGTCTTTCTTGTATACCTCTTCGCGGAAGATGAAGGCGACCACGTCGGCGTCCTGCTCGATGGAGCCCGATTCGCGCAAATCGGAAAGTTGCGGACGATGATCGCCGCCACGGCTCTCGGGGGCACGGCTTAGCTGGGAAAGTGCAATCACTGGAACCTTCAACTCCTTGGCCAGCGCCTTCAGGCCGCGCGAGATGGCCGAGACTTCCTGCGTCCGGTTCTCGAACCGCTTGCCGCCGATAGGTACCGCCGACATGAGCTGGAGGTAATCCACGATCAGCAAGTCGAGGCCTTCAGTCTGTCGCAAGCGGCGTGCCTTGGCCCGCATCTCGCTGACGGAAATGCCCGGCGAATCGTCGATGTACAACTTGGAATGTGAGAGCTGTTCCGTGGCGCGGGTCAGCTTGCGCATATCCTCCTTGGTGAGGAAGCCCTGTCGCAAGTCCTTGGAGTCCACTTGCGCGTGCGAGGCCAGCATGCGCATCAGCAATGCTTCGCGCGACATTTCCAGCGAGAACACGCCAACTACTTTGCCGTCGAGCACTGCCGCGTTCTCGGCGATATTCATGGCCAGGGCGGTCTTGCCCATGGAGGGCCGCGCCGCAATGATGATCAAGTCCGACGGCTGAAGCCCGCTGGTCAGCTTGTCGAGCTGCGTGTAGTGCGTCGCCAGTCCGGTGATTTCCTGGCCGCGCGCGTACAACTCCTCCAGGGAGCCGAACGAGCCTTTGATGATGGACGGGATGTTCATGAATCCCTGTCCAATGCGGTTCTCCGAAAGCTGGAAGATGGCCTGCTCGGCGCGTCCCAGCACTTCTTCGGCTTCGTCGGAGTGCTCGATGGCCTCGGCGATGGCGTTCTGCGCCAAGTTGATGAGGCCGCGCAGCAACGCCTTGTTGCGCACGATGCGTACGTAGTGCTCAATCGACGGCCGGTCCGGCACGCCGTCGATCAGTGACGACAGGTACGCAACGCCGCCGATGGCTTCCACTTCTTTGCGGCGGTCCAACTCCTCGACCAGCGTGATCATGTCCACTGGACGGCCCGACTCCTGCAAATCGCGCATTCGCGAATAAACGCGGCGATGCGCGTCAAGGGAAAAGTCGTCTGGCGTCAGGTTTTCAGCGGCTTGATCGTAGAGGGAGTTGTCGAGCAGAATCGCGCCCAGGATTGAGCGCTCGGCCTCCATGCTGACCGGCAGGCCGCGTTCCAGACTGTAATCGGTGGTTGCCATCTCTCGCTAATTCAATTTAGTCATCGGTGGAGGGTGCTGGCAATGCCGAAGGAGGTTCGGCGCCAGCCGGGGAAAGATTTCGTTCGAAAAGCTGTGTGAGGTTGTGGATTACGAAGAGGAATTCTCAGTCCAGAAAAATTTTACGAACGGGGCGGCAAAACAGCAGATCGCTCCGCTCGGACTAAAGTCCTCGGTCGGATGACAAGCTTCGGAAGTGCTGAAAGCTGACGGCTGAAAGCTGATAGCTGCTTTCCTGACTTGCGACCCGAGGCCAGCCACCTCGGGTCGCGCTAAGGCACAGCATCAACGTCGTGCGACGTAAGCGTTGCTCCCGTGCTCAGCCCAGAGCAGGGCGACGATCGTCAGCATGTGCTGTACAGTCCGGCCCAAACGGGTCGAACCTCGCGAAATGCGCCCGGGCAATTCGCACGAGCGTGCTTCGCGCATCAGCGCAAGCTTGGTCATCAGCCTTACCGGTGGCGATGCTCCAGATGGGCGGCAAATTTTCCTCGAGCCGTACGAAGTGGCAGTCGGAATCAGATCCAGACACGCCGTTGCCGGCGTTTCAGATCACCTTCATCGCCCAACGGTTCATCGTCAACCGGGGAGCAGCACGCAAACAGCCTGTGCCTCGATTGCGTCAAAGAATGCCCTAAGTTCGCCGAACACTCAAGCACAAAACGCTGCCGGCTGTGCATTTCTCTGTGGCCCAAACTTTGGTGGGCCTTGAGTGTCGGCACAAAATCCACTCAGGTTCTCCACAGCCGTTAACCAGGTTGTTACTACCGCGAACTCCGGGTTCAAGTTATGCTCGCGGCTATGGCTGTGTCGGTCACGGTGTTGGCGAGTGGAAGCGCAGGCAACTGCACCGTCGTTTCCAGTTCCCGCACCCGGTTGTTGGTGGATGCGGGTCTGTCCTGCCGCGAACTTCTGCGCCGTATGTTGTTGTGCGGAGAAGACTCGCCCGCAATCGACGCCATTCTTATCACTCATGAGCATAGTGACCACGTCGGCGGACTGCGGGTGCTGGCTAAGCGGCTGAAGGTCCCCATTTACCTCACGGGCGCCACCTATCAGGCCTATCAGAAATTTGCCCGGGACTGCTCCGGAAAACGCGTCTCCTTCGATCGCCTCGAACTGTTCACCTCAGGCCATGGCTTCGAAGTAGGGGACATCGCGGTGAGGCCGTTCACCATCCCGCATGATGCCGTGGACCCCGTGGGATTTACGTTCCAGTGCGACGGAATCAAAATCGGCATCTGCACCGATCTCGGCTATCTGCCGGCGAATGTGCGCGATCACTTGCGTGGTTGCAATGTGCTGATGATCGAGTCGAACCACGATCTGGAAATGCTGCGTGGCGGCCCTTATCCCTGGAGCGTCAAGCAGCGGGTGATGAGCCAGGTCGGCCATCTTTCCAACAGTAAACTCGCGGAATTCCTTACCCGCGACTATGATGGAAGTGCCGAGTTCCTCATTCTGGCGCACCTTTCGGAGAAGAACAATCATCCCGAGATCGCGCGGACAACGGCTGAGCGTGCCCTGGGCGAGCAGCGCAGCCTGTTGCATAACAGATTGATGCTCGCGGCACAGCATGAACCGCTGCCTGCGGTCCGACTGTAGCTTCCGCCCGGCGAGCCCTCGACGGGCGCGCAGGGTTCGGCGAGATTGATGACACAATGTACCGACCGCGTCATCGGCAAGATCCTTGCCGGGTGGCGCTATGACATCTCTGGTCTCGCTCCTGAAATGCGCGGTGACTACGAGGCGCACCTGGCCGAGTGTGAGTTCTGCCGGTCGCGCCAGCGCCTGCATCGCGGCATCGATATCGGGCTCATGGCGCTCGCTTCGATATCCATGTTCGTCTTCCTGCTGGCTTACGGCGTGATCCGCCATTTCAAACCCAGCCACGCTTTCCTACTGGAAATCGGAGCGCTCGGCGGCTTTTTGCTGTCCATGCTGCTGTGGCTGCTGGTCGCGGTAGCAACCCCGGCTCCACTGGTAGTGAAAGATGCTGCTCTCTTCGGCGCCCGCCGTGGATTGGAAAAACTTCCGGAAGAGATTCGCGACCGCATCCCGGAAGACCTGAAGCTGAAGATTTCGGGACAGAGCTAGAGGAAGCAACTAGCGACTAGCAATTAGCAACTAGACGTCGCAGCACTGCCACCTGATTGCCGCTTCGACCACTGCCAATTCGCTCGGTCGAAGTCCCGCATAGTTACTCCATATCTCTTGGCCATGCTCCGACAAGCTTCAAGATATGAGATATAAAGGTCTACGCTATAGTCGGCGTTTTGCGCGTCTTCTATCCCTAGGGCTTCTAGAGCACGGTAATCAAGTACGCTGTAGCTTGCTGAGTCTATTGCAGTGAGGACTGCTGATGCCATCCTGACTGCGACTCCGGAGAGACTCGTCAAAGACTCAACGGCTTCCCTTGCGCCTTTCGCGCTAACTGCTCGTCTGAGTGCCCGTTCAATTTGGGCGTCTGTATTGGCGTCCAGCAAATCAAGTCGGCGCTCTGATTTCCATTGGCAAATGACCTTTAGATTCGAGCGGCTGAATTCTCCAGTCGCGATTCTCCTACCCGCTTGTTCCATTTCACAGTCATCGGTTGCAAAGACTTTCATGTATTCCGCAGCGAGTTTCGGTATCTCGGCGGGGTCATATTGGAGCTGAAAATTAGGCGGCCGCTTCGTGTGTGCCCTCACATTTGGCTCTTTTTGCTCCGCCGGGGATCCTGCCTCCCAGGTGAAAACCTCCTTATCCGCAGGTTCAGATGAAACCGGGTGCGTCGGAAAACCCCCGGCTTTGTTCCCTTGCTGGTACTCCTTGCGCAGGCGATAGTAAACCGCCGCAGAGGTCGCGATTCCCGTCTGTTCCACGTAGGGAGCAAAATCGTCGAACGGGTACTTGTTCCACCCGCTGAGGGGTTCGTTGGGTTTGTGCCCTTGCTTGAGGAAGTAGATCCACTTCGGATTTCGGCTCGGGTAGGTGCTAGGCAGCTCCTCGCCGATGATCGCGAACGCCGCAGCCACGGCGTCAGGTAGGGTTTTGGTCTTAGCTTTGGTCGCGGCCACCGTCTCTCCGACTTCTGCGAATGGCTAGTTGCTAATTGCCAGCGGCTAGTTGCTAGTGGCTAATTGCTAGCTGCCTTCCATCGCACCCGCTTGCCCTTGTTCTGTTCATCCAGCCACTGCTTCAGCGGCGCGAAGTATTCCATCATGGCGCCCGCGTCGGTCTGGCGCTCGCCGGTCAATACATATAAGGCGTCGGGCCAGGGCTTGCTCTGTCCCATCTCCAGCATGGCGTTCAGCTTGGCTCCAGCTGCTTTGTTGCCGTAAAACGAGCAGCGATACAGCGGACCGGTGAATCCAGCCTCACGGCACATGGCGCGATAGAACTGGAATTGCAAAATCCGCGCCAGGAAATAGCGTGTGTACGGCACGTTAGCCGGCACGTGATACTTCGCACCGGGATCGAAGTCGGCCTCTGTGCGCGCCACCGGAGGCGAGATGCCCTGGTACCTCTCGCGCATCTCCCACCAGGCTTTGTTGTAGTCGGCCGGCTGGATCTGGCCGCTGAAGACTTTCCAGCGCCACTGGTCAATCAGCAATCCGAACGGCAGGAACGCGACCTTGTCGAGCGCCATGCGAAGCAGGTAGCCAGTGTCGTCGGTTTGCGGGATCGCTGCCAGCAGCCCAACTTTGTTGAGGTACTCCGGCGTGATGGCGAGGGCAATTGTGTCACCGATGGCTTCGTGGAACCCGTCATTGGCGCCGTTCTTGAAGAGAAATGGCTGTTTCTCGTAGGCGCGCTGGTAGAAGTTGTGTCCTAACTCGTGGTGCACGGTGACGAAATCTTCGCCGCGAACCTGGATGCACATCTTCAGACGCAGATCGTCGAAGTTGTCGATGTCCCACGCGCTGGCGTGGCAGACCACGTCGCGATCGCGCGGTTTCACAAACAACGAACGCTCCCAGAAGGTCTTGGGTAGCGGCGCAAACCCCATCGAGGTAAAGAAGCCTTCGCCGTACTTCACCATGCCAATGGGATCGACATTCTTTGCCTTCAACAAATCTGTGATGTCGTACGGCTGCTTCTGCTGTGCAGGGGCGACGAGCGGAAAGATGTTACCCCACTCCTGCGCCCAGGGATTGCCCAGCAGGTCAGCGCGAATCATGCCGTTCGCATCTACCGCGGTAGGGCCGTACTTTTCAACGAGCTTCGTGCGCACGTAGGCGTGCAGCGAATCGTACAGTGGCTTCACCTGCTGCCACAGCCGCTCAACGTCGGCGCTGAACTCATCCGGGGTCATGTCGTATCCCGCACGCCACATGGCGCCGAGATCGCTGAAGCCCATCTCCTTGGCGCCCTTGTTGCCCAGCTCTACCCAGCGCGAATAGCGGTCACGCATGGGCGGCGCGATCGTGCGCCAGCCCACCCATAGATCTTTCAGCTCTTCTGGATCGGTGCTGCTGGCCATAATGCGTTCAATGGTGTTGATGTCGAGACACTCGCCGGCATGTTTACCGGTCTTCGGGCAATACGTGCCTTTGCCATAGTCGGCCTCGAGCGAGGTTCCGATGCGTGCCAATTCCGCCAGTTCTTTGGGATCGTTGGGCGCCGGCGCGGGGACGGCGGCGGAAAGCTTCAACAGCAGCATCTTGCGCGCCAGTTCGTCCGAGAGCTTGAGCTTGTCGTAACGGGTAGCCTGCTTGGCCAACTCGGTGGTGACTCCGATCAATACTTCATTAGCGTCGGCTGCCATCTGCTCGGTATCGTCGGTGATGAAGTTCGACTGCACCCACGAGGCGCGACTGGCCTTTACTGTTAGATCGTTGAGCCGGGTCTCGGCACCGCGGATGAACTCTTCGGCTTCGGCAACGGTGGGAGGATTCTGCTGGGATGTGGTTTGGGCCATGGAACTGGTCTGGGCACTCATGAGAGAACCATAAAGAACCGGGATTAGCAATATTATCGCTGTAATAAAAGGGGGAAAGCGGATGGCTTTGCGCATATGCAAACGACCTCGGAAATCATTGTAAATGCCACGAGGTCGCGCTGCGCTTTCACGGTTCGCTCGTCGCTGTTCGCTATCGTCTGCGCTTTGCACTTGAAACTCTAAACTCGAAACCCCGCGTCCTCTCTATAATCTCAACCAATACCAGGAGCACCCATGCCGACCATTATCTCGCAACCAACTCGCATCACTGCTGCCGGTAATAAGCCCAAACTCATCGACGAATACATCGGACGGGTGAACTCCGAGCACGCTGGTGTCAGTGTTGCCCACATGCGCAGCCCGCAAGGCTGGACCGAGCCCGGTCAGACCCCTCAATTCGACGAGTTTACCGTCGTACTGAAAGGCACGTTGCGGGTTAAGTCCCGCGAAGGCGAACTTGACGTTCATGCTGGACAGGCAGTGGTGGCGCACAGCGGCGAATGGGTGCAGTATTCCACACCCAATGCAGAAGGAGCCGAGTATATCGCGGTGTGCGTACCCGCATTTTCTATCGAGACGGTACGCCGCGATGAGTGACCCTGGTATGGCTGGCGTTGTTCATGACTAACTGGCTTAAGCTGCCGCCAGGAACTTAGCCGTTCCTCTATAGTCCGCCAGCTTGGTTAGCCGATGCCGTAGGCAAAGGAATGCCGCGCCAGGAGCAATCCCAGCGCGGCATTGTATTAGCGCTAGGCGAGCACAGTTTTCGGCTGCGGCGCCGCGAAGCGAATCGCTTTGGCGAGCAGAATGGTCTCGATGTCGCGTAAGGCATCCAGCACCTTATCGCTGATCTCGCCGTCCACCTGGACCACCGCGACTGCCGAGGCTTCCTGCCCCTGCCGGCTCCGACCTAGGGAGAAGTTGGCAATATTGACGTTATGCTGGCCCAGCACCGTCCCGACCCGGCCTACAACACCGGGCACGTCGAGATTGCGCAGGAAGATGAAGGTGCCCTCCAGCGGCGCCTCCACGTCAATGCCATCGATCTCCAGCAACCTTGGCACGCCGCTGGGTTGAACGCAACCGGCGATGGTGTTTTCCTGCTTGCCGGTTTTGAAGGTCATGCGAAGCACGCTGGAGGCTGCGCCCCCCGCATCGCGTGCCTTCTTGCGCTCGGTGAGACGGATGCCCCGCTCCTCGGCAATAGAGGCCGCATTCACCAGGTTAGCTCTCTCGTGAGCATGAGCGATCTGGTTCAGCGCGCCGGCTACCGCGGCGTTACGGATAAGGGCGGTCTTCCATTCGGCGATCTCGCCGCTGTAAGTCAGCCCCATCTCTTCCACGCCGCCTTCGCTGGATTGAGCCAGGAAAGCCCCGAGGCGTTCGCCCAGCAAAATGTAAGGCAACATCTCCTGATACTCTTCCTCGCTGATGGAAGGCACATTGACGGCATTCTGGATAACGCCCTTCAATAGGTATTCCCGGACCTGTAGCGCGATCTGCACGCCGACAGCTTCCGACGCCTCGTGAGTAGAGCCCGCGATATGCGGCGTCAAAATAACGTTGGGCAGTGTAGCCAACGGAGAGTCTTTGAGCGGCTCATTACTGTAAACATCTAGCGCCGCGCCGCCTAGTTGGCCGGACCGCAGTGCCTCGATGACAGCGGGTTCATTCAGCAACTCACCGCGAGCACAATTGATCAGGCGCACGCCCTTCTTCATCTTGCGGATGGTCTCGGCATTGATCATGCCTTGAGTCTGCGGCGTGAGACCGACATGCAGCGTGATGTAGTCGGACTGGGCGAAGACCTCATCGAGCGAACCCAAAGTGATGCTCAATTGCTGGGCCAGACTCGGCGCAACATAAGGATCATGCGCGACAACTTTCATGCCGAAGGCGAGAGCGCGGCGGGAGACCTCGACTCCAACCCGGCCCAGACCGACGATGCCTAGCGTTTTGCCACGAAGCTCGGTGCCTTGTAGCGTCTTCTTCTCCCATTTGCCGGCATGCATGGTTGAGTCGGCGCGCACGAGGTGCCGCGCCAAGCCCAACATGAGAGCGAAGGTGTGCTCGGCGACGGCAACGGCATTGCCGCCAGGGGTATTCATGACCACGATCCCGCGCTTGGTGGCAGCATCGAGATCTACATTGTCGACACCTACGCCCGCGCGTCCGATGACCCGCAGCCTGGGGGCCTTGGCCATCATGGCGTCGTCGACGAAAGTTGCCGAACGAACCAAGATGGCGTCCGCCGAAGCCAGTTCGCCCGGGAGCGTCTCTTTGTCGGTGGTCACGACTTTCCAGTCTTTGTGTTCACCAAAGATGGCAGCCGCGGAAGAGGAGATTTTGTCAGCAATAACGATTTTCATACGGTAGCCGCCTCGGCGAATTGTCCGGCAAGAACTTCCTGCACGGCGCGCACGCCTGCGCCTAGTTCGACATGGTGCGCCGGAGCAACTTTCAGTAGCACATGCTCCAGTGCGCCGATTACGCCGATGGCATCGAGATAGTCGTAGTAGCCGAGATGGGCGATGCGAATCATCTTGCCCTTCATCTCCCCCTGACCGTTAGCCACGACCATGGCAAAGCGCTCGCGAAATTCCTTCACCATAGCGCTGGAATCCACGCCCGGGGGCGCCAGGATGGCGGTGACGGCGGCCGAGGGACAGGTGGGCGAGAACAACTTCAGGCCCAGAGCCTGCGCTCCGGCGCGAACCATTGCGGCCGAAGTTTCCGCATTGTGGATGAGGGCCTCGCGTCCATCGGCAAGATTGCCAGCGCCAGACTTGCGGATGTAATCCAGGGCTGCGGCCAGTCCACAGATCAGCGCTACGGCAGGCGTAAATGCTGATTCGCCTTTGGTCTGCGACTTCCGCTCCTTGCGCAGATCAAAGTAAAAGCGTGGCTGCTTGGCAGTCTCCATACGCTGCCAGGCGCGCTCGCTCACACTGAGATAGGCGAGTCCCGGCGGGATCATGACGGCCTTCTGCGAGCCGCCAATAAGGATGTCAATGCCCCAGTCATCGACTTCGAAATGGGTTGTGCCGAGTCCGGTGATGCCGTCGACCACGCACAGCGTGTCGGTGCCCTTCAGCAGGGCGGCGATGGCCTTCACGTCGTGACGGGCTCCGGTGGAGGTTTCCGTGGCTTGCATGTAAAGCACACGCGCGCCATCGAGCTTGGACTTGACTGCGGCGAGATCGAAAGTTTGCCCGTAAGGGACCTCGACCAGCTCAATCTGACAGGCAAAGGCCTTGGCAAGATCGCGCCAGCGCTCGCCAAACTTTCCAGCGCTGAGCACCACAACCTTCTCTCCGGGAGAAGTGAGATTCGAGACTGCGGCCTCCATGGCGCCGCTGCCGGAAGAGGCGAGAAGGAGAACGTCATTCTTGGTGCCGATGAAGGTCTTGAGATCGGCAAGTGTACGGGTGAAGATTTCTCGGAATTCGGCCGTGCGATGATGCATGTCCGCCGCCGCAATAGCATTTTGTGCGGCTGGAAGAAGAGGGGTTGGGCCGGGAGTAAAGAGCCGTGTCTTACGAAGCATGGCAGGTACCTCTGCTGGTTAATTGCCGGCACTGATGCGCGCCGACACTACAAATATAGGCTTCCGCGGCTGCCCATGCCACGGCAACTTGGTAGGGTCGCTGTGTTCCCTATCACGTACCTATGTGACGGCCTACTTTATAATTGCGGCATGAGCTTGACCCAGCAGGTGCAAAAAGACATGGTCGACGCTATGCGCAAGAAAGAAGAGCTCCGCCTCGGGACCTTGCGCATGATGAAAGCGGCCTTGCAGAACAAACGGATTGAGAAACGCGCCGACCTCGACGAAAAAGAAGAGCTGCAGGTCTTCACCACCATGATCAAGCAGCGCAAGGACTCGATTGACCAGTTCGAGAAGGGCAACCGTCACGAATTGGCCGTAAGGGAGGCCGACGAGATCGCCATCATCGAGGGCTACATGCCCAAGGCCGTTGGGGAGGACGAGATCGTTGCCACGGTTCGCGCCACCATTGCAGAGATGGGCTCTCCGACCATGAAAGACATGGGAGCCGTGATGAAGAATGCCAAAGCCAAGTTCGGCGACGCGCGCGTGGATGGGAAACTACTCAGTGAAGAGGTGAAGAAACAACTGGCGGCTGGTAATTAGTGCAAGGCAGAGGGCACAACGATTGTGGCACATAAACCGTGAGGATTTCGCGAAAGTAGTCTCGGAGGCGCTGGACTCCTTGCCGCAAGAATTTCGTCGACGCGTGCGCAATGTCGCCGTTCTGGTGGAGGACCTGCCTCCCAACCCAATCCCCGCACAAGCCGGCCAGCCAAGGCGCATCCTCTTAGGGTTATTCCATGGCGTGCCGATGACGAAGAAGAGCGTCTTCGATGGGCCAATCGGCAGTCCGGATTACGTGGTTCTCTACCAAAAAAACATTGAGGCAGTCTGCTCTACCGAGGCCGAAGTGCGCGAACAAATCCGGCTGACCCTCATGCATGAACTGGGCCACTATTTTGGCATGACCGAGGAGCAACTGAGAGATGTCTAAAGCTTGTGAAGTAGATGCAGTTCCGCAGACTGCACCCCCTGGTCAGACCTGACGGCTCCGCACTCCCGAATGTTGTAATCTGAAAACAACCTCCATGTCGTACCAAAGCACAGTTGAGCAGCTTTACGCGCTGGGACACGAGCTCGCCAGTACGCCTGTGCATAAGTTTGATTTGGCCTACGTGCGTGAGATGCTGGAAGCACTTGGTCATCCCGAGCGGCGCTTCGCCAGCGTGCTGATCGCGGGCACCAACGGTAAGGGTTCGACGGCCGCCACCCTAGCGTCAACCTTGCGCGTAGCTGGATACAAGACCGCACTCTATAGCTCGCCCCACCTAGTGCGCATCAACGAGCGCATTCGCGTAAATGGGGAAGCTATTTCCGACGCCGAATTTGGCGAGATCCATGATCGCGTGGAGCGCGTTGCGCAGGACCTGCTGCACTCCGGCAAGCTGCCCTGGCATCCCAGTTTCTTTGAGATGCTGACGGTGATGGCGTTCGAGTATTGTGCCAGCGTCGGAGTAGAGATCGCAGTGCTGGAAGTAGGCATGGGCGGACGTCTGGACGCGACCAACGTCGTCGAACCGATGATCTCGGTTATCGCCGACATTGCGCTCGATCATCAGAAATATCTCGGCGATACCATTGCCGAAATCGCGCGCGAGAAGACAGGCATTATCCGGCAGAACGGCATCGTGGTCACGCTGCCCCAACATCCCCAGGCGAACGATGTAATTGGCCATGTCATTCTGGAGAAGAACGCACGCGCGGTGAGCGCCGTGAAATACATGCCGCCGGTCTCGCCGGGAGCGGCGGAATATCTGGCCCGGGGCGCAGTTTCCGTGCCCGGACGTAGCCGTTACCCGCTCATGGTGATGGGCGAAGAGATTGCCGTGGATTCGCCATTGGCTGGGCGGCACCAGTTCCGCAATCTGGCTTTGGCAATCGCAACTGCGGAAGAACTGGCGCAATTCGGTTTCAAGATAACGCCCAAGCAAATCGAACAAGGAATTCGCGAGACCCGCTGGGCAGGCCGTTTCCAAGTGCTGCCGCCATCGGAGGCAACCCATCACCGCGAAATGGTGCTCGATGTGGCGCACAATCCGGCAGGCGCGTGGGCCCTCCGCTCTGCGCTTTCGGAGGCTTTTTCCGGGCGCGAGTTGACCCTGATCTTCGCTGCCATGCGTGACAAAGCTGTCCAGGAGATGGCAGAGATACTGTTTCCTATTGCCGATCAGGTCATCGTGACCCAGGTTGCCAACCCACGGGCTGCCATCACAAGCGAGCTCGCGCAAGCGGGTTCGCGCACCGGAACTCCCTTGTATGAGGAGCCGACCGTTGCCGCCGCTCTGGCGCGGGCCCGCGCAGTCGGCAAGCCGCAAGGAGTGATTGTCGTGACGGGCTCCATTTTTCTGGTGGGCGAGGCCATGAGGGCCATGGGAATTTCGGCGTGATCCGATGAACAGCAGCGAAGCCCAACTCGAACTGCGCCAGCAAAGCCGGGGCTCTGTCTTTAGCCGCCTCAGGTCTTACTGCATTTTCGTACCGCTGGTTTACCTGTACACGGGGGTGATGGGGACCCTTTCGTTGCTTTCGTCGCTGTTCGATCGCCACGGGCGAATACAGCACTGGTTTGCGCGCACTTGGGCGCGCATGATCCTGAAGACGGTTGGCATGCGCGTGCAGGTTGAAGGTCTCGAACACATCCACCCAACACAACCCGCTATTTACACGGCCAATCATCTCTCAGCCGCCGATATTCCGGTGCTTCTTGGCTGCCTGCCGGTGCAATTCCGCATCATGGCGAAGAAAGAGTTGTTCCGGTACCCATTTCTCGGTTGGCACCTGAAACGCTCCGGACAGATTGCAATTGATCCGGGCGATCCGCGCGCCTCTCTGCGCAGCCTTAACCACGCTAGTCAGTCCTTGCGCGCAGGTACGCCCCTAGTCGTTTTTCCAGAAGGCGGGCGCTCGCAAACGGGGCAGCTTCAGAAATTCATGGGCGGCGCTTTTTACGTCGCGATCAGAGCGCAAGCGCCGGTGGTGCCGATCGCAATCGTGGGAACCTACGAGTTGCTGCCCATGAACAGCTTTCATGTGCGACCGGGAACGGTACAGATGATCATTGGGGAGCCGATCCCTACCAAGGGGCTGCACGTACGAGATATGGACAAGCTTGCGGACCGGGTGCGTGAAGTGATTGCGGAAATGTACTACTCGCGTTGGAAGCCTACACCTGTGATTACGACAAGCGGCGAGACCAACCAGGCTACTGTTGACGCTGGAAGTGAAGCACACGAAGATTTGTCGTAGTTGAACATGCCATGAAACCGCGCATTGCCATTCCGGCTCCCAACTCTACCCGGCCGGACTATGTATTACGTGCCCTGCCGCAATATGAGTCGGCGGTTCGCTCGGCCGGGGGAGAGCCGCTCATCATTGCAGCCGACGCCAGCAACGCTGAAATCGCGCAGGCCGTGAAACGCTGCGATGGCGTGCTCTTGCCCGGCAGTCCCGCGGACATCGATCCCGAGAAATACGGCGCCGAGCGCCATCCCCAAACCGCCCCTGCCGACGCCTTCCGCGACAACGCCGATGAGTTGCTATTGCAGGACGCGTACAACATGCGCAAGCCGGTCTTCGGCATCTGCTACGGTCTGCAATCGCTCAACGTGTGGCGAACGGGCACCCTCGACCAGGAATTGCCCGCGGGAATCAACCACCAGGCCGGCAGCCGGGTCGCTGAGGCCCATCGGGTGCAGTTCGATCCGCAATCGAAGCTTGCCGGAATCTTGCGCGAGGCTGGCGTTCTGTCTGCGGGGAATGAGCTTGTAATGCCGGTGAACTCCAGCCATCATCAGGCACCTGAAACGCTCGGTGATGGATTACGGCTGGTAGCGTGGTGTCCCGAGGACGGGGTTAAAGAGGCGGTGGAAGGGACGGCGCCCGATCATTTCGTGCTGGCGGTGCAGTGGCACCCCGAGCGTACGTTCGACCGCGATCAAGGTTCACAGGCCCTGTTCCGCGCTTTCGTGGCAGCGGCAGCCGCATGGCACGCGCGACTGGGCAGCGGGCAACAAGACTTCGAATCGGTGCCGGGAAAGAGTTAGTGCAACAAGGCCTGAACTTGAGGGTCATTCTCACCGGCAACAAAAACCAAAAGACCTCTGTGTCTCAGTGCCTCTGTGGTGACAGACTCTCGCTGGCTTTTCCGTGCCCTCCGTGGTGGAAAACTGCGTCTTCGAGTAACCTGATCTCTTATGCTCGATCTAGGTTTTGTACGCGATCATCTACCTCTTGTCGAAGAAAAGCTGCGCCAGCGCGGCATGGATCCGGCCGCCGTTCTCAAGGATTTTCAGGCGATTGACTCCGAGCGTCGGGTTGCCATCACCGAAGCGGAAACCAGGAAAGCCCAACGCAACAAGCTGGTTGGGGAGTTTCAGCGACTGAAGAAGGAAAACCAGGACACCGCTGCCAACCTGCAGCAACAGAAAGAACTGAAACAGAACATCAGCGAAGCCGAGAAGCGAGCGGACGAGTTGAATGCAAAACTGCGCGACGTCCTGACCGGCATTCCCAACCTTCCGGACGATAGCGTGCCTGTCGGTAAGAGCGAAGCCGACAACGTCGAGGTGCGGCGTTGGGGTACGCCTCCCCAGTTCGACTTCACCCCAAAACCCCATTGGGAACTGGGCGAGGAGCTGGGCGTGCTCGACCTGGAGCGCGCCGCCAAGCTCACAGGAGCGCGCTTTGCCGTCTACTGGGACATGGGCGCGAAGCTGGAGCGGGCCCTAATGAATTTCATGCTCGACCTGCACACCCGCGAGCATGGCTATACCGAGGTGCTGCCGCCGTTTCTGGTCAATGCCGACTCGATGTACGGCACCGGACAGTTGCCGAAGTTCGAAGCCGATCTGTTTAAGGTTCCGCATTGCGACAAGAACCTTTACCTCATTCCCACCGCCGAGGTACCGGTGACCAACCTGTATCGTGACGAAACGCTGGAAGGCGCGCGGCTACCCATCTCCCTGGCTGCGTACACTCCATGCTTCCGCAGCGAGGCTGGCTCCTACGGCAAAGACGTTCGCGGCATCATCCGGCAGCACCAGTTTCAGAAAGTTGAACTGGTAAAGTTCAGCAAGCCCGAGGAGTCTCGGGACGAGCACGAGAAGCTGACACGCAATGCCGAGACCGTGTTGCAAAAACTCGGTCTGCATTATCGAACGGTGGCATTATGCACCGCGGATATGGGGTTCTCGGCAGCTAAGACCTACGACATTGAAGTGTGGCTGCCGGGACAAGGGCTCTTCCGCGAAATTTCATCGTGCTCGAACTTTACCGATTATCAGGCGCGTCGAGCCAACATTCGTTATCGCCCGGAAGGCGGCAAGAAAACAGAGTTAGTGCACACGCTCAACGGCAGTGGTCTGGCGATTGGACGGACCTGGGTTGCCATTGTTGAGAATTACCAGCAAGCCGACGGCACCGTGGTGATTCCCGAAGCACTGCGGCCCTACATCGGGAGCGATCGCATCACAGCGAAGAAATTTTAGAGATGTTCAACTGCGGTATTGTCGAAACGTGGTCTACTTCGGCCATAGCGGTTGGTCAATAGATGTATCCCATTCGTACGGGTAGTGCGGCGCTTCAGTGCCGCGTTCTGTTTTGGCCAAACACCCCGCTTTTCTTCTTGCCCTATACGCGGGCCTGAAGGCCCGCACTACCCGTGTGGGCGGGTGTGGTCTGTCCGGCGCGAGCGGCAACTTCCAGCCTGACTTCGGCGCGCCGTAGCGAAAAGAGCGTCGCCTCGTAGTCTAGATCAGCGGCGGCACGCCGCAGCGCTTCCTCGGCGCGGGCCTTTGCTTCCTGCGCGCGCTTGACGTCAATGTCCTCCGCGCGTTCCGCGGCGTCAGCAAGGATAGTCACCTTGTCCGGCAAAACTTCGGCGAAGCCCCATGCCACGGCGAGATACTGTGTGATTGTTCCTGTCCGATAGCTGATCTCACCGATCTTGAGCTCGCTAATGAGCGGAGCGTGGCCGGGGAGAATCCCGAGTTCCCCATTCCTGCCGGGTATCTGGACCTGCTCGCAGTCCTCATTGACCAGAAGGCGATCGGGAGTCACGATTTGTAAGTGCAGCGTGTCAGCCATGCAGATTACGCCTGTGCCGCCTTCATCTTCTCGGCCTCTTCCAGCACCTCGTTGATGTCGCCCTTCATGTAAAACGCCTGCTCTGGAACATCGTCGTGCTTGCCATCGACAATCTCCTGGAAGCTGCGCACCGTGTCGTCGATCTTCACGTAGCGTCCCTTCAGGCCGGTGAACTGCTCGGCCACGAAGAACGGCTGCGAGAGGAACTTCTGCACCTTACGGGCACGGGACACCGTGAGCTTCTGGTCTTCGCTGAGCTCGTCGATACCCAGAATCGCGATGATGTCCTGCAGGTCTTTGTAGCTCTGCAGCACGCGTTTGACCGCTTGCGCGGTGTTGTAGTGCTGTTCACCGACGACGCGCGGATCGAGAATACGCGAGGTGGAAGCCAGAGGATCGACAGCGGGGTAGATGCCCAGCTCCGAAATCTGGCGCGAAAGCACCGTCGTCGCGTCCAGGTGGGCGAAGGTCGTCGCCGGGGCAGGATCGGTCAAATCGTCGGCGGGCACGTAAATCGCCTGCACCGACGTCACGGAGCCCTTTTTCGTCGACGTGATGCGCTCTTGCAACTCGCCCATTTCGGTGGCGAGATTGGGCTGGTATCCCACGGCCGACGGCATGCGGCCGAGCAGCGTGGATACCTCTGAACCCGCCTGGGTGAAACGGAAGATGTTATCGATGAAGAGAAGCGTGTCAGAACCTTCTTCGTCGCGGAAGTACTCGGCGACGGTGAGTGCGGTCAACGCCACGCGCAGACGCGCTCCGGGCGGCTCGGTCATCTGGCCGTAAATAAGAGCAGCCTTCGACTTCGCGGGGTCTTTGATGTTGACCACGCCCGACTCCTGCATCTCCAGCCACAGGTCGTTGCCCTCACGGGTACGCTCGCCGACGCCGGCGAATACCGAGAAGCCCCCATGCTTCAGAGCGACGTTGTTGATGAGCTCCATGATGACGACGGTCTTGCCGACGCCCGCGCCACCGAACAAACCGATCTTGCCGCCCTTCAGGAACGGCTGGATTAGGTCGATGACCTTCACTCCGGTCTCGAACATCTCCATGGAGGTGGACTGCTCGTCGAACGCAGGTGCTTCGCGATGGATGGGATTACGCTTGTCACACGGTACCGGGCCAAGCTTGTCTACCGGCTCGCCGATGACGTTGAGCACGCGGCCGAGAGTCCCACGCCCAACCGGCACGGTGATGGGGCCGCCGAGGTCGAGCGCCTTCATCCCGCGCACCATGCCTTCCGTGGGCTCCATAGCAACGCAACGCACGCGGCCTTCGCCGAGTTGCTGCTCCACTTCGAGGATGACGTTGATAGGCGCAGGGACGTCAAAACCGTCGCTAGTTACGCGCAGCGCCGAATAGATGGGCGGCAACGCTTTCTCGGAGAACTGCACGTCTACCGCAGGACCCGCGATTTGAATGATGTGTCCGATATTTTCTGACATAATGATCAGTTGTCCGCTGTTAGTTGTTAGTTGTCGGTTGTCAGCTGCCGAACGGGCGCCTGCAATGGAACGCTCTTCAGGGAGCCGATCAGTGCGTTCAGGGTGCGTCCTAGCTCACTAGCTTCGACAAGCAACTCTTTACCATGGTTTTCACGCACGTAACCCAACTTATCCGCAATCGCTATTTGTGTTTCAAGCTCGTACAACGATCCCCGCGCGTGTCCTAGGAACTGTAGAAACTCTCCGCGAGTGGCGCGACCCTGGCCCTCGGCGATGTTGCTCGGTATCGATACCGCACAGCGCCTCATCTGACTTTTCAGGCCGAACGCCTCTTCCTGTGGTAGATTCGCGGTCACTTTATAAACCTGTTCGACCAAAGCCATTGCTTTCTGCCAAGCCCGAAGGTCCTGATAGCGATTAGCTTGCATGCCTGCCTCACATCTCCGGTCAGTCACTGACAACTAACAACCGGCAACTGACAACGGCTTCTACAACGCCGCTGCGCCGCTGACAATCTCGATAATCTCTTTGGTGATCGCGGCCTGCCGTGCCCGGTTCATGGTCAGCGTCAGGGAATCGATCACGTCATTGGCATTGTTGGAGGCCGAATCCATCGCCGTCATGCGGGCCGCATTTTCGGCCGCCACCGATTCCAACATGGCCTGGAAGAGCTGCATGACAACATACTTCGGCAACATGTAGCGGAAAATTTCCTCCGCCGGCTGCTCATAAATGTAATCGACATCGGGAGCAAGAAATTCCTTGGCGCGGCGCTCATCCTCGGTCTCCTCCGGCACCTTCACGCTGATACCGGCGGTGCGGGCAGCTTCGCCCATGCGTTCACGCTCTTCCAATGAAAACTCTTCGGTCAGAAATACTTCGCGGCGGCCAATTTCCTGTACCGGCAAAATGCGCTGTGCAATAAGCCGCTGCGAGATCACCGACTTGAACTCGTTGTAGATCACGTAAACCGAATCGATTTCGCCATGGTCGTAGGCCTGTACCACGCGATCGACGATCTCGGAAACAGCTTCATATTCAAGCTTGCCGAGGAGATTCAGGTGTTCGCCGACAATCTGCACCTGCCCGGCGCGCGTGGTGCTTTCGGGATTGGCCACGGGATAACGACGGCGCATGTAGTCGCGGCCCTTTCGGCCCACTGCGGCGATGCTGATGTTCTTTTCCTTGAACAACTCCAGAAACTTGGCCGCCGCTTTCAGAACGTTGGAGTTGAAGGCGCCTGCCAGTCCACGGTCGCCGGTAACCAGCACGAGAAGGATGTTCTGCTCTGACCGTTGCGCCAGCAGGGGATGCTTCGGCTCACCTGTTTTCGGATCGACCAGGTCAGTACGGTTGACCAGCGAGCGTAACACGTTGGTGATCATCACCGCGTAAGGCCGTGCGGCCAGGGCCCGTTCCTGGGCGCGACGCAACTTGGCCGCCGCCACCATTTTCATGGCTTTGGTGATCTGCCGCGTGCTCTTCACGCTGCGGATGCGTCGCCGAATGTCGCGTATGTTCGCCATGTGCTTCTAGGCGCTCGCCTTGGCGACTTCCTGATGGTCGCTGACGAAAGTTTCCTTGTAGGCCTTGATGACCTTGGTCATGCTCGCACGCAGATCGTCATCGAGGATTTTCTTGTCTTCAATTGCCTTCAGTACTTCGGGATTCGAGGTTTCTACGTAGTTGTACAGGCCTTTCTCGAAATCGCGCAGCTGCTCAATGGGCATGTCGTCGAGCAGCCCCTGGGTTCCGGCGTAGATGATCAGAATCTGCTTGGAGAAAGGCAACGGCTGATACTGGCCCTGTTTCAGGATCTCGGTGAGCCGCTGTCCGCGAGCGAGCTGCGCCTGGGTCGCTTTGTCGAGATCGCTGCCGAACTGCGAGAACGCTGCCAGTTCGCGGTACTGGGCCAGGTCCAATCGCAACGTGCCTGCAACCTGCCGCATGGCCTTAATCTGCGCGTTACCGCCGACGCGGCTGACCGACAGACCCACGTTTACCGCCGGACGCACACCTGAGTTAAACAGGTCGGTCTCCAGATAAATCTGGCCGTCGGTGATGGAGATGACGTTGGTTGGAATGTAGGCAGAAACGTCGCCTGCCTGCGTTTCAATGATGGGCAGAGCAGTAAGCGAACCACCGCCGAGCTGATCGTTGAGCTTGGCGGCGCGCTCCAGCAGGCGCGAGTGAAGATAGAAGACGTCGCCGGGATAGGCTTCGCGACCGGGTGGACGCCGCAGCAGCAACGAAATCTCGCGGTAGGCGACAGCATGCTTCGACAGATCGTCGTAGATGCAAAGGGCATGCTTGCCGTTGTCGCGGAAGTACTCGCCCATGGCGCAAGCCGCGTAGGGCGCAATGTACTGCATAGGAGCCGGATCGGAGGCCGACGCCGAGACCACGATGGTGTATTCCATCGCGCCGAAATCCTCCAGCGTCTTTACCACTTGCGCGACCGAGGAACGCTTCTGGCCGATGGCGCAGTAAATACAAATAAGGTCGCGGCCTTTGCTGTTGATGATGGTGTCAAGCGCAACCGCCGTCTTGCCTGTCTGGCGGTCGCCAATAATCAACTCGCGCTGACCGCGTCCGACCGGAATCATCGAGTCAATGGCCTTCAGCCCGGTGGCCATAGGCTCTTTCACCGGCTGCCGGTCGATCACGCCCGGGGCCAGACGTTCGACAGGAATGTACTTGTCAGTATTGATCGGACCCTTGTCGTCGATCGGCGTTCCGAGTCCGTTGACCACGCGACCAACCATGGCATCGCCCACGGGCACGCTCATGATGCGTCCCGTGCGCTTTACTTCGTCGCCCTCTTCCACCGCGGTGTATTCGCCCATGAGCACGACGCCAACCTGGTCTTCTTCCAGGTTCATGGCAAGGCCTGAAACATTGTGGGGGAAGGAAAGAAGCTCACCCGCCATGACCTTGTCCAGGCCGTACACGCGGGCAATACCGTCACCGATCGACATCACCGTACCAACTTCATCGACGGCAATCTTGGTTTCGTAATTGTCGATCTGTTCGCGGATGAGTTTTGTAATCTCGTCTGCTTTAATCTGCGCCATAGAATTAAATTCCAGTATTGCGAAGCTAAAAAAAGTGCCGTCCCTCAAGGGACTCGGATTTATTTCCCACTCTACCCAGCACTCCGCCTGCGGCTCCGTGCTGGGCTAGACTATTTCGCGCCTACGGCGCTGGACTCTCGCCAGCACAATTGGCCGGCAATGCCATGATCTACGCAGTACTCAGTTCCTGCTTCATTTTCTCCAGTTGACCGCGCACCGAACCGTCGTAAATCGTGCTGCCAACGCGAACTACAACTCCGCCCAGGAGTTCCGGGTCAGAAGAGTAACGGGCACGCACCTTCTTGCCGGTCAGCCGTTCCAGTTGCGATTCCAATTGACGCTTCCCTTCGTCGGAAAGCGGCCGCGCACTGGAAACTTCCGCCTCGGCCAGTCCCAACTGGGCATTGAGTTCGCTATCAAACTGTCTGGCCACGTCATCCAACATCGCGATCCGCCGGTGATCGATGAGGATTGCGACGAAATTGCGAATGGGTTTGGCCACTCCGGTTTGCTTAACGATGGCATCCAGGACTGCGCGTTTCTGGTCCGCCGAGACTGCTGGAGATTCCCACACCCGCCGAAGTTCGGGACTCTCGTGCACCGCATTCACGATGGAATCTAATTGCTGCCGGGCGATGTCGGCGTTGATCTTCTGCTCGAGCACCACGTCAACCAGGGCGCGGGCATATCGGCTGGCAATGGCGGCCATCGTTTATTTGCCGTCCTTTCCCAGTTGGCCCACGAAGTCGCGCAGCAATGCCTGGTCGGTAGGCTCGTCCACCTTAATCTGGCGCGATGCCAGGTCGACCGCCAGCGTAGCGGCGTAGGTCTTCAATTCGCGACGGGCATTGCGGGCGATGGCGGTGACTTCCGTCTCGACGCCTTCCAGTATCTTGCGCTTGTCTTCCTCCGTGGCCTGGAGGATACGCTGTTCTTCCGCCGCAGCCTCGCGCTCCGCAGAACCGCGAATCTCCGCAACTTCGCTGTCCAGCTTCGACAGACGAGTTTCGATGTCACTCAACCGGCGGGTAGCATCGGCGCTTGCCGCCTGGGCCTCCCGAATTCCCTTCTGAATGGCCTGGGTGCGGTCGCGGAACATCTGGGGGATCGACGAACGAAACAGCAGAACAAAGAACAAGAGGACTAGAACGAAATTAAGGAACCAGTAAACCAGGTAGGCGGCATGCGGACCCAAGCCCAAGAGATGCCCCATCCAAATCACGGATTTGGAATACTTGAACTGGGCATTTTCTTCTTTTTCACCTGCTTCGCCGCTGGCGGCGCCCGTAAGTTCCTCGCCGGTCACAGTGTCAGGGTTGTTCGAGGGCTGCTGCTCGGCGGAAGTAGCCTGCTGCTGGTTCGCTGAGGAAGAAGGCGAAGGAGAGGGTGCAGAAGGCTGCTGCGCAGCGAGCACAGCAAAACCGAACACGACGAACAGAAAAACCGAAGCCGCCAGGTTAGTTACGCGCTTCATGAGGGCCGACCACCTAATGCCGGGGCAGCGCCTGCAGGGCGGAGAATCGTGCGGATGATTTCCCCTGCCAACCTTTCAGTCTCCGATTGCAAGCCCGCGCGAGTGGCTGCCATATCCTGCTCGATGGCGGTCCGCGCTTCGCGCACTTGTTCTTGTGCGCGGGTACGAGCTTGCAGAACCGCCTCAGCGCGAGATTGTTGGGCACTCTGGCGGCGCGCTTCCTGGGCTTTAAAGATTGCCACGCGCGCCTCCCGTAACCGCTGCTCGTACTCCTGGGTCCGGGCTTCCGCCTCGGCAATATCGGCCCGCGCTTTCACGAACGCCCCTTCGGTACGCTCGCGACGCTCTTCCAGGACCTTGTTTAACGGCTTGCGAACCAAATTGCTGTAGATGGCATAGAGCAACAGCAGCAGGACCACCGTCGGGACGGCTCCGAGCAGTAATTCGCCTACCTGTTTGAGAGTCTGATCCATTCCTTGTTCGTGAGTGCCTATTGCTGAAGACGTACTGAGGGCGCTAAGGCTACAACTGGAACTATTGAAACTAACAGAGGCTAAGGGCCGATGTCAACGAAGGCTCGGGCCAGAATTTCCCGAATTAGGGCGAGAACGAAGCCTAATTTTTTCAGTACTTGGATTTCGCGAAGCCCGCTCCGCTCAGCAATAACGTTTCCTCTGTCCAGATATTGCTGTCAAGTAACCCCGCCAGAAAGTCACGCATCGATAATCTTGATCGCCAAATCAGTAGGAACGACAGGTGGAGAAGAGAGACCGAAGGTGGAGAACTGCAGCATGCCTGTTATTGGCATCCGCCTATTTACTCGTACCCCTATTGGCTGACGCTCAAAAGAACGAGGATGAACGTTGCGCCAACGGCTTGGCCAACTGTTTCCTCGCCACCAATGGCCTGGCTCCTTCACCAACGGATACATCCGAATACTTGGGGGTGACGCCAGCCCCGTCTCGCATCGTGAACATGTATGTGCGCACGTTGCATGGTGGCCCGCTCGCGCATCATTGGATCGAACTCGAGAGCTCCAGCGGACCGGTGACCGTTGGCTTCGGCCCGGCAACGCTGCCGTTCATCGACGCGGGACAGATTTCGATTTGGCACGCTTACGGCAAGGTTGAAAGAAGAGGCGCAATCCGTCTCTTCGCGATGGGCTTTAACTATGCGAAACCGCCTGGCTCGGGCTATCCAATTGGTACGCCTATTCACCTCACGATTGCCCAGTCCGATGCTTTCATCGCGAAAGAGCGCCACCGTCGATTCCTCTTCCCCTACATCCCTCTCTTTCACGATTGCCGTACATTCGTATGCGCCGCGCAAGCTTCGCTGCGAGGAAAATCAACCCTACCCTGCTATTTGCTGTTCAAGGGTTACTGGTAGAAGGATTCCGCGGCTCTGTCGCTGCTCTAGGGGCTGCCTTGGACGAATTCTGGTTGCTTGCCTTGAGCCCACGGATCGTAGCTCTGCACGAAAATCATGCGATCGCGAATGGTCGGATGGTCCCACGCCCAGAATTCCGCAAACTTGCCGACATAAGGGTAGTCGAGGGAACGTTCGCCCAGAATTTGAAACGCGTGTGCGGCCGCTGTCTGCGCGTCGGGAACCAGCCCGTGGATGACTTCCAGACCATACTGGTCAGCTTGATGTTCATAGTGGCGCGAGACCGCGTTGAACACTGGCGTAGCCAGAAACGCGAGGACGGAGAGAATCAGTACCAGCAGCGGCAGCGAGGCCCAGTCCCCCAGCTCGTGAATGCCCCAGGTTTCCCCGTAACGCTTTAACAGCCAGTTCGCCAACCGGTATCCGATGTAGAAAAGCGCCAGCATGATGAGCAAAACGATCGCCACCTGCTTAGGGATGTGGCCGAGCACGTAATGCCCCATCTCGTGTCCAAAGACGAATAAGGTCTCCGGGATCGTCATGTGCTCCATCGTGGTATCCCAGACTACGACTCGCTTGGTGGCCCCGAAGCCGGTGACGTAAGCGTTCAACTGCGTAGTCTTCTCGCTGGCTTTCATCTCGAACATGCGCTCAGGAGGGATGTCCATTCCTCCGCGATGCACCACTCGCTCGATTTGCGCGACCAGATCGGCGTGATGACCGCTCAGAGGCTCGAACTTGTTGAATAGCGGCTCAATCCAGACTGGCTCGACGAAGAGTACGACGATGACGATGGGGACAATCGCCAGCCAGAAATAAAACCACCAGCGGCGAGGGCTGTTCCGCAGCACGGCATAAAGGATCCATCCCACAATGCTGGCGAATAGCATTCCCAGCAGCAGCGACTTTCCCCAGTCTCCGAACCATGAACCCCAGTGCTGCACCGAGAGCCCGTACTTAAGACTGACATGGTGCTGGTAGCTGTCGAATGGAAGCTGCGTCAACTGAAGCACAATCACGAACAGCGACATCACGATAACGGCTTGCAGCACCCGGAATCGAGAGACCGTGTTAGCCAGGTTCCTTAGCCGCACACCAAATCGGGTCCGCAGCATGAGGTAGAGCACCACGAAACTCCACACCGTGGTAACGAAGTACAGGGTACCGTTCAGCAGATAGAGCGCGTAGGCCTTTTCCAGCTTGTCTGGGGGCAGGGTGTACTGCAGCAACGGATGGGATGGGACGGTGGCTGTCACCGGTGCACTCTGCGGAGTCGGACCCGCGACCGAGAACGCGGGAATTGCCAAGCCGGGCAGTATGCACACCACCAACAACGCACAGAGCCTAACCGAACCCATGAGTGCTCCTTGAGAACGGAACTTGAAGAGGCGGAGTGTAGCATCGGCGGGCGCAGCCGGGCAATGCAAGGCGTGCCTCAAGGATGGCTGGGGCGCCGAACTGCTGCGCCCATCCTCCCTGTTTTCAGCCAGTTGAAAGCAATTGCACAATCGTTGCAACTACAAGAAAAATCGCGAGTTATCAAGATTTCTTCTTGACATTTCCACAGGCTGGCGTAGCATTAATGCATCACCTCCGATCCATTTCAGGATCGAATGGGCCCGAGGCCAAGGAAATGTCACCGCTTCTTGGCAGCGGGCCCATTTAATTTAGCCGGTTTTTTCCACACGTCCGAATTTAGACCCAAGCGCCAAGTACAATTAATGGTTTGTAAATCTGACATTTTTCCCCCTTAATGAATTCGAAGCTTCTGTTTGCCGTGGGGCTGTTTTTTTGCCTGACGCCGTGGGCCACACCGCCTCTGGCTTTGCTGGCCGGTCTCATCTTTGGCGCGATCGCGACCCATCCTTACAAGGATGAATCTCGCCGACTTTCCCGGGTATTGCTGCAGTCCGCCGTTGTGGGACTGGGCTTCGGGATGAATCTGCAGGAAGTCCTGCATGCCGGTCGCAGCGGATTCCTTTACACCGCTCTCAGCATCGCCTTCGCCATGGTCGTGGGAACGTTTCTGGGCAAGCTGATCCTGGTTCCGCCCCGGTCCGCATTTCTCATCTCCACCGGTACCGCAATTTGCGGCGGCAGCGCCATTGCAGCCGTCGGTCCTATTACCGGGGCAACCGAGGATGAGATGTCGGTCTCGCTGGGCACGATCTTCGTGCTTGAACTCGGTCGCATTGCTAACGTTCCCTGCCATCGGCGTCTGGCTGAAGCTCTCGCAGACGCAATTCGGACTCTGGGCTGCATTGGCGATCCACGACACCAGTTCCGTGGTCGGCGCGGCGGCAAAATATGGCACCCTGGCCCTGGCCGTAGGTACCACTGTGAAGCTGGCCCGCGCCCTTTGGATTGTTCCGTTGTCAATCGGAACGGCCGTGGTCAAGCACAGCAAAACGCGTATTCAATGGCCTTGGTTCATCTTGTTTTTCTGCCTTGCGGCCGTGGCGAATACATACTTCTTCCCTGGAGCGGTTGAATACAAATTCCTTAGCAATGCCGGCAAGCTGATGCTGATCATCACGCTGTTCCTGATCGGCGCCAGCCTTTCTCCGGCGGCGTTGCGCAAAGTGGGCCCGCGCCCGCTGCTGCAAGGCGTGCTGCTCTGGATCGTGGTTGCCGTAGTCAGCCTGCTGGCCATCCGCGCGGGCTGGATCCGAATTTAGTTTGCAGAAGGAATGCTCTTTGAAGTTCTTCACGAATCGGGGCCGCTTCTCTTCAACTTCCCTTCTCACGTTAACCATCTTTGCGGTTGCGGTTTCTGCTGCCCGCCAGGCCGGACCCGCATCGGCCATGTCCGGGCAGGTCGCCTCGCCCGAAGCGCCTGCCAGTGCAGGATCCGGCTTGTGTGCCGTTTGCGTACGCAAGAACCTCGAGCACCTCGCCGGGCCTAAGCTCCGAGGCCGCGGCAGCGGCACCAGCGATGAATATCACGCCGCTGAATTCATCGCTAGAAAACTCAAGCAGTATGGCATTGCGCCGGCAGCAAAGAACGGACAATACATCCAAACCGCAAGGTTGAGATCGCGCAAAGTCACGAAAGCACCGACGCTTTCATTTGACGCCGGCACATCCTCCACTTCGCAACCGGTCTTGTGGACACACGCGAAAGAGATTGCTGTGCTCCAACTCTCAGAACCCGAGGTGCGCGGACCTTTGCAAAAGCTGGACTTGGAGAGCTCCCCTACGTCTTCACCGGGCTTGCCGAAGGAAGGGTCCGTAGTTCTGCTGAATCTAAAACCCGACCTTACCGCCGACGATTTGCGGACCCTGCTGGTGCCTTACCTACACGGCAAAGCCGCGATGGTGATTGTTCCCGAAATTCCTGCCGCCAAAGCATTATTTGAGCGGCTGTCAAAGCGACTGCCGACGGTGACCGACAAGATGGGCGACGAAGTCCCGGGCCCCGCTGCCGTTTTCGCCGATGCCGAGGCCGCGAAACAGTTATGGAAGCTCCCTGACGGAACGCCGATCCGGCTGCACTCCAAAATGACGCCATGGAAGACCTCGTACACCTGGAATGTCTTGGGCAAAATTGCGGGCACAAGCGAAGAAGATCAGGTAATCCTGCTGAGCGCTCACCTGGATCACCTGGGAGTGAAGAACGGCAGAACGTATCCCGGTGCGGATGACGACGCCTCGGGCACCGTGGCTGTGATGGAACTGGGGCGCGCGCTGGCCGAAGGTCCGAAGCCTGCTCGTATGGTAGTCTTCGCGCTGTGGGGCAGCGAAGAGGTGGGTGCGATTGGATCGCAGTATTTCCTCCGTCATCCGACTTTTGCCCTGAAAAACATCGTGGCTAATCTTGAGTTTGAGATGATTGCGCGACCCGACCCGAAAACGAAAAGCGACCAGCTATGGCTTACGGGTTGGGAGCGCACCGACTTGGGGCCGCAGCTCGCCGATCACGGCGCCAACCTGGTCGGTGACCCGCATCCGGAAGAAAAGTTTTTCACTCGTTCCGACAATTATGTTCTGGCGAAAGAGGGAATCGTAGCGCAAACGGTATCAAGCTACGGGCTGCACAAGGACTATCACCAGCCTACTGACACGCTTTCAAGGGTGGATTGGCAGCACCTGGACAGTGCGATTTCTTCCATGATCGCGCCGATTATGTGGCTGGCTAACAGTGATTTTGTGCCGAAGTGGAATGAAGGACAAAAGCCGTAAGAACCCGCTCCACTGGCGTGCGCTAACTACTAGGCTGCAGCTCCTGCGAAAGTTCTTCCCACTCCGCCATCAGCGGTTCCAGGTCAGCACGCCGCTCAGCCAGCAAGCTGGTCCAGCGGGCCGTCTCTTCGGCGCTTACGTACGACTGTAACTCGCGTTCGCACTCGGCAATCCCGCTCTCAAGGCTGGCGATTTCTTCCTCGACCTGTTTACAGCGCTCCTCCATCTGCTTACGCTTGATGGGGTTGACACGCTTTTTAGATGCCGGCTTCTGCTCTTCGTAGCCCGGAACATCTGACAACGTGGGAGCCCAGTTGCCCGCTCCATTTCCTGAAACTGTGGACTCGTCCGGCGCATTGGATCTCTGCTTGCGCCAGAGGTAGTCCTCGTAATTGCCAGGGAAAATTTCCACGCGACCATCGCCAATTTCGAAGACGCGGGTCGCCAGCTTGTCGATGAAGTAACGATCGTGAGAAACGAAGACGACGGTGCCGTTGTACTTCCCCAGCGACTCCAGCAGTACGTCCTTGGCGCGCAGATCGAGATGGTTGGTGGGCTCATCCAGCAGCAGAAAGTTTGACGGATGCAGCAACATGCGGGCCAACGCATAACGGTTGCGCTCGCCGCCCGAAAGCACTCCAATCGGCTTGAACACATCATCTTCGGAGAACAGGAAACAGCCGAGCACACCACGCAATTCCGTCATCGACTTCTGAGGCGCCACGTCCGAGAGATCGTCAAGCATGCGCCGCGTGGCATCGAGTTCCTTGTACTGGTCTTGCGCGAAATAATCGGGCTCCACGTTGTGACCCAAGTGCAGGGTTCCGGCCGTAAGCGGCTCGATACCGGTGAGGAGCTTAATCAGCGTGGATTTGCCTGCCCCATTCACTCCCACCAGCGCAATGCGATCTCCGCGCTGGATGGTAAAGTCAACTCCGCTGAAGACGTGCTTCTCGCCATAGCTCTTCGCAACCCCGATACACTCGACGACCAATCGCCCACTGGGCTTGGGTTGCGGAAAGCTGAAGTGAATGGTCTTCTCGTCCGGAGGGACCTCGATACGCTCGATCTTCTCGAGTTCCTTGATGCGGCTCTGCACTTGCTTCGCCTTCGTGGCCTGCGCACGAAAGCGACTGATAAAGGCCTCAAGCTGCTCGATGCGTTCGCGCTGGTTCTTGTATGCCGCTACCAGCGAGTCACGGCGCTCCTGTTTCTGCTGCAGATACTTTTCGTAATTTCCGCTGTAAAACTGCACCCGCTTGTTCCAGATCTCGACGATGCGATCGACGGTCACATCGAGGAAGTAGCGATCGTGCGAGATAAGTAGATACGCATAGGGATATTGCAGGAGATATTGCTCCAGCCAGTTGCGGGTCTCAAGATCGAGATGGTTGGTTGGCTCGTCGAGCAGCAACAGATTCGGCTTGGCCAGCAGCAGCTTGGCCAGCGAGATCCTCATTTGCCAGCCGCCGGAAAACTCTTCCGTATGGCGCGTCCAGTCTTCCTTGCGAAAGCCGAGCCCGTCCAGAACGGTTCCGACCTGCGAATCGAGAGCATAGCCGTCGCGCACGCGAAACTCACCGGTGATGCGCTGGTAGCGGTCGGCCACTTGCGCGTATTCGCTGGAGGTGTGGTCGAGTTCGCCCATCTTATGAGCAAGCTCTTCCATCTCCTGCTCCATCGACCGCAGGTCGCTGAACACCGACATGCACTCATCGAAGACAGTCCGGCCGGAGAGCTGCAGGCCATCCTGCGGAAGGTATCCGAAGGTCGTATTCCTGGCAGACGTGATGGTTCCGTAGTCCAGTGACTCAAGCCCGCCCAGAATTTTCAGCAGAGTGGACTTACCTGTGCCGTTGGCGCCCACCAGTCCGACGCGGTCGCGTGGAGTGATGAGCCAGTCGAGTTCATTGAAGAGGAGTTTAGGACCGAAGCGTTTCCCGGCGGAAGAAAGCTGGATCATGGCGAGGCGTTAGTTGCTCTTCTTCTGGCCCCGAAGAATCCGATCGTCGATGGGTTTGCGGCCGGCAAAACCCTCCTCCGTGCCATGCCAGTGCGTGAGCTTCTTCTCGCCCAGCTTCCAGCAGAGCAGGATTACCTCATCCCCCACGATGCAGGGAAAATCGAGCAGGCCGATATCGAGGTCTTTCACCTGCACGCCGGTCGCGTCGATTTCAGCGACAGCGTCCTTAGCGCGCTGTATTGCCTTTTCGCGTTCGGCTTTGCGGCGGGCGACCGAGACTACGTCGACCAGCGTACCGCCGTTAATGAAGATACGGTTGGCCAGCGATTGCAACTCGCCGTCTACTTCTTCAATCAGCGCCTTGGCCTGCATGGCGGAGCGGAGAAGCGACTCCAGCACCGGCAGCAAAGTCTCGGCTTCGGAAACTGTGAACGTGCGTGCCATATCAATACTTCCCAGCCTGGCTTGATCTTGCGCCTTTCGGCGGTACGCGATGCGACGGCGATAGGCCCGCAGATCTGACCAATACCGCGGAACCCGGCGCCAATATTTTTCCCGTGGACGTTTGCGAATAATCACTGGATCTCTAACATTCTATCAAGCGCCACGCGTGCCCACTTCTTCACGCTGTCTTTCACCTTGATCTGATTGACAACGTTACCATCCACCAGGTTTTCCAGCGCCCAGCAGAGATGTTGCGGAGAGATGCGAAACATGGTGGTGCACAGGCAGCCGGAGTCATCGAGCGTTATGACACGCTTGTCCGGATTTTCCTTCGCCAGACGGTTTACCAGGTGAATTTCCGTTCCAATAGCGAATGCCGATCCCGCTGGAGCCTGCCGTACAACTTTGATGAGGTAGTCGGTCGAACCGATTCCATCGGCCTTCTGGCAAACTTCCCAGCGGCACTCGGGATGGACAATGACCTGGATGCCAGGATAGTTTTCTCTGACTTTCTCGACGTGTTCAGGCAGAAAACGTTGATGGACTGAGCAATGGCCCTTCCACAGAATCGCTTTGGCTTTGCGCAGGCGCTCGGCCGTCTGCCCGCCTTGCAGCATGTACGGGTCCCACACCACCATTTCGTCCAGAGGAATGCCGCGCGCGTAACCAGTGTTGCGACCCAGGTGTTGGTCGGGCAGGAAGAAAACCTTGCCATTGCGCTGCAACGCCCAATCGAATGCGCCTTTGGCATTAGATGAGGTGCAGACCATGCCGCCACGCTCGCCACAGAACGCCTTGATGGCTGCGGTGGAGTTCATGTAGGTGATGGGCGTGATGCCGCGGCCATCGTCGTCGGTCAGGCCAAGATTGACCAGCTGCTCCCAGGCATCTTCCACCTGCGAAATTTCGGCCATATCGGCCATGGAGCATCCGGCGTTAAGGTCCGGCAGGACCACCGCCTGTCCCGGACGGGCAAGTATGTCGGCACTCTCCGCCATGAAGTGCACGCCGCAGAACACGATATAGCTACCTCTGGCCTGTGCCGCCATCTGCGACAGGCGGTAGGAATCGCCACGACAGTCGGCGAAGCGCACGACTTCATCGCGCTGATAATGATGTCCCAGAATGATGCATTCGCTGCCCAAGGTAGCCTTCGCGTCCGCAATGCGGTCGTCCATGGAGCCATCCGGGAGTACGAGATAGTTTTCGAGAGAGCAGGATACCGCTTCAGTAATCGGTGCTGTAGCCACTTTATTGTCTCTGCCTTCAGTCCCAGCCACGCGGCTCCGCTTTAGAGTCGGAATCACACGCCCTGAAACGGGGATGTTGAAAGCTGACCCGCGGCTCCAGTAGATCCACTGCGCTTACTGCGCCCGACCTACGGGGATGTTGAAGCTACAGGTTGACGCTTCTTTACTCACTTCATTCGATGACTTGGACAGCGCCTGCGTTACAAAAACACCGACCACGCCTAGGGCGACGGGTATTGCCTAACGCGACGCTGTGACAAGGATCGAATAGCTCTATTGTGGCGCGTTGGCGGAGGTTTGCGCAACTCAAGAGATAGGATATTCGACAGACGCGAGGCTCGCCAATAATGTAGATACTATCGTATCTACATTTGTGTTACGCTTATCGGGCGGAGGTGACGATGCGCGCGCGCAAAATTGTGAAGTGGGGCAACAGTATGGCTGTTCGCCTTCCGAAAGTAGTCCTTCGTGACGCAGGTTTACAAGAAGGGGACGTTCTGGTGTTCGGTGCCAAGAATGGCGCCATCGTTGCAAAACCAATCAAGAAGAAGCCTGTCCTCAAAGACCTTATCTCAAAGATCTCCCCGGAGAACGTCCATGAAGAGGTCGATTGGGGCAAGCCAAGAGGAAGAGAAGCCTGGTGAAGCGCGCCTACATCCCCGAGGCGGGCGACTTGGTGTGGGCTTCATTTGATCCGCAATCTGGCCACGAGCAATCCGGGCGACGTCCGGCGCTTGTCCTCAGTCCCGGCGAATATAACGAAAAGGCTGGGCTGGCCCTGACTTGTCCGATAACCTCCAAGGTGAAAGGTTACCCTTTCGAGGTTGCAGTTACTGCCGGTCGCGTACATGGTGTAGTCCTAGCCGATCAGGTTCGCAGCCTCGATTGGCGATCTCGGCAATTCACCCTGATTGAACGAGCGAGTACGGAAACCGTAGAGACAGTAATGGAGTGCTTGGGAACGCTGCTTCGACTTAATTGAAGCAGACATCCTTCCCCGAGGCCAGCTGATACCTATCCCCCGATATGCACCATCGTCCTGGAGGCCGGAATGAAGCCCGGCTCGCCAATGTGGTGGCGCTCTTCTTTGTGCTCGACGGCGTGGAGAATGAAGCTCGACCATCTCTTCGTCGCTCGCGCCCCGCGCCATCAAACCAGCAAGGTCGTGCTCGCGGACCGAGAATAGGCAGGTGCGGATCTTGCCATCGGAGGTAACGCGAATGCGACTGCAATGCCCACAAAACGGATGAGAAACCGGCGCGATGATCCCGATCTCGCCGATGCCGTCCTCAAAGACATAGCGACGGGCGGTCTCGCTGTGCGCGTGGCCGATTTCGCGCAGCGGCATAAACTCAGCCATGCGGCGCACGATCTCGTCGAGTGTAACCACGATCTCCGGCGACCACACACGGTCTTCCTCCAGAGGCATGAATTCGATAAAGCGGACGGCCACACCTTCTTCGCGCGCAAAGCGGCCGAAGGCAGTGATTTGGTCGTCGTTGAATCCTCGCATCAGGACGCAATTAACTTTCACCGGGCTCAGTCCGGCGCGTTGCGCAGCGCGAATTCCTGCCAGCACGCGCTCATAGCCGTTGGGTACCCGGGTGATGCGCGCGAACTCTCCTACATCGACGGCGTCCATCGAGACCGTGACCCGAGTCAGGCCGGCATCGGCCAGCGGTTGCGCCAATTCGGCCAGCAGATGTCCATTGGTGGTGATGGCGATGTCCAGTGGACTGCCTTCAACCGTGCGCATTCGGCCGAGGTCCCGCACCATTTCCACGAGGCCCTTTCGCAGTAGGGGCTCGCCGCCAGTGAGGCGGACTCTTCGTGATGCCCAGGCCGACGAAGACCCGCGCCATCCGGAGATAGTCAGCTATAGGCATCTCGGGAAATTGCGGGCCGTCGGTGCCTGAGCGGCAATAGACACACCTGTAGTTGCAGCGATCGGTGATGGAGATCCTTAGGTCGCTGATACGCCGTCCGAATTTGTCGGTGAGAAACATAGCCATCAGCACTCAGCCGTCAGCTCTCAGCTTAAAACCTGAAATTGTGCGAGGAAGGGACAGAACCGAGGCGCAGGAAGGCGTAGCGCGGCGGATCGTTTCCTTTCCAAACACGGGAGGCATGGCCGTTTCCCGCCACACCCTCGGTTCCGCAAAGTCTGCGGAACACCGCCGCCGCAGCCTTGGGTATTCCGGTAGGCCACGGAGGTCGGAAACAGTAGCAACAATTATAGATGACCATCACACGCTAAAGCTGCATACGGAAAACGAAAATGATCGCTGATAACAAACGGCGGGGAAGCTGCAAAAACTAGGAAAGCGAGCCTGTCGTCGGCTGAAGCCGACTTCAATTGGCAAGGACCACGGTCTGAACGCGGACCTAAAGAGGCTGTTACGAAACCTCTGCCGTCCGCTGAAGCGGACTCGGGCTTCCCACTTCACCTTCCCCAGCGCTTCAGTAAGCACCGCACTACCCGTACAAATCGGATACATCTATAGCCAACTTAGTCTCCCGGGTGAGAACAGCTCCGCCCTCTTGGGAATGGCTCTCCCCATGTCCATCCTCGCTATCGCCTTACAGACAAACACTATAGTGGTAGTTTGAGTCGCCTTCAACACAGCAGAAGGCCAGAGATTGAGGGTTTTCACCTACAGCGCAGGCGAATTGGACTATTTCACCCACTTGTGACTCCCATCACAGCCACGATTGCGCCCTGCTGTTAGGGTTTAACTGCATTACTTGCAATCGTTTGCTGGCGAACCGGGAAATTCTTAGCAGTCTCTAATTTCCGGCCAGCTACGTGCACTTACAGCAGCGGGGCTAGTTGGGGCCAGCTCCAAGGCTTTAGAAAGATATAGAAACGAAGTCCTAATATCAGGAGATCGATCTCATGAAAAAAGTAACTCTAGTTCTTCTCATCGTGTTCGTCGCCATGACCACGGCGATGGCACAGGTGACCCTGAACAATAACTACTCGTCCCCGACTGACGTCCTTGGAGCCCACCTTCTTTACGGTCGCGGTTGCATTGGATGTCACGCTCCGCATAGCGGCTCGGGCGGCAATGGCTTGAACCCGCAAACCGATCCCTACAGCGGCAACGCAGCCCTATGGGGACAGAACCTGACTCCTCTTTACAACCAGACCTTCAATTTCGGCGATGCTGGTGCCTACCTTGTCACTTTCCCGGCAAATGGCAGTACCCTCAGCGCCCATGACGCAGTTTCCGGCATTATGTTCTGCCTGAGCTGCCACGACGGCAATCTGGCCCAGGTAGGCTGGATGAAGGGCCGCACGGTTGAGACTCTGCCTATCGTTGGCGGGACCGCTCCCACGCTGCTCGGCAACGACGGCACCACGGCCGGCAACTACCACAACGACCACCCGGTAGGCTATAACGCCACCATCGGTTGCGGCGGCCAGTACAACTGGGATTGCACCATCAGTTCCAGCGGCAAGATCCAGATGAACGGACCGAACTCCGGCCAGTTCTACAACGTGAACTATGGCTTCACAGTCAGCCCGGCTGTCTACAACAGCCTACCGATCGTGACTTGCACCACCTGCCACGACCAACACAGCATGACCGTATGGCAGGGTACTTCTACCACCATGCCGTCGAAGCCCGGCTTTTACCAGACCTCGTTCTTCGTTCGCGGCCCCTATCAGCCGCAAACTGGCGGCAACAACGCGGCCCAGTTCTGCCGCAACTGCCACGGTGGCGAAGCCAACGAAAGTCACAACTCGTGGAACGTTCCAACTACATAGTCTGGCGGTTTAGCAATCGGGGGAGAGAGTTTTCTCCCCCATTTTTACTTAGCGAGGAATTATGAAGCACCACGTCCTGATCTCCGCCTTTGTAGCACTGGCGATCTCTTCGATGTCGGGCCAAATGGTCTCAGCCCACGGGTCAAGCAATCCGCCGGCTGGAACGGCCGATCCGACCAGATATTTTGCGGTGACCGGCCCGAGCACGGGAGCGGCCGCTAATAAGCCGGTGGCGCGGGTCAACGGCACCGTCCTGACTGACCACGATTTGCAACGCGAAGAGTTCGCCATCTTCCCCTACGCCCGCCAGCATAGCGGCATACCGAAGGGGATGGAGCCACAGATTCGCAAAGGCGCGATGCAAATGATCGTGTTCGAGGAGTTGGTGTACCAGGAAGCGGAGCGCCAGAAGCTGACGATTCCGCAGGCCAGGATGGAACAGGCGATGGCCCAGTTCCGCAAACAGTTCGCTACCCCGGATGAGTACAAAGAGTTCATGAAAGTGGAGCTGGGTGGCTCGCAGGAACTGCTGCAAGCCAAGATACGTCGTTCCCTTCTGATTGAAGCGTACTTAAAGCAGACCGTGCAGGACAAGTCCACCGTCACCCTTGCCGAGGCCAAGGCTTATTACGACAAAAACCCCGCTAAGTTCCGCACCCCGGAGTCGTATTCGATTCAATCCATTTCGACCATCCCTCCGGCCAACGCAACTGCTGCCCAGTTGCAGGAAGCCAAGAAGCACGCGCAAGAGGCGCTGGTCCTGGCCAAGGCGACAAAAAACTATGAGCAGTTTGGAGTTCTGGCGGAAAAGATCTCGGAAGATGATTACCACGTGATGATGGGCGATCACAAGGCCGTGGACAAGGCTAACCTGCCTCCTCAGGTCCTCCAAGTCTTGCAAACCATGAAAGCCGGCCAGATTAGCGACCTGATCCAGATTGACAATTTCTACACCATCCTCCGGTTGAACGCCCATAACGCCGCCGGGATTAAGTCCTTCGATGACGTAAAGGACTCCGTGCGCAAGGAACTGGAGACCCAGAAGACCGAGCAGCTGCGCGTCGCTCTCGACAAGAAGCTGCGCGCCAACGCCAAGGTGGAAGAGCTGTAAAGTATTGTTCGAACAGCCGTGTACTGGAAAAGGCGCACCTTTTGGTGCGCCTTTCGTTTTGCCTGCGCGTCCCTTGGATTCCAATCCCAAACCTGCTCGTAAATAGTTGCGTTGTTATCCCGTTAGAGCGGTGTTGAGGGATTAAACACGCGGTTCGCGCGATATGCCCCAAACCGCTTTGCCAAAGCGGTTGGCCCACCGCTAGACCGCCGCTAACTGCAATGTCTTCACTACTTAAATCGGGCGCGAAGGCGGTGAGTTTGGCAATACTCCTGCCTTACTGATTACCAGATGCGCTAGACGAGTTCCCCGCAAAATGGGCTTCGTGCTGGAAGGGTAGTAGGGTGGCAAAGAGACATGCGATCGGTATCGGCCTGGGATTGATGCTGGCGTTTGTCCTAAGTTCGGCGGCGCAGGTTAAAATCGGCGAAAATGTCAGCATGAACATGAACGGTCAGGTGTCCGCGGGCTATACCGCAGACTACGGGAACCTGATCAATTCCGATCATGGCGTTACCTTCGGCGGCAACGCCGACCTCACCGGCTTCTACTACGATCCTAATTTCCTTTCCTTCACCGTCAATCCTTTCTATAACCAGTCAAGGTTGAACTCCACCTACGCCTCCAACTCCAACGCCAGCGGCATCAATGCCACCGCCGGCATCTTCAGTGGCAGTCATTTTCCCGGTACCGTCAATTTTTCCCAACTCTGGAATTCCGATGGAACCATCGGTTTGCCGGGAGTCGCTGACTACACCACCAACGGGAGCAGCGACACTTTAGGAATCGGTTGGGGGGTCTATTTCCCCAATCGCCCTACGCTTTCGTTAGGCTATCAGCAAGGCAGCAGCAATTATTCCATCTATGGGGACAACAGCAATGGCAGCACGGCGTTTCGCAGTTTCAGCGCCAACTCCATGTATCAGTTGCACGGCTGGAGCCTGAATGGCGGCTATCAACGCAACGCCTCGCACTCGGAGTTTCCACAGTTCTTCGGGAATGAGGACCTGGAAAAATCAAGCGCTGGAGGCAACTCGTTCTCCGTCGGCGCCGGACATGCACTCCCGTGGGATGGAAGTTTTTCAGCAAACTTCAATCGCTCGAGCTTCGATTCCAATTTTGCCGAGGTCGATGGCAGCGGAAGCAGTCAGTACACCGGAACCGCTGACACCGGAAATGCCGCGGTTTCTTTTCATCCCCTCAATCGTCTCACCGTGGGGTCGAATGCCAACTATACCGACAATCTGTTGGGTTCGCTCTACCAGACCATTGTTACCTCAGGGGGAGTCGCGGTGGTCAATACTCCCGGGACGACCGCCGATTCGCTGGATATAAATGCGTACGCCATTTATCAACTCTCGAAACATTGGAACATCTTTGGCAGCGCCGAATACCGCGACCAGAGCAATTTGACCGGGATCATCCCGGTTACCGGGACCGTCTCATCCTTCGACACGACTTCTCTCTCTTCCGAGTCGTTCACCGGAACCGCGACCTATACCGGCGAATTCAAAGGTGGGGTAGTGAGTGCACTCGTCGGCCTTCAGGAAAACCAAGTCAATACCTTCAGCAATAGCGGCGCCGTGGGATTGATCGGTTCGCTAAATTACTCCAAAGAGATCGGAACGTGGGCATTGGCGGGCGGCTTCAACTACTCCCAGAACACGCAGACCGTGCTGATTGGCTATACCACGTCTAACATGGGCTACTCAGCCAATATGCTCCACAAGTTTGGACGCTGGCGCTGGAGCACGACCGCGGGCGGTTCCAAGAGCCTCTTGAACAGCACCGGTTACTCCACCATGGCCCAGAATTACTCCACATCGCTTTCCGGCCGATGGATAGGGGTGAGCGGCGGCTATACGCGTTCCGACGGAAACGCTCTCTTGGCCTCGACAGGCCTGGTGACGAACCCGCTTCCGCCTATTCTGCTGCCCAACCAATTGGTCTTTTACGGCGGCGACGGCTGGTCGGTTGGACTGGGCAGCAATCCTACGGGAAAGCTCGCCATTTCAGCCAGCTATTCGAAATCGCAGAGCAACACCAGCGGCACGTTGACCCCGTACTCTTTCAATCATAATGAACAGATCAATGCCAGGATCCAATACCAGGTTCGACAGCTGTATTTCAATGCCGGCTACACCCGCTTAGTGCAGGGCTTCAGCAGTTCAACTGCCCCAGCGGCTATGTTTGGTACATACTACTTCGGTATCCAAAGATTCTTTAACTTCTTCTAATGGCTTTCCCCATCCAACTACGAAGCGCGCGCATCCTGATTTCGATTGTGGTGATGCCGCTTCTAGTGGCCGCTGCATGGGCATCGAAGCCAAAGCCGCCGAAGGAAGTCACCGTCCCTGTGCTGCAGCTCGAAGGCGGACGCAAGCTGGTCTACGATGGCAGCTTCAGCACCCAGAAAGAAGTCACCACCAAGCGTGGATTCTGGAATCGCGTCGTAGACATTGTGGCGGGGCCACCCGAATTCCATTACCTGGTTCGTCCGTATAGCGTGGTCACGGATTCCCACGGCCGGCTCATCGTGACCGATCCGGGGGCGATGGGCGTGCATATCTTCGATGTGGCCCAACAGAAGTACAAGTTCATCTCGCGCCCCGATGCCAACGAGGCGCTACGCTCGCCGCAATGCGTCGCCGTCGATAACCAGGACAACATCTATGTCACCGATTCCGCCGCAGGCAAGATTTTTGTCTTCGACGCCAACGGAAAGTTTCGCCATGTTATCGGTAGCCTGAAGGGCGGCGAAGGATTTTTCAAGCGGCCCACGGGAATCGTGGTCGATTCAGATGCCCAGCGTATCTACGTAACCGACACCTTGCGCGACAAGATCTTCGTCATGGATATGCAAGGCAGCGTGGTGAATACCATCGGCAAGAGCGGCACCGGCAATGGCGAATTCAACTTCCCCACCGAATTGCGGCTCGACGGCCAGAACCTGATCGTGGTGGATGCCATGAACTTCCGCGTTCAAGCGGTCAGCACATCCGGTGTATTTCAGTTCGCCATCGGACACGAAGGCGACAAGCCCGGCGATTTCTTCCGGCCTAAGGGCGTCGGCATCGATTCCGAGGGTCACATTTATGTGGTCGATGGCTCGTACAACCTGGTCCAGGTATTCAATCGCGAAGGCGTTCTGCTGTACTACTTTGGCGGGAAAGGGACGGGCTTTGGAGACTTCCAGCTGCCGACGGGACTATTTATCGATCATAATGACCGCGTCTATGTGGTGGACTCCTATAACCGCCGGGTGCAGATCTTCAAATACTTTGGACTAGGCAAGCAGGCCCAGGAAGTGACGCGGTGAAGTCGAAGCTGTTATTTCTGTGTGCGATGGTGGTCTTCACCAGCGGCGCTATGTTGGCGCAGGTTACCGGAGACGTCATCGGCGCGCATGACCTGTCGCCCAGCGGCGGGTCGCCCATCAAGGGCGGAGTGGGCGGCTCCTGCATCTACTGCCATGCTCCTCACTCCGGAGTTGCCGACCTCACTCCTCTCTGGAACCAGACTCTTTCGACGCAAACCTATACTCCGTACGGAAGCAGCACCTACGTCGAAACCGGCAGCACCCAGCCTCCTTTGGGCACTGACAGCGTGCTTTGCTTGAGCTGCCATGATGGCACGGTCGCGCCGGGAACGACGATCGTGTATCACACTATTCCGATGTCGGGGAAGATGAACAAGCCCGATGTTTTCGGCACCAACCTGCAATCGTCGCATCCCTTCAGCTTGGTCCTGCCGCTCAAAGATTCCCCCGATCTGGTGGCCTCGCTGGTGGCCCAAGGCAGGACTGGCGACCCGCTGCAAAAGATAAAGCTGATCAAGGGAAATATCGAATGCACGACTTGTCATGATCCGCACATCCAGGCCATCGACCAGCTGAATATGAACTTCCTGGTGCGCGACAGTTCCAGCGGTCAGATGTGCCTTGCCTGTCACGATCCGAACCGTATCGTGCCCGGGAAGGTAAACCGGATTGCCGGATGGACCACCAGCATCCACGCGCTGGCAACCAATAAAACCTCCAGCCAACCTTACGTCGGCAGCTACGGTACAGTGGCGCAGAATTCTTGCGAATCTTGCCACACCCCGCACGACGCTCCGGGGCCGGCGCGGCTGCTTTACGGGCCTAACGAACTGGACTGCGTCTCCTGTCACAGCGGCGGTTCCAACCTGTCTCCTCCCGCGCCCAACATCTTCGCGGAGTATGCCAAGACTGGCCATCCGTTCACCAGTGGAACCAGCTCGCACGATGCCGCCGAGCCGGCGCTGCTCAATCAGAACCGGCACTCTACCTGCGTTGACTGCCACGATGGACATGCGGCCAAGGTCACTACTTTTTCACCGCCGCCACTCATCCGCGGGGCCCAGAATGGCATTGTTGGAATCAGTGCGAGCGATGGCATAACCGTCATCCAGCCGGCCGTCAACCAGTACGAAAATTGTCTGCGTTGTCACGGCACCAGCATCGGGAAGGTCTCGAACCCGATCTTCGGATATCTTCCCATCTGGGCGGTCGCAGCCGCCGATCCTCTCAACGTCATTCCCCAGTTCAGTCCAAGCTCGACTTCGAGTCATCCGGTTACCCACGACCGCAGCAGTCCGTTCTCGCAGCCCAGCTTGCGCGCCAACATGGTGAACCTGGATGGGCTCTCGCAGGGCCGCGCCATGGGCGGCAGAATCTTCTGCGCCGATTGCCACAACAGTGATGATAACCGCGAATTTGGCGGCTCCGGACCAGCCGGGCCTCATGGGTCGAGATGGACGCACATCCTTGAGCGCCGTTACGAGTTCTCCCAGGCGCCGGCCCCAGGCCAGCTCATCAACAACCTTTTCCCCAATCCCGATCTTAGCGTCAACGGCCCGTACGGGCTTTGCGAGAAGTGTCACGACTTGACGCAACTTATGACCAACTCAAGCTTCACCCAACATTCGCGGCACATCAACGACGGTTTTACCTGCTCCACCTGCCACACCGCGCATGGGATGGGCGGGACCAGTGGGTACATTTCCGGCGAGCGCATGGTCAACTTCGACATCAATGTCGTCGCGCCCAACGGCACCACGCCGATCGCCTACAGCCATGCCACTAATTCCTGCAGCCTGACCTGCCACCAGCATCAGCACCAAAGCCTCGGCTCCCCCGCCGGAAAGATACATCGATAGTCGAGGTTTCTGTCCGTTCGAGACCTCAGTCGGCTGGCTTCTTTTTATATTGTCATCCCGAGCGGAGCGTAGCGGAGTCGAGGGATCTGCGGTTAGCTACCTGCGCTCAAAATGGCAACCTTGGCTCAACCGCCAAGAAACCTCACTCTTTCCGCCGATAGCAAAAGATGTAGTCCGTGATCACGGGCGGTGTCGTCATCGGGATGTCTGTTGTCAACACGCTTTCAAGTCCGGAGGGGACAGTGTCCTGCAACTTGTCGTTGGAGAGAAGGTATCCGCCCGGCTTCAGCATGGCGGCGATATTGACACGAGCCAGCGACTGCTCAAATGCGCCGTAGTAGAGGAAAATATTGGTCCCGATGATCAGGTCGAAACGCTGGTCGCCCGCCACCGGAATGTACTGGTACACGATGTTCATATCAATCGGTGCGATCTTCTTGACCACTCCCGGCCGAATGCGCACCGACCGGTTCATGGTTCCCTCGGCTGCCTCCGGTACGGGGATTGCCGCAATCGGCTCACCGATTTGCGCTCCCAGTTTTCTCCAGTACTCGACGAAACTCGCGCGGAACTCATCTGTGTATCTGCCGTTCGCGTACCACGCCAATTGCACCGTGTAAGGACGTCCCTGCCCCGCATTCTTCAGGGCGTTTTGCAGATGCACGTTTACCCGCGAACTGATATCCAGCGTGTACAGTTCGACCGTCTCAGGATTCGCCAGACCCAGACGGAACAACGAATCCAGCACCGCGAATGGCTGCGTCGTTTGCGGCGGATAGAAATCGGCGCCTTCCTGTTTGTTGACGAAATCCAAGCCGGGGCCGACGATCGCCACCTTGCGGATACTGCCGGGCTTCAACATGCCACCGTCGATCATGCGGCGAAAGCCGGCGTCCAGATCGTAGTCGGGCCACAGATTGCTATCCAACGAAATGCCACGCTTCTCGAACATCTGCGAACGGTTCACCTTTGCCTGCTCTCGCGCCTGCATGAACTCGGCGTGCAATCTCGCTAAATTATCCAGCAGATACTTCTTCAGCTTCTTGCGCTCGGCCGGGGTGGTCAGTGCATAGCCCTTCTTCTCAACAAAGGCACGCATTTCGATCATGCCCTGATTGCCGTCCGGAGCCGCCAAAGCACGAATGAGATCGTCGGCGCGATGCTCCGCAAAGGAATTCACCAGCGTGCTGTCGCCATAGCGCGCAAAGTATTCGTCGTCGATGCGGTATTCCTTGGTGTAGGTCACTCCGAAACGCAGCAGGTTGCTAAGCGAGTCCTCTTCCCCGCGATCCAGACGCTTTCGGACATTTGTGTCCGCACTTTGCACCCATGCCGACCAGACTGTAGAGGTCAGTGGCGCGCCGGTGGACTTTAGTTCGGGCGGCAGCGCCTCCGGCATTGCCTGCACCACAGCCCTGGCTGATTCCAGAGAGATGAATTCAGGCGGCAATAACTGGCAGTTGGCTGGCACTCCAAAAGCGCCGGCAAAGATGAGCCCGCAAACCAAACGCTGCTTCCACATGTCGTTCGCCCCAACGCTAGTAGTAGTAAGAGCATTTGCCGTTCCAGACAGGCGTTGCCCTTAATCCACTGCAAACATTGGAGAAACGGCGTTCCGCAGCCGGGACCGATCTGTCCGAATCGTGTCAAAACACTCGAAACGTGGGGAGAAAGGCGCGACCTGCCAAGGCAGATTCATTCGCAGCTCGAGCGGCCCACTTCGGCAGGGTTTCAAGAGCTACCGATTTTGAAATGCGGCTTGTCTGTGTGACATAAGGGGCATCTCTATGCAGCAAGAGTGAGGATGAGTGTTTTATGAGCAAACAAAGCCCGCGAACGGCTGGAAGGGATTCTCGGACGCAGCCTGAAGCATATGTGCCGGGAATCGAAGCTGTCGCGTTCAAGGCAGTTGAGTTTCTGGCACAGAAGTACGGCCCACCTTTGGCGGCGGCGGTCTACCACGCCCTTAAGGGTGAGCAGAAGATTTTTGTGCAGATCGACGCGAGCTGGAGGGTGGCGAATAACTGCTTCGTAGCTTTGAGTCTTAGAAACTTGACGGGGCACGGCCTATATGTGGAGAACATCTCGCTCGACGAACCAAAGAATCAGCAGTTAGATGTAGTGCCTGGCTATCCTAAGTACGCGACAATGGATTTCGGTGATGGCACGATCGAGGGGATTGTCGTGAACGGCCTGCCTCCTCCTAAACCTCCGGTTCTTCCTATTCTCTTAAAGGTTGGCGTCGAACCAGGCACAAGAGTTTACCTTCCGATTGCCCCACGACGCTTCAAAATTAGAGAGCGTCACCATCGAGATCGCGTTTACTCAACTGGACCAACTTAAGCTTGGAACGGAATCGAAGGTTATTCGCCTACGACAGAGTGGACCCGAGTTTTATTCGTGACCGTTAAACCCTAGAAGAGAACCAATAATTTCTGTTTCGCGGCCCGTCGTGAGAAGGATCGGTTCTGAATGGATTAGTCCTTTACGGTTGCAGCGCGGCAGATGATGCCGGCTGGTCGGCACGCGTGAATACCACTGCGAGTGCATCCTGGTACGCAAGCTGGAAGCGCGGGTCGGAACGCAATAAGTTCCCCAGAGGCTTACCCTTCTGCAAAATTACAACTCCAGCCTGGTTCAGGTAAGGATCGCTCGCATAGGACGGAGCACCGTTGACCGTGTTAAACGATAGCTCGTCCAATTCATCTCCATAGAGATCGGTGCGCCCGTCAATCGACACGGGATGATCCGGCATGTACCAGATGAGAAAGCCGCCCCAGTCCAGGGTGTTGTAGAGCGGGCCGGGCGCAGGATGCTTGCGCAGGTAGTTGACCGCATTGACCGGAAGAAAATCGCTGATCGCCGCGTCGAGACCGCGGGTAGTGAAGTCGGTGCTCCGGGCAAATAGCAACAGGCATAGCGCCACCGCTGCCGCGACACCAAGATTCTCCAGCCAGCTTTCGTTCGCCTCTTGCCTGGCATCACTGGCCAACGAATCGGCGATGCATGCTGCCGCCGGAATGCAGATGACCCACGCATCGCGCATCGCACGGAAGGCGATAGCACCGGTAACAGCGAGCAGGAGCAGCTTGAAGATATCAACCTTACTCTGTCGTCCCACGGCGAAAAACGCGAACGCCATCAGCAGGAGTTGCACAAAGTGGCTGGGGGCGCGGAAGTTTATCGGCTGCAGCTCCATTATGATGCGGTACGGGGTCTTCGCCTGGGCATACTGAAAGATGACTTGGTACAGGTGGAAGGAATAGGGCCCGATGCAGGTGGCAATAAAGCACGCCCCGAGAACACCAAGTAGTGGCATGGCCGGAAGTGCGGGAGGCAACAGCCATGCGGGCGCCCAGCCCAAACGTGCGGCGCAGCCGCTGCGCCACATTCACGCTCGCCAATAGCCCAACCGCTAAAAGCCCATAGATGAACTGAATGTGCAGGTTCGCCCACAGCAAGAAAATCAGTGGCAGCCAATACAGAAGCTGCACTCGGCCATTACGGTTCGCCTCCAGCAGCAGAGTGAGGGTTATGCAGAACAGAATCATGGAAAAGAACACCGGCCGCGGCATCAGGTTAAACAGAAATGCCGAGCAGGTCACCACCGCCAGTATGCAGGCTGGCCAGAACCGGCCTGACAAGCCGCCGCGCCATCCAGTAAACCGAATACGCGACACCAAGGGTGAGCAGCGTCCCGTAGAGTCCGATGCCGACCAAGCCGAACCACGCGTAGGCGCGCGAGATCAGTACTTCGTAGCCCCAACTGTAAGCGACCCATGGACGGTCGGCTGCCGTCCAAGTGAAAAGGCCATGATGGGGAAAAGCTGCGTGCTGGATGATCCAATCGCCGACCTTGAGATGCCACCAGATGTCGAGGTCGATTACCGAGAACTTCAGATTGAAGGCCATGACGCCCACCATGACCAAAAGGCCAGCCAGCGTGAGCAACTGAAGCCAGCGCAGGCGGAGCAGCGGACGCAATTCGTCGACAAAAGCCATCGATGTTTGCTTTGCAGTCGTCATTCCAAATCGGGACGCCACTAACTTGTCGCGCAAGAATGACTTACGCTCAACATTGCTCGCCGCAGGCGCCACGCCGCGCCAAATCACACGCGCATTGCGGAGAAAGACGCTCGGCAGCCGCCGAAAAAATGCTGTGACCCGAGCTAAGTTACAGAATACGCGCCCTCAAAGCAGTCTTCCCGATTCGGCATGTTTGGCACATCAGGTGCATCCTCCATATGTTCCTGGAAACGTACGGCGCTAAAGTCTGCCGACGATACTGAAGAAGGTGCTGGGCCAAGATCCCTGATCCTGATCAAGGAGTAGCGCGATATGGAAGAGCGAACAACCACCAAATGGACAGCGACCCAGACCTACGTTATGGCGAGCGTCTGCCTCCTCATCGGTTTGCTGGTGGGCTATCTGATACGCGGCTCGGCCAGTCCTGTGGGCCCGTCGGCAGCGACTGCCCCGGAAGTGCAACAGGCTGCCAGCGCTCCTCCTGCCGGCATGGGACAGCAAGCGCAAAAGATGCCGACGCTGGAAGATATGAAGAAAATGGCCGACAAGCAGGCCCAGCCTCTGCTCACGAAGTTGAAGGCCGACCCCAAGAACGTCGATGCGCTCAACAAAACTGCCCTCACTTACAAAGCGGCCCATCAATTCAAAGAGGCGATTACCTATTTCCAGAAAGCGCTCGACGTTGACCCGAAGAACGTGCCGATCCGCGACGACATGGCCTCCTGCATGTATTACACCGGCGATGTGGACGGCGCGTTGGCGGAGTTGAGTAAATCCCTTACCTACGATCCCAAACACCCCGGCACGCTGATGAACATCGGCATCATCAAGTGGAAGGGCAAGAACGACGTCGATGGCGCCGTCGCGTCGTGGGAAAAGTTGCTCAAGCTGAATCCGGACTTTCCCCAGAAGGACGTAATCGAGCACCTGATCGTCGAAGCCAAACAGCCAACACCTGCGCCTCAAGCTGCAACCCAGCCAAAGGGATAATCGGGTCTCACGGCAGGTCTATCATGTCGAACGCCACGTTGGACGCAGCTACGGTCACTCCCGAAACGGAAGTTCAGCAACGCCCGCAATCCGCCACCTGGCTCGCCATGGCTTATGGCGTCGCCTTGGTGGCTTCTCTTTCTATCTGGTTTCTGGCGGTGCGGGCGCCCTTGTGGACCGACGAAACTCTCTCCTACTGGCAGATCGCTGGTGGCTTCAAACAAATCTGGTCACGCTCGATACAGGGCAATTCGTTTGCTGCCTACGCTTACATCCTGTGGCTCACCAAGACCTTTTTCGGCGACAAGGAACTCGTCCTAAGAATTCCTTCTATCGTTGCAATGTTGGCTGCCGTTTACGTGTTCTACCGATGCGCGCGGGAATTGTTCGACTGGGACGTGTCTCTTATCGCCACGATGTTGTTCGTGCTTCCCCGAGGCATCGCATTTGCCGCCATCGATGTGCGCCCCTACCCGTTCGCATTACTCGTGACCAACCTGACCATCTTGGTGTTCCTGCGATGGATGAAGACCCACCGGATGCTCTATGCCGCCCTGTTCGGCGTCGCGTCGGCTGGCATTTTCTATTTCCACTATTTATTCGCCTTCATTCTCGTGGCGCTCGCGGTCTACTATGTGCTGACTCGCCGCTCTTCGGTGCTGGCCGACCTGCGGCAGATCGGCGTTGCCTTCGGCTGCTTTTTCGTCGTGCTCTCACCTGTGCTGCCGCGTCTCAAATATATTTTCGAGACACGCACTTCCCATTCCTTTGCCGAGGCTCCTCAATGGACCTCGGTACTCAAGATGCTGCATCCCGGGACCAAGCAATTGTTCGTGTTGGCCGGAGTTCTCTTGCTGGCCGCGGCATCGCGCAAGCTCATCGCTCCTGGCGGGGAAAGACTGAACAAGCTTCTGTTGTGTGCAAGCCTGGCTCTGGTGCCGATGTTGTGTCTCTATGCCATTAGCGTAAACACGTCGGTCCACGTATTTATTCCTCGCTATCTGCTGGTGGCGACTCCGGGCATCGCTTTGTGTTGGGGATGGCTATGCAGCGTTATCGATTCGCGCCTGCTTCGAGGCTTATTCTGCTTCGCGTTTGTGGCCTTGTGTGTCTTTCAGGCCTACACCTCGCCAGTTTCGCGGAAACATGAAGAGTCGTGGAAGGAATCTCTGGCGTACGCTGACGCCAACGCGGCCCAGGATCACGCCACTTTGCTGATGTGTAGTCCGCTGGTGGAAGCTGACTTTCAGCCCATGCCGGCAGTCGCCAGCGACAGTGTGCTGTACGCGCCCTTGAGTTATTACAAGGTTAGCGCGCCGGTGGTTCCGCTTCCTCGCACCTTGAACGACGAGGCTGAAAGGCAGGCCAGACAATTCCTGTTGACGGCAGCTCTGGAACATAAGCGCTTCCTCATGGTAGCTCCCTGGCCATCGCTGCGAATCGTCGATCTTGTAGCCAACGCCTCGCAGGGCACCTACATCCCGCACGCGCTTGGAACCTTCGACGAGATCTGGGTAGTGGAATTCATTCCCGTGGGCGATAATTCCCGCTAACAACCAACCTTCTGATCTGACCCGTGGCAAAGGTTTCCTGACGTTGATACTCGAACCAGAACTGTAATTTTTTCTTAACCCGCGGACAACCAACTCACGCCAACCTCACTTCCAACTAGCCCATCGGGGTGAGGTGTCAGAGTGGTCGTCCGATCGCGTAAGCCTGTGCGTGTCGGGTACCGCGCCGGAGGGGTTTCCGATGCGGCCGCTGGCCTGCGTTTCCCACGCCCGAGGCTGCAGGTCGATTCGATATTCCCGCCCGCGCGCGGTTATCTGCCGTTCAAGCTCCTGTGGCGCATAGCCGATAACCCATTTGTGCACAAGTCCGCGATCATCATGGGGTTGACGCTGGCCTTGAGCGCCGCCACGCTGGCTGGAATTGGCGATTGGGCAGCCGGTGGCTTCGACGACTCCGCCGGCGATCCAGCGGCGTCGAGTTCGTCCGCGGGGCCTGCGGAGGAATACACCGAACCCCGCATGGTTGCGGTTGCCCCCATGCCGGCTAACCTGCTTCCGTCGGCTAGCTATAGTCCCGCCAGCACGCCGGGATACTCCATCCGCCGCACTGTGCCCGAAGTTCGGCTGGAGTTCACCGTCGCCGACGAGCAAGGCCACCTGGTGCATGATCTTTCGCCGGCAGACATTCGCATCCTCGACAATCAGGCGCCCGTGGAACGCTTTGACGATTTCTCTCGCGACGAGAACCTGCCGTTGCGGCTGGGAATTGTGATGGACACGAGCGATTCGGTGAAGCGCGTGCTTCCCGACGAGAAAGCCGCAGCACTCGATTTCCTCAATCGCATCCTGCGGCCGCAAAGCGATCGCGCCTTTGTGATGGCGTTCGGGGCCGACATCCATATCTGGCAGACCTCCACCGCCGACCGCGCCCAGTTGATCGACGCGGTGGGGCGTTTGCATCAACCCGGTTGGGGAACGCGTTTCTACGACGCGCTCTACACAGCATGCAACGAAGAACTCGCCCGTCAGGACGACGATAGTTTCATTCACCGTGCCATTGTTGTTCTAAGCGATGGTGAAGACACCGACAGCTTTCATGATTTGCGCGATGTCGTCAGTATCGCGCTGCGTGCTGAGGTGCAGATTTATGCCTTGGCCCTGCATTCCAAGAAACCCATGACTCGCGGGGACGCAGTTTTGCAACGGCTGGCTGAGCAGACCGGAGGCAGGTTCTATCTGGCGCAGTCCAGCAAGAATTTGGAAGAGATATTTACGGAGATTGAGCAGGACCTGCGGACCCAGTATCACGTTTCATTCCCGCCGCAACAAGTGACACCCGGATTCCACGCGTTGCAGGTAGAAGTGCGCACTCCTCAGAAACTGCAAGTCCACGCCCGCCAGGGATACTACGCGTTGGCGCAGTAGAATGTTCCGAACCATGCCGCTACTGGTACTCGGAATGTATCGCTACGAAGGACCCTGCGACGAAAGCAAAAAACGAAGAGCTAGCTTCGGCTGTAAAATCCGATGGATTGTCTTGCGCCCCCTGCTCCGATTACGCAATAATGAATCGGGTTAAAAGTTAACAAATGACGCGCTGAAGCGTGTGCATCACCTGAGCGGCGTGGCTGGGCACTCCCGGTAGCGCAAACGGCCACATACAACCGCAATGCTGGATCAACCACATAATCAACCATACTGGCATAACCGCCTCCTTCCCGGAGCAGGGAGCGCAAGACAATCCGTCCTCTGCATCTCCACTACCTGACAGGCGCCTTACAATTCGCGAGGTGAACTCACATTAGCAGCGGATGCCCGGTATAGACTCTGGAGCCATGAACGGGATGCTGTGCTTATAGGATGCGTGCTGCTTAGGGTCTCCTGGGCTCACTACTATTCTCCATCTTCTGCCCTCGTGCGGTGACACAGAAATTGTTACACCAGCGCAGTGCCGTCCTGTTTTGGGATAGCAGCAATCGCTTAGCGCGAAAGCCAACCTATTCTGAAGAAAAGACATTTGGAAGCGCGAGGGGACTAACGATTCAACTTTCGCCAGGTTGCTCCCACCTGCAGGCCAGACGCAAACAGCAAAATGGTACCTGGCTCAGGAGTCGTCCCTCCGCTGGTGGTGCCAGTTAAGGTGAAGGATTCTGACGGTATCGACCCTATCGAACCGTTCGTGGCCATTGAGGGCCCGTCGTTCTCATCCCAGTAGATCGGGGTGACAACCGAACAACCCGAAGTCGTGCAGGCATTCATCAGAGTCACCCAGCCTGGGCCAGACCAGGGAATGTCAGCAAAGGAGTAATCCGCTTGAAACAGGGCATACCCGAACTGATTGATCCCCAGAAAAGTGTTCGTTACTCCGGTCAAGGTTTGAAAACCGCTGAAAGGTATTGGATCCACCGAAATCGCCATGTCTACCGTGGTGAGAATGTCGGTTGTCGATGCGTCCCAGTAGACAATGTGAAGGCCTTCGATACTGCTGGATCCCGAGGGCAATGTAAAGCTGTCGCTAATCTCATAGCCGAAGTTGATGGTCCAGGCATCCACCGTGCCATTGTAGGGACCGTTGGAATACAGGGTGTCTGCCATGGATGTAGCGACAGCTACCAGCAAACAGAAGATCGCGATCGCCGCCGACGAAATGATCGATGTTTTCATAAATCGAGGCTCCTTCAGCTTAAAATCAAACGCGCGACGAGGGATTACTCATTGCCCCACAACCCCAATTAAAGTGCCTAGCAACTTCTTTGCCACCGTAAAGTCCGCAAATCGGTCACTTCAGCACCGCCGATGTGCAGGGTTTTGCAAGATTGTTCTAACGGAATCGCTTCAGGTTGCGCCGCTTGCCTCTAAGCACTGATCGGCTATACTCCTCGGCAGCATGGGTAGCTTGTCCTCGGTTACATCGGCTAACAAAGAAACGCATTCCCTGCCCTCTTCGCGCTGGGTCCCCCAGCCGTTTTTCCTTGGGCTAGTGCTGCTGATTGCCACTCTTGCGCTCTACTATCCGGTCCATGGACATCCGTTCGTCAATTACGACGACAGCCTCTACGTAACTGACAACCTCCAGGTCCAGAGCGGGCTTAGTTGGGACACCGTCACCTGGGCGTTCACGACGTTCGACGTGGGTACGTGGCATCCGCTGACATGGCTTTCGCATGCCCTGGATTGCCAGCTCTTTCAGCTGAATCCCTGCCGGACATCACGACGTTAACCTGTTGCTGCATGCGATCAATGTGGTGCTGCTGTTCTGGGTCTTGCTGCGCGCAACTGGTTACTCCGGGCGCAGTTTCATGGTAGCGGCGCTGTTTGCGCTGCATCCCATCAACGTCGAGTCGGTGGCCTGGATTGCCGAGCGCAAGAACCCGCTGAGCATGTTGTTTTTTCTGCTCGCGTTAGGGGCGTATCGCTGGTATGAGCGCGAGCCGCGAGTCGGACGCTACACCGTCGTAGCTATTTTGTACGCATTGGGATTGCTGGCCAAGCCCCAGGTCATTACGTTTCCGTTTGTTCTGCTGTTGTGGGACTACTGGCCCCTTCGCCGGATGTTTGCGCCAGCGGAACTTTTTGATTCTGGAACGCTCACGCCAGCCGTCTTGCCGCCAAGAAAACTCTCTTGGCTGATACTAGAAAAAGTGCCGCTATTCATCCTCTCCGCAGGAAGTGCTTTCATGACCATGAAAGCGCAGCGGATGGGTGCCGACAAGGTTTGGTACCCGTTCTCCATCCGGCTGGAGAACGCCATTGTCTCCTACGCTGAGTATTTGCGTGATGCGATTTGGCCTTCGCGCCTCGCGGTCTTTTACCCGCATCCCGGAAATTCCTTGAGCATCTGGCAGGTCGTCGGAGTGCTGCTGTTGCTGCTGGCAATCACGGCCTTGGTCGTCGATCGCCGCCAACAACGATATTTTGCGATAGGATGGCTCTGGTTTTTGGGGACGATGGTCCCCATGATTGGCCTTGAGGGAGTGGGCTACCAGGGCATGCAAGGTATGGCCGACCGCTACGCCTATCTGCCGTTCATCGGATTGTTCATTATGGTGTGCTGGGGCGTGTCGGAGTGGGCGCGGCAACGACACGTTCCGACTGCGTGGTTGGCCGCCGTCAGCGTCGTTGTGTTGCTGGCACTGAGCGTCGTCGCGCATCGACAGATCGGCTATTGGAGCGACAGCGCTACTCTCTGGTCCCGCGCATTGCAAGTTACGAATCGCAATTGGCTGGCCGAAAATAATCTGGGCAAGATCTTGATGAGCCAGGGACGCGTCGACGAAGGCATGTCGCACTTCATCAAGGCGACGGAAATTTATCCTGCTGATCCAGTCAGCAATATGAACATCGGTACCTACGAACAACAGCGCGGCAACCTGCGCGAGGCCATCGAGCGATACAAGACCGCGCTGAGCTCCTCGCGGGACGCCAGCCTTAGGTTCGCCGCTTTGAATAGCATGGGCCGTGCTTACAGCGATCTCGGCGATACCGTGCGCGCACAAGAATGTTTCGCCGCAGCAGCGAGCATGCAGGGCCGCCACTACTGATCATCGCGAAACTCTGTCAGCTATAATCCTCAACTTATGGAGCAGAAGTGACCTCTGTCGACGTAACATCGACGGCCACGATGCAGTCCCGGCCCGCTCCGGGCTGGTTGCGTTGGATCGAGACGCGGACTTGGGCGCTCAGCCTTCTGCTTGCGGTTGCTACCATCGCGCTCTACTATCCGGTATACAATCACCCGTTCGTTAACTACGACGACACCATTTATGTCACCGACAATCCGCACGTGCAGGCGGGCCTGGACTGGGAAACGGTCCACTGGGCTTTTACCACTTACTACGAGGCCAACTGGCACCCGGTAACCTGGCTCTCGCATGCCCTGGATTGCCAGCTTTTTGGGCTACACCCTGCCGGCCATCACTCCGTAAATTTGCTTCTGCATGTCATTAATGTCCTGCTCCTGTTCTGGGTGCTCTACGAGGCGACGGGCTTTGCCGGCCGCAGTTTCATGGTGGCAGCGCTGTTTGCGTTGCATCCCATCAATGTCCAAACGGTAGCCTGGGTGGCCGAGCGCAAGAACCTGCTCAGCATGTTGTTTTTTCTGCTCGCGCTAGGCGCTTATCGATGGTATGCCCGCCAGCCTCGCATCTGGCGCTATGCCGTGGTCGCATTCATGTTTTCGCTGGGCTTGATGTCGAAGCCGCAGGTAATCACCCTGCCTTGCATTCTGCTGTTGTGGGATTACTGGCCCTTGCGGCGAATGTTTGCGTCCGCGCGCGGACCTTCGTCGGTGGCATCTCCGGCAGCCATCCCGCCAAAGAGCTTCCTCTGGCTAATCCTGGAGAAGCTGCCGTTGTTCGCAATTGCGGCGGCCGACGCCGTGGTCACCATGCATGCGCAGCGCATGGGCGGCGCCAGAAACTGGTTTCCGCGCAGCATTCGGCTGGGCAACGCGATTCTCAGCTACGCGCGATACGTCGGCAAAGCGTTCTGGCCGTCGCGACTGGCGCTGTTTTATCCTCATCCCGGTGACACTCTGAGAATTTCGCATGTACTCGGAGCGCTTGCTTTCCTGATCGTCGTCACCGGCCTCGTTTTCTTTCTATATCGCCGCCGCTATCTTCCCGTCGGATGGCTTTGGTTTGTGGGAACGCTGGTTCCCATGATCGGCCTGATCCAGGTTGGTATACAGGCGATGGCCGATCGCTACGCCTATCTACCGTTCATTGGGTTGTTCATCATGATTTGCTGGGCGGCGGCGGAGCTTTCCCAGTGGCGGCACGTTCCGCCCGCAGGACTGGCCGGCGTCAGCATCGTGGTGTTATTGGCGCTGACGGTGACCGCTCGGGTTCAGCTCGACCGCTGGAAAGACAACGTCACCCTCTGGACCCATACCTTGCAGGTCACGGGACCTAATTTCATAGCCGAGAATAGTCTCGGGGTTGCGCTGCAGCGTGAGGGCAATATGGCCGAGGCTATCAAGCATTTCCGGGCGGCGGTCACCATATTTCCCGACGATGCCGCCAGCAACCTAAACCTCGCTGAGTATGATCGGCAGCAGGGGAACTTGGTGGCGTGTATCGAGCGCTGCAAGAAGGTGCTGGGCATGACGCAATTTGCCTCGCAACAGGCGCAAGCGTACGCCAAGATGGCGCTGGCCTATCACTCACTCGGGGATAGCGCACAAGAGAGACAGTGTCTTGAAAAGGTGAAGGAAATACTGGGTGGGCGATAGCTGCATGAAAAATCGTAGGGACTGGTTCCCCGCAGATAGGGAGAAACATTGGTTTCTGTTGGTTTGACGCCGAAGACCGAAGGTCTACCCCGTTCAAGTCAGCCGCGGGGGATTGAAAAGTACACATGGGCACTCGGATTTCTGCTCGTGGTCGCGACCGTTGTGCTGTATTACCCGGTCAGCAGCCACCCCTTCGTCAACTACGACGACAACGTTTACGTCACTGAGAACGAGCAGGTGAAAGCGGGTCTGAACCTGGGACACGGTGGAATGGGCCTTCACCACCTCTGAGGCGGGGAACTGGCATCCGATCACCTGGCTGTCGCATGCGCTTGACTATCAGCTTTTTCAGGCGGATCCCGCCGGCCATCACAATACCAATCTGCTTCTGCACGTTGTGAACGTGCTGCTGCTGTTCTGGGTGCTACAGCAGGCCACAGGTTTCATTGGACGCAGTTGGATGGTGGCCGCGCTATTTGCTTTGCATCCTATCAACGTCGAATCAGTCGCCTGGATCTCCGAGCGCAAGAACCTCCTTAGCATGTTGTTTTTTCTGCTGGCCTTGGGCGCCTATCGCTGGTATGTGCGCGAGCCTCGAACCAGCCGCTACGTCGTGATGGCGGCATTTTTTGCGCTGGGGTTGATGTCGAAGCCGCAGATCATTACTTTTCCGTTCGTGCTTCTGCTGTGGGATTATTGGCCGTTGCGAAGGATGGCGATCGCAAGTGATGCCGGCGGCCTCGCGGTCGCAGATGACAGCCCAGACTTGACGAAGAGCGCCCAGCCTCAGCGGAGTTTTTCCTGGTTGATTGCTGAGAAGCTCCCTCTGTTCGCACTGTGCGGAGCTAGCGCTCTCATCACCATGCGCGCGCAGCAGATCGCCGGGGCAATGAACACCGTAAAGAACACCTTTCCGCTTTCCATCCGTTTGGGGAACGCCATCGTCTGCTATGCCCGCTATCTCGGCAAGGCATTCTGGCCATCACGCTTGGCGCTCATCTATCCGCATCCCGGCATGTCACTGCCGCTGTGGCAAGTGCTGGCAGCGTTGGTTCTGCTTGTGGCGGTGACCTTGCTGGTATGGCGCGAGCGTCGCCGCCGCTACCTGCTGGTGGGATGGTCCTGGTTTCTCGGAACCATGGTACCCATGATCGGCCTGGTGCAGGTTGGCGAACAGGCCATGGCCGACCGTTACGCTTATCTCCCCTTCATCGGATTATTCATCATGATCTGTTGGGGAGTGGCGGAATGGGCAGAGCAAGAAAAAGTTCCCATGGCGCTGCTGGCCGGCGTCAGTGTAGTTGTCCTGGCGGCATTGAGTGTGACGGCACACCGTCAGCTCAGCTACTGGAGCGACAACGTTGTCCTGTGGAAACACATCATCGAAGTCACACCCCCTAATTACATCGCTCAAGATGACATGGGCGGAGCGTTGCTGAACGCCGGACAATTGGAAGCAGCCATGCAGCATTTCCGCGAAGCGGCGCAGATCTATCCTCTCGATCCCTTCAGCAATCTGAATCTTGCCATCTATGCGCAACAGCATGACGATCCGCGGCAAGCCATTGCACGGGCCCAGATCGTCCTAACCCGGACCCCAAGCCCGAGGCTGCGAGCCAAGGCATACACAACCCTGGCATTCGCCTATCGCGACCTGGGGGATCAGACGAAATCCCAGGAAAACTTCGAGGCGGCGCAGAAGGAACACCCGTAGCCTGCTGATCATCACGAAAAAGGCCGGAGCAGTTTCGCTCCGGCCTTGCGACCTGGGGGATAGGGTCGATTGATTAGCGGCTCAGCTTGCGCCGCAGAACGCCCGCCAAACCGAGAATGCCCGATCCGAGTAGCATGATGCTGCTGGGCTCAGGAGTCGTGCCGGTGCCGGTGCCAGAGCCGACCGTGCCGGTCAGCGTGAAGGCTTCCGAAGGAATCGAGCCAATGGTGTTCTCATAGGCCGTTGCCGGTCCGCCATTCTCATCCCAGTAAATCGGGTTGCTGACAGAGCAGCCGGACTGTGAGCAAGCATTCTGCAGTGTCACATAGCCCGCGCCGGACCAGGGAATATTCGCGAACGTATAGTCAGCCTGATACAGGAAGTAACCAAACTGGTTGGTTCCCAGGAAGGTGTTGGTTACGCCGGTCAAGGTCTGGGGTGTGCCGCCGAACGAAGTGCTTCCGATCGCCATGTCCACGGTGGTCAAAAGATCAGACGTCGAGGCATCCCAATAAACGATGTGCAGGTCTTCAATGCTGGAGCTAGTGGGGACCGTAAAGGAATCGCTCACGCTGAAACCAAAGTTAATAGTCCATGCGTCAGTCGTGCCATTATAGGCACCGTTGTTGTAAAGGGTGTCCGCCATTGCCGGAGAGAAGGCCAGCAGCAGGCAGCATGTAAGTAATGAAAGTAATGCGATGCGCATCTTCAAGGATCGAACCCTCCTTTGGTTCTGATTGGGTTAGTCGTGGGTCAATCTCTGATTTGACATTGCCCCTAGTCCTAAGAGGCAACGGGAGAGGAAAATGCAATCGGATTGCCGCTCTAAGGCCTTTGAATTCATCACGCCAAGACTTTAGTGTGCATTGTTTTGCGATATAGTTCTATGGATTTAGACATCGGCTCTCGCTGCTGCTGGTAGATGCCCAGTGGCAATTTCATCTTGGCTCCGCAGGGACCACTAGGTGAGGAATTCTAAGCTGCAAGAAAGGAAAAGCCGGAGCACTGGGCTCCGGCTCTTGATTCAGACCTTGGGGGAAGGGTCTATTTGCGTGTCGATTAGCGGGTCAGCTTGCGGCGCAGTACGCCAGCCAGGCCGAGGATGCCAGAACCGAACAGCATGATGCTGCTGGGCTCAGGAGTCGTTCCGCCCGTGCCAGTGCCGGTGCCGGTGCCAGTGCCCGTGCCGGACGTGCCGGTTAGCGTGAAAGCTTCCGAAGGAATCGAGCCAATGGTGTTCTCATAGGCCGTCGACGGTCCGCTGTTCTCATCCCAGTAAATCGGGTTGCTAATTGAGCAGCCGGAGGTGGAGCAAGCATTCGACAGGGTCACATAGCCCGTGCCATTGGGGGCGCCTAGGGCCGCGAAGGAGTAGTCAGCCTGGTACAGCGCATAACCAAACTGGTTGGTTCCCAGGAAGGTGTTGGTAACGCCATTCAGGGTGTTAACGGTGCCGCCGAACGAGGTCCCACCAAGCTGCATATCAACGGTGGTCAGAAGGTCCGAGGTCGAGGCATCCCAGTACACGATATGGAGGTCTGTTACACTGCATCCCTGCGCGGGACAGTTGCTAAGACTAAACGAATCGGATACGGAGAAGCCGAAGTTAATGGTCCAGGCATCGGTGGTGCCGTTATAGGGACCGTTGTTATAGAGTGTGTCGGCCATAGCCGGCGAAACAGCCAGCATCAGGCAGCAAATTGTGAGCAGTGACAGCGAAGCGATACGCATTTTCAAGGGTCGAACCCTCCTTATAGGTTCAAATCTTAGAGATATCCCACGGTTAAAAGCCCCATAGCGAGAAGAGGCTAGCTTGGTGAGTGCAATCACGTTGCCAAAATAAGCCCCATGAATTCACCATCTTCCTGGGTGCGGTGTGCAGCGTTTTGCGACAATGTTCTAGGAAATTGGACAGGCCCGAGTATTTCTGCAACACCGGGAACTCCAATTAAGCCATCCTCACAAGAAAAAGCCGGAGCACTGGGCTCCGGCTTTTGATTCAGACCTTGGGGGAAGGGTCTATTTGCGTGTCGATTAGCGGGTCAGCTTGCGGCGCAGTACGCCAGCCAGGCCGAGGATGCCAGAACCGAACAGCATGATGCTGCTGGGCTCAGGAGTCGTTCCGCCCGTGCCAGTGCCCGTGCCCGTGCCGGTGCCGGTGCCGACCGTGCCGGTCAGCGTGAAAGCTTCCGAAGGAATCGAGCCAATGGTGTTCTCATAGGCCGTTGACGGTCCGCTGTTCTCATCCCAGTAAATCGGGTTGCTAACCGAGCAGCCGGAGCTGGAGCAAGCGTTCGAGAGGGTCACGAAGCCCGCGCCGGACCAGGGAATATTCGAGAACGAATAGTCGGCCTGATACAGAGCATAACCAAACTGGTTGGTTCCCAGGAAGGTATTGGTGACGCCACTCAATGTCTGGGGTGTGCCGCCGAACGAAGACGAGCCAATCGCCATATCGACGGTGGTCAAAAGATCAGACGTCGAGGCATCCCAGTAAACGATGTGCAGGTCTTCAATGCTGGCGCCGGAAGCGACGCTGAACGAGTCGCTAACCGAGAAACCAAAGTTGATCGTCCAAGCATCGGTGGTGCCGTTATAGGCGCCGTTGTTGTACAGTGTGTCGGCCATAGCCGGAGAAACAGCCAGCATCAGGCAGCAAACTGCGAGCAGTGACAGCGAAGCGATACGCATTTTCAAGGATCGAACCCTCCTTTAGGTTCAAATCAGAAATGTTCCCACTTGTTAGCCCCATAGCGAGAGAGGCTACCTGTGACAGTGCAATTCCGCTGCCATCCTAAGTGCTGTAAATCACTTGCCTGCGGCCCTTTAGTGTGCAGTCCTTTGCGACATTGTTCTAGGGAATTACCCTCAGCATCTTATTTCGTTTCAGTAGCTTAGCTGCATTTAGACAAGCGCGGCACAGATTTGAAACCCTCGTTTACCTGGTCACAAATCGACTTGAGGGAGAACCCCAGATCCGCGGCAAATCCGAGTGCCAATAGACATGCATGCTATTCATTTTATTACACTTAGCAAATAACAAATAGGATGTCTGTAGATGGCTGCACGGGCACTCTTGAGCCGCCATGCTGGCGACGTTTGCGACTTTCCTATCCAATTCCTATGGCCACGCTACTTGGCATTGGCGGTGAATCTTGCCACCGCCTCAAAGCTCTTCCGGGCGTTCTCGCTATCGCCAAGCTCTTTATATGCATAGGCCAGGTTTGTCATCGCCCGAAGCTTTACGCCTTTGTCTTCCGACTTTGCTATTGTCATCTTATAACGCTCAATCGCTTGCAGCCGGTTTCCGCTCTGGTGCTCAAAGAAGGCCACCTCAAGATTGATGTCAGGGTCCTCCGGGGTCAGCGCTAGTGCCTTGTAATAGTGCTCGACTGCTTCCATTGTCTGCCCCTTCTTTTTCAGCGCGTCTGCCAGATGAAACTCCGCCACCCAATTGGATTTGCTCGTGGATTCCAACGTGTGTGACCACAGAACCGGATTGTCCTTCCAGTAGCTTTCCTGGCGATAGGTAACTGCGCTCAGGGCCACCAGAGCTGCCACGCTGACTGCGGGAAGCGTCAGGGCTGGAAGGTGTTTTTCGCTGGCTAGCCCTGCCAGGCCCCAGCAGATCATGATGAATAACCCAAGGAACGGGAGATACGCATACCGGTCGGCCATGGCCTGCCTGCCAACTTGCACCAAGCCCACCATCGGTACCATCGTGCCAAGGAACCAGAGCCATCCTACCGTCAGGTATCTGCGACGCCAGCCAACGGCCACCAGTGCCGTCACAGCTAGCAAAAACGCGGATGCAGCTAGCACCTGCCATGTCCGCAAAGAGTTCCCGGGATGGGGATACATGATGGCGAGACGTGTTGGCCAAAACATCTTGCCTACGTAACGCGCGTAGCAAACAATCGCATTTTCTGCTCTCACGAAAATGGTGTATGGCCAATGCCGCGGACGGCCTATCCCTTGCGCCTTCATAGTGACGTAGGCGCTGGCTGCACAAAGTACGCCAAGCGGTGCTTTTTCCAGCACTAACCAGATAAAGCTGCGCGGTGGGATTGCGGCTTGTGTGGCCGTGCCCAAATCGGCTTCACGAACGGAAGCAAACATTCTTCGCAGCGGCCAGTAATCCCAGAGCAGCAACACCGCGGGAAGGGTAATCACCTGTGGCTTGGCCATCAATCCCAGCGCGAAGAGGAACGCAACTAGCAAGTACCGTCTGACCCGGGGTTCGCGCGCATACCATCGGTAAGCCCCCAAAGCGAGGAGGAAAAATACCATGCTGAGCATGGTCTTCCGCTCCGATATCCAGGCCACGGATTCGACATTCAACGGATGCACCGCAAGCAGAGCGGCTACGACGAAGCTGCGGCCGGAGTAACCCGTGGCCCGCCACAGCACCCAGAAAAGTAAGACAACGCTCAACGCGTGTAGCAAAACGTTGGTAGCGTGTGCTCCGGCGGGATTGAGCTGGAAGATCTGACAATCGAGGGCATGAGAAAGCCATGTGAGGGGATGCCAGTTGAAGGCATCATACGTAGTAAACGCCCACTTGACTGTGTCCAGACTCAGCCCATGGTTTACGTGGGCATTGTTAATTACATACAGGTCGTCGTCGTAGTTGACGAAGGGATCATGGCGGACGGGCAAGTAAAGTATGACGGTTATGATTGCCAGCAGCAGAGCTAGAGCGAGACCCTTTCGGTTCGGTGAGCTGAGCAGTCCGGTGCGGCCCGGAGACGCAAGTTCCTTGGGAGCATTCACGGTAACCGAAGCCATGCACCCTCCATTCAGCGAGGATTATACTTGCGGCCCCGGTCGACCTTCAGTGATGTACAACCGGAAACTTAAGGCTTCACGAGAATGGGTGGCGCGAAGATCGGAAGCCACCACGGGCGACAGCTTGGTGACCGCGCAACGACGAGCGACGCGCATCTTCCCGCGCAACTTTAAGGATTGGAAACGAAGCGCCAGCTGACGCAGGCTATGATAACAATGATTGGTGATGCAACGCGGCAATCTTAAGCCTTCACAGTACTGGTGTTACGGCCTGCTGCTATTGGTCATCCTGTTCTTCGCTCTAATTCGATTCCACTTGCGCGAATGCCCCCTGGAACGCGACGAAGGTGAGTACGCCTATGCGGGCCAGTTGATTCTGCAGGGCATTGCTCCTTATCAACTCGTCTACAGCATGAAGCTGCCCGGTACCTTCGCTGCGTATTCCCTGCTCCTTGCGGTTTTCGGCCAAACCTCCGGCGGAATCCATCTGGGTTTGCTTTTCGTCAACGCTGCAACCACGTTCCTTGTTTTTCTCCTGGCGCGTAGGCTCTTCGATCCATTAACCGGGCTAATCGCCGCCTCCGGCTACGCTCTGTTGTCCACTAGTCCATCCGTAGTCGGGTTGGCGGGACATGCGACTCACTTTGTCGTGTTCGCCGCACTGGGCGGCGTTCTGGTTCTGCTGCGTGCAATCGAACGCGAGCGCCTGTGGCTTTTCTTTTGCAGTGGCGTCCTGCTCGGATTGGCCTTCCTGATGAAGCAGCCTGGAATACTGTTTGCGGTTTTCGCGGGGCTGTACTTGATCAAGAGCGCTTATCGTGACGGACGGTTTAACTGGCTGGGCTTGGCACCCAGGATGGGCTCCCTCGTATTAGGCACAATTCTGCCTTATGCGGTGACCTGCCTCATTCTGCTCGCAGCCGGCAGCTTTCAGAAGTTTTGGTTCTGGACCTTCCTCTACTCGCAGGAATATGCCTCCATCATCAGCCTCGCGGATGGGATTCACTACTTCCGCATCAACGCTGCCCAGGTTGTAAAGCCGGCATTCTGGATTTGGGCGATCGCAGCGGTCGGTATCAGCGCGCTGCTGTGGAATCGGAAAGCTCGCGCGCATGGCTTCTTCCTCGCGAGTTTTTTGCTGTTTTCTTTTCTGGCGGTGTGTCCGGGATTCTATTTCCGCAGGCACTACTTCATTCTCCTGTTGCCGGCGATCGCGCTGCTGGCGGGCGTCGCCGTGACTTCGGCAAGGCAAAGACTGCTTGAGGGGCGGCACAAAGCATGGGCGGTGCTCCCAGTGCTGGTTTTCCTGGTTGCGTTCGCCGACTCCGTTCTTCTGCAGCGAGAGTATTTCTTTGGGATGGATCCCCTGACGGCTTGCCGCACGGTATATGGCTCAAATCCGTTTCCGGAAGCCGTGCAGGTCGGTGCCTATCTCAAGAATCATGCATCATCCAGGGCTCGAATTGCCGTCCTGGGTTCGGAGCCGGAGATTTATTTTTACTCTCATCTGCACTCAGCGACCGGGTATATCTACACCTACAGCCTGATGGAACCCCAGACCTACGCCCTGGACATGCAGAAGGAGATGATTGCCGAAATCGAGGCCGCCCGGCCCGAGTATGTCGTCTTCGTGAACGTGCCGGCATCATTCGGCCGACTGCCGAATTCAGAAACCCTGATTCTTTCCTGGGCCGACGATTACCTGCGCAGTCACTACGAAAAAGTCGGAACCGCCGATATGAACGACCCAACGGAGTACGTTTGGGGTGAAGCCGCCAGTTCCTATCAGCCACGGTCGCGATCGTTTGTCAACGTGTTTAGAAGAACATTCAGAGCTGATTAGCGAGCGCAATCCTCTATTGGGAATATTCCCCGTTATTGGCGATGCGCCGTGCCCTCCGGCCCACCGGATTGCTTTACACTACCTACTAAGCGCACAATCAAGTTCCCTCCGGATGGCAGTCCCCCTTCCAAGTTATCCTGGCCGCGGAACGGGGTTCGACAAGCAATCTTGAGACAACGAAAATGGAGAATCAGTGAGTATGTTGAGCCTAGTACGAAATCGAACCGGGGTTTTTCAAACCAGCTTGCGAGCGGCGTCACTGCTGGCGCTAGCGGTCTTATTTATGGCGGCCGCCGGCGCCGCCGAAACCGCACAGGCCCAAACTTACCAGGTAATTCATAACTTCATGGGCGGAATCGACGGATCAGAGCCGACCTACGGAATTACGATCGACGCTTCGGGAAATCTGTATGGAACCACCTTTGACGGTGATGCCGGTACAGGCACAGCCTATAAGCTGTCGTACAAGTCGACAGGCTGGTCGTTGACCTCGCTGTACGTATTTGCCATCACCGGCAACGGGGTGATTCCTTACTCCACATTGGTCATCGGCAGAGACGGTAAACTTTACGGCACAACCGGCTTCGGCGGTGTCGGATCGTGCATGGCATACGGGCACAGCGGCTGCGGCACCGTCTTCAGCCTGCAATTACCGATCACCTTTTGCCACTCGGCATATTGCCCCTGGACCGAAGTGCCGCTGTACAAGTTCAGCGGCCACAACGACGGATCGAATCCCTACGGCGCAACCCTGATCTTCGATCAGGCAGGTAATCTTTACGGCACCACCTACGACGGCGGCGGGGGAAGCTGTCCATCGGGCTGCGGCCTTGTCTTCAAGCTCTCGCCCTCGGGCGGCGGCTGGACCGAGAGTGTTCTTTATACCTTCACCGGAGGCGCAGATGGCGCGTCGCCCTGGTCCGGCGTAACGATTGACGCGGCTGGCAATCTGTACGGCACAACCTCCGCAGGCGGCACGGGCAATGGCACCGTCTACGAATTGAGCCCCTCAGGCTCGGGATACACCGAGAAAACCCTTCACACTTTCCAACGCACGACGGACGGCGGCAATCCCTATTCCGGCCTGTTCTTTGACCACGCCCCCATTCCCAATCTCTACGGCGCCACGCAATACGGAGGAGCAAACGGTGGCGGCACAGTTTTCGAGATGACTCCTGCTGGCGGCGGCTGGAACTTCAACGTGCTTTACAGCTTTGCAGGCTCGGGCGGCGGCTTGGCCAAAGGCCCGGTAGGCAATCTCGTCATGGATAGCGCTGGTAGCATCTATGGCACGACGGCGGGGGATGGCTTCTATCACTTTGGCGCGGTCTTCAAACTAACCAACTCCGGCGGTAGTTGGACCTACACATCCCTACACGACTTTACCAACGGCCTTGATGGCGGGTCGCCGCGCAGCAATGTTGTCTTCGATTCTGCCGGCAATATGTACGGCACAGCGTCGAACCGGAGGCACGGGAAATCCTATAACTTGTGTCGGAAATTGCGGTGTCGTCTGGCAGATCGCACCGCACTAACGTTCAAATTAATACGCGCGGGCCGAGCGACGCTTTTGGCGTCGCTTCCCGCGCCCTTGTTTAGGCGGAGCCGGCTTGGGCGGCGTCACTTCCCTCAAACCAACCAACACCGATAATTACGTCTTCAATGCCCTACCAGTCGCTCTGCCACTTGCTGTGCCTCGGGGAAATTTCTTGACAGCACTTTGGCTTGTCGCGTAGCCGTCACCGCTTCTGTCTGACGGCCGCTTTGCTCCAAGGCGTGGGCCAGCAGCAGATAGCCTACATCGGTGGGCTTGATCTTTGTACCTTCGGAATACGCCTCAATCGCTCCCGCGAGATCCCCCGATCTCTGCTTCGCCAGTCCAAGGTCAATCCACACTTCCATCTTGTGAGAATTAAGCCCCACAGACTCTTGTAGGCTTTCGCGCGCCTTCGCTATGTTTCCCAGATCAAGATACGCATGTCCCATATTGGCGAGTGCTTGGGCCCTCGTGTTGGGGTTGATATCCGTCGTCGCATTCAGAGCTTTGTGGTATTGCTCAATGGCCTCCTGCAACTTGCCGCGCTGCTGGTCGTAAACCCCCATGTACATATACGGCGTAGCGCGCGACGGATCGATTGCCGATGCCTGGCGAAAGTGGGGCAGGGCTTCTTGTTGCTCACCTCTTGCCAGTAACGCCTCTCCCAGGTCTTCCTCAGCTTCGTAGTTGCGGTTCGTCACCTGCAAGGTGTGGGACCAGAGCGCCACGTTATCCCCCCAATAGCCAATCTGCCTATGAGCTACCACAACCAGCACCAGCAGCACCGCTGCACTTGCGCCTGCCAGCCACTTCGGAGACACATGCCATTGCTCCGCAAACTCCGTCACGCCCCAGCAGATCATGATGAACAAACCGATGCAGGGCAGATAAGCATAGCGGTCGGCCATTGCCTGCCTTCCCACCTGCACCAGGCCAATCATCGGTATCAACGCTCCCAGGAACCATAGCCAGCCCACGGGAAGATATCCGTGACGCCGTCCGACGATGACCAGCGTGGTGACCAGCAAGAGGAAAAGCGACGCGACAAGTACGTCCGCTGTTGGCAGTGAATTGCCGGGGTGGGGATACATGGGCGCGAGATTACTTGGCCAGAACGCCTTACCGACGTAACGCACGTAGCTGACAACCGCGTTGGCCAGCCTTGTCGAGAGCGTCAACTCCGGATTGAGTCCGCCGCCTACTCGTTGCGCTCTCATGGTGATTGCGGCGCTGATCGCGGACAGCGCGACCAGCGGAAGCTTCTCCAACAGCAACTGGGAAAAGCGCCTCCCGGGAATCAGATTTGGCTGGATGCCCCGTTCCAATCCTCGTTCGGCCAGAGCGGGTTGGACGTCTCGCGGTCCGGCGCCGCCCAGAAGATTCACACCTTCCATCCGCCGCAAAGGCCAGTAATCCCAGAGCAGCAAGAGGAACGGCAACGTGATGACCTGCGGCTTCGCCATCAGTCCCAGCACGAACAAAAGCGCCACTGTGCAGTAGCGCCCAACCCGAGGCTCGCGCGCATACCATCGGTAAGCGGCCAGCGCAAGCAGCAGAAACAGCAGGCTGAGCAGGTTTTTGCGCTCGGCAATCCACACCACGGACTCGACGTTGATCGGGTGCAGCGCGAACAATGCTGCCACCATGAAGCTGCGCCCGGCGAATCCAGTGGCCTGGAGCAAGATCCAGAACAGCAGCACAGCATTGACCGCATGCAGCGCTATATTTGTGCCATGATGGCCAGCCGGATCGAGCTGAAAGAGCTGGCAATCCAAGGCGTGCGAAAGCCACGTCAGGGGATGCCAGTTAGCCTGGTCATAGGAGGTGAAAGCCCAGGCCACCGTTTCCCCGCTGAGTCCTTCTTGAGTATGAGGATTTTCCGTGACGTAGCCGTCGTCGTCGTAATTGACGAACGGATGATGAATTGCCGGGTAGTAAAGAACCAGGGTGACAACAACTAGGACCGCACCCAGAATAAGATTTACCTTCGCTGGTCGAGCGAAAAGAGGCGCCCGGAGTTCTGACAAAGTGCCTTTCTTATGTTTTGCGCCGACGTGTTTGGGTTTCAGGCCAGCCGAAGTCACTCGTCCTCCAATTTCGACGAGTATATTCGATGAGCGCGTGGAGAGGGGTGCGTCTATCGGCGCTCGGCCGACGGTGTTCAGAACCTGCTGTGGTTGGTGTAAATATGGGGTGTCTGCTTGTAAACAGACACCCCGTTCGCTGATCGCTGATTGCTCCCGGCTAATTGCCAACTACTAACTGCTAATTGCTTCCGTCAGCCTTTGCTTCCACTGGCACCGTGCATTTTCGCGCCCTCAATCAACTTCTGCACCTGGTCCTTCTGCGGATAGTCGGGATTCGTCTGCAAGAGTTTTTCCCAAGCAACGATTGCGCCTTTAGGATCTTTCTTACCCTGCCACCTGACAATGCCGAGATTAAACAGCGTGGCCGCCTGATTGGGCCGGATGGCCAGTGCTTTCTCGAAGTTGGCGATTGCCTGGTCGGCATTGCCCGTATACCAATAAGCTGTGCCGAGATCGGTCCGCACGTCGGCATTGTTCGGCTGAATTCCGATAGCCTTTTCGTAGTATTCGATAGCCTGCGGGTAAGCCTGACTGTCGTAGTACAGGTTGCCAAGCTTTACAATCGTTTCCAAATCACTGGGATTACTCTTAATCTGAGCGAGCAACGGCTCGGCCGCCTTCGCCACCATCTCAGGAGAAGGGCCTTGCTGCTGTTGCGTGCCGCCAATGCCCGGCAACTGAGCGGCTCCCATAGCACCGCTACCCATTCCAGTTGGCGCAGAAGCCGCCTGTGCGGTTTCGCCTACCGCCGGAACCGGGGCCGGTCCACGAGCAAAGTAGCCTACCGCAATTCCGATGGCCAGCGTGATCACCGCCAGCGTGTAAGCTTGCACGCTGGTAAAGCTGGAATTACTGCTGCTGTTGTTTTCTGTAGCTTGAGGCATAAGTCGTGTACTCCTTGTAGCCGTTAGTTCTTAGCTTTTAGCAGTCAGCGCTTAGGGGCGATCTTGCTTTCTAACGGCTAAGAGCTAAGGGCTAACTGCCGTCTTCTAGTTCTTGGCGCCGGCAGTGACCCGTGAGGGTCGTTCAAGGTGAAACAGTCGGCCCACCGCCGCGGTTAGCACGTCCTGTTCGTTCCTCTCTGGAAGTTCCTTCAATTCACGGGCCAGCGATCCGGCAATTCGTTGCGTGATATGCATCGTGAGTGCTGTGAGTGCCTGATTCTGATCTTCCGTGAATGGACCGTACTCCTCGCAAAGCACTTCCAATTCCTGCCGGCAAAGTTCATCGAGGCGTTGCCGCAGGGCCACGATCGTCGGGACTACTCGCTCCGCCATCAGTTTGCGACGAAAGCCCTGCACTTCTGCCTGTACAATCTTTTCCGCTGCTTCGGCGGCGGCTTGTCGCCCTACCGCGTTGCGTTTTACTACATGCTCCAGGTCGTCCATATCGAAAAGATGAATGCCCTCGACCTCGCGCACGCCGGGATCGATATCGCGTGGAACCGCAATGTCAATCATAACCATGGGGGCGTGATTCCTCTGCCGGGCAACCTCCTCGGCTTCCTGGCGGCTGAGGATGCAATGCGGGCAGGAAGTGGAGCTGACCACAATGTCAGCCGTCTTCAAGTGCTGCAGGCGTTCGTCGAACGAGACCGGCGTGGCTCCCATCTTCTGCGCCAACTCTTCGGCGTGCGCCAGGGTGCGGTTCATTACCTTTACTTTGCTCGCGCCTGCCTTCATCAGGTAGTGAGCGGCGAGTTCGCTCATCTTGCCCGCGCCGATCAGCAATACTTCCCGTCCGGCGAGTTCCCCCAACGCTCGCTTGGAGAGTTCTACACTTGCGTACGGTACCGATACTGCCGAAGACCCAATCGCGGTTTCCGTGCGGGCCCGCTTCGAAACGGTAAGTGCTTTCTGCATGACCGCGTCGAGGAATCGTCCGGTCGTGCCTGCTTCCTGTGCCAGCGCCCAGGCTTGCTTCACCTGTCCAGTGATTTCCGGCTCGCCCAGCACCATGGAGTCGAGGCTCGATGTAACCCGGAAAATATGCGTAAGCGCCACATCGTCCATGAGCCGGTAAAAATGCGACCACTCGCACAGCTTGATTTGGTATTCCTGGGTAAGGAACCTTAGCACCGAATTGGCCGCGGTCGGGACGTCGCTTGCCCACAAAATAAATTCGGTGCGGTTGCAGGTGGTCACCACGATGACCTCTTCGACGCCTTCCGAGCGAACCAGCTGTTGCAGCGCGTCGTAGCGGCGCGCCTCGCTGATCCAGAAACGCTCGCGAACGGCGACGGGTGAAGTTCGGTAGTTAAGTCCAATCACTGCCAGCGTCGGTTCCACTGCGTACCTCTCTTGCGGAAAGCGGTGTCGCTCTAGTAAAGGCACAACGGATGCCAAACTCAGAGGGGTATTTGGAAGGAGCTAACTTTAATCGCTTCATATACTTAGCCAAAGACCGAGCAGAATCGTCAGCAGTCTGGCAGCTTGCTTTCGCGGCATATCACGCTTCTGAGTGTGTTTTCGCGCGTATTCTCCCGAAGTGCTATGGCGGAAACCGGCTCCGGAGAGTACATTACCTTCGCCGTCGTTTTGCGGCGCTTTTGTTCATAATTTTCGCCCCTCCGGGGTTGCTGTAATGAAAGGATCAAAAATGACGATGAGACGGTTTTCAATTAATCGCTCTGCTCAGCCTCGTGTTTGCATTGGCGCTGCCCCCGATGGCCGCGGCTCAGAGCGCTATGGATACTTACAAAGCCAAATGCGCCATGTGCCATGGAGCGGATGGCATGGGCAAGGCCGCCATGGGAACCAAAGACCTTGGCAGTGCCGACATTCAGAAGATGTCGGACGCCGACCTCACGGCCGCCATCACCAACGGCAAAGGCAAGATGCCGTCTTACAAAGGGAAGTTGACCGACGCCCAGGTCAAAGATCTCGTTTCCTACATCCGCACCTTGAAGAAATAGTCATACGTCTTAGCGACCAATCCACGGCGGCTCCCTCTGGAGTCGCCGGTTTTCTTTGTCCGATTCTGCTGCTGAGCGTATTTTGCGCAGCCGCAGGCTCGCGATTATGCAGAAACCTCTAACGCCCACGCTGCCCCATCGTCTATCTCAGAGTTATACTCGCAAGCGGTATCGCTGGAGGCACCATGAACGACGATCCAACGCGCAAGCCGGAAATCACTGCGGGTGTTTCGCGGCGCGATTTCATGAAGATTTCGGGAGTGGGCGTCGCCCTTCCGTTGGTGTTGGGCCCAAAGATGGTCGAGGCTGCGGGCGAGGAAGTAGCCGTCCACGGGCCGGGCAAAGTCTCGATCACCCTGACCGTCAACGGCAAGAAGCTGAGCGCGCAGTTAGAGCCGCGGGTCACGCTGCTGGACGCGTTACGTGACAACTTCGATCTGACCGGAGCTAAGCGCGTCTGTGACCGCGGCGTCTGCGGCGCCTGCACCGTCTTGCTGGAAGACAAACCGGTGTACGCATGTTCCGTGCTGGCTATCGATGCGCAAGGAAAGAGCATCACCACCATCGAGGGTCTCGCCGAAGGCGATGCGCTAACCCCGGTCATGCGGGCTTTCGTCGCTCACGATGCTCAGCAATGTGGTTTCTGCACCCCGGGATTCATCGTTGCCACCACCCATTTTCTGCAGCAGCATCCGACTCCCACAACGGAGGACATCCGCCGCGGGTTGAGCGGCAACTACTGCCGCTGTGGCACCTACGACGGAATTCGCGCCGTGGCTTTGGCCAAGCCGGAAGGGAGAGCGTCATGAGCGAGTATCAGTGGCCCGATCCCGCAACCCGTCCGCTACTAGGCAAGCGCATTTCGCGAGTTGATGGCCCCGTGAAAGTTTCAGGCCGCGCGAAATACACCTACGACTACAATCCCGACGGCCTGCTGGCGGGGAAGATTCTTCGCTGCCCATACGCGCACGCGCGCATCACCAGCATTGACGTCAGTGCGGCGGAGAAGCTGGCAGGGGTAAAAGCGGTCCAAGTGCTGCAGAAGCCGGGAACGGAAATCTTCTGGGCCGGCGACGAAGTAGTCGCGGTAGCTGCCGTCGACCAATCCACCGCCGAAGATGCCGTCCGCGCCATCAAGGTTGAATACGAGGTGTTGCCGCACTTTGTCTCCGACGCCGAACCTCCAAAGAACATCGCCGTCAATAACGGACCGGTCAGCCGCGACGACTTCGAAGATATGGAAGACAACCAAGTCCCGGACGACCAGGTGATTGCAGCGATTAAGAATAACGGCATCAGCTTCAAACCCGACGACAAGTATTTGAAGGACGCGCAGGCGTCCGGCGTCGATCCCAAGGTTGTGGAGGCGTTGCGTTCCGCGAAGTACGCTGAGGGAAAAACTTCGCGCTCTCCGTATAAAAAAACCGCGGTGCAAACGCAAGGCGATCCCGACAAAGCGTTCGCCGCGGCTGCGGTCGCCTCTGAGGGTCTCTACGGTGCTTCGTGCATCACGCATTGCTGCCTTGAAACTCATGGCATGGCCTCGGAATGGCCTACCGACAAGGACATGGTCGTCCACATTTCCACGCAAAATCTTTCCGGCATCGCTTCCCAGGTTTCCGAACCCCTCGGTATCCCGGCTGGAAACATTCAAGTGCTGCAGCAGTACGTCGGCGGCGGATTTGGCAGCAAGTTCAGTCCAGACCGCTGGGGCATCGCATCCGCGCAACTCTCCAAGGCGTCCGGCGGTAAGCCCGTGAAGATCATGCTGGAGCGCGATTCCGAACAGGAAGTCGCGGGCATGCGTCCGTCGTCGTTCGCGCGCGTGAAAGTCGCCGCCGCTAAAGACGGCAAACTGGTAGCGTGGGAATCGCGTTCGTGGGGAACGGGTGGCATCGGCGGAGGCGGTACGCCTCCACTGCCGTACATTTTCGAAATTCCCAACCAGCGCAAGCAGAGCATTGCCATAGCCACCAACCAGGGTAGCGCCCGCGCGTGGCGAGCGCCCAACCATCCTCAAGCGGCGGTTATTACCATGGGCGCCTTGGAGGACCTGGCCGCCAAGCTGAACATGGATCCTGTGGACCTCATCACCCGCAACTTGGATCTGACCGGCACCCGCGAGAAAATCTACCGCGACGAGATTCCGATTGCGGTGGAGTTGATAGAGTGGAAGAAGAACTGGCATCCGCGAGGCGATAAAAGCGAAGGGCCGATCAAGCGCGGGCTCGGACTCTCGCTACATACCTGGGGTGGTCGCGGACATAACAGCGATTGCGACCTGACCATTCATCCTGACGGATCAGTCGAAATCAAGATGGCCACGCAGGACCTCGGTACCGGATGTCGCACCATCATCACGATTGTTGCCGCTGACACTCTCGGCATTCCGATGGACAACATCAAGCTGCTGATCGGAGACAGCCGCTATCCCGTCTCGGGTGCCAGCGGGGGCAGCACAACTTCGGGTGGCGTTACCTCTTCCACGCGGCGCGCAGCCGTTGACGCGCGCAGTCAGCTCTTTGCCAAAGTTGCTCCCGCCTTGAAGGCGCAACCGGAAGAATTGGAAGCCGTGAACGCCACCGTGCGCGTGAAGAGTGATCCCAGCCGCAGCTTGTCCTGGAAAGAAGCCTGCGCGAAGATTGGCGCTATGCCAATGACCGTCCGGGGCAAGAATCCGGACAAATCGAAGCCGCCGGACTTGACCAACAGCGGCGTCGGCGGGGTGCAGATGGCCGATGTTTCCGTGGACACCGAAACCGGCATCGTGCGCGTAAACAAGATGGTTGCGGTGCAGGACTGCGGCCTCGTCGTTGACGTTAAGACGGCTGAGAGTCAGGTGCTGGGCGCGCTCATTATGGGCATCAGCTATGCCTTGTACGAAGAGAAAATTCTCGATCCCGTCACCGGACGCATGCTGAACCCGAACATGGAGTTCTATCGACTGGCCGGCATCGCCGATATTGGCGAACTGAAGGTGCACATGATGACCGGCAAAGGCTACGACGAGCGTGGTGTCATCGGATTGGCCGAGCCACCTGTGGTCTCGCCCGGTGCGGCAATCTCGAACGCCGTGGCCAATGCCATTGGCGTCCGGGTGCCGTTTCTGCCGCTTACCCCGGACCGGGTGCTGCAAGCGCTCGACGTTATTGTGCCCATGGGGCAGATCAAATACCGATAGTGCAGACGTGGGTGGGCGTTCTGCACGTTATTGATGGGTTGGGGCCTGTTAGTCCCACATTGTGAGAGTCAGGAGGGCTCATGCGAGCTTTCGAATATGTCAGCCCGACGAACAAAGAGCAGGTGGCAACCCTGCTTGGCGAGCAAGGCTCGATTCTCGCCGGCGGCACTGATTTACTGGCGCTGATGAAGGATGACGTCATCACTCCCCAACGCCTGGTGAACATCAAGCAGATCGATCAGTTGCGAGGTGTCAGCTTCCAGCCGGGCAGTGGTCTGCGTATCGGTGCCCTGGTCACCATCGCCGAGTTCGCGGACGATGCGAATGTCCGGCGACATTATCCGGTCCTGGCCGAAGCCGCCAACGAGGCTGCCAGCCCGCAGATTCGCAACCTCGCAACCATCGGCGGCAACATGTGCCAGCGTCCGCGCTGCTGGTACTTTCGCAACGGCCTGGGTCTGATGGCGACAACTCCCGATGGCAAATCCATGGTGGTTGCTGGCGACAACCGCTATGCCGCGATTCTCGGCAACACCGGTCCGGCATACTTCGTCAGCCCGTCAACGCTGGCGCCGGTGCTTATCGCTTACGGTGCGAAAATCCGGCTGTACTCTGCCAAGAATGAGGGGAGCGGCGTGCGCGAGTTGCCGCTGGAAAGCTTCTTCCGGCATTCCCAGAATGCCGAGCCAAAGCGAACACGACTTGCAACCCGGCGAGATGGTAATCGAGTTGGTTGTGCCCCCGCCGTCACAAAACTTGAAGGCCGCCAGTTACGAAGTACGGCAACGGGCGGCTTTCGACTGGCCGCTGGCACACGCGGCCGTTGTCCTCGAAATGGATGGAGACACGGTAAAGAGTGCGCGCGTTGTGCTCGGTCAGGTCGCTCCCATGCCGTGGAGATCGCTGGGATCGGAGCAGGCGCTGGTCGGCAATGCAGTCACGCCCGAAACCGCCACGGCGGCGGCCAACGCGGCAGTCGTGCGGGCCCGGCCGCTCAGTCACAACAAGTACAAAATCACGCTGACCAAAGCCGCCGTCAAGCGCGCTATTTTAAGCGCCGCAGGCCACAGTTCCGGAGGTGCCGCATGACGATGAACCTCGACGCTGTGCGTTTCGATACCAATCGCGAAGACCTTTGCCCGGCTCTCCGCTGGAAGGGACAATTCATCGCGACGGACCGCGATTCGACGGTTCCTCCTACTAACGACGGCCTGTTCTGGTGCATGCACACTCAGACGTGCATCGGCCCTGATGGCGAATTGGCCGAGCCGGGAAACTGTGCCTCGAAGCTTCGCGCATGTCACACAACCGGAAGATGCGAGAAAATGTAACGTGCCGGCGAAATAGAGAGCGCTCCAGAATACGGGGTGAATCGTAATGAAATTCCGTCCTGCAATGCTGCTGCTTACCCTCGTTACAGTTGTATGTTTGTCATGGGCCTGGGACGTCAAGCCCGAACAGGTTTCCATCAGTGGCTGGGTGCTGGATTCGGCCTGTGCCATCACCAAGGGTTTGGACAAGCCGATCAGCCGCGATTGCGCCCTTAAATGCGCGAAGGCCGGATCGCCGTTGGTAATTCTGGCCGACGATGGAAATATCTACTGGCCGATCTCCGACAAAACTCCCTCGTCGGGCCAGAAACGATCGTCTACTGAAATTTGCCGGTGAACGCGTGACCGCCACCGGCAAAGCCTACGTTCGCGGCGGATCGCACACTATTGTCCTAGAAAAAATCCAGGCCTCTGACAGCGGCAAGTAGCACCGGCTCGGAAAGCGCGAGAAAGGCTTAACCACTGTCGCTGCGTATTTGCAAGGTTTCGTTCAAGAACAAATCGAACCCGCGAGTTTATCGGTAGAACTCGGCGGTCGCTCTCTTTTTTGCCTTATCACTTCTCTCTGCTTCATAAGTCACTGACAACCAACGTCAGCGAGTGTGTAATTCTGATGGGTGTCTGGGGAGAAGATTTCCCGGCCTTTCTCCCACCCACTCCTTTCGAGTTTGCGCGAGAACAAGCCCCTCAAGTTTCTTCCCGAGACCCGGCCACTGCGCCTCTTCCTTTGGTCAACTTCATCGGAGCCACCTAGTAAAGGAGGTACAACCCATGCATCCCAAGGCGCGATTTCCAAATGTGGTTTTCGGCGCGAGCCTGCGACCCGAAAGTGCAGCCCTCGCCATCATGCTTCTGCTCCTATTCCTGGTATTCGTATTTTTGTTCCTGACTCTCACCGTGCAACCCGCACAGGCGCAGACCTACAAAGTGCTCTACAACTTCACCGGCAAAGCGGATGGGGCAACTCCCTACGCCGGCCTGACTATGGATGCCGCGGGAAATCTCTATGGAACAGCCTATGCCGGAGGTCGTGGCGGTGCCGGTACCGTCTTCCGCCTTGCTCCCCAAGGCTCAGGATGGATATTCACCCCGCTCTACGCTTTTTCTGGAGGAGCCGACGGGGCAGCTCCCGCCGCTTCCCTTGTCTTTGGACCGGACGGATCCCTCTACGGGACCACGAACGCCGGAGGAAATGGTAATGGCACGGTTTTCAACTTGAAACCACCTGCACGAGTCTCTGCTAACTTTTTGGCTGGCTGGACGGAAACAGTGCTGTATCAGTTCCAAGGGTCGCCCGACGGAAGCCAGCCCGCGTTTAGTCCTGTCACCTTCGATGCTGAAGGCAATATTTACTTGACCACTGACATGGGGGGAGCATACGACGGGGGCACCGTAGTTAAGTTGACCCGCTCAGGAACGGGCGGGACGGAAAGCATAATTTACAGCTTTACCGGCGGAGGCGATGGGTATTACCCGGCAAGCGGAGTAGTCTTCGATCAAGCCGGCAACCTCTACGGCACCGCTGTCGTCGGCGGCGATTATGGCTGCGCCTATTACAGCTGCGGTACGGTCTTCAAGCTTACGCGTACGGGATCCGGTTGGACGGAGAGCACAGCCTATGCCTTTCAGGGTGCTAGCGATGGTGGAAATCCCTGGGGCGGCGTGATCCTCGATCAGTCTGGCTACTTTTATGGCACGACGGCCTGGGGAGGTGCACAAGGTGGCGGCACAGCTTTCTCCAGTATTCCCTGGTGGCCTGTGCTCTACAGCTTCACGGGAACTGGCGACGCTCCGGGATCGTGGGCCAGCATGACGATGGATGCAGCCGCGAGTCTCTACGGGACGACGTATCAGGACGGCGCGCACGGAGCCGGAACTATATTCCTGTTGGGACACGGTTGTGGCGGCTATTGGTTGCGCTCATCCTATGACTTCACGGGCGGCAGTGACGGAGCAAATCCTATGGGAAGCGTCGTCCTCGATGCAAGTGGCAATGTCTACGGCACAACGTCGAGCGGCGGGTCCCATGGCTACGGTGTGATCTTCGAATTCACGCCTCCGCCGGACGATAGCTCCGGATGCGACAAGCATCTCTGACCAACGAGATAGCGGAGAAGCAAATTTCTGCGAGTCAACAGGGGCGGCGTCCGAGCGCGAGTGCCGTCCCTTCTCTTAGCGTCTTGCGAATTGGCGCGCTTCAACTCCGCCAAGCTGAACGCGTCTGCTCCCATCGGATGGTTGAGTCGCGGCTTTCTTCTGCCTAGTCTCGTAGGTTGACTTAGCTGCAAAGCCAAGCTGTGTTAATCTGCGCCGATCCGTGATCGCTTGTTTTACCGCGTGTACTCCCTGACCGACTCCGCCGCCTTCGGATATTGTGCGATCAATTGTTCGCGGTCCCCATTCTCATAGTCGGCGTAGTCGAAACCCGGCGACATGGTGGTTCCCATGAGTGCAAAGTTGCCACCGGGTGCCAGCTTGCATCCCTGCCATACTCCTCCGCGAACTACCACTTGCGGTTGTTGCCCGCGGGCGAGATCGCTGCCGAGAGTTATAGTCAACGAACTCCGATCGGGCAGCAACTGCAGCATTACCGCCGGATCACCGAGATAGAAGTGAAAGACCTCCGAGCCGGGTAGCCGGTGCAGCGCTGAGAACGTCTCCGGCGTAATCATGTAATAGATGGCCGTACCGATGGAGCGCGCGCCGCGAGTGCCTTCGGGCAAGTATTCCGCCGACACGTTCCAGCGTGAGCGATAAGTTTCACGAAAGAAGCCGCCCTCAATGGACAGAGGCTTCAGTTGCAGCAGTTGTTTGACTTCGTCCGCAGTCATGGCGCGAACAGCGTACCACTTTGCCGCGCTGCGGCGCTTAAGCTTGCGGAGTGTTGAGGTAGTTAAAGAGACTGAGGTTGCCAACGCTGGCGGCAGCCTGCAAGGCAGCGTTGCGCGCCGCTTCGGCATTAGAAAGATTTGTAGCCGCCTGGGCTGCATCCACGCCGACCGTATCACTGGTTTGCTGGGTCAGTTGCAGCCGCTCGCTGTTGAGGAAGTCCTGCGTGGAAGTGAGTTGGTCCTCCGTAGTACCGTAAAACACTCGCGCCGAATTCATCTGGTTGTAGGCAGCCCGGACTTCATCGGTAGCATTGCTGATGTCGTCGGTGGTGCTGCTAGCCGATTGCAGAGCGCTTGCCAGATCGTTTAACGCCTGAAAAACGTTGGCTCCCGCTGCCGAAAACAGCTGGCTGCCTGGCTGATTGACGGCAACCGACTGCCCGGCTTCTACCTCGACCTGATTGACCGAATCGTTGCCCTGATAGCGAACCCCCCCGGGCGCGGTCGCGTCGGCTACGTAGGGAGGCTGTGAATCGGCAGTGCCGGCGAAAACGTATTTTCCGTTGTAGCTCAGGTTGGCGAGGCCCAGCATCTGCTGTGAAATGCTCTGGATCTCACTCGCCAAGGAGGCGCGGTCCTGCTGTGACATGGTCCCGTTGGCGCCCTCAACCCCTAGGGTAATGGCCCGTTGCAGCGCCGTAACGCCGGAATTCAATGCCGAATCGGCGGTCTGCAATTCCGACGACACACTTGAAATGCTGCGCAGAAACTGATCGCAGCTATCGGATTGTGCGGCCAGCCCGACCTGACGCGCCGCCGCCGCCGGATCGTCGGAATCGACGTTTACGCGCTTGCCGGTGGTCAATTGGGTCAGGGCGGTCTGTTCCGCCAAATTAGCGGCGTTCAGAGCATTCAGCAACGTCTGCGATGTATCAGGAGAGATCCTCATGTCGCCTTCATATTGATCGCGGTTTGCAGCATCTGGTTGACCGTCGTGACCGCCTGCGCCGCCGCCTGGTATGCCCGCTGGTAGAGCAGAAGATTCGAAGCCTCTTCATCCAGCGACACGCCGCTGATGGAGGACTCCTGCTGCTGCAACTGCTGCAGCATGGTATTGCTGGCGTTTAGCTCGGTGGTGCCATCGCTGACGACGCTCCCCGCCTGGAATACCAGGTTCGCGTATGCCTGGGTTGGTGTCAGACCATTCGCGACCGCTTGATTGGCGACGGCGGAGAGATTGACGATGTTTCCATTGCTTCCGGTGGTGCCGTCGGAACTGGCCGCCAGCAGCGTGGGATCGCTGATCGCCACCGTCATGCCGGCTGCCGCGCCGGCTCCCGCCGGCGTGGTGAACAGGTCGCCGCCGGCATTGCCATGCAGATCGAAGCCTTTGGCGTTGGCGGCATTCATGGCCTGCGAGAATCCGCTTGCCAGCGAGTCTAGCTGAGTCTGCACCGCAGCCAGCACCTGATCGCGCGCCTGCACCAGGCCACCTAATTGGCCGCCGGAAACCTTCCCTGTGATGTCGCTTCCGTCCTGCGTGTAAACATGTTGCGTTCCGCTACCGGTATTCAGCGCAGTGCTCAGCGCAAAACTCTTGCCATCCACTACCAACGGCGTTCCTTGCTTGGTGGTCAGGGTCAGCGACGATCCGTCGTTCATCACCGACACGTCGATCAAGCCCGAAAGCTGCTGCACCAAGTTGTCACGTTGGTCGAGGAAACTGCCGTAATCCTGGCTGCTGCTGTTGACCTGGTTCAGCTGACGGTTGATTTGGGCAATCTGCTGAGTAATCTGATTGACCTCGCCCACCGCTTGCTGCACGTTTTGGTCGATCCCGCTGCTCACCGAACTTAACTGGGCGGACGCATTCTTGAACGCTGAAGCCACTCCCTTCGCAGCCGACAGGACGCCCTGTCGCAGGGTGGTGTCGGAGGGATTGGTGGAGAGGCTATTCAAGCTCTGAAAGAAGTTGCTGATCTGCTGACCAATCCCGGTGGTGTCATCGGGAAACAACGTCTGCACCTGGCTCATGGCACTGACCAAAGCTTGCGATTTTCCCTGCTGCTGGGTTTCGTCGCCAATCTGCAACTCAAGAATGCTGTCGCGCAAGCTCTGAATACCTTTCAGCTCAACTCCATTGCCGAAGGCCATTCCGTTCTGAATCACCGGATCGGCCTCTTCCAGAAGCGGCCGCTGGCGCGTGTAGCCCGGGGTATTCAGGTTGGCAATATTGTTGGTCGTCGCCTCCATGCCCGCCTGCTGGGCTTCAAGGGCCCCCAGCGCGATCGACATTGTACCCATCAGGCTGCTCATATCACGACCAGATTCTCTTCCATTGTCTCCGCGTAGCTTTCAGGTTCGCTTTGCAGCGCCAGTAACCGCTTTCGCAGAAGCAGCGTACGCCGCCAGCGCCGTAGCACGGCGCGGCAAAAGGAGCGCTGCTGGCCCAACTCGGCCAGCAACTTGCGCCGCTCTTGCTGTTCCTCAGGCGTGGATGGCAAATGGGCAAACTGGCCGGCTCGCGCCATCAGGTCAGTTGCCGTTAAGCTGATTTGCCGGCTGGTCTCCACCAGGTTTCCGGCTTCGCCGCCGCTCAAGCAGCCCATCGCGTTCGTAAGCAACTCTTTCAAGGTTTCCAGCAGTACCAGCTCCTGGTCGATCTCGGATGGAACCAAAGAGTTCACCGATGCAATATCCGGGGTCATGTCGCAACTCCTAGACGATGTCGTCCAACTGATGACTGTCCTCGTCCGCCGCCAGATCTTCTATCTCGGTTTCCGCGGGCCTAACTTCGTCCTTGTGCCGCCGCGGCAGTCGCCGCCTGCGCTCGTCCGCAGTGGTGCTGAAGGGGCGCTCCTGGGTCCGCGACGTCGCTTCCAGACGGTCCGTGCCTAACTCCATGGCGAGCCATCCTTTTGCTCAGGGCAGCCGGGGCCTCAACCCAGATTCAGCCCCCCGTCCGCCAACATCGCGTCCGCGATCCGCTGCGGAGACATCTGATAGGGGCCAGTCGCGAGGGCCTGCCTCAGTGAATCCACTCTCTGCGCGCGGATGTCAGGCAGCTTGTCCAGTTCTGCCTTAAGAATTTGAACCCCATCGCTCCCGGTCGATAGATGGGTCACGTCCTCAGCGCTCGCCGATGGCCGATTTGTCAGGTCCTGCGTCTTCGATCCGGAAGTGGCGCCCTTGCTGCGGTCCAGCTCCGGCATGGCTGACGGATTTAAGTCAATTCTCATCGCGGTACCTCATGCTATGTATTTCCCTGCAATTGAGTGATCGGCAATCGATAAGAAACCTTTAATCTTTCTTGGGCGTTTTCCTGGCGTCGGCCGGTGGGAAGCTGGCCGAGACGCTCTGTTCGCTGGCCGCCGCCTTGCCAGGCTGCAACTGCCGCAGCAGCATGTGGGCGATTCCGATTCCTCCTCGTGCCGCCAGAGCGGAGGCAATAGCCTGGGTACCCAGGCTGCTGACGGTGTCATGCGCGGGATCCTGGCTCTCCTCCGATCCCACAAATCCCTGGTTCATCTTTTCCAGCCAGCTGGTCAGCAGGATGGCCTCGAACTCCTGCGCCGCTTTCGCCAACTTGTCAGGAGGCTGCGCCGTCGGCCTCGGACCCGCGTCAAGCGCCACCGAGTTTGTTGGTGCTGGAAAGGGCACTGCCACGGTCAGATCACCTCGAGGTCGGCTTGCAGCGCGCCCGCTGCCTTGATGGCCTGGAGAATGGCAACCACGTCGCGTGCGGTGGCTCCAATGGCCTGCAACCCATTCACCAGTTGCTCGATACTGGCCCCTTCGCTTAGCTCAATCCGCTTGGTCTTGTCGTCCTTCGCTTCCAGCGTGGTTTGCGGGACCACGGTGGTTTGCCCATTGCTGAAAGGCGCGGGTTGCGAAGCCTGATAGTCGGTTGCGATCTCGATGGACAAATCGCCATGCAGGATGGAAACCGCGCTTAGCCGTACATCCTTGCCCATCACGATCGTTCCCGTCCGCTCGCTGACGACGACCTTGGCGTGAGGATGGATTTCGACTTTCAAACTCAGCAGCCGCGCCAGCAGCTCCGGTATGCCGGCGGGAGATATATTCTGCAGCTCTACCCGTTCGCTATCGATAGCGGTTGCCAGTGGCCGCCCGAGTTCCTGATTGATGGCCGCCGCCATGTCGCGGGTAACCCGAAAATCGGGATCGCGCACCAGGAGAGCAATGCGCTGCAGCTTGCGCAGGTCGATGGATACGTCACGCTCCACCAGTCCGCCGTTGGGGACCCGCCCGGCGGTTGGATGATTCACCTGTTTGGTGTTGCCGCCACGGCCCGCGCTGTATCCGCCCAGAGTGACGGGGCCCTGCGCTTCTCCGTAGACCTGACCGTCGGCTGCATAAAGTGGCGCCAACAGCAAAGTTCCGCCCTCCAGGCTGGTGGCGTCACCGATGGACGAGACGGTCACGTCAATCTGCGAGCCGGGACGGGCAAAAGGCGGCAGTGACGCGGTTACAAATACTGCTGCCACGTTCTTCACGCTGACCGCAGCCGCAGGAATCTGCACCCCCATCTTGAGCAGAATGTTGCCCAGCGTCTGCGTACTGAATATGGTTTGCCGACGGTCACCGGTGCCCGCCAATCCAACGACCATTCCGTAGCCAATCAGGGGATTCTCGCGCACCCCTTCGATGCTGGCCAGATCGCGGATGGGCACATGGGTCTGGGTCGGCTGAGCGTTGCCGAGTGGGGGCGCCAGCACGATGGCCAGCAACACAGATTGAATCGCAAACCGCAGCATCTGCTTCCTCAGAAGTTCGCCAGCTTCATCAACAGGCGCACAAACAGGTTGGGCTGGCGGGTCGCGTCGCTGACCACGCCTTTGCCTTTCAGTTCGAGTTCAAGATCGCTGACCGCGGTGGAGAGTACGGAATTGTCGGAGAGAATATCGCCGGGGCGGATTATGCCGCGCAGAATAATCGTCTGCGCCTGCTGGTTGAAGCTGACCGCATGCTCCGCCTCGATCACCATGTTGCCGTTGGGCAGTATGGCCACCACCCGGCCGGCCACGCTGGTCTGGAGCAACGATTGGCTGTTGGCGGTTCCCGCGCCCTTCAGATTGCTGTTGGAATTCAAGGAATACAGCGGATTCACCGCGCCGGTATTTAATTGTCCGGCCAACGCCGTGATCGCCGATTGCGAGCTAAACGTGCGCTGGGCGGCCACCGCTCCCGAAGCCTGCGCCAGGGTCTGCTCCACGATGCGGATGATCACGAGGTCGTTCAAGTGCCGCGCCTTGTAATCGGTCGCCAGATCAGTGAGTGGACCACCCTCCAACGGCCATAGACTGCCGGGAGAAGTTGTGGTGGCCATCTGCGCGCCTTTCACCCGCTCCAGAAATTGACTCAACGATGACGGGGACAGCATGTCCTTCTTGGGCTTCGTCTTGCTGAAGCACGGTCCGGCCACACAGCACAGCAGTACCGCGAACACAGTTGCTCGATCTATTTTCCTCATGGCCCTCATTCCACCCGGACTTCAGCTTTGCCGGTGACGGTCGCCAGCAATACCCGATGAGTTGCAAGGTTCCGCACCCGAATGGCGTCGCCCAGCGCACCCGATTGCAGACAGACCACCTTCGCTTGCAACCGCATTCCCGGCCGCTCCTCAACCAGCAGCATGTGATCGCCGCTACGTGCCAGTGGCGGCGGAAACTTGCGCGGCAACTTTCTCCGGATCCTGGCACGGACCGCTCGGCGGGCTCTCTTCCGGCCTGCATCCGGCTAAATCACTTGCCTCCAGAGCGGCTGAGTTCAAGACCACGTGGAAAGGCAAGCAATCGATGCGCGCCGAACAATCCATGCGCACCAGCCAGCTTCCCGGAGAGAAACCCGGGTGCACCGAAATCACGTGCAACTTCGCATGTGCGAGCAGCGACATGCCCGGCGGAGCGAGTATCCGCAATCCGCTCGCCCCCTCGTCGACGTTGGCCCGCAGCTCCCGAGCCAAGGCCGCGGCCACCTCGCGTTGCAGCGAAGATATTGGGCTTTGCGCCCATGCGGGTCCGGCTGCACAGCACGACAGCACCACCACCGCCAGCACGGCTACACATGTTTTGCGGCCCATAGGTTCGCCCTCAGCGTGACAAGTTATTAAGCTGTTGAAGCATCTGATCGGCAGCCGTGACCACCCGCGAGTTGGCCTCGTACGACCGCTGCGCCAGGATCATCTGAATAAACTCTTCCACGACATTGACATTCGACTGCTCCAGCACACCTTGCTGCAATGTGCCCAGACCCTCGGAGCCGCCCGGCGTGCCGACGATCGGGTCTCCGGAAGCCGTGGTCGCGAGATAAAGATTCTGTCCTACGCTGTTCAACCCTCCCGGATTCTGAAACGTCGCCAACTGGATGCTGCCAACTTGCTGCGCCTGCGTCTGTCCTGGCTGGGTAACGCTGACCGTCCCATCGGAACCGATGCTGACGGTCAGCGCGTCCGGCGGAACGGTAATGGGAGGATCGAGGGCATCACCATCCGCCGTGACTATGTTGCCTTGGTTGTCGAGGTGGAACATGCCCGCGCGAGTGTAGCCCGTCTCCCCGTTGGGCATCTTCACCTGAAAAAATCCGGTGCCTTGAATCGCCAGATCCAGCGGATTACCGGTGGAGTTGAAATCGCCCTGCGCCTGAATAACTTCCGACGCGGCTGTCTTCGTTCCCAGCCCAATCTGCAGGCCGGAGGCGACCGTCGTGTTCTGCGTTGCCGCCGAGCCCGGCATTACCAGGTTCTGATAAATCAAGTCCTGAAACTGCAATCTGCGCCGGCGGAAGCCGGAGGTGCTGGCGTTCGACAGGTTATTGGCCACATTGTCCAGATTCAGTTGCTGCGCCACCATTCCGGAAGCTGCGGTGTAGAGTGCACGAAACATAAGGCTCCTCAGATACGAGACAAGTCCTGCGCCGCAATACGGTTGAAGTTGGTGTGGAACGATGTGAGCGCCTGTTGCAGCAGGTCGGCGTGACGTTGCAAGGCCACCAACTCAACCGCGGCGGTCACGCCATTTACATTGCTGCCTTCGAGCGATCCCTGCACAATCACGCCGTCGCTGGCCCGTTCGCTGCCCACCGGGGCCGAAAAGTTGGCGCCGCCGACAGCGGTCACGGCGGTTCCGGACGCGAAGTTAACGATTCGCAATTGTCCGGCCAGAGCCCCGTCCACCGAAATGGTGCCGTCATTGCTGACCGAGAGCTTGCCAGGAGGAATCAGGATTGGCCCCTCCGCGCCCATGACCGGCTCTCCATTGACGGTCGCCAACTGTCCTTTGCGATCGACATGAAAGTTGCCGTTCCGCGTATACAGCCGCCCCGCACCGCCCTGCACCGCGAACCAGCCCTCGCCCTGAATGGCAAAATCCAGATCGCTGCCGGTGTGCTCCAAGTTGCCTTGCGCCAGATTAGTGCGGCTGTCGCCCAGCACTCCGAAGTTGTTCACTGCCTCGCTGATCTCGTTGTGGATCATGTTCTCATTCGCGTTGGCCAGCAGAGAGTGAAAACTCGGGAGTTGCGCCTTGTAACCAGTGGTATTCACGTTGGCGAGATTGTTGGCTGCCACCTCCAGCGCTTGGGTGCTTGCCAATAATCCAGCGCAGGCGGCATAGAGTCCGCTGTTCATTCGCTCCAGCTCCGCCGTAGTCGATGCAAGCGGCTGGCCAATGTCGAAGGTCGGGCTTATTGGAAATCCAACGGGTTAGGAGCGCTGCAGGTTAGAAAAAGCTAAGGGACGAGCACGAAATCCGCGTTTCGCAGTGCAAGTCCGCACTTCGAGAATTTTATTGATGGTGCCGCCAGGCCAGGATCACACCGCGGACGCCACACTCTTGCTTGCCAACAAGGGCAGTACGTGCTGCTTCATCTGATCGGGAGTAAACGGCTTGCGGATGTATCCGGCGGCTCCGCAGGAAATCGCTTCCATTACATGCGACTCGCTGCCTTCGGTCGTAATCATCAGTACCGGCACGCCCCGCGCCTTCTCCACCGACCCAATCTGGCGCATGAATTCCAATCCGTCCATGACCGGCATGTTCATGTCGCTCAACACGAGATCGACTGTCTGCTTACGAAGAATGTCAAGCGCCTCGAAACCATTGCCTGCCTCCAGCACTTCGCCAATCGCGAACCCCGCTTGCCGCAGGGCGCGTTGCACGATCTTTCGCATCACCGAGGAATCGTCGACGATCAAGGTGCGCAGCCCGGGCATGGCTCACTCCCAGCCTTTGCTTCGTTCCAGCCGGGCGGTAAATTCCCAGGGATTCATTCCGGGAGCGTTCGCGGCTGCCCATCGTGCCAGCTTGCAGCAACGATCCAGCAACCGGTTGCGCTGCAACATGGTGGTTTCCCCCCAAATCTGCCACGCAGGATTCGTGACCAACTCTTCGGCCCCGCCCCGGGATAGTTCGCCCACGGATAATCTGAATGTCGTTGGGCCCAGAAGCGACTCTGCCAGCAAGAGACTGGCGGCTAGCGAACCCAGCCGCCGATCATCCACGTGAGCATAGTTGTGGGTGGCATCGCGAACCTGGCTGACAGCCGCGTAAAGTTCCAGCGGCAGGCTTTCGAGCGATGCAGCCTGCAGCTCACGCTGCATCGCCACACGGGACGAGGCTGTCGGTTGGACAAGCGCGGGCAATTCGAACAGCAGTCCTGCCAGGAAGGCTTGACGCGGGTTCGCTTCGCCCAACTGCTGGCTCAGCGCTCTGGCGACGCAAGCCCGGACTACCGATCGCATCCAGATCTGGCGCAGCTGACTTCGTGTCCGGGTGGAGGAATAGGACTCGATCTTCGGCGCCTGGTCGACCGCTTGCATCAGACGCTGCTGCCCGCTGGCCACCACCGCCAGCGGAAATTGCCAGATGACCTCTTCCTGGTCGCGGCGGTCGCGATTGCCCAGCTGCAGAGTAGTGAAGGCCAGCCCCGGATCCAGGGCCACTACCGAGCTGACTAACTCCAGATCGACCGTCCCATCCTGGAGCAGAAGATTGATCAGCAAGGCCGAGCGCGTCAGAATCGGCAGGCAGAGTAAGTGCCGGATTGAGCCTTCGGGACCGTGCCCTAAGCGGGGTTCATCCGGGGTCAGCGGCTGGCGTTCGAGTGCGGCGGGGTGGGCTGCAATGGCGGTGCTCATGGTCTCTGCCTGTGCTTGTCATCGGCAGCAGACGCACACGCTTTAGGGCCGTGCCGAGACCGGATTTATGCTCTGGCGATATTTTGTCGGAGGAGCCGACATCAGGAATTTATGCTGTAATCTCTAACCTGCTCAGAAGTCAATCCATAAAGCGGCGGCGTGGGAACCCTCAGCATTGCCAGGTAGACATAAATTTGACCTCGGTGATGGATCTCGTGTTCGACCATCGCGCGCAGCCACTTCCACACCCTAATCGAGGCGCCGCCGGGCGTGGTGCATTTGCGGCTAAGGTCTTCAGCCGTAAGTCGGGAAATGACCTCGACTGACTCGCCGTGCATTCTTTCCAGAAACGCCAGGACGTCTTCCAAGCTGCCGGCCAGTTCGTCGCCGCAACCCGAATAGCGGCTGGGCTTGCCTTGAATGGTCTCGACAAACATGTAACGTTCGATTGCCGCGATGTGGCGTACCAGGTCGCCTAACGTGAACTTGCCTTCGCAGTACGACCATTCCAGCTTATCGGCCGGTATACATCGAGCCACTCGCACCGTGCGCTGATGTACCTTGTCAAGGTATTCGAGGAAGATGTCGAGGTCTTGGGTTTGCATGGTGTCTGGAGTCGATGCTGCCGGTCCGATCTCACGAAACGGCCGCTAAACCAGCCGAGGGTCGGCGTAACCGCGGCCTTCAGGACACGGATTCAGGCTCGCATGTCCGTTTGGCTCCCAACAGCATTGGTTCAGTGCGTCGGCGGAACATACTCCTTGGGCTTCTCTGCTCCCTCGCCAAAAAAATAAGCGTCCATCTGCTGCACGATGAATTCCTGGTGTTCTTTCTTCCAGGGCTGCAGGCGATACTCGTTGAGGAGCATCTTCATGTGTTCCTGCCACTGTTCCCACGCCAGTTTGGAAACGTTGTTGTAGATACGTTGTCCCAATTCGCCATCGAAAGGCGGTTCGTCCAGGCCTTCCATTTCTCGCCCCATCTTTACGCATTTCACCATGTGTGTCATCTAGAACTCCTCTTGCCCGCCAACGGCGGCATGAATGCCAACCCTTGATTCTAACGGCCAAGCCCTCAGAACCCAAATGGCATGGACCGAATACCGACCAGTGGGGGTGCCCGCTCTTGAAATTTGTAATGCAATTATGAAAGATTGGAATCGGCTTATCGATCATGGCAGCCGACCGGGTTCAATCTTTTTCGCCTGGATTGTCGATCTTTGGCTCGTTCAACCGTCGATAGGATGACAACACCCGCAGCGCGGGAGGAAGGATTGGGGATGAGCAACGTCAGAGTATTGGTTGGTACGCGCAAGGGCGCGTTCATTTTAGAAGCAGACGGAAAGCGCGAAAAGTGGAACGTCAGCCGTCCGCATTTCGCGGGCTGGGAACTGTACCATGTGAAGGGATCGTCAGTTGACCCGAACCGGCTGTACGCATCGCAGACCAGCGGCTGGTTCGGGCAAGTCATCCAGCGCTCCAATGACGGCGGCAAGACCTGGGAGGCGCCCGGCGGCGACATAAAACCCGGGCCAGAGGCCATGCGGGGAGGCGCCAGCAATAAGTTCGTTTACGACAGCTCTACGGAAACCGGCAAACCCCTAACTACTCACCAATGGTATGACGGCACACAACACCCCTGGGAGTTCAAGCGCGTCTGGCACCTGGAGCCATCGCTCACCGATCCCGACACCGTCTATGCCGGAGTGGAAGACGCCGCCTTGTTCCGCTCGACCGACGGAGGCAAGAGTTGGAATGAACTCCCCGGACTACGCGGCCACGGCACCGGGCCGAAGTGGCAGCCGGGAGCAGGCGGAATGTGCCTGCACACCATCATTCTAGATCCCAGCGATCCGGGGCGAATCTACATTGCTATCTCGGCCGCGGGCGCCTTCCGTACCGACGACGGAGGCAAGACTTGGAAACCGATCAACCAGGGGCTGCATTCCCAGTACATCCCCGACCCGAATGCCGAGGTCGGCCACTGTGTTCATCACATCGCCATGAACCCGACGCGACCCGGCGTGCTGTTCATGCAGAAGCACTGGGACGTCATGCGCAGCGACAACGCTGGCGACTCGTGGCAAGAGGTCAGCGGAAACCTGCCTACCGACTTTGGCTTCGTGATCGATGTCCATGCGCATGAGCCGGAGACTATTTACGTCGTGCCCATCAAGAGCGACGGCGAGCACTTCCCGCCGGATGGAAAGCTCCGCGTTTACCGCAGCCGCACTGGCGGAAATGAGTGGGAGGCGCTCACTAAAGGCCTGCCGCAGAATGACTGCTATGTGAACGTCTTGCGTGACGCCATGGCCGTGGATTCACTCGATTCGTGCGGCGTGTATTTCGGTACCACCGGCGGGCAAGTTTATGCCTCTTCTGATGCCGGTGATAGCTGGGCCCCCATCGTCCGCGATCTTCCGGCAGTACTTTCAATTGAGGTGCAGACGTTGCCATGATCCGTGTCGTATTGCCGGCTCATCTGCGAACGCTGGCGCGTGTCGGCAGCGAGGTGGAACTGGAAGTCGAGGGCCGGGCCACGCAGCGCTCGGTCCTGGACGCCCTCGAAGCCCGCTACCCGATGCTGTGCGGCACCATCCGCGACCACGTAACCCAGCAGCGGCGGCCATTCCTGCGGTTCTTCGCCTGCGAGGAAGACCTCTCGCACGAGCCACCAGACGCCCCGCTGCCCGACGCGATCGCATCGGGAGCGGAGCCGTTTCTTATCATCGGAGCGATTGCCGGTGGCTAGATCCAGCCCTCGCTAGAAGCCTACGCTAGGACAAGAGTTCAACCGCACCTGTATCCAAGGCGTAATAACCCGCAACGACCTTTAACTTGCCTTCTTTCACCATGCCCGAGATGACGGTGGATGCTTCGCGCAATAGCGTCGCCTGAATCTTGGCATTCGCCTTGGTCGCCGCCTCGAGATTCTGGCCACCTTGATCCACCCCCTGCTGGATGTGAGGAAAGAGCGAGCTAATCTGTCCAGGCACTTCCTTGCCCTGGATGGTGGCCTTCACTGCTCCGCACCCGGAGTGCCCCATCACCAGAATCACCTTGGTTCCCAGGACTGCGGCCCCATATTCGAGGCTGCCAATGATTTCCGGCGTGATTACGTTCCCTGCGACGCGGGTCACAAAGATATGTCCGATACTTTGATCGAACACCAGCTCGACGGGTACTCGCGAATCTGCACACGAAAGCACAGCGGCAAAAGGCTCCTGCTTTTCGACCGTATGCTGTTTCAGGATGGCAAGGTCGTGGTCGAAAGAAGTTAGCTTCTCGGAAATAAATCGCTTGTTGCCATCCATGAGTTCCGTCAAGGCTGCATCGGGTGTAAGGATGCTCTGCGCCCGTGCTTGCGATGGGAGTGTGAGTTGTAGTCCGCCGGTCAGCAACCCGGCAGCAGTTCCGGTCAGGCCCAGCTGCAAAAATCGTCGTCTAGTGGGACCGTTGTTCGAAAATGTTTGACTCATAGTCTCTCTTCTTCCCTCAAGTGAAATTGGGCCGTTCAACAGCTTGGGTATTGTACTCGCCTACAGAAGAACCGCTACCTATTCAATGCCACTATCGAAGGCTTCCGCGCGATGTCCTACTCCCCTAGCCAGGCTCCATAAGGCCGCAGCCGCTCGATGTGATCGCAGATGATTTTGCAAGCTCCCATCAAGGGTACCGCCAAGATCAGTCCCATGGCGCCCCACAGCCATCCCCAGAACAGCAGCGAGATAGTGACCGCCAAGGGATTTAGTTGCAGACGCTTGCCTAGGATCTTGGGATACAGCACGTTCATCCCGATCAGGTGCAGTCCCAGCACGACGGTGATCACGATCAGGAATGTGGCGGTCGTCAGGTGTCCCAGGTCGGCGATCAGGGGCGGAATGATGGCGAGCAGAACCCCGAGGTAAGGAATCAGGCTTAGAAATCCACTGATGGCCCCCAGGAAATAAAAATAGGGCAGGCCCATCATTCCGAATAGGGCAATGCTGCATAGACTCAGGAAGACCCCAATGATGAAGTTGCCGACAATGAACGACCGAATCATCCGGGCAATCAGGCCCAGCATGACATAAGCGGTGTTGCGGTTCTCCATGCTGAACAGCATCACCGAGGCAGAACGCACGTGGTCCTGCCAGCTGAGCATAAAGAAAACCAGAAACGGTACAAACGTGATGGTCAGTACCAGTTCCGATACCGAGCTGGCGTTCTTGCTGACCAGGTCAGTCCAGTCGCTCGATTGCCGCACGGTCACAGTCGTCTTGTCGGCTTCCGACGAAGGCAATACGGCCTCGGTGGTCCGCTGAATCTGTTCGGCTTCCTCGCGCAAGCCCCGCATCATCAGCTGAATCCTGGCTTTGTACTGCGGCAGTTCCTGCATGAACGACAAGGCACGGCTATAGGAGACATACGTAGCTCCGCCAATCGCCATCACCAGCAGCAATACGGCGATCAACGACGCCAATGCATTGGGCAGGTTAAACCTGGTAAGCACGTCAACGAGGGGCGCTAACACAAATGCAATCAGGACGGAGACCAGGATCACTACGAGAATGAGCTTGGCGACGTAGAGCATCGTGAGGACGGCGCCAATCGCCAGGATGAGCATCGCTGCTGCCTGCACCCGCAGAATGCGGCGGCGCTCCAGTTCCGCAACGGTCGATCGATTGATCGAGACCTGCGGAATAGGAGCAGGGCCCCCTGCATTGGCGTCCGCATCGGGATCGGCCTCCCGGCTACGGTAAGGCTCCACGTTGTCCAGCAGGTTTTCCGGCATTTCGCCTATGGTACTCGCATAACTCTCAGATTCCGAACATGATACTTTTGCTGTGTCGAGATGGAAAATACTTTTACGACGACGCAGCCAGTTGATCAACCGCTCCGCATCCTGGCGTTGGATTTCGGAGCGCGCAACATCGGTCTGGCGGTGAGCGATGAGTTGGGAGTCACGGCCCAGGGACTTCCGACCCTTCGGCGCAGCAACAAGCGCAATGATTTCGACCATTTGCGGCGCGTGATCAAGCAATTCGATGTCACTGAAATAGTTATGGGACTGCCTCTGCGCATGAGCGGAAGTGGGGGTATCCAGTCAGACAAAGTGCAAGTATTCGCGCAAGAATTACGTCGTAAGTTCAAGCTGCCGGTCAGCCTCTTTGACGAGCGGCTGACCTCAGTTGAAGCGAATCGGCTTTTACGTGAAACCGACATGAGCAGTCGGCACCGCGCGGGAGTGGTGGACCAGTTGGCGGCGGTGCTGATTCTGCAATCGTTTCTGGAATTCCGGAAAAACACACCCAGCAGCCCTGAGGCGAGCTAATTCTCTTGCTGAGCAGCGCACACACACGGTTCTTCATCTAAACTGCGGTATTCCATGCGCACGTTTTTCACCCTCGTCGCGGCAGTCATCCTCACCTTTGCCGCCTGGTTCGCATGGGTGGCGCTGCTGCCCGTGAGACCCTCGGAGATCAAGTTCGTTCTGCTGCGTCCGGGCTGGAGCACGCGTCACATTGCACAAGCGTTACAGCGCGAAGGCGTCATTCGCAGCTCGATGGCGTTTCTCATGTTGCAATACGCCGAAGGACTCAAGAGCCTCAAGGCCGGGGAATACAAGTTTGAAGAACCGGCCAGCTCTCTACAGGTGTGGCGACGGCTGGTTCGCGGCGATGTTTATGCGCGCACGGTCATCGTCCCTGAGGGGTATAACATGTTCGATATCGCCACTGCGGTTGAGCAGGCAGGATTGGGCACGGCGGCCGATTTCGTCACTGCTGCCAAGGGAGATCTGTTTCTCTTGCGCGACCTCGATCCCACCGCCAAATCGCTTGAGGGATATCTCTTCCCCGACACCTATCAGTTCACCCGCATCGACAGCGCTCATGACATGGCTGCGGCAATGGTCCACCGGTTTCGGCAGGAAGCACAAAAAATCGGATTGCTGGGCAACGCCGATACGCACCGCATTGTGACCATGGCATCGATTGTGGAGAAGGAAACGGCGGTGCCAGAGGAACGTCCCATTGTGGCGAGCGTGTACTACAACCGCTTGGCCAGGAATATGGCGCTGGGCGCCGACCCTACGGTGGTTTACGCCGCCCTGCTGACAGGGCGCTATCGCGGGACCATCTATCAATCCGACCTGCAATTCGATTCTCCATACAACACCTACAAGTACCCCGGCCTGCCACCCGGCCCTATCGCCAATCCTGGAGTTCCCTCCCTGCTGGCGGCAATGCACCCTGCTCAGAGCGATTTCCTCTACTTCGTCAGCGACAACAACGGCCATCATCGTTTCGCGCGAACATCACAAGAGCACGCACTCAACGTCGCTGCTTATCGCCGTGCTGTGGCTGCCGCACAGTAGCGCCACTTTGAACGAGGTCGGTTTCCGGGACACACCCATGAACAAAGCCTCTCAAAAGTTGGCCGCACTATATACTGAGAGATTCCTGTCGGTCGGTTCCGCCCCCGATCCCTTATGAGACGACCCCAACTCCTGGCCGCACCGTTCCTTGCCGCACTGCTGATGGGCGCAAATGGATGCCTCTTTCGCACCCGGACCGTGGAGATGCGAACCAGTACGGCCAAGCTGCAAACGGCCACCAAGCAAGAGTTGGTGGAGCGCATCAACCGGGAAGCCTCGCAGATCAAGACCCTGAATGCCACCGTGGAAATTGCTCCTTCAGTGGGAGGAGAAAAAAAAGGTAAGGTTACTGATTACCAGGAAGTTACGGGGTACATTCTGGTACGCAAGCCTGACACGCTGCGCATGATCGGTCTGTTTCCCATCGTGCGCAACAAGGCCTTCGACATGGTAAGCGACGGAAGCCGCTTCAAACTCTCCATTCCGGCCAAGAACAAGTTCTATGTGGGAAGCGCCACCGTTATCAAGCCCGCCAGTAATCCGCTGGAAAACCTCCGGCCACAAGTCATCTATAACGCCCTACTGCTGCCGGAGATCGGCAAAGATGAAATTGCGGTTTTGGAGAACGACACGGAAACGGTTGTCGATGCGAAGAGCAAGAAACTGGTCCAGCAGCCGGATTACGTCATTGATATTGTCCGCCGAACCGGCTCAGATTCTGACTGGTACTTATATCGCAAAATTCTGTTCGAGCGCGTGAATCTTGTCCCGCACCACCAGATTATTTTTGATACCGCAGGCGACGTCGCTACCGACGTTACCTATCAGGTCTATAGGGACTACAACGGGGTTAGCTTTCCCACTGTGATTGAGATTGACCGTCCGCAAGAGGAGTACTCGATTCAGTTGACAGTTGAGAAACTGATAATCAATGAACCCATTCGTGACGACCAGTTCGTGTTGCAGCAGCCTCCGGGCTCACAACTCGAGGACCTTGATCGACCGGGGCAGAATACCTCCGCTAACAACTCGTTGAAATAGCCGGGAGCCGATACCAGCGAAGCGATTACGCCATCGATGGCTTCACTCTTGGTTTCTTTTCAAATGGTTTGTCAAAACCAATAAACGCGAACACAATGGTCGTGCAAAACAGCTGTCTCTTTGGAGACGGTCCGTACTTTCTCTTCGAGGTAATTGCCGAGTGCACCGACTCTCTTGCATTCCCATGTTGCTCCTCACCGCAGTTTCATTTGGTTGGACTCAGGCACCGTCACCACAAACCAAACGCTCCATCACTGACAAAGACCTGTTCCGCTTTCAGTGGGTCGCCGATCCGCACGTTTCGCCCGATGGATCGCAGGTGGTCTTCGTCCGGGTCAGCGTCAACGAAAAGAAGGACGGCTATGATACGTCGTTGTGGAAGGTGGCAACAGACGGACAGGGCACTCCAGTGCGCCTGACCAACGGGAAGCATGATTCCTCACCGCGATGGTCGCCCGACGGGAAGTGGATCGCGTTTGTGCGTGGAAGCAACGAGCCTCCGCAAGATGGCAAGCGCTCGGCGTCACAGGTGGCATTGCTGTCGCTGCAGGGCGGCGAAGCCTGGACCATCACTGACCTGCCACGAGCAGTCGCGAACCCGGTTTGGTCACCGGACGGAAAACGCCTGGCCTTCTTGTGCGACGCTAATGCCGAGGACCTGACCAAGAAGCAGAAGAAGGAAGCGGGCGGTGAACCCGAGCATGAGAGTGACGTCAAGGTGATCACGCGGGCGGTCTATCGGAGTAATGACGCAGGCTACCTTGACCCTACGCACCATGAACATATCTGGATAATCGATATTCCCGGCAGCAGCGAAGCGAAGACGACACCGAGCCAACTTACCCAGGGTAACTTCGACGAAAGCGAACCCGCCTTTACGCCGGATGGGAGCCGGATCATCTTCCACACCGACCAGAACGTCGAGCCCTACTACGAATTGCCGACTGATGAAATCATGTCGGTGCCCACTGCCGGCGGTGCAGTTCAGTTGTTGGCTACGGTGCACCTGGGTGGTCTGCTCGACGGAATAGGAGGCATGACTTTGTCTCCCGACGGCAAACGAGTCGCCTTTGCTGCCTCGGTAGAGCAGCCGGTGCGCTCCTACAGCCAGCCTGATCTGTGGGTGCTTGACCTGCAGCCGGGCACGACACCCAAAAACCTTACTGCCGATTATGACTTCGACCTGAACAGCGGAGTATTTGGGGACAATGGAGCACCCCGAGCGGGTGGGCACCTGGCTCCGGCCTGGAGCAAGGACGGTTCGCACCTGCTCGATGTAGTCGCTAAGCAGGGCCGCTCGATTTTGGTCTCTGTGGATGCCACCAGCGGAAAGGTTGAGGAGATCTCGCGTGGCAATCAGGCAGTGGAAGGTTTCACGACGTCGACAGATGGCAATGTGGTGGTGATCAATGTGTCAACGCCCACCATGATCGATGAGCTCTTTGTCTTGAACTCCGATGGCACACAGCGGCAGATCACGAATGTAAATGGCGGCCTGTTCTCAGAACTCAATCTCACTGATCCCGAAGAGATCTGGTACACCAGCTTCGACGGCAGGAGGATTGAGGCATGGATTCAGAAACCGCCGAATTTCGACGCGACTAAGAAATATCCGCTGATCCTGAACATTCACGGCGGTCCGCACGGGGCCTATGGGTGGGTATTTGACCATGAGTTCCAGTGGATGGCCGCCAAAGGATACGTGGTGCTGTATCCCAATCCGCGGGGCAGCACCAGCTATGGTCAGGAGTTCGGAAATGTCATTCAGTATCGCTATCCCGGCGACGATTACAAAGACCTGATGGCCGGGGTCGATGATCTGCTGAAGCGGGGATACATAGACCCCGCCAAGCTGGGAGTGACCGGGGGCAGCGGCGGCGGTCTGCTGACCGATTGGGTAGTGGGCCACACCCATCGCTTCCACGCAGCGGTTGCGCAACGCGACATCGCCGATTGGGTCTCATGGTGGTACACCGCCGACTTCACATTGTTCCAGCCACACTGGTTCAAGGCGCCGCCGTTCGACGACTTTCAGGATTACGTGAATCGGTCGCCAATTACCTATATCAAGAACGTCGATACCCCGATGATGTTCATCCTCGGCGATGTTGACTTCCGCACCCCTCCACAAAGCGGTGGGGAGCAGATGTTTCGCGCGCTGAAGTTTCTGCATCAGCCGACGGTGATGGTCCATTTCCCGGGCGAGTCTCACGAGTTATCGCGATCGGGACAACCGTGGCACCGCGTGGAGCGACTGGACCACATCGTGGGCTGGTTCGACAAGTGGCTGATGGGCGCGGCCAAGCCGGAGTACAACATGCCCTCGGAAGAAACGGCGGTGAGCCCGGGGGACAAGCCAGCGGAAACAAAATCGGAGACTCGATAAGAGTCTTCGCGGTTCGGGGGCTCCAAAGACAGGCTGGGGCGGTCCTCCATGATCCTGAGGAACGCAATGTTCTTCTGCTGCAAAGGCGAGATCGCGGTGCGTAGCTTCTACGCCGGCACGGCCATGAACGCCAGCGCACGCGCGATGTAGTTCTTGAGCTCCCGCCGATGCACTACGGCGTCGAGCATGCCGTGCTCGAGCAGGAACTCGCTGCGCTGGAAGCCTTCCGGCAACTTCTGGCGGATAGTCTGCTCGATGACGCGTGGCCCCGCAAACCCGATCAGGGCGCCGGGTTCGGCGATGTTCAGGTCGCCCAGCATGGCGAACGATGCGGTAACGCCCCCGGTGGTCGGGTCCGTCATCACGGAAATGTACGGGACCTTGGCGTCGTCCATGCGGGCCAGCGCCGCGGAAATCTTCGCCAGTTGCATCAGGCTGACAACGCCCTCCATCATGCGCGCACCACCGGACGCTGAAACCACAATCAGCGGCACCTTCTCCGCCGTCGCTTTCTCGACCGCGCGAGTGATCATCTCTCCCACCACCGCGCCCATGGAGCCACCGATAAACGAATACTCCATCGCGCTTACAATCACCGGCTTGCCGTTGAGCGTGCCGCGCGCATTAATAACCGCATCGTTGAGGCCGGTATCTAGTTGGGAGCGCTGCAGTCGCTCAGCGTAGGGCTTCAGGTCGGTAAACTTCAGCGGGTCGGTCGAGACGATGTTCCCGTCCTCGGTCTCGTACTTGCCATCGTCGAGCAGATAGGTGAGCCGGGTGCGCGCATCAATGCGAAAGTGGCGATCGCACTTCGGACAGACATTGAAATTCTGGTCGAGATCCTTCTTCCAGATGATCTGGCGGCAGCCGTCGCACTTCACCCACAGCCCTTCGGTCTTTACGCGCTTCTCGCCCGAAGTGTCGAGCTCACCATGTTCCCGTTTGAACCATGCCATAGAGGTAATCTTTGTATTCTACGATTGCGCCCGGCCGCTGGCGGGCAATACCGCCTTGACCTGCTCGACGGTCAGCTGCGGATTGGCGACTTCCACGATCAGCTCATCGTAACGGTCGTCGCGCAACTCAATGACGACGGTATTGTCCGGATTGTGCACATCCCAGAAGACCCGCTCGCCGTGCTGATAAAACGTTCCCGCGGTCAGCACTCCCGGGATATTGGTCCCGGGCAGCCGTATGCCATGCCACCAACCGTGCGCTACGGAAGGGTCGGCACGTATCCCGGCGATGTGTTGCAGCGGGATTTCGAGAGAACTCTTTAACGCCCAGAGCTTGTCGGCGCCCCGGACGTGCAATTCGAGGTTGCCGCCCACGATGGATAAATCGACCATGGATATCAGGATTCAGTGTAGCCGAGTGGCGGAGAGCTTGTCGCGCGTGAGTGGTTCGGCGTCAGGTCGAGGTTTCAAGAAGTTCTAGGCAATCCGGTTCAACCCAAATCGTCGTGGCCCAGGGCTCTCTCCCAACAGATTCGCCGACTTCGAGTTCAACCAGATCATCCGGAAGACCATCAACATGCTGGAACCCGACGACAGGGAACACGCGCCCGATGCAAGTTTCCAATATCGTACGTGTCGGAAAGCCGTCACGATCCTCGACCGCGGGAGGGACTCTCGTCAATCGGACTGTATCTCCAACTCTCATCCTTCAGTACTCAATCCCGCGCTGTGCCTCGATGCCTTTCGTGTAGGCATGCTTCACCTCTCGCATCTCGGTCACGGTGTCGGCGATCTCGATGATGTCCGGGTGAGCGTTCCTGCCGGTGAGGATGACGTGGACCATCTCGGGCTTCTTCTTCAGCGTCTCGACAACCTTCGCAGCATCGAGCATCTTGTATGTGATGGCGTAGTTAATCTCATCGAGCACCACCAGGTCCCATTGGCCGGAAAGTATTTCCTTCTCGGCCTCGGCCCATGCCTCTTCCACCAGGCGAACATCTTCCGGATCGGTTTCGGCACCCCCGACCTTCACAAATCCGCGGCCCATCTGCTTCATGATGAAGTGGTCGCCGAAAGCCTTCACGGCATCCAGTTCCCCGTAGTGCCAGGAGCCCTTAAGAAATTGCAGCATAAGAACTCGCATGCCGTTGCCCACCGCGCGCAAGGCCGTGCCCATGGCCGCAGTAGTCTTGCCCTTGCCGGGGCCGGTGTTCACGATGATCAGTCCGCGACGCACGTCTGCCATGCAAAATCTCTCCCACGAACATCCTAAATCAAACACGAAGGTACAGGGCACCTGGTTGCCGAGGATCTCGCTCGAAGACGTGGGTGTTGACCGCGCGCAAGAAACAACTTGGAATTCGCCGGCAAATTTACTGGCCGATGGATCGAGCGCCGTAGGCGCGGGACAGTTTAGCCCAGCACGTAGCCGAAGGCGGAGTGCTGGGTAAGTCGAAAGTCGATCTGAGTCCCTTCAGGGACGACACAGTTCGCACTCGCCGTGCGGGTTGGAATTTATATACACACTCAGTGCTGATTACTTAATCCGCCTTCCTTTTTCTGAGACTTTTCGTCCTCCATTTCACGACGAAACGTAACACCGAACACCAACAAAACAGCCAGCAGACAATAAATAGTGATGATAATGCCGGTCATTGCGTCACCTCCGTAACCTGTCAGTCGTGGCAGGTGAGTATCTTCACGATACCCATTGCGGTTCTGGTTTGTCAGTGATTTCGGGCGAGGCGCAGGTGACTTGGAACGGTTTCCGCAAACGGATACAGCGGCTATTGTGCCTGTGGCGAGAGCGATTCGACGGAGACCTGTGCCAGTGAATTCGCCGCATTCATGCCGGAGCGGATGCAGTCGGGCACGCCGATGCCATGATACGCGTTGCCAGCGAGCGCTAGACCGGAAATTTCCGCGACCCGCTTCTCAATACGCTCCACTCGCGCGATGTGTCCGGGCTCGTACTGCGCCATGGCCCCGCGCCAGCGGTAGACACGCGCAAAAATCGGCCGCGCTGCCAGCTTCAGAATGTCTTTCAGTTCGCGCTGCACCGTTTCCTGTATCTGCTCATCGCTAAGAGCGAGGACGGCCTCATCGCGCGCGCCTCCCAGGAAGCAGCGCAGAATGCCTTTGCCCGAAGGCGCGCGGTGCGGAAATTTATTGTGAACGAATGTGCAGGCCAACATGCGCGTGCCCTCGCTGCGCGGCACCAGGAAGCCGAATCCCGGCGGCAGAACCTTCAGTTGGTCCATGTAGTAGCCCAGCGTGACCGTCACCGATGAGCTGTAAGTGATATCGAGAAGGTTGCGCGAGAGACCGCGGTCCACGCCGTCCAGCAAGGTCCCGGCCACGTTCGCTGGCGTAGCGATCAGCACGGCATCGAAGCGTTCGTCGCCATTCATCTCGATCGCAACGCGCCAGGCAGATTCCTCCGGATACACGCGCAGGATATGAGTGCGCAGACGTATGGCTTCCGGATCCAGGCGCGCAACAATGGCGTCCACCATTTGCTGCATACCGTCCTGCAGCGAGGTGAACAGCGGCCGCGCGGGCTCTTTGCGCATGGCCGCCATTTTCTTGTGCGCCGCCAGCATCGCTCGGCTCAGGCTGCCATACTTTTCTTCCATCTCGACAAAGCGTGGCAGCACCGCACGCGCGCTCAGCTTGCCTGCATCTCCTCCATATACTCCCGAGAGCAGCGGGTCGGCGAGACGATCCACAACTTCGGCCCCGAAGTGGCGCTCCACCAACTGCGCCACGGTTTCGTCGGTCTGCATCGGCCGCGGCGGATGCAAGAGCTCGCGCGCCATGCGCACCTTCGTGCTCCACGAGAACAACGACGAGAGCGCAGTCGGGACCAGTTGCGTGGGCACCATAAACATCAGCCCATCGGGCATGACCACCAGTCGGCCCTTCACCATGATGTAAGTTTTGCGCTGCGCGTCGTTGGAGCCGATCAGCTGATCGGCGATACCGAGGTCTTTGCACAGAGCCGTCGCCCACGGCTTTTCGGTGAGGAAGGAATCCGGGCCTGCTTCCACCAGGCAGCCCTCGATCCGGTCGGAATACATCGATCCGCCCAGCCGCTGGCCGCTTTCGAAGAGCGTGTATTCCAAATCGGCTCCGGCGGCCCGCGCCTTCTCCAGGTAAAACGCGGCGCTCAGTCCGGAAATGCCTCCACCGATAATGGCAATGCGCTTCATACAGATTTCTTCAATAGATCTTCCGGCTGAGTGGCGTTATTGAGTCGACTCCGCGCCAAGTCGGCCACCGCCCGTACGAACAGCCGCGAATCGTTCAGCGACTCGGCCCGGTACAGCTTCATGCCACGCTCGGCCGCGTACTGCCGAAACAGGATATCAACGTCAAACAAAATTTCAACATGGTCGCAAACGAAGCCGATGGGCTGCACAAATACACCACTGTGGCCCTCGTTTCGTAGCTGTGTGATGGTGTCCTCCACTGTGGGACCCAGCCATTCGCCGCCCGACATTCCCTGGCTCTGGAAGGCGAAGCACCATGCTCCAATCTCTGGAACCTGTCCGGCCACCAGGGCTGCGGTCTCGCGCGTCTGCGTCTCGTAGGGATCGCCCTCGGTAACGGTCCGCTGGGGAACACTATGGGCCGTGAACAGCACAGGTAACCGAGAGCCGTGCTCGGTGCAAGCTTTCGTCCAGCCATCGCGCAGCTTTTCGGCAAAAGCCGCAATCAACAATGGCCTATCGTGCCACTCTTCGACAAAGTCGATTGCGAATGTCGGCTCGTGCCCGAACAAAACCTGTTTATACAGTCCGACACTCGTCCGCGAATTATGTGGCGCCAGGCAAATGGCGACCACGCTGGTAACCCCATCGGCGGCCATCTGCTGCAACGTCTCGGCAATAAACGGATGCCAGTTGCGCATCCCGACATACACCGGCAGGCCCAACTCGCGCGCCACCCCGTCGGCCTGCTGGCGGGTAATCTTCGTCAGCGGCGAACTGCCAATCAAGGAGTAGCGATGCTGCACCTCGCGCACCACTGCCTCGGGCATCGGCCGTCCGCGCGAGATGTTCTGCAGGAACTCGGGAATATCTTCCACCCGCTCCGGGCTGCCGTGTGCGATAAGCAATACCGCCGGCTGACTCATTCCGTCCTCGATGCGGTGGACGCTGTCAGACTGAACTCACGCACAAATTGCGCCAGGTCCTTCACGTTCGACACCGGGGTGTGCGGCAAAATGCCGTGACCGAGATTGAAGATGTGCCCCGGCCGTCCGTCAGCCAGACGAAGAATGCGTTCGGCACGCTGCTTCAGCTCCGGCCACGACGCAAATAGCAGCACCGGATCAAGGTTCCCCTGCACGGCATGGGTGTGTCCCACGGTGCGCCAGCCTTCGTCGAGGGGGATTCGCCAATCCAGGCCAATGACCTCAGCCCCGGTTTCCGTCATCGAGGGCAAAAGGGTGGCGCTGTCGGTGCCGAAGTAAATGATGGGCACGTGGGTTTCCTGCTGCAGCCGCCGGATGAGCTGCGTTGTTGGCAGCAGCGCGTAGCTCCGATAGTCTTCCACGCTCAGGCAGCCGACCCAACTGTCGAAGATTTGCAGCACATCGGCGCCCGCCCGCACCTGGGCCGTGGCGTATTCAACCAGCACGTCGGTCAGTTTTGTGACTAGTTCGTCCCAAACCTCGGGCGAGTTGTACATTAGCTTCTTCACTTCCAGATAATGCCGCGAACCGCCGCCCTCCACCATGTAGCTGGCGAGAGTGAACGGTGCTCCGCAGAAGCCGATGACGGGCAACTTGTCTCCGAAGTGTTTGACCACCAGCGCAACCGCGTCGGCAACATAGCCCAGTTCGGCGGCGCGATCCGTGCGCAGCAGTTTCACGTCCTCCGCGGTACGCAGTGGCTGCTCGATCACCGGGCCTTCTCCTGCAGAGAAGTGAAATGGCAACCCCATGACTTCCAGGGGCAGCAGAAGGTCGGCGAAGATAATGGCCGCATCGACCTTCAGGTACTCGGCGGCGGTGATGGTTACCTCGGCGGCGAGTTCCGGCTTCTTGCAGATTTCAACCAGCGAATGGTGCTTGCGAATGTTGCGGTACTCCTGCATGTAACGGCCGGCTTGCCGCATGAACCATACCGGAGTCGTTTCCGTCGGAAGCCGCCTACAGGCGCGTAGGAAGAGGGAGTCAGGGGCGGACATAAACAGCTATCGTAGCATTGTGGCGCACGATGTTCCGATGAGGAGCACAAAACAGCCGGTGTTTTTGCCCGCCAGGAAAGAGGGCGGCTATCAGCGCTGGGCGGCCTAGAACAGGTCGGAGTGAGTGCCGGTGCGAACGAGGTACAAATCGTCGCCCTCGATCTTGTAGATCAGCAGCCAGTCCGGTTCGATGTGGCAGTCGCGGAAGCGCCGCCATTCACCGCCGAGCGAATGGTCTTTGTAGCGCTGAGGCAATGGTTCGCCAGCGGCCAGAAGAACGACTAGCTCGCGCAGCTTTGCCATATCCTTGCCGCGTTTTTCCGCAAGCTTTACGTCCCGTCGAAACTGCACCCCGCTTATCAGGTTTCGCAAGTGTCAGATGTCCAGGTCTTTGAACAGTGCGTCGGCAGACGTGAAGCGCTTTCCTTCGCGACGATTAGCGGCCTGCAGAGCCTTAGTTGTGGTTGGATTGGGTACCTTGACCTCAAACGGCAAGGCGCTTTCCGCAGCCACGCGCACCAGCAACATGCGTACTGCGTCGGACACCGACATTCCCATGGCCGCCAGTGTTTTCGCCGCTTTCTTCTTCACCTTTTCATCCACTCGAATGTGGACCATCGTCGTAGCCATATCTAGGACCTCTGAGATACATTGTATCTCAATGTGGCGCCGGTGCTCCCCAATCGTGGTACTCTTCCTTCGAGCAGGACTGGCCGCTTATGACCCTACGCTTCTTTGTCCTCCTTGTTGCGTTCCCGCTATGTATTCCTTTTGGCGTGCCTGCCCAGAATGCCAAGGCGACCCCTGACAATCCTGACCTGATGGTTGCTGATCAGCTTTACAAAGCCGGCAAGTTTGCGGAGGCTGCAGACAAGTATCAAGAGCTTCTGAAGATCGACTCTAAGCTCGTGCCAGCCGAGGCCGGACTCATCGAGACATTACTGCACCAGCAGAAAATCGATGAAGCTTCCGCCGAGGCGGACAAGGCGTTGGCCGCTCAACCCAATTCCGCCGCGCTCTTGGCCGCCATGGGTGATGTGCAGTTCCGCCTGGCCCAAATGACGGAGGCGGAGACGTCTTACCACAAAGCGTTGCAAATCGACTCGCGGGAGGTGGATGCCTATGTTGGTCTGGCTCGTCTCTACCGCGCCTACTCTCTCTATCGCCATTCCTACGACGCGTTGAAGGTGGCGTATCAGATTGCCCCAACCGACCCCGAAGTTCAACGTTTGTGGTTCAGCCGGCTTTCGCGCCGCGAGCGCATCGCGGCCATCGAGTCGTATCTAGCCAGCCCGCATCCGGACGATCCGGAACAAACCGAGTACCTGCAACACTATCTCGAATTCCTCAAGGCCACGGTGGACAAGCCGGTGCACGCCTGCCGCCTGGTCAGCAAGGTGCAGCAAACCGATACCAAGCTCGAACGGATGTTACGCGATCCACGGCACATCGTTGGCTATGGTCTGGAGGTCAAGCTGAACGACCGCAGCAACCGCCTGCTGCTGGATACCGGCGCCAGTGGAATTCTAATTGGACGCAAGAGCGCCGAGAAGGCAGGTCTGACGCGCATCTCTGACATTCGGTTTCGTGGAATCGGCGATAAAGGTTTGCAGGGAGGCTACCTGGCCGTAGCCGATCACATTCGAATCGGCGAACTGGAGTTTGCAGACTGTGTGGTGACCGTCACTGATCGTGCGACCATCACGGACGAGGACGGACTGATCGGCGCCAATGTTTTCGGTGCTTACTTGATCGACATCGACTTCCCGGCGGAGAAACTGAGATTGTCGCCGCTTCCCACACGACCGGATGAGACGGTGGCCCCCACGGCGCTCGATACCGAAGGCGAGTCCGGCGCGCATCCCGACGACAGCGCTGGCGAGCAGAAAACAGAAACCACCGGCGATGCCAGCAAGACAGCCACGGCCGCGCCCGACGCTCATCGTCCCAAAGACCGCTATACCGCTCCAGAGATGAAGAGCTGGACTCCGGTCTTCCACTTTGGCCATGCACTCTTGATCCGAACCGAGGTCAATGACTCGAAGCCGATGCTGTTTCTAATCGACACCGGCTCTGGGGCCAACCTCGTTTCCACGCGGGCCGGGCGCGAAGTCACCAAGGTCAGATCCGACCCCAATGCGCACATAAAAGGGCTCAGCGGGACGGTGGCCAACGTTTATAGTGCTGACAAAGCGACGCTTCGATTCAGCCACTTCTCCCAGAAGAACCTGGATATCGTGAGTTTCGATCTATCCAAGATCAGCAAGAACACAGGTACCGAGGTCTCCGGCATTCTTGGGTTTCAACTGCTGCATATGCTGCAGGTTAAGATTGATTACCGCGACGGGTTGGTCGACTTCGCCTACGACGCCAGCCGGTGGCATTGAGAAAGCCAAGCACGCTGGCCAATGGCACTCACGATGTGACTGGTCCAGCTCCGGCCTAGTTGTTGTCGTCGTCCGGCTTGGCTTCGGCTTCCCGATTATCGAAGTGGAAGACACTGCAAGTTTCCCGGCCTGACAGTCGCCCGCCCTGTAAGGCGAACTTGCTCTCCATGGAACACAATACCGAGTCCAGTTGGCCCTGCTTCGCGTACTCAGAGGGAACGCCACGCCACAGCCTGAGATACATGATAGCGAGGGTATTATTGGCCTTGCTTAGAGCATAGGAGACCGACTTGTCCGCGTCGGTTTGTGCGTGAAAATCTGCTTCGGAAATCTGCCGATCCAGTTCGTCGAAGCGGGCTACCGGAATTACGGCAACGTGCTCGTGGGCCGTAGCGGTTCTTACGGTGGCTCGCAGACTTTCAATCGCGTCGGGAATGCGCACCGCGGCTTTCCGGTAAGCATCGGAAAGCTTCCACGCAGAGGGGACGCCTTCGCATTGGACCTCCGGCCCGGCGGGAAGACTGAGCAGTACCGTGTGTTGCTTCGACGATACCGAAGCTCCCAGCGTCTGGGACAAGGCGGGAACGCTTATGTAAGCGACTCCATTGCGAACCACCACGTCGGAACCTGCGATTCGCTTTCCGTCGATCATAATCTGCGTGATGGCGCCAGATTTTGGGGCGCTCGATGGCACTACTTGCGCTGTGGCGGGGCTCATGCTGAGCAACGCGGAAATGATGCATGGGAGAACATGCCACCTCACGTTACACCTCGTTCCTCCGGAATGTGCACTGAAGTCCGGCCAGATGAAGATTGGACACCCTAGCCTACAATTCGGCTCAATTTGCGCGATCGTTTTTCTCTTTCGCACCCGAAACTCTTTCCCGCCGAGTGGGTTAAACTTCACCTTTACAAGTTTGTGACAATGTCTCCAATCCTGGCCGAGGTGTATAGTACTACGGCTGCAGACCGCCCTGGGAGAAGCACTTTTTCTACGCTCCTTGCCACCCGTCGCCAAGGAGGATCCATGTCCGACAGAACGAAGTCAGCTGTTCAAGAGTACATAGTCGGGACCCAGCACGGCGAAGCCGACCATCGGGTCCAAAAGGTCCTGCACGCCGTCAAGGTGGATCCTTCGCTCGATATCCAGGACCTTGCCCACATAGTGAGCCTAAGCAGTTCCCGGCTCTCGCATTTGTTCAAGACCTCAACCGGTTCCAGCCTGCACAATTTTCTCTCGAACTGGCGTCTGGAAAAAGCCGCAGGGCTGCTGCAATCCACGGAAATGCCCGTCAAGGAGATATCCTACTTTGTCGGCTATCGCCACGCTCCAAGTTTCGTTCGTGCTTTTAGAAAAAGGTACGGTTCCAGCCCTAATGACTATCGCAATCAGCAGCGGCTGATGCTAATCAATAGCTGAATAGGCTAATCGCTTTCCGTTGACTCTTGCCAGATGCTGTTGCATCTTGTGAGCACTTGCCACGAAAATCTAGACCCTTCATAACGCTGACTCCTCGCGACAGCCAGGGTGATGCCGCGCCGTGCATGGGTATTTCCAGGTTCTCAGGCGCGTTCGTAGTCCCGTATCTCCCTGCCCGCGTGAGCATTCGTCCGCTCGCTTTGTCGGTGCCAGTCTTCTTCGTCTGTTCGAGTTTCGCCTGAAGCAAAGCTGTTGCGGCAAACGCTCGTCCCTGTGTGACGACCCAACGACTCCCCGCGAGTCCCCGGAGGAATTCATGTCCCTGAAGACCCAAGCAGTTCCCCCAGCAAGTGCACCGTCGTTTCCACGCTTCCAACGGTCCCTTACGGCCCTAGCCTTGCCCGTGCTTATCTTCGCTGTAGTTGCAGGCTTACAAGGCGCGTCCAGCCCGCATGGCGCCACCGATCCCGGGGTGCGTGGCGGTGCTCCCGGAGCCGGCACTCCCATCGCCGGTCTCACCACTAATGAACTCAGCTTCTTCACCTCTGGCGTAACCACCTTCAATGAGGTCGACTCGGTTTCTGGCGGTCTGGGGCCGAGGTTCAACGCGGAAGGTTGCGCACAATGCCACGCCCAGCCAGCCGTCGGCGGGACCAGCCCATTCGTTAATCCGCAGGTGGCGGCTGCCACTGACCAGGGCGCGACCAACCGGGTACCGTCGTTCATCACGCTCCACGGGCCCGTGCGGGAAGCCCGCTTTCCCTACACTCTGGACTTACGACACGTGGATGGTGGAGTTCGCGCCCTGTTCACCATCAGTGGCCGGACTGACGCCCCAGGCTGCAACATCAGTCAGGACAATTTCTCCCAAGCGGCGCAGGAAGGCGACTTGATCTTCCGCATTCCAACACCGGTGTTTGGCGGAGGCTTGATCGAGATGATTACCGACGCCAGCATCATTGCCAACATGAATGCCAACCAAACCCAGAAACATAATTTGGGAATTGCCGGACGGCCTAACACCAGCGGCAACGATGGCACCATCACGCGCTTTGGCTGGAAGGCCCAAAACAAGTCGCTGGCGGTATTCTCCGGCGAAGCCTATAACGTGGAGGTCGGAGTCACCAACGAGTTGTTTAATACTGAGCGTGATCAAACTCCGGGCTGCCAGTTCAATGCCACACCCGAAGACGCCTTGCATTTCGATCTGGATGGAACCCAAATGCCGAGCGACGTCACCGCGTTCACCAACTTCATGCGCATGCTCGATCAGCCCACGCCGGGACCGGGATCGGGATCGACCCAGCACGGAGGTCAGCTTTTCTCGCAGATCGGCTGCGCCCTTTGCCATACGCCGGCGATGACTACGGGAAATTCATCGGTGGCGGCGCTCAGCCACGTGCAGACCAACCTATACTCCGACATCCTGCTCCATCATATGGGGCCAAACCTCGCTGACAATGTAAGCCAGGGTGTAGCCGGCGGAGACGAGTTCCGCACCGCTCCCCTTTGGGGACTGGGCCAGCGAATCTTCTTCCTGCATGATGGTCGCACCTCGGACCTGGTGCAGGCCATTCAGAACCATTTCAGCAATGGCAACCGTACCTATCCGAGTTCGGAAGCCAATGGGGTAGTCAACGGCTACAACCGGCTCTCCACTTCCGATCAGCAGGACCTGCTTAACTTCCTGCGCTCGCTGTGAAGTCGCAATCCCACGCTGAGGTTCATTCAACGCGGGCGCCCCGTTCCAGCCATCTGTCGGCTAGGGCGGGGCAGCACGGCGAAGTTTCCCGCAACTTTTCCGTCAATCGACATGGATCGCGATTACCGTCTGCGTCCTGCCGCGCAGCCGACTGAAAAAGTCTCCCACGATCTTTAGCCAGCCGTATTTTCGACGTAGCAGTTCCTGCCCGTGCGCGGCTTCGTCGCCTGCGCAGATGCGCGCCCGCGCATCCACCCAAGCTCCGCGAAGATTCCCGCGAAAATCGCATGGCGCAACCCGTACTCTAGGATTGTTACGGATCCGCTTCACTTTGCCCGAGTCCGGCGCCGAATAAACGTAGAAGATACTTACGCCGCCAGGTGAATCAGCGCCACTGCCTGACCCGGGCCGCTGATCGTGCGCGAACCATACGGGAGTGCGCACCCCGACGCCGGTCTTGCGAAAGGTTTCCAGGTTCAGATATTTGGCTTTGGCGAATTGTGCGATTGCGTCAGGCATGGTCGACTACTCCTGTGGTCAGCTTATCGCATGGCTCGTGTCCTGGGGTCGATTAGAAGCCCGGCTCGTCTACACTCGCGGTATAATTTCCCGCAAATTTTGTCCCGGATGATCTTCCAGTGAGGTCGCAATGCAGAAAAAATTCAATGCGAAGGCGGAGCCGGCAGGACCAGGCGGCGCGTGGTGCTTCGTGGCCGTTCCGGTCGAGGTGTCGGCGGGGTGGGGAACGCGCGGGCGCGTGCGAGTGAAGGGCACGATCAACGGTTTTCCATTTCGCTCCAACATTCAACCTATGGAAGGACGCCACTTGCTCACCTTCAACAAGCAACTGCAAGCCGGCGCCAAGGCGAAGCCCGGCGACACGGTCACGGTAGTCGTCGAACGCGACACCGAAGAGTGGATCGTTGAGCCACCGGACGAACTGGCCAAGGCCTTCCGCCGGAACAAACACGCCAAGGCGGTGTGGGACAAGCTGGCCTACACGCATCGCAAGGAGTTCGCGCAGTGGATCGCAGCTGCCAAACAGGCGGAGACCCGCGACCGCCGCGCCGCCAAGGCGGTGAGCATGATGGTAGACAAGAAGACGATATCCTGAGGCGGCGATGAAAGGAATGAAATGCGTTTGCTGTTGAACTGGTTGTTGAGCGCCATCAGCCTGCTGATTGTGTCCAAGGTGGTGCCCGGATTCTACCTGCAAGGATTCAAGGCGGCGCTCATCGCCGCCCTGGTGATTGGGCTGGTGAATGCCACCCTCGGGCTCTTTCTGAAACTCATCACCTTGCCGCTTACTCTGCTGACCCTGGGAATCTTCTGGTGGGTCATCAACGCGCTCATGCTGATGTTCGCCTCCACCCTGTTGGCGCCGGACTTCATGGTCCGCGGCTTCTGGCCGGCATTTTGGGGAGCCATCGTGCTCTCATTGCTTAATATGGTGCTGAAATCTCTGGCGCGGGATGCCGAGCGGGCGTAAAGACGTTATGTTTTCGATCCGTGTTCATCCGCGTTGATCCGCGGTCGCATTGTTTCTTCCATGTCTCGCAGTCGCCGAACCGTAACGGCGATGTCGCTGCTCTGAAATAAACGAATCCCTGCGACCCCGGCGGCGCCGGCAGCAATGCAGGCGCCCGCGTTCGCTAGCGTGACTCCGCCCAGCGCCAATACTGCAAAACGGTGCTGCGCTGTCGATTCGCATGCGCCGCGCAGTGCGTCGAGACCGGTGCCCGACACGTTGCTAGGAAGCTTTTCGTAAATCGGGGCGAACACGACAAAGTCGGCTCCCTGAGCAGCAGCGGCGCGTACTTCAGGGATCGTGTGAGCGGATACCGCAATCACGGGATTGCGGGTGCTTCGTTGCTTCCACAGCGTGCGAATGTTGGAAGCATCGGATCCATCCGCGGGAAGGTGTACGCCGTCAGCTGCACACGCAAGCGCAATATCGGCATGGCCGTTGACCAGCAGTTTCGTTGTCTTGGAATGGTCGCGAACGATTCGCACCGCATCTAGCGCTAGATCCTCCAGATCGCGGGCTGCCAGATCTTTCTCGCGGAGTTGAATGTAGTCGACGCCGGCCTGCGCGGACTCGCCAATCCGGATGAGCACCTGGTTCCGCTGCTGCGCCTTGGTTCCCGGTAAACTCTTGCGGTCCGTAATGTAGTAGAGCAGCATCGCCGCTGTGATTGTATTCCGACGTGTAAGGAAGATAGAACTGGTCCTCCGCAGAATTGAGCTAGGTAGTTTTTCCCCGTTGTCAGCGCGAGTGTCTTCTGCTGTCATCCCGAGCGGAGCCGAGGGACCTGCTGTCCGTCCGGATGCAGCAATCCCAAATCGCCTAAAATGTAGATGTGCCGCCGCTTCCCAATTCCAAAGTACGACCGCTCCAACCGAAGTCCACAAAACGTAATGCACTTGACGTCTTGCGTGCGCCAATCCTGGCAGACGTGCCATGGGTGGTGCATGGATTCAGCACTCGTCAAGGTGGCGTTTCAACTTGTTACAGTGGGGAGATATTGAATCTCGGTTTCACGCCTGACGACACTAAGAGGAACGTAACTCGCAATCGCGAGCTTTTTCAGCAATCCCTCAGCGCGATGAGCGGGACCGACATTTGGCCGCTAGTGCAATTGAAGCAGGTGCACTCCGCTGTTGTTCATGCCGTGAGCGCGGCGCCGCGCGAACCTCTCGCAGGTGACGGGCTGATCACGGACACGCCGGGTTTACTGCTCGCGATCAAGACTGCCGATTGCGTTCCCGTGTTAGTGGCTGACGTCAAGCGCCGAGCAGTTGGCGCATTTCATGCGGGCTGGCGGGGCACCGTGGCCCGCATCGTCGAAAAAGGCATAGGCGAAATGCGAAGGCAGTTCGGTAGTGTGCCGGCTGATCTGCGCGCCGTGATCGGGCCGTCGATCCGGCGCTGCTGTTATCAGGTTGGCCCCGAGGTAAGGGCGGAGTTCGAGTCGCAATTCTCTTATAGCGGCGAGCTTTTCGAAGAGGTTTTCGACGCGAACGCCATCCATGTTCGCTATCCGATGTTGTTCCTGACAGCTCGAGCTCCCGGCCACAGCGAACTCGGTCCCGAACTCCATCTCGACCTTGTCGAGGCCAACCGTCGTCAGCTTGCAGACGCAGGTGTACTTGCCGAACGACATCACTATCGCTGAGGGATGTACCGCATGCGACACTAAGCGCTTCTTCTCGCACCGCGCTGAGCACGGCAAGACCGGACGCATGATGGCCGCGATCGGCATCCTGCCGGAATGACCAATCCTTGTCTAGTCATCCCTCCTTGCCTTGTCATTCCGACCGAGGACTTCAGCCCGAGCCGAGGGATCTGCGCTCCGTCTCGAGCAGTCACTCGGTCTCTTGTTTACGGTTGTCATCCTGAGCGGGGCGCCCGCGAAGCGTTTTCCGACCCGCTGTCTTTGCGGGTCGGGCGGGCGCGCAGTCGAAGGATCTGCGTTTGTCCCTGGCAGCGTGACGGCGCGGGCGAACGATTCTGGAACCGCTCTACTCTCCCAGCCATCGAAAACTGGCCGGAGATTTCTCCCCGGCCCTCTATCCACTATCCACAAATCACTATCCACTACCTTCTAATCTTCTCCCCAATTGACTTCGCCTGCGTAAACAGCAACAGGTAGTCCGGGCCACCGGCCTTCGAGTCGGTCCCCGACATGTTGAAGCCGCCGAACGGATGCGCGCCTACCATGGCTCCTGTGCACTTGCGATTGATGTACAGGTTGCCGACGTGGAACTGTTCCTTGGCCGCTTCAATTTTGTCTTCCGACGTGGTGTAGACGGCGCCGGTCAGTCCGAACTCGGTGTTGTTGGCGATTTCCAGCCCATGTTCAAAGCCACGCGACTTGATCACCGCCAGCACCGGGCCGAAGATCTCCTGCTGCGAAATCGTCCCCATCGGATCGACATCGGCAATCACGGTGGGCTGGATGAAGAAGCCGTCTCCGGCTTCGGTTGCCCGCGCGCCGCCCGTAATCAGTCTTCCACCTTCTGCGATGCCCTTCTCGATGTATCCCAGAATCGACTTCATCGACTTCTCGTTGACCACTGGGCCCATCGATGGATTCTGCGTGGGATCGCCGACGGTAATCTTCTCCACGCGTTCCTTCAGGCGTTGCAGAAATTTGTCGTAGATTCGCTCATCCACAATGGCGCGCGAACATGCCGAACACTTCTGCCCGCTGAATCCGAATGCCGCCGAGGCCACGCCTTCGACCGCCGCATCGAGATCGGCGTCGGTGTCCACCACGATGGAGTCCTTGCCGCCCATCTCGAGGATGGTGCGCTTGATCCAGATCTGGCCGGGCTGCTGCACCGCTGCACGCTGGTTGATGTGCAGCCCCACTTCTTTCGATCCGGTGAAGGCGATATAGCGTGTTTTGGGATGCTCGACTACGGCGTTGCCGAAACTGTTGCCATGGCCGGGGCAGAAGTTCACCACGCCGTCCGGCAGGCCGGCTTCTTCCAGAATCTCGAAGAATTTCGCGGCGATGGTGGGCGAGTCGCCCGAGGGCTTTAGGATGACGGTGTTGCCACACACGATGGAGGCCAGGGTCATGCCGCCCATGATTGCGCCAGGGAAGTTCCACGGCGGAATCACCGCGCCCACGCCCAGCGGGATGTAACGCAGCCAGTCACGTTCGCCCGGCAACTGCACCGGCGGCTCGGCCTTGGAGAGGCGCAGCGCCTCCAGCGCATACAGGTCGCAGAAGTCAATCAGTTCGGCGATGTCACCGTCGGCCTCGGGCCAGTTCTTGCCAACCTCAAACACCAGCCACGCCATCAACTCGAATTTGCGCTCGCGCAGTAACGCGCTCACCCGGAACAGCAGGTTGGTGCGCTCTTCGACCGAGGCAAACTTCCAGGTCTCGAAGGCCTTGAGCGCAGCCTGCATTGCGGGCTCAACCTCGCTGGCGCCCGCCGCCTGATGGATGCCCACAATCTCCGACGGCTTGGCCGGATTGATCGAGTTGGTTTTTTCCGCGGTCTTCAGATGGCGACCACCGATGACCAGGTCGTATTCGCGGCCCAGTTCGTTGCGGACCTTTTCGATAGCGGCGCGCATACGACGCGCGTTCTCCGGGTTGCTGAAATCGACGGAAGGTTCGTTCTTGAAGGTGTCGGGAATCTGGGCGTTATTGATGGTGGCGGAAATACGAGTGCCTTCCCGCGCAGGAGTCGTGGTAGTAGCCATAAGTGCGTCCTCTCAGGTATTAGCGGTGCAGTCTAGTAGATGCGGTGCGCTCCGGCAGGATGCGGCGGGCGCAGGTCAACCTCTAATGATAAGCGCGGAAAGGGGCTTTGTCTCTTGTGAGGGTTGATTTTGAGATACCTGCGCATTTTTCGCTTTATATTCGCCCCTATAGCGACGTAGAGTTAAGAAGATCGACGTACATTGATGACAGATGAACCGCAACTCGGTTACGACGATGGACTGCCTTGTCCCGAGGTTGGGGCTTGGTCTGAAACGAAGTATCGACTTGTAAGGCTTTACGACGCGCTGTTTTCGACAGGCATGAAGTTCAAATGGGATCGCAGAGTGTACATCGATTTGTATGCAGGGGCTGGATATAACCGGATTCGGAACACGGGCAAGATTCTCGTTGGATCACCGCTTCTTGCGCTTACAGTCGCCGATCCCTTTGACAAATACATTTTTTGTGAGAGGGACGAACAGCTATTAGCAGCCCTGCAAGCCCGCGCTAAGCGAATTGCTCCCGATGCCGATGTGGCGTGCATCCCAGGGGACTGCAACGAACAGGTCGATCGGATTTGCCGTGAGATTCCTCTCGGCTCCAAGAACAATACTGTGCTGGGTCTGTGTTTCGTGGATCCTTTCGATATAGGGATAAAGTTCGAAACACTCCGAAAGATGTCCGCCAGATTCCTAGACTTCTTGTGTCTCCTTGCTCTTCACATGGACGCCAACAGAAATTACTTCAGATACGTGAGTGAAGATTCGCGCAAAGTCGATGAGTTTCTCGGCACCGACAAATGGCGTGAAGCTTGGGTCGAGGCACAAACAAACAGAATTCCATTTCCCATGTTCCTTGCTCAACAGTTCGCTGCGCAAATGCAGACGTTGGAATACGTCCCACTGCCCTTGTACAAGATGAAAGAAGTTCGCTCCGATGACAACAACCTTCCCCTCTATCACCTGGCACTGTTCTCTCGCAGCAAGCTGGCCTACGAATTCTGGGATGACGTTCTGAAGTATTCAACGGATCAAACCTCATTTGGGTTTTAGGGGGAGCGATGTCATTAGGGTCAAAGATCGAATGGACAGATGCAACGTGGAACCCAGTTCGCGGTTGCACCAAGATCAGTCCGGGCTGTGCCCATTGTTATGCTGCGGTCTTTGCGGAGAGATTCCGCGGCGTCAAAGGTCATCCCTACGAACAGGGATTCGATATTCGACTGGTACCCGAGAAGTTGAATGAGCCCTTGAAATGGCGGTCATCGAAGAGAGTGTTCGTCAATTCAATGAGCGACTTGTTTCATGAAGCTGTCCCGGACGACTACATTGCTTCAGTTGTGGATGTAATGGTTCAGGCAGATTGGCATACCTTCCAGGTGCTCACGAAGCGATCCCGGCGTATGCGTGATTTGCTCAAAACAAAGTTGAGGTTTGCCGCCGCCAAGCCGCATATCTGGTGGGGGGTCAGCGTCGAGGATAAGAAGCATGGCCTTCCTAGGATCGAGCATCTGGGCTCAGCGCCAGCAGCAGTGAAATTCCTGTCTATCGAGCCGTTGCTAGAAGACTTGGGAGCCCTCAATCTGTCCAATATCGACTGGGTAATTGTTGGCGGAGAAAGCGGATTCGGGGCTAGGCCCATGTTGCGGAAATGGGTAACATCCATCCGCAGCCAGTGCCGGCGACACAGCGTTCCGTTCTTCTTCAAGCAATGGGGCGGTGTTCGCAAGAAGCGCGCCGGGCGGTTGCTGGATGGACGAACCTACGACGAGATGCCGACGACGACACTGACCGTTCTCTCCGCGTGAAGCCGCATCGCCTGGGTGAATTTTTGCGTCCCGATGTCCATCCACTCCGGATGGTAATCCTTCCAGATGCCGTCTTAAACATTGACCAGCCGCTGCGCCACCGCAATGTCGGCGCCGGTGGGCAAGTCACCGTTCAGGAAGTCTGGCAGCTGGAACTTCCGCGGTGGCGCCGGATTCAGAATATCGAGCGTCAGCATGGCGTCCGGCTTCACCACCAGACCGGTGCTCAGCGACCGCGAAGCTTCGGCAAATACCACCTGCGCCACTGCCCGGAAGGAAGCCAGGTCGGCGAACACGCTCTGTCCGATTAGTTGGTTGAACGCAGTCGTGATGTCGGCCGCAAACTGCGCGAGGCGATCAACCGCCTGCGTAGGAGAGGTAGAAGCGTTAGCCAGAAACTTCTGCACGTCGCGAATGGCGGCATTGGCCTTGAACACCACATTGGATTCGAACAGCAAGAGCCCCTCCAGCAGGATATCCCCGGTCGAATTCGTCGCCGACGCCAGAATCTGCGAAACCTGGTTATCTTGATAGAACTGAGCGGTGTCGTGCAGCCCAGCTTCCTCTAAACGCAGCCGCAGTTCGGGCAAGCGAACACGCAGGTTGGCTGCCGTATCCGAGTTCGTAGCCGCTTCGGCGCGCAGGGTAGGATCCACATGGTCCCAGAAGACATCTTTGCCCGCACTCGTGCTGAAGGACGATCCATCAAAGCTGACCGCCGGAGGTATGGAGGCCCAAGCCAGCAGAGGAGCGCTGCTTCCCAGATCGCGGAGTTTGCTGATGTCGTTCAAATAGAAGAAGAGAAGATTTTGCTTGAGCGACTGTTGGATGGCCACCGAAACCTGTTTGGCAGCGGCCGAGACGTTGTTCAACTTTTGCACCCATGCCCCCAGGGCGTTCCCCGGCAGTGTGACCTCGAATGAGGCGCAGGTGTCTCCATAGACTTCAGGCCCATTATGAAGGATGCTCTCAGAGGTGCTTTCCAACTGGTTGTACCACGCGCTCAAGCTGGTTTCTCCCGCGAATTCTGCCGCCATGTATTGCATGATGAACGGACGCGTGATCGCCTCCAGCTCTTCCCGCTTCAGGTTCGGCTTTACGTAAAGCAGCCGGTAAGACCAAGTGTTGCCTTCGGTGGAGTGAATGCGCAAATCGGGGAAGGCCGAGGCCGAACCGGTAGCTGCAACCGCGGCCGCTACGGTTACCGTCAGGCCACTGGCAAACTTGTTGCGGACACTGACGGTATTGGTTCCGCTCGCGTCATAGAGCAGTAGCCGGCCCGCATCATCTTCAGGGTGCACGTTCGCGAACGCGGTGGTAACGCTCTGGGTCTGAAAATTGAACCGCGGCAACGAGATTTCCAGAGTGCTCTTGCGCGTGAGTTCGTGTGAGAGCACCGCAAAATTCAAGTGAACCGAGGCAAGCTGCGTAGTGAAAAGTTCATCCACGGCGGATGCCGTGCCTTGCACTACATCGTGAAACATGGCTTGAGCTTTGACGTCGGACAGGTCGAAAACCGCGTCAATGACAGCCGTGCTGGCCGAGGTGCTCTGCCAGGTGGCGGCAACCTCCACCCCGTAACGGGAGTTCAACGCCTTGCGCGCCTGATCGTAAATCTCCTGCCGCTTGCTGACTACCATGTTGATGGCGTTCTTTACTTCGTTCAAGTCGGCAAAGCCCAAGGTCTTGTCGAAGAACGCTGACAGTCGGCCCACTAGGAAGGAATCAAGCTTGTTGAAATCGGTTTGCTGCACCACTGCCAACACCTTGTTGAGATCGAGTTTGTCGCTGATGAATTGCTGCAACTTAGCAATCACGCCGCCATTCAAGATCGAAAGCACCGTGTTGGCCGCGCTGCGTACTTGCGGGAGCTGATCCAGCAGGGCAAGCAGACCATGGTCGGCGAGCGAACTCACCAAAAGGCCGATCGGCGAGGCGGTAAGGTCCGCAGCATTCAGCAAGTTAAGCAGAGACTGCTTTTGAGTTGTGGGGTCGTTGCTAGCCAGCAACTTGAGCGCATCCTGAAAGTCGGTAGTGGCCGGGGCATCTAATTTGTTGAGAATGCCCAGAAGCTCGCTGGAAGCTCGATCGGGGAGGCTTTGGTACAGAGTGATCGCCTGCAGCAGCTTGTTGCGCGCGTCATCGAAGGCTGTGGCCGGATCGACGCCGGTAACGCTTTTCAGTAACCCGAGTGCTTCATCATTGGTCAATCCCGCGACCAGTTGCCCCACACTCTTGGAGGGGTCAGTCCACTTTTCAATCTGGCCAAGGACGTTGACGATCTGGACTCCATGAACACCGAAAACGGCCTTCACGAAATCGTCCACGCTGTCCGGGGTCAACGTTTCCACCCCGGTTACGCCCACGTTCAGATTCAAGCCAAACTGCAGGCCATGGCTTGAAAGTTTGAACAGGCGCAAGCGGAGCTTTTGGTCGGCAGCGCTATCTGACTCGCGACCGACCACGACCAGGTAACGGCCACTGACATCAAGACCGAAAGTGGCTGTGGCGGCCGCGTCAATTTTCATTCCAACGTCGCCCGACAAGCCGAATGCCTTCGCCTGGCGAATGAAATTGAAGTTGTAGCCCAAGCTGGCGCCCAGCTTGACCGCAAGGGAGCCGTCAGCTTCGGCAACGATCCAGGTGGCCGGAGCGAGTTGGTTAGCGGAGGTGATATGACGGGGTAGCTTCCAGCTTTGAACAGTCTCCTCAAGGACAGTGTCGGCCCCCGAGGAGGCTGCGAATCGATGTAAGACCGCGCTGACACCGGAGGCGGCGCCGGTGGCGCCAAAGGTGAAGCTTCCCAGCACGCCGATTGGATGTGTCCCGCTGACGCTGCCGCTCGCCTGATAGCCGGTTCGCAGCAACGCATAGCGCGAGCCCGGGGCGGAGTCAATTGTGAGATCAAGCCCTGGGGTCTCCCCGAGGTTCAAAGCGGCAATGGCATTGTTCGGGTCGTCAAAAATCCCTACTCCCGCTGTAACTCCAGCCGAGAAACTGAAACCCAGAGAAACTCCACCCCCCTGAAACGCCACCGGCATGCCACCAGAAGCCGTGAGACTGATATGTGCCAAGTCAATGATGCCGTTAGCACGCGTGGGAAACGGCTGGTTGGTGGCGATCGCGAGGTTGACATCGGCGTCAGTGCTGCCTCCGAGTTCCAACATTGCCGCACTGCCACTGCCAAGGATGGTGGGATCTAAAGGGAAGGTTTTCTTCAGGGTGGGGGTTGCGGCGGCGCTCATATGGTCTCCTGGTCTCGAATGAATTATGAACCGAGAATGGACGGAACGCACTATTTCTCGGGCCGTCTGAATCGGGGCGAAACGGAAGGTTCCGACCTTCCTGGAAGAGGGTGTGTAACTCTAGGATGGTTCGGGGATCGAAGTCAATGGCCCTGAAGTGGCAACCAACCAGCACGACTGGGTGTGCCACATCTCGACTCTTGCCCGTCAGCTTTCGGTCGCTAGGGGCAATTGCCAGGTGGAAACCACGAGATGGTGCGGACTCGTTTGCCCCCGGATGCGGCCGCCAATTCCGCCAAGAGACTTTATGTACCGATGTCCATCCACTCTGGATGGTAGTCCTTCCAGATGCCGGTTCCCGGCGAGATCTGCCGAACGGGCAGGTCCTCGGCGTGCTTCGCAGTTCGTACCCATTCCCACGCGTGTAAAATCTCGGACTCGTCGAAGTAGCGGGTCTCAGCCTCGAGGATAGCCGCGCCCGCGGTGATAATCGCCATAATCTCCTCCCATTTGTCGGCGCCGACCACCGCCATGCGCGCGATATGGTCGGTATGCTTCTGGAGAAAACGCATCTCCTCCCAGCGGGCGCCAAAGTTGGCGCCGTGCATCTGCGAGAGGTCGGCGAGGATGCCGATTGGCTTGTGCTTCCGCTGCGCGATCAGCATGGCTGATTTGCGGCTCGAACCCCTTGATGTCTTCGGCCGTCAGCTTGCCAACAACTTTGAAGCCCAGTACTCCTCCAAAGCTTTCCTTGAGTCGTTCAATCATGGCGGTAATCGCTCCTGGTAGGTCGGGATAACTGCAAGATACTGTTGTACACGATTGCGGCAGGTGACAGCAGGAATTGCGTTACGTCTGGTGCCGAGGCGAAATGTTTCTTTCTCCACGGCAGACGACTTCCAGAGTCCGCCCATGGTAGGGTTGGCGTCCACGGAAATCAAGAGCGCAGCGCGCCGCTCGTCTGCGCGATCTACTTCACACCGTGACGTTCACCCCGCTGGTTGCAGACGCAGCCGTGCTGTTCGGGCTGGTCTGCTGCCAACCCTGCTGCATCGCGGAAAACGCCTGTTGCGCTGCCGTCAGGTTCCCCGATTGCAGCGCCTGGCCTAGGGTGTTCAGCTCTTGCGCGAACAAGCTGCTCTGCGTTCCTGATGCTGAGGCTTTGGATCCGTGCGCGTGATGATGGTGTACGGCAGACGGCCCAACGATCGTGGATGGTATGGACGCGAACGCCTGTTGCGCTGCCGTCAGATTTCCCGATTGAAGAGCTTGGCCCACAGCGTCGACCGCTTTCGCCACCGGACTGCTGCTGGTGAGTTGACTGGTAACCGATTGCGATAGGGTGACGAAATCGGTCTGGGCCTGCGCCAGGTTGCCGGCCGTCAGGTCCTGTCCCAGGGTCTTGAATTCACCTTGCACTTGCTGGAACTTCGACTGAATGTTGCCGAGTTGGGACAAGGCAGTACTTGCAATGCCAAGAACGGACATAGTGCCTCCAGGGACGCCACGCTGACGTTGCTCCTCCTGCAGTACGCCGCACAGCGCCACTCTTCAGCGACTCAGCGGTCGCATGGGTGACACCAGCAAACTAAGGGCCAACTGAAATAGAAAATCTTAATACTTCGGGCAGGGTTACTTCTTGTCTTCGACCATCTTCTCCACGATCTGGTCAATTGTGTCGAGCGCTTTCTTGGCAGGCAGGGTGTCGTTGTTGGTCATGATGGAGAACGCAATGTGTTCGCCACGTTGCGTAGTTGCATAACCAGACAGCGAGTACACATGCGAGAGCGATCCCGTTTTGGCGTGGACCAGCCCCATGGTAGGCGTGTTGCGAAAGCGTTCCGACAGCGAGCCATCCACCCCGGCGATGGGCAGGGTGTCTTCGTAGAGTTGCCCCCAGGGTTGCTTGTGACTGTAGAGCAGGATCGCGACTATCGCATCGGGCGTGACCAGGTTCTCCCGCGAAAGTCCCGAGCCGTCCAGGAAGACGAACTGCTCCGGCTTGATGCCGGCGCGAATCAGGAAGCCGCGCAGGACTTCCAGCCCACCCTGGATCGAACCTGATGTGCCCTTTTCTTTGCCCAGCAATCGCAGCATCAGCTCGGCGTGGAGGTTTTGGCTTACCTTATTAATTACGCGCAAATCTTGCACGACCGGCTGCGACTGGTAACTGGCCAACACAGCTGGCGCAGGATTGGGCGGACGAGTTCTATCTCCGCCACCCGACGCCATGGACGTCACGCTGAAGGTCTGCGTGGACGCAAGTTCGGTGTGATGAGTACGCGCGTTGCCGTAGATGGTGACGCCGCGCTCCTCCAGAAGCTCGCGAAAGAGTCTCGCCGCGAAGTCAGCGGGGTCTTCGATGGCCAGTGCTTCGCCGAAGCCGGGATCGTCCTGCGGGATGTTGCCCCAGAAGGTCAGCTGATTCGAGCCGGGCTCGCGATTGATGGACACGGTGCGCGGGCCGGTTCCCTGTGGCGTGGTCATCACGCGGTTATCGATTTTGTAGTACTCGGGGAACGGTGTGACCGTCAGGAACGCCCGCTCGCCAGGATGGTCGGCCGGCATCAGGTTTACGAAGATCACATTGTCGTTGATGGTCAGCGCCGATACCGGTGCTCCCCATTCCCGCGCCAGGTCATCCTGCGACCAGCCTTCCCCGTAGCGCTCGAAGACAAAGTACGAATCGTCGGCCACGACGTCTCCGTCGATGTATTTCAATCCCTGCTGTACCAACTGGTCGGCGAGGGTCTGCAACACTTGGATCGGCGGCGTCTTGCGCTCGGTGTGCATGTTGTAAGGGAGCGTGCGTCCGGAGAGGTTGGGATCGCCACGTCCTACCAGCACCAGGTCTCCATTCAGACGTCCGTACTTGTCGAGCACGCCCGTAGTCTCCACGGTGGTCTTGAAGCGATAGTCCGGGCCAATCAGGCCGAAGACCGCCGCCGTGGTAAATAGCTTGGTGTTCGACGCGGGCGTGAATAGCTTGTCCTGATTCAGCGCATAGATGGGCTTTCCGGTATCCATCGAAACCGCATAGACGCCCCAAAATCCGGACGCTGCCTCAGGATCGCTAAGGAGCTTGTCAATCTCCGAAGCAAGCTTCTTGTCGTCGTTTTGCTTTTTGTCGAGTTTAGCGGCGGCAAAAGCAGGCGAGAGGAAAGCGAAGATCAGGAGGAGCGCGGCGAGATTGCGGGCCCTGCACATGGGACTACCGTTTAAATTTTAGCACCACGGTGCAAGCCATCTATTTTCGGCCAACATCCGCATCTTCAAGGCCCAGTACAATCGTTGCATGCGGCCTCATTTTCGCTGGCAGTTGCGCTCCCGGACGCTGGAGTTGGGCCAGCGAACCCTCATCATGGGAGTGGTCAACGTCACGCCTGATTCGTTCTCCGACGGGGGAGATTTTCTCCAGCCGGAACGCGCGGTGCAACACGCCTTGCAGATGCTGGACGAGGGTGCGGATATTCTGGATATTGGCGGCGAGTCCACTCGTCCCGGAGCGCGAGTTGCCGGAGACGAAGCCAGCACTAAGGCAAAACCGATAGTGACCGAGGACGAAGAGCTGCGGCGAGTGATGCCAGTACTGGAAGGTGTCCTGCAGGCGCGGCCGGCGGCGGTCATTTCGATGGATACCTACAAAGCCGGCGTGGCCCGCGCGGGCGTGGGTGCGGGTGCGGAGATTGTGAACGATGTCAGTGGTTTTCAATGGGACCCACACATGGCAAAAACCTGCGCCGAATTGCACTGCGGAGTGGTGCTGATGCATACACGCGGCCAGCCGCAGCGATGGCGCGAGTTGCCGCATGAGCCGGACATCACGGCTATGGTGGACCATGACCTCTCCAATCGGCTGCTGGTTGCCTTGACCAGCGGCGTGGAGCGGACGCGCATCGTGCTCGATCCCGGTTTTGGCTTCGGCAAGAATTTCGAGGACAACTACCCGCTGCTGGCACATTTTGACCGCTTGCATCGGTTAGGATTTCCGCTGCTGGCCGGGACTTCACGCAAGTCCTTCGTGGGACGCACGGTCGGCAAACGAACCGGCAAAGACGCGCCACCGTCGGAGCGGCTCTACGGATCCATAGCTGCAATGGTCGCCTCTATTCTCGGGGGAGCCCACATCGTGCGGGTGCATGACGTAAAGGCGGCGGTTGAAGCGGCTGCAGTCGCGGACGAAGTGCTGACGGCGAGCGATTAACGCGGGCTCATAGGCTGTGGTTGCCGAACCCTACTGCGGTATTTGTGATTCCTGTAAGAGATTCCGCAGTTTGGACCAAAAACCGGGCACAGTGTGCGCTTGTGGCACGACTTGTTGGACAACGATCCTGATGCTCTCAACATTCGCTGAGTTCAAGAGAATGCCATGGTATTTTATGTCCCCGCCCGACAATCTGCGGTTACTCGAGTGTGGCTCACCCGATGCTCGATAGAATACATCTGTCAGGTAGAAATCTTTGCTGTCACACGAGTCGGGCGAAATTGGAAAAAAAGTTAAGGCACCCGAGTAAACATTTCCGGAGTCCTTCATCTGGACCTCTACACACGTCCTTGTGCCTTCTTTCTGACTCAGAACAGCATGCCAAACTGGGATTTCCGCAATCGAAAATGCAAAGTTGAAGACCTTGGAAAGCAGGACGATCACCGGCTGTTTATCGAGCTGCCAGCCCCTGAATATGCCGTAGAGGTAGGCAACAACGAGAGTGGTGAATGAATACGCTACAATTAATCCAAAATGGTCCACAATAAGCGACTTCGAACTACCGAGAAACACGACTACTTTCAAATTTCTTAAGTAAGTACTCCCACGGTAGAGCCACAGAATGAGCGTGAATACAAGCAACACGATGGCGTGGATCCAAACGCTATCGAGCATGTACTCGCCAAGCTCCGCGAAGGTAGTTTTTTCGAGCGTCGAGGGAGGATATCTGAGATGGCGGGACCTTTGGGCCACGTAGCCAGGAAGGACGACTATCGCGAACAGCACGACCGCCGCGAGAGACAGTGTCATAGAATCAGCTTATTTGTCTCTATTCTTCGTGCGGCGCTTCTGTGTTCGACTCGTCAGATTTGGAGTTTCCGAAGTTCGCTGGATCAAATGGGTTGTCGCCTTGCCCCTCCGGTTGACCCTGCTCTTGGTTGTGAACAATGGTTCTCATCAGGTCTACCATATGGTCGTTAGTTCTGCCGCGTTCGGACATAACAACCTCCATTCATTCGGATATTCTTCACCCCTTATAGCATGAATACTGGTCTTTGACATCAACTCCGTTACAATACAGTCGCTCAATTTGGGGATTGCCAAACACATTTCAGGACAGATTTACTGGCCATGAGTATCTTGGATTGGCTTGCCTCGAATCCGCGAGTCAGAACACGGTCTAGAGCTGAACCCGACTCATCCGGCCGCTGCGTGGTCTACTGGATGCAGCGGGCACAACGGGCGCTTGACAATCCCGCGCTCGACGTCGCGGTCGAAGCCGCCAACGCGCTGCATCAGCCGGTGGTGATCTTCTTCGCGCCAGTGCCGTTCTACCCGCGTGCAAACCTGCGACACTACACTTTCCTCGCGCAGGCAGTTCCCGATACCGCCGAACGCGCGCGCAAGCGCGGTATTGGGTATGTGCTGCGACGCTATCCAGATCATTCGCTGCTAAAGTTCTGCGACGAAGTGAAGGCTTCGCTCGTCATTGGCGACGAGAACCCCCTGCGCGAGCCTAATCACTGGCGCGACCTTGCCGCCAGGAAGCTTAGCGTGCCGCTGTGGACGGTGGATGCCGACGTGCTCGTGCCGTCAAAGCTGCTGGAGAAGGAGCAATACGCGGCACGCATCATGCGCCCGCGTCTGCAGTCACGGCTGAAAGAGTTCCTAACTGCGCCGGACAATCCGAGAGCGAAGGTCGAGTGGGACAGGCCGCGTGGCCTAAGTGCATTGCCCGACGATGGCTCGTTCGATCTGACGGAAGATTGGAAGGGCCTCGATCGCTCGGTAGCGCCCGTGGATTCTTTCCGCGGGGGGACCGGTGAGGCGCTGCATCTCTTGCACGACTTCGTAACTCACAAACTGGCTCACTACCCGGAGCGCCACGGCAAGCCGGAATTGGACGGTACCAGCCGGCTCTCGCCGTATCTGCACTTCGGGCACATCGGTCCGCACACCGTCGCGATGGCCGTCGAAAAATCGAAAGCTCCGCGCGCCGCGAAAGACGACTTCCTCGATCAGCTGATCACCTGGCGCGAGCTGTCCATCAATTTCGCGCATTTCAATCCGCTGTATGACTCGATTGAGAGCGCGCCAGATTGGGCGCATCGCACTCTGGGCAAACATGCGCAGGACCAGCGCCCCGTCACCTACGCGCGCGCGCAACTCGAGCACGCAGAAACCCACGATGAATTATGGAATGCCGCGCAGCGCCAGATGCTTCATGCGGGCTGGACGCACAACTACATGCGCATGTACTGGGCCAAGAAAATCCTGGAGTGGAGCCTGTCTCCTGCCTCGGCTTACCAGACCGCGGTGTATCTGAACGACAAGTATTTCCTCGATGGCCGCGACCCCAATGGCTATGCTGGAATCGCGTGGTCGATCGCCGGCAAGTTCGATCGCCCATGGTTTGAGCGCCCGATCTTCGGGACCATTCGCTACATGTCGGGAAATGCGGCGGCCAAAAAGTTCGACGCAGACCGATACATCGAGCAGATGGCCAAGTTAGGGGGCGAGAGCCGGCAAGCAGGATTGTTCGAGCCGAAATGATCTGCCGCCGTGCTACGGTGCGAGCTTCAAGCTATAGAGGAAGGCGCAGATCCAGACCAGAAATCCCCCGCTCCCAACATAGATATAGAGGCGTCGCTCGAAAGCATTGTGAATTGTCGGCAGGGGCAATGGAGTTCCCAAGGCACGATGAAACGAAGCTCCGAGCAGGCCGCCGAATCCAATGAGCGTGGTAGCGCCGCCGAAAGCGAGGCCGGCGATGACAAGGACAACACTGAGGCTAAACACGACCCACCCCATTACTTGCCTTACAGGCTAGACCTGCCGGCGCAGTTCCGCAACTGGCATCCACGCGACCCGGCATGCAGCGCTATCGAGAAAGCTGCCCCGTTTTTTCGGATGCTCCGATTTGTTCGGTTCATCTAATCGAGCCAGGACGCCGAACTGGTCGGCCACGGCTCGCTCGGTTGATAGCGCCGAAATATCGAGGGAAACGCAAGCAATCATGAAGATAGCTAGAAACGCGCCTGTAGTTGTTCTTCTTAGCCTGCTGCTTTCAATTTTTCCGGCCTGCGCCCAAAGCGGCAAGGGGGCACAATCCGCCAGTTCGCCGCAAGGGCCATTCACTGATTACCGTTACGGAAAACCGGGCACTGTGCACAAGATAATGCCCGTTGACCTGCCTGCGCCCTATGCAACCACCTCCGCGTCGAACTGGGCCAAGATTGTCGACCGCCCGAAGAATTCATGGCCGCAGGCGCCCGCCGGCTTCAAGGTCGAATTGTTCGCTACCGGTCTAGATGAGCCGCGCGAGATCCTTACCGCGCCCAATGGCGATGTCTTCCTCGTCGAAAGCCACAAAGGGGACCTCAGAATTTACCGCGGAATCACAGCCGACGGAAAGCCGCAACAGACGGAGGTCTTCACCCGCGGTCTCAATCGACCGTACGGAATTGCCTTTTATCCCCCCGGACCGAATCCGGACTACCTCTATGTTGGCAATACCGACAGCGTGGTGCGGTTTCCCTATCACAACGGTGACCTGAAGGCGACGGGCAGATCGCAGCACATCGCTGACCTGCCCGGCGGGGGCGGACATTGGACTCGCGACATCGTTTTCTCCCCCGATGGCAAGCAGATGTTCGTTGCGGTCGGGTCCGACTCAAACGTGGATGATCCCGATACTCACCCTGACGAGAAGAACCGCGCCGACATTCTGGTTGCGAGTCCCGATGGTTCGAACCTGCATGTGTACGCCTACGGTATTCGCAATGCCGGCGGTGGGCTCGCGATCAATCCGAAGACGGGCGAGCTCTGGTGTTCGGTGAACGAACGTGACGGTCTCGGCGACAACCTTGTGCCCGATTACATCACTCACGTGCAGGATGGCGGCTTTTATGGCTGGCCGTATTACTACATTGGCGGCAATGCAGACCCGCGCCTGCAAGGCAAGCATCCCGAGTTGAAGGACAAGTCGATCGTGCCCGACGTCTTGCTGCAGCCTCATAACGCGTCCCTCGAGATGACGTTCTACGAAGGTAAGCAGTTTCCCGCGGAATACCAAGGCGACATCTTCGCTGCGCAGCATGGCTCGTGGAACAAGAAAGTGCGCGTGGGATACGAAGTAATTCGCGTGCCCTTGCATCAAACCGGAAAAGCGAGTGGAGAGTACGAGGACTTCCTCACCGGCTTCGTGCTTCCCAACGGTGAAGTTTGGGGACGTCCGGTCGGAGTGGCGGTGGCTCACGATGGATCGTTGCTGGTGACGGATGATGCGTCGAATTCAGTCTGGCGGGTAAGCTATACGGGAAAATAACAAATATCTTTTGACCACGGATTTACGGGGATGAACATGGGTCTTCTTTAATCAAGATCTTCCGGACGACCCGTGTTGATGGGTGCTCATCGTGCTTGCAGCTTTCACCGATTCGCTTCGCCGCCCTCTGGTCCGTAGAAAAATACCCAGGTAGCGAAATCGTCGGTAAATTCCACGAAGCGATGCTGTTCGCCGGCGGCCACGAACAGTACATCTCCCGGTCCAAACGAAAACTCCTGCGCTTCGCGTTGAAAGCGTCCCGTGCCGTAAGCGATCACATAAATCTCGTCGCGGGTGTGGGGATGCTGGTTATCGGTTCCACGTGGTGCGTACAGCTTCACGGTAAGCGTGCCGTGCCGGAACAACTCGACGGAGCGGTCGCCGTCAGGACCGGGCAGTTGGTCAAGACCGCTTAACGCCTTCAGGTAACCAGGAACGATTTTTCCTTCAATTTTCATGTTGGGTGCAATCTCGAATAGCTCAGCTTGGAATTCGTTTTGGTTTCCACCCACCTACGACGGCCCCCATCAGAATGCAGCCAAGCAGCGGGTAGGCGGCAGAGATCATCATGAACGGGATGGCGCGAAGTTCAAACACCATTTCCGTGAGCATCGCCAGGGCCGCGGCTAACCCGACGAGAATGCCGATGCCAATGCCGTGTATCAACGTGTAGGCCCAGGCACTCAGCACCCGGGCGATCACGTAAGCGATGGCGATGCTGCACACCAATGAAATGACGTATGGCCAATAATTAGGATGGGCCATGTACACTTGCAACTCTTCCGCGGGAATGCGCGTACCTGCTTGCCACGGCGTCTTGAAGGCCGTGAACCACACCGCACCGAGTATCCAGTCGGCAACGCCGGCCAATACTATCGCGCCCCAATTCAATCGCATCGTTCCGTCCTCCTGAGGGTGCGCGGTGACAATATCCTGTTCCGCGCTTTGATGCAACTTGCGGAACGCGACTAGCGCACTTTGCATCGATGTAGAACCTGCTCTGGCGTATGACCCAGCTCGCGGAGCCTGCGCAGACTGAGAGCATCGTGCCGCTTGGCCAGACGGACTCCTGCTTCGTCGCGCAAGAGATCGCAATGGTAGTACGCGGGTATTGCCAAGCCGAGAGCATGCCACAGCAGCAATTGCCGCGCAGTTGATTTCAGTAGGTCGGCGCCGCGCACGACTTCAGTAACCGCCATGGCGGCATCGTCAGCGACAACCGCCAGTTGATAGGCCGGAACGTCGTCGCGCCGCCAAATCACGAAGTCGCCGAAGTGTTTGCCGGCGACGAAGCTCTGAGGCCCCTGCCGCAGATCGTCGAACCCCACCATTTCGCCATCGGGCACTCGAAATCGCCAGTTCACGCCTGCGGGTGTCTCGTACTTACCAGCCTCGGCGATCTCTTCCCGGCAGCGTCCCGGGTAGATTGGCTCGTCATCACCCTCATTCGGCGCGGCCGCCGATGAGGCCAGATCTTTGCGTGAGCAGTTGCACGGATAGATGAATCCACGGTCGCGCAGCGTGCGCCACGCGGCCAGATACGATGGGCGTCGCTTGCTCTGCTCATAGGGCGCAAACGGGCCCCCGATGTCGGGACCTTCCTGCCAGCGAATGCCCACCCACCCAAGGTCTTCCACCATAGCGCGCGCGAATTCCGGCCTGGAGCGCTGCGGATCCAGATCTTCGTTGCGGAAGATCAGCGTTCCACCGTGCTCGACCGCCCGGCGGTAGGCTGTCCAGAATGTGCAGGCGTGACCGATGTGCAGCAGTCCAGTAGGTGATGGCGCCAGGCGGCCGCGGTAAACATCCATGGATTAATTCTAAGAGGTACTCCCTTGCCGCGCTCTAATTGTGCCGGCAAACGTGGCCCTGAACCGCGCCAGCTGATGGATGTCGGTTGTCATCATGAGCGAGGAGCGTCAGCGACGAGTCGAATGACCTATAGCTGCAAAGAACGACCATAGTTCCATAGGCGTCCCTCGACTACGCGTTTCGCTCGTCGTTCAGCATGACACCCTACGAGCTCAGTTGCTCTAATAGATTCCTGTCGGCACCGATTCTGCCGTCGTCCTAGTGCCCGACGCCGACCAATTCCGCCTCCGCTTCGACTGCTGCCGCAACCGGTTGCTGCCGTTCAACCATGCCAGCCGTCTTGCGCGCATGCGGATGTAACGAGCGCGCGTTGCGCAGCAGGAAGAGCAGTGGCAGCATGCAGAAGAAAATCACCCCCATCACCCAGAATGCTTCGACGAACGACAGCATGGCGGCCTGCTGCTGCACCATGCCGTAGATCGCGCCCATGGCCTTCTTGCCCGCATCCACCGAACTGTAGCCGTTCATCAGGAACCAACTTTGCAGGCCGCGCAGCATATTGCGAATGCTGGGATCGTACGCCGTTACGTGGCTTACCAACTGGTTCTGATGTACCTGATTGCGGCGGGCGAGGAAAGTGGTCATGGTGGCGATGCCGAAGCTGCCGCCGATGTTGCGCATCAGGTTGTAGATGCTTGTGGCGTTGCCCATTTTTTCTTTGGCAATGCCCGACATGCTGGTCGCCATCAGTGGAATGAACAGAAACGCCATCGCGGCGCCCTGGATCACCTGCGGCCAGAAGATGTCCCAGTAGCCGGCATTGAGGTTCAGGTGAGAGAGGCTGAACATGGTATAGGCACCCACCGCCAGGCCGATCGCGAGCAGCCTGCGCGGATCGTAGCGGTTCGTGAGTTGTCCGGCAATCGGCATCATAACCAGCGAACCCAGGCCACGGGGCGACAGCGCCAGTCCTGCCTGCAGCGCCGGATAGCCAAGCAAGGTTTGCAGGAATATGGGCAGCAGCATCAGGCTGGCGTACAGCACAAAGCCGAGCATCGTCATCAGGAATGTGCCGGCACTGAAGGTGACATCTTTCAAGACGCGCAGGTCGACGATTGGGTGACGAGCTTTCAGCTCCCGCACCACCATGGCAACCAGTCCGAAGACACATAGCGTGGTCCACACCCGAATCTGATTGCTGCCGAACCAGTCCTTGCGCTGACCGGTGTCGAGTACAACTTGCAGCATGCCAAAGCCGAGTGCCAGGAAGCCGATGCCCCACAGGTCGACTCCGCCAGTCTTGTGTTTGCCAATGTAGTGAGGATCGCGAACGAAGGTGCTGATCATAACCATCGACAGAGCGCCCACCGGAAGATTGAGGTAAAAGATCCAGCGCCAGGTGTAGTTGTCAGTGATCCAGCCACCAAGGGTAGGACCGAGGATGGGCGCGAGAATAATGCCCAGTCCGAAGGCCGCCATCGCGGTGCCATGCTTCTTGGGAGGGAACGTCTCCAGCAAGACAGCTTGCGCCAGCGGCTGCAACCCGCCACCGGTGAGGCCTTGCAGGACGCGGAAGAAGATTAGCCAATCCAGGCTGGTGGCCATTCCGCAGAGCAGCGACGTGAGGGTGAAACCGCCAACGCAGGTCAGCAGAATCCGGCGACGCCCAAAGCGGTTGGCCAGCCACCCGGCCATGGGCAGCACAATGGCGTTCGATACCAGGTACGAGGTCACCACCCAGGTACCTTCTTCCACCGTGGCGCCAAGGTTTCCTGCCATGTGCGGGATAGCAACATTGACCACCGTGGTATCCAGGATTTCCATGAAGGTCGCCAGCATCACGGCGGCGGTCACGATCCAGGGGTTCACTCGGGCTGGTGCAGAGTTGGACATTGAACACTCAAGGCAAGTTTAGGAAAAGCAGGGCACGGCGGTCGGTGACGGCGGACACAAGGCGGAGTTTCACTGCGAATGCGGAGGTGAAGGCAGCGACGAGCTTCAATCGGACAGGGGCTATGCAGGCGCTATCACTTGAAAGCGGCCCACACACCTGAGTAAGTGTTTTCTCCCTTTACGGCGCCGCCGGGGTCGGCTACTCCGGCAGAAGACAAGACCTTGTAGAAGAAGTCGTAGTAGATATTGACGTTCTCGGAGCGGTAAATTGTCCATCCCGGGCCGATCGTCCAGACGAAATGGTTAGCTGCAAGAAATCCGATCACCACGGTATCTGGCGCTGCCGTACGGCCCCGCACGGCTACAGTTCCGCCGTTGAGGTAGTCATTATTTTTCGCGGTGCTGTCAGGCTGCCCAGTTTGCGCAGCTCCGGTTATGTAGGCCACATTGACGGCGAACGAACGCCATTCCGTGATGGGCGCGGACCAGGCGATGGTCACGGAATCGCTGCTGGTGAGCGGATGGGTCACATACGCACACCAGATGGATTGCTCGGCCGCCATGTAATTCGTATTGTGGTAGTAAAGCGCCTGGACATACGTGTTGCCTTGCGTGTCGGTCACGTTGGTGACGTGGTAATCGTTTCCGTCCTCAACCGCCAAAACCACGACCGTAGATCCAGCAGGGACGTTTGATGTGAGACTGCAGGCTCCCGGAGGCTTATTGGTGGAGGCGGTTGCGAAGCTGCACACTTCGCCGCCGAACGCCGGCCCGGCCAGACATGGACGCACGCTCAGCAGTGTTAGCAGCAGCACAAATGCGAGAGCTTGTCTTAATGGCATGGCATGACCTCGTTGGGAGCGTGGTCATTGTTTCAGCCCCAACGGCTTCCAAACAAGGTGCGAAAGCGCGCTGTTGGTGGGCCTGTTCGTGCTGGTGGTGCTCCACCTCTCGGCGCGTTTCAATGACGAACTCTCGCCTCGCATCCATGCTGCCTGCCGGTTGGAGAGAGACTGCAATGGCGGAATCAATTTATGGAATGGTTGACTCGACGCGTCGACCTCAGTGATTTTAATCACTGACTTGGGAAACTCAAAAACCGTAGGCTAGAAGAGTGATGTCAAGCTGTGCTCCGTGATCGGTGTTATCTTCGCCATCGGGTGTAAGCTCCTTTTTGAGGAATGGCTTCTGCTTGCTAAGGCAAAGCCAACTTACACCCTCTCGCTTTTTACACAACCGAACTTACATCACCTCCGCCCGGAAGGGCCTCATGCATAATTGCCTCTGGGGTTGAAATAAAGTAGTATCTGGCGACATTAAAGACACACAGATTATGCCGTTTCTGGTTGATCCCGCCGCAACGACTCCTCCGCCGTCGTCCCTTTCTACGGTTCTGGACATTATCGACAAGGTCGTAAAGGTGGCGGCCGTGTTCATCGCGGCGGCGTGGGGCTATCTGAACTATCGCCGGGGACGGACCTTCAAGCGACGGCTGGAACCGAAGATCTCCGGCAAGATTTTTCTGAGCAACGGCGCATGGATTTTGAGCGGCGAAGCACAACTGAAAAATGTCGGCCTGTCCGTGGTAACGATCGAACAGAAAGGAACGGCAATTGTCATCGACGATTTGCTGGTGGTGGCGGACGGGGGAAAGCCCGCTCGCATCGCCAGCGACAATGTTGCCGTGCTGGAAGTCTTCAAAGCGCACGGCTGGATAGAGCCCGGAGAGCCGATCGAGCAATCGTTTCTGATCATGCTGCCGGAACGCGCGAAGCGGGTCGGGGCAAGAATGCGGCTGCGAATCGTTTCCCACGGTATCGAGTGGAACGACGACACAGTGGCCGAAATTGTGCAGCCGAATGCGACGGAGAAGCCAGGTCAGGCAGCAGCATTGCCCCTGGCAGAGCAGGCCAAAACGGCTGAATAGCACCGCCAATTGAAAGCAAGATAATCGGTAATGCTGATCAGTAATGCAACAGTATTCAAACTTGGAGGACGTCATGATGAAGCTAAGGGCTCAGCAGCAACGCGAAGACGATTCCGTCACTCGCGACATTGAACGGCATAAGCGGGACTGGAAAGAGCCGATGTTCCAACGGCAAGAGGATCCCGAGGAAACCGAGCGCATTGAAAGAGAGAAGGAGAAGAAGGAGCGCGATTCGAAGAAGTAGTCAGCGGTTATCGTCAGTGCCCTCGGGCCTTTTGAGCCAAATGCCCGAACGGCACTGTTGCTGCCGTGGAAGCGTGACCCATTGCTTCCACGGAGACACCACCCGTTGCGCCGGCGCTAGCGATACCTCACTTCTTCGCCGCACTGGCCGCTGCAACAGGTACCGGCAGCGGCCACACAATCGACACTACCCAGGCGACCACCAATCCGACAACGCATCCGAACAGCACCTCGGCCATACGGCCCACACCTGCTTTAAGGCCCAGCAGTCGCGAGTGATGCTCCAGCCCGGCCGCAATCACGAATGCAGCGGTAATTGGCGCCTGCCGCCACATCGTTTGAATACGAACGACGTAAGTGGAAAGCAAGACCGTAGCCGCCATCGCGAGTGGGAGAGTGATGACTCGCGTGCCTCCGATAGCAATAAATAAGAGCCCGACAGCGCAGCCTACCAGCGCATTGATGATGCGAGACCGAAAGGTCAAGAGCGCTGTCTTCATCAGCGGGTCGCTGGTTGCCACCATCGAACTGATCGCCCAGATTGGGTTCGTCGCCGCAAGCTCCTTGACGATTATCCAGAGCACCGCAGTCGCGATGAAGATGCTGACGGCATAGTGAAGCCCGTGCATGTCGCTCTGGACACGATCAAGGGCCTTCTTGGCCAGGCTCGACCGTGCGCTTTGCTGATCTTCGGATGTCGGCATGGGCTGATTCTAGCCGTATCGCGAAGAGGACGTAAACGAATAAAGTCTCACCGCATTCGGAATTTGACAGGAGACGTCCAATCGAGAGGGTAATCGTTGCAGTCAGCAAGACGTCTGCTGTTCTTCGCCTCAAGAGGCAATCTGCCAGCCCCAGCAATGTCCTCCTGCGACTTGGCTCACCTTCCGAATCGACGTCCCGTCTAACCTCGACAGACCGAACCGATTTTGGGAGGCGCCGATGACCCCATCGCAATCTATTCCGCCCTATCTGATGTCGTGCATCATGGCGGTGCTGCTGCTAGTCGTGCCTGGCCTGGCTCAGCAGAACCCAAGCCCAGCGAAAACCAGCGTTCAACCTACCGCCGCAGCGCGCGACGGCCAACACGATTTTGACCCACTCCTTGGCTCGTGGAAATATCATCTCAAGCGCCGCATGAATCCACTGACCGGCTCCAATACCTGGGTCGAATTTGACGGCACCGGTGTCTGCCGCAAGGTTTGGGATGGCTCGCAGCTCGACACGATTGACGTTGATGGCCCCACCGGACACATCGAAGGTCTGACTTTGCGTCTCTATAATCCGCAATCCCATCAGTGGCGTCTCTATTGGGCCAACCGCAAAATTGGTATCCTCGACCCGCCACAGGTCGGCGAATTCAAGGATGGGCGCGGTGAGTTCTTCGCTCAGGATACGATCAACGGCAAAACCATCCTGATTCGATTTGTCTGGACAAACCTGACCACGAATTCTCCCCACTTTGAACAGTCGTTCTCCGACGATGGAGGCAAGACGTGGGAAGTGAATTGGATTACCGACCAGACCCGAGTCAACGACGGAACTGGTACGGCGCAGTGAGATAAGCCACCCCGCAGGGGTGCCCCATCCTAACCTTCCTTTGGCTAGAGTGGGGATTTTGTTGGAGGAGCAGGATGGTGAGGGATTCCTGGAATGGCTAACGTTCGGGTGGTGCCGGCCTTCAGGCCAGCGCCCAGGCTATTGCAAATAGCAACGGGCTTCAGCCCGGAGCCCGCTGGGCGGCACAATTGTCCAGCACGTCAGTGCTGGGTCCGGATGAAAAGACGTCCATGAGTCCCGAAGGGACGGCACGATTTTGTTTCGAATGAGCGCTCTCAACATGACCAATCGACGCGCGACCTGGATGTCCGTCAAGTTGAAGATTAGGCCTGCCGAGTTTCCACCTGACCAGCACGTCAGTCCCACTTTGTGGGACGAAAGGTGCCTACCCAGCGCTTCAGCGCTGGGTAGGCGTTGTGTTGAAACCCGAGTCCCTTCAGGGGTATAAATATATCTGGCTGACCACAAATCGGAAAGCGGAGAATTGGTGTTTGGTTTCACGGATTTCTGGTCATGCTTGCTATTGACAAACAGATATCCTGCAAGCATCATTATGTTTACAACGTAAACCTGCACGTTAATAACTTGTGGGTTCACCGGGTAAGACGAAAGACGCAAGGAAGATGGGAAGCGATGAATGCGGTACGGTAAGAACCCTTCCTCGTAGCGTCCCCCGGTCATCTTTGAAAACAGTAACGCCACGGCAACGGCGGGACTCGAACCCGCGACCTCCGAGAACTGGCAGCGCGCTGGCACCTCGTCAAAAGTAACAGCAACGCTCTCGGTGCTCTATCCTTCTGAGCTACGCGCAATGGCGAGTACATTTTAGCAGATTGGACGTGCCGGGAGTCGAACCCAGAGCGGCGTCTTCTCAAGGGAGCCACTGGAACCACTCACCACGCCCATGACAAGGGGCTAACAACGGAAACGTCTGGCAGACACCTTCTATCGGTTGGGTAGCACGAGACCGATAAAAGGAACTCCGCTGGCAGCCCTTTTGTTACTGTGCTGGAATTGTCTTGTGGATGTCAAGAGGGTAACACTACATCTTGTATTTTAAGCCTTTTGGAATGTGCTAAATGCCTAAGACTTCTTCGGAATTCGACCGCTTTAAGGATGGTATGACCCGTCTCATGCGGGTGCCGCATTCTGAGATTAAAGAACGGTTGGACGCAGAGCAAAAAGTCCGCTCCCGTAAGCGGACCCAGAAGTCTAAGATCGCCGCCTTCCGCGCCGCAAATACCAAGGATTAGAGGGGCCGTTCCGAGGTCTTCCCCGTCAGTTCCGCATAGGTCAGTCGCTTCCCAACAATCTGAGATAACGCCAAGTGAAACCGATCTGCGTCATTCAGAGGATTGTCTTTAGTGGCGCGGTTATTGAAGCGGAATACTTGCTCATCAACGTAACGCTCAAGATGGAACGGCTCAACCGCGACGTAAGTTCCTTTTAGGGTGCGCTTCAATAACGCCCAGAAGTTCTCAATCCCGTTCGTGTGTACCTGCCCGTCAACGTAACCCTCGACGTGATTCACAACGTCATGCACGAACTGCTGCTCAAGGCTTTTGTAGCCGACCCACTCATCGGTATAGACCTTGGAACCCTGTTCGACCTCGCGCAGCACTTCGTTCTGTAGCGTATCGCGTCTCACGTTCGGGACGACCTTGGCGCGTACCTGGCGAAGCTCACGGTCAAGTAACCCCATGACGATAGTTTTGTTCATGTGATCGCCCTTTAGTTGCTGGCCGCGAATTTGCGTCATTTTGGCTTTCTTGCTTTTGTGCATGTTGGCGATTCTTCCACCGATGAAAGTTTCATCCACTTCCACCGGGCCTCCACCCTCGCCCCCCAATTTACCCTGCTCGCCATATAACGGATTTCTCATTCCAAGCCGAATCCGATGCAGCATGAACCATGCCGTCTTTTGGGTTACACCCAGCGCACGGTGAATCTCCCACGAAGAGATGCCGTTCTTGCAGTTCACGACCAGCCAGAAAGCAGGCAGCCACTTTTCCAGAGCAATAGGCGAGTCCTCGAACACCGTACCCACCTTCAGCGAGAACTTAGGACGCGGGTGATCGCCGTAACACTTGTACAGACGTGCTTTCTGCAAGTAGGTAACTTTCTCAGAGCCGCAAGTGGGGCAGCACACGACGCCGTCAGGCCAGCGGACGGAGATCATAAACTGACGGCAATTCTCGAAATCGCTGAAGTGCTGAATTGCTTCCTGAAGTGTCTTTGGCGTTTCCATGTTGTAAACATAGCACTGCAACAATGGTCAGTCAAGTACAAACTTAATTTATTTCAGACTCCACCTAGGCGAGAGTATGATACCGCACGCTTCGCAAATCTGGAACGGAGGATTCGCATGGCACACGTAAGGCAAGTGCTGATTAAGACACTAGAAATGTTTCGATCTCAGTCGACCGCTATGCGCGACGTGGCTGCACAGGTGCAGGCGATTTACGATTATCTCGACGCACGAGACCCGAACTTTGCGACCGAGTTTTCGAAGCACGAGATCGAAAACCTTGCCGATCCATCGCTACACGCCGCAAGTTCTCTAACGCTAGAACTGCTTGATCGAGTAATTGATTCACTGAAGCGCGGGGAGCCACTGGAGCTTTGACACTTCGCATTGCACACGTCTCCTGTTAAAATGGAAATCGTGCGCGGGTCGCGCAACCGAGTTTTTACTAAGCCACGGCTGGCACCGTGGCTTTTCCTTATGAGCTAACCTCGTCGATTGTTATGTCCTCTGATTCATCCGATTTCCGCCGTGACCCCATCCCCATCAGCAGTTGCTCTGCGTCTTCTAGGGCAGTCTTTCGCTCCCTGGCTTCTAGAGAATTAGGGTCTTTACTGCGGCTCTCCGCAATGAATTCGCGGAGTTGCGCTTCGTTCATATGGTAAATATCAGTGCTCATGCGGCTATTATCCCTCCAAATACTCTGTCTTGTCATTCAGCAGCGGTCGGGAATAGGCTTTTTTCGGTAGTGTTTGATCGAGAGGTTACGTGCCCGAGGAACTCGAACCACTTCTTAAGGCTGCGTATTACTATGTCGCCCGCACCTTCGGCTGGTGGGGGATTCTTTACTTAATTCTGGCCGCGTTCGCGCTCTTTTTGCTTCTCAAGCTGTTACACCTTCTGATCGTGGTGGTAACTCCTGCCGCATTTAAGATCGAGGTTCGCAGTGCGACCACAGGGGAAGCGGTTCTGTTGGCTTGGCGGCGACAAGGGAAACCGTGGTTGTGGAAGTATGTTCCTGCTTTCCTCGCGTCATATATCATTGTGGCTGGATTGGCTATCGTGCTGGGACGCTTCGATGCTGACGCAGCCTTGGTTGGGTGTCCGGCGGTGGCGGTGGGAGCTTCGTATTTCTTCGGTCGGCTTAGGCGTGACTAATAACAGGGCGAATTTGGTCAGCCAGCGATATTATTGCCCCTTCAGGGACGGCACACGCTGCTTCCTTCGCCTAGGGTAGCGTCCTAAAGAAAGACGCCAACCTGGGGTACGTGGTTGTACAGATCCGCTCGGCATTTTAGTCCGTGCGTGGCGTCGCACTGGCGAGCGCGAGAATCGCTCCGGCAAACAGCAGCGTGTCCGCAAAGTAGTTGATCCCCTCAACCTTGACCGCGGTGCTCGGGTCCGACATCTGCACGATCAGGATCGGCCCATAGATGAACACGACGAGCAGCACAAGCCAGGTCCCGAGATATGTTGCCGCCATCCGCGTCTTCTTGGCCAGCAGAATGCTTACCCCGGCAACCAGTAGAATTGCGCCCGTCAGATAGCCAATGAGCAGGCGCCCCGGAATCCACGCGGGCGTCAGTTTTTCCAGCGGGACCCCAAGGGCTCCCCCTGGATGCAGAAAATGCTCAACGCCAAAAAATATGGCGGCGATAGCGATCAACACGCGGCCCACGGTAATAAGCTTGCTCTTGCCTGGCCCGCGCATCGCGGTGCCGGCAAGAATCCAGCCCCCGCCCGCGAATGACATTTCGCGGAAGACAATCACCCATGCGATCCGGTCTCTGGGGCTGGCGACCGCTCGCGGGAAATGTATCATCGCCACAAACAGAAACATCATGATTCCGAACAGCAGGCCGGACCAGCGCACTTGAACTTTCGTGGCAATGCTCAAGGACGCGGCCAGCAGCGCAACGCCGACGAAGTACGCCCAGAACAAACGCCATGGCATGTACGAGGGCACGGCCAGCATGATGAATTTTGCCCCTGAGAGATGCTCCGCGCCGAAGACCGCCAAGGGTATGGCGAAGCACAAACTGCTCAAGGCTACGATCTTGCCCAGGCCGCTGGCCCGCGCGATATCGGTCTTCGAAGCCCATAGCGCAACCAGGAAAAGTAGAACGCCGGCGCTGCACATCGAGACTGCCGTGCGAGAGATCTCAAGAAATGTCACGAGAATGGTTGTGTGCATTTGGATGCGAAGCGTAAGCTCGTGTGCTCTACCTGGGGCAAGTTTTGCCGGAGGAATACAGCTTCAAATTCTACAACGAAGAGTAGGTGAGGATAGTTCTCTGCGAAGCGGGACGGACGAGCAATCTGAAGTACGCCCTGGGCACTGAGCCCATACAGCAGGCCTGTGCCCATGATGACAACAGCAGGTCCCTCGGCTGCGCTGCGCTCCGCTCGCGATGACAGCACAAGGGAGGCACAAAAGGAAACGGCCCCATGTTATTCACATGAGGCCGTTATTTATGTCGGCGACGACCTACTCTCCCACACACTTTCGCGTGCAGTACAATCGGCCCAGCAGGGCTTAACTTCCGTGTTCGGGATGGGAACGGGTGTTTCCCCTGCGGTAAGATCACCGGCTTCGCAGGCGCGTGCGAGAACTTCCTCGCAGCTCGGTCCCAAGCGTGAAGTCACGCAGGACCTATAGCGCCAAACTTGAGGCGTTAACGAGGCGTCTGAGCCTCGTGCCGAAATCCCGAGCGCTTTTCAGCGAGGGATCTCTTATCACGCCAATTTTTTAAAGAACTTACTTGCGGTTGGTCGAAACCGCAGATCCCTCGTCGGGCTCAAAGCCCTCCTCGGGATGACAAATAAGCAAGAGCGTTGAACGGCACGACTGAAGTCGCGCCCTGACACAAAGCTCGTCGAAATCGGCGGTTGCGGTGTCTAGCTCCAGTTCTGAACTGACAACTGGTAACTGACAACCGAGTCGATCTCTCACAACTGAATAGCATCAGGAATTCACTGCAATTCGAGGCTGGACCTCCGTCGAGGTCCGCATGCTGGCTAGTTCTCCAGCATGCACGGGGTTTCCCAAACTACGCCAATTTCTGCGCAGGCTGGGAGAACACGTGTAGCCAAGTAAATTTTATGGTCAAGCCGAACGGGCGATTAGTACTGGTAAGCTTCATGCATTACTGCACTTTCACATCCAGCCTATCAAACACGTAGTCTTCGTGTGCCCTTCTTCACCCTTGAGGGTTGGGAGATCTCATCTTGAGGAGTGCTTCACGCTTATATGCATTCAGCGTTTATCACAACCGAACTTCGCTACCCAGCCGTGCCATTGGCATGACAGCTGGAACACAAGAGGTTCGTCCATCCCGGTCCTCTCGTACTAAGGACAGGTCCTCGCAAATCTCCTACGCCCACATCAGATAGGGACCGAACTGTCTCGCGACGTTCTGAACCCAGCTCACGTACCGCTTTAATAGGCGAACAGCCTAACCCTTGGAACCTTCTACAGCTCCAGGATGCGATGAGCCGACATCGAGGTGCCAAACCGGAGCGTCGATATGAACTCTTGGCTCCGATCAGCCTGTTATCCCCGGCGTACCTTTTATCCGTTGAGCGATGGCCCTTCCATACAGAACCACCGGATCACTAAGGCCTGCTTTCGCACCTGCTCGTCTTGTAGGACTCGCAGTCAACCACACTTATGCCTTTGCACTCGACGGCTGATTTCCAAACAGCCTGAGTGTAGCTTCGCGCGCCTCCGTTACAATTTAGGAGGCGACCGCCCCAGTCAAACTACCCGCCTCACTATGTCCCCTCCCCGGGTAACGGGGATAGGTTAGAACCACAGAATTCGCAGGGTGGTATCTCACCGTTGGCTCCCCCAAGCCCAAAAGCCTGAGATCAAAGCCTCCCACCTATCCTGCGCAGCAAATGCCATAGTTCATAGTGAAGGTATAGTAAAGGTGCACGGGGTCTTTCCGTCTAGATGCGGGTAACCGGCATCTTCACCGGTACTACAAGTTCGCCGAGTCGCTCGTTAAGACAGTCGCACGATCGTTACGCCATTCGTGCAGGTCGGAACTTACCCGACAAGGAATTTCGCTACCTTAGGACCGTTATAGTTACGGCCGCCGTTCACCGGGGCTTCAGTTCGCAGCTTCACCTTGCGGTTGACCGCTCCCTTTAACCTTCCGGCACCGGGCAGGCGTCAGCCCCTATACGTCGTTTTCGACTTTGCAGAGACCTGTGTTTTTGTTAAACAGTCGCCGTGCGCATTTCACTGCGGCCCCCTCGAGCTTGCACTCTACCGGGGCACCCCTTCTCCCGAAGTTACGGGGTTAATTTGCCGAGTTCCTGAACGAGCGTTCTCCCGAGCGCCTTTGGATATTCTCCTCGTCTACCTGTGTCGGTTTGAGGTACGGTTCCCTTTCCTTCTCCTTAGAGGTTTTTCTTGGCAGCGTGGAATCGGTGCGTTTCGTCCATACGGACTACTCCTTTGCGTCTCACCGTTTGGATGTCTCTCCGGATTTGCCTGGAGAAACCGGCTTACACGCATCGAACCTGATAGCCATAACAGGCTGCACGTATCCTTCTGCGTCACCCCATCGTAATAACGATTGAAAGGGAGTTCCGGAATATTAACCGGATGTCCATCGACTACGCCTTTCGGCCTCGCCTTAGGGACCGACTAACCCTGAGCGGATTAACCTTCCTCAGGAAACCTTAGACTTTCGGCGCGGAGGGTTCTCACCTCCGTTATCGCTACTTATGCCGGCAGGGTCTCTTCTCAACCGTCGACGGATCCTTACGGTCCCGCTTCAAACTGTTGGGAATGCTCTCCTACCACGCATGGCTTGACGCCATGCATCCGCTGCTTCGGTGCTCAGTTTAAGCCCCGTTGAATTGTCGGCACCGGACCGCTTGACCAGTGAGCTATTACGCTTTCTTTAAAGGATGGCTGCTTCTAAGCCAACCTCCTGGCTGTCTGGGCGTTCCGACATCCTTTCCCACTTAACTGAGACTTGGGGACCTTAGCAGGCGATCTGGGCTGTTTCCCTCTCGACAACGAAGCTTAGCCCCCGCTGTCTGACTCCCGTACTAGTTGTCCACGGCATTCGAAGTTTGGTTGGATTCAGTAAGCTGGAAAGCCCCCTAGTCCATTCAGATCTCTACCACCGCTGCAAATCATACGAGGCTAGCCCTAAAGCTATTTCGGAGAGAACGAGCTATCACGGAATTTGATTAGCCTTTCACCCCTACCCTCAGCTCATCCGAGCTTTTTTCAACAAACACCGGTTCGGTCCTCCAGTGGGTGTTACCCCACTTTCAACCTGGCCAAGGGTAGATCATCCCGCTTCGCGTCTATTCCTGCCAACTGAACGCCCTATTAGGACTCGCTTTCGCTACGGCTCGCTTACGCTTAACCTTGCTGACAAGAATAACTAGCCGGCTCATTATGCAATAGGCACGCGGTCAGGCATTCCCTTGCGGGCATAGCCCTCCCACTGCTTGTAGGCACACGGTTTCAGGTACTATTTCACTCCCCTCGCTGGGGTTCTTTTCACCTTTCCCTCACGGTACTGGTTCACTATCGGTCAGAAGCTAGTATTTAGCCTTACGGAATGGTCTCCGCAGATTCCCGCAGGGTTTCACGTGCCCCGCGGTACTCAGGTACCCGCTTCGAGTCCAGGTCGTTTTCGCCTACGTGGCTATCACACTCTATGGCACCCCTTTCCAGAGGGCTTCGACTAACGACTGGATTGGTAACTCTACTGTTGCGGGCCCTACAACCCCTATTGCACCCGAAGGTGAAATAGGTTTGGGCTGTTCCGAGTTCGCTCGCCACTACTATCGGAATCACTGTTGTTTTCTTTTCCTCCAGGTACTGAGATGGTTCACTTCCCTGGGTTTGCTCGTACCCGACTATGTATTTATCGGGCCGTTATACGGTTTTACCGTATAGGGTTTCCCCATTCGGAAATCCCCGGATCAATGCCTACTTGCGGCTCCCCGAGGCTTATCGCAGCTTGCCACGTCCTTCATCGCCTGCTTCTGCCAAGGCATCCACCATGCGCCCTTAGTAGCTTGACCACAAAATTTACTCAGCTCACTCGGTGGCTTCGCCGCCGGCTGCTAGCTATTAGCTTTCAGCCGTCAGTTTCGCTTCCGACCGTACTGGTAAATTTATGGCGCTTTTGACTGCTCATCGCTCCCACGGTTATTGCGGACCATGGAAACACCAGCAGTTCTAAGGCACTCATAAAATCATTACTCTACTCGCCTTGTAGTTACCCAATGCTATTCAGTTGTCAAAAATCGTCCCGCCTTACGGCGTCCCACCTGGGTGGGTTGAGCTTACATTTACATGTCTGCCCAAAGTTCGGCATCAAGCGACGCGCGCTGGTAACCGTTACGGAATTTTACGGTGTCGCTGCTGATGCCCAACTTAAGGCAGTTGTCTGCGATTCGAAGTCTGGTGGAGCTGACCGGGATCGAACCGGTGACCCCCTGGTTGCAAACCAGGTGCTCTCCCAGCTGAGCTACAGCCCCTCGTCAGTTGCCAGTAGTCAGTAGTCAGTTGCCGGTGTTTCTATCCACCAGCCACTATCCACTGC
>CAWJXA010000013.1:0-247500 GCA_963846715.1 uncultured Acidobacteriaceae bacterium | reverse complement strand
GGAGAGATGACACAACCCCTGCGGCGAAATTTTCGCCACCGATGTTGGTTCCGATTGGTCGAAGCCGCATAACTACTGGCGATTCGCGCGAAAAAAAATCTTGCCGACGACGACAATTTGAGCCGCTCAAGCCTCTATCCATCGCGAATTCCACATGATTCCCACATGGGTCCACGCGCGCGACACCGGGCATTATTCGCTTTCGTCGGCGTGAGCGCGGAGACTCCGCAGCGGAGCGTGCAGCTTCGAAACGGCAACGCTTACTCCCCGATACGTCCGATATGGAAGATTATCGCTCGCTCAGGCTTTTCCCAGCGGCCCCACAGAATCGCCCCTCCCTGCGGCGGAATCCATACTAAGTCACAGATTGGATTAGACTTAATTGCAGTATCGCCGAGATAGTCCAGAGGCAGCTTAGTTCCGTATGGCATCGCCACCACCGCTGGCCCAAAAATCTGCAGTTCCACCCGAGGCTTGATCGCAATGCTTAATATCGCGGCCCGCTCATTCTCAAAGAGCTGCTCCAGGCTCGTCTCGTCAAAGAGCTGCGCGACTTCCGCCTCTTGGGCGATGAGCTTGGGACTGGCGCCACGCAGTAGCCTGCCGGTCTCGGGCAGCAACTCAACCACAACATTCCGGAAGGGTGAGTCTCGAAGATTTTCGACCACGTGCACCATCCCGGCCTGCAGTAACTCGCACTCGCCATCGCGATAGCTCAGCTTCTTCGGCTCCTCATCACGCGCTGCGCTGATGATGTCAGCGTCGCCCGCCACATAGAGCAAGTAGTCGTGCGGATGATGATGGCAGAGCGTTCGGTCATGCGGCGCGATCTCGACCGCAAAAGCGCGCACAAATTCATTCTCGAGCACGAGGTGATGCCTCGGCTCCTGCTCGATGGGAACGACGTGTTCGCACGAGTATGGATTGTTGTCCAAAGCTATTGCTTCGCCGGCTTGAATTCCATCACGATCAGTCGCATGTCCTGGGTGCCGATGTTGGTGAAACCATGGTCCGGATGGCCACCGTGGAACATCATCGCACCTGCCTTGTCGTTGAAGTCCATGCCCCCGCTGCCCGCCGGACCGGTGTGCGCGTGCATGTCGGTGAGCAGGATGACCAAGTGAGGGAACGCCTCTTCGTTGGACACCGTCTGCTGCGGTTTGATCACTGCTTCCGAGATGCGAAAGCCGTCGCCGTAGCCGATCAACTTGGATTCCGCGGTCAACGGTGCCCAATCCTTGGCGCGAGGATCGCTGGCGCAGTTGTTCACGCACACCGGGCCGTGGTTCTGCAGCAGCTCAATGGTCGCGTTGTGGAACGGCGTGTCGGCCATGTCGGTAACCGCGTGGACGACACCTGCGGGCGTGTAGCGCACGTCGCCGTCCTCCAGTACGACATGCTTGACGGTACCGTCAGGCGCGGCAACGTCGATCACGGTGTGCCCGAGCGCGACAGCAACATAGTCGTGGCCGTGGTGATGCATGGTGGTCGACTGGTGCGGCTCGACTGTGACGTAGTAAGCGCGGAAGTATTCGTTCTCAATCTTCAGTTGGTGGGTGGAGTCCGCGGGAATCTCCACCGTGGGGCCGAACTTGCCTTGAGTGGCGGGCTTCGCATCCTGAGCCAGCGCAAGGCCCGCCGCAAGCAGAAGCATTAACCAGCAAGAATAAATCTTCATGCCGGAAAGGTTAGCGACGCGGCCGAGGCAGCGCAAGTGAGAAGTTGGCAGTGCATTTCCCCGTTTCTTGAGTGCAGAGCATTCTCGTCCGTAATTGACAACGGGGCTTATCCTGAAAACGTGATGAACTTGCAAATAAGGACGTGCGATGAAACTGTCAGGGTTGTTGGCGATACTGCTGTGTTCGTTGCTGGGCACGGGGCAAGAGGTACACGTTTCCGCAGGTAAAAACAGTGTGGTTCTAAGCGTCGCCGCACAGAAGCCATATGCGTTGATGTCAGGCGAGGAAAAGAAGCCGGTGCTGGCAATGGAGTGCGCTCAGAAAGGAAAAAAGACGGTACACATTCTGAAGTTCCAGCCGGGGGGAATGCTCGCGGAAGACAATCCCGAATCCAGTGGGAAGAGCGGCGAACTGGTCCTCGATATGACGATGAGCGGAGCCAAGGAAGCGACGAACTGGATTCCTTATGGCGACACCGAGAGCTATGCCTATTACGGCAAGACCGAACCCGAGCGCGTGAAGGTCATCCTGGAGATGCTAGGCTCGCCCACGGTCTCCATCGAGTTCAAACCCTTCCTCACGGGGGTTTCAACCACCAGCGTCTTCGATATAAGCAAACTCCGCGATGAGATGGGCAAGCATGCCGAGTGCGCGATGAAATAGTTCGCCGGGCGCGGTGCCCACAACGCAAAAAAGCCGCGGCTGGTTGGCCACGGCTTGAGGAGTGAATTGACTGCGAGGACTAGCGGTTCAGCTTGCGGCGAATCACGCCGAAGGCTCCAACCACGCCCGTGCCGAGCAGCAACAGGGAGCTGGGCTCAGGAGTAGTTCCTCCACCGCCGCCGGTGAGGATGTCCATGCCGCCTAGGGTCGAACCCGCAAACTGGTTCCAGCCGCTGCCGGAGTTCTGATCGAGCAGTCCAGTGGCGCCCGTGTCATTCAAGTTCCAAGCGTCCCAGGTGACGTTGTCAGCTTCGATCACGACAAAATACTGGGTGCCGGCAGTGATAGGAGTTCCTGCCCAGGTCACCGTGGTAAGTTGGGTAGTTGACTGGCCGAACGTGGGGGCGGGGGGAGCATTGAGGAAGCCCGACAGGTTAGTGCCAGGCGCGCCGCCAACATCGGTCCACAGGCTAATGGTGGCGCCGTTGTCGCCCGTCACAAAGCCCAAGGCCACGTCGATCTGGTTAGCATTGCCGCTGACCCCAGCGGTGAACGCCTGGGCATCCTCGACCAATCCGACAAGAGAGCTAGAACCGCCAATTGTCCAACCGCTGCAGCACTGGTAGCTGCCGCTTTGCAGATTGGTATAAGCGGTGCCGGCAAGTGCCGGTAAACTGCTGGCGCAAACAGCGAAGACCAGCAAACATAACGACCATCCAAGTTTCTTACTCAAGTTGTATCCTCCGCAGTTGAGAGTCTGATTCGCGAAAGTTGAGACAGAACACCGCGCGGTGTTCACAGGACTGCTACTGCGCAAGGAGAGGTCACAGCTGGCACCGCTCATTGCCCTGGGCGCTCTCGAAATGTCAAGTTGGAAGCACTAGTGACGCAAGTCGAGATAGACCATTACACATGGTATAGCAATTAGGTGTCCGCTGTAAGTCATTGAAACATATGTAAAGCGAGCGCAAGGGGGTGCAAAGGCTTGCACTTGAGTGCTAGATTCCTAGCACCCATAGTTGGCCAAGTGCGATGAGGGAATCGCCAGTCGTAAGGTATCAAAGATTTCCATAGTTCTAAGTCATGAGAGCGGCCTAGCAGTTTTAGATTTAGTGGGCCCGACGAGTGAGGGTAGAGAAACGCCGCGTTCGTCGCGCGAAAAAGCCGCGGCTGGTTGGCCACGGCTTGAAAAGTGAATTGACTGCGGAACTAGCGGTTCAGCTTGCGACGAATCACGCCGAAGGCTCCAACCATGCCGGTGCCGAGCAGCAACAGGGAGCTGGGCTCCGGGGTAGTGCCGCTGCCACCGGTCTGTATTTCCATGCCACCCAGCAGCTGGCCTGGAAACTGGTTCCAGCCGCTGCCTGAGTTTTGATCAAGCTGGCCAAGGATGCCATTCCCGTTCATATCCCACGCATCCCAAGTAGTGGTGTCAGCTTCAAATACCAGGAAATACGACATTCCAGCGGTAATAGTACCTCCACTACCGAACGCGCTGATCTCACAGGGCGATGGGCACCCAGCGCCGGCAGGTCCCGCAGGCGGGAGAGCAATCATGCTCCCAATGAGCGTTCCCGGCGCTCCAGCATTATTGGTGTAGATACCTACGAAGGCACCGTTGTCGCCCGACACATAGCCTACATCTACGGTAATCTCGCTGACCGTGCCGGTCGTTGCGGACGTGAACAACTGGGCGTCCTCGACCAGTCCGGGAAGGGAGCCGGAGCCACTAGTGGTCCAGCCAGCATCGGTGTTGGAAGGGTTAGGAAGCGTGTTGTTGTAGGCGATGCCAGCCATCGCAGGTAGACTGCTGGCGCACAGAGCGAGGGCCAGCAAACATAACGACCATCCAAATTTCTTACTCAAGTTGTATCCTCCGCAGCTGAGAGTCTGATTCGCGAAAGTTGACACTACATTGACCACCTGGCGGTGTTCACAGGGCCGCTACTACGCAAGGAGAAGTGACAATTGGCACTGCTCATTGCCCTGGGCGCTCTCGAAAATGTCAAGCTGGAAGCACTCGTGACGTAAGTCGAGATAGACCATCATGGGATGTGCAGCAATTAAGTGTCCGCTGTAACTCATTGAAACGTATGTAAAGCGAATGTGAGGGGGTGCAAAGACTTGCACTTGAGTGCTAGATTACTAGAGCCTCTAGTTGAGCCAGGTTCGGCTAGAGGATCGCTAGTGGTACACTATCGAAGACCTCGAAACCCTTCCGGTCGATGACCGGACTCACCGCCCAGTCGGGACGTGGCTCAGCCTGGTAGAGCACTCGCTTGGGGTGCGAGGGGTCGGCAGTTCAAATCTGCCCGTCCCGACCAAATTTCGCTATCAGCCGTCAGCTCTGAGCCAAGACAACTCCCTCGCAAACTGCGCTCGGGATTTCGCGTGCGGGATCCCTCACGCACAGGGCTCCGCAACACCAGACAGCTTCTGCCTCACGTGACAGTTGATCCTTTCCTGCGCTGACAGCCTGGTCGTTTCTTGCCCTAGCTGACGGCTTTACCTTAATCTTCTCCGCAACGCTCCGGCGACCGCGAGTATCCCGGAAGCGAACAGCATGGCGCTGCTGGGCTCAGGCGCGCCGAACAGCGTAAACGCTTCTGAGGGAATCGAGCCAAGCGTGTTCTCGTAGGCTATCGACGGGCAACCTGGCCAATCGCAGCCGATGCCGCTGTTCTCGTCCCAGTAGATCGGATTGGTGGAACAGCCCGAGGTAGTACAGGCATTCGAGAGAGTCATGTAGCCTTCGCTGGGACCAGGGCTGGGGCCCGAGCTGAGTACTAAGCTCGCCAGGTACAGTTCGTAACCAAACTGGTTCGTACCGAGGTCAGCATTGTGCGTGACACTGTAGGTATTGACCGGCCCGTCGAAAGCTGCGAAGCCGAACTGCGCGTCTACGGTGGTTAGAACGTCCGCTCGGACGGGGTCCCAGTAGACGAATTCCAGCGCGGTGAAGCTGCCATTGGCGTCGTACGAATCGGAAACTGAGAAGCCAGAGTTAATGGCCCAAGCGTCGGTAGTCCCATTGTAAGGACCATTCCAATACACGACGCGCGCCATAGCCGGAGCTGCGGCCAGCATCAAGAACAGAGTTAGGAGCAGGTAATGGGATCTCGCGCGCATGGCGGTGTTCCTCCTGAGTTGCTACGAGGTCACCACTATTCTCTTCCTCTCTGCACGAGTTGCCACAGGAGATCGTCCTGAAAGTACAGCTCGTTCCCGTTTCGATATTCCCTGTAGATCCTCAGCCATCGGCGTGCGGCCAATCCCACAAGTTCCATCTGGCGCCGTTTCTCCCGCACGGTTCCGTTGTCGAATCGGATGCCAGCGAGGGAAACCTGTTGACTTCGCGTTGAGCACCGGAACAACATGCGCCCACGTTCGCGAAGTACATGAACGATGAGGCGGATTCGTCAATACACGACCACAAGGAGGTCACTATGAAACTGCGACTTCGTATCGGCTGGCTCTCACTGCTCACATTAAGCTGCCTGATGTTGGTGGTTGTTCCGGCGATGGCCGACACCTTGTATAACAACGGCGTCTGCAACTGTGACACCGATGGCTGGACCATCAACTTTGGGTTCTCCGTCAGCGACTCCTTTAACGTGGCTACTGGCTCGGCCGTCGAGGACTTGCACATCGTGTACTGGGATGCCAGTTCTACGGATGTTCTAACCACCGTCGATATGGCAATCGGGTCGAGTTCGTTCGGCGGTACCCCGCAGACACTGACCGGCGCAACCAACACTTTCCTGGGAACCAACTCTTACGGGTACAGCATATTCCAGGCGGACTACACGTTCGCAGGCATTCCGTGGTCGGGGGCCGGCTTCGTCACCCTGTCGAACGCGTGCACGGTCTCCGGTTGCTCGGTCTCGCAGCCCATCTACTGGGACGAGAACAGCGGACCTTCCACAGCCTATGAGAACACGCTCGGCTCGATCCCCTCGGAAACCTTTACCCTAACTGGCACGACCGGCACTGGCAGTGGTACCGGCACTGGCACGGGTGGAACCACTCCCGAGCCTGGCAGTATCATGCTGTTCGGTTCTGGCGTGCTCGGCTTTGCTGGCGTGCTCCGCCGCAGATTCCTTTAGGCTTGCAGTGCTGGAGTTACATGAGCTGCCCCAAGACGGTCTGCGACGACGCCTTGGGGCGAATGCGCTGTCAGCTGTCAGCCATCAGCTAATGCGGCGGTCTGGCAACGCCCACTCCTTGATTATCACTACAGGTGATTTCACGACACATCAGCCCATGTCCTGTGAAGCCGGCATTAGCTGACGGCTGATAGCTGACAGCTGATAGCTCTTCTTCACAACCATCTTCTGCGCATCACGCCCGCCATGCCGAGAATTCCTGAAGCAAGTAGCAGCACACTGCTGGGTTCGGGAGTCGTTCCCCCTCCGCCGGCGCCGGTCAGAGTGAAAGTCTCGGATGGAATTAGACCGTTAGCGCTCTCATAGGCAATCGAAGGGCAGCCGGGTGAAGTGCATCCCTCGCCCATATTCTCATCCCAGTAAACCGGCTCCGTTGAACAACCAGAGGTAGTGCAGGCATTGGACAGGGTCACAAATCCGGCGCCGCTAAAGGGTATGCCGGAGAATGTGAAGTCGGCCTGGTACAGGGAATCGCCAAAAGAATTGACGCCAAGGTAGGTATTGGTTACTCCGGTCAAAGTCTGAGGGTTGCCTCCGAACGACGATGAACCAACCTGCATGTCGACCGTGGTCAGATGCTCTCCGTCGGGAAAGATCCAGTAGACGAACTGCAGGCCTTGAATGCTCGAATTGTTCGCAACCATGAGGGAGTCGCTTACCGAGTAGCCGTAGTTGATGGTCCAGGCGTCATAGTCACCATTAAATTGGGCCATTGGAGTACAAGATACCCCCGGCGGCTGGAGTAGCGGCCAGCAAGAGGCACGCAACGGTGAGCAATGATAGCGAAGCGATACGAGATTTCATGATGAGGGTCTCCTTCTTCCGGCGTGCTAATGATCTCGCGGGAGGCGTTTCTACAGTAGCCTCCGGCGCAACACCGCCGCGAGACAGCAAACTCCCGACGCAAACAGCATCATGCTGCCGGGTTCGGGAACGATTCCGGAGCTGTTGCCGCTCAACGTGAAACTCTCCGAGTCAATCATTCCGGCCGAGCTGTCGTATGCAGTGGACGGACCCTGGTTCTCGTCCCAGTAGATGGGCGTGGTCGAGCAACCGTCGGTAGTGCAGGCGTTCGACAGAGTCACGAAGCCGCTTCCACTCCAGGCAATACCGGGGAAGGTGTACTCGGCGTTGAAGAGGTTGTAACCGAAAGAATTTGCTCCCAGGTAGGTACTGGTAAGGCCGGTCAGGGTCTGAATATTACCTGCGAACGACGTCGCACCGATCTGCATGTCCACCGTGGTCAGGACGTCGAAGCTCGGTTGCTCCCAGTAGACGAAATCAATGCGTTGAATCGTTGAGTTAGCTGGAACCACGAAGGAGTCGCTTACCGAGAAGCCATAGTTGATGGTCCAGGCATCAATGTCACCGTTAGATGGGCCATTGGAATATAAGGTACCGGCAGCGACTGGAGTTGCGACCAGCACGACACATGCGACGGCGACTACCGTCAGCGAGATGATTTGCATTTTCATGGACTGACCTCTTCAGCGGGCTGTGCGATTGGATATTTATGACCCCGTGGGAACCCAAAGTCAATGCTGTTTCGACCGCTGCGTTTTGCCAAGTGAAGGTTCACGGTTTATGGGCCTTGCCGAGAAGCTCCGCCCGAAAGGTGCGCTCGTCCACACGATGCAACCGCTGGATCATGGCCGGCGTGAGTAATTTGTAGTGGTGAATTTCGATAAGGTGATAAATGATGAACCAAATCGGCTCTTCGGTCGTCATCCAGGCCTGAGCGTCGAACCGCTTCAAGTTGACCGGACGCGAAAAAGTGCGCAGCGAGCGCTCACGCCGCATGTTGAAATAAATATTGAAGTAGCTCATGGCCAGCTCGCGCAGCGTGCGATACACCGGCTCGCGGTAGCGGCAGCCCGCATAGTTCGACTTGGCCACCGCGCCCCAATGTCCCTTGACTCGATAAATGGCCAGTACGTGATCGGTGTCATGCTCGGCTTCCAAGTCGAGAACCAGCGGCGGATAACCATTGGCCCGCAACGCCGCCGCAGCAAAGATTGCGCCTTCCATGCAATGCGAGGTGTTTTCGCGTAACACCCGGCGCGGCGACCACGCCGTGTCAGCCAGGTGATACGGCATGTCGTCGAGGAACCGTTGTATGCCGTAGGGACCTTTCAAACTGCGCAGCTTGCGCCGTTCCGCCGGAGTGAAGTCGTGCTGGATCGCCATGGTTGCGTGGAGAGCAGTGTACCGCATCGGCGCGGCGTCCGATTCGTTCCACAAGAGACGTAGAGAACAGCAACGGGATAGAATGTGCCGAATCGGTTGTGCATCGACTTGAGGTTGGGTATTTCAGATCCCCCTGTGCAGGAGCTTGAACCGAATGGCCGATCCATTGCTTATCGCGATAAGCCAAGACCCACAATATCTCTTGCCGACGATGGCAAATCGTCACGGCCTGGTCGCTGGAGCAACCGGCACCGGCAAGACCGTCACCCTGCAGGTCCTCGCCGAAAGCTTTAGCCGAATTGGGGTGCCGGTTTTCGCGGCCGACGTTAAAGGCGACCTTTCGGGAATCAGTCAGCCCGGCACGGACAACCCCAAGATCGCCGCTCGCGTGAAGAAGATGAAATTGACCGACTTTTCCTTCGCGGGCTGTCCGGTGACATTTTGGGATGTGTTCGGCGAGCAGGGACACCCGGTGCGGGCGACGGTGTCGGAAATGGGCCCGGTGCTTTTCAGCCGCCTGCTCAACTTGAACGATACCCAGGCTGGCGTGCTGACGCTGGTGTTCAAGATCGCTGACGACAACGGGCTGCTCCTGCTCGACTTCAAAGATCTGCAGGCGATGTTGCAGCACGTGGGCGAGCAGGCCAAAGACTTTCAGAGCCAGTATGGCAACATCTCGGCGGCAAGTATTGGAGCCATTCAGCGCGGCTTGGTGGCCCTGCAGCAGGAAGGCGCCGAGAAATTTTTTGGCGAGCCCGCGTTGAATCTCGACGACCTGATGCAGACGGATTCCAATGGCCACGGCGTGGTGAATATTCTGGCAGCCGACAAGCTGATCCGCTCGCCCAAACTTTACGCGACCTTCCTCTTGTGGCTGCTGACCGAACTCTTCGAACGCTTGCCGGAAGTTGGCGATCCCGATAAACCGAAGTTGGTCTTCTTCTTCGACGAGGCCCACCTGCTATTTACCGATCTGCCTCCGGTGGTGGCCGACAAGGTCAAGCAGATAGTGCGCCTGATCCGTTCCAAGGGCGTCGGCGTCTATTTCGTCACCCAGAATCCCGTTGACGTTCCCGAGGATGTGCTCGGCCAGCTTGGCAACCGGGTGCAGCACGCGCTGCGAGCTTTCACTCCAAAAGATCAAAAAGCCATTCGTGCCGCGGCCCAGACTTTCCGTACCAACCCCAAGTTGGATGTGGAGAAAACCATCACCGAACTTGAAGTCGGCGAGGCGCTGGTGTCGTTTCTCGACGAGAAAGGCACGCCCGGAATGGTCGAGCGGTCCCTGGTCTGTCCACCTCACAGTCAAATAGGACCCATCACCTCAGAGCAACGCCAACAGCTGATAAAGACATCGATGGTCGCCGGGGTATATGAGAACGTGGTCGATCGCGAGTCCGCCTACGAGCGACTGAAAGGACGCGCTGAGCAGCCTGCGCCCGCCGGTGCCCAACAGAGCCAGCCATGGTATTCGAACCTGCCATCGCTGGGGTCGCTCGGGTTGCCCAGCGGAGGCGGCGGCCGCCGCGGTGATAGTGTCATGGAAGCTGCCACCAAGAGCGCCGCGCGCGCGATTGGAAGCACGGTGGGCCGGCAGATCGTGCGTGGCGTGCTAGGGTCACTGCTCGGTGGGAGTAAGCGCTAAAGCCTCGGCTGCCAGCGCAGGGGAAGCTGGATCAAAGCGTAGAAAAAGCCGGACCGAAGTCCGGCTTTCGTTTCATTGGGTGGAACCCCTCTAGCGATTGCGCGAGTTGATTGCGACCGAGGCTGGCTCTACGCCCCTCTGGCTCAGAGCATATCCGATTCCGAAGAACGCGGCACAGAACAGCAGGTCGGAGACAACTTCCGTGCGGAAGAATGGCAGGCCGACGGCGTAGCACGTCATCAGGCCGTTGAAGGTGGCGGGATACATGTCGCGCCAGACCATCCACACCGCGAAGTTGCTGATCAGGAAGAACGAAACCGACGCGGTCAAGGACGCGGCGCCAATGCGCAAGGCCGAAAAGCCCTTGATCATCACGCCGCCCAGGAACAGCATGGCCACATACCAGCCCCAGGTCACGAAGTGGTCGGCAGTGAGTGGATAGACGTAGGTCACGCGGGTCAGATAGATGTCGGAGGCGACCAGCAAGGCCACGGGAATCCACATCTGCTTGCGGGGCATGCGCGCGCCGAAGTACAGGAGGGCAGCAGCCACCGGCGTGAAGCTGAAAGGCATCGCGAAAAACCGCAGATGCACGGCCACAGCAGCGAGAATAAAGAGATATGCCAGCATGATCACCTCAGTCCACAACGTCTCTTGATTCTGTACGTCGCGTCGCGGTACGTCAAGAGGAGTTAGAGTGCGGCGACAAATTTTTGACATCTCAGGAAAACAGCAAGCACGAGTTCAACGGTCCGGTGCCCCATGCTCCAGACTGTCCACGCTTGGCGCACGGCTGGAGTTCATGCCCTCGTCCAGCACCTGCAAGCCGGAACTGAGCACAACATAACCGCTGAGCGGCCCTAGCCCCCGCCGTTCCGGGTAGGTGTAACGCAGGTCCCGGAATTCTGCCAGGTAGCCGCCGTGCTCGCCCTGAAACGTCTGCACCTCGACAATGGGAAAGGCCGCCCAGTCCAGATATACCCTTCCCAAGTACGACGACTTGGCCGCGCGACTGGCATCGGTTTCCGGCGGCTTGTAAAAAAGCTGGCCGCTCGATTCGGGATCGAGTTCGGGCCCCAGCGAGTTCACAGGAACGGTTTCGAAGAAGTCGGCAGTCTCAACCACGCCATGCCAGCGAAACGGATTGATCATGTAGGGGTAAGCTGCCAGCCGCAGCGGCGCAGCCTGATGGTAGGTGAATGAATTCATGGCCGTGAGCGCGCGGCGATGCTGATAGTCGCGGACGCCCCAAATAATCACCACGCACAGCAGAGCAAAAATCGCTCCAACGCGGCCGCGAGGGCCCTTTTTGCGCGCGCCGATCTCCTCGTTGATCAGGCCGAACAGCGACGGCATCACCAGCCCGGCGACCAGCGCCAGCAGCATCAGCGGCTCGACAATGTATACGAGGTCCCAAGTGTACCAGCGATAGTTGAACGGCTCGAACAAGCGAATGCCGTAAGCCGTGGTGTAGTCCAGCAGCAGATGGCTAAGCGCGGCCAGCACTGCGCAGAAGTAGAGATAGCCCCAACGGATGGGCATTCGCGGCGGCGCATCGGCGGGTCGGGGGCGAGGTGGCCGAAGGCGCAACTTCAGGCGATGGCACAGGTATACGAGGAGCAGGACGGCAGCCGCGACGAAGGGCACGCCTACGAAGCTATGCGTGATTCCGCGATGATGCTGCAGGGCGGCGATGGAGCCTTTGAACTCCCACAACACATCGATGTCGGCGGCTTCGGCGGCCAGCACCATGGTCGCAGTGGCGAGGGCGCTCTTGCGATTGAAGCCGGCGCGCCCCATACACGCGCCGGTCAGAAGATGGGTGACAGGTTCCAAGTCGTTCCTCGGGTGATGCTGGGCACAGCAAGAGAGCTATTGTACGCAGGAGAGAATGCGAGACGGGATCCTACTCGTCAGATTTCGGGTGCGCGTCGTCATGCACGGTTTTGCCCGCCAGCAGATCGAGCGCGTGGGGCAGAATGTCGATGACGGCCAGGAGCGACTCCGATGCTCCAGTTGGGCTGCCCGGCAGGTTGAGGATGAGCGTCTGCCCACGCACTCCGCAGACACCGCGGCTCAGGATGGCATAAGCCGTATTGGTGGTGCCCTCAGCGCGTATCTTCTCGGGGATGCCGTCGATCAGCTTGGAGCACACCGCACGCGTCGCCTCCGGGGTGACATCGCGCTCAGCAACGCCAGTGCCACCCGTGGTCACAATCAATTGCACCTGCTCACTCAGGCGAACCAGTGACGACTCGATGGCCGGCTGGTCATCGGGAACGATCTCCTGATGGACGACGTCAAAGCCCTCCTGGCGAAGCAGTTCGGCGGTGGCGGGGCCAGAGTGGTCGGCGCGTTCACCTCGCGCCGAGGAGTCACTGATAGTGAGGACAGCGGCGGTTCTCATGCTCATCGCAAAACGATATCACGGAACGCGACGGTGTTTGCAGGTAGTAAAGCACCATCGAATAAAGCGGTACCGCCGATTAAAGGCTATTCCCGGGTAGTCACAAAGAGATGACATTAACTCTACATCTTCATGACAAGTGCATGGCTGGCCCTCGTTACGGTGAACTACATCGTCCAGCCAACTAGGATCCTGGGCAAGAAAGGGAAATAGTTATGAAGATCACAGAAGATGTCTTACAGCGGCCGGTAAATCGCCGGTCGTTCTTGAAAAACGGAGCCATTGCGGCCGGCGCTGCAACGGTCGGAGCCGGACTCTTGAGCCATGGCTTGGCCGCCTTTGGTCAAGACTCCAATGGAGGCGGTAGTCCTACAAAAGGGGACATTGCAATTCTCAGATTCTTGGCTGCGGCCGAGCTTATAGAAAGCGATCTCTGGCAACAGTACGCCGAACTAGGCGGGGTGACCCAGGGAACGCAGAATAACTACCAACTCGCTCTGCAGTATCTGGATGGCGACGGTTCGCAATACATCACCAGCAATACCCTGGACGAAGTAAGCCACGCGAACTTTCTAAATGCCTATCTGGAATCCAAGGGCGCCGATCCCGTCAACCTCGACCAATTCCGCAACTTACAAGGTAGTCAAGCCGGACCTGCCACTAACGTCGGGAGGCTCACTAACCTTATGCATCTAAATGTAGACACGAGTTGGTATATTCGGTATCGCAGTGCTACGAATCCCGACTTTGGCACTACCTATCCCCAGGCGATTCAGATCGTCAATCGACCGGCCATTCCTAGAAACAACGCGGACTTCAGCGATCCCAATCATATTCAAGCGATAGCCGATACGGCGGCCTTTCACTTTGGAATGATCGAACAAGGCGGCTCCAGCCTTTATGCTGCCTTAAGCCAAAAAGTGACGGACCTGGAAGTTCTCAAAATCACGCTCAGCATAGGGGGAGACGAAATCGCCCACTTCCTGGAATGGGTGGACTTTGCCGGCAATGCAGTTCAGGGGCCGCCTTTCTCTTACACAGGGTCGCCGGTGCCGGTGACGGACAATGGCTTGACGTTCCCGAATTTCAATCTATTGGGACCGCTATTTCAAACCAATCTGATCTTTCCGGTTCCGAGCGAGTTCATTAGTTCGAATCTCCCCAAGTGTGCGGTGATTCGTCCCACCTCCGATCAGTTTGGCGGAGCCGTCGCAGCGGTGAAAGGTTTGACCGCTGACGGGCTTTTCACCGGCCAGTCCAACGAGTTCTTTACAGTACTCGGTCAGCTTGCCGTTGAAGCTGATAAAGCCAGCCGCCAATTGTGAACGTCCGGATTACAGTAACAATCCGGCGACGCGGTGCTGGCTACAGAACGTGTCTCCGTCTCAACCCATGGGCAGGGTTATGGAAAGCCAGGATGCTCAGCGTCGTCCGGCAAAACCCAAACCCTGTCCTTCATTGACCTCAGGGTCGCTCTAGAGGAGGTTCTATGTTTGAAGGTTTGTTCCAGCCCATGCATCTACTGGTAGTTCTGTTTATAGCTCTGCTGGTATTCGGACCGAGAAAGCTACCGGAACTTGGAAAGGGACTTGGCGATGGCATCCGAAGTTTCAAAGACTCGATGAGAGAGAAAGACCATAGTGCGCCGCCGCCGACCGAAGATAAAGAAATTGTAAATGGGTGATCCATTGCACGGTGCAAGAGGGTGATCGACATCGAGGTCTCGAGAAAATGCCGGATGTATTGTTTATATTACTGCTTGCCCTCGTAGTTTTTGGACCCAGGAAGCTCCCGGAAATTGCCGCCAAGGTTGGAAAATATATGGCGCAGTTTCAGCGCATGAAGCGCGAGCTGCTGGATAACGTCGGCGTTGAAGTTCTGCGTTTGGAGAAAGAAAAAGACATTTCGAGACAGCCTAATGGGAGTAATTGCATTTCAGCGCCGGCCTTCAGTACGAAACCCGAAGCCAGCGGTGATTGATATTGTGGTTGACCCCCGAGGCAGCAAGATTACGGCCTCCCTACTCAAGCCCCGCACGGTCTATACTCTCTTTCGACCATCAGGGAGGAACGCCGAATGAAGATGAAGACATGCTGGATGGCCGTAGCATCCTGCATAACCATGTCCATGATGCTCGCCCATGCCCAAAGCGCGGACGAAGGCTATCAGATGGCGAGAGTTGTCTCGATCGAACGGGTCGCCGCTAACGCCCAGCATATGGAGGGCACGGACAATTACAAGATTTCCATGCGCATGGGCGAGACGCTTTATGCTTGCCATGCCAGCGGCCCCGCCGCAATGTTTATTGATTGGGCGCCCAACAAAGAATTTCCGGCCAAACTAAACGGCAAGGTCCTGCTGGTGAAAAGTCCCAACGGTCAGATCGCGGAACTGAACATCGTCAAGAAAACTCCAAAGTAGAGGATCTCAGATGAGTGGCTGGCGGGCTATCAAGACATTGGGAGGATTGACGCTTTCCCTTGCGGCCGTGGCAATGGGCAGCTTCGCTTTTGCGGGTCGCTCGCCAAATGGTTCCGCGGCACAGGTGCCGGCCAACCAGACTCAGCCTGTGCCGGGCGTCACGGGGAGCCAACAAAAGGTCACGTTCAATCGCGACATCGCTCCTATCATCTTTCACAACTGTGCACCTTGCCATCGGCCGGGTGAGGCGGGCCCGTTCCCGCTTCTCAACTACGAGGACGTCAAGAAGCACGGACGCCAGATCGCCGCCGTGACCCTAATGCGCTTCATGCCGCCTTGGCCGCCAGCCCCGCAGCCGTTGAAGTTCGCCGACGAGCGGCGCCTTAGCGACCGGCAAATCGCCCTTATTAGGAAGTGGGTTGATCAAGGCATGGTACAAGGACGGCCGGCGGATTTGCCGCCTGCGCCGCAGTTTGTGCCCGGATGGCAACTGGGCGAACCCGACCTCATTGTCAAAGTGGCGAAACCCTTTACGCTGTCAGCGACCGGAACCGACATATTTTGGAATTTCATTCTGCCGGTCCCGATTAACGAAAGCCGTTGGGTGAAGGCGATCGAGATACGACCGGGCGACAAGCGCCTGTTGCACCACGCCAACGTCCTGGTCGATCACTTCGAGCTATCCCGCAAGAGAGAAAGCCAGCCAGGTTCTGGTTTCGGCGGAATTGATTTCAGAATTGGATCGATTGGAATGGAGCCGTTTGGTCCCAACAATAGCCATTTTATATTCTGGAAGCCCGGCTCGGTTCCACACGTCGAACCCGACGGAATGGCGTTTCGTCTCGATAAAGATACTGATCTTGTGCTTAATACCCATCTGCGGCCATCTGGTAAACCGGAGATCGTACAGCCGAGCATCGGAATTTATTTCACGGAAAAGCCCGCCACAAAACATCCCATGCTGTTGGAACTGACGTGTGATTCGCGCCTCGACATACCAGCCGGCGACGCGAACTTTGTAGTAACCGACGACTTCACCTTGCCGCTCGATGTAAGCTTGCTTGCGATTTATCCTCACGCTCACTATCTCGGCAAGGACCTCAAAGCTATGGCGACGCTTCCAGACGGAACCAAGAAGACCCTGATTCACATTCCGCGTTGGGACCTAAACTGGCAGGCAGTGTATCGCTATGCCCAACCTGTGCCTCTGCCGAGGGGAACGGTGGTCTCGATGCGCTATGTGTATGACAACTCGAATGACAATCTGGCAAACCTTAATCATCCACCTAAGCGCGTCGAGACGGGACCTCGTGCTAGCGACGAGATGGCACAGCTGTGGCTTCAGGTCCTGCCAAAAAGTCTTCCTCACTCCATCCGCGATCCCCGGATGGTGTTGCACGAAGCGCTAATGCAACAGAACGACCAGGAATCAAGCGGTATCCACTGCGAAACTCGACCGTGACATTTTGTGAGTTACCCTCTCAATAACATTTCTGTCCTCTCCCCGAGGGCGTGAAAGGGATGACTGCTCCAGAGCGGCTTCCCGCTGGCGGAGAAAACGGCAAGTGCGTCGACTCCGACGGATTCACCCTGCGAGACAAGACACCGGCGGGAAAGAAGCTTTCAAGGCGAAGTAGGTCAGGGAGGATTCCAGAAGCCGGAGCTCTAGGCTCCGGCTTCTGCTTAAAGACCTGGGGAAGGGTCAGATATTAATTAGCGGGTCAGCTTGCGTCGCAGAACACCAGCCAGACCGAGGATGCCGGAACCGAACAGCATGACGCTGCCGGGCTCAGGAGTCGTGCCGGTGCCGGTACCCGTGCCAGTGCCGGTACCGGGCGTGCCGGTCAGCGTGAAAGCTTCCGAAGGAATCGAGCCAATGGTGTTCTCGTAGGCCGTCGACGGGCCGCTGTTTTCATCCCAGTAAATCGGGTTGCTAACCGAGCAGCCAGAGGTCGAGCAAGCATTGGACAGTGTGCCCCAGCCCATTCCGCCGCCGGGTGCTGGCATGTCCATGATGTTATACCAAGCGTCATACAGATTGTAACCAAACTGGTTAGTTCCCAGGAAGGTGTTCGTGACGCCGGTAAGGGTCTGGGGTGTGCCGCCGAACGAAGTGCTTCCGACCGCAAAATCAACGGTGGTCAGGAGGTCGGACGACGAGGCATCCCAGTAAACGAAACGCCAGGCCTTGAATGCTGGAACCGGCCGGGACCGTGAATGAGTCGCTGACCGAAAAGCCAAAGTTAATGGTCCAAGCATCCGTGGTGCCGTTGTAGGGACCGTTGTTATACAGGGTGTCGGCCATAGCTGGAGCAACAACCAGCATTAGGCAGCAGATGGTGAGCAAAACCAGCGAAACGATGCGCATTGTTTTGGACCTCCTAAGTCCAAAAAAACTGACTGGTCAATATGTCTAAGACTGTAGAACTGGGCCCCTAAATGCGTGAAACACAGTTGGTGAAACCTGTCTTGTCTCTGATTTGAGATCACCCCAATAGCAACGCCCTGCGAGAGGGCTGTAGGTAGTAGTGCAACTTTATTGCCATTCTAAGTCCTTTCAATGGAGCAACTATCCGATGGACTATGCATATCTTTGCGACATGTTTCTATGAAATTGGATACAACTTAGGTGGGCAAAAGGATCATGCCCGACAGCGCTCGATGTATTGGTGGATGTGAGCCAAAACCCGATGGAACCCATGCGCCCCAAGATGTCGAAAGCACATGCCAAGCCGACAGTGAAATCACGGGCTAAGTTTATGCGAGTTGAAGCTGGCCCGCAAAGGACCAATTCGCCTCCTGATCTTAGGCTGCGGCAGCTCGGATCCTCGCAGCAATTATTTGGACTTGTCGCGCCGATAGTCGCCGCTCTTGCCGCCTGACTTTCGCAGCAGCACAATCTCGCGAATCTCGATGCCTTTGTCCAGCGCCTTGCACATGTCGTAAACCGTAAGCGCCGCCACCGACGCCGCGACCAGGGCTTCCATTTCGACACCGGTGACGGCAGTGGTGCGGGCGAGCGAGCGGATGGCGACTCCGTTTTTCTTCACTTCGATGGCGACGTCGACCTTGCTGAGCGGAACCGGGTGGCACATGGGGATGAGTTCGGCGGTGCGCTTGGCGGCCATCATACCGGCCACGCGGGCGACTTCCAGCGGATCGCCTTTGGGATTTTGCGGCAGAGCGCGCATCACCGCGCGGCCCATGGCGACGAAGGCGCGCGCCTCGGCTTCGCGCGGGGTGGGCGATTTCGCGGAGACGTCGACCATCGACGCGCGTCCGGCGGCATCATAGTGCGAGAGCTTCTTCGGCTTGTCCTTTCGTTTTGCCATGGCCTCGTCGAAAATCATTTACCACGGAGACACGGAGGACACGGAGTTTTTGGTTTCTGTCGAGCTTTCTGCGTAATCTCCGTGCCTCCGTGGTTAATTTTCACTTCTATGCGTGGACCACAGGCCCATGTAGCAGTCGAATCAGAACAACAAGATCGTCATCATTTCGCCGGCGGCGAAGCGCTCGCGATCCGGGGGTACCACAATGTAGCAGTTCGAGCGAGCGACAGCCATCAGATCTCCTGAACCCTGCCAGCGCACCAGTTCCACCTCGGGCCGTTCATGCGTGCCGCCCAACTGGGCCGGCAGGAAACGCGTCAGCCCTGTTTTAGTCGTGAACTCCGCCTTCAGACCGGCCTGCGCGAAGGGCAACGGCTGCGGCTTGGAGCCGGAGAGCGCTTCGAGCAATGGGCAAGCAAAAAGTTGGAACGTGACCATCGTCGAGACCGGATTTCCGGGCAGCCCAAAAAACGGGACGGTGCGGCCATGCAGGGCCGCTTCGCCAAAGACGACCGGCTTGCCCGGCTGCATGCGAACTCCGGTGAACAGAAATCGAGCGTCGAACGAGGCCAGGACCGGTTCGACCAGGTCGTACCTGCCCATCGAAACTCCGCCGCTGATTACCAGCAGGTCCGCCTCGAAGCCCTTGCGCAGCAGCAGCGCCAACTCATCGGCCTGATCGGGTGCGACCGGAAGAATCACGGGCTCGCCACCAGCCGCGTAAACCTGTGCGGCCAGCGAGTAGCTGTTGGAGTTGCGAATTTCGTTGGGGCCGGGCGGCAGATTGATATCCACGAGTTCGTCACCGGTAGCGAGGATAGCGACTCGGGGGCGGCGATAGGCCGCAAGTTCCGCGCGTCCCACGGCAGCGGCGACAGCCACGATAGCGTGGTTCACGCGAGTTCCGCGCGAGACCATGGTCGAACCCTGGCGCGCTTCGGCTCCGGCAGGAACGATGTTCTCGCCCGCTCGCACCGCACGATGAACGCTCACCTTCTCTGCGGCTTGCTGGGTATATTCAACCATAACAACGGCATCGGCGCCGTCGGGTACGGGAGCGCCGGTCATGATTTCAGCAGCTTCCCCGGTTGCGATTTTGATGGCGCTTTGTTCGGTGCTGGCTCCGGCCCTGATCTCGCCGACGCAACGCAGGGTCGCAGGGGTTGCGGAGACGTCGGCAGCCCGCACCGCATAACCGTCGCGCGTGGAACGAGGAAAAGGCGGAAAATCGCGGTCCGCGCGGAGGTCTTCGGCAAGCACCAGCCCCAGCGCGTCAAGCAGCGAGAGCATCTCTGGCTCAGTAGGAGAGAGCGTGTGAGCGTATTGCTCGACAGTCTGCCTCGCTTCGGCGAACGACAGGAGCTTGGGTTCGGATGAGCTCATGAGTGCTAGGCGGATTTTACCGGAGCGCGATTCTCATGCAAATGATGAGGCCACGCTAGTGGCCTAAGGGCCCTGCTGCGTGGCTTTTATCGAGATCTAACCGTGCACGAAGCGAGCGCTCAAAGCAAAGGGCGGCACGCGGCCGCCCTTGCCCAGTCGAACTGCTTCTTAGTTATTCTGCTTCTTAGTTATTCGGCTTCTTCTTGGGGGTCGTTGTCTTGGCCTTTCCGTACCCGGTTTCGACAGTGGCGCCGATGCTAGCCAGCATCTGCTTGGCCGGATCGGCATACTTTCCGTTAGGCGCCAATTCCAGATACTTGTTGAAAGCTTCGGCTGTGCCGTCAGGTGCAACCATTTTGTCGCCCTTGGTGGTGGCTTTGCCCATCAAATCGACGCCCTTCCAGTAGTAGGCATCGGCGCGGGTAGGATCGGCCTGCAACGCCTTGTCGAAGGCAGCAATGGCTTCGTCCACCTTGCCGGTGTTGGTCAGCACTGCGCCTTCGTTGAAGTAATAGGACCCGGCATTGGCGGGATCAATCTGCGCTGCGGTGGCCCACTCCTGCACCGCCTTCTCGGTTTGACCCGAGCGGGCGTAAGCGTCGGCCAGTCCGGAGTGATAGGTGCCGGTCGATTTGATGGCAATCGCCTTTTGATAAGACTCCACAGCGTCAGGATACTTCTTGGCACCCAGCTGCGCCTGGCCCAGATTGGCCCAGGTCACGTCCTGGTTGGGATCGGTTTGAGCAGCCTGCTGCAGAATGGTGATGGCCTCGTCGTAATTGCCGGCAGCTTCCAGTGTCCGGGCCTGAGTCAGTTGCGCGTTCAGGCCCTTGATGGTTTCGTTTTTCTTCTGGGTCTCCGCGATCTGCTTCTGCTGCTCCTCAGAGATGCCGGCCTTTTGCGCGGCCTGGGCTTTTTCTTTGGCCATGTCGAAATTGACTTCCCGCTCGGCCCCGGCCTGGACGGGCACTTTGTCGTAGAAATCGATGACCTTGCCGTCCTGCATCAGGTTGAAGGTGTAGGTCCCGGGAGCGATGCCTATCGAAAAATATTCGCCTTTGGCATTGGTCTTGAGGGTGGTCTTCCTCCCGGTTTCGAGATTGTCGAGCTCCACCGTAGCGCCCGCGATTGGCTTGCCACTGACATCCTTGGCCACGCCCTTAACGCTGCCCGTGTACTGCGCCCAAACCGGAGCGGTACATACCCCCAGCAGCAGAGTCAGCAACAGGACGCGAGAAATATATCTGTTCATTTTTCCTCCAACGCATGAAACGGAATGATGACGATTACAGCAATAAAAGAAGCTTGAACTAGGTCAGGTTCTGCAACGCATAGGGAATAGGATCGACCGCTCCGGCGGCTGCGAACGCCTTCAGCCGTAGGATGCAACTCTCGCAAGTGCCGCAGGCCCGATCTTCCGCACCGTAGCATGACCAAGTTAAATCGAAGGGAGCTTGCAATTCAAGGCCAAGCGTCACAATCTCGCCCTTTCGGAGCGCAATTAAAGGCGTTTCCACACGAATTGTGCCCTCTTTGGTGCCCGTCCGGATGACTTCATTGAAGGCCCGGTAGAACTCAGGACGACAATCTGGGTAGCCAGAGCTGTCCTGCTCCACCGCCCCAATATAGATGCGCGTCGCGCCCAGGACCTCGGCCCAACTCACTGCGGCCGACAAAAAATGCGAGTTGCGAAAGGGAACGTAGGTAACCGGGATGTGTGCGCCAATTTCGGGGCCCGCGTCGGGAATCGAGATTGCCTCGTCGGTCAGGGCCGACCCTCCAATCGCACGGAAGACTGGGTTACGAACGCTGAGCCGCCGCCGGATCCCCAGCCGGTCGCAAATCGCCTGGAATGAAGCCTGCTCCCGGGCTTCCGTACGTTGGCCGTAGCTGACATGAAGCGCGGCGGTCGCGGCGGCCCCGAAGTCGCGGACAGCCAAGGCCGCGCAGACAGCCGAGTCCATGCCGCCGCTGAGGGAGACCACCACGCGAGTTGTTTGGCTAGGCTGCATCATGGCCGCGTTTTTTGGGATTGTCGGGACCGCCTTACACACCCTTCAGCGACGGCTCCCAGATGAACTTGTGAATCTGCAGTCCCAGGCGCGCGTCCAGTCCATCGGCCAGCATCCATTCGGCAAGATGCTGCGGGTCAACCAGACAATGGGAGACATCCCGGCTACCGGCTGCGTCTTTGCGAAACGCCGGAGACAGAATCACCGCTCCGACTCGCGAGTTCAGCGCATGCTGGCCGATGAAATCGCGTGCGAACTCGTAGTCCCGGCGGCTGGCGATGACAAACTTCACTTCATCCTGACGCCCCAACGCGCCAAGGTTTTCGGTGCGGAATGTGTCGCCCTCGCCGGAGTCCGGGCACTTTACATCCACAATCTTGACTACGCCCGCCGGTACGCCGTCCAACGGACGTTCGCCGCTGGTCTCAAGCAGCACGGTGTATCGCGGAAGGAGCCGTTCCATCAGCGCGACCGCTTCGCGTTCCTGTAGCAGAGGCTCGCCGCCAGTGATCTCCACCAGACCACCGTCAGGCGAGAGACGCTGCACTTCGGCTTCCACCTCCTCGAGGCTCATACGCTGGCCGCCTTTGAAGGTGTACTCGCTGTCGCACCAACTGCAGCGCAGATTGCATCCCGCCAGGCGCACGAACACACAAGGCAGCCCCGTGTAGGAGGATTCTCCTTGCAGCGATTTGTAAATCTCGATGATCTGCATGGCTGGCATCGCGGCAACCGTGACCCGACTTGCTTTGCAGGGGCACAGCTTTACAGGCTGCTGAAAAGCTTAGCTTACGGGCGTTCTGTGTCAGGGCACGACTTCAGTCGTGCCGATAAGCTCTTTTTTTGTCATCCCGAGCGGGCTTTAGCCCGCGAGGACTCTGCTGTTTTGACTTTCCCCATAGTCTGTTCAGCCGTGCCGATACCCGCTATAACTAAATTAAGGGCTTTACCCCGACTATTCGCTGTAGCGCGCCGTCGTTGTGTCCGTCTCCCAGATGGTGACGTCCTTGACCCGGACCCGCCCATCGGTGCCCTGCTTCAGGCGTGAGTTGGTCTCGTCGTAAAAATACTTGGCCAGGTTCTCCGCCGAAGGATTGATGGTGGTGAAGGGCTCCAACTCATTCATCATCTGGTGGTCGAGATAGTTCATCACCGGGCGCAGAACGTCCTTCAGGTCCTTGAAATCGAGCAGCAGGCCGGCATGGTCCAGGGTCTCGCCGCTGAGGGTGACGCGGACGCGATAGTTGTGTCCGTGGGGCTTCTCGCACTTGCCGCGATAGTTGCGCAGATAGTGGCCCGCGGAAAAAGTGTCTTCAACAGTTACTTCGAACATGAGCTCCGGCCGCAACAGCGCAAATAGGCGAGTTACAGCGAAGTTACTATTTTAGCGTGTTTGTAGCCCAGACGCGCTGGCTAGCGTTGGTAGTGTCTCAGTTCGGAGGAAACTCTCTGCCTGGTGCGGGAAAAGAACGCCTAAGTGCATCGCGTTCAGGCGCGCGCATTGACGGATGAGTCCAAATGAGCTGCCAAGTTCTGTCCTCAGGTGACCAGCCCGAGCTCTGTTTCACCTGACATCGCCAAGTTTCCACGCGGTCAGGCGGCGGTTTGACATCTTCCTCGGTTTTTCCCATGTCCGAGACTGAGCCAGCAACCCATCCTGCTGGCGTCAAATGATACTCGACTTCGTAGTAGTCATAAGCCATACGAGTAAATCGTAGCAAAATGATTAGGGGAGACTGGGGCCGGCACAGAAAGATGCCAGCCCCATTTTATAGAGCCCTACTTCTTGGGGTAAGCGTCAAAGATTGCCTTCAACTCGGCAATCAGCTCGAGAACACGCTGCTGATCTCGGTCGTTCAGTTCAACGACTGCGCTCTTGCTGTTTAGTTCTCCGAGAATGGGACCAACTTGCTCTTTAAGCATAGAATAATTAAGACTCCGGTATGAAAGTACAGTCCAAACGGACTGCCGATATTCATTTTAACCCCGAAAGTGACCGGCCATTTGGCTAGGACTCTATAGTGCGCTAGGTCGGCGAAAGGAGGCTCACAATGTCTCCTGACGTGCTTCGTTCTCATCTGGCCGAATTGGGTCTTAGATCGAACGGAATGCGCAAGTGCCCCTACAAGGGGTGCGCTGGGACTTATGAGGAATGGCTGACGCCCGAAGGCTATAAGCGGCCACTTGACCCGTCAACCCTGCTTCCTCACGCCTACTGGTGTACCCGCCTCCAGAAATCACCAGTTCGCCTGCTCGACACCTTGGTGGGCATAGTTGGGCTTACCTTTGGCTGTGCGTTGTTGACATTAGTGATGATCGGTTTAGTGGGCTTTAGGAACATCGGTATGGGAGGACTGATCGTCGTGGCGGCAGCTTGTTGCGTGGCGGCCTGCGTCTCGGTGCACCGGCTCAACGAAGAGAAGCGGGCTGAGGCCGTTGATGAGCCTAGCCGGATTCTGGACAGTTGGATAGTGGAACTCAAAGGCATTGAACAGCGCCAACGCGGGAGAGGGAACCTAAGCTAGCAAAAGACCGGCCTATGTACCAACAGTAGAAAAGGGGCGGTGTGCGACATGATTCGCGTCTCGAATTGGACCACAGCCTGCGTAACTACCCGAGCTCGGGCAGGTGCCGGAAGAAGCTTTCCACTACCTTGATGTCCGTCGTGCGCCCGTACCTTGGCAGGCTGTCGAGGAAGACGCGGCCGTACTGCTTCTTCAGGATGCGGTTGTCGAGCAGGCACAGCAGGCCACGGTCGTGCAGCGAGCGGATCAGCCTGCCAAAACCCTGCTTCAGCGAAAGAGCAGCGCTGGGAACCTGGTACTGGAAGAAGGCGTTCCCGCCCTCTTCATCAATGGCCCTGATACGCGCGGCTACTACGGGATCGTTCGGTACCGCGAAGGGCAGCCTGTCGATGATGACGCAGCTGAGTTGCTCGCCCTGTACGTCGACTCCCTGCCAGAACGACGAGGTCGCAAACAGGACGCAATTTGGTGTGAGGCGGAACTCTTCCAGCAGCACATTCTTGGGCGCGCTGCCCTGCAACAGCATGGGAAATTCCAAGTCACCCAACAGTCGCTCGTGAAGCTGATGCATCAGCGCGTAGCTGGTGAACAGACAGAACGCACGTCCACGCGTGATCTGCAGCAACTGCTTCACGCGCAGCGACGCGCGGTCGACAAACTGCGGCTCGCGCGGGTCCGGCAGATCGGGCGGCACGTACAGCAGCGCCTGGCTCTGGTAGTCGAAGTGCGATTGCACCACTAACTCGCGAGCGTCGTCGATGCCAACCCGGTTGCGGACGAACTCGAAACTTGAGTCAACCGCCAAGGTCGCCGAGGTAAGCACCGCCGAGTCAAGGTGCTCAAACAGCGTCGTTCGCAGGATGTCGGATACCGTGATCGGCGTGGCCTGCAGGAAGACGTTTTGCTGGACGCTGCGGCCACCCCGGCTACCGCCGCGACGGTCGATCCAAAACACAGTATTGCGCTGCTCGGCTTCCAGGATGAAGCCCAAGTTGACCTTCAACTCTTCCACCCGGCGGGCCAGCGCATGAATTTCGTCAGGCTTGTTGGGGACGGCCTGCAGCTCGGTGTAAAGATGCGTCAGCGCATTCTGCAAACCGAGATACTCGTCGCCGTTTTCTTCCAGAAATTCCGGACGATTCTCGAAGGCAAAGCGACCCTCGCCTGGAGGCAGCAGCGAGAAGAAAAGCTGCGACTGGTCACGCACCTGGCCACACGCCGGCATCACTTCCGTGATGGGCACATCCGCGCGTCGCAAGGTGTGCTCAACATCGCGAAGCAACTCATCCACACGAAGGTTAGAAACCGTGACGCCGAAGTAGTTGGTGGCCACGTCTTCCAACTCGTGAGCTTCATCGAAGACGACGATGCCTGCGTCGGGCAAAACTCCGGCGTCGGGCGCGTGCTCTTTGGCGGCTTTGATTGCCAGGTCGGCGCAGAACAGATGATGGTTGACGATGATGATGTCGCTCTCGGCGGCTCGCCGGCGCATCTCGGTGATGAAGCAGCGATCAAATTGCTGGCACTGCGCGCCGATGCAGCGGTCGGTGCGCGCGTCCAGCTTCGGCCACAGGTGGCTATTCTCGGGCAGGTCGGCCAGCTCGGTGCGGTCGCCGGTTTCGGTGGTTCGCTCCCAGTCGCTGATGATGCGGAACTGGTTGATCTCTTCCAGCCCATTCAGCACGGGTTGGTCGGTGAGGTCGTAAAGTTTTTTGCGGCACAGATAATTACCGCGGCCCTTCATGTAGCAAACGCGCAACTCGCCAAGATGCTCCTGCAGGAAGGGAACATCTTTGAAGTAGAGCTGCTCCTGCAAAGTCTTGGTGCCGGTTGAGATGATGACGCGCTTACCTGAACGGATTACCGGCAGCAGGTACGCCAGTGTCTTGCCGGTGCCCGTGCCGGCCTCGACGATCAGATGACGGCGCTCGGTGAGCGCGAGTTCGACCGCTTCGGCCATCTGAAGCTGCCCGCGACGGAACTCGTAAGCCGGATGCGTGCGCGCCAATACGCCGCCCGGTCCGAAAAACTGGTATAGCGACGGCAGACGCGCGGCCAGTGCGGCGGATTGTGGTTTGGAGGACACGACGCGAGGAGTCTTGTCCCTATAATAGCCGCTAGGGGCGCTCGCTGTCGGGCCATCGCCGCGGAAAGAGTCTTCGTGAATCGTCGCATGCAATTTGAGTCCAGCCGGACTGCTGAGCCGGGCGAACCGGCCCGCGTCGGCACGCTGGCCATTGTGGGTCGCCCGAATGTGGGGAAGTCCACGCTTTTTAACCGGCTGGTCGGCTCGCGCCGCGCCATCGTGGGCGACGAGCCCGGCATCACGCGCGACCGCATTTACGGCGATGTGGAATGGATTGGCAAGAAGTTTCGCGTGGTCGACACTGGCGGCATCGTTCCCGACGATGCGCAGTTGATTCCCTCGGAGATTTTTCGGCAGGCGCGGGTGGCGCTGGAAGAGGCTGACGTAATCGTCCTGGTAGTGGATGGGCGCACGGAGTTGGCATCTCCTGATATTGACCTCGCGCGCCTGTTGCTGCGCACCGGTAAGCCGCTACTGCTGGCCGTCAACAAGGCCGATACGCCGCAACTGGAGCCTTACGCCGAGGAGTTTCGGAGCCTCGGAATCAAGGAGCTATTTCCGATTTCGGCAGAGAACGGCAACGGCATTGCGGAACTGCTGGAGCACGTGTTGAGCGTGATGCCGGAGCAGGAGGGTTCAAGCTCGACGCAAACTGGAGAACAGCAGGCCCCTCCACTCGGCCTTAAGGCCTCGGTCGGGATGACAGAGGAAGCTGACGGGCAAGAAGGAGAGTCAGAACTTCCACGCGAGACCCGCGTCGCCATCATCGGCCGCCCCAATGTCGGCAAATCCACCCTGCTGAACGCGCTGACCGGAACGTCGCGCGCGATTGTTTCGCCGATTGCCGGCACCACGCGCGACGCCGTGGACGAGTTGATCGAGCGCGACGGCCAGGAATACCGCTTTATCGATACGGCGGGCATTCGGCGCAAAGGCAAGACCGAACTGATGGCGGAGAAGCTTTCCGTGGTGATGGCGCGCAAACATCTGGAAGGCGCCGACGTTGCGCTGATCTTGATCGACGCAACCGAAGGAGTGACGGCAGGTGACGCGACCATTGCCGGTTACGCGCACGAGAGCGGACGCTCGGTCATCATCGTCATCAACAAGTGGGATTTGGTGACTGATAAGCGAACCGACGGCAAGCCTCCCGCCGACCGCAGCATTTACGAGGAGCAGGTCCGGCGGCATTTGAAGTTTCTGTCGTATGCGCCCATCTTGTTTATCTCGGCGACCTCGGGACGCAATCTCGACAAGGTTTTTTCCACGCTGGAGTTGGTGGCGGGCGAGCGCCGCAAGCGCATCGGTACGGGCGAGATGAACCGCTTCCTCGCGAAGGTGGATTTTGAGCGAGCGTCAGTCCCGATGGCCAAGCGCGTCAAGATTCTGTACATGACGCAGGCAGGCGTGTCGCCACCCACGTTCATCCTGTTCACCGACCGCGCGGTCAAGCTGCACTTCTCGTATGAGCGGTTTCTGGAGAACCAGATTCGCGCAGCGTTTGGGTTTGTGGGCACGCCGATACGGATCAAGAATCGAGCGAGGAACGAACCGAGAGGGAAGAAATAAGCTTCCCGTTTTCCAAAGCCGTGGATGGGTACCGTAGGAAGAGGATGCTGTGCAAATTTGTTTTCTGTATCCCGAAGCTATTGCCCGTCATCCTACATCGCGTGTGTTGAATTCATCGAGGAGCAATCTCCGTGACAGATTCGCGCCGTGTAACGATAACGTGTGTTCTGGCTTTCGGGATGCTGGCCCTTGCTACAACTTCCTGGGCGCAGCAGCGCCCGCCAATCGTTCAAAAGCTTGCCGACACTTACGGCCTCCAGTCGTTCGAGCAGATCGACGCGATCCGCTACACCTGGAACGTATCGTTCCCTGGCGTCAATGTTTCTAGAACGTGGACGTGGGAGCCCAAGACCGGCCAAGTCACCTACGAGGGAAAAGACAAAGATGGCAAGCCGGTGAAGGTTACGTATCTGCGCTCTCAGCTCAGCAGCCAGCCGGCGAACGTGAAGGACGACATCGATCCGGGCTTCGCAAATGACAACTATTGGCTGGTCTTCCCTTTCCATGCTTACTGGGACACCAGCGCCACGGTGACCGATGAAGGTATGCAGAAAATGCCGTTGGGCAAGGGCTCCGCGGACAAGGTCGTGGTGAAGTATCCTCCCGGTGGCGGCTATACGCCGGGTGACACCTGGACGCTCTACGTCGGTACCGACGGTCGAGTCGAACAATTCCGCTATGATCGCGGGGGGCCGAAGAAGCCCAGCGTTGTGATCGCAACGTGGGCGGGCTACAAAAAGGCTGGTCCTCTCCTTATCTCAACGGAACACCGCGGCACCGCCGACGGAGGCCCGTTCCACCTTTGGTTCACGAATGTGGCTGTCAAGCTGGCGGGATCAAACACTTGGATGGAGGCGAAATAAGCGGCGAGTACGAGGCGAACTTCCCCTTCGGATTAGGTAATCGGCCCGTAGATCGACAGGCATCGCTCATTGGGATAAGCTCCCAGCGACGACCATAATGTTCAGGAACACGCAAAGGTATGGCGGCTTTCTGTTTGTTTTTGCGGTTGGAGTCGCCTTGCCGTTCTGTTTTTACGGAACGCAGTACATTCAGCATCGTCTCGCCGCAGCACGGGAGCAAACGACGCTCGGTGTTGTGACTGCACACGAACCGCAAAACCACAACCGATATGAGTTCAATTATACGGTCGCCGCGCAGTCCTTCAGTGCGTGGCATGTTGGGACAGTGAATTGTGATCACGACAGTCTTGCCGTCGGAGAGACTGTGAAGATCTACTACGACCCAAGACATCCTGAGGACGCAGCTTTGTGCAGCTTCGACGGAAGGCTAAAGGATGACCGAGACATCCTCGCGCTGTTGTGCGTCTTTGGTGTTTTCCTTGTCTTTGTCGCCAGATCAAGAACGCGAAAGAAAGCAAAGACGACGCTATCTCCGAGTCGGTGATTTTCGAAATCGCCATTACCCTATCTGGCCATTACTACGGTAGTGCAGGAACTGCTCATCTTGGGCAGGTCGCGGGTAGCGGCCATGCGGACTTCGAGGCTCGGCCGTTCCCCGCGAACGATCGGACAATAGAAATCAGGCTGCGACAGCGCGCCCTGAAGGCGTCGTCGTCCGGCACATCCGCCATGGCATGAGTCCCGGAACTCGCAAGGCTGGCACGCCTCCGGAAGCGTACGAGCCTGTTCGAAGGGCGCAGAGTCTAGGATGTCGAGCCCCATCGTGATCAAATCTGACAGCGGCCCGCCCGATCCTGGCCAATAAACGCAAGGCTGCGCGGTAGCGCGCGGCGTAATCCGCACGGTGCTCACACCGCATCCTCCTCCGAGCGGCGGAAGCGCCCGCCATCGCTCGAACCAGTGGCTCGCCAATCGCGATCACGTCAGTTTCTGCAAAGAGGCGGCGGAACCCCTCCCAATACTCTTGATAGGTCAGCGCATAGATGTCGGATTGCACGGACTGGTACACATTGATGCGCAAGGGAGCGTCAAACTTTTTGGCCACTCGCGCGACCTCGACCAGGCGCAAATAGTTGGCCCTCATCATGACGGCGACGATAGTTACGGGCACGCCCAGCCGCACACAACGTTCTGCCTGTTGGTGGATCAGTTCCCAATTGCCGTCTCCGCGCTGTGCATCCTGCTCCGCTTGCGTGGGGTAATCGAGAGAAAACTCGATGTCATGGAAAGCGCGCAGTTCGCCATCGTCCAAAACCGCCACGCTGTGGCCGTTTGAGGTAATGGTGAGCTTGATGGGTTGCGTGCGCAGGAAGTGCAGTATTGCCTTGAAATCCGGATGCATGCCGTTCTCGCCGGTGCCCAGATTTACCGACCGAACGGGAAGGCATGCCATGACTGACTTCACTTGATCCAGGGTCAGCCGATCGGTACGCGTTGGATCGCGGTAGCAGAACGCGCAGGAGAGATTGCACTCGTTGGTAAGCCCGAGCCCGAGTGCAACACCGGAATCAGGGGCCGCCGTAACCGATGTCTTCGATGAAGACTGGACTGTGACGTTGTTCATGCAACATCCCCCATCATCGGACTTGGGCAACTTGGCAGGTAATGCATGTGGCAGCCGACTGCGGCAAACTCCGGGAGCATTCTCCTGGCGCTCCCGGGCAAAAATCCGCTCCTACTCAGCACTGCGAGAAACCCGTAGCTGGGAATAATCCTACACGACCGTAGGCGGCGCTCGCATGAGAACACGTGATGAACAGAAACGGCGAGGGGGAGCTTTTTTCGGCCTCCAGATTACGAGCCTCAACAGGCCCGACGGCGGCTGGTGCTTGGGCTCTATCTAGGTTTTCGGTTCCGAAATCCTGCCGAGGAGAATGTCCGACCAGGGTGGCTGTACTCGTTGTTGATTCCGAACGCTAAAACGAAAATCGCAACTGACTCGCGTCCGGCTGGTTTCATTGCGAAAGGTGCCGTGCTTGAGAAATCCGCCATCCCAGACCAGGGCCTGGCCATACTTAAGATTAATCGGACGATAGTCCTCCAACCTGTAGGCGCTCTCGCACCACAACGTATTGCTATCGAAAACATCCGTGAAAGGAAGGTAGCAATTGATTTGGTCGGAGCGTCCGGTTACGTCTACATCGCGGTGAAACTCGCTGACACTGCCGGTTCCGGCCAGATGAACGCGCATTTTTGGATGCGCCGAGTAGCTGATCCGCTTACCGAACCTGGGGGCAATCAGCTCCGCGATCCACTTATGGTAGAGCTGGTAGAAGGGGGAGTCATCGTGCAGGTTTTGCATCAGGCGTCGCAGCTCCAGGTTGTCCTCGTACGACGCTTTGCTCTTTCCGGACTGCCCTGCCCAGTAAACGTGCAGGCTATCCAGCCTGGGAACTTTGAAGACCGTCGCTGCCAGAACTTGGTCAAACGGATATTGGTCCGTGGCAAAGGAAATTACCTGAGCATACTTAAGCATGACCGGGTATCAGTAGTTGAACACGCTCTCCGAGTGCAGGACGGTTCCCGCCATAAATTCCTGCAGGGAGACCGATCCCGAAGGTTTGCTCTGGCCAGCCGCTACCACGACTTTGGTGAGGTCGACGTGATAGCTGCTAACTATGGTCTTGCCGTCGCTGTCGTAGTGGGTTACCACGGCTGAAACTGGCTTACCGTTTTGTGAGGTGGTGGCGACGGTCGCTTCCAGGGTTCCGTCGCTGCGCGAGATGTTCTTAACTTGAGGAGCCGCTGCGGAGTGTACTGGAGCTGGCCGTGGCTGAAGCGGTCGCCGATGGTGCGACGTTAGGCTTCGGCTGCACCGCCGCACTTGGCTGTGCTGCAGGCTTAGTCCATGATGCGGCAACGGCCTGGTAGGTTTTGGGAGCGATGGCCGTAGCCGCTACCGGGAAAGTCTGCGTCTGCTTGTTGGTTACCGCACCGGTCTTATCGTAAGTGACTGCTGTCGAGGCGATATGCTGTTCGGCAGCGTTGAAAACATCCACTTTGATACTGCCGTTTACCACGCGGTTGTGATTGTCGAATTGCGCATTCGAGTAATCGGTCACTGTCTTATTGGCGAGGACTCCAGCTTTGAACCGCCAAGTCTGGGCGGTTTTCGGGACCGCGCCCGCAAAGGAGACGATCGCGTGCGACGATGGACTCTTGTCCGGTCCAGTGACGTCAATATTGATATCTCCGGAATCGATCTCGTTGCGCGGGTTATAACTGATACCGCTGTAATCAGCGGTAACGTTGGATGTCACCTGGTTGGAACCAGTGGCCAGATTGGCGGTTTGAACCTGCTTTATCCGCCCCAGACCGTTCTCGAGAAACGATACTTGCGACTTGGAGGACACGGACTGGTCCGCCCTCTTTCTGGTTACTTTCATTTGGCCACCGTTCACCTTAGAGCCCAGAAGAGATACTCCGGTGAAATCGAGTTCCGTTGAGGACTCGATGGTGGTACCGTCCTTGGCTGCATACTGGGTCACGGCTCCGGAAGTCAACTTCTCGTTCTGAAAGGCTATCGATCCCGAGGTTGTTCTTAATCCACTAACCGGATCCTTGGTCGCCAAGCCAATTGCCCCGGAACCGATCTTGCCGGCGTCAGTCCATTTCACCGCAGAGAGGTCCGCGTTGACGACGTTGAAGACCCCGGACCCTTGGCGCTTATTGATTTGTATTTCGCCCTGGGTCGGCTTGCCTCCTGGCCCCAACTGAATTGTGGTGGAAGAAATAGGCTGGCCTTCTGGCGTGGACGAGGAATGGAAGATCTGGCCTCCCGTGATGGAACCGTCACTGGCAAACTGCGTCTTCGCAAAGGAGATGAAACCGACTGCCGCTTTCTGGCTTCCGTCGGGGCTGTAGGTGGTAACGCTGCCGCTCTTAAACGCAGCACCGGCCGCGCCTGGCTGCGTGGACGGTGTGGTTGCAGAAACGATGCTGTTAACGTGATTTACCAGCCCCACTTGCGCAATCGTGTCAGACACCGACATTTTGATTCCCCTTTAGCTCAATTTTGAGATCACTTTGTTGACCACCATACTGGTGTAATTCTGCTTTTCCCACTTGTGCCACAGGAGTATGCCACCCCTCGCACGATGTTTGCGAACGATCGCGGCGAGGTGAGCTTCCGCCCATGGCGGCAACTTGGGCCCGGAATACTCCCCGTTTCCTTCGCTAATGGACGAGCCGTAACACTTCAGGCTGCCTGGTCCGTTTTGGGCTGACACCGTTCCGAATAATTCGACCGTGTTAAGGATGGGATCCAGCAGGAAACGGACCTCTCCGGAATAGAAGTTGCTGTCGCCCCCGGACCAGGAGAGCACCCCGTTCGCAAAGCGGTAAGCTGCGACCGCCTGGTTGTTGATGGCCAATCCGCCGTCGATGCGGAACCGGCCCACGTTTGCAGCGAACTTTCCACTGGTTCTTACGACGTATTCTCCTGACACTCGGGTGAAGTCGTTGGTCTGGTAAAACCTCTTCACTTTGCCCAGCAGAGACTCCCTATCCGGGTCGATCTCCTCGGCCGTAACGTTGTTATGTGCCGGAATCGGTTCCTGGTCCGTCCACATCTTTCCGATGATTCGCCGATTGCCGCTCACATCCACGATCGGCCGCAAGAACCCGTTATAGGGATTTCCAGGACCGGCCTTCCACTTGAGGCACCCTTCTTCGCAAGAGAACCGTTGGATGCGCTCATGGTTCACGTAAACGATGCTCTCCGCCCGACGCTGCCGGTTCCCGACAATCGTAAGCAGAAGCTCTCTTTGCGCATCCAGATAAACCCCAGTCCATGGATAGAGCGTGTTGCGGTGAATGTAGTCGATGGATTTGCTAATCTGGCGCCGGTCGATCCGCAAGGCTTTCTGCTTTAGCCAATGATCAAATTGGCGCGAGGCGCCTCCATTGCGCGCTCCTCGCAGGGCACCGAGAAGGGAGCGCGCCGACTCCTTGCTGGTGAGGATTTCCGCAATGAACTGCTCGGTCTCCACCGAGCGCTGGTAAGCCCCTTTGCAGGCAATCTGGATGGTTCCGGAGTCCCTCGAGCCGAGCATCGCCTTCTCTTTGTCGGTCAGATAGGCGAAACGCGGTTCGGAGAGCAGTGCCAACGGGTCCTGCTGGTATCGCTCCTGCAATTTAGGCTCAAGCCGGAGCTCGATCAAGAATCGGCTGGCGCCAGTTTCTTCCTGCCACGTGTAGGACGATGGAATCTTGAAGGCCTTAAACGCGTCGAAAGCCTGCATTTCCCTGCGGCCGTACGAACCGATCTCCCGTAAAGGAGATGACGGCGTGACCAGCCTTTGTCCTTCGCGGATCAGTCCAAGATGTTTCATAACCTCGAGGCTGGATGGCTTTACGTCGCGGGGCGGAAGATAAAACGTAGAGATCCCGGTGATTTTTGCCTGACGTTCGGGGTCGTGCAGTTCGCTCAGGCGATGTTTCTCGATCAAGGGAGGAATGGTTGGGTAGCGCGAGCCGATATAGTGCGTAACTTCGTAATCATCTCCGTAGATACCCTGAAGCCAGCTGATGAAATAGGAGAAATGACTGTTCAAATAACCCTGGCGACGGTACCCCAGTTCACCAATGACTCCGACCTGCCAGAGGACAACGTGCAGGCTGGTATCGGGAATGCGATGCCGCACCAGAGCGTCGGTGGCTTCGTGGGTCTGAAGGCCGGGCTGCGCAGGATCCACACCCAGGTCGGCGCACAAGGTGTCCAGCGCGCTTACGCTGGCCTTCATGGTTGCCTTGTAGCCTTCACGGCGGGCAATTTTGATGGCCCTATGGGTGGAGAGAACGAAAATCCCAGGATGCCCATAGAAGATGACCACCACCTTAAGCCCCTGCCGCACCCAGTAGAGCTGGGCTTCGGTCATCTGCATATAGGTGATGTACCGGAGCTTACCTTCGCCGTAGAGGACATAAAGGTCGAGCGCGTCCGGACGGAGTCGCTTCAACCAGACGATGGTCGCCGGATCGGCAACGCAGAACAAAACCTTGTCGGCCGACTCGATCAGCTCCCGGTCTCCGAGGGTGAACCCAACCGTCTCGATTCCCGAGCCGAGGATGATGAGTTCTCCGGTGCGGGAATTGGGTGCAATCTCTCCAGGCTCGATTTCGCGCACCTGGTTTCTCATGGAGGCGATGCCGCGCGCCAACTCCTGCCATGAGTTCTGATGCTCCTCGAAGGTTGGGTATTGGTTCCGATCCATATTCTTCCGACTTCTCCTCAGAGGATTTTGGCAATGTATTTCAGTGCGACCGAAGCTCCCACCTTGAGCGGAAGCGGCTTGCCCTTGTACTGATAAGCGCCCAGGGCCTGATAGGCCTTATTCCAATCGGCCTGAGCGGTAAAGGCGGTCATGGCACTCAAGGCTGCCGAAGCATCGGCGGGAGTCCATGCCCATGCCTTCAAGGCGGCATCTTCGGTAGGGTTCGCCAACGCCATCAACCCGGCCACGAACAGATTCTGCTGGTCGGCGGTCGCGCCCTGCTGAACATACATCCCGAAGGTGTTCCATCTATTTTGAATCGGGACGGATGGATTTTCCATGTAGTTCAGCAGCAGCCCGAGAGGAGCGGCTTCTTGCGGAGCTTCATCCGAATAGTCTTCCTTCGCCTTGTCGTACCATAGCTCCAGCAGTTTTCCCACCCCTTCCATAGCGCCTGTCGGGGCCGCCTCTTTCAGGATTTCGGTGAGAATTTCAGCCTTGTTTTCCCAGAGACTCTCGCCGGCACTTTTCACCAGTTCGAGCAGCGCCGAAGAGTCCACGGCAACGTCGGTGTCGATGTCCACGTCGTCCACAGTGTCCACGTCGGTGTCCACCACATTATCGGTAACCGTATCCACAACGGTATCCACTACGGTATCGACCACGGTATCGACCACCGTATCCACATCGATATCGATATCCACATCGATGTCCACGTCCACGTCAATGACGGCGATGAAGTCCACATCTACATCAATATCCACGTCAATGTCGACATCCACGTCCACATCCACGTCCACATCTATATCCACATCCGTGTCCACGTCCGTATCTACATCGGTGTCCACATCGATGTCCACGTCGACATCCACGTCCACATCCACATCGACGTCCACATCGACGTCAACATTCACCAGATCGGCGTCGCCATCCGCGGCGCTAAACTTGTCGGAAATCCAGTCGGACGCCTTACTGAAATCGCTCTTGATGGCGTCGATCAGCTTCTGTCCGCCGGATTCGATCTTCTCCACGAGATCGGGAACTTTTTCGGCCAGCGAAATGACGGTATGTATCTTCTCCAATATGTCGAGGGCGGTGTAAACGGAATAAGCGAGATCGTAGCAATACATCCACCAGGCGAGCTGGGGGTCCTTATACGGCTGAACGATGATGTCGTTGCCGTTCAACTTTCCGGTCATGAACAGTTCGACCGTACCCTCATCGCCGCCGTGAAGGACCATGTCCTGCAGAACGGTATACAAGGTCATTCCGGAAACATCTGTGGCCTGCGCCGAAGTCAGAATGCCTCGCGAATAGGTCAACGGGAGCGCAGTTCCGAAAGCGTGGGCGCCGCCTCCGACATTGAGCGAACCAACGGGAAGGTTGAGCGAACTGACGGGAAGGTACTCCGCCGTTCCGTTTGCGGCGAGAATAACCTGGCCAGTCAGCGTCTTCGGCAGGACCAACGGGAGAAAAGATTGTGGGGGTTGCGGGCTGTAGGCGTAATAGGTCCCGACCCAGGCACGTACATCGTTCTCTGCCCAGTGCGTGATTGAGGCAAAGTTGTAGTAGTCGAAGCCGGTTTTGTTATCGGCGAACCATTTATTCAACAGGACCTTCTGTTGCATAAGGTTCTGCTGGTTGATAAGGATGTTGTTGACTTGAAGCGCATTCGGGCTGTAGGGGAGGGCCTTGTAGGACTTGTAGAAGGCGAAAGCGGCGTTGGCTGCCGTCTCGTTCGCCGATGAGATGGTGATGGCTGAGCCCAAAACGTTGGCCCCCGGCGAAGCCTGGGTCACGATGGAAGCCAACGGCATCCCATCCGACTGTCTGGCAAATTCCAGGTATTCCACCGGTTGCGCCGGCTGGTAAGTCTGCGTGGTTTTCGCCGGAACCGATCCGACTTTTGTATAGGTCGGATACAGCGTCGCGGGGTTGGACGGGGAGGCTCCGGACGGTATGTCGTACGAAAAGATGTCTAGCGCCTTGTCGTACTGATTGTCGATGCGCAAGGGGGAAGAAGGCATATCCGAAGTCCTCGTCTTTCCTGAATTTCAAGTCGCCCGTTAAAAACGGGGGTGCTGCCTGCCGGGCATGACTACGTTGCCTCGCAGGTAGACGTAAACCGGCAATTGGCGAACCAACGGCGGTTAACTTAAACAAAATGTGATCGAGTCCCGTACTGCGGAGCTCGCGCCCATTGTTCACATCCCGCACTCTCAGCCTGTAGCCATGAGAAGCGGAGAGCCCGACCCGCCCATGAAGCAGGAGAGTTCTTCTTGCAGTTGCATTTTGGCTGGTTGCCGCACAATATGCTTTTTCGGCCAAGAAAGCAAGATAAATTCCTCAGGTCTTCTCTACCATCGGCGGATGCGTACCACGCGGCCTTGGATTACGGCGCGCAACGACACCGCGACGCGATTAGCCTTTTCGCTTCCTCAAGACCCAAGTGGTCATGCAGCGACGATCCTGCACGATAGTCGTCTTCAGCGGATCCACGAGCACAGCGTTCATCTCCTCGGTCAAACCCAGGAGCATCTTCTGGTCCACCAGGAACCACACCGAGCCATCGCCCATCTTGAACAGGTTGCACCCAACTGGCTCGAAGTCCAGTCCGATTCTTGATGCCAACCTGCAGAACAGCATCCCGCCTGGCTTTAACACGCGCCAGAGTTGTGCCAGCGTCGTGCTGAACTGACGATCATCCCGCGCGAAGTGAAGGACCGCGCTGCAGATCACCACGTCCGCGAAGCCGTCAGGGAATTGCATCCGCTCGATCTGTCCGACCTGGAAGTTCTCTGCCGGCAACCCCGGGCTAAGGGACTTCGCTAACTGGCGGACGTGCTGAATGCTCTGGGCATCCGCGTCCAGCGCGAATACCTCGTATCCTTCGCGCAGCAGATGTACCAAGTTTCGCCCGTAGCCACATCCTGCGTCGAGCACACGCATACCAGGTGCGATGTTCCCTCGCAGGATTTGGTCGAATACGTAAATATCGATTTGCCCAAACTGTTCTTGAATGCTTAACGTCACCGGGCCACCTTGCTTGCGCTTGAGAAGTGTAAAGTATGTCCCCGGTCAGTACCGAAATTGCCCAAGTCCTGTTGTGCACAAGTGGGTGCGAAACAAAACGCGGTTTGCCGGAGAAGGGCAGGCCGCTGATTATTTAAGGGCCGTTCTTCCTGGCCTCGCTGGATACGACAAGCCTCACATTGCCTTAGCGGCTCACCTTCACTCGACGCTTGGGCAAACCGCGCATGTGCGCAGGAGGGTCAGACGGAAGACCGTCCCATAGTTGTCGGTCCCGCCAATGCCGGCCGTCCCGTAGAAGTTCCCGTCGGCAGCCTCCACCAGCGCGGAGGTAGACAGAGCGCCGTCAGTCGGGAGTCCGGCAAAGTTGTGCAGCGTGGTCAGGACGCCGCTGGGCGTAATTTTGAAGACCGTGCCAGCGCTGTGGGTTCCGCCCTCGAAGGTTGTGCCATAGAAGTTCCCGTCTCTGGCCTGCACCAGCGCGGCGTAAGGGTACGCGCCGTCGCTCGCTCCCACAAGGCTGTGCAAGGTGGTAAAGGTGCCGCTAAGCGTGATTTTGAAGACCGTACCGTCGCCAGAGGCCCCACCGCCCGTCACTGTGCCGTAGAGATTTCCGTCGCTGGCCTGCACCAGCCCGGCGTAGGGGGCCGCGCCGTCGCTGCAGTTGGCTTGCGAGCAAAAGTTGTAGAGCGTGGTCAGCGCGCCGCTGGGAGTGATTTTGAAGATCGTGCCTTGGCCATTGACGCCGTCGATCCCGCCGAGGTTCGTGGTTCCGTAGAAATTGCCGTCGCTGGCCTGCACCAGCCCGGCGAAAGGCCAATAGCCGTCATCGGCGTTGAACCTGTGCAGCGTGGTCAGGGCGCCACTGGGCGTGATTTTGAATACTGTGCCGCACCCAACCGGGTGGCATCCGGTCCCGCCCTCGAAGGTTGTCCCGTAGAAATTTCCATCGCTGGCCTGAACCACCGGGCCAGAAGGATTAGCTCCGTCGTCGCAGTTGCTTTGCGAACAAAAGCTGTACAGCGTGGTCAGCGTACCTTGGGGGGTGATTTTGAAGACCGTACCACAGCTCCCGTAAGAGCACTCGTGCCCGGTCCCGCCCACCTCGGTTGTTCCATAGAAGTTGCCGTCGCCGGCCTGCACCAGCCCGGCCTGCGGGTTAGCGCCGTCGCTGCAGTTGTTTTGCGAGCAAAAGTTGTAGAGCACGGTGACTGTTCCGCTGGGCGTCATTCGGAAGACCGCGCCGCAGCCGTTGGTGCTGAGGCAGAGATTGGGGTCCCTGCGGTCGCCGCCCCCAAAGGATGTCCCGTAGAAGTTGCCGTCGCTGGCGTGCACCAGCCCGGCTCCGGGATTAGCGCCGTCGCCCGGCGGTCCCTGAAAACTGTAGAGCGTGGTGAAGACTTGTGCCGGCGACGCAATGGCGATCGCGGCGCAAAACACGAAGAGGATGCAAGCGATCTTCAACAACGCAGGTTTGTTCACAGTGGCTCCTTTTACGGCCTCGCGCCGGGCCGCACCAGAGTCCTGAGGATTCCGCAATACAGTGTCAAATTCAGCGAATTGTCATTTAACCCTATCGCCGTACCGACTTCCCTTTATGCTGGCAACTTCCTCCCTGTACGGAAGTCAGAAGTCCGCCGGCGGCCGTAACGGTTTCGTTCCAACACGCGCCCTTGGAGTTGGAGTATTGGTAGGTCTCCGAACTAGCCTGGAACTTGGTAGTGGCAGTGCCCGACGCATCCACCATCAAGAGATCTCTCGGCGCCACCGCGTCCGAGAAGGTGCTGGAGTAAGTCGAGGTGCCGTTGAGCTGCACCAACTCGCTCTTCTGGAAGGCCTGCTGGATGGTGGCATACTGCTGATACGATTGGTCCGGATATGCTGTAAACGCGTAGGTCACATTCAGCGGCCAGGAGTACTGTTTGCTGTTCGTGACCAGATTGACTCCGTCCTGCGTGGTGGTGACGGACGAGATGCTGGTCTGCTGCCGAATGGTCTGGTCGTAAACGCTGCCGTCCAAAACTACATAGTACTTTTGGCCATTCGAGAAATCGATACTCTGCACGACCTTGGTGTCGACGGTGCCATGCGAAGTATTCGCGATACCTTCCAGCGTGAAACCACGCAACGATGCCACCGATAATGGGCCGTAGGCAATGGTGCCGTTGCTAACGATGTTTTCGACTTCCGTGGGACTGGGCTGGCCGATGGTGTTCTGTGTGACCGAACCGGTAACCTGGCTGGAGCCGAAGTCCTGGTAAAGCAGCAGCGTCGCCGTAGCCGAGAAGTATCCGTTAGCGTTGTAGACGCTCAGCGCGACGGTATGCGGCTGACCATTGCTCAGCACGGCGGCAAAGGGCGTGAGATCGACGCGGTAGGGCTCGAAGTTAAGCGTATGCACGCCCGGAATCGGACGCCACAAGTAGGGGTCGATTCCGCCCGTATAAATCCACGGATAGATAGGCGCGACTCCGGCGGGCTGGCCGTCGATGGTGACCTCACCCTCGCGAAACCCGCTGTTCCCGCAATTTTCCAACTCGCTGGCCACGTCGTTAGGCGCGCAGGTGTACCAGAACTCGTCGCCACTTTGGCTTTGGGCAAAGACGTCGAGATAGGCCCGCTCCACATTGGTCGGCATAGTAAAGGTCGCAGCCAGTAGGTCGCTGGGCGTGTTCAGGGAAACCGTGCCGCCGGTGGGACCAGCGGACATGGGCAGCACCACGCTGGCCGTCTGCGGCGGAGTCTGGCCCTGAGCCAGAGGATAGAACTGCAGAACCGCGGTGCCGTGGAGATGGCTTGTGTACTCGTCGTTCACCAAATTGAAGAGGATGACTTCGCCGGGTTGCGGCGTGGTGAACAGCGGGGTGTAGTCAGTGAGATTGCTTTCGGTATGCCACGTACGCATGACGTCGTGCGAGGGCTCAGCCGTGGTGCCGAAGTAAATGTTGGTACCGCCAATCCAGATGTTGGCGGTGCGATCGAACTGCCGGCCCGCATCGACTGACCAATCCGCTTCCAGCACCACCGCTGCCCAGGGTCCCGGACAATCCGCCGGAGGCGCGTAGCTGAAAGGCTTGGGGTTGAAATCCGCGAAGTCGAAATTGACGAACAACTGCACGGTGCAGGGCGTGGTGCTGGGCCGCGGGACGGGCGCATTCGCGGTTACCGTGTTGCCCGAACCAATCTGGGGATTGCTGGGAGCGGTGTAGTTCTGGGCAAATCCCAGGCAGGTCAGCAGAAGAGCTGTACTGAGAACTAAAAAGATTCTGGTCATTGGAAAGCAGGAAAAACGTGACATGACGTGAACTCCTTGGCTCAAGCGCGAACGGCGCCGTCGCGCGGCGGGATTCAAAAAGGATAGTTCTTTCAGCGCGTTACGACAAGTCGAGGGGGATAGGGCCGGGCGCGCAGCTTTGGTTAGCCTTTGCCCAGACATCGTGATACTTTAGACGCCAATCTCACCAAAGGAACCACGCCGCCATGATGCTGGAAACGGAAGTTTTCCAATTCGAGCCCGACATTACCGGGGTCTCATGCGCCGGCCGATTCACCCTGGGCACCCGCCTCAGTGAAACCGAAACGCTGTTAATTTCGCTGATTCAGCAAGGCGCGCGCAAATTGGTGCTGGACCTCACCCACGTCGAATTCGTGGACAGCGCCGGGCTCGGCATCATCATGCGCATCTTTGGGGAGATGGGACAGCGCGGCGGGCTGTTCCGCATAGCCGGCGCCCACGAACAGGTTCGGCGCCTCTTTGACATCACCCACACTACTGCTATCCTGGCCGTCGATCCCGACTTGGTCACGAGCGTGAAAAAGCTTCAGCAAAGCGACACCAAGGCTGCGAGCGCCAGGCCGTAAAATCCACGCGAACATTCAATCCAATTGCAACCCGCCGGTCAGATCGCTGAGCTTTTCCACACGGTGCTCCAGGCACCACTTCTCCAGAGAATCGACAAGGGTTTCACAGGCGCACGGGTCCCAGAAATTTACCGTCCCTACCTCGATGGCGCTGGCGCCGGCCAGCATGAACTCAATTACATCTTCCGCCGTGCTGATACCGCCAATTCCGACGACGGGGATCTTCACTGCCTTCGCCGCTTCCCAAACCATGCGCAGGGCAATCGGTTTGATGGCCGGTCCCGACAGCCCGGCAGTGATGTTGGAGATGCGTGGCTTGCGGGTTTCGACATCGATGGCCATGGCGACAAAGGTATTGACCAGCGAGAGGGCATCTGCGCCCGCTTCCGCCGCGGCCCGCGCCACTTCCGGAATGCTGGTCACATTCGGCGAGAGCTTCACGATCAGGGGACGGGTGGCAATCTTCTTGACCGCGCTCACCACCTCGAACAACATCTTGGGATCGCTGCCAAAGGTGATTCCGCCGCACTTGGTGTTCGGGCAGGAGACATTCAGCTCATACCCGGCGATGCCTTCGCCGTCGTTCAAAATGCGCACGACCTCTTCGTATTCATCCTGCGAATGTCCAAACACGTTGCAGAAGAAAACAATGTTCTGAACTTTGTTCAGCAGGGGCAGCTTCTCTTCCAGAAACGCCCGCACTCCGATGTTCTGCAGGCCAATAGCGTTCAGCATGCCCGCGGCCGTCTCAAACAGCCGCGGCGGCGGATTGCCCGCCATAGGTTCGCGCGAGAGTCCCTTGGTAACGAAGCCGCCCAGGCGATGCAGAGTGACTACATCCTCGAATTCCACGCCGTAAGCGAAACTTCCGCTGGCCGCAATCACCGGGTTCTTCAGTTCAATGCCCGCCACGTTGACGCTCATATCTACGGCGGGCTTCGGAGGAGGACTCATGGTCCCTCCTGGTGGGCGACCGTGACCGGCTGCCGCACGCTGGCGGTGCGTTCCAGTTTGTCCCACGCGAAGCCGCGGCCTTCCATGGCGCGCTTCAAGGTCTTGATGAGTACCAGCGAAAACAACTGCCGGTAGGCGAAGCGTTGTAGCCACACGTGGCCCAGCAGGAGGAAGTCGCGTTTGCCGCCGGGCTGCTGGCGCTCCAGCGTGAAGGCGATGGTGGAGGCGATGAAGTCAATCACCATGAACAGCGCGAAGTACACCACCAGCTTGTGGAAGTCGGCGGGATTCGCCGATTCAGGATGGCGATACTTGTCGACAAAGTAGGTCACCGCGCCCACCACAAACATGATATCGATGAACGGTGATACCAGCGGAAGCAGGATCTGGAAGATGACCATGTTGGGTATGGCCACCCACCCCAGCGCCCCCTTCTGGCGGACTGCGGCGCGGTGCTTCCACACCGCCTGCATGATGCCGAAGGACCAACGGAAGCGCTGACGCATCAGTCCATTGGCAGTCGTCGGGGCCTCGGTGTACGCGAGAGCCCGGTCCTCATAGTTGACCCAATATCCCGACTGCAGCAGCGCCATGGTCAGGTCGGCATCTTCGGCGACGGTGTCATGATGATAGCCGCCGGCATCGCGTACCGCAGCGGTGCGCCACGCACCGATAGCGCCAGGCACAACACTCACGGCATTCAGCGTGTTCAACGCGCGGCGTTCGAAATTCTGGCTGGTGATGTACTCCAGCGCCTGCCAGCGGGTCCACAGATTCACCCGGTTGCCCACTTTAGCGTTCCCCGCCATCGCGGCAACCTTCGGATTGCTGAAGTGCGGCACCAGCTTGGAGATGGCGTCCGGCGCAATCAGAGTATCGGCGTCGATGCCGACGAACAACTCTTCCGTGACGTGCTCCAGCCCGAAATCCAGGGCATCGGCTTTGCCCGAATTTGCCTTCGTAAGCACGGTGACGCGGCCGTTGGCGATCTCGGGCTTAAACGCGGCTTGTGTGACTTCCAGCGTCGCATCATTCGAGCCATCATCAATCACGATGACCCGCAGGTTCTGGTAGTCGGACTCGAGTACGGAGCGCACCGTGCGCTCGATGACCTTCTCTTCGTTGTAGGCCGGAATCAACACCGCGACGGCCGGGCAGTAGCTGGGATCGTAAGTTGTCTTGCGCCGGTGGAAGCGATCATAAATAGCGAGCGCACCGACCATAACCAGCCGGCCGCTCATGAGCACGTCGCCAACGAAGAAAACAAAAATAATCAGCGTACCGACCAGCCCGAAAAGCGAGAAGTTCAGGCTGTCGATCCAGGCTGCCCAGCGCTCATTGGTAGTGATGGGAGGCATGACGTCGGCGCGAGTCTTGCCCATCAATTCGGAGACCGGCACCACCTGATAGCCGCGCTGGTGCAGAGCGTCCAATATCATGCCCAGGGCTTCGACGGTTTGGCTGCGATTGCCGCCGCCATCGTGCAGCAGGATGACATTGCCGCAGCGCAAATTGTTGGGCGCACAGGGCGGCAAGTTCGCCATCACATCGTCGGTAATCTCCTGCGCGGTACGGCGGGGATTGTCGCGCCAATCGTTGGGATCGATTTTTTCGCCAACCGTGATGTACCCCAGGTCCTGCGCCTCCTGCAGGGGACGTACCTGATCGGCGGTGTCGGGCGCTTCGTCAATCGCATAGGGAGGCCGCATCAACACCGGCTTCACCCCGAACTTGCTTTCGAACAGCCGCTCGGTCAGGTTCAGCTCAACTTCAAAATAGCGCTTGGAGATGTTGCTGATATCCGGATGGGTAAAGGTATGGTTCCCAATCTCGTGCCCCTCATCGAAGATGCGCTTGGCCACGCCGGGGAACTTCTCCACCTGCGCGCCGATCAGGAAGAACGTCGCCTTGGCGTTCTTCTCTTTCAGGATGTCAAGTATCTTCGGAGTCCAGGTAGGGTCGGGCCCATCGTCGAAGGTGATCGCCACTTTCTTCTGCTGCGTGCCGCCGTAAGTATCCACGACGTAGGGCATAGGCAGATTCTTGAAGATCTCGTCGCTGACCAGGTTGGTGGCAGGGTCAGTCTTGATCTCGCGTTCACCGGGGGTGGGCCGGGATTGGATGCGGATAATCTCGCCCTGCCCTTCGATATCGACGTCCTGTCCGGGAGGCACGGTGTCGAGCTTGCCGGATGCGTTGGCCTCGAAGGGCTTGTCCCACACCGCCCATAGCGAACGATCTTCCGATCCCAGCCGCCACAGCGCGAACGTATCAATTCCCAGCGACTTGGCGGCCCGCATCTGATTCAGTGCGGTGACGCCGTCGAGAAACCACACATCGTGGCGAACATTGTTGTCGTCCAGGTACGCGAAGTGCGGGTTCATGGCATCGTCGTCAAAGTTGATGTCGGTCTCGGCGTCCGATGCCTCCAGCCACGCCTCCTGGGCCGAGACGTTGTGCACGTCTTCCGGCGGAGTGCCTTTCTTCTGGCCCTTCTTCATTGCCCAGTCGTATCCGTAGTTGGCGACTGCGACGATGATCTTTTCCCTCGGGATCACCTTCAGCGCATCCTGCAGGTTCTTCAGGAACCAGTCCTGGCCGGCGACCGGCCCAGGATCGCCGCCGGGATAGTGCTGGTCGTAGTTCATCAGGATCAAGCCATCCGAGATTTGCGCAATGGCGGAATAGTCAAACGTCTTGTCGTTGACTGGCACCGCAATGTAGAGCTTCATGCCCTTGGCGTGAAGCTCGTCGTAGAGCTCTTGCACCAGCGTGTGGTAGTCGCCCCGTGACGTCTCGGGAAAGGCTTCAATGTCGAGCGTGATGCCCTTGTACTGGTCGGTCGCCAGAAACGTCATGAGCTCGTTGCGAAAGCGCTGACGCGCGGCGGGATCGGACAGAAACTTGGCGGTTACTTCCGGACTCCACTGGTTGACCACGGGATCGAAATTATTGACCAGTGGCAGAACTTCCATCTGCGCTTTTTCACCCTTGAGGAACGGCATTACCCGTTCGTCCACGGGACGCGGCTTGCCCTTGGGATCAATCACATCGAAGAGCGTATTCATCTCGGTGACCGATTGCAGCCGACCGTCGGCGGTCAGCACGTGCATCCACTCCGGAAAAAGCAGGTCGATCTGCGGGTAGTACTCTTTCAGCGATGCGAAACTGGCCGCATCCCACTGCACGTAGAACGCGCCGCGGATGCCTTCGTCGGAGTTCAGGACAACTTGCGAAGCGGGCCGCTTGGTTTTGCGGTGCGTGTTGGCGCGGCGCGGGGGCTTATGCTTCTGACTTTCCTTCAGGGCGTGATAGGGCCTTTTGACCTCGGGGAGGGCGACTCCGGGGACCGATGATCCACGCGTGATGGTTATGACAAAAAATACCACCAGCAGCGTGATAAGGATCACGCTGGTATCCAGCACCAGCCGCAAACGTCGCCAGCGCTTGCGGTCAGGATCGAAGAAAATCTGTTTCGATTTGGGCATTCGAAGCCAAATTTATCGTAGCAGCAGTTAGCACTTAGCCGTTAGCACTTGGTACTTGGTCAAGGCGCTTCCACCAAATGCCAATTGCTAACTGCTAATTGCCATCTGCAAGCTGCTATATTCGCCACGTGCTGCAGGTGAAACGCAATTGGCCGGGAAGAGGCGGGAAGCTGCCATTTCGGGGCATGCTCCGGGACTACTGGAAGTACTTCCTGTGGGTCACACTGGCGGCTTTTGCCCTGCGGCTTTTCTTCTATTTTAGATTCCCTCATGTCACCGGCGATTCCCTCATTTACGGCGACATCGCCCGCAACTGGCTGCAGCACGGCATCTACGGCCTGAGCCACGCCGAGGGCCCGCGGCCCACCTGGATCCGCCTCCCGGGCTATCCCGCCTTCCTCGCAGCCTGCTTCCTGCTCTTCGGAAGCGAACACTACCACGCCGTCTTGCTGGTCCAGATCGTCATTGACGTGGCCGGCTGCTTCGTCATTGCCGACCTGGCACGCAGAACAGTGTCGGGCCGCGCCGCAAAGTTCGCGTTTCTACTCGCCGCGTTGTGCCCCTTTACTGCCGATTACACAGTCGCGCCGTTGGCCGAGACGCTTAGCATCTTCTTCGCGGCAGTGGCACTCGATTGCGCCGTCGCCGCCTTCCAAGCCTTAGACGAGGGACTCACGCTTTGGTCTGCATGGCTAGGCTGCGCCGTCGCGGTTTCGGCTGGAATCCTGCTACGCCCCGACGGCGGCATTCTGCTGGTAGCGCTGGGATTGTTCCTGCTGTGGCGAATGTGGAAGCGGCCCGCCGACCGGGCACGCCTGTTCTGGGCAGGCGCACTGATTTTGGCGATAGCTCTGGCTCCGCTGGTGCCGTGGACCATCCGCAACTGGCGCGACTTCCATCGCTTCGAACCGCTGGCTCCGCGTTACGCCAGCGATCCTGACGAGTTCGTTCCGTCCGGCTTCGATGCGTGGGTCCGGACCTGGATGGTCGATTACGCTTCGACGGAAGAAGTCTACTGGCAGATTCCGGGCGACGAGTTCGACTTCAGCCTGCTGCCCTCGCGGGCCTTCGACAGCGCCCCGGAGCGCGAGAAGACGCAAGCCATCTTTAACGATTACGCCAAGACGCACGTGGTCGATCCCGACCTCAACGCTCGCTTTGCCGAGCTGGCGAACGAGCGCATAAAACGTGCGCCGTTTCGCTATTACGTCTGGCTTCCCGCGCTGCGAATTGCCGACATGTGGCTGCGTCCGCGGACGGAAATGTTGCCCCTCAACACGCGCTGGTGGGAGTATGCCGACGACACCGAAGGCTGCGTCCTGGCCACCCTGTGGGGCGCGCTGAACCTGCTCTTCCTGTTTGCGGCGGTGATGGGACTGGTGCGCGGTCCCCGGCCTCAGTACCTCGCGCTACATGATGCTATTTGTGGTCTTGCGCTCGGCGTTTCTGGGCACGCTGGAGAACCCCGAGCCTCGCTACACGCTGGAGTGCTTTCCGGTGGTGCTGGTACTCGGCGGAGCGTGGCTATCGGGATGGAAGACGAAGACGGTTCCAGAATAGATCGGTTTCGAGCCCGGCATTTGCTCGAAGGTAAGAAGGTGCAGCGCTTTCACCTGGCGCACTCACGACGACCTCCGCGCTTTGAAGGGGCATGGCTTTAGCCATGCTGTAGTCGACTATCGTTCGTGGCCGCTTTAGCAGCTGAGGGATTTCGGTTCCTGTCCTTCCACGATTTACAAGATGAGCTCTAGGAGGCTGCTGAAAAACTTCCTACTGACAACAGCCCGGGTAGTGCGGGCCTTCCAGGCCCGCGTTCACCGGGTCTTGTGAAGAGGGCTTTAGCCCTTGAGGTACCTCCTCCAAAGCCGCTAAAATAGCCTCTTCTATACAATGTCCCCAGGCCTAAAGGCCGTTTCACGGTACTCGCTTGACGCGGCGCTGAAGCGCCGCACTACCCGAACTCGTTCTGGAGAGGACTTTTTCAGCAACCTGCTAGGGTTGGCCGATCTGCGGGGCCCATTTTCGAGTGTGGGTGCCCTTCTCGAAGACAGCGACGCTGTCGTAGAAATGCATAGAGAGCGTCGTGCGCGTGAAGTCGGTAGGGGGCAACGCTTCGGAGCAGTGGTCAGCATTCAATTCATCGAGTAAGTTCTTACAGAGCTCAATAAAGCTCCCCGGCTTGCGCAGACCACCTTCGTACCGCTCCCAATACGCGGTGTGTAGATCTTCTACCATGTAAATACCGTTCTTCGCGGTCCTGGGATAAAGAAACTGGAAGCTAGCCACCACGTGACTCATGATGTGGCTGCCGTCGTCGAGGACAATATCCGGCGGTCCAAACTCGTCGATGACAGCCTGTAGAAACTGCGTATTTTGCTGCTGCCCAATGCGAATTTCTATCTGGTCTTCTTCGAACTCCTTGCATTCGGGTAGTACGTCAATTCCAACGATTCGTGCGTGAGGGCCAAAATAACGCTTCCACATCTGCAGAGACCCACCACGGCCGCAGCCGATTTCGATGAAGGTCACAGGCTTGTAGACGAAGTCCCGAAAGTGCCGCTCGTAGATGGGGAAATAATGCTTCCACTTGTGAATCAACCTGCCATCGTTGGTTAAGAAGTCCGACCAGAGATTCACGCTGCCCTCCGCTAGATTCGCTGCAATTCGTGCAGCGTGCGCGCGTTGTCGAGGTTCCCCGTATTGAGCGTCGTCTTTGGCTCTAATAGCATTATGTGGGTTTCTTCGTCGGCCGAGGGCAAGTGCTCGACGCCATGCGGAATGATGATGAATTCCCCCGGACTTATCAGGAACTCGCGCTCGCTGTTATTCTCACGTACCTTCATGCGCAGCGCGCCTTTCACCACCAAGAACAACTCGTCTTCGTGGTCATGGTGATGCCACATGAAGTCGCCTTGCAACTTTACCAGTTTCACGTGAGCATCGTTCACCTCGCCCACAATCTTGGGGCTGTAGTGCTCGGTGAACAGTGACAGCTTCTGCGCGAGATTGACCTTGTCCATGTGTACTCCTGACAGGAAGGATTTCTTGTCCTATGTCAGATTGTATTCAAAGCCGGGATAACTGTTGGTGTGACAACGTGCTAGAATTATGTCATTTCTTATGGAGCGTGACATGAACGAGGAAGCTCGAGTACGGATCAACGAAAACGGCCGGGTAGTTATTCCTGCAGCATTCCGTAAGGCGCTTGGCATTGAGGCTGGGGATGAAGTGGTTCTAAGTATCCGAGACGACGAATTGCGAATCACGACGCAACAGCGCCGCATTCAGCGTGCACGGCGGCGCGCACGGCAATATGTAAAATCTGGCACGTCGCTGGTTGACGAACTGCTCGCCGAACGTCGCGAGGCAGCGAAGAATGAATAGGATCGTGCTCGATGCCTCCGCGATTCTGGCGGTCATTCACGGAGAGGCCGGACAAGAGAAACTCACTCCCGAGCTGCTCGCCGGCGCAGTCGCCACTACGGTGAATCTCGCTGAGGTACAAGCCAAGCTGGTAAGTCGTGGCTGGACTCCCGTCGAAGCGTGGGAAGATACCACTAGCCCCATCCGGCAAGCGCTGCCTTTCACGGAAGAGCACGCCAAGATTGCTGGTAGCCTGGTTTCGCTGACTCAGCATCTTGGCTTGTCACTCGGAGATCGCGCCTGCCTGGCACTGGGAATGGCGCTCAAAGTCCCTGTCTACACCGCCGACAAAACCTGGAAAGATCTCAAGTTGAACATCCGCATCCACGTCATTCGATAAAAAACCCACCCCAGAGGTAGCTGCAGTGGGGATAGCCTCTGTGACGGCTCCAGCTTACTGCAGCAGCAGTCCGCTCTCGCCGTTGCCGTTCTCCACGACCTCTTCCGGCGGAATGATCGAGGTGGCAGCCACGCGATCCCCCTCTTCCAGGTGCAGGAGACGCACGCCCTGGGACGATCGCCCGCATTCGCGGATGGTATTGGCGCCGATACGGATGATCTTGCCGAACTGGCTGATGACCATCACTTCCGACTCTTCGTTCACCAGCATGATGGAGACGACTTTGCCATTGCGCGCCGTGGTCTTCACGTTGATGACGCCCCCGCCACCACGTGCCTGCAGGCGGTATTCGTCCACGTCGGTGCGCTTGCCGTAGCCTTGCTCGGTGACCGAAAGGATGAGGTTCGCCTCCTGCTTGCCGCCGTTCTTGGCCTTTGCGCCCGGCTTAGGAGTGATCGCCATGCCCACCAGGTAATCGCCTTTGCCGAGCCTCATGCCGCGGACGCCATAGGCCTGGCGACCCATGGGCCGTACGTCTTCTTCCTCGAATCGAATTGCCTTGCCATCATGGGTCGCAAGGAACACGATCTGGCTGCCATCGGTACAACTGGCGGCCACGAGTTCGTCCTCCTTCTCAATACCGATGGCGGCGATGCCATTGGAGCGCACGTTGCTAAAGTCCTTGAGCGGCGTTTTCTTTACCGTGCCACTACGCGTGGCGAAGAAAACGTACCGGCTCTCTTCTTCCAGATCGCGCACCGCAAGTAGCGCCCGCACGCTCTCGCCTGCCTGCAGCGAGACGAGACTGGCAATGGCTTTGCCCTTACCGGCTGCGCTCAGTTCAGGAACTTCGTACACCTTGAGCCAGTACACGCGCCCGTTGTTGGTGAATACCAGAATGTAATCGTGAGTGGACGCCACGAAGAGATTCTCGACGAAATCCTCTTCGCGCGTGCTCATGCCCCTACGTCCGGTCCCGCCGCGCCGTTGCTGACGATAGGTGGAAATCGGGGTGCGCTTCATGTAGCCGGAATGGCTTACCGTCACCGCGACCTGCTCGTCTGCAATCAAATCTTCCAGGCTGATCTCGGCGGCTTCGTCCTGGATGATCGTGCGGCGAGCGTCGCCGAACTTCTTTTTGACCTCTTCCAGTTCCTTGACGATAACGTTACGCAACTTCTTTTCGCTGCCGAGAATCGACTCGTATTCGGCAATCTTTCCGCGAACCTCCGCCATCTCCTTCAGGATTTCGTCAATCGACAGCCGGGTCAAACGATGCAGTTGCAATTCCAGAATGGCGTCGGCTTGAACAGCGTCGAAGGGACGCGTGAGCGTAGTGGGAACCACGCCTTTCAGGGTTGCTGGCTTACCCAGCGTTCCCTTTCCTTCCGAGACGTTGACGGTCTTGCCGGTGAAGTAGTCGACCAGGTTGGTACGTGCTTCGGCGCGATTTTCGCTACCACGGATGATACGAATGACGTCATCGACTCTATCCAGCGCTACTTGATAGCCTTCGAGGACGTGCTCGCGCTCGCGCGCCTTCATCAACAGATAGGCGGTGCGACGCCGCACAACATCGATGCGGTGATCGACGAAGTGCTGAATTGCCTGCACCAGGCCCATCTCTTTGGGTTGGCCGTTCACCACCGCCAGGAAGATCATGCTGAAGCTTTCCTGCATCGAGGTGTGCTTGAAGAGCTGGTTGAGCACGATCTGAGGCTCGGCGCTACGCTTCAGTTCAATCACAATGCGCATGCCGTCGCGGTCGCTCTCGTCGCGAATGTCGCTGATTTCGTCGATCACCTTGTTGTTCACCAGTTCGGCAATGCGTTCGATCAGCTTTGCCTTATTCACCTGGTAGGGAATCTCGGTGACGATGATCGCGTCTTTGTCCCTGGTGAGATGCTCGATAGCGGCCTTGGCGCGCATCATGAAGCGTCCGCGTCCGGTGCGATAGGCCTCGGTAATTCCGGCGCGTCCGTAGATGTATCCGGCCGTCGGGAAATCCGGACCCTGCACGTGCTTCAACAAGTCGGCGAGGGTGGCGTGGGGATTGTTCACCAGCGTGATGCAGGCATCCACGATCTCGGTGAGATTGTGCGGCGGGATATTGGTCGCCATACCTACGGCGATACCGTTAGAGCCATTCACCAGCAGGTTAGGGATCCTGGTCGGCAACACCATGGGCTCAACTGTGGTGTCGTCGAAGTTGGCAACGAAGTCGACCGTGTCTTTGTCGATGTCGGCCAGCAACTCTTCAGCAATCTCGCTCATCCGCGATTCGGTGTATCGATAGGCCGCCGGAGGATCGCCATCGACCGAACCGAAGTTACCCTGGCCATCGATGAGCGGATAGCGCAGGCTCCAGGGCTGCGCCAGACGCACCATGGCGTCATACACAGCCGTGTCGCCATGAGGGTGATACTTCTTCAGACACTCGCCGACGACGCCGGCGCACTTCATGTGCTTGCGGTTATGCAGCACTCCCATGTCGTGCATGGCGTACAGAATGCGACGATGCACCGGCTTTAGGCCGTCGCGTACATCGGGCAAAGCGCGGCCGATGATGACCGACATCGAATAGTCGAGATACGAGCGCCGCATCTCCTCTTCAATGTTGACGGGCTGCACATTGCCCGCATTGGGGCCGTTGAGTTAGGGTCGAGCGGTAACTGCTGGTTGGGATCGTCTGCCATATTTGCTTTCAGCCGTCAACTCTTCGGTGTCGGCTTTCCTTCTTTCGCGTTTCGAAAAGTCCGCGATTTGCTCTGGATTCGGGACCCAGAACGAGACTGTCAGGTTGCGCTGGCAAAGGCCCGTCATAATCGGTTGCAAGTGATTGCAAATCAGGAGTTTGTCCTGTTGAAGAGCAATTCAGATTATATCATGGTAGCGAAGGCTGCAGTGGGATATAAGTCTTGCGTTTGCAGCAGATTAGAGGGAGGAAGGCCGCCCATTTAACAGGACAGTAACTCGGACTTCTAAGGCAGGGCAGAAGCAATCTTGGCTGGCGGCGACTGGGTGTTTTCATCCGGAGTACTCTTGGGCTGGAGGTCCGAATTTTTCTTCTGCGCGGGACGCTGAGCGGCAGGAACCTCGAACTCCAGACCGCGATCATCGTTTGCCTTAACTGTGGCAGCGACGTCCAAGTTGGCCAGCGGAATTTTTTGCGTGTGGTCATCCAGCACGTAAACCGTTTGGCCCATGATGGCGTAGTTGGTCACTTCCTGACGATGACCGTCGTGAAAAATTAAAACTGTGGGCTCGATGGGCTTGGCTTCGCGCGCAGGGGATGCTTGCTCCTGACGAACCGGGGGAGGAGGCGGGGTAGCTTCGGCTTCCACATCCTCCGCTGGGGCACGGTACGATCGCACTGGCGGCTGTTCCACAATGATATGCAGCGTCGGATCGTTAGGGCCAACTGGCGGTCCGGAGTACGGATCGGCTCCGCCTACATAATCGTAGTCATAACCGTAATCGCCATAGGGAATGTAATAGTAAGGTGCGGCGTAGGCCCAACCGCCCGAATATCCATAGCCATAGCCACGATAGCGCCCGTTGTAATAGGACTGATGATAATGTCCATAGCCCGGGATGCGTGGACCCATCGAAGTTACGCTAGGAGGCGGGGCTCCCAGGGAATGAGGTCCGCCCATTGAGAGAACCGTTGGTGGAGGAATGCCGCGTGCCTGGCCGAATGACGGCGTCACCAGCACGAGGCTACATACCACCGCAAATGCCAACGTCAAAGCCTGGCGCCTGACGAACTGTGGGTCCTTCGAGCAACCGATTTGGCCCGCGCCCCTCATTTGCCCCTCATTGTAGTCCAACCCCTTAGATGCGGGGAAGTTTCTACAGGCTTCGAGATGTTAGATGGATGAGGCTGTAAACGTCGATCATGGCATTGGCGATGAGGACGCCAACGATCACGGCATTCGCCACAACTGCGTAACGGCCCTGCAACAGGTCCGCCGACACGCCAGCCATGAACAGAATGAGGAAGGGTAGTGCAACGAAGAGAAAGCTGAAACCCGCAAAATGCAGTCGTAAGGCCAGCACCACCAGAAGGATTCCTGTAAGCAAGGGCGCTGCGGTGCCAAAGAAGCGGGTTCGCTTCCAGACCGCAAATGTTGCCAGGGTGACCAGCAACAGCAGAACCAGTCCGATCCCGTTCTGCAGGAAAAAGCTGCTCAGCAGGGGAGCGACCGCGTTCCAGGAGAAGGGCTGCGAGGGAATTTCCAGCCAATCCGCGGCAAGCAGTGCCCTGGCGAACGTTATGGGGCGGAAGCTGTAGAGAGCCCACAACAGAACCAGCCCAGTGCAACATGCCGCTGCGAAGATGACCACTGCCGCGCCACGACGCACGTGGCCAACCCAGAGCATGAAGGCGAGCGCTGGCACCAGCAAAATCCACAGCGAAAACTGAGCGCCAACGCAGATGGCCATGGAAAGGCCCATCAAGAGAATCCGTCGCCAATTCCATAGCACCACTTCGCGCGGAGCGTAGAGCGTGTGGGCCACGGCGATGGAGGTGAAGACAAGACCAAACGCTCCCCACGCGCCGATAATGTCGGGTCCCGCTTGGCTTGTCCATCCCACCATGAGCGGCGAAAAGCAGTAGAGCGCGAGTGCGATGTACCCGCCGACATTTCCGTAGAGACGCCGCGCAACATACCAAAGCGAAGCGCCCAGTAATAGCCCTGCCAGCAAGAACGGCAGACGAATCCAGAAGCGATAGTGGTCGAGCCGTATGTAATGAGTTTCAGCGCCACTGAAGCGGGCCGCGATACCGGCCATCAGCGGCACCAACGGCGAGCGCGCACTGCTGTCGGCGCTGGACAGGCGTTCGAGTTGCAGCAGCAGCCCAGCCTCTACATAACTGCCTTCCATAGCTGACAACCGAACGTGTGCCGAGAACCACAGACATTGCGCAAGAAAGACCAGGAGCAGAAGCAACGCCGCGATTTGCGGCATACCAACTCGGCGAAGAAGACGCGAAGTGGACATCAGCTTTTGTTGTAACACGACGGTGCTGCTGGGGGCCGAAAGTTGACTAGCGAAGAGGGACGGGCGTCCTCCTGGGCCGACAGAAGGGCGAAGAAGTTGTCGTGGAGTATCGCATCGCGCGCGACGCCTCCCTTCTTGGGTCCATCGGGCGAGTGCAATTATCGCGGCAGTATGTCGGTCAGTGCGCCCTCAATGCGATCCACTTCTTCACGAATCACTCGGATCGCCTGATGATTGGCTGGATGCGGCACCGGGGTGATGGCTTCTACCGCGTGACGAATCTTATGGTTCCGGTCCCAGATCAGGTTGATCCTCGCAGAGGTCTCCATTCGGTGCTGATAAATCCTTCGTACCAGCTTGGTGGTCAGCCAGGCGAATGCCAGTCCGAACAACATTTCGATCGGAAGACGGTCGGTTGCTCCGTCGAAATCGAAGAAGGCCAGCCGGTAGACGGCTTCACCGGCTCCCAGGGAAGCGAAGATCACTCCCATTCCGATCAAGCCCAGCGTCAAGCGGTCAACGGTGCGAAGTTCTAAAGACGGTTGATTAGTGCCACGGTTTTGTGCGAATGCCATGGTGCCCCCGAGAAGCATTTGGTGGTGCGAAACTCTATTGTGCTACAACCGCGGGGGTTTGTGGATAAAGTATTTGTAGTATCTGCGGCAAATTATCAGACGACAACCTCCGCTGCGCGTCACCGGATTTGAACAGTGCGGGCTTGTGAACCGCGAACGGGACGCGCCATCCTAATCCACACCTCACAGCCCGGAACCAGAGTCGCCGCGCTAACCACCCGTTGAAACCACCTAGATATCCAGGTTCTTCACTTCCAGCGCATTGTCTTCGATGAACTTGCGGCGGGCCTCAACGTCTTCGCCCATCAGCGTGGTGAAGATGGTCTCGGTCTCGGTCAGGTCCTCAAGCTTCACCGAAAGCAGCGTACGGCGCTCGGGATCCATGGTGGTCTCCCAGAGCTGTTGCGAACTCATCTCACCTAAACCTTTGTAGCGCTGGATGGTGTAGTCTTTGCGGCCCTCATTGAGCACATAATCAAACAGTTCGCGTGCCGAGGCCTTCTCGACCGTGGCCGCTTCGGTCTTGCGCTTGGAGGTCCTGGGACTCTTCTGCTCGGCCTTTTCCTGGTCGGCACGCTCGGCGTCGCTCAGTTCTTCCTTGCCGTTGGTGGCGGAGCCAGCGTCCTTCTTCACACTCTCGACGTAATACGGCGGCTGCATGTAGGTTTCGATGTTCTTGTACTTCGACATCATCTGGCGATACTCAGGTGTCGACGCGAGTTCCCAATTGATGACGTGCTCGGCGCCCTGCGAGTTTACGAAGACACATTCCCACAGGCTGTGCTCTTCCTCGAACTGCAACTTCACCGACTTGATGTCGCGTTCTTTGGCAATCCCCTTCAGCGCCTTTTCCAACGCGGTGAGTTTCTTGGGGGCACTCTTGCTGTCGCCTTCGAAGTCAACGCGCTTGGCCAGGTCTGCCTTAGGCAGAAGCTCGGTAATCTTCTCATCGCGAATACGCTTGTCCACCTTGTCGAAGAAGCCGATGAAGTCGTTCAGGGTGGTCATGAACTTGGTCAGGGGGGCGCCTTCCAACGCTGCTGCGCCCTCGCCGTAGCGGACCACCAGGCCGTCGGCGGCCCGTTTCACCATGACCCGTACGAACTCCGCGTCGTTCTTGATGTACTGTTCGAACTTGCCCTTCTTGATGCGGTACAGCGGCGGCTGCGCGATGTAAATGTTGCCGCGCTTGATGAGCTCCTGCATGTGGCGGAAAAAGAATGTGAGCAGCAGCGTACGGATGTGCGAGCCGTCGACGTCGGCGTCGGTCATCAGGATGATCTTTCCATAGCGCAGCTTGGTTGCGTCGAAATCGTCCTTGCCGATGCCTGTGCCCATGGCCGTGATCATGGCGCGAATTTCTTCGTGACCCAGCATCTTGTCGTAGCGGGCTTTTTCCACGTTCAGGATCTTGCCCTTCAGCGGAAGAATTGCCTGGAAGCGACGGTCCCGCCCCTGCTTGGCGGTGCCACCTGCGCTTTCGCCTTCGACCAGATACACCTCGCAGCGGTCGGGATCGCGCTCGGAACAGTCGGCCAGCTTGCCTGGCAAGCCTCCGCCGTCGAGAGCTCCCTTTCGCCGGGTGAGATCGCGCGCCTTGCGCGCAGCTTCGCGGGCACGTGCCGCTTCAATGGCTTTGTTGATGATCTTCTTGGCGACGGAGGGATTCTGCTCGAAGAACGCCCCGAGGCGCTCATTCACGAATGCCTGCACGATGCCGGCGATGTCGGAATTGAGCTTGCCCTTGGTCTGTCCTTCAAACTGCGGCTGGGGCAGCTTCACGCTCACCACCGCGACGAGACCTTCGCGAACATCGTCGCCAGCCAGATTTTCCTTCACGTCCTTGAACAAACCGAGTTGCTGTCCAGCATAGTTGATGGTGCGGGTCAGCGACGTGCGGAAGCCCGACAGGTGACTGCCACCATCAATCGTGTTGATGTTGTTGGCAAAGCTGAATACGGTCTCGGAATAGCCGTCGTTGTACTGCAGCGCGATCTCCATGGCGACGTCATCGCGCTCAGCCTCCATATAAATCGGCTTGTCGTGCAGCACGCTCTTGCCACGATTGAGATGCTTGATGAACTCCGCAATGCCGCCGTTGTATTTGAACTCCGCGCGCTTGGGTTCGCCGCTCTTCTGGTCGGTGACGCGCTCGTCGGTCAGGGTGATGAGCAATCCCTTATTCAGGAACGCCATCTCGCGCAGGCGCTGGGCCAAGGTGTCGTAGTTGTATTCCGTTGCCGTGAAGATTTCTTTATCTGGCAGGAAGTGGACCTTGGTGCCACGCTTCTTGGTAGTACCGGTTTTCTTCAGCTTGGTGGTGGGCTCGCCTTTGGAGTAGCTCTGCTCCCACACCGAGCCTTCGCGCCAAATCTCAAGCTCCAGCAGATGGCTAAGAGCGTTCACACACGACACGCCCACGCCGTGCAGCCCGCCTGAAACTTTGTAGGTGGAGGTGTCGAATTTTCCGCCGGCGTGCAGCACCGTCATCACGACTTGGGCAGCGGGCAAGCGCTCGCCGTCCACGTCCATCTCTTCCGTCGGAATGCCTCGCCCGTTATCTACCACGGTGATGGAGTTGTCGATGTGAATGGTGACGTCGATGTGGTCGGCGTATCCTGCGAGCGCTTCGTCCACTGAGTTGTCCACCACTTCGTACACCAGATGATGCAATCCTAGCTCGCCCGTGGATCCGATGTACATGGCGGGACGCTTGCGCACCGCTTCCATGCCGCCCAGCACCTTGATCGAATCGGCGGTGTACTCTCCGTCCGATTTGCCATTGCCATTCTTTCCATTTTTCTGGATGGCTTTTTCGTTCGTAACGGCGAGAGGTTTGTTGTTTTCGGGGGCCGCAGCGGCGGCCGACTCGGAATCTTTCGGGGACATCCTGCTCCATTCCAACGGCCACACATCGAAGGTGCGTTGCCGTCGCTCACACCCGGACGCCGCAAAGGGTCCGTTACCTTAGTCTAAAGACCCTATCTACTATAAAAGTCAATAACTTAAGGGCCCACCGGTATGTAATGATTGTAGCATGAAAGGGCAGGATTCGCGACCACTTTTGGCAGCTCTAAGCCTAGCATTTTCAGCGGTTTGGAGGCATGAAGGAAGTATGGCAGGAAGCCATGAATAAATCAGCTTAGAAGTTCGAAATCTCTGCGCTGCCGCAGAGGTTTATAACGAAAATGGAGAGCCGGATCTTGCAGCACCCTTCCGTCACACTGCGCTGGGTGCGATGCACATCAGGCGATCTGCGAAGTGCAGAAGGCGCAGCGACGCGCTGCCAACGGCACATCGCTCTCGCACTCAGGACATTTTTTCTTATCGGGCAGCGCTTGTTTTTCGAATCGCTTCATCAGTGAATTTACCGGTAGAACCACGAAGTAGTAGACAGCCAAGGCAACCAGCAGGAACGAGATGACAGCATTCAGAAAATCGCCATAGAAGAACTTCGCGCCATTCACTTCGAAGACGAAGCCCGAGAAGTCCGGCTTCTTGACGATGGCAGCGATTACCGGAGTCAGCAGGTCTTTCACGAATGCCGTGACCACGGTCCCGAACGCGGCGCCGATTACGACGCCTACTGCCAGATCAACCACGTTGCCGCGCAGAACGAAATCTCGAAACCCTTTGAACATAGCTCCTCCGGACAGAATCAGATTAAATTCGCGCGACTCTAGCGACGCTGCTTAAGCTTCGTGCTTGGTAGTATCGTCGCTAGCGCCGGTATTCGCAAGCTGAAGTCCCTCGATTTGCAAGCCATTCCTTTACCGGTTCCTGGGTCAAATAGAAAATCACAACCACGCGAACAATGATCTGCGCGCCCTCGCGACAGATTGCGATCACGCGAGTGTCGGTTACAGCGCTGGAGATGGCCGGAAGATGCAGCGCGATGCCGGCAGCGGCAAGCACAATGGCCGCACGCCGCGCTCCTTTCCATCGCCGCCACAAGGCAATTCCAACCAGGGCAACAATTACGCCGTAGAGCAGAAACGCGAAAGGACCGAGCTGCTCCATTCCTCCGCCTAACAGAAACGCGCCGGCGGAGAGGGGAATTGCGTTGGCAAGCAAGAGTCCGAAAAAGAGGAATGCGATGGCGCTGAAGAGTCCACAAATGGCCGCCAGGGCGACGACTCCGGAAGGCCGCTCTGGAATTTCCAAATTTGAGCGCGATGAAAACATGAACGCAACAACGAACGCAACCATGGTAGTACAAAGGGGCATGCCGGCTCGCAGCGCGCGGCGCCTGATGGACTGCGGGGCTTCTGGTGCTTCCGAGAGAAGGGGCAGATTTCTCTGCCCCTCTCGTGATTCGGTGAGCTATAGCGCTGCCTCAATAGATGTATCCGATTTGTACGGGTAGTGCGGCGCTTCAGCGTCGCGTTCCGCCTCGGCCAAACACCCTGCTTAAGCCGCTGAGGTCGACGACCTCAGCGGCTTAAGCGATTTTTCTTCTTGTCTTATACGCGGGCCTGAAGGCCCGCACTACCCGTACGAGCGGATACACCAATCCGGGAAGTGCCATCAGCCGACTTTCACGGCTGAATTCTCTTCGCGGGTAGTCTGCAATCTGCGATGTTCCACTCCCGTGTAGATCTGCCGTGGACGTGCGATTTTCTGCTCCGGGTCCTGAATCATCTCGTTCCACTGTGCCAGCCAGCCGGTCGCTCGCGGAATGGCGAACAGCACGGTAAACATCTCCGGCCGGAAGCCCATGGCCTGGTAGATGATTCCCGAGTAGAAGTCGACATTGGGATAGAGCTTGCGGGTAACGAAGTAGTCGTCGGCCAGCGCAATACGCTCCAGCTCCAATGCAATGTCCAGCCGCGTGTTGCGTCCGGTGACCTGGAACACTTCGTCGGCGACGGACTTAATGATGCGCGCGCGCGGATCGTAGTTCTTGTAAACCCGATGCCCGAAGCCCATCAGCTTAAGCTCGCCTTCCTTCACCCGCTTGATGTAGGCAGGAATATTTTTCACCGAGCCAATCTCGTCCAGCATGCGCAGCACTTCTTCATTGGCGCCGCCATGTAACGGGCCGGAGAGCGCCGAAGCCGCTCCTGCCATCGAGAGGTAGGGATCCGCCTGCGAGCTGCCCACCACACGCATGGTGGTGGAGCTGCAGTTCTGCTCGTGGTCGGCGTGCAGAATGAAAAGCACATCCAGCGCGCGGGCGATGACCGGGCTGGCCATATACTTTGGCTCCGTCATCTTCCACAGCATGTTCATGAAATTCTCGGTATAGCTGAGATCGTTGTCGGGATAGACGTAAGGGTGTCCCACCGAGTGACGATAGGAATACGCCGCCAGGGTGGGCATCTTGGCGATCAGGCGCACGATCTGTTTCTGCCGGATATTGGGGTCGTGAATGTTCTTGGCTTCGGGGTACACGGTGGAGAGTGCGGCCAATGTGCTTACCAGCATTCCCATCGGGTGGGCGTCGTAGCGGAAGCCGTCGATGAAATGCTTGGTGGTCTCGTGCAGCATGGTGTGGTGGGTGATTTCCCAGACCCAGTCCTTCGCCTGCTGCTGGTTCGGCAACTCACCGTAAAGCAGCAGGTAAGCCACGTCCAGATAGGTGCAGTGCTCGGCGAGCGTTTCGATATCGTAGCCACGGTAACGCAGAATGCCTTTGTCGCCGTCGATGAAGGTGATGTTGCTCTTGCATGAAGCGGTGTTCATGAACGCGGGATCATAAGTCATGAGACCGAAGTCGTCGGGATCAGTCTTGATCTTCCGCAGGTCCATAGCGCGGATGGTGCCGTGCTCGACCGGTGCTTCATAAGTTTTATCGGTGCGGTGGTCCGTCAGGGTCAATCCGTTCTTCGGCATGACCTGTCCTCCTGTTACTAAATAAGCGTATGAGATTTAGAGAGCGAAATTGCGAACGAGTGTTCGTCCGCTGCCACATTCTAACGCGGGGCTGTCCGCGAAACCACGATTAATACGCGGATTTGAGACGGAGATCACATGCGTCTGTGATGTCTGACGGGGGGCGCCGGACGCAGAAGACGGCTATTTTTTGTCAGACTTCTCGCTCTTACTGGAAGTTGAGGTGTCTTTGCTGGCGGAGCTTTCGCCGGAGGTCGCGTCTTTGGTGGTCTCCGCTTTGCTTTCCGAAGAGGAGGACGACGCGGCGCCGTTGCCTTTGGAAGAGGCCACACCGGAAGGCTTTTTGGCGTAGTCACTCACGTACCAGCCCGAACCCTTGAACTGGATGGCGGGAGCGGAAAGCAACTGCTCCAGTTCGCCTCCGCAATGCGGGCAGGTAGTCAGCGGCGAATCGGAAAACTTCTGGATTCGCTCCGTCAGGCTATGGCACTTCTTGCACTGGTATTCGTAAAGAGGCAATGCATGGCTCCACGATCGTGTTTGAGTTATTGATTCTATTTTTGACAATTAGTTGCGGTCAATTAGCCCAAAGGGGACCAGACAGCTGAATTCCCCACTGGAGGCTGATTTCAGCTTGAGCTTGCATCCGGCGCTCTACGCCTTGAAACTAGGGCAGTGAAAGCGATAGCAATCATTCCCGCACGTCTGGCATCCACGCGGCTGCCGCGGAAGGTCCTCCGCGAAATCAACGGCCGCCCGATGCTGGCTTACGTCTATGAGGCGGCGTGCGCCTGCCCGCAATTGCAGGACGTTATCGTCGCAACGGATTCTGAAGAGGTCGCCGCCGTCTGCCGGCAGCATGGCTGGTCGTATCGCCTAACGTCGCCGCAACATCGCAGCGGAACCGACCGCGTCCACGAAGTGGCGCAGACCGTCGAGACCGATGTTTACGTGAACGTGCAAGGCGATGAGCCGCTGGCAAGACGCGAGCACCTCGACGTTCTTCTTAGGCTGATGGAAAGGGAAGAGGTCGAGGTAGGCACACTCAAAACGCCGTGCGCGTCAGAAGACGCTAACAACCCGAATGCGGTGAAGGTGGTTACCGCTCTGGATGGCAGAGCCTTGTACTTTTCGCGAGCGACCATTCCATTCGATCGCGACCGCAGCGGAGAAGTGCACTACTACAAACATCTCGGCTTCTACGCCTATCGCAAGGCGGCGCTGGATGCTTTCTGCGTGTGGCCCGAGTCGGAACTGGAGCGCAGCGAGCGGCTCGAGCAGTTGCGTTTTCTGGATCATGGCATTGCAATCCACGTGGCCGAAACGCCGTTCGACACGGTGGGGGTGGACACGGAAGAGGACTTGCGGCGGGTGGAGGCGATTATGCGCAAAGCGGGAAGGACAGGATGATGCGTCTCTCAGCCATCTCAGTAATCGCTATTTTGCTGATCCTGGGTAGCGGGACGCTGCTCCCACAAGACAACAGTATCGTGGTTCACGTGATAAATGGAAAAAACGGAAAGCCTCTAGCGCACGCGCATGTTCTAATCTTTGGAGGCAGTGCCGCTGAAGATATCAGGCTTAATGGCATACCCTACTCCCTCCAGACCGATGCTGATGGCCTGGCAGTGCTAACTTTGAGTCCTACGGTGTCACAATTGAAAGTCTTCGTCGACTGGCACACCGTCTGCCGGAAAGAGTCGCCTAACATCGTAAGTTACAGCGTGGCAGGGATCAAAGCGCACGGCATCAACACGCCCAACAACTGCGGCTCGGCCTCACGAGATTCAACTCCCGGTCACTTCTTCGTGTTTGTGCGCGGTATGACCTTGCAGGAAAAGATGGCGACGTAGACGCGCACGAGCTCAGGCAGTTCGTCCTGGCAGGCGCGTGCTAGCTACGAATCGCTTCCGTCTGCGGCTGCTTGCTCGCCCACGACTCAGCAGCGGCGATTCGCTTGCCAATCGAAGGATGGGAATGGAAGAGAAATTCGATTATCTTGGACGGCTGACGCTCGGCCAGGTTCTGATCGGCCAGCTTCTGCATCGAGGTGATGAACGGCGCGATCGCAGGAATGTTTTCCCAGGCGTAGCGATCGGCTTCGCGCTCATGACGGCGGGAGAGCGTATTCAGGGCGGGCATTAGCAGGAACCCGAGAACGGTTGCGACCAGTACGATAAGCGGCAGGTTGGCGAAATCGTAAAGTCGTGCGGTGAGCACAGGGAACCAGTCCTTGGCGATGACGAAGCGCAGCACCTGGTTGACCAGCCAGAATCCGAAGAATGTGATTCCCACCTGCATGAAGATACCCTTCAGAATGTGCCGGTGGACGTGGTGTCCAAGTTCATGGGCGAGGACGGCTTCGATCTCGTCGTCGCTGTAACGCTGCAGCAGCGTGTCGGACAGAATGATGCGGCGCGTGGCTCCCATGCCGGTCAGTGCGGCGTTGGCTTTCTCCGACTTCTCGGAGAGCTTCCATTCGTACACGCCACGCACTCGCGTACCGGCACGCTCGCCCAGCTTGGTGAGCCGCTCGCGCAGGCCGTCGTTGTCCAGGGGCTGGAACTTATAGAAGATCGGCATGAGTACGACTGGCGCAAGCTGTGCCATCAGGAGGAAGAGGCCAACGAAAACGGCCCAGGCGATGATCCACCAGCGCTGCGGCGCAATGCGGATAATCGCGTAGACGATCTCCACCATGATGGCGCCCAGAACCAATCCCACCAGCCATCCTTTGCATTCGTCCCAAAGCCAGCCGCGCATTTTTTGATTGGAGAGATGGTACTGGCGCTCCAGCCGGAAACCGATGAAGTCGAAAGGTGCGCTGAGAATTTTGGCGATCACCGAGAACATCAGCACGTACAGAAAGACCGCAAAAAAGTAGTGCTGACGTGCGCCCAGGTAGGACCAGTCGCGGAGCTTGCCGGTCCATCCCGTGACCAGCAACACCACCAGTAAAGCGAAACCAATGACAGCGTCGGCCATGCTGAGCCAGCGCTGAATACGGTTATAACGGCGGACCTCCGGCGAATCGGCCGGTTGCGGATTTGAAGTGGTTGTCATCCAAGTCGGAGTTCAGCAGAACCAACGTACCCCAAGTCTTGCTTCCAGTATGCCAGAAATGGTGCGGCGAACGCATCTGACCCAGGGGGCTCGTCTTCAGCCTAAGCTACTTCGCATTTGCCTCTGACAGCACCGATGCATTGGCATGTGGACTGGCCCCAACGAAGCTTTCTGTTTCTTTCAATATCTGCGAAACCAACTCTGGCGAGGCAGCTTCGCAATAGATGCGCAAGAGCGGCTCAGTTCCTGACGCCCGCACCAGCACCCACGCTTCGGCACCATTGCCATGAGTCGGGGCGTCGAGAAAGAACTTCACCCCATCAAGCGTTTCGACTTTCTGCACGCGGAAGCTGCCGATGGTCGCCGGCTTCGCTCCGGCGCGGCGCATGGCTTCATCCTTCACCTCGTTGCTGAGGTGTAGATCGAGCCTGCCGTAATGATGCTCACCGTATTCCTTTTGCAGGTCGCGCACCAGTTGGCCCAGCGGCTTGCCCTCTTCGGCCATGATGTTGGCCAGCAGCAGCGAATTCAGAATGCCGTCGCGCTCCGGCATGTGACGGCGAATGCCGATGCCGCCCGATTCTTCTCCGCCGATCAGAATGTCGCGCTCCAGCATGAGATCGCAAATGTACTTGAAGCCGATGCCGCACTCGTGCAGTTTTCGACCGTACTTGCCGGCAATGCGATCGAGCATGCGCGTGGTATTGAATGCGCGGACCATTTCACCCGGCCATTGTTTACGCTTGAGCAGCCATTCCAGGATGACCGAGAAGCACTTGTGCGAGTCCACGAAGCTGCCGTCTTCGGCCACCGCGCCCAGGCGATCGGCATCGCCGTCGGTGGCGAGTCCTGCCTGGAGATGTTCACGCACCACCGTTTCCTGCAGCATAGCAATGTGCGGAGGTATCGGCTCGGGATTGATTCCTGGGAAGAGCGGATTGAGTTCGCCGCGAATTTCCAGGTGATCGATCCCGCTCTCGGCAAAGATTCCCTTCAAGACTCCGCGTCCGGCTCCGTACATCACGTCAATCGCAAACTTGAATCGGGCCTTGTGGATGGCCTTCAGATCGACGAAGTTCTTGATCGCCGAAATGTATGGGGTCTTGAAGTCCATGAGAGTCACGCTCCCGCCCTTGCGTTCCAGGCGCGGCGAATCCAGTTCGCCTTCAATGGACTTCATGATGGCAGGCGTGCCCGAGCCGCCGTAGCTGGCCTTGTATTTCACGCCATTCCAGTTGAACGGATTGTGGCTGGAGGTGATCATCACGCCACCCGTCGCACCCAGGTTCTTTACGGCATACGACAGCGCTGGAGTGGGCGTGTAGTCGTCGGAAAGCCGCACGGCGATGCCGGAGCCGGCCAGGACTTCGGAAATAATCTCAGCCGCGCGCGGAGAGGCGAAGCGCGTATCATAGCCGACGACCAGTCCTTTGCTGACGTCTTCGTTTTTATGGACGTAAGTCGCGATGGCATTGCCGACACGGCGAACGTTGTCGAAGGTGAAATCGTCGGCAATGATGCCGCGCCAGCCATCGGTTCCGAACTTGATTTCAGTTGCCATTAGAATTTGCGTCCCAGCCTTGTATCAGGGCACGACTTCACAGGCCGCTGAAAAACTACCTACTGACAACAGCCCGGGTAGTGCGGGCCTTCCAGGCCCGCGTTCACCGGGTCTTGTGAAGAGGGCTTTAGCCCCTGAGGTACCTCGTCCAAAGCCGCTAAAATAGCCTCTTTTGTGCAATGTCCCCAGGCCTGAGGGCCGTTTCACGGTACTCGCTTGACGCAGCGCTGAAGCGCCGCACTACCCGAACTCGCACCGGAGAGGATTTTTTTAGCAAGCTCTCAAAGTCGTGCCCTGATACAAACCCTGCGCTAATCCAGTTTTTCAGCAGCCTGTTTGGTCGTGTCGCCCGGTCCCACTTTTTATATTGTCAGCGGCCGACGAAGGATCTGCGGCTACTGCACCTGCATCAGTGCTCGAGTCTAAGCCGCTTTGCCACCTCATCCAGCGTGAACGTTCGCTCCCGACCAGACCGCACGCGACACAAGATGCGTCCTGCCTCGTAAACGTCCTCCGAATCCTCCTCGTACTGCAGGATAGCCTCACGAGCAAGCTCGTCGAGGCTGCGTCCACTTCGTTTTGCGAGCCTTGCAAGACACTTTTCTGGACATTGCGGAATCCTGATCATAAACGTAGCTCGTGTGCCGCCCCCGAAGGGCTCCCAATCATTATGGCAGCCTACCCAGCGCTGAAGCGCTGGGCTATCGTGTGGCCGTCCCGCAAGCGGGACTCGGTTCATCGTGTCGCGAGCCTCTGCGTCCACCGCGGACTTCCTCTTAAAGTACGAAGCATCTGGTTTTGGCTAATTGGTAATTGCTAACTGCTGCCTCTCTCACACCAGTCGCTTCAGCTTCTTCTCATCCAGATACTTCACCACTTTGCCGACGTCTTGTGCGTGTTCGCGCGTGGTGATCAGCAGCGCATCGTCGGTCTCAACGACGACCAAGTTCTTTACGCCCACGATCGCAACAAACTTCCGTTTCGAGTGAATAAAGTTACCCGCTGCGTTCAGCGCAAAATTCTGTTCAGAGTCAATGACATTACCGCCATCATCCTTGCCCTGATTGCGATGTTCGTAGAGCGCTGTCCATGAGCCCAGATCGTTCCATCCAAAGTGCGCGGGAATGCAGTAGATGCCGGACTTGCCTTCACCCTTCCTGGATCGGGGCTCCAGCACCGCGTAATCGATGCTGAGGTTTTCGCACTGCGGATAAAGCTTCGTGAAGGTCTTCCCGAAGGTCTGACTTCCGTAGCTGGCAGCAATCTTCTCCAGCAGAGGCGCTGTGTTGGGCAGATGTTCGCGGAGGGCATTGGCAAGGGTGCGCGCGCTCCAGATAAACATGCCGCTGTTCCAGAAGAAATTTCCAGCTTTAACGAATTGCTCGGCGACTTCGGGCAAGGGCTTTTCAGTGAAACGCCGAACCTGCAGCACGCCCTCCCTCGTCTGCTCGCCAACCTCGATGTAGCCGTATCCGGTTTCCGCACGCGTGGGAGAAATGCCGATCACGACAATGTTCTCGCCGGCGGCAGCGATGCGAGCAGCATGAGAAATGTCCTCGCGGAAGCGTTTCTCGTCGACGATCACGTGATCGGAGGGAAACATTCCGACGACTGCGGTGGGATCGCTCCTCTCGAGCAGAAACGCCGCCAGCCCGATGGCGGGAGCTGTGTTGCGGCCGGCAGGTTCGGCGACGACTTGTTTGCCGGGAAGTCCTTTGAGCTGGCGAATGATGGCGGGACGCAGGTCCCGGTTAGTGATGATCCAGAACTGTTTTGGCTTCGCTAACGGAGAGAGCCGTTCCACCGTCTCCTGGATCATGCTTTTCTTGCTGTTCAGCGGCAGGAGTTGCTTCGCCATGCGTTTGCGGCTCAAGGGCCAGAAGCGCGTGCCGCGCCCACCAGCGAGAATGACGGGATAAAACGATACTTTGCCTGAAGTGACCACCGAGTTGGGTTCCTCGCGCTCATCCAGGTGAGCGTTGTTGTCAGTCGGTTATGGCGCGCTGACCGATTGTCCCAGCGCGGTCTCCGGCTCCGCGACTCTTCCCACGGGCAGAGACATACGCATTAGTTCGAGCTCCCATTGCGGACGGATAGTGTACCCGCGCACGCTGGCTGGGATGACTACCGCTTCTCCGGTAGCGAAGCTGATGGCCTCCATGCCTTGCGACTCCACGATGCCAGCTCCGCCCACGGCGACCAGGATGTGAGGAGACGCTGGTGTGACTTCTGTATGCATCGTTTCGCGCAGCCTGATCTTGTCGACTTCAAAAAAGGGCGAGCGGACCAGTAGGTTAGCGCGATCACTTGCAGAAGGGAGCACTTTGCCTGCATTGGAGTGCAACTTTATCGCCGCCAATCCTTCCGCGATATGAAGCTCGCGTCCGCGGCCGTAATCGTAAAGGCGATAAGTGATGTCGGAAGTCTGCTGCGTCTCCACCAACACCATTCCGCCACCGATAGTGTGGACCGTTCCCGCGGCAACGTAGAGCATGTCGCCGCGATGAACATCGACCCAGTTCAGCAACTCTTCCGCGCGCGTATCTTCGATCGCCTGTTTGAATTGCTCCAGCGTCACGCCGGGCTTCAACCCCAGCGCGACTTGAGCGCCGGGCTGCGCGCTTAAGGCGTACCAGCATTCAGTTTTTCCGCAGGGCTGGCCCATCTTGCGCGCTTGCTCATCATCGGGATGGACCTGCACCGACAGCTTGTCGCCAGGGAAGAGAAACTTTACCAGGAGCGGAAAGCGATCCTCGAAACAAGCAGCCTGCCCGACCAGATCGCGGCCGTATTGCTTCGAGAGTTCGCCAAGCATGCGCCCAGCCAGCGGGCCATTCGCAATCCGATTGTCTTCCCAGGTCAGCCAGCTCTCACCGATCGGCTCCTTCACAATCCGGGTATAGATCGGACGAAGATCGCGAACGCCCCACGGGCGGTCGTCGAAGATGGGCATCAGTAACAGTGGATAAAGTTCAGGCATCAGCCCTACACGCTGGCGAAGAATTTGCGCATGCGCTCCAAGCCGCGCTCCAGATTCTCACCTGAGACCGCGTACGAGATGCGGACATGGTCTTGGGTGCCGAAGCCCTCTCCGGGAACCACTACTACATGCGCTTCGTGCAAGAGCCTGCGCGCAACATCCGAGGCCGAGTTCAATCCGCCGCGCTCAAAGTAATGGCTGACATTTGGATAGGCATAGAACGCGCCGTTCGGCGAGGCGCAGGTGAGACCTGGAATCGAGCGCAGTCCCTCGACCACCTTATCGCGAAGCGTGATGTAGCCAGCAAGCATCTCAGGCACGCACTCCTGCGAGCCGGTCAAGGCCGCCACCGCAGCCTTCTGCACAATCGATGTCGGATTAGAGGTGCTCTGACTCTGTAGCTTCTGCATCGCACTGATGATAGGCGCAGGGCCCAGCGCGTAGCCCAATCGCCAGCCGGTCATGGCATAGGTCTTTGACAGAGAACCGATGATGATGAGGCGCTCTTTCACTTCGTGAACGCAACCCGCCGAGAACAGATGCCCGGTAAAGTTCAGGTACACGTAGCACTCGTCGGAGACAACGTAGATACCGCGATCGTGCGCCAGTTTCAGCACGGATGTCATGTGCTCCGGCTTCATCACCGCGCCGGACGGATTACCGGGCGAGTTCAGGACGATGACCTTGGTGCGTGGCGTGATGGCGCGCTCCACCATGTCAGCGGTGAGCGTGAAGTCGTGCTTCTCATCGGTGGGAATGTAGACCGGCTCGCCGCCGGCATAGCGCACGATGTCTTTGAACGAAACCCAGTAGGGCACCGGCAGAATGACTTCATCACCGTGGTCCACCAGCACCTGAATGGCGTTGAAGAGCGCATGCTTGCCGCCGACCGAGGCGATGCAATCTTCGCGCTTATAGTCGGAGCCAAAATCCGCAGCATGGCGCATCACGATTGCGTCGCGCAACTCGGCTGTGCCACCGACCGCGGTGTACTTGGTGAAGTTGTTATGGATGGCCGCGATCGCCGCGTCCTTAATGTGCGAGGGCGTGGCGAAGTGCGGCTCTCCGGCGCCGAAGTCCACCAGGTCAACACCCTGGGCGCGCAACTTCTCGGCTTCGGCGACCACGGCCATGGTGGCCGAAACTTCGATGCGTTGAATGCGGTTGGTCAAAAACGACGAGAGCTGGGTTCCGGCAGCAGTCATGGTTTGGGCCTTCATAAAATGTGACTTCCTGTGGCGAACGAATGCTTTTCGGCGATCTTGTGGCGGACGCGTTCCTCAACCAGTTCCGGCACCAGTCCAGTCAAGGGACCGCCGAACTTGGCGATCTCTCGTACGATGCGGGAACTGAGGTAGGAATATTTCTCAGCGGGCATCATGAATACCGTCTCGACGCGGGGTTCCATCTTGCGGTTCATCAGCGCCATCTGCAATTCAAACTCGTAATCACTGACCGCGCGAATTCCACGCAACACCGCATTGGCATTTTTCTGGATACAGTATGCGACCAGCAGGCCTTCAAAAATATCGACAGTGACGTTGTCGAGCTCGGAGGTCATCGCCTCCAGCATCTCTTTGCGCTCTGCCATGTCGAACAGGGCCTCGCCCTTGTCGAGGTTGCGGGCAATGGCTACGATGAGCCGGTCGAACAGCTTGCTGCCGCGATGGATCAGGTCCAAGTGGCCGTTCGTAACTGGGTCGAACGATCCGGGATAGATGGCGACGATATCCTTCAAGGGCCCTCGGAAGGCGGGAGTGTCTGCCGGATGATTTTATTCTGGCTTGCCTCCAGAGGCAATCGCGGAAAGAGAATGCCGCGGCGGCCAGAGGGAGGAAGACCATCCGCAGCATTCGCGATGCCCTACTTCCTCCCGGCTGGCCCCTTGGGCGTGGCGTTGGGTGCGGCTTCTGCATTGGCCGCCGCCGCTTGTGCTTTGTCCTCCACGGAGATCAGCCCGAGCGATTTGCGCACGTCGGTTTCGATCCTGGCGGTGATGTCCTTGTTGTCCTTCAGAAACTGCTTGGCATTCTCGCGGCCCTGGCCGATGCGTTCGCCCTTGTAGCTGAACCACGAGCCCGATTTCTCGACAAGATTTCCATTGACTGCCAGGTCCAGCAGGTCGCCTTCGCGCGAGATGCCTTCGCCGTACATCATGTCGAACTCGGCTTCGCGGAACGGTGCGGCAGTCTTGTTCTTCACAATCTTTACCCGGGTGCGCGAGCCGACAACCGCATCTCCATCCTTGATCGCACCAATCCGTCGAATATCGATTCGCACGGAAGAATAAAATTTCAGCGCGCGTCCTCCCGTCGTCGTCTCCGGATTGCCGAACATCACGCCAATCTTTTCGCGGATCTGGTTGATGAAAACCAGGCAGGTGTGCGACTTGGCGACGATGGCGGTAAGTTTGCGCAACGCCTGCGACATCAGGCGGGCCTGCAAGCCGACGTGGCTGTCGCCCATTTCGCCGTCGAGTTCGGCCTTGGGAACCAGCGCCGCGACCGAGTCAACCACCAGCACGTCGATGGCGCCGGAGCGCACCAGCGCCTCGGCAATCTCCAACGCCTGTTCGCCGTAGTCGGGCTGCGAAACCAGCAGGTTGTCAACATCGACGCCCAGCTTGGCCGCGTAGATGGGATCGAGCGCATGCTCGGCATCGACGAAAGCCGCCATGCCGCCCTGCTTCTGGGCTTCGCCAATCACTTGCAGCGCAATGGTGGTTTTGCCCGACGATTCCGGCCCGAAGATTTCGACCACGCGTCCGCGCGGGAAGCCGCCAATGCCGAGGGCAGCGTCGAACGAGATGGCTCCCGTGGAGATGACGGAGATGGGAACGACCGCGCCCTTGCTCCCGAGTTTCATGATGGAGCCTTTGCCGAATTGCTTCTCGATTTGCGACAAAGCCAGGTCGATGGCCCGGCCTTTTTCAGTTTTTTCATCCGCCATGAGTGCCGCTCCTTGGCGGCTCCGTTCCGGTGCTGCGAGCCTTCCGGAGGGCCGCTCGAAATAAATTGCGATGAGTCAGTGAGGCAGGCGCCGTGAAATTAATGGGAATTTCGCGATGACAGACGCATGGGTACCGACGGTGAATTATACATCCGGATATCGAATAAAAGCGAATAAAAAGCGAACGGCAATGTTCACAATCGATACGGCCACGCTCTGGGTTCCTGCCGGCTATTTGTCAAGATAGAGGTTTCATCCTCCGCTCCGCTTCTGCGGGCCATTCTCAAAACCACTTTAGGGATACCGGACACCCCCTCCCCCCTCACGCCTGCAAAATATTGAAAACAAAGACCCGGCTAGAAACTTCTCTTGCAAAATATTGAATCCGCACGAGTTATAGGTCAAAATATTCATTCGTAGGCACTTACTGGTAAACCTGCGGTTTCATTCTGGGAGATCACCGCAAAAGTGGAACTCCCTTCCTCCGAAACTTAACCAGCCAAGAGTGCCCCAATTCCCAGCTTTCGGGGGCAGCTCGCGGCCCTAGCGGCTCCGCGATGGCGTGTGACTCATCAAGATACCCTTCACCGCGGCGGCTGTGAAGGGCCACATTGCATCCGCCTCCCTCGAGCCTAGGCCGGCGACAAGCATTGTCAAGTGACGAAAGTACGAGAGAGGTAACTGCACTTCCGTAATGCTTCTTGCTCAAGGTAACGTGTCAGCCCAGTGCGAAGGCATCAGCCTGGTCAACTCTGCTATCCTTTGGCTCCGCTCAATTGCGAATGCTAAATCCAAGGCGAATATCATGACCCGCGCAACCGGAACCTTCGAAGTCAAACTGACGCCGCAACCGATGGCCGATACCAGCGACGCGACCCTCGGCCGCGTGTCAATCGCGAAGCAGTTCCACGGCGACATCGAGGGCGCCAGCAAAGGCGAGATGCTGCACGGGGCAGGCAGTGCGCCGGGCTCAGCCGGTTACGTTGCCATCGAGAGGATCAGCGGAACTCTGCATGGCCGTGCGGGCAGCTTCGTGCTTCAGCACAGCGGCACCATGACGCGCGGCCTACCGCAGTTGACGATTACCGTTGTTCCTGACTCGGGCACCGACCAACTTGCCGGTATTGCCGGTTCATTCACCATCAAGATTGCGGACGGCAAGCATTCCTACGAATTCGAATACTCGCTCGCCGAAACGCCCTGAAGGGAGTCCGCCGCAGAATCCGGATGTCAACGCTTCAACAAATCTACTGGTTCGCGCACATCGGTGACGCGGAAGTATTTCGCCAGCGCAGGATAGCGCTGCGCCACCGCTTCGTACATCGCATACGCTACGTTGCGATAGGAGAAGTGGCCGGCCACGCCAGTGCGCAGCTCGCTGATGTAGATGGCTTCGGACAAGTCCATCTTGAACAGCGTGCGCTTGCGAAAGGCCAGCGGAATGACGTACTGCGACTGCTCGTCGGCGCCGGCTGCATCGCGGGCGGCCAGTGTGGCCGCAACCTCACGCGTCCGTTCCATCATGGAATGGTAACGATCGGTCAGGCCGGCGGCGTCGATCTCTGGCGGAGCGTCGTAGCCGTGCGCAGTCGTGTAACCCTGCATAATCTGCACGCAGCGGCGATGGCGATGCATGTCGCGGAACCCGCCAATGTCCATCAGGATGTCGAAGCGAAATTGCTGACCGGCGCAGTAGGCGCGCGAAACCTCGTCGTGGCGGCCGCGATGGCGCAGCCCGAGATCGATCACCTCATGGCGCTGCGCTTCCGGAAGCGCCTCTACCATCTCGCGAATCTGCCGATACGAATGATGCGAGTGCTGGTAGAGAAGTGTCGTAGCCAGCTCGACCTCCAGCGGATCGTCGTCCAGCAGATCAACCAGCGGAGCAGGCTCAATAGCAATCGCGGCGAGAAGTTCATCGGCCGCCGCTGTCAAATCGCGCCGAGTTTCGATCTCGTACGCACTTGGTTCCGCATATTTCATCAAGGTCGGCGCTACCCTGACCTCGCGCAGAAGAAATTCACGGGCCTGCTCCGCAACCGCCGGGCACTCGCGCTGGATCTCCTGTACCAGTTCACGCGCGCCGGCGTGACTCACATTGTAGGAAGCGTCACGCGCGGCTTGTTTCAGCAGTTCCCCCAGTCGACGGACCTCGGCGTGCTCATCCGACAACAATCGCGATACCTGGGTCTCCAGGGTGCGCGCGCTGACAATCTGCCCCAGCGAAGTGTTGGTGGCCAGCGGCAGCAGATAACGCGAAATGTCGAAGGCGCGGGCGCGCAGAGTGCGCTCGTAAGCCTCCTGCTTCATCTCGACCGGCTTGGGTGTGCGGTCGCGCAGGTAACGGAACATCTCGTCGGAAAAGTGACGATACTCAGCAAAGAGAAGGTCAAGGGTCTCGCGATAAAGCGCGCGGGCAGCGGCATCGTCAGCAAAATCGGGAACAAAGTAGCCCGCTTTTCTGGAAGTCCTGATAGCGGGTGGAGCGTTCCTGTCCGTCCCAGCGCGGTTCGTCAACGGCAATGGTCGCAGCCAGAATGGACAGTCGCTCTACCGCGAACGCAACATGCGCCAAATCCGCGATGCTGCGATGTCCGTATTGAAAATAGAAGGTGTTGAGAAATTTTTCGGCCTTTTGCTCGTTCAGTTCGGCCAGCGACTCGCGCATGGAAAGTGCTGAGCGCGAATACTTTGCCATGCCATAGGCCAGCACTTCCGGGTCGGCCCCATGGACGGCATAGACCTCGGTGCTGGGCTCGTGGTGGCGGGGAACCTCGCTAGTACCGTCGTTTGGCTTGGAACTTAATGGCATTGCCGTGAATCATATGCGGTATGGAATTTGCGGGCAACCGGGCACCTGTGGGAATCGCGGTAGAAGCTTCGGAAGCCGGCAATTATCCGCGGCAGTCATGCCGATAGATACAAGGTACAATTGTATTTCCCATTTCTTAATAGCAAGGACCATATTGCGAGTATCAATTAAGTTCCTGGCACTCATTCTTCTAGTGGGTCTTCCGGTTGCAGGTTTCGCTCAGGCATCGCATTTTATGCCTCCCGTTTCGCCTTCGGACGGAGCGGCGGCGAGCGAAGCAGGCCCGTTCCCGGCAGCTGGTTTGAACGAGATGTCGATTCCACACGTTCAGTTGACGGTAATGACCCCCGAGCTTGCGCTGCAGGCCTTCCAAAGCCACGACCAGCAACAGAATGCCGGCTTGCGTTCCTATACCGATGAAACCCTGGTGATGGCGGAATTGCCGGACACTGCGCAGCGCGGAGCGTTCGAGCTGCGACGTTCTTATGTGGCGCCGCACTCCCTTAGTTTCAAACCGCTCAGTTTCACCGGCGACACCTTCGTCAAGAGCAACGTGATCGCCCGGCTGCTGCAATCGGAAGTGGACTACGTCAACAAGGGCGACGCGGGGCAGGAAGCACTCACGACGGCGAATTACAAGTTCTCCTACAAAGGCGAGCAGGACCTGGATGGGCGTGAGGTCCACGTCTATCAGGTAAAGCCTCGCCACAAGCGCGCGGGACTGTTCAAAGGGCACATCTATCTCGATGCTTCCACGGGCAGCCTGGTTCGCTCCGAGGGAACGATCGTCAAGTCCCCGTCATTCTTCATTCGCAAGATTGAATTTGTACAGGACTACGCGGACGTGGCCCGCTTCACCCTGCCGGTGCATCTGCACACCACTGCGTGTGCGCGATTTGTAGGCCGCACGGTAGTTGACGTCTTCCATCGGCAGTACCAGGCGCAGCCACTGGATGCGTCGCTGGCACTTAACCAGCTTCCCGCCGGTCAACCGTAAGCGCTCCCTTGCGACCCCCCGCGTCCACTCCCGAGAGGCTCTCCGGACAAGAAGAGAGCCGGACGCAGTGGGTGGGCGCGGACTCCATTCTGTTTGCCACGGCGCATCGCCCGTGGCCCGCCCCCATGGCGCCGTGGATCATGACCCAGCGCTGGAACGATCTGCTTTTTCTCCACTATGAAGTTGCGCCGGAAGCGCTCCGTCCGCTCGTCCCGGATGTGCTAACGCTCGACACTTACAAGCAACGCGCCTGGGTCACGGTGACGCCTTTCTGGATTAGCCACCTTCGCCCGCCGGGAGTTCCGTCGCTGCCATGGCTCTCGCACTTTTCCGAGATCAACGTGCGAACGTACGTTACCTACGATGGCAAGCCGGGTGTGTATTTCTTCAGCCTTGATGCCAGCAGCCTGCCTTCAATATGGGCGGCACGCATGTTTTATCGTCTGCCTTACTGGCAGGCGTCCATGAAGGTGAAGGGGCGGGGCGGACCGAAGCTGGAATACATTTCGAAGCGGCAGCACGGACCCAAGCCTGCCGAACTTCGCTGCTCCTATGGCCCGGCGTCGCAGAGGTTCCACGCACGACCGGGATCGATTGAGCACTTCCTCACCGAGCGTTATTGCCTCTATGCATTCAGCCGCAAACGGTTCTATCGGGGTGACATTCACCATCTGCCGTGGGACTTGCAGCCGGCGACGTTTGAAGTGGAGCACAACACCATGGCTCAACCCGCGGGTATCGAGCTTCCTCCACAGCCTGAGCTTGTCCATTTTGCGCGTGAGCTGAAGGTCCTCTTCTGGGCGCCGGAGCGGCTGGGGTAGCGGACAGACGACCCCTGATACGGCCGAGAAATTTTTGTGCAAACCCAGCGAGTGCACCTCTTGGTGGGAGCCCCCGCATTTATGCGGGGGAAGGAGCGCTTCGGCGCTCCGGAAAATGTCGACCTTCACCATGCCCTTTAGCGCCGGCTCTCGGGAAGTCTCGGCGGCTAGAGGGGCGGTGCGTCTGCTGCGACGAAAACTCTTCCAACTCTTCATTGCACGAAGATTCCCCTGATGTTTGGCAATGGTCGCTATAATCCAGCTTTGCTTATCAGGGGAGGTTTCATGGCAGGAGTTGAGGGCCGGGTCGCGCTGGTCACGGGGGCGTCACAAGGGATTGGACGTGCCTGCGCGATGGTTCTTGCTGAATCGGGCGCCAAGGTCGCGCTGTGCGCGCGCAATCAGGAAAAGCTGGAGCAACTTGCCGTCGAGATCGCCGGTAAAGGCGGTGAGGCCGCAGTCTTTCCGATGGACGTGGTCAAGGAAGACGAGATCAAAGCCGGCGTGAAGGCTGCAATAGCGCACTTCGGCAAGATCGACATCCTGGTGAACAACGCCGGGGTCACGCGCGATCAGTTGATTATGCGAATGAAGCGCGCCGACTGGGACGACGTCATCTCCACCAATCTCACGGCCCCCTTCCTGCTGATCCAAGCGGTGATCGGTTCCATGCTCAAGCAGCGTTACGGGCGCATTATCAACGTCACCAGTATCTTCGGCCAGATTGGCCAGGTTGGACAGGCCAACTACTCCTCGTCAAAAGCGGGATTGATTGGGTTGACCATGTCGGTGGCGCGCGAGGTGGGCTCACGCAACATCACCGTCAATGCGGTTGCACCGGGATTCATTGAGACCGCCATGACCGCCGTACTCTCGCCCGAACTGAAAGAGAACATCCTGAAGAACATTCCTCTGGGGCATGGCGGCACCGACCTCGATGTAGCGCACGCGGTGAGATTCCTGGCCTCGGAAGAGGCCGGCTACATTACCGGCGAAGTGCTGAAGGTGAACGGCGGCATCCTGATGGGATGAACCCACGGCGGAACGTTTTATCTAGGTGTGATTAAGTCAGGTTTTTCGAAGGCGCCGGCCTTCAGTGTGTGCGTGGGAACTAGCCTTCAGTTGCGATGGCGGTACAAAGCACCAGAAAACCAGCCCCGCAGGGGCGACTCAGTCTAGCCCAGCACGCAGCCGCGGGCGGAGTGCTGGGAAAAGCGAGAAAAGAAGCCGAGTCCCCCGGGGACGACAGAGTTCTCACGTACACATTCAGGCCGTCCGTAAGTGCCGCCAAATCGCTGCCGCTTTCGCCGCCGAGGACACCACCGTAATTCAGTTAGACTTTATGTGGGCATGAGCGAGATTGTAGAAGCAATCACTGCTGCACAAATCGACCAGGTTCGCCACCTCTTTCGCCAGTACCAGGCTGAGTTGCCGTTGCACCTTCGCTTCGAATTGCCCGCGCTTCCGGGCGAGTATGGACCTCCCACAGGTAAGTTGCTGCTGGCGACGGTAGCGGGACAGCCGGTCGGCTGTATTGGCTTGCGTCCTTTTCCGTTGGAAGCCACCTGCGAAATGAAGCGTCTCTATGTGAGGCCGATCTTCCGTGGCGGCAAGTTGGGCAAAGAATTGGTTGACCGCGTTTTGCAGGACGGTCGCGCCCTTGGTTACCAGAGGATTCGCCTCGATACTCATCCTCCCAGCATGCAGGCCGCGGTCAAAATGTATCGCCGGCTCGGATTCCAGGAAGTCACAGTCACGGATCCAGTCGAAGGACTCCTCTATATGGAGCTGGCGCTATAAGCGGGCTGTGGAACGAATCTGAAAACCGGGCGACCAGGATTCGCTCTTGATAAGGCGGCGGGCATTCGGCGCGAAGACAAGACCGAACTGACAGCGGAGGAGCTTTCCGTAGTGGTGGCGCGCAAACATCTACTCCTCGTAAATGCTGTGGTCGGCGAGAGGATTTTGGACTCACGCCTGACGGCCTCAAGCCCACTCCGCAAACGCGATCACGCCCTATTTCCAGCCCGAAGGGCGACACAATCGTAGCCCAGGACGTAAGTCCTGGGTACGCGTTGTAATGAGGCCGAGTCCCTTCAGGGACGACACTCACCCCGTTGGCAATTCGGTCAGCGTGGCGTCCTACCGGACTCGTCTCACGTTATTAACGTCAGACCCAGCACTCACGTGTTGGGCTATTCTTATTCCGCCCTTGCGGGCTAGGATTGGCGCAAGTCGTGCGGGACGGTCCGCAATCCAGACTTATCCTCGCGGCTCGTTGCGCGCACGGTTCTTGACGCGGACCGCCGTGCCCACGAATCCGAACGCCGCGCCAATCTGGTTCTCCAGGAAGCCCTCATACGAGTAGTGCAGCTTGACCGGATCGTGAATCCACGTTTCGCGTTGCAGTTCTGCAAGTCTTAAGATTTCCCTTGCCAGCACCTTGTTCCTCTGGTTACTATGCAGTTAATACCATGGCCGCTTCCTTCCAGGACGAAAATCCCTCATGAATATTGGCGAAACCATCCGCAACTTCCGGCTGCAGAAAAGCATGTCGCAAGGCGACATCGAAAAGCGTACCGGCTTACTGCGCTGCTACCTCTCACGCGTCGAGAACGGTCATACCATTCCCTCGCTCGATACCCTGGCCAAGATTGCGACTGCCATGGAGATCCCGCTCGCCCAGTTCTTCAGCGGCGGCTCCGGTGAGAACGGCGGCAAGAGTACGCCTTCGCTGGCCGAGGATGAGGTCCGCTTCCTGACACAAATTCGGCGCTACTCGCCCAACTTAAACGACAGCGATCGTAAGTTAGTGATCGCGATGGTCAAGAAAATGGCGGCCGGGGCCGGCAAATAGTCGGAATAATCCAGTCAGACACGACCGCAGTTTGCGCTACGGTATTTTCTTGCCTACGCTGCTTTACTGGTCTCATTTAACGTGAGCAGCGCCAAGTCCAGCCGGTCGCGTGAGCCGGTTTTCGAGAAGATGCTTTGCAGGTGCCGCTTGACCGTGTTTTCGCTGATCTTCAAGTCGGTCGCAATATCGCGGTTTTTCATTCCGCGTGCCACCAGGTAGGAAATCTGCCGCTCGCGATCGGACAGGCGGCCCATGGAGGTGGGCACCGGCGGTTTGTCCGAGGCCATACTGTTGAGCACGCTCTCCGCTACCTCGTGCGAGAAGGCGAGTTCGCCTTCGGCCACCATGCGAATGGCGGCAAACAGCGTTTGCGGATCATCCCCCTTTAGCACCAGGCCGCGAGCCCCGAGTCGCACCACCTGCACATAGTCGTTGTTGCTGTCCGACCCGGTCAGGACCACGGCGGCCACGCGGCTGCCAGCGCGATCCAGCGTTCGCAGCACCTCAAAGCCGTCGCTTTGCGGCATGAACAGATCCAGCACCAGCACGTCAGGATGATGCTCCTGCACGAGTTGTAGCGCTTCCTGCCCGTTGGCAGCGGCGCCCCTTACTTCAAAGTCCGGCTGCGACTGCAACAGAGCTGCTAGCGACTCCCGCAGTACAGCGTGGTCGTCGGCAATTACGATGGCAATTGAGTTCTTCATACTGCCCGAATTAGATGCAATCGCGAGTGGGTCCGGGTTGCGCTATTCTGGATGGGGAGCCCGAAGTTTCCCCGCGGGATCCTTTGTCACTGGGCCGATTTCGGCCCCCAGATGATGCACTAATTCCCATTCTTAAAGTCGGGTCCGGATGGGCAGTTACAGCGGACGGCTTCACCGGACGGTTTTAGCAAACGAAGAGGCATTCATGGCAAGAATTCAGCGGGCAATCCTGAGCGTGACCGACAAGACCGGCCTGGTCGAGTTTGCACGCCAGCTCTCAGCAATGCAGGTCGAGCTGATTTCGACCGGAGGGACAGCTAAGCTGCTGCGCGATTCCGGCGTCGCCGTCAAAGACATTTCCGAGCTCACCGGCTTTCCGGAGATGCTGGATGGCCGCGTCAAGACGCTTCATCCCAAGGTTCACGGCGGTATCCTTCATGTCCGCAAAAATGAGAAGCACGTGGCGGCTGTGGACGAGCATGGGATTCAGCCTATCGATATGGTGGTGGTGAATCTGTACGCATTCGAAAAGACTGCTGCGAAACCGGGAGTCGAGTTCGAAGACGTGATTGAGAACATCGACATCGGAGGTCCGTCCATGGTGCGTTCGGCGGCCAAGAACTTTCAGGACGTCGCCATTGTGACTTCGCCTGCCGACTACGCGGCGATTGCGAAGGAAATGGTGAGCCACGACGGACGGTTGTCGCTGAAAACCAAGTGGCGCCTGGCGCAGAAGGCGTTCGCCACGACTGCGGCTTACGATTCCGCCATCGCTTCCACGCTGGAGCGAATTGGAGCTCCCGAGGGGAAGGCGGAAAGTTCGATCTCGCCGGCGCGGAAGGGTTTCCCGAGACTCTGCGACTCACCTTCCACAAAGCACTTGATCTGCGGTACGGCGAAAATCCGCATCAGAAGGCGGCGCTGTACTCCGACGGCTCGGGTGCAGGCATTGCAAACGGCAAGCCTTTGCAAGGCAAGGAGCTCAGCTACAACAACATTGTTGACCTGCAGGCGGCGTGGGACCTGGCGCAGGAATTCGATGAGCCGGTGTGCGCCATCATCAAGCACACCAATCCCTGCGGGACTGCGGTGGGCGCCACCCTCGCGGAGGCCTACAAGCGCGCCCTGGAGTGCGACCCAGTGTCGGCGTTCGGCGGCGTGATTGGCGTAAACCGGCCGGTCGATCGCGAGACCGCAACCGAGATGGCGAAGCTGTTTGTGGAGGCGATTGCCGCGGAAAAGTTCGATCCGGCGGCACGTGAGGTGTTCGCTGCGAAGAAAAACCTGCGACTGGTCGAGGTCGCTCCCATGGAGCAGAAGTGGGTGCTGAAGAACGTTTCCGGCGGCGTGCTGCTGCAGGACAATGACATGCGCCCGCTGACCGACGCCGACCTCAAGGTGGTCAGCAAACGCAAGCCTACCGAAGACGAGATGCGCGACCTGCTGTTCGCATGGAAAGTGTGCAAGCACGTTAAGTCCAACGCCATCCTCTATGCGCGCAACGGGCAGACTACCGGTGTTGGCGCAGGGCAGATGAGCCGCGTCGACTCAGCGAAGATTGGCGCCATGAAGTCGGTGCTCGGCATCAAAGGATCGGTTGCCGCGTCCGACGCGTTCTTCCCGTTCCCCGACGGCGTTGAGGAGATCGCGAAGGCTGGCGCAACGGCCATCATTCAGCCGGGAGGCTCGGTGCGCGACCAGGAAGTGATTGACGCGGCCAACCGGTTGGGGCTGGCCATGGTGCTGACCGGAGTAAGACACTTCCGGCACTAGATGGGCATCGAAACAGTTGAGGAAGGCAGGCGGTGAGTATGAATGGTCCGGTAGAAATTCTGCGAACGCTGGGTGATCGTTTCCAGGCCAGCGCGAACGTAAAAAGTGTCTTCGGCGATCCCATCACGGTCGGCGATAAGACGGTGGTCCCGGTAGCCAAGATCCGCTATGGACTGGGCGCCGGCGGCGGAGGGATTTCGCACGAAAGCTCGTCGGGGCCCGACGTGCCGAGCGGGAAGAGCGCCGGCGGCGGTGGCGGCGGCATTATTGCGACTCCGAAGGGCGTGCTGGAGATCAGTCCGGCGGGAACGCGGTTCATTGCGTTTGCCGATCGTAAGCGGATAGGCATCGCGGTCGCCGGAGGATTACTGTTCGGCATGATGTTTGGCTGGCGAAGGAGTCGGCGAAAGTCCTGAGTGGATGCTAGTGAAAGAAGTGAATTGGCAGGATTGAACGATTGGCAAAGTCGGGTCCCGAAATTGATTCCTACCGTTTGCTTTGCGACAGTCTATACTCATAATATATACTCAGCTTGGAGACAACCCTTATGACGAAGATCGCCAAGTTGTTTCGCAACGGCAACAGTCAAGCCGTCCGTCTTCCGCAGGAGATGCGGTTCAAAGGCGACCGCGTACGCGTGCGAAAGGTCGGCGATACGGTGGTCTTGGAGCCTGTCATCACCAATGTTGAGGAATGGTTTGCGGAAATGGACCGGCACCCGCTGTCCGAGGATTTCATGGCGGACGGTCGTAAACAGCCGAAGGCGCCGAGGCGGAAATTGTTTGAATGAACTATCTGCTCGACAGCAACATTTGCATCGCGCTGCTGCGCGACAGATCGACTCCGGTTAAACAGCGTTTTCGAGATGCCCTTGCCGGCCGCGCTATGATTTGGATTTCGTCAGTGGTGCTCCACGAGCTGTGGTACGGAGTCCACAAGAGCTCGCGGCCGGTGGAAAACGCTGAAGCCTTGCAGAGGTTCCTGCAGGGGCCGGTGAGCGTTTTGCGATTCGATGAAGAAGATGCGCAGGCGGCCGGCGAGGTTCGAGCGGAACTGGAGCGAACCGGAAAGACGATTGGCTCCTACGACACTCTGATCGCGGCCCAGTGTTTGCGCAATGATCTAATCATCGTAACGTCGAACCTTTCCGAATTCCGCCGCGTCAAAGGGCTGCACTGCCAGGATTGGGCGAAGTGACCTTATCGTCTCTTCGCCAACACCACCCGCGGAATGCCCTGAAGGTCAGGCACCACGCGAACGTCATCCCACATTGTGGGACTCAGTAAATTTACCACCATATCGCGCATCGAGTAGCCGATTTCCAGCGCCAGCCAACCACCCGGCTTCAGCGCGGCATGGGCCTGCCCGACCAGGGGGCGAATCACATCCAATCCGTTTTCTCCTGCGAACACTGCCATCCGCGGCTCAAATTCAAAGACCGAGCGCTGCACCTTGTCGGCCTCGTTGAAGCCGACGTACGGGGGATTGCTGACCACGAAGTCGAAGTCCCGGAGGAAGCTCTTTGCGCCTATAGGGGTCCCTCGACTCGGGCTTAAGCCCTCGCTCGGGATGACAGCTGAGGGGTTCGGAATAGCAGCGGAGTTTTGGCTTGGAATCGGCTCGAGCACATCGCATTGCAGAAACCGCACCCGCTTGTCGAGCTGCAGCCGGACAGCATTGGCGCGCGCAATTTCCAGTGCGTCAGCCGAAAGATCGACGGCATCGACTTCAGCCTCGGGTAACTCATGCGCGAGGGCCAGCGCGACACATCCTGAGCCGGTGCCTACGTCCACCAGCTTGGGACGTTCAACTTCTCGCACCAACTCCAGCACGGCCTCAACCAGATGCTCGCTTTCGGGACGAGGAATCAAGACCGCGGGCGACACCACGAAATCCAAGCCCCAGAATTCCTGGTGCCCGGTGATGTACTGCGAGGGCACGCCGGTCGCGCGCTGGACAAGCACTTCTTCGTAGCGCGCCACTTCTTGCGGAGTGAGTTCGCGCTCAGGATGAGCGTAGAGGTAGGCACGGTCGCCGCCGAGAACAAACATCAGCAGCACCTCGGCGTTCATGCGTGGCGAGCCCACGTCAGCAGCGTCGAGACGTTCCACCGCGGTCGCGAGCGCTTGTTTCAGTTGCACGGGGTCAGGCCGTGACCTCCATCTCCTGCTTCATCTTCTCGGCCTGGAAGTGGGTGATTAGCGCGTCGATCATGGGCTGGATGCGGCCATCCATAAACTCCGGCAGCTGGTGCGCGGTGAAGCCGATGCGGTGATCGGTGACGCGATTCTGCGGAAAGTTGTAGGTGCGGATCTTCTCGCTGCGATCGCCGCTACCCACCATCGCCCTGCGTTCCTTGGCCAGCGCGTCCTGTTGCTTCTGCTGCTCCATTTCGTACAGGCGGGCGCGCAGCACGCGCATGCCCTTCTCGCGATTTTTGATTTGCGACTTCTCGTCCTGGCAACTTACCACTGTATTGGTCGGCAGGTGCGTGATGCGCACCGCCGAGTACGTGGTATTCACCGACTGGCCGCCGGGGCCGGAGGAGCAGAAGGTGTCGATGCGAATATCTTTGGCTTCGATCTTGATGTCCACGTCTTCGGCTTCGGGCAGGACTGCGACCGTCACCGCCGAAGTGTGAACGCGTCCCTGCGTCTCGGTCTGCGGCACCCGCTGCACGCGATGCACGCCACTCTCATATTTCATGCGCGAGTAAACGCCCTGGCCTTCGATGATGGCGATCACTTCCTTCAGGCCGCCGACCCCGGACTCCGAGGTCGAAAGCACTTCCACCTTCCAACGCTGCGACTCCGCATAGCGCGTATACATGCGGAAGATCTCGGCGGCGAACAGCGTTGCCTCGTCGCCACCAGTGCCGGCGCGGATTTCCAGAATCACGTTCTTCTCGTCGTTCGGGTCTTTGGGCAGCAGCAGTACCTTCAGGTCCGCTTCCACCTGGACGACGCGGTCTTCCAGTTGCGTCAACTCGTCCTGCGCGTAGGCGCGCATCTCGGCATCGCTCTCGTCGGCCAGCATGGCCTTGCTCTCCTGGATGCCGCGGGTCAGGTCTTTGTACTCGCGATACTTCTCCACGATGGGCTGCAACTCGCTGTGGGCCTTGGCGGTCTTCTGGAAGCGCGCCGAGTCGGAGACGATATCCGGCGACGACAGAGCTTTGTTGAGCTCTTCGTACTTCAGTTCGGTTTGGTCAAGACGTTCAAACATGGGATGTTCCCTATTGTACGGAATTCGGTCCGCTCCGCGTATCATCCTGAGCGGAGGCGCCGTTTTCTTCGTTTGTCATCCTGAGCGACGAGTCCAGTCGCCGTAGGCGGCTGGACGAGGAGTCGAAGGACCCCTATCGCAACATGGAATTCTCGGTCGAAAAAAGGGTGCTTCGACTCGCGCGGCAAAATCAGCCCGCGCTTGTTCAGCATGACAACGCGCTGATTTTTCGATTGTTCAGCGGCATCTATTACCGCCCAGGTTTTCAATTGGTAGCGCAGTTCGTCGCGGCGGGCGCCGCTAGGCAATCACCAGTTCGCCGCCGCGCTCTTTCTCCAACTCCATGGCCTCGTTCAAGGCGGCGATGGCGGTCTCGACCTGGTCATCCGCGGGAGGCTGCGTGGTGATGCGTTGCAGCCACAGACCCGGCTTGGTAAGCACTGCAAACAACGACGAGCCATGTTTGGCGGCGAAGCGAATCAGTTCGTATGACACTCCGGCGATGACGGGCAGCAGCGCGATACGGAAGGCGAAGCGCGCCCAGAAGGTAGTTGCCGGCACCAACATGTAAATGACCATGGCGATCAGCATCACCGTCATCAGGAAGCTGGTGCCGCAACGGGGATGAAACGTCGAATAGGACTGCGCGCTCTGGACGCTTACCGGATCGCGCGACTCGAAGGCAAACACCGTCTTATGTTCGGCCCCGTGGTACTGAAAAACCCGGCGAATATCGGGAAAGCGCGAGATGCCCCAGATAAACAGCAGGAACAGTGCAATGCGGATTACGCCGTCCACAACGTTAAACAGGATCTGGTTGCCGAAGGCGGGATAGTGGTTCTTCAGCTTGGTCGCAGCCAGCAGCGGCAGAAACTTGTACATGAAGATAAAGAAGCCAACCGAAATCAGGACATTAACTGCAAGCGCCCAGCTGGAAACCTCGGTCTTCTTCTCCTCTTCGTTGCTGAGTCCGCCGATGGCGACGTTGGCGGAATAACGCAGGGCCCGGAAGCCCAGTGCCATGGCCTGTCCAAGCGTCATTACGCCACGGACTACGGGCCAGCCCATCCATTTGTGCTTCTCAGAGGGGCGGTCGAGTGGCTCCGAGTGCGTCGCCAGAGTTCCATCAGGCCTACGGATGCAGATGCCCCAGGCATGGGGCGAGCGCATCATGACGCCTTCAAGCACGGCTTGGCCGCCAACCAGGGTTTCCTCACCGCTCTCCAAAGCGGGCAAGAGTTGGACGGCTGCTAGAAAACTTAGGCGCTGACGCAGGGACTGCATGGTGATTTGATGTTCCTCGACCTGGAAGGAATCGAAAATGCCAGTATTTAGAGTAGCAGCTTGGACGGGAGTGTCAATTGGGAAGAATCTAAAAGCACTAACCACGGATTCGCATGGATGGAAACGGATCAACCGGGGGGAACCCGTCTTTGCTCAGAGATGGTCCGTGAGAATCCGCGTAAATCCGTGGTTGACAGTTTTCTCCTGCGGCGTTCCCGTAACCTATCGCATCCAAAGCGGTTACGCTATGCAACGGTTGGCCGAAACCTGCGAACGAATTGCCGCGACCCCCAAGAAGCTGGAGAAGACCGCCATAGTGGCCGACTACCTTAGCTCGCAGGAACTGCGCGATTCCGCGATCTCGGCGGTCTTTCTGTCTGGCCGGACCTTCCCCGCCTTCGACGAACGCACATTGCAGATTGGCGGATCGTTGCTGTGGAAGCTGGTCGGCGAACTGACCGGCGCTCGCGAAGCGACGTTAACGGCCGCGTATCGCAAGCGCGGCGACCTCGGCGCGGCGGCCTACGATGTTCTACTCGCCAAAGCGCCGACTTCCGCGACAATCACGCTGCGAGATGTCCGCTCGACCTTCGACCAAATCGCCGAGACAAGAACTGCCATGGCCAAGGCTGCGCCCCTAAAGTCGCTCCTGGAACGCTCGACCGCACTGGAAGCCAAGTACATCCTGAAGATCATCACCGGCGAGCTGCGCATTGGGCTGAAGGAGAGTCTGGTGGAAGAGGCAATTGCGAAGGCCTATGACGAGCCGCTGGCCCGTGTGCAGCGCGCCAACATGTTGCTCGGCGATATCGGCGGCACGTTGGAGCTCGCGGCCGAGCATCGTCTCGACCAGGCGCGGATGCGGCTGTTCCATCCCATTGGCTTCATGCTGGCCAGCCCGGCGAGCGATGCCGAGGAGGCCTTCCAATACTTCGAACACGCGCAGGTCGAGGACAAGTACGACGGCATTCGCGCGCAGGCGCATTGCGGAGAAGGACAGGTGCGCATCTTCTCGCGCACGCTCGATGAAGTAACGCCGTCCTTTCCGGAACTGGTTGGCCCGCTGAGGGAGTTCGCTGGCGAAGTCATTCTCGACGGCGAAATCGTCGCCTGGCGCCACAACCAAGACGGCGGGCACGCGATGCCATTCTCCGAGATTCAGAAGCGCCTGGGGCGGAAACAGGTAAGCCCGAAGATGATGGCAGAAGTTCCGGTGGCCTATGTCGTCTTCGACGTCATCTATGCCGACGGAGCCCTGACGCTCGACCTGCCGCTCTCGGAGCGAGCGCAGATTTTGGAGCGCGTGTTTGCGGGCGCGACCCGGGTGGCGCCAAGCCCGGTGAGAACTGCCCAGGGCAGCCTGCTGTTTGAGCCGGAGATCGACGAGCCGGGCGCGGTTTCGGGATGGGTCCTGCGCGCTCCGACTCTCCGCGCCGATTCGCCGCAACAGCTCGAACACTACTTCGAGCAGGCCATGGCGCGCGGCAATGAAGGGTTGATGATCAAGGATGTTGGCTCGCCGTATCTGCCCGGGCGCCGCGGCCGCTGGTGGCTCAAGTTGAAGCGTGAATTGGCGACGCTCGACGTGGTGGTGACCGCCGCGGAGTTTGGGCATGGCAAACGCATTCACGTCTTGAGCGATTACACCTTCGCGGTGCGCAAAGGTGAGGAACTGGTCAACATCGGCAAAGCCTATTCAGGACTGACCGACAAGGAGATTGCCGAGCTGACCGAGTGGTTCCTGGCACACACGACGGCCGACCATGGGCACACGCGCGAGGTCGAGCCAACCATTGTGTTGGAGGTAGCATTCAATGCCATCATGCATTCCGACCGTCACAACAGCGGCTTCGCGCTGCGCTTTCCGCGCATCGTCCGCGTGCGTCAGGACAAGCTGGCGAAGGACATCGACACCATCGAGACGGTGGAGAAGATTTACGCACAGCAGCATGGGAGGTAAAGCAATCCGTCGCGGATCTGGAGCTTCGCTTCTCGAAGGCCGAAACTCGCCGCAGGGCTGCTAGTCACTCACCGTGACCTCGAAGCTGTGCTTCACATGCGTGCTGCCCTGCACGGCATCCACCGCCAGGTTCCATGGTCCCGACATATCCATGTCCTTCAGGGTGGCCTCGTAGTCGCCGTTTCCCTTGACCGCGAACTTGAGTTGCGTCGTACCCATGTCCATCGACTTCATGGTGAGCGCCGCATTCACTGCCGCGTCCGTGACCGGCTGCGCGTGTTCGCCGGTGATGCGCACCGTAAACGTGATCGGCTTGGTCATGCTGGGATGTTCTGGAGAAACCTTCAATTCCAGGCGCCACGAGCCAGCCTCGACCGAGGCGGGCGAGACCGCAGCCTGTGGCTGTGCTCCCTGTGCGGACGGTTTCTGGGTGCAGCCAGCAGCCAGGATGAAAGTCCCGACGAGGGCGACACACGCCCAGCGAAGTGGAAGACAGACGCCGTTTTTTGGCGATGCCTTCAATGGGCGTGACCGTGTTCGTGTCCGGAGCTGATCGGGATCACGCAGCCATCGGCCACTTCGCACACTGCCAACTCAAACTGGATGGTGGTGTGATGAATGTGAAAGCGTTCGCCCATCTGTTCGCGAATCAGTCGCAGGATGCTCTCGCTCTCCGACGCCGGCATATCGGCAATGGCCACGTGGCAGGAGAGCGAGTGGGTGTCGCTGCCGATGCTCCACACATGCAGATCATGCACCTCGTTCACACCGGGGATGGCCCGAATGGTGTCCTCGATGCGCTGCAGCTCCATGCCGCTGGGAGTGCCCTCCAGCAGAATGTTAAGGCTCTCGCGGATGATGCCAATCGACGACCAGAGAATCATGACGCCGATGCCCACCGAAAGGGCAGGATCGATCCAACGCTCGCCGGTCAAGGCGATGATGATGCCGCCCACGATCACGGCAGCGGTGGACAAGGTATCGCCAATCTCGTGCAGCAGCGCGCTACGAACATTAATGTCGCGATGACCGCGCATCAGCAAGAGCGCGATTCCGCCGTTCATCACCACCCCCGCGGCCGCCACCCAGATCATGATGCCGGCCTCGACCGGCCCCGGGTTCTGCAAACGCTTGAAAGCCTCATAGAAGATATAGAACGCAATCAAGACCAGCGAGAGGCCGTTGATGAAGGCCACCAACACACCGGCTCGGTTGTAGCCAAAAGTCTTGCGCGCGCTGGGTGGCTTGCCTTGCAGATAAACCGCGCCCCAGGACATGAGCAGAGCTACGAAATCGGAGAGGTTGTGGCCGGCTTCGGAAAGCAGCGCCAGGCTATGCGCTCGCAGACCGGCGACCATCAGCAGCACGATGTAGGCGGCCGTAACCACCAGCGAAATCCGAAGAATCCGCGAAGTGGTTGCATTCCTCAGATCGCCGGCGTGCACGTGCATGCATCCAGTTTAAGAGCGGGATTGTATTCTGTTCAACTGAACGTCTCCGGAGTTCCGGCGCAATAGGGCTTTGGGGACAGGTCGGGGCTACTGCAGTTCACTTGTGATGCGCTTAAATTCGGTGCTCAGCTCTCGCTCAATGTCCTCCGAATGCCTCTCGCCGCGTGCCACTCGACTTACATAAGAACGGTCAACATTGAGTTGACGCGCGACCCGGCTGTAAAGGCCACATAGTGACTGCACGTAGTGATTCAATAGCGGCATCACTCTCTGGGGAGCATCTTCTTTTCGGCTTTCGCTCATCTCACGGTTCGATGCGGCCGTGTGGCATTCTGTTGCGTTGCAGGGCAAACCCGGCACGCCTGGTCTCGCTCTACCTTAAGAGCCACTGACTTCGTCCGTCGGTTCTGGGGGGTGTCGCCGGGGGGCACCACAAGTTTTGTCAGCGACGGTGACAACCTCCCAGGTTCAAAAGTCATCCCTACTATTGCCACTATCGCGGATTTGTGCGCGCCAGAGCGCTGCGCCTCGGAAATCTGTTTTCTCGCAGTCTGCCACGGACCACGGTAAAACAACAACGAGTAAGCCCCTCAGAGGCTATATGATGGCGACTGGACTAAGGCGCAACCCCCGGGCGTACAAACCCGGGCATATGGTTCCGATTTCAGGTATTTACACGGTTGTGCATGTCGCTCACCGGCCAGACCATGAGGTGGTCGCGATACGAGGTGAGGAGTTTCCCTCGTGTCGTGTCTGCCGGGATGATGTGACGTTCTATCCGACTCAGCCAGTCACGCATATGACTCATGATTTCGATTTGGCAGGTCCGTGCCTGCAACTGGTCAAAGGCCGAGCCAAGGCCGCCAAGCGAGGTGCCGATTAAAATCTCGAGAATTTTGCCGCCCTGCCCGCACCTTTCGCTGCCCGATCCAACATCCAACAATTCGGAGATTGCCTATGAAGGTGCTTGCCATTTTTCTCGCATTGGTCTTTTCAGCAACTGGATGGGCCGTTGCGCAAGCTCCCGGCGGCAACGCAGGTCAATCGAAAAGTTCTCCGGCCGCACAGACCGCTCCCGGCAATTCCGCCGCCAGCGAAAATTCTCTGGCTGCCCAGCAAAATGACAGCACCCTGCAATCGCAAATTGAAAATGCCCTCCGCAATGAGCCGGGCCTCAGCAACAGCCACGTCACGGTCAACGTAACGGCCGAGAGTATTGATCTCAGCGGAACCGTCGGTTCCAGTAAAGACAAGCTGGCAGCGGAGCGCATTGCTCAGTCGTTCGATGGCAATCGGAAACTCACTGACAATCTGATGGTCACCGGACATGGACATTCCGATTTGGCTCCAGATCACTCCGCGCTCAATAACAGCGGCACCGGTAACACGCAAAATCCTGTGACCAGCCAAGGGACTGATGGAAAAACTAACCCGCCGAGCAGTCCGCCGCCCAAATAAAGCTATTCACACACCAACTCACGGCCCGAGCAGGAACGCCTGCTTCGGTCGCGTTTTCTTCACACCGCCTCTTGACGCTTGATGGTACAATCTCGCCGAATTCCGGTTTGGCAACGGCAATTTGCTGCCTCTCCCTTTTTCGGATCGGCGGCATATCTTCGTCTGAGTCAAAGGAGACCCATGAGTTCTGCCAGTTCTGTTGCGCCCGTGGAGCCACTGCCGCTTTCTCAGGGTGAACGTGTCATCGACACCTTCGTCGCTCCCAGCAAGACGTTCACTGACATCCGCCGCAGTGCCAGTTGGTGGGTGCCGTGGATATTGATGGCCATCGCCAGCCTGGCTCTGGTGACGGTGGTGGACAAGAAACTCGGCATGGAGAAGGTCGTCGAGAACCAGATGGCCCTCTCGCCGAAGCAGGCAGAGAAGCTCAACCAGTTGCCACCTGACCAGCGGGCCTCGCAGATAGAGACCATCGTGAAGTTCAACCGGGTCGTTGCTTACTCTTATCCGGTCGTTGCGGTGATCATCGTTGCCATCATCGCCGCCGTTCTGCTGGGGACTTTCAACTTTGGCTTCGGCGCTCATCTTGGCTTCCACCAGTGCATGGCCATCAGCATGTATGCCTCGCTGCCGGGGATCGTCAAGGCACTGATTGCCATCCTGGCAATCAGTGTGGGAGGAGGTGAAGCCTTTACCTTCCAGAACCCTGTCGCCAGCAACTTGGGCGCCCTGGTTGACCCAAGTTCCCACTTCCTCTACTCCATAGCGACTTCGCTCGACATCTTCACCATCTGGATACTTGCCCTGACGGGTTTGGGGTATGCCTGCGTAACCAAGCTAAAAACCGGGACGTGCATGGCGGTGATTTTCGGCTGGTGGGTCATCGTGGTGCTGGTGGGAGCGGGCTTCAGCGCGATGTTTGCGTGAGTCTGGCCGGATTTTGGCCGTTTCTCCGGCGCGGTTAACAGCTGCGGCAGAGATGCGGGTCAGCCCAAATCGGCACTTCTCCGGGCTGTTACCCCGGGGTTTCGAGGAAGGCTTCGCAAACTGGTATATACTTCGGCTACTCTAGTATTACTCCCGCTGTGGTTGGGCGGGTCGGGGCGCAATTTTTCATTCATAGGCCCCGAGGCGGTTACTTAGCGGAGCGAGCGAGTCAAGGCCTGCCCGTCGCGTTTGGCATGAGAGTGCGTTACCGGCATCATTTCTTCCTATATTCCCGGAGCGCTTTCGCCCAATTGCAGACGCCTGGACCGGTCGGTGGAGGTGTCGCTTGGATCTTATATTCATACGTGTCTTATTTGTCCTGATTACCGCAGTAGCGAGCTATGAGCTGCGCCCTCTTGGGCTGGAGCGATGGCCGGCGGTTGGCTTTGGGGTAGTCGTCGGAATTGCCGTCGTCCTGTTCGAATTTCGACTGCGCCGCGTTAGCCTGAAGCGGCTCATCGGTGCGGTCATCGGAAGCATCCTCGGCATTATTGGTGCGTACCTTTTCAGCCTGGTCATCCGCAACAGCATCCAGGAAGGCCCGACGCAGAGCTTTCTGCAACTCTTCGTCATGCTGGTCATGGCCTACGTGGGCCTGATTGTTGGTGCGGGCAAGGGTGATCTGCTCAATCTGGCAGCGCTGGGTGGCATCTTTGGCGGCGAGAAACAGTCCCGCAGGAGCCACAAGATCCTCGATACCAGTGTCATCATCGACGGTCGAATCGCCGACATCGCTGAGACCGGCTTCCTCGATGGAGTCATCGTCATTCCCCAGTTCGTTCTCCGGGAACTTCAACTGGTAGCCGACTCGGCCGACTCCATGAAGCGCAATCGCGGCCGCCGCGGCCTCGACATTCTCCAGCGCATTCAGAAGATTGCGACCCTGCAGGTGCAGATCGTGGAAGATGATTTCCCGGCCGTGCGGGAAGTTGACCTGAAACTGATCGAGCTGGCCAAGGTGTACGAAGGCAAGATTGTCACCAACGATTTCAATTTGAATAAAGTGGCCCAGTTGCAGGGGGTCGCGGTGCTGAACATCAACGAGCTGGCCAACTCGCTAAAGCCGATCGTGCTGCCCGGCGAAATCATGAAGGTCTTCATCCTGAAAGAAGGCAAGGAGTACAACCAGGGCGTGGCCTATCTGGACGACGGCACCATGGTTGTAGTGGACAACGCTCGCAAAATGATCGGCAAGAACATCGATATCTCGGTGACGTCGGTGCTCCAGACCACTGCGGGAAAGATGATCTTCGGCAAGTTCGATGAGCGGAGCATGAACGCAACGCCGCGTCCGGTTGAGCCGCGCCCAGACTTTCGCAAGCCGGTAACGGCGTCGACCCCGGTTGCGGCAGTTCCGGAAACGCCAAAGCCAGAGTAATTGCTGGTGCGATAGTTGATTCGGAACTAAGGCCACGCTGCGGGCGATTTGTATTTGGCTGGCTTCCGCGTTTATACTGCGCTCCCCAACATGAAAGTCATTGTCATTATTCCCGCAGCCGGATTAGGCACGCGCATGTCCAGCGCTGCTGCAGCTCCCGAGAGAAAGAGCAAACAGTTTTTCGAGTTGGAAGGGACACCGATTCTCTTCCATACGCTGCGCAAGTTTGCGCAGTGTCCGGCGGTGAGCGAGATCGTGGTGGCGTTGCGCAAGAACGAGACCGCCAGCTTTCAGAAGCAGATCGAGAAAGAGAAACTAAAGAAACCAGTTCGCGTGGTTGAGGGGGGAGAGCACCGGCAGAATTCCGTCGCCAATGCGCTAGCAGCCGTCGAGGCATCCGATGACGATATTGTTCTGGTGCATGATGCGGTGCGGCCCTTTGTTGATCAGGACACCATCGTCGGCGTGATTGAAGCGGTCAAGAAATACGAGGCCGCAATTGCCGGAGTGCCCGCCGTTGACACCGTGAAGCAAGTGGATCGGACCGCCGATGGCGCCGTCGTGATTGCGACGGTTCCGCGCGAGCGCATGGTGCTGGCGCAGACGCCGCAGGGGTTTCGCTTCGGCTTGCTGAAGAAGGCATTCGCTGAAGCCGCCGCGGACGGGTTCATGGGTACCGATGAAGCTTCCCTGATCGAACGTGGAGGAGGGACAGTCCATGTCGTCATGGGATCACCGCGAAACATGAAGATCACAACGCCGGCGGATCTGGAGTTGGCGGAGTTTTTTCTGTCGCAAGAGAATCGCCGCAAAGTCAGCCTGAGCGGATGAGAAGGTAAGCGGTCTTTCGGGGCCGATCCGTCGAGCAGTTATTCGAAAGGGCGCGTCTTTACGCTCCGCGAAGGGGCGACGCCTCGGCAAAGCGACGCCGGATTAAGCGACGCTCGGGTAGTGCGGACCTTTAGGTCCGCGTTCAAGGTGTTTTTTGTGAGTTGGAGTCGGCTTTAGCCGACGACACGTGGCTGTCGCCCATCGGGCGCGCCGAAACGCTGTTTGTTAGCAACCGGGCTTCAGGCCTGAGGGAAGTCGCACCACGTATCAACATCAGAGTCCCTCAGTGGCTAAAGCCATCATAATGAGAGCAGCTTACGGCACGGCTGAAGCTGTGCCCTTTCAAGGTTTAACAGAAGACTTTGCCCGACCCACAACGTACACCCCGTATCGGCTTCGGCTGGGACTCACACGAGTTTCAGCCCGGCATTCCGCTGAAGATCGGCGGCGTGCTGATTCCACACAACGCTGGTCTGGCGGGCCACTCCGATGGCGACGTACTGCTGCACGCCTTGACCGATGCGCTGCTCGGCGCGATCGCAGCCGGAGACATTGGTACCTACTTTCCGCCGACAGATCCCAAATGGAAGGGCGCTGACTCGGCGGTCTTCGTTCGCGAAGCCCTGAAGCAGATCGAGGAAGCGGGCTACGTTGTGGGCAACGTGGATAGCACTCTGATTCTCGCCGCGCCCAAGATTGGTCCCCACGCCAAGGCGATCCAGCAAAGCGTCGCCGAGTTACTCGGCGTTGATCCCTCTCAGGTGGGAATTAAAGCGAAGACTCCGGAAGGCATGGGCACCGACAATGCCGCCATCGCGCACGTTGCGGTGCTGCTCACCGAGATCGGATGGCCATAAACGGCGCTCGGAAGTCTCCATGATGAAAAGCGGATCGATCGCGAAAAGAATCAGCCCTATGCTGGCAACTGCCAACATGGACGAAACCATTCTGTTTTACCAGAGTGTGCTTGGCTTCACGCCAACCATGAAAACGCCGGACTACTCGATAGTCGAGCGAGATGGCCAAACCATCCATTTCCAGAAGGCTGAATCCGAGGAGGTCATGAAGTGTGTCCGCGGGCATACTGAAATATATATTGAGGTTTCTGGCATTGATGTCTTGTGGGAGCATGTGAAAACCTTCAAGGACCGCTACAGACTTCGAGATTTATTTGACAGGGACTACGGAATGACTGAGTTCCACATCGAAGATCCGAACGGGTGTCTGGTGTTTGTAGGAGAGTCAACGCCCAAGCGAAACTGACACCAGGATATTCAACCCCTCTGCCGCACGCTCGCCAATCTCCGGCCATGCATACAACCACGTAAAATAGAACTTTTGGCCAGCGGTGCTCGCATTTGTCGCCAACAGATTGGGGACAATGCAGGCCTAACTGGACTCAGAAGGAATCATGACTACCTCAAACCAAGATGTGGAAGGTGCTCCCGCATTGCAAGCCACAGCTTCCGATCGGCCGTCGAATTTCATCCGCGACATCATTCTGGAAGATCTGAAGACCAACAAGTACGCCGGGCGAGTGCAGACGCGCTTTCCGCCCGAGCCCAATGGTTACCTGCACATCGGCCACGCCAAATCCATATGCCTGAACTTTGGCTTGGCGGCCGAGTTCGGCGGCAAAACCAACCTGCGCTTTGACGACACCAATCCCGAGAAAGAAGAGCAGGAGTACGTCGATTCCATCATTACCGACGTGCGCTGGCTGGGTTTCGATTGGGAGGACCGGCTTTTCTACGCGTCCGATTATTTCGACCAGCTTCACGCGTGGGCGGTGCAGCTGATCCAAGCGGGGCTGGCATACGTGGACGACCTCGATGCCGAGGAAGTGCGCAAATATCGCGGGACACTCACCGAACCCGGCAAGGAGAGCCCTTACCGCAATCGTTCCGTCGAAGAGAACCTGGAGCTGTTCAGCAGAATGCGCGCAGGCGAGTTTCCCGATGGCTCGCGGACTTTGCGGGCCAAGATCGACATGGCCTCCCCGAACCTGAACATGCGCGATCCGGTGATGTACCGCATTCTGCACGCCGAGCATCATCGTACCGGAGACAACTGGTGCATCTATCCCATGTATGACTTTGCTCATGGACAATCGGACTCCATAGAAAAGGTCACGCATTCCATCTGTACCCTCGAGTTTGAGGACCATCGGCCGCTCTACAACTGGTTCATCCAGCAATTGGGGATTTTTCCCTCGCAGCAGATCGAATTTGACCGCCTGAACATCACGCACACTCTGCTGAGCAAGCGCAAGCTGCTGCAACTTGTGCAGGAGGGCCATGTGCGCGGATGGGACGATCCCCGCATGCCGACCCTCTCCGGATTGCGGCGGCGAGGCTATACGCCCGAGGCCATTCGCAACTTCTGCGCGGCTATAGGCGCGTCCAAGACGAACGGCACCATCGAACTGGCCATGCTGGAGCACTTCCTGCGGGAGGACCTCAACCGGCGCGCACCGCGGGTGATGGCAGTGCTGCGTCCGTTGCGGGTCGTGATCGACAACTACCCGGAAGGCCAGGTCGAGGAACTGGAGGCGGTCAACAATCCCGAGGATCCGGGTGCCGGAACCAGGAAGTTGCTATTCTCGCGCGAGCTCTACATGGAGCAGGATGACTTCCGCGAAGAGCCGCCGAAAAAGTTCTTCCGGCTATCGCCGGGCCAGGAGGTGCGGCTGCGCGGCGGGTACTTCATCACTTGCACCAGCGTAGTAAAAGACGAAAAGACTGGCGAAGTAGCCGAAGTTCATTGCACCTACGATCCCGCCACTCGCAGCGGCAACGCGCCCGACAACCGCAAGGTGAAGGCGACAATCCATTGGGTTTCGGCCGAGCACGCCATCGACGCCGAGGTGCGGCTCTACGAGAACCTGTTCAGCAAGGAAGATCCTAACGACGTGTCCGAGGGTCAGGAATTTACCGCTAACCTCAATCCCAATTCGCTGGAGACGGTGACCACAGCCAAACTGGAGCCATCGCTGGCGAATGCCAAGCCGGGTGACCGCTACCAGTTCGAGAGACTGGGATACTTCTGCGTCGATCCGGACTCGAAACCCGGCGCGCTGGTGTTTAATCGGACCGTGCAGCTAAGAGACACCTGGGCAAAGATCGAAAAGCGGGAGAAGACGAACCGCGGATAAGCCAGCCGAGACGTAGCAGGCTAGTAGCTATGTAGCTAAGATGATATAGAATATAGCCATGAAGACGGTCAATGTGGCCGAATTAAAGAATCGGCTTAGCACTTACCTGCAACTCGTGCGTGAGGGGGAAGAAGTTATTGTCAAAGACCGTAACACGCCAGTGGCTCGCATCTTGCCGTACGGGGGCAGTGCAATAACAGAAGAGGAAAAGCAGCTTGTCGCATCCGGGGCTATGAAGCTGCCTCCCAGAGGTGGCGTCAACTGGAAGAAATTTTGGCAAATGCCGGCCCCGAATCTTGGGGCCGAGCGGGCCCTTCGCGCCGTCCTCGAAGAGCGTGAGGAAGGACGGTAGTGGAACCGGCTTTTTGGGATAGCAGCGCCCTTGTGCCTCTGTGCACGGAGGAAATGGGGACGCCTCTGTTGCGGCAGCTCAGTGAGCGTTTCGGAGTCGTCGTCTGGTGGGCAACCAGAGTGGAGGCGCGGAGCGCTTTCGCCAGAGAGCTGCGAGCAGGCGCTCTGACTACAACGCAACATCAGCAGGTGGTCGGCCGCTTAGAAGAGTTGCAGCAGGGCTGGCGCGAAATTCAGCCGACCGAAGACTTGCGGCGATTGGCCGAGTCCATGTTAGAGCGATACCACCTCCGCGCGGCTGACGCACTCCAGCTGGCTGCTGCCTATACCTGGTGCAAGAACCGCCCATTCAACAGACACTTCATTTCCGGCGACCGGCGATTACTGGATGCTGCCCGCGAGACGGGATTTCGCATTGTCGATACCGCCGGAGCTCATTGAGAAAACTTATACTGTCACGCATTGAGTATGCCCGAAACTGACAGCTCTCCCCGTCTCCGCTTCGCGCCTTCCCCCACTGGCTATCTACATGTCGGCGGAGCGCGCACCGCGCTGTTTAACTGGCTGTTTGCGCGGCACAACCAGGGCACGCTCATCCTTCGCATTGAAGACACCGACCTGGAGCGCTCCACTCCCGAGATGGTGGAAGGCATTCTCGTCGGGCTGCGTTGGCTGGGTATCGACTGGGACGAAGGACCGTACTTTCAGACGAACCGTATGGAACTCTATCGCGCGGCCGCCGGCCGGTTGATCAACAGCGGTCACGCCTACTACTGCTTCTGTTCCAAGGAACAGCTGGAGCAGCAACGTGCCCAGGGAGTCGCCGAGGGCCGTGTACCGCGCGATGTTTGTCGCGGTCAGAACGCAGCAGAGGCGCGCAACCGTTGCGATGGCGGCGAGCCCGCAGCCATCCGCTTCGCCGTGCCGGAAGGTGGCAGTACCGGCTTCGACGATTCCGTCTTTGGTCGGGTCGATTTTGCCAACGCTGAAATTGAAGATTTCGTTCTGCTGCGCTCCGATGGCGTTCCCACCTACCACTTGAGCGTGGTGGTGGACGACATTGACATGCGCATGACGCATATCGTCCGCGGTGCCGATCATCTCTCCAACACGCCGAAGCAAGTCATGCTCTATAAGGCACTGAACGCCGCGTTGCCGGTGTTTGCGCATGTCCCGCTCATTTTGGGGCCAGACAAGGCGCGGCTTAGCAAGCGCCACGGCGCCACCAGCGTGATTGCCTACAAGGAGGAAGGCATCGTTCCCGAGGCCTTCCGCAATTTTCTGGCGTTGTTGGGATGGAGTCCGCCCAATTCTGCGAAGGAGATCATGGACGATCGCGAGTTGATCGACCTGTTTGACCTGAGTGGCATTCAAAAATCGAATGCGGTTTTCGATCGAGGCAAGCTGGACTGGTTCAACTCCGAGTACATGCGCGCCTGCCCGGCCGTGCAGCTGCTGCCGCTGATTGAAGAGGAATGGAGGAAAATTGAGCTCATCCCGTTCCAAACCAGCCGCGAGGCCATGGCCGCCACCGTTGATCTGGTGAAACCGCGGGCCCGTAATTTAAGAGACTTCGCAACCCTGTTCCGGGGATACTTCAGCGATATGTTCAATTCCGATCCCGCTGCCGTTGAGAAATTTCTGAAAGACGGCGCGGTGCGCGAGATGCTGGTGGAACTGGCTTCGCGATACCAGACCGCGCCCGTCTTCTCCGAAGAGAGCGCTGAGAAGGTGCTACGCGACTTCGCAATCGAGAAGAGTGTGAAGGCCGGCGTGCTGATCAATGGCGCGCGGGTCGCCCTCACCGGGCAGGGCGTTGCCCCCAGCTTGTTCGCGGTAATGGCGAACCTGGGCCAGGAGCGGACGGTAGCTCGGCTGAAGAACGCGACAGCTCTGTAGTGGCTCCATCGAAAAACAAAAGCATTTACCACGGAGATCACGGAGAAGATTTTTCGTTAAGAACAAACTCCGTGTCCTCCGTGTCTCCGTGGTTATTTTTGTCTCTTGATGGGGACGGCGCGCGAGCAAGAGCGAAAGGCGAAGAGCCGTTACTTGACTACCGTCACCTGGAACTGCACGGGAATCGAGCGGGGCGGGTAGCATGCGCTATGGTCGCACGCCTGGAATCGCAACTCGCCTTTCACCGAATAGCTACCGGCCGGGGCATTGGCCGGCGCTTTCAACACGGCGTTGATGCTGAAGTCTCCACTGTAGACACTTAGCTTTTCATCGGGCGAGAAAGGAAATGCCATTTCTTCACCGGCGGGATACTTCAAATCAGCTATCGCGAATTGCTCAGGCGCATTCAGCTTGAGGGCCGTTGGAATCAGGTAGTCGGCTTTAGGCTTGTGAGAATTAATGTGAAATTCGGAGCCAATGCGAAAATCCAGTGCGACGTTAACGCTAGCTCCGGCTCGCAATTGCACAGTACCAATCGGCGCCATCGTTACGTAAGGCTGCTTATCGCCCGGCACCTGCGCAACCGCCCCCGCAGCCAGAGCCATTACCAGAATTGCCAGGCCCGCCAATCGTGTCATCGGGCCGCATCCTTGCTTGCTGGTGACGGGCTATTCGCTACCGCCGCGCGACTGGTCCGGGCTGCGGCAGGGGTGTAAGAACTCGCGAGGATCTTCTTGACGTCGTTCTCGATTTCTGCGCGGCTGAACAGTCCAGCCGCCTTGTCGACAATCACTCCGTTGCGGTCTACGTAGAAGGTGGTCGGAAGATATTGCACGTTGCCATAATCATCCGAAACCTGGTCCGTGCCCAGCAGGACTTGATAGTTCACCCCCATCTCATGCGCGAATTCCGCAATCTTAGGCGGTTCGGTATCGTCCATGGCCACTCCCAGAACTACCAGGCCATCCTTGCCGTATTGCTTCTGCAGGTCGACAAACCACGGCATCTCGATTTTGCACGGCGGACACCATGTGGCCCAGAAGTTCAGAAGCACCGCCTTGCCGCGATAATCGGAAAGCTTCACCCTCCGCCCGTCCAAGGTGGCCAAGTCGAAATCGGGCGCCTGCACCCCTTTGACGTCACCCACCATCTTGAGCGGGCCGTGCTTCCGGGTGCGATCCATGTACTTGCCGGCAGCGAGCATCGCTATGATGGCGGCGACCAGAACGACAAACACGAAGGCATTACGTCTCACGAAAAGCACCTTTACAAAGCGAACCGGTTGAGAAACGAAAGATAGCCGGACAGCAGTTTCAGATTATTCAAGAAGATCAGCACACCCACCGCAATCAACAACACGCCGCTGATGACTTCGACCGTGTGCAAGTGACGGCGGAAGCGACTATAGAAAGCCAAAAAGCGGTCCACTCCCAACGAGGTCAGCAGAAAGGGTACGGCCAAGCCGAGCGAATAGATTGCCAGGAGCAGGATTCCTTTCACCACCGTGTCCTGGGTTTCCGCCAGCAGCAGAATGGCGGCAAGGATGGGGCCGATGCATGGCGTCCATCCGAACGCAAACGCAAAGCCGACCAGGAACGACCCCATTACGCTGGAACTGCCCTTCACGTTATGCATGCGCTTGTCGGCGTAAAGCGCCTTGATCTTCAGCAGGCCGGTAAGATGCAGCCCGAAGATGATGACGATGATGCCGGCAATCTTCGTCAACAAACTGTGATACTCGTTGGCGAATTGGCCAACCGTAGTCGCAACCGCGCCCAGAGCAATGAACACCACGCTAAAGCCAAGCACGAAAGTGATGGAATGCAGCATAACCGTGCGCAGCATTCGTCTGTCGGAGGATTGCAGGTCCTCGACCGTGGCTCCCGAGATTAGCGACACATAGCCCGGCACGAGCGGAAGCACGCACGGCGATAGAAAGGACAGCAGTCCCGCCACAAAGGCGGCAAGGGGTAGCGGCAGGCTATGCATAAACGTCTATTGTAGCAATTCAAGGGGAGAGTCTGAGGTTACGAAGGTGCCCCCCATGTCCGATTTCCTTCTAAGCGTAAAGATGCCAGCGAAAAGGAAAAGTCACGCGAAAGTGTTGGGTTGGGTTTCAGCACGCGCCGGCATCCTGATAGCCGGCTTGCGCAGGCCGGACCAGGTTTCGGAAATGACCACAGAATCCCCCGGATTGTGAGGGTCGTATTTGACCGAAGCCAGCAAGCCCAAGCGACAGGAATATAGGTCAATAAACTGCCGCAAATGAGTCACATCCTGCGATGCTTCGTAGGTCACGCCGGCCACATCGTACTTGTAGATCAGCAGGGTCATCTGCTGCCCAGATTCGCTCTCCTCCAGTTCGAGTACGTCGATGACGTTGCCATCAATGATGCGGCCAAACAGCGTCAGTTGCGTTCTCCGCTCCAGTTCAAGTTGCTGCGGAGTCTTCTTGTTCCGGCGCGATAGCAGGGCATAGCCAACGATGGCGGCGATGGCTCCGAACGCGAGGACCGGATAGAGGCGAAAGGCATTCATGGCTGGGCCGGGAAGCTACCCGACTCTTGCCCCAAGATAATCACACCCGTGGCCGCAGGGGAATCGAAAAATCGCTTTCCGTGCTGAGTTTCTGACGCAAACCTCGTCGCTTGCACTTGCGATGAGGCAAAATAACAGCATCGAAAACCACGGTGTGGTATCGCTAGTCCAGGTTCAACACAGGATTTTTCAGCGTTCCGACACCCTCCACGGTCACCTCAACCGTGTCCCCCGGTTGCAAAGGCCCTACCCCGACCGGAGTTCCTGTGGCGATTAGATCTCCGGGCTCAAGAGTCATTACCTGCGCAATGAAATGGATGAGTACGTCGAGTGGGAAGAGGAAGTCCACCGTGGTGCCATTCTGCCGCAGTTGCCCGTTGACGCGGGTCTGCACGCCTACCCCCTTCCACGGATCCAGGTTCTCTGCCACCACCGGGCCGACCGGACAGAAGGTATCGAAGCCCTTGGCCCGGGTCCATTGGCCATCTTTATCCTGCAGGTCGCGTGCGGTCACGTCGTTTACACACGTGTAGCCAAGTACGTAAGGGCGAACGTCGTCCCCCTCGCGCAGGCGGTAGCAACGCTTGCCAATCACGACTCCTAGTTCGCCCTCATAATCCACGCGTTGCGAAAGTTGGTTGGGTCGGCGAATAGCCTCGCCGGTTGCGATGACGGAAGACGGCGGCTTCAGAAAGAACAATGGCTCGGTGGGAATTGGATGGTTTAATTCTTTCGCGTGTTCACGATAGTTGCGCCCTATGCAAACTACCTTCGATGGCTCTACCGGAGACAGCAAGCGCGCCTCGCTCAACGGAAGGTCGCTGCGCTCGGCACCATCGAACTCAGACCATAAACCGGGTGCCGCTGCCAAGGTCCGAGTGATGGTCTCGACGCCACCCACGCTCTCGATGAGTCCATAGCGGGTGACTGTCTGGTATTGAAAACGGCAGTAGGACATACGACCTCGCTGGATAGTTATTTATCAGGAACTGTTTCGCTGGTCTCCGGTGAACGCGGGCTTTCGTTATTTCGCAGATCAACCGCAGAAACCGTGTAAATATATTTTTGGCCGGGCTTGACATTCTCGTCCCGGAACGACGACGTCTGCACCAATTGCTGGTTCAGCTTTTCAAACTGCCCGTTTTCCACTCGCCGGAAGACGTTGTATCCGGCCAGGTCAGTCTCCAAATTCGGTGCCCAGGTCAGATCTATAAATGGCTTTTGACCCACACTGGAGAACACTGCCTGCAGTCCCGCGGGCTGGGCAGGGGGATAAATATCGTGGGTGAAGACTTCAACCGGCTTCGAATCGTCACCCTCAACCGAAGTGTGGATGCCATGCGCGTCAACTTGCGTCAGGGTGGTGATGCGATATTCGTACTTCTGCTCCCATGCAAAAGTCTTGTCGAGATACGATCCGGTCGCTGCAGGCTCCAGGTCAGCCAATACGATGTAAGCAGGCGCACCCACCGACTTCCGCATGATGCGGTAGCGATAGATTAGACCCTTCGCGGCCTCGGGCGGGGCGGAACCGGTCCATGCGATGCGTACGCCGTCCGCGCCGACCTGCGCCGTCAAACTCTCCGGGGGAGGGATGGTTGGAGCCACCGGAATCGGCACCTGATTAGATAGGCCGGCGCTGCGTCCGTGAGCGTTGATCTCTTCCACCGCATAGGTGACAAAATCGGCGGGATCGGTTTGTCCTAACTCCGGCGGCAACGAATCCTCATAGTGCATGCGGATTGCCGGCGCCGCTTCCTGTAACTTCTTCGACAGTGCGGCGGTTTTAGGAGGAGGAACTTCAGCCACCGCGGCACAGGCGCTCATGAGTCCAATGCCTTCGTGACGGCAGATGCGGCTTGCAGGAGGATGCTTGACCAGGGTGCGGTCGGTGTTCTTGCGCTGCAGCGACCAGTCGAGTGTGACGCGATTGCCCTTTCGCGAGGCGGTCAAATCGTCAACCGGACGCGCCAACTGCAACGAAGGCGGTTGCGGCGCTCCCGGAGTTCCGCACCCGGAGAGGACCGCGATCAGAAGCAAACTTCCGGTCAAGCCATAGAGCTGCATTTTCATGGAAACCACAGAGTAACAAATCCCGTAAGTTCATCCGTCCCGCGTGTCCGGTTCCGACTCTAAAGAGCGCTGAATTTATTCTCCGTTCCTGCTTTGCTCAACGAACATTTCTTAGCAAATGCTGCGAGTTAGCTACGTTCGCTCTTTCGAGTCTGCGGTGGGTGCGCAGTTTCGTTCTCGCCTGTGGAGTGGAACGCGCGGAAATCGAGCTCCGTAGGAGCGAAAGTGAAGTTAGCCCCGGACGGAGCGAAGCGGAGTCCTGGATAGAGTGGAAAATGAGAGTGAGTCCCGAGGGGACGGCACGGTTCTCAGACAGACCCTTTCGAGCACCATCCTCTTTCCTCTAAAAGTGCATCCCACTAGAGATCACAAATTAACGAGGGAAAGTATTGTTAGCGATCGGACTGAAGACTCGTCGGAGTCGCATTGCAGGGCTGTCATTTTTTCTGACCATTATCCTGGCGGGCGCCATCTGGGCAGCCTCGCCCGATTCGCTACCGATCGACAGCAATGCCATTCTCAACCATCTGAATCTTGCCATTAGCTGGTACCGTCACCTGAGCTCGGCTGATGAAACCTCGGGCCAGCCCAGCGATGTGCTTTATCTGCAAAATGCGCGTGACCTGGGGCATCAAGCGTTGCAGTTTGCCTTCGAGGCAGCGCAGGCGGAGGCGGCTTTGCGGCTCTCATCGGCCGGCGGCCAGAACCCAGCTTCAGACACGGAATTGAGCTCTGACCAACAGGGCCTGGCCAAGGCACTGTCAAGCACCAGCGACCGCATCACCCAAATCCAATCACAGATTGAGACCCTGGACCATCAACTCGAAGCCGCCCGCGGCAAAAAGCGTCAGGACCTGTTATCGCAACGCGATGCCCTGCAGGGCGAACTCGATCTGGACAAGGCGATGCAGGATTCGCTGCAGAAAATCTCCAGCTCCGTAAACGGGAACGGGGGAAACAAGTCAGGGCTGGAAGGCCAAATCAATCAGTTGAAACAATCGGTGCCGGAAATCTTTGCTTCGACATCGCAGAACCAGAACAAGTCCACCCAGAATTCGCGTCCCGCGAATGCCACCCGGGCTGACAATACCGGACTGTTTGGCCAGGTCTCAATCCTGTTCGGTCAAACCAGCGATCTGCACGACGTTGACCGCCTGATTGATGAGACCAAGAACCTGCGAGATACTGCCGAAAAGCTGCGCACCCCTCTGGTCGCAGAATTACGAGGGCTGATCCACCAAGGGCGCGATGCCGTGAACCAGCAGGCCAGTGGGCCGGTTTCACCCGAGACGACGCGGCATGATCTTGAGCTGCTGACTGCGCGGTTCAAACAAATCTCGGCCGCCTCCGTTCCACTTCGCCAGGAAACGGTGGTGTTGGATGAGTGCCGTGCCAATCTTCTGGAGTGGCGCAACTCGATGCTGCAGGAATACGCTCGGGTGCTGCGATCGCTGCTGACCAGGGTCGGCGGCATACTCATTGCACTGGCAGCCGTGCTCTTGCTCTCCCGTCTATGGCGCAGCGCCACCTATCGCTATGTTCACGACGCTCGCCGGCGCCGCCAACTCCTGCTGGTGCGACGTTTCGTTACCGGATTTTTCATGGGAGTGGTCATCATTCTTGGCTTCGTCAGCGAATTCAGCTCGCTGGCCACTTTCGCCGGATTCATTACTGCAGGCCTGGCGGTTGCGCTGCAAACCGTCATTCTTTCCATCGCGGCATATTTTTTCCTGGTGGGGCGGTACGGGGTGCGCGTCGGTGATCGCATCACCGTCTCAAATGTCACTGGCGACGTGATCGAGGTGGGCTTGGTACGGCTCTATCTGATGGAGTTGTCGGGTACCGGTATTGATCTCTACCCAACTGGCCGGGTGGTGGTTTTTGCCAACTCCGTTCTCTTCCAGGCGACGCCCTTATATAAGCAACTCCCGGGTACCTCTTTTGCGTGGCACGAGGTCGCCGTCGGGCTGTCGCCGGCTACCAACTACGCCCTTGCCGAAAGCAAGCTGCTGGAAGCCGTGAACGAGGTTTACGACGAGTACCGCGAGAACCTGGAGCGCCAGCAGCGGCTGGTGGAGCGCATGATCGACACGCCGATCATGGCGCCCGCTCCTAAGACGCACTTACACTTTGTGGATACGGGGCTGGAATTCGTAGTGCGTTATCCGGTGGAACTGGACCGTGCGGCAGAAATTGATGATCGGCTGACCCGTAAATTGATGGAGGTGATCGATCGCGAACCGGAACTGAAGTCCGCTGTTGCCGGCACGCCCAAATTGCGCGCTCCCATCAAGGCATAAAACTGCTGCCCGCTTCGAACGAAAACCAGAGCCGCCCGCGGATGATTCGTTTACAAGCTCTTCCCCGCCGAGATGGAAGCGTCAAGCAGTTCGATATAGTGCATCACCGGCAATGGACTTCCTTTTTCATTCAACAGGGCGCCGATTTGCAACTGACAACCAGGATTGCCGGTCGCAACCACTTGTGCAGGGGTGGAGACAATTTTCTCGACCTTGCGCTTCCCCAGTTCATGGGCCGTCTCCGGTTGCACTAGATTGTAGATACCGGCCGAGCCGCAGCACAGCGCAGCTTCGGGGAGCTCCAACAATTCCAATCCGGGGATGGTCCGCAGCGCGGCACGAGGTTGCTCGTGCAGTCCTTGCGCATGCTGCAGGTGGCAGGGATCATGGAACCCAACCCGCAAAGTCATCGGGCCACGACGCGCGCGCGGCGGCAACTCCGCCAGAACCTCGGATACATCCTTGCATTTCGCGGAGAAGGCCAGGGCGCGAGCAGAGTACGCGGGATCATCGCGCAGCAGATAACCATAGTCCTTTAGCGTTGCTCCACACCCGGCGGCGTTCATCACAATCGTGTCGACCGGTGACGTCTCAAACAAATCGATCATTTTGCGAGCCATGTCCAGAGCTTCGTCTTCCTGCCCCAGATCCATCAGCATGGCGCCGCAGCAGCCTTGGCCAGACGGCACTAGCACCTCACAGCCCTCCGCCGCCAAAACGCGAGCGGTGGCCGCGTTAACCTGGCCCATGAACACACTCTGCACGCATCCCGTGACCATGGCTACCGTACGGCGCTTCTCGCCCTCAGGAGCGATACGTGGCGGCAAGACGGCTGCCGTATCGTGGCTCAAAAGATCAGGCAACAACTGTTCCATGGCGCGCAAGCTGGGCGGCAGCAGCGAAGTCACGTGCAATGCGCGAGACAGCCGCTGCAGACCTAGACGCTGATAGGCACGAAGGGCGACCGCCAGCTTTCGCAAACGCGCGGGACGACTGAAGACCGCGGCTATCATGCGCCGCAGTGCGCGCTCTTTCAGTGGCCGGCGATACAGTCGCTCGACTTGCCCACGCATGGCTCCGATCAGTTTGTCGTACTTGATCCCGGATGGACAGGACGTCACACACGCAAAGCATCCCAGGCAGTGGTCGAAATGTGAGGCGTACAGTTCGGTCAATTCCACCTCACCGTCGATAGCCATGTTCATAAGGTGAATACGGCCACGTGGGGAGTCCGCCTCCTTGCCCCACAGGGTGTAGGTAGGGCAGTTCTGAAGGCAAAAGCCGCAATGCACGCAGGAGTTCAGGAGTTCGGCGGCTGGCGGGTGCTGGGCATCAAAAACTGCGCGGTTCAGATTCACTGGGGTTGCGACGGCTTGATCCATCATATTGCCCCCACGAAGCGGCCCGGATTTAGAATCCGCGCCGGGTCAAATTTCTTCTTAATTTCATGCATTAACGGTAGAGCGTCACCTATGGGGCCCCATACATCCAGGCCTTCCTTCATTGCCATGGGGCACCGCTGCACGATCAGCGTTCCTTGCAGGCCCTGTACTTTGGCGCGCAATCCATGCAGCGCTTTGGCCAGAGGCGCCGGCCCATCTGCATCTAAACGCATCTCTACAATGCCGGTACCCTGTGCTACCAGGTTGGCTGAGGCTTTAACTGAATCAGCCTGGCGGAATATTGCATCGCAGAGCGATCCAATTTGAGCAGGCAAGACGCTGCACTTACAGATCATCGAACTAGTTGCACCATCGAAAAGCTCCTGCCGCGCTGCCCACACTTCGCCCGCACTGGAAAATGCAGCTAAGCCTGCGACCTGGTTCAGCTTCAGAAACTGGTCCTGGAGTGATTCGGGAATACCTTCAAACCGAACGTCGACCGCGAAGGCGTCAGCTCGAGTGGCGCGAACCTGCAGGCCGGTGTAAACCAGTTGCGAGTTCAAAATGGCAAGTACGAGCTTGCTGGCCGCGGAGGCTGTCGGCAATGATGTGCTGTAAGTCGCGGTGGCAACCGGAATCGGATGCAGGCGAAAGACCGCACGAGTGATCACGCCGAGCGTTCCCAGCGAACCGATGGCCAGCTTGGTGAGATCATAGCCGGCCACATTCTTGACCACCTTGCCTCCCGCCTTCACCACGCTGCCGTCGGCCAGCACCAGCTCCAGACCGAGGACCAGGTCGCGAACCGCGCCATAGCGAATCCGCAACGTTCCACTCTCGGCAGTCGCCAGTAACCCCCCGACCGTTGATGCTTCGGGCCACATCGGGTCCGCTGCCAATCGCTGACCATGTTCCTTGAGCGTTCGCTGAAAATTGTCGATCGTGCATCCCGCCTCGACCGTCGCTGTCATGTCACCTGCGGCGTGCTCAATCACCTGATTGAGGCGCTCCATGGACAAGACAAAGTCTGCCTTCTGTGGACGATCGCCTAACCACAGCTTGGTGCCTCCGCCTCGCGGTATGACCGCCAGACCGGTGGCATTGCAGTAACGCAGGACCTCGGCGACCTCCTGGGTGGTAGCCGGAGCAATCACGCCCGAGGGTTGCATTCCATCGACCGCGTCGCTCATGGTCGCGGGTCGCATCAGCCCGCCTGCGATCGCATTCAGTTCGGTCCACGCCTGGTCTATCTGGTTTAGAGTTGCACTCATGTTCTGCTCCAGTGGGCTTTGATCATCGCCTGCGCCTTCGCGAACCACAGCCGGGCTGCGTGGCTCGGGCGCTAGTACCTCTGGGCCAACCCGGCTACCTCGATGGGGTGTGGCTCGTAAGCGATTGGTTTTTGCAAATTGGCATCGGTGCCCGGAAACATCTTGGTTGGGTTGCAAAGGTCATCAGGATCAAAGGCCGAGCGCAGGCGCTGCATCGCGTTGAGGTCCGCTGCGGAGAACATAACCGGCATGAAGTGCTTCTTTTCCTCGCCGATACCATGCTCTCCGGTAATGGATCCGCCCGCCTCTACACAGAGCCGTAAGATATCTTCGGCTAGCGTCATAGCCCGCTGCTCCTGGCCCGCAATCCGACGGTCATACAGCACCAGCGGGTGAAGGTTTCCATCGCCGGCATGAAAAACATTCGCTACCCGCAGGCCGGCTTCAGCGCTCAAGCGCTCAATCTCAGTCAGAACCGTGGGCAATGCTGTACGCGGGATGACCCCATCCTGCACCAGGTAATTGGGAGAGATACGCCCCACCGCGGCGAATGCCGCCTTGCGCCCTTTCCAAACGGCCATACGTTCCGGTTCGGACTTCGCCAGGCGGATTTCCCAGGCCCCGCACGATTTGCACATTGGCCCCACTTTTTCCATCAGCAGCTCGACTTCGCAGGGTGATCCGTCGAGTTCTACCAGCAATAGCGCCTGACAGTTGGGATAGTTGGGGTGCACCGCTGCCTCGGCCGCCTCCAGCGCAAGCCGGTCCATTATTTCCATGGCCGCAGGGAACATTCCCGAAGCGATGATGCTGCTTACGGCTGATCCTGCCTCGCGGGTCGAATTGAAGGCTGCCATCAAGGTTTGGGTGGCTTCGGGTTTCTTAATGATGCGCAAAGTGATCTTGGTAAGGATGCCGAAGGTTCCTTCCGAACCCACGAAGGCTCCCACAACGTCGTAGCCCGGATAATCAAGGGTGGTGCCGCCCAGCTGGACCAGGGAACCGTCGGACAGGACCACGTCAAGGGCCAGGATGTAGGTAGTGGTCACACCGTACTTGAAGCAGTGCGCGCCACCGGAATTTTCCGCCACGTTGCCGCCTACGGTGCAGACCACTTGCGAGGACGGGTCAGGCGCGTAAAAGTAGCCGTGCGGCGAAACCGCCGCGGTTATGGCGGAATTCGTGACCCCGGGTTCGACCACCACCCGGGCGTTCGGTATATCAACCTCAAGAATGCGATTCATCCTCGAGACACCGATTACCACGCCACCTTTCACAGGCAAGGCCCCGCCGCTCAATCCTGTCCCTGCTCCGCGTGCAACGAACGGGATTCGCTCGCGATGGCACACTCTCACAATGCGCTGCATCTCTTGCGCGGATGATGGGAGCAAAACCAGGTCGGGAACCACCCGGAAGAGGGTAAGGCCGTCGCATTCGTAGGTACGGAGTTGCTCGGGGCCACTAACCAGACCGGCATCTCCAACGATGGAACGAAATTCGTTCACCAGCCGAGCATCCATTTCGCACCTCGGATGTTTGCGGTTCGCGCGAGGCGGTCTCCGGCGGGGAGTTGCCGGCACGCGCGCTCACGGTATCGCCAAGATAGGCCTCACGAAGAACATCTGTCTGTGTCGCAGGTCACCGTGGCGCGTTCGAGGAGTGCAATTCTTCATCTCAGCGAATTGGGCCTTCCATTCGTTGGCGCTGGCCCGACGACCTCTCTTACTCGCCTTACCATCGGGCCTATTTGCTTGTGGTTTTCTAGCGAATAAAAAGCGAACAACGAGGCTATAATGGCGTCCACGTTGAAGTCGCCATTTTAGATTGCTTCGGGATTACGGTAAGGAGTCGCGTCATGGCATATCCCGCGAGACTATTCGCAGTAGAACTGCGTCGTGAACTGAGTTCGCGCAACCTGAAATTGGCAGAAGCCATGGTTCATGAATCGACCTTCAGCGCCATTCCCAGCGTTTTATACCAGGAAGTGCATGGTGAGCATGGCAATTTTCTTCCCGCGTCGTACCGTCGCATTTGCGCTTCTCCCGACTGGCGACGCCGTCTGAAGAAGTGCTACACGGCGAGCAGGAGAGTAGCGCGTTCGAACGACCGAACCCGCCAGGAACTTGATTGCGCCGTTAGTTCCGATGCGCTGCTCATGAATATCTTCTGTTATCCGGGCGTGACCCATCGGAGGGCGTTGTGTTCTCTCCTTGGGACCAACCCGGGAGTCCGGCCTCAATTTGGAGTTAAGCCTGGTATACCCTTGGCCAGAGGACTGGCTGATCGAACAGAAATCGATATGAGCCTGGACCATCTCTTCGTTGAAGCAAAGCTGACGGAAACTGGTTTTCAAAATGCTCGGCCCGGTTTGGTAGCGCGATATAAAGACTTTGACGCCGTGTTCGATGCGGACGCCCTGCCCATCGCGGACGGTGTATTCCATTCCTACCAGCTGATTCGCGGAGTTCTGGCTGCACATCATGGTCAGCGGACCTTTCTGGTTTTATGTGACGGACGCCGCACGGATTTGAAGGAAGCTTGGTACCGCGTTGTGTGTGCTGTACGCGGGTGCGATCTCAAGTCACGCCTGGCTATTCTTACCTGGCAGGAACTGGCCGCTGTTTTGCCAACAAAACTGCAGAAATTTCTCGAGGAGAAATATGGGATTGTTTCGGCCCCGTGCGCAATTAGGCTCAATAGCTGAAGCGTTTCGGGCTTCGGTTTCCCGCCGCAGATCAGCAACTGCGGCGGGAAGCCCAGTGAGCTCTCATTCCTTGTGGGCGAAGGTCGCAATAAAGAAAGCAATCGTACCCGGATTACTGGGCAGTTGAACTCTTATCTGCTTTCACCTCGATTTCGTTAACCACCTCTTTGACGTTGGGAACGTTCTTAGCGAGCATGGTGGCTTCGCTCTTCTGCGCCGCAGTCTTAACACTCCCCTTCAGCACCAGGGTTCCATTCTTGGCGTCGTACGAGATGCTTTGATCGTCCAGGTTCTTGTGTGCCTTCAGCGCCGCCTTGTAGTTGTCCTGGATGGCGCTATCCAGGTTGGAATCGATAGCCTTGGCCTGGCTCTCTGCACCCACGGGACGAATCCCGAGCTCGTTGGAGATGGCATAGCCGGGAGCGGTCTGCTTGGCAACGCTTTCGGCCTCTGCTTTTTGGTCGGCTGATTCGACGTCGCCAGTGAGAGTTAAGACACCCTTATCGCGGTCTTGAGAAACCTTCACTACACCTAAACTGTGGCTAGTCATCGCGGTGTCGACGGCGTATTTCACGTCGGGATGCTGGCTCTCCCGATTGCACCCTACCAATGTGAACATCGCGATTAAGGCTACGGTGACTATCGCAATCATCATGCTTCGTGTGGTTGTGCTCTGCTTGCTCAAAATTCCTCCCTGAGTGGCGTGGATTTACTACTGCCTGACTATGTGTAGGATGCGAGGGAGAACTGCGGGTTTGCTGGGTGCAGTGCCGAGCTTCAGAGGGCTTTTGGGACGGCGCGCTTCTCGGGGCCGAAGCGGCGCTTTCAACGGTTCGGCGCGAGCAGAAAATGCTGGCCAGGAAGGAGCCATTCGGGTGCGCGGGCTATGCAGACCGCGAAATTGTGGAGTGCGCATGGCCGAAAATGTTGTCTCTTTTTTTGTGCAGATACGAGAACAGGTTTAGTATGGGTCATTCCAGCCGTGGACAAAACCAACGGCGACTCCGGGGTGGCACCAGAATTCTGCTGTAACTCCCAACAATTAACCGCTAGCGGCTTGTGCTGGCGACGCGTACTGAGCTTACTGTGAAGCGAAGATGCGCTGGCCGGGCCGCTGTAACAGGGCGGGCGAAACTAAGCCCCGTCTGCCCAAAAAATTGTGGAGATATCGCATGCAAACTACCTGCCGTTTCGTAAGGTTACTCGTCCTGCTCGCTCTCGCCCTGTCAGCGATGTTGGTGGTCGCGCAAGATCAGACCGACCCAGCCCCCGCTCCCGTTGCCGTACCAGTTCATTCCCTTGCCTCCGTGCCGGGTAGTGGACACGCGACTGGCAGATGGAAATTTTGGCGGTCCGCCAATTCAAGGCGGCGCCCCGGGCCGGAACTTCCCGATTGGACAGAGCACCTGCCATGTTCCCCTTGGCGCTACCGCTTTCTCATTAAATATTACCGTCGTGCCCAAGGGAAGCCTGCGGTATCTGACAGTATGGCCCACCGGAACACAACAGCCCGTGGTCTCAACTTTGAATTCGGTGGATGGCCGAGTCAAAGCCGATGCGGCCATCGTGGCGGCGGGCACCATGGGCGGCGGCGTGAGCGTCTACGCCAGTGACACGACGAATGTTTTAATCGACGTGAATGGCTATTTCGCACCGGCAAAAGTCGGGTCGCTTACGTTTTATCCTGTGTCTCCCTGCCGTGTCTGGGACACGCGGCCACAATACGGTGGACATGGCCCGATTCCAGGCGGGATGACAACAGACCACACAATAGCGGGTTCTTGTAACGTTCCGGCAACGGCCAAAGTGTATTCGCTCAACGTCACCGCTCTGCCCGCCGGCAGGTTGTCCTACCTGACGGTATTCCCGGCTAACGCAAGCGGAACCCCACCTGCGGTTTCCACCCTCAATGACACAACCGGAACTGTCGTAGCCAACGCCGCGATCGTGGCTGCGGGCGTGGGTGGGGACGTTGCTGTTTACCCGACTAACGACACTAACGTGATCATCGACATCAATGGCTACTTCGCTCCTTCGGGTGGTCAGAATGCGTTGTCCCTCTATGTGACCACCCCCTGCCGTGTACTGGATACTCGTCAGGGAAGCGGGGCTTTCAGCGGGATGATTGTGGTGCCGGTGGTCAGTAGTCCATGCGGGCTCCCGGCATCGGCACAGGCTTATGTGCTGAACGCTACCGTGCTCCCTCAGGGACCCTTGGGCTATCTGACGTTGTGGCCTGATGGCGTACAGCAGCCGGTGGTCTCCACACTGAACGCACCGGATGGATACATCACCAACAACATGGCGATCGTAACCACGACGAATGGCTCCATCGATGCTTATGCATCCAGCCTCACGCAACTGCTGCTGGATGTCTCGGCCTACTTTGCTCCCTAGAACGGAAATGTAGTTCCGGAGATTACTCAGCCGGGCAGGTAGACTTCTCGTCCACCTGCCCGGTTGCTGCAAGGACACTAGGGCACTTCGCGGATTGGTGTATTCGTTCGTACGGGTAGTGCGGGCGTTCAGGCCCGCGTATAAGGCAAGAAGAAAAATCGCTTAGGCCGGTCAATTCCCGCTGGCTTTTCGGCACGCCCGAAGAGGCTGCTGAAAAAGGCAGAAAAACAGGTCTCCCGCGCGCTGAAGCCCGCTCGAAGCGAACAAATAAATGACTTATCGCCACGACTGAAGAGGCTGCTGAAAAAGTCTTTTCCGGAGCGAGTTCGGGTAGTGCGGCGCTTCAGCGCCGCGTCAAGCGAGTACCGTGAAACGGCCTTCAGGCCTGGGGACATTGCACAAAAGAGGCTATTTTAGCGGCTTTGGACGAGGTACCTCCGGGGCTAAAGCCCTCTTCATAACACCCGGTGAACGCGGGCCTGGAAGGCCCGCACTACCCGGACTGTTGTCAGTAGGTTGTTTTTCAGCAGCCTCTGAAGGCGTGCCCTTTCAAAACCGATGCAGCCACTGCGGAATCGCTCCAGAGCACTTCCCGGTTGCTTGGCCGAGGTAAACGCGGCGCTGAATGAAGCGCCGCACTGCCCGTACAAATCGGATACATCTGTTCAGGAGCCGCTCTAAATTACAACGCTACATGCCGGCGCTCGGCGTTTCCTGATGGAAGGGTGACACCCACTTGTCGCCCTTTTTCTGCCAGACCGAGCTGGCGAAAACCTTCGCGGGCTGCTTTTTGCCGCCGCAGGTCGCATCCTGGGTCGCGCTGTAGGTCATGATGACCGTGTCCTTATCGAGCCACATGTAGGAGAAGTCGGAGAGTGAAAAGCTGTTGACCATGCAGCCTTGGTCCATCATGTCCTTCATGATCTGCTGCTTCCCTTTGTCCACCATTCCACCAGCAATGTTGATGGCATCATCCGTGAGCATCGGCTCAAAGGCTTTCTGGTCGTGGTCCTTCCAGGCTTGCCACCCGGATTGTTCTTTGGCTTGCAGGGCCTTCTCCACGCTGTCTTTCGATCCTGCAAATAGTTGGACTGCCGACAACAAGAGAGCAAAACTCAAGTACTGCCATTCCCGTTCGACGCATTTGTCCTCCAGTTTTGTTTGCGGCAAGAAATATAACAGGCCGAAACTCTAAGTCAACCGTAAAGGGCGGGGAGTCGCGCAATTTGACATCTCAGGGATGAAAAAACAGACTCTTGAGGCGCAAAACCGGGGCATGATTGCGCGCCTCCTCGAAACCTGGTCCTCGGCTCGGGGCTGAATTATGCCAGCGAGCATGTCTGAGAACTGGATTCCCCGACACTGCTTGCTATTCATCGGGCTGGAATGGAGGATTGTCTTGACCTTCTTTGTGAACCACAGTTCAATTTGCAAGTAGTCAGCGAGACTGTTCCCGCTCTCAACTTTAATGCTGCGCGGATCGGGAACCAGTGTAACCTCGTCAAATGTGGCCATCCGGTCGAGCAAACAAAGCCGGTCGTGTAATCGTACAGCTTGTTGGCATCTCGCCTGATGTGCAGCCCTACATTCTCCTTCCTTACAACCATAGCGTGCATGATAATGTCGTTATGCGCCTGACACATTTTGAGGGCCGCGTTGGCGAAACCTTGCCGCGACTCGGGAGACATGTCCACCCATTTCTTTTCGTTTTGCGGTGACCACTTGAATCGGGTGTAGAGATCAGCGATTAGGCGCTTAGGTATGTGCTTTTTGGCGGAGGGAACACATAGGGCTGCGAGGGTAAGATAGCGACTTCAGCCACCCTGTCGGTACGGTCTATCGAACGTCCAAGCCTGTCGCCGCTCCGAGATAACGCGAAAGTTGGCGCTGGAATCATCAAAGCTCCCGCATTCGGGAGCTTTTATATAATGCCTAGGGACGGCATGACGAGAGTTTCGATTCTCGTGCAGGAAACTTTTTTAGGCGAGACTCGCCGATAAAATAGCCTTGGAACTTCGTCGCTATAAACGACCCTGCTGAGTCACAATCTCGATTTTATGCTGCCACCTTAGTTGGGTATTATTCGGAATCGATTTCAAACTGCACCACTACCAGCTTGCCCCAACCGCGCCCTCGGAATCGAAAACAGCTTCCATTCGCCGTGCACCCAGTTGAAGATGAAATCGATCAGTTTGGCACCTCCGCACGGATCGTTCTTTACCTCGGCCACCAGGATCGCCTGGCGCACACCGTTGCGCATGGTTTCCGTGGCAGCGGTGCGGACTTTTTCCGAATGCGTCAGCAGTTCGCGATCTGAGCAGGCGCGCTGGCTGGCGTCCAGCTTAATGGGCGACTCGATGCACGATGAGTCGAACAGCTTGCAGTACAGGTCGCGGTGGTGCAACAACTGCGCTTCCACCTCGGCCCGGCCGGTCGGCGTGGCCTGCGGTCCCACCAGCACATTTTCGTCCGGGAGGTAAGACAGGAACTTCTTGACGTCGCCATCGCGGATGGCGGCGAAGAAATTGCGCTCCAGCGCGGCGACCTCAGGCGAGGTCGCGGCATGTTGCTTCTCGGAATGCCCCGAGGCCGGACCTGCCTGGGCGGTGCCCGCAATGGCCAGCGTTAACAGCACAGTTGAAAGCACTGTGGCGAAAGCGATGCAGCGAGGCACGCTGGTCATCCAGTTCATCCGCGCCGGCCTGCCTTCGCGCGCGTTTTCTTCGCCGGGGTTTTGGCCGAGGCCTTCCGAGATGCGCTCTTGTGATTTGCCCGGTTTGCGCTGCTTGGCTGCTCCGCTCTCCAACTCAGCCCGCCTCTTCTTCGGCAGCTTTTCCCACACCAGCCGGTAGGATTCGGAAATCAGCTCGCGCAACTCGGCGTCGGCCAGCGCATTTAGCCGTTCCAGACTGACCCACTGCGCCCGCGCCATGTAGGGTGCGGGAATAATCCCCGGCCGCTCGCACAACTCCGCGAAATTTTCCGGCGTGCACTTGAAGGAGATGCGTTGCGGCACCATGTCCACTGCGGCCACCACGAACAGCTTGCCATCCACCTTGAAACACAGGGCGGCGCCCCATTGGACGATTTCGGTGGTGTGGGGAAATTGCAGACAGAACTTTCGAATCGCTTCTATGTCCATGGTCTATTCGCTTCATCCAGCAGGACCGGCACGGCGCCACGTCCGACAGAAAACACTCAATTCATATTACGTTGCGAACTAGGTTCCGTGTTGCCGCTCCTAATCTGTATGCCGCAATGAATCTGTCGAAACCAGCGCTGTAGGCACGGCCCACCTCAGCCCAGGACGAAGTCAATGTCCCTGCCGGGACTGGAGTGTATTAACACGGCCTACCCAGGGCTTCGTCCTGGGCTGAACTGGGCCGTCCCGCGCGGCGGGACTGATTTGGAATGTGATCCAGAGCTCGCCGACCAATAAATTTTGCGCGACGGCTGAACTCAGAGGTCTCGCTCGGCAGGCGATCGGCCTCGTAGACCAGCAGGGATTCAGTTCGGCGTGATCTCCCAGACAATGCCCGCAGGAGTGCTGTTTGGGTGCGGGCCGCGCTTGCGGTATGTTAGCTTCTGAACGCCATGTCACTTCCTCCAGTGTTGTCACTCGAAGGCAAAGTTGCCCTGGTCACGGGCGGCTCTCGCGGCATCGGCGCCGCGACCGTTCGTCTGTTCGTCCGCGCTGGGGCCCGAGTTGTTTTCAACTACAGAACAGGACAGTCTGAGGCAGAGCAACTGGTGAAGGAATGCGGCGTCGAGGCCTGCCAGGCCATACAAGCTGACCTCAATGGCACCGCCCATGCCGAGATGCTGGTGCATGCCGCCGTGGCACGCTTTGGCGCGCTTGATGCCCTGGTCGTCAACCACGGCATCTGGCCCTCCAGCGCCGCTATTGACACTATGACCGACGAGCAATGGCGCACCACCCTGGCGATCAACCTCGACAGCGTTTTCGCCGTGGTAAAGCATGCGGTAGCGCAGATGAAGCAGCAGGCCCGCGGCGGCCACATCGTGATGATCAGCTCCACCGCCGGCCAGCGCGGCGAGGACGATCACTGCGATTACGCCGCCACTAAGGGCGCGATTATCAGCATGACCAAGAGCTTGTCCACCGAGCTTGCGCCCTTCGGTATTTACGTCAACTGCGTCGCGCCCGGATGGGTTGACACGCCCATGACAGCCAGCGCGCTCGCCGACCCGGAGCGGCGGAAGCAGATTTTTGCCGCCATTCCTCTGGGCCGAGTCGCGACGCCGGAAGAGATCGCCGCTCCCATCCTGTTCCTGTGCACTCCGTATGCGGGATTCGTTAACGGCGAGGTCTTCAACGTGAACGGCGGAGCTGTGCTGGTCGGCTAAGGCAATCCAGATTCAAGAGCTAGAGCGGGCCTTCAGAGGGCGCCGAAGCGCCCGCAAACGAGCGCGGGTGTTCTGCGAGTAGCCCTCGAAGCCCGGTCGGTGCCCGGCGATGAATCACAAGGCGACTGGCATCGCAAAGCCGCGAAGCTCACTCGTCGCTGGGCATTTCCACGAAACCCATCTCGGCCAGGTGGGACTCCGGGATGTCGACCAGGGCTTCGGTCGTACGTCCATCGGAGCGTATCTCCTGCAACATGGCGTCGACCTCGCTTTCCGGTAGCGCCCAGGTGTGGCGCAGGAACTCGTCGAGACCGGGAGCATCAACCACCCGCACCCACGTGTTGGCGCCAACATTGAGGTTCAGTTGGTACTGGAGAGGGTCGGGTTTCAGGCGAAAGATGTGCAATGTTCCTGGCATAGGTTTTTACACGATACCGGCCAAAGCAGTTTAGACTCTGGCCAACAACCCGCTGCATTTTATGATTGCCATTGCCACTTGCGCAAGCGGATGAATGGGCAGCAATTAGTGCTCCGCCGATTCCGGCTGTAACCCATCCCACGACTGCAGTCAGGCCCTGACACAAACCATGCGCTAATCCAGTTTTTCAGCTGCCTCCGAAGCCGTGCCCCTTCAAAACCCATTTTAGGAGATAACTTCTATTTCGTCCCGTTGGGATAGACCAGGATCTTGCTGGCCTCGCCGGTTTTCAGGAGCTCCATGCCGGAGGCGAAATCCCTCATCGCGATGCGATTCGTGATGACAGGATGCAGGTCGAGTTTGTTGGCCTTCAGCAGCGCGGTCATCTGATACCACGTCTGGTACATGCGGCGTCCGTTGATGCCCTGCACGGTCGCGCCCTTGAAGATGACTTCTTCGGCGAGGTTGAGTTCGACCGGCCGGGAGGGAATTCCCAGCAGCGACATGCGGCCGCCGAGACGCAGGATCTTGAAGCCGGTGCGGATGGCTTCGGTGCGACCGGCCATCTCCAGCACGACGTCAACCCCGGTACCGCCGGTATTGTCCATCACGATCTGGTAGACGTCGTCCTTGGTGGGATCGAGGACGAAGTCGGGCTTCATTTGCCTGGCGATCTTGCGGCGATGCTCGTTCACTTCGAGGGCGAAAATCTGGGTGGCTCCACAAGCGCGCGCCACCGCGATGGAGAAGAGGCCGATGGGTCCGCAGCCGGTAACCGCGACGCTCTTGGCGGCGATCTCGCCCGCGAGTACGGTGTGCACGGCGTTGCCCAACGGGTCGAGGATGGAGGCGTACTCTTCGGGGATGGAGGGATCGAGCTTCCAGATATTCGACTCGGGAATGACGACGTAATCGGCAAAAGCGCCATTGGTGTCGACGCCGATGATCTTGACGTGCTGGCAGATGTGCGCCTCGCCGATGCGGCACTGCAGGCACTTACCGCACGCCACGTGCATTTCGGCGGAGACGAAATCGCCGGGCTGGACGCTGGTGACTTCGTCGCCGACGGCTTCGACGGTGCCGCAGAATTCGTGGCCGGGGATGAGCGGCGGATGAATGCGGCGCTGCGCCCACTGGTCCCACTGGTAAATGTGCAGGTCGGTGCCGCAGATGGAGGCCATCTTGACCTTGACCAGCACATCGGATGGTCCGAATTTTGGTACGGGAACTTCGCGGATTTCTGTGCCCGGTGCGGACGTGGGCTTAACGACGGCAAGCATGGTATTCGACATGAGGATGGCTCTTGAATTCGGGTTACACCCGGATTACGTCAGCCCAGTGTGAGTTAGAAAGGGTGGGCAAACCATCAAGTTTAACATGCCTATATAAAGGCGATCAGCGGAAGATATACGGGTAGTGGTTGATTTTAAGTCTCCACAGCGGTCGCTTTAGCATCCGGCTTGTGGCATGATGCTGGCGTGAAATCGGCAAGGCCACGCGACCCTAACCAACTCAGAGCCGGGGTGTAGCGGCAAAAGCAGCGCGGGCGAGGTCGAAGAAACCAGGCAGATATTCTCGCAGACCGTGGCGAGAGAAGGCGACAAATTGAGGGATGAAATATGTGGAAGCCCGTTGACGCGAGCAATCGAACACCCAAGCAGCGCCGGATTGCCATTTGGGCAGCGGTGATAAGCGCATTCGCTTCGGGACTGTTAACCGCCAGTCTACTTACGGGACACTCGGCAGACAGGATACTCCTGGTCCTCAGCCTAGGACTCGCGGTGTTCTTGACTATTCGGTCGGCGCTTGACGCCATCCCGCGCACCGATTAGCAGCTCGAAGGCGAAGATGGATACTCCGATCCGCACCCTGAAGGAATTCAGTTATCAGTTGGGATTTTTCTGGTCATCGTAATACCAGCGTCGGCAGCGTTGCAGGATCGTTTCATTTGAGGCGGAGTTGGCCTGCGGATCGTCGGCGCCGTTGCGGTGCTTCCATTTTTCGTGCACGAACAAAATGGAGAGCAGAATGACCAGCGAGAAGCGGACGACCATCAGGCTGAGGTCAGCGGCCCGGGAATATTTGAAGGCGGGCGTGGCGGCGAAGCTGAGAAGCAGAAGGACGGCGAGGAAAATGGCCCATCCGGATAGCTTGCTTCTCATGGTGCGCTCCAACGCTCATTGTAAGCGGTTCGGCTACGATGTGGCAGAGATGGTAGGGTGACGTCCCTACGGCACTCGGGGTTGTTGAATGTGCCGCCTGGCGTTGAATCCCACTCATTCGAAACCCGCGAATGAGTTGAGAACGCCTTCTCTCTTATCGAGGGGCACCCCCGCGCGAAATCATGGCGCACCGACCTCAACCCGTGGCGACGCTGAGCGTAAGAATGGCAAACGCTACAACCAGCCCACAAGTTCTGAACCAGTGATACATATCCCAACGATGCTCCTGCGTTTTCCAATCTTCCGGAAGAGACTGCGGTGTCCATTTGGCAATCCTGTTATTAATGGGCACGGGCGCGGCCAGCGAAAACACGACCGCAAGAACCTGGATGACCAGGGCGATGGCAGCGAAGCGCCAGGCAGGCTGGCCCAAGTGCGCGAACGGCAACAGCAGCAGGCCGTTAAGAAGCACGGATCCCGCCATCCAAAAAGGCATTACCCGTCCAAGCAATGCCGCGAACGACGAGCGCACCAATACATGCGTGTCGAGAGGTTGCCGGTTCAGCGTGGGGTGACTGAATATGGCCACGTTGAGTTCACTGCCACACATCAGGCCAAGCACGAGTAGGGCAGCCAAATGCAGCGTCATAGGGATAACCTCCTACACCCATTGGATGCCGTCGATAAGAAGTTTGAAGGCGTCGCTAAGAAGTTTGACGAGGTCGAGCGGAGAGCGGACCAGCGGCAACAGGAACTCTTGCATCACATGGACGATCTCGGCTTTCCGTTGCGCAAGGCGATGGAAGTTAGAGAAATCGTCGACCGAGTGACGGTCGAAGACAAAATGAGGCAGCTCGCCCACTGAGCTCAGGGTCATACCCGCAAGCAAAACCTCAGCAACCCGCTAAATCACTTCTGTCGTTCGCGCAACATTTTCGCGTTGTATTGCTCGCTCTGGCCTTTGGGGACGCTCAACGTTTTCCAGTCTGCACCCTTCCAATGTTTGGCCAGGTAGACGATCTGTCCCACATGGTAGGCGTAGTGCGTAACCTGGCGATTGATGGCCTGCAGCACGGAATGGGGCTCGCCGCGAATGGTGACGGTGCGGCCCAGGTCGTCAGCGCTCAGTGAGTTGATGGCGTCGAAGACCAGTTGCCAATTCTGCTCCCAGGCGTTGAGCACTTCGTCGCGCTTGGCGTTGGCGTGTACCAAGAATTCGCGGTCGCGGCTGCGGTCGGGCTTTTCGCCGTCGGTGGTGAGGAAATCGGTAAAGCGCGAGCGCATGTTGCCTGCCATGTGCTTCACGATGACGGCAACGCTGTTGGATTCAGGGTCAGGCGCGGCAAAGAATTGCTCGTCGGTGAGTTGGGCGATAGCATCGTCAGCGAGACGCTTGTGCCCGCGCAGGCTGCGGAAAGCTTCGTCGAGATAGAGATTGTCAGTGCCGGACATAGTCGTGATTCATGATGTCATGGATTGAGGACTGGCGTCACGGGTTTGTGGCGGCCCTGAAGGGACTTGAGGTTGTTGATTGTGCCCCGGCTTTAGCGCCGGGGATTGGAAAACCCTGGGCTAACAGCCCATTCTGAGTTCGAGCGCTTTTCCGCTGGACTAAAGTCCATCTCCCCCTGCTGAAGCAGGGGGCTCCCACCAAGAGCGTTTGCCGGACTTTTTCAGCAGCCTGTGAAGCCGTGTCCCGCGATCTCCGAATCCCACTCATTCGAAACCCGCGAATGAGTCGGGCACCCAGCTGCCCACCCGCCACACGGAGCGAGTTATCAATGACGAATCCCAGGTCTCGAACCCCGCGAGACCCGGGGCACCCCGCGGTTGAAACAACTCCGGCGCGAAAGTTGGAATCTTAGGGTCTGGCTAGTCACAGGTCTGAGGGATCCCCGAGAGGTACGTCAAAATATATGTTCCGTCTACGTAACGCGTGGTTGGTGGCAGTGGGAGTGGGGCTGAGTTTCGCCGTGGGATGCGGCGGAGGATCGTCGAGCACCGGCGGGAGTGGTGGGACCGGTGGGGGCGGCGGCACCAGTGGCGGAGGCGGATCGGAAGGGCCGACCCTGACCGGCTTCGCGGCAACTCCGGCGGTTACGGCGAATGGACAAATCATTAATTTCGCATGGGCGACGACCAACGCCACCGCGTTCACGGTGACGCCCAGCATTCTGACTGAAGACCAGACGGCACTCCCGTTGAGCAGCACGAAATACCCCACGGGCGCTCCCACGGCGACGACAACATACATGGCATCGGCGACCGGCGCTAGCGGAACGACACCAGCCACGGCTTCGGCAACGGTAACCGTAATACCGGTGACGTTGACCGCATCGTCGATGTTGGTGCAGGCGGGGCAGTCGGTGACGTTGACCTATTCGGGGCCGAACAATGGCAGCAGCTATGTGTTGACGACGCTGCCCGCCAACACGACCAGCCCGCTCACCCCAAGTTGCAGCGGCAACACGTGTTCGGGGACGACGCAGGTAGGTCCGCTTGGCGTCAGTGTCGGTTACACAGTCACCGCCAATGGACCGGTGGGCGGACAATCGATTTCGCCGCAGGTGAACATCACGGTAGCAGGAGCCATGACGTTGACGTTTTCGGCTTCGCCGCAAACGGTGTCGCCAGGTGGCACCGTGACTCTGTCGTGGATGACGACGAATGCCGTGTCGATCAGCATCGATCAGGGCATCGGACAGGTAATGCCGGTCAATATGGGCACCTACATCGTGCACCCGACGCAGACCACGACTTACACGGCCACGTCGGTGGACCAGTTCAACAATCAGTTGCAGAAAACTGCCACGGTGACGGTGAGCACGGGCGGGATTTCCAACCTGAACCACATTATCTTCATGGTGCAGGAGAATCGCGCCTTCGACAATTACTTTGGCGTGCTGGCGCAATACCGCGTGAACCATCAACCGCCGATACCCGGGGCGCAGCTGAGCGATGTGAACGATCTGCACACGCTGCCGCCCAACTACACCATCAAGAACCCCGCCGGACAAGCGTTTGGGCCGTATCACCAGCGGACGGAGTGCATTGAAAATCTTTCTCCGTCGTGGGATGAGACCCACTACGACATGGACCTGGTGGGCAACGACTGGTTGAACCTGACCGACCAGTCGCAATACCTGATGGATCGGTTCCTGGATACGACGTTGTCAGGAGGCACGGGCGATCAATACGATCCCACGCACACGCGGCCCCTGGGTTATTACGACCAGACCGATCTGCCGTTCTATTACGAACTGGCGACGCAGTTTGCGACCGACGACGCGTGGCAGTCGCCGAATCCGGCCAACACCATTCCCAACCGGATGTACCTGTTTGCGGCGACGTCGTATGGACATGGTTATCCGGTGAGCGATCCGAACGATCCGGTGTGGCAGCGGCCGACGATCTTCCGGGCGCTAACGGATGCGGGGATCACGTGGCGTTATTACTACCAGGACAACAGCGTGTTCCTGGCGAATTGGGCGGACTGGAACAATCCGCAGATTCAGGGCAACGTGCGCAGCATTCAGGAGTGGTACAACATCCTGGCCAGCCCGTCGGCCGATCAGGACCTGCCGCAAGTGGTGTTCATCGAGCGGGCGGGCAGTACGGGGTACGATGAGCATCCCGGTAACAACGTACAAAAGGGAGCGGCGCGAGTGCAGCAAATTCTGTCGGCGCTGCTGACCAGCACGGCGTGGCCGGATTCGGCGTTCATCCTGACGTTTGACGAAGGCGGAGGACTGTTCGATCACGTGGGACCGATTCTGGTGACGCCGCCGGATGACATCCTGCCGGTCGACTTGCAGGGACACACGCAGGGACTGTTTAACGTGACGGGATTCCGGGTGCCGGTGATTGTGGTGTCTCCGTGGGTGAAGCCGCAGACGGTGACGCATCTGCCGGCCGACTACACGTCGATGCTGAAGCTGATCGAGACGCGCTTCAACGTACCGGCGCTGACCCAGAGGGACGCGACCATAGGAGATATGACCGACCCGACGAATGGGTTCTTCGACTTCAGCTCGCCGCACCTGCTGCAGGTTCCGCAGCTGCCCACGCAGCCGACGAATGGAACCTGCGATGAAACCCTGGAGAGCTCGCCGAATCCGCCGCAGTGAGGATGAACGAAGGCGATGGAGACGCAGAAGGGAAAGGCCTCCGCGAACAACAATCGCGGAGGCCCAGTTTTTAGGCAAAAGTTAAGCGAGGCCAACGCCTCGCTCCGGAACAGTTACCGCTTTTTCTTCTTGGCGGCTTTCTTCGTGGCCTTCTTCTTAGTTGCCATTGGGTAATTCCTCCTTATGTAACCTTCTCCCTCGAAGGTTGATTTTTTAACCCAAAATGCCATACCCGCCCAAGATGTTGCACGAGCAGTATGTCTAACCCAAGATATTGCGGTTACTGCAACGGAATGTCAACAAAAATATTTAAAAAATCTATTGCGCGGTTTCATCTTTGGTGATTTGCCTCCAACTCGACCACGGCGAAATGCCGCTTTGCCGGCCGCTGCGTTAAACTCACTCGGCATGCAGCCTGACTCAATCGAGCTCGAAGTTTTCAAGCATCTCTTCCACGCCATCGCCGAAGAGATGGGCGCAGCGCTGCGTCGCACCGCCTTCTCGCCCAACATCAAAGAGCGTCGCGACTACTCGTGCGCGCTCTTCGACGCCGCCGGCAACGCTCTCGCCATGGGCGATCACATGCCCGTGCATCTGGGTTCGATGCCGATGTCGGTGCGCGCCGCCATCGCCGATTTGCGCCTCGCGCCCGGCGACGTCGCCATGCTCAACGATCCCTTCCGCGGAGGCACGCACCTCCCCGACATCACCGTCGTCGCTCCGGTCTTCATCGGACGCGCCCAACAAGATGAACGCCCGCTCCGCAACAGCTGCTCCCGAACTTCTTCGTCGCTGCCCGCGCCCATCACGCCGATGTCGGCGGCACCTACGCTGGCTCCATGGGTCCGTGCCGCGAGATTTATCAGGAAGGCTTTCGCATTCCGCCGGTGAAGATCGTGCGTGCCGGAGCCATCGATCGCGACATCCTCGCGCTGTTGCTCAACAATGTTCGCACTCCTCAGGAACGCGAGGGCGACCTGAGCGCGCAACTCGCCGCCTGTCACACCGGCAGCACCAGACTGCTCGAGCTCTGCGCGCGCTACGGTCTCGCGCGAGTGCAACGCGCAGCCCGCGCCTTGCTGGATTACTCCGACAAGATGATGCGAGCCTTCCTGGCAACCGTGCCGCCGGGCAGCTACGCCGCCGAGGACGTGCTCGACGACGATGGCGTGCGCGATGAGCCGGTACGCATTGCAGTGCGCATCACGTTTCCTCGCGCGCCCAAGTCCCACGCAAAGAAGACCCACGCAACCAAGAAGACCCACGCCCGTAAGAAGCCGCGGCCCGTGCTCGTCGATTTCACCGGCAGCTCGCCGCAAGTCGAAGGCAGTATCAACGCCGTCGAAGCCATCACCTATTCCGCATGCTTCTATGTTTTCCGATGCCTGCTGCGCGACGACGTTCCCGCCACCGCAGGACTGATGCGGCCGATTCAGGTAATCGCTCCCGCGGGCACCGTCGTCAACGCGCGTCCGCCTGCGGCCGTGGCCGGCGGCAATGTTGAGACCTCGCAACGCATCGTCGACACTCTTCTGCGCGCACTGGCTCAGGCGCTGCCCCAGCAAATTCCCGCAGCGTCGTCCGGCACCATGAACAATCTCACCATCGGTGGCATGGACGACCGCCGTATTGGGACGCCCCGTTCTAGTCGTCCCGAGCGGAGCGTAAGCGGAGTCGAGGGCCCTGCTCCTTTGGCTATGGCGGGGCCGCCGTCCCTTTCGCCTACTACGAAACCATCGCCGGCGGCTCAGGCGCCAGCGCACAGCACGACGGCGTCTCGGGCGTGCATACTCACATGACCAACTCGCTGAACACTCCAGCCGAAGCTCTGGAATACAGTTACCCTCTTCGCGTGACCAAGTATGCGTTGCGTGAGGGCAGCGGTGGCGAGGGCGAACATCGCGGTGGCGACGGCATCATCCGCGAAATCGAAGTGCTCACCGACGCCACCGTCACCATACTCTCCGACCGCCGCAAGTCCAGACCCTATGGCCTGGCTGGCGGTGAACCAGGCGCACCGGGACGCACCGAGATACTTCGCGAAGAAGGTCCCATCGAACTCATGCCCAGCAAGAGCAGCACGCGCCTGCAACGCCGCGAACGCATTCGCATCGAAACTCCCGGCGGCGGCGGCTGGGGGAAAACGTAGAGGGGATGGCGGGCGTTTGGAGGCTGTTCCTACCAATTGTTTTCCCGTCAGACCGCACGTCACACTCACTAGCGGATTACCCCGACGGGGCGGCCGGTGGCGTTGGAAAACGCGCTGGCCGGTTGAGGTTGTATGATGACACAAGGCAAAATTAAGGGTGGGTCGAGGTCTCAAGATCCGGGGCCGGAACCGGCTCGTGATCGAAAAGGGCAACACTTGGCTAAGAGACTATTACTCATCAGCAGCTCCTTCCACCAGCGCGGCGGTTATCTCGATCACGCTGAGGGCGAGCTCAAAATTTTTCTTGCCGGCGTCAAGCGTGTATTGTTTTTCCCGTTTGCCGTCCGCGATCATATTGGTTATACCAACATTACGAAAACTCGCTTCTCGAGGATGGGATATCAGGTCGAGTCAGCGCACGAGCTAGAGTCGCCTGTTCAGGCGCTTGAGAATGCTGACGCGGTGTTCGTAGGTGGAGGAAATACTTTCCGGCTGCTTAGTGAACTTTACAAGCTTGAGGTTCTATCGACCATTCGGCGCCGGGTCGAAGACGGTATGCCATATATAGGATCGAGTGCCGGTAGCGTGGTAGCTTGTCCAACCTTGAAAACAACCAACGATATGCCAATCGTCCAACCGCCGTCGTTTCAGGCTATCGGGTTGCTCAATTTTCAGATAAACCCCCATTACATAGATCCCGGATCCCACATCGCTACATCGAGGTGAAACAAGAGAACAACGCATTATTGAGTTCCTGGAAGAGAACCCAGAAAAAGTTGTGGCGCTGCGTGAAGGGGCCATCTTGAACATTCGAGACGATGCTGCCGAGTTGAAAGGGGTTACTGGGGCGCGAATTTTCAGTCGCGGCGCAGCTCCCCTCGAGGTCTTGCCCGGCGTACACCTGCAAGAGTTAAGTCCTTCCTATACCTAACTGAAGTCATAGGTGAGCGGCATCCGTCGAAACTTGTTTCAGCTGTCTAGCCGCGTCTTTGATCTCGCGTTTTAACTCCGCATACAAAGGTTTGTTGTATAGTTTGATGGCGTTGTCAATATCCTGCCTGGCAGCCGCAAGCAAGTCGCTGCATGCCGCTAACAATTCTGGGCTATCGGCGTTCGCAATCTCCTTGAATTGTTCAAAGCGCAAATGAGCCGAAGTATGAAAATACTCAGGATATAACGGATCCCACTCAATTTTGGGTATTGTTTTCTCTAGCAGCTTAAGATTTTGCTCTGCAAGATCGAGGTTGTAGATGGGAGTGTAAACTTGATATGACTGGAGATAGGCTAAGTTATTGTACATTACCCCTAGCTCTTCCCTAAGGTCGCCGGCCCTCTTTTTATACAATGACAGCGCGAGTTCCGCTTGTTCCAGAGCATGACGCCACGTATAGGGGCACGCATCCTTCTCCTGGTCCTGCTTTAGCCACTCGAAAATGTTCAAGAGCCGGCCATGAGGAAAGCGAGGGTCAGTTTTGTATTCCTTATGGGCCTGGATGCCAACCTCGTCTGCCTTCGCGAAGTGCTTTGCCAGTCTGGCAGCCCAAAGGAGCACATATTTGACTTCAGCCGACTGGGACTCGACAAGCTTTTTAACCAGAAGCTCGTATGCATTTTCTATGCCTTCTTTAAACGGCATCGCTAAGTACAACATACAACGAACGAGCTCGTGTTCTAAGGGGTTATCGGTATCTGATGAATCGAGCTCCAGAAATCTGGTATAGGCCTCATCAAAGAGCTCGTCACGCTGTTCCTTATTGGACAGAGGGGTGCGATAACATTTCGCTATGATCGCAACAATTGCCTTGCAGCTCTCATCGGTTAAGTTTGGCTTATTCGGTAGTCTCTGGGAAGCGCTGGAAATAGAACCACCCGCCCAACCAATGTCCGGCGTCTCCTGTTCTCTGAGTGCTCGGGGCACCATCACACCAAAACGGCTGCGAGTACTTACCATCGCCTGCCGTTCCTTTATTCGTGCAAGGGCCTGGTCCCGCAGTCCGGTGTTGGCGTAGAGTTCTCTAAAGAACTCGAAGTAAGGCAGCAATTGTTGCTGCTTTGGTCTTTTCTCGGCGAGTGTTTTGTAGCTTTCAATTCTTGCTACGAAACCTAGGTTCTCCATCTGCGGTGATAAGGAGCGCAGGAAGGATTCTACCTCGCGTAACTTAGACTGTAATTCCGACCTTCGCGCCGCGTTGGCGGCGGTGGAGTCCAACAGCGCAATCTCCCGTAACCCCTTCTGATACTCTTTCACTTTCGTAGTTGTCTCCCGTATGCTGTCGAAGTAAGTACCTCCGGCGCTCTTGTTAAATGCGTAGGCGAAGATCTGGGACCGGCTTCTCCAAAACTGATACGGTTTGCCGGCCACCAAAGGCAAAGCTGCGCGAACCGCATCGAGGGCGAAAATGCGAGCGGTTTTTCTGGCGGATGAAAAGTAAGGAAACAAATATCGCCCCTGCACGGCTTTCCGACGCAATGCCTTGTCGGCGGCTTCATTGAGGTAAATCAGGAAGTCAATGGCCCGTGCATCGCGCTTTGCCGAGTTACGTTCTCTGGCACCTGCAACGGTATGGGGTTCCGCATCCTTAGTAAGATATTCATAAATGTGCTGGTAAGTGGGAGACTGCTTGTAGGCTTTTATTATTTGATTGATCTCGGAACGGTCTGCATCTTCCACTTCTTGAAGCGCATCGATAAGCTGCAGTCGATTGGACACTTGGCGGAATCGATCTGCACCCAGCGAGTAAATGCCCATCGCCACCATCAGGATGACCTTAAAGTTGTCTTGCATATATTCCAACAGGGTTTCTGATGTGTCAGTGTCGGAGGATCCAAGCGCAATGTCCTCAAGCTTACCCTCCCTGATAAAAACATTAATCATGGCAAGGCTGGTATGTTTCTCTAGGGTGTGTTCCAGGAAATCGAAGTACCCGGTGATCTCGGGCGCATACTCCGGCAGCAGCACAGGACGAACATTGCGAAGATACAAGATCTCGCATAACGCCGCTTGCGCATCCGCAATGGCAGTGATGTCTATCCTTTGGGAGCTCTCAGGATTGACCGGGAAGCAGAATTCCACGATGTCAAAGGGATCCATTACAAAAAAGACCGTCGCATGCGGAGAAGCTGCGATAAGATCTAAGTCTCGAAGTACATCATCGAGCTGTTCCGGGGTTACTGTTACGTCGTCCATTTGAATCAGATGGCTGTAGTGGGTGGAATCACTCCTAGTGCGCCATACAGGCGAATCAATATATTGGCATCGGTCACCGGATCCAGGGTGACATGGCTACCGTAGCTCGTAACCATGGCTTCGGTAATCGTTGCCATTCTCTTAATATTCGGGTCAGACGGATCAATTATATTGTAAGACGTTTTGCCGAGAATAATATTGGTGTCGTGGACTATTTGTGAAGCCTTTCCGAGCGACTGCCTGGAAATCTGAACGATATCTGCTGCGGTCATGTGACCCAGGTGAAGATACGCAGTAACCAGACTGGCATAGGTGTCAGGCTCGACTTGATGCAGCCGATATCGTGGGAATGTAGATGTTTTCAGCTCTTGGATAAACCATTCATACTGTGACCTCGCATGCGCCCTCTGCGGAAGTTGAGACAAACACCAATGAAAGAAGAAATGACACTTGCGGCGGACAAGAATAGGTTTCAATTCCGTGACAAGCTGACCGATTTCCAACGGATTGCGCGCCGCTGTTATGGTTTGGTCGAGTAAGTCGGCAACCTCCTTGCCGCTGCGAGTGGCTAGCAGCCTCAGGGAAACCAGCCTGAAGGCAAAATCGATAGCGCTGCTGTTGAGGACATGAATGTAGTCCACAAGGTCATCATCTACATCATATTTACCGGCAACCGCAAGGCACAGAAGGGAAAGAGGCGGCATGCCCGGCGGATAGTGGAGATGGGACAAGCTTTCGTCGGATACCCGCCTACGGACCAGACGCTTCGCTTTAGGCGGTGCAACATACGCTATGATGTGCAGGAGGTTGAAAAGGGTGTCGACATTTCCTTGACGCGGAGCGGTGGATTCGAAAAGCGTCGTGATTGCGTCTGCGAAGACATCGCGCGCCGCCGAATCGGACAGTTCACGATAAAGGCTGATTGCAACTTGGGCCGGCTCAGCATCGCGCCCGACGTTGACCGGCAATCCGCCATATTCACGCCGCAGGACGTGGCGGAGGGTCTCCATCCACTGATCATGATTCACGGCGTTCATCGGCTTAAGGTTGGCCTCCGTCTAGAGTGGTCCCGGTTTTCAGGACGTTACCTAACCTTTGATACGCATTATCCAGGAGCTTGCGTTCATCAGCCGGCGGTTTACCGGTCTGGCCAACTGGCCGGAGAAGAAAGTCATCCGTCAAGCCTTCAAATTTCTTATGAATGCGTTCCTTCATACAGGGGCGTTCGCCGGAACAACTCTGGGTTCGTCCCCAGTTATCATCTTTCCCGTGTGAAATGTAAAATCCTGGGCCCGTCCACGCTGAGTCAAAAGTCGTAGGTTGCCAGCACCTGATGGGTGAAGCAAGTGGATAAGTAACCGATACCAGGTCGAAATCGCCATTTGTTCCAACCCCGTGTGGACACGTCAGGCCTAAAGCATCCATCAATGCGAGGGCAAAATCAGGACCCGTGTGTTGACTTTGCACCGACTGTACATCGGCGGATGACGTAATCCAGACGGTATCGCGAGACCCGCTCCACCACTCAGTAATCTGCCCCAAAGGACATCCATCAGGACGGTCCAGATACTTGATTCTTGCATCTTCAACAGAAACTTCATCAAGGGTTCCCGCTCCGCCTTGGAGGTAGTAAAAAATAAAGGCCCCGAACTCCAGTATTCGCATGTAGGGGTGCGACCCCTCGGGGCTGGAAGCTGAGAATGTTGATGCGAACCCGCACGACCGGTCCTGGATCGACGAGAAACCACGTTCCGCATCGGCTACCGCTTCGGGGAGAAGGTCAAAATGGCGGGCGGCCAACGATGAATCTAAGGCTTCCGAGCCGACATCGATGGCCAAGGAAACCGCGAGTCTTTGCCCGTGCACGGTAAGTTTCGCCTGTTCCAGCCAGCGAAAACCCTTCTTGGGATCTACCATCCGATCGAAAACGAACGAGAGAATTCGAACAACATCAGCCCATGTGGCCATAGCTCCTCGCGTGGCTTACGAGGTGGAATCTGATCAGCGTATCATGAATGCAGTTGTTCGTGTTGTCAAGTAACTTCTGTTGAGTAATGAAGGGTTCACGGCAGCCCAAAATCTTTACCCGGTGCTTGGTGGCCCAGGCTCACTCTTCTGTTTGGCCCAGCCTGGGATCCCTGCACTATTATGCCAACCCGCAGGTTTACACTTGACCATTGGCCACACCGCTGACCACTCTTCCTATGCTGAGGTTCCTCTTCTGGAATCTAAACCGGATCGACCTGCACGGCTTCGTCAGTCGCCTGGCGCATCAGGAGAGCATCGACGTCCTCATCCTGGCCGAGTTCCAACGCACTCGGCCCCGCTTCTGAGACGCAAAAAACTCACCTGCTGTTAAGATGTTCCCCTCAACCGCTAGCGGAGAAACGCCTTGGCATCCACCGATGTCGCCGTCCAAGCTGCGCCCCCGGATTCGCACCCTCCGCGAATCTGGAGCAAGATCGCTCGCTTGCTTGGCCTCACCCTTCTGCTGATCGTCGTGCTCGGGCTGTTTCTCGAATCCATTGTCAATCTGAACGTCGCCCTGGTGGAATACTTCCAAACCGGAGATCTCTACTCGCTCCGGGCCTTCACCGCGCCCGTCCCCGAGCGCATCGGCCCCGACCAATACCTTGACTCGATATGGAACAAGCTAGCCGACGAAATCACCACGGCAGAGCAGGCAACGGCCGCCGCCGCTCCTTCGCTGGTGCTGAAAATCAACGTCGCGGATGGCGCCTTGCGCTGCGAGTACGTGCTCACCGGCCCCAGCGCATTGATTACCGAATTCAATCGTCACGGGAACTATCAACTCGACGCTCTCGTGCAGCAAATGCTCGGCGCCGTCGTCGTCAGCGGCGATCCTGTGCATTTCTCGGACATCTCGCCGGAAATCTCCGCTCCCGACAAGCCGGCCATTCTGCACATTCGCTCGGTGCCAATTGCTGGCGACGGTTTCGCGATAGAGCTGGACTCTCCTCCCAAGACGCGGCATCTGATGTTCGCCAACAAGCAAATTGAAGTTGCCGCTGACTCCGTTCAAGCCGGCGACGGTTTGGAGTTGGTGAGCAGCTCCAAGGGATCGAGCCTTTACAAATTCTCCGCCCTCTTTTCCGGGCGACCCACCGTGGCCCTGCTCGATATCAACCTGAGCGGCGCCAACCAGCCCAAAGCCGAGCCCCTGGCCAAATTGATGGAGCGCTCCGGACCGATGAATCTGCCCATCCTGAGTGATTGGGCGGAAGCCGTGCTCGAAACTGTGCCCTACCTACTGCTCCTCCTCCTGGTCTTGCGTTATCTGCCGGGAGAGGATGCCTGGCTGTACCGCACCTTCGTCGCACTGGTGCTTGTCCTGCGCTTCGGAGTGAGCTTCGTGGCCTCCATGAGGGCGTGGCCTTTCGACTTGGCGCAAGCCTCTGCCTCGATCACCAACCTCATCCGGCGCGCCACCGGACTCTCCGCCGAGATCCTTACTCCTTATTCCGTTACCTGGTTGCTGATCACGCTATTTGCCGGCTTGCTCTGGCCGCTGCTCGTGCTCCGTTCCCGCAAGACCGGCATGTTGCAGATGGGTCTCCCCGCCTCGCGCTCGAAAATCGCTCTGGCGCTGGCCGCTGGTGCGACTCTGGCTGCGCTGCTTTTCTGGATCCACCAGCTAAGAGCCTGGCCGGAGATGCCCCAGGCTCTGCTCGCTCTCTATCTCTTGGCCTTGGTGGGGATCGTCTTGTTTTGGCTACTGTGGGAGCTCTTTCCCGGAGGCCGGGCACTCGTGTTTTCCATTGCCGGCTTCGTCGCCATTGCGCTTCTCGCCACCGATTGGCGACGTCACCACGTTCATGGGCGGACCGCATAGGTCGCGCTTCCTCTTTCGTGCGGTCGCGGCAGCGATTGTCCTCGTCTTCGGCGCCCCGCTCGCCCTGGCCGTCCTCCATGTTTCCCTGCGAGTCATCCGCAGCCAAACCTTGGATCGAATCTTTGCCCGTCGCTGGGTCCGCTGGGCTTTCGCGCTGGTCATTGCCCTGCCCACAACCTGGCTCGTCGATCCATCGCAAATCTGGGCCGGCGCGGTTTGGCAACTCGCCTACAACCTGTTTAACTTTTTGCTCTTCGTGCTCATGATTGTCTTGCTGCGGATTCTCCGCGAGGCGTCCCCCAGTCACTCTTGGCCTCGCCTTCCTGCCTTGCCACATCTTCCCGCTTGGCCCCACCTTCCCGACCTCGCCATCGATGCCGGCATCGTCCTCGCCCTGACCGCGTTTTATTCCTCCACCAGCATTTATTTCTTCTTTCCCATCCCGCTGATTCTGGGCTACGTGATGCTGAAATGGTTCCTGCTGGTGCCGCCCATGAAACCGGCTCCGTCCGCCGCGGTTCGCCATCGCTGGAACGACATTGCCGCCACCGCACTCGACCTCCATCGCACCGAACGCGCGCACTCCATCGCCCGCAAGGGCCTGGAAAAGAAGCTTGCGCAGGGCGACCTGACCTGGCTGGAATATCAGGACCGCATCGCCCCGGTTGACCTTGCTCTCGCCATCGAGAGGCGCACCGCCACCCAAGAAGGTCACCCGCCGGACTCGTTGTTGTTCTCCTACGGCACCCCCAACTCCCAGTGGGACAGCGGTTGCACCGCCGCCATCTATAGTTTGTTCTTCGCTCTGCCTTGGATTCTATTGTCCTTGCGCGATGTTCTGAAGTTGCCCAATGGCGGCTCCTTCGTACTGTTGTCGTTTCTCGGCTCGGCCTCCATGATTGTTGCCCGGTGGACCCTCTATGGCTTCTTCTTTGGATATTTTTACGCCTACATCCGCGGCAAGAACGGCTTTGAAAAGGCCTTTTCCTTTTGGTTTACCCTGGTACTTCCTTCGGTGCTGGCCTCGCTGCTTTCTCTGTCACTGAATAAGGCATCGCTGGCCCCTCTGGTGTTTTGGGCGGCCCAGGTCTTCCTGCACTGTTTGTTGCTCGGCCTCTTCGCCGGCGAACTTCAGGCATTATGGAAAGCCGGCCTCAGCTGGCGGCAGCTACTCAAGTTTTACAACCTCACTGCCGTCGGGGCCTGGGGCTCGTCTCTGGTACTCGGACTCGGCGCCGCCATCACCGCAGCTCTCTCCACCGGCCTGCAATCGCTAATCGCCGAAGGCCTGAAATACGTCGGCAGCCTGCCTCACGGCCCGCTCCCCGGCAAGTAACTCCCGCGCAATCCAGGCTGTCATCAGAAATCCCGTCCCACTCTGTGGGACGCTTCAGTTTAGCCCAGGACGAAGTACTGGGTAGGCGTTGCAATTGATTCCTGAGTCCCGGCAGGGACCGCACCGGCTCCTCTCTCGCGTGGCAACACAATTCCCGCCTGATCGTGAGAGTCTGGAACGGACTCGATTGTCTCGGCCAAGCTGCGGGTTGGGAACGAGCTTTCTGTCGTCTGTCATCCTGAGCGACGAGCGCAGCGAGGAGTCGAAGGACCCGTATGCCACGACTCTCTCGGGGACCTGTTGTTCGCGGTAACTTGCTATTCGCTTTAGCGAGAATCCCGTTCCACTCTGTGGGACGGCTCAGTTTGGCCCAGGACGAAGTCCTGGGTAAACGTTGCAATTGATTCCCGAGTCCCGGCAGGGACGAAGAGGTCTTGCCGGCGTCCCTCGCGCCCACCTCTCTGGGCGAAACAATGACGCTGACCCTTTAGCCCCCGACCTCACTGCCTTTGTCATCCCGAATAGAGCGAAGCGAAACGGAGGGATCTGCTGTTTTTCGACTGTGTACAGATCTGAATCTGCCGCACGAACTACCACAACCCAAGAGCCGTCCCACTCTGTGGGACGCTTCAGTCTAGCCCGGGACGAATTCCTGGGTAAGCAGAAACAGGCACGCGGATCAGAGCTGAGAGCCGACAGATTGGTTCTCGTCCGGTGGTCGCGATAGATGAAGACGTTTGTCGTACTTCCATTCCGTCTTAGGTCCGTTCTGATCGACATAATGCAGAAAGACTTGCGCCTGATAACTACCGGCCAGAGGTTCGCGCCAATGATAGCAATCGCACCCACGGTAGATCAGTCCGTCGCCAGGGTGCAGCGGCACGGAGGCGATTCCCTCTGGCCCTGCGATCCAAATCGGCCAAGGCTCGTCTGCACTCATGCCTAAATTGACGGTCATGCTGATTTCACACGAAGGCCGATCACGATGAGGCTTTAGCAGGTTGCCTCGCTGGTAGACGCGAAGGTACGAAAAGGTAGGCCAAAGCCCAGATCCGGTAGCCTGTTCCACTCTTCCGCGGACTGCTTCCAGAAGCGTGTCCAGGTGCGGGTCTCCGTATGCGACCGGAGCGTTGGCGATCTGAGCGTCGCCGCGGGCGATTGTACCGCTATTGGCAAGGGCCAGGGCGTGGCCATGAAAGAACCTCAAGGAGGCGGCATCCATGACCGCCCGTTCAACGACATACCATTTTGCCCGGAACTCAATGGCGCTGGTTTCCATGATTTGATCACCCCTGCCCTAATTTTTGCACCCAACAACTAATGGCGAACGCCCATCTGCAAATGCATCGCTGCTGCAATGAACCGGCAGCACGTCATGCGGAAAACACGAGGAGAAAAATACCGCTCGCATGTTAGCATTAACGCCATCTCGGGCCGGAAAATCTGTTGCGTGACCGGACGAAAGTTCCAGAGTCGGTTGTCCCAGTCGTGACTTCATCGTCAACCAGGTCGTCTTCCGGCTTCGAAGGTGCAGCGAAGGCAGCTGCGACGGCCTTCGAGGTGGTGGACGCGCTCGGGCTGGCGCAACTGGTGAAGCGTAGCGGCGATCTCGGCGGTAGCGTGCCGCTGCGGGTGGCGCAGGGGTGCGCGCCGCTTTTTGAAGGCAACGCGTTCGGCTTCCAGATCGCTCTGCGTCAACCCATTACGCTGCGGCGCAGCGGCCGCGGCTTGGCCGTGGAGATCGCCGCCCCGTACGGCGAGGCGCTCACCGCCGCTCACCGCGCCGTGCTCCCGAGGCTGGTCGCCCAGGGACTGCTCCCCCCCGATGGCCTGCTATCGACGGTGTTTTCTGACGACTTCGTGAGAGTTGAAGGGGAGGGTGCGGGCCATGTGCGCGTGCGCCTGTGGACTGGCCTCCTGGTGCGCGCGGATGCGGGCGTGTGGCTCCGGGTCTCGGCGACGGCGAATCGGCGCAACCGCTTCATCGAGGTAGAGGAGCAGTTCATCGCCGACGACGGCGCGCTCGTTCCGCTGGTCCTGGATATAAAGTTGCACCCCGACGCGCCGGATCAGGTCCGCCTCGAAGGCGAGATCGGCACCGTGGCCCCGGTCGCCCCAGGGGCGCGCATCGACGACGTACCGCTCGCGGAGGCACCCGAGATCGGCGCAGCCCACGCAGCCTTCTATAACGACGCCTATTTCGAGGCCAAGACTAGTGATCTGACACGGAAGTACCGCAAGATGAAGCCTCCTTCGGACGCCTCGGAGAGCGATGCGCCGGCGCGATGCCGTGTGATTAATGTGGGGCCGGCGGCGCACACCATCACAGGATCAATCTCACGCGTCGTCTTCGCGAACCTGGTGCCGTTTGAGGCAAGTTTTGATGGCTACACTATCGCCGTCGAGCCGGACCAGCGCGTGCTCCGGGCTGGCGCCCGCGAGGTGGAGCGGACGTTCGCAGAGGCGCTCGGACCGACCTTCCTGGGGAAGAACCGCCAGGCGATGTGGTATTTCACCAAGTACTTCACGCAACATCCGCCGGGTGAGCCGCATTTTTTCGTTAAACCATGGGCCTTCGTGCAGACCCCGCCCGGCTGGTCGTGCCTGCTCGAGGGCGTGCACGGCAACGGCTTCGACGTACTGCGCGGGGTCGTCGCCACTGACATGTTCTACGCGACACCGGCGGTGTTCCAGGTGTACCGGACGGGAGAGCCCATCCGGGTGGGCTTCGGAGAGCCCCTGCTGCACGTGATGCCGATTCCGCGGCGGCTGCTGCAAGCGGGGTTTCGCCAGACCACGCTCCGCGGCTGAGTGCTGAACATCGCGCCGCAACTTTGCGGCGCAGTACTCTCACTTGATCTTGGCGTGAAGGTTCTGGACTTCGCGCTTCAACTCGAGCAGAAGATTCAGCACGGTGGCAGTCCCAACTTCGTCGGGGCTGCGCTTGGGCGGGCCGCCTCCCTCGCCCGGGTCCAATCTCTCGTCGACGAGGTACCGGAAGTTGTGGATGATCTCGATAATCGCCGTCGGCGACTTGTCCAGATCGATAACATTCCCGTATTGTTTCTTGATCTCCGCCACCACGTTCATATCCCTGGGACTGGTCATCATGTCCTCTCCTTGTCAGGCTCAGTCGGGTCGCCTGAACGAGTCTGAATCGTATACGGCCCTCACGGCTCATGTCTAGCCTTCCAGTCCGACGCACCACGGACCCTGCTTAATCAGCGCTGGCCGAGGGCTTCACAGTTGTGAAAACTCAATCTCGTCTTCGCCGATGGAGCAGAACGCGCAAAAATCGAACCCCGAAGCCAGGGCCCCCAGTCCGCGTCGCTTTTGCGCGAATTGGGGTGGGGGGAGGGGTGGAAGTGCCGTTAGCCCAGGACGGACCGTAGCGGAGTCCTGGGTGGAGTTGGGGAAGATCTCGAGTCACGTAGGGACGGCAGAGGCTTTGTCCTCGTCTCCCGCTTAGCGGCACGGACTCGCGAGCCTCGGCCATGGCGTGGAACGCATGCACCATTGGGACGGAAGCGGCGGTATCAGCCATCCCGTCCCACTCTGTGGGACGGCTCAGTTTAGCCCAGGACGAAGTCCTGGGTAAGCGTTGCAATTGATTCCCGAGTCCCGGCAGGGACGGCACCTATCCGCTGGTCGATAATGTTGACTCATCCAGCACAACCCGCTGGACTCTACGCCCTATACGGGCGACAATTACCACCACCGATGCCTGCTGGGAAAAAAAAGCGCAGCGGCGCCGCCGATCCGATCATTCCGGACAAGCTCTACTTCCGCATCGGCGAAGTCGCCAGCCTCTGTCGTCTTCCCGCTTACGTCCTGCGTTTCTGGGAAACCGAGTTCCCGCAGCTCAAGCCGGTGAAGAGCAGTACTGGCCAGCGCATGTATCGCCAGCGCGATGTGGAAAATGTGCTGCGCATCCGCAAGCTCCTCTACGACCAAGGCTTCACCATCGCCGGGGCCCGGCAGCATCTCAAAGCCGAGCTTAAGCCGGCGCAGCGCCAGGATGGTCTGCCCTTTCCCAAGCAGCGCTCCGCCGACCACCTCAAGAAGGTCCGTCAAGGTCTGCAGGAGATTCTGATCATCCTCAAGAAGCGCCGCTAGTGTCCTGAGTCGGAACTTCTTTGCATAACCAGAGTTTTGTGTCAGGGCACGGCTTCAGAGGTTGCTGAAAAACTGGATTAGCGCATGGTTGGTGTCAGGGCACGACTTCACAGGCTGCTGAAAAAGTCCTCTCCGGAGCGAGTTTGGGTTGTGCGGCGCTTCAGCGCCGCGTCAAGCGAGTACCGTGAAACGGCCTTTAGGCCTGGGGACATTGCACAAAAGAGGCTATTTTAGCGGCTTTGGACGAGGTACCTCAGGGGCTAAAGCCCTCTTCACAAGACCCGGTGAACGCGGGCCTGGAAGGCCCGCACTACCCGGGCTGTTGTCAGTAGGTAGTTTTCAGCAGCCTGTTCAGTCGTGCCGGTAAGTCATTGTTTTTGTCACTTCGAGCGGGCTTCAGAGACTGTGTCGCAACCGGAAATGCAATTTCGTAGTGGGACAAAAAGGTCGAATCCTAATTGAACCAGCCGCGCAGCGGCGGTAGCGAATTGAGCCCGGGGCGCAAGCCCCGGGTGTGAATGGGAGAAATTTCCCGAGCCGCGTAGCGGCGACATGGGTTGTGACACAGTCTCTTCAGCCCGCGAGGGGTTTGCTTTTCCGGCTTTTTCAGCAGCCTCTTCAGCCGTGCCGAACCATGCGCTAAGAAAACATGGCCTTTTAGGCCCTGAGGCGAAATCCAAAACCGGAGCGAATTGGTTAGCGAATTCTGATTCACCACACTAGCTCTCAACCAACATTTTCTTTTTGAAGTGTCGCGAACGGGCGAGACGGGTGTAGTATGGTGCGGTTTTCGAGAGCAGCAAGGAAAGCTCAAGGAGTGTAATGCGAATTCTGCTCTACAACCCTGACAACGGGGTCACCCACAACTTCATGCCCCATCTCTGGATGTTCCTGCTCCAGGCTCTCACCCCTCCCGGTCATGAAGTCCTGCTGGTCGATGGCAATGCCCAACCCATGGACGAGACCCAAATTACGCAATTCGTCCGCGACCAGAACATCGGACTGGTCGGTATCGGCGCCATGACCAGGATGGTCGCCAGAGCATATCGCATGGCGGACGCGATTCGCGCCACCGGAGTTCCGGTGGTGATGGGAGGGCCGCATGTGACGGAAGAGGCCGACGAAGCTCTGGGCCGCAATGGTGGCCCTCGCCACGCCGATGCCGTTGCCTTGGGAGAAGCTGATGAGACCTGGCCGCAAATCGTCGAAGATGCGGTTCGCGGCGAGCTGAAGGAAATCTACGCGCCCGTCGATGCCATGGGCAAAGAGCGCAAGCCCTCCCTGAATCACTATCCCACCATTCCGTGGGACAAGCTTGATCTCGACCAGTTCAATCTCATTCCCAGGCTGATGCACCCCTTGCTCAAAGGTTTCCGCGAAGGATGGGGGACATTTCGCATCGTGCCGGTGGAATCGGGACGAGGCTGTCCCTACGGCTGCGAGTTCTGCACGGTCACCGGTTTCTTCGGCGACTCAATTCGCTTCCGCACCAATGAAAGCGTTGTCAACGAATTGCTCCTGCTAAAAGCCCGCGCCCGCAAAGAGGGAGGCCAGAACGCAGTCTTCTTCATCGACGACAACTTTGCCATCAACATAAAGCGCACCAAGTCCCTGCTACGTGACATCATCGCGGCCAAAGCCCAGGTCTTTTGGGTGGCGCAGATCAGCGCCAATCTTCTGCGCGACGAAGAACTGGTCGATTTGATCGCCGCCTCCGGAGGCAAGTGGATCTTTATCGGAATGGAATCGGTCGATCCGGCAAACCTGAAAGCCGTGAATAAAGGATTCAATAAGCCCGGCGAATATGCCGCCGTGCTGGAGCGCCTGGCAAAACGCAATGTATACGCGATCACCTCGTTCATCTTCGGCATGGACAACGACACCCCGGGAGTCGCGGAACGTACCCTGCAGCAGGTCCGTACCTGGCCTCCGGGCTTGCCGATCTTCGGACTGCTCACGCCGTTGCCCGCAACGCCGCTATACAAGCGACTGGAGGCCGCCGGACGGCTCACGCGCCCGCGGCACTGGCTCGATTTCGTTCCCTTCACCATGGCGTACGCTCCGCTGAAAATGACGATCGAAGAAGCGCATGCCGAGCTGCACTATGGCTGGGCCCACTCCTATAGCCCGGAAGCAATCGCCCACGCCGTAGCGGCGCTGGACGACCGGCATGTCGGGGATCGCGTCAATATATTCCTGGCGCGTCTTTGTTTTCGCGGAATCTATTTCCCGATGATGAGGAAGTCGTCGTGGCTGCGTGTCGTTCTCGAGAACCGGCGAACCATTCTGAAGCTGCTCAAAGACGGAGTGTTCCAATGGATGCGTCCGGGAAAGCTTGGCAGCCGGGATGCCTTTGGCGCGGCAGCGCCGCCCGAGGTCAGCGGCGAAGCCAACGCGTAAACAGATCTCCTTGGCTAAAGTGAAAGTTCGGCTCTGCATCTGCCGATTCCGCTAATGTCCTGAATCAGAATCTTCGTTGAATGAAGAGGCGTCGTATCAGGGCACGGCTTCAGCGTTTGCTAAAACTCGATGAGCGCATGGTTTGTGTCAGGGCACAACTTCACAGGCTGCTGAAAAACTCGATTAGCACATGGTTTGTGTCAGGGCACGACTTCAGTCGTGCCGATAAGTCGCCTATTTTTTGCTGTCTCGAGCGGGCTTCAGCCCGCGAGAGACCCGCTCTTCTGCTTTTCAGCAGCCTCCTCAGCCGTGCGGGCGAAAAACTGACCACCCTGTTCGCGAAGCAACAATCCAGTCCCACTCCGTGGGACGGCTCAGTTTAGCCCAGGACGAAGTCCTGGATAGGCGATGCCATTCGATCCCCGAGTCCTGTAGGGACGGCACAGGCCTTGCCAATCGTCTCTCGCGCGGCGGCCTGATCGTGCGATTGCAACAGACCCGCATTCCTCGCCCAAGCGGTGCATCGGGAACGAGCACGACGCGCAGCGAGGAGTCGAAGTACCCCTACATTTTCTCTGGCTTGTTCTCTTCGGAAGATATATAGTGTTGGGCGCTTTTGACCTGACAGCGGATATTCCGGCTATTGCGCCCCCATCTGCCGGATATCGGAGGAAAATATTATGCGACCACTGACATGGCTACGGTCATGCCTTCTCCTCGTGCTCCTGGGCTTTACCCTGGCCGGCCCGATGGCAGCACAGTCCTATTCTCGGCCGCAGCTCGCACCCGACTCCATCTCCCTATCGGACGACCCCGTGAGTTGGTTGGAGCAGTTCGTACCCGACTCGCCGGCGTTTTGGAACAACTCACAGAATTGGACCTCCAACTACGGGCCCGCCTACCGCGACACCATCCAGTCGCCGTCGCAAATGCTGGCGTGCTCAGGCCAGTTCGCGCTCTGTTTTCATTCGGGTGCCGATCCCTATCCCTGCCATCTCTCTCCCGACGGCCGCTCAGCCGATTGCCTGTGTACGGTTTCCACCAAAACCAATTACACCTTGATCAACGCGATTCTGAACTACCCGGTCTACCTTGACACGGTTGCGCTTTGTGGTGCCGATGGTTCCTTATGCGCCGGAACCAACCAGGCCCCGGTCTGTCAATTCCTGACTGCCGGACGTCTGATTCCGGGTGCCGATGTACTCTCCACTTTCGACCCCGACTCCCAAAACACGATTGTGAAACTACTTAAGGGTCAGCAAGTCGTCACCGTCTGTCAGAAAGCGCCCTACGCTGGCTGTATGACTGCGCCTTGCCGGCTTAACTCAGACGGCACCGCCAACTGCAAGTGCCCCGTGTTCTACGGCAAGTTCCAGCTCATAGGCGAAGGGGCCCAGTGTTCTCTGGGCGGCGATCTGGTCCCATCTGCCTCCTACGTTCCGATCTTGGACAACCAGGCTCCCCACTGATCGCCCGCGAAGTTGTGTTTTCCGGTGTGCCCCAGGCGCCCCACCAAAGGCTCGGGACCTCGCGCTTCACGGTGTCTCCAATTTGCGGGGGTGTTCCTCTCGTCAGGTTTGGTTTCTGCCTAACCACAGCAACCATAACCTACTCGAACGGGGCACCCTTTCTTAATGCGTACCCGCCATCCTCGCGCTGCGCATGGCGTAAGAATGGGAGCCATCCCGAGCGCGGCCGTACAGGCTTCAGGGCGGAAGCGGCCTTTGCAGGAATCCCGTCCCACTTCGTGGGACGGCTCAGTTTAGCCCAGGACGAAGTCCTGGGGCAGGTGTTGCAATTGATTCCCGAGTCCCGGCAGGGACGGCACCGGCCTAGCTCGCGTCTCTCAGGTCTTTCCTTCGGGTGTGATCCTGAGCGACGAGCGCAGCGAGGAGTCGACGGACCCCTATGTCGCAAAATCTCTCGTGCCTGGGGAGTGCTTTTTATTTCACGGCGGAAGTGGCCTTAGCAGGAATCCCGTCCCACTTCGTGGGACGGCTCAGTTTAGCCCAGGACGAAGTCCTGGGTGAGCGTTGCAAATTGATTCCCGAGTCCCGGCAGGGACGGCACCGGCCTAGCTCGCGTCTCTCAGGGCTTTCCTTCGGGTGTGATCCTGAGCGACGAGCGCAGCGAGGAGTCGACGGACCCCCATGTCGCAAAATCTCTCGTGCCTGGGGAGTGCTTTTTATTTCACGGCGGAAGTGGCCTTAGCAGGAATCCCGTCTCACTTCGTGGGACGGCTCAGTTTAGCCCAGGACGAAGTCCTGGGTGAGCGTTGCGATTGATTCCCGAGTCCCGGCAGGGACGGCACCGGCCTAGCTCGCGTCTCTCAGGGCTTTCCTTCGGGTGTGATCCTGAGCGACGAGCGCAGCGAGGAGTCGAAGGACCCCTATGCCGCGAACTCTCTCGTGCGTAAGGAGGTGCTTTTTATTTCGGGGCGGACGTGGCCTTAGTAGCAATCCCGTCCCACTTCGTGGGACGGCTCAGTTTAGCCCAGGACGGAGTCCTGGGTGAGCGTTGCAAATTGATTCCCGAGTCCCGGCAGGGACGGCACCGGCCTAGCTCGCGTCTCTCAGGGCTTTCCTTCGGGTGTGATCCTGAGCGACGAGCGCAGCGAGGAGTTGACGGACCCCCATGTCGCAAAATCTCTCGTGCCTGGGGAGTGCTTTTTATTTCACGGCGGAAGTGGCCTTAGCAGGAATCCCGTCCCACTTCGTGGGACGGCTCAGTTTAGCCCAGGACGAAGTCCTGGGTGAGCGTTGCGATTGATTCCCGAGTCCCGGCAGGGACGGCAACGGCCTTGCCCATCCTGGGCGACGTGCGCCACCCGGAATCGAAGGTCCCCAACTTCTCAAACCGGAAGTCCTCCCAATTATCTCCCAATACGGGCCATTTATTAGTAGTCGTAATACCACTTTCCTATTTGGGAAGGTATTTATTACATGTCAATATTGCGAAACACAACAATCAACCTTAATCGCATGAAAACAAAAGAGAAATAATTCTCCAAAACCGTGTCCAAAACCGTATAAAATGTGCTATATTGAAACTAGAGTTAGAGATTGGGAAGCAGTTCTGTGAACCTTCCCGTAGAACCCAGCCAAGCGCTGGGTTTTCGTGTTTCTGTACCATTTTGGGTGGATAGAGGCCGGTGCGCCTTCATGGAGTCTTGTCTGTCGAGGCTTCCGCTTCCGGGATACTTCATCCCCGGCATGAAACTTCATAGGATTCGTCCAGCGGAAAGCATCTATCCCGCGGCTGAAGTCCTCCTCAGCGTTACTCACTCGCAGGGCTTGAACGCCCTGGTCCACCCGCCAACTTCTTTGCCATTCCTAACTGTTAGCTGACCTCCCTCGTAGGAGAACCGACATGCCGCACAAAACCTTCGCTACCTCGTCCGCCGGAAAGCCGTCACTCGCCCCTCGAAGTGCCACCAAAATAAAACGTGCCTGCCCTAAAAAGCGCGCCGCTCAGAAGAAGGGCACCGGGCGGGCCTCCTTGGCAAACAGGCCGAAAAAAGTCCGGCGCCACCCCGCAGCTTTTTCCTCGCTGAAGTCGCGGCAACAGGCGGTCGAGCGCGCCAAGATGCAAGTCTGGCGTCACCTGCAGGAGATCAACGGCGCCATCATTAAGCTTGCCGAGTCCGGCAGTTATCTGGCGGCCCGCACTCTCTTCGATTTTGCCGGCGTATATAGCTTGCCACCGCTCGAAGACGAGGCAGCGACCCCTGCTTTACCCGCTGCGCTGCCGGCCAATGAAACCGCGGCTCCGCAGCCGGCGCAGACGGTCAATCGGGTCGAAGCCTTTCTGCAAAGCCTCGGACTCGACCCCTTGTCGGAGGAAGAGCCCGAACCCGACGTTGCTGCCTGAATTGCTCCGTAGTCGGTGGCCGCCTTGTAAAATGATTAGTGGAGTTTCCGCCTCGGCGGCCGGCTCCGCCGAGGAGCATCCTGACTCATGGACATGACGTGGGTGACCGACCGCATCGCTGTGGGCGGCGGCATCTGGAACGATGAAAAAATGATTGAGGTGGTCCGCGCCGGGGTCACCCACATCATTGACATGCAGATCGAGTGGGACGACACCGCCATCGCCAGGCCTTACGGCATCAAGGTCCTGTGGAATCCCACTGACGACGACTTCAAGCTCAAACCGGCGGCGCTGCTGCAGCGCGGCGTCGACTTCGCTCTGGAAGCCCTGGACGACTCCGACAACAAGGTTTTCATCCATTGTGCGGCCGGGGTGCACCGCGCCCCCATGATGACGCTCGCGGTTTTGCGCGCCTTGGGCTTCGGGCTCGACGACGCCATGGACATGATCCAGGCCCGCCGTCCGGTCGTCGATTTCGCCGATGTCTATGTCCACAGCGTAGAGAACTTCATCCGCACCTACCAGGCCGCCAGCCGCGAAGGAGCCAAACAATCTTAGCCCAGCACGTCAGAGCTTGTGTGAATACTAAGTGTCGTCTTCGCCTCTGGAGTAGAACCCGCGGATATCGAGCCCCATAGGGGCGGAAGTGAAGTTAGCCCAGGACGGAGCGAAGCGGAGTCCTGGGTGGAGTGGGAAGTAAGAGTGAGTCCCTTCGGGGACGGCACGGTTCTCACCCAGACTCGTCAGTGCTGGTTACGGGCAGTAAATGGACCCGAGTCCTCACGGGACGGCACACTCTTACACGCGATCCAACAATCCCGATCGCCAATCTCTTACTTTGTGGGACATCGTCTTCCAATCAACGTTTTCATATCCCGCCGGCTACGGCCGGCAGCAGAGAGGCATAACCTATGCCGACTATCAGCCGCCTTGCAGGGCGGTTTTTTTCTGTCGTCTTTTCGCTGACATTTGTCGTAACCCCACTTCTGGCGCAAGCCGGCAAACATCAGCTCTCCCCTACTCCCACCCTGTGTCAGATCGTCGACACCGTGTATCGCGCCGATGGCACCCCCGCGCAAGGCACCGCACTCATCTCCTGGCCGGCTTTTACCACTGCCGCCGGACAAGCGGTCACCCCGGGCTCCCTGACCGTTACCTTAGACGCCAGTGGCGGCTTCAATGCCAGTCTCGCTCCCAACACCGGCGCCAGCCCCGCGGGTACTTACTATCGCGCCATTTTCAAGCTCGATGACGGCACCACCGACTCCGAATATTGGGTCGTGCCCAACGCTCAGTCAACCACCATCGGCGCCATCCGCAGCAAGCTCGTTCCCACCAGCACGGCCGCGCAATTTCTTACCCGCGACTTCGCCGACTCCACTTACGTCTCCCTGGCTTCCACCCAAACCATCGGCGGAATTAAGACCTTCAGCAGTTCGCCTGCTGTCCCCACGCCGCAGAATCCCACGGACGCTGCCAACAAGGCCTACGTGGACGCCAACTCCACCGGCAATCTGGCCGCCCCTCCGCCAATCGGCAACACCACGCCCAATACCGGCGCCTTCACATCTTTGACGGCCAACAATCTGGCCACTACTTCGTTTCCAATGATTGACGTGCGGGCATTTGGTGCGGTCGCCGACCTCAAGTGGGTCCAGGGCGCCGCCCAGTCCCAGCCGGGATGCACCATGACCTCCGGCACTAACAGGCTCTCCTGCCCCAACGCGGCGTTCACATCGGCGGATGTAGGCAAGGCTATCTCGGTTAGTCAAGCGGGGTCAGGTGGTCCCTTCAACTATCTCAACACCACCATCGCCGGCTTCACCGATTCTCATGACGTTACTCTTGCTGCCAATGCAACCCACACCGCGCCTTCGGGCTCCCCTGCTTACTACGGCACAGATAATTACGCAGCCTTCTGCGCGGCCACGCAATGTACCACGGCTAACGTCAGTGGCATCTTTGCCAGCGCCACACTCACCGGTCGGCAGCTTTACATCCCCGGTGGCGCCTACTACACATCTCACCCGTTCTATGCCCGCAACGGATATATAACCTTCGGCGGCGGCCAGGCAGCCACGCAAATCTTTCTCTTGGATCCCGTGGATTCCGGAGATAGGCCGGGCACCCCGCCCAACGTTCCCGTGGTATGTTTTGGCAATGCCACCGCTGGACTGGATACCTGCACCGCCGATGCGTTCCCTTCCACCGGGGCCAATGGCGCATACGATCTTTTAGTCGAGGCGCCAGAGGCCGCTAACAGCGCGGGATTCCTGGCCCTCAACACCAGTGGCGTCTATATCCACAACGTCTGGACGGAGACTCCTATCGGCATCGGCATCTATCGCAGCAGTTTTGTGCGTTCTCAGAATCACGTCTGTGACGTTGGTACTTTCCAGTGTTTCGCCATCATCGGAGATGGCAATCCCGACGGCACTACCTCTACGTTTAACAATACGATCACCGACATGCAGGTTGTCGGGGCCAGTTATTCCTGCGGATGGATTGACGGTGGCACCGATTTAATCATCTCGAGGATGCAGTGTCGCGACGCCCACTACCGCGGAATTTATTTCCTATCGACCGAAGGCTATACCGCGCGCCGGGTCACCCTCGAAAACAGCCACTTTACCGGCGATACCACCAACACGATCCAGCAGACAACCTACAGCCACGTGCTGTTCAGTTCCCCCTGTTCCGATTGCAAGTTCATCGGCAACACCTTCTCCAATGCACCTTCGTCCGATATCGTTTGGGGATCTTCGGGCAGCGGTAGTCTGCTGATCCAGGGCAACATCTTCACGGGAGGCCAGTTTCGAACCGTAACCGATTCCGTCTTGAACACCGCCGGATCGAGCGGCTTCCTCAACATCATTGGGAACGAGTGGAACAACCCGGGACGTTACGCCACTAATCTAAACCTCCCCGCCCGCCTTATCGCTAACACAGTTGTCAACCCTTTTGCGGTCAACACGCCCATCGGCGGCGGCAGCAACCCCTGGCAGAATGGCGCTTTCTACTTCTCCGGGACGTCCGCCATTGGAGACGAAGCACGACAGAACCAGCAGCAGTCCGCCTATCCGGCCATCGGCTTTGCACCCGGCGTGTACGGACACACTAGCGACAATTCAGCGCTGGCCTTCACGGGGTGTGCTGTTTGCTTAGACCTCAGCACCACCAACGCTCATCTGTCCTGGAACGAGAAAACCGCAAACTCCGGTTCCAGCGGCAACGCCGCTTATCAATCCGCCTTCGACCCTACCACGGGACAAACCATCATTCCCGGTACGGCCTCGCTCACCACACTCACCTTCCAGAACATAGCCGGAGTCGAGTTCCTGGTCAGTCATTACGCCACCATCCAGGCAGCCATCAATGCGGCCTATAACAATGGCGCAGTGTCGGGCACCGTGATCGACGATCGAACGTCGCCCTATACCGGCGCCGGCTTCATACTTTATGACTCGGTTACCTTGAAGTTGGCTGCTACCACGTACACCATCACCAGCGCCGTCACCTACAACAACGGCAACAATGTCGTGACCGCCGGCATCATCGCGATTCCCGGCGCTAAACTAATCGGCGCCAGCACCTCCACCAATCACGGCACCATCATTACGGCCGGCAACGGACTCAATGCCGACCTCATTGCCACTTCCACCGTCGGCACCGGCATCGGCTCCGCAGCCCAGTGGTGGCATTGGGGAGGCTTCGAGAATCTGCGAGTGATGGGCAATGGCGCCAACCAGACGGCAGGGAATTGCTTCAACATCGAGAACATGGGCGAGACTGCCTTCCTGCGCACCATCGAAGTCAGCGGGTGCTACCTCGACAACGTTCTCTTTACCGGAGCAAGTGCCACACCGTCAGACATTGCCAACATCACCACTAACAGCGCCGGCCGCTACGGCTTCAACTTCAACAACCTCAGTGGCGTTGCAGTGGTCCACGGATTGAGCGGCGATTCCAATACCACCTCCATCATTCGTCTCAACGGCGGCCAGTCGGGTACCTTGACCATCCTGGGATTCAAGACCGAGGAAGAAATCAGCGGCCAGGATCCCCTCATCACCATCGATCAAACCGGCCAGAACGGCGCCCAGCCCAGTCTCTACATCGTCGGCGGCTACACCTTCGGCCGCACCGGCGTAAACGACGTCATCAAGTACGTGAACGGCACCGCAGGCACCACGCCCTACATCAGCGTCAATAATTTCTACGTGCAGAACTACGTCAATGCCGTCAACGACGTGGTCAACGGTCGCACCACTGCCGCTACCAATATGAATAAAGTTCCGTTCTACTACGGTCCCACCGGAGGCTTCCTTTCCGGTCAGGCTTTCACTCTCGACCTCAATACCTTCATCCAGTCACCACACTCCGGCAACGGCATCCTCACCGAAGTCTTCGGCACCACCAGTTCGAACGAAACGCTCATCGCTGCCAGCGGCACCTCCACCAGCATCAGCGTTGGCGGCATCGGCTTCCGTATGCCCAACCGCACCACCTACGGCCAGTCGCCCGACCTGTTTGCCAAGATGACCTACGCTTTCCCAGGCGGCATTCCCAACACCCAGCAGTGGGAGTTCATCCCGGTCAAAGTCAGTGGTGACAACAGCACGCGCTGGCTCGGCGACCCTAGCTACCGTTGGGACGAGCTCTACTCCACAGATGTCAACACCACCACGGCCACGGTCGGCACGCTCAACGTGACCACCTGCAACGGGTGTGGAACTGGCACCCGCTTGGTGACGGGAACCATGCAAGGCGCAACCTCAAGCCTCACCGGCAACAGCGCCGATCAAACTCTCTACACTGCAACCCTTCCGGCTGGAACTTTCGCGGTCGGCGGCGGCGTCCACTGTTATGCCAAGTGGACACATCTCACAGCGTCAGGGGCCATTACTTACAAGTGGACCCTTGGTACCACAACGTGGGCCTACGGTAGTTACACCTCTGCCAGCCAGAACCTCGCCGCCGACCTCGAGATACTTACCATCTCCTCGCTCTCCTCGCAATCGGTGAATCTCAGCCCGGTAATCGCGGGCACAGCTATCGGCATCGGCGGCAGCTATGGCAACACCGGTGCCGAGAACCTCGCCAACTCCGACACCATCAAGCTCACCTTCAACGCCGGCTCCTCCGACCAGGTGAAGGGCGCCACCTTCTATTGCCAGACCGTGCAGTAAGGGACTGAAAAGGCAGAAGCTCGCCGAAAAGGGCTAGCCCACTCTGGTGGGCACCCACTTTTACAGTTTGCGAAAAAAGTCGTCTTCGAAGGATTTGTATCAGAGCACGCCTTCACAGGCTGCTGAAAAAGTCCTCTCCGGAGCGAGTTTGGGTAGTGCGGCGCTTCAGCGCCGCGTCAAGCGAGTACCGTGAAACGGCCTTTAGGCCTGGGGACATTGCACAAAAGAGGCTATTTTAGCGGCTTTAGACGAGGTACCTCTGGGGCTAAAGCCCTCTTCACAAGACCCGGTGAACGCGGGCCTGGAAGGCCCGCACTACCCAGGCTGTTGTCAGTAGGTAGTTTTTCGGCAGCCTGTTCAGGCGTGCCGATAAGCTCTTAACTCTTGTCATCCCGGCGGGCTTTAGCCCGCGAGGGATCTGCGGTTCGACCTTTCCCGAAGCCTGTTCAGCCGGCGGCACTCGCCGCAGCTCGGCTAAACCACTACCTAAACTGCTCCAACCCTCGCCACCACTGCCTTTTCACTGGCAACTGGCAAAACTGACCACTAACAACTGCTTTTCAGGAGTCGAAATGAAAAAAGCTTATAGTCTTGTCCTCTCCGTGCTCATGTCCATGGGGCTCTGCGCATTTAATACCGCATGCTCGCCCTCACAAACGGGAAAAACGGTCAACATGGTTGTCGCTGAGGCCGGGGTTGCCTTGCAGTCGGCTGCTGCCTTTGCCGATCTTCTGAATCACCCAACCCTCGGGGCGTTCTTTCAAGCTGCTTATAATTCTGCCGTCGTCGACGTGCCCCTCATCAAGGACGCCGGAGCGGCCTGGGCAGCCAACAAATCGGCAGGCAATCTGTCCGCCCTTTCCGCCGCGGTCAACAAACTCGCCGGCGAAGTGAATGCCCAGGTCCTGGCAGCAAACAAGGTGGTGAACACCGATTCGGAAAAGACCGCATTGACGGCGCTATTACTGTTCTCTGCCACGGTCAACGGAATGGCCGCTGCCCTTTCGCAAGTAAACGCAAACCTGGCCCTTCCATCTGGCTACAACGACGTGTTAGCCATGACGCCGCATTCCACACAAGAGCAGGTGGCTAAGGTCTACGGTGGTGTACCCACCGCCTCGGACGGAATGTAACCGTTCGCCTGACAGCAGGGGGTCGACGACCTTCGCTAGCCCTTGACCCTGACGCCTTGCCTTTCCAGGAGCACTCCCGTGGGTAGAAGAACAACAACAAAAACTCCGCCTCCCTCTGAGTCAACAACCCCGGCGAAAGACCTCACGCCTGAGGAATCGCTTCAGGTCCTGAAGGCATGGGGAGCTCGCCTCGATCAGCCCACGCAAAACCTCCCGTTTTGGAGTCGCCCAATACCTCCAGAAATCGAGACCGGTCGTGAGCTGCTCATGACCATGCTTAAGATCCGTAACAAGCGCGGCCGCCTCGTTCCTCTGCGCCTCAATCGCGCCCAGCACGACATGGAGCGGACCTCCGGCAAGCGCAACATCGTACTTAAAGCACGTCAGTTGGGCATCACTACCTACGTTGCCGCGCGCTTCTTCGTAAGTTGCATCACGCGCGAAGGCACTCTCAGCGTGCAGGTCGCGCACGATCAGCGCTCCGCCGAGGAAATCTTTCGCATCGTGCACCGTCTCCTGGAGAACCTGCCGGAGTCGTTGCGTCAGGGCGTGCTGGTCACTTCGCGCGCCAACGTCCGCCAAATCGTGTTTCCCATGCTCGATAGCGAATATCGCGTGGAAACCGCAGCGGACCCCAACGCCGGCCGCGGGTTGACCATCCATAACCTGCATTGTTCGGAGGTCGCCCGCTGGCCGCGTGATGTATCCGAGACTTTGGCTTCCCTGCGCGCCGCCGTCCCGCCCGGCGGCGAGATTTTTCTGGAGTCCACGCCCAACGGTGCCGGCGGAACTTTCTATGACGAGTGGCAGCGCGCCCCCCAAACTGGCTACGTTCGCCATTTTTATCCCTGGTGGTGGGATCCGCATTATCGCCGCAAGCTGGAGATCATCGAGTTTACCGACCAGGAGCGTGAGCTCATGCAGAGGTACGATCTCGACGCCGGACAGATTGCTTTTCGTCGCGAGATGCGCGCCAACTTCGGCAATCGCGCCCCCGAAGAGTACGCCGAAGATCCCGACAGCTGTTTCCTCGCCTCCGGCGACTGCGTCTTCGATTGCGACGTCCTCGACGAGCGCCTCAAGCAGCCTCCCGTCATGTCGGAGTCAACCGACAACGGCAAGCTACTCACGTTCTTTCCGCCCGTTGTCGGCGGTCTTAACATCACTCCCAAGGACTACATCATCGGTGTCGATCCGGCTGGTGGCGGCTCCGACGGCGATTACGCTTGCGCTCAGGTCATCGAGCGCTCCACCGGCCTGCAGTGCGCCGAGCTCCGCGGACATTTCACTCCGCAGGAGTTGGCAGCTCGCGTCGCGGTTCTGGCGCGCAAGTACAACAATGCGCTGGTCGCCGTGGAACGCAACAATCATGGACACGCCGTCATCGCTCACCTCACCATGACTGCCGGCTACCAGCACTTATATCCGGGTGGCGGCCCGCCCGGATGGCTCACCACGGCAGCTTCGCGTCCTCGCATGTTGGAGAATTTCGCCGCCGTGCTCTCCAGTGCATCGTTTCTCTTTCTGAGTCCGCGATTGTTGCAGGAATGCCGAACCTTCATCCGTCACCAGGATGGCACCTCGGCTGCCGCCGGCGGTGCCCATGACGATACCGTCATGGCCATGGCCATTGCCCTGGCAGTCCGTGCCGAGGTCGTGGTCCGTCCGCCACAGTCCCTGCATGAATGCAACTTCGCCACCCTGCAAACCGCATAGCTCCTCCTTGTTTTGAAGGGGCGCACCTTTAGCTGCTCCGGTGCAAACTCTCAATTCTTGTCATTCCGAAGCGCTTGATTCAGCCCCGAGGAATCTGCGGTTTCTTTTCGTCGCCGGGGCGCCCCATCTTTTCACCCGCTTTTGGCGAAAGAGAGAAAACGCCAAAGACTGACCCCTGCTTTTCCCACCGCACACGCCTATGTGACGTGTGACGGCGCAACGGCAGCCCATTCGCGCTAGCATCAAACGCGGAAACTGCCGTGATGGTTTGGCCGCTCGCGCACCCTCGTAGGCGCGATTGGCCATGCGGCGCGGAGGTGATGACCGTTATGTACGGCCGCAATGACCGTTACGGGCGGTTTTCCACGACAACGCTGTGGTAGAGACCGCCCTGTCGCTCCTCCCGGGGGGAAATAACAAACTCCTGGTTCCGCAGGACGGAGCCTGGGTGCCCCATCCTTTCGTCCGATGTTAGCGAAGGCTGGGCAATGAATACCGAAGCTACCTATGAGCCCATTTTGAAGGAGTTCGGCTTCACAGGCTGCTGGAGAACTCGGTTAGCACAGGGTTTGTATCAGAGCATGCAGTCAGGCGTGCCGTAATCGGCCCTTCTAGACTGGGCTTTAGCCCCTGAGATAGTTGACAACGGCGGTCTCTTGTTCGTCCAGGCGGTCCAACACGTTCGCAGAATGCGCGGCGGCGCTCAGAGTCACCTCATGCGCTGTGCCGACGGCTTCTACTACGTCGTCAAGTTTCAGAACAATCCTCAGCACGCGCGGGTCCTCGTCAACGATTGGCTGGGCACGCGCCTGGCTGAGATGGTCGGCCTGCCCGTCCCGGTGACCGCCGTCGTCAACGTTCAGGCCTGGCTGCTGGAGCACACGCCCGACCTGCGCATCGAACTCTGCGGGCATCGCACCATGTTTACTCCCGGACTGTCATTCGGCTCGCGTTACGTGGTCTCGCCCATCGAAGGTCAGGTTTACGACTACCTGCCCGAGAGTATGATCCCTCGCGTCCGCAACCTGCGCGACTTTGCCGGCATTCTCGCCCTCGATAAGTGGACCTGCAACGCGAACGGTCGCCAGGCAGCATTTTGGAAGCGCGTTCGCGAGCGTAAGTTTACTGCCAGCTTTATCGATCAGGGCTATTGCTTTAATGCTGGCGAGTGGAATTTTCCCGACGCTCCATTACGCGGAGTATTCGGACGCAACGACGTTTATGCAGGTATCACATCGTGGGATAGCTTCGAGCCCTGGCTCAGCCGTATAGAGAATTTCCCTGAAAGCTCCCTGTGGCCTCTGGCCGAAGAAATCCCGCCGGAGTGGTACAACTCCGAAAGCGACGAACTGGAGCGCCTGTTGTCGCGACTGCTGGAGCGCCGCTCCCGGGTTCGCCAGTTGATCGAAGACTTCAAGAACTCATCTCGAAATCCCTTCCCGAACTGGCGCGAGGTAGTGAATTAGAGTTGAACCACAAGGCCACCAGGATGCGGAAAAGGCTTCAGAATGGAGTTGACGAGGTGAACGATTGCGCAAACTCGAGGCCCGAGGAGGGCGAAAGAGCTTAGCCCAGCGCTTAGAATAGGTGTGAATACGCGGTTATGTTTTCGCTGGTGGAGTAGAACCCGCGAAAATCGAACCCCGAAGGGGTGGACGTGCAGTTAGCCCAGGACGGAGCGCAGCGGAGTCCTGGGTAGGGTGAAAGAACAGATCGAGTCCCGTAGGGACGGCACAAGGCAAGCGGGATTCCGCCCGCGAGAGATCGGGAGTAACAATGGATTTGGCTGATAGCTGATTGCTGATAGCTGATTGCTAATGGCTGACTTCAAACATTGCGACTTCTTCCTCCTCCACTACGTCCCCGACGTGGTCAAGCAGGAGTTCGTCAATATTGGCATCGTCATGCTGGAAGAAGGCGACGACGGATTCACCGGCGTCCGCTTCACCCGCGACTGGCGGCGCGTCCGCTGCCTCGATCCCGAGGTCGACATCGACCTGCTGCAGTCCTACGAAGACGAGCTGCGCCGTTTGCTGCAGTCACGCGCGGCTGAGGTCATCAACTACAAGGTGCCCATGTCGCGCCGCGAGTGGCTACTCGACCTCATGCAGCAATCGTTTTCCGGCACGCTGCAGCTGGCCCCATGCAGGCTGTGCTCACGGAATCGCCACAAGCTGAGCTCGGTATTCTGGCGCGCGCCTACCTCGAATCCGAACGCCGCGCGCCGCAACGCGAGGCCTCTGGCCGCCGTGCCATCTACAATCTCATGCGCGGCGCCTTCGAGAAGGCCGGCGTCTGGCAGGTTATGTGGAAGGACATTGCGGTCGCGGCCTATGCGGGTAATGGCGATCCGCTAAAGATCGATTGCGCCTATCGGCCAGAGAATGTGATCCAGATGTTCCACGCCGTGTCGCTCGCTACCGACGTCAACGCTGCTAAGATCCTGGCCTTCAGCTATCAGAACTTTCGCGACCAGATGGCCCTTGCCGAGAATGCGAACCCGAACCTCTACGCCGTCATCGAAGACGGCCTCGACTGGAAGGACCCTGCAGTGGCCTTCGCGCTGGAGGCTCTCGATCGCTATGGCATCGACGTCGCCACCGTCGGCCAAATGCCCGACATCGCTGAGCGGGCTCGGGTGGAATTGAAACTTTAACCATAAACAAGCCCTAGGGCGGGGCAGTTACCTTCGGCAGCGATACGGCGAAAGCGCAAACTTTTCCCTGACAGTCGCTTTGTATCAGGGCACGGCCTCAAGCCGGCAAGCCTCAAGAATCCGTCGGGCTTCAGCCCCGGTTGATCCACAACCAGAGACGCAGTCCGGAATTCTCACACTGTGGGACACAACAAAAACTATCCACTACTCACGGTCCACTGACCGCTTTTTCAGGACAACCCATGAACATGCAAGACACGTTCCGCGGCGCGTTGCGCCGCATCGCCGGCGCTCGCTCGGCCGGCTCCGCATTCCTCAACCAGCACTGGCCGGCTCGCCGGTCAGCGCCCGCCGCGCTGGACGCCACCAGCGCCTCCCCCGCCCGCAGAACGGTGCCTCTGCCCACCATCTTCACTCCGGGGGCGCCCACGCTTGTGCGTGCCGGAGTCATGCCCAAACCAACTCCCATCAACTTGCGCCGCTTCGCCGAAATGCCCATCGCGCGCAAGGCCATCAACACCATCAAGGACCGTATCGCCGGAATGCAGTGGCGCATTCAGCCGCGTCACGGACGCGCACTCGACGATCTGCCGAATGCGGCCGATCGCATCGCCGCCCTGACTCTCAACTTCGAACAGCCGAATCCCTCAAGACTCCTTCCGTTCCTTCATCGAGCAGGTGCTGGAGGACGTACTGGTCGGGGGTTTCGGCGCAATCGAGCTTGACCTCAGCGACGACCCCACGCGCCCGCTCACGCTGTGGCCCGTCGACGGCGCCAGCATTCGCATTCGCAGCGACTGGGACGGCAATCCTTCGTCCCCGCGTTATGTGCAGGCCACGGGACTCTTCACTCCCCAGCAGGAGATCACCCTCGCCGACGAAGAGCTTGCTTACATTCGGCTGAATCCTCGTACGCACACCCCGTTCGGCCTTGGCAAACTCGAGGTCGCGTTCGAAACCATTCACGAGTTTCTGTCCTCGCACCGCTTCGCCGCCCGCCTGGCGAGCAACACTGTGGTTCAGTACGCCCTCTGGTTGCAGAACCTCAGTCCCCAACATCACGAGCGCCTCATTCGCTGGTGGCAGGACGAAATCGAAGGCACCGGCAAAGTTCCGATCCTCTCCGTCGAAACTAAGCCCGAAGTGCTGCGCTTCAGTGGCGGCACCGACGCTGACCTTCGTTTGCAGTGGCAGGAATTCCTCATTCGCATCATCGCCGACGCATTCGACCTGCCGCCCATGCTGCTCGGCCTGGAGCGCGACGTCAATCGCAACACCGCAACCACACAGTACGACGACGCCTTCCGCACTGCGGTCGTGCCTGTCGCTCGCTTAATTTCCGAACACCTAACACGCGACGTCATCAGCAAGCGTCTTGGTTGGGACGATCTGGAATTCGTCTTCACCGATGTGGACGCGCCCAACGAACTGGAGCAGGCCCAAATCCAGCAAATTCTAATCGGTTGCGGCGTGTTCACCGTGAATGAGGTCCGCCGCATGCGCGGCCTGCCTCAGCTCCCCGAAAAGCAGGCTGGTCTCTCCGACGCGCCCCTGATGCAATAAACACTTCTCTTCTGTCTGTCAGCCTGAGCAACGAGCGTAGCGCAGATACCATCTTGACTTGTCATCCTGAGTGACGAGCGCAGCGAGGAGTCGAAGGACCCTACCCCTCTCATAACGCTTTAGGCAATCGCTAATTGGCTAATTGCTAATTGCGATTTCCGCCTCTTCCGAGACTACCGAGGACTAACTATGAATCTCCAACTCGACGCCATGGCACTCAACCTGCCCGACGTTCCCGCTCATCCCAACCGGCTGCCCTTTCGGGGCGTACTAACTCTGGTCGGCGTCACCTCGCAACGTGCGCCCGCGGGAGCCCGCGGCCATCGCGTGATGCTGACGCACTACGCTACCCAGGAAGCTTTGCCATCCCTCCTGGGTATGGCGCTTGACTACACCCCTTCGCTGGCTGCCCATGATGCGCGGCGCAAAATCGGCATCATTACCCAGGCCGACATCGTTCCTATGACTGCCGGCAAGAATACAAACACAACCGGCCAGATCGCCGTCGCCGGCTATTTGTTCGCTCATGACTTTCCTGACATTGTGCATGACATCATGGCGCAACAGCCCAACAGTCTCGGCATGTCTTACGAGATCGCGAATGCGAGCGTGCCCAACCAGGATGCTTCCATCTGGACCGTCACGGGCTTTACATTCACCGGGGCCGCAGTGTTGCGTCGCGACAAGGCCGCCTACCCACAAACCTGGATCGCATTATCTGCGAGTCGCTAGTTTGGCCGAGCTGGCCTTCAGGCCAGCGTCCAGGCTTTGCCATCGCGAGCGAGGACATTGGTCCGAGGCGAGGGTTCTTCCGATCCGGTGCAACCGCCGCCACCACGGTTTTGCTAATTGCTAATTGCTAATTGCTAATTGCTAACTCCTTCCCACATCCCACAACGTAAGAGGACAAAACATGAATCAAGACACGACAACCGCCACCGCCACTACCGACATGCCAACCCTGGCCGGCCAACTGGCGCAAGCCACGCAGTCGCTGGCTGACGCCCTCAAGAACCTCGACGGGCAGTTTGTTTCGCTGCACGCCAAAATTGATCGCATCGTTGCCGCAGTCGATGACGGCGACCTGCAAGCCAGTGCGAGACCCGACGGGGATCTGCGCAATAAGCTGGCCGAACTGGAAACGATCAACCGTAACCTCAAAGCGCAGAGTGATACAGCCCGTCGAAAAACTCTGTCGCCGATGGTCAGCGCACTGCTCGCCAAGGAGGGCGTTGAGGGCGACGCAATCATCGACAAGCCTGTCATCGAAAAGGCCTTGGCTGGCCTCAGTATCGAACAACGCATCGCGGTTAAGGCCGAACTCGCGCGCGCAGGAATCCTCGGCTAGCCGGGGCGCTGCCCGCCGCGCCCGCTGCGAAATTCACTACTCCGCTCACCACTACCCCCAAATCACTGCCTTTCGAAAGGACACCAATGAAAGCACAATTCATTAACCTGCAAGCCGCCGCTGATTACATGGGTCCGGGCGCGGTCGAAGTCGATCGCTACCAGACCGAAATCACCGACATCGTTCGCCGCCGTGGTCCGTTCGGCCAGCGCATTAAGCAAGTCCCGGCCACCGGCCATCCATCGCGCTTCTTCGAAGAGACCGGCATTCCTTCGCCTACCGCCGCCAACGCCTTCGTCGATCCGCGCAACATCACGCCCACGCTGGTGACTCCCACTCGTGTCGAGCGCAGCGTTCCCCTGAAATGCCTGGTCTCGCAAATCAACTACAACGTCTTTGATATGGAAGTCGGTGCACAGCAGAGTCAGTTTGCCTACTTGCAGGCCAAGGACCTGGCCGACGCTGTGGAAGGTCTGTTGCGCACGCATGACGTCGCCCTGTGGAACGGTAACGACACCTCGTTGACCAATCCCACGACTCCCCAATATTACGGTGCGGCTGGCCAGATCACCGACGGCGGCAACGTCACTACCATTGCGACCACCGCCAGCATCGTTGATGGCCTGAAGTCTACCGTCGCGCAAATGGTTGCCAACAGCAACTATGAAGTGCGGCCTACCGCCATCTATAGCAATCCTGTGCTGCTCGACCTGATTGACCGCGAGATGAAGCAGGAGTTTAACGTAGTGCTTTCAAGCACAACGGTTGCAGGCGGCTTGACCGTCAAGACTCTCTCCACCCAGGCCGGAGAGCTGCCTCTGATTCCTGATTGGTCAATCGCATACACCGGGGTCCCAGGCAGCGGGACGGCCGTACTTCCCTGCTACATCGTCAGCGAAGACATGATCGAGTATCACTGGCTCACCGGCACCGATCCTCGGGTCTTCCAGCTCGGAACACCGAGTTCGCTGGCCTCGCAGATGGTAGTGGTGAAGTTCGGTGGTATCGTCGTCAAGGGCGCCAGCTACGCACACTACAAGGTCGTTGTGGATCGCTAGACCTCTCCACTCGACATCAGCCGGCTCGGCGGCCAAGTTGCCAACCAATCCTTGTTCCACCGATCCGCTTCGTCGTGTGCCTCTGCTACCGGTAACCGTGTGCAACCAGGGGACGGAATACTCTGTCCCCTGCGATCACTCCTCTTCGCACACAAAGGAACGTCATGAACTACTTGTCCGACTCGGAATACGAAACCTATGGACTGGAGTCTGCCACTCCGGAGTCATTCGTGGCCGCGGCTTCCTCCATGATCAATATGTATTGCCGGCGACCCACGCTCGCAATCGTTCAATTCACCGAGCGCATCCGGGTGATGCCCGGCCGTAACAATGTTCAACTTACTAATCTGCCGCTGGCTAACATGCCCGGCGCAACTTCGCCCTTGGTGTCGGGTCGCGGCCGCTACGCTCCGCCGCGACGCGGCGAAGATGCCACAATGTGGGAGCTCGCCGAAATCGCTCTCGTTTATTCCCTTCCCGGCACATGGGTCAACCTCGACGTCACCACTTTCGACTATTTTGCCGATACCGGTGAAGTCTCCTGGCTGGGCAGCCCGTTGGGCTTGGCCTTTGACGAGATCGAGCTCGTCTATACAGCAGGCTTTTCCCAGATTCCCGACTCGGTCAAGTTCGCCTGCGCGCAACTGGTCAGAAATGCCCAGGCAACTCCCGCGCTCAACGTTCGTGCCGGCACTCTGAACTCTATGCATCTCGAGTATTTCGCCGACACGCTCATCGATTCCACCGTGCAAGGCATGCTCGCGCCCTACGTGGCGCAGAAAGTGGGCTGAAATGTCTGAAACCGAAATTCCGCTCGGTACCATTCACACCAGCTTGGGGGTGCGGCGCGCGGCCGACGCTATGGTGCGCGCTCTGGGCGGAACCCAGATTACACTGCGCATTGCTGATCCCTCCACAGGAGACACCAACAGCCAGCTTGGGCTGACACCCCCCGTATCAGAAGACGTCCAGATCTCACCGGCTCTAGTGCGTACCATCGCGCCGTCGCCCAACGGTAGCAAGCGCATCGAGGTCACGCTCAGCGCCAAAGCGGTAAAGCCTCTCGCCGACCAGTACGGCGTCGACGATGTTTCCACCTGGTTGCTCACGGCCGAAGGCCTGCTCTTTCGCGGCAAGCTCATGCACATTGACACCGTGATCAGTGACCACCTCGGCGGGATGGACTATCTCTACCACATTATGGCGACGGAGTAGACGAACCATGCAACCAGCCAAAGACAGTTTCTACGTCGAGCTACGCGACCGCCTTGTCGCGGTCGACCCAAACCGCACCATTACCATTGACGGTGCCGTACGCCCGGCCATCGCAGTGGTCGAGAACGAGCCGCCGGCTGCAGCTCCGCCGCTTTGCGACGCCTTCTACTTGCGCTGGGGTAGCGCCCGTCCGGTGCAGCCATCTATCGGAACCATGATGGCTCTCGAATGCACTATCTCTTACTGCACCGCCGGCGCCGAACAGAACGGATGGCTGGATCGCGGCCGCGATCTGGCAAGCCTGGACAACGATCTGCTCGCCATTTGCTCCCCGGCGCATACCTCCAAGTGCGATTACAGCTCCGGCTCACCGGTTTCATTGGGATCCACCATCTTCTGGACCCAGCCGGTACTGACAGCGGCCAAAACCACGCAGCCCTACATCGGCCGTGAGGTCGCCATCACGCTGTTCTTTTATCCCGAGGTAAATCAGACATGAGCATCAATCCTTTCGCCAGGCGTTCACAGATGACGCCCGTGGGCCGCGCTGTGCGCGCCTACGTCTCCCCCGTCGAGCGTCCCAGCGGTGCGATGTCTCCGTTCGATCCCGCCGCACAGGGACAGTTCGATCTCGACTCTCCGCCTTCTCCTTGGCTCGACCTGGGCTGGATCGAAAACTTTCAACGTTCCTCAGCCACCAAGTACGACGCGCTGCGCGGAGGTTCCGGCGGCAATATCACCGTGCAATACCGCTCGCAACCCGAGGCAAAGGTGGACTTTGACCTTCCCTCTTGGGGCAAGTTGCAAATGGCGGTGGCTGGCGGCTCCCAGCAAATGAATGTTCTGGCCGTTCTGCCACTTGGCCTGCCACAAGGTTCAGGCGGCACGGCGATTCCGCCGTCTCCCGTGCAGCCGGGTTCCACTTTGACCCAACTCGTCCTCACTCCAGACCAGCTCGCGAACTACAACACCGACGACATTGTGGCGGTCGACTCAGACTACACCGGCGCTACTGGTTACGTGGGAGCCGGCGTACCGGCAGCGTATCTCTCGTCACCTCTGGACCCGAGCACTCAATCGGACTTCATCCGTCGTGTCACCTTCAACGTGTCCCGGGTTTCGTCCAAAACCCCAACCGCGTTGCTCCTGGCACAGCCATTGATCGGTGTCCCGACCTCTGGTATGGGAGTGCAAAAGGTAATGGCATTCGTGGATCGCGAGGGCAGCAGCTTCTTCCAGGAATGGTCTGGCCTGTTTGTCGTCGTCGGAGAGACGGGCGGTCGCGCGTGCTTTTACTATCCTCGTCTCCAGGCGGCCGCGAGCGGCGTGGAAACCCGGAGAGAATTCGTCTCGCCGCTGTTCAATCACATGCTGCACGCTGCGTTGCAGGCTCTGCCTACGGTCGACGTCAACGACAACGAAACCGTGCTCTGTTACCGCAGCTATTTCCCCACGCCCGACGCAGCAGTATTTTAAGTTTCCACGATTGTTGTTTTCTTGTCATCCCGAGCGGAACGAAGCGCAGTAGGGAATCTGCGGTCTCCCGGACTGTTCCACGTTAGAAGCTCGAAGACGATCATGCTCCTGATTCGAGATGGATATTTCATGAACCTTCTAATCGATAACAACGACGGCCTCGGCCAACAGGACTACACCGCTTACGTGGACGCCAATAACCCTCCGAAGCTAACGCGGCGTCTCAACCGCGCCGCCGTCATGACGGCATGGCTCGCATCGGCTGATCCCAATTTTCACCCGCCGGTAAGCGGCGCCCGCGTGCTCTTACAACGCACTGATGGATTTCGACTGTTCACCGGCTACTTGGTCACGGCGCCCGAGCTGCAATATCTCGGCTGCGGCCAAGCGGGACTCGCATGGCGGTATATCTTGCAGGCGGTGGACGACTCCTGCCTGCTTGATCACAACGCTTTGCCGGTTAGAACGCCCTTCGCCTTTCGCACCGCCGGTGACGCCGTGCGCACGCTCGCCAATGACGTTCTTCCCAGCGGATTCGATCTCTCGGGAGTGCAGGACGTCGGTCCCCTCAACCAATTCGTCATTGTCCCACAGAAAACCTGGACCGAGCATGTTCAGGAACTCGCAACCATTACGCGCGCTACCTACCGCGCCCACGACGGCAAACTCTATTTCGAAGAAGTCGGACAATCGACCTTCACCATCAGCGAGCAGGATGCAAACTTCGTTCCCGAGGGACTGGTGCTCCTGCAGTCGGACCAACTGCGCAACGATATAACCATCATCGGCGAACTCGAACCGTTGGTTTACGTTCGTGATTACTTCCTCGGCGACGGCACCACGCTGGGCTTCTACCTTTCCGACACTCCATTCAGCAAGGCCGCGGTGACGGTCTTCGTGGAAGACTACATTTCGAGTACGCTGGAACCCACGTTGTGGAGCGTCACCGATCCCAATGGCAAGGTCTCAATCAGCGGCGGGCAGCTTCTGATCAACGGCGGCCCCGCGACCGTGACCTTCGTCGAACAGTTGGAGCTTGCCGGCGGCCTCATGATGCAGCACGGGCAGGTTGTGTTCAACGCAGCGTCTTCCGGCACTTTCGGTGCTATCTACAACGGTTCGGTCAGCGATTCCAACTGCATCGCAGGATTCGCGATTTCTGCCAATGGAGCGAACTCCTCCATCCAGGCACTGGTTAACGGTGCTCGCGTCGGTTCTCCTATTGCAACCACGCCCGGCCATATTTACGGGTTTACCACTCAGCTGTTTTGCAACGAGGCCCACCGCGTTCATCAAACATATTTGTCATCGACTCACCCCGCCGGAAACGGTCGGGGTGGAGACTCCGTGCCTGCCGCCATGCGGGTCGTGCTTTCGGTGCACGATGTTGATCCCAACAATCCCGGAACGCTTGCGGCGCCCGCAACGGTGCTCTACGACTATGTGCTACCAGCACCTCCTGGCTTTGCTGGTTACGCGCTGGCAAACGGCCCCAACCTTCGTATTAGCGTGTCCTTCACGCGCTTGCAGCACGTTGTAGATGCCGAAGTGCGTAGCATGATTCCCGGCGGGCAGTTCCACACCCGGCTCACAGGTAGCTTTGCTGATGGCGGGGAGTGTTACGTGAACTCGTCGGCGGAGCTGCGATTCTATCCGCCCTATCCGCCACAGCAGAATGAGCAGGTGGTAGTCGCTTATCGCAGCAGTGCCCGCGCCATGTCGCGCGTACAGGATACCGACAGCATCGCTGCGCATCACCACGGAAGCGACAGCGGGCGCCGTAGTTATGTTCGGCGGCTGAAGGTTCCGCTGGCTCCTACCTCAATCGACTGTGAAAACGCAGCGGTCGCCTTATTAGACGACACGGTGCAGCCTGCTTGGGCTGGTGAGTACCGCGTCATCAGCGACTTTCTTCCTGTCGGCGACGTCATCCCTGCAAATGCAGTCCAACTTTCCGCACCATCGCGCGGAGCATCTTTCACGGCCATCATTCGCGAGGTCGAGTTGCAAGTGGTCTCACTTCGCGATGATCGCTCAGAATATCTGCTGCACTTCTCAAACGATGCGGCTGAGCTCCTGGCCTTCAAGTTTGAAACCATGACGCTTCCCGACCCGCTTACAGCGGTGTTCACCACCACAATTCCGTCGTCGTCGTTATACCTTCCAGCTCTCACCGCGGCCCAGGTTACGAATGTCATTGCGACCGAAATTACGGTTGACGCGGGCATCGCTCCGCCACCCGGAGGTGGCATCGAAGTGCGTCGCTCCGACGGCGGCTGGGGCGCCGGCAGCAACGGCAATCTCGCCGGACGCTTCGCCACGCAAACCTTCAACCTGCCCCGCCTCTCACGCGTGCAGGGCTATTACCTCAGGCAATACGATGCCTCCGCTCCCCCCAAATACTCTCGCGATTCGGCTTTGCTGTACGTGGACTACCCATTGTAGAGAGCATTTCCAGACTGTTGCTGCCGACAACTTCGCTGCCCGAATGCATCGGTGTGGGCCGGCAGCAAGTAGCCATTCCGGCCTTAGTGCGGCTCGTCACCCCTCATCCCATAGGCTCAGTGACGCCTCTCTTGCAACTTCCTCTTGCTGCCATGCGTCGAACTCTTCAGGTATCCTCGATATTCGCCTGAGGCTCGTAAATGAAGTCGTTCCTTTCCGTTCTGATGCTCACCACCGCTATGAGCATTTCCGCATGGAGCCAGCAACTACCCGCGGCACAGCAGACCTCGCCACCTCCAGGCAATACGCCCACCGTACAGCAGAGCAATGCCACCAGCGCGACCCAGGATAACAGCGGTATCAGCGGCGACCAGGTGACTAAGCCGCCTGGCGCCAAAGGCACTACCCTCATCGGTTGTCTCAATGGACCCGACCCGGAGGGCAAGTTTGTGCTGATCAGCATGCAGCACCGAACCGGCGTGGAAGTTCTTGGCCCCGACGATCTGAAGAACGATTTGGGCACGAAGGTCAAGCTGACTGGCGAGTGGGAGGCAAGCCCTCAGCAGCAACTACAGCCGAATGCAAAGGAACAAAAGCTCACACGTCGCTTTCAGGTGACCGCGGTTGAGGTGCTCTCGCAGCACTGCTCGGTCCCCAGTGAGAAGACGCCGATCAGCAAAGAAAAACAGAGACAACGCGAAGCCCAGCAACAGCAGAAGGCCAGCAGCTCAGGCGCGACGCCCAGCCCGAACTGAGAACTTTGGGGACCCCTACCGCAGAACTCAGAATGCCTTCTTCGAATCCAACAGAATCGTGACCGGCCCGCAATTCACCAGTTCGACTTCCATCATCTCCTGGAAGCGTCCTGTTTCGCAGCGCAATCCACAGGCACGAATCTGGGTTACGAAGTTCTCGTACAGCTCACGCGCACGTTCCGGCCGCGCCGCCCCATCGAAGGAAGGCCGTTTTCCCCTCCGGACATCTCCCAACAGCGTGAATTGCGAAACTGCCAAGACCGCACCACCCACCTCCGCGACACTTAAATTCATCTTTCCCGCTCCATCCTCAAAAATTCGCAATCCCACCACTTTAGCTGCCAGATACTCAGCATCAGCCTCGCAATCTTCCTGCCCAATCCCAAGCAACACAAGCAGGCCCTTTCCGATTTCCCCCGTAATCTTCTCTCTCACCCTTACGGATGCCCGGTTCACTCTCTGTACCACGGCTCGCATGGCAGCGTTGTACCACAGCCCCAGGACCCGGTACACCTCGGAATCAATCGCTCGGTGAGCGGCAAAGAATTGACTCTCGCGTTGACCGTTGCAAAGGCTACCGTTTAGGATGAATCGGGCATCATGTTTCTAGGCGCTTTCGAAGCCCATCGTGTGCTTCGGCTGTCCGGAGAGCGCCGGCTTTCTTTACATGGCTTCCTAACTGCAATTAGACTTACGGGTTTGCCCGCCGCGGCGGACGCCAGGGCATGCGACAGGAGATGGAATCGATGGCTTCGGTTGAAGAACGGGTGAAACAGATCATCGTGGAGCAGTTGGGCGTGGATGAAGCTGAAGTTACGCCCAGCGCTTCGTTTGTGGACGACCTCGGCGCTGACTCGCTCGACACGGTCGAGTTGGTCATGGCTTTTGAAGAGGCTTTCGAGATCGAAATCCCTGACGAGGATGCGGAAAAGATCCGCACAGTGCAGGACGCCGTGACATACATCGACCAGCACGCGAAGGCGAAGAAGTAGCCGCCACTCCGGCTACCAACCGGTAAGTTGGGCGTCTGGTCCGGCCAACCGACATACAGAGTTTTTCGCTCGCCCCGTTGGCGGGTCGAAAGGAGATTGCTGACCTCATGGCATCCGTAGATGAACGCGTAAAACAAATCATCGTGGAACAGTTGGGAGTGGATGAGGGAGAGGTAACCCCCAACGCATCGTTCGTTGACGATCTGGGCGCCGATTCACTGGACACCGTTGAGCTCGTCATGGCCTTTGAAGAGGCTTTCGAGATCGAGATCCCCGATGAAGATGCGGAGAAGATCCGGACCGTTAAAGACGCCGTGGATTACATCAACTCGCACGCGAAGGGATCGAAGTAGATTGAGCCGTCGTGTCGTCGTAACGGGGATCGGGGTCATCTGCGCTGTCGGCCATAACACCGAAGAGGTGTGGTCAGCACTGTTGGCTGGAAACAGCGGCGTGGAGCGCATCGTAGGCTTTGATGCCTCGCAGTTTGCCTGTCAGATTGCCGCTGAGGTCAAAAACTTCGATCCCTTGCAGTTCGTGGAAAAAAAAGAAGCGCGCAAAATGGCGCGCTTTATTCATTTAGCCATCGCTGCTAGCGATGAAGCCCTGCGCATGGCCAATTACAAAGTCCTGGATGAAGACATGGCCGAGCGTACCGGCGTAAACATCGGCTCCGGTATTGGCGGATTCGACATCATTGAGCGCGAGCATTCCAACCTGCTGAACGGCGGTCCGCGCAAGATTTCACCCTTCTTCATTCCCGCAGCCATCGTCAACCTTGCAGCCGGCCAGGTTAGTATTCGGAACAATGCCAAGGGCCCAAACGAGGCCACCTGCACCGCTTGCACGACCAGTGCACATTCCATCGGTGACGCGGCTCGTGTCATCAAGTATGGAGATGCCGATGTGATGATTGCTGGCGGCACCGAAGCGGCGATCACACCCATGGGTGTCGGTGGATTCGCCGCTATGCGCGCGCTCTCCACCCGTAACGACGACCCGCACCGCGCCAGTCGCCCCTGGGACAAGGACCGCGACGGTTTCGTCATCGGCGAGGGCGCAGGGATCCTGATCCTGGAAGAACTGGAGTTCGCCAGGAAGCGCGGAGCCAAAATCATCGCTGAGGTGGTCGGATACGGCATGAGTGCTGACGCTAACCACATCACTCAGCCCGCTCCCGCAGGCGAAGGCGGCTACCGCGTGATGCGCAATGCACTTCGCGACGCCGGACTGTCGCCCGAGCAGATCGGTTACGTCAACGCACACGGCACGTCCACACCACTGGGCGACGAGTTAGAAGCCACGGCGATTAAGCGCGCCTTCGGCGATCATGCCTACAAGATGCTGGTCAGTTCGACAAAGTCCATGACCGGGCATCTGCTAGGCGGTGCTGGAGGGTTGGAGGCCGCGATCACGGTGCTCGCGTTGCGCGATCAAATCGTTCCACCGACCGCCAATCTCGACAACCCCGACGAGGGCTGCGATCTCGACTTCGTCCCCCATACTTCGCGCCGGGTAAGTATGGATTACGCGATATCCAATTCCTTCGGTTTCGGCGGAACGAACGGCTGCCTCGTCTTCAAGCGCTGGACCGAGTAACCGAGTAATGCTCCCCCTATCTGCTAGTCCGTAGTCTCTGCCTTCGGTGCCTCCCACAATTCCACGCGATTCCCCTCCGGATCAATAATCCATGCGAACTTTCCGTATTCGTAATTTTCAACCTTAGGATCCACCTGCACGCCTTCCTCCCGCAGCGCCTTCAGCAATTCGTCGAGATCCTCAACCCGGAAGTTAATCATGAAGTTGGACTGGCTAGGCACGAAGTACTTCGTATCCGCTGGAAAGATCGCCCACACATTGAACGCCGGAATCTCAGGATGGTCAGCATCGCTCCACGTCGCGCCTGAACCGTCAGCGGCACTCTCAATGCCGAGATGCTGGCGATACCACTCGTATAGTGCCTTCGGGTCTTTCGACTTGAAAAAGATCCCGCCCAGTCCTATTACCCGTTTCATCGAACCTCCTGCACACGGTAGTCTCGAAGGATTCATAGGATACGTAATATCCCAAGGTGGCGTCAATTTTGATCGGGTTTCGAGTAGCCTCACGGAATCATCGAAAAAAAGAAAAGCACGGAGGAGTTCTCCGTGCCTGAGTGTCTTCCGGGACTCGGAAGTCTTATGCTTTCTTGCCTTCGCCCTTTAGCACCTCGATCGCCCGATTCAATTGGTCATCGGGCTGATTGGCCTTATCCTTTTCCTGCTGCGCGTCGTCCTGCGCGTTCTCGTCCTCATCCGGCGCAATGAAATCGTCATTGTTGTCGGCCACCAGAATATTCGGCGTGACGGCCGTGTCCTGAACAGCCTTGCCTGATGGCGAGTAGTACTTCGCAACTGACAACATCAGCGCCGACCCATCCGGCATGTCGATCACTTTCTGGATCGATCCCGAGCCGAATGTCTTATCACCGAGTACGTCCCCGCGAGCGTTCTCCATTATCGCGGCGGCTACGATCTCCGCCGGCCCAGCCGTACCGCGATTCACCAAAACTACCAGCGGCAAGTTGATCGCAACCGCCTTTTCCGGATCGGCATTGAACGTCTGCTTGGGATACTTCTGTCCTTGCAGGTAAGTGATTGTGCCATGATTCAGGAAAAGGTTGGCGGTAGCGATGCCCTCGGTCTCTTCACCATCGCCGGAATTGCGCAGGTCCAGAATGACTTTCTTGGCGCCTTCCTTCTGCACCGCCTTTAGCTTGGTGGCAATCTCCTGGGAACGTCCCTTTGGGAAGTCATCGACCTTGATGTAGGCGATTCCGTCTTCCATCATCTTGTCGCTGACGGGCGGATCGGTAACAATGGCGCGAGTCAGGGCCGACTTCACTGGCTGCGCCCGCCTGGGACGCACCACCGAAACGTTGACCACCGATCCCGGAGGCCCGGTCAGAAGACCGTCAATCTCAGCTAGCGACATGTCGCGAGTAGTTTTGCCCTCGATTGCCTCAAGGATGTCTCCGCTCTCAATCTCCGCCTTGTCGGCTGGCCCGCCTGGAATCACCGAGATCACGGCAGCATAGCCGTAGCGCTTGGAAACTGCGGCGCCAATGCCCGCCTTGCCTTCCTTGCGCTGCTTGTAATCCTTATACTCGGTGGGGTCGAGATAGCTCGAGTTGGCATCGAGCGACTCCAACAGCCCGTGCAGCGCGCCGTTGGTTACGCTCGGAATGTTTGGTTCCTCCACGTACTCGGTCCGAATCCGCGACAGAACTTCGCTATAAACGCCCAACTGGCGATACGAACCGTCATCGTTGGTATTGGCCCGGACCCCGAGCCCGCCAACCACGGCAAACGTGGCAAGGAGAAAGGAAACGCCGAGAACGATAAGCTTGGTGGTCTTTGACATATTTAGTTCGCTGCTGGGAGGGAAACTCTCGCTCCCATTGTACCTTAGGTTCGATGCCTACCCGTCACGAAGGTTCCGGGAAAATCGCGGAATCTCGCCAATTTGCTCGCTCGGGCTACCGTTTGGACGTAGAGCGAGGGTGAATCGTAAGCGGGGAAGGACCGGCAGCCGTACGCGGTCTCGTCATACTGATTTCAAAGCGCGCTCTCAACAAATGGATTCTGGACCTCGAGATCGCCGAATTGTTGCTTATGCTGGAGATCCTCGCTATAGAGCACGCTGCACCGCGCTTCGATGGCTGCTGCGACGATTAGGCAGTCGTACCAGGACAGACGGTGCCTGCCCTGCAAGTGCAGCGCCTCGGCATAAAGAGCCTGAGACGAATGGACGGCCAACAACGGACGAAACACGGTGCTCAGGTACTGCTCAGCTTCTGGAGCGCCCATGGGATGGACGAAGCGACGCAGGGCAACGTTGAAGAACTCCTGAACCACTTGGTAACTGACCATTCCCTTTCGCGTCGCTACCGCCTGCCTGATCAGATGCATCGACCGGCGGCGCTTCGTGGTCGAACTGTCGTCGAATGAATAAACGAAGATGTTGGTATCAAGAAAGAATCTACCGTTCATTCATTTCTTCCCGGCTGAAATGGCGGCCTGCTTTGACGTGACGAAGACGTTGCATCAGCGCGTCCATCTCATGTTCGTTCCCCGACTGAGCAGCAAAGGTTTCCAACCACTCTCGAAAGGCCGCGTTGAGGGTTTTATGTTGAGTTCGCGCCACCAGTCGTGCCTGTTCAATCAGGTCTTCGTCAGCACTTAGAGTAATGTTTCTCATGCTTTAATAGTGTACACGAAAACAGTGTATTTTACAGGGACATTTTGCCTGTGACGTTCCTCACAAACCCCTGTGCGTTCAGGCTGATAGACTCCTCTATTCATCATAAATCTGTGAGGATCCATGGCCCGCCGTCTCGACGAATCCCGCGCTTTGCAAGAACGAGCTGAGCAGCTCATCCCTGGGGGAGTCAATTCCCCGGTGCGCGCTTTCCGCTCGGTGGGAGGCACGCCGCCATTCCTGGTACGGGGCCTGGGCGCGCACGTTTGGGACGCCGACGGCAATCAGTACATCGACTACGTTGGCTCGTGGGGGCCACTGATCCTGGGCCACTCGCAGCCCGAGGTCCTTGAGGCCATCATCCAGGCCGCGCGTAATGGCACCAGCTTCGGGGCTTCCACTCCAAGTGAGGCCGAACTGGCTGCGCTGGTGGTTGAGGCGTTTCCGGCGATCGAGAAGGTCCGCTTCGTCAGCTCGGGAACAGAAGCGACGATGTCGGCCATCCGCCTGGCCCGCGCCTTCACCAAACGTAAGTTCATTGTGAAGTTTGAAGGCTGCTATCACGGACACAGCGACGCGCTCTTGGTAAAGGCTGGCTCCGGCGTGGCGACGCTGGGCATTCCCGGCTCGGCCGGGGTACCAGAAGAATTTGTCGAGTTCACGCTGGCCCTTCCCTATAACGACCGTGCTGCGGTCGAAGACGGCGTTCGCGAAGTTCAAAGGCCAAATCGCCTGCGTCATCGTTGAGCCCGTAGTCGGCAACATGGGATGCGTCCCGCCCCAGCCGGGCTACCTCCAAGCGCTGCGCGAGATTACCGCTCGCGAAGGTGCGCTGCTCATCTTCGACGAGGTGATGACCGGCTTCCGGGTGGCCTTCGGTGGTGCGTCGGAGCTGTACAGCATCAAACCCGACCTCACGACGCTGGGCAAGATCATCGGCGGCGGTCTGCCAGTGGGTGCCTACGGTGGACCCTCGGAGATCATGGACCTGGTCGCGCCGGTTGGCCCCGTCTATCAAGCGGGAACGCTGAGTGGCAATCCGCTGGCTATGGCAGCCGGCATCGCAACTCTGTGCCAGCTGAAGGCCAATCGGCAGCAGTTCTACAGGCAGGTCGATGACGCCGCAGGGAAGCTGGTCGCCGGGATTGTCGCGGCGGCAAAGCAAGCGGGCGTAACAATGACGGCCAATCGTGTCGGTTCGATGTTCACGTTTTTCTTTACCGATAGACAGGTCACCGGCTGGGACAGCGCGGCTACGTGCGACACTGCAAAATTTGGCCGCTTCCATGGAGCATTGCTCGACGCCGGTGTCTGGCTGCCGCCCTCACAATTCGAAGCGGCGTTCCTCAGCGTTGCACACACCCAAGGCGATATTGACGACACCATCGCCGCGGCAACGGAGGCGTTGGCGTTGCTGTAAGTGCTTTGGCTGCTAATTGCTAGTTGCCGTTTGCTGCCTTTCCATCATCTCCGGAATCGTTACGAACTCGAATCCCTCACGCAGATAGCGACCAAGTATGCGATCAGTGGCTTCAACGCTGCGGCTGCGGTCGACATCCATCCGCACGTGCGAGCCGTCATGCAGCAGAATAACGTCCCCGCCGCGAATCCGTCGCTCCGCACGAGCAACGATTTCGTCCGCCGACCTCGCCTTCCAGTCCCGGCCGGTGACGTTCCACATCACGGTCTGCAACCCGAAAGCTCGCACCGTGCGTAACGTTGCGGGTCGACGTCCTCCGAACGGAGGCCGAAAGAGCTTGGTTTCCACCCCGGTTGCGTCAAGGATGGCTTGCCTCGTCTTTACCAGCTGCTGGCGCAGCTCAGTGACCTGTTCGAATATCAGGTTGGGATGGCTCCAAGTATGGCTGCCAATAGAGTGGCCGGCGGCCACCAGCGCGCGCGCGATCGCAGGTTTTTGCTGGACATAGTGCCCGATGAGAAAAAATGTTGCCTTCACACCATGGCGTTCCAGCACCTCCATCATGCGCCACGTGTAAGGATCGTTGGGACCGTCATCGTAGGTAAGCGCCAGTAGGCGAGAGCCTGGCCCCAGTCCGACGAATGTCCGTCCGTAGATTTGCGAGGTTGGGGCCATGGTGTGGTAGCCCGCCAGGCAGGCCAAACCTGCAACCCCCACTCCGCCGATGACCGCTGCAATCATGGATTTAGCTTGATTGTAATTGCGGTCGGCTCAACCGGTGGAAAACTTGGACCAACATTTATCATCACGACAATTGCGCGCAGACGGCGAGCAAGATATTCTGCGGTTCGTACCGTTTTACTCCCATGGCGAACCTTTTCGAACCACCCCGTTACATCGCAGTCGAAGGCCCCATTCGAGTCGGCAAGAGCACGCTTTGCCAGGTCATTGCGGAAACCCTGCACGCGCAGCGCATCACCGAACCCGAGCACAATCCGTTTCTGCGATCGTTTTACGAAGGCGAGCATGGGGCGGCGTTCCAGGCACAGTTCGCTTTTCTGATCGCGCGCTACGAGCAATTAGGAAGCCTTGACGTCAAGCGTAATCCCAACAAAACCTATGTTGCCGACTACATTTTCGAAAAGGACAAGCTGTTCGCCTGCCTCAACCTGGGCGATGCGGAGCTCGGCATTTACAACCGCTACTACGAGCTCTTCCGGCAAAACGTGCCCGCTCCCGATCTCGTTATCTATTTACAGGCCACCCCCGAAGTGCTGAAGAAGCGACTGAAGAAAAAGAACGCCCCTGGCGAGAAGGCCATCAGCGACGACTATCTCGAGGAGGTGATCAAGGCCTACGAGCACTTTTTCTTTCATTACACCTCGTCCGACCTGCTGATCGTCAATACCTCGGAGATCGACTTCGTGGAGCGCAGCGAAGACTTGCAGGCACTGTTGCGGCGGGTCAGCGAGCCGATCCGCGGCACGCAGTACTTCCTGCCGCTGGGGCCGGACGAGCAATCAGCCCGAGCGTAACTCACTTTCACCAAGTTTTCATTCGCCAATCACAGCTATATGCGGCCGATTGCGCTATGCTCCCTCTATCCGCGAAAAAGGAGCTCGCCATGGGAGTCTTATTTCAGGCTTTCTACTGGAACTGCCCGGCGGAAGAAAATCAGGATGGCACCTGGTGGAATTTCCTGGCCGGCAAAATTCCTGAATTGCAGCAGGCAGGGTTCACTTCACTGTGGCTTCCGCCCGCATCTAAGGCAGCCAATATCGGCGGCCCTTCCATGGGCTACGATCCTTACGATTACTTCGATCTTGGCGACTTCAACCAGAGAAGCCGAACTAAGACGTGGTTCGGAAACCAGGCAGAGTTGGTCTCGCTGATCAACGCGGCGCACACCGCCAACATGCAGGTCTATGCCGACCTCGTGCTCGACCACAACAATGGCGGCGACGCCCAAGAGGTCAACCCCATCGATGGCCAAACCCGCTGGACGAAGTTTAATCCCGCCAGCGGCAAGTTCCCGCGCGACTGGCAGTGCTTCCATCCGTCGCCGTTTGAGATATTCGACGAGATGACCTTCGGAGATATGCCCGACCTCTGCCACCGCAATCCCCTGGTTTACCAGGAACTCATCGATCTGGCCCAGTGGATGATCGAAACCATCGGCTTCGACGGCTTCCGCTTCGATTTCGTAAAAGGTTATGCGCCCTGGATGGTGCAGTCCATCGCTGAGCTCCGCTACCTGAAGAAATCGGCGGATAACTTTTACGCCTTTTGCGTTGGAGAGTGCTGGGACAACGAACGCACCGTAGACGACTGGCTCGGTGAGGTTAACAGTTACACGGACAATCCTGTGTCAGCGTTCGACTTCCCCCTGCATTATCGCCTGAAAGATCTCTGCGATACCTACGGTTTCAGCTTGAGGACCTTGGCCGATCCAGGGACGGTTGTGCAGGACAATCCGTCGCAAGCAGTAAGCTTCGTGGACAATCACGACACCATTCGCGATCCTGGAAATGCCATCAACAACGACAAACTACTGGCTTACAGTTTCATCCTGACGCACGAGGGCTATCCCAGTGTTTTCTGGATGGACTGGTACAACTTTGGACTGGCGAAAACGGGAACTCCCAACGGAATTGCGGCGCTCGTCGCCGCGCATGAGCTGCATGCCGGCGGAACAACCCAGGTACTTTATGCCGACGACAATCTCTACATGATGCAGCGCACCGGCTCTGCCGCGCAGCCCGGCCTGATCTATGTACTGAATAACCTGGGCGATGCCTGGAACGGGGCGCTGGTGCAGACCCAGTGGTCCGATGTTCAGTTCGAACCTGTGGCGTACGGCGGAGGTGACGTGAACCGTCCGGATTCGAAGACGACGTCGGCGGACGGCCACGCTGATTTCTGGGCTGGCCCACGAGGATGGGCGGTCTATGCGCCGAAGGTTTGACGCTGGTGCGCGCCTGGGGCCGTCTCGCTAGAAGGGTTGTGGGGGCGCCGGTAGCCGGAAAAGAAAGTCCACATGAAAGCCGTTCGGGCAGCCCAGTCGTATCCATAAATGATCGTCCCACCAGGTCATTCCGCAACGTTCAGCGTGAATTTGAGAGGCGTAGTTGGCGACGGTCCGGGTCATCTCAATTGCGCTCTGCCGCTGCTGGATCACGATAGTTTCGCTCTCGCCAGGGCATGACTGCCTCTCCGCGTTTTCCCGGAACACCGCCGGAGGCAGAATGCAGGGCTGCGTGTTGCAGCGCAACATCAGTTCCAGAGCATAGAGGAAGCCGTGATGCACCCCCTCTAGAAATCCAACATACAAGTTGGATTGCAACTTGTTATAGAAAACCGGCAGAGCCAGATAGTTTTGGGTCAGGGGCGCCGGCCAATGCATGTCCGCCGGCAAAACTTGTAGCTCCCGTGTCGCAAAGACCGGGCAGCCTTGCTGTACTGCCAGCCCCTGGGTCACCTGCGGCTCCGCGGTCGCGCCCATTTTTATCAGCCATTCGCCCACCTTTCCGCCACCACCCAGGCGTTGCGCTTCCAGGGCGCCCTGCAACTGGGCAGCGGTGATTGCACCCTGCGACAGCAACACTAGCCCGAGAGGCATCCGAGTGGGCTGGGGAGTACGGCGCGCTGTGACCATTCCCGACTGCTTCAGCTGCCGTAGCAGTCCCTCTTGAAAGCATTCGGGAGAGCAGTACCAGCGTTTCTGTAGCCACAGTCCTTCGTGCCGCGCCCACCAGCGCTGCCACAGCGTGGGAGGTCTTGGGCAAGACACATTGGCACATGCAGGCAGCTCTGTCAGCGTGGCGAGCGGGGAATACGTGGGCAACATTGCGCGCAAGGAAAGAGACATACACGCTCCTGAGTGACTAGAAATCGGTTTCGAAGCCTCGCGTTTCAAACCACTACCAGGGCCTAAAGCCGGGAAGTTAACCACCAACAACTAATCCCTGGCCCCCTAGCCCCTGTTTCTTCACAGGCTGTCCACCCGTTGTTGCGCAGAGGCTACCTCGGTGACCCGCAGTCCATAATTGCCGTCGATTACGACTACATCTCCACGGGCAATCACCCGGCCATTCAACAACAGATCGACGGGTTCCTGGATCTCGCGGTCTAGCTCCAACACCGCTCCGGATGTGAGTTCCAGCACCTCGCGCAGCGTGGCTTGACGGCAACCGAAGCGCAACATCACTCCCAGCTCCACGTCCATCAGCAGTCCCAGATTCCCCTGGCGCAGCAGGCTCTCGATATCGGGGGAAGGATTGCCATCTCGTCGTGGCGAAGCTGCGACGCGGCGGTCCAGAGCCGAAACAATCTCTTCGTCCATCTCTAGCAGAACCGCCAGGGCGCGAGCACCGTCGTCGGTGTGCAACAGACGCGCCGCCGAGCATGGAGTTTGCGCCTGAGCTTCGAGTGCCACCTCCAGCGATACCTCTCCGAATGCGGGTTCAAGGGCGCTAGCTGCCAGACCCGCCCACTGCCTGACGGCCTCCGCTAGAGCGTCCTGCTGCCTGGCATCCAATTCATTTTCGATGCCGACCTCCTCCTCCTGCAACATGGAACGCAGCAAGACCGCGGCATCGGCAGCGCTGAAGCTGAGCCATTGCTGACCGGTCAACCCGTGGCTCGCGGTAATCCTTGCGCGCGCGATGGCCGCGTAGTCTTCTACGGCGGTGGCCGGCCGCGGCTGCCACCCGTTACCGGAGAGTTGTGACAGGAGTGAGGCCAGACTGCAGACCCAGGCCTCAAAGTAAGATTCGATTTTGCTGTTCGCTTGCTCAACCATTTAGCTCTCCCCCTCTTCCGGCTGTGCGATGTGCTCCATCAGTTGCGCCGCCCGGCAATTGGTCTGGCTGCGTACTGGGCGCGCTCGCCAGCAATCGCGGCCTTTCAGGCGCAAGGTTGCCGGTTCATCGATATGACGCCGGAGCGGCAACACTCCTCCGGCCTGCATGGCCAGCAGTTCGCTTAGCTTGACCGGCAGCAGAGGCGTACCCAATTCCATTTCCACAATCGAATCCAGCAGCTTCTTCTTGATGCTTTCGCGGTGAGTGGCAGGCCCCCGCGGGCGCTGGTAAACCAGGTCCGACGCTAGCTTGCGCAGTAGTGCGCTGGAGACCACCGCCGGAAAAGCGATGTTGAACAGGCCCCGCGAGTCTGTCATCGTGGCTTCAAAGGTAAGGGTCAGCGTCTTTTCCTGCGCGGGCAGCAAGCGCAGCATTTGCGCTGCCGGCTGACGCTGTTCGAAAGCCACCCGCAGTCCCAGCGGCTGCCAGACGTTTTGCAGCTCGTGGCAGATGAGCTGGCCCACGCCCTGCAAAACCATCTCCTCGATCTCGCTCACTTCACGGGTACCCTGAGGCACGCCGCCTTGTCCTCCCAGCAGCAAATCGACGACGGGGAATGCGAGGCTCAAGTCCATCTGCAGAACCCCGCTGGCATCGCCCGGCTGAAGGTGAAACGATCCGTAATAGGTCACTTCGGAAACCCGAGCTAGAAAATCGCGATAAGCCAATTGCTCCACCGAGACCAATGCGACTTCGAACTTGTCGCGCAGGTAGCTGCTGACCGAGGTAGTTACGTTTCGCGCAAAGCCTTCGTGCAGCTGGCTGATGGAATGCAACTGCTCCTTGCGTAGCAGGCCGGCTTGATGCAGGTCCCAGTTCTCTACCCGGACGCCTGCTGTTTCTTCGGCATCGCTCCCGCCGGCGCGTCGCGCGGCCTGGAACAAGGCATCGATCTCGCCTTGGCTTAGAACCTTTTCCATATTTCCACCTGCGGCTTCGGGCTGTGGATAGATGCGTTTAGTGCAACCGTGCGGCCCTGCTGCGCACTCTCAAGGCTGGCCCGCAGCCGGGCCACGGCAACGGAATGAATCTGCGAGACGCGCGACTCTCCCACTCCCAGCACTGCGCCTACTTCCTTCATGGTGAGCTCTTCCTGGTAATACAGGGAAAGCACCTGCTGCTCGCGCGCGGGCAATTCCGAGATCGCGTCCGCCAGCCTCGTCCGCCGCTCGCCCTGCATGCAGAGGAACAGTGGGTCCTGATTGGCCGGGCCGGGCAAGGTTTCCCCAAGGTCGGTTTCGCGTCCGTCCTCCAGAGATTCAATTTGCAAGCTGCCCACTTCCAAACCGCGAATCTCGTCCAGCAGGTGCTGAAACTCTTCCAGGGTCATGCCCATGGCCAGCGCCAGTTCGGGCTCGGTGGCCGAGTGGCCCAACTCCGTCTGCAGCTTTTGCATGGTGGCTTCCAGGCGGCGGGCCTTGCGACGGAGGTCGCGAGGGCTCCAGTCCATGTCGCGCAAACTATCCAGAATGGCTCCTCGGATGCGGAACTTCGCATAGGAAGCGAAACGCACTTTCTTGTCCGGGTTGAACTTATGCATGGCGTCGATTAGCCCCACGATGCCGGCGTGCAAAAGGTCATCGAAGGGAACGTGCTGCGGCAACCGTTCGTGAATGCGGCGCGCGATGTACTTCACTTGCGGCAATTGCTCCAGCAGGAGCTGGTCGGACATCTCAGCAGCCGGTTCACTGATCTGCTCGTAAGCTTGAGCGGCAGTCATGCTTCCTCCTCATCGAATCATTCCCAGCGATTGCACTTGCACCAGTGGAGGCACCTCTCCCGGAGAGAGCACCACCACTTTGGGCAGGAACGGCTCCAGCAGGCGACGTAAATGAAAGCGCGCCGGGGTGTTGCAGAACAGCACCGGCGTCGCCAGCCGGACCTGCTCGCCGGCCAGCTTCTTCAACCCTTCCAGCACCCGACGTGCATACGATGGCTCCAACCCGCCCGGTGCTGCGGACGCAGTCTGGCCGGAAAAGGCGTGGCTCAACTCCTCTTCCATTCCCGGATCGAGCGTGACCACGCGCAAGCCGCCATCCTCGGCCAACAACGGCCGCACCAGGGCTCGTCCCAACGCTTGGCGTGCGGCCTCCACTAGTAGCACGGGATGCTTGTTGACCGCGGCAGTATCCAACAGGCTCTCCAGGATGGTGGCCAGGTCGCGGATGGAAACCTGCTCCCGCAGAAGCTGCTGCAGCACTTTCTGCACCTCGCCCAGACTCAGCAGCTTGGGCACCAGCTCTTCGCACAGCTTGGGATGGCTTTCGCCCAGCCGATCCAGCAGCCGCTTGGTTTCCTGGCGGCTCAGCAATTCATAAGCGTGCTGCTTGATGACCTCGGCCAGGTGAGTGGCCATCACCGAGGTTTGGTCCACGACCGCATAACCCGAAGCCAACGCCTGCTCGCGCAGCCCAGGAACGATCCAGCGCGCTGCAACTCCGAAGGCAGGTTCGCTGGTCGCAACTCCGGGCAGCTCGGGCGGAGTGGCCTCCGAGCTGATGGCCAGCAGGCAGTCATCGCGCAGCTCCCAGCGCGCGATCTCCACTCCACGCAGATACACCACGTACTCTCGCGGCCCCAGCTTCAGGTTGTCGGTGATATGAATAGGCGGAACGATGAAGCCCAACTGCAACGCTAGATGGCGGCGGAGCGCCTTCACCCGCTGCAGCAGTTGTCCGCCTTGCTTGGCGTCCACCAGCGGCACCAGCGCATAGCCGACCTCCAGCCCTAACTCATCCAGCTTCAGCAGGCCTTCCAGCGCTTCCTGCTGGGCCGTATTTGAAGCAGCAGTCGCCCCGGCAGCTTCGGCCGGCGGCGCCGGTTTTTCGAATTCGCTGCGGGCACGTCGCGCCAGGGCGGCGGCGATTCCGCCGATCAGCAGGAAGGGAATTTTGGGCAGCCCGGGAATTAGGGCCAGCGCCACCATGGTGCCGGCCGCGATCCATAGAGGACGGCTGCGGCCAAACAGTTGCTTACCTACGTCGACGCCTAGGGTGTTGTCCGACGAGGCGCGGGTGACCACGATGCCGCCGCCCACCGATACCAGCAAGGAAGGAATGATCGTGACCAGGCCATCGCCTACGGTCAGAATGGTGTAGGTCTTCAGAGCGTCGCGGAAGGGAATATCGAGCTGAAAGACGCCGATCAGAAATCCCGCAAGAATATTGATCACGGTGATCAGCACGGTGGCCAAAGAATCACGCTGATTGAAGCGCGCCGCACCGTCCATGGCGCCATAGAATTCTGCTTCCCGGCTGACTTGCTCGCGGCGGACGCGAGCCTGCTTTTCGTCGATCAGGCCGGCGTTGAGATCGGCGTCGATTGCCATCTGCTTGCCCGGCATCGCGTCCAGAGTGAACCGTGCCGTGACCTCGGCGGTGCGCACGGCACCGTGGCTCACTACCATGTATTGAATGGCGATTAGGGCCAGGAACAGCACAAAGCCGACCACGTAATTGCCCCCGACCACGAATTGTCCGAAGGCCTCGATCACATGTCCGGCTGCGCTCGAGCCTTCATTGCCGTGCAAAAGAATGCGGCGACTGCTAGCCAGGTTCAGCGCCAGGCGAAACAGGGTGAGCAGCAGCAGCAGGCTGGGAAAGACGGAGAACTGTACCGGACGCAGGATGTGCACTGCGGAGAGCAGGACCAGCACCGAGGCGACAATGCTGATGGCCAGCAGCAGATCGAGCGCCAACGCCGGCAGCGGTACCAGCATAACGAACACCAGCGCCACCGCGGCCACCGGAATAATCCACTCGGCGGCAGATGCCTTGCTGACGGACTTCGGTTTGTCGGTCACACTTGCCATTGCTTATGTCCGGTTTGCTACGGTCTGCACCCTCATCTGGGCGCGGTAAATAAATGCCAGGATCTCCGCCACGGCGACGTACAGTTTGGCGGGAATCGTCTGTCCCACCTCGACGCTGCGATACAGCGCCTGCGCCAGCGGCGGATTCTCCACGATGGGCACCTCGTGCCAGCGTGCCACCTGCTTGATCTGCTCCGCCAAGGCGTTACAACCTTTGGCCAGCACCACAGGCGCTGCCATCTGGGGCCGGTATTCCAGGGCAATCGCAAAATGGGTAGGGTTGGTGATGACGACGGTCGCGTGCTCCACTTCCTTCAGCATGCGGCGGCGGCGCATCTGCCGTTGCAGGCGGCGAAGCCGTGCCTTCACGGTCGGATTGCCATCGCTTTCCTTGTACTCGTCGCGCAGTTCCTGCTTGCTCATACGCAGGTCGCGCTCCAGCTTCTGCCGTTGCAGCAGGTAATCGATGCCCGACCACAGCAGCAAAACCAGAGTGGACTTCCAGCAGATCTCGAAGGCGCGTTGATAAGCGAATTGACCCATGGCAGCGACCGGCATCTGTCCGGCGCGTAGCAGCAGCTCCCAATCGCGCGCTAGCATCGAAACACCCAGATAAAGTAGGATCGAAAACGGAATCAGCGACTTTGCCGGCGGCGCTAGACCAGCTATGGAAAACATCTGGCCTAGCTTTTTGGCCGGGCTCATGCGCTCGAGGTTCGGGGCCAACGCTTCGGCGGCGAAGACAAACCCACCTTGCGCCAAACTGCTTCCTATCGCGAGTACCCACACTAGCGTCAGCGGGGGAACAATCCATCGCAGGGCGGCGGTCCCGGTCCAGGCCAGCAGCGGAGTTCCGACGCTAAAGTCGGCGCTCGCGGCGATCTCCGTCCAGCCTCGAAGCAAAGTGCGCCAGCGCTCCAACTCGGCGGACGAGATCCATAACACCACCAACAATCCGGCAAATCCGATGATTGCGCCAGCGAGCTCCCGGCTGCGCGCGACCCTGCCCTGCTCGCGCGCCTTCTGCCGCCGCCGTGGAGTTGCCTGTTCGGTCTTGTCGTCGTGCGCCACGTGTTCCTCAGTGCGCCAATTGCAGCAGCCGCTCCGCGCAGCGGATGCCATTGCTGAAATAACGCTCGAAAATCCCCGGCCAGTACTTCAGAGAAAGCGCCAGCACCGAGAGGCCAACCATGCTTTTTACCGACAGCCCCAAGAACAGCACCGGCAACTGCGGCGAAGCCTTGCCCAGGAAGCCAAGCACCAGGTCGGCCAGCAACGTCGCAATTAACGCCGGCGCCGCCACCTGTACGCCCGCCAGCCAGATTCCACCGGCGGCATGCAGCAGTTGCCTCACCAAGTCTCCGCTGACCACGGCCGTGCCCGCGGGCAGATACCCGAAGCTGCTGGCCAGCCCGCGCAGCAGCCAGTGATGCACATTCAATTGCAAGAAAATCAGCATCACGATGGTCTGGGAGAACACCGCCAGCACCGGGGTATCAACCTGGGTGTTGGGATCGAGAATGTTGACCAGACCGAAGCCCACCTGCATTCCCATTACCTGTCCGGCGAACTGCGCTGCTTCGAAGACAAATTGAATGGCCAGCCCCATCAACAAACCAATCAGCGCCTCTGAGAGCATTGCCCGGGCTACGCCCGCCGCCGTCAGCGAAAGACCCCGAGGAGCGCACACCGGGTAGAGCACTGCAGTCACCAGCACCACCAACCCCGCCTTTACGCGGGGAGAAATGGCGCTGCTGCCCAGAAAAGGCGCAAACACCATGACTCCGGAGACCCGAGCTCCCACGAAAACCACAGCGGCAATCATTTCCTCAAGCCGGGGTTCCATCGCTCTCCTCTACCGCAGCAGTGGGCGAAAATCGGCGAACAATTGCACCGTGAAAAGTGCCAGCTTGCGCAGCATCCACGGCATCAGCACGATTGCTCCCACGGCAGTCGCCAACAGGCGAGGCACGCTGGAGATGGTGTTGTCCTGTAGCGAGGTCAGAACCTGCACAATGTTGATAAGCAGGCTAACCAGGGCCAGGGCGATCAGAAGCGGGGCCGCCAGCAGCACCGCGGTCTGCAACGTTCGCTGTCCCAGCATCACGATCATTTGCGGCGACATCGCGCTCCTTAGCTTGGTTAGTCAGTAGAAACTTTTCATCAGCGAACCCACCAGCAGGTTCCAGCCATCGACCATGACGAATAGCAGGATCTTGATGGGCGTCGAGATCACGACGGGGGGCAGCTGCAGCATTCCCACTGAAGTTGTGATCGAGGCCACCACTAGGTCGATGACTAGGAAAGGCAGAAACAGCACTGCGCCGATCTGAAAGCCGACTTTCAACTCGGACAAGATGTAAGCAGGTGCGACGACCCGCATCGGCAAGTCTTCCGGCGAGTGCGGCGCGGGTAGCTTAGCCAGTTCAACGAACAGCGCCGCGTCTTTCTCGCGCACAAACTTCAGCATGAAGTGGCGTAGTGGTTCTGATCCGCGGTCTAACGCTTGCCAGGCGGTGATCTGATTGTTCTCCAGAGGCACCATGGCCTGCTGATAAACCGCCGCTCCCACAGGCTGCATAAGGAAATAGGTCAACACCAGCGACAGACCGACGAGGGTCTGATTGGTAGGAGCACTCTGCGTGCCCAGCGCCTGCCGCAGGAAGTGAAAGATCACCAGCAGCCGCACCAGCGGCGTCATCGAAAGCAGCAGCGCCGGCAGGATTGTAAGCAGCGTCAACAGCAGAACAATGGTCCAGGGCACTCCGCTGCCATTCGTTCCGGGAAGTTGCAACGCTGTGCCGGGGGAGTGCCGGGCGATAGCCGCTGCCGGAGTACTAAGCATTCCGATCACCCAAACGGCACCATTGCGAACCAGGCTGTCTGCTGAACGTGTCATCGCTGCCGCTCGCACCATTCCGTCATGACCGTGGCGAAGTCTGGCGCCTCGCCGAGACGGGCCAGCAGGCTGAGAGAAGCCGCTCCACCGCCCACCAGGAACTGCTGGCCGTCATACTGAATCACCGCCACCATCCGTTTCTCGCCCAGGGAGAGGCTTTCGCAAAGGCGCAGACGCCGCGGTTTTCTGCTGACGCGCACCGTAGCCAAGAGCCCGAGCAGACGCTCGCACATTGTGGGAGGAGTAGCCGGGGATGTTATACGAGGGCTTGCAGTGGTCTCGTGCATTGCTTTCCTCAAACCAGTTCGGTAATCCGCCCCCCGATGTGATCGCCCACCGGCTCAAATTCGACCCATCCAATCAGCCGCCCATTGGCGCGCAGCGGAACCTCCGCTCCGCGGCTCCAATGCGTGAGCGCGATGTTGCCCACGCGCAGGCGCAGCAACTCCTTCACAGTGAACTGCGCCAGAGGAAGCTCCAGTGACAAGTTGCAAGGTAGCCACCAGACTTGCCGCCAGTCGGTGGGGAGTGGCGGCGGTGGTGCTGAACTGGTGTCGGCGGGTAGTTGTTTGTCGCTCATAACGCAACCCGAGGCGTACCGGAAAGTGCCATCACGCTGGTGCTCCGCTTGTGCACTGGCAAAGGGTGCAAGCGGATTGCCGTTAGAGCTAAGAAAGGGACGAGCGGAAAGAAAAAGCTTGCTCCGACAAACTCTCTCTATCTAGCGGGTTTAGCGAAGGACGGGTGCCATGCGGTCCGCTCGCTAAGTAGCCAGCAAAACATTCTCGGAGGCAGATTAGAACCCGTTCATTGGATTGCTCTTAGATGGCGGGCACGCCTGCTTGCCTCGGTGCGGCCGTGCAAGTTTACGATGTCCCGCACCGGACGGCACGTGGCCGCAGTGCGGGACATGCTCACAGCATCACGTTCCAGAACATCGGCAAGAGCGCTGATGACTTTAGAACCGGCGGCATCGGCTGTGACCGCCCAGCATTCCCTTCAGCCGCCCGCGTCGAGAGTCTCTTGTGTCAGCAATGAGGTTGTCTGCAAAGCCCTACGCCGTTTTCAAGTTGATCGTGTCCTGCATCACCTGATCGAACGTGGTAATGGTACGGGCGTTGGCTTCATAATCCCGCTGGGCCACAATGAGAGCTGAAAACTCCGTGGCAATGTCCACGTTCGACAGCTCCAGCGACCCACCTGACAATGTTCCGAGCCCACCCGCGCCAGGTGCGCCAACCACGGCTTCCCCGGACGATAACGTTGACGAGAAGTCGTTGCTACCCACGCGCTGCAATCCCTGGGTATTGGCGAAATTCGCCAGTGCGATCTGGCCCAGGGCCGCCGTTCTTCCATTGCTGAAGCTTCCCGTGATGGTGCCGTCGGCACCGAAGCTGTAAGCGGTCAAAGAACCGCTGCTGTAGCCATTTTGGAGTGCGCTCGAAGTAGTGCTGGAGCCGGAGCCGGCGACCTGGGTCATCAGCGGCGTGCCGGTGCTGCTGTACAGGTTCCACTGAAACTTCAGGTCGGCGCCCCCGTCGGCCAGGCCGCCGGCGGTGATGCTGCTCACGTTGCCGCTGGGAGTGGTGAGCTTGCCGCTGCTGTCAAAGGTCAGGGCCGTGGTTGCGAGGCTGGTCTGCGTTCCCATGTCCTGCCAGGTTACGCCGCCATCGGTGAACGTGGATCCATCGGTCGGCCACGAGGCGGGAGCCGTCCCGGCGGAGGTCCCAGCGACCGTGCACTGATAAAAGTGCCCGTTCGCCGTCGGAGGCGAGATCATCTGTCCCACAGTATAGGCAGTCGAGGCCGCCCACCCAGCCGGCGGCGTTATATCGGTGTTGGGAATCGTGATATTGCAATTCCAGGCGCCAGCTGCGGTCTTGGTAAAGTTGAAGTCGAGCACATGCGGTGTGCCCAGGGAATCGTAGACCGTGATCGGAGTCGACAAGGGAGTGTCTCCAGCGGTGGTGCCGGGGTCCAGATTGGTGGTCAACTGCACCATGCTGGTCGCACTAGGAGCATTGATCTGCCCCTTGTCCAGCGTGATGGGCGCTAGCGCCGCACCGGAGGGTATTACGCCTCCGACGGCGGCATAGCCCAGCACCTGTTCGCCATTGGCAGTTTGTAGAGAGCCGTCCTGAGCCACCGAGAAGTTGCCGGCCCGGGTGTAATAATTCACCCCACCCTGTTGAACTACAAAAAAGCCGTTACCCATGATGGCCACATCGGTAGGTACGCTGGTGGTGGTCGGGCTTCCCGAGTTCATATTGATGGCGGTGGCACTGACCCCGGTGCCGGCGCCTACTTGAAGGGGATCGCCCGATCCGTTCTCCCCCAATGTCTGATAAAACAGGTCGCTGAACTGGACACTGCTTCCCTTATAGCCCACGGTGTTCAGGTTGGCGAGGTTGTTGGCGATCGCTGACATGGCGGTGGAACTGGCCGTCAATCCGGAAAGAGGAATCGAGAACAGCGGCATTACTGGCCTCCTGCGGTAGTTTGGGGAGTCTGGGATGTCGTGCCGGAGGAGCCGAACACACCTTGCACCGCTTGATTAATCTGCGATACCTGGTCCAGTGTGTTGACCCCCACCAACTGAGTAACGAAAGTGGAAGGATCCATGGGGGAGAGGGGGTCCTGGTTCTGCAACTGCGTGATCAACAGTTGCATAAACATGCTGTCCATGCCGCTCGCCGTCGTGCTGTTGCTGCTGCCTTGGGCTGAGGTGGAAGCGCCCATAGCTTGAGCCGATACCGGGTTAGTGTTCATTGCGTACCTTTCTAAGCGTGGACATTGAGTCCCGAAGAATGCGGTTGGATCCAGGCTTGGGACTGCGTTGGCTCCAGTGCGGGCGAGCCATCGCTTGGAGTGAAGGCAGCCTGGTTCCAGGTTTGCCCGTTTTGCTGCTCTCCCGAAGCGCCATGGTTCTTGTCCTGCGCTCCCGAGCGACCATCCAGGTGAAAGCTGTCCAGGGTCAGCTGATGTTGCGCCATGGCGTGCTCCAACGAGGGCATCTCGGCTGTCAAGGCGGCCCGCAACTCGCTGTGGTTGGTGGCCACGGTCGCTGCCACCCGGTCCTGGTTGAGACTGGTATGCAGCTCGAGGTCGCCAAAATTTGCGGTGTTCAGCCCTACTCGAATTTCGCTCAGCCCTATGCGCTCCAACACCCGAGTACTTTGCAACATGGACTGCTGCGCCGTTGATGCCATATCGGCGGTATCCCACACACTGGGAGACGGGAGCGGCGCATGAATTCTCGCATCGGCTGGGCGCTGCTCCGATGGAGAAGAATGCGTCGTTTCCGGTGCTGACGCTGCGACGACGGCGGTTCTGTCAGGATTGGGACCGTGTCCCACCAGGGCAGCTGCCACCTGAACCGCTTCGGTCCTTGGAGTCAGATCCCCCGCATTCAAGGGCGAGGCTGGTGATTGGGGCTGCGTGGTCGTCGAGGGCTGCGTCGATCGGGTGGCTACGGCGCCCTCTTTTCTGTCGCTTTGGCCCGATTCTACAAGGACTGCATTGCGATTCGGGTTGCGAGCCGACGTACCCGAGGTGTCCGGAATCGCTCTGGTTTCGAGAACGACGTTTGCCACAGATTCTTCCTGCGGAGCTGAGGTGATCCCGGGGGGTCCGGGAATGCCGAGTGAAGTGTTTTCCGAATCTGCACCCTCGCTACCCGCCAGCTGGTTTTGCAATGGAAAACCATCTGTGAGGTTTGCGGCTACCGCGGTGAGCGCGGAATCAGATCGCGACGACCGATTGTCCCCATCGGTGTGCTGCCGGCCCGCCATCGGATGAGGCAGTGCGTTCGGAACAGACTGCACGTTGCCGCTGGGAGCCACGCCAGTCGAAAGAAATGGCGCTGCCGTCGCCATGCTGCCCGCATCTGAAAAAGCTATCGCTTGGCTCTCAGCCGGCGCCGGATCGACCTCTCCGGTTACAGCTTGAGATTGGGACTGGGATGGGTCCATGACCTGGGTGGGCGTCAGTGTCGCGCCGGGAAGCGCAGCCGAACTGATGGTGCTATCCAGAGTTGGCTCGGGTGAAGCAGATGTAAGCCGCGGTGTCATGCTAATGGCTGCGCTTTCGGGATCGCTCCCGTTTCCGGCTGTGCCAGGCACAGCAACGCGACCGGGAACAGCGACGTTCCTTGAGGGTACAGGGAAAGCCGCCTGATCCGGCGTGAACAAGGGCGGAGACGGCGCCTTAACGGACAAGGATGTGGCATTGATCGGGTCGTTCTTGTCTTGCTTGCCTGAGTAACGAGACCTCGCGGTGGCGGAGTACTGGTTGCTGAGTTTTTCGCCGCTCGTAACGCCAGATTGGACGCCGGTATTGGCCACATCCTTGTTCGTCTCACACCTCATTTCTGGGGTGCGGCTCTGGTCAACAACCTTGGCGCGGAGCACATCACGAAACGAACCTTCATCGCTCGACGTGACCCCCGTCTCGAGGGCGGTGTCCGGCTGCGGCGTTGCGGCAATAGCGGCAATAAGGTTGTGCACTGGCCCTGCCTCTTAGTACCGCTTATCGAACAGCAGTCCGAATTCCAACTAAGACATTTCCAACAAAAGTTTGGCAGGGGGGCGGAACTGAAGGCTTTAAAGTACTTCGCCTTTCCTGCCGATAGCGTAGGAGGCTGCTCCAAAACCCCACGCCAGCCACTTCTGGGCAAAGCCTGCCTACTTACCCGGCAAATCACGTCCATCCCTTGCGACCGCGGCCTAACAGATGCATTTCGTCGAGCTGCGCTTGCTCGCGCCGCTGCTGTAGTGTGTGGTATACCCGCCACTGCGAATCTCGCAGCGAATCCAGCACTTCACGTTCTTGCCGCTCCTTCCGGAAGCGCACCATCTGCTCCGCTATTTCTCCCTCTAACTGTGGCAGCTGACGCTGCAATAGCTTTTGCCGCGAGGCAATGGCCTCTCGGCACACAACAGCAAAGTGAATCTGCGCGGCAGGGGTGGGGCCTGCAAGCAGAACACGTTGCAGGCGTTGCTGCAGATCAAGGCCGGCTGCCTGCGCTTGATCGAGTTGGTGAAGCAGGGCCGCGCGACGGGCCAGCAGGTGTTCAAGACACATCCTTTCGCGGTCCTCCAGGCTCTGGCGGAGGCGTCGCACAGCCTCGAGCGTGAAATGGAACGCCACCTTACGCCTCAGCCGGAGAGAGCGCCCATGCGGTCGACCGTGTCGGCAAAAACGGCGTGCTCCTGGGGAGTTTGGCGCAGGAATGCCTGCAACTCCGGGAGTACTGCGATAGCGCGGTCGAGGACGGCGTCGGTCCCCTTAACGTAGGCCCCGATGCGGATGAGATCTTCTGAACGGGCATAGGCCGATAGCAATGCACGCAATTGATAGTTACGCGTCAAATGCTCTCGCGAGACAACGGCCGGCATTAAGCGGCTCAGGCTGTCGAGCACTGCGATCGGCGGATATTGGTTTTGCGACGCCAGCCGCCGGTCGAGCACGATGTGTCCGTCCACCAGAGAACGCAGGGCGTCAACCAGGGGGTCCTGCTGATCGTCGCCTTCCATCAGCACGGTATAAAACGCCGTGATGCTGCCGGTCGAAAAACGACCAGCCCGCTCGACCAGCCGCGCCAGCATGCTGAAAACTGACGGAGTATAGGCTTTGGCGGTCGGGGGCTCGCCCGCTGCGAGCCCGATTTCGCGCTGCGCCATGGCGAAGCGGGTCAGAGAGTCGACTACCAGAAGCACGTCTTTGCCGCTTTGGCAGAAATATTCTGCAATGGCAGTTGCGCTGAGGGCGGCGCGTATGCGCAGCAGCGGCGACTGGTCCGAGGTGGAGACCACGACCACCGATCGTTGCCGTCCGGCTTCGCCCAGTCCCTCCAGAAATTCTCCCACCTCGCGGCCGCGTTCGCCCACCAGCGCCAGTACGGTCAAATCGGCTGAGGTGCCACGCGCCATCATTCCGATCAGCGTGCTCTTTCCTACGCCGCTGCCGCCGAAGATGCCCAGGCGCTGTCCGCGCCCGCAGGTAAGGAAGCCGTCGATGGCGCGTATGCCGCAACCCAGGGGCTCCCGGATCGGAAGCCGCTCCAGCGCGAGGGGTGCTGCGCCATCCAGTCCCCGGCGTTCCCGCGCAGGGCAGGGCCCCCGCCCGTCCAGCGGATGTCCGGCGCCGTCGATCACCCGGCCGAGCAAGTCTTCTCCCACGGCGATCGAAGGCCGTTCGCCATGCGCCACAACAGCGTCCCCATAGCGCACACCGCTCGGCTTTTCCAGCGGCATTGTCAGTACCGTGGTTCCGCGAAAGCCGACGACTTCGCCAGGGTAGAGCCGTCCGCTGGAATCGCATATCTCGCAGCACTCGCCCAGGCAGCACGGCGGTCCGGCCGACTCCAGCAGATTGCCAACGACTTGGGTTACCCGGCCGCGCCAGCTCACCGCTGGCCGCGATTCCAGCAGGCTGAAATAAGGAACCAGAACGTGGTTGCTCATGGCGTATCCCCCATCTTCTCGCCCAACAGGTCGAAGAAGCCGCTTTGAATCTCCTGCAACTGACCCTCCAGGCTAATCTCGGTGCTCCCTATGTCGGACTGCAAGATGCAGCCTGGACCGGTCATTGTGCTATCGGCAATGACTTCCATGCTCCGGCAGTCCCGGCAATGCTCTGCGCAGAACTTGCGCCAGGTCTCGGCGGCATCAGGCGAGCTCCGCAGGGTCACCCGACTGCCCGCCTCCATCTGGTCGAGCGCGACCCGCACCACGCCTGCCAGCAGCAGCGGATCCAGATGGGCTTCGCGATGCAGCACCTTGCGCGCAATGGCCAGCGCGAGGCGGACAACCTCGCTCTCTACCCGGCGAAAGTAGTCGGCGCGCTGCTGCGCAAATTGCTCCAGAGCGGCCGCCACCGCCCGCCGCTGCTCATCCATGCTGTGCTCGGCGGCGGCCCGGGCTTGCGCCTCGCCCTGCCGGTGACCTTGCTCGCGGGCGGTTGCAACCGCTGCGGCCAATTCCTGCTGCATGGCCGTCTCCCGGGCTTTGCGATCGGTCTCCTCAGAGCCGCTGCCGGATCCCGGGAGCGGACGAAACATGGGCGGCTGCATGACCGGGTAATGGAAGTTCTTTACCCGGCCGGGAGACGCCATGTCTCCCCAACGCTCATACGATGTACTCATCGCCGGTCTCCGGTTTCAGAATGATCTTGCCCTCCGCTTCCAGCTTGCGCGCCACGGCTACGGCCTCCTGCTGCGCCTTATTGACCTCGCGAGCCCGCACCGGCCCCATCACTTCCATGTCTTCTTTCAACATCTCGTAGGCGCGTGAGGAAATCGCTTTCATCAGATGGTTACGCAACTCCTCGGAGGCGCCCTTCAAGGCCAGAGTAAGCACCTTTTTGTCCAGCCTCGCCACCAATTCGCGAATGCCGTTCTCCGGAACGCCCAACAGATCGTCGAAGGTAAACATCAGGTTGCGAATGTTCAGTGCCAGCTTGGCGTCATCGGATTCGATCGCATCCAGTACCGACTTCATCGCCCCCGGCTCCAGCCGGTTCATCAGGTCGGCGGCGCTCTTGAAGCCGGCATAGTTGCGCCGGCTCTGCTCGCCCACGGTCTGCAGCCGCTTGTGCAACACGGTGGAAACCTTTTGCGCCATCTCGGGCGAGAAGTTACGCAACAGCGCCAGCCGCTTTACCGACTCGACCCGCACCGCCTCGGGTAACTTCATCAAGACTGCCGAAGCCGGCTTGGCATCGAGGTAGGCCAGGATCAGCGCGATGGTCTGGGGCTGCTCATCTTCCAGAAAGCGTGCCAGCTCCTGCGGATCGGCCTTCTGCAAGGTGTCGAGCTGGGTGGCGCTGAGGTCCTGGGCGCGGCTCACCTGCTCTAGCAGCGCCTTGGCGCCGTCGCCGCCGAATGCCTTCACCAGCAGGGAACGCGCATACTCGTCGCCGCCCTGCGCCAGGTAGTCCTGGGTCAGGCTAAGGCGGTAGTACTCCTCCAGCACCTGGGCCGCGGTCTCGGGCTTCACGCCGTTGAGCTCGCCGATTTCCTTGGTCAGCCGCTGCAGTTGCGACTGGCTGAGATGGCGGTACACCGTAGTCGCGGCTTCCTCGCCCAGCAGCACCAGCAATACGGCTGCTTTGCGCACACCGTTGAGACCGGCCGTGGCTGAGGCTGCCGTGCTCATTCGACGCCACCCTCCCGCAGCCAGTTCTGGACCAGTCGCGAAGCTCCGGCGGGTTCCGTCTTGACCTTCTCCACCAGATGGTTCTTCAGAAGGGTGAGCTTCTTGAGCGAGGGATCACCTTCCAGACCTGCCAGGTCTAATACTTCCGGCAAGGGAGAGGAAGAGATTGTGGCCACCGCCGGGGAGCTGGGAGTGTCGCTTGCGATCTGCTTCTTGCCCAGGGGGCGCATAGGGAGTTCGCGCAACGCCGTCAGCAGCTGCTTTTTGACCGGGCGGAGCAGCAGCATATAGACACTGCCGAAGAGACAGCCGAGCGCCAGGTAGCGAAAGAGCCACGACCAATTCCGCAGGTTGCGTTGCACGCGCTCCACGAAGGTCGGGACGACGGGGGTGTCCTGCTGCAGGTTTTGAAAGGAAAGATTTTCCACGGCCAGCAGGTCGCCTCGCTTGGCATCGATTCCCAGAGCTGCCGCGGCCAATTCTTCGATCTGCTTCATTTCGTCGGGACTGCGACGGCGGCGGGTGGCCACGCGCTGATTGTTCTTCTCCTGCACTTCGACCGCATCGTCCACCAGCAAAGCGGCCGCGATACGTTTGATCCTCCCGGGCGGCTGGACGGTGTGCCGAACCAGTTTGTTTACGGCGTAGGTGCCGCTCTCGGCCTTGGAGGTATGGCTTTCGGCATTGGACTTGGTCGCCGTGTTCACCTTGGCGTTGGGCAGATTGCTGCTGGTCCCGGGCACGCCCCCCATGGCGTCGCTGCCCAGATGTTCTTCACTACGGGTCACGCTGAGCGGCACGCTGCTGCTGGGATCATAGGTCTCCTGGGTCTCTTCGCCGGAGCTGAGGTCATACTCCACGTGCACGCTGGCACGCACACCCTGGCTACCCACTACTGGCTCCAGCGTCGCCACCACGCGCTTGGCCAGGTCCTGATCGACCTCCGACGCTCCACCTTGTCCGCTGCCTCCGAACCGGCCCAATGGCAGGTTGGTGTCGGCATCGATGACCACCACGTTCTCCGGGCTGAGCCGATCGACGGCGCCCGCCACCAGCTGCCGGATGGCCGTGTCGGAGCTCTCGGGCAGCCGTCCGCGGCGCAGCTTCACCGTCACCGAGGCCTTGGCCGCACGATCACGTTCGCTGTACAACGACTCGGCCGGCATGACCAAGTGCACCCGTACCGCTTCCACTTCGCTGAGCGTCTGCAGAGTGCGCTCCAGCTCGGCTTCCAACGCGCGCTGGTAGTTCACCTTTTCGCTGAAGTCACTGCCTGCCCAGTTGGGCTTGTCAAACAGTTCGAAGCCCATGCGCCCGCTGTGCGGCATCGGTTGCGAGGCAATTTCCACACGCGCGCTGTCCAGTTTGTCGGCGGGCACCGAGATGCTGGCGCCGTCGGGAGACTGCTCGAAGGGAATCTTCTTGCTCCCCAGGCGCGCGGCGATTTCCTGGGTATCGCCCGCACTCAGGCCAGAGTACAGCGTCTTGTACTCCGGCTTCGCAATCAGTTGCACGAAGACGCAAAGTGTAGCGGCCACCAGCACCGCTCCCCCGCCCAGCAGCAGACGCTGCCGGACGGAAAGTCCGGCCAAGAAGTCCTTGGTCTGCTGCAGCACTTGCGGCAATGTCAGGTTGCTGTCCATAGCGCTTCAGCCTCGTGCTTCAGAACTGCATGCCGGCAATCTGCTGGTATGCCTGCACCACCTTATTGCGGACCTGCAACATCAGTTGAAAGGAGAGATCGGCCTTCTCCACCGCGATCATGGCGTCATGCACGTCAGCCCCATTGCCTTCTACCAGACTGCTCACCTTGTAACGCGCATCCAGGTTCAGCGTGTCAACCGCGCCGACCGCCTCGCCCATGGCGTCACTAAAGCTCTTGCCCGCGGCCGGTGTGGAGGCGGCTGTGCTGGGCAGATCCGCGGGCATGATCCGCAGGCCGGCACTCACCGCATCGATCGCCATGACGTCTTCTCCCTGCCCTTCACTTCAAAATCTGCAACGACTGCTGGATCATCTGCTTGGCCGCCTGCACCGCGCTGGCATTCAATTCATAGGCGCGCTCGGCTCCCATCAGGTCTACCATTTCCTGCACAGGGTTGATGGCCGGGTAGGCGACATAGCCCGAGGCGTCGGCATCGGGATGCCCAGGCTCGTAACGCCGTACTGGAGGCGTGGGGTCGTCGACCACCTGGTTGACTTCGACACCGCCGGCAGGCGAAAGCGCTCCGTCCGCGACCGAGCCCGCCAGCAGCAGACGAAACTGCGATGCCGGGCGTGCGCTGAACATCACCATCTTCCGCTGGTAGGGGCCGCCCTCGGGCGTCCGCGTGGTTTCGGCATTGGCCAGATTGCTGGTCACGACCTCGGCGCGCAGCCGCTCGGCGGTCAAGGCCGATCCGCTGATCTGAAACAGGCCAAACAGGTTCATTGACTGTTGCCTCCATTGATGGCCAATTGCAAACGATTGAATTCGGAGCGCAACAGCTGGACATCCACCTGAAAGCTGAGCTGGTTCTGCGCCATCAACAGGCTCTCGCGGTCCAGGCTGACATTGTTGCCGTCGGGACGCTCGATCAGCCCGGGCACCTCGCGCACCATCGGAGTCGCGCTGACATCTTCCTCGCCGATCAGGGCGCGCTGCAGCTCCTGGCGAAAGTCGATATCGCGCGCATGATAGCCAGGGGTATCGATGTTGGCTACGTTTTGGCTCACCAGGGTCTGACGATATGAGGTCAGGTCCAAGGCGCGGCTTAAGGTGCCAATCAGCGGTGTCTCGATCAAGCTCATACCAACCTCCGGGGCGGCAGCCCATGTTCGCGGATCTTGTTGCGAACGCTGCGCAGGCTGATACCCAGCAGCTCTGCGGCGTGAGTACGGTTGCCGGCTGTGGCCTCCAGCGTGATTACCAGCAAGGCCTTCTCCGCTTCGCGTAACGACAGACCAGGCTTGAGCCAGGGCGCCGGTCCGAGAGCGGGAGGCGCAACCGTCGGCAGCGCGTCGCTTTTGATCTCGTTGCCGTCACACAAGGCCACCGCGCGACGAACGGTATTGGCCAGCTCGCGGACGTTTCCCGGCCAGCGATGGGAACGCAAAGCGGCGCGAAACCCTGCGCTCATGGCCGGTGGAGACTGCGGCGCTGCAAATTTCGCGGCAAAGTATTCTGCCAGCTGGATGATGTCCTGGCCGCGCTCACGAAGCGGGGGCAGGCCCAGCGGTATCACATTCAGCCGGTAGTAGAGATCTTCGCGGAAGCGCCCTTCCTGAACCAAAGTTTGCAGGGAGCGATTCGTACTGGCGATCACGCGCACGTCCACGCTGACCGGTCGCACATCGCCCAGGCGATAGAATTCGCGCTCCTGCAGCACGCGCAGGAGTTTGGGCTGAAGTGCCAGCGGCATTTCGCCGATTTCGTCCAGCAGCAGCGTACCGCCGTGGGCCAGCTCGAATTTCCCCGGGTTGCGCGACAGCGCTCCGGTAAAGGCCCCGCGAACGTGGCCGAACAGTTCACTCTCCAACAGATTTTCCGGGACGGCGGCGCAGTTGATGGCCACGAAGGGCCGAGCGGCGCGCGGGCTGGTGTCGTGAATCAGGCGTGCGAGCAGTTCCTTGCCGGTGCCGCTTTCGGCTTCCAGCAAGATGTCGGCGTCGCTGCGCGCCGCCTGCCGGGCCTGTTCCAGCGCGTTAAGCAGGGCCGGTGAACTTCCGACGATAGGAGCCTCCCGGCGCGGTCCCAACGACAGCGGAAGGCAACCGCCGCCGGAGTAGCTTGCGAACTGTGGGCTGGGCAACATCTGCCTAGCGCTCCTGCAAGACGGTTGCCGATCACGGCAACCGTACATTAGATAGCGTTCACGCGTAGTGGCTTGACAAAGCCAGATGCTGGGGAAGAATAGGGCCGCCCTCGGCAAGGATTGAGGCCCGCTCGATCACATGCTGCAGCTCCCGCACATTCCCGGGCCAGGAATGGCCTTCCAGAAGGCGGATGGCCTCCGGTGAGAACCCAGCGCTCTCGTCAATAAACTTCCGAAGGAAATGACGCGCCAAGGCCTCGACATCCTCGCGACGCTGCGCCAGCGTTGGCAACTCAATGGGAAAGACCGAGAGCCGGTAGAACAAGTCTTCACGAAACTGTTTGCGCTGCGCCAACTCGGGGAGGTTGGCGTTGCTGGCGGCTATCACCCGAACGTCGACCCGGAAGACGTCGGAGCTGCCCAGCCTCTGCACCTCTCCCTGGTCAAGAAAGCGTAATAGTTTGGCCTGCATACCCAGCGGCAGTTCGCCGATTTCATCCAGGAAGAGGGTTCCACCGTGAGCGCTGTGAATGCGGCCAATGCGCGACTGCACCGCTCCGGTAAACGCGCCCCGAACATAGCCAAATAATTCCGACTCCAACAGCGCCTCAGGAATGGCGGCGCAGTTGATGACTGCGAATTCCTTACCTGCGCGGGCACTCAGCCTATGTATGGCATTGGCCACGACCTCCTTGCCCGTCCCGGTTGCGCCGGTGATGAGTACTGGGGTGTTGCGCGCGGCCACCAGGCGGGCCATCCGACACACGGCATGCATGCAGGGTGCCCGGCCCACCATCCCCGGCAGAGACTCCACCGCGGGAGTCGCTGGCGAGCGCACTGTATCCATCGCCGTCTCCGCCCCCCGCCAACTGCCCATACGGTCAAAGAGCAGGTGTGCCCCGGCGCTGCGCCACTGTGACGGCAGCGCCGGATTGCCGGCATCGTCGAGCAGCAACACATCAATTCCCGGGAAACGGTGATGAATTATCTGCAGCAACTCTTCCGCGTCCAGGTCGGGCAGCTTGCGGTCGAGGAACAGTAATTGGCATTCGCTGCTCTCCAATTTTCCCAGGGCATCGGCCCCGCCCAGCGCTTCAGCCGCGGAGATGCGCGACAGCAACAGGTTCTGGACGATCTGCTTGCGAAGGCCGGAGTTGGAACTGGCTACAATCACCGCCGGATCAAGGGAGTAAAAGGGCTGTGTTGTGGTCATCATGAAAACCCTTTTAGTCCCTCAAGCTTAGAAATCGATTAGGAGCAAATTAGAAGTCGCTAGGAAAATGAAGAATTATGACGCTCACGACGAGACGCACCGCCCCGTCGGTTTTGCTTAACTGAGGCAGGGCAATTGCACACACCAAACACTGGGCGGCCCAGGCATCCGTTTCAGCTCCCCGCCAATCGCGCAAAAGGTTCGGCGGGCGATTTCCAATTCACCTGTCCAGTCCGGCTGGAGGCAATCGTCGGCGGGGTCGGGGTTCAGGCAGGCCCTGCATCCCTCAATGCAAATATCAAATCGTTTCTTGCTGCTGTGCGCGCCGATCAGGTTGAGGCCGTGGTTTGGCGAAGCGCAGCGAAGCAGGAACTCCAGCAGGTAGAAGAAGGCACGCATCAACTTGGTTTCATTGGCTGGCACTGCTGCCGCTTCACAAGTCAATTCAAACGACCGCCCGGCGGTCTCGAACAAAGGAAGCATGTCTTCTCGCAATTGTTGCAAAAGTTGATCGAGTGCAACCGGCACAGAGATATCGCCAGGATCCTCCGCATCGCTCAACTCCCGCAGCAGCAGCAGCCGTCGCCGCATCCGCTCCGCATTGTGCAGGGCGGCTTCCACAGCAGTGCGATACTCGGCGAGGGTTTGATCGCCCACCAGGGCAAGTTCGAGGGAGCACTGCAGGGCCGTTAAGGGCTGGCTGAGATCGTGAAACACCTGCGACAGGAAGTCGCGCCGGAGGGCCATCTCTTCGACCCTGGCGGAAGCAGGTGCAATCACATCGGCGCCCCGGCGTGGGAACTCATTTCGTATCCCACACCTCGGACCGTGTGGATAAGATGGGGAGAATAATCCTCATCCACTTTCTTGCGCAGGTAGTTGATGTAGACGTCGACGATATTCGTGGTGGTATCGAAAGAGAGATTCCACACATGTTCGACGATCATGGCGCGAGTGATGCGGCGGCCCGCGTTGCGCATGAGGTATTCCAGCAAAGCGAACTCTTTCGATGTGAGATCGATGCGTTTTCCTCCGCGCTCGACTTTGCGTTCTACGCGATCGAGCTTAAGGTCGGCCACCCGAAGAACGGTCTCAACGGTTCGCGGTCCGCGGCGAAGCAGGGCGCGGACTCGCGCCGATAGCTCGGTGAACGAAAATGGCTTGGTGAGGCAATCGTCGGCGCCGGTGTCGAGCGATTGCACACGATCCTCGACCCGGCTGCGTGCGGTGAGGACCAGCACGGGCAGAGAAGGTTTCTTGGGACGCACGGCATTCAGGACGCCGATGCCGTCGAGCTTAGGCAGATTTAGATCGAGGATCAGGAGATCGTATTCGCTCCCCAGAGCCATTTGCCTGGCTAGCTCGCCATCGGAGGCAACGTCAACCGCATAGTGTTCTGCCTCCAGGCCCTTGCGGACAAAGCTAGCAAGCGGAGCGTCGTCTTCTACAACCAGGATGCGCATACGTGCATTGGCTAGTAACCGCTCAATGGTTACCACAATCATCATCTCTTTGGGTACCTCGCGTCAATGAATGTCTGGACCATCCGAAAAGAGACGTCTCAATTCGGGAATAAGCGTCGAAACTGGCAAACCGAGCCGCGAATAATAAACGGGGGTGCCCCAAAAAGCCCGATCGTTTAGGCGCTGATTTTGTGGCGTCGTATGGTACTCGCGGCGCTATAATCCAAGTATGGCTCGTGGCTGGGAAAGTAAGTCTGTAGAAGCGCAAATAGAAGAGTCTGATTCCGAACCCTCCCGCAACGAAAATCGTTCCTCCTCGGCTGCAGAAATACAACTCCAGATGAAGAAATCTGATTTGGAGCTGTCACGCAAGCAGGTGCTTCAGCAACTGGAGCGGAGCGACAGCGAGCGTTATTCCGAGTTGCTGCGCCGAACGCTGGCCGGCCTCGACGCGCAGATCGCAGCCTTGGATTAAATTGGCGCCTGCGCGGGCTCTGTTTTCTTCCCGGGACAACTCGCCTCGCGGCGCATTGCCACTCTGTTCTTGCCGCAGCTCGAACCCGCGATAGGCTCCGCATAACTCACACCCACCTGTGACCGCAATCACGGAAGCAAGTTCAGGAGCCACGCAGAATGGGGCTAGAGGTGTGGTATGCCAATCCTCGTGATTGCGGTAGTCTTCTTCATCATCTTCCTGGTGATGGGCGTGATGGGTATTACGGCGATGGTCGCCGAGCATCGTGGCAAATTATTCAGCGGCAAGTGGAGCGACGAGCCAAAGCCGGCCAAGCACTGATCACAATGGATCAGCGCGATTGTGTGGGGCGGCCTACACGGCTTGCAGGACCCGCGAAAGGCAATCTTCGCAGAAGCCGCTGTCCTTGATGTCGATCCACTCCACCGCGTGGGCGGCAGCCATGGCGCAGCGATAGTCGTGGCAATGGGTAAGGCTCAACGTGTGTCCCAGTTCGTGCACGGCTTCGATCAATAAACGATTCGCGAGAACATCTGTATCCGGCGGTAGTCCATAGAATTCCTGCCGCAAACGGTGATAAGAAACTACTGCAGCATTCCCACTAAGTTGAGCTTCCCCAAAGACAAACGTCAAGATTGGAATGTAGAGATCTAGTTCCGTGATGCCGACCAGGCGCCAGGTGCTGCCGTTGACGTATCTTTGCATCCTGGCCAGGATTTCGGAGGAGTGATATTGCTGGCGTTCGGCGTGGCGCGCGAACGAGGGATCGATGGCGGGCCCCACGATCTCGGTAGGCACACGAAATTTATGGTATAGCTCCTGCCGCAGCCAATCGAGCAGCGGAGCATTTACGGTCCCCACCGGCAGCAGTTGTAGTTTCTTCACGTTGGTCCAAGGGGCAATTGGCCATTAGCAATCAGTCACCAGCCAATAGCCCTAGCAGTCGTGTCGACCGGCGTAACCGAAGCCGTACCGACAGGTTGCAGTTGCTAAGAGCTAACTGCCAACTGCTCTTTCTCTTTCCGATTCCAGCCGTACTTCTTCAGCTTGTGATGCAAGGTGACGCGATCGATATTGAGAACTTCGGCCGCCCGTGTTTGGTTACCGCCACACTCTTCGAGCACTCGCAGGATGTGAGCGCGCTCCACATCCTCGAGGCTGCGGACGTCGCCTATTCCCAAGCCCGCCCCGTTTCTCGATTTCAAGCTGAAGTCCTGCTCACGCAATTCCGGCTCTTGCGCCACCACCATGGCCCTTTCGACCGCGTTTTCCAATTCGCGTACATTGCCCGGCCAAGGATATTGCTGCAATTCGTTCATCGCCGCGGGCGAAACCCGCGTGATCTTCTTGCTCATTTCGCGCGAGAACTTGCGGGTGAAGTGGTCCACCAGCAGCGGGATGTCTTCCCGGCGCTGGCGGAGGGGTGGAATCTCGATATGAAAAACGTTTAAGCGATAGAAAAGGTCGGGTCGGAACTTGCCTTCCTCGATCAGTTGCTCCAGGTCCTTGTTGGTGGCTGCGACCACGCGGAAATCGACGTGGATCGTTTGGTTGCCGCCGACCCGCACGATCTCGCGCTCTTGCAGGACACGCAACAAGTCTGTCTGTGTCTTTAAGCTGATGTCACCAATTTCGTCGAGAAATACCGTGCCACCCTCGGCGATTTCGAACTTACCCTTCTTACGATATTGCGCGCCGGTAAATGCACCTTTCTCGTGGCCGAAGAGTTCGCTTTCGAGCAGCGTTTCGGTTAGCGCTCCGCAATGGATGACCACCAACGGATGAAAACGCCGCGGACTTCCGGCATGAATGGCGCGTGCCACCAATTCCTTTCCCGTGCCGCTCTCTCCGGTAACCAATACAGTTGCGTCCGTAGCCGCCACTGTCTCGATGGCATCGAAAACATGCTTCATGGCTGCGCTCTGTCCAATGATGTCGGAAGGATGCGCGATTTCCGCGACCGTCTCTTTCAACCGGACATTTTCCTGCTGAGTGCGGCGGTGAGACATTGCCTTGCCGATCAAGTGCCCGATCTCGTCCGGATCGAGCGGCTTGTTGACGTAGTCATAGGCGCCGTTCTTGAGCGCAGCAATCGCAGTTTCCACCGAGGCATAGCCGGTCATAATAATGACCAGCATGTCGGGATGAATCTCATGCAACCGCCGTTGCAATTCGATGCCGTCGGTGCCGCGCATTTTGATGTCCACCAGTGCGACATCGAAGCCCTGTTCGGCTACGCGGGTGAGTGCGTCGTTGGCGTTCTCGGCGGTCGCCACTTCATAGCCTTCTTCGGCGAACCACTTGGCCAGCGAGTCGCGCACACTGAGTTCATCGTCCACGATCAGCAGTTTGCCTTGCGTCATGCCTCTACCTCACTTCCACCGCTGCGCGGTCACAATCGCCAGCAACTACGGGGTTCTGGCTATCCACCGGCAGCACAATTCTGAATGTCGTTCCTTGTCCCACGACGGAGTGCACCTCGATCTGCCCGCCATGACGTTCCACGATGTTCTGGCTGATGGCCAGGCCGAGCCCCGATCCGCCGGATTCCTTCGTGGTATAGAAAGGCTCGAAGATATGTGGGAGGTGCTCCTCCGGGATTCCCATCCCGTCGTCCCGCACGACGAGTTCGATCCCCTCCGCATTCACACGGGTACTGATCCACAGATTACCTTCGTGCGGCAACGCGTCAATGGCATTGATGACCATGGCCAGCACGACCTGCTCGATCTGCGCCGGGTCGCAATGCACCGGAGGCAAATCGGGCGCCAGCGTCAGGTTGAGCTGAATGCCGGCCATATCCATCTTGTGCTGCACCAAACGCACACAGCGATCGATGACCTGGTTGAGATCGGACCAGGCGAGGTTCATCGGTGAGACCCTTGAGAAGCTCAGCAGGTTCTTTACCAGCTCGCCGCAGCGCTTGCTCTCGCTGGCCACCAGGTCGAGCGAGCCCTTCATCTCTTCTTTCTTAGGGGAAGCTGCGGCGTTGTTGTCGATCCAGCGTTTGACGAGCTTGGAATAGGTGAGAATGCCGGAGAGTGGGTTGTTGATTTCATGCGCAACCACCGCCGCCATCTTGCCAATGGTGGCCATTTTCTCTACGTGCAGCATGCGCTGGTGAGCCTGTTTCAGCTCGCGGGTTTTTTCGTCGACGCGCTCTTCCAGGGTGTGCGTCCAGGCCGTGATTTCGGCCTGTGCGACCTGCAAGCGGTTGCTCATCTCGTTGAACGATTGCGCCAACTCGCCCACCTCATCCAACGAGCGAACCGGAAGCTGATAGCCGAGTTCACCGGTGGCCACGCGTTCGGTCCCGGTTTTCAATTCGCGCAACGGATTGTGCACTTCGATCCACACGAACAGTCCGCTGAGGAAGACAACCGCAATCAGTGCGACCGCCGTTCCGGCGAGCATCTCGCGCTGCTCGCGATGCAGGCTTTCATCCACCTTGGCAAGGGAAAGATTGGTATCGAGCACACCTAGAATTTGTGTGCTAGCAGGATGGGCATGGCAGGCGGCATTGGAGCACGCGGGCTGGTTTTCGATGGGTGTGATTACTCCCAGCACGCGCGCGTTAGCCGCGTGATAGACGCGAAAACGGTCGGAGCGGTTCAAGCGACTGAGAGGCTGCGATTGTACGTGGCAGCCGTAGCAGGCCTCAGCACCTTTGTCCACCATATTGCCGACTTCCGATGGCGCCGTCGAGTAGCTAATCACGCCTTCCGGATTCATGATGCGGACGCGCACCACGCCGGGCTGGTCGGCCATGTTGAGCATCATCTCGTACAGACCGGTGCGATCGTTGTGCAGCATGTAATGCGAAGCGCTGCGACGCAGAACTTCGCTCTGTTGCTCGGCGCTGACCAAAGCCGCTGCTTCCAAGTGTTTGCGATGGAGTTGCGTGCTGAAGTATCCCAGCAGAGCGAAGATGATGATCATGACCACGAAAATCGAGACCATGAGCTTCGTGCTAACACTGCGTCCCAGCCGTTGTAGCCAGAACGGACGTGAGGAGGATGGGCTCTCCTCCGGTTTTTTGAGGGCGGGCCGCTTCGAGTTGTCAGTCTCCAGCATGGGCAGGCACCACAACTTCCGCGTACCTGGATTCCGGCTCGCGGAGAGCCGGGATATGGGCCTTTTCTTCAGGGAAGATCGGCAGGTATTTCGCTACAAACCCGAAGATGGCGAACCCCAGGGCGACGAACATGGCAGTGATGACGACCTCCGTCCACTTCGGGGTGTAGCGAGCGCCCACGGCATTTTCGACTCCGGTGATGGCCACATTCAGACGGTTGGTTACGAATCCGAGCAGAGTAAGCACCGCCGCCAGATACAGGCCTTGCGCGCTTTCTCGAATTTTCGGCACCAATAGAAGGCCCAGCGGCGCCCACACGGAGAGGAACATCTCCAGCAGGAAGAAGCGCTGCTCGTAGCCGGAGGCGAAGACAAGTGGTAAGACTCCCCGATGGTATAGGTCTTCGAATTTCAGGATGCCGTAAAGCGCGAGCACGACCACCAGCACGCGTCCCAGGTCGCGCAGAATCGGCAGCTCGAGCTCGCGACCAAAGTACTTCGAACTCATCGAAGATTCGAAAATGGTCATCGCCAGCCCAACCGCAATGGCCGACACGAAGAAGAAAACCGGCAGCAGAGGGCTATACCAGAACGGATGCAGCTTGTTTGGCATGATGAGATACAGAGTGCCCAGGGACGACTGGTGTAGGGTCGAGAGCAGGACACCCAGAATCACGAACACGACCATCACGCTGCGAACCACCTTCAGCGCTCGCTTCAGTTTGAAGTGTTCCAGCACGATCGGCGAGAACTCCAGGGCGAGCACCGTGGTGTAGAGCATCACGCAGTAGGCGACCTCGAACATCACCGAGTGCGGATTGCGCATGACCAGCGGATGCCAGATGTTCCACGGCAGCCCAAGGTCGTACATCAGGGCGGCACAAACCAAGAGATAGCCAAGGAACGCGGTCAGGATGGTGGGCCGAATAATGGAGTGAAACCGCTTGATGTTGAAGATCTCGACCGCGGCTGTCAGGGTGAAGCCGCCCGCAGCCAGCATGACGCCGCACATCACGTCGAAGCCGATCCACAATCCCCACGGGAATTGATCGCTTAGATTCGTCGAGGCGCCCAGCCCGTGGAAGAAGCGGACGAAGGTGCAGTAAATGCCGGCCGCCATGATCAAGAGGAAGACGGCCTTCCAGAATGTGAAACGGATTCTTGGGACCGTCATCGTCCACCTCCGTCGTCGTGCTTCTCATTAGCCTCAGCTTCGGCAACATCCTCGCGGCGGTGGGTGATCCAGTAAATGCCGCCCAGCAGGGTGCCGAACAGGGGAACGAAATCCGGTATTCGCGATAGCACCTGGTAGGTATAGAGCGGGAGCGCCCGCTCGGTCAGGTCGGTGCGAAATCCGAAGACATTGAAGGGGATCGAAGACAGGAGCATCACGGATGTGCCGCCGACCTCGGTCTCACCGAAGATGTGAGGCAGATACTTTCCTGGATTGTCGTGGATACGTTTCTTGGCTTCTTCCAGGAGCTCGTCGCGATCGCCGAACTTGGTGGCACCGGTGGGGCAGATTTCCGCGCAGGCTGTTTGTTTGCCTTCAGCTACGCGCTTGCTGCACATGATGCACTTGCGTACGCCCGGCACCGCTTTGTCCCATTCGTATTTGGGCACACCGAAAGGACATGCCGCCATGCAATAACGGCATCCCATGCAGCGGCTCTTGTCGTAGGTGACGGGCCCGAGAGCGGTCTTCTTCAGCGCCCCGACCGGGCAGACGGAGGCGCAAGCCGGATCGTCGCAGTTCATGCATAACTTGCGCATGAACTTGTCGTCTTTGGTCAGGATGGCGGTGTATTTGTGTGCCGATGTGATCTCCTGGGCGGCAATGCGGTCGTCGTACGGCAGGCCGTTTTCGGTAGCGCAGGCTTGCTCGCACTGCTTGCAACCGATGCAGAGGGTCGCATCGTAAAGGATTCCCTTGCTCATTGAATTTCTCCAGGTCGCCCTGGCGGCCCCGCCACCCCAAAACTCGCAAAGGCGGCGAGTGTTGGGGACCCCGGCCCAGTCGGACCTCGGCAGGTGAGTGCGGCGCCAAAAGGGACGGCGCCGTCGGGCGACTTCGGAACTTCAGGCTGTTCCGCTCCAGACCGGCTCATAACCTTGAGCCGGCTCGGAGAGGAAGCCGGCGCGAAGACGAAAGCTACTTCAGGGTCTTCACGTAGGTGGCCAGTTTGGCAGCATCGGCCGCGCTTACGCCTTTGTTGGCAAATGCGTGCGAAGCTTTCTTCTGCGGTCCGCCATTTTCAATGAAATCAGCAATATCGGCGGTCGACATCTTCTGTACCGCAGGCGACGAGAACTCCAGAGCTCCCATCTTCTTGCCGGCGGCAGTGCCGTTTCCGTCTGCACCATGGCAGCCGGCGCATTTTGCTTTGTAGAGGTCTTCCTGCGCCCAAGACAGGCTGGGCAGGATCAGAAACAGCGCAAAAGCGGTAAGTAGAACAGCTAAGATGACCTTCTTCATGACTTCTCCGATGAAAAGATTATGAATACGGGGTCTGGTTGAGCATGAATGCAATTTCGGCTGCTCGAAAGGCTTAGACCCGCACACATGAAACTGCCATGAGTACAGCTTCAGTGTGGGACATAGACTTAGGTGGCGCTGTGATGGGGGTCACCCGCCGACGTGATGGATTTCGCAACAGTCCGGACGAGCGTTCGAAAGAAAATGAGGCGGTTTGCTACAGTCGAGGTCCAGATTGTTCATTTTATTTACATGCCTGAGGAAGTTTTCAGCGGCGTCAGCACTGAAAAAAGATGTAGTAAATCCTCAGATAAGCTCGTCGAGCGGGGAATACACGCTCGTTACCTCAGTTCCCGCTTGACGTTGACGCGAGGACGGGCGTGCTGGATGATTTGCTCTCCAGACGGGGGTGGAACAAGTTTAGCAGCCCGCAAATCGTCCAATATCCCACCGCAACTCCGAAGGTAAATGCTGCCAGGATGGTTAACAAGAGCATGGTTGAGAGCAGAAACGTGGTCATACGTGGTCTCTTCTTTCGATGCGGCGCAGGCCGTTAGCTGATTTCCCAAATGTCCTGCTAGTCTTCTCTACTCGGCTAGGGTTGAATCCGTGACGCCGGGCCATCATCTACTCTGATGAAGCCACTTTACCTCGCGTTGACGACTTTTGTTGTTGGCAACTAAGATACGTTAGTAAAGTTGCGTTTCCCCTCTCGTGGACTTTCCAGAGCAGTGCATCACGACGAAACTGCTATTCCCAGGGCAGGTGCCTGAAGAGCGCGATGGTATTTTCAGCTCGGAATGGACCGATTGAGAGGACTCGGTTGGGTTCGAACCAGCAGTCATCCATGGGTATCAGCAGCATCACAGTCCGCGGCGCGCGTCAGCATAACCTGAAAAACATCAGCGTCCAGATTCCGCGCAACACCCTCACCGTCATCACCGGCCTGAGCGGCTCAGGCAAATCATCGCTCGCTTTCGACACCATTTATGCCGAGGGGCAACGACGCTATGTCGAGACGCTTTCTGCCTATGCGCGGCAATTTCTAGACCAGATGGAGCGGCCTGATGTCGACAGTATCGATGGCCTAAGCCCGTCCATCGCCATCGAGCAGAAGACAACCAGCCGCAGTCCGCGTTCTACGGTGGGTACCATCACCGAGATCTATGACTACCTCCGCCTGCTGTATTCTTCGATCGGCACGCCGCATTGCCCGCAGTGCGGCCGCGCTATCTCGCGGCAATCGGCCGATCAGATCGTCCAACAGGTCATGGATCTGAAGTCGGAGGAACGCGTGATGATCCTGGCGCCCATCGTGCGAGGGCGTAAAGGCGAGTTCAAGAAGGAACTCGACAAACTGGCGCAGCAGGGATACACGCGAGCGCGCATCGATGGCGAGTTGCGTAACTTTGCTGACGAAGAAATCCAGCTCGACAAACGCAAAAACCACACGATTGAATTACTGATTGAGCGCCAACTCATAAGGCCGGGGCTGGAGCGGCGGCTGGCGAAGTGGATTGAACTGGCAATGAGTCTGGCGAAGGGACTGGTATTAATCGCCGTGGTTGGCGGCGAAGAGCACCTGTACTCGTCCAAGCTGGCCTGTCCGGAGTGCGGTATCAACGTCCCCGTGCTGGAGCCGCGTTCGTTTTCGTTTAACAGCATGTACGGCGCGTGTCCCGAATGCAATGGGCTGGGCAGTAAGTACGATTTCGACCCGGCAAAGGTCATCACCGATTGGTCGAAACCCCTATTGGATGGCGCGCTGGGGCCGGGATCGGCATCGCAGAATCTTATCCACATCCTTCAACTGGCCGCAGAAGCGTACGGGTTCAGCCTGACGACTCCCTTCGAGCAGTTCCCGCGCAAGACGCAGAACTTGATCCTCTACGGGCCGGAGCCGGGCGAGAAGAAAAAAGGTGGCTTCCTCGGCGTGTTCGCGTATCTCCGCCAGGCGATGGAGGACAGTTCATCGGAGGGCTATCGCGACTGGCTGCTGGACCATATGTCCGCGACCACTTGTCCGGCGTGCCACGGACAGCGGTTACGTCCCGAGAGCCTGGCGGTAAAAGTGAGCGGCATGTCCATCGCTGAATTCACAGCGCTGCCTGTGTCACGCGCGGTAGAAGCAGCTGCCCAGATCAAGCTCTCCGACCGCGAAGAACGGATTGCCGGACGAATTCTCAAAGAGATTGCCGAACGGCTGGGTTTTCTCAACGCGGTCGGTCTAGGCTACATCTCTCTGAATCGCTCGGCTGCGACGCTGAGCGGCGGCGAAGGGCAGCGGATCCGCTTAGCCACGCAGATCGGGTCGAAGCTACGGGGAGTGCTGTATGTGCTCGATGAGCCTTCGATCGGTCTGCACCATCGCGACAATGACCGCCTACTGCACGCTTTGGAGTCGCTGCGCGATCTGGGCAACACAGTGCTGGTGGTCGAGCATGATGAAGACACCATCCGGCGCGCCGATTACGTCATCGATCTGGGGCCGGGAGCGGGGCGTCACGGCGGGGAAGTGGTGGCCAGCGGCACTCCGGAACAGATTGAAGAGACGCCGGCATCGCTGACCGGGCAGTACATCTCAGGGCAGAAGCAGATCGCATACCGTTACGCGCGACGGCAGACCAACGGAAAAGCCGTCACCATCCTGGGCGCGCGCGAGAACAATCTGAAGCAGCTCGATGTTTGCTTTCCCCTTGGCGTGATGACGGTAGTGACCGGCGTGTCAGGTTCCGGCAAGTCAACCCTGGTCAACGACATTCTCTACCGGGCACTGGCGAAGTCTTTGTACGGCTCGCGGGAAGAAGCGGGCACGCACAAGGCGATCAGCGGAACGGAGTTCATCGACAAGGTGATCCGCATCGACCAGTCTCCCATTGGTCGCACGCCGCGTTCGAATCCTGCGACCTATACCGGAGTTTTCACCCAGATCCGCGATCTTTACGCCATGCTGCCAGAGTCGCGCGAGCGCGGCTACAAAGCAGGACGCTTTTCATTCAACGTTGCTGGCGGACGCTGTGAAGCCTGTCAGGGCGATGGGCAGCGCCGCATTGCGATGAATTTTCTGCCGGATGTGTATGTGCTGTGCGAGGTCTGCGGCGGTAAACGCTACAATCATGAAACGCTGGCGGTGAAGTACAAGGGCCACTCGATCGCCGATTTGCTGGAGACGCCGGTGGCCGATGCGCTGCCCATCCTGGAGAACGTTCCGCAGATCAAGCAGAAGCTGCAGACCCTGGTGGATGTCGGCCTGGGCTACATTCATCTCGGCCAGTCGGCGGTGACGCTGTCGGGTGGGGAAGCGCAGCGCATCAAACTGGCGCGCGAACTGAGCAAGCGGCAAACCGGGAAGACGCTCTATCTTCTCGATGAGCCGACCACCGGGCTGCACTTCGATGATGTCAGCAAGCTGCTGGAGGTTCTCCATCGCCTGACTGACTTGGGGAACAGCATCATCATCATCGAGCACAACATGGACGTCATCCGGAACGCTGACTGGATTATCGATCTAGGACCCGAGGGTGGGGAGGATGGGGGGCGCCTGGTGGCGCAAGGCACTCCCGAGCAGGTGGCGAAGGTGAAAAAGTCCTACACGGGCCAGACGCTAGCCAAACTGTTACCGCGCTCGTCCAATGCGAAGGGTAATGCGTAAGCCGCGCCGGGTCGGGTACGAATGAAAGCGAATGCCTGAGCCAAACGAAATTCCGCTCACCGCCGAAGCGCCCGGCGATCTGCCGGGCCCGGTTTCGGTGCCGCCGTTAGAGCCAGTCGTCATACCTCCCGCACAACCGTCCTTCCCCGCGTGGTCAGCATGGGATGTGCTGGCGGTCCTGGTGTTCACAGGCGTCGTAGTGTTCGCATTCAGCCTGGCGGCGCTGTTCATTGCGCACCGGGTTCCCGGATATCGTGACATCCCGGCGAGCGACCTGGCAAGTAACGCGCGCGTTGTAATAGGAGCGCAGGCGGCTGCTTATCCGATCATTCTTCTGTTCATGTTGATTCTGGTGCGCTCGCGAACCCAGGAGCGTTTCGGGAAAGCGATCCACTGGAATTGGCCAGGAATCACCGCGCCACGATTTTTCGTGCTGGGGATAATTCTGGCCCTGGTCATCGATGGGTTGTCGCGTTTTCTGCCGATTCCGAAATCTCTGCCCGTGGATAAGTTTTTTCATGACGCCACAGGCGCTTACCTGATGGCCGCTTTCGGAATAACTCTGGCGCCATTGCTGGAAGAGCTGTTTTTCCGTGGACTGTTATACCCGGTACTACGAAGAGCATTTGGCTTAATCATGGCCGTGGTGGTGACGGCAGCCGCCTTCGCTGCTATCCACGGGACGCAGTTGGGATATGCCTGGGCGCCTATCCTTAGCATCTTTTTCGTCGGCGTGGCCTTTACGGTGGCCCGGGAGCGCACTAACTCGGTGGCCGCTTCGTTCCTGATGCACTGCGGCTACAACTTCGCCTTGTTTGCGATGTTGTGGCTGGCCAGCGATCACTATCGCCACCTGGAGAGGGTGGCCAATTGAAATGGTATGGTTAAGAGGATGGCAAATGCGCGCGAACAACTCTTGGCCTTATTGGCGGAGAAATCCTTTCGCCTGGGTGAGTTCAAGCTCTCCAGTGGCGGGACCAGCGACTATTACATCGATTGCCGTCTAACTACGCTTGACGCGACCGGTGCGCTGTTGACCGGACAAGCTGTGTTCGAAGAGATTCACCGACAAGGTTGGCATGCCGATGCAATTGGCGGGCTGACCATGGGCGCCGATCCCATCGTGGTGGCTACTTCGGTCATCAGCGCGCAGCAGGGTAAGCCGGTGCACGGCTTCCTGGTGCGCAAGGCGGAGAAGGCGCACGGCATGGGCCAGCGCATTGAAGGTTTTCGACAAAAGCCTGCGCGCGTGGTGATTGTGGACGATGTGTGCACCACCGGTGGTTCGACCATACAGGCGATTGATGCCGCCCGCGAGTTTGGGTTTGAGGTCGCCGGGGTTCTGTGTCTGGTGGAACGCGAGGAAGCTAGCGGTCGCGTTAACGTCGAAAAGGCGGCAGCGCCGGCAGAATTCGTGGCACTGTTCACCGCGAACGATGTCCGCGCCCAACATGTGAAGCGAGACGCGCCGGCGATATTCGCGGTCAGTACCACGTGCGACCTGTGTGAGCGGCCGGCGGTAACCAATTCGCCGGGAAACCGCTGCGAGGTGCATCGGGCGTAAAGCGACTAGTGACTATTTATCACTAAAGGGCTTGCCGCGAATGGCGGCGACGAGAGCTATTATCCCTATGAAAATCGCGAACGGACAAAACACGTAGCCACCCCACCAATTCTGATAATGAAGTTTCCCCGAAGCGAGGGTCAGAGAGCCGACAGTGATAAGCATTAGGCCGAAAAACATTAAGGTGACACGACCAATGGGTCGCCTTTCAACAGGTGGCCAATTTGAATGCTTGTGTTTCATTAGTCGGTAGGTGCTTTCAGGATAAGCCCCTGTCAATGCGCAAATTAGACCGTACTACTCCCAAGCCGCGCAGAAAATGGCGAAAGCCCTTCGTTTCAGCGTAAACTAGAGGGGCAAGTTGGTTAGGAGACGGGATCGTGGCTTTTTTGAGAAAAAACGCATCCGCGGAAATCGCCGTGGAGATCCCAGTGTTGTGTCGAATATGGGAGGAACAGGGCGTTTTTAACGGCATCGCAGAAGATCTCCCAGTGGCCGTATTTGGCAAGACCCACGAGGAAGCGCAGAGCAACCTGAGAGACGCCGTACTCAGCCACTTGGAAGCCCTCATGGAACTGCACAAGTTAGAGCCCGTAGTCGAGCATTTGCGGAGCCAAGCCAGGGACATACATTTTTCACCGCGAGAAATTCCACGCGACCAGTCCTTCTTCCGGTTCTCGGCAGCGATTCACGACAGCCACATCCTTGCTTTGGTATAAATGAAAGAGTCCAGACTCCCTCCGCAACTGACGTGGAGGGAGTTTGTGCGTGTACTCGAGGCTCTGGGATATCAGGCGATGAAAAGCAAACGAGGATCGGTTCGCTCATTTCATTCTAAAACGCGCATCCCGGCCGTAGTTACTTTCCACGAACCGCACGGCAAAGACCCGATTCGAGAGGGAACTCTTCGCGAGTACCTCCGCAAACTTCAGTTAGGGCGGGACGAGTTTCTGGAATTACTCGAGGGGCGTTGAAACGTTGTTCCGGCATGATTCCGCCGGGAAGCCGCGGATTGCCGTGAATGAGGATCAACCTAGGATTTTCGCTGATTGTCGCGAGTTCGCAGTGATACTTTCCAATCACCCCTCTGTGAGATCGCTGGAAACGATGCGGATCTGGGTCTTAGAAAATGCACCATCCGCGTTCATCGGCGCAATCCGCGGTTGCTTTGGTTTTATGAGACATGATTAAAACTCTGGAATGGACGGACGCGGGCGTACGATTCATCGATCAGACCAAGCTGCCCACGGAAGAAACCTACGTCACTTGCAAGACCTATGAAGAGGTTGCGGATGCGATCCGTACCATGATCGTGCGCGGCGCGCCGGCGATCGGCGTCACCGCTGCCATGGGAGTTGCGTTAGGCATTCGTGACTCGCAGGCCAAAGATCTTGCTGAACTGAGGCGCGATTTCGACCATATTGCTGAGGCCCTCTCTGCCACTCGCCCCACAGCCGTGAATCTTTTCTGGGGGATTCGCCGCATGCGCGACAAATTTGAGCACGTCGGGACTCAGCCTATTGCAAGAATTCAAGAGGAACTTGTCAGTGAAGCACAACGCATGCTGGTGGAAGACATTGCGGCAAACGAAGCGATGGGACAGCATGGCGCTGTCCTAATGCCTTCCAGCGGCGGGGTGCTGACCCACTGTAATGCGGGAGCGCTAGCCACTTGCGGTTACGGCACGGCTCTGGGCGTCATCCGCGCAGCGGTGGATTCGGGGAAGAAGCTGCATGTATTTGCCGATGAGACCCGTCCCTTTCTTCAGGGCTCACGTCTGACAGCGTGGGAGTTAATGAAAGACGGCATTCCCACAACCCTTATCTCCGACAATATGGCGGGCGCCATGATGCATCAGGGGAAAATTGACGCGGTCATTGTGGGCGCGGATCGGATCGCCGCCAATGGCGATGTGGCTAACAAGATTGGAACCTACACCGTTGCCGTATTGGCCAAGGAGCACGGTATTCCCTTCTATGTGGCCGCGCCGTTCTCTACGGTGGATATGGCAACGCCCGACGGGAGCCGCATTCCCATCGAGCAGCGTTCTTCGCGCGAAGTGACTCATTTGGCGGGCACGCAAATCGCGCCGACCGGCGTACGAGTCGAGAATCCTGCGTTCGATGTTACCCCGAATGCCTACGTCACCGCGATCATCACGGAACGCGGGGTTGCGCGTCAACCTTACGCAGAAGCGCTGCGCCAACTCTCCGCAGTGAGCGTCCCGGCCTAGCCGGACACGCATCCGCCGAATTACACAAGCGCTCTCTGCCTCCCGATCATTAGTACCGATTCGCGGTTATTGCTCAGGCGGTTGCTGCTCACCTGGATTATTGGCGGGATTCAACTGCTGCTGGTATCGCTGCTGCTGCTGTTGCATATTCTGCAATTCCTGCAGCAGTTGTTCCGGAGTCTTCACGATATTAGGCGGGTTTCCGCCATTGTCCTGTGGTAGTTGTTGCTCATTCACTTCCGGATTGCGACCCGGGATATTTGGCCGGAATCTCCCCGGAGCAGGCGGGGCCTGCTGATTTTCCGGTGGATTATCGGCCTCTGGGTCGGAGGGTGCGACATCGTCTTCCTGCGATACGTCCGGTGGCTGCTGGTACTGTGACTGGCCCGGGCCATTATTCTGGGCCGTGTTCACGGGCATGGCGGTGCCTTGCCGGGTGGTCAGAATTACCTTCTGAACTCCGCCGGTATTCCCGGCCACTCCGAGAATGACATAATTAAACTTCGATCCATTCAACAATGTATTCAGGACATCCCCTGGCCGTCCGGGCCCCAGCCGCATCATCACACGATCGCTCGATGCGCTCGCGGGCATCTCGATGGAAGCGCCTGTCTGGGCTTGTACGGAACGCAACACCTGCGCCAGCGTCGAGTTCTGAGCATCAATCGTAAGCAACCCATTCTGGTAGACCACATGGGGCGGCGTGGGAGGCATTTGTTCCGGAGTTAGCGGCGCAGGGGGCTGCGTTGGAGTCTCGGCCACCGGGGCGGCTTTCTTGGCATGAGCATGTGCCTTGGGATGACGGGCTACGGTAGGCGGAGCCGCGCTGCTGGCCGCAGATGTCTGTGCTGACATTTGTCCGGCTAGCAAGCACAGGCCGACCGCCAGCAACATTGCTAATCCCAAATTGCGCCGGAGGCGTACCATAATAGATTCGACGGGCGACAGAGTATATCGTTTCTCGAGCCGCCATAGGAGTTATTCTAAACCCGTTCGAAGCCCGGCAGTTACTGATTCGTGGAGTGCGGTCGATTTCTGGCAGTTGGCTCGTGGAACATCTGCGATAGGCGAAACCGGCATCGAACAATAGGAAGCAGTTCACCATTCGCCGTCGTTCCGCGAGCCTCAATGAGCATCCATACCGCATTAGGGCTACTGACATGATTCCTACATTCTTCGTTTATCGTTCGATCCCATATTACTTCCGACAGATTGGCGTTCTATTGATTGCGTTAGTGATCGCATCGCCCGCAATGATGGCGCAGAGTTGCACCAGCGGCGCCGATTTGGATGCCCACACTAAGAGTGCAGTGGAAGCGGCAGCCCGCCAGTACCTGGACATGTCCACGCGCGGGGATGTTGCCGGGTTGAAGGCCAATTCCATTCCCGCAATCGCGGGAGATTTTGGCAGCATCGAGCAGGCCGTAGTCACTAACAAGCAATATCTGGCGCAAGGGCCGGCAACGTTCAACGGAACCTACATACTGGACGCTTCGCAAGCTAAGGGAACGCTACCCCGAGCGGACTTTTATTGCGGCATCTACAACTCGCCTGACCGCTTGGTCTTTACCATTAGCAACTTGCCGGTCGGACGTTACGCGCTGGTAATGCAGAAGGTTGCGGGCAAAGACCCGATGACCCTGACCGTGATCCTGCAGGAAGTAAACGGCTCGTGGAAGCTGGCAGGCTATTATCCGCGACTGGACTCGATTGGGGGACATGACGGGCAGTGGTATCTAACCAAGGCCCGCGAATACAAGTCGAAGAACCAGTTGCACAACGCGTGGTTCTATTACCTGATTGCCTGGGACCTGATGGCGCCCGTGAACTTTATGAGTACGCCGCAACTCGACAAGATCGCCGAGGAGATGCAGAGTGCGCGGCCGAGCGATCTGCCGGGAAATGGTAATCCGCTGAACCTTGCCGCCGGCGGCAAGACCTTTAAAGTCACCGAAATGGTGGCCGTGCCGATCGAGGACAATCTCGACGTGCGGGTGCGATACGAGACTGCCGATGCGACGAATACAGGGATAGCATTCCAGGACAACATGGCGGTCAGTAAGGCGATCGTGGCGAAGTATCCGGAACTCCGCGAGGCTTTCAGTGCGGTGATTGCGCGCGCCGTCGATGCCGGTGGACACGATTATGGGTCGGTGCTGCCGATGAAAGACATCAAATAGGCCCGAGATTCGCGCGCCTACCTCGCTTCTGCTTTTTTGACCTCGACTGAGGCACTGGCGGGGCGCTCGAACTTGCATTCGTCTGGCTTCTTATCGAAGCGTAATCCCTGGAAGACCGGGGCGCGCATCTTGACTCCGCTCTCCCCTTCGTGCGTCCACTCGGTGAACTTGATTTCGGCGACAAGTTCCGGCTTCACGTAATGCACCCGGCGATCGCTCTCCACCTTGCCGAAGAAGGGAATGTGGCTGGTCTCAAGTGGGTGTAGCCGCTTCCACATATCTGCGTGCGACTGCCCGGTAAATCCGCTGCCTGCCTGGCCAACCGGAATCAGGCGGCCTTGGTCGTCGTAGAGACCGAGCACGATAGAGCCGAAGTTTTCGCGTGAGCCGCGAGGATCGGTGTAGCCGCCGACGACGCACTCCTGGCGCTTAACAATCTTGATCTTGAGCCAATCGCTGCTGCGCTTTTGCACGTATGGGCTACTACGGCGCTTGGCAACAATGCCCTCCAATGCGCGGTTCGTCGCCGCTTCAAATAGGGCCTTTCCGTTTCCGATGTAGTGATCGGAAAACCGGATGAGATCGCTCGGTGCCAGGATGGAGGCCAACAGTTCCTTACGTTGCTCCAACGCCGCATGCATCAGATTGTAGCCATCGCAGTAAAGCAAATCGAAGACGTAGTACACGATGGGAATATCGTCGCGAGTGCGACGGATGCGGCGGCCGCCTTCGCCTACTCCGGTGCGCTGCTGCATCATGCTGAATGAGGGCCGCCCCTGCTGATCGAGGGCGACGATCTCACCATCGAGGATCGCTGATCTGGCTTTCACGAAATTCTGGATGGAGGCAAGTTCTGGATAGGCCGCGGTCAAATCGTTCTGGTTGCGCGAGACCAGTCGTACCAAGCCCTTTTCGAGGAAAGCGATTGCGCGATAACCATCCCATTTGATCTCATAGAGCCACTCCTCGCCGTCGAAGGGCTTGTCCACAAGAGTGGCGAGCATGGGATGAATAACATGGGGCATCGGCGCTTTGTGGCCGATGCGCGCCGCATCGGAACTCAGGCTTTCACTGAGGCCGTCCCGGACTGCGATTTTTTTTTTACCTTGCCTGAAGCCTTAGTGCCTTTTGCCGGATGGCCCACGTGGAATTCCTTTGCCTGGGTGCGATTCCTCGGCGTGGGCTTTGAGGCTGTTTTCGATGCCACCGCTCCCGACTTGGAAGCGGTGAGTTTCTTCTCGGCTTTAGCTTTCTTCGCATCGGCCTTTGCGATTGATTCGGCCAGCCAGTCATTCTTCGCGGCGCCACCCACGGTCGCCTTGCGGCTGCTCTTCCACTCTGCGGAACCGGCGTCGCTGGCGATCTGGTCCATGGTGCGCCGGGTCAGCACGGAGTAGTCGTACTTATCGATGTCGTAGCCTTCCTTCACGTAAACGTCGCGGTGCTTGATCAGCAGCCACTCGGTGCCTTTGCTTCCGGGCCGGCGCGACTTTATGTGAACCAGAGCGAAGTCGCCTTTCAGCTTTTCGCCGTCGAGCCGAAACTTCAGGTCGCCCTTGGCGAGCATCTCAGCGGCACTTCCTTGCGGCTCCCACGTTCCTACATCCCACACCATCACCGTGCCAGCGCCATAATTGCCGGCCGGAATGGTGCCCTCGAAATCGAAGTACGAAACCGGATGATCTTCCACCTGCATGGCGAGCCGCTTGTCGGCGGGATCGAGGGAGGGTCCTTTAGGAACGGCCCACGATTTCAGTACGCCTTGCATCTCCAGGCGGAAGTCGTAATGCAGGCGTGTGGCGCGGTGCTTCTGCACCACAAAGCGGCGCTGCTCGCCTTTGCCGACCTTGGGCGGAGGCTCGGGCGTCTGTTTGAAGTCGCGTTTTCGCTTGTACTCTTCCAGGGCCATAAGCCACTTAGATGAACATATTCACGCGGCGTGCTGCAAGATTTTTGGCGGAACCGGCGGACGGCCGAGGGTTCGGTTTGATTTGCTACAATCGAAGTACCGCGACTGTGGGCGCTTAACTCAGCGGTAGAGTGCCATCTTCACACGGTGGAAGTCACAGGTTCGAATCCTGTAGCGCCCACCAATGTTTTCTGGGGTTTAGAGAGAATCCGGAAAACGGGCCAACCAACAATCCAACCAACACTTTCATTGCACTAACTCCGATGCCAGGCCCATCTCCCGGAGGAATGCGCCTTGCGCGGCCCGTGTCTCGTCGCCGTCGCCTTGTGTGTAAAGGTCGAGCGTGGTCTGGATACGGCTGTGGCGAAGCAGGCTCTGGACCGTCTTAGGATCGGCCTTGCCCTTATTCACCAGCCAGCTTGAGAGCGAGTGCCGGAGATTGTGTAAGCCGAAACGGTAGCCGTCCGGTATACCAAGCCCGGCCGCTTTGGCCGCTGGCCGGAGATGATCAGCTACGAATACAGCAGGCGATATGGGAACCTTGCCGTCTGCCTTGAGCGAGGGAAACAGAAAATCCGTCTCCTTCGCGAAAGGCGTCTTTTCCTTCCAAGCCTGCAGTAATTGCGCGAGGGCCGGGTGCATAGGCACATGACCTTCGCTCCTGCGGGTCTTGGTGGGTCCGTCACTTCCACGCCACCACCGCTTCGTTACCGCAATCCGGTTCTCGTCCCATAGCACGTCTGCCCAGCGCAGCGCGAGAAGTTCCGATGCGCGGAGCGCCGTAGCAGCGCAGGTGAGGATGAGAATCCGGTGCAGTGGATTAGCAAGGCTCTCGATGATTTCCCATGTCTGTTTAGGGGTTACGAGGATGGCCTTGTAATCGGTAGTGGAGCGGGTCTCGACGGGAAGCACCGGGTTGTTCTTCACGAGCTGGTGCAGGGCACCGATGCGATAGATCCGAAGCATGATGCCACGAACCTTCGATACGGTCGTCCACGCCAAGCTCTTATCGGTGTGAAGCATTTTGAGCCAGTGCTGTATGTCGAGGGGTTTTATCTCGTCCGCTATGCTGTCACCCCACTGGGGAACAAGATAGGTCCGGACGATTTGGTTGGTGTTGAGGGCCGTGCGCTGGGACTTTGGTCGGAGCGCATCGGGCCCTACGTCATGAGTGAGGTAATGCTCCGCTAGAGCACGAAAGCGAATGCGATCGTCGAGATGCTGGGCATTGATGCGCAGCAGGAGGCCTAAGCGATCGACCTCTCGCCATGCATCTTTTTCTTTGGGGAAATCGCGAACGAGGCCAACGGGCAGGTCATTTTGAACCCGTTTGCCCTGGTCCCTGATTTCCCGATACCGCAGCACCCAGATGTCTCCAGCCTTGCGATGAAGTTTCACTAAGGATCCGCGCTGATAAGCCATGAAAAGGTCTCCTCAGCGGGAACTGCCTGACCGAATCGTATCGCGTTTTTCGGTTCTCGGGGTTGTCAGATGCTGCTCTACGGCTGCGGCAAGTTCGGAAAGCCTGAATACCCACACCTTCCTTACGGTTCCCGTTCCGAGCGGATACGCCCCAGATAAGCCTCTACGTGCCATGGCGAGAAGCTGGCGTCTCTTCACGGACAGGAACCGTGCGGCCTCCGCGGCTGAAACGAAGGGTTCGGGTGCTTTTACGGTGTCAAAGGTGATTTGGGAGGGGTTAACAACGTGGAGCGTTCTACGCTCGTCCAGTAATGACTTGGTTTCAGACATCTTCTGCTCGCCCACTGCCAGAAGAACCAGCGGCTCTGAGATCTGAGAGCACCTCGATCAGTTCGCTGAATCGAATGCCCCGCCTCCGAACCCGTAATCTGGCATTACGGGTGAGCGCCATCGAGCGGACAGCAGTCCACGCGACGCGCCCGTCGCTGTCAGACGTGAATAGGTTCTAGAACTGCAAGTACGGATTGCTCGAAGGAAGCGAGCCAGGAGGAAGCAAAATGACGCTCCCTCCGTGATTCGCCGAGCGGACCATTCAAGGCCGCACTTAATGACCTGCGATCCGGAGATGCAGGTGAGCAGTCAACGTCTTTGAGCAGATTGAAGCGAGCTGAGTAAGAGATTCGAACAACGTGAGCGCTTGGTGCCCACGGGACAGGCCGGAAGCCGCGTTATGCTGCAGCCGCCGGAGGAAGAATCGAAGTCACGGTGTTCCGTGATCGTCAACTCTTGTGCGCAACACTTAAAACCATTTCGGGTTCGAACGCAAGAGAAAAGTTGCAGTGACGCGAAACTTTCGAGAGTTGCTGGATTCCGAGTCTGTGATTTGTATTTTCGTGCCTTTCAATTTGCCAAGTCCAGCGCTTCTGTCGTAACGTGCCCTTCGCAATGAGTAGTCGAGAAGTTAACAATAGGGCTCTTCAACGGTCATGGGCACGGCGCATGAAATTCGCCATCCCAATCCCACGGTCTAGCGCTGCTCAGATCCAGTATTCCTGTCCGACATGTGGAAGCGAAAACACACAGCGGCTCTCCTCGGCGTACATGTCTGGCGTCTCCAGTCTTTCAGCGGTGATGAGCGGGTTCGGATGGGCGGGGGGACCGGCTGGAGGCAGCGGGTGGCTCACTGGGGTGTCTCAAACGCAGATCTCTGAGATCGCGGCCCCGCCACCGAAGAAACGCTATCGTGGTGCACTTCTCTTGTTCCTTAGCTCTCCCTTTTTGGGCCCTGCCCCATTCGCTTTGCTGGAGAGCATGAACGGTGTTCGTCCTATTTACGAAGACATGGCTGTAGTGCTGGGAACGGGATTCTTGATTGCGGCCTTGCTTTGGTTAGGCTCAGCCTACATCTACAACAAGCGGGTTTGGCCGACACGCTGCAGAGAATGGCACAGGCGCTTTCTGTGTCTGAGGTGCGGGATGATCTTTGTATCGGGCTGACTTGACGCAAGCTTATTGTTCGACTTGCCAAACCGAAAACGATAGGAGTCTACATGCCCAAGAAAGCTCGGATCGCTGCCGTTTCTCAATCGGACATCCCGGCCTGGCAAGTTCTTCAAGAGAGAATCCTTGCCGTGATAAACGACTACTCAGAAGAAAACCCGATCGTCCCCAGCGCCCTCCTGCTGACGGGTACAGGGCTCGCCTATGTCACCTTCGCGATCACCCGTTACGGCGACGATGCATACCGAAATGTCTACGACAATCTGCGATCCATCATTCAATTGTTCCAGCGCATCATTGATGATGAGAAGAAAGTGCTGCCTAAGCCTCCGAGAAGGTCAGGTTCCGAGGCTCCGGACAAGAGAAAAACGCTGGAGAAGAGGTGGATGGTTCTTGAGTCAATCCGAGTCAAGCTGAATCACATGGTGGAACAAGAAATCGCTCGCCTGCAGGAAAATCCAAAAGCGAACTAGCCGACGCAAATGCTCACCCACCGTCACAGGGGACACATGAGAAAGTTCTTCTTTATCACTGCAATTTTAGTAATCCTCGCCGCCGCAGCTTGCCGCAAAGATGAACAGGCCGTGCCAACCGCGAAGGACGGAGAACAGGTTTGGCATAACAAGTTCACCGCGAACGGACTCAATAACCAGGTCGAACTGGTTAGCTTCAAGAAGACGAACGGGCAGCTTCAAGGCGACCACTACATACTCTACTTCGAGGCCCAAGAGCGTTACCTAACAGACAATCTGAAGCCCAAAGGCACCGTCGCGACGGTCAAAGCGGCCTACGAGTTCCAGAAAACGGAAAACGGCTGGCTGGGACCCGACGACAAGATCTACGAACCAATCAAATAGGCAACCGAGGCTGACGGTGGCACGTCAGGCCTGCTGATTGCAAGAAAGTTTGACGTAACTCGGAGACCCTCCTAACCTCCTCCCACCCTGAAGACGGGGCAGGAGGAGATTTGAGGTGTTTCAATCGTCCAAGCACGTCCATCAAGCGCTGACGGATGTCGGGTATATCACGGATACCGTGACGGCAACCGCCGTCTACCTGGCGGCCAGTTTACAAAAGCCACTACTGCTGGAAGGTCCTGCCGGTAGCGGCAAAACAGAGCTCGCTTACGCGGTTTCACGCGCAATCGGTGCCCCACTGGAACGGTTGCAGTGCTACGAGGGCCTTACCGAGGAGAAGGCCATAGGCAAGTTCGATGAGGGCTTGCAGAGGCTGTACCTGGATACGGTCACTCGCGGATCGGGCGCTTCCGACTGGGCCTCACTGGGCAAGCAACTCTCCGCCCTGGATTTCTTCGCGGCAGGACCGCTGCTAAAAGCACTTCACTATCCGTCGCCTTGCGTCTTGCTCATCGACGAATTGGACAAGGTGGATCACAGTTTCGAGGCGACTCTGCTCGAGGTCCTCTCCGTCTGGCGCCTGTCCATTCCCCGCCTTGGAACGGTTCCAGCGTCCTCCATTCCTTTCACTGTTCTGACCTCAAACGAGGAGCGCCGATTGGGCGATCCCATACGCCGCCGCAGCTTGTACGTGCGCGTCGAGCACCCGACAGCGGAGCGCGAAGGCGAGATCGTGGCGCGGCGTACACCTGAAGCGGGTGCGCCAGCGCACCGGCTGATCGCCGGATTCGCCAAGGCGCTACGGGCCTACAGCCTGGAAAAGCCGCCATCCGTCTCCGAGATGATCGATATGGCGTTGTCGCTACAGCATCTTGGAATCGATGTGATCACTAACGAGCATCGCGACATGCTCCTTCCGCTGCTGGCAAAGACGGAGCGCGACCGCCAGCGCCTGCTGTTGCGAGATGGCTTCGCGAGCATCATTCATGCGGCCCGCCACTACGCAGAGTCGATGGAAGCCACTGAGCTGCAGCACACGCTCGCAGAGTCTGTGGTGTTGGCAAAAGGGGCTGCGGCATGAGAAGAATCTCGCTTCTACTGCCAGTCCTCACGGTTGTTCTCGCTACTCGGAGCTGGGGTGCCGACCATGCTGAGGCTGCCTACTATGCCGATGCCTACGCACGGCACTACCACGTTCCACCGGAGCTCGTGCGGGCGATCATCCGCCAGGAATCGAACTGGAATCAGCGTGCTATCTCGGAGAAGAGTGCTCGCGGATTGATGCAGCTGATGCCGGGCACCGCAGCGCGATTCGGCGTGCGGAACTCATTCGACCTCAGCCAGAACGTAGGTGGCGGCGTCCGGTACCTGCGTGATTTGCTCGCTCAGTATCACGGTGATATTCGGCTGGCCGTAGCCGCCTATTACGCCGGGGAACACAGGATCCATTCCCTCCAATACAGCAACACCGACGTCATCCGTTACGTGGAAGACGTCAGACGACGATACCTGCAAGAGCTATCGGCCAAACACACATCGAAGGAGTCTCCCCGATGAAAGGTCACATCACTACAATCGCATTCGCTGTGCTGATCCCGTTCGTCTTCACGAGGGGTTACGCACAGCAAGCTGCAGCCAGCCACGAAGATGTTCTGCCTGTCATTTCCAATCTGACCATTTCGCCGGATACGGTGACTGATCTGCGCCTCAAGCCTCTCTATGCAGCGACGATTCGCATGCCGGAGCCGGTCTCATCGGTGGTCGTCGGTGCTCCAACGTTCTTCCAGGCTGAACACAATGAGCACGAGCCGGAACTGGTGATTGTTAAGCCGATCACCACTCAAGTTGCGGCGAGCAACCTGCTGATCGCCACCAAGTCAGGCCAGGTGGTCAGCCTCAGGCTGATCAGTGATGGAGCGGTCAGCAGCATTGCCAACCCCGTAGATTTTGTGCTGACCTACAAGCAGCGAAGAGGCTTTCTGATCGGGCCGTCAGACGAGACCTCGCCGGCAAACTCAGCTTCAACCAAGCAAGACTCCTCGGCTTACGAATCCGCCTACCGGCAGCAGGCTTATGTCTCGAGCCCAGCTTGGACTGCCAGCCGCGGTGATCTATCAGCGAGCCTTGGTGCCGTCACCGAAGATGGTCCGGACGCGATTGTCGCCTTTTCGGTCCTGAACAGCAGCCAGCATTGGATCGAGGTGCTACCACCACAAGTGGAATTGGGCAATCCGAATGGGAACGGGAATCAATCAACCGATGATCGGAGCAAGAAGAAGGTACTAGCCGACCAGGTTGCAATCCGTGATTACCGCTTCACCCAACGAAGGCTTGCTCCGGGAGCACGCGCCGATGGCGTTGTGCGTTTCGTTCGGCCCGATTTCAAGCAGTATCAGGAACACATGCAACTGGTTCTGGCAACCGCAGATGCAGTGAATCGGCCGCTTCTGGTCGATCTGCCATTCACGGCTCCTACAGCTACCGCAAGCAACGCATCCGCCAAGTGATGGAGAGGGTTTTCATGTCTCAGATGAATCACAACACAAACAACGGTTCGCGAAACGCCCATACGCTCTACATCACGGACTTAGAGCGGCAGGCTCAAGAAGCTCAGGACAAAGAGCCGACGAGTGAAGCATCGCAAGAAGTGGCCGCGCCCAAGCGCAGTTTCCGCATGGCGAAGGACGACAAGACCGTACGCCTGCTGATCGGATTCGCGGGCGTGGTTGCGGTTGCGTTCATCATGCTGATCCTGTTCTCCGACAAAGGCAAACCGCGTACGAAGAAGAGCGGGGAAGCCAGCCTGGGACGGCCCAAAACGGCGGACACAGTGGCTTCAACTGACAACGGCTCTGTGGTTCCGCAAGGCAGCATGCAGCCGATGCGGGATGACCGGCAGCAGCCTGGGCAGGTAGACGCCAACGACATCGAGAACACAAAGAAAGCCCGGGTTGGCGCAGGCGAGACCAAGTCGACGCAGGCAGATGTCAAGGCAAAGAACCTCGGCCAAATCCCGGAATTCCCGGCATCAAGCAAGAGTGGCGATAGCTGGACGCCACCGCCCTACGGCCAGAAGGACTCCGCAGTCACAGAGTCGGCACCAGTGCGGGACAAAGCGGCCGATGGCCTAGCCAAGCCGTCGCTGGTGTATACCGCGAGCACGGAGAAATCGTCGCAGTCTGCTACAACTGACCACGACATACCTCTGCTTGATATGGGTACGGGTTCCCGGCTAGCAGCGAGGTTGGCCTCGGTGGTCACAACTGCCGTAGATCAGCCGGTGATCGCCATCGTCGAGTACAGCTACGAGCATGACGGACTACTTATCGTGCCAGCAGGCTCTAAGGCCGTCGGCTCTGTCCACCAGGCGGACCGCAGCGGATATCTGCAAATCCACTTCGACCATTTGGAGACGCCGGATGGTTCGTCGATTCCCATTGATGCTCTCGCGACCGACACCAATCTCGGCCCATTGCGTGGCAAGGTGACGGGCACAGGACGCGGGAAGAACTTCGCCGTCCGTGCGGCCACTGGCATCGGACAAATGAGCGCAATGCTGGTGGGGCAACCCAACCTGAATGGCGCGATTAGCGAAGCGGACCTGATGCGAATGCAACTGGCGGAGAATGTCGGCCGCGCCGGCGATGAAGAGATCAACCGCATGACCCTGATGGAACATCCCATCGTGACCCTGCCCGCAGGTCTGCCGATCTACGTGGTGTTTGAAAAGGCACAGAGTAATCTCACTGAACGAGCAACCGGGCTGCAGGGCAGCTTCGGCAATGCATTCCCGAGTCCCCATTGACATCAACCAGGCAGATTTCTCCCTCAGCCCCGTCTCCGTGACGGGGCTTTCTTCTGCCCGTCTCGACGCAACGAATTAAGGAATGCTCCGTTTTGACGATTCCGGAATTGAGAACAACATCGCACCTACTACAATTCCGGACTTCTCTGTCTGGCAATTCCGGAAACGAGAACAACAGCGCACTTCTGAGGATTCCGGAATTGAGAACAACATCGCATCTCTGACGATTCCGGAATTGTCATTTCTGACGTTTCCGCAAAAGAAGCAATATTCACCAGCACTGGCGCGAATCTGAAGCATGTCTTCCGACTCAGAACCGTGCATGAAATAACGTGCGGAGAAGAAGCGTGCCGCTCTTGGAGGCTTCTCTCGCATAAAAATAGCGGGAACTTCGCCGGAGAAAGTAGCCCCAGAGAATTTGAGGCAACTCGGAACAGGTCATACATTCCGCTCACCCGGCGGAATTACCGCCTCGGAGAGAGAGCCTCATGACCAACTCACGACCCATGACCTGGTACGGCTCGCCCCTGATCCGGGCGATCGGTACCGCCCTCCTGTTCTTCAGCTTTGTTTCTGTCCCCATCGTCACCTCAGCACAGAACCTGGGCAAACAGCCGGCCACGGGACAAGCGGTGCAGGGCGAGCAAGCTAGCCAGCCTGAAGGCGCTTTCCTGAACCTCGTCAACTGGATCGGCAACGTGATCTGCCCGGTGGGAGCGGCGCTGGCCATCGTCGGCTGCGTGATTTCGTGGCGGCAGGGCCGCGGCTTCATGCCCTGGGCGCTCACGGCTGGAGGCCTCCTTGCCGTCTCAGCTCTAACGCGCCTCGTCGAATTCTTCATCGCCAACGGGCAGCAGGTCGGCTAACGGAGCATAACGATGTCGCTGCCTCCATTCCTCGGGAACGTGATTGCTCTTCTGCTGGCGCTTATGGTGCCTGCCGCACTGGGATGCTTGGTGCTGGCGGGCTTGTCGCTGCGGGCAGAAGGCGGGATCAACTACCAGGTTGGAGGCAGCTTCCTTAAGTACATCCTTTGGGCAGCGATTTTCCTGACCGTCCAAGGTATCGGCAGCTGGTTCGCCAGCCTTGGCTTGGGTCTGAACGGCATCAACGGCAGCTTCGGCACAGGCTTTCTCGCTCCAGTGGTAATGGTGGCGACAAAGTTCATGCAGGACGTTGTACTGGCGCACTTGATCCCGGTTATTGCAGCCGCGCTAGTACTGAAAGCCATTCTCGACACGGCGGAGGGTCATAGCCCGCTGGCGTCGATCATCTCGGCATTATTTCTTCTCGGTATCCAAGGCCTCTTCACCTTATTTCAAGGGTGGAATGACGGCACCCAGTTCGCGACCACAGATTTCCTGGTGAACGCATGGAACTACCTGGCTTCCCAGCTCTGTCCACTGGCGGCAGCTCTGGCAATTGGAGGAGCGGTACTGGCTTATGTACGCAATCGCAACTGGATGCGGTATGCCGCATCTTCTTTCGGACTGCTAACCGTGTCAGGTCTCTGGTACCTGATCAAAGCCATGGCGGGAGCGTGATCACGATGCAAGCTCAAAACACAAAGCAAAGAGTACTGTTCGTCGCGCTAATGTTCATGGTCGTGCTGTCTGCACGATTGCTGGTCTTGAGTCGTGTGGGAGCTTTCCTGCTGGCCATCGTGGTCGTCATTTCCGGCCTTTGTATTGGTTTTCGAATGGTCGAACGATTGGTTGCGGCGATGTGGAAGCTAGCAGGACTGATGGCCACCCGGTTCTTCAGCAAGGCGGGAGAAACAGCAGCAATCGACCCTAACCGTCTCGGGAGCGAGTGATGGGCGATCTTCAGCCGGGCCTTCTGAACCTAGCGAACTGGACGGGCAACGTCGTTCTGCCCATATCTGCTGGGCTGATTCTCGCCTGCGGCATCTACCAGTTCTCCAAAGGTCAAGAGCTCGAGAAGTACGTGTACGGCGCCATGGGAGCTCTGATGGGCTCCGGGCTTCTTCGACTGGCGGAAGTGATTTCGCAGCAGGCGACCGATGCAGACCAGTACATGGTCATGCTGCTGACGCTCACTAACTTTGTCGGCAACGTGTTGCTGCCGTTTTACGCCGCCATCGAGATTGTGAGGCTAGTGCTGGGACTCGGCGGTGTTTTCGAACGCTTATATGTCGGAGACGACTGGCTGCGACACCTCATGGCGGCTATGGGAGCGCTGATGGTTTCCGGACTGTTGCGACTGCTGGAACATTTCGTGGCGGCGGCCTGAAGGGAGAGAACGATGGCGCTGAATTCATCGCCGGTATCGCGGAACCTGCACCTGAAGGTGACGATCCTCTTTCTGGAGCTGGAAGACCTGCTGGCCATCATGCTGGCCGTGAGCGGAACGATGCTGGTCGGCAACTTCCTGTTCTCCGATCGCTACATCTTCCACCTGCCCATGAACTACTTCCTGCCGCTGGCAATTCTGCTGGTCGGTGTGCCGGTGCTGATGATCTTCAAGTACGGCAAGCCGCGTGGGTATCTGCTCGACCTGCTGCTTTTCCATGCCCGTCCGCAACAGTACTGCGCCGGGACGCAAGAAACACAGATTCAGACCGCTTACTTCAAGGAAGAAGAGGCCTAGATGCCGACGACGTGGACACAGCACGAGAAAAGCCTCAGTGAACCTGGGCTCTGCGAGCTTTTGCCGATTCGCGACTTCCTGGACAAGGTGATGGTGCGCCTGCCCGGAGAGCTGGTTGCCGGCTACGAACTAAAGGGCGCAATCAGCTACTTCGCGGACGATGCCGGACTGAACAGGATCAAAACTCACCTGGAAGCGCTCTTGCGGACGATTCCCGAGGAAAGCATGCGCCTCCAGTTCCGCTTCGAGGTTACTGAGGACCTCGGGAACCTGCTGCAGCAATATCAGAATTCCTCGAAGAGTGAAAACGAGGCCACGCGGGCCATGGACCAGCACCGCTTGTCTATGTGGCAGCAGAAAGAATCCGCCGGCGAGTATCTGCGGCGGATGACGCACTTGTACCTGATCTGGGACCCGGAGAGACATCACCGGGTACTGGCCACCTCGGGCAAAACGGCGAAGCGTGATCAGTACGGGTCGGTATTCGGCCTCTCCAGCCGGAAGATCATCGAGCGCACGCTCAAGCAGCATGTGGACCTGGTGAGCGAGTTCGAGAGCTTGCTGAACGGCATCGAGTCGGCGATGGTCGCCGCAGGACTCGATCCGCAGCGGATGGATGAAGAAGAACTGTTTCTCGAAACCAAACGGGCGCTCTCCCCACAACGACCTGACCGGCTGCCGTTGCGGCAGTACCCATACTCGCAGCGTTACGTCAGTCCCCGCGAGCAGTGCTCGGTCGCCAGCATCCTGGGGCAGACGGAAGACTACATCAATATCGACGGGCTGCTGTGGAGCTTCATCACGCTGAAGGCTCCGCCCGATGCGACCTATCCGGGCATACTGCGCAGTCTGCTGACCTCAGGACTTCCACTTGTCGTCAGCACACAAGTCAGCATTCCAAACCAGTCGAAGGTACTGGAGCGATTCAAGAAGCGGCACAAGAAGATGATGGCGGCGCAGCGGGATGCCAAGGGCAACCTGCGTATCGACGTTACCGCCCAAGTCGCCGAAGCGGAGTTGCTGCGTATCCAGCAGGACATCATTGCCAGCTCGCTCAAGGCGGTAAGAGTAAGCCTGACCATCGGCGTCCGTACATCGCGGGCGGCGCACACGACGGCCGAGTACGAAGAAGCCGAGCGCGAGATCGCCAGCCGCAAACAACAGGTCCTGCACATCATCAGTCGGATGAATGGCGCAGCCGGATTGACCGAGGACATAGCCCAACGGCGCATCTTTATCTCGTCGCTCCCCGGTCTAGCAAGCGACGACAAACGCGAACTCGACCTGCTCAGTTGCCACGCTGCCGATCTTCTCCCGTTGGAGATGCCGTGGACAGGAACGCCACGGTCACCTCAGATCCTGATCGAAACGCCTTACCGGCAGCTGATTCCATTTTCGCCCTTCGATCCCGACTTTTCCGACGCCAACATGCTGATTGCGGCGGCCAGTGGGCATGGCAAGAGCATGATGACTGGACAGCTGTTGCTACAAGCAGCGCGCCAGAACACACGGGTGTCGATCATCGAGCGCGGAGATTCCTACCGCAACCTGGTCGAGTACATGGGCGGCGAGATGATCACCATGGCTCTCGACTCCGACCAGACCCTCAATCCTTGGGACCTTGAGGCCGGAGAGTCGGAGCCCAGCCGCGAACAAGTCGCATTCCTTAAGGGACTTACTCGCCACATGCTCGGGGATGTCGAAGTCTCCGACGTGTTCGACAACGTCTTGGTCGATGCTATCGAGCGCACTTACCGCCGGGCTGCGATGCGTCCGGGCAACACCATCCCGACCTTCGGCGATCTTCGCGACGAGTTGCAGTACTACCAGGACGCAGACCGGAACGAGCGCGTCATGGAAGAGGCGCGTATGGCGGCGTTCAAGCTGCGCAACTGGGTCGCGCCCGGAGGCGTGTACGCCAATCTCTTCGACCGCCAGACCAACCTGAAGCTCGACTCGCCCTGGATCTACTTCAACGTCGAGAAGCTCAAGGACGACGCTCGGCTGGAATCGGCCATGAGCCTGCTCATTGCATGGGCGACGACGAAGCGAGCCTCGGGTAAGAGCAGTCACAAGAGCATCACGGTGCTGGAAGAATGCTGGATGCTGCTGGAGTCCCCGTTCCTGGCCGACTTGGTTGTACAGCTTTACCGCACCGCCCGTAAACGAAACGGCGGCGTCTGGGGTGTGTCGCAGGCGATTGAGGACTTCACCGGTACCACACAGGCTCCGAATCCATTCGGAGCGGCCATCCTGAAGAACACGACCATCAAGATCGTCGGCCGGCAGACCGGGAATCTGGATGTCCTTCGAGAGTTTCTTCATCTGAACGAAACCACCCTGAACGAGATCAAGAACCTGGGGCACACGCAGAAGGGCAAGCGCAGCGATTTCATCGTGGTCATCGGTGAAAAGGCGGAAACCACGCACGTGCTTCGCGTAGTTCTGTCGCCCATCGAGTACTGGATCATGACCACCTATCCACGCGAGCGCTGGTACCGCGCCTGGTGGATGAAAAAGCACAACGGCGTTCCAGTGTATGAACGCTATCGCCTGTTGGCCGAGCGATATCCGCAAGGTATCGCCGCACTGGACGAGTTGCCGGAGGAGCGAAACGGTGAGGTCTACGAGATCGAGCATCAAGTGAGAGCGCAGCAGGCGAAGGCTCGGGGAGTAGGGCGATGAAAAAACCGGAAAGCAAACTCACCCTGAGGGTAATAAGCCTCATCCTCTGCGTTCGCGCTCTTCGCGCCGGTTCCCGCCCATGCCGGGTTGGGAGATCTGTTCGCTGCGATCGACTCGACCATCTCTGACCTCATCGGCGGCACGTTAACCCTAATCACGACGGTACAGACCAACATTCGGTCGCTCTATGAGGACGTTGTGTGGCCGATTGGGGTGATCAACAGCACGCGCATGTGGTCCAGGAATCTGGTGGGCCAGTACCGCGGCTGGATGTCCTTGGTCTACCATCTGCCGATCCAGAGTGCTCAGACCGTGTCACCGCAGAAGCTGGAAAACACCATCCTGAGCGGCAGGGTGGGCCAATTGGGTCAGCTCGCGCCAGCCTACAACAATACCTACGGCCTGCTTCCGACTGACCAGCAGGCCCCTCTGGATCTTCGCCAGATGATGGACATGAACGACTCGCTGGCGCAAGACGCCCTAAAGCAGACAGTTGCGTCCGACCAATCGAACGAGAGCCTTCTGAAGATTGCCGACGAGATGGAAAACAACGCCACCCTCGCTCCCGGAACCTCAAGTTACGTCAGCGCGAGTGCCTATGCGGCTACGCTGCAGACACTCGCATACCAGCACAAGTTGCTGGCGGCACAGTTGCGTGAAGAAGGCGCACACCTGGCCCATCAATCGGCCGACATGAAGCGGGACACGCAGCGCACGAACGATCTTCATCAGTCGATCTTCAACATCCTTTCCACGCGTTAAGGGGCAATGATGATGATGAGAGTATGGACGAAGTTTTCGAAGAACATGGTTCAGAACGCAGGGAAGAAAGCAGTTGCTGCCTGCGTGATCTGCCTCATCTTGTTAAGCATTCCGCGCGAGGCGCAGGCGCAGTTCGGCTTCGATTTGGCCCTGATCATAGCCGGACTGAAGCAGATCAACAGCCTATTGACCAGCCAAGTCGCGGCTCCGCTGAAAACCATCCAGCAGATCGAAAACGACTACACGCAGTTTCAGACGCAGGTCATCTATCCCCTCACAGCCATCAACCAGCTCAAGAATGCTGTGCTCAGCTTCCGAAACGAGATGATGGCCATGAATGGGCTGATGAGCAAGCAGTACGTGAGCGCACAACTGCCGGCCACCCAGCGACTGGAACAGTTGCTCATGTCGGGCGATCCGAACGCAGTCAAGCAGGTCGGCGGGAGCTTTCAACAGGTCTACGGAGTTTTACCGACCGAAACGCAGGCCCCGCAGTTCATTCGTTACAGCATTGACATTTCCGACGCGCAGGCCCAGGACGCAATGAAGCGGGCGATTGAGTTGGACGCCCTCGCGCAACGCGAGATGGAAGTCAGCGAACAGCTACAGGACCAGATTCGCACCGCTACACCAGGAACCGCTCCTATGGTCGAGGCCATTGCGGCGGCTTGGGTGGTGCGAGCGAACGCCTATTCGCAGTCTGCGATGGCGCAGCTGATGAGAGTGCGCAGCTCCAGTGTCGCCAACCAGAGCGCAATCTCGAAGTGGGCAACCAGCAATACAAACCATCTGACGGATGCGATCGGCAAGATCGCCAGCAACCAGTAGAGGCATATATGGGCAGCGGCTCCAGCTATCTCGACATTCTGTTTACCGCTCTCAGCGGTATCGATGGCAGCGTTATGCCGATCATCTGGTTTGTCGCCAACTCGATTCTGACGGTGACATTTCTGTGGGGCGTTTATGACGCATTCATTCGCGGTGGTGATGTTCGTTCCCTAGGGATCACAATGTTGAAGTACGCAGGTGTAGGGCTGATTTTGCTGGCGTGGTCGACGGCGTTTCGAGACCTGACTCGCAGCTTCGACTACGTTAGCAATTACATCTACGGCAGCTCCAGCCTCGGGGATGTCGTAAATGCCTGGACGAATGGACTGGGAGACGCTTGGCGAAGTGACGGGATGGCCAGCATGCTCGAACTTATCCGGGGTGGCATTTCGGCACTAATCACCGAAGCCGGCCTAATCATCGGCTATATCGTTCTTCCTCTTAGCCTGGCTGTGTTCACAATCTGCTACGTCTTCTGGGGTTGCGTCCTTTATGTGCTGGGCCCGCTCGTGCTTGCAACGATGCCGAGCTCAACACTTGGACGATTCCACCACCGCTGGATCGAAAACCTCTTTATCTGGAATTGTTGGCCTATTCTTGCCGATACGCTCTGGACCCTGATGACTGCAATTCATCTCAATAATCCTCAAGTGGTCCTAAGCAAGGGCGACCTTTGGGGTTCCTTCAGCGGGCTTGAGGGAAGCCTGCTGCTGAGTCTAGCCAGCATCATCTTCGCTCTTCTCATTGCAACGATACCCATGACAGCGCGCCGAATTCTTCTTGGCGAGTACAGCCCCGTTGGCGCCGCCATCGCTTGGGGACGAGCCGCTGCGTCGAAGGCGCTCGCGGGCGGTGCGGCAGCTGCAACAGGCGGAGCAGCCGGCGTGGCAGGCGCAGGCGCAGCCGCAGGTGGCGGGTCGCTTGCCGCCGCCAGCGGTTCATCGGGGGCATCGGCCGGAGGAGGCGCGCTCGCTCCCGCCGGCGGTACGGTTATGGCTGGTGGGGGCGGTGTTATCCCCGGTGTGAATGCTCCGTTGACTGCGCCCCCTCACACACCACCGGCCTCTGGGGGCACTCGTTGGTTCGGTGTATTGCCCGCCGGAGGGAACATGCCCTTCAACGTAAGGGTCAACGGCACGCGCTATTCCTGAGGCACGGCTCAGGCTTGAACAACACAAGAGGTGAGAAATGTTCGGACACAAGAAGCCAAAGACAGAAGAAGTAGAAAGACCAGAGCGGCTGCATTACACCAAGTACTACGAGCATGATGGGGCGCTCCGAGCCTATTCAAACCGAGCGATGGTATTGGCTTGCTCGATGTCACTGCTTGCGCTTCTTTCCTTGGCTTTTGCCATATACGTGCGCATGCAGCCGCCAACCATCATTCGCGTTTCCGCCGACGGTGAGTCCACGGTCCTGAGCGGCCGTCCGCTTTTCCGCAAACAGATGCCTGCGGCCCTTCTCGATCCTCGCCAGTCGACTCAACCGCAGTCCTACGAGAAGGAGGCCTTCATTCGCCAGTTCCTCGACCATTACCTGAACTATGACGTGCACAACGTGGGTCTCCAGTGGGCCTCGGCGCTCAATTCCATGAGTTCCAACCTGAAGTCTTCAGCGCTGAGAGTCATGCAGAAAGAAAACAGCGTTGGCAAGATCGAGGACGAAAACACAAGATCGGTGTTCCATCTGCGAGGAATCGAGACGTCGAAGGAAGACCCGATGTTGTACACCGCCTACGGAGTGCGCGAGTTGCACCGCATGGATGGTGACCGTGAGGTCATCGAGACAACGGTCAACCAGTACCGCATTCGCCTGGCTGACCAGAACCGTTCGGCGGAAAACCCCAGTGGCTTGCTCGTAGGCGAGTACTCCGAAAAGCAAATTGATGGCGAAAAGAAGGCAGCGTTGCTGGCGGCCGACTCGGAAGGCTACCGCATGCTGCGGCAACAACCGTAGTTCACACACTGAATACTTCGAGGTGATTTGTGCCGGAGATGACAAAGGGCAACGTTGCGGTGCTGGAGGGTCCAAGTACTGATCCTGCACTTGGAACGGGTGAGAAGAGAAACAAGCGCGGCCGGAAACCGGCGAGCGAGAAGGCAAACGGCGTCGCGAAGGCCAGGTACTTCCTGTTGGCGAAGAGCGCAGGCCAGGAAAGCCGGCAAGCTGGCGCTGGGCGAAGAATTCGAAAGTGAAGACAAGGCGCTCGTACGGTCGCTAGTGGATGGCGTGCCGTTCCTTCGGATCGAGACTTATATCGCGACGCCCCAGAAGAAGGGCGTGTCGATGGTCATTGAGAAGCGACCGCACAGTTAGCAGTCGCGAGTCTGTTCTTTCGACAGAGTTTAAGCAGAGGGTTTGCAAAGCGAAGATCTACTTTCCAACTGGACTGTAGGTTTTCCTGAGCAACTTCGTGGGCCGAACCACGAAGACTGTCCGCTGCCATGTGCTCCCGCACTGGCCGATGTACTGGCCAGACGGCGGCGCAGGTGGCGAAAGCTCCTGAGCTCTGGATGGCCGGTTGTTCGCAACTGACCCATCCCGCAAAGGAGCGCCTCACATGAAGAACCGGATTCTGGAAATGGATCTGGACGAAAACGGTGTGCTCAGCGAGCGCACACCTGACGCCGGCAGCGAGTCGTTCTTGGACAACTCACTGCTGGACCGACTCTATCCCGGCATCAAGGCTTGCCGGATCAAGGTCTGCGAAGGAATGCTGGAAACCTTTCAGCAGGCCAAAATTGCTGGAACCATGATGGCATTCGAGTATCAGGGCACCGCCTATTCCGTCGTTGGAGCCTCTGGCTCGGCGAAGAATGGGCTCTTCTATTGCGTCGAAAAGCAATACGAAGACGCAGTACGCAAGAGGATGGACGCATGGCCAGAAGCTGCCTTGTCGTACTTCGGGATCCTGACCTCGACACTCAAGACGATGGTGGAGGAGCCCCGCTGCTCTGTCCTCCTCGTCCCCGATCTCCAGTTGGGCACGAACGATTGCCGTGGCTGGGTTCGGCAGACACTCTTCGACAAACTCTCCTTGCCAGCCGGACGGTTTTACCAGTTCCGGCTGGCAATGGACAATTCGCTGCAGGCCAAGGGTGCATTCAAGGTGATGGACGATGCGACGGCTGACCATCTTGGCGCCGATATCGTGCTTCCATCGTCTTCGATCAAGCCGTTTCCCCAGAAGATGCACGTTCCCTCTGGCGGAATCAGGCTGCGCTCCCGCGTGGCGCTGGGCGTTCGCGAGATCTCCCGCCCGCTGGAATTCGCTTCCAGCTACACGCTCATCGAACATGCTCCCAAGGAATCGTTGCTGGAGGAAATCTTCCCGCAGGCGGTTCGTGAGGTCCGGGCATTGAAACAGGCCTGGGCGGAGGGGAGACACGATGCGCTGGTCGAAAAGATCGGAGGCAAATGCTTCGATCCCGACGATCAGCAGTCGGATGAGGAGCAGCGCGCAGTAGAGGCGCTGTTGCTTGCCGACAGCACGGGCGAAATCTCGCGCCATCCTTACGTCCACTACCAGCTCGACAAGATGCTGGCCAAGTGGGCATTCAAGACCCTGACCGGAGGCGGATTCAGCATGCCGGCGTTCGCGCTGGCCGATGATGGATACCTCCTGTACCAAGATGGCAAGTTGTACGCGGGAGCCGACTGGCTGCCGCTGCATCAGGCCATCACCACGGTCGAGTCGCATTACGGCCTGTCCTCAGCCCGTCCAATCTCACCCAGACCCTGTCCAGGAAGGAGGTACAGCATGAAGATCCAAATCGTCGAACGCGAATTCGTTTATCACGGCGCAGTCCTGGCCGATCCCAACCCCAAGTTCTCCATTGAAGAGGTTCGTTCCTTCTACGCCACGCAATTCCCGGAGCTGACCAACGCCGCCATCACCGGCCCTGAGAACGTGGGTGAACGGCTGCGCTACAGCTTCGAGAGGGCAATTGGGTCGAAAGGCTGAAGGATGGACGCTTCTGACAAACAAATACTTGTAGCAGAGATCCGCGGATCAGAGGGAAAGCAGGCCAACGCCTCCCCTCTGACCTTACTGATAAGAAAGTTAATCGAATGCCCCGACTCGCAGCAGGCAAGCAGTGCGCTCGCTCGGGCACTCTCCCTGCAAGGAAGCGGAGACCCCGTGTATCCCCAGTCGGGTATCTGGCTAATCCCGCCAGCCTGACCGGAATTCCCAAGCTCGACTCACATCATTCTGGAACTCGCATCACCTTCGGTGACGCCAAGCTCACTTCGCTGGCTCAGACGCTGGTCGAGATCGGCCTCACTGACCAATCCGACTGGATCGCGGCGGCGAAAATCCCTTCAGCGCTGGTGGGCCGCGCCATTCGCCGGCTCCTCCGCGAACATGGGCAGGAACTCATCGCCGAGCACTTCGAGCTGTGCCTCACACTGGCGGAGAGCATCCTCGGGACCACGTACACCGAATCGGAGCCGGCCCCCAATGGCCAGCTGTTGCTCGTGCTTAACACCGAATCATCGTTCCCGCTCGGCGTTGGGGCAGCCATCGACGAACTGGAACGGCATCAACCCGGCCTTGGCGCTGCGTTCTCCAACTGTCTGCGCCAAGCCCTTTATCGCTGGGTACGGGTCTACGACGATTGGGACGCCCGCAACCGGATCGAACAGATGACCGAGTGGGCCGAGGGAGAAGACGATCCCGAGTCTTACGAGATCCCCAAGCTGGAGCAGGACCTGCCCGAATGCCTCAAGGCGCAAACCACGACAGACCCCCTCCCATCCTTGGCTTCCTTCCCCACACCAGAAGAACCGTGGCTGAGGGAACTCATTCAGACCACGATTGAACTCGACCGGGTTTCGCATTGCATCGAACGGCCAAAACTCGACGAAGATTGGCTGGAGCGGGAGCGCAGTAACCACGCTCTCGATTCGCCTCTGCCTTCCATCCTTCTGTACTTCCGTCCCGGAGATGCCGTAATGGCCTGCTTCGATGACGAATGCGAATACTGGGGTCAGGAAACACCAGAGCCCAGCCTCATCATTCCCCTCCAGCCGGAAGATCAGGAGAGCGTGCGCCAGGCATTCACCGCGTTGAAAACGCTGATGCGAGTGCTCGTACTCACAGTGCGGATCAAGGCACTGATTGAGCCGACATCATCGGGTGAGTTCAGTTTAGGATGATTAACTTACGTAAAGACGCCTCGCAGCCGCTCGTCAGCCCTGCATGTCAATGCTTTGCTCTTCGCAAAAATAGGCCACAAATCCAGGCACGTTCACTTGCAACTTGAGCAGAAGCTGTTCGAGGTGAGAGCGCCGGAGCAATACTAGGCCACACGACGCCGCGAGAGCGGCGTGGTGCGGCGGAGTAAAAGTAGACCGCCGGATCTTGGTTTCACAAAGTGGTTGTGGTAGGTGGCTGCTTCGTGGAACACCGGAGGGATGTTCCAGGTGGAGATCTATGGGCGTATACGGCGAGCGGTTCTGGTAGAGGGCAGAAGTCAACGTTCGGTAGCGCGAGAGTTCGGACTGGCACGGGTGACCGTGCGCAAGATGCTGGGTTATTCGATTCCGCCGGGCTACCGGCGGAAAGAACCGGTGAAGCGGCCTAAACTGGGGCCATGGCTGGGCGTGATCGACGCCATTCTGGAAGAAGACAAGACCCAACCAGCGAAACAGCGGCACACCGCCAAGCGGATCTTTGATCGCCTACGGGCGGAGCACGCGTTTGGCGGCGGCTACACGATCGTCAAGGACTATGTGCGTTCGGCCTCACTGCGCCAGCGAGAGGTGTTCATTCCTCTGGTGCACGCGGCGGGGACGGCACAGGCCGACTTCGGCGAGGCTGCTGGTGATCGTCGGTGGCGAGCAGCAGAAGGCCCACTACTTGGCGATCGACCTGCCCCACTCGGACGACTGCTTCGTCATGGCGTTTCCGGCAGAGACGACAGAAGCTTTCCTAGAAGGGCACATTCAGGCCTTCGCTTACTTTGGCGGGGTTCCCACCTCGATTCTGTATGACAACACGAAACTGGCAGTGGCGCGGATTCTGGGTGACGGCACTCGGCAGAAGACGAGGGCGTTCTCCGAGTTGCAGAGTCACTATCTATTTGCGGACAAGTTTGGACGTCCGGCGAAGGGCAATGACAAAGGCAAAGTAGAAGGCTTGGTGGGATACGCACGGCGAAACTTTCTGGTGCCGATTCCAAGGGTAGCCAGTTGGGACGAGTTGAACCAGCGGTTACTGGCGGCCTGCCGCCAGCGGCGAGCACGAAAGCTACGCGGCCACCAGGAGACGATTGGAGAACGCTTTGAGCGGGACGGGGCGGCCTTGTTGCCCCTGCCGAACAGTGAGTACGAAGCCTGCGAGAAGCGGGTGGCGCGAGTGAGTTCGATGTCGCTGGTGCGCTATCGCACCAACGATTACTCGGTACCGACCGAGTATGGGCATCGCGATGTGCTGGTAAAGGGCTACGTGCACCAGGTGGTGATCGTCTGCGGCAGCCAGGTGATTGCCCGCCATCGCAGAAGCTATCAGGGCGAAGATATGGTCTTCGATCCGCTGCATTATCTGGCTCTGTTGGAACAGAAGGCACGGGCCCTAGATCAAGCCGCGCCGCTGGTGGACTGGGACTTGCCGGAATGCTTCGCCCGTCTACGACGGCTGCTGGAAGCACGACTAAGCAAGGGCGGCAAACGGGAGTATGTGCAGGTGCTGCGTCTGTTGGAAACGTTTTCTTTGCCAGAGGTCGAGCGGGCCATCCTGGATGCGCTGGGTCTGGGTACGATCAGTTTCGACGCGGTCAAGCATCTGCTGCTGTGTCGCATCGAGCGGCGAGCGCCGCGCCTGGATCTGGAGAACTATCCGCATCTGCCGCTGGCTGAAGTACAGACCACGCAGGCGGCGGACTACATGACGCTGCTTTCCGCGCCGACCATAGCGGCCCCGAAAACGTCAGGGGGCGAGGTGGCACGATGAGCCGTGAAGCAAACCCTGCGCCCGCCGACACGCCGCAGGTGCTACTGGAACATCATCTGAAACAGTTGCGCCTGCCAACCTTTCTGCGCGAGTACGACAAAGTGGCGCGGCAGTGCGCCGCCGAGAGTGTCGATTATCCGCGTTACCTGTTGCGGTTGACGGAACAAGAACTGCTGGACCGCGAACGGCGGGCCACCGAACGCCGTATTCATCAGGCACGTTTTCCGGTGGTCAAGAGCCTGGACACCTTTGAGTTTCCCCGCTATCCCGGCAGTCAACAAGGCGCTGGTCCTGGAGCTGGCACGGTGCCAGTTCTTGCTGCAGCGCGAAAACGTGTTGTTGCTGGGCAACAGTGGTACTGGGAAGACGCACCTCGCGCTGGCTCTCGGACTATCGGCCTGCCAACATGGCCATCGCGTACGCTTCACCACGGCGGCGGCGATGGTACACGAGCTGCTGGAAGCCCGGGATGAGAAACGGCTGCTGCGCTATCAGAAGCAAATGGCCAGCTACGAACTGCTGATCGTCGATGAACTGGGATTCGTGCCGCTGTCGAAGGCCGGTGCCGAGTTGCTCTTCGAGGTCTTCAGCCAACGCTACGAACGCGGCTCGACACTGGTGACCAGCAATCTGCCCTTCCAAGAGTGGACCGAAGTTCTCGGATCGGAACGGCTGACCGGAGCCCTGCTGGACCGACTCACCCACCATGTTCATATCCTGGAGATGAACGGCGAGAGCTACCGGCTCAAACAAAGCAAGCGCAAGCGAGGCTCACAGCCGAACGCCTGATCCGCCAACCCCTATGGCGTACAAGCCTCGGGGAGGAGAACGTCTTCCGCTACGGCCTTAACGCGCCGCCTTGCAGGCGGCGCAGGCCTTCGCTCCAGACGTCCTCCTCCCCGACAATCCCCGATCTCCTACATGTTCAACTGGTCTACTTTTACTCCGCCGCAGTGGTCTAGTTTTGCTCCGCCCTTGACACGAGGGACATTCCTACGTTTTGGGCCTGTTCGCTGAGTTTTCGCGCTGCGATCCCCGGAGCCAAGTCATAGAGGTTGATGAGGAAGGTTGACGGGCCTTGTCGCTCGATGCCCCACGGCTCCAGAGATTCGATTGGAAAGTCCTTAGCGTTATAGGTGACGATGAGCTTGCTCCCCGAACTCACAGCGGCCGCCACCACGTGGCGATCTTTCGGATCATTTGTCATCGCGGAAATGAGCGGCTCATAGCCTTCCACCCAGGCTTCGGGAAAGTGTTCACGTAGCACCTTCTCCCTTCGCTCCGCCTGTTCTCGAGTCTTGTTCCATTTCTGTTGCAGGTTTCGGGACACCTCGGCCATGATTGCATCCGACCATTTCGGCAGATACAGCCGAGGTGTCTCGGCCATTCTCAAGAGTGTGTCTGCGAGAGGCATCGGGAGCAGGACGCAAGCGTCAAGAACTGCGGAGTAATCCGATTTCACTCGTCGCTTTCCCCTTCGGGGATACCTGTACCTTCGTACATCCCTTCCTTGAACTCCGCGCGAGCGAGTTCGTTCAGTGCGGCCCTACGTTCAACATCTCTCTTCTTCTGAAATGCCAAAACGTCTTTCAGCATGAGACGACGATGGTGTCCGACCTTCTGGAATGGGATTGCCCCCGATTCTAGAAGCTTAATCAGATGTGGACGTGAGAATCCCAGCATATTTGCCGCAGCTTGAGTTGTGAGTTGCTGTTGCTGAGGAACAAGCATGATCGCACGTCCCGCCGCCATGTTCCGCACTACGTCCTTGAGGACGTGATAAACACTTTCCGGAAGTCCTATCCGTTCACCCTGTGGCCCGAGAAGAGCGGGGGTGCCCAGCTGCAGCATCCTATTGAGCTCTCGAATCTGATCCTCGTCGGAGGGGGGCATCGTAACGGTTGCGCCAAGCATGAAAATCTCTCCTCTATCCAAGCGAAATATTATCACTTAATCGAAATAGATGCAATAAACGAAATAGTCGAAAGACATATAAGCAATGGACTGTGCTCGGTGGTCACGGCCTGCCTATAGTGCCGGCCGACTCCCATTTGAGGGATCCGGCGACAGACTACGGCGTAAACCATTCTGATTGAAAACGTTAACGAATAGGGGGAAGCAAATGTGCGGTTCGGCATTGATGTCGGAAGCGAAATAGACCTGAAGCTCTACCAGGCTGTCCTGCTGTACCGAAATGAAAACGGCAACCGGGTCATGGTGACAGTACACGGGGTAGTGCAGGCCGAGATCAACGGTGCACCAGCACTAGGGGCCGGACAGCTACTCAGCACCGCGGCTCTCCGGGAGCTCACGAACCAAATCGGCACCACCAGCCAGGCCGAGTACCTTCCCGAAAACGTAATCGCCCGGACGCCTGAGCTCATCGCATGGTGGACGCAGGCATCGATTCGGCCAATGTTCTTTCGCAAAGGATCGGAGCTGGCAGATGTTTCCGGCAAACTCTTTCCGCATCCCGCTCTGCTATTCGCGGTCCGTGACAGCGTGCTGTTCGTGCGCGCGCTTCCGGAGAACAAAAGCCCAATTGCCGGAACCAAACTTGCCGCAGCGCCCTACTGGAACATCGACAACGACGGAAGGGTCTGCCATGGCACCATGCGCGTTCCCAGGTCCCTTTCTGTCGCTTCCATTCCCACTTGGCAACAGGCGTTCTTTCAAAGCGAATTTACCCACCCCGGAGGGGCAGGCCGCTTAACCACAAGAAAGGGCGGCACCACCGCATTATGGAAGAGCCTGGTCGGGAAGAAACGCTTCCAGTCTTCGGCACTCATCCCAACGGAAACGGTACAGGACTATCTGAGAAAACTTGAGGCGGAACGAAGATGACCCATACACCTGATCCGCAGCTGTTCGAGCGGCCGATCAACATACTGGTAGTCGGCTGCGGCGGAAACGGCAGCGCCATCGCAGCCGGACTGCCGTACCTGCATCAAGCTCTTCTTGCGTTCGGACATCCCGGAGGCCTGAATGTCACGCTCATCGATCCCGAGACGGTAAGCGCAACCAACTGCGTGCGCCAGCCTTTCTGCCGAACCGAGATTGGTCTCTCAAAGGCAGTCGTCCTGGCACATCGCGCGAACATGTTCTGGGGCTTCAGCTGGCAGGGCATGCAGGGAAGAATCGAACAGCTCAAGAACGGTACTCAGGTCGACATCCTTATCGGGTGCGTGGATACCCGCAAAGCCCGAGGCGCGATCAACCGGTGGGCGCTGCGATCCCGAGTGCTGTATTGGCTCGATCTGGGGAATAACTCGTCGAACGGACAATTCGTTCTGGGGCAGCCGAGCAATTCGGCAAACAAGAAGAACAAGAATCGGCTTCGACCGTCGCTGAGTTGTACCCGGAGATCGTCTCGACCAAAAAGAACGAAGATGATCAACCCTCGTGCAGTGCCGCCGAGGCGCTCACCCGGCAAGAGCCATTTATCAATCAAACCCTTGGATACCAGGCTCTGGCGATGCTGACACAGCTACTGCGGCACGGTTCGTTGTTGTATCAAGGCGGCTTCTACAATCCAGAAAAAAGGCATCCTTGTGCCTTTGCTCGTTAAGAACGTCTCAGGAGGACAATCAAGAAATTAATAGACCGCACTACGATGACGCCTGAAGGCCCTCTCTGTTACTGGCATCCTTGATTACTCGACCCACTCGAGGGCTTTCGGGAAGCCACACGCCTCAGCTTGCCGAAATTCTTCAGCCAAGGCCGAGAACGCGGCAGACCGTCTTGGCTATCATGCGTTCTTCGTCCGTGCGAACGACGCGGACCGACACCCGGCTTGCTGCCGCGGAAATGACGTCCTCATTCGCTGCGTTATGCTTTGCCTCGAGTTCAATTCCAAGAAATCCCAGCCCATCGCAAATGCGGGCGCGGACCGCGGGCGCATTCTCTCCGATGCCACCAGCGAACACCAGCGTGTCCAGTCCGCCCAACGCAGCCGTGAATGCACCGATCCATTTCTTGACTTGGTAGCAAAACAGCGCGACCGCTTCAGCCGCGCGCACGTCCTGCGCTTCACGGTCGAGCAAGTCTCGCATGTCGGAACTAGTCTCGGACACGCCGAGCAGCCCGGAATGGAAATTGACCATTTCGTTAAATTGCTTGGCGCTCATTTTTTCCGTGCGCGTCAGATACCAGACCAGCCCGGGATCGAGATCGCCTGAGCGGGTACTCATGGGCACGCCGGCGGTCGGGGTGAAACTCATGCTTGTGTCAACGGACTTGCCGTTGCGCACCGCCGCGAGGCTCGCACCGTTTCCGAGATGGCCAAGGATAACCTTGCCGTTCGTTGCCGCCTGATCGCCGAGGCGGGCGAGTTCCTCCATTAAGAACGCGTAGGACAAGCCGTGAAATCCGTAACGACGCACCCCCTCCGCTTCGTAGCGCCGCGGGATTGGCAGGATCTGGGCCACGCGCGGCATATCATGGTGAAAGGCCGTGTCGAAGCACGCCACTTGGGGCAGATCGGGAAAGCGGCGATGAAACGCCTCGGTCAATAAAATCTCCTCCGGCATATGGTCAGGATCGAACGGACTGAGCCGACGCAGCTCTTCAACCATTTCCGCAGTGATTCGCTGCGGCTCGTAATACTTCGGCCCGCCGTCCACCACGCGATGCCCAACCGCAGCCAACGCGTCACGCCCGCAACGCTCCACGATCCAATCCATTAGAACGCCCACCGCTACGGTATGATCCGGCGCCGTCACTGGTCGCGAAAAGTTGTCTGCCTGATTCGAACTTTTCACTCGCAGAGTGGCCTCCGGTAGCCCAATTCGCTCAATCACGCCCTCGAAGATCCGTCGGAGGGAGTCGCCAGCTTCGAACAGCGCGAACTTGATGCTCGACGAACCGCCATTGATAGTCAGGATGCTTGGGTTAGCTGGTTTCATGCTATGACTCCTTCGTCATCACGGCTAAGAATGGCGACGCTAGCCACTACTACTTTTTCCTGAGTTCCCAAGCGCGGAAAGGAGTTCGCCTGAAGGTCGATGCTCGCGGAGATCTCCGAGATGAAATGAAGCAATCGGTGTTGGGGCGTTTTCATCATCGCTGCCACAGGATTCGAGAGCATTCCAACGGAACCTTTACTCCGGAGTGCTCCGGAATCACTCGCACCGTGTAGTCGTTGGCTGGACGCGTAGCGGGTACCGTTGCGTGATAAGCGTGGCGGCGGGATGCGTCAGCAGATACTTGCGCACACTTCATTTCCTCCCGTACGGGATCGCCGCCGTTGATTCCGTCAGCATAAAGCTCTACCCGCACGGCATTCGGGTCGATATCGTTCAGAAAAATCTCGATTGCAAACAAGTGGTGGTCTGCGTTGGTTTCCACCCGCAGGTCTTCCAAGCGCAATGAGCCCCAATTCCGATCCACCGCGTGCTGCCAATCGACGATTTGCCTGCCGACTGCACCTTGGTTGGCAATGCGCAAATAGTAGGCGGTAGCAGCGGGGAGGTAGTGTTGTTCGGTGTATTCGCGCACCGCGCGGCTTGCGGAGAAACGCGGCGTCAAGCATGCCATGCTTTCCCGCATCCGCTTGACCCATGCGACGGGAATGCCGTGCTGGTCTCGGTTATAGAACTCAGGGATCACTTCGCGTTCGAGCAGGTCGTAGAGGGCGCCCGCTTCGACGGCGTCCCAAGCGGGATCGTCACCGTGTTCCTGGCCGTCCCCCAGTGCCCATCCCACTTCTGGCGTATAGGCTTCCGCCCACCAGCCGTCCAATTCCGAGAGGTTGATGCCGCCATTGACAAGCACTTTCATCCCGCTCGTTCCACAAGCCTCCCAGGGTCGCCGTGGCGTGTTGATCCAGACGTCCACTCCCTGCACCAGGCGCTCCGTTAACAGCATGTCGTAATCGCTCAGAAAGACGACGTGGGGCCTGGCCTCTGGTTGCCGGATGAAACTTATCCATTCATGGATCAGGGCTTGCCCGGCTAGGTCCTCGGGATGGGCCTTGCCGGCGATGATGAGTTGCACCGGGCGCTGAGAATTGGTCAACAAACGAATGAGTCGCTGTGGATCGTGCAGCAAGAGGTTCGGTCTCTTGTAGGTCGCGAAGCGGCGCGCAAAACCTAGTGTCAGGGCGTTGGGATCGAACAGGTGCCTGGCATATTCCACTTCTGCGGGCGGCGCACCTGAGGCAGCGAGTTGCCGCGACAATCGTTCGCGAGCATATTCAACGAGCGACCTGCTGGCGTCAGTGCGAAACTTCCAGAGCACGGCATCGGAGACTCCCCGAATGTCCTGCTCCAAGTTCTCCGTTGTCCCCAGCCAACGCTTCTTGCCACAGGCTGCCGTCCACAAATCGTCGGCCGGAGCAGAGTCCCAGGTCGGCATATGCACTCCGTTGGTCACGTGGCCGACGGGGATTTCTTCCTCCGGCCAGCGCGGAAACAGGGACCGAAAGAGGTGACGGCTGACTTCCCCATGCAGGCGACTCACCCCATTGACGGCTCCGCTTCCCCGGATTGCCAGGTAGGCCATGTTGAAGGTTTCCGACGAGTCGTTCGGATTCTGGCGGCCGAGGGCCAGTAAATCGCGAAGGGTAACGCCGAGCCTCTTTTCGGCATACCAGCCAAGGTATTGCTCGATGAGGTCTGGAGCGAATCGGTCAAAACCGGCGGCCACTGCCGTGTGCGTGGTGAAGAGGTTTCCTGCTCGCGTGGCCTCCAGTGCGACTTCGAAGGGCTGTCCGGTCTCTGCCATGAAGCTGCGGGCACGTTCCAGCACGGCGAACGCTGCATGTCCTTCATTCAAGTGACAGACTTCCGGTTCGATACCGAGCGCGCGGAGCAATCGCCATCCGCCAATTCCGAGTAGCAGTTCCTGCTTGAGGCGCAACTGGGGCCGCCTCCATAGAGTTCGCTGGTGATGCCACGATGAGCCGGAAAATTCGCCGCATCATTGCTGTCCAACAGGTAAAGCTTCACTCTGCCGACCTGTACCTGCCAGGCGCGCAGCCAGACCGAGTAACCCGGTAGGGCGATTTCCAACCGCAGCCACTCCCCATTGGGGTGGCGCAAAGGCGTGATCGGCAACTGTCCGGGGTCGTTGTACGGATACAAAGCCTGTTGGGATCCGTCCTTGTCGATCACCTGGCGAAAATAGCCTTGTTGGTAGAGCAGCCCTACGCCCACTACCGGCACTCCCAGATCGCTGGCAGCTTTGAGCTGATCCCCGGCCACATTGCCAAGCCCTCCCGAATAGATCGGGAGCGCTTC
>CAWJXA010000012.1:0-61247 GCA_963846715.1 uncultured Acidobacteriaceae bacterium | reverse complement strand
ATCATGGCCCTCTTCGATCGTCTGCATGAGCAGGGCAATACCATCGTTCTGGTCACCCACGAGCACGACATTGCTGAATACGCGCATCGCGTCATCCACATTCGCGACGGGCAGGTCTTCAGCGATCAAAAAACCGCTCGCGCGTAACTCTTCGAGTCGACGACAACGCCCGGCATTCTCGCCGGGCGTTTCATTTTCTGCCCAAGCCGGTGTAGGCTTTTAGTCTGGCCGGATATCAGTCTCCACTCCCGAGGGTCGAATGCCGTTGTTGTCGTTTCGCAGTTTTGCGGTCCCTTTGATTTTCGTTTTCGCTGCAGTTTGTCTGTCGCAGGCCCAGTTTGATATGCCCATGAACCGGCCTGAGCAGGACACCACGCCCCAGCAGGTTCATGAGCTGGTTTCCCAATATTGCCGGCTGGATTATGGTGGAGCGCGTCTCGATCCGCAAGGCTGGACGAAACTTCAGCCCCTCGTCCGGTGGAAGACGAATCCGGATTACGCGCAGATTGACGTTATCTCACGATATACCGTAGGAACCGAGCCGGTATTGACGAATGGCAAATACACCATCACCGTTCACTATCAGCTCATCGGACGATTCGAGACTGGCATCGGGTATACACGCGCGATGGCGAAGTCCAGTAACGACGTGGAGTACACCGTTACCGCGGTCAAGGAGGAACGGCGCATCGACGACGCTGAACCAAATTTTCCTCATGTCTCGCGAGCAGCCATGTTGAAGTGGCTTAATGATCAGATTGACACCACGCAGGACCCAGCCGCAAAGAATCTCTACCAGGAAGCCGTGCGCCAGCTGCAGCCGCAGCCTGGGCCGTCACCTACGAAGTAGATTTTGCCTCGTTGGCGCAGGGACCTTCTACTTCCCAATCTTCGCGGAGGCGGCGGATGTAATCGTCGGCGTGCTCGGCCCAATCCCGTTTCCGAATGCACAAATGGAGCAGGGAATCTGAGCTCGCTGCATCGCCCGCCGTGGGGGCCGTCTGTGGCCATGAAATCTGAAAGCTACTGCGGGGCGCCTACTGTGGCGGCGGGGCTCACTTCGGAACCTGCGGTCCGAACTGGCGTGGCCGGCGGTTTCACCGCGAAGAACTCGTGGTCATAGAGATTACGGTACAAATGGCCCGCTAACTCCGCGGCCTTCGGCCCAAAAGTCGGCCGTCCGCCCTCCAGGAAGATGACGGTCACAATCCGCCCGTATTGCGTGTTGGCATAGGAACCGAACCAGCCGAAGCGAGTGCCATCCTTGGAGCAGGTGCCCGTCTTGCCCAGCACGGGCTCCTCGATGAAGTTTGCCCGCAGTTGGCGCGCCGTGCCGTACTCCACCGCTCCGGCCATGCCGTCGGAAATCTCCGGAATCAGCGGGCCGATATCCAGCTTGCGTTTGATCTTAGGCGTGAAGTTGGCCACCTGTTCAGGCGTGTTGGGATGCTGCAAATAGTACAGAGTGCCGCCGTTGGCGATCGAACTCATTAAGGCTGCCAGTTGCAGTGGGGTGAGCGAGATGCTCTCGCCGAAGGAACACATCTTACCGACTCCGCCCAGCTTCTGGTCGAGTTCGGTCGAAGGGAACGTGCCCAGATGCTCACCGTCGATGTGCCAGCCCGCAAGTTCGCCAAGTCCAAACTGGTGCGCATAATAGCTGACCCGCTCGAAGCCCAGCTTGCGTCCCACCGCTTCAAAGTAGGCGTTATTGGAGTGCGCCAGCGCCGTGGTCAGGTCCACCCGCCAATATTTGCCCAAGGGAACCTCAGTGTCCTTGGTAATGACGTTTTCGCTCAGCGCTGCCAATGCCACAGCGACTTTAATGGTCGAACACGGTTGCGCTCCGGCTGAGAGAGCCAGCTTCTGATTCACCATCGCCAGGATGCGGCCGCTGTCCGGGTCGACCGCGACCACCGTGCCGTTCATATTGCCCAGTGCTTCCAGCGCGGCTGCGCGCACGATCGGATCTTCACCTGCAGTGATGTCACCTTCCACCTGATTGTCGGCGAAGGAACTGGCGGAGAAGCGTTCGTAATAACGATGCTTCTTAGACACGACGTGCGTCGAAGCGACCACATGGGTCGAACGATTGCGGCTCGCGACCGTTTTGCTGCTGTTCCGCATCCGCGCCATCTTTTTCTGCGCAGCGGTGGTCTCGGTTATGTGGTGGGTCTTACCGTGGGTCTTGTGGGTAGCCGAAATAGTAGCGGCGGAGGAGTTGGCGCACAGAAACAGCGTCAACAAAGAATTCGCGAGAATGGCGGAACGCGTGGACATTGACAACCTATAACTTCCCTGGACCTCGGTAACCCCAAACTTGGACGTCGACTCGGGTGAATCGAGTTCGGATCGCCAAGCGATTTTCCATAGTAGGTATTTTCGGCCTCGGATTTCAACTCAAAACCGCTGGCGAGTCCAAAAACCTACGCATCCAACCGAAACAGATGCCTGCACTTACATCCAAGCTGCGGCATCCGGAGACGTGGCAAAGGCGACAATTGAAGAACCCTCTGCTATTTCCCATTTGATTACTTATCACACTTTTGCCGACCTGCAACCGTAGCAAGGCTGATTCCCCGCCAGATTGGTGCGATTTAAGGAGCAGCCAAGTTCTGCTTCCGCTTTGGAAGCGGCTGCGTCGCGATAGGGGTATGACGACACCAGAGGCGGAGGTCCGCGCAAATTGTCGAATTTCGATAGCTTTTTCTCGGCATGCGAAACTTCCCAAAAAGTGGTGTGTTTCACTCATTAACAACCCTGAGAATGGTCGTGTAAAAACGGCTACCCCTCCGATGTGCAATTCGCCCCTGTCCATCGGAGGGGATTTTTCTGCTCGCTAGGTGCGGCACTATTAAGCTTCGAGTGCCGGATCGGTGGCTCTGGAACGGATGTACTCCTCCATCACTCGTTCCAGCGAGCCCTGTTCACGCAGGACATACTCAATGGCATCGCGCACGGCGCCATGACCGCCTTGGTGGGGTGTCACGTAATGTGACTCGCGCAGCACTTCCGGCCGGGCGTTTTTGACCGCGATCGCCAATCCGCACAGTCGCATGACCGGCAGGTCGATGACGTCGTCGCCAACGTAGCAAGCCTGCTCGGGCTTCAAGACTTCCTTCTTCAGAATCTCGTAGAACGCGGCAGCCTTGTCCTGCTGCCCTTGGTAGACGTGCTCAATTTTCAGGTCGCGCGCGCGCAGGGCCACGGTTTCAGAGATGCGTTTGGTGATGATGCCCGTCTTCAGCCCAGCCAGGCGGGCCAGCGAGAATCCCGTGCCATCGTGCGCATCGAAGCCCTTGGCCTCGACCATCTGGCGACTGGCGATTCCGAAGCCGCCCTTGTCGGCCATCTGCTCGCGGCGCTCGTGGGTATCTTCGCCGGCTCCCCCGCCAGGTGCCGGGAACAGAAAAATCGTGCCGTCCGTCATCACGCCGTCCACGTCGAACAGCATCAATTTGATCTTCTTTGCGCGTTCATAAGACATAGCGCAATGTTAGCAGGGGAGGCGAAACGCTTTTCGCCTTTCGCTCTTCGCTTTTCGCTTTTTCAGCGTGCCGTCAGGGCTACCCGTTGGCGATTAGTTCTGAACAAACAAGACCCACGATCATTCGCTGATTAATAGGAACCAGAACTGCGCTTGATTCGCAGCGGATTGTACTTGCTAAACACTAGGAGCTAAAAGCTGACGGCCAGCGGAGAATCCGCAGAGCGAAGAGCGAAAAGCGAAAGGCGGCTTTCTCCAAGCGAACAAACAGCGAAAATCTGGTAAAATATCCGAATGCCCTGTGGGCGAAATTCCGGTTGCGCTGGCCTGGGCGCATCCGCTGGTTGCGGAGTGGTTCCTGGGCCGCTTCGGTTCGCCCACTGAGCCGCAGGAGCAAGGTTGGCCGGAGATTCTTGCGGGTCGCACCACACTCATCTCCGCCCCCACGGGTTCCGGCAAGACGCTCGCCGCATTCCTAATCTGCATTGACCGCCTGGTGCGCAAAGCGCTCGCCGGCGACTTGCGCGACCGCACCGAGGTTCTATACGTGTCGCCGCTCAAAGCGCTGGGCAACGATATTCAGAAGAACCTCGACGGCCCACTCAGCGAGATTCTGGCGCTGGCTGCGGAACGCGGTTTCCTCATGCCCGAGATTCGCACTGCCGTGCGCACCGGTGACACGCTGATGAAAGAGCGGCGCGAGATGCTTAAGCGGCCGCCGCACATCCTGGTCACCACGCCCGAGTCGCTTTACATCCTGCTGACCGCAAACAGCAGCCGAGCCATTCTGAGCAACGTCGAAACGGTTATCGTCGACGAGATCCACGCGGTCGCTGATGACAAGCGCGGCGCGCACCTCACGCTCTCGCTGGAGCGCCTTGACCTACTGGCGAATCGTCCAACACGCATCGGCCTTTCGGCCACCCAGAAGCCGATCGAAGAGATCGCGCATTTCCTGACGGGCGCGGGTCGTTCCGCTCCGGCCGTGGTCAACATTGGCCACCGCCGCAAGCTCGATCTGGCGGTGGAGGTTCCCCCCTCGGAACTCGGCCCCGTGGCCAGCAACGAAATGTGGGGCGAGATTTACGACCGCATCGCCGAACTGGCCCTGCAACATCGCTCGACGCTGGTCTTCGTCAACACGCGTCGCCTGGCGGAGCGCGTGGCGCTGCATCTAGGCGAACGCATCGGCGAAGAGTTGGTCGCGGCGCATCACGGTAGCTTGTCCCGAAAGCTCCGTCTGGCTGCCGAGCGCAAGCTCAAAAACGGCGAAATTCGTGCACTGGTGGCGACCGCCTCTCTCGAGCTTGGAATCGATATCGGCAACGTCGACTTGGTGTGCCAGATCAACTCTCCGCGAGCTATCGCGGTAGCATTGCAGCGCGTTGGTCGCGCGGGCCACTGGCGCGGCGCCATTCCCAAAGGTCGCCTGTTCGCCACCACGCGTGATGATCTCGTGGAATGCGCTGCCACAGTCCGCGCCATCCAACAAGGCGATTTAGACCGCATCCAGATTCCCCTCGTTCCGCTCGACATCCTGGCGCAGCAGATCGTCGCTATGTGCAGCTGCGAGGACTGGGACGAAGACGCGCTCTTCGAGTGCGTGCGACGTGCTTATCCCTATGGCAGCCTGCAGCGGGAAGAATATGACCGCATCCTCGAAATGCTGTCGCAAGGCATCGCAGCGAAACGAGGCCGCTATGGCGCTTACCTGTTTCGCGACATGATTAACCGCCGTCTGCGCGGCCGGCGCGGAGCCCGGCTAGCCGCCATTACCAGCGGCGGAGCGATCCCCGACACCGCGCTGTTCACCGTGGTTGCGCAGCCGGACGAAATTGTCGTAGGCACGCTGGATGAAGACTTCGCTGTCGAGAGCAACGCCGGCGACATCATGCTGCTGGGTAATACCTCGTGGCGGATTCGTCGCGTGGAATCGAATTCCGGGCGCGTGCTGGTGGAAGATGCTCATGGCGCGCCTCCGAGTATTCCGTTCTGGCGCGGCGAAGCTCCAGCGCGTACTGACGAGCTGTCGCATCATGTCGGCGAATTGCGTGAACGAGTCAGCGCGTTGCTGCCGAACACCGCGCCGGTGGCCGTGCCGAGTAATCCAGAACTCAGCCATTGGGAGGTTTCCCCCAAGGGCGCGGTGAAAAAGGGTAGTCAGGAGCAGCGGCCGTTAACGTCGGCATCCGAAGGCAGAGCTCGGGTAGAGCAGCCCTTCAGGGCTGCGTCCACGCTGCCTTTTTCTTCCGAGCCGGCTTTAGGCGGCACGGGCGCTCAGGTAGAGCAGCCCTTCAGGGCTGCGTCCACGCTGCCCTTTTCTTCTGATGAGCCGGCTTCAGCCAGCACTGGCGCTCGGGTAGAGCAGCCCTTTAGGGCTGCGTCCCCCGCCCTATTTTCTTCCGAGCCGGCTTCAGCCGGCGACACTCCGGCCACCAAGCCGCGTATCCGCCTCCGCGGGATCGAATCCAGCCCCGAGGTCCTGAACGCGGTCGCCTGGCTGAAGGACGAGTGCGGCCTCGATGACTCCGGCGCCGAGCAACTGATCGAGTACATCGTCACCGGCCGCGCCGTGCTGACGGACGTTCCCACCGAGCACACCATCATCGCAGAGCGCTTCTTCGACGAAGGCGGAGGGATGCAGCTCATCATCCATGCACCCTTCGGCGGCCGCATCAACAAAGCCTGGGGACTGGCGCTGCGCAAGCGATTCTGCCGCTCCTTCAATTTCGAGTTGCAGGCCGCCGCCACCGACAACGGACTGAACATTGCCCTCGCCGAGCAGCACAGCTTCCCGCTTAGCGACGTCTTCCACTACCTGCAGTCTGAGACGGTTCAGACCATCCTGGAGCAGGCTGCGTGCGCTTCACCGATCTTCGCCACCCGCTGGCGCTGGGATGCCAACCGCTCACTGGCATTGCTGCGCTTTCAGGGCGGCAAGAAAGTTCCGCCACAGATCCAGCGCATTCGCAGCGACGATCTTATGGCATCGGTCTTTCCCGATGTGGCCGCGTGCCAGGAAAACATCGTCGGCGATATCCAGATTCCCGACCATCCGCTGATTCAGGAAGTGATGAAGGACGTCCTGACCGAAGCCATGGACATCGAGGGCCTGCGCCGCGTGCTGGATGGGATTAACAGTGGGGCGATTCGTACGCTCGCTATCGATACGCCAGTGCCGTCGCAGTTCTCGCACGAAATCCTGAACGCGAACCCGTACGCTTATCTCGACGATGCGCCCCTGGAAGAGCGGCGGGCGCGTGCCGTGCAGATGCGGCGGGTCCTGCCGGAAGCCGTTCTCCGGGAGGTAGGCCGCCTGGACCAAATGGCGATTGCGCGGGTCCGCGAGGAAGCTAGGCCCGATGTTCGCGACAGCGACGAGTTACATGACGTCTTGCAGACGCTGGTCGCAGTCCCTGAAGTGATTGGCGACAGCGAGTGGCAATCCGTAATTACAAGCTGGGTACCGTTTCTCGATCAGCTTCTAGAGGGATGGCGAGTAGTGCGGGCAAACGTCCCCACCCCACCAGAAGCAAAAGACCCTGGGAGGGGGCAGCCGGCCGAGCAGCCCTTCAGGGCTGCGTTAGCGGATGATGAAGCTTGGGTAGAGCAGGCCTTGAGGACTGCGTCAGCGAACGATGAAGCACGGGTAGAGCGGGCCTTCAGGCCCGCGTCCAGCCAGCCCGTTATGAACTCCGAGCCGGCTTTAGCCGGCGGCACCCGACGATATCTCGTTGCCTCGGAACGGGCGAAAGATTTCTCGCTGATTTTTCCCGAGGCGTGGTTCGAGGTCGCCCCGCCAGAACTGCCGTCGAGTACGGCCTCGCGCGACGACGCTATCCTGGCCATGGTGACGGGTTGGATGATGCACTGCGGCCCGGTCACTTCAGGTGCATTGAGCTATTGGCTGGGCCTGTCCGCTGCCGAGGTGGAGCAGGCGCTGCTACGCATGGAGGCGTCGGGATCGATTCTGCGCGGAAACTTCACTGGCTTGGCGAAGGGTGAAGATCCGTGCACCACCGAATGGTGCGACCGGCGATTGTTGGCGCGCATTCACCATCTCACCGTTGCCACCTTACGCAAGCAGGTCGAGCCGGTCACGGCGGCTCAATATATGCGCTGGCTGTTGCGCTGGCAGCACGTTGCGCCGCAATCGCAATTGACCGGCGAGCGCGGGCTTCTGGAAACTCTTCGTCAGTTGCAGGGCTTCGAAATTCCTGCGAACGCATGGGAACGGCACATCCTCGCGGCACGAATCAACAACTACGATCCGGCGGCACTCGATCAGCTCTGCCTGACCGGAGCGGTCGGCTGGGGACGCCTCTCGCCACATCCGGCCACTCTTGAGGATTCGGGCGAAGGCCGCCGTCGTGTCGTGCCAACTAGCGTTGCGCCCATCACCTTCTTCATCCGCGACGACTCCGAATGGATGCAGCCCCGCCTCGGCGGGGAGGAACAGAGCTTCGAACGGGTCTTGAGCGAGAGCGCCCGCAGTGTGCTGGAGTTCCTGAAACGGCGCGGCGCGTCGTTCTTCGCCGACATAGTTCGGGGAACGGGACGGCTGAAGGCGGAGATCGAGACCGCGCTGTGGGAACTGGTCGCGGCTGGCATGGTCACGGCTGACGGCTTCGAAAATTTGCGCTCACTGATTAATCCGCGCCGCCGTAATGCGACCGGCACGCCGAAGTTGACGCGGCCACGTCACACCGGCGGCCGCTGGTCGCTACTCTATCCTGCCGAAGGCACGGACCGCTCCAAGGTCATCGAGGCCACTTGCTGGATGCTGCTGCGCCGTTACGGAGTCGTCTTCCGCGAGACTTTGGCACGGGAGTCGAACCTGCCCAAGTGGCGCGAACTACTGATTGCATTCCGTCGCCTGGAGGACCGCGGCGAGGTGCGGGGCGGACGCTTCGTAAACGGATTTCTCGGCGAGCAATTCGCGTTGCCGGAAGCGGTGGAGTCGCTGCGTGCCATGCGCAACCTCGCGGCCAATGGTGAAGTCGTAACCATCTCCGCAGCCGATCCCTTAAACCTGGTGGGCTTCCTTGTGCCCGGCGAGCGCGTGGCGGCGATCTCGGGCAAGTCTGTAACTTTCCGCGACGGTATTCCCGTCGAGGCGGAGGAGCGCTCCAGCGCATTGCTTGAGGCCGCTGCGCAGTAATGCCGGACGACTTGGTTGAAGGTATCGACTATTACGTGGACAACGGGTTCATGGTCTTTACCGCAATCTATCTGCTCAAGCGTGGGTATTGTTGCGAATCGGGATGCAGGCATTGCCCGTATGGGTTTAAGGCTGAAGCGCCGGGACAGAAGACTGAAGACTAAAGCGTCAATCCGTTTCGGCTGTGTGGCATTCGGCGCCCTATCGACGAGAAAAATTCTACGGAGCGATGCGTAACAGCTCTGCCGTCCCCGAAGGGACTCGGGTTTATTTTCGCGCCTACCCAGCATTCCGCCTGCGGCTCCATGCTGGGCTAAACTATGCCGCTCCTAGGGAGCTGGATTCTCCAGCTAGCACATTCCACTGGCGAATACCAAGCTCCGTTCTCACACGCCTCTCGTCGCCCACACTGCTAACGTACGACCACTGTGGAGCTCCCATCTTCGCCAGAACGGGTCGAGAGACCGCCAGGCAACGCGGCAGGGTCAAGAAAAGCGGGCACGCAGCCCGCTCTAATGTACTCCCAATAAATTCGCTCACCCCATGACGTGAACGTGCTCGGGCTTGATCTTATAGAGCACGCGCTGCTCGCCCGGTTGCGCGAACGGGTACTTGTCTTTCCCCAGGTACTTCTTGGCCATCTTGTCGATGTGCTCCGGCGCGCCTTGCTGGGTAATCTCATGCACCTTGCCGCGTATTTCCAAGAAACGATACGGATTTTCGGGATCAATCACGGCGACGGAGACGCGGGGATCACGCTTGATGTTCTTGTCTTTCAGGCGGCCGACGGCGGAGTTTACCCAGAGTTCGCCGTTCTGGTAATCAACCCATACCGGGTTGGTTTGTGGACTCCCGTCCGGCATGAGAGTGCTCAGGCTACCGAATGCTTTTTTGTGGAAGAGATCGAGATAACTTTCAGGAATCGAAGCGGACATGCTGAATCTCCTTGCTTTTTCTAAGCCGGCATCGCGAACCAACCACCGACGATTGGATTCCGCAACCATTGTATGAGGTGCTGGACGGAATGCCAACGGCAGCAGCACGTGAACGAAGGCAGCTACTTCTCGAAGCGGCTGCGTCAACTTGCGTATCGGCTACCGTATGCTGATGCCTTTGGGGAGGTGCTTGGGGTCGTAAACGAAGTCAACCAGTCCATCGCGGTAGTCGATTTTGACCTGCAGGATTCGCAGCAACTCGAAACCGAGAATGCCCGAGACTTCGGTGCCGGAAGACTTGCTGATGGCAGAAAGATCCAGTGTCACAGTATCCTGGTTCTCCTGCGAGTAATGGCCGAATTGCAGAGTAGCTTTGTCCGCGCGGTAGACGTTGTTCACGGCCCCGCTGAGGCCTCGCACTTGCATGCGAGAATCCGTTTTCACCTTGGTTACCTCGCGCGCTGCCCGGGTGGAGAGAACATTGGTGAACGCGCCGGTATCAATCATGAACAGCATTGACCTGGAGTTATCCACCAGAGTGGGGATCAGCAGGATGTGCCCAAAGCGGAAGACCTTGGTCCAGCTCGCCATCTCGGGAGCGACATAGGCATCCTTCGGAATTAAAAGGCCGGTAGCGTTGGCAGGCTTCGCCGGATTTGCCGGCGCCGCTCTTTGCTCGCCTCCATTTTCTACATTGTCTTCGGGGGTGGTGCGGCTCTCGCCGGCGCTGTTCAGGGCCGTGGGAGCCGCGGTCTCCTCGGGACGTTTTGGAAGCGGCGATAACCTGAGCTTCTCGCCGGGTATGTCGATATCGATCAGGTATGCTCCAAAGACGTCAGTGCCAATCAGGCCGTCGTTTTCGCTGGGACCCGTTGCGTCAACGACGCGCACCAGGCAATCTTCGAATTCGAGTTCGCCGATGCGGATATGCCCGGCCACGGCTATATATCCGCTCTGTTTGCCCTTGTCGCCAAGGCCGCCAATGCTCTGCTCGGAGATGCGGGTCAGCCCGGCTTTCTGCGCGGCTTCACTTCGAACCAGAATTCCGCTGGAGCCGGTGTCCAGTGCCAGGCGATTGCTACGGCCATTGAGTTTCACTTCCACACCGATAGCGCCAAGCCGGGATGTTCCGGAGCGCATATCGATAAGCTTGGTGTTGGTTTGCCCGACTTTGCTGACCAGGTGGCAGACGTGCGCCCGTTTGTCTACCGTGGATTGGAGGAACGCGAGATAGCTGCGCAAAGCGCTCTCTTCTTCCGGGTCATCGGGCCGTAAGCTAGCAAGGTATGCCTGAATTGCCGCAATCCGTCCCCGCGGAGGAAGAATGCTAAGCCACATGCGTTGCACGCCTGGGTCGTTGGGTGCGAGCTGATGGGCACGGTTCAGTTGATCGTACGCGCGACGATATAGGGAATACGCGCGGTACACCCGGGCCGCCCCCAGATACGGGCCAGGATCATTGGGATCCAGACTTTCCGCCTTGAGATACGACCTTTCCGCTTCCGGCATTTCGCCGAGGCGGAATTGCGCATCGCCCATGGCCGTTACCACGGTCGCGGAGCTGGGCAGTACGGTCAGGGCACTGATGGCAGTGGCTTGGGCGTCATCGAGCTTTTCCGCCCGCAACAAGGCGTGAATCAATCCGACCTGGGCCGCTGCATTCTTGGGATCGGCCCTGACCATTGCTTGGAACTTTGCTGCCGCCTCGCCGAACCGGCCTGATCGGTAGAGCATTTCGGCGCTGCTGGTATCGGCACTCTGGGCAGCTTCGGTGGAAGCGCGAGTCGCGAGGAGCCACAGAAGCGAAGAAAGAACGACAGCAGCGAGAAAACGTCGGGCCATGGTTATGACTTCCTGAGGCTAAGCAGGGTAGCACGTAGCCAGAGAACGGCGAAGTTCTTCCGTCTCCTTGTCACGCCCGGACGAAAGTCAATCGTACTTTGAAGAATTTGCCTATGACGTGCGTCACCCTGCTACGGTTGGTCGCAATTAAGTCATTACAAGTCGTCCAATCCGCTCTACAATACCAGCGAATGTGAGAAATGAGTTCATTCTCACGTCACGGTTGCGTAAGCAGGTTGTGCAGGTGCCGAAGGCTGCTTGAGCTTCGGAAGTTCTTTATTCCTAAACTAAGGAGATCATGTTTCTATGAAGCGCTACTTGATGATTTTGGCTGCGTTCACATTGGTGTCGAGCATGGCTTGGGCCCAGGATGGAGCTGCCCTCTATAAGGCAAAGTGTGCCGCATGCCACGGTGCGATGGGTGAAGGGAAAGTCGGTCCGTCGCTGCAAAAGACAGCCTTGAACCAGCAGCAAGTCGCCGATTTACTAACGACCGGCGCATCCGCGAAGAAAGCGCCGCACAGCAAGGCCATGTCCGGCCTAACCGCCGACCAGGCAGGCGCCATTTCCACCTACGTAATGACCCTGAAGAAGTAACGCCGCCGGTTCGAGCATGAACTAGAAGCCGACCCTATGCGGTCGGCTTCTTTGTGGCTGAATGTTTTGTAGGACCTTCAATCCATCCTAGAACGTCACCCTTACTCCCAACTGCGCTGCGAACGGAATTCCCACCGTGGTTCCGGGACCAAAGAAATCACCTAGCGCTCCGGCCGGAACCAGCAACTGATTCGGGCTGGTGATGGGCACGTTGCACGCGGGAGTCGGGCAAAGAGCAGTTGCGTTATAGAGGTTGTTTACCGGCGTCGGCAGAGCCGAGATATCGGTGACATAGTTTGCCCCCGGGTTGTTGCGATTGAATAGGTTGAAGAACTCCACGAACGGCAATATCTGCCAGCGGTCCCCGATGTGAAATGGCCGGGTGACGCGCAGGTCCAGCTGAATATACGGCGTGCCGCGGAACTGGTCCAGATTCGTCTGGACACCGTTAACGACCGCGCGGTCATTCGTTGGATCGCCCAGTCCGTTCACATCTACCGGAGTTGTAAGCGTGATAGGACGGCCGGTTTCAGCCTGGAACAACGTTGACACCTCGAACCCGCCAGGAATGTACACGACCCCGGCAAGAGTGAAGCGGCTGGTGACATCTTCACCCGATGGGCCATAGTCGCCTGGAGCGAACGGGTTCAGCGGATTACACACGCCATTCACGTAATCCCACAGTTCGCCCAGGACGCAGCCCCAAGTCTTGGCCCGCGACAGCACATAGTTCGCAGTCAGGTTGAAGCGCCGGCTGACATTGCCCTGCAGATGAAGCATCATCGCGTTATAGCTGGAGCGATTGTCCGATTTGAACACCGAGATGTTGGGAACATTGGCCTGTTGAGTGGCCATATCGGGGGCGAACAATGGGGAGAATAGTGTGTACCCGGCAGTGTATTCATACCGCCGGTAGCCGTGCATACCCTCCTCGTGAACGTAGTCGGCGCTGAGCGTCCAGTTTTTGTGCCATAGGTATTGCACCCCGCCGCTGACATGGAGCGCGTAAGGAGTGTGGTAGTTCGGATCAATCAAGGCGCCCTGGCCGCCGTCGGCGGCACCGGGAAGGCAGCCGGCATCGCCCGGCTTGGTGCAGGGCTGAAACAACGAGGGCGTGTTCACTGCCTGGAAAGCTGTTGCCCAGCCGTTCTGCGCCAGATCGTTGTAGTACATTCCGATGCCGGCCCGGAGGACAAGGTCTTCAATTCGGTCGGGATTGTAAGCAATGCCCAAACGCGGAGCGAACGCCTTCTGGTAATCGTGAGGTACTCCAGTATTCAGCGGCAGCTGAAGTCCCTGGATAGTTTGTACCGCAGGATTGTAGAACTGATTCACCCCTGAGGCCTGGAACAATCCAAATGTAGTATCCCAGCGCAGACCGTAGTTGATAGTCAGCTCCGGCGTGACCCGCCAGGCATCCATGGCATACAACCCAAGCCGCTGCACGTTCTGCGAAAAACTTCCGTTGCCGTCGGGTGTGGATGTGGTCTGGCAATTGGCGCCATCAAAGGGCGGCAGGCAATTCAGCTCCGCCGTGAGCTGACTGGGATTGGTTAGATAAAAAGTAGGATTCTGGGTGAGAACGTATAGAGTCTCCGCCTGACCTGGGAAAGCCCCGCTCAGGACCGGCTCGTGGATGAAGTCGATACCGATCTTGGGCGCGTGTCTGCCTATTGAGCCGCTTACGTCGTAGCGAAGCTCATATTTTTCCTGATTGCGAATGACGGGAAATGCGGTAATCGGGGTAACGAACTGGTTGTCGCCATAGGTTTCGAAACCCGAGATGGTCTTCGACGTGGAACTGAATGGAAATGCCAGCGCAAAGCCGAGGTATTGATTGCGATCGGCTGTGCCATGCAGGTAGCTGGTACCCAATGCCAGGGTCCCTACCCAGGACGGGCTAAATGTATAAGTGTTGCTGATAACGCCATTCTGATAGTTGGCGTGTTCCGTCGCACCCGTGGAGGGCAGTGTTGCCTGTTGTACCAGGCCGTTGTTGGTGGTGTAGTTATCCAGCGAATAACGCAAGAACCACTGCGAGTTTTGCGATTGCGCCCAGTCGAAGCGCATCATGCCCAGGTAATCCTGAAAGGGCACCCGGACGTACGGAGGCACCCCAATCGAGCTCGTGTTCGGAATCAGCCCATCCTGGGCCAATTGGTTCAGGGCGTTGAACTGGGTCAAGCTGTCCGGACTGTAGTTAATGCTAGCGTGCTCGTTCACCATTTCGAAGCCGGCGAAAACCCACAGCTTGTCTTTCACGATCGGCCCGCCGATGGTTCCTACGTAGTTCTGGCGCGAAAACGGCTGCTTAGGCTGCGGTGCCGGGTTCTCGATGGGGAAGCGGGCATTGAGCGCGGCGGCGCGTTCAAATACCGCGAAGTCCCCATGCCAGAGGTTGGTCCCGCTCTTGGTGCCGATGATTACCGCCGCGGCTGTGGTGCGGCCGACGTCGGCATTCGATTGCGAGGTCTGCACGGCAAATTCGCGTATGACATCAGGGGAAAAATTCTGCAGGAAGCCGCCGATATAGTCGTCCGAATTGTCCATACCATCAACCGTGAGCTGATTGTTCAGACCAGAGCTTCCGCCGGTGGATACCGCGGTGATGCGCGCCTTTGTGGGGTCGGAAGGCTCGACGGGCTCGGTGCCGGCTACCATGTAGGCAATATTGGCGAAACTACGGGCGGCGAGAGGAATGTCCTGCAAGTCTTTATTGGTAACCACGCCACCATTGACCGCGTCCGTGGTGTCAAGCTCCTGCGTGGTGATGGAAGATGGCTCCGCTTTCACGTTAACCGTCTGCTCTGTGGGCGCGGGTCGCAACGTTACCAGCACGTCGCGCACGCTAGTGACCTGTATCGTCAGGTCCGCGGTCGCCTCGGCGAAGCCTGTTGCATTCACGGCCAAGTGGTAGTTTCCCGGCAGTAGATTGGGGGCACGAAACTCTCCGCGATGGTTGGTTGTAACCTGGCGGGTCACGCCGGATCCCTTGTCGGTTACGGTGACGGTGGCAGACTTGACGCGGGCCCCGCTGGCGTCCTGCACTTCACCGAGCAGTGAACCAGTAGCATTCTGCGCCCGCAGTACAAACGGAAGCAGCGTGAGAACGCAGATTGTCAGTAGAGCACTTCTGAAAAGCGGTGCATTCCATTTTGGCAGCGTCATAACTCTTCCTGTGGAGCGCGGAGTATTTCCGAGAGGTTCGGATTTTCAAGGCTACTCTGCCGCTATGCCTACTACCATTGGTAGTAGTTCAAGCGCCGCGCAAATCTCCGCGGGAGTATGAGTGCGGGAATTCGACAGAAGCCTCAGTTCGTCGGAAACGGGCAGCCTTGCCGGGCTTGCCAGGCCTGTCCTGTATTCTCAGATTTGGGTTCCTGCCGGGGAGGAGTTAGTTTGCTTGGTGTCGGCGAAAGATTTCCTTGTTTTTGTCTCCTCGCGAATGTGGGCGCCGAGGAGGATCTAGCCTTCCGTACCATCACCAACGAAGATTATCCGGGCGATTGGAAGGTGTACTTCTTTTGGCCGAAGGATTTCACCCCGCTCTCGCTGGCCGAGATGGTTGACTTTGGTGCTTTGGAAGCTGAGTTTCGCCAACGCCAAACCCAACTTCTAGGATGCAGCATTGAATCGGAACTTGCTCATCACGCCTGGCGAACCGAGGAAGATGAGCTGAGGGAGCTTTCGTTGCCCATGCTGTCAGACCTGAAACGCGAGTTGTGCGGAGAGTTGGGCATCCTGGACCAAGACGCTGGCGTTGCCCAGCGCGCGACCTTCATCGTCGATCCTCAGGGCGTCATCCGGTTCGTGTACGTAACGGATGTTAATGTCAGCCGCGATCCTGGCGAGGTGTTGCGCGTCCTGGCTTACCTGCAAGATTCGTTTCCTTCCTGAGCCTGCTCCAGTTGTCTTACCTTGACACCGCCAAGGAAGTGCCTTCCGTTTCTGCGAGGTGGAGTTCTCAACCTCCGCTGCGCCAAGCCCAATTTGGCCGACCGTATCTTTTCGGGAACATGCAACTTTGAAATCGTGATCCACTCTTGCATCACGATGCTGTGAGGCGTATGTTCACGGCATTTACCAACAAAAACTACGTCCGGGATCGGGGCCGACCAGAAAGCACTTAGGTCGTAGCCGGTATTCGAGACAGGGTTACGCGTCGCGAACGCCGGCACAAGATCACGGTTTTGCAGAGGACTCTATGCGAATGACCCGCTATATCCGTACGTCTATTCTTGTCTTTTTATGCATCGCAGCATGCCATATTGCTTACGCCCAGACCAACCTGCAATTCATGAGCGCGACACCGTGCCGTCTGGTCGACACGCGGCCGCAATACGGTGGTAATGGCCCGATTCAGGGGGGCACCTTCCAGACATTCCCCCTTCCGCAGCTTGCGCAAGCCTGTCCCGGTCTCGATCTCTCTATGGCGGCGGCGTATTCCTTGAATGTGACGGTTGTTCCGGAGGGTTTCCTGGGATACCTGACAATTTGGCCTGCCGGACAGTCCCAGCCTGTGGTGTCAACGTTGAATTCCGTGGATGGCCGGGTCAAAGCCAACGCGGCCATCGTGGTAGCTGGTACCGGCGGAGCGGTCAGCGTGTTCGTCCAGAACACGACCAATGTAGTCCTCGACATTGACGGCTATTTTGTGCCCGCCATTGACACCGCTCTGGCTTTCTATCCCTTGACACCTTGTCGAATTGCCGACACGCGGCCGATGTATGGTGGAAGTGGCCCAATTCCGGGTGGAACCACGCAGAATTTCCAGGTTCAAAACCTCTGCTCTGTGCCAACAACCGCAATGGCCTATTCGCTAAACTTCACCGCCGTACCGCCGGCGCCGTTGGGTTACTTGACGGCATGGCCGGCTGGCAGTGATCAGCCTGTGGTTTCCACTCTCAACGACCCCACGGGGACCATCGTAGCCAACGCCGCCATCGTCGTCGCTGGTACGGGCGGAGACATTTCGGTATTTCCGCAGAACGACACCAATCTGGTCATTGATGTCAACGGCTACTTCGCGGTACCGGGAACCGGCGGACTTGCCCTTTACCCGCTGACCAACCCCTGCCGGGTGATTGACACCCGCAGGGTTGGCGACGGGATGCCGTTCATGGGAACGCTGTTGATCGATGTAGAAGGCAGCCCTTGCATGCCATCTTCACTGGCGCAGGCTTATGTCATGAACGCAACCGTCGTTCCGGTTGGATCCTTGGGCTATCTCACGTTATGGCCGGATGGTGTGGACCAACCGCTAGCTTCTACTTTGAACGCTGCCGATGGATTCATCACGAACAACATGGCCATCGTGCCCACCAGCGATGGTAAAATCAACGCTTACGCATCCAGCCTGACGCAGTTAGTTCTGGACCTCTCCAGCTACTTCGCGCCTCTCCCAACGTTGACCGTTACCACGACATCATTGCCAGACGGGACGATTAGTACTCCTTACAGCGCCACACTAGGAGCAACTGGCGGAGAACCGCCTTACAACTGGATCGTGATAGGCGGCAGTTTGCCGCCGGGACTGGGATTAAGCTCGGGCGGAGTGATCTCGGGAATACCCACAACCGGCGGGTTGTACAACTTTACTGTGCAGGTGGGCGACACAGCACAGAATATCAATACTGCTGCACTGAGTATTACTATCCAGACGGGTGGCTTGGTCATTACAACCAACCAGTTGCCACCGGGCACCGTAGATGTCCCATACGAAGCCACACTCGGCGCCAGTGGCGGAACGCCACCTTATACGTGGAGCGTCATCTATGGAACGCTGCCTCACCACTTGACCCTCGATCCCGGCACAGGCGTGATTTTGGGAACTCCAGATGAGGCGGGAGGTTCGAGTTTCACAGTACAGGTGACGGACTCCTCGTCGCCGCCTGTGATGTCTGCCGCGCCACTGAGCATCGAGATCAATGGCGCCGTCACGAATGCCGCACTAAGTGGGCCTTATGCCTTCTCGTTTAATGGCTACAACAACGGAAGTCCAGTGTTTATCGCCGGTAGCTTCATCGCGGATGGGATGGGCAACATTACCAGCGGTGTGCTGGATAGCAACAGCAGCACGGGCGGACCGCAACAACAGCTGTCTCTGACGGGAACATACTCTATTCAAGCGAACGGCGTGGGCACCATGACACTGGTAACTACTCCGCAGACCTATGTCTTCTCGGTGGCGATCTCGAACAAGGGGATCTCCGGCACCTCACGCAATGGGTACCTCATCCAGAGAGACCCCGCCCATCCGAACTCGTATGGCTCCGGCACAATCCTGGTGCAGAACTCGCTGAACTTCAACCTCGCCTCCCTGGCTGGTAACTATGCGTTTGGTTATTCCGGCGTTGACCCCTCATCGAAGCGTGTTGCCGGGGCTGGGGCCTTCACCACGGCTGTAAGCGGTCAGGTCCTCAACCTGGTGAGCGGCATAGTGGACACCGATGACAACGGGGTCCCGTCCACCGCAACTTTCACTGCCGGGCAATTTACCGCCGCGGTGGATTCCCATACCGGCCGTGGTACGGCAACACTTACCATCACTGGCGGATCCGTGCGCAACTATGCTTTCTATGTTGTTTCTTCGGTACAGATCGTCATGGTTTCAACCGATCCCATCAACTCGGCCAGCCTGACGCTGTGGTCGATAGCGCAGCAGCACACCCCTCAAGGTGGATTCAGCAGCTCGTCGCTGAATGGGGTGGCAGTAATTGAATTCAGTGGAACGGACCTGGTCGGTGGAAGTCCTGTCTCTGAGGCTGAGGCTGGGCTGCTCACAACCGACGGGGCAGGCAATGGCAGCGTCAGCATCGACCAGAACGACGGCGGGACACTCAACCAGTTCTCCAGCTCCGGGACCTATAGTGTGGCTGCGAACGGGCGCGTAACTCTGTCGTCGAGCTTCCAGACCAACCCACCAATCCTCTATCTGGTCGGCCAGAACCAGGCGTTTGTGGTTGGCACCGACAGCCTGGTCACATCGGGAATTCTGGACGCGCAATCCAGTCCACCCTTTAGTAACGTGTCGATCATTGGGCAGTACCTCGGAGGTACGGGCACGCCCGTGCTTGCGTCGATAACCAATACAGCGGGCGCGGCGTCAGGGGACGGCCACAGCCCGATGGGCGATATCACCTTCTCCCTTAGTAGCAGTGGTCCAAGTGGACCCGGCTCGAGCCAGCCCACGGGCACTTACACAATCGACGGTACCGGAAGAGGCGTACTGACATTGAACGGAAGTCCGGCGGGCATTACCTATTCAGTCTCGCCGCAGAAGTTTGTTTTGCTACCCAACACGTCCGGGCCAGTCCTGAGTACGTTTACTCGAGGATCGACGCCCTAGCGACAACAGAAAGCCCCGGTTCCAAGCCGGGGCTTTCACCTCTCACATCAAGGGCGGCCTGACTACTGAGCCGCAAGGGCGGCCATCTGCCGTCTTGGTTGTCCTTTCGCCGCGAAGAACAAAATGTACAGATAGCAGATCACCGGCAGGATAAATGCGTGGTGGATCCCAATTCGGTCGGCAATGAAGCCTTGCGCTAGCGGTATTACGGCCCCGCCTACGATGGCTGTATTGAGCAGTCCCGAACCTTCACCAGTCAGCGGCCCCACGCCCTCAATGCCCAACGTAAAAATGGTCGGGAAACATAATCGAGTTGAAGAAGCCGACCAGCAGGATGCTGCCCATCGCGAAATAGCCGTTAGTCAGCATTGACAGGCAGACCAGAAACGCGCACGTGAGGGCGTTAAAGCCGAGCACCACGCGCGCCGGTATCCTTTGCAAGACCGCCGATCCGAGAAAGCGTCCGACCATGGCCCCGCCCCAATACACGGTAAGGAATTTCGCAGCCGTTTCGAGATTCAGGTTTCCGATGTTGGGCTCGTGCATGTAGTTGACCAGGAAGCTGCCGATCGCCACTTCAGCCCCTACGTAGGCGAAGATGCCAATCGCTCCCAGAACCAGGTTGCGGTGCCTCCAGATGCTGTCGTGCGCTCCGGCTTCCACGGCATGGCCACCTTCAGCCTCGGGAATATGCGGCAGATTGAACTTGCCGATGACCACGGCCAGCAACACCAACGCAACCGCGATCATGATGTAAGGCAATTTCACCGACGAAGCCTGTTCCACACGGTAGGCATGCAGCATGGCAGGGTTCATGGCTGCGATCTCTGCCGCCGCTTTGGGAGCAGTGGCCAGAATCAGGATGCCGCCAAACAGCGGCGCAATAAACGTACCGAAGGAGTTAAAAGCCTGCGTCAGCGTAAGGCGGCTGGAGGCTGTTTTCGCCGGGCCGAGCAGTGCAACATAGGGATTGGCGGAAACCTGTAACGCAGTAATTCCCGCCGCCAGGATAATGAGTGCCGCCAGGAAAAGCGGGAACGATGGAGCACTGGCTGCCGGTACAAATAACACGGCGCCGAGTCCCATAATCAAAAGTCCAGCCACCATCATCCACTGGTAGCCGATGCGCTCGATGATGAACCCCACCGGGATGGAAAACACCGCATACGCACCGAAGAAGGCCAACTGCACCAGCATTACCTGGGCGTAGTCGAGATCGAAGATCGCCTTGAGATGCGGTATCAGGATGTCGTTCAAACAGGTGAGAAATCCCCACATGAAGAAGAGGGTGGTCACCATCGCCAATGGCCCGCGGTAGTTCTTGCCGGTATCCGGGGCGCTGATGGTACTCACGTTCTGCTGCGTTCCGATTGCCATGCTCACCTTTGCAACTTAGATGTAGAGATCAGCCGAAATTGTATCTCGCCACCACCCCATGCGCAGTAGAAAAGCCGGAGATTTATTGCATTTCTGCATGGACGGCTGTGCGAATGTCTTCCGAATTCCTTGGTCCCGGACGTCATATCTGTGTGGGTCCTCAAGTGTCGAAGTTGCGGTGGAACAAGCGGATTCGGAACTGCTAAAGATGGAGTTCCGATTCACCGGGGAAGGCTTACACCCTGGAAACCGACTAGGACGCCGGCAGTTTGTCGAGTGCGGCTTGAAGCTGGTCGGGCTTGAAGCCAAATGGACCGGGCTTGGTTTTGAATGCCACCTTGCCATCGCGGTCGATGAGATAGATGCGGTCCGGCCAGCCGGTGTATGCGGCCTCGGTGCGATTGTCGAAGCCGTCAATGAGCGCCGGAAACTTGATGCCCAGTTTACGCACGCACGCGCCGGCTATATTGGTGCGCTCCTCTTCATCCCTGGGGCTGGCAAAAACCACCGAGTCGCGCACGTTGCTTTGCATTTGCCAGACATCGCTGGGATGCGCTTCCGTGATGTACACCGCGTAGAACGCCACCCGGTTTCCATACTGCTCGTAGAGCTTGTTGAGGGCGGGAACCTCCCGCCGGAAGGGCGGTCAAGTGTAGCTGCCGAAAACGAGCACTACCGGCTGCTTGCCGCGGAACGACGAGAGCTGCACCTCGCTCTTATGGTCGAGAGTTGGCAACTGGAAGTCGGGAGCAGTGTCCCCCGGGTGAACCGTGCCCGCGCGGGCGCGCGTCCAAAAAGTTTCGAATGGGATGACAAAGTATGCCGGCATGGGCATCTTCGACATGACACGACCGAAGGTCTCGGGCGGCTGGTGCATCGACCAATTGATAAAAAGAAGGAAGCCCGCATAACCGCAGAGGAGAACAACTGCAACAACTAGCAGAGTGTGCTTGGACGGCATTCGCATGAGGAATTCCGGTTATCATATCATCGAAGTTCGGGACGGTTTCGTGTAGCAGGCTTCGGTTTCGATCGAGCAGGATGCCTTGGTTGTGAGGTCCTGATGGTTTGAAGGGGCACGGCTTCAGCCGTGCCGTAAAGACACATCATTATCGTGGTTTTAACCACTGAAGGACTTGGTTGAGAGGAAGTGCGAGTTCTCCTCAGGGGCTGAAGCCCGACTCTCAAAGCCATGACACGGCAGGCTGAAGCCGTGCCCTTTCAAAGCTGCCGTCACCGCAACAAAACCCGTAACTGCTCGACCTAAACGACAGGGAACACGATGGACAAGAAAGATCCTAACGGCAGCGGGAACATGGCTTCGCAAGCGTCGACCGCCCCAACCAAGATTCGCATCATCGAGGATGCCGAAGCGACCGGAGACACGGCGGCCGCCTACGATTATTGGCGTGCCGGTTCCGGCAGGCAACAGGTGCCGGGCATCATCAAGTGCTTCGGCAGTCGTCCCGATTTCCTGCGCCAGGTCGTAGACTTTTCCAACACCGTACATTTTTCGGAGGGTCATCTCTCCCGCCGCCACAAGGAGATGATCGCCAGCTATGTCTCCTACCTCAACCGCTGCCCTTATTGACTGGACAGTCACGCTTACTTCCTGCGTGTTCAGGGAGCCGACGAACAGTGCGTTGCCGCAATGCTGGAGGGCAAACTCGACGAGGCGAAGCTGACGCCCGCAGAGTACGCCTTGATGCAGTACACGGAACTGATCACCAATGCTTCCTCCCGATCGACGCTTGAGGATGTGGCGAAACTGCGCGGCCACGGCTGGACCGAGGATCAAATCTCCGAGGCGGTCTACATCATCGCGATGTTTGCCTTCTTCAATCGCGTGGCCGATGCCTTCGGCGTTCCCTCGCAACATTACCTCTCTCTGGGAAGAATGACCCCGTAGCAGAAGCGTCGCTATCGACTTTCACATTCCAGCTAGTATTTTTGGATTATTGCGCTTGCCGAATCAAGACTATAGGGTTGTCGCCATTGAGCTGTTCTCTTGTCGGGAACGTGGGGTGTGAAGCGTTTCGAGCCGGGTTGGCCGGGCTCAGCTTGGGGTTCTTCTTGTTGCTATTGAAGTCGGGATAGACCCGCGGATGTTGCGTTCTATGCCGGCCTTGTTGTCCGGCGGGAAAACTCTTGTTCCGGAAAGAGAACGCTTTGACCAAAGATTTTCCTGCGGCGCAAACGGGTATGCGTCGGTCGGAACGGAGGGGCGGCAGGGGAGATTGCGGTGGCTATAATCGCCACGCCATCTGCCCACTCGAGGAGAATTTTCACATGCTCGGATCCCTGCGCCGTCTTGTGCCGGTCATGCTCGTCGTTTTGGTTTCGATGAGCGCATGGCCAAGCACCTCCGCGGATTCTGCCAATGCTGCCAAGCTGAACAATCTCGGCGTCGCCTATATGAACCAGCAGCGCATGGACAAAGCAGTGGAAGAGTTTGAGCAGGCGTTGAAGGCTGACCCCAACCTTACAGCTGCCGAGCTGAATAAAGGAATCGCGCTACTGAACCTGCAGAAGCTGCCCGAAGCAGAGGCGGCGCTCACCGATGCAGCAGCCAAAGAGCCTTCCAACCCACGAGCCTGGTATAACCTCGGCCTGCTCCGGCGCAGTGAAGGCAAACCGGGCGAGGCAATCGAAGCATTTCAGCGCGTACTGAAAATCGATCCCAACGATCCCGACACCCACTATTTCCTCGGCACGATGTATTCGCAGCTGCAGCAATATCCGGAAGCGATTGCGCAGTTTGAAGCCGTACTGCGTCTGCAACCGCTACATGCGTCGGCGCAGTTTGGGTTGGCCCGCGCTCTTCAACGCTCTGGTAACGCCGACGCTGCGCGCGAGCATCTGCAAACCTTCGAGCACCTGACCAAGGCTAATCTCTCTTCGCCGATGACGCTTACGTACGGCGAACAAGGCCGCTATTCGACGGCACAGGTAATCATTACTCAGGAACCGAAGGTGGGGCCGATGATCCCGGTGACGTTCGTGGCCCAGCCAATCGGCCACGCAGTCGCTGCCGCAGAGACTAAGAACCAGGCAGGCGCTGGCATCTGTATGTTGGATGCGACTGGCGATGGCCATTTCGACTTGGTTGCTATGGGCGAAGGCGAACACGCGATCCGTGTGTATCACGATGCGGGCAATGGCAAATGGAGCGAGCTTCCCCCACAGCAGACCGGTCTCGACGCCAGCGGCACCGGCATGACATGCGCGGTTGGCGATTTCGACAACGATGGCCGTGACGATCTTGCCGTCGCGCTAAGCGACCGCGTGCTGCTCTTTCGGAATCTCGGTGCCGGCAAGTTCGCGGATGTAACCAAGTCGGCCGGAATTCTGCCTGTCAATCATCCTGCCGGTCTGACCTTTGTTGATTACGATCACGATGGCGATCTGGACTTGTTCGTTACAGGTCAGTCAATGAGTGCGCACGGGGCGTCAGTCAGCAACGTACTGTGGCGCAACAATGGCAACGGTACCTTCACCAACTGGACGGCTGAAGCAGGTCTGGGCGGTGAGGGCCCCACCACCAGCTCGGTGCTCTCCGACATTAACAACGATCGCGCGGTCGATCTGGTTGTGACAGGTTCGGGCAGTGCGCCGACGCTTTACCTCAATCCGCGCGAGGGTCATTTCAAAGCGTCGCCTCTGTATGATGTGCCGGGACTTCCTCCCACGGTTGGCGTCTACGTCTTCGACTTCAACAAAGATGGTTGGATGGATGTTGCGCTGACCCACGCGGGAGCGCCCGGCGTTACGCTGTGGCGCAACGTGGACGGCAAGCGCTTCGAGCGTGTGTCTTTGCCCATCAGTGATGCGACGCGCGGCTGGGGCCTGACTGCCATCGACTTCGACAATGACGGCTGGATCGACCTGGCGGTAATCATCGAGACCGCTCCCGGTCCAGAGTTGCGGATGCTGCGCAACCTAGGCGAGCAGGGCTTCGAAGATGTCAGCGTCAAACTCGGGCTGGACAAAATCAAGCTCACTAACCCGCGCTCGCTTATCGCGGCTGACGTGGATGGCGATAATGATTCCGATCTCGTGGTTTCTCAGCTTGGCAGCGATCCCATAATCCTGCGCAATGATGGCGGCAACAAGAACCATGCGCTACTGCTCAAGTTCAAGGGACTGGCCGACAACAAGACGGGATTAGGAACCAAGGTCGAGGTGTTTGCCGGCACGCTTTGGCAGAAGTGGGAAGTTGCCGGGGCTGTGGGTTATGCAAGCCAGGGTCCGCCGGAAATTCTGGCAGGTCTGGGCAGCGCCGACCACGCCGACATCGTGCGCATGCTGTGGCCGACTGGGGTCCTGCAGGACGAAATCGAAATCGCCGCCAAACCGGTGACGTTTACTGAGATCGATCGGCGCGGCAGTTCATGCCCCACGTTATTTGTCTGGAACGGCGAAAAGTACGAATTCATCTCGGACGTAATCGGCGCGGGAGTTATCGGCCATTGGATTTCGCCGACGGCGAAGAATACCGCCGATCCTGACGAATGGATCAAAGTTGACGGCTCGCGACTCAAAGCGCGCGAAGGCTATTTCAGCGTCCGCTTCGGCGAGCCCATGGAAGAGGTCAACTTTATCGATCAGCTTCGTCTGGTCGCGGTTGACCATCCTGTGGGTACCGACGTCTATCCCGACGAGCGCTTCCTCGATGATCCCCCCTTCGCCTCGGGTGCGCCTGTGCTCACATCTAAGCCCCACGCACCCGCAGGCGCGTGGGACGACCACGGCCATGATGTGATCACGCTGCTGAGTGCGCGCGACCATCAGTATGTGCAGGACTTCACCAATCTTTCCTTCGCCGGCTTTGCCAACATGCATTCGCTGACGCTCGACTTGGGCACATGGACGCCGCAGAATCCGTTGCGATTGTTCTTACACGGGTTCATCGAGTACTTTAGTGCGACCTCAATGTACGCCGCCTGGCAGGCGGGGCTGCAACCCATTTCGCCGTACGTTGAAGCGCAGATGCCGGACGGCACTTGGAAGCGTGTGCTCGACGACATGGGATTTCCCGCCGGCCTGCCGCGAACCATCGTCGTCGATCTGACCGGCAAGCTGCCGCCTGGGACGCGGCGCATTCGCATTACAACCAATCTGCAGATCTATTGGGACCAGATATTGGTGGACAACGGGCCCGAGCAGCCCAATCGCATTCGGACGACCGAGTTGCCACTGGCCTCTGCGACTCTGGCGTTCCGCGGCTATCCCAGACAAGTGGAAGGCAAAGTCCCTGGCGACCTGACCTACTATTACGATCAAGCCAGTATCACCGGACCGTTCTCGCAATTTCGCGGAAGTTACACCCGCTACGGCGACGTGACTTCGCTGCTGCAGCACGTTGATGAACAGTTCGTTATCTTCGGCACCGGCGAAGACATCGATGCCGAGTTCAGTGCCGCGCCGTTGCCGCCGCTTTCGCCCGGATGGACGCGCGACTATTTCTTCTACGCCAACGGATTCGTGAAGGACATGGACTTCTACGAAGCCACTCCGTTCACGGTTGCGGACATGCCGTTTCATGGGATGACGGCATACCCGTATCCGGAGGCGCAGCACTATCCTACGGACACTGCCGCGACCGGATATCGTCTCGACTGGAATGACCGGTTTCAGCGCGGATCGGCCACTGCAACCGGCTATAGCTTCCACTATGGGCCGCGGCGCATCGACCCTCAACCGCTTACGCCTCCGCAGGCGCAGTCGACGTCTTCAGGGTTAGGTGAGCAGCCGTGAAGAAGTTTGTCCAGCTCGCAATCGCGGCGCTGACGGTTTCGGCGATCTATCTTTACGCGTGGCCGGCGGCGAACTTGTTCTACGTGGCCGCAGTGCTGTTTCATGTTGGACTCGGCGTGGCCTTCTGCGTTGCAGGTTTGTGGCTTTTGCGCGACCCATTGCGGGGCCCGGCGCTGTTAAAGCTAGGTGCCTTGGTTCTTGCTGCCGGATCAGTCCTCGGTCTCACACTTATCTATACCGGGACGGCGCACGTGCATTGGAACCTGATGTACGCCCACATCCTGGTGAGTGGCATCGCGGTGGTACTGCTGGCTGCCTGGTACTTCAGCCAGCGCCAAGTTCCACCACGCAACCTGTGGAGAATCTCCGCAGGAGTGTTAGCTGTTGCAGTCGTGGTCTCGGTTGGCGCCGCATATGCGCGCGGCTCATGGAGCAAGCGCTTCGTCATCAACAACCCGGCCACGGCGCCGCTCTCCATGAATTCTGAAGGCGATGGAGCGCAAGGCCCTTTCTTCCCCAGTTCCGCGCAGGTCGCCGGGCATCGCAAGATTCCGTCGAAATACTTCATGGAGTCCGACGCTTGCCAACGCTGCCATCAGGATATCTACAAGCAATGGCAAAGTTCGGCGCACCATTTTTCTTCCTTCAACAATCAGTGGTATCGCAAGAGTGTCGAGTACATGCAGGACGTCGAGGGCACGCGGCCTTCGAGGTGGTGCGCCGGTTGTCATGACCCGGCGCTCCTCTACAGCGGCATGATGGACACGCCTATTAAGCAGATTATGGACCGTCCGGAGACCCAGGCCGGGCTCGGCTGCATGATGTGCCACTCCATCGTCAAAGTGAAGAGCACCATGGGCCAGGGCGACTTCGTGCTCGACTACCCGGAGATGCACGAACTTGCGGCCAGCAAGAACCCTCTCATTCGCTGGGTGCATGATTTCAGCGTAAAGCTCAATCCCGAACCGCATCGGCGTGTGTTCCTGAAGCCTTTCATGCGCGAGCAGACGCCGGAGTTTTGCTCTTCGTGCCACAAAGTCCACCTCGACGTGCCGGTGAACAACTATCGCTGGTTCCGCGGATTCAACGAGTACGACAACTGGCAGGCGAGCGGCGTTTCTGGCCTGGGTGCGCGGTCGTTCTACTATCCGCCGAAGCCGCAGGGCTGCCAGGATTGCCACATGCCGCTGACCAATTCTCAGGACCTCGGCAACGTAGCCGGCAAGGTCCATTCGCATGCGTTTCCCGCAGCCAACACCGCGCTGCCGTTCGCCAATCAGGACCAGCATCAGATGGACCTGGTGCAAAACTTCCTGAAGAGCGGAGTGGTGTCGATCGACATCTTCGCGCTGTCGACAGCAGCGGCGAAGGAAGCCGTCGCGGCGACCCAGCGTCCTGAGCTGCAGACCACCTTCGCGGTTGGCGAAGAGGCCGAGATGCCGGCCACGGGCGAATCTACCGGATCGGCCGCGCCGGTGACCGCTCCGCTGAACAAGGTGAATCCCGCCGTGCGTCGCGGCGATAGCGTTCGTGTCGATGTGGTGGTGCGCACCCGCAAGGTCGGTCACTTCTTCCCCGGCGGAACCGTTGACGCCTTCGACACCTGGGTGGAACTGAAGGCTGTCGATGACAAAGGCCAAACCATCTTCTGGAGCGGCAACGTGGCCGATGACGGCAAAGGACCAGTCGATCCCGGTGCGCATTTCTACCGCTCACTGCAGGTAGATGAGCATGGCAATCCCATCAACAAACGCAATGCGTGGGCGACACGCGCAGTGGTGTATGTTCACCTGATCCCTCCGGGTGCGGCCGACACCATTCATTACCGTCTGAAGATTCCCCCGAACGCGGGCGACAAAATCACCCTCACCGCGCGTATGTGCTATCGCAAGTTCTCCTGGTGGAACACGCACTTCTCTTACGCCGGACAATCGAAACAAGGGCCCAGCGGGCCGCGGACAACGGCCAGCTATGACGATCGTCAGTTCACCTTCGACGGCGATACCTCCACCGTCTCCGGAAAGGTGAAGCAAGTTCCTGATCTTCCCATCGTCGCCCTGGCCGAAGACTCGGTCGAACTGCGGGTGCTTCCTAAGGGAGCGGCGGCTGAGTCTCCGAAGGTGGTGACGGAAAAGGCGGAGTGGCAGCGCTGGAACGATTATGGCATCGGATTATTTTTGCAGGGCGACTTGAAGGGTGCGGCCGCGGCATTCCAGCACGTCACCGAGGCGGACCCGGCAAATCCTGATGGCTGGGTGAACCTGGGACGCGTGGCCGTGCAGGAAGGCGACATGGAACGCGCCCGCGTCGTGCTGCAGCGGGCGCTCTCGCTCAACCCTGATCTCGCGCGAGCTAACTTTTTCTATGCCCGCGTCCTGCGCACTGATGGCGACTATGACGCCGCTCTTCAACATCTGCAGAAAGCAGCGGCGCAATATCCCAAGGATCGCGTGGTGCGCAATGAGATGGGGCGGATCCTGTTTCTGCAACACAAGTACAACGACGCCATGGTGCAGCTGCGGGAGACCCTGGCTGTCGATCCCGAAGACCTGCAGGCGAATTACAACATGATGCTTTGCTATCGGGGAGTCGGTGATCTCCAACAAGCGGACGAATATCAGAAGCGGTATCTGCGCTTCAAGGCAGACGAGTCTGCGCAAACCATCACTGGCCCCTATCGACGGCTACATCCGGAAGACAACAACGAACGCCAATCCATCCACGAACATGTGTCCGCGCCACTGGCCAAGGTCGCGCCCGTTACCAAGCTCTCGCATGAAGTAGCCATTGCCGGCGGAGGCCGCTAAACGATTTCATGACTTCGAAGAAACCGATCGTACTGATTCTGCTGGTTAGCGTTTTGTTCGTCTGGACGGCGGATGCGCAAGTGCGCTTTCGCGACATTACCAAGCAGGCGGGCATCAACTTCGTCCACAACAACGGCGCCACCGGAAAGAAGTGGCTGCCCGAGACGATGGGGCCGGGATGCGCCTTCATCGACTATGACAACGATGGCTACCCTGACATCCTGCTGGTTAACGGCGAGGACTGGAGCCCGTCCGGGAAGCCCTCGACGCTGAAGCTCTACCACAACAACCGCAACGGGACATTTACCGATGTCACCGCGAAGGCGGGACTGGCAGTCAGCATGTACGGTCTTGGCGTTGCGGTGGGTGATTACGACAACGACGGCTTCGACGACATTTTTGTCACCGCGCTCGGCCAGAGCCATCTCTTCCACAACAACGGAAACGGTACGTTTACCGATGTCACTCGGGCGGCGGGCCTGTGGGGACCGAATGAATTCAGCACCAGCGCGGCTTGGGTGGACTACGACCGCGACGGCAAGCTCGACCTGGTGGTGGCCAACTATGTGCAATGGAGTCCACAAAGCGACATCTACTGCACCCTCGATGGCAGGACCAAATCGTACTGCACGCCGGAATCGTACAAGGGAGCATCGCTACGCTTGTGGCACAATCTCGGCAACGGCAAGTTTGAGGACGCGACTGCTAAAGCCGGCCTTCTCGACAACACTTCCAAGTCGCTGGGGCTTGGCGATACTCGACGCCAACGGCGATGGCTGGCCCGACATCGTAGTGGCCAACGATACCCAGCCGAACAAACTTTACATCAACACTGGCAAGGGTACCTTTACGGAGTCGGCCGTCTCTGCGGGAATTGCCTTCAGCGAAGACGGCGTAGCCCGCGCGGGCATGGGGGTCGACGCGGCGGATTACGACCGCTCGGGAAGGCCGAGCATTATCATCGGAAATTTCTCCAACCAGATGATGGCCTTGTACCACAACGAGGGGAATGGCCTGTTTGTCGATGAAGCGCCGCGCTCGGAGGTCGGCCGCAACAGCCTGCTCACCCTCGGATTCGCTTGCTTCTTCTTCGACTACGATCTCGACGGATGGCTGGACATCTTCGTTGCCAACGGCCATATCGAGAACGGAATTGAGCGCATTCAGAAACGCGTGAAGTTCGCGCAGTCTCCGCACCTGTTTCACAATCAGGGTGGCGGCAACTTTGTGGAGAGTACTAAGTCGGTGGGCCCCGACCTTGGCGTTCCGCGGGTGGGACGCTCGGCGGCGTATGCGGACATCGATAACGATGGCGACCTCGACATCCTGATGACCACCAACGGTGGCCCGGCTGTGCTGTTTCGCAACGAAGGCGTAACCAATCACAGCCTGCGAATCAAGCTGGCGGGAACACGTTCCAATCGCGACGGCATCGGCACCGTGGTAACGGTGAATGCCGGCGGCGAGAAGCAGTCGCTCACGCTACGCAGCGGCTCCGGCTATCTTTCCGCGAGTGAACTGGTGCTGACGTTCGGATTGGGAAAGCGCCAACAGGTAGACGACGTGGAGTTGCGTTGGCCGAGCGGGCAGGTGGATCACCTGTCGAAGGTCGCGGCGGGCCAGACCATTACCGTTCGCGAGGGCACTGGCATTGTGCAGCAGCGGCTCTACGGAAAAGCGCCGGCAGAAGCGGCTTCGAAGGCGCCTGCAAAACACAAAGGCGCTACCCCATGAAGCCGGTCACTCAGCAGTCTGCGGTCGAGTTACTGGCCTTGCTTCGAGAATCAAAAATCTCGCCTTTGGAACTTGCTAATGAGTACATCGCCCAAGTCGAACGGCTGAATCCCCGGCTGAATGCGCTGGTCGACTTTGATGCCGAGCGTATCCGCCAGCAGACGCGCGCGGCGGAGCGTTCCGAACAGCCTCGTGGTTCGCTGTTCGGATTGCCGGTCACCGTAAAGGGATCGATTTCAGTCGCTGGGCTTCGCTGCGAAATTGGCAGCCTGGTCAACTGGGGAGATGTGCCGACGGAAGACGCCACCGTGGTTTCGCGGTTGCGCAAGGCGGGCGCGAATATCCTCGGCATCACCAATAGCCCGGAATTTCTGATGGCGTACGAGACCGACAACCGACTCTACGGCCGCACCAACAATCCGTGGAACCTGGACTATACTCCCGGCGGCTCGAGCGGCGGCGAGTCGGCGGCAATCGCCGCAGGGCTGTCTGCAGGCGGCCTGGGCAGCGACAGCGGAGGTTCGGTCCGTGTGCCCGCACACTTCACCGGCATCTGTTCGCTGAAGCCGACACCGGGACGAATTCCGGGAATCGGTCACTTGCCGGGATGCGTGGGTCCGTTCTCGATTCTGGGCGCGATTGGACCGATGGCGCGCACCATGGACGATGTGACCATGCTGTTCCAGGTACTCTCCGGCCAGGATGCTGCTGACCCCGTCAGTCCGCCTATCCCACATCGTCAGATATCGCTCTCTGACGCGAAAGCGCTGCGCATCGGCTATTTCGAAGATGACGGTTTAACGCCGGTGACGCCAGAGACGAGGCAAGCCGTGCAAGTCGCAGTTCGAGCGCTGCAAAAGCAAGGCTTCGAGGTCAAACCATTTCGGCCGAAGGGGTTGGAGCAAGCGCGAAAACTCTGGTGGACGTTCTTTGTCCGTTGCGGTGCGATGTTTGTGGATTCGCTGGTCAAGGACCGCGACGCCGGACCTGAGCCCAATCCTGCGCGAGTTTCTGCAAATCGCGCATTCTGAGCCGCCGCTGACCGCCGACGAGCTGTTGAATGCGTGGGCTGAGTGCGATGTGGTTCGCGGCAAGCTGCTGCGACAGATGCAGGAATATCCCGTGCTGCTCTGTCCGGCATGTTCGATTCCCGCCTTTCGACATGGCGAGCGCAAGTGGAAGGTGGATGGCCGGGAAGTTGAGTATCTCGATGTGATGCGCTACACGCAATGGTTCAATGTGCTGGCAGCGCCCGCAGCCGTAGTGCCTGTGGGACGTTCGCCAGAGGGATTGCCGATTGCAGTGCAGGTCATCGCCCGTCCGTTCGAGGACGAGGTCGCCTTGGCGGTCGCCTCCGTCATCGACCATGAATTTGGATTTGTAGCGCCCCCGCTGAGCTTTGGCAACGCACAGGGCTGAATCTGCTGGGTCTCGCGCTGCCCGCGTTGTATCCTCGAGGCGTGGCACAGCGCCTTAGATTGAAGCGATCGCCGACCGTAGCTCTCCTGCTTGGACTGGTGATTACGCTTGCGGCCGTAGCTTCCTACACGGCGTACATCACCTATCAGATCTCTGGGCTGCGAAAGTTGCAGCGTGACGTTATTGACCGAAGCCGTAGGGATTCCCTCCAACTCTTGCGCATTCAGAACGATCTCAACTCGCTCGGCTTGGGCTTGCGTGACATGCTCGACGTCACTGAGCCCTATCCTTTAAAGGCGTGGGCCGCACAGTTTCGGCGCGTGCAGGCTGACTTGAACGACGCCCTGCGGTTGGAGGAGAACCTATCGGTGGCACACCGGACTCCCGAGCAGCGGCAATATCTGGAGGACTCTTTAGCACAATTCTGGGTTGCGTCCGATCGCATCTTTGCCCTGGCGAGCGAGGAAAAGGAGGCGGAGGCGAGAAGCCAGATTCGCGATTCGTTGCAGCCGCGAGTGGCAGCACTGAGCACGGCAGTTGCCCGCTTGCTGGTGGCCAACAACGAAAGCGAGCAGCAGGCGGTCAAGCAAATCGAACAAATCTACAACCGCGTGCAACGCCAGGTTTACCTGTTTCTAGTCGCCACGCTGATTGCCATCGTGCTGACCAGCGTGTATCTCATCCGTTTGATCCGCCGGCTGTTCAGCCACATATCGAACCTTTCCGAGCAGCGCAGCGAACTCGCGCAGAAGCTGATCGCCACCCAGGAGTCGACTTTGCTGCACATCTCGCGCGAACTGCACGACGAGTTCGGGCAAATCCTGACGGCGGTGGGATCCATGTTGCGACGGGCCGGCAGGCAGGCTCCCGAAGGGTCGCCCCTGCGGGTCGATCTACTGGAGGTGTCGGAGATCGCACAGTCGGCACTCGACAAGGTGCGCAGCCTGTCGCAAGCGTTGCATCCCGTTACACTGGAAGAGGCTGGTCTCGACAGCACCATCGACTGGTATCTGCCGGTGGTGGAGCGGCAGAACGGAGTCGTCATACACTACGAAAAGATGGGAACGCCGTTTCCGGTCGAAAGCCGGACAGGCATTCATATCTACCGAGTGCTGCAGGAGGCGCTTAACAACGTTGCCCGCCATTCCGGAACCAGGGAAGCCTGGGTCCGTCTGCAATTTAAGCCCGACCGCTTGGGGCTGGAAGTGGAAGACCATGGCACCGGGTTCAAACCTAATGGCCGGAAGGGCATCGGTCTGGTCGCAATGCGGGAGCGCGCCGAGCTGGTAGGCGGCGACATCGAGTTTATTCAGCTCGCTGGCGGGGGAACTCTGGTGCGGTTGTTGGTCCCCAAGGACGGCATCGATTCCAAAGATTGAGGGTGACATGGCTGAAAAAATTGGAGTATTGCTGGTTGACGATCACGCGCTGGTTCGCCGTGGTTTCCGCCGGCTTCTGGAGGACGAATCGGACATCGAAGTGCGCGGCGAGGCCAGCGACGGCGAAGAGGCTGTAAAGCTGGCGAAAACACTGCATCCCGATGTGATTGTCATGGACTGTGCATTGCCCGGGGTGAATGGACTGACTGCGACCCGGCGCATCCTGGAAGACAACAAAGATGTCGCGGTGCTGATGCTAAGTATGCACTCCGAGAAGACATGGGTTCGCCAGGCATTCGAAGCCGGAGCCTGCGGATACATGCTGAAGAACGCCGTCGATCTGGAACTGGTGACCGCGATCCGGCGGGTGGCTGCCGGGGAAGTCGTCCTCGATCCGCAGATCGACCGCCTGGTCGCGTTGAAGGGCGAGCGTGAAACCGGACTGACCAGCCGCGAATTAGAAATTCTGCAGCTGATCGTCGATGGCAAGTCGAACAAGGAAATTGCCAGTCAGTTGAACCTGAGCGCCAACACCATAGCGGTGCATCGCGCCAATATCATGGATGCGTTGGGCATCCATAAGACGGCAGAGTTGGTGGTGTTTGCCATTCGCAACGGATTGGTGAATGTACCGTAGCCATCGCGCCCGTGCTACTCGCCCATTACTTTAATTGCCAGTCGCTTCTTGCGCTGGCCGTCGAATTCCGCGTAAAAAACACGCTGCCACGGTCCCAAGTCCAGTTTGCCGGCCGCCACCGGCACGATGACTTCGTGGTGCACCAGCAGCGACTTCAAATGCGAATCCCCGTTGCTTTCCCCGGTCCGATGATGCCGGTAGTCCTCGCGAAACGGCGCCAACTCCTCCAGCCACTTATCGATGTCGTGAATAAGCCCACTCTCGTTATCGTTGACGTACACGCCTGCCGTGATGTGCATGGCTGAAACCAGGACCATGCCTTCCTGAATGCCGCTCTTGCGCAGCGCTTCTTCCACCTGCGCGGTAATGTGTATGTATTCGCGATGCTTGCGGGTGTTGAAAGTCAGATATTCGGTATGAAATTTCATGCCGCCTCTCTTCGCGCACCGGCTCGCAAGAGCCGTCTGCCGCTTTGCCTGGGTTTCGGCCTTCGCGTATTGTAAGCGCAGATACTGGTGCCACAGAGTGACGGATTCCAGGCAATCGGAAGAACTGCAGCAATTGAGACAGCAGGTGGCGGAACTCACGCGACGAGTCTTTCGCCTGGAGCAGTTGCTGAGCGCCGGCCTTCCGGTTTCCGCAGAAAAGAGTGGGCTCCCAACTCTCGAATCAGGGCCGCTGCCTGCGACTGTTCGGAAATCCCCCACGCCAATTGAGCCTCGCGAAACGCAAGTCCCGCCTGGTTTTCATGCCGCCCCGATTGATGCCCCGATTCCGGCGTCCGCGCCAAAGGCCGAGGTTTCGCTCGAGTCCCGCATCGGCGGCCAGTGGCTGAACCGGGTCGGCATTATCGCGGTGTTGGTTGGGATGTCGTACTTCCTGAAGCTCGCCATTGAAAACGATTGGATTGGGCCGGGCATGCGGGTTGCGATCGGAATTGTTGCGGGCATCGCGCTCATGGCTTGGAGCGAACGTTTCCGCCGACGCGGCTTCGTGGGCTTCGCTTATTCCATGACGGCCATCGGCGTTGGCGCCCTCTACTTATCGCTCTGGGCAGCCTTCCAGTTCTATCACCTGCTACCAGCGAGCGCTGCGTTCGTTGCCATGCTGTTGGTGACGGCGGCGACGGCGGCCATGTCACTGCGCCAGGATTCCGAACTGCTGGCGGCCTTCGCGCTGGCCGGAGGTTTCCTGACGCCGGTGCTGGTCGCCACCCATCAGAATCACGAGATCATACTGCTATCTTATGTGGCGGTGCTTGACCTGGGTGCGGTGTGGCTGGTCGCAGTCCGAAATTGGCGACGGCTTTTGCTCGGTAGTTTCATTGGCACGACACTGCTATTTGCGGCGTGGGCGTCCAGTTATTACGACGAGTCGCAACTCGCCATAACGCTCGCCTTCGCCAGCTTCTTCTTCGTGCTCTATGCGGGAGCGCCATTTCTTGGATGCAAGTCGCTCGCGCAGGAACGCTACCCTAACGTCATGGTCACTCTGGCGTTGCTGAATGCCGGTGTTTACTTTGCCGCCAGCTACCTGATGCTGAACGAGCACTACCGCTTCGAACTAGCATGGTTCACCGTTGCGGTAGCGGCCCTGTTTTTCGTCCTAACCCAGGCCTTGCAGAAGCGCGAAGGAAGCGCCCATCCGCTCTTCGGGCCGCTGTACCTTGCGCTGGGCGTCGGGTTTTTGACCATCGCCATCCCGCTCAAGCTAGATAGCTACTGGAACACACTCGGCTGGATCGTGGAAGCGGGAGCGCTCTTCTGGGCAGCGCATCGCAGCGGACGGATGCTCCTGCGCATTCTCGGCGTAGCTGCGTTCGTCCTCGGGGTCTTTCGTCTGATCGTGGTGGATTCGTTCAGCCACGAGCCGCTGTTGATCAATCCACGGTTTGGACTTTATCTGGCAGCTATCGCCGCACTGGCGCTGCTGGCTTACTTTTGCATCAATGAGGGTGGCGAGCGCAATCGCCTGTGGGCCGCAGCGGCGGTGATTGGTGTCAACGTCCTGGGGCTGCTGGCGCTCCATTTCGAGGTGCTGGGTTACTTCCAGGCCCAACTGGCGACGGCCTATCCCGGACAGGAACGGCACGGCATCGTGACCGTCCGCGACTTCGCTTATTCCGCGGTTTGGATGGTGTACGGAAGTGCGTTGATGATGATCGGTTTCTGGAAACGTTCGGCGCTGGTTCGCTGGCAGGCCATCGTCTTGCTCGTGATGACGGTAGTCAAAGTGTTTGTCGTCGATATCAGCACGCTGGAGCGCGGATATCGCATTGCGGCGTTCATCGTCCTCGGTACAATCCTGCTGGCCGTGTCGTTCTTTTATCAGCGCAGCCGGATGAGGTCGGCTGCGTGAGATGATGCTGCGCAAAAAAGAGCACCGGGAATCCCGGTGCTCCAGAAAACTTTAACGTTGAGCTCACTTTCGCCCAGTAACCAGCCTGACAATCAACGTCAAAATGACCGCGCCGATCACAGCGACGATGATGGTATAAATCATGCCGCCTTGTCCGGCAAAACCGAGGGCGCGCATGATGAAACCGCCGATGATGGCGCCGACGATGCCGACCACGATGTCCATTATGGCCCCGTAGCCGGTGCCCTTCATGATTTTGCCCGTGATCCATCCGGCGATCAGACCTACGATGATCCACCAAAGAATGAACATACTTCCTCCGCTAGCTAGAATTTTACGCAGGGCCCAAGTTTGGATGCAGCAACAGCTGGGTTGGTTAGTTCATTTCAGTTGCAGCCGACGCGATTAGGAGATTATGGCCTCCGCGCCCAGGTTTGGCAAACCAACCTTATCGCAGCGCGTCTTCCACTTCGCTCAGCCAATCGGGACGCTTCAACACTTCGCGGGGCTTGGGGCCATCGGCCGCGCCAATATGGCCAGTCGATCACTTCAACATGAAGCATCCGTCACTGACAAGCACCTTCCTTGAGCGTGAAATTATCGATGAATCCGCTGAGAGAAGACTGGCCCGCACCTCGCTTACATGGTCCCCCAGCGGCGAGAATTAACACCCTCGACCTGCATCTCTCAGAGTCGCCAGGGTGCGTGCACTTCTTTTTCTTGGCCAATTTTTCGACAGATGAAGGCGATGCGGAGCAAGGCCCGGTGTCGGGTCAGTATGTGAAACAACACGCTGAGAGTGGGAACTTCCTTGCTCCTCGACTGCTGCCAAAAGGGAGGCTTTCCAATGATAAAGCTGAGGAACCGCAAATCGCCCGCCCTCGTGCCGGCGCACAACCTGAAAAACAGCAGTTTACCGATACCCGGTCGGCTGGTAACGGTATGTATTGTCGTCGCTTTTTGTTTAGTAGCGGTGACTGCCGCTCCCGCACAGAGCTTCCTATTCACGTCTCTGTACAGTTTCGCCGGACCGGATGGTGCCAATCCCGGTTATATGTCTCTTGTTCGCGGCAGTGACGGGAACTTCTATGGGACGACCGCGAATGGCGGGACTAACAACTATGGCACGATCTTCAAAGTCACCCCGGGTGGCATTCTGAATACACTGTACAGTTTCTGTTCCCAGCCGGACTGCACCGACGGCGGGTACCCCGAGGGCCCCCTGATGCAAGCGAGCGACGGAAGCTTCTATGGCACAACCTCGTGGGGCGGCATCGAGCATGCCTACGCTGGCACGATCTTCAAAATCACGCCTGCGGGCGCGCTGACCACGCTCTACAACTTTTGTTCTCAACATAACTGCCTGGACGGAAGAATGCCTCTTGCCGGGCTCGTGCAGGGTACGGATGGGAACTTCTACGGCACGACCCCGGTCGCCGGCGCCGGATGCTATATATGGGGTTGTGGCACGGTTTACAAAATCACCCCCGAGGGTGCACTGACCACGCTATATAGCTTCAACGAATATGACGGCGACGGCCCTACGGACGCGCCGATCCAAGCCACGGACGGAAACTTCTACGGGACAACCAGCGGCACGGTGTTTGAGATCACGCCGAGCGGCGTGCTGACCACGCTGCATTACTTCGACGGCCCGGACGGCTCCTACCCTTTCGCCGGGCTGGTGCAAGCCAGCGATGGGAACTTCTACGGGACAACCACTGGCGGCGGGACTTATTACGATGGCACGGTCTTCAAAATCAGCCCATCCGGCACACTAGCCACACTGCACAGTTTCGATGGTGCGGACGGCGCCTTGCCTTACGCCGGGCTGGTGCAGGCCAGAGACGGGAACTTCTACGGGACGACCTACCAGGGAGGGGCTCACAACAACTGTGACAATGGCTGTGGCACGGTCTTCAAAATCACTCCCGCTGGCACGCTGACCACGCTGCACAGCTTCAACGGTGCGGACGGCGCCTTGCCTTACGGAGGGCTGGTACAAGCGCCCGATGGATTCTTCTACGGAACAACGAGTGAAGGCGGGACGGATGGGTTTGGCACGGTGTTCCGCCTAGGAGCGGTTGGTGCCTGCGCAACATGCCGGCCGTGAATTGGCGATGAGACCTGTGATGCCTCCAGATCAAATGCTGCCGTCTGGCAGGATCACCGCAGCGCATCTTCCACTTCGCTCAGCCAATCGGGGCGCTTCAACACTTCGCGGGGCTTGGGACCATCGGCCGCGCCCACGATGCCGTCCCGCTCCATTAAGTCAATCAGGTGGGCGGCGCGTCCGTAGCCTATGCGCAGACGACGCTGCAGCAGCGACGTGGATGCCTTGCCATATTCCAGCACGATGCGGACCGCATCCTGGAAAAGCTCGTCATTGTCATCCTCGGCAGCGCCTTCAACTCCCGGGCCTCCACTGGCGGATTCGCTGTCCTCCCGCGGAGCTTGTAAGAAGTGCTCCTGATATTGGGCTTCGCCCTGAGCGCGCCAGAACTCCACGACTGCGGCAATTTCCTTCTCTGTGACGAAGGGCGCGTGCACGCGATGCACCCGGCCCGACCCACTCGGCAGGTAAAGCATGTCGCCGCGACCCAGGAGCGCCTCCGCACCGTTGGCGTCGAGAATCGTACGCGAGTCAATTTTGGTGGCTACGCGGAATGACATGCGGGCAGGAAAATTAGCTTTGATCAAGCCCGTGATGACGTCGACCGACGGCCGTTGTGTGGCCAGCACCAGGTGGATACCGACGGCGCGCGCCATCTGCGCCAGTCGGGTGATGGATGCTTCCACGTTTTGCCCATCGAGCATCATCAAGTCGGCCAGCTCGTCGATGATGATGACGATGTAGGGCAGCGGATGCGCTTCGCTGCCATCCTCAAACAGGTTGGGAGTGCTGTTTTCGAAGAGACGGTTGTATTGATCGATGTTGCGAACGCCCTTCTCCGCCAGCACTTTGAGCCGCCGCTCCATTTCGCGTACCGCGTTGCGCAACGCATTCGACGCCAGCTTGGGCTCGGTGATGATGGGCGTGTACAAATGCGGTACGCCTTCGTAGTTGCCCAGTTCCAGGCGCTTCGGATCCACCAGGATGAGGCGTACCTGCTCGGGCGTAGCCTTATACAGGATGGACATGATGAACGCGTTGATGGCCACACTTTTGCCCGAACCGGTGGAACCGGCGATCAGCAGGTGCGGCATGGTGTTCAGTTCTGCGGTTACGATGCGGCCATTGATGTCCTTGCCCATCGCCAGCGTGATCTTCGACTTCGATCCCAGAAACTCTTGCGCTTCGACCACTTCGCGCAACCAGATAGTTTCGCGCTCGTGGTTGGGCACCTGGATGCCGACCGTGGATTTGCCGGCCATGCGCTCGATCAGAATGCTCTCGGCGCGGAGTGCGAGGCAGAGATCGTCGCACAGGTTGGTGATGCGGCTGTACTTGATGCCGGCTTCAGGTTTGAACTCGAACGTCGTGACCACAGGGCCGGGATTGATTTGCACGACTTGGCCCCGAACATCGAACTCGCCGCACTTCTCCGCCAACACCTGCGCCAGGTTCTTCAGTTCGAGCTCATTGATGGCGCTGTGCTCATCCGGGCGGTGCAGCAACGCCGTCGATGGCAGTTTGAAGCTTCCGGCTACGCGCGGCATGGTGGTCTTGCCGTGTTGGGTGCTGTCGGCACGCGAGGTGACGGCGATGTCCTCGGCGGGAATCTCCTCAGAAGATTCTTGCTGGTCGCGAGCCTCTGGGTTGGTATCCCCGTCGAAGGTGCGTTCGATGCCGCTCTTCACACCTGACGCTGGGCGCGCGGGCTGCGGTTGCGCAGGAACCATTGCCGGTTGCGGAGTGGGAGCTCCTGGAACTTCGATATCCAGCGTAGCGGCACGTTTGGGAATTAATTGTGCCGTCACCACGGGTTTAACATTCGCGGCCGCGGCTCGCTTCTTCTCGAGTTCCTTGGCCGCCTTCTTGCGGGCGCGTTCCATGCGCCAATCGGCCAAGCGGTCGAGCGCGGCATAAACGAATCCGAAGCGGGTCTGCGACCAGATTTGGATAGCTCCGAAGGAGAATGCCGTCGCCAGGTACAGAGCGACCGCGATCACCGATAGGCAGATCAGGTAGGCACCGACCACGTTGAAGTAATGGATCAGCGCGTCGGCAACGATTCGGCCCAACAGTCCTTCCCAGGGAATTGCGCCTTTCCAGCGGACCTTCCAGGGCAACAGCCCGATAAATCCCGAGAGGAACGTGACTAGCGCGATGGCGCCAACGGTTTTGATGTACGGCGCCGTGATGGGCCGCGAGCGGAACCAGCGTACTGCGTACAGCACGAGTAAAACCGGGATCAGAAATACCGCAACCCCAAACGCTTGCAACGCCAGATCGCTGACGACTGCGCCGAAGACCCCGATCCAGTTGTGCGCCGGCTGTGAGGCAGGAGGCGTGGACGCGGTATTCAGTGAAGGATCGAGCGGCGAATACGAAACCAGCGCGAGGACCAGGAGGACCGCGAAGACCAGCACCAGGAAGCCGATCAGCTCATTGAGCCGCCGGTTGCCGGTCGGAGTAAATGCGCGCGAGATGAAAGCCATGTTGGCGTTCGGACGCACCGTGGAACCACGTCGTTTGCGAGTGCTCATGAAGCCTGCTCCATCCAGCGCAGGCACACATTCGCGTCCAACCCGCCGCAAACGAAAAAGCGTGATGCCAGGAATCGACCGATGCGGGCTCCCCAATTTGCTGGGTTTCCCCAGCTGGGGTGCAAATACGCCAGAGCCAAATAAATTATCCCAGAAAGGCGGGCCATGGGTGCGAGAAATAACTCCCTGCCTGTTGCTCTTCTAGCGTCCTTGTCCTCGTGGTCCTTGCGGGAGCGGTTGGTACACGAAAATTGCGCTATGCGGCCCCAAACGGGCTTCCAGAAACGGGCTCTGCGGGGTGAACAGTTCCGCTTTGTGCACGCCGGGCGGTTGGCCCTGAGAAAAGGCTAGTTCGACGCCCTATCCAGAAAAACTACCGAAGTACCCCAGCAGCAGGATCGCGATTCCGAAGAGGATGCGATAAATGATGAATACCTTCAAAGTTTTCGTCTGCAAGTATCGAATGAACCACGCGATGGTTGCATATCCCACCAGGGCCGAGACGATCATTCCCACGGCGAAGCCAGTTGCCATGCCTGGAGGTAGACCCTCCTTCATTACGTGGTGAAGCTTCAGCAGCGCCGCTCCCGCGATGATCGGCGTGGAAAGCAGGAAGCTGAAACGCGCCGCTGCCTCGCGCGTGAAGTTGCGAAAGAGGCCGCCCGTGATGGTAATTCCAGAGCGCGAGACGCCGGGAATTACTGCGAAAGCCTGCAATACGCCAACCGTCATCGCGTCACCCAAGGTGATTTGCGGCAACGGCTTCTCGAAGCGGCTGCTGCGCTCGGCCAGCCACATGATAAGCGCCACGATGATGAGCATCGACGCCACCCGCACGGGAGCGCGGAAGGTGGTCTCGATGCGCTTTTCCAGCAACGCTCCAGCGATGGCCGCCGGTATGGTTGCGGCAATCATGTACCACAGCAGTTGCCGTTCGCGGCGCTGCTCCTCGGGAGTCAAGTCGCGGACGTTGTCGGTGGTCTCCGAGAAGCGCACGACTTTGCCGCCAAAGGCGGCTCGCAAAATCTGGACCCAGGTGCGCCAGAAATACAACAGGATCGCGAACAGCGTGCCCGCGTGCAGCGCCACATCAAAGGTGAGCCCAGGATCGCTCCAGTTTGCCAGCCCCAGGCGGGTAACGAGCCAGGGAATAAGCGCCAGATGCGCAGTGCTGGAGACAGGCAGGAATTCGGTAAGGCCCTGGACAATGCCCAGGACAATCGCTTCTAGAATAGGCAAACTATTCCACCATGTTCCCAAATGTGGGGATATTGTTCTGCACCATGTATAACAGACGCTGTCCCCGATCGGACCAGTCTTCGTCGTTGGGGTATTGTGAAATCAGTTTCTTGGCTACGCTGATGGCGCGCGCGTTGGACTCGTCAGCCTTCTTCTGTTGGTTGTCGGTCTTGTAGATTTCGATCAGCGCCGAGTAGCGCCACGCGGCCTTATACAGCGCCTCGGCGGCCTTCGGCGATTGCGGACGCTCGGTGGCATACTTCAAATAGATTTCGGCCTCCTTCTCCGGACACTGCGCCTGCGCCTCCCACTCGCCGCAGAGCTTGTTGTCAATCAGGTGATAGGCAGCGAGATCGGCCCACTTGGTGCCGGGATATTTCTTCATGACACGCTTCATGTGCTCTTCGTCAATTGGAACGCGCAAGGCGGGATCGCGCAACTTTGCCGAAGGACGAGTGGCCTGATCGGCGGCCTCGATCTGCCAGCGAATGTCGGCACTGCGATACAGAGATTCGGCCGCCAGAGGAGAATTTGGGAAATACTCGGCGATGCGCGCGTAAAGACGCATGGCATCCTGTGCAGCCCCGCGACGTCCACCTCGCTTGCTCGCTTCCATCTCGGAGTCGAAGGCCTCGCCGAACAGAATCTTGTCGCCATCGGGAGTACTGGTCGTGATGACTCCCTTGTCGACAATCCATCCGGTAACGTTGCGGTCGGTGCGGTCTTCTTCTCCGACTTCAATGTTGGCAATTACATCCACCGTGCCCACCGCATGGACCCAGCCCGGAGTGCGCTCAATGACCGCAACTTCGCGGCCCCGGCTGATGTTCGACAGCTTAGCTGAAGAAGTGTCGGGAGAAATGTAGATGACGCCATCGCGCAGCATGACGCCGTGTTCAGCCGCGAGCAGCGACGCGGAGGAAAATATAACGAAAGCTAAAACGTGAGAACAGCACCATGAATGTTTCTGAAACACCTTAATTACTCCTAATTACTCCTAATTACTCCTAATTACTCCTAATTACTCCTAATTACTCCTTATCATTACTCCTAATTACTCCTAATTACTCCTAATTACTCCTAATTACTCCTACTACTAGTCGTCGGCCCGCTGGTACCGATTGCCAACCGCCGTTGAAATTTACGACTGCTAACTGCCGACTGCTTCAGGCCTCTTCCGTTAGCACCTGCGCCAGTAATTGCGGCTCCACATTGCCTCCGCTGACAACCGCGACTGCTTTCTTCGAAACCGGCAGTTCGTCCCCATGAAACAACCACGCCGCAAATGTGACCGCACCGCTAGGTTCTGCGACGATGCGGGCGTTGGTGATCATCCGTCGCATCGCTGTGCGGATTTCATCCTCGGTTACGCTGATCACAGCGTCGACAAATTTCCTCATGTGTTCGAAGTTCAGTCGCCCGATCGATTGCGTCCGCAAACCGTCAGCCAGTGTGCTGGAGACACGCTCGGCCGATAGCTCTACAATGTCGCCCTTGCGGAAGCTTTGCTGGGCATCGTTTGCCAGCTCAGGTTCCACGCCGATAATCTTCGCTTTTGAGCCACTGAGCTTCAACGCAGCCGAGACGCCGCTGATAAGTCCTCCGCCGCCGACCGGCACCAGGACCAGGTCAACGTCGTCGCAATCTTCCAGAATCTCGATTCCGACGGTGCCTTGTCCGGCGATAATATGCTCATCATTGTATGGAGGTACAACCGCGTAACCATGCTGGTGCGCCAGCTCTTCCGCCTTTTGCAGGCGTTCGGAACTGGCTGGACCTACAGTGACAATCTCCGCTCCCAGTGCGGCGGTGCTGTCCATTTTGATTTTCGGCGCATTACGCGGCATCACGATGACCGCCTTCACGCCCAGCGCCCGCGCTGCGTATGCAACTCCTTGCGCGTGATTGCCGCTGGAATACGAGATCACTCCGCGCCCGCGTTCTTCGTCGCTCATGGATGCGATCTTGTTGTGAGCCCCGCGCAGCTTGAACGAGCCGACGGGCTGCAGACTCTCAGCCTTCAGCCACAACTGGCCGCGCCCAGCTTCGTCGGGAGAGCTCGCGTCGGTGGCCGCGCCTTGCTTCCGCACAGGCGGAAAATAAGCAATCAGCGGTGTGCGCGCTGCGATGCCATGCAGTCTCTTCTGCGCCAACTGGATCTGTTCGAGGTTTACCATGGCTGGATCAATGCACCACTCTCGTCACGAAGGCGAGCCAGAGCCCGGGAAGTAAATGCAACGAGTCCTGTCCATCGCCGGCGGTCCGCGCCTCATGAATCATCAATGCCATCCAGTGTACAAGTGCCAGGCGATCGCGCAACTTGACTTTCGCGCCGAAGTTGACGTGACCGATTGCGGGACTGATCAGCGCGTCCAGCAAATACTTCTTTGGAATGTTCTGTTGCAACCACAGCAATTCGGTCGGGGGGATGATGGCATCGTCGGCGCCGTGCAGCAACAGGACGGGGACGTGAAGCGACTGCAGGTGACCCGCTGGAGAAGCGGCGGTCAACTCGTCATGGTGCTTGGCGATTTCGGAAAGAATCTCCGGCCCGAAGCTCGCACGTTCCTTGTGATAAATCCGCTGCATTATAGCCTGGTCATCAGGCGTCATCGTGTGGGTCAACGCTTCCGACGCTTTTCCGTTTTCGGCAAGCAGGAACTGGAGCGCCTCGTGCCCGGCTTGTACGTCAGCAGGCGCGAAAAAGTCTTGCGGCTCGTCATAGACGACGATCAGCGGGCCGTACTCATGTGGCGGCATGTGCTCGATCGATCCATCAGGACGAATCGCCTCACCGGTGGCAAAAAACCGTAGAACATGGGCGAGATCGTAGTACCCTCCGACCGAAGCCACCCAGGCGATGGATGGCGAATATTGCGGATCGCTGGCAGCGAGCAACGACAGGCCTCCGGAGAAGCTGATCGCTAGGATGCCGACCTTCGGCACGCTGAGCTCGCGTGCGAAGATTTGCGCCGCGGTTCCGATGAGGTCGGCGGATTCTCTTTCCACCCGATAGTCCGTGATGCCCGGGACCATCGGTGTCATTACGAAGAAGCCGCTCGAAGCCACGGCGCGCGCAGAATTCACCAGACGAGGATCGTCGATGCCTAATCGGTGCATGCCATGGACAATCACGATGCCGGGCGCGAAGCCAATTCCTCGCGGCGTATAAATATGCACTGGGATCGCCTTGCCGCGGAAGTTGAAAGTAGTGTCGCGCACGTCTACCGGATGCACTCCGTAGTTGGCCAGCCATCCGCCGGCGTTAGGGTCGGAAATACGCTGCAGAAGAGAGGCAGCGCGCAGGTAGTCCTGAGCAAGGGGATAGAGGAGGACTGCAACCACAGGAAGCAACAACAGAATCCAGGCAAGGAGGCGGGCTTGGTGTGACGGGCGTCGGCCTTGCCAGGGGACGGTGGTCATGAGGGCCTATGGTGCAGCAAGTCAATGTCAGCCGATTCGCTAGCGCGCGTTTCGTCCGATTTCGTTGCTAAGTCCAAGGCGACTAGCTCGCGCGCAGTTCTTCGACTCGCTGGCGGTGTACCTTGATTTTGCTCTCCTTCTTGCGCACCGCTGCAAGATCGTATGCAACTTGAATGCTCAACCAAGTTTCAGGCGTACCGCCAAACGCCTTAGTCAAACGAATCGCCATCTCGGGGCTAAGTCCGGACTTACCGTTGACAATGTTGTTGAGCGCCTGCCGGGTAACCCCAAGTACTTTTGCTCCCTCCGTCACCGACAGTCCCAAAGGTTCAAGGCAATCATGTCGCACGATACGGCCAGGATGAACGGGATTCTTCATAGCCATCGCAGTTGTATCCTTCCTCAATGGTAGTCGACTAGTTCAACGTCAAAAGCATCGGTGCCTTCAAAACGAAAAACGATACGCCAGTTCGCCCGAACCGTTATAGACCAAACCCCCTTTAAGTTCCCTTTCAGTGAGTGCAGCCGGTATCCGGGAAGGTCCAAAGCTTTGGGAGTGCTGGCAGAGTCGAGAACGGTCAGAATGCGCTCGACCGTCGCCAGTAGGTCGGGACGGATACCGCGACGATCGCCTCGCTCATAAAGGCGCTTCAGGCCGCGATGCTTGAAGCTCCTTATCATGTCGATTCATAGTACAAGTGACAAGTGTCAGTTGTCAAACTTGGTTGGCCAAATCGCCCCGATCTATGTGATATTGCCGCGAAAGTTTGAAAATGCTATCAGATTTCCAGAATCACCGGCATGATCAACGGTCGTCGCGAAGTATTTTTTACGATGAAGCGCTTGAGGTCCTGGCGGATTTTTTCCTTGATCATGCCGTAGTCGCCCTTCTCTTCATCGCTCGACGACTCCAGGGTATTCATCACTGCCTGGCGCGCCTGATCGAGAAACCCATCCTCATTGGTGCTGGCGGAGAAGCCGCGCATCACGATTTCGGGCGGCGTCTCGACCTTGCCCGTGAGCTTGTTGATGGCGATGATAGGCAACACAATACCGTCTTCGCTGAGGTGACGGCGATCACGAATCACCAGGTCTTCCACCACGTCACCCATGGAATTGGAATCGATACAAACCCGGCCGACGGCAATCTTCCCGGCCTTCCTCGCGCCCAGTTCGTCGAACTCCAGAATGTCGCCGCTCTCTATCATGAGCACCTTGCCGACGGAGTTGTGCATCGCGCCGGCCATTTCTGCGTGCAACTTGAGCTGGCGATACTCGCCATGGATGGGAATGAAATATTGCGGCTTGACCAGGTTGATGATGAGCTTCAGCTCTTCCTGGCTGGCGTGCCCGCTGACGTGGACGGGCGGAGTGGAACCATCGTCGTAGATGACGTGGGCATCGCGGCGAAAGAGATGGTCGACCACACGGTAGATGGCTTTCTCATTGCCGGGAATAATGCGCGACGACAGTACCACCGTGTCCCCCGGCTGAATGCGGGCGTGCTTGTGATTGTCGACCGCGGCCCGCGACAAGGCCGACATGGGCTCGCCTTGGGTACCGCTGATGAGCACGCAAACTTTCTCCGGCGGGAAATCGCGGATCTGGGCAGGATGAATCAGCAATCCCTCAGGCGCGTCAATGTAGCCGAGGTCCTGGGCGATCTCCGCCGACTCCATCATGGAGCGGCCGACGAGCGAAACCTTGCGGCCATTCTCGAAGGCCTGCTCAATAGTCAGCTTGATGCGATGGATGGACGACGAAAAGCAGGAGATGAACAGTCGCCGTTCGGCGCGCGAGAAAATCTCCTGGAATCGCGCTCGCACGGCACGTTCGCTGGGGGTGTAACCGCGACGCTCCACGTTGGTCGAATCCTGAAAGAGCGCCAGCACCCCTTCCTTGCCGTACTCGGCAAAAGAATGCAGGTCGAAGAGACGATTGTCGGTAGGCGTGGGATCAACTTTGAAATCGCCGGTGTGGATGATCGTGCCAATCGGAGTATGAATGGCCAGCGCGACGCAGTCCACCAGGCTATGGGTGACCTGTATGGGATTGATCGTGAACGGCCCAACCTTGAAGCGCTCACCCGGCCTGATCTCGTTGAGGACGGCGTTATCCAGCAGACCGTGTTCCTCCAACTTGCCTTCCACGTAGGCGAGGGTGAACTCCGTGCCGTAGACGGGAACGTTCAACTCCGAGATAATCCAGGGCAGCGCGCCGATGTGATCTTCATGGCCGTGCGTAAGTACAATCGCGCGGACGTGCGCGCGGTTCTCGATGAGGTAGGTAATGTCGGGGACTACGATGTCCACACCGAGCAACTCGGCTTCGGGGAACATGAGTCCGGCGTCGATGACGATAATGTCGTCGCCCCAGCGAATGGCCATGCAATTCATGCCGAATTCGCCGAGACCGCCTAGGGGTATGACTTGGAGTTTTCCGATTGGCATCTGCAACTTCCGATGCTAGCACAGGAGCGCTGGCAAAGTTTGTGCGGTCGGGGAAGCGCAGTTCGGATCGAGCGGCGCTCAACGCCGCGTTAAGCGCGTAGCAATGAAACGGCCTTTAGGCTGGGGGACATTTCATAGAAGGCGCGCCCCGTCAAAAGCCCCTATGGCGGCAGCAACCCATAAATATCCAACTCGCTCCCTGTGCCAACATAAACGCGACCATCGGCGACGGTGGGCACGGTGAATTTTACCGCTGGTCCCGCCATGTCGCGACCCTCGTCCTGCTGGCTGTTGTAGAGTTCCGTGGCCAGGTTGGTTGCATCGTAAGCATGCAAGATGGCCGGGCCGCCGGTGTGCGCGTTGGTGCTCTCAATCTCCCATAGGATGGCGTCTGACGAGCCGTTGGCCGACAACGATGAAGTTGATCCGTGAGTGCCATACACCACGTTCCCCTGCATGACCGGATGGGTTGAGATCATGCCGGTACCCGAGTCCCAAGTGTAAGCCTTCGCTACATCCTGTTCGCAATGGTAGTAGATGGTTCCATTCCAAAGCGTGGGTGTAGAGAAGATGTTGTCGAACTGCTGGGTGCCCGTCTGGACCTCCTGAATAACGTGATCGGTCAATTGGAACTGGCCCATATTGTCACGGTTGATGACGAAGATCCGTCCATCCTTGCCACCGCCGATCAGTTCGTGCGGATACGGCGACGGATTGTCGGGCATGATGATGGGCGATCCGCTGCCGAAGTCCGCGTCGTTCTGCCGTAGGTAGGTTTCATCCGCAGGCTTGAAGTAATCCAGCACCGAGAGGTCGCTCGCCTGCAGACGCATGGCCGAGTCGTTGTAGTCGGGCGCCGGATCGTTAAGGTCCACACCGGTTATGAGGTAGATGCCCCCCGTGCTGTCGTCGATGGCGGGTGTGCCTCCCCACAATCCGCCCCCGGCACCATCGGGCGTCGTGTTAGCAATCGCCGTCTGCTGCAACGTCGCCTTGTCGTAGGCCAGTATCCAACCGTGATTGCAGTGTCCGAAGGATATGTAAATTGCGTTGCTGGCTGCATCGAGCGCCAAGCCGTTGCGCTGATAACAATTACTCTCCAACGTGATCTCGCCACCCTGGCTGTCCCAACCGGTGCCGGGAACCGTGCCGGTGACCACCACCGGGCCGCCAAACTTTTCGTTGCCGGTGGCCACGTCGAGCGCATGCAGACGGAACACTTTACTGCTGTGCTCCAAGCCGTCCGTCACTACATACATGGTGCCGGTTGATGTGTCGATGACGGGAGTTCCCGTGATTCCCAGCAAAGGCTTGATACCTTCAGAATCATTGACCGGAACCGGAGTCCCTAAATGCTGCTGCCACAGCGGCGAGTCGGAAAGGCCGTCCGCATCGAAGGCATACACAGTATCGTTTTCCGTGGCCACAAAGACCACATTGTGACGGACGCCGCCGATCGTCAGGTTTGGCAGGTACAACGGTTGTGCATAAACTTCCGCGTCAACCGGTAGCGCGAATAGTTTGCCGAACTGTTGCGAATTGACGTTCGAGGTATTCAAAACGGTCTCGCTGAGGTTAGCGCCATCACGTACGTCATCGTTGTGGAAGGTGAGCATGGAAACCGTTCCATTGGGCGCGTTGATGATCGAAACCGAGGCGCTGACGCTGTAGGTGGTGAGGGCGGCACTGGTTGCGGTGACCGTATGGGATCCCAGGTTGGCGGGTGCCGTGTAAAGGCCGCCGGTAGTGATGGTCCCGACGGTGCTGTTGCCGCCAGTGACGCCATCCACCGACCAAGTCACCTCGTCATCGCTGGTGCCCTGGACCGTTGCGGTGAACTGCCGTGTGCCATTCGGCGTCAGCGAAGTGCTTTGAGGAGAAACCGTAAGCCTGATGACGCTGACGGCCGCGCTGGCACTCTTTGTGGTGTCGGCCGCACTGGTCGCGGTCACAGTATGCGCGCCTGCCGCAGAAGGCGCCGTGTAAAGGCCGCTAATACTGATCGTGCCTACCGTCGTGTTTCCGCCGGCCACGCCGTCCACCGACCAGGTCACGGCCATGTCGTCGCTTCCCATTACCGTGGCTGCGAATTGTTGTGTGGTACTAACGGCAACAGTGGCTATGGTAGGCGAAATGGTGACTGTTATAGGCGGTGGCGGTGGGGCTACTGGAGTGACGGTAACGGTGGCATTCGCAGTTTTGGTCGGATCGGCATTCGCAACCGCCGTCACCGTGACCTGCAACGCGGTGGTGGTGGCAGGAGCAATGTAAAGACCAGTGGTGGAAATGGTACCGCTTTGCGCGCTACCTCCGGCGACTCCGTTCACTTGCCATGTAACGCCCGTGTCGGTCGAGCCCGTGACCGCCGCCTGGAACTGTTGCGTTCCTCCGGCGGCAACGGTCGCAGAAGTGGGCGAGATTGTGATGGCTACGGTCGTGGGCGGGCTGGTTGTGCCTCCGCCGCTCTCGCCGCTTTGGTTTCCGCCGCCGCAAGCCGCCATGGTGATGAGAATGGAGAATGCTATCAGGGAGCAAGAGATCGTAAAGACGGGGCGCCGCATAACTTATCAAGAAAAATTTTCGTCCAATGAGATGGTGAGTCGTCATGTTGGTGTTGCTCTCCTCGACGACGAAATAACCTGAGAAAGCACTACTTTCACCAATCGCCAGTCCGGATGGCGGCGCGAATGGGGGTAACATAATCCGGCTATACTGGAAAGAGCCGCTATGACAGCCAAAGTGAAAAAATCATTGATGAGGCGAGGCGTCGAGGCCGCCATCCGCAGCGCCTTCATGAAGGCCTACACCACCGTCAAGGTCGATCCCGAAAAGTACCTGGAACACCTGCGCATGGCCTATAACCTGCCGGCGCTCACCTACTCCGGCGTGTACTCAGTCGACCCCGATACGCTGGACGAGATCGCGGAGCAGACCATCCGCTCGCACGTGCGCTTGGCCGCCGTGGAAGGCGCCGGGCTGGGCATGGGAGGCATGTTCACTGTCATCCCCGACCTGGGTATTCTTTCCGCCATTACTATGCGCATGATCCAGAAGCTCAGCCTGATTTACGGTTTTCCCTATAACACGGAGGAAGAAGAGGCCGAGCTGTGGGTGGCAGCCGCCAGCGCGGCGGGAGTGGACATCAGCCGCGAGCTCCTGGAGAAGCAGTTCGTCTCCAAATTTATTCCCAAGGTCATTCAGCGGATCGCGGTAAGTGCCAGCGCTGACATCGTGGAGAAGTGGACGGCCCGTCTCATTCCGGTGGTCAGTTCGGTGATTGGCGGCGGTTTGAATTATTACTTTGTGAAAGTCTGGGGCGAACGCGCCGTCGGACACTTTCGCCAGAAGCATATGCAAATGCGAATGCAGCAAAGGTCGCATCCCATACCCCTGCCGGCAAGTAAGTCCGTATAGCCGGTTTTACCTCAAGCCCGCCTACAGCAGACGAATGGGTGATCAAGACTGGGGTTCCTCGACGGAGCTGGGGATAGCCAGCGATGCTGTTAATTTGCGGCGTCCGGCGCCGCGACGCGCACCGATGATCGACCTTCCCACCGCGATTAGAAAAAAGGCAAAGCCTGCAAGACCAGCTTTGCTTGCCGGCAACAGCGCCGCCAGGGCCGCTGAGAGTAAACCGATGGACGCCATCATGGCATTCTCAAGAATGCTGGTTTGCGTGTCGTAAACCTCAGTCCGGTTGAGTTCCAGGTCGTTCTGCCTCCGCAGGGCGTGCACGTACAGTAGAGTGAAGATGAGAAACACGGTGGCGTATCCGAGACCATAGATGATCATCAGCAATGGACCCTGGCTAGGGGCAATGAACGGCTCAATCTGGCCATTTGGCAGAGTCACGCCCTGCTGTCCCGTCGCCTCTTCGAACATGAAGTTGAACAAAAACTTCAAAGGATAAACATAGAACAGGATCACGAACAGCAGAATGAGATTAAGGAGAATTGTGGCGCCGTCTTGCAGGCCATAACGCCGAAAAAAATTATGGTGGACCCACCAGACCTGCGCCAGGATGGCAAAGCTGATGGCGAAGGGTACGAACCCGCTCATGGCGGCGAGCAGCTGGTTGAAGGTGTGCGGCACCTCCAGCGATACCACCAGCAAGGTCAAGGCAAAGCCGAAGACGACATCACTGAAAGCCTCAACCCGCGTGACTTCCGTTCCGCGGAGGCGGAAAGTCGGTCTCCTTGATCTGTCGCTTGGGAGCGTGTTGGCTGGTCATGGGCATCCGTTCCGAATGATGTTTGCCTCTCTCACTGCAAGACCGCATCCTTGATCACCGGCGATGGCGTGGCCGCGCCAAACTCACCTTCCCACTTTGCCATCACTACTGCCGCCAAGCAGTTGCCCAGCACGTTGACTCCCGTACGGCCCATGTCGAGTAGTTGATCGACGCCGAGCAGCAGAAACACCGGCTCAGTGGGAAGTCCGGTGGAACTGGCGGTCGCCAACAGGATAACCAGCGCCGCTCGCGAGACGCCCGCGACCCCTTTGCTGGTTAGCATCAGCGTCAGCATGATGAGCAATTGCTGACCTAGCGACAGATGGATGCCGGAGACTTGCGCAACGAAGATGGCGGCGACACTGAGGTAGAGCGAGCTGCCGGTTAGATTGAAGCTGTAGCCGGTGGGGATAACAAAGGCGACAATCTGGCGCGGAACGCCGATGGCCTCCATTGCTTCCATGGCGCGGGGTAAAGCCGCCTCTGAGCTGGCAGTGCCGAAGGCGATGGTCACCGGCTCGGCAACCGCTTTGAGGAAGCTGCGCAGTGGCACCCGGAACAGAAGCGCAATCGGCAGCAGGACCGCCAGGATGAAAACCACCAGCGCAGCGTACAAAGTAAGCAGCAGCTTAACCAGGCTGCCGAGCACCCCGAATCCGCTATGTCCCACAGTGTAGGCTATGGCTGCGCCTACTCCAAGCGGCGCCATGTACATCACCAGGTTGGTGAACTTGAACATCACCTCACTGAGGCTTTCGCAGAAAGCCAGCATAGGGCGACGCTTCTGCTCACTGATCATGGCCAGAGCCACGGCGAAAATCAGGCTGAAGACGACCACCTCGAGTACTGCGCCGTCGGCCACCGACTTAGCGATGTTCTCAGGGAAGATATGCAGGATGGTGTCTTGCGCGCTGAGCTTGCTGACGGGGCACTTTCGGCGGCGGGTGTGACGCAGGCAACTGTACGCCAACGCCGGCCTTGCTGATATTGATGGCCGCCAGTCCCAGAAAGATCGCAATGGTTGTGACAATCTCGAAAAAGATGATGGAGCGAAGTCCGAGCCGGCCAACCTGCTTCAGGTTGGAGTGGCCTGCGATGCCCACCACTAGCGTCGCGAAAATTAAGGGCGCGATGATGGTTTTGATCAAACGCAGGAAAATGAGTGCCAATACTCGCAGGTTGGTCGCAACGTTGGGAACGTCGTGGCCGATCTCTGCGCCTAAAAGCATGGCGATGAATATCCATGCCGTCAGGGTGCGGCGGAAACAGCCATAGATGACGAGAGCGGCCAATGTGATCCAGCGCAGGGCCGGAAAGACTAGCGTCGACTGTCCAGCGAAGCGCCAGCAGAGCAAGGCAGCCAAGGCGGCCACACCCGCGATTAGGAGTGGGATGTTCTGCCGGCGATTACTCTCGGCTAAGGTCATGGGATTGGCTACCGCAGCATATCTTCTAACTCCACGCCGCGGTTGGTGCGCTCATCACGATATTTCACGATGACCGGGGTGTACAGTGACAACCCCCACTCAACGGCTTTGCCTTTGGTGATGGCGCGCGAGCCAGGGCACAACCACCGCCCCTTCGGGCACGCGCAGCGGTTCCGTCGCTGTCGCCCGATAGATTTCGCCGCGCACTGTATCAAACATGGGGGTTGACCGCGTGAGAATTACGCCGGCACCCAGGACGGCGCGTACGCCGACTTGTGTACCCTCATAGACGCCGCAGTTTCCGCCGATCAGTACGTCGTCCTCGATGATCACCGGCGATGCGTTGATCGGCTCCAGGACGCCGCCGACCTGCGCCGCCGCGCTGACGTGGACTCGCTTGCCCACCTGGGCGCAGGAACCGACCAGCGCGTGCGAGTCGATCATCGCGCCTTCATCCACATAGGCGCCGACGTTGATGAACATGGGTGGCATGCAGATCACGGAGGGAGCGACGTAGGCGCCAGTACGCACAGACGAGCCTCCGGGAACCACGCGCACCAGGTCGCCAGCGGTGAAGTGGCGAAGAGGATACGTATCTTTATCGACAAAGGAGAGTACGCGCGCGTCGCCGCTCTCTGCCAGCTTGCCAATACGGAAGCCGAGCAGAATGCCTTGCTTGACCCATTCATTGGTATGCCACCGGCCGTCGGACTTTTCGGCCGCGCGAATCGAGCCCGCCGTAAGCGCATCGCGAAATTGCGAGAAAACCTCGGCTGCGCCTGCGGCGAGGGCAGCATCCGTCCCCATCGCGTAGAGAGACTCGATCTGACGCTGCAGTTCGTGCATGGCGGGCAGTATAACTGTTCGTGGTCAGGCACTCCAGCAGCGCATTGAAGTGTGCGTTCATAACGGAGCCGGAGGAACCGCAGATCCCTCGACTTCGCTGCGCTCCGCTCGGGATGACAAAATTAAGTGGACTTGCACGGAGCACCCTTCGGCTGGCTCAGGGCAGACTAGAAAAGGTGTGGCGCTCAATGCAAAACGCCATCCCCGAAAGATGGCGTCTGCAATTGAGCGGGCTTGAAATCAGGCTGCCGCTTTAACGATCCGCATCCCGTAGAACGACCGGTACACGAAGACGAACGAGATGGCGAAGAAGACGATCGCGAGTACGTGACTGAAGGCCTCTCCCTTACTGGCCGTCAAACTAACCGCCAGCTCCACTGCCAGCAATCCGAACAACGTAGTGAACTTGATGATCGGATTCATGGCAACCGAAGAGGTGTCTTTGAACGGATCGCCGACGGTGTCGCCCACAACCGTTGCATCGTGCAGCGCCGTGCCCTTCTGTTTGAGTTCGACCTCGACAATCTTCTTGGCGTTGTCCCATGCTCCGCCGGCGTTGGCCATAAACATCGCCTGATACAGGCCGGAGATGGCAATCGCGATCAGGTAGCCGATGAAGAAGAATGGCTCGACGAAAGCGAATGCCAGGGTCACAAAAAATACCGCGAGAAAGATGTTGAACATGCCCTTCTGCGCATACTTCGTGCAGATTTCCACGACCTTCTTGCTGTCCTCGACAGAGGCCTTCTCCACGCCTTCCAGCTTGATGTTGGCCTTGATGAACTCCACTGCACGGTATGCGCCGGTGGTGACGGCCTGCATAGAAGCGCCGGTGAACCAGTAGATGATGGCGCCGCCGCTGATCAGACCGAGCACGAACGGAGCGTGCAGCAGCGACAGCTTGCCCACGTTTTCTGTGAGCCCGCGAGTGAGCGCCATGATGATGGAGAAAATCATCGTGGTTGCGCCCACAACGGCAGTTCCAATCAGCACCGGCTTAGCTGTCGCCTTGAAGGTGTTACCCGCGCCATCGTTTTCTTCCAACATGTGCTTGGCGCGCTCGAAGTTGACGTCGATGTTGTAGTCGCGCTTCAATTCGCTCTCGATGTTCGGCACCTGCTCAATTAGCGAGAGTTCGTACACCGATTGCGCATTGTCGGTGACCGGGCCGTAGGAATCCACGGCGATGGTCACCGGGCCCATGCCGAGGAAGCCGAATGCCACTAGGCCGAAGGCGAACACCGCGGGCGCCAGCATTAGGAATCCTAGTCCGTAGGTGCTCACGTAGTAGCCAATACTCATGAGCAGGACCATGGTGAAGCCCAGGTAATAGCACGAGAAATTGCCAGCGACGAGACCCGACAGGATGTCGAGCGAAGCGCCGCCTTCTTCGGCCGAGGTCACCACTTCCTTGACGTGTCCTGAATTCGTAGAAGTGAACACCTTGACCAGTTCAGGAATGATGGCTCCCGCCAAGGTGCCGCAGGAGATGATCGTTGCTAACTTCCACCATTGCGTAGAATCGCCGCCCAGGACCGGCACGATGAGGTACGACACGATGTAGGTTAGAACGATGGAAATGATGGACGTGAGCCACACCAGCGAGGTCAATGGAGCTTCATAGTTCATCTCGTTGGCATTGCCATAGCGGGCCTTGGCGACGGCTTCGTTCAGGAAGTAGGCAACCGTACTGGAAACCAGCATCATGACGCGCATGACGAAGATCCAGACCAGCAGCTGAACCTGGACCCTGGAGGCCATGGCAGCAGCCGCGTCAGCCGCCATTCCGTTATGAATGAAGACGGCCGGAGTGACGCCCAGGAGGATGAACGTGATCAGGGCCACGCCGGTGACGCCATAGGTTTCGAATCCGTCGGCGCTGGGACCAACCGAGTCGCCCGCGTTGTCGCCGGTGCAGTCGGCGATGACGCCGGGATTACGAGCGTCGTCTTCCTTGATCTTGAAGACGATCTTCATCAGGTCGGAACCGATGTCGGCAATTTTGGTGAAGATGCCGCCGGCAATACGCAGGGCCGCTGCGCCCAGCGACTCGCCTATGGCGAATCCGATGAAGCATTGCCCGGCGTAATCAGCCGGCACAAACAGCAGAATGCAGAGCATGATGAGCAGTTCGACGGAGATCAACATCATGCCGATGCTCATGCCCGCCTTCAGCGGAATGGCATAGATGGGATACGGCTTGCCGCCCAGACCGGCGAAGGCCGTCCGCGAGTTAGCGAAGGTGTTTACTCGAATGCCGAACCATGCCACACCATAGCTGCCACAAATGCCCACGATGCTGAATAGTAGGATGACCGGCAGCGTTACCGAGACTGGTTTGCCGGGGACCGGCGCCAGCCATCCAAAGTACGCAACGATGACGACGGCTATAAACGCCCACAGCACCATCAGGAACTTGCCCTGAGTGACGACGTAGGTTTTGCAGGTCTCGTAAATCAGTTCAGAGATTTCGCGCATGGAGCGGTGCACAGGGAGGTTCTTGAGCTGGAGGTAGATCGCCATGCCGAACAAGAGGCCGAAAGCGCAGAAAAGAAGGCCGATAAGCAGCAGGTTATGGCCGGTCATGCCCATGAAGCTGACCGACGAAAGATCGGGCAATTGCAGGGTGGCTTCGCCACCCGCCTCATTTGGCTGAGCGAATGCTGTTGCGGAATTCAGCAGAAACACAGTGAGCGCGGCGGTGAGCAACTTGGCCGAGCTTGTTATCGAGGACAGCCGCCGCCAAGCGGCGAGCCAGGTGTGCATATAATTCCTCCGATGGAACGAGCCCGTTTCGGGACCCGCCCATAAAATGACGTTAGGTTTATTCCGCTCCTCCGCGAAATATCGCGGACAGCGTTTCCATGAGATCGATTACCGCCCAGCAAATCAGGCGTACAGGGTTCGAGCTTGCGTCTTCGCAGATCGCCAGAAAACCATGCATGGACCTGCTGGAATCCCGGAAACGCGCTTCCACTTCAAGACAGAAGTGTTGAGGTTTGGCCGCGTCGGGAACAATTGCACCTGATCATGTGCAACTTAAGGCACACTTCAGGCGCAGCACAAAAGGCGAGTTTTTATAACATGCCGGACAAAGCGGGGTCAATCACACTTCAGTTATGGAGGTGAACCTAGGCCCGCGATGGTTGCGGATCAATCACTTGGGCAGGACTGCGCAGCCAAGGCTAGATTCGGGCTCTGGAGCAGCCGCGTGCCGTTTAGATGGCGTTCGCAACTGCTCACGAGTAAAATCGCCACCGCAGGTTCCGCAGTGCCACTGCACCGGCGCGATAGGTAACGAGGTGGCCGCTTGAGGCTGCCACACCTTTGACAATTGGTCGCCACAACTGGGGCAGATCATGATAGCGGCATCTCGTTCCGGCTGACGGGCAGGATGGTAATTTTCGATTCCAATCCGACTTCATCGGTTATGCCCAGGATCTTCTTGGCGTGTTGCTTCGCTTTTTCTTCGGTGCGAAACCGCTTCGGGTGATTAGGCTTGGGCGTCCCGGCCGGAAACTCAACTCGATAATAAGTCATACCCTTATTGTCTCACTTAATGAGGCCGAGTGCCGGTAATTCGGTGCGATTGGAGAAATCCGGATCGGGTAACCCGCAGAGTGGTGACCGAGACGGATGAGGCGTTCGGGCGTTCTAGCTTTGAGCTCAACGCTAGTTGCTACTTGCCAGCCGCTGATCGCTATTCCATCCCCAACTGCCAGAAAAGAAACGAGTAGATGTCCGTCCACTCTTCCACCTGTTTGGAGATAGGCTTGCCTGCGCCATGTCCAGCCTTGGGCTCGATACGCAACAGGATCGGGTTTGGCCCACCATTGTCCGCCTGAAGGAGCGCGGTCATTTTCTTGGCGTGCATGGGATCGACGCGCGTATCGGTATCTGCGGTCATGAATAAGACGGCCGGATAGTCGGTCCCTTTGGTGACGTGGTGATACGGCGAGTAGGCGTACAGCCACTCGAACTGCTTCGGGTCCTGCGACGAACCATATTCCGGGATCCACAGCTTGGCGATCTGGAAATTCTGATAGCGCAACATGTCGAGCAGCGGCACCTGGCAGATGACCGCGCGAAACAGGTCGGGCCGTTGCGTAATCGCCGCTCCCATCAGCAGCCCGCCATTGCTGCCGCCACGAATAGCAAGATGCTCCTTGTCGGTGTAGCCCTCTTTCTGCAAATACTCGGCCGCGGCGATGAAGTCGTCAAAGACGTTCTGCTTCTTGTCGAGCATGCCCGCGCGGTGCCACTCTTCACCAAACTCGGAGCCGCCCCGCAGGTTTGCCATGGCGAATACGCCGTCATGATCGAGCCAGGGGAACACCACTTTGCTGAATTCCGGCGTCAGGCTGATGTTGAAGCCGCCGTAGGCAGTTAGCAGCGCCGGATTGTGACCGGTGAGCTTTAGCCCCTTACGCGTCACCAGAAACATCGGGACCTTGGTGCCGTCCTTCGAGGTGTACCACACCTGTTTCGTTTCGTAGTTACTAGGGTTGATGCCGGTCGAGACGGAATCCCAAAGCGAGCTCGTCGTCTTCGGAATGTCGAAACGGTAGATCGTGGTCGGCACCGTGAACGAGGTGAAGTTGTAAAACGCGCTGGTGCTGTCGTACTCGCCACCGATGTCAACAATGGTTCCCAGCGATGGAAGATCCACTTCGCCGAGCGGCTCGCCTGAAGTAGAGAAGTGCCTCAGCAGCGAGTGGGCGTTCTGCTCGTACAGCGTGAACAGTTGTCCGCCGATGATGTGCAGCTCTTTTAGTACCGCGCCGGATTGCGGAACGATCTCGCGCCAATTTTCGCGCGTGGGCGTGGTTGCCGACGCTTTGAAGACGCGGAAACGCGGAGCGTCTTCATTGGTCAGAATGTAGAGGTCGCCTTTGTAGGGCAGCGCGAGATATAGGAAGTCTTTGCCGCTCGTAATATGTACCGGCTCGGAGTTCGCCTGCAGGTCCTTGAGATAGACCTCGGTCTTGGTCCAGCCTTGGGAGATGTCGATGGCCAACCAGCGTCCGTCGTCCGATAAGTTTACGTTTGGCCAATCCTGGGGATCGCGGCCCGCGCCAAAAACTAGCGGGTCCTTCGCCGGGTCGCCGCCGAGCGGATGATAGAAAACGTGCCGGTTATAGACCTCCTGGCCCTCCGCCACCTCGCCCTTCTTGGGATAGCGCGTGTAATAGAAGCCGCTGTTGTCGGGCTTCCATGCGATGCTGGCCGCGCGCGTACGCTCGATCATGTCGGGCAGGAGCTTGTGGCTGGCGGTCTCGACGATACGCAGCGTGCTCATCTCAGAGCCACTCTGCGAAGTACCGTAAGCGAGATACTTTCCATCGTGCGAAGCCTGCCACCAGTCGAGCGCCACCGTCCCGTCTTTGGAGAGCTGGTTGGCGTCGACCAGTGTTTCGTCTTTGCCGCCGACGCCTTTTCGGACGTACAGAATCGGCTGGTTCTCCTTACCTTCACGGCGAGTGTGGAAGTAGTAGTCTCCGCCGACCTGGGTCTCGCCGAGGTTGCCGATTTCCAGCAGATGCTCGATACGCTCATGCAGCGGGCCGCGGCCCGGCAGCTTGTCGAGGATGCTGCGGGTGTAGGCCAACTGCTCGGCAACCCACTGCTGCGTCTCCGGACTGCTTCCGTCTTCGAGCCACTGGTATGGGTCGACAACTTTGTGGCCGAAGTAATCGTCGGTGACCGGCCGCTGCTTGGTCGCGGGCGGCTTAGAGGATCTTCGTGGGGGAAGTGGCGCCAGTATTGTTCTCTGCCAGTGCAGTGGCAAGCAGCAAAAGCGAGGCACTTAGTGAAAAGAGCAAATAGCGGGCGATATCGTGGGAATTCATCGCATCGAGTTTACCAGCGCGGCGGCCAGCAGTTGTCTTTAGAATGACGAAAGCCGGTAAACGACGACACAAGGATCGCAGCAGTCGGCCGCAAATGGTCTGCGCCAAAACGGAACATACGCTCGGTGGCAGCGCTGCAAATCTTTGACGACATGGCGACGTGCCGCTACAATACTTCTACAACTGGACGCGCTGACCGCAGCGCACCGACACTCCTCAGTAGCTCAATGGCAGAGCATCCGGCTGTTAACCGGAGGGTTGTAGGTTCGAGTCCTACCTGAGGAGCCATTCTTT
>CAWJXA010000011.1:0-15405 GCA_963846715.1 uncultured Acidobacteriaceae bacterium | reverse complement strand
CGTGCGTCGAAGTTGGACCCGGTAGAGGCGCTGAGGTATGAGTAAGGCTACGGAACGGAACTATCCTGTGTCTCCCAGAAGGGCACAAAAGCCTCTAGCGAACGCACGAGGCGATCCAGGCTTGGCGACTGGCTCCTCGCCACCCTGCAGTCCCAAGATGAGTTGACGAAGCGAATTAAGCGTCCGTTGTAATTCGGTCCGATTGTTCGTGTGCTTGCGGGAGGCGGCACAATGTCCCTCCTCAGATCCCGCCTTGGCGAGGCCTTAGCCAATCTAATCAGAAATTGCTTTGGATCTACGAGGCTGTCGGTATCAGGAGGTACTAGGCGTTTACTTATGCCCAGAAATGTGGCGAACCCGGCTGTGTCTGCCAAGACCCACGATTCCACCTCTCGCACTGCCACCCGAAGGAGTAAATTGGGGTGTTGATTATCGGTTAGCCATTCGGTGACAAGAGCCGGTGCACATTCCACTTGGTCCAAGTTGACCAACACCAAAAAAGGTGTTCCTTTTGCCGCGTTGTTGAACGGCCGTATCATCCTGCGAAGATAACTTATCCCACGTTGACCGTATGTGCTTCCGATCGCATATTGGCGAGTGGAATTCTCAAGAACCTTACGCAATACAGCCTCGCTCAAGGCATCTTCAACGGCCAGATTTATGGGGATCGGACTCATTCGAAAAGGTCGAGTTGGCTGACTTCTGGCGGTACGGTTCTAGGAAGAGCCGCGTCTGCGATGCTGACGCCGTGTTCTAGCATCAAGCGAACTTCCTTTATGGAAGATGCAAGTTCCACTGTCGTTCCCTCCACACTTGGCGTAAGTAGCAGAACTTCTTCTCCGCCAATCCCCATGTCTGACAGCAAGTCGGCGCTGTGTGTGCTTATGAACACCTGCCGTTTACGCTGCCGCTGGATTCTATGTATTAATGCCGGAATCTTCCTGATTATGCCCGAATTCAGAGACAATTCGGGTTCTTCCAGTAGAAGCAAAGAATCGCCTTCAAGCAACGACCACAACAGCCCAATGAGACGGAGTGTCCCATCGGAGAATTGATCCTCGCGCTGCTTAGCACCCGTCGGGCGCCAGTGCGTGTATACAGCTTCCAGATGTGGCGTCCCCGATTCGTCAGTAACATCGGTCAACCCTTTGATTTGAGGAACTGCCAATAGTAACGCTGATTCAATTTTTCTCAGACGGGAACGACGTGTTTTTTCTGGCGTCCGCACGACCCGTTCTAGGAAGCTCCGCCCGAAAGGATCTCCTGGTATTCCGGGCCCGGAAAATGATTCAGGGTGTTTAAGCAACTGCGGGACAAGATGCAAATACAGTATCGCCTCAAAAAATTTCGCTACGTCTCGAAACTGCTGGTTAGCGTTGATCTGTTCCAGATGCGTTTGCGTCCGGCGCAAAGGATCGGAATTGTCATCCACGTCGGGACGCTGAATTAACTGACGTCCTCGGTGCCAAACTCTCTCATATGCCACATAGGGTTGGCGGTGGCCCCGCGTCTCCTGCTTGATTCCAATTGCATACCGCCATTCGCTTACGGGTTTATCGCCGTCTTGGGATTCCAGACCTTCGGCTAGCTCTACATCGATTTCGATGTCGGGATTCTGTCGGGCGGCAAGGCACCGAATTTTCGAAATACCTCCACGATCGTTGACCGCCTTCTGTAATCCTCCGCCGGGTTTGGCAATATCACGCAAAAATCTAAATACATCCAAGAAGTTTGACTTGCCCGCCGCGTTTGGACCTGCAAGAAAAACTCGGTCGCGCAATGGCACGTCAACATGCCTGAAATTGCGCCAGTTCTTAAGACCTATGTGCCGGACAATCATTGGGCTTTAGATTAGCGTGTTTCACTGCATTAGCGCCAATCCAAATTCGTGTATCCCATCCTTATCCGCACAAGGATTAACACTGTCGCGGCTCGTTATTTGGAAGCCCGATCGATCCAACCCTGGCAGAAAATGATTCATCTTTCCTGTGCTGATGCGTTTGCGCTCGCTGTCGCAACGCGATCAACGTAATCTAAGCTGGCGAGGCGAGATCAATCATGACCAAACGTGCGAGGGTGGTCCTTCTGACGGCCACGATTCTTCTAAGCTGTGCGACCCATCTGCCTGCGCAAGACAGCTACGCCCAGCTCTGGCGCCCGCAGTATCACTTCACCCCGCCGCACAACTTCATGAACGATCCCAACGGCATGGTCTTCTATCAGGGTGAATACCACCTCTTCTACCAATACAATCCCGCCGGTAATGTTTGGGGACACATGAGCTGGGGACACGCTGTCAGCACAGACATGGTGCATTGGCGCAACCTGCCGGTGGCCATTCCCGAAGATCCGAAGTATATGGCCTATTCCGGCAGCGCGGTGGTGGACTGGAACAACTCCAGCGGGCTGTGCCACAATCCCGACCCGCATGACCGCTCGTGCCTCATCGCCATCTACGCCGCCGCTTACAAAGACCGGCAGAAGCAGCATATCGCCTTCAGCAACGATCGAGGCCGCACTTGGACAAACTACTCCGGCAATCCAGTGGTCGATCTAGACGCGCCCGATTTTCGCGATCCCAAGGTGTTCTGGTACGGGCCGCAGCAGAAATGGGTAATGGTTGCCGTGCTGGCGGATCAACGCCGCGCGGTGTTTCTCGATTCCACCGATCTGAAGCAATGGACCGTGCGCAGCAAGTTCGGTCCTGCCGGCGACGACACCGGTCAATGGGAATGCCCCGACCTGCTTGAGCTTCCAATCGAGGGGACTGCCGAAAAGAAGTGGGTGCTCATCATCAACCGCAATCCGGGAGCGCCGGCCGGCGGTACCGGCGTGCGCTACCTGGTAGGCGCTTTCGACGGGAAGCAATTCACCGACGAGACTTCGCCGCAGACAAAATTATGGGCCGATTACGGCAAGGATTTCTACGCCACCAACTCGTTCAATGACATGCCCGCCGGCGACGGCCGCAGGACCTGGATGGGCTGGATCAGCAACTGGCTCTATGCCAAAGATGAGCCGACAGTACTTTGGCGCGGGGCACAGTCGATTCCACGCACCCTCACGCTCAGGCGTACTCCTGCCGGCATCATCCTTGTGCAGACGCCGGTTCGTGAGCTACAGGGCCTTCGCGGCCAGCCGTTTCAGATTAACGATGCGTCGATTCAGGATGCCAGCCGTAAGATTACGGAAACGGGAGTGAGCGGCGAAACCTACGAGATTGAAGCGGAGTTCGAAACGCAACAGGCTGAGGAGATCGGATTCCGCCTGCGTAAGGGCGATAATGCCTGGACGCTGGTGGGCGTGCTTCCGACTACGAACACGCTGTTTGTCGACCGTACCCACTCCGGAGATGTTTCCTTCAGCAAAGACTTCCCCGGGCGCTACTCTACCTCCCTGCAAAGCGCCACGCGAATCAAGCTGCACATCTTTGTCGACCGCTCCAGCATAGAAGTCTTCGCCAACGATGGCGAAAAAGTCATGACCGACCGCATCTATCCTCCGCCGGGCAGCAATGGTATCGAGTTGTATTCGCGAGGCAACCGCGGCAAGGTTGTGTCACTGGCAATCTGGCAGCTCGCGTTGACCTGGACGCGACACTGATTTGGCCGCATTGTTATTGCGGCCGGCGCCTAGCGCAATTTCTGAGTTGCTGTAACCGCCTTGAAAGGGCGCGGCTTCAGCCGCGCCGGTCCGCGCTACCAACAACTCGGCCTTTAGGCCCTGAGGTATGCCCCCCAGCGGCTAAAGCCGGTCACTTTCCGCCGGCCCTTCGGCACGCCTGAACAGGCTGCTGAAAAACTCGATTAGCGCACGGTTTGTGTCAGGGCACGACTTCAGTCGTGCCGATAGTCGCTTATTTTTTACCATCTCGAGCGGGCTTCAGCCCGCGAGAGACCCGGTCTTCTGACTTTTTCAGCAGCCTCTGAAGGCGTGCCCTTTCAAAACGGATACAGCCACTGCGGAATCGCCTAGTCCGTTGAACGCCGGTGCGCCATCGGTCGTGTCAGCCCGTGCAACGCGATCACTGCACCGGCGACTGCCACAGATCCATATTCCAGCAGCATCATCCAGCCGGGAACGATCCACGGACGTCCCAGTGCGCGTAGGTGCCAAACGTAGTAGGTGGGAAGAATGCTTACTGACCAGAGGATGATCGGCAGCGTCGCGGCTGACCGCACGAACGGCAGCAGCCACAGCAGGTACCACGGATATACGACCGGCGCACATAAGAGCGACGCAGCCATCGGCCACGCAAAGGCGTCCCCAGACCCTAGGGCTGACTTTCTTCCCAGCCACGTTGCCGTAATAATCCCGACGAGCACTGCCAGCCCAACCACAAGCTGAGGAGTCGCTACCCGCTCGAACATTGCGAACACCGGATCATTAAAGCGGAAACTCTGCACGTAGGTACCGAGCGAGCCGAACGGGATACGCCCGTGGTTGAGAAAGGGCACGTACAGGAGTCCGAACACGACCGCCGCCAGCACGCCGTCGCGCACACGAACGCGCTTCCAGTAGAGTGGCAGCAGTACAATCGGGAGAAATTTCACGGAAACAGCCAGCCCAAAGGCCAGAGCTGCAACCGTACGCCAGCGGCGCCCGAGTGCAGCGGCCGACACCAACAGCAGCAAGGCGCCAACAATATCGATATGACCGCTGCCCGCCACCTCCGTTGCCAGCAACGGATGCCAGGCATAAGCCAGAAGCCAGTGCTCTCCCTGTCCGGTACGACGCAAGACATCGAACAGCACCGGAACGATTGCCCACGCGCAAAGTACAAACGCTACTTTCAGAGCGAAGGTAGACTCGTGGATTGCTGTTACCGCGCGAAAGAAGAGCTGAGCGCCCGCTGGATAAGGGCTCGCGACACTCGGGTTGTTCAAGCCGACGGTTTCGGGTGTGTGCAACCCGCTGAGCGCAGGATCGCTGGGAACGGCAAGGTAAGGGTTATAGCCAAGCCGCTGCACACGGCCATCCCAAACATAGCGATGAACGTCATCATCTAACCCCGGAGGCTTCAGCAGAAATAGAATCTGCCACAGCGCCGCCAACACCAGCCCGATGACGATGACGCGCCTTGGGAACCTCGGCGTGGAGAAGAGCTCACGAATGGCGAGCAGATACGCGATCACCGCCACCGCCAGCGGAACCATGAATGCCGGTGCACCCGGACTGCTGAACTTGCGTGAGCAGATGGTGAGGGCCGCAAGCAGGATGGCCCCCAGAAGGTAGAGCCTGCCGGACGGCGTGAGCCTCACAGGTCTCCGATGCCGGGCTTCAATTGCGCCACCACTTGCCTCCATTGTGCCAACCAATCCGCGGTTCGTGGCGCCCGCGGCGGAGAGAGCCGCAGTTCCGCGTCAAGCCGGATCAAGTCGGCCTCCACGTCGATGTCGTAAAAAGGATCTACGAGGCATACAGAAAGCCCCAGGGCCCGTGCGCGCGTCAGCAACGTCTCCAGCGCACTCGACGTTCCCATCCCATCGCCGTCGAAGAGGCCGGGATGCGTGGCCTTGGCTCCGACCAGATAGTAACCTCCGTCGTGTGTCGGTCCCACAACCACATCGCAGGTAGCCAGGGCCTCGAACGCCGACTCCAACACCGATACTGGCAGATGTGGGCTGTCGCTGTTGAAGGCGATGATGCGCCGATGGCCGGCCGCCGCGAAGTGCGCGAATACCGAAGTAAGGCCCGCAGCCAGACCGTTACCCGTCTGCGCCACAACGCCCACCGCATCTCCCGCTACATGAGCTAGTTCGTCAATATCCGAGGCCGGACACATGATAGCGACCTCGACGTTGCCCAGCGACTGCGCCAGCGCGATGGTATCGTCCAGGAGACAGCGATAGAGCGCGGTGACCGCAGGCGGAGGAAGGCTCTGGGCCAGCCGCGTCTTGACCATGCCCGGCTTGGGTGCTTTGGCCATGATGACTAAGGTGCGGCCCCCGTCGTGAGCGTGTACGTTAGTCTGGCCGGAAGATTCCATACGAGATTACCGTAGCAGGTCTCGACAGTCTGATGAAAAGCCCGAATGCTGACCCCCTGGAAGGGGCGCACGTTCCGAGCCCGCTGAAAAAGTCCGGCAAACGCTCTTGCTGCGAGCCCCCCTGCTTCAGCAGGGGGGCTGGACTTTAGCGGAAAGCGTTCGATTTCAAAATGGGCTTTAGCCCTGGGTTTTCCAATCCCCGGCGCTAAAGCGTGCGACCAACGTCCAACCTTTCCCGGAGCGCTGAAGCACTCCTTTCCCGCATAAATGCGGGGGCTCCCACCAAGAAGTACATTCCAAGAGTCCTATTCTAACTTTTTGAGGCGCCTCTTCATCCCGAACCGACTTAATAGGTGATCTGCTTTCCCAAGCTTTTCAGCAAACTGTCAAGCTACCCTCGGCGCAGCTCTTGGACGCCGGAAATAATAATGCACGATACGGCTGAGAATGAACCACGCCGCTCCAACCGTGCCCTTCACGGTACCGCTGATCTTCGATGTCCCAATGCGCGGATAATAGCTGACCGGCACCTCGACAACCCGGAAGCCCTGCCGGGCGCCTTTCAAGATCATTTCAACTGCCCAGCCGTACGTGTCCTCTTCCAGCGCGAGCTCACGGAGAACATCGGCACGCGCGGCGCGGAAGGGGCCCAGGTCGCTGATCTTCAGTCCATACAGAAGCTTGATCAAGCTGGCCGCCAGCCAATTACCAAACACAGCGTGCCAGGGCAGCGCTCCGGGAATGCGTTGCTTCCCCAGGCGCGAACCCAGTGTGATGTCCGCGTTGCCCGCGGTGATGGGAGCGAGTAGAAGCGGCAGTTCCGCCGGACGATCGCTGTAATCGCCATCGAGGAACACCACGATATCGGGTGCGTCGGCGGCGGCCAGTCCAGTGAGACACGCGCGGCCATAGCCACGCCTGGGCTCGTGGAGAACGCGCGCTCCCATCTTCGCGGCGATCTCGGGCGTTCCGTCGGTTGAGTTGCTGTCGACGACCAGGACCTCGGTGACCAGATCGGCGGGAAGATCGGCGAGCACGCGGCCGATGGCCGAAGCTTCGTTGCGCGTGGGAATGATGACCGACACCCGCACTTGACCCTGGCTCAAATTACCACCAAGGCGAAGACGGCCGTCGCTGCGCCAGCCACGCGTCGACGCCCCAGGTTCGCCCCGCGCGTCCCACCGAAAGCGCCAGGGACGCCAGCACCGGAACCAGCAGTTCCCAGATCCACGCGGTGCCCCACTCCGAGACCCAAAGGCTTCCGAGATACAGAAACGCCACAAAAGCGGCCGGCCGCGTGAGCAGGCCGATGATCAGGAGGATGCCGAGCGAAATTTCCGTAATCGCTTGCATGGGGGCTGCCATGGCGGCGTGGCTCGCCGCCAGCCCCATAACCGCCTTCCACGCGGCCGGCGAATGACTATGCTGGATGTAGTAGTTAATGAGTCCGGCGTAGCCGGCTGGGGTGTAGAGGCCCTTACCCAAATTTTCGAAGAAGACCCACACCAGCATTGCGCCAATCGTCATCCGCACCAGCGCCAGTCCAATTCCTGCGTGCGGTTGGTGGACCATCTCGTTTCTCAATGGGGTAGCGTTCGTCGTCATTGCGGGCCTCGCACCAATGGATGGTACATCAGATTAAGGAATCGACGACAGGCGTCAACTTTTTATCCCATGAAGCTCGGCGTGCCCTTCTTCGCGGTCTGACAACCAGCGGCGGCTGCTGCTAGAATCTTGTCCTATCTTCGCGGCTCCGTCTCTTTTACTGCGTCACCGGTTCTCCCGAAGCCGCCCCAGTTTGGTCGTCGGGCCGATTCCAGCAGTTGACCCGCTACAAAGGAATGTCTCATGAGGCTGCGAGTTCTCTGGTTGTTGCTGCTGCTCTCTTTCCCGGCGTCGCTGCTGACCGCCCAGGCCGCTTCGAGCCCGCAGAAGTTCAGCGCGCCATCCCGAACCTTTCGCTTTACCTACAACTTCACGGTGAAAGACATTCCCGTCGGAACGAAGCAACTGCGTGTGTGGGTTCCGGTGCCGCAGACTGACCAGCACCAGACGGTGCGTGTGCTGAACGTGAAGGCCCCCGGCAAAACGCAGATGACCCAGGAGCACGAGTATGGCAATCGGATGCTGTATGTCGACATGCAGAATCCCGTGCCCGGCAAAGCGGAGTTCACTCTCGAATACGAGGTCACGCGCCGGGAATACTCGCGCGGCGATTACGCCCAACTCGAGCGTAAAGACCAGAAGCCTTCGGTGGTGCCCGCGTCCATGAACCGCTTGCTTGCGCCTGACAACCTTATTCCCACCGATGGCAAGATCAAGGCCCTGGCGGTTGAGGTAACCGGATCGCAGACTGGCACGGTCGCCAAAGCCAAGGCTGCCTATGACTACCTCTTCACCACCATGCGCTACGACAAGACGGGCACCGGCTGGGGACGCGGTGACGCGGTGTGGGCCTGTGACGCCAAGCACGGCAACTGCACCGACTTCCATTCTCCATTCATCGGAATGTTGCGAGCTGACGGCATTCCGGCGCGCTTCGACATCGGCTTCCCTCTGCCCGAGAACAAAGACAAGGGAGATATTGCCGGTTATCACTGCTGGGCTGAATTTTATGCCGCCAAAACCGGCTGGGTCCCGGTGGACATCTCGGAGGCGTGGAAAGCGAAGCAGAAACAAGATTACTTCTTCGGCAGCGTGGATGCCAATCGGGTGCAGTTCTCCACCGGCCGCGACATTACCCTCTCTCCCAAGCAGGATGGGCCCGCGCTAAATTACTTTGTCTATCCGTACGTCGAGGTCGACGGTAAGCCCTACGAAAAGCTCGACAAGCAGTTTAGTTTCGAAGAAATAAGCTCTGCGGGAAAGCACTCCGCCAGCTCGGAGCATCCGGCGGGTTCGAAGTAGCAGGGCCGCCAGCAGGAGTTTTGTCCTCTACTCAGACTTTTAACAGGTCTGAGTAAATGGCCATGCCTACAACCGCGTCGACGCCCATTTTGTCCAGACATTCAATCTCTTCCTGGCTGCGTATGCCTCCTGCCGCGATCAGATGTCGCGATGTCTTCTCGCGCAGGTCGCGAATAACGTCCATCGGGATACCCTGCATCAGTCCTTCCGTGTCGATGTGGGTATAGAGGAAGGTGGAGCAGAAAGCCTCGAGATTTTGCATCATGGTGGCGGGCTCAATCCCAGTAATTGTTTTCCAGCCATGAATGGCGACGCGCCCACCGCAGGAGTCAATCGCGAAGACAAGTCGAGGGCTGCCAAATTGTTCGTAAAGACCCTTCGCAAAGACGTCATCCGTCGCGCCACCCTTGATCAGCGATGAGCCGACGATGATTTTCTTTGCGCCGCAATCGAACATGACTTGCCCATCGCTCGCCGAGCGAATCCCTCCGCCCACCTGGCAAGGCAGCTGGCCGCAAAATTCAGCAATGAGTTTGCGATTCGAGCCCGTATCCATGGCCGCGTCCAGATCGACCAGTTGCACCAGAGGGTAGCGCGAGAACCGCTCCACCCATGCGGAAAAGTCCTCATACTCCAAGGCTTTCTTTTTGCCCTGGACCAACTGTACGATCTTGCCACCCATCAGGTCGATCGAAGGTATCAGCATGTGACCCTCACTGGCACGCCGGCGGCGCGAAGTTCCTGCTTGATCGCGTTCACCGACTCCAATCCAAAGTGAAAAACCGAGGCCGCCAGAGCTGCGTCGGCTGCACCCTGCTGGAAAACTTCCACAAAATGCCGCGGCTCGCCCGCTCCTCCCGAAGCGATGACGGGGATGCGCAAGCGGGTGGCAATGCTTCGCGTCAGTTCGCAATCGAAGCCCGCCTGGGTGCCATCGCAGTCCATCGAGGTAAGCATGATTTCGCCCGCACCCAGCGCTTCCGCTTGCATCGCCCACTGCAGCGCGTCCAGACCGGCAGGTTTGCGTCCACCCCACACATACACCTCCCAGGCGCCGGCTCGACGCCGCGCATCAATCGCCACCACAACGGCCTGCGAACCGTAGCGCTCGGCAATTCGGGTGATCAGGGTGGGATCGTTGACCGCCGCGGAGTTGATGGTCACCTTGTCGGCGCCACAGTCGAGCACCGCCGCCGCGTCGTCCAGCGAGCGAATGCCTCCGCCCACCGCGAACGGAATAAACAGCTGATTGGCCGTGCGCTGGACCGTGTCGAACAGTGTGCTGCGCGACTCCGCCGTCGCGCTGATGTCAAGCAGCACGATCTCGTCCGCGCCGGCTGCGCTGTGTGCCGCCGCCAGCTCGGCTGGATCACCGGCATCGCGAAGCTCGACAAATTGCACCCCCTTCACCACCCGTCCGTCATGTACGTCGAGGCAGGCGATGATGCGCCGGGCTAATGAGTTACAAAGCACAGAAGTTCTCCAGCACCCTAAGCCCGATATCGCCGGACTTTTCCGGATGAAATTGCAGGCCGAACAGGTTGCCACGCTCGACTGCGGCGGTGAAGGGCGCGTCATACGTGCACGCCGCAACGGTGTCGGCGCACAAGGGCGCACGGTAGGAGTGGGCGAAATAAACGTACGAGCCGGAAGGCACGCCGCGTAGCAGGCGGGATTGCGGCTCCACGTCAATCCGGTTCCAGCCTACATGCGGCGACTTCACGTCATCGGGAAAGCGCGTGCACGTTCCGGCGAATGCTCCCAGCCCCGGCAACCCTGGGGCTTCGTCGCTTCCCGCAAACATCCACTGCAGGCCAAGACAAATGCCGAGCAGCGGCTTGTTCTCCAGGATCGTGTGTTGTATCGCCGCGCCCAGCGGACCGTCCGCCAGCGGCAACGTCGCCTTAAAATTGCCGACTCCGGGAATCACCACCTTGCCGGCGCGGACCACATCGTCTGCCACGGCCGTGATGATGCACTCGTGCCGAAGATGCCTCACCGCTTTCAGCACCGAGGCCAGGTTCCCGGCTCCGTAATCGACGATGGCGATCACAGCAGACCTTTCGTGCTGGGCAACATGCGGCCGAGTTGCGAGTCTTTGCAGCAGGCGACACGCAAGGCGCGGGCGAAAGCTTTAAACAGGGCTTCGATTTTGTGATGGCTCGAGCGGCCGTACAGTACCTTGGCATGCACGTTGGCCTTGCTGCCGCGAGCGAAGCCATCGAAGAAGTCGGCCACCAGTTCTGCCTGCAGATCTCCCACCAGTCGCACCCTGACCTTGGTATCGATCACCGCGGCGCTGCGGCCGCCGAAATCGACCGCGACCACCGCCAGAGCGTCGTCCATGGGCATAACAAAATATCCGGCGCGCAGAATGCCTCGCTTGCTGCCCAAGGCCTGGGCGAACGCCTCACCCAGCGCAATGCCGGCGTCCTCGACGGTGTGATGCTGATCGACATCCAGATCGCCCGTAGCATGGAGTTCCAGATCGAAGGCGCCGTGCCGCGCGACCAGGTCCAGCATGTGATCGAGAAAGCGGATGCCGCTGGTGATGGTACCGCGACCACGACCTTCGATGGTGAGGGCAACCCGAATCTCGGTTTCGTTGGTTTTGCGATGAATGCGGCCCCGCCTCATGCCGGCACCTCGCGGCCCAGCTTCAGTTCAGCCGCGACTTCGCGCAGCGCCACCAGAAGCTGGTCCATTTGCCGATTGGTTCCGATCGTCACCCGCACACATCCCTCGCAGCCCGGATCGGCCGAGCGATCGCGAACCAGGATCCCCCGCTGTCGCATCGCCATGACGAACTCGCGACGATACTTGCCGACACGAAGTAGCAGGAAGTTGGCATGGCTAGGCCAATAATGGATTCCGAGTAACTGCAACTCGCTCCCCAGCCGTTGGCGGCCATGCTTCACTTGCGCAGCGTAACCGCGAACCTGATCGCCATCTGCCAGTACCCCCGGCAGAATCGCGAGTGCGATCGCATTTACGCTATAGGGTGACGATACGCGCCGCACTAGCGCTAGCTGCTCAGGCGGGCCTGCCAGGATGCCGATCCGGAGCCCCGCCAGTCCGTAGGCCTTTGAAAACGTGCGCGTGATGAACAGGTTCGGCGTACTCGAAATATCGCGAATTACGCTCTCACCGTGGAAGTCAAAGTAGGCCTCGTCCACCAGGATGGCAGCATCGGGCGCGGCATTTGCGATCTCAAGCAACTGCTCGCGGGCCGCAACCGTTCCCGTGGGATTGTTGGGACTGGCGATGGCGATCATGCGCGTCGCCGGCGTAATGCCGCTCAGGATCCTCGCCAGGGGAAACTGGAATTCGCTGTCGCATTGCACCCGAATGACACGCGCACCGGTCGCGCCCACATAGATTTCATAGATGCTGAAAGTCGGGGTCACGATGAGCGCCTCATCCCGCGGCTCCAGATAGGTTTCACACAGCAGATGGATGGCTTCGTCGACGCCGTTGGTCAACAGTACCTGCTCGGCGGCCAGCCCAAGGTGCTGAGCGACAATTTTCTCGACCGGCTCGCGTTCGGGATAGCGTGCGAGATCGGAGGCGGTGATCTCCTTCAGGCGTTGCAGCACCTCAGGTGAGCAGCCCTCCGTGTTTTCATTGAAATCGAGGCGCAATCCGTCGCGGCCGGCCAGCGGCGGATGATACTCGTGCAGATTGCGGACAGCCTCTCGCGCGCTAAGCATGGGCGCACCTCACGCGGACCGACTCGGCATGTGCCCGCAGACCCTCGGATTCGGCGAGGGCTGTGATGGCGGGTGCAATCCGCCGTAGTCCCGCGGCCCGGAACTGTTGCACAGTGATGACCTTCACGAAGTCCAACACGCTGAGACCACCGCGAAATCGCGCCGCCCCACATGTAGGCAGGACGTGGTTGGGGCCAGCCGCGTAGTCGCCGGCCGACTGCGGCGAATAATTGCCGATGAAGACCGAGCCGGCATTGTGCAGCAGGGGAAGCAGGCCATCATGATCGATGGTCAAGTGTTCCGGCGCGATGCGATTCACCCAGTCCATGGCCTGCTGCCGTGAACCGGCGACCAGCAGCGCTGCGTTGTCGCGTAGGGCTTGTTTCGCAATAGCGTTGTCGCCGGCAGCCTTTACCACGGCATCCCGAACCTGCTCCGCCAACCTGGGCTTGGTGGTAATGAAGACCACCACGGCGTCGGGATCATGCTCGGCCTGGGCGACCATGTCGGATGCAAGGAATACGGGATTACCACGCTCGCTGTAGAGCACAGCCTCGGTCGGTCCAGCCGGCATGTCGATGGCGCAGTCGAAGCTCACCAGTTGCTTGGCCACAGTCACGAACTTGTTTCCCGGGCCCACAATCTTGTTCACGCGGGCAATGGTCTCGGTTCCGTAGGCGAGTGCGGCTATGGCCTGTGCGCCACCGCAACGGTAAACCTCGCGAATGCCAAGCAGCGCGGCGGCTGCCAGTGTTGCCGGGTGAGGACGAGGTGTCGCCACACAGATGCGCGGCACCTCCGCAACCTGCGCCGGAATCACGGTCATCAGTAACGTCGATGGAAGTGGATAACGTCCGCCCGGAACATAGCAGCCAACCGACTCCAGCGGACGCACAATCTGCGCCAATTCGCCTCCAGAAATCTTTTTCTTCCACTCGCCGGGTGCCTGCCATCGGCAGAAGCGGCGGATGTTTTCGGCGGCGCGGCGTAACGCAGTCTGTAGCGGGCGCGGAGTGGAACGCCAGGCTTCGGCAATTTCGTCCTCGGGAACCAGCATGGGCTGGCCCTTCTGCATGCCATCCCACAATGTGGCATATCGAAGGAGCGCCTCATCTCCCTCACTCTTTACCGCCCGAACGATCTTGCGCACCCGCGGTTCAACTTCGGCAAGTCGCGAGCTGCGCTGCTCCAGACGTGCCACTGCGCCTGCTGCCGCGTTGCCTTCCAGAATGCGCATCACAGCACCACCTTATTGAGCGGATACTCTACAATCCCCTGGGCGTTGGCTGCCTTGAGACGGGGAATGACCTCCCAGCATGCGGCTTCTTCCAGAATGGTGTTGACCGCGACCCAGTTGTTGTCGCTCAAGGTGGAGACGGTGGGACTGTTCAATGCGGGCAGGACGCTCAGCACGGCCTGCAGGTCGTTGACCTTGACATTGAGCATGAGACCCACTCGGCCTTGCGCCTCGATGGCGCCTTGCAACATCAGAGCGAAGTTCTCGATCTTCTGCCGCTTGCCAGGTTCGGACCAGGCAACCTGGTTCGCGATGATCTGGGTGTTGGACTCCAGCACCGTTTCAAGGATGCGCAGCCGATTGGCTTTCAGCGAGCTACCGGTCTCGGTGACCTCCACAATGGCGTCCGCCAGAGTCGGAGGTTTCACTTCGGTGGCCCCCCAGGAAAACTCGACCTTCACGGCGATACCGCGTTCTTCGAAGTAGCGCGTGGTTACGTTGACCAGCTCGGTGGCAATCGTCGCGCCGCGAAGATCTTCCGCCCGTTGCGCGGCTGAGTCTTCCGGAACGGCGAGCACCCAGCGCACCTTGCCCCGGCTCTGCTTGGCATAGATGAGATCGGCAACCCTGACCACGTCAAGACCGTTTTCCAGGACCCAGTCCAGGCCGGTAATTCCGGCATCGAGCGCGCCGTGTTCAACATAGCGCGCCATTTCCTGGGCGCGGATCAACATGCATTCGATCTCGGGATCGTTGGTAGCGGCGAAATACGATCGCGGACTGACATACACTTGCAGTCCAGCGCGAGCCAGCAAGCTGACGGTCGCTTCCTGCAGGCTGCCTTTGGGAATGCCAAAGCGCAGTTTCATCGCCCACCTCCAGCGGCGCTTGCCACCGGCAGCACGGTGGTGAAACAGCTGCGGCTCCCAGTGTGGCAAACCACGCCTGCGCCTTCGACCTCCACGCGGCACAGGATGGTATCGCGATCACAATCGGCCATGGCAGTCAGCACCTTCAGCCGGTTGCCCGAGGTCTCGCCCTTCGTCCAGAGCTGGTTGCGGGTGCGGCTGAAGAAGGTGACATAGCCGGTCTGCAAAGTCTTCTGGTAGGCCTCACGATTCATAAAACCAAGCATGAGGACCTCGCCGCTTGCGGCGTCTTGCACCACCGCCGGGGCCAGTCCGTCCATTTTGTCGAAATCGATTTCTACTGCCATGGCGTCATTCCTTTTGCGCAAAAACAAAAACCCCGCCGACTGGTCAGCGGGGTGATGAGATCGCAGTGATTAAGAAACTATCCGGTGATCCCCGCTGACACGTTCGCCGCGTGATGATGGTGGTGATGGCGATGGGTCATCGAAGTCATCGTGCTATCGACAGTACAAAACATCGGAGTTGGCTGTCAATACGACATTCCGGTTATGGAGGTTGCTGAAAAACTGGATTCAGGTGTGGGAAGGCGTAAGTGGAAAATCCCGAGTCCGCTTCAGCGGACGGCAGACTTTTCGTAACAGCCTCTGAAGCGCCGCACTATCCGTACAAATCGGACACGTCTATCGAGGA
>CAWJXA010000010.1:0-95218 GCA_963846715.1 uncultured Acidobacteriaceae bacterium | reverse complement strand
GAGGTTCCTCTAAATGGCGCCAGTTGAGCGGCGCTCTTTCCCATGCACACCACGGCGGGAGGTACAGCGGTACCGACATGCGCAGAAACTTACAGAGTTTATCATAGATTGGGCCCGCCACCCAAGCCTTATTTCACGACAGCAAATCTTTAGTAACTAACCGAAAACAGCTGCCTTACGGTCTAGTGCCTCGCAATCGTCCTGACAATTAGATGTTTTATGAGCAAGATTCGCTTCATCCCTGCTGAGTCAATTGCTTATGCGGCATCGGGCTGCCTGACGGTGCCGGAAGCGCCGAGCTCTCCCCTAGCCCTACGAGCGTTCATCCGTGGTCGTAAGCTCGCCTGAACGCATGGCCTGTTTAAGGCGGAGTCTCTCTTGTGCCAACTGCGCCTTCGACATCAAATCCTGCTGGGATTCCAGTTCTTTGATTCTCCGCTGGAGTTGTTCGAGGTCGCGCGCCTGATCCCGCTTTCGCAGCGAGCGGATTGAGTTCTCCAGCAACTCGGGCGTCAGTTCTTCATGTTCATCCATCAGGACAGTCACCAGTAGGCTGCGGGCGTCCTCTTCCAGCGGAAGGGACATCGGATCGAGCCCTTGCTCGTGTCCGATCATCAGGGCATCGATGAGGCCCTCTGCCGACGATCCGCCGTGCAGGCGCTCTTGCGAAAGCGCAAAGTGCGCCTGACGTGCCGGCTCGAAGTCCTGGTCCTGGCCGTCGCGGTCGCTTACCGGACTGTGCGCCAACTCCTGGCTCGCCAGCGCTCGAATCAGCACACGCTCGGCATCGGTCAGCCCGATGGCGCCGGGATTATTTACCCGCGACGCCGAACGGGCGCCTGCCGCGTGTCGCAGTTCCTGCCTTAACACCGCCGATTCGATTCCCAGCCGATGCGAGATTTCATTGGCCCACTCGTCGCGCACAATCCGGCTGGGCACCCGCTGAATGTGGGGAAGCAGGTAGTTCAAGGCCTTCACTTTCCCTTCCGGAGTGCGGGCGGGGAAGAGCGCGCGGGCGCGTTCGATGAGGTAGTCGAAATACTTCTGCGATTGTGCGAGCGCTTGCTGGTACGCGTCGCGTCCTTTTCGCCGGATGTAGAGATCGGGATCGAACCCGGCGTCGAGGGTCAGGACTTTGATCTGGAACTCTTCGCTTACCAGCAGCGCCAGCGAACGTTCGGCGGCCGCTGCACCCGCGGTGTCGGGATCGAAATTGACCACGATGTTCTTGCTGAATCTCCCCAGCAGCCGGGCTTGTAGCTCGGTGAAGGCCGTGCCCGAGCTGGCGATTACATTATGAAATCCGGCGGTGTAGACGGAGATGCAATCCATCTGTCCTTCGACCAGGATGGCGTACTCCAGCTTGCGAATCGGCTCCCTGGCCTTGTCGAGATTGAATAGCACCCGCGACTTCGAGTAGATCGGCGTCTCCGGCGAGTTCAGATACTTCGGGCCTGACTTCTCATCGTTTGACAGGGTACGGCCAGTAAAAGCGATTACCTTCCCTGATTCGTTGGTAATGGGAAACATCACCCGGTTACGGAACCGGGAATACATGGTTGTCAGTTGCCGGTTGTCAGTTGTCGGTACGACGGCTGCGCTGGAACCTTCTGGCAACTGACTACTGGCAACTGACAACTGCTCTTTGTCCTTCCACGAGAACAGGCCGGACTCGCGCAACAACTGCCTCGCCATATTGGCCGCGCAGGGCGTCGCGCAGAAGAAAGCCCGAATCGGGCGCGTAGCCCATCCGAAATTCGCTAATGATCTCCGGGGCGATTCCGCGCGAAGCCAGATACTCACGCGCGTGTGCGGCCTCGGGACGGCGCAACTGTTCCTGGAAGAACTTGCAGGCGCGCTCGTGAATTTCGATCAGTCCGACGCGCATGCCGGCCTGGCGCTCCTCTTCGGGCGAGGAGTAGCTCATCTTCGGCAGGGGAATCTTGAGCTTTTCGGCGATCATTCGGACCGCTTCCGGGAAGCTGACGTTCTCAATCTTCTGCACGAAGTTGAAGACGTCGCCCGAAGCTCCGCAGCCAAAGCAGTGGAAGAATTGCCGCGAAGCATGCACCGAGAACGACGGTGTTTTTTCCTGATGAAAGGGGCAGAGGCCCTGGAAATTCTGTGCTCCGCTTTTACGCAGAGTTATGTACTCGCCCACAATGCGGACGATGTCAGCCTGCTGCTTGACGAGATACGCAAAATCCCCGGGGTTAGCCATGGGTCCAGTGCAAAGGAAAGAGGTCGTCTTATGTTATTCGAATTGCGGTCAACTAGGCTTTGGCATATTGAGCGTAATTGCAAGCGGAGCGTGGAAAAACTGTGGGAAAGCGAGGTGGGTCGGTTGAAGGGAGTGGAAAACCGAGACCATTCGCCTGCGAGGCCAAGATGTCACTCGCAGGGTGGAAGGGTGTGACTTGTCAGAAACTGTCCGCTGCCGTGCCTACGGCACTCGGGCGCTACACGGAAGCCTACCCAGCGCTGCGCTGGGCTAGATTATTGCGCCCCGCCTGTCGCGGGGCTCGACGACCCTCTGGACCACTTCGTCCTTGCACAGACAGCCCTGTAAGAGCAACAGAGCGGGCACAACCACCGCCAGCGGGAGGGTGCGCAATCTTATTCTCCCGTTCCCATCAGCATGATCGCCGAGGTCGGTTTGTCCGAACCTTCCTCATTCTCCACGGTGACGGCAAAGGCTTTGGCCTCGACGCCGGCGGGCATCTTCTGGTCCATCATGACAGCATTGCCGTGCTCGTCTGGCTTAAAGACTCCCGCAGCCATAGGCGCGCCCTGCGCCGGGATGATCCACAGTTCGTAAGCCTTGCCTGCCGGTACCGGAGGCAGATTGCTTGCCATGAACATCATGCGGTTTCGCGACGGGCTGAAGATCGCGGTACCGCCGGGTTGTTTCGGCGCCTTTTGCGGATTCAGAGATACGTGAACGGCGTCGGGAGCGGTGAGCAATCTCAACTCTTCATTCAGGCGGTCGAGTTGAATCGCCTGGTCGCGATTGTGGCCGGTCAGTTCGGCCAGCTGATCATTCATATGGCCATTGCTTCGCCACAATCCAGCCAGCGCGAAAAGCAATACGACGGCAGCCAAGGTTGGAATCCAAGCCCACCTCAGCCCCCGCCGCGGAGCTTGCGCCGGTGCCGCCGAAGAAACTCCGCGCGGTTCGGCAGCGATGGCCCGCATCAAACGGTCTTTGCTCCGTGCCGGCGGTTGAGGACCGCTGGTCGACAAGCCGAGCAGACCCAAGTCGGCGCGCAGGGCCTGCAATTCGCGACGGCAGGCGGCGCAGGTATCGAGATGGGCTTCCAGTTCCTGGCGCTCGCTGCCGGTCAACTCATCCAGCGCGTATAGCGCCAGGTCTTCCGCGAATTGGTCGTGTGTCTTCATTACGCAAATCAGGGGCTAAAGCCCGATTCAACTATGCCGCGTGGTATCGCGGGCCTGAAGGCCCGCACTACCCAAGCTCATTACGCCAAGTTCACTACGCCAAGCTCATTACACCAAGCTCATTACACCAAGCTCATTACACCAAGCTCATTACGCAAACTTGGCCCGCAACTGCTGTAGTCCACTACGAATTCGGGTCTTGATGGTTCCCAATGGCTCGCCCGTCTTCTCCGCTATTTCCGTATGTGTCAGGCCCTGAAAAAATGCCATCTCCATGGCTTGCCGCTGCTCCGCACTCATGCTGGCAAGCGCGCCTCGTACCTTCTCAACGATCAGACTGCGCTCGGTCTCATCCCGCAGGTCGGGACCGCCGGCAATCACGCAATCCTCGATATCAGTTTCCGGGACGCCGCTTGCGCAGCCGGTCAATCGAGCGATGGCGGGCGATGACCGCCAGCCATGCAGCCAGGCTCCCGCGGCTGGCGTCGAAGGCATCGGGATTGCGCCATAGCTGCAGGAAAACGTCCTGCAGCACATCCTCGGCTCCGGCAGCATCCTGCAACACGCGCAGTGCCACGGCATAGACCACTTTGGAATACCGGTCGTAGAGCTCGGACATCGCCTGCTGGTCGCCGGCACGGATGCGCGCCACCAGGCGCATCTCGTTCCCCGGATCGCGAGTCAACGGGCTCTTGTCGATCGGTTCCATATCCTAATACGTTCCAAACAGCCTTACAGATGTAGGCCGGCGAAGCGTCGCACGGGCCATGCGTCGCAGAAAAAAATCTCAGCTAAGAATTCCCCTCGTTGTAGAATCCGCAAGCTGGTTGGGCCACGTAAACGTCTTAGCAAACGGAAACCACGAAAACATATCAGCAAATGCTTTGACGAACAACTAGCGGGGCGGATTCCGGGCGATTGGATTTCGGCGCTTCATCTAGCGCCGCGTCAAGAAAGTAAGAGTGAAAACGCCTTTAGGGCCTGGGAACATTTCATAGAAGCGGCTATGTTGGGGGCTTGGTCTAGGTACCTCAGGGGCTAAAGCCGCTTTCAAGAAGCCACGGGAACGCGGGCCTGAAAGGCCCGCACTACCCGAACTCTTGCTAATGTGCAGGCAGCGGTCCCCTGACCCCTAGCCCCTGAACCCTGTCTTCCTTCTCTCCTGCATTTCGCGCAGCAGGTCGGCCCGCGTACTCTCCGGCAAAACTTGGCGAATCGCCGGGAAGATCACTTCTTCCTCCATCTGCAAATGCGCCTGAAAGATTTCCTCCAGCGCCTTGGTGATGGAGCACATTTCGCCGCCAACTTCTGCGAGAGTCTCGGGATTATTTCTAACGAGCACCAGCAAGGGGAGCAGGCGTTCCAGCAGCTCATCGATAGCCTGATGCTGGTCGCCCATGGCAAGTAGTGCGTGGCGAAGCTTCTCGTCGGCCACGGCTTGCAGTCGCGGTTGCAGAGTCTGGTCTTCGTCGGCTTCATGCAGAGGCAACGAGACGCTGTAGTAGCGATGAACGCCCGCCGCAGCCTGGGTGATTTCTTCTGAAGTGGCGCCATGGGCGTGCGCCAACTTGATCGCCACATCGGTGAAGTGACGAATGCGATGATGGCAGCCGGTCAGCAAATCAACAGCATCTTCGGTCTTAGACTGGGCGGAATTCTGCGAGGCGATCTGATTCAACATGTGTATCTATTATCGCGCAGAAGGCAGGGGCTAGGGATTAGTGGCTAGGGATTAGTGATCAGGGGCCGGCATCGGCTCGACGGGAGACTCCGAAAATCACCTAGTCCCTAGCCTATAGTCCCTGACACCTGCCCCAGGTCACTTCTCAAACTTCATCTCCACAGTTACCTGCACCGGGACTGCCTGCCCATCCTTTTCTGCGGGGCGGAACTTCCATTTCTTCACCGTGTCTACTGCACTTGCCTCGAAGGCGTGTTCGTCACTGTGGACCACGCGTACGGCCTCAACCCGTCCTCGGGAGCTGATTCCTACCAGCATCACCACCGTGCCTCGCTGCTGCGCGTCGGCCGGAAGATCGGGAAACTTCGGATCGGGTGCGCGTGTCGCCTTCGGTGGTTTCATGCCCTTGCTCATACGCTGAAACTGCGAGAAGGTTGGGTCCTCGGAAAAATCCGTGGGTGAAGTCGTCAGAGTGGATGAGGATTCGGAGCGCGCGTTGGGGGTCTGCGCCCGGGCCGTGGCAAGAAACGAGAGAGAGATCGACAACGCGATCAAGGCGAATAGACGCATCAAGTTCCCTGAGTCGTGCAAAAGGTATGGCTATATTAACCTGTCGTGCGCCGACTGGGCGATGTCTTAAATTATGCGGATTCAGGTCTGGCTGTCGTCAGTACAGGTCGAACCCCATTTCAACGTTTTCCTGCACTGCAACCGGTTTGCCGTCTTTAGTCGCGGGCGCGAACTGCCAGTGCTTTAGTGCATCAGGGCCGGCGCGGCGAAGAGATATCTAGCCGCGTATTGTAAACTGAACATACCGGTTCTGAAGCCCTCCGTTTGCCTTGTCGCACGCGGTTTTCCCCAACAGGAAGGAAGTTCGCTTTGAGCAAGAGTCTTCGCAACATCGCCATCATCGCGCACGTGGACCACGGAAAGACCACCCTGGTTGACGCCATGCTGAACCAGAGCGGGACCTTCCGCGCCAATGAGACCCACGTCGAGCGCGTGATGGACTCCAACGAACTGGAGCGCGAGCGCGGCATCACCATTCTGGCCAAGAACACCGCCATCTTCTATCACGACATCAAGATCAACATTGTGGACACACCCGGCCACAGTGATTTTGGCGGCGAAGTGGAGCGCGCTCTCAAGATGGTGGACGGGGTGATGTTGCTGGTGGATGCCAGCGAAGGTCCTCTTCCGCAGACACGATACGTCTTGAGCAAGGCCCTGGAAGCCAAGTTGCCGCCGATCCTGGTAATCAACAAGATTGACCGTCCCGATGCGCGGGCGCAGGAAGTGCTCAACGAGGTGTATGACCTGTTCATTGACTTGGACGCGGCGGAAGACCAACTGGACTTTCCCGTGCTATACACCAACGCGCGCCTGGGAACTGCCACTACCGATCCCGACCAGCCCGGCGAGAATCTTCGGCCACTGTTTGACGCCATCGTCGAAACAATCCCGTTACCCACAGGCGACGCCGATGGACCACTGCAGGTGCTGGTCGCCAATCTCGACTACAGCGATTATCTGGGCCGCCTGGCAATTGCGCGCGTCTTCAACGGGACGTTGCGCACCGGCGAAGACGTCGCCATCGCCAAGCGCGACGGCTCGATGGAGAAGACGAAGATCACCAAGCTGTTCTCGTTCTCCGGGCTGAAGCGGACGGACATTGTCGCCACCGAGTTGGGCGACATCGTCGCCGTTGCCGGCGTGACCGGCATCAACATTGGCGAGACCATCACCGACATCGAGAACCCCGCGCCGTTGCCGGTTACCACCATCGACGAGCCGACCATCGCCATCCAGTTCATGGTGAACACTTCGCCGTTCGCGGGCGCGAAGGCCAGTACGTTACCTCTCGCAATCTCGCGCGATCGCCTGGAAAAAGAGCTGCTGACCAATGTTTCGCTTCGGGTGGAAGACGCCGAGAGCACCGACTCATTCAAGGTGATGGGCCGGGGCGAGCTGCAACTCGCAATCCTGATCGAGATGATGCGGCGCGAAGGCTTCGAGCTGGCGGTGGGCAAGCCCGAAATCGTGACCAGGCATGTTGACGGCAAGCTGATGGAGCCTGTGGAGCGGCTGACCATCGACGTTCCCGAAGCGTTCGTCGGCGTCGTGATCGAGAAGCTGGGCGCGCGCAAGGCGCAGATGCAGAAGATGCACAACCACGGCTACGGGCGGGTGCGCATGGAGTTCGTCATCCCCAGCCGCGGGCTGATTGGTCTGCGCAGCGAGTTGCTGACCGACACGCGCGGCACCATCGTGATGAATTCGCTCTTCGATGGCTATACCGAGTGGCAGGGCGATATCCCACATCGTGTGACCGGGGCGCTTGGTTGCCGATCGCGGCGGTCATACCACCGCATACGCGTTGTGGGGCTTGCAAGAGCGCGGCGAAATGTTCGTTGGCCCTGGAGTAGAAGTTTACGAAGGCATGGTGGTGGGCGAGAACTCGCGCGACAACGATCTGGTGGTAAACATTGTCCGCGAAAAGAAGCTGACCAACATGCGATCTTCCACTGCTGACGATGCCATCCGTCTGGTGCCGTTCAAGAACCTGAATCTGGAACAGGCGATCGAGTTCATTGCCGACGATGAACTAGTGGAGGTTACACCGAAATCGCTGCGCCTGCGCAAGAAGATTCTTCAGGAGAACCGGCGTCCGAAGCGCAACAGTCAACCTGCCGGTGTGGAAGCTTGATTTTTGGAACTCTCTGGCTCCCACCCTAAAATCCCACTCCAAAAGAAGGTTTGGACGGGCACGCGGCCATACAGCCGCCCCAAGACTCAGCTTCGGAAGAGTCTCCTCCGATCTCTTGTTCGATGGTTTGTTGTCGGCGCGCTGCTCCTTTGGTCGCTTGCCGCACTGCTGCTTCTTGCCTTCCGGTGGATCGACCCACCGACGACCGCGGTGCACGTGCAGCGCCGATTTCAGTCCTGGATTCACCACACGCCGTATCAAGAACGGTACAAATTCATTCCCCTTAGCCAAATTTCGCCCGATCTGCAGCACGCTGTAATCGCCGCGGAAGATGCCCGCTTCTACCGGCATCATGGGTTTGATTGGCACGAAATCCAAATCGCTGCGAAAGAGGACGTGGAGGGCGACCGTACTCGCGGAGCATCCACGCTTACGCAGCAGCTGGTAAAAAACCTGTTCTTCGGGACGGGTCGCTCTGTCCTCCGCAAGGGAGCAGAGTCCACACTGGTGCCAGTGGCCGAATTCGTCCTCGGCAAGCGGCGCATTCTGGAGATTTACCTGAACGTGGTGGAATGGGGCCCTGCTATCTATGGCGCAGATGCAGCGTGCCGTTACTACTACAAAATGCCGGCCCGGAATATTGGCAGGGAGGAGTCTGCACGGCTCGCCGCAGTTCTGCCAGGCCCCCTAAAGCGACGGCCCGAGCGCATGAATCAGTACAGCGCGATCATCTTGAACAGGATGCGCCAAATGGGCTGGTAAGTGTGAGGGGCGCCCCTTACTTCACGGGGTATTGCTCAAACATCTTCTCAACGGCCTTGTTGACTTGTTTCACCAGCTTCTGCTTCTGGTCGCTGAGCTTCTCGGTCGCCACGCCGCGCCAGGCCAGCTTCTTCTGGCTGGCGTCGATGACGTCGACTACGAGCTGGCCTTTATGGACGGTGACCGCAGTCGTTCCGCCGGCTCCCCACATCAGGAACGCGGTGTCGAACGGGGGAATACCACCCATCCCGTAGTACAGCGGATCGGAGTAACTCACGCTCATTTCGGAATCGACGGAGCCATACATCTTGATATAAACATCCGGGTTGTCTTCCACCTTGCGCAGTCCTCGCTTGGTTAGTTCCTCTTCGATAGCGCCCGCGATCGCCAGCGCCAGCATGGGCCGCGAAACCGCGTCATGATGCCCCCAGGCGAAGGTCTTGAACTTCGAGAAGTCGAGGCTTTTGTCGTATTCGACCTTGATTTTTTGCGCCTGCGCGCCGGAGGCAAGGACGGACGTCAAAATAAGCAACTGCACGAGTCGCGACAATATTGCGGATGAGGATTTCATGGGGCTCCGTGGTTAAGTGGTATTAGATCACGGAATGATCAAACGGCAGCGTGGAGTGAGGAATGTCTCGTCGCAGAAGGGCTTCAGGGGTATTTTGGACGTTAACCCAGGACGGCGATAAAAAATATCCTTTTGACTCAAACCAACGCATGGAGCAGAATCCGTGTGTCGGCAGCCCTCCCGACCACGCGGAGGTGTGCGCAATGGCTGAAGAGCTTACGCCAAAACCTAAGGCGACTGTTTATCACGCCAGCGACAAACTCGCAATTGCACTCGCCTGCTTGGCGGGCGTCATGGCTATAGTTCTTTTTCTGGTCGAGAAGACTAGGTTTACGGTGTTGTTCCTGCTGGCGTCGATGGTGGCCCTATCTATACATCCCGCGTTGCATTTCTTTAAAGGGAAAATTGGCAAAACGCCAATCTTAGCCTTTCTTGTTATAGTGACGGCGGTGTTCGGATTTTACGTATGGCCAAGAAACAAATGGCCCATCGAGCAACCTAGCCCAACAACCACCGCCACAGGCACAGAACAAGTCAAGTCTTTTTCTCAACCGCAAGCGCCCCCACTTGGTGGGGAGGGCAAGCTACCTAAACCTAAAACACACAAGCCTATGAAATCTCCGGCTCCGTCGGTTAGCCAAAACTGCCCAGGTGGGATATGTGCGGGTGGAGATATAAATGGAAGCCCCACAATAAATAATTACGGACCTCCTAAATTAGCGATGGACCCAACTCATGAACGAATCATTACCGAATCCCTCAAACCGCTATCCGGTAAAACACTGCGACTCTTCGTACACAATGGAAACGATGATTGCATGGAGCTTCGTGAGCAAATACTGGCTGCATTTAAGGAGGATGGCATTGCGCTGCATCCAATGAGCGGAGAGGGGACTGAATTCGATCCTCCACCAGACGGCGTTTCACTGGAACTCGGGCCCGATGCCGATCCGCGGGATGTAGAGGTGGTTGGGAACGCCTTATTGAAAGCGAACCTGGTTACCAGTCCTATTAATTTCAGGCATTTTGGCCCTAAAGGTCTAATCGGTATTGTTATCGCTCCTCGGTAAGTGGAATGCTTTAATGCAGCCCGTGTCAGATAGTTTTTGTTCCGCAGATTCCGGGCTACGATTATGCGCCCCTGCGGGCTCTCGTCCCAGCGGAACGGAAGTCGCCATTGATACTTCTGACCGATCCGTGAGATCCGTGGTTAGGCTTTTCCGCTTGAATTTGTGCCTACTCGTAGCGCAACGCTTCCACCGGATCGAGGCGCGAGGCTTTGACGGCAGGGTACATTCCGAAGAACAGGCCAACGCTCATCGCCATTAGTACTGCGGCCACAACCGCCCAGATGGGAACGGAGGTCGGCATCGAAGGGAAGACCAGCGGCAGGGCCGCAGAGGCAGCAATGCCAAGCAAGACGCCCACCAACCCACCCAATCCAGTTAGCACCACAGCTTCGGTCAGAAACTGACGGATGACGTCGCCGCGTCGCGCGCCAATGGCCTTACGGATTCCGATCTCGTGGGTGCGCTCCGTCACCGACATCAACATGATGTTCATTACGCCCACGCCGCCTACCAACAGCCCGATGGAACTTACGACAATGGTCATCAGGGCCACCGTGCTCATAATCTGGCGAAAGTTGTCGGCAATGGCTTCGGCGCTACTCAGGCCGAAATTGTCTGGCTTATCAAAGGGGACGTTGCGCCGCCGTCGCAGCAGGCCGCGGATCTCATCTTCCGCTTCATCCTTGTAGCCGGTGTAGGCCTCCGCCCCCAGGAAGTGCTCGTCGGCTGCAGGATAATGCTTGCGATAGGCGTTGTAAGGAACTTTGACCACGCGATCAGCGGTCTCGTCCTTGAAGAGCTGACCCTTGCGCTTCTCCAGCACGCCGATCACCTTATAGGCAATGCCGTCCACCAGGATGGTTTTACCGAGGCCGTCGTGAGCGGGGAAAAAGTTCTTGTCGATTTCGTCGCCAATGACCGCGACGTCCATGCTGTGGGAGTCTTCAAACTCGGTAAAGAAGCGGCCTTGCGACACGTGCGCGTTGTACACATCAGGGTAGGAAGTGGTGGCCCCGCTGTAATCGAGGTTGGAGATTTCCTTTGAGCCGTAACGCGCGACTTGTAAGGCCCCCGGCCCTCCCCGCTGGTCGGGATTGAAGCGCGGGAAAACTTCCGCGGTCACGTACTTGACGTGTGGGCACTCTTCCTGGATGGCCTTGGCGTCTTCCAGAGTCAGCGGCTTGCGGGCGCGCTGTTCCGCCGTCATGCGACCGAAAGAAATGCCCATGTCGAAGCGAAAAATGAACAGGGTGTTGGTGCCATAGTCGTCGAGGTAGCCCGACACGTCTCGGCTGACGCCGACCAGGATGGAGGCGACAAAGATCATGGCCGCGACGCCGATCACTACCCCCAACACGGTGAGGAGGGAGCGGGTCTTGTGCTCGCGCACCGTTTCCAGGGCCATCCGCGAGTTTTCGCCAAAGTGCAACATATAAAGCAGTTGTCAGTAGCCAGTTGTCAGTTGTCAGACAAATACGCGATGAGCCCTTCTGACAACTGACAACCGAAAACTGAAAATCCTATTTCCTGAACTCCAGCCCCTAATTCTCATACCGCAACGCTTCGATGGGGTCCAGCCGCGCTGCCTTGCGCGCAGGATAGACGCCAAAGAATATTCCCACCGCTGACGAGATCACGATGGCCAGCACCACTGCCGAGATGGGGACCGCCATCGGCACCGGAGTTGTGCTGCGCACGATGAGCGAAAGAATCCAGGCGATCAGCACCCCGATGGCCCCGCCCACTACCGCCATTACGGTGGATTCAACCAGGAATTGCAGCAAAATGTCGCGCCTCTTCGCTCCCAGCGACTTGCGTATGCCGATCTCACGGGTTCGTTCCGTGACCGACGCCAGCATCACGTTCATGATAACGACTCCACCGATCACCAGGAAAATCGATACCAGCCCCACCATACCGGAAGCCAGCGTGCCGGTGAGGCTCTGCCATAGGCCCATCAAGCTGTCGCTGGCCAGGATGCCGAAGTTGTCATCGTCGTTGGGGGCGAGATGGCGGCGTGACCGCATCAGGACCCGGGTCTCTTCCTTGGTGCGTTCCATCCATTCCGCGCCGCGAGCCTGAATGTTGACGCTCAATGTATTGTTGCGCCCGTACATCTTCAGCCAGGTCTCGATGGGTATATAGACGAAGTTGTCCTGCGATTGTCCGAAGGTATTGCCAATTTTTTTGGCGACACCGACTACTTGGAATTCCTCCCCATCGACAGCGATGGTTTTGCCCAGAGGGTCGGTATTGGCAAAGAGCTTGTCGGCAACATCGGCGCCGATCATGCTAACCATGGCGCGATGCTGATTGTCACTGTCGGTTATATACCGCCCAGTCCCGACCTCTTCTACGTCCATGTCGCCAATGTTGGCGCTCACTCCCCGGATATCGACGTCCTCCAGGTTTTGCCGCTCGGCGCGGACCTGTGCCGTGCGTCGCGCTTCCACTCCCACAGCTTTGGGGAGCTTCAGATTGTCGCGCATGGCCTCGAAGTCCTCCCAGGTAATGTCGCGATTACGCCGGGTCGCTTTCAGCAACTCCTTGGAATCGCTGATGATGGGAAACTTCATGACCAGAAAGACGTTGGATCCCAGGTTGGCGATGCGTGTGGCGAAATAGCCGTTCATGCCGGCGATGAGAGCGACCACCAGGATGAGCGTGGAGACCGACAGGATAATGCCCAGCAGCATGAGAAACGAACGCAGCTTGTGCGCGCGCATGTTTTGTAGCGCAATCAGCGTCGGCTCGCGGAAGAAGCTGCCGTGGCGAAGCATGCGCTTAGAGATGGAAGAATCCATGGACAGAACCGCTGGGATTTGGCTATTTTACGCCGCTGCCGTTGCCGGCACGTCTGTAGATACGTAAAACCCCGCCAAGTTGTTTCAGGACAAACAGTTTAATCCTGGAAAGGAGGGGCGGACACACCCAGATGCGGGACGAACGCCAAAGCGTTAATTCCCTCCGGTTTGGTGGACTTGTCCTTGAAGCTCAGGCTGTTTGAGCGCCTCGTCGCGTCCAATCTCCAGCTTTCTTCCCTCAGCGCTGAATCGGGGAAGCCGGACGAGTCCCCAGTTATGGAGCGCGAACTGCATAGTCGTGCCCATCACGCCTAGTCCATATGTCACGCTACGGCGAAAGTTGATGGAGGAAGCCTCTTCGAAGTACTTGGTGGGACAGGAGACCTCGCCGATGCGAAATCCGAAGTGCACGCACTGCGCCAGCATTTGATTGTCGAATACGAAGTCGGAAGAATTTTCCAGCAGCGGCAACTCGGTCAGGACTTTGCGGCTGAAGGCGCGGTAGCCGGTGTGATACTCAGACAGCTTAACCCGAAGGAAGAGGTTCTCGAACGCCGTGAGAAAGCGGTTGGAGATGTACTTGTAGAGCGGCATTCCGCCGTGTAGCGCCTGGCCGCCGATGATTCGCGACCCCAGCACCACGTCGTATACGTCATAGGCCACCATGCTTGCCATCGCGGTGGCGAGCAAAGGCGTGTACTGGTAGTCAGGGTGGACCATGATGACAACGTCAGCCCCGGCGGCGAGAGCTTCCCGGTAGCACGTCTGCTGGTTGCGGCCGTAGCCGTAGTTGCGATCGTGAACAAAGACCTGCAGGCCAAGACGGTGCGCCAGTTCAACCGTTTGGTCGGAACTGTAGTCGTCCACCAGGATGCGGATATCCACCAGTTCGGGTATCTCCCGCACCGTCGCTTCCAGTGTCTGCTCTGCGTTGTAGGCCGGCATGACGACGGCCACGCGCTTCCCGTTGATCATGGGCTCTCTTCTAAGGGTTACCAGCTGCGTACATGATACCGCGCTTGGCCGGGCGCTCCAGGCAATCTACTCGGTCGATAGCTGCGGTAGCAGGCCATTTTCCAGTTCACAGGCAAAATCCCATTTTGTCGATTTTCTGTTGAGCGGGGAGGCCGATCGCATCTCTGCAGTAAGCCCCGCTGAAGTCCGCCCCGTAGACCTGTGCGCCCGTGAAGTCGGTCTTGCTCAGGTGTGCATTTCGGAGGCTGCTTTTCTCGTTCAGCTGTGCTCCGTTGAGGTACGCACTATCGAGGTGTACTCCGGCCAGATCCGACCCGTTTAGCAACGAGTCCTCCAGGTGTAACTGACTGAGGTCCGCTCCGCGAAGATCGGTGTGACTGAGGTCGAGAATGTCGTCTGCCGATTCGTACTTGCGCATTCGTCCGCCAAGAACGGTGAGGATAGCCTGGATATCGGCAGGAGGTCTCACCGCTGCGGTCGAAGATTGATTCTGCTGAGGGAGTCCCTGAGACTGGCGGGGAGCATGGTTTCGAACGTAGGCACAAAATACCTCCGTGATCGGCCAATGAAGGTCCTTGGACTCATTCGCAATGCTCGCTAACGCGTAGATTCCGCCCAGGCGGACTTCGACTTTCTTCTCATCCTTGGAATCGGGTGTGCCAAGCTGCGAGATCGCTTTCGAATACCTATCGGCAATCTGACCGTCGCGCGCGAGTTGCAGGCTCTGCAGGGTGGCCTCCTGACCGTCGCGTGCCAGTTGCAGGTTCTGCCAGGTGGCGTAGCCGCCCGCCAGGACAGCGGCCCCTCCAACGATCGTCGCCAGGGTTTTGCGGGCCTCGTTTACGCGATCGAAACGTTCCTTGGGCGCGAGGTCCTGGACACGCGCCACTTGCCACTGGGGGACTTTCCACAGAACCCCAGCCGCGAGTACAGCACAGGCTCCCAAAGCTGAAGAAACGACGAAGTTGTGGTCCATTTTCTTATTCTAGGGGATCGTTTCTGAATGCGAACCAACATTTTTATGCAGGCGCCTGGCGAAGCAGCCGAATACATGGGGCACACCACGCTTCTGCTAATCTGAAAAGCTCTCCATGCACTCAGCGCTTCACCCTTTGTTGCGGTGCTTTGCGCGGCGCTGGCACTTGCCGGCGCGGCTTATTTTTCAATGTGCATTGTTGCGGCGAGGAGCTTCGAACGGGAACGCTCCTCGGCTAATGAAACGCAATTCACACCTCCGGTGAGTATCCTGCGGTCCCTCATGGGGCTGGACCCGCACATGTATGCCGCTTTCCGGAGTCATTGCCTGCTCGATTACCCGGAATACGAGGTGCTGTTCGGAGTTAACGATCCGAACGATCCGGCGCTGGCACTAGTCGAGAAGCTGCGCGAAGAATTTCCGCATGCGAAGTTGCAGGTTGTGTACTGTCCGCAGCGGCTGGGACTCAACGGCAAAGTCAGCAACCTCGCGCAGATGCTGCCACAAGCGCGCTACGAGCACATCATCATCAATGACAGCGACATCCTGGTCCCGCGCGACTACCTGCTGCGAGTGCTGGCACCGTTGGCACAGCCGCAGGTTGGCATGGTTACGACGCTCTATCGCGGACTCGCCGGAAGCACGCTAGGCTCGAAACTCGAAGCGCTGGGGCTCAGCACCGACTTCACCGGCGGCGTGCTGGTTGCGCGCGCCCTGGAAGGCGGCATTCGTTTCGGACTGGGAGCAACCATCGCCACAACCAAGACGGTCGTGCGCGAGATCGGTGGCCTGGAGCCGCTAGTCGATTATCTGGGCGACGATTACGAGCTCGGCGCGCGTGCGGCTGCCGCAGGATATGAAGTTCGGCTGGCCGACGTCGTTGTCGAGACGGCCCTCCCCGATTACAGTTTTCGCGATTTCTGGACGCATCAATTGCGTTGGGCCCGCAACGTCAGAGACCGCCGTCCTGCGCAGTACTTTGGATTGATCGTTACCTTCGGCCTGATCTGGGCTGCGCTCGCAGTGGCGGCAGCGCCCGGCGCATTGTGGACGTGGCTGGTTCTTGGCGTTACCGCTGCAGCGCGCGTCATCGCGGCGATGGTAATTGGCCGGGGGGTGCTCGCCGATCCCGGACTCTTCAAGCAATTATGGCTTCTGCCGTTACGCGACCTGGTTGCTCTGGCAATCTGGTTGGTCAGCTACTTTGGCAATGAAGTGGAGTGGCGCGGCCTACGCTTCCGGCTGCGCGACGGAAAACTCGAGCGGCTCTAGAGGCTGCGGAAAAAGCCAGAGCATAGCTTGGTGGACATATTTCTTGGTGGGAGCCCCCGCATTTATGCGGAGGGATGAGCGCTTCAGCACTCCGGAAAAAGTTGCTCATTGATCTTGCGCTTTAGCGCTGGGAGCCGGAAAGCCCAGGGCTAAGCCCAGGGCTAAAGCCCATTGTGAAATCGAACGCGTTTCCGCTGGACTAAAGTCCAGCTTCCCCCTGCTGAAGCAGGAGGCTCCCAGCAAAACCCTTCCCCCGACTTTTCCGCAATCTGCCTAGTAAGCGCTTTCGCAAGGCTTCCAAACCAAAGCCATCGTCAGGATCCAGATTGCAACTGGCCTGCAGGTGCTATTTCGTGGCTTTCTCGCAGCCCAGCGCCTTCCAAATAGGGAAACCCTCGGATTCGGCCTTTACAGGCTCCTAGAGCGATTCAGCGGCATCGGGCGGCTTGGAGGGCGTCCGAAAAGGAGAACGTCTCACCACGGGCTTCTAATGAGCAGGAAATGGCATCCTGCGATCCGCTCATATGGCCCAAAAGTTGAAATCAACACTTAGCATGTAGGTGCCAATTTGGGAATCCGCTCGTGCCCCCCGTCTCGCTGCGCGATTTTTCAGTCGTGTCCTTGCGGCGAGCTTTGCGTAACCAGGCTGATGGAACGTTGCTCGGGCGTAATCCTGCCGTCTTTGCCAAACTGATACGTTTCTCCACGCCAGAAAAATGTCTTGCCGGAAAAGCTGGCGGCCCAGACGCCGAATCCCAGCAGGTCGCGCACGGGATAGAACCAGCACAGCCAGAGCGAATAGCGATCGCCCACGGTGCCCCATCCGACTACAAGGGCCAACAACATGCGATTCACCCATGCCAGGAGGAACAGTCCGATACCGAGCTGCAGCGCATGGCCGCGGCCCAACCCCAACAAGAGTGCGAGTAAGCCAAACGGGACCGCATAAGTGAGACCCGATCCGACATGGCCCAGGGGACGCGAGAACCGCGTACTCTTCATCCAGCGCAATTGATCGCCAAGGGTCCTCGGCAGCGAGCGGCTTGCGAGCACATGTCCCACTTTGTAATGCGATAACACAACCTCATAGCCCGCGTCCGCCACAAGTTTGCCGAGTACGAAATCGTCAGAGTAGTAATACGCAGTCTCGCGAATGCCGCCGACAGCTTCTACGGCGTCGCGGCGCACCGCCATTACGGCGCCCAACGCGAACTTCATGCCATCCACTATCCTGGCCACCAGCACGCCAGACGGCATCTCAATCGACATTCCCAGTGCGTCGAGCAGCGACCAGAGACCGCGACCCGGAATGCCTTCGTAGAGGCACGTCACCACTCCCACCTTGCGATTGAGCAGCGGCGATATCACATTGCGCAGAAAGTCGGGACGAACCAGCACGTCGCTATCGCTGATAACGAAGAAATCATCAACGGAAGAGGCGATCATCTTGCTCAGCGAGTACACCTTGGCATTGGGCCAGGAGGGCTCACCGGAAAGGACGATGCGCGTATGCACCCGCGGATACTTGGCCTGCAGCTTGTTGACCACGCTAAGGGCTGGGTCTTCGCAGCTGCGGGTGCCGAAGACCACCGTAAATTCCGGATAGTCCTGCTGGAAGAAGCTTTCCAGATTCTCTTCGAGCCTGGGTTCGAGGCCACACAGTGGCTTTAGGACCGTCACCGGCGGTAGCTCCCCCGGCGGAACGCCCGATATTTCTCGCTGAAGGGCGCGGCACGCCTTCCTGTAACGGGCTGCGGCCACCAGGACCATGCCCAGAAAGACAGTCGAGGTCAGTGAACCCATCAAGGCGACCGACCACAGCAATTGCCGTAACACGTGCCAGGCAGGAGCGACGCCCGCCATGGCGAACAAGATTGGCTGTGCAGGGGCTATCAAGTGTGCTTTCTCGGGCCGCTATGGCTCCGTTCCCGAGCGGCCTGCTGGAACGAAAATCGCCGCCACGGCTGGAACTCGAGGCGACGTCCTGCTAGAGCATTCCTGTAACGATTTGCCTGCCAGTATCTCTCAATTTCTGGACTAAGGCTACTGTTTCTGCGGCAACACCCGGTTCATCAGGATTAGCTTTCCACCACTGCGCGCCAGCCGGTAGCTCCCAATCTCGTTGATGAACGGCGGTATGTTGTCATCTTCCACCCAAAGAAACACCCGCTTCGGACCTCTCCACAAGGCTTGCAGCGAGGCATCATCCTCAAAGATCGATGGCGCATCCGGAAACAGCGCGCCATAGTACATGTTGCCTTCGTCGCGAGAGTTCACGATGTGGATAGGTTGGCGGAGATAAAAGTTTAGCGTGGATGCGTCCTCGTAGGTCCCGTTGACGACCAACAGGTCTCCCGGCCGGTACTCCTGCTCGATCGCATCCGCCAGGTTCTTGGACGACAGGATGGGAGAAAACATTACCAGTCCCTGGTGAACGGCAAAGAGTACGAACACCATCATGACGGTCAGCGCCCAGTTGCCGGCTCGCGCAAGGTTCCGTCGCCGATAGAACAGATTCAGCAGGCTGCCCAGCAACAGTGCAACGGAGAATATCGCCAACGGTTCCCGGAAGAGTCCGAGGGCCCGCGGAGTGAGATCGAAAATGTGCCCCAGCGCCAGCGCGTATTCGTTGGGATTCTTCTTGAGCAGGTCGGCCAGATCACTATCGGCTGGCACAGTCTTGCTCTGTACCAGCAGAAATATCGCGCTTAGAAAGACCACCAGCGCGATGACCAGCAACACGATTGAACCGGCGCGGCCACTACGGCGCAGCCTCGACGTTGCCGGCGATTCGTCCTCCCGTTGCAGCCAGCCCCCGATCAGCAAAGCCAGTGCGGGCAACGCGGGAATGGCGTAATACTCCTGGCGAGTGGAAAAACTAAAAAATACAAGGATTACCGCCGCCCATACGGCGTAGAGCAGTAGCGCCCGCTGGCGCCGGTTCAAAGCGCCATGCCACTCGCGCCAGCGGCGGGGAACTTGGCCGAGCGACTGGAAGACGAATGCCGACCACGGGAACAGCCAAACCAGCATCAGTCCCCAGAAAACCAGCAAGGGAACAGTGTCGTAATCCGGCGGAACGCGCTTGCCCAGGTAGCGGAGGAACTGCTCATTGATGAAGTAGAACCAGAGAAAGCCTCGCGATTGTCCCGCGGCTGGATTTTCAATGGCGGCGGCGATATGCCACGGCGCCGCAATCACCAGCAGGACCGCGAAACTCGAGACCAGGCGCATTCGCAGCAGATGCTTGAGATTTCCGGTCAGAACTAAATACAGCCCGATGATGGCTGCCGGAAATACCAGACCGATCAGTCCCTTGGTCAGCACATTCAGGGCTGCGGTCGCCGCCAATCCCCAGCACGACAAAATCGAAGGAGGCTCTTCGTCCAAAGTTCGCAGGAAGAAATCGAGACCGAGGTGAGCCACAGCCCCACCAGCAGGTCCGGAATAATAAAGCGAGTGAAGATGTAAGGCCCGATCGAAACCGCCAGCACCGACTGCCGCCCAGAAACCCGCGCGTTCCCCCAGCGTTCGTTTACCGAGGGAATACGTAATCAGCAGCAGGGCAAGCACACTGAGGACGAGAGGCAGCCGCGCCGCCCAGTCTTTGGCGCCGAACACCGTGTAACTGGCCGCCATCCCCCAATACAGCAGCGGCGCTTTTTCCAGGTAGCGGACGCCGTCAATGTACAACGTTGTCCAGTTGTGGCGGAGCACTAATTCGCGCGCCGCTTCAGCGTGAATGGAATCCGCGTCATCGAGCAGGGGCGGTGAAAACAGGCCGGGGACGTAAATGATGGCCCACAGCAGCACGACCCAAATCCAACGGCGCCTTGGCGAAGTATTATTGCGGGTGATTTCGTCGGAGGCGGTAGCTGTAACCGCTGCTCGGGGACTGGGTGAATTCATTCCTGGTTTGACGGAACTCCATTATATGGGAGCCAACATCGGGAGGCGCTTCTCAGCCGCGAAGGTTCGTGTCTCTGCGGTAAAACGGCGACAGTCACTGCCGGACGGCTAGCTACAACCGCCTCGGCTCGCGCGGCCCCGGCTCCCGGACGGGCCCATCTGGTCCCACGATAGGCTTGTCAGGTGGTTCCTCGATCGGCGGTGGTGGATCTTCTCCCGGCGGGATTGGGATTGGCGGGTCCTCATCGCTTCGCAGGTAGAAGGCCTTGCTGTGAATTTCTGACATTCGCATTTTCTCTCCGTCTCTACTTTCCACCCGAACGGCTGCTCAACCTACCGCTGCTAGCTTTTGTCTTGCTGCGTGATGTTGATGGCTGTGGACTATTGTCCCGCCTGGGGGCCGGGTGTGAGGTCTGTTTCTTTGGGATTGCTAATGTCCGCGCCGTTTCCGCAGTAGCTCTGCCGGCTATGCGCGAGCCAACCCGGCGCGTACTATCCCGTTTTCCTTCGGCGTCGCCGACAAGTGGAATTGTGGGACCGTCGCGTCGCGCCCGTCGGCGGGAGACGCTTCTCCCTTTTCCGCCCACAGCAGACTCGACGTCGTCCACAGTTTTACGGCTAACCAGCTGGTTGAAGTTGCTCTTGTCTCCTCCAACATTATGTTCCTGGTAGACCAAAGCCAGGCTATGTGTTTCAAATCTCTTGAACCAGTTCTTCCAGCTGATCTCGCCGATCGCTGCCCGGTCGCGGTCGCCGGGGAAACAAATGCATATCGGGGCGCCATCGCCGTTCTGGGAGCGCACGGCCGTCGCCGGCTTGCCGCTGCGCGCTTCGGCCCAGCGGAGGATCTCCTGGTGGTCGGTCGTCACTCGTGATGCGGCGGCCATGGTTATGTTTACTCCTTCAGCGCGAGTCATGGTATCGAAAATATTAAACAACCGCGGTTGCACTTGCCGGTCGTGTCTCAGTTTCAATCGTGAGAAGACGACTCGGGGTAGAGCGGACCTTTCGGGCCCGCGTCCGAGCACGAGGAGAATTCGAGTCCCTTCAGGCACGGCACAAACCCGTTCCCCTGCCGCCCTTCCGGGCTCCCCATTAAAGAGGACTGCCTTGACGTGGACCCTTCGGCTAGGCTCAGGGCAGGCTCTGAAGGTCCGCTCTACCGAAATTCACCAATCAAAATTCAAACTGAGACGCTATAAATTTGCCGCAGGGCGGGCTGCAAGCATTGGCTAGGTTTCGCCCGCCTTAACCTGCCCAAAGTTCAGGAGAGTGACGATCAGCACTCCTCCCAGGATGTTGCCGGATGTCGCCAGCGCCAGCCACCACAGATAGTGGGTGAAAGCAACGGATCCCGCAAATACCGCTGCCACGATTTCTCCACTGGCGGCGATGCAGTGCGAGAAGTGCCCAATGCCCACCGCGAAAGTCATCAGCCAAATGACCGCGATTTGGCCGATCGTCCAATGGCTCGCTGTGACCATCCATGCCACCAACGCGATAATCCACCCGCCGATCACTCCGCTCCAGAAAATATGGTCTCCTCCTCCTTGAGCATTTTGCGTCCCCAGGCGCACCAGGTTGCTCTGAATGGTGGACCCCAGTGCGTCGGTGCGTATGGCTAACGCTGCGAAGGCGCCGGCTCCAAGAATGTTGAACAGGAAGACTACGCCCCAAAGACGGGCCGTCTCAACGACATGCTTGCGTTCACTCAGGATGAGCGCAACCGGGTATAGCGTGTTTTCCGTGAACAGCTGCGCCCGCCCAATAATCACGGCTATGAAACCGATGGGGTAAAGCAGATAAGCCAGGAACTGATTTCCGGGCGTGTCGCCTAGAGCTGCCAGCGCGGCGGCTACGCTTAAACCCGTGAGCCCCATCGAAAGACCTCCGGCAAACCCGGAGAAAGCGAGCGCCTGAGGGGACCGGCGCAACTCCTCGTGGGCATTGAGTTCAACCTGCTCAAAAATCTCTCGTGCTGTACGGCGCACGGTTTGGTCGGATAGTTCTGCCATTCCGTCGTGCTTCCTCCGAGTCTCGCGGTTAGATGCGAGTTTCCGGCCTTGAAGAAGGACGTGAACGCTTTCATTTCACTCCACACGCAGGCGCTTATCTCAAAGCTTGAGTGCGCGCCCCATGCTATACTTTTGACATACTGCAGTTACCGCGGAGGACTGTATCGATAAACGTTTTATCCGCACGAATGAACGCATTCGTGTCCGTGAAGTTCGCGTGATCGACGACGAAGGCAACCAGCTTGGCATCATGACCCCCTTCGACGCGCTCAAGATTGCCCGCGAGAAAACCCTGGACCTGGTAGAAGTCTCGCCCACCGCCCAACCTCCTGTTTGCCGCATCATGGATTACGGGAAATACCTGTACCAGCAGGAAAAGCGCGAACGTGAGGCCAAGAAACACCAGCATCAGATTGTGGTCAAGGAAGTGAAGTTCCGCATCAACGTGGACGATCACGACTACGACACCAAGAAGAACCACGTGCTGCGCTTTCTTGCCGAAGGCGACAAGGTCAAGGCGACCATCTTCTTCCGCGGACGCGAAATGACCCGCCAGAGTTTGGGACGGGGAATTCTGGATCGCTTGATCCAGGACCTGGGCGACAAAGCCATTGTGGAGTTTCGTCCACGTCAGGAAGGCAACACGCTGCACTTGATTCTGGCGCCCCCGAAAGCGCAAGCGCCCGCGAAACCGCCGAAGGAAGCTAAGCCGCACGCGCCGAAGCCAGACAAGGCTGCGGCTCCGCAACCAGCGCCACCGCAGCAACAGCAGCCGCAGTAATTCGGTAACCGCGGATTTCACGGATGCTCGCGGATTTGTAAGAACCAATAAAAGCAAAAAGAAGATCCAGTGAGAATCCGTGGTCAAAATCTTTTCGTTTTCTCTGTGTTCTCCGTGCCTCTGTGGTGAACGCATCTCGCTGGCCGAGTTCGCCCATTTATGTTGTAATAGAAAGACGTTATGCCAAAGATGAAGACCCATAGTGGAGCGGCGAAGCGCTTCAAGAAGACAGGAACGGGCAAGATCAAACGTGGCCATTCGATGAAGCGCCACATCCTGACTTCTAAAGCGACAAAGCGCAAGCGCCAGCTCGATACGGATACCATGGTGGACAAGGCGGACCAGAAGCGCATCGCCCGCATGATCCCCTACGCATGATCCACAACTAGCCGCATGGTGCGGCAACCGGCATGAACACCTCGTGGGTGCCCCATTCTAGCGAAGCTAGGGTGGGAGATGACGGGCAACAGCGTGTGAAGAGGCTTTTCCGGCCCCTCGATTCCGTATTCCGGGGGCCCCGACGAGCGCCAATTTTGCGCTCGGTAGGGTGGTCGAGCGTGGTCAACTTCTTGCCTCCAGCCGCTTAGATCAGTTTTCGTAATTATGCCTTGAACGGGTAGAGCGGCGCTTCAGCGCCGTGCCGAAAGTCAGTGACTTCAGACACGAGCCGGCTTCAGCCCCTGGCGGCAACTGCTGCTCCCCGACTACCTTTCCAGCTTCTTGCGCGATTGGCTTCTCGTAATTTGCAAAAAGGAGCAACATGCCTCGCGTAAAACGTGGTACCAAGCGCCGCGCGCGCCGCAAAAAGATACTGGAGCGCGCCAGTGGCTATTACTTAACAAAATCCAAACTGTACCGTTCGGCAAAAGAGTCGGTCGAACGAGGGCTGAAGTTCGCCTACAGCGGCCGCAAGCAGAAGAAGCGGCAGTATCGCTCCATCTGGATCGTGCGCATCGGCGCCGCTGCCAAGCTGAACGGCACCAGCTACAGCCAGTTCATCAATGGCCTGAAGAAGGCGGGCATCGAGTTGGATCGCAAGATCCTCGCCGATCTGGCCGTCAACGATGCCGCCGGATTTGCGGCGCTGTGCAAGCAGGCGCAAGCCGCCACCGCATAGTCCGCCCATCCCAGGAAATTTGCAGTGACTTCCGATGGGCGGCCCGCGTGGCCGCCCGTTGTGCTTGAGAGATACAAAGTATTTCACCACGGAGACACGGAGTTCACGGAGAAGGCAATCAAGTCCGCCTGTTCTCTATCGGCTCGTGTTTGGAACCGCGACGAAACGGTAAGCGGTAAGACGGGTTCGATTGTGCTGAGAATGCGCAGTTCACGCCTCGCTGACTGGACTACTGCAGGAGCCAGTTCCGCTCGCGGAATGCGGCGGAAGCAACCGCTTTTCAGTCACTGGTGACGATTCCGAGTCCAGTGCGTACAGGGGCACAGCGCAGACCTTGAGCCCCTTCAGGGGCGGGACAAAACGAATGTACACCGTTCCTAAACTCGACGATTACTCGCCCGAAGCGCTCGATCGCGCCGTCGCCGAACTCGTTTGCCGCGCTCGACAACCGAAATTGCCGCCCTTGCACGGCGAGTCTGACTGGAAAACATTCCGCGACCGGTGGCTGGCGCGCAAGAACGGCGTGCTCACCCAGGTCAATGACACTTGGCTGAAGTCCGCGCCTCCCGAGGCCAAGCGCGAAGTCGGCCAGCGTGTGAACGAGCTGAAGGCGGCGGTAAAGGATCGTGGCGAAACAGCACATGTGATAGCCGCTGTATCAATCTGTACCGAGGGCGATCAGGCAAAGATCAACGCTTACCGCCAGATCGCGAAGCTCGCCGCCGACCGCCTCGACATCTCGCTCCCCGGCATCCAGCGTCCCATCGGCGTCAAACATCCCGTGCTGCGCGTGATGGACGAGATCGTCGCCGTCTTCAAGGCGATGGGCTACTCCGTCGGCGAAGGCCCCGAGGTCGAGACCGACTACTACAACTTCGAGTCGCTGAACTTCCCGCCGAACCATCCCGCGCGCGACACGCAGGACACGCTGTTCATCGCCGGCCAGGAGAGCAAGCCGGCGCGCGATCGCCTGCTGCTGCGCACGCACACTTCGCCGGTGCAGATTCGCACCATGGAGCAGCAACCTCCGCCGGTGCGCATCGTCATCCCCGGCAAGGTGCATCGCAACGATCCGCTCGACGCCACGCACTCGCCGGTCTTCCACCAGGTCGAGGGACTGGCGGTCGACACGAACATCACCTTCTGCGACCTGAAGGGCACGCTCGACCACGCCATGAAGGCGCTGTTCGGCTCGTCGGTGAAGACGCGCTTCTATCCATCGTTCTTCCCCTTCACCGAACCCAGCGCCGACATGCAGGTGAGCTGCATCTTCTGCGGCGGCAAGGGCTGCCGCAAATGCAAGGGCAGCGGCTGGATCGAGTTGCTGGGCTGCGGCATGGTCGATCCCAACGTTTTCGACTTCGTCAAGCACAATGGCTATGACTCGTCGAAGATCTCGGGCTTCGCCTTCGGCATGGGCGTGGAGCGTATCGCGATTTTGAAGTACGAAGTGGAAGAGATCCAGTTGTTCTACGAGGGCGACGTACGGTTCCTGGAGCAGTTCGCGTAGAAGCGATTGATTCGGCAGTGATGAAATCGATACTGATGATCGCCGGAATAATTGTTCTCGTCGGTTTTATTGGATGTGCAATTGGGTGCTCGGTTCTTGTAACTGACATGATCGACGAGATCAACAAGGTCTCTCCGCCGGAGGAGCAAGAGAATCCTCTTTGGGGTTACCCGGGTAAGCTAAGCCGAATCAAGCGCAGGCATAGGCGGTTGTATCCCGACAGCACCCGGGCAAACACCCTAAATCGCCTGACACTCATTTGCGCAGGCTTGTTTCTGGCCGGAGTTGTCTTGCTTTTCGGCTCGTCGAACTTCTCGCGTATGGCGCGGTAAGACACTATGAGAATCCTTCCCATCTGGCTGTGTGAATTCGTCACCGTTCCCGCCAACAAGCGTGACCGTAGGCATCGGCAGGGTCGCGCAATATTCGATCGCATCAGCGCCGTAGGCGCGAAACAGCGTAGCCCAGCGCTTCAGCGCTGGGTAGATGCGGCTGTGAATTCGAGTGCCGTAGGTACGACAGGCCTTTCGTCTGCCGTCCCTACAGGACTCGGGTCTGCTACCGACCCTGACCCAGCGCTGAAGCGCTGGGCTAAGCTCTTTTCTGTCCCAGCATCGATCAAACCGGCCCCGGAGTTCGCATGAGAATCCTACCTGCTTGGCTGCGTGAGTTCGTCAACATTGCGGCGGACGACCGCCAGCTCGCCGAGGACCTCACTTCGGCCGGCATCGCGGTGGAGTCTGTTCAGGAGGAAAACGGCTCGACCATTTACGAGATGGACCTGACCACCAATCGCGTGGATGCGATGAACCACTACGGCGTGGCACGCGAGGCATCAGCCATCTACGACGTGGAGCTGAAGAAGGTAGAGCCGAAGCTGCCGATGGGAACCGCAGATCCTTCGACTCCGGCGCGCAAAGACGGCGCGCCTCCGCTCAGGATGACAGGGGGAAGGGCGACTCACAGCGGGCCGCCTCCGCTCGGGATGACAGTAGAAGGGACGGCCCAAAGCTCGCCACCTTCGCTCGGCATGACAACCGGTGAGTTCCCCATCGTGATCGACGATGCCCAGGGTTGCGCCCGATACACCGCGCGCATCGTTCGCAACGTCAAGATCGGTCCTTCTCCCCTGCAAGTCGCCGATCGCCTGGAACTTCTCGGCTCGCGCTCCATCAACAACGTCGCCGACGCTACGAACTACGCGCTCAACGAGCTCGGCCATCCTACGCACGCCTTCGATCTCGACCTGCTCGAAGGTGGCACGATCATCGTCCGCCGGGCACGCGAAGCTGAAGTCCTCAAGACGCTTGATGGCGTTGAACGAAAACTTACGACCGACGACCTCGTCATCGCGGATGGCAAGAAGCCGGTCGCGCTGGCGGGCGTTATGGGTGGCTTCGACACCATGATTACTGAGCGGACCAAGAACGTACTGATCGAATCGGCATGGTTCGCTCCGGCGACGGTTCGCAGCATGGCCAAGCGCCACGGTATGCATACCGACGCTTCGCACCGCTTCGAGCGCGGTGCCGACTGGGGCATCACGCCAGTGGCCTGCGATCGCATTGCCGAGCTGATCCTTGCCAGCGCCGGGGGCGAGCTGCATGGCGCGCAGATCGATGCCGTCGCGCGCAAGCTGGAGCGGGCCACGATCGTGCTGCGTGGCTCGGAGGTAAGGCGCAATCTCGGCATCGAGATGGGCGAGAGCGAGATCAAGCGGATTCTTCCCAGATTGGGATTTGAAGTGGCCGCAGCCGACCCCGCAGAATTTCTTACAAGTAAGACAGTAGGGTTAAATCTTACTAGTAAGACAGGGGGCTTTAATCTTATAAGTAAGACGGACGACAAAAATCTTACAAGTAAGAAAAATTGCAGCGTTTTTGAGGTTCGGGTTCCCACCTGGCGGCTCGACGTGGGGCGCGAAATTGACCTGCTGGAAGAACTCGCGCGCATCTACGGCTACAACAAGTTTCCCAACACGTTGCCGCCATTTGTCGGCGCGGTGGTCACGCTGCCCGACGAGCCAAAGAATGCCAAGGTCCGTGAGACCATGCTGGCGCTCGGATATGACGAGTCGATCTCGATCACCTTTATATCCGAGGCGGACGCCCGGACGTTCGGGATCCCTATCGTGATAACGATTGGAGAGACCATCCACCCGACCATAACCGGTTCGAGTGTGGTGACCGCTGGGATTGAGCCACTGGCCATCGCCAATCCTCTCAGCGAGGAGGCAGGATACCTCCGCACCTCGCTCATTCCCGGCCTGCTGAACACGGTTGGATACAACCTGAATCGCGGCAACGCCGACGTTCGCCTCTTCGAGGCCGGTGAAGTCTTCGAGAAGCGTGGTAATGATCGCGACGAACGCCGCCATCTTGGCTTTGCGGCGACCGGCGACGCCATCCCCAAGAGTGTCCATACGCCGGCGCAGCCATACACCTTCTTCCATATGAAGGGCGACATCGAAGACCTCCTTCTGTCCTTCCAGCATCAGAAGCTTCATTTCGACGATCAGACGCCGCCGTATTTCCATCCCGGCCGCTCAGCGCGCGCGGTGATGGATGGCGAGACGGTCGCATACTTCGGGCAGTTGCATCCCGACCAGGCCGCCGCCCGCAAACTGAAGCAGGACGTTTACGTCGCCGAAGTGATGCTCGAGCGTCTCTATCGCCACTCGCTGCGTGAGCCGCACTATCAGCGCATCTCGAAGTTCCCCGCGGTCGAGCGCGATTTCTCGTTTGTCTTCGACGATGCCGTCAGCTTCGAACAGATGCATTCCGCCGTCCTGTCGCTGGGGATTGCCGAGCTACAGGAATTTCTTCCGGCAGAGATCTTTCGTGGCGAAAAAGTTGGCGCCGGCAAATACTCGGTACTTCTCCACGCTGAGTTCCAGTCGCAGGACCGAACCCTACGCGACGAGGAGGTGGCGCAGTGGTCGGCCCAGATTATCGCTCGGCTGGGAGTGCTGGGCGGCGCGCTCCGCACATAGCAGGAAATCCACGACACAGACGCAGAAGAAAGGCAAGTGGCGAACTGCCGGCCCTTTACGGCTGCGTTCCCTGCGCCCAGTAGCTGCTGCGCGCCAGCACGGTTGACTGTCCGGGCTCCTTAAGGCGCACCGTTAAGCGGTGTAATCCGGGATGCGGCTGCGCGGGCTGAAAGCTCAGCAGGTAGCGGCTGTGCAGGTGGTTGTCGAAGTCGGTCATGCGTGCGTCAAAACCCTTGGCCGAATCGAACATCCTGTACTCCCCGCCGCTCAGCGAAGCGATGGCTTTGGCGGTGTTCTTGCGCATGGCTTGCGCTGCCAGCACAAGGGGCGCCAGCAGGTCGGGATTCTCATGGACCTCGGTCTGTTCGGGATGCAGGTCGGGATTATTCTTGCCACGCAACGTGTCCAGGACGTTCGACTTTGAAGGCGAGAACGCGAGCGTATAAACCACCACATTGCTATTGCCGACCGCCTTGATAACGTCATCGATGGTGGCCGAGTGGCTACCGTGATCGCGCGTTTCGCTGATCAGCAACAGCACTCGCTTGCGGTCCTTGGGCACTGAGTTAAGCAACCGTACCGCATAGTTCACCGCATCGAGAATCGCAGCTCCATCATCACCAGGTTGCAGACTCCGCAGATCACGCTCGACTTCATTCTGGTCGCCGGTGAAGTCCTCAAGCGCGTGCACCTGGCTATCGAATGCGACAATCGCGACCTTGGTCTGCGGTTGTGCGAACAAAGGCTGCAACATCGACGCCAGACCCTGCATCCTGGGAAGCTCGTAATCGGCCCGCCTTCCGCGTTGGACGGCGACGACCAGCGACACGGGCTCGGACTGGGCGGCATCATCCAAGCGAAGCTTTTGGGGCACGCCGTCGTCCTCCACGATGAAGTCCTCGACCCTCAACCCGTAAATGACCTGGTTGGCTTTGTCGCGTACCAGAACAGGTACCAGCACCACGTTCGACTGCGTGCGAAAGGTAGGCTCCTCCTGGGCCTTGGCGGGTTCGAACGGGTACAGAAGAAGTGAGACGAGCAGCACGCTTGCAACGAGGCTGGGACGTTTCAAGAGAGGTGGCATGAAGCTTCTGGTCGAAACAAACCCTGGATATTGGATTAGTTGCCCCCACTGGCTTGGACGTCGCCCCGGTAAGAAGGCAAACGCGCAACTACAGTTTTAAAACCATTCTGCACTACCGAGGTTGCACATTTAGGTTCGGCGGCGACAAATGACGGCGCAATCCGGCGATGCACAGTTTTCGCACAAATTTCTGCGCTATACTGCGCTCACCAGATAACTTTTTTGAGGTTAATTCTTCACTATGCCCGCGCACGCAGTCGAAACGTCTACTCCGTCCACCGCTGATTTCAAGTCCCTGGAAGAAAAAATTCTGCGCACCATCGACATGCTGAAATCGGCCCGCGAGGCCAAAGCCGCCGCCGAACGTGATGCCTCCCGCCTGCGCCAACAGCTGAACGAGCGCGAAGAGGAAGTGGAAACGATGCGCCAGGAACTGGTCGGTTTGCGGCGGGACCGCGAAGAGGTACGTACCCGAGTAGAAAAGATGCTGGACCAAATTGAAGCTTTGAACTCGGAAGAATCGGCAGGATAATCAGAAGCAGGGACTAAGGACTAGTGGTTAGGGGCTGGAACGCGTTGCGTCATCGATTTCTGATCCCTAGCTCCTACCCCCTAATCCCTGAAGTAGGAGGTACGCTTGACTCAGTCAAATGGCAATGGAAACGGCGCGGGCAGCGTCCGTGTGGAGATCTACGACCAGACTTACCATCTCCGCGGTTCTGACTCGGAGTATATTGGCGACCTGGCCGAATATGTGGACACCAAGATGCGCCTGATCTCCAAGCAGGCCGCAACAGTCGATTCCCTGCGGGTCGCGGTGCTGGCAGCGCTGAACATCGCCGACGAGTTCCACATGCTCAAACGAAAGTACGACTCCATCGCCAGCGACTACAACGAGCGGGCCGAGCAACTGGCGGGTGCACTTGATGAAGTGTTGGCCGAACCCCGGCGCGCTGGATAGCCGTTGGAGCGCTTCCCCGGAATAGCGGTGAGCGAATCGGGCCAGGGGACGTTTTCGCAGCCGCCAAACCAAATATCCAGACCCTCCACTTCAGTGCCTCATTGATTCGGATTTCCACCGCACTTAAGTCTCCAACTATTTGCCCCATAGCTCTTGTCATCCGGGCCCGTTTTTCATAGCATCTGACCAGAAAGCCGGCCTGCAAAGTTGGTGTTGGTGGCAACCGTTTTTTGAACCAATGCTCAATGAACAGGGGACTCGACTCGTATTCGGCTCGGTGTGCGACGTTCCGCCATGCGGAAATGCCTAAAGAGCTGCGGCGGGTTCCCACCGTATAGGACGGGTTCATTGACGGCCCACTGAACACGGCCCCGTGGGTCGGTTTTTTGTTGCGCTCTTCGCCTTTCGCTCTTCGCTAAAACATGGCCCTGGTCTTTCTACCATCTAGATCGGCCAGGGAAGAAAGCTCAAAACCCGGCTTGGCTTAGCGAAGAGCGAACGGCGAAAAGCGAAAAGCGAATAGTGTCTGGCGAAAAGCGAACTGCGAAGCGCACGCGGCCTCTCTGCATCTAAAATAGAACCGTGCTTCCCCGTTTATTTCACATTGGCAACTTCGGCCTCCCCACCTACGGACTGATGGCCGCCTTGGGCCTGATCTTTGGCCTCGTGCTTATCGTCAAGCTCGGTCGCGAGCAAGGACTTGACCCCGACAAACTTTGGAATCTGGGCATTATCGCGATCCTCGCAGGGATTTTCGGCGCGAAGCTCCTGATGATCCTGGTGGATCTTGGTTACTATCGCGAACACCCCCGCGAGATATTCAGCCTGTCGACTTTCCAGGCGGGCGGGGTGTGGTCCGGGGGATTTGTGCTGGCGCTCATCATGTGCGTCTGGTACATGCGAGTCAACAACATGCCCGTTCTGCGGACCTGCGACGTGTTTGCCCCCGGGTTGGCGTTGGGACATGCGTTCGGCCGCGTCGGCTGCTTCGCCGCCGGATGTTGCTATGGCCGTGAAACACACGTGCCGTGGGCGGTCACCTTCCACAATCCGCTTGCCAATGAAGTTGTCGGCACTCCTCTGAATGTGCCGCTCCATCCCACGCAGCTGTACGAGATGGTCGTCGAGTTGGCCAACTGCTTGTTCCTGGTGTGGCTCCTGCGGCGCAAGAAATTTGAAGGCGAGATCATCGGCACCTACATGATCATCTACGGCGTGGCCCGGTATTTCATCGAGTTCTTCCGCGGTGACCCTGGTCGCGGCGAGTTCCTGGGATTTATGTCCGGTACGCAGGCAATAGCCTTGCTTCTGGTGATCTTCGGCGGCCTGCTCTGGATGCGCCGCGTTGCGCTGGCTCCTCCGGCTCCGCCGGTAGCGGTCAAAGCTCCCCCTGCGGAGCGGACGCCGGTAGCGGTCAAAGCGGCGCGCTAGTCGCGATGTACCACAGAGACACAGAGGCACAGAGAAGGCCAGGTATTCTTAGGAAAGGGTCAGTTATTTTCTGGTGTCATCCTGAGCGGAGGTGGGCCGGGTTTGCCCGCCGGAGTCGAAGGCCCCCTATTCTGCCGGTACTTTTTGTAAGAGACATCGCGCTCCTTCGCTCACAATGACGGCCTTTGTTGTATCCTCATCCGAAACTTGAAACGCCCTTTCCCCATCAGCATCCCCGTTCCTCCCGACGCAGCTGGCCAGCGCCTCGATCAATTCCTTACGGCACACATCCCCGACATAAGCCGTGCTCGCGTGCAACAGTTGCTGACCGAAGAGAAGGCCCTGGTCAACGGCAGCGTTTCCAAGCCGTCGCTTCGCCTCCACGGCGGCGAGGAGATCACCATTCTTGGCGACCCTCAGCCTCCTCCCTTGCGCGCCATCGCCGAAGACATCCCGCTCGACATCATCTATGAAGACGACGACTTGGCCGTCATCAACAAGCCAGCCGGAATGATGGTCCACGCCGGAGCGGGTGCCACCGAGGACGAACGCAATCGCGGCACCCTGGTCAACGCTCTGTTGCATCGCTTCGGCAAGCTGTCGGAAGTGGGCGGCGAGCTGCGCCCCGGAATCGTTCACCGTCTCGACAAGGAAACCAGCGGGCTGATCGTCGTCGCCAAGAACGACGTGACCCACCGTAAACTTGGCCAGCAATTCTCGGGACGACAGATCAAGAAGCGCTACGTGGCGCTGGTGCACGGCTGGCTCGCGAAGGACCGTGGCACCATCAATACTCCGATCAGCCGCGACGTGGTGCGACGTATCCGAATGACCACCCGCGGCAGCGGAGGTCGCGCAGCCATCACGCACTACGAAGTTCGCGAGCGCATTGCCTCGCAATTTGGCAAGTTCTCGCTGGTCGACATTCGCATAGAAACCGGGCGTACCCATCAGATCCGCGTGCACATGTCGTCCATCGCCCATCCTGTGGTAGGCGACTCGCTCTACGGTGCGCCGAAAGAGCTGCGCAGACCCCCGGCTCTGCGATCTGCGTCAACCAAAGCCACAGCTCGCAGCGCGAGTTTGCGGACTGGAGCTGCTGGGGTGCCCGCTGTGCTTAGTCTGGGTCGCAATTTCCTGCACGCAGCAGCTATCGAGTTTACCCATCCCAGAAGCGGGGAGACGCTTTCCTTCAGCGCACCGCTACCTCCGGAACTAGCTCAATTTCTGAAACAGGTACGCGACTGAGAGCGCCAGCCACACCACTTCTACGGGCGCCGGTGGCAAGACTCAACAACAGCTATAATGAAATTTCGAATGAAACTCTGGTTGATCCTGGTTTTGCTGGCGGCACTGCCCTGGGGGCTCGCCGCTCAAAACAACGCACAGCAGCAACTTCCCACCGCTCCGTCAGCGACGAAGTTCCCTCCTCAGCAATCCGCTCCGCCGCCAGCTTCTGGTCAAACCGGTACTTCAACGGCGCCCGCTAATCCAGGCTCTTCGACACCGTCAACAACGCCGCCGGCCACCACCTCCCAGAGCTCCACTTCCGGCGAAGCCAATAAGTCCGCGGCCGCTCCTCCCGCTGAGACCGCCGGCAAAGACGACAATCCCGACGATACCCTCACCGTCATCCGCAAACGCGTCGACGAAGTCAACGTAGTCTTTACCGTTACCGACAAGCGTGGTCACTTCGTGAAGGACCTTACGCAAGACGATTTTCGGGTTATGGACGACGGCAAGCCGGCGGAGAGCGTCCGCTCGTTTAGTCGGCAAACCAACCTGCCGCTGCGCGTTGGATTGCTCATCGACGCCAGTAACTCAGTACGCGACCGCTTCAAATTCGAACAGGAAGCCGCAATCGAATTCCTGAACCAGATCATCCGGCCGAAATTCGACAAGGCATTCGTCATTGGCTTCGACACCACTCCGGAAGTGACCCAGGACTTTACCGACGATACCGAGGCACTCTCGCACGGCGTGCGTATGCTGCGGCCCGGCGGCGGTACGGCGATGTACGATGCCATCTACTTTGCCTGCCGCGACAAACTTATGCAGGCCGATAAAAGCCAGGTGGCCACCCGCCGCGCCATCATTCTGCTGAGTGATGGCGAGGACAATCAGAGCCGCGTCTCCCGCGATGAAGCGGTAGAAATGGCGCAGCGTGCCGAAGTCATCATCTATGCCATTTCCACCAACACCAGCGGGCTGAAATTGCGCGGCGACAAAATTCTGGAACACTTTGCGGACGAAACCGGCGGCAAGGCGTTCTTCCCATTCAAAATTCAGGACGTGGCCGACGCCTTCTCGCAGATCCAGGACGAACTGCGCAGCCAGTACGCTATCGCCTACAAGCCGGCCGACTTTCTCGCCAACGGCAAATACCGGAAAATCGATATTCTCGCCGACAACAAGAAATATAAAGTTCGCGCCCGCAAAGGATATTACGCGCCGCGGCAATAGAGCAGGAACCCGGGGTCAGGGACTGGTTCAAAAACTCTCTACCAAATCGTCAGCGTGGAATTGTCGAACCACTCGTGGTAACCCTGCCCGCTGGCGTTCACGTCCAACTGGTATTGGACGCCGATGTTGTCACTCCACTGCAAGTTCTTTGCGGAGTAGGTCTGGTTAATGGTGTGGGGTACGGCATCCACAACCAGGGTGACGTAATGGTACGTGTGATTATTGTGATCGGTCTGCACGTACCATTGAATGTGGTGCCAGGTGTTGGGGGTGAATCCACGGCATGCAATGCTGGTGTGCCTCCAGTGACCGTTGTATTCATCCCAGGTGTCCCAGACGCCTGCGGCGACGTTGCACTGGCTTCCAATCATGTAGTTGTATCCACCGACGAACTGGAAGGAATCGTATTCCAGGGCCTGGGCTGCGGAGGCGGCGTTGGAATCCAACTGCACGTAAAAGTCCCACAGTAAATTGGTAACACTGTCGTGGCTTCCGAGCTTTTTCCACCATAGATGCGTTGGCCCACACGCCAGAGTTGAAGAGTTCTGCGCTGTCGCCCGACAGCGAGGGTTGGCTTTGAAACTGCGCCATCCAGTAACTTCCGCTGCCGCTCCCGCCTGCGCATCCAGGATCGTGACACGAGCCCCATCCGGACATCTGATTGATTTCGCTGAACACGATGGCGCCTGGGGGCGGAATCGGTAAACCGCTGCCGCCGGCTGATTGGGCAAATGAGCAAGATACGGCGAACACCAGGGCAATGAGCAACGAATATTTCATGTCGAGACCTCTGGGGACGGTCGCCGGCCATGTGGGAGTTCCGCTGTGCTCGACCGGCACTTTGGCCAATATCCTCCGTGCAGAAACAACTCTCAATACGGACAATCCCTTAGGGACGACTGCTTAAATGCCATAGAGGGAGCATTGACTCCTATGAGGTAGAGCGGGCCTTCCAGAGCCTGCCCTGAGCCCAGCCGAAGGGCCCGCGTCCGAAGCGCGAGAAGAATTCGAGTGCCTTCAGGCACGACGAGCCCGTTCCACTGCCGCCCCTTCGGGACTCCCCATCAAAGAGGACTGCTGACGCGGACCCTTCGGCTGGGCTCAGGGCAAGCTCTGGAGGTCCGCTCTACCGTAATTCACCAATCAGAATTCGAACTGAGACACTACGAAAATATTTTCTCTGTGTCTCTCCGCCTCTGTGGTGAATTACTCTTGAAGTCATGGGCCGCATCCACGTTCTTTCCGAAAACGTAGCCAACAAGATTGCCGCAGGCGAGGTGGTGGAGCGTCCCGCTTCGGTGGTCAAAGAGCTATTGGAAAACGCCTTGGATGCCGGTGCGCGCCGGATTCGAGTCAGCGTTGAAGCGGGTGGCAAGAAGTTGATCCAGGTGACCGACGATGGCTGCGGCATGGTGCGTGACGATGCCATGCTGGCCTTCGAACGCCATGCCACCTCCAAGATTCGCAATGCCAACGACCTGCTGAATATTGCGACTTTGGGATTTCGCGGGGAGGCTCTGCCCTCGATGGCTTCGGTCAGCCGCCTGCGTTTAGAGACTCACGCTCCTGAAGATGCTGCCGGCACGGTGGTCGAGATTGCTGGTGGAAAACTGCTGACGGTTGAGGAAGCCGGGCTTCCGCTGGGCACCTGTATCACGGTACGGGACTTGTTTTTCAATATTCCCGCGCGCCGGAAATTTCTGAAGGCCGAATCCACCGAACTATCGCACATCGCGTCCTTAGTAACGCACTACGCTCTGGCGCATCCCGAGATGCATTGGGAGCTGCATTCTGCGACCAATGCCATGCTGATCGCTCCTCCCGTCACCGACCACTCGCAGCGCATCTACCAGGTATTTGGCAAGGAGACCCTCGATCAGCTGATTCCGTTGAGCGCCCTGTTGCCGCTGTCGCATGTAGGCCTGCCTCAGCCTCCTCCCTGGCGACGCGAAGAAGACTACGAAGCACCGGTTGCTGGGGACGTAAAACTACATGGCTTTGTCTCGCGGCCGGAGATCCAGAAGCTGAACCGCAACTCGATTTTCATCTTTGTCAATGGCCGCCTGATTCGCGACCGCGTCGTGCAGCACGCCCTCACCGAGGCGTACCGCAACATTATTCCGCCAACCGTTTTTCCGGTCGTGCTGCTGTTCCTGGAGATGCCGTTCGGCGAGGTTGACGTCAACGTGCATCCCTCGAAGACCGAGGTGCGCTTTCGGCAATCGTCGGTATTGCACGACTTCATTCGCGATTCCGTTCGCGCCGTCCTGATGAAGACCCGTCCCGTGCCCGCGTTCATCACCGAGATTCACGCCCAGCCAACCGCTTCGCCTTCGCTCACGCCCGGGTGCGCCGCGACTTTGCAGACCGACGAATTGCAGGTGACCGCTGGCGATGTGGCGTTTGCTTTGCGTCCGCCTGAGCTCCCTCCGTTCAATGCGCGGTTGCAGTTCGAAGGCAGCGGCTTTGCTGTGGAAGGGAATGCGGCCATTCCCGTGGCCCGTTTCGGCCCTCAGACGTTTGGCGGCCCGGTGTCAGCCGTCGCAATCCCGGCGCGCGGCGAAAACGGCTGCACCGCCGTAGTAACGGACGACGAAGCACCCGTCGGGCTGGATTCGTTGAGCACGCTTCGTCCCGTTGGCCAGATTCGCGACTCCTTCATTCTCGCCATCAACCCGCAAGGTCTGTGGATCATTGACCAGCACGTGGCGCACGAACGCATCCTGTTCGAGAAAATCTGCAAGCAGCGGCTGGCCGAGTCTCCCGAGAAGCAGCAACTCCTCATGCCGCTTATTATCGAGTTGACGCCCGGTCAGATGTCGGTCTTTGCTGAAATCTCCGACGAATTAAGCCACAACGGCTTCGAGGTCGAACCCTTTGGAGCGCGCACCATTGCCGTCAAGTCCACGGCCGCCGGAGTTACAGCCGCAGACGTCGAGCACATGCTGCATGAAATCCTGGACCAGTTCGAACGCGAGGAGCAGGCGTTGAACTTGGACAAGATTCGAACCAGCATTGCTGCCAGCATCGCCTGCCACGCCGCCATCAAGGTCAACATGCCCCTGGAGCAGAACAAAATGGAGTGGCTTCTGGCCGAATTAGCCAAGACCGATTGCCCCATGAGTTGTCCCCACGGGCGGCCAGTCGTTCTGCGGTATTCTGTTAAGGACATTCAGCGGGCGTTTAAGCGGACCTGAAAAGAAGCTGTCAGCCGTCAGCTATCAGCCGTCAGCTTTCAGATACCGTCGAAAGTTTCCAAAATCGACGACGCAGTCAATCATTCGCGTCTTGATCTTCTAAGAGCTAAAAGCTAATGGCTAAGAGCTAAGGGAGAGCTGACAGCTGATGGCTGACGGCTGACAGCTTTTTCTATGCACGAACAACAATTACAGGAGCTGCGCCGGGAGAAGTGGCGCTTGAGCGGGCGGCCCATCCGCACGCTCGAAGAGGCACGGGAGTTTATCGACTCCGTGGGTTTTTGTCTCCTCTACCCGCAGCGACCTGCCGTCCTCGCGCCAACGTTTGTGGGCGCCTACGCCGGCAGTGATCAGCACCTGCCCGCCCGGCAGATGGCCTTTGCCGATGCCAGTGCGCGCGATGCCAAGCATCTGATGGTCCGCCTGCTGCGCGACAAAGCTGCGTATGAGGCGAATGTCTTTCCAGATAACAACTTCATCGTCTCGGCGTCGGTTTTCCCTTATTTCTACGGATTGGTTGGAGATCGCAACCCCCGACAGGCACCCAAAGCGGGCGCACGTTCGGAGTATTCTCCGCTCGCGGTGGATGCCTTTCACATCATCCAGAAGGAAGGTCCGATCTCGGAACACCGGCTGCGCGAGGTGCTGGGCGGAGACATCTCGTCCGCGGCACTCGATCGCGCTCTTGACGAACTGTGGGCGAAGCTGCGCATTACCCGCGTTGATTACACCCAGGAGAAAGGCGTGTTCTGGGACGTCCTCTTTCGCTGGTCACCCGATGCGGTCAAGGAAGGCATGCACGTTTCGGTGGCGGAGTCGCTGACGGCGCTGGTTTCAAAATATCTCGATTGCGTGTTGGCGGCCCAGCAGGAAGAGGTGGAACACTTCTTCTCCAATCTTATCGGTCGAGTGCGAGTCCGCGAGGCAGTCCATGCGCTGCAAGCTGCGCGTGAATTGAGTTTCGTCCACGTTTCCGGCCGGGTCTTGCTGCAAGTCTCTTCGTTGGAAGCGCCACCCACGCATTCGGCCGAGCGCAGGGTGAAACTCCAGCCACGCTTCGAGCCGCATCCGCCGCGACCGGGCAAGCCCCTGGTGCAGCGGCGGCCCAGGAAAGCCGCATCGCCGTTGAAACCACTCCCTCCCGGAAAGGATACGGGTGAGGAATGAGAGCAGCCCGCAAGCCGGTTATCGCCATCGACGGGCCCGCAGGGTCGGGCAAGAGCACCATCGCCGCACGCCTCGCCAGGAAGCTTGGTTACGTCAATCTGGAAAGCGGCGCCATGTATCGTGCGCTGGCATTGAAGGCGATGGAGCAGCAAGTTGCTATGGACGATGGCGAAGCACTCCGGCAGTTGGCCCAAAGCACGGCAATCCAACTCGAGCCGCGCGGAGAAGGGAACCAGGTGCTGCTGGATGGCCGCGACGTTTCCCAGCGAATACGCGAGGCGGATGTGACTGCGGCTGCTTCGCGCGTTTCGGTACATCCGCCGGTTCGCCAATTGATGGTTGCGCGGCAACGTGAACTCGGCAAAGACGGCGGAGTGGTGATGGAAGGCCGCGACATCGGCACTGCCGTGTTTCCCAACGCCGACGTGAAGATCTTCCTGGATGCCGATCCCACCGTGCGGGCGGAACGGCGGGTGCTGCAGAACGGACCTGGTTCTGCCGAAGAGGCGCAGCGCGTGCTGGCTGAGATTGCCGCACGTGATGAGCGCGACCGGTCACGACCGGTATCGCCGTTGGTCGCTGCCCAGGACGCGGTCCACGTTGATACGACCCACAAGAGTATCGACGACGTGGTGGATGAGGTAGAAGGGATCGTGAAGAAAGTGGTCAGTGGATAGTTCCCGTCGGCGAGGCCTCAGGACGGTTCCAACATTTGGCATGTCGAGCCTTGAAAGGGCGCGGCTTCAGAGACTGCTGAAAAAAATCTGGCAGATGCTGTTGGTGGGAGCCCCCTGCTTCAGCAGGGGGAGATGGACTTTAGTCCATCGGAAAAGTGCTCGATTTCAAAATGGGCTTTAGCCCTGGGTTTTCCAATCTCCGGCGCTAAAGCGCGTGACTGAAGTCCAACCTTTCCCGGAGCGCTGAAGCGTTCCTTCCCCCGCATAAATGCGGGGGCTCCCACCCTTAAGCGGACGCTCAACTCAGGATGACGGGCTCGGTCCATCCACTAATACAACAGGCACGGATTTCTCCGTGCCTCTGTGTCTCTGTGGTGAACCAGCACTACCCCTTCGTTATCCGAATGTCGCCGGTATCGGTATTGATTTGCAGCTTGCTCGCTCCACTGCCGACAGTGCCGGAGGCCTTTGCGGAGCCATTGCCTTCATCCGTCTTTACGGCCTCGAAATCGGAGGTGATATCGCCCTTGCTGGTACTGGCCTGCACCTGGAATCCAGCCTTCGGGGGCAGCACCAGGGAGATATCACCACGTTTGCTGGAGATGCTGATCCGACCCAGTGGTAGCTTGTCGGCGGCATGCACTTCGATATCGCCATTGGTGGTCTCCAGTTGCAGGTCACCCGAGACGTTTTCGATATGAATGTCCTTCGACCGCGTGACCAGCCGGCTGGGGCCATTCAAATCGGTTCCTCGCACCTCGTCCCCTGCGATTTCCAGGTCGCCGGGTACGGAAGCCACCTGCATGTCGGACCGCGATGATTTGAAGGTCACGGTCTTGGCAATCTTGCTGAGGCGAATATCGTCGAAGAAGTCGCCGCTGAGATGGACTGCACCGGCCACCTCGTCGACGGTTACGTTGTCGATGTTGCCTTCTATGTCCATATCACCGGCAATCTTTGATGCGCGCACCGAACCCTTCTGCAGATCGATGTTCACCGTGCCGGCAATATCGTTCATGGCGACGTCGCCGTGCTGCAGAGCGACCTTTACGTCGGCCTTGCGGTCGTTGACGGTCACATCGCCGCGCTTGCTGGCAATGTCGAGCGTCGCCTCACGCGGCACGAAGATGTCCATGTCCGCCTGCACACCGTGTTCGCCGGCGCCGTTGGTGTTGGCGTTCAGCACCACGGAATTTCCGGTCACGGTGATCTGCGGCTTGGTGCTTTCGTTGTATTTATCGGCGTCGTTCTGGTTCTGCGCGTACACCTTCTTGTGGACCACCACGCGGAGCGTGTTGTCGTCAGAGGGGGCGACGTTCAGGCTGCCGTGATCGCAGACTACTCGCAAATTCCCGTGCGCGGGAAACGTCTGCTGCAGGGTGTCATCGAAGGTGAACGCGGTGCCGAAGATGCCGCCCAAGTCGTCGTCCATTTGCATCTGGTTGCGGACCCCACCCCAGTCAATGTCCGACGAATAGTGCGCGGATACACCTAACGCCACCAGCAAGACCAGGAGCAAAATTCCTCCCGTGCCCAGATGCCGCGTGCGGTAGCCCATGCGCTGTGAAGTAGTGTGCTCGATCAGAGCGATAACTCCCCAGAGAATGAGCAGTAATGGCCACCAGTGTCCGAAAAAGTGCCAGATCGGAAACCGGAACCCGAAATTTCGCAGCAGAAATATCAGGCCGATGACAATTAATACCAGTGGTCCCGCGATGGAGCGCCGATAGCGATACGGCGGCGGCGCAGGATACTGATATTGCGGCGGCGGTGGTGGAGGCGGCGGTGGCGGATAAACATTCGAGCTAGCCATTGCGCACCCCCGGATCGCTAGGATTGTTCCAATTTTCTCCCGTCGTGATTGCGCCGGCCGTACCAACTGGAGGAGGCGTCACCACCGGCGGTTGTCCCGGATACCCCTGGGAGCCGGGAGCTATCGGGGGCCCGGGCGGCATCGCCCGCGGGTAGTCGCGAGGCACATGACCCTCGGCCGAAGCGTTGTGTTGCAGGAACATCACCAATCCGATCACGATTAACAGTGCCGGCCAGGTGCTGCCGAAATCCATCCACCGCGAATGTCCTAACTGGTCAAGGAGGAAGAGCACCCCGATGGTGATCAGGATGACAGGGCCCATGAACCCATGAGCACGGCAGCGACCGCAAGAGCAATACGGGTTATAGCGGTATCTCATGATGTCCTCCTTACCAGCCCATCCCACGCCGCCGCATCAGCACGCGAATGCCGATGGCGATAAGCACGAGTGGCCAAAATCGCCAGAGACGATCGAAGTTCAGCACGTCCATTTCATTCAGCAGGAACAGCACCCCCAGGCCGATCAGGATGAAAGCCCCAATCGGAATATGAGAGCGCCCGTTTTCGACCGGTTCGCCTTCCATAGCTGTTTCAGGAACGCTGCCGGCAACCGGCCCGGGGTTGGCAGTTACTGCGGCTCGGGGCGCGGCCGTCGCACCTGCGGACGAGAAGATGCGATTCAAGCCGAGTGGATCGGGCGCCGGCAAACCCATCTGCCGGGCACGTGCCGTCTGATACGCCTCGATCGGCATGTAGATTACGAAAGCCGCAATGCCCAAGCCGAAGATGCCGTTCACGTGAGCGGTCATCCAGATAAGGGTGGCGAAGATCAGTACGTGTGCGAAGCCCTTGGCGTACTCGCCGTTGTACATGGCGCCGACACCGGGAATGAATCCCAGGATCGCAGCCAGACCGGGACTTCCGGTCCCTGTTTCCGGTGGAGCACCCGGCGGCACGGCAGTAGTTCCGGGTGGCGGCACAGTGCCGCTCAAATGCGAGGCCAGACACTCCTCGCAATAGGTAACGCCACGGACGTCACGCGCGCAGCTACTGCACAGTGGTTTCCCACACGTACGGCAGTATGCGACCGCGGGAACATCGACATGATTGGCGCAGTTCATGCGGTTCTCCTGTTCAGCCGGGCCTGATTCAATAATTCGTTCATCAATTCCTTTGTTACCCCTTTGTTGCCAGCCGGAGCCGCAGCCATCTCGGGCTGGCCTGCCTCACGGCTGTAGTTCTGGTTCGTGCGATCTTTGTCCTGCTGGTTATCGCTCTTGGGTTGGTTCTTGGGAGCCGGCTCTTCCTGTTTTTCCGGAGTCGTCACACGGCGCAGGTCACGCACCCGCGACTCGATCTCATACACCAGGCGAATGTTGTCGTAATACCGGATTACGCGCGCCTGGGTTGAATAGTACGTTTTGGCGATGCCTTTGGAACTAAAGTCAAGCCTCCGCAGATCACTGATATGAAAACCCGCAATGCTGAGCAGCATGGTAATCGAGAAGAACGCCATGCCGAACGACATCGCGAAGCGCGGAGTTGCAACCGGAGCAAAGACCGGAGCCAGGCGGCCCTTCAGCCTATCGAGCCAGCCATCGCCGCGCGGTTTGACTATGGCGTGCTCCGACGGAAGCGCACCTATGGTCTGCGTCAGAATGTTGTGCATCAGATGGCGTGGTGGTTCGACCTCTTCCAGCCCCTTCAGCCAGTGCATTCCGGCCATGGCGTCTTCGACCATTGCGCGGCAGGCGGCACAGGATTGCCGGTGCTCCTCAAACGCGGCCAGAGTGGAGCCGTGCAGAGCGCCATCGATCGCTTCGGCCAAAAGGCTTTCGCATTCGACGCATTGCATGCCGGATTGGTTCTCGCTTTGCATCAACTCACCTGTTTGTAACTACGTTGTAAAAGCCTTGCAAGTTCCGTTCGTCCCCGATTTATGCGACTTTTCACGGTCCCCTCAGGCACTTTGAGCACTGTGGCAATGTCTTTGTAATCCATATCTTGCAAATCACGCAGGATAACCGCCTCGCGCAGCTCTGGCGAGAGCTTTCTCAGGGCCTCATGGACCAGCTTCTGAGCTTCCTGGCTCCGCACCCGGGCCTCGGGACCAGCCGAGCGGTCCTCCAGCTTTTCTGCCAGAGTGAGGCCCTCCTCCTGATTTCCTGCGGTCGCGTCCAAGGAGTCGGTGATGCGGTCGTATTTGCCCTTGCGAAAGTGGTCTACGAGTAAATTTCGGGTAACCGTAGTTACCCACGTCATAAATGAAGCCCGCGTGGTGTCGAAGGTGCCGAGTGTGCGATACATCTTGATGAATACTTCCTGGGTGAGATCAGACGCATCATCGGGCGATCCCGCGAAGCGATAGCAGATGTTATAAATGCGGCGATGATATTGCTGAACGATTTCCTGCCAAGCCGCGGCGTCGCCCGCAACACAGCGACGGACTAAAGTATTGACGGCTTGGGTATCGTCCAATCAGGGCTCCCAAAGGGCGTGGCTCCTGGCCCAATCCTACTCACTGATAAAGAGTTATACGACAAAGATACGATCCGGAGTTCCTATCGAGCGAGCACATTCCCGCCCCGTTAAGCAGTTTCGCCGGAAACTCCGCGCTTGCGATTGATTTTCGCCTGCATTGTAGCAGGGTAGAGGACAATCTCCGCCGCAAGTCGACCAGGGGGAATACCAGAAGGCAAGCGCCAGAGTGCAGGTCCAGGGTCGCAGGGAAGGGTTACGACCGCTGCTGAGCGCTCTGCTGATCCAAGCATTAGCGCGGCTTCGAGGGCGCCATGGGGGAGGCGCCAAGCGCCCTGCTCTCGTAGGGGGCGCGCGTGTGCAACAAAAGTCGCATGTTTGCACGTTGGGGTGTGTCACAGGTCACAAGCGTTGAGGTGGTACAGCTGCTATGAATTAGTGATATTGCCTTCCAGCATCAGGGATGGGGGGTAATTACTTTTTGACAGCCGTCTTGCATGGCTTTGGGTGGACCGCCTGGATAGGGCAACCACCTGGTGCAGCGCGCAGGCCATCAAAAAGCTCGAATTCCGTACGTGCACGCGGATTAATTTATTCAGCGCCGAAACCGATGCCGTGCGGATGGTCCCAGGAATCGTTCTTGGGGCAAATCCCTGCGCGCGGATCTGGCCGGATGCCGCTCATCGTCATCGTCGCGCTGCTAATCAGTGTTGGAGCGGTGGTTCGGCTGCTCCAGCATAAGGTCCACTGTGACCGGGAGTTGGCGCGCCTGCGCCAAGAGTTGACGCTCGAATCCCGGCTCAAGGTCGACGCGGAAAACCAACAACAACTTCTCTTTTCAGCTAATCCTTGCCCCATGTGGGTCTATGACTGCGCGACCTTGCGCTTTCTTTCCGTGAATGATGCCGCCGTGCAAGTCTACGGTTTCTCGCGGGAAGAGTTCCTGGGGATGACTCTGCTGGATATCCGGCCTCCTGATGAGAAAACAAGGTTGCTGAACTCCATGCAACAGCCAGATTTGGGATTCAGTGCCGCGGGAGTCTGGCAGCATCGTCGGCAGGACGGCACTCTACTGTGCGCCGAGATTCGAACCTTTCGATTCGAGAAAGGTGGTCATTCTTATGAGCTGGTGCAGGCGAACGATGTCACGGCACGCAGCCTGATGGAGGAAGAACTAAGGCAATCGCGGAGCTCGTTGCAGTCCTTGGTGGATAGCGCGCCTTTCGGGATATGCCGCACCTCGCTCGATGAGGATCGTTTTGGATCTATAAATCCAGCTATGTTGCAGATATTGGGCGGATACTCGGTCGATGAGGCCATGGCCCTGAAAATCTCAACCCAACTCTATGCGGACCCGAAGGACCGCGGTCGTCTGATCGAAGTCCTTCGGCGAAACACCAGGGTCCAGGGTTATGAAATCAACTTGCTCCGCCGCGATGGAGGCACGGTGCCGGTACGAGTGACGGGTTTCATCACTCGCAATTCCCCGACCAGCATGGAGTATTTCGCTGGTTATGTTGAAGACATGACCCAGCAAAGCGTATTGGAGCAACAAGTTCGTCAGGCGCAGAAACTGGAAGCAGTAGGCAGGCTGGCGGGAGGTGTAGCTCACGATTTCAACAATATCCTGGTTGTCATCAAACTCTCGACCGAATTAATGCTGGCTCAAACCACGCCCGATAACCCGCTCAGCAAGCCGTTACTGCAAGTTTCCCACGCGGCCGACCGTGCCGCAGCTCTCACCCGGCAGATGCTGGCACTAGGGCGCCAGCAAATGATGCAGGTTCGCGTCATTAATGTGAACTCGGTGGTCAGCGAGACGTCGCACATGTTGCGCCGCATCATCGGAGAAGACGTTCGACTGGTAACGAAACTGTGCGACCAGCTTGAGAACACGCGCCTGGATCCCGATCAACTGGGACAGGTGATTCTCAACCTGGCCGTCAACGCGCGCGATGCCATGCCCGAAGGAGGCACCCTCCACCTGGAAACGTCCAACGTCGACCTGGACGATGTTTACACCAAGGAGCATCCGCCCGTTCGATCTGGACGCTATGTCATGTTGGCAGTCAGCGACACCGGCAGCGGTATCGATAAGTCCATTCTGCCTCACATTTTTGATCCCTTCTTTACTACCAAAGAAGTGGGCAAAGGTACCGGCCTGGGGCTGTCCATCGTATACGGAATTGTGAAGCAGAGCGGAGGTTACATCTGGGTCTACAGCGAACCAGGACATGGCACTACCTTCAAACTGTATTTTCCTGTGGTTGCCGCGCCGCTGGAGAATCCAGTCGCGCGTTATGAGGCGTCCCATCAGCCCAGTGGGCAAACCGTGCTCGTGGTTGAGGATGAAGCCATGATCCGCAGCAATGTGCGCGAGTGTTTGCAGCAACTGGGGTACCAGGTCCTGGAGGCCGAGAGCGGAGAGGTCGCGCTTCAGACTTGCGATGGCCTTCATGGCAAGATTGATCTGGTACTCACGGATCTGGTGATGCCGGGTATGGGAGGCCACCAGCTTGCCGGTGAACTCGCGCAACGCCATCCTGGGGTGCGCATGCTGTTCATGTCGGGATATACCGAAGACAGTGCGGCGCGGCGCGATCTGCTGTTGCGGGGTAGCGCGTTTCTGCAAAAGCCGTTCAGCGTGGCGGACCTATCGATGGCAGTTCAGCAGGCGTTGGCACTGCAGGCCGTTTCCGCCTGATCGACGATTGCAACGGCTGAGCCCGGCGCTATCAGTCGATGTTTGCAGCCGCTTGGGCTCTATGGCAATGGATACTCTATTTCTCTCGGAACAGATCTGCCCAGGAATTATCCAGGTTGTTCCAGCGATCACCTTCCAGCCACTTAGCCTCGGAGTCTGGCATGTACAGAACGCCGTGGCCCTCGGGGCACACCATTTCAGTTCCTGACCAGTTCAGCAGGATGTTGCCCGGAGCACCGATCCGCACCGGAATACTCAGCCGCCGCAAGCAGACCCGGCAACGCTTCTGCTGGTCATCGATAGACCACGACAAAGGCGCAATCGACAGTATCAGAAACAGCCACAGGACTAACCCATCGGCCATCGGATAAACCGCTCCAACTACATGAACCGCCACCGAGCGTATGCTGACCCACGCCAGAAGGCCAGCGCCGACTAACAGGAGTGCCGACTTGGCCACGAAGAAGGTCCACCAATAGAAGCGCTGACCCGCGCTGAGCGGACCTCCGCCTAAGCCGGTACTCTGGGAACGCACATATACGATCGCAACCGCACTGGCTATGGACAGCATGAGAAATAGGAAGTAGGAAGCCGCAGTGCGGCGCATTTCCATCTTTGCCGAGGTCACCACCAGCAGAGACGCGGGCAGTATGTATCCGGCATTTTCGCTGAGGTCGGTGAGGTCAGACTCAACCTTCGCCTCGCTCACTCCCGGCTTCAGTAAGGCAATGGCGCCAATTCGTTCAACGAAGTTCGTGAATGGGGGTGAAGCCGAGTCCAGCAAGGTCCATACACCTATGCTGGAAGAAATCAGACGAAAGTTGCGCGGCAGAACTCCAATGACAACCTTATCGTTACCGTCCACCACGACGTGCCGCCCGATCACATTTGGGCTGCTCTTGAACTGAAGTTCCCATAGTTCGTTGCTGAGCAGCAAGCAGTTTGGGCAGCTCTGCTCGTCACCGTGTTCAAGGGTCCGGCCCAAGATTGTTTTTACTTTCAGAATGTCAAAGAAGTCGGGAGCGACTCGAGCAGATAATATCGGTACCGCACGGCCGCTGGCGGTTAGCTTTGCCGGTCCCCAGGAAAAGGGTGCGACGTCGTCAAGAAGTTTGCTGGCCTTCCAGGCGGAAGTCAGGTCCAGGAGTGTCTCGGACCTGAATCGCCTGAATTTGCCATCCAGGCTGACGATACAGACGCGGTCGGGGTCGGGAACGGCCGATAAGAAGAACGAGCGCGCAAATGGAATGAATCCACTGCCCCAGACGACCAGAACCAGAAGCATTCCGATTACAGATAGGCAGGTGGCGGGGCTGCGCCCCAGCCGATCGATTCGTCGCAGGAAAGTCTCGTGTTCGAAGCGGCACCAGAACGCGTCGAAGAATAAGCCCCAGCAGTGTCGTGCCAGTTCCAGTTTCCTGGCCCGCGTCAGTTGTCCCGACTCGGCCAGGAAGTGGCACCAATGCCACAACTGGTTCATTCTGCCCGCACGCCATTCACGGCGTTGTTCCCGCGGTACCAGCCAGCTGGCCAGCCAGGCCAGTCCCTGGAAACTCCAAATGGTTCTCCGCAATGAATCAGGAAACGGCATGGACCCCACCGATTGAGATGATTAGACACAACAACCGGGTGCACAGTCCAGCTGGGGGCGCCGCTGATTTGCTGCCGGTGGGGAACCCCGACTCGAACAAGTTGCGGAAACCGGAGGAATAGCACATTCCAGACTGTCACGGTTGTCGCTGAGGTCACGCCTCAGGTTTTGCCTTTGAACAGTGCCCTGTGCAGTAGCTCACATCCACCCTTGTCGCAAAACAGGTAGGATTACAGTGATAGCTTCGCGCAGCGCATGCAGGCGGGTTCCATTCCAGCTAGCGTGAAGCCGTGATTCAAAGGTTGCTATCTCGGGGGAAACGAATATGGCCGAACCAAGTTACGAGGAACTGAAAGCCAGGGTCGAGGAATTGGAAAAATCGCAGGCACGCAAGCGGGGCAGCCTGGAGTTTAGGGTGAGCGAAAAGGGCGGCATGAGCGTGTATGGTCTGGGCCGATTCCCGGTCACGCTGTATTACGAGCAATGGGTCCGGTTGCTTGATCAAACTGAGCAGATTCGCGAATTTCTCGAGGCCAACAAGGGCGGCATGAAGTTGAAGCACGCCGAGTGAGGATTGTCATTCCTCATTCGTACCTGCGGCGTTAAATCGACTGCGCTGGGTCCGGCGAGCTATTGCGCTGGCCGCTGCTGGGCCCGAAGGGCAGCGCGGACATGATCGGCACGCGGTCCGGTTGGCTCTTCCTTTAAGAAAACCTGTAATTCGGCAAGCGCTTCCTCGCGCCGGTTTTCCTGATCGTAAGCGCGAGCGGCAATGTAATGCACGAATGCCGGATGGATACTCGACACACTATGGGCTTGACGAGCGCTCGCGATAGCGGCGTCGTAGTGGCGGTTCATATACTGTGCATCCGCAAGCAGCATTAAGCTGTCGGCATTCATGGGATTTACGCTCTCCGCCTTCCCCAACAGAGTTTCGGCTTCGGGGAAATTCTTCTGCCGCAAACACAACTTGGCGAGATTAACGTAGGCCGCCGCCAGGTGGTCATCCAGCCTGATCGCTTTTTCCAGCGCTTCCCGTTCGTGCACGTCGTCGTTCAGCCGGCTGTAAAGGACTCCAAGATTGTTGTAGGCTGCCGCATAATCGGGGTCGAAGGCGATGGCCTTGTGCAACAGATCCATCGCCTTTTTCCAATCTGACAGAGCCATGGCCTCATTGGCTTTATCGAGCTCCTTCTGCGCCTTCGGGGAAACGTGTAAGCTGGAAGTAGAAACAGTTGACGAGTTCGACGTCTCAGATGCGGGGCCAGGGCCGTCAATGCGACGCACCGTGATATATTGCGACTGCGTAGCTTTACGTTCATCCACTTCGAAGCTTCCGCCCTCTGAGGTCTCAATTCCATCTCCACTCACGATGAGATGGTACTCACCCACCCGCACGCCGCGGAAATCGGCCTGGCCATTGGAATTTGTATAGGTGTTTGCGATCGGGGTGCTACTGGAACCATCCAGCAAGCGTACGAGCAAATTGGGGCCGGCCTGACGGTCGTTGTCGAAAACAACATGCACGTGGACGCTTCCCGAGGAGGTCACCCCAGCCCCGCCTCCTCGGAACTGGGCCTGCGTAGGCACCAGAAGCACAGGGGAAAATACGAGAGCGATCCAACCTCGATATCGCATAACTGCCTCCCCGAGATCGCGCGGGAACCGGCAATCCCAAGAGCTGCGGGTCGAGTGCACCGACTAAGGGCTTCGGGAGAGACCCGGGGGACTAGCAAATCGCAGGTGAGCAAAGCCACATGGCCGCGCCCCACAACATCTCCGAATTGGGGTGATTCTACACCCGCCGCTCTCTATTGGATGTAGATAATTTGTGAACATGGACGTGAGGTCTCTTGGGCCAGCCTCGCGAATCCGCGATTGCCTGGGATTCAGGGGATGTTATGGCAAACATTGGCTGCGATGAGGGTTGTTTGGTCCGCTGGACCTGTGGCAGGCGCGTGTATAATTTTCAACAGCGCGCGCCCGTAGCTCAGCTGGATAGAGCGATTGCCTCCGGAGCAATAGGTCGGGAGTTCGAATCTCTCCGGGCGCGCCAGAGTCTTCCTTTTCGCGACCATCACTTTAGATGTGGGCCGCTCCCGCGGTGACCATGTCACCTGCGTCCCACGGGCTGGTGCTCCAGACGAAACCCTGCCCTTACGGGGCTGGCTGGACGTCGGTGACGTTGAAGTTGCATTCCGCAGACTTCGTATCCGTGAAGGCTCCCGAAAACTCGATCTTCATGGTGACTGTGATTTGACCGGGAGTGTCGTAACTTGCATCCAGGAAAAGCAGGTGACTGTCGCTGAAATCCCCATTGGCGGGGATTATTTGCAGGCTGGAAGAAAACTGGGTGCTGTGTCCGGCGGAGTCGAACAGGGTCACGAGGATACCGATGGCGCCATCCTCGTCCCCCGAATTGACCAGATGGTAATCCACGGTTCCCTGAAACCGCGTGTTGGTGTTGACCGCAACGTCGCTCCCGCAACCCGCCCCGACATTCAGGGTATCTTCAAAGATGTCAACCATATTGCACTCCTGAGAATGTGATAGAGCCGCCCGTAGCCTTCTCTTACAAGCAGGCGGAGTATACACCGATTCGCTCTGGCGGCCACCGCCTTTGGCGCCGGAAGCGAACGCCTATTTCCTTCAATTGCCCCAGGGTGACTCGCGAGCCTTAGCGAACGTGCCTCGCTTACAATGGGCCTTGCTCAAAGGAATATTGGCATACAACAGAAGGACCCGCAGGCTGCTCTAACTTGTGTTGCGGTAAATTCGTGGTGGGTCAGGTGAGGTGAATCATGCAGAATTGGAAAAAAGCAATCGTATTTGGTTCTATTGGCGTCGGTGCTGCGCTGGTCATCACGCGCCGTCGTCCTCTGGGAATGGCTTTCGCGGCCGCCGGTCTCGCGGTCCTGGCTTCAGAGTATCCCGAGAAGTTCGAAGCGATATGGGAGGACGCTCCCGAGTACTTGCAGAAGGGCATGCAGATTTTTTCGACACTGCAGAAAATGGGAGAAGGGTTTGCCGAAGAGGCGGAACGGCGCAGCGTCAATGCCTGGCGCGATCTGCGCGCAAAATAAGGCCACGAATATCCCGCAGCCCTGAGTCTTTATTCAATTCCAAGTTGCTTGCGTGCCTCTGGACTTAGGCGCTCGGGCGTCCATTGCGGATACCATACGACGTTAACGGTCGCGTTGCTCACGCCCGGTATCCGCAGCAGGCGCTGCTGAACCTGTTCAGTAATCGATTGCTGAGATGGGCAGCCAGCCGTGGTCAGGGTCATCTCGACTTCAACATCTTCGCCGTGCAGGTTGGCAACTTCCGTAGGCTTCATTCGGACTTCATAAATCAAACCGAGATCGACGATGTTGACCGGGATTTCCGGGTCATAACATTCTTTGAGGGCTGAGACGACATCTTCCTGAGTCAGTGCCATGGAAACCTCTGGCTCCAGTCTAACGGGAAGGGGCTGGGTTCGTCTGCCCCTTGGCGGTTGAACCTCGTTCCATCATGACTCCTCAAAACGTGGCCCGGGATGGATGGTTTCCAGGCGGCGGTGGTGCTCGGCATCACTGGGCACGGTCCAACCATTATCTTTTTCGACGACGCGCACAATGGCCAGACTTGCATTTGGCAACGCCAATCCGCCGGTTGTCACCGATACTTCCTCGCGTTCCCAGACACGCGCCAACATATTGTCCTGCACTCGCGAACGCAGCCGTGGCGCATCGCTGGAGGAAATGACAACTGCGCGATCGGCTTGAGCGGCAGGCGTCAAAACCACGAAACGCGAGCTGAGCACTTTCTCATCGAAACGGCCAAACACAAACTGGAAGACTTCAGGATGCTCTGGAATTCCTCCATCACCGGCGTAGTTGACCACGTATTCTTCGTCGACCGCGTCGCCTGGCGCCAGGGCCGCTAACGACCTTCGCGGATTCTCCGGATCGAGTTTCATCTCGCTGACGGTTCCGTCGGCATGAAGAGCCTGCAGTCGCAACAGCTGGGCGTCGTGCGGAAGATCAGGCCTGCCATAGTGCTCGATCTCTGCCGCGGTGGAAAAACGGGTGGTGGTATGAACGTACAACGAGACGCTGCCATCGGTCCGTAGAATGGCGACGTGATCGTTCAGCAACAGAACTGGCGCTAGGTTGAAGCGCGCCGGAACGGCTTGCATGAGCTGCGCAGCATCGCGACGATAAGGGGCGTAGAAGGGCTTGGTGGCTGGGGCCGGGTCGTCGCCACCCATGGCCGCAGCGAGTCGGCGGAACCCAGACGCATTAGGCGCAATCCGTAACCATTCAACGGCAGCACGTTCCGCGCCGGAATCGTCACCGGTGATCTGCAATTCCCGTACCAGCATTTGCGACGCGGAGCGGTTCAATGGCGCTGCCACCAGTAATTGTTGCAGGGCCTCTACAGCGTCGATGTGGCGATCCTGGCTGATCAAAGATTGCGCGTAGGCCAGCGACTCGGGCGCGCATCCTTTCAACCTCTGCTGTGCAGCCGCGGCCTCGGCAAGTTGCGGCCGCCCGCGATAAAAGATCATTGCCCGTTCGAGCGTCTCGCAAGAAGGGTGCGCCGCCAGTCGCCGTGACCACAGCAGGGAGGCTTCCCGGTCGGAGTCGGCAAGACCTGGGTTGCCCTGGATTGCGGCGCTCAATGTCTCCAGCGCGGGAACGTCGTCGGGATTCGCCTCCAGCGCACGTCTGGCGAACTGGGCAGCGCCAGAAGAATGTCCGCCGTCCAATGCCCGCTGGCCAAGAACCTGATAGGCAGCTGTTGCTCCCGGCGCCAGCGACAGAAGGCGATTCCACGCGCGTTCACCCTCGGGAGTAGTGCGATTCTCCCGGGTCCACGACTGGGCCAGGAGAAACTGCAGAGCGGCCGAATCGGAGGCGGATGGCAGAGCGTTAATTTCGTCGATTGCCGTCCCAAACTCGACCGGTGGCATAGGCAGTCGCGGCCAGGTCGTAGGCCAATTCCTGCAGCGACAGTTTGGCTCTGGTGGGAGCGGATGTGCCCGAGGCGGACGGCGATACTGCAATTCTGAGCGGCGCAGCCACGGCTGCAAATTTTGCCAGCAGCCGATGCGGGCCGGGTGCAACTTCGAACTCAGCGGAGCCGCGAACCGACGCTCCGCTTAGCGTGCCCTGGCTAAGCACTCGAGCGCCATCCACGTAAATCTCGAGCGTTCCAGAGCTTTCCGACCGGACGGTCCACACTCCCGGGACGAGCGTGGCAAAATGCGATGCTGCATAGTAAATTCCGCGGCGCGGCAGATAATCAGGAAGACGAATGATGCCGTCCGGAAATTGGAAATTCTCAACAGCGCGGTTGCCGTAAGACGCCTGAGCTAAATCGTCATTCGGCGATATCGTGATGGGAGCCGAGTCGAGTAATGAGTGGCGTCCCTCGGGAGCCACAATGCGCCAATCGGTCAAGATGCCGGAGGCGCGGGCGACTGCTTCAGGGTCGAGTCCGGAAACGCCGTCCATCGCGGCGTTCAGCAGGGCGATGCTTAGCTCGGGCCAACCCGTGCTGGAGTTTGCGAGCAGGGTTTGCAGGCGAGGGACAGCCAGCCGAAAGTCGGGAGTATTGGCGGCTGACTCGCGCACCCGAGTTGCCGCCAGTTGAATTCGCGGGTCCTGCTTAGCGGCGCTTCCAAGTTCGCACAGATGCAGAGCGGCATTCAACATAGTTGCCTGTTCGCCTCGCATCGCCGCGGTCTCCATTTGGACAAAGAGGGCTTCGGCGTCGCGATGGTCGCGTTTCCAGGCAAGATAGGCGAGTTGACGCGCGCGCACCAGGTCGCCGCTGACAAATAAAGCCCTGGCAGCGGAGCGCGAAAGGATCGATTCGGAGAGCGGTTGCGAGCGGCCAGCGGCAGTAGGCTCGGGGAAACCACGGTGTGCGCTAATCGAAGCGGTACCTTCGGTGACGCTCTCATGGCTCAATTTAGCGAGAGTGGAATCTTGCGCGATTGCGGACAAGGCGATCGCCGACGCAAGACAAAGGACCGATATCGCACGGCATAATTTCATGTCAGGTCCAGGTGCCGATGAACAAATGCGCTATACGGCCATCGGGATTGCGCATGGTTCCGGTGAATACGACATCTCGCAGGAGATGAAGAAGATTAACCGACGGGAAGGGAGTTGCCCAGCAGATTTTTCGGCGCAAACCCACCATTTCGGGGTCGCGAGTGGGCACCCGCGCAGCAGGCGGCAAGGCAGAGCATGAATAGTGAAGACGAGGCGTTGGCGCTTCCAATCGTTAGATTGGCTGCAGTATGCGCTCGGCGCCGAATTCCTAATATTGAGCAGAACGCTTAATCGACCTACGAAATAGACCTTAGGCGACAGTCTGCATCCAACTTTGGTTGTAACACCATGTCCAAAACCAGCAGGATCATCCAAATCGTCTTGCTTGTGGCAATCGCAGCCGCAGGCATTAACCTGTTTTTCTATCTGCGCGACCGTAACTCGCGCCCGGCAGAACCCAAGAAGATCGAGATTCGGCTCGATCCCGACTACTATGTCACGCCCAAGAAGTTGCACCCGCAGGACCTGAAGGACGCGAAGGAATTGACCCAGCAGCCGGTTTGGATTCGCGAAGGCTATCGGTTTGCTTATTATCCTTATAGCGGGCGCACGGACTTCCAGCATCTTACGGGAACGCTGGGGCCGATCGAGAAACTTGAGATCAAAGACGTGGTCGTTGATCCCGCGCCGCAATCGGGAGGCGATAAACAAGTAGTGGCGGTATTTGAGAAAGACGGCAAACGCTACGCGTTGCCCATAGGGCTAGCCAAGAACGGCGATTACAAGTTCTACTCCGACGACATCCTGTTCGTTCAGGATCCGCACGAGCTGTACAAACACTGGCCGGCCGAGGTCTGGAAGCTGATTGACGCCCATCAGGTGAAAGCGGGAATGAATGACTTACAGGCTTCGTTCGCGATTGGAATGGGCGCGCCGGAAGGAACGGGCATGTCGAACCCTCGCATTGTGGATTATCCAAACAATGGCCATCCGACACGCGTGACTTACACCAACGGCAGAGCCACAGACATCCAGCCTGGATCATAACCCTTTATGCGGAGCCGGCTTTGGCTGAGTAGAATCTAGTCTGTGCTCAGGAGGGAACGGTGAAAGCGATCCGTGTTCACGAGTTTGGTGGTCCTGAAGTTCTGAAGTTGGAAGAAGTCCCCGACCTTCAACCCGGGCAGGGAGAGGTGGTGGTGCGCGTGCATGCTGCCGGAGTAAATCCCGTGGAGAGTTATGTTCGCACCGGGACCTACGCCCAGAAACCTGCCCTCCCCTACACTCCAGGATCTGATGCCGGCGGCGTTGTCATGTCGGTGGGAGCGGGCGTGAAGCACGCGAAGGTCGGCGACCGCGTGTACACATCAAGTCCTAATAGCGGTACTTACGCCGAGCAGGTCGTATGCAACGAGGCGCAAGTGCATCCGTTGCCCGACAAGGTGAGCTTCGAACAGGGAGCCGCCATGGGAGTGCCCTATGGCACAGCGTATCGCGGACTCTTTCAGCGCGCCGATGCAAAACCTGCGGAAACCGTCCTTGTCCACGGAGCCAGCGGCGGAGTTGGCAGTGCAGCCGTGCAACTGGCGCGCGCGGCCGGGTTGATGATCATCGGTACAGCGGGCAGCGAGGACGGCATGGCTTTAGTAAAGCAGGAGGGTGCCCATCACGTGCTGAACCATGCGTCCGATGGATATCTCGACGAGTTGATGAAACTAACTGAGGGCCGCGGCATAGATGTGATTGTGGAGTTGCTGGCGAACAAGAACCTGGCCAAGGACCTTACTGTACTCGCCAAGAAAGGCCGCGTGGCGGTGATTGGAAATCGCGGCACAATTGAGATTAATCCGCGCGACGCGATGGCACGCGAAGCCGACATCCGTGGGGTGACGCTCATGAGCGCATCCGAGCAGGAATATAGAGCCATGCATGCTGCGTTGGTTGCGGGACTGGAGAATGGGACGCTGCGTCCGGTGATAGGGCAGAAGATTCCGCTCGCCGAGGCGGCGCGGGCGCACGTTGAGATTATGAAGCCGTCAGGGGCGCACGGGAAGATTGTGCTGCTGCCGTGACCAGAACTCAGCCGCAAGTTGCCGACCTGCTACTAGACACGGGAGTTCCCTCGCCACAAGCGTGGAAGAACCTGCATCCTAGCGGCTTCAGGAGGTTGTGTGTACTGGCGTCTGGAGCTTTGCGAGGATCGCCTCCAGCACAGCGCAGCGATTACGCAGCCCATCCCTGAATTCGTGGTGATCGGCTTTGGCGATCTCCCGTAATAGATGCTTCTGATTTTCTTGCAGGAGATCCCGAAGCAGGTCTTCCTCTTCCGCGGTCAACCGAAGTTCCGTCATCATGGCGACCTCCGATCTGGTTAGATGCTGACAAGCTAATTGTAGGCTCGCGTGACGAAGTTACAAGAACGCTTGCTGCCGGCAGCCCATGAGACCGTGGGACTTTTCCCATTCTGACTATGAAGCTTCTGCTATGTGACCCAGAGTGTTAGTCCGGATTCCTCTGAGAAGCGGATATTTCTGGCCTCACTCCACGCGATTACAATCGACACATGCTCCGCCTTCATCCGATGCGCCGATACGTCGCGGTGGTCGCTGTGTGTGCGGGAGCATTGTGCGCTGGAGCTGGAGAGGCAAGTGTTTCGGCATTGCAAACTGCGGCAGTGCACGCAATGGCGGGCCGACGTGGCACCGCTGTTGTCGTCAGTGTTCGATCAGGACAGATCCTCGCGGCTTACCATCTCGACGTTGCCGCTCGGAGGGTGGTCCAGCCCGGCTCCAGCATCAAGCCTTTCACCCTGCTGGCGCTGCTGCAAGCCGGAAAGGTCGACGCGCACACGGCCCTCATGTGCAAGCGCAAGCTGTCAATTGGTGGTCACAAACTCGACTGCACTCATCCGGCAACGCCGGAGCCGCTGGTCCCGGCTAGCGCGCTGGCGTATTCCTGTAACTCGTACTTCACAACCGTTGCAACACGTCTCACGCCCGCACAATTGCACGACAGTTTCATGCGGTCTGGCTTCAGCTCTCGCACGGGACTGAGGCCGGATGAAGTCGCTGGAAACGTGGCGCTCAGCCATTCGGCGGAGCAATTGCAGCTGCAAGCGATTGGCGAGTGGGGAATCAGCGTTACGCCGCTGGAGCTGCTGCATGGCTATCGCGATCTTGCTGTGCTGTCTGGCACGGACCCGCATGGGGGTCTCTCGCCACTTTTTGAAGGGCTCCAACAATCGGTGAGCTACGGCATGGGGCGCGCGGCCCAGCCGGATGTCGCCGATGAAGGTTGCGGGCAAGACCGGCACCGCAGCGGCCGAGGAAGGTCCTTGGACGCATGCCTGGTTTGCCGGCTACGCGCCCGCTGAGAATCCCGAGATAGCGCTGGTCGTTTTCCTGGAAAAAGGGCACGGTGGTTCGGACGCAGCGGAGGTTGCACGGGAGATATTCGCGGCCTTCGCGGCCCACCATAGCGCCCGGGTTTCTGAAGCCGTACAGGGAGCCCGGAAATGAGGCGCCGGTTGGCGATTGCCGGCTTGCTGCTTTGGTTGTGCGGCGGCGTTCGGGCGATCGCGCCGCCGGTAAGGCTTCTCCGAGTGGATTTCCGCAGACCGTGCGGGTACGCCTCTGGTATCTTCATCCGCCGCATGAGTTGAGAGTGCGCGCAGATGGCGGGCGCGCCCAGATGGCGCCTTGTGCAGGCTGCAAAACCATCTCCGTCACGACAGCCACTTTGCGCGCTGCCGGCTCGAAGATCGAGCTGGAAGGAACCAAGTCGCCCGCTTCCGAGCTTCGCATAAGCGGCACATATCAAACGAATGCGGCGGGCGACCCACCTATTCGCGCTGACTTTCCCATCGAGGTTCGTGCCAGCGAGGGGCGTCTGCTTGTCACAGCGCTCATGCCGATGGAGGAATACATTGCGGGCGTGCTCGCCGGCGAGACGGGAAACTTCAAGTCCGACGAGGCGTTGAAGGCCATGGCGGTGGCGGCACGCAGCTACGCGATGCACTTCGGCAGCCGCCACGCCCTGGAAGGATTCGACTTCTGCGATACCACGCATTGCCAGGACTTGCGCATCGCCGGTATTGATGCCCATTTGCGCGGCATCGCCGACGCAACTGCCGGCGAAGTTCTCTGGTATGACGGCGAACCGGCGGCAACCTACTATCACGCCAACTGCGGAGGTAGCACCGAGGATGGACACTTCGTTCTCGGGAACAATGAGGCGCGGGCGCCATTTCTGGTGCAGCACTCCGATCAGTATTGCGTGCGCAACGGCGGCGCCCAGTGGCGTACCGAGGTTTCGAAGCGTGAGTTGCAACGCGCCCTCGCGGCGGATGGCGTGATTATTCCCGGCACGCTGCGCACGGTGGCGGTTCTGCATCGCACGCCAAGTGGACGCGTGGAGTTTCTGCGCATTACCGGCAGCAACTCCATCACGGTGCCGGGGTTGACCTTTCGCTCTGCTATCGGCCGCCACATCGGATGGGAGCGGTTGAAGAGCAACTGGTACGAAGTAAACGATGCCGGTGACCGCCTGACCTTTCATGGCCGAGGCTCTGGGCACGGAGTTGGCCTGTGCCAGATAGGCGCCGAGGTGATGGGCGAGGAGGGTCATTCTTACCGGGAGATACTCAGCTTCTACTATCCAGGGACGAGTCTGGGCGTGAGCGCGCAGGGCATACCCTGGCAGCAACTCGCCAGCGAGGACGTCACCTTGCTTACCACCCGCCCTGAGCGTGATCGCTCGCTGTTAGCGCTGGCGACCGGCTTTGTGCATGAGTCGGAAGAGAGCACGGGACTTGTCTATCGCGCTTCACCGCGTCTGAAGATTTATCCCACGATCGCAGCTTTTCGCAACTCAACTGGCGAGCCGGGATGGGTGGCAGCTTCGACTCGCGGACGCACCATCCAGATGCAGCCCTCCGACGTGCTGCGCGAGGCCGGTACGCTGGACAGCACGATTCGTCACGAACTGCTACACATGCTGCTTGACTCGTATGCGGCGCCGGGAACGCCGCTATGGTTCCGCGAAGGACTGGTGTTGTACCTCACCGCCCCGAATGCGGCCGCTAGAGGCGAAACCTTTGCGGACCTGAAAAGTTTGGAGAAGGCACTGCGAGCTCCGGCGAGCGAAGAAGAATTACGGCGTCGCTTACGCCGGCGCCCAAGCGCGAGTGGCGCAACTGGCGCGGCAGCATGGCAAAGAAGCATTGCTCGGTTGGCTGCAGAACGGGTTGCCGACGGAGCTGTCAGCGACTGGAGCTAGCGGACGCGGCGGCGGGTAAGTTTGCGGTCTTGAGTCTTAACGATAGTGATTGCGGGTAGGGAATAGATAGCTAGTGAGGTGAGTCAGAGATTCGTTTATGAATTCACCGAAGCCTTGGAACCTTCCCTCAGGGCCTAAAGGCCATGTTTTCTTGGATTGCGGTTCGGCACGGCTGAAGCCGTGCCCTGATACAAGGCCCTTTTATTCAACGAACATTTGATTCATGACACTAGGACATCCTTCTACAGACGCGTGATATCCTTTCAGCACCTAATAAGGTGCTGAACATGAGCAGACCTATGCTTGACATCACGCGTGACATCCAATCGCTAACGAACTTCCGGCGCCGTTCGAGCGAGTTCATAAAGCAACTGAAGAAAAGCAAGCGCCCCGTTGTACTCACGGTAAAAGGGAGGGCAGCAGCTGTCGTCCAGGACGCAGAATCCTACCAGCGCCTGCTTGACATCGCCGCCCAAGCCGACGTCGCGGAAGGTATCCGTCAGGGCATCGAGGACGCTAAAAGGGGAAGGACTCGGCCTGCGAGGAAGTTCTTCGACGAATTCGAAGCCACGCATGGCATATCTCGTTAACCTTACCTCGCGCGCTGAGCGCGATCTTGCCATCCTGTATGAAGAAGTCAACGCAGAGCATTCCGACGCCGCCCGGAGATGGTACTGGGCGCTTAAGAAAGCCATTCTAAGCCTGGAAAAGCAGCCGAACCGATGCCCCGTGATTCGTAAGCGAGGCAGGCTACGGCATTTGCTCTATGGCCATAAAACTCATATTTATCGAGTAATCTATCGCGTTCTGGAGAGGCACAAACGGGTCGAAGTGCTCCACATCCGCCATGGTGCCAGACGGAAGTTCAGGGATTCAGATCTCGCATAGCACCTTGCGGGTTGACAAACCGACGGTGCTGAAAGCTATGCGCTCGAGGAGTCAGTTTGAGTGGTACCTTGAGCTGGCTTCCCCCGCTTCGCACTTCATCTACGTAAATCCGTGGTTACGATTTCGTCTTCCTTCTCCACCCGTGTTCCGACAACTAATACCAGAGCGATGAATGCCGAAATCAAAATCACATAAGCCACGAAGAAGCGCGCCCCCATGCTCCATGCCTGTTTACGCAGGTCGCTGAGGTCGGGAATCCACCAGACCAGCTTGTACGGGACATAGACTCCGAGCAGCATCAGCACACAGAACCATAGCCAATACGCAGGCCGCCGCAGGACGCGCAGGCAGCGCGCCATGTGCTTCAATCTGAATCCGGCCGCTGCAACGGTGGTGGCGATGGGCAGCCAAATGGCAGGCAGCAACACCCACAGCAGGAACCACAGCACCCAGTCAGCGGCGTGGAAGACTTGCCGCGGTGTTCCGAAGCGAAGAGCCGGCGCCTTCTGCCAGAACCATACTCCGAACTGCGGTGTGTACCGGCGAAGAGAAATCAGCAGCCACGCAATCGCCGCCAGAAGCACACCCCAAACCGCCAGCGCGATGATGTGCCGCAATGCATGGCGGAAGGCGCACCACACGGCTGCGTTGTCTCGGAACTCCGCAACCCGGAAGTAGGCGAACGTCCCAGTGCGCAACCAGAGTCCAAAAAATATGACGACCAGCGCAAGCAGCCCGGTGCCCGCCACCTGCCAGCCATGCGCATCGGGCAGCAGCAACCAGCAGTAGACCGCGGCCAGCAGCGCGGCATTGCCGACGAGGTTCAGCAGCCACAACTTCGCCACGCCACTATGTTTCGCGGTCATTTCACCGTCACCGTTAGCGCATCGCTGGTCGAAAGATACTGAGGCTGATACATGGGCTCAACGCTGGTGGGGCTTACACGGAAGATGCCGGGATTGACGACCTTCAGCAGGTACACATATTCATGCTGCCCTTGCGGGAAGTACATGTTGAAGAAGGTGGTGCGATCGTCGCGCAGTTCGCGATTGCTGAACCAGCGCCCCCACCAATTCGGACGCTCATCAAGCTCATACAGATCGTCACGCGCGATCGACTCGGTGCCTGACGGGATGGGATCCTCGATCATCAGGTACTTCCAATCGTTACCGCCGACGGTGAGGCGCACCGCCAGAGTGTCGCCAACCTCCGCCGGTCCGGTGAGACTGTCGAGGCGATACGCGACGCGGCCATCTTTTTGCTGCGGCGACAGCCGGTAGTATTGTCGCGCCACGCTTAACTTGAAGCTGCCGGTGTTCACCACTTTCGATTCACTGGAGTAATACTCACCGCGGATTGACCAATAGAGCTGACCATCACCGGATTTCGCGATACGAATCTGGTTGCTTCCCGGTGCGAGCTGCGACTCATTCAGCACCACCGTGGCCGCTGGAGCCAGAGCATCTGCAGCGGTGAACTTCTTCGTCGCCACGGTCTTGCCGTTCACCTGAACTTCGACGCTGTAGTTCGGTTGCAGCTCTTTCGTGCGTTCCAGGTAATCCGTGAGTCCGTAGATCACCATCGCCGTCTGCTCGGTCGACTCCCAGTAGTAGCCCTGATCGCGATGATTGACCAGATAAACCGCGGCCTTCGAGAGCAGCGGACTGTTCGCTTCGGTGCGATCCAGCAGTTTCAGAGCGTACGCCGTCGTCTCGGGCGTCGTGTCGCCGGAAAAATCCAGCAGATAGTTGTTGTCGCTCGGCCACCACGCCTGAGAGTCCTCCTGCTTGGCCTCAGACTCAAGTTGCTTGGCCAGATCATTGGCGCGCCCATCTTTCATGTCAAGCATCGCGAGTCCGAGAAGCGCCTGGCCGTATGCGGTCAGCGTCGAGCGCTGGTTCCACACTGAGTCGAGGATTGCGGCGTCACGCACTCCGCTCAGCACTAGAGCGTAGGCCATGTAGGCGCGCAGGTCGGTCTTCACTTTTTCTGAGTGATCGAACTGCGGGCGCAACCAGCCCAGTCCCCGATCGATTGCATCCTGCTTGACCTCGAATCCCGCAGCCTTCGCGTGGCTCAGGCCGGCGAGCACGTACGCGCTCATGAAGGCCTGGCTGTCGTCGGTCTGCCACCAGCCCCAACCACCGTCGGGATGTTGATAGTTGTAGAGCCGGTCGAGACCTGCTTGCACCTGCTTATCCAGCACCTGCGGATCGATATTCGATTTCACTCCCAGCTTCTTCAGCGAGTCGGCTACGAGCACATCCGGAAGGAAGCTTGACATGGTCTGCTCGGTGCAGCCATAAGGATAAGACGTCAAGAAGTCCAGCGCGGCAAATACTGTTCCTGCAATGGAAGGCGTCACGCCAATCGTCAGCTTGCGCGTTCCCACCTCTGCGCCCGCCGGGAAGGTCAACGGCTGAACTGTATCGGTGGTTCCGGCACCCGCGATCGAACCTGACTTTCCGACTGCCAGCTTCACGCCGAAAGGAACGACCGGCAGCGTCAGTTCCATCGCGTCACTCTCGACGTCGGTAAGGGCCTTGCCCAGCACGCGCGCCGAATCCACATCGAGCACGCGGACGCGATAGTCCACCTTCATCAACCCGCGGCTGGCGACGTTGACATTCTGCTGGCTGCCTTCGAGCACCTGGAGGCCGGCGAAGTCCATCGAGACTTGCGCAACTTTGGCGGTCGGCAGATAGTTCTGCACGATGGTCGAGATGGTGATTTCGTCGCCGCGCCGGAAGAAGCGCGGCACCACCAGCCGCACCATCAGGTTCTTGCGCACAACGGTGTTCACCACCGCGCTGCCGACCATGGTGTTTTGCGTAACCCCGCGTGTGGTCGCCCGCCACGACGTGATCGCATCGGGATAATCGAAGTGCACCGTGGCTTGTCCGTTGCTGCCGGTGTGCACGTCGGCCATCCAGTACGCCGTGTCGGGAAATGCTTTGCGGATCTTCGGCTGCACCAGTCGCTCGGGCTTGAGTTGCGCCATCGCTTTCGATGAGCGCACGTTGGCCAACTGCATCGCGCGCTTTCCTGCCTGCCCACTGAAGTAATAGGTCAGCGACGTGTCGGTGGTGACCCGCGAATACACGCGTCCGTAGAACGCGTTCACGATGCTGCCTACCGTTTCCGGCTTGATCGCATAGATCGCTTCATCGACAACGCCCAGGCTGAATTCCGCCGCTACCGGCTTGCCGCCGGAGTCTGTCGCCTTGATGGTGTAGCTGGCGGCTTCGCCCGGCTGGTACTGCGGCTTCGAGGGCAGCAGTTGCACGTTCATCTCGTGCTGTATCGGCGGAACGGTGAGGCTCTTCGATCCCTGATACATTTTGTTGCCGCGAATGAAGACCGCGGCCACGTAGAAGTTGGGCGCGTACTCGGGCTTGATCGGAACATCCACGGTGATGCTGCCGCCGCTGCTCTTGAGCACCTGTCCCGAGTAGAGGCCGTTGCCTTCCACGGTCACTAGCAGAGAAGTCGGTTCCTTGCCGGTGACAATCAGCACATGCGCCGTGTCGCCGGGCTGGTAACTCTTCTTGTCGGGAACAATCTGCACGCGTTCCTGCGCAGGGCCACTCCACCACGGACTCTCACCCGGAGCCCAGAGATAGGCGACAGTCTCAACCGTGCGATTCTCCGGAGTGGTGGCGGTTATGCGAACGCGAAATTCGCCGGCATCGGGGATGGTGAGCTTGACCTGCGCCTTGCCGCTGGCGTCGGTCTGTCCTTGTGATGTGGTGACCGACGGTCCAGCGCTTTTGCGCCCATCCCAGCGCGAAAGTTCCACGTGGAACAATGTCTGGACCGGTTTCTTGTCATAGTCTTGCGCCGTTACAGTTAAAGTAGCTACGCTGCCTTTCGCGTAGACGTAGGCATCCGGCTTGGCGGTAATGAAGAAGCTGCCGTAGGTCGCGAGAGCGAAACCGCGTCCGGAAATTTCACGGTTGCCGGCGTCGGTTACGCGAGCCTCGATGCGATACGTCAAGTCGTGCTTCTTGCTATCGACCTTCGTCGGAATCGTGATCTGCAGTTTGCCGTCGACGTCGAGCGCGCCGGCCTTCTCGCTCTCCTGCTCTCCGCCGTAAGTGTCATCGTCCTGCGGATTGCCGCCGTCGGAATTGTCGCCCTCCTGAGGTGCGCCGGCCTCTTCATCTTCGTTGCTCCCCATCGGCCAGTACGGTGAAGTGTGCACCACCCACGCCACCTTCGCATTCGCGACCGGCTCGCCAAAGTAGTAGCGCGCGTCGATGGTCGCCTTGATCGGCTGCCCTTGCAGCACGCGCGGCGTCTGCGCCGTTACCTTCACTTGATACTCAGGCTTCTTGTAGTCCTCCACCGAGAAGCTGGTGCCTTCGACGTAGCGCTCGCCCATCTGCATCGACATGTAATAGAACCCGAGGTTGGCGTCGGCGGGAATGACGTAATTCCATTCTGCCGTTCCCATGTCGGAGAGCTTCACGGTTTGCCGCCAGATGGTTTTGTAATCGCGCGGATCGCGCATTTCCAGGCTGAGTTCACGGTTTTGCGGAATGACATAACCACTCGGCGTCTGCGCACGAATGATCGACTTGAAATGTACCGTGTCGCCCGGCCGATACACTGGCCTGTCGGTGTAGGTGTAGCCGCGCAAGCTGCTGTTGGGATCGTCGCCCAGATTCCATGCTCCGGGCGTGTTAATCGCAAACTGGTCTGCATTGGTCGCCAGCACGGCGACGTTTTCAGGCTTCGCCTCGGTCAGCGTTGTGTCCAGCAAGCCTTGCTGGTCGGTCGTCTTGGCGGCAACTTCTTTCTGGTCGACCCACACGCGTACCATGGTCCCCGCGATTGGGTCGCCGCTGCGCCGGTTGACCACAAAAGTCATCAGGCGGCCCGGAGCGCCTTTGGTGATGACCGCGATTTCTGTGACGACGATTACGGTGTAAGCGCGCAGCGTGCCGTTGGTCGCTTCGACCAGGTACACTCCTTTATCGCTGACCGGAATGGCAACGTTCTGGCTCTCCCATTGTTCATGCGCGGGCACCGTCCAGTTCCAGACGGAGACCACCTGCTGCTGATTCAGCACCGGCACTTGCGCATAGTTGGCAACTTTCGGTCCCGGTTTCTTCTCGCCGCCGTTCATCTCCCACAACCGAATCTTGTGGCGTGAATCGGTCGAGAACTGTGCGCGCACGAAGTCGCGGACCCAAGCCCATAGGCGGTGCTTCCATGCGTGAAACTTTTCCAGCCAGGTATGCGCCTGCTTAGGCAGGGCGGGCGCGCGGCCGCCGAAGTTATGCAACTCCTGCATCTGGCTGAAGAACTTTACCGGATCATTCACGCGATAAACGCGGAACTCCAGCGCACTCACATTGTGGGAGTACACCGAGACCTCCGGCTTGTCTCCCGGCATGTAGGTGCGTTCGCTGGTCAGCGAAAACGAGGCAGCGGCATCAGGGCCTGTCTGTGCGCACAGCGGCGACGCGAGGACACAACACAATGCAATCGCAGCGATCGCGGGTTTGAGCGGCATCAGTCTGCGCCTCGCAAAATGTTCCACCGATACACGCCAAGGAAGCCGGGGTTGGCGGAGATTGGACGCCAGCGCGCGTCAGGGTAATTCAACAGCTCTGCCAGTGCCACTCGTCGCATCTCGCCCGCAGAACGGCCGCTCGGACCAGTGTGATAGACGACGTACGATTCGTTGCCGCGCTCAATCTGTCCTGGTCCGAGAAAGATCATCGCGTGGAACGGCATCCGCGATCCTTCCTGGCGGAAGAACAGCAGGTCGCCAGGTTGAGCGCGTCTCAAGTCATGACCCACGAAATAGGTGTTATGCCGCCACAGAGTTTCTACATCCGCAAATTGCGCGAACCCGCCATTGCGCAAGTCGCTCGGCTCGAAGCTTCCACCACGCACCCGGAACAGGGCCGCCCCGAGCGGAGTGTAGGGATATTGATACTGCTGGATGTCGCCCGCCGACGCGGGTGCCGGCAGCGCCATGGCCTGTGCCCACTGGGCATCGTGCGGACGCAAGGCTTCGCGATAGGCAAAGCGCAGAAGCGCGGCGCAATCGTCAATCTCAGCCGGCAGGGCACGCCCGCGAAAATACTGTGCTTCCGCCAGTAGCGTAAACCAGCGACGAAAGGCGAGGCGGTCGGCAGGATCGTGCAGGCGCATGAAGTTGGGAGTGCCATCGCCAACCGCGTCGCCGTTATCAGGTGTCGTGTGTAACGCGATCTCCTGCGACGTGAATCCCTGAGCTACGATTCGCAACTTCGTCTCGCCCGGCAACACACCAGCGCGCAAGGACGCAATCGCCGCGTCGCCGTCCAGGGTCACAGACTCCACTGCCGCACGATGCGGGTCTTCAACCATGACTTGCAAGCCGCGCAGTGGGCGGCCATTGGATGGCGTGATTCTTAATTCGGTGGACGTGAAGCCGTCGGCGGGCAGCGCACCTGGAGAGAGGCGCAATACCAGGGTCGCGGGCGTCATGGCGCGTCGAACGGTGAAGGCACACACCACCGCTCCGGTCGCGACTACCGCCAACACTGCCACCCAGCGAGGCACGCCGCGCATTCCTCTCCTCTCCTTGAAGGACGGGCGGATTATAAATCAAGGGCGGGAACGGCGATGCGGCAATTGATGGTCGGCTGTAGATGGGGAAAAGAAACCGAGTCCCGTAGGGACGGCACGCTTCTCTCGCCGGATAAAGCTAGCTCCCATTGCCCAACTTCCGTAATTCTCCCAGCAACCGCTCCACTTCCTCGGCGGTGTTGTAGTGCGCCAACCCTATGCGGAGCATCCCTCCCGAACTCTGCACTCCCAGCCGCTCGGCCAGATCAACAGCATAGTAGTTTCCGTCCCAGGCAAAAATGCCGCGTTCGCCAAGGCGGTTCGCCAGCTCGCGCGGCGTGTGACCCTCCATGCGGATGGCCACCGTCGGGGTGCGTTGTTCGAACCTCGCCGCATCCCGGATGCCATAGAACGTCACTCCCGGATTCGCCAGCAAGCCATCAATCAAATGCTCCATCAGTTCTCGCTCGTGCCGCTGAAAGACTTCGTACGCGGCAAGGATCGCCTCGCGCCTTGTTCCCACCGACGGATCGTGATGACGCCCCACGTCCGCGATGTAGTCGATGGCTGCGGTCAACCCTGCCAGACATTCGTGGTTCTGCGTTCCCGTCTCCCAGCGGTCCGGCAATTGTTCGGTGCAGGCACGAAGCTTATAGGGACGAAGCCGCTGCATCTGCTCGCGCTTTCCGAAGAGAATGCCGAGGTGCGGCCCAAAAAACTTATAGCTGGAACACGCCAGGAAGTCGCAATCCAGAGCGCGAACGTCAATCGGCCCATGCGGCGCGTAATGTACCGCGTCGATGAACGCCATCGAACCCGCAGCGTGCGCCAGCCGCACGATTTCGTGAACATCGTTGATAGTGCCGACGGCATTGGCCGCCCATCCGACAGCCACCATGCGAGTGTTGCGGCGAATCTTCGCCGACAGGTCAAACATGTCGAGGGTGCAATCGGCGGGTTTGATGTCGGCGGTGCGCACCTTTACTCCACGCTCCTCCAGGCAAACCCAAGGCGAGACATTCGCGTCGTGGTCCAGACAGCTCACCAGCAACTCGTCCCCACTCTTCAGTTCCCGCCCCAGGGCGCGACTCAAGGCAAACGTCAGCGTGGTCATATTGGTGCCGAAGACGACTTCATCGGCTGCGCAATTGAAGAGGTCGGCCATGGCGGCGCGCGCATCGGCAATCATCTGATCGGTACGCTGGCTGGTGACGAAAGCCCCGCCGGTATTCGCGTTGTTTCTCGACAGGTAATTGGCAATCGCGTCAATGACGCGCTGCGGGACCTGCGTACCGCCCGGCGCGTCGAAGAAAACGGCAGGCCGGCCGTTCACCTGTTGATGCAGTGAAGGGAACTGCTGACGCACCCACTCCACATCCAGCTTGCGCGTTGTTGCCGCCGTTCTTGCACCGGTAGACATAACTAAGAACTCCTGACCGCGGTGAGGAAGTCTGCCAGCAAACCGTATGCGGTGGCCTCCAGCCCGGGGTCTTGCTCGGTAAGGATCAACTCTGGAAAGACGTCGGTGGCAAAACTGATGACCGACGACGTGCCTTTCACCAGTGCCAGTGGATCGGAAAGCTTGAGCCGCTGAGGCGCCACTGACGCCTCTACGCGCCCGTTCTCTGCGCGCCTGGCGCTGCAAACCAGCTTCCACGCTTCGCCCTTGGCGCGCGCTTCGCGTAATTGCTCCACCGTGATTCCGCGGATGCCTTGCCTGCTGACATCGTGCAGCTTCAGGTCCGCCCGCATCAGGACATTGGCCAACGCAACTACCTTCACTGCGGCATCCACGCCTTCAATGTCGTCGGTCGGATCGGATTCCGCGACGCCTAACCGCTGTGCCTGGCGGATCGATTCGTCGAACGTCATCCCGGCTTCCATACCTTCCAGGATGACATTGGTCGTGGAATTCAACACTCCGCGAAAGCCGCGAACTTCGACGGCCGGCAGCGTCTCGCGAAAGAGCGAGAAGATGGGTACGCCGTCCATCACCGCCGATTCGAACAAAAACCGTCGTCCCTTGGCCGTAGCCAAATCGGTCAGATCCCGATAGGCGTGCACTACCGGCCCTTTATTGGCGCTGATGGCATGGGCCCCCGCCTCCAACGCCGCTCGAATATGCGCAATCGCCGGCTGCCCGGTTGCGGCATTCAGGGAGCTGACCTCAAACAGTGCCTCCGCCCCAGCCTTTCGCAGCCAGTCGCCAACGCCAGCAGCGACCTGCGCGCCGGCAAGATCGTTAGCCAGCAACTTCGCGGCAGAGAACCCATCCGGCGTCGTAAGCCAGCCTAACCGGCGCGACGCCACGCCCGTGATACGCCAATCCACGTCGTAGCGGTCTCGGAGTTCATTCCGCTTTCTTACCAGCAGCGCGGCCAAGGCCCGACCTACATTGCCGAAGCCGGCGATGGCGAAATTGTAGGTCCGGATGGAAATCTCCAGGCTGAGAATGGCTGTACCTTTTATTGTAACTGCCGGATGTGAACTGGCAGCGCCAATCGGCGAACGGTCACAAAATCCCCGGATTTTCGCAGCCCGGCGCCGCCGCAACGCATCCATTTCTACGGGACGGAAAGCGATTGCTGAGGGCAAATAAAACCCTGGCTCGGAGTGGTCGAACGTCAGTTATAATTCCGAGTTAAGCTGATTCTCTGATGCTCACCACCCTCGAGCGCCGTAGCGTTGGTTGTCGGAATGAGCGTCACCTGTATCCTGCACGTCCGGCCCGACAGCCTAACAACACAAACGGGGACCACTCCGATTCTTTAAAGGAGCAGCCGAATGTCTATTAAAGCAACCGATTACGTGTGGCATAACGGGCAACTGATTCCCTGGGATGACGCGAAGGTCCACGTGATGGCTCACGTGATCAACTACGGCTCCTCGGTGTTTGAGGGAATCCGCTGCTATCACTCCGATAAGGGCCCGGCTATTTTTCGTCTGCGCGACCACATGTTGCGCCTGGTCCAGTCCTGCAAGATTTACCGCATTGACCTCGACTATTCCCTGGACGAATTGTGCCGGGCAGCGGTGGACTTGGTGGCTACCAACAAAGTGTCACCGTGCTACATCCGCCCCATCGTACTGCGCGGCTATGGGCAGGTCGGCGTCAACCCATTCAACTCGCCCACCGAGGTTTACGTCGCGAATTATGAGTGGGGCAAGTACCTTGGCGCGGCCGATTGCGACGACGGCGTGGATGTCTGTGTGTCGTCCTGGACGCGCCTCGCGCCCAACACCATGCCCACCATGGCCAAAGCCGGCGCCAACTACATGAACTCCCAGCTCATCAAGATGGAAGCCATCGTCAACGGCTACAGCGAGGGCATCGCGCTCGACGTCAACGGTTATGTGAGCGAGGGTTCGGGCGAGAACATCTTCGTCGTGCACAAAGACCGCATCTACACGCCGCCGCTAGGCAATAGCGTGCTGCCAGGCATCACGCGCAACTCGGTGTTGCACATTGCCCAGGAGCTTGGCATTCCAGTGGTCGAACAGATCATTCCCCGCGAGATGCTCTACATCGCCGACGAGCTGTTCTTCAGCGGCACCGCCGCGGAGATTACGCCCATCCGCTCGGTCGACAAGATCACCGTGGGGCACGGCATCGCCGGTCAAATCACTAAGTCCATTCGCAAAGAGTTCTACGCTATTGTGAATGGGACCACGGAAGACCGCTTCGGCTGGATGACTCCGGTTCCGGTCAAGCAGAAGCAGCCGGTGGGCGTGTAGGCAATAACAAGATTCAGAAAGAGGGGCGCGCAATTCGATACGTCCCTCTTTCTGTTATTGGATGCGATGGAGCACAGTCTGATGGCCGCTCGCTCCCGCAAGCATGCAAGCCGCTTTAGAACTCCATCGTCTTTAGTGCTGGACTGACGATAAGCGGGGCCTCGGTAGCGCGCTGAACATCGTCTTTAGTCAAGCCGGGCGCAATCTCCTCCAACACCAGTCCGCTCTGCGTCACCCGCAGATACGCCATCTCGGTGACGATGGTGTTGACCACGCGCAGCCCGGTGATCGGCAATGTGCAGCGTTTCAGGATTTTCGGCGAGCCGTCCTTGGTGGTGTGCTCCATGGCCACGATGACCCGCCTGGCGCTGGCGACCAGGTCCATCGCGCCGCCCATGCCTTTTACCATTTTGCCGGGAATCATCCAGTTGGCAAGATTGCCCTCTTCATCCACTTCCATGGCGCCGAGCACGCTCAGGTCGATGTGTCCGCCCCGGATCATGGCAAACGATTCCGCGCTGGAGAAGTAAGCCGTGCCCGGAATCTCCGTCACTGTTTCCTTGCCGGCGTTGATCAGGTCGCCGTCTTCCTCGCCCGCCACGGGATACGGGCCAACGCCGAGCATGCCGTTCTCGCTTTGCAACACAACCTCCATCCCCGGCGGCACGCAATTGGCCACCAGAGTGGGCATTCCGATTCCGAGGTTGACGTAAAAGCCGTCGCGCAACTCGCGCGCCACCCGCTTCACGATGCGATCGCGCTTTTCGGTGTCCTTCGGTTGCTTCACGGTTTTTTCGTCGGCCATTAGATGTTTCTGCCTGGGTTCCTGCCTCTACGCTTTCCTTAGCGTTCGCCGCTCGATGCGCTTCTCATAATTCGTTCCCTGGAAGATGCGCTGCACGTAAACGCTCGGAGTGTGCACCTGTTCCGGATCGATCTCGCCGGGCTCGACCAGGTGCTCGACTTCCACAATCGTCACCTTGGCTGCGGTCGCCATCATCGGATTGAAGTTCTGCGCCGTCTTGCGATAGACCAGATTGCCCCAACGGTCACCCTTCCACGCCTTGATGAGCGCGAAGTCGGCCTTCAGAGCTAGCTCCAACACATAGGGCCTGCCATCGAACTCGCGTGTCTCTTTCCCCTCGGCAACCATGGTGCCGAATCCCGTCGGCGTGTAGAAGCCGGGAATGCCTGCTCCGCCCGCGCGAATGCGCTCCGCGAAAGTGCCCTGCGGAATCAGCTCCAGATCGATGCGCCCAGTTAGCACCATATCTTCCAGCAGCTTGTTCTCGCCGACGTAGCTGCCTTTGTGCGAGGTGATCTGTCCGGCAGCCAGCATGAGGCCGAGGCCGAAGTCATCGATGCCAACGTTGTTGCTGATGGTATGAAGGTTCTTGACGCCCTTCTTCACCAGCGCGCGGATAAGGTTCTCGGGAATGCCACACAGCCCGAAGCCTCCGACCATAAGCGTGTCGCCATCTTTGATGTCGTGCACGGCCTCGTCTGCATTCGCAACTACCTTGTTCATTGCCATAGGATTTTGATTCCGACCGGCGATTGTACCGGGGCATGTCGCCTCGACGCAAAGGTCAATCGTCCACGAGTTCTGCGCAGCCCGGCCTCATCAAATGACCTTCCAAGTGGCTCCTACCGGTTGGAGCGGACACACATCGAGTTCTTGCTCCCTATTTATCCAGTTGGTACTGGTTCAGCGATTAACACAGAATTTATGCGACGTACGATGCGAAGCACAGCATACTGTGGGGGTGGGAGCTTTAGTGCAATTCTTGTCTCGCAAGGACCCTCCGCCGTCCCGCTACGCCGGCGCTGCGCGACTCCGCCGCTCAAATTCTCGTCCAGTATCCAATCTCCAGCGCGTTCACGTAGCTGCGGTGTGTTATCGAGTACGCGGAGGTGAACCGGAGTTCCTTTTGGTGCGCACCAGGAACGGCCATTGGACTTTTCCAAAAGGTAGAGTGGACCGAGACGCAACGAATGCCCACGCTGCCGCACGGGAAGCATACGAAGAAGCTGGCGTAAGAGGCTCAGTGGAACCCGTCCCCTTTTATTCCTACCGGCATTGCAAACCCAGACAGCTGGGCTCGCGCAGACAAGTAGTCCTGGTGGAGGCTCATTTGTGCAAGGTTAAGCACTTAGCTCCGCCACTCGAGGAATACCGAGACCCAACGTGGTTCAGTGTGCCGAAAGCCAAGCGGCGCCTACGGAAGTTTCGAACGTCAGAGTTTGCGGCTGAAGTTGTTGGCGTCATTGACCGGGCAACGGAACGCATACTGAACTGAAAGAGCTCACGGTTCCGAGCTGTTAGCCAACGGTAGTCCGCAGCTGGCAGCGGACTCCGTCATCCCGCGCGAGCTCGGTCTTCGGGGCGGCGGACCAGCCAAACCTTCGACAGCACCCAGCTCACCAGCATGCCTACCACGGAGCCAAAGAGCACCTCCGCAACCCTGTGCAACCCGCGTTCGAGCCCAACCTTGGACGAGGCGCTGGCGAGACTGGCGGCAATGACAATCGCCGCGGTGATAGGTGCCTGCCGCCACATCGTCTTAACGCGCACCAGATAAGTGGAGATGAGGACCGTGACGCCAAGTGCAACCGGGACCATCCGAGGCTTGCCGCTGCCAAGCAAAAGGAAGGCGAATCCAACGACGCAGCCGACCAGCACGTTGATGATGCGGCTGCGAAAAAGCTGGCGGGCCTGCTTAGGCTCGGGGTCGGAGGCGGCAACCAAGGAGGCAATCGCCCAGATCGGGGTGCTGTCTTGAAGGGCACCCAGAGTGAACCAGACAATGCTGCTGGCAATAGATACGTTGACGGCGAACCGGACCCCGAGGAGATGCTCGTAAGAAAGGCCGAGCCGCTCCGCGAGCGTCTCGGCCTTTGCTGACAGTTTTGGCGAGACCGTCATTCGTGGGATTTAGGGGGGTTGCCCAACAGGCGATACACCGTCGCAGTCTTCGTGGCGCCCAAGTTGATATAGTCTTCGGCGGAGTACTGAAGTCCGATAAAGAATGCCTCCGTACGGCGCAGGGCATCCGGGCTGAGTTGGGAGCGGTCCTTGAAACGGAACTGGTAGGCGAACTCGCCGATGAGCGGGCGGTGCTCGCCGCGGGTGCGCCAGATGGCGACGTTGGCCTTGCAGGTCAGGCCGTCACCGAAGTCGAGCAGGCCGATGTCCTGCAGGACCTCCTCGACAATGGTGTTGCTGACCAAATGGATCTGTTCTTTCGGGTGCTTCCTGACCTTCGCTAGCACAGGGAGTATGTCGATCAGCGCGTCCATGTCGCTGATATTTTCGCGACCCATTCCGATGGCTCCGCGAGTGAATTGCACGTTGTGGGAGTAGAGCAAGCGGATACCGCCCAGCTTCTCCTTCAGCGGCAAGGCCTGGACCTTGAACTTGACGCGGTGGTCGCCGAGGATGTTCGGCCGGACGTCGGTCTCGGCCGCTGTCTGCAACTCCCCACTCCTGTACTTGAAGACGATTTCGGGCTCGCCGATGGGGAAGCCGTCTTTGTAGGGAATGCGGCGGCGCAGAATGAAGGCGTTGTTGTACAGGCGGAATTCGTCGGTGTCGATGAATAGCACTTCACGGATCTTGACCGGCTGCTCGATGAAGCCTTCCGTCGTGAACTTGACGCCATGCTCTTTTGCGGGTTCCCGGAAGACCTTGCCGAAGTCGAAGAAGCTCTCGCGCGAATGGAACTTGTTGGGCCGCAGGATGAGCTTGCAGCAGATGTACTCAGGCGAATGGATAGGCATGCCATCGGCATACTGGCCCGGCTTGAGCTGGGGGACGCGTCCCACCCAACTGGGGGTTACCGCTTCGCGGGTCTTGTTAGGATGCGGGCTAAGTTTGGCATCTTTGGTGCGGCTTGGTGCAGTTGCTGTGGCGGTTGGCATAGTCGTTCCTCGGTGGCGAATATTTGCTGGTATGAGAATTGCTTATGTGTTCTTTATACGCTAGCTGCAATTCGTTTGGAATCTCCTGGCGCTTTTGCTCTCACCAGGTGGTGCGGCATTACATTTGTCGGTTCTAGCGGAGACCAGATAAGTTTCCTGGCTGACTGTCTGCTTCGGCGAAGCCAGATACTCGAGCCTTTCTCGAATGGGCGCAAGCGTGTCGGCCCAAACCCGAAATTCATATCGTGGCTTGATCTCTGCCATGGCAGTCTTGATGCGTGGAGTCAGAGCCCAGTATACGCACATCATGGGCAGAATCGGAGATTACTGCCGCTTCGCTCCATGCTTCTCCCCGAACTTGTTGGCACTCTCGAACATCTCGCGCAGTCCCGGCCCGCACAGGTTCTCGCGCAAATGCGCCAATTGTTGCTCAAAGCGCAGCAGCGCCTCTTCGATGTTCGCGCTATTGGTGTGCGCAATGTCGCGCCACATCGAGTAAGGGCTGCCTGCAATCCGCGTCATCTCCCGTAAGGCCCGCCCACCGATCCGCGCGACCGCCTCGTCGTCGCCGAGTTCCTCCCGAAGCATCGAGGCCAGTGCTGTAGCCATCATCTGCGGCAGGTGACTGATCCACGCACAGAGGCGATCATGCCGTTCCGCATCCATCGTAACGACACGCGCTCCGATGGACTCCAGCAATTGAATGTATTCCTGCTGAAGTTCTGTGGACTGCTGTTCGGCGTCGATCGGAGTGATGAGCCATACGGCATCGCGGAACAGGTCAGCGTCGGCGTTCTCGATGCCGCCGCGCTCCTTGCCGGCCATGGGATGCCCGGGAAGCACGCGCTCCGCTGCCTTATCGCCGAACACCATGCGCGCGCGTTGCACGAACTGAACCTTAGTACTGCCGGTGTCGGTGACCAGCGTGCCGGGAGCAAGCGTGGGGGCGAGCTTTTCGAACGCGGAGAGTATGCCGCCAATCGGCGTGGCGAGGACCACGACATCGCTGCCCTCCACCGCTTGCTTTACGTCTGTATCTCCGCGATCGATGGCTCCGCGGATGAGCGCAGCGTTCAGCACCTCGGGCCGGTCGCAGCCAATAAGCGCTCCCGGGAACTCCTGCTGGCGAAGGGCCAGCCCAAAAGAGCCACCGATCAAGTCCAGTTCCCTACGATCGTGATCTGCCGAATCGCCATGCTGCCACGCTTTGGACTATCGGTTTTAGCAACTGCGGGTTCCATGGCTTGCGAGCCGTGCCGTAGAACTGGCCTTGCATCTGATCCACGCCGCCTTAGCCGCTGTGGGCTCTCAAATCTGCTGAGCACCCAGATCGTGCGCCCCACCGCCGGAGCGATCATGCGCAACTGATCCATAAGTTCGGAAAACTGCTGCGGATAGAGAGACTGGGCGCCATCCGACAACGCCTCATCGGGCGACGGATGCACCTCGATCAGCAGGGCATCGGCGCCGGCGGCAAGCGAGGCGCACGCCATGGGCGCAACTTTGTCGCGCAACCCAGTGCCATGCGAAGGGTCGGACGTAATCGGCAAGTGCGACAACTTGTGCACGATGGGAATCGCCGAGATGTCCAGGGTGTTGCGGGTGTAAGTCTCGAAGGTGCGAATGCCGCGTTCGCAGAAGATGACCTGGTAGTTGCCGCCCGACAGGATGTACTCAGCCGAGAGTAGCATCTCCTCGATGGTGGCCGCGATGCCGCGCTTCAGCATCACCGGCTTTCGCACCTTGCCTATTTCGCGCAGCAAGTTGAAATTCTGCATGTTGCGCGCGCCCACCTGGAAAATGTCGACGTAGGGCATGCATCAGTTCGATCTGCGAGATCTCCATGACCTCGCTGATCACCGCCAGGCCATAGCGGTCACCGGCTTCGCGCAGCAGCTTCAGCGCTTCCAGTCCCAGCCCTTGAAAAGTGTAGGGCGAACTTCGAGGCTTAAACGCTCCACCGCGCAGGACCTTTGCGCCCGCCTTGGCAACCAACTCGGCCGCGGTAAACACTTGCTCCTTCGATTCCACCGAGCAGGGGCCCGCCATCACCACAACTTCCTTGCCACCGATCTCGGTCCCGTTAGGAAGCTTAACGACGGTGTCGTGTTCACGAAACTGGCGTCCCGCGAGCTTATAAGGCGCGCTGATACGATGCACACGCTCGACACCCGGCAGCACCTCAAGGTCGCGGGTGTCAAAGTCGATGCGCTTGCCTACGGCGGCGAGAACGCTCTGTCGCGCGCCGGTGGTGCGGTGTACAGCAAAGCCCATCTTCATCAGGTGATCGGTCACCCGCTGGATCTGGTCTTCGCTGGCGTGTTCGAGCATTGCAACGATCATGATTCTTAGCCCCTAGCCCCTGGCCCCGTGTCGCTGTTTTCTTCAGCCTCCGGGGCCATCTCGTCCCGCTGAAGCTGTCGCATCACATCCACCAGTCGTTCGTAAACCTGGCGCAATTGCACGTCGGACAAGGGCCCCTGGTTGGCGCGCGCAATGTTCTGGAAGATGATTTTCTCGCGATCCGGCTCGTAAATTGGCATGGCGGAGTTGCGCTTCAGCTTGCCAATTTCGTGCGCGCATTCGGCGCGTTCGTTGATCAGCCGTACCAGTTTGAGATCAAGATCATCGATTTTCCTGCGCCAGTCCTCGATGTCCATCGCCTCTTTGCCTCTTGCTCCTGCGCCGTGCGGCGAACTTACGTTCTTCCCACAGCCTGCTGCGCCGCTCCAGTAAGGGATGAAAGAAATTCTGACACAGCCGTTGACTCGCGTCCCGGATTTTGTTCAATCGTCTGCACAATCGCGCTGCCCACGACCGCCGCATCGGCGAAACTGCCCACCTCGGCGAATTGCTCCGGCGTCGATACGCCGAATCCGACGGCAATCGGTAACTTAGTATGAATTCTCAGTCGCTCGACCAACGCTCGCGCGTCCCCAGCAACCTCTTGCCGCGTGCCAGTAATGCCGGTGCGCGAGATTGCATAGACGAATCCGCGCGAATGTCTCGCCACGTCCCGCAAGCGCTTGTCAGTGCTGGTGGGAGCTGCCAGGAAAACCGGCGCAAGCTTGTGCGCCTTCATCGCCAGCAGATATTCTCCCGCTTCTTCCACCGGAAGATCGGTGACCAGAGCGCCGTCCACGCCCGCTTCGGCGGCCGCCGCGCAAAACTTGCTCCAGTCCAAACTGCAGAATGGGATTGAGGTACGAGAAGATGATCAATCCGGCCTTGCGACTGCTGCCGGATTTGCCGGGCGACGTCGAGCACACCGCCTAGGTTGGTCCCGTGGCGGAGCGCGCGTTCACTGGCGCGCTGGATCACCGGGCCGTCAGCCACAGGATCGCTGAAGGGCACGCCTAGTTCGATTACATCCGCGCCGGCGCGAATCGCGGCCAACGCGACCTCGCGCGAGGTGTCCAGACTGGGGTCGCCGCAGGTGATGTAGGCGACCAGTCCAGGACGTTTCTTGAATGTGATTGCCAAGCTGCTTCCTCTTGTCTAGTCCTTCACATGAACGAACCGCAGATCCCTCGGCTCCGCTCGGGATGACAAAATGAAGGGATCGTGTGAAACCACGATCCACCCGCAGGCCCAGTGGGAACCGCTGTAACTTCTTTCTTGCCGTCAAAAACCCACGTTCTCCCGCAAGATTCCGATATCCTTGTCTCCGCGTCCCGATACGTTCACGATCACAACGTCTGACTTATCCATCTTCGGCGCGCGCTTGATGCACTCCGCAATCGCGTGCGCCGACTCCAGCGCCGGAATGATGCCCTCCATGCGCGCCAGCTTCAGACATGCTTCCAGCGCTTCGGCGTCGCTGGCGGAGACGTACTCCGCACGTCCCTGATCGTGCAGTGCGGCATGCTCAGGCCCGATCGCCGGATAGTCGAGCCCGGCCGAAACCGAATGCGTCAAAGCGATTTGGCCGTCCGCATCCTGCAGGACATACGAATAAGTCCCCTGCAACACGCCGGGACCGCCGCCATCGAATCGCGCTGCGTGTTCGCCCAGCGAGTGGCCGCGACCACCGGCTTCCACGCCAATCAGTTTCACTTCGCGGTCCTTGATGAATTCGTAGAAAATGCCAATTGCATTCGAACCGCCGCCCACGCACGCGATGATCGCCGCAGGCAGCCGGCCTTCCGCCTTCAGCACCTGTTTGCGCGCTTCCTGCCCGATGACACGATGGAAGTCCCGCACCATCGTCGGATACGGATGCGCTCCCAACACGCTGCCCAGGAGATAGTGCGTGGTGCGGACATTGGTGACCCAGTCGCGCATGGCCTCATTGATGGCATCTTTCAATGTGCGCGAGCCGGAATCGACGCCACGCACCTCGGCGCCCAGCAACCTCATGCGAAAAACGTTCAGTTCCTGGCGCCGCATATCTTCGGTTCCCATATGCACGACGCACTCCATGCCAAAGAGCGCACACACGGTTGCGGTAGCGACGCCATGCTGTCCGGCGCCGGTTTCGGCAATGATGCGATGTTTGCCCATGCGTCGCGCCAGCAGCGCCTGCCCTATGCAGTTGTTGATCTTGTGCGCGCCGGTGTGCAGCAGGTCTTCCCGCTTCAAGTAGATTTTTGCGCCGCCCAGCTCTTTAGTGAGGCGCTCAGCGTGGAACAGTGGTGTCGGACGTCCTGCGAAGTCCTCCAGCAGGCGATGATACTCAGCCTTAAACGCCTTGTCTTTGCGCGCGGTGGTGTAGGCGGCCTCAAGTTCCTGCAGCGCCGCCATCAAGGTTTCGGGCACGTACCGGCCGCCGTAGGAACCGAATCGTCCGGGAACGGCGCGCACTCGCGGCTGCTTGGCCTCATTACCAGGCGGTACATTCGTTGTGGAACTCCGTACGTGGCTGGTTTCTTCCATGGTCCCTTTCTACCGCAGTGCCGGTTGTGTTTGACGCACTGCCCCGACGAAGTTGCGCAGTTTGGCTTCGTCTTTCTTGCCAACTTCGCGCTCCACTCCTGAGACCACATCCACTCCCCAGGGTGCAAATAACCGGATCGCCTCGCCAACGTTCCCGGGATTCAGTCCGCCGGCGATGATTACCGGCATTCGTGCGCGCACCCTGGCTACGATTGGCTCCGCAGCGCTCCAGTCAAAAGTCTGTCCCGTACCGCCGCGCTGCACAGGCGATCCCGCATCCATAAGAATCGCGTCGATGTTTTGGCGAGATCGCAGATAGCCATCCAAAATATCCGGCGACGCGAGCAATTCGCGCGCTTGCAGTGTCTTAATAATCTTGCGTTGGCCAAGCGCCTGCCGATACTGCTCCATCTGGTCCGCCGGCTCATCGCCGTGAAGCTGGACCCCGCTCAGCCCGGCTCGCTCGGCGACCTCCGCTACCTGCGCCGGCGATTCGTTCACGAAGACGCCGATCCGCTCGATCTCGTCCCTCAAGCTGGAGATGATCTCCGCCGCCTGGTCAATCTCGATCCGGCGCGAACTGGGCGCAAAGATAAAACCTAAGGCATTCGGCTCCGGCGGCCAGGCTGGCATGTGCATCGGCCAAGTTAGTCGTTGCGCAAATCTTGACCCAAATCATGGTAAGGCGCTCCCGGTTGTCATTGGGTGGCGACCGCGCGCTCCAACAATCCTTTCAACGCGCCGCCGGGATAAGTTGCGCGCATCAACGATTCGCCGATCAGGAATGCATCGAACCCCGCCTGTCGCAAGCTGGCTATGTCCTCTCCGGTCTCAATGCCGCTCTCGGCCACTTTGACGATGTCCGGAGGCATCAGCTCCGCCAATTGCAACGACGTATTCAGATCGACTTGAAAGGTGCGCAAGTCGCGATTGTTGACCCCAATGGTCTCGCAGCCGGCGTCCAGGGCGCGTTGCAACTCCGCGCCGTCATGGACTTCACAGAGAACATCGAGGTTGAGCTCTCCCGCCTGCCGCTGCAGATTGGTCAGCTCAGTCTGCGTCAGAGCGGCCACGATGAGCAACACCGCGTCGGCCCGATGGGCCCGCGCCTCAAGCAACTGGAATTCGTCGACGATGAAGTCTTTGCGCAGGCAGGGCAGCCGGGTTGTTTTCGATGCGATGTCCAGATTTTCCAACGAGCCCTGGAAGAACTGCTCGTCGGTCAGCACCGACAGGGCCGCCGCGCCGGCCTCTTCCAGTTCGTGTGCCAGTTCGCCCACCGGAAAATCCCCGCGAATCAGTCCCTTCGACGGGGAAGCTTTCTTCAACTCCGCGATGATCGCGATGCCGGACTCGCCCGCACGCTGTAGTCCCTGGCGAAACCCACGAGGCTGATGGCGTTCCGCTCCCGCGCTGAGTGCCCGCAGATCGGCCGAAGCCTTGGCGGCGGCAACTCGTTCGCGGGTGGCGGCGATGATGTGATCAAGCTTCGTGGGCATCGGTGTAGCAAGAATATACCCAAACGCTTGCGCTTGACTCCAGCGCCGTTCGCGTTACCGTCGCTTGAAGTAACTCCTCGCAAGAGGATCGATATGCCTCGGACGGGAGTCATCTTAATCGTGGTGGGGTCACTCCCCTGATTCCGTCCCCTTTCGAGGTTGTACAGGCCCCGTTGCCACCTATAATTGAATTGCTCTGGACGAAAAAAGCTCCGCCGGATCGTACCCGAACTTAGTCGCGCTGGACTTGCGGTTAGGTCGGGCGAGTATCCGGAAGCGTGTCCGTATGGCGATGCGTGTCTCCGCAAGTGGCGCGGTATTGCCCGCGAACCGCCTTTCCTCACCCCAACATCCCCGCAGCTTCTACGATTACAAGGTATTGATTTCCATAGGCTTGCTGTTCCTTGCGGTCCTCTCAGGTCAGCCCGGTCTTGCTTCCAGTGCCAGCCGCAAGCAAGAGGCTGCCAGCCAGTTCGAAAAAGCCGAGCAAATGCGCGAGGCGTTAAATGGCCGTCCGGAAGCGGAGCGCACCCGTCGCGACTATCAGCGCGTGGCCGACGCATACCGCAAGGTCTATTATGTGGCGCCTGCTTCCAGCAAAGCGGACGCCAGCGTGATCGCGGTAGCAGAGATTCTGGCCACCATGGGCCGCCAGTTCGAGCCCGGCGAGAAGGACCTGCGCTCGGCCATCCGCGAATATGAGTTTCTAGGGCACGAATATCCGGGCAGCAAGTATCGCTTCCAGGCGCTGTTCACGATTGGGCAAATCTACGCAGAAGACCTTGGAGACGACGACGCAGCCCGCAAGACATTCGAAGAATTCCTGCGACGCTACCCTCGCCAAGCTTTGGCACGGGAGGCAAAGCAGGCGCTAGCCGAGCTGAATCAGCCCAAGCCGAGCAAAAAGCCGGTAGAGGAGGCGCGCAGCGATCCGGAAGAAACCTCGGGTACGGACACCGTGTCCCAACCTGCGGCGTCCAAGAAGTCGGGATTGCCCATGGTGACTGGCATCCGTCATTGGTCTACTCCGGATTACACGCGGGTAGCCATCGATGTTGACCAGGAAGTGAAGTATGAAGCCGGACGCGTTCCTCACCCGGACCGTATCTTCTTCGACCTGCCCGACACCAAGCTGGCCTCAGTCCTGGTCGGCAAGAGCTTCGACGTGGAAGATGGCTTCCTCAAGAAGATTCGGGTCGCCCAGTACCAGCCGGGATATACGCGCGTTGTACTTGAGGTTGCCGACGTCTCCGACTACTCGGCGTTTCTGCTGCCCAACCCATACCGGCTCATCATTGATATCCATGGCCGCCAGCCGCATGCGAGCACGCAGGTAGCCCAGTTCGATAACTCGCCAAATCCCGGCTCCGACGAACTGGCAACGAGCGGAGGAAAGGCCGCGAATTCCCCTTCGGCTGCGCGCGGGCCAGGTGGCGCTAAACCCGGAACGAAGCCGACGACTGACGGCGTCGCGAAGAAAAACTCGGCTACGACGTCGCCGGTTGCCGATAAAGGCGCGCATGTATCCCATTCAACTGCTGCCGTACCGCCGGCATCGGCCAGTTCGTCTCCTCGCAAAGTCGTAGTGGACGAAAACGACGAGGTCAGCACCGACGACCTCCCGCCGCAGATTGCATCAACCGCAAAGCCGCATGCGACGAAAACACCTCCCACCACGGTCGCGAAGGCTAATCCCAATGACCCGCTATTCACCGACCCAGGGGATACCAAAGGACCGGAGTTGAAGGCCACCACTCAACCGACCACAGCTCCGACTGCCGTGGCGGTTGCTCCTCGCAGTAAAGATCGCAAGAAGGCAAGCAAGAGCGCAGCCACCGACGCGCCTTCCGTCCACGAAGCCGAGCCGACTTCTGCCGGGGAACGCAGTCTGACACGGGCCCTCGGACTCAAGATTGGACGCATTGTCGTGGATGCCGGACACGGCGGTCACGATACCGGAACCATCGGGCCCAACGGATTGCTGGAGAAAGACCTAGTGCTCGACGTCGCCTTGCGCTTGGGCCGGTTGCTGGAAACGCGTCTGGGCGCTGATGTGATCTACACCCGCGATGACGACACGTTCATTCCTCTGGAAACTCGCACCGCCATCGCCAACGAGCATCAGGCTGACCTGTTCATCTCCGTGCACGCTAATTCCAGTCCTGACCCTTCCGCCCGCGGAGTCGAGACGTATTATTTGAACTTCACTTCGAATCCGGATGCACTGGAAGTCGCGGCGCGCGAAAATGCTGTCTCGGAAAAATCAGTATTCGAACTTCAGGACCTGGTTAAGAAGATCACCTTGAAGGAGAAGATCGAAGAGTCGCGCGAGCTGGCCGGCGATGTTCAGCAATCGCTCTACAGCGGGCTGGCGGGCAAGCACCCTACGACACTGCGGGACCGTGGCGTAAAGAAGGCGCCCTTCGTGGTACTGATCGGAGCTAACATGCCAAGCATCCTGGCGGAAATCTCCTTTGTTTCCAATCCTGCGGACGCCGCAAAACTGGAGACTCCCGAGTACCGCCAAAAAATCGCCGAGTCTATGTACAGGGGCATTGCGAGGTATGCCGACGGCCTCAGCGGGGTGAAGGTGGCATCGAAGCTCAGCAAACCTAGCGGAGAGTAATCGGCAGTCAGCAGTCAGCAGTCAGCCAAACCCACCGGTATTGTCTCCGTTGCAACTGTGGGAAGACGATTCGAGAGCGGGTCTTCAGAGGCTGCGGAAAAAGTCAGAACATGGCTTGGTGGACATATTTCTTGGTGGGAGCCCCCGCATTTATGCGGGGGAGCAGCGCTTCAGCGCTCCGAAAAAATTGCTCTTTCATGATCTTGCGCTTTAGCGCTGGGGGATCGGAAAGCCCAGGGCTGAAGCCCGCTTTCGAAAACAGACGCCTTTCCGCTGGACTGAAGTCCAGCTCCCCCTGCTGAAGCAGGGGCTCCCACCAAACCTTTCCCATCAAAACCTTTCCCAGACTTTTTCCGCAGCCTCTTCAATCCCCGCGCCCGAAGCGCGAGAAGAATTCGAGTGCCTTCAGGCACGGCACAAACCCGTTTCCTGCGGCCCCTTCGCCTCGAAGAATTTGGCCTTAACCTGGCCTGAACATCCGCTCTACCGAAATTCACCAATCAAAATTCAAACCTAGACACCACCAAACCCACATTGCTTCTGGAAACTTTCCTCCGAAGTCAGTAGTCTAATCCTTAGGATTTTCCTGTTTATGTGGTTCCGTTTCACGAGACGATTTCTGCTTGTTGCCTTCTTGTTCCTTGCATTGGCGAGCCTCGCCTTTGCAGCCGACAGCAACGACTTTCTGCCACCGTCGTTCGCTGGCTGGACGAAGTCCGGTTCCGTGCGATCCACCACTGACCCGGCGAAAGCCGATGCAGCGTATCCTGCAGTCTTGCAAGAGTATGGATTTGCCAATGCCGAGACGGTCACATACACCCGTCCCGATGGCCGCAAGCTGACCGTGAAAGCGGCGAGATTCAACGACGCTACGGGCGCTTACGGCGCTTTCACTTTTTATCGCCAGCCGGCGATGAAGACGGAGCGGATCGGGACGAAGGCGGCGTCAGCGAATGAGCGCATCTTGTTCTTCCGCGACAACGTTCTGGTGGATGCCAATTTCGACCGCCTGACCGAAATGTCGGCGGCTGAGTTGCGGGAACTCGCAGGTATGTTGCCCGCCGCCAAACCTTCAGCCGCAAACTTGCCGACGCTGCCTGAGTATCTGCCCAAGAGCGATGCTGTGGAAAACTCGGCAAAATATATCCTGGGCCCACAGGCATTGGTGGCAGCCAAGTCGTCGCTCACGCCCGAGCAGGTTGACTTCAGTCATGAGCCAGAAATTCTGATGCAGGATTATTCTTCCGAGAGCGGGCCGCTGACGCTGACGGTGATTCAGTATCCGACGCCGCAGATTGCCGGCGACCGTCTCCGCGCCTTGCAAAGTATTGAGCAGTCGACCCCGAACTTTCTTCTCGTGCGACGCAGCGGACCTTTGGTTGATGTAGTGACCGGTGCTGTAGGGAGCAATGAGGCGCATGCGCTTCTCAACTCCGTAAATTACGAAGCTGAGGTGACGTGGAACGAAAACACTTATCTGGGCAAGCGCGACAACATCGGCAATCTGATCGTCGGAATATTTGCGTTGACCGGCATCATTCTGTTGATCTCGCTCATCTTCGGAGTTTTTTTCGGCGGCATTCGTATCGTGATGAAGCGTCTTTTTCCCGATCGAGTGTTCGACCGTCCCGAAGATGTCGAGATCATCCAACTTCATCTCCGATAGTCAGGTATCGCTTTAAGCTATTGATAATTAGGTACTTATTTCAAAACACCAGAAATTCGGTCCTTTTCGGTCATTTTCCTTCCTTTCCTTGAATGTCGTGTAAATAATTGAAAACAAAGTGATTTAAGTCCAAGAAATCGCTTGACACAGGGTTTTGCGTCACCCTAGTATTTGTGCAGAAAGTTTTGACGGTTTTGCCTCCGTTGGAACTATTCTCCCTTGAAGAGAAGGCCGCCCTGTTGCCGGGTGGCCTTTTCGTTTGCGCGGGATGACGCACTTCAAGATCGAAGTCTGTAGCGAGAAAATTTCCTTACTTAGAAGAATTTTCTTGGGAACCCGCCACCGTATGCTCCAGCCGAGGTGCATGTCAGTTTCACCAACGTTGCGAAAGTAGTGCACCCATCACTTGGAGGAGATATCGCTAATCCCATACAGCTTGGCCGCGTTGTCGTGCAACACCATATGCGCGATCGAGCTTGCCTGTTCGCGCGTGATCTCGCCATCCTGCATCATGCCGGTGAGTGCAATCGCCAGCGCGGTTCGTCCGGCGGTTTCCGTCTGGTATCCGGTCTCCTCCCAATTCACTTGCGGCGTCAGCGGATAGAGATCGGTGCCGAAGAGCACCTTCTCGGGATAAAACTCCAGCATGGATCGAATATTGGCTGCGATGTGGCGCGGCGCCAGCATCCAGGTCTGCTCGGAAAAGTCGACGTAGACATTCGGTTTCATCAGCAGATAGGGGACGACCTGCTCGAAGCCGCCGGCGCCTCCGTGAAGCATCACGAAGTTGGTTTTGCGCAGAGTCGGGTCGTTGAAGACTGAGTCCATCAGGAGCGGATTGGCTCCCTCCAACGCAAAGTAACCGCCGCAACCGCCACCCGTGTGAAAGTGAACGGCCATGCTCAGTCGTCCAGCCTCGCGGGCTATGTAGCGGAAGAGATAGTCTTGCAGTGTTTTGTAGTCGGCGTTGCTGGGAATGCCGCCGCGGACGTAACGCGCATAGACGCGAGCGGCGTCAGCCTCTTTGGCGGGAGCGAAATCGAGCGACCGCAGATAGGCAGCCTCAAATTTGATTGCCACCGCCCCGTTCTTTTTCTGCAGCTCCAGCAGCGGGGTGATGATCTTGGCTGTGTACTCAGCCAACGTCGGAGGCACACCGTTCACGCTTAACTGGTTAAGATAGCGGGCGAAAACCAGCTCCTCGCGGCTGAAGAAAATCTTGCGGTCGGGCGATTCCGCCGCCAGGGAAGAGTTGTTTAGGGGAAACAGCAGCGTGTCGGCGAACGGCACCCAGCGGAACCGCGGTGGCTCCAGGCCCCGTCCCATGGCGACGCGGTTGGCCAACTCGCTCTCGATGCCAAGCTGGTCGAGCACCCAGTTGGGATAGTTCTCTCCCTCCCTCTGTTTGACCGCGTCCTTCGCCGCAAGCAGTTCCTTCACGTGCCCGGGCGTTGCATCGTCGTACTTGTAACCGAACATCTTTTTCCACGCCTGGATGTAGACGGGATTGTCTTCGCGGAACATCAGCCCGGCGGCGGTGGGCTCCAGGGGGTCGCAGGGCAGGGCGTCGTAGTCGTCGTCCGGCTGCCCAGCGTTGTCAAGCGCCGGCGGATGGGAATGGTTGTCGATCGCCTTGATGTGGAAGATCTCGTCGAAGATGCTGGCATCTGGCTGGAGTTGGTGGTTCGACTGGGCCGTAAGTGGCAGCACGAGCAGGACGAGGACAGAAGGGAAAAGGGCGTTCCTCATAACGCAGGAGATTTTACGCCGCCGTCAATCCAACACTGGAGCCATAAATATGGTAGGTTATACAAGTGCGAACTACGGTTGACATTCCCGATCCGCTCTACCGGCGCCTTAAGTCGGCTGCGGCACTTCGCGGGTGTTCGGTGAAAGACTTGGTTCTCCTGGGAGTGAAGGCGGAGTTGGAAGGGTCGCCCGTCAAACGCAAGAAGAGGGCGATTAAGCTCCCCATTCTCGATTCCAAGAGACCGGGCTGGCTTCACCTGACTAATCGCCGGATCAATGAAATCTTATTTCCCTGATCTAAACGTGTGGGTTGCGCTGACGTACCGCGGGCACCAGCAGCATAATGCCGCCGCCTCCTGGTTTGACCGGCTCCAAGTCGAAGTTACCGGCTTTTGCCGGGTGACCCAACTAGGTTTTCTCCGGTTGCTCACTCATCCTGTGGTAATGGGAGATGAAGTCAGGACCCAGCAGGAAGCTTGGGACGCTTACGATCTCCTGGCCAGTGACGTGCGCGTGGCCTTCTATCCCGAGCGCGATCCCGATGCCGTGGAGAGCGAGTTTCGGGCGCTGACCGCGACGACCCGGTTCGCACCTCAACAATGGCCTGATGCCTACTTGGCAGCCTTTGCGAGGGTTGAAGGCTTGGTTTTGGTCACCTTTGACAAAGCGCTCAGCAAACTTGCTGGCGACGACGTCGTGCTTCTCAAGTAAACAGCGAGCGCGCTGTAGACCGTGAGCAGCCGCCCCTTTCGGTTTTATTGCCGATAGCGCCCGCCGATAGCTCCATTATCGCGCCCGAGCCAGCCAAGCCCCTCGGGCCGCCCTTCCGAACCCAATCGCCTATCTAACGAATCCAAAGACTTTGACCTCCATCATGGATTCCAATTCTCCGAAGCCGGAAAAGAAGAAAACCGAGATCTTCAAGGCGTTGCCCGAAGTGTGGCAACTGATACGGCCGCGCCGCGCTTTACTCGCACTCGGCCTGGGACTGATGATCATCAACCGGGTCTCCGGACTGGTGCTCCCCGCTTCCACCAAGTACCTGGTGGACGACGTCATTGGCAAGCGGCACCTCAAACTTCTGTATCCACTTGTGGGCGTGGTCCTCACGGCCACCATCATCCAGGGACTGACATCGTTTGCGCTGACCCAAACGCTCTCCAAGGCGGCGCAGAAGCTTATCGCCGAGTTGCGTCGCCGCGTACAGGAGCACGTCGGTCGCCTGTCGGTGGCTTATTACGACACCAATAAGACCGGCGTGCTGGTCTCGCGCATCATGAGTGACGTCGAGGGCGTGCGGAACTTGATCGGTACCGGTCTGGTCGACTTTGCCGGTGGTCTACTTACCGCAGTCATCGCGTTCGCCGTGTTGATCCGCATCAGCCCGGTAATGACGGCCATCGCTTTCGGCTTTCTCGGTATCTTCGGTCTGGCCCTACGCAAGGCTTTCCGAACCATCCGCCCTATCTTCCGCGAGCGATCGAAGATCACCGCCGAAGTCACCGGGCGTTTGACGGAGTCGCTGGGAGGCGTGCGTGTGGTTAAGGGCTACCACGCCGAGCGACGCGAGCACGAAGTTTTCAGCTCTGGCGTGGAACGGCTGCTGCAGAATGTCTTTCGCACCCTGACGGCGACTTCGGTCATGAGCCTGTCGTCCTCGACTCTGATGGGCCTGATCGGCGCGATTGTGATGTTCATGGGAACCCGCCAGATTCTCGCGGGCAAGCTGACGCTGGGCGGATTCTTCACCTACACAATGTTTCTCGGATATCTGGCCGCGCCGTTGTTCCAGGTTGTCGGTATTGGTACCCAGATTTCGGAAGCGCTTGCGGGCTTGGAACGCACCCGCGAAGTTCTCGATGAAACTCCCGAGGACGAAGAACCCAACCGCACAATTACCCTTCCCGAGATACGCGGCGATGTCGCTTTCGAGAATGTCACCTTCGCTTACGAGCAGAAGAAAACGGTGCTGCACGACATCTCGTTTCATGCGCGCCCAGGCACGGTGACGGCGCTGGTGGGATCGTCGGGCTCCGGAAAGTCGACCATCATAGGATTGATTGCCGCGTTCCATACGCCTAACCGCGGCAAAATCCTGGTGGATTCGGTCGATCTCTCCACCGTCCGGCTGGAGTCGTACCGCACCCAACTGGGCATGGTGTTGCAGGATTCGTTTCTGTTCGACGGGAGTATTCGCGAGAACGTGGCCTTCTCCAAGCCCGATGCGACGGAGGAGGAGATTCTCCGCGCCTGCGCCATCGCCCGCGTGGACGAATTTGCGGAGAAATATGAGCTGCAGTACGACACCATCATCGGAGAACGCGGTGTGAAGCTTTCGGGTGGGCAGCGCCAGCGGGTCTCCATCGCGCGCGCCATCCTGGCGAACCCGCGAATTCTGATTCTTGATGAAGCCACTTCCAGTCTTGACTCCGAGTCGGAAGCGCTAATCCAGGAAGGACTGTCGTATCTGATGCAGGGGAGGACGACGTTTGTCATAGCGCACCGGCTATCCACCATTCGCCGCGCCGACCAGATCCTGGTTGTTGAGGAAGGACGAATTGTCGAGCAGGGTACCCACGCATCGCTTTACGGGCTGGGAGGCCGCTACTACGAGCTGTACACCAAGCAGCATGGCATCGAGGAGAATCTCTTCCTGGCCCCGGGAGAAGGAGACACGCCCGAGGAATCCCCGGCCGTACTGCCGGATGGAGCGCCCGCCGATCCCGATCCGACGACGCTCTTGCGATAGGTCCGGCAGGGTACGCGAGGCAAAATACAATCCACCCGGGCATGTTGGTACGTAGTAATCTCTAGAGGATTGTGCCCGCTAGGGGGCCGTGACTTGCCAAGATTGGTGCCGTGTATCAAAACGCCGGTTCGCGAGTCTCACTTAGTGTGAATTTGATGTGGAGTAGTCGATGTTGATCAAGAAATCATCTGACATACCGTCGTTCGAAATTACACCCAAGAATTGGTACTTGAGCCGGCGTGCGTTTCTGGGTGGCGCGGCCGTGCTGGCTGGGGCTGCCCTGGTTGGCGGCAAGTTGAACAGTATTGTTTCGCCGTCGGAGGTTGCGTTCGCCAATGCCAAGCTCAACTACAGCAAAGGTCCATTCGGGACGACCGAAAAGCAGACGCCGTTGCAGGATATTACGCACTACAACAACTACTACGAGTTCAGCACCGACAAATACGAGCCGGCCGATCTGGCCAAAAACTTTCAGACGCGCCCGTGGACGGTGCGCGTGGAAGGCCTGGTCAATAAGCCTCAAACGTTCGACATCGACGCGCTGATGAAAATGCCTCTGGAAGAGCGGATTTACCGCATGCGCTGTGTGGAAGGCTGGTCAATGGTGATTCCGTGGATTGGCTTTCCATTGAAATCGCTCCTCGATCAGGTGCAGCCGAACTCGAAAGCGAAGTATGTTGAGTTTACGTCGCTGCTCGACCCCAAGCGCTTTCCCGGTCAGCAGCGCAACGTGCTCGACTGGCCTTATGTGGAAGGACTGCGACTCGACGAGGCAATGCACCCACTCACCATTCTGGCCGTCGGCCTCTATGGCGACGTTCTGCCCAACCAGGATGGCGCGCCGATTCGCTTAGTCGTTCCCTGGAAATACGGCTTCAAGGGTATCAAGGCGATTGTCAAGATTAAGTTGGTCGAGAAGCAACCAGTTTCGACGTGGACCAGGTCTGCGCCGAATGAATACGGTTTCTATTCGAACGTCAACCCGAATGTTGACCATCCCCGCTGGAGTCAGGCCAAAGAACGGCGCATCGGAGAGTTCTTCAAGCGTCCGACGCTGATGTACAACGGCTACGGCGACCAGGTCGCTTCACTGTACACCGGAATGGATCTCAAGAAGAATTTCTGAGCACCCATGAAGCCGAAATATCTTAAGCCGCTTATTTTTCTTCTGTGTCTGGTGCCCTTGCTCCGGCTGGGTTGGAAGGCGTTGAACTCCGCGCTGGGCGCGAACCCGGTACAAGTTATCACATTTTCCACCGGTACCTGGACGCTGGTCTTACTGCTGGTCACTCTGTCCATAACGCCGTTGCGTAAGCTGACACGGCAGTACTGGCTAATTCAATACCGTCGGATGTTGGGGCTGTTCGCGTTCTTCTACGGCTGCCTGCACTTTACTACCTATATCTGGCTGGACCAGTTTTTCGACCTCCACAGTATCTATAAAGATGTGCTGAAGCGACCATTCATCACCGCCGGTTTTACCGCCTTCGTACTGATGATTCCATTAGCGATAACGTCAACCCGGAAGGCGATCCGCAAGCTGGGGAGGCGCTGGCAACAGTTGCACCGGCTTATCTACGCCAGTGCGACAGCGGGAGTGGTGCATTACATTTGGCTGGTAAAGAAAGACGTGCGCGTACCCGAGATTTACGGCAGCATCCTCGCGATACTCCTGCTGTTCCGGATTGCGGTCTGGGCTTTGAACCGCAACGCCGCCAGACCGCCTCGCAAGTCTCAACTGACGTCCCCGCTGCAAGAAAACTCCGCTTCTGCCGACTAAGGGAATCCCTCTGCTGGGGACCGACCGAGATGCTGTATCATCAGGACTTTCCTAACCCATCTGGGCATGTATTGACGAGTCGTATATGGATCAACGCAGTTTTCAGAGACTGCTCCGCCGCACGGTTTTGATACCGGTGGTGTTGCTGTTGCTGCTTACCGCGACCCTCGTGGTTGAGATCCTGGGCCTGACCACTTCCTTCGGCCGGGTTGACCATGCTGACGAGGTCATTCTCAATGCCAGGCAGTTGATGCGTTACATGCTGGACATGGAGTCGGGGCTTCGCGGCTTCCACCTGACTGGCGACCAGTCTTTTCTGGATCCGTACAACGCCGCCAAGCCAAGAGTGCCGGAACAAGCGGCGACTCTGGAACAGCTCACCCGGGACAATCCCAGCCAGCAGCAACGCATACGAGAGGTTAGAGATCTGGATCTGCGTTGGATCCTATACTCGGAGCAATTGCTGCAGCAACAGGGCCCTCGTTCCCTCTCGCCCCAGGAATACACCGCCGGTAACCAGTTGATGGAGCAGATCCGGGCCAAGACGCGCCAGATACTGGATGCGGAGCAACACCTGCATGAAGTTCGGTACCGTCGGGCTGCGCTTCTCAGCAATGTTGTCATCGGCACCGCCGTGCTGCTTTCGCTAATTACAGTTGTCCTGCTGTTCACCCTGACGCGACGTGAGTTGTTCGAGCTTTCTTCCACGTACGACAAGCATCTGCAAGCCGAAGAGGAGAAAACGCGGCTGTTGCAGGAAAGCCGGGAGTCGTACCGGATCACCCTCACCAGCCTCGGGGATGCAGTCGTCGCTACCGACGCGGCGGGGAGGGTAGCGTTTATAAATCCTGCGGCTGAGAAACTAACCGGATGGGATGGTGAAACAGCCTGTGGACGGCCGCTGCGGGAGGTTATGCGCGTCGTCGATGAAAAGACAAGGATGGAGCTTGACGATCCGGCTCAACTGGTCCATCCCACGGAGCCAGTAAACGTGTCCAGTCATATTGCGCTCATAAGCCGGACTGGCCGGGAACATCCGCTTGAACTGACGGGCTCTTCGATCCGCAATGATCGCGGTGAACTGGCTGGAATTGTGATCGTGTTTCGCGACATCACGGAACGCCGCCAGACTGAACAGGCACTACGTTCGAGTGAGCGATTGACGCTTGCCGGACGGCTGTCGGCCACCATCGCCCATGAGATTCGTAACCCTCTGGATACGGTTTCCAATCTTATCTACCTGCTGCGCTACGAGTCGCATTCCAGCGACACGGCAAGTCACTACCTGGAGCTTGCCAGTGACGAACTGGCGCGCATGGCGCAGATTACGGGACAGCTTCTGACCTTTCACCGCGAAGCGCAGGCGCCAGTGGAAGTTAACGTCGCCGAGGTATTACAGAGCGTGCTGATTCTGTTTGCCCCTCAAATTAGAAAGGCCCATGTCAGGGTGGAGGAACGTCTTGAAGCGGCGGCTCCGGTGCGGGGATTTCCCGGCGAGCTGCGGCAGGTATTTTCAAACCTGGTAGGCAATGCGCTGGATGCGATGCCGAATGGAGGCAAACTGATTTTGCACTTGCGTGAATCGAGTCTTGCGTCGAATCCAACACGTAAGGGGGTGCGCGTCACAATTGTCGACACCGGCGCGGGCATTCCGGCGGGGGTGCGCAGAAATCTCTTCGCTCCCTTTTTCACTACGAAAGGGGAAAAAGGTACAGGATTAGGCCTGTGGGTGAGCCGCGGCATCACCGAGAAGCATGAGGGGACAATTCATCTCGCCAGCCGCACACGAGCGGGGAAGAGTGGAACCGCATTTTCGGTGTTTTTGCCCTTCGAGCAGCAGTTGGGATTGCTGGATGTGCCGAACGTGCCGCCGGCGGCGTGATCCATGCGGCGCGATGACTTCCCTGGATGTAAAGGGACTTCGACCATGAGCCGCCCGGCCTAAACTCTGCTAAGAACGCCCCCCAGGGCTTCTCTGTCAACATCCACAATTGCAGCGGTGACCCACTGATTAGGTTGGTGCTGACCTTGAATCTGCAACTTCAGATAGTTATCGGTTAAAGCTTCGGTACGCGCACCATCGAAGTGTGTAAGCGTGATCGCTTCCAGCTGTCGCCCAACAAACGATTGCATGAATGCGCACTTCTTGCTGGCTGCCAGCTCCCGTAGGACTTGATTGCGCTGACGTGCAATTTGGACGGGGACCTGCTCCGGCATTCCGGCTGACAGCGTTCCGGGCCGGGACGAATAGGTGAAGACATGCAGATAGGTGAACGGCAGGCACTCAATGAGCGCCCGCGTCTGCTCGAAGTCTTCTTCGCTCTCACTGGGGAAGCCAACCATCACGTCGGCGCCAATGGCCGCATCGGGCATGGCATGACGAATGCGCTCGATGCGATCGGCGTAATGCCAAGGGCGGTACTTGCGGTGCATCTTGCGGAGAATCCGGTCACTGCCCGACTGCAGCGGCACGTGGGCGTGCTTGCAAATGCGCGGGGAGGACGCCACCAGTTCAATCACTTCGTTCGTCCAGTCCATGGGCTCGACCGAGCTGATGCGAATCTTTTCGATAGTCGTGTGCTCAAGGATGGCGCGCAGCATGGCTGCGAAATTCGTGCGCGGCGACAGGTCACGTCCCCAGCGGCCGAGGTTGATGCCCGACAGCACAATTTCGCGATAGCCGTTGGCGACCAGAGCGTCGACTTCGCTGAGCACTTGCTCCAACTTTAGCGAGCGGCTCTGGCCGCGCACCGACGGAATGATGCAGAAGGAGCAGCGGTTATTGCAACCATCCTGCACTTTGAGATTAGGGCGAGTCTTTTCGAAGGAGCCAGCTTCGAAGACGGGTGCGGCCATCAACTCGGTATGAGCGAAAATGTCACCGGCGATGACGGGACTGCGGCCGATTTGGTCCAACGCCACAAATCCGCCGTGGCCCGTTAGTGGAAAAGCGTAGCTGGCCAACTGGTGTTTGTGCGAATTTCCCACGACCAGGCTAACGCCGGGCAGCGCCGATAACTCCTCCGGCGCGCGCTGGGCATAACAGCCCGTAACCATGATTTTGGCCTCGGGATTTTCCCGATGAATGCGGCGAATGGCGGCGCGCGCGTCCTGATCGGCCGATGCAGTGACGGTGCAGGTGTTCAAAATGACGACTTCGGCTTTGTGGGCACCGCCGGCGCGCTGCAGCCCCCGGCCAAGCAATTGGCGTTCGATCGCGGCGCCATCGGCCTGGGTCGCGCGACATCCGAAGTTCTCGAGGTGATAAGTCGCCACCAAACGATTATACTGGGCGTCCTTTGTGGGGCTGGCTGCGGGCGATGTGGAAGCACAAAAACGGAACGGCGCGTGTAGCAGTACAATGATATCCATGACAACTTTGCGGCAAGAACCTGCATCTCACCAGCCGCACGTTGATGACGAGACTTTCCCCTGGAGCTCCCGATGAAACGTCGCATCCTGTTAGTTGATGATGAACTTGCAATCCTGCTGACCTTGCGTGCGATCCTCGAAATGAACGGTTTCGAAGTAGACACTGCTTCCTCTGCGAAAGAAGCCGGACAGAAACTGAAAAATGGCATCTTCGAGATGGTCATTACCGATATGCGCATGGAAACGGAAACCGCGGGTTACGACGTGATTCGAGCAGCGCGCCAGTTAGATTACAATCCGGCCACCGCGATTCTTACCGCCTATCCGTCGCTGGGCAACGAATGGCGCAGCCATGGAGCG
>CAWJXA010000009.1:0-128362 GCA_963846715.1 uncultured Acidobacteriaceae bacterium | reverse complement strand
TTCCACGCCAGTCTGCGAGTCCAGGTTGCCGGTAGGCTCGTCCGCCAAAATGATGGACGGCTTGTTGACCAAGGCGCGCGCAATGGCTACCCGCTGCCGCTGTCCGCCTGACAGTTCGTTGGGCTTGTGGTTCATTCTGGATTCCATTCCCACCGAGGCCAGAGTATGGCGGGCGCGTTCGAGGCGCTCTTCCGCCGGAATGCCGGCGTAGATGAGAGGGAGTTCCACATTGTGCAGCGACGTTGCCCGGGCCAGCAGGTTGAAGGTCTGGAAAACGAAACCGATTTCCTTGTTGCGAATGCGCGCCAGCTCGTCGTCGTCGAGTTCGCTGACCAGTTGTCCATTCAGCCAGTAGTTGCCCTTGCTGGGCGAATCGAGGCAGCCGATCAGGTTCATCAAGGTTGACTTGCCCGAACCCGAGGGCCCCATGATGGCAACATACTCGTTCGGCTGAATGCGGACGTTTACCCCGCGCAAAGCCTGGACCTGTTGTTCCGATCCCATGTCGTACGTCTTCCAAAGGTCCTCGGTGCAGATGATGCACTGCTCCGGACTGGTTGGGATCCGTGGCTCTGCCAAGCTTGCCAATTGCGTTGCCATCCTCTTCTCCTCGCTAGGTAACTGGTCCGGGTTGCTCATGGATGCGGACTTCCACCTTCCTGCCCTGCGGCCCGTTCCTCTTACGTGTCTTGCTCTTCCCTAGGATTCTTCCTTCTTACTGGCCGTCGAATTATCAACCTTCACGCTAGTGCCGTTGCGCAGGGTTCGGAGAACTTTGTAGCTTCCCGTGACGATCTCGTCCCCCTCCTGTAGCCCGTTGGTTACTTCGATGTCGGTGGTTCCGCTAATCCCTGTAACTACAGGTACGAAGACGGCGTCCTTTTTGTTCTTGAGAACAAAGACCCCCTGCAACTCCTCCTTGGGATCTTGTCCAGCCGAGGCCGTAGCCTGCGCCGGCGCGGGTTTGCCCTTACTGTCGGTCGCCAGTTCCCCCCGCTGGCGAATGGTCAAGGCCTGTATCGGAATCGCCATCACGCTCTTGCGAGTAGCGGTAGTAATGCGGGCCGTAGCGGACAAACCGGGAAGCAGATTAGGGGGTGGATCCTGCAGCGAAACCACCACCTTGAAGTCCTTGGCTTCCTGGCTGCTGGAGGTGGTCTGGGCGGTGGATACGCCGGTAGAGCGGAGCACGGCGTTTCTTCCGATTTCGGTGACCGTGCCCTTGAACTTCTGCTTCGGAATAGCGTCGATGGTGACTTCAGCCGGCTGTCCCAACTGCACGTTTACGATGTCAGTCTCATCAACCTTGACCTCGGCGGTGATTACGGACATGTCGGCAATCGTCATCAGAGTGCTGCCCGGTGCATTCTGAATGCCGGGAACGACGGTCTCGCCTTCACGCACCGGAACATTAGTGATAACGCCGTCGAAGGGAGCGGGATATTCGGTCTTGCTTAATACATCCGAAGCATGGCGCAGCATGGCCGCCGTTTGGTTAATATGGCCTTGGGCCGAGTCCTGCTGGGCCTTGGCCTGTGCGAGTTTTGCCTTGGCCATTCCCAACTGCGCAGTGGCCGTCCCGAATGCTGCCTTCTTGGTATCGAAATCGGCCTTGGCAATCAGTTGATTATCATATAAGCCCTTGCTGCGATCATAATCGAGCTTGGCGCGTTCAAACTCTGCCTCCGCAGAATTCAGATCGGCTGCTGCAGTGTTAACCGCTGCCTGCGCCGCAACTGCATCGGTGCGGGAGGCCTTCAGAGCCGAGTCGTCCATAGAAACGTCAGCCGCAGGCTGAACATTGTCCAGCACCGCCAGCATTTGCCCCTTCTTGACCCGGTCGCCTTCCTTGACATACAAGTGCGTAATCCTGGCCATGGTTTGGGAGCCGATGTTGACCTGCACCTTGGGCTTGATCTCGCCCGAGGCCGTCACTACCGACGCCAAGTCCTCGCGGAGGACCTTGCCGGTCTGCACCGTCACTACGCCCTTGCGGCTCTGCTCGACGGTAAAGCCAACAATGGCCAGCAACACGACCACGCCCCCGATAATCAGCGCGAGCTTCTTCCAGTTCTTCATCAACCCTCGATTGGGAAACCGTCACTTGGGCGCACATCAGCTCCCCAACGTAGTACGAGGACAGACGGCCCAAGGTTCCTTTGGAGAGCACAGACTTTCGATATTTCCTTGGCGCTGCCCGCCCAAGGCACAGCTGCGCCCAGCAGCTCGCGCGGCAGACAGTTTCCGAAACTCTCCCGAGTCCATCATTATAGCCGCTATTTGGACAACTCTTTAGGGGCAAGTTGCCGGGCCGAATAATGGGTACAACCCCCGCCAGGATTGCCCCAAGAAGCTATCTGGCGTTCGTCACATCGAGGGCGACTTTTGCGTCGCCAGAGGGTTGGTGAGACTGGAGTTTCTCCATGGCATTCGACTTCCGAATCTGCCCTCCGCAACCTTGCTTTCGCCCGCCCGAAAACATACAATTTAAAAGCCCAGAGTGTTTCTCCAGGAGTTCGTTGGTACACATGAAGTTGCGTGTTTTCCGCTTGTTCTTTTCGTTATTCTTTGCCGGCGTTTTGTCCGCCGGCCTGGCCATAGCCCAGAGTTCGGCTCCCTCCGCGGGCGATAAGTCCGCAACTGCTCCCGACCAGGCTGCGAAAGATTCGGGAACCAGCTCGGCTACTTCCACGCCCACGCAAACCGGCAATCAGCAAGCCGATCCATTGAAGCGGCCGATGACGGAGAAGCAGAAGAAAGCGAGTCAGAAAGCCCTCAAGCAGGAGTTGAGCTCCACTTATAAGAAGTGGCTTAACGAGGATGTGCGGTACATCATCACGCCGGAGGAAATGTCCGCCTTCAAACAGCTTTCCAACGATGAAGAGCGCGATCAGTTTATCGAGCAATTCTGGCTGCGACGCGATCCCACTCCGGACACCGAGGAAAACGAATTTAAGGAAGAGCACTATCGCCGCATCGCCTACGCTAACGAGCACTTTGCGGCTGGTATTCCGGGTTGGAGGACCGACCGCGGGCGAATTTATATCGTGTGGGGTCCACCTGACGAGATTGAAGCGCATCCCTCCGGTGGCACGTACGAACGGCCGATGGAAGAAGGCGGTGGTGAGACTTCGACCTATCCCTTCGAGGACTGGCGGTACCGGTACCTGGAGGGAGTCGGCCAAGAGGTCATCCTGGAGTTCGTTGACCCCTGCTCCTGCGGCGACTATCACCTGACGATTGATCCCAACGAGAAAGACGCTTTGCTACATACTCCGAATGGGGGACTTACCCTCTACGAGCAGATGGGCATGGCTAATAAGGGACAGCGCATCGCCAATTCCGGTTCGGGGGCCGCTAATCCTGGCCCGGAACAGGGAATACAGAACAACAACGAGTTTACGAAAATGGAAATGCTGGCCAAGGTCAATACGCCGCCCAAGGTCAAGTTCAAGGACCTTGAGGAGGTGGTCAGCCACAAGATCAACGTCAATTTGATGCCCTTTGAAATCCGCACCGATTTTGTAAAGGTGACGGGCGATACCGTGCTGGTTCCAGTGACCCTGCAGATCAAGAATAAGGACGTTACCTTCGCCAGCAAGGACGGCATTCAGCGAGGCACGGTAAACATCTTCGGACGAGTTACCGGCATCACGGGAAAAGTGGCACAGACTTTCGAAGATTCGGTACAGGTCGACGTGCCCAACGAACTGCTGGAAAAAACCATGGAGCATTCGTCCCTCTACTGGAAGGCGATTCCGCTCCGGCCTGGCCGCTACCGCTTTGACGTGGTCGTCAAAGACGTGAATGGCGACCGCGTGGGAACCTGGAGCCACGGCGTTATCGTTCCGGAGTTCAATGAAGACAAACTGGCATCTTCGTCCATGATCCTGGCCGACCATTTGGACAAGGTGGCGACCAAGAATGTCGGCTCGGGAAGCTTCGTCATTGGGGAGACCAAGCTGGCTTACCCGCATCTGGATGCCCCTGACGGAAAACCTGCCAGTTTTAAGCGCGATCAGCGCATGAATCTCTGGATGCAGGTCTATAATCTTCAGTCAGACGAGAAGACTAAAAAGCCTTCCGCCAATATCGAGTACGAAATTGTAAACATTGCCAGTAATCAGTCGGTGCTGCACTCCTCGGAGTCCACGGAAACAATGGGCAATGTGGGAGAGCAGGTTACGCTGGAGAAGAGCTTATCGTTGAACGCTTTTCCCCCAGGTGTCTACCGGCTGACGGTGAAAGTTGACGACAACATTTCCAAGCAGCAGATTGCTCCATCGGTGCGATTTGCGGTTGAGTAGACAGATGGAAATGGGGGCCCGCGGACGGGTACTCCCGCCCGCAGTATTTGTGATCCTGGGAACCTCTGACGGGAGGTTTGAGTGATGACGCGAATACTGGGATGGTTTGCGGTGTTGGTCGCGCTGTGTGTCACAGCGGCTGGGGCGACTCCGGGTTCAATCGCCGGATACGTGCGCAATTCGGCCGGGGTGGCGCAGATGGGCGCGACGGTGGAACTGGTCGGGGCCGCCGGGCAGAACCAGATCGCTTACACCGATGCCAAAGGTTTCTTTAGTGTGAGCGGGTTGCTGCCGGGCAGCTACGACTTGCGCGTGTCGGCGCCCTCCTTCCTGCCCGCATTGCGCGAGGATGTGGCGCTCGCCGCAGGCGCCAGCAAGGTCCTGAATATTACGCTGAACACCTTGTTCGAAGCCGTGCGTATGCTCCCCGCGCTGAAACAGGGCGATAGTGACGACGATAGCTGGAAGTGGACGCTCCGCTCCAACGCCAACCGGCCTATTTTGCGATTCGACGATGGAACGCCCGTCGTCGTGGAAACCGCGTCCCAAGACAAGTCGATGAAGGGGACGCTGGCCTTCATGGCTGGTGGCACCAGTCAAGGGTATGGGAGCTCGTCCGACCTGGGGACGGCTTTCAATGTTGAACATTCGATATTTCATACTGCGACCATCGGCCTGGAAGGAAATCTCGGATACGCGACGGGCTCGCCTGACGGCGTGGTGCGTGCCACCTATCGCCGGCCCGGCAATGAAGGCTGGACTCCAACCATTTCGTTGATTGTGCGCCGCTTCTCCACGCCCGATGCGGTGCCGCACCGCGGGGCCCTGGAAGCTATTGCAATGCAGTATTCCGATGGCTTCTCTATCGGCGACACTCTCGATTTTCAATATGGTGGCGAGGAGCAGAACATCCAATTTCTAGGCCGCGGCGCCACGGCCTTTCGCCCCAATGCGATCGTCGATTGGCACCTGGCATCCAATACCGTGCTGGAGTATCGCTACGCTACGAACGAGCCCAACACGCGCGCCAGCAAAGGATTCGATTCGGCGCCGGCAGACCTGAGCGAGAGCGGGCCCCGCATGACCATGGTTGACGGCGAGCCGCTGTTGGAGAATGCGCATCACCACGAGGTTTCCATCTCGCAGCGTGCCGGCGACAACAAACTCCAGGTCGCCTACTTTAACGATCGGGTGAAGGACCCGGCCCTGCTCGGAGTCGGCGATATCGCCTCCGACACGGGCGACATTTTGTCCGACGTCTACTCTGGGACGTTCAGCTTCAACGGCGGCGAGCTCGAGGCCCAGGGCGTTCGCTTCGTGTTTCAGCGCCGGCTGTCCGATACACTGACAGCCACCGTCGATTACGCCTATGGCGGCGTTCTCGAATTGGAGCAGCCCAACGTCGAATGGAACGTGGTGCGCAGCAGCCTGCAACATGGCTGGCGCCACTCGGCTGCCCTCTCCCTCAATGGGTCTATCCCGCGGTCGAAGACGCGGTGGATTGCCTCCTATCGCTGGATGAGTGGCGACAACGCGCTGACGCCGGTTGACCTTTTCAATGCCTCGGCAGGGCAAATTGACCCGTTTTTCAACCTCTTCATTCGCCAGCCCTTGCCACGCATGCACTTTATGCCGGGCAACATGGAGGCGCTGGTGGACCTTCGTAACCTGTTGGCGCAAGGCTACGTGCCGGTTATCGGCCCAGATGGCAAAACTGTGTACTTGATGCAGTCGGCCCGCAGCGTGCGCGGTGGAGTGGCATTCACGTTTTAAACTCGCGTTCGGAACGTTAAGAACCCGCCGGAAAGGCGGGTTTTTAGTTGCTGGTACGGTCGGGATCCGGCAGGCTTCTCGGGAGCACGGCCTGTATTGGCCTACTTCACATTCACCTTCTCAACCAGCGGAAGGTCCTGTGACGATCCTCCGACCATAAATGTGTAGCTTCCCGGTACGAGCTTCCATCCGTTCAAGGTCTCGTCGAACACAGATAGGTACAGCGGGTCGATGGTTACTGTCACTTCCCTGCTTTCCCCGCTGTCCAACTTGACTTTGCCCCAGCCCACAAGGCGCTTCGGCGGTTCTCCCGCAGCCGCCGGCAACGCAGCGTAAACTTGCGCAATTTCTTCTCCCGCCCGGCGACCGGTGTTCTTTACCATAAAGCTCACGGTCGTTTGGCCGCCCGGCGTCACCGTCAAATCAGAATAGCGATAGGTCGTGTAGGAGAGTCCGTATCCGAACGGAAACAGCACGGGCTTGTTCTCGGCGTCATACCATTTGTAGCCAACCTTCAATCCCTCGTCGTAATGCACGTCGAAGCTCGGCTTAGAGTTGGCTCCTGGCGGTGGCATCAGCAATGTTGGATGCGGCAGATCGGCTTCGCTGCGCGGGAAGGTCAGGGGTAGCTTGGCACTTGGATTGACGTCGCCAAACAGGATGTTGGCCACAGCGTCCGCCCCTTTGCTGCCCGCATACCAGGCTTCCACGACAGCGCTAACCTTATCGAGCCACGGCATTATAACTGCTGTGCCGGTCTCGAGAACGACAATGGTCCGCGGATTGGCCGCAGCCACTTGTGCGATCATCGCGTCCTGGTTTTCGGGCAGCGACAGATTGGGCAAGTCGAGTCCTTCCGTCGTCCACTGATAGGCAAATACGATCGCAACATCCGAGCTGCGCGCCAGCGCTGCGGCCGAAGCCGGATTCGCCCCCGAATTAAACTCCACATTCACGCCGGAAGCCTTCGCCGCTACGGCTTTCCTCGGCGAGGTTGGAAACCAAACTTGTTCTTGCCACTTGGGAGCCTGCCGTCCGGGCGGGTCAACCTGTGCCGATCCTGCACCGGAGATCATGCCCATACCCGCATGCGATCCGATGATTGCGATGGAGCGCAACTTGCTACGATCCAATGGGAGCACAGCATTGCGGTTCTTCAGCAGCACGATGCTCTGTTCGGCGATACGGCGCGCGGTATCGAAACCGGCCTCAACATCTACTACGCTCCTCTGGGTAGGGAAATCGACGATTCCACTGGCGAACTCTGATCGTAGAATGCGGCGCACGTGCTCATCAAGCTCAGCCGTCGGGACCTGGCCTGATTGCACCGCCGCTTTCAGCTTTCCGCCAAAGTAGTCGTCGCCCGGCTCTTCGTTGTCCAACCCCGCGGCCGAAGCCTTCACCGTGCTGTGAGTCCCGCCCCAATCGGACAGCACAAAACCCTTGAACTTCCAATCTTTCTTGAGCACATCCGTTAGCAGGTATTTATTTTCGCAAGCGAAATCTCCATTGACCGCGTTATAGGAGCACATCACCGCCGCCGGATTGCCGATGGCGATGCCGATCTGGAATGCCAGTAAGTCGGTCTCGCGCATGGCGCGCGTGCCGATGATCACATTGACTTCCTCGCGGCCACTTTCCTGGTCGTTGAGGGCATAATGCTTGATGTCGCCTATCACATGCTCAGCTTGCTCACATTTAATCCGGTTGCCCACGAGCGTGCCGGCGAGGATTGGGTCTTCACCCATGTACTCGAATGTCCGTCCGCTGCGGGGTTCGCGCGCCAGGTTCACGCCGCCGCCCAGCGTCATGTTGTAGCCTTGCGCGCGCAGCTCGCGTCCGATCAGCGCGCCATATTCACATGCTGCCTGCAGGTCCCAGCTCGCGGCTGAGGCAAGATTCGATGGGAGGGCCGTCGAATAGCGGCCATTCTCGGCGCTGCTACGCACTCCATAGGCTGCGTCACTCATCTGAATGACCGGAATGCCTAGGCGAGGGATGCCCAGGACAAAACCGACGCCACCATTGCTCAGGCAGGCGTTTGGCCTTGGCGGACCGGAGTCCGGCTCACCCTGGCCATGCACCAAGTCCATTTTTTCGTCGAGAGTCATTTGCCTCAGCACCATGCCGGCACGTTCATCGGGCGATAGCTTGGCATTCATCCATGGCCGGGTGCGAGTTTGCTCATCACCCTGCGCGAGGGCCGGAACGGAAGCTCCTAGAACGGCAACCAAGACAGCAACACTGAATCGCAGGCACAGAGGTTTGTTCATTCTTGTTGTGTGAGGCTTCGTGGAACTTCCATTAGGTGCTTTGGCTGGTGCCAAAAAATTAAGAGGAAGTCCGAAGACTCCCTCCTGTGAAATGCAGCTTCGCGCTCCGTGGTTAGAAGAAAAGATGCAAGCCGAACTGCAGCTGACGCATCGTAGTTCCAAACAGGATGTCGGTAATTTGGCCGCTCGCGCTGCCGCAGGCGTTGCTGGGCGAGAGCGAGGCTACGCAGTTGCCACCGCCACCCTGGTTGTTGGAGTAGCCCAACGCAACATGATTAAAGACGTTGTAGGCGTCCATGCGGAATTGAAGCTTGAACCGCTCGGTCAGCTGGAAGTTCTTGGCGATTGCAGCATTCGATGTGAAGTCACTTGGTCCCCACAGGGAGTCAAACCCTACATCGCCAATCGTCCCGGTCGCTGGAGCGAGCCAAGTTCCACCCACAACTTGCGGAGTGAAGTACTGGACATAAGGTGCACCCCCGCCCGCCGGATGGATCAGGCCGCTGGGTCCCACGGGGAAGCTTCCTACCCCCCCAAAACCTATATTGGGTCGGCAGACGCCCGAGAAGTTGCCAGGACAGCTGCTGAGAGTAGGCGTAAACGGCAGGCCGCTGCCCCAGTTGGTAGTGAAACTGATTTGCCAGCCGCCAATGACCTCATTCATGGCGGTGCTCGTATTACCGGCAAACGCTTTGCCCTTGCCGAAGGGCAGATCATAAACGGTGCTCACGACCCACACGAGTTTGCGGTTCTGGTCGTCGGGGCCGTAGGCCACGGCAGGAACATCAGCGAAATAGTTGCTGTCGTATTTTAAGGCCCGCGACCAAGTCAAGTGGGTGATGAACTGTAGCCCCTGCGAGAAACTCTGGTTGAATTTCACCTGCAAGGCGTTGTAATTGGAGTTGGCATTACTGCCCAGGTAGTTGTTGACAGCCGTAGTGCAGCAAACCAGCGTCTTACCCGTCGTTGGATCGATGTATCCAGGATATGTGAACTTACCTCCTAAGGGGTAGTTTCCATTCGCGAATTGCTGATTGACGTTGTAGCTGGGACCATCACCGGCAAACCCGTGCCTGCCCACATTTCCGATGTAGGCCATTTCCAGGGTCGACGACTTGGTGATCTGCTGCTGAATCGAGAGGTTCCACACCCCAATCGCAGGTAAGGTCTGGTTCAAGGGACGAATATAGGGTTGAGCGTTGTTGGTGGGGCCCAGCAGCGGCAACTGGCCGTTGGAAGGAATCGCGGGGAAAACTCCGGCAGGCGCACCGGTCGGCACCCCTGGCAAAGTGCTCAGGTAACCGCCCGGACCAAGGTTGAACGCTGGGGCAAAGTTGTTGGCAGCGCCGTTGCCATTGAAGGCGTTGACTTGTTGCGCCAGCAACACCGGCAAGCTCTGGGTCACACTATGACCAAAGTTCGAGCCGAACACGCCCATGTCATAGCTGATTCCAAATCCCGCCCGGACTACAGTCTTGTCATAGAGCTGATAAGCCAGGCCCAGTCGAGGCGCGAAGGCGTGCCAGTCGTTTCCGATGTTGCCATTTAGCCCATACGGTCCATAGCCGGCGACTCTGCCGATGCCCTCAACGATGTTGTAGAAACCGCCCTTGCCCTTTCCGTTAACCGACTCAGGGAAGTAAACCTCCCAGCGCAGTCCATAGCTGAGGGTCAACTTGGGAGTAATACGCCAAGTATCCTGCCCGTAGTAGAACATGCGCCACTGCCGGTCCTGAACATCCGTAGTGCTGCTGACGAACCGCTGGAGCTGCGTAACATCGCCGAACAGTAGGGTCGCCAAGGTGAGTCCACCTACGTTGCCGTCCCCGGTACCTGCCTGGGCGAATGACAATTGGCCGGCGCGGTTCTGGTCGCTGGGTATCCGGACGTTCGTGGCGTAACGGAGATCACCTCCAAACTTAAAGGTGTGGTTGCCATGCAGCTTGGTAAAGTTCGCCACGTACTGATACTGGTTCTCTTTTTCCGTCAGCGGGCAGTTGCAGCGTTGCACGCCCAATCCGTTACCGAAATCGGAAATCGTTTGGTTACCCTGCTGGCCGTTTCCACCCAAAGCGAAGTACGGCAAACCTGAGGTGAGCAAGGGTTGCGAGGGTAAGTTAAGCCCGGGAATACCGAAGCCGGTGGCCGGAGTCTGTCCTTGGTCCCAGAACGCGGTCTGCGGGTTGTACCTGAACCAACCGAAGTGAACGTCCATCAGGAACGTGGGACTGAACGTGTGGGTCCAGCCGCTGGCCAGACTGTAGTTATGGACATCGGAGCTTCCCGCCAAGCCTGGGCCTGGGCCAAAGCCCACGCCTCCAAGCTGCGGGAGTGAAGGATTTCCCGACAGGTTGAAGTAGGCGAGACTGAAGCGCCCGTAAATCTGATTCTTTTCGTTCAGGTTGTAATCAATACGGGTGTCGAAGCTGTTCTGCTTGAAAGCACCCGCGCCTGAAGCGATATAGTTTGCAAACAGTCCGTCATTGGTGGGCGCCGGAAAGGCCTTCAGAATTGCCACCGCCTGCGGAGAAAGCTGGGAGACGGGGATCAAGTTGCCCGGAACAGGCGTGGCGCCTGTAAAGCTGGCTGTGTTGTTCACATTGGGGTAGTAGACCTGGCCACCGCCGGCAACTTTCCCTAAGTATTGGCTCAGATTGCAGAAGCCCGTCGCGGCCGTACATGTGGATATGACTTCCGCGGTCGGAACAGTCAAGACGTTCGTGACACCAGTGGTTTCCTTGGTGCCTTGGTAATCACCAAAGAAGAACAGCTTGTTCTTGATGATTGGGCCGCCAATGGTGCCGCCATACTGATTCCACTTATCAGAAGGTATGTACTTTCCCGTAACGGAGTTGGGAGCGAACTGAGTGAATGGGTCTCGGGCCAAGTTGGCATCGGTACGACGAAACCAGAAGCCGCTCCCATGCAGCTCGTTTGAACCTGACTTAGTCTGCGCAGTGACGATTCCGGCGATCGCCTTACCCTGCTCAGCATCGTAAAATTGCGATCCGACTGTGGCTTGGGTGACAGCGTCCAGGTTGGGATTGATGACGATGATACCCAGGATAGGATCCTGGTTATCGGTTCCGTCCAACTGGAAGCCCGTGCCACTGAAGTGTTGACCATTTACAAAAATCTGCAGACCACCTTGCGGATTCTCCGTCGCCGCGTGGTTCCAACCGGCCAGTTGCTGGGTGCCGGGCGACAACAACTCAAACTGCGTGAAGTTGCGGTTGAAGACCGGCAAATCCTGGACGTACCGCTGGTTATATGTAATTCCTACGTCGGCGCTATCGGTCTGCAGCTGCGGAGCTTCACCTGTAACTTCCAGCGTCTCGGAAGCCGATCCAACTTGTAGCGCGGCGTCTACGCGCTGCGAGGCATCCGCGATTATGGTGACGCCCTTCTGCTCGAAGGTCTTGAAACCCTGCGCTTCGACCTTGACCGAGTAGGCGTCAGGGATCAAGTGGGTAACGGTATAGTTTCCCGACTCGTTGGTCGTCGTGGTGTCGGTGGTGCCCTTGCTTAGGTCCGTCACCGTGATCGTCGCGTTCTGCACCGCGGCGCCTTGGGGGTCAGTCACCGTCCCTATGATGTTGCCAGTGGTCACCTGCGCCAGGAGCAGGGTTGGAGTAAGGGAAATAACCAAAATCGCTACCGCTAGCCATACGCACCGCTTCTTCATTTTGTCCCCCACAGCATGATGCAGCCGTACGCAGAGACCACTTCTGACTCTTGCGTCAGCTGTTTCCGATTGGTACCAGCCAAGTGATTGAAACCGGAGAAAAAAGAGGATTGCTTAAGGAAGGAACTCCCCGACTTTACGGCATCTGCGGTCTGGTAGCAGATCCTGTTCATGATGTTGCCTGAAAGAGCTCGAAACCCTTGTCGCACCGCGATGTAACCGACGTCACTATTTGGTGTGACCAAAAACTAATTCCTTAAGTTTCAGCTGTCAAGAAATTTTTAAGGGATTGTCAATAATTAAAATGAACTAGCAGAGGATTTTTTTACATTAGCGACTGAGAACCTCAAAAATAAAACTAAAGTGGTAATCAAGCCTGCTCGATTGTCTTAGTTTTCCCAGTATGTCCTAATCTTCTCAATGGCTCGGGAACTGAAGAATCACCTCTTTGGTGGTGTATGCACCAGATGCTTCGGGTGGGAAGCTGACCTGAAGCACATCTCGCAGAAGTTCCCCCCCGCTAACCTTCAACCCTATAAGGTCACCTGTCAGGGGAACGCGATACTTCGCTCCCGCCCTGCCGGCAATCTGTAGCTCCAGGCGATCATGCGAAGCATTCCATTGCTCGGAGATAAACCTGAGGTTGGAACTCAAAGCACCGGTCGCTGGCACCGTGTAGGGGTAAACCATTCCGAACTCATCGCGCAGCCTGATATGAACCACGGTGTGATCGCGCGTAATCGGTACCGTCAACGCGATGTGTTGGTCGACCTTGTTGTCAGGTTCGACTGCCTTAAGGCTGGTTGGCTTGCCGTCAACCTCCGCGCTCAGGACGTGGGCCCGGAGACTGAAGGACGGCACAAATTCCAACTGGATTGGCTGAAGGCCCCGGCGTGCCACGTCCAGTGTGATGTCGCCGTCGCCTCGATGGTACGACAGCGTCAGGCTGTCGGCTTCGGAGGCCGCACCCATCGCAACGTTACGAATTGCGAAATCGGTCCAATCAGCCGGGACATGCGGTTCGAATCGGACGGTGGAGTTGGGAGCATCAACCGTGAGACCCATCATTCCGCGCAGCAGAGGAGAGACAATCATCGCTGACGACCAGATCTGATGCGAGCTGCTGGTCGCCACCGGCGTGTAATACCGGCCCGAGAGCACTTCCGTCGCCCGGCCGGGCGAGCCGTCGAAAACCAGTTGCGCGTTGGCTCGAAGATTAGCGTACGCTGGCAGGCCGCGATGGTAGCGATACTCGGCGACCGAGGCCCATCCGGTAAATAACGGCCATATGCTGCCAAAGTGATATCCGATGGGATCATACAAAGGGTCGTCTTCCGCGATGATGCGCATTCCCCAGTCAGCCTGATGCCGCGGTCCGGCGAGTTCGTTCAGGAACTGCTGGCTATGCTCCTGGTCGAGCAAGCCGAACCACATGGGAACCGTGCCCAGTACGCTGGCGCGATCCACGCGCTGGCCGTCAACGTTGAGCGCATAGCCGTAGATGTTCTTGTCCGGCGACCAGAACGAGGTTTCCATGCGGGCCTGTAGGGCCGTCGCTTCTTGAGCGAGCATATCGGCTTCGGGCTTGTGCAGCAGGCGCGCTAGCCCGGCGAGCGATTGTTCCGCCTCGACGACTACACCAGTCTGGTAAAGCTCGGAGGACACCGGCAGCAGCGGGCCGCCTTCAATCCAACCGTGGCCGACGTGGAAGTTCTGCGGCAGGCCATTGGCCGCAAAGGTAGCACGCAGCCATTGATACGCCCGCCAGAGACTGTCCCACTTCGTTCGCGCGAAGCTCAAGTCCCCACTGGCGCGAACGTAATCGGCTGTGCCAATGATGTACAGCGGCGTGGCATCGGCTGATGCGAAACCATAGGGATACAGCTTGAACCAAGGGACGAGGCTGACGGTCTGCGGAATCTCGTGCGGGACCCGTCCATCTTCTCCTTGGTATTTCGCCAGAAATTCCAGTGCGGCGCGGGTGGTCTGGAAATCGCCAATGGAATCCAGCGCCAGCGCCGTCCACATTGAATCGCGCCCGAAGAACCAACTGAATCCCGGCCGGTGATTGGCGCCTGACAGATCATACCCAGCAATCAGGCCCTCGCCAGCGAACGGATCGTCCACCAGTCCTTGCAGCTGGCTGATGCGCGACCAATCGTAGGCAGTCTGCAAATCGGTGTCGGGCAAAGCGAGCGACACTGTGGTGTCCAGGTAATGCCGGTAATACTCCCGCGCCTCCTGCTGGAGCTGTGGATATTGCGTCAGCAGTTTATGGTAGAGGTCGGTCGCTTGGTTTTTCTCCTTGAAGGATGCCGCCAGAACAAATTGGTAGGTCGCCGAACCTTTCACCGCAGGTCCAAACTGAAAGGTGTCAGTGGTCGCAGACGAATAATTTGTGTTGTAAGCCTGTTGAATCTCGGTGGCATTCGGCGATCCGGCAATTGCATAGAAGCGATGCTCTTCTTCGCCGAAGTTGAAAGCCTGAAGGGTGGAATCCCAATCGCTGTAGCCGGCCCCCATACCTGCAGGCCACATCCACGCGACATCGGGGGTAAACGTCGCCTCAATCGCTACAGGCTCCGAGCTCTCAAGCTGGAGAACGATCACGGCGCCGGTATCGTGCAGCGGTGCGAACCAGGTCTCGCACACCGAAAATGAGTCGTAGACATAACGGATGGAAGTTGATTCCGGCCGGACTGTAACCGTTCGCGGCAAAGTGTCGGCTGGAACCATATGGCTGCGAAGGTGAAAGGTGAGATGGAAGTCGCGCAGTAGTTTAAGTGGATAAATCCAGGCTTCGAAGTTGCCATCCTCGCGGCCCAATATTCCAGAATGCGGTCCGACGGCGTCAAGAAACTGCCAATTCTGGGCATTGTGCGTCAGTGCCAACTCGCCTTGAGTCGACTGGCAATCGCTAAAATGCGCCTGGGCCAGCGCGGTGTGGGCCATGACGCTCACTGTCAGAATCAGCAATGCAAGATGCAACGAAAAGCTCGTGCGTCGTGGCCTCATTGGGCACCTTCCGTGGTGATAATTGCTAAGGCGTCGGCGGCTTTAACCGGGAGTCGAGCTCCGAGGCCTTCTGAAATTCCTGCGAAGCCTCATTCTTTTCTCCTTTGCGCGACAGGGCAATCGCCAGCTGGTAATGCGCGAGGGCATAGTTGGGGGCGAGCTTGAGCGCGTTGCGAAATTGCGAGATGGCGCCATCGAGATCGCCGGCGTTCAGCAAGCGGATACCGGAACTCGTATCAAAGGTCGCGCCCTGCTGATCAGTCTTCTGTTTGCTGAGTTCTGCGCCTATGCGGCTCTCGGCCTCTGCTCCGGCGGTATCTCCCATTTGCCGTAACACCGCGGCCAGCGTGGTGTGCGCGCCCATGAAATCCGGCTGCAGCCGAATGGCCTCGCGCAACGCCTGCGCCGCCTCAGGATACTTGTTCATCTGCTTCAATACCGTGCCCAGCGTGTAATAGGCTTCGGCATAGCTCCGGTTTGATCTGGACGGCATGTTGCAACTGCTCAGCGGCCGCGGGAAAATCACCCTTCTGCCATAACGTGACGCCCAGGCTGTAATACGCGTCTACGAGCTGTGGGTCAAGCTGAATGGCCTGCTGAAATTCGGCAATCGCGCCCGTCAAATTGTCTTTCAGCTTCAACGCCAGAGCGAGATTGTAGTGCAGCGAGGCATCGCCGGGAGCCAGCTTCAACGCCTCCTGCAACTGCTGGGCAGCGCCATCGAAGTCGGACTGCTGCATCAGCGTGACCCCGAGGTTCCCGCGGAAAGAGGCGTCGTCGGGACGAAGCTTGAGTGCCTGCTGAAACTCCTTTACCGCAGCTGTGCCCTCTCCGTGTTGCATCAGGGCCAACCCGAGATTGTTGTGGGCCTCGGGATCGCCAGGAGTGAGCGCGACCACCTTCCGGAATGCCACCGCCGCGCTCTCCGGGTCGCCGGAACGTTGCAGCAGAAGTCCCAGCCGGGTTTGCAAAGCAACCATATCGGGCGTCAGCTGTGCCGCCTGTTGATAGGCCTGCAACGCTCCCGTATTGTCATGGCGCGGCTTCCCGGGCATTGCCAAGATAGTAGAAGGCCATTCCGTCTTTCGGATTTGCCTGCGTAGCCTGAGTGAGGAACTGAGTGGCGCCGTCGCCGTCACCGGCTTGCAAGAGCGACACCCCAAGGTGAAATTGCGCGGGCTCATAATGCGCGTCGAGGGCGAGGGCCTGGCGGAATTCCTTCTCGGCATCCGGAAATTGCGACTTCTGGGCCAGCAGCACACCGAGTTCGTCGTGTAGTTCGGGATGATCGGGAGCCAGGGCGAGCGCCGACTTCATCTCGCCGATCGCGTCGTCGGTCTTGCCCTGCATGCTGAGGAGGCGCGCCATCTCTTGATGTACCTCAGGCTGTTGCGGAGCAAGCTTCAGCGCCTGGCTAAGTTCGGCAGAGGCTTCGACTAACGAGCCCTTGGTGGCCAGGGCTTTCCCCAACTCAACGTGGGGCAGGACCGCGTCGGGCGCCAGGCGCGTGACGGTGCGGAAGTGTGCGATCGCGCCGTCAAGATCGCCCTGTTGCAACATCACCAGCGCCAGGGAGTTCTGAAACTGAGGATCTTCTGGACTGAGCTTGACCGCCTGTTCGAAAGCGGAGCGAGCCGCGGTCAGGTCATTGTTCTGCAAGGCGCTTTCACCGCGCTTGTACGCGTTCGCGGCAAGCATGCTACCTGAGCCGGTCTTGGTTTGCGCCGGCAATCCACAGACCAGCCCGAGAGCGGTAATAAACAGCAGAATATAGGGAACGAGGTCCCTAAGGTGTTTTGCCTCCCGAGGTAGGAACACAGTTAAACAAGGTACTTCGTCGAGCGCTTTGGTTCAAGGCAGTATCCTTACTAGTGGTCTATCTGGGATCACAGCGCTTGATACTCGTGACGGTGTAGATTCTGTGTAGTGGAAAACGTGCTCGCACAGCCACCGGAGGTTCGAAAATGCGCAAAGCGTCTATTGTCCTCATTGTTGTCTTGTTTGTCGCGGCGTGTTTTGCCCAACAGGCTGGCCATACTACGGTCACAGTATCGGGCTGCGTGATGAACGTGAATGGCTCGTTCCGGCTTCACACCCCCGACCATACCTATGTGCTGAAAGGTCACCAAAACGCACTGTTCAGCTACAACGGCAAACTGGTTGAGGTAACCGGAACCGTAGACGCCACCAATAAATCGCCCGGCATCCCTGTAGTCCTGCACGTAACCCATCTGAAACATCTGGCGGATTTCTGCCATTGAGGTGCTGGTTTTCTGGCTGGAGAGCGTTATCAATCGTTGCCTCGTTACTTACATCTGACCAAAATTTACGGGCCCATCGGCATTCCGTGCGCTCCGTGGTGAATTCGCTCGATTCTTTGCGCCTCCCGTGGCCCACCTCGTCAAGTCTCGAACATCGCGCTGATCTCGCTAGCACTCGCGGCGTCTTTTGCAAAATCGAAGGTGCCATGCTCACGCATCTCGCGAGCGGCACGCAAGAAGGCGCCGAGCGCGGTACGTGAGAGAGCGCTACCGACGCTGACGCGCTTCACCCCCAGCGCAGCCAGTTCAGCCAGACTAAGTTGCACGCCGCGAAGTCCCATCACAACATTCACTGGACGATCCACCGAGCTGACCACGGCTGCAATGTCCTCCTTGGTGGCGAGGCCCGGCGCATACAGAACATCGGCGCCAGCCTCTTGATATGCCTGCAGACGCGCAATCGTGTCCTTAAGGTCAGGCCGTCCGTGCAGGTAGTTCTCGGCGCGAGCGGTCAAGGTGAAACTGAAAGGCAGGCTGCGAGCCGCTTCGGCTGCTGCGTGGACTCTCGCCACCGCATGCTCCAGGCAATAAATCGGTCCGTCGGAGCGGCCCGTCGCATCTTCGATGGAGCCGCCGACAACCCCCGCAGCCGCGGCGAGCCTGATGGTTTCGGCGGCAATCTCCGGATCGTCGCCGAAGCCATTCTCCAGATCGGCGCTTACCGGCAAGTCCGTAGCCGACGCGATCGTAGCGACATGTTCCATGATTCAGTCGCGGCCCACCGTGTTGTCGCGTCGGCCAATGGAAAAGCATAACCCATGCTTGTCGTAGCCAGCGCTTCAAAACCCAGGTGCGCCAACAGCCGCGCAGTACCAACGTCCCACGGATTTGGAATGATGAATGCGTCTGTCGCGCTCGTGGAGCGCGCGAAACGCCAGTCCTTTTTCAGCTTGCGTCAACATAAAATGATCCCCGGATTCTGAAGTGTCGCGTAAAGGCCACATGTCCCGTCAACGGCGTGTGTCTCCACTCTCTGTTTCTCTCTATGGATGACGAGCGCGCGATCTTGACTCCAAAAGCGATAGCCATTCGTTGACGGTTTCATCCTTGGCCTCCGCCGTACTCGATGTCGCGCAAGTTTGATTGTGCTTTAATCTTGCCAGAAATTCCGCGAGAGTTCCTGCCATGTCACTGCCTCCAGTTCATCGCCTATTTCTCTTCGCTTTCTTGCCAGCGTTCGTCCCCTTGCCGTCGATCGCTCAGGCATCGCCCGGCTCTACGCCCATGGACAGCGCTGTGCAATCCGACAAACCGGCAGCCCGGATGCCGTTTTTGCCGAAGCGCGCCGCCTCTCCGAACAAGGCAAGTACGAGGACGCCATCGACGACTCTGCAGCAGATCTCGACCCGCAATCCGCAGCCCCCCGGGCTTTCGCACGAGTTGGGCACGGCTTACTACAAGAAAAGTGATTACCTGAAAGCAGCTGAGTACCTGAAGCAGGCGTTGGCGGAGAATCCCAAGGACGACGAGGCGGTCCAATTGCTCGGCCTGTCGTACTATCTCGCGGGGCGGCCCGGCGAAGCGATTCCCTACCTGGAGAAGGTCCAGACCTGGTATCCGCGCGCCAATGTGGATGCGTCATACATCCTCGGCATTTGCTACATCCAGTCAAAGAACTATCCAGAGGCGCGTGTCGCGTTCGCCAGAATGTTCGACGTCAAGCCCGACTCGGCTGCGAGCTATCTCTTCACCGCTCGCATGCTGTTCCGTCAGGAATTCGACCCCGTGGCCGAAGAGTACGCGCAGAAGGCGGTCACACTCGATCCCAAGTTGCCGATGGCGCACTTTCTGCTAGGTGAACTTCATCTGTACAAGTCGAGAATTCCGGAGGCGATCGCCGATTTTCAGCAGGAACTCGCCATCAATCCCGGCTACGCTGCCGCGTACTACAAGTTGGCGGACGCCTACTCGCGTGTGCAGAAATACGATGATGCCGAACGCCTGTTGCAACGCTCGATCTGGCTGGATGCAACTTCCACCGGGCCGTACATCCTGATGGGCAAGGTGCTGGAGAAGAAGGGAGAGGCGGCGCTCGCCGTTCGAACCCTGCAACGTGCCGTGGCGATGGACCCCAATAACCCAATCCCACATCACCTGCTCGGACAGGGCTATCGCGACCTGGGCAAGACCGAAGACGCCGACCGCGAGCTGAAACTGGCCGAACAGCTCCAGCAGAAGCAGGATGCGAGCCAGTAGAGCTCCAGCGGATTTGTGGCAAGCGCCAATTCCCGAGATTGGGCTGCTTATATTCGGCCACGCTCAGTTGCTATGTTTCTCCGCCAGCATCTGCTCCACCAGTTGCAAGTTTTCTTGCGCCAACGCATGCCCAGGCTTCAACTGGAGCGCTCGCTCGAAATGTGATTTTGCCTCCCGCAATTCCCCCATCTGCGCTAGGGCACTGCCCAGGTTCGCCTCCGCGTCCGCCTCCTGCGGATTCAGCCGGACCGCATCGCGAAATTGTTCCGCAGCTCCGCTGAAGTTGCCCTGCGCAGCCATCGCACTCCCCAGGTTGTAGTGCGCGTCGAAGTAATCGGGACGCGCCTTCAGCGACGCCGAAAGATAGACCTCGGCTTCCTCGACCTGGCCCGAGGCAAGCAGGGCCGCGCCCAGCGCATTGTTTACCACCGCATCGCCCGGCCGAAGCTGCAATGCGGCCTGGTACTGCGCCTGCGCTCCTGCTGCATCGCCCGCCGACTGAAGCATGGCTCCGAGGTTGTAGTGCGATTCGAAATCCGTGGGATCGCGTTCCACATGATGGCGCGCCAGCGCCTCCTGTAGCAGCATGCGAGGATCGCGGTCGGACCCGGGGAGAGCTTTCGGCAGGACCTGCAGCCACAGGTGCGCCATCTCGTCGCTGGAGCGGTTCCCGCCCTTAACACGCTTGGGTGGATGGTTCGGGTTAGCCGTGTTCTGCTCCGAATTGTCGTAGACGTAGCGCATCGAGATGACCGTACCCTTAGGCAGCGGCACCGGCTGCTCGTACCGGTAAACCGCCTGCCAGTTCAGGTCCCAATGCTTGATGTCGATCAGCGTCTCCGTCGTCCCATCGGGAAGTGTAGCGGTCGCTTCCAGTTCCCTGCCGAGATAGTGCGCATGCGGATAAATCGCCAGCACGTCGACATCGAGCGGCAGCGTGAACTCATCACGGACCACGAAGTTGGCATCGCCCGGCGGAATGTCAAGCTGCGAATCGCACTCCAGTTGCACCAGCATGGGATGCTCGGTGGCTGGCTTGTCGGTGAAGTAGATCCCGATACTTGGTTCGATCGTCTCCGGCTTGCCCGATGGCTGAAGATGCGTGTTGAGCACCAGGTCGGTGCCTTTGTCGAGGCGCAGAGCCATGCCGTCCGGCTCGACATACGGAACTGTTCCCGGCTTCCAGAAGAGGAAGTGACTATCGGGATCGAACAGTTCCGACTCAATCCGTATCTCCATTCCACCGAAACCTGCGCCGGGCTGCGTTTCCATCTTGCGCGAGAGCTCAAGCCGGTCGACCAGGATGTTGGCGTGATGCACCAAGCGCTTGTCGCCCGGCCGGATTTCGACCGCCTTCACCCATCGGCTTTCGTTGATCGGGATGGGCAAAATGAAATTCCAGTAGGTATCGATGCCGCTTGCCGGCAACTGAAACGGCTTGGCCGCTTTGACGATCAAGTCCGGCTTGCCGAGTTGCCATCCCTTTTCGAACTTCGGTTGCGCCGGCAAGTCGGCAGGACTGCCTTGCAGCATGGCCTGCTCAACCCATTTCTGAATGAGCGCGATTTGCTCGACACTAAGCCGGCGCTCATCGGCGAACTTCAGCGTCTGCGGTTCGGGCAGCCAAGGAGGCATGAAGCGCGTCTGCGTAACCGCAGCGATCTGGCTTCCATGCTTCTTGACGTCATCGTAGGTCAGCAGCGGAAACGGGCCAGCCTCGCCCGGCCGGTGGCACGATGCGCAGTAGTGAAAGACGATGGGAGCAATGTCGCGGTTGAAGGTGACTGGGTGCTCGGCGGAGGGGTAGAGCAGGGCCGGGTAGAGTAGGATCGCGTAGAGCAGGGACAGGTAGAGCAGGCCTTTAGGCCTGCGTCCAAGTTGCCTCAAATACAGAGGGGCTTTAGCCCCTGAGGTCGATAGATCGTTAAGCGCAGGCGTAGCGCGCCCGGCGAACGTCAGCTTGCCGCTGCCGGCAACGGCTACAACCGACGCGAGAACGAATCCCCATGTTCTCCACGCCAGTTGTCATTCCAGGTCCGAGATGTAGCAGCCCACCGCGCTCGCAGTCGCCACCTGGGGTTTGTTGCCTTTGAGAACCGCCTGCACAGCGTCGTCAAGTTCGTGGGTCGTGGGGCCGGGCGGGCATCGGCCAAAGCCACATACCAGTTATCGATTCGTCCCGTGATACATGAGCTGGCCGCCCGCATCGAAGACCGCCAGCCTCAGGCGTAATTTGCGCCTGGCCCAGCTTGACCAGCGCATGCTGCGGATCGTGCAACGCCGGAAGCTTATAGCCGTACTCGTGCAGATGCGCCTCGATCGCCGCACTCGACTCGCTTTTGTCCGGGTAAACCAGCCAAAACGCCGCCTTGCCTGCGTACTGCGCACTCAGTCGCTGAATCGTGGGAACGTAGCGATTAGAGATCGGGCAATCGGTCCGAATAAAGATCAGTACTGTGGGCTTTCCAGCATCGGCGCGGATGGGATCGACTGCTTTGCCCGCGAGATCGACACCCGTTGACGGCGCCTGGGCTGCTCTGGCCGGCGTTAAGCCAATCAGAACCGCGAAGCTCAGACTGAAGATCAGCAGAATTGCGGAAGCGCGTTGCCGATCGCGGTACATGGGGGCCTCACCTATGGCGTGATGAGATTCTAAACAGGATGCGGGTCAAAGTACATCGCCGGAGGGCCCCTGCTGTTGCGTCGGCCGAGCGTGCGATTGCACGTCGAAGAGTTTGCCACCCAGCCACGCCGAAGGCATCGCCAGCACAATCAGCGCAACCGGATACCAATGAGGACCCAACGACGGCACCCGGTTCCACGTTGCTACGGCGCCCGTGATGCTTACCATAACGCCGATCACCCCAAGGGCCAGGGCATGACCCATAGGCCGATCAGGCGCGAGCCGCGCCGCCAGGTAGCTCCCCACGACGCTGTAGACCGTACGGTAGGCCGTTGCCAGCACGAACAAGGGCAGGCCATCGCGCCACCCAATCGCGGAAAGACACCGGTTGCATAGAGCAGCGCGTCGGTCACGGTGGAAAGAACGATCACCGCAAGCAGGCCCGTAATCACCGCGAAAATACTCCGCCCGATATGGCGAGGAGCCCGCGTTTCATTCATGATTTCCTCACCTCTTGTCTGGTCACTGTCAGCCGAGCTTGGTTGTAATCCTTTTGGCAAGTAGACGATTATTTACGGCAGCGCTGCATTTGTCGAGACGCTCCCTGACTGAGCGGCATCGCGCTTTGGCAACTTACCTTATAATCTCCGCCACGGACCAACCTTCCGTCACAACGGGGTGAATGTGTCATACGCCAAGATGATCGCACTTGTTCTGACTTTGTTATTCAGCCTGTCGGGCATTGCTCCGGCACAGACGCAGCAGGCAGCCAACATCTCCGACGTGCTGGCCTACATCGATAAGAGCTGGGATACGCTTACCCGGTCTCCGCTGGATTGCAAGACGGTGCTGGATGTTCGCGTACCTGAGCATTCCATCTTGTACCTTCCGGCGAATTATCCCGAGCCCCAGTCGGTGAAAGACCTGGCGATCAAATGCAAGATTACGGTTAAACATCTGCCGCAGGTCATCACTTCTCTCGGCAGTCTCGACATGAGCAGTTCGCCGGATCAGGGCGTGCTCTACCTGCCGAATTCCTACGTCGTGCCCGGAGGCTTCCTCAACGAGATGTACGGCTGGGACAGCTACTTCATCATGGTGGGCCTGTTGCGCGCGGGACGCATCGAGCTGGCGCGCGGCATGGTAGAAAATTTCTTCTTCGAGATTGAACACTACGGCGGCATCCTCAACGCCAACCGCACTTACTTCCTGTCGCGCTCCCAGCCGCCATTCCTCAGTTCCATGGTGATGGCCCTCTATGACGCGCTGCCCGACCCGAAACCAAACGCGTGTGGCTGGAGAAGTCGTACCCGTTCATCCAGCGCGACTATGACATGTGGACGCACGGCGAGAAGCTCGCGGGCAACACTGGCCTGTCGCGCTATTACGACTATGGCGAGGGCCCTGTACCTGAAATCGCCACCGGGCATGACCCCTACTATCGCGATGTGTTTCGATACCTCCAGGCTTCTTTGCAGGCCAGGCAATACCTGGGAGAGCCGGGCAAGGCTTCCGCGAAGCTGATCGGGCCGACGTTCACCTTCGAAGCTTGTCAGCAGGATGCCGGCGAGAAAGCCTCCTGCCAGAAGTCGCCGACCTATCAGTTCACCGCCGACTACTACGAGGGCGACCGCGCCATGCGCGAGTCCGGCTTCGACATTTCCTTCCGCTTCGGCGATTTCAGCGGGCGTACGCAGCACTATGCTCCGGTGTGTCTCAACAGCCTTCTGTACAAGGAAGAGATGGACATGGCTTCCATCGCCAAGCTGCTGGGCAAGACCGCCGAGGCAGAGCAGTGGACCGCGCGCGCCCAACATCGCAAGGAACTCATCGACAAGTATCTGTGGAACGCGCAAGCCGGAATGTATTTCGATTACGACTTCACTAAGAGCGAGCAGTCGAAATATCGGTACGCCACGACGTTTTATCCGCTGTGGGTGGGCGCCGCTTCGCCTGAGCAAGCCAAAGCAGTGGTCGCCAACCTCAAGAACTTCGAGCATCCGGGCGGCATTGCCATGAGCCCGTACGAAACCGGCGTGCAGTGGGACCTTCCCTACGGGTGGGCGCCAGTGAACTTCATCGACGTAGAAGGAATGCGCCGCTACGGATTCAAGCAGGACGCTGACCGGGCCGCACGCGAGTGGGTCGACACGGTCGCCAAGAATTTCCGCCAGGACAATACCATTCGCGAGAAGTACGACGTGGTGTCAGGCTCCAAGGAATTCACCGCCACCGCCGGCTACAAAGAGAATGTGGTTGGCTTCGGATGGACGAACGCATCGGTGTTGGAATTCGCCTACGAGTTGGGCATGATACCGGCGAAAGCGAAGGCCGCGGGCGGGGAGTAAAGATTGTCAAAATGTATAGGGGTCCTTCGGCTCCTCGCTGCGCTCGTCGCTCAGGATGACACTCAAGTCAGGTGCCCTGACGATCGCTTGAAAACACCGGGGGTGTCCCATTCTTGTCATCCCGAGCGAAGCGGAGTCGAGGGGGGCAGTTCATCATCCCAACTTTTCAACCCTACATTCCGCATTTCGGCGGAGTTCCATTCAGCCCATTCAGCAGTTTCTTCGCGGAATCTAAATCGGGGTTGAACTGCAGCACGCGCATGGTAAAGTCGCGCGCCTGCTCCACCTGTCCTGCGCTACAAAACGCTCGTGCGATGTTCATCCCGATGCTGCTTCGTCCCGGCGCGCGCTGGAACGCACCCTCCCACAACGTAACCGCGTCGCGTATGTGTCCGCGGTTCGCCTCGATGACGCCGAGATTGGTAGCTGCATCCAGCAGGTTGGGATCTTGCGCCAGCGCTCGCTGGTATAACTCGCGAGCGTCGTCGAGTGCGCCGCGCCTCTGCTCAACATAACCAAGCGATGACAGTAGTTGCGGATCTTTCGGAGAGTCCTGCACTGCGTTGCGCAGCAACTGCTCAGCCTGTTTCAGCACCGCGGCATCGCCGTTCTCCGCCATGTTGGCCCATGCCAAGGCTAGGTCGCGGTTGTCGCGCTCCGCTTCCGGTGAATCTGGAAATGGAATCAGACGCGGCAGCGTGAATGTCGAACTTGATCGTGCAATCGCGTCCTCCAACACCGCGCCGCTATTCGGACGGCGCAGGATACGATGGTCGGTGACTTCTGTATGCGCAACGTCGGTGCTCGGGTTGGCGGGCATGTGACACGCGGTGCAATCGGGCTGATTGGCGTGATGCTTGGTGCTCAACCCCGCGTGGCAGGCCAGGCACTTCTCGCGATAAAAGGACACCCGTTCCTCGGCCGGCACAGAACGGTGCGGATCGTGGCAACTCATGCACGACATCGCCGCGCCAGATTTTTTTTTGCACATGCTTTGCGCCAGCGCCTCAAACTGACTCGTCGCTCGTAAGCTGGAAGTGTGGTCGGAGGCCACGACGTAATAACGAATGTAGTCGGAGAGATCGTCGCCGGGTCGAAACTGATAAAGGTGCTTATCCGGCCTTTCGATAGCAGCATTGCCTTCCAGGTGACATTGCATGCAGACGGCATCGCGCCGGTCGGGTGAAAGTTTGGCCGGATTGACGATGGCTCGGCCGTTCACGTGCGCCGCTCCCGGTCCATGACAGCGCTCGCAGGCGACGCCAGAGTACGCGAACACCGGCATCTTGTAGCGGTTCTCTGTGCCTTGGATGGGAGGCTGAAATCCGCTTACGTGGCAGTCCAGACAGGACGTGAGAGCGGGCAGATTCATCGGAGCTTCGCGCACATCGCCATACGCGGGCGCCATGTCCCACATATGTTTATCGGTGTACCAGTTCACGGGCGACTCGAACAGAAATCCATCCACCGAAAAAAGATACGTGCGTCCGCGCCGTCCCTGGCCGATGTAGTAGAGCAGTTCACGCTTGCCTCGGACTAACGGATCGCCCGGCCGCTCGAAGCTAAGCCAAACCTTGCCGCCTTCGGCGTAGATGCGGTAATTGACTCCCGATTTTTTGTGAAAGAAATCGCCCGCGATAAGATTTTCAGACGCTGGACCGCTGGCCTGTGCCATGGCGGTACGCTGGTAGGACTCATAGATTGAGGCATGGCATTTCGCGCAAGCCTCATTGCCAACGTAACCATTCGCGTCGGGCGTGACCAAGCCAGGCAAGGGAGACTGCCTCGCGTGACCAACCGGCGCGATCAGCAAAATGGCAAACCAGGCCGCGGCAATTAAGGCATACTGCATGGATGGATCCGCTGGAATCTCTGCGTGGTCGAGGCGTCCTCTCGAAGTGTCACGGCTTCAGAGGCGAACGAAAAATCATGAAATCTGCTTGGGTAGTGCGGGCCTTCAGGCCCGCGTTAAGCAAAAATCTAGCGGGTCGGCTTTAGCCGCTGAGGCATTTCGCTTCAAAGCGCCGCTAAACATGCAGGTATCAGCGATATCGGACTGCTTACCCCGGGCCTAAAGGCCCGAGTTTCTCATCAGCCACTAACGCGGCGCTAAAGCGCCGTACTACCCGACCCTCTTTCTTCCGCCACTTCGGAAGCCGTGCCCTTTCAAAATATCAACTTACTTGCTAATTTCCCCGATGTACACCGCGAATGGCTCCAGCGACAGTTGCTTTGTCGACGAAGCGTCCTTCAGGGATGACTGAGTTGTCATTAGCGTCTTCGCGGCTCCCGAGGCGAAGCCCTGCTGCGACAAATCGAAGCTCACCTTCTGTGGACGGGCCGACATGTTGATTGCCACCAGCACAGCGTCTCCATCCGAGCGTCGCAGGTACGACAGAACGTTGGGATCGCCCTGATTCAGCGCAATATATTCCCCATCCAGCAGCGCCTTGTCCTTGTGCCGCAATGCCAGCAGGCCTTTGTACCAGTTCAGGATGGAATTTGGGTCCTTCAACTCGTCGGCCACGTTGTAAGTTTTGTAAGTAACCGGAATGGGGAGCCAGGGGATTCCTGTGGTGAATCCGGCGTTGGGCGTGCCGTCCCATTGCATGGGAGTTCGTTCGCCATCACGCCCAATGTTAGTGGGCCAATGCGCTCGCCCGACCGGGTCCTTCACATCTTCCCGGCGCTTGGGATTGTTGTTCTGCATACCGATCTCTTCCCCGTAATACATGATGGGCGTGCCGCGCAACGTGAGATACAGGGCAGCCATGTCCTTGGCGATCTGATCGTTGTGTGTACCGTCGCCGTAACGGTTCCAGGAACGCACGATGTCATGATTGCTGATGACATAAATGGGCCACACTCCAGCCGCATAGAGTCCGGCAACATGCTGCCGGAACACGGGCGCGGAAAACTTGAGCTTGGTGAACATCAAATCCATCGGCATCTGCAGCTCATTGTTCTGCGGACCCAGATATTCCTTCAACTGATCAACATTGTCGGTCCAGGTCTCTCCGATCAGAACCGCGTTGTACTTGTCTGCCACCGAGCGCAACCCCTGCAGCACGGTATGGTTCTCCGGCAACTTACCGTTGTACAGGTTCTTCATGTTGGGATCGCCCTTATCGTTCTTGCCGGGCAGAATGGGATTGTTCCTCAACTCCGGATCTTCAAAAATCGTGTCCACCGCGTCCAACCGAAAACCAGCCACTCCACGCTTGTACCACCATGCGGTAGTACCGTACATGGCGTCGGCCACCGCGGGATTGCGCCAGTTCAAGTCAGGCTGCTGCGGATAGAAGTAATGGTAGTAATACTGTTTTGTTTTGGTGTCCCACTGCCACGCCGAGCCGCCAAAATCCGATAGCCAATTGTTGGGCGGCTGATTCGGGGCTTTGCCATCGCGCCAGATATACCAATCGCGCTTGGCAGCGGTGCGCGAAGAACGTGAGTCGATAAACCACGGATGCTGGTCGGAGGTATGGTTCACCACAAAGTCGAGGATGATCTTGATTCCGTGTTCCTGGCCAAGCTTCTCCAGACGGTCGAAGTCCGCCAGGGTTCCATACATCTTGTCGATGTTTTCGTAATCGGAAACGTCGTAGCCAAAGTCGACCTGGGGTGACGGAAAGCAAGGCGCGATCCAGATCGCATCTACTCCCAGCGCATGAAGATAATCCAGCCTCGAAGCGATACCGTTCAGGTCGCCAATGCCGTCGCCATTGCTGTCCATAAAGCTGCGCGGATAGATTTCGTAGAAAACAGAGTGCTGCCACCACGGATGTCCGGCGGCGTCTGCGGATTGCTGAGCGTGAACAAGCGGCGATGCAAGACCAAGACCGACGACTAACGCCATCAATCGCAATGCAATTCTACGCATCGGTGCCCCCTTGAGAATGGTCGTGCCTTACCAAAGGCTACGAGTCTAGCTTATGAGCGGCAAGGGAAGCTACCACGCGTGTAGCTGCTCCAAGATAATGTCACCCCTTAACTGCAACGAGACTTTGTCACCCTGTAAGGATGGTGACCATGAGTCAGAAAGAGTTCCAACGGGTGAAGGTGATCGAGAATGCAGCAGGCGGGCGGCTGAGCGTACGCGAAGCCGCCCGTCTGCTGCACCTGAGTACACGGCAGGTACAACGACTCAAGCAGCGCTATCGGCCCGATTCCATCGCCTGGGTGCGGCACGGCAATCGCGGTCGCTCCATGCCTTGGGCCGTTTCAATTCCCCAGAAGCAGTTGATTCTGAGCTTGGCTCGCGGCAAGTATCGGGGCTTCAACGATTCCCACCTCACCGAAAAACTTCGGGCCGAGGAGCACCTCCCCGTCAGCCGCGAAACCGTGCGCCGCATCCTGCGCGCCGCCAAGCTAGCCTCTCCGCAGAAGCGCCGGCCTCGCCAATATCGCTCCCGCCGCTCGCCCCGCCCACGTTTCGGCATGATGGCCCTCACCGATGCCAGCCGTCATGACTGGCTCGAAGGCCGCGGTCCCCAACTCACCCTCATCGGCTTTCAGGATGACGCTACCAGCCAGATCCTGGCCGCCCACTTCCAACTCGAACCCGAAAATACCCTCGGCTATCTCCGCGCCCTGCACGCCATGATCACCGCGCACGGCATTCCGCTCAGCCTCTATCGCGACCGCCACAGCATCTTCCAGCGCAACGATGCCCACTGGACCCTAGCCGAACAGCTCGCCGGCAAACAATCTCCTACCCAACTGGGACGCACCTTGGAGGAACTCGGCATCCAGCAGATCCCCGCTTACTCGCCGCAAGCCAAGGGCCGCATCGAGCGCGCCTGGCGCACTTGCCAGGATCGTCTGGTCAGCGAACTCCGGCTCGCTCGCGCTACCTCTTTGGCAGAAGCTAATGCCGTGCTCGCCCGCTTCTGCGCCGACTACAACCAGCGCTTTGCCCGCCTCGCCGCCGACGCCACCCGCGACTTCCGCCGCCTGCCCCGTCGCTTCGATCTGGCCCGCTGCCTCAGTTTGCGCTACCAGCGCGTGGTCGCTGCTGACCACGTCATTACCCTGGGCGCGCATTCCATCGCCCTGCCGCCCTTGCCCGGCCATCGCGGCTACGCCGGACAAACCGTAGAACTTTCCCATCAGCTCAATGGCACCCTGCACGTCTATCGCGGTGACCTTCTGCTGTTGGCCCACTCCCTGCCGCTGCAAGAATACGCAGAGCGCCGTCCGGCTCCTCGCACCTCGCCGCAGAAACCAAAACCCAAGATGCCCCGCATCTACCACCTCGCCGGCCGCCCGGCTTTAGCGGCCGTTACTTAAATCACAGGGGGTGACACAGTCTCGTTGCAGTTAGTACGACATTTTCTCGTTGCAACTACAGGGAAGCTACCACGCGGCACCTCGGCTTGCAAAACTCCTCACAAGGCTGTTGATGAAGTCTATTCAACGAGAGGAGCCCCCGGTTTTAGCCTTCTTTTTCCCGGTTAGGGCGGGGAAAAGCTGTCTCTCCGGGTCCGTAGGCTCCGTCATCTTGAGGCCCGCTACCATTCAGATCCACGAATGCAGCCGCATGCCGCAGCAAACGGATTAATGCTCGGTGTGCGCCTCCAGCACCGCTTCCACCAGTGTCGCCCCTGCATTCACCTGTAGGGTCTTGTTCCAATCAGAGTATCCGGCCTTCTTGATCGAAATCTCATGCTTTCCCGTTAGCAGCATAACGTTCAAGGGCGTTCTGCCGGCGGCGGTGCCGTCAATTTGAACCTGCGCATCACTCGGGGTAGAGGTAATTTGCAGGGCCGTCTTGAATTCATCGCCTGCCGGCTCGGCCTGCCCGGCCGCACGGAAGCTGGCAAGATCCAAGGGGATGTCTCCATTGACGAAGGCATTGATCTCCGTTCCCCGGGGAAAGACCGTGTTAGTGCCGTGGATCAGCAGGAAAAAGGGGGCGGCCGCAGGCGATACCCAGATTGCAGTTTCAACCATCATGCCGACCATTTCACCTGTGCGGTTCTCTCCACTTGTCCGGTTAAAGGCCCGCACCGGAACCTTGCTTCCGTTCTGGAGTTCGATGGCGTTGATTGTAAAGCTCAGCTTGCCGGCGCGACCCATGGTTTTGCTGGCTTCCGCCTGAGTGACCACGCCGGTGGCGGGCGTACCGCGGCGCAATACAGTAACGCCGCCGACCACAACGTCGTTCTCGACCGCGAACGGAATTTGATCGCCATTCTTGGCGGTGTGAGAATCGAGCTTGTTGAATAGGCGCAGCTTCATTGGAGTACCGTCATGCAGCATGTTGGTCGTGGGCGGCTGTACCGGCATCGTGGACGCTGCCGCCGGCGCCTGAGGCGCCGCGGGGGGGGACGTTGACGCCTCCTGCGCGGCCAGCGTCACCACCAGAAACGGAACCGATAAGTAAGAGAGCCAGTGGCGAGTCATATCGTCTTTCCTCCTGGAACAGCGGGTCAAACCGGCAGCCAATCCGCCTGTGAAGGCGGAGCGGGCTACTTGACCGGCGCATCGCTGAGTTTGCGCAACTCCGGCGAGGAGGACATCTTGGCGGCTGACTGTTCGGCCATGTCCTCCACCGAATCGTTCACGATGTGCTTTTTGTTGCTGCCGTAGGTGAATGCATTGCCTGCGTGGCGCTTGGCCGATCCTTCGACGGTTTCCACCCACAACACCTTTCCTGTCTGGTCGCGTACCGTCCACTCCACCTGGACATCCAGCTCACGGTTAGAAAAAGCGATGGCGGCCTGGGTGGCGGCTACATCGGCGAACTTGGGTTCCAGCACAACCTGTGCGTCACCAGCCTTTGCAGGGTCATCAATCCGCGTGAGGCTGCTGAAGACCGGCTTCAGAGTAGGTTCCAACTCAGTGCACGCTGCTTTGCCTATGGGGAACTTTTCCGATTTTTTCTTGCTTTCGGTGGCGCAGAACTCGGGCGTGAGGACCAGCGCAGCAATCAGGGACAGCTTCTGAGGGGGCGCGGGCTTTTTTTCTGCCGCCACCATGGAGAGGGTGGCAAGCAGCAAACAGCACAAGGCTAATGAAAGACAGAAGCGAAGAGTGGTTGACATGGAGGTTCCTTTCTAGAAGAACAGGTTCATGACCTGGATTTCACCGCTTTGTGCGTTGGTCAGCGGCACCTGCAAATGCATCTTCTTCCTCGGAGTGCCAGTTGGCACTGGGACATAGACGAAGCCCGACACGGATGAGCCGGGCGAGAGGGTTCTGCTTCGCACCTCTTTCTTCACCAGGTTTTCCCGCTCATGCGTAACGTCATTGATCAGACTGAGATCAACCAGGCCGCCGGAGGTCAGCAGGTTGGCGGTCTTGCGTGTTCCTTTGCCGGAAACGTCGGCCGCATCTGCCAACCCAACGGCTGACCGGTCGAACAGATACGGGTCGGCGGCGGAGATGTTCTGGATGACGATGAAGACAGGCAGAATCCCCCGAGAGCTGAGGTGAGAATTGAAATATGTCTTCTGTTGCTCGGGATCGTCCATCGGCTCGACGGCGACAATCACACCGGCCTCGGTTGCCTTGTTGGCATACTCACTTGCCGGGTGGACAGGGTAGTCGGGAAACTTGTGCGCCGCGTAAATCGGCGTCGCGAGAGGCAAGAGAAGGAGCCGGCAAACGACTCTGGCCAGATCGGTTCGGAGCACCCGAAGCACCCTCCTCGAAACGCGGCTGCATCGCACTGACGTCTGAACCGGAAGATGGTGAGAATACTAGTCCAGGTGTCAAGTTCGGGCAAGCTCTTTTTGCCTCCTGAAATTGCCGGCAGGCAACCTGGCTGGCTGTGGCTTTGGCGCTGTGCGACCCATCAGCCACACTGAGCGTTGTCCTCGCTATTCGACCGGTGGCCTTAAACCCTTGTCACTCCCCTCCCTTGCAAAACCCCTCTGCCCTGCCCGACAATAAGCTCACTCCCAGCACGGGCTCGAGCAGACGGATACCCTTTGTCACCATCACGCCGAACATTCCTGCAGTCTCTTTCCCGTTCCGCGCTGGTGCTGACCTTCTCCGATGTTCTCTCCCTCACCCGCCCACTGTTCGGCCAGACAGCCCAACTGGCAACAGCATCTCCTGCAAAATCTGACCCCGACATCGGCGTTACCTTCATCGATATCGCCCGCGAAGCTGGTCTCAACGCCAAGACCATCTTCGGCGGCGAGCACAAAAACAAATACCTGCTCGAGACCACCGGTTGCGGCGTCGCCTTCTACGATTACGATAACGACGGCTGGCTTGACATTTTTCTGGTGAACGGATGGCGGCTGGAAGGCTTTCCCAAAGGCGAGGAGCCTCACTCGCACCTCTTCAAGAACAATCGCGACGGCACCTTCACCGACGTGACCATAAAAGCTGGCGTCAATCACAGTGGCTGGGGACAAGGGGTCTGCATAGGCGACTACGACAACGACGGCTTCGACGACCTGTTCGTCACCTACTACGGAAAGAACGTTCTGTTTCACAACAACGGAGACGGTACGTTTACCGATGTCAGCGAAAAGTCTGGCGTCGCCGGCAAAAAGACGCGTTGGGGCACGGGGTGTGCCTTCGTTGACTACGATCGCGACGGCAAGCTCGATCTCTTTGTCGCCAACTACATCGACATGGATCTCAAGACCGCGCCCGTACCGGAGTCGGGGCCGTGTCTGTACAAGGGTGTGATGGTCGCCTGCGGCCCACCCGGACTCATGGGTGACAGCAACATCCTCTACCACAACAACGGCGACGGTACCTTCACCGACGTCTCCGACGCGGCCGGCATTAAGAAGGCAAACGGAAACTTCGGACTCGGCGTTCTAACCGCTGATTTCGATAACGATGGTTGGCCGGATATCTACGTGGCCGACGATTCGACCGCCAGCGCGCTTTACAAGAATCTTCACAATGGCAAGTTTGTCGACGTGGGTATGGAGGCAGGGTGCGTGCTCTCCGCCGACGGCAAACCGCAGGCAGGCATGGGTGTCTCCGCCGCTGATTACGATCTCGACGGCAATCTCGACATCGTGAAGACCAACTTTGCCGGCGACACTCCGTCGCTGTATCACAATCTCGGCAACTGGAACTTCGAGGACACAACGTTCCAGGCCGGACTGGGCGCGCACACACAGTATCTGGGATGGGGATGCGGGTTCATCGACTACGACAACGACGGCTGGCCCGACATTCTGCTATGCAATGGACACGTCTATCCCGAGGTCGAACAGTTAAAGACCGAAGCGGGGTATCCCCAGCGCAAGATTCTGTATAAGAATCTGCGGAATGGCCGGTTCCAAGAGGTATCGAATGCCGGACCGGGTATCAACGTTCCGAATGCTTCACGCGGAGCGGCTTTTGGCGACTTCGATAACGACGGCGACATCGATGTGGTGGTGAACACGGTCAACGGTTATCCGCAGTTGCTCCGTTGCGATTCCAAACTCGACCACAACTGGATCAAAGTGAAATGCGTGGGTGTAAAGTCGAACCGCAGCGGCATCGGTGCGCGGCTGAAATGCGTGAGCCATCCGCCGGACGAACCCAAGCCGCATCAGCAAATTGACGAAGTGCGCAGCGGCGGCAGCTACATCTCACAGAGCGATCTGCGAGTGCATTTTGGATTGGGCAAAGCCGTCAAAGCTGACCTCATCGAAATTCGCTGGCCCAGCGGACAAATCGACACTTTAAAGGACGTCAAAGCGAACCAGTTGCTTGTGGTGGAGGAAGGCAAAGGCGTCGTCAGGGCCCAGACCTTCGAAACTGCCAAGAAAGCAAAAAGTGGAGGCTAAAGCAGGTTCATCGTCCGCCGACTGTACAACTTGCGAACCAGCAGTGCATAGTGGTTAGACATGCTGCTCGCAGACCCAGTTGCCAGCTCGACAACCCTCTACGGTGGATCGGAAGAATGAAACTTCTAATTTGGTTCGGACCCGGTTCGAAAAATTGGACCACAGCCCTGCTGGGGACCGCGCTGTTCCTGGCCATGCCGTTCCCCGCTGCTGCGGTCTTAGGCGACAACGCTGCTTCCGTCCTTACGGACCAGGCCCGCATGAGGGGAACCCTGCGTAGTACGGACCTGAAGTCTTATGTGGTGCATGAAATCACGGTGCCCGGAACCGTGGTGAGAGAATATGTTTCCCCTGGCGGAGTGGTGTTCGGCGTGTCCTGGGAAGGTCAGTTTCTGCCCGATTTCCAGCAGCTTCTGGGACCCTATTACCAGCAAGCGAAACAGTCCAGCTCTCAGCCGCCACATTCCAGGCGGGCGCCAATCGTGATTGACACGCCCGGCCTAGTGTTTCAGCAAACCGGTCACCCGCGAAGTTTTCATGGCACCGCTTACGTCCCGCAATTAGTGCCCAACGGAACACCAGTCAGCGATATTCGCTAAGGAGAGAATCGGGTGAAAAGAATCGGCCTGCTGCTCGTGGGAGCCAGTATGATGTGGATGGCCGCCTGCGGTTCCAGTACTAAATCAACCGTCACAGGCGTCTCCATCGGAGCATCGGCAACAGTTGTCCAATCCCGCCAGATGCTTCAGCTTTACACGATAGTCACGGGGACCGGAACCTTCGATCCTAGCGTGACCTGGAAGGCCAGCGCCGGATCCATTGACTCCTCGGGGACCTTCACCGCCCAGGTCGTCTCAATTCCCACTCTCGTAACGATAACGGCGACTTCGGTTCAGAATACAGGCGAGTCAGCCGTAGCCGGAATTGTCGTCAATCCGGTGAACCGCGTGGCGCTCACGGTCGATTCCGGACCGCAACCGCAAATTTTCACCGCTATCAATGAGGCTTTCACCACTGTGACCGTTTGTGTCCCTAATACCACCACCTGCCAGACCATCGATCACGTTCTAGTGGATACTGCATCCTCCGGGTTGCGCCTGTTGTCGTCGGTGTTGACCATCCCGCTCCCGCAGCAAAATGATTCGATCGGAAATCCGCTCGACGAGTGCATGGTATTCCTCAACGGCTATGTTTGGGGGGCGGTTGCGCTGGCCGACATCTCAATCGCAGATGAAAAGGCCGCCTCAACTCCCGTGCAGGTAATCGTTCCCGACAGCGTTTCTCCGCCCGCACCGGGAAGCTGTTCCAGCCGAAGCATGGGGCCGAACCAGGGCAACAGTGTGGCCGCGCTTGGTGCCAACGGGGTTATCGGCCTGGGATTCTTTCAACAGGATTGCGGGGCTGCCTGCGTCTCCGGCAGCGGAGACATTCCGCCCGTGTATTACGACTGTCCAACGTCCGGCTGCAATCCCACATACGTTAGCGCCGCCATACAGGTGACCAACCCGGTGATCAAGTTCAACCCCGATAACAATGGGGTGACGATGGCTCTTGCGACTGTGCCTAACGGCGGTCTGGCCAGTGCCGCCGGTTCGCTAATTTTCGGCATTGGTACGCAATCGAACAACGCACTGCAGAGTGCGACCGTCTACACCGTCCCCGATAGTGGCGCAAATGCCGGCGACATTACCACTACGTTCAACGGGGTCAGTTATCCGGCAAGCTTCTTCGACAGTAGCTCGAGCGGGATTTTCTTCCTCGACAGCACCACCTCCGGCATACCAACATGCGCGGGCGCGAACGCGGCTTTTTATTGCCCAACCACATCGCCCGATCTTCTCTCGGCAACCAACCAGGGCGCTAACGGAAATCAAGGTGTCGTCAATTTCAGTATCGAAAATGCCGACCGCCTGCTTAGTTCAGGCAATATCGCCTTCAGCACCCTGGGCGGGCCGCGTACCGACTCGTTCGATTGGGGATTGCCGTTCTTCTATGGCAGGACGGTGTTCACTGCTATCGAGAACATGAGCACGCCCGGAGGAACGGGACCGTACATAGCCTATTGATCCTCAATTCGATCCCCCCGCACTAGGATTTTTCTGGAGCGATCATACGTCCCCGGCAATCAGGTTCTGCTTCACCGAGTGCCAGAGGTATTTGCCATCTTTTAAGTTGAGCACCCACACCAGGTAGAAGACATCCGGCCATGGATTCGGAATGGAGGAATAATTCGTTATGGTGACGGCATGGTTGATGGCGCCCACGATGTTAGGCATGATGTTGTCGTGCTCCCAGCAGATGAGTACCACCCCGCTCAGACCGAGCACACTTTTCACCAGCTGCGGTTCCCCGCCGCCAATGTCGTACGACACATTGAACTGCGGGCTGCCTTCTTTATAACCAAGCCACGCTGCCAGTGGAGTAATGGTCTCCCATGGGCGTTGACTCTCGCCTTTGGGGTCGGCCGTGTAGATGTAGTCAGGTTTCGCGATGTGGTGGGCCGTCGGCTGTGACTCATACGGCGCAAAAAAGGCGTTCAGCGCTCCCGCTCTCTGCCATCCTTGGACGATCAACGACTTTCCACCGCCCGATGTTCCGTCCAGCTTTACGTCGAACGGTCCATTCTTGCCAGGGGATTTCGCGGGCTTTTCTCCGTGGCGAATGATCATGATCTTGGTCGGTGGGCCAGCCATACGTGTTTCTCCTTTGGGGGAATACGAGTTCGTGATTCTAACAGCTAGCCAGTATGAAGAAGCCGAAGAGCAAGGTCTGTAACGACGATCACGGTTCTCCACCCATTGCCATTTACTGCCTAGTCATTGCCCGAATTACTACTTTGACTTTCCCTTTTCCTTAGCTAGTATGTCTCAGCCACTTCAGACCTTCCAAAGCATGCAGCCAACTAAGCTGAAGGGGCCGGTTAACAGCTGGGTTTTCCGCTTACGTTAGCTGAGCACTCTAGTCAGGCGTCGATGTCCGCGGTTGCGCCCTGTAAGAATTCGAGGCTCGGCCTCATCGTTCCGGTGCCCGCTCTAACCCTTCGCCGAGTGAGGATTGCTATGCGCCCCCTATCTTGTGTTCGCCCGATCATCCGGATTTCCACGGTAGTAACCATCGCCTTATTGACGGCCTTCTGCCTGTGTTTTTCGAGCGCGGCCTTAGCTGACCCCATGCCATGCAGTGGACAATTGCTTCCTGGGGGCAGTGCGACTACCGATCTGCTGGTCAATGGTCCCTGCACGGTGGTTGGCACTTCCGGCGCGGTCGGGGTCTACGTCTTCCACAATGTCAATATCGTGGGCCCTAATGGGTCGCTGACGTTTGAGGATACCCGCATCGATTTTCATGCCGAATCCATTATTGTCGAGAATGGTGGAACCCTCTCGGCCGGCACCGTCATGCACCCGATTGGCATGAATCCTCCGATCATGGGAGAGGTAGGAGCGCGCGTCCGCATCTACCTTTGGGGACCGAGTACCGATCACGGAGCACTCTGCAATCAGCCGCTGTGTGGCGTTCCCAGCAAACTCTGGAACTCGAACACGACGTTAATGACGCACACGGTTCCGACTCCCAAGAACATGGCCTGCATCAAGGCCAGCTCGATTAATCCCATGTACAAATTGCCCGGCGACGACTGCTTTTATGGTTACGATTCCTTCGACGCCGCTGACAAAGGCAAGGCGGCGTACTTCGGCCACAAGGTCCTGGCGCTTTCCTACGGCGGAACTATCCAGTTGTTGGGAATGAAAGGTGCGACCTACGACCCCAAGGTCGATGGCGATCCCTCGAACACCGGAACCAGTTGGGTTCGCCTGGCGGCTATTAGCACCGATAAAAAGACTCTGACACTCAGTAGCGCAGTGCCCACCTGGACCGCGGGCGATCACATCGTTGTCACCACCACCGACTACATGCCAACCCACAACGAGGAGGCGGTGATTGACCACTTCGTTGGAAACACTATGGTTGTCCTGAAGTCGGCGTTGCAGTCGCCGCACAACGCCAACGCATACCCTCTACCGCGAGACACGCCATCCAGCATTGGGCCGCGTGGTACCAGGCTCATTGACACGCGGGCCGCGGTCGGGCTGCTCACGCGCAGCATTGAGGTTCTCTCCGAAGGCATTCAGCCCGACACGGACACGTCGGAGCACGACCACTTCCCGCCCACCAAGGGCAATTACTTTGGCGGACATACCATCGTTCGTCAGGGTTTTACCAATTACCAGATCAAGGGCGTGGAGTTCTACCGACTGGGACAGGGGGGTGCGATTGGACATTATCCCGTGCACTTCCATATGGCGCGGAAGACTCCGCAGCCTTCTGACCCTACCAAAATGCCTTACGTGCGGGACTCCTCCATCCACGACTCCATGACGCGCTGGATTACTGTGCATGCCACGCAGGGCATGACCATCGCCCGCAATGTCGGCTACCTCTCCATCGGGCATGGCTTCTATCTGGAGGATGCTACCGAGGTCAATAACAAGCTTTATACCAATTTGGGGGCAGGGGTCATCGCCGCGGTGCACAGTGCTACGTTGAACCCGCGCGATACCCCGGGAATCCTCGCCCGGCCTGGCGATAGCCCGCGCGGCGACTTCATGCCCTACCGCTCGGACTGGAACCATCCGAGCGCCTTCTGGATCATGAATGGCTGGAATGACTTCCAGTACAACCTGGCCGCCGGTGTCACCAGTTGCGGCTCGTGCTACTGGCTGCTGCCCGGCGCCAATGGCGGGCCCTCGATGTTTGAGACGTGGGATGGATATGCGTCGCAGCAGCTGAACGTTCAAGATGCGTCAGGGTTGCGGATGGACAACACCGCGCGCTCGGGGTTGACGCCTTTGAAGAGCTTCATCGGCAACAGTTGCGTTGCCGCCCAGCTCTCGTTCACCAGCATTGGAGATACTTACGATTGTGGGGGGTTCAGCGACGGCCCCGCCGATGATGTGACCCTGCAGGCGGTGACCAACACGGTTGCGCCACCCATGAGCCAGTCTGATACCGCCGCTTACCGCCTCTACTACCCGCAGATTACAGGCTTGCGCATCCCAAGCGTGTGTCCTGGCGCCGACGATCCTACGAAGCCAACCGACTGCAGCAGCGCCAACACGGTGGTCGTTCCTTGCGCCAATACCGGCCCGAACAAACAATATTGCGCAGCCACCGTGCTCGACCACTACACCACGTCCTTCAACTACGCGCAGACCAACTTTGCCGCGATTTGGATGCGTCCCAAATGGTTCCTCTTCACCGATGGCGCGGTCACTGATTCCCAGTACGCCGGCTTGAACTTCACCACCGGCGGTGGATACACGCACTCCGATAGCCCGCTCGGTAACTGGATGCTAGCCTACAAGAGCGCCTTTATCGGCACCTCGCAGCCGGTGGGAAGTGATGGCTTTCCGACCAACGGCTATGCTTCCGAGGCCGGCCCGTTCAATCCGAAAACTGGGTTAACTTGTAGTAATCAGGCGGATCGTGGTTACTGCCTCTCGACCGCGGATGCCATCAGTATTCAGGTGAATCCCTTCCCCGGCGAGCGCCTGTTCAGCGTTTACGATGGACCGGCCTTCCAGCAGTCGAACGCTTACCTGGACGTTTATCCGACGCTGATGACAGGCAGCAGCCCTGGCAAATGGATGTATCGGGCGTTCTTTGTGGATGGCGTCCCCAAGGATGCCAACAATACCTGCTACCTCCCTAACGCCGCCATTGCGTGGAAACAGCCAAACGGATTCTATTACCCGCCTGCCTTTCACTCTTTGAACCTGATGTTCCGGAATGCCAACATCCGGCACTTCTTGATCGAGCCGCTCTTCGTACCCAATACCTGGCCCTACATGCCGGACTCGGATGCAATCCATACGCGCTACTGTCCGGGTAATGACTCACCGGGCATGTTCAACAATTTCACCGATATTGACCGGCAGACGGTCCTGAACGATGGCGTACCCGATACCAAGAATGCCATGGGCATGAACGTGCCCGGCGGTGACGGAGCGCTGACTGGCTTGGTTGCCTCCGAGATGCAACCCACGATGACCACGGGCCGGGAGACCATCTCGGTCAACGAAGATCCTTTCTTCAACGCTCCGCTTGAAGACGTGGAATGCGCTTCAGACAAGCACGCCAGTATTGCCGATGGAAAGGGGCCTCCGGGAACCGCCAAGACCAGTCCCTATGAGTATGTAACGACCGGAATCATCGCCGGCTGCGCGATCGGATTTTATCCCGGAACTAGGGCCTGTCCGCCTCCCAATCAGGACATGCAGTGTTCCTATCCCTACGAGTGCATACAGGGTGATCCGGTCACCGGACCCGCGTATTGGACTCACCAGGGCGCTACGCCGCAAACCTTTGGCGTGCCCCTGTATCGCCAATACTTGACCAAAGACGAACTCTTGTTGTTTCCGCCCCCCAAACCGCGTGCCTTAATGCTGGGCCAGGACTCGGGGCAGCGAAGTACGCTCACCCTCAATCACGGTTACTACTACATCGACACCAGCAACAACTGTGATGCGCAGGGCATGTGCCTCGCCTCTAACCCGGCTTCCGAACATGGCGTTTCGGTCTTCCAGGGAGGTCAGACTTACTATGTGTATTTCATCTATGGCAAAGCTTCGACGCAGCTGACCTTCGACATTTACCTGGGACCAAACGATGAAACCGGCAAATGGAAGGTAGTTCCGGTTCGCGGCACCTTCGACACCGACACCTATATGTTCAATCCCATCCCCGCCGGAGCACCTTGGATCAATCCGCAGTACTACCGAGACAAGAATGTGCTGACCGTAACCGTGGATCTGAGCAAGAGTTCGATTGCGAAGGAATTCCAAGCCGAGTTCAGTGATGCTTGCCAGCCCTCAAGCTACTGTGGGATAAAAGTCGCCGCAGACGGGACTAAGACTTGTGGCTGCACCATAGCTCTCGGCGGGAGTTGCAAAGATGACGAAGTCTGCAGCTGGGGTCCGAAGGATCCCGACTGTCCCGAAGCGGGCTGCTATGGCTTCGCTTTCACCATGCCGACCGATTGGTCCCCGCCGGCCCAACCGGTCGCTCCTCCGAAAGGCACCCAATTCCCCGACGGCACCATGGATTATTTCAATCCCACTAACGTGCAGTTTCAGACCGTTGACCTAAGCAAGTTCGGTCAGAAAACGCAGTGTCAATACACGACTCCACCAACCCAATAACGATGACTTCAGGACGCCCCGTTCTAGCCTGAGCTTGGCTAGGGCGGGGCTTTCGCACCGATCGCTCGGATCCACAGCTACGGCTTCTTAACCGCCTCATTCTTAATCACGACGCCGCTTCCTTCCTTCACCTCATTGATCTTGTCCACCGCGAGATTCTCAAACCGCTCGGTCAGCCCGCTGGGCCAGCGCACCTCAACCGAGTCAACCTTCGCCGAAGTGCCCAGTCCGAAGTGCACCCGCATGTCGCTGTTGGAAACGTAACTCGATCCGCTGCGCACTTCATCCACCAGCAGCCGCTTTCCCGCTTTGACCGTAATCCGCGCGCCGATGCCGTCGCGATTGGAGTTGGTGCCGATCGTCTTGAACGCGATCCAGTGGTTCGGATACCTGATCTGGTTCTCCAGCAGGCTGGGCCGCGCGTTCATATTGCTGATGACGGCCGACATTCGTCCATCGTTCCACAAATCGCCCACGGCAAGTCCGCGCGATGACGAGGGCGTGGTGATGCCAGTTCCTGCCGAATCGGAAATATCGGTGAACGTGCCGTTGCCGTTGTTGTGATACAACAGCCGCGGCTCCTTGAAGTCGCTGCCCAGGTGAAACTTGTCGACCTCGGGATAGACGTGGCCGTTCACCAGCAGCAGATCAGGCCAGCCGTCGTTGTCGAAATCGAAGAACATCGTCCCCCAGCCCAGATACTTGGTATTCAGGCCCAGGCCCGCTGCGGTCGTGGTATCGGTGAAGGTTCCAGCTTTGTCATTGTGCAGCAAGGTCGAGGTGTCGTCGGAGAAGTTGGTCTTGAAGATGTCGAGCCGGCCGTCGCCATCGTAGTCCGCCACGGTCGAACCCATGCCCGCCTGGGCGCGTCCATCTTCGTTAAATGCCGCTCCCGCGGTCACCGCGACATCGGTGAACGTGCCGTCGCGATTGTTGTGGTACAAAATGCTGGCTGTGCTGTCGCACGCAATAAAAATATCGGGCCAGCCGTCATCGTCATAATCGAGAGTGGAGATACTGAGCGCGTAGTGGCCGTTCGTCCGGTCGATGTGGGCCTTGGTGGTGACGTCCTCGAAGGTGCCGTCGCCGCGATTGTGATAGAGAATATTTTTTGCCGGCGGCAGTCCTCTGGGGCCACACATCACCGGTGCCCCCTTCCAGATACACGACGGGCGATCTCCGGGAGCGGGTGCGGTCGAGAGATCGAAGTCCACATAATTCGCGACGATGAGATCGAGTTTGCCGTCGCGATCGTAGTCAACGAAAGCGCAGCCGCTGCCCCACGCTTTGCCCGATCCACCGACGCCTGCCTTGTCGGTTACATCGGTAAAGACACCGTGATCGTTGTGGTACAGGCGGTTCTTGCCGTAGTAGGTGATGTACAGATCTTCCCAGCCATCGTTGTCGTAATCACCGACGCAGACGCCCTGCCCCCAGCCGGTCGCGTCTGCAAGACCTGCTTGCTTCGTCACGTCGGTGAAGGTGCCGTCGTGGTTGTTGTGGTAGAGATGATTGGTCGCCGGCTTGCCGGTCTTCCCCGCTTCCAGGGTGGTGCCGTTGACGATAAAGATGTCGGGCCAGCCGTCGTTGTCGTAGTCGAAGATGGCGACGCCGGTGCCCGTGGTTTCGATGATGTATTTCTTACTGTCGAGACCACCGAAGATCTCGGACGCTGTCAGACCAGCCCTCTCCGCGATATCGACGAAGTTGGCAATCGGTTGCTTTGGCGGGGATGCCGGCTTTGCGGCCGGCTGCGAGAATGCGATGTTCGCCAGCGGCAATATGTAGAGCAGGAAGACTGTTCGGGCAATGGACCGCCAGAAGGAACGATGACCTGGGACCGAATGCATGCTTGCTTCGGATACTAGGGCGCGGCCCAAAGAGAGTCAAGAAAGGGTGACTGCGGAGTATGCCGGTTTGAGCTCTCTTGCCTGACCTAGCTGTCGCCGCAGGGTTTCCACGGCCAACCCGACCAATGCATACGTGGCAGCATTCGCAACAAAAACCTCATAGATTCCAATCGGAACGTGGAAATAAGAGCTGACAAACGCAATCGGGCAGGTTAGCCGGGCAAGGATCCAGATCATATCGGCTGAAGCCGGTGCTGGGGCCGTGGGCAAGAAATAGAGTGCCCAGAATCCCGCAATTAGAAAACCAGCACTGGCCCACATGACAATTCGAGTTTTCATGCCACCGCTCCTGCTGTTCTCCACGAATCATCCCACGAATTCCTTCCGCCGCCAAGCTAGACCGGCAGTGCGTTCCCCGAAAATTCGGTTCCCACGCCTCATTCCTGGAGTTACAATCCGGCTTTGCCAGGTAGGATGTTTCGTCACCGTCGCCATGGTTGCGGTGGCAACTCGTCTTGCGCCCGAACTCTTCACCAACGAGGCGACTATGAAAGCTGCTGTGCGGTGTCTGCTCCTGACGTCAATCGTTGTGACGATGTCTCTTCTCCTGGGGTGTTCGCGTCACGACAACTCGGAACGCTACATCCTGGTTACGGTCAATTCCAAATTGCCTTACTGGCAGACCGCTGCTGCCGGCCTTGCCAAAGCCGGGGCACAGTATGGGGTAAAGATCGACGTCCGCGGCCCCGAAACGTATGATCCCCAAGCCGAGGCCAAAGAATTCCACGACGCCGTCGCCATCAAGCCTTCCGGGCTTCTGGTATCGGTGGCCGATGCCGCCATAATGAAGCCGGAGATTGACGCCGCTATGAACGCCGGCATCCCCGTCATCACCATCGACTCCGACGCGCCCGACAGCCGCCGGCTTTACTTCATCGGAACCAACAATCTGGAAGCGGGCCGTCTTGGCGGAGCCAGAGTCGTTGACAAACTGCATGGCAAAGGAAGCGTCGTCTTTTACACCATGCCCCAGCCGAATATGGAACAGCGTCTCAAAGGCTACAAGGATGTATTTGCCGACCACCCGGGCATCAAGATTGTTGAGGTATTCAATATTAAGGGCGACTCCGGCAACGCCTTCGATAGAACCACGCATTACCTTAGAGAGAAGACCGCGGAAAAAGTGGACGCATTCATCTGCCTTGAGGCGTCTTCAGGAAAGGATGTTGCTGAGGCGATCAAGCGGGAGAACGCTACCGACCGCACGATCATCGCCATGGACGTGGACGAAACAACCCTGAACCTTATCAAAGACGGCGTGATTGACTCTACAATTTCTCAGAAGCCTTACACCATGGCTTACTACGGATTAAAGGCGTTGGACGATATTCATCATTATCCGATCGACCTGAAAACGGATTACTCGGTCAATTCCTTCGCGCCCGTCCCCGCCTTCGTGGACACGGGTGTGTCGTTGGTGGACAAGACTAACGTGGACGTTTTCCTAAAGTCTCGCGCCGAAGCGCAGTCCAAGTAGCGGGCGCGCTTAGAGCGGACCCATCGGCCTGGCATGCGTTTCCTGATAATCTCAAGATTAGAGCTTATTGGGGGACGCGTCCGTTGCCGCCGATCATCAATGCGCAAAACATCTCGAAGGCTTTCGGAGCGGAGCCCCTATTTCGTGATATTTCTTTCACGATTTCCGAGGGCGACCGCATTGGGCTGATAGGGCCGAATGGCTCGGGGAAATCCACCTTGCTGCGGATTCTCGCCGGCAGCGAAGGGCTCGATGATGGCGAGTTAGCCATCCGTAAGCGCGTGCGCCTCAGCTACGTCGAGCAGGACTCGAAGTTCAGACCAGGAGACACCGTACGTTCCGTAGTCGAAAAAGCATTGCGGCGTTCCGCTGTGCCAGACTCGGAGCATGGGTCTCAGTTTGCGGAGACCCTCGGTCGGGCAGGCTTCGAGGATGTTGAAGCGGAGGCGGCCTCTTTGTCCGGCGGATGGCAGAAGCGTCTGGCCATCGTCGAGGCGCTGGTCCAGGCGCCTGACGTTCTGCTGCTCGACGAGCCCACCAATCATTTGGATCTCGACGGAATCGAGTGGCTCGAAACTTTGCTGGAGCAAGCGGCATTTGCCTGCGTGGTGGTGAGCCACGATCGTTATTTCCTGGAAAATGTAGCCACCGCGATGGCTGAACTCAATCGGCTGTATCCCGATGGGCTGCTACGCGTGCACGGAAATTACCGTACCTTTCTGGAAAAGAAAGAGGAATTTCTGCGTGCCCAGGCCAAGCGCCAGGAAGCTCTGGAAAATCTCGTGCACTCAGAGATCGAGTGGCTACGGCGGGGAGCGAAAGCCCGTACTCGAAAGTCCAAGGCCCGCATCGATAAGGCCGGCGAATTGATGGACGAACTTGCCGACTTAAATGCCAGAAGTCGAAGCGAATCCGCACAGATTGATTTCTCGGCGACCGATCGAAGGACCAAGCGTCTGATCGAACTTCAGGATGTCACCTTTGAAATCGGGGGGCGAGCGCTATTTGAGCGACTCAGCTTCATTGTGTCGGCCGGGATGCGGGTCGGCTTGGTGGGACCGAACGGCAGCGGCAAGACGAGCCTCCTGCGCTTGCTGCTCGGTGAATGGGAGCCGACCGCGGGGGGAATTCGTCGCGCGGAATGGTTGCGCATTGTGTATTTCGACCAGAGCCGCCAGCTTGACACCCAGATGACGCTGCGCCGGGCGCTGGCTCCGGAGGGGGATTCGGTTATCTATCAGGACCGCGTCATTCACGTGGCCTCCTGGGCCGCGAAGTTCCTGTTTACCAGCGAACAATTGAATCAGCCGGTGGAGCGGCTATCGGGCGGGGAACGGGCCCGCGTGCTCATCGCTCAACTCATGCTCCAGCCTGCGGATGTTCTCCTGCTGGATGAGCCCACTAACGACCTCGACATCCCAACGCTGGAGATTTTGGAAGAAAGTTTGCTCGAGTTTCGGGGATCGCTGGTCCTGGTGACGCATGATCGCTACCTGTTGGATCGCGTGTCAACTGTCGTGCTCGGTTTGAATGGCCAGGGCGGCGCGGAAAGCTTCGCTGATTATGGGCAATGGGAAGCGTGGCAGTCGGATCGTAAGACGGCCCCTTTAGACATGGATGCCCCAGCGAAGAAACCTGTTCCCGCCATCTCAGAGCCGCCGGTGCAGGCCAAAAGAAAGCTCTCCTACCTGGAGGCCAGGGAATACGCCACCATCGAGCAACGTATTGCCGAAGCCGAACAGGCGCTACAAGCCAGGCGTGCCGAACTGGAAAATCCTGCTATTGCCAGCGACGGTCCTAAACTCATTGCGGCGCACGGCGAGATGGAAGCGGCGCAAAAGAAACTGGACGCACTCTACGCACGCTGGGCGGAGCTTGAAGAGAGGGCGGGAGCCTTACCGCACTCTCACGCTTGATGACGGTCAAGGGTTAAGACGATACGCGCGATGTATGATCCGGCCAACATCGCGGCCTAATCAGGGTGCGTAGTGGATGCTAACTGCGACGTTCCAATCCTGATCCAAGCCAAAACCGAGTATGCCGAGCTTCAGTAATGCAATTAGCGCCCTAATAGGCTAGAGTTGGTTTGCTTGGGATGGGAATATGAGTGCTTCCAGCCGTTCTGCCGGATCGGATGTCAATTCGGCGCTGCACGATGTGGCTGAGACGCTTCTATCATCCAGCCTCCTGGAAGCCATTCCCGACGCAATCGTGGCGGTGAATCAGGCTGGAGTCATTCTCCAGGTCAACTCGCAAACCGAAAGCCTATTCGGATACACGCGGCAAGAACTGGTTGGGCAACGCATCGAAATTCTCGTCCCCGAGAGCCAGCGCGAGCAGCATCACCATCATCGCCAGCACTTCGCAGAAAACCCTAAGACCCGGCGCATGGGAATAGGATTGGATCTTCGTGGAAGGCGCAAGGACGCCTCCGAGTTTCCGGTTGAAATCAGTCTCAGTCCGGTACCGATCGAAAACGGAATCGTGATACTCAGCGCGATCCGTGACGTGAGCGACCGGAAACGAATTGAAGAGGAACTGATGCGCGCCAGCGAAGAGCTGGGCCGCCGCAAAGACCGGCAACTCTGGGATTATCAGAACCGCCTCGCCTTGATCGTCGATTCCTCCCAGGACGCCGTCATCGGCAAAGATCTCGACGGAATCATCACCACCTGGAACAAGGGAGCGGAACGTATCTACGGCTACCAAGCCGACGAGGTAATCGGGCGGCCCATCGCCCTGCTGGCGCCGCCCGATCGTCAGGACGAAATTCCCAAAATCCTGGAGAGCATTCGTGATGGCAAGCCGGTTGAGCATTTCGAAACCGTTCGCGTAACCAAGGACGGAAAGCACTTGAACATATCGATCTCGGCCTCACCCATTCGTAACCCCGAAGGTGAAATCGTAGGAGCTTCGACCATCGCGCGCGACGTTACCGCGCAGAAGAGAGCTGAGGACCAGCTTCGCCAGGCGCAGAAGATGGAAGCGGTAGGGCGGCTCGCAGGCGGGGTGGCCCACGACTTTAACAATATTCTGGGCATCATCATCGCTTGTGCGGACCTTCTTCGGTCGCACATCAGTAATGAAGCTCTGCCCGTGGAACTCCTCGGCCACATCCGCGATGCCTCTAAGCGCGGCGCATCGCTTACACGGCAGTTACTTGCCTTCAGCCGTAAGCAACCCGTCCAACCGCGAGTGCTGGATTTGAACCAGCGCCTGCAAGACGTCTCCAAGCTTCTGCGTCCCCTCATGGGAGACGACGTAAAAGTTGTTCTCGCTCCGCGGTCAGATTCCGCATTTGTTGAGGCCGATCCCGGCCAGCTTGATCAGATTGTGCTAAATCTCGCGGTGAATTCTCGTGATGCCATGCCGCAGGGCGGCAAGTTTGTTATCGAGACGGCCACGGTGGACTTCGACGAGGCCTTCGTGCGCCAGCATCCACCGATGAAGCCTGGCCGTTACGTAATGCTCGCCGTGAGTGACAACGGATACGGGATGGATGCCGACACTGTGTCCCGCATCTTCGAGCCTTTCTTCACGACCAAGGACGTCGGCAAAGGAACCGGCTTGGGGCTTGCGACGGTGTATGGCATTGTGCAGCAAAGCGGCGGCCATATTTGGGTTTACAGTGAACCGGGGCACGGAACCACCTTCAAGGTTTACCTGCCTTGTGCGGACGAGAAGGCAGGACTGGATCGCGCGCTCGAAGAGGAGACGGCGTTTCCACGAGGCGAAGGGACCACCATTCTGCTGGTGGAAGACGATCCGGTCATGCGCCGGCTCAGCTCCCGTATTCTCCAGGACCAAGGCTATACCGTACTCGAAGCGGAAGACGGAAAGTCAGCTTTGCAGCGGGCCGCAGCGCAGCAGGCTCCGCTCGACCTGGTGTTGACCGATGTGGTCATGCCAGGCGTTAGCGGCCCTGAGCTTGTGCTGCGCCTCATGGATTCGCATCCTGAAACTAAGTTCCTCTACATGTCGGGCTATACCGGCGAACTCGTTATGGACCGTGGATTGAGCGAAGCCATAACTTTGCTTGAAAAACCCTTCACACGCGCCGACCTGCTAAGAACAATTCGAACGGCGCTGCTTGAAAAGCGATCCTGACTGCTCGCAACCGGCAATCTCGTGCTGGCTGCTATGATGTTCCCCCATTAGCTTGCGTTCCGGAGCAGATCTGTTATGAGCTTTATCGGCCCCAAGTCCCTGGTTTCATTCTTCGCAGTAAGCGTTACCTTAACCTTCTTTCTGCTTGCCGGAACTGCGGCTGCCTCGCAGTCCGGGACTACTCTCGAAGCAGTGACCAGTTCACAACCGTTGCGTGACGGTATTGAGATTCACTCCGGTGCAGCGATGCTACGCATCACGGCCTTGCGAGATGACATCGTCCGCGTGCGCATATCCGCGAATGGCACTCTACCCGAAGATGCTTCCTGGGCAGTCCTTCCGGCAGCACGCAGCAAGTCGGTCGACGTGCAGCCGATTCAGGATGCTGCTTCCGTAGGATTTCGAACGGCTGTGCTCGACGTGCGGGTTGAGCGCAACCCGCTGCGCCTAGTGGTTCGCGACCTCGCAGGCAATATCATTTCCGCTGATGCCGTTGGCCGTTCGACGCGATTCCAGCTTGGCGGTTTCTCGGTTTATAAGGAGATGCCCGCCGACGAACACTACTTCGGCCTAGGCGACAAGACGGGTTCCTTCGATCGCAGAGAACAGGCCTACACGCTGTGGAACACCGACGTGGGACCTCAGGAATCGACCGACCCGCTCTACAAAAGCATTCCATTCTTCCTGGGAATTAATACCAGGCGCAGCTATGGAGTTTTTCTCGACAACACCTGGCGCACCTGCTTCGACTTCGGCAAGCAGGCGCGTGACAGCTATTCCTTCGGGGCCGAAGGCGGCCCGCTCGATTACTACGTCATCTATGGACCGACGCCCAAACAGGTTGTGGAAGGATACGCTTATCTCACCGGGACGCCGCCGTTGCCGCCACTCTGGGCGCTGGGCTTTCAGCAGTCACGGTACAGCTACACCCCGGAATCGCAAGTTCGCGTGGTTGCCAATCGCCTTCGCACCGACAAGATTCCGTCGGATGTGCTCTACCTTGACATCGACTACCAGTTCAAAAATCGGCCGTTCACGGTTAATCCCAGCACCTTCCCAAATTTTCCTGGCCTGGTGTCAGACTTGCGCAATCAACACTTCCACCTTGTCGTCATCACAGATCTGCACATAGCTCATGTAGCCAATCAGGGCTACGAACCATACGACACGGGCCATGCCGGAGACCATTTCGCGAGGAATCCTGACGGCAGCGAGTATGTGGGCGTAGTTTGGCCCGGTCCCGCGGTCTTTCCCGACTTCACTCGCGCACAGACGCGCGCATGGTGGGGCAATCTCTACAAGCAATTTGTCGATGACGGAGTCGCCGGATTTTGGAACGACATGAACGAGCCCTCGGTTTTTAGCGGGCCCGCCTTCACCATGCCGCTCGACTCGGTCCATCGCATCGAAGAACCCGGCTTCACTAGCCGCTCCGCCACCCACGCCGAGATTCACAATATCCTCGGCCTGGAGAACGCGCGCGCTACTTACGAAGGACTGCTAAAACTGCGTCCCGGCGAGCGTCCGTTCGTTCTTACTCGCGCCACCTTCGCGGGCGGCCAGCGTTATGGTTTTACCTGGACAGGAGACAATGCGGCTACGTGGAATCAGCTTCGTCTTGCGACCCAGATGCAGCTCAACCTGGGCATCAGCGGTATTTCGTTTGTGGGTGCTGACATCGGCGGATTTGGCAGTTCGCCATCACCTGAACTTCTGACTCGCTGGCTTGAAGTCGGAGCCTTCGGGCCCCTCTTTCGCGACCACGCTAGTGTAGGCACAATGCCACACGAGGTCTGGGTCGGCGGTCCGCAACAGGAAGCCATCCGCCGCCGATACATTGAAACTCGGTATCGCTTGCTGCCCTACGTCTACACCCTTGCCGATGAATCCTCGCGCACCGGTTTGCCGCTGGTACGGCCGGTGTTTCTCGAATTTCCCGAAAACATTGCCGGCTTTGGCGCGCTCGATTCAGAATTCTTCCTTGGCCCTAGCCTGCTGGTTGCTCCGCAACCATTCGGCGAAACACTCGATGACTACACAGCTTCATTCCCCAAAGGTTCTTGGTATGACTTCTGGACCGGCCTTAAGACTGCCACGACCCCGCCAAAACCTTCGATCATTGACATTGACCAAGCAGGACCGGGAGCCGTCTTCCCCAATCACGCGAGGATTCACCCCGTGCTCGATACCCTGCCCGTGTTTGTCCGTGGCGGAAGCATCCTGCCACTCCAGCCGCTGATCGAGAGCACCGACGAAACCCCCAAGGGTCCGCTTGAACTAAGGGTCTATCCCGGCGAACAGTGTGCTGGGTCAATCTATCTCGATGACGGTCACACCTTCCGTTATCAGCAGGGAGAGTTCCTCCGCCAGATGTTTTCTTGTCAGGCTAGTGGGAATACGATGAGCGTACACTTCGGCGCGCGCCAGGGCTCGTATGCACCGTGGTGGAAGACGATGGATGTTGTGGTCTACGACTGGCCATCGTCGCATGCGGATGCGAAGTTGTCGAACGGATCGTCCGCGCTGAAGACCTCGTACGACGCGACCCAGCATGCCATCCACGTTGTTGTCCCCGACATCGCTGGCGAAGCCGAGCTCACGATAGGGCCATCACACTAGTTTTGCCCATGTATGCCGGGCTGTGGCGCGGGCGCCTGATAAGCAAAACCTTCTCGCCCCATAAAGACTTCTTATAGCCAAACCCTGTGTCCGCCGATCCTCTGCGGTGATCTATTGAAGTGACTTTGGCTGTACGTTCCTTTTGCCGGAGGCGCCCATGGAAAACCGCAAGCCATCCACATGGAAGGTCCTCCTCGCATTCGGCATCATCTATTTCGTTTGGGGCTCGACATTTCTGGCGATTCGCGTGGGTGTGCGAGAAGTTCCACCGTTTCTACTCGCCGGAATGCGATTCCTGCTGGCGGGAATCGTGCTGTACGCCTGGATGCGTGCCAAAGGTGCGGCGTCGCCTACCGCGCGTCAATGGGCCGCGGCGGCGCTGCTGTCGGTCCTGATTTTCGTCCTCGACTACGGACTCCTTTTCTGGGCAGAACAACGGGTGCCATCGGGAATCGCCGCAGTCATGATGGCCACCATCCCGGTGTTCATGGCACTCTCTGAAATTCTCTTTCTGCGGACACAGACCCTGACGGGCCGACTGGCATTCGCACTCTTGGTCGGGATTGGCGGAGTTGTAGTGCTGACCAGCCGGTCCCTCGGGCTCGGCGAAAGGCCCATTGACACTTCGGGTGCAATTGCGCTGCTCGTGGCCGCGATTAGCTGGTCAGTGGCGTCCGCGCTCATGCGCAAGCTCCCGATGCCCGCTTCGAAGCCCATGAGTTCGGCCGCGCAGATGCTCAGTGGCGGCGTGTTGCTTACATTGACGGCGGGTGCCCTGGGAGAGTTTCGCGAATTTCATCCCCAGACGGTTTCACGCGGAGCCTGGATCGCCCTCGCCTACCTGGTCGTCGCTGGGTCCATTGTCGCGTTCACCGCATATGTTTGGCTCATCCATCATGAATCTCCGACCAAGGTTGGTACCTATGCCTACGTCAACCCTGTGGTGGCGGTGGCGCTGGGATATTTCCTGGGCGGCGAGGCGATGGGTCCGCGAACCCTGCTGGGAGCGCTCCTGGTGCTCGTCAGCGTGATTGTCATTACGACGGCCCCGGCCAGGAAAGCCCATGTAAGCCACCCGGCGGTTGAGAGCGCGGAGCCCACGTAAGTAACTTTAATAACGCCCCCTCGCGAGAACTCGGGTTGCAGGAGGTTGGCAGCGTCAACAAAGTGGTAGGAAAATCTGGAGCCGACGATCGGACTTGAACCGATGACCTGTCGATTACGAATCGACTGCTCTACCAACTGAGCTACGTCGGCCTTCACTCGATTGTACTTGGGGGTTACCAAAACCGTAAAGGGACGCAAGGCCCTGTTTTCCACTGGTTTGCGCCCTTTTCCACTTGCGCCGGAATTCGCTTCCGCCGATAATCATAGCAAGCTCTGCGGCGATCCTGGCCGAGCCTACATGAACCGATTCTGTCGAGCGGACGTACTTCGCATCCTGCACATCTCGGCCAACCAGCTGGCTGGCTGGCAAAAAGCAGGTCTCGTCCCGATTTCCGACACTTTCACCTTCTTCGATCTGCTGCAGCTCACCAAGGTGCGCGACCTGCGCGCCAAACGGGTGCGTCCTGCAGCCATTCGCGAGTCTTTGCGCGCCATGCAGAAGCAGGTTGCGGGAATGGAGAATCCTTTCCTCGAAGCCAGCGCATTCAGTGTCGGCTCGCGCGTCGCCTACCGTCACGATGGTCATTCGATGGAGCCTATTGCGGGCCAGTTCGTGTTGGATTTTGGCGCCACCGGAATGCTGGTCTCTTCCGTCAAGGTCAAGCCGATCGCCACCTACGACAACGCGGGCGATCTCTTTGCCCGGGGCGTGGCCCTGGAAGAACATCCCAGCACCCACGACGAGGCCATCCAGACCTATCTGCAAGTACTGGAAGCTGAGCCTGATCATGCTCCCGCGCATATCAACCTGGGCACCCTGTTTTACAACCGACAGGATTTTGTGTCCGCGGAGAAGCATTATCGGCAGGCGGTCGAAGCTGACCCACGGTATGCTCTGGCTTACTTCGACCTGGGCAACGTGCTAGATGAGACGGGGCGCATTGGAGAAGCAGTTGCTGCCTACACCACCGCCATTCGGCTGGCCCCGACTTACGCCGACGCCCATTACAATCTGGCGCTCGCTTACGAGCGTCTGCGTCAGCCGCGGCAAGCGCTTCCCCACTGGAAGGCTTATCTGAAGCTTGATGGCGCCGGCCCATGGGCCGTCCACGCCCGTAACCAGATAGCTCGCATTCTTGAGGCTGACAAGCTGAAGATAGTCTACCGCGGCGGGAAGTAGCTTCAGTTCCTCGTTCCAACAGCGTTCCTTCTGAAACAACCCGTCCTGCTTGAAATTCTCCCGGCCGGGTACGCGACGTAGTGAGCCTTTCCTTGCGTTTCGGCTCGTCACCCTGCAACTGGGAACCGATTCAACAATCCGGCCTTGACGGGAGCCGCGCGGAGGGATTAACTATGTTGCAATGTAGACGGCGTAGGCAGCCAGAACGAGCTCGTGACTGACAAACTGATAGCCTCTGATGTGTTTGAGCGATTGCAACAGGCAATGGCCTCGAAGCCCGCGGAGTTCGTGGCGTTGTGCCGCGATTACTTGGCGGAAGCTCGACGAAATCTGGTGGAGATGCGCAGCGCATTTGCCTCGAAGCAGGCGGGCGATTTGCGCGAGCGGGCCCATTATCTGAAAGGCAGCAGCTTGATCATGGGAGCGGTTGGGGTGACACGCTGTTGCGCTGACCTCGAGGCCATGGGGAAAAACAGCGACTTCCGTCAAACTGAAAGGATGCTCGAGCAGACCTCAGCCACGCTCGATGCCCTGGAGGCGGAATTCGTGAAGAGACTCGGCCCCGACGTAGTTTCGGCCAAGGGATCGGCCGCCTAGAGAGATCACCTGCGAACATTATGCCAAAAGCAGCTGTGGTACCCATCAAGGTCTTAATTGCCGACGATCATCCGGTGGTGCGCATCGGCCTACGAAACATGCTGCAGGCCGATTCCCACATGCAGATCGTGGCGGAGGCCAAGGACGGCGTCGAGGCGCTGCACATGGTGCGCTCCTATCGGCCTGACATTCTGCTCCTGGATCTGGCCATGCCCAAGATGCCGGGCATGGACGCCCTGCGCGAACTTACTACCGAGACGACCTCCACGCGCACCATCGTTCTTACCGGACTGGTCGACAAGCGCCAAATTCTAGAGGCACTTCAACTTGGCGCGCGCGGCGTGGTCTTGAAAGACGCAGTCGTAGAGCATCTGTCGGCATGTATTCACGCCGTGATGCAAGGCCAATACTGGCTGGAGGGACGTCCGGTGCAGAACCTGGTGCAGGTGCTGCGTGACCTGGCGGCACAGACGGCTCCTCCTTCGCGCAAGACCTTCGGTCTGACTGCCCGCGAGCTTGAGGTCGTCACCTTGATCACCGAGGGTTCAACAAATAAGCACATAGCGGTGACGTTCGGAATTAGCGAAGAAACTGTCAAGCGCCATCTCACTAACATCTTCAACAAGTTGGGAGTGGGTAACCGCCTGGAGCTGGCGTTGTTTGCGCTTAATCATAACCTGCTGCCGCCGACCTCTTCCGCGGGTTAGCCGAAATAGCGACGGGGCTTCCGCTGACAATCCGAAACTGCACTTCCTTTCGGCCCTTGCCGGCGTGGATGCGGCCATTTACTCTCCTGCTTCCGTTCTCTACAAAGGTACTTCCCCACTTGCCTGGCGACGGCTACGGTTACAGCAGAGATTCGGTTATGGATAACGGCCACAAATGGACGCAGGACCTGAATTCGGTCGCTCTGCTAGAAGCGGTGCTCTGCGCCGACTGCGAGATCATCAGCAATAGCGTAGGCGAAACCTGCGAAGTGTGCGGCAGCCGTTCGCTGCTGAGCTTGGGACGCGTGCTGGGTGGTTGCATCGAAGGCGAACGGGCTGTCCTGGTGCCTTGGGACCACCACGTCCGCCACAATGGATTCACGGTGTTGGTAAATCCTGACGCTGCCGAAGTCCTGCAGCAGCGGCGCAGAAGAAAAATCGGTAGTTAGGTAGCCTTATCACTACTGGTTCGCCGATCCAGTGGCTGTAGCAGCGGCCGGTTGGCTCGTCTGCGCCGCCGTCAACACCAATTGAAAGTTCTGCGCGATGGCCGCGATATCGGCGGCGCGATCAAGACGATTGATGATCTTGCGCGCGTTCAAATAGTCTGCGCCGCCGCCGGTTGGAATGAACTGGCTCAGGCGGCGACCGGTAAACCAACCCAAAGTCATGCCATTAGCTGCGATCTTGTACGCCAAAGCGGGCTGTAGTGCCTGGTCAGGATTGCCAATGAGGTCCACTTTCAAGAACTGTCCTACGCTTTGGTAATTGGCTCGGCCAGTGAGTTGCACGTAGCCTCGCCCGCGGAACAGGAAGCCATCGCCCGGCTGGGTGTTGCCCAAATTCTGGCCCAGTTGCGTACCGGGATCGTATTTCGAAAAATAAGGTGGTGGACCTTTCTCGTAAATCGGTTGGAAGGTGTGTGCCGTCTCCCAGGCGAAAGTCGCCAAGGCATACGCAATCTCGTTGACGTTCTTCCAGTTCGTCGTATCCTGCCCGATTTGATCGAGGACAAAGTTCAGGCCCGAAGTCGGGTCTTGCGCAATTGGGCCGAATTTGGCCGAAAATTGCTCCCAGAAAACATCGCGCTTGAATTGAAAAGCCATAGGGCGCAGTCGGGTACTTCGTTCGTATCATAAACCTGCATGCCGGAATTCCAAGGGGAAATGTGGACGCAATAAAGTGCTGGCTTGGTGTTCGTCTTCGGCTCTAACTATTTGCTCGTCGCAAGGGCGCGAAATTACCATCCGCTGGGCCGCGATTCACATCAGACCAACAACGATATTCCTGGCGAGGTCCTATGGAACACGACCAACTTCTCCGTCAGCAGCTGGCGAAAACGCTTGACTGGAATGAAGCCCACGCGGACTTGAGCGCGGCGGTGACCGACTTCCCAGCCAAACTACGCGGTGAGATACCTAAGGGACTGCCACATTCCGCCTGGCAACTGCTGGAACACATCCGTCTCGCCTTGTGGGACATTCTCGAGTTCAGTCGTAACGCCAAACACAAATCGCCAAAATGGCCAGAGGGCTACTGGCCCAAGGCCGCTGCTCCGCCAAGTGACAAAGCCTGGAATGAAAGCGTGAACTCGATTCTCAGCATGCAGGAAGCATTGCGTGACTTGGTGAAGGATCCTGCGAATGACCTGTTCAAGCCCCTACAGCACGGGGATGGCCAGACGCTGCTGCGCGAGATTCTGCTGGCCGCTGATCATGGCGCCTACCATCTGGGGCAGTTGGTTATGGTGCGCAAGGCGCTAGATGCGTGGAAGGGATAGGAGCGTCCGGGATCAGCAAACGCACTAAATCAACGACAGCGCATCCACATCCACCACCACATTGTTGCGAGGGATTTTCTGCGTGTCTGCATACGCCAACATGGAACGCAGCGCGGCGTTCATCCGCTCCCGGCTAGCCGACTTCAACAAGAAGTGATAACGGTACTCGGTCTTCAGCCGCACGATGACCGCGGCTGCGGGTCCCATGACCCTTATTCCCGTTAAGCGCGTCGCTTCAAACCATTTTCCCAGGATGCCCGACCAGGTTAGCGCTTCATCGAGCTTGCTGCTGCGCACCAGCACGTTGCTGACGGCGTTGAACGGCGGGTAGTGCATCCAACTGCGGAAGCGAATCTCTTTTTCGTAGAAGCCGTGGTAATCGTGCGCGGCGGCAAACTGGATGGCGTAATGGTCGGGGAAGAAGGTTTGCAGGACAACTTTGCCAGGGGTATCGCCGCGGCCGGCGCGTCCCGAGACCTGAGTAAGCAACTGGAACGTGCGCTCAGCGGCGCGAAAGTCAGGAAAGCTAAGAGCGGCGTCCGAACCGACGACGCCAACCAGCGTAACGTTGGCAACGTCGTGCCCCTTGGCAATCATCTGCGTACCTACCAGCAGATCGATTTCCCCCGCATGCAGGGCGTTCAACATGCGCTCGAAATCGTCGCGGCCGCGGACGGTGTCGCGGTCGAGTCGCGCAATGCGCGCCTGCGGAAACATCCCGTGCAGGATGTGCTCCAGCTTCTCTGAGCCCGTCCCGAGATACTGGACAAACTCGCTGCCGCATTTGGGACAAGTGCGAGGTGCGGGCCGCGTGTAGCCGCAGTAGTGGCACATCAAGCGGTGTTCACGCTTGTGATAGGTCATGCAGATAGCGCAGTTTTTGCATTGCACGCTCTCTCCGCACTCGCGGCAGAGCACGAACGCGGAGTAGCCGCGCCGGTTCAGCAGCACCATCACCTGCTCGTGGCGTGCCAGCCGTTCGCCAATCTCTTCCACCAGTTTGCGCGAGAGCGGTTCTTCCTTGCGAGTGCGCTGGAACTCCTCGCGCATATCGAGTACCTCGACCTGAGGTAGCGTCCGTTTTTCGATGCGTTCCGGCAATTCCAACAGCCGGTACTTGCCGTTGACGGCGTTGTAGTAAGTCTCCAGCGACGGCGTAGCCGACCCTAGCACCACGGCGGCATTGCACATCTTGGCGCGCATCACGGCCACGTCACGTGCATGGTAGCGCGGCATTTCCTCCTGCTTGTAGGAGTGATCGTGCTCTTCATCCACCACGATCAGAGCCAAATCAGGCACGGGCGCGAAGATGGCGGAGCGCGTTCCCACCACAATGTGAGACTCCCCATGGCGGATGTGCTTCCATTGCTCGGCTCGCTCGTCGTCGCTGAGCGCGGAATGGAGAATCGCCACCTCGTCTCCGAAAATCTGGTGCAGGTCGGCGGCCACCGCGGGTGTAAGCCCGATCTCCGGGACCAATAAAATAGCGGAACGCCCTTTCGCCAATACCGCCTGCATCGCCGATAGGTACACGGCGGTCTTGCCGGATCCGGTGACGCCATGTAGCAGCATGGGCAGGAACTGACGCTCATCCGTCGCGGAAATGACGGTGTTCAGCGCTGCTTTCTGCGCCGAGGTAAACAGGAATTCGAGCTTACGCGGCTTCATGCCCGACATCCGAAAGGCCGCGGCCTCTTCGCTGATTTCGACAATCCCGCGTTTTACCAGGGTTTGCAAAGTCGTTCGCGGGACATCCAACTCACGAATTGCTTCGACTGCGGCCCGCTGGTTCTCCTGGCTGCGCAGGTAGGCCACGATCTTCTGCTGATTGGCGTTGAGTTTGCCTTCCACTTTCCTCAACATCACGATCTGGATAGTGCGGCTGGCGTCGCGAACGTCGCTCAGATCGTCGCGTGCAATCCACTTCTTTCGCAGCATGCCTTGCAGCAAAATGCGGGTCGCTCCTGTTGCCGAACGCAGGGCCGCTTCGCGTACCACGTCGCCGTCAGCCAGGCGATTCAGCACGGCGTATTCCAGCATCTGGTGCTCAGGCTCTTTCTGCGACCGCAATGAGGAGCCGATCGTGGATGCAGCATGCAGTGCAGCAATTCCCTTCTCAGTGATATGGTAGCCAAGGACGCGCCGGAACTCGGCGGACAGCGGCAGCATGGTACGAAACACTTCGCCGATAGGAGCAATGTAGTACTGGGCGATCCAGCGGCCGAGTTGCATGAGTTCGGGCGTCAGCGCGGGTGCCGAGTCGAGCACCTGGCTCACCCGCCGTGTCTGGAATTTCGGCTCACGATCGTGAAGTTCGGTGACGATACCGCACAGCCGCTTCTCGCGGAAGGGGACGATGACGCGGCCGCCGACGCACGGCTCAACGTCGGCAACGCGATAGGTGAACGTAGCATCGAGCGGGACCGGAACGGCCACATCGCAGAATTGCGGCATCGCCAGCTAAGCGCCTTCGGGCGCGCGCTGAGGTGTGGGCAGGTCAAGGTAGCGCATCACCATCTGCAAGTCTTTCCATGCTTCTTTCTTCTGCCGGGGGTCGCGTAACAGAAACGCCGGATGATAGGTGACTGCGAGCTTGCACACGAACGCTTCATCTGTGCTGTCCAGGGTCCGTGGTGGCGAGTAATCATACAGGCGACCTCGCATCGAAACCATCGAGTCATTCACACTAAGCAGGTTCTTGGCGGCCGTCGCGCCCAGCGCCACGATGACCTTCGGCCGAATGACGTCGATCTGCCGCATCAGGAAAGGGGAGCAGGTCTCGCACTCGTCGCGCTCAGGCGTGCGATTGCCCGGCGGCCGGCACTTGACGATGTTGGCAATGTACACTTGCTCGCGCTTCAGTCCCATCGCGGCAATCATGTTGTTGAGCAATTGGCCGGCGCGGCCCACGAACGGAAGCCCCTGCGCGTCTTCGTCAGCGCCTGGACCTTCACCAATAAACATCAGCTCGGCATGCGGATCGCCAGTTCCGAAGACGATCTGCTTGCGCCCCTGCTTGCCGAGCTTGCAGCGCTGACAGTCGGGGCCGATGTCGTCAGCGATAAGTCGCAGGAGGGCAGCGCGATCCTGAGAGCCGAGGCCCAACATCCGCATCAACTGATTCAACCACGATGTCGTTGTGCTCGTCGGATTGCACCGCGGTTGAATGCTCCCCAACTTCGCGGCGGTAGATTGGTCCAACGCCTAGTTCACGATAGAAGTTCAAGCGTTCACGCAGCGCGGATTTGGTGTTGGGATCGAGAGTCATGCGATGGAGATCGATGGTGCGATTCTACGGCAGGAGTGAACCAGTAGCAAAAAGTCCTAAGAGCCAACGGAAACTTTCGCTTGGGGGACTGCCAACTGCTGTCGGATGCGGATGGCCGCCTCGATAATCCTTTGCGCGATCTCCAGCTTGCTCGCCTCGGGAACAGCGATCGTATCGGTTGCCGTCAGGATCGTTACCTCGTTGCGATCGGCGTTGAAGCCAATGTCCGCCCGCGAGACATCGTTCGCCACAATCGCATCCACGCGTTTTTTCGTCACCTTGCCGCGCGCATTCTCCAACAGATTCTCGGTCTCTGCCGCAAAACCGATAAGCACCGGAGAGCGCTTTCCGCTAGCGTGACGCAAGCTGCCCAAGTCGGCAAGAATGTCGGGATTGGGTTCGAGTTGCAGTTCTAGAGCGCCCGTACGCTTGATCTTTTCGGAAGAAAAGTCCTTGACGTGATAGTCGGCGACCGCGGCAGCCATGATGATGAACGCCAGCCTGCTCCCAGCGATCGAGCACCGCAGTGCGCATTTGCTGCGCTGTCTCCACGAAAATCGTCTCCGCTGCGGATGGCGGTTGCAGTGCCGTCGGCCCGCTTACCAGAATGACCTTGGCCCCCCGCCGCAGCGCAGCTTCCGCCAAGGCATATCCCATCTTGCCGCTGGAGCGGTTGCCAAGATAGCGCACGGGATCGATCGGCTCGTGCGTCGGTCCGGCGGTGATGAGGACGGTTTCGCCCGCTAGGTCTTGCGCGACACCAAGGCGTTCCAGTGTGGCCGCGACGATCTGCTCCGGGTCGGCGAGACGTCCCGCACCAATCATGCCGCAGGCCAAATAACCGCTGCCCGGCTCGACGATGGTCACACCGCGGCGGCGCAGAATTTCCAGGTTTGCTTGCGTGGCCGGATGCTCCCACATGTTGACGTTCATAGCGGGTGCAAGTACAACCGGCGCCGTGGTCGCCAGATACAGCGTGCTGAGGAAATCGTTAGCGATGCCCTGCGCGAATTTGGCCAGCACGTCGGCAGTAGCCGGCGCCACCAATAGACAGTCGATGGATTGCGCAACGGATATGTGTTCGACGGCGGAGTCGAGATTAGGCTGCTCGGCCGAGGACCCGAACATGCCGGTGATGACCTTCTCGCCAGAGAGCGCCGCAAACGTAAGTGGGCGGATGAATTCCTGCGCGGCCGAGGTCATAAAGACTTGCACGCGCGCACCGCGCTCCTGCAGAAGGCGAACGATTTCTGCCGCCTTGTAGGCTGCGATCCCGCCGCTAACACCGAGTCCGATTTTCATTATGGCGCCCTGGCTATCCACCGTCCATTGCGGCCGGATACCACGAGAATCTCTTGCAGCAGATGCGGTGCCGGCGCGAAAGTTGCGCCGGCCTTAGTCGTCGCCCTCGCCGCCCACCGGGTGATTCAGCACCTCGTGGGCCGCCTCTAACGGGGTTTTCACCACTACAGGAATCTCCCATTTCACTCTTCCGGCCTGAACTTCCTCTTCAGCGATTCGGCAGGGCTTTCGTGAAGGAGACTCTACTGCGGGACGTGCGCCGTTCTGCAGTTGACGTGCGCGCCGCGCGGCGACCAGAACATAGCGATAATTGCTGTCGAAGCCTTCAACCAGTTTCATAGTTCACTCCGTGACGGTAGGTAAACGGAAAAGATCGAACGTTGCCAGAATGGTCTGCACCTGACGCAGCATCTGCGTCCGCAATGCGCCATGGGCGATAACGAGTACGGCGTCGTCCTTCGCTGTCATAGCCGTCCCGGAACGCTTCAGTCGCTCAGCCTCTACAATCGATTTCAGGATGTCAATCGACTGCTCGAGCCGATCATTGACCAAAATATAGTCGTACTGGGAGAAATTCTCAATCTCGCGCGAAGCCGTCTGCAGACGGCGCTGGATGATTTCCTCGGTGTTAAACAAGCGAGCACCATCCCCGAGCAGCTGCCGTTGCAGATCATCGTCAGCCTCAGCGCGGAGGCGCAAGCGTCGCTCCAGTTCTTCACGCGACGGCGGCAGGATGAAAATGCTGACGGCTTCGGGCACTTTTTGCTTCACCTGCGCCGCGCCCTGGACGTCGATATCCAGCAGCAGGTCGTGGCCGCGCGCGGTAGCTTCGCGCAGGAAGCGTTTCGCCGTTCCGTAGTAATTGCCGAAAACCTCGGCGTACTCCAGGAATTCGTCCTCGGCCAACATGCGCTCAAACTCGTCACGCGAGACGAAGAAATACTCGCGCCCCGATTGCTCGCTACCGCGCGGCGGACGTGTGGTGTAGCTGATGGAGAATTCGAGATTGGGAACCACGCGCCGAATTTCATTGGTAAGCGTGGATTTCCCCGAGCCCGAGGGCGCCGAGATAATGAAAATGTTGCCGCTCATTCGAGGTTCTGCACCTGTTCCCGCGCCTTTTCAATCTCTGACTTCATGGCCAATCCGAGACCGGTAATGCGCAGCGCCTCTCCGGCCACCCCAGTAGTCTTCGACATCAGGGTATTCGCTTCGCGGTTCATCTCCTGCAGCAGGAAATCGAGCTTCTTACCGACTTCGCCACCGGTTTCCAGAAGCGATAGGAACTGCTGTATGTGGCTCTTCATCCGCACAATCTCTTCCTGGATGTCGCTGCGCTCGGCCAGCATTGCCGCCTCTTGCAGGATGCGGTCGGGATCGGCATGCGCACCCAGCAACTCCTGCATACGTCCATGTACCTTCTCATGGTAGGCCTTTACCACCTTTCCGCGCAGTTGTTCCACCTCGTGGGTGGCCGAGGATAGAAGTACCATTCGCTCCCGCAGTTCGGCGGCAGCGCCTCGGCCCTCTTCCTCGCGCATGTGGTTCAGCCGCTCTATGCATTGCTCCAGCGCCGCGGTCACCTGCGTCTCAATCGCAGCCATGGCATCGCCATTTTCCGCGGCGTTCAGTGCACCGGGCATTTTGAGAACGGCGTTCAGGTCGGGCTCCGCGCTTACTCCGAATTCCTCGGCAACTTCGCGAAAGGTGCTCAGGTAGCCACCCACCAGGGCGCGGTTCACGGAAAACGTCACCCCTCCGCTGCGCTCCAGGCTTAGCGTCACCTCGATATGGCCGCGGTGCAGGCGCTCTTTCAATGTGCGGCGAATTTTCATCTCCACCGGGTCCATCTCCACTGGAAGGCGGAGATGCAAATCGAGAAAACGGTGGTTTACTGCCTTCAGGCTCAGGGTGAAGGTGAGTTGATCGTCCACATGCATCTTCACCTGCGAGTAGCCGGTCATGGATCGGATGTTCATAGTTGAGATCACTCGGTCCCGGTGGCCGCTTCTACATCTACAAACTGCAAATCATACAGCCGGCGATAGGTGCCGGTATGCGCCATCAGACAATCGTGGTTGCCTTCGTCGGTGATCATCCCGTTTTCCACCACCAGAATGCGGTCGGCGCGACGTACGGTGGACAGCCGGTGCGCAATCACAAACACCGTGCGTCCAGTGATCAGGTTTTGCAATGCCGTTTGCACCAAGGATTCGCTCTCGGTGTCGAGGGCGGACGTGGCTTCGTCGAGAATCAAGATGGGCGCGTCTTTCAGAATGGCACGCGCAATCGAAATGCGCTGCCGTTCTCCACCGCTAAGCCGCAAGCCGCGTTCGCCGATTACCGAGTCGTACCCCTCCGGCAAAGCCATGATGAAATCGTGGGCCAGGGCCGCGCGGGCTGCTTCTTCCACAGTCTCGGCGGAAACCTCCGGTTGTCCGTAGGCAATGTTGTTGCGCACCGTGTCGTTAAACAGGATCGTATCCTGGGTAACGATGGCGATTTGCGCGCGCAGCGAAGCGACCGTCAGATCCCGAACGTCGCGACCATCGATGAGCAATCGCCCGCGCGTGACGTCGAAGAAGCGCGGCAGCAGATGCACCAGGGTGGTCTTGCCGGAGCCGCTGGTGCCAACGATGGCCACCAACTCTCCCGGCGTTACCTCCAGATTGATGTCGCGCAGTACGTCCCGGTCGTCGTCATCTTGCTTGTAGCTGAAGTACACATGCTCGAAGCGGATCCCCAGATGGAAAGGTGGCAGCTTCTGCGCCCCTGGTTTCTCGCGCACATCGTCCTGGGCATCGAGGAATTCGAAGATGGCCGACGAGGCGCCCAGCGCCTGCTGGAAATTATTGTTGAAAATGCCAAACTTGCGCACCGGTTCATATAGTTTAAAGACCGCAATAATAAAGGCAAGGAAGACGCCTTCGGTAAAGAAGCCGCGCTTGATGTACTCGCGGCCGATCAAAATAAGGATGGCAATAGCGAAGGCGCCGAAAATGTCCATCAGCGGCGAACTCACCGCGTAGGCACTCACCGAGCGCAGATTGGCTTTGAACAGACGCTTCCCGGCGTCGCGGAAGCGGCGCGTCTCCCACGCTTCCATGGAAAAAGCTTTGACGATACGCACCCCGGTGATGGTCTCTTGCAGGATGTTCTGGATCTCAGCCAGTTTGTCCTGACCGCGGCGTGTGGTGGTGCGCACGCGCTGGCCAATTCTCCTGGCCGCCATCACCACCACCGGAACAAAAATAATGAGAACCCAGGTCAAACGTCCGCCCAGAAGGACCACCACGCAGGCGGTGAAGAGGAAGGTAAAGAACTGTTGCAGAAATTCCGCCAGCACAGAAGAGAGCGCGAACTGTACTCGCTCAATATCGTTCACGATGGCGGACAGAAGTGTCCCGGTGGAGTACTTCTGAAAAAATGCCACCGAACGCCGCAGGGTCGCCGAGTAGAGTTCATTGCGCAGGTCGGTGACCATTCCATAGCCGGCGTAGTTCGCGAGATAGCTGCCACCGTAATCGAAGATGCCCTTCAGAACCGTGGAGGCGACCAACGCAAATGCGACCATGGTCCATACATTGTGAAAGTGCTCCGGAACAAACCAGCCCAGCTCGATGGGCTTGCCGCTGATCGGCATATGGAACAAGGGCAGGTTATGCGACTGAGAGGAAGGGTTGAGTACGCGATCGAAGATGGGCCCAATGAGCAATAAGCGGAAAGCGTCAAGCAGTCCCACCAGCGCCATCGACACCACGGCCGCCAGCATGTGAAACCAATACGGTTTGAAGTAGCGAAGTAAGCGGCTCAGTTGACGCATAGTTCCCGCAGGTTCAATCCGTGCTCAAGCTTCGCGAAGAAAATGGGGCCTTGGGGTATATCGGGATTCAAACTTTAATTCTACTGGATACCGGGGCTGCGACGAAGTGATTCGCTGTTTCCCCTGCGCGCGGGGCAATCGTGCAACGCTTTGGCTGGTTCTCGCACCTTAAGTAGCGACACTTTCGTAGAGGGATGCCACATGAAGAAATCGAGTAGATTCAAGTCGCTACTTGCACTTGCCGGATTCGGAGCAGCCGCAGCGGCGGCTGGCTGGTTCGGCTCCCGCTACAGCCCGCGAGACGCCCGCACCAAGCTCTGGTACAAACGCCTCGACAAACCCAGCTACAACCCGCCTCAGTATGTGTTTCCGGTGGTATGGACTTCGCTCTACGCGCTGATGGCAATTTCCGGATGGCGAGTGTGGCAAACGGAGAATTCCGACGAGCGTTCGCGGGCACTCCGCTTATGGGCCAGCCAACTGACATCCAATGCGGAATGGCCGAAGTTTTTCTTTGGCCAGCACCGCCCGCAGCGCGCCTTGGTGGATATCATCATGCTGGAAGCGTTGGTCGTGAAATACATCTCGACCGCCGATAAAGTCGATCGTCCGGCGGCGCTTTGCTTTGTTCCCTACGCGGCTTGGGTAGCTTTTGCCACCGTGCTTAACGCCGAAATTGCCCGCCGCAATCCTGACGCTCACAAGAAGTTTCCACGTCCTCGGGTAGCGTAGGACTGCCTTTCTGTGCTCGTGGAATCAATCTCCCCACGGGACTAAATCTTGAGGGAGCGAGTCCTGAAATCGGCTCGTCAGTGGCCAAGGGAGCGTCAGGTTATGGGTCCTGCATTAACTCAGCCATCAATTGCGCTGAAATCTGCATCCTACTCCGCGGGGCGAAAGCCAAATGAGTTCTCCAAATCCCTCTCCATCTGCCGGCGCAAATCACCGTATATCAACAGGGTCCGCCGGTCTGGACGACATTCTGGGCGGAGGTTTCACTCCCGATCGTCTTTATCTGATTGAGGGCGACCCAGGAACCGGCAAGACGACGCTGGCTCTGCAGTTTCTCCTGGCAGGGGTGAAATTGGGCGAGAAGGGGCTGTACATTACGCTATCGGAATCGCCGGCAGAGTTGCAGCAAGTGGCCGAGTCACACCATTGGTCGCTGGACGGAATCTCGCTGGTGGAGATGGCCCCCCACAATGCCGGTTCGATCGCCGAAGATGAATACACTGTGTTCCATCCTTCGGATATCGAACTGAGCGACACGGTAAACAGTGTTCTTAAGACCGTGGATGCCCTCAAGCCCACGCGTATCGTCTTTGACTCGCTCTCCGAACTGCGCATGCTCGCCCGCGAAAGCTTGCGATATCGGCGCCAAATACTCGCGCTCAAGCGCTTTTTCGCCGACAAAGACACCACGGTTCTGCTGCTTGACGACCGCACCGCCGAAGGCAATGACTTGCAGCTGCAAAGTATCGCCCACGGGGTAATCATGTTGCAGAGCCTGGAGCGGGATTTCGGAGTCAAGCGCCGGCGGCTCGAAATCCGCAAGATGCGTGGCGCCAAGTTCCGAGAAGGATTTCACGATTACACCATCGAGACTGGCGGGGTTGAAGTCTATCCTCGCCTGGTAGCCGCCGAGCACCGCCCTCCGGTTGAGTTGACCGCCGCGCGTAGCGGTGTGAAGGAACTCGACGATCTCTTTTCCGGAGGAATCGATTTTGGCACCAGCACGCTGATGATTGGCCCCGCCGGAACGGGGAAGTCGACAGTCGCAATTCAGTACGCTTACGCTGCCGCACTCCGAGGCGAACACTCCGCGGTGTACACCTTCGACGAGACCTTGCAAACCATGTTCCGGCGATTGGAAACGCTGGGTATTAATCTTCCAGAACAGATCGGCAAAGGCCGGATGACGGTTGAGCAAGTGGATCCCGCGGAGCTCTCCCCCGGGGAATTTGTTACACGGGTTCGTCGTGGCGTTACCGACAAACATGCGCGCGTTATCGTAATCGACAGCTTGAACGGCTTTATGAATGCCATGCCGGGGGAGGAATTTCTCATTCTTCAGGTTCATGAGATGCTTTCCTTCCTCAATCAACAGGGGGTGGCCACCATCCTGACCATGGCGCAACACGGCATGTTGGGCAGCACCATGAATGCGCCGGTTGACGTCAGTTACATCGCCGACTCCGTACTGCTGTTCCGTTACTACGAGGCCCAAGGCGCCATCCATAAGGCCCTTTCTGTCGTCAAGAAGCGCAGTGGCAGTCACGAGAGTGCGATTCGTGAGTTGTCGCTATCCTCGAAAGGCATCAAGGTTGGCGCTCCTCTCACTAAGTTCGAGGGCGTACTCACGGGAGTGCCACGAATCACACAGATTGGCCAAGGCACCAAATCAGCATGAGCTTGCCCAGTACGGAAGCGACCAGAGACAATCGCATCCTTGTCTTCGCTCCAACCGGACAGGACTCGCCTCTAATCGCGCGGGTCCTGCAACGCGCTGGTATTGATGCTGAAGTCTGCCCATCCTTCGACGCGGTGTTCGACGAAATGGGATCGGGAGCCGGCGCCGTGGTTCTTGCCGAAGAGGGACTAAGTCAAAGTGCCCTCGACCGTCTGGCTGCCTACCTGGCACAGCAACCTTCGTGGTCTGACTTTCCGATTGTTCTCCTCACCAAAGCCGGTCACGTCACCGCTCTGCAACACCGCCTGAGGCAAAAACAGCAACTCCTAGGCAATGTCCTCTTGCTGGAGCGTCCGGTTCGCCCTGAGACTTTGGTCAGTACACTGAGTGGAGTGCTGCGCTCGCGCCAACGTCAATACCAAGTCCGCGACTACCTCGAAGACAAACAGAAGTCGGAAACGGCGCTGCGGGAGTCGGAAAAACAATTTCGCGACCTCGCCAATACCATTCCGCAACTTGCCTGGATCGCTCGCGCCGACGGCTATATTTTCTGGTACAACGACCGCTGGTTCGACTACACCGGCACCACTCCATCGGAAATGGAAGGATGGGGCTGGACTGCCGTTCACGATCCCGTCCATTTGCCCGAGGTCATGAAGCGGTGGCGGCGTGCCCTCGATCAAGGCGAAACCTTTGAGATGACCTTTCCGCTGCGTGGCGCCGACGGCAAGTTCCATCCGTTCCTCACCATTGTGCGGCCGGTGTTGGATTCTTCCGGCAAAGTCGCGCGATGGTTTGGAACGAATACCGACGTGACCTCTCAAAAGCGTGCCGAGGAGGCGCTCATTCGTACGGAGAAACTCGCAGCTGCCGGCCGTCTGGCTGCATCCATCTCGCATGAGATCAATAACCCGTTGGAGGCCGTCACTAACCTCTTGTATCTCGTCGAGACCAATCCGAAACTCGACGACAACAACCGCGGGTTGTTGCAGCAAGCGCAGGCGGAGCTCAAACGGGTCAGCCACATCACTACGCACACTTTGCGCTTTTATCGCGATCCAACCAAGGCTGTCCCTCTCAAAATTTCGGAGCTAATTGATTCTGTCATCACGCTCTATCAGGGGAGAATTAAACAAGGCGGAATCAAAATCAATCGCCGGTATCGGGATCTCAGCGAATACGTGGGCTTCTCAGGAGAGTTGAGGCAGGTTCTCGCCAATCTGATTGGCAATGCACTCGATGCTATGCGCAAGGGTGGAACGTTGCACCTGCGCGTTCACCAAGCGCACGACTTAACTTCGGGTGCCTCCGGCCTGCGAATTCTCGTCGCCGACTCCGGACACGGCATGAGCCACGAGACTCTGCGCCGCGTCTTCGAACCTTTCTTTACCACCAAGGAGTCGATCGGCACTGGATTGGGATTATTTGTCAGCAAAGAAATTGTCGAGAAGAGCGGCGGCAGCATCGCCGTGAAAAGCTCCGACCGGCCCGGCTGTTCCGGCACTGTCTTTTCCATCTTTCTTCCGCTCCGCACGCAGCCATCCATTTCTCGCGCCTCATAAGCGAGCGCTCTGCCGTTAACGGCGGATGATGGGCAACGGGCACAAACAAAAAATGGTCAGCGAGCGAAGCTGACAATTCGAATCGCTCGCAGACCAGAGAACAAATGCAGGAATTTATTTGTAAGTGGCGTTGGTGCGGACTAGATTGTCGCGGTGGGCAGTGTAGTCCACCATGGAACCGAATGCAGGCCCGCCTAGTGGGTTCGTCTTCATGCGGTCGCGCAGCGCAGCGTTGACCTTGTCAAGGCCTTCCGCATTGGCAGTGATGTAGAAGACCCAGAACGAGCCGGGATCTTCGGTGTGGATGGCTTCAGTATCAACTTCGTACTCGTGAATGGTACCGTCGGCAAGCATTTTCTCCATCAGCGGCACGATCAAAGTTTTACTGAGAAGTTCCACCGCATCATTGGGCGCGTCCGCTTTCAACTTGTACTGCGAGCCGTGGGAGTAGACATCCTTCCACGATCCGGCATGCCAGTTGTAATAGCGGCTGACGTAGATGGCGTCCGAGTGCTTGGTTGCGCTCTCCAGAACTGGAGAAGTGGCACTGCCGGACTTGTAGAACTGGTCCAGCACATTCATCAGCCCGGCCATGGGCATGGCCGACCACCAGTCGTCATGAGTAAAGCCATCGGCGCTGTGAACCAGGTTTACATCGTTGCCATAGGCCACAATGGTTCCGCTGGCGATGGCCGCGTCCAGAACTTTCTGATCAGCCATGTCTGCCTTGGCCATCTCGCCCCATTGCGCGCGGGGAATCGTCCAAAGACTCACATACGAATACATCGGCGGTTTTTCTTTGATCTCTGCCATCTGTGCGGCCGCTGAAATGGTCCAGATCGCAGTCACGGCGAGCAAGCCCAACCCTGCAAGAATCTTCCACAAGTTTCTATTCAACTTTTCATCCTCCGCTAGTTTTAATTAAATCCGCTTATTCATTAAGAAATGGCTTTTGGCTGTCGCACACTAATCTCCAACTCAGCGCGTTGCTGTGACCGTTGACTTCAACTCAGAATCTTAGGAATGCCATACAGGCAGGCCGACGCAATGCAAAGGGCAGCGCTATCGTATCTACGGATGAGTCCTCTTCCGGGACTCTCATTCTACTTTTTGGTTTGGAATCGAGAACGAATTATGGGCGTGATTGCTATAGAAAACAAGTGGGCAATGGTGTTGACACTAGCTGACCACGTCTTGGGTTGGTGAGCGGCTTTCTGTTCCCACCTCTGTGCTATAGCTGCACATTACCCTGCAACCAAGGCGTTCGGATTGCCGCGCCAGCCTAAAAAGCAAGGCCTACCTGGCCTTCGCGCTCTTACGCAATAATTGTTTAAGCACTTCGAAGTCGATCTTGTCTGGGTTTTTAAAGCGAATACAAGACTTGCCGATGCTTGCGGCGGAGAGCTTGTTCCTGAAATCCTCCACTGCGGCAGTGTCCTGCACGTAAAGCGCAAGGTATTGTTTCTGGCTGGCGAACGAGACCTTCACAACTCCATCGCGTTTGTAGCTTGGCATGCCGTACTCCATACATTCCTCGTATCCGTCAAGATTCTCCCGGCAAAGGATTCGCAGCTTCTGGATCGCTGTCCTTCGCTCCGTAGGTACTTCAGCAATGTAGGTCTGTACGTCCGTCGCCTGGCTTTGCATGGAGATTGCTCCTTGGGGCACCAGTCTACCCGAGTTTGGCTGGAAGCAATATAGCCCGTCAAAGTGCAGCCACGCGCCGTTGTAGCAGAAGAAAATAGAGTGCCATCAATATCAGGAGCAATCCGTTAATGCTCAGTATAAGGGGCGCGGTAAATATGGGCACCAGCCATCCTGACAGCAAGTTTCCCATGGGCATGCCGCCGCGGAAGGCGCAGTTGTATACGCTCATTACCCGGCCCCGCATTTCGTTGGTAGTAATCAACTGCACCAACGAAGTAACGGTGGCAAAAACCGCCATCATGGAAGCCCCTACGATGAGCAGCATGCCATAGCTAAACGGCAACGCTTTCGAAAGCGAAAATCCGGCAATCGCGATGCCCAGGCAGATCAGCCCGATGATGGCAAACCGGCCTTTGTGGCGAATGTTGCCCAACCCTGCAACCATAAGCGACCCACAGATAGAACCGACTCCCATCAGCGAAAGCAGGTTGCCGTAGGTCTCCGGACCACGATGAAAGATGTCTTTGACGAATACCGGAATATAAGTCCGCATAGGCATAGCCAGTGCCGTCATGCAGAACGCCAGCACGATAAGCGCTTCCATGGAGTTCTGCTTGCGCACAAACTTGATGCCTTCCTTCAGACTGGTGAACATCGACTCACCGGTTTTCACCGGCAGGAATCGGGTGGTGATCATGAGGAGCGAGATGATGGGCGCGATGAAGGAAAGCGCATTCAGCCCGAAGCACCATTTCTCGCCCAGCCTGCCTAGAGCCAGCCCGGCGAGCGCAGGTCCGATCGTCACCGCCAGGTTGAACTGGATGGAATTCAGCGCGATCGCATTGGGCATGTCCTCGCGCTCAACCAGCGTCGGAATGAGCGCCGAGTAGGCCGGCCCGCCGAACGCCTGGGCCAAGCCCGAAACGAACGAGAGACAGAGAATCGGCCAAACGTGAGTGAGTCCGTTGGCCACTAAAATGGTCAGCACGGTTGCGCTTCCCATCTGGACGTACTGGGATGCGAGCAGGACCTTCCGGCGTTCGATGCGATCGGCCACCACGCCGCCGATCAACGAAAACAGGAAGATAGGTATGCCGCCAAGAAATTGATCCAATGCCAGCAGGAACGCCGAATGGCTGAGCCGGTAGATGAGCCAGCCCTGAGCCACGATCTGCATCCAGGTGCCAATGCTGGAGGTGCAGGCGCCGATCCACATCAAGCGGAAATCGCGATAGTGAAATGCTTTGAATACTCTGCGAAAGGTTGAACTGTCCATTTGCCCCGTGTGCTCTGGCGTTCCCGCTCTATCTTCGCACGGGCACGGTTTCCTGGTTGTTGCGGCGTGGCAGCCCAACCTCAGCCGACTGGATCCAAATGTCCCGATGCCGCAGCTCGCTAGGTTGAGATGTCGGAGAAGCGTACGACGATTCCGTCATCATAGGTGAAAGACACCGGAACCCCCGAGAGTCGCCTTAGCTGGCCGCCGGTAAGTCCCGATGGCCGACCTTCACGTTGTATCCAGCCTTGGCCAGCCGCTTCTTCACGTCTTCGGCGATCATCACCGAGCGATGCTTTCCGCCAGTGCATCCGAAGGCAATGGTCAGGTAGCTTTTACCTTCGCGGATGTAATGCGGGATCAGGTAAATCAGCAGTTCGGAGATGCGCTGAATAAATTCTCTCGTCTGCGGAAAAGAGCGGATGTACTTCGCCAGTTCGGGATGCCGCCCTGTCAGCGGACGGAACTTAGGAATGAAGTGCGGATTGGGCAAGAAACGAACGTCGAAAACCAGGTCGGCGTCGTCCGGGACACCTTCGCGATAACCGAAGCTTACGCACGAAATCAGAATATTGTTGTCGCGGTTCCCACCCTGGAAGCGTTCGATGAGCGACGCGCGCAACTCGTGGACATTGAACTTCGTGGTGTCCACTACCACGTCTGCCAGTTCGCGCAGCGGCTGCACCCGTTGGCGCTCCGCCGTTAGCGACGTCTTTACCGAGGTATTGCGCCCCAACGGGTGAGGACGCCTGGTTTCGCTGTAACGCCGCACCAGCACATCGGTGTCCGCTTCCAGAAAGATGACAGTGGTCTTAAGCGTGCGACGCAGCGAGTTCAAGATTTCCGGCAACTTGTCGAGGCGCGCGCCTTCGCGTATGTCAATGACCAGTGCGGCCCGCTGAATTTCCAGAGAATCCAGCACCAGCTCGGCAAAATTGCTGACCAGTCCGACCGGCAGGTTGTCCACGCAGTAATAGCCGAGGTCCTCAAAAGTCTTGAGGGCCGAGGCCTTGCCCGCGCCGCTCATGCCGGAAATGATAACCAGTTCGTGCAGATCGCGGCCCTTGCGCATGGATTTCTTATTCAGGCCAGCCACCTTTCTTCAGCTTCGTTTGGTGTTCGGACCGGCAGAGGTGTTCCCTGACAGGCCGGTTGTGGGGCGAGACTACCAGAGTTATCGCTCGACGTCAGCCGAAACCGTCTCCTGCAAGGATGCGGTAATTGCAGGTTTAGGTTCAGCCCGTCATCGGCGATCACGGTCGCCAGCGGGTTTCGGTTCGTTTAAAATCGCCTCAGCCCAATCGCCACCGAGGAATTCTGTTACTTTAGCGGCATTTCTAGTGCTAATTACCAATTGCCAAGGACTTGTTGCCGGTTGCTAAATTGAGGGACTTTTACAGCCACACTCCGGAACTCCTATGACTGGCAAATTTCTGAGCTATCTTCGCGTCCCAACCCTGCTAGGCTTTCTGGGCGCTGCGATGCTTCCAGTCGCCCATGCCGACCGCATTCCTCAGGCGATTGACAACGGCACGACCTGGCGCCTGCGCGGCGGCGTCTCCCCGCTGGCGCGGAGCGAATACGATCGCGGCAAAGTGAGCAACGCTCTCCCGATGCAAGGCATCAGGCTGGTCTTCCGACTGACTCCTGCACAGCAGAGCGATCTGGAAACGCTGCTGCAACAGCAACAGGACCGAAGCTCGGCCAACTATCACAAGTGGCTGACACCCGAGCAGTATGCCGACCGCTTCGGCCTGAGTCCGGCCGACATCAAACGCACTGCACAATGGCTGCGTCAGCAAGGCTTCGGCGATGTCATTACGGCGCGCAGCCGCACCTGGATCAGCTTCAGTGGTTCGGCGTCGCAAGTGGAGTCGGCCTTTCACACTCCGATTCATCAGTACGTAAGGAACGGCACGCTTCACTACGCCAACACCGGGGACCCGTCGCTGCCTAGCGCCTTCCGCGATGTCGTGCTGGGAATCACCGCTCTCAACGATTTTCGTCCCCGGCCGCGGGCCAGCGTCAAACACGTGCATCCCAACTTCACTTCGGAGATCTCCGGCAAGCATTTCCTCGCGCCCGACGACTTTGCCACCATCTACGACATTCAGGGACTTTACGGTAGCGGCGTTACCGGTGCGGGTGAAACGATCGTCGTGGTTGGTCAATCCGATTTGTCGAAAGACACCAACCACGGTAACCAATACGACGTGGTGACATTCCGTTCCGTCTCCAACCTGCCGCCGCTCAGCCTTCAGGTTCTGCTCGTTCCTGGCGACAGCGATCCGGGAATTGTGACCGGTGACGTGGACGAGGCCAACCTGGATGTGGAGTGGTCGGGAGCAGTCGCCAAGAATGCCGCCCTGGTCTACGTGAATTCGCAAAACGCGCTCTTCAATGCGCTGCAGTACGCCGTTGACCAGAACCTCGCGCCGGTCATCAGCATCAGCTACGGACTTTGCGAGGCCGAGTTCAGCAGTTCTGAGATCAGCACGGTGAGCAGCGTGGCCCAGCAGGCCAATGCGCAGGGGCAGACCCTGGTGGCTTCCTCGGGAGACAGCGGCCCCGCCGACTGCGATTACAGTGCCGACCCGAATAAGCCGGTGACCAGCGCTACCCACGGATACGCCGTGGATGTGCCCGCCAGCCTGGTGAACGTCACCGGCATGGGTGGCACCGAATTCAACGAAGGCGACGACACTGGCGCGACGCAATATTGGAGCGGCACCAACAACGGCAATAACGGCTCCGCGCTGTCCTACATCCCGGAAAAGGTTTGGAACGACACTGTGGTGAACGGCTTCCTGGCTGCCAGTGGCGGCGGTGTCAGCAAGCTCTTCACCAAGCCTGCATGGCAGACGGGCGCGGGTGTGCCGGCCGACGGCCAACGTGACGTACCCGACCTCGCCTTGAGTTCGTCAGCCGATCACGATGGATACCTGATCTGCTCGCAAAGTAGTTGTGTAACGGGCTACAGGAAGGCCGACCAGACATTGACCGTGATTGGCGGAACATCGGCCGCCGCGCCGACCTTCGCCGGCATCGTGGCGCTGATTGCCCAGAAGACCAACGATCGCCAGGGCAACGTCAATCAATATTTGTACACGCTGGCGGCCAGCGCGCCCAACGCATTTCACGACATCACCACCGGCGACAACACGGTCCCCTGCACAGCAGGATCACCCGACTGCCCCGCCAGCGGCATGATTGGCTACAGCGCCGCACCGGGCTATGATCTGACCACCGGATTAGGCTCGGTAGACGCCGCTGCACTGGTCGCTGCATGGAATGGCCCGACCAATCCCGACTTCCTAATTTCGGCGCAGACATCGAGCCTCAGCCTGGCGCGCGGGAACGCTGCAACTGACACGCTTACCGTGAGCGGTCTGGCTGGATTCACGCAGACCGTGTCGCTGTCCTGCGTCGTCTCATCTACGCTGAGCGCCACGACGTGTTCGGTGAGCCCGGGCAGCGTCGCCCCCGGCGGGACCGCCACGTTGACCGTGACCACAAGTCCGCTGGCCGGTATGCGGCGCGCACATCCCGCGTTCCTGCATCCCAGCGGTTGGATGGGCGGCTTCGTGTTTGCCGGAGTTCTCCTGCTGTGGCGCCCGAAGAGCCAACGAATGCCGAGCAAACGATGGAGTGCGACGTTCATGCTGCTGCTGATGGCAGCGCTGGTGGTCACGACTTCATGCGGTGGGGGTGGTGGAGGGGCCAGCCAGCAGGCCAGCAGTCCCCCGTCTCTGCAAAGCGGCAGCGTGACCGTGCAAGGCAGCAGCGGCGGCCTTGAACACAACCTGTCGATTGCGGTGACGGTGAATTAGGAAGGGTGGGCGGCACATGGGATCAATATCGCGCATCGTCAGCTACCATACATTCCATGCGCCTTAAGATTGTCACCGCCGGCGACTCTGTTCTTCGACAACCAGCGCTCCCCTTGACCGTCGCAGAAATTCGCAGCCCGGAAATTCAGCAGTTGATCCAGCATATGCGCGAGACCATGAACGATGCTCCGGGCGTCGGCTTAGCTGCGCCGCAGGTGGGCTTTGCTCTGCAACTCGCCGTCGTAGAAGACAAGCAGGAGTATTTTGCCGGCATAGCTGCTGCACAACTTGCCGAACGCGAGCGCGTTCCAGTTCCTTTTCACGTGGTCATCAATCCGGTGCTGCACCTGGAATCGGCGCTCGATGTGGAGTTCTTCGAGGGATGCCTCAGCGTGCCGGGCTTCACTGCAATTGTCCCGCGATCGCCGACGGTGAGGGTGAACTGTCTGGACGAAACCGGCGCCCGGCGCGTCATCGAAGCCTCGGGATGGTATGCGCGCATCCTGCAGCACGAAATCGATCACCTGCAGGGAACGCTCTACATTGACCGCATGTTGAGCCGCACCTTCTGCTCGCTCGATCTCCATTCTCGCCTGTGGAAGACTAAATCCACGGCCGAAGTGAAAGCGGTGCTCGGCTAAGTAGCACAACAAATCCACCGTTTCATTTGTTATGCTCACTTCGTGCTACTTGAGCAATTTTCATTCTCATCACCGCCGGGAAAGGCCGGTCTTATGGAGTTTTACAGAACCATCGGGCAGTTGCGGCGGGTCGTCGGCGTCGCCGTATTGTTGGTTGTCGGCACACTTGCGGCGCAGGAGAAGACAACTCCGCCCGTCAAGCCGTCAGTGCAACAGCAAGCGCCCGCACCAGCACAACCGACTGCGCCTGCAACTTCAGCGCCGGAGAAGGTAATTGTCCCAGCGGGTGCCGAGCGTCACTTCCACCAGGGGGTCCTGTTCGAGAAGGATGGTGACGTTGAGAGCGCCATCGCCGAATACAAGGACGCCATCAAGGAATTCCCGGATTATGCAGCCGCGCACTACAACCTGGGCCGCTTATACCTGGACAAGAAGGGTTACGCGGAGGCAATTGTCGAATTCAAGACAACGGTGCGGCTGAAGCCTAACGACGCCGAAGCGCACAATAACCTGGGCTTGGCGTTGAAACATAATAACGACCTGGTGGCGGCTGCCGCCGAATATCGTGAGGCGATCTGGATCAATCCTAAGCTGGCCTCCGCGCAGAACAACCTGGCCAATCTGCTCTATGCTCGCCGGGATTTCGCGGGTGCTATTCAGCACTATCGAGCGGCGCTGGCGATCGATCCGAAAAGCGCACAGACGCATATGAACCTGGGCAGCGTACTCGACGATTCCGGCAAAGCCGACGAAGCCATCGCCGAGTACAAGGAAGCGCTTAAGCTGCAACCCAAGAACGCCAGCACTCACTACAATCTTTCGATTGTGTACCAGAAGAAGAAGGACATGCCGGCGGCCATTGCCGAATTGAAGGAAGCGGCGAAGCTGTCGCCCGACTGGCCGACACCGCACCTGATGCTAACCAACCTTCTGAAGGATTCCGACCCTAAAGCTGCGGCGGACGAGTGCACCATAGCTGATGGACTTACGCACGATGCCAAGCTTCACGAGCGCTGCATGGAACTGCAGAAGAAGGCGCAATAGGGCGGCCGGAGAATGCTATTTCTTGATGAGGCGCCCCTTCAGCCGCGCCGCGTTCCCGGGCAAAGTTGGAGATCGGCCCCTGTCCTAGCCGTACCTTCGCACGGCCTCTCTTCGAAACTTCACTTCTAACTTGTCATGTGCCGGAAGGCCCAGAACAGCGTTCCCGACAGCATGATTGAGATAGGCAAGGTCAGCACCCAGGCCATCACCAGATTACGCACGGTGGCCCACTGCAGCCCGGACTTGTTCGCCATCATGGTTCCGGCCACGCCTGACGACAGCACGTGCGTCGTACTCACTGGCAGACCAAAATAATCGGCCGCACCTATAGTCGCCATCGCAGTAATTTCAGCGGCTGCGCCCTGTCCATAGGTCAAGTGGTCCTTGCCGATCTTCTCGCCGACCGTAACCACAATGCGCTTCCAGCCAATCATGGTACCGAGCCCAAGCGCCAAGGCAACGGCCACCTTTACCCACGTCGGAATGAACTTGGTGGCAAAGTCAACGTGCTTTTTGTAGTTGGCCAGCGTTTTGAGATCGGTGACAGAGATTGAAGGGTTGGATTTCTGCATGAGCCGGATGGCTTCGCTGACCAGGTACATGTCGTTGCGGAAGTTGCGCACGTCAGTCTGCGGAATATAGCGCAGCTCCTTGTAGTTCACCACTTCGTTACCGATGTCGTTGATCATGGTGCGCAGCGCCAGTACGGTGTTGGGCGTGAACTCTTTGGTGCGGACGTAAGTGGCAACCTCGTCGCGCGGGTCACCGACTACAGCGTTGGGCGAGACGTAATTATTCACCGCGTTGGCAGCCTGCTGGGACACCGCGACAAAATCTGCTGACTGCTGCGTCGTGATGGCGTGGTTCAACGCGTACGCCGTCGGTACGGTACCGATGAGGATGAGCATGATCAGCCCCATCCCTTTTTGCCCGTCGTTGGAGCCATGTGCGAAGCTGACGCCGGTGCAGGTCAGAATCAGCAGTGCACGAATCCAAAATGGCGGCGGCTCCGTGCCCTTGGGAGCGGTGTAGAGCACCTTGTTGGGGATGAAGACTTTTGACAAGCTAAGCAACATGGCAGCGACCGCGAAGCCAATGATGGGCGAGAACAGCAGCGACTTGCCCACGTTGAGCGCCTGCACCCAGTCGACGCCGCTGGTCGCAGTGCGGGCAGCCATCAATTGATTGGCGATACCAACGCCGATGATGGAGCCGATTAGCGTGTGCGAACTGGATGACGGCAGACCGAAGTACCAGGTTCCAAGGTTCCAGATGATGGCTGCTGTCAGCAATGCAAAGACCATCGCGAAGCCTGCTCCGCTACCCACCTGCAAAATCAATTCCACCGGTAGCAGCGAGATGATGCCGAAAGCCACCGCTCCCGTGGACAGCACGACCCCGATAAAGTTCCACATCCCCGACCACGCCACTGCAATGTGGGGATCGAGCGAATGCGTGTAGATCACAGTCGCGACCGCATTGGCGGTATCGTGGAAGCCGTTGACAAACTCAAAGCCGAGCGCCACCAGCAGGGCCACTCCCAGCAGAACGAAGGGAAAGATGGTCGGCGAATGAACGGTGGAGAGATCGGAGATCAGGTGCGCGGCTGCGTAGACGAATCCGATCGTCAGCGCTACCAGGAAAATCGCGACGCCAATTTTGCCAGGCGACTTAGAGAGTTTGGCGTGAACTTCGTGGGTTGCTGGAACTGTCGAGGGTGCAGACGGAACCTGCGCAGAGGCTGTCGCCATGCTTTTTCCTTTTCTACCTGGTGAATTTTTCTTATGAAGAACGAATCGAAATCCCGCCAGCGAAAGGTACTATGCGGAGCGCGGCCTCAGCATTAACACCGGTTGAAAGCTGCGTGAATATCTGGTGACACGCTTCGACAATGTCGCCTGGCTGGCCCGGAATCGAAGCGGCACTGAGCAGCATCCACATGCCATGGCCTCCATTGATTGGCTGGCTCAAGACATGGCTGCCGCACCGCTGGCTCCGCAAGGCGATTTCACCCCCAATCCGGACTACGGATTGCTGGATGCTTACTCACGCGCGGTCGTCGGCGCCGTGCAGCGCGTAGGTCCCGCGGTGGTGCACATTCAAGTGCGGCAAGAGCATGGACGTAGCGGTTCCGGGTCCGGCTTCGTCTTCACGCCTGACGGATTCATACTTACCAACAGCCACGTCGTGCACGGTGCTTCGGAGCTGATGGTTTCGACCGCGAGCGGTGAGCGCTTCCCTGCCGACCTGGTGGGCGATGATCCCGACACCGATCTGGCAGTGATTCGCGGTGGTCACGAGGCGATGTCCGTGCCGCTCGGCAGCTCGCGTCGGCTAGCGGCGGGTCAACTGGTGATCGCTATCGGCAATCCGCTGGGCTTCCAGCACACGGTTACAGCGGGCGTGGTGAGCGCGCTGGGCCGCTCCATGCGCTCGCGGTCCGGACGCCTGATCGACGGAGTCATCCAAACCGACGCAGCGCTCAATCCCGGCAACTCAGGTGGGCCGCTGGTGGATTCGCAAGGGCAGGTGATCGGCGTCAACACCGCAACCATCATGGGCGCGCAAGGTATCTGCTTTGCCATCGGAGCGGATACGGCGGAGTTCGTCGCGTCCCGTCTGATCCGCGACGGGCGCATTCGTCGCAGTTACATTGGCGTGACTGGTCAAGGCGTCGCCCTGCATCGCCGCCTCATTCGCTATTACGACCTGCCGTTGGAGAGCGGACTGCTGGTCATCGAGGTTGTGCAGGGTTCACCGGCCCAACGCGCGGGCGTGCGCGAGCGCGATGTGCTAATAAGCTTCGCCGGTAAGTCGGTCGCTGGAGTTGACGATCTGCATCGCATGCTGACCGGCGAGCGTAGCGGGGTGACCTGCGAAATCGAGGTAGTGCGTGGAACGGAATTGCTGAAACTGATGGTTACTCCACAAGCACGCCCGGAATGATTATGCGTGGGTGCGTTGGTAATGACGACGGGCTTTCTGGCGATTGCCGCAGGACTTCATGTCGCACCAGCGGCGGCTGCCATTGCGGCTGTGGTCCAGAAAGAGCCACTCGCAATCGGGGGCCCCGCACTCGCGAATGGCAGCGCGATCTTCCGAGATAAGAAGGCTGGCCGCCGACTCCGCTATCGTCCACAACACTCGGTCAAGAAGATCGCCTCCACTTGATTGCCACTCCCAACGGTAGTCACCATTGATACGCGCCAAGCGGCGATGTTTCAGGGCCTCAAGCGCAAAGTCGCCAATCCGCTCCACGTCGTCCGGGCGGGCAGGTTTGGCGGCGGCGGTGGCGGAAAAAACACGGTACAACGCTTCGCGAAGGAGTATGGACTTGCGAAAGGCGTTGCGGGCGTCGACGCCGTTACGATTCGCGCGTGCCCGCAAAGTTCCGGCCAGTTTGGGTGACAGCAGTTTGGACTGCTCGGCGAATGCCACGAGGTCGGAATAATCGGCAAGGTGTTCCTTGCGGCTCTCAGGCACATGCCGATGGCTAACCGTGTTGGCAAAATCAAGGCACAATCTTCCGCCGCTTAGATCGAACTGAAATGCCGGATGTGGCTGGGCGCGAGGCACGGTTTCTATTGTAACCCCCCTCTATGGAATAGGTGGTTAGGGAGACGACCGTGGAGTACTTGCGCCTGGCGCCCTGGATTTGCCAAAGAGCCTACAGCGGTTACTCAATAGATGCCACGATTTGTGGGGTAGTGCGGCGCTTCATTCAGCGCCGCGTTCCGCCTCGGTCAAACACCCTGCTTAGGCCGCTGAGGTCGACGACCTCAGCGGCCTAAGCGATTTTTCTTCTTGCCCTATACGCGGGCCTGAAGGCCCGCACTACCCTTAGAGCGGATACACCAATCCGGGAAGTGCTTTAGTGAAAAGAAGGAAAAGCAGTCGACATTACTGTGGACCGGCAGCCGTCACCTGATAATCCAGATAGCGAATGGTGAGCACGGCCTTGCCGCCCAGACGAACGTCGCTGACCGTCCGATTGAGAACAGGGAGGTAAAAGCCATCAATTTTTTCATACTCGTGATGGATGGCAGCGCGCTTGGTCCAGAAGGAAAGGCTCTTGGCCGGTTCAGCCTCGATGCGGGTCACCGCAAAATCCGTCGCATCGATCCATACCGTCCCGCGATACAAAAACCTTCTATCGTGCAAAGGTTCAACTCTCATGACGTAGAGCGTGCGACTGTCTGCGGCCGCACAACCCAATAACGAGAAACTGTAATTAGCAGTGCTAACGGCCATGGCGTTGCGACCGGCTTCGTCGGAATTGGAGTCGCGTTCCGATTCCAGAAGGCGATGGAGAACCTGGTTGAGGATGAGCCTGGAACCGGATTCCGATTCAATCTTGAACTCCCTTGTGCCCGGCGCCAAATAAGAGACCTTCACTCGCATCTCGGCCCCGAGCGTCGAAGGAAACCCGGCATAGTTCAGTTGATATTGGCGGGTCGACTGGAAGCTGCGCAAATCCCGAGCACGCTCCGCGTTCCGGCTCATCAAGCGGGCTACTATATCTTTGCCGGATAGCTCGGTTGCGGCCGGGCAGGGAACGGAACCGGGCCCGGTTTCAGCTGCCGCAGCGCCAACCACCAGCAAGGCCATTCCAAGCCGTAGCGACCAACGAATTAAATTCTTGAATTGGGCACCTTCAAACAAGATAGCGACCACATCTCCTGTCTGATTGTTTCACGGAAACCTACATCTCCCAAAGGCATTGCCCGCCGCGATACATGGATATCACGCCGTCTTCGCTGATTTTCAGGACCGTGCCGAAGCGAGAAGCAGCGATGGCAGCGGTGGTACGTCCGCCTTCGACCGGCCGGTTGATGGCTTCCTCGGTCGACTGATGATGAAGAATGGCACCGAAGGCCAGCAGGTTAGCCTGGGAGCTGAGCACTACGGCGCCGTCGATGCGGGCAATGTTCTCCAGCACGGTCGATGGGAAATCGAAGATGCTCTTGTCGCGCAGCAGGTAGTGCAACTGGTCCTTGCTGGAGATTCCGTCCGTCAGTGGCTCGTGAATCATGTGATCGAGCAGATCGGGCTGCGACACCAGCGCTCGCGCCGACTCAGGGTCGTCGAGTACCACGAACAACGCGCCGCGACGGCTCTCGGTAAGATTCAGAGCCACGGAGAATAAGCGCTCGGCCAGTTCTGTGTGACCGATGGCGTGCTTCCACATTTCGTAACGATAGCGCGCGTCCACCAACCGCCATCGGCCGTCGAGAAAACGGAACACGGGCACTCCGTCGGCATAAATCTTGACTTCGCCGTTGGGGGAGAGAATGAGACAGACATGTCCACCACATAAAGTGGCGCGGCAATGGTCGCGATAGCGGGCCGAGGTCGGCACCGGCAAAGGCATATCCCGGTAGGGCTCGACCCATTCGTGGACGTCAATCAATTCTGCCAGCAGGCCGTCGCGATCGACCAGGGCAAGGGTCTGCAGCCCATCGCATAAACGATGAAAGCTGCGGATGCTGGTCAACTCGTGGGAGTAACGCATCGCCCAGGCCGGCGTCTGCGGCGGTTCGTGGCATGGCTCAGGCATGGAACCAAAGAGCAATACACCGGTGGCGATGCGGCGATTCTCATAGGTGCTCATGCTGCTGGTGCGGAGCACCTCGATAGCGTCGGCAATACGATCGGGCACATCGGCGATGGCTTCACCGCTGGTGTGAGGCGATGGATCGAGAAAGGCGGAGACAAAGCGGTCCTCGGGCAACCCACGGAAGAGCTGGAAGCTTTGCGCAGCCAAGGCCTGATTGGTAATCAGCTGATAGCGCGCGGAAAGCACCATACCGATGCTACGCAGCAGCCGCCGCTCATGGTCGGAAAGTTTCGAGCTTGCGGTGAGCGAGTAGCCCGCTCCCATCCACTCAAATTCCACCTGGCCACCGCTGGGGACCGCGCCCAGTAGGCCGGGCATGCGCTCGGGCCTCTCTTCAATCCGTTCCAGGGTTGCACCGGGGAAGAAATAGCGAATGCCACTTTCCATTAAGTCGCCATAGAGTCCACTGACAAACTTGGTACGATTTTCGAGCGTGCGAAGGGGAATGGGCGAGTTCATCACTACTTAAAGCTTACATCAAAATAAACACTGAAATTCGCTTGAAGACACGTCCGGTATCCGATCCTTGTGGTTACCGAGGTGGCTTCCCGTACAATTCTTTTTGTCACAGCGCGACGGCCTGGGCATGCCGTAAGCTGACCGAACCTAACCGAAGAGGCCAGACCATGAGCCACATTAAGATTGAGACCGGCGGCGCCGTGCGGCGCATCACGATTGACCGTCCCGAGAAGAAAAATGCATTGACGGCCAAAATGTACGAAGCGCTGGCGGAGGCGCTGGAAGAGGCCGAGGCTACTCCAGACGTACGGGTGATGCTTTTGCATGGCGCGGGAGAAGCGTTCACTGCGGGCAATGATTTGATCGACTTTCTCCAAAAGCCATGGAAGGGACAAGAGATTCCGCCGGCAGTCCACTTCATTCGGTCCGTGGTAAACGCCAGGAAGCCCATCGTCGCTGCGGTTCACGGTGCAACCGTTGGGATCGGTACCACCATTCTGCTGCACTGCGACCTTGTCTATGCGGCAGATAATACGAAGTTCCTGATGCCCTTCATTAACCTGGGAATCGTTCCGGAAGCGGGCTCGACCGTGCTATTGCCTCTCCTAGTCGGGCACCAGAGGGCTGCGGAACTGCTGATGCTGGGCGTTCCGTTCAGCGCGCAGCGCGGCTATGAACTCGGTTTAGTAAACGCAGTGGTTCCTCCCGCGGAACTGCTAGCCACTGCGATGAAAGCGGCGCAAACGCTGGCGGTGAAACCTCCTGCAGCGCTGCGGGCCTGCAAGGACCTGCTTAGGCGTAGTTACAAGGCCGAGGTAGACCGCGCGATCGAGGAAGAGGTGAGCGTCATCTCCGACAGGCTGGAATCACCCGAGTGCTGTGAAGCTCTCAACGCGTTTAACGAAAAGCGCGAGCCTGACTTCACAAAGTTCTGGTAGCTGCAGAGCGTTTTACGGAGCGGGAATTCCAGTCATATGCTGGTCGATCGGCTGGTTCGGCCTTAGCAGCCAGCTGAGTATCAGGACATTCGTGTTCGACCCCGCCTGTTTGCGCCGCGCGCGCCTATGAAAATCAGGATGCTTTGGGGCGCGGATATTCAAAATTACATAGTCCTGCCAGTCCAGTCTCCGACGTTGTGCCAATCTTTTCAAAGAGTTAAGCAGTTTGATTTGGCTACCCGAATGCACTAGCTTGCCCAACTCTGTTGTTGAGCGCTCCGATGCGGAGTCGGGTGTGCCAAGTCTCTCTGCTGTTCACAACGCGACAATTGTCGTCGTTCCGCTGGTTCCCAGCCTTAGGAAACAACCCTGTCTCCGCTCATGCATCACCGTCCATTCTCGGCATCGCGAAAATGAAATCACTGGCCAAGTAGTCGGATTCTGCAGTCGCTGGACTGCGGCATTCGTTGTCGAAATCGACAGCGCACATTCACAACAAAGTTGATCGCCGGACTTCGGGGGGCGAACCGGTCAGATTGACACATCCTTTGGACGGAAAGGAAAAGTGTATGACGCGTTTGTACGCCCCTGATAGACGCCAGAGTTTGCCTTTGCTAGCGGCATTGGCAATTCTCGTTCTGCTGTTTCCCTCCGCTGTCCAGGCCCAATCCACCATATCCACGGGAAATATCAACGGAACCGTGACGGACCCCACTGGCGCGGCTGTGGCTGGCGTCAAGGTGACGATTACGCGGAGCGATACCGGAGTTGTGACCAACGTAACTACCAACTCCAGCGGAGCCTACAGTTCCGGGTCCATCACCCCCGGCTCCTACCTGATACGTGCGCAGGCGAAGGGATTTGCCGCCTCCGAAACCAAGGTAGTGGTGCAGATCGGCAATAACAGCGCGGTCAACTTCAAGCTTCAAGTAGGCTCGGAGAGCACGACCGTCAACGTTGAAGCCGAGGCAGTAGGCGTCAATACGGAGCAGACCTCCGTACAGGGCGTATTGACCGCAAGCCAGATCGAAAACCTGCCGGTCAACGGGCGCAATTTCCTTGACTTAGCGCAGCTTGAACCGGGCGTGCAGATTCAGGATGGAACCAACTTCGATCCGACCAAAATTGGATATCAATCCATCTCCTTCGGCGGGCGCTTTGGGCGCACGGCGCGCATCCAGGTGGACGGCACGGACATCTCAGACGAGACCGTGGGCACCACCACCGGCAACATCAACGCCGGAGCTATTCAGGAGTTCCAGATCTCGCAATCGACGATGGACCTGTCTAACGACCTGAGCTCGTCAGGCGTGGTCAATGTTTCCACCAAGTCGGGCACCAACACCATCCACGGCGAGGGCTATGAATACTACCGCAGCAGCAACGTAGACGCGTCTTTGCCGAAGCCGGACGGGTTTCCGGATCCCAACTATCACCGCAACCAGTACGGTGGTAACGTAGGCGGAGCTTTCATCAAGGACAAGCTGTTCTTCTTTGCGGAAGGTGATGACACCTCTCAAGACTTGTTCGTACCAGTGGAGTACGCAGCGCCATTTCAAGGCTTCTCCGGCGGCTTTGGCTCGCCATATGGCAACCCCAACGCCTTGGCGCGGTTGGACTTCGTGGCGCCGCACAACGTTAAGCTATTCTTCCGCTTCAACTATTCGCAGATCAAAGCTGAGGGTACATTCTTTTCCGACAGTTTGCAGGTGTATGAGTCGAAAAACTACACTCGCAATTACGTTGGAGGGGCCGATTTCACCACCGGCGCCTGGACCCACAGCCTGCGGTTCAGCTATCTGAAGTTCCAGAACCAGATCGCGGATGCTGTCATTGGCAGCAGTCTTCCTCTGTCGGACTTCCCCGGCAACGGTCAGTACCTCAACATCAATGTCGCTAACGGCCCTTCCACCGGCCCCAATCTTCTGGCCCCGCAAGCCACTCCGCAGAGCGACAAGCAGCTGAAATATGACGGCTCCAAGACTATAGGCAAGCACATTCTCCGCTACGGTATCGACTATAACCACATTCAGGGCGGCGGTTACGCCAAGTTCTTCTCGTTGGCGCCGCAAGTGGTGACCAACATCAGCCCTGGTGATGCGGCCTTTGCCGCTGCTGGCCCCTATCCAGGTGGCGCCGGCAACCTGCTGAACTACCCGGTTGATGAAGTAGTTATGGGCAACGGGCTGGGCTTTTCCACTACACAACCAGCATTTGGTTTTCCGGCCGGCGGCTTGGGACCGGACAATCGCCTTGGGGCCTACATAGCTGACACCTGGAAGATGTTTCCCAATTTCACGGTCAACCTGGGATTGCGGTATGTTCGCGACACCGGACGTACCGACAGTGACTTGCCAGGTCTGTCGTTTCTAAATGGGCTGCTTCCGAATTACCCGAACCTTGGAGCTCCGATTCCCAACCCCAACCTGAATTTCGGTCCGTCGTTGGGAATCGCCTGGGACCCCTGGAAGAATGGCAAGACTGCAATCCGCGCGGGCATTGGCTTGTATTACGAGAACGTGATTTTCAACAACGTTCTGTTCGACCGTCCCCTGCGTCTGCCCACTGGCGCCTTCCTTCAGACCGCCGTGCCTTGTGTCTTCGGACCGCAGACCAATGCCTTCGGGGGCCTTCCGCAATTGCAGCCCACCGCGGCAGAGTGTGGCACGGCTGACACGCCTATCACCATTGGACAGGCGGGTTCGGCAATCGCCACCCTGCAGCAGCAGTACCAGGCGTTATCGCCGTTCACTCTCAGTGCTCCCAACCCCGGTTATCTGCAGAACCTCGTCGGAACCACAAACTTCCCCAACGGCCTGTTCGCTCCGAACTACAAGACGCCTCGTTCCACTCAGATCAATTTTGGCATTCAGCATGAACTGGCTCAAGGTGTTGTGTTGACCGTGGACTATGTTCGCAACGTCACCACTGGGCTTCTATTGGACGTGGACCAAAACCACACCGGCGACACGAGGTTCTTCTATAAGGCGAACGCCCAGGCAGCAATTTCCACAACCACCGCTTCGTTTGGTTGTGCGGGAGGCTATAGCGCGGCCGCCATCAACTGCGCCATAGCCGCTGGCGCGACTATGGCGGCCTTTGCCGGCAATGGCTTGGACTCCCAAGGCGATCTCGGCGGCCCGGGAAGCTGCCCACCCGGAGGTTGTGCATTCGGAGGAATTAATCCTCTGCAGCCTGCCATGCCCTTCCTGACTCCGTCTGGAATCTCGAAATACAATGCGCTCGACGTGAAGCTCACCTACCAGAAGAGCAATCCGTTTAAGGGATTACATGGTCTGAACGCCCAGATCGCGTACTCCTACTCGTCGTTCAAGAACTCGGGAGGAGGCCCGGGCGTCAGTGGGGTCGCCGGGGCTGTCGGCAACAGCGATCAGGATTTCATCGTTCCTGCGCTCGACAACGCCGACCCCAACAAGTATTTCGGACCTTCCCTGCTCGACCGACCCAATCAGTTTTCGTTCGGTATCGTCGGCACCCTGCCGTGGAACTTCCAGGCGTCCTTCATCGGCCACTTCTATTCCTCGTTGCCAGTGCCGATTATCGTGCCTGGAAGTGGGCCCGGAGCTATCTTCCAGACAGACTTCACCGGTGACGGCACCACGCAGGATCCGCTGCCTGGTACGCTCAATGGAGCGTTCGGGCGGCAAGTCAGTGCCGGAACGCTTAACACCGTGCTGGGCGTGTACAACAACACCTACGGCAACCAGCCGACGCCGGCTGGGACGGTACTGGTCAACAATGGACTGTTCACTGTCAACCAGCTGCAGCAGCTTGGCGGAGTGGCGCCGTGCGTCGCAGGAATGGGAATCAACAGTCCGAATTGCACCCTGCAACCGGCTCCGGCTGGGCAAACCAACCTGGGCAGTTTGCGAGACTTCGATCTGAAGTTGAGCTGGGATTACAAGCTGGAATTGAAGAGCCACGTCATTGAATTTCAACCCGGCGTAGGCTTCTACAACCTGTTCAACTTCGCCAACTTCGATCTACCGCCGAACACTCTGACCGGTGCCTTGACCAACTCGGCGGGCACAATCAACGGAACCACCGCCTCGGAGCGCATTACCAATCGCGTTGGGGCCGGCACGGGCGTGTTCAACCTCGGCGCGCCGCGCGCCATGGAGTTCGGCATGCGCATCGCGTTCTAACTTTCACTCACCTCCGGTGGCTGCTAGAACGGCTGCCGGATGTCCTGCGGCCACCTCGCGAGGGGTGGCTTTCTTTTTGCAGAGTAATGTGCCGCAACCAGAAACAAGGGTTTGCGACCTGATGACAACCACTTAGATGCCAGAATCCCATCCTTTCAAGAATGCGTTCTATGAAATTCAACATGCCGACGCATTCGGATATTCGGAATTTTGTAACCGAATTTCAATCGCCGTCTCACTGTCGTAACGGTTACTTGAACTTAGCTCCCATCCCGGGTTTGGTTCGCAACATGCACATACCCTCCCCAACAAATCCATAGAGCTCTGCAAGTTTGGATGGTACTCGGGACGTCCATGAAGGCGGAGCTTACAACAGTTTGGGTTGTCGTCGCGGCAGACAGGGGCATGAAATGAATCCGTCCTCCCAGGCACGCGTCCGCCGCCGTCTATCTTCATTCCACGCAAGCTTTATCTACCGGCAACGAAGGAGCCATCCATGAAGAAGCTGGTTCTGCTATCGCTTTCGATATTTCTGTTGTCCAGCCACCTTGCGGCGCAACTCTCGACCGCAACCATCAACGGGACCATTGTGGACTCTTCCGGCGCAGTCGTTACCAAAGCGCAGATCACAGTTTCCGATCCCGCGACTGGCTTTTCGCGTGAGACAGTTTCCGGCACCGCCGGCGATTACAACATCACTTTCCTTCCTCCCGGTGGCTACATCATGACAGTGAAGGCCGCGGGCTTCTCTACTCTGCAACAGAAGGGAATCCAACTCCTGGTCGGCCAGGTGGTGACCGTGAACCAGACCCTGAAGCCCGGCGGGGCTTCCGAGTTGGTGGAAGTTACGGGGGAGCCGCCGCTGATTGAGACTTCCACCTCCACGGTCGTGGGTACGGTTTCCCCGACAGAAGTAGCTTCCCTTCCGATTCTGGACCGCAACTTCTCCGGGCTGGAAACTCTGATTCCGGGCGTGCGCCAGGCCGAAGGATTCGATCCGACCAAAACGCGTGTAGGAAATATTAGCGTTAATGGCGGCGATGGCCGTCAGGTTGACACCGCGGTAGATGGCGGCGACAACAAGGACCTCGTAGTCGGTGGACTGGTCCAGAATTTCACCATGGAGGGCATCCAGGAATTCAACGTCATCACCAACCACTACACTGCGGAAGCTGGCCATTCGGTTGCCGCTGTGGTGAATGTGGTGACCAAGTCCGGCACCAACACGGTCCATGGTTCGGTGTTCGCATTGTTCCAGAACAGCGCCCTCAACGCCAACGACTACTTCACCGAGCAAGGATGTGTGGCTCAGGGTATAACCAACTGTCAGAAGCCATTACTCCACCGCTATCACTATGGCGGTTCAATCGGCGGGCCAATCATCAAGAACAAACTCTTTTACTTCGGGGCCTTTGAGCAGAAGCGCGAGCCCGGCAACCTGGTAGTCAATCCCGCCTCTTACAGCGACTTAACCACCTTTGCTTCCTTGACCACAAGCTATCCCGGCGGCCCCTATGCATTCCCGGTGCAGAACCTGCCGTCTTCCTACATCGACACGTTAGGAACCGCGAAGCTGGATTGGACGATTAATAGTGCCCAGAACATTTTCGTACGCTATGGAGGCCAGAAGTGGACAGCTCCGAACGATCAGCTAGGTGGCATCTTCACCACGGACGGGAGCCAGTCGAATAGCGACGTCAATAACTTCCACGATCTGGCCTTTCAGTGGAACACTACCATCTCGCCCACCAAGGTGAACCAATACACCGCGCACTTCCAGGATTTTGCGAACACTATCGGGGCGTCGCCCATCCATACCTTCACTTACCCGTTGATCGGAGGTGGAACGGCCCCGATTCCCAACATTGCTTTTGCCGACGGTACGAACGTAGGCCTCAACATCAACGTTCCCCAGGAAACGCTGCTCCGGAAGTATCAATTCAGCGATAACTTCACCTGGACGCACGGTACGCAGAGCTTTAAGTTTGGCGCGAATTGGATCTACTTCGCCAAGACGGGCGGTTACTTCTACTCCGGGTTGGGTTATTTCATGACCTTCTGGGACAACCCTGCCTGCATCGCCGCTGGGGCCTGCACGGGTCCAGGAGAAAGTGGGGGATTGTATCCGCAAGGTCTGCAAACTCCAGGAGCGCTGAGTTCAATTTCATACAGCGGTGGCAGCGGATCGACGGCGCAGCCCCCGTGGAGTTCGCTCGGCATGTACTTCCAGGACGATTGGAAAGTCAGCCCGCGTTTGACCCTCAACCTTGGCATACGGTGGGATGCCAATATCGACTTCTTGCAGCCGCAGCTCGGCTCCACCATGGACACCAGTAACCGGGGGATTTGGGACCTGCGGCAAGTCATGGCGAATCCAAACTTCCCCACCAATGATCCAGGCGCGCGGACGATCGAACAACTGGTAGGTAATACCGGCAATTTGACCCGCACGACCTCTGACTGGAAGGAGTTCCAGCCACGCATCGGATTTGCCTGGGACGTCACCGGCACCGGCAAGCACGTGCTGCGTGGCGGTTACGGCATCGCTCGCGATCAGATCTTCCAGAACCTCACACTGTGGTCGATTCAACAGTCCCAGCCTACTATTTACCAAACAGTATTCAACGTAGTTCCCGACCAGCAGTTGGCGCCCCCCGGCCAGCCATGCACGGTTCCGGCGGGTTCGCCAGTGAATGTGTGCAACTTCCGCTTCGGCATCGACCCATTACCGGTGGTGCCCCCGACGCAAACTGACCTTGCCTCGGGAGCCATCCCTAGGATAACCAGTCCCACCATTACCGATCCGTGGTCGCAGCAGTTCTCGATCGGATATGCGTGGCAGATCAGTCAGGACTATGCGTTCTCGGCGGACTACATTCACATTCTGGGTACGCATGAAGAACGCGTTCTAAACCAGAACCCGACCATTAAGACGGTTTGCGATCCGGCCTATGGCGGCAACCTCTCCAATCCGGTGTGTGTGGCCGGGGCCGGCACGCGCCTCATGGATTACGCCTTTGTACAGACTGGGGTGGAGGCCGGTCGCTTCAACCGACTCCTTGACTATGACACCAACAATCGGTCGTTCTACAACGGGATCAACTTGCAACTCAAGAAGCGCATGAGCAAGAACTTCATGTTCCAGGTCAGCGACGTGATCTCGTGGTCGCAGTCGTGGGGCGGATTCCCGGTCGCATCGTACGGGGGCAGCGGTTTGGCTATTACCCCCGCTCAGCAGTTCCAACCCAACGAGTTCAACTACACCAACTTCGACGAGCGCAACCGTTTCGTGGCCAGCGGCGTCTTCAATTTACCTTGGCGATTCCAACTTTCGCCGATCTTCACGGCGGCGTCAGCGCGTCCCTACAGCTTCCTCTCCGGTACTGATATCAACGGCGACGGGCGCACCGTAATCGACAGGGTTTGCGTCGGAAGTTCGTTGACCAATCCTGTAACTACCCCAGGGTGCACCATGATCAAACCCAACACCCTGAGAGGAATTCCGTTTGTGCAGATGAATCTGCGCGTTGACAAGAATTTTCAGTTTGGCGAGCGAATGAATCTGGCGCTGTACTGGGAGTTTTACGACCTGTTTAACCGTTCTAACTTCTGCAACAGTTATGAACAAAACTTCCAGGCGGGTGCCACGTTCAACACGCCGCAGTCATTCTGCAACGGTCCTGCGAATGCTGGCGCGGTATCGGGATTCGGAGCCGCCGCGACTCCGGCGTTCAGCAGCCAGTTCGGCTTCCGCTTTACCTTCTGATCTGTGGCTGGATCGGCACGGTGATTCTGAGGGCACTCATGAGAGTGCCCTTTTTTAGTGCCGGAGCGCCGCACCCATACGCCAAGGCTCATCGCTGCTGCCGCGGTCATCCCTCTTTCAAAACTACTTCCGAGCGACGGTGTTCTAGATATCGACCGTATGGAATCGTGCCTGCCGCTTGTCCGGAGGAACAGATGTGCAACCCTTGGTAGGGAAACGGGCATCGTTCCTTGATTGTGCCAAATGGAAGAGAAGGTATAACGGTGAAAAGAACGACACGACGATTGGCGGCATTATTTTTCTTCTGTTCGATACTGGTTGCACTGCCGCTGTTCGGTGACGCCGGCGATCCTCCTAACCGCGTGGCCCGGCTAAGCTACATGGAAGGCGCCGTTTCCTTCGAGCCCTCGGGTGAAAACGATTGGAGCCAGGCCTCGCTTAACTATCCTCTCACCAGTGGCGACCGTCTGTGGACCGACAAGAGCGCCCGTGCGGAACTCGATACCGGCGACTTGGCGATTCGTCTGTCGGAGCAAACTGACCTGACCACCACCAGCCTGACGGACACTTTAATTCAGCTTGGTTTAGCGCAAGGAACACTGCGGATAAGACCTTATGACATGCGTTCCGGTCACGAGGTTGAAGTCGACACCCCGAATGCAGCACTGACTATCGTCCAGTCGGGCAACTATCGTGTGGAGGTTTATCCCGACCAGAACATGACGCTGGTCATCGTCAATAGCGGGCAACTGCAAGTCAGCGGGAATGGCGCCGGTCAAATCCTGCAAAGAGGACAGGCAGCGCAGTTGACCGGCTCAAATCCTGTGCAGGTGAGTGCTGTCGCGATTCCTTCTGCCGACAGTTTCGATCAATGGAGCGATCAACGCGACGCGCTTTATGCCCGCTCTCGCTCGCGTCAGTATGTCAATCCTTACGTTCCGGGTTACTACGATCTCGATCAATACGGGAGCTGGAGTGTAGTAGGGGAGTACGGGCCGGTCTGGTATCCATCGAACTTGCCGGTCGGATGGTGTCCGTATCGCTACGGTCGATGGGCCTGGGTCGAGCCTTGGGGATGGACCTGGATTGACACCGAGCCGTGGGGCTTTGCGCCTTTCCACTACGGACGCTGGGTGCAAGTTGGTCCGCGTTGGGGTTGGTTGCCGGGACCGATCGCAGTTGCACCCGTCTACGGGCCAGCATTTGTGGCCTTCGTCGGTGGCGCGGGATTTTCGGTGGGCTTCGCAGCTGGGGGAGTTGCGGCATGGTTTCCACTTGGACCCGGCGAGCCCTTCTACCCGTGGTATCACCACAGCGATGTTTATCTGCGTCAGGTAAACATTACCAACGTCCGGAATGTTACCAACATCACGAACATTACGAATATCACCAATATCAACGATGTCCACTACCGCTATCGGACGGTGGCGACTACGGCCATTCCCGCAAATGCGTTTCGCAGCTCCGAGCCGGTGCAACGTAACATCGTGAAGGTGAATGAGCAGCAGTTAGCGAAAGCGCAGATCGTTCCTCACCCCGAGGTTACGCCCGAATCGCGCGCGATTACGGCGGGAGCTCCGGTGGCCCACCCACGAGTTCCGGCGACACGTCCAGTTATCGTCCAGCATGCGCCGGTCATGCGTCCCGGACAGCCCGTAACCAATGCAAGGAATGTGCCGCCACCGGCCCAAAAGGCGAACGAGCCCGTCTCACCGAACAACAGGTCCGGCCAGCCGCCCAACAGGGCAACCGCGGAGACTCCTCACGAAAACGTATCACCTCCGCCGGAGAAGAATGTGCCGCCACCGGCAAGCCGGCCATCACCTCCGGTCGTCCATGAAAACCCGACCCCGCCACCCGCGCCGACAGTCCACAATCCACCCCCGCCAACGACGAAACGTGTCGGGCCCAATGAGCCACGTGAAGGCCCTCCGCAAAACCGTCCGGCACTGGTAAGCAAGTATCCGCCACCGCAGGAAAAAATGCCGTTCGAGCAGCGTGCCCCGGCGATGCAGGAGCATCCGGGCCGTCCTTTGGAACCGCAGCAGCGGCAGAACATTCGCACGGGCGCTCCAGCAGGACCGATGGTGGACAAGGAATTTCCATCTCACCCTGCTTCAGCTACATCGCGACCGGCTCCCACACCGCATGCTCCACAGTCTCATTCGGAGTCCGCGAAGCCCGAGTCCCCAAAGCACTGAGACAGAGCGGTTGCGGAAATGCCAAGTAGCTGGGGCGAAACTCTCCCACCCTAGGTCCTGCCAGGCCCGGGCATTCTGAGACGAGATCTTCCGGTCAGCTATCACCAAAGTTGTGGGATAGAACCGAGCAAGATAAGCTACTTAAGGAGATACCATGGTTACAACTTGCCTAAACTGCAAGTCTAAGGTGGTGGGTTGCTCGCTTTCGGTTTAGTACTAAGGCTGTAAGGTTATCCGACATATAGTGCTATGCAACTTTAAACCCTGCACACTTATCGCATACAAACTTCCATCGTAAAGTGGTAGCGCAATAATCTATATCTCATCACTTAGGTACACTCCTTATTCGCACTTCCTATCCATTGACATCTGAAAATAAGAAGATAGACTTAGCGCCACTAGGTCGATTTTGCAGTGCCACCCGCCGCTTCCTTGGGAAGTTATTGCGCACTTCGTGATACCTTCCAGTTCCCCGGTGGTTCGGTGCTCCCCTTGCATGGACGATGTGACTCGCGATAAAGCGAGGCCGCGCTTCTGTCAGAAGCGACGGCAAATTCGACACGACTAAAGGAGAAACCGATGAAAAGAATAGTTGCGCTAACTTTTGTTCTGGCCTTAGCACTGTCGTTGTCAGCCGGTGCTCAAACGGTGGTGGACTTTACTAGCCTTCCCCCTTCCGCGATCCCCACAACCGTTCCAGCCTCTTATGCTGGATTGGTTTGGACCACCATAAGCTACGTGAGTACGCCGCTCTATGCTGACGCTGGCCCGGGTTTCGTAACTGGACCGGAAGCACAAGTAGCTTTCGGCGGCGGTCCTCTCTGTTTTCCCGCCTACGGGGGCACCCGAAACGATGGGTCTCCCTTCAAGCACATATGCTATTCCACGATCGAGATAGGTCCGGGCAGCCCGAATGCTGTTTTTCAGCTCAATGCTATGACGGTCGCGGCCGGCTGGCATGCGACTGGAGACTTCGTCACCTTGCAAGCCTATAACAATGGAGTGCAGGTCGGCTCCGATTTCCAGATTAATCTAAGCACCACGTCCCAGCGTGTGGTGCTACCGGCTTGGGGGCCGATCACGCAGCTCGTGATGCATCCGAATCCGATGGGTTCGTTTGTAATGTATGTATTGGAGTTCCAGTAAGAGACCTCCAACTTCTATTTGGATGATTCAGCCTAACCTATCCCAGCACAGCCCCGGAATCTATCCCGGGGCTGTTGCCTACCAAGGCGAGTGTGCTCGTAGGTTCGCCGCGGGACGTAAATTCCTAGGTAGGCCTAGAGCACTTTCCGGATTGGTGTATCTGCTTGTACGGGTAGTGCGGGCCTTCAGGCCCGCGTATAGGACTAGAAGAAAAACCGCTTAAGCCGCCGAGGTCGTCGACCTCAGTGGCTTAAGCGGGGTGTTTGGCCGAGGTGGGACGCGGCGCTGAAGCGCCGCACTACCCGTACAAATCGGATACATCTATTGAGGAACCGCTACAGCATGCTGAGGAGGAAACAGGGTCGCCGAGTGACTGGACCATTGACGTCCTGATCCTCTGGAGGAAGTAGTAGGAAGGCTTTCGCGTAACCCGCTCGTACTCGAACGCGCGGAGTTGTGCTCCGGCTTGCCACGGATTACTCTGGAACCGCGGAGTAATTTTCCACCCGAGGAGTTGAAGTCGTGCTTTGGCGAGCGCACTGCCTGCTTTTCGCAGCTTCACTGCTGGCTCTTGCAACCCCTCAAGCTCTCCACGCGCGGGAGGGAGACCAGGTACATTTTGGTCGAGGCATCTCGGTGGCTGAAGACGAAGATGCAGGGAGCCTGGTTTGCATCGCCTGCTCGATTCGGATTGAAGGCAGTTGCCAGGATGTAGTCGCCATTGGTGGAAGCGTCATGGTAGAGGGAGCGGTGAAAGGAGATGTCGCGGTAATTGGTGGAAGCGTTTTGCTGGGCGACAACGCGTCGGTTTCGGGCGATGTGGCTGCGGTCGGAGGCCGCGTCTCTCGTCATCCCACCGCCACTGTGAAGGGCGATATCAACGAGGAATCCGGAACATTGCTTCTGCTCGGCGTATTTCTCATTCCCTTGATTCCGCTGATTCTAGTCATTGCCCTGGTTGTCTGGCTGGTGAGACGCAATCGTGATACCACGCCTGCGCGGGCTTGAGGCCATTCCGAAGCGCCAACTCGCGGATATAATGAAACCACCTCCCGGAAACGTGGACCTCTCGCATAGTCGCGATCACGATGCACGGGAGTCCGGTGGTAGTTGATGTTGCCGTTTACGCCTCCAATTCGTCCGCAGAAGAAACGCAATAGCACACCTGCTGTCGTGGTGCTGTCGGTCTGTATCTTCTTCCTGTTCGCCGTCATTTTTGCGCAGGCTACGTTCAAGTTAAGCTTTTTGCAACCCGATACCAGCGAAGAGACGCTGATCTTCGCCGCCGTTTCGGCGCTGATTTTTCTGTTGTTCGTCGCTCTTACCTTTGTCTTGCTGCGTACGCTGCTGCGGCTCTACGCGGAGCGCAAGACCGGAGTTCTCGGTTCGAAATTTCGCAGTCGCATGGTCCTCGGAGCATTACTGCTTTCGCTGGGACCGGTGATCTTCCTGTTCCTGTTTTCCTACGGACTTATCAATCGCTCCATCGAGAAATGGTTTTCCCGGCCGGTGGAAGAGGTGCAGTACCGCACCAACGTCATCATCTCGCTGCTAACGGAATACGCTGCCACGAACGCCCAAGTTGAGGCGCAGCGCATTGCTGCATCTCCTGACACGCAAAAGTCGTTTCAAACGGGAAAGTTCGACCTGGTAATGGACGAGTTTCGCCGCAGCGAGATTACCCTGCAAGGTGGGTTTGCTTTTGCCATCGTTGACGACCGGGCCGAAGGAAGTTTCCACGCTCCTGACGCATGGCCCGTGCTTCGGCACAACCTGCCTCTCAAGCCGGCGGCGCCCGCTCAGGCAAAATCGTTTGAGATCAACGGCCAAACTTATGTCCTGGGCCGAGCCCGCGTTGGCGCTAACGGACAGATCCTGGTGGCCATGCCGTTGCCGGCAAATTATTCGGCCACGTTGCGGGACGTGGAACGCAGCCAGGAACAATACCGCGACCTGCGCGTACAGCGACGTCGTCTGCGACGCACCTATATGGGTTTCTTGCTACTGCTGACGGTCGCTGTGCTCTTCGCGTCAACTTGGTTGGCTCTTTATCTCTCCAAGATGGTGACCAAGCCTTTGGTCGCGCTGGCCGAGGCCACACATGAAATTTCCCGTGGCCGCCTCGACTACCGCGTGGACGTTCAGGCGGGTAACGAAATCGGACAACTGGTGGAATCGTTCAACCATATGGCGGCAGATCTGGAAACCAGCCGGGAGAGCATTGAAGCCTCGCGCCACGACCTCGCCGACGTCAACGTCCAGTTGGAACAACGCACCCGCCATATTGAAACCATCCTGGAAAGCGTTCCTTCCGGCGTGCTTTCTCTGGATGCCTCGCGCCATATTCTTCATGCCAACCGGGCTGCGCGACGCTTGCTCCGGCTCGACGAAGAGTCGCCTAATTCGGAGCAGACCTTGCGCGACCTCTTTCCGGAAGACGCGGTATCTGACCTTGAGCACCTGCTGCGCAAGGCTGACAGAATGGGAACCACGACCAGCCAGATGGAAATCGTCACCTCGCGCGTGAGCCTGAACGTTGCAGTGACAGTCGCCTCGCTCGATCCGCCTTCCACCTCCAACAGTGGGCAACGTCAGCGCATGGGATACGTAGTGGTATTTGAGGACCTCACCGATCTGCTGCGCGCGCAGAAGCAGACCGCGTGGCGCGAGGTGGCTCGCCGCATTGCCCACGAAATCAAGAACCCGCTTACTCCGATTGCCCTGTCGGCAGAACGCATTCGCCGTCACCTGGAACGGGGAACGCCCCCTGACGCGGCGTCGCTAAACATCATCCGCAAATGCTCGGAGACCATTGGCTCATCGGTGGAAACGGTTCGCACCCTGGTCGATGAGTTTTCGGCCTTGGCCCGCTTTCCCGCCTCGCGTCCGGAACCGTCCGACATCAACAGCATCGTTAACCAGGCGTTGGCGATGTTCGATGGGCGGCTCGATGGAATTCGAGTACAAAGATTTCTCGCAAGCGACTTACCGCCGGTGCAGGCGGATCCAGACGCCATGAAGCGCGCCATCGCCAACCTGGTGGACAACGCCGCCGAAGCCATGCAAGAGTCGCTGCTGAAGGAAATCGACATCTCGACTACGCTGATCGGGGAGCGCGACGCGGTCGAGATCGTGATCGCCGATACCGGACACGGTGTCACTTCCGAAATGAAGGAAAAACTTTTTCTGCCTTATTTTTCCACCAAAAGGCGCGGGACGGGACTCGGTCTCGCGATCGTCAGCCGCATCATAGAAGATCACCATGGGTCGATTCGGGTGGAAGAGAATTCTCCCCTGGGAACCCGATTCATCGTAGAGTTGCCTTTGGCCCAGGACCTGGCCCCGGCGGCTGCACAGCACAATGCAAACTATTCTAATCGTGGATGACGAGTCCCAAATCCGCAGCGCGCTGCAAGGCGTGCTGGAGGATGAGGGCTACAAAACGATTCTCGCCGGAAGCGGCGAGGAGTGTTTGGAACTGCTTCGCCGCAAGTCGGTGGATGTGGTTCTGCTCGACATCTGGCTGCCGGGCATCGACGGTCTCGAGGCCCTGGAAAAGCTGGTCGAGGTCGAGGACCACCCCGAGATCATTATGATCTCAGGCCACGGCAACATCGAGACAGCGGTACGGGCCACTAAACTCGGCGCTTTCGATTTCCTCGAAAAGCCGCTGTCCATTGAGCGGACGTTAATCGTCCTGAAGAACGCGATCGAAGCCAAACGTCTGCGCAGCGAGAACCTCGAATATAAAAAGCAGTTTCAGGCGCGCAGCGTCATTGTCGGCGACAGCATCCCGATGAAGGCGTTACGCCAGCAGATCGCTCTGATGGCCCCTACCAACGGCCGGGTCTTGATCTACGGCGAATCGGGTACGGGAAAGGAACTGGCGGCGCGCGCCATTCATGCGCAGAGTCTCCGTAAGGACGCCATGTTCGTCGAGGTCAACTGCGCGGCGATTCCCGAAGACCTGATCGAGAGCGAGCTGTTCGGACACCGCAAGGGCGCCTTCTCCGGAGCGGCCGCCGACAAGGAAGGAAAGTTCCAGAAGGCCGACGGAGGAACGCTGTTCCTCGACGAGGTCGGCGATATGAGCCTCAAGACGCAATCGAAGGTGCTGCGTACGCTCGATGAGGGACGGTTCGCGCCGGTCGGCGACGAAGAACCCGTTACCGTGGACGCGCGCGTCATCGCTGCCACCAACAAGGACCTGGAAGAGGAAATCACCAAGGGGAACTTTCGCGAGGACCTGTTCTACCGGCTCAATGTGATTCCGTTCTATGTGCCGCCGGTGCGCGAACGCAAAGAAGACATTCCGCAGCTGGCGCGATATTTTCTGAAGGAATTTTCTCAGACCTACAACCGCCGTCCGAAGGAAATTGCGGACGAGGCCCTCGACACTCTCATGCGTTATTCCTGGCCGGGCAACGTTCGCGAGCTGCGGAACCTGATTGAGCGCATCGTCATCATGAATCCTACAGTGGTGAAACTGGAACGCAAGCATCTGCCCACCCTGGTGTACCGCGAGAGCGGCCGGCGCAGCCTGGGAGACTTCTCCAGCCTGCATCAGGCCCGAGCCGCCTACGAACGCGACTATATCCTGAAAAAGCTGGATGAAAACCACGGTAGCGTCAGCCGCACTGCCGAAGTGCTGGGGCTGGAACGCAGCCACATGTATCGCAAGATGAAAGCGTTGGGCATTGCGGTGGGGGAGTAGTGGATAGTGGTTAGTGGATAGTGGTTAGCGAAAATAAATCCCAATCCCATAGGGACGGCGCATACCATGCCAACGATTATCGACTACAAACGGTTTCAAGCGCGGCTGGCTCTCACCTTGCTAATCCTGCTCGTCGTCTGCTCTTGCTCTCCGCTCTTCGCGCAACAGACCTCGGCCAAGGACGAGATACGCGCGGGTATCGTCGCTTACCAGTTTTCGAACTATTCGAGCGCGGCGGAGCATTTTGAGGCCGCACTAAAACTCGATCCGGGATCGATGGAGGCGCGGCTCGGTCTGGCGACCTCCTACGCCCAGCAATATATTCCGGGCGACGAATCGGCGGCCAATGTCGAGTTGGCAACGCAGGCCGTGGCCGCGTTCAAGGCCGTTCTCGAGGGCAGCCCTACCGATCAGCAGCGCTATCGAAGCGTGGTCGCCGTCGCTTCCCTGAGCTTCAATATGAAGCGGTGGGATGACGCTCGCGAGTACTACATGAAGGCCATCGAGTTGAAACCCAATGACGCGCACAATTACTTTTCGATGGCGGTCATCGATTGGACGCTGGCCTATCCGCCGCGCGTGAAGATGCGAGAGCAGATGCATTTGACGGAGAGCGAGATGATCAGCGATCCGGCCGCATGTGCGTCTTTACGCGCGCAGAGTCAGCATTATGTCGACGATGGGATTCAAGCGCTGGAGAAAACGCTACAACTTCAGCCCGACGACGATGACGCCATGGCCTACATGAATCTCTTGTATCGCGAGCGCGCTGAGTACGAGTGCGACCAACCCGACGCCAGGAAGGCTGACCTGAAGGCTGCCGACGAGTGGTTGGATAAAGCCATGGCAGCGAAGAAAGCCAAGGCCGAGAAGACACCGGCCAACGCTCCTCATTGATAACTTCTTGCCATCATCCTGAGCGACGAGCGCAACCAGTAGCCGCGTGCCCCGCTATAGTGGGCGCGCCAGAATCACGCCACGACGCAATTAAGTGTGAGATTCCGGCCTGGGGGTGTACGCTTATCGCGTCTAGGGGCCGTCTGCATTGCAAGACTTGACCACCTTCGGAGGACAGGATTATGTGGCGTCCGTGTCGTCTCAAGAATTTGCTCCTGATCACCTTGGCAGCGTTTGCGTTTTCCGTAAGTTGTGCTGCCCAAACCCACCACGCCATGAAAGGCGCCTGGTCGTACCCCTCGACCAACTGGCCCAACGAGTATCGAGTCTACTGCGCGCAGCAGTCCCAGCAGACGATCCAACAATCGCCAATTAACCTCGCGAATGCCAAGCAGAACACGGGCATGTCTTTGACCTTCAACTACACCGGGATTCCTGTACCGGTGGAAGATACCGGCCACTATATCGAGGTCAATTACGGGGCTGGCAGTCCACAAAACTCGGTCACGTTTAATGGCAAGACGTATAACCTGCTCCAATTCCACTTTCACGAGCCCAGTGAACACACACTGAACGGGGCCGCGCCCGCGGCGATGGAAGTGCACCTGGTCCACCAGGCTACGGATGGAACCAAGAAACTGTTAGTAGTTGGGGTCTTGATCAATAAGGGTAGTGCTAGCCAAAGCAATCCGACGTACGACCAGATCATCGCGGCTCTCAACAACCATAACCAACCTGCGCCGGTTGTGAATCCCAGTGGAATGCTACCTGGTGGCGGCCAAAACAACGGGTATCTGGCCAGCACCTTTTACACCTATACGGGATCGCTGACGACTCCTCCGTGCACTCCAGGTGTCACCTGGGTGGTGTTGACCAATTCAATCTATTTTTCGCCGGGCGAGATCACCGAGTACAAATACCCCAATACCAGCCGTGGAGCTCAGCCGTCCATACCGACCCTGCTTTTGCAAACAAATCAACCATAAAGATCGCGCCGATCCGGCGCGGGTCATAGCCAGACGGCGCACTCACGTACGCCGTGTTGAGACCCCTTGGAGGAAAGATTATGTGGCGTCCCTGTCGTCTCAAGAATTCACTGCTGATGATCCTGGCGGCGCTTGCATTTCCCCTAAGCTGTGCCGCCCAAACCCCCGCTACAAAGAGCGAATTCATAGTATGCAAGAGCAAATTCGCATTGTGTACGTTTGCGCAATGCGAACCTGTGACGATACTGGAGACTCCCCTGCTGCTCTCGTGCAAATGCGAGGTGCTAAAGGACGCGTGGTCGGTTGGCGCAAAGCCTTGTGAGGAGGAGCAGAAAGTCCCCGAGGGCGAGTTGATCAGGTCTCGCTATGCCCCCAATTTCAATACCTATGCCCGATGCTCCAACAATCGGCCCTGGGCGATGTGTCTGGACTCGCCGTGCATCATCGATAAGAACCAACCCGACGATAAGGGCCATCCGCAAACGGCGCATTGCACTTGCCCGGTGGTCCAAGGGCAAGGGGATTATCTGGTTAAGCCTGGTACGGATCAGTGCAGCAATGGGGCCATTTCCTCAGCGACCGTGGATGACTTGGACCAAATCACCGACTTCCTGGAGACCAACCCCAATCTGCATCCGGTTGATCTGACAGTGGTCAATGTCCAGCCGAAATAGGCGGCGGTCAGGAATACCCGCGAAGCTGGCTGGCCCCAAAACAGGCATTCAATTGTGACCTTGGTCACTGCATAAGCGTGAGACCAATGCGACCATGGCGGGAGTCCGGCTTTCGGTACGACTTGAAGGAAGGATGCAAGCTCGTGAGCTGGCAAGTATTTCGCGTGGCAGCAAACCCAGCGGACTGTAGGTTTTGGGGGCCACAGGGCGTCGGCTCTCGATAGGCTCGCATTAGGTATACTCGAACAGAACCTCAAATCCTGGAGACGCAATGAAAGTTTTGTTGATGGTAGTGTGTCTATTCATGCCGTTCGGTCAGCAATGGGCAGACTGCCGTTGTAACCAATCCGAATACGGGCAAAGCTACCGTTGTCCACAAAAATTCGAACGGAGTCACCACCACTCAAACCAACGGCACGGTCAAGACCACGAACGGAGCGACGGTGGCGCAAGGCCCCAATAGCACCGCCGCTGTAAATTCCAGAACGGGGAACGCAGCTGTCGCCCACACGAATTCGAACGGAGTGACCACTACCCAAACCACCAATGGCGGCAAAGCCAAGACCAAGAATGGAATGGGAGTAGCTCAAGGCCCAGGCGGCACCACCTGTGTCAAGGGTAAGTACAACCAGGGCTGCAAAAAGTAACAACGAGAGTAAACCCCGCCCTAGCCAAAATCGGGCTAGAACGGGGTACCCAGCCCGAGGTTGTGCTCTACAGGTCCGGATCGGGCTCTTGGTCCTGCTCCGCCGTTGACATGTTTGTTAGCTGCGTGCGCCAGTCAGTTTCCTGCACGAAGTCGCGCGAATCGCGCCAGCCGGCGCGCACCTTCACGAAGAGTTCGAGAAACACTTTGGTGTTGAGCAATCGTTCGATTTGCAGGCGCGCAGCGGTCCCAATCTTCTTCAGGTTTGCGCCTTGTTTGCCGATCAGGATGGCCTTCTGCCCTTCCCGCTCGCAATAGATGGTTGCTGCAATGCGGGTAAGACGAGCGCCCTCTTCGTACTGGTCGATCAGAACGGTCGTCGCGTACGGTACTTCCTGCTCGGTCGCCAACAGCACCTGCTCGCGAATCAATTCCGCCACCAGGAACCGCTCCGGCTGGTCGGTAAGCTGGTCTTTGGGAAAATATCGCGGACCCTCAGGCAGCGCCTTGACGACCGCGTCCAGCAAAGTGTCGAGCCCCTGCGCCCTTCATCGCTGAAATCGGAATAACCTCGGCAAACTCGTGCCGCTCTTTGTACTCCGCGATCAGGGGCAGCAGCTTCTGCTTGTCGAGCATGTCGATCTTGTTCAGCAGCAGGAAGCAAGGCTGGCCGCTCTTCTTCACGATGTCGAGTACAAACTTGTCGCCGGTTCCGAACTTGGCCGTCGCATCGGCGATCAGCAGTAGCAGGCCGCAGCCTTCCAGCGCGTCGTAAACTTCCTTCATCATGCGGCGGTTCAGGGAGTTGATGGGCTTGTGAACTCCGGGCGTATCGACCAGAACGATCTGTCCGGCGGGACGTTTGGGCTTGCGCTCAACGTTGACGATGCCCTGGATGCGATTGCGGGTGGTTTGCGGCTTACGGGTCACGATGGCGAGTTTCTCGCCGACCAAAGCATTCAGCAGGGTAGATTTTCCTGCATTGGGGCGGCCGATGATGGAGACGAATCCGGAACGAAATGCCATGTCAGGAAATATCTGATTAAGTCCGTTGACCCCTTCAGGGGCTAAAGCCCAAGCTTCATATTGGACATTTACGGACGGCCTGAAGGCCGTCCCCTTCAAAGAGAGCCAGACTTATTCCAAAGCCAGACTTAATCAGGGCCTCCTTAGCTTTGGACCTGGCGCGAGGCAGGCGCCGTCTGCAGACTAACACGCACCCGGTCCACTCGGCGTTCGGTGGATTCCAGCACTTCGAAACGCAGGCCATTTTCCTCGAACACTTCACCCGCTTTGGGTATGTGGCCGGCGAGTTCGCTCACCAGTCCGGCAACGGTGGTGGCTTCTTTTTCATCCGGCCGCACGCCCAGTAGTTTTTCCAGCAGGTCGATATCGGCGTTGCCGTTGAAGACGTAGGAAGAATCGCTCTCTTTCACGACCTCAGCTTTTTCGTGCTCGTCGCGGATCTCGCCGACGATTTCTTCCACCAGGTCCTCAATGGTCACCAGTCCAGCCACGCCGCCGTACTCGTCGATAACCATGGCCATGCGAATGTTGTCGCGCTGCATCTCGCGCAGCAGCTCGCTGCCCAGCTTGGTTTCAGGGACGAAATATACGTCGGTCTTCATCAGGTCGCGCACGGTCTTGGTGCGTGCGTCCGTGTCCAGGACCTGCAACAGGTCTTTGGCATACACGATGCCTTTAATGTGGTCGATGTCGCCTTCGTAGACCGGTATTCGCGAATAGGGGTACTTCTTCACCAGGTCGGTAAATTCTTCGATGGTCGTGTTAATTGGGACGGCTACAATCTCAGGACGCGGTGTCATCACTTCGCGCACCGTCTTGTCGCCGAACTCGACCACCGACTGGATAAGGTCGCGGTCGCTCTCCTCGAGAATGCCCTCTTCCTGACCGGCTTCTATGAGGGCGTCAACGGCTTCGGACGGGTGTTCGGGCTGCGGTCCAGGGTGCTCTTTGGAAAGCGATGCCACCGACAACGCAAAGCTGAGGATCAGGGTCACCGGTACGGCAAGGTAGATCAGTACGCGCAGAACAACGACCCACCGCGTCAGCCACTCACCCCGGGTGCGCACAAAAAACAAGTATGGCAGTAGGCGATTAAAAATAACGATGATGAAGATCAGACTTACCGCTGCCTGCACCAGGTCGAGCACCACCCAGCGCTTTTCCATGAACAGCACGTAGCCGATGAGGACGCCGATGCTGGCCATGCACATCTGCGTCAGCACAGCCATGGAGAGAGCGGCGCGCTCGCGGCTGACCCGCAGTTTAGGCTCGACCTCATGCTCGTATGCGTCTATGTTCTCCTGGAACTCGCGTCCCAGGAAGCGTCCCATCTCCGTATACAACCGATCTACGTAGGAGACCAGCGCCAGGAGCGCCATCAATGCCAGCAGCAGAATAACTAGCGGGAGGCTCATCTCCGAACTCCTCCACGACTCGAGCCTGCCGCCTGGGGGGATGATTTTCGGACGGCGCGTTTCTTAAGAACGGCAACGTGGGCACGCTCGATCAGTCCGACCGGCAAACCGAATTTGCGACGCAAGCTGGTTTCGCGAGTCCGCATTTCGCCATTGTCGGTTTCGTGGTCGTAACCGGCAAGATGCAGTACTCCGTGCAAGATGAGGACTTTCAGTTCGGTTTGAGTTGCGTGGCCCATGTCAGCTGCATTGGCCGCAGCGATCTCGCCTGAGATGGCAATGTCTCCGGCCAACTTAGGCGTTGCGGAGGGGAATGACAGAACATCCGTGGGCTTGTTCTTTTTGCGGAAGCGGCGGTTCAACTCCTGCAGTTCGCGGTTTGAGGCAATGCAAATGTTGACTTCGCCGCGCAATCCGACCGCTCGCTGAGCTTTTGCCGCAAACCGGCTGAGGGCCCGCGCGCTAGTCCCTTCGATTTCGTGCTCCAGAATGATCACTTCCGTTTCAAGTACAAATGGGAGGGCACGAAAGCCCTCCCATATCATGGTACCAAGGTTTTACTCGGAAACGCGATTTTGTGCCGGCGGAGACGCTTCCGCCGAAGGTATCTCGGCCATTGGTACCTCGCGCTCGATGCTAGTGGTGTGCACCCGTCCATCGCTGGTTCGCGCCGTGGCCACACCATTGCCGTTCTTGATTTCCAGCGACAGCGTCAACTGTTCGTTGCGGCCCTTGTAATCGTCGTAGGCCCGGATGATCCGCTGCACCAAGTGATGCCGCACTACGTCGCCTTCATCGAAATAACAGAAGCGAATGCCTTCGACATTGCGCAATATCTCCACCGCCTCCACCATTCCGCTGCGGCTGGCGTTGGGCAAATCGATCTGGGTGACGTCGCCCGTGATGACCGCCTTGGAGTTGAAGCCCAGGCGGGTTACGAACATCTTCATCTGCTCCGACGTGGTGTTCTGGGCCTCATCGAGAATGACGAAGGCATCGTTGAGGGTGCGTCCACGCATGAACGCAATGGGCGCTATCTCGATGACGTTCTTCTCCAGATAGCGGTCTACCTTGTCGGGTTCCAGCATGTCGTACAGAGCGTCGTACAAGGGACGCAGATAGGGATCGACTTTTTCCTGCAACGTTCCCGGCAGGAAGCCCAGGCGCTCGCCCGCTTCCACCGCAGGCCGCGCCAGCACGATGCGATTGACGCGCTTCGACATCAGTGCCGCGATCCCCATGGCAACGGCAAGATAGGTCTTCCCCGTTCCCGCCGGACCTACGCCGAACACCATGTCGTTGTTCTCGATGGCTTCCAGGTAGCGCCGCTGGTTGATGCTCTTGGGCTGCACGCTACGCTTGCCAAACGACCGCTGCTTGCCGGCCTCGGCGAGTCCGCGCAACGTCGCCGTCGGATCGGAGGTCAAGACCCGAATCATGGCGCCGAGATCGCCGTTCACGAAGGTGAAACCATTCCGCAAGAGGTGCTGATAGTCGGCAAATACCTGTTGGGCGCGGCCCACGTCGCTGGCCGCTCCTTCAATCTCAATGGAATCGGGCCGCATGGCGATGGCCACATTCAGACCATCTTCCAACGAGCGCAAGTTTTCGTCACGGGTACCAAATAGGGTTTCGATATTCGGGCTTATTTCGATGTTCTTTTTCATCTAGAGTCGGAAGTCAGCCTCCGTGTGTATCGGGACGCGCAATTCGCGCCGCTGTCGTGCGACTTGCGATAGTTGAAGTCCTGGATCCCGAAAGCGGATAGATCGCTCGGCAGACCAACCGCTTCGGTCTGAGGTTCAGATGCATAACACGGTTGTACGGTGGTAGGGATTAAGCCCGGAAGATAGCCCACACGAAAAACTACTCTCATTGGCCGCTAGCGTATCCCCGATTGAGGGCTGAGTCAAATTAATAAATGCGGGCTGAACGACAACGTGAACCCGTCCGGACAACCCCGCCGCGTTTCCCTCTTAGTTAGATGGCGACACGGGCAAAAAAGGAGCGTTGGAACGTCAATCTTTTATCGTATTCCGTTTGTGAAATCTATCTACGAAACTGAACCGCAAAGCACGGGTTTCCGTAGACTAAGACAATGCATTCGGCGCCAGCTAGGACTCTTGCCGTTCTGTTTCTCGCCGCCTTCGCACACGGGCAGCAGACCCCCACTCGTCCGTCTGTGCCTCCAGCACCCGTGGCCAGGCAATCATTGTCGCCGGAGCCTTCCTTTTCGCCTCCACAAAAGGCATCGCCATCGCAATCTGGGACTGACCTACAGCCCGACTCAAGTGGAATCGTCCCGCAAGAGCAGATCCGGGAGCTGTTGCGCCGGGTCGCCGAAAAGGACCTTGAGAATGACAAGCGTCTGCGCGATTACACCTACATTGAACGCGAAGAAGAACACACGCTCGACGGCGGCGGCAAGGTCAAGAAGGTCGAATCGATCACATCGGAAGTCCTTGTAATCTACGGTGAGCAGGTTGAGCGAAAGATCGCCAAAGACGACAAGCCGCTGTCAGCCGAAGAGACGAAGAAAGAGGAAGCTCGAATCCAGAAGATTACAGACAAACGTAAGAACGAATCGGAATCCGAGCGCCGCAAACGGCTCGAAAAAGAAGAGAAGGAACGTGAAGACGACCGCAAGTTTGTGCTGGAGATCGCTGACGCGTACAACTTCCGGCTGGTTGGTTCCGAAATTCTCGACGGACGCGACACTTGGGTTCTGGACGCCGAACCCCGTCCCGGCTATGAACCAAAGCACCGGGAAGCCAAAGTGTTGCCTAAGGTAAAGGGCCGAATCTGGATCGACAAAGCGGAGACGCAATGGGTGAAACTCGACGTTACAACCACTGACACGATTTCATTCGGGCTTTTCCTGGCCCGGTTACATAAGGGCACGCGCATTGTCGTCGAGACCACACGGGTGAATGACGAAGTATGGCTTCCGAAACACGTAACGGCCCACGTGGATGTCCGCTTGGCGCTCGTAAAGAATTACAACGAAGATGTCGAGCAGACCTACCGCGATTACAAGAAGTTCCGCACGGAAACGAAGATCACGGTGGGGGCGGGAAGCGAGTAGGCGTCACTAAGCGCAGGGCGTTTTTGACCGTCGTTCTTCGCCGGTAGTGGCGAGCGGCCTCCGGATGAGTCAGGTAATTCTATATTCGTCGGTCGACTGCTTCACGTCGCCTGGCCACGTGCGTCTTCCCTGGGCGGGTTGACACACCCGTCCTTCGCTCCTACGCTTTAAGCCTATGGAAGTACATTTGACGCCCGACCAGAAAGCATTTGTTCGCCAGGCCATCGAGTCCGGAAGATTTCACCGAGCCGAGGATGCGGTAGAGGAAGCTTTGGCGCTATGGGAGGAGCGAGAGCGCAAGCGAGCGGAGTTTTTGGCAAGTCTCGATGATGCCAGGGCATCCCTTGCTCGTGACGAGGGACGCGTCATCACTCAGCAATCTATGAGGGAGCTCGCTGAGGAGGTGAAACGGCGCGGCAAGGCGCGTCTCGACTCCGAACGCCCGGCTCTCCGCTAATGGCGCACCGCGTTTCCCCGCAAGCGGCCACCGATCTCGATGGCATCTGGTACTACGTCGCGACAGAGAGCGGCAACGTCCAAGTTGCCAACCAGGTGGTTGATTCCATTACTGACCGGTTTCTCCTTCTTGCCAGCCACCCCTATTTGGGTCGCGGCCGTGAAGATGACTTCGGCGTTGGTTCGCGCAGTTTTCCTGTGGGCGAATACGTCATCGTTTATTCTGTCGAGGATGAGGAAGTGCAGATTCTTCGCGTTGCGCATGGAAAACGGGATTTGGAAGCCCTGTTCGGACATTAGGAGTAGCACTGGCTTGCTTTGGCAGTACCTCGTCGGGTAGAATTAACTATCCGGCATCCGTCGAGATTCCTCACTAAGGACCACAGCTAGCTATGGCAGATCATTTTTCGGCGCTCAAGCGTGCGCGTCAAACCGAGACCAAAACTACGCGCAACCGCGCCAATAAGTCCCGCCTGCGCAGTGCGTTACGTTCGCTGCGCGAGGCCATTGCCAAGGGCGAGAAGGAAGCCGCCCAGACCGCCTACCGCGAGACGGTTTCGGTCGTGGACAAGGGCGTGCAGAAGGGCATCCTGCACAAGAATACCGCCAGCCGTTATAAGTCACGTCTCAGCAAACGCGTGAAGGCCGTCGGCGCGGCGAAGTAGCTCAGCTTCCGTAAAGTTTGAAGGCGGGCCATGAGCCCGCCTTTTTTGCTTTCCCCGCACCGCGCTTCCGTCAGGGCTTACACCTCATCCGATTCTGCGAGATTTCTGGCTTTCAAACTCCGTGCGTTCCGTGCCTCTGTGGTAAATGATTTACTTCCCCACCGCTTTACTCTCCGGCTTCCAGCGCAGGATCGGCTTTCGCGCCGCCATCGTCTCATCCAGTCGCGAGATGCGGGTGTTGTGGGGCGCCTCCAGCACAATCTCCGGATGCTCCTCAACTTCCTCGGCGATGTCCTTCATCGCTTCAATGAAGAGGTCGAGCGATTCCTTCGACTCGCTCTCTGTCGGTTCGATCATGAGCGCACCGTTCACCACTAGCGGAAAGCTCACCGTGTACGGGTGGAAGCCGTAGTCGATCAGCCGCTTGGCAATATCGCCGGTCTTGATGCCCTTGGGCGTTTGCAGACGGTCGCTGAAAACGACCTCGTGCATGGTGGGAGTCTTATACGGCAGATCGTAAACGCCTTCCAGTCCGTGGCGGATGTAGTTCGCATTCAGCACAGCATCTTCGGTTGTCTGCCGCAGACCGTCGGGCCCATTCGCCATGATGTACGCCAGCGCGCGCACATGCATTCCGAAATTGCCGTAGAACATGCGCACCCGCCCGATGGACTTTGGCCGGTTGTAGTCGAAGCCCAACGTGCCGTCCGCCTTAGTGACGACAACCGGCATGGGCAGGAACGGCTCCAGAATTTGCTTGCAGGCTACGGGCCCTGAGCCCGGTCCGCCACCGCCGTGGGGCGTAGAGAACGTTTTGTGCAGGTTCAGGTGCATCACATCAGCGCCAAAATCGCCGGGACGAACTTTGCCGACCAGTGCGTTCATATTGGCGCCGTCCATGTAAAGCAGTGCACCTTTGGCGTGCAGGACGTCGGCAATCTTGTGGATCTCCTGCTCGAAGACGCCCAGCGTGTTCGGGTTGGTCAGCATCAGCGCGGCAACGTCTTCATTCACCTGCGCCTCCAACGATGCCATGTCGACCATTCCGGCGGCGTTCGACTTCAGGTTTTCGACGCTGTAGCCGGCCATGGCCGCGGTCGCTGGGTTCGTACCGTGCGCCGAGTCTGGAATCAGGACTTTCTTACGCGGATTTCCCTGCGATTCCAGATAGGCCCGCACCAGGAGAATGCCGGTAAGCTCGCCGTGCGCTCCGGCGGCAGGCTGTAACGTGATCGCGTCCATACCGGTGATTTCGATTAGCTGCTCGCTCAACATCTTCAAGATGCGGAGTGCACCCTGCGAAATGCGTTCCGGCTGATACGGATGCGCCTCGGCCAATCCGGTCAAGCGCGCCACCGCTTCGTTCACTCTTGCGTTGTACTTCATGGTGCACGATCCCAGGGGATACATGCCATGGTCCACGGCGTAGTTCCAGGTAGAGATGCGCGTGTAGTGGCGTATGATCTCGATCTCGCTGACCTCCGGCATCTCGCCCAGGTCTTCCCGCGCCTGCTGGCCCAGCAGTTGTGCTGCATCCACCTCCGGCACGTCGAGCGGTGGCAGCTTGTAGGCGCTTTTGCCCGGCGACGACTTCTCGAAGATGAGGCCTTCGTTCTGGCTGATATGAGTGGTGGCTTTGCGGATCTTCTCATTCAAGTTCACAGCGCCACCTCCTTCGCAGCCGCGTCGATCGATGCCTTGGTCGTGGTCTCCGTGCAACACCATAGCGAAGCATTCCCCAGGTCGGGATAAAACTTCTTCAACGGGAAGCCCCCGATGATGCGATGCCCCAGCAGCTTGTCGTTGATCGCGTATGGGTCGGTTTTGGTTTGGATGACGAACTCGTTGAATCGCGGTGCGCCTTCGAACAAGACCTCCGCCCCCGCTTTCTTGAACTGGCCGGCGGCGTAATGAGCCTTCGCCAGGTTGTACTTCGCCAAGTCCTTGAGACCTTCCTTGCCGTACACCGCCATGAAGATTCCGACCATGAGCGCAACCAGCCCCTGGTTCGTACAGATGTTCGACGTCGCCTTCTCACGACGGATATGCTGCTCGCGCGTGGAAAGCGTCAGCACGAACCCGCGCTTGCCGTTGCGATCGGAGGTCTGGCCGACCAGCCGGCCGGGAATCTGGCGCACGAACTTCTCTCGCGTCGCCATTACCCCGCAGTACGGACCGCCGAATCCCAGGGGCACGCCGAACGACTGCGCTTCCATGCTGACGATGTCGGCCTCAGCAGGTGGTTTGACAATGCCCAGCGAAACCGCCTCCGCGATGGAAACGATCAGCAGCGCGCCTTTCTTGTGCACGATGTCAGCGATCGCGGCCACATCTTCGATGGTGCCGAAGAAGTTTGGCGATTGGATCAGCACTCCCGCGGTTTCGTTATCGATTGCCTTGTCGAGTGTCTCCAGATCGACGCGACCATTCTTGAGATAGCCGACGGTCGAAATCGGCATCCCCTGGTAACGCGCATAGGTAGCGATCACTTCGCGATACTCCGGATGCACGCTGGTAGCGATCACCGACTTGTGCCGTCCGGTCACCCGGGCCGCCATCATCAGTGCTTCGGCCGCGCCGGTGGAACCGTCGTACATGGAGGCATTGGCCACATCCATGCCGGTCAGTTCGCAGATCATCGACTGAAACTCGAAGATGGATTGCAGCGTACCCTGCGCAATCTCAGGCTGATAGGGTGTGTAGGCGGTGAAAAACTCGCCACGCGAAACCAGCGAATCGATCACGATCGGGCGGTAATGCGAATACGCCCCTGCTCCCAGAAAGGTCGCGTAGCCTTGCGCGCTGCCGGCCGCGCACTCGCGAAAGAACTCTACGATTTCGCTTTCCGCGTAAGCGCGCGGAATCTTCAGATCACCTTTGAGGCGATATTCGGGTGGAATACCGGCGAACAAATCGTCGATGGACTTGGCGCCGATTTCGCGAAGCATCACCTCGCGATCGGATTCTGACTTAGGAAGATAGCGCATGGATACCTGTATGTTCTCTGGGCGAATGTATGAAGGATGCCACCGAATGCAAGTGGCGAAGATCAAAACAACAATCTAGTTTCTGCCAGAATCACGGCTGTCAAAACACTGAGCGTCATTGTGGGGAGCGTCCCTCCCGGTGCCGCCGCAGGTCTTCCAGAACGGCTTCGACGGTAATCTCAGTCCGGTCAAGCCGTCGTTCGTGTGACTCCAGAACTGCCTGTTGCTTCTCCACTGCCCGCAGCAGATTTCCAGTAGCGTCGCGGAGGTCCTTGAGGGAGTCGCGAAGTTCATTGGCCGACTCGCGCTGCCCCTCCCGGAGTTTGTCGATGGCCTCGTTGATCCGTAGAGTGTCGTCGTAGAGCCGTCCGAGCGCCTTCCAGAACTCTTCAAAATTGGCAAATTCCATGGTTGTTCGCTCCTCAGTGTCCGCCCTCTTCGGCGACAAACTTCTCGTAATCGGCGGCTGACAACAAATGGCTTGCCTCGTTCGGATCCTTCAGCGCGACCTTGACCATCCACGCCCCGTGTGCGTCTTTGTTCACCTGCTCGGGCGAGGTGTTGAGCGCTTCGTTTACCTCCGTTACCGTGCCGGAAACCGGCGCAAACAAATCCGAAACGGCTTTCACTGACTCCACTGTCCCGAAAGTCTTGCCGGCGGAAATCTCGGTTCCTACCTTCGGCAGCTCGACGAACACAATGTCACCGAGCGATTCCTGAGCATGATCGGTGATGCCGATGGTCCCGGTATTGCCTGCCACCTTGAGCCACTCGTGTTCTTTCGTGTACTTGTAGTCCGCGGGATAAGCCATAGGACTGCCTCCTCAGCACCGACCACATGCATCGGCGAAAATTAAGTACGGATTAACTCTTGTCCCTCTATCAGGCGAATACTTCACGGAATTAGAACCCCAGCGTGTCGTCCGCCGAAGGGCCATAAATCGCCGGAACTTTTATATCGTTCAGACGTAAATACACGCCCAGTTGCGCCCGATGATGCACCAGATGATTAAGGAACATCTCGCGGTACGACAGGAACCGCGAGCCCTCGAAGATTTTCTTGTCACCGAACGAAAGCTTCCAGCTGTCGTTCCACGCATCGTCGCGCATGGCGGCAAGTGACTCTCGCGTCTGGGCTGCGCCTTCGTCGAGCAGGCTGACCAGTTGCGCCGCCGACTCCATGGTCGCCGCTTTCATGCTGCCTTTTGCAAAGTCCAACTCAGGAGTTGTCAGGATGATCAAGCCGAAGCTGGGCAATTGCGCAACATGCGGTGCCAGTTTCCCCAGCGGCATGGACTTTGGATGAGGAGCGAAATCCGGCTTGTCCACGGGAACGCGTTCCAACGTGATGCGGGTATTCTTCATCTCCGCATCAAATTCCGGCAATAACAGTTCGCTGATTCGCACAGGCTCTTCCCTTCTCTTAGGACTGCTTCTTCGGACGCTTGTAAAACGGCGTCGGAACCACTTTGCACTTCACTGGCTGGTTTCGAATCTCCACCGCCACTTCGCTGCCAATCTCTGAGTGCTCAATGGGCACATAGGCGAGCGCGATGTTCTTCTTCAGGAACGGCGCGTAAGAGCCGCTGGTGACGTAGCCTATCTCCTTGCCGCTCAGGTCGAGCACCTTGTAGCCATCGCGCGGTATGCCGCGGTCCACCGACTCCAGCCCAACCAATGTACGTTTGATGCCGTCAGCCTTGGCTCGCTCCAACGCGGTGCGTCCGATGAAGTCGCCCTTCTCCATCTTGAGGAAGCGCTCCAGGCCCGCCTCCCATACATTGATCTCGTCGGAAATCTCGTGTCCGTAAAGCGGCAGTTTGCCTTCCAGTCGCAGCGTATTGCGCGCGCCCAGTCCGCAGGGAACAATGCCGAACTCCTTGCCGGCTTCCATCACCTCGTGCCACACGCGGGCGCTGGTCGCCTCGTCGGTAGGAACGTAAATCTCGAAGCCGTCCTCGGCGGTGTAACCGGTTCGCGCAATCAGGATGTTCGGCAGCCCGCAAACTGTCCCATGCGTGAACCAGTAGAACTTCACCTTCGACAGATCGGCATCCGTCAGCTTCTGCAGCGTGTCCACGCCCTTCGGTCCCTGGATCGCGATCTGCGTGTAGTTGTCGCTCAAGTTCTCGACCTTCACGTCGAACTGTCGCGTGTTATCCGTTACCCAGTTGACGTCCTTCTCGCGCGTGCCGGCGTTGATCACCAGCATGTAGTCATCCTCGCCCATGCGATGCACGATGACATCGTCCACGAACGTTCCCTGGGGATAGAGCATGGCCGAATACCGGCACTGGCCGATCCCCATTCCCGCGGCGTCGTTCATGGTGATGTGCTGCACCGCGGCCAGCGCTTGCGGCCCCGAAATCCTGATGTCGCCCATGTGGCTGACGTCGAAAACTCCCACGCTGTTGCGGACCGCCAGGTGCTCCTTCATCAGCCCGCCCACCGGAGGGTATTCCACAGGCATGTCCCAGCCATTGAAATCGACCATCTTCGCGCCCATCTGGCGATGGACGGCATTCAAGGCAGTCTTGCGGATGGGCGTGGCCGCCACGGTCTCAGAGGACAAGCGGGAATCCTTTGGCGCACAGATCGCGCGAATGAGGTTGGTGTAACTAAGTACGGTAACATGCGCGATTTCAGCGGTCAACGAGGGCGAGGCCGCGCGCGAATCACGATTTCTCCGCAGTCAGATTCGGAGGGCACGGCCTAATAGGAAATCCACGGAATAGCCCTCCAACAAAAAAATTCAGCTGCGCTAGCACTTTTGCTAGTAGACCGGGCAGGATGCTGTAACTAGCATCGTTGCACCTTATAAGAGCTTACCTTTGAGTCCGCCTTCGATTCATCGCGGCTGGCTCCTACCTCTGAGTTGATCGTGGGGATTAACTCGGTCACTACCCTCCAGCGGCGGAGACTAACCCAGTCGTACTTGCAAGGAGACATCGTATGGATTTGGGAGCGGGCGTCCGGAAGCTAGCCCTGGGAGCCCTTGCCGTCTTGACCTTTTTTGCTGGCGGAAGCGCATCCGCGCAGCAGGTTACGGGCACTTTGGGTCAGGCCGACGCCACCACCACCATTAACGGCAAACAGCTTCCGCCACCGCCTCCCAAGTTTGGCGGCGTAATCAAGGAAACCGCCAAAGATTCCACGCCGTGGTGGCCGCCGCGCGTTGTACCGCCCAAGGGCGCGCCCAACGTGCTGCTCATCATGACCGATGACCAGGGCTACGGCGTGCCCGGCACGTTTGGCGGTGTCATCCCGACACCGAACCTGGACCGCATTGCCAAGTCGGGGCTGCGCTACATTCAGTTCCATTCGACGGCGCTTTGCTCGCCGACGCGCGCGGCCCTGATCACGGGCCGCAATCACCATTCGGTGGGCTTTGGTGTCATCGGCGAACTGTCCACCGGCTACCCCGGCTACGACTCGGTCATCGGCCAGGATAACGCCACCATCGCCGAGATCCTGAAGGAAAACGGCTACGCGACTTCGTGGTTCGGCAAAGACCACAACACACCGGGCTTCACCTACAGCACCACCGCAGGGCCTTTCGATCAGTGGCCCATCGGCATGGGCTTTCAGTATTTCTATGGCTTCCTGGGCGGCGAGACCGACCAGTGGACGCCCTATCTGTTCCGCAACACTACGGCGGTGTATCCGTGGGTCGGCAAGAAAGGCTACAACCTAACCACTGACCTCGCCGACGATGCCATCCGCTACATGCGCGACCTCAACGCAGCCGCGCCTGACAAGCCGTTCTTCCTCTACTACGTGCCCGGCGGCTCGCACTCGCCACACCAGCCAACCCAGGAATGGATTGACAAATTCAAGGGCAAGTTCGACATGGGCTGGGAAAAGCTGCGCGAGCAGATCTTCGAGAACCAGAAGCGGCTGGGCGTGATTCCGCCGAACACCACGCTAACGCCGTGGCCCGACGGACAGGCGGAGTATGGGGGAGCCAAGCTGCCCAAATGGGACTCGCTTAGCCCCTTGGAAAAGAAAATGTATGCCCGCGAGGCAGAGGTCTTTGCCGCCTATACCGCTTACACCGACTATGAAATTGGTCGCGTGATCGACGAAGTGCAGAAGATGGGCAAACTTGACAACACGCTGATTATTTACATCGACGGCGACAACGGCACCAGCGCGGAAGGCAGTATCTACGGCACCTTCAATCAGTACACGGCCTACAACGGCATCATCAATGAGCCGATGGTCAAGCCCGTCCTGGCGATGAACGCATTGCACTATAACGACTGGGGCTCGGACAAGACCTATCCCCACATGTCTGTGGCCTGGTCCTGGGCGTTCGATACGCCGTTTAAGTGGACCAAGCAGGTGGCGTCGCACTTTGGCGGCACTCGACAGGGACTGGCGATTTCCTGGCCCGGACACATTAAGGACGTAGGAGGGATTCGCACCCAGTTTCACCACGTAATCGATATTGTTCCGACCATCCTTGAAGCTACCGGCATTCAGGCGCCGGACATGGTCAATGGCATTCCGCAGAAACCGATCGAAGGGGTGAGCATGCTGTACACCTTCGACTCAGCCAATGCCAATGCGCCGTCAAAGCGCGACACCCAGTATTTCGAGATGGTCGGCAACCGCGCTATCTACCATGATGGCTGGGTGGCAGCCACCACGCCGCCCGCGCCGCCTTGGGAACTGGGCACCACGGCGATGCCGCCCCTCGATCAATACAAGTGGGAGCTTTACCACATCGCGGACGACTATTCGGAATCGAACGACCTCGCCGCGACCATGCCTGACAAGCTGAAGGAAATGCAGGCGCTGTTCCAGAAAGAGGCAGCGGACCACCAGGTATTACCGCTGGATAACTCGGGCTTCGTGCGCGCGCTTACGGCGCGACCGAGCGCGATCGCCGGGAAAACCGTTTTTACCTATACCGGTGAGAACGCCAACATTCCGGACGGAAATGCTCCCAACGTCCTCGGCAGGGACTTCACTATTACAGCCGAGTTGACGATCCCCAGTGGCGGCGCGGAGGGCATGGTCGTAACCGAAGGCGGAATGATCGGCGGGTATGGCCTCTACCTGAGCCATAGCTTCAATTGGTGGCTCAAGAGCGACCTGTTCAAGAAGATCGGTCTCGGTCTCTTGATTCTGGGCTTGGCGCTGCTCTTGATCGGCCATGCTGGACGGTGGAGAAAACGATTCGGCTATGCGATGTTGCTGATCGCGGCGCTGGGACTGGTTGCCGTGTTTGCCACCGACATCTTCGGATTCGGCAGAGGCCGGCCTATCTTCGTCTACAACATGCTGGACCTGGAGCGGTTCCGGTGGAGAGGCTCTGCGCTCGGCGAAGGCAAGCATACTGTCGTCTTCGACTTCAAATACGACGGCCCCGGCGTCGGCAAGGGCGGTACTGGGGTGCTGACCGTGGATGGCAAAGAGGTCGACCGCAAGTCGATGGAACACACCATTCCGTTCCTCATGCCGGCCGACGAGAGCTTCGACGTCGGGCTCGACACCCGTACGCCGGTGGACTTTACCTATGATTGTCCTTTCCGCTTTACGGGAAACATCGACAAGCTGACGTTCAACCTCGGGAAATCGCAGTTATCGGCCGAGGACCAAAGGAAGATGGACGACGCCTTGGCCAGAGCCAACAACTAGGCGGCCGGAACGAGCCCCGCAGGGGCGGAACAATATTGGCTCCAGGGCGTAAGCCCTAGGTAAGGTGGGGAAATTTAGCGAGTCCCTTTGGGGACGGCACAGTTTCCCGAACTCTACGGCGGTCCGCACCTGGAATTAGCCATGGCCGCTGGCGGGGGGAATCGAAAAACTTAAGCGCTGCCCACTGGCCGCGTACTCAAATCACGAAAGGGACAACGATCATGAAAACGAGATTTGCATTCTGTGCGATGCTACTGAGCGTCGCATCCACGATTGCGGCTGGACAACAGGTTTCCGTCAACTACAACCACAGCGCCAGCTTCGCGCAATATCACACCTATGCGTGGGGTTCCAACAACGCCAACCAGATTCAAAACTCCATTCTGGCGCAAGTCGCGCAACAGGACATCAACTCAGCCATGCAAAGTAAGGGGCTGCAGATGGTACAGGAATCGCAGAATCCCGACATCATTCTCACCGCAAACAGCGGCATGAGACAGCAGACTTCCTATAGTGCGTGGGGCATGCGCGGAATCGGCGGAGGCATGGGCGGCATCACTCCCGAGCAAAACGTGGAGGGCACCATGATTGTTGACCTCTACGACGCCAAGACGCAGTCTTTGATTTGGCGTGGGATTGCGCAGGACACCCTGAATAAGAACGGCAACAAGAACCAGGAGATGGTGCAGAAGGCCGTGCAGAAAATGTTCAAGCAATGGCCGAAGTGAGCGCCACCAAACTGCACCGACGGTCAGTCACTGCTCATCGGCCCAGGAGGGACAGATGACAACAAGGGCCCTGGTCATGCTGTCCGCGGCAATTGAGGCGGTGACCGGAGTTGCTTTGATCGTCGCTCCCGATCTCGTCGCGACTCTGCTCCTGGGCGTCGGCCTCTCTGGCAGCGGCATCGCGGTTGCCCGGTTAACCGGGGTCGCCCCACTTTGCCTGGCGCTGGCGTGTTGGCCTAACAGAGATGATGCTACCGAGCACACCATTCGGGCCCTGTTCATCTACAATCTGCTCGCTGCTCTTTATCTTGGTTATCTCAGAATTGGCGGAGGTTTCTTCGGCTTCTTGCTATGGCCGGCATGTGCTCTCCATGCATTGCTAGCAGTCATGCTGTTGCTTCGGTGGAACGCGTACGCGAGGTCGATCCGAGGGACAAAATAATACTAGCCCAGCGGGTACGGGACTGTGTCGCGACATTAAGTCGATTCGCCAAGGAGAAATAGAGCGGGCAAGAAACCAGCCTTCCGACCTGCAAACCCGCATTGCTAGTCCTCAGAAAAACCCACTTACGAAAGTACAATTCCTTCCCATTTTGGAGTTGTACTTTCGTGAGCTCCTCATCACAGACTCCTCTACTCAACCCCGCTAAACCTGTAGTTGAGTCGTACTGCTATGGGAACGTTACCTAATCGGGAAAGCCGCCGCTCGCTCTTCCCGACTCAACTCCTCTGCCTCTGCGCCGCGCTATTCATCTTGCTCACCCCTCCCGCTCTTGCCCAGGATGGGTCCACGTCGCTCCAAGGTCTGGTTGAAGATGCCAGCGGCGCCCGGGTCGCCTCCGCCGCCATCACCATTGCCGATCCGGCCAAGGGTTTTCGCCTGGACGCGGTGACCGACGCGCAAGGCCAATTCATCTTCGGCATGCTGCCGCCCGGACGCTATGACGTGAGCGCGTCCGCACCAGGTATGAACACCAACACCACCCACGGTGTGGAACTCTATGTGGGCGGTGTGTCGATGGTGCGGATGCGGCTGGCACTCGCGGGACATACCGAAACGATCACGGTCCGCGAGCAGCCCGAGGCAGTGGAAACGCAAACCAGCGGCGTGTCACACGTGGTTTCACAGCAGGCAATTGAGAATTTGCCGTTGAACGGACGCCGCTTCACCGATCTGGCGCTGCTCACTCCCGGAGTGACGCAGGACCCGCGCAGCCTCACCTCCGACTCCAACGGAGACTTGGCTTTCGGCGGCGTTCGCGGATTCCAGAACAATTTTCTGGTCGACGGCACCGACAACAACAACTCGTTTTACGCGCAGGCACGCGGCCGTTATCGCGCTCCCTATCAGTTCAGCAACGAGGTTATCAAGGAGTTCCGTGTCTCCTCCAACTCCTACAGCGCCGAACTGGGCCGGGCGGGTGGTGGCGTTTTCAACGTCGTCACCAAGTCTGGAAGCAACGACTGGCACGGCAGCCTGTTCTACTACTTACGCGACCGCGATTTCGACGCGCAGCCCGCCTTCAGCACCAGTAAGCCGGACGATCGCCAGCAGCAGTTCGGCGGCACTTTGGGGGGACCGATTCGCAAAGACCGAATTTTTTTCTACGCAGGCTTTGACGAGAATCTGTTGACGGTCCCCTCCATCATGCAATTTGCCAATGGCGCCAGTCAGGTGGTTCCTCAGCCCGCCGACTACGACTACACCGACCAGCCCCTTGTGCAGGCAGCCGCGCAAAGTCTAAACGCCATGGCGGGCCCGTATCCTACAACCATGCGGGGCAGCGCCGCGTTCGGCAAGATGGATTTCACGCTGTCTCCGAAGCAGATGGCGTTTGTTCGCCTTAACACCTCCCGTTACACCGGGACCAACAACGTCTTCTTCGATCCGTCCAGCCCCTTGACTACCTATGCCGAGAACGAAAACGGTAGCGAGACCGTGCGGACGGAGAGCCTCGCCGCGGCACTCGTCAGTGCCTGGACCAACAATCTGGCTACGAATCTGCGCGCGCAGTTCTCCCGCGACGTGCAGGAGTCCATCGCCAACTCCGACCAGCCGCTCACCAAGATTTACAACCTGGTGGCGGGGATGGGCCGGTCCAGCATTCTGCCGCGCACCATGCAGGAGCACAAGCTGCACATCGCAGATACCCTCAGCTACAGCACTGGTCGCGTGCAATGGAAGTTCGGCGGGGACTTCATCCAGGCGTGGATCTACAACTACTATCCTTCCATGTTCGGCGGCGAATATTACTTTGACAACGTGAAGGTCAACCCCTGGACCTACGCCCCGATGAGGTACGGCGAGCCATTGACGCCGCTTCGCGCCTATGCCCATGATGTACCGCGCTATTACATGCAGAATTTCGGAACGGCAGTGTCCCATCCCAACACGCGTTTCTACTCGGCTTTCATGCAGGATGCGGTTCGCGTCAGCCGTGGCTTCACGCTAAACCTTGGAGTGCGCTATGACCTGCAAACCTTCGAACCGGGCATGCTGGTCAGCAATCCGCTGTACCCGCCGTCAGGAAAGGTGCCAACTCTAAGTCATAACTTCTCACCACGCATCGGCTTCTCTTACAGCATGGGAGAGCGCAAGCCGCTGGTCATCCGCGGGGGTGCGGGCCTTTTCTACACCCCCATTCCTGCCATCTACGCATCTCAGGTCGCCAACGACAATGGTGTTACCCAAAGCCAGTTGTTCCTTGATCTCATGCAACCGGCGCAGGCCGCGGTCTTCCCCAAGTACCCGGCTCCACTGGTCAACTGCCCCGCTGGCGCGACGGTGTGTCTGCCTCCGGCTTCGATTGCCGGACTTGTAACCACCCAAGTCTCCGCCTTCGCAACCAACTTTCAGACACCCCACGTGGAGCAGGCCAATCTCACCATCGAGCATGAACTCGGCAAGAACATCACCGCCTCTGTCAGCTATCTGTATGTCCACGGTGTGCACCTGCTCCGCTCGCTTGACGCTAATCTTCCCAAGCCCACTATTACTGACTATCCCGTGTACAACGACGATGGTTCGGTGTTTCTCGGCATGGACCCTGTAGCATCGTTCGCCACGTGGCAAACCACCCGTTCCGTGACCTGCCCTTATCCGCCTTGTATCAACGATGTACAGCGCCCTGATCCGCGGGTTGGCGTCATCAATTCCTTCGAAAGTGGTTCCAGCAGCGTGTACAACGGCATGACAGTGTCGCTGAAGCGGCAGCTCAACCGGGGAGTCTTCCTCAACTTAGGTTACACTTTTGCGAAGGCCATCGACGACGGGCAGGATGCGCTGGTGGTTGGGCGTCCAGGTAATGTTCAGAATGTTTATGCCGCGGCGCTGGAACGCGGACTCAGCGTTACCGATCAGCGCAATCGCTTATTGGCCGCGGGGGTTTTTGAGCCCGGTCCATTCCAATTCAACAACACTCTGCTCAACGGTCTGGCCAATCATTGGAAACTCTCCAGCGTCATGACTCTAGGCTCCGGCCGTCCTCTTAATGCCACGATGGCGGGCGACGCCAATCAAGACGGCAACACCTACAACGACCGGCTGCCCGGCTACAAACGCAACGCGTTTATCGGTCCCGCTTATTTCACTACCGACATGCGAGTCACTCGAATCGTGAAAATGTCAGCACGTCTGCGCCTTGAACTCGTCGCCGAATCATTTAACCTAACCAACCGCACCAACCTTCGCGTCAACATCAGTGATGATGGCTTTTACAATTCTGCCGGTCAGTTTGTCGCCTATTCGAGCAAGGTGGCCGGAAAGACTTATCCAGGTCAATTTCAGATCAACTCAAAGTTCCTTCTACCCACTAGTGCTTACGCACCGCGCCAAGTGCAGTTCTCGGCAAAGCTCGACTTTTGAGCAAGATATAAAGTCCGCTTAAACTTTGGTGGTATATCATAGTAGCGCTTTCGTTGATCGAACCTAACACAGTCTTCCCTTGACTTCCCTCTGGAACACTGGGATAACTACTACTGTCCCTTTTGGACGAGTTTGGGGGTGTTTCCTGTTTGGCGGAAGTTCGCATTCAAGAGGGCGAATCATTAGAAAACGCTCTGCGGCGGTTTAAGCGCAAGGTCCAGCAAGAGGACATTATTAAGGAAGTGAAGCGTCACTCCTTCTACCTCAAGCCGGGCGAAAAAAAACGGGTCAAAGAAGCTTTGGCACGCAAGCGTAGCCGCAAAAAGGCTCGCAAAGAGCAGGACTAATTCAACGTAGGGCCGCCGTTTCGATGGCGGCCCTTGCTTTTTCCCCAGCCTGATTGGGAATTCTTAGTTCACAGGACCGCAGTCTTATTGGTAGTAACCCATGCGTGGGGCATGGTGGGCCGAACCCCGGGGATGTACTCGAGCTCTGGAATTTGCGACCGGCAGCAAGAATGTTCAGTCCGGTTTTTTCGCCGGTTGCATTTTGACCCCCGTCCATGGCTCGGGATCGCGGACTGAAGGGAGCAACTCTCCATGGAATTCCAGGACAAGGTTCTGAAGTGTATCGACTGCGGCGCCGACTTCGTATTTACCGCTGGTGAACAGCTGTTCTTCCACGACAAGCAGTTTAAGAACGAACCCAAGCGTTGCAAGGCCTGCAAGGCCAAGCGGGCCTCCTCGGTGGGAGCCACCCCGGCCGGCAATTATCCAAAGGTGGAAACTCGGACCAATTGTTCGGGCTGCGGCAAGGAGACCACCGTCCCCTTCAAGCCCACCCAAGGCCGTCCCGTCTTCTGCCGGGAGTGCTTCCAACAGCGGCGTACTACGGCAGCCACTGCCTGACCTGCTGAATCCGTGCCATTCGAACGCGCCAGCCACGGGTCCCGTGGATGCCCGGAGGAGTTGTGTGCTTCTGGCTAGATCGCTTTCTCGCCAGCCGCAGTGGGACGCTCTTTCTTGGCACTGTTCGGGGTGAGGACTTTCCTGGCACCGGCGCTCTCCGCCAGCGCTTTGTGATCTTGATGGCTGATCAACAGCGCTTCGATCTGGCGCAAAAGTTCCGCCGTGTTGACCGGCTTCACCAGCAAGGATTGCGGCGTGGCACGGCAGTATACGGGTTCCGCGGGGAAGATTACGAACTGCCAGATTGGCGTTTTTGCCAGCTATGTGTCGCGCCATGGCCATGCGTTCATAGACCGTGCGCTATATTTGCCGAAGAGTTGGACTGACGACCCTTTACGGCTGAAGGCGGCGTATGTTCCGCTAGCGATATCGTGGCTTCGCCACGAAGCCACGTTTGGCGGCGTGGCATGATCGCGCGCGCTGCGGCGACCGGCGTACCGTTCAGTTGGGTTGCCGCCGACAGCGTGTATGGCGTTGGCGAGATCGAGCGTGACCTTCGCGCACCTGGGGAAAGGCTACGTACTCGGCGTCGATTTACAATCACGTCTTTCGATCATGGGGCAAGCAGCGGCTGGTCGCAGGTACCGCTGCCGAGTTATTGTCAAAACGCTCGACCCATCCGATTGGCAGCGCCTGTCGGCAGGACACGGGCACGAAAGGGCGCGCGCCTGCATGACTGGTGCTACCTCGAACTCGCCGATCTTGATGCCGACGAATTCAATGCGGCAAACCATGGTCAGTGGACACGCGGCTTACTGATCCGGCGCAACATTACCGATGACGAACTTGCCTACTTTACAACCTGGTGCCCCGCGGGAACCTCGATCGAAACCTTGGTCAATGTGGAAGGCCATCGCTGGTCGATCGAAGACAGCTTCGAGACGGCGAAGAACGAGTTTGGGCTTGATCACAATGAAACCAGATCATGGCATGGTTGGCATCGCCACGTCTCCCTCGTCATGATGGCCTTTGCCATGATGGCTGCCATCCGGCATCAGGCAAACCAATCGATACCCAAAAAAACCAAGCCAACCCCCAGCAAAAGCCGCGCGCGCTCATCCGCTGGTCGATCCAGGAAATCCGTCGAATAGCGCAACGGCTCAAGCGACAGACACATCAACCCAGCCTTTATCATTGCATGGTCGCTATGGCGACGCGCCCACCAGGCCGCCGCTCAAGCGGCTCATCTCAAATCGCAACTGTAATGCTAGTGTCTTCGGTCGGCATTATCTTTCTCGCGCTTACCGCCGGGACTGTTGTTGACCGTTTTTACGGCATCACCGACCGCTTGATTCCGCTTTTTGCCATCGGCGCATTTTTGACCTTCACCATATCGCAGGCGGGCATGGTGGCGCACTGGCGGCGCGAGCTGCGCGACAAGCGCCACGCGGCGGAACGCCGGCGGGTCTGGATCAATCTGGTTATCAACGCCATTGGCGCCTCGGCGACCGTCACCGCGCTTGCTGTCATCATCGTGGCCAAGTTCGCTCAGGGCGGCTGGATCACGATCGTAGCCATTCCTTGCGTCATCGTGCTGCACAAGGCGATCAAGCGGTATTACGACGACATCGACGATCAACTGCGGGACAAGGAGCCGCTCAAATTTCATCAGAGGAAGCCGCCGATTGTCGTGGTCACGTTAAAAGAATGGAATATGATGGCCGACAAGGTGCTCGGCCTCGCCATGGAGCTATCATCGGATGTGACGGCGGTGCGTCTGGCGGCGCTCGAAGGACCGGACGTGAAGGCGGAAGAAGCCGGAAGCTTCGTGCGCAATGGGCCAAGAATATCGAAGATCCCGCGCGCGCCGCGCACTTTCTTCATCCGCCGCAACTGGTGTTCCTGAGCGCTCCCTATCGGCGCATTCACGCGCCGTTTTTGAAATTGATCAAAGAGATCGAGGATAAGAATCCCGATTGGACCATCGTGGTGCTGATCCCCGAGCTCGTCAAGCAACACTGGTGGGACTACCTCCTGAGCGCCCAGCATGCCCGGCGGCTTCGCTCCGCGGTGCTCTGCATATGGCGGCCCGCGCGTGGTGGTCATCGCCGTGCCCGGTATTTTGACGCCGCCAACGATCGAAGACGCGATGACCGAGGAAGAGGCCGCGGAACCCTTCAGGATACGAAACGTGTTTCGCTTCCGTTTGCGCCGTTCACGTCGCAAGCCAACGTAGTGGTGTCGAGCCAAGCAAGATTGCTGCGAGCGTTGAACCGGCGTTATCGTCTCCCGCCACGTTCCAGAAAGCCAGCGGCGCACTCGCCGCGCCGCTTCGCAGCAATGGAGCCGCCGAAGGCATCGCCCGATTGTTCGGCGACTGGAAGAAGCCGAAACCCAGCCCGGGCAGATCGCCATCAATCCCTAAATCGCGAACGACGTCGTTTTTGTAGGCAAAAGACCCATCGAAAAGCAGTCCGACCCCGAGAACAGCGAGCCCGACCGCACTGGAGAATCGCCGCAGAAAACTTGTCGGCCAGTTGGCCCGCGATAAACGCCGCAACGCCGGTCGCCACAGGCCAGGGCGTCATCAAGAGCCCCGTCTCGACCTGGCTCCGATGCAGGACGTCTTGCAGGTAGAAGGGCAGCGAGGCGAAAGCCAGAATTTGCGCGCTGAACGAGGCGAGCGACGTCACGACCGACATCGGCGAACGGTTTGCTTTCAGAAGGTCTATCGGCGCCAGAGGCCTCGCCTAAGTCCTGGATCGCCATATCAAGGCGACGCAGCTAAGCGTCGCCAACACGCGCTCCGCGGAGCCGAACCATGCGTCGCCGCCGCGGGTCGGCGTCGTCCTGGTCGAACAAGGGCGCGCCTTTGACAATTCTATCGCCGCGCTTGACGTGAACGGCCGTCAGCAGGCCCTGCTGCGTCGGCCCGACCTTAACGAGATCCGCTTCGGCATAGCCTTGCCATTCAACCACCACAGGGTTGCGAGGGCGCAGGAGGAGCCACGCGCCGACAACAAGGCAAAAGACCGCGACGATGGAAACGACAACACGCGGCTTTGTGACTTTGATCGATTTTATCGGCATGAGAAAGTCGTGCGTCGGCGAGGGCGCGAGGAACAGGATCGGAAACTACTCAAACGCGAAATTTGGCGGCTCGCATCAGGTCGTTTTTTCCAAGGTCAGGTAAATCGTGAAGAACCCTCACGCTTTGCCGAGGCGGCTTCGTTCAGGTAGATTCCGAGTTTGAACGCGGCAGGGGGGCGAACGATAGCGTCAGGGCTGACAGGAACCAGATGCGCCATGACCATGAGCCGGACTTTTCGCTCTACGCAGGCGTGGGAATCCGGGTGGCTGAAATGGCGCAACCCTCGAAGAAATTGACGCTTGGATCGGAATTTCTATGCATTTCTGTTCGCGCCAATCGGCCAAGAAAAAAATGGAATGCTTCTCACCGTTCTCTCGGCCTTGGCGCGACTGGATATCGATCCGTGGCGCGAGGCCGCCGAACTGGCGCGGATGCCGAAAGGAGCCGCAAAATTGTCGGGTGACGTCCATGATCGCGGGGACTTGAAATCGCATC
>CAWJXA010000008.1:0-877805 GCA_963846715.1 uncultured Acidobacteriaceae bacterium | reverse complement strand
ATGGGTGCGTTTCCTTTCCCGTGAGTTGTAGTCGTCTGGCTGCTTTGAGTTCTTGTGGTGGCTGGAGCGGGGGTTCAGGCGGCGAGGGCGAGGATCGCGGCGGGGTCCTGGTATCTGCTGAGGTGGTTGCGCTGGTGCTCGGCGCGGATGTGGTGGTCCCAGTAGGCGCCGGTGTCGCCGCTAGCGTGGACGGCGCGCATCCACAGGACGGACTGGGCTCCGGTCAGGCTCCAGCGGGCGCCGGTGACGCCCATGCGGTCGCCGACGAGGTGACGGCAGGCGCCTTCGATGATGCCGGTCGAGATGGGCCATCCGTTCGCCAGCGCGGCCGGGTAGTCCAGGTAGGGTGCCTTGTTCTCCAGGTAGCCGGTGGTTTTCCTGATGTTCTTTGCGTGCTCGCTGCCGGGCCTGGGAGGATCGGCGGCGGCGCGCCGGCTGATGTCGGCGGCGACGCCGGCGGACCTGCCGGGGAGGATCTCCTCGCCCCAGCCGGTGACCTGCGTCTCGGCGGCGGCGATGTCCCCGGCGGGGACGAAGCACCAGGAGGCCTTCCACAGGTAGTCCAGGACGTGGATGAAGTCGATGAGGAGCGGCATGTCCATGCCGCGTTCGGCGGCGTTCTCGGTGAATGCCCGGATCTGGTCGTTGTTGCCGTCGACGAGGCCGATCCACTGCCGCTCGTGCCGGGGGTCGCGCCGGTCGATCTCGGCGAAGACGCCCCTGCCGATGACCTCGGAGCAGGACGCGGTGATGTCGCAGGCGTACGTGCGGCCGAGCGCCCGCGGGTAGCGGCCTGGCTCGCTGCGGGGGCGCCGCATGATCTCCCCGGCCGTCCGCGGCTCGCCGTCCGGGGGCAGGGAATAGTAGACGACGCAGGTCTCGGCCAGCCGCTTCGCCGCGCTCTTCTCCCCGGACCCGAGCCTGCGGCAGGCCGGCCCGTTCTTCTTCGCGGCCCGGCGGGCAGTGCTCTCTCGCAGGTCCCTGTGCAGCATGCTGACGCCCTTGCCGTCCGCGGACGCCACCCCGACCGCAGCCGTCTGCTTCCCGTCCGCGGTCGTGAGCACGGGCGGGTCCCGGACCGGCCTGTCCCTCGCGAACTCCTCCGCGCCGGCCGCGCAGTCCTCCATCATCTCCTGCAGCTGCCGGCCCAGACATTCTCCCCGGTCACCGCGCGGATGACCTCCGCCGCGCCGCCGTAAGCCCCGGACCGGCACGTCACCTCCGCCAGCTTCCTGGCCTGCCAGGAGAACCCGCCCGGCGGCAGGTTCAGCACCGCGTCCCGCGGGTGCAGCGCGGGGACCCCCTTGTCCCCGGACAGGTACGCGGCCCGCCGCACCCTCACGTGCCCCAGCAGCGTCAGCAGCGACGTGCTGCTGTCGGCCTTCCGCGTGCGCGTCACCCCGTCCGACCCCGTCACCCCCGGCAGCCAGCACTCGCCGAAGGCCTGGTTATCCAGCGACAGCTGCAGGCACTCCCGGCCGATCCGCCGGCTCTCCTCCACCGCCAGGACCTCCATGTCCTCCAGCGTCACCAGCCGCCCCGCGTTCCTGACCAGCAGGATCACCCGGAGCACCGCCGGCCCGGACCCCGGCTCGGCCCTCTCCGCGGCGGCCACCGCCGCCGCCAGATCCGGCGGCAGCACATCCCCGCCGGACCGCTCCCCGACCACCGCCAGCCCGTCAACCGCGTACTCTTCCACGCGAGGCTTCCCTTCCGTCCTCCCGTTTCTCGCAATTCAGGACCGTACGGAACGGAAGCCTCACCTGTCCCGGAACCCCGCAGCACAAGGGGAAACAGCCGGGAACACCACTCCCCGGCACCACCACAAGTCACAACGCGTGCTCGCCTAACCACGGCTCCATCTAAAGGAGCCGCACCCATGTGGCCATCGACCCGGTTCCGGGGGCGCCGCGGGGCGCCGGCCGACCTGCCGCAGCCGCTAGGTCGGCGGCTCCCAGTCCGCCGCCCACCGGGCCAGTTGCAGGACGGTCTTGCCTAGCTCCGCGCCGCGCGCGGACAGCCGGTAACCGTCATCGGCGCGCTCCACGATGCCGGCCTCGCGCAGTTCACCGAGCCGGTCAGTGAGCACGCTGGAGGACACGCCGCCACATCGGCTCTGCAGCTCCCGGAAGCTGGGTACCGGCCCGGCGTGCAGCTCCCAGAGCACGCGCAGCGTCCAGCGTCGGCCCAGCAGGTCGAGGAGCACCATGATCGGCCGTCTGGTGCCGGACCCCGGGCGGGCAGGCCCGGCTGCGGCGCATCCGGTCGCGGCATGTCCGGTTGCGTCATCCGCGCCTCCCGTTGTCCATGCTTCTATTTCCGAAGCGCCGGTGCTACCGTGGCATCATGCTTCGGAATTCGAACCAGAATACGGCGTCCCGGGCCGAGCCCGTGACCCCGCCCTACGACGCGGGTACCGCCGCCGCGCTCGAGGCGCTGGGGCCGCCGATCGGGATCTTCCGGGTCCTCGCCCGCCGCCCGGACCGGGCGCACGGCATGGCCGGCTGGGGCCGCTACTACCTGTCCCGCCGGTGCGCCCTGTCCCTGCGCCACCGGGAACTGCTCATCCTGCGCACCACCGCGCTATGCGGGGCCGAGGTACGAGTGGGGGGTGCACGTCCGGTTCTTCGCGGCCAAGGCGAGCTTGTCCGGCGAGCAGGTCCGCTCGGTGACCACCGGGCATCCGGACGACCCGTGCTGGACCGACCCGGCCGACCGCGCGGTGCTCCGTGCCGCCGACGCGCTGGACCGCGACTGCGACCTGTCCGACGCCGACTGGGCCGACCTGACCGGTCACGTTCGGTGACGGAGGGCGCCGTCGACACCCTGCTGATCTGCGGCTGGTACCGGGCGATCTCGTACCTCGCCCGGGCGACCCGGCTCGCGCCCGAACCGGGGGCACCGCTGTTCGCCGACGCCTGACCCCCGTACCGGCGTGTGGTGCCCCCGGAGCCGCAGCCACGGCGCGGCCTCCAGCGTCAGCCGATGACGCCAGGGCTCAGCTCGCGGCCTGGCGGGCGGCGTCGAAGGGGGCCCGGTCGAAGATGAACCGGTTACGGGTGATCTTGCCGTCGGCCACGGTGACGCACTCGGCGGCGGGTGCGCTGGCCACCGGGATGGTCGCGGTGTCGTACACGACGACTGCGGTCTTCTCGTCGCCGAACGCCGCGATGAGCTCCGAGCCGGTGAGAATCTGAACGAACGGGCGCATGAAGCCCAGGTACGCCTCCCGGCCCTGCAGCCGGCCCGCGGGGGCGTCGCAAACGATGTCCTCAGCGATGTACCCCATGGCACGGTCCAGGTCGTGGCTGGTCCACGCGTGGAAGTAGGCCAGGGCAGTGCGCAGCGCGGGGCTGGTGGTCTCGGTCATGGCGGGTCTCTTTCCTTCGTCGTGTCGTTCCTTCGTTGAGGTAGACACCGCGGCGCGCGGGAACGGAACGCTGGGCGGGACGTTCCGTCGAGATGGCATGCTGGGACCGTGGAGCAGGCCATCCTGGCACGCGCCCAGGCCGGCGAGGAGCAGGCATTCCGCGCCCTGATGGAGCCGTATCGCCGGGAACTTCAGGTGCACTGCTACCGGCTGACCGGGTCGCTGGCCGACGCCGAGGACCTGCTGCAGGAGACGCTGCTAGCCGCCTGGCGGGGCCTCGCCGGCTTCCAGCAGCGGTCGTCGCTGCGCTCGTGGCTGTACCGCATCGCGACCAACCAGTGCCTCAACGCGCTGCGCGCGGCCGGGCGGCGCATTCCGGCCAGCCCGGTGCCGCCGTTCCAGCCGCCAGAACCCACCCGGCGCGGCGAGATCACCTGGCTCCAGCCGTACCCGGACGCGCTGCTCGAGGGCATCGCCGACACTGCGCCGGGCCCTGAGGCCAGGTATCAGGCCACCGAGGCGATCGAGCTGGCCTTCGTGGCCGGGCTGCAGCGCATGCCGCCACGGCAGGCGGCCACGCTCGTGCTCCGCGATGTGCTCGGCTACCCGGCCGAGGAGGCGGCGGCCATGCTCGGGACCAGCCCGGTCGCGATCAAGGGGATCCTGCAGCGGGCCCGGGCCGCCCTGGACCGCAGCCGCGACGAGTCCGGCGGCGCTGGGCACCGGCCTCCTTCGGAGGACGAGCGCGCGGTGGCCCGCCGGTTCGCCGACGCCTACGTCGCCGCCGACATCGACGGCGTGATCGCGCTGCTCACCGACGACGCCTGGCTGTCCATGCCGCCGGCCCCGCACGAGTACCGCGGCCACGCCGCGATCCGGTCCTTCCTGCAGGCCAGCTTCGGCTTCCGCGGCGACCGCCGGATCAAGCTCGTGCCCGCCCGGGCCAACACCCAGCCCGCCCTGGCCAGCTACATCGGCCCGCCGGGCGGGACGGCGCGGCCCGGCGGCCTGTTCGTCCTGGGCCTGAACGGCGCGCGGATCCGCGCTGTCACCCGGTTCCACGTCGACGAGCTGTACCCGCGGTTCGGGCTGCCCGGATCGCTGCCCGCGTCAGCCGACTGACCACGGCGGCTCGCCAACCGGACCCTGGTCAGTGCAGCGCCGCCGCGCCGAGGGCGGCGAGCAGGGCCAGTCCGGCGGCCAGCCAGGTGACCTGATCGCCGACGAGGCCGCTGTGCAGACGGCGCAGCCATCCGGTGCCGGCCGCCAGCACCCGGCGCAGCCCGCCCGCCCGCCGGTCCAGGGCGATGCCCGCCACGGCCAGCGCGACCAGTACCTGGCCCAGATCGGTGAGCACGCCGCCCGCCGACGCGGGGGCGGCCGGGCGACGGCCGGTCCCCGCGGAGGGATGGGGTTGCCGTGGGTACCGAGCACTCCCGCCGCGTAGGACGCGCGGTCCGAGAAGGCCGCCGCGGCCGTCACGGCGTGCTCCTCGATGCCGGACGTCAGCCCGAGCCCGAGCCCGATCGCGAGCAGCGCCAGCGGCGGCAGCACCATGGTCAGCGGCACGCGCTTCCGGCGCCCTGACCGCTCCCGCCCGTCATGATCGTCCGCCCGGACCAGACTTCCCTTCCGCACTGAGCTTCCCTGCCGAATCAGCAGTGTCGGACTCGTCCTCGGACTCCTCTCCGGGGTCATCCGCGGTCCCCGTCTCCGGGCGTGAGCTCTCGTCCGATCCCCAGCCCAGCCAGATCCGCCCGGCGGCCCGCAGCACGGCGCCGCTGGACAAGACGACGGAGAGCGCGATCACGAACTCCATCCACGGCAGGCCGGCCCGGTCCGCCGCCTCCACCAGCAGCGCGTGCCCGGCCGAGGACACGAAGGGCGGCAGGTCGGCCAGGACCAGCGCGCCCAGCGCGATGGTGACGCCGGTGACCGCCAGCCCGCGGCCGCGGCCGCGCAGCTTGAGCTCGCTGACGCTGGCCCGCTGGTGCTGCACGACGCCGGTCCCGAGGAACAGCGCGGACTTGGCCAGGCCGTCGCCGATCACCAGCAGCGACGCGCCGGCCAGGCCGAGCGGGGTCAGCAGCCCGGCCCCGATCAGGTAGATACCCAGGTGGCTCATGGTGACGAAGGCCAGCATCCGCTTGAGGTGGGTCTGGGCCAGGGCCATCACCGCCCCCACGACCGCGGTGAGGATCCCGAACCCGAGCAGCACCGCCCGCATCCGCGGGCCGGCCCCGCCGGCCAGGCCGGAGAAGACGGTGTCCCACACCCGGATCACGGCGAACAGCCCGAGCTCGCTCATCACCCCGGCGAACAGCACGCATACCGGGGTGGGGGCCGAGCCGTAGGCGTCGGGCAGCCAGAAGTGGAAGGGGACGACCGCGGCCTTGACCAGGAAGCCGCCGGTCAGCAGCGCGAACGCCACCACGACCAGCCCGTCGGCGTGCCGCCCGGCCAGGGCCTGGCCGATCTGGGCCAGGTTCAGCGAGCCGGTCCGCGCGTACAGGAACCCCACGCCCATCAGGACGGACATGCCGCCGAGGCTGTTGGTGACGGCGAAGTTGATCGCCCCTTGCAGCGGCGCCGGATGCCCGGCGTTGTAGCCGGTGAGCGCGAAGGCGGTCACCGCGACCAGCTCGAACGCGACGAACAGGTTGAACAGGTCCCCGGTCAGGCAGAAGTCCACGCTGGCGGCCAGGAAGATCAGGACCAGGGCGTGGTGGCGGCCGCGGGCGCTGTCGAAGTACCGCCAGCAGTAGACCAGCGCGGCGCTGGCCAGCACCCCGGCCAGGGACGCCATGCCCGCCCCGAGCGGGCCGACCGCGTAGTCGATCCCGATGACCATGCCCCCGGACGGGGCGCCAGCCGGAGAACCAGTAGATCATCGGGCGGCCGGCGCTGGCGAACATCAGGATCAGGGTCAAGGTGGTGGTGGCCAGCGCGACCGCGATGGCGATCAGGTCCCGGGCCCGCCGGGGCAGCACCCGGCTGAACGCGGCCATCACGGCCGCGCCGGCCAGCGGGACCGTGACCGAGACGGGAATGACCGCCGAGGTCGACACGACGAGGTTCACGCCGGTCATTCCCTGGTCGCCTTGAGCGCGTCGGGATCGAGCGTCCCGGCCCGCTTGTTCACCTGCACGACCAGCGCCAGCAGCAGCGCGGTGACGGCGGCGCCCACCACCACGTCGGTCAGGGCCAGCGCCTGCATGACCGCGTCGACGGCCGGTCCGGGATGGGCGGGCAGATCGACGAATACCGGGGCGTGGCCGCCGCGGCGGTACCCGATCTCCAGCAGCAGCACATCGGTGGCGGACTGCGCCACCGACAGGCAGACCACCATGTGAATGAGGTTGCGGCTGGTCACGACGCCGTAGATGCCGATGAGGAAGAGCCAGGCGACGACCCCGTAGGCCAGGACGCTCATCGGCGGCCCGCCCGGATGACCGCCGTCTGGTCCAGGAACTCCGACGCCAGGATGGCGAAACCGCCCGCGACCTCCACGCCGACCACCAGGTTCAGCAGCGGGATGGTGCCGCCCGAGATCAGGTTCCCGGTGACGCCGAGGCCGACGACGTTGCTGAGGAACGCGGTGCCGGCCAGCAGGCCGAGCAGCCCGATGATCACGTACCCGGAGGCGCCCACCCCGTCGGAGGCCTCCAGCAGCAGGTCCGGCTGGAACCGCTCGACCGTCTTGTAGTTGGTGCCCAGGTAGACGACGTAGAGCGTGCTGGCCAGGATGACCCCGCCCTGGAACCCGCCGCCCGGCGTGAGCGTGCCGTGCGTGACCGTCTCGATGCCGGTCAGCACGAGCAGCGAGCTGAGGAACACCGCCAGCAGCCACACCGCCGGGCTCGGCGGCGGGATCGTCCGGTCCGGCGCCTTGTCCTCGGGCAGCTCCCGGGTCTCGTCGCTGAGCGGCCGCAGCAGCACCGAGATCCCGGCCACCGCGCCGAGCAGGATGAACTCCTCGAACAGGGTGTCGATGCCGCGGTAGTCGAAGGTGATGGCCGACACCACGTCGGTCACGTGCCGCTGCGGCCCGGCCACTTCGTTGAGCATCCGGGCGTAGGAGCTGATCTGGCTGCCGAACGACGGCAGGCCGGCCAGGCCGGCGCCCAGCGTCACGGCCAGCGCGGCCCCGGCCACCGCGAAGAACATCAGGCGCGCGCGGCGGCTCACTCCCGGTCCTTCCGCACCTTGGCCAGGCTGAGCAGCACGATCAGCGGCAACGCGATGGCGCCCACCACGATCTGCGACAGCGCCACGTCCCCGGCCTGCATCGACAGGTAGAGGAAGGCCAGCCCCAGCCCGAAGAACCCGGCCACGAAGGCCTGCTGCAGCGGGTCCCTGGTCAGGACCACGGCCGTGCCCGACGCGGCCACCCAGACCAGCGCCACCGCGATGATCGCCTCGCTCACCGTTCCTCCCCGGGGATCCGGTGGCCTCGTCCTGCGAATCCGACCAGGTGGCACCGCGCCGGATCGCGATGGCGCGCGCCACGGCGTGGCCGGCCAGCGGGTTGGCGGTGATCAGGATCACGGCGACGCCGATGGCGGCCAGCCCCGACGCCGACAGGCCCTCGCGCACCACGATCGAGGCGCAGATCCCGGTCGAGCCCAGCATCGAGGCCGGGGTGGTCAGGTGCAGGCGGTCCAGCGGATCGTCGAGCACCGCCATCCCCGCGCATGAGCCCAGCACGACCACCAGTCCCGCCACCAGCAGGACCACCGAGATGACCCCGGTCTACCGCGCGCCGCCCGTCACAACCACCGCTCCAGGAACCGCGCGAACGCCACCGAGCCCCCGCTGGACAGCGCGGCCAGCACCACCGCCAGCGACGCCAGCCCGGGTTCGCGGTACCCGACGGCCAGGCACAGCACGGCCAGCGCCTGGACCGTGCCGGCCAGCCCCAGGGCCACCACCCGGTGCTCGGCGCCGGAGCGCCAGCACACCCACGCGCAGGGAATCAGCGCCACCTGGAGCACCAGCGCCGCCACCAGGAACCAGCTCATCCGGGCCGCGCCGGGTGCGCGCCGGGTTCCGGGGCTCCGGCCAGCTGGTGCACCAGCGCCGTCCCCGCTTCCATGTCGATGTCCACCACGATCGTGTTCGGCGCCGCGGACATCAGCGCGGTCAGGACCGTCTCCCGGCGCGCGGCCGGCCAGCCGCGCACGTCCGGCCCGACGTCCACCGCAATGGTGCGCAGCGCGCCCGGCGCGACCGGGCGGCCCGCCGCCTTGCGGGCGGCCACCGCGAAGACCTGCCCTGTCTCGGTTACCACCTGCCACGGCACCGCCGCGAGCGTGCGCAGGTCGGCGGCCCGGACGCTCGGCACCATCTTCCCGCGCTGGCCGACGAAGTACCCGACCCCCACGGCCACCACCGCCGCTGCCGACCCCAGCACCAGGTCCTGGACGTCCGGCTGCCCGGCCAGCACGATCCACATCCCGAGCAGCGCGCCGGCGTAGATCAGCCCGCCTGCCGCCAGGAACGGCCACCGCGGCCGCTCCGGTCCGGCCGCATCAGCCTCCCGCTGACCGGCTTGGTTCCGCGCTGACATGGAACCTCCTCCAGGCGAGTGAACAGGCCCGATGCTAACGAACCCCGGACCGCCCCGGCGGGAGCGCGGCCCGGCATGTCCGGGTTAGCTGCCCGGCTCCGAGGGGGTTATCCCCGCTGCCGAGGCGATCCTCGCCGCCTCTGCCGCCGGATCGGTGCCCGCGGGCACGCCGATGACGAAGCGGCTGAAGCGTCCCGACGCCATGTTCACCCGGACGGCGGGCTGGTCCCGGTGCAGGATGAGGAAGTCGTAGCCTTCACCGTGCCGGCGCGTGCCGAGGATGGCGTGCCCGGGGAAGCTGATCCCCGCCATCCGCCATCCGCGCAGGCCCGTCCACGGCGTGGGATCGGGCGCCACGGAGACGATGTCGGTCAGGCGGACCCGGATGTCACCGTGCAGGCCCCAGATCTTCTCGCTGTCGGCCGCGCGCGAGGTTTCGCTGACCAAGCCGGTCATTGTGATCAAAGCTGGACGCACGGCTGCCGCGGCTAAAGCGGCGGCTTCCCACACCGGAGCGCTCACTGGCAGCGACGAGGTGCTCGACGCCGCATTCCGGCGCAGTGGAGTACTGCGAGTGAACAGCATAGCCGACATCTTCTACATGTCCGATGTGCTGGCGAAGCAGCCACGACCCCGGGGCAAGCGGCTGTGCATCCTGACGAATGCCGGCGGTCCCGGCGTGTTGGCCACCGACGCATTAGTTGCCGGCGGAGGCGAGCTGGCCGAGCTTTCCCCCGAAACCCTGAAGGCGTTCGACGCAATCCTTCCCGCGCAGTGGAGCCACAACAACCCCGTGGATATTCTCGGCGATGCCGAGCCCGAGCGTTATGCGAAATCGCTGGAGATCGCCGCCAAGGATCCCAGCATCGACGGCATGCTGGTAGTGCTGACTCCGCAGGACATGACCAATCCCACGCAGATTGCCGAGAAGCTGAAGCCGTACGCCAAGGGGCTTGGCAAGCCGCTGCTGGCGAGTTGGATGGGTGGCGCCGAGGTCGCGGCTGGCGACCAGATCCTGAACCAGGCGGGCATTCCTACTTTCCAATTTCCCGACAGTGCAGTGCGCGCCTTCAACTACATGTGGCGCTACGCCTACAACTTGAAGGGCCTGTACGAAACTCCGGCGTTGCCGCAACATGCGGACGCGGCCATGCACCGCGGCAAAGCCGAGCACATCATTCAGCAGGCCCGTCAGTCGGGCCGTACCATTCTGACCGAGTACGAATCGAAACAGCTGCTCCAGGCCTATGACATTCCAACCGTCGAGACCCGGATAGCGATAAGCGAACAGGAAGCGCTGCAGGCTGCCGAAGAGATTGGCTATCCCATCGTCCTCAAGCTGTACTCGCTCACCATCACCCACAAGACCGATGTAGGTGGAGTGCAGTTGAACTTGCGCGATGCGGCAGCGGTGAAGACCGCGTATCAGGCCATCAAGCAGACGGTCACCGAAAAAGTTGGCGCAGAGCACTTCCAGGGCGTCACGGTCCAGCCTATGGTTAAGCTCGATGGCTACGAGCTGATCATCGGCAGTAGCCTGGATGCGCAGTTCGGCCCGGTCATACTGTTTGGGACCGGAGGACAGTTGGTCGAGGTCTTCCGCGATCGCGCACTGGCCCTTCCACCTTTGAATTCCACGCTCGCCCTTCGCATGATGGAGCAGACCAACATTCTGAAAGCGCTGAAAGGTGTCCGCGGACGTAAGCCGGTCGATCTGTCGGCACTGGAAGATCTCCTGGTGCGTTTCAGTCAACTTGTTGTAGAGCAGCCGTGGATTAAGGAGATTGATATCAACCCGCTGCTCGCCTCGCCAGAGCGTCTCCTTGCCTTGGACGCGCGTGTGGTGGTTCACGGCCTGGATGTGACGGAAGACAAGCTACCCACCACTGCCATTCGTCCTTATCCCATTCACTTGGTCAGCGCCTGGAGAATGAAGGACGGCAACGCCGTGATGATCAGGCCGATCCGTCCGGAAGACGAGCCCATGATGATTGAGTTCCACAAAAAGCTCTCCGAAAGAAGTGTGTATCTGCGCTACTTCCAGCCCTTGAAGCTGACCCAGCGCACCGCTCACGAGCGCTTGACCCGCGCCTGCTTTATTGACTACAACCGTGAGCTGGCCTTGGTTGCGGAGGGCAAAAACGATGCCGGTGAACCCGAGATTCTGGCGGTTGGCCGTCTTAGCAAACTGCATGGCCGCGACGAAGCCGAACTAGCCGCAGTGGCTACGGACGCCGCGCAACATAAAGGTCTGGGAACCGAGCTCTATCGCCGCATGATCGAATTCGCCCGCGACGAGAAGCTGAAGCTGGTGGTCTCCAACATGCTTCCCGAAAACCGCGAGATGCGGGCCCTGTGCGTCAAGCACGGGTTCAAGATGTACTCCAACTTGGAAGACAACATGATTCGGGCGGAGTTGGCACTATAGGCGCAAGAAATCCGTGAAGGGGCGGGGATCCCATCGACGTTACCCCTGCGATGGTCGAGGAGGTCCGGCAGAGACTCCGCTCCCGTGCTGCGCAACGTAGACCGGCGAAACGTTAGGTGCGAGGCGGCAATCCCTACGAGCCTGTAGGAACCTGTGCGGCCTTCCACATCCTCACGCTCGCGCCCGCCATGTTATGATTCGAAGCTTGCAGGAGTGCAATCGGCAGCGGTTGCCGCAATGCGGCGGGCGTGTCTAAGGGGCGATCGGTAGAACGTGCCAAGCGAAAAACAGGTGAAATGGTCGCAGCTCCGGGTTGGACTGACCGTACTTGTCGCTCTTATTACTCTTGCCGTCCTCATCTTCGTTATGACCGGTACCACCGGTCTCTTCACTAAGAAAATTTTGATTCGTTCGTACGTAGACAACGCAGGCGGCCTTCGCGTCGGCGCGCCGGTGCGCCTGGAAGGCGTGGACATCGGCAACGTCACCGGGATTCACGTGGTCTCCGATCCCAAGCGCGTATTGGCACCGGTGGAAGTGGTCATGAAGATCACGACCAAATACGAAGCGACGATGAACATGGGTTGCCAAGTCCTGTTAACGACCGCCGGGGTGCTGGGTGAGGTCTTCGTCGACATAGACTGCCGCGAAGCCAAAGGCGTTCCCATACAAACCGGCGCCGAACTGCCCACCAAGGACGTCCCGCAATTGCAGGACGTGGTTCGCGCCAGCCAGGGCACACTGCAAAACGTCGACACTCTGGTCAAACGGCTGGACAGTATTCTTTCCTACATTCAGAGCGGACAAGGTTCCATCGGCAAGGTCATCTACGATCCGTCGCTGTTCAATCGGGCCAACGATATGCTGAACCAGTTGCAGCAGGTCGTGGGTCAGGTCAACTCGCCAAACGGAACGATCGGCAAGCTGATCAACAGCGACGAACTCTATAACAAGGCCAACGCTGCCATCGATAACGTTAATAAAATTGTCGATGAGGTCAACAACGGCCAGGGCACGATCGGTAAGTTCCTCAAAGACCCGACTCTTTACGACAACGCCAACAAAGCCGCCGCTCAAGCCAATCAATTGATGACGGGCATCAATGCAGGCAAAGGTACACTAGGTAAGTTTGCCAAAGACGAAGAGCTGGCGCGCAAGATTGACAACACCATCACCCGTCTGAACAACATTGCCGACCGGCTGGACAAAGGTGAAGGCACGGCCGGCAAGTTCTTGAAGGACCCGGCCCTGTACAACAATGCCAATGACCTTTTGGTGGAGACGCGCAACCTGATTGCTGCCGTCCGCAAGGACCCCAAGACCTATCTGACCATCCACCTGAAGATCTTCTAGCAGCCACTTTGTTCCGGGACTGCCCCGCCACGAATTTCCCACTCGAAGCGTCGTTTGTAGTAGTGTTTTCTGTGGAGACCAGTCCCGTCTTTGTCTCCACAGGACGCACGCGGTCCTACCCCATGAAACAACCGCCCCCGATCCACGCTGAGGTGACGGTAATTCATCCACGAGGCAACTATGCGGATTCGCTCTCTCCTGATTTTCCCGTTGCTGCTGGGGGGTGTGTTTTCCCTGGCCCAGATGGCACCTTCTGCTTCTTCATCCGAGCTTCCCAAACAGATTCCTAACTTCGATCTGACGGCCATCGATAAGACCATCGATCCTTGCGTGGATTTCTATCAATACTCGTGCGGTAATTGGATGAAGAACAATCCCATTCCGGCCGACAAGACACGATGGGGTCGTTTCAACGAGCTGGACGAGCACAATCTCTATATACTGCGCGATCTTCTCACCCAGGCAGAAGCGCCCGGAAAGCACAGCGCAATTCAGAAGAAGGTCGGCGACTACTATGCCGCTTGCATGGACGAGAGTACGGTCGAGAAGAAGGGGACCGCGCCGCTGCAGCCCGCGATGGAGCGCATCGCGTCCATCAAGACCAAGCAAGAGATCATTCCCCAGGTCGCCTACATGCATAGCAATGGCATCCCGGCGCTGTTCAGCTTTTATCCCATGCCGGACATGCACGATTCGAGTTTGACCATCCCGAATCTCGACCAGGGGGGAATCACTCTGCCGGACCGTGACTATTACCTGAAGGACGATGCCAAGTCGGTGGAGACACGGCAGAAATACCAGGAGCACGTGCAGAAGATGTTCGAGCTAGCCGGCGATAAACCGGACGCCGCTGCCGCCGAAGCGAAGACTGTGCTTGCGGTCGAGACCGGACTGGCCAAGGCTGCCATGGACCGGACCGAACGCCGCGATCCCAAGAAGCGCGACCACATGATGCAGACCGCGGAGGTCGTCACGCTGGCTCCCAACTTCGAGCTTACCCTGTATTTCGCAGATAACGGTTCGCCCAAGTTCACCAGCCTCAACGTCGGCAACCCGGATTTCTTCAAGGCGGTGAACGAGCAGCTCAACGCGGTGTCGCTCGACGATTGGAAGACTTATCTGCGCTGGAGAACGTTGGACAGCTACGCGCCGGTGCTCACCCAGGCGTTCGTCGACGAAGATTTCCAGTTCAATCGGAAATACATGGCTGGGCAGAAGGAAATTGAGCCCCGGTGGAAGCGCTGTATTCGCTCTACCGATCGCAACCTTGGCATGGCCCTGGGGCAGCTCTATGTAGATAAGGTCTTCGGGCCGGACAACAAGGCCCGCACCGTCAAAATGGTTCAGGCTATCGAGCAGGCCATGCACACCGACATCGGACAGCTGCCCTGGATGTCGGACACAACCAAGCAGCAAGCCTACCTGAAGCTGGCGGCTATCGTTAACAATATTGGGTATCCCGACGTGTGGAGGGATTACAGCACGGTGCTCGTAACCCGCGACGATTATGCCGGCAACGCGATGCGCGCTGCCGCATTCGAGACCCATCGCCAGTACAACAAGATGGAGAAGCCGACTGATCGCAAGGACTGGAGCATGACTCCGCCGACGGTGAACGCCTATTACCGTCCACCGATGAACGACATCAACTTTCCCGCCGGCATTCTGCAACCTCCCTTCTACGGCATGGACATGGACGATGCGGTGAACTATGGCGGAATCGGCGTGGTCATTGGCCACGAGTTGACCCACGGCTTCGACGACCAGGGGCGCAAGTACGATGCCCAGGGCAACCTCAAGGACTGGTGGACTACGGAAGACGCCAAGGCGTTCGAGGAGCGCGCGAGTTGTACGTCAAACGAGTACTCCAGCTTTGTCGCCGTGAAGGACGACAAGGGCGAGGTGCATCTCAATGGCAAACTCACCCTGGGCGAGAATACAGCTGACAACGGCGGCTTGAAACTGGCTTACATGGCGCTGACGAACATCATCGGCAATACGCCGGTGAAGCCCATCGACGGCTATACGCCCCAGCAGCGGTTCTTCCTGGCGTATGGCCAGATCTGGTGCCAGAACGTAACCGATCAGCAAGCGCGCGTGCTGGCGATTACCGATCCGCACTCTCCCGGACGCTGGCGGGTGAATGGTGCGGTGCAGAATTCGGCGGCGTTCCAGGAGGCCTTTGGTTGCAAGGCCGGTCAGCCAATGGTGAGCGAAAACGCCTGCCGGGTTTGGTAAAGCGATGATTAGAAACTGAGCACTCACCGCCGGAATCATAGGAGCTCTTGGAGCTGTTCAGAAGTGATATCCGCGTCTCGCATGATGCTCTTCAGCACTTTCGGGTGAAGAATAGTGCGCCGTGGAAAGGTACGGTAACGCGTTTGCCGGCAGGATTCCTATAGATCATGTGGCTTCCGCTCTGCCGTGCAAAACAGAAGCCGGCCTTCTCTAACGCAACAATGATTTGGCGAGCGCTCAGGCGTGGAAGCTTGGGCATTAGACTGCAACTTCGACCGTCGAGAGGCTTACAGAAACAGGTTCGGGAATTTCTTCGCCAGCCGAGAGACGGTCCTGTAGGTGGAGTTGAATAGCATCTTTGATATTCTCCACTGCCTGTTCGTAGGTTTCTCCCTGGCTATAGCAGCCTTGCAGTGCAGGACAGGAGACAAAGTATCCATCCGGGTCGGATTCGATTACGACTGGCAGGGTCAAATGTCTCATACGTGAATTATAGAAGAAGAGAGCAGATTGGGTTGTTGGCAGGCGACAAGACAACCTGCAGCGCGGTAACAGTTGTTCCATACTCGCGCTATTCTTAAGACTTTGTACCCATCTTTACAATGAGGTCATAGATGCGACAGTTCTTTTTCACAGCTTGTATCCTGCTGCTGGCCGGAATCGCGACACAGGCGCAAAGCACATCCACCTCCTCCTCGACTGCGGCAATCAAAAACGTCCCCAGCTTCGACATGAACGCGATGGATAAATCCGTCGATCCTTGCAACGACTTCTATCAATACGCCTGCGGCAACTGGATCAAGAACAACCCTATCCCGGCAGATCAACCCGCCTGGGGCCGATTCAACGAACTGCACGAACGTAATCAGCTAATCCTGCGCAACATTCTGGACAAAGCCTCGGCGGACAATTCCGGGCGAAGCTCCAACGATCAGAAGATCGGCGACTATTACCACTCCTGCATGGACGAGGCCGGCATTGATGCCAAAACAGCGCCGCTTAAGCCTTTGATGGATCGGATCGCCGCCCTTCAGGACAAGTCTCAACTGCCAGCTTTAATCGGCGAGCTTCACAACAATGGCGTCAAGGTGCTGTTCGAATTCGGCTCGGAGCCTGACGCCAAGGATTCGATGATGGAGATTGCCGGAACCGACCAGGGTGGACTGGGCCTTCCCGACCGCGACTACTACCTGAAGACCGACGCAAAGTCAGTCGAGTTGCGCAACCAGTACGTCCAGCACGTGACCAATATGTTTAAGTTGCTGGGTGAGTCGCCGGAAAAAGCTGCGGCCGACGCCCAGACCGTCCTGACCCTAGAGACCGAACTTGCAAAGAGCGCCATGGACCGGGTCGAGCGGCGCGATCCCAACAAGGTCTATCACAAGATGACCACCGCGCAACTTCAGCAACTCAGTCCCGCGTTTACCTGGAAAGAGTATTTCGCTACTGTCGCCACTCCCAGCTTCGACAGCCTCGATGTTTCCGTGCCCGATTTTGTGAAGGGCATGAATCAACTGGTTGCGACTAGCAATCTCGACGATATTAAGACTTACCTTCGCTGGCAGACCGTACATCACGCGGCGCAGCTGTTGCCAACCGCATTCGTGAACGAGAGTTTCGCTTTTTACGGAAAAACCCTGACCGGAGCGAAAGAGATTCGTCCGCGCTGGAAGCGATGCGTACAGTTCACCAATTCGGACTTAGGGGAAGCATTGGGCAAGGCCTACGTTGCCGAAGAATTTCCTCCGGAGAGCAAGGCCGCAACCCTGAAGATGGTGCATGAATTGGAAGCTGCGCTTAAGACCGATATCACCGAGTTGTCATGGATGACCGACGACACCAAGAAGCAGGCGCTGGACAAGCTGGCGCACATTGAGAACAAGATCGGATATCCCGACAAGTGGCGCGATTACAGTACGCTGACCATCATTCGCGGAGATGCTCTGGGCAATGGGTTGCGTGCCAATCAGTTCGAGTTCAAACGGCAGCTGAACAAGATCGGCAAGCCGGTTGACCGCAGCGAATGGGGCATGACTCCGCCCACGGTCAACGCTTACTACAATCCGCAGGAGAACAACATCAACTTCCCGGCGGGTATTCTGCAGCCGCCGTTCTACGATCCCAAAGTTGACGATGCAGTGAATTTCGGCGCTATTGGTGCGGTCATCGGCCACGAACTCACGCACGGCTTCGACGATTCGGGCAGCCAGTTCGATGCGCAGGGGAACCTGCGCAACTGGTGGACCCCGAAGGACCGCGAGCAGTTCGATAAGTTGGAGGCCTGCTTCGTCAACGAGTACGACAGCTTTGTCGCAGTCGACGACGTTCACGTTCGCGGACAGTTGACGCTGGGCGAAAACACCGCCGACAACGGCGGCCTGCGCATTGCGGACATGGCGTTGCTGGATGTTCTGGGCAATGCTCCGCAAAAGCCGATTGACGGCTTCACTCCCGAGCAACGTCTGTTCGTTGGCTGGGGCCAGATCTGGTGCGAGAGCGAGCGTCCTGAATATGCCCGCATGATGGCGGGAGTGAACGAGCACTCACCGGGCAAGTTCCGGGTCAACGGCGTGGTTGGAAACATGCCCGAGTTCCAGAAAGCGTACAACTGCAAGCCCGACGCACCGATGGTTCGCAAACCACAGTGCCGGGTCTGGTAGGAGCGGGTGGGCATCACAGCTCGCAGGCCACTTCTGGAGCGCACGCAGGAACAGTTACTTCTTTGTGCGCTCCCGTGGCCGCTGGTGATGCTTGCGGCACCTGCCTTGCCACTAGTCCTTCATTCCAAGCCCCTGCTCCCTGCGCTATAGTGTTCTGTGCTGCCGGTGAAATCTTCCCGTTTTAGTCGCCTACGGATTCCGCTGTTCGCGTTTCTGCTGGTTTTGCTTGCCCTGGATTGCGCTTGCAAGCGCGGAGCGCTGGTCAAACACGAGTACATGTACGTCTCCACACCAGAAACCAGCCTGCGCGACCGGGTGGCAACCATGTACAACAAGATTGGCACGGTGCACAGCGGCGATCGCGTGGAGATTCTGGAGAAGCAACGCCGCTTTCTGCGGGTGCGGACCGACAGCGGCCAGGAAGGTTGGGTGGAGGAACGCAGCCTGGTTCCGCAGGATGTTTACGATGGATTTCAGAAGCTCGCCACCGACAGTGCCAGCCAGCAAGTACAAGCTCACGGAACAGCGCGCTCCGAACTCAACATGCATGTAACCCCATCGCGTGAGGGTGAGCACCTCTATCAGCTCAAGGACGGGGAGAAAGTTGAGATCCTGAAGCGCGCTACCGCGGAAAAGAATCCTCCGAAATCCGTGGCTGCGACGACCAGCTCGAAGGCTGCTGCGACAACTCAATCCAAGAGTTCGCCTGCGCCGGCTAAATCGGCTGTTTCCGCAAAAACCGCGCCAGCCGCCACTCCGGGAAAACCAGCCGAGCCTCCGAAGCCTGTGATGGAGGACTGGTATCTCGTGCGTAACTCCGCCGGGCATGTCGGTTGGGTATTGCTGCGCATGATCGATCTCGATATTCCTCTCGACGTTGCGCAGTACGCCGAAGGGCAACGCATCATGGGCTACTTCGTCTTGAACACGGTGCCGGAGGAAGACAAAGACACCAAAGAAGTCAAGCAAGTGCCGCAGTACTTGGTGCTATTGAACGAGCCCAAGGACGGTCTACCCTGGGACTTCAATCAGATTCGAATCTTCACCAGAAATCGGGCGAAGCATCGCTATGAAACGGCTTATCGCGAGCGCAATCTGGAGGGCTACTTCCCGGTGAAGACCGGCCATCAGGATTTCGGCAAAGAAGGCGACCTGCCGACCTTCACCATTCGCAAGAAAAACGACGCCGGGCAGATGGTCGACATCACCTACAAACTGAATGGCCCCATTGTGCGCCGGGTCCTAACGCCGGAAGAAGAAGCGGCGGAGAAGGCCAAGCATGACGCCGCCCTCGCTGCCTACTATGCGCAGCGCAAGAAGCAAGGGCTGCCCGCGCATCCGCACCATAAGCATAAGTGAGGGTAATCAGGGTCCGTCGCAGCTCCTGACTGGTTGTATCTCGGGTAGTGCGGGCCTTTCAGGCCCGCGTTAGGGTTTGCCCACGTAATTCCTAGCTTCAGTCTCTGAGGTCCAGGCGACCTCAGAGACTGAAGCTACTTCTTCCAGCCCTGGACGCGGAACTGAAGGTCCGCTCTACCCGACATGCATAACCTGAAGCCGCCTCTATCCGAACTAACGGCTGTAGAACTCGGCGACGACGGCCACCACGCGTTGCTGCTCGTCCTCACGGAGCTCGGGGAACATCGGCAGCGCCAGCACTTCTTTGGAGGCGCGCTCCGACTCCGGAAGATCGCCTGCCTTATAGCCGAGGTAAGTAAAGCATTCCTGCAAATGCAGTGGCACAGGATAGTAGATTTCCGTACCGATCCCATGCTGGGCCAGAAACGTCCTCAGTTCGTCGCGTCGATAGGCGCGCACCACATACTGGTGATAAATGTGATACGCCTCGGGCATTGTCGCCAGCAGGGCAATAGGTGCCTTCGCGCTGACCGATTGCGCCTCGCTGTGCACCAGGCCGGAGTTGACGAATAGACCGTGGTAGCGGCAGGCAAGCATCCGTCGGGCCTGGTTCCAGTCGTCAATATGCCTCAGCTTCACCCGAAGCACGGCCGCCTGCATGGCATCGAGGCGGCTATTCCAGCCGATCTCTTCGTGGTAATAGCGTTGGCGGCTTCCATGATTACGCAAACGTCGCAGGTGCGCCGCCAGTTCCGCATCGTTGGTCGTCACGCATCCGCCGTCGCCGTAGGCGCTCAGGTTCTTGGTGGGATAGAAACTGAAAGCTGCAGCCTTGCCCAGCGCTCCTGCTTTCGTGTCGCGCCACTTCGCACCGAACGCTTGCGCCGCATCTTCGATGAGACTGGCATCGTACTGCCCTGCGATGAGATCCAATCTATCCATGTCGGCGCACTGTCCGTAAAGATGCACTGGCATCACCACGCGAGCCTTGTACGAACGAGCGCGCTGCAACGCTCGCTCGGTCGGGTCAGGATCGAGGTTCAGCGTCGCCGGATCGATGTCCGCCAGGACGGGGACTGCGCCGCAACGCACAATCGAGCTCACCGAGGCGAAGAAGCTGAACGCCGTAGTAACGACGCACGTTCCTGGTCCGGCCGCAGCTCCCTGTAGCGCCAACCACAAAGCATCAGTTCCCGACGCACAGCCAACACTTGCGGCGACTTCCAGGTAGTTCGCAGACTCGCACTCGAAGCCCTCGAGCTCCGGACCCCCAATGAAGTGTTGAGTCGTCAGCACACGTTCGAGCGCCGCTTGCACGTCGTCCTTGATGCTCTCGTACTGCCGAGTGAGATCAAGCATGGGGACGGAATCAGTCTGGGTCCCGGGGTGCGCGCTAAAGAACGATTTCGGCGAGTGCGATGGCATGACTAAGACCCAATTCTATAGGGGATTGCGGATTGTAGGCAGCGCGAAGCAGCCGGCGCCGGTGGGTCGCCGGACGATCAAAGCTCTGTTTACTTCGCCACAAACAGAAAATAGTGGCTGGCTGCGCCCATGAAGAACAGCATGGGGAACGACAACCAAAAGTTCAGGCGTGTACACAGGAAAGCGATTCTCGCCACCTTGGGTGCTTCCGACGGCATGGGCGTGCCTTGGCTGGCATTAGCTTCAGTCCAGCGGATGATCTTCTTCTGCATGCGCCACACCACGCCCCAGACATTCAGCAACATGAACCATCCCAGCCCGCCGCCAATGCCAATCGCTAACGCCCAGTTGCTCTCCCAGCCATGTTGATTCAAGCTCAGGAAGAAATACGCAGCCGCAATGACGGTAACGCCGACGAGCAATCCCAGCACCGGGCCTTTCCTTAGCACCTCGGCCGGGGACATCAGCGCTCCCATCTCGATCGCGAAGGCCAGCGTCCAGATGACGAAGAAGCTGCCAAACATCATCCCGGGGGAGGCCGGCAGTCCCGCAGCCACGGCGTCACGCGCACTAGACGCCACAACGTGCATCCAGTAGCTGATGCCGACCAGAACGGTTACGACTGCGCTCCAGCGAAACCACCAAAGGGCCCGTGGCATCAGCTTGGTGACGACGGTCACGCGCGATTTTGCGTCGAGCTCCTGCATCAAAGGCAGGCTCACCAAGGTGAAGAAGTAAAGAAGCCCAATCCAGGTAATCCCGGCAACGAAGTGGATCCAGCGAAGAATGATAAGGGCTGTCGCCGGAGCACCAGGAAAATGAACCTCAGGCAACAAAAGTAGTGCCACTAGCGAGATAGGCAACATGGGCTATTCTCTCCGAGTAGTCTGCGCTTTCCAATCCAGAGCGGTGCGCGAATTCTACATCACATCGGGTTGTGCTTGTTTTAGTTGAAATCGCGCTGCTGCCGTCTTATCGTGAAAGGGGCTTGTTATTTGCAACCGCGGCGGATCGCGCTGTACCGACCGCGGACGGTTTCGGAATCGTAGGGGCCGCGAATCTGAGGCTGTTCTGTTTTTTGCATGTTGCCAGGAGGGACCTATGGAGAACAAGGCAGCACAGAATATACAAGACGGATTTCTAAATACCGCCCGCAAAGATAAGCTTTTAGTTACCATTTACCTGATCAGCGGAGTAAAACTGACGGGAAGGATTCGCGCTTTTGATAAGTACTCCGTGGTACTAGACAAGGACAACCAGGAGCATTTGATCTTCAAACACGCCATCTCCACCGTGGTCATGTCGCGTTCCTCGCACTCTGACCGTCACTATGAACACCGCGCGGTGGCCGAACCAGCAGCCCCAGCAGATGCCGAGACCGCGAACACGACTTCCGAGGACTAATTTATCGCTCGCACGGATGGGATAAACTCCAGAGCGAATGACCGCTCATGGCAGACGGGCCGGAGCCAACCAGAACGGGCTTTCCTCGTGGGAGTGGAATTCTCCTCTCGACCGGCGGCGCGCGACACTGAAACTCGTATCGGGAAGGATCGGCAACCGGACCTCAATACAGCGCTGGCTTCTCGCTCCGGGCAGCGAACTGCCAGGAAAGTGCCTCCCATTGCTCGTGTTGCGCGCAGCGCCGCCGACCCGCACCTGCACCCTCAAAGTCAGGAAGAGCAGGGCTTTTCGGCCGAAGAAGCGATGGCCGAGTTGCGCGAACTGACTGCCAGCGCGGGAGCCAATGTCATCGGCGAGTTTTTGCAGCGGCGGCAAAAACCAGACCCCGCCACACTGATTGGCAGCGGAAAGCTGGAGGAACTAAAAGGCGCTGTCGCTTCAAGTTCGCCAGATCTGGTTATTTTCGACCACGACTTAACCCCATCCCAGCAACGTAATCTCGAACGCGAGCTCGACCTGCGGGTCATCGATCGCACCCAGCTCATCCTCGACATCTTTGCGCGTCACGCGCGTACCCGTGAAGGTCAACTGCAAGTCGAGTTGGCGCAACTGCAATATCTGCTGCCGCGATTGGCAGGACGTGGCGTGCAAATGTCGCAGCTTGGTGGCGGCATTGGGACCCGTGGTCCTGGAGAAACACAGCTGGAGACCGATCGCCGCAAGATCTACCGGCATATCCGCCACGTAAAAGAGCAACTGGAAAATGTCCGCCGCATTCGGGGACAACAGCGGCAACGGCGCGAGTCCGTTCCCATCGCGACGGTCGCGCTGGTTGGCTATACCAATGCGGGGAAGTCGACGCTATTCAACGCGCTTACCAAGGCGAGAGTGCTGGAGAGCGCGCGTATGTTCGCCACGCTCGACCCCACGCTGCGAAGTGTGATGTTGCCTTCGCGACGGCAGGTCTTGCTGTCTGACACTGTGGGATTCATCCGGAACCTCCCACACACGCTGGTTTCAGCGTTTCGCGCGACGCTGGAGGAGGTGCAACGGGCGTCTCTGCTACTGCTGGTGTCGGATGTCACCAGCCCAACCGCAGCTGAGCAGCAAGCCCAGGTGGAAGAAGTACTGCGTGAACTGGACTCGCAGGACAAGCCCCGGCTCTATGTGATGAACAAACTGGATTTGCTGCCGGAGAAAAAGCGCGAGAGCCTGCAGGATAGCGAGAGCGTCATCCATGTCTCGGCTGCACAAGGGCTTGGCTTGGACCGGTTGGCGAAACGTATCGATGAACTCATTGCCGAAGATCCGGTGCGTCGGGTCCGCATGCGCGTGCCTCAGTCAGAAGGCAAAGCACTGGCAGCGCTGGACGCGAGGGCCGTTATACTTGCGCGAGAGTATCGCGATGGCAACGTTGAACTGGACGTGCAAGCGCCCGAATCGCTGCTGCGCAAGATGACGACCTTTGTTGTGGAGTGAATAATCCCCACGCCTGCATCTGGGGAGTAGGATACATTGCATGACTTACCGCGTGGTGCTGTTACCCTCGGAAGAAGGTTTTGCGGTATCCTGCCCTGGCTTACCCGGCTGCTGGTCACAGGGTACTAGCGAGCGGGAGGCGCTGGAGAACATCCAGGACGCCATTCGCGAATATTTGGATGCGGTCACTGAACTTTAATCTCAAGCGGACGGCTGTTGTTTCCGACGGTTCCCACGAAGTCGCGATTACCGTAACGCAGCCAATGCAGTTTCCAACGCCTTATTCTGGTCGTTCTCCTCTGTCCCGCTAAACTCTTCGAGCGACAACCGCGACCACACAGCACTCATAACCTCCAGCGTTGTCGTCTCCTCTTGTTCTACCAGACGATAGCAATCGACAAAATAACAGTTCTGGCTGTGGAGGGACTTCATGACTTCGAGGCGATACCGGCACTGGCCCTTGACAACTTCGATTGTGCGGACAAGCTCGTAAGGTTCCGAGATGTCAAAGTCCTTGAGTCTCGCTAGGGGATCGGCAGTCTTCGACATCGAGGCGCCCTTTCAAGTTACTCCGCCCTTTATTCTACCCTGTTACCGAACGCCCACTGCCTCGCGTTCACTGGTTTCCCTTATCTTCGAACACAACTATGATGTCTCCGTTTTTCGCTATCCCGCCTTCATCGAAAAAGCCATTTCTATCCTTCGTCGGGTTAGGAATACCCCACTGATAATACGCATCGTCGTGATCACCTCTGCCACATGGGAGCTTTCCGCTCTCGGCAGCCTTAAGGCTAATCCATCCTTCGTTCGCGCATTTTTCGCCTCGGTAGATGACCAGCATCCCAGACTTATAATCAAGTCCACCCCAGTGTTTGGCCGTCGGCTTCGTGATTCCGATATCCTTAAACTTGCCCGCTCTCACCTTCTCTCTAAAAAGCCAAAGCAAACTCTTTAGCTCTTCATCATTCGTGTTGCCGGGAACAACGTAAGTCGCTTCATTGTCAGTTTCGAATTTGAATAGGCGGTACCTCGGCGGTGGCACTCTCGGAGGATTGGCTGATTGTTTAGATTTTGCGGCAGCCTGTGAAGCCGCGTTTAATGACACTTGTTGTTGATTCCTCGACGCCAAGCCACGGATGACGGCGGGTGATATTAGTGCACCGACTACCATCAAGATAGCCCAAAGCACCCTTTTCTTAGTAGCCGGGCCGCGCAAAAACTCACGGTCGGCATTGCGTTTGGGATTCGATGACATACCCCGCTTTGCCAAGCTCCCACGCATGCTCTCAATGAAGGCGTCTGTTGCCAGATCCAAACTTGCCAGAATAGACCGCGCCAATACCGCGCGTTCCTCCACAGGCAGTCGCAATGCCTTCTTCAATAATTCGGAAGCATCTTTAGACATGGGAACCCTTCCCGTTGTCTTGAGTTACACGACACGCGTTCCCGCGTCGGCCTGCTCGTCGGCGTGATAGCTGGACCGCACCAGGGGGCCGGACTCGACATGGCGGAAACCCATCTTCAACGATTCTTCTTTGAGGAAGCGGAATTCGTCGGGAGTGTACAGCCGCGCTACCGGGAGGTGGTCCTTTGATGGCCGCAGGTACTGGCCGATGGTCAGGATATCCACGTTGTGGGCAGCGAGATCGCGGAAGACTTCCAGGAGTTCGCTAGTGCTTTCGCCCAGACCAACCATCACGCCGGTCTTGGTCGGAATGGCTCGATTCATTTCCTTGGCACGCTGCAGCAGCTTCAAGGTGCGTTCGTAACGCGCGCCGGAGCGGGCCACGCGATACAGCCGAGGCACAGTTTCAGTGTTGTGATTGAGGATGTCAGGTTTGGCGTCCATCACGATGCGCAGCGGTTCTTCCAATCCCTGAAAGTCGGGGATCAGCACCTCCACGCGGCATCCCGGAACCCGTTGGCGGATTTCGATGATGGTATCGGCGAAGACACGCGCCCCGCCCACGTTGTCGTCGTCGCGATTAACGCTGGTGACCACGGCAAACTTCAGCCCCAACTTCTCCACCGCCTCGGCCACGCGGCGAGGCTCCTCGAAATCAATCGGCTGAGGACGTCCCTTCGGCACGGCGCAGAAGCCACACCGCCGGGTGCAAAGATTACCCAGTAGCATGAAGGTTGCGGTGCGATGATTCCAGCACTCACCGATGTTGGGACAATGCGCCGACTCGCAGACGGTGTTCAGCTCCAGATTGCGCGCCAGCGTCTTGAGATTGTGGTAATTCTCGCCCATCGGCGCACGCGCCTTCAGCCATTCCGGCTTGGGAGCAGGACGGCGAGGGCCAATCTCGATCTGGATCAATTCGGAAGCTGTGGCCATGCGACGTAACTATTGTACCGCGTGGTGAAGTCGCTCCTCGCTATTCGCTATTCGCGATTCGCTTTGAGTATGCTAAAGGCTAAGAGCTAGCGGCTAAGAGCGAATGGCGAATGGCGACCAGCGAATAGCGTTACCTCACAACGTATGCAGATACGCCATCAACTCGTCCAGTTGCTGTTGCGTTAGTTTCTGCTGGAAGGCGGGCATTTTCGCCCGGCCTAGCAGGATGATGTCTGTGACCCTGTCATCGTTGGCGGGGATGCCATTTTTCATGAATGGCTTCTTGAACAGTCCATTCAGGCTGGGGGCGCGCAGATTGCGCGTACTGTATGCGTAATGGCATTCGGCGCAGCGCGCATCGTAAACCCGTCGTCCTTGCGCTTGCTGAGGAGTCAGCCCGAGCTCGGCGTCGCTCTTGCGAGGCTCAGAGTCGCAGGCCAAGAAAATTGTAATCAGGATCAAGACAATTCCGGTCAAAAGGGCAAGAGTCGCGCGATTTGGTCTCGACATTCTTCCAGGTTCCAGGAAATTCTGTGCTCGCGTGAAGCCGCACCACAGGCTTCAACAGAGTTAGAATACACCTCGCATGACCATCGCCCTCAAACGCGTTTACGCTGAGCCGTCGCCACAAGATGGTACGCGCGTGCTGGTAGACCGGCTGTGGCCTCGGGGCTTAAAAAAGTCAGACCTCGCGCTCGATGCCTGGCTGAAGGACCTTGCGCCCTCTGACGAGTTGCGCAAGTGGTATCACGCTCATCCCCAGCAATGGAGCAAGTTTCGTGAGAAGTATTTGAAGGAGCTAGCTAGCGAAGCAGCGAACACAGCGTTACAGCAGCTTTACGGGCTGCAGAAGAAACGCCGCCGCTTGACCTTGCTGTTCGCTTCCAAGAACGAAGATCGCAACAACGCCGTTGTCCTAAAACAGTTGGTCGATGGCGACCGTAAGCCGCCCACCGGCACCGGCCCCATCCGAGTTACTGCCGCTAAGCGCGGCCGTGCCGCGCGGGCGAGATAAGCTCGGTGATCCTGCGGCCCGAATCCCAGTGCATCGAACCAAGCAACGGGTTTATCGCTGCTTGGGAGGCCGTTGCCCGCACGGAGAAAACCAGGTCGGCAAGTTATCAACTGATACATCAGCCCGATCACGCGCGACTGTCGGGCGAAATTGCCCAGCATCTTGTAATTGCAGGCGCTCCTCAGCTCGATGATGACATTGTTCGGGGCATCGGCCTGCACGACGAGGGGTGGCAGAGTTTCGACAATGGCTTAGAGCGGCTGAGTGCGACTCCCGCGGCGTATTCCGGCGACAACATCGCTCTGAACGCTGAAGGCAGGCCACTCTCTTTTCTGGATATCAAGGCCGGAGACTTTCTGCGCGCGTGGCGAGGGTCGACTGACTCCGCCGAAGCGGTGGCGCCGATTGCAGCCCTAATTGTTAGCGGGCACTTCTCCAGGCTTGGCAGGTTTGGAATCAGCGCAGGCGCATATTCAGAAGACGATGCGCGAAGCGTGCGTGACTTCCTGCTGGCCGAAGAACATCGCCAGTCTCACTTGCTGCGCCTGCAAGGCCGCTCGGAAAGCGAAGTGCAGTACTGGACGGACGTGCTGCAATTCTGCGATCTGCTTTCGTTGTACCTGTGCTGTGGTTCGGAGGAGAGCGTCGATTTTCCGCAACGCATCGGGCCCAAAGGCGAGACGATCCGGTTACAGGTGCAGGATGGAGTCTGCGTAACCACGCCCGCATTATTTGCACGACAAGTTAGCCTCAGGGTTAAAGCGTATCCCTATCCGGTAGGCAGTGGTCCTAAAACCATAGGCTGGCGCCTGCGATAGTTTCGGCTAGCGTGTGTGGCGATCATGGCCATCTCGACTACGAGTTGTTACTATCCTGCTGCCTTCGCAACCGGCGGGTCTCCGCCAACAAGGCCATGCTGTGCATCAGGTTTTGCATGGTGACAATGCCGATGAGCCGTTGCTGGTCGACCACGGGAATCATGCTGAGTCCCCGCCCCCCGAGTTTGCGGAAGCCTGACGCCAGCGAATCACTGCGCTGCGCAATCTCGAACGCACGTATCATGGCCGACTGCACGTAGCCGTTGCCGCCAACCCGAAGCGCCTGCACGATATGCTGCTTGCTGATGACGCCCACCATGTCGCTGCCGCGCACGACTGGGAAATCATCTTGCAGAGTGTGCACCGCTTTCTGCAGCGCATCTTCCAGCGTGTCCGCCGGGGAGAGAGTCGAGAAGCCGGTGAGCATCACGTCTTCCATGTGCACGCTTTCCAGCACCGACTGGAAGACGACCGAACGATCTTCCAGTTGCGCGCCCACGAAGAGGAAGAAGCCAATCAGCATAAGCCAGGTGTTCCAAACTCCGAGAAAAATCAGGAGCATCGCGAACCCCTGACCGATTGCAACCGCGCGCCGGGTGGCTCGTACGTAGTCCATGCGTTCCGCCAGAAGCGAGCGTAGTATGCGACCGCCGTCCATCGGATAGGCAGGCAGCAAATTGAAACCACCGAGGAACACATTTCCCCAGAACAAACTACGGGGAAGGTTATTGGCATGCACGAACGGCTGGGCCCACAGATTCACCTGCGGAAGAAATGCCAAAATGAATGCGCCGGAGAGCGCGGCAATGATCAAATTAACTACCGGGCCCGCGACCGAGATGCGGATATCGCGAGCAGAATCGGCGTTGTGCTGCCCGACATCCTCCATCAGCGTGACCCCGCCAATCGGAAGCAAAATGATAGCTCGCACTGCGACCCCATTTCGGCGGGCTACTACCGCATGTCCAAGCTCATGCAAGACCACGCAGGCGAATATCATCCCCACCAGCACCAGGCCGCGCATGGCACCGGCGGTGCCCATGGCTACCGATTGCGTGAACCAGACAAAGGCCAGCAGAAAAACAAACGTGAGATGGATGCGGATATCCACTCCGAACAATCGACCCGCGGGAATTGACCAACTTCTCATTACTCCGCACCAGCCTCCATATTCATTCTATACACTCTAGGAGATGCGCATCATCGCCGGACAGTTTCGCAGCCGTCCCTTGCGATCATTGCCAGGTCTTGACTTACGCCCCACCAGCGATCGGTTGCGGGAAACGCTGTTCGATGTCCTTGCTGCAGCGGGTAATTTGTCGGACAGCGTATGGCTCGACCTGTACGCCGGAACCGGGGCGGTAGGCATCGAAGCGCTGAGTCGGGGCGCGAGGCAAGCGTATTTCGTGGAGTCGGAGAAAAAGCATGCGCGCCTGCTCCAATCGAATCTGGCATCTCTGGGGGTCGCAACGGGATTTGAAGTGCACGAGCGCGAGGTCGCACCGGCACTGCGGCTGCTGGAAAGTACCGGAGTGGTTTGCGACTATTGCTTTCTCGATCCGCCCTATCGCATGCGAGGAACTTACGAACATACGCTTGGTTATCTGTCGCAATCTCGGCTGCTCCAGCCCACGAGCCTGGTCATCGCGGAGCATGAAAAAAAGTTCGATCCCGGCGAACGCTTTGGCGCGCTGGTGCGCTATCGACGGCTCGATCAGGGCGATGCATCGCTAAGCTTCTACCGGCTTGCTTAGGCGGGCGACTATCCTAAGTATCGCCGGGGCACGCGCTTGGTCAGATTGCACAACGTCTCGTAGACTACGGTTCCTTCCCAGCGTGCGAGGTCGTTCGCCGTGATCTCTTCGGCTCCGCTTCGGCCGATGAGGGTCACTTCGTCGCCAATGGCGACGCCCGCAATGTGAGTTACATCGATCAAAGTCAGGTCCATCGAAATACGGCCACGCATGGGTGCGCGCTGTCCGCGCAAAAGCACTTCGCCGTTGCCAAAAAGCCTGCGCGACAGTCCATCACCATAACCGACGGAAACCGTGGCGATACGCGCCGGCGCGGGCGTAGTGTAGGCGCCGTTGTATCCGAGGGCTTGACCGGCGGGAACATCACGAACTGCAATGACATGAGTCTTCCATGCCAAGACCGGTCGTAGCGACAATGGCGGTGCAGCCGCCGGCGAGCCGTCGCGATGGCACGGTTGCTGTTCGTATCCATACAGCGCCAGCCCTGGACGGACAAAGTTGTGCCACGTCTCCGGACGTTCGATGGCCGCGCTCGTATTAGCCAGGTGGCGCAACCGCGGACGCAGGCCATGTGACGCCAACGTCTGCAAGGCTGCTTCGAAGCGGCCAATTTGTTGCTGTGTGGCCTCATCGTCGAGTACCTCCGACGAAGCCAGATGGCTGAACACGGCCTCGAGTTCGATCTGCGGCAGGCGCTTGACACCTTCCGCGAACGCCTCAAGATCAGCCAACGGAAGTCCAAGCCTGGCCATGCCAGTGTCGATCTTGAGATGGATCGCGACTGGCGCAGTCAGACGCTGCCGTGTGGCCGCCGTGGCCAGCGCTTCCGCGTCTTGCAGACGGAATACTGCGGGCGTGAGCGAAAGGCGCAGGGCATCTTCTTCTTCTCCGCGATAGACCCCGCACATCACTAACACCCGTGCAGTAACGCCAGCCTCGCGCAAGAGTACTCCTTCATCGGTCGACGTGACCCCAAACCACTTTGCGCCCTCCTGCTGTAAGGCCAGCGCGCACTCTTGTGCTCCGTGTCCGTAAGCGTCGCACTTTACCACCGCGCAGATGGTGACATCGGAGCCTACGTGCGCTTGCAAGGCTCTGAAATTGTGACGCAAGGCGGGGAGCGAAACTTCAGCCCAATTAGGGCGAGTCTCGACGCGCGAAGATGTGAAAGTTGCAGTCATCCCAACTCGATCATAAGGCCAGAAGTGGCAACTCGCTAGCCGTCAACGGTTTACTGAATGACTGCCACAAGGGGAACAACCAATCTTCCTGGGGCGCACCAAAAGGAGCTGCTTTGACGATCTCTCAGTCTCCAAGGATAGGAGGCGTTATCACCACTTTAGTGTGAACCAGATATTCATCAATGGTGACTAAAAACCTATCTTTGGCCGTACATCCGTGGTATAAACCTGAAACTAGCTGGCCGCCGTTCCGGTGAGTCGTGGTTAGCCCCCCTCGAGAATAGAAATCTGGGCTCCCACTCACACACAAACCGGAACCGCAACAGGTTCTAGGATGATCAACGTCATTATCGCTGACCACCAAGCAATTTTTCGTGCCGGGATAGCCAAGGTATTGGCGGTTGAGGAAGACATGCGCATTGTCGGTCAGCCGCAGTCCCCGGAGCAGTTGCTAAACGCGCTCGATAAACTTCGATCGCACGTGCTGATTCTCTCGACCAGCTTCCTTCCTTTGCTTCCCGAAATCCAGGCAATCGCGGCAACCCGTCACACCGCAGTGCTGATGCTGGCGGAAAATGCTGAACATGCGTCGGACTTCATGCGCATGGGTGTGCAGGGCGTCATCTATCGGTCGGCAGGGGGCAACATCGCGGTTGAGGCGGTGCGGCGACTTTCTCGTGGCCAATCATTTCTGCAAAGCCCGAACCCGGCAGATGCTGATGTGAGCGAGGACCTGGTTGGCGCTCGGGTGCGCGACCGCCTCTCGGACCGGGAACTGCGCATCATTGCTGCCGTGGTTCAAGGCTACAAGAACCGCGAAATTGCTTTTCAGCTCTACACCAGCGAGCAGATGATCAAGAATGCGTTACGCAACATTTTCGACAAAGTTGGAGTTTCCGATCGCTTAGAGCTGGCTTTGTTTGTCGTGCATCACCGGATTCTGGCCCAAGCAACCGCATCCGTCGCAGTCGTGCCGTCGCGGGCGCGAGCGTCGCAAGGTGCTGGCGAGCGCCGGGCGATTCCTCCAGCTTCGCCGTCCGTCCAGTAAGGGCGGCCAAATACCATCTCAGCCCTGGGTTCATGCTACGCGAGGATAACCAAGCTCCTGATCGGTAATGGTGGGCAGAGAGATGAAGAATGTCGTTCCCGTTCCCGGAGTGCTTTCGAAGGTAATGTCCCCTCGCTGTGCCTGAATTGCCTTGCGCGCGCCCGCCAAGCCCAGGCCTGTGCCTTTGGCTTTAGTGGTGAAGTAAGGCGAGAAAATTCTGTTCTGTGTTTCGAACGGAATTCCGGCCCCAGTATCGCTCACGCTTACCATGACCCGGCCCTCTTTGTGCCGGCAGCCAATGGTCAAGGTCCCACCCTGAGGCATGGCATCGAGCGCGTTCAAAATCAAATTGGTAAAAACGCGCCGCAACTCGGGCGGGCTTGCGCAAACCTCGCAGGAGTCCTGCAGGTCATGACTAATGTTTATGCCCGGATGCATTTCCAATACAGGTTCTGTTAGTTGCAAAACCTCTTCCAACAGCACCCGCATATTTACCCGCGAGGGTGCTTCGGTGCGGCCCCTGAGATATTCCCGGATGTTATTGACAATCTCGGCGCCACGCCGCACAGCGTTATTGATGATGCCTAGCATGTTGCGGTCGGATTCGGCACGGCCGCCCGTCATCTCCAGCACGTAAACGGCCTGCGAAATTGTGCCCAGGATGTTGTTGAAGTCGTGGGCCAACCCGGCGGTCATCTGACCCACAGCGAAATGGCGCTCGCCACTTGCCACTTGTTCTCGGAGGCCGGAAAGTTCGCTGACATCCTCAATTACGATCAGCGCGCCGCTTATGCGCTTTGACGGAGAGTAAATGGGGCTGCCGGAAATGCGCACCTCTATCGGCTTGCCTTTTGCTGCGCAATGAAGGATCCGGCGCTCGTGCCGCACTAACTCACCGCGCAGCGCACGATTGACGATTGTCTTGAGATCGGCGCCGGATCCTGGGCCCACGATCCGCTCAGTCAATGCCGCGGTATCCAAGGCCAGTAAATCCGCCCGGCTTTGGCAACTTAATTCTTCGGCGGCCTTGTTGACTTCGATGACGCAACAATGGGAATCGAATAGAAATACCGCCTCTGGCAGGCTCTGCAGCACCGATCGCAATTCTGGCACATTAGGTTGACTGGTCGGCTTAGATCCCCGACTCCCCTCGACGACACTGAAAATTGCGCCCACCGCGAACGCCGATGCATTCCACAAGTGCGTGAACCAGTGCGCCCCGAATTCGCCCGCCGCCCGCATGCTGACCTGCCTCTCAATGGCCAAATCCCCCACCGCAGCTCACCTGTGGGCTGGTAATTCAGTTTTCCTACGCAAGTTGGATAGGCAGAATGGATTCTCAGGATGTGTTGGGACACCCTTTTTTTCTTAAGGTGATAAATGCATACATCAGGCTTTCGGCCTATTGGTGGGCCGTAAGGTATTGGTATTATTGGTCGTTAGCGCTCGCGGGACTATGCTAGTGCTTGACTTCTGAGGTCCGGAGCGTACTTATTGCGGGTGGTCGCCGGTCTTGAGAAGTTCGTTAACGATGGTAACGAGTTCTTCTGGATTGACCGGCTTTTCCAGATAGAGATCGGCCAAAGGTTCAGCAGCCTGAAAGGCTTCTGCGACATAACCCGATACGACTACGACTGGCATGGTGGAATGCATTTTGGCGGCCTGAACAATCGCGCGACCGTTTGAGTCCCCAAGTCGCCAATCGGTGACCACAGCGTCATAGCTGTTGAGCTGCAACTTTTCTATGGCTTCCTGAGCAGAGGTTGCGGGCGTCACTTGGTGCCCAGCGGCCTCGAGTATGGCGCATTTCAAGGTAACAATGTGCTCCTCGTCGTCGACGCAGAGAATTTTGGCCATAATTTATTCCGGACAAACGGTGTGGTGGGGAGCCGAAGCGAAGCTGGTAGACCCGAGCTGCTGCCCAACCAATGACTTGCCCGTTATTGTTGAGCAGGCTTGTCCCGATTGTCAAATGCTTCGCCGAGCGCTTGTAATACTCCAAATAATATCACCCCTTAACTACAACAAAACTTTATCACCCTATAAAAATAATAACCATAAATCAGAAAAAGTTCCAACAAGTGAAAATGATCGAGAATACAGCAAACAAACAGCTTAGCGTACGCGAAGCCGCCCATCTGCTACACCTAATTACACAACAAATACAACAACTCAAACAACACTATCTACCCAATTCCATCACCTAATTACTTCACAACAATCACTTTCACTTCATACCTTAGGCCGTTTCAATTCCCGAGAGCAGTTAATACTAAGCTTAACCCACTACAAATATCAAAACTTCAACAATTCCCACCTCACCAAAAAACTTCAAACCAAAAAACACCTCTCAATCAACCACAAAACCATACACCACATCCTACACACCACCAAACTAACCTCTCCACAAAAACAACAACCTCACCAATATCACTCCCACCACTCACCCCACCCACATTTCAACATAATAACCCTCACCAATACCAACCATCATAACTAACTCCAAAACCACAATCCCCAACTCACCCTCATCAACTTTCAAAATAACACTAACAACCAAATCCTAACCACCCACTTCCAACTCAAACCCAAAAATAACCTCAACTATCTACACACCCTACACACCATAATCACCACACACAACATACCACTCAACCTCTATCACTACCACCACAACATCTTCCAACTCAATATACAACTTGATCCTTGGCGAACAACTCACCAATAAACAATATCCTACTCAAATAAAACACACCTTAAACAAACTCAACATACAACAAATCCTCACCTACTCACCCCAAACCAAAAACCACATAAAACCACCTAACACACTTAACAAAACCATATAACGTCAACTCCACTTCACTCAACACCACTACTTTAACAAAACTAATACCATACTCAAACTCTTCTACTCCAACTACAACCAACGCTTTACCCACCCCCCCACCAACACCACCCACTACTTTCACTCCCTCCCACTACTCTTCTATCTAACCCACTACCTCAGTTTACGCTACCAACTCGTAATCGCTACCGACCACGTCATTACTCTAGACACTCATTCCATCGCCCTTCCGCCCTTGCCCTGCCATCGCAACTACACCAGACAAACCGTAGAACTTTCCCATCTACTCAATAACACCCTACACATCTATCACAACAACCTACTACTATTAACCCACTCCCTACCACTACAAAAATACACAAAACACCATCCTACTCCACACACCTCACCACAAAAACCAAAACCCAAAATACCCCACATCTACCACCTCACCAACCACCCAACTTTAACACCCTTACTTAAATCACAAATACACAATCTCATTACAATACTACAATTTAAAACTCCACCGCACGCAATTCTGTAAATGATCGATTCTGTGAGATCGAGTGTCGCTAATCACTTGCCTCTCTGATGCTCCCGATAAGCCGCGCTCTTGGAAAGCCCGAATTCCCTGGCCGCCTGCTTCAGCGCGGCTTTTTCATCGAGTTTCCCGGAGGCCATCAATTCTCGAATCCGTTTCGCAACGTCCCGGGTGGACGGCGGTATTGCCATAGGGTCTTCTGCTTTTCCGATCAGCAAAGTTATCTCGCCGCGAATGTCGCCTCGTGCTTCCAATTCGGCGAGCACACGTCCGGCGTGACCGCGAAGAAATTCTTCATGAAGTTTGGTGACCTCTCGCGCAATCACCACGTGACGCTGAGACCCGAGCACGTCCACGATGTCACGCACCGTTTCGACTATTCGATGTGGCGCCTCGTAAAAGATCTCGGTTCGTGACGATGTACGAATATGCTCCAGTGCCGTGCGCCGTGTGCCTTCCTTCGCGGGAAGAAACCCGCCAAAATGAAACGAGTCGGTCGGCAGGCCACTGGCAACCAGCGCCGACAGAAACGCGGACGCTCCCGGTACGGGTACGACGCGAATATGGTGTCGAAGCGCAAGCGCCACCAGACGATAGCCGGGATCACTCACGCCAGGCATGCCGGCGTCGCTGACCATGGCGATGTTGTCGCCGTTTTCCAAATGAACTACCAGCTCAGCAGCGCGAGTCAACTCGTTGTGCTCGTGATAACTGACGGTGGGCTTCTCGATGCCGTAGTGGTTCAGCAGCTTTACCGTGTGCCGCGTGTCTTCGCAGGCAATAAGATCCACTTCTTTCAGCGTTCGTAAAGCCCGCAGCGTAATGTCTTCCAGGTTGCCAATCGGTGTGCCGACCAGAAACAGCGTGCCGGCACGGACTTCAGGGTCGGGATCATTTCCAGAGCTATGTGGTTCTCTTGCCACAGCGCGCAGTGTAGCACTCGGAGAGCCGTGAGGCGTCGGCGGAGTGTACTGCAAGTTGCCGAAAATCGCTCTGGTCAGGTATCATTGATGTTTACCTAGCCAGATCGGCAATTTTCTGGAGTTACTCATGGCACAAGTTTGTGAAATCTGCGGCAAAGGCCCGCAATTTGGTAACAACGTCAGTCACGCGCACAACGTTACGCGGAGGCGGTGGAACGTCAACCTGCGTCCTGTCCACGCCAAGACCAAAACCGGCAACAAGCGTATGCGGGTTTGCGCTGGTTGCCTGCGCAGCGGCAAGGTCACCAAAGCGTAGCTGTCCGCTTCTCGATTTTTGGACTCGCCACCCCTCCGGTCGCGGAGGGTTGTTTTTTGGTTCACATATCAACCCTTTATAATCCTTTCACATCCTATAAAAGTATAGCAAAGCCAACCCTCGTAGCACCTGAAAGAAGCGTGAGCAAAACGCGAGCCGATGAACAAGAACCTGATAACGAGGCCTACGCAGCGGGCGAGCGAGCCAAAGAACGCGAAGCCCAGGTCCATCAAGGCTGCTGGTGGTAGATCCGGCGGTTGTGCGCTGAAGGCGGTTGAGCTTACCTCGAGAGATCTGTGACGTGTCCCGGAATCCATACTGAGCGTGGAGCTATTCATTCTAACCGCGTCGCAGAAGTCAGCAGCGCGCATAGTAGTCGTCACTACTACGAAGACCCAAACTCAAGGAGCTGCGAGTAGCCGGCGTTACTCGATACGCGGCAAGCGGCAGAAGAACCAGCTACAGATGTGCTGGCCTTCACCGACGAGACGAGTAGTGAAGCTCCAAGCGCTCGGCGGGAAGAACCGAAACGTCCACGCGAAACGCGCTGCGAAAGCCCTGTTAGCAGCGAGCAAGTGATGGAAGAGGTCTGCGGCAGAGAGAACCTGTTGCGGGCGTTAAAGCGAGTGAAGTCGAACAAAGGTAGTCCGGGAATCGACGGCATGACGGTCGGCGAGTTGCCGGGCTACCTGAAGCAGCACTGGCCAGCGATTCGGGAACAGTTGCTGAGTGGGAGCTACAAGCCGCAACCGGTGAGGCGGGTGGAAATCCCCAAGCCGGACGGCGGGTGCGCCAGCTGGGCATTCCAACCGTGCTGGATCGTCTTATCCAGCAAGCGGTGATGCAGGTTTTGCAAAGCAAGTGGGACCCGACGTTCTCCGAACACAGTCACGGCTTTCGGCCCGGGCGCAGCGCGCATCAGGCGGTGACCAAGGCGCAGCAGTATATCGCCGAGGGTAAGCGCTGGGTGGTGGACCTCGATCTGGAGAAGTTCTTTGATCGAGTGAACCACGACAAACTGATGGCGGCGATAGCGCAACGGGTAAGCGACAAGAGGATGCTCAAGCTGATGCGAGCCTTCCTGGAGTCGGGCGTGATGGAGAACGGGCTGGTGAGTCCGGTGGAGGAGGGTACTCCGCAAGGAGGACCACTGTCTCCGCTGCTGTCGAACCTGGTGCTCGATGAACTGGACCGGGAGCTGGAGCGGCGTCGGCACTGCTTCGTACGCTACGCGGATGATTGCAATATCTACGTGGCCAGCGAGCGGGCGGGGAAACGAGTCATGCAGAACGTGACCAGTTTCCTGCGGCGACGACTGAAGCTCAGGGTCAACCAGTCGAAGAGCGCGGTGGCGCGACCGCAAGAGCGGAAGTTTCTAGGTTTTAGTTTTACGGCAGGAGCCAAGCCGAAACGGCGCATCGCGCCGAAAGCCCTGCTCCGCTGTAAGCAACGAATCCGGGAACTGACGCGCCGGACGCGAGGGATCAGTCTGCCGCGGATGATGAAGGAGCTGGCCAGCTACTTGCGTGGCTGGAAGAGCTACTTTGGATTCTGCCAAACCCCCTCGGTGCTGCGTGGGCTGGAGCAGTGGATGCGGCGCAGGCTGCGATCCGTGATCTGGAAGCAGTGGCGCGTACGCCGAACCGGAAAGCTGATGGCACGCGGTGTCGGCCTAAAACTGGCGGCACAAACGGCTCTCAGTCGTCATGGCCCATGGCGGTTGGCCAACAGCCCCGCTTTGCAAGGCGCCTTTCCGGTCGCCTACTTCGACTCGCTCGGCTTACCACGCTTGTCGGAACTGTAACTCAACCAACCGAACCGCCGTATGCGGACCCGCATGTACGGTGGTGTGGCAGGGGCGGACGGGTGACCGTCCCCCCTATGCCGATCCCTCAGGAGTCCCTCTGGCGTGGCGGATCTTCTCTGCCGCGAGGCACGATCACGGCGCCGTGGCAACACGTCTTCCGCGATGCGCGAACAACAGCCCCACCGCAATGCCCAATAGCGCGCCGGCAATTACATCGATGGCGTAGTGATATCCGTCGTAAACTGCTCCCACGCACATAAACAAGACCGGAAATAGCAACCACGGCGCGAGGCGTGGCAGGAAGCGGTAGGCAAACATCAGGACAACAAATGCCAGCATGATGTGTGCGCTGGGAAAGGCATTGCCGTGCACACCGGCGTGATTTTGGATGAGCCGCACCAGACCCTGAAGGAGGCCTCCTTGCGGCGCGCCGAACTGTTGCACTCCCAGGCTGTTAGCCGGACTGCGCGTGGGGAACAGCACATACGTCACGTAACAAACCAGATATCCCACGCTAAGCGCGTCGGTCAGCCTGCGAAACGCGGTCGCAAATGGGGGCCGGTCACGCCACGCCCATAACAGACCTCCCACAAACGGGTATAGCGGATAGAACGCGACGTAGCCGAACTCCATAAACGGTATCAGCCAGGGTGCAGCGTGACTGTGCATCCAAACCACTGGATGTCCGTTGAACAAAAGTGCCTCGGCGAAAGCGAGGTAGCGATCATTCCAGCCGCTTCGAAGGGAGAGCGAGAGAAACGATACTTCTTCAAAGACGGTGATGAAGAACACAGCCGGGAGCCAGTTGTGGGCAAACTCCCAACCGCCTCCGTCGCGCCTTTTGCGAGCGAGCAGCAGGATCACAGCGATCGCACAGACATTCCAGACCACGTACCACGACCAATGCTGCACGTGCTGGTAGCGCGCGCAGACCAGCACCGTCAGCGCGACGTGCACCGCAACGTAAATGCGATCTGTGAGGTTCAATACGGTGACTTCTCACTAAGAGAGTGCGATGACGTCGATCTCCACCAGCACGTCTTTGGGCAGGCGCGCCACCTCGACCGTCGAGCGCGCCGGCGGAGCTTCTGTGAAGTAACGGCCATAGACTTCGTTCATGGCGGCAAATTCCGACATGTTCTTGAGAAACACGGTAGTCTTCACAACCTGCTGCAGCGAACTACCCGCGCCCTGGAGGATGGCTGCAAGGTTCTGCAGCACGCGCTCGGTTTGCGCGGCTACGTCCCCCGCGATGAGTTGCTGTGTCGACGGGTCGAGTGGAATCTGGCCAGACAGAAAGACGAACCCGTTTGCCTTGATGGCCTGTGAATAAGGCCCAATGGCCTTCGGTCCGTTGGCGGTTGCGATCGCTTCGCGCATGCGTCCTCCTGATTTGCGTTACGGATGGTGCGCATTGATTCTCGCACAGTGCCGGCAAGGGAGGTGTTGTAGCAGGGGTACTTGTAGGTCGAGACTCGGGCACAGTCGCGATTCGTGCGTTGATTGTGAATTCGACTCTTCGCGAGCGCTTGACTTAGGAGATTCAGCGCTGTGTCTCCAGAACTTCCCATTTGTGAAACACGGGCAGGGGACACTGCACGATTCGTCTACGTAAGCGCGTTTGTCAGGGCCGATCTGTCGTGCGGAGTATGATTACGCTGAATTCGGTGACGCGAAACGGGAGCCTGAATGCGAATCGTGACGGCGCATCATTTGAAGCGGTGGGCGGAAACAACGCCTATCGATGCCGAAACGGAGACAGCCGAGTTAATCAGGTCGCTGGTGCGGGCCTCCTGCCCCGATCTGGAATACTGCAGGTTTCCAGGGGGAAACGCTTCGCGAACGCACGGGTGGGATGGAGTGACTGAGCTAAGAGAGGGCGTCACTTTCGTTCCGGAAGGACGCACGGTCTGGGAATTTGGCGCTGGGGCGGACTACAAGGCTAAGGCCAACCGTGATAATGCTACGCGAACCGGGGAACTGACTCTTGAGGAAAGAGGTAGGCACACCTTCATTTTCGTGACTTCGCGCATCTCGGGACACTGGTCTTGAGGACTGGATACAGGAGCACTCCGGTGACGGTTGGCGGAAGGTGCAAATCTTATGATGCGAATACGCTGGAGAACTGGCTCGCGGACCAGCCAGCGGTATCGATTCCTCTTGCAAAAAAGCTCGGAATCCTACCCCCAACGGGCTTTCAGACCGTTCAGGATTTCTGGGATGAACACAGCCTGAACACGATTCCTCCGCTCCTGGAGGATCTGTTGCTGAAGGGTCGGGAAGATAGAGCCAAGCGCCTATGTGAGGGACTGAGCGCCGGCCTCCGAGGCCTCAACAAGTGGCAGGCAGACTCTGCCACGGAGGCAGCACTCTTTGTCGCTGCCGCGATAAGGAAAGCTGAAGACGAGCTCTCTCGCTTTCTTCTTTCAAAGACTCTGTTTATCGAGTCCACCGAGGGCGCGCGACAGGTACCACCGACGGGCGGGTTTAACCTAATCCTCTTCCCGGAAACGCATCGCCTCGGAGCGGCACTATCACGGACGAATCAGGTCATCCTTGTTCTTGGCGCCGGCGATCTGGCATCCGACGCGGAGTCGCTCGACCAAATGAGCACCCTAGATTTCGCCGCGGGCCTGCGGTCAATGGGCGTTGAGGAACACGAGGCGTTCCGTCTAGCGGGCATTTGCTGCCGAAGCGTGGTCGTCTTTTCCAGACTGAACGCTCGCGGCGCCGTTGCTCGGCCCGAATGGAGCGGCAGCGCCGAACTAGTTCCTCTTGTCCTTTCTGGGGGCTGGGATGATTCGAACGAGAGTGACCGAGCCGTAGTTGCAGCACTCTGCAACAAATCGTATGACGAAGTAGACGCCGATGCCCGCAAGTTTGCGTCACTACCAGATGCGCCGCTCGATTTGGCTGGCTCGATCTGGACGGTCAGATCGCCCAAGGACGCGTTTACATTGATCGGTTCTATGATCGGGAACGCGCATCAACAGCGGCTGCAAGATGCTTTTACCACCGTGTATTCCGAAATCGACCAGACGCTTGAGGTGCCGGATGAAGAGCAGCCAATCATACCGACGAGGGGTGCCGATTTTCGCCATTCGGAGTGGCTTAGACGCGGGCTGAGCAGGACACTACTTCTCATCTCAGGACTCCACGAGGCGGCCAGATTCAGAACAGTCCGCGGGACGGCCGAGCGGTTCGTGGACGGTGTGGTGGGTGGGCTACGCGACTTGGCCGCAGACATAAAGATTCTCGCGAGCCTGAAATCGGAATTCCCGACACTGATAGAGGCAGCACCGTTCCCTTTGGCATCCGCCCTCGAGCGGGTGCTCGGGGGCGATAGTGAAAAATGGGCGCCCGTGATCTTTCGAGGCAAAAAAGGCGCGCCTCTCTTTAGCCGGACAAGCCCGCACACTTACATACTTTGGGCCTTGGAGACGCTCGCGTGGAATCCGGAGTACCTATTTAGAGCGGCGTCGCTGCTTATGACCCTTGCTCAGTTCGATCCAGGGGGCGCTACGCAGAATCGTCCATTCAATAGTCTTCGCACAATCTTTCTGGCTTGGCAACCTCAGACCTATGCCCCAATAAAGGAGAGGATTTCTGTTGCCCGCCGCATCTGCGCCGCACGACCGGAAGTCGGCTTCAAGCTTGCACTGACGCTCCTCCCAATGCCGCACGATGTCACACATGGCAGCGCGAAGCCGAAGCTGCGAGATTTCGGTGACGCGGCGAAAACCCCAACCACTCAGGGAGAGGTGGTGACTGCTTATAGGGCGTACATTGAACTCGCCCTTGAGCTCGCCGGCAACGACCCGAGACGCCTTGCCGCATCTGATCGAGCACTTTGCAGAGTTGGAACCACAACCTCGTGAGCGGGCGATCCGGTCAATAAGATCAGCGGCTGGCTCTGCTAGCGCCGAAGATAAGTACGAACTTCTTGACAAAATTGCGCCTATTTACGCAGCGTCACAGAGGATTTCAAAGCGCCGAATGGGCACTATCTGATGAATATCTCCTCCCACTCGAAACTCTATGTCAGGAGATAGCACCGGATGATCCGGTACATCGCAATCTTTGGCAATTCAACGACCTTGTCCCGAAGATGGAGAAGCGAACTGCCGGTGACTGGGTTGAAGAGGCAAACAGATCCCGAAGGGACGTCGTACGCGGCATTCTCGCCGACCAGGGCGTTCCGGCAATAGTTGCTCTAGCAAAAGCGGCTAAGGAGCCTCACCTCGTTGGGTACGCACTTGCGGAGGTCGCTCCGTCACAACAGACGCTGGAGGGAATGTTTGAACAAGAGCTCACGGCAAAATCCCAAGTTGATCAGGATTTCTTCGTTGCAGCTTCGGGAGCCGCACATGTGCGTTTCGGGGCTCCATGGGATCGTTGGCTCGCCGGGCTTGCAACCAATTTAGACGCTCAGCGCGCCGCAAACCTGTTCTTGAGATGGCCGGATACGAAGGAAACTTGGTGTTTCGTGGAGGCGTTAGGGTCCGCGATAGACGAGGAGTACTGGAAGAGAAAGTATGCCCTAAATCAATCTTCGGACGCCGACTTGCTCTTCGCGATTGAGAAATACAACTCAGTGGGAAGATTCAGCGCCAGCGTTGACCTGATCGCGTATCAGGAAAAGCGAATCCCCACGGAGGTTTCGGTCAGAGTCTTGCGAGGGTTCGTTGGAGAATTGAACACATCGAAACGTGTTGTGCAGAACACTCTCTATTCCGTAATGCATTTGTTGGAAGCCCTACAAGGACGTGAGGACATAAGAATTGAAGAACTCGCGTCCATCGAATATCAGTATCTCCCACTTCTTGAGCATCAGGGTGAACCTGTCGCGTTGAGTCAGCTTCTTAGGAGCTCTCCTAAATTCTTCATTGAAGTGGTGTGCGACGTGTATTCTCCCGCCTCCGGGAAAGAACGGGGGGAGGTCTCCGAAGAGCAGCGTGTTAAGGCGCGATTCGGTTACCGGATGCTCCAGTCAATGCATTCGTTACCCGGGTTCACAGAAGCTGGCCAAGACGTAACCGTGCTGAAAAATTGGATTGCAGAGGCTATACCATTTTCACTCAAGGTATATAGTTAACTCCGCAATGGCGGAACCAGGCTCGAGCGTTGTCCGGGGTGATGCAAGGGAGAGCCTGGGTGACCGCCTGTTCCAGCGCCTCGGCGGTTCTGGCTTTCAGCGAACGTAAGAACTGTTTCAGTTTCGCCCAGGCCTGCTCGATGGGATTCAGGTCGGGAGAATACGGCGGCAGGTACAGCAGTTCGGCTCCGGCGGCTTGGATCAACTCCCGCACGCCGCTCACCTTGTGGGCGCTGAGGTTGTCCATGACCACCACGTCGCCGGGGTGCAGCGCCGGGCACAGAACTTGTTCCACGTAGGCGAGGAAGATGTCCCCATCGGTGGCTTCCTCGATGGTCATGGTCGCCAGCAGACCGCGCAGACTCAAGGCGCTGAGGATGGTCAGGACCTTCCAGTGGCCCTGGGGAGCGCCTTCCGCCACCCGTTGCCCGCCGCAGGCGCGGGCATAGGCGCGCGTCATTTGCCTGGTCACTCCGCTCTCATCCAGAAAAATCAGCCGCTCCGGCGCGATCGTGCGGATCGTCTGCTGGAAGGCTTGGCGCCGCTGCTGGTTCGCTTCCGTGTCGCGTTCGCTGGCGTGGAGTGACTTTTTTTCAGCCGCAGACCCATCTGCCGCAGCACCTGCCACAGCCGTCCGATGCTCACCCGCAGATGCTGAGCCTTCTCCAGCTTCTGCTGTAACTCCGCCAGGGTCAGATCGGGCTGGGCCTGCACCCACCCGCGCAACTGCTGCTCCACTGCGGCGGTGACTTTGCGGACCGTGCCGCGGCGCTGCTCGACCCGCTCCATCTGTCCGCTGCGCTTACGCTGGGCGGAGATCTTCCATGCCCAAGGCGCACTCACCGAGAAGCGCTCGGCCAGTTGCTGCAGTGTCCCTTCCCCACGGTCATGGGCCTGCAGCAACTTGCGCCGCAGATCGTCCCCATACGATTTCGCCATTGCCGGTTTGCCGCAGAGTCTCGCCGCAATCCACTATACACTTACATTGAAAATGCTTTAGGGATTTGGCAAAGAAGGTGGGCCGAGAAGTAATTGCCGACCAACATATCGGTCAAATGCTGGCTTACGCTCCAAATGATGCGGAGGACAACGCTTGGCCTGCCAGACCGGTAAGGGATGTGCTCGAGGAGTACGCGTCAGACGAAATCGAAAAGGGCATCCATATTGCAAGATTCAATATGCGCGGCGTATTCACGAAAGCCATGTATGAGGGTGGCCGAAAGGAGAGAGGTTTCGCCGCACAGTACAGAGACTGGGCTCAGGCGACCACACAATGGCCAAGGACGAGCGGAATGCTTCGTCAAATCGCAGAGGATTGGGAACGGCATGCTGAGCAAGCCGACACACTCGCCGAGCTCGATCAGCGTCGCGATTCTTGAGGATTGTCAAGTCTGGGCGCAAGAAGTCCCTGCAGAGGCAAGACCCGCGCAGCCTATGCTTGCGGTTCGGGGGTGCCTTCCGTGGCGGGCTGCGTCTGCGGGAGCGGTTCCACGTAATTGTTGACCATGTCCTTCAGCTCTTTGCTGGGCTTGAAGAACGGAATTTTTTTGGCAGGCACCTCTACGCGATCTCCGGTTTTCGGATTGCGACCCACGCGCGACTTACGCTGGCGAGTGCGAAAGCTGCCGAATCCGCGGATCTCGATCTTATCGCCAGCTCGCAACGAGCGCACAATACTCTCGAAGATTGTCTCCACAATGACTTCGCTGCCCTTACGGGTGAGTTCCGCCAGCCGGGAAACCTCATCGATCAAGTCTGCCTTGGTCATCACGCACGCCCCTTATCGCCAAACAATCGCTTGCCCAACAACACACCGGATACTCTCAAATTTAATAGGAGCTTGGCAAGACTAAGTTTTCGTGGGACTTCCACGTCCGCAAGAAAACGACGAAGCTTTACTTCCAAAGGAAATAGAAGCCCACGTTGGTTTCCATCAGTTTTGCCCGGCTGGGCAGGTATTCCGAGACATCGCCGAACAGCAGGTCGAGCACACTCTTGCGGTCCTTCTCAGGGCGCACCAAAGTAGGCTCGCCCCGGATGCCGACTGATTTTGCTGTGTCGGCAATTGCCGAGCCAAAATCGCCAATCTGATCGACCAGCTTAAGCGGGACAGCCTGCTCGCCCGTCCACACTTTTCCGTTGGCGAGCGCCCGAATCTCGTCGTCCTTCATATGCCGTCCAGTGGCTACGCTATGGATGAACTGGGTGTGCATATTGTCGATCAGGCCTTGCATATAAGCGCGCTCGACCGGGGTCATGTCACGAGTGGGCGATCCCGTGTCCTTGAATTCACCGGCTTTAAGGGTTATGGCCTTAAGTTTGGCCCACTTGATGAGCTCTTCATAGTTGTACCACTCAGCAATGACGCCGATGGATCCGACAATGCTGGCCTGGTCGGCAAAAATCTTATTGGTTGCCGAGGAAACGTAGTATGCACCGCTGGCGCCTACCGTTTCGATCGAAGCCACAATGGGTTTCTTCTTTTCATCGCGAATACGCAACACCTCGCGATAAATTTCTTCCGAAGCTGCAGCTCCTCCGCCGGGAGAGTTCACGTGCAGCACGATGGCTTTTACGGAGCTGTCGTCGGCGAACTTCTTAAGTTGTTCAACGGTGTCTTTGGGACTAAGGATGACCCCTTCCAGGTCAACCACGGCGATTTTGTCGCCGAAGCCACTGAAGGTTGCCTTCTCCTGCGAACGCACGGTGAAGTACACCAGCGCAAAGATGGCCACCAGAAATAGAAAGAACGCTCCGCCACCCAGCAGGACCCAAAGGAACACACGAGAGCGGGGTTGTTCTGTCATACGGGAAAAGTAAGTCTAGCAGAGCGACCGGACATCCGCATGACCAAATCGGCTATATAAAAGCGTCGATGAGGCTGCTAGAATTGCTGGTTATGATCAGCCCGGAGCTGCTGGAAGTCATGGCGTGCCCAGTCTGTCGCAAGCCGCTGGTTTTGCGCGGCGAAGACAGTCTTAAGTGCAACGAGTGCAAGCGCGTTTATCCCATTCGCAATGGCATTCCGATCCTGCTGGAACCGGAAGCGACGATCGAGCAACTCTGAACTTGCAGCCCATTCCTCCAAGCCCAGACTCGCTCTCCGAAGCCCGGTGATATGACGGGAGTTCAACCTTCCCATTGGTGGAAATCGCCCATTTTTCCCGAAATAAAACCCACCGCGGAGCCTCGAAGAGCATTTCACCTCCAAATCTGCGCAAATTCTTGCGGTTGCGGGTTGCCGGCCGTCTTGCATTTGTGGCAGAAATGACAGCCTCAAACACGTTTCCCGCTGTCTAAATGCAACTATCTTGGCATCAATGGGTTGGAACTTGCAAAAACCTGGCATGACGGCTGGATAGGCATCAAGTTCGGTATTTCAATTGCCTGCAACTTAATAGCTGTCTGATCCGTCTAACATGCAAAGCCCGTAAGGGTCGGAGGTGAGGTGAACGATGGCAGAGAAATTTTCCGTCCCCGAATTAACGGCGCTGAGGACCGAGTTGCTCCAGGGATTCGACTGCAAGGATGCAACGGAGTTAATCCAGATGTTCCTCGCTGGCCACGGTTACGGTGTCTCCGCCGAAGAAGCCCGCAATGCGGTAAGCAGGGCGGGATTGCTGGGTGGGACTCTGGAGGCCTTCCAACGAGAACTGGAAAGCATCGCCCTCGTGATGTAGCGGCGGATACGGTGACAAGATTCGCTCAACCTTAACTGGAACGGAACGCAAGCCACGCCAGAAACGAGACGTTGACCGGCGGACCCAAGCGAAAGTGAAGAGCCCAGGCTAAACGGCTTGGGCTCTCCTATTTGCTCCCCAGCCGAGAGGCTACTCGTAACGCAGACTTTCCACCGGATCCAGGTTCGCAGCCCGGGCAGCAGGCGCGGTCCCGAATATCACACCTACCAGGCTCGAAACTACCACCGCGATGATGACTGACCACCCTGAGATCGGCACCCGGTAGTTAGTGATAAAGCGTATGGAGAACGGCAGGGCCAGCCCGATGAAAGTCCCCAGAAACCCGCCTACAAGTGATATCAGTATCGCTTCGGTCAAGAATTGAGCGCGGATTTCGGAGTTGGTTGCCCCAACGGCCTTGCGCACGCCAATCTCGCGAATACGGGAATTCACCGTGGCCAGCATGATATTCATGATGCCTACGCCACTGACCAGCAGCGTGAAGACCGAGATGAGCAGCAATACGGTTGTTAAGGTGTTGGCCGTCTTGGCAGCGACCGACAGAAGCTGGGTCAGGTTGTAGACCTTGTACACCGATTCCGGGCGATGGCGCGATTGCAGTACGTCCTGAATTTCTTGTGTGGCACGGGGAACCTCGGCCGAGTCGGACACCGAAAAGAACAGTTGCTTTACTTTGTCGTTCGCGGTGAAGAACTGCGCCACCGTGTAGGGAATCAGGATGGTATTGTCCGAAATTTCCGACTCGCCGAAGGTGTCGACCCGCTCCTTGAACGTTCCTATCACGGTGAAGGGCAAACTACTGAGCTTAATCTCCTTCCCGATGGCTGCATCCTGGGACCCATAAAGAGTGTTGGCGAGATTCTGGGTAATCAGCCCTACCTTGTTGCGAGCGCGAGTGTCGCCATCATCGAAAAAGCGCCCGGCCAGGATGTTCAGGTTGCGGACGTAGCGATACTGCCACGACACACCCAGCACAAGAATGTCGCGCTCCTGACCGCCGGGTACGGGAACGTGGTCGTGAAATTCAATCATCGGCGATGAAGCACTAATGCCCGGGACGCGCTCACGCACTGCGTCCAAATCCGCCAGGGTCAGCAGGTCGCTGGTGGTCTGGCTGCCATATTTGTCGCCGCCCTCGTACTCTGCTGCCATCATGTTCGAGCCGATATTCTGGATCTGCTGAATGATGTATTGCTTGCCGGTAAGCCCAACGGTGACCACCAAAATCAGCGAAGCGGTACCAATGACCATGCCAAGCGCCGTCAAGATGAAGCGAAGCTTGTTGCTACGAAAGGTCTGAACTGCGACGCTGAGGGTTTCGCCGAAAACCAGCTTCGGATATGGCCGCCCGTTCCTGCCGTTACTTGCCATGCGGATGTTCCAAGGGTAACCGTTTGGGAGCGGGCCTTCAAACCTGAGAGGCTCCGCGCGGAGCGCTTCAACCCGGCCCACGATAGCCATGAACTTGCATTGTTGAAGTGTTCTCCACGGTGTTATCGTCGATTATGCCCCGTTTGTCCGGCATTATGTAACTCATGCTGTCGTCTCTCCATCGCTTTCTTTTGCTGCCAGGTGTGCTCGTCCTTGGGATGCTTCGCCCGGCCGAAGGACAGCAAACCTTAGGGGAACTCTATGCGACGGACGCCAGGGTAAAGGGAGCCGTGGTCCTTGCAGGCTCCGGCACTAGTGTCTTAAGTGGCTCCTCGATCGCCGCCGGAGCGCAAACCGCAACCCTGAAGCTGGAGCGGGGTGGCAACGTGATGGTTTGCACCGGCACGAATCTCTCGGTTAACGCGTCGCAGAATGGACGCGAGCTGCTGTTCAGCTTGAATAGCGGCAACTTGGAGATGAATTATCCTCTCGGCGCCGCCGCGGATACACTCCTGACCCCGGATTTACGTCTGCTGCTTCCCGGCCCGGGCACCGTCCACGTCGCCGTCAAGGTGGCACCGCAAGGCGACACTTGTGTTCAGTCTTTACCGTGGAACGTAGCCGCCATCGTGGTGTCGGAGACCATGGGCGATGCCACGTACCAGGTCAAACCAAACGAGGCTGTCCTTTTCAAAGGCGGGCATCTCAGTGAAGCCTCCGCCACCAAGCAAAACTGCGGCTGTCCGATCTCCCTTCCGACACAGGCAGCCAAAGCGGCGCCGCCCCGGCCCCCGGTGGAATCCGAAGCCGACACCACCAGTTCCCAAGGCAGCTCCGGTGGACCAGAATGTACATCTTGCGGTTAGTGCGCCGCTTATCTTCCGTGCCGACGATCCCGAGCCAGACCTTACCGGAGTTGTCGCCAGCCTGAAGCTGGAACACAACCAGCCGTTACAGCTTGACCCGGTTGTGCTGCCCCCTCCCGCGACCCCGAAACCAGAGGCCCGGCAGCAGACCCCGGTGGTCGCGCAAAAAGAACAGAAGCATGGTTTTTTCGGCAAGGTCAGCTCATTCTTCGCAGCGCTGTTCCACTAGCGAATCTCCGTAACCAACCCTTACTGTCGACCGCCTGGGGGAGCTGACTCTCCTGCGCCTTTGCGCGACCATCTCGTTCTGCCGAATCGCGCCCAGGGCGCGATAAGATAGAGCTTTCCTGGTTGGAGGATCGAATGTCGGCCATTATTCTCGACGGCACCAAAATAGCAGCGCAGATCAAGACCGAAGTCGGCGAGCAGGTAAAAGAACTGACTGCGGCCGGGCTTCGTCCCGGTTTGGCGGTGGTGCTGGTGGGCCACAATCCAGCCTCGGAGATTTACGTTCGCAACAAAGTGAAGAGTTGCGAGCAGCTAGGCATCTACAGTGAGACGCACACACCGCCAGACAGTGTCACTACGGATGAATTACTGACACTAGTTGAAGATCTGAACCGCCGCTACGAGATCGACGGCATCCTCGTGCAATTGCCTTTGCCCCCGCAGGTTGACGCTAAGAAGGTGCTGCTCGCGGTGTCGCCCGACAAGGACGTGGACGGATTCCATCCCATGAATGTCGGCTATCTTTCAACCCAGCGCCCGGGACTGGTGCCGTGTACGCCGGCCGGCATCATCGAAATTTTGAAACGCAGTGGGATTGCCGTCGCGGGCGCTGAAGCCGTGGTGGTGGGTCGCAGCGATATCGTCGGCAAGCCCGTCGCGATGCTCCTGCTCAACGGCAATGCCACGGTTACAGTCTGTCACTCCAAGACTCGCGATTTGGCTACGGTCTGCCGTCGAGCTGACATTCTGGTGGCTGCCATTGGCAAGGCAGGAATGATTACGCCTGACTTCGTGAAACCTGGGGCGACGGTGATTGATGTAGGCATGAATACGGTGACTGATCCCGCCGAGTTTAAGCGAGTTCTTTGCCGGAAACGAGAAGCGTGAGCGCGATTTCGCGGCCAAAGGCTCCACTCTGATGGGAGATGTTCATCCCAAAGTTGCCGAAGTGGCAGGAGCGATGACTCCTGTACCCGGGGGCGTGGGCCCACTCACCATCGCAATGCTGATGAGCAACACCGTGAAGGCGGCTAAGCTGCGCAGAGGAAACATGGTAGGAGTTGCAGCAACCCGCTAGGAGAAACCCACGTATATACTGCATCAGGCCTAACGGACCTATGTCAGTTCCGGCATTTGCAAAATTCCTGATGACATGTGCACATCCATGCTGCGGATAGGCCTTACTGGTGGCATCGCGTGCGGCAAGTCTTCCATTGCGGCGATGCTGGTCAAACGTGGTGCGCATTTCCTTCAGGCTGACGCACTCGCGCATCAGGTTTATGAGCCGGGAACTCCTACCTATGACGAAATTGTCCGCGCCTTCGGCCGCGAAATCCTCAATGAAGACGGGGCCATCAACCGGGGCAAGCTTGCCAACGTGGTCTTTCCTGGCCGCATTGGCGAGTTGAATGCCATCGTCCATCCTGAGGTTGTGAAGCGGCAGAATCGCTGGATGTCGGAGGCCGAACAGACCGATCCGAATGGCATTGCGGTTGTCGAAGCCGCGCTGCTTCTCGAGGCTGGGGTGGCGAAAGATTTCGACAAGATCATTGTCGTGACCTGCGACTTCGGACAGAAAGTTCAGCGCTTTGCTCAACGCGTTAATTTGCCGCTCGAAGCGGCGCGTGCCGAGGTCGAACGCCGGAGCGCTGCCCAGTTCTCGGATGAAGAGAAGGCCCGACGGGCGGATTACGTGATCGACAACTCCGGTTCGCCCGAAGAGGCTGAACGGCAGGTCGAACAGATCTGGCGCGATTTACAAAAAATAGAGTCCGATAAAGGCGGTAAAAGCTCTTCCAGTTCGTGAAAACGCGATATTAGAAACTGGCAACCGACAACTGGCTACTGCTTTTCTTCTCATTCGCGCAATCTTCCCTCATTCGGTACACTTTTATGAGTTGCCCGTCTTTCCCACTGCGGCAGCTACGAAGCAAAGATCGACTTCACAACACCTATGAAATTCGCACGTCCCTTTCTTCTCGGAATCATTCTCGCGGGAGCCTTCTACTGGTACACCACCCATCACAGCGAAGTCACTGCGCCGAACTGGATCGCGCGCCCCACGCATGTCGAACTCAGCGAAGCTGCGGGACCTCCGACGCTGGATGCCGACGAGCAAAATAACATCGAGGTCTATCACAAGGCCATCCCGTCGGTCGTCAACATTACTTCGAAGACTATGGCGTACGACTTCTTCTATGGACCGGTGCCGGAAGAAGGCCAAGGCTCGGGCTTCATCATCGACAAGGAAGGACACATCCTTACTAACTTCCACGTAGTGGGCAACGCGACGCAGGTGGAAGTGACGCTGCATAACAAAAAGACCTACAAAGCGGAGGTCATCGGACGCGACCGCGGCCATGACCTGGCAGTCATCAAGATTGACGCGCCCGGCGTGGTTCCGGCCGTACTGGGTGATTCCAAGAACCTGCAGGTTGGGCAGAAAACCTTCGCCATCGGTAACCCCTTCGGGCTTGCAGGAACCATGACTCGCGGTATCATCAGCTCGCTTCGCCCCATCCGTAGCCCGGAAGGGTCGTACATCGAAGAAGCTATTCAGACCGATGCAGCCATCAATCCTGGAAACTCCGGGCGGGCCGCTCTTGAACTCGCACGGCGAAGTGATCGGCATCAACAGCTTGATTGCCACCGGAGGTTCCAACCAAAGCGCGGGCATCGGCTTCGCGATTCCCATCAACGTGGCCAAGGCCGTGCTCAACGATCTGATCACTCTCGGTACGGTGCGACGGCCGACCTTGGGTATAACCACATTGCCAATCGGGCCTGAACTGGCGCAGGAGATGGGACTGCCTGCCGACTATGGTGTCCTGATTGTTCGCGCTCTTCCAGGTGGCGCCGCTGACCAGGCCGGCTTGCGTGGAGGGAACCAGCGCGCGTATCTCGGTAATACGCCAATCATGATTGGTGGAGATTTGATTATTGCCATCGATGGCGATTCCATTGGCGACCAGCAGGACCTCGCGAACGCGATGAATAAGCATCGCGCCGGCGACACCGTCACCGTGACCATCTATCGAAGCAAGCGCAAGATGGATGTGAAAGTCGTCCTGGGCGAAGCCAGGGAACGCACGTAGTCGCCGGCTCACCTGCTTGAGCCGGGAATCCCATCTTAGGACACCCGTTTTCAGGATGATTGCGGTCGCCACTAGGCGTCGGCTATAGTTCTAACTGGATTATGTACGACGACTTCCAGGCCATAGACCGCTGGACGGGCAAGCCCGTGCACTGTCGATATCAAGCGCTGATCGTTGCCATTGCCACGCGGCACGCCGATGCGGTCGACATCAAGTTTCTGGTGGAGGACCGTCCAGTCTGGATCGCGCTTCCTCATCCTGCGTGGGTCGAGCATCACCGGCAGACAGGGAAAGTTATTACGGATCCAATGGCCGTCCAGATCGCCGGCCATTATTTGAAGTGGGCCATCGAATCGGGCGAAGATAACGGTCGCGAGATGTACAGCTTGACCGTTCAGGAAACGCTCGATCATCTTCAGGCTATTGTGGACGAAGCCCACCAACTTGTAACCCGCTGAGGTCTCAGTCGGGGCCCTGTCGTATTTCACTCCGCAGAGTCTCCGGGAAACTCCGCGAGCGAATCGATGGTTGAACGTCGTCCATTTTTGTAGCCTAATTTCGACTCAGGGTTAGGAGCTCTTTTATGTCCTCCGTCTTGCAAACTCCCGAAGTGACATCGTTGCTGGGTAGCGACAAAGTTCACCGCAACCTTTTTCCGGCTCCTTTAGCGGAAGCCGCGCTGCGCCGCGGTGAGGCGGAACTGGCGGCGCGAGGTTCTCTGGTGGCCGAGACTGGCAAGCGCACCGGCCGTTCCCCCAAAGACAAGTTCACCATCAAAGATGGCGTCACCGAAAATAAAGTTAAGTGGGGCTCGGCCAATCAGCCCTTCTCGCCCGATAAGTTCGACGCCCTCTATGAGCGGGTGCTCGACTACCTCAAAGGCAAAGAGCTTTTTGTGCAGGATCTTTTTTGTGGCGCCGATCCGAAATACCGGTTGCCCATTCAGGTAATCAACGAATACGCCTGGCACAACCTTTTTGTACGGCAATTGTTTATTCGTCCTACTGCGGAAGAGCTCAAGTCGCATAAACCTGAGTTCACCATTGTTAGTGCTCCTGGCTTCAAGGCCGAGCCTAAGCGCGACGGCACCAACTCCGAAGTATTTGTGCTGGTTAATTTCAGCAAGAAGCTGGTGCTCATTGGCGGCACCGAATATGCCGGCGAAATGAAGAAATCCATCTTTGGTGTGATGAACTTCGTGTTGCCGGAGCGCAATGTCTTCCCAATGCATTGTTCGGCGAACATCGGCGCTGATGGGGTCACCGCATTGTTCTTCGGATTGTCGGGCACGGGTAAGACCACCTTGTCGGCCGACCCCAGCCGCCGACTGATCGGCGATGACGAGCATGGATGGAGCGCGACCGGTATCTTCAACTTTGAAGGCGGCTGCTACGCCAAGTGCATTCGCCTCTCGGCGGAGAATGAGCCGCAGATCTACAACGCGCTTCACTTCGGCTCGGTGCTGGAAAATGTGGTGCTCGATCCGCTGACGCGCGTTCCCGATTACGACGACGACAGCAAGACCGAAAATACCCGCGCCGCGTATCCGGTGGAGTACATCGACAATGCCGTGATTCCGGGCTTTGGCGGGCATCCCAGGAATCTCGTCTTCCTCACCGCGGACGCGTTCGGAGTACTACCCCCAGTTTCGAAGCTGACTCCCGAGCAAGCCATGTACCACTTCATGTCAGGCTACACCGCCAAGGTTGCAGGGACGGAAGCTGGCGTCACCGAACCGCAGGCGACCTTCTCCACCTGTTTTGGCGCCCCGTTCATGCCGCTGCCGCCGAAGGTCTATGCCGAAATGCTTGGCCGTCGGCTGCGCGAGCACAACGCGCAATGCTGGCTGGTAAACACCGGCTGGCAAGGCGGAGGTTATGGCGTCGGCAAGCGCATGAGCCTGCCCTACACGCGCGCCATGGTCGATGCGCTGGTGGAGGGCAAGCTGGCAGAGGTTGAGTTCGAGATTGAGCCGGCCTTCGGATTGAGCATTCCAAAGACCTGTCCCGGAGTGCCGTCCGAGCTGCTGAGTCCACGGAATTCCTGGAAGGACAAGGCCGCCTACGACCAGATGGCAGCCGATCTTTCCCAGCGCTTTGCCAAGAACTTCGAGCAGTTTGACGCGCCGCCCGAGGTGAAGGCGGCGGGGCCAAAACCGGTAGGCAAGTAAGTCACACAATGTGATATATCGCAACGTGGGATAGCCATTCCCTGCGTAACCCCTCAGTGTGTTCTCCTGAGCGAAGTTATAGCGGTTCCTTAACGATTTGTACGGGTAGTGCGGCGCTTCAGCGCAGCGTTCCGTTTCCGCTAAACACCCCGCTTAGGCTGCTGAGGTTGTCGACCTCACCAGCTTAAGCGATTTTTCTTCTTGCCCTATACGCGGGCCTGAAGAGACTGTGTCACAACCGGAAATGCAATTTCGTAGTGGGACAAAAAGGTCGAATCCTAATTGAGCCAGCCGCGCAGCGGCGGCAGCGCATTGAGCCCGGGGCGCAAGCCCCGGGTGTGAATGGGAAAAATTCCCGAGCCGCGTAGCGGCGACATGGGTTGTGACACATTCCCTGAAGGCCCGCACTACCCGTACAAGCGGGATATACCTCTAGTCGCGAGTCGAAAGACCTCTACCTGGACAGCAATTGCGGAGATATTCTGCTACGGTCTTTGCACGTGCTGCTCGCCAAGCACCTTTCCAGCGCTGTCAAACCACACCACCTCATATTGCGGATTGAAGATCGAATAGTAGTATCGGTAAACGTACTCATCCGTGCAGCCCGCAGGAACTGCGGTGAGCGAGCCGCACGGCCCCTCGCTGCTGGGCTCGCCGAGCAGTTCGCGCACCATTTCGTTGGGATCGCCGAGGTTGACCTGCATCACATTCCTGCGCAGCTCCTGGTCATGCTGGTAGGCCCATAGCTCCCGCCACGACAAGAGCAAGTGCAACAGCGAAGAAAAATATCCGAGTTCCCATAGAAGTCTGCTGTCAGCTGCTCAGCCGAATCAACCTTTCCAATCCCACTGTCATCACGAGCGGAGCGAAGCGGAGTCGAGGATCTGCGTTCGCACCATTACTGACTGCACGGATGTTCACCGAGTCTCACTCCTCTTCCACAATCAGCGTCGCACCGTTCGGCAGGTAGCTCTTGCGCCGGAACCAGTCTTCCATCGCGGTCTGCAGGCGATTCAGGGGAACGCGCGTGCCGATCTCCATCGCGCCGTCGCCCGACAGGGATCGTATCGTCGAACACCTGATCGTTGGTGAAGTTGCGCATGCTGAAGCTGTCCAGCCACTTCAGCGGACAGGCATGCCGCTGGCCGTTTCTTCGTATTCGACGCGGACCTTGCGCGCGAACATGTTTTGATTGTAGAGCAGGAGTGCTACGTGCCGAATGCCGACTGCTTCTGGCTATAATCAATCTTTATGCCCTCATTTCCTCCGCTTGACGAGCAACTCGCTTACCTGCGCAAGGGCGCAGCGGAAATCATTCGCGAGAGCGACTTGCGAGAGCGCATCGAGAAATCTCTCGCCACCGGCAAGCCCATGCGGGTGAAGGCCGGTTTCGATCCCACTGCGCCGGACTTGCACCTCGGCCATACCGTGCTGATGCGCAAACTGAAACACTTTCAGGACATGGGCCACACCGTCATTTTCCTCATCGGCGATTTCACCGGGCTCATCGGTGATCCCACCGGCCGCTCAGCCACGCGTCCGCCGCTCACGCGAGAGCAAATCGACCAGAATGCCGAGACTTATAAGGCACAAGTCTTCAAGATCCTCGACCGCGACAAGACCGAAGTGCGTTTCAACAGCGAGTGGCTGGGTAAACTTGGGTTCGAAGGCTTTATCCGATTGGCGGCGAAGTTCACCGTTTCGCAGATGCTGGAGCGCGAAGACTTCCACAAGCGCTTTGACGAAGAGAAGCCGATCGCCATGCACGAACTGCTTTATCCCATCGCACAGGGCTATGACTCGGTGGCTCTTGAGGGCGATGTCGAACTTGGCGGCACCGATCAGAAGTTCAACTTGCTGATGGGACGCGAGCTGCAACGCCATTACGGACAGCCTCCGCAGATCGTGCTGACCACACCGCTGCTGGAAGGCACCGATGGCGTTCAGAAAATGTCGAAGTCATACGGCAATTACATCGGCATTACGGAAGCGCCCCAGGAAATGTACGGCAAGGTCATGTCCATCTCTGATGAGTTGATGTGGCGCTATTACGAACTGGTCACCGACGTGAGTGTGAGTGAGATTGACCGCATGAAGGAGAACGTCGTCACCGGCCAAGAGCATCCGATCAACTACAAGCATTTCTTGGCTGAGCGAATCGTTGCTGATTTTCATTCCACCGCGGAAGCCAAGAAGGCTGCGAAGGATTGGATTACAATTTTCCATGATAAGGGGACTCCTGAGGACTTGCCGGTGATCTCGGTACGCTTCGAGGAAGTTGCTGCGCCCCATGCGTCTACCACGGACGGTCATGTGCAAGTGAAGCTCGACAAACTTCTGGCGCGTACTGGGCTGGCTACGTCGGTTACCGACGGTCTGCGCAAAGTGAAGCAGAACGCCGTGAAGGTCGACGGTGAGCTCAAGACGGAACTCGTGATCGCCGTGAAGGTGGGGTCGGAGTTTACGTTAAGAGCTGGGAAGAAAATGGTGAAGGTCAATCTCGAGGGTTGAGTGATGGCAAGTCACGCCCTCAATCCGACAGCACCATAAAGAAATTTTTGAGTTGCAGTAACCGCCCTGAAAGGGCACGGCTTCAGCCGCGCCGGTTCGCGCCCCCAACAACTCGGCCTTTAAGGCCCTGCGGTACGCCCCTCAGCGGCTAAACCGGTTACTTCCCGCTGGCTTTTCGGCACGTCTGAAGAGGCTGCTGAAAAAGTCCTCTCCGGAGCGAGTTCGGGTAGTGCGGCGCTTCAGCGCCGCGTCAAGCGAGTACCGTGAAACGGCCTTTAGGCCTGGGGACATTGCATAAAAGAGGCTATTTTAGAGGCTTTAGACGAGGCACCTCAGGGGCTAAAGCCCTCTTCACAAGACCCGGTGAACGCGGGTCTGGAAGGCCCGCACTACCCGGGCTGTTGTCAGGGGTAGTTTTTCAGCGGCCTATGAAGGCGTGCCCTTTCAAAACGGGCACAGCCAATGCAGAATCGTTCTAACTCAAAAGGGACCCTGCCGCTTGCATTTTTAGGGAGTGCCCGGCGTATCGTCGTCGCGGATGCCGGCTGTCGCGGAGATTGCCAGGTATTTGGCGACGGCCATCTCCAGATTAAAATGCATCGCTTCACGCCCGAGGGTCTTGCCCAGCGATGATCGCTGGACCATGGTCAGCACATGCGGGTTAAGTCCCACCAGCCACAGCAATACGCCACGCTCGCGCTGTCTATTCTCGGCTTCGGTCATCATCTTCAGCGCGGTGTACTCCAGATCGGGTACGCCGCTGAGGTCCAGCACCACCACTTTCGGGTTCGCCTGCGCAACCAATGGTTTTATCTTCTCTCCGATGTGCGCAGCATTGGCGAAGAAGATCCGACCCTCCAAGTGCAGCAATAAGAGGCCGGGAAAATCTTCGTCCTCGGGATTATCGTTGGAGCGTGGCCGAAATACGTTGGTTCCTGGCTTACGTCGCAGCACATAGACTGGCGGATCCGCTGTTTGATACGCCAGAGCCACCAGCGACACTGCAATAGCAACGATGATCCCCTTCAAGGTCCCCAGCAGCACCACTCCGGCAAAAGCGGTGAGGGCCCAAACGAACTCCGTCCGGCGCACACTAAGGATGTCGCGGAACTCGACAGGACGGATCAACCCGATCGAGTAGACGATGACTACGGCCGCCAGAGTAGCTTGAGGCATCATGGCGATGAGGGGCGAGAGGAAAAGCATGGTTACGAGGGCGATGCCGGCGGTCACGATCTCTGCCAGCTGAGTGCGAGCTCCCGCAAGGCTATTGACAGCAGTCTGGGTGGTCCCACCACCGGCAGGCATGGCCCCCAGGAAAGCGCCTCCCGCATTCGCCAGTCCCGTCGCCAGCAATTCCAGGTTGGCACGGGGAGGTGGTTCCTCACGCTTGGCGAAGGCCCGTCCTGCAGCGATGGTCTCGGTGAAGCTCATCAGCGCAATACCCAGGGCCCCGGGCCAGAGCCGCGCAGCGAGCGCGAACTCGGGCATCGTGAGGGACGGCAGTCCTTTGGGAATGTGGCCGACAAGCTCCACGCCATGAGCCTGGAGACCGAGGAGGCCCGCACTAATGATCCCAGCCGCCACGGCGATCAGCGGAGCAGGCGCTCGCGGTGCAAGCCGCTCCATTCCGACCAGCAGCGCGATCATGAAGATTCCCACGGCTACGGTTGGCAGAGACGCCTCGGGAATGCCGTGGACGATGGCAAGCAAGTTGTGCAGGAAGGACTCCCTGGGAAAGTGGATGCCGAGGATCTTGGGAACCTGGTCGAGCACAATGACCAGCCCGATCCCGGCCTTGAACCCGATCAGCACCGGCTCCGAAATGAAGTTGGCGATAAAGCCCAGCCGCAGCACGGACGCCAGTACCAGCATGGCGCCCACCAACAGCGTCAGCATCGCCGCAGCTCGCAGAAGCGCTGCCGGATCGCCTCCTGGAACAACTTCCCCGAGCTCGGCGGCGGTGAGAATAGCAAGAGTCGTGGTGGTGCTCACGCTGAGCACGCGGGAAGTCCCCAGCACCGCGTAGATCACCATGGGCAAGAAAGCAGTGTAGAGCCCGACTTGTACCGGCAGTCCCGCGATGGTGGCATAGGCCATCGCCTTCGGAATCACCACGGCCGCAGTAGTGAGGCCAGCCAAAATATCGGGCCGCAGCCAGTCTTTCCGGTAGCCGGACAGCCAACCCGGAATTGGGCTGTAGCCTCGCCGTTGACCGTTGGTTGACAACTATTTCCCCCTGATCTTCGCTGCTCCTCGTCGCCACCATGGTATGACCGAGTAGCCTGCCCCAGCACAATCGGGGATAAGGCCATCCGGACGGTTATTATTAAGGAGTCATTAACTCAGCATGCTAGCAACTTAATTCCTTCTTGGCACCTGGGGATTTCTCCAGTGGTGCGCCAAAGCAGGTACGCTCGAAGATAGTCTGTTCTGAGTTACTTGAATTGGAAATTTATTGGAAGGTTCCTGCGGAGTTCCGCACCTTGGAGGTTTTCTTGTCGAGGTTTGTGCTTTCAGTGCAGCGCGTCTTGCTGGCGTCATTGCTGGTCGCGTTAGGACACTCTACTTCGCTTCTGGGCCAGGCCCTGCCTAATGCGCCCAGCGCGCAAAAGGCCACCACCGAAAAGGCCAAGGCCGCTGAAGCCAACTGGCCTCGCACAATAACCAGTGGGACTGATAAGTTTCTCATTTATCAGCCACAGGTGGAAAAGTGGGATGGCAACCGCGTTGACCTGTACTCTGCAGTCGAGTTGAAAACAGGGCAAGATGAAGGGTCCAACTACGGGGTCATCTGGTTCAATGCGCGTACCGAAGTCGACAAAATCAACCGCCTGGTAACGCTTGACCAGGTCCAGCTGACCAAAGTGAAATTCCCGGTGGCGCCCGAGAAAGAGACAGAGCTAACAGCGTTGCTGGAGAAAAAGCTGCCGACCGTGACCAGGACCATCTCACTCGACCGGCTGGAAGCTGCGCTGGAAGCGACCGGCGAGCCGATCCAGGGAGTCGAGGTCAAGAACGATCCCCCCAAGATCATCCTCGCAATGAAACCGTCGCTGCTGGTGCTGATCGACGGCACGCCGCAGCTCCGGGATATAGAAGGTACCAAGCTTCAGCGGATGATCAACACGAGGGCCGTCCTGTTGTTTGAGACGGATAAGAAAACCTACTATCTGCGGGTGCAGGATTGGTGGCTGCAAGCCAAGGAACTCGAAGGTCCGTGGACCTATGCGAACAAACTACCCGACGACATGAAGAAGGCGGAAGAGTATGTCGTCAATCAAGCTCAGGGGCAGACTCCGGGGGGCGAGCAGCAGAAACCGCAGACGTCGCTTAAAGAAGCCGGCAAGAAGGCTGAAATCCCGGCGGTGTATGTTGCTTTCGGACCTACGGAGCTGATCGAAACCAAAGGCGAGCCGCAATTCAAGCCAATTCCCGGCACTGGCCTGGAATACGTTGAAAACACCAATGGTAATTTGTTCCGCTTGAACGGCGAATACTACGTCCTGATCTCGGGCCGCTGGTTTAAAGGTGCCTCGTTTAACGGGCCGTGGACGTTCGTGAGCACAACGGATTTTCCGGCTGATTTCGCCAAGATTCCGCAAGACAGTCCAAAGGCAACCGTACTGGCGTCGGTTCCGGGTACACCGGAATCGAAAGAGGCATTGATCGCCAACTCAATTCCACAGACAGCGACCATCACCCGCTCGGAGGCGAAACTGACGGTACAGTACGGCGGCGAGGCGACCTTCGTGCCGATCGAAGGTACCTCGATGACCTACGCGAAGAACACGAGCGCTGCCGTCATCAAGGTGTCGGATAACAACTATTATTGCGTCGAAGCTGGGGTGTGGTTCAAGGCGCCGACTCCGCAAGGTCCGTGGAGTGTGGCAGACACTGTTCCGGCCGAGATCTACACGATTCCGCCGAGTTCGCCTCTGTATTACGTTACCTACGTGAAGGTCTACGGTTCTACACCCGAGGTGGTCTACGCCGGCTACACGCCCGGTTACTATGGCACCGTCGTCTCCGCCAGCACCACGACGGTGGTCTACGGAACGGGATGGTACTACCCGCCATACATCACTTCCACAATGTGGTATGGCTGGCCCTATACGTACGGTGTGGGAGCTGGATTTACCTACAGCACCGTTTCCGGGTGGAGCTTCGGTTTTGGCTACGGATATGGCTACTATCCGTGGTATTACCCATGGTGGGGCCCGATGGGATATTACGGGTACGGTTGGTATCCGTATTACGGGTGGGGTGCGTGGGGCGGCGCAGCCGTCAGCAATGTGTATGGAGTGTGGGGTAACACCGCGTACTCGCGCACTGCGGCGGCATGGGCCAATCCCTACACCGGCAACTATGGGGCCGCCAGCCGCGGCGCCTACCACAACACGCAGACGGGCAGGACCACGGTCGCCGGCCGCGGCACCAACACCAACATCTATACCGGGAACACTGCCGGCTATCGCGGCGGCGCGACCTATAACCCGAACACGGGCATCGTCGCCGGCGGCGGAGCAGGATACGCCGGCAACATCTATAGCGGCCAAGGCACGGCAGGACGCGGCGGCTTCGCCTACAACACCAACACGAACGCGGGAATAGCGGCAGGAAAAAACAACGTCTACGCCGGAAAGGATGGCACGGTCTACCGCTACAACCGGGACAGCGGCAATTGGTCGAGCAACAGCGGCAACGGCTGGCAATCCGCGACCAAGCCGGATGCCAATCTCCAGCGCCAGCAGCAGATGCGCAATCAGGGCGCGCAACGCAGTCAGAACTTTAACTCCATGGGTGGCGCCAGGATGGGCGGCGGGAGGATGGGAGGAGGCCGGCGCAGGTAGCCGGCAGGCGCAGATTGACTACCCACCTTACTCAAGCGACGACGGTGAAGGAGTAATGGATGTGACCACACCCTCAACTAGCAGAATCCAGTAAGTGTGATCCTCCTGGCTTCACTGGATACTAGTGGCGGCGGCTGGACTCGAACCAGCGACCTGGGGATATCGATGTACCCGGTTCCGCAGCATTTCTTCGCTTCAAAGGCAGCCGCCGATATCGTATAGGGTGTGGCCGTGTCCGGCAATCAGTGAAAGACGCCGGCCCCCAATATCCCCATCTGCTGGCAAGTCAAAGTGGAGTAGGCCCGCATACGATGACAGTTCCGCAGATAATTGGGAAGGCATCTGGAAGCGGCTTGCGGAAATCTCGATCAGGTTCCGGTTGAGTAGCCGGCAGGAAGTAATCGGGCGAGCAAGCCTCTCACGAAGGGAATATGATTCCTCCGGAGTGACGACCGGACGAGCATTCGAGGAGGCGGACGATGGAGTGGGAACGCCTAATTCGGTTTGGGCTGCTGGGAAACGCGAATCTGGAACAATACGCGATCTTGCTAGTAAGGATTGCCTTAGGGTTGTTTTTCGCAATCTCCGGAGGCAACAAGCTGTTTGTCGCCAGCCGGACTCAAGCCATGTACGAGACCCTGGTTGCGGCCAAGGTTCCGCTTCCGCGGCTGATGACCTACTTCGTCTCGACTGTGGAATTCGGTGCCGGCTGTCTGCTGATTGTGGGGCTCCTGTCAAGCCTGGCCTCGCTTGCTTTGCTGGGCGATATGTTGGTTGCGATCCTCACCACGAAGCTCTCTGCCATGCCCAAAGGGGTTTCACCTCTCAACTGGCTGGACAATTTCCTTTATCTTCCGGAAGCCCTTTACGTGCTCTTTTTTGCCTGGCTCATCTGTTCTGGCCCAGGGAAATTCAGCGTGGATTACCTGATCGCAGCTAGACGGTTGAAATGAGACGATCTCGATAGGGGGCCAAAACCCGGTCGAAGCTGATTTGTTGGTGGCGGCGGTAGGACTCGAACCTACGACCTACGGATTATGAGACCGTCGCTCTAACCACCTGAGCTACACCGCCAAACGGTCGGACTTGTCGAAGAGGCTGCCGAGGGAGCGGCGAAGACTGCCACGCCGTCAAGCACCAGTAAAATCGTACAGGGTGCCCCGTTCACACGAAAGGCCGGACGTGACCGCGTCCAGCCCACTTCAGATTCTAGAAGCGGTGCAAACCGGCTGTCAAACCTTGGCCCATGCCGGTAGTGTCCTAATTTGAATTTTGATTGATGAATTTCGGTAGAGCGGACCTTTAGAGCTTGCCCTGAGCCCAGCCGAAGGGTCCGCGTCGAAGCAGTCTTCTTTGAGGCGGAGCCCCCGAGAGGCGCCAGGCGAAGGGGCTTGTGCCGTGCCTGAAGGCACTCGAATTCTCCTCGCGCTTCGGACGCGGGCCTGAAAGGCCCGCTCTACCTCAAATCGTCTTCTCACAATTGAAACTCAGACACTGCCCATGCAGGTAGTGTTCTAATTTCAAATCGCAATTGTCTACCGTCAGATTAAGACACTACGCCGGCTTTCCGAGATACGGTAGCAGACACGGTCACTTCAAGTACGCCCGCACAATCTCGATCAAGTCGTCCGTTACCTCACGGGAGGGCTTGCTGCCGGCAATATGGTCCCGAATGTGGCCCTCGAGAACTTCTGCCATGAGGCCGTTGATGGCCCCGCGGCAGGCGGCCAGGAGCTGGAGAGTGTCGGCACAATCTTCGCGTTCGTCGGCCAAGGTACGCTCGACCGCCTCCACCTGCCCTCGAATCCTCGCCACTCGATTTAGCAGCTTGGCGCGCTCGTTGCCGGGTTTTTTCACGGAAGGCTCCTCGGTTTTTTTTACTTATACCCTACCCCAGTATGCTATAAATGATACAGCAAGACAAACGTTTTGTTATTTACTTACGAGGAATATGAATCTCCAAGAGCCTCCAAGTAACCCGCTCATCTTCGATCGCCGCGAGTAGCGCTGTCAGCGAAGCAATTTGTAACTGCTGTCGCCCGCCTCACGCGATCCTAACGTGAAGCGCGCGACAGTGGCCTCACCCGACGCTCCTGCCCACGCTGCAGAGTCTGAAGGGAGGACGCCCATGTTCAACCACATCGTACGCCGGCAATCCGAACGAAGCCTACGACTCCACTAGGTCCTGACCGGGGACCAGTCCAGGCCGCTAGGCTCACAGTGGTCGCTCGACTTGGCGCAAGAGCCGCCCATCAGCAAGGCAGACGGTGCCCATGAGGCATGTAACGTTGCTTTAATAAAGAAGTGTGAGACTTCAGTGTCTCGCCTCGACCGAGAGGCGCGATCTCTGACCATGTGCGGGACCTAGGCAACATGCCGCATTGTCTTTCAATTCGACCGATGCAGCCGCGGGTGGAAATATGGCGGTTTCCCCGCGTCTTCCACCGGAGCCTGCTGCTGGTCACACTTGCGCTGGCGGCGCTGGTGGCGTCAAGTTTCGCGCAGGATATCCCGGCGGCGGCCGACACGCAGCCGCCGGCTCCAGATCCCGAGGCAACTTTCTTCGAGCACCCACCGACCTCGAAGTGGTGGTTTTCCGGGCAGGCCAATTTCGTTTTCCAGGCGCACGGCGACTTTTACGCTCAGTACAGCGGGCCCAATAGCCTTAAGAATTATGGCGAGCATGCCACCTCGCGTGTGCTGACGTTCTTCTCCGGCTATGAGTTCTCGCCAAACACCATGGCTTATCTCGATGTCGAGGAGGCGGGTTGGGGCGGCATCAGCGGTGCACTGGGACTGGCGGGCTTCACCAATCTTGACGTGGTGCGTAACCCTTCTATCGGAACCGCGCCTTATATAGCGCGGTTGATGATTCAGCAGATCATCCCGCTGTCGGACGAGAAGATGGAAGTCGAGCGGACGGCGTTGTCACTGGCAACCCAGGTTCCAGTGCGGCGGTTGGACATTCGTTTTGGAAAGTTTTCGCTGGCCGACTTCCTCGACCTCAACGTGGGAGGCACCGACAGTCACTATCAATTCTTGAATTGGGTCATCGACAATAATGGCGCGTGGGACTACGCCGCCGACACGCGAGGCTACACCATTGGCGCAATCCTGGATTATGAAGACCGCAATTGGGGCCTGCGCTTCGCGGAAGTGTTGATGCCGAAAGTTGCGAACGGGCCGAACCTCGACGCGGATGTGGCGCGCGCTCGCGCCGAAAATATTGAGTTGGAACTGCGCCCTAAGGTGCTGAAGAACAAAGACACGACCATCCGCCTGATGAACTATGTCAACCACGCCAACATGGGCGACTACGAGCAGGCGATCGCTCTTTACCTGGAGCATGCGACGCCTACCCCCGATGTCACCGCTACTCGCAAGCAGGGGACGGTGAAATATGGCTTCACACTTAACTTCCAGCAGGAGGTATCGAGCGACATCTGGGCCTTTGGGCGCTGGGGATGGAACGAAGGACAGCATGAGTCGTTTGCCTACACGGAAGATAACGAAGGCGTCGAGTTGGGCGTATATGTGAAGGGCACGCGCTGGCATCGCAGCCTTGACCGCGCTGGAGGCGCCTTCGTGTCCAGTGGCATCTCGGCTGCGCACCAGGAATACCTGGCCGACGGTGGCCTGGGATTCATCTTGGGCGATGGCGGATTGACGTATGGCCGCGAAACCATCGAGGAAGCGTTCTACACCGCCCATGTCTGGCGAGGAATCTTCGCCGCGTTTGACCTGCAGCACATTAATAATCCGGGCTACAACCAGGTGCGCGGCCCGGTGACAGTGCCGGGGTTGCGCCTGCATCTGGAATTCTGAGAAGCAGTTGTCAGTAGCCAGTAGTCAGTTGCCAGTTACTTTCCGCGTTCTCCTTCGGCCTGGATCGCGCCAGCAGTTTGGAGCAGCGGCTAACCGGTAATCGGCAAGCGGACTACTGATAACTGACAACCGGCTACTGACGGCTGTTTCACTGGTAAACTAGACAAGCAATGATCCTCCCGTTCGTTCGCGAACTCTTCGCGGACGTGGAAAAGTCTGCCGCCTTTGCGCGTGCTGTAGCCCGGGTAAAGGGTGGCGCGGGGCGGACGCGTGTCTCTGGACTTACTCCAACTGGTAAAGCTCTTTTCTACGCACTGCTCCACCGCTCGATCGCCAGGCCGGTCATCGTCGTGGTTAGCGACAACCGTGCGATGGACGAGTTATTACCGCTGGTGCGCTCGCTAGGCGAGCTGACCGGCGCGGTCGCGCCAGATGCCGTTATTGGCGTGCCCGCCTACGACGTGCTACCGTTCGAAAATTTGTCGCCCCACCCGGAAATTCAGGAGGCGCGCGCCACCGGCCTATGGAAAATTGCGACCGGTGCAGCCAGTGTGGTGGTCACACCGCTGGCCGCGACGGCAATGCGCTTGCGCGAGGCCGAATTCTACGCGGAGCTGGCCAGGGTGGTACGCCGAGGCGAATTGGTCGATCCCGAACAACTGGTCGAGCACCTGCGGCTGGTCGGCTACAGCCAGGTCGACGTGGTCGAGATGCCAGGTGAGTTCGCCCATCGCGGCGGTCTGCTCGATGTGTATTCACCGGAAATGGATCGGCCGGTTCGCCTCGAGCTTTTCGGTGACGAAGTAGAGTCGATACGCAAGTTCGATCCCGGAACCCAGCGCTCCGCGGCCGTAACCGAGGAGGCCGTTCTGCTTCCGCTGACCGAGACTCCCGTGGAAGAAGAGACGCTGGCCGCGATCAATGCGAGGCTTAGTGGCGACCGGCTGACCGGTGACGAAGAAGTGATCGAGCAGACGCTGCGCGCGTCGGGAGTTTCCGTATTTCCGGGCTGGGAGCTCTACGCGCCGGCGGCGGCCAAGAAAGAGAACTTCTTCGATGACCTCCTGCCGGGCGCGACCATCGTACTCGACGAGCCCGACGCCCTGAAGATGACGCACGATGCGTGGTGGGCGAAGGTGCTCGACGCGCACGAGCGCAGCCTGGTCGGCAATCTGGTGCGTCCGCAGGACCTGTATCTCACGCCGGAGCAGTGGCACGAGCGCCTGCAATATGCGGCGACGATCGCCGTGGAGCAACTGGGGATCGAGAGCGCTGACGGAGAGCACCTGACGCTGCAAACCCAGCCGACCACGCGCTTTCATGGCTCGGTGGCGGCCATGACCGAAGAAGTGGGCCGCCTGGCGCGGGAAGGCAAGCGCGTCATCTTCGCGGTCTCAAGCACGGGTGAAGTGGAGCGGCTGGCTGATGTCTTTAACGAATACAACCTATCGTTTCGCATTGGAAGCCGCACCCCCAAGCCGGGCAGCGAAGTCTATGTGGACGAGTCGTCGTACTTCACAGAAGAGGTGGAAGCCACCACCATTGTGAAGGCGTATGTGCCGGAAGGCGTTGCCCTGCCCGAGGCCAACCTCGTCCTGTTTGGGGCCCGCGATCTGTTCGACGAGCCGGAAGTTTCGCTGGCTCACCCCCAGCGTCAGAAGTCCAAGGTGTCGGCGTTTCTCTCCGACTTTCGCGATCTCGCCATCGGCGATTACGTGGTGCACGTGGAGCACGGGATCGGCCAATATCAGGGACTGAAGGAGATTCCGCAGGAAGACTCCGGGACCGCCGAGTTCATGATCCTGGAGTATGCCGAGGGTGCGCGCCTGTATGTGCCGCTCACGCGACTGGATCTGGTACAGAAGTACCGTTCTTCGGAGGGCGTGAAGCCGGTGCTGAATCGGCTGGGCACGCAGCAGTGGCAAAAGACCAAAGCGCGCGTGAAGAAGGCCATGCAGGACATGGCCGAGGAGCTGCTGAAACTCTACGCAGCGCGCAAGACCGCCGAAGGACATGCCTTTGCGGCCGACAGCGAATGGCAACGCGAATTTGAGGACACCTTCGAGTTCAACGAAACCGACGACCAGATGAATGCGATTGTCGATGTAAAGCGCGACATGGAGTCGGCCACGCCCATGGACCGCCTGCTGTGCGGCGATGTCGGCTACGGCAAAACAGAAGTCGGAATGCGCGCGGCATTCAAGGCGGTCAGCGACAACCGCCAGGTAGCGGTACTGGCGCCGACCACGGTGCTGGCTTTCCAGCATTACAACACCTTCCGGCAGCGTTTCGCGGCCTTCCCCATTAAGGTCGAGATGCTCAGCCGCTTTCGCACAGCCAAGCAGCAACAGGAGACCATCGCGAAGGTCGAGGCCGGCGAGGCGGACATCGTCATCGGCACGCATCGTGTGCTGTCGAAAGACGTAAAGTTCAGCGACCTCGGGCTGGTGATTGTGGACGAGGAGCAGCGTTTCGGGGTGCGCCACAAGGAGAGGCTGAAGCAGCTTCGCAAAGAGGTGGATGTGCTCACCATGTCGGCCACGCCCATTCCGCGCACGTTGCACATGTCGTTGCTGGGGCTGCGTGACATGAGCGTGATCGAGACGCCGCCCAAAGACCGCATGGCAATTCAGACGGTGGTGGCTGCGTGGGACGAGAAGCTGCTGCGTTCGGCGATCGAGAAGGAGCTGGAGCGCGGCGGACAAGTGTACTTTGTGCACAATCGCGTGGAGAGCATTTACGAAATTGCCGACAAAATCCGGGAGATGACGCCGAACGCGCGCATCCTGATCGGTCATGGTCAGATGCCGGAGCGCGAGCTGGAACGCATCATGCTCGCCTTCATGCGCCACGAAGCCGACATCCTGGTGGCGACCACGATCATCGAGAACGGCCTCGATATCCCGCTGTGCAATACCATCGTCATCAACCGTGCCGATCGTCACGGACTGTCGGAGCTATATCAGTTGCGCGGACGGGTGGGCCGCTCGGATCGCCGCGCCTATGCTTATCTGCTGATTCCGCCCGACCGCGAACTGAGTGACCTGGCGAGAAGAAGACTGGCGGCCCTGAAGGAGTTCAGCGATCTGGGCGCGGGCTTCAAGATTGCGGCACTGGACCTGGAGCTGCGCGGCGCGGGAAATTTGCTGGGCGGCCAACAGAGCGGTCACATTGAGGCTGTCGGTTTTGAGCTTTACACCACCATGCTGGAGCGCACTGTGCGCGAGTTGAAGGGCGAAGTGCAGCCTGAGACTGCCGAAACGCAACTGAATCTCGGACTGAACATCCGCATCCCTCCAGACTACATCCCAGAAGAGAACCAACGGCTGCGAATGTACAAACGTGTCGCCGGAGTCGAGACCGAGGCGCAACTGGAAGATGTGGCGGGAGAGTTGGGAGATCGCTACGGAACGCCGCCTCCGCCAGTTCGGAGCCTGTTGGAATACGCTACTTTGAAATTGCTGTCACAGCGGATAGGTGTGGCGCAGATTGAGCGCCGCCGCGAAGCCGTGAGCATCCGGTTCACGGAAAATGCGGCGGTCGATCCGGACCGCCTGGCGCGCTTTGTGGCAGAACAATCCGGAAGCCAGTTCACGCCCGCGGGCGTGTTGAAGTTCACCCTGAAAGAAAAGCAGCCGGAAGAAGTGCTGGGGCGGCTGAAGACGCTGCTCGAGCAGTTGGCCGGCGAGCAGCAGCCGGTTGCGTAATTGCTTTGTACATTCTTGTTGAAGGATTTCGCTTTGATAAAACTTCTGACCCTGGCGATATTTTCTGCGCTTCTACTGTGTAATGTTACGGTGAGTGCGACCACCAACGCGGCCAATGGCAAGGCGAAAGCGGCTGAGTCTCCCGCCGCCTACGACAAGCTGATTGACGACTATTTCGACGGCTACTATGCTTTCCATCCCACCGAAGGCACGGCCGATGGCTTCCACCAGTACGACTCTATGCTGGAGGACTTCTCGACCAGGTCGCGTGAAGCGGAAATCGCCTTTCTGCAAACGCAAAAGGGGAAGTTCGCAGGCTTTCCAGCCAGCCAGCTGAATGACGATCAGCGCGCCGATCTGACCATGGTTGCGAATGCCATCGACGAGCGCCTGCTCGAGCTTCAGAACATTCGCGGCTGGCAACGGAATCCCGATAGATATTCCAGCAGCCCGACTTACAGCATCTTCATCCTGATGAGCCGCAACTTCGCCCCTCCAGCTGACCGGTTGAAGGCGGTGATCGCACGCGAGCAGAAGATGCCGGCGAACTTCGCCGCAGCCAAGTCGAACCTGAAAGACGTTCCGAAGATCTACACCGAGATCGCGCTGGAGCAACTGCCCGGCATCATCAGCTTCTTCCAGAACGATGTCCCACTGGCCTTCAAGAACGTTACCGATTCTCAGCTGCTGGCCGAGTTCAAAGCCTCCAACGACAAGGTTATTGCCGAACTGCAGCGCTACCAGGACTTCCTGAAGAATGATCTGCTGCCGATCTCCAACGGCGACTTTCGCATCGGCGCGGAGAACTACCGCAAGAAGCTGGAGTATGGAGAAATGGTCGATATCCCGCTCGACCGCCTGCTACAGATCGGCTACGACGATCTGCACAAGAACCAGGCGGAGTTGAAGCGCGTGGCCGCGCAGATCGATGCCAGCAAGACTCCCGAGCAGATTCTCGAACAGCTTGAGCAGGACCATCCGCAACCCGATCAGTTGCTGCAGAGTTTCCGCGATACTTTCAATGGCCTGGTCAGCTTCATCCAGCAGAAGCAGATCATCGAGCTCCCTTCTCAGGTGCGGCCCATTGTGGAAGAGACGCCACCCTTCGGCCGCGCTCTCAGCTCGGCGTCGATGGATACTCCTGGTCCTTATGAGACGAAAGCGACCGAAGCCTTCTTCAATGTGACCCTGCCCGAACCAACCTGGCCGGCGGAGAAGACCAGAAGCTGGATGGAAGGTTTTAATCGCGGCACCATCATCAGCACCGCCGTCCACGAGGCCTATCCCGGCCATTACACCCAGTTTCTATGGGTGAAGCAGGCGCCCTCGAAAGTCCGCAAGCTCATCGGCTGCTCCTCCAATTCCGAGGGCTGGGCACACTACAGCGAGCAGATGATGCTGGACGAGGGCTATGGCAATGGCGATCCCAAGCTGCGCATCGGGCAGTTACAAGATGCGCTGCTGCGTGACGCGCGCTACATTGCCGGCATCCAAATGCACACCGGCAAAATGAGCTTGCAGGAAGCGACGGAGTTTTTCATCAAGGAAGGACATCAGACGCCGGCGGTAGCGGAGCGCGAAGCGCAGCGGGGTACGTCCGATCCCACCTACCTGGTGTATACGCTGGGCAAGCTGGAGATCATGAAGCTGCGCGCCGATTACAAGCAGAAGAGGGGCGACAAGTTTAATTTGGAGCAGTTCCACGACGAGTTCATGAAGCAGGGATATCCGCCGATCAAGATCATTCGCGCCAAGATGCTAGGTAACGACAGCCCGGTGCTGTAAGTCGCCCGCTCCGTGCGCTCATAAAAGAAGAGGATTCATGGCAAGAAAACAAGTCTGTAAGGCGGTCTTCCCGGCCGCTGGTCTGGGAACACGCTTCCTGCCGGCCACCAAGGCGCAGCCGAAGGAGATGATGCCGCTGGTCGACAAGCCCATCATTCAATATGGCGTGGAAGAGGCGCTGGCTTCCGGCTGCGACCAGATCATTATTGTGACCGGCCGCGGCAAAAGCGCCATCGAGGACCACTTCGATGTGAGCTACGAACTGGAGAAGATGCTGGAGGAGCGCGGGAAGACCGATCTGCTGGCTATCGTCCGCCAGATTTCGGAGATGATTCACATCGCCTACGTCCGCCAAAAAGAAGCCCTGGGGCTGGGGCACGCGGTCTTGATGGCACGCGAGCTAGTCGGTGACGAACCATTCGCCGTGATCCTGGCCGATGACATTATCGATGCGAAGGTACCCTGCCTGAAGCAGATGGTTGAAATCTACAACGAGACGGGGTGCTCCGTGCTGGCGACACAGGTAGTGGAAGGCAAAGCTATCTCGTCGTACGGCGTGCTTGATGCCAAGCCGGTGCCGGGTAAGTGGAATGGCAGGCTCTTCGAGGTGCAGAACCTGGTGGAGAAGCCAAAGCCGGAAGATGCGCCCTCGAACCTGGCGATTATCGGGCGGTATATTCTGACGCCGGCAATCTTCGAGATGCTGGATTCAACAGGCTTGGGCGCGGGCGGTGAGTTGCAGCTTACCGACGGCCTGAAGCAGCTGCTGAAGAAAGAAAAGATCTACGGATACACCTTCGAAGGCAAGCGGCACGATACCGGAGACAAGCTGGGATTCTTGAAAGCGACCGTGGAGTTTGCGCTGCAGCGCGAAGACCTCGGAGGAGAGTTTCGGGAGTATCTGAAGTCGTTGAAGGTTTAAGAGACAGGTTTTTGGATCGCGCCCCTCGCCCATGCTCTGCATTACTTGTGTAATGGCGATTTATCAATAGTTATCCCAAGAAAACACTCACTTGGCCGACATGGACCTCATCGAAGGCCAGCGCCATTACATCTGATACACGGATAGATGGGCGACAGCTCGAAAACCGTCCCGTAGCCGTAGGCACCGCCGAACTGCGTCGTACCATACAGATTGCCAACGGCATCGAAGGTCACGCCAGCCATAGGATTCACAAATCTGTCGAAGCTATACAAAACCGTTTCCGTCCAGCCCCCATTCCCATTAGGCGAAAGCTCAAACACCGTTCCTCCGTCAGCATCGCCGCCATAGGCGGTCATGCCGTAGAGGTTGCCGGCGGTATCGAAGATCAGGCCGCCGAGGTAGGGACGGGCCCCATCCGTGCCGTTGCCGAAACTGTGTACCACCGTCTCTGTCCAGCTGCCACTACCACTTGGAGACAGCTCGAACAGCGCCCCTTCGTTGTTAGTGCCGCCAAGATTGGTCGTGCCGTAAAGATTCCCCGCGGCATCGAAGGTTAAGCCCGAATAAGGTTTTTCTCCATCCGGTACGGGTCCGAAGCTGTATAGCACCGTCTCGGTCCAGTTACCGCCCTCAGTGGGTGTCAATTCAAAAACTATCCCGTTGTCATAAACTCCACCCGCGAGGGTGGTGCCGTAGAGATTGCCGGCGCCATCGAATGTCAGGTTGCTCTCCGGAACAAAACCGTCCGTGCCATTGCCGAAACTATGCAGCACCTTCTCCGTCCAGGTACCGCCGCCTGCGGGCGACAACTCGAACACCGTCCCACAGCCACCGAGAGTAGAACAGTAAAGGCCGCCATGGCCGGTCGTACCGTAAAGATTCCCGGCGGCATCGAAGATCAGGCTGCCGCCGGGATTCAATCCGTCGTTGCCACCATCGAACTCATGCAGCACCGTATATGTCCAGCCCGCGCCTTCGTTGGGCGACAGCTCAAACACGTCACTATATACGGTCGTGCCGTAAAGATTGCCAGCGGCATCGAAGGTCAGACCGGCTGCGGGAACCCCTCCGTCTGTACCGTTGAAGCTGTGCAACACCGTCTCCGTCCAACCCCGGTCCGGAGCGGGCGACAACTCGAACACCATCCCGTGGTTGTAAGTGCCGCCACGTTCGGCCGTGCCGTAAAGATTACCGGCGGCATCGATGACCAAAGTGGATGAAGGCGACTGCCCGTCCGAGCCGTCATTGTTAAAGTTATGCAACACCTTCTCGTTCCAGTGGACAGCCGCCCAGGTGTTCGTCATCGACAGGGTCAAAGCAAAGATCGCCAAGGCCCTCAATCCAACGAAAACTCTTTTGCCTCGCATGGATAGTCCTCCTTAAGCAGAATTCGTTCTAGGGCCGGTACCATCTTCCGTGAAGGTGGCTGCAACAGCGTTACGGCACTATCAGTATGCAAGGAGTAAAACCCTAGTGAAATACGCTAGGTACGGCCCGACTCAGTGGTCGTTGTTGTACACAGGCGTGGCTGTTGAAAAACTCCGTTTTACGCAAAAGCGGCCCAAAAGAGATGATCAGAAATGTATACGGGATCCGAGAAAATCGGTTATAGGGCATCCTAGCGCGTCGATTTTTCAGCACAAACTCAGTGCGCGGGTTTTTCAACAGCCACAGGCCATTACACAAGCAAGATGCCGTGCTCAGCCCGTCTGACTCTCCTTCAGCTTGCGCGATTTCGTTTCTACGCCTTCGGCCAGCTTACGTTTGTGGCCTTCGAGTTTTTTCGCGACATTGGCATCGAACAGGCCAATCATCTGGGCGGCGAGAATGCCTGCATTGGTGGCGCCAGGCTTGCCGATGGCGACGGTGGCGACGGGGATTCCGGCCGGCATCTGCACCATGGCCAGCAGAGAATCCAGTCCCAGCAGTGCGGTCGAGGGGATCGGCACAGCAATGACCGGCAACGTAGTTTCGGCAGCGATGACGCCCGCCAGATGCGCTGCCCCACCTGCTCCGGCGATGACCACTTTCACCCCGCGCGCCTTCAGCCCGCGCGAATACTCGCTGGTGCGCGCCGGCGAGCGATGCGCCGAGGTGATGTCGATTTCATACGCGATGCCGAACTCGGCGAGCGCCTTCGCGGCCTCGTTCATGATGTCGAGGTCGGAGTCGCTGCCCATGACGATGGAAACTAGAGGATTAGCCATGTTGGGGATCTTCTGCGATGAACCTTTCTGTCGTCCCCGAAGGGACTCGTTGATTTTTTCCACTTCACCCAGGGCTCACGCCCTGGGCTAATATTATGTCGCCCTGCGGGCTTTCATTTTGCGCAACAGGTTCCATCGTTCCGGCGCACGATTACTTTCCTGCGCGCAAATGTTTCAGTCCTCTGGCGGCGATGTCTTTGCGGTAGTGCATGCCGTCGAAACGAACCTTCATGACTGCGTCGTAAGCCCGCTCCACCGCGTCGGGCAGATCGCTCCCGCGCGCAGTCACGCCCAGCACGCGTCCGCCCGAGGTGTAATACGCCCCGTCGCGAAGACTGGTACCGGCATGGAAGACCTTCACTCCATAGATGCGCTCAGCTTCACCCAAGCCTGTGATCAGTTTGCCGGCCTCGAACGCCCCGGGATACCCGCCCGACGCCATAACGACGCAAACCGCGGGATCACGAGTCCAGCGGAAATCGCCTTCGCTTACCCGACCCTCGATGGAGGCTTCGATGGCTTCGAGCAGGTCGCTTTCCATGCGCATCATGATCGGCTGGGTCTCGGGATCGCCGAAGCGGCAGTTGAACTCTAACACCATGGGCCCGCGCGCCGTCATCATGATGCCGCAGTAGAGAATGCCTTTATATTCCGCGCCCTCGGCCCGCATACCGGCGATGACCGGGCGCGCGATGTGAGCCACCAGCCAGTCGCGCATCTGAGCGTCGACCATCTGGTCGGTCGAATAGGCGCCCATGCCGCCGGTGTTGGCACCCTGATCGTCGTCGGCAATGCGTTTGTGGTCTTGCGCTGCGACCAGCGGAACCACGCGCTCGCCGTCGCTCATGACGAGGAATGACAGCTCCTCACCCTGCAGGCATTCCTCGAGCACCACGCGCGATCCAGCTTCGCCCAGCATCTTGCCGCTGAGCATGTCTTCGGCCACGCGCTGCGCTTCGTCCTTGGTCTGGGCGATGACGACGCCCTTGCCGGCGGCCAGGCCATCGGCTTTTACTACGATAGGAGTATGAAAGAGCTTGAGCGCCTCGCGAACCCCGTCTTTGCTGGTACATACTGAATATTTTGCCGTGGGAATGCGATGGCGCTGCATGAACTCCTTGGCGAAGCTCTTGCTGGATTCGAGTTGGGCCGCAGCGCGGGTGGGTCCGAAGACAGGCCAGCCGCGCCTCTGAAATTCGTCCACCACGCCGAGCGTCAGCGGCAGCTCAGGGCCGACCACGGTGACGTCAGGATTCAGCCTGCCGGCCAGCTGCACCATCGATTCCAGGCTCTTGAGGTCGGCGGCAACACACTCGGCGTCAGCGGCAATGCCACCGTTGCCCGGGGCGCAGTACAGCTTCGTGACCCGCGGGGACTGCCGCAGCTTCCATACGAGCGCGTGCTCGCGACCACCGCTACCCAGGACGAGGACCTTCATGGAACCTGTTCCGCACGACCATGTGCTGGCGAGAATTAGACGCGGAGCGAAAGAAAAGAGTAGGGTGCGATGCGCTCGATGTCAAACTCCGCACGAGAATTGAGCGCACCGTGCCGCTATACTTTAGCTTCCGGATTCGGTGAACTTTGAGCATGAAACCCCGATCACCGCGCAGCCCGCAGATTGCGCCGGCAATTGCAGCAGGCGCTGCCGACCTCAAGCACGTGTCGCTGGAGGGGATGCACAGCACCGTCAACGTCCCTCACCATGAGGCTGGGTTCTGGCCGCAGTGGCGGGCCTTCGTGGGTCCGGCCATCCTGGTGAGTGTTGGCTACATGGATCCCGGCAACTGGGGGACGGACCTGCAAGGCGGCGCCCAATTCAAATACGGGCTTCTGTGGGTGGTGGGACTGGCCAGCCTGATGGCTATTTTCATGCAAGTAATTTCGGCGCGCCTGGGAGTCGTGACCGGGAAGGACCTGGCCCAATGCTGCCGCGACTGGTATCCCAAGTGGACCCGCTGGCCCAATTGGCTAATGAGCGAAGTGGCGATTGGCGCTTGCGATTTGGCTGAAGTATTGGGCAGTGCGGTTGCCCTCAACTTGCTGTTCCACATCCCGCTGCTCTGGGCCGTCATCATCACCGGGGTGGACGTGTTGCTTCTGCTGGTCTTGCAGCGGTTTGGCATGCGCACCATCGAAGCCATCGTCGTCTTGCTGATCGCGACCATCAGTGCGTGCTACTTCATCGAGATTTTCGTTCTGCCGCAAACGCAGCCGAGTTTCCTGGAAATGGGCCGGGCCCTGGTTTCTCCATACTTGCGGGAAGCGGGAATGTTGTACGTCGCCGTCGGAATCATTGGCGCGACCGTTATGCCGCATAATCTGTACTTGCACTCGGCTCTGGTGCAGAGCCGCAAGTTGCAAAAGGACGAGCCGTCCATGCGACGCGCGGTCCGCTTCAATACGATCGACTCGACCGTCGCGCTTACCGTCGCTTTCTTCGTCAACGCGGCAATCATGGTGCTGGCCGCCATGGTGTTTTTCGGGAAAGAGAGCGTGACCGTAACCAGCGGGCAGGTCGTCAGGTTTAGCGCGGACAGCGATTGGATTCGAGTTGCTTACCTGACGCTGGCTCCATTGCTGGGAACGGCTGCCGCCAGCACGCTGTTTGCGGTGGCACTGCTGGCCAGCGGCCAAAGCAGCACCATCACCGGCACGCTGGCCGGGCAAGTGGTGATGGAAGGCTTCATGCATTGGCGGATCAAGCCATGGCTGCGGAGGCTTATCACGCGCACGTTAGCCATCCTGCCGGCGGTGTTGATTATTGGAGTGCGCGGTGACAGCAGCGTCACGGATTTGCTGATCCTCAGTCAGGTGGTGCTGGCGTTGCAGCTTCCATTCGCCATGTTTCCCCTTCTGCAGTTCACCAGTTCCCGTAAGCGAATGGGAGCCTGGAAGAACGGATGGTTTCTGTTGATGGCCGGCTGGGGGAGCGCAATTCTGATCACCGTAATGGATATTTATGGCCTGCCGGACTCGCTGAAGGCTGCGTGGCGGGTCATTGCCGGTGGATGAAAAGGACCAAGAGGGAAATCAACCACGGGTTTACGCGGATGAACACGGACCGAAAATTAATTCTGCTCAAGAAATCCGGGTTTATCCGCGGTTGACGAATGAAGAGCCAGGCACAACCATGTATGACACCATTCTCGTTACGCTGGACGGCACTGCGACTGACCGCGCGATTATTGAACACATTAAACAGCTTGCGAAACTCGCGCACAGCCGGTTGGTGTTGCTGCATGTAGCCGACGGATGGGCAGCCAGGACCTATGGCCCGGACGCAGTGAGCCCGGAGATTTCCGAAGACACGGCCTATCTGCAGAAAATTCAGGCGGAGTTTCAATCCGCAGGCATTCCCACAGAAGCGGAGCTGGCCTATGGGGAGCCGGACAAAGAAATCATCAACTGGGTCCAACAGAAACATTGCGACCTGGTGGCCATGAGCACCCACGGACACCGTCTGCTTGCCGACATCTTTCTCGGCACCACCGCCAGCCGGGTGCAGCACAGCATCAGCGTGCCGGTGCTGCTGGTCAGGGCGAAGTGAACTCTCCTGCATCAGGTAGCCACGTTAAGGCATCGATATAGAAGATGTAAGTTGTCGGTAATAGGGTTAGGCCCACTTGCCAATTGACATTGCAAGGCGGCGCAGCTAACGTTTAGGCATTGAAGACTGGGAGAAGAACCACGGTGGAAAAGCTGATCACGATTACCGAGAGGGAATACAAGGCGCTGCGGGCCGCGGCAGAACTCGCGGGCCATCCCGAAGTCATGGCGCGCACGATTCTCGCGATGCGGTTGTCAGATCGAAAGATCAGGTTGGAGGATGCCTTTCCTGAGGTTCGAGCCGTTTCTGAGCTTCTAACCGCAACGGCAGGCGACGCAGCCAAGACCGAGGAGTTGTATAGCGACTTCGAAGGGTCACATTCCTAACCCGGAATGGCGCGCCACGTTTACGTCAAGGAATCCGCGCTAGCCCAGTTCACCGGGAAATGCCACGCAACAGCAGGAACAAAGGCCATGATTTCCCGTCGGTTGTGGGAGCTTGGCCAGGATGCTGAAGGCTCGGGGTACAAAATCCCTTTCGTTGTCCCTAGCTTCTGGCAAATGGAAGTGGAAAAGTACCGCGTCCATTATGTTTTCGATGCCGCCGACGTGACGGTGCTCTACGTGGGAATTCCAGGAGTTTGTTGATCGCATTCCTGATAAAAATCTGCGCGGCCGGACTTCTGCTTCTCGGAGTTCTTGTAGCCGTCTACGGCACCTACCTGATGACCCTGGCGTACCATCCTTTCAAAACTAAGCTGGACTTAGTGAAGAACATCTTGCGAGTGAGCTGGCTGTTCGCTACGTTTCGCTTTCGCGCTGCCCACGAGCTGGTCGATACCGTCGAGCAGTTTGCCGAGGTCAATCCTGAAGACCGTACCAAATCGCTGCGCGGCATCTACTTTCTCTTCCTGAGTTTCGTATTGCAGACGGCAGGCTCTATCTTGGCAGTGATCGATGTACTAGTCACCAGCCGCGCCGAAACACACGTCAAGTAGATGCGCTAGTCGGACGGCTGTTTTCTTGATTGTGGAGGGACGCAGGCTCTGAAGGCCCGCTCTACAGGTAAGACTGAAGGCACTCTAGCTGCGCCAGTAGTACTTTCTTATTCGGTGACTGCCTCCGCTTCCTCCGGCAGCACGTCTTTCGGTCCCGCCAACCACTCGTAGAAGGCCGGTAACAGCACAAGACTGAGCGCTAACTCGGTCAACAAACCTCCAACAATAACGATGGCAAACGGCCGCTGCGAGTCCGAGCCGATGCCGTGCGACAGCGCCGCCGGCAGCAGGCCGAGCGATGCAACCAGCATGGTCATCATGATGGGGCGGAGCCGTCGCATGGCGCCGTCGCACGGCCGCTTCGTCGCAGAAGTGTCCGCGTGCGCGCAACTGATTGATGTACTCCACCATGATGACGCCGGTCTGCACCGAGACTCCGAACAGCGCCAGGAAATCCGACGCCGGATGAAACGCTGAAGTGGGTCCCCGTGATCAACAGTGCAAGCATGCCGCCGATCGGGCGCCATGGCCGACGATTCAGCAGAATCAGCAGAGCCCATTTGAAGGAGCGGAACATGGAGTAGAGAATCAGCGAAAATCACCAGGAGCGTCACAGGAATCACAATCGCCAGGCGGCTTTGGCGCGCTGCTGGCTCTCGTACTCGCCCGCCCACTCGAGGTGTAGCCCTGGCGGCAGCTTGACCTCACGGTTGACCTTCGCGATGGCTTCCCGGACCGTGCTGCCGAGGTCGCGGCCGCGAACGCTGTACTTGATCGCGATGTAGCGCTGATTGCCTTCGCGATAAATCATCGGAGCGCCGTCGTCCATTTGATGTCGCAGAAGCTGCCCAAGCGATACGCGCTCGCCGGTGGGCGCAAGCATGCGAATATTCCGGATCTCGTCGAGTGTCTTGCGGTACTGCGGCTGGTAGCGAACCACCAGATCGTAGCGCTCCTCGCCAATGCAGATCTGGCTGACGGCTTTCCGCCGACGGCGGTTTCGATCGCATCCTGAACGTCGGTAACGTTGATTCCGTAGCGGTCAGCCTTGGCGCGATCCACCATCAGGTTGAAATTCGGCTGGCCGATGACGCGGAACAGTCCAAGATCGGCGACGCCGGGAATGCCCTTCATCACGTCGACGATCTCGTCGCCCTTCTTTCCAGATCCTTCAAATCGGTGCCGAAAATCTTGACGGCCAGCTCGCCTTTTACCCCGCTGACCGCTTCTTCCATGTTGTCGGCGATGGGCTGCGAGAAATCCCAGTCGACGCCCGGGATTTTCGCGACTTCGCTTGTCCATGGCCTCGATCAACGCGTCTTTATCCTATGAAATTGCGGCCGCCATTGTTCGTGCGGCTTCAGGTCGACGAAATATTCCGTGTTGAAGAAGCCAGTGGTGTCCGTGCCGTCGTCGGGACGCCCCACCTGGCTAACCACCTGGGTCACCTCCGGAAACTCGCGAAGATCGAGGCGCGCCTGGTTCATGATGCGCATGCCTTCGCGTCGGTCCGGTGCTGGGGGCCAGCGTGCCGCGCGCCCAGATGGCGCCTTCATCCAGATGCGGCAGAAATTCCGAGCCGATAGCCGCCAACTGAGGTAAGCCGTGTGGCCAAATGCAAACAACGCAATGGCCAGTGCGACCTTGGCCAGCGCTCGATGCATCCAGTCCAGCGTCTGCTGTAGCGATCCGTGATCCAGGTCACGACGGGTTGTCGCCATTCCTTGGTGCCCTTCGGAAACAAGACTGGCCAGCACCGGCGCAAGGAACATGGAAAAGAACAGGCGCCCAGCAGCGCGAACGCCACCGTCCACGCCATGGGCTTGAACAACCGGCCTTCCACCCGCTGCAGAGTGAAGATCGGCAGGTACGCGATGATGATGATGGTGATCGCGTAGAAGACCGGCCGCTGCACTTCGTGCGCGGCCTCGCGGATGTTCTCGTCCACGCTCGTGCTGCTCTGGCTCCGGCTGCGTCCGAAAGTACCGGACGATGTTTTCCACCATCACGACGGCGCCTTCCACGATCATGCCGAAGTCGAGCGCGCCCAGCGACAGCAGATTGGCGGGAATGTGGCGCAGATCGAGACAGATGGACGCGAACAGCAAGGAGAACGGAATGGTGAGGGCCACAATCAGGGCGCCGCGCAGATTGCCCAGGAACAGGAACAGAATGATCACCACCAGGAAAATTCCTTCGCTCAGATTGTGGAGCACCGTGTGCGTGGTCAGGTGCACCAGGTCGCTGCGATCCAGATGAGGAACAATCTTCACGCCCGGCGGAAGAACTGGTTGTTGAGGAAATCGACCTTCGTCGATGCGCGCGCAGAACCGTTTCGGCGTCGGCGCCTTTTCGCAGCAGCACGATGCCTGCGACGACATCGTCATCGTCGATCACCTTGCCGTCTTCATGCGGTCGCCTTGCCGATCTGGCCCAGCCGGATCTTGGGACCCTGGTGACCTGGCGATGTCGCGCACGTGCACCGGAGTGCCGTTCTGAACCTTGAGCACGGTCGCGCCGATATCGTCGGTGTTCTGCATCAGGCCGACGGCGCGAACGTTAAACGCCTGCTCGCCGTGTCTCGATAAAACTTCCGCCGGCGTTGACGTTGTTGTTGGCAAGCGCCTGCTCCACCTGGCCGATCAGAGGCCGTAAGCGATCAGCTTTCGGGTCCACCTGCACCTGGTATTCGCGCGTCGTCGCCGCCAAAAATGGAGACGTCGACCACGTCGGGCACGGATTTCAATTGTTTGTCAGACGACCCAGTCCTGGAGCGTCTTCAGGTCCATCATGTCGTAATTCGGATTGGTGCTTTGCAGCGTGTAGAATAAATCTGGCCGACCGGGCTGTAATTCGGGCCCGATCTGCGGGTTCAGCCGCGGCAGATTCACCTGCGACAGTCTTTCCAGCACCTTCTGCGCGATTTTCAGTCGTTGTCCGAATCGTCGTCGAAGATCATGTGATGATCGACAGGCCGACCAGCGATGTGGAGCGCAGATGGGATCAGTTGCGCCAGGCCGTTCATCTGGATTTCGATGGGGATGGTGACCTGCTGCTCCACTTCTTCGGCCGCGCGGCCGGGCCACTGCGTGATGACGTTCACGTAATTGTTGGCCACATCGGGATAGGCCTCAACGGGCAGATTGTTGAACGAGATAGTGCCCCAGATGAGCAGTAAGGCGCCCATGCCAGCATCAGCATCGGTTTTTCAGTGCAAAATCGACCAGACGCCGGATCATGTTCGGCTACTCCTCCGCCGCGATCGAGAACAGCAGCGCGTTAGTCACCACTTGGTCGCCCGCTTTCAGGCCACGGATTATCTGCTGTTTGTCATCCTTCACCTGAGCGGCCAACTCCACTGCGATCCGCCGAAACTGAATGCCGTCCGCGTGCATGTACACCCAATCTCTGTCGTGCAGAGAAGCACCGCCGAACCAGGTTCGACCAGCCGTTCCACTGGATCGGTGCAAGAAAGTGGCGGTCGCGAACATCTCGGGCGCAGCATCCTTTGGGATTCGGTCTCGATGTCGCACTTTTGCCGTCGGTAGATTCGGATTCGAGGAGAGATCTGATATTCATCACCCTGCCGGCTAATTTCTGGTCGGCAAAGCCGTTGACTCTGATCTCGGCGAGGTCGCCAACGTGCACGCGCGCCAGGATGTCCTCGTAGACGTCGCCCAGCACCCAGACGACCGACAGATCTGCGATGGTGAACAGCGGTTGCTGATTATCGAGCACTTTACGCCGGTGCCGCCGAGTGATCTGCTGGTCCACTATGGTGCCGGATATGGGTGACCGCAGCGGCATCAACGGTGTCGGGATGTTCCGGTCTCCTCCCAGTACGTGAATGCGTTGAATTGCGGCGTTGAGATCGGCTTTGGCCTTGACCTAGCTGTCCTCGGCATTTTCCAGATTGACCTGGGCGATCGCGCCCCGACCATAAAGGTCCTTGGCGCGGTCGAGCTGCTTGTCGGCAAATTGCTCGTCAGCCGCAACTTCTGGTAGTCAGCAAATGCGGCCGACAGATCGGGACTGTTAATCAGGAGCAGGACCTGACCTTTGCTGACGATTGTCGCCCAGCTTGTTCTTGATTTCAACCACCTTGCCGGCACCCAACGAAAGCACGGCCACCGAACGATTCACATTGGGACTCACAACGCCATTTACAGGGTTCTCGTATCTTACCTTGCGGACCTCCACCGGGGCGAGGGCAAATTGGCCGGGATTGTCCATGGTGAAGACATTGGGATCGGAGTTGGTTTCTACAACGGTAGTGTCCGGAGGGCCTGCCTTGCTTCGCGAGCAGGCGGACAACAGCGCAAGTGCGGCGATGAGCAATAACAGCCAGGAGCTGTGGCCCCATCCCGACTCGCGCTTTGCGCGGTTTTTCATACAGTAACTATTTCCGTCGCCAGACGCAGGCGTACTTATCGCTTACGAGTGAATGACTGATCAGGAGGAAAGTCTTGCAATAGCCCGGTGTCTCTTACATGGACACTTTGGGCGTAAGGGGCCTACCAGCGAAAAGGTGGACCGCGGCCTTCCTGAGGGGCGAGGGCGCGTGGAATCGGCGCCGCTGCTGGTTCAAGGAAAAGGAAAGCAGGGTATATGAACAGCGCCAGCGAGAGCCACATCGCCAGCAAAACCGGAAGCAGTGATGCAGGGTGATAACCATCCGACGAGTGCGGATGCACCAGCGCGGTACGCACCCGTTTTGCGGCATCTTCCACCAGGGCTTGCGCAGGATGTAAATCGTCAGTCGCGGAAATGACCGGAAACAAGAGAACTATCACGCAGGCCACACCCAACAAGGCTCTCGCGTAAGGGCCAGGCGCAATCAACGAGGACAAGCGCCGGTGTCCAATTGCAAATGCAGCGATGGCTGGAATCGCAAGCACGGTCCAAATCAGATTGAGTAATAGTTCCATCTGCGCCGGTGAGGTAGTTTATAACTCTAACGCCACGGACAGCAACAAAAAATCCAGGTTCCAGGCAGCGTGGCGTTCGGGTCGGTGAATATCAGCCTGGGCGCAGCGAAGCCGGAGTCACTTAATATCTGTCCGGTCCGACAGGAGAGTACCATTGCGCGCGTTACTGTGAGTGGGACCTCGACAAATACGATGGTCAATTTTTCTGGCTTAACATTCAATTCTTTGCATAAAACCTCGGTGATACGCTTTACTGCGCGGCGCTTCTGTTCGACGGTGCGGCCTTCCAGCAAAGTAATCTGCACATGCGCCATAAGACCTCCGATCGACTAACTTTCGCCGCAAGTAGTTTATTCAGCCGGTTCGCCGCTGCCAAGACGCCGGAGCGACCGGCGGCCTTTCCCGTCCAGTGACAGCGACTATCTTATTGTCCCTTCCGACGATTTAAGATGATTAGTTCCGCATTGTTGGAATCCGCGCCCTGATACCGCTGCTCAATATAGAAGGGACTCATCCATGAATAGCTTCAGCAGTCGCGCCATCCTCCGCGTGGGTAAGCGGGAATTCGAAATCTATCGTCTTGACGCACTGGAAAAGCACGGCTGCGCGGTCGCAGCACCTGCCTTACTCGCTCCGCATTCTGCTGGAGAACCTGCTCCGCCGCGAAGACGGCAAATCGGTAAAGGCCGACGACGTGCGCGCGCTCGCCTCGTGGACGGGCAAGAGCGTTCCGCGGAAGAAATCGCCTTCATGCCCAGCCGCGTGCTGCTGCAGGATTTCACCGGCGTGCCCGCGGTGGTCGATCTGGCCGCCATGCGCGACGCCATGAAAGCGCTGGGCGGCGATCCCAAGCTGATCAATCCGCTGCAACCGGCGGAGCTGGTGATCGACCACTCGGTGCAGGTCGATGAGTTCGGCACGCCGCAGGCTTTCCAGACTCAATGCCGAACTGGAGTTCCAGCGCAACAAAGAGCGCTATGCGTTTCTGCGCTGGGGACAGACCGCGTTCAAGAACTTCGCCATCGTGCCGCCCGATACCGGCATCGTGCACCAGATCAACCTGGAGTACCTGGCGCGCGTGGTGTTTGTCGGAGCGAAGGGCGAATCGGCAAGCCGCTGGCTTATCCCGACACGCTGGTCGGCACCGACTCGCACACCACGATGATCAACGGCCTGGGCGTGCTCGGCTGGGGCGTCGGCGGAATCGAAGCCGAAGCCGCGATGCTGGGACAGCCGGTGTCCATGCTGATCCCGCAGGTTGTCGGCTTGCGCCTGAAGGGCCAACTGCGCGAAGGCTCGACCGCGACCGACCTGGTCCTCACCGTCACCGAGATGCTGCGCAAGAAAGGCGTGGTCGGCAAGTTCGTGGAATTCTTCGGCCCCGGCCTGCACGACCTGCCGCTCGCCGATCGCGCCACCATCGCCAACATGGCGCCGGAATATGGCGCGACCTGCGGCATCTTCCCGGTCGACGAGGAGACGCTGCGCTATCTGCGGCTCAGCGGACGCAGCGAAGAGCAGGTCGCCTGGTCGAGGCCTATTTCAAGGAGCAGGGCCTGTTCCACACCGCCGACACGCCGGAGGCGGAGTATACCGACGTGCTGGAACTCGATCTTGCCACGGTCGAGCCCAGCATTGCCGGACCGAAGCGTCCGCAAGACCGCGTGGCGCTGTCGGCGGCGGCGAAGTCATTCGAGCAGGCATTGCCCAGTCTGCTCAAGCCGGGTCAGAAGGTCCCGCCGAAGCAGGAAGCCGCGCTGGGAAGGTGAGGGCGGACATCCGGCGGGGATGGATTCGCAGCAGGATGTGGTGGAAGAACACGTGCGCTCGAACAAGGCGCTTAACCATGGCAGCGTGGTGATCGCCGCCATCACCAGTTGCACCAACACCTCGAACCCGTCGGTGCTGGTCGCAGCGGGATTGCTGGCGAAGAAGGCCGTCGAGAAGGGACTGATCGGTACCGTCGTGGGTGAAGACTTCGCTCGCGCCGGGATCGATGGTCGTCACCGATTACCTCACGCGATCGGGATTGATGCCGTATCTCGAGAAGCTGAAGTTCAACCTCGTCGGCTACGGCTGCACCACGTGCATCGGCAACTCCGGCCCGCTGCCGCAGGAAGTCTCGGACGTCGATCGACGAGAAAGACCTGGTGGTCGCGTCGGTGCTCAGCGGCAATCGCAACTTCGAAGGCCGCATCAACTCCGAAGTTCGCGCCAACTACCTGATGTCGCCGCCGCTGGTGGTGGCCTTCGCGCTTGCCGGCCGCATCGACATCGACATGTACAACGAGCCGCTGGGCTTCAGCAGCAATGGCAAGCGCAAGCCGGTCTACCTGAAGGACATCTGGCCGACCACGAAGGAAGTAAACGACGTGTCGCAAAGTATGTCACCGGCGACATGTTCCAAAAAGCCTACAGCAAAGTTTTCGAGGGCGACGAACGCTGGCGCAGTCTGCAGGTGCCGGAGGGAGAGACCTTTGCGTGGCAGGAGAACTCGACCTACGTAAAAAATCCCCCTTACTTCGACAACATGCCGAAGAAGCCTGCGCCGGTGAAAGACATCTCCGGCGCACGCGTGCTCTGCTATCTCGGCAACAGCGTCACCACCGATCACATCTCGCCGGCCGGATCCATCAAGCCGAACAGCCCGGCGGGACAGTACCTCATCGCGCACGGCGTGCAGCCGGCGGACTTCAACTCCTACGGATCGCGCCGCGGCAATCACGAAGTCATGATGCGCGGCACCTTCGCCAATGTGCGCCTGCGCAACAAGCTGGTGCCGGAACGCGAGGGCGCATTCACTCGCCACCTGCCCGACGGCGAAGAGATGTTCGATCTTCGAGGCGTCGGAGAAGTATCGCGCGGAGGGCATGCCGCTGATGGTGCTGGCGGGCAAGGAATACGGCTCGGGCTCATCGCGCGATTGGGCGGCGAAAGGCCCGAGATTGCTGGGCGTGCGCGCGGTGCTGGCCGAAAGCTTCGAGCGCATTCATCGCTCGAACCTGGTGGGCATGGGCATCCTGCCGCTGCAGTATCCTCGACGACGAAACCGCCGAGACCAACGGCCTGACCGGCGAGGAGAGTTCGACATCGTTGGCCTGACGCATGTGCTGAAGAATTTTGCGCCGGGCAAGACGGTGAAGGTGCGCGCGAAAAAAGCCGACGGCACGGTGACGGAGTTCGACGCCACGGTGCGCATCGACACTCCGCAGGAAGTGCAGTACTACCAGCACGGCGGGATTTTGCAGTATGTGTTGCGGGGGTTGCTGGGGTAAGGCAGCGAGCAATTAACAACTAGCTACCAGCAATTAGAATCGTGGCCCCGGCCAGCTCAGCTTGGGCGGGGCTTTCTACGCAGCTTGCTCCATGTACCACCGCCAACGAACGCTGGTAGTCCATCTATTCCTGCATAATTGAGCGTTTTCCCGATCACTTTGGTCGCGAGACCAATATGACCATCCCGTACTACCTCCATTTTCTTCCGGTGTTGCGGCTGGCCGTCGATGGTATTGGGCTCTCGACAGCTGTGTTGCCAGTTCGTGGCTAGGGATTAGCTTCCCGGTGAATTCTTGCGAATGATCTCCAGCAGCTCACGGTTTTTGGCAAATAGAATTGCCTGGAGTTGGTTTACCTCGCGAAGGCTGGGGCTCTCCATCGAATCAAGCGCGGACTTTTCAATATCCCGGGTCGAGGCCAGGGTGCTTTTGATCGCTCGATGTCCCGAAGCCCACGATAAAGCATCTGTCCGTGTATCCTGGATATGTCGCTTTCCAAAAAGCTTCAGAAGGACGGCCAGGACGAACCAGGGGGAGACATAAAAAACGTAAACCCCGGAGGAACACCTTGCGAACGCATACCAGAAGTGTGCTGCAAGATTATTTTAGCGACCGATGTTCTCGAAGCTGTAAATAAGGCGTTCCCGTCTTTCTTCGAGGAAGTCTTCATTGAACTTCTAGTCGCTATGGGGTACGGCGGTTCCGTTCAGGATGCCGGCAAAGCAGTTGTAAGGTCGGTTGATGGCCGAATTGACGGTGATCGTCAAGCACGACCGACGCCTCGCATCGGACTCGTTTATGTAAAGCTACACCTGGCGGGTCCGTATGCGGCCGTTGTTCAAGCCTTTTCGGGCAGCCTTCGAGTGGTGGTCAGGGCTACGCAGGGTGTATTAACTTCAACCTCATCCTTCACACAAGATGCTCTCGAGTATGTGCGGCAGATCGCTTAGCGAATCGTTCTGGTTGACGGTGCGCAGCTTGCCGAGTTGATGATCGAGCACAACATCGGAGTGAACATCTCCCAAACATACGAAATAAAGCGGCTAGATTCCGACTCTTTGAGGTGTCATGGTCTGACATTCTCCCTCAACCTCCGAGTCCCGCTTGCGGGACGACCAGGATAGCCCAGCGTGCAACGCTGGGTAAGCGTGTTGCAAAATCCGCGCCCGGCAGGGGCCGTTCATCCAAACACAAACCGCGGATCGTACTCGACACCCGATTTGCGTAACAGCGTCATGAACTCCTCCTCGAAAGTCCATTTGGTATGGTGCTTCTCCTGGCCGGCAATGTAATCCATCAGCGTTTGCCGCTGTGATTGACTTACACTGAACGCCCCGTATCCTTCCTGCCACGCGAACCGCTGCCCATGCTCACGCATCCATCGCGAGCTGTGCGCCTTCAGCTCTCGCAAGGCCGTGGCGAGCGGCAAAACCGGTGGAACCGCCAGCAGCAGGTGAACATGATTTGCCGTCCCCCCGGCGGCAAGCAGCGCGATTTTCTTGTCGTGCGCAATGACCGCGAGATAACGCCATAATGCCTCGGGGTCGCGGATGAGATTGGCACGCTGTTTGGTGCTAAAGACACAATGCACCAGAACGGAGGCATGGGTGTGGGACATGGCCCAACGATAATTTGGTCGTCTGCGTTGGTCGGTGACGGTCCGCACATCTGCCCGTGTCGCCCCTTCCGGGGCTTGTATCTCTAGATAACGCCGCCACCCAGCGTTTCACGCTGGGCTATCCTGAGCCGTCCCGCAGTGCGGGACTGAGGTCATTGCAGGCATCCGGCTATGGCAAACCGAAACAAGTATATGGGGCAGGTCACCACCATAAATGGAATTTCGAGCAATAATCTGCGGCGTTGTTGCGTAACGGGTATGCAATACGATCCGCGATACGCGTCTGGCCGATTGTCTGTCGCCCCTTCCGGGGCTTGTGTCTCTACATAACGCCGCTCCCCAGCGTTTCACGCTGGGCTATCCTGAGCCGTCCCGCTGTGCGGGACTGAGGTCATTGCAGGCACCTGCGACGCTGGCAGACGGAATCAAGCTCCAGGAGGCTTGCCACCGCATCACGCAGGCCTGAGTCGGCTGCCACGCATCTCGGCGCCTGTACAACGATATGAACACCTCGAGAGGCGAGCTCAGCCACCTCGTGACGTCCCAAAGTGGGAAACCGCTGCATTTGCGTTTAGAAGCCATTACAGGGCCTCGGAAGCTTTGAGGCACCCCAAGGTCGCCCGAGAGGCATAACGTCGCGCTACGGGCCTCTAATGCGCGGCAATTGGCATTATGGTGTGTCTGTAATGTACCCTAAACGTGCACTTGCGACTAACATCTTAGTGCCAATTTGGCACTTCATTGATTCCTAAGCCGATTAGACGTCAGCTCCCCTTTCGTCGCAGAAAGCGCCGAATGATCGCATCGATCAAAAGCGCACCAGAGGCCGGACTGATACTCCCTAAGGAGTCTCTGAGTAGGTCAATTCAAAGCCCTACGGTCCGAGCCCTGCCGCTTCTATGCACTTACGGACGGGCTAAAGGCTGTCTCCCTTCAATCCGAAGGCCGTCCCCTTCAAAGCTTCGACTCTTAATCAGAGCTTCTCTCAGGGGCAAGACAACTCGCCAGCGCGCTTCCCTTGACATTCACGTTGTGACCCAACTCACAGACCCTGGCTCATCCCTCCACCTATCGTGATGAGTTAGATCCTCGACTTTTTATGAACTGAGAGGCACTCATACTATGTCTACCGCCGCTGTCTCCACGAATTCGCGTGTCCTGAACCCCACTCTGGCCAGCCGCATCATGAGCGCCGAAGAAGCGGCCGCCCTCATCCACTCGGGCGACCAGATTGGCATGAGCGGATTCACCGGCTCCGGCTATCCGAAGGCGGTGCCGCTGGCGCTGGCGCGCCGCATCTCCGACGCCAACCTGCGCGGCCAGAAGTTTCAGGTCAGCATTTTTACCGGCGCCTCCACTGGGCCCGAGCTCGACGGCGCGCTCGCCATGGCAGGCGGCATTCATCTGCGGCTTCCGTACCAATCCGATCCAGAGACGCGCAAGCGCATCAATGCCGGCGAGATGGAGTACATGGACATCCACCTGAGCCACGTGGCGCAGTTTGTGGAGTACGGCTTCCTCGGTGATGTCAAGCTGCTTGTGTAAATAGGTTGAGGGTGCGGTTTTTCCATTCCAGGTTGAATCTCTGGAAGATGGAGTAGATGATGCGGTCCACGCTCTCCACGTTCACGAAGCACACCATGGGCCGAGTTCGCCGGCGCACTTCCACGAAGCAGCGCTCGATCACGTTGGTGGTCCGCAGCTTGCGCCACAGGTGCCGGGGAAAGCGAAGAAGGACAGCAGCTCCGGCAGATCGCTGCTCCAGCCGCCTCACCATCGCTGCGCATAGTCCCGCGCCAGCGCGCGCGGAAGCGGCGGAACGCGGCTTCGGCCTGGCTCCGACTTTCGGCCCGATAGATGGCCTGCGCTCCGGCTTTCACCTCGCTCGTAGTCGCGCCTTGCGCACTTTCTCCAGAATATTGCGCATCTTGTGCACCCAGCAGCGCTGATGCCGCACCCGCGGATACACCGTACGGAATCGCCGCCGCCAAACCCGCACAGCCATCGGTGATGATCAGCGCCAGATGCTCGCCCTCCAGCCCGCGCCGGTACAGATCCTTGCAGCAGTCCTTCCCAGTCCGCCTGGCTTTCTCCCTGGCTGCGCAGAAAGGCCAGCAGATGGCGGGTGCCGTCGCGCCGCACCCCATAGGCCACCAGCATCTGCACCCGCTTGCGTCCCGCCGGCCGCCGCACCCGCAAGCTCACCCCATCCAGAAACAAGTAAGCATAGTCGTCGCTCAACTTGCGCCTGATGAAACTGGCGCACCGCCTCGTCCAGATCGCGGGTCAGCTTCGACACCGTCTGCGCGCTCACCACCTCGCCCGTCAGTGTGGCCACCACCCGCCCCACCTGCCGGGTCGAGATGCCGCGCAGAAAGGCTTCCCGGATCAGCATCGAGACTTCTTCCGCCCGCCGCTGAAAGCGCTCTCAGCCCCGCCGGCAGAAAGCTCTTGCTCCCGGGTGCGCGCGATGCGCAGCCGCATCGTGCCCAAGCGGGTCACGAAATCCCGCTCGTAGTAGCCGTTGCGATAGACGCGCCGCCGCCCTCGCCGCCGTTCATACCGCCCGCCAGCCGGAAAAGCGGTCCCGCTGCCGCTCCGACTCCTGCTCGAAAAACTGCTGCCATGCCAGCTTCGTCTGGCCGTACAGATCGCCCCAGAAAGTCTCCTTCATCTCCGCCAGAAAATGTTGGAAATGCTCCGTGATCGGTATTACCTTCGCCATCGGGTGTAAGTCTCCTTTTCAGGAATGGCTTCTGCTTGCTAAGGCAAAGCCAACTTACACCCTCTCGCTTTTTACACAATCGAACTTACGTCACCGCTTCCTCGGGAAGCTTGACATGGCGCTGATCGAGGTCACCGCCGTGCTCGAGGACGGCCGCCTGGTTCCGAGTTCGTCGCTGGGCAACAACAAGACGTGGATTGAGCAAGCCGAGCATGTGATCATCGAAGTCAATTCGTGGCAGCCCGAAGCGCTGGAAGGCATGCACGACATTTACTACGGTCTGCAGCCGCCGCCCAATCGCGGACCCATTCCTCTGACGAGTACAGGGCAGCGCATCGGCAGCCCCTATCTCGAGGTGCCGCCGGACAAAGTCGTAGCGGTGGTGCTCACCGACTCACCCGATCGCAACAGCGCGTTCAAGGCGCCCGACGAGGCATCGCGCCGCATCGCTGGACACATTCTGGAATTTCTCGCCTGGGAAGTGAAGAAAGGCCGCATGCCCGAGACGCTGCTGCCGCTGCAGTCGGGCGTAGGCAACATCGCTAACGCGGTGCTCTTTGGATTGGAAGAGGGACCATTTGAAGGATTGACCTCGTACACCGAAGTTATCCAGGACGGCATGATCCGCCTGCTGAAATCGGGCAAGCTGACGGCAGCGTCGGCGACCGCGTTTTCGCTCAGCCCGGAGATGCTGACCGAGGTCAATGCCGACATGGCCAGCTATCGCAAGCAGATCGTGCTGCGGCCGCAGGAGATTTCCAACCATCCGGAGATCATTCGACGGCTGGGCGTGATCGCCATGAACGGCATGATCGAGGCCGACATGTACGGCAACGTAAACTCGACGCACGTCATGGGCTCGCGGATTCAGAACGGTATCGGTGGCTCCGGTGACTTCGCACGCAACGGATACCTTTCGATCTTCATGGCGCCGTCGACGGCGCAGAAGGGCACCATCTCGACGATCGTGCCGATGGCCTCACATGTGGACCACACCGAGCACGATGTGCAGGTGGTGGTGACCGAGCAGGGACTCGCCGACCTGCGCGGATTGTCACCGCGGCAGCGCGCCCATCTGATTATCGAGAAGTGCGCCTCACCAGACTACAAGCCGCTGCTGGTCGATTACCTCAGCCGCGCCGAACGCCTGTCGTATGGTCGGCACACTCCGCATCTGCTGGGCGAGTCACTGGGATGGCACAATCGCTATCTGCGCAGCGGACGGATGAAGCCAAGCGCAGAAGAGTAGGCGGTACGAAGGGGCGCCCTTTCAAGGCCTGGTACGCCCATGAATAATCCTGGCCGAAGTGTCACTGCCCGAGCGCTGCGACCGATCTCTGGCAGGAATTGAACATTCAGGCAAGATCGCTTGGCGGGCGCGATTGGCTTCGCGACTTCACGACGGTTCCTATGTAAAATGCGGAGGTTCTCTCAGAACTAAGGAGCCTCTCATGAAATACGCTGTTCGTATTTTCGCAATGCTCGCGTTTGGACTCATACTCGCCACCAGCGCGTGGGCCCAGTGGTCTTCCGATCCAAATCAGAATCTGGCGCTTTCGAATATCCCAGGCGCCGACCAAGTGCAGCCGAAGTTGCTTCCCTTGCCGAACAACAGTTGGTATGTGAGCTGGTTCAATAACAATCCTAACGACCCGCCGCCGAATGGTTACGACGTTTACTACCAGATGCTCAACGCGAATGGTTTTGAGCAGTTTCAGCACGACGGCGTCCAGGTCGCGAAACTGACCTTGAGTTCAACCGAGGACTACGGTCTCGCGATTGACGCGCAAGGCAATGCCTTGCTCGCGTTTCTCGATGACCGCAAAGATCCTGACAACCCGCAGGTGACTGCCGCCAAGATGAGCCCGACAGGCCAGCCTCTGTGGGGACCCAACGGAATAGCGTTGACCTGGGGCCCGAACTTTCACGCGGCGCCGAAGGTAACCGTAACCACGGATGGCGGAATTGTTGTGGCCTGGACCTCAGACAGCAACGTCATGCTGCAGAAGCTCGACGCCAACGGCAATCCGCAATGGATAGGAGCGACGGCATTCGACTATGGCATCACCATCAGCGAGTCGGGCTTTAATTACTCGCTGGCCGATCTGCACGCCGCCGATGACGGGTCGGTCATCGTGTCCTGGGTCCGCAATCATGGCTTCGGCAGCAATGCTTACCTCTACGCCAACAAAGTGTCGTCTACCGGACATCTGCTGTGGGGCGCGGGACACGTCAAGGTGTTCGATGGCGGCTCGTTGCAGTTCGGCGAGTTCCCCTACTTCGTTCCCGACGGCTCCGGTGGCGCGGTGTTCTCGTGGTACAGCAACAGTCCGAGCCTGCAAGTTTATGCGCAGCACATTTTGTCGGATGGAACCGAGGCCTTCGGACATAACGGTTCTGTAGGCTCAACCAGCTCACCCAACATCAGGGTCTCGCCTTCCGTCTCGTACCGGCCGTCAACCCAGGAGACCTTCCTGTTCTGGACGGAGGAAGACCAGTTCCAGACGCTGAATGGAGTCTCGGGGCAAAAGTTCAATTCAACTGGGGCCCGGCAGTGGACTGACAACGGATTGACCATCGTGCCTCTCGGCTCCGATTCAGAGATATTCGTGCAGAACGTACAGATCGGTACCGGAGCACTGGTCTTTTGGTTCGATCAGCCCGGCTTCGGGACGGGAACCATCCAGGCAACAAAGCTGGCTGGCGACAGCTCGACGGTATGCTCGCAATTCCCGGTATCGTCGGCTTCCGCGGACAAATCGAGGTTGGCGGCCGGGATTGCATCGTCCGGATTGGCGGCGCTGACTTGGGAGGATGACCGCGCTGGCGAGAACGATATCTACATCCAGAACGTGAATCCCGATTGCTCGCTGGGAGTCGAAGACCGGCTGCAACGGGGAGGTGCTGTTCGCAGATAGCGGTCGCGGTTAGCAATTGGGTGAAGCAAAGGGCAGGGCCTAGCGGCCTGCCCTTTTGTCGACTTGTCGGCGTCGCCTTACGAGGCGCGCAGATCACGCCGCACCAGGGTCGAATCCAGAAAGAACCCGAGTCCAACCGCAAACGGAATCACGCCGAACGCTGCCGCGACCCAGGCATCGGGTTCGACGCGCGCAATCAGCGAAAATGCAATCGCATAGCCAAGAGACGCGCTAACCAGCAGAATGCCCGCCCGCCGCGACCGCGCCGCCTGAGAAAGCTCGGGCTCCATCGGAATGGTCAAACCGCGCGCCAGCGCGGCCATGCGCTCTTCGCTGCGCAGCCTGCGCACGCGGTAATAGGTGTACATCGCCGCAATGGGAATCCCGAAGACCATGATTACTGCCACCAGACCAACAATCTGTCCATCCATCGCCTGCCTCATTTCTTGTCGCGCTGCCCGCGCATACCGGAAATCGCTTACACCGTGAGGTACGGGGATTGTTAGAAGAAAGTTCCGAGATGAATTGCAGATGGGATTACAGGGCCCTTTCGCTTTTCCGGCGGGCGGTGGATCTGCGCGTTCCCCCACAGCCAAAACAGTATTGGGACTACGTTTGCCGTCTTATGGCGACGGCAGGCGGAAGTCGACGCCGCGGGCTTCGTTCGCTTTCGTTGTAGCGGGAAGGTTCAGCTCCGTGATGGGAATTTTGCGGGCGCGTTGCTCGGTGAAGACCCACAAGGTCTTGCCGGCAATAGCGTAGTTCTGAATTTCCTCGCTATGGCCATCGCGAAAGACCAGCACGGTACTCGCGTGGATTTCAGGCTTCGCGGGCTGGGGCGCATAGTCGCCGGAAGTTCCGGCTTCACGCTCGGCACGCAGGTGATCTACTTCATTGTTGAGCCGGTCGATTTCTTGCTGCTGGTCGTAGGTCGAGGCGTCGCCGTTGTCAGGAGAAACGTAAACGTAAGCGGGATAGCTCTGCGCTACATAACCCTGCGCCGGGTAGGAGTAATCCCCGTCATACCATCCGGAGCCGCCGTACCCGAACGAGACCCAGGGGTATCCGTACCAACCTCCATAGTAGCCCCAGGGGTAGCGCCATCCGTAATACGGAGTGTGGCCGGGGTAGTGGGGATAATGTCCAGGATAAGAGCCGTGCCAGACACCGCCGTGATAGCCGCCTCCCCACGATCCGCCACCGTGGTAGCCGCCTCCCGCGGGTCCGCTATGGGAAGCACCCGCATAGCCGTGTCCGCCACCCATTCCCGTGCCGCCGTGTCCGCCGCCCGCGCCTCCTCGTTGCGCCCAAAGAGGAATCGCGAGCAAAGCCACGCTCAACGCCGCGATGAAAATCCAGCGCCGCATACCAACATTATCGCGCCAAAGAAGAAAGGCGGAGCACAGAAACATTGTGAATTCTGTTACTCCGCCTGGATTGGGAGTGCAAAGTGCGGTAGCCCTAGTCTTCCACTTCGACCTCTTCGCCGCGCTCGGCCTTGGCGGCCGCTATAATCTTCTCCTGCTGCAGCGCGGGTACGAAATCGTAGTGGTCCATCTCCATCGAAAAACTGCCGCGGCCCTGAGTCATCGAGGTGAGATCGGTGCCGTAGGTCAACATTTCCGACATGGGAACCACGGCCTTGACCACGGTCTTGCCGGCCTTGTTGTCCATACCCTGGATGCGTCCGCGACGGCTGTTCAAGTCACCCATGATGGCTCCGGCGAATTCGTCTGGGATGGTGATCTCGACATTCATGATGGGCTCCAGCAGCGTGGGCTTGGCCTGTTCCATGGCTTTGCGGAAGGCGATTCGGCCCGCGGTCTTGAACGACAATTCGTTAGAGTCGACGTCGTGATACGAACCGTCGTAGAGGATGACGCGGAAGTCGACTACCGGAAAGCCAGCCAAGAAGCCGCGTTGCGCAGCTTCGACGATGCCCTTTTCGACAGCGGGAATGTAGTTCTTGGGAATCGCACCGCCGAAGATCTCGTTGACGAACTCGAAGTTTCCGCCGCGCGGCATGGGCTCCATCTTGATCTTGCAGTCGCCAAACTGGCCGTGTCCGCCGCTCTGCTTTTTGTGGCGACCCTGGACGTCAGCCTTGCCGCGAATGGTTTCGCGGTAGGGAACCTTGGGGGCCTTTAGGTTTACCTCAGTGTGATAGCGGTTCTTAAGCTTGGAGACAATGACTTCGATGTGCTGCTGACCGGTGCCGGCGATCAGGAACTCCTTGGTCTGGGCATCGCGGAAGAAACGCAGCATGGCGTCTTCTTCCATCAGCTTGTGGATACCGTTGCTCAGCTTGTCTTCGTCGGCGCGGGTCTTAGGCTCGATGGCGAAGGTTATGGCCGGCTCCGCGAACGTAACCTGTGGATACTGGATGGGAGCGCCCTTGTCGCCCAGGGTGTCGCCCGTCAACGTGTCCTTCAACTTCGCAACTGCGCCGATGTCTCCGGCGTGCAGCTCGTTGACCGGGACCGCGGTCTTACCTTGCATAATCGAAAGGTGCGCGAATTTCTCCGCGCTGCCACGGCTGAAGTTTTGCACCGTCGCATCGTTCTTCAGCACGCCGGAATAAACCTTGAAGAAGGAGATGCGTCCCGAGAATGGATCGCTGATGGTCTTGAACACGAACAACGAGAGCGGCTCCGTGTCGCTGACCTTGCGGGTCGCGGGCTCCCCGTTATTGGCCGTTGCAGCCGCCTTCACCTCGCCGCGCTCCGCTGCTGTCGGCAGATAATCGACGATGAAGTCGAGCACCTCGTCGCTGCCGATGTTGCCCAAACCAGACGCGAAGAGTACCGGGAAGATTTTGTCTTCGCGAATCGCGTTGTGCAGCCCGGCGACAATATGCTCTTCGGCAATCGTGCCCTTGTCGAAGAACTCCTCCATTAACGCATCGTCGCCTTCCGCCACCAGCTCCACCAGCCGCTCGTGCGCTGCCTTGGCCTGCTCCTCCATGTTGGCAGGGATGGGGCCGACCGTCGATTTGCCGTTACCACCCATTTCGTAGGTGTAAGCCTGCATCTTAACCAGGTCCACGACACCGCTGAAACTCTTCTCCGAGCCGATGGGCAGTTGCACAGGGACAACCGTACGTCCAAAGGCGGAGGTCAGCGACTCCATCACGCGGTTGAAGTCGGCGCGCTCGCGATCGGTGCGGGTGCACACGATAACTCGCGGTAGCGCGAACTTATCGCAGTACTGCCAAATACGTTCGGTCACCACCTCCACGCCACTGACCGCGTCCACCACCACCAGGGCGGCTTCTACCGCCGGTAACGTCATCTCGGCTTCGTGGATGAACATGTTGAAGCCGGGGGTGTCGATCAGGTTGATCTTGGTCTTGCCCCACTCGACGTAAGCGGTAGCCGCGGCAATGGACATCGCCCGCGAAATTTCTTCATCGTCGTAATCGGTGACGGTGGTGCCTTCATCGACGCGGCCAAAGCGCTGGGTGGCGCCGGCGGTAAAAAGCAAGGAGGACGCGAGGGACGTTTTTCCTGAATGTGAATGCCCAACCAGGGCGACATTGCGGATGTTTGCGCCTTCGTAATTCTTCACTAGGACTCCTTCGAGTGAGCCGTGGCCATACCGTGTGACGGCAGCTCCACCTGGCGCTCAGAGACAATGTTCCTCAGTGGCACGAGATTTTCGTGCTGGTACAACCCCGAGGTTGCCGGTGAGGCAAAAAGGCGGGGCACCATGCCGGCCTGCACATGGTGAACGAACCTAGAATCCTAGCACAAGGGGTTTCGCGCTTCCACTCCAGAGGTCGTAGGCCGCAGGCGTTTCACGCCAGCGTGTCTGAGACCAAAGCCGGCCGACGATGACAATCTGTATAGGCCGTACTTTTTACAGCAACACCGGTGCCGCAACTCTAACCTGCAAGCGCGGCGCCACTTTGCGCAATATGGGTACAGGCGGGGGAAAAGCCTCCGCCATTTGCAGTTCTGCGGCGGCAACTTCTTCCGGCGTGGGTGGGCCAACTTGGATTACCACGTTGCTGTTGACCTCGGAAGCGTGCTGGAACAGATTCTGATTCAGCATGATCGACTCCAGAAGCCGTCCCAGTTTGCGGGAATGAAAGCCGTTGCTGAAACGCGGACCATTCGCCCACCCGGGATTCACGGAGTAATCGCAGATCAGGCTCCAATATCCGCGCGCGGTGTTGCACCACATCTTCAGGCTGTCCACGGTACGCTCGCCGCCGACGTGATACTCGATCTGCAGTAGGCCGCCGGTTGCTGCCGGCACCAGGTCACTCCAGTTCAGGACCACAGCGCTTTCCAGAATTTGGCTGAGCTGAACGTTCGGAGCGGGCAGAGATTGCGGTGTGGTGGTCATCGTTCCTCCGTGAATTTTTAAATCGCATTTCGTGAAGCGTGTTTACCCGGCTATTTCTTCCAGCGCGATCATTCTGCTTCTTACGATTCTTGCGCCGTCCCCGGCAAAAGTCACAACCGTCGTGGAAGTACGCTTGTAAGGAGGGCTGAAGAGTAAGCCTTCTTTGGCAACGGAAGGCGATGGAGGGAAACCCGTGGGCGATAACCCCGCTGACGCAATTATACGCTCGTTCAGGAAGCCGCGGTCTTAGTGTTCCTTGCCAAATCCCTGGCGCCGATGTTGGCTGTAGCGCGCCAGCGCGTCCTCAATCACCGGGAAGGTGTGCGCCGCGGGCTGGATTGCATCCACCTCGACGGCCTTGCCCTCGAGCTGTTTGTAGTCGAGGAAAAACCGGCGCAACATGCTCAGCCGATGCTCCGGCATCTCCCCGGCTTCCATGTAGGAATTGAACTCCGGGTCCTGGGTCGCGACCGCAATGATTTTGTGGTCCTTCTTGCCGGAGTCGATCATGGTCATCAATCCGATGGCACGGGCGTGAATCAACGTAAGCGGCACTACCGCTTCCTGGCAAAGTACCAGCACGTCGAGCGGATCGTCGTCTTCCGCCAGCGTTTGCGGAATGAAGCCATAGTTAGCCGGATAATAAACCGCGGAGTAGAGCACGCGATCGAGCTTGATCAGCCCGCTCTGTTTGTCGAGTTCGTACTTGACGCTGGAGCCGAAGGGAATTTCGATGACCGCGTAGAACTCCCGCGGCAGGTCAGCCCCCGGAGAGATATCGTGCCAGGCGTGGGTCATATGGGGACACTACGAGAAATCAGAGTCCGGCGAGCATCATTTTATCTGAGAGGCAGGAAGCCAACGAAGAAACGCGGAGAAATCCACAGGAATTCGTGTTCGCCTTGCAGACCCACTCTAGTCTAGTAGCGGTGCGGCAGTTCCCGCTCGGTATCCACCGAGCTGGTTAACGCACCAATCAAATAGCTGACGACAATCACACCCACCACAGCGACCGTAACCATGTCCACTTCGCACCTCACCCGGTTCGACCCTTGGCCCGAACCCCGTTCCCTGGAAATTCTTCTTCTGGCCACGTTTTAGACGTCCCGCGCACCGAAAGTAGTGCAGTGTTTGTAGCACACTTTCGCACAAGTTGCAGTTTAAATCGTCCAAGCTGCCGCTAACTTTAGTGGTAACCGCCCCACTCACGAACCGGGCAGAAGGCAGGCGGAAACTTGTGTTGCAAATCGGCGCGCCCCGGCGCCGATCCGCACGTCTAATTCGCGAGCCCGCTGCGAATCCGTCATAACAACGCGACGCTTACGGAGGAACCATGAATCGCGTCGTACATTTTGAGTTGGGCGCGGTGGACACAGCCCGCGCGGTGGAGTTTACAAGAGCGTCTTTGGGTGGGAAGCGCAGAATTGGGGCGGCCCGATGGAATATTGGCTGATGAAAACCGGCTCGGCGCCGGAGCCCGGCATAGACGGCGCCGTCTTGCGCAACAAAGACTCTGCGCCCCGCACCGTGAATTCGATTGGAGTGAGTTCGGTCGACGAATACGCCGCCAAGGTGGAGAGTCACGGCGGCAAAGTGGTGACGCCCAAAATGTCGATTCCTAACGTTGGCTATGTCGCATATTGCCAGGACACGGAGGGAAATATCATCGGCTTGTTTCAGGCTGACGGTTCGGCCAAGTAATCAGGCCGTCGCTTGCGGACCGGTTTCGCTGATTACGCGCAGCAGCGCGTCCGGTCCGTCGGCCCCTACCACGTAGCGGTCGGCCTCCACCTCGGGCCACTCGCCGTAAAGATGGACGATGTACACGATTTTGCCCTCCGGCTGGCGCTCGTGGAAAAGACGGATCACCTTTCTCGCCGTCGCATCGGGCAGGCGGTGACAGACCAGGACGAGATCCACCGGTCCTTGCTTAGCCGGCGCCTCGAGTGCTTCTTTTTCGCTGATGATGGTTACTACCGAGTGGCCGGCGGACTCTAAGGCGCGCTGGCGCAAAAGAGCCAGCTCCGGGTCCGTGGTGAGCATAAGAATCTTCATTATGGATGTTTCCTGCCGGTCCTGAAATCGTCCTTGCGGAGGATATCAAAACAGGCGAAGATCGGCAGCGCAAATTCGGATGGACTTGAGTTCGGGTAGTCTCGACTCTTCAGCAGATGTGGGCCGCCCTTCATCACCGCATACCACGAAGCCGGCGATTCATGGCAGACCGGCACCGCCGCCGGCGGGCATCAAGTTCCGCAGCACCACCACCTCAGACTCCATCGCAGTTTTCAGGCTGGGCTCCATGTCGGGGGCAAAGTACGGTGAATGATTTGAAGGAAGCGGCACACCACTGGTTGCCGCCTCTTTAAACTTCGCCGGGTCGGCGACACCCAGGCGGAAATAGAACGAAGGCACACCGGCCTCCACGTAGGCGGAAAAATCCTCGGAGACCATCTCCGGAGGCATCTTTTGGAAGTTGCCGGCTCCGAGTGCATCACTCAAGACCTGGCCGAGGCGTTCGGCCAGCTTGGGATCGTTGTAAAGCGCGTCCGTCGACTCCGTAACCTGCACCAGCGGGGCTTTGGGAGCATCCGCTGCCTGGGCTTCCGCCTTGGCGACACGCTCGATTGATGCCAGCAAATGTTTGCGAACTCCGGGCGTAAACGAACGCACGGTGAGGCCAAGGTGAACTTCATCGGGGATGATGTTGTTCTTCGTGCCTCCCTGGATGTAGCCAACCGTGATCACAGCGGGATCGCCCGGCTTGATCTCGCGTGACACGATGGTCTGCAAGCTCAAGATGGTGCGGGCGGCGATAACAATGGGATCCACCGTGGTTTCCGGCCGCGCCCCATGGCCTCCCCGGCCATAAATCGTGATGTTTACGGTATCGGCGTTCGAAAGCGCATATTCCGGAGCGATGCCTACTTTGCCCGCCGGCAAATTATTGGTGGTGTGCACGGCAACCGCGACGTCAGGCTTGGGAAAGCGCGTAAACAGTCCGTCGGCCAGCATGCCTGTGGCGCCGCCAACGGTCTCCTCGGCGGGCTGGCCGATCAGTATCAGCGTCCCGTGCCATTGATCTTTGCTCTTGGCCATGATCTCTGCCGTGCCCACCAATGCGGCCATGTGGATGTCGTGTCCACAGGCATGCATTACCGGCACCGTCAAGCCGGCGTCATTCTTGGTCGTGACCTTGCTCGCGTAGGGAAGCCCGGTCTTCTCTTCCACGGGGAGCGCGTCCAGCTCCGTGCGCAACATGACCGTGGGGCCTGCTCCGTTGCGCAGGACAGCGACCACCCCGGTGCCCCCTACTTTTTCGGTGACGGCGTAGCCAAGCCCTCGCAACTTGCCCGCAATGGTTGCGGCCGTGTTGACCTCATGCCCCGACAGCTCGGGATGCTGGTGCAGGTCCACGTACAACGTCTTCACCTGCGGATAAACTGCGTTCACCTCGGCCGACAGGGCCGAGCTGTCGCTTGCACCCGACTGCGCCCAGCAGCTCCCTGCCAGGGTCAGAGCTGCCGCTGCCAGCCATATTGCTTTCATAATCGCCCTTTCACGGTACCGACTTCCGCCAATTCTTCGCTCTGGATGACTTGTATCTGCATATAAACACCTAAAATACTAACTATCCAAAGAATCTATCGTAATTTCATCAACTCTGAACCAAGGCGGGAATCTAATACCCATCTCATACATAATTTTTCTAGAGAGGAGCTGGGTTTGAATTTAGACCAGCAGAACCATCAACCCGAACCAGAGACCATGATAGAGAAGATAAATCATAAGAAACGCTATATATTTGCCAGCGATTTTGACCAGACCCTGAGCTTTAACGACTCGGGCTACGTTTTGGCCGAGCTGTTGGGTATTTCTGAAGCGGAATTTGAGCGCAAGGCCACCGGGATGGCGAAACTGAACCTGGTGCAGCAGGGGGGCGAGCTCGCCTACTTGCTGTTGCACGACCCTGAGTTTCGCTCGAAAGTGCGCCCCGAGCATCTCTATGAGGCGGGCAAGCGCGTCCGTCTGAAGCCCAACATTGATTCGCTGTATAGCTTCCTGTCGGACGAGGTCGAAGGCTATCACTTTGATTTCTACGTGATCTCCGCTGGTCCGGTGGAAGTAATCCGGTCGGCCCTTGAAGGCATTATTCCGGCCGACCATATCTACGGCACAGAGTTTGAGTACAACAAGCAGGGCGAGATCGAGCGAATCCTGCAGGTCACGGCCGGCTATGGAAAAGTTGCCGTCATCGATCAACTGCTTGAGACCTTGAGGACAGGGCCCGACCGCATCGTCTACGTAGGCGACGGCAGCTCCGACATCCACGTCATGCTGCACGTAAACCGGCGTGACGGATTCACAATCGCCGTCTCCGAGAACAAATACCTGGCCCCAATCGCCAAGCGCTCGGTCATCAGCGACAGCGCGCTGGCCATCCTCATTCCCATCCTGGAGGAGGTTGTGGGCTGGGACCAGCACTCGATCCGCAACCTGTTCGAAGCCAAGGGGCTGCTCATTCAGCAGTGGGACAAGGTGCAGACCGACGTCCTGACGATTGTTCCCAGCATGGCTCCGGCGGTAGAGCGGGTCGACGCCGTGATCGCCGATTAATCGAGCCCGGGTGCGACGCGCTGGTTTGCTTCCCCAGGGTTGCGCCGAAAGTGATAACACTCGCCCAGTAGCCTGGGTCGGCGAACCGTGCGTTGCAGTCCGCCATCGACTTTTCAATCAGGTTTCCGGACCCGACCAAATGTATCCGCTCATGGCCGCCTTTCACTAAAATCGTGGGAGATCAGAAAAATGGGCTGTCTTGATGGCAACCCTATCGCCGGGCCGGCAATCTCCCCGGCGTGGAAGCATAACGTATTTGGACGATCAGAAAAAATCCTTCTGGCTATTGTTCACGCTGCTCAGCTTGGGTGCGTTCTTCCTGCCGCTGGGGTGGGGAGTGGGCGAGACCTTCGTCGCGCTGTTCGTTAGCTGGTGGGTCATCTACCGCAGCGGGATCTACTGAGAGTCAGTCCAGCCAAAGCGGTTCCGGTTTGCCAGGAAGAGTTGCGCCAGCTGAAAATCCGCTCCCAGACGAAGACACGACAAGCCGACTATTCGCCCCTTTGGTAGCTGATGGGAAACGCTTTGAAGGTGCGTGCCTTCAGGCACGCCGTACGAACTGCCGCAGAAGCGGGCTTCAGCCCCTGAGGGGCTTCGCCTTTTCTGCCGCCGGCTAAAGCCGGCTCGGGATAACAGAAATAATGAGCTTGTAACGGCGCACCTGAACATACGCCCCTTCAAAGCTAGTCGCAATCAACTCTTTCAGCAATCTGTACAGCCTTTAAAGAACTGCTGTTTACGGCAGGGCTAAAGCCATGCCCCTTCTATTTCGCCACGTCAATCACCCACTCGTCCGTGTAAGCCAGAAACGGGTCGGCATACGCTTCTGCGCTCTGAACAAACATCGCACAGCTGTTCGTCATCCCTCGCGGAGCCTGCTCTCTGCCATTGACGCGTACCCGAATGGCTCCGCTCGTGTCGAACAATTCCTTTCGAAGCAGCAAGCGCAGCTTGCGGACATTCTTCGTCTTGATCTCGACCGTGTTATCCGCAAGAATGCGCCCCTCGACTTCGGCGGCGCCGCCTTCTTTCTCAAGCACCTCAACCCAGTAACGCCGGGGATAAGTCAGGCTCGTAATCTTCATCGCGATGTTGCGGGGAAACGGCTCCCGACGAAATCGTTCCAGGAACGGCATCGTGAGACCGTCATCGCTGGACAACGTGATCTCGTGCCCGCGACCCTTCAAGATGTGCAGTTCCGGAGGCACTCGCGGGTGCAGGCCGCGCAATTCATCGTAAGTGGTGACCGAAGCCGATGACGGAATCAGCGTGTCCTTATCGCCATGCAAAAACAGCATCGGCACGTTCAGAACGTTCTTCAGCGGAAGCGTCTCGCCGCTGGGAGAATTCACTCCCGCGCCCATCTGAGACGCGATGGCCGCCCATCGCTCGGGCCACAGGGTTCCGAAGTACAACGCTGCGCTCCCTCCATTGCTGTAGCCTGCGAGGTAAACTCGGTTAGTGTCCACGTTGTAGGTTCGCAGAATTTCCAAAAGCAGATCGTGCACCATGGCGGTCGACTTCTGCTCCCACCACATTGCACCGCCCGCGTTCGGGTAGACCGCCAGAAATCCAGAATGGCCCACAACTTCTTCCGCGGTGAGCGCCGCATCGAAAGCCTGCCCGGCTCCCCCGCTGAGGTACACCAGGAGCGGGAAAGGCTGGTCGCCACGGTAGTCCAGGGGCACGTGAACCATGAACGGCGTGCCGGCGAACGACGGGGTAGTCATGCTTCTTAGCGTGGTGCCGGGCTTTTGTCGCTCATAGTGCAGCGGCGGGAGCGAACAGGAGCCGGTCGGTTCCTTGGGAGGCCTCTCGTCAAAGCGAGCCGCGATACGCTGTACTTCGGCATTTGGGCTGCTTAGCAACGGGCTGAGCAATTCCTGCGGCGGAGTTAATTTTTTCTGGTAATACACCGCCAGCGCGAGAGCTTGCACCTCGGGCACGCCGGTACGCAACAGCGCCGCCAGTGCATCCGGCGCCGGAGCCGCAATCCCGGCGATGAGATAGGCGCTGAGCGCGCCCTGCTGTACCTGTGTGTCCGCCAGCCACGATGCCGGCGTTTCGCCGCGGTGCACGTCCAATAACTCCAGGGTCATGTGCTCGCGGATGATGGAATCGCCAAACTCGTGGCCTTCCCCCGTGAACTCGACCTTGCTCACCACGCCCTGCTGCGGGCAGAAGGTGTAGGTCAGGTGCATGCCGGCGCGGGACCCGTTATCGGCGAAGATCGCGCAGTTTTCTCCCGAAGCTGGCTCGAAGCGAAGCAAAGCGACGGCAATACCCGAGGGCCGGCTCTGCGCTTCTGCGCCAGGCTGCGCGGGGCCGGCCGGCAGCGGAAGAATCTCGGGAATTCCATACAGCAATTTGGTGGTGGCTTCGCGCACCGTCGTCAACGGAGCTTGCGGAACACCACTCGCGGAGAAAACATTGGCATCGTAAAACTCCGGCGACCGCTTCGCCATGCGCTGATTGAATTCCGCAGTTCCCTGGGCGAGCTTATCTTTGCCGTGCTCGCCATATTCCAGCATCTCTGCCGATTGGCGGTTGCGCTGGATGCCTACCAACACCGTGCCGCCGGCTTCGTCGAGCACCACCACATCGTTGCGAAACACGGCTCGGGTGCGAAAGGTTTGGTCGGAAGACTTGCCCTGCCGCTCGAACACCTCGCGATAGACAAGGTGGTCTCCGGCATGAAGTTTGTAGCGAAGCAGGGTTTCGCCGCTTTGCGCCGAACCGTCAACACCAGCAAAGAAGATTGCGGCGAAGAGTATCCCGAGCACAACCCATCGGCTGGGCTGGACTGATCGATGCGAGGAAATGTTTTTGCGATCTCCAGCTCTCATGGGAAGCGGACCGTGGTCAGCGCACGCGCACCCGCTACAACAGTCTGACGTGGGGTGTCCGAGAAGAGTATCAAGCAAACCGCCGCCGCCTGGAAAATTCCCGCACCACGGTTGCCACTGTCGGGCCGCCAGAAGCCCTGGCATTAGCGTGTAAAATCGCAGTCGAATGCCGCCTCCGGCCGCCCACAGCGCAAGCCCAGCCCCCAGTTTCTGGGCGCGTCTGCTGCGCATCCTGCGGCCATCGCACCAGCACACTGCTTTCTCGGCCACGCTCCTGATGATTTCGGCCGTCATGCTGTCGCGGGTAATTGGCTACCTGCGTGAGGCGTACATCGCCTGGGCCTTCGGAGCCGGGCTCAGTACCGATGCCTACGTCGGCGCGTTCAACCTGCCGGACTTCCTCAACTACATCCTCGCCGGCGGCACAGCGTCCATCACTTTCATCTCCATTTACACGCGGCACACATCGAAGGGACGGACCAAAGAAGCGCAGGACGCGTTCAACTCCACCATCACCATCATGACCGCGGTGGTGTGCCTGGGCACGGTGCTGCTGGAGATCTTTACCCCGCAACTGGAGCGGCTCATCTTCCCGCACTTTTCCGCCGACCAGTTGCAGCTATGCGTTCATCTCACCCGCATTCTGCTACCCGGCCAGATCTTCTTCTACGCCGGGGGAATTGTTTCGGCGGTGCTTTTTTCGCGGCGGATGTTCCTCTATCCGGCCTTCAGCCCAATCTTCTACAACCTGTTCATCATTGTGGGTGGGGTGCTTGGTGCACGCCGGTTCGGCATCACGTCGCTGGCCTACGGTGCACTGTTTGGCGCCATCGTCGGACCGTTTCTCATCAACGCAATCGGCGCAGCGCGCGATGGCCTGACCTACCGCCTCAACTTTGACTTTCGCAATCCTGAATTTCGCGAGTGGGTGAAGCTTTCCATCCCCTTGATGCTGGGGGTGTCTCTCGTTTCCGCCGATGACTGGATCCTGCGCTATTTCGCCTCCGGCGGAGCGGGCGACATTACCCGGCTGAATTACGCCAAGCGCCTGTTCGCCGTGCCCATCTCGATTCTCGGCCAAGCCACCGGCCAGGCTTCGATGCCTTTCTTCGCGCGCCTCTTTGGCGAAGGCCGGCGCAAGGACTTCGCCGACACCGTCAATGGGTCTGTGTACCGCATCTCAGCGGCATCGTTTCTCTCAGCTGCATGGATGATGCCGGCCGCACTACCACTCATTGACCTGGTCTATCGCCGTGGGCGCTTCAGCTTCCAGGATTCGCAGGAAACGGCTGTCTATTTTTTCTGGTTCGCACTTTCTCTGGCGTTGTGGTCAGCGCAGGCGCTATACGCTCGCGCCTTCTACGCCGCGGGCGACACCCTCACGCCGATGATCGCCAGCACGGTCATTGTGGCGGTATCGCTGCCGGTGTACTCAACGTTCTTCCATCATTTTGGCGTAACCGGATTGGCTATGGCATCCGACGTTGGCATACTGATGCACACCGTCGCGCTCGCCTGGCTGCTGAATTGGAAGAAGCTTGTCCCACTAGGTGGGATGCCGTGGCCGGAGGTGTCGAAGGCACTGGGAACGGCGGTCTTTGCTGCCGCGGTGTGCTTCTTCGTCGGTCGAACCATTGCCGTCGACGGCAGCCGGAGAGCCGATTTGCTGTCCCTGGCGCTCATCAGCGTGACCTGGCTGGCGGCGGTCGCGGTTGGACTATGGCTAACCAAGTCGAACTTGCCGCGCGAGCTGCGCAGGAAAAAAGCCCCGGCCACTCCCAACGTTACTGCGTCGGAACCAATGGTCGAGAGAACGACGGGCGGAGTCGAGCCGTAGCCCAGAGCTGACAGCTGAGAGCTACTTCATCACCTGCATGCGCGACCAGTCATAGCCGAAGTGTTTGCCGCAATCCAGGCAGACCACGTAAGGCGTGGTCTTATCGCTGGAGACGCTTTCCCATTCACTGTGACTGGAATCGTGCCGGCTCGAGGTCACTGCCGAGAACGGCTTCGACAGGTTGTTGTGCCGGCAATGTACTCCGAGTAACTGAAGTACTCTCTCCCGCATGAAAGTGCACCTTCTTTCGAGAGACCTCGCGAACGGCAGCTCAAACCGCCGTCCGCAACTCTGAGAGTCTCTCCGGCATGCAATGGAGTCAAGAGGAGGAATACCCTAGAGCATCCTCAGTAAACCGGTTTCGAGACCGTCAGAGCCCGGTCCCGCTCCGGGAAGCATTAAACCCGCGCTGCTGACGCTGCGGCGCTACTCTCGCCGGTGGCCGGCGCGATAGTCTCTTTCGATTCGCCGTTGGCCTTCTGGCCGGGCTTGCGAATATCAATTCCGCCCTTGAAATATGCGCCATCTTCGATGCTGATGCGCTGGGCGACGACGTCACCGGTCAGCGAGCCTTCGCCACGAATATCGACGCGATCGCTGGCGGTCATGTTGCCGCGCACTTTCCCCAGGACCACGATCTCGCGCGCCGAAATGTTGGCCGCCACCACGCCATTGCGCCCCACCGTCACACGATTGCCGGGCAGATTGATCGATCCCTCGACACGGCCGTCAATGTAGAGCGATTCCGAGCCCGTAACCTCTCCCTTGATGACCAGCGACTTGCCCAGCGTGGCTTGCTCCTGGGTATTGATGGGCGGACTTGCCGGACGCGGCGCGACTGGCATCTCTGGAATTGCCGGAGCAACGCTGCGCTGCGGTTCGGGGCTGGGAGTTGGGCTGGTTGAAGGAGAATTAGTCGGCTTCCACATAATCGGTAAACGAGTCCTTTCTGATGTTGTAAGTGCTTCTACCCCAACCATCGCAAAACCGGCGGTCGTCGGGGCCCCCTTGGGGGCAGGCACTTGGTTTGCCAAATCCGCGCCCAACAGCTCTGCCTCACAACCGGCTGGTTTGGTGCGGTTTGTCTGGGCCATCGCTCGGCATGCGCCGAAGCGCGCCCGTGCGCGATGTAATTATTGCTACCATACAGCGAGTTCTTATATGAGGGAATACCCCTACGTAATTTTTCATTGTCGCCCAGTGTGCTGTTAGTTAATGGACTAGGGGGAAAGGACTACGCAGGCAACGCCATTTTCACCGCGGATTGCGCGGAGGAACGCGGATCCGAATCCATTTTCTTGATTATTGGGATGCAGGACCGGTGCTCTCGGCCGGGACAATCCCCGATGAAAACGAAATCTCGCCTGCTGCAACTGGTGGCCGATGCCATCTATGAGCTGGGCTGTAGTTGGAGATGTAAGATCTATCCGCGTCATCCGTGCAACCCGCGGTTGTCTTTAAATGCCCACTGACCAAGCCATCCTGAGTCATATCGAACGCCAGCCGCACCGCTCGGCGGGATTCAAGCAACTCGTCCGCGAGATGAACGTGCGCGGCCCTGAACGGCGGCAACTCGCCGAACGGCTGCAAGCGCTGGTGGAGGGTGGGCGGCTGATCGAGACTGGACGTGACCGCTACACCTTGGCCGAGCACGCCACGGCACACCAGAACCTTATCGCTGGACGCTTGACGATGCACCGCGATGGCTACGGCTTCGTCATCCCTAACCCCGGTCAGCGCAGCACTTTCAGCGGCGATATCTACATCAACCCGCAGTCCATCGGTTCGGCCATGCATGGCGATCAGGTACTGGTGGAGTTGGGTCGTAAGCGCGACACTCCGGGGTCCCCAGCGCGCGGCGGTTTGGCGCGTGCTGGGGTGGGTGGTGACGGGCGCGCCGAGGGACGCATCCTGCGCGTGCTGACGCGCGGCAATCCAACCGTGGTCGGAACTTTTCACTACGGGTCGCGGCAGAACTACGTGACCCCCATCGACGAGAAGGTCACCCGGGAGATCATCATTCCGAGAGGAATGGAGTGGCCAGCCGCTCAAGCTGAAGCCGAACCGAAGCTTACGCCGGCTGCCCACGGCCGGGGGCCCCGTTCTAGCCCTCCTTTGGCTAGGGCGGGACAGTCCACGCGCAAGAAGTCCGCCGACCCCGATCGCGTCCTCGGTGAAGAGGCGCGCCGCCGCGACTGGGACGACCTAGAAGGTCTGGTGGTGGATGTCGAGATCACCGACTGGCCCTCGCCGGCCGAGAATCCCCGCGGCCGTGTCGTCGAGATTCTCGGCTACGAAGACGATTTCGGCGTGGACGTCGAAATCATCATTCGCAAGTTCCACCTGCCTCATCGCTTCCCGATTGAGGTGCTGCAGGAGGCGCAGCAGTTTGAGCCAACCATCCCATCGAACGAATTGCGCCACCGGCGAGACTATCGCGCGTTACCCATCGTGACCATTGACGGCGAAACTGCCCGCGACTTCGACGACGCCGTTACTGTTACCCGCAAGGAGAACGGCCATTTTGAACTGCAGGTCCACATCGCGGATGTTGCGCACTATGTACACGAAGGCTCGACCATCGACCTGGAAGCGCGCCTGCGGGGAACGTCAGTCTACTTCCCCGACCGCGCCGTGCCCATGCTGCCCATGGAGCTCTCCACCGACATGTGCAGTCTGCGCCCGCAGGTCGACCGGCTGGTGCTTTCGTGCGTCATGGAGGTCGACCCTCACGGTGAGATCGTTGGCTACACCGTGAACGAGGGCGTCATCTGCTCGACAGAGCGCATGACCTACACCAACGTCAATCTCATTCTCGAAGGCGATGCTGCCTTGCGCCGGCAATATGCCAGGCTGGTCGACACCTTCGAGCTGATGCGCGAACTAGCGATGATTTTGAACCGCAAACGAGTGCGTCGCGGCTCCATCGATTTCGATCTGCCCGAACCGGTGATTGAGTTTGACGAGCACGGTTTGATGAAGGGCGTGACCCGCTCCGAGCGCAACGTCGCGAATCGCATCATCGAGGAGTTCATGCTGTCAGCCAATGAATGCGTCGCCAGCTACCTCGAGAACAAGCGAGTGGCGTCGCTTTACCGCATTCACGAAAAGCCCGATCCCAAGCGCGTCTTCGACTTCGAGACCATCGCCGCGACGTTTGGGTATTCGCTTGGAGTCGGCGCATTGCCGGTCAAGCGCGTACAGATTCAGGCTGAGCGGCGGGATCGCCATGGTACCGGGCGCAATCCGCAGGCCATCGAGATTCCCGAAGACGTGCACATTACGCCGCGCATGTACCAGAAGCTGACGCAGAAGATCGCAGGCAAACCCGAAGAGCGCATCCTGTCGTACCTGATGCTGCGCTCGCTGAAGCAGGCGCGCTACTCCGAGGAGAACCTGGGGCACTTCGCGCTGGCGGCGCCGGTGTACACGCACTTCACTTCGCCCATACGGCGCTATCCCGACCTCATCGTGCATCGCATTTTGAAAGACGTGCTGCGTGATTCGGCGGAGCGCGAAGAACACGGTGTCGCCGTCGGCATCGGAGGAGTTGCGCACAGCGAGTCACCTTCTCCGTGGTCAAAAAGAACAAAAACCCCCGCCCAGGCGAAAGAAGCTTGGACGGGGCACCCGAACCCCGTGCAGTCGAAAATCCAGCCCGGAGGGCGGGACAATATTAGCCCAGCGCCTAAGCGCTGGGACCTGGAGCAAAATCGCCCGAGTCCCGCAGGGACGCCACAGCCGCTGAGTGGCCCGATCCCCGAAGATGTACTACACGACATCGCGGAGGAGTCCAGCCAGTCCGAACGCCGCGCCGACGATGCCGAACGTGAGCTGATGGAATGGAAGAAGGTGAAGTTCATGGAAGACCGCGTCGGCGAAGAGTTCGCGGGGCTGATTGTGAGCGTCACCAAGTTTGGCCTGTTCGTCGAGCTGATCGACATGTTCATCGAGGGCCTGGTGCCGCTGGCGTCGCTGGCCGACGACCGCTACCAGTATCACGAGAACACCCGGCAGATCATTGGGCAGCGCAGCCGCAAGACCTACTCGCTTGGCGATCCCGTGCGCGTGCTTGTGGACCGCATCGATCGCATGCAGAAACGCATTCAGTTCGCACTGGTTGAGGAGTGGCCCACAAAAGCCAAGCGCAAGCACAAGAAGGCCTAAGGTGTCGTTCGGCTGACCAATAGCAATTCGGGGCGTCTATACTTACGTTAATTTTCTGGCCGATGTGGGGGATTCGTGAAACTACGTTTATCGCTGCTCGGCCTATTATTGCTGACTTTGCCGCTTACGATGCTGGCTGACGATACGCACCAGCACTACGACCCGAACGCCAAACTTGGCGCGGTTTCTTTTCCGGTCCTGTCGTGTTCTGCCGGAGTCCAGAAACCGTTCGAGCGTGGCGTCGCGCTGCTGCACTCCTTCTGGTACGACGAAGCTGAGAAGCAATTCAAAGCAGTGGCCGCTCAAGATCCCCACTGCGCTATGGCGTATTGGGGCGAGAGCGTGAGCCTCTATCACCAGCTATGGAACCGGCCTGACAACGCCGCGGTCCAGCAGGGATGGGAGTTAATCGAGAAGGCGCAAACCATCGGCGCAAAGACGCCGCGGGAGCGTGGCTACATCGATGCCGTGGCTGCGTTTTATCGCAGCGATCATGGCAAGTGGGACTTCGAGAAACACACCACGGCCTATTCGCACGCGATGGCGAAGGTCTACGAGAGCAATCCTCAGGACCACGAAGCGGCTGCGTTTTACGCGCTTTCGTTGCTCGGCTCCGAACCCGCCAATGACACCAGCTTCGCCAATCGCAAGAAGGCGATTGCGATACTGAACACGCTGTTTGAAGAAGATCCGAATCATCCCGGAGTGGCGCACTATCTGATTCATGCCTGCGACAATCCCCGCTTCGCGCAGGAGGGATTGACCGCGGCCCGGCGCTACGCGCAAATTGCTCCTGCCTCGCCGCACGCGCTGCACATGCCGTCGCACATTTTCGCGCGCCTGGGATTGTGGCAGGAGGACATCGACTCCAACCTGGCTTCCATTGCTGCCACCCAGCACAATGAGACCGGCATGCACATGGGCGCCGAGCACCAGGCCCACGCCATGGATTTCCTGGAGTACGCGTACTTGCAAATCGGCGAGGACACCAAGGCCGAAGCGGTGGTGGAGCAATTGGCGAACATCAAGCCGGAAGATGTCGATCCCAGTTTGACGGGCTACCTGAACCGCATGCGCGCCCATTTGCCCGCTATGTATGCGGTGGAGACGAAGAACTGGAAGGAAGCCGTCGCATTGCAGCCGCCGCCTGGTGCTGAGCCCTACAACCAGGCGATCACCTACTGGGCACAGGCTGTCGGCGCGGGACACGTGCGTGATGCTGCTGCGGCGCGACACGCGGTTGACCAATACAATGCGATGCTCGAAGCCACCCGCAAGAGTGACAAGCCTTATGCGGTGGACGGCATGAGCACCAATCGCGACGAAGCCGCAGCGTGGCTGGCATTTGCTGAGGGGCAAAACGAGGAAGCCATTGGACTGTTGAAATCGGTGGCCGACAAGCAGGATGCCATTGGCAAGGGTGAGGTGGAACTGCCCGCTCGCGAGATGCTTGCCGATATGCTGCTGCAACTCGACCGGCCTGCGGAAGCGTTGGCGCAGTACGAGAAGTCGATGAAGATCGATCCTAACCGCTTCAATGCGCTGGCGGGTGCAGCACAGGCTGCAGAACAGGCTCACGAGCCTGCGAAGGCTTCGACTTACTACGCCACGCTCTTGAAAAATTGCGACGGTTCAAACTCGGACCGGCAGGAGTTGGCGCGGGCCAAAGCGTTGCTCGCGCAGAAGTAAATGGTGGTCGTCGAGAAGTTCCCAAGCGCCCACTCGCTTCCGCAGCGTCCATCGCGAAAATGTGTTTACAATCGCGTAGAGCGATTCCCGCAGCTACATCTTCGCCGGAACCGCACCAATTTATGCGCAAAGCTGTAATGTTTGGTTTTCTGATCCTGCTGGCGGCGTCCGGCATCGCCCAGACGCCTTCCCCTCCCGCCCCAGCGCCAACTCCGTCAACTCCCGCCGCATGGCCGACTGCGCACTTCGCCTCCACCAAAGACCCCAGCGTGCAGAAGGCGCTCCAGATCCTCAATGACATGATCAAGGCGCTGGGCGGAGATGCATACCTCAACGTCCATGATGTGAAGACCGAAGGCCGCACCTACGCTTTCTATCACGGACAGCCAAGCGGCCAGGGTCTGCTGTTCTGGCGCTTCTGGGAGTGGCCCGACAAAGACCGCGTGGAGCTGACCAAGCAGCGTGACGTGATCGAACTCTGCGTCGGCGATAAGGGATACGAGATCACTTACAAGGGCACCGCAACCCAGGAGCCGCAGCAGCTTCAGGACTATCTGCGCCGGCGCGATCATTCACTGGAATGGGTGGTCCGCAAATGGCTGGGCGAATCGGACACCATGATTCTGTACAGCGGCACTGCAATCGTAGAACAGAACCTGACTGATCAAGTAACGATCTTGAACTCCACCAACGACAGCGTTGTCTTGTCGATTGATCCCCGCTCTCATCTGCCGGTGAAGAAAATCTATAGCTACCGGGACCCGCTCGACCGGCAACTGGATGAGGATGCCGAAATTTTCGCCAACTATCGCGTCGTCCAGGGCATCCCGACACCATTCAGCACCGTGCGCCAACATAACGGCGACATGAGCAACCAACGCTTTATCACCTCCGTGATCTACAACAGCGGATTACCGGCCGACATGTTTGAGCCTAAGGGCCTCACCTACAACCAGCCGAAGAGCGGGGAGAAGAAGTAGCCAGGCACATGCCGACCGGCTTCGACGCACAAGCAGCGCTTCGCTTCGCCAACCTGGCGCTAGCTTGCGTACACCGCCAATATCCCAACAAGATTGCCCACATCTTAAGCAGCGATGCCGACGCACTGCCTCCACGAAAATTGACCCCAGCCTTCTACGGCTGCTTCGATTGGCATTCCTCGGTGCACGGACATTGGCTGCTGGCGCGCTTGACGCGAACTTTTCCGGACGCGGCGTTTGTGTCGAGAGCACGCGAAGCCCTGCGGCTTAATTTGACCGCCAAGAACCTCGTGCAGGAAGCGGCGTACATGCGCGCCGGGGGGCGAGAGAGCTTTGAGCGGCCTTATGGTTTGGCCTGGCTGCTGCAGTTGGCGGCCGAGTTGCGTGAATGGAACGATCCGCAAGCGCAGGAGATGGCGCGCAACCTGCGTGTGCTTGAGGAGGCTGTGCTGGAACGGTTGCGCGCGTGGCTGCCGAAGCTCCCCTATCCGGTGCGCTCGGGTGAGCATTCGCAAACCGGGTTCGCGCTGGGGCTCATGCTCGACTATGCGCGCGTCACCGGCAGCACCGAATGTGACGAGATGTTTATCGCGAAGACCCGCCAGTTCTATCTCGCAGACAAAAACTGCCCACTGGACTACGAGCCCTCGGGCGAGGATTTCCTCTCGCCCAGTCTTGCCGAGGCCGATGTAATGCGGCGCGTACTCACGCCCGCCGAATTCGCTGGATGGCTCCATGCATTCATGCCTCAGATCCCCGAAGATGGCAGCGGTGATTGGCTGAGGCCCGTCGTTTCTCCCGACCCAAGCGATGGAAAGCTGGCCCATCTCGACGGCCTGAACTCTGAGTCGCGCATGGATGCTGGAAGGCATTGCGGGTGCCTTGCCGACGGAAGATGTACGGCTGCCGGGCATTGTGACCGCCGCGGCCTCACACGCACGTGCGGGCCTCGCAGCAGCGACCGGCAAGCACTATGAAGGCGGTCACTGGCTTGGCAGTTTCGCGGTCTATCTCGTCACCCGGCGTGGGATTTACGGAAGTTTCATCTCAGACGCAAAGGCAAGTAAGGTCTAAGGATGTTTTGGAACTCAGGGCCACCGAGGAGATAGGTGGCCCTGATATGCCGTATCGCTGTCAGGAAAGAGCAGCCCAGGGCCGGGGATGGAATGGCCCTCGACTGCGAACACTTGCTTCCAAGGATTACAAACTGCCGTGATTCTGTCGTTGTTTCGTAGCAATTCCATCGTTGCTCTGGAGCAATGACGACACCAGAATCGGACAGCCAGCTCAACTTATTCGTGCTTCAGAGACTCCACCGGATCCAGTTTCGAGGCATTATTCGCAGGCAGTGTTCCGAAGGTAATCCCAATCAGGCAGGAGACCAGCATTGCGATCAGCGCAGAGAGTCCGGAAACCGGAAGCCGGTGCTGGGTGAACACCCAGAGAGAAACCGGCAGCGCCAAGCCGGCCAATGTACCAATGGTTCCTCCCACTAGCGAGATCAAAACCGCTTCCGAAAGGAATTGCAACTGGATCTCCCGGCGCGTCGCTCCCACCGCTTTGCGGATGCCAATTTCGCGGATCCGGGCGCTCACGGTGGCCAGCATGATGTTCATGATCCCTACGCCGCCGGCGATTAACGTGATCGTTGCAAACAGCAGGAGAATGATCGTGAACGCGTTGGCAGTCTTCGCCGCCAGGCCGAGTACCTGAGTGAGATCGCCGACCGTATAAACCGATTCAGCTCGATGTCTCGCCTTCAGCACCGCGAGTATGCGTTCTGAGGCCAGCGGAACGCTACCCGGATCCGACATCGAAAAATAAATCTGGTTTACGGCGTTCGTATCGGTCAAGTAGCGCGCCACCGAATACGGGATGAGCATGGTGTCGTCCTGAATTTCTGACTGGCCGAAGGTCTCCACGCTTTCGCGAAATGTGCCGATCAACACAAAAGGCAATCCCTGAATCACGATCTCATGCCCCGGGGCAAACGCGACTCCTCCATATTCCCGGTTGGCGAAGTCTTCCGTGACCAGCGCAACTTTGTGGTGGGATTGCGAGTCCTGCTGATCGAAGAACCTTCCTGAACTCACGATGATGCGACGCACCGTGACGTAATCGGGGTCCACGCCGAGGATCAGCATGTCGCGCTGCTTGCCATTGCCAACCAGAATCGGTTCGTGCAGATTGACCACTGGCGTTGCCTCTTGCACGCCGGGCACCTGCTGCTCCACCGCCGTCATGTCATTCACGGTCAGATAATCTGCGGTGCCGCCGCTGCTGGCTCCGTTCGCCGAGCCGGCATATTCCGCCCAGATGAGATTGGCGCCAATGTTCTGGATTTCGCTCAGTACGTACTGCTTCCCGGTCAGTGCAATGGTGACGACCAGCACCAGCGAGAAAGTCCCGATCACCATTCCCAGGGCAGTCATGGTAGCGCGCACTTTGTCGGCGCGAAACGAATCCACTGCAATAGAGAGGATCTCTCGCAGGACCAGCGTGTTCTTCGGGGATACCGTCCACGAGATGGAACGCACTCGACTGGGCCGGGGCATGATCTCCTATCTCCTGCCGATGAGCACGAGGGTTACACCGGCACAGACCAGAAGAATACCAAGCCAACGTTGCAGGCTGACCCGTTCTCCGAGGAAGAACCTGCCTCCCACGGCGCCCACCACGTAGCCGAGGGCCGTCACGGGTACGACAAAGCTTACATTTTCAAAGGAAAACATCGCAAGCAGCGAGAAGAATCCGATGGCCATCATCCCTACACCGAACCACATCCACTTCACGCGTAGAGCGCGAAGCATGACTTCGACGAGAGCTGCCGGTTTGAAGTTTTTTACCTCGCCGGTCTCTTTCATGGCGCGCGACATGAACATCTCGCCCGTCGTCCCGAAGACCACGATAAAAAAAAAGAAGATGGCCTCAGCCACTGTCTCAGACACGATTAGCCGTTCTCCGTGGTGTTGGGATGAGTGTGGCCCACCAGCAATACTCCAAGACAAATGACCGCGATGCCGGCCCAGCGGAGTGGCGGAACGTATTCACCCAACCAGGTTGTCGCCAGCAGGGCAACCACGGCGTAGGAGAACGACGAGGCCGGTTGCACGTAGCTGTAGTCGGCCCACGACAGCACAATCATGTACGCCGCAAACATCACCAAAAGCGAACACACGCCCAGCCATAGGGTCGGCGAAGCGAAGACGCGGACGAATACCCGCAGCAGTTCGCTGGGAGGCCACGCCTTCATCGGTCCTACCTGCTTCATGGCCTTGCCAAGCAGAACATTGCCGAACGGACCGGCCAGCACCATGATGAAAATCAAAATGAGGGTTTTGAAATGTAGCTTTCTGGGAGATTGCATTCGTTATGGTTAGGCGCTCCCGATGTCAAGGGGCACAACTATATGGTATATCAACCAACGACGGCGCGGCAGCGGCGAGCCTCTTCAAACCCGCTGAAGATGCTATCCTAAAGTATCTGCTCCTTGCAGTACCTCCCGCTGGTGGGAGTAAATTCGCCGGGCCGCATATGGTTGGGTCGTCCTCACCTGGCTTCACGCAGCAAGTCGCGGCAGGCTGATTTTTATTAACCGGGGAACTGATCGATTTGTGCGGAATTGTCGGCTTTACACATAAACATTGGTCTCCTCCACCGGACCGAATTCGGAACGCCACCTCGACCCTCATCCACCGCGGGCCCGACCAGCAGGGCGATTATCAGTCATCCATCTGCTCGCTGGGCGCGACCCGCCTGAAGATTATCGATCTCGAAGCTGGTGATCAGCCCATCGCCACCGGCGATGGCGACACCGTGATCGTCTTCAACGGCGAAATCTACAACCACCTTGAAGTTCGCGCCGAGTTGGAGAAGCTCGGACATCAATTCCACACCCACTGCGATACCGAGACCGTCTTGCGCGCGTTTCTGGAGTGGGACACGCAGTGCTTTGCCAGGTTGCGCGGCATGTTTGCCATAGCCCTGTGGACGAACTCCACCCGCCGGCTGGTGCTGGCGCGCGATCGCATGGGCATCAAGCCGCTCTACCTCGCACATCGTGGCGAAGACATATTTTTCGGCTCCGAGCTGAAGGCCATACTCGTTCACCCCGAGATCGATCGTCGCCTCAGTCTCTCCGGCCTGGATTGCTATTTGTCGCTCAACTATGTGCCCGCGCCCTGGACGCTGGTAGACGGGATAGAAAAGCTCATGCCCGGGCAATGGCTGGAGTGGCGCGACGGCAAAGTGTGCGGCGATGCTTACTGGCGCTTGCCGCAACAGAAGCCGCAATCGATCAGCCTGCCGGAAGCCCGCGAGCAACTCGACTTTCTTCTGCAGCAGTCGGTACGCGAGCACCTCATCTCCGACGTTCCGCTGGGCGTGTGGTTGAGCGGCGGCATCGATTCTTCGACCATCCTGCATTACGCTTCGCAGGCGTCGAGCTCGCGCTTGAAGACCTTCTCAATTTCGTTTCACGGACGCAGCTTCGACGAATCCAGCTACATCCGGCGCATGGTCGAGCAGTATGGGACCGAGCACGAAGAAATGGACCTCAACCCGGAGCTGGACCTGCAAGGCGCGATCGAGGAATTTGCCTATTACTCCGACGAACCCAGTGCGGATGCCGGAGCGCTGCCTGTCTGGTTTCTCTCCAAACTTTGCAAGACCAGAACGACGGTCGCATTGAGCGGCGAAGGCGCAGACGAATTGTTCGCGGGGTATCTGACGTACAAGGCAAACCAGTTCGCCGGTTATGTGCGGAAATTTCCCGCCGCGATTTCGCTGGCGCTGTCTGCCTTGCGCCTGTGGCCGGTCTCCAACGAGAAGATCAGCTTCGAATACAAGCTCAAACGGCTGCTGCAAGGCAGCCTAATGCCGGCCGAGCGCGCTCACGTCTATTGGAATGGCACCTTTTCCGACGCGGAAAAACAGTCTCTGATGTCCACGCAGCTTCCGGGTGCGCTGCACGAGATACTCGGCGAATTGCGTGCCATGTTGAGCGAAAATCGGGACGGTCTCGGCGCTTACCTGTGGTTCGATCAGAAGTACTATTTGCCTGACGACATCCTGGTCAAGTCCGATCGCATGAGCATGGCCCATGCCGTAGAGTTGCGCCCGCCATTTCTGGATGATCGTATCGTGGAATTTGCGGCGACCTTGCCGGCTTCGCTCAAGATTCGTGGCTCGCAGCAGAAATTTCTGCTGAAGGACCTGATGCGCGACAAGTTGCCGCCGGCCATTCTGCAGCGCAAGAAAATCGGCTTCGACATTCCGGCACACGAGTGGCTCCGCGGTCCGCTTCGCTCGCTCGTCGTGGATACCTTGCGCTCGGGGCTTTCCCAGTACCCCGAACTTTTCAATTCGGCCGTGGTCGAGACGTGTCTACGAGATCACTTGGAGAAGCGAATTAATGTCGGCTATCACTTATGGGGTCTAATGATCCTGTTCTTATGGATGAAAAAGTGGCAGATTCAGGCGCCCGCCTCCTCCCGAGCGACCCAGCTGTTCGCGCCCGCGGGAATCGGTACGTTTATCTAGCCGTTCTGCTGATTGCGGCAATCGTATATCTGAGCGGAATCCTCTCTCCTCCATCGTTGCAGGACGATGTGGATTCGGTTCAGGCGCAAATCGCCCGCAACATGATCACGTCGGGTGACTGGGTAACCGCTCGTCTCGACGGCATCTTGTACCTGGAAAAACCGCCGCTGGTTTACTGGATCATGGCGGTTTCGTACAAGATCTTCGGCGTGCATGACTGGGCCGCGCGAATTCCCATCGCGCTTTCCTGCATCGGGCTGTGCTGGCTGACCGCCGCTTTCGGCGTTTGGGCGTTTGGCAAGCGGGCCGGCTTCTACGCCGGCGTGTGCATGGCCACCTGCGTCGGGTTATTTCTCTTTACCCGTATCCTGATCCCGGACGTTATCCTCACCTTCACCATTGCCCTGGCCATGTGGGCGTTGCTGCGCGTGCTCGACCCGGACGAGCCCCATCCCCGCTCGTGGGCTTACGTCTTGGCTACCAGCCTGGGAACAGGCCTGCTGCTGAAGAGCCTGATTGGAGTGTTATTTCCCGTCGCTGCCGGCCTCATCTATTTGTCGCTGACGCATCAACTATTTTCCGCGCGGACATGGAAGCGGCTTCGTCCCTTGAGCAGCGTGGCCATCATCCTCGTGATTGCAGTGCCCTGGCATGTTCTGGCGACGCTGCGGAATCCGCCTTATTTCTCGTTCGACATGCACAGCCTGCCAGGCGAATACCATGGTTTCCTCTGGTTCTTCTTCATCAACGAGCAGCTGCTGCGCTTCCTGAACCTGCGCTATCCCCGCGATTACGACACCGTCCCGCGCGTCTACTTCTGGCTGTTGCATCTGGTGTGGCTCTTCCCGTGGAGCGTCTATTTCCCGGCCGTAACGAAGCTGTCCTACAAACCATCCGACCGCGCTGGTCAAGTGCGTCTGCTGGCACTGTGCTGGATCGGTTTCGTGCTGGTCTTCTTCACATTCTCCACCACGCAAGAGTATTACTCGATGCCTTGCTATCCCGCCCTCGCCTTGTTGCTGGGCTCGGCGATCGCCACCGGCGGCGATTGGGTGCGACGCGGCACGCGCGCGCTGTCAGTGCTTGCCGGACTCGCCGCATTGGCGTGCTTCACCATCCTCTTCCTGGTGCGCGGAGTGCCAACGCCGGGAGACATTTTCACCGCGCTCACCTCCCATCCCTCCGCCTACAAGTTGTCGATGGGGCACATGCAAGACCTCACCCTCGAGTCGTTCGCCTACCTTCGGCTTCCTCTGTTCGTCGCAGCCGTTGCTTTCGTGCTGGGCGCATTGGGAACGCTGCGCGCAACCGGGCAGAAAGCCTTCCTAGCGGCCGCGCTGATGATGGTCTTGTTCTTCCAGGCCGCTCGCCTGGCGTTGGTGGTCTTCGATCCATACCTGTCGTCGCGTCCGCTGGCGGAAGCGCTGCTGCATTCGCCCGACGGCAAGCTAATTGTCGACAAACACTACTACGCTTTCTCGTCGGTGTTCTTCTACACCGACCGCACCGCGCTGCTGCTGAATGGGCGCGTCTTGAATTTCGTCTACGGTTCCTACGCTCCCGGCGCGCCTGACGTTTTCATCGACGATGCAAAATTCAGGGACCTCTGGCTGACCCCGGAACGGTACTACCTGTGTGCGAGCCTCTCTCAGCTCAGCCGCTTTGAGAATCTGGTGGGCCGCGACAAGCTGAACGTGGTTACCGAAAATGGCGGCAAGTTCCTGGTGACGAACCAGCCGCTGCCCGGCAGCGCACGAAAATCGAACCCCGAAGGGGTGGAAGCGCCGTTAGCCCAGGACGGAGCGCAGCGGAGTCCTGGGTAGGTCGGAAAAATACAGCTGAGCCCCTTCAGGGGCGGCAGAGTATTCCCAGAGAGAGTTGCGCACTCGCCACGCTCACACGGACAAAGGATCTCGGTCCCCGTTCTTCGGTAGGGTGGGAAACGAGGTCGAGTCCCGCAGGGACGGCACAGTCCTCGTGGGCAGCCTTTGAAATGCCCGGTTTTTCCCGATCTTTGGTAAAGTTAAAGAGGTAGGTTCCGGCAAATATCGGTTCGCAGTTCATCCGCGATTATTCGAATTATCCCAGGGTTCCCATCCGAAGGAAATGCCGGCTAAGGAGAAACGTAACATGAGGATCGCAGTACTCGGCGGTGACGGTTATTGTGGCTGGGCCACGGCGTTGTACCTGTCAAAAAAAGGCCATTCGGTTGCCATTTTCGACAGCTTCGCGCGCCGGCAATGGGACTACGAACTCGGGGTGCAAACTCTGACGCCCATCCGCGCTTTGCCCGAGCGCCTGAAGGTGTGGAAGCAGCTTACCGGCAACACCATCGAGCCCTTCGTCGGCGACATGACGGATTACGAATCGCTGGTCCTTCTGGTGAAGGAGTTCGAGCCGGATGCCGTCATTCACTTCGCCGAGCAACGCTCGGCGCCGTACTCCATGATCGACCGCCGTCATGCTGTGTTCACCCAGGTCAACAACGTCGCCGGAACTCTGAACCTGCTGTTCGCGCTGCGGGAATTTCGTCCCGATTGTCATCTGATTAAGCTGGGAACCATGGGAGAATACGGCACTCCCAACATCGATATTGAAGAAGGCTACATCACCATCGAACATAACGGGCGCAGCGACGTACTTCCTTTCCCGAAGCAGCCTGGCTCCTTCTATCACCTGTCGAAGGTGCACGACAGCCATAACATCATGTTCACCTGCAAGGCGTGGAAACTGCGCGCCACCGACCTGAATCAGGGCGTGGTTTACGGCTCGGTCACCGACGAAACCGCTCTGGATGAAGCGCTCGTCAATCGCTTCGACTATGACGAGGTCTTCGGTACCGCGCTGAACCGCTTCTGCGCGGAAGCGGCGGTCGGCCATCCGCTCACCGTGTACGGCGCGGGCGGGCAAACGCGCGGATTTCTCGATATTCGCGACACCATTCGCTGCGTTGAAATCGCGTGCATGCATCCCGCCGAGCGCGGCGAATTCCGCGTCTTCAACCAGTTCACCGAGCAGTTCTCGGTGCTCGACCTGGCCCGCATGGTGCAGGCTGCGGGAAAGAAGCTGGGGCTAAAGGTGGAGATCGACCATTTGCCCGATCCGCGAGTTGAGGCCGAAGCGCATTACTATAACGCCAAGAATTCCAAGCTCACGGATCTTGGTCTGCAGCCTCATTTGCTTTCCAATGCTTTGCTGGATTCGCTTATCAACATCGCCATTGAATATCGCGATCGCATCGACACGTCGCTATTCATGCCGCAGGTGAATTGGAGAAATCCCACCAACGACCGGCGGCGCCCGATCGGCAAAGTTGCCGATACCTCATTGATGCCGTCGGGAGTTTAGGTCTGGGCCAGGTTCTCGACGACCTAAGTGAAACGCGAAGTACCGATAAAACTGAGATGTCATCCTGAGGGTAGCGTCAGACTGACCCGCTGCTTTTGCGGGTCGGGATGGCGCGGAGTCGAAGGACCCCTATTACCGCAAAGTAAGTGCGCTAGGCTTTTGCCCCTTCGTTGATCCTCTGGGTTACCAGCCGCGCGGCCTTCACGGCGCTGACCACCTTCCCGGAAAAAACGAAGATCTCGCCCTTTTCCCGCTCGATGATGTACAGCGTCCTTCGGTCCTGCGCCGGATTATCTTCCACCACGCGGATGGTGAAGCGCGAGCCCAGATAGACCGCTTCCTTCGATGCAGGCACTGCGAGCGTTGAATCTTGTCGCATGACCTCGAACCTGCTGTCGGCAAACGGCTCGAAATCAGGACGGTTCAGCAGCGGTTGAAACACCGAAGGAGTCGGTTCATCGGGATTGGTGGTCGTCCAGTGATTCGTGTTCTTCGCTGAACCGAAGAGCGACTGCGGCGAGCTGCCATATGGATCGAATGCAGTGAACGGCCCATCCACTACCACCAGCGATATCCCATGCAACTCAGGCGGAAGTTGAATCAGAATTTTCTCCGCGACCTGGTACTTCACTCCATGAAACAGGCCGCGTCCAGGTCCCAATCCATACGTGGCCCACACGACATAGTCGTATTCTGAACGCATATCCGGGGCAAAGGCTCGCTGCTGGAACGGAATGTTCAGCGCCTGAATCCGCGCAGCTAACATGTCGCGCAAAATGTCCGGATCATAAACCTGTTCATCCACTTCGTAGCATTGGTCGATGAAGTCGAAGTTCATCCACTCGGGCCGGCAGGGCCGCACGCTGAGGTGGAAATCGGCCATCACCTTTTCGAAGAGCGAGGGAGGCGTCTGCGAGCCTTCATGAGGAATGGCGTAGTAGTGACGGCTATTGCGCACGATCGCCGGCGCGAAGGTATTCAGGAACTCTGCGCGGGCTTCCAGGGTTTCGCTGATGGTCTCCGGGCTGCGGGGATAGTGATATCCCGAATGAATGCGGTACTGATTAATGGCCGACGCTGCGCGCAGCACGCCGAGCGGGTCGAAGAGATGGACATCGTGTCCAGCTTCGGCAAGGCTGATCGCAATATTTGCGCCGTAGACTCCGGCACCCGCAACCGCGACTTTAGCTTTCATTCCGCCTTCGACCTCGTTCCTTACGACCCGGCCTTTGGAATGGTCGGCACCAGAATGCCTTCGCGGATGAAATATTCAACTCCGCGCCAGCGGATAGTCTTGCGGCGGAAACTCTTCAGCCAGATAACGAAGGCCATCGCGTCCCACACCGGTATGAGCGGCATCTTCTGCCACAAGCCCGACTGCTTCATGCCCCAGATGCCAATCAACCAGGTCATTGCAACCCGAAGCACCATATAACTGCCAAGATATCCGGCAGCGATGGCCAGGGAAGGATGAATCGCAACTGCCAGCAGTGCCCAGGGCAGGCCCCATGTGAAGATCAAACCGAAATGCCCCCACGGTCGCATCAGCCGCATTACCGTCATCCAGCGAAGACGCTTGTAAAAGAGGTCACTCAGCGACACGAAGTCGGCGACGGTTTCAATAACGTAGGGAGTGAGTTTAACCTCACGGCCCAACTCGGCGACAAGCCGGCCGACGCGCAGGTCGTCTGCCGGACGATTCTCAATGGCTTCGTAGCCGCCGAAAGCAGCGATATTCTCGCGCCTTATGACTATGGTTTGGCCGAAAGTAAACTTCACCCCGTCCAGCTCCCAAGCCACAAGAATTCCCGCAAAGAAGTCGGAGATCATCCCCACCGACTGCAGTTCCTGGACAAAGGTAGTTTCTTTGGTCGAAACGTACAGCACTGTGGCTGCCCCAACGTTAGGGTCGCGGAACGACGAAGCCATCGAGCGCAGATAATCCGGCTTCACCCGAACATCGCCATCGGTGATGACCAGCAAGTCGTACTCAGCTTCGCTGACCAGGCGGACCAGCCGGGCAATTTTGTCGTTGATCGCATTCCGCCCCGAGCCGAAAAGCAGGCGAATACGACGCTCGGGAAAATCCTGGACCAGTTTTTCCAGGATCGGCAACGCAGGATCGTCGGGATCCACGCAAAACAGAATTTCGTATTCTGGATATTCCTGGCGGCAGAAGCTGGCGTAATTTTCGTAAGCGTCAGGGTCGAGTCCCTTGATCGGCTTCAGACAGCTTATCGGTGGGGTGAAGTCGGAACCCAGCGGGTTCCGCCTCCAGCTCAGGAAGAATTGCGCCGAGCAGTATAGCGCCAACAGATAATAAATCGCGGGGATCGCGGCCACCGCAAGGATGATGTAGCTGGAAATGGTCAACCCGTCTGCTCTCCAACAATGGGTTTAAGTTGTTTCACGGGAACCGAACCGAGGCAAGCCAGTCTCGTGGGCGCTAATTCTTCCCGGCGGGATCACATAGCTCTGTGAAATGTGGAGTGTAACATGTGAGGAAATCCTTCGTCGAACGGCGAATTCGCGCGGCTGAGTATGGCGCACCGTATGTGACCCAGCCGAGCAGAGCGCTGTCGGCCAGGAATGTAACTCCTTCACATGGGAGCGAACGGCATGCGCGTCTGCGTCACTGGTGGAACCGGCTTTCTGGGTGCAGCCTTGGTGTCCGACCTGCTCGCCCAGGGCGTCACGGTTCGAGTTCTGGCCCGCCCTTCCAGCCGCGTCGACCTGCTGCAATCCCAGGGTGCGCAGATTGTGCGCGGAGACTTGCATGCTCCCGACGACATCGACCGCGCCATCGAGGACGCGGATGTTGTCTATCATCTGGCGGCCATGGTCGACCGTCCGGGCAAGCGCGAGGATTTCCTCGAAGCAAATCTGGAGGGCACCAAACGAGTGCTGGCCGCCTGTCTGGAGCAGGGCGTTGGCCGTGTGGTTTATGCCAGCTCCCTGGCAGTGTACGGTCTTGTGCAAAATCATGAGCGCATCGACGAGGACACACCGCTCGATGCCTCGCCGCAGCTGCGCGACTTCTATGCCGAGTCAAAAATCCTGGCCGACCGCTTTGCCGTGAAGTTCGCGCAGGAAACCACATTGCCGTTGACCATCATCAGGCCGGGCATCGTCTATGGTCCCGGACGCCGGCTTCCTGTGGGACTTCTGGGATTTACCCTGGGGAAGAGCAATTACGTGTTCGGCAATCGCCAGCACCGCATTCCCCTGAACTACATTGCGAACCTGACCGACGCGCTACAAAGGGCTGCGCAATCCGGCGGAGCGCAACTTCGGCAATCCAACATCGTTGACGACGATGATCTTACTTTGGAGTCTTATCACGCGGCGAAAACCGAGGTGGACAAAACAGCCACGCATTTTTTCTCCGGCTGGCCCGTCCTGTTTGCTGCACCTTTCGCCGAGGCGGCCGTCCGCGTCTTGCCGGTTGGCAGCAGTGCCCGGTTTACCAAGTACCAGCTAAATCGAGCCTTGCAGGACCGCTGGTATGACACAAGTCGAATCCGTCAGGAGCTTGGATGGTCGCCCAAAGTTTCGCTGAAAGACGCGTTGTATCGCACGTGGAACGCGAGCCGTTGACCGTCACTCCGACCACTCGCCCAGTTTCGATTCTAGACCTGCAGAACGTCTCCTTCGCGCGCCACCATCTGGTACAGCACCGGATTCACGAAGAAACCTATGAACAACCGTGATATCAGACCAGCCACAATCACAATAGCGAAGGGCTTCTGTGTGTCGGAGCCGATGCCGGTCGACAGCGCCGCCGGTAGCAGTCCAAGACATGCCACCAGCGCTGTCATCATGATGGGGCGAAGCCGCAACAGAGATGCTTCCCGGGTCGCAGTGGGAATGTCCATCCCCTCCAGCCGGAGCTTGTTGATGTACGAAACCAGGATCACCGCGGTTTCGACCGACACGCCCAAGAGCGCCAGTAGTCCCAGGACGGACGAAACACTGAACGGGGTATGCGTGAGTTTCAGCGCTATCAGCGCGCCCACCGGCTCCGTCATGATTACCCCTATCGCAATTGTCACCGGGAACTTGAAGTTCCCGTACAACGCGAACAGGATCATAAAAATCAGGACCACGGCCAGCGGACCGATCAACATCATCTGCGCCTTCGCTTCCAGAAATTGACTGTATTCACCGCCCCATGACAGCCGATAGCCCTGCGGAAGCGCGACTGCCTTGTTGACGGCATTTTGGCCATCCCTGACAGCGCGCTCCAAGTCTCGCCCCTCAATGCTGTACTGCACGCCGATGTATCGCGAATTGTTCTCCCGGTAGATGAAAGACGCGCCATTTCCCTGGCTGATAGTAGCCAGTTGGCTGACCGGAATCTGTTTCCCATCCGGCGTACCCACCAGCAACCCGCCAATCTCATGTGCGCTGCTGCGGAATTGAGGCTCCATGCGCACCACCAGGTCAAACACTTTTTCGCCCTGAATGACCTGCGTCACCGCCTGCCCTCCGACTGCGGCTGAAATTACAGCTTCCACATCGGCGACATTGATGCCATAGCGCGCGATTTTGTCGCGATCAACATCGATCAACAGGCTCGGTTGTCCAAGCTCACGAACCACCGTCAAGTCGGTGAAGCCGGGGACCTGCGCCAGTGCATTCTTAATCTGGATGGCCTTGTCCTGCAGTACAGTCAAATCTTCTCCGTAAATCTTGACCGCGAGCGAGCTCTTCAGTCCGGTAAGCGCTTCGTCAACCGCATCCTCCGCCGGCTGGGTGTAGTTGAAGATGATTCCGGGAAATGCAGTGAGCTTCGAATTGATGGACGCAATCAGCTTTTCCTTGGTATCGAGATCTCCACTCCAAGCCTTGTCTTGGTATGGCTTCAATCCAACATAGAATTCGCAATTGAAAAACCCGGTGGGGTCAGTGCCATCATCGGGCCGCCCCAACTCTGAGCCGACAATCGTGACCTGCGGATACGACCTCAGAATTTGGCGTATCTGAGGAGCAATGCGGCTCGCCTCCTCAAACGAAATGGTGTAGGGCATCGTGGCCCGTACCCAAAGCGCGCCCTCATCCAAGTGTGGCATGAACTCTCCGCCAATAAACGGGACGAGAAGGAGGGTCGCCCCGAAGATCAGGCCCGCGAGCACCATGATCAGCTTGGGACGCGCCAGGGCCCAATCCAATTGCTTTGCGTACTGACGCTTCATCCATTCGTACGCGCGATTGCTGTGTTCACGCACCCCTTTCTTGAACCAGTAGGAGGTCAGGACCGGGACCAGTGTGAGCGTGAGGATTAGAGCGCCGATCAAGGCGAACGACATGGTTTCGGCCATGGGATGAAACAGTTTTCCCGACGGCCCGCTGAGAGCATAAATCGGAAGATAGCCCGCCAGAATGACTGCTACCGAGTAAAAAATCGGTCTGTCGACGTCTTTCGCAGCCGCGAGAATCACTTCGTTCAGTTGATAGCTTTGTCCTTCTCTCAGGGCGAGTTCACGGAAGATGTTTTCCACCATGACGACGGTGCCGTCAATGATGATGCCGAAGTCGATTGCGCCAATCGACAGCAGGTTGGCAGCGCCATCGTGAGCATGCAGCACGATAAAGGCAAACAGCAGGGCCAGGGGAATCGTGAGGGCCACTATGATGGCCGCGCGCAAATTGACCAGAAAGAAAATCAGGACAATCAGCACCAGCACCATACCGCGCAGCAGGTTGTCTTCCACGGTATCGGTCGTCAGCTTTACCAGGTCGCTGCGATCGTAAAAAGGATGGATCTTAACGTCGGGCGGAAGTATGTGATTGTTCAACTCCTCGGTTTCGGCTTCCACGCCCTTCAAAACGTTCTGCGTCTGCTCACCGCGGAGCATCAGGATGACACCTTCCACCGCGTCATCGTTCTTCTGATAACCGAATTCACCCAGACGCGGGGCATGTCCGATGACCACGTCACCAACATCTTTCACGCGAATCGGAGCGCCGTTGTTGCTGCCGAGAACGATATCTCCGATGTCTTCCGTGCTGCGGACTAGCCCAATGCCGCGTACGTAATAGAATTGGCCGCCTTGCGAGTAAAATCCGCCTCCCGCGTTGGAATTGTTCGCCGCCAGGGCTGTCATGACCTGCGGGACCGTCAGGTGATATCCATAAATCCGCGCCGGATCGAGCAGCACCTGGTACTGCATGGTTGTGCCGCCAAATCCGGAGTCATCAGCCACTCCGTGGACCGAACGATAAGCCCTCTCTACCACCCAATCTTCAATCGTCTTCAGGTCCTGTGGGCTGCGGTCCGGACTTTCCAGAACATAGCGATAAACCAAACCGCTGGGGCTGAAAAGCGGGGCCATGCTGGGGGCTACTCCGGAAGGCAGGCTGGCATCGGCGATTCGCTGAAACACGATCTGACGGGCGAAGTAATCGTCGGTATTGTCTTCGAAGGTCAGGATGACATCCGAAAGACCATACAGCGAGATGGACCGCATCACCACCGTGTGCGGCACACCATTCATCGCCAGTTCCAGAGGCAGGGTAACGAGGCGTTCCACTTCTTCGGCAGCATGGCCGGGCCATTGCGTGATGAGCTCGACTTGCGGAGGGGAAAGGTCAGGATACGCATCCACCGGCATTCGTTGGAACGAAATAATGCCCGCAACCATCATGAAGCCGGTCAGCATCAATACCAGGAACCGCTGACGTAGCGACGCTTGTACGATTCGGTGAATCATTCAGATGTGGACACCATGCTCCGCCTTGTCTTGCTGCTTGTCCCCGAGGAACGCCGCCTAGCGCTGCAGTGAGTTCGCAAACTGCAGGAACAAACTTCCATTCCCCACGACCCGGTCGCCGGGTTTCAATCCGCTGGTGACTTGCGTCTGTCCGTTTATGCTGTCGCCCAGCGTCACGCTGCGTTGCCCGAACTGGTTGGTCCCTTGCGCGACGTAAACGAACGGCAGGTTCTCGCTGTCGCGCAGGACCGCGGCGTCCGGCACCGCAATGGCATTGGTGATGGTTCCAGCATCCACCGACGCCACAACGTACATGTCCTTTTTCAACTTTCCGCCGGGGTTGCTGGTTTCGATGCGCGCCTGCAAAGTCCGGGTATTCGGATCCAACGAAGCAGCGACGTAGGAAATGCGTCCATGAAAAGTGTCGGGATACGAATCTGTTTGAATCGTCGCCTCATCGCCCACCCGCACATTGGGCAAATCCTTCTGATAAACGTTCACCAGGACCCACATATTACTGACGTCGGACAGCATGAAGCACTGGGTGGCGCCGGTCTGGACCAATTGCCCCACGGCCACGTCCTGTTCGACGACCTGGCCGGCAATAGGCGCTCTCACCGGGACCTCGAACGACGGAGGCGCCTTCACCAGCGCATCTGGATTGGTGATTCCCAGCACCTTCAGCGCCGCTTCGGCCGCCGCCAAATCTCCCCCGGCCTGGACCTCGGCTGACTCCGCCTGTTCAAGGTTCTGCTCGGCCAGGGCGTGGTGGTCATATAGGTCTTTGGCCCGCGTGGCCGCTTTCTGTGCCAATGCGTAGGCGTCTTTCGCTTTTAGGAAATTCGTGCGCAACTGAGAATAGTCAGGGCTCGCTACATACAGCATGGGCTCGGCCGCGATCACCCGCTGTCCGGGAGCAACCACAATTCGGCTGACCGGCCCGCTGACTTGCGTTATCACCGGGGTAGTGTGGAAGCTGTTGTAGGCGACCGAACCGGTCAGGCGCAAGGTCCGTTTTAGAGTGGTCGGCTCAACCGTCAACACTTGCACATGCGACATCTGGTCCTGCGGAATGGTGAACAATTCGGCGGTGTTGGAGTTGTTCGCGCCATGGTTCTGTGCGCCCGCATTAGGCTCATTCCCATGACATCCGGCACACACGAGCACAATCGCCGAAACAGTGGCATACACCGCTAGGCGCCAGCGATCTATGAATATCTTCACGGAAGGTTCCTTGTTCCTACAGCTTCCTTCAGTTGCTCGAGTGCAGTCATATAGGACGATAACGCCTGGCGATAGGCCAATTGGGTGGCCCGGTAACTGCGTTCTGCATCCAGGAAATCCAACAGGCTTGCCGCCCCACGCTTGTAAGCATACTCACTGATGTCACGCGAATCCTTGGCCTGCTTCAGATATCCCGAAGCATAAAGTTGTACCACTTCCTCGTTACTCCGAAGGGCTTCGTAGGCATCGCTGACATCGGAGAGAACGGTGTCGCTGCCCGAAGCTTGCTGCTCCTGGGCTTGCGTCAGAGCATAGCCGGTGCGGGCAATCTCGCCTTGATTTCGGTTAAAGAACGGCAAATCAAAACTCACAAAGAAGGACGCGCTGTTGATGCCGGCGGTGTGGGTGTAGTCCATGGAAGCGTTCACATCCTGCTTGCCATTAGCTTTCGCCAACAAAATCTGGCTCTGGGCCGCGGTCACGCCCAATTCGTTGGCGCGATAATCAGGCCGCTCCTGCAATGCTTTGGCCTGCAAATCGTCCACGCTCGCCTTCAGCGGCTCATACGATAAATCCCCAACCACATCATAATTAGCAGGAACGGCGTCATAGCCAAGCAATTCTCGCAAGCCAATCAGTGCCTGCACCCTCGCCAGTCGTGCCGAAGAGACATCGGTTTGAAACTGCAGCAATTGCAACTTGATCTTGAGGAAGTCACCTTCGCTGATGAAGCCGGCTTTGTATTGTTCTTGCCCAATATCAACCGTCTGCTGAAAACTTTTTAAGTCTTGAGTTGCAAACTGCAGGGTCGATTCCGCCAGCAATACCGCAATGAACTGCTGGGCTACGTTAAATGTGAGGGTGCGTTCGGCATCCTTGACCTGGGCGCTGGTTACCGCCGTTTGGTCTTGGGCCGCCTGCAAGCGACGCTGCCGTTTGTGCCCACGTTCAAACAGATACCCGATTCCAATATCGAACTGCTGAATTTCGCTAAGAGCGTTCTCACTGAAGTCGCTGGGGTTAAAAATAGGAACGAACTGGGAGTCGAAATTCAGGGTTGGATTGGGACGGAGGTTGGCCGTAACCTCCTGCGCCTGATTTTGAAGTATCAGGGTACGCGTGGCTTTCAGGGAATGATTATGGACCAAGGCCAGATCAATAGCCTGATCGAGCGTGATGAGTGTGGGGGTTTGTCCCTCAGCACCGGGTACCAGCAGCAAAAGTGTGATCGCCACCAGCATGCTGACCCGCAAGCGTCGTGAACGGATAGAGGTCATGCCAAAAGGCAGCAGTGTAGGGACGAATTGGAACAATGCGGCGATTGAGCTCGACACCAGGCGTTCTTATCCGTGCCGTCCCCCGCCCACAGAAATTCCGCTCGCGCGGGAAAAGGACCAGTGATCTTAGTTAGAATCTAACCCACCGTTACGGTAAACACATTGTAAATCGGGAAGTTGCAGGCAGACGAACTTCATGCGCATCGCTTTGAGCATGCGCATAAATACGGAAGTCCCGGAGGCCTGGGAGGCAGGAAATGGTATGGACTTTAGGTAGACTAGTCAGCCTTCGCGCTCAGCCGTCGGGATAGCTGCGCCTGCGTGTCAGCAACGTTGACAAGCAAGCGTATAATCCCATCGGTTGTTGAAAGGATGCGCATGGACGTTCAACAAATTCTCGCTGACCTTAACCGGGACCGCGATCGCCTCGACCGAGCCATCACCGCTCTTGAGGGTCTCGGTTCCCGCTCTGCCGGTCGTCGTGGCCGTCCTGCCGGAGCGAAGCAATCCAAATCGGGCCGCGGAGGCAGCGGTATTACTCCCGCTGGCCGTAAGAAGCTCTCCGAGATGATGAAGAAGCGTTGGGCCGAACGCAAGAAGAAGAAGGCCGCGGCCAAGCGCAAGCCAATGAGTGCAGCCACGCGAAAGCGTCTCTCCGAGATGATGAAAAAAAGATGGGTGGAGAGGAAGAAAGGCAAGCCTTCTTAGTCCAAGATAATTAAGAAGAAATCACGGAGGTTGGATCCTCGATTCAGCCACCGCTTCTCCCTAAGCGTAATCAATGGGATGACGCTCGAGCCAGTGTTCATCGCGAACCACTCGCATCTGTTTCAGGGAAGAGCGGCCCATGCTGGTGGTGAGGTCGCGAGTCTTCCAAGCGAATCCCGCACAAAATCCAATGGCGCTGCCGAGTACGCTCCACGCAACCGTTTTTGGAACGCGACCGCGCCGGTTGCTGACATACAAACGCAGCAGTCCGGCACATGCTCCAATGGTAGCCAGACTTATGGAGGCCCGCGCAGACTGGTTCAGGACTGAGGAGAGAGGTCTTCCGTTAAGATGGGTTTCTCGTCCGCTACGCAGTCCCGACACTCCCGATTGAACCAGGGTTCGACCATAGCGAAAATATCTCGACGATGATGTGTCCGGTTTCATAACATGATCTCCTCGAAGCGGTTCGGACGGCTGCATCCTCGATAATCTCAGTAGCTGTAGACCGGTTCCCGCACCAACTATCACAAGTATCCCACGGGAGCGTATTCCAAGTCTGTGCCGTATGTCACAGACCAGATTAAATTACTTTCATATTTGTGCAGTCTTGCGAAGTACGGCGCAGCGTTTCAAGTGAGTTCTGCACAAGCTCTAATTCTTTTGTCTCTGTGCTCTTGTTCGGGACCACCTGAACATCACGTGCGCTTTAGCAGAATCGGCGGGGCGGAAGGCGGCAGGGCGACAAACGTTCGCAACAGGTCCCCGGTGTTTTGCCACCACCCTGGGAAGATCCGGCCCTCGGCCGCAGAAACCTGTAGCGGGTGCCAACTACGGTCGTCGTCTGCATAGCGTAGCCGGCGGACGGGAAGCACTCTCACCTCACGAGTGTCGACTCGAAGGCCTGTCCGAAGCGCCTTTAGAGCGCTCTCCTTCGCGCTCCAAAGCAGGGCCACTAACAGCTGACGGTCTGCTGCCGAAGTACGTTCAAGCCAGGTTTGTTCCTTATCCGTGAAGTAGTCCGCAATAAAGGCGTCGCTACGTTGCTCGATGATTTCCAAGTCGCAGCCTGGCTCCGCACTGGCCGGCCCCACGACACAAGCTGCTACGCCACCGCGATGACTGAGCGAAATGGTTACTGTCGCAGGCTTGTCAGCGAGAAAAGCCTCCGGCGCTCCGGAGGACGCCGGCCGTATCTCGATGTTGGTGAGGGATTGCGGATCACAGGGCAGGTTCAGATACAAAGCCACGGCGTTTTTCGAAGTCCAGCGTCCCAGGCGCCAGTCGGCTTGGCGCTTGGCAAAACGCATACCTTCCATGCGGATCAATTCGCTGGGACTTAACCAATCATGCGCCGCCGGCAAGTCGCCTTCGGTCTGCTCCAGCCAATAAACCTCCATCATGCCTGTCCGACGGGAGATGCCAGGAGGGCGTTCTCGGCAGCAACTTCTTCCGGCGCCGCGCTCCTGCCCTCTGTCCTGGAGTATATCGCATCCTCCGTTTTTCTGATGCCCCGTTCGACGGCGTCAATCAGGTAAGGACGAAGACTTGCCGGGGGCAGAATATGATTTAGCGCACCTACCCGGAGCGCCCGGTGCACGCTGTGCACGCGATCAAACTCCTCGGCCATCTCGCCCAGCTTCTCGGAGTGTACGATCTGGAAGAGTTCGTTCCATTGGGCGCGCAGTCGTGCCTTCTCTTTGCCCTCCGCAGTGGCCATCGCCTGGTTCAGCTCTTCCAGGCGCTTGTCTTTCTTAGCTCTGGCTTCCACTTCATTCGCAAACACCACGGCTGCCGCCGGCGCACCGCCAATTACGGAAGCGTAAGTGCCCTCCAAGGCCACCACCTCGAGTTGTTCGTTCAACGCGCGCGAGAAAACTACATACGCCCCCCCGTGGTAGCGCGAGATAACGCAAAACACCATGGGGCCTTTGAAGTTCACTACCGCCCGCCCGATCTGGGCGCCGTACTCAAGCTGCAACTTGCGCATTGACTCTGGCGATCCGTCAAACCCCGACAGGTTGGCCAGAATGACCACTGGCCGATTATTACTTGCCGCGTTGATGGACCGCGCCACCTTCTTAGAGGAAAGAGGGAAGAGCGTCCCAGCGCTCCATTGATCGGGTCCATCGGCTGGAATGAACCCCAGGCGCGGCACTGGCTTGGATTCGATGCCAATAAGGCAAACTGGATTGCCTCCGAGATGGGCGTCCCATACCACCGCAGTCTCGGCTCCTCTCATGCCGGGCCAGCGTTCCAATGGAGCATGGTCTTGGTCGATCACCGACTTCATAACGCTACGAATGTCGAAAGACTTCTTCCGGCCGGCGTTGGTCTGGTCAGAGAAAATCTCGCCGACTCGACTGAACGCGGTTTCATGCCCGTTGGAGTGCGGATAGCTCTGCACGTCCCGATCGATGGGATCGTTGGTTACGGCCTTGCGAGGGAATCGTTCGCCGGGCGCAAGGTAGGTGTGCTCATAGTGGCGCAGGAGAATGTGACAGGCTTGATCGATGTCTCGGGCCCAATATTGCGCCTGCCCGTTGATACCCATGATGCGATCGTAGCCGCCAATTCCTTCGTTGTCCTCGGCCGAGACACTTCCCGAGTAGTCCAGAGCCCGCTTGCCGGTAAGCACCATCGCTGCTTTCGGCGTCATAATTAAAATGCCGCGAGTATGCATCAGCATGGTTGCCTCGGCGTTCCAGTAAGGCTGCGCTCCGACGTTGATACCGTTAATCACCAGATTCACTTCGCCGCCCGCCTGCGTGAACTCCACCAGGCTGCGCAGGACGCGGGCAATCCAATCCATGTTTTCGACACCGCTTTCCATTGAAATCTTCGCACCCGCCGAGAGAGCAAACCACTCCACCGGCACTTGCATTTCTTCGGCGAGGTCCACCGCCGCAATAATGCGCCGGCATTCGGACTCGGCAAGCGCGCCTAGGTCCTTGCTGGGATCGCCCATGAGCAAGACCCGCGCCATGCCCTCGGGATATTTGCTGGTGAAGTTGCGGATGACGCCAACAATGATGTTCGACCTGTTTTGCCCACGCGGGCGATCCACAGGTACCAGATGGCCTTCCTGGTCCAGGTCATACTCGATAAACTCGCCATGGGGGAATTCAGCCCGGGTGTCTTCCTCACCAGGAGTCAACATTCTGACGATTTCGTAGGGATAAATCAGGCCCCGCCGCCGCATCCGGACAACTTTCTGACTGTATTCGGTCAAGGGCCTCATCGGTTTGAGCTTGCTGAGCGGCCGGAAGGTCATGAGCAGGCCGGCATCGCCGGGAGCCGAGATACGAATCAAAATGTCGCGTAATTCGCCGGTATGCGGATTGGGAATGCAGGCGCGGACCACCACCTGTTCCAATCCCAGGCCCTCCGTGGACAGCGCCAGCCGGTGCGCGATGTCGTTCAGTTCATCCGGCTTGAGGTCGAACACGGGCCATACATACAGGAAAATCCGGTTCCAGTAGAGCCGCTCGTGGGCAGCGCGTCGCGATTGGAACAACCGGATGCCGGCGACACCTTCGGCAAACATGCGCTCCAGGTGCGGCAGCTGCACAATGCGGCCCGCCTCATCCCGCACGGGTGTCAGATCACGCACTTCCGCAACCGCAAACAGCCGCTCATCTTTGGGATTTTCGTTCGCCGTAGCGTGCAGGAGATAAACATCTTCCACCGATGGCAAACGCTCAACGCTGAAGTTCTTCAAGCGCCACAGATGTAGCCGTTCGGCCATCATCGGGTGCACTCCGCGGAACAGCTTTTCCTCTTCGTAAGTATTCGTGGTGAGTTTGTAGGTAAAATGCTGCATGCCGGCGATGCCCTCTCCGCGCCCTGGCCCGGAGACCGCAACGACAATGCGCTGAACCGCCCGGGGAAAGCCTGTCTGATTAAGCACGGAGCACAGTTCCTGCTGTGTAAGCTCCGGGTCCGACAAGAAGCCGGTATTCCAAAGGTACAGATCGATGACGACCTCGTCGCCCTCCGGCACTGTCTCCACGCACGAGCACATTACCCGCGCAGCGTCTGAGAGCCGATGATACTCAGCGTGCGCGGCAAAGACGTGTACCCACTTGCCGTCTTGCAAATATTTGGCCGACACGCAACAGTGCCCATTCGAAGGCATGGCACGGAAATTTGCCAGCGATTGCCCGCGGTAATACCGGCAGGTCATGATTTCCAACATCAATTGGCGCAAAGCTGGTTCCGCTGAAGTGAAGCGGCCGGAGAAGAAGCTGGCTAGCGGTTGTGGGCACTCGATCAGGGCGTTAACTTTCTCCCGTGCGTCCGTCGCGTCTGGATTGACGGCCAGGTAAGCGAGGTGGTCCGCGGCTTGCGCGTAAACCTGTTTGCGCGCCTGCTCAAACAGCGCCTGCTCAAAATAGCGATAGCGCAGTTCGCGGGCCAGGTCACTGATCGAAGGGAAGGCCCCCCGGGTGATGGCAATGAGCCGGTCGAGTAGCGACCGGAACGACTCATCGGTCTGTGGCGCAAAGGCCTCGACAAGCGCCAGCCGCCGTTCCAGCAATGCCACAATGGGCGCCACCTGTCGCTCCATCCGGTGATGCGACTTATAGATCCAAAGCAGAGTCTCTTCCAATTCGGGCGAGCGGTCCAGCGTTCTTACGCCATAATGCGCCAGCGCCCGTTGCAGCGCTTCTACAAATGCAGGTGGTAGTCCTTCGCCGTGCGTTTCGAGCATCCGCGAGTAGGAGAAGAGGTAAGCCTCTGTGCTGGGTCCTTCGCCGCCGACGGGATCTTGCATTGTTGGTTTCCGGCGAAACAATGAGCATATGTCTACAAAGATGTTGAGGATCTCATCTTCGTGCCGCCTGACTTCGTCGCCACCGGTTGCAGCTTCCCGGAACTGGCTCCATTGCGCGAACCCTCGCGCTGTCTGCGCCGGCTCGGCATCGAAGCCCAGCATGAGATGCCGCAGTTCTTCCAGGTCCTGAAGCCAGCGAGGTTGAATATCTTCGGCAGATTCGCTCGCGGCGTGCGACTCGCCGAATACCAATCGCTCGGTTTTTGCCGAGGTCTGATCGTCCGGGGTGGCTTCCATCTGCACTAATGGGGTGCCTGCGTCCACCTGCACGTGAGGTATGGTCATCACCTGCCGGACTTTTCCGGAAAACGGGGCGACCACCGCCATCTCCATTTTCATGGCTTCCAGCACAGCCAATGTATCTCCCGCTGCAACCGTGTCGCCCGGTTTTACGGCGATGGATACCACCACCGACGGACCCGGAGCGTGCACCAGTCCGCCGTCGTCGCGGTCGATTGAGTGCGACACGCCGTCCACTTCGATCCGGGAATTCAGTCCCTGGACCACGGAGACAACGTGGAAGCGCCGCCCGAAGACGGTGAGCCAGTATTCAAACTTGCCTAAGGGGTGGATGAAAGCTTCGATGCGCTGTCCATCTACCTCGACACGGTATTGGTGAGGGCCGAGGCAACAAATCCTGAGAGAGTAGGAATTACCCCGGTAGCGTAATTCCACTGTCCGTCCAATCTGCGTCTGAACGTGCGGGCGCCCGCGGACAGCCGATGCATAGAACTGCGTCTTTTCCACTGCCAACTCGGCGGAGTAGGCTTCGATGGCCGCCTGCACCAGGGCCACATCGGCGTGACGCTTGGAATAATGGTCGCCGTTCGATGCCAGGCGGTCCAGCCATCCGATATCCACCTCCGCGCGCTGCACTTCGGCGCGGTTTACCAGGTCCAGAAGGAATGCCTTGTTACTGGCTCCCCCTTTGATGACAACGACGCTCTCGCGTAACACGCGCTGCAGCCGGGCCAGCGCTTCCTTCCGGTTTTGCCCATGGGTGATGATCTTGGCGATCATCGAGTCAAACTCTGGTGGAACGGCATCGCCTACGGCCACGCCGGTATCGATGCGGACTCCCGGGCCAGTCGCCAGCCGGAAGCGTTCAATCGCACCGGGTGCCGGAGCGAAACCATTTTCCGGATCTTCGGCATTCAGCCGCACTTCAATCGCATGACCCGTGGTTCGAGGCGGATCTCCCTCCAGACGTCCCCCGCGTGCCACGTGAATTTGCAGCTTGACCAGGTCGCAGCCGGTTGTGCGTTCGGTCACCGGATGTTCGACCTGCAATCGGGTATTCATCTCCATGAACGCGAAGCGATGGGTTTCCGGCTGGTACAGGAATTCAACCGTACCGGCGTTGCAATATCCGGCGGCCTGGCTCAAGCGCACGGCAGCCTCTCGCAACGCCTGGTCCTGCAGAGGAGTGAGTGCGGGCGAGGGCGCTTCTTCCAGGACTTTCTGGTGACGGCGCTGAATCGTGCAATCACGCACCCCCACCGGCCACGTGGTCCCGTATTGATCGGCGATGATTTGCACCTCGACGTGGCGCGCCGCCACAACCAGCTGCTCCATGAAAACGGTGGCATTGCCGAAGGCCTTAAACGCTTCCGCACGGGCGCCTTCAAATGCCACCGGCAGTTGGGCTGCCGAATTCACCCGGCGAATCCCGTGACCGCCGCCTCCCGCCGTGGCCTTAATCAGAAGCGGATAGCCCAGTCGTCTCGGCATGATGCCGCGCCTCGGCCAGTGTTTCCACAGGTCCGCCACTCCAAGGGGCTACGGGTATCTGTGCCTGTTCGGCGAGAAGTTTTGAGGCGATCTTGTCGCCCAGCCGGCGCATCACGTCACCGTCAGGGCCGATGAACACGATGTCGAGTTTGCGGCACAGGTCCGCAAACTCAGGGTGCTCGGCTACGAAACCCCACCCTACCCAGACCGCTTCCGCGCGCGCGCTCGTCAATGCATATTGCAGCACGTCATAGTCCACGTAGCTGCTTTTGGATTGACCTGTAGCCGGATTTTTGCGAAACGCCGGCCCCAGCGAGATCGCTTCATCCGCCTCGCAGACAAACATCGCGTGCCGGTCGGGCTCGGTGTAGAGCGCAATCGTACATAACGATGTACCGTATTCCTGGTTGAATTCGCGCGCCGCGTGTATGAAACGCATCGCCGCTTCGCCACGGTTGACGATGGCCACACGTTGAAATTCGTGCTGCATCAAAGTCTCCTCAACCGATCGGCCAGATCAATCGCGTTAACTTCATCACGCCATAACAGCATGCAGTACCTTGAACGCCTCGGCATCGACACTGCTTGGCATGGTTGCCGTGCGGTAGCCGCTTAGCTGCACGTAGCAGTTCCCCTTCGCGTCCACCACTTCTGCATCGAAGGTTTCGTGCTCCGGATCGGGAGTGACCACGGCATACAGCCGGCCTTCGGCTTGATCGGGTGCACGCAACAAAGAGACCTGCTGAACATCTTGTGGAAGGCCAAACCGGTTTTGCACGCTCATCTCCCAGAGTCCGGCGGTCTGAAAGCAAAGTTCGATCAGTCGCGGCGCCATCTGCGTCGGCTGATCGGAGGGTTGATGATTACTGGGCAAGCCAGCTGCCATCAGACCGAACATGCGCTTTCCATCCCACCATGCCTTTTCCAGGACCTGGTAGGCAGGTCCGTGGAAATACACGCGGTAGATTTCAGCCGCTTCGAGGATGGCGTCGGATGATGTCACCAACGATTTCGCAGTCACTGCTGCCGGCGTCTGTTGCGTCAGTCGTACTCGCGCCCTGAAGTGCGTCGTCTCCTGCGGCTCGGGATGATTGGGTAGTGTGCGCCGCCCAATCAACCAGCAATCGGCAATTAGCTTTTCGCCTTGCGGGTGATAGACGGCATGGACGGTCACCGTCCGCGGCCCATCGCGATAGAACTTGAAAGGTGACAGGAAATTTACCTCCTCCACCGCCTCGACATGCCACCCAGGATGGACGCATACCGCGGCTTCTGCGAACGCCTCAATGCCCATTACGCCAGGCAGTACCGGCGTGCCGTCGATCCGATGGTCGTACAGGAAGGGCTGAACTTTCGGATCGAGGGTCGTCTCCATCGTCAAGCCGCTGTACACACCCATTTCTGTAATCTTGCCGGTCATAGGACCTTCCGGGGAGCGTTTTTCAGATGCAGCTAATGCCTCAGTGTCGAGCCCACCGGTCGGATCCCATTCGCTCAGCAGAACGCCCAGACGCTGACCGACGACAACCTCACCGCGGGTCCCACCCGATGTGAGCTCGCGCCGAATCCAGGGAATGCCTGCTTCGGGCGGCAGCATATCGATGCCGGCCAGTTCCATCATCTTCGGAATGGACCCGCGCGTGGCCATACCGATTCCGCCCCACGCCGACCAGTCGATGACAATGCCGCGCGTTAGGGGGCGCATCGTGCGGAAGCTGGACGTAATTTTGCACAACAGATCATTGGCCGAACTGTAATCCGCCTGACCGCCATTGCCAAACCGTCCGGCAACCGAGCTGAACGCTACCGTCGCTCCCAGCGGCATGTCACCGATGGCATGCAGCAGGTTGAACCAGCCGTCGCTCTTGACGTCGAAGACCAGATCGAATTCACGCGGGTCTTTGTCTGGCAGGAAATGGCTTCGCTCAATGCCTGCGGCGTGCAACAGCACGTCAATGCGCCCGCTGCGCTCACGCACTTGCTTGATCACAGCAGCAACGCCGTCCGCATCCGCCAGATTGACGCTGAAGTAGTAAGCAGTTCCACCGGCCGCTCGCACCGCGTCGATCGCGGTCTGAGCAGCTTGCGCCCGTTCCAGCCCAGCGAGTTCCTTTTCAACCAGCGCTGGAGTGGCCCGCTCGCCGCGCGCCTGGATGCGTGCGAACAGATCACGCTTCAATCCATCTTTGTCGTTAACGAAGCGCTTCAGGTCTGGATTGTTCGGATCAGGTTCTGGCACTAGATCGAGCAAGTAGAACGTGCCGCCAGAAGCTGCCGCCAGATCAGCAGTGATCGCCGACACGATGCTGCCCGCCGCTCCCGTGATGAGGAAGACGCTGTCCTGATCGAGCGTCATTCCGGGCTGACCGTCCGCCACAGGCTGTTCTTGCAGCCCGACCGTCCAGCGCTGGTCACCCTTGTAGCCGATCTCCACCGCCCCGGGATCGCGCAGGGTTTCTTCGACGAGAAGCCCGGCGACTTCCGCTGCCTTGCTCTGCGCCTCGAAATCGACCGCTTTCACCAGCGCGTCCAACCGCTCGCGCTTGTATGTTTTGGTGAAGCCGGTAACTGCTCCGCCGAGAGGGGCGGCTGCTCCGGCCTCATCGTACCCGTGCTGTCCGCCGAGCCGTGTCGCCGAGACCAGGAATGTTCCCGGCGCAGCAATCTGCTCGTACAGAGCACGCATGCCGGTGTAAAGTGACTTGACGCGAATGCGCAAGGTTTCACGCCATGCAGCCAGGTTCATACTGCTGATTGGTTCCTCGTTATCCAGCGCGGGAAGCCAGTAGATTCCCTGGACTGGCCCCGTAGCCACCCAGTTCTTGAGGGAAGTGGCGAGCGTGTCCGCATCTGGCGCACCTTCGATAAGCAGAACTTCTACACCCTTCGCCTGCAGTTGCTTCGTCAACTGTTCTGCGACTCCGCCCTTATCGGGCATGATGACAACGCGACCGCCAGAAGCCAACGTCACCCCAGTTGTCTTGCAGATGGCGAGCGGGGGCCGCAGATTCGGAACCGGCACGCGCCGCGGAACTTTGTCGGCGGCATCGAAGCTGGCCAGGACGGGAACGACGCGCGCCGGTCGTGGTGCCGACACTTCAATTTTCGCCGCTTGTGATTTTGCCTGAGCCACGGGAGAGGCTGCAGGGGACGATGCAACTGCTTTTGGCCGTCTGCTCTGGGCGAATTGAATCACGTGCGCCAAGGTCGGAAACTCGCGCAGCTTGAGGTTCTCATCGCGCGGAATGTTGTAGGTCGCCCGGATCGACGCGAACATCTCCGCCTGTTTCACCGTGTCGATGCCGAGGTCTGCTTCCAGGTCAAGATCCAGGTCGAGCATGTCCTTGGGGTAACCGGTCTTCTCGGCAACGATCTCGAGTACTTTTTCCTTGATGGAGTCATCGGTGATCGCCGGGGTGGCAACATCGGCCGTCGTTGGCGATGCCTCGGTGGCTGTGGCCGGTATTTCAGCCGCTTTTGGCGAGGGGAGAGCAACTCCCGCCAGGTCCGGCCGTTTCTCATAAACAAACCGAATCACGTGCGCCAAGGTTGGATAGTCTCGCAGCTTGCGGTTTTCGTCCCGCGGAATGTTATAAATCTCGCGGATGGCCGCAAACATTTCCGCCTGCTTGACCGTGTCCACCCCGAGATCGGCTTCCAGATCGAGATCGAGGTCGAGCATGTCTTTCGGATAGCCGGTCTTCTCGACCATCAACTCCAGGATGCGCTCTTTCACCGATTCGTCAGCACCCGTCGGGGGCGCCATCACTTCTACGATCGGCGGAGCCGGGAGAGGAGTCGGTACCGAGGTTGGCGTCTCGACCGTCACTACGGGCGTTGGTGTGCCAGCGAGGTCCGGCCGCTTCTCATAAACGAACCGGATAACATGCGCCAGGGTCGGATAGTCGCGCAGCTTGCGATTCTCATCACGCGGGATGCTATAGATCTCGCGGATGGCAGCGAACATTTCCGCCTGCTTGACCGTGTCCACGCCGAGGTCTGCTTCGAGATCGAGATCAAGGTCGAGCATGTCTTTCGGATAGCCGGTCTTCTCGACCATCAACTCCAGGATGCGTTCCTTCACCGATTCGTCAGCACCGGTTGTGGGCGATGCGACCGCTGGCGTCTGTGTGACTGTCTGAGTTGCTGTGGGAGCTACCACTGCGGCTGGCGGTTCAACGCGTGATGCCGAGACCGGCGCAGCAGCTAAATCCGGCCGCTTCTCATAAACGAAGCGAATCACGTGTGCCAGAGTCGGATAGTCGCGCAGCTTGCGATTCTCATCACGCGGGATGCTATAGATCTCGCGGATGGCGGCGAACATTTCCGCCTGCTTGACCGTGTCCACGCCGAGGTCAGCTTCCAGGTCGAGGTCAAGGTCCAGCATGTCTTTCGGATAGCCGGTTTTCTCCACCATCAACTCCAGGATGCGCTCCTTCACCGATTCACCCGAACCGTTCGTCGGCGATGCAACCGCCGGAATGGGTGCGACCGGCTGAGCCGCAGTGGGGGTTACTACCGAGGCTGTTGGTTCAATGCTCGCTACCGGCGTCGACGTACTTGCCAGGTCCGGCCGCTTCTCGTAAACGAACCGGATAACATGCGCCAAGGTCGGGTAGTCGCGCAGCTTGCGGTTCTCATCGCGCGGGATGTTATAGATCTCGCGAATGGCAGCGAACATTTCCGCCTGCTTGACGGTGTCCACGCCGAGGTCGGCTTCCAGATCGAGGTCGAGGTCCAGCATGTCTTTGGGATAGCCGGTCTTCTCGACCATCAACTCCAGAATGCGTTCCTTTACGGATTCACCCGCCACCGTGGAGTTGGCAGGTGTTGCCGCGACGGAAACCTCCGTCTTAGCCTTGACAGCCTCGGCGGGCGCTGCCGCCACAGTCTTCGCCACCGGCGGCTTCGGCGGCGCGGGGGGCGCGACGACTATGATCGGCACCGGCGCTGCCTGTGCCGTTTGAATGATTGCAGCCGCCCGTGAGGCTTGGGCCCCCGCTGCCGGCGCCGGCGATGTTGGAATGCTTGGAGCAGGCGGCGCGGTGACCGTGCGAACCTGATCGGTCCCTGCCGTTGCCCGCTTTACTGGCCCTTGGTCTTTCACTCGCAACGTGCGGTTCACTACTTCCAGATCAGCAGTCGGACGGCCTGCCACGCGGCTTAACGAAGCGTTCCAGGCAGCCTCATCAGCAATGCGGTAGGCATAGCCGAGAGCATTGGGGCTGCGACGGATACCGTCTTTCGTCGGTACCCATCGCAACAAAATCATGCTGATTTGTGAGCCGAATCCAGCGCCTAGGTGCAATGCATACTGGATGGGATAGGCCCCCCCCTTCGACAGGTTCAATAGACCCAACTCAGGATCGACTTCCCTGAAGTTGGCAACCGGCGGCACTAAGCCCGTTTCCAGGGCCTTCACTGCGAGGACATCTTCGATTCCCGTCGCCATTGCATGGCCGGTCATGCCCTTGGTATTGGCGACCACGATCTGGTCAACGCTCTCCCCGAACACGCGCCGCAGTGCGTGGACCTCCGCCGAAGCGCTACCGCCGCGCGCGGGCGTGTAGGTTTCATGAGAGACGAAAACCATCTTCGGTGCTATGTCTTTGCGCGAAACGCCGCTAACGGTTTCCGCTTCGGACAGCAGGGTTTCCATCACTTGGCCAATGTGCTGCACGTCGAGGCGCGTGCCATGAAACGCGCTATTACACGTCACTGCGCTCAACACTTCGCAGATAGGCTGGATGCCCCGTTCGCGGGCGGCATCCATGCTCTCAACCACGAGGGCAGCGGCGCCCATGCCCATAATCAAGCCGTGCCGGCGGCGATCGAAGGGAACTGCGGCGTCTTCGACCTTTTCATCTGTAGCTGCCGTCCCGCTGGCCAGGAAGCCGGCGCCAAACCATCCGATCATGTTGTCCGAGGTGACATCGTCTGCCGAGATGACGATCACGCGACGACACCTGCCAGCACGAATCCAATCCTTCGCCAGCCCGACGGCTTGCGCAGTAGTCGCGCACGCGGCATTGATCTGTGTGTTGGGCCCGCGAGCTCCGATCAGTTCGGCGAACTGCGAGTGCCCCATCGCCAGAACTCTCAGCAGGAAGCGCCGGTCGAAAACGTAAGGCTCCCTGTCGAGGGTAGCGCGCAACTCGTCGATGCGCCGCTCCATCTCTTGACCCAGGACCGAATGGCCGTTGGCCGCGCGCTCGCGCCAGCTCTCCAGCATGGCCAACTCCTCACGGCGGGCGTGGTCCGCGAAGTAGCCGGACATGATTTCGGCGAACGAGTCACAGCCCGGGAAGGCGGAGCCGAAGATTACACCGGTCTCGTCGCGCATGGCATCGGGCAATCCCCATCGGTCAGGAAGTTGCGTGCCTTTGGTGGTCGTTTTATAGCGCATCACCAGCGGGATTCCGGCATCGCGCAACGCGTCGATTCCCGCGCCGATAGCCAGACGAGTGACCCGATCAAAAGCGGCCAGGTGTTCCGAGGGAACGCCGAATTCACTTTGCAGATCGAACGCCCCGCCTCGTCCAGCCAGCTTGATAACATCTGCCACGTCGGTAATGGACTCAAACGTGGGCTCTCCTTTGTCGCTCTTGACCAAACGCCGGATACGCTTTTCGAGCATCGCCTGGCGGAAATTCGCAGGAATCGCCGTAATGAATTGGTCGCCACGCAAAATGCGTTCAATGTTGCCGTCATCGAAAATGTGGTCGGTTCCAGGCAGACCCAAAGACGCTCCCGTTATCGTCACTGGTTCAGGAGTTGTAGTTGGCTTCTCGCCTTGAGAGAGATTCCATCCGCCTCGTTGTAGAGCATCGGCGACGAAGCGACCCAGATCGCTATAGGAATTGCCGTTCGACGGGATTACGCTTGCCGTCGATGCTGATGCCTCTGGTGTGTTGGCCGCAAGCGGTGCCGGCTTCGCGGCATTCGCTACTGAGGCGACTTCCGGTTGCAGAACTACTGGCCGTTCGGGAACCGCAATCGGCGCTTCGGTGCGCCCACGACCCAAGCCTGCTGCATAAAGTCCGCACAGCGCCTGATTGAACGAAGGAATATCTCCGAACTTGGGATGATTGGTGAACAGCGAAATCGCGTCCCCCCGCTCGCCCAGCACTTCCTCGGCAAAACCCTGTAACGCCTTCTTCGGCCCTACTTCAACAAAGATGCGGGCGCCGGCGTCATAAAGGGTCTTCAGGCCTTTCACAAACTGCACCGGCGACGCTACCTGCTGCGCCAGCAGGTCCAGCATCTGGGGCACGACATCGCCTCCGGAGGGATAGAACTCGCCATTCACGTTGGCCACGACCGGCAGTTTTGGCGACTGTATGTTCAGGTGCGAGAGCATCTCGCGTAGAGGCTCGCTGGCGGGCGCAACAATGGAAGTGTGGAAGGCGTGGCTCACCGGCAATGGAGCTACGTCGTAGCCGGCTTGCAGGAATATCTGTATCGCCTCCTCGACGGCCTTGCTGGCGCCGCCGATGACCGATTGCGTTCCGCTGTTTACATTCGCGATTACGACGTAGCCGCTAATCGGTCTTCAGGATCCGCTCGACTTCAGCGAGCGGCGCAAATACGGCGGCCATCTTTCCGGTATCTTTGACGGCGACCTCTGGTCATGCCACGGCCACGAGCGCTCACGGCTTGCAGCGCATTCTCGAACGTGAGGGAACCGGACGCAACCAGCGCGCCGTATTCGCCCAGGCTATGGCCCATGGTCATGTCGGGCCGAATGCCGTAGGCAGCCAGCAGTCGCGTCAGGGCCAGGTCGATGGTCAACACCGTGGGCTGGGTGATTTCGGTCTGACGCAGATCTTCTTCTGCCTTGGCAACCGCCTCGGCATTGCCGGGTCGACAAAAATAAACTCGGTCAGTGGCTTGCCCAGCAGCGGAGTCATGATGCGGTCAGCTTCCGCGAATAGCTCGGCCACGATCGGTTCAGAAGAGCGGAGAGGAGCCATCATGTTGACGTACTGCGAGCCTTGCCCCGTATAGAGGAACGCTACCTTGCCCGCCAGCCCGCTTCCGCGAAAAATGCCTTGCGGACGCAGTGCCTTCCACACCGCAGGCTGATTTGCCTTCAGCGCTTTCAGCGCCTTGGCCGACTTGTCGGCCAGGTCCACGGCGTCGGCGTAATCGATCGACAGGCGCTCGGGTGCGCGCAGATCCGATTCCGCCGGAGCGAGGGGTGCCGGCACGCGGCCTGCAGCAGCATCTTGCTGCACTGCCTGCAGGCGCTCGGCGAGCGCTGCTTCAGTTGAGGCGCCGATCACCAGCGCTCCGCGCAGTGGGGCTTTGCAGGACTCGGCTGTAGCTGGCGCGGCCGCTACGGTGGCTACACAGACAACCTGTTCCGCCACTACCGGCGGCGGCACGTTTACAGCGACGGAGCGCTTGCCGTTGCCATTAAGCCTTCCGGGAATGTACTCCTCCAGCACCGCGTGAAAGTTAGTGCCACCGAAGCCAAATGCGCTCAGTCCGACGCGCCGCGGGGTATCTGCTGGGACCGTCCACGGTCGCAATTCGGTGTTGACGTAGAGCGGGGATCGAGCAAAGTCGATGGCCGGATTGGGATGCTTGAAATTCAGGCTCGGCGGCAACACCTTATCGCGCAATGCCAGTGTTGCTTTCAGCAATCCAGCGGCGCCCGCAGCTCCTTTGAGATGCCCAATGTTCGACTTGACGGAGCCTAGCGCCACCGACCCGGCGGGGAGATTAAAGCTGCCAAATACATCGGCCATGCTTTGCAGTTCGATGGCGTCGCCAACGCTGGTCGACGTGCCATGGCCTTCCATCAACGTCCCAGCAGTTGGAGACAGCCCGGCGTTCTTCCAACCGCGCTCGATGGCGAGCTTCTGGCCAATCGGATTGGGCGCCGTAATCCCTTTTCCCTTGCCATCGCTGGCACCACCAATACCGCGGAGCACCGCGTAGATCTTGTCCCCATCGTGCTCGGCATCGGCTAGACGTTTGAGCAGAAAGATCGCCGCGCCTTCGCCCATGACGAAGCCATCGGCTCCCTCTGCGTAGGGTCGGCTATCGGTCGCCGAGAGCGCCCCGATCTTGCAAAATTTGACAAAGGTTGGGGCGCCCATGTTGCGGTCAATCCCGCCGCAGACCGCCACATCAAAATCGTTCTCTACCAGTCCTTCGACGGCCGAGCTGATGGCCGCCATCGCCGACGCGCAGGCTGCATCGCACACATAGTTGGGACCGTGGAAGTTGTAGATGTTCGCAATCCGGCCGGCAATGCAGTTGGCCAGTTCGCCGGGCATGCTGTCTTCCGTGATTTCAGGTAGGAGATGGCCCATGCGGTCATGCAGTTCATTCGTGATGTTGTTTTGAGCCGCCAGCGGCAACGCAGCGAAGCTGGCGCTCGCCGCAAGTTCACGGGCATATTCCGGGAAGTGGACTCGCAGGGATGTGAGGTAATGCCTTTCTCCAGCCATAGCATTGCCCAGGATCACCGCCGTACGGTCCAAATTCAGCGGCCGCTGGGGATAGCCATAGTCTTCGAGCGCCTCGCGGGTAGACGCGATGGCCCATTTCTGCGCAACATCCATAGCGTCCACAACGCGTGGCGGGATAGGCAGATGCCACTTCATGGGCTCCCACACATACTCGCGCACCCAGCCACCGATCTTTGAGTAAGTCTTGTCGGGCGCGCTGTGATCGGCATCGTAATAAAGCGCAGGGTCCCACCGATCGGGCGTAACTTCACTGATGCTGTAACGGCTGTTCTTCACGTTTTTCCAGAACGCCGGTGCGTTCGGAGCATCGGGCAGGATGGCTCCCACTCCCACAATCGCAATCGCGCGATGAGCAGTATTTTCCATGTCAGATCACTTCCTTATAGCGTTAGTCAGAACTCGGGACGAAGATAGCGGCGGTCGGGCAGCTGGTGCAGCAGGCGTTGAATATTGGGTCTTGTATCTCTCATCCTGATGGAGAAGAGACCTGCTCACAAGGCCTGGGTCACTGGTACGCCCGAGAGCACCTCTACTCTGACAGGCAGGCTGCAAGCTTGTCAGTGATATAGCGGTTGCGGGTGGGTGACGAAGGCCACATGCGGGAGTGACATGGTGCGTGTTGACACACATAACGTAGGGTCCGATGTCAGACATTGCCAGACGAAACGCAGATTACTCTCGGGCAATAGCGTGTTGACACACACAATGTAGGGTCCGGCACCAGAGATTGCCAGCAATGCGTAGATGAACTCCACGCAATAGCGTGTTGACACACATACTTTAGAAGCCCTGACGCTTGAACGTCCCCGCGGCGCTTGTATTTGTTCGCTGTAACATCCGGGAACAAAAAAGGCATCCGACTGCCACAGCGGCCGAATGCCTGTCTGTACGATCAGTGCCCTACGCCAGGACGGGCTGTTCCACTTCTTTTTCTTTCTTTACCCGGCTGAAGATTACGTCGGCAATGTAATCCATGTCAGAGAGCAGTCCGGCTTGGGCATGGTGAATGGTCGACAATCCGGCGCTGGTTTCGAACGCCGTCATCTCAACATCGTTCACGCCGCCGGCACCGGTGACCCATCGCAAACCCTCTTCCGCAACCTTGAAAGCCGCCTCGCGGGCGAAGATGCGGGCCAGCGCCGCCAGGGCTGACGTATCGAAACGAGTGTTGGCTTTCTCATTGAGTTTGCCTTCTGCGCTGCGCGCGGCACGGCGCGCCAGACTTCCCGCGCACTCGGCATAAGCAATAAGCTCGCCCAGCCGAAGCAGAATGTGCTGGAATCGCGTCAGACGCGCGGACCGGGCTTTTTCCATAACCTCGGCCAATGCGTGCAAGGCCAACGCCGCAGTGTCGGCGGCCACGTCCGGGTGCTGAACATGCAACGCTTCGAGCTCGCGAGCGCGCTCGTGATAATACTGGCCCCGCGTCTTCAGATGGAGCTGCCAGCGGTCGCGGCTGATGGTCATCTCCATGATCTCCGAAGTGCCTTCGTAAATCCTGGTGATACGAACGTCGCGGCTGATTTTCTCCACCATATATTCGTGAGTGTAGCCGTAGCCGCCGAGGGCCTGAATGCTGGCATCAGCGGCCGCATCGCCCGCTTCGGTGGCCATGTATTTGGCGATGGCGCCTTCCGTGTTCAAGCTTCCTTCGGTACCGGCATCAATCCGCTCTGCCGTTTCCTCGATGTAGGAACGCGCAGCCTCAAGTCGCGCCACATATGGCACGATCAGCTTGTGCGTGTATCCCTGCTTCTCCGACAGCGGAGTTCCACCCTGGATGCGCTTGGTGGAATACGGAATCGCCCGATCGAGCGCGGACCATCCGGCACCCAACCCGAAGGCCGCGACCATGACCCGGGTGTAACCGAAGACCATCTGCGCCTGGATCAAGCCCTGGCCTTCTACGCCACCGACCAGCCGGTCGGCGTCAACGTACACATCGTTGAGGGCCAGCGCTGCCGTGTTGCTCAGACGAATGCCATGCTTGTCTTCAGGCTTGTCGTGAGCAAAGCCCTTCGTGCCCGCGTCCACGATGAACCAGGTTGGCCCTGCGGGCGTGTTGGCGAGGATTGTGTAATGGTCGGCGATTCCGCCGTTGCTGATCCATTGCTTAGTGCCATTGATCTTGTAGCCGACAAGCTTGCCGTCCTTTTCAACACGATCGGCGGTGGTCTTCAACGCGCCTAAATCGCTGCCCGCTTCCGGCTCCGTCGCCCCGTAGGCGAACAGAATACCTTCGTCGGCGATCTTACCCAGCCATTTCTTCTTCTGCTCGGGAGTGGCGCCGAAGGTAATGGGATCGCTGCCCAGGAAGGTTGCGAACAGCGAGGTGGCGACCCCCAGGTCGATGCGTGCCATCTGTTCGCAGATGAGATAGACGTCGAAGGTGCTTCCCCCCATGCCGCCGTACTCTTCCGGAATGAACAGGAGTTGAATACCCAGTTGATCCGGATTGCTCATGTGGCGCACGATCTCTACCGGGCACTCATCGCGTTCATCCAACGCGATCAACTCTTCATCCGGCAGGCGTTTCTTCGCGAAATCCCGGAGCGATTTCAAACTCAACTGCAATGTCTTCTTGGTAATCATTGGCGGTGCCTCTCTCTGTTTCTTAGACCGTAACCTGTTTTATTTCTCGGACCTTGCTGGTCAACTCCGGCAAGAACTCCAGGATGTCGTCGACGATTCCCACGTCGGCCACCTGAAAGATTGGAGCCTTGGGGTTCTTGTTGATAGCGACGATAAACGGATTGCCTTTCAAGCCGGCCAGATGTTGGAACGAACCGCTGATGCCGCATGCCATGTAAACTTTCGGCTTGACGGTCTTTCCAGACGAGCCCACCTGCCGGGATTTCGGCAACCACTTGGCATCGACTACCGGTCTGGAGCAACTCACTGCCGCGCCCAGCGTCTCGGCCAGTTCTTCCGCAATGCCGATGTTGTCCTTTTCCTGGATGCCACGGCCGACGGAGATAAGAACGGTGTGCTTGGTGATATCGACATCACCCGCCTCGGCAAGGATGGTCTCGAGATAGCGCCGTCCCGCAGCCAGGACCCCAGCGTCCACGGACTTACCGACAATAACTCCGTTGATGGGAGCTGCATCCTGCGGCTTGAACGCCCCAGGACGCAGGTTGATCACCGCACCTGATGAGATGTCGCAGCGAACATGCGCGCTCACCTGTCCACCAAATTCCTGGCGTACCAGCTTGAGGAATGGGCCTGCCACTCCCTCGATGGCCACCGCGTCGGAAACAAACGGTGAGTTCATCTTGATGGCAAGACCAGGTGACAGATCGATTCCAAAATGGTTGTGGGCAACCAGCACAATAGCGTCCTGCGGAAGGACATTCACCAGGGCCTTACGGACCAACTCGGCGTTGGGGTAAGCGAGTGCCTCATTCGCGATCTTCCATACCTCTCCATAGGAGGTGCTCAGCGTTTCGCAAACGGCGTCGAGTTCCGCACCCCAACCGGTGACAACTGCCACCGGTGACGCGCCGGCATCGATCTTCTTTGCTGCGGCTGCCAGTTCGGCGGCCGAATCATCGGCAATACCGCCCTTGTGTACGATGTAAGCAAATATCTGTGCCATTAGTTCAACCCCCCTTTGGCTTTCATCAACTCAATCAGTTTGGCAATGACTTCTTCGCGATCGCCTGCAAGCATCTCAGCTCCCTTGCCGAGTGCGGGCACGAAGTAGTCCACCCGCTTGACCTTGGCCCCTGCTTCTCCGACCGTATTCGCGTCGACGCCGAGGTCCGCCCCAGCGAAGACCGGAACATCTACTGCCGCGACCTGCCGGATGCCTCGCATTCCTACGTAACGCGGCTCATTGATGCCGGTCTGAATCGAGAGCACGCAGGGGAGATCGATTTCGCTCATCTCTTTGTTGCCGCCTTCAATCTCGCGGCTCACCTTCAGCTTGCCGCCATCCTCGACGGCGATGGAATTCACCAGCGAAGCGAACGGGTAGTCGAGCAGGGCTGCCAGCATCCCGCCAACTTGCGCTCCACCGTCCTCGGCCTGCACCCCGGTGAGGATGAGATCGTAATGGCCTTTCTGGACAAAAGACTTCAGGATTGTTGCAATCCCCCTGCCGTCCGATCCGTTGAACTCTTCATCGCAGAGCAACACGCCCCGGTTGGCGCCCATGGCCATCTCCCGGCGCAGCACCTCCTCGTCTTCGTCGATGCCAACCGTTACCACGGTTACCGTTCCACCGGTTTTGGCAGTAATCTGGAGCGCCTCTTCGACCGCATAGTTGTCAGGTTCGTTGATCGAATAGACCAGGTCGTCACGTTCGATGTCGTTTCCCGCGGAATTGAGTTGAATTTCGTTTTCTGCGGTGTCTGGTACACGTCTTACGCAAACTAGAATTTCCACAGTCGCACTCCCTGAATGATTTCGTTCCAAATTCTAATGACGAGGCTCTACGCATGAACCTCAGTTGCAAGCTCGCTACTGCACACCGGTGCGGTCGTTTCTCGCACAAGCTGTTGGTCGACCAACTCTGCCAAATCGATAGCGGTCATCTTGCCTTCCAGACCTGCCACCTTGATGGCATCTTCAATGTTGACCATGCAGAACGGGCACGCGGTCACGATCACATTGGCGCCGGCCTCGGCAGCCATCTGGACGCGCTTCACGCCCATCCGCTCCTCTTCCTTGGGCTCGTAAAAGAGCATCAGCCCGCCGCCCCCACAACAGAAGGAACGGTCGCGGCACTTGCTCATTTCAACCCGTTTCAAGCCAGGGATCGCATCAAGCACATCGCGCGGATCGTCGTACACCTGATTGTGCCGGCCTAGGTAACAAGGGTCGTGATAGGCGTAAACGTTATCTGGATTTTCTACGGGATCGAGCTTGAGATTGCCGGACTTGACCTCACGGCAAATGACCTGGCTGATGTGCTCCACCGGCGGGATATCTTTGTAGTCGTTTTTGAGCGCATTGAAGGCGTGAGGATCGGAGGTGACGATGCGCTGAACACCGGACGCCTTGATGGCCTCCGCGTTGTGCTCGCGCAGTGCCATAAAGAGCAACTCTTCGCCGAATCGACGGGTATCATGTCCGCTATCTTTTTCCGAGGCACCGAGGATGCCAAAATTAATCCCAGCCGCGTCGAGAATCTTGGCCGTTGCCTGCCCAATCGCCTGAATGCGATCGTCGTAGGACGTGATGCTGTCGACGAAGTAGAGCGTGTCGGCTGTGTTCTTGCCATCCAACGTCTTGACCGAACAAGTCCCAGCGAAATCTTTGGCCTTCGTCCACTCGGCCCGTTTCTTCTCCATCTTGCCGTACGGGTTGCCGCGGCTTTCAAGGGCCTTCAACGGCTTCTGCAGGGACTGAGGCACATTGCCGTCGTCGATCATGCCGCGTCGCAGGTCGACGATCTTGTCGATGTACTGAATCATCAACGGGCATTCTTCTTCGCACGCCCCGCAGGTGGTGCAAGACCAGATTTCGTCTTCCGAATAAATACCGCCGGGCGAAATTAACGGCGTACCGTTTCCCGCGCTGCCGAACATTGGATAGTGCTGGAAGGCGTAATCCCTCGCCTTGATGCTGATGAACCGTGGTGAGAGCGGCCTGCCCACCGCGTTAGCCGGGCATTGGTCCGAGCACCGTCCACAGTCGGCGCAGGAATAGAAGTCGAGCATGTGCTTCCAGGTGAAGTCTTCAAAGGTCTTCACGCCGAAAGATTTCACCTGGTCCAGGTGTTCGTCCGACACTCCCCAGCGCACCGGCTTTACCGTTCCCCGATCCAGCTTTGCGAAGTAGACGTTGAAGAGGGACGTCTCCACGTGAAACTGAATTCCGAATGGCCGATAGCACAGCAGGAAGTAGAACGTCAGTACGTCTACGAAATAGGCGCTGACATGGATAGTCTGGAGTGTCGATAACGAAGTCGAAGCGAGAGCAGTCTTGAAGATCCACGGGAGCGACAGAACGGCCAGGAATTCCACTGGCCGGCCTTGCTGCGTCTGAAAAGCAGCTTTACTTGCCTCGAACAGGCTCTCAGTCGCCATCAGCAGTGCGATGAGCGCCAAGAGGAAGACGGCGTCAGCGGGATGCCCCTTCCCGTACCTGGCGGGCACGGCGTAGCGCGAGGGCTTGAAGACGATGCGGCGAGTCGCGGCGAAGACCATGCAGAGGAAGACAATGGTCGCAGCATAGTCCTTGACGATGTTGTAGGCGTCGCCGATCCACTCCGAGGAACCCGGCAATGTGAAATTCGGGAAGAATCCGAGAATCAGCAGAGAGAACGCCTGTGTCGCCAGGATCAGGAAGCCCCCGAAAATAAGGATGTGCATGATCCCGGCGGTCCGGTAGCGCGGATGCTTCCACTGTCCCAACCAGAATTGCAGAAGCTTTTCCAGCCTTAATAGGGGCCGATCAAATCGAAAGTCGCGCTCGCCCCGAACCAGCGGCGTCATCCGCCTCGCCACAATGTAAGCAAAGCAGGCCACGCCCAGAAGATTCATGAGTAAGAAGAGGATTTGCCCGGGGATGAACCAGTACGTTAGTTGCGCGGGGGACTGAATGCCTTCCACCATGATGCTCAACATCTCCTGCCAAGCTGCCATCACTGCTGCAGATGCTCAGAGGGCCAATGCACGAAGCGGCCTCCCGGAGGCGCAGGATAAGGACATCAAGAATGGCGGCCTTGCTTTCGCCTTAGTAACGGGTGAGGAGTAGCTCACGCGCTAATGCAGACCTGAGCACCCAGGAGTACGCCTCAGTTTGACGGGGCGGCGGGCAGATGTCTGTGATACCAAGTACGGTGTGCCTGTGACGCCCGCTACTTGGTAAGGTGACGGTACCACGGGTTCCGGCGGAATTGCGGGAGGGCGATGGAGATCGCTCGCGGCGACCTGAACTTCCGTTCACGCCATCACTTCGGGAGAAGAAATCTGAATGTGCCGCACGCGGCAGCACCGCCTGGTACTGGCGAGGCCATTTTCATGCCGCGACACTATTGCTTGAACGCCGGATCGCTGATGGCGTCAGGCCGCGGCTTCCATCCAAGTGTGTAGTATTGGCCGCGGTCGCGCCCCCAGGGATCAAACGCATTCGTCACGTGCTGCAACTCGGGAGTCAGTTCCGGAATATTCCGCAGCAATACGCGCTTCAGCGGCGACACCGGTTGCTTGTGCCCATTCGGCAGCCCCACTTCCATCATCTCCGGGCCGGGTCCGTTATGGTTGACCCAGTCAATGCCGAGCTGCGTGTAAAACTCCGGCCGGAAGCTCGAAGTGAAGAATCGGTCGCTGTATAACCTCCGCGACGCGTTCAGGATGAACACCACAAATTGCGTTTCCGAGATGGCGAATCCGTGCGGCCGAGTGGTCTCAGCGAGCCAGCCTACAACCGTATCCACATCCTCGATGTTATCGACCACAGACCCATTCGGATGGCCTAGACAATCGTTGATTGGCGAACCGTCCTGGTTTAGTTGGGCGTCGGTAATCACCTTGGACGAATCGCAAACGTGGGTGCCGTAAACCTCACGCAATTGGCTGACAATCTCCACCTGTTGCTTGTGCCCTGCCGAGTCGGGGGCCAGGCTTTTATCCACAAAGTCGTCGTAGCTAGTCAGTTGACGCAGTCCATACTGCCGGCGGAACTCATTGAAACGCGGTACGCCATGTTCGCGGTCGCGAATCAAATCGAGCGCCGCAATATCGATCTGCCCGGTGGGCGTGTCGAGGCGCGGTAGGTGTATGTTCTGCAAGAACTGCGGAGAGTTGTGCAGCGCAAGCAGTCCCAAACGTTGCCGCCCCAGGCTTAGACCCCAGTTTGCCATTCCGCGCGAACGCATCGCGTCCGTGGCTTTACCTTCGAACGTATTAATTACGGCGACCTTCTGAATGATCTGGTTCGGGTCTTTACTGAGATCTCGGTATTCGATCAAATCAGGAACCAACGGATGTAGGCGATACACGGTGACGAATTCTTCAGGGAAATTAAATGGCGATCCAAAGTGATTTACGCCGCCGTTGGTGTACTCCGCCTTGGTGATGTCGTAATGAGGGACCTTGCTGCCGAGGCCGAAGATTCCCGGGCCTGACGCGAAGGCCGAATACCACTGCGACTCTTTCGTGACATCGGTCGATCTGCCGAAATTACGGACGATGATATCCGACAGCACCTTCGAAACGTCTGGATCGCCAGTGCCGAGCAGCCCATTCCAGTTTGCATTCATGCCCTTGTATAGCGGCTCGTCATAAAGGAGTTGTGGCGTCCATTCAATGGTGTGGATCTTCGCGATCTCGGCGGCTACCACCAGTCGGGCCACGTTGAAGAGTTCATCCGGCGTAACGTCCTGATTGCGAATCACGCGCGTGGGGTCCGAGGGATTGCGCAGGCCGCTGTCCGCATTCGGCATCAGCGCCGCTTGTCGGTGGAACTCGTCGACGAATGAGTTGTGCTCCCGCGCGAACAGGTTGTGGTAGAAGCTGAGCCCGATGGACCAATTGTCGGGAAAGGCTACCGACTCCTGCCCCTTCCACTGCGGCTGCGCCGGGTCGGTGGGTTGCAGCACGGGCAAATATCCGAAGCCCGGTATGCCGGCAACGGGTTCCAGCAGCATTTTTGCTGGGTCCTTCGGATCACGCTTCACGCGTTGCACCGAAGTCTCATCGAAGCCGTAGAGTTGCGAGGCATCCCACCATGCCGTGTTTTTGTTACTGAAGGTTTTCGGCGCGCGCGTCAGATAGGTGTGGCCAGCGACGGTAAATTGATCGGGCGGCGAACTCTGTAAGACATACGTTGTGTCTACCTGATCGGTGGGACGGCATCCAAGTTTCTGCGCATCCTCCGGTGAGAGCGGGGTTTCGACGTTATTCACCAACTGCGTCTTGCAGCCAACGTCCATCATTGCGGCGGCGTTGTGACCGTCCTCCATGTGCGAGAACCAGTCGTGCGTCATGAACTGAATCCAGTAGGCGGCAAGCACGTTGAAGAATGGCGCCTTCTGGTAATCGCAGTTCGCGTCGGGCGAATTATTTGGCAAGCCGAATCCCGCATTACAGGCGCTGGGGTTCGACTGCACCCGCGTAAACAATTTGCGGCTGATGACCTGTGGATCGGGCGTCATCAACCCGATCCGGCCGCCGTGGCGGTTCTTAGTCAATGTCGTCTGCCCGAGATCAGGAAAGGTAGTGTCCAACTCGACGTTACGGGCAAAGGGCGTGCCAGTCGAACCCATCAACGGATTGCGCAGATCATTACAGATACCGGTGAGAGTACGCGCCCGAATCAAATCGCCAGTGCATAACTGTTCTCCATCGCCGCCGACGGCCAGATAGTTCGGGCTGTCCTTTGGCAGGCGCATCTCCGGCCATACTTTGAGCGCCGCGCCGCCGACGCCACCCCGTCCCATAACATAGGCTTGATAAGTGCCATTGTTGTCGAACAAGTTGAACTTTATTAACTCAATGCGTTCATATTCGAGATCGAGCAGCGCGCCTGTGACCCCGTTCGGCACCGCAGTCTTTGCAAAAAGAAAACCGGAAGGTATGGAAGATGAGTCGCCCGTGCCCCAATACTGCGACCAATCAACCCATGGGGTGAGCCGGAACGGAACGGTCTTCTGGCCGCCACGGCAGACGGCAGTAGCTTCGGTCACCTTGCCTTCGAAACGCTGATCGCGGGTGTCAGCGATTTTGCGGAAACCGCTGAGCGCCATTTCAGCGCACGCCTTAATCGCTCCCGTATCGTCCTTACTGGGTTTCGTGGTGTCACCGGAGGGCGCAGCTGCGGATCGAGGCGGACACACGAATAGGACGCACAGCAGAAGCACGTAGGAAGCTTTCATAGGGGCACTATGATTCCGTTTATCGAGTTTGAAGTCAAGAAATTTAACAGGTTGGCAAAGTGAGGGTCAGAAATTACGGTTGTGCGGCTTGTTCAGAGTTTTCCAATTGCGTCGGCGACACAGTCGCGGAGTGCCTGCCGATTTGTTACGAGCGCCGAGAAGTGGCCGGCGGAAATCCGGCGCAACGTGCTTCCATGCCAGTGCTGGTGCAGACGTTCGGTCTCACTCTCCGGCACATACCCATCACGCGTGCACGCCGCAATGACGGCGGCGTCGACCCTGAGTGGCGGAGGATAGCGCGTGATATCGGCGACGTCGAAAAGTAGCTGCAGTCGCTCGCGTGCGGCCGCGCGCAAATGGGATGCGCCGCCCAGACCCTCGAGATCGACACTCCACGACAGCAGACCTCGCGTATAGATGGTGCTGGCCGAGGCGCCGGTAGCCAGCGCTGCGCAAGCGAGCGGAAAAGGGGAAACTGCCGCGGTGATGGCGGCCATGTGACCGCCCATACTATAGCCCGCTACCACCAGCTTCGGGTAATGCTGGGCCAGACTCTCAAGTAAGGCACGGGCCTCCTGTACCATCCCCAGCGCCATCAGTCCATGATCGCTGACGGTGATGCGCGACGGCCCGCCCGGAACACGGCGGCGGCCATAGAAGGGACTCACCAGAAAGTAGAGGTCAAGCCCTCGTCCCACCAGCGGGCCGAACACGTGCTCGCGCGGCCGATAGCCTTCGTCGCGCGAAGCCGCCAGAATCACACAGGCAGCATGATTACCTTCGCGTAGCCATGCGCGGACGTGCACGGTCCGCGTTTCTTCAGGGAGCAACTCAAGGGGCGAGCTAAAGGTGCCGTCACGGAGCACGACGCGACCGCGCCTGCGCGCCGATTGCCACTGCACGCAAATGGGGGAAGGCGGATCGCGGTAAGAGACGCGCGTCGAAAGCTCCGTCAGCAGCGACTCTTCTCCCCAGCCGCGCGAAAACAGTTTCGACCCGCGGGACACGCCGGCGATTAGCACATCAAGTGGGTGGGCTCCTGCGATGGAGCCATCAGCGGCAAAACCGCTAAGCCAACGATTAGTTATCTTTCCGGGCACGGCAGTGTTGCAGTCGACGGCTCAGTTTCCACAACTTTGGCGATAGATATTACTCGAATTTCGCTGCCGGCGATAGAGCCTTGTTGCGGCCCGGATCTCGTACAACTTCGCCCTTCCGCTATAGTATGGAAACTCTAGCTCATGACTGGTGAAGTTACTCGCGCACAGGTTGCGACTGCTGGGCCCACCGTCACCCTGCTGTATGACGACTGGTATCCCGCGCTGCGCTCCTCGGAGATAACCGGCAAGCGCATGGCTACTGCCACGCTGCTGGGTATCCCGCTGACCCTGGGACGAACCACCGCGGGCCATTACTTTGCTCTGCGCGATACTTGCCCGCACCGCGGCATTCCCCTTTCCTACGGATGGTTCGATGGCCGGCAGGTTACTTGCAAGTATCATGGCTGGTCGTTCGAGGCGATATCCGGACAGTGCCGCGAAATTCCTTCGCTGACCAGCCATGACTCGCTCGATGCGTCACGCATTTACGCTGCGGCATTTCCGTGTGAAGAGCGTGACGGTCATGTGTGGGTGTATATTCCCCAACCGGGCAGAGGCAAGCTTCGGCTGGATGATGCCGCGAAGCTGCCGCCCCTACCGGAAGTCCCGAAGTTTGGCGATCGCTATCGCAGTGCCCACCTCTGGGCCGATTTGCCGTGCAATGTGGACCACGGCATCATCGGCCTCATGGATCCCGCGCATGGCCCATTCGTACATCAAGCCTGGTGGTGGCGTTCGAAGCAGAGCATCCACCAGAAGGAGAAGCAGTTCGAGCCCATCGAAAGCGGCTTTCGCATGACCGCACACCAGCCTTCGGCCAACAGCGCGCCCTACAAGCTGCTGGGAGTTTACGGTCAACCCATCACCACGACCATCGACTTCGTCCTGCCCAACCGGCGCTACGAAATCATCCGCTGCGGCGAAAAATGGTTCTGCAGCCTCACCACCGTCACCCCGACAACCGAGAACCATTGCCGGATCGATGTGTGCGCTGCGTGGAACATCTTTTTCCATGTGCCGTTTCTGACGCCCATTGCGAAGTTTTTTGGCCGGCGCTTCGTTCGCCAGGACCAGCTCACGATGATTCAGCAGGCTGAAGGACTGAAACACAATCCCAGCCTGATGCTGATTGACGACGCGGACCGTCCGGCCAAGTGGTACTTCGAGCTGAAGGCTGCCCGGCTGGAATCGCAGGCCACGGGTGCTCCCATGCGACATCCCATGAGTGGGCCAGTGACGCTGCGGTGGAGAAGCTGACCGGCGAGTATGGCTCCGATGCAGATTTCGTGGCGGGTGAAGTCTCAACTGCGTACGCTGACCATATTTGCGATCATCGGAGTGGCAGCCGGAATTTTCATCCTCTATCCCACCAATGAGTTCGTCTACTTCTACGAGTACCGGCCAAGTCAATCCACGCCTGTGGCCTTTGCTGCGTCGCAGCTTCAGCAATCTCTTCGCGGAGGCACCCCAAAGAAGACAATCTTCTATGGCATCGTTGGCCTGGTGTTGAGTATGTCGGCGGCCGGCCTGTATTCGGGTCTGCATCGCCGCTCCGAGCGGATTGAGCAGTTGAGTGCTGCCCTTACCGGGGATTTGCGCGCTTTGATCGCTCGCGGCGAAAGCGCCAACCTGGAGTTCAAGTCCTCGTTTCGGTGGGACCTGCGCGAGAACAAAGTCAACCGTGCGCTGGAAGCTGTAATCTTGAAAACTCTCGCGGGATATATGAACGGCAGCGGCGGCACCTTGCTTATCGGAGTAGCCGACGACGGATCGATTGTTGGATTGGAGAGAGACTATTCCACGCTGAAGAAGCCGGACCGCGACGGATTCGAGCAGGCCGTGATGACCGCGATTGCCGCCAAACTAGGCGCGGACGCCTGCCGGACCGTTCAGATTGTCTTTCATTCTCTGGAGAGCAAGGACATTTGCCGTGTGATGGTCTCTGCTGCCCATCGCCCGGTTTACGTGAAGGACGGCGATAACCCCAAGTTGTACGTACGGACGGGCGTGAGCACTCGCGAACTCAACGTTCAGGAAGCCATTAACTACACCAGCGCCCGCTGGCCTAAGTAGGTTGGGTGTCGGCCAAGGCGGCGATCTAATGCGCGGGTGGGGCGCCGCTGATCGGGCAGACAGGGCCCGCAGGAGTGTAAGACGCTTTGTTTTGGGTAAAGCACCAATTCACTTGTTCATGCGAGAACTCCGTGACCATGCTCGCAGGTACGTCGCCTTCGTTAACTTCCCTAAACTCGAAGGTCATGGTTCCGTCGGGCGCGACCGTCGCCAGCAAATATCCATAAACATCGGTCATGGCGATGGTGGCCGCGCCGCGGCTCTGTGGCAAGTGATAGCGCACCGCGCCGGCGGATCCCACAATCCATCCGGGGAGCACGTCGCCATCGGGATGGCAGGCGGTGGCATAGATGTTGTTCATTACGAAATGGGAATGGCTGGCCAGCACGTATACATTCTTCTTAGTAGAGTTGCGGAAGGCTACCAGCCGATCATAGACGATGCGTCCGCTACTTTGCTCCTGTGGAGAATCATTCATGCTATGTCCCGCGGACAAACTGTCGGGGAGTGCCGCGTGCATTCCCACAACGATAGTGTGAATCGAGCTGTCCGTCTTATCGTTGGCCAGGACGCCCTTTAGCCAACTCATCTGTCCGGAGTCGAACTCCTCCGCCGAGGCATTGTCCATACTGATGAAATCGACGCCGCGTTCAATCCAGTGGTAGTAGGTCTTCAAAACATGGTCGTTGGGGTTGTCAGCCAGTCGCTGCTGCTGCAACACGGGCTTGTTGAGCCAGTCGGCGAACTGCGCAATGTATTGGCCTTTAGTCATGGGTGGAACGAGTTCGTGGTTTCCGATCTCCAGAAATACCGGCAAGTCGCCGAACGGCAGCAGTTGATGCTGAATAAAGTCAGGCCAGGCGGCGGCGAAATAATTGCTGATCGTGGAAGCCGGATGGATGTGCAGGTAGTCCTCGTCAAAGTTGTAGATGGCCCGATAGTCGCCGAGATGCCAATAGAACGACGCTCCGTCGCGGCGAACACCCTGCGCGATCGCGGGCATCACAATGTCACCGCAATTGCGCGAGTCGCCAGAAACCGCGAATTTCCAGCTGGACGGAGAACTGGCCTGCTCTTGCGCTCCCAACCAAGCGGTTGCACATAACACGAGTAGCAGCGTCACACTGCCAAACCGGATAAAAAAATTGTGATGGGCTATTGATTTCAAGAACGGCACCCTTGCCAGGCAATCCAGCATCTTTTCCCTCGGCACCAGCAACACAATATCAGCTGGTGGCTCCCATACATTAACTGATTGCCATGCTTGCTGCGCGGAATTTCAGCGAACCGGGCGAGCATTGCTATTAAGATTCCAACGCGATAAGCTGCTGCCTTCCTACTCGCTGTGCGGCTCGGGAGGAAAGTAATGGAATCTCCTTGTTCTTCGATCATCCGGGGATTGCTCATGGCTGGTTTGTGTTTGGGAGCTGCCCTGTTCGGGTTTGCCAAGCAGGATGCGGCAAAACCTGACGACGCCCGTCTGAAGCCGGCCTATCGTTTCGAGCGTAATCATTGGATCTATGTTCATCTGGAGGGCTCTCCCGCCGACATCGGATATCAACACGGTTATCTGCTGGCTCCGGAGATCGAAGACGGCCTGCAGGCCGTTCGCACGGTGGACACGCACAACACCAAGCGCGATTGGAATTTCTATCGCAATGCAGCTCAGACCGTGCTGTGGAAGCACATCGACGCAGAATATCAGCAGGAGCTGCAAGGCATTGTGGATGGCTTGCACGCTCACGGCGTGAACCTGGATCTATGGGACGTGGTGGCGTTGAATGCCATGGAAGAGCTTCCCGACTACTACGTCCCGTATGTGAATAAGCTCGAAAAGCGGGCTGGTGCGCCTGTTCTGAAGGCCCCCGGCAACTGTAGCGCGCTGGTGGCGACGGGATCCATGACCAAGGACCACAAACCTGTCATAGCCCATAGCAACTGGACCGACATCGCCATCGGCACGCGCTGGACCATTATCTTCGACATCGTTCCCACTCATGGTTATCACATGTTGATGGATGGCTTTCCTGGTGTGATCGTAAGCGACGACGACTTCGGCATTAACTCCCAGGATTGATGGTTACCGAAACCACCATCACCGGGTACGAGCTGTTCGACCCGAACGGCACGCCGGAGTTTGTGCGGGCGCGACGAGCGCTCCAATACGCCAGCTCGATCGACGAATACGTAAAGATCATGCTCGACCACAACAATGGCGGATATGGCAACGACTGGCTCCTGGCCGACAACAAGACCGGCGAAATTGCGCGCTTTGAGCTCGGCCTGAAAATGCATCGGGTATGGCGGACCAAGGACGGCTACTTTGTCGGCTCAAATTTTCCCAGCGACCCGGAATTCATGAAGGCAGAAACCGACTTTGATCCGAACAATATGGGTAATTCCCCGAATGCCCGTCACAAGCGATGGGAAGAGCTAATGGCCCAGAGCAAGGGGCAGATCGATGTGGAGACGGCCGAGAAATTCCTTGCCGATCATTGGGACAGCTACGAAGGCAAAGAGGCCCGCGATGAGCGTGCGCTGTGCGGCCACGTCGCTAACTCGCCCAGGGGCGTGCCGGAGTGGCAATGGCCGCCATACGCTCCCGGCGGTGCCGTGACCGCCCAAGCCGCCGACAGCACCATGGCGACGAACATGAGCCTCCAGGCACGAGCCGGTTACCCCTGCGGCGAGGATTTCATCGCCGACACGTTTCTGAAGGAGCATCCGGAATTTGCCTGGCAACGGCCCATCTTGAAGGACATGAAAGGCAATCCCTGGGCGGAATTCAAAGCGGGAGATAAACCTTAGAGTCCAGGTGATTGCGTTAAACCCCTTGATGGCAGATTGCCAGGAGGGGTGCCGACCACTTCCGTGATATCTCTCGCAACTTATGTGTTACAACAAGCATCTACTTAGCAGCTCGGCAATGCCGCAGCATCTTGAGGAGGATGCCTATGTTCCGCAGAATTTTCTCGACCCCGAATGACTTCACCTTCACTATGGTGCGTTTGGTGCTTGGCCTGGTTTTCTTCGCGCACGGCGCGCAAAAGATGCTGGGCTGGTTTGGAGGCTACGGCTTTCATGGCACGATGGGTTTCTTTGTCCAGATGGGAATACCTGCGCCTCTGGCGTTTCTCGCCATTTGCGCCGAATTCTTCGGTGGCCTGGGACTTCTGGTTGGCTTGCTCGGCCGGATCGCCGCGCTCGGCATCATCGTAAACATGCTGGTGGCCATTGCGACTGTCCATCACGTCAATGGCTTCTTCATGAACTGGACCGGGCAGCAGAAGGGTGAGGGGTTTGAATATCACCTGCTGGCAATCGCCCTCGCCCTGGTCATCGTTATCAAAGGTTCAGGGGCCGCCTCCATCGATCGCGCTATAGCCGGCGAATAAGCTCCGCATTGCCAGTGACCGCCAACGTTCAAAAGAGGAACTGTTCCCGCGTGGCATTTCCAGTGCGGTGCAAGCTTTTCTCTGCTTGGCCGATAGACATACTGGAAGCCTATGCCCGACGAATCCAACGCGCGGGCACCCGGAGGGATTGAAAGTCCTTAGCCGCCCTCCGCGCTGCCGGTAGCAGGTTGCTGTCCTTACGGCAACGGTCCCCCAACGACGCCTACAGGAAAAAGAATCCCATGTTCGCAATTGTCGGAATGCTGGTGGTGCTGGCGGCGGTGATTGGCGGGTTCCTCATGGAACACGGTCCTATCCGTGTCCTCATGCAGCCGTCGGAGCTACTCATCATCGGCGGCGCCGCCATCGGCACTTTGCTGGTCGCCAACCCGCTGCATACACTGAAGGCTATCCTGGGCGGTCTAAAACAGGTACTGGGCGGCTCGAAGTTCAACAAGCAGCGCTACCTCGATGCCTTGAAGATGATGTACGACCTGTTCAGCAAGATTCGGCACGACGGTCCGGGCTCGGTGGAGAATGACATCGAAGGTCCTAAGGAGAGCAAATTCTTTGCCAACTATCCCAACTTCCTTAAGGACCATGAGACGCGGGATTTCGTGTGCGACACGATGAGAATGGCGATCATGGGAGGGGTGGAAGCGTTTGATGTCGATCAGATGATCGAAGCGGACATGGACGTGCATACGCACGAATTGAACCAGCCGGTGGGAGCCCTGAGCACGATGGCTGACTCGCTACCCGGATTAGGGATTGTGGCAGCGGTCCTCGGAGTGGTTATGACCATGAGTGCGCTGGGCGGACCTCCCGAAGAAATCGGCAAGAAAGTTGCCGCGGCGCTGGTGGGAACGTTTCTCGGCATCCTGCTCTGCTATGGATTCGTGGGGCCTCTGGCGGCCAACATGTCTAAGCTGGCCGAAGAAGAGCGCGAATATTGGCATGTGCTGCGGGTGACGATGATCGCGTTCATGAAGGGCACATCGCCATTGCTGGCGACGGAGATGGGGCGCCGCGCGGTTCCCGGTCACGTCCGACCGACCTTCCAGGAATTTGAGACGAACTGCAAAAAGGCAGTGGGCGAGGCGGCTGCCACTACTTCGACAGCTCCGGCGGCCGCCCCACAGACTGCTGCTGCTTCCTGAACAGAAATGCCCGCATGAGCACAGCCAGCCAAGTCATCGTCATAAAGCGCAAAGCCGGACACGGCGGCCACCACGGAGGCGCGTGGAAAGTCGCTTACGCCGACTTTGTCACAGCGATGATGGCATTGTTTATCGTTTTGTGGTTGATGAACTCCAGCAAGCAGATTCAGGTTGCCGTCGGCGGCTACTTCAAGGACCCGACCGGTACGGCGAAGATGGTCGGTACCAATCAGACGGGCTCGGGAGAAAACTTTGCCGTATCCAAAGACAACATGTCAAAGTTGAAAGAAGAGTTGCAAACCGTCATCCGCCAGGTCACCGACTTCGACAAACTGAAGAGCCACATCGAAATGACGGTCACCGCGGAGGGACTACGCATCGAGTTGCTGGAGTCGGAGAAAGGCACGTTCTTCGAGAGCGGTCGCCCGGAGCCGAACGCCAGCGGCAAAGAGTTGCTGATTACGATTGCTCACGAGTTGGGAAAGATCCCGAACAAAATTTCTCTCGAAGGACACACCGACGCGCAACCTTACGCCGGACTTGCCAACTACAGCAACTGGGAACTCTCGACGGATCGCGCCAATGCCAGTCGGCGACTGATGCAACAGAATGGCCTGCGCGCCGATCAAGTAGTCGAGGTAAGAGGCTTCGCGGACCAGCGACTGAGGAACCCCAAGAACCCGACGGATGCTGCCAACCGCAGGATTTCGCTCATCGTGCGCTACATAGAGCAGACGGGGCCACTTCCAACCACTCCAATCCCGGACAAGAAATAATGGTCCCTAGGAGAGGTACGGCAGTAAGACTCTCACCACGCAACCTCGCGTGTCCCGACGATTGGCAAGCTCGATAGAACCGCCATGGGCCTCGGCAATCTGCTGAGAAAGTACCAGCCCGATTCCAGAACCACCCTGTTTGGTTGTATAGAACGGAACAAACGCGTTGCTCGGATTGAGAAGACCGATGCCATTGTCTTCCACGATCAGCGCCAGCTTGCGATCGGACTGTTCCCAACGGATGGACACCTTCGGCGGTACGGGCTCCGAACCCATCTGGGTGGACTGCGACTGCTCCAGTGCGGCGTCGACAGCGTTTCGCACCAGGTTGATAAGCATCTGCTCGATGAGGTCGGGATCGATCATCAGGACACACTCCGCGCCCGGAACGATCTCGACGTTTAGACGAGTTTCGAGGATAGCCACGCGCTCGAGCAACGGCCGCAACGTCACCGGTTGCAAGGTAGGCGAAGGCATCTGCGCCAGCCTGCGGTACGACTGCAGGAAGCGGTGCAGCGATGCCGTGCGGGATTCGATGATGTTAAGCCCGCGTTGGAAATCGGCATTCTGCTCTTCCGGCAACTGTGGCAGCGGCAAACGCGACGCCAGACTTCCGGCAATCGAGATGATTGGCGCCAGAGAATTGTTTAGCTCGTGACCCAGGACCCTGATGAGCCGCTGCCACGCACTACGTTCTTGCTCGCGCAAGGCGCGGCTAACGTCGGAGAGTACGATCAGGGTGTGGGGCACGCCGTTCTGACGAAAGGAGCTCTGCCGCACCATCCAGCGGGCATTGGGAGTGGAGTAAGGGAGCGAGACCAAGGTCTCATTTCTGGCTTCGAAGCAGGCGTTAAGTTCGAGGTCGGCGGCGGTTTTGCCTAGCAAGCGCGCCGATGGCTGTTGCAGAAATCGTTCGCCCGCTGCGTTTACCAGTCGCAGGATATGATCGGGATCGAAGGTGAAAAGCGGGGCATCGATTTCGTCCACCACCCTGCGTACGAGCGCGGTGGCTTCGACCGTCTGGATGCGCTGCTCGGTCAGGATGTCGGCAAGCGCATTGATTTCAAGCGCCAACTCGCCAAGTGCATCGTTGGATACTGCTCCGCGGGCACGGAAGGAATAGTCTTCTTCGCGCAGTGCCCCTACGACGTTGGTCAGCGTCTGCAGCGGTCGGACAATTTGGTCGAGTAGCGCTAACGTCAGCACCAGCCAGAGAAAAAACTCCAGCGCCGTGAGTGTGATCTTCACGTCCCTGGTCCAGGGATGAGTCCAAATCAGAATAGTGCCGAAGACAATACCCGGAAGGGCGGCCAGTACAGCGAACAGAGCAATCCGTTTTTCGAAGAGTAGCCTCGATCTTCGAGAGCGAGCGCGTGGAGTTCGGGCCGCGGACTTGGGGTCGCTGCCTGAACTAGAGCCCATACCGTTCCATCCGGCGGTAGAGAGCACCACGGCTCAGCCCAAGGGCCTCGGCCGCCTGACTCACGTTGCCGTGGAACCGCTGCAGGGCTTTGCGAACCAGGATGCCCTCGACCTCTTCGATGCTGAGCTCTTCAAGGTTTTGGCCCTGTGGGCGTTGCACGTTGAGTCCAAGATCTGAGACTTGAATCTCGTTGGTGTGGCACATCAAGACCGCACGTTCCAGTGTGTGCTCTAGTTCGCGGACGTTGCCTGGCCATGCGTACTGCATCATGGTCTGAAGAGCGGGTGCGGCAAAGCCGCTCACCGCAACCCGATAGCGCGTGGCATAACGGGAGAGGAAATGTGCCGCCAGCGCCGGAATATCTTCACGGCGCTCGCGCAGCGCCGGGATATGGATCTCAACTGTATTCAGCCGGAACAACAGGTCTTCTCGGAACTGGCCTGCGGCTATCGCGGTTTGCAGGTCAATGTTGGTCGCGGAAATGACGCGCACATTGACCTTCTTAGTCCGGGACGAGCCTACGCGCTCGATCTCTCCCGTTTCCAGCACGCGAAGCAGTTTGGCCTGCTGGCGCATGGGCACGTTTCCGATTTCATCGAGGAAGATGGTGCCATTGTCAGCCAACTCGAATCGTCCGATGCGGTCGTTGCGGGCGTCGGTAAATGCGCCTTTCACATGGCCAAACAACTCGCTTTCGAATGTCCCTTCGGGCAGCGCGCCGGTATTCACGGCCACCAGTGGCATCGAAGCCCGTGGCGACAAAGCATGCAAGGTCTGCGCTACTACTTCTTTGCCCGTTCCATGCTCGCCGGTGACAAGCACGTTGGCATCAGAAGGCCCGATGCGGGCCATGGTCTGCAACACAGGCTGCATGGAGGGAGCGGCGGCGATGAATTCGGGACGTCCTTCGGCGCGCAACAGTTTTGCTTCCGCTTCCAGGTGCTGGGTGCGTTGCAGCGCTCGATGTAGCTCGACCTGAGTGCGCAGTATGGCCAGCAATCGTTCGTTCTCCCACGGCTTCTGAATGAAATCGCGCGCGCCACGACGCATGGCCTCGACCGCAAGTCCTACATTTCCCCACGCGGTCATCACGATCACGGGGATGCTGCTATCCAGGGCCACGATCTCGGAGAGCAGGTCCAGACCTTCTTGACCTGAAGTTGTGTCGCGGGTGTAGTTCAAGTCAATCAGCACCGCGTCGTAGAAATCGCTGGAAAGAGCTTCGCGGACCGCAGCCGGCGACTTCGCGGTATCAACATGGAAACCTTCCGGGCGGAGCAGTAGCTCAATGGCCTCCAGAATGTGGGGCTGATCGTCCGCCGCAAGAATGCGGCCACCCTTCTGCCGGGCACGTGGTTCAGTGGCGGAATCCTGCATCATTCCCGGGTTCGCGTGGCTTTGCGTCTTTGGCACTATCTTCTCCGTCAGGGCGCTGTGCCGTTCACCGCATCCTGAACCTGAATCCCATTATCTTCCAGAGTGGTTCCGGTGGCGCGCTGCAGTTCGAGCTTGGATTTTTGATAGGCGGTTGTGGCATTGACCAGGTCCAGTTCCGCGACCGCGAGATCTCGCTGTGCGGTCAACGTCTGGAAGCTCGAGCCCGCGCCCAGCGTCTGCTCCTTCTGCATGATCGTAAATGTCTTGTCTGCCAGATCGCGCGCTTTTTTCGCGGCCAGCACCCGGGCCCGGCCCTGTTCGAGAGCGTACTGCGCGTTGCGTACTTCGATGCGAATTTGTTTTTTCAATTGCTGCAGACGCAACTCCGCCTGACGATACTCCAGTTCCGAACGGTATTGGTCGGCCTTGGCGACGCGATTGCGAATAGGAAGAGTCAAGTTGAGACCGACGAAATAGTCGGGCGCGGAGTTGTTGAAGGAGTCAGCGAAGGCTCCTGTGAAGCAGCAAGGTGCGGTCGTGGTGTTGGGGCTCAGGTAATAAGCCGGATTCGGTTCACCGGCCAGACCAGTACCACCGTAGAACCCGACGAGGGCAAGGGTGGGAAGCAATGCGTTCTTGGCCGCCTGACGGCTGATCTGGCGGTTCTGCAGATCAATCTGCGACTCCGACAGTTCAGGCCGGTCTTGCAGGGCCATGGTAATCAGGTCCTGGGTCGGTTTGTCAGGCACTGTATCCGTCGGTTCCAACCGATCAGTCGGAATTACCGGCATCGATTCCAGCACGGGGTCATCGAGGTTTTTGGTGAGGGCATTCTTGATCAAGGATTCCTGCAACTGCAAGTTTGTCTTGGCAATGGTCAGGTCTTGATCGCGCCGGGACACCTCGGCTTCGGCGCGCATGACATCCATTGCCGGAATTGCCTCAAGTTGCAACTGCTTCTGCGCATTTTGGAAGCTCTGCTGCGCAAACGAGTAAGACTGCTCGTTGACCCGCTCTTCTTCGTAGGCGCTCACCAGGTCCCAGTAGATGTTGGCAATCTGAGTGACGGTTGCAATTACCTGACTCTTGAATGCAATGTCAGAGATCTTCTTGTTGTTCTTGGCGATGCGCAGGTAACGCAGGTTAGGCCCCGTGCCGAACCCCGCCAGCAGTTGCTGTTGAAAGGTGAAGCGATAGTACGTCCCCAGTTGCGGGCTGAGGTTGCTGTAAATACTGTTGGTGGTTTGCCGGTTGTTGTCCACTTCAAAGGTAAAGCTGGTCCCGGTGGGAAAAGCCTGCATGTAGTTGACGTTTACCTGTGTAGTATTCAACTGCAATTCCGGGACACCGTAAATCTGCAGGTTGGCCAGTGGCGTGGTCTGATGTTCGAGGCCGCTGATTGCATTGACCGTCGGATCGTAGGATTGTACTGGCGTTCCGGCGCCCAGCGTGGACTGGACGAGTCCCGCAGCGCCTGCGCCAGCTCCGCCCGCGCCACCAGTTGTGCCGCCGGCTCCCGCGCCCGGCGCCCCGGTGCCAAATCCTCCTACACCTCCACCTGGGGTACCTCCCACAACGCCCGTATTGACGCCGCGGAAAGATCCGCCCGCTTTGGTGCGTTGAATGTCTGTGTCAGCGATAGGCAAGTTATAGCGAGCGATAGCCAGATCGAGGTTGTTTTCCAGCGCCAGGGCAATCGCGTCCTGCAGCGAGATGTAGAGCTTGCCATCACGAATGAGACGATCGATCCGGGGAGAGTTGTCCAGCTGCGGTTCGGGTACCTGGCTGGGAGCATATGCGGCGAACGGATTATTGGAATGAGGAATCGCCAGCTTGGCCGGAGTGTGTATGGACAACTGCATCGGCGTGGTTAGGGCGGGCGTCTGCGGGGTCGGCGCATTCGGCATCTGATCAGACGGTGAGGTGGCCGGCGCTTGTGTCTGCGCCTGAGCGCTGACCATCGACCAACACAGGAAAAGCGCCAGAATGGGCGACTTCAGCAGGCGTTCGATCATGAGCGAATTGCCTCCCCGCCGGGTACAAGCGCCGGATTCGCGGTGTCGCCTACCAGCCACCCATCGCGCATTTGAATGGTGCGTGACCCGTAGGAAGCGTTCACATCAGAATGCGTGACTTGTACGATGGTTGTGCCCTCGCGATTTAACGCGCTGAATAACTCCATGATTTCCTTGGCCTGACTGGAATGCAGGTTGCCGGTCGGCTCGTCGGCCAGCAGCAGCGCCGGTTTGTGAATCACAGCCCGCGCGACGCCAACTAACTGTTGCTGCCCGCCGGAGAGCTGGTTGGGGTAGAGATCTTTCTTGGCGACAATCTGGAAATGGTCGAGAGTTTCAGCCACCATGCCCTGCCGCTGACCACGCGGAATGTCTTTGTAGGAGAGCGGAAGGTCGATATTTTCCTGCACGGTAAGGTCGTCGAGCAGGTGATAACTCTGGAAAACCATTCCGATTTTGCGCTTTGCCAGCTCAGCGCGACCTTTCCGCTTCATCAGGTGAACCGGTTGTTCGCCAAACCAATACTCACCCGCCCACTGGTCATCGAGCAGAGCGAGCACGTTGAGCAACGACGATTTGCCCGCTCCGGACGGGCCCATGACGGTGATAAATTCGCCCTCGCGAATCGTAAGGTCAATGCGGCGCAATACCCAAGTTTGGCCCGCACCGGTTTTATAACTGCGTTCGACGTTTTTAAGTTGGATCATGGTGGTCAGCTTTTAGCCATTAGCTGTTAGCGCTTAGCAACCTGGCAAACGTGACAATCGGCTAATTGCTAGCCGCTACTTGCTACGAACTACCTGCTACTTGCTAAAAGCTAAGAGATTAGAGATTAGAGCTAAAGGCTATGACTGTGTCTCCTGCATCAGCCTCCGCAGCTCTTCCTCGGCCACAACCTTTCCGTCAAACAGGTGTACTTCGCGCTGAGCGTGGGCCGCAAAGCGCGGATCGTGGGTCACCATGCAGATGGTGGCGCCTTCGCGATGCAGTTTCTGCAGCAACTCCATCACGGCTTCGCCGTTGCGTGAGTCCAGGTTTCCGGTGGGCTCGTCGGCCAGCAGGATGGAAGGTGAGCCAGCCAGCGCTCTCGCCACGGCAACACGCTGCTGTTGACCGCCCGATAACTGTGAGGGATAGTGACGCAACCGATGGGCCATGCCCACCCGCTCCAGAGACTCCTGCACCCGGCGTTTGCGTTCAGCCGAGGGCATGCCGTCGCGATAGGTAAGCGGCAGTTCGACGTTCTCGTAGACGGTAAGGTCGCCGATAAGGTTGAAACTCTGGAAGATGAACCCGATCTCGCGATTGCGGATGCGCGAGCGATCGGCGAAATCCAGGTTCGCGACCGGCTGCCCATTGAGCTTGTAGTCGCCGGCAGTTGGCGTGTCCAACAGGCCGATGATGGACAGCAAGGTTGACTTGCCGCAGCCCGACGGGCCGGACATCGCCACGTACTCGCCTTTGCGCACCATGAGGTGAACGCCAGCCAGAGCGTGGGTCTCGACTTCATCGGTGTAAAAGACCTTGGTCAGATTTTCAATCTCAATCAGCGGAGTTCCTGCATCGCTCATATTGTTTTCTCTCTCGCTATTCGCTATTCGCTATTCGCTTTTCGCCATTCGCTCTGGCTCTGTGCCATTCCCTATTCGTCCTTGGCCAATGCCTTCGGCGTTCTTGCCTTCCTCCCGTATCGCCAGGCTCCTCTAATCGTCGGCAATCTTTTACTTCGCCAAGAGGCAGCGCGAAGAGCGAATAGCGGGAAGCGAACAGCGGCTTCTCTATTCCAGCCGCACGCGGTCCGTGTTGTCCCACCGCGACATGTCAGAAAGAATGACGGTGTCTCCCTCGTGCAGTCCGGAGTCGATTTGAATCAGGTTCACCGAGGCGCGTCCGGTCTTTACCTGCACGCGCGTCGCTCCCTTTCCATCGGGATCAAGCTTGAACATGGAAATCGTGCTGCTTTCCTGACCGAAAGCGGGGCGTCCTACGTAAAGCACATTTTCCAGCCGCTCCAAGTCGATGGTGCCATCCACACTGAGATCAGGCCGCGCACCCTTGGGGAATTCGCCCGTCAACTTCACGTCAACCGTCACCGTCCCATTCTGTACCCCGGGATCGACGCGGCTCACTTCACCGGGAATCACGCCGTTGTGGGTGTCCACGGATGCGGGTTCGCCAATCTGGACGTCGCGAGCCTGGGTCTCCGGAATTTTCAGCTCCGCCATCAGGTGATTGGGTTGCACAATCCTTGCCAGCTCGGCTCCAGGCAGCACATGCTGGCCGACCTGTAACGGCAAATCCACCAGGACGCCCGCGACACCTGCCTGTACTTTCAGACGCTGCAACTGTTTCTGCTTGAGATCAGCGAGAGCGCGCATTTCTTCGATCTTGGCTTGTTGCACTGCCAACTCCGAGGCGATGGCTTTCTCATTGATCGTCAAACGCTGGTCTTCAATGTTGTTGCGTGTAACCAGTTCCTGGGCCTTACCCGCAGATGCCTTGGCAGCGAGACCGGAAATTACGCCGAGATCGTACAATGCTTTGTCGGTCTGCGCCTGGCGCTGGGCTTCGGCGTAATCGGCGTTGACGGTCGCAGCTCCGGCTTTCTGCGTCATCAGGTCACTGTCGAGCTTTACCTTCAGGCTCTGATACTCGGCTTCCGCAGCCTTCACCTGTAACTGTGCGTCGAGGGCTTCCTGTTCGAGTTGCGGATTGCTCATCTCAACCAGGACCGTGTCGGGGTCCACTAGAGAGCCTGGAAGCTTGACGATTCGGATCACGGTAGCTTCGGTCTCGGCGGGAATCTGACGGACATCCTCATGACTAGGAATCAAGGTACCCAGCCCCCGGACTTGGCGAAGCATGGAACCACGCTTCACGCTATCGGTCCAAATAGTGCTTCGGTCAACCGTTGGGGCCGCCGGCTTAAGCCGCGAAATTCCGACGGTCACACCGACCAACACCACGATCGCTATAGTGACCCAGATGATCTGGCGGCGGCGCTTCTGGCGCTTTAATTCAGGACGGGCAATATCCATTACGCCTCTGTAGGTGCAACTGGAGAACCATTTCCTGGACGGCGTTACCTCGCGCGTTCTCAGCAGCTTAAGGGAGGCGTCTGATTTGCGGAACGAGACGCCATGTCCCTAGGCGGATTGTACTGTCCAATTTCGGACAGCACAATTGAGAACAGGCACTGCCACCGCGAGATGACGGATGCGAACAGAAACGCGAGGTCGTCCCTGTCGCTCAGCAAGCACCAATATCTCGATGAGCCACAGTCCATTATCATAGGCTAGCCTTCCAGAACTTGAGGTCCGTCAAGGCTGCATATGAGTGCAACAAGTTTCGAGATCGCCACCGAGGCCGAGAAGGCGCCAGCAAAGGTCAGGCGGATGGTCTCGCTCGACGTGTTTCGCGGAGCCACCATCGCGGCCATGATCCTGGTGAACAACCCCGGAAATAGCGCCGCCTATTGGCCGCTCCAGCACGCGAAGTGGAACGGGTGGACTCCAACCGATCTGGTATTCCCTTTCTTTCTCTTTATCGTCGGTGTTTCACTCGTGCTTTCATTCCAATCAAGGTTAGGACGCGGAGATTCCACTCGATCTCTGCTCTGGCATACGGTGAAGCGAAGTCTGGCCATCTTCGCTCTGGGGGTCTTGTTGAACGGCCTACCCGCGTTTCATCTTGCGACGTGGAGAATTTACGGCGTTCTGCAGAGAATCGCCCTGGCTTATTTTGTTTCTGCGTTGATCACGTTGTACTGCAAAACTTATGCCCGGGCTTTATGGGTAGCGGCCCTCCTGGTAGGTTACTGGCTTCTGATGCGATACGTGCCCGTGCCCGGATACGGGACGCCGGGCAGTGACATTCTTTTCCTTCACCCGAATGCCAATTTGGCTGCGTACCTCGATCGCAAGCTCATGATGGGTCATTTGTACGATCGGACGCGTGATCCCGAAGGGTTACTCAGCACTCTGCCGGCAATCGCCACTACGCTATGTGGTGTTTTAACCGGGCAATGGCTGGGTGCGAATCGTCCTCAAAATCAAAAGATGTTGGGAATGTTCGGCATGGGCGCTATTGGAGTGGTTCTTGGGGAGGTCTGGAGCGTTTGGTTTCCCATGAATAAGAATCTCTGGACCAGTTCGTATGTGCTTTTTACCGCAGGCCTCGCACTGGTTTGTCTTTCGATGTGTTACTGGATTACCGATGTGAGGCAGCGCCAGGGCTGGTGGACCACTCTCTTCGTCATCTTTGGGACGAATGCCATTGCCGCTTATGTACTCTCTGAGTTGCTGGAAGTCCCATGGCATTGGCAAGACTACCTCTTCCAGCACTCCTTCGCACGCGTACTTTCTCCCAGCCTCGCATCGCTGGCGTATTCGCTAACTATGGTTGGGCTGTGCTTCCTGCCGATGGCGTGGCTGTATAAGAAGCGAATTTTTCTAAAGGTTTAGGGCACCAATCGTCCAGCGATTCCCTAACTCGTGCCAGAAGTTGGCGAGATCTCCGCTCACAAGCGATGCAGGCTGGGCCACCATTTGACGCCCTTTGCGGGCTGCCCTAATATCCGGTTCAATGGCAATTCGGGCCCCGAGCAGCGGCCAGGTGCTGGGACATTACCGGCTGATTGAACAAATCGGCGCCGGAGGCATGGGCGTGGTCTTTCGCGCCCATGATGAGCAGCTGCAGCGCGACGTTGCATTGAAGATCCTGCCCAGCGGTATGTTTGCCGACGAAGCCAGCCGGAAACAGTTTCGCACGGAGGCGCTGGCGGTCGGCAAGCTGAACCATCCCAACATTGCCATGGCCTTCGACTTCGGTGAGGAGAACGGCGTCGATTACCTGGTCACCGAATATATCCCGGGTCAGAACCTGGAGGAGATGCTGGCCAAGCAACCTCTTTCGCAGAAGACCGTTCTCGAACTGGGCTTGCAGATGGCAAGCGGGTTGGAGGCGGCGCACCACGAGAATGTCATTCATCGCGATCTGAAGCCGGGAAACCTGCGAGTCAATCCCGAAGGCCAGCTGAAGATACTCGACTTTGGGCTGGCCAAGATGGTGGAGCCGCTCGACGAAGTAGCAGAGACCGCCAACCTGGACACCAGTCTCTCGCTAAGCGGGACGGTGCCCTATATGGCGCCGGAGCTGCTTCGCGCTGAAGCCGCCGATGCCCGCTCTGATATTTGGGCGGCCGGCGCTGTGCTCTATGAAATGGCGACGGGCAAGCGCGCGTTTCCTGACCGTCAACCATCGCTGCTGATCGACGCCATTCTGCATTACGATCCAGTGAGGCCGTGTCTGCTGAATCCCGAAGTTTCTGCTGCATTAGAAACCGTGATCCTCAAAGCGTTGGATAGAGAGCCAGATCTGCGGTACCAGTCGGCGCATGAGCTGCGCGCTGACCTTGCCAGTATCCTGGCAGGTGACGAGCTGTCCACGGAAACTCTTCGCCGCACCACTGTGCTGCAGGTTCAGCGGAAGGCTCGCAATCGAAGAGTGGCATTCATCCTGGCCAGCGTATTGCTGGCAGGAATCGCAGCGGGATACGGCATTAGGCGGTGGTGGCCAGCCTTCCCCTCGCACCGGCAGCGCATCATGGCAGTGCTGCCCTTCGATACGGTAGGGCAGGACCCGGCGACCAGTGCTCTCGGTCTGGGACTGACCGAGACTCTTACGGCAAAGCTGGTGGAAGCCAGTGACGCGGATGCCATCCAGGTGGTCTCGCCGCGCGATCTGCGCGACCAGGGAGTCAAGACCGCAGAAGACGCGCGTCGTGAGTTCGGCACCGATCTGGTCCTGGAGAGCAGCCTGCAGCGCTCGGGCCAGACGATCCGCATCAATTGCTACCTCGTGAATTCGAAGACGCACCGGCAGATTGCGGCCCGGAGCATCACGGTGGACGCCGATGATGTTTTTGGAATGCAAGACCAGGTTGTCAGCGAGACCCTGGACATGCTGCCGGCGCAGATCAAGCCGGAGGACAGGCAGAGATTGAACGTTCACCAGAACACGCAGCCAGCGGCTTACGAGGCGTACATCCAGGGGCGCGGATATTTGCAGGAATATGAGAAGCCGGAGAACGTGGACAGTGCGATCGCGGCGTTCAATCAAGCACTGAAGATCGACCCCAACTATGCGCTGGCGTATGCAGCACTGGGCAACGCCTATTGGACCGGCTACCAGCAATTCAATAAAGGCAAAGACTGGATCGACGACGCCTCACGTAATTGCCAGAAGTCACTGTCACTGAATGCAGATTTGGTGGAAGGACATATCTGCCTGGGTAATGTGCTGAATGGGACAGGCAAGTATAAAGAAGCGGTAGAGCAGTTCCAGCGGGCGGTGGCGTCTGATTCAGGCAGCGAAGAAGCGCTGCGGGGCCTGGCCGATGCTTACACCAATCTAGGAAATCTGACGGCGGCGGAGTCTACGTATAAGAAAGCCATCGCCCTGCGCCCCAATTATTGGGGAGTCTATAGTTGGCTGGGATCTTTCTACTACAGTCAATCGCGATATGCGGACGCGGCAAAGATGTTTCTGAAGACCACAGAACTTGCGCCGGACAACTACCACAATTACTACAACCTGGGCGCGATGTATGGGACCATGGGCCGCTACGAGGAAAGCATCACAGCATTGCAGCGCTCCGTTGCCTTGCGGTCTAGTCCCGATGCTTTGGGTAACCTGGGTTACGTTTACACCCTGATGCATCGATATTCCGATGCCATTGCCGCATTGGAGCAGGCGCTGAAGATTGATAACGGTGACTGGATGAACTGGGGCAATCTTGCCGATGCCCTCTACTGGAGTCCAGAACGGCGGCCGGAAGCGCGTGCCAAGTATGAGAAGGCGATCTCCATGGCCGCTGCCAAACTTCAGGTGAATCCGCAGGACGTGGAGGTCCTGGCCTATCTGGCCGACTATTCGGCTATGCTTGAAGATCGCAAGGCCGCATTTGACTACTTGGCGAAAGCCCAGCAACTAGCGCCATCCAACGGCGAAGTGCTATTTCGAGCTGCTCTTGTTCGTAACCATTTCGGCCAGGTAGACCAGGCCATTGCCGAACTGAAGAAGGCACTTTACGCGGGTTATTCGCGCACCATCGTCCGCGACACTCCTGACTTTCAAGGTTTGCTGCGCAATCCCGTATTTGCGGCAATGACCACGGAGAGCCGGTAGTGCTGGTTCCCCGGCACCCGGGCGAGACAATAGGCCAGGGAATCGCAATAACTGTTCTTAGCGCATGTCTTGTGACACGGGTTTAACGTGGAAGCCAAAGGTCCCCGGCCCATTGGTGCACGGCTGATTGTTGATGGTGACGCTGCTGTAATAGTAAGTAGTGTTCGCGGTTGCAGCGGTTGGGGCTCCCATGTCTTGAGGGGCTCCCTGGGGACTGTTCACCGGGCATTTTCCCGCAGCAAATGGGCAAGTGGAAAATTGAATATTGAATGGAGTTCCGGCGGAGGCGGGCACATAGGTCACGTTCTGGTTTTGCACCACGTCGATGGTGCCCGTGGAACCATTCTGGGTGCATTGTCCCTGGTTGTAAGCCAGGCTGATGCTCAACGGGCCTAGGGCCTCAACCGGGGTCTTGTGACAAGCGGGCAAAACGGTGAGGCAAGCCAGAGCGACGGGCAGGGCAAAACGAACGGCTCGGAGATTCATCACGGCACTTCCTTTCCACTGCGCTTGAAACACTACCACGCTGGGAGTTGCTGTCAAGCGAAAGTGTTGGAAGGGAGGCAGAACCGGTGCGAGAACTTCTGTGGCCATCGCTGAACGGGTGGACTACCGCCTTCACTCCATCTCGCAGCATGGGAACCGTTACTCACTAACACACGGTAGTACCATAGCACCGCATAGGTGACTTAGCCGCCGTTGGCGTTCAATCCTCTTTAAGGTCTGCCTTAATATCCAGGTTCCTGATGAGCCGGTGCAGGTAGTTGGGATGAAGTCCGAGCAACTTGGCCGCCTCGGTGTAATTTCCCTTGGATTGCGCCACCGCATCGATAATCAACTGCTTCTTGAGCTGGTTAATCCGGTCGTGATACTTGACGGCGGTGGGCTCCGCAGGCCGCGTTTCCAGCAGGGCCTCCGGCAAATCGTCCGGCAGAATTTCATCAGTCAGGCCTAAAACCATGGCGTGTTCAATGGCATTTTCCAGCTCCCGGACGTTTCCCGGCCAGCTATAGGCCATTAACAGAGCGCGGGCCTCCTGAGAAATACCTTTGAGCGCCCGCTTGCACTTCTCCGCGTACTTGGCGGCGAAGTAAATGGCGAGTAGTGGAATATCGTCGGGGCGATCCCGCAAAGGCGGTACTACCACCGAGACCACGTTCAGACGGTAATAAAGATCCTGACGGAATTCCTTTTCCTTGATTGCCTGTTCGAGGTCTTTGTTAGTGGCCGTGAGCACACGCGCGTCAAACTTCAAGCTACGCGTGCCGCCAACCCGCTCGAATTCACGTTGTTGCAGGACGCGCAGCAATTTCGCCTGAAGCGGAAGAGAGAGTTCTCCCACCTCGTCGAGAAATACAGTACCGCCTTCGGCCACCTCCAACTTGCCTTTTTTGGTGGCGATGGCCCCGGTGAAGGCGCCTTTTTCGTGGCCAAACAATTCGCTTTCCAGCAGTGCCTCGGGAATGGCGGCGCAGTTGATGGCGATGAACGGTTTGGCGGCACGTGAGCTGTTGTGATGGATGGCGCGCGCTACCAGTTCCTTGCCGGTACCGCTTTCCCCGCGAATGAGGATGGTGGAATCTCCGTTGGCCACCTTGGAGACGAACTCCTCCACCTGCCGCATAGGGTTACTCTCGCCAACAATGACGCCGCCGAGATCCAACTCGGTTTGCAGCCGTCGATTTTCGCTGCGTAAGGCTTCCAGGGCAAGAACGTTTTCCAAGGTGACGGCGGCGATTCCGGCAACCGACGTCAGAAAATTCACGTGGTCTTCCTCAAATTGCTTTCCCGGCCCGGAAGCAACCAAATAGAGAACCCCTATGGTGCGTTCCACCGCTATCAGCGGCATGCAGAGAACGCTCTCGGCATTGCGCGATTGAGAGGAGGCCTTGCTGTGAATGGCTGAACGCTCCCACAACGCACGTTGCACAATTTCGCGGCGAATCTGCATTTGACTGGAGTCGCCGGACTTGCGATTCCAAGTGCAACTGGAGCTGGGATCTTCGTCAGCTTGGCCTGTGATTACCACAGCGGCAGCGTCGGCGGGAACGACTTCGCAAATCAGTTCCAGAAGCCGCAGTTGCAGCGACTGCAGATCGCGGATGGAATTGATGGTGCTGGCGACCTTGAACAAAGCATTCAGATCGCGCGCCATACGGCCAACGTCGGTGCCGAGGCTCGCGGCCGAAGGCAAATGGTTTGTGCTGGTGGTGGTGAGGAGGTCTCCCGGCATTTCGTCCCGGAACTGCACCATCCGCGAAATGAGACGGTCGTCTTCGCCAATGAGGAACACCAGTTCACAATGGCCGACACGAATGGTGTCACCGTGCCCCAGCAGCTTCCGCCGCACCGGTATGCCGTTCACGAAAGTTCCGTTGTGACTGTCCAGGTCGACCAGGTGGAATGCAGCATCGGTTTCACTGATGGAGAAATGCTTTCGTGACACCGCGCGGTCGTGCAGGCAAAGGTTGTTGGCGGAATCTCGTCCCACGGAGAACTGGCTGCCAGTCAACCGCACTACCGTACCCTTCGCCGGGCCCGAAACCACCACGACTCTCGAATCCACGAACCGCCTCCGGGTTGCTAGTTTAGCCCAGTCCCGCTAATTCATGGAATTAATCTGAAAACGGCGCGCCGGCTAAGCGAATGGATACACCTCCTATCGTTTCGGATACTTCCAGACCGTCAATTGCCGACGGGAAAAATCTACGCGCGCTACTCCCTTGAATGTAAGTCGCTGCAAATTAAGAGGGAAGCAGAACCGGTCGAATCCAGGTCGCGATTGGCATCAGCCTTGCAATATCTCAATACGTCACAGCAAGCTTCCAGAAGACGAAAGCGGCTGGAAACGAAATTCAATCTGGGTTCCAAGACAGGAGCCCCCAAGGAGGAGTTATGAAACGTAACATCTACGGGGCCCTCGCGATGCTCGCGGCCGCTCTGATCGTTAGCGTACCTTTGGTCCAAGCACAGTCCCGGGTGAACGCGGATGTGCCCTTTGCCTTCAGCCTGCAAGATAAAGCAATGCCGGCCGGCAATTACCAGATCATTGCGCGTGGTCAGGCCCTTGAGGTACGGAACCTGGACACGGAGCACGGCCAGTTGTTGGTGAAACAGATGTCGGTGCAATCCACCAAGGACCAGAGCCCGAAGCTGATATTCCACAAGTACGGTGACCAGTACTTCCTGAGCCAGATCTGGTACGGCGATAGCCACTACGGCGTGGGCTTTGCCGAATCCAAGCGTGAGAAGGAAGTCAAGATGGCGGCCAATGGTCTGCCTACCGTCTCCGAAACTGTGATTGTTGCGATGAAGTAGCTGCAGCGTCCACGAAAGGAAGAAACCCGGAGCGACAGCTCCGGGTTTCTTTCGTCTACCAAGCTCGTTGAAAGATCGATTCTTACCAGGCGCGACGAGGTCCACTGAGTAAACGGGCTGGTAACAGGATGATGGCCTTCAGCAGTTCCAGAACACCTTCGACGGCAAACCCCAGGAGCCGGAACGGCAATAGCAACAACCACACCAACGGGTACAGGACCAGCACCAACAGTGCCAGTGGCCAGCAAAAGAACAACAGGATGCACCAAAGAAGGAAGGTCAACATAATTCCTCCTCTCTATACATACGTTACACCCGGCGGCGAAGTTCCGCGCCGTTAACCGTGGCCGCCTCCGCCGCTAATCTCGCGCACGATGGATCCGACGAACGCCTTTGCATCTCCGAATAGCATGAGATTGTTATCCAGGTAATAGAGGGGATTGTCGATTCCTGCAAATCCTGGACTCATGCTGCGCTTGATCACCATGACCGTACGGGCCTTGTCGACGTCCAAAATCGGCATGCCGTAGATGGGACTTCCGACATCGCTGCGGGCGGCGGGATTGGTGACGTCGTTTGCCCCGATCACGAGCGCGACATCGGTCTGCGGCAAATCGGCGTTGACCTCGTCCATGTCCAGCAGCTTGTCATACGGGATGTCAGCTTCTGCCAGCAAAACATTCATGTGCCCGGGCATACGTCCGGCGACCGGGTGAATGCCGAACTTCACATCTACGCCTTTCTTTGTCAGTGCGTCATACAACTCACGAACCTTGTGCTGCGCCTGCGCGACTGCCATGCCGTAGCCGGGAACGATTACTACCTTGTTGGCGGCAGAGAGAATAGCGGCGGCTTCTTCCGGAGTCGCGCTGCGCACGGTGCGGGCCTCGATCGCCGCAGAGCCAGCGGGTTGCACTTGTCCGAATGCGCCGAACAGAACATTGGTGAACGAGCGATTCATCGCCTTCGACATGTTGACGGAAAGGATGAAACCAGACGCGCCATCGAGCGAACCGGCCACGATCAGAAGCTTGCTGTTAAGCACGAAACCCATGGCTGCTGCGGAAAGTCCGGCATAGGAATTCAGCAGCGAGATGACCGTCGGCATGTCGGCGCCACCGATAGGGACGATCATCATGACGCCGAAAATTAGAGGAATCACCACGATCGCCGGATAGAGATACACGGCGTCAGGATGAAGCACCAGATACACTGCGATTCCGATCGAGATCGCCAGCAGGCCCAGGTTGACGAAATTCTGGCCTTTGTACGTGATCGGGCGTTGCGGCAGGATTTCCTGAAGTTTGCCGGCTGCCATCAGGCTGCCAGTGAAGGTCAGCGAGCCCAGGATTACCTCCAGCGACAGCACTGACATCATGAACGGCGGAACATTGGGGGCCCGCAGATAAAACTCCGCGGTTCCGACGAGGGTCACGCAAAGAGCACCGAAGGCATGACTCAGCGCAGTTCGCTGCGGTACGGCGGTCATTCCGACATTGCCCAGCGGGACGCCAATGATCGCGCCCAGAACCAGCCCAATCGCGATCCATTTGTAGTCCACGATGCCGTGATGTAACAGTGTGCCGGCAACCGCCAATACCATTCCCACTTCGCCTGCCCAAACTCCGCGCCGCGCGGTGGTCGGGGAACTCAGCCACTTTAGCGAAAGAATGAATAAAACGGCGGCAATGATATAGGTGATCTCAATGACGGTTTCGGTCGATGGGATCATGGCTTCTGGGTCCGGCTGGATTTGAACATCTTGAGCATGCGGTCGGTGATGATGAAGCCGCCGACCGCGTTACTGGTGGCGGCGACGATGGCAATGGTGCCCAGAACCGTTGCCAGCGTGCTTTTGTGCTCGCCTGCCAGGATGATGGCACCCACGACCGCGATCGCGTCCAGCGCGTTGGTCAGCGACATCAGGGGGGTATGCAGCAGCGGGGAGACACGGCGAATAACTTCAAATCCGATAAATGCCGCGAGGATGAAAACGTACAGGCTGTTGATGAGGTCAGCCTTGACCATTAGCTCGCCTCCTTCGATTCAGAAACTAGGGCAGGCATGGAATAGAACTCCCGCACTCTCGGGTTCACCACCTCGCCTCCCTGAGTGACCAGGGTGCTGCGAGTGATTTCGTCCTGCATGTCCAGAACAAGCTTTCCATCTTTCACCAGGTGGAGCAGGAAGTTCGTAATGTTCTTGCCGTACATCTGACTGGCATGATACGGAACCGTGCTGGCTAGATTGATGGTCCCCATGATGGTCACGCCGTGCTCGACGACCTGTTCTTCGGGTCGGGTCAGTTCGCAGTTGCCGCCCCGCTCCGCCGCCAGGTCTACGATGACGGAGCCGGGTGCCATTGCGGCTACCATCTCTTTGGTCACCAGGATCGGCGACTTCTTACCCGGAACCACCGCCGTGGTGATCACAACGTCGCTCTCCGCCACTACCTTCCCAAGCAATTCGCGCTGGCGTTGATAAAACGACTCATCCTGCGCCTTTGCGTAACCCCCGGCATCCTGGGCGTCCGCGGCTTCGATGGGGAGCTCGACGAATCTTCCTCCCAGACTTTGGACCTGCTCCTTGACCGCCGGACGCAAGTCGTATGCCGATACAACTGCGCCCAGTCTGCGCGCGGTTGCGATGGCTTGCAGTCCGGCAACGCCGGCGCCGATGACCAGCACGCGCGACGGAGTAATCGTTCCCGCAGCAGTCGTCAGCATAGGGAAGATCCGGGGCAAGGTGTCAGCGGCGATGAGCACAGCCTTGTAGCCGCAGATGGTTGCCATGGAGGAGAGCGCGTCCATGCTTTGCGCTCGCGTGATTCGGGGCATCAACTCAATCGAAAAGGCGGAGACGCCGGTCCGCGCAATTGCTTCAATAGTGCGCAGGTCCCCGAGGGGACGAAGAAATCCGATTAGAGCCTGACCACGACGAAGAAACGGCAAATCGGCATCTCCGGTTTTGTCGTTCGAGCCGTAACCCAGGACCTGCACCACCACATCAGCCGCGAATGCTTCCTGGCGCGTGGCCACAATCTTTGCGCCCTTCTCAGCGTACTGGGGATCCGGATATCCGGCTTCCATGCCGGCTCCAGTTTCGACCACAACTTCCACACCTGCCTTGGCATAGCTGGGGACCACCGCAGGTGTAAGCGCCACGCGCCGCTCCCCCGGAAAACTCTCACGGGGAACACCAACAATCATGGAGTCTCCTTCCTCTTTTCTCCGCCTGACGAGGCGTCCGTTTCCGTCGACTCGCCAGATTATTGAAATCCACTGGAATGGAGCATTCTATCTAGAGTCCTGCGAAAGTCCACCTTAACGTGAGTTGGGGTGACCTTGAGGCGCAGACTTGCCAACAGAGGTCCCGAACGGAGATTGCGAGCGAAAACACGATCCGTGGAGAGTAATTGATGCTGTTTCTTACCTGGAAGTCTTTCAGTAAACCTCGTTACCAGCACTGATCTTTTCTGAAAGGGTACGACCATTGCTTTGTAAGTCAATAAATATAATACAGTTGTTAGGATTTTTGACAGGCGCCATTGCACCAAATGCGTGCTTATTCCGACACCGGCTGTGGCAGAAATACAACAACCGCACCCTGCTGAAGCTTGTAATCTTAAGGTCTGCGCTGCCGTTAGTCTGCTTCTTTTGGTCTACGAGAGAACAACTCGAACTCCTGCCGAATGCAGTGGCGTCGGCCTCCATAGTGGAGCGCCTGTGCACCTGCGAATCCTCCCTGCCCCCACCGGCACTGGGATTGTTTTCCGTCGCACCGACCTCGATGGTTTTGAAGTGGAGGCCAGCAGCCGCAACGTTGCGAAAGTCAGTTACGCTACCAGCTTGATGAAAAAGGGCGTCCTGATTTCTACCACCGAGCACTTGCTGTCAGCGTTCATCGGGATGGGAGTGGACAACGCGATCGTGGAACTCGACAACCTCGAACTTCCTATCCTCGATGGTAGCGCGCTGCCGTTCGTGGAGATGATCGCTCAGGCAGGCCTTCGCCAGCAGCGGCGCAAACGCGTGTACCTCAAGATTCTGCGGCCCTACGAAATGCAGGAAGCCGACAAGTTCATTGGCGTATACCCGGCGGAACGCTACTCTGTGAGCTATGCAATTAACTTCCCGCATCCTCTGATCGGCAGCGAAAAATTTCAGGTTGAACTTTCCAATGGCTGCTATGTAGAGGAAATCGCAGCAGCGCGGACGTTCGGCTTCATCGACCAGCAACACGCCATGCTGAACATGGGGCTCATCCGCGGCGCTTCGCGCGAGAACTGCATTGTGCTCACTCCCGCCGGGATTGATAACCCGCCGCTCCGCTACGCGGACGAGTTCGTACGCCACAAGGTGCTGGATCTCATCGGCGACCTGGCGTTGTTTGGCAAGCGCATACTTGGCTACGTCAAAGCCGATCGCGCCGGACACGCCATGCACACCGCCATCGTGTCGCGTATTCTGCGCGATCCCAGCTACGCCGAAGAGGTCACCCTGGACGAAGCGACGGTCGCCGATTGGCCAGCCGAACCGCTGGCCGCAGCCGACTAAGATTTAGAACCTGTGGCTTCTCTCCTTTAAGGCGCTCCGCCCGTATCACCATCTTGTTGGCCGTTAGCGGGAGGCGACCCGGCACTCGTGTCAATAATTGTGCCCTGGTTGCGCCCGTGGTCAGTTTGAGTGTCGTAGCTGTCGCTTGCCGACTGCAGGTCGCGGAGAGCGTTCCCCCAGATCTGCTTGGCTGCGTCGGGTGAGTTACCGGTCATTTGGTCGTCTATCCCGGACAGCTGTTGCTTCACCAGATCGATATGTCCCTGCTCGTGCGTTTGCAAGGCAGCGAAAAAGCGGTCCCACTCATCCTTCTCCGCCTGAGCGGCCGACCCGTACTCAGGCCAGCGCGGCATCGTGATTTTGGTTTTGACCGTCACGGTTACAGCCGGGGGATCGTCGGCGGTCAGCGCGTAGGTCGGAAACCACTCCGCCTTTCCCGCCTCGTCCTGCCGCGAAATCACGGCGGCGACGGCCGCCAGCGTGCTACCGTGCACGTCCGAATACGCGCTTTCGGTATCGCTAAAGTCTACCGACATCTCAGTTACCCGTGTCCTTAGTACTGTCGTCGTCACTGCCGGAGCCACTCCCGCTGCCGGAGTCGGTACCCGCGTCAGCGGGTGCCGACGATGAGTCCGTCTTGTCCTCCGGCGTTTCTGCGGGGGTAGGCACGGTGCCATCAACGTCCTCGGCGGTGACGAAATTGCCCGCTTCGCCGGCGTGCCCCAGTGCTGAAACCGCGCTCGCGAACGTAGCCACGATCTGCGCAAACATCAGGTCGGTTTGTACTTTCTGACGTGCCATGTCCCAGTATTTGTTACGGATGTAGGACAAGTTTGGCGTGTTCGTGGCATCCAGCAGAGACGCGCCGGATTTGTCGATGGGATAAATTGTGCCTCCGGACTTGTAGTACTGATCTGGTGCTGGGCCATTGTCCAGGCTTATCGAACCGATCAACACCGAGGTCTGGTGCCCATCTTTGTATGTGAGGATCACGTTGTGCTTGTCGGGATTGGGAACCTGGGGCCAGGTCTCGATTCCATCAAGCTTGTAGGTGTCTATGTTCCTGTCGACGAAGGCCGCGTTGAGATCATCGTCTCCGATAATGCTGCATTGTTTGGCGTCGTCGTCAAGAAGGACGTACTTGTTCGGCTCGACACTAGGCAGTTCCAGATTCGCCTTTTCGACGAGATCTGGGTCAATTCTATAGAGCGTTGCGTGTACCGGTCCCGGCGATTCATTGTCACCCATTGCAATTTCCCCCTGAGTGTTACTTATATGGTGTGCGGTGATCTCAGCGGCAAACACAGTGCGATGCGGCCAAGAAACAAGCGTAAAAGCAACTAGAGTTGCTGCGAGATCCCCGCCCCGAGGCGCAAACTCTACATCGCTTCAACAAGCAGTGTCAAGGCTTGGAACAGGAGTATGTTATCTAATTTCGGGCTAAGATAAGTTTGTGGAAAAGACGGTCTATCTGTCACTTGGATCTAATGTCGGATACCGGGAAGAGAACCTTCGTTCCGCGATTGCGAGGCTTGCCGAGCTGGGCGAAGTGGTTGCGGTATCGTCGTTCTTCGAAACGGAGCCGGTGGAGTTCACGACGCAGCCATGGTTTCTCAATTGTGCCGTAGCCTTACGCACCGAGTTGATGCCAAAACTGTTTCTGTCGAAGACGCTGGCCCTCGAGCAGGAGATGGGCCGCCGCCGCAGTCAGCCGAAGGGGCCACGCACCATCGATATCGACATCTTGCTGTTCGGGAATTCCGTGATTCACACGCCGCAGTTGGATGTGCCGCACGTAGCGATGCATGAACGGCGGTTCGTGCTGGAACCACTGGACGAAATCGCGGCCGGAGTGCGCCATCCTATCTTCAAACGCACAGTGCGAGAGATGCTGCAGGCACTCCCCCACAATGCGGGACAGGTCAGGAAAATCACCGCCAGATAACTACAAGCCATTTCATAGTCGGCTTTGAAAGGGCAAAGCTTCAGCCGTGCCCCTAGAGTGGCGTAAAGCCGGGCTTTAGCCACTGAGGGTCTTCAGTGTTTTGAAGATGTGCGAACGCCCTCAGGGCTGAAGCCCAATCTCACCACCGCGTGTAACGGCACGGCTGAACGGGCTGCTAAAAACTGGATTAGCGCATGCTTTGTGTCAGGGCACGACTTCAGTCGTGCCGATAAGTGATTTATTTTTGTTACTTCGAGCGGGCTTCAGCCGGGTGCCCAAACATTCGCGGGTTTCGAAGGTGTGGGAGACCATGCAGCTAAGGTACGATCTCCCACACGACACCGCAGCCTCCGCTGCAATATAGTACCGTGCCGCCCGCGGTCCCTGTGCCATATACGTTGCCACTCGCATCGAGGATGACGCTGCCAAACGGACCTCCGCCGTCGTGTCCGCCGTCAAATTCGAAAAGGTCGATATAGGTCCAACTGCCACCCGAAAAAGCAAGCTTGAAAACCGAACCCTCGCTGCCTTGGCCACTGAAGTAGCTCGCTGGGCCAGCGAAGTAGCTCGTAGTGCCATAGAGATTACCCGCCGCGTCCATGGTGAGGCGGGCATAGGGGTAAGTGAACCCGGCGGGAAAGCTGTACAGCGTCGTAAGCGTCCAAGCGCCGCCCGACAGAGTGAGCATGAAGACCGTGCCGTTGCCCTGACCCATATATCCAGTCTGGGTCGTGCCGTAAAGATTCCCTGATGGATCGAAGATGAGACCTCCGTAAGGGCCTGATTCGCTGCTTCCAAAGCTGTGGAGAACCTTCTCGGTCCATCCCGCCCCGGAGGGCGTCAACTGGAAGACTGTCCCTTGGGCACCCGCGCCCCCGAATAACGTCGTGCCGTAGAGATTGCCGGCTCGATCGAAGATCACCCCGCTCTCCGGCTGACTGCCATCCTCCCCACCCGTGAAGCTGTAAAGAATGGTCTCCGTCCAGCTTCCATGGGAGGGCGTCAACTCGTACACCGAGCCGTGACCATTACTACCACCATCGGACGTGGTGCCATAGAGATTGCCGACTTGATCGAAAGCCAGGTCGCCCCATCCCGGACCGCTCCCGTCCATGGATCCGGTGAATCGGTACAGCACGGTTTCCTCGCCCGGGCAAAGTGCGGTTTTGCAGGGCGTGGCTGAAAGCGAAAGCCTGAATACCGTGGCACTGCCCGTCCCGCCCAACGAGCTGTCGCCGGTGGTGGTGCCGTAGAGAAGGCCATCCGGGCCAAAGATGACTCGGGCTTCAGGCGTGGTGCCATCGTCGCCTCCCTTAAAACTGTAGACTGGGGTCAGGACCCAGGAGGAATGGCTGTGGCTCAGCTTGAAAGCTGTACCACATCCATAAAGGCAATTCAGGCTGGCGTAACCGCCGCCCGCGGTCGTACCGTAGAAATTTCCTGCACTGTCCATCGTGAGACCGGCAGTCGGAAAGTCGCCGTCCCCTCCCATGGTGAAGTCGTGCAGTACCGTAAGCGTCTGCGCCTGCGCCAGCTGGGTTGCCACCATTATCAGCCCACAGATCAGTGCCAGTGCGACGGCTGCCGCCCGCAATTTGCTGCGCAAAATTGATGTGGGATGTCGCGCCAGATTCCGCATGATGATCTCCTGAATGCCGCCTTTACCGCTGCCGTTTCGACAGTGGTACTTTACACCCGACCGTGGCGAGCATTCAGCAAGACTATAGTTGGCGATAGAGCCGGGTGGCCCACACATTCGCGGGTTTCGAATGTGTGGGAGACCATCGATCAATTCGAGGCGACCTCGCTGAGACTGGCCGTTAGGACAATTCGTCCCCACTCATTCCAACGTCAGGAATGAGTGGGGCGCCGGGCATCGTATAGTCAACAGTCTCGAGTAGTTTTACTCGGCGATTGGGAGAAGTCTAAGGCTTCTTCTGCTCTGCTGCTTCGACTGCCTTTCTAAACTCAGCAACAGCTTCGATTTTGGGCGATCTGAGAGCGTCCTTCGCTGCGTAGGACCACACGGGCGGCTCGTCAAGCGGATATTGCGTCGTGTTGCGGCTGGCGTCACCGGGTAACGGCGAGCGCCCAAGATAGACCTCCAAGAGGTCGTCCGAGGAACCCGCTTCCGAGCCGAGCTGTGGCCGCCCACTTGCCTGCGATGGGTCGGTTCGACTGAGCGGTGGGTTCTCCCCGTGATGAATTGAGATACCTACACCTGAATCGAGAGGACCGAGAACCACTGGTGGCGTACCTGTTGTGCCCCCTATCGTGGCCGCCTGAGCGTGGCCTTTGCGAACGAGAACGATCAGGTCGGCGACAGTGGCCTCCGCGACCTGATATCTTCGCCATCTGAGCAGGGCCTCTTGCACAGCAAGGCGCGCCCGTTGATTCTCCTGTGCGTCCGCCCCTGCCGACTGCGAAGAGTAGGCGACCACGGCGATAGTTCGCGCATCCAGAATATCCCGCTCGTGAGTCTGGAGAATGCGATTCTGCTGCCCGCCCGCAACCGTCGCCAGAAGCACAGAAAACACGAGCCACACTGCTCGCTTCATACGTCTTCTCCTCTTCTGTTAGCTAAGCTTCGCCTCCAGTGTAACGCCATCTTCGGCCTAGACCCCTAACGTCAACTTGCGATAACAGGCCAAGTCGCACCCAAACCGGATCAAGGTCGCTCGGCACCCATTTACCGTGATAACGCCGCGATCAGGACATTGTCGATCAGTCGCGTCGTCCCCACATAGGCGGCAACTGCCACCAGCGCGGCGCCCGACACATCTTCGAGCGGTTCAAGCGTGTGCGGATCGACGACAGCGAAGTAGTCCAGCCGTGCTCCCGCTTCCTCCGCTATGGCCTCTTTGCCGATCTCGATCAGCTTGGCAGCGTCGCGCTCACCCTCCTGGACCGCTGCCTGCACTCGCAGCAACGAGCGGCTCAACACCAGCGCCTGCTGTCGCTGCTCGGGCGTAAGGTACATGTTGCGGGAACTCATCGCTAGGCCGCCCGGCTCACGCACGATAGGACAGACGACAATCTCCACATCCATATCGAGATCAGTCGCCAGCTTGCGAAGCACCGCCACCTGCGCGGCATCTTTCTGTCCGAAGAAAGCGAAATCCGGCTGGACGATTTCGAACAGCTTCGTAACCACCGTCGCCACTCCGCGGAAATGTCCCGGACGCGAAGCGCCGTCCAACTTGTTACTGAGGCCCTCTACCAGCACGTAAGTCTGCGCACCCGGCGGATACATTTCCCTCGCTCCGGGCAAGAAGAGCAGATCGACGCCAAGTTCTTCCAGCAGCGCAGCGTCGCGTTCCAAGGGACGCGGGTATTTCTCCAAATCTTCCGTCGGGCCAAATTGGAGCGGGTTCACGAAGATGGAAACGGCAGTGACATCACAGCGCGACTTGGACGCGCGCACCAGCGAAAGATGGCCCTCATGCAGAGCGCCCATGGTAGGCACGAACCCCAGGACCTTGCCGTTACGCGTCACTTGACGGCAAGCTGCTTTCATCTCTGCGATAGTCGCTATGCGTTTCATGGATTGATTTCGTTACAGCAGTTGCAGCGAATGTGTCTCATAAGAAGTCGCCGGTAGTCACTGCATGGTCGCCGCGCGCAGGTTTGTGTCAGGGCACGACTTCCAGTCGTGCCATCACTGCAGTAGTAGATAACGGCTTTACGGGTTGCTGAAAAACTCGCTTTGGACCGCATTTGAAGGGGCGTACCTTTAGGTACGCCGTCGTAAGTCTTTTATATTTGTCATCCCGAACCGACTTTAGTCGGTGAGGGATCTGCGGTTTTGCCTTTTTCAGCAACCTGTTTAGCCGCTGAGGGAACTCGCACTTCGTCTCAACAACGAACTCCCTCGGTGGCAAAAGCCATCACAATGACAGCAGCTTACGACACGGCTGAAGCCGTGCCCCTTCAAAGCAAAAATCTCATGACCAACCCAACTGAGGCTGCGCTCCACCCATACACCTAGTGCGAAGTTGCGTCAGTGACTGACCGGCGCCGCTTTCGTCGGTGGTGTTGGCCGCTTGGGCGTGTCATCCTCTCCCGCTCCGGCCGGCGGCTCCGGCTCGGGCAGCACCCAACTCTCCAGCACCCCCGTAAACGCTGGTTCCAGTCGCACCAGATGATCCGGCGAACATTTCAACGCGACAGAATAGATTTCGCGATCCGGGCCCTCAATAAAGACCATCTGCTCGATCCAGTCCCGGTCGGTCGCTTTCTCGTGATAGCGGACCTTCAACATCTGCGCGGGCTTATGGTCTACGGTACGCTCCTGGCGCTGCAAGGTTTCGAAATCCTGCCCGCCCTCACGCATGCTCTTGGACGCCTGCTCGATCATCGTGTCCAAGCTTGCCGGCTCTTCATCTCCCACGGGCGGCGGTAGCACGAGCGCCACCGTCACCTCATCCCACAATGTGGGATCCAGCTTCTGGGCCGGAGCAACCACCACGCCATTGCCATCGAAGACTTCGCCCAGGACACTCCATGAACTCGGATACCGGAAGCAGAACCCACCTTCCGGCTGGCAGTAACGCTTCTTGGGAGCGGGCTTAAGAGCTGGCGCTAGAGACGGCGCAGGTTTCTGACCCCCCGCGAAGGGAGCCAGGTTCATCGCCAGGACTAACCAAACCGCAGCGCGCAGCCAACGTCGCATTCTTCTACACTTGCACAGTTCGCTTGCGCTCCGCAATTCCCTGCAACGCCGAGAGCGTCTCCTTGGGCAGGTGATACGACTCGCTATCGGAGGGATAGCTTCCGGCCTTCACGTCGTCCTTAAAGGCCATCACGGCGTTCGTGATCACCGATCCCACGTCAGCATAGCGACGTACAAACTTCGCCGGAGGCGCCAGGGTCAGTCCCAGAAGATCGTGGAAAACCAGCACCTGGCCATCGCACTCGGGGCCGGCCCCAATGCCGATGGTCGGGACCTCCAACTCGCGGGTGATCATGCCGGCAACTTCGCGCGGGATACCTTCGAGGACCACGCAACATGCGCCCGCGCGTTCCAAAGCGATGGCATCGTGCATCAGTTGCTCAATGGCTTTCAGGGTCTTGCCCTGGACTTTGTATCCGCCCATAGCGTGCACCGACTGCGGCGTAAGCCCGATGTGGCCGACCACGGGAATCTCGGCTTCGACCATGCGCTCGACCAGGCGGGAGCGCTTCTCGCCGCCCTCAACTTTCACCGCCTCGGCCCCGCCCTCCTTGATGAACCGGGAGGCATTGCGCAAGGCGTCGCGCGAGCTGACATGGTAGGAGGCAAAGGGCATGTCGGCCACCAGGAATGCGCGCTTGGTTCCGCGGCGTACGGCGCGCGTATGGTGCAGCATTTCCTGCATGGTCACAGGCAAGGTATTTTCATACCCCAGCACCACCATCCCGAGGGAATCGCCGACCAGCACCATGTCAATGCCGGCTTCGTCCAAGAGGCGCGCGCTGGGATAGTCGTAGGCGGTCAGGCAGGTGATGAGTTCTTTACGCTGTTTCTTTTCGAGAAGAGTGATGGCGGTAATCTTCGAGCGGAAGTCGCCGGTGGTGATACTCACGATGTCCTCCAGTGCAGTTCCCCGACAGGGGGATACCACCTGTATCAGGCCTCGTCATACGGGCGCGGTCGCACCGCTGCGAGACGATTGCATTCTACACCCGCGGGGACGCCGGCCTATACCCCTTTCGATGTAGCCGGATGGCCGGATGACGCTGTCCAGGCTTAGGGTGGGAGCCCTCTGTTTTAGCCGGGAGTGCTGGACTTTCAGCCCTGCGGAAAGGCATTCGATTCCAAAGTGGGCTTTGGAGTCGGCGTGAATACTCAGTTTCGTTTTCGCCTGTGCAGTAGAACACGCGAGAATGGAACCCCCGTAGGGGTGGAAGCGCAGTTAGCCCAGGACGGAGCGAAGCGGAGTCCTGGGTAGCGCGGAAAATGAGAGAGAGTCCCTGCAGTGACGGCACGATTCTCACACAGACTCTTTAGCCCTGGGTTTTCCAACCTCCGGCGCTAAAGCGCGTGACCAGAGTCCAACCTCCCGGACCGCTGAAGCGCTCCTTCCCCCGCATAAATGCGGGGGTTCCCACCCGTCCCTACTCGGCGCAGGTGTGATCGTGGATGATCTTCCAGCCTTCGGGAACCTTGCGGAAGACGAGTGTGAAAACGCCATGCGGCCGTTTGCCGTCCGGCATCACGAGCTGAAACCGCCCGCGAACGAACGCGGCGTCGAGGCCCAGCACCTGCACCTGCAGATCGTTGAACGACAGCGTCCCCATCGCATGTCCCTCGGATTGATAATTGCGACGATACCGCTCCAGAGTCGGTTCCCATCCCTTCGTCTCCGTAGTCCCAGAGAAGAATGTCAGGTCGGGCGAGCGCCAGTAGCCATTCATGAAGCCTTCGAGATCATGGTGGTTCCAGGCATCCACCTGGGACTGCATCATGGCCCGAATCGCCTCATCAGCGCCTGAGCTCGATGCCGGGGTACTAACCCGAGCCTGGCCGAGGACACTTGCGGACAACACCAGGATCGCTGCCCCAGTCAGACCGAGCTTCATGATCATCCACGCCTCCGCACGCAGCAGTGTACCCCGACTTGATGGTACGCCCGCCCACATGACGCCTGCCATTGCTGAGCGCATAGAAAAAGCGGTGAGCCGAAGCCCACCGCCTTCGTCGCGACTGTAAACCGTTTAGTGAGCTTCGGCTGTCGCCTCCGCCTTGCTGCGGCGAACGGTGGCCAGGAAGTGGTCAGCCGCGGCCGGCGGCCTTACCTGCCCCAGCAGAGTCGGACGGAAGCCGACCTGACGTCCGTACAACGCAACCGTCGCGTCGTCGTCCTGTTTGATTACGGCGCCATTCAGCGTCAGTCCGGCAAACAGACCGCGAGTACGTGAATAGGTCAGTACCTCTGCGCCCATCTTCCAGTCGGTTGAGGCGCTGGCTTCGCGACCCACCGGGCCGGCTGCAACGCTGCCACTACCGCCCAGTTTGAACTTCGAGCTAAGCAGCTCATTCATTCCCCGGTCGTTCATGATCAGCATAACGAGATCGGCTGCCTGAACACCGATCTGCAAGCCCCAGCTACCGCCGGTGATAACGAAGAACGCCGGAGCGCTCCAGCCATTGGCGGTGCGGCAAGTGGCTACGCCGCGGCCGTGCTCGGCGCCAAACACGAAGCCGCCTTTCACCATGGAAGGAACCACGGCAACGCACTTCGCGTTCTCAAATACCTTGTCTGGAATGCCTTTGTCTGGCGCTCCCAGCAATTCGTTCAAAATCTTGGAAGAATCGTCAAGCCGGGCCAAGACCTTGTCGTGCTCTTCTGCGGTCTTCGTGCCCTCATTCTTGGCGTCTGCCTTTTCCTGGTCCGCAGCATTTCGGTCCTGGTCGGCGGCGTCTTTGTGAACCTGATCTTGAGTGGTGGTGCTCGTATTGTTCGTGGTAGTGGTTTGAGTGGCGGTATTGTTCTGCGCCCACACGCTAAAGGCACAGAACACTAACAGCATCGACAGAATCCCGAGTCGTTTCATAACCGTAATGCGCTCCTCCTGGAAGCCCGCTAACGTATTTCCTATACGTCGTTCTATAGGTTAGAGTGCGGACTTCAGCAGATTGTTTGCACGTGAGGAACGGGTTTATTTTCGGGAAAACTTACAACCGTAGTGCGACGGGATACATCGCGTCAGCGGAAGACAAATCACGCGGGCCGTTTGCTGGCAGCCCTCTGCCATGGACGTTTGGGGCGCTCCGCTTCCGGCAGATCGCGACCGCGCACGCGATCATACATGTACGACTCGCTTACCGTACCCAGGCCTTCGTTGTAGAGGCTGATAGCGCCAGTGCCTTCCTTAAGTTCTTCCGTGAACTCGTGCAGCGCCTTGAGATGGTCAGCCGTCGCCGGAACTTCGGTCTTGGTTGTCTTCAAGACCTTCTGGTAGCCGTGATCGACGAGCTTTGAGATTTCGCCATTGATGAGGTATCCGGGATAAGCGAACACTTTCACGCCGCCATCGTCGGTGCGCTCGATGGCCGCCGAACAGTTGTACTTCTTCAGAAACACTCGGTTGCTGGCGCCGGGAGCTTCCAGCACGTCGAATCCATGCTCGCGAAACCACCCCACCGCCTCTTCGTAGGATTTCGTCTTGACCTTCTTCGCCATCGTTAACCCTTACCCTTCGACACCCCTATTAGACGGATGCGCTAGACGAATGCCGCCTTTACATCGATTGCGATACCGTAGCAGCGTTCTTCTGTTGCCTTGGCGGCAAACAGAATTCGCCCGGCCACGCACCAGAGACTCACACTGTCGCACACCAAATGGCTAAACGGCAACTTACGACATTGTCAAGAATCACGAATCAGGAGCTGAAAGCAGTCGCGGCGTGATAGAAAAGCGGCGGAGCATGCTGAAACTCCGCCAATCCGATTATGATGAGATTCGCCGCCACGGTGAGGAAACGTACCCGTATGAGTGCTGCGGAGCGCTGCTAGGCAAGTTCCAGGACGACACCCGCATCGTGTCGGCGATAGTACGTTGCCGCAACACGCGGACAGATTCTCCCACGAACCGCTATGAAATTGATCCCGTCGACGTGGCGCGCATTCAGCGTAACGCGCGCCTTCGCGGACTCGACATCGTCGGCTTTTATCACTCTCATCCCGATCATCCCGCGAACTGGTCGCCAACCGACCTCGAAGATGCGTACTGGCTGGGCTGCTCCTACGTCGTCACCAGCATCGTTAGTGGCGAAGCAGAGCAGACTCGTTCCTTCGTTCTGTCCGGCAGCAGCGTAGAAGAAAAAGCCTTTGCGGAAGAGGAACTGGTAATTGAACCGTAGGCTTGACGAGAAGGTGGAAACCCGCGCATTCACGCGAGGGAGCTTCAGCGCTGGCCTTCGAGTACTAAATGCTGACTGCTAAGCGCCAAGTGCTAACTGCTGCCTTCATCAGCTACAATCACACTTCCTTATTCGCATGTTGCGCTTTTCTACTGCCGGTGAATCGCATGGAGAGGCCCTGGTGGCAATGCTCTCGGGTATGCCTGCCGGGGTCGCCATCGACCTCGAGTTTGTGAATCGCGAACTATGGCGGCGGCAGCAAGGATACGGCCGCGGCGGGCGCATGCGCATCGAGCGCGACCAAGCCCACATCCTCAGCGGAGTGCGTCACGGAAAGACCATTGGCTCGCCAATCGCGATGCTGCTGGCGAATAAAGACTGGCAGAACTGGACCGAAGCGCTGCCGGTAGAAGAAGGCGATCCCGCCAAGCACAAGCGAGTGGCCTCCCCGAGACCCGGCCACGCCGATCTCGCTGGGGCCGTGAAGTACAACTTCTCCGAGGCGCGCTATGTATTGGAGCGGGCCTCCGCTCGCGAGTCGGCAGCTCGAGTCGCCGCCGGGGCCATCGCCAAGCTGCTGCTGCGAGAACTCGGCATCGAAGTGCTGAGTCATGTCATCGCGGTGGGCGGCGAACGGCTGGAGAGTCCGGTCGCATGGGAAGCCATCCGCGCCCAGGCGGCAAAAGAGGAAATCCTGCTGAGTTGTACCGATGCTGAAGCGGAAGTTCGCATGAAGGAACAAGTCGACGTTGCACTGCGCACCGGAGATTCTGTCGGCGGAATCTTCGAAGTGGTCGCTCACAACGTTCCGCCCGGGCTTGGTTCCTACGCCAATTGGGACGAACGGCTGGACGCGCAACTCGCGGCTGCGTTGATGTCGTTACAAGCCGTGAAGGCAGTGGAGATTGGCGATGCGGTTCGCGGTGCGGCTTCCCTGGGTTCGACCGTGCATGATGAAATAGGATACGAGCGCGAGCAGAAGGGACCGTACACCGGCTTCACCCGGCGATCGAACCACGCTGGAGGTTTGGAGGGCGGGGTCTCAAACGGCGAAGAGATTCGTGTGCGTGGCTACCTGAAGCCGATTTCGACGTTGCGACGTCCCTTGGGTTCGGTGGACTTCGCCACTCGCGAACCGGTGAAAGCTGCCTATGAGCGCTCCGATGTGTGCGTGGTACCCGCCGCCGGCGTGGCTGGGGAAGCTATGGTGGCGCTGACCCTGGCCCGGTGCGCGCTGGAAAAATTTGGCGGCGACTCACTGCTGGAATTGCAGCGAAATTTCGAAGGCTACCGCCAACAGTTGCGAAACTTCTAAATGATCTATGAAATCGTGAAATTTGGTGACCCGGTCTTGGAGAAACCGGCAGCCCCGGTCACTGTCTTCGACGACGAGTTGAAGAAACTTGTCGAAGATATGTTTGAGAGCATGTACGCTGCGCACGGCGTCGGTCTGGCAGCGCCGCAGATCGGCATCAGCAAGCGCGTCGCGGTGATTGATGTCACCTTCAAGGAAGATCCTGACGCGAAGATTGTGCTGGTCAATCCTGAGATCGTCCATACTGAAGGGCGTCTCACCTCCAACGAAGGCTGCCTAAGCCTGCCGGAGTTTCGCGAGAAAGTGACCCGGCCGCGTTCGGTCACCGCCCGCGGGCAAGACTTGAAGGGCAAAACCATCGAGGTGACCGGGGAAGACTTGCTGGCGCGGGCCCTGGTACACGAGACCGACCATCTCAACGGTAAGCTCTATATCAGCCATATCAGCGCCCTGAAACGTGACATGATGAAGCGCAAGATCCGCAAGCTGGTGAAGCAAGGCGAATGGTAAGGAAGCAACTAGCAACTAGCAATTAGCAATTAGCAGCAGATGGGGAGAAATCTCCGGGTGCCCCACTCATTCGCGGTTTTCGAATGAGTGGGATTCAGCCAATGCCGCACGATGCGCAACTTCGGCCCACTTTCGAAAGGTCTTAAGAACTGAATGGCTAAGATGCTAATTGCTAGCTGTCTGAAGACGTGCCCTACTCATTCGCGGTTTTCGAATGAGTGGGATTCAGCCAATGCCCACGGCGCGCAACTTCGTCCCACTCTCGAAAGGCTTAAAAACTAGTGGCTAAATGCTAATTGCTAGCTGCTAATTGCTACCTATGATGGACCTGGTATTCTGCGGAACTCCGCTCTTCGCGGTGCCCACGCTGGAGAAACTTGTGGCTGCAGGTTTCAGCGTGAAGCTGGTCGCCACCCAGCCTGACCGGCCCAGCGGACGCGGCATGCAGTTGAATGCCTCGCCGGTGAAACGCACCGCGCTCGCGCTCGACCTTCCCATCACTCAGCCGGAGGAGATCAAGAGCTACGCTGAATTCCGCGCTCAGTTGGAAAGCGTCGCACCGCAAGCCATCATCGTGGTCGGCTATGGCCGCATCATCCCCCAGTGGATGATCGATCTGCCCCGGCTCGGTAACCTTAACCTGCACGCGTCGCTGCTTCCCAAATATCGAGGGGCCGCACCCATTCAATGGGCAATTGCGAACGGCGAAAGTGTCACGGGTGTGACTACCATGCGCATCGACGCCGGGCTCGACACTGGCGACATTCTGCTGCAATCCGAAGAACGCATCCTGCCCGAAGATACGGCGCTGACGCTGGCACCTCGACTGGCGCAGACCGGCGCCGAACTGATGATTGCTACGCTTGCAGGCCTGGCGAGCGGAAGCATAACGCCGCGCCCGCAGGAGAATGCCAAAGCGACGCTGGCTCCAATTCTCAAACGCGAAGACGGCCTTATCGATTTTTCGCGCAGCGCCATCGAAGCCTGGAATCGCTTGCGCGGATTTCAGCCATGGCCGGGAGCGTTTACCGGCTTTCGCGGCAAGATGCTGCAGATTCATTCCGCAGTGCCGGTTTCCAGAGCGCGCGAAGTTCCGGCGCACTTCGCCATCGAAGATGACCGCCTGCTGCTGGGCTTCGCGCATAAAACTGCCCTCGATGTGCACGAGTTGCAAGTCGAGGGCAAAAAGCGGATGAGCGCCCACGATTTCATCAATGGCTATCGTCCGGGGCCGGATGAGTTAGTGGGTGCGTAGAGCGAGCCTCAGCGCTCAGCATTTAGCACTTAGCACTTGGCTTTTAGCAGTTAGCGATTGGGTCGGGACACCGATGTAACTTGCTGTCAGCGGGTTCAGAATTGTGAGAGAGTGATTTCCGTCGCCGGCAGGCTCACCTCGCCAAATGGCAGCCCGAAGGGCGGAACAATAGTAGCCCAGGACGGAAGTCCTGGGTAAGCTGAGTTCAGAAGCCGAGTCCCGTAGGGACGAGAGAGGTTCTTACACAGACTCTTCAGCCATGCCGTAAATGGCGCCCTAAGGGCTAAAGCCCTACTCTCTTCTGCACTGCGTTCGGTACGAATGATGGTCATGCCCCATTACGAAACGACGGATGAAATATGCTGCTAATCGCTAGTTGCTAATTGCTATTTGCTTCTTCCCATGTCCATCTCTCCCGCACGCTCGGTCGCCTTCGATATCCTGCTCCGGGTCGACATGCAAAACGCCTATGCCGGCGAACTGCTGCACTCCGAGCGGCTGGAAAAGCTGACGCCTGCCGATCGCGGCTTGGCGATGGAACTTGTCATGGGAGTTCTCCGCTGGCGTTCCCGGCTGGACGATGCGATTGCAGCGGCGTCATCGCGGCCGCTGGCCAAGCTGGACCCCGAAGTGTTGAACGCACTTCGGCTGGCGGCGTACCAGTTGCAATTTCTGACTCGCGTGCCACCGCACGCCACCATCAACGAGAGCGTGGAACTGGTGAAGCGCGCTCAGAAGCGATCGGCGGCGCCGTTTGCGAATGCAGTGTTGCGGAAAATCGCGGCAGCTAAGACGATGCCGGCCCGACCGTCGGCCGACGACGTTAGCGGTGCGTCCGTCGCCCGTGAATATGCCCATCCCGCGTGGCTGGTCGAGCGCTGGGTGGCGCAGTTCGGCGAGGAACGTAGCCGCCAAATCTGCGCATTCGACCAACGGATTCCTTCGACCTGCTTGCGGCTGGAAAACCAAGATGCTGAGAGAGAGTTGGCCTCAGAGGGCATCGTGCTTGCTCCGGGCATTCTACTCGCCAGCGCCCAGACTTTAGTGGACGGCGACGTGACACGGACGCGTGCCTGCGCGGAAGGCCGCGCCTTCATCCAGGACGAAGCTTCGCAACTTGTGGCCGCGCTGGTTGGAACCGGATCGCGGTTCCTCGATTGTTGCGCGGCTCCCGGCGGCAAGACCGCGGCCTTAGCATGGCGAAATCCGGCAGCCGAAATTCTCGCTGTCGAACTGCATCCGCATCGCGCGGAACTCTTGCGCAAACGAGTGCGAGCAGCCAATGTTCACATCGTTCAGGCTGACGCATTGGACCTTCCCGCGTCCGGCGCCTTCGATCGTGTGCTGGCCGATGTGCCGTGTTCTGGCACGGGAACTCTAGCGCGCAATCCGGACATCAAATGGCGTCTGACTCCAGAAGACCTGAACGAACTTCACGCCAAACAGGTTGCAATCCTTCGCGCTGCGCTGCAACAGCTCACGCCTGGGGGACGAGCCGTGTACTCCACGTGCTCGCTGGAACCCGAGGAAAACGAAACCGTTGTCGAAGAAGTGTTGCGCGATGCGGAGGGCTATGGTCTGCGCGACTGTCGCGAGGAATTGCAAAGATTACGGTCGTCTGGCGAGTTGGTGTGGAGCGATCTCGACTCGCTGTTGAGCGGGCCATTCCTGCGCACCATTCCCGGTGTGCAACCGTGCGATGGATTCTTTGCGGCCGTGATCGAAAGGCAGTAGGCAGTTGTCGGTTGTCAGTTGTCAGTAAAGAGTAACGGACAACTGCTCACTGACAACTGACAACTAAAAAGGCCGGCACACGGCCGGCCTTCGCATTGCAAAATAGAAAACTACTTCTTCGGAGCGATGGAATCCTTCGCTGCCTTGGCCACGCGGAACTTCACGACGACCTTGGCAGGAATCTTGATGGCTTCGCCGGTCTGCGGATTGCGGCCCATGCGCGCCTTACGATTCGACTTCACTAAACGTCCCAGACCCGGCACTATGAATAAGCCGTTCTTTTTCGTCTCTTTGATTGCCAGTTCCGCCAGCGATTCCAGAAACGCGGCAGCTTGCTTGTTGTTCATTTCATGCTTCTCGGCCATATGACGGACGAGCTGGGTCTTGGTCATGCCTGTTGCCATTAGCAAATCCTCCTTGAAATTTGAGCGGTAATAATGCTCAACTGCTGCGTATCTTATATCAACCTCATTCGAGTGGAAAGCATTTTCGCCATATTTTATGCGGTTTTTCCACAGGCTGTGCTTGAAACGCCAATGCCCATGCGGGTCCTGCACACCCACGCTTTGGTGAAAGTACCCAAATGGGAGCTTGGGGCCCCTCGGCCAACCTTCCCAGTACGACTATCGGGCCTCGCATTTGCTGTGCTCGTTTCCGTCGAGGAGTGTTATCTCCCAATCGCCCTCCGCCACCTCCAGCTTCGTGTTTCCATCAGCGGCTGATACTATCGGCTTTCCTCGCGTATGCACGTTGCTCACGGCACCATCCTATTTTTCGCGGCCCTCGTCGCCGGAGCCATCAACTCGGTCGCCGGTGGTGGCAGCTTCGTCTCCTTCCCGACGCTATTGTTCGTCGGCATTCCGCCCATCAGCGCCAACGCCACCAACACGGTTGCCTTATGGCCGGGACAGCCTGCCAGCGTGTGGGCCTATCGTCAGGAATTTCGCAGCCTGCCGCGGAAGGTGCTGGTGCCGCTTACCATCACCGGCATCATTGGAGGCTTTCTCGGGGCCTACGTCCTGCTGATCACCCCGCCTACGACCTTCATGAAGCTGGTGCCGTGGCTGCTCCTGATTGCCACCCTGATTTTCATGAGCAGCGGGCGGATTTCGCGCTGGGTCAAACAGCGGGCCGAGCAGGGAGAGCATCAGGAGTTCGCCACTGGCCGGGGAATTCTGCTGCAGACGTTCATCGCGTTTTACCTCGGCTACTTCGGCGCGGGGGCGGGCATTCTTATCCTCGCCATGCTCGCCTTGCTGGGCATGGACCACATCCACACCATGAACGCGCTGAAGGCGTGGCTGACCACGGTGTCCAACGGAGTGGCCATGGTCCTGTTCGCGGTGTCGCCGCACGTAGTGTACTGGCCGCAGGCGATCCTGATGATTATTGGCGCCATCCTGGGCGGCTACTTTGGGGCTTACTTCGCACGCAGGACCAAGCCGGAATACGTCCGGGCCATCGTGATCGTGATCGGGTTTGGATTGTCCGCGTATTTCTTCTGGAGGCAGATGGCGGGATAGAGGTGGCTTAGCCGTCAGCCGTCACCCGTCAGCTGAACCGTTGGGCTCGCCCGACGAAGGACGCGAAGCCGAGGTGCCGGGAATAATTTCTTGTTGCAGCTCGTTTCGTAAATGGTTTGTATCAGGGCACGGCTTTCAGCCGTGCCGCTTACATATCCACCTGAGATTGGGGCTTTTAGCCCTTGACAACAGGGCTTGAAATACTACAGAGCGAGCGATATAGCGATGGGATATCAGGCTTGACTGGCGTCGCGTTTGCCTCCACGGCGTCGAGGAATACGAAGAATCCCAACGCCATCAGAAACACCGCAAGAAATCTCATCAGCAGCCGTTTTCCAGTCACGGAAAATTAGATGCTGTTTCCTTTTGACAGTGGCCTCGGGAGAAAAATTTCTGGCTGCACTGGACTCCGCCGCCCGGCCCAACTTGCCTAAGCCCCTCTGCCGCTCTCCCGGTATCGCAGCTTCATCACCAGCAACGGCGAGCTGAGGAAGAACGTCACCGCGTTCGGCAGGATGATGGGCAGCGAATAGATCATGAAGCCATAGGCCACCCACAGCAGCAGCCCAACGTTGAGGCTGATCAGCATCAGCAGCGACAAGTCGCGGACGGACTTGGTGCGAAAGGAGTGCAGGGCCTGCGGAAGGTACGCCAGCGTACACAGCGTGCCCGCGGCAAAGCCGGTTAGTGACGCGAGGAACATGTCCCAGCGTACCATTGCCTTCGCGACGACCGAGTATGCGAAGTGGAGTCAGCACCCTCCCGCGCTAGCTAACAGGAAGCTAACGCAACTCGACAGTTAGTGTGGCCGGTTTTGAAAGGGCGCGCCTTCACAGGCCGCTGAAAAACTCGATTAGCGCAAGGTTTGTGTCAGGGCACGACTTCAGTCGTGCCGATAGTCGCTTATTTTTTGCCATCTCGAGCGGGCTTCAGCCCGCGAGAGACCCATTCTTCTGCCTTTTTCAGGAGCGTCTTCAGGCGTGCCGCAAGGCAGCAAGCAAAGAAGGCGGCTTTTAGCCGCTAAGGACAGATACCTCAGGGCCTAAAAGGCCCGATTCTCTACGCGGGTTCTCAGCAGGGCTGAAGCCGTGCCCCTTCAAGGCGGGGACATAGCAATACGGGAATGCTGTAGAACGGGCCACCAACCGTAAATCTCGAATAGGGCGCGCCGTCAAAATCAGTGCGCCAGCTTCAACACGACTACTCCACCGATGATCAGGCTCACGCCGAGGTAGCGGCCCAGGTTGGCCGGATCGCCGAACAGCATCACGCCCAATAAGAATGTGCCCGCCGCACCGATGCCGGTCCACACCGCGTAGGCTGTTCCTAGCGAGATCTGACGCTGGGCCAGCCAGAGCAACCCCCCGCTTATCCCCATGGAGACGATGGCCAGTACAATGCCTTTGGATCGGTGAGTGGAACCTTGCGCCAGTTTGAGTCCGAGGGGCCAGCCAATCTCGACAACTCCGGCCAGTACGAGATACACCCAGCTCATCTTTTCCTCCTGAAACAACGCTACTCGATCTTGACCACGATCTTGCCGTAGTTGGCGCGCTGCAGCATCAGGCGGTGCGCCTCGCCCGCTTGCTCCATCGGCAGCACATGTCCAATTTCAGGATGCAGTTTGCCCTGTTCAATCCACGGCTGCATGGCTTGCAAGCTGCGGCCAATCAGTTCGTGGTCCTTGGCCAGGATGCTCAGCCATAGTCCGTGCGCGCTCAGGCTTTTGGCCATCATGGCGCCGGTGTCGAACTGGTGCCGCTGTCCGGTCGCGGTGCCATAGATGATGACCCGGCCAAATGGCCGGCAACAGCGCAGGCTCTTGGCGGTGTGCTCACCGCCCAGCATCTCGAAGACGGCATCCGCGCCCTCGCCTTCGGTCAACTCCTTAACCCGCTCCTCGTAGTCGACCTCGCGGTAGTTAATGCCGTGGTCCAGCCCAAGCTTCTTCACGCGCTCCAGTTTTTCATCGGATGAGGAGGTTCCATACGTTTCGATATTCAGCAATTGTGCGATCTGGATCGCCGCCGTGCCCACGCCTCCCGCGGCGGCATGGATCAGCACACGATGCCGTCGTTGCTCGTGGCGCAGAATCGGCTCCATGGCGTCGGGGGTGAGTCCGGCCTTCCAGTAGGCGAGATAAGCGGTCAGGAAGTTGACCGGGAAAGCAGCCGACTGCTCCGAACTCCAACCTTTGGGCTGTGGCCAAAGCAGCTGCGGTTTCATGGCGATCTTCTGGGCGGCCGCGCCATATTGGGTGTATCCCATCACGCGCTCGCCGGTGCCTTCCACCACTCCCGCGAACTCACGCCCCGAAATAAACGGCGGGGGTGGCGTGCCGCTGTAGGACCCGCGAGTAGACATGGTGTCGGCAAAATTGATGCCGACAGCTTCCACGCGCACCATGACCTCGCCCGCTTTGGGCTGCGGATCGGGCACGTCGCGAACTTCGAGGACCTCGGGACCACCGGAACGAGTGACGACAACAGCTTTCATAGTTTGATTCTACGATGCAGGCGGCCAGAAAATCTGATGGGGCGTCTGCCTGACTTGGAGCGCAAGGGCTCGAAAGCTGGCATGAATGGCAATACCTCCGAGGTTCAGGCTGAGTCGATACCCAAATGGCATGAAAAATGACCTTCGTCACTGATCTTGAGCCTCCTACCCCGTGGGATAGGAACCTTAGCTGCATTGCCGGAGTCTCTACCTGCATCCTGTGCCTGAGCTGCAGGAGTTCGGTGGAACCGGCGGCTCAGCCGCCTCGTATCTTCGGCGTAGCGGGGGAAGTGCGATGGAAAAACTCAACTGGTTCTGGCAAGATCTTCGCTTTGCGCTGCGCGGCATAAAGAAGGACCGCGGATTCGCTCTGCTGGTAATCTTCGCGCTCGCACTCGGTATCGGCGCAACCACGGTCATCTTCAGCGTCATTGAGAATGTCCTGATCGAACCCTTTCCCTACCGCAACGCCGACCGTCTGGCGCTGGCCTACATCCACGACCTCACCAAGCCTACCGACTATGACCAACCGTTTTACTCGGTTCCGGAATTCCTCGATATCCGCGAGCAGAACCATGTCTTCGGAGAGGTGATGGGAGTCGCGCCGCTCGACATCCTCTACCAGGACAAGGAAGGCACGCAGCAGTTCAGCGGGGCATCAGTCACAGCCAACTCCTTCGAATTCCTGGGGGTGAAACCTCTGCTCGGCAGGAACCTGGTTCCCGACGACGGCAAACCCGGTGCGCCGCCGGTTTTCTCCATTAGCTACCGGCTGTGGAAGAAGCAGTTCAACGGCGATCCAAACCTTGTAGGAACTACGTTGTTGTTGAATGGCGAGTCCCGCACTTTGATCGGGATCATGCCGCCGCGCTTTCTGCTGTTCAATGACGACATTTGGGTTCCACTGGCTTTGAACCGCAGCGATCCCGCCAGCCAGCAGACTTACCTGTGGACAGTAGGCCGGCTGAAACCAGGCGTTACCCTGCAACAGGTGGTTTCCGATTTCGACGTCATCACCAAACGACTGGCCAAGCAATATCCGGCGGACTACCCCACAAAGTTTTCCGTGGTGTCGAAAACCCTCACCGACGATGTGGTCGGACACTTCAAAGGAACGCTATACACACTGTTGGCCGCAGTGACCATGTTGCTTTTGATTGCGTGCAGCAATGTTGCCAACCTTTTGCTGGCGCGCGCCACAGCCCGTGAACGCGAGATTGCGATTCGTGCGTCCATGGGCGCATCACGCGGCCGGATCATTCGCCAACTGCTGGTCGAGAGCTTTGTGCTGGCGGCGGGCGGTTGTCTGCTGGGCTGCCTGTTTGCCTACGGAGGACTTAAGGGCGTCACCACCGCCATGCCGCCGCAAACCATTCCCGCCGAAGCGGTGTTGCGGCTGAATATTCCGGCCATGTTGTTCGCCGTGTGCGTTACCTTCCTGACTACGATTCTGTGCGGCCTTGCACCCGCCGTCCACGCTGTACGCGGCGACCTGCATGGACGGCTGAAGGACACCGGAAAGGGCGTGAACGCGACTTTCCGTCACGGCAAATTTCGTTCCAGCCTCGTGGTCTCTGAAGTTGCTCTGTCGATCGTGCTGCTGGTGGGCGCCGGCCTCATGATGCGCAGCCTGCTCGCGTTACAGCATGTTGAACTCGGACTGAACCCGGTCAATATTCTGGTGGCGCGATTACCACTTCCCAAGGGGCGCTACGAAACCGCCGCGCAGAAAAAGCTGTTCTTCAGCCAGGTCTTACAGCGCGTGTCGGCGCTGCCGGGAGTGATCGCAGTGACCGAGACCTCCTCCCTGCCGCCCTACGGAGGACCCGACAGCGACGTGGTGATCCCCGGCAAAACCCACTCCGAGCATTGGGACACCATGTTCCAACTGTGCAGTGAAGGGTACTTCAAGACGATGGGCCGCCACCTGTTGCGCGGGCGGCTACTCTCGGAGACTGACGTCGACTCTGCTCGTCCCGTGGCCGTCGTCAACGAGACTCTCGCTCGCACATATTTCGGGAAAGAAGATCCGATCGGGCAAAAGATCAAGTTCGAGATGTTCGATCGCCTGCCGCAGTCAACCAAAGATCAGTACTTCGAGATCATAGGCATCGTCGCCGATGCCAAGAATCGCGGGCTACAGCACGCGATTTCCCCCGAGGCCTACCTGCCCTACACCGTCACCGGCGCAATGGAGCGTGGCATCCTGATCAAGACAGCCGTAGAGCCGATGTCGATGCTGATGAGTGTGCGCCGCGAGATCTGGTCGGTAGACCGCAACGTCGCTTTGACCCTGACGGGCACCCTGCAGGGCTATCTGCAACAGTTCTCGTATTCCGGGCCGCAGTTCGGGCTGATGCTGCTGGGCATCTTCGCCACCGTGGGCCTGGTGCTGGTGGCCATCGGGGTCTTCAGCGTGATGGCTTACTCGGTATCGCTGCAGACCCATGAGATAGGAATCCGCATGGCCCTCGGTTCACCGGTCCGCAACGTCCTGAAGATGGTGCTGGGCAAGGGACTGCGTTTGATTGGGCTGGGCATCGCGCTCGGCGTCATCGCCAGCGTAGGACTCACGCGCCTTGTCGCCAGCCAGTTTTGGGGGGTCTCACCTAACTGATCCCGTAACCTTCGTCAGCGTGATCTTCTTGTTGATCGCGGTTGGCCTGGCCGCTTGCCTGGTACCCGCGCGACGGGCAGCCCAGGTCAGTCCGCTCATTGCGCTTCGCTACGAATAGGCCAGCTTAATCGTGCTATTGCCGCAGCAACATGGCCACTCGTGGAAACACAAAATGCCCGGCGGCATCGTCGATGACGTTAACTTGGCAGGTGTAGAAGCCCGGCTTCAACTGGGAGAGCGGCACATCCAGCTGAAAGACCGCCGCGTGCCGGCCGGGAACACTGATCTCTTGCACCTCGGTCAGCGAGGTCTCGTAAGCCTTGGCGTCGCCCTTGAAGAAGGAAACGCTACTCAGTAACCTCACAGCGTTCTTTCCATTCGCCGCAGTGCGATTGTCAGATGCTCCGGCACGACCGGCCGGAGCAGAGCCAGGGGCGTTCGCGCTGCGTGCCGGATCGTAAACTTCGTAATAGAAATACAAATGTTGACCACTGGAGAATACTCGCGTCACGCTCGGCACAATCTCCGACCCATTGCGAATCAACGGATCATTGGGATCGTGCTTGCCGGCCGGTTGGACCTGGCTTGCCATCACGATCGAGCTCATCTTCAGCGGAGTCGACTTAAGATCGGGCACTGTGAAGGCGGTCTCAAACGCTCCCATGCGCCCTGTACACCGGATGGTTGAAGACGTTGGTGGCCGACACCCGCACCTCAAACATTCGCGACTCCTTCAGTGGAAAAACTTTCGTCATCGCCATATCGAACAACACCTCGCCCGGGCCGATGATGCTATTCCGCTGAGCGTCCCCATAATGACCCAGCGGCGGAGCCACAAACGCGGCGGTGTTGAACCACTCCGCGATGCTGGGGTCAGCCATGCCGACCGGTTGGCCGGTCACGTTGGCGCGCAAGGTTCCGTTTACCCCGCTGTTCACATCGGTGAATGAGCCGAGGACACGCGGGGTGAACGGAAATCCCGAGGCAATGATCCAGTCGCCGCTCCACTGCCAGTCGCCAAGGGTGTCACGCGCAATCCCCGGGGCCGTGAGCCAGCGCTTCTCGTGACCGAAGGGCAACTCCCACAAATAGTCGCCGGTAAATTTTTGCGCCTGGTTAAAGCTGGAAAGCCCGTACTCGGCACGCAGATCGAACGGGTTCTGCGCCACCACGGTTTGTCCCGTAACGGTTCCGGTCGGGCTCACCAATGCCGAACCTGCGCCGATGGTGGATGCGTTGTCGAGTGACTTCGACCACGTGTAAGTGCCCCCGACAGAGAGTCCATGCGCTAACTGTTTGCGCAGCCGGACCGTGCCCGCGTTCGCGTTGGAGTCAGCCAACGAGTCCTCGAAGTAAAAAGCAGGAACGGTGGGGATGCGAAGTCCAAGCGGTGTGCGATTCGGTGCATCCAGCAGATCGAGATGGGTCCCTTTGGTTCCGGTGTAATCGACGTTCAGCACGAGAGTCGGCGTGATGGTCTGCTGAATGTCGAGGTTCCAGATCTGCACGTAACCCAGAGGGTAGTTCAAATTGATGGCGTAGTTCTTAGTGATGGTGTTCAGTGGCGGGGCCGGAAATCCGTTCTGTAGCGTTAAGCGCGTAGTTTGCGACTCGACGTTGGTTTGCGTGATGGAAAACGGTGGTTGGAACGCGAGGTCTTGGGCAATGTTGGCATAAGCGGTGGTGTTGTAGTTGATGCCATAACCGGCGCGCACCACTGTGTTCTTAAATGCCTTCCACGCGATTCCAATGCGCGGCGCGAAATTGTTGTGGTCAGGATTCACCAGCGTGATGGGGTATACGGCTCCGGTGAGGGGCCCCGTCTGCCCGGGCAAAACAGGGGCAACCGCAGTGAAACCCGGTGCAATATTCAGGTTGACGATGCGATTGTCGATCTCGCTGTAAGGCGAGACATACTCGTATCGCAGTCCGATGTTCAGGGTCAGATTGCTGTGGACCCGCCATTCATCCTGCGCGTAGAGGTCCCAAGAGTTGCCGCGAAAGTGATATCCGTAGATGCTGCCGCCGTACTGCACCGAAGTCTGTTGCGGCAGGCCCAGCAGGAAGTCTGCAAAATCGTAGCCGGTCCCGGCGACCGGTGTGCCGCCCACAAATTCCGCCGTGTTCAGTCCGGTGAAGACAAAGCTGCCGCGTGGATTGCTGGAGGTTTCGGTATTGATCTGCAGGCGGCGGAAATCTCCTCCCCAGCGCAGCGTGTGTTTCTGGTGCGTGTAGATCATCTGGTCGGTGAACGATAGGGTCTGATTGCGATCGGAAACCGGATTGGTGTCCTGCAAACTTCCAAAGTGGGAGAACGAAAGATTGGGCAGACCCCAATCGAACGGGTTCTGCGAAACCCCGGTGATTCCCAGCAAGCCCGTGATGTCGGTATTGAAAGCGTAAAGATTACTGGTGTTGATGGTGCTGCGGTTGTAGTCGACGCGAAAGTTATTGATGAGGCGACCGAAACTGCGGACGTAACCGACGGGCACATCGTAGCCATGAGTGATGGCCGTTCCGCCGACACTGGGGTAGGCGTTGGTCAAGGTCTGGTCGGACTCGTGGTAGTGAAAGCCGACGTTCAGATTGTTCTGTGGACCACGATTGCGGCCGCGTCCGGGGCCTACGGACGAGCCGCCCAGCGCCTGATTCAGGCGGATGTTGAAATCGTTGCTGTCGTTCTTCGCCGCGGTGATGTAACGGAAGTTCTGGAACTCGCCCGGCAGGTTGGGCAGCGGTATGTATGGCAGCAAGCCCCGGGCTGCGGAGTTAATCATGTTCTGCGGAATGGTGCCGTTGGCAAACGGAAGCCCGGTTGCCGGATTAAAGATCTGCACCGGCTGCCCGTTCACCAGGGTCTGCGAAAAATTGCCACTTCGTTCCGATAGGGTCGGTGCGGTTGAGAAGAAGCTGTACGGCGTATCGCCCAACGTGCCGTTGTAATACAGGAAGAAAAAGGTCTTCGACGCACCGTTATATATATGAGGAATGACCAGCGGGCCGCCGATGAGCGCTCCAAACCGCTGTTGCAGGTATGCGGGATTCGTCGTTGGCTGACCGGTCAACGAAAACGGCGCGGCATTCAGTACCGCATCATTGGCCGAATAATAAACGGTGCCGTGGGGTTGGTTGATGTTGACGCCACCGCCGCCGATCCTCACCGGACCTCCTCCCCCGCCGCCGCCACTACGGCCGCCCGGCCCGCCGAATCCGCCCCCCATCGGTCCCCCGGCCGCACCGGTCATGCCGGCCGGCAGACCATCTTGCCCGTAGCGCGAGCGCAATTCGTCCCCACTCATTCCGGCAAGACTTGGCGAGCTCGAACCCGAAACCGCGACCGACTCTGTGGCGATAGTCGGCGGCTCTCCCGGAACCGGCATTCCCGATGGCGCCACAGAGTCGGCGCCATTCACGCCCTGGTCACCTCCCGCCTCGCCCTGCACCGATAACGATTGAAATCCGCGATTGCCCATGCCTTGGCCCGCTGCTCTTCGCTGCATATTGCCTTGAGCAGATCGGGAGCGTGATAGCAGAACAACTTCGAAATCGACGCGAGGGTTCTGGTTCGCAGGACTAACCATCACGTGCGACGTGGCGTTTGCGAACGCCGCCATCTGGGCCCGCACTACATATTCGCCATCGCCGGGTAAGGTGAGTTTGTAGCTGCCGTTGGCCTGGCTCCAGCCCACAACCTTTTGCCCGGTGGCGGGATTCGTTGCCGTGACGGTCGCTCCAGGCAGTGGTGTATTGCCCGATTTCACCACGCCTTGCAGGGTCGGCGGCGCAGCCGTCGAGGCCGGTATCTGACTCCAGGAAAAACAGCAGCACAGTAAAACGACAGCCGCAGCCAGCAGAGGATTGCGGTTCAGGTTCAGAGAGGGCTTTCCCCCAGCCGTGAACGAAGTGACATGGGGCATAAGCGTTTCACATCTGTTAGTGACGTACGTGGGCAGAATTCGTCCCCAGGCTTGCCGGCACTAGAGCGGTTCCTCAATAGATGTATCCGGTTTGTACGGGTAGTGCGGCGCTTCAGCGCCGCGTCCCGCCTCGGCCGAACACCTCGCTTAAGCCGCTGAAGTCGGAGGATCTCAGCAGCTTAAGCGGTTGTTCTTCTTGCCCTATACGCGGGCCTTGAAGGCCCGCACTACCCGTACGAGCGGATACGCCAATCCGGGTAGTGCATTAAAGTTCACAGGTATCAATATCGCCTCGAGATATGGCGTCAACGTCCTGCTTAAATTCGCGAAAGCCGGCTGAGTAGTTCCGAAGAATTCGTCCAGGCCCGGAAGCCGGCGACTCTACCGGGACGGGATACCCATCTCTTTGCCGAGATTAACCTGGTCAGCCTGAAATGCGGACAGCGCTTTGCTCAAATGCGCCGCAATGTCTGCCACCCGAGCGGGGTCCAGCTTGCCCTCCAGTTGCTGGGCAATCGCTTTTGTGTCTTTGCTGACGGCAGCGTTCGACTTGCTCAGTTTCTTCGTCAGGTTCTTCAAGCCAGCTTCTTGCGAATCGGAAAGAGACCGCCGAAAGCTGCGATTTTCGCTCTGCGCTTCCTCGACAGAATCCTGCAGGGCATTAGCTTTGCTGAATAGACCCTCGGAATCGCTTGCTTCTGCGCTCACGTGCTGCAGATCGGCAGCCTGCTGCCGTGCCGATTCCGTACTCTTGATCATGAGTCGAAATTGCGTGATCTGCGGATCGGTGGCTTGCACGGCGATGGCGTGCTTGAAGGTCGCCATGTCGGGATCTTCCGGCGGCGTGGTGGGCACCCCGCTGGTACCCGTAGGAGTGCCGTGCCGGTCTTCGTGTTGTCCCCAAACGGCCAGCGGAAACAGCAAGCACAGCGTGGCGATGACAGACGCACGGCGGCTCATCATGAATTTTCGCTCGTGCAGATTTTAGGATGAAAATCAGGCTGACGACAGCACAACCACAAGTTGATGCCGGGTCCGCCAGGGCAGCAGAGTGATAATCGCGCACACGGCCCAAGCCCTGTGCGCGACGGTTTGACTACTGTTGCGGCGCGTTCTGGCCCGGCCCCATGTGGCTATGGCGGGTCATCATCTCCTCGTACTTTTGCTGCTGGTCGGAGTTCAGGATTGGCTTGATTTGGCTCGACGTGTCCTGCCGGATCTGCATCATCTTGCTCATCCGGTCCTGCTGAGAAAGCGAAGAATCGGAGTGCAAGGCCTGCATCTGTTTGTCTTCGTTTTCCAAAATCGGCTTGATCTGCTGCTGCTGCGCGTCGCTCAGGTTTAACTGTTTGGTCATGTGTTGCAGCCGCTGATCGGCTGACATTGGCCTGGGGCCATGACCCATCTGGCCGCCACCCTGGTCGGGGCCCATCTGTGCGTAAACCGCGGCACTGCCCGTAAGCAGCGCCAGGATCATGGCGGCATGCAGTAAGTTCTTCTTCATCGTCCAACGCTCCTGGTTACTCGTTGCATGATAAGCGCTGCCAAGTATATCGTAGCGGCGCTGAGCGGCGCGTTTGACGTCATCATTGTCAGCCAGATATTGCCCAGTTTTCGCAAAATGCGCGCCACGCTTACCTCATCGCAAGTCGAGTGTTTTACTGTTTGACTACGTCAGAGGAAACCCGATCTATGGGGATAAGTTCTTGCGTTCTGCCCTCGCAAAGTTAATGGAACTCGTCGGGTAAGCCTGCGGAATGCGTGCCGGGTACTTATCTTCCGTCTGTCGAGAATGGCATCGAAGGAATTGGCAAAACCGGGGTATACTTGGCAGACATTGACCCTCGGCATCCTGCCCGGAGGTGCTCGGATTATGCGTTTCCGTGTACTACTTTTGGCGTCCCTGGTCTTGGCATGCGTCGCTCGTGTGCAAGCCGGTCCGCAACCTGCTGTTGATCCTCGCCTCATCGTCAACAACACCCATGTTGCCGTCAGTTCGTGCACCTCGCTCACGACGCTCACTTTCGACTTTATGGCCAATCCCGCGGGCGGAGGCATGCTCTGTTTCACCAATGACAGCACCGACGCCTGGACCTCCCTTGAATTCGAAACACCTTCTTTTAATCCGACGGATGTGGTTACCTGCGGCGGTACAACCTTCGAGACGTGCGTAGTTCTACGGCAACCTGGCAATTTCGCCATCATCGATTTTTCCGGAGGCCCGGGAATTGGGATAGGTGACAGTTTCACGATCGACCTGGGTGCTTCCGGGTGGCCGCCGAACGGAGAGTTCGAAGCGGTCGCTAATCCCGAGCCCAGTAGTCTGGCTCTTTTCTTCGCTGGCCTGGTTCCGTTGGTGGGGCGTCGGATTAGAAATCTAAGAGTGACAAAACACCTGGGCTAAACTGCGGGTCCAGGAAGGCTTACCAGCATCGCGTCCAGGTACCTTTCTATCCTGCCGCTTGCTTTCTCGCCGCTGCCGCCTTTTTTGCAACCAACAAGAAGCCATGCGCGCTTGCATCTTTTTCCAGGGTCTGAAGGCGGGCCCGTCCCGCGCTCGCCTTACCTGCTTCAATCTCGATTTCTCCCAATGCGAGCGCGGCCTCAAACTGGAGGGCCGTCAAATGGTTCTTGGTCGCCTCCGCCAGTCTTTGCCCCAGACTCACCATCGCCTCACTCCGATCACTTTGTTTGTGGGACGCTGCCCGTATTTGAGCCGCGGCAATGCCAACCTCGATCTCAACCCGGAGCCGAAGCGCAGGATTGTTGATTTGCCGGGCCAGAGCGACGGCTCGGGCGATAGACCCAGTCGCTTTTGCAAGATCGCCCTGCGCCAGCTGCGATCTAGCGATAGTCACCTCGGCTTTGGCCTCCCCGTCAACCATCTGCTTCGTCCGGAACTCGTCAGCAGCGCTGCGAGCATCAGTCTCGCTGTCGGCCGTCCGGCCTTCTTCAAGCGCTAAAGAAGCGAGTGCCAACCGGCTCTCAGCCGTTAATTCACCTGTGCTTTCACGGATCGCCAGAGCTTGCTCGTAGTTCTTTCGTGCAGCGGTAAGGTCACCCTGTTCCGCCTGGACCTCGCCTATTCCGGAGCGCGCATATGCCGAACCGGATTTGTCACCGAGCTTCTCGTACATGGCCAGGACCTGCTCATACCGGGCGCGTGCACCCGGCAAGTCTCCCTTGTCGTACAGCACATCAGCCATGTTGTTGAGGGTAATCGCCTCGCTGGTCTTGTTGTTCAGTTCCCGATGAATCTCCAAGGCCTGCTCGTAAAGCTGCTGGGCACCATCCAAATTCCCTTGCTTCTGGAGTAAAGCGCCCATGTTCGCCAGGGTGTTTGCTGCCTCCCTTTTATTTCCTATCCGGCTATAGATCTCTCGTGCATCGCGATAATTTTTTTCCGCTGCTGTCAGGTCTCCCTGGTCCTGAAACGCGTCCGCAAGGTTGTTCAGCGTGGATGCCTCGGCACCCTTGTCCCCACTTTGCCGGTAGATGTCCAGTGCCTGTTTGTATAATCCTATCGCCGCCGTAAAGTCCTGCTGGCCCATCCGAGACGCGCCTTCCTGAGACAGCGCATCCGCCAGCAGCTGTCTTCTTGACTGGTCCAGCGCTTTTGCTGCCGCCTTGCCGGCGGCTGCTTGTCCCAGCTTCCATTCTCCGAGGCTGTTGTTAGCGGAAGCCTCGGCCAAGTCGATACGCGGATCATCGCTGCTGGGAAGTGGCAAGGCGCGTAATTGCTGGACCGTAGCCAGCGAGTCCGTCGCTTGTCCGGCATCTCGCTGCACTTTAGCCAGCCGCAGCCCGAGTTCCAGGTTGTCGGGATTGTCGCGCCACAATGTTTGATAGACCTTGATGGCCTCGGGCCATTGGCTGCTCATCTCGAGATAGCGTGCTTGTACAGTGAGCTTGTCTTGGGGCGACAGTTTGTCGGACAGATCGAAAGCTTTCTTGGCCTGCTCCTGCGCTTTTTGGTCGTAACCGAGGAAGTTCCAGGCCTCCGCCAGGGCGGAATGTGCCAGCGCATAATCAGGCTCTACCTCCACTGCCTTTTCCAGCAAGGTCCGCGCCGCGGCCGCATCGAAGACGCGCAACTTCTCCAAGCCTTCCGCGTACACCTTCGCTGCTTCCTGATTGACCGGCATGGAAGCACTTACCGCAGCCGCTTCCTCCGGCGAAACCGGAGTCTCCACCCCTAGCTTTGCACGCAGCGTCGCGCCCACACGCCCAACCAGTTCATCCATTTGGCCTTCGTTGCCTTTTTCGAAGAACGAGGTGACGGTCTGACCGGTCTTGGCATCCTGAAGGGTCAAGTCCAGCCGGATTTCGCCTCCGGCCAGCGGGCTGTACGAGCCTATGACAACATCATCCACGCCCAGGTATTTACGGATTTTGGCCAGGGTCTCGGCGCTGTACACCTCCCCGTCTTTCAGCCCCAAGTCGACTTTCATTCGGGCGACGTCTTCTCCCGGGGCCGTGAGCAACTTGTCGCCCGCATCAAGCTCCGTTTTCAGATACGTGGAAATCTCCGTGGAATGCCACGCCAGATCCGGACGCTCGGAAACATTCTGGAAGCCCAGCAAGGCCACTGTGCGTCTTTGCTTGATCGTTGACTGATGAGAAGCCTGACCACCGATGCTCGAACTCCGCCACAAGCGATAACCCAGACCACCTCCCGCCAGTATTAGCAAAGCTGCCAGTGCCCACATGAGCTGAGTGCGACGAATCGAAGTGCCGGCCACCTCGACGTGCGTGGCCTCGGGGGCCTGCGTGGAGGGAGCAGCTGGCGTCGCAATACTCGGGGCTACACTCGCGGCGGCGGGCGCGGAGGTGTCCGGCGGTTTCTCCGCGCTTGCTTGTCGAGCCAGGACGACTGCGGCTATGCCGCTCTGCACACCCGACTTGGATTCGGTTACTCGCGGGGCGGGGGTGGGAATCTCTTTGGAAACAACCGGAGCGAGAAAACGATATCCACGGCGTGGCAGAGTTTCAATGTAGAGGGGCGTATCTGCGTTGTCGTTGAGAACATTTCTGATTTGCTTGATGCAGTGGTTCATCCCCTGCTCGAAGTCGACGTAAGTCTCCTTGTCCCAAAGTTGTTCCTGAATTTCCTCACGAGTCACAATTTGCCCGGCACGGCTGGCCAATAACGTGAGCAGTCGAAAGGGTTGCGGCGCCAGCTTAATGGGTGTGCCGCCTTTGCGCAGCTCGGCGGTGGCGAGATTTAGTTCGAAGACTCCAAAGCGGAGTAACTTTTGCGTGGCGCTCAAGCTGGACCGCCTTTAATCGACGCGGGGGCGATAGGGATTATACCCTGTTGGAAGTTTCCGGCCTCAAGAAAGTCGATCATCCGCGCAATCAAGTCTAGCTGAATCATGAGGTTGGGCAATCATCTCCAAATCCACCCACAAATCATGGGCCAACCATTGAACTTGAGGGCGAACCGGAGCATTGTGCACCTGAGAGCGGGGACGAGCAAGGCTCGGCCAATGCTCTTAGGGGGAACGCTCCCGGAGGCGGGAAAAAAATCCCGCTTCCGGGTAGCGGGGAGGAGGTCGCCATGAAATCCCAACTGGTTCATTCGACCCCAACGACTCTGGGGCCTTTCCTGAGACTGCTTCTGACGCTGGCAGCCCATGACAACGCCGAGACGGCCGACTTAGCAATTCCTGGCGGCGAACTGCCGGTCTTACGTCCGGACATAACCTGCAGGCGACCCGAAGCGCCCTACGCAGAACATCATGTTGTCTCCACGCGCGCGATGACGCTGGGCCCGTTCTTAACGCTGCTCCTGACTTTGCATCACCGCGGTACCTGGATCGATGGCGATTGGTGGCCGGGATCGAGAATCCCGCGCGGAGCTATTTTTGCGGCGCGCTACGTGTCGCGCTGAGCAGCGTCGTTTAGGGAGCGCTTCGAACTTGCTGGCCGAAGATGCGCTCCCGGTGAGGGGCAGCTCCGCACGAGTTGCCCCTTCGCTGGTTGAGAGGGATTCGTGTCGTCAAGATTCGTCTCGGCATCCCGTCCCGTCGGCGCTGCGGCCTATGCTTCCAGCTTCTTGCTCAGCAGTTCATTAACCAGGACTGGATTTGCCTGTCCCTTGGACGCCTTCATGACCTGGCCGACAAAGAAGCCCATCACCGTCTTCTTGCCGGCACGGTACTGCTCAAGCTGTTTAGGATTGCCGGCGATCACCTCGTCGATGATCTTCTCGATTGCTGCGCTATCCGTAAGCTGTTGCGGCTTCTCCTTCTCGTAGACAACGGGGAAGTCCTCGCCGCGCTCGAAGGCGAGGTCGTAAAGGTCTTTGAGCATCTTGCCGCTGATGGCGCCGCTCTCCACCAGGTCAGCGGACATAGCCACTCCCTTCATGGAAATCGGGGACTGTTCAATTTCCAGTCCTTTGGCGTTGAGCCGGCCCAGCAATTCGCCCTGCACCAGATTCGCAACGCGCTTGGGGTTCCTAGCGGCTTTGGCTGCCTCCTCGAACTGATCAGCCAGCGCACGCGTGCCCGTGAGCGTGGTGGCGTCGTACTCGGTGATACCGTACTGCGCAACCAGCCGGGCGCGCCGTGCTGTCGGCAATTCGGGCAACTTGTCTGTGATTTGCTTCCGCCATCTTTCATCAACCACCAGCGGCAGCAAGTCAGGCTCGGGGAAATAGCGGTAATCGTGCGCCTGCTCCTTGGAGCGCATGCTGTAGGTCTTACCCTCGCTCGGATTGTAGAGGCGGGTTTCCTGGACAATTTTGCCGCCAGCTTCCAACACTTGCTGGTGGCGTTCGATCTCGTATTCCAGCGCATGCCGGATAAAGCGGAAAGAGTTGACGTTCTTCACTTCCGCCTTGGTACCAAATTTGGTCTGACCGCGTGGGCGGATGCTGACATTGGCATCGCAACGCAGCGACCCCTCTTCCATATTGCAGTCGCTGACGCCGGTGTAGAGGATGATTTGCTTCAAGCGAGTCAGGTATTCATAGGCTTCGTCAGGCGACGAAATGTCGGGCTCGCTGACGATCTCAATCAGCGGAACACCCGAGCGGTTCAGATCGATGGAGGTCCACTGGCTGCTGTCGGGAAGCCCGTCATGCAGGCTTTTGCCGGCGTCTTCCTCCAGGTGCACGCGGGTGATGCCGATGCGTTTGGGCCCGTTCGCAGTCTTGACTTCGATGTAGCCATGTTCGGCCAGCGGCTTGTCATACTGCGAAATCTGGTAACCCTTCGGCAGGTCAGGATAAAAGTAGTTCTTGCGCGCAAAGATGGAGGTCTCATTGATTGTGCAATTCAGCGCGCTGGCCGCCAATACGGCAAACTCTACCGCCTGCTCATTCAAAACCGGCAACGGCCCGGGCATTCCAAGACAGATGGGGCAAACATTGGTGTTCGGTGGATCGCCAAACTGGGTCGAGCACCCGCAGAAAATCTTGGTGCGGGTCAGAAGCTGGACGTGGACCTCCAGCCCGATGACCGGTTCGTACATGGACTGGGCGGCGACAGGAGCTTCCGGGGTGGTGGCCATACTTGCGATTATAGCGGCGAGTGCTTGGGATCAGGCAGTTCTAGTCAGCTTCGGAACGCTATGGAGATGTGCCACTTTTTTCCGTCGCCGACGCGAGGCCACCCAGAGATCGTATTGCGACTGCTTACCCGCCCAAAGCTCAGCCGAGGTGCCGAGCGCATCAGCCAAGCGCAACGCCAGATCTGCAGAAATGCCAGCGCGGCCATTCAGCACTCGAGACAGAGTCACTCGCGAGACTCCAAGATGTTCCGCTGCGGCGGAGATAGACCGCTCGCTAAGGTACGTCCGGAGTACCAATCCTGGGTGTGGCGGGGTGAACATGCGGGTTGTGGAGCGACGAGTCAATTAATTTCCGCCCGGGGCTGCCGGATTCGACGGCGTTAGCGGAATCTCGAAATACATCAGTTCCGTACCGTTGTTGTCGCGAACTCCGGTGAGATAGATGTGCGCCCCGTCCACCGGTTGGCCCACGCCGCGCACGTCGAAGAAGAGAAAGCCGGACTGGGTGGAGTGAGGCTCGACGGCGGCCGCGGTGAATTTCGCGCGCATCAGTTCATCATATTGCTGCTGCGCCTTCTTGCTCTTGCTTCCGCCGGGAAGCGGGATGGGGCCGGCATGCGGACTGGGGTTGGTGCTACTGCCCTGTATATGGGCCACACGGCGAAAGACGTCATCCACGTCGAGCGCTTCCAGCTTGCTGCGATTACCGGTGACCACTTCGGCCTGCATCTTATTCACGCTCACTGGCTGGTCACCATCGTTGGTGATGACCAGGAAGACGGGCAGGATTCCCTCTTCGCTGTAGTGGGTGATAAAAATGTCGGACTTCGGCGGGCTATTGTAGACCTCGACCGCGGCGGTTATGTGTTCGGTGGGATGCGTGTCCTTGCAGGCATAGGTGCTTGCATTGCCGGCCTTGGGAGGAACGAACTCCTTCGACGCCCAGAGCGTCACGGATGAGAACACGATAGTCAGGCCGGCAGCCCACAGAAAAACGCGCGGTCGGGAAAGCATAGCGGAATTATCCGCTATTGGTGAGCTGCGCTCAAGCCGCCATGTTAATGCATGGGAAAGAACCTGGCACCGAAGCCCTCTCAAACGCCGTTCGGGTGAATGGCGATGAGACCACTGAAGCGTTCAAAATCGACCACATTCAGCGTGAGTATGTGGTTCACGTGGTGCACGTACATGACTGCCGCCATGCGGGCGTCGTGTACTTGAACACCCAAGACCCTGTTCTGCACGACAATCCTTCGTCACTCGCGATAGACGGCCTCGTTGTCTGGCAACAAGACCATGCCCGCTTCGATTGCTTGTACCTCGCGCTCGGCGTCGGTCACAGTCAGGCCAAAGCCGTTGCGATTCCGAGGGCGGGTCATGGCGTTCCACATCTCGGCAATATTCTGGTGAGCGTAATGAAACACGGTGCCTTGACTGGCGAGTTGAGCGAGGGCTGCATCGACGATCTGGTGTTGCGGATCGGAACGCCGTGTCATGCGTAGAAGGATGTTGGTATCGACCAAGCACGAGGCAATGGTCATTTAATCGTGATCCTGGTAAATCCACTCGCGAGAGAGCGTATCCGGCAAGGGGGGAATCTTGTCAGAGAACTGGGCCAACGAGTCGAGCCATGCGCGAATCTCTTCTGCGGTTTGGATCTGTCGGGTTTCCGCAGGACGCGCCGCAAGCTGCTGTGACAAAATCTCCTGAATTAGCGATTCCAGGGACAAGCCGCGCGCCTTGGCTTGCGCCGCCAGTTCGTCCGGAATGTTGATAGTGACTACCATAGGGAAAACTCTAGCACGAATTGAAATGTGGTCGAAGACGCGACCATTATTCGCGTGGGTAAGTTTCTTATACGCGTCAGACAAAGTGCACCAAAATAGGTTTTGATACTTTGTCGCATCTCGAGTTTGGATCATGGTTCAGCCGCAATTACAATCGCAGCGTGTACTTCCTGTACAGCATTCTTCTGCTGGTCGCGCTGGTGGTGAGCGCGCCCTGGTGGCTGCTGGAGATGCTGCGCCACGGCAAGTACCGCGCCGGATTCAGCGAGCGGCTAGGCAAGGTACCCGACAGACTCGTCCGCGAAGGCGCGGCCAACACGATTTGGATCCATGCCGTATCGGTGGGCGAGGTACTGGCGATATCGCGGGTTATCGACGAGTTGAAGACGCAGTTGCCCGACTGGCGCGTCGTTATTTCCAGCACAACAGATACTGGACAGAAGCTGGCACGTGAGCGTTTCGGCGAAAACGACGTTTTCTATTTTCCCGTCGATCTGACTTTTGCGGTACGCGCCTACTTGCGCGCGTTGCGTCCAAAAATGCTGGTGCTGGCGGAAAGTGAATTCTGGCCCAACCTTCTGCGCCTGGCGCGGATTTCGGGGGCGGCAGTTGCCGTGGCGAATGCGCGCGTTTCCGACCGCTCGCTACCCGGCTATCTGCGATTTCAACGCCTGCTGCGGCCCGTAATGCAGAATGTTCAGCTCTTCCTGGCGCAGAGCGACGAAGACGCCCGACGGCTGGTTCAAATGGGAGCTCCAGCCGAGCGAGTGCATGTCAGCGGAAATTTGAAATTCGAAGTGAAGCCGCCGGTTCGGCCCGCCATTGCAGCCGCATTCGCGATGCGACGGGAGGAAAGAAGGCCCTTGCTGGTGGCGGGAAGCACCCTCGATGGCGAGGAGGAGTTGCTCCTCGACATGTTCCGGCAGGTAGTGGCAGGCTATTCCAACCCGCTGTTACTTCTGGCGCCCCGCCATCCTGAGCGCTTCGAGGTTGTGGCTTCGCTGCTGGCCTCATCGGGAATTTCCTATCAGCGGCGTTCGCAATGGAGCGACGAAAGTCCGATCGCAAGTGATGTCTTCCTGCTCGACAGCATTGGTGAACTGGCCAGTCTTTACGAATTTGCCGATATCGCATTTATAGGTGGCAGCCTGGTGCCGCGCGGCGGACATAATGTTCTGGAGGCGGCGCAGTTCGGAACGCCAATCCTGGTGGGACCACACACGGAGAACTTCCGCGATATCGTCGATGTCTTTCGCCAAGCCGATGCTTTGCGCGTCGTGACTCCCCAGTCCTTAAGTGCGACCGTGCTCGAACTATTGCGAAATGATGAGGAACGTAAAGCATTGGGCCGGCGAGCGTTCGAGGTCATGCGTTCGCAACGCGGCGCAACCTCAAGAACGGTGAGCGCACTGCTCGATTTGCTGGCGGAGCAAGACGCGCTGGGCCGCGCAGAAATCACATCGGAGCGGCGCTCGTGAATCCGCTCTCGGCGCTCTACGGCGCAGCCGTGCGGGCGCGTAATGAACTGTACGATCGTAAGACGCTCACCCTCAGCCAATTGCAAGGGCCGGTGGTAAGCGTCGGCAATCTTACGGTCGGCGGTTCCGGGAAAACACCGTTCCTCATCTTGCTGGGCCAGTTGCTCAAACAGCACGGCATTCTTTTCGATGTCCTCTCCCGAGGGTACCGGCGCAAGACCAAGGGTGTGGTGCTGGTCGATCCCCACGGCCTGGCGGCTGAATTTGGCGACGAGCCTGTGCTGATCGCGCGACAACTAGGGGTGCCTGTCATCGTGGGTGAGGACCGTTTCGCCGCGGGGCGGATGGCAGAGGAGAAGTTCGGACCGCGTTTGCACCTGCTTGACGACGGCTTCCAACACCGGCGGCTGGCGCGCGACTTCGACATCGTGCTGGTCACCTCCAGTGATCCTCACGATTCTCTGCTTCCCACTGGCCGGTTACGAGAGCCGCTCGCTTCGTTGCGCCGTGCGGATGCGGTAGTGCTCACCAACAATATGACGACCGATGGGCTGGGTCTGGGTTCGCAACCGGTGTGGAGGATAACGCGCGGCATCCTTACACCTCAGACCAATGAACCTTGTTTGGCGTTCTGCGGCATTGCACGGCCGCAGAACTTTATTGAGCAACTGCAGACGGCGGGAATCGTGCTGGCCGGAACCCGTAGTTTTCACGACCACCATCGCTATTCGTCTGACGACATCCACCAACTTCTGCGACTGCGAAAGCAACATGGCGCCACAACGTTCTTGACTACGGAGAAAGACGCGATCAATCTCGACGGACATCTCGACACCCTGCAGCCCATTCATGTGGTTCCGGTCAAAATGGATTTGCACAATGCGCCCGTCGTCGTGGAGGCCATACTGGCCACGATTCGAGAGCGAAAGCTGCGCTCAGCGTGAGACAATCAAAGGTTAGGCTGCGCCCGGCTGCTCGAACTAAGCACCGGGCATTCATTTGAATCCATGACCAGACACCTGAAAGATACGGAGCGCTGGAAGAATATCGTCCAGTCATTTAGCGACGTCTCGATCACTGTCCTCGCCGACCTGGTTGCCGACGAGTTTATCTTTGGCGAGATTGCACGGGTGTCACGCGAGGCGCCCGTTCTCATCCTGAAGCATCGCGAGCGTACGGTGGTTCCCGGCGGGGGCGGCAATGCGATCATGAACCTGGCTGCGCTGGGAGTGAATGTTCTTCCCGTGGGAGTGGTAGGGGATGACGAGGCGGGCAGCTTGCTGCTGGAGCGATTTCACGAGAAGAGAATTCCCATCACTGGCATCGAGCGGCTGAAACACCATACCACCACCATCAAGAGCCGCATTCTCGCCGGCATGTCGCATACCAGCCGCCAGCAGGTGGTGCGCGTGGATCGCGAGCCGGAGCCATTGGACGAACTGCATCCCGCGCTAGTGAACCTGGTGAATGCGGCGCGGGAATACGCCACCGCGTCGGATGCGTTCCTGGTTTCCGATTATGGATACGGCGCGGCATCGCCCAGGCTGCTCAACTTCATCAAGTCCAATCACTGTCTGGAGAACAAGCCGGTCACTCTCGACTCGCGCTATCGCATGCTGGACTTCGAGGGCAGTTACCGCAGCCACGCCCAACGAACCGGAGGTGGAAGAGGCGTTAGGCATCAAAATCGGCCATGACGACCAGAAGCTTTTTTCCGCCGGCGAGCGCTTGCGGCAGGAGATGGCGCTGGAGTCACTGGTGATTACTCGCGGCCGCGATGGCATGGTGGCTTTCGAAAAAGATCTTCCCCCACTGGTCGTACCTATCCATGGCTCCGACCAGGTGGTGGACGTGACCGGAGCCGGAGACACGGTGATCGCGACCTTCACCGCCGCGCTGGCCGCCGGGGCCGATACCGCGTCGGCAACCCGGCTGGCAAACTTTGCCGGCGGGATTGTGGTGATGAAGCGCGGCACGGCTACGGTGTCAAGCAAGGAATTGCTGGCCGCCATAGACCAGTATTCGGCGGCCACATCTTCGTGAACCACAGTACCAACAAAATTCTTTCGCGCGACGCCTTGCGTAACCGCGTGGCCGAGTGGCGGCGCAGCGGCGAGCCGATTGTGCTGGCCAATGGCTGCTTCGACCTGTTGCATGTGGGACATATCCGCTATCTGCGCGGCGCGAAGGCGTTGGGCGGAAAGCTAGTCGTGGCCCTGAATTCGGACCACAGCGTTTCCCAATTGAAGGGAGCAGGCCGGCCGCTGATGCCGGCCATGGAGCGCGCGGAGATCATCTGCGCCCTCGCGGATGTGGATGCCGTGGTTATTTTCGACGAACCCGACGTGCGCGCCTTGATTCGCGAGATCCATCCCGATGTGCAAGCCAAGGGAACCGACTACACGCCGGAGACGGTTCCCGAAGCGCGAGGAGGTCCTGGCCTATGGCGGACGAGTCGAGATCGTAGGGGACCCCAAAGATCACTCGACTACCGACTTCCTCGAACGGCTGCAATCCTGGAACGGAGGGCGCGGTCAACGGTGACTTATCGCCACAGAGACAGACAGGCGCAGAGCAAAGCAAAGCAAGAGCCCTCTGTGTCTCTGTGCCTCTGTGGTGAACCATGACCGCCGACCTACCTCAATGGTCGCCTTTCCGATCGCGTCCTGGTGGTGCGGCTCAGCGCCATGGGCGACATCATTCACGGCATGCCGGCGATTGCCGCGTTGCGCCGAGCCAAACCTGATCTGCAAATCGGGTGGTTGGTGGAAGAGCGCTGGTCAGAGCTGCTGTGCGCGCGTGATTCGGAACGTTTAACGGCCCGCTCAGAACGCAAACCTCTTGCTGATTGGGTACATGTGGCCAAGTTTTCCCGGTGGCGGAGATCGCTGTTTTCCGGAGGAACCTGGCGCGAAATGCGGTCGTGCCGCCACGAAGTACAGGCAAGGAATTACGGAGTAGCGCTTGATCTTCAGGGTGCAATACGTTCCGCCCTGGCTGCGCGTTCCAGCGGCGCCGCCATCCGCATTGGATCATCGCAGCCACGCGAGGGCCCGGCCCGTATGTTCTATACCCATGCGATGGATGTTCGTGGAGCACATGTGGTGGAGCACGCGTTATCCCTGGCGTCTGAGGTTGCCGGCCAGGAGTTGGAATACGTTCCGCCGCCCTTTCCTGCCGATCCCGCGGTCGAAGCGTGGGCAGACTGCCAGTGCGAAGTGTCTGGCGATAAGCCGCTGGCGATCCTCAATCCCGGCGCAGGCTGGGGAGCAAAGCGCTGGCCCTCGCAGTCGTTCGGTGTGGTAGCGGCAGCGCTGACCGACCGCGGAATGGCAGTGATCGTCAACCATGGTCCAGGAGAGGAAAGGCTGGCAGAAGATGTACGCAGTTCCAGCGGAGGAGTGGCCATCCCGCTAAACTGTTCGGTCGGAGAATTGATCGCGCTGACGCGCCGCGCCCGGCTGTTCATCGGTGGAGACACTGGGCCCATGCACCTGGCGGCCGCGTTACGCGTTCCGGTGGTCGCATTGTTCGGGCCAACCCGCGCCCGAGCGCAATGGCCCGTTCGGCACCCGCAGCGTGGTCCTCCGCAGTCCCGAAAGTTTGGACAATACGACCCACACCGACCGTCACGATGAGGGACTGATCTCGATCCAGCCCCAAACGGTAATCGAAGCGGCTGACCAATTGCTCGGAGAGCAGCATGGGTGATCCGCCGGCGTCGAAGGGAAATGTCCCGTGGAGCCGAGTGGCCCGTCGCATCCGAGTGCCCTTGGGATTTGTGTTCGCGATTTTTTACTTGTGGCGCGCTCAACCAACATGGACGTCCCTGGTGGTTGGCGCGCTCGTCGCCTCTCTGGGTATTCTGCTTCGCGCTATTGCCTCGGGCCAGGTGAAGAAGAACCAGAAACTCGCCACTACCGGGCCGTACGCGTACGTGCGCAATCCGCTTTATCTCGGGTCCATCATCATTGCCATCGGCTTCGCGCTTGCCGCTCGTGACCTTTGGGTAGCGATCGCGATCCTGGCGATGTTCGTACTCATCTATGTGCCGGTCATTGGTGGCGAAGAAACTTTTCTGCGAAAGCAATTTCCCGGCTATCACGAATATGCGGAGCGCGTACCTCGCCTGCTTCCCCGCACGTTGCTGTTTCGTCAAATAGTAGACGGCTTCTCCCGCGAGCTATATTGGCAGCATCGCGAGTACAATGCCCTGCTGGGCGCTACCGCCATGCTGGTGGCACTGGTGGTAAAGATCCTGTGGTTCCACGGCTGAGGGGAAATCTGATTACACGTAGCAGTGCCACACTGGCAATCCTATCGACAGTTGCCGTATCACTGGTCCTGAGCGGGCAGACCAACCCGGGCATGCAGGCGTCCCATGCCACGGCGCAGAGCGCGCAGGAAAACAGGATCGGCGCCGCAGCCCATATCGAACCCTTGCGGCCCGGCTTCGAGTTTCCGCATGGACAGACGTTGCACTACGAAGGGGAATGGCGCTTCTGGACCGCGGGAATCTCCACGGTGCGTATCGAACGCGCCGGTTCGCAGGAGCATGTAACCGCCAGCGCCGACTCCAGCGGCGTGGTGGCATTGCTGTATCGCGTGCAGGACCGCTTCAATTCCTACTTCGATGCCAAGAGCTTGTGCTCGTACAAGCTGTTGAAGCACACGGAAGAAGGATCGCACCGCCGCGAGACCGCCATCTCCTACGACTACGGTCGCCGTAAGGCCATTCTCGAAGAACGTAATCTGAAGGACAATTCGCAGAAGAAAACAGAGAATGATATTCCAGGCTGTGTCACCGATGTATTGTCGGGCATTTTCTATGTTGGCAGCCTTCCGCTGTTGCAGGGCGCCAATTACACCTTCCCGCTAAACGACGGAGGCAAAACTGTAACCGTGCAGGCCCACGTGGAAGGCAAGGAGCAGGTTAAAACCCCAGCCGGGACGTTTCAGACCATCCGGGTGGGACCGGAAGGCGATTCAGGAATTCTGAAGAATCGAGGACGAATCTGGATCTGGTACACCGACGACGCCCAGCATCTTCCGGTGCAGATGCGCGCCAAGCTCCTCTGGGGAACGCTGACAGTTTACCTGACCAGCACCAAGTAGCCGGGCTTATTGCATACGGAAGCGCTCCGCCATCAGCCTTTGCAGACGCGGCTTGTAGAGGATGTCGTAGGCAAACTCTTTGTCGGGGAACATGGCCAGAGCGGCGAGCTTGGTGTTGGCCACCAGTTCAGCAGCCTCTTCCACGGTCATGTTCTCGTCCTGGCTGATGACCGACATCACCATGTTCATCATCACCTGCAAGCGGCGGAGTTTACGGCGCTCTTCTTCCTGTTCCTGCTGCTCGCTGCTGAGTTGCGGTCTAACTTCTTCCCTTCGTTCCGATAGCCCCATGGTTTCCTCAAAGGAAACGGCCGCCATTTCGGGCCGCCTGAAATCGTGTTCGCTGCCTTTCCGCTACAATTTGGATGTTCGACCTCGCGCCACCGTTGCGCGCGAACGTCGTGGGCGGCATCATACACCTAAACGGCAGGAATTCAGCCGGGAAACAGCACCATCAAGAACTTCGAAAGTTACCACTTGCAGTGAACTCATTGGAGGAAGCATGGCCGAGGCAGCGAAAGACCACGAAGAGCTGGTAAAGGTTTTTGACACGGACGAAGAATCAGAGGGGATGGTGGTACGCGGTTTGCTGGAGTCGGCAGGAATTGATGCCATGATCCAAAACCGGGAGGCGCCTCAGGACATCCTGCCGGGCGTGGGCGGCGTGTGGGTGATGGTGCGGCCCGATCAGGCCGAGGAAGCGCGCCAGACCATCGAGGCGTACCGCCGGAGTCCTGCGACGGACGCAGATGAGGCGGTCACCGAGGAGCCGGCTTAGCGACAATGCTGTTGCCGTCGAGGTAGAACGACACGGCGCCGGCTAGGTCGGTGCGGTAGGTTGGAATATGGGCAATGGAGTATCGCTCCATCACCTCCGGCCGCGGATGTTTGAACGAGTTATAGAAGCCCACAGAAACGACCGCGTAGCGCGGCTTTACAGCTGCAAGGAACTCGGGCGAACTGGAAGTCGCGCTGCCGTGATGTCCCACCTTTAGCAAATCGGATTGCGGAGCTTTGTCCACCAGGAATTTCTCAATCCGCTTATGCGAGTCGCCCACCAGCAGAACTGAACTGTTTCGGTATTGCATGCGCAGGACCAGCGACTCGTCATCCTGCACTGGATCGCGCGCCGGCCATCCGGGCTGAGGGTTGAGCACGCGCACGTGAACGCCTCCGAACTCGAACGACTCGCCGGCGAGGTAGGGTTTCAGCGCCACATGATTGGAGCGCGCCGCCTGTTCTATATCCTGGAATCCGCGACTCGGCGACTCGACTCCATACCAGAGCTCATGCGGCTGAAAGTTGGCAATCACGCTGCGCATGCCGCCCATGTGGTCGCTATGAGCATGCGAAATTGCCACCGCATCCAGGTGACGAATACCGCGCGTCCACAGATAGGGCGAAACCACTTCCTCACCGACATCGAAGTCGGAACGGGCATTGCCGGGCATGCCCCCCGCGTCCATCAGCAGTGACTTGCCCTCAGGCGTGATGAGCAGCAGCGAATCGCCCTGGCCCACATCAATGGCTGTCACCTCAAGAACTCCGGGGTGCCATTGCGGCTTGGGGGGCACCATCACGATCCAAACCGCCGCCATCAGCAACGCCGCAATTCCAAAGACAGCCAGCGGCGTCCGTCGGCGTGCCAGCAGTAAGGCCAGGGCAAATGCCGCCGCGGCCCCACAGCAGACCAACAGCGCGGGAGTGGCAACACGCACGTCGGAGATGCGTACGTGCCCGATCACATGAATTGTCCCCGTCAAGGCGTCCAGGGCATATCGGGTGACGAGGGCCGGCAGCCATGCCAGCCAGTGGCCCGCATAAGACGCCGCCACCGTGAGCACGGCCGTGGGCAGAAGAATTCCGGCGATCGGGATGACCAGCGCGTTGGCGGGCAACGCCATGGTGGTGGCGCGATGAAAGTACCAGGCCATGGGCAGCGCGAGCGCGATCTGGATAACGGTTGAGGTGAAGAGCAGTTCAACCGCGCCAATGACAAATCGCGTGACGCCAACCACGATGAAGTTCGCGATCTGGCGATTGCAGATGTTCTCGAGCTGCCCCCGGACCAGCCGCACGTCGAAACGAAACTGCGCGGCCTGCGTGGGAAGCGCGATGTCGAAGGCCGGAGAGTCGAGGTTGCCAAGGGCCTTGCGAAATGGGTAGACAGTTTGCCGCAAAATCGGCACCGCGATGCCGGCGACAGCAATGACGGAAAGAAACGTGAGCTGGAAGCTGGCTTCGAACAGAGTGCGGGGATTCACCAGCAGGATGCCCAGTGGCAGCAATGCCGAGTCCGTTGAGCGCGGCCCGCTCGCGAAACAGCAGACGCGTGAGCAGGTAAATGCCCAGCGTAATGGTGGCGCGCACGATCGGCGATCCGAGATCGGCGAGGAAGGCGTATCCCCAGGAAAGCAGAATAGTAAGAATGGTGGCCCAAGTTTCGCCGAAGGGAAGCTTGCGTAGCGCCCAGAAAACTGCAAAAGCGAGGATGCCGACGTTAATGCCTGACACAACGAGGATGTGATACGTCCCGGTGCGCTGGAATTCGGTCTTGATGTCACGGCCGAAGAATGCCCGCCCTCCGATGAGCATGGCCTGCATGAGCGCGCCGCGTTCGCCGGGCCAGAGTTGCATGATGTGGGCCAGCACGCTGCGACGGGCAGCGCTCCTCCACAAGCCGATGCGGCTGCCCGGTGAAGCCGGGCAACACGTCCACGCTGCTGGCGCGCGAGGAACCGGTCAGGCGAATCCCCTGAGAAGCGAGATAGCCGGCCATATCCATCGCACCCGGATTGCGGTAATTGCGCGGCATCCGGAGCTTCGCGACAAGATGCAGACGTTGACCGTAGGTGTACACGCGGAGCGCCGATTCAGTTCCTTCCTGGCGAGCTTCGTCCTCCTCCGTCTGCTTGCTGTAGATGGTGAGGCGAATCCCTACATTCGCGTTAAGCACTTGGTCACCGAGTTGAAGCCGCTCGGCCGTAACGTCCACCGACTCCTGCTTGCCGCCATAAGGGCTGTCGCGGACCAACCCCTCGCGGATGACGTGGCCGGTCACATCAATCGGATCGTCGCCCGTGGAAAAGGGTTGGAGATTTTCCGCAATCGCAGGCGCAGCGGCATCACGGGCCTGAAGATAGAATCCTCCGAGGGGAACCACCGCCAGGAGCACCCAGGCGAAAGCCATCTGGGGCGAGCGACGGTGGCAAAGTACGGCGCCGAGCAGCGCGATCAAGAACGTGGTCAACCAGAATTGGGGGGACCGCCACAGATAGTTGGCGGCGACGATTCCCGCAGAAAAAGCCAGGGCGGCAAGAAAGACCGGCTCCTTGCCGCCGCAGTAAAGCATCGCTCCCACGGGCGTAGGAGTACGAACTTGGTTCGTCGAAGCAGAAGTTGCCGGCACGGCCGCCGCCGAAGTCCCCCAATGCGCGCGGTGTTTGCGCGAATTGGACTGGTTACAAGCGGTCCAGGTCCTCCGCGCCAAAAGCAGGGGCCCAGGGCCACAGTTCGTATTGCGCAACTCCGAACCGGGTGTACGGATCGTTGTCGCGAATACTGTCCAGCGTCGCCAGCGCTTCGTCATCGGGAACCCGCAACAGCATGGCGCCGCCCGAACGCGGCACCAGCGGACCGGAAGCGATCAACAGTTTTTCCTGCTTCAGGCCCTGGCAATAGGCGCGGTGCGCGTCTACGTGCTTCAGTACTTCCTCCAGCGGCTTGCGATAACGAAGAATGGCGAGCGCGTACATTGGTCCTCCGGGCGAGTGCCGAGGGTCAGCGCGCGAGATGGAGAATGGTTTCCATGTGAAAGGTCTGCGGAAACATATCCACCAGGTGCGCCTGCTCGACCCGAAAACCTGATTCTAACAGCACGCGCAGGTCGCGCGAGAGTGTGACCGGATCACATGAGACGTACGTCACATGGGAGACGGACATACGACCTAAAGCGGCGGCAGTTTTTTCGCCGAGGCCGGACCGCGGTGGGTCTACCAGCACCAGGTCGGGCGCCAGTTTGGCGACACGTTCGGCAAGAAAGCGTTCGGTGGTTGCACGAAAGCACTTCACGTTGTCGGGAATGTTGAGGCGCAGATCGGCGAACGAATTGGGGGACGATTCCACCGCCAGCACCTGATCGAATTGACGTGCGAGCGGCACCGTGAACAGGCCGACGCCGGCGTACAGATCGAGGGCGGCGCGCCCTCCTTTGTTGGCCGTCGCCAGCTGTGCGAGGGTATCAACCAGGTAGCGGTTGGTCTGAAAGAACGAGCCGCCGCTGACCCGGCATTGCTGTCCCACAGTGTGGTACAAGAGCGAATTGCCACCGATGGCCTGAGCAGCATCGGCGTGAGTGGACGTGAGCGGGGCGTGCTGACGGCTTTCATCATCAACCGAAGAAACGGGAAAAACGACAACCCCTGCCACCGCCGGCAACGTGCTGTGCAGGGCGGCTGCGAAGGGCTGCAGGTCCTTAGGATCGCCGCCCGGTCGAACATAGGCTTCGACCAGAAGTTGCGTGTCATCCTGGTTGGCGAAGAATTGCAAGCCGTGCAGAGATTCCGGAGTGGCTTTTGCGCGGCCGAGATTCCAGACTTCGGCTATCACGCGATTAATCAGGGGTGAACTGATGGGGCAGGACTCCACCGCAAGTACATCGTGGGAGCTGTACCGGTAGTATCCCAGCGTAAATTCGGGAGCGTGCCGCACGTGCATGCGGGTGCGATTGCGGTAGTTCCACGGCGTCGAGGCATGAATCTGTATCTCGTGCTCTAGCTCAAGCTTGGCGGTGCGGCGCAACGACTCACGCAGAATCTCGGCTTTGTAGCGCAACTGCGCGTCGTAATTCATGTGCTGATAGTGGCACCCGCCGCAGCGGCCGAAGTATTGGCACTCCGGAGCAGTCCGGTCGGGAGAAGGCGTCAGCACATTGTCGAGTTTGGCGCGCGCAAAGCCCGAGCGGCTCTCGACGACCGACGCTTCGACCTGCTCTCCCGGAAGAACGAAGGGAACGAAGACAGTTTTGCCGCGACCTTTGTCGTCGGCCGGCATGCGCGCCAGGCCGTCACCACCGTAGACTAGTTTCTCAATCTCAAATTGCAAGAGAGCGCCCTCGATGAACAGCGTGAATTCAAAGGTGAGTTTGTTCGGCTTTGACCTGCCGACTCTGCCGGCCTTACGATAAACGCAGAGAAACCTCCATGGACATGATCCCCCTAAAACCCGAACGGAAGGCACAACTGGAAGAATACGCCAAGCGGCATGGCCAGGAGCCGGCGGTCGCCCTGGATGAGGCTCTGGCTAACTATTTGGAATGGGAGCGCCAGGACTTTGCCGAAGCTGTGGAGGGAATCCGCGCAGGCTATGAGGATGTGAACGCCGGCCGCACCACTCCCGCGGGCGATGTCCTTGCCAAGATGCGGCGGAAGCATGACATTCCGCGTTGAATTGACAGCGCAAGCTGAACGGGACGCAGGGGAGATACTGGAGTGGCTATCGTCGCAACAAGCCGGAGATGCCGGTATCCGATGGTTTCTGGAGTTAGAGAACGCGATCGCATCGCTAGGCGAGTTTCCGGAACGATGCTCTATGGCTCCAGAGAACGTGGTTTTTCCCTTCGACGTGCATCAATTGCTCTACGGGCGCCGGCCGCACATATATCGGATCCTGTTCACTATCCAGGGTGACGTTGTCTACGTGCTGCACATCCGGCATGGCTCCCGTCGACCAATCAAGCACTGAGCGTCTCTCTTTACATGTAGAACAAACTTAATCGTGGAACCTGGTACTGCTCCAGGACACGCTTATGGACGTACTGTTTGTGAAGCTGCTCGATTTGCGGGGAGCTCATTTTGCGTCGATAGGGCGCCAGGTCGCGATCAGCTTCGGTGCGTACAGCAAGCAAGGCTTGGTCAGGCGTCGCGGCCAGCAAGGCCGCAAAGATTTTTTCTTCCGCCACCGTCAATCGCCGTTCCAGGTCTTCCATGGAAAGCAAGCGCTCCTGCAATAGCGAGGAAGCCAGGGCGCGCAACGTCGACGCTGTCTCCTGAGCGAGAGTGTGTGCGGTTGCCGGCAATTGCAGCTGGTCGAGTTGCGCGGCATTGCGGTTCAGGTATTCCACAACGACGGAATGGTCCAGGCCCGAGTCCTTAGGCTCACTTGGGGCGGCACCCACGGTGGCTTCTTTCAGTTCTTCCACCGATGCCAGCACTTCCTGCGAGCAGTAAGCAAGACCATTGACCTTGCGAAAGCGGGTGGGACGGCGCTCCCATTTTTCGAAGGTGGCGTCGATGCCTCGCAGCACGGCTTCGAGCGGAATGCCTGCGTCCTTCCAGGTCTCCATCAGTGCCCAATCGAGCGGGGAAAGCAACAGTAGGGTGCCGCGGCGGCGCTGGAAGTGTTCTTCGATCTCGGTAAAGTAATTGAAGTAGGTTTCCATGGAGGCAGAACAACCTGCACAACGGCGCGTTTGCACGGGTGTAAGGAAACTTGGAAAGCGCCCCTGGAGGGAGGCCCCTGCTTCAGCAGGGGGAAGCTGGACTTTAGTCCAGCGGAAGAACGCTTGACTTCAAAATGGGCTTCAGCCCTGGGTTTTCCACCAGCGCTAAAGCGCAAGGTCACGAACCAGCTTTCTCCCCGGAGCGCTAAAGCGCTCCTTCCACCGCATAAATGCGGTGGCTCCCACCAGAAGTAATTCGAAAGCCCTGTTCCCACTCTTTCGCAAAACAAGCGCAAGGATGGGCCACCCCAGTGTAGCCTCAATCGGGCTTGGGCATGGACGACCTCGGCTCGCTCGGTTTGCTGCCCGCTGTCGCCGCTGGGGTTTCCGGGCCATTGCGGCGGCGCGCATGCGCTTGATTACGCTCGTAGATAATTCGGAGTCCTTCGAGGGTAAGCAGATCGTCAACCTCGCGAATGTACTTGGAACCTCCGCCCATCAGAGGCCCCAGGCCACCGGTTGCAACCACGGTAACGTTCTCGCCCAACTCGGCGATGAGCCGCTCCAGAATTCCATCGATGAGGCCGAGATATCCGTAGTAAAGGCCGGATTGCAGGCTGTTGACGGTGTTGGTGGCAAGCACACGCGGAGGCTTGCGGATATCGACACGAGGCAGGCGCGCAGTGCGTTCGAAGAGCGCGTCAGCCGAGATGCCAATCCCCGGCGTGATCACCCCTCCCATGTACTCGCCTTTGCCCGAGACCACGTCGAAGGTTGTCGCAGTCCCAAAGTCGACCACGATGCACGGTCCGCCATACTTCTCGAACGCGGCCACGCTGTTGACGATGCGATCGGCGCCGACTTCGGCCGGATTGTCGTAGTGCACCGGCATGCCAGTCTTGACACCGGGTTCGATGAATAGCGGACGCGAATGGAAGTAGCGCTCGCAAACCTCGCGCAAAGTGGAATCGAGCGGAGGCACAACCGATGAGATAACGATGCCCTGCACTGAGCTGACTTCAAGCCCGTGCATGGCAAACAAGTTGCGGAAAAGGACGCCGTACTCGTCCACCATCTGCGTCTTCGCAGTGGAAACGCGCCAGTGCGCGAGCAGGCGAGCGGCCTTCCCTTTAACGGGCGCGGCTTCGAAGACGCCCAGCACGGTATTGGTGTTGCCTACGTCAATGACTAGGAGCATGATTCATTTCCTGCCGATAGCGCGGACGTCTCCGGAAAGCACGGTGCGCAGCCCTGACTGTGTGCGCACGAGCAAAAAGCCCCGCTCGTCGAGCCCTTCGGTAACGCCCTCATAACCGCCCGGCCCCTCGACGCTCACATAGCGCGAGTGGGCATAGGACGAACGCTCCTCGAACGTTCGCAGGATGGAGGAGCGCGCAGCCGGGCCGGCTTCTGTCAGCTCGCGGTATTTGCTGTCGAGGGATTTTAGCAGAGCGGCCGCCAGCTCGACGCGCGACCAGGTGTGGCCGCTCTCCATGCGCAGCGAAGTCGCAATCGGTTCGAGTTCGCCCGCGAAGGACGAATGGTTGACGTTAATCCCGATGCCGACGACTACATAGCGGACGCGTGTGGGCTCGGAGTTCATCTCGGTTAGGATGCCGCAGAATTTGCGCTCGCCGAGCATGACATCGTTGGGCCAACGAAGATCGGGATGCAGGCCGGTGACCTGTTCCACGGCTTGGGCCACCGCGATGCCGGCGATCAGCGAGAGCAGCAAGGCATCGGCGGGCGACAGCTCCGGCCGCAGCACCACCGAACAGTAAACGCCGAGCGACTGCGCCGACTCCCACGAGTGGCCGGCACGACCGCGTCCACCGGTCTGCTCCTCAGCCAGAAAGACGGCGCCCTCGGGCTCGCCATCGCTTCCCGCTTTCATTGCGGCCACATTGGTTGAGCCGATGCTGAAGTAATGGTGAATACGCTGCGCGAAGATGGTCCCCCTGATCAGGGGACTGAGGATGTCAGGGAGCAAAAGATCGGGAACAGTCTCCATTTGATACCCCGTTGCGGGATGGCCCTTGATCTCGAGGCCTAACTCACGCAGATGCTGCACCCCGCGCCATACCTCAGAGCGGCTAGTGCCGAGCTCCTCGGCGATGCGCGTGCCGCTGATGACCACGGTGGCGTTGTCGCTCAACAGGCGCACGATGCGCGCGAGGCGAGCGTCAGTGGAACCGTCGGGCGGAGCGTCGAAGCGGGTTGGCGTAGAGCGTGCGATAGGACGATTATGCGGGAACGCGGAGAGATTGGGTAGGATTGCTTGTGAGATGGCGATGTTTCGTTAAGTGGCGTTAGAACTTCTTATTCGAGAGCGCGACAACAAGAAAGGCGATCAGTCCACCGAGCACACAAGCGCCTATTATCAGGCTTTTATGCGGGTTGGGAGTTTTCGCACCTGTCGCGACAATTGTTCCGTACGTGTCGAGTTGTTTTACATCCTCGTATGCCAGGGTTACGGGTTGATTCTGTGCCGTATCGGTAACCGTGAATGTGCTGTCCTCAACCGCCTGAATTGTCCCCTTCACGTTCGGCCCGGATTTCCGCATTACAATGACAGAGGCTCCTACGCCGAGCTTTGTGACCGTGTGCTTGATCTTCGTTGCCTGCCGGCTGAGCGTGGTGTTGGTTTGCGCTTCGGTGAAGTTCGAGTAAGCTACGAGAAGAGCGAGAAAGAGAACCCACGCCGTAGTTTTGCGCATACCGAAGAATTGTAAGCTGCCGAAGCTCGAACGCCTCAAAAATGCCGAGGCTGGCGACCACTTTAAATGCCGATTCGGGAAATCCGGGACAGGCCCCGCTCTAGCTGACAGCTGAAGGCTTTACGCCGGCGCGATTCTCATGCTGAGATCCACTGCCTGCACGGAATGGGTCAAGGCGCCCACCGAGATGAAGTTCACTCCGGTGTCGGCGTAGGTGCGCACGTTTTCCAGAGTGATCCCGCCCGAGGCTTCCATTGGCACATCACGATCAAGCTGGCGGACACGCTCTACCGCCTGCCGAACGAGGTCGGGCGACATGTTGTCGAGCAAGACGGCTTCCGCGCCGTGCTCTAAAACTGCCTCGAGCTCCTGCAGCGAGCGCACCTCGATTTCAACTTTTTGGGAGCCACGCCGATTGTGCAGTGCGCGCTGCAGCGCAGCTACGGCGCTGCCGGCAAGGGCAATGTGGTTATTCTTGATGAGCACACCGTCGCTGAGGTCGAGACGATGGTTGATGCCACCGCCGCAACTGACCGCATACTTGTCCAGCACACGCAGACCGGGCGCAGTTTTGCGGGTGTCGAGGATTACGGTACCCGTACCGGCGACAGCGTCCACGTAACGGCGCGTCAGGGTAGCGATGCCGCTCATGCGCTGCATGATGTTCAAGATCACGCGCTCGCAGGACAACACCACTCGCGCGTTGTGAACGACGACGGCAACCGATTGCCCTTTGCGCAAGCGTACGCCGTCAAAGATTTCAGTGTGGCTGGTGACCTCGGGATGGGAGGTGACCGTGCCATCCAGACGGGCGAAGGCCTCGAGAATACGACGGATGCAGCCCAAGCCCGACAGTACGCAATCCTGCTTGGCGACAATGGTGGCCGAGGCGCGCTGGTTGGGATCGATGCATGCGTAGGTGGTGGCGTCGCGCGTGGCGCGATCTTCCAGCAACGCGTTTTCCAGGATGGCGGTGATCCGCCGGCTTATCCAATCCACGATTGATCTCTCCGAGCTGCACGGCGCCCAAGACATGAGGGACCTGTGCCGTCCCTAAAAGGACTCGTCAACGTTTCGCACCTTACCCCGGGCTTACGAGTCTGTGTGAGGACCGTGCCGTCCCTACGGGACTCACTCTCATTTCTCACGCTACCCAGGACTCCGCTTCGCTCCGTCCTGGGCTAACCTCACTTCCGCCCCTACGGGGCTCGATTTCCGCGCCTTCTAATTCCCAAGCGCAAACGAAGCTGAGGATTCACACATACTCTTAAAGCCCAACCTCTTCACCATCGTATCGGCACGGCTGAAGAGGCCGCTGAAAAAGTCGTGCCCTGACACAAACCATGCGCTAGTCCAGTTTTTCAGCAACCTCTGAAGCCGTGCCCCTTCAAAAACGTGAGGTCTAGGCGCCTAATTCTCCCAACGAGTCGTTCGCTTTCTGTACCAGCATCTCCACTTCGGCCTTGCGCTTCTTCAGACCATCGACCACGTGTGCCGGGGCCTTGGCGAGAAAGGCCTCATTGTTCAACTGTGCCGTCGCACGCGTCAACTCCTGGGTCAGCCTGGTCAAATCTTTATTGAGGCGGTCGCGTTCAGCAGCGGTATCGATCTTGCGCTCGTAGAGCACGCGAACATCGAAGCGAGCCGTACTGACGGCTCCGGCAGCCTTGGCCACCGATGCGTCTGTGAAATTTATCGCGTCGACGTTAGCCAGCCGTTCCACTGCGCTGCGATTCCGCTCGATCAACGAGCGGATGTCATCGGTCGCGAAAATTTCTATGTTCAGCTTTAGTTTGGGTTCAATCTTCAAGTCGGCGCGGATTTTGCGCACACTGACAATCAGGTCCTGCACGATCGCCATTTCGGTTTCGGCGGTCGCGTCTACTTGTGCCGGATCGGCTTGCGGATAGGCGGCCAGCGCGATCGACTTCACCGGCGGCTTGCCATCGTACACCGCGTGCCAGATTTCTTCCGTGATGAAGGGCATGAAGGGCGACAACATGCGCAGCGCGCCTTCAAAGATGCTGATGAGGTTGGTGTAGGCAACGCGCGCCGATCCGCGGTCAGCGGCGGCCAGACGTTGCTTGATCAGCTCCAGATACCAGTCACAGAACTCGCCCCAGAAGAAGTGATAGACGACGTGGGCCGCTTCATGAAAGCGGTAAGTCTCCAACGCCTCGTGCATCTGCTGGGCAACACGGTTGAAGCGCGAGAGCAGCCAGCGGTCTTCGAGAGTCTCCGCCTTGAAGTTCGGGACACCTCGGATCCCACCCTCTCGCCCAAAATCGGGCGAGAAGGGTGGGGCACCCGCAGCATCGATTCCCTTTCTCCCACCCTCCGCTTCGCGGAAGGATGGGCCACCCTCGTCCACCCCTGGATTCTGTGGCGACTTGAAGTCGGACAGCGACCACAACCCAGCTTCCTGCGCCCGGTCAACGTTCATGAACAAGAAACGCGCGGCGTTCCAAATCTTGTTGGCAAAAGCGCGATAGCTCTCGGTGCGGCTCTCGGAAAATGCGATGTCGGTGCCCGGGGCTGCCATCGAAGCCAGTGTGAAACGGACGGCGTCGGTGCCGTACTGCTCGATGATCTCGATGGGATCCATCACGTTACCCTTGGTCTTCGACATCTTCTGGCGCTCCGCGTCGCGCACCAGCGCATGAATGTAGACGTTGTGGAAAGGCACGTCGCCGTGTTTGTGTCCGCGCATGAAGTGGCAGTTCAGCATGATCATGCGTGCCACCCAGAAGAAGAGGATGTCGAAGCCGGTGATGAGCAGCGTCGTCGGATAGAAGGCGTCGAGATCTGGCGTGCTGTCAGGCCAACCCAGCGCCGAGCACGGCAGCAGCCCCGAAGAGAACCAGGTGTCAAGCACGTCGCTGTCCTGCTCGAGCTTGGCGCCTCCGCACTTGGTGCACTTCGACGGCGCCTCGCGCGCAACGATGATCTCGCCGCACTTGCAATGCCATGCCGGGATGCGATGTCCCCACCACAGCTGGCGCGAGATGCACCAGTCGTGAATATTGCGCATCCACTCGAAATAGGTCTTGGTGTAATTCTCCGGCACGAACTTGACGTCGCCGTTTTCGATTACCTCGATGGCGCGATCGGCCAGAGGCTGAATCTTCACGAACCACTGCGTCGAAAGCCGCGGCTCGACGATGGTCTTGCAGCGATCACACTTGCCCAATGGGACAACGTAGTCTTTCGTGCCGACCAGGAAGCCGCCGCGCTCAAGATCTTCCAGCACCTTCTGCCGCGCTTCAAAACGGTCGAGCCCCTTGTAAGGTCCGGCGTTGTCGTTCATCTGCGCGACTTCGTTCATCACGTCAATCTGCGGCAGGTTGTTGCGCAGGCCAGCCTCGAAATCGTTGGGATCGTGCGATGGCGTGACCTTCACCGCGCCGGTGCCAAACTCGGGATTGGCGAGGATGTCGTCGGTGATGATGGGGATCTCACGATTCATCAGCGGCAGCAAAACTTTTTTGCCATGAAGATGCCGGTAGCGCTCATCGCCCGAGTTCACCGCGACGGCGGTGTCACCCAACATGGTTTCAGGACGAGTGGTCGCGACCACGATGTACCCATCCTTGGATTGGGACCCGACCACCGGATAGCGGATTTCGTAAATCTTGCCCTGCGTGTCCTCGTGCACAACTTCGAGGTCGGAGACCGCCGTAACGCAACGCGGACACCAGTTCACGATGTACTTGCCGCGGTAGATCAGTCCTTCTTCGTACAGGCGAACAAAGGCCTCACGGACGGCGCGCGACATGCGCTCGTCCATGGTGAAGTACTCGCGTGACCAGTCCACGGAAGCGCCGAGGCGCTTCATCTGTTGCAGAATGACGCCGCCATAGTGCTGCTTCCAGTCCCAAACGCGCGCGATGAAGGCCTCGCGGCCCATATCGCGGCGGTTCTTGCCTTCGGCGGCGAGCTGGCGCTCCACCATCAACTGAGTGGCGATGCCGGCATGGTCGGTGCCGGGCAGCCAAAGCGTACGCAGCCCCTGCATGCGCTTCCAGCGCACGATGATGTCAATCTCGGTGTGCTCCAGCATGTGTCCCATGTGGAGGTTACCGGTGACGTTCGGCGGCGGCAGCGTCACCGTAAAGGTGAGTTGGGAGGGGTCGCTAGGGGTTTCGACGTGGAACAGCTTTTCGTGGACCCAGTATTCGGCCCAGCGCGGTTCGATGGCGCCCGGGTCGTAGGCCTTGGGAAGATCGTGAGGCATTCGACTTCGATATTACCAAGGAAGGGCTGTTGGCCGTCAGCTAGGGGCGGTCTGGGATGTAGTGGCGCGGTTGTATCAGGGCACGACTTCCCAGTCGTGCTAAACGAAGCGCAGAAAAGATTAGGGTTTTAGAGACTGTCTGAGAAGCGTGCCGTCCCTGAAGGGACTCACTCTCATTTCCGACTCTACCCAGGACTCCGCTGCGCTCCGTCCTGGGCTAACGGCACTTCCACCCCTACGAGTTTCGATTTCCGCCCGTTCTACTCCGCCGGCGGAAACGAAACTGAGTATCCACACATATTCTTTAGCTCCTGCAAAAACAGGGACGTCAGCGGCTAAAGCCAAGAGATTACTGACCTGTTGCGGCACGTCTGAACAGGCCGCTGAAAAAGTCCTTTCCGGAGCGAGTTCGGGTAGTGCGGCGCTTCAGCGCCGCGTCAAGCGAGTACCGTGAAACGGCCTTTAGGCCTGGGGACATTGCACAAAAGAGGCTATTTTAGCGGCTTTGGACGAGGTACCTCAGGGGCTAAAGCCCTCTTCACAAGACCCGGTGAACGCGGGCCTGGAAGGCCCGCACTACCCAGGCTGTTCTCAGTAGGGAGTTTTTCAGCAGCCTCTGAAGACGTGCCCTGATACAAGGCAATTTAGTGTTAGAACGGCCAATGCTTCTTCTTCTTTTTCTTCGAAGAGCTTTCCGTGTTGTCATTGGCGGGCGTCGCGGTTGTCGAACTGCTGGCGGCCGCAGGCGTGGTTTGAGCACTCGTGTCGGAAGCTGACGGAGTGGTCGCCGCATCGTTGGTTTGCGTAGCCGGCGGCGCGGTTGAACCCGGCGGAGGAGTCGAGACTGCCGGCTGCAAATCGTTCTTCATCTCGGGAACGGCGCTATTGTCTGCAGCCGCGTTGGAGGGCGGGGCATCCGAGGAACCGCCCGACACCGTTGCAGCGGGCGGTGCGGTCGCCGAGGCAGCGGCCGGGTCGCCTGCAGCAGGAGTTGATCCCGCGGCGGCATCTGAGCGCGGAACCGGATCGTTTGCGGCAGGAAGGGCGCCGTTCCCCACACGCTCGACGCCAACTTTATTCGCGCCGGGCATACTGCCCATGATGCTGCTGCTGGCAGCACGAACCATATCAGGCGCGCTGATCTGCTTGGGATCGACCAGGGTAGGTTCGCCGACTTTGGTGGCATCGGTCACGTCGGGACCCTTTTTGAAATTCTCCATCAACTTGCCGAAGTGGCCGGTGGTGCCGCGACTGGCGATCTCAGCTTTGTCCTGTGCGATGGCTTCCGGCGTGGCCTGCGGGATGGGCTGTTTCATCGCCTGCAACCGCTTTTTGGCATCTTCGGCCCGCTCTTCCAGAGGGTAGCGGGTAAGGATGCGGCTGTAGGCCTCTGTCGCGCCCTGAGTGTATTGCTTGATCAGAGGCCCCTTGGCTGACTCCGGGAGCTTCGACAGACGAATGAGGTCAACTTCCCTCTCGTAGGAGTTACCCAATTCATACAGCGCCTGATCGGCTCCGCTGTAAAGCGGATAAGTGTCTGCGACCGACTTCAGACGGGCGATGGCCGCCGGATACACCTCACGCAAATAGTAGAAGTGCCCGATCATATACTCACGATCGGCCAGGACCTCCTGCACCTCCAGCAGGCGCTGCTTGGCCTGCGGCACCAGCGGGCTATCCGGGAACTGCAAGATGAGCTGACGATACTCGTCCTCGGCACGGCGGGCGTGCGTGGGATCCCGGTCCGCTTTCTCCATCTCCCTGTAATGGATATTAGCGATCTTCATCTGCGCTTCAGCCGCTTCCGGCATGTTGGGGAAGAAGGTGATGAAGTCTTTGTACTCACTCTCCGCCTGGGCCATGGCGGCAGAACCACCCTCGGCGTACCAGGAGTCGCCGATGGCCAGCTTGGCACGCGCCACATACTCGGAGTCAGGATAGGTGTTGATGAGGGTCTGCAGACTGAGCCGCGCCACGTCGTATTTGCCGTGCTTCATCGCATCCTCGGCACGGTCGAACAGCACCTTGTCGGGCTGCTTGGAATTGACGTTGGCGATCGGGTTCTGGACTTTCTTGTTGCTGCATCCGAGGGTCAGCAGCATGACTGCAATAGAAATCGCTATGATGACACGACGAAACATCCTAAACACCTCTGGGAAATACTGGATTCCACTCGGGCGCGAATTACGCGCTCAACAGAGTGGCTTCCTGGGCCGCCTTGAGCAGCCCCTCGACCTTACGGGCCGGATCGCCTCGGCCGAATACGTGACTGCCGGCAACGAAAATCTCTACTCCCGCGCGGACCGACGGTCCAATGGTTGCCAGGTCGATGCCGCCATCGATTTCGATCCTGAAGTTCAAACCCCTGGCGGTGCGCATGGTTGCCAGCTTGCGGACTTTTTCCAGCGTCGCGGGAATGAACTTCTGCCCGCCAAAGCCAGGATTAACCGACATCACCAGGACATGGTCCACAATGTCGAGCACTTCGCCGAGGGTCTGCACCGGGGTCGCGGGATTGATGACCACGCCCACTTGCATGCCGTGGCTGCGAATCAACTCCAAGGTGCGGTTCAGGTGGCGGCAGACCTCCTGATGGACGGAAACCCAGTTGGCCCCGGCGTCGGCAAAGGCCGGAATATACTCGTCGGGATTCTCGATCATGAGATGGCAGTCGAGAGGGACATCCACTGCCTTGCGGAGCGATGCGACCACCGGAGGCCCAATCGTAATATTGGGCACAAAATGACCGTCCATCACATCGACGTGGAGGAGGGTGGCGCCACCTCGCACCGCCTCATTGGCATCCTCGGCCAGGCGGGCGAAATCAGCCGACAATATGGACGGCGCTATCTCGATCAAGACAAAACTTCTCTTCTCGCGAGCGTTATGAGGAATTTTAACACGGGAGGAAGGCCAGTCGTGCGCCCAGTTGGAAGCCGGAAGCGGCGTCCTTAATCCGCGTTCGGCCCGAGCGTTTTTCTCCGCTGATACAGGGTAAGGAACAGCATCAGCAGGGGCGTCCCGATCTCGATATAGAGGAAGAGGCCGGAGTTATTCGCAGCGTGATCGTTGTAGAGGACCACCTGCCGAATGTGCCCAACCGCGTCCCCCAGGAACCAAATAGCGTTGCCGATTGCCGTGGCCAGCCAGAAGTTTCCGCGAAACCACGCACATAGAACGCCCAATACCCCGACCGTAAGATCGGCCATCCCGACTTCGTATTCGTACGGGCTGGTTGACCAGCCATGGAGGCCGATGTCTGAATCGGGCGAAAAACATGGGCGTAGGCGGACAGCAGGCCCATCAACCCGACGTAGATGACGAAAAGATAGAGCAGATAGGTGCCGACAATGGCGGCTCCGCTGCTACGCCGCCGGAGGAGATAGCAAGATGAATTGAGGCCGCGACAACGGCGAACAACACGAAAAATAGCTGGATCATGAGAGCTAGTACCTCGGCATCTTGGGGTCTACCCGTTCCGCCCAGGCGTTGATGCCGCCGGTCAGGTTGTGAACTCGGGAAAAGCCCGACTGGCGAAGAAAGTCCACGGCCTTGGCGCTTCGTCCGCCTAGTTTGCAGTGGACGACAATCTCGCGGTTGGGGTCGATCTCGCTGACGCGCTTGGGCAGATCGTTCAGCGGCACCAAGTGGCCGCCGAGGTTGCAAATCTGGTATTCATGCGGCTCGCGCACGTCGAGGACGAACAGGTCATCGCCGGCATCGAGTCGCCGCTTCAGTTCTTCGGGAGTCATCTCAGGCATGGTAGCAGTCGTAGTTTTCTCCTCGCGGCCGATGCCGCAGAACTGATCATAGTCGATCAGTTTTGTGATAGTGGGATGCTCGCCGCACACCGGGCAATCAGAATTCTTGCGCAGCTTTAGCTCGCGGAAACGCATGGCCAGCGCGTCCACCAACAGCAAGCGTCCAATCAGCGGCTCGCCTACACCCAGGATGAGCTTGATGGTTTCGGTCGCCTGGATCATGCCAACCAGTCCGGGTAGCAGGCCGAGCACACCACCCTCGGCGCACGACGGAACCATGCCAGGCGGGGGCGGTTCAGGGTAAAGGCAACGGTAGCAAGGGCCGGCCTTGGTGGCGAAGACGCTGGCCTGACCTTCGAAGCGGAAGACGGAGCCGTAGACGTTGGTCTTGCCGGTGAGCACACAGGCGTCGTTCACCAGGTAGCGGGTAGCGAAATTATCGGTGCCATCGACTACGATTTCGAAGTCGCGAAGCACCTCCATCGCGTTGGCGCTGGTGAGGCGGGTGTCGAATTTGCGCACCTGAACATTAGGATTGATGGCCGCGATACGCTCAGCGGCCGAATCCAGCTTCTTGCGTCCGACGTCACCGGTGCCGTGCAGGACCTGGCGTTGCAGATTTGTAAAATCAACAACATCGAAGTCGACGATACCCAGCGTGCCCACGCCCGCGGCGGCCAAATATAAAGCCACTGGCGAGCCTAAGCCGCCTGCTCCCACGCAAAGCACGCGCGCCTGCTTCAGCTTGAGCTGACCCTCCACGCCGACCTCAGGCAAGATGAGGTGGCGGGAGTAACGCAAGGTCTCATCGTTGGTAAGCGCGGCGGCAGTGGTCGCGAATTTCTCGACGGTGCCCATGGTCCTCACGAGATGCTGGCAGGATAGCAGGGATTCCAGTTTGGCTCGTTCCTCTGCCGCTGAATTGCGGCACACTCCAGGCGGTGTTTGTAGTAGTGCTATTAGTTTTACACTTAATGCAAGTTTCGTAATCTCAAAAACTGTTAAGATGGATAACAACTTCGGTGGTAACGCATTAACCAGGTAGTACTGCCATCCTGCGGTAAGTTCCACCGCATCCACAAGCTTGTCAAGGTGTGTGAAGTGTCCCCATTACTGCCCATGAAAGAAACTTCGCGCGAGGTGGTGGTCGAGGTAACCCGTAGCCTGCAACCCTACTTCCCGGAGATCACGGCCGCGTGGCGGCAGCGGATGTTTGCTGAATTCGATTGCGACGGGCGCGCGATGGCTGCGCTGGAGCGACTGACCATCGGCACCGGTTTTTCGATTTTCTCGCAAACCGATTTTGCTGCATTTTACGAGAATCTGCAGCATTTCGGAAAGCGGCTGGCAAAGCTAAAAGTTAACTCACGCGTGGTGTCGCGTTCGCTGGAGATTTACCAGAAGCTCATCGATCCTTACCTGGAAAAAATTTTCCCGGCTCATCGATTGGCGGAAGCGCTGGCGGCGATGGAAACGCTTTCGTGGGCCAGCTACGTCGCAGTATCTGGGGCTTATTTCGACGCCCAGAAGAACCAGTCGGAGGCCCTGCTGGCGGTGCTGGATGCGGAACTATCGGCGCGCAATCTGGACGCGTTGCTGGATCGGGTGCTGGAAATCACCCTCCACACCTTTAATGCGACGGTGGGTCTGGTGCTGCTGAAGGAGCAGGAGCAGCAGGTACTGCGAGTGCAGGCTCAAGTGGGTTTCGGCGAAGAACTGGACGATCCCACGCTGGCGATTGCCGTCGGCCAGGGATTCTCCGGCGAAATTGCGCGGACGGGCGAGCCAGGAATTTTGCCCGACTTGACCGCCTCCCATGGGACGCTGCATCCCGTGCTGGAAAACCGGGCAAAGGCGTTTTGGGGAGTGCCGCTGAAGTCCGGCGAAGCCGTGATCGGGGTCTTGCTGATCGGATTTTCCAGTCCCTATGACTGGCTTCCCACCGAACGCGAATTGCTGCGGGCGATCGCCGACCGCTCAGCCCTGGCCATCGACCGCGCCGGCATGACCGACGCGCTGCGCGAGCGCGAGATGCGCATCGCCGAACTTTCGGGGCATCTGCTGCGCGTGCAGGAAGAAGAGCGCAAGCGCATCAGCCGGGAGCTGCACGACGAGACCGGGCAGGCGCTGATGGTAATTCGGCTTTATCTAGGCATGCTGGAGGGCAACGTGGGGACGCGCTCGGCGCGCGGCAAAATTCGCGAAACCCTCGAGGTGGTGGACCGCACCATCGAGGGTATTCGGCGCATCATTGGCCGCCTGTCGCCCTTGGTGCTGCAGGAACTCGGCCTGATCGCAGCGGTCCGTAAAGAAGCCAAAGACCTGGCCAAGAGCAGCGGGGTAAAAGCGCGGGTCACGGTTTCGCCGGAGTTCGGCCGTTTGCCCGGCAGCGTGGAGACCGCCGTCTATCGCGTGGTGCAAGAGGCATTGCATAACGTCGCTCAGCATGCCAGCGCGACCTCGGTCAACATTGAGATGCGACGCGACGGAGATTCGGTTTGCCTGCTGGTTGAGGATGACGGCGTCGGTATGGTGGCCAAGCCGAAAGCCGGCCGCCAGACCTTCGGCCTCGCCGGAATGCACGAACGGATCGGCAATATTGGAGGAAAGATGAAGGTCACCTCGGCGCGAGGCAAGGGAACACGCATCGAAGTGAATGCGCCCATTGCAGGCGACGGATTCGGGCACGGCCGCGGACTGCCTGTAAACCATGAAGCCGCCAATGTCGTGGCGCGAGGCGCATGAGGAGTAAGGAATGCCGAAAATCAGATGTGTGTTGGTCGATGACCATACGTTGTTCCGGCAAGGCGTACGCCGCCTGCTGGAGAGTGAAAGCGATTTTGAAGTGGTGGGTGAGTCGCCCGACGCCGGCGAAGCGGTGGAAAAGACCCGCGAGCTTCGCCCCGACGTGGTGCTGATGGACATTGGCATGCCCGGGCTCTCGCCGTTTGAGGCTGCGCGACAGATCAAGAAGAACCGGCCTGAGACCAAGATCATCTTCCTGACCATGTACGAGGATGAGGACTATCTGGTGCAGTGCCTGGAGGTGGGCGCCGCCGGATACGTCTTGAAGGACACGCCGGCGCAGCAGTTGGTAAGCGCGGTCCGCGATGTGTACAAGGGCGGCAAATACCTCAGCTCGCGAGTGCTCGGTAAGCTGGTAGAAGATTTCCGGGCGCGCGTGAAAGATGCGCGAATGCGGCCGCGAATGTCGACGCTGACGCCGCGCGAACGCGAAATCCTCAAGCTTCTGGCGGAAGGGAACTCGGTAAAAGAAATCGCGGTGCTGCTGGGATTAAGCGTGAAGACGGTTGAGGCGCACAAGTTCAACCTGATGCGCAAACTCGACATCCACAACAAGGCGCAGCTGGTAACCTACGCGATCCAGAAGAAGATCATCAAGATTCCCATGGCGCAATAGGCTGGCGGCCGGTAGCTTATGGGATTGTCGCGTAGTGGTTGTTTCCGGGCATAAGAAGCGATCCGCCCCGTTCAATCGCCACCGACAGCTGCTTCGGCTTCCAATCCTTCGAATACTTCGTCAGCACGGCAGAGAGCCTCGCCTACATTCTCGCAGATGTTCGCGCGGCTCAATCGGTGCTCGAGTTCGGAATTAGAAATCATCCGGGCAGGCTGTTCCCGTGCCCCGCACAAAATCAGGCTCCTGCCAGTGGCTTGGAGTTGCCGGGCGACTTCTTCCAGGGCGAACAGTCCGGTCGCGTCGAGAGCTGTCATGTTGCGCAGGCGAAGAATAACGATGGGCGGCAATTCGTGAATTCGTTCCGTGACCACGGCGACTTTCTCCGTGGCGCCAAACAAGAACGGCCCATGGATGCGGAAGATGGTGGCGTAATACGGGATGTCTTTGTCCTGAAGAATGTGGACCCGCCCATCCTCCACGTAGTCATCGGTGACCTGCGAGACCGAAGTCGTATTCGCAACCCGGCTGATGAAGAGCAATGCAGCCAGGATCATTCCCGCTTCCACAGCGACCGTGAGGTCAGCAAACACCGTAAGCGCAAACGTAACCAGCCAGACACTTACATCGGTCTTGGTCAATTTAAGGAGCTGAGGGATCTCTCGCCACTCGCCCATGTTGTAGGAAACGACCATCAGGATGCCAGCGAGCACTGCCATAGGAACAAAGCGAACTAGTGGAGCGGCAAATAGCAGAATGCAAAGCAGGGTGAGGGAATGAATCATCCCCGCAACCGGAGATTGCGCGCCGGCGCGGATGTTGGTAGCGGTTCGGGCAATGGCGCCGGTCGCAGGCAGCCCACCAAACAGAGGTGAGGCAATGTTGGCGATACCCTGTCCGATTAGCTCTACATTCGGATTGTGCCGGTCGTTACTCATGCGGTCGGCAACAACCGCCGACATCAGCGATTCGATGGCGCCCAGCATCGCGACCGTCAATGCCGGACCCAGCAAGCCGTGAATAAGATCGGAGCGGAACCTGGGAATCACCAAGTGGGGCAATCCGCTTGGGATCCCTCCGAAACGACTGCCTATGGTCTCCACCGGGAGCTTGAAAATGAGTACTGCCGCGGTTCCGAGTACTAAGACCAGAATCGGTCCGGGGATACGATCGGACATGAGCCGGCAGATTACGAGGATGGCGACCGTCGCCAATGCGAGCGCAGCGGCCAAATAATTCAGCGTGTGGAACTGGGTGACCAGAGCTTCGAGACGAAGCCAAAAGACGCTGGGCACCTTGTCCAGGTGCAGGCCGAAGAAATCCTTCACCTGGGTGCTGGCGATTAGAATTGCGATGCCGTTGGTAAAGCCGATGACGATCGGCCGGGGGATGAACTTCACGGCCGAACCCATCCCCGTGGCTCCCATAATGAGCAGCAGGACGCCAGCCATGACCGTGCACATGAACAGTCCGTCAACGCCATGCAGGGCGACAATTCCCGCCACTACGACAACAAAGGCCCCAGTCGGTCCTCCAATTTGTGTTTTGGAGCCGCCAAACAAAGAAATAAGAAAGCCGGTCACGACGGCACAATAAATGCCGGCCTGCGGCGTAAGGCCAGAGGCGATGGAAAACGCCATTGCCAAGGGCAGCGCAACCAGACCTACCGTCACCCCCGCAATCACGTCTCGAAGAAATTTGGCGGAGCTGTAATCACGTAAACAGAGGACGGACTTCGGTAGCCAGCGCTCCCTTGAGAAAGCAATCGCCATTTCATCATTATGTCAGACAGGCTGCAATACCGAACGGGCAACGTGTAGCTGCTCCAAGATAATGTCACCCCTTAACTGCAACGAGACTTTGTCACCCTGTAAGGATGGTGACCATGAGTCAGAAAGAGTTCCAACGGGTGAAGGTGATCGAGAATGCAGCAGGCGGGCGGCTGAGCGTACGCGAAGCCGCCCGTCTGCTGCACCTGAGTACACGGCAGGTACAACGACTCAAGCAGCGCTATCGGCCCGATTCCATCGCCTGGGTGCGGCACGGCAATCGCGGTCGCTCCATGCCTTGGGCCGTTTCAATTCCCCAGAAGCAGTTGATTCTGAGCTTGGCTCGCGGCAAGTATCGGGGCTTCAACGATTCCCACCTCACCGAAAAACTTCGGGCCGAGGAGCACCTCCCCGTCAGCCGCGAAACCGTGCGCCGCATCCTGCGCGCCGCCAAGCTAGCCTCTCCGCAGAAGCGCCGGCCTCGCCAATATCGCTCCCGCCGCTCGCCCCGCCCACGTTTCGGCATGATGGCCCTCACCGATGCCAGCCGTCATGACTGGCTCGAAGGCCGCGGTCCCCAACTCACCCTCATCGGCTTTCAGGATGACGCTACCAGCCAGATCCTGGCCGCCCACTTCCAACTCGAACCCGAAAATACCCTCGGCTATCTCCGCGCCCTGCACGCCATGATCACCGCGCACGGCATTCCGCTCAGCCTCTATCGCGACCGCCACAGCATCTTCCAGCGCAACGATGCCCACTGGACCCTAGCCGAACAGCTCGCCGGCAAACAATCTCCTACCCAACTGGGACGCACCTTGGAGGAACTCGGCATCCAGCAGATCCCCGCTTACTCGCCGCAAGCCAAGGGCCGCATCGAGCGCGCCTGGCGCACTTGCCAGGATCGTCTGGTCAGCGAACTCCGGCTCGCTCGCGCTACCTCTTTGGCAGAAGCTAATGCCGTGCTCGCCCGCTTCTGCGCCGACTACAACCAGCGCTTTGCCCGCCTCGCCGCCGACGCCACCCGCGACTTCCGCCGCCTGCCCCGTCGCTTCGATCTGGCCCGCTGCCTCAGTTTGCGCTACCAGCGCGTGGTCGCTGCTGACCACGTCATTACCCTGGGCGCGCATTCCATCGCCCTGCCGCCCTTGCCCGGCCATCGCGGCTACGCCGGACAAACCGTAGAACTTTCCCATCAGCTCAATGGCACCCTGCACGTCTATCGCGGTGACCTTCTGCTGTTGGCCCACTCCCTGCCGCTGCAAGAATACGCAGAGCGCCGTCCGGCTCCTCGCACCTCGCCGCAGAAACCAAAACCCAAGATGCCCCGCATCTACCACCTCGCCGGCCGCCCGGCTTTAGCGGCCGTTACTTAAATCACAGGGGGTGACACAGTCTCGTTGCAGTTAGTACGACATTTTCTCGTTGCAACTACATACCGAACGGGCAACGTGCCCGGCGGGGGGTGGATGTGGAGCGAAGCACAAAAACGTAGCTGTCCTCCACTTGTCGGTCAGGATGACGGCTGAATAACTTCTGCGACGCTCGTCTCTCGAAACGACAATTCACAGTGAGCGAGGAACAAATAGACTCCGCGAAACAGCGCGTGCTTAAGACGCAACGAAAATCCCAACGTTTGTGAGTTTGTCAGAACTCTGCCGTTCCTACGGGACTCGGGGTCGTTTTTGCACCGTACCCAGGACTCCGCTGCGCTGCGTCCTGGGCTAAATGCGCTTCCACCCCTTCGGGGTTCGATTTGCGTGGGTCTTACACCAATGGCGAAGACGAGACTGAGTATCCACAACTGTGATGTCCTCCCTCAGGCAGGCAAAGCAGGGGGCAGGCTTTCGCCGCGCAAGATTTTCGTCGCATATACTCGGCGCTTGGGGAGGGACGGGCAGTTAGGACTAACAGTTCGGATAGCGGCTCTATCCATCCGGATAGTGTAGAAGCGATGCCAGAGAGAGCTGTGCGCCGTTCTGCCACAATGTGCCAGGCTGGCCTTCTGCTGCAGATGCAAGGGCTTGCGGGCGCAGCGAACGCGGCGGTTTAGGCTTTGGTATGCGGTTTGCTAGGTAATAAGCAGTCAAGCGAGTGCCACCGGGTTGTAGGGGAGACATAAAGGAAGAGGGCCCAGTGGAAGCTCTTCTCAGCGCGGCGAGAGTCCGTGGCAAACGCCACGTGCCGCGCTGAGAAATTGTGTCGCCCCAGCTAACCGGCATCCAACCAGCGCTTGAATCGCAACTGCTCACATCCTGCTCACATCCTCCGCAGAATAGCCTTTCGCGCCGCACGGGCGCGTCTTTTCTCCTGCTTGCGTTTCACCAGGCTGACCCATTGCCGCGATACTCCGAACTCGCGCGCTATGTCCGACTGCGAGCGAGTGCCCTTGCGCAAGGCCTGCATGATCTTCTTGGTGGTTTCACTGATCGGATAGTTTTTCATGTGCCCTGCCTGGATGCGTTCATCATCTCGACGCCCGGCAGCCATTACAATCCGGCGTGGCGGTGCTGTCTTGCTTTCCAAATTATGCACGGCTTCTCAGGCGCTGCCAACCGAATGACGCACACGGGCGCCGGTTGGACCCCGGCGAGCTACGCGGAAGAAGCGGAGCGCTAGCACTTCGCCCCTAGGGGCTCAATTTCCGCGCATCCTACTCCGCCGGCGAAAGGAAACTGAGCTTTCGCATAAGCTCGACAGAACTGCTTATCGATGTGAAACATCCGACGTTGAAACTATCAGCGGCGGTTTGCCGTATATACTCGCAGCGAATCCCGACGAGGTAACTTTGACTATGATTTCCCGCATGCGGGCAACGTGTGTTCTGTTTGCCCTGCTGGTCGTTTTAGGCCTGAACATTGCGTCGGCACAACAGGCGCCGGCACCCGGCAACGCCGCCAACGAGATGCCGTCGGTGACGACGGTGCCCCCGGAAGCGCAGCCTTCACCCAATTTCAATGTGGAAGCCGCCACCGACGCTTACATGGCTCGCATTCCAGCGAGCTCAAAAGCGCGCAGCGACGCTTATTTCGAAGGCGGCTATTGGCTTATCCTGTGGGACTTTCTGTACGGCGTCGTGATTGCCCTGATTCTGCTGAACCTTCGCTGGTCGGCGCGAATGCGGGATTGGGCAGAGCGCGTCACTCGTTTTAGACCGCTGCAGACCTTTATTTACTGGGCTGAGTATTCGGTGATCACGTTCATTCTGGGCGCGCCGCTCGCGATTTACGAGGGATACACGCGCGAGCGTCAATACGGCCTGGCGACGCAGACGTTCGGTCCGTGGGCATGGGACCAAACCAAAGGCCTGATGCTGGGAATTGTGCTGGGCGGGATTCTTGCCATGCTGCTGTTCGGCATTGTGCGACGCCTGCCGCGCACCTGGTCGATCTGGGGCGCGATTGTGACTTCCGCATTCATGGTCTTTTCGGTGATGATTGTGCCGGTGTTCATCGTACCTATCTTTAACAAGGTCACGCGGCTTGACGATCCCAAGGTGACGGCGCCAATTCTGAGCCTGGCGCGGGCGAATGGAATTCCTGCGAAAGACGTGTGGACCATGGATGCGTCCAAGCAGACGACCCGCATGAGCGCCAATGTCAGCGGCTTTGGTCAGACGATGCGCGTTACGCTGAACGACAACCTACTGCGACGTGGCTCGCCAGAAGAGATTCAGGCTGTGATGGGACACGAGATGGGGCACTATGTCCTCAACCACATTCCCAAAGATCTGCTGTTCTTCAGCGTCCTTATTGTGGTGAGTTTCGCCTTCTTGCGGTGGGCGCTGGGATGGTGCCTGCAACGCTGGGGCGAGAAGTGGGAAATACGCGGCATTGGCGATACCGCCGTGGTGCCGCTGGTCATCCTGCTGGTTTCCATCATAGGTTTCGTCACCACGCCGCTGCTGAATACTCATGTTCGAACGACGGAGTACGAAGCTGACATGTATGGCTTGAATGCCAGTCGCCAGCCGGATGGTTTCGCGCAGGCTGCGATTCACCTGGGTGAGTATCGCAAGATGCATCCGGGGCCGGTCGAAGAATACATCTTCTTCGACCATCCCAGTGGGTATAACCGAATTTATGCCGCGATGAGGTGGAAGAAAGAGAATTTGAAGCTGTACGCTCCGATGCAGGGCGGAGAAAGTGGAAGCACGGCGCCGTAGTTATAGGGGTCTTTCGACTCGACCGCGCAAAAGCAGCGCGGCCTTGCTCAGGATGACAACAGCGTTAATTTGAGGAAGCGCATCCCGCCGGGCTACTTCAGGGCGTAGAGGTTCCCGTCGGTGCTTCCGAAGTACAGAGCATCCTTCACCACCACTGGAGACGATAGGACCGCGCCGACGCTCATCATTTTGCTGACACCGGCCACCATGTCGTCATAGAAGTCGTCGGAGAAAGCCGCCTCATAGTTAGGACTGCCGTCGGCCTTGGTGTAAGTGGGGCCATTTTTGCGCGAACCATCGGTCTGAAAGGTCCACGCAACCTTCTGGGTTGTAAGGTCGATGGCGATGAGCTTGCCTTCGTGGGTCCCGACATAGAGCGTACTTCCAGCAATCGCGGGCGAAGAAAACATGGGCCAGCTAAACTTAAAGAAGAAGATGGACGCACCTGAGCTGGCGTCAACCGCATAGAACATTCCGGAGTCGGAGGTAGTGAAGTAAAGCTTTCCGTTTTGAACGGCGGGTGAGCCAATCACCCACGAACCTTTATTGTTGAAGGCCCATTTCTTCTGGCCAGTCTTGGCATCCACTGCATAAAGATTAGAGTCGCGGCAGCCAAAGTAGACCACCCCATCCGCCACCGCCGCGGAAGACTGAATACCGACCTGGTTATGGGTGTCGGGATCCTCGCCGGTCTTGAAGCGCCACTTCTCTTTTCCGCTGGAAGCATCCAGCGCATAGAAGTAGCTGTCCCAGCTACCGATGAACAAGGTACCGTCGGCGAGCGCAGGCGAGGCGTGAACGACATCGCCGGTTTGGAACTTCCATTTCAAAGTGCCGGAGCCTGCATCCAAGGCGTAGACATTGCCGTCGCCACTGCCGAAGTAAACGGCGCCATTCCATACCGCCGGAGAAGAGAGATAGAAGTCGAAAGGATCGGGCATGGATTCGGCAGCCGGCTGGGTGCCGTGGAGATGCTTACCCGCGTAACGTTTCTCGCCGGCGGTTTGGAACTTCCACTTCAGCCGGCCGTTGGCGGCGTCGACCGCGTAAAAGTTGCCGTCGTAGCAGCCAAAGTACACTACTCCATCCGACACAGCAGGCGAGGAGGTCACTCCACTGCCCGTCTTGAACTTCCACTTGAGCGTGCCGGCGTCGAGACTGACGGCGTAGAGCATGTGGCCCGTGCTGCCAACGTAGGCGACATTGCCGGTAATTGCCGGTGACGAAACTACGCGGCCGTTGGTCTGGAACTTCCACTTGACCTCGGGGCGCCGGGGAACTCCCGCGCCGCTGTATACTCCGCTGTGTGCCAGGTCGCCGCGAAACATGCCGGGGTCCTCGCAACATGAGGGCAAAATCAACAACGCCATCAGAAGATGAAGCACAAAAGGCTGCATGGAGCTCATCTCACTTTCGAACTGGTTCGTGATTCGGGCGTCCGAGAACCATGCCCGCACACTACTTCGTGGCGACAAGGTGCAATCAAAATGCCAAGAGGCTAGGCGGGTAGGCATTGAGTCAATTAGGGGCGAAGGGTTTGGAAGGCCAGGCGGTGTCCGTTTCCGCCAAGTCCGTGTCCGTAGATGAACATTCAAAAGACGAACATTTCAAGCCGACGGGCCAGCCGCGAGGCTCGCGGAATCTTCGGTTGGGGCCATCGCCGAGGAGATGAGGAGCGCGCCGGCAGTACCCAGGATTAATCCGAAGACAAAGCGGACGGCCAGCCAGTTGCCGTGCAGGCCGGCTAACTCGGTGACGGCGTCGAGAAGATTGAGTGCCGCAGCGGCGATGAGCACCCTGAAGGCGAGGGTCCGCGAGGTACGGAATAAGAGGCCGAACGCTGCGCCAAGGTAGATGCCGAGACAGCGCGAGCAGACGGCCACCGCGCCGCCGAAGATCCAGAAGGAACGCTCAGGGCGTTGATGGCAGATGACGGCGAAGCCGCGATCGAGAGCAAGACCGAGGGCGATGAATCCGTGAGAGAAGAGGTAGGGAGCGACGATGACAGCGGCCGCAAACAGCAGGGGCACGAGCGCCCAGAAGGTCCAGCGAAGTTGAAGGGGCGCAGCTTCAGCTGCGCCGTCCAGCATGTGCAAAGTGGCAGGCTTTAGGCCCTGACGGAATTGAGTTAGTGGAGCCGGCGCTATTTCCAATTTCCCAGGGGAAGTGCGAGTTCCCTCAGGGGCTAAAGCCGAATTCATGCGACACCTTTACGGCACGCCTGAAGGCGTGCCCCTTCAAAGCTTAGCTTCATATATCTTTCGTATCTCTTCGTATAGCTCTGTATTGCGAAACGCTCATCCCAGAATTTCCATGCGCTTGCCGACGCGCTTCAGCGTCTCCAGCGCCTGGTCTAGTTCTTCACGCGTATGCGTCGCGGTGACGATAGTACGGATGCGCGCCTTGCCCTCCGGCACAGTGGGGAATGCGATGCCGGTGCCCATCACTCCTTCTTTAAATAGTTCGCGCGAGAAGTCCATGGTGAGGCGGCCGTCGCCGACGATGATGGGGGTGATTGGCGTTTCGCTCGCCGGAGTGTTGACTCCGCCGATGTTGAAGCCCAGCGCGCCCAACTCCGTCTTCCAATAGCGTGTGTTCTCCCAGAGTTGCTCGATGCGCTCAGGTTCCTGCTCCAACACATCGAACGCGGCGATGCAGGTGGCTGCCACCGACGGCGGATGCGACGTGGAGAAGAGAAACGGCCGCCCGCGATGGTAGAGGAACTCGATGAGATCGCGCGTGCCGCAAACATAGCCACCCAGCGCGCCGATGGCTTTCGACAGCGTGCCGACCTGCACGTCCACGCGCCCGTGAAGGTTGAAGTGATCGATGGTGCCGCGACCGTTGCGGCCCAGCACGCCGGAAGAGTGAGCATCGTCGACCATCATGATGGCGCCGTATTTCTCAGCGAGCGCGGTGAGTTGCGGCAGCGCGCCGATGTCGCCGTCCATGGAGAAGACACCGTCGGTGATGACCAGCTTGCGGCCGGGCTCGTCCTTGATTTCGACTGAGCAGCTCTTCGGCGTGGACGGCGTCTTTGTGGCGGAAGACCTTGATCTTCGCGCGCGACAGACGCGCCCCGTCGATGATGCTGGCGTGATTGAGCTCGTCGGAGATGATGAAGTCTTCTTTGCCCAGCAGCGCCGACACGGTGCCGGCATTCGCGGTAAAGCCCGACTGAAAGACCACGCAGGCTTCCACGTTCTTGAAGCGCGCGATCTTCTCCTCCAGTTCCATATGGATTTTCATGGTGCCGGCGATGGTGCGCACCGCGCCCGAGCCGACGCCGTACTTCCTGGTCGCTTCCAGGGCAGCTTCGCGCAGCTTGGGATGAGTGGTGAGGCCAAGATAGTTGTTAGAGGCGAGGTTGATGACCTTTTTGCCGTCGAAGGTGCAGACCGGGGCCTGCTCGTCGTCGAGCACGCGCAGCTTGAAGTAGGTGCCCTTCTGTTTCAGTTCGTTCAGTTGGTCAGTGAGGTAGGAGAGCGGGTTGGTGCGGGTGGTGGTTGGCATGTCGGTCCCTTCGGAACCAGCTATGGTATCGCAGCCGGGTTAGGATGAGAACTCATCACGATTATGGTGAGAAGCCTCCCTTATCCTCGGGAATTTTAGGCTGCCGAGCTGTTTGTTGACATCCGTAACGTAACGCATTACGGTAAAGAGTGATCCGCTCAATCCGTCACAAAGCACTGAAAAGGCTTTACGAAGACGATGACCCGCGCGGCCTGGTAGCAGAACATGTAGTCAAGCTGCGCGATATTCTCGCGCGCCTCGACGCCGCCAGCGCGGTAGCGGATGTGGATTTGCCAGGATTTCGGCTGCACCCCCTCAAGGGCGAGCTGAAGGGCTTTTGGGCAGTGACGGTTCGCGCCAACTGGCGGGTAATTTTCCGCTTTTCCGAACGGAACGTTCTGGACGTTGATTATGTCGATTACCACTGAAAGGAGACTCGACATGCCGATGAAGAATCCACCCCACCCGGGCAGCATTGTACTGCGTCAGTGCATTGAGCCTTTGGGCTTGACCATTACGGATGCCGCCGCAGCGCTCGGAGTTACGCGTACTACCTTGTCGGAACTGGTGAACGGCAAGCGCGGGATTTCCCCCGAAATGGCCGTCAGGCTGTCGCAGGTATTCGGTGGCAGCGCCGAAAGTTGGCTCACGCAACAGGCGCACTACGACCTGGCGCACATCCGGGCGGACAGCATCAAGCTCAAGCGCCTCGAATTCGCCTAAGAGCACCCTTACTCTTTCGGGGCGGTGATGGTAATGGTGAACTCGACGTTGCGAGGAATGCCTTTGCCGTACACAAACTTCTTGACGATGTCTTCGCTGTCGGTGGTATCCAGGGGAGGCTGATAGTTTAGGTTCAAGTTCACAATCTTGTCGGCGAGCAGATAGAGCTTGGCGCTGGGAATCTCCCTCCAAAAAGACGCCAGGCCGCGCGCCGAACCCCAAGCGTCCTGTTCGCGAAAATAGGAACGACGATCGAACCGGAGGGGATTCGCCAGGAACAGGCCAGAGAGATTTCCCTCGCGATCAATAAAGTGCTCGGCCACATCGCCGCGGTAGAGGGTATTGTCGGTCATCAAGATGTCGGCCTTGACGGTGGTGCGCTTGTCTTCAAACGCAAACGGAGTGAGGACGACATACCATTGCGAGATGTGAGGCAGCAGATAGAAATCCGCAATCCAGGCGAATAGTTTGTTCCGCCTGAGCTTGCCGTAGTACTTGATTCCCAGCCCCGACAGCAGCGCCAGCAGAAAGACGAATGCGTAGTACCAGCAGAGGAACCTGCCCTGGCGTTCGACGCTCCTGCCCAACGCATCCCAAAATTCGTGCTGGTATTGCCGGAATATGGTTTCGCTATATAAACCGCTGGCGACGATCTGGTAGTCGCTCAACCGCAGCGCCGAGTTGTCGGGGAAGCTAAAAGGATGCGCGTTGCAGATGGGCCAATACCACACTGCCCATAGAGCGGCCAGGTAGACGAACGCCAAGGTAAAAACCGCGCGCGCGATGTCTTCGGTCTTGCGCTCCTGAAACAGGCGCAGTGGGACAAACCGTCCTAAGAAGAAACGAAAGAGAGCATAGGGAATGATGAGGTAGGCGGTGAGGAGAGCAGAAAATGCTAACGCAATCACTAGGCGGCAACGGGCGTGGGCGATATCTTAATCTCTTCGCCATGCGGACCCGAGATGGTGAATTGCTCTCCGCGTTGCAAAGCGGCGAGGATTTCGTCGCGCTGACCTTCGATCTCACTTTGCAGCCACAGCGGAAGCGAGTCGTTGTGCAGGAACTCGGCCAAGTTACTTAGCTTGTTGACCATAACAACCTTTGGATGCTTATCAAGCAGACTATGACGCTCGCGATGAAGATTGTCAAGGGTAGGAGCCGGGATGGTTACGAGGGGAAGGCGCGGGAGTCGGAGCGATGCGAGGTCGGAAGTTGAGGTTGAGACTAAGGGTAATCTGATCGCTAACCACTATTCATTATCTACTCTCTTGACGGTCTCGGCGACCATCTCGCGGATTTGGCGCTGGTCGGCGCCGAGCGTGGCGGGATCGCGGTCGAGCAGCCACCGCAGGTCGCGCGCAAGAGTGGTCCGCGCCACTGCGAGTTCGTCTAAGTCCTGAAGCGTTCGAAACAGGTTCCAGGCGGCATTCAGGGTGTCGGGATGTTCCTCGCCCAGCAGCCGCCGACGGGCGTCCAGCACCTGCTCCTGCTGCTGTCGCGCGCCCGCCAAGTCGCCCTGCTCTTGCATCGTCTGCGCCAGGTTGTTGCGCGCCGTCAGGGTGTCGGGATGTTCCTCGCCCAGCAGCCGCCGACGGGCGTCCAGCACCTGCTCCTGCTGCTGCCGCGCGCCCGCCAAGTCGCCCTGCGCGTACAGGGTACTGGCCAGATTGTTGCGCGCCGTCAGGGTGCCCGGATGTTCCTCGCCCAGCAGCCGCCGACGGGCCTCCAGCACCTGCTCTTCGTGCTGCCGCGCGCCCGCCAAGTCGCCCTGCGCGGACACCGTAGCGGCCAGATTTAGCCGCGCCCTCAGGGTGTCGGGATGTTCCTCGCCCAGCAGCCGCCGACGGGCCTCCAGCACCTGCTCCTGCTGCTGCCGCGCGCCCGCCAAGTCGCCCTGCGCTTGCATCGTCTGCGCCAGGTTGTTGCGCGCCGTCAGGGTGGCGGGATGTTCCTCGCCTTGTGCTTGACGGCGGAATGCAAGCTCATGCGCGTAGAGCGTCGAAGCGGAGACGTAACTCCCTCTTTCGTCGTCGTAGCGGCCGAGCCAGCCGAGCAGATTGGCTTCGTTCACGTTCGCGGGGGCAGTAACAAGCTGGCGGGCGTGGGCCGCGAGCAGTTCGGACTCGCCGCCGCGGATTCGCGGGTCTGTAGCCACTTTGGCAATCTCCGCCCGCAAGGCCTCGACCGCCGCTGTACGCAGCGCCTGTGTGCGCTCGGGTGAGGCTTTCTCTCGGAAGCGCACCGCCCGTGACACCAGCGTGTGCACCGCGCGCGCATCCCGATTTTCACCTGCTTTTTCCGCTAATGAGGCCGTGGTCACATCATGGAATGCTTTGCGTTGGCGCTGCTCGGCCTTGGTGCGGTCCAGTCCGTCAGCGTTCTCGAAGACCGCCGTGACCAGTGATGCTGGAATGGGCGCTACCGCCAGCACCGACGCGAGGCGCAGGAAATCCTGACCTTCCGCGCCGAGGTTGCGAATGCTGCGCAGCATGGTTTGCGCGATGCTCTTTTCGTGGCCGTTGGGGAGCGCGTCCGCCAACTCGGTGGATAGCTCGAGCGCGTCGTCGCCCGGGTTTGTCAACTCCTCTCGGAATTGGCCGTATGGTTCGGCACCGCCGTAGGACATCAGCGCCGAAGCGGTCACGTCCAGCGCCAGGGCGTGATACCCCAAGTCGTTGGCCAGGGCGCGTGCCTGCGCTTCTTCGTCCTTGTTTGTGGGCTTGCGCCGCGAGGTCAGGAGTTGAAACGCCTCGTCGGGCGTCAGCACGGAAAGATCGATTCCCTCGGCCAGCGAGCCGTACTCGCGGCTGCGGGTGGTGATGAGTGTCCGTGCCAGAGCGTGGGGCGCGAACCAGCGGCGCAGGGCATCGACGTCCAAGCCATTGGGCACGTCATCCACGATCCAGAGGCAGGGTTTGTTTTCGGTCGCGATTTTGCGGGCCAGCGCGCCCTCGATTTGTTCCGCCGTGAGACCGTGGGTGTCGATGCCAAGGCGGTCGGCCATCGCGCGCATTTGATCGGCGCGCAGCGCTTCGCGCGCGTCGGGTCCCAGGGTGTCGCCGCTACGCGGCTCCGTCTCATCTCCGGACCTACCCGGGGCTTGCGCCCCGGGCTCACCCCATGTCGCCGCTGCGCGGCTGGTTCGTGGTGTCTCCGTCGGATCGGCGGTTGACAAGTTCGACCGTGCTTCAGACCTGAGAGGCGAGTCCGTTTGAGCTCCAGATGACAAGTTCGATTGTTGTTCAGGCCTAAGAGACGAGTCGGACAGACTTTCGGAGGATGAGTTCGAGCGTGATCTTGTCGGAGCAAGGAGCTTGGCGTCGTCGTTGCCGTAGGCCCGGAGCCAGAAGACGCCGCCGGGGTAGGCTGCGCCGAAGTGCAGCGCGTACTCCTCCGCAAGCAACGACTTGCCCACTCCGCCCAGCCCGCTCAACTGGCCAATGTTGACGGTGGCACCCGTGATCTGCGTGACATCGCTTGCGGACAGCAGCGAGTGCACCTCCCACATTTCCTTCAGGCGTCCGACGAAGCGGGTTGAGCCCACCGGCGTCATGCCGTACCAGTTGGGCGCGGTGAGCGGATGGATGTCGGCCAGCGGACCGCTGAGTTTGCCAACATGCTTGACGATGGCTTGGACGAGTTGCTGCATCTCGCCGTCGGTGTTGGGCGTGTTGCGGAATTTGGCGTCGCGCAGTTCGATGGGATGGATGTGGTCGGCGCCGCCCTCAGGATTGATGACCAGCACACGGCGTCGCGGGTCGCCCTCGGTTTGCGCGGCGAGGAAAGCGGCAGTCAACTCCCATTGGCAGGCGCGGCGCAGAGGATAGGTCGCGGAGTAGTAGGCGAGCAGCGCCTTCGATTTCGCCAGGCCTTCGGTGACCGCGCGCGTGATGCCGGCGAAGTCGTCGATCTCGTTGGCGTCGAACCAGACGCGCAGACCAGCAGCGGTGAGCGCATCGGCGATGTGCTGCGGGAGCGCGCCATCTTTCCAGGCGTGGCTGAGGAAGATGTCGTATTCGGCCAGCATGTGACGGAAAGCATACAGAACGGGGCGGCCGGGTGCCAGCAGCTCCCACCCTCGCCAAAAGACAGCGAAAAGGATGGGGGGACGCTACGCCTACCGCAACCGCAGATCCTTCGAGTCGGACTGAAGTCCTCGCTCAGGATTACAAAGTAAATTCGAGGTTAATGCGGCGCACCCTTCGGCTTGGCTCAAGGCAGGCTCTGAAGAGCGGCACTACCCGCACCAATCGGATACATTTACTGAGGAACCGCTATAGCGAGTCTTGTTACAGGCTGTTAGCCTTAAGCTTCCATGCTCGACGCTTCGGGGAAGCGGAGCTTGGACTTGGACAAGGACTTATTGAGTAGATCTTCTACCTCGGCCTCGTCCCAATTTTTTGACATAGCCAGTTCGCTGACCAGCAGGTAGCGGGCGCGCTCCAGCATCTTCTTCTCCCGGAAACTGAGTGGTTTGGATTGGGCCAGGACCAGCAGCCCCTTCAGGACCACGGCAACATCAAGCAGGGAGCCAGTGCGCATCTTGTCGGAGTTTTCTTTGAACCGGTATTTCCAGTCTGCGTGGTTCTCGCACTTGCCGTCGTTGAGGAAGTCCAGGATCTTCTGGACCTCGCCGTTGCGAACCACTTTCCTCAGCCCAACACTGTCCACGTTGTGGAAAGGGACCATCACCTTTAGGCTGCTGGCTTTGATCTTTAGCAGGTAGAACTTTTCAACTTGTGAGCCAATCGTCCGACTGCTGATTTGCTCGATTACGCCTACCCCATGGTTAGGGTAAACGACCTTGTCTCCGATGCTGAAACTCTGAGTATTCATGAGGGCCGGAGTACAGCGCCCAGGGATTGCGCCTGGGATTCTAAAAGGGAAGAACGACTCTAAAACCTGAGCCTATTCTACCCCGGTTGCCCGGAAGCGGTCAATTGACGGGCATTCTAAGCCACTTTGATCGTCACGGTACTGTAACGTTGACAGCCCGGCGGCCACCCGAAACTATCCGCCATTCCAGTCAATTACCGCGAATAGTTCTTAACTTCACGCCACAATTAGGGCTGGCCGCGCTTTGCTCATGCACGCTGATTCGAGCGGACTTCCCGGATGGCGATTGTCTCTCGTCGTATAATGTGGCAATGCTTTCGGACGGCTTCCCGCTGCCCGGACCCATCAAACTTCGAAGTATGCCTGAACACATCAAAAAGAAGCTGTCCGAAGAGATTTCAGTTCTCGAACACGAACTGAATCACGAGCTGCCCAAAGAGCTGAAGAAAGCAGTTGCCATGGGCGATCTCAGCGAGAACGCCGAGTACCACATGGCCAAGCAGCGGCAGGAGTTTGTGCGCGCCCGCCTGGGTCAACTGAAGCAGCGGATGGCCGACCTGTCCATGATTAACATGGCGAACATCCCCCGCGACCGCGCCGCCATCGGCTCGACCCTGCTGGTTTATGACTCCACCAAAGAAGAGAAGATCGAGTACAAACTGGTGACCAGCGAAGAATCGGATGTGACCAAGGGGCTGATCTCTACCAGTTCCCCGATCGGCCGCGCTCTCATGGGCAAGAAGGTAGGCGATGTCAGCGAGGTGGTTACCCCCGCGGGCAAGCGCGAGCTAGAGGTGCTAAAGCTGACTACCATTCACGATGAAGGATAATGGCGCGCAATGACCTGGACGAGCGCAGTCGGGCGGTCCTGCAAGTGGCTTTTGTACAAGATTGTCCACGGTCTTGCGCTCACCAAGATCTCGCCTAACGCGCTTACCTTCATTGGATTGCTGATCAACGTGGTGGCCGGCGTCCTCTTTGGCTACGCTCACGGCGACAATCAGCGGCGCATGTTTCTCTACGCCGGCCTGGTGATTATTGGCGCAGGCATCTTCGACATGGTGGACGGTCGCGTCGCCCGCGCCACCAACCAGGTTACCCAGTTTGGCGGCTTCTTCGATTCCATTATCGATCGCTACAGCGACGTAGCGCTTTTCTTTGGACTGCTGGTCTACTACGCCCGCGCCAACCGGTTTTTTTATGTGGTAATGGTTGCGTTAGTGATGATCAGTTCGGTGATGGTGAGCTACGCGCGCGCCCGCGCCGAATCGCTGATTCCCAGCTGTAAGGTCGGATTCATGGAGCGGCCTGAGCGCATCGTGCTGGTCATCATAGGCGCGTTATTTAACCGCATGGGCCCGGTGCTGTGGGTGATCGCCGTGCTCAGTACGATTACGGTGATTCATCGCATCAGCTACACCTACCATGTCCTGAAAGCCATTGAACCGCCCTCCCAGCCGGTACCGCCCGATCCGCTCAGGTTCGAAGAGATCGTGGGATAGCCTTTTCCAAGGCCGCTCGTTTTGTACAAATGGTACAATTCGTACATGTCTAAGCATCTCACCACCAGTACGGCCCGAGCCCAGTTTGCCGACCTCGTCAATCGTGCGGAGTATGCGGGCGAGCGCACCGTCGTTCAGCGAAGAAAGAAACCGGTAGCGGCAATCGTGCCGATCGAAGACTTGGAACTGATAGAGCGTTATGAAGACGAGTTAGACCGGCGGTTGATAAGGAAAGCCCGCAAAGAGAAGACTGTTCCCTGGGAAAAGATTAAATCGGAACTCGGATTGTAGCCGAGCGATGGAAAAACGCTATGGCATTCGATTCGCGGAATCCGCTGCCCGCTCTCTAAGAAGACTACCAGCCGGCGTGCGCGATCGCATCGCAGTGAAAATCGAAGCGCTTGCCAATAACCCTTACCCTCCCGGAACCAGAAAAATTACGGGTGAGGAACACTCCTACCGCATCCGCATTGGTGACTATCGCGTGGTGTACGACGTCCTCGAAGATGCTGTTGTGGTCATGGTGCTGCGAGCCGGCCATCGCAAGGACGTATATCGCTAAACCTTTCCCGAACCCCGCTAACGGCGACTTGACGGGAATTCAGGAAGTCGGACGCTCCGCGGCTATCTGCTACAAACAGGCTATTGCTAGAACTCAACTCATCTCATGAATCGTTTTGTATCAGGGCACGGCTTTACAGGCTGCTGAAAAACTACTTACTGACAACAGCCTGGGCAGTGCGGGCCTTCCAGGCCCGCGTTCACCGGGTCTTGTGAAGAGGGCTTTAGCCCCAAGGGTACCTCGTCCAAAGCCGCTAAAATAGCCTCTTTTGTGCAATGTCCCCAGGCCTAAAGGCCGTTTCACGGTACTCGCTTGACGCGGCGCTGAAGCGCCGCACTACCCGAACTCACCCCGGAGAAGAGTTTTTCAGCAGCCTGTTCAGACGTGCCGCAACGGGTCAACAATGCCTTGGGCTTCAGCCCCTGCGGGGATCTGTTTTTGCCGGGGGCTAAAAGCCCAAACCTTTTCTGTGCTTCGTTCGGCACGACTAAAAAGTCGCGACCTGATACCAGTCAGTGCGATTTAGGAGATGAGTTCTAGTGGCCTTGGTCCGGCCCGCAAACCTGTGCCAACTACTCGTTATTTTGGTTTCTCTTCGGCGGCCCCTCCGGCTTTCGTAGCAGGAGGTTTTGCAGCTACCGCCTTCTTGGGAGGTAGCCACTCCGCAAAATCGCTGCCATCGTAGGCGGTCGACCGGAATCGCTCTAAGTTGGGGTCCCAGCTCCAGTAACGGTACAACGTGAAGGTGTCTTTCTTTTCTTTCAACACTGCCTTTTCCAGAATTCGTATCCGCGGGCCGGTGTTCTCATCCCCTTTCGCCACCGTAAACGTCGATTGCTGCGATTGCTCGACATTGTCGGCATCATTCTCCGGCAGGTTGGGCATGACCAGGTCAAAGCTCTCCACCGTATCCAGCACCGTAACCAGCCGGTCATGCAGCAGCTTCAGGATGACGAAATTTTCCTGCTGCGCGCTACCGCTATCGCGCGTGGTCTCACGATGCACCACTACCTCGGAGATGCCGGGCTGTACCAGTTCGGCAAAGCTTACCTCGGGATGCTCTACGCGCGCGGGCAGGCGAACGGTTTGTACGTGCCGCCATTCTCCCTTGGCCTCTTTGTCGAACACAATGATGTAGGTCGAGTCGCATTCGCCGGAATCGGCAATGAGGACTGCATTGTCGGCATCAGCCCGCAACTTTACCTGGCGTTCGTCAACCCGGTCGAAACTCGGGCAAGGAGCGCTGGGCTTGGCGGAGGGATTGGAGGAGTCCGGCGCCATGATGCTGAGTTCGGTCGCCAATTGGCTGCGCTGTTCGGGATTACCGCTGCGCAGCGTCTCCGCAACCGCATCGGGTTCATGAGTCTTGAAATCTTTGTCCTTCTTCTTCATGAACGGAACTTGAGCGGATGAGACTGTTAACAGACAGGCCAGGAACACGGCTGTGCAGAAAATTTTCATGTAACCATACAAACCCTCTGTCATTTCGGATGACTCGCGAGCTAACGGCGCGCGGCAAGGTTTATCGGGATGTTTTTGTTTGCCGATTGCTAAGAGACGCTATCAAGCTATCTCATAAATCGCTCTGTATCAGGGCACGTCTTCAGACGTGCCGCAACGGGCCTAACAATCTTTTGGGCTTCAGCCCCTGAGGCCTGTTTTGCAGGGGCTAAAGCCCAGATCTTTTTTTGCTTTGTTTGGCACGCCTGAAGCCGTGCCCTGATACAAGGACCCTTTTATTCAACGAACATCCGATTCAGGATACTAGTTGCTAATTGCTAGGTGCTAAGAGCTAATTGCTAATTGCTAATTGCCGCCTTACTTCAAATGCACCGCGGCCTCGGCCGTCTTCGATTCCCTTGATCCCTGCTCACGCGGCTTCGCAACCACCGCTCCGTACTTCGGCTTGATCTGATGACACGACGGATCGCAATAAACCCCTTGATGCGTCTTGTCCGTTTCGGGATCGGGCATCGGCGAAGCGACCGCCGCGTCCCGGTCTGCTTCCAGCTCGCGCTCCACGTCTTCGATCAGCTTATGGTTATCATCCGTGATCATCCAGCGCTTTACGTTAATCAGATAGTTCTCAAACCGCGTGATGGGATCGCGGGCGCGCCAGTATTCGAACAGCTTGGCCGGCACGTACTGCGCGGCATCGTGGATGGCGTGTCCTTTCATGCGCATCATCTTGGCCTCGATGAGCGTCGGGCCTTCGCCGCGCCGGGCACGCTCGCAAGCCTCGTGAGTCGCGTCATAAACCTGGCACGGATCGGTGCCATCCACAATCACGCCCGGAATGCCATATGCAATGGCCCGCTCCGCCAGGTCCTTCACGCAAAACTGCATATCGCTGGGCGTGGAGTAGCCCCACAGGTTGTTCTCCAGCACCAGAACCAGACCCAGCTTCTGCACCGCCGCAAAGTTCAAACTCTCGTAGGTCACTCCGGTGGATTGACCTCCATCGCCAACGTAAGTGAGCGCCGCGACATTCTTGCCTTGCAAGCGCGCGCCCAGGCAAATGCCGGCCATCACGCCAATCAACTCGCCCAGCATGGAAATAGGAGCGCACACGTTGCGCCGCTCGAAGTCGCCGAAGTGCGAAGAGGCATCGCGTCCCCAGGTAGGCGAGTCGCCCTTGGCCATGTACTGACGCATGATGTCGCGCGCGCTGAAGCCCCGCACCAGCATCGCGCCCTGGTTGCGTATCATCGGTCCCAGCCAATCGTCGTCCCCGAGCGCATAGGCCGAAGCGCAGGAGCAGCCTTCCTGCCCCAGTCCGAAATAAACCCCGCCCACCACCTTGCCCTGTTTGTACAGATTCTCCAGCGCCACCTCCATGCGCCGGTTCAGCAGCATCCAGCGATAGATGGCAATCGCCTGCTCGCGCGAGAGGTATTTCGACTCCCGGATGGGAGGCGGGGTGGCGCTTAGATCGCCTTCGATGCGGTACTCCAGGCTCGATCCCTCCCCCGACATGAAGATGCGAAACTCCGGCCGTTCCAGCCGGTAGTCGGGAATGTTGTAGGAACGCAACATCGACGAGGCGGAATCGTCGGTAATATTAGTGGCTGGAGACAACTCTGTCCTGGTCGGTTTGGGCGAGCCGTCGGCTTGCTCGATAGGTCGAGGCGTTTTCGGCCCATTCGACCCGGGCGCAAGGGGAACCTTGCTGGTCTTTTTCTTCGTTGTAGTGCTGGTTTTGGGGTGCTTCTTGTGAGCCATAGGTTGTAAGAGAACGATAAATGGACGACGCAGACGAGGCAAGTTGGAGAGGGCGCTTTTCGCTCTTCGCCTTTCGCGATTCGCTCTTCGCTTGTGCGATCCGTCTCGTTCGAGGGCACGTCTGACATCGGCGATGTCTTATCCAATCCCGATGCCTTATTTAATGCAGCAACCGTTACATGCAATTCCGAAACGCGAAAAGCGAAAAGCGGAGAGCGAAAAGCGAATCGCGCCCCTACAATCTCGGAAGAATGTAATCCGTCAACAGCCTTTCCGTCTGTTCGTGCATGCCTTTGGTGTTGTAGTTTGTGCTGGTGATTACGACCACCATATCGAGATCGGGGAAAACCGCGACTTTGTTACCTCCGTTGCCCGACATGAAGTAAGCGGAGTGGGAACGCTCTCCTGCCTTGAAGTCTTTCAGCCACCACAGATAGCCATACTTGGTATGGTCATCGATCTGCGCGTGAGGCTGTGTCGACGTCCTAACCCAACTTTCCGGTACGATGCGCTTGCCATTCCAGCTGCCGCCGTTCAGATAGAGCTGACCAAGTTTGAGAAGATCGCGGCTTTCCATTTGCAGTCCTCCACCGCCCTGCGCCAGCCCAAGAGGCGAGTAAGCCCACTGCACATGTTGAATTCCAAGTGGCCCAAACAAGTTCTGTCCGGCGTAGCCCGCCAGCTTGGCGTGCGTGGCTTTTTCCAGCACGCCGCCCAGAGTGGTGATGCCTGCCGTGCAATAGCTGAAGCTGCGGCCATAAGGCGAGTCCTGTGGCTTGGTTTTCCACGGCGGAAATCCCTTGATGGGCAGATCGAGAAAGAATTTCACCCAGTCTTCGATGATGTACATACGTTCTTCATTGCCGCGCGAGAAATCATTCCAGTCGTCGCATTCCAGCAGGGAACTCATCGTGAGTACGTCTTCCACCGCGATCGCATCTTTGCGCGGATCAGGATTGGCGAGTGGCTGTTTCTCCGGGAAATAGCCGACGACTTTCGCGTTCAGTCCCGGCAGAAAATGCTGATCGAGCGCAATCCCCGTCAGCATGCTGGTGATGGACTTGGTCGCCGACCGGGTGTCGCGCAAGTCGTGCCCCGCGCCCTCAAAATAAGCTTCGTAGACCAGCTTTCCATGACGTGCGATGAGAATGCTGCCGATCTTCTTGAACTCACCGTCGGCGATGGCTGCTTCCATGCGCGTCAGCGCACGGCGATCCAGCCCAGCCGAGCTGGCGTCGCCCGTGGCCCAACCATCCGATTGGGATGCAGGCGCAAAGTTGTCGGGCTTGTCCTGCGAATGAAGGGTTGGGCAAAGCAGCACGATGCCAAATAGGACAGCGGCAAGATTTCGATTCATGATTGAGGTCCTATGGCCAAATGCAACTAGCCGACCTGTAATTAGCCGAACAAGGTTACGTTCTCAAGACCATCAGGGTTCCACAATTCGTGAGGTTCAAGCCAGTTCGCTGCCGTCACCATGCAGATCTCGCAGCTGCTTAGGCGCCCGCGTGGGGGTGTCCTGGTTTGCGTCGGGCTTAGGATTAGGCGCGGCAGCAGCTTGCGCCAGCAGGTCGTCCAGCGACTCCAGCCACAGCATTTGCGACTGGAACACCCGCCCGAAGTTGCGCGACACCGCGGTAGCGACTTCTTCCAGCGTCACCTGTTTTTGCAACTCCCGTTGCATCGAGGTAACCGACTTCCCAGTGATGCCGCAGGGCACGATGAGCGAGAAGAAATCCAAATCGGTGCTCACGTTCAGCGCGAACCCATGCGTAGTAACGCCACGGGAAATATGCACGCCGATGGCCGCAATCTTGGCCTCGGGCTTGTTGCGCAGTGCGTAGGTCCACACCCCGGTCAGCCCCTTAATCCGCTGCGTGCCAATGCCAAAATCGCCGCAGGTGCGGATGAGTACCTCTTCCAGCCGCCGGACGAATTCCACTGCCCCCAGCTTGGGCTCAAAGCTGCGCAAATCGAAGATGGGATAGGCCACCAGTTGGCCCGGGCCGTGGAAGGTCACGTCGCCTCCCCGGTCAATGTCGAATAAATTCACGCCGCGCTGCGCCAGGAATTCGGGTGAGGCCAGTACATGGGACAACTGCGCGTTGCGGCCCAACGTGATTACCGGGGGATGCTCCAGCAGTAGCAGAGTGTTCTCCACGCGGCCGGCTTTGCGCAACTCCATCAGCGTCCGCTGCAGCTGCAGCGCTGTTTCGTACGAAACCAGGCCGAGGTTGAGGACGTTAAGGACCATGGTTGCTAACTCTCAGCCGCCGGCTTTCAGCCAGCAGGTTAAGCCAATTCGTCTTATCGAGGATACGAGTGTTGGATGACCGGGCAAGCCGTTTCGAACCACCAGAAGTGCCAAGCCAGCCAATCTCGCGCCATGCTGTTCAATGCTATTCTGATAATCACATGGGGCTGCGGCTCCCACGGAAAAATCAAGCGCTGAGATCACAGAACAAACCCGATAGAGCCACAACTCCGTGTTCTCCGTGGTGAATGACTTTCGACGATGCCCAGCCTCCACAGCCATGAATCGTGATGTTGCCGAGCCTTCGACCGTTTCCCCGGCCCCAGCCGAAGAGCGCAATGGCGGACACAAATTCGTCGGCAACGCTTTCTTTGCTTTGCTCATTGTAGTGGCGATAGCGACAGGAGCGGCGTCGGGTCTGCTGCTGGTCTACTCCACTGATCTGCCGCAGGTAACGGAACTGGAACAGTACCGGCCCAGCACCATCACGCAACTTTATGACGATCAGGACCGCGTGATCGGCCAGTTCTCGCTGCAACGGCGGGTAATTGACAGCTACGACGACTTCCCCAAGGTGTTGCGCGACGCGCTGATTTCGACCGAGGACAAGGAATTTGAGCAGCATTGGGGCGTCGATGTCTGGCGGGTATTCGGTGCAGCCTGGCGCGACGTCCTCCTCGACAGCCGGGCCCAGGGTGCGTCGACGCTGACCATGCAGCTGTCCCGCAACCTGTTTCTTTCGCCCGACCGCAATTTCCGCCGCAAGATGCAGGAAGTCATGCTGGCCATCCAGATTGAGCGGCGCTTCACCAAGCCGCAAATTTTCACTCTGTATGCCAACCAGATTTACCTGGGGCACGGCGTATACGGGTTTGAAGCCGGCGCCAACTTCTATTTCAGCAAGAAGGCTAAAGACCTCACCCTGGAGGAAGCCGCAGTCCTGGCGGGCCTCCCCAAGGCTCCCAACGCCTATTCGCCCATCAACAATCCCGAGCGCGCGCTGCGCCGCCGCAATCTGGTGATCAACAATATGCTGGAGGACGGCAAGATTACCGCGGCCGAAGCGCAACGCGCCAAGAGCGCACCCCTGGGGCTCAACGTTCAAACGGAACCAAACGACATCGCCCCGTACTTCGTGGAGGAAATCCGCCAATACCTGGAGAAGAAGTACGGAACCGAAGAAGTCCATGAAGCTGGTCTGCGGGTGTACACCTCGCTCAACCTGGAGATGCAGAAGGCCGCCCAGCAAGCCGTCCGCGACGGTCTTGCCGCCTATGAGCGGCGCCATGGATGGAAGGGCAACCTGCTCAACGTCGTCGCCAACGGTGACTCGCTGGCGACCTATCACCATGTCGATTGGGACGGCACCATCGCGCCCGACACTTACGTTCACGCCTTGGTTACCGAGGTGGACTCGCAATCGGCGACCGTGAAGTTTGGCAGCTACGAGGCACAACTGGGACCGGTCGAACTTAAGTGGACCCGCTACTCTTCGCCGCAGCAGTTCCTGACCCCCGGTGACATTGTCTACGTGAAAGTCGTTGCCCTGAATGGCCGCGACAGCCGCGTGTCTCTGGAACAGGAATCAGGAGTGCAGGGGGCGCTGCTCGCGCTGGATAATTCGACCGGTGACGTGAAGGCCATGGTCGGTGGACGCGACTTCGAACAGTCGAAGTTCAATCGCGCCGTCCAAGCCGAGCGCCAGGTGGGCTCATCGTTTAAGCCATATATCTACACCGCGGCCATCGATCAGGGTCTCACGCCTGACGACACGGTGCTGGATGCGCCTGTGACCTTCAATACCGCTTCCGGTCCTTACACCCCGCATAATTACGATGGCAAGTTCGAAGGCGTCATTACCTTTCGCCATGCTCTGGCCGAGTCGCGCAACATTCCCGCGCTGAAGGTAACCGAGCGAGTTGGCGGCATCAAGACGGTCATCGAGTACGCGCGCAAGTTTGGCATCACCTCGCCGCTGCCGGCCTATCTGCCGATAGCTCTCGGCGCAGCCGACATCACTCTGGCAGAACAAACGGCCGCCTTCACTACTTTTCCCAATGACGGAGTTCGCGTGACTCCGCGCTACATTCGCAAAGTCACCGACTACGACGGCCGCGTGCTGGAGGAAAATTATCCCGAGGTGAAAGACGTCGTCAGCGCCCGTACCGCGCGCATCATGACCAGCATGTTGCGTGAAGTGGTGCTGCATGGAACTGGCTTTGCCGCCAGCAAGCTCAAGCATCCGCTGGGCGGCAAGACAGGTACCACCAACGACTTCACCGACGCCTGGTTCGTCGGCTTCTCGCCGTCGCTGACCTGTGGCGTGTGGGTGGGTTTCGATGAAAAGAAGACCTTGGGGAACAAGGAGACCGGCGCCGCCGCCGCGTTGCCGATCTGGATGGACTTTATGCGGGTAGCTCTGGTGGGACGCGAATCGGAAGATTTCCCCGCTCCTCCGCCGACTAGCCCCAATGCGGTCGCTCAGAAGGCGGAGGCGCCCGAGCCCGCTCCGGGCGATACCGAGGCCCACTGATGCGCCGCTTCTTCCGCTATCTGGTGCGCGTGCTGGTGCTGTTCGTCGTGTTCATGGCGTCCGCGCTGACGGCAATGCGCTTTGCCATCCACGGCCGCCAGACCACCATTCCGAAATTGGTTGGCATGGCTCCTAACCAGGCGGAGCGGTTGCTCGCCGACCATGGCTTAGTGCTAGAGCGCAGCGACCGTTTCTTCAGCTCCGACGTGCCGGAGGGCCGCATCATGTCGCAGGTGCCTTCGCCGGGCATGAAGGTGCGGCGCGGCTGGCGGGTTCGAGTGGCAGAAAGCATGGGACCGCAGCGCGTCGTCATCCCCGACCTCATCGGAGGCAGTGAGCGGGCCGCCGAGATCAATATTCGCCGCCGCGGCTTGGAACTGGGAAGCATAGCCACCGCAACCATTCCCGGTGGTCCGACCGACCAGATCGTGGCCCAGAGTCCGCCCGCCAATGCGGTAAACGTATCGGAACCGAAGATCAGCGTTCTGTTGGCTGCGCCCGAGGAGCGCAACTCGTTCGTGATGCCGGACCTCGTCGGTCGCAGTGAAGATGACGCGATCAACGAAATCGTCGGAGCCGGTCTAAAGGTGGGAAACATCGCCAGCCAACCGCTTCCGGCCGGCGACGCTGCTGCCGCGGAGGCCCCGGTCACGCTCAGCCGCATGGTGGTACGTACCATACCCGCAGCGGGCCAGCGTGTGTATGACGGGCAGGGGATTGCGCTGGAGGTGACGAGGTAACCGCTATTCGCTTTTCGCCGTTCGCTCTTCGCCTCTTGCTGTCGGCCTTCTGCTTGATATCAATTTTGTAGTTGCCGATGGCGAAGAGCGAACAGCGAAGAGCGCCTTCACTCCTGCTTGAACACCTCCCCGTTATGCATCACAAACTTCACCTTCTCCAATTCGCCGATGTCTTTCAGTGGATCGCCTGGCACCGCGATCACGTCGGCGTAAGCTCCCGGAGCGATGACGCCGATCTGTCCCGGCATGCCTAGCATCTCCGCCGGGCTCACCGTCGCCGCGCGGATCGCCTCCATCGGCGTCATCCCGAACTTCACCATGTACGGGAACTCCTGCGCGATCGGCTCGGTCCACGCAAAGCCGCCCACATCCGTGCCGAACACGATCTTGATCCCAGCCTGCAAAGCCTTCTTGAAGGACTGCTCATGTTCGTTCGCACGAGCGCGATCTCGCTGGCCGGCCGGCGTATTTTCCGGTGACCAATCTTTGTAATAGATCGCAATCGTCGGGACAGTACCACGTGCCTTGCCGCTTCATCTGCGCGATGGCCGCATCGTCCAGCCCGAGCCCGTGCTCGATGGAGTCACAGCCGCCATCCAGCGCGCGATGCAGCCCCTCACCGTTGTATGCATGGCAGGCTACCTTGCGTCCCCAGCTATGGGCTTCGTCCGTGATGGCCTTTAATTCCTCAACCGTGAGCGTAGGCTGCGAGACCAGGTGACCGTCTTTATCGGTCCACGATCGGTGCGTCATGTACACCTTGATCCAATCGGCGCCGTGGTCCATCTGTTCGCGTGCCGCTTTGCGCGCCTCCACCGGACCGTCGATGATCTGCACGCCCTTGGGGACCTGGATCTCCGGCGCATAACCCTCCAGGGGATAGCCGCCCGTCGTGGAAATGCCGCGGGTCGTGGTAAAGATTCGCGGCCCGGGAATGTAGCCCTGGTCAACTGCCATCTTGATACCCACATCGCCGTAGCCGGCGCCCTCGGTCTCCATGTCGCGGATGGTGGTGAACCCCTGCTCCAACGCGCGCCTCGCCGAGACCGTGGCGCGAGCCGCGCGGTACGCCAGCGGGAACTTCAGTAGTTGAATGTCGTAGCCGCCCAGCGCTGGGTCTTCACCTTGCAGAAAGATATGGGTGTGCGACTCGATCAGGCCTGGCAGCACCGTGGCATTGGATAAGTCGATGAGCTTCGCGCCCGCCGGGACTTGCGCCGAGGCTGCATCACCGACGCTCTCTATCTTGTCGCCACGAATCACGATTACCTGATTGTGTTTCGTTTCGTTCGATCGCGGGTCAATCAGTATCCCGGCGCGGATCACCGTGACCTGCGGCGTAGTCGCAGGATTCGATTGGGCGATGGCGGTCAGTGAGAGCAGCAGGACAACGATGCTACAGATGAATGACTTCATTTCGTTCCTCTACCAGGGCAGTCCAAGGAGTAATGTAACCGGTGCGGTGCAGCAGTGCCGCCGGCTAAAGCCGGCTCTGTTCTAGAGAGTCACCCGCGACGCGGCGCTGAACCTGGATTATTCACATGTTCTCCCGGCAGAAGGCAGCAAGCTTTGAAGGGGCACGGCTTCAGCCGTGGCGCAAGCTGCTCTCATCATCGCGGCTTTAGCCACTGAGGGACTTCGGTGCTGACACGAACTGCGAATTCCCTCAGGGGCTAAAGCCCAACGCTCCACCCTCACGTGACGGCACGGCTGAAGCCGTGCCCTTTCAAAGCGCGAGTTCCTCGTGAATAATCCAATTGAAGCGCCGCTCTACCCGTCCAATGGCTAATTGCTACGTCCTACTTCCTCACTTCATCTCCGTAGCAATGATTGCATCCACTTCAATCTCGACCAGCATCTCGGGCGCGACCAGCGCCGAAACTCCAATCATGCTCGCGGCCGGGCGAATGTCGCCAAATACTTCGCCGTGCGCCTTCCCAACCTTCTCCCACTGGCTGATGTCGGTTACAAAGGTACGCGTGCGCACCACATCGCGAAAGCTGGCCCCGGCCCGCTCCAGGGCGCTTCCGATGTTCTTCAGCGTCTGCACCGCCTGGGCGTACATGTCGCCCACGCCGACGATCTTGCCATCCGGCCCGGTGGCGACTGTCCCCGCCACGGACACGAACGGCCCCACTTTCACCGCCCGCGAGAAACCGACGATGGGCTCATAAGGAAGAGTTGCCTGAGATGTTCTTGCGTTCCATCGAACTGCCTCCGTAGGACTGGGCATTGTGCCACAAGTGTTCTCCGCCGTCACATCCGCGGGTTGCCTGAAATTTTGGCATCCAGCACCGCCGTTTGCTAACAGCCGCCCGGAATGTGAACGTTTGCCCGGCAGAGCAGCAAACCAAACCCGCATAAACAGTGATCAAAATGAACATGCTTCTCGCGTAAGCAAGCCATTCGTAACCCTCCGCCAGCGGGTCCGGAGTGGGAACCCGAACCTGCAAAGTGACGGGGCACGCGAAGAAATGCTTGCTCTCGAACGCGAAGTGCGTTATGAACTCGCATCACATCTACATGTGAGGTGGGGAAAACCGGAGGAGACGAACACCCAGGCCATGATTCCAGAATCGCACGCGCTGCAGCAGTTATTCACAGAATTGATCGACCGTCACTTCGACCGCGATATAGGACTGCGCGATCCCGAGGTGAAGGATTACGTCGTCAACGTTCTGGCGGAATTCTGCGACTGCCAGCAGCTCTTTAAGATTTGCGATGCGGGAGGGCGTCCCCTGCATGATGTAGGCGAGATGTTGTTGGAGGCCGACCCCATTTACGGACCCGCGCCGTCATTTGACCGCGAGCGGCAGGTCCGCAAGCACATCGGCGATTACACCTTGTTCTTCTCCGGAATGTTTCCCGAGAGCGTCAACCACTACCGCTTACGGCGGCAGCGCCTGGAAAACTTCGTCGATTTCATCCGCGCGGGGAAAGAGAGCTATTACATAGTCTCCAAGTTCGACCAGTTCGAATACGCTAGGCTCTCGCCGCTCTTCACAAAACTGGCGCGCGAGTTCGAATCCTGCGTCTACGGCCTGAACCTGGTGAAGGGCGACCTCGAAGAAATGCAGCATGCCATCACCCGGCAGGTGAAAGAGATCGTGATGTAGCGGGAAAAGTTCGCCACAGAGCCACGAGGCAACCAAAGATCAAGGTCTTGGCGATCAGCTGCCGAGTGCTCCGCCATACAGACCATCTCCGGTGCGCACCCTCAAATTCCAAGAGAGGCTTTGCTGAATCGGCGGCGAAATGGACCGCTATCGCCAGCTAAATGGAAATTTCAGGCCTGCTTTCGGGTAGAGTGCTTGTATGGAAAGGCACCTGGGATCGGTTGAATTTCCTCCCGGTTTCCCATCTGAATTAGCTGCGGCGGCCTTCGTCGCCTCGGAAGAAGCAGCTTGGCAGCCACCAGTGGCCAGTGCCACAGTCGAATGGCTCAGAGTCCATGGGTACGCAGTTCTGGGAACGGAGGTTTGGCTTCCCAACCATGGGTCAATACAGAGCCTGCCCTACTTCCAGAGCCTAAATCGCCAAGATCAAGAACCGTGGGATTCGTTCGTGCACCGGGCGGCAAGCGAAACATTGGCCTATCTCAGAGAGTTCGCCCACAAGTTCGCAGAGGAAGGCAATGTGTACATCAACGTGACTTGGGTCAGCGAGGCGGAGTTCCAGAAGCTCCAGAGCCCCACGAATCCCGCATAGTGGTTACATTGGCATTTGTACTAACAGCCCTCTCAACCGGCATTGACGAACTGATCCGAGACCACCCACCTCTGTACCTCTGTGTCTCTGTGGTGACCCGCCTTTTCTGCGATACTAGAGAGTGGCCTCGCAGGTCGCGAGCCAATCATCATGGACCCAGTCGCAGATCCGAAATCCGTCAAAGTCAACGTCACCACCGGCACCGGCATGGACATCGAGTGGAAGGACGGGCATCGCAGCGTGTTCAGTTTTCCGTTCCTGCGTGATGCCTGTCCGTGCGCGCTGTGCAGCGAAGAGCGCGAGAAGGACGGCCGCCAGCCGGGTGATCCGCTCAAGCCCATCGCTGGGGCGTTGCCTATGTTCAAAGCGGCGGCGCGGCCGACCGAGGTTGAGCCGGTAGGTAAGTACGCCATTCGTTTCTCGTGGAACGATGGCCACCAGCACGGCATCTATTCATGGGAGTTTCTGCGTGAGCATTGTCCCTGTGCCGAGTGCAAGGCGCGTCGCGCCATGGCCGCGCCGGCGGTTAGCGGCAGACCCAATTGATTCCACAAGCAAGCGGGTGGAAATTACCACGGAGGCACAGAGATCACGGAGGAACTTTAGTTAAGATTAGTTCAGTGTCCTCCGTGGCTCCGTGGTAAAGATATTGTCCTCGTACCTGAACCAGCTAAATCCGCAGCAGCGCGAAGCCGTCGAGGCCGTTAACGGCCCGGTGCTGATCCTTGCGGGCGCGGGCAGCGGTAAGACGCGCGTCATCACCTATCGCATCGCTCACCTCATCGAAGGTGTCGGCGTCGCGCCGGACTCTATCCTGGCGGTCACCTTCACCAACAAGGCCGCCGCCGAGATGGCGAGCCGCGTGGAGTCGCTGGTAGGCGGCCGCTCATTAGCCAAACCGCTGATTTCCACCTTCCATTCGTTTTGCGTGCGCATGCTTAGGCGCGACATTGAGGCGCTGCAGATCGGCGGCAAGGGCTACCGCAAAGACTTCGTCATTTATGACGAGGCCGACCAGCAGAACGTGGTGAAGGCGGCCATGCGCCGTCTCGGCATCGACGACAAGCAATTGACGCCGCGCAATGTGCTTTCGCGCATATCGTGGGCCAAGAACCATATGCTCGACCCGCAAGAGGTTTACTTGCAGTCGGGCGATCCCAAGACCGAACGCGTGGCCCACATTTATGAGGTCTATAGGCAGGAGCTGGCCAAGTCGAATGCTCTCGATTTTGATGACCTGCTGCTTTACGCGGTGCGAGTGTTGAAGGCTTCCGGCGAGACGCGAGAGCGTTACAACCGCCGGTATCGCTATCTCCAGGTGGATGAATATCAGGACACCAACCGTCCCCAGTATGAGCTAATGCGCATGCTGGCCGGCAGCGAACACAATGTTTGCGCGGTGGGTGACGAGGACCAGAGCATCTACTCGTGGCGCGGCGCCGACATCCGCAATATTCTGGAGTTTGAGCAGGATTTTCCCGAGGCACGCATCATTCGCCTGGAACAGAACTACCGCTCCACGCAGAACATTCTGGCGGCGGCTTCGGCTGTGGTATCCCACAATGTCAGACGAAAGGGCAAGAATCTCTGGACCGACCGCAGCGGCGGCGCCCAGATTGGCTACTACGAAGCGCCGGACGGCGAGAATGAAGCCCTTTTCGCGGCCGACTACATCAATAAGTATCTCCGGCAGGCCCGAAGCGACAACGGAGAGACGCCACGGGCGGCGGTCCTGTACCGTACCAACTCGCAGTCCCGTCTGGTGGAAGAGGCGATGCGCCGCTACCAGCTTAACTACCACGTTGTGGGAGGCTTCAGCTTTTACGAACGCGCCGAGATCAAGGACCTGATCTCGTACCTCAAGGTCATCCAGAATCCGGACGATTCGATTGCGCTGCAACGCGTGATTAATACCCCGGTTCGTGGGATTGGCAAAAACACCCTGGAGACCATCGAAAGCATCGCGCTGGAAACGGGTATGTCTATGTGGGGCGCGGTCAATGAGGTGCTTCACCGCAAGCTTCTTCCCCTGCGCGCCTTGACCGCGCTTCGCAGTTTTACAGAGCTGATTGAAGATGCGCGGGCCATGCATCTGGGGACCTTCCGCGACCGCGTAAGCGAGACTGCAACTCCCGCCGAGCTAGAAGAAACCGGTGCGCTCGCCAGCGACGAAGAAGATTTGCAGCACGCTATGGATTTCTCGCCTGCAGAATTTGAAACCACCGGAGCTACGGAGTTTGCCCCCGAAACCTTCGCGGACGAGGCCGCATCTCCCGAGACCACAGAGGAGAAAGTCGAAGGCTTCCGCGCTCCCGGCGATCGCGTCACGGCGGAGCTGCTGAAGTTTCTGATCGACCGTACTGGCTACGTCAAGCAACTTGAGCAGGAGGACACCCCAGAATCGCTGGCCCGCATCGAGAACCTGCACGAACTGGTGAATGCGGCCATGGACTCGCGTGATCGCGGCGAGACCTTGAATGAGTTCCTGGACCATGCGGCTCTGGTCAGCGACGCAGACGATTACGATGAAAACTCGCGCGTGACATTGATGACTTTGCACGCGGCCAAAGGGCTGGAATTTCCGCTGGTATTTTTGATTGGGTTGGAGGAGGGACTGTTTCCCCACTCGCGCACGCTGCTGGCGCCGGACGACATCGAAGAAGAGCGGCGGTTGTGTTACGTCGGCATGACGCGGGCCATGAATACGCTGATTGTCTCGCGTGCGCAATACCGGCGGCGCTACGGCACCGACATGCCCGAGCCGAGCGTGGCCTCACGATTTCTTGAGGAAGTTCCCCGAGAGTTGTTGCAGGACTTGGGGTCGCCGCGGCGGCCAGCATATGCGTCCAGCGGCGATCACTCCACGGGCAGGCACTACGCCTACGAGGATGAAGATCAACGTCCGGCCCACGAGCGTCGCAATGTGTCGCAACGCAGCCGCTATGGTGGTCCAACCTATAATTCCATCGATAACATCGCGGAGTTCTTTGCCTCGCGAGGGAAGAAGTTTTCGCGGCCCAAAGTCGAGATTTCCGAGCCCGTGGGACGCACCGGATTCCGGCCGGGACAACGTGTCCGTCACCCAAAATACGGCGAAGGTACGGTCTACAAGCGCGAGGGAGACGGGGAAGATGCGAAGATTACGGTACAATTTCCTAGATTCGGTTTGAAAAAGCTGGTCGAAAAATACGCCCAATTGGAAAAGGCGTAAGCCCGTCAATTAAAGGAACGCAGACTTCATGGCAAATACCAAGAGCACTACCGACAAAGCGGAACGCAAGAAGCTGAAGCGCACCGCGCGCAAGAAAGCCGCCCCGAAAGCGCCCCGCACCTATGCCCGCGGCTCGGCGAAACGCAAGGTCAAGAAGCTGGCTCGCGGTCAGTCGAAGCGCTAGTTCGTCCGCTGCGGTTAAGAAACGAAAGCTCCATCCCCGTTCCGTGGGGTGGAGCTTATTTTTTCCAACCCGCTTCCCTGCCGCCCCTGCCGGGGCTCAGCCTGGAAGAGAGGTGCCTTGACGCGGACCTGAAGGTCCGCTCTACCGAAATTCACCGACCAGAATTCAAACGGAGGCACTACCATAAAGCCCATTTCTAAATTGACCTCTTTTCCGCTGGACTGAAGTCCAACTCCCCCTGCTAAAAGCAGGGGGCTCACACCAAAGGTAGTGCCATAGCCCTTAAAGAGACTTCTCCGCCCGCCCGCTCCCATTCATCACTCGCCCCGGTGCTATCCTCTTGAGGTTCACCGATGTCAATGGAATCAGTTTCAGCCTCGGCAACGCCTGGCGGCATTCGAGATGCAGAACGCCGATGCCTTTCCGTTGCTCAGCTTGTACTGACCTATGCCTGAACGCCTTCGCGCCTCCGATTTTCGTTTCATCGCCATCTGCCTGGCAATGCTCGCCGGCACGGTCTGGTTCGCCGTCCGCAATTATCACTACGCGTTCCCCGAAGCCTCCATTGATTTTCGCGTGAACCGACAGGGCGCGTCGTCGCTTGCCGGCAAGTTCCTCGCCGACTCGCGGTTACCGGGTAAACGACTATCGCCAGGCGTCGCGGTTCACTTTCGACGACGAGGCCAAGACGTTTCTCGAACGTGAAGTCGGCTTGGAGCGCGCCAACCAGATTATGGGGACGCGACTTCATCTGTGGCGCTGGGCCTATCGCTGGTTCCGGCCGCAGCAAAAGGAGGAATACCGCGTCGAAGTCACGACCCGCGGCGAAATCGTGGGCTTCGAACACGAGATTGCGGAGGATGCCGCGCGGCCGAGTCTGACCCCCGAGCAGGCGCGGGCCATGGCCGAAAAATTCCTGAAGACCGAGTTCCACCGCGATCTGTCTACGTTGGAATTCGTGGAGGGCTCCAGCATTTCGCGTCCCGCCCGCACCGATCAGGTCTTCACCTGGAAGGAGCGCGACTTCGATCTCAAGGACGCCACCTATCGCGTGGAAGTGACCATCCTGGGCAACGAGCCGGGCAGCTACGGCGAGTATCTCAAGGTACCTGACCAATGGTCGCGCGATTACGAGCGGCTGCGCTCCCGCAACGACATGGCGCAGTATGTCGATACCGCAGCGGTGCTGGCGTTGTTCGTTGGAATGCTGGTCAACATCGCGATGCGGGTGCGCATCCACGACGTGAAGTGGGGCCGCGCGGGATGGGTGGGCATCATCGGCGCGGTGCTCTCGTTCCTGGCCAGTTGGAACGGCTTTCCGCTGCGCGAGTTCGGCTATCCCACAACCGATTCCTACAGCAGCTTCGTGGCGCGCCAGTTTTTGCAAAGCCTACTCGAGGCGGTGGCCGCCGGGGGCCTGCTGTTTGTGCTCACCGCAGGAGCCGAGCCAGTCTATCGGGCGGCCTTCGCTAATAAACTCTCGCTGGGCAATCTCTTTAGTCCACGCGGAATACGCACCAAGAGCTTCTTCCTCGGCACCATCCTGGGGCTGTCGCTCACCGGCGCGTTCGTCGCCTACCAAATCGCCTTCTACATGCTGGCCTACCGCTTCGGAGCGTGGTCGCCGGCCGACGTGCCGTACTCCGATTTGCTCAACACGCGCTTTCCGTGGGCGTTCGTTCTTTTTGGCGGCTTCCTGCCGGCGGTTTCCGAAGAGTTCCTCTTCCGCATGTTCGCCATCCCGTTCCTGCGAAAGCTGGTGCGCTCCGTCATTGCGGCGCTGGTGCTCGCGGCCTTCCTTTGGGGATTCGGTCACTCCGCCTATCCGCAACAGCCGTTCTACATTCGCGGCTTGGAAGTCGGGCTGGGCGGAATCGTGCTGGGCGCAATCATGTTGCGCTGGGGAATTCTGCCGACACTGGTGTGGCATTACTCCGTCGATGCCCTGTACGGTGCGTTGCTCTTGCTGCGCTCGCACAGCCTCTACTTCCAGCTTTCCGGAGCAGCCAGCGCCGGCATCATGGTTGTCCCTGTTCTGATCGCGCTGGTGGCTTACCTGCGACGGGGCGGCTTCGAGCCTGAGACGGGACTCACCAATGCGAGCGAAACGGCGACCGAGGTGGCGGGCAGGCCGCCGGAAGAGACGCCACATGCCGTCACTGCTGATGCCACTCTCCCCGAATGTCGCCCACTTAGCGGCCGGCTGCGCGTAGTTGGTGTCGCGGTCTTCGTGGTCGCGATGCTTTCGTCGCTTCTCCACATGGAGCGTTTCGGCGCGTCCCCGGGATACAAGATCGGGGCGAACCAAGCGCTGGCCTCGGCCGATAATTTCCTCCGGCAACACGGCATTGAAACCAGTGGTTATCGTCACGTCGTATTTCCAGCCAGCCACTGGAACGATGACGCTCTTGCCGGCAAGTACCTTCTCGAACGACTGCCTTCGCGCGCCGCTTCAAAACTTATCGAACTCAACCGCCCGATCCAGCATTGGCTGGTGCGCTATTACCGTCCGCTCGACAAAGAAGAAAACGTGGTTTCCGTGCATTCTGAAAGCGGCAAGATACTGGGATTCGAGCACACCATCGCGGAAGACCGTCCGGGCGCAGACCTCACGGATGAGCAGGCCCGGCCTATCGCCGTAGCGTTCGCTTCCGCGATGGGATGGGACGTCAGCGCGATGGACTTGAAGGAATCAACGTCCGAAAAAATGAAGGCGCGTCGCGATCACACGCTGGTGTGGGAGGCGAAGCCCGGCGACCCCCGCAATGTCGATGAAGCGCATTTTCGCGTGACGGTTGAGATGGCGGGCGACAAGGTGGATTCCATTCGGTCGGGATGGAAGATTCCCGAGAGTTACTCGCGCTCACGGTGGCGCCAGAATGCGTTGTCGATTGCGTTGCTCACCGTGCGTATTGCTGTGGCCAGCTTCATCGGTGGCGCCGGGCTATGGTTGCTGATCTTAAGAATCCGCAAGGGATTGGTGAACTGGGGCCTCGCGGTTCGGCTGGCGATACCGCTGGCGCTGTTTGGGCTGGTGGGACGGTTGCTGACGTTCCAGCTTGCGTTCAAGGCCTACGACAGCGCCGTCCCGCTTGCGACCTTTAAAGCGACGTTGTGGATTGGCTTGGCCATTAGCCTGGTCTTCAGCGTGCTGATGTACACGGTGATGTCCGGCTTGTTGTTGTCGTTCTATCCCGAGAGTGTTACGACTTTTCGAGTTGCGGCCCGAAGGCTGTGCGGCCTTGATGCGGTGGTGGCGACATCTTTCGCCGTCGGCCTCGTAGTGCTGTTGAATAAACTTCAGACCGTGCTGATGGACCGCTTCCACGCCCAGGCGCTGTATGGCTTCGGAGCGCCCGACCTCATCGTGAGTGCCGTGCCGGCTGTGTCGGTAATAGCGGCGGCGCTAACTAGCGTGCTCACTTACGCGGCGGGCCTGGCGGTGATCGTGCAAATGCTCGAAATGCTGCCGAAGCGTTGGATGGCTATTCCTGCTGGTCTGTTAGCGGCGGCTGCCTTCGCTCCCTCCGACGTGCGTACACTGGGCGAGTTCGCTTTGCAGTACGGCATGGCATTGCTTGGCCTGTGCTGCGCGGCGATATTCTGCCTCTTCTTCGCGCGTCGCAACTACCTGGCGTATGCGCTCGCCCTATTGACGGTGGCATGTCTCCGCAGCGGCACCATGCAGTTGTTGGCGCAGCCCAATCCCTGGCTACAACTGCAAGGCTGGATCGTTATTGCGGTGCTGGTAGGTATGCTTTTCTGGGTCGTGCTACCGGCCGTGAGGCGCGCACCGGAAGCAGTTGCAGCAACCGAGGGCACATGATACGAAAGGGAACCTCCATACCTGCCTGGAATGGCGATCCCCTCCGGCGACATATTCACCCTCCCCCAAACTACTGGGGAATACCTCGCATAGTTTCTATCGGCAGGCGGAGGCTGCGGCTTCAGGGGCTTCCCGTATCATGAATAATCTTCGTGCTAGCCTTGCCAAACAGGAGAAATAAATCTACGTGACGCGCACCCGGCGTGAGCCAACCCTGTGGTCCCTGCTCCTTATCATTATCATTGCCATGCTGGCCGTTTTGCCGCTTGCCGTAGCACGGGCGCAAGAGGTAGACAGCGGCCAATTCTCTGCATTGAAGTGGCGGCTGATCGGCCCCTTTCGAGGCGGACGAGTTACGGCGGTAGCCGGTGTAAGCGGCCATCCCGACACCTACTACTTCGGCACGCCGGGCGGCGGAATCTGGAAGACGACCAATAGCGGACAAACTTGGCGCCCGATCTTTGACCGGGAAGGGGTGGCGTCCATTGGAGCGCTGGCTGTGGCGCCATCCGACTCCAACGTCATCTACGCCGGGACGGGCGAGCAGACAGTAGGCAAGGGACTGTACAAGTCGTCCGACGCAGGCGCAACTTGGAGCAGCGCCGGCTTGCAGGATGTACCATTTATCCAGGCGGTGATCGTCGACCCGCAAAATCCCGACACCGTTATCGTGGGCGGCAATTCCATAGGATTCGGAATTCTGTGGTTACCGCTGCCGGCATCGGCGCGCACCGCCAATCGTGGAATCTTCAAGACCACCGACGGCGGCAAGACCTGGAACAAAGTGCTTGCGAACGACGACACGCTCGGCGTCGTCGACATGTGCTCCGATCCCAGCGATCCGCATACGCTGTATGCGGTCCTGTACCGGCCTGCTTCCGGCTCCGGCGACTCCGAGGTGGCTGCTACCTCCGAGATCGTCAAGTCAGTAGATGCCGGCTCAACCTGGAATCCTCTCGCGACCAAAGGGCTGCCGGAGAAAGCTTGGGGAAGATTGGGCATCGCCGTCGCTCCCGGAACCAACGGCCGCCGCCTGTACGCGATTGTGGAGCAGGGCTTCTTCCGTTCGGACGATGGCGGAGCAACGTGGCAGCAGTCCACGCAAGACCCTCGCGTGCTGGGCAGTGCGTACTTCAGCCGAATCTTCGTTGACACGAAGAACCCTGATGTTCTCTACGTGGCGCAGACTTCTCTTTACCGCTCCACGGATGGCGGACATACCTTCGAAGCTTACGTTGGCGCTCCCAGCGGCGACGACTTTCATGTTCTATGGATCGATCCGCAAAACTCAGCGCGCATGATCCTGGGGGTCGATCAAGGCGCAATTATCAGCGTTGATGCCGGCAAGAGTTGGAGTTCCTGGTACAACCAGCCGACCGGGCAGTTCTATCACGTCTCCACCGACAATGCGTTCCCCTATCGCGTCTATGGGGCGCAGCAGGACAGCGGCACCGCAGCCGTTCTGAGCCGCAGCGACTATGGGGAGATCCTGGCCCAGGATTGGTACTCCATCGGTGGCTTTGAATATGCATTTATTACTCCCGATCCGCTCCATCCGAATTGGATTTATAGCAACGGATGGTATGGCTCCGTCGTCCGCTTCGATAAAGCCACAGGTCAAATCGCCACCGTGTTCGAGAAGGGTGACAAGTATCGGACCACATCGATGGCGCCCCTGGTATTTTCGCCGCAGGATCCGTCCACGCTTTATCTGGGCACGCAGTTCGTGCTGAAGACTTCAAACAGCGGACTGAGCTGGCAATCCATCAGCCCCGACTTAACCGGGTATCAAGAGAAGGACGAACCGGAAGGGAAGCGTGATCCCGACAAGCCGCGTCCGCCTGCTCTTACCACGCTGTCGGCGTCCGACGCGCAAGCCGGCGTGATGTGGGCGGGTACCAGCAATCGCATCATCCAGCTCACTCGCGACGGAGGAGCAACCTGGCAAAACGTATCGCCTTCGGGATTGGCCGAGCCTACCCAGATCCTGGTGGTCGAAGCGTCTCACCACGATGCTGCCACCGCCTACATCGCGGTAGGCGCTACGCGGGAGTCCACGCCCCCATACGTGGCTCGCACTCATGACTACGGCCGCACCTGGCAGAAGATCGTCAACGGCTTTCCCGCGCGCGAAATGGTGCGCGTGGTGCGCGAGGATCCCAAGCGCAAAGGGCTGCTTTACGCTGGAACCGATACCGGCGTTTACGTTTCATGGGACGATGGCGACCACTGGCAATCTCTGCAACTTAACTTGGCGCCGACGCCGGTGACCGATCTCCAGGTACATGCGAACGATTTGGTCGTCTCAACTTTCGGTCGTGCCTTGTGGGTCCTGGACGATGTCACGCCGCTGCGCGAGATCAGCCCGCAAGTCATAGCCAGCGATACTCATCTGTTTCGCCCGGCCACCGCCGTGCGGGTGCGGTGGGACAATTATGAGGACACGCCTTACCCGGTCGAGACTCCTGCCGGGCAGAACCCGCCCGACGGAGCAATCCTCGATTACTTCCTGAAGTCGGCGCCGGCCGGTGAAATCGCGCTGACCATCTACGACGACAAGGGTGGCGAGGTCGCGCAATTCTCCAGTGAAGCGAAGTCTCCGGACCTGGGTCCGGCGAACGCGCCCAATTACTGGTTTGCGCCGGCTACGGCCTTGCCGAAAGCAGCAGGTGTAAATCGATTCGCCTGGGACCTCCGTTATCCGGCGCCGCTATCTCTTCCGTATGGCTATAACGGCGAACTGCTGGCCTATACCGAATACACTCTGGCCGATCATGCCATCGCCGAACAAACTCCGCGCGTGCAGCCTCAGGGACCGCTGGTGGTGCCGGGAAACTACACGTTAGAGTTGCGCGTCGGAGATAAGATGCTGCGGCAACCCCTGACCATCGAGCTTGATCCGCGTGTGCACGCTTTGCCATCGGACCTCGCGGAGCAACTCGACCTGGCGCAACAAATTACGCGCGGCATGAAGGCCAGCTACGATGCCTACCAGCAGGTTGCGGCCGTGCGCAAGGAATTAACCGAGCGGCAGAAGTCCCTCACTGGCGAGGGGCTGAAGCAGGCGAAAGACGCGGCTGCTTCCCTCGACAAGAAGATAGACGCCGTCCAGAAAGGAACGAGGGCCGCTCCGGGCTTCGGTCTTGTCAACCGCGATTTGACCCGGCTGATCTTCAGCGTGGAGAGCGCCGACGTTCGTCCGGCGGATGCGGTGCGCTCGGCGGTGCAGCAAAGCTGCGACGCTCTCGACAAAGATTTAGCAAGCTGGCGGCAGTTAAGCGAGCAGGACCTGGTGTCGTTCAACGCGATGCTGACCGCTGCAAAGTTGACGCCGCTGTCACCCGTTTCCGCGAGCACGAGCACAGGGTGCAAGAAATAGTCCGTAGAACCGTCAGGAGCACCGCTTGAAAAAATTCACGATGGTGATTGCCGTCCTGCTTACCGCATCGGCAATCGGAAGCTGCAACTCCGCCAAGCTGGTGGCCAGCGTCAAGAATCCCAGCTACTCCGGACACCGCTTCAGGAAAGTGCTGGTCATCGGCATGAGCGAAGACCCGGCCCTTCGTTCCGACTTCGAGGACGCTCTGGCCAGCAAACTTACCCGCGACGGAATTGAGGTCATCCCGGGACATTCCATCCTGCTGCGGCCGGAATCGTCCAACCTGGACATGAACTACCTGAAGGCACAGATCCGCGAGCACCACATCGAGGCTGTCATGATTACTCGAATGGTGAACGTGGAGCATAGCGTGACCTATGTTCCCGGCTCCGCCTACACCGTTCCTTATCCTTACTACAACTCTTTCTACGGCTATTATCCGGTTGCTTACCGGCAGGTCTACACTCCAGACTACCTGCGCGAAGATAAGAAGGTGCGCATTGAGACTAATCTCTACGCCACCGCGACGCCCGAGGGAGAACTAGTCTGGACAGGACTCAGCGACACCTTCAACCCCAGTTCAGCGAAGAAGACCATCAACAACGTCGTCAAAGTGGTGGTGAAGGACTTGGAGAAAGAGGGAATTTTCTAAGGGCGAGCGGGCATTCCTCCGCCCTAGCTAGACCGAGCGCCGTAGGCGCGAACCAGCTTAGCCCAGCGCTTCAGCTGGATCATTCAGGTGTCCTCCCGGCAGAAGGCAGCAAGCTTTGAAGGGGCACGGCTTCAGCCGTGTCGCAAGCTGCTCTCATCATGGCGGCTTTAGCCCCTGAGGGACTTCGGTGCTGACACGAACTGCGAATTCCCTCAGGGGCTAAAGCCCAACGCTCCACGCTCACGTGACGGCACGGCTGAAGAGGCTGCTGAAAAACTCGCTTCCGGCCGCATTTGAAGGGGCGTACCTTTAGGTACGCCGTCGTAAGTCTTTTATATTTGTCATCCCGAACCGACTTTAGTCGGTGAGGGATCTGCGGTTTTGACTTTTTCAGCAGCCTCTGAAGCCGTGCCCTTTCAAAGCGTGAGTTCCTCGTGAATAATCCAATTTCAGCGCTGGGTAGGCTGCAATACGATAGTCGAGCCCCTTCAGGGGCGGCACACTAAGGATGTCAACAGAGCGAAAGTGCGTGAGAACACGATGAAGGCAAAGCGAAACATCTTCGACGAGTTGATGGAGGGCGTGCACTCGATGCCGGCGCAGCGCCAGCGGAACATCACGCTGCGCAGCTACTAGCTGGAAGCCAAGCCGCTTCGCCAGGTGAGCCCGGCATTTGTCCGCAAAACCCGGGCAAAGCTGAAGCTGTCGCGCGGAGTTTTCGCGCGCAAGCTGTACACCAACGTTCGCACTCTGGAGAACTGGGAACAGGGCCGTGGTAAACCCAACGCGCAGGCTACCGTGCTGCTGCGGCTGGTCAACCAGTATCCCGACACGCTTGCCCTGCTGGATCGGGTGGCCGGCGGCGAATAGTCGTCACGTCTTGCTGCGCAGTGAAGAGTTGGTGCCCCAGGCACCCGCATCACAGAGGTGTCCTTGCCTGAGCCACCCGCGGGAACCTCCGTACGCCAGCGGCTGTATAATCCCGGTCTCATGCTAAAACACTGGCAGGCGATGCGGTTCGGTCGTGTTTTGGAGAATGGTCGCACAAAGCCGATGGTTCTTGAGTGTGAAGAAATCGGTGAAGCGACCTTTCTCGATTCAGGCGTTCTCAAAGCCCCGAGTCGGAGTGAGTTTGTTGTGAAGGCACTCGGCAATCCAGAGGTTGACGAAAGCTACATCGAACGAGAGCTCCTCGGAAATCTCTTGGCCCGCCAGTATGGTCTTCAAACCCCAGAACCTGCCGTGGTGCGGATTTCACAAGCTTTTGTCGAGGCGGTAAACCCAATACTGACCAAGCACGGCTATCAGATCAGACCTGGCAATGCCGCAGGGTGCGAGTTTTTTCGTGATGGTTTTGCATCTCCACCGGCTGAGGCATTGTGGACGTCCGAGGAACTTGCGGAGTTCGCGCTGTTGTATGGGTTTGATCTTGCCGTGCAGAACCCGGATCGGGTTGTCTCGCGACCCAACTGCGCGATGAAGGGCTCTCACCTAATTGCGTTTGATTTCGATATGTGTTTCAGCTTTTTACACTTAATTGGAATGCAACAACTGCCATGGGAGGTTTCCAAACACGGCATCGCAAGTACGCATCTATGTCAAAACCGACTACTCAGTCGGAAAGGCTCTTTCACCTGGCAAGAAAACAAGAATTCTGTGCGGCAATTGACCGACGAAGTACTGTTAGATGTAACATCTGGGGTATCTGAAGCTTGGGCGGGCTGCGCGACTAGGGTTCGCTCTCACATTTCTGCGATCCGATCTCACGTTGACCAATTCGAGCTTGAGCTGGAGGGGAGCTTGATATGAACATACAGCCTTACCAGTATGTTGTGGTCAGATATGTGCACAATCCTGCTGTCGGTGAGTGTCTAAACGTGGGCGTCATCCTGTGCTGCAGGAACGCAAACTTAATGGATGCGAAATTTGACAGTAGTTACGGAAGGCTCTCGAAAGCGTTTGCGCGGTTCGAGGGTGAGCACTACCGTCGCTTCGTAAACCGACTGTCGCTTTCGGTGGAACGACTCGCTGACAAATTGCGCGCCCAAGAGTTGTTTCCGGAGGCGTATTCCTTTGAGGCTGTGCTTCAGAATCTAATGCCCGACGCAGGCATGAGTTTTCAATTAGGAGAAGTGCTCGCGGGAATAACGCATGACCCGGCGAGTGAACTGGAACAGATATTCGCTCGATTTGTAAGCTCCCAATACGAAAGGGAACAGTCCCCAATTCGTGACGACGAAGCGGTTTGGAACGTATTCCGGCAGCCACTCAAGCACGAGGAAATATTGGAGCGGCTACAACCCAAGACATTCCGGGCAGAAGATCTTGAGTACAGCTTCGAACGTGCTTTCAAGAACGGCCGGTGGCACGTTTTGGAGTCGGCATCGTTCGACTATATTCGCCCGGAGTCCCTTAAGAACAAAGCGACTCAGTATCTCGGCATTGGCACCGCCCTAGCAAACAACCCGGAGATGGGCAAACTCTATCTTCTCCTCGGACGACCCACACGAAAAAATCATATCAAGCAATACGAGAGCGCGAAACGGCTGCTTTCCGACCACCTGCAGGTGGAGCATGAGTTGGTCGAAGAAAACGAAGCTGATAAGTTCGCGAAAGATGTTGCGGCCTTCATGAAAGGCCACCCCGCTAAGTGACGGTAGGGCCGCTTGCGCCCTACTGCTCTAGCTCTGCCGTAAGTTTGATCTCTCCGCCACTGACCTTCAGCTTGCGCTCCCACGGCTTGTAGCCGGACTTCTTGACAATCACTACATGATCACCCGGAGCTAGCTCGACCATAGAGGGCGTGTTCCCCACAAAGCTGCCGTCGATCTCGATATCGGCGGCTTCTGGCGTGGAGAATACGCTGATTTTCTGAGTGGTACCATCCGCGCTTTTGCTCGATGCCTCGGATGCGGGAACAACTGTCGCTGCGTGAGCGGCAGGCTTGGCAACAGCAGCCTGAATCTGTGCGGCGTGGGCCGACCAATCTTTTTCGATTCCTTCGCACGCATCCTGAACCGAGCCGCCCAGCGACATCGTGGAGTGGCTTACGACAACGTCTCCCGAAACCTTCTGGAAAACCGCGACCTTGTTCTTGTGCCGCAACACTCCCTTACCGCCTTCGTGGTCGAGAAGCACGATGTAGTCGGCAATGTCCTGCTTGTTGTTCACCATGACCTGCGGGCAGCGCTCGCCAAAGGTCTTGATGATCTCCGCCGTTTGCGGGCGTGCTCCGCCATGGGTCTCCGCGCCCCATGCTCCGTTGGCGCCACCGCCCGCGCCGGACATCTCCCACGATTGGCTGTCAGTAATGAAGACGCGCGGCTTGTCGGTTGTGGATGGCTCGGGAGCGGGTTGATTTTGAGCAAATGTCGGAAGACAAATAGCAAGACAGAGCACAGCAAGGCCAGATACTTTCACTGCGTACTCCTTGATGGTCACGAGAGCTAAACCGAGTCTATGCCTACTTGGTGCGGTCTTGAAGGAGTTTCTCGCTGGCTCGGGACGACAGGCGAGTGGGGCTGCTTTACTTTGGCTGGCGCGTCCGATTGCTTTTTCAACCCGCGGGGACAAAATTGCCGTCCAGTGTTCCGGTAGAGATTAGAAATGCGGATTCCCATTGCGGGAGGGGAAGCGAAATAGGTGCGCCGATTGTTACTTTCGTAAGTTGACTAGGTTAGCGAGCAGAACCATACTTTCCGTGTAGGGCAGGATCCGCCACGCCCGGCGCTCCTGCCCATTTGTGTCTGCGGCCAGCGAAGCAGTGGATAGTGATTAGTGGATAGTGGACAGGAAACAGCGTGGCTTCATTCGCGCTTAGGGATCGTGGAGTGACGACCGTGAAATTGCCAGACCGCGTTTTCGCAGGGCGCCGTCCCTACGGGATTCGGTTCAACCGCATGCGTTACCCAGCACTGACGAGTCTGTGTGCGAGGGGTGCCGTCCCTACGGGACTCAATCTCATTTTCGACCACACCCAGGATTCCGCTGCGCTCCATCCTGGGCTGACTCCCTCACCTCTACTCCCCCCCTCCCCCACCCCAATTCGCGCAAAAGCAGCGCGAACCGGGGACCCCGGCTACCGGGCTCGATTTCCGCGGGTTTTGCGGCAGCGACGAAGACGAAGCTGAGTGCTTACACGGGCTCTGACGTGCTTAGCTACCGCGATGACCTGCTAGCTATGGCCACTAAGTGCTTGCGGCTCAAGATTTTGCCTATAAGTCTTTTGAATACAATATTTTGGCTGGATTTTTGCTGAGGTGGGTCATTGTTTTCAATATTTTGCGAGGAGGAGGGGGAGGGGGGTTGCAGGCAGGGATCAGGGGGCTAGGGGTCAGTGGCTATTTGGCCACCTTGGACCTACCTGACGGCAGGAGCGAGAGAACCGCAGATCCCTCCGTTCGGACTGAAGTCCTCGGTCGGGATGACAAATTTTGGGAAGGATACGGTCGGGATGACAAGGTTTATGGAGGCGTTTTCGCGGGTGCCGTCGGAGAAAGCAGGTCTCTCCACTCCGCTTCGCTCCGGTCGAGATGACAAGCGTGAGGTGCTTCGCCTGGGTCGAGATGACAAGCTTGAGATGTTTCGCCTCGGTCGAGATGACAAGCTTGAGATGTTTCGCCTGGGTCGAGATGACAAGCTTGAGATGCTTCGCCTCGGTCGGGATGACAACGAGGGAGGATCGAATTGCCGCTCATTTTGCATTTGCGCTTGCATGTGCGAAAGTAGCGCGGTGCGCGCTGTTGCCCTTCTTGGACCTGTCGCGAAAGAGCACAACGTCCGGCCATTCGAGCTGCCGGGGGTCAACCTCTTCACCGGCAACGAACTCGATCCCACCGACCAGCCCGATGCGGCGCTCATCTTTGGAGGCGACGGCACCATCCATCGTCATCTTGGCGGGTTGGCTTTGAAGCAGATTCCCACGCTGATCGTGCCGCTGGGCAGCGCCAACGACTTCGCGCAATCCATCGGCGTCGAAGGCGTGGAGGATGCCTCCGCCGCATGGCAGCGCTTCTGTAGGTCCGGCGACAACGTCCGCGCCATTGACCTGGGAACCATTGAGCCACTCGACCAGCGTGCCAAGTCCGGTGACGAAGTCGATGTTCCGTGGCAGGACGAGTCGCTGGAGTCGCTGCACTTCGTGCCTGACGGCCCGCGGCGCGATCCCTCATCGGGAGCCAAGGAAGAGTTGGGCCCACGCATCATGCAATCGCAGCTGCGCCGCCTGGCTGAGGCCGAACGCGAGGTCGCCCGGACCACATTCTTTGGCTGCATCGCGGGCACCGGGCTGGATGCGGCTGTGAACCGCCTGACGCTGAAACAGCCTCGATGGCTGCGCGCGCATGGCGGATATGTGATCGCTCTGTTGCAAGTGCTGGGCAGCTTTCGTCCACCGCACATCAAAGTGTCCGTCGAAGTAGATGGCCGTTGGGAGACGCGCATGGACGAGCCTGGCTTTCTGATCGCCGCCGGTAACGGGCCACAGTACGGCCAAGGCATGCGACTTACTCACGAAGCGCGCATGGACGATGGCCTGCTTGATATCTGTTTCGTGCGCACGCTAAGCAAGCCGCGACTGCTGCGGCTGTTTCGGATTGTCTATCGCGGCGCGCACATTGGCATGAAGGAGGTGGAATATTTCCGGGCTCCTCGAGTGCGCATCCAGACCGATCCGGTGACCGAAGTCTTTGCCGACGGCGAGTACATCTGCCAGAGTCCAGTCGAGATTGGAGTGCGCCGTAACGCGCTGCGGGTGATTGCCGGCGGTTGAGGTTGCGTCACAAATAAAAGGAGACAAATTGCGTGGTGGCGCGTCAAACCGCTTTGGGACGAATCGCGGTAAACTAGAGTCCGACTCCGCGACGGCCGATATTTTTCTGGAACTTATCGTCCGCCGCTGGGTCTATACTGTTGTACAAAGGCGATGTCTACCCCTGTAGTCTCCAATCCGGCGCCCGAAACGGTTCCGAGCCCTGCTCCGCAGGACCCGGTTCTGCCTACGTTATTTGGCGAAGGGCAGGGGCTATATCCGCAGCGCAAAGACACCTTTATCTATTCGTTCATCGGCCACATGCTCGCCGTTGGCCTGCTTATCTGGTCGGGCCATTGGGCTTTTGAGCATAAGGACGAAATCAAGCAGCAGGTGATCGGTCTGGCGACCGACATCAGTCCGTATTTGCCGATGCCGGTTTCGAAGAACCGCTCCGGCGGTGGCGGCGGCGGCGGCGACCGCGACAAGTTGAATGCCCCGAAGGGCGCTCTGCCAAAGCTGTCGAAGGAGCAAATCACTCCTCCGGCGATTGTGGTGCGCAACGACAATCCTAAGTTGCCGGTGCCGCCTTCGGTGGTGGTTCCTCCCGAGCTTAAGCTGCCGACGGTGGGCGCACTTGGCGATCCTCTGTCGAAGGTTATTGGACCGCCCTCCAACGGAACCGGGTACGGCGGAGGAATTGGCAGCGGTAATGGTGGCGGCGTGGGCTCCGGAAGCGGACCTGGCGTTGGCCCCGGTCACGGCGGCGGATACGGCGGCGGAGCTTATCGAGTCGGCGGCGGCGTCAGCGCACCCAAAGCGTTGTACGCGCCCGATCCCGAGTACTCAGAAGAAGCCCGCAAAGCCAAGTATCAAGGTACGGTTGTGTTGTGGTTGGTAGTGAGCGCTGACGGCAAGCCGCAACAAATTCGCGTGCAGCGAGCGCTGGGTATGGGACTCGACGAGAAGGCAGTCGAGGCTGTCCGCCAGTGGCGCTTTGAGCCGGCTCGCAAAGACGGCCAAGCGGTCCCCGTCATGATCAACGTGGAAGTGAACTTCCGCCTGTACTGATCCTGCCATTCACTCATTGCTTAAGAGGTCGGGACCGAGCACAGCAGTACCATTCTGCTTACCGGGCGTTTGACGAATCGAATCGCCGTCAAAATCTCATCGATGTCAGCGAGCCGCAACTACCGTCCAAAGGGCTTTTTCAGCGGAGGCATTTTGCTCTTCGCTTTGTCGGCCCACTCGGAACCCTTGTCGATCCAGTCGCCCGCCTGGTCGCTGATATCTTCCATCGCCTCGCGCGCATCTTCATATTTTCGGCGCAGCGTGCGTCGCATCTGTTTGCCGGTCTTCGGCGCCAGCAGCAAAGCGACCAGAGCGCCAGCCGCCAGTCCAACGAAGAGCATGGTCAAACCTAAGCCGATGCTTCCGCTGTCTGAGCTTTCATCCTCACCGTTTGGTTCGAAATCGCTTTCTTGGTCATTCATTCGATATGTCCTCCCGGAAATTTTATCGCGATTCGCGCCTCTTTGCTTGCGTGCGCCGGCATTTAGCTGGCTTGCCAAAAGCGCTCCGCAACTTTATGACGGATGCCGTCAACCGCATCGTTGGCTGTCCACAGGTCACTACTGATGCTTACAGGCCTTATCTGAGAGCGGTTGAATGTGCGTTTGGAACTCATGGGAATTAGGCTCAGCTTCGTAAAATCTTCGGCGCATCTTCTCCCGGCGCGTCCCGCTATGGCCCTGCAACGTGCATCAGTTGCGACATGACAACCGTCATGGGCGACCCCGACCAAAGCACGTCAGCATCTCAATTGGAAGGTCGCATTTGGAAGGTCGCAGACCCGGCAAACCGCAGAGGATCGCAACCAGAATTATGCCTTGACATTATATTCCATGCAAGCTATATTCCTTCTGTGGCATGGGAGGTTGAATACACGGACGAGTTTGCGGCATGGTGGAATGCCATAACAATGGAAGAGCAAGAGGAAATAAACGCCAAAGTGGAACTCCTTGAGAAACACGGCCCCACGCTGCCACGCCCACATTCTGACGTTATTACCACGTCCAAGCACGCAAACATGAAAGAACTGCGCGGGCGGGCAGGCGAGTCCATTTTGCGGGTACTCTATGCATTCAAACCCCCAACGTACCGCGATCCTATTGGTTGGCGGCGACAAGAAGGGCGATCCTGGATGGTATGAGGAGTTCGTGCCAAAGGCAGACGCTCTATTCGACAAACATCTAGCGGAGCTTAAAAAGGAGGAGCGAGATGGCAAATAAATTTTCTGAACTTCGCGCCAAAATGCCCGAGGAGTCACGCGAACGCTCCCATCAAAAGGCTGAAATTTACCAACGCGAAATGGCGCTTGACGAACTCAGAGAAGCGCTTAGCTTAACCCAAGAACACCTAGCGAAGACGCTCAACGTCAAACAGCCCTCAATCTCGAAAATGGAACGTCGCACTGACATGTACATTAGCACCCTGGAGTCCATGATACGGGCAATGGGCGGAGTCCTTCGGATCGAAGCCGTTTTCCCAAATCACGGAACGGTGAAGATCAGTCAATTTAGAAAATTAAGAAAACCCGTATAAGCGGCGATAACGAGCCGTCCTCAAGGATGGCTTTTGAATTTGTCTTCAAACTTTCAAACTGAGGCACTACCAAACCTCCGGGTGGTTTCCCAATTTTGCCAGCCCCCGTGTAAAATTAGTGTTTGTCCTTCGAGCCGCGCGTTTTATGCGAGGTTCCCAACTCGCCTTGCAGCCAGGCGTGATGGCCCTCTACCAACCAGCGGCTCTCCCAAGCAATAAGGAGTTACACGAATGGCAATTCCAGCCACACAAATGCGTCCGGGTATGGTCATCAAGCACAACAATGATCTGCACTCGGTATTCAGCGTCGAGCACCGCACCCCGGGAAACTTGCGCGCGTTCATCCAGGCGAAGTTGCGTAATCTGCGTACTGGAGCTATGTTCGAGCACCGCTTTCGCTCCGGAGATGCCATTGAGAAGATTACCGTCGACGAGGTGCAGATGGAGTTCCTCTACTCCGACGGCGACGACTACCACTTCATGAATACCGAGAACTACGAGCAACTTCACCTGAATCGTGACATCCTCGGCGACGCGGTGGAATATCTGATCCCCAATCTGCAGATCAAGATTGAGTTCTTCGACGGTAAGGCCGTCGGTGTCGAACTGCCCCAGACGGTGGAGCTCACCGTGGTGGAAACCGAGCCGGGATTGAAGTCGGCGACTGCCAGCAGTGTCACCAAAGCTGCCAAGACGGAAACTGGCCTGGTGGTCCAGGTGCCGCCGTTCATCAACGAAGGCGAGAAGATTCGCGTGGATACGTCCGAAGGCGCATATCTGTCGCGGGCGTAGTCGCTAAGGGCCAATAGCTAACGGCGAAATGCTAATTGCCAAGTGCTAGCTGCTAATTGCTAACCATGTCTGACCCCCAAACCCGCCGCTACCTCATCTCGGGACGCGTCCAGGGCGTCGGCTTCCGCTGGTTCGTAGAGCGCGAAGCGGCGCAGATCGGCATAACCGGATGGGTGCGCAACTGCGAAAATGGCGATGTTGAAGTAATGGCGACCGGCACGCGGGAGCAGCACATCTCACTGCGCGCCAGGTTACAGCAAGGCCCGCGAGCCTCGCGGGTCGACCATGTCAGCGAATCTGCCGCGCCCATGCTCGAGGCGGCATCATTTCGTATCGAAGGAGTCTGGTAGCCCATGCCATTGCCCAAGTCGCACAACTGCGACGACCTGAAGAAGCTTATCCGCGAAGTCCCCGATTTTCCCAAACCCGGCATTCTCTTTTACGACATCACGACTCTGCTCAAAGATAAGCTGGGCTTCGCCCGGCTCATCGATGCGCTTACCGCGCACTACATCGACAAGGACATTGACTTGGTGCTGGGCATTGAGGCGCGCGGCTTCATCTTTGGACCGGCGCTCGCGTATCGCCTGAACGCGGGATTCGTTCCCGTGCGTAAGCCGAAGAAGCTACCGGCTGAAGTTCTGCAGTGGAAGTACGAATTGGAATACGGGCACGACACCCTGGAGATCCACAGGGATTCCATCCGGCCGGGCCAGCGCATCGTCATCTGCGACGACTTGCTGGCGACCGGCGGTACCGCTAAAGCGACGGCCGATATGGCGAAGTCGCTGGGTGCCGACATCTGCGGCCTGGGATTTGTGGTCGAACTCGACGGCCTCAAAGGCCGCGACAAGCTGAAGGGCTACGACGTGTACTCGCTGCTGCACTACGAAATGTAGCGGACGGTGAGCAGCGCTGTTGAATGGTTGTCAGTTCTGCGCTGTCCGTCATCCCACAACTGTCATCCGGAGCCCGGGCCTTCAATCCCATCCACAACTGTCATCCCGAGCGAGGGCTTCAGCCCGAGTCGAGAGCCCGCCCTGAGCGAAGTCGAAGGGACCCGCTTTCTTGTCGGTCTGTCAGAACTCTTCGAAGCAGTCGTAATTATTCTGGACAATGATCTTGCCGTCGCGGAATTCCAGAAAAACCGCGAAGTGCGCACTCATCTCGCCGCCGATGGGCAGAGTGCCCAATTCCTTCTTCAGCTTTCCCGTCCAGAACACTTCCAGCGCAACCCGCTCGCCCTCTACCACGGCATTGCGTATTTCGAAGCGCTGATTGGCGACGGATTGCTTGCCGCGTTCGGCCGCATCGAGCAATTCTCCCAGTCCGTTGACCGAGCCTTTTGGGTTCAATCGGTTCGGAAACTCGCGGTGAATCGCCTCGGGAGCCAAGAAACGGCCCAGGTCGTCACCCGTCGCCTCGTTTTCGATTGCGGCGAGATAATCGCGAGCGATCTTCAGATTGCGCGGCAGCGGCCGGTCGGGCCGGTCAGGTAATGGAGCGTTGTCGTTGGGATCCATGGCATTCTCCCTGTGCATTGTTTCTAAACAATCACCAGATGGTTTTCACCAAAGAACAACTTAGAATTCGCTCGTCGGCCGTGACCAGCGGCATTCCTTCGGCGCGGGCGGTAGCGGCAATAATGCGGTCCATCGGATCGGAAGGGAAATCGGGCGGAAAGTGAGCTGTGAGGATTGCGATATCCAACGAGATGGGCTTCACTATTACATCGCGAATGAGCCGATGGATGCTCGACTCGAAGCTGCCTGGGAGGCGTACTCTGCCTCGATAGATCAGCCCGGCCAGTTCAACCAGCGAAATCGCAGATATAGCAAGCCCATCGGAGGCATGCGCCTTGGTAATGGCCGATGTCGCGGCCCGCGACAATTTGCCCGGCTGGAGTTCCAACCAGACCAGGACATGAGTGTCGACGAGAATCATTTGAGCATGTCGTAATCTTCTAATGGAAAAACGGGTTTGATCAAATCGTCGGGATCGCCAACGATCTCTCCAATGCCCTCGAGCCGCCCAATGATCGATTCTTTCTTCGCGGGATTTGCGAATGGGATGAGCTTGGCGGCCGCTTTGCCCCGCTTCGTGATGATCACTGCCCGACCGCTTTTATTCACCTCGTCGATGATGGCGAGACACTTGGCCTTAAACTCGCCGGCGGCGATTTCCCTGCTCCCATTGACGGCATTGACTGCAGCGGCCGGCCTTCCGTTGGTGGCATTCCTGGGCATGATATGGTGACCTCCAGATGACCATGGTCATTCTAACATGGTCATGTCGTTTCCCTTCCTTTGGCATTGTCATCCCGAGCGACGAGCTAAGCGAAGAGCCGACGGACCTCGCGAATCTCCAAACTCGAATCCGGTCCCTAGTTCCTAACCACTCTCCGCCCTTCAATCCTGTACTTCCCCTCCAAGGCAATCCTGATCGCCTCGGTGTACGCAACGTGCTCCTGCTCCAGGATGCGGAGAGCCAGGGTATTCTCGTCATCGCTGTCGGGCACGGGCACGACCTTCTGCAGGATGATGGCGCCGTGATCGAGGTCCGCGTCCACGAAGTGCACGGTGCAGCCTGAGACCTTCACGCCGTAGTCGAACGCCTGCTTCTGGGCATCAAGTCCCGGAAACGCCGGCAACAGTGCCGGATGAATATTGAGGATGCGATTGGGAAACTGCTGCACGAACCATGGCGACAGTAGGCGCATGTATCCGGCGAGGCAAACCAAATCAACCTGATGCTCGCGCAGGGCCGCGACAACCTCTCGATCGTGCTCCTCGCGTTGCTTGCCCTTCGATGGGATTACCAACGTCTTCAGGCCGCGAAGTCGTGCCAACTCGATGCCGCCCGCGCCGGGCTGGTTGGAGATGACGACCGCGATGTTCGCGTCGAGTCTGCCCGCGGCGACATTGTCGGCGATGGCCTCAAAATTCGACCCGCGCCCGGAGAGAAGGATGCCGAGGTTCTTCATAACGGTAAGGGTGAATCATAAATGTCCATTGATCCCAAGGTGAGATAGCATTGCCTTCAGTGATAGCATTGAAAGCATGGCAACCTTAACCATCCGCCAACTCGACGAGAAGACCAAGAGCCGCCTGCGAATTCAAGCTGCACAGCACGGGCGATCGATGGAGCAGGAGGCCCGGGAAATTCTGCGCTCAGCCTTAGTGCCGACCCGCAAGCAGGAAAAGAGTTTAGTGGAAGCTATTCGTGAACGATTTGGCCCTCTCGGGGGTGTCGAGCTTGAACTCCCGAAGCGCGGCCCCGGGCGGGAACCCCCTGATTTCAGCAAATGATCATCCTTGACACAAATGTACTTTCAGAGTTGCTGCGGCCCAAGCCTTCTGCCCAAGTTGTCTCGTGGGTTGAAAAGCAGCCCGCTGCGGAGCTTTTCACGACGTCGATCACAGAGGCAGAGATATTTTACGGAATTGAGCTGTTGCCGAAGGGCAAGCGTCGGGACGGGCTACTGGCGACTGCTGAAGCTATGTTCGCCGAAGACTTTGCCGGCCGCATCCTCGATTTCGACAGCGCAGCGACCCGGGCGTATTCCATGATCGCTGCTCTGCGCCGGGTGCTCGGCAGACCGATCAGCCATCCGGACGCGCAGATTGCAGCTATCGTCCAGCGGCAACGGGGTATGCTCGCAACCCGCAACATCGGCGACTTCGAAAACTGCGACATCCGCATTGTTGATCCTTGGGGTGAGTAAAGCGCTCTGCAGAAGAGTCTGTCGGTTTCTCTATTGAAGAGTGTGGTGACTAACAATTGTACGTAGGCGACTCATCGCCTCTATTCACGGGGAGGACCATGAGGCAGATAGTTAGAGATGACTTGATAGACATCCTCTTGAAAGTACTCGGCATAGTCTGGCTCGCGTCTTTCTGGTTGCTGCCCTTGTTCCTGCCCAAACGATTGTCAGATGCCATTCTCATGGCGGCCGGGTTAGGGATGTCCGCTTGGGCGGCGATAGGCCCGGTCACCATGGTACGGATCATGAGTCGATCAAACAAGCGGCTAAGCCCCGATCAGCCATTTACCGTTCTGATGGTGCGCTTGCTTGGCGGTGTCATGTCTTGTGTGCTGCTCTTCATGCTCTTTAATTGGTGGCCTTCGAGTTAACACGGGTACTAGCTAGGTGGCGGTCACGCGCTGATTGCGCCTATCGCCGTTTCGCTTTACTATCGCCCTGCGTGCCTTTGCCCAGCGACCAAGCTCATCCCGACCGCATCGTCTCGGCTGTGCCGGTGGACGACGATTCGTCGTTTGAGCTGAAGCTGCGTCCGCAGCGGCTGCGCGAGTTCATCGGACAGAACAAAGTCAAAGACAACCTTGAGGTCGCCATCCAGGCGGCGCGCTCGCGCGGCGAGCCCCTCGACCATGTGCTCCTCTACGGACCGCCGGGGCTGGGCAAAACGACACTGGCTAACATCATCGCCAACGAAATGGACGCGGCCTTCCAGCAGACCTCGGGCCCAACGCTGCAAATCAAGGGCGACCTGACAGCAATCCTCACCAACCTGCGCGAAAAGCAGGTGCTGTTCATCGACGAAGTCCACCGCCTACAACCTGCGCTGGAAGAGTTGCTGTACTCGGCGCTGGAAGACTACAAGCTCGACATCATCATCGGGCAGGGGCCGTCGGCGCGCACTCATACTATCGAAGTGCGGCCGTTCACCTTCATCGGAGCCACCACGCGCGCCGGGCTGCTGTCTGCGCCGCTGCGCTCCCGCTTCGGCATCGTGCTGCGGCTGGAGTTCTACACCCACGACGACCTGAAGATTATCCTGCAGCGCTCGGCGGAAATTCTCGGCGTCGAGATCGACGAGGCCGGCGCCATCGAGATCGCCACCCGCTGCCGCGGCACACCGCGCATCGCCAACCGCCTGCTGCGTCGGGTGCGGGATTACGCGCAAGTACGTGGCTCAGGCAAGATCGATAAGCCGACCGCGCAGGCCGCATTGGAGATGCTCGAAGTCGATCGTCACGGCTTTGACGAAATCGACCGCAAGCTGCTGCTCACCATTATCGAGAAATACCAGGGCGGTCCGGTAGGCGTGAACACGCTGGCGGCCTCACTCGCCGAAGAGGCCGACGCCATCGAGGAGATTTACGAACCATTCCTCATCCAGATCGGCTTCCTCGACCGCACCCCGCGCGGCCGCGTCGCCACGCATCTGGCGTACGAACACTTCGGAATTAAGCGGCCGCGGATAAATGCGGCGGGACAGGAAACACTTTTCTAGTGGTCAGTGTTTAGTGGATATGTCTTGCGCAAAAGATTCCCAACGGCCATTAGGCAATGGTCTGGAATAATATTGCCTGCTGCCCTAGCATTTGGAGGACTGTGTGCTTCCGAATCTGCTGTTGACGGTTACGCTTGTGTTGCAAGCTGCGTCCTCCCCACTCACGGTCAAAGCGTGGATCGAGGATCATGAGGTTTGGATTGAGAAAGGCACTGAGGCGCGCGCCGTTATCTATGACGGCATGGCGGTAGAACCCATTGAAGTATCTCCCAACGGAGATAAGGTTTTATACGCAGTACTTAATCCTAAATTCGACCGAATGCACTGCGCCAATACGCCTTCGCAATATGTTGTCCTGGCCAGCGCATCCGGCGAGATCGCGTGGAAAGTCGCGCTTGAACAAGCATGTAAGGAGTTTGATCGGTTCGATTGGATTGACGAGCACCGCGTCGGGGTGATGCTTTGCGGACACGCAAACTGCTTTTATTGGATCCTCGATGCATCAAGCGGGAAAGTATTGCAACAGCTTGGTAGCGGTTTTGACTTTCTATGGTCGCACAACCGTGAATGGGTGGCTCACCGGGGCATCGGTACCACACCAGACGATATAGACTCATTGATGTTCAACGATGACAACATCGTTTATCCGCCCACGGACCCCACCTCGCATCTCACTCCCGTTCGACGCATCGGCGAGATGACGTGGTCGCCAGACGACGAATGGGTCTCGTTCGGCGAAATTGAGTATCCCTCCTATGATTCCTACGTCGTGCTTGTGAGCCCGTCAGGCAGGGTTCTTCGCGAGAGCCTGCCGGTGGATGTCGATCCCGGCGCCAAGGTGCAATGGACGGACGACGCACATCTCCAAATCACAGCGTCTGGACGGGTGTTCAAGTTTGTTGTCGGCAATGCCGCATTGACTGAGATTGTCGAGCATTGAATTACGGCTGCCGGTAATTCCGCTGTTATAAACTGTCCACGGTAGCCTTATTGCAACCAGCAGGTAAGCTAGTTCCTGCAAGGAGAAATGAACATGGCCCAACTGATGAGGACTTCGAACCCGGCGTTAGGCTCCGATGCCTTCCGCACGGGGGAAGCTACCTTCGGCGAGAGCATGACCGTGTCCGGCACGGTCAACAAGACCGGCATTCTGCTCATCTGCTGCATTGCCACCGCGGCGTGGACGTGGAACCGCTTCTTCAATGCCCCATCTCCCGAGGAAGCCATGCAGGCGGTCGCACCGGCCCTCGCCATCGGCGGCATCGGCGGCTTCATCGTCGCCATCGTCACCATCTTCAAAAAGCAGTGGGCCGGGATTACCGCGCCGATTTACGCGCTGCTCGAGGGATTGGTGCTGGGCGGGCTCTCGGCGCTGCTGGAGTCGCGCTACCACGGCATCGCAATTCAAGCTGTCTCGCTGACGTTTGGCGTTCTCCTGGTTATGCTGCTGGCCTATCGCTCGGGCCTTATCAAGATGTCAGATAGGCTTCGCATGGGTATTGTGGCGGCCACCGGCGGCATTGCCGTGTTTTACGTCCTGGAACTCATCCTGGGATTCTTCGGCTTCCACTTCACCGCGATCAACAGTTCCAGTCCAATTGGAATCGGTTTCAGTCTGATCGTGGTTGCCGTTGCGGCGCTGAACCTCGTCCTCGACTTTGATCTCATCGAGAGTGGCGCGCGGCTCGGGGCTCCCAAGTACATGGAGTGGTACGGCGCCTTCGCGCTGATGATTACGCTGATCTGGCTCTACTTCGAGATCCTGCGGCTGCTGTCGAAGTTCCGCAGCAGAAGCTGAGAAGTTGTTGGTTGTCAGTTGTCGGTAGTCAGCAGAGCCGAGCGCCGCATGGTCGGGGCTTAACGAGCGTTATCTGCAGAAGGTTCCGTCGCGCCCACGGCAGCCCGCAAGTGTTCCTTAGCGGCGTCCAAATCCACTTTGGAAAGGTCCAAATATTCGTTTGCGGACTTAACATGTCTGTTCAGAAAGTTGAGGTCCGAAGCTTTGACAGCCCGAAGAATTTCAATCTCTCGCTCTGCAAAAATCAGGTTGTCGAATGCACTCGAGAGTTCGCCGGCCGCATCGGCCGATATTCGTCTGGCGAATTGGATCACCTCGGTTTCATTCTCAACTCGCAAGCGGACTTGGGGAAGTGCGTAGAGGGCTTGGAGATTCGCTATGTTAATGGATTTCCAGTAGTCTATTTCTCGGTAAACTCGCTGAATCGCTGCCGCGACCACGCTTTTTCCGACGTTCTTTATCTGCCGGGTTTCACTCAAGCTGGCTTGAATTGCCATGGTGGCCGCAACCGCTTGCTCCCTGGCCGCGTCTGCTTGATCCTTAGCGAAACGGAGCAGCTTCCAAGCGCTGATCGTGTAGACCACTAAAGCAACAAGGCTGATTGCACTCACGACCGCAGCCAATGCAGTCCACGCGGTCGCAGAGAGTCCCCAGAACGTTTCTCCTCGCATACATGAATTGTAGCGGCGCTGTCCAGCATGGCGCATTCCGACGGAAAAGCATCGTGGTCAAAAGAGCAATACTTTACACTATGCACTTGGCTGTGCGGAAAGCTTCCAATCCACATGCCGATCACGGTACGCTCCTTCGCGAAGATCAATCTCGGACTGAAGATCGGCCCGGCGCGCCCGGATGGTTTTCACGAGCTGCGCACGATTTATCAGACCCTGGCGCTGCACGACCTTGTTCGGGTAGAGGTGCAGCCGGGTTCCGGCATTGAGATACGCTGCAACGATCCGCGGGTCCCGCTGGACAAGTCCAATACTTGCTACAAAGTTGCTGAGCGCGTACTGGCCTTCGGCGAGGCCGAAATACCTCAGGGGCTAAAGCCCGGCCCTGAAGCAGTTCTTGACGGCACGGCTAAAGCCGTGCCCTTTCAAAGCCCGAATGTTCTTCAAAACCCCAATGCCCTTCAAAGCCCGAATGCCCTTCCAAACCAGATTGACCAGCTAGGTCGTCATGGCAAGATCGTCATCGACATCGACAAGCGATTGCCGGTGCAAGGCGGCCTGGGCGCGGGTTCGTCCAATGCAGTTGCAACCATGCTGGGGCTGGAGCGCGCGCTCGCAACGAAAATTTCCGCCGACAGACAAGATGCGGATCGCCGCCGAGGTCGGCAGCGACGTGCCTCTGTTCCTGATCGGTGGAACCGTGCTTGGTATCGGCCGCGGCGAAGAGGTTTATCCTCTGCCAGACCTGCCCACCATGGACGTGGTGGTGGTCACGCCGCCGATCAGTGTTTCGACTCCGAAGGCGTTTGCGCAATGGGACACGCTTGCCGCCAGGCCTGCTGAATTGACCGGTGCTGGCGCCGCAGGTACAATTAACGAGTTCGGTCAGACGGTATTTGCCTGGCTGAGCGAAGATGCTTTCTCGCAAATGATGTCAGCGAGTAAGCCTGCATCCGGTGTTCCCGCAGTGGGCGGGGACCGGGCCGAGACACCGCTTCTCGACCTCGTCCGAGCCGGGATCGAGAACGACTTCGAACGCGTTGTCTTTCCAGAGTATCCCGATTTGCGTGAGGTAAAACGTGTCTTGGAGCGTGAAGGTGCGCGTTATGCGTCTCTGTCAGGCTCTGGGTCAACGATGTACGGATTGTTCGGCTCCGCCGAAGAGGCGCAAGCGGCCGCGGCGCGGTTGGGTACCTCGGGGTACGCGGCAGTTGCGACGACGACCCTGAATCGTCACGAATACTGGCAGCAGATGTTTGCATAACCGCGCTGATTTGTTCTCCTTTCCTTCCGCCAAAGCCGTGCGAAAGGAGGGGCATTCAGCTTCAGGTTTGCACTGAAAGCTGACGGCTGATAGCTGACAGCTTGCTTCACTGGGCGGTCGACTAATGGTAGGTCAAGTGCCTTTGGAGCACTTTGTCTAGGTTCGAATCCTAGCCGCCCAGCCAAAGAACAGTTGTCAGTGGCTAGTTGTCAGTTGTTAGAAATCAGGTTTTTACGGTTTGCAGGCTAATAGCTTAGGCGACATCAGCGAAGGATTGCAGTAGCTGAAAGCTGACGGCTGAGAGCTGAAGGCTAATTTTCAAGACCCAGCGTGTAACTCAACCAGGTGAAGCGGGGGTGTTTGATTCGATGGAAACGGCGGCAAAACCGAGCGCAATGCACACTGCGGGCGTAGCTGGCGAAGCGACAGCAACGGCCGTGCAGCAGTCGGACAAGCAAGCTCATCCCGGAGCCGATCCCAAGCCGAAACCGGTGCGGGTTCGCACGGATGACAAGTGGAAGATTTTTTCCGGGACCGCCAACGATGCCCTGGCCCGGGACATTTGCGCGTTCCTGGGATTGCAGCTCGGCCAGGCGTGCATCTCCAGGTTCTCTGACGGCGAAACCTATGTGCAGATCGAGGAGAACGTGCGCGGCGCCGACGTTTTCATGGTTCAGCCGACGTGCGACCCGGTCGACCTGCACCTGATGCAGTTGCTGTTGCTGATTGACGCGCTGAAGCGCGCCTCGGCGCGCCGCATTACGGTGGTGATTCCGTACTACGGCTATGCGCGGCAAGACCGCAAAGACAAGCCGCGAGTACCGATTTCGTCGAAGCTGGTTGCCGACTTGTTGACTACGGCAGGGGCCGATCGCGCGCTGGTGGTTGATTTGCACGCGCCGCAGATCCAGGGATTTTTCAACATTCCGGTGGACCATGTGTTCGCGTCGCCGGTGCTGGTGGATTACTTCCGGAAGAAGCAGTTTCCGGATTTGACCGTGGTTTCACCCGATGCGGGTGGCGTGGAGCGGGCTCGCTTCTTCGCCAAGAAAATGGATTCAGCGCTGGCCATCGTGGACAAGCGCCGTGTGGAGATGGATGTGACCGAGGTGATGCACGTGATCGGTGACGTGACCAATCGCACTTGTCTCATCCTCGACGACATTATCGATACCGCCGGTACGCTGGTGAAGACTTGCCAGGCATTGTTGGACGCGGGAGCGAGAGAAGTCTATGCCTGCGCCACTCATGCCGTACTTTCCGGACCCGCGGTCGAACGGATCTCGAAGTCAGGGTTGGCCGAAGTGGTGGTGACCAACACTATCCCGCTAACAGAGGCGGGACGCAACGAGCCCAAGATCAAAGTGCTATCGATCGCGGGACTGATCGGGCGAACCATTCAGTCGATTCACGAGGAGACTTCGGTCAGCAGATTGTTTTTATAAAGGACAAGATTATGCCTACAGCAACCGCAGACAAAAACGTAGAAGCCAAGCCGCGGCAAGGTGGCGGCAAGAATGACGCCCGCCGGCTGCGTGCCAGCGGCATGATTCCGGCCGTCGTGTACGGCGCGGGCCAATCGGCGCAGGCCATCGCTGTCGATCCTAAGCAGATGAGGCGCATCCTGAATTCGGAGACGGGGCACAACTCGATTTTCGACCTCACTCTGGATGGTCAAGCCGCCAAGGTGATGATCGTGGATTGGCAGTTTGAACCTATCAAGAGTGCGTTGCTGCACGTTGACCTGAAGCGCATCGCCATGGACAAGGTCTTGCGGGTACGCGTGCCTGTCGTACTCAAGGGCGAAGCTCCCGGAGTCAAACTGCAGGGCGGCATCCTCGAGCATTTGTTACGCGAGGTCGAGATTGAATGTTTGCCGGCCGACATTCCAGGTCACCTGGTTGCCGATGTCAGCAAGCTGGAGTTCGGCCAGACCATTCGCATTTCTGACCTGGCGCACGATGCCAAGCTGAAGTTCATCACCGACGAGAACCAGGCGGTTGCCCACGTCACCGCGGTGAAGGAAGTTGTGGAAGCCGCGCCGGTCGAGGGTGCGGTGGAAGCGGGAGCGGCGGCTGCCGAGCCCGAGGTCATCAAAAAGGGTAAACAGGAGACCGAAGGCGAAGCTGCCGAGGGTGGCGACAAAGCCGCCAAGGCGGAGAAGCCCGAGAAATCCGAGAAGTCCGAGAAGAAGAAGTAAGCGCTGTGAAGCTGATCGTCGGGCTCGGCAATCCGGGCATCGAATACCAGTTCACACCGCACAACATGGGTTTCTTGGCGGTGGACCGCATCGCCGAACAAGGCGGGGTGCGCGTGAACAATCGCAGTTGCCGCGCGCAAACGGCGCGGATGCGCATCGCCGGTCACGAGGTCGTGCTGGCCAAGCCGGAAACCTTTATGAACCTGAGCGGCGGCTCGGTGCGTGAGCTGGTACGCGAGTACGAAGTGCAGCCCGAGCAGGACCTGGTGCTGCTGTACGACGAGATGGATCTGCCCTTTGGGACTTTGCGCGTGCGGCCACGCGGCCGCTCGGCGGGGCACAACGGGGTGGAATCGGTGATTGACGCGCTGGGCACGCAGGAAATCATGCGGGTCCGGATGGGAATTGCGCCCGATCATCCAGTAGGTGACGGAGCACGGTATGTGCTGTCGCAGTTTAAGAAGGCGCAGCTTGCGGCGGTTGACGAGGTTTTGGATTCGGCGGCCGAGGCAGTGCGAGTCATTCTCAGTGAAGGCGTGCAGGCGGCCATGAACCGCTTTAATCGCAAGGCTGAAGATGCAACTAGCGACTAGCCGTTAGCTGACCACAAACAGGATATGCGCTAGTTGCTAATTGCTAGCTACTAGTTGCCAGGAGAACAGAATGCAACGTACTTATGAATTGATGTTCATCGTCCGGCCCGACATGCTCGAAGAGGACCAGGACAAACTGATCTCGAGCCTGGAGACCCAAGTCGGTGGTGCGGGTGGTTCGGTGAAGAGCATGGAGCGCATGGGCAAGCGCCGGCTGGCATACACCGTGCGCAAGTTCCAGGATGGCATTTACATGCTGATGGTCTTGGAAGGTGAAGGCGGCATGGTGAAGGAAGTGGAGCGCCGCCTGCGCGTGACCGAGCCGGTGATCAAGTTCATCACCGTGCGAGTCGACGAGGAGCAGAAGCGGCTGGCCAAGATTAAGGCGATCCGCGACACCAAGGTCCGCGGCAAGGGACGCCAGGCGGCAGCCGCTGCCGCCGCAGCCGAAGCGACGCAGGACGCCGCCGTGCCGGCAGGGCCGGAAGCTGCATCCGAGCCGGCTTCGCCGGCGGGTACCGAACCGGCGCCCGTCAGCGCGTAACTGGCTGGAATGGTTCCTCGCGCATAGGGGCGTTGGCGGAAAACCAAGAGCGCCACGCAGGAGAGAAGGACATGACCATCGACGAGCGCCTGGATCGGTTGGTAGAGCGCCACGAAGCCTTGTCTCAGTCCGTAGAGCTGCTCACCAAGGATGTGCGTGAGCTGGGAGAGCAGGTCGGTGAGGTTGGGCAGCAGGTTGGTGAGGTTGGGCAGCAGGTTGGTGAGCTTGGACAGCATGTTGGTGAGGTTGGGCAGCAGGTTGGCAAGCTTGGACAGCAGGTTCGTGAGCTTGTACAGCATGTAGGGAATTTGGGTAAGTATACGGGCGAGATCGCCGAAGGCACCGCTCGGCTGTTGCACGTCGCGGAGATTCACGAGCACCGCATTACTCGCCTGGAAGGCGGAAGCTAGCGGCAGAGAAAACGAAAAGTTCGTGAGTTGTGCCCCGCGGTGAATTCGGAAATGGCGTCCTCGCAAGAGAGTCTCGTAAACCGGAGACCTCGCTGGGGCGATGGTATCAGGCATGGATCGCACGCTACGGCGTGAGGCCAACACAGTTAGGGCCTGCCGGGCCCCGAAGGAGAATCATGGCAGACGAATCCAATAAGAATGCGGCCCCCGCAGCTGTTGCCGCAACGACTGATGCACCCAGTGCACGTCCCGACGGCGGTGCTCCTCGCGAAGGAGGGGGCGGCGGCTACGGTGCACCCCGCGGACCTCGTCCCGGTGGTGGACGGCCCGGCGGCGGTCCTGGAGGTCCGGGCGGTGGCGGAGGGCGGAAGTTCTTCCGCCGCAAGAAGGTTTGCAAGTTCTGTGTCGAGAAAATTGACGGCATCAACTATAAGGACGTTCGCCTACTGTCGGGATTTGTCTCGGAGGCGGGGAAGATCGTGCCTCGCCGGCTGACCGGAGTGTGCACTCCGCATCAACGACGTCTGGCGGATGCCATCAAGCAGGCCCGCAACATCGCACTGCTTCCCTTCGGCGGAAGGTAGAACCAGTGGTCAGTTGTCGGTTGCCAGTTGTCGGCGGCGAGTGCGCGATAAGTCAGTGAACTTGAAAGCTGCGCACGAGCAGAAGCATGATATCTGCCAACCAGATTTGCTGGCAGAAAATCCAGCGCCGTAGGCGCGGAATAGTTTAGCCCAGGACGTAGCGCAGCGGAGTCCTGGGTGGGGTCGGAAAAGAGATCGAGTCCCGTAGGGACGGCGCTCGGAAGCCGAAGGGCCTTTAGCCCGGAGGCCTGGCTAAATAAGATTCGGACGGAGTCCTACTCATGGAAGTTATTCTGAAAGAAGACGTGGTTAAGCTCGGCTCGCGCGGCGAAGTGGTGAAGGTCGCCGAGGGCTATGGCCGCAACTATCTCATCCCCAAAAAGCTGGCGATTGAAGCCACGGCCGCCAACCGCGCCGTTATCGAGCAGATGAAGGCTTCGGCGATACGGCGCTCGGCCCGCGAAAAGGGCGATGCCCAGGCCCTGGCGCAGCAGGTCGAGGCCGTAACTCTGAACTTCACCCGCAAGTCCGGCGAGCGTGATCAGCTCTTCGGCTCCGTGACCTCGGCAGACATCGCCCATGAACTTGAGCACAAGGGCGTGCCGATTGATCGCCGCAAGATCCAACTGGACGAGCCGCTGAAGCATGTCGGCGAGTTCAACGTGCCGGTGAAGCTGCACAGGGACGTCACTGTACAGCTCAAGGTTGTCATCAATAAGGAAGCGGCTGCAGAGGCTGCTCCGGCAGAGGCAGAGGAGGCCGGCGCGGAAGTATAGATCGTGCTTGGCGCACCATGATTGGCAGGTAGTCGGGCCCGAATTCCATCCGGCAAACCTATCGAGAAGGCGAGGCACTCAGTGTCCCGCCTTTTGCCTTTTGTATCGCGGAACTGCAATCGCGGCCTGCTTACCAGATCCGCCTGACACCGTACGCTTCGAACACGGGATCGGCGCTAATGATCGGCCAGCCTGTGGCCTGGGCTTGTGCTGCCAGCACCCGGTCAAAGGGATCTTTGTGATGCCGAGGCAGCAGCCCGGCCCGGATGGCGTGGCTGGAGTCGATGGGCAACTCGGAGAAGCCTTGTGCGTCAAGAATTTCCTGCCATTGCGACAACACGACTTGAGAGTTGAATTTGCCAATGTTGGTCTTAATCGCCAGCTCCCACGGCACCACGGCCGAGATGACCATAGAGTTGGCTGTTGCACCGATCGCGCTTCGCGCCGCAGCGGACAACCGGGCGGATCCGTCCGTCAACCACCACCGCAGGGTATGCGTGTCGAGCAGCGCGATCATTCGAATCCCAATTCCCGCATTTCCTCGTCGGTGAGCGGATCGAACGCATCCGGCGCGGACCAGATTTGGCCCTTGAGCATGTCCGGAACACGCTTCTTGGCGGTGCTGGCGATGGGTACAATCTTCGCGACCGGCTTCTTGCCGCGCATAATAATCACTTCCTTGCCGCTCTCCGCCTCCTTAATCAGCTTCGAGAGGTTGGTCTTTGCCTGATGGACCGTGTAGCTCATTAGCTAAGTTTACTTAGCTAAGGCATGAGGGGTCAAATCAGGCAGGCAGCTCTTGTGGGAATAATCTCTTCATTGCCGTTCTCCGCCTCCTTAATCAGCTTCGAAAGGTTGGTCTTTGCGTGATGTACCGTGTAGTTCATTAGCTAAGCTTACTTAGCTAAGACATGGCGGGTCAAGCCAGGCGGCAAGCTCCTGTCGGGTGAACCGTTGCGCGCCCACCACGTATCTAGTAGGTGAGGCGTCTATAATGACCGCTCACGGTTTCTGCGCGCGCTCGTCTATGTAATTGCAGGCATGAGAATTGCTTGCTAATTGCAGACTAGGTAGAAACCAGCATGCCGGCCGAAGCGGTTGCAGTTCCTCTCACGGTTGGCCCGGGGCTCCGATCTCCTGTGGCGTGGCGGGAGACGGACAAAACGTCCTCTACTCCCTCGGACCGAGGGTCGATGGTGGGGCAGGCCCAGAGCCGCATGAATGACACGGAGCTGATCCGGGAAGCACAACGTGGCAACCACGCCGCGTTCGAAGAACTGGTGCGCCAGTACGACGGCGCCGTGCTGCGCCTGGCGTATCACCTGACCCGTTCCGAGCAGGATGCCCAGGACATCTACCAGGAAGCGTTCCTGAAAGCATACCGGAACATCGGCAACTTTCCGCTTCGAATGTTCGTTCTACACCTGGATTTATCGCATCGTGACCAACCTGTGTCTCGATCTCTTGCGCAAGCGCCAGGTGCGGAAAGAAGATTCAGGAGTTTCCACCGATTCCGAAGGCGGCACCTACGACATGCTCGACCAGGTTGCCGACCAGCGCTCAGGCGCCAGTCCGGAACGCGACCTGATGCGCCGCGAGTTGGGAGCGAACATCGCCAAGGCCTTGCAGAAACTGACTCCACGCGAGCGCATGGTTTTTGAAATGAAGCATTACCAGGGGTTGAAGTTGCGCACCATAGGCGAGATTTTGAATACGACGGAAGAAACGGCGAAGAACACGTTATTTCGCGGCACGCAGAAGCTGCGGGCTGCATTGAAGGGCATTCGGTAGAGCGGAGCACCACAGGAAGCAAGAGGTAGTTGTCATGAATTGCGAATGGGTACAACAGAACATCGCGCTCTATTTGTATGACGAGCTGGCCGATGACGCGCGGCACGAGTTGGAGCAGCACCTCCGGCGCTGCCAGGATTGTGCGGCTGAGCTGACCGCACAGCAGGAGTTTCAGCAGCAAATGAACCTTCTGCCGGTGGAAGAACCGTCGGCGAGTTTTCTGGCGGCTGCGCGTATGCGCCTGCAGGAGTCACTCGAGACCGCCGAGCAGAATCGTGCGTGGTATCACCGTCTGGCCTTCGATCCTATGACATGGATGCGCCAGGTGCGTTTCTCGCCAGCCCTTGCCTCGGTTATCTTTCTGGCCGGTTTTGGCGGCGGGCTGGGCGCCATGTATAGCGCCAAGGCTCCGGTAGCATCGCCCGCAGCCGCTCCGGTAGAAGCTTCCATCAGCGGCATCACCTCTATTGAAAAGCAGCCCGGTACCGATAACGTAAAAGTTCAATACGACAAGCGACTCCCTGCATCCGTTCAAGGTTCGGCTTCCGATCCGAAAGTGCAGGACCTCTTGCTGTATGCCGCCAAGAGCAACGAAAATTCCGGTGTTCGCCTGAACTCCGTGGATGTTCTCACTAGCAAGGCTGACGATCCTCGCGTACGGGAAACGCTGACCTATGCGCTTCGCTACGATAGCAATCCTGGAGTTCGTCTGATGGCGCTGGATGGACTGGGCTCCTACGTCAAACAGGACATTCGCGTACGCAATGCCGTGCTCGAAGCCTTGTTGAACGACAGTAATTTGGGAGTGCGCAGCGGAGCTCTCCACGAACTGGAACCGGTCCGTACCGATAGCAGTGTGCGTATGGCCCTGCAACAGTTGTCCAAGGAAGATCCCAGCGAGTACATTCGCACTGAGTCCAAGCGTGTGCTGGCCTCAATGCCCAATATTTACTAGTAGGAAACGCGGTCTGAGATCTGCGTTCGCTCCCGGAAAGAGGATTGGTTGAAGCAGGGTTGGCAAGTTAGAGCGGCGATGAAGAGGGCGAGACGCGAAGATTTTGGCGCGCAGTGTGCCGCCGGCAGTCGCAATTGGATAGCGGCCGCTGCCTTATTGGTGATGGCAGTTGGTATTCCGCTTTGGGCGCAACAGTCGCGCGTGTACCGCGACGGCAACTCGTGGGTGGAAGAAACCACCGGGACCTTGCCGGCTTCCCGGCAGATTCGTATCATGACCGATTTAGGATCGGTCGAGGTAAGCGGGAGTTCCCCGCGTGTGACGTATGTCATTCGTAAACGCTCGTATGCGCCTAACGAAGAAGCGGCGCGGCACCAGTTTGAACAGATGCGCATCGCCACCATCAAGAATGTGGAAGGGGACTTCATCGAAGGCAGGTTGGCCAACCGTAATCTCACCCGATTCACTGCCGAGTTCATCATCCAGATACCCCGTACCCTGGATATGGTAAAGGTGGAAACTCACGGTGGTGCGCTTAGCTTTAGCTCTATCGCAGCGGCCGTTACCGGCTCGACCGGCGGCGGTCCCATCAAGCTAGACGATCTGGAGGGAACGATAAAGATGACCAGCGGCGGTGGCAATGTGGATGTCGGCCGTCTGGGCGGCGATTTCTCGCTGACTACCGGCGGCGGAGACGTCCACATCAAGAACGTTGCCGGGCAAATTCGGGTGAACATTGGCGGTGGCAGGGTGTCGGTAGGCTCTGTTCAGGGAGCCATTATTCAGACTGGAGCGGGGAACATCGAGGTGCGCAAATGTAGCGGCGACCTGGGAGTGAGCTCCGGTGGAGGCAATCTCATTCTGGGCGACGTGACTGGCGCGGTGCAGGCCGAGACTACCGGCGGAAGCGTTCATCTGGACAGCGCCCAGGGGAGGGTGCAGGTCACTACCGGTGGTGGCAGCGTTGAATTGATGAAACTCAGTCAGAGCGCGCAGGTGCAAACTGGGGCGGGTGGAATTACCGCCGAGTTTATCGGCCAAAAGGGAGCGTTCGGCGATTCGTCGTTACATACTGCGGCCGGCGACGTCGTTGTCTACCTGCCGAAGGCGTTGCCGGTCACGGTGCACGCCTCGTCTGATATGGCGACCGGGCATGGCATCTCTTCCGAATTCTCCGGATTGCGGATCACCAAGGAAGGCAGTAACTTTGTCCCCAGGTCCATGTACGCCGAAGGGGCATTAAACGGGGGCGGTCCGGTGTTGAAGGTCCGTACCATCATCGGGCAGATCGATTTCCGGCAGACACGTTAAGGTATCAGTTATGCGCAAAAATACAATCGTTTTACAGGGCCTGGTTTCAATTCTGTTGGCAGCGGCGATGGCAACGCCTTCGGCGGCCGAGCCCCCGTCCGGTAATCCCGCATGGCCGGATTCGCATTCCAGCGCGTATCTCGGGGTGCATATCGATACGGTAACTCCACAACAGGTTTCCACCTTCAAATTACCTGATTCCAATGGCGCCATCATTACTGACCTCGACCAGGATGGTCCAGCTTGCCGCGCGGGGTTTAAGGAAAATGACGTCATTGTGGGCTTTGACGGTGCCAAGGTTGAATCTCCCGAACAGCTCGGGAGCATGATCCACGCGACCCGTGCCGGCAAGACGGTGGTGTTCGCCGTGTATCGTAACGGCGAAAAGAAAAACGTGAAAGTGACTTTAGGAAGTTGGCCCCAGGTCAACGCTCCCCACGCCCCCCACTCGGAGGGCTTCGTATCTGGAACTCCACGGTGGACCCCTCCTCCGGTAGTTGCTCCCGATATCGAAGTTCCATCGATCAGCGTCCTTTCCTCCCGCCATGGCTTGGTCGTGGAAAGCTTGTGCCCGCAATTGGCTGACTATTTCAATGTGCCGGGCGGAAGAGGTGTGTTGGTACGGTCGGTGGAAAAGGGCAGTCCCGCAGATGCGGCTGGTCTGAGGGCGGGAGACGTGATCGTCAAGTTGAACAACGAAATCGTGCACGACATGGCTGACTGGCGGCGCTCGATGCGGCTAAAAGCCGATCAGATATCGGTCACCCTGGTTCGCGATAAACGCGAACAGACCGTTGTAATGCACCTTCCGGCTTCCCCGGATTCCTCGGAAATGTTTGGCGATGGCTTCGGCGATTTCCAAGAGCAAATGGAAGCCCTGGGGCCCGAATTAGAGACACTGCGTCCTGACCTGGAGGCAAGCCAGCAGAAAATGCTGGCGGAATTGCAACCCAGCGAGAAAGACATGGAGCAGATGCGCCACGAGATTGAAAAGTCGATGAAGAAGAACCAAAAAGATATGGAGAAGATGGCCCGCAAGATGGAAAAGTCTGCGATGCCGACGCAGGAGCAGATCGAGAAGATGACCAGTGAGATCGCCAAGTCCGCGCAACCGTCGCAGGCAGACCTCGATCAGATGCGGCAGGATATCCAGGAATCGATGAAGAACTGGACGCCACAACTTCAGCGCCAAATGGAAGAACTGCAGAAGCAGATGGAGCAGCAGAAACTCAACTTGCAGGAAATGATGAGAGGCTTCGGAGCGGAGCGCGAGTTCTAGCGGCTAACCGCAGAGTCACTAACGTTGGTCGTTCCCCTGTTTTGCTCGATGGCGCCGCCACCTTCGATCGAGCCACTCGATAATCCCGTAAAGAACCAAGCATACCCACAGATTTACAAGTAACCCAACGTCAATCCGGAAGGGTTGATGGCGTCCTCCCAGCGGCAAGTGTGGCATTAGAACAAAGAAGTACAACCCGCTGCCCACGACCACCGCTACCGTCTGCTTGAGAAGTCTTCGGAGCACAGAAGTGCTTTTCGCCTTTCGCTCTTCGCTTTTCGCAAGTGTCAACCTTCGCAAGTGTACGTCGATCTCACTCGAGTTTGGCGCGCGACCTTGCAGCCTCAGGCTCCGAACGCAATAGCGAATAGCAAAGAGCGAATAGCGAAAAGCGAGAGGCGAATAGCGACCAGCGACCAGCTAAAACAGCCGCTGCCGTACCGACTGCCACTTCATTTACCATCCTTCTGTGCTCGAGCTCTCCACCAACGTACAGTTCGTGAAAGGCATTGGGCCAAAGTTCGCCCAAATTCTGCTGGAGAAGGGCATCAGCACGGTCGAAGATCTTCTCTACTATTTGCCTTTTCGCTACGAAGATCGGCTCAACCCACGCGGCATTGGCGAACTTCGCGCCGGCGAGATGGCCAGCATTATCGCCGAGGTACGCACCTTCGGATTGTTCCGCACCCGCCGTATGCCTATCTTCGAGATGACCGTTGGCCAGGGCCGCGACACCTTGAAGTGCATCTGGTTCAACGCTACCTACCTCCAGGACAAGTTTCGCGCCGGCATGCTGCTGGCGTTGTATGGCAAGGTGGAAGCCGGCGATCGCGGAGGGCACCGCTTCGAAATCATGCAGCCGCAATTCGAGGTCCTGCACGATCCAACTGCCGGCAACGGCAGCGGCGACGAGGGCAAGTGGCAGTCGCTCGAGGTCGGCCGCATCGTCCCGATTTACGAAAGCGCATGGAACGGGCGCCTCAGCGCACGCTGGTTCCGGCGCGTAATTCACGGAATGCTGGAGAATCTCGAGCAGGACTTGCCGGACGCGATTCCTCCCGTGGTGCGCGGCCGCATGGGCCTGATCGACCGGCGCCGCGCCTTCTGGCAAGGTCACTGGCCCGAAGTCGGCGAAAGTCTTGTGAATTTACAGGCGGCGCGTACTCCGGCACACATCCGTCTCATCTTCGAAGAACTTTTTTTCCTCGAACTCGGGCTGGAACTGAAGCGACGTAAGATGCGCGCCCAGACCGGGATCGCTTTCGAGATCAATGACCACGTCCGCGATGCCGTGAAGCGAATCCTGCCCTTCCACCCAACGCTGGCGCAGAAGCGGGTGCTCAAAGAAATTGCCGGCGACCTGGCCGAGCCTGTTCCCATGCGGCGGTTGCTGCAAGGCGATGTTGGCTCGGGCAAGACCATCGTCGCTTTGGAAGCGGCGGTCATCGCCATGGAGAACGGCTATCAGGTGGCCCTGATGGCACCGACAGAGATCCTGGCGACCCAGCATTATCTTTCCGCCCGCCGCATTCTCGAACCCGCCGGCTACCGCATCGTGCTGCTCACGGGCTCACAAGAGGCAGGCCGCAAGAAGCAGGCGCGTCATCACATTGCGCAGGGCAATGCACAACTCGTGATCGGCACTCACGCGCTGATCCAGGAGAGCGTTGAGTTCGACAAGCTGGGACTGGTGATCGTGGACGAGCAGCATCGCTTTGGGGTGCTGCAGCGCTTCCGCCTGATGAAGAAGACGAACCAAGCTGAGCCCGATGTGTTGGTGATGACGGCGACGCCGATTCCACGCACTCTGGCGCTTACTCTGTACGGCGACCTCGATACCAGCGTCCTCGACGAGCTTCCGCCCGGGCGTACGCCTATCACTACGCGGCGCGTCGGTGATGAGCGCTCCGAGGAAGTCTGGGAGTTCGTGCGCAAGCAAGTTGCTGCGGGGCGGCAAGCCTACATCGTGTATCCCGTCATTGAAGAGGGCGCGATGGAAGGCGAACTAAAGGCTGCCATCAAGATGTATGACCAGTTGCGCAAGCGCGAGTTCTCCAGTCTGCGGGTTGGTCTGCTGCATGGTCGCCTCAGTGCCGACGAAAAAGATGCGACCATGGCCAGATTCCAGCGAGGCGAGATCGATGTGCTCGTTTCAACCACCGTCATCGAGGTGGGAGTGGACGTGGCCAACGCCAACATCATGGTGGTGGAGCACGCCGAGCGTTTCGGTCTCTCGCAACTGCACCAGCTACGCGGTCGCATCGGACGCGGCAGTGCCAAGTCCTATTGTGTGCTGATGACGGGTGGCAAGGTTTCGGTAGAAGCCGAGCAGCGTCTGGAAGCCATGGTGCGCACCCAGAATGGATTCGAGATTGCCGAACTCGACTTGCAGCAGCGCGGCCCCGGCGAGTTCTTCGGCACTCGTCAAGCGGGTATGCCGAACTTTCGCGTGGCTAACCTGCTACGCGATCGCGAACTGCTGGAAGCTGCGCGCCGCGAGGCCAAGTTAGTGCTCGAAGGACCCAATGCCGATCTGACCAAAGAGGAGATCGCGCGCGCCGTGCAGCACCTGCGCGGACATTGGAACCGGCGGTACGGGCTGGTGGAAGTGGGGTGAAGCAGTGGATAGTGGATAGTGAATAGTGGTCAGCTACCAGTGCTTAGTTGTCAGTAGGCGGTCAGCACATTCTCCACTGTCATCCCGAGCGAGGACTTCAGTCCGAGTCGAGGGACCTTGCTGTTGTCTCTACTTCTCCCAGATCCATCGCCGGACCGAAAAGCAGGTTCCTCCACTCGCCGCGCCGAGCCGCTGCTCGGCCGGAATGACAGTCCTCGTTTACCATCGACCGTGCACAGGGGGGCGTTCCCCCACACTTGCGCCACTCTCGCAGTTACGCGCACACTAGTCTCTCGTGAAAGCCATCAGCAAATCTGACCTCTTTCGCCTGCTGCCGTCGGTTGACGAGCTGCTGCGTAATCCCTCTTTGGAAGCGCTAGTCCAACGCGAAGGCCGGAAGGCGACCCTGGAAGCAGCTCGCGAGACACTTGATCAATTGCGTAGCGACGTCGCGGCGGGCACGCTCGACGAGGCGCAACTCAACTCCCGGATTGATGACTTGCCGCGCGACGTGGAGCGCAGACTCCATGCGTCGCTGGCCTATTCGCTACGTCCTGTGATCAACGCAACCGGCGTCATCCTGCACACGAACCTGGGACGCGCGCCCCTCAGCCGGGCGGCGCTGGAGCATGTGGCCCAAGTCTCGGGTGGATACTCGAACCTCGAATTCAGCCTTAGCACCGGCGAACGCGGCAAGCGCGACGTCCATCTCGATCGCCTCTTCGCGAAGCTGTTGAACACCGCAGAACGCGATGTCTCGACGATTGTCGTGAACAATAACGCCGCGGCCGTGTTGCTGGCGTTGAACTCGCTGGCCGAAGGCGGAGAGGTGCTGGTCTCGCGCGGAGAATTGGTCGAGATTGGCGGCTCGTTTCGCATTCCTGACGTGATGGCGAAATCGGGGGCCATCCTTCGCGAAGTTGGAACCACGAATCGCACCCGTATCGCCGATTATGAGAGTGCGATTAAAGACCGCACGAAGCTACTGCTGCGCGTCCATCGTTCCAACTTCGAGATCGTAGGTTTTACCGAACAGCCCTCGCTCGCGGAGTTGGTCGAGGTCGGACGAAAGCACAACATCCCGGTGATGGAGGACTTGGGCAGCGGCGAAATTTTCGATCTGCGGAAGATCGGGGTACGCGGGGAGCCGATGATCGCCGAAAGCCTGCGGGCAGGCGTCGACATTGTGACCTATAGCGGAGACAAGCTGCTGGGAGGACCGCAGGCCGGAATGATCAGCGGTGATCCGGCATTGGTCGCGAAGGTCCGCCGCAATCCCTTGTTTCGGGCATTACGCGTGGACAAGATGTTCTACGCCGCGTTGGAAGCAACTCTTCTCGCATACCTCCGGGAAGATTACGATTCGATTCCGGCGCTGCGGATGATGCGCATACTCGGAAGATGTAACTTGCAGCGACGCGCGACAGCAGATAAGGGAGCGATTGAGTGCGAACTGTCCGGCCTTGCAAGTCGAAGTTGTCGAGTCGCGCTCGGTGCTAGGTGGCGGTGCCGCCCCTGGTTCCACGCTTCCCACGCCGTGTTTGGCTGTGAAGAGCGAGCGCATGACTGCCGATGAACTCTGCACACGGCTACGGCAGGCAGAGACGCCGATCATTGCGCGAGTGGAGGACCAGCGCGTACTGCTTGATCTTACGCACAGTCGAGCCAGCGCAAGAAGAAGCGATCGTTGCGGCCCTGGAGAGCATCTCGAAGTAGGTGGCCACGATTTACACCATCGGGCACTCCACACGCACATTTGACGAACTCGTGGCAGCGCTCCAGGCGCATGATATTCGCACCCTGGTCGACATTCGCGCCTTCCCTATGTCGCGCCGGATGCCGCACTTCAATCGCGAATCGCTCGAAGTCGAATTGCCCAAGCAGGGTATTGCGTACGTCTGGATGAAGGAACTCGGCGGCCGCCGCAAAAAGATCCGTAATGATTCGCCCAACATCGGGCTGCGCAATGAGTCGTTTCGCAACTACGCCGATTACATGCTGACGGATGAGTTCGCAGAAGGGGTTGGTCGGTTGCTGGAAATCACACGACGAAGCGCAGATCCCTCGGCTTCGCCGGGGATGACAATTGCGGAAATTGAGGGCAATACGGCCATCATGTGTGCCGAGCGCATGTACTTTCAATGCCACCGCATGCTGGTGAGCGACTACCTGGCGGCGCATGGCCACACTGTTTTGCACATTGACGACAACCATCATCCGTTGCGCGAGCACAAGCTGATGGCCGAGGCGCGGCTTGTGGATGGAAAGCTCCTGTACGATGCTCAGCAGCTGTTCTGACGCTGCCGTCCCTACGGGACTCGATGTATTCCCCTATCTACCCAGGACTCCGCTGCGCTCCGTCCTGGGCTAGACTGAGCCGTCCCGCAGCGCGGGACTGGATTTTTCTTACGCAAGCATCAGGGCGGGCCGCGAAGAGCTAAAGGCGAGTAGCGAATGGCGAACAGCGAAGGGCGAACAGCGAAGAGCGAAAGGCGAACAGCGAAGAGCGAACAGCGAATAGCGAATAGCGAAAAGCGCCATTGCGCGTTCCACGCGATTGCCGCTAACCTAGACACTCACCTATGAAACAAGCCGTCTTCCGCGAACGCAATAAGCGTTACTACCGCGTTCTGCATTCTCCCATCTGGATCTGGGTCTTCTGGGTGCTTCCCGGATATCCCCTCACCTACGACCTCTACGCCCATGGGCCAGACCGGCGGCATTGGATCTGGCTGGCCATTGTGGTTGCTGTCGTGGCGTGGCGCGGCCTCCGAGGGCGCATTCCCGGTTGCGAGCCGGCGCCGTACATCACCCACTACGGAGTGCACCAGCCGAACTTGTGGTATCGCGTCGTGTGCTACACGGCCGCATGGATCGACATCCTTGTGCCCTACCTGCTGAACCTGATCGGGCTGGTGGTGGCTTCGATCAACGGGCGCTGGTTGCTGCAAGACCTGTACCGCTACGGATACTATCCGCTGGCGTTGGCGGTGGTGCTGGCGACCGCTTTGGATTGGACGCCGCGGGCCAAGCGCGACACCTTCGGCGAGGGCGCCGAGCGTGCCTGGTTCTACGTCGCGATCTGGACGGTGGTGCCGACCCAGGTCATCAATTGGGGCGCGTGGCGCTTTGGCAAGTTCATGGATCTGGCGCCCCTGCCGCTGGCGCGATTGCGCCTGGCGATCTGCCTGCTCTCGACAGTCCTTTTCTGGTTGCTGGGATATGCAGCAAGGCTGCCGCGCACCGAGAGACACTATGAGGGCGTAGCGGCGGCAGGAGTGTAAGAGCAGTGGCAAGTGGCTAGTCTTCCAACCGATACTGGACGCCGCTTTCCCGATGGTTGTGATAAGGCCTGTTATCAACACCTATTCATGCGAGTTGTAGGCGGCTGGCGCGACCGGGGCACCGCACTCCTCACAGAACTTCGCCATCGGCGACATAGTATGCCCGTTTAAGCATCGTCTGCTGCTATCGAAATGCTGAACTTGCGTCGCGGAGTACAGCACTGCAAGCGGAACCAGATAAAAGATCAGAAATGTGGCCGAGCCAACGCGAGCTCCATTTGCTGCCGAACTCATCCCGCCCCCGTATAGGAACGGCAATGCGAAAAACCCTACCCATGCGTAACCGAAAATGATCCACACGGCTCGACGCATCCATGTTGGACATCCGCGCAGGGCTGCACGCCAGATGTCCCTCTGCTTGAAATCCTTGGTCAACCGATTCATCACGAAGATCGTAGGCACGAAAACGATGAACATCCCGGGCATCAAGAACTTTGTCAAACGTTCAAACAGGCATATGACACCGAAAAGTGAAGCTATATGGACGGTTAAAGTCGTCACGAAGCCAACAGCAGCTAAGGCTAGCAATGCGTAAATCACACCAAGCATTACAGTATTGTCACACTAAGAGTTGGGTGAGTCTGTGACATCATTCTTAATACATCGCTATATCACCAAGATCATCAGTTTTGGCTATCGGCCAGGTGTCAACTGCTGATCCAGTGCGGAGCTCGCCGGCGGAGTGTTCGCTCCAGGTAGCGGAGCGGGCGTCAGTCCCATGAAGCTGGTCCCCAGAAACTTTCCCTTTGCATCAAAGTTCCAGGTGAACAGCGCTATTCCAGCGTGAGCGCAGGCGTGGCAGCCATTGATCAGGGGATAGCCGAGAATGAATTGCAATCCGTTGTTCGGCCCTTGCTGGGTGTTGGGCCAGGTGGTTCCGTCGCGGTCTCCGGGCCACAAACCGGCTTTCGGAAACTGATTCAGCAGGTCCTGGTATTGGAAGCTCTGCTCCATGCCTTTCTGATCGAGGAGTTTCAGGTCCTCAGCGTTTACGATGCTAGGCGAGCCGTTCACCAGCAGCAGACCGTTGTTGGTATTGGCACGCAAGGGATAGACGATCCAGGCGACATCCACCGGACCGACGGGATTAAACGCGCTCATGATGCCCACGTCGCCGCGATTTTCGCGATAGAGCATCTGAGTGAAGGCCACAGCAGCGGCCGGCGCTCCGGATTTCGACATCTGGGCGATAAAGCATTCGGCAAAGCTCGGCGGCTGAGGAGCACTGTCGCAGGCTTTATGGGCACTGGCGAGAAAGCTAGACGGCATTTGCCACACATTGGCGGTACCGATCTTGCCCCCAGCGGCCGGCATCTGCCCTGGCGGAGTCATGCCCTGTGGAACCGGCGGGTTTTGCGCCGTCCCTAGTCCAAATAAAACGAAAATGATGGCGAATGCCAGTACTGTCCGCATCGGATGGCCTCCAAGAGCCGGTAGGAATTGTTATTAAAGGAATGTACCTCAGAGGAGCATTCGAGTCGAGGCAGCCCGCAAGAGGGAAGTTAGAGGTCACGCGCAAGAAAAAGGCGGCCGCGTGGCCGCCTTCTTCACAAATCTCAGCTCGAGACCTTAGAGAACCTGTACGTTCTCTGCCTGCCAGCCCTTGGGCCCTTTGACTACGTTGAACGAGACCGCCTGGCCTTCCTGCAAGCTGCGGAAGCCATTGGTCTGAATCGCAGAATAGTGAACGAAAACATCTTCGCCATTCTGACGGCTGATGAAGCCGTAGCCCTTCGCGTCATTGAACCACTTAACTGTTCCTTGTTCCATGGTGATGCATATTCCTTCGAAGTGATGTAGCTGCAATTCGATCGGGATGTGAAGCGGCAGGGAGTGCGGTAAAGCAGGAACTGCTGCGTACAACGTCGATCAATCGAGCAACTTCATCATACCAGCGGAAGGCGCAAAGCCCAAGCAGTTTTGCGGAGGAAGCCGCAAAACGTCAATCTTCTCAATATGTTACCTTGTTAAGGCCACACGCTTTTTCATCCCTGAAGATGGTGGAAAAGCGCGGGCTCGGTGCTCCCATGATCGTAGGAACCGGCATTGACATTACCGAAGTTGAACGCATCAGGGCGACCATTGAGCGCTTCGGGCGGCGGTTCCTGGAACGGGTATTTACGCCCGAGGAGATCCGCTACTGCGAATCCAAGGCGAATAAGGCGGAGCGCTACGCCGGACGCTTTGCCGCGAAAGAGGCTGCCATGAAGGCCATCGGCACCGGCTGGAGCCGCGGCGTCACCTGGCAGGACGTAGAGGTCAAGCGCTTTCCAGGGGGACGGCCAGTGGTGGCGTTTCATGGCAAAGCGGCAGAATTTGCCCAAAAGCTAGGGGCGGTCCATGCTCACCTGTCGATTACGCACACAGAGCGGCAGGCCATGGCCCAGGTGATTCTCGAATCCGACGAAGCGGAGAAAGCCTGACGGTTTGCAGATGATCTGTCAGCTTCGGGTAGCCGACAAACCGGAGGTAAGTAGCGAGACGGGCGTTTCTCGTTACTTATTGATCCAAATCGCTGTGCGTGTGAATTTAGATTTGCTCAACTATCAAATGATAAAGCCATTAACCAGAAATCGGGGGTGTCATGGCTGTAGCCTACCCTGAAACTCCAACGCGCGCGGTGAACCCAACCTTCCCAGCTGCTCGCAGAGCGGACGCAATGCCGGCTCTGTTGGGTCGAGATCGATCAGCTGCGAAACCATCGTGTGAAGCTGATCCAGGTCCCAGAGGTTGTGGCCATCTTCTTGGGAAAGAAGAGCTGTCAGAAATCGAGCGGTAAGTACCGGAGCGCGATCGAGCAATGCAGCTTCATGCAGCCGATAGTAGAACATGTCTCCCTTGACCTCTGGAGGAGGACGGGTCAATAACAACTCGACAATCTCAGCATAGTGCGATTCCACCACCAGGGCCCATTCGCACATGGCACCCGATTCTTCCGAGTCGAGCGGAATGGGAGTCGCCTGAAGGCGGCGCCGCAGATACCGTTGGAGCCACCGATCCCAGGCAGATTCTTTCGCTTGGTCGTCTGCTTCACCCAAGATATGGGTGACGTTTGCGACCCAATGCATCCGCTCTCGATGAGCCGATCGAGTGAGAAATTCGTCGAGCCAGCCGTTGTCGATGGGATCGATCGCCCCGAAGACGGCGATGCCAGCCAGATGGCCACAGAACATGTGGGACCGATCGTTCGATCCTCCCGTTATCTCGGGCAAGTGGCGCATGTAGGCGGGGATCAGTTCTGGTAGCATTGCTTGCGTCCAGCCACCCCAAACCAAGTATCCGTCCCAACACTGTTCTGAGTTCCGAGGAGTCGCGGGCGTCGCAAGCAAGGGCAGCACATGTTCGCTATACCAGTCCTGGGCGATTCCAGCCAACAAAAGTGCCTTTGCCGTGACGAGAATTCTGGCGATCTCAGACGCGGGACTGCCTCCTCCAATCGTCGTTTCGAGCGCTTGAAGGATGGATTGCATGCGGACTTGCTCCTGAGCGCGGTTCTGCCACAGGGACCGTAGCGCCCCGAAATAGAAATCCAATAGGTATCCGGTGGTCCGATTAATGGCCACGGTGACCCAATTGTCAGCCGTTTCCGGCAACGGCTGCTCCTGAGCCACACAAACGGCCAGAACCGAGTTCGCTCTCGCAATAGCATTGTCGAGCAGATCGGCTGGCAGCCCGCCTTCCTTCTGCTCGAGGGCCCCTTTGAGGAGCGATGCAAGTTCATACAAAACTGATCTATACGACGGCTCCAGGCCTTCCACAATGGCCAATAGCGATCTCCATTCCTCTGGTGTGTGCGTAGTGGACCAGCCCCGCAACAGTGCCGACCATATCTCGGCGGGAACGTCTGCGCTCGCCAGTGCCTCTTGGGCGATCGCTTCCGACCACGCAAAGTTTCCAGCGGCGGTCCGGGCGACCTCTTGCAGAAACCCATCTTTGAGCGGATCACCAAACGAATCCCTCACGGTAGCAAGACGAGTACCCTCCGCAACGAGGGCTTCGAGGCTCATCTCCGCAATCTGCGAGGCGGGGATGGGGCTGTCGGGTGCGACCTGACGCGCACCGCCCCCAATCCAAGAATTGAAGTCAGGATGCTCGCGTACCGTCCATCGCGGATGTCTCACCTGAATCGGTCGCAACTTTTCCGTCACCAGCGTGCACTCCGGCGCGCGTGCATGAAGCCAGGAAAGGAGATTGAAGAACTCATATCGTTCGTAGTCTTCTCCCGCCGGATTCATAGCCAGTTCCGCCTGCGCTAGGAATTCGGCTCGGATTTTCTCGGTGCTGGCGCTATACACCTCAGCCAGCAATGCGAAGGTCTCGTTCTTGAGTCCAACGTCTTCGACCACGCGGTTCGATATGACCCACGAGAGTTTTTCGTCTGGACTTAGCGACGGGTGTCCCGTCATCCCGCTTATCGCAAGACGCTGTAGTATGGGCGCGTCGGACTCAATCCACTGCCCAATCAGGCTCGAAGCGAACTTCGGCTCATGCTCATTGGCCCAGGTGAGAACACCGGCTCCCGCGTCAATCAGGACCGAGAACCCGTTGTGCAGATGGTCTTGAATACGGGAGGCAACAGATCCCCGGGAAAAACTGATGGGGTCCCACTTCGGCCCGGCCTTGCCGTACATCAAGAGCAGCGTTCGCGCCTCTTCAAAAACCGCCGTCACGATGAGAGCCAGTCCCTTGGCAAATACATTGAGATGAGGATGCAGGTGCGTCTGGTATGCGTGACTCATCCAGTGGTCCTGGCCAACGGGCACAACCTCCGCGTCCGGCACCGCCGGCTTGCCCTCCTCCGGTGGGAAAAATCTACGCCGCACCTTGAGCGTCGGCGCACCCAGTTTGCGGAAGAGCTGAAGAATTGTGTATTGATCGTCGGGAACCGCGCAATGCTCGATCATGTAGGCGAGAAAATCCGAGTGGCCGTTTGGCGGCATCGTCTCCAACAAGATCGGCACCCAAAATCGCAAGGGGGCTCCTGCGGTATTGCGGCGATGGAACGTTGCGGCCAAGGTCTGCCAGAGGTATGGAGAGAGCGTTTGCCTCTTTCGGCGGACGAGCTCGATAGCAACAGCGAAGTGATCGATGGCGAAGCGCTCAGAGAACCATAACGCAAGCTCCGCGGAGCCTTTGCTCAATGTTGCGCTGGGAACGAAGACGGCACCAAACTCCGGGAGCTCCGAGATCCATTCCAGCCACCGAGGGTCTTCGGCGTGCCGTGTGAAGTACCGCAGGGTACTAATGTCCAGCAGGGATTGCTTGAGAAAGTCTTCATCTTCCGGGTCCAAGGGACGGTCCGATGTGACGAGACCCCGAACCCTCGCCTCGGTTCCGAGGGAGCCGAGATTGGCGATCTCGGCCCACTTCGCGAGACAGTCGCCCAATGCTCCATGAGGAGCCAGAGGTGCTGCGCGCATCGGATAATGCACCGGCTTGATTCCTAGGTTCAACCAGTCTGTGTCAGCAGTCGGCGACGTCAACGCGTATCGCCCCGGACCGTCCTCAGCCGCTGAAATGCCACGCGCGAGGTAGAGCAACGGAAGGTCTTGGTGGCGGTACCCGACAAACAGTACGACGAATCTCGAAAACAAACGCTGAACGAATCGACGCGCCCATCCCTGGGTCAGGTAGGCGCGGCCGAAATCCGCGTCCGTCAGCACAAGCGTTTTCGCTTCATCCCGGACGGAACCGTGAAGATGCACGATGCCTTTGAAGTCGTCGCCGAGGGGCAGCGCGGGAGCTCGGTAGATTTCCGGCGTGTCTCCAAAGACGTCGAGGGCAGCGCCCCGAAAGTGATCGTCGAAGTTCGTGGTGATGATTCGGATCGCGGACGTACGGCCGAAGAGCCGAACAATGGCTTCGTGAAGATGATTCGGGCGGGAATGCGGGTCTGACAGACGTGTCTTGACGCGTTCGTGAACGGCGATGCCGTGCTCTTCCAAACGACCTAAGTAACGATCGATCAGCTCATGATCGCGTATCGGGAACGCCGTGCCGCCAAGTTCATTAGCGAGATCGGCGAAGTTTGGGTAATTGGACGGCGCGTCGATCGACACTCCAGCGCCGGCGAACAGGACGAGTTCACCCCGCTTCTGTGCGTCAATCACCTCCTGCGGCAGATCTACGTCGTGGAGGCGCATTCAGTTCCACTCAAACCTATTCTATGGGAAGTCCTATCGTTCTTAGGAAGTCGGCTTCTAGAAAATGATCTGCGCAATTGGCATCGATTCCGGTCGGATGGCGGGCAAACCGCGAGCAATCCGCTGCCTTTGCCTAACGGGGTCTTCGGGGGGATGCGTTCACCTGCCTACACGACGAATTAGAGGGCCATTCGTAGTAATCTCAGTTCTTCATGATCGAGACGACTGAACAAGCCACCCCGGTCGAAGTGGCCGCTACGATCTCCCCGCGCAACGCAGCATTGGCGATTGGGTTAATGAGCTTCTCCGCTCTCCTGCTGGAGTTAGGCCTCACTCGCCTTTTCTCCGTGGTGCTCTTCTACCACTTCGCTTTCTTATCCATTTCGATTGCCCTGCTCGGATTGGGCGCGGGCGCTGTTTTCGCTTATCTGCGACGTGAGTGGCTGGAGCGATGGAGCGTTGGACAATTAGGCGCCTGGTTGTGTGCCGGAAATGCAGTTGTCATTTTAGTCGCGCTGGAGATTGTTCTACGCTCTCCGGTATCGATGCACCTGGAGTGGGTAAACTTCCGTCACCTTTCGGTGCTCTACCTGGCTTCAGCAGTTCCTTTTTTTCTCAACGGACTGTTATTTTCCCTGGTTTTTGCGCGCCATCCCTCACGGATCACCCAGCTGTACGGAGCCGACCTGCTGGGCGGATCGCTGGCCTGCCTGGCACTGGTACCGCTCCTGAACCTTATCGGCGGCCCGAACACCATTCTGTTTGCCGCATGCGCAGTCGCGTTGGCAGGCGTAGCCTGGGGCAGTTCGCGATCGCGCCGTGTTCCCGCTGTCCTGGCCGTGGCCTTGCTGGTGCTTATCGTGGCGAACTTCCGGGGCAAGCTCATCGACATCGTTTATGCCAAGGGCATGAAGCGCGAGCCGCCGCTGTATGCCAAATGGAATGCGCTCTCGCGTGTGGAAGTGGACAAGTGGGGAGACGCGAAGGCCATTGTCATCGACGCCGACGCCAGCACCTACCTCATGAACTCCGACCCGCATCACTGGGATGAGGCGTACCGTCGCAATCTGATGGCGGCGGCACCTTCGGTTGCTAATGTGCTCCGGCCGCACGGCGATTTCGCCATCATCGGCCCGGGTGGCGGAGTGGATGTGCTGCGCGCCGTCGCCAATGGCAGCCCCAACGTCACCGGCATCGAGATCAATCCCATCATTGCCACGGACATTATGCGCGGGAGTTTCGCCGATTACGCTCACCACCTCTACCAGATTCCTGAAGTGCATATGCACGTCAGCGATGGGCGCTCGTTCGTTCGCAACAGCCGCGACCAGTACGACGTGGTGCAGATGACACTGGTGGACACCTGGGCGTCCACCGCAGCGGGCGCTTTTGCCCTTAGCGAAAACAATCTCTATACGGTTGAGGCCTTTCGCGAGTACTTTGAGCACCTGAAGCCGGATGGCATGATCGCCATCACGCGCTGGGAGTTTACTCAGCCCCGAGAGGCGCTGCGGGTGGTGTCCCAGGCGATGGAAGCGCTGCGTCAACTCGGCGTGAAGGACAGCACACAGAATTTCATCGTGATTAGCGACGGCGCCTTGAATGTGGATGGGCGTCCCGTGCTGGTGCTGGCGAAGAAGTCACCTTTCACCCTGGAAGAACAACAAGCGGTGCTGAATCACATTCAGGGCGACACTGCGGGCAACTCGAACCTGAATCTGCATGTGCTCTACCTGCCCGTTACCGCCGCCACTCCCGGGATGGCGCATCCTGCGTTCGCCGAGTTGATTCGCAGCCAGGACGCACGCGCCTTCTCCAAACGCTACGCATTTAATGTTTCGCCAGTTACCGACAACGCGCCATTCTTCTTCTTCACGCTGAAGCCGGAGCAGGTATTCCGCGGGCTGGGCCGAGGAGGCATCGATTGGAAGGTCAACCTGGGCATCGCCATCCTGGGACTGGTGCTGGTCATATCCGTCGTCGCGGTTGCCGGTTTTCTCGTGCTTCCGCTGCTGGTCTCGCCGCAGGCCCGCTCCGGACGCAGCATTCGGCTGCTCTATTTCATTGCCATCGGCTTGGGGTACATCCTCGCCGAGATCGCGTTCATTCAGCGCTTTGTGTTGTTTCTGGGGAACCCGACCTACGCCCTCACCGTGGTGATTTTTCTTATGCTGCTTTCGAGCGGATTGGGAAGCGTGCTTTCGCGGCGATGGTTTGACGAGCCAACCCGAGTGGCATCGGCAATGGCGTTTATCGTGGCCGCTCTGGTGGTCTATGTTTTTGCTTTGCCGCACCTGTTAGGGACACTGGTGGGCCTTCCTTTCGTGTTGAAACTCTTGATCAGCGGACTGCTGCTGGTCCCTGTGGGCTTCGCGATGGGCATGCCATTTCCCAGCGGACTGCGCGCGTTGTCGCCGGAAAACTCCTCCGGCAGCTCGGTTGCAAAACACGGCGCAGTCGAATGGGCGTGGGCCATGAATGCTGCTGCCAGCGTATTAGGGTCGGTACTGGCAATGGTAATTGCCATGCAGTTCGGATTGAACGTAACGCTGGCCTGTGGCGCTGCTGCGTATGTGTTCGCGATGTTATTGCTGCGCACGTTCAGGCAGCCATTAGCAATCAGCAATTAGCACTGGTTTTATGACTAGCAGCAGGCAAGATTTGTATCAGGGCGCGATTTCCGCGCCGGACTCCTCGCCAAGACAAGGCGATACCACGATTCCCGATTCGGGTCGCAGGCGCGTTCGAGCTGGCGTTTTTCGCGGGTTTCGAACTTCAGAGCACGCGCCCCGCGCTCTTCGAGTTAACTCTGCGGAAAACATTTTTTGTGATTCTCGCGCGCGGCTTGCAAAACAGTGAACCCACCTTGTTATAATCACTCGCTTGGGTGATGCACGTCACACAAGGCTGAGATGCGCACTTCGCAGTACCGCAGTAACCTGGGCGCCGAAGAGGTAATCGGCTCTCGAACCCGCAAAACTGGAAAGCTTTCATAAATGGCCCAAGTCTTCCATCGTAGTGCGAACACACTTGCACGGGCGTCGATCATCGGGGTCGTCATCGTGGTGTCGGTGTTGCTGTGGGCAGCACTGGAGATGCAGCGCTCGCCCTATGCCACCTACCAGGACGTGGCCCAAGCCCAGCCCGTGCCCTTCAGCCATCAGCATCACGCGGGGGGCGACGGCATCGATTGCCGCTACTGTCATACCTCGGTGGAGAGCTCAAGTTTCGCGGGGATTCCCCCCACCAAGACGTGCATGAATTGTCATTCGCAGATCTGGACGAACGCCCCCATGCTGGAACCGGTGCGGGAAAGCTACCGGACGGGCCAGTCGCTGATCTGGACGCGGGTGAACGATCTTCCTGATTTCGTTTATTTCGACCACAGCATTCATGTCAATAAAGGCGTTGGCTGTGCGAGTTGCCACGGTCCGGTAGACAAGATGCCGCTGATGTATGCGGCCAACTCGCTGCAAATGGAATGGTGTTTGAACTGTCACCGCGCCCCGGAGAAGTTCCTTCGTCCGCGCGATCAGGTGTTCAACATGGGCTATGAGCAGCCCAGCTCTGACCATCCTGTGAAACTGGCGGATGGCAGTGTGTTCACAGACCAGATCGCGCTGGGCAACGAGTTGAAGCACCGTTACAACATTCGCAGCGTGCAAGGCATTACCAGTTGCAGTACCTGTCACCGTTAATCGCGTTGAGGCGAGTACGGCCGGTTGTTAGATGAACGATTCTTTGCGGAACCTACGAGAAGATGGATAAAGAGAGCCCGAACAAGTCTGAGGCAGTCTGTCCCAGCAAACTGGAGCTTGTGCAGATTCAAGACAAGCTCGCGCGCGCCAAGAGCGGCCCGCAATATTGGCGATGCCTGGAAGAACTAGCTCAGACGGATGGCTTTTATCGAAATGTTGCATCGCGAGTTCCCGCGGCAGGCTTCGGTCTGGCCTGAGGGCGCCTCGCGTCGCGACTTCATGAAGCTGATGAGCGCGTCCCTGGCCCTGGCCGGGCTGTCGGCTTGCGTGAAGCAGCCGCTGGAGCCCATCGTCCCTTACGTGCGACAGCCGCAGGAAATCATTCTGGGCAAGCCGCTCTTCTTCGCGAGCGCAATGCCGTTCGGCGCCTATGCCACGCCTGTGCTGGTGGAAAGTCATGAAGGCCGCCCGACCAAGGTGGACGGCAATCCCGAACATCCTGCGGGTCTGGGAGGAAGCGATGTTTTTGTGCAGGCTTCCATTCTGGACATGTACGATCCCGACCGATCGCAGATCATAACCTACTTGGGCGAAATGAGTACCTGGAGCGGATTCAACCTCGCGCTCAAGGGCGCACTGAATGCGCAAAGGGCGGTGCAGGGAGCCGGACTCAGGATCCTCAGCCATACCATCGGATCTCCGACCATGGCTTCCCTCATGGACCAGGTGCAGGCTGCCTATCCTCAATCGAAGTGGGTGCAATACGAGCCGCTGAACCGTGACAATGTTCGCGCTGGAGCGAAGCTGGCGTTTGGGCAGTACGTGGAGACGCGTTACAACCTGGAGAAAGCCGACATCATTCTCACTCTCGATGGCGACTTCCTTTCCAGCGGGTTCCCCGGATTTTTGTATTATGCCCGCTCGTTTGCGGCCAAGCGCAATCCCGACTTGAAAGAGAAGATGGCGCGCTTCTATGCGATTGAGAGCACGCCAACCAATACGGCCGGCAAGGCCGACCATCGGCTGCCAGTTCGGGCTTCGGAGGTAGAACAACTGGCGCGCGCCATCGCTTCGGGGCTGGGCGTGGGCGGCGGGGTTTCGGCGAAGCCCGAGCATCAGAAGTTCGTCGCCGCGCTAGTCAAAGATTTGCAAGCGCACCGCGGCGCCGCAGTAGTGATCCCCGGTGACAACCAGCCGCCGGCAGTTCATGCGCTGGCACATGCGATGAATCAAGCGCTGGGCGCGACCGGTAATACCGTTATCTACACCGATCCAGTGGAACCCAAGCCGCAAGAGCAGACAGCTGCGTTGAAGGAACTGGTTGGCGAGATGAATGCCGGCAAGGTGGACGTGTTGCTCATCATGGGGGCGAATCCGGTCTATGATGCGCCGGCCGATTTCGATTTCCTGAGCGCGATGAACAAGATTCCGCTCCGCGTGCACCACGGCCTGTATCGCGATGAAACCGCCGAACACGCTCACTGGCACATCAACGCGACACATTATCTGGAAGAGTGGGGAGACGGCCGCGCCTTCGATGGAACCAATAGCATCGTGCAGCCATTGATTGCTCCGCTATACAACGGCAAGAGCGAGTACGAGTTCATGTTTGTGCTGGTTGGTTCTTCGGAGACGGCTGGCTACGACATTGTTCGCAATTACTGGCAAGGCAAACTGCAGGGCGACTTCGATACCCAGTGGCGCAAGGCGCTGAACGATGGCTTCATCGCCAACACCGCGTTGCCCGCGAAGAGCTTCTCTGCCAAGGGTGGCAACATCGCGGCTACCAATAGCGGAAGTAATGATGAAGCGATGGAGGTCATCTTCCGTCGCGACCCGCTGATCTACGACGGCAGTCGGGCCAACAACGGCTGGCTGCAGGAGACTCCCAAGCCAATTACCAATCTCTGTTGGGACAACGCCGTTCTTATCAGCCCGAACACCGCCAAGCAGCAGGGGTTGGACACCGGCGACCTGGTTGAGATTACGGTTAACGGGCGCAAGCAAAAGGGTCCGATCTGGCCGCAGCCCGGACATCCCGACAATTCCATCACCGTTTTTCTTGGGTACGGGCGCACCAAGGCTGGGCGCGTGGGGAATAACGTTGGATTCGACTTCTATCAGATTCGCACCAGTGATGCGGCCTGGATGGCGACTGCGAAAATCAGCAAGGTTGGTTCAGGATTCGGCTTCGCTCATCCGCAAGGTTTTCAGTACATCGATCACTCCGATCTACCCAAAGGAACGGAGCCTCTCAGTAACCGTCACATTATTCGTAAAGCGACGTTGCAGGATTTCATCAAGAACCCCGACTTCGCGCATGAAGGCATCGAGTCGCCCGGGCCGGAGATGACGCTCTACTACAACTACCAGTACACGGAGTTGAAGTGGGGCATGACCATCGACATGAACTCGTGCATCGGCTGCAAGACCTGCATCGTAGCTTGCCAGGCGGAGAACAACATTCCCGTCGTCGGCAAGTTAGAGACCATGCGGGGCCGGCAGATGCAATGGTTGCGTGTGGATGTGTACTACGAGGGCGGCACTGAGAATCCATCGGTTTACTATCAGCCAGTTCCATGCCAGCAGTGCGAGAACGCTCCCTGCGAAGTGGTTTGCCCGGTCGGCGCAACGGTGCATAGTACCGAAGGCCTGAATGACATGATTTACAACCGCTGCGTGGGCACCCGATATTGTTCGAACAACTGTCCGTACAAAGTGCGCCGCTTCAACTTCCTGCTCTTCCAGGATTTCGAGACTCCGCAGTTCAAGATGATGCGCAATCCCGAGGTCAGCGTGCGCAGCCGCGGCGTCATGGAGAAGTGCACGTATTGCGTGCAGCGCATCACGCACGGCCGCATCGCCGCGGAGAAGGAAAACCGCAAAGTTCGCGATGGCGAAGTGATTACGGCCTGCCAACAGGCTTGCCCGGCGGGGGCTATCGTTTTTGGCGATTTGAACGATCCGGACAGCCGTGTATCGAAGATCAAGGCCCAGCAGCGCAATTACAACCTGCTGGAAGACTTGAACACGCGTCCTCGCACCTCGTACATGGCGGTGGTGCAGAACCCGAATCCTGAACTCGAGCAGTCGGAGCCCAGTTAGCATGCAGCAGGGACCAGAGGAAAAAACGGTTTTGATGGACGTGCCCTGGCCGGATGAGCCACCGGTAATAGGGCCCGGTCAGACCTTCGGTTCAGTAACCGACACCATCGCCGATGCGGTATTGACACGGCCGATCGGCTTAGGCTGGTTGGCAGGCTTGGCTATCGGCATGGGCCTGGTGGCGCTCCTGATGGCGGCGATCACCTATCTATTTCTGGTGGGCGTCGGCATTTGGGGCATCGAAATTCCGGTGGCCTGGGGCTTCGCCATCATCAACTTCGTCTGGTGGATTGGCATCGGTCACGCCGGAACCCTGATCTCTGCCATTCTGTTGCTGCTGAAGCAAACCTGGCGTAACTCGATCAACCGTTTTGCCGAAGCCATGACGCTGTTTGCGGTCGCTTGCGCCGGCATGTTTCCGCTGCTGCACATGGGCCGTCCCTGGCTTTTCTATTGGATGTTTCCTTATCCCAGCAGCATGGGCGTATGGCCGCAGTTCCGCAGCCCGCTGGTCTGGGACGTCTTCGCCGTTTCCACATACGCCACTATCTCGGCGGTCTTCTGGTACGTCGGGTTGGTTCCAGACTTCGCCACGATGCGCGAAAAGGCCCACCATCCTTTGACCAGGAAAGTTTACGGAATTCTGGGGCTGGGCTGGCGTGGTTCGGCCCGCCATTGGAAGCGTTACGAAGCCCTGTACATTTTGCTGGCGGGAATTGCGACGCCGCTAGTGCTCTCGGTGCACACGGTAGTCAGCTTTGATTTCGCCATCGCCATACTCCCCGGCTGGCACACCACGATTTTCCCGCCCTACTTCGTTGCCGGCGCGATTTATTCCGGTTTTGCCATGGTTCTGGTGCTGGCGATCCCGATCAGGCACTTCTATCACCTCGAGTCCATGATCACCATGCGTCACTTGCAGAACTCGGCCAAGGTGATGCTGGCCACTGGTTTGATTGTCGCCTACGGATATTTCTTCGAGGCCTTTATCGCGTTCTATAGCGGTTCGACCTACGAACGCTTCATGATGCAGAACCGCTGGTTTGGTCCATACGCGGTTTTCTACTGGTCGTTGATCCTGTTCAATCTGGTGATCCCGCAGATCCTCTGGGTGCCAAAGATTCGCGCTAACATCAGGTGGTTGTTCTCGATTTCATTGGTGATTCTGGTCGGCATGTGGCTGGAGCGCTTCATCATTATCGTCACCAGCCTCAGTCGCGACTTCCTGCCGTCATCCTGGGGTCATTACACTCCCACCCGCTGGGACTATGCGGTGCTGGCAGGCACACTCGGCTTCTTCGCTACGGCGATGTTTATCTTCATTCGCATCATGCCATCGATTTCGATCTTCGAAATGCGCCAGTTACTGCCTGAGTCGGAGGTGAAAGCAAAATGAGTCACGCACAGCTTTCGCCCGCAATCTACGGCATTCTCGCTGAGTTCGATACATCCACAGACCTGGTGCATGCAGCCGAAGCTGCCTACGCGGCCGGCTACCGCAAGATGGATGCGTACAGCCCCTTTCCCATCGAAGAGGCCAGTGAAGCCATCGGCTTTCACAAGAGCCGAGTGCCCCTCATCGTTTTATTGGGTGGACTGCTGGGCGGCCTTTCCGGTTTTGCCTTGCAGTACTGGATCAACGTGATTTCCTATCCGCTGAACATTGGCGGAAAGCCGTATGACTCGTGGCCGGCGTTTATCGTTCCGACTTTCGAGTTGACCATTCTGTTCGCCGGACTGTCAGGTGTCTTCGGCATGTTCGCTTTGAACGGTCTGCCCATGCCGTATCACCCCCTGTTTAACGTAGAACGGTTTTCTGCCGTTACACGCGACAAATTTTTCCTGTGCGTGGAGGCCGCCGATCCCAAATTTGATCTGGTGAACACACAGCGATTCATGGAGAGCCTGAAACCGGTGTCGATTTCGGAGGTGCCCCATTAATCGGTTAGCAAAATTGGAAAAGCGGGCATCCAGGACGAGCCATCAGGCCCGAAAGCTCACGGTTTACATCCTGCTGGCAGCGGGGTTGATGTTGCTCTCAGGTTGCCGCGAAGACATGCAGAACCAGCCGTATTACCGTCCACTGCGCGAGAGCGACTTCTACGCCGACAAACGCTCGGAGCGGCCGATTATTACGGGGACGGTGGCGCGGGGACATTTGGACGCAGATACCTACTTTTACACCGGCAAAATAGGTAGCAATGACGGCGATTATCTTCCTTTTCCGGTGACCGCCGAGGTGATGGCGCGAGGACAGCAGCGTTTCAATATTTACTGCGCACCTTGTCACTCGGAACTTGGTGACGGCAACGGCATGATTGTGCAGCGCGGTTTCAAGCATCCGCCTTCGTATAACATCGAGCGTTTGCGGAGGGCCCCAATAGGCTATTTCTTCGATGTTATGACCAATGGCTATGGCGCTATGCCGGACTACGCGGAGCAGGTTCCTGCGCAAGACCGCTGGGCGATTGCTGCCTACATCCGTGCTTTGCAGTTGAGCCAGCATGCCACGGAATCCGATGTTGCGCCCGGTCAGCAGATTGCGAAAGAGCCGCCGCCTGGTGTGATCATTAGTCCTCCTTACGACACGCAAGGCGCCACCACCGCCGCGTCAGCTCCTCCGAAGCCGAATACGGCTGCGGCGAACGGAGGCGAAGCTAAGCCATGAGCCAACAGATTCCTCAGGTCGGACAAGCCGATTACCCAGTTCCCGCTCCGGCGGCGCAATGGCAGAAGCGCTGGCTGATTGTGGGGCTAGTGGGCGCGGTCCTGTGCATTATCGGAGGGGTGACGTCACTCGAGCAGTTTCTGCGGGGCTACCTGATCGCGTACGTATTCTGGCTCGGACTCAGCCTCGGATGCCTGGCGTTACTGATGGTGCAGTATCTCTCTGGCGGACTGTGGGGACTGGTGATCCGCCGCGTGCTGGAAGCTTCTGCTAAGTGTCTTCCACTGATGTTCGTACTGTTCCTGCCGATACTGTTCGGGCGGCATTATCTCTACGCGTGGATGACCAACCCGGAGCTGACCGCGCGGAATAGCTGGTACCTGCACACCTCGGGCCTTACTGGGTGGATCGCTCGTTGGATTCTGTACTTCCTTATTTGGGGAGGATTTGCCTTCATATTGATCCGGCGCGGCGATCAGCAAGATCGTCCTCTAGTGGCAGGGACTTGGCCGCGCTTCCAGGGACTGAGCGGCCTCGGGCTGGTCCTATATTCCTTAACAGTGTCGTTCGCCATGGTGGACTGGGTGATGTCGCTCGATCCGCACTGGGGCTCGACCATCTATGGGCTCATCTTTATCGCCGGACAGGGCTTGGCGGCGTTGGCTTTCTGCGTGGTGATGCTCACGTTCTTTACGCACTACAGCCCGTTTCGCGAAATCATCAAGCCCATGCAGTTCCACGATATCGGCAAGCTGATGCTGGCCTTCGTCATGTTGTTCGCCTACTTCTCGTTCTCGCAGTGGCTCATAATCTGGGCGGGCAACCTGCCGGACGAGATCAGTTGGTATCTGCATCGCATCCGCGGGGGATGGGGCCTGGTGGCGCTGGTCATCATCCTGTTTCACTTTGCGCTGCCCTTCGCGTTGTTGCTGTCGCGCGAGCGTAAACGCGCCGGCAGTCGCCTGATCGGGCTGGCCATCTTCCTCATGTTTATGCGGGTAGTGGACATCTACTGGTACGTGGTGCCGAACTTCGCCCATGAACAGGGACATTTCTACCTCAGCATTTGGTACATCGTCGCCCCCATCGCGATGGGCGGATTGTGGCTGACCTATTTCTTCTACAACCTGCGGCAGCGGACGTTGTTGCCGCTGTATGAGCCGCAGATACCACTGCTTTTGCACCAGAGGTCCCATGGCCACTGAGAATTCCAAATACGATCCTTTGCGGAATCCGGAAGTCGACTACGATCGCTCGGACTTAAGCGCACGGGGAATCGTGCTGTTCCTGGTGGGACTTCTGGTGGCCGGCATTTTCATTGAGCTGGTGCTGTGGGGAATGTTCCGCTTCATGGCGAAGAGCGATGTGCTGTTTCCGCAATCGCAGTCGAATCCCATGATGAGTGCGCGCAAACTTGCGCCGGCTCCGGCTTCGCGCTCGGTGCTGCAGAACAATCCGCCCGAGGACGTTTCCGTTTTTCCCGAGCCGCGTCTGCAAACCCAAGACTGGGTTGATATGGACAAGTTTCTGTATTCGGAACAGAAGACGCTGCATCCGGATCAGCCGTTCATGGATTCGAGTGGAGCGGTCCACATTCCGATCTCGCAGGCGATGAAGCTTATTGAGGAGCGAGGTTTGCCGGTGCGCCCGAATGCGCCGCCGCCGGATGTTAATACTCAAACCGCGGCTGGCAACACGAAGATGTTAGACGTACAGGTCGAGCCTCTGGGTCAGGAGAGTTCCGGTGCGAAGGGGCAGAAGGCGGCTGAAAAGCCGTGATGTTAGTAACTTGAGGCTGTCGGTACGAACTGCCGATGGCTGCATGCGCTGTGCGCAGGAATTGGATTTAAAGCAGTGAAACACTTGCAGTGGAAAAGCGCGAAAGGATTGCTGGTTCTTCTGGCGGCGAGCAGCTTTGCTCTTGCCCAGCCGCCTTCCTCTTTCCAGGACAAGAGCACAAGTTCGGCTTCCCAGGTCAGTCCGGCGGACCTGTCGAATGTAGGGATTGAGCAACGGCTCGACCAGCAGGTCCCGTTGGATTTGCAATTCAAGGATGAAACCGGAAAGACGGTGCGGCTGGGCGACTACTTCAAGTCAGGCCGGCCGGTGCTTTTGAATATGGTGTATTACACCTGCCCGATGCTGTGCGGGGAAGAACTGGCGGGCGAGGCGAGCGCGCTTGGGGTGCTGCGATTTACGCCGGGAAATGAGTACGAAGTAGTATCGGTGAGCTTTAATCCGGACGAGACTCCCAAGGATGCGGCGGAAAAGAAGCAGGTCTATGTCTCGCGCATGAATGAGCACCTGGAGCACAAGACCGACGGCGCGGGTTGGCATTTCCTGACTGGGCAGCAGGCGGAGATTAAGCAGTTGGCCGATGCCGTGGGTTTTCACTACCGCCGCGATCCCCGCACCGGGCAATTTATTCACGCGGCGGGAATCATGATTGTGACCCCGGCAGGCAAGATCGCTCAGTACTACTACGGAGTGGAATTTTCACCCAAAGACATTCGCCTCGGCTTGATCGAGGCTTCGCGCGACAGGATTGGCACGCTGGTCGACCAGGTGACCCTGTATTGCTATCACTATGATCCCAACACGGGACGATACGGTGCGGTGGTCACCAACATTATGCGGCTGGCTGGGGCCGCGACCATGCTGATTCTGGGCGGATTTCTCATTGTGATGTTCAAGCGTGAGTCGAACGGCAGCAAGAAGGGAACAGGACGGGCCCGATAGATATGTGGAAGAACTTCCCACTCTTTCCCGAGCGTGCCTCAGCACTGGCATGGCAGGTGGACGGACTTTATTTTCTGCTGATCGCAGTATCGGCGTTTTTCTCGCTGCTGATTTTTGCCGTTATCTTTTACTTCGCGGTGAAATATCGCCGCTCCGTCCATCCTCATGCCGAGCAGATTGAAGGTTCGCTCTCGTTGGAGCTGGCATGGACGCTGATTCCGCTGGGAATCTGCATGATTTTCTTTGCCTGGGGCTCGCTAATTTACTTCCAGGAGGCGCGTCCCCCGAAGGGCGCCATGGAGGTTTACGTCGTCGCCAAACAGTGGATGTGGAAGTTCGAATACGAAGGTGGTCAGCGGGACATCAACCAGCTTCACGTGCCGATCAATCGCGACGTGAAGATGATCATGAGTTCACAGGACGCCATCCACAGCTTCTATGTGCCGGCGTTCCGCATCAAGGCTGACGTATTGCCGGGCCGGTACACGACCACGTGGTTTCGTCCCACCAAGGCCGGAACCTATCACCTGTTCTGCGCCGAATATTGCGGCACGGACCATTCCGGCATGGTCGGACAGGTGATCGTGATGGAGCCTGCGGCCTACCAGGCGTGGTTGAGCGCCGGCAACGCAACTGGCACGCTGGCGTCCAATGGGGAACAGCTTTTCCAGCAGCTGGGCTGTGCGACCTGCCACCGCTCCGACACCCAGGGACGCGGTCCCAATCTGATGGGCCTTTTCGGCAAGCCGGTGCTGCTGGATGACGGGCGCACCGTGGTGGCTGACGAGAATTACATTCGCGAATCCATTCTGAATCCTGGCGTCAAGATCGTAGCCGGTTTCAAGCCCATCATGCCCACCTTCCAGGGCCAGGTTTCGGAAGAGAGCCTGATGGCACTTGTGGCGTACGTGAAATCGCTCGGGCAAGCGCCAAAGGGAGCGGCGACAGAAACCTCGTCCGTCCCGGCAGCGCCGAACGGGCAATGAGGTATTAGACCCTAAAGGTGTGACATGGCAACCGCAGTACAGACCGTCGAGCGCGAGAACTACCTGAATTCGAACTACGGCATCAAGTCGTGGCTGCTGACGACCGATCATAAGCGGATCGCGATCCTGTATCTCATCTCGATTACCGCCATGTTCTGGCTTGGCGGATTTTTCGCCATGATGATCCGCCTGGAGCTGTTGACCCCGGCCGGCGACCTGGTTTCCTCCGACACCTACAACAAGCTGTTCACCATGCACGGGATCGTGATGGTGTTCTTCTTCCTGATCCCGTCGGTGCCGGCAGTGCTCGGCAACTTCCTGGTGCCCCTGATGGTGGGCGCCAAGGATCTCGCGTTCCCGCGCGTCAACCTGTTGAGCTGGTATCTCTATATGGCGGGCGCTACCCTGGCTTTGGTTGCCATGGTCTCCGGCGGAGTGGATACCGGTTGGACTTTTTACACGCCTTTCAGCACAACCTATTCCAACACGCACGTGATCGGCGCCGCGGTGGGCATCTTCATCGCGGGATTCTCCTCTATCTTCACCGGACTGAATTTCATCATCACCATCCATCGTATGCGTGCGCCGGGACTGACCTGGCGCCGGCTGCCGCTGTTTTGCTGGTCCAATTACGCAGCCGCGCTCATCATGGTTCTGGGAACTCCGGTCATCGCCATAACCCTGCTGCTGGTGGCGCTGGAGCGCGCTTTCCACATCGGAGTGTTTAATCCGCAGCTGGGCGGCGACCCGCTGCTGTTCCAGCATTTGTTCTGGTTCTATTCGCATCCGGCCGTGTACATCATGATTCTTCCCGGCATGGGTGTCATCAGCGAGATCGTCACCTGCTTCTCGCGCAAGCGCGTATTCGGCTATGAGTTCGTGGCCCTGGCATCGATCTCGATTGCCGTTCTCGGCTTCCTGGTCTGGGCGCACCACATGTTCGTGGCTGGAATCTCGGTCTACGCAGCGCTGGTGTTCTCGCTCTTGAGCTATCTGGTCGCCATTCCGTCGGCGGTCAAGGTCTTCAACTGGACTGCGACCATGTACAAGGGCTCGATCAGCTACAACACGCCCATGCTTTACGCCTTCGGCTTCATCGGCTTGTTCACGGTCGGCGGCCTGACCGGAGTGTTCCTGGCTTCGCTCGGCATCGACGTGCATGTCACCGACACCTACTTCGTAGTGGCGCACTTCCATTACGTCATGGTGGGCGGCATGGTGATGGCGTACATGGCGGGACTGCATTTCTGGTGGCCTAAGATGACCGGAAAAATGTATCCCGAGGGGTGGGCAAAGCTGTCGGCGCTGCTGGTGTTTGTCGGATTCAACACCACGTTCTTCCCGCAGTTCATTCTTGGCTACATGGGATCGCCGCGCCGCTACCATGCTTATCCGCCGGAATTTCAGGTACTGAACGTGCTTTCAACCGCCGGCGCTTCGATTCTGGCTGTGGGCTACGTCTTACCGATGATCTACTTCGTGTGGTCGTTGCGCTACGGAGCGGATGCCGGTCCAAATCCCTGGAACGCGGTAGGACTGGAGTGGATGACCGAGTCGCCGCCACCAACTCATAACTTCGACGAAACCCCGATTGTGACTTGGGAAGCTTACGACTACGAACATCAGCCGCAGGAGGAGGTCACCGTTGGCCACTAGCGATATAGGCGATGTTCAGGTCGCTGAACGCGCACTGCAGCATCATTTTGCCGACATGGAGCAGCAACAGGAAACCTCCACCTTCGGCATGTGGATGTTCCTGCTCACCGAGATCATGTTTTTCGGCGGCCTGTTTTGCGCGTACCTGGTGTACCGGGCCTCGTACTATCATGCGTTCGTGGAAGGCAGCCAGAAGATGAACATCTGGCTGGGCGCCACCAACACGGCCGTGCTGATTTGCAGCTCACTGAGCATGGCGCTGGGCGTCCGGGCTGCGCAAACCGGCAAGCCCAAGCTCATGGTGGTATTGCTGCTGATCACCATCCTCTTCGGATTTGGGTTTCTCGGAATCAAGGGAGTCGAGTACCACGAGCACTGGGTGAATCATGAATTTCCCGGGCCGAACTTCCATTTCGAGACTGGTGACCCGGCGCATCCGGCCAGCGATCCGGTGCACACGGAGATCTACTTTTCCCTCTACTGGGCCATGACCGGACTGCACGCCCTGCACATGGTTATTGGTATTGGCCTGGTTAGCTGGATTGTGATTGCGGGTTTGATGGGCGCTTACAGCCGCTCGTACTTTACTCCCGTGGAAAATGTCGGGCTGTATTGGCACTTTGTCGATTTGGTCTGGATTTATCTGTTCCCATTGCTGTATTTGATCAGTAAAAAACACGGCGGTTAGCGATGAACCATTTGCGGCAAGAAGAAGAACATTTCGATCCCATGTCCCACTTGGTGCCGGTGAGCCTTTATGTGGCGATCTGGGCCACCTTGATGGTTTGCACCGCCCTGACGGTATTCGCGGCGACGGTCGAACTGGGTGTTTTTAATATCGTGGTGGCGCTGGTGATAGCGACCCTCAAGGGCACGCTCGTGGTCCTGTTTTTTATGCATTTGCGGTACAGCACCAAGTTGACCATGGCGACCGTGATCGCGGCCATGTTCTTTCTCTTCCTGTTGCTCGGGCTCACCATGACCGATTACTTGACGCGCGCCTGGCTTACCAATGCCAGCTAAAACAGTTTAGTTTGCAGGAATGTGCCGCCGGCTGAAGCCGGCTCCCTACAGAACAAAGCACCGCGAACGCGGCGTTGAACTTGGATTATTCATCTGTTCTCCCGGCAGAAGGCAGCAAGCTTTGAAGGGGCACGGCTTCAGCCGTGTCGCAGCTGCTCTTATCATGGCGGCTTTAGCCACTGAGGGACTTCGGTGCTGACACGAACTGCGAATTCCCTCAGGGGCTAAAAGCCCAACGCTCCACGCTCACGTGACGGCACGACTGAAGCCGTGCCCTTTCAAAGCGTGAGTTGCTCGTGAATAATCCAATTGAAGCGCCGCTCTACCCGTGCCGTCGTGACTATCAGCGGATGCCATGTTCCTTGCCAATCCAGATACGCCCCCGAATTTCGCTGCCTCGGGTTCATCATCCTGTAACAGAGGTGTGTGTACTGTATTCCTGTGATACCCACACATGACAGTCCATCGCCTACCGTCGGCTACAATACAGCCGTGAAGCAAACCATCTTTGCCGTGGAAGATGACACCGACATTTCGCGTCTGGTCAGTCATCATCTGGAGGCTGCCGGGTACGGTGTCCGCACGTTTGCCGCAACTGCGGGCGTGATTGCCGAAGCCGAGAAGCAAGCTCCGGCACTTTTCCTGTTGGACATCATGGTGCCGGGAGGGGACGGACTGGAGCTGTGCCGCCGCATTCGACAGACTCCCGGACTGGCGATGACTCCGGTCATCTTTCTCACCGCCAAGACGAGCGAGTCCGATCGCGTTATGGGTCTCGAACTGGGCGCCGACGACTACGTGCCGAAACCGTTCAGTCCGCGCGAACTGGTGGCGCGAGTGCGGGCGGTGCTGCGGCGATTCGAGCGTCCACTGGCGCCAGTACTGGTGAAAGCCGGCGACATCGAAATCGACAGCGGCGGGATGACGCTGATGGTGCGTGGGCAACTGACCCAGACTACGGCAACAGAATTCCGGTTGCTGGAATATCTGGCTCGCCACCCCGGACGGGTATTCACGCGCGATCAGCTACTCGACGCGGTGTGGCGCGACACGCACTATGTCACGCCGCGATCCGTCGACGTGTATGTAAGGCGTATCCGAGAGAAAATAGAAGAGAATCCAGACGAGCCACGTTATCTGAGGACCGTACGAGGAGCGGGCTACCGCTTCGAGATTCCTAAACCGTGACGAGCCATTCGTGAAGAGCAGGATCTTCCTGAAGTTGTACCTCGCGGCGCTGTTAGTTATCGTCGCTTGCACTCTCACCATGGCTGTACTTGTGCGTCATGCCTGGATGGACATGCTGCGCAGCGAGATCGAGACCTCGTTGCGGCAAAAGACCTTGATGTTTGCCTCCCGCGTTCAGGAAACCCCACCGGAGTCGCTCGCGCAAATCACTAAGCAGGCCGCCGCCGCAGCCGACGCGCGCGTTACCGTAATTGACGCCTCCGGCAAGGTGCTGGTGATTCCGACGCCAACGCCGGTGAAATGGAGAACCATGCCGGGCGGCCGGAGTTCATGGCTGCGTTGCATGGCCAGGTGGGAAGCTCTACGCGCTTGAGCCGGACTGTTGGAGTGGAACTGCTGTACGTAGCGGCACCCATCCCCGGGGGCGCGGTGCGCATGGCCTATCCGCTGTCGGCACTCCGGGAGGCCAATCGCCGCGTTGGCCTCGATCTGTTGAAGGGCGCGCTAGTGGCGGCCGTGCTCGCCATGTTGCTGGCGATCTTCGCAACCTACACCATCGCGCGCCGACTGGTTCGAATCACTGACTTTGCCGAACGCGTCGCCGCCGGTGACCTGTCCGCACGAATTCAAGAGGAGTCGACGGACGAGATCGCGCACGTGGCTTCGGCTCTCGACAAGACGGCGCGCAAACTGGAGGACGGATTCCGCGCCCTGGAGAACAGCCGCCAAACGCTGGAGGCGCTGTTGAATTCCATGCAGGAAGCGGTCATTGCGGTGGCCCCGGACGGACGCGTGCTGTGGGCCAACCAGCGCATGGAGCGCCTGCTGCCGGGTGGAGTGCGCTTGGGAGCGCCGCTGGTGCAGTCTGTACGCGATCCGGAGATCCTGATGGCAGTGCAGTATGCGCTGGATAAGCGTGACGTGACGGTGGCCAACGCCGCCAAGATTTTCTCTGGACGCGTCTTCGATGTTACTGCTGCGCCCATGCCCGGAGGCGGAGCGGTCGCAGTATTGCATGATCAGACCGAAATCGAGAGAGTGGAGAAAACACGGCGCGATTTCATTGCTAATGTCTCTCACGAGTTGCGGACGCCGCTTACGTCGGTCCAGGGATATTCTGAGACTTTGCTGGAGAACCCTGGGGTGCCCGATAACGTTCGCGAGTTTGTGGAGATCATCCGCAAGAATTCCATGCGCATGGCGCGGCTCACCGAGGACTTGCTGATTTTGGCCCGGGTCGAATCGGGCGAGCAGAACTTTAATTTTCAGCCCACCCTGCCCCGCGAGTTGCTGGACGACGCGGTGCAGACGTTTCACGAGCTCGCCGCCAGCCGCGGCATCGAGTTGTCTGTGATGAACACGGCAACGTCTACCGTGTCGGTTGACCGGGATGCCATTCATCAGGTGCTTTCCAACTTGATCGACAACGCTTTGAAGTATGGTGACGCCGGCGGGAAGATACTGGTGGGAGCGTGCGAGACCGAGGAGGGCGTGCAGTTCTACGTTCGTGACTTCGGTTCCGGCATTTCGAGCGAGCACCTTCCCCGGTTGTTTGAGCGCTTCTACCGGGTGGACAAAGCACGTTCGCGGGAGTCGGGCGGCACAGGCTTAGGCTTGGCCATCGCGAAACACGTGGTGCGCGCCCACTCGGGATCGATTCATGCAGAGAGCGAACTCAACCATGGGTCGACCTTCTACTTCACCTTGCCGCGGCAGCCGGTGCCGGTTGATGTGTAGCAGCCCGCGATCAATGTCGTTAGCTGCCTGACGTGGGCCTGAAGGGGCTCTTCCGAAACGTCTGCCGTCCGCTGAAGCGGACTCGGGATTTTCCACTTTGCTCTTCCCACTGCTGAAGCAGTGGGCTATCACCTGTCGCCGCAGGGCGGCTACGGAATGCTTTGTTCCGGCAACCGTCCCAGCACAGGGGTTTCGTAACATCCCCTGAATGCCCACCGTACCGCGCGGCTGGGTACATCCCTATGCAATTTGGAGGCGCCTGCTTGTGAATTCAAGCGAACTTCACATGGATTTCATCAGGAATTCACAGTCGCTGTTTACTCTCGATGTCATCGCTCGCTCATTCACTCCGCTGGTGGCTTGGTGTGTTCAGGCCGGCTCGGACGTGTCACTTCGGGCGGTTGCGAGACACTCCATCATGAGCTCACCCGAGTTGATGCCACCCGGCCCAGAGGCGACCTGCGCAGAGCTGCGCGAACAGACTCTGCAAGCCTGTCGTGTGGCCCGGATTGCTGCTGGAATGGTCGCCGAGGGTATAGCTACCGGGGTGGCGTCTCTGTCGGATGGAGTTCGCGTGCGCGAGAAGGAACTCGACACGCTCGATCGCCTGATCGATCAGGGTGTGACTTCGATGATCACCAAGGTGGACGAAGCGCAGGCCCGCGAACTGCTGGCCTGCCTCAAGTTCATCATTGACCTGGAGCGCATCGGCGATCTGTTGTTGAACTGCAGCAACCGCGCCGCCGCGGTTGGCAGCCGCATCGAACTGCAGGACATCCGCGACCTCACCGTGATGGCGTCGCGGCTGGAGAAGATGCTGGCCGATGTCCACGATGCTTTCAGTCAGCGCGATCTCAATCTTGCGCTGGCGGTGTTGCGTTCCGATGCTGAACTCGACCGCCTGCGCAATCTTATCTTTATGCGGCACATTGAGAATCACGACGGGGCTACCCGCCAGGAGAGTTTCCACGTTCTTTTCATGACGCAGTCGCTGGAACGCGCCGGCGACCATGCCAAGAATCTTGCCGAGGAAGTGTGTCATCTGGTGAGCGGGCACAGCGTCCGCCATGTTTTACGCACCTACGATAAACCGATGGAGCAGATGTTTATCGAGGACTTGAAGAGACGGCAGAAAACGAACTAGCCGATATCCCATAAACAGCAGCATCTGCAGTAGGGCAGTTGGCGGCTAGCAATCAGCAATTAGCTTTTAGCCTTTAGCCTTTAGCAATCCCTTTCATCCGGCGCGAAGCCCGTTCTCAGCCGGTGTTTACGGGAAATTCACTCGCATGTAACGGATTGTTAACAATCCACAGGTACAACTGGAGGGAATTGATCTGTGGCTAATTTCAGGAGGAAACTACGTGATTCGCTCTCTCAGGGTGCTCCTCTGCATCGCTGTGCTGGTAAGCTGCGCGTTTGCGCAGACGAGACTTAACGGGGCCGGCGCTACCTTTCCTTACCCTATCTATTCCAAATGGTTTAGCGAGTATCACAAGGAACATCCGGACATAGAGATTAATTACCAGTCGATCGGCAGCGGAGGCGGCATACGCCAAGTGCAGGCTGGAACCGTGGATTTCGGCGCCAGTGACGGTCCCATGACCGATCAGCAGATCGCGGAGTCCAAGGTCAAGGTCCTGCATGTTCCGACTGTTCTCGGTGCGGATGTACCCGCCTATAACATCCCCGGCGTGAACGCGGAATTGAAGTTCACTCCTGAAGTTCTGGCCGGAGTTTTCCTCGGGAAGATCACCAAGTGGAACGACAAGGCCATCACTTCGTTGAACCCCGGGATCAATTTTCCTGATCAGAACATCACCGTCGTGCATCGCTCGGATGGCAGCGGCACGACCTACGTGTGGACCGACTATCTTTCGAAAATAAGTCCGGAATGGCAATCGAGTGTGGGCAAGGGCACTTCCGTGAAGTGGCCGGTGGGTATTGGCGGCAAGGGCAACGAAGGCGTGGCCGGGAACATCCGCCAGTTGCCGGGTTCCCTCGGCTACATCGAGCTGATCTATGCGGTTCAAAACAAGATCCCATACGGCGTGGTGAAGAACTCGTCGGGTCAGTTCATTAAGGCCGACCTGGCAAGCATCACGGCTGCTGCGGCAGGGGTGAAGATGCCAGCCGACTTCCGTGTCTCCATCACCAATTCTCCTGCAAAGACAGCCTATCCAATCTCCAGCTTCACTTGGCTGCTGATTCCGACCAATCCGGCGGACGCCAACAAGGGAAAGATCTTGAAGGATTTTCTGTTCTGGATGCTGGATAAGGGCCAGACAATGACCGAGGCGCTTTCCTACGCTCCTCTGCCCAAGCAGGTGGTAGAGATGGAGAAGGCAGCCATCACCAAACAGATCAAGCCATAGCAAGAAGCGACTAGCAGTTGGCCACGAGCACAACAAGGGTTCGGCCGACGGGAATGCCGCCGTCACCTGCTAGCGGCTAGTGTGGTGAATAAAAAATTCGTTCACGAATTCAATGAGGTCATTTGATTTTCGCCTCAGGGCCTAAAGGCCATGCTTTCTTACGTCGCGGTTCGGCACGGCTGAAGCCGTGCCCTGACACAAAGCCTGCGCTTATTCAACGAACTTCTGATTCAGGACACTGGTCGCTAATTGCTAGTTGCTCTGTAATGCTCGTGTAACACATGTCTGATAGCGTCGATCCGATGAAACCGACCGAACCGCTGGGACAGCTTCAGAAGCCTGCGACCGCGATCCCATCGATGGCGCAGGTCAGCAAGGAGCGGAGGCAGACAGCTTCCAGCGTGCTGCAGAAAGTTCGTACCAGCTACCCCGCCAGCAGCCGCATTCCCGACGCGGCTTTTGGGGTAATTATTCTTCTGAGCGCGATTTCGGTGTTTGCGATTGTCGTGCTCGTAGCCTGGGAATTGATCGACAAGTCGCGGCTGTCGCTTCACCAGTTTGGCATTCACTTTTTCTATGGGCATGACTGGGACCCGGTTAACGAGAGTTTTGGAGCGATGCCGTTCATCTATGGCACGCTGGTCTCGTCCTTTCTGGCTTTGCTGCTGGCTGTGCCGCTGTCTGTCGGGGTAGCGGTGTACATAACCGAGATGTGTCCGCAGCGAATACGGGCCTTCATTTCCTTTATGGTGGAATTACTGGCAGCCATTCCCAGCGTCATTTACGGGCTGTGGGGGATCTTCGTACTGGCTCCGTTGCTGCGCGAGTATGTCGAACCTTTTCTGGCAAGGACACTGGGCTGGACTGGGCTCTTCACCGGCCCCATGTACGGTTTGGGGATGCTGGCAGCCGGCATCATCATGGCGATCATGGTGGTACCCGTCATTGCGTCCATCACCCGCGAGGTGATGACCGCAGTTCCACAAAACCAGCGCGAGGCGGTGCTGGCGCTGGGAGCTACACGCTGGGAGATGATCCGCATTGGAGTGCTGCGCAATGCCAGGATCGGCATCGTGGGCGGCATCATCCTCGGACTGGGGCGCGCACTGGGCGAAACCATGGCCGTAACCATGGTGATCGGCAACCGGCCGGAGATCGCGAAGTCACTGTTCGCGCCGGGCTACACCATGGCCAGCGTCATCGCCAATGAATTCACCGAAGCCACGGGCGATCTGTACCTGAGTGCCCTGATCGAGATTGGGCTGGCGCTGTTCATTGTGACTCTGATCGTAAATGCGTTGGCCCGGCTGCTGGTGTGGAGCATCACCGGCGGGACTGCGAGGGTGCGTGCCTAACTCCGTATCGCAATCCAAGAAGCAGGGGGTCGGTCCCTTGCGCCGCCTCACCGACCACGGAGCGACCGCATTTGCCGTCCTGGCGGCGATTCTGGTACTGGTTCCTCTATTCGCGATTTTTATTTACCTGGTCATCAAGGGAGTGGGCTCGGTTAATATCGCCTTCCTCACCCAGACTCCAAAGCCTCCCGGCGAGACCGGGGGCGGCATGGCCAATGCCATCATCGGTACGGGACTCATCCTGGCGATCGCGAGTGTTATCGGTCTGCCATTGGGAATCGGATCGGGAATTTATCTGGCAGAATACGGGCGCAATCGATTTGGTGACTTGATCCGCTTTACCGCCGACGTTTTGAACGGAGTGCCATCCATCGTAATCGGCATTGCCGTGTACTCGTTGATTGTGGTCCGGCAAAAACACTTTTCGGCATTTTCCGGCGGCGTCGCCCTCGGCATCATGATGATTCCCACCGTCGCACGGGCCACCGAAGAAATGCTGCTGATGGTGCCTAACGTGATACGCGAAGCGGCATATGGACTGGGTATTCCCAAGTGGCGCACCACAATTTCCGTTTCGCTACGTACCGCTTCCGCCGGCGTAATTACCGGTTGCATGCTGGCCTTTGCCCGGGTAGCCGGTGAAACCGCCCCGCTGTTGTTCACCGCGTTCGGAAACCAGTTTTGGAATTTGAAGCTGAATCAGCCGACCGCAGCGCTCTCCTTGCAGGTGTACACCTACGCTATCTCCCCTTATGACGATTGGCACAAGCAAGCCTGGGCGGGCTCGCTCATCTTGATCGTCCTGATAGTGGGCGCGGTTGCCGCCGTACGCATCACCACCAGCCGCGGACTGATGAAGGGAGCCTCTTAGCTCGTATGGGGGTCGGAATCGAAGTGCGGGAACTCAACGCCTGGTATGGCAAAAACCAGTCGCTGAAGGGCATCGACATGAGCGTAGCCGCCAACCATGTCACTGCGGTGATTGGTCCGTCGGGCTGCGGTAAGAGCACATTTGTGCGCTGCTTGAATCGCATGCATGAGACCATTCCGGAAGCCCACGCCGAAGGCTCGGTGAAAGTGGGTGAGATGGATGTTTACGGCAGCGGTACGGATCCGGTTGAGGTGCGGCGCCGCATTGGCATGGTCTTCCAGAAGCCGAATCCCTTTCCGACCATGTCCATCTACGGCAACGTGGCGGCGGGGTTGAAGTTGAACGGCTTTCGCAACCGCAAGCAGACGGACGAGTTGGTGGAGCGTTCCCTGAAGCTGGCTGCCTTGTGGGACGAAGTAAAAGACAATTTGCACAAGAAGTCGGGCGCCAGTCTTTCGGGCGGCCAGCAGCAGAGACTGTGCATCGCGCGCTCGCTGGCGGTGGAACCGGAAGTGTTGCTGATGGACGAGCCCGCGTCGGCCTTGGATCCCATTTCTACCAGTAAAATTGAAGAGCTGATTTTTCAATTGAAGCAGCACTATACCGTGGTCATCGTGACCCACAATATGCAGCAAGCGGCCCGTGTGGCCGAGTACACCGGGTTTTTTCTAATGGGGAGTCTCATCGAATACGATAAGACGGAGAAGATCTTTACCGCCCCCGCCGACAAGCGGACGGAAGACTACATTACAGGCAGGTTTGGATAATGCGCAGCCGCTTTCAGCAGGGTTTAGACGAGCTCAAAGAGAAACTCTTGCGGATGGGAGGGCTTGCCGAACAGGCCATCGACCGCGCCACCGAAGCCTACCGTACCCGCGATAGCAAGTACTGCCAGATGGTGCTGACCGGGGAAAATGCCATCAATGAAGCGGAGCGCGAGATCGACGAGCTTTCGCTCGATCTGCTGGCCATGCAACAGCCCATGGCGGTCGATCTGCGCTTTATCCTGGCGGTGCTGAAGATCAACGCCGACCTGGAGCGCGTAGGCGATCAGGCGGTGAACATTGCGCAACGGGTGCTCGACCTGATCAGCGAACCCGAAGTGCAATTGCCCGTCGATATTCCGCGCATGGCCGACAGCGTCAGCACCATGGTGCAACGCGCGCTGGAGGCTTTCCTCGATGGTAAAGCCGAAGTTGCGGAGGCCGTGCTCCAGATGGATGGCATCGTCGATCGCATGAAGGATGAAGCCTTCATTGTGCTAGTCCAGAAGATGAACAACGAACCCTCGGTCACGCGCTCGGCGCTGAATGTGCTGCTGATTTCGCGCAACCTGGAACGCATTGCCGACCACGCTACGAATATTGCTGAAGATGTGATTTTCTGGGTGCGCGGCGCCGATGTGCGCCATGGGGGCGCGCACTACCGGCAATAGGCAAAAAACCCCCAGCCAGGTTGGAACTCTGGCTGGGAAGGTAGCACAAGGAGTCTCACTCAGGAGGATGTTCGCTTCCTGCTAATATCTTTCGGCAAGGGGCGGCGCAACTTTAGCCGCGCCTAAACGGCTACCGTGTCTCCCCCAAGGGGAACGTCCGGCGGAGCAATAGAAGGCGCACTCCGGTTCCGCCTATTAGCTTGCTGATTAGCGCAAACTCAGCAAGCCTTCCTGACCTTCCCACCCTTCGCCATGTCCGCGCATCCCAATTGATATCTCGCTCGCTACTTCCATCTGTAACCACAATCAACCGCAATTCATAGGAGAACAAAAATGTCAGAGAAAAAGCTTGAGGGCATGCGCGTCGCGATTTTAGCAACCGATCTATTCGAAGAACCCGAACTAATCGAAACCCGCAAAGCGCTACAGGAGGCGGGCGCCAAGACGGTGGTTATTGCGCCGAAATCGGGTGAGATCCAGGCGGTTCAGCACGACAAGAAAACTCAGAAGGTGAAGGTTGATATGACGTTAGACCAAGCCAAACCGGATGAGTTCGACGCGGTATTGCTTCCCGGTGGAGCGATGAATGCCGACGCTTTGCGCATGGAAAAGAAGGCGCAGGAATTTGTCAAGGTCCTGGACCGGGAAGGCAAGCCAATCGCCGTTATCTGCCATGGCCCATGGCTGCTGGTTTCAGCGGGGCTGACCAAAGGACGGCACATGACCAGTTACCACACAATTCAGGACGACATCAAAAACGCGGGCGCGAAGTGGACCGACGAGGTGAGCGTACGCGATCGCAATTGGGTAAGCAGCCGTCAACCGGACGACATTCCACAGTTCAATAAGAACATGATTGAGATGTTTTCCGAGATCCGGCAGAAATTGCGAAAAGCAGCATAGGCAAGAACAACCAACTCTTAAGTCCGAGTGCGGTCGCCAAGGCGACCGCACTCGTCGTTCAGGACGACAACAGCATAAAGGCATGACGCTGAAGAGGCTGGAACGAAACCTCTGTCGTCCGCGTAAGCGGACTCTGCATTTCTCACGTCTGCTTTCCCACTGCTGAAGCAGCGGGCTATCACCTGTCGCCGCTGGGCGGCTGAGCAACACGTTGTTCCACCAGCTAGCCGACTATTGGAGCTTCGTAACAGCTGCGTCCACGAAGAATACTTGCGCGAGTTGCCGGCCAAGCCCCAAACTGCTGACGTGCCGTTTAACCTTCGCGATTATCGCGCCGCCGACTTCGACCGCCTGTGGCAAATTGACCAGCTCTGCTTTCCCGACGGCATTTCCTACACCCAGATGGAATTGAGCGGGTTCATCACCCAACGGAACGCCATAACGCTGGTGGCGGAGCTGGACGTATTACTGGCAAACGGCAATCGACCCGCGTTTTCCAGCCTTCATCCGCGAAAAGAATTACATTCCCCGACTCATGGAGACACAGCAGTCGGTGGATGGCCGGACCATCGTCGGCTTCGTCATTGCACATGGGGTCCGAAGAAAAGCGGGGCGCATCCTGACTCTCGACATCGTTCCAGAGGCCCGCCGGATGGGACTGGGATCGTTTCTGATGGAGGAATGTGAGCGCCGCTTGCGGTTATTCGGCTGCCAGGAAATGTATCTGGAGACCGCTGTAAATAATGAGCCCGCTTTGCGGCTCTACCGCAAGCTTGGCTATCAGATATTGCGCACGCTGCCGGATTATTACGCCAGTCACTCGCTGGACGCGTTCCTCATGGGAAAAGCCCTGTAGCTGCCGCTGAACGCGTGCTAAAATCGGCGATTCTCCGCGCCAGTGTTCGCTCGACCATGGCCGCCTCTCACAAACACAGCTCGAAGACGCCACTCCGGATAGCCGTAGATACCGGCGGTACGTTCACCGACTGCGTTTGGACAGAACGCGGGCGGTTACGCATGGTGAAGGTCTTCTCCACACCCGGAGATCCTTCGCAATCCATTGCAGAAGCGGTTGCGCGCACGGGATGTTCTGGCGAAATTCTGCTGGTGCATGGCACCACCGTAGGCACCAACACTCTATTGGAACGCAAAGGCGCGCGCGTGGGATTGGTTACGACCGCCGGGTTCGAGGACGCCATCGAGATTGGGCGACAGGCCCGGCCGCGACTTTACGATCTTACGTTTCAGCGCATACCGCCGCTGGTGGAGCGGGAAATGAGGTTCGGCGTACCCGAGCGCGTGAGTTGCGATGGCGAAGTCCTGCAGAGACCTTCGGGGCAGGACCTGCGGCTGTTAGCGCGCGATGTCCATGCCAGCGGCGCGGAATCGATCGCGGTCTCGACGCTGTTCGCGTTTGCCAATCCCGAGAACGAGCGCATGATCGGCCGGGTGCTGGAGGAATTGGGTTTGCCGCTGACCCTGTCCCACTTGCTGTTGCCCGAATTCCGCGAGTACGAACGCACCAGCACAGTGGTGGTCAACGCCTACCTGCAGCCTGTGATGCAGAGCTATCTGCAAAAACTGGATACGCCGAATCCGGCAGCGAGCGGGGCGGGGAAAGGCGTCGCGAGTCTTCGTGATGCAGTCGAGCGGCGGTATTACCTCACTGGAATCGGCCGCGCGCCAACCGGTACGAACTGTACTGTCCGGCCCGGCGGGCGGAGTAGTGGGCGCCGCCGCGATGGCGAGGCGCAGTGGCTTCGAACAGGTGATCACGTTTGACATGGGAGGAACCTCGACCGATGTTGCTCTGGTGAATGGCGAGCCTAAGCCCACGAACGAGGCGGAGGTGGCGGGAGTGCCGGTGCGCGTTCCCATGCTCGACATTCACACGGTCGGCGCCGGCGGTGGCTCGCTGGCACGCTTCGATGCAGGCGGAGCATTACGAGTAGGACCTGAGTCGGCTGGCGCGAATCCTGGTCCCATCTGCTACGGACGTGGAACTCAACCCACCGTGACCGACGCCAACCTGCTGCTCGGGCGTTTGCAGCCGGACTTATTCCTCGGCGGAGAATTCACGCTGGACTTGAAGCGGACGCAGGAGCTGACTCGCGAATGGCTGAAAGCCCAGGGCTCGCGTCTGTCGCTGGAGCAGTTCGCAGAAGGCGTCATCCGGGTGGTGAATGCCAACATGGAGCGCGCGCTGCGCGTGGTATCCATCGAACGAGGCTATGACCCTCGCGACCTTACTTTAGTAGCGTTCGGTGGGGCCGGCGGCCTGCATGCTTGCGAGCTGGCGCAAGCCCTGAGTGTTCCGCGAGTTCTTGTCCCGGTCATGCCGGGAGCACTTTCTGCGTATGGCATCCTGGTCAGCGACGTGGTGAAGGATTATTCGCAGACGGTGGTGTGGACCATCGGTCGGAGATCTATTGCCGGAGCGATACGCCAGCAGTTTGCGACTTTAGAGCAAAGAGCGAAAAGGGAGTTTCGAGAGGAAGGCTGGGACGGAAGAATCCAATTCGAGCGCAGCGCCGATTTGCGTTATCGCGGGCAAGGCTTCGAATTGAACGTCGACTTTACGCCGACAGTTCGTGGAGGAGTTTCATCAGCAACATCGCTTTCGCTACGGCTATAGCCATCCCGAACGCGAAGTAGAACTGGTAACTCTGCGCTTGCGAGCACGAATCAGGGCGCGACGGGGGTCTGCAAAGTCGGTATCGGAAGCACGCAGATTTCGGTGGAAAATGCAGAAGCGGCCCGTATGGCATGCCGGGCGCGCGGTAGCAACAGCGGTTTACGAGCGAGCGAGCCTGGCAAAGAGTATTAGATTGCGAGGTCCTCTCGTCATTGCGGAATACAGCGCAATAACGTTCGTTCCTTCCGGGTGGAGTTCTGTCGTGGATGCAGCGGGAAATCTGCTGCTCGAAGCGCGAAAGGAAAGGCGTCCCGTGGGACGCCTGGCTAAATAACGTTTTGCGAGTGCGGATCAGGCGACGTCGCGGTCCTTAACTGTGCCGCGGCGATCCTGCTCGATGTCCTCTCTCTGCGGCTCATCGCCTCTATGCGGATGGGTGGCGTCGCGGGCAGCGTCTTTCATTTTGCCCCACGCATTTTCGGCCTTACCTTTCACCTGCTGGGCTGCGCCCTCAGCCTGGGTTTTCGTATCTCCGGTCCATTCGCCAACCTGACGCTTAACACGTCCGGCCGCATCGTCTACTTTGCCTTTGACTCTATCTTTATCCATTGCGTTACCTCCCCGGGTCTAAAACTCCTAGGTTCTGAAACTTAATACAAGTGTGAGACGCGGGTTGAAGCTCGCGCCTCAGACTACGGGACGAGTCGTATAGCTGATAGCTTCTAGACTACTGTTCTCCGCCCAGAAATCAGTTGGAAGACCAGTGCTATCACGGCTAGCACGAGCAGAATGTGAATGAATCCTCCCAGTGTGTAGCTGGTCACAACGCCCAGCAACCACAGCACCAACAGGATTACGAACAGCGTCCAAAGCATGTTTTCACCCCTTCGAAAAATCTTTATGCGTATGCTCACTATCTTGAGCTACTAGGTTGGAGGCAATCGCGCGGCTGATGGTTGTGAGCGTCCCGCGGATTCTGTAAGCGAATCTCCGGTGAAATGTTGTTCTACGAGGCAACCCACAATCGTAACCATCGGCACACTCTGGTATGCTCTGCGCATTGCCATGAAGGTTGCAATTCAAGGGGAGTTGGGCTCGTTCAGCCACGAAGCGTCAAGGAAGATGTTACCGGGCGCGACCGTGGTCCCGTGCGCGCGATCCGCGGAAGTGTTTGACCGGGTGGAGAATGGCTCGGTGGAGGCGGCCGTCATTCCCATCGAGAATTCGCTGGCGGGATCGGTGGCTGAGCACTTTGATTTGTTGCTGACCCGCGAGGTGTTCATTCATCGCGAATTTTATTTGCGCATCCGGCATAACCTGATTGCTTTGCCGGGAGTGAATCTGGACGCGGTGCGACAGGTGTTTTCGCATCCGGTGGCGCTGGACCAATGCCGGAAGTTTTTTCGCTCGCATCCTGCGATTAAGGCCGTGCCATTTTACGATACGGCGGGAAGCGTTCGGAATATCGTCGAGGAAAGGCTGCGCGATGCTGCGGCCATCGCTGCGAAACAAGCGGCCGGGCAATACGGAGGACGCGTGCTGTTGGCGGGGATCGAAGACGACCAGCAGAATTACACACGCTTTCTCTTGCTCAGCAGGTCCCGGAAAGTTGGCAGGGGCGCCAACAAGACTTCGATCGGTTTCGCCCTCAAGAATGTGCCTGGGGTGCTGTTCAAGGCGCTCAGCGTGTTTGCCTTGCGCGAGATCAGCTTGAGTAAGATCGAATCGCGCCCCTTGCGAGGGCATCCCTGGGAGTACGTCTTCTTTGTCGACATTCTTCGCGGAGATGACGAAGCCGCGCGGAATGCGCTTCGTCATCTGGAAGAGGTCGCGGAGTTTGTGAAAGTGCTGGGCGTTTATCCGGCGGCGAATTCGAAGGTGCTATGAAGGCGACCCGATTGTCCACATTTGGGAAAATAGCCAGAATCGCCCTCATTGCGGTTGTAGGCTGCCCGCCGGTTGACTACAATCCAAGGCGCTTGAGAAATGAGGCGTCACGTGATGCAAAGCCTCAGGAAGCTGACCCCCTCGGCCGATAATGCCGTTTCGTGCGAGATTTCCGGGGCAATCGAGCCACCGAGTCACGTGCTCTTAAACCTAATCCAGTCTGCATCTTTTGTAGAAGGCGCCTCATCTAAAGCTTGAGTGTAATTGACTCAAGGAGTCATATGTCTAGCGAAATAAAAGATTTAGGAGTGACCGACCCGGAGCTGAGAGACGATGCGTCGGCCGCCCGAACGCTGCCGGTCCTGCCGGTACGCGACACTGTGCTGTTTCCGCACGCCGTGTTGCCGTTGACGGTCGGCCGGGAAAGCTCGGTTCAACTGATCAACTCCCTGGGTGAAGACAAGACCATCGTGGTGGTGGCGCAGCGCGAAGCGCGGGTGGATTCGCCCCAGCCTACCGACCTCTATTCCGTTGGAAGCCTCGCGGTGGTGCACAAAGTGGTGCGCATGCCCAACCAGAGCTTGTTTGTTTTCGCCGAGGGTCTGGAGCGCGTGAAGGTGAAGGAGTACACCCAGCTGACTCCATTCATGCACGCCACGGTGGAATCGATTCCCGAGATACCAGTCCCGAAAAGTTCCGAGATCGAGGCTTTACAGCGCAATGTATTGACGCTGTTCCAACAAATCGTAGCGGGCTCGCCGACACTTTCGGATGAACTTTCCACGGTTGCGGCCAACATCGACGACGCCGGCCGCATGGTTGACTTCATCGCGTCCTCACTGCCCTCGCTGTCGACGCGCGACAAGCAAGATGTGTTGGAGACGCCAGACGTCAACGTGCGCCTGGAGAAGATCAACCAGCACCTGGCGAAGGAGTTGGAAGTCCAGCAACTGCGCAACAAGATCCAGAGCGAAGTGCAGGACCGGGTACAGCAGACGCAGCGCGAGTACTACCTGCGCGAGCAGATGAAGGCCATCCAGAAGGAACTGGGCGAGCAGGACGAGACTACGCGCGACGCGGAAGAACTGCGTCAGAAGATTGAATCGGCGGGCATGCCCGATGACGTGAAGAAAGAGGCCCTGAAGGAGCTGGGCCGTCTGGCCCGCATGTCCCCTATGGCGGCGGATTATGGACTCACTCGAAACTACATCGAGTGGCTTGCCGTGTTGCCGTGGCAGAAATCGTCCGGTCAGGAAGTGGATATTCTGAAAGCCAAGGAGATCCTCGATTCCGACCATTACGATCTGGAGAAGGTGAAGAACCGGATTCTGGATTATCTGTCGGTGCGGCGACTGAAGCCGAATATGAAGGGCCCGATCCTGTGCTTCGTCGGGCCTCCAGGAGTAGGCAAGACATCGCTGGGCAAATCGATTGCCCGAGCATTAGGCCGCAAGTTCGTGCGCTTGTCGTTGGGGGGCGTGCACGATGAAGCGGAAATCCGTGGCCATCGTCGCACCTACATCGGCGCGTTGCCAGGGCAGATCATGCAGGGCATCCGCCGAGCGGAGACCAACGATCCGGTTTTCATGCTCGACGAAATCGACAAGGTAGGACGAGATTTTCGCGGCGATCCGGCGTCGGCGCTGCTGGAAGCGCTCGATCCGGAGCAGAACTTCAGCTTCCGCGATAACTACCTCGATGTGCCGTTTGACTTGTCGAAGGTGCTGTTTATTACTACCGCAAACATGCTCGATCCCATTGCCGACCCTCTGCGGGACCGCATGGAAATCATCGAGCTGCAAGGCTACACCGAAGAGGAAAAGGTACATATCGCGTTCCAGTACCTGGTTCCCCGGCAGACCGAGGAGAACGGAATCACCGCCGAGCAGATCGAATTTCCGGAGGAGGCGATCCGCTTCATCATTCGCCACTACACGCGCGAAGCGGGAGTTCGTAATCTGGAGCGCACCATCGGGACCATCTGCCGCAAGCAGGCGCGCCGCATTGCCGAAGGCAAGCACGACAAACTGGTGGTGACGCCGGAGCTGATTCAGCACCACGACATGCTGGGTGGGATGAAGATCCGTACCGAGGGCGAAATTGCCGAACGCACGAAGCGGTCGGGCGTGGCCGTGGGACTGGCGTGGACGCCAACCGGCGGCGACATCCTCTTCATCGAGGCCAACAAGATGAAGGGCAAAGGTGGATTTACCATGACCGGGCAACTTGGCCAGGTGATGCAGGAATCCATGCAGGCGGCGCTGACGTGGGTACGGTCGAATGCGAAGGAATTGGCCATCGATGAGGGGTTCTTCGCCGACCACGACATCCACATCCACGTGCCGGCAGGAGCGATTCCGAAGGATGGCCCTTCGGCGGGTGTGACCATGGCTACGGCTTTGGTCTCGCTGCTGACCGATCGTGCCGTACGCCCGCTGACCGCGATGACCGGTGAGATCACGCTGAGCGGAAATGTGCTTCCCATTGGCGGCATCAAGGAGAAAACGCTGGCGGCGAAACGCGCGGGAGTGACCGACATCATTCTGCCCGCGGATAATCGTCAGAATGTCGAAGAGGACCTGACGCCGGAACAGCTTCAGGGCCTGAACATGCATTACGTCAAGACCATTCAGGAACTGCTGGATATTGCTCTGCCGACTTCGCGCGCGGAAGCCAAGAAGGACGAGGAAGTTCGCGAGCAGGTGCTGAGCACGGTTCCGGTAGGGTAAGCGTAGTTAGGGTATTAAGGCCGATCGAATAAAGGGCCATCCGAACGGATGGCCCTTTTGGTTTGGGCGAGAGCTTGCTACAAGGATGGCTAATACGGCACTGAATACGCCGCTCTACCAGGGCCTTCGCGAATCCGAAAATCAACTACTAGCTTCGTTTCTACTCCGCCCAGTACAGGCACTAGGGACCGTCCTATCTCCCGTACAATGAATCTCAATGCCATCTGTTTTCGGTGGGCAAGCCATCATCGCCGTTCCATGAAAAGAGCCCTCATCATTCTGCTATGTGCGCTGCCGCTTTTTGCCCAGAGCAAGAGCGGCGAACTGCGCCTGCGGGTGACTGACCCAGCCGGGCTGGGATTGAAGAGTTCGGTGGAACTGGTGAGTGAGTCCAACCAGTTCCGGCAGACATTTCACACCGACGAATCCGGCGCTCTCGACGCCCAGCGTTTGCCTTTCGGACTGTATCGGCTGGAAGTCACCCGAGAGGGATTCGCTCCGGTTTCACAGTCGCTGGAAATCCGATCTGTGATTCCGAAAGAACTCAACGTCAAGCTTACGGTTGCCGGAGTCCAAACTTCGGTGAACGTCAGCGACAAGGACACACTCATCGATCCCGATCGAGTCGGCGCGGTGAACGAAATCGGTCAGCAGACAATCCAGGACCGCGAGACCTCGCTGCCGGGGCGCTCGCTGCAGGACCTGGTGAACTCGCAGCCGGGCTGGCTCTACGAAGGGAACGCGGTGTTGCATCCGCGCGGATCGGAATACCAGACGCAGTTTGTAGTCAATGGAATCCCGCTCACCGACAACCGTTCGCCCGGTTTTGGGCCAGAGATCGAAGCTGACAATGTCGAATCGATGAGCGTTTACACCGCTGGTATCCCGGCCGAGTACGGACGGAAGATGGGCGGCATCGTGGAGGTCAATACCGCGAGAGATAGTAAGGAGGGCTTTCACGGACAGGTGGTGCTGTCGGGCGGCAGCTTCGAAACCGCCGGCGGCTACGCCATGCTGCAGTACCTCTCGGGGAAGAACACGTTCGGCGTGAGCGCGGACGGCTCAATGACCAGCCATTACCTGAACCCGCCGGTGCCGCAGAATTACACCAACACTGCCACACTGGGCGACTTCTCCGGCAACTACCAGCGGGAGTTCAGCACAAGCGACCGTCTGTACCTGATGTTCCGGCATGATCAGGCGGTTTATGACGTGCCTAACGAGCAGGTGCAGCAAGCCGCGGGTCAGCGGCAAGATGGCAATCTCTTCGAGAACATGGGTATCGCCAGCTATCAGCACATCTTCTCTTCCAATGTGGTGGCCGACGTTCGGGGGATGGTACGCGACAACTCTACCGAGTTGAATTCGAACCTGCTGTCAACGCCGATCATCGCCTTCCAACGCAACCACTTCAGCGAAGCTTATTTCAACGGAACTGTCTCGGTTCACCGCGGCAAGCAGGAGTGGAAGCTCGGGGTTGGAGTCCGACAACATCTTTCTCCACGAGCGTTTCGCCGATGTCATCACCGATCCCTCGCAATTCGATCCCGGTACGCCCACCACATTCAGCTTCATGGGCAACCGTCCGGACCTGGAACAATCGGCCTTCGTGCAGGACCTGATACGGCTGGGAGCCTGGACGGTCAGTGCCGGGCTGCGTTGGGACCACTACCAACTGCTGGTGAATCAGAACGCGCTCAGTCCGCGACTCGGAGTGAGTCGCTACTTCTCTAAGGCCGACCTTCTCGTGCATGCCTCTTACGACCGCGTTTTCCAGACGCCGTCGTTCGAGAATATTCTGCTCTCCAGTTCGCCCACAGTGGTGGCGCTGAACCCGAATGTCCTGCGGCTTCCGGTTGAGCCCTCGCATGGCGACTACTACGAATTCGGCATGATGAAGGGCTTCCTGGGAAAGTTCAGCCTGGATGCCAACTCTTATGTGCGAAACGTGAACAACTTTGCCGATGATGATTTGCTGCTGAACACACCTGTCGCATTCCCAATTGCATTCCGCAGAGCGCGCATTTATGGAGCGGAAGGGAAGCTGAATATCCCACGCTGGGGGAGATTGTCGGGCTTTGTCAGCTACTCCTACATGGTGGGATCTGCGTATTTTCCGGTCACCGGCGGTCTTTTCCTTGGCGATTCGGCTACGAACGCGCTGACCCAGTTGGGCGGCCGCTTCTGGGTGTCGCAGGACCAGCGCAACACGGTACGGACCCGCTTTCGCTACCAGTTTATGCCGCGCCTTTGGGGAGCAGTTGGGGCGGAATACGGCAGCGGCCTGCCCGTCGACTTTGATGGTACCTACCAACAAGCGCTGGCTCAGTACGGTCAGCAGGTGATTGATCGCGTCAACTTCGAACGCGGACGGGTGAAGCCTTCGTTCGCCGTGGATGCTTCAGTTGGCGCTGATATTTGGACTCACGATGCCGCGGCAATGCGGCTTCAGTTTGACGCCCTGAACATCAACAATCGGCTGAACCTTATCAACTTCGCCGGACTGTTCTCGGGTAATTCGATTGCGCCGCCGCGCAGCTATGCGATTCGGCTTAAGACGGAGTTCTAGGAAAACGCGGCGACGGAGGGTATAGCGGTTCCCCAATAGATGTGCGATTTGCACGGGTGGTGCGGCGCTTCAGCCTCGCGTTCCGCCTCGATCAATCACACTGCTTAGCGATTGTTCTTCCTGCCCTATACGCGGCCTGAAGAGTGTGTGTGAGAACCGTGCCGTCCCTGAAGGGACTCACCCTCATTTCCCATCCACCCAGGACTCCGCTTCGCTCCGTCCTGGGCTAACTTCATTTCCGCTCCTACGGAGCTCGATTTTCCGCGCCTGCTACTCCACAGGCGAAAACGAAACCGAGTACTCAAACAGGCTCTGAAGGCCCGCACTACCCGTACGAGCGGGATACACCAATCCGGGAAGTGCTGTAGGTGTCAGGAAGAGCGAAGAGCAGACCCTAGTTCTTCGGAACTGTGGCCGCGAAGGTTGGCGGATATTCGAAGGTGCGGCCAGTTGCATCGACCATGATTTTCTGCCGAGGCGCTGGATTGGGGGCGTAGATATTGCGTCCCGCAACCGTCCAAGGAACGGGGATGCCCGCGACAGCTGCGATCGTCGGCAGCAAGTCAATCGATTGGACATCTGCAGCGCTAACGTTCCCGCTTCTCTGCCCAGGGAGTTTGATGAACAGAGGTACTGGGAAAATCATGTCAGCGTTGGCCTCGGTCAGGACGCGCCCGGGAGCGTCGACCTTCCAGCTTACGCCGTGGTCCACGGTTACGATCACCAGTGCCTGGTCGTAAACACCTGTCTCTTTCAAGCGCGCGAGAAACCTCCCAACCTCACGATCGGTGAACTCAACCTGCATTTCATAGGCATTGCGCAGGCTTTCCAGTACCTCACGATTGCCGGCCAGCGACGGATAGAAACTGCTGGGACTTCGCGGATGGTACGCACCGTCGGGCGTCAGAAAGTACGGAGAGTGGGGCATCTCGTAATGCATGAACTCCAATACCGGCTTGCTGCCGGACGGCGGTCCAATCTCGCCGAGAAACTCGGCGGAAACGCTCGCGTTCTTCGCGTAAGTCGTCGGACTCCAGGTCCAGGACAACAGACAAAGGAGCAATACGCCACAGGTAGAGCTTCGCAACCGCCCGCAGCAGGTGTTTCTTACTGCTCATTCGCTGTGTGTCGGGACAGTGATACTCGGGGCTGGCGCAGAATCGGGTCGCGACCTCATGAACGGTGACATCGTATTCGGGGGCCAGCAGGCGAAAGAGATTATGAGGATAGGCGGCAGCCGAGGGATCGTAGCCTTGCGGAAAGTTGCCGGTCACGATCACCGGAATTGCACGCGTGGTAGCTTCCGCGTTGGCGGTAGCATTGTTAAACCAGGTGCTCTCGCCCGCCAGCTTGGCGAAATTAGGGAATCGCGATGCATCAATAATGCCTTTGCTGTCGAGCAGAGCCAGGCGCGTGAATTCATCCAGCACAAGAATGAAGACGGGTGGGCGGGGCTTAGAACCAGCAGGCCTGGCCTGCGTCATCGCAACCGGAGGTGTGACCATCGGCGACACTTCGCGCCAAACGCGCCACAGGAATAATCCTGGGAAGAGAAGGATTATGGGCGAGAGGACCAATAGAAAGCGTTCGAACTCCGAGCGATAAATGAATACGACCCCAGCCGCAATCGCGAGCGGAACTAAGACGAGACCGTGTTATGCCGAAAGTGCAGCGGCGGCGAGAGATATTTCTTGTGCAACTCGAGAACGAAAGGCGTCAGAAGCAGGAAGAACGAGAGGCTGAGAAAGCCCTCGCCGAAACGGGGGCTGCGAGGTTGCAGGAGTGCCCATATCAGCGTGAAAACCAGTGCAGGCACGAGGTTGAAGACCAACATGAGCAGCAGCAGATCGCCATGCGTGATGCGGTTCAGTTGCACGAACTCCAGGTTGCCGGCGATGGCTTGATACACCGATTGCGCGATGGCAAAGGTGTTGAGGGTGAGCAGTCCTACGAAGACCTTGAGGAGCCGTGCTGGTGAGGTACTAGGCATGAATGGAGGCTGAGATCTATCTCGGTCTTATTCTTGGAATGTCCGGCGGCGACTTCGTTCAATACCGACCGCACACTGTCCTCGAAGGCCTTGGGGACTGAGTTCGTCGAGCACGCGTTGCAAGGCGTTGGCGCGGAGCTCCTCCCAAAGCGCTTCCTCACCATACAACCGAATGCACTGTACTGCGAACCTTTCCGCGTCCGGGCCGACCAGATAGTCAATTCCGTCACGCCAGTTTACTTGACGCGCGATGAGGTCTGAAACCACCAGCGGCACACCGAAGGCTGCCGCTTCGTAAGCTTTGAAGGGCAGGCCTGCAGCGTAGCGAGTGGGCACTACGAAGGCCCGGGCCGCTTCGTAGAATGGCCGCAGGTCCTTCTGCGAGCCGAGGATACGGATAGTGGGGCCCTCGAGGTCGCCCAGAACTTCGTCCGTACCGTAGCCGGCGACGATGAAGGTGGCGGCCGTCGCCTGCTGTACTCGCGGCCACACTTCACGACAGAAATATCGAATGGAGTCGGCATTCGGATTGTCGGAGCCGTGCACCGCTCCAACGAACAAGAATGTGCCGCGGTCGGCAAATGTGGCGGAGGTGGGCGACGGGGAGAGGCGAAATCCGATGCGGTGTACCGAGGGCACGCCGGATTGCAGCATCCTCTTTCGGTCGTTCTCGGAGACCACGACTACCGTATCCGCAGACCGGGCCAAGGCAGTTTCCTCCGGAGGGGCAACCTCGGACGTGGCGCCATCCAGCTCCATTTTCTGGCGGATTCTGTCGGAGAAAATTGCCTCCGCATCGTAGACAAGTTTGAAGCTTCGAGATTTCGCGACCGGTAAATACTCGGTCAAGATGGAGTGCAGGTTGTGCGGCCGACTGACCCATACGACGTCGCTCGATCGGAAATGTTCGTTGAGCAGTGTCTCGCGATTACGGAGGCCGTCGAACAGCTCGATCTCCCTTGGTATGTCACTGTATTCATCGCGCAACAACGGAAAGGTGAAGGTCGAGAAGGTGACGTGATGGCCGAGAGCGGCAAGCTGGGACACAATGTCGTTGCTTCTGGGGAAACCAGAGCCCAGGGTCCGATGCGGTACACGGTCGTCGATGTATAGGATTCGCAGGCCCGTGGCCTTGACGGCTATGCGTGCCGGGCAAATGTGAGATGGGTCCGGGGCATAGTGCCGCGACAAATCCTGTCGCCATTTGCGTGAGAATTTCTTCTGATGTTCTGCCATGCGAAGCTGGGCAAGCTCATTTCCTCCCGACGCCGCCGACTCATAATGTCGAACGACGGCCAGTGGTTCGTAAATAACCTGGAAACCTCGTTGCCACAGGGTCATGCAATAGTCGGCGTCCTCGTAGTAAGCGGGAGCGAAGTCGGAGCTGAATCCGCCAAGGTCGGTGAACAACTTTCTGCGGCGTCAGCAGGAAGACGCCAGAGCAGAAGTCAACCGGGCGGCGAAACTCGTATTGCGGAGACTGCGGATCGTCGCCTCGGCCATAGCCCAGAGCGCTGCCGTCAGACCAGATGATGTTGCCGGCCTCCTGCAGCGCGCCGTTGGCGAGCAGTATCTTTCCGCCCACCGCACCCACAGTGTCGTTACTGAAATTGGCGAGTGCTGCGCTCATTGCCGTCCGATTCAGCAAGGCATCATTGTTGAAGAAGCACAGGTATTTTCCGCGAGCGTTGGCGGCAGCCTGCATGCAGGCAGGGCCGAATCCGACATTAGTCTGGTTGTGGATGATTTTTGCGCCCTGCAGCCGGTCGAGCATCAGCCTAGTCTGGTCAGTAGAGGCGTTGTCCACGATGATCAGTTCGTAGCTGCACATCCGCATTGGCGATGATGGACTCCAAACTTAGCAGTGACAGATGGGCGCTGTTCAGCAGGACGACGATGAAAGATACGGTGGAATTCTCTACCGGCGGACAGATGATGCGCTCGTCACCTTGCAGAAGGCGGTTTAGGCGGGCACGGCCTTGCTTGTCCCATTTCTGCTGGGCAGGCCGGACGTCCTTCGGCGACGCACCGTAGGTGTGGCCCACGAAGTGACGCACCCCCCAGGCCAATAACCGCTGCCGGACTGGAACGGACACCGGCAACCGGTTGCACACACCCAATACGACCTTGTAGCGAGCCTCCACATTCCCCGGACGGAATGCGCTGAGCAAAGTGTGGAACCGCTTCCTGAGGCGCCTGAAGATTTCCGTCAGACTTTGCAATGGCGATCTCGAATGATTACGTCCAAAAAGGAATGATGAAGGCTACCTTTGCACATGAGAGGTCGCGCCGACCAAGGGTCAATCGCTGAGGGAATTGGCCGGGGTACCGTCGGAGATACCAAGTTTTTCCTCGAGTTCCGCAACCCGCTCCATGAGACGACCGTCGTATCCCTTGAAGTTGCGCAGGCGAAACAGGAACTCCCCGAGCAGCAACAGGCGCGAACATACGACCACCACAAATAGCAATGCGATCGATATGTCGAGGTTCGCGTGGAACCGGCTATAGACACCGGCATCTCCCCGGTTTTCCAGCCGGATGGATACCACTTCCAGGAAAATCCCACCGATGAAAAGGCTGGTGAGCATCAACACAAAGACCAGGGAACGGGAAATGTAAACCAAAGTCGAAAAGGCGTTGTTTTGGCACTCACAAAGATTGAAGAGCTTGGAGTTTACGGAAAGGAGTCTCGCTTTCAAAATCCAGGTAGCCAGGTTCTGAGGAGGCAGCGAAAGGAAATGCCGGAGAGTATCGGCGTAGAGCGCCACAAAGGCGCCGAGGACGACCAGGATAATCTCGAAGAAAATTGCGTGTTCGTGAAGCCAGCCGGCAAATGCGTGCATAGATTGGCGCAAATATAACACGAATGAGGCATGGCCGGGGGCGAGGGGCGCGTTTCGCGGGCGCGGGCGAAAATGGCCCTTGGCGCTGGAAAGCGCTAATGCGCCGCTACTGCCTCTGGCGCCAGTAATCTGTTATACGTCTCGATCACGTCCTCCGGCGGTCCGTCGGCCAGGATGGTGCCCTTGTTCAGAAGAATGGCGCGATCGCAGTGCTGCGCGACCTGGTCCATGTTATGGGTCACCATGAGGATGGTCTTACCGGCCTGCCGAAAGTTTCTAATACGTTCGAAACACTTGTCGCGAAAGCCGGCGTCCCCGACCGCCAGGATTTCGTCAATTACGAGGATGTCCGGATCTACGGCAGTGGCCACGGAAAATGCCAGGCGCATGTACATTCCCGACGAGTACTGCTTCACCGGTGAGTCAATGAATTCTCCGATCTCGGCGAAGTCAATAATGCTCTGTTCGCGCTCCTGCATCTCGCGTTTGGAATAGCCCATCAGCAGACCATTGAGCATGATGTTTTCCCGTCCGGTCAGCTCATGATGGAAACCGGCACCCAGCTCAATCAGCGGAGCCAGTGAGCCGCGGACGAAGACCGTTCCGGCTGATGGCCGATAGACACCGGAAACGATCTTCAGCAGCGTGCTCTTGCCCGAGCCGTTGCGTCCGATCAGCCCTAACATCTGGCCTTGGGGCACTTCAAAGGAAGCGTTTTTCACGGCCTCGAAGTCGTGATAGCTGGACTGGTGCCGGAAAAGTTTCGAGAACAGTTCGCGCACGGTGTCGGGGCGCTCCTGGATGACACGGAAGCGCTGGGTGACATTTTCCAACCGAATTGCGACCTGGCTCGAATTCATCGCTAACTCAGACATAGAAGACGAAATTGTCCTGAAACTTGCGGAAGATGGCGAAGCCCAGGAACAAGCTCAAGAACGCGCAGACGAATGAGGCCACGATAGACGGCGCCTTGGGCAACTGGCCGTAGTACACGGCGAGACGAAATCCATTGATGACGTAAATGATGGGATTGCACTTGAAAATCCATTGATACTTCTGCGGTATGAGATCGAGCGGATAGATGATCGGGGTCAGGTAGAACCACGCCGAGAGCAGGATCTGGAGGATGTGGGCGACGTCGCGGTAGTACACATTGGCCGCGGCGAAGAAGAATGTCATGCCCAAGGTGAAGATTGCCAGTGCCAGCAACGGCACCGGCAGGTACACCCACGTCCAATAGAACGGATGCCGCAGTATGGGGACCAACAAGGCCAGCGGAATGAGCGAAAGCAGGAGATTGATGATGTTCGAGATGACCGCTGCCATGGGAAACACCATCTTCGGGACCTTTACTTTCTTAATCAGGTCGCCGTTGGACACAATGGACTCGACAGCGTAAGACAGCGATTGCGAAAAGAATGTCCAGGGGAGCAACACGCTGAGAAGAAAAACAGCGTAGTGCGGTATGGCGAATCGCATGACCGTGGAAAAGACCAGGGTCAACACAACCATGAGCAAGGCGGGGTTGAGGAGCGCCCACATGAAGCCCAGCACGGAGCGCTTGTAGCGGATCTTGAGCTCCTTTAGGGCCAGTGCCCAAATCAATTCCCGGTACCGGTAAGTGTCGCGAACGAGTTCGATCATAAGGGGCGAACTTCGATGTTAAATTATTTTGCCGAGCAGTGCTTCGCGGCCAGGGCAACGAACAGCAGGTGCCTCGACTGCGGTCGGGATGACAAATTGCGCGCTTCTATGCGGCCGGTCGAAGATTGCTGTGGAGGTGTGCGGGGCGTCAGTGCGAGGGTTCCACGTTTAGGTCGGTCATGCCGCGGAGGAGGTCGCGTTCGTCGTCGGTGAAGTCATTGCGAAACTCGTCGGAACTCAGCAACTGATTGCGCGCCTGAGGCGGCATGCCACGCAATCGCCGGTAAGCCTGTGAAACCTTGCTCTTCTGGTCTTCGGGAAGATTGCGGTATCGCTGAAACAAGTTACGCGCAGCCGTCTGCTGCTCCGGAGTCATGTGCTCGAAAGTCTCCATGCGATTGAGAATCTGGGCCTTCTTTTCCGGAGGCTGACTATTGAAGTTCCGCAAGCGATCCAGCAAATGGTTCTGCTTCTCGGGCGAAAGACTGCGGAAGCTGGGATCCTGTTGGAGCTGCTTTTCCTGCTGGGCCGGCGGCAAGGCCATATATTTCCTCAGCCAATCGCCGCGATGAGGGCCAGGGCCGTTCAGATGGGGCTGATAGACTCCCTGGGGGGCGTGCGCGGCAGGCGGCGGGGAACTCGGGGGCGGAGCGGCTGGGGGCCCCGCGTGGTGCTGCCAGCCTGACATAAGCGCGAGCGCCGGCATTGCGCTGCAAAGCAGCACCAGGGTCACGAGAATGGACTTGGCGGCGCGCACGACTACTGATTACTCCGTTGAGGCTTGTCCGTCAAGAGCGTCAAAATCCGAAAACAGATCAGCGTTCTTGTCGAGGTACTGTAAGTCTCCTACTGCAGTTCCGGGGGTGTTATTTACCCGCACGACGCCGGGCTGGTCATTGGTTGCCAGAGTGTTGCTGTCGTGATTGACGCGGCCCATCTCAAGCAATCCAGTACCAACCGCAACCAACACCACCGCGGCAGCCGCCACCACCGGTCTACGCAACCATGCCAACCAGCCCTGCGGCTGCATGGCCTGCTCCTCACGCATCCGCACCCGTAATCGGGAACTGAAATACGGAGAAGGCTCAGGGGCCTGCCACTCGTCCAGAAGCGACATGGTTTGCTGAAATGAAGCCAATTCACGCGCGCAGGACGCGCAACTCCGCAAGTGTTCCTGCAATTGCGGCGAAGCTGTTTCCGGCCCGCTTAGCACTGCCTCCATGAATTCCGATCGAAACTTATCGCACATCATAACCGCACCTAACTTCCTACTTATAAGAACTGCCTCAACGTTTCCCGCAGCGTTTCATACGCGCGGAACAGCAACGACTTGGTTGCTGACTCACTCAACTTCAGCACGGCAGCAATCTGCTTGTAGTCCATGTTCTGGTACTTGTGCATAATCACGGCCGTACGCTGGCGCTCGGGCAATGCCTCCACCTGTTGCCGAATGGCCGCCAGCCGTTCGCGACGCAGAATGGTTTGCTCCGCGTTCAAGCCGCTGTCCGCTACATCCATCGTCATCCCGGTGTCGGCATTGGGTTCATCCAGGTTAACGGTGTTCTCCGGACGCTCGTGCTTGGTGTCGCGCGCATGATTCACCGCCAGATTCGTCGCAATACGATACAGCCAGGTGGTAAACTTCGCGCTGGCGGCATAACTTTGCCGAGAACGATAGACGCGCAGAAAAACTTCCTGCGCCAGCTCCTCGGCCACCGCTTGATTGCGAGTCATACGGTGCATAAAGCTGACCATCTGGCGGCGATATTTCTCCACCAGATAATCGAAAGCGACATCGTCGCCCGCGGCCACGCGTAGCATGACCTCGGCGTCGCTCAACATTTCCAATACAGCAGGTTCGGTCAATTCGCCCCGCAGCTCGGCCGGAGATTCCGCACCCTGAGCGGTTCCCCCGACCAGCATGACTCGGTCTAACGCAATGCTGCCCACATCGGCACTAACCCTTCTGCCTCCAGAAAGTTGCGGAGAAGGGGCCCAGCTTGCTTTAGGTTTCGCACGGCCCCCAAGGGAGCCTTGGTCGGGTGGTTCCGGAAGCTCCGATTCGCCTTTGCGGTCGTCCCTTAGCATGTGACAACCTGCTGCATCTGGGCAGGGTTACCAGTATTATGCATGAGTAGCCGAGTTCCGGCACTGCCGTTATTACTTAGATGCAGATACCCAGAGCGTTTATTGGCGTCCTACTACTGCTGGCCGGCATTGCGTCGATCCCACGGTTGTCGTTTGGGGCCGCGTCTGAGCCGTCCCGCACAGTGACGCAAGTATTGCAAAATCAATGCGAAGCAGATTGCCGATCAGGGGCCTATGAGCAGATTTTTTCGCTGCTGACGGATTGGAAGGGCGAAGGCGGCGAGGCTAGCATGCTTGAGCTGTTGGCGCAGAATCAGCAGCCTCCAGCAATAGTTCCGGAGCCGGCGACTCCCGATGAAAAGCTGGACCTGAGTGAGCAACTTACGCGGGACGTATTCGAGCCCCTACAGCGCGGAATCCAGGGCCACAATCTGGATCAGGTACTATCAGTATTCGACCGCCAGCAGATGTCTGACTACGCTCAACTTAGCGACCAGTTGCGGGCGTTTTTCGAGCAGTATGACGCGGTCCGCTTTCGCTACCAGTTGTTGCAGGCTACCTCCAACAAGAACCACGCCACGGCGGTGGCCGAGATCGCGATGGATGCGAACCCAATTGACCCGTCGCAGGTGACCCTGCGACGCGAGATACAAATGCGCTTTCGCATGAGCCTTGGTTCCAAGGGCTGGAAGCTGGTGGGATTTACTCCGGCCGATTTTTTTGCGAAATGAAATTGCCACACTGCGGTTGGGCTGAGCTTCGGTATCGGCGATGAAGCGGGATTATCCAGAACGGCCAATCATCGGAGTTTGCGCCGTCATCGTTGAGCGAGGTCGTGTGTTGCTGGTGCGTCGAGCGACCGAGCCACTTAAGGGCGAGTGGTCGGTTCCCGGAGGCATGTTGGAGCTCGGCGAGAAGCTGTGCGATGGCGTGCGACGCGAGGTGCTGGAAGAGACTGGGCTCGAAGTCGAACCGCGCGAAGTGCTCGATGTCTTCGACAGCATCTTTCGGGATGAGCAAGGAAAAACACAGTATCACTATGTGCTTATCGATTATTTTTGCCACTGGGTGTCGGGAGAAGCAAAGGCAGGCAGCGACGTCAGCGAAGTCCGATGGGTTCAGCACGACGAACTGGCAGCAATGAAGCTGCGCGATTCCATTGAACAGGTCGTGTGCAAAGCCTTCCAGCTGTCGCAGCAAAATACCAGTTGACGCGATAGCGGTTCTGCGGTGACCATTCCTCATCTGGAGAAATTCATGGTACGCACTTTTATTGGCTGCATCGCGACTACGCTCTTATGTTTTGCGGCGATTTCCGCCCAGGCGCAATACACGACGAACCCGCTAGAGCAGGCTCCTGCTCCAGCGAAGCCAGCGACGCAAGTTCCTCCGCCGAAACCGCCTGACATGGTTTGCTTCGGCGAAGGGCCGAAGTGGAGCATTCAGTTCGTCTCATGGGGCGCGAGGTATCTCGGTATCAATCAGCCGGACCAGGACTACATCGGCGGCTTCACTTGGGTACCAGATCAGAAAGTGTGGGTCTGGCAGAGACAAAACGGCCTCGCTCCAATGGGTGGTGGTTATGCGCTGTCGGCGACCGTCACTAAGGCTTCATGCACTGATCCGGAGCGCAAGGAAATGTTCCCTTATTCGTCGCAAGTCAACTTGCCTACCGGGGACATGGTAAGCGGTTGCTGTCGCAAGCTGAAACCGGGGGAAGCACCGGTAGGACCGCACGGGCTGCCGTCGAACAACACACCTCCACAATGACGCAAATTCGCATCACGGAACCGCCATCAACAATTCAGACTTCCTATCCAATCCGATAGCTAGTGCTCTGCATTCGGATAGGCTGACTGGCCGTTGCGCCAGTTGACGGGATCGCGCGCAGAGTGCTTTCTCTGTGCAGTCAACGGCCTTGCAGGCGGAGGAAGCTCTGGCACAATACATGCAAGATGTAATTCCACGATACCGGCTACGATCCAGGCTCCGCACGAACAGTTAGAAGAACCTTGGTGATCCTGCCATCCTTCTGGCCCTCCGAACTGCGGTTCGGTGAATCCACTTGCGAGGTTGATTGCCATGACACGCCTACAAAAGTCCATGAAAATAACGTCGGCCGCTCTTTGCTTGTCCCTCAGCGGTCTTACTGCCGTCACTTACATCAAGAACCTGCAGCCGTTCCGCGATCCGACGGGTTACTTCGCAACCTACAACACCGCGGGCGACATCGACGAGAGCAATCCTTTCTTTCAGGAGTTAGGAACGAACGGACGCACTTGCGCAACCTGCCATCAAGCGGATCAGGCTTTCGCGCTCGATGCCAGTCACGTTCGCCAACGGTTCTTGCAGAGCGGTGGCACGGATCCACTCTTCGCTCCCGTCGATGGCGCCAATTGTCCGGATGCGAAGACGGGTGATGCAGCTGCGCACAGCCTATTGCTACAGAACGGCCTGATACGGATTGGCATAGCACTGCCTTCGAACCCCGAGTTCAACATCACTCCTGTGTACGATCCGTATGGTTGTGCGGTGATGGTTGATCCGAATACGGGAGAGCTAACGATCTCGGTGTATCGTCGTCCGCTGCCGAGCACGAGCCTCAGCTTCCTGAGCACAGTCATGTGGGATGGCCGCGAGACATTGTTGCCACTCAACGATGAGGGGACCTTCAAGGCCAATCTGATCTCGGACCTGAAGCACCAGGCGATTGATGCTACGCTCACGCACGCGCAAGCCAAGCAACCGCCGACGGACGAGCAGCTCACCGCGATCGTGGCGCTCGAGCTGGGACTGTTCAGCGCGCAGGTCAGCGACGATCGCGCTGGATTGCTCTTCCTCGATGGCGCGCAAGGTGGACCGCTGAACCTGTCGAATCAGCCTTACTATCCGGGCATCAACGACTCGCTCGGTCACGATCCTCACGGCGGAACCTTCGATCCGAATGTGTTCAGCTTGTACACGCAATGGTTCGGCGGAACGGCCAGCGATGACTCCACGGATTCATCCGGCCAGCTACGAGCGGCGCGCGCCGACATCGCTGCGGGCGAGCATCTGTTCAACACCGCGCCGCTGAAGATCACTGCGGTCCGCGGACTCAATGACAGTCAAGCTCTCGGTTATCCGCAGGTGATTGCCGGGACCTGCACGACGTGTCACGACACTCCGAACGTGGGAAGTCATTCGTTGCCGCTGCCGCTCGACATCGCTACGAGTCACGCGCTTCCGAATGAGTCGGACCCGAACATTTCGGCGGCGCTGCGCGAACTCAGCGTGCCTGATGTTCCGATTTACCTCATCAGCAATTGTCCTGATCCGCTCGACGCAGGGCACAAGCTGTCGTTCTACACTTCTGATCCAGGCAAAGGATTACTCACGGGAAAGTGCAGCGATGTGAACCGCATCAAAGGGCCGATTCTTCATGGACTCGCGGCTCGCGCTCCTTACTTTCACAACGGCGCAGCCGCGAACCTGAATGAGCTGGTGAACTTCTATGACAAGCGCTTCCAGATGCAATTGACCGACGAGCAGAAGCGGCAGTTCATCGCTTTCTTGAACTCGCTGTAGATTCGGAAGAACGAGGAGCGCACGATTCGCGAACGGAAAATTTCGCGCGAACGAAATACCGCCGCAAATAGAAAAGACCCGCGGCGCATGGCGCTCAGCGGGTCCTTCCGGTTAGCTGTTGGGATTGGCCTGAGGCTGTCCACTCTACGTGGCCCCAGCGGCAGACTTCACAGCTGATGCGAGTCTTGCGAGGATTTAGAGCGGAAGCCCTAAGCCTCAGCCACCTCACTTGGGATACAACTATGACTGTCAGATTTCATATATTTTGGATCACCCTCCTTTCCAGTGTAGAAGCAAATTAACACTGATCGACGGCGTCCGTCAAACGCACATGCGCGGGAAGTCCTCGGGCTGCCAACTCTCGCCCAACCACTTCACAAACTGATTGTCGCGGTTGAGCACGATCTGCTTGGCGGGCACGGGCCCGGCGGCCAGCTCGAAGCCCATGATGATGATCTCTTCGCCCTTCTTGATCAGGTGCGCGGCCGCTCCGTTCATGCAAATTACGCCGGAGCCGCGCGGCCCGGGAATGGCGTAGGTTTCCAGTCGCGCCCCGCTGGTGTTGCTGACCACCATCACCTTCTCGCCGGGCAGCAGTTCCACCATCTCCATCAATTCCTCGTCGATCGTGATGCTACCCACATATCGCAAATCGGCTTCGGTAACTGTGGCCTGGTGAATTTTCGAACGTAACATCCACCTCATGTTGTCCTCCGTGTCCCACGCCCTAAACGCGGCTGCAGGCACTGCCTAATATCGTAGCAGCTCCGGGGGCCCGCGAGCATGTGACCCGCATCACAGGAGCCGCTTCTCGCTCTTCGCCTTTCGCTCTTCGCAGATAGCCTTTCCTGGCTCTCAGCCGTCAGCTTTCAGCTTTCAGCCGTCAGCCAATGCGCTAACCACCATCAGGAGCCACCAGCCACCAATCACTATCCACCGCGTTGTCATCCCGACCAACCGAGACCTCCGCTTATCCCGAGCGACGACTTCATCACAACAGAAGCTGTCCTCCCGACCAGAGCGAAGCGGAGTGGAGGGATCTGCGGTTCCGATCTTCCTGGCAACTCTTTCCCCCGTGCAATGGAGCGCTTTGTGTCAGGGCACAGCTTCAGCTGTGCCGATAAGGGCGTCCCAGCTCCGGGCTTCAGCCCCTGAGGCGTTTCAGCTTCAATCACGACCACCCCCTCCCCCTCATCGCCCGCAAAATCTTGAAAACAATGACCCGGATCAAGAGATTCCCCGCAAAATATTGCATTCAAAAGGTTTATAGGCAAAATATTGCATCGTAAAGACTTAGCGAAGGCGCGAGAGGGGCGAAGCTCTTGGAAAACTCGGTCTGGCAATTTTACGGTCGTCACTAGACGATCCCTACAGCGCAACTATAACCACGCTGCTTCCTATCCACTAACCACTATCCACTGCTTTAAACACAAATGGGCAGGAGCGCCGGGCGCGGCGGTTCCTGCCCTACACCGAAAGTATGTTTCTCTCGCCACCGCGGGTCAAGTTACGAAAGTACTAATTCGCCCTCCTATTTTGCTCCCTCTCCCGGAATGGGAATAGCACTGATCCACCAAGGGCTGAATGCTGACGGCCAAACTGCTGACGGCTGAGTGCTGACTCGTGGACCGAACAAAGCTCTTACTAGCCACTATCCACTGCTTTGACGATCGAGCCGCGGACACCCAGTCCCGCCCCAGCGGGACGAAAGAGCTTAGCCCAGCGCTTAAGCGCTGGGTAGGCATGAAGTGTAAGACCTGAGCCCCTTCAGGGGCGGCACAACCTGCCTTCCCTTGATCGCGAGGGCACTCCCGCTTGCATCCTGAGGCAGCCGTTGTACACTGAGCCGTTCCCTTTCAGCAGCTCAACCTTAAGCCCAATTACACGCTGGTGAAGGATTGCCTATCTCAATCGACGGCTTCACGCTAAGCATCCGCAGCCTCATTAGGAACTTCGAGGCAGACAAAGGCCATTACCTGTCTAAGGGCTACCTCGAAGCCCAGGCTCGGGTTGACTTTATTACGCCGTTCTTCGAAGCGTTGGGTTGGGACGTGCGCAACCAAGCCGGTCTCGACTTTCAGGACCGCGAGGTCACGGTTGAGAAGGGCGAAGGCGACATGGCTGGCCGGCCCGACTATAGCTTTCGTGTCGCGGGCCAGACCAAGTTCTTTGTAGAAGCGAAGGCCCCCTCGGAAGGCCTAGACCATCCGAAGCACATCCTACAGGCCAAACAGTATGTTTGGAACACTCGCCAAGTCTTCTTTGTGGTCCTAACTGATTTTGCCGAATTCCGTTTTTATGATGCCTCAATCCGGCCTGACGAGCGCAAGCCAGACGAAGGCCTGCTGCTCAAAATCGCCTACGCGGATTATCTGAAGAACGCGGAGAAGCTTTGGGAGTTCTCTAAAGAGCGTGTCACCGCGGGATCGCTGGATGCCATGCTCCCCCGCGATCTCCGCACCCAACGACTGCGCATTCCGGTGGACCAGGTCTTCCTGGATGAGATGACGGGCTGGCGCGCCGATCTCGCCAGGGACATCTACAAAAACAACCCCGGACTCAAGGCCAAGCAGTTGAACGAATTGGTTCAGCGCCTATTGGACCGCATCGTCTTCATCCGCATAGCAGAAGACCGCCGCATCATCGAAAAACGTCAACTCGCCGATACCGTTGACGAGTGGAAGGCGAGAGGCGGGAAGTACGACATCTCCGAGTGGCTTCGCCCGCTTTTCGAAAAGATCAACGACGACTTCAACGGCGAAATCTTCAAGTCTAGCCAGCTCCTGGATGAAGCGAAAGTTGGTTCAGAAGTCTTGGCGCGGATCATCGAACGCCTGTATCCGCCCAAAAGCCCCTACCGCTTTGACGTGATCGGGGTCGAGCTTCTCGGCTCCATCTACGAACGCTACCTCGGCAACACCATCCGTACTACCGCCCACCAAGTGCGCGTGGAGGAAAAGCCGGAGGTCCGCAAGGCAGGTGGTGTCTATTACACGCCTCAGCACGTCGTGGACTACATCGTCAAAGAGACGGTGGGCAGGTTGATTGCGGGTAAGACGCCTAAGCAGATTGAAAAAATTCGCATTCTTGACCCATCCTGTGGTTCGGGGTCTTTTTTGATCGGGGCCTTCCAATACCTCATCGACTACCATGTGCGCTACCTTGCGGCTAACCCTAAAGAAGCCGAGGTCCATCCGCTTTACCCCGACCTCATCCGCGACGAAAACGGCGAGCAGCGACTATCGGTGGTCCGCAAGGCGAGGATTCTGCGGAACAATCTCTACGGGGTTGACATCGATCCACAGGCCGTCGAGATTACCATGATGAGCCTTTACCTGAAGGCGCTCGAAGGAGAAAAGTCGCTCCTGCCGCCAAAGCAACATCTGCTGCCCGAATTGAAGTACAACATCATCTGCGGGAATTCGATCATAAGTGCAGACATTTCTGGCCAGCGGAGTATGTACGGCGAAGAGAAGGATCGCCTCAACCCTCTCGACTGGGAGTGTGCATTTCCCGAAATCATGAAAACGGGTCGTTTCGACGCAGTGATCGGCAACCCGCCGTGGGTCTTCACGCGTGAGGGAGACTTTGCGGATGTGATGAAGAAATACATCGACCACACCTACTTGAGGAATCTGGTCGGCTCTCAGAAAGGTCGGGCGAAACAGTCTGGAAAAATCAATCTATTCGCAATCTTTATTCTCAAGTCCATCGAGCTCCTCAAGGAACGCGGGCAGTTCGGCTACATTGTCCCCAACACATTACTCCGCGCAACGGTTTACGATGTCATCCGCAAGTTCCTTCTTGACTCGACAAAAATCAGGGTTGTTGCCGATCTCGGGAGCGGAGTTTTTGAGCATGTTACGGCCTCGACCGTAATTTTGGTCCTTGAAAAGGGAAAGGCAGACTCAAAACATTGCGTTCGCGTGGCAAGCGGGTTTGATGCAGCCTCTTCTGGAGACACGACGAAGGTCTTGCAACGAAGTTTCCTTGATAACACCAGTTTTGCTTTCGACCTTTACGCTGATGCCTCTTCGGGCAAAATAATCGCAAGAATGACTTCCGGCAGTCTCGGCTTGGGCGAGGTCTGCACGATTCACGCCGGCGGAATTGCAACCGGTCCTGGCAAGGACGGCTACATTAGCAATCGCAAGCTCTCTGGCATATACAAACCACTCATCGAAGGGAAGGACGTAGGCAGGTACTCCGTCACATTTAGGGATCGTTTCATTCTGTATGACCGCACGAAACTATATCGTGCCCGAGAGGAGAGCATTTTCTTGGCCGCCGAGAAATTGGTTACCCAGCGGATTGCTGGCGGAGTGCACGCGCTAGTCGTCGGCTACGACGATGAGCAGCTTTACACCTTCAACTCCACGAACTTGATTCTCAGTAAATCGGGGAGTCCGTACTCGCTCAAATACATATTAGGGCTGCTGAACTCGCGTCTCCTAAACTGGTATTACATAGTGAGTTACACCAACCGCTCGGAGCTTACTGTGAATATTTCCAAAACATACTTGGAGCAGCTACCAACTCACTGCATCGATTTCTCCGATCCTGCCGGGAGAAAACAATACGACACTACGCTGAAATTAGTTGACCTCATGCTGGAATTGAACAAGAAGAAGCATTCGGGCAAGCTCGCGCCCTCCGAACTGGATCGCGTGGAGCGCGACATCGCCAGCACCGATGCCAAGATCGACGATCTGGTCTTTGACCTTTATGGCATCACCGACAAAGAGCGGCGGATTGTTGAGGAGACAGGCCGAAAGACTCGCGGATAGCGGTCGACAGGCGACAAACCTAGTGCCCCATATTAGCGTTATTACTTCTGGACGCTAACCCGGGCGGACGTCTCTCCCCCTTACTCCGTCCTCAGCGCCTGCACCGGATTCACCTTCACCGCCGTCCGCGACGGCCAGTAACACGCGACCGCAGCAATCAACCTCAATCCGACGAGTTCGGTCAATTTGTGTCGCGTGCCTACAGGTGAGCGTGCTCAACCCTTTCGCCCGTAGACAGCGCAACGCAGCCTCGTGTTCCTCGCCCTAAAAGAACGTGCTCTTGAATTTCTCGTGCCGCTGCCGGGCTTGGTTCAGGAGCTCCTTAAATTCCTGTTCGTTCCGGAGACTTTGCAGCAGAGGGTCGCTCACGAAGTAGGGATAGCAAAAGAACCCACCTCCGATGCTATGCCGGAGCATGTGCAAAGCCGAGGTCTTGTCTCCCAGAACTGCATAGGCTTGTGCGACCTTATAGATACCCTCAGGGTCGGTCACCCCGCGCTCTTCTATTTTGTCTTCGGTTTGCTTCAAGAGCTGCAGCCCCCGGCCATTCTCATGCTTGATGGAATAGCTAATGGCCTTTCCCACGTTCGCCGGAAGCAAGGAAGGTTCCTTCTCATAAGCACGATCGAAGTCCTGCGCAGCCTGGTCGAAATGGTTGAGGTAGTACTCCGCCAGGCCGCGGTAGAACAGGATGTAAACAAAATCGTTATCCGGCAGACTCTGCAGGAATTTCTCGTATTCTCCCAGATACAAGTAGCTATTTAACGCAGAGCTGCTTCTCTTGACCTCAGGGTTGTTCTGGCGGGCCTTTTCGCACTCTTCCACTGACTCTTGCAGCATGCCGGCAAAGCGATAGGCATAGCCCAGCTCCCAGTGCGCCTCGGCATTATTCGGACTATCGTGCAAAACCGACCGCAACAAAGGCACAGCCTGTTCCACTCTTCCGGTATCGGTCAATAAGTTGGCCATATAGATTCGCGGCTCAACCAAGGCCGGATCTAATGCGAGCGCCTTTTCATAGGCAGCCTGTGCCTTGTCATAGTTCTCGCGGCCGCCGAACTGCAGAGACGCATGGGTCGTGTAGGCCCGTCCCAGCTGTGCCCAGGCGGCCGCATAATTCGGTTCGAGCTGGGTGGATTTCTGCAGCATTTCAATCGCGGAGGCAAACTGATTCAGCGAATAAAGATCAATTCCGCGAAGATAGGCTTCGTAAGCATCGCGGCTGACCGGCTTCTCCGGTTTCAGATTCGCCGCTTCTACCGGCGACAGCTTCAACTCCATTCCCTTGATGATCTGCTGCGTTACCCGATCCTGGACGGTCAGCAGGTCGTCATACTTCAGGTCGAAAGTCCCGCTCCAGAGAATCTTGTCCGGTTTCACATCCACGAGTTGAGCGGTGATTCGCAGATTATCGCCGTCTTTGATGAAGCTACCCGTGAGCAGCGTGTCCACTTGCAAGTCCTTAGCAACTTGCTGAGCGTCGATGACCTGGTCGCGATACTTGTCAATGGAAGACGATGGACGAACGGTCAGCGAATTGACGTAGTCCAGTTTGGTGATGATCTCATCTGCCAGCGAAAATCCAAGGAAGTCGGTCTTTGGGTCGCCGTTCAGATTTCGAAAGGGCAGAATTGCCAGACTGCGAGTGGTTGCCGCGGTAGTTCGTGCATTCGATTTTCTGACATACTGATATCCGATCGTCGATAGCACCAGCACCAGTACCAGTACTGCGATTCCCCATGTCCACCAACGTCGAGACGAACCCACTTGAGGCGAAGAAACTGGCATCGCCCGCGCCGGCGTTATGCGATCGGACGCTGCTTTGTCCAGTGGAGCGTGCAGCTTAGCTTGAAACTCCACCTCCTTCTGGAAGTCCTGGAGATCAAGCAGTAAGTCTCGAACGGATTGGTATCGGCTCTCGCGTTCTTTTCGCAGGGCCCTGCCGATGATGCGTTCTATTTCGGGCGGCACTTCGGGGGCAAACTCGCTTGGCGGCGCAGGCTCACTCTTCAGTATCTCTGCAATCACGTCACTGGCGGTATCGCCTTCAAAGGCCGCCTTACCGGTGAGAAGCTCATACATCACCGATCCCAGGCTGAAGATGTCGCTGCGCGCATCCACCTCCATGCCTCGCGCCTGTTCCGGAGACATGTACTTTGCCGTGCCCCTCACCATTCCAGGCTCGCTGGTCAACACGGCCAGAGCTGAAAAGCGGTGCGGCATTGTCTGCCCGGAACGGAGGGAACTTAGCTTGGCGATTCCGAAATCGAGAACTTTGACAATGCCATCGTTTCGAACGATTACGTTCTCCGGCTTTACGTCGCGATGAACAATTCCGGAGGCGTGGGCCGCGGCCAGAGCGCTTGCGATTTGTATTGCAATGTCGATCGCTACTCGCAATTCAAGTTTGCCGCCGCCAAGTTTTTGCCGAAGGGTGCCACCTTCCACATACTCTGCGGCGATGAAATGCAATCCATTGGCTTGCGCGAATTCATAAATCGTAAGAATGTTGGGATGATTCAGGGCGGAAGCCGCCAGGGCTTCCTGTTCGAAGCGACGCAAGCCGCGTTCATCCCCGGTCAAATCCGGAGAAAGCATTTTAAGTGCGACCTTACGTCTGAGCTGGTTGTCCTCAGCCAGATAAACCTCGCCCATGCCACCCGATCCGATCAGAGAAATCACGGTGTAATGGGCCAACTGCGTGCCCGCGGAAATCGCCGGCCGGTAGTGGGCCAACTGAACCCCAGTAGCGCTGGGGTGGCTCCCTCCCGACGCGATCTTTTGCGCCACCTCTCTGACGGCTTCGGGCACAAAGTCCATCGGCTTCTCAGCCGATTGCACAAGCGACTCGACCTCGCGACGCAGGTCGGCGTCGGCTCCACAGGCTTGCTGCAGAAAGGCCGAACGGGCGTCGGGGTCAAGCTCGAGCGCGGAGTGGAACAACTCCTCGATCCGGCGCCATTGGTCGGAAGGTTCCATATTCCCCTTAGGACTGGCTCTGCGCCAATTCCCGATGGAGCCAGGCTTTCGCTAATTTGAGTTCGCGGTGGACAGTTGCCGGAGAAATGTCGAGAGCAGCGGCGGCTTCATCGTAAGTCAGGCCGCCAAAAAATAGCATTTGGACGATCTCGCTCTTGCGCTCATCCAGCGCGGCCAGACGTTGCAAGGCCTCGTCCAGGTCCAAGACGGTCGAGGCAGCCTGCGGTCCTACCAGGACCGCGTCATCCAGGGGGATGGGCTCTTCTCCTCCGCCACGTTTCTGGCGAGAGTGGGTCCGGGCGTATTCCACAAGAATGCGGCGCACTACCCGGGCGGCTACTGCGTAGAAGTGTGCCCGATTCTGCCATCCAACGTCGGCATCCATCAGCCGGATGTAGGCCTCGTGGACCAAGGCCGTCGCCCGCAAGGTGTGGCCGGGTCTTTCTGATCGCAGGCACCGCGCTGACAGCCGCCGCAGCTCGTCGTAGACGATGGGCATCAACTGGTCCAAGGCCTCGTGATCGCCGCCCTTCCATTGCTGGAGCAGCTTGGTCACGTCCTGCCGTTCCGGCGACATACGCGCTTCCTTGAGCTGAACCTCTACCTGGGGGCCCGCGACCTATCTACTTCCCGCGGGCCTGCTGAACCGCCTTCGATCTTCCCCACAGAATTAACGACACGACCCCGCAAGCCAGAAAGCATTACAGGCGTTCGTCATGGCATGATTTCCCGGCTGGATTATATCCCAAAAGTCGCTTGCTGCGACTCCCCGTAAGTGCCTGGTAGCCAACAACGCAAACTCAACTTTGCACTAAGTTTCTGCTGGCTGACGCGAGTTCGGGCAGGTCCAAACTTAGCGGCGGGCCGGCTCGGGTAGTGCGGCGCTTCAATTGAATTGTTACGAGGAACTCACGTTTTGAAAGGGCACGGCTTCACAGGTTGCTGAAAAAGTCCTCTCCAGAACGAGTTCGGGTAGTGCGGCGCTTCAGCGCCGCGTCAAGCGAGTACCGTGAAACGGCCTTTAGGCCTGGGGACATTGCACAAAAGAGGCTATTTTAGCGGCTTTGGAGGAGGTACCTCAGGGGCTAAAGCCCTCTTCACAAGACCCGGTGAACGCGGGCCTGGAAGGCCCGCACTACCCGGGCTGTTGTCAGTAGGAAGTTTTTCAGCAGCCTCTTCAGCCGTGCCGTCACGTGAGCGTGGAGCGTTGGGGTTTAGCCCCTGAGGGAATACGCAGTTGGTGTCAGCACCGAAGTCCCTCAGTGGCTAAAGCCGCCATGATGAGAGGAGCTTGCGACACGGCTGAAGCCGTGCCCCTTCAAAGCTGGCTGTCCTCTGCCGGGAGAACAGATGAATGAGCCACAAAATCTTTTTTTGCCGGCGTGAGGGGATTCGGACGCGAATGTCACATATCTAGATGTAGGCGGTCGCGGTTGTTCGGAACATTCGCCAAGCTGCTTGCAATAAATCAATCACATCCGGCTGCGGCCGCAAAAAAGAGGAGATACGAAAATGAAACGCTTCCAACTGTCCTTCGCCCTGGTCTTCGCGCTGTTCTTCTGCACTTCCATGTTCGCGCAGAGCTACAGCTTCACCAACGTTGTCAACCCCAACGAACCGAGCAGCGGCTTCACCCAGTTGCTGGGTATCAACAACAGCGGCGTTATCGCCGGGTACCACAACTTCAACCAGAACCAGGGATTCACGCTGGTTTTGCCCACCGCGTTCTCCACCGAGAACTTCCCCAACTCCATGATGACCCAGGTCATCGGCATCAACAACAGCCTCACCACGGATGGCTTTTATGTGGATCAGTCCGGCGTAACCCATGGCTTCTATCGCACCCGCAGCGGCCAGTTCACCACCGTCGACTATTCCGCTCCCGCAGTGTCGCCCGCCTTCAACCAGCTGCTGAGCCAGAACGATCGCAATCAGGCGGCCGGCTACTACAGCAACAGCCTCAACAACACGACTCCCGACATCCCGTACGTGTATGACGAAGTCGGCGGAATCTTCCACGTAATCACCATTCCCGGCGCCCAGGGCGGAGCCCAGGCCACCGGCATCAACAACTCCGGCGAGACCGTCGGTTTCTTCATCGATGGCGCTGGTGTGAACCACGGCTGGATCCTCAACACCGGCGTGTTCATGCCTCTGGATTACCCCGGCAGCACTGGAACGCAGGCCCTGGGGGTAAATAACAACGGACAGGTTGTGGGCTTTTACCTCGATGGCTCCGGCGCGTCGCACGGGTTCATGTACTCGATCGGTACGGCGAAGTTCGTGACCGTCGACGATCCCAACGGTGTCGGCACCACCATAGTCAACGGCATCAATGATGCGGGCATCCTGGTAGGCTTCTTCGGTACCGCCCCCATCAACACCGGGTTCATCGCCACCCCGTCGGCTAAGTAACGCCGGCTGTAACCTAAACCTTAACCCTAGTGGCGACCGAGTCTTCCCTCGGTCGCTCTTTTCTTTGCGCGGTCCTTAGGGCCGCAATATCCCGCCGTGACCAAAAGAAGGTTAGGACGGGGCACCCCCGCGAATGCTTTTCACGCAAAGCGCTCGGCCGGGCCACCCGCCATCCCGCACAAGCGGAAATTACACCGACCATCAAGTGCAGTGGCGCGAAACCCACTGTCTGTGACGGCGGTCACTGGTGTAGACGTTTGATTTAGTTAGCCTGGCGTGGTAGTGTGATTTTTAGGTCACACTATGGAAGTCCGGGTAGCCAAGTTGGTCAAGGCAGTCTGTTTGCAGCGGACCATTCGCCGGTTCAGCTCCCGCCCCGGACTCCATACAATTGGAGACGTGGCTGGGCGGCTTAAAGCGCCTGCCTTATAAAGCAGAATAGCCGAATCCCCTTCACGGAACCTCGACTCGCGGGTTCGAATCCCGCCGTCTCCGCACTTGCATTTGCATTATATCTCAGGCAAGGTGTTTTCCTCTTGAAAAGTTTACGGAGGCGGGATACCCTTCCCCGTGATCTAAACATCACAGGGCTGGATGCCGATATGTATCGTTGGATGCGCGACCACGAACGATTGTTGATTATCTCCGCGAAGACGGCGGATCGCCATTTCGGGAGTGGTTGGATTCTTATGACCATCAAAAGATATACGGCATCATCCTTGCACGAATAAAACGGGTAGAGAATGGGAATCTTGGCAATTGTGAAGTGGTTGGGGAGGGCGTTTTAGAGTTGAAAATAGATTTCGGACCAGGCTATAGGGTGTATTTCGGACAAGATGGTGATGAGGTAGTGCTTTTGTGCGGAGGAACGAAAGGATCACAAAGGCAAGATATTAGAACGGCCAAAGAATATTGGAGAGACTACAATGCCTAAGCGCAAGGGAAATTTTAATGCTTGGCGTATAGAAAATCTGGCCGATCCTATTAACGCTGCCAATTATCTCAATGCAGCTCTAGAAGATTCACCGGAAATTTTTCTTGATGCCATCAAAGACGTAATCCAAGCACGTACCGTGTCGAAGGTTGCTGCCAAAGCCAATGTGACACGGGAAAGCCTGTACCGCTCTTTCTCTGTTGCGGGCAATCCGACCCTAGAAACACTCGGTTCCGTGCTGGATGCTCTCGGGCTGAAACTCTCCGGTGTCGCCCCATGCAGCGGTGCTTCTACCGCTCCATCCTCGTCGGGGAATGCGGCAAGAGCACACAAGTCCAGAAGGAAATATGGGCGGCGAGGCTTTGTAGCCAGCTCAAGTCAACTCAATTTGCCGTTTGACCGAACAGTGGCAAGGCCGGCTTCAGTAACCCTGAACGTCGTCAATGTTGCCCCAGTTGAACAACGCCATAAACTGGCCGACATTGTAAATATTGTTTCAGACGTCAATATGTTCCCGGGATTCTTCTTCCAACAACAACATGGCGCTGGCGCGGTAGTGAACGCAGCACGCTGATAAGGGGGATGATGGACAAGCCAGAGAAGAAACCGATTGACGCAAGGCGAGACCCTGAAGATTTCGCCACACGATACGCCAATAACGCGCTATTTGAATCAACTATTTGGGATTTGAAAATCACGTTCGGACAGACGGACATTGTGCAAGGGCCAAACGTCGTCGTCCAGCATACGGCGATCACCATTCCGTGGAACTACGCTAAAATTTTCGCTTATTTGATTCAGGCCCAGATTGCAGCTCAAGAGGCCGAATTTGGACATATTCCCGTCCCGTCCAACATTCTTAACGCGCCCCTGGACAAACTCCCTGATGAGATGGCAGCTACAGTGAAGCATCCGAAAGAACAAGTAGCAGCCATTCAGAAACTGTGGAAGGAATTTCTTGCTGACAATCCGGAAGCAAAGCCGTGAAAACCGACGAAGCCCAGTTTGATGCCGTTCTCTCTCGAATGCTCAAATCCCCGCCAAAGAAAACTTCTTCGGCGCAGCGGTAAGCTCCGCGAACATTAGCGGCTTGACGGCGCACAGCCGTCGCACTGTATCTATGAACGGGTCTGCCGACTGGCGACGATTGAATCTGTACTCAAACTCGCTGCAATAGCGAGGCAGGTGCTTTATCGAGATTTTGTGGAACTGGCCTATGATGCCGCGCTTGAGCAGTGAAAATGCGCTCTCAATCGAGTTCGTGTAAACGTCGCCGCGAACGTACTCCCCGATTATGTGATTGACCGTCTGATGGCGGTCTGTGAATTTAGGCGCTAGGGCGAAGGGATACGTGGTACCCGGATATAGTTCTGTTCACTGTCCTGGGCCCAGGGGGTCGCCGGTTCAAACCTCCCCAAAGAAGGACGCAACCCAGGGCATGAAGGATTAATTCAAGAGTGGGCTGGCGCCAGTGGTAGGGGGAGTGTTTGAGGATGATTCCCATTCTGGGAGGAAGGTCGAAAAAAGGACGCGAAATGTTACTTTCGTAAGTTGACCTAGGAAGTGTGCAGAAGCATACTCGTGGTGTAGGGCAGGAACCGCCGCGCCCGGCGCTCCTGCCCTTTTGTGTCTGTAGTGAGGTTTGGAACGGGAATGAATACCCTCGAACCGCCAAACCGAGTTTCCCAAGGATCGCGATCTGCCCTCCGCATGTCTCGTAAGTCTCCCTATTGCAATATTTTGCCTATAAACAACAGGGATTCAATAGTTTGCAGGGGGTTTTTCGTGGCGAGTGATTGTTTTCAATATTTTGCAAAAGAGGAGGGGGAGGGGGGTGGTGAGGTGCGGCACTGTCGCGATCTCTGCCGTCCCTACGGGACTCGGTCTCATTTCCCACGCTACCCAGCGCTGAAGCGCTGGGCTAAGATCTTCCGCCCCATCCGGGGCTCTTTCTTAACCGCTTCACTGCACCGTCGCAATCCATACGCACTCGCGACGCGGTCTCTAAACCCCAGTTCCAATAGACACTCATCGGCACAGCTGAAGCTGTGCCCTGATACCAACGCAGGAGAAAAGTCATGCGCACTTGTAAACATATAAAAGCCGATGGCGAGTTTTGTGGGTCGCCAGCATTGCGCGAGCGGGAATACTGTTACTTCCACCTCACCGCCCGCGGACGTCGTCTGAGAATGCAAAAGCAGATCATGAAAGGTGAGTTCCATTCGCTGCAACTGCCGACATTAGAAGATGCCAACTCCATCCAAGTGGCGCTGATGCAAGTGATGGACGCGTTGGTGCGCGGGCAGATCGACACCAAAGTATCGGGCCAGCTGCTGTATGGGCTGCAGATTGCGAGCTGCCGAGGAGACGGAGTTGGCCGCCGCAGTCCGCGAGTTGAAGCTTGCCAGACAACAGAGTGCAAAACTAGCAGAGGTGAAGTGCGGCCGCAACGAAGGAACAGAGACAAACGGTACGGCAGAGCCCGGAGCCGAAGCTGAGGATGAAGCTGACGATGTGTGGCAGTGTGATGCGAAGGCACGAACGGTATGCAGGATGATCGGACTGCTATCGCAAGACATGGAGGTAGCGCGGCAGCGACAGTGCGTGCGGAGGGATGCTGACAGCCAGGAGATGGTTCTGGGATTCCGGCCTGCTGGTGAAGGGCAACTCATCGAAGAGGCGAGGCAGGTGGCGTGAGCTTGGCCGCGCCGCTTCAAAGCCGCAGAGCACGGGTAAACAACCTACCACCAAGGGGGCCAAGCGCTGCATTGACATGAGAACTCCCACCGTTCAAACTACCGAGTCTATCCAGGCTCGATGCGGAGATCCGACATGACAGTCTTGCAGCTCAGCGCGCTATACGAAAACGTGATCCCGCGTCTACTTGCTTCGCTCAGCCCGCTGCGATTGATACGTAGCGGCAATCGTCTGCGCAATCAGCTTGTGGCCTGACTGGCTGGGATGGATGTCACACGAGGGCGGACTGGTCGGTGGGTTGCTCGCGTTCAGCAACCCGGCGACGCAAGTGTTTCCCCCCACCAACGGATTCGAAGTCGCAGCCGCGAATGCCGAGAACACGTCGGCTACCACTGCTCCGAAAGTGCCCGCGGGCGCGCTGATCGCCTGGTTCAACCCTTCCGTCAGTTCGGTCACAAACTGGTTCGAGTAATCGAGCGAGTAGTAATTCATGATAATAATGACGCCGCTGTATCCGGTGGCGCGCAGATCGCCGAGGATGGTTGCCATGTTGGCCGCGGCCATGGCAAAGACCTGCGGCGCGCCCTGCTCGATGCACGTGGGATCGTTATTGCACGCCTCCTCCAGCAGAAGCAGGTCGTTAGCGCCCAGGTCGATAGTCACCAGCGCCGTGTGGGTATGATGCTGGAGAAAGTTCGTGGCGTAGGCACCCTGCGTGGACTTGGCCGAGGTGTAAATAACGTGCAGAGGAAACATCGTGCGATAGAAACGGCAGCCGGCATCGGGCGCGGTCGACGACAGAAAACTGCCCGTCGTCTCCCCCGGACAGCCCGCATTCGACAGGTTCAAGCTCACCGCCAGGCTGACGTAATCGGGATACGCGACGAAGTTGGTGGGATTGTAGTATTCGTATGCTGCCTGGTCGATAAATCCGAATCCCACGCTGTCGCCCAGTGCAAGGTAAGGGTTGGAAGCGCCGGAAGTGCCGGCGGGGTTGGTTGCCGAAGCGGATCCGAGCGCGACCAGGGCGATCATCATGCAGACACTGAAAACCGTGCGTACTCTCATGGCTGTCTCCTTCGAAGTGGAAAATTAGTTGGCAAGCATAACAGAAACTTGAGCGCGAAAACGGGACTGCCCGGCTCAAGCGTCGTTAGCTATGGTCGGTCTTTGTCTTATTTGAAGAAGGTTACCCTACTCCGCCCGCAGTGCTTGTACCGGATCCACCTTCACAGCCGCGCTCGCCGGCCAGTAACAAGCGGCAACTGCCACCAGTGTCAATCCGGCACAGACCGCAAGATACGTGAGCGGATTCGTGGGGCTCACTCCGAAGAGCAAGCTCGCCAACACGCGCGTCAGCAGAAAACCTGCTGCCAGCCCGATCAGCATCCCCGCAATCGCCAGCTTCAGTCCATAGGTCATAACCATGCGCACCACATCGCCGCGCCCAGCGCCCAGCGCCATGCGAATGCCAATCTCATGGGTGCGCTGCTGCACCGTCGAGGTCAGCACGCCGTAAATTCCGACTCCGGCGAGCAGCAACGCCAAGCCCGCCGAAGATCGCCATCAGGAACGAGTCGAAGCGGCGCTGCCCGAGGTTGTCTTCGACGACCTGGTCCATGGTTTCGACTTGATAGACCGGCAGGTCCTTGTCGAGCAGCCACACCTGGCGCTTGATGGCTGAGGTCAGCGAACCCGGATCGGCGGCGGTGCGCACCGCCAGCGTCAAGTTGGTGTAGTCAACCATGGGCCTCAGCACTTCAGGACGCGTTCCGCTCTCCAGCGAAACCTGGTGGGTGTCGCCGGCGACCCCGATCACGGAGAGGTCGCGTGCCTCGACTCCCGCTCGTGCTACCGTCCGGATGGTCTTGCCGACCGCGTCCTCGTTCGGCCACAACTTCTTCGCCAGCGTCTGGTTGACGATGATGACCGGCAGGTTGTTGTTGATCTCGTCCGCGGTAAAATTTCGTCCCGCGTAAATCGGTATCCCGAGCGTGGGAAGATACGCGGGCGAGCTGATGCCGCGCATGTCGGCTGTCGGCTCGCTGCCGCGCGTGGGCAGGGCCTGGCCGTCGACCGTGAACTTCATCATGCGGATGCGCGTCATCGGCAGGCCATCGGAGAAGCTCGCCGACTTCACTCCGGGCAACGCTGAGACGTGCTCTAGCACCTGCTGGCAGAAGCTGGCGAACTGCTCGTTCTTCGCGTAGCGCGAAGGCGGCATGCTGAAGTTCATGGTGAGCAAATGGTCCGCGCGGAAGCCGGGATCGACGCGCAACACCGAGACCAGGCTGCCGATCATGAACACCGCTCCGATCAGCAGCACGAATGCCAGGCTCACCTCGCCAACCACCAGCACCGCCCGCACCCTGCCGGGATGCCGCGCGTTGGAGGTGGAATCCTTCAGCACCGTGTTGACGTCGGTGTTGGAAGCGTAGATGGCGGGTATGGCAGCGAATGCAACTCCGGCGACGATTCCGATCGCCATGGTGAACAGCAGCACGCTGATGCCCAAGTGAACTTGCTCCGGACGTTGCAGATCGGCCGGCTTCAACGCCAGCAGCAACTGGATTCCGAAGTGCGCGACCACAATGGCCAGCAGGCATCCGAAGAAGCTGAGCAGCAGGCCTTCCACGATCATCTGCACGATCAGGCGCGCGCGGCTGGCGCCCAAGGCTTTGCGAATGGCGAGCTCCCGCTGCCGCGCGGTGGCGCGCGTGAGCATCAGGTTGGCGAGGTTCGCGCACGCCAGCAGCAGGATGAGTCCGACCGCCGACAGCAGGACCATCAGGTTGCGGCGCAGCTCTTTGCCGACATCTTCCAAGTAGACGGGGAACACGTTGATGCCGAATCCGGCGTTAAGCGTGGGGTTCTGCTCCTCCAACCGCCCGGCGATGACGTCCATCTCCTGGCGGGCTTGTTCCAGCGAGACGCCGGGACGAAGCCGCGCGAACACTTGCATCTTCAGGCGGTTCAGCTCCGCCTCGTTACGTTGAGCAGGTGGTTCGTAGGGAATCCAGATGTCGGGCTTGCGTTGCTCCGAACCTTCGCGCGTCGCAGGTAGATGGAAGTTGTCCGGCAGCACACCCACCACAACGTAGGGGATGTCGTTCAGGGTGAGAGTCTGGCCGACAACGCCGGCACTTCCCCCAAAATGGCTCTTCCAATATCCGTTGCTCAGCATCGCCGCGTGGTTGTGGGTGGGGTCGCGCTCCACGTAGTCGAAGCTGCTACCCGCCTCCGGAGTAACGCCGAGCACGCCGAAGAAGTTTGGCGTCACCCGCGCGCCCGCAATGCGCTCCGGCTCGCCAGTGCCGGTGCGGTTCAGGCTGACATCCTCGAACCCAGCCATGCCGTCAAATGAGTGCGCCTGTTGGACCCACTCCGCGAAGTTGGTGTAAGTAGTGGGAACGCGGTCGCCCACCATCGCCCCCAACGTAGGATTTTTCTCCCACACCATGACCAGCCGGTCCGGCTCGCGGAAGGGAAGCTTGCGCAGCAGTACAGCGTCCACCACGCTGAACACCGCCGTGTTGGCGCCGATCCCGAGGGCCAGTACCACGATGACGATCACGTAGAAGATGGGTGACTTGCGGATCAGCCGCAAGCCGAAAGTCACGTGTTGCATGAAGCCATTCATGACCGGGCCTTATTATCGCTGACCATTATCTACCGAACTCCGAAATGCAGGGAAATTTCCTCAACTCGGTGTCGGCAGATTCTAGGACTAGTGTGTCGGCCGAACGGCCCGGCAGGCTAGCCCGTATTGACTGAACGGCGATTCCAGAGCACCATACACTTGCCCGCCACTACGACGAAGGTCAACACATTATCCTGGAGGCTCCCAAATGGATCTCTCATCAATAAAGCGGCCCAGTGCTTTTCTTCCAATCGTAATGTCGCTGGCGGCGCTAGCTATAGTGCTGGGCAATATCGCCCTGTACGGGATCGTGCGGCAGGCCGATGAAGGAAGCGCTGCCCATCTGTTTCAGCTGCTCATCGGCGGACAAATACCAATCGTCGCTTTCTCCGCCGTCAAGTGGCTGCCAAGGGCCCCGAGGCAGGCGCTAGAGGTGCTTGCGCTGCAAGCCGGAGCCGCACTTCTGCCCATGTCAGTCGTCTTCTTTCTGAAGTTATGAGCGCGTGCTCTACCTCCTTCCGCATTCCATCAATTCCGAAAACCCCATAAACTGTCCTAATGCAACGACAGCCTGGCCATCTTTGTGTGGTTCTGGTCGAACCGCGCAACCCGCTCAACATCGGCGCTGCGGCTCGCGCCATGAGCAACTTCGGTTTTCTCGACTTGCGGGTGGTAAACCCCTACGACGTCGCTTTTCGCGAGGCACGCTCTGGCGTCGGCGCGGCCGAGTTGCTGGCCAACGCGCAGGAGTACCAGACTCTACCTGAAGCTCTCGCCGATTGCACACTGGTAGTCGGCACCACCGCGGTGCGACATCGCGAATTGCAACATCCGCTCCGGCGCCTGGAGGCAGGAGCGCGCGTGATCCGCAAACATCTTGCTTCTGGGCGCGCCGCTCTGGTATTCGGCACGGAAAAATTTGGTCTGTCGACCAGGGACCTCAGCCACTGCCACTGGCTCATGCGCATTCCGACGCGAGAGGAACACATCTCGATGAATCTGGGACAGGCTGTAGCGGTCTGTCTCTACGAACTAAGCCGAGATTCTAAAGCGACGCCAGCGCCAGAGAAAGTCAAGCGCGCCACGGCCGGCGAAGTCGAGCGCATCTCCGTACTCTTGCTCGATGCCCTACGCGACAGCGGCTATGTGAAGCCGCGCACGGAAGCCTCGACGGAGGAAAAAGTGCGCCGCCTCGTGCGCCGCCTCAGCCTGCAAGCCGGCGACGTGGACCTCTGGCTGGGCATGCTGCGACAAATGCTCTGGAAGATTCGCGAAGGCGGCAAACAGCACTAGGGCCGTTGTGACCGAGTCTGGCTTTAGAAGGGGAACGCCTTCAGTGAGTGCGCGAGAACTAGCCTTCGGGTGCGATGGTGGTATAGAGCAACAAGAAAACCAGCCGCGCAGGGGCGACTCAGTCTAGCCCAGCACGCAGCCCGAGGCGGAGTGCTGGGAAAAGCTTCAGGCCGTCCGTATGTCTTAAAACTCTCACGGCTTAAGAGGTTGCTGAAAAACTGGATTAGTCCATGGTTTGTGTCAGGGCGCGACTTTAGTCGTGCCGATAAGTCATTTATTTTTGTCACTTCGAATGGGCTTCAGCCCGCGAGGAGTTTGCTTTTCCGAGTTTTTCCGCGGCCTGTTTAGCCGCCGAGGGACTCCGATGCTTAACGTCTTGCCAGAGGCTGACGCCGCGCCCCTTCAAATCGTTGCCAGCCAACAAAAAAGGCGCGCCTGCACGGTGCGCCTCGCTACAACTCGCTTACAATTAGCGCCCAAAATACTTGGCGTTGCGCTCGGTGTACTCTTTCCACTTTTCCGGCAGATCGTCCAGCGCAAATATCGCCGAAACCGGACACACCGGCACACAGGCGCCGCAATCAATGCACTCCACCGGATCAATGTACAGCATCTCCTCGGTCGCGAACTTGTCGCTGTCTTTCTTGGGGTGGATGCAGTCCACCGGACAAGCGTCGACGCAGGCTGTGTCCTTCGTGTTGATGCAAGGTTCCGCGATTACATATGCCATAAAACCGTGTCTCCCCTTACCTATCGAATGGAGAAATTTCGATCAGAGCGGTATGTAACGATAGTATCAAAAACCGCAGCGGCTTGGCACTCGCCTGGCTGTTTCACTCTGTCAGTTTTACGAAATTCAGCACACACAACAACCCAGGCCTGCCCGGCTGGCCGGTCTCCTCCGTTGCCGATATCCCTCACGCCATGAAGAACTTGCCATTCCCAACATCAGGCGAGCCTGGGCATCTAGGCCTTTGCACGCGTCGTTCCCGCTCGCGGCATGCAACGGAAACCGTTGCCTTCTGGAAGGACTAAGGGTATCGTACCAGTCGCTTTGGGAAACCAGCCCCAGACCAAACCCTCACTACAAGGAGTTACTAAATGAGACGCCCACTTTCGTTGGCGATTACGACCCTTCTGCTTGCCGGCTGCATTACGCCGGCGACCGCGCAAAATTGCTTTCCCACCCGACACATTGGCAGGACTGCCATGGAGGGCCTGGATGGCGCCAAAGCCGATTCCAGATCCCCCCAAGGTCCTCAGGTTCGCGTCAAATCCAATCTCGACGTCTATCAGCGCTTCAAGTCCGGAGGCGATCTCCCGGTTGGAAGTCCCCCCTTTGCCGGATACTTCTTTGAGACGCCGGCCTCACTCGCTTGTGTCTATAGCCTGGTAACGCCGGTCGCGGGTTGCAATCCCAACACCGTTACCACCAACCCGACAGGCGGCAGCCGCTCCATCGCGATTGTTGAGCCCTACGACGACCCCTATGCCGGACCCGACCTTGCCTACTTCTCGGCGCAATTTGGCCTGCCGTTTTCCACCAGCCAGTTCCAAGTAGTTTATGAAACTGGATTTCCACCTCCGCCTGACTACGAAGGCTTGGGAGAGTTGATCGAGATCACTGAGGTCGAGTGGGCCCACGCTATGGCGCCCAACGCCAAGATTTATCTGGTAGAAGCTGAGTCCAACGATTTGATCGATCTGATGGAGTCGGTCAGCATTGCGAACAATCTAATTCTCTGCGGCCATACAACCTGCACCGGAGGCACTGGCAGGGGCGAAGTTATTACCAGTTCCGCCTTCCCGGAAGAATCCGATGAGGCGACATGCGATCAGAACTTTACCACTTCAGGGGTCGTTTACGTCACCGCCGTCGGTAATGAATTCTACGAACCGGCGCTCGGAACCTCTTCGGGTGTCACCTATCCCTGTGCATCTCCCAACGCAATCTGTGTGGGTGGTACCGGTGTCACTCGCAATCCCACCACGGGTGCTTTTGCAGGGGAAGTCGCTTGGCAAGTTCCCACCGGCGGCAAGAGTTTATACGAGCCGCGTCCGTCCTTCCAAAGCGGGATTTCGACCATCGTGGGTTCGGCGCGCGGTGTACCCGATGTCGCTTTTGACGCCAATATCACCACCGGCATGTGGGTGTGGGACAGCTATCAGTATCTGGGCGAGTATTACCCGTCTTGGTATGTGGTGGGCGGTACCGCTCCAGGCGCTGCCTCCTGGGCAGGCATAGTCAACGCCGCCGGACAATTTCACAGTACGACCGCCATTGAGCTTGGCTTGATGTACGCCAGTCGCAGTAACCCCGCTGACTTTACCGATATCACCAAAGGAAACTGTGGACCGTACCTGGCTTATACAGCGGGAAGCGGTTGGGATTTCTGTACTGGCATCGGCAGTCCAGTCGGCTACGGGGCAAAGTAACCGGCACGCAGCACATCCAAAAGAATGCCCGCCTTGGCGTATGCCGGGGCGGGCTTTTTGCCGCATTGATCTTCATGTATTTATGACACGACCGTGACGGGGGCGTCCAAGACCTCAGGCCGCATGCGCGGGCTCGCGCTCGCTTGCCGGTTCGTACTCCACGATGTAGCCCGCGACGGCGCTGGCCGCTACCGTTAACGGGCTGGCCAGATACATCTGTCCCGGCCCGCTGCGTCCCGGGAAGTTCCGGTTCTGCGCGCTGATTACAACCTGGTCAGGACGCGTGGAAACACCAGGTCCCGCGTTGATGCAAGCGCCACAGCTGGGCTCAATCACGTGCGCGCCCGCCTTCTGGAAGATGTCGAGATAGCCCTTGCGTACGCAGTACTCGCGGGTCTCCTGCGATCCAAATTGCAGATAGAACTTGCAACTGTCCGCCACGCGCCGGCCTTGCTTTAGGGCATCGCTCAGCACCCGCGCGTACATGTCCATGTCTTCATTCTTGCCGGCGGTACAGGTGCCGCCGTAAGCGATCTCAACGAGGACAGGCGTGTTCAGTTCGCGCACGAACTTGCCATTGCCAGGATCGCCGGGGGTCGCGATCATGGGGTAGATTTCCGCGGCGTCAAGCTCGATCACATGCGCGTAGTGCGCGTCGGGATCGCTATACAGACCTTCGACCAGCGTCGCGGCTTCGTTTTCGCTCATCCCGCGCCGTTCCATCAGAAACTCAACCACCTTCTGATCGGGCGCCACGATGCCGGTGAATCCGCCAATCTCCGCCGCCATATTAGTCATGGTGGCGCGTTCGTCCACTCCGAGCGCCTCAATGGCTTCGCCGGAATATTCAATTACTTTCGCGAGCGCTTTGCCGCTGCGAATGTATTCCAGCGACAGCAGCTTCAGGATGAAATCTTTCGCGGTGGCGTTCCCCCGCTTTTTGCCGCGAATAATGACCTTCACCGATTCGGGCACCTTCACGCGAACATCTTTGGTGAACCACGAATTGAAGACGTCGGTGGTGCCAATGCCGAAGGCCACGCACCCCATCGCGCCCACGTGAGGCGTGTGCGAATCGGAGCCGACGTTGAGCTGTCCCGGCAGGGCGTAGCTTTCGGTCACGATCGAGTGGCAAATTCCTTCCGAGCCTTTGCGGTCGCGCAGTTCGCCGTGCAGTTTGATGCCGCGCGACTTGGCGAAGTCTTCCTGCTTCAACTTCAACTGCGTCGCCAGGTCCAGCAGGCCCATCTTGCGCTTCTCCTCCGAGAGCACTTCATCCAGGAACGTGAGGTGATCGCGGAAGAACATGATCGTGCTGGCGTCGGTAACCGGCGCGTCCTTGCCTAGAAAATGCTCGAAGAAAATTGCCGCCATTGGCGTGACATATTCATGGCTGAAGCGCAGATCGGTACGCGCGAAACCAGTGTCACCCGGCTTGACTGACTCCACGCCTACCTGATTCGCGCCATGCACCATGTGCCGCGCGAAGATCTTTTCCGCGATGGTCATGGGGCGCGGCTTGGTATGGATGGGCGGCAGGAAAACCTTCCCTTGCAAGCGAGCCACATTGAACGGGAAGAGGCCGCCATATTCAATCACCTGGCGCGTGATCTCGTCTTCGCCCTCGGTGAACTCGGTCAGCGGAATTTCCTCGCCGCTGCGGACCTTGTCAATCAGGCTGAAGTCAGTCGCCGTCAGCACGCCAAGATTCTGGCAGTTCTGCTTGTAGATGCGCTCGATATTTTCCGCGATCACCAGTTTGATCCCCGCCGACATCTCGGCATAGGGCGACTGTTCCCGGCTCGATCCCTTGCCCCGCCGCTTGCCGCTCACCGCACATACGAATCCGCCGCGCTTCACATCGCCGCGCTTAATGGGCAGTTCGTTGCCGCACTTCAGGCCGGTATACGGAAATTCCCCTAACGTTTCGTCGAAGAAGAAGCAGATATGCGCGGGAGTAATCTCGTCGGTGGAGATATCATCGCGCAGCTTAGGATTGCGCTCAGGATGTTGCGTGTCCCAAGGCAGATCTTCGCCTGCGAGCTGCCGCTTGATGAGTTCAGGATCTTCGGTGAGGAATAGAATGCGCCCTTCGAGACGGACCATGTCGGGGCGCTTGGAAACGGTGCGGTTCAACAACGAATTATTCACTGTGTAATTTTACCGCAGAAATTCTCGCCATACTCGGATATGGAAAGCGATTGCCGAGATCAGGCGCACCGAATACCGACATTCCGAGGTTACGGGGTAGCTGCCTTCACGATCGCGTCGTAGACGCTGCTCATGACGAGCATGGCCGGCGCCGATTGCGGCTGGAATTGAGTGTAGGAGTCACCCGCGAGCCACTTGTTGTCGGCACCTCTCAACACCAAATACCCTACGGAATAGCTAAACCGGCCCTGATATCCGGATGGGCCCGGTCCCGCCTGAAAGGAGTCCTCGGCAGTGTAAACCGGGGAGTCCTCGGGGCCGTGAACCGCCGAGCTTCGGTACCAAACCTGGACGACGTACTCGCAGCCCATTTCACGCACCTGGGCCTCGATACCGCCGGACGTCATTGTGGTAAGCGGAACCGCCTGCAACTTGAATGGGCCAGCTTTGGGGGGCTTATGCTGATTGAGGTAAGTGACCAGCAGATCACGTTGCCACCGAGCGTTCTCAGTCCAATTGACCCGGGTCGTCTGGTCGAGGTATTGCTCGACAACCACTCCGACGCGTACCACGCGCACTTGTTGAGCGAGCGCGATGGAGGGCAACATCATCAGGAAGGCAAGAAGGCAGCGCGGCACTGTGCATTTCATCAGAGCCTCCCAAGCTGACGGACTCTTCGGTAGTGTCTCAGTTTGAAATTTTGATTTGTGAACCTCGGTAGAGCGAACCTTCAGGTTCGCGTCAAGCCAGTTCTCTTCGAGGGGGAGCCCCGGCAGGGGCGGCGCGAGCCTGGTTGTGCCGTGCCTAAAGGCACCGGATTCTCATTACGTTCGGATGCGGGCCTGAAGGCCCGCTCTACCTACATCGTCTTTCCCAGCTTCAAACTGAGACGCTACTGACATTTCTACCAATCTAGTAGACACTCTTATCCGCGCAAGAGTAGCGCAATCCAGGAACAAAAAAATCGGAATTCCTATTCCCGGAATGCCGGTGCGCCTTTCTTGACTTCGGAAAAGACTCGGGAGGCGATGCGGCTCATGACCTGGGCCACGACCTCCGTCTCCATGGTGGCTTGCTGGTTAGTGAAGGGAGCACCCGAGACGGGCGTGCCATCGGCCCGGTAGAGCTTGTACTCCACCGTGGCCCGGTATTCCGGGTCCACAGCTTGGCCCGCCGGATTGTTCCACACCCCGCCCGGGTTGGTTTGAATAGTGCCGGGCGTGCGCGTGCGCTGGTAGGGATCGGAAGGGGTGCTCAGCTCAATCAGTGTCGTGTAGACCACGAAGTCACATTTCTTCTGCTTGGCCTCCTCGGCGACCTCGTCCGCAGTGGTGCCCTCGAGCGGCACACCTTTTACGGCCAGGTGCTGTTTTTTGTCAGGCTTCTGCTGATTCAAGTCGCTGACCAGCCGGTCGCGCTCAAGGTTGCCGGGCACACTTCGAGTCGCGGCATTTTTCATGAGCGGCACGCCCACCAGAACGACCCGGTTCTCTTGGGCGAACGCACCCGCCGATAGCAGGAACAAATAAAACAGCAAGCCGCAACTGGCGCGATACATGGGGTCACCTCATAGGCGATCTGACAGTATTCTAACGGATGACAGCGCAGCCGGTTCTTGCTCGCCCCCTGGAATGCGATAATTTCCCCATTGCGCCAGGGACGGATCGGCAGATGAAAACTGCGGTTTTGCTTCTCAGTTGTCCGGGAATGCTGGCCCGGCAAGGCGTAGTGGCTGCAATCTCCAATTTCATCACCGCACATCACGGCGGAATTCTCCATTCCGACGATCATCCCGACAATGGATCAGGTGTGTTCTTTTCACGTCTGGAGTGGGACCTGGACGGCTTCGACCTGCCATTAGCTGAGTTCGAAACGCATTTCCACCATGTGGCCAACCGCTTCTTGATGAAGTATCGGCTCGCCCTCTCCGATCATCGGCCCCGGGTCGCTATCCTGGTCTCTAACTACGATCACTGCCTGGCTGACCTGCTTTATCGCCATCACAACGGCGAACTGGGTTGCGAAATATCCGTCATCTGTAGCAATCACACGAGTGCTGGGCGGCTGGCCGACTTTTATAAGATTCCGTTTCTTGCGGTCGTTGGCAAGGAGAAGGCCGAGACTGAACAGGAAATACTTGCAGTTCTTGGCCAATACAACGTCGATCTGATCGTGCTGGCTCGCTACATGCAAATTCTATCGCCGGAATTCGTTAAGCAATTTGAGTGGCGCATTCTCAACATCCACCACTCCTTCCTTCCGGCGTTCGTGGGTGCGAAGCCCTATCATCAGGCCTTCGAGCGCGGAGTCAAGTTGATCGGCGCCACCAGCCACTATGTGACCGCAGACCTGGATCAAGGCCCGATCATCGAACAGGATGTTGTCCGCATCTCACATCGCGACCGGATTGGCGACCTGATTCAGAAGGGTCGTGATTTGGAAAAGGTGGTTCTGTCGCGCGCCGTACGCTGGCACTTGGAGAATCGAGTTCTCATCTCCGGAAGCAGGACGATCGTGTTCAATTAAGGATGCTCGTCAATCGGCGGGAAGCTAGCTGCGCGACTTTGCATATTCCACCGGAGACGGTAGCTCTGCCAGCCCGCGACCGGCAAAAATCTCCGCGAAGTTGTGCATCAGTTCGTCATGGATTAGTGCATTGCTCGCCACTACCTCGCGGCTGTCCAGGCGGAAGGGCGAGCCGTCAAAGCGCGTCACGCGTCCCCCAGCTTCTTGAACTAAAAGCACGCCCGCTGCGGTGTCCCACGGATTCAGATTGAATTCCCAGAAACCATCGTAGCGTCCGCAGGCCACGTTCGCCAGGTCGAGCGCCGCCGATCCAGCACGCCGCACGCCGTGCGAACGCAGCGTGATCTGGTGATAGAAGTGGATATTGGGGTTCTTGTGCCGTTTGTGGCTGGGAAAGCCGGTCCCGAGAATCGACTCTGCCAGCTTCGCGGTCTTGGAAACATGAATCGGCTCGCCATTCAGCCTCGCGCCCCCTCCGCGCTCGGCAGCAAACATCTCGTCGCGTGTCGGATCATAAAGCACGCCTACCTCGAGCTGCTCATCCTTGCGCACCAAGGCAATTGAAACGCAAAACACCGGATAGCCGTGCGCAAAATTGGTGGTGCCGTCCAGGGGATCGATGTACCAGCGGTACTCGGCGTCAGGATGGCTGCGTGCGCCTTCTTCACCCACAATTCCGTCTTCCGGCCAGCGGGCGAGCAAGCGCTCGACAATCATCTTCTCCGAGGCGCGGTCGGCTTCGGTCACCAGGTCAACATCGCCTTTGTACTCGATGGTGACGTGGTTGAAGTAACGCATGAGAAGCGCCCCGGCCTCGCGGGCAATCGCCTCTACGTCCGGCAGGTACTGCGTCATTCGGACCCGGTTGCGGAATTGCCGTCTTTCGCGGACGCTCCGCCATCAGGACGCGGCTTGCGTCCCGTGTCCTCCGCAATGTAGGAGATCTCGTGCTTGAAGATAAATAGATTGGGCGCACCGTCGCGGGTCAAACGCACCATCCGCCGGTCGTAGTACTCGATCCACCCCCGCACCACTTCACCGTCCATCAACTTGATGCGCACGGGACGCTGCTTCTCGCCCAGCATCTTCAGGTAAGCCGATTCCTGGTGCGTGTCGTCGGGCGGTGGAGCTTTGCCCTTACGTGAGTTGGCATCGTTGCTGGAACCGCGGAAGCCCATGCCTTCGATTCTACACGGTGACCGATTGCTGCCGCCTACGGCTGATCCAATCGAAAGGCTAAGGATGCCCTGCGCGCCAAATTCCCCCGGAAACACTTCTTAACAATCTGTCTCCGCCTGTTGAAGTTCGCCAGAATGTCCGCTTGCGTTTGGCTGGCATTGCAGTGTGCATCATCGGGATGGAAGAGCGCATCTTATTCAGAACGTGCCGCGAAGTGAGAACGTGCCACGCGTGTCACCACTTTGATTCCATTCCGGTGTTAGGAAGCTAAGTACAACTGCAAGTTCTGAACGTTATGCATCTGCATTTCCCTCGAACACTGGTGGAAACCCCGCTTGCAGTGCTGCTGCTCTGCCTCGGATCCGGAGCCATAGCCTACTTTGGTCTGCGCAATTTCGCCAAAATGGCGTTCGCCTTGTCGCGCAGTCGCTCACAATTGCTTTCCGTGGGCGTGGGTATGGCCCTGCTGGTGGCACTGTTTCAGGTACGTGACTGGAAACGGGAGCAGTCAGCGGACACCAACGGCGCCGACTTTGTCGCCGCCTCCACCCAATTCGCGTCCAACGGAGCGGTCACCTCCGGACATTCGGTCCTGACCGCTGTCAGCACCTATCACAATGACAATGCGCGCACCGGGCAATACCTCACGGAGACGGTACTGACGCCGGCTAACGTGAATGCTTCGCGGTTTGGCAAGCTCTACTCCTATCCGCTCGATGGCTATGTTTATGCGCAGCCGCTATACATGCCGCAGATCGCAATCCCGGGAAACGGTGTTCACAATGTGGTCGTTGTGGCCACTCAGCACAGCAGCGTCTATGCCTTCGATGCGGACTCCAGTTCGGCCACGCCCCTATGGCGTGTCAACTTCCTCAATCTTGACGCTGGTATTTCGACCCTGACCCCAGCGGACGTAAACGCCAGTGACATCGTGCCGGAGATAGGAATCACCAGCACTCCGGTCATTGATGTATCGACCAACACCATCTATGTCGTGGCCGCTACCAAGGAGAACGGCGCTTTTTACCATCGCCTTCATGCTCTCGATCTGGCTTCAGGTGCAGAAAAGCTCGGCGGCCCGCAGCCTATTCAGGCGGCCTATCCCGGTCTCGCTCAAGAAAGTTTAGATGGCGTTCTCACATTTGACTCCCGCTTTCACTTGCAACGGGCCGCGCTGCTTCTTGATCGCGGCAGGTTATACATTGCCTTTGCGTCGTACGGCGATTTCGGTGCGTATCACGGATGGGTGATTGCCTATGACGCGACCACGCTGAAGCAAACGGGAAGCTGGGTTACCACCCCCAACGGCTACCAGGGCGGCATCTGGATGAGCGGATGCGGCATCTCCGCCGATAGCGACGGTAACCTTTATCTCTCGGTTGCCAATGGCCCCTTCGACGCCTTCGGCGAACAGCCCGGAGCAAACTTCGGCGACAGCGTCGTGAAGTTAAAGCCGGCGCCCGGCGGTTTGTCCTTGCTGGATTACTTCACTCCATTCAACCAGGCGAAAATGGCGCGCGACGATCTGGATCTGGGATCGGCAGGGGTGGTTTTATTGCCAGATCAGCCAGGTGTATACCCGCATCTCGCAGTTACCAGTGGGAAGAACGGTCATGTTTACCTCCTCAACCGCGACAGCCTGGGCGGCTACGGGGCCGATGGCAATCGCAATCCGCAGGTGGTACAGGAAATCTCTGGACTCCGCGAGCAGATGGGTACTCCCGCTTATTGGAATGGCTACCTCTATTTTGGATCTGGGGTCAGTTCGTCCAAGGATTCGATACGGGCTTTCAGCCTGCGCAAGGGAATGCTGGCGCGCCCGGCGGCCTCGCAGACGCAAGCTATCTACTCTATGACCCGTAACACCGTGAGCGTATCCGCGAATGGCAACAAGAACGGTATCGTGTGGGCGGTGCAGACCGACGCCTACTATGCGCCAAAGCCCGGAGCCGCCGTTCTGCACGCCTACGACGCGAAGAATCTGGGACGCGAGCTGTATAACTCCAACCAACGCCTGGCTCGCGATAATCCCGGTCCCGCCTCGAAATTTACTGTCCCCACTATTGCGAACGGCAAGGTGTTTGTTGGGACGGCCAACCAATTGAGCGTTTACGGATTGTTGTCGGGGGCCGGCAACTAGCCTGATGACTTGCGCTCGATGAATAATCCTAGCGACAGCGTCGCGTTACTCGTTTTCTCAAACGGAAATTGCTGTTACACAGCCCATAAATGTGACAGGTTGCACTCCGCAACGCGGGCCAAGGTGTCATGATGGTTGCATCTGACGAATTCACGGGGGTCTGCATTGAGTTCCAGGCGGTTTGCTTTTTTCTGTACGCTGCTTCTATCTGTCGGCTTGCTCATGCCGCCCCGGCCATGGGCCCAACAGTCAGCAACCCAATCTCGCAAAACCAGCACCCCCTATACCGGCGACCTTTCCATCTTCGAATCGCCGGGACGCGACGAGAAGCTCCACATCAATCGCGTGATGTACATCCTTTCTATCTCGCCCGGGAAGACGGTCGCCGATATTGGCGCTGGTTCAGGATGGTTCACAGTGCGGGCGGCAAAGCGAGTGACCGGCAGCGGCCTGGTTTATGCCGTGGACATTAATCCCGAGGCGATCCGTCATATCGCCGACCGGGCCCAGCAGGAGCATCTGCCCAACGTGAAGACGGTCCTGAGCAAACCCGACAATCCCGAACTACCCGCCGACGCCGTCGATGCCGTGCTGTTATTGAAGACCTACCACGAGGTGGCGAATCCAGTTGTTCTATTGCGCAATCTGCGGACGTCGTTGAAACCCAACGCTCGCGTCGGCATAATCGACCGCACCGGCAACGGCCAAGATCACGGCGTACAAAAGGAAGTAGTGCTTCATGAGGCAGAGCAGGCCGGATATCGTTTAGTGGAAGAGCATGACGACCTGGTCAAGGCAGACAAGATGGATTACTTCCTGGTGTTGGAAGCGAAGTAGCGCGACCTCAGTCAGAATTCCACGTGCCATCACTCTACAGTGCCGGGCTGATGATTGACGCACGAGCAAGCACGTAGACTGCCCACTTTGCTTGCCCAAATTGGGAAAAGTTATTCCGCGAGAATCAGTCTCCTGATGGAATAGAATTGGCGCACCATAGGTTGCCGTAATGGATCAGGCACAAGCGATCGCACCCACGATCATTGTTGCGAGGGAGGTGCACTCCGCACCCTCGTCCCTATCGGCCAAGCTCGCTGCGCTCCATCCCGACGATCCATGGCTGGTCGGCTTGATGGCCCTGGCCTTTCTGCTGCGGCTGGTCTTCTGGATTTATACCCAACGAACCTGGGAAGACGCACTCATCACCGTTCTTCACTCCGAAAACTTTTATCACGGGTTGGGTCTCACTCATTTTAGGATCGACGACCCCAAGCCTCTCTACGGATTCACCAGCCCCATCAGCGTACTGGTGCCATTGCTTGCCGACCGCTTTCACGTCGGCTGGGGATTGCCATTTCAAAAGCTGCTATCGCTCTTGGCCGGCCCGGTGGCAGTGTGGTTCGGCTATAGGATCATGCGGGAGTATCTGGCGCCGTCCAGCCGTGCAGCCGCTGTTCTCGCAGGCGGCTACCTCGCGGTCGAGCATCACCAGATCCTGTGGGGAATGGCCGGCATGGAAACCCAATTGGCCACCGCGATTCTGCTTGCCAGTATCTATTTCCTGCTTTCCGGAAACATCACGGCCACTGGAATTACATCGGGGTTGTGCCTTCTTGTCCGGCCCGACTTCGTCCTCTGGGCCGCTATCGCCTTCGTGGCTGTCGCCTTCACCTCTTACCGCCAGAGGACCGTCAAGCCGCTCCTCAAATTTGTCGGTCTGGTGTGTGCTCTCTACGGGCCCTGGATTATCTTCACAACCCTTTATTACGGCAGCCCCATCCCCAACACCATTGTCGCGAAGAGTTTGGGATACGTCGGCTATTGGGAAACCGCTTCGTCTCTCCGAGTGCTGCTTGGCGCCGCTCGCTGGTACTTGATCGGCGACTTTATCGCTCCTCTCGAGCCGGTATTTGGTGGTCATGGGACCGGTTTTATACCGCTGATTCCGGGGTATTGGATAATAAAGATCTGTTGTGCGGTCATCGCGATTGGCTTTATCGCTGAATTAGTGCGCCGCCGCTGGCGCTTCTGGCCGGTTTACACAATCGCCTTCCTGCTGGCAGCATTTTTCACCTTCCGGGCTCCCGGCCGCTTCGGGTGGTATGCTGTTCCGCTTTGCGCGGTACTCGTGCTCCTGCTGGCCAAGGGAGTCGCCGACATCGCCGGTTTTCTCCCTGCTCGTGCCGGCGTAGTTTTTTCATGGCTGGTCGCGGTGGTATATCTCACCACCTTCGCGGTGGTATTGCCAACTACATTTCGTGCGGAACGCAATATCCAGATGCTGGTGGAAAGCAAGGTGCGCATGGCCATCGGCATCTATCTGTCGCATACCCCGCCGCAGACAACCATTGCCGGCGAGCCGCTAGGCTATATCGGTTATTACTCGCGGCGCACTTACTACGATTACCCCGGACTGTGCAGTCGAAAAGTCGTTCGCTGGCTTCAGGCACACAAATATCCCCGGGTTTGGAAGACGCTCCAGCTCTGGGCATATCTCCACCCGGACTATCTGGTTCTGCGAAGGAGCGAATACGACGATTTCGTGAAGCAGCCGGACGGCCTGTTTCTGAAGTATGAGTATCATCTTGATCGCGAATTCGCCGTGACCCCAGAGGACGACAAAAAACTGTTTCTTTCGGCGTCGAATATCGACAAGGACTTCCTGGTTCTCCGTCGAAACTGGTAGTGACGCCCCGCCATGCGGAAATCCGCCGAGATCTGCCTAATCCAAGGTAGCCACCGCAGTTAGTTCGTCAACGTATGGTTCAACCTAGCCTGATGTTGTTTTCGCCAATGATCTCCAATACCGATAAAAGATGGGTCACACCAAGCAGATGTCGAATCGGTTTGCCGACGTTCTTGAGTTCCAAAGTGCAGCCCGCCGACTTGGCGGAAGCGTACAGTCGAACCAGGGTGCCGAGGCCCATGCTGTCCATGTGCGTGAGCTCCGCCAAATCCAGCACGATTCGTTTCGAGTCTGGAATCAGCTGTCTGACATCGAGGTAGAGGCGCTCATTTACCCCTGCCACCAACCTGCCACTGCATCGCACCACGACGGCGTTGGTGTAACGTTCAACGGCAAGCGTCAAGCCGCTGCCGGCTGCTTTCTCAGACATTGGAACCTCGCTTGTCGAAACCCTCGATTAGTCGGAATCAGCGTCGCGCGATTGTCACATGTTAAGGCCAAGAAGTGGAAGAGTGTATCCGCACTGGCATAAGCGAAAACTGAGTGCGAGCCGAAGCCGCGTCCACTCGCGAGCTCTGGTGTTCGCCGGGATGGGTGTCCTCAGAAGCGCAGTGATAAGCAGCTCAGTCCGCCATCCATCTTGCGAAATTCTGACATGTCGAGGGGCAAAGGTTTATAGCCAAGGTCCTTCAGAGCTGAGTTCAACCATGGAAAGCCAGACGGCAGCAGAACGCGGTCGTTCACCAGAACGCAATTGCACGCATAGCTCTCTTCCATGGGAACGCGGACAAGATCATATCCTTTGAACTCTTCTCTATCGGCGAGCTCTTCCATGACCACCAAATTGTTATTGTCGAGATACGATATCCCGCTCTTCAAATGCAGAATCGAAGTCATGCTTCGGATATCGCTGGTTGACGAGGTGTAACCTTCGGCCGCCAGAAATTCTGCGAGCTGTCTGGCGCCTTCCGGGTTCGTGCGATGCGATATGCCTAGAAGGAAATGTGTTCCGGCTTCACAGATATCGCCGCCATCAAGCGTGCCGGGAGGCTCGATCTGGCGAATCACCGGATAAAAGCGTTCGACAGCCTTTCTGATCTGCGCGACTTCTCCCAGCCGGGTGGCTGCGCCAGGCCGCGTAAGGATGGCAGCATTCGGCGTTAACACGGCAGCATCTTCGACGAACGTGGAATCAGGATGCTGGAGGTCCGCGTCGAGACACAGCACATCCAAGCTACATTGCCGAAGGGCATCGCAATAAGCGGCATGCTGGGCCAGAACGTTCGAAAAAACTGGTTCCCCCAGATCAACCGAGGTCAAGCCGTCGGCAAAATTCGCGCCAGGGGTCCGCACAATGGCGTGTCGGTACAAGAGCTTTCTCCTTAATAGTCAGACCTCGAGAGGCGGGACCGTCTCGTCATCCAAAGATACACAGGCACACTGATAGCAAGAAGGGCAAATGCTCGCAGGGCGACAGCTGGGTCGCCAAGGATGGCCGCGGCCAGAAAGAGAATCGAACCCAGCAGAACGATGCCAGTGCTCCACGGATAGCCCAAGGCTCGAAAAGGACGTCGCGCCTCCGGTTCACGCCGACGCAGGATGAACAGCGCAACATAGTTAAGACAGTAGATGAACGCCACAAAGAAGGCGGCGACGGTCACGATGTTTTCAAAGGTGCCACTCGCGATCAGGATGGCGGCCACCAGCGACGATAGCAGCAACGCCGGGCGCGGTGTTCCCGTGGTACTCACCGATGTCATTCTGTCCGTGAAAAGACCGTCACGCCCGATCGCAAAGAGGATACGTGGTGCGCCTAGCATTACGGAATTGACCAGACTGATCAGCGTCAGCAGCGAGAGAAGCGTCACGAACTTGCCACTCAGGCTGGCGAATGAAGTGGAGGCAAACACGATCTGTGCCGCGTCGGCGGCGGGAAGCTTGGACGCGGACAGTTGATCCATGGGCATGACTCGCATGAAGCCCACATTCATGGCCACATAGAGTGCGACGATGAGTACAACGCCGCCGATAATGGCCCGAGGCAGATTCGAGGCCGGGTTCTTGTCCTCCTCAGCGAAGTAGATGGCTTCGTACCAGCCGTCGTAGGTCACGATCACTGCGCGAAACGCCACGATGAGCGCGGCCATGATGGCGAGCGTGCTGGAAGGAGCGGCCGCGGATGCGTGGTGAATCGCTGAGCCCGTCGTCCCGCGATGCAAGAAACACGCGCATGCCAGCGCAATAAGAGTAATCGCGGTCGCTGAGCTGCTCAATTGCAGAACAACGCTGCTGAGTCGCAGCCCAATCCAATGCAGCAGCGTCAGTGACGCGAGCAGCAACAGCGCGACCGCAGTTTCGTGGCCGCCGTGTGAGATGTCAAGGCAGAGAGATATTCCGCGGCTGCGACCGAGCCGAATGCCAGGACGGCGCAGTTGTTGAGCCAGTCTCCCCATCCCACGGTGAAGCCGACGGCGGGGCCAAAAGCGCGCCTGGCATAGACATAGAAACCGCCAGCCTGAGGGAGCATTGCCGCCAGTTCAGCGATGGAGTTCGCTCCCAGCAGCGTGTAAGCTCCGCCGGCAATCCACACCGCAAGGATCAGGACAGGATCTCCCAGTTGAGCGGCCACGGTGCCGGGCAGTCGCAGAATGCCCACGCCCACAGTGCTTCCAAATACCACCGCCAGACCGAAGCCCAAGCCAAGAATGCGCATCAGATGCGCGCGGGGCCGACGGTTGGCGGTTAGGTTGGACACGGACAAGGCCTTTCCTGTAGTAGAGGATGATTCCGAGTCTAAACTGGGGCACCAACAGAAGCAGGGTTGAGTGGCACAACTCTAAGACTTGGTACGCCGCGCAGAACTGCAGGAACCCAATTCAACATCCCGTCCTCACCTGCGCTCGTGTTCATGGGAGCTACAATATCGTGTGAAGAAATTTGTTCTTGTTGTCGTCGCGATTGTTGTGTTGCTGATCGTGTTCTTAGTGGCACGATCGGCAACACCCGTTGTAGACCTTTCTCCCCCCGTCGCCTCCCTGGGCCAAGCCACTCCCATTACCGTCCACGTACGCGATCCGCGTGGCATTCGCGGCGTGCAAGCGTTCGTCGAGCAGAATGGTGCAAGGTACCCAGTCTTTGCGATGGCGCAGCCATCAAGCTCGCCCGATAGTACGTGGAACTTCATCGCGGGCGTCAAGACCACTCCCCAGTTGCGGGCAGGCAATGCGAAGTTGATTGTTGAAGCGACCTCGAATGACCTGCTTAGAAAAACCGGCCGCGTTGAACGCGATGTGACGGTGGTTACGCAACCGCCGAGTCTCAGCGTTGATTCAGAACAGCACTACCTGTATCGGGGAATGGCAGACTTGGCGACGTTCAGTGTTTCCGGCGGTTGGACAAAAGCAGGAGTGCGCGTGGGCGATCAGAAGTTCCGCGCCTGGCCCATGCCGGGCGGCAAGCCGGGTCTGTTTTCACTCTATGCATTCGCGTGGAACATGCCGGCCGACAGCGTTCCTGTCGTCTACGCTACGAACGGTGCCGGAAACGATGTGACCAGCCCCCTCGTGGTCGTGTTTCCGAAGAAAGAGCAGCCGAAATACACGGTGCATGATTTACAGGTAAGCGATGCGTTCCTTAATAAGGTGATCAACGAACTTGACCCGAACGGAACCGGTGATCCGGTGACGCGCTTCGTAAGAATCAACAGCGAGATGCGCAAGGCCAACAACCAGACGCTTTCCGATCTGCAAGTCAAGACCGCCGACAAGTTCCTGTGGTCCCGGCCTTTCATCCGGCAGCCGCATTCGCAGGCTGAGGCGAACTTTGCCGACGTGCGCAATTACATCTACCAGGGCAAAAAGATCGATCAGCAGGTTCACCTGGGATACGACTTGGCGGTTACGCAGCACGTCGGTGTGGAAGCAGCTAACGACGGCAAGGTTGTTTATGCGGCTCCTCTGGGAATTTACGGCAACTGCATTGTCGTTGACCACGGCTACGGACTGCAGACGATCTATGGTCATCTCAGTAGGATCGATGTCCATGAAGGCGACACCGTGAAGCAAGGCCAGGTGATGGGCCTGAGCGGCCAAACCGGCATGGCTGGAGGCGACCACATCCATTTTGCGATGCAGCTCGACGGCGTGCAGATTGATCCGAAGGAATGGTGGGATCCCCACTGGATTAAGGATCACATTGCGAGGCGGGTGGAGCTTCCAGGGTTCAACCCGTAAGGCAGGCGTCACCTGAAGTAGGAATTATGGTGCGAAAGGGGGGACTCGAACCCCCACGGGTTTCCCCGCCAGATCCTAAGTCTGGTGCGTCTGCCAATTCCGCCACTCTCGCATTTCTTGCAAAATGCCTCTTACACTTACCGGTCGCATCACCGACCATGACGAGTCTAGACGGAAACGAGGGGCTCGTGCAATGCCAGGAATAGTTAGGCACACCTGAGTCCCTCAGAGCCGGCTCGAACCAGTCGCGATGCCCTCTGAGTTTTTCACCATCCTCGTTCAGGAAGACCCAGGAAGAGTCCGAGCTCTTTTCGTGGCGGTGTCTCTTCAATTGTCGCAGGGCTTCTGTCGCCATCGAGTTCAGAGGGACGTGGCGCGGATTTCCATTCTTGGTCCTTGGCAAGGTCAGGATGCTACGTTGCCAGTCAAATCTGCGACCATTGCAGTGAGAGCTGTTCTGAAGCCCTCATCCCGTATGAATGCTGAGTTAAGATGAGAGCGTCAGCCGGCCGACTTCAGCGGCGAGCCGGACGTCGCAAATCTAAGGTCTAAGGTCGTATAGACTCATTCGCAGTGTATCTTGTAATCAGCAAGAATCCGGTGTAGAAGGTCTTTCAAGATTGCCGCAGCTGCTCTGCGCAGCCCAACGAGTAGCAAATAATGACGAGATCAGGAATCGCGTCTTCGATGGATTACGGACCTATGGCCAGCTCGACGATGTCCCATCTCGATGTCCTCGAGGCGGAGAGCATACACATGCTTCGAGAGGTCGTTTCGGAGTCATCACATCCCGCAATGTTGTACTCCGTCGGAAAAGACTCCTCGGTGATGTTGCGCCTTGCCCAGAAGGCCTTCTATCCCGGAAAAATTCCGTTTCCTCTAGTGCATATCGATACGGGTTTCAAGTTTCGTGAAATGATCGAATTCCGGGACCGGACTTGTCGCGAAGCTGGCGTTGAATTGATTGCACATACCAACCAAGAAGCCAAAAGAGATGGGGCAAATCCTTTCCAGTTGGGTACGACCAAATGTTGCGCGTTGCTTAAGACTAAAGCGCTGCTTGACGTGCTCGCGGCCCATCGCATTGACGCGGCGATCGGTGGTGCTCGGCGCGACGAAGAAAAATCGCGCGCCAAGGAGAGAGCGTTTTCGTTCCGCGATGCTCTGGGTCAATGGGATCCCAAGAATCAACGCCCCGAGTTTTGGAGCCTCTACAACGGGCGGGTCGAACCGGGACAGAGCATGCGGGTTTTCCCATTGTCGAATTGGACAGAGATGGATGTTTGGGAATACATCCAGCGCGAGGAGATCCCTGTTGTGCCGCTCTATTTTGCGAAAGAGCGTGAAATGCTGGTGCGCGGCGATCTCTTGATTCCCCTGGACCACCCGATCGACCTGCTCCCCGGAGAAAAACCGCAGCGCGTTATGTGTCGGATGCGATCGCTCGGATGTACCTATTGCACAGGTGCGATTCGCTCCACGGCATCAACCATAGCTGAGATCATCGAAGAGTTGAGTTTTTTTCGACGTTCCGAACGTGAGAACCGAGTCATCGACCACGACCAGGAGGGCTCGATGGAGTTGAAGAAACGTGAGGGTTATTTTTGAATACGGGCTCCGAGCGGGAACTGCTGCGCTTCATGACGGCCGGGAGCGTGGACGACGGCAAGTCAACCCTAATCGGCCGTCTGCTCTACGACTCCAACGGTATCTACGACGATCAGCTTTCCTCGATGCGAAGGGTCTCCCTGGCGAAGAATGTCGCACTGGATCTTTCTCTCCTCACGGATGGCCTGCGCGCCGAACGAGAGCAGGGCATCACCATCGACGTTGCCTATAGGTACTTCTCCACACCGCGGCGGAAATTCATCATCGCCGACACCCCCGGTCATGAACAGTACACGCGCAACATGGCGACCGGCGCCTCCACCGCCCAATTGGCTCTCATATTGACCGATGCCAGAAACGGAATGCTAAACCAGACCCGCCGTCATACCCTGATTGCATGGCTCATGGGCATTCGGCAGATGATTGTGGCGGTCAACAAAATGGACTTGGTGGGCTACGATCAACAAGTATTCCAGTCGGTTTGCGATGAGTTTATCAACTTTGCCAAGCATCTTAAGAGCGTAAAGTTCCACTTTGTGCCCTTGAGTGCCCTGGAAGGCGACAACGTCATAACACCTAGCGGTCGCATGGCCTGGTACGAAGGACAGCCTTTGCTGCACCTGCTGGAGACCGTTCCGCTAGAACCAGGCCTGAGTTCGGCCTTGAGATTTCCGGTCCAGGGCGTGCTTCGTCCTAACCAGGATTTTCGGGGCTATGCCGGGCAGGTAGGCTCCGGGGTAGTGCGGCCGGGACAAGAAGTCGTGGCGTTACCATCCGGACAGCGCACTAAGATAAAGGAAGTGCTTCTTCACACTCGGTCTTTGACAGCCGCCCATTCGCCCCAGTCCGTGGTTTTGACTACCACCGACCACATAGACTTGGGCCGCGGTGATATGCTCGTGGCTTCCGACGACATACCAACTGTGGCTACGCGGGTTGCAGCTCATCTCATCTGGACGTCTCGCACTCCGTTGCGCAAGGACACTCGATATCTGGTCAAGCACACAACCAAAGTAGTGTGCGGCAGGATCACCGGGTTGAATCACAAGGTTGACATTAGTACGTTTGAGAGGGTGGAGGCTGACAGCCTGCACTTCAATGAGATTGGTGAGGTCGACATCGAGCTGCACAGCCCGATTTTCTGTGATACTTACGAGAGCAATCGAACTACCGGTAGTTTCATAATCATCGATCCTTTCAACAACGATACCCTTGCGGCCGGCATGATCGTGGAAGCGACTCCTTCCCAGACCGGTGAAGCAATGGATGAATCGGCGGCGGGATCGCGCGTTGCGCGACAGCGCGGTCTCACGGTCTGGTTTACCGGCCTTAGCGGGGCTGGAAAGACGACGATCTGCCGGGCCGCGGCAACCGAGCTGCTGGCCCGTGGCTTGCAGGTTGAAGTAATCGACGGTGATGTGATCCGGAGCTATCTCTGCAAAGATCTGGGCTTCAGCAAGCAGGATAGAGACGAGAACATCCGCCGTATCGCTTTCGTGGCGCAACTGCTGACGCGCAATGGGACGGTCGTGCTGGTATCGGCGATCTCGCCATACCGAGAGGCTCGTGACAGGGCGCGCCGCGGGATCGGCGACTTTGTCGAGGTATATGTCAACACCCCGCTGTCGGTTTGTGAAATGCGAGACGCTAAAGACCTGTATAAAAAGGCCCGGTCTGGAAAGATTCAAAGATTTACTGGCATCGACGACCCGTACGAACCACCTCTGGCCGCTGAGATCATTTGCGATACCGACCGCGAGAGTACGCGGGAGAGCTCTTCGAAGGTAGTTGCATCGGTGCTGAATCATCTTTCGTCGAAGTCCCGCGAAGTTTAGGCTGACAGCCTTGCGTTGCAACAAACGCCGTGGAATGGCCATGGATCCACTCACGATAGCCTTAGAAGTCGCTGTGGGTTTGGTGGTAGGAACCCTCGTTGGACTCACCGGCTTCGGTGGCGGGATGGTGCTACTTCCCTTGCTGATATCTGTTCTGGGCGTGCCTCCCATTCTTGCGGTTGGGTCCGACGCGGCTATTAACTTCATCACAAGAATAGGCGCGGGCGGGCTGCACTGGCGCCAAAAAAACGTGAATTGGTGGCTGGTTCTTAACCTTTGTTGTGGCAGCATACCCGGGGCCTTTCTTGGCGTAATGCTTTTGGCCCGGGTACGTGCAACCTATGGGAGTGGAGTTAACGACTTCCTAAAAGTCGCGATAGGGATTTTGTTGATCGTCATTCCCATCGCCTACTTGGTCAAACATGGCTCATCTACTCCACCGCTTTCGATCTCGGCCTTGCGGAAATTGAAATACAGCTTTGGCGTAACCGTAATCGGTTTTATTGCCGGCGTGCTGGTGGGTGTAACGTCGATTGGGTCAGGCAGTGTCATCCTCATGTTGTTGTTGGTGTTCTATGGACTTCCTCCTGCCCTTATGGTTGGGACGGACATTGTTCACGGAGTAGTGCTGGCCGGCCTCACCGGCGTACTGCAATTCAGGCTGGGCAATGTAAACCTCCAATTGGTTGCATGTGTGCTAATCGGATCTGTCCCAGGAGGTCTACTGGGGGCCTACCTGACTAACTATCTTTCTTCCCGCCGCCTTCGACAGATACTGTGCACGATTCTAGTCGCGGTTGGCGCAAGAATGCTTTGGGGGGCCCTGCCGCGTGCTAACTGATTCCGTACAACGGCAATATGTTGCGCGTATCGAGAGCGCCTTGGAGGTTGCCACGGCTGTTGCCATGAAGTTTATGCCGTGCGCGTTTGCGATGAACGACGATGGAGGCCGCGACGTCATCACCGAGGCCGATCGCGCCATTAGTGACGCGCTTCGCCGGGCCCTGCTCGCCCCGAATGAAGGGTGGCTCTCGGAAGAAGATCCGGATGATAAAACCCGGCTGTCATGCAGGGTAGTCTGGATCGTCGATCCACTCGATGGAACACGCGAGTTTGTCGATGGCGTTCCCGAATGGAGTATTTCCATTGGACTTATTGCAGATGGCATTGCGGTTGCCGGTGGAGTTTGTAATCCGGCGACTGGCGAGCTCTTCCTGGGTTCCTTAAGCCTGGGCGTGACCTATAACAGCCAGCCGGTGCGAACCGGCATAAGGGCCAGCCTGGATGGGGCGCTGGTACTCGCCAGCCGGCGGGAGTACAGCCGGGGTGAGTGGGCGCGCTTCGAGGGAAGGCAGTTTTCGATTAAGCCTACAGGGTCAGTAGCCTACAAGTTGGCCCTCGTATCCGCCGGGCTGGCCGATGCAACGTGGACCTTGTCGCCGAAGCACGAGTGGGATGTTGCTGCCGGAGTAGCGCTGGTAAATTCGGCAGGGGGCAGGGTTGGTTGCATACACAACGCAGACTTGCGGTTCAACGCAAGAGAGACCCTCTTGCCGGGCTTGGCGGCAAGCGCGAGAGGTATCTGGACAGATGTAGCTCACTTGATCAATTTAGCCGAACCAGCACGGTGAAGAACGCACAGGACATTCAACAAAGCTCTCCCTCGACAAGGCGAAGTGTAAGCTCGCGTGCGGTCAGGAGAAAGCGTGTGGGACAACCGATTGCATCAACCCTCATGATTTACGTTTAGGAGTTCTTTCTCAGCACAGACGTCTGCTGGGCGGACCCGTGCTAGAATCTCAACGTAATTTACGAGCCTGCGCGCGAGTTTCCGAATCCGGGGGAGTTGATGAAGTACCGTCGGAACGTTCCAATCGCTTATGTGGTATGTGTTTTGTGCCTCATATTCATCGCATCTCCTGCCTACGCATACATCGACCCTAACGCCGCGGGTCTGGCTTCCCAGATCCTGACTCCTCTCCTTATATTCGCCGCCGCTTGCGTCGCATTCCTTAGAAAACAGATCGGAGCTGCTTTCGGCGCACTGACACGGCGCGTACGCCGACGGACCGATGTCTAGGAAGTCTGATTTCCGTTTTACGGTCGCGTCGCTCTGGTTCCGGCTGATCACCCTCGGGATTGTCGGCTTGGGCTTTGCCGAAACGCTCATTCTGGCACAGGGAGAGGTTCAGGGCTGGACGTATTATCTCACCACTGCTGAAGTCGTTTTCGAAGTGGCGGTGCGTCTGATTTTCGCGTCGCTGGCCGGTGTCGCTTTAGGGACCCTCTGTACCGCCGCCCTTGCGCCCTTTCTCTGGCATTTCAAGTCATCGCGCGAACGAATTGTCGACTGGGCGACAAAAGTTGGCGTGTTTCTGGTCGTGTTCCTGGATTCCAGGTTCGCGTTGACAATCCTGACCTTTTTGTGGAGGACTACATTCGGCCCGCGGTTTTTTTCCGCCTTGCTTGCACCCCATTTCCTGTTCCTGCATTCCAGGTTCGCGTTGACTATCCTGATCTTTTTGTCGAGGACTACCCTCAGCCCGCGGTTTATTTCCGCCTTGTTCGCAGCCCATTTCCTGGCTTTCGCGGTAGTCCTTTCCATTCCTCGCGCACGGAAAGAAGTGGTGACGAGCCTCGACGGCATCCTGGGCGAAAAGATGACGCGACGCACAGCCATTGCGACAGTCGTCGGCGCGGTTGGGCTGGTGGCCACGGAGGTTGCTTTTAGCAAGACGGTACCCGTGGTAAAGGCCGCGCTCGTTCCGCAGCGGCCCAAATCTAACATCCTGCTGATCACTTTCGACGCCTTGAGCGCGGAAGATATGTCCCTTTACGGGTACGGGCTGCCGACCACTCCGATGATTGACGATTTTGCCCGGAAGGGTACAGTCTTTAAGAACTTCTATTCCGTCTCTACCTTCACCACTCCAAGCGTAGCGACAATGCTGACGGGACTCTATCCCTCAGAACACCATGTTTATCAGCTAAAAGGCCAGGTGCGGGCCGAGGACGCCAAAAAGAGCTTACCGCACGCGATGCGAGCCGCCGGCTATGCCACTGGTGGGTTCTTCTCCAACCCGTATGCATTCTATCTGGCGGAAAGCATGAAGAACGAGTTCGATTTCCTGCCGAAGCCAACCTTCCAGCAGGGTAGCTTGCAACATTTGTGGGAGGCGACCAGCTCGCTGCACCAGGATACTAGGATTGGAAGCCGCATGGACGAATACTTCGATTTGATGATTGCGTGGAATTCTCTCGGCGGAATGCCTTTAGCTCTCCACCTGGAGTTTCGGGCGGCCGAGAGTTTCGCACATGCGCGGGAAATGCTTGCCAAATTGCCCGATGGATTTTTCCTGTGGGTCCACGTGATGACGCCGCACGGCCCGTATCACCCCGATGCGGCGGACCGGGGACGTTTCATCCCTGACGACCAACTGCGAACCTTTGAATTTGAAGGGGACGACCTCGCGCCTCGGTGGTATCCGCATTACAGCCCGGACCAGCAGAGCCAAGTGGACCAGCGTCGCCTTGCCTACGACGAGTTCGTTGCAACCGCCGATCGCGCCTTCGGCAATTTTATGTCGGAATTGGAAAACAGCGGAAAGTTGAGAAACACTACGGTTATCGTGTCGTCTGATCATGGGGAGAGCTTTGAGGGCGGCATCTATCAACATGAAAGCCAGTATCTGACCCGGCCGGTTATCCACATCCCTCTTATTGTCCGCACGCCGGGCCAGCAGGAAGGCCACACGGTTGCATTTACAGCGGACCAGACGGCTCTGGCACCCACGATTCTCGAGCTCGCCGGTCAGCCGAAACCCGAATGGATGCCCGGCCAATCGCTGGCGAGGTGGCTGAACAGCGATAGCCATGGCGAAGGCGAGGGACTGGCTTTCTGCCAGTATCTGGAACAGAACAGCGTCTTCAAGCCCCTGCAGGAGGGAACGGTAGGCGTGATCGACGGGCAGTACCAATACATCCTTGTCCTCTCTACTCGAACGGGTGTGCTTCGCCAGCTGAACGAAGCGCAGTACTGGGACGTCGGCATTGCCGACAATCCTGAGCGGGCTAAGGCATTGCGCGCCGTAATCTATTCGCGATTTCCAGATCTAGCGCAAAAATCTACGTGAGCCGACAATATCTGAACTCACTTCTGGCGCTTGGCGGCAACTTCGTCGGAGCTGGCACCTCCCGCTAAGTCCTACGCTGCTTTGGCAAACATTGGCGCCAGGTTCCCTATTCTCTGCGATGGCGGCATTGCAGGAGACGTTCGCTCGTGACCAACTGGCCCAGGGAAATTACTGGAACGCCATCGTTCGCCCAACACCTCACTGCGCGCAAGTGTGTCAAGGGCGCCTCTTTTCAGCAAAAACATAACTCAATTTTTTAGTGAGTGGTGGCGACACTTTGCGACGAGAGCCCTTCTAACCTTGAAGTGCCAAATAGTAATGTCACTCGCTTCCGGAGATTTCGCCCGGCTGCACCACAGGAGAATTTAGAAAATGATCAAGAAACAGCTCAGAAGTGTCGCTTTTTACGTTGTGCTGGGCGCAACGCCCGCCTTGCTGTGCCCGCTGGTCACGCATGCTCAGCAGGTAAATGAAGATCAACGCGCTTACCAGGCGGGATATCAGAATGGCGTGAACGCCGCCCGCGATAATCGGCCAATGAACAACCACACAGACGACTGGCATGGCAATCGCTTGAATCTGTATCAACAAGGCTACCAGGCGGGATATAACAGCGCGCGCGGCGGAGTCGGCGAACGCGGCGCCCAGTTCGCCAACGATCCCGAGCGCCAACGCGCCTACCAGACCGGATACCAGAACGGCGTAAACGCGGCCGAACACAATCGGCCGATGAATGCGAACAGCGGCGATTGGCATGGCGACCGTCTGCAGGCTTATCAAGAGGGCTATGAGCGGGGATACCATAGCGTTGGCGGCGAGCATCATGACCACTAGGTGTAACTGCTGAAGAGGGAAATCCCGGAGGTCGTCGCGATCAGCCGACGATCTCTTCTTCGGTAGCAATAACGAAACCACGCGGCGTCCTCCAAGTTCGCTGCGTTCCAATTAAGAACGGGCAGCGTAAGTTCCCAAAATCGTCCTAAGTTCATTCGCTCGATTTCATTTAGAATTGCGCCCGGACAACATTATCCAGAAAATAGTTATGTGTTCTGCCTAAGGAGATCCTTGTGATGCGACTGTCCTGGTACTCCGTAGTAGCGGTCATCTGTCTCTCAACCCTGGCATCAGCCGACCTGAAAATTAAGACCCGCACCACGGTCATGGGACACACAACGGAGAGCACGGTGTACATCAAGGGGCCTCGCGAGCGCAATGAGATGAGCTATGGTGGCCATGGCGGCGCGGTCACCATCATGCAATGCGATCAGAAGCGCATGATCACCATCAGCGGCAATCAGTGCATGGTCATGCCAATGGGCGGCGGCGAAGCCTCTTGTCCGGTAATGCCGAATATGCAAGGCATGGGCCGCGAGATGGCCGGCGAAGAACCTGCACTTCCGCGCAAGGGTGGCGTTGTAACCGTCACTCGGACTTCTACCGATACCGGCGAGCGTCAGGACATGTTCGGCTACAAGGCCCGCCACATCAAGAGCTCCATGGTCATGGAGTCCAGCCCCGACGCGTGCAACCAATCCCATATGAAGATGGAAATGGATGGCTGGTACGCCGATCTGTCGGCTGGATTTTCGTGCGGTGACGAGTCCTATCGATCATTGGCCTGTAGAGGCGGTCGCAAGGGATGCAGCGACCGAATCGTCGTGAAGGGCGGGGGCGGCGGCGCGCTGGGTTACCCGTTGAAGCAAACCACCACCATCACGTCTGACAAGGGAACATTCACTACCACGACGGAAGTTGTGGAGCTGACCAATACGTCCCTGGAGTCGCCGCTCTTCGACATGCCCCCCGGCTGCAAGGTGATGGACATGTCGGCCATGATGGGTGGGCCGCCTGCCAACACCGCATCTGGCGCAGCTCCTGAAGCCTCTGCCGCTCCACCTCCAACAGCGGCTACGGCGGCAGCGCCGGCGGCCGCTGCGCCTGCCATGGCCCCGAAAGCCGCCGGTGTGGTGCGCATCGGCGTGGTCAAGATTAAGGACATGAGCGGCCAATCGCTTCCTACCGATAGCTTGCGGCTGAACCTGATCAGCGAAATCGCCCGCCAACAATTGGAAGCCGTTCCGCTCGATGCTGAAACGTCCCCAGGACGTCGAAGCGGAAGCCCGCTCCAAGGATTGTGACTATTTCGTTTTCACTGTTCTCACGGAAGTGAAGGATCCCGGCGGCCTGTCACCGGCCTCCGTGCCCAAAGGGGTAGTACTCGATCCGGCCAAGTTTCAGGCTCTGACGGAAATCACGCTGTACAAAGTAGGCAAACCCGCCCCGGAGATGAAGAATCTGCCGGTAGCGGCCGATGCTGCTCAGTTCGCGGTTGACGCGGTCACCAACACGTTCGTTCAGGAGTCCGATAAGATTGCCCAGCAAATTGCGGAAGATGCTCATCCCAAGCCGGCTTCGAAAACTTCCAAAACTCCGGCTAAGAAGAGCATGGGTGGCTCCAAACCGAACTGATGTCGGCCATCGTTCTGATAACTACTGGCGGCTCACCACGTCGATGGCAATGAATCGTCAAGTTCCGTCGTGAGCGCCCACTCGGTCGCCCGCTGCTGTTCTCGCGTCAGCTTTTCACCGCCGCACGTCAGATAAAAAGCGTCATGCGCGGTCGCGCCCTCGGTGTCGATCAGCGCCACCTCAATGCCGCAGTCCTGTTGCGAGAGGATGGAACTGATCGTGTACAGAAGTCCGGGACGGTCCTGGGTGACGACTTCCAACAAGGTGCTGGCAGGAGAACATTCATCGTCAAACCGCAGGCGAGTTTCAACTTTGAGCTTAGCCGCCTTGGTGTCTGCCTTCAGGCGCGATTCCAGTAGCCGCTCCAGAGGAGCTTCACCCGCCAATATTTCGACGACCGATTTTTTGAAGCGCTCGCGCTCGGGGGGATTCAACTCCAGGGTGTGGAAACGGTCTTTGAAATAGAAGCTATCGACGATGACTCCGGCGCGATTGGAGAAAGCACTCGCCTTGGTGATGTCCATGCCCCATCCGTAAAGAATGCCAGCGAGCATGGAAAACAAGCCCGGTCGGTCCAGAGTCACGACGGTGAGCTCATGCTGGCCGGAGATACGTCGCACGGCCAGCTGCGCTGGATTGCCGCGAAGCTGCTTCGCCATCTCGAAGTGCAAGAGCACCTGTTCGGGCGAGTGCGACATGAGATAGCGTTGCGGTAGGCCGTCCAGGAATTTCAACAGCTGTGAACGGCGCTGGGGTAAAAGTGCGGCGATGCGCTCGACCTGTGCACTGCACTCCTCAGCGTGAAATCGCTCGGTGTCGGCACTCCGCGTGAAGTAGTTAGCTGTACCGGTATACAGCCGCCAAAGATTTTCAGCCTTCCAGGGAGTAAGAGCTTCGGGGTTCACCGCTTTAATGTCGGCGAGCGTCAGCAGCGTCAACATCTTCAGCCGCTCGGGTGTGCCAACTTTGTGTGCCAGTTCGCGCGCGGTCTCCGGATCGTAAATGTCGCGGCGGCGCAGCGTGGCTGACATTTCCAGATGGGTCGCGATCAATAGTCCGACGCTCTGTTGGTCTTCTTCAGATAGTTTCATTCGGGCAACCGCAGCGGTGGCCAGTTTCAGGCTGTTGTGAACGTGGTCGGTGCCGTCCATGCCCTTCCCGATATCGTGCAACAGCGTCGCTAGATAAAGCAGTTCAGGATGTTCCAATTCACCCAGTAAGCCCGCGAAGGGCTGCAGCCAAGCCACATCATTTGTGGTAAGACGATGCAGCATCTCAATCGCGAGAATGCTGTGTTCATCCACTGTATAGCGATGGTAGAGATCGCGCAGGACCAGCGAATCGATGGCCTCAAATTCCGGGATGGCGAGCGTCAACAGGCCCAGCGAATGCATGGCGCGCAGCGCTTCTGCGGCATGAGGCAAGGCGAGTATTTCGCGCAAATGTTCCCACAACTTCGCGTCTTGCGGCATGGCATCCGCCAATCCACGACGGGCGTTGTCGAGCCGTCGTTCGGTCTCCAGGCTGAGTGCGACGCCGTGCCGGGCGACAAAGGTGAAGAGCCGCAAAACTACGATGGGATCGCGAGCACCAGCACTCTGCTGCAGATAAACTCGCCCGTCCACCACCGAAAAGTCTTCGTTGGATGAACGGGAGCGCCAGTGCTGAAACGAACGGTACAACGAAGAGCGCTTCCGTGGAAGTTCGTCCAGCATCTGCTGCGCGCGGCGATGGATTGTCCTCGCATGGCGAAAATACAGACGCATCCACTCGGCCGAGGAAAGGCTTCCGGACCTGGTCGCGATGCCGCGCTTGGCTAGTTCGTCCTGGGCCTCCCACGTGACTACGTTCTCGTCGCGATTGCCCCGGTAATGCAAATAGCAGCGGGTCGAGGTGAGGAAGTCCATCGCGTCTAGAACATCGTCATTCTCCGAGTCCGGTCGCGCGCCGGCAGTGCTGGGCCACTTGCGCTCGGACGCAAGCATCATGATGAGTTCCAGCCATCGCGAGACGTGCAGGTCGCGCAGCCCGCCCGGACCATCCTTCAGGTTCGGTTCCAGATGAAAGATGGTGTCGCCGAAGCGGAGATGCCGAGTGTGAGTGACCTCCGCAAGACGTTGCATCAGGACATCTGCTTCGCGAGCCACAAGTTGCGGCAGGCTCTTTTCATGCAGACGCTCGTACAGCCTGGCATCGCCGGTCAGAAAGCGGCAGTCGAGGAGAGAGATGGTGAACTCGACATTGTCCTGGTCGAAGCGTCCACAGTCGTCGAGCGTGCGTGTCGTAGGGCTCACCCTCAGGCCGGTGTCCCACATCTCCTGAGAGATGCAACGCACCGGGTCCTTCATCCGGCTGCGGAGGGCCTCGCTCTCAGCCAGGAACAGAAGATCGATGTCAGAATAAGGGAAGAGTGCGCCGCGGCCAAAGCCACCCAGTGCGACCAGCGCAAATCCGCTGCTTACGCCCGGCGGGATCTGCTGTTCCCACAGCTGCAGTGCCAGTTTGTCGACAAACTTTGTGCGGTCTCTCAGCGAGGCACGGCCTGAGCCGGTCGCTTCGAACTCCTGCCGCAGACGCTCGAACTCTTGCCGGTACAATGCGCGAGGACCGTGTTCGAGCGCCTGGCTGGACATGTTCTACCCGCCTCCTGGAAATATTTCCGCGACCACATTGCTCACAGTGCGGCCTCGCCTCGCTCTTCGTTGCGTATACGGATCGCTTCGTCAACATGCGACACAAAGATTTTGCCGTCCCCGATTTTTCCAGTTCGCGCGGCATTGCTAATCGCCGCGATGGCTTGGTCCGCCAATCGGTCAGGCACGACAGTTTCGATCTTCACCTTGGGGAGAAGATCCACCGTATATTCGCGTCCGCGATAGAACTCGGTATGTCCCTTCTGCCGTCCATGGCCGCGAACTTCAGTGACCGTCATGCCCTCCACTCCAATCTCAAGGAGAGCGTCTTTGACGGCTTCGAACTTCGAAGGTTGTATTACTGCTTCCAGCTTAGTCATGAATTAGCCTTCAGAAAATGTGATCACTCTTGTCGTGGCCGCATGGGTCGCGAACTAGGGCAACGAGACCTCCCAGTAATACCCCTCTTCGCCATGCTGCGTGACGTCGAGTCCCTGCTCTTCGTGTTCGGCCGAGACGCGCACCCCCAATACGAAATCGACGACCTTGAGAATGATATAAGTGCCTACGACAGCCAGCACGATCGCCATTCCAATGCCCACCAGTTGGTTCAACATCTGGTGGTAATTTCCATCCATCACTCCCACGGCGAGCGCATTACCTTGTGCATCTTTGAAGATCGGATTTATGAGCTTGGTGGCGAAGACGCCGGTCAGCAGCGCGCCGATGGTTCCTCCAACGCCATGCACGCCGAAGGCATCGAGCGAATCGTCGTAACCCAGCACAGCTTTTACTTTAGCAACCATCATGTAGCACGACACACCGGCAATCAATCCGATCAGCAGAGCTGACATCGGGCCAACGAATCCCGCGGCCGGCGTGATGGCGACCAGTCCGGCAACACAGCCCGAGATGGCTCCCAAGGCGCTGGGCTTGCCGTTGCGAATCCACTCGGCTCCCGCCCATCCGATGGCCGCCGCGGCCGCTGCGAAGTGGGTGGCAACAAACGCGCTGGTAGCCAGGCTTCCCGCGCTGAGGGCGCTGCCCGCATTAAAGCCAAACCAGCCCACCCACAGCAAACAGGCCCCGATGAAACTAAGCACCACGCTATGGGGAGGCATCGGCTCCTGCGGATATCCGAGCCGCCGGCCGAGATAGGTCGCACAGATGAGCGCCGAAACTCCGGAGGTAATGTGAACCACCGTCCCGCCGGCGAAATCGAGAGTTGGAAACCGCCCGCCAAGGCTCGCGTTCAGCAGGCCGCCCTTGCCCCAAACCATGTGAGCCATCGGGGCATAAACAATGAGTGACCACAGCACCATGAACAACACCATCGCGCTGAACTTCATGCGTTCGGCAAAGGCCCCGCTGATGAGCGCTGGGGTGATGATGGCGAACATCAACTGATAGATCATGAACGTCTGTAGTGGGATGGTTCCGGCATAGTCAGCATCGGGTTGCGCGCCGACGCCGCGGAGAAAGGCGTGACTCAATCCGCCGATAAAGCTGGTGCCGGAGGCGAAGCATAGGCTGTAAGCCACGATTCCCCACAGCACGGTAATGATCGCCATCATGGCGAAGCTCTGCATCATGGTGGAGAGCACATTCTTCTTGCGCACCAAGCCGCCGTAGAAGAGCGCCAGACCAGGCCCGGTCATCATCAAGACCAGTGCGGAACTCACCAACATCCAGGCGTTATCGGCGGAGCCCTTGGCATCGGCGATTTGCTGCTGCAATTGCGCGATACGGTCCGCTTGTGCGGCACTGTCATTGGTTGCGGGCGCAGTCGCCTGTGCCGATTGGGCCATCAGACTGCTTGCTAACAAAACTAAGAATAAGAACGGTAGCAACTTCTGAAGCAACCGCATTAAGAACTCCTGTTGCGGAACTTAAATGACTAGCCTGACTGGCGGCCGAGCGAGCGACACCCGGAGTTCGGACGCCCAAGAGCTTTGGAGATGAAGACAGTATGCCGACGCATACGGGCGGCTCTTCAATTTTGCTCGTGTAAATTTGATACGCGGTTTCGCTGCCGATGAGAAATTCAAACTATTTATGGAGGCTATCAGTTCCGCTTATCGCTAGAGTTCGAAAAGTGCCACTTCGGGAAGGATGTCGCAGTGTGTTTCCAACTTCCTGAGAGCGGCATCAGTTCTTCTTTATCAGGGATTCCTAAACTCCGACACCTCGCACATGTATTGCCGTGGTTGGTTTCCGTCTTGATGGTGCAGAAGACTTAATCCTCGCAGGATCAGACGGTGCACTGGTGACAGCGGGACGTAAGGATGCAGAACGCTCTCCTTCGAAGACTCCATCATCTGAGCATCGAGGTCTTGAAAAATGTGTCCAGGTGAGACGTCATGGGACCGCCGGACAAACCAGACATGCCGAATCGTACCTGCATTGAGTTCATCGCGCGCCGCTGCCACGGACTCGGGCGAGGCCAGCCAGCGTATGCGAAAGCCTCTGGGCAGATAATACTCGATGGTTGTGCCGTCGAAACTCATTGAGTCAACCCAGACGACAGTATCCTCGGTGTTCGAATTCTGTGCGATTGCTGCAGCGATAGTCTGGTTGGGGGTTAGGTATCCAGTGTTCAGGAGATCGGTTGCCCCATAATAGGTCCACACGCCAACTAGATTGACGGCGACCAGAATTACTCCGAGGATTGTGCCGGTCCGCTGTTTGGTCGTAATCCCCGCTGCCATGGCAAAGACAATCAACGGCAGCAGAAACAGAAGTCGCGCGGGCATGGCCGCGTAGGATACCCAGCGGGTCGCCCCCAGAAAGCCAACTGCCGCGGCCAAAAGGGCCGCCCACAGCCAGTCGCGCCGCAACCGTGACCCGGAAATCAACAGCCATAGATATGGCACCGCCAGCACCACCGTGACCGGCAGGAGCCAGACGGGAATCGCTTCGCCGAAAGTGAAGGAGTAGAACCAGTAGCCCAGCTTCACACCTTGCTCGGCCAAAACGTTGCCCGTCATCATGTAAACCTGACTTTGCCGCCACTGGCCGAGCGCTCCGCTGAGGGGCACTACCCAGGGAAGATAGAGAACAGCCACCAAAACATTAGACAGCAGCAATGTTCTCCAGGTGGAACGGCCGTGGCGCAGCTGCATAAGCAGCAACAAATCCGCTCCCGCCAAAACTGCAATGCCCGGCAGGTAATGCGTATAAAGAAGCGCCGTCAGGGCGATTACAAAAGCTGCCAGGTTTTTCCATCCGGCCGCATCTTCGGCCAATCGCACCAGATACCAGATCGCCACTGCGGCGAAGAACATCTGCATGCTGTACGACCGTGCCATGCGGCTGTAAAGCAGCAAACAAGGCGAGAAGGTCCACAGCAACAGGAACCAGTTGCGTAGAAACGGAGAAGCGTTGCGCAGCCAGCGCAAGTCGAGGAAGACCGTCGTCAACAGAGCAAACAGAACAGACATGGCGCGCAATCGCACCAGCGGGTCGGAGCCGAGCGGCAGACGGTTCCACCAATGGGCAAGCAGGAAATAGAGCGGCGGATGAATATCTTCGCGGACCAGCTGGATGATTCGTGAGGGACTCTCGGCGACTGTCACTGCAGTGAACGTCTCATCGCCCCACATCGGCAACAGCTTCAGATTGGTGCCGTACAGAACGCACTGCAGGGCGGCCAGCAACAGCAAAGTGTGCCGGCGGTACTTCGTTGCCGCCACGTCGAAGCGCGACGAAGACGGGAGGCTGTCGGCCCTGGATTCGGAAGCGAGGGCTTTTTCCATCAATTCGGAAATCTCTCGATTTGTTCCCGCGATACCAACCGGCTATCGCTAAACAATACGCCAATCGCTATTCGGACCTTGGTCATTGCCTTGGATTCCCCGCTAGCGCCGCCTTCGGGCAGTGACATCCCATTGCAATCGCGGTATCGTAACTGGACATGTCACCACGAAAGGCTGTGCGCATCGCCGACCCTCCCGAGCTGCCTACCATCAAAGATTACTTCGGCATGATGGCCAAAGAGCAGGCCGAAGACATTCGTAGATTGAAACACAAGGCTGCCGGGAAAAAGCCTGCCGACCCCAAGAAGCCTCCTACTGGTAAAGCCGTGCCCCATGCTTGGCTGATGCATCCCACGCGCCGTACCAAGAAATCGGCGCCAAAATCCGAGGCGAAGAATACCAAGCGATCCATTCCCAAGAAAGCCTCCAAGGAGGCGCCAAAAAAGGCCATTAAAAAGGCTTCGAAGAAAGCGCGAGGGTAGCTCTTCCCGGGAAGCAGCGCCTTGCTTGCGAACGTTGGCGACAACTTTTCCGACACGCATTGCGGCCCCTTCCATCCTTTCGTCGATGGTAAGATTTCAGCTTCATGGTTACTTTCGTTGTGCTGCGCATTGTAGTCGTGGTGTTGCTGGTCGCGGCAAACGCTTTCTTCGTGGCTGCTGAATTCGCGCTGGTAAACGTGCGCGAAACGCGACTGCAGCAGATGATAGCCGCGCATCGCATAGGCGCTCGTACCGTCCAAAAGCTCCATCAGAAGCTGGACCATGTGCTGAACACTGTGCAGTTCGGCGTCACGGTGGCCAGCCTCGCGCTGGGCTGGCTCGGCGAGGCCTCGATGGCCCGCATTCTGGAGCCGCTCTTTCTTCCTCTGCCTCACTCCCGGCTCTATGCGCACGGGGTTTCCGTCGTTGTTGCCTTCGTGCTGATCACGTACATGGTTGTCATCCTGGGCGAGGTAGTTCCCAAGTCGATCGCCTTGCAGCGCACCGAGCGAGTGGCGCTGGCGGTTGCCGGGCCGATGGATTTCTTCATGACCCTGGCCGCGCCCTTTCTTGCCTTCATGACCGCGTCCACTCGCGTCGCGTTGAGGGCCTTCGGCATGCGCCAGGTGCGCGAAGGCGGCGTGCACTCTCCGGAAGAGCTGAAACTGATTGTCTCAGCCAGCCGCCGGCTGGGAATGCTGGGCCCGCCGCAGGAGGAATTGATCCATCGCGCGCTGGAGCTGGAGAACATCTCGGTGCGCGAAATCATGGTGCCACGTCGCGATATTTTTTCAATACCCGGCGATATTTCGCTCGAAGAAGCGCTGCAGCGCGTCGTGGACGTGCAACATTCGCGCGTGCCCGTCTACGATGTCGAACGCGGCCCCGAACACATCATTGGAGTGTTGTATGCCAAAGACCTGATGCGCTGGCTGCGTTACCGCGTGAATCGCACTGCCTCTGGCCGGCCGGTTACTCGGCCCAGTGGCCTGCAGGTTCGCCACATCATGCGCGAGGTGCTGGTGGTGCCGGAAACCAAGCCTCTCCCCGATTTGCTGGTCGAGTTCAAGGTTCGCAAACGGCATCTGGCGGTAGTGGTGGACGAATTTGGCTCGACCGCCGGACTGGTGACTGTCGAAGATGTGTTGGAGCAACTGGTCGGTGAGATCGAAGACGAATTCGATATCACCGAGCCCCGGCTCGCGCCCGGGGCTGCTTCGATGACTTTGGACGGCTCGGTCAACATCCGCGATTTGGAATCGCAATATCAGATTGCGTTGCCGCGCGACGAAGGCTTTGAAACCCTCGCCGGCTTTGTGCTGACGCAGCTGCAAAAAATCCCCAATTTGGGTGACAGCTTTGAATACCAAGGCCGCCGCTATACCGTCGCGGCCATGGACGGACTGCGCGTGGTCAGCGTCACCATCGAAGGGACGCAACCGCAATCGCAGACAGAATCTACCCCGGCAACGCCGCTCGTCCACTAATGCGCTACCTCCTCTCGCGATCGCTGTACACTCTGCCGGTAGTCTGGCTGGTGGTGTCAGTGGTCTTCCTGCTGATTCATCTGGTGCCCGGCGATCCCATCCAGCAGATGCTGGGCGAAGGAGCGGCCGCCACCGATATCGTCGCCGCGCGTCATGCTTACGGGCTCGATGTTCCTCTCGGGCGACAGTACGTGAACTACTGGCGTGGCCTCTTACACGGTGACATGGGGCGCTCGCTGCGGCTCAATCAGAATGTCGGGCACGTCATCGCTCAGGCTTATCCCGCCACCATGGAACTCACCCTCGCTGCCTTGCTGGTCGCCCTTTGTCTTTCGATTCCCGCCGGGGTGCGTTCGGCGTTGCGTCGCAATCGCTGGGACGATCGCCTGCTCAGCTTCGTCTCCCTGCTTGGATTGTCCTTCCCCAACTTCGCGCTGGGGCCGATCCTCATCTTGCTTTTCGCGATCGAATTGGGTTGGCTGCCGGTCTCAGGATCGGGATCGCTGGCGCACCTCGTCCTTCCCGCAATCACCATGGGCGGAGCGCTGGCCGCCATCCTCACGCGCATGATACGCACCTCCATGCTGGAAGAGTTGGGGCAGGATTACATCCGCACCGCGCGCGCCAAAGGCCTGCCCGAGCGCACGGTTGTGTATCGGCACGCATTGCGAAACGCCATGATCCCCATTCTCACCGTCGTCGGTTTGCAGTTTGGTGCGCTGCTTGCCGGAGCCATCGTGACCGAAACCATCTTCTCGTGGCCTGGCATCGGACGGCTTACCATCACCGCCATCTCTAACCGCGATTACTACCTGGTGCAGGGCTGCATACTGATGATTGGCCTGACCTACGTGCTGGTAAATTTCCTGACCGACCTGCTGTATTCGGTTTTCAATCCCAGGATCAGGCAGTAGGGGAGCCGTGAGAGTCGCACGGCTAATGCGGGCCTGACCTCTGTGACCTGGCCCGTAGCTAGATCGCCGATTGCTTTCGCTCGCTTGACGGGGTCGCGTGGCAGCTTCGGTTTCTTAGGTAAAATGAAAACCCAGGGTTCAATCTCAAAGTCGGCAAAACGATGAATAGTACCGCTGCCCACCCACGTGTCGCGCCGTCGCCTACATGGCACCGGGTGCTACGCGCGCTTGGACTCACCATCATGTGGGCTGTCCTGGCCCTGATGACTCTGTGGGCGGTTGCCGCTCTGTACGTCGACTTCCGGATTGCAGCGCTGCGCATTCCGGTGACCTTGATTTACGTTCTCGGGATTATCGCAATCCTGTTCAAGGTCAAACGACGGCTTTGGGCTGCCGCTACGTGTCTCGCAGGCTTCTGTATTGTGCTGACGTGGTGGCTTAGCCTCAAGCCGTCGAACGATGGCGATTGGCAAGCCGACACCGATCGAACAGCCTGGATCGAGATCAACGGAGATCGTGTCACGATCCACAATCTGCGCAATTGCGACTACCGCACCAAGACCGATTACACCAATTGCTGGAGCGACCGGACGGTTTATCTGTCTCAGCTGCGTTACGCGGACTTTTTCTTCACCCAATGGGGACCAAAATGGATCGGCCACCCGATTGTTAGCTTCCAATTTGGGGACAACGACCATATCGCGTTCTCGATTGAGGCACGCTATAAGGTCGGCCAGTCGTACTCGGCGATTCTTGGATTCTTTCGGCAGTACGAGCTCATCTTTATCGCCGCGGACGAGCGCGACGTCATTCGATTGCGCACCAACTACCGCAAACACGAGGAAGTGTACCTGTATCGCACCACCGTATCACCGGCGAGGGCACGAGAGATATTCCTCATTTATGCCGATTACCTGAACAAGTTGAGAGATCATCCGGAGTGGTATAACGCGCTGACCCGAAACTGCACGACGACGCTCGATAGCCAGATCGCCGTGGACCTCAAAAATCCGCAGCCCTGGAACTACCAGCTCGTATTGAACGGCACGCTGGATGAGTTGCTGTACGACCGAGGGCGTCTGGTGACGGGCGGACTCCCGTTCCCAGAGTTGAGGGAGCGTGAGCACATCAATGCCGCGGGCCAGGCGGCGGACGGGTCTCCTGATTGGTCTGCGCTCATTCGAGTGGGGCGCGTCGGGTTCTGAGAAGTAACTACGTCAGAAGCACGGAAATCACACCGAATCCCTTGCTCTGCTGGGCATTAGGGAGGATCTCATATCAATGCTGAAAGGGCTCTTCGCTGTATGAAATATCAACTGAGAAGTTTCCCGGCACTCTTCCTCGCTAAATTCTACAGGATCAATGGCCATTTGATCACGGAGCGATGCTAGCACGCGGCTCGATGGCAAAATAGCTTGTGGAAAGACCACTGACCGCTACCCACGTCACCTTTTCCTTGACAGAAACTTGCCGTGTGGTATTCTCTTGTCACTGATTCTTGTGATCAGGTTTTGATATGCGTTTGCTGATTCATTCCCGAATGTTTATGGCCATGTGCGCCCCAGGTGGCGCCGTGCCTGCGTCGGGAGTGTAATCACGCACCTAACAATCTCCCTTCACTGAGCGGCCGCCTGGGGCTTACACCGGCGGCGATTTTGTTTTAAGCCCATTTTTCGCTCAGACATTGAAGGGAGATTCACCGTGTCACACGGCAATTACGACATACCTACCATTGCTATTCATGGCGGACTCGGACCCGATCCGACTACTGGCGCCATTCTCCAGCCTATCTGTCAATCCACAACCTTCGTGCAACAAGCGGTTGGAGTTCACAAGGGATTCACCTATTCGCGCGCAACCAACCCAACCGTTGACGCGCTGGAGCACGCCTTGGCTGCGCTCGAAGGCACACCCGCCACCGTGTGCTTCGCAACCGGCATGGCGGCGATCACCACCCTGTTTCTTTCGCTGCTCAAGTCCGGCGACCACGTGGTGATTTCTGAAGTTGTCTACGGCGGCACCGTGCGCCTGTGCCAGCAACTGCTGACTGGACTCGGCATCCAGCACACGCTGGTCGATGCATCCCGCGCGGAACTGGTCGAGCAGGCTATCACTCCGCGGACTAAGTTGATCTTCATCGAGACGCCGGGGAATCCCACGCTGAAGTTATGCGACATTCCGGCAATTGCAGCCGTTGCACGCCGGCGCGGCGTACTTCTCGCGGTGGACAACACCTTCCTGACGCCGGTGCTGCAACCCGTGTTTCAACTCGGCGCCGACATCAGCGTGCTTTCCACTACCAAATACATCGAAGGCCACAACGCCACGGTAGGCGGTTCACTGGCGACGCACGACGAACAACTCCTCGAGCGCTTCCGTTTGATTCGCAAGACCACGGGCTGCATTCAGTCGCCGCAAGACGCGTGGTTAACGCAGCGCGGAATCAAGACGCTGCCCGTGCGGCTCAAGCTTCACTCCGAGAACGCTTCCATCGTCGCGCAATGGCTGGAATCGCATCCCGCGGTTGAGCGTGTGCATTATCCCGGGCTCGCTTCGTTTCCGCAGAAGGCGTTGGCGGAACGCCAGCACCTGGCGCATGGGGGCATGCTCGCCTTCGAGATCACAGCCGGGGCCGAGGCTGCCATCGAACTAATGAACTCCGTGCGGCTTTGCTCGCTGGCCGAGAACCTCGGCGCGGTCGAAACGCTAATCACCCATCCGGTTTCCATGACACATGGCGATGTGCCCGCAGAAACTCGAAAAAAGATTGGCATTACCGATGGCCTGATACGGCTCTCGGTTGGCCTCGAGTCCCCGGAAGACATCATTGCCGACCTGGAACAGGCCTTGGCAATCGCAACCGAAAAAGCGGGGAGGGCGTCATGCGTCACTACCCGATAACTGTTCTGAAGTTTGGCAGCTCAGTGCTGGGCTGCGAGGCTGATCTCTCCAAGGCTCTCCAGGAAATTTATCGCTGGACTCGCGATGGCCACCGCGTGGTTGCGGTCGTTTCGGCGATTGGGTCGACCACCGATGGTTTGCTGGCACGTGCGCAAGCCTACGGTTCCGGCCTGAGTGACCAAGCCGTCGCCACGTTAGTCGCGACTGGCGAAGCTATGTCAGCATCGCTACTGACGCTTGCACTCGAACGCTCCGGAATAAAGTCCGCGGTTGTGGATGAAGTCCGACTCGGCCTGCAAACCCATGGCCCACTCTTGAACGCGGAGCCTTGCGGCATCGACGTTCCGCGGCTGCTGAGCATTTTAGAAAATGCCTCAGTAGCGGTGGTGCCCGGGTTCGTCGGGCGCCAGGAAGACGGTACGCTCTCCCTCCTGGGACGCGGCGGTTCTGATTTGACCGCCGTCTTCGTCGCTCATCATCTAGGGGCTGAACGCTGCCGGCTGATAAAAGATGTCAACGGAATCTTCGAATACGACCCGGCCGACACCGTCAACGTCCCGCGTCGCTATAGCACTGTCACCTGGACGCAGGCGGTGCGCGTCGGCAATGGTGTGGTGCAGCCGAGAGCGATCGAGTTTGCCGAACAGCACGGGCTCACCATTGAAGTGGCGACGCTCAATTCTGACTCGCCAACCCTCATCTGCGGCCTCCCCATATCGTTTGCCGACGAGTTTCCGTCCGCTGCCCCGTTGCGTATCGGACTGCTCGGGGCAGGCACAGTGGGACTCGGAGTTTATCGCACACTCGCAGCTCATCCGGAGACGTTCGCCGTCCGGCAAGTCGCCGTCCGTCACCTGGATCGCGAGGACGGCATTCCGTCCGAGTTGCTTACGCACGACCCATGGGAGGTCGTCAATTCTGACTGCGAAGTGATCATCGAATTGATCGGCGGCCTGTCGCCGGCGAAGGAATTGATTGAAGCGGCGCTGAAGGCGGGCAAGCACGTTATTACCGCAAACAAGCTGGTGGTGAGCCGCAACGGCAAGCAGCTTCGCCGAATTGCTGACTTCGCGGGCGTGCAGTTGTTGTACTCGGCAGCCGTCGGCGGTGGTGTGCCGATGCTGGAGCAAGTGGGCCGCATCGCGCAAAGCAGCGGCATCCGCACCTTGCACGGTGTGGTGAACGGGACCACCAATTTCATCCTCGACCGTCTTGCCCAAGGCCTGAGTCGCGAGGCAGCGCTCGCGGAAGCGCAGCGGCTGGGATTCGCGGAACAGAATCCAACTTCAGATCTCGACGGCAGCGATGCCGCGCACAAACTGGCGCTGCTGGCCCAGACGGCTTTCGGGGCATGGCTGAATCCCGCCGAAATCGAACGCACCGGCATTGAGCACTTCGATAGCGACTCAGTGCAGGAGGCCGCACGGTCAGGTCACTCCGTCCGTCTGGTTGCGACCCTGAGCCAGGACAAGTTTGGTGTGCGAGCGCGGATTGCTCCGCAACTCGTGGCGCAGACGCACTCTTTTGCGCAAACCATCAATGAAGAGAACTGCCTGGAAATCGAATCGCAGAACGGCGACGTGGTGCAGGTGCGAGGCAAAGGCGCCGGACGATGGCCCACCGCAGTGTCGGTAATGGCTGACGTATGCGATGTCTACCGCGCCTCGCAGTTGAATGTTGCCGATGAATGTTTTGCCGCCGGGAGGGCCTCATGAAATTCGCCAGCCGACTTCTTACTTTCAATGCCTGTCCGGAGGATCCGTTCCGGCCGATTGCGACCCCTATCTACCAGACCGCAACCTTCGAGCAAGAGGAAGCGGACGCCTTCGGTCGCTACGACTACTCGCGCAGCGGTAATCCAACCCGTACCGTGCTTGAAGATCTGTTGGCGCGCCTGGAGAATGCCGACCGTGCATTCTGTTTCTCCAGCGGACTGGCAGCGATCAGCGCCGTGGCGCGATTGCTCTCGGTGGGCGACGAAATCCTTGCCGGCGATGATCTGTACGGTGGAACCTATCGACTGTTCTCCAGAATTCTGGATCGCACCGGCGTGACCGTCCGTTATGCCGATGCGTGTAACGTCGAGACTTTCGCCTCGCAGATCACTTCTCGAACCAAGCTGCTTTACATCGAGACCCCAACCAACCCGCTGCTGCGAATCGTAGACATCCGAAAGCTGGCCGATCTGGCGCACCAGCACGGCGCGCTGTTGTGCGTGGATAGCAGCGCGATGTCGCCATACCTGCAGAATCCGCTTGATCTGGGAGCCGACATCGTCGTGCACTCGGCGACGAAGTATCTGTGCGGCCATAGCGACGTGACCGCGGGGGTCGTCGCAGTAAAACGGGCCGACCTTGCCGAGCAAATCTACTTCATCCAGAACGGAGAAGGCGCCGCGCTGGGTCCCTTCGATTGCTATCTTCTCCTGCGGGGAGTGAAGACACTTAAGCTACGTCTCGATTGCCAGCAGGCGAATGCGCTGAAGGTAGCGAACTTCTTGTGCGCGCATCCTGCTGTCCAGCGCGTGCATTACCCCGGCTTGGCAAGCCATCCGGGTCACGAATTGCACGCTGCCCAGACGCGCGGAGCCGGGGCGGTGATCAGCTTTGAGACAGGTTCGTTCGCGATCTCGAAGCAAGTAGTGGAGGCGACGCAGTTGTTTCGCATTAGCGTGAGCTTCGGCAGCGTGAATTCCTCAATCAGCTTGCCTGGCTGCATGTCCCATGCGAGCATTCCCGCCGAAGCTCGGCAGGCACGTTCGTTGACAACGGACCTGGTTCGCCTGTCCGTGGGAATCGAAGACGTGGACGATCTGCTGGCTGATTTGGAGCAGGCGTTCGATCGCGCCGCCTGCGGGGTTGCCGTTGCGACCAGCAGCGCGCAGGCCAGCGAGCAACCATGTGTCTAGAGCACTTCCCAGATTGGTGTATCCGCTCGTACGGGTAGTGCGGGCCTTCAGGCCTGCGTATAGGGCAACAAGAAAAGTCGCTTAAGCCGCTGAGGTCGACGACCTCAGCGGCTTAAGCAGGATGTTTGACGGAAGCGGAACGCGGCGCTGAAGCTGGATTATTCATCTGTTCTCCCAGCAGAAGGCAGCGTGACTTCCTCGTGAATAATCCAATTTAAAGCGCCGCACTACCCGTGCAAATCGGATACATCTATCGCGGAACCGCTATAGCTCATCCGGTTTTATTTCGCCGGTGCCAGAGCCGGTTGTTGTGCCGGCGTACCAAAATTCACCTTCGGAGCCTGTCGTGCTCCTTCGTCAGTCTTGAAGTACGCGTCATTACGGGTAAATCCCGAGAGGCTTGCGACAATATTATTCGGGAACAGGCTGATATAGGTGTTGTAATCCTGCACCGTCTCGTTGTAGCGGCGGCGCTCGATCGCTATCCGATTTTCCGTGCCTGCCAGCTCGTCCTGCAAACGCAGGAAGTTTTCGTTGGACCGAAGTTGCGGGTAGTTCTCAACCACCACCAGCAGACGGCTGAGAGCTGAGTCAAGTTGACCGTTGGCCGCGATCTTATCCTGCGGCGTCTTCGCTCCCGCCATCGCAGCACGTGCAGCAGCAATATCGCCGAAGACTTTCTCTTCGTGCGTGGCAAACCCCTTTACCGTCTCAACCAGGTTCGGGATTAAGTCGGACCGGCGCTGCAGAACGACGTCCACCTGTGCCCAGGCCGCGTTTACGGTTTCGCGCTTGCGCACCATTTCATTACGATGGCTAATGAAGGTGCCGCCAATCCACAACGCCAACAACACAATTATGATGAGGACGATGATTCCTGTTTTCATGCCAATCTCTCCCGGCTGATTCGATTAACCGACGATTATCTAAGTCAATTTTTGCAGTTGACGCTTGGGTACGCGAGCATCCAGCTCATGAGCGACACGTTGAATCGCACTCATGTAAGCATGGTACAACGTGTGTACATTTTCCGGATGAGCCCCTTCGTTCCTCAACTCCAGGATTGACCGCAGAGGCTGCACGTCAAATCCGAAGACCTGGCCGGTTTTTTCCAGCAACTGCGGCCTCTCGTGTGGCGGATTCTCTCCCAACGCAATCAATGCATGCCGGAATAGCGTAAGCACCGAAGTGATCGACTTCGCTAGTACGGCGCGGAGTTCCTCTTCGTTGTCAGGGCTCAGCAGCAAGTGGTGGCGGAGGCGTAGAAGTGTCGTTCGCAACTCATGTTCCACCTCCACCCGGTGCAGGTTCATGGGGACATCGATGGCGGCCGCTACATCCTGGCCAAAAAGCGTTTTGTGCGAGCGCTGAATATCGAGCAGCTCAATGGCGAACACGTCGGCGGATTCTCGCAGCTCTTCGAGCGTCATGATCATCGGCGGTCGCAGTTTCTCTTCGCGACTCCACCAGCGCAGGACTGCCGAGATGGACGCAAACGCATCCGGCCGTAGGTGCTGCAACACGACCATTACGTTTACGTCTGAGAATTGCTCGTGGAAGTCCTCGCGCGCTGCGGATCCATACAGAACGATGGAAACTAGATTGTCGCCGCACGCCTGCTGCAATCGCGTCACGAGTTCCTGCAGTTTGCCTTCCGGTTTTTTCATAGATCGTTACTCCACCGGCGCGGTAGTTCACCAACTGCCACCCGCGCCGCCACCACCGCTCAGTCCGCCACCGAAGCCTCCGAAGCCCCCAAATCCGCCTCCGCCCGGAGTAGCCTCCGGAACTGCCGCCAAAGCCACCGCCCCAGCTGCCGCCTCGGCCTCCCAGAGCGCTACCCGCCAGAAGCCAAGGCAAAGCGGATCCGCCTCCACCCGATCGTGGACCGCGACCGCCGCCTCGCGATCCGCGCGAAAACGCACGGACGATGAGGAAGATGATCACGATGATCAGCACCGGAATCCACCATGGCGTCTCCGATGCGGGGGCGCGTGGCTGATAGGCGGGCACCCCAGTCAACTGCACACCCTTGTCCGCCGCTATCAGTTGGGCAATGCGGGTCGTACCGACAAGCACAGCGCCGCTGTAGTCGCCCTGTTTCAGGTCGGGCACCATCTCGCGGCCGATGTCCCCCGCGCGAGCGTCGTTAATGACGGGCTCCAAGCCGTAGCCCACTTCGATCTTGTACTGGCGCTCCTTGGGCGCCAGCAAAAGCAGGACACCGCGGTTCTCTTTCTTCGAACCAACACCGAGCTGTTTGTAGAGATCGGCAGCGTAATCTTCCCGGGTGCGGCCGTCGAGGGAGTTTACGGTCACGACCGCAATTTGCGCCCCTGTTTTCTGCTCGACCTCGGCGCACAGCGTCTCCAGCTTGGTCTTGGTCGCGGGATCAATGACGCGCGCAAGATCCGTGACGTAACCCTGCGGGCGGATATCGGGAATCTTATCTGCCCATGCGAAGAAACAGCACCCTGCTATCAGCACTGTCAGCAATACGAACTTGATGCGCGTTGGCATAGGGCATCGACCGCGTAAGTAAACGTAGAGAATGCCGGACGTGGTGTCAAGGAACAGCCATCCACGACCCGCTTCTTCGTGCCGAGTCCTGTGAAACAGCGCCGAGGAAGTCGCGCATTTTCGCTACCGCAGTTGCAAAGGTAAACCTGTCGCGGGCAAGCTGGTATCTATGCCGGAGTTGCCGGACATTGCCGCTTATATAAGTGCGCTCGAAGACCGCATCGTCGGACAGCGGCTAATCCTTGTGCGACTCGCGAGCGCCTTCCTGCTTCGTACCGTGGAGCCTCCCATTGCCAGTGCGGAGGGCCGCGAGGTTCGCGAGGTGCGGCGAATCGGCAAACGCATCGCGATAGGTCTGGAAGGCGATCTCTGGCTGGTGCTTCACCTGATGATCGCCGGCCGGCTGCATTGGCGACCCCCGGAAGCAAAGTTGGCAGGTAGACACACCCTGGCGGCCTTCGATTTTCCCAACGGTTCTCTCGTGCTGACCGAAGCTGGGGCGAAGCGCCGCGCCTCCTTGCATGTGCTTGGAAGTGAGGAAGCTCTTCGCTCCCTTGATCCAGGAGGGATCGACGTTTTCACCAGCGACCTCAGCGCATTTCGCACCTCGCTCACAAAGGAAAACCATACGCTGAAGCGCGCTCTCACCGATCCGCGTTTCGTAAGTGGTATCGGCAATGCATATTCGGACGAGATCCTGTACGCGGCGCACCTATCTCCCATCATGATGACGCAGAAACTGCAGCAGCACGAGTGGGAGCGGCTGTTCACAGCCACGCGCTACACGCTGGAGGAGTGGACGAAGCGGCTGCGGGCCGAAGCTGGCGCCGGATTCCCTGAGAAGGTCACAGCCTTTCGCAAAGACATGGCGGTCCATGGACGATTCGGTGAGCCGTGTCCGAGGTGTGGCGAGAAGATTCAGCGTATCCGTTACGCCGATAAGGAAACGAATTATTGTGCCCGCTGCCAGACCGGTGGAAAGATACTCGCCGATCGTAGCTTGTCGCGTTTGCTGAAATCGGATTGGCCCCGCACTCTGGATGAGCTGGAAGCTCTTAAGCGACGCTAGAACACCTCCCAGATGGGTGTATCCGCCCGTACGGGTAGTGCGGGTGTTTGGCCGAGGCGGAACGCGGCGCTGAAAGCGCCGCACTACCTTTACAAATCGGATACATCTATTGAGGGACCGCTATAGCTAATCCAAGTATCCATTCCTTTTGCAGGGTAATCACCTGGCAGGAGCATTCTGTCCCAGGTCTGCTACCCATTCTTTGATCAAATCGTCCACCGGTTTGGGTTCAACACCGATCGCGGGCCGGAAGACATGTCACATCGCGAAATTAGTCGACGAGAGGCAATTCGCACCCTGGCGACGACAACCGCGGGAGCGTGGCTCGCAGCTCAAGCAAGTCTTAGCCTTGCGATACCCCCGAATCCTCACGCGTCGGCGGCCAGGGATGAGCAGCCTCCTGCACTTGCGCCCGGTTCTCCGCTATCGCCGGAGCGGACCGCTTTGATTGCAGCCTTCGAGAAGCAATCCGATGGACTGCAAAACAAGTACCAGGCGTTTACGCATAAGAGTGACTGGGTGATGCCCTATCGGTTATTTCGGCCGGGGGCGGGTGGAAAATTGCCGCTCATCCTCTATCTACATGGCAGTGGTGGGTTAGGCGACGACAATCAGAAGCAACTGGGCCTTGGCAATATCTTCGGTACGCGGGTGTGGCTGCTCCCTGAAAATCAGAAGAAGTTTCCCTGCTACGTGGTAGTTCCGCAAACCGACCGGGGATGGGTCCGCTACGATCTGACGCAGGCGACGCAGGGACAGCCAAAAGTGCTGTCCGGCCTGGGCGATGGGAATCGAGTGGCCCTGGAAGTGGTTGACTCGTTGTGCCGGGAGTTCCCGATTGATGAACGCCGGATCTATGTCACGGGTCAATCGATGGGAGGCGCGGGCACATGGAATATCATCGCCTATCGTCCTCGCTTCTTCGCCGCCGCCGTGATCTGCTGCGGCAGTGTCTCGCTCGACGATGGCACTGGATCGCTTGACACGCCGCTGTGGGCGTTCCACGGAGAATCCGATCACACCGTGCCAGTGACCGTTTCGCGCGCCCGCATCGCGGCTCGAAGGAAAGCAGGCGGTCATCCACTCTATACCGAGTACACCGGCGTCGACCATGAAGTGTGGGAGTGGGCCTACACCGAACCGGACCTGGTGAAGTGGATGTTCGCTCAACGCCGTGGCTAAGCCTGCGGTCTCTTACGGATGACCATCCGTTGCGCAATGGAGGCTAGCTATGCATCGATATTTCGCTCTGTGTGGCATTACTCTTTGCTGTGCCTGCGTGGCCTTTTGCCAAACCCGGCCAGCGCTCTCGGCTCCCGCCGACTCCGCGCATTGGGAACTGCAGGAGCACGCCAGTCTGGTTGAATATCAAGGCCGCAAATGCCTCTTAATCGATGGCGGAGCGGCCATTCTGAAGGACTTCGAAATGCGCGACGCCGTTATCGACGTGGATGTCTCCACCCCGGCCAAGCGAGGGTTTTTCGGGTTCATGTTTCGCATCGACAAAGAGGGTGCCAATTACGAAGAGCTATATCTCCGCCAGCACAAGTCGGGCCTTCCTGACGCCCTGCAGTACACGCCTGTCCTGAATACTGGCCGCAACTGGCAAATCTACAACGGGCCAGGTTTCACCGGCGCGGTTGATATTCCGAAGAATGAATGGTTCCACCTTCGCCTGGAGGTGGCAGGAGCGCAGGCCACTCTCTATGTCAAGGACATGGATAAACCCGTGCTGGTGATGAACGATCTGAAGAGCGGCGTACGGAAGGGCCAGGTAGCCCTATATACATTGACGGGCGCAACTTATTTCGCGAACTTCGAAATACGGCCAACCCCCGACGCGCCGTGGGAGCGGCACCCGCCGCCGATACCGCCAGGCACGCTGACCAATTGGAGCATATCGCCTTCCTACGATGCGCTCGCGCGCAATCTGGAGCGTCCACTCTCGCCCGCTGAGGTTGCAGCCATTCCGTGGCAGGACGTGGAGGCCGAGCCACCCGGGTTTGTGGTTCTCTATCGCTATCGCGAAGCCCCACATCCGATCGTCACCTTTCAGACCGATTTTTCCAAGCGTCTGGAGCCCCAGCCGGGAATGAAAGTCCTCTATGCGAGAACCACTATTCAATCCGACCGCGACCAGGTCAAGAAGCTCTATATCGGCTATAGCGACGACGTCAGCCTATTCCTGAACGGCCAGATTCTCTATCGCGGTCGCAGCGCCCAGGGTTTCCGCGCCCCAGGCTTTCTGGGCATAGTGAATCCGGAAAACGACGCCGTCTACCTTCCCTTGAAGAAGGGTAGCAATGAACTGATGCTGGCGATTAGCGAACTCGGCGGCGGATGGGGATTTATCTGCCGCCTGGCCGACTTGGAAAACTGAGCCCACGCATTGCCGCCATCTCGCATGGCGGGCCCGTCTGCACCGCATCGTTTGGAACGGTTTGAGTGATGTTGCAGAATGCTGCGAATTACCGGCCTTTCACTCGCGCTTCAGCAGCAACGCAGGCAAACTTCTCTGCAGTTCAGAGCGCATGGCGGAGGGAGAGGGATTCGAACCCCCGGTACCCTTTCGAGTACAGCGGTTTTCAAGACCGCCTGTTTCAACCGCTCACACATCCCTCCGCGGCATTAAAACAGCCTGTTTTCACGATTGTACGATAGCTCTGGCCAACTCCGAAAACATCGGCCGTATCTGCGTGACTGCGAGCGACGATCCTCATTGCAAGCCTGCCGGTGCGACAAAACTCTGATAGATCGTGGCCATCTTTCGCCGCGCACATTCACTCATACGTCTTCCTACACAGGATTCTTGTCGCGGAGCGATTTATAGCTAAATCGGAGGTCCGCCCCTATTCCCGAATTGATACAAAATTACAGTTTTGGGCCAACGCGGATAGCGCGAGTCTTTTTTCCGCGTTTGCGCGGTGCTATCGTTTGAGATAAGGCCAAGCGCTCGACGCGAAGTCGAGTCCTCACGGCGTTGACATGCGCTCAGGTTTCTCCCCGGCCGTTGACGCGGGAGCCTGAGATGTCGTCGCGCCACGATCCGACAAGACCCTCGGGAAGGAAGCGTGTGCCAATGACGCGCGGTGGTGTCCTATTCCTTCTTGTCTATGCGGTCACATGTGCCGGGCTGTCAGCGAATTCCCAGACGTTATTAACCACCGTCGCGACCGGAGCACAACCGGCGGCACTCGCCCTCAACCCGGCCAATAACAAACTTTATGTCGCGAACCACAACAGCAACAACGTGACCGTAATCGATGAAGCTACGTATTCCACGGCAACTATTCCCGTTGGGGCTTATCCCACTGCCGTAGCAATCAACCAGGCGACCAATAGGATTTATGTCGCCAACCAGAGAAGCAACAACGTCACCGTGATCGACGGAACGTGGGGTTCCACGACTCAGGTGGCAACGGGAGCCTCGCCCCAGGCCTTGGCCGCTAACTCCGCAACCAACAATATTTACGTGGCCAACTACCTCGACCACACGGTGACGGTGATCAGCGGAGCAAACAATGCGACATCCACCATAGCCGTCGGAAACTTTCCTTCCGCGGTAAGTGTCAATGCGTTGACCAACAAAATCTATGTCGCCAATTTAAACAGCAACACGGTGACGGTGATAGACGGCGCGACCGGCACCACGACGACAGTCCCGGTGGGCACCAATCCCAAGGCCCTGGCCGTCAACTCTTTGACTAACAAAATTTATGTTGCTAACCAGAGCAGTGCCTCCGGCCAAGGCGCCGGAACAGTGACTGTGATCGATGGCTGGAACAATTCCACAACCTTGGTTTCAGTAGGTTCACTTCCCAGCTCCCTGGCGGTCAACCTGGTGACCAACCAAGTTTATGTTGCGAACGCGGGCGATGGAACGGTGACCGTCATCGACGGCGCAACAAACTCCACTCTGACGGTCCCCGTCGGTAGCGCCCCCGGACCGTTGGTCGTCGACCCTGTAACCAACAAGATCTATGTTTCCAATGACGTGTGGTACGGGACCGTGACCATGATCGACGGGACCACAAATTCCACCAGCGCAGTCTTGGTCGGATGGAATCCGTACGCTCTGGCGGTTGATCCTGCGGGCAATAAAATTTATGTCGGCAATCTGAACAGCAATACGGTATCGGTGATCGCCGGCGGTCGATCATCTATTGCGCTGCAATTTGTTCCCGCTATACCTTGTCGCGTAGTCGATACCCGGCGTGCCAGCGGGCCATTTGGGGGGCCGGCGATAAGCGGTGGGACCTCCCGCGACTTCGCTGTCACAAACAATTTGGCCTGCGGAATCCCCTCGACCGCTGCAGCCTACTCGCTAAACGTTTCAGTCGTTCCTCGCGGAGCATTGGGGTATGTAACCGTCTGGCCCACGGGAGAGGACCAGCCAGTAGTTTCCACCCTGAACTCGTTAGACGGAAGGGTCAAAGCAAACGCCGCGATCGTGCCGGCGGGCGCGGGCGGAGCCGTTCGGGTCTATGCCAGCAATACGACCGACCTGGTGCTGGATATTGACGGGTACTTCGTGCGCGCGCCCGATCCCTCGGCTTACGCATTCTTTCCCTTGACGCCATGCCGTTTAGTTGACACCCGTGCCGCATACGGTCCACTGGGTGGACCCTACTTATACGGTGGCCAGCAACGAGACTTTCCCCTGTTGAATGCAACCTCCTGTGGTATTCCGGGCGCCGCGGTTGCATATTCGCTTAACTTTACCGCCATACCTCGGAAGGGATCCCCGCTCGGTTATCTAACGGTGTGGCCAACGGGACAGAGCCAACCTCTGGTCTCGACCCTTAACGCTCCAACCGGCACAGTCACGGCAAACGCGGCGATCGTGCCGGCAGGACAAAACGGAGAGATCAGCACCTATCCCAGCCAGGATGCCGATCTGGTGATCGACATCAACGGCTATTTCGCACCACCAGGGCCGGGAGGGCTTTCGCTCTATTCGACGGCGCCCTGTCGCGTGCTGGACACACGCAAGACCTCGGGTGCATTCGGTGGTGAACACACCGTGAACGTCGCGCATAGTCCCTGTGACGTCTCACCAGCAGCACTTGCCTATGTTCTGAACGCAGCCGTCGTGCCGCAAGGCTCGTTAGGATTCTTGACCTTGTGGCCCGACGGACAGCCACGCCCACTGGCTTCCACTTTGAACGCGTCGGACGGAGCGATCAGCTCGAACATGGCAATTGTCCCGACGAATAATCTCTCCATCGATGCGTACGCTTCCAGTCCGACGCAACTTCTGCTGGACATCTCGAGCTACTTCGCAAAGTGAATGGAACACGCTTTGCGTTGCCCCGCCCAAGCCAGGCGGAACTGCTCACCCGCCGAGTGTTCGTCGCCTTGACAATCGTAAATCGCAGTTAACGCAAACCACCACTGAGCAGAATCACAACCCGGACGCCGTCAGTTTCGGTCATCCTGCTGTGGGCGACTACCACAGTGCCGGAAAATGGTCAGGAGCAGGGCCGCGATGAGGCATAGAATTGCGATTTAGGGGCATTCCGGTTCGTGCTAAACTTATACGAAATTTGCCTCTGCTGGCACTGATGCAAGTGCAAAATAACGACGTGCAACTTCTGCAGCCCCGCGGCTACCCACCCCTGTTATCAATCGTTGTGCCCATGTACAGCGAAGAATCGGTGATCGCCCATCTGCGCGCAGCGCTTACACCGTTTTTGTCCGAGGTGCGAGGCGAGACTGAAGTTATACTGGTCAACGACGGCAGCAAAGACCGCACGTTGTCTGAGATCGTGGCGTGGGCTTACGAAGATCCGCGCGTCAAGGTCATCAACCTGTCGCGCAACTTCGGGCACCAGAATGCAGCCACTGCCGGGTTGGATTATGCCTCGGGCGACGCGGTAGTCCTGATCGATGCCGACCTTCAGGATCCTCTTTCAGTAATTCACCAGATGATTGCGCGTTACTGCGAGGGCTACGATGTAGTCTACGGACGACGCGTGGCCAGATCTGGGGAATCAAGTTTCAAGCGGTTCACTGCCTGGTTCTTTTATCGGATCATGCGCAGCATGGTCTATAAAGATTTGCCCACCGACTCGGGTGATTTTCGACTGCTCTCCCGTCATTGCCTCGACGGCCTGCGCCAGTTGCGCGAAACTCATAGATTCTTGCGGGGAATGGTCGCATGGGTCGGGTATGCGCAGATTGGGGTTCCGTATGAGCGAGAGCCTAGAGTCGCCGGCACCACGAAATATCCGTTTCGCAAGATGCTGGCATTTGCGTGGACCGCAGCTACGTCCTTTTCAGCACTTCCTCTTCGTATGAGTGTGTTGCTGGGAGCCGTTGCAACCCTTCTCGGCGTTGAAGAAGCAGTCCGCGCGACCCTGGCGCATATTTTTCACTGGTACGCGGTCCCTGGTTGGTCGTCGTTGACGGTATTGGTCAGTCTGTTAGGCGGTGCGACTCTGATGAGTATCGGCATCGTCGGAGAATACGTCGGCAAGATTTACGAGCAGTCAAAGGGGCGCCCGCTGTACCTGGTCGCCAGCACCGTCAATGTCGATCATGCCCCCGCCTCAGAGAGGCCTGCTGTTCTCGCGCACCACTATCATGCTGAAGTTCGTCGGCAGCCGTGATTCACTCATTGAACGAATGTCTCCACGAACATGTATCCTTAAGAGGGCGAGCCGTTTCGCAACCGCAGTTACGATCTTCGGCAACAGTAAATATCATGAGTAGTCCTGAATTCGATCAATATGCGGATTCCTATGAGGAACTGCTGAAAGACCCTATTCGCGATCGTTTCGGCAAGGGCTCACGCTTTTTTCACGAGCGCAAGCGAGACTTGATTAGGGCATTTTGCCGTCGCCATGACATGCCTACCCGATCCATGCGATATCTGGATGTGGGATGCGGCAAGGGCGAGTTGGTCACCTTGCTGCATGACGACTTCGCCAGCGTGGCCGGCTGCGACCCTTCTGCTGGAATGCTCGGGGCTGCCGAAGGCATTGACATTCGCGTGCAGAAGGAACTTGGCACTATTCCTTATGAGAATGACGAGTTCGACTTCATTACCGCCGTCTGTGTTTATCATCATGTACCGCCGCCGGCCAGGCAGTCTCTCAGCCGCGAGATCAAGCGTGTCATGAAGCCCGGTGGAGTCTTCGTGATCATCGAGCATAATCCGTACAATCCCGCTACCCGTCTCATCGTGAGCCGCACTCCGGTAGATGCTGAGGCCATTCTCCTGACGCAACGCGAAAGCCGCGCCTTGATGCAGGAGGCCGGGTTTTCTCATCAGGAATCTCAGTACTTCCTCTACTTACCCGAGTTCCTTTACCGCCAGATGGGAGATGGGGTCGAAAGCTGGCTGCGCAACCTGCCCCTAGGGGGCCAATACGCGGTGTTCGCCACTAAGGGCGATGCGAGTTCCCGATGATTGAACTGGTACGACCGATTCTCGATCGGCCTTATTTTTATGAGCTCTATCATCGCTTGATCGGTGCGAATTATCGCAGCCGTGTGCTGGTTAACGAGTACATCCGCGCCCGTCCTTCCGATCATATTCTCGATATTGGTTGCGGTCCCGGGAACATGCTGCCGTTCTTACCCGAGTGTCAGTATCTTGGAGTCAACGTCAACGATTCCTATATCAATACCGCGAAGCAACGCTACGGCCATCGCGCAAAATTCGTTTGCGAACGTGTCAGCCATCACAACGTAGCCGAACTGGGAGCGTTTGACATCGTCTTGGCCCTCGGATTGACACATCATCTCGATGACGATGAGGCGCGTGATCTCTTTCGTCTCGGTTATGCCGCTCTAAAACCTGGCGGCCGGCTTATTACCAATGACGGATGCTACACTCCCGGCCAATCTCGGGTTGAGCGCTATTTGCTGTCACGCGACCGCGGGCAATACGTTCGCACGGAAGCGCAATACGTTGATCTGGCCCATAGCTGCTTCCCACAGGTCATTCCGCATCTACGAACGGACGTGCTGCGAATCCCTTACACCCACTTGATCATGGAGTGCGTACGCTGAATTGCAAAGCTCGAGTGTGGCGATACTCTGTCGCTAGTTTGTCTTGCAGTGCGCGAATTTTGATTGCCTTCTAGTATTTGGAGATTTAGAGTGCCTTCTGCCCCACGGGCTTTCAGCAACGCTAAGACGGCGTGGTTCCTGGCCGCATGTGTGCTCGCCGCGGTTGTTGTGATTGGCAATTCAGACTTGGTACGTGGAAAAGCAGGGCCCTTGTGGGACGCAGATGCTTATTATGGCCCATTATTTTCTCTCGTCGCAGACTACACAAAGGCTGCGGAACTCTTTCTCTGGAACCCATGGATGGATGCGGGTTCACCCGATTTTGCAGATCCTCAAGCCGGCGCGGCTTCTCCGGTTCTTCTTGCATTCGGACTAATTACCAAGAATCCCCTTCACGGATTTGTGGCTTATTGGATCACGTTCTGGATATTTGGTGGCGTTGGGATGCTGTTGCTCTGCCGCCATCTAAAGTGTCCTCCGTGGGGCGGATTAGTTGCTGCCCTCGGCTTCGTCGCCAGCGGCTTCTATACCGGACACGGGCAACATACAACAATTCTCTATTCTTTTTCGTTTGTGCCTTGGATTGTTTGGAGATTTGATGTTGCTATCACGCGAAAGTCTTACTGGGACATGGTCCCGGCGGGAGTTCTTTGGGGTCTGTCGGCGCTGGGCGGCTATCCCGCGCTAATCATTATGGACCCAATGTTCCTGGGACTGTGGGGCGTTGGCCGGGTGTGGCTCGGCGCCAGCGACATGGATTCTCCCACGCCAAGCAGTAGAAGAAAGAATTTGCTGTTTATTCTAGCGGGCCTCTGCCTATTTAGCGTGATAGGGGTGGCTGTAATGAGCCCCTCGTACGTAGGTTTTCTCGTCTACACCAAGGGCTACACGAGCCGCGCGGGAGGTATCAGTCGTAGCTATGCCTTGGTCGACCCCTTGCCGCCGCAGGCGTTGGGCACCTTCGCAAGTCCGTTTCTCTATCTATTAAACATGCCTCCAGGCGGTATCTGGCCCGAAACCGACATTTCCATGAGCAGTATCTACATGGGAGTGCTGGTAATTTCGCTGGCCACGTGTGCTCTCATCAGACGATATAAATGGCGCTTGTGGATTGGCGCCATCATTCTGTTCTTCCTCGCATGCGCGGTTGGTAATCACCTGCCAGTGCGTGGTTGGGTCTATGATCTCGTTCTTCCAACGCGGTACTTTCGGTTCCCATCACTTTTCAGCGCGTACGCGATTGTCGGATGTTGTGTATTAGCTGCATATGGGTCGCGTGACGTAGAGACAGCTCAGGCGGCTGGAGACCAACGCAGCCGCGGCCTGTTTTTTGTCGTATCGGGTATGGTTGCTACAGTGGCCGCTATGTCGTACGTCTGGATATTGAAAACTGCGCATCTCAGGCTTAGCGGCGTAAAGCACCCCACCAGCGTATTTCTCTTAATGTGGTTGTCCATGGTAATTGTGTTTGTCCTGCGATGGAGAAGGGATATTTCCTACCGGCTGATGGTGGCGGCTCTGGTCGTGTTAAGTATTTACGATGCAACTTCGTCACTGAAAACCGGCGCTGCCACCATGTATACGCCGGCCACTCTTCCATGGTGGCATATTATGACTTCCAGACATGTGAAGAGTCTGGATCTTACACCGGGTGGTTTGGATCGAGAGTTATTTCCTCCCGACGACCTTGGACGCTATCAGCATAACCGCAATGTTGTCCTCAAAGTCCCTGTTTTTGCCAATGATACCGGAATGGTCAATCCATTTTTTCAAGCATATGTGGCTGATCCCGTGCTCAACCAAACCGCAGTTGGAACCCAGCGGATCTGGTTTTCCGACCGTCCGCTATGGTTACCGCCCAACCAAAAGACTTTTGACGAATTTGTAAGAACCAGCCATGATCTCGGCATTCCACCTTTGATATTGCATTCTCCTCAGCAGATGCTGGCACAAGCACATCCGACCTCTCCGCCTGCCGAGAAGAATGACAAGCCGGTGCGCGACGCTTCCTCGATGTCTCCTGCCAACATTGCATTGCTCACATATACTGCCAACCATCTAGCGTTTGTATACAACGCGACTGAGGACGGATGGCTACTGGTTACTGATCGGTGGGCCCCCTTCTGGCATGCGACCGTCAACGGTCGCTCGGTGGAGATTGCCGGCGCGAACTTTCTCTTTCGTGCGATTCCCGTGAGTCGCGGGGAGAATACAGTCCTGTTTCAATATGAGCCCAGGGGATACATCGGCTTGCTGACACTGAGCTGGGGCATTGTCATTCTTACGATATTCGGGGAAATCCTGCCACGGACAATGCGCCGGCGAGTATCGGCAAGGCGCCTTTCGTCGGCAGAGGTTGAAGCCTCAGTCATGAAAATGTAGGGACGCGAGATCGTAAGAGAAATACTTGCGCCGGAAGACCGTGGCGCTCGCTGCCGTCGAGCACATTCGACACAAAGAGGTATAAGTGACGACCAAGACCTTTAGCGACGCACTATCCGCCATTCGTCAACTAGATATCGATTATGAATCGCGATCCTTCTCCCGCCAGGTATATTCCGGTGATGACATGGTCAATGCTGCCTGGGACGGCGAGAAGGTCCACTACTTCGCGGTCGGCGCAAATGCATTGGAAATTATCTTTGAAGCCATGCTCCTTTGCCGCGTAACTGGCGTCCAGTCAATATTGGACATGCCGTCGGGGTTTGGGCGCGTAACTCGCCACTTGCGAGCAGCTTTTCCTGGAGCCATGCTTTACGCCTGCGACCTTTACCAGGATCGTATTGATTTCTGTGCCCGGGAGTTGGGTGCAACCCCGGTTAAGTCGAAAGAGCACTTCGACGACCTGGACTTCGGGGTCAAGTTCGATTTGATCTGGTGTGGTTCACTTCTGACGCACTTCACAGCGCCGCAGTTTCAAAACGCGCTGGAGTTTTTCTCGAGACTACTTAATCCGGAGGGGATCGCGGTCGTCACGCTGCACGGCAGGCATTCACCATTTATTCAGCACAATAAGTGGAAGTACCTTCCGGACGAAACCTTCGCCATTGCGGAGGCGCAATTCCGTGCCAGCGGGTTTGGATATGCTGATTACGAAATGCCGGATTTGTTTTTCGAGCAAAAGACGTATGGAGTCTCTCTGTCCGCACCTTCTTATGTGCTGAAGTGCCTTGAGAATGACGAGACCATCAGGATTAAGGCCTACATGGAACGCCATTGGGACGATCACCAGGACGTGCTGATTTTTCAGAAAACTCCACTGAATCTGTAATCGGTAGGTAGTCCCATACCAGGGCTAACTTCTACTTTGTCCCAGCGAAAACATTGATCCGACCGGGGTGGGTGAGATTTCGTGGTCAGAAGTAAAACTCCATCTTGTGATGCGCCTTAAAGTCTTCCCGCACCCGGCGGCTGTCTTCAGAGAAAAATCGATTTGTTACAGTTCTGAGCATGGATGCGTTGTGAACTCTGTATCGGCATAAAATTTGAGGGACATGGCACCCTTTAAGCCCATGATCCACAAATGAGCACCAAAGATCGTAGTCTTCCCAGCCAAAGTTGTTGATCATGACCCTATATCCTCCGAGACGCCTTAAGACGTTAGTCCTGATCAGGGTCATTGCATCTATGTAATTTCCGTAAGCAAACTGTTCCGGTATCCACAACGAGTTATTCATGATGCCGGCTTCGTCCCCGAACCTCTCAACCAGGGAGTATGCCATGGCGGCTCCTGAGCACTCGATGGCCTGCTTCAGTGTCTGGATGGCCTTTGGGTACAGCTGATTGTCCGCATCCAGGATAAATACATAGGGAGTATTGACTAAGGAAAGTGCAGTATTCCTGGATCGCGAAAGGCCCTGGTTTTCAGAATGTCGCACCAAGGTAATATTCCCAAATTTGGCACTGTCGCCATTCTCTCTTAGCCATGCCTCGATGACCGAGACAGAGTCGTCGGGAGAGGAATCGTCGACGACTATGAGGTCGAGGACTGCTTCGGTCTGCACAAGAACTGACGCCAGGGCTTCTACCGCCTCCTTGCCGTACCTGAAGCACGAAATCGCAACAGAAACCTGGGCCCTGCTATCAGGGGAGTGCTTATGCATGAGCGTCTCGAAGGGCGCAGTTGTAGTCATGACCGTATTCCAACGGTTTTACTCAAAACCGTCCAGCACCGGCCGAGAATTTGGTCCATGGGGTAGCGTGTCTGCATTTTATGGTAGGCGGCCGCAGCGATGTGCTCGCTTGCCGCGGGATTGCCTAAGGCTATATCGCACAAAGTCGGCAAAGCCTCCAGCGGGCCGTCGAGGTAGTCGAGATTCGGGACAATGCAAGGATTCGGACTACAGTGGTCTGTAATAATCAGGGTCTTTTGCGCAATACCGAGCGTCACAATACGTTGCCATTCCAGATAGGGGGCATTGTCGCGATGTATGTTCAGAAGTATCTTCGATCGCCTAACGAGCGCAACAAAGGTCGTAAAATCGACCGCCCTGCGTTCTTGCGATAGAAATGGGCTATGCCCATCGGGCATATAAATTATAGTGTTCTTAGAGGAAAAGAATGGCGCATAGTTAGCAAAGAAAGCATGCCGACGAGGCGACGCCGTTCCGATAAAAAGCACATCGATTGGCCGGTCAGAATAAATTTGCGGAAGCGGGGCGATGATGGACGATGGAATAGATTCGTATAGGTCGTGCGGTGGTAACGTCTCACCGTTGAACGTCCTAGCTATGTACTCGCTATAGCCCAGCGGCAGGGCAAAGGCAACATGCCCGGATGCTTGAAGATGGCGGGCCGACTCGAAATCGATATCCAGGACCGCAATCGCACTTCCGAGATATTGCCGCGAAAGCTCAAACCACTGGGTCTGTGGTTGCTCCGTATTAACCATTACCAGCCGAGAGGTTTTTGCCAGTATCTCGAATGCTTTTGGCCCCTCCCCGAGGTGAAAAAATTCATGGGGCGCCACCACCAGCATCAAGATGTTTGGCGGGAGCTCGCAAGCCTGAGATTCGTTGACGAGAATGGCGTCCACTCCCAACTGTTTGAACGCGTCCTCGATCATTCGCGCAATTTCTGCCATAAAGAAGTTGCCGCGACTTGAGACGCCAATGAACACTTGTTTTGGCAAGGTCGAGAAATCGACTGGAGTGGACATGTACGAGAACACGTCAGCCGGACTTGATGACGACTGGGCGTCATTGTGGTCAGCGGGCGGGCTTGCTCGGCGACCTTCCGCCACTCCATACCGCAGGTAATGGACCAGAGGATTGAAGCCTGCAGCGCGTACATCGGGGTTTTGTTCCAGGTACCAGTTGCTACTGAAGGCCTGGCTGGGATCGCGGCCCTCGAAAGCACCATGATGGATGTAGTGGTCGACCGGGTCAGCACCTTGCTGCGCAACATCTGGGTTCTGTTCCAGGTACCAGCCGACATCAAATAACGGTGATTGCGATATCAGCAACTTATCTTTCTTCAACTGATCCAGCTCAGGGTGTGAGTCAGATCGAAGCTCCCTGATGGCACGTAACGGAGCGGTCAATCTCCAGGTACGGGACTGCAGGATGCTGCTTAGCTCCTCGGTACGTTGCGTTAATTCAATCTTTAACGAACTATCCTGCGCCTGTAGTTGGGATAGCTCCTTTCCCAGCTTATCTCGCTCAAGGATAAGATTTGCAATATACTCATCCCGGTCGGACACCATACTTCTGAGGTTAGTGATGTCAGCATCACGCGCGGCAATGGCCTGCTCCAGTTCGAGGACCTGCTCCGCTCGTTGGCCTAGCCTTTGTTTCAGGTTAGAGATCTCGCTCACGAACGGTACCATTCCGCCGAAGGTTCTTACTTTTGTCAGTGGCTCGCAGGGCAGTCCTGTAACCAGTTCCTGGAAATCTTCTTCCAGGTCGAGCCAGCTCTCTACGTCGGTCTCCCGCACCTCGAGGTCAAAACTGTTGCAGAGGCCACGGACCGTATCCATAAGCGACAATGAAGCTCTACCCGACGCCATTCCGGCCGACATTGACCATAAAATTCCCCGGGTGATTACCCAACCCAAGCTAATGTAGTCGACGCTTTGCCACTCCACGTCGATAGGTACAAGCTCGGTACCTATACTAAGAAGGTTGAAGGGAGTGCAGTCCATGAGATAGCCGGCCAGAACATAAGAAGCCAGCTTCCGAGGCTTCTCCAAGACGTCATCGGTTGGCGCGGCGGCGATACGCGCACGCTGCAGTAGAAACTCCATCCATGGACGAAGCGCCTGGACGATCGATTCCAAATCGCCGTTAACGGCTTTCGCTCGAAGCAGTCTCCACAATTCTTGTCGCCCTGGCCGATAGGTAGAATCTGACACATTGTGGGTGATGGTCAGGTTTTCGTTAAGCTGGTGAGGACTATCGGCTGATGGCGTGAGAAGTTTCTTCATCACCACTATGTCAGAGCGCCGGCGACCAAAGGTTGTCTGGGTACAGAAGCCGGGAGCGCGATTCACGGACCATGCAAATGCGAGTTCCGCGGCAGGGGCCGACGGCGTACCTTCCGGGGTCGCAACCACAAGAAATGAATTGCTCAATTCACTAAGTAGCCCATTCGTGTGCAATTCAGAGAAAGCCAGCGCCTCGTCGAATCCGCGATAGGGCGAGCCCGTATAGTCGCGAGCATGACAACGAGTTAGTAAATCGACGGCATCAAAACCAGGCTCCGTGAGCGCGCTCTCCGAGAGAAGCACAGAAGGTAGCTTGTAGTCTGGAAAAGGATAATAGAATTGTACTTCGGACAAGCCCACCGCAGACAGCAACGCGATTAATTCCTGCCGGCCAAATGTGCGAACTGTTCCAGGCCCGTATAGGTCCTGAACTCCGAAGAATGGAACGCCAACGTGGTCTTCGGCGCAACCATTGAAGTATTTCAAGCCAACTTTGTTCTCTATGGCGACCACAACCCTCCCGCCCGGTGCCAGGAAGCGGGTAACCGTCTGCAGGTACTCCTCAAACGGTTTGTCACTATCGGAGAACAATCCCGCGTATTCCAATACTCCGATCAGAAGAATGCAGTCGAAGAGCTCGTCCGTTTCGAAGCGGAGGAGATCATCCACTACTACGCGAACGTTGGTGAGTTCCCGGCAGCGCTCCGCGGCGACTCGCCCCCGCAGCAAGCTCCCTTCAACTGCAACCACACTGGCGCCCACCTCCCCAAGAAAGCGCGTGATGGCCCCGCAGCCGCACCCGAGTTCCAGGACTTTGTCCGCCGGCTGGATGTTCAGCGGTCGCACGAGGCAGTGACGAAGCCGGCTGAAGTGGTACTCGGTCGGCCAGTTATGAATCGAGCTCGCCAATTCCAAGGAAAAAGTACTGCGGTCGCCGGCATTCGAGACAATGCTAAGGAGACGCTCTTCTACTTCAACGCCGTCGGAATAGGAGAATTCACCCGGATTCTTGGAGCGGTAAAGATGAAACTGGTCATCCCAGAAGTAATTCATTAGAACTCATGAACGGCTCAAAGCTCGGGCGTTGCTCGAAGGGGTGGTGCGAGCAGTGACCGGCTTCCTCCGAACGAACTGTTGAATCCAGTATTCTATAGCACTACCCGCGTTGGTGTATCCGCTTGTACCGGTAGTGCGGGCCTTCACGCCCGCGTATAGGGCAAGAAGAAAAATCGCTTAAGCCGCTGAGGTTGACGACCTCAGCGGCCTAGGCAGGGTGTTTGACCGAGGTGGACCGCGGCGCTGAAGCGCCGCACTACCCGTGCAAATCGGATACATTTATTGAGGAACCCTATAGCAGCGAGGCCGCGAGGCTGGCGACCGTTCAATTTCCCTGTCGCTTAGCGTCTTTGACCAACCGGTCGGGCGCGCCAAAACCATAGATCGAGCGCCAATTGAAAATCGGCTCAAGATTCAATTCAGAGCGCCCATCGTCATAGTGAAGCTGTTCAGGAGCGATTTCCAAGCGGTCCATGTTCAACTTCATGTTGTCGTAATGGTAGTTGCTGTCGCCGCGACGCAATCCCGCACGATCACGCAGGAGACGGGCCATCATTTGTTCCTGCGATCGCATGGGATAGTGACGCAGATTGAAGCGCGCAGGCCAGGGATCGCCCAGGGGTGCATTGTGGTTGAAGACCCTAAGGTTGGTTGCCGACGCGCGCCACGACCGAATTCGCGGAGCACAATCGGGAAAGAGAGAGTAGTGCCGGATGCGAGCTGAAGGAGACTGAATCGCCGGGTCATCCGCGCTGGTCAGCCAGTAATTGAAGTTGTTGAATTGTATCCACGAACAGGGCGATGCGTTTACCTCTTCGACATATTCCCGGTACGCCTTGAAACGAAACGGGCCCTCCAAAAACTCATCCTGATCGGGCCACGAAATCCAGTCGTATAGCGAGACATAGTTTTGTTGGATGTGCTCCGACATCGCCGCATACAGCTGGTAGAAATCGAATTCTCTGGGAATGCGGCGGAGTTCCAGCAACTCCTTTTGATGCCGGCGGAGAATCCCGGGCGTTTCGTCAGTCGAGCCGTGGTCCCAAACGACTAAGTGATGTTGCTGGTCGAGAAGATACCGGAGGGAATCTTCGAGGAGATCGCCGTCGTTGTAGCACAAAAGAACTCCGAGCGCTCGAACACTTGCCACGACTTAAGCTCCGGTCCGCCGAATCCTCTGCGGAATCGGCCAGCTTCGCAACGTTAACCAAATATCACGTTGATCGGAAACGTTGGTCACAGACTGGTAGCTTATCAAACACCTATGATGCTGATGGCGACACGCAGGGTCGCGATCTGGCCGAGTTGGTTGAGCCATTCACTCCACGACCCCGGAGGAACAGACGCAAAGGGTATACCAATGCGGCGCCGGCGCGCTCCTTCTCTACTTACTCGCGTTTCACTATCCCGATCCGTGGATGGCCGAGTTGATGATGTCCTCGGCATTGCTGCAATTGCGTAGTCGAAAAGACCTAGCCGCTACAGCCCTGTTGTCGATTCCCTTGCTGGTCGTGTTCTGCCTGTTGCACTGGTCAGTATTGTTTGCAATACCGATGGCGCTTGGGTCGGCAAGCCTTTTCGTGCTGACAACTCGAAATAGTGACCTGTTGCCCACGGCACTGACGCTGCCGGCCGGATACATCCTGGTGGAGCATGCCCACCCGGCCATCATTAGAATGACGCCAAAAACTATTGACGCATCTTTGACGGCCATTGACGCGGTTCTGCGTTTGAATGCCAATCAATGGTTCATGTGGGCAAATCTTCATCCTCTAGTGCGGATATCTCTGCTGCTGGTCTATAACTGGCTTCCCCTGGTGGCCGTCGTCGTCATGGTTTATACCAAACAGAGGAAGCGCTACTTGCTGGCCTTGTTCATCGCCGCTGTTCTTGCGGCACCTTGCTACCTGCTGTTTCCCGCGGTTGGTCCGGCGCACTTGTTGAATGTGCTGGCTCCGCGGAACTGCATTCCTTCGCTGCATTTCACATGGGCTTTTCTGGCGTTCTGGTATTGCCCAAGACCCTGGCGATGGCCAATGGCGGGGTTCGTTTTGCTGACCGGAATCGCGACCATCACGACGGGCGAGCATTACTTCATCGACCTGCTGGCTGCTGGTCCCTTGATCTACGTCACGGTAAAGATGGCCCGTTGGGTACTTATAATGTCAGAAGATTTTGTTCAGCCCACGATGGCATCCGCCAAATTGAGCGAACGCTAAGTCCGTTGATCTTAGGTGATCGTTACTTCCAGAAAGAAAATGTCCGTTTGGTGACCACTCCGTTCGCGGTGCCCACTCCGCCCAGATCGGTCGCCCATTTCCGCAGTTGCTTGGCAAAATCGGACCGAGATGCTGGGGTAATCGGTTTGCCGGTATTCATTGCGGCGATCAGTTCAGCGGAGCTATTGGGAATGGTGAGCGCAACGGGCAGCCGTACGGCTTTAGCAATTTCATCGAGCGTCACTTCGCCTTTGGAGCGGAAGCGATTGATGACGATGTTCAACTTCCCGGGCGGAAAGTTGTATTGCAGCAATTTGTCTACGTAGCGGGACAAGTCGCGCAACGCCGGCACATCCGGAGTAGCAATCAGATAGATCTGATCGCATTCGGCGATAGTGGCCTCATTGGCATTGCCTACTCCCTCGCAACAGTCGATGACCACATATTCATACGTCCCGCGCAGGTATCGAATGGTCTGCTGGATTGAGCTGAGCGGCACATCGGTGAGTCCATACAGGCCCTCAGGGCCGGGAAGCACATCGATTCCATTGGCCTCATGTACAACGAAGCCACCCAGAAGATCGGCATCGACCCGCTCAATGTTGCGGGCGAGATCGTAAAAGTGGTATTCCGCTGTTGGCAGGCCGAGATACAGAGCGACATGGCCTAACTGGCGGTGCTGATCCACAATCAGGACCTTCTTGCCGCACAATTGCGCCAGAAACGTGGAGACATGAATGGCCAGAGTTGTGGTTCCTGCCCCGCCCCTGGCTCCCAGAAAAGCCAGAACACTTCCAGGTTTATTGGTACGCGCCACCGTCCAACGACGCCGCAGACGCAAGAGCGAATCGCTGAACTGATCACAATTGAGCGGGCTGCCAAGATACTCGGCGTAGCCCGAACGCATAGCATCCAGAACAAGGTCGGTGTCTGACCTGGAGGAGAGGGCAATCAACAGGACTCGGTCGCCCAGTAGCTGCTGTAAAGAAGCAGCCGTCTCCATGGCCAGTTCGCGATTGTTGTCAGCATTGATAATGCAGAGGCAGCCCTCGGCCTGCTGCATCGATTTCAGGAGGTCGACATCCCGGTTGCGTGAGAGGTAATCGGGCATATTGCCGGCAAAAGATGCCCCTAGCAACTGGGCCGCCACCCGCGAGGCGGCGCTGATGGTGGAAGCGTCCAGGCCTACTGTGACCAAAGAGATTCCAGCAGTCTTCTCGGATTGTGAAGGTACGACTTGTGTGCTCACCATAGGACTCTCGTGCCAGATGTGTTCATCGCGTTGCACTGTGTGGAAGCGAGGGCAGCATCGGAATTGGAATGTTGGAACCTGGATTTTGAAAACGTACGCCGGCAATGTCCGAAGGGGCTCCCGCGCACGTCATTGAATAGGCAAGCGCAGCAATTGGGAATATCCACGCAATGACGATGGGTAGCGACCATATGCGAGCAATGGATGGCGGATAGATGAGGTGGGCCATGCATATTGCCGACGTAGTCAGCCATCCAGCGCCCAACAAACCCCATAGCGAAATGCGAAGCAGGCTTGGCAGAGTTCCTGTCCGGCGGGAGCTTTGCAGGAACGCCCACAATACTACGGGCATCAGCATGACCTCGTTGTAGAGCTGGAATGGCATCAGGACCTGAAACACCGAGGCCGAAAAGCCGATGGCCAGTCGTGAATCGGCCTTTCTCCATCTCCAGCTTGCGGCGAGCGTCGCTGTAGTCAGTAATGCTGCCGCCAGCGCGGGTAAACGCCTTCCCGGCAACATGCATATCAGAGGCGCCGCTCCGGCATAGTGGCTGTAGGCGCGTACGGTCGCCAACCAATGCGGCAGCCAGCCGGGATTTATCCACTGCGAGATCGCGAGCAGACCTCCGACGGTGCACCCCAGGGAGGCGAGAAAAGCTTTCCGGTTTTTCCAGTCCGACACGGACCAGAAAACCAGAGGCAACAGAACTCCGATGGCCAGCTGTGGCTTGATCGTCGCCAAAGCTCCCAGCACTCCTGCGGACACCAGCCGTCCCGAGCGCACGCAGGACACCACGCCAGCCAATGCAGCGGTTACCAGCATGGTGGGCTGGCGCAACTCCAGTCCAAGCAGCACCGGAAAGCTGGAGAAGACCAGAACCACGCAGATGGCAGTCGCAGCGGGCGAGACCGATTTGTCCAGCCACAACCGGACCGACCACATCGTAGCGAGAGCAGACAATACGAAGAAACAGGACTGCGCCACAGAAAAGGGAAGTAATGCAAAGGGCGCGAACAGTAAGACCGCGAACAGCGGATAAGCGAATCTCTGCTGATTCTGATTCGCCATCCTGCCCTGATACATGACGTTCTGAATCTGGCGCGTGACCTCGGGGCTATAGGGATCACGATGGTTTAGCAACGCTACTCGGCTGGCATACCACAGCGGATACAGGTCCGGGACAATGCCGGGGCCGGATAAGGCCGCCGCCGGCGGCACGATGACAAAGGCATAATGAAACGAGCAGGCGAGACAAACGCAGGCCATGATCAACAAGCTAAAGACGGCGGTTGCGTTCGCACCGTGGGCGACAGGGTTCATAAGGTAAGAGGCCCGATACGTTCCGTTATGCGCGAATGGCGGTCAGCTCAATCTGCGATGGCCAACTGGTCACTCACTTCGATGCGACTTCGCCGGATGCTCCCGACGGGCAACTCGAGAACGCTGCGCGTTTTCCAGCCGAGTGCAGCGATCCGGAAACCGCCTACGCGCTCCCAGACGCCGAGAACGCGCATGCGCCGGTCGAGCGCCACAACGTCAATCGGGAAGAGCATTCCCCAGGTGTGGACACCGGAGGAGGGCACGATATAGAGACCTCCTCCGGGATTCAGGCCCACCTCGCCAAGCAAGCCCGTCAGCCGTGACCATGCCGTGGTCGCGACTCGGATATCGGAACCTACAATGGCGTTCTTGCTGGTATTGACGATCTCTATCGGTTTGGAAGCTGGCAACATAGGCCTGACTCCCGAGGCTAGGCTGTTCTTTTGCGGCGCCAGATCAGGACCGCCAGGATCACCACGAAAAGCATTCCAGAAACCACGCGAATCATCGTTGTGCCGTCCATTTCGTCTCCTTCTTATCTTTATTGAATTGGTTCACTCACTGCGTATCGGAGAAAGAGTTGCCTTCCCCGGCAACAAACCCGGTAAATCCGGCTCTGCCCACGGCTACTTCCCCATCAGCGCGCCCATGTTCCGCGATATCATCAGCGCTGCCGGACCCAGAAGCACGATGAACATGCTGGGAAATATGAACAGCACCAGGGGAAACATCAGCTTGATGGTGCTCTTGGCGGCCATTTCCTCGGCCTGCTGGCTGCGCAGTTTGCGCAACCCGTCGGCGAAGGTGCTGAGCGCTTTCGAAACCGGAGTGCCGAAGCGATCCGACTGGGCCAGCATGTTGGCAAAGCCTTTCACCGTCTCTAATTGAGTTCTATCGGCCATATCGCGCCAGGCATCAATGCGGGGTTTGCCCGCGCGCTGCTCCAGGTTAAGCTGCATTAATTCCTCGGCCAGGACGGCATGACTGCCTCCCAGCTCCTGCCCAGTCCGCAGCAGGGCCTGGTCCAGACCAAGCCCGGCGTCCACACAGACCACCATGAGATCGATGGCGTCCGGCAGCCCCAGCCGTATTTTTTCTCGGCGCTTCTTGGTCAACGTGGACAACCACAGGTCAGGAGCAAGATAGGCGCCACCCATCATTAGAGTTATCCAAAAGAAGGTGATCTGGCGGAAGAAGCTCCAAAACAGCAGCACGGCGATAGGGGCCAGCAGACGGGCCGCCAGATAGGTGTCCATGCTGCTCTGGCTTCGGAGGCCCGCGGCCAGAAAGCGCTGACGCAATTTTTCCCCAGTCGCAATACCGAGCCGCCCGCCGATGAGGTGGGCTACCCTCGCGAGTTGATGTTGTAGGCCGCGGGAAACCACTCCGCGGGTCTCGTCCGGCCCCGGCAGCAATCGGGTGACGCCAAAGACGCGTTTGGCGGCCGAGGTGGGCCGGGTCATGAACCACACACACACTGCCGCGACGCCGAAGAACGCGGTCAACTGGATGCTGAGCGTCAATGCAAATTTCATGGACTCACACTCGTATCCTGACGATTTTGCGGATCAACAAGCCGCCCATGGCCATCATGCCGATGCCGGTATAGGTGAGTTTTCGCCCAACCGGGTCGTGGATGAGGACATTGGAGTAGCCGGGATTGGCAACGCTGATAAGACAGAACATGACCACCGGCAACAGGCAAAGAATCCAGCCGGTAAGCCGTCCTTGCGCGGTACGAACCCGTAACTCGCCCTGGATGCGCATACGATCGCGCAGCACCGCCGTGGTGCGGTCGAGAATTTCCACCAGGTTTCCGCCCGTCTCTTTCTGTACCAGCATGGCGGTGATCACAATCTGCAGGTCGGCAGAAGGCACCCGGCGGCCCAGTTGCAGCAGAGCGTCGCGCTGAGGTATGCCGAAGTTCTGTTGCTTGTAGACCTCGGCAAACTCGGTACGCAGCGGCTCGGCGCCTTCCTCGGCGACAATTTCGATAGCGGCGCCGATGGAGTGCCCAGCCCGCAAGGCGCGAGCGATCAGGTCGAGCGCATCGGGCAGTTTTTGATTGAACTTGGTCAGCCGGCGCTCTCTCTTGATTCGCAAAATAAGAAACGGAAACGCCGCCGCCAATATCCCGGCAATCACCCCAGGAATGAGATCGACAATCCAGAACCGTACGATGGAGAATCCCATCACTCCCAGGATCGCCGACGCAAACAGAACCGTACTGACGCTCCAGGAACTTTCAGACTGTGCCAGCAGCACCGATATTTTGTGTGCGGTACCCCAGCCTTCCAGCAGCTTGTTCAGCCATTTGATTTCGCTCAGTCTGGTTTGCTTGAGGAATTCGACAGCATCGTCGCCGCCCTGGCCCCCTACACTATTGGGGGCGTGAACTTTGGCGAGGCGGCGCTCGACTGCGCGCGCGGTGGCCGAGGGCCGCGTGAAGAACATCACGACCCCAAAGGTGACCGCCGCGAAGAAGACAAACACTGCCATGGTCAAGGCCATCAGCGCACTTCCTATACCTCTTGCGATACTTCAAGCAGGTTCATGGCGAGCGGAATGCCCGCGTCTTTCAGTTTCTCGGCGAACTTGGGAATGATTCCGGTGGAGCGGAAGCGGCCCAGCACTTTGCCGTTCGGCCCCAAGCCTTTTTTCTCGAAGAGGAAGATGTCCTGCAGGCTGATGACATCGCCGTTCGTGCCGGTGACTTCGGTGATATGGGTCACGCGCCGGCTGCCATCGGCTCATGCGGGAGACCTGCACGATGATGTGGATGGCGGAGGATATCTGATGGCGCAGCGCCTTCTCAGGCAGGCTCAGGTTCGCCATGAGCGCCATGGTCTCGATGCGCGAGAGCGCATCGCGCGGGCTGTTGGCGTGAATCGTGGTCACCGAACCATCGTGTCCGGTATTCATGGCCTGCAGCATGTCGAGCGCTTCGCCGCCGCGCACCTCGCCAATCACGATGCGGTCAGGTCGCATACGCAGGGCATTGATGACCAACTCCCGCTGATGCACCGCGCCTTTGCCTTCCACGTTGGGCGGGCGACATTCCAGGCGGACTACGTGCCGCTGCTTCAATTGCAGTTCGGCCGAGTCCTCGATGGTGACGATGCGCTCTTTTTCCGAGATAAAACCGGAGAGGATATTCAGCAGCGTGGTTTTCCCCGCGCCGGTCCCTCCCGACACCACGACATTGAGCCTGGCCTTGACGGCCTTCTTGAGGACCTCAAGCATTTCCGGGGTATACGCGCCCTTGGCGATTAGATCTTGAGCCGTTAGCGGAGACGACCCGAAGCGTCGTATGGAGACAATGGGGCCATCGACGGCCAGCGGCGGCACGATCACGTTGACACGGGAACCATCGGGCAGTCGGGCGTCTACCATGGGCGAGGATTCATCGACTCTACGTCCGACCCGCGAGACGATCTTGTCGATGATGTGCATCAGATGCACGTTGTCTTTGAATACGACCGAGGTCTCTTCCAGCACCCCATTGCGTTCGACATAGACGGTCTGATAGGTGTTTACCAGGATGTCGTTGACAGTTGGGTCCTGCAGGAGAGGTTCGAGGGGGCCGAAGCCGAAGACCTCGTCCATCACTTCGCGAGCCAGAGCGTCGCGCTCGATGGCACTGAGCGGGATCTCCTGCTGTCCGACCAGCTGATGAATGACGCCGAGCAGTTGCTGCTTGGTGCGTCCATCCGGCAGCAGCATCAATTTGTCGAGGTCGAGCTTGTTGATCAGCTCGCGATGGATTGCGGACTTCAGGTCCTGCGCCCCGTGGGAGAGCGTTTGGGGAGCACGATCTTTCCGCTCGATGGGCAAGCGGGGAAGAGCTGCGATGTTCAAAACGGATTCGGCCATCAGATCTATCCTCGAAGTTCTTCTTCCCGGACCTTACGTCCAAAACGCAAATCGGCGCTTGTTTTCTGCGGGAGCATCCTTGGCGGGTACCAGGGTGGCAGCCCAATTCTTGATATGGCTGGCGAACTCCGACCTCTTGTCAGGCGAGACCGGCTCGCCGGTCTCCACCGCCCGTATTAATTCTGCCGAACTGGTGGGCAGAGCGATGGCAACCGGGTGCCGGATCGCCTTCTCGATTTGCTCCACGGTCACGGTACGGTTGGAGCCATGCTGGTTGATGACCACCTTCAGTTTTTCCGGGGGCACCAGGCCCTCCAGCAGCCGGTCCACATAGCGAGCCAGGTCCCGCAGCGCGGGAACCTCCGGAGTGGCCACCAGGAAAAGCTCGTTGCAACAACGGATTGTAGTTTGGTTCCACTCGTCCAGGCCGCTGGGGCAATCCAGCAGCACGTAGTTATAAACATCGGCAAGAAAGCGGATCACTCGCTCCAGCGCGTCGGGTGAAGTGACCGCAGTCTCCCCCAGCGAGTCGGGGGACAGAAGCACATCGACTCCGCTGGAATGATGAACGGCGTAGCTGTTCAGCAGAGTGAGGTCGAGCCGGGCGATATTGCGCAGTAGCTCATGGAAGTTGTAGTTGCGCGAATCAAGTCCCAACAGCATGGCAACATGTCCCAGATGAGCGTGCAGATCCGCGATGAGCGCCTTCTGGGCGTGGCGCCTGGCGAGAAACGTTCCCAGGTGAACGGCCAGGGTGGTAGCTCCGGCACCGCCGCGCACGCTCAGAAAAGCCAGTACCCGGCCGGCAGCCTGGCCGAGCTGAATCGGAGACAGCCAGCGAGTTCGTATTTTCTGGAGGGACGTTGCCAGCCGGTCGGCCTGTAAGGGCTTGGTGAGGTACTCGCTGCAACCCGACCGCATGGCGTTCAGGATGAGGTCGGGATTCTCATCGCCAGAAAGAGCAATCAGCGCAGTCCTGCCGTTGAGCAGGGGTTGGAGAGTGGTTGCCGCCTCAGCCGCTAGTTCCTGACTCTTGTCGAAATCGATCAGGCAGACCAGGGCATCGGCCGCCCGTAATTGCTGCGGCAGGGCCCGCAGAACGGATTGGGAGTAATCCGGAATTGGGTTGAGAAAATGCACGCTCTCCTGCAAGGCCAATTGTTTCGCGATGTTGGCCGCATCCGCATCGAGCCCAACCGCAATGAGGCACGGATTTCCACCCTCGATATGGGGTGTTCCCGAACTCAAGTTGCACTCCTTCACTGGTGCATATCGGCAGGCGGATGTGCGGGCGTTACTTTCGCTGCGCCGGGCAGTCCTTTGTCGAATTCTGACGGCGGCATGAAAGGCACAGGCCAGGTCGGGACTGCAGGGTGATCGGTGGCCGGCATTGCAAGCGGCTCGACGATGGTCGGAGTGACAATGACGATGAGCTCGGTAGTCGAATGGTTCATGTTGCGGGAACGAAACAGCTGTCCCAGAATGGGGACATCGCCAATACCGGGAATTTTGCTGAAGTTGTCGGTAATGCGATGGTCGAGCAGCCCGGAGATGGCAAAACTCTGCCCGTTCTTGAGCTCGATCTCGGTGTCGGCCTTACGCGTGGAGATAGCGGGGATGGTGTAGCCGGAAATCTTGACGGCATTGGTGTAGTCCAGGGCGCTGACTTCGGGGCTGACCTTCAGGCGTATGGTGCCATCCGGATTGACGTAAGGAGTGAACTCCAGCTTGACGCCATAAGGACGGAATTGAATGGTGACCGAGGTGAATCCGCCATTCGATCCCTGGATCACCGGGAAAGGGAACTCGCCGCCGGCCAAAAACTTCGCCGCCTGGCCGTCGATGGTGGTCAGATTCGGCTCTGCCAGCACCTGCAAAACTCCTTTATCCTGCAAGGCACGCAGGGTGGCTCCAATGTTCAGGGCGGAGTTGAAGTAAAAAAGATTCAGCACGTCCTGAATCATGGCTTGTGTGCCGGTTCCGCCGATTTGCGAGAACTGAGGCGGACTGAATCCCTGGGTGGTGACGGCTCCGGCATTTTGCCCGACACTGAAGAAGTTGAAACCGAATTGGGTCAGCTTGGTGCGGTCCAGTTCAGCGATGCGGACCCGAAGTTCTACCTGCGGGCTGTGCCGTGGATCCACCACCAGCGAATTCACCACATCCTTGGAGTAAGTAGTGGCCAGCTTCACGGCCTCTGCGACGGCGGCGTCGCTGCCGACCACGCCCGACAGATAGACACGCCCTTGCGATGACTTGACATCGATGTGGTCTCCGGGGAGGGCTTCGGCCAGGGAATCATGCAGACCGGTAACATCCAGGTCTGCCACGACGGTATATAAGTTTGACTGTCCCAACTCGTTCCACAGCACCACACTGCTGCTGCCGGTGGCTTTTGCAGTGATGACGAGCTGCTGTGGGCTGGCCGTCAACGAATCCAGCACGTTGGGATTGCTGACGTACACGCGCCGCATCCGCTCGGTGGTATTGATGAACAGTGAGCGGCCCAGGACCAGGTGAAGGGTGCGCGGATCGCTCTGCGTTTTCGGTGGCTCTTGCGGAGCAGGGCCTTGCGCCGGGCGACTGGGATCGTAATTCAGCACCCGCTGTTGCACCGCAGCCACCGCTGGGGAAGGCGGCTGGGGCACCGAGATGGTGACCGCAGTCCCCGGACTAATCTGCACGGCCGGGGGAACAGCATCTGGAAGCTCCTGGCCGAACACTGCGAGACTGGTTAACAAGATTGACGCCAAAAGGGCTCGCTGCACGGTTGGTCCACACTTTCCTGTTCCACGCATGGCGCTACTCGAACTGACTGGTAACATGTTTGTCGCCCATGATGGTTTCCACTTCGTACGGGTGCTTACCGCTTCCACGCGCACGGGCTGCGGCGGAAGCATCTGCGGGCCGTGAACCACCTGAAATTTCCGTCACCCGGATGGGTACGGCTGCGACCCGGCCGCGGTCAGCCCCGTTGCGGAGTACGAAGTGGATAGTGCCCTGGGTACTCGCAAGAACCATCTTCTGGGCATCCTCCGGCTTCAGGAGCAAGGTGACGACGCTGACATTCTCCGCTTTTCCCCCGGGATCCGGCTCAATCTTCTGACCAACGGTGAGCACCTCGACATCCTGCAAAACGATTTGCGTGGCCGCCGTAGGTAAGGTGTTGTTGCTGAACGTGACCAGCACATCCACGTGCGAGCCGGGAAACAGAAATCCGGCGACTCCGACCACTTCGTCGGAGCGGACTGATGCGGCCCGCATACCTTCGGGAATTTTTACCGTGAGACCTATTCCTGAGCCGATAACTGCGAGATATCCATCGAGCACCGGCTGCCGCGCGGCGACCGGGTAAATAATGGCGCGGCCTGACAGTTCTTCGATCCTGGTAAAGGCACCTTCCAGCGGCATCTTGGCCGGCCATTCCACCAGGGTGAGGTTCTCCGGCTTGAGCACTTCGCCCGCCTGCAGAGCACGCGACGCAGCAACATACTTCTGCGTGGTTTGCGGAGGCGCTTTACTGACCCGGCCATTGATCTTGCGGGTCAGAAATAAGGTGGCGGCGCCGGACAGCACCAAGGCAGCCAAGAGGGCGACGAGTAGGCGGCGGGGGTTCATTTCATTGACTCAATAGGGCACCGCAAAGAGTCATAGCGGCACCCGCTCCAATCGCGACGCCGTAAGGCAGTCGCAGGGTTCGGGGGTTGTGGACATTCAGGTCGGGATGCGGCTGCAGACCAACCGAGGCATGATGAAGCAACACTTGGGTCACGTTGCAGAGGGTATGCTTTAGCTGGCGCGCTACCAGGGCGAGCACTAGGGCGAAGATGCCGCCCGCCAGTGCGGTCGCGATCAGTATCCCGGTAACATGGTTCAGGCCGGCACAGCAGCTGACGGCGGTAATCAGCTTCACGTCGCCACCGCCCATGCCTCCGGCGAGGTAGAAGAACAGAAACGCCGCCCCTGCGATAAGGCCTGCCAGCGCCGCGGTGAAGATGGAACGCCATCCACCCAGAACAAGATGGAGAAGCAGACCCAGCAGAACCGACGGCCCCGTCAACCAGTTAGGAATGCGGCGGGAACGAAAGTCGCAGATGGCGCCGGCGAAACCGCAAACGACGGCGGCTGCGAGATATAGCGTTTCCGTATTGATATTCGCCACGACTCAGGCACCTTAATTCTTGCGGGACAGCGACGTACACCATCGGCTTGCCGGCCATCATTGCAGAAGCCCGGTTGTGCGGTGACGGGCAAGTTCACCACCGCACAACCCAACCAGTCGCGAGCCATAAGCTATCGCTCTTTACGCGTCCGTGCCTGTATGGCCCCGGTTCAGGCGAGCGCGTTGTTGAGTTGGGTGTCGATCGTTGTAAACGCATTGCCAATCGCGTCTGCAACGGCTTTCATGCTGACTACGGCGCCCAGGGCAATCAGGGCGGCGACGAGAGCGTACTCAATCAGGTCCTGACCTGACTCGTCCTGCCTTAGGCTGTTGAGAACTTTCCACATATGCAAACCTCCGGTCCGTCGATCCGTGTAATCCGGTCAAGCGAGCGCGTTGTTGAGTTGAGTGTTGATGGTGGCAAAGGCATTCCCAATTGCGGTGGAAACAGCCTTCATACTGACTACGGCGCCAAGAGCAATCAAGGCGGCGACGAGAGCGTATTCGATCAGGTCCTGACCGGACTCGTCGTGCCTGAGGCTCTTGACCAATTTCCACATAAGCGCGACCTCCTATACGAGCGTTGTCTGAACGGCACGATCTGCCGTGCTTCTATGCTTATCGGCCCGGCGGCCAAGGAACTTGAGCGTGATTGTGGGGCTGAAGCAGGGAGGGAGAGCGTCGTAAGGTTCACGACTACAAGTTCGGCGCGGTTATGCCGATGCTAAACGGAGAGAGTGCGTAGCGGACAACGCATCGGCTGCCGCTTCGCTTCGGAATCTCAGCTTAGGGGAAGACGGCATGCAACGCCCGATCCATACATTCCGACTCGACGAACCGTACGGTTACCCTGGCGAAGATGCGGATTTTGAGCTGCCCGGAGCTGCGGGTACTAGCATCGAAAATGCAGACTTGCCTTCGTGCCCTGCCGAACCGGCAAGAGCTGGAACTCCGCCACCCACTCGCCTCAGGAAAATTGCAGAGTGGACCATGGCGGTCTCGATGAGCGTGTTGTCGTTAGCGGCGGCCTATTATGCCGTCACCTCGAACCGAAACAGCCGTCTGCAATATCAACTTCTGGCCAGCTCGTCCCATGTTGCTGCGGCCGCCGGGCAAGAGGCGGCGCGGACGGAACACCAGGCCTGGGTAGGCCTTCCTCTCGCCACAGCTTCTCCCTTGAGCAGAGAAGGGGGCAGCTTCGCTATTAAACTGCGGAATTTCGGCAAGACTCCTGCGCTTAAGGTCGTCATCACCGATTATGTGGTGATCGAAGATCTCGACCATCTCGACGGAATGCAGGAAATGCTGTCGAACTCTCCCATGGCAGCAGGGACACTGATGCCGGACAGCGAATTCGACACCGACATTGTTTTCAGAACGAGTCCGGAAGGTGTGACCAGCCTGGCCCAGGGTAAGGTGCGCGCAGTGAACTACGCTTTGATCAGCTACGAAGATATCTACCACCGCAAACACACTACGCAGAGTTGTTTCTACTGGCATGGCGGACTGCGCGCTCCTCTGCCTTGCGAGCAATTCAATACGGTGGAGTGAAACTTAGATCAGTTCCCGAACTGGACTGAAGAGTCTATGCGAGAACGGTGCCGTCCCTGAAGGGACTAACTCTCATTTGCCACTCTACCCAGGATTCCGCTGCGCTCCATCCTGGGCTAACTTCACTTCCGCCCCTACGGGGCTCGATTTCCGCGCGGTCCACTGCACAGGCGACAGAAAACTAAGTATTTACGCATACTCTAAAGCCCTTATAGAGTTGGATCCCTTCAACGCCGGACTGAACTCCAGCTCCCCCTGTTAAATAGGTTGTTACGAAACCCCTGCCGTCCGCTGAAGCGGACTCGGGATTTTCCACTTTTCCTTCCCACTGCTGAAGCAGTGGGCTATCACCTGTCGCCGCGGGGCGGCTGGTAAAACTTTGTTCCACCCGTTGGCCGACTATCGGAGTTTGGTAACAGCCTTTAAAGCAGGGCGCCCACGACGCGAGCCTTCCTTATTGGGTGAGGCGGAGGAGAATCTTCGCGGCGATGGTTTGGAAGATTTGCTGCAATTCTGCTGAGCATTGACTCGAGGGGCAGTTGGTGGCGAACACCGCCTCGCCCGCCGGCTGGCTGGAATTGTAAGTCGAACTGGCAGGATCGTTAGCGATTTGCTGCAGGAAAGACTGGTCGACACTCGACCCCAGTCCGATGGAGTAGATCAGCATGCCAGGATTTTCGGCGCGCATGGCATTGGCCGTCTGCAGCGCGCGATACTTGGCGTCGGCGGTCACGTTGCTGCGATTGAGATTTTTCAACTGCCCGTCAATTGCCGACGTGAACTTGCTGACCGTCTTCAAACATGTGGTGGAAGGGTTCCACTTGGAGCTGCCATCATAACTGGCAACTGAGCTTCCGCTGGATGGATCGAAGACGTCAACCGAGCTGCCGGTGTCTTGGCCCCCAAAATTGTAAAGCGTGGGTATTCCCGAACAGGATAGATTGTCCTGAATGGTGTTGACGAATCCATCCGTGAAGTAAACCACCACCTTCACCGCATTTTGTCCGGGCTGTACGGTGACGCTGTCGTTCTGGGCCTTAGCGTCCGTCAAGCCACCGGGGCCGAAGGTACCCCCCGAGAACTTGCTCTTCATGGCGTTGACGGCGTTGGTGATGGGAGTGATGAAGTTGTAGCCGATGGGCACATCGATGGTTGCATTGGAGGCGAAGCTGATCATGGCAACTTCGTCGTTGCTATTGTCGAAGTAGTTGATGAAGGTGATGACCGCGGGTGGAAGCGCCGTCGATCCGCCATCGGTGCTCATAGACCCGGAGCGGTCCAATACCACCGACATTATCAGTTTGCCCCGCGTGGCCTGGGCACTATCGCTTACCGAAAAGGTCTGCCGGTTGGGAAGAATTCGCATGAAGAAGGTCCGGATAGTGGCTGTGGCGCTGACGTTGACCAGCGTCTGGCCGTAGGAGTCGGTGGAGAACGTTACGTTCACCGTCGGGGGATTGGAATCGAGCGCGGAAACGTTGTAGTTCCCGTTGAAGGAGTTGATGGCCAGATTTCTGGCGGTGGTCTGGCCTTGCGCGAGGTTGCGCATGGCGGTGAGGCAGCCGGCGTCCACCGCCTTGGAGAGTTTTGCTTTGGTGACATAAGCAAATCCCACGTCGATGGACAAAGCCAGGAACAGCAACATGAGGGTCAGGGAGGCGGCTAAGAGGATGGCAATTTGCCCGCGTTCTTGCTCCCGGCTGCGCCGACGATCGACGGTTCCCACGATTCGGCTCCTTATCAGTAATAGGCGATGTCGTACAGCCGCGAGGGCAGCACGGTTCCGGTCAGGAAGTTCCCAATTGGCGTGATGGGCTTGTAGTTATAGAAGACTTCGGTCACGTAAACCGTTTGGTTGAGTTGGGGGACGACCGTGGCAGGAAGAATGGCGGTACCGCCGACTACAGTTCCGATCAGGCTGGTAGCGCCAGTTCCGCCCTGGGACACTTGCGCGGTCAGCTGGATCTTGTTGTTGTTGTTGAAAACCGAAGACACGATGACTTGGCCGTTGACGCTCAGATTCAGCGGAGACGACGCCGCCACCACGGCGGCGGCCGTATCGGAGAGAGTGGTTCCGCGCGAAGCCATGCTCGATCCTTCGCCGGTCAGGTTGGCGATGACCTCGGCGATGTAAATAGCGCGGCTAAAATCCACCAGCCCAAACACCAGCGTAAGCATTAGGGTGGCGGACAAGGCAAACTCCACCAGCGCCTGGCCCGAATTCTTTTTTCTTTTCGCGCTTGTCCCCACGGTATTGCCCGCCCACGCTGCCATCTCGCCAGCCTCCCTTAACTAGTATTGCCGGGCGGGAAAGGCTCATTCTTGAGACTGACGCCGACCGTGAACGTATAAGTACCGTTGGTGAAAAACTGAGCAACGATGGGGGTCATGAGCTGCAGGTTGGTGGTCAACGAGATGATGAGCGTGTCCCCGGGACCACCCGCGCTGCCTTTTCCTCCGCCCACGCTGGAGACTTGCATATTCGAAACATCGATCCCAATGGCCGCTTGCTGGGCGACTTGAATAATTGAACTCACGCGCGACAGGGTCTGGCCGGGATGGTTAGGGTCGGAAAGATGGTTTCCGGTGATGCCATAACGTCCGGCTTCCCGCACCGCATTCTGAAGATTCATTTCGACATAGAACAAACGGGCGAAGTCGAAGACCGCAAACATCAGCAGCAAGATCATGGGCGCAACCAAGGCAAACTCCAGGATGGAGGTCCCCGCAGACCTGCAAGGTGGAGTTCTTACGTTGCCGAGATGGCGGCAAATAACCGAACAGCCGCACGGGTTCTGCGTATTGGGTTGGCCTGAGTTGCTGGTCCGCACAAAGGGAATATCGGCACAACTCGACTTGGAGTTTAGGCCTGCTTCCTGATGGCTTCAGGCATCTGGTGCCCTCGCCGATATTGAGGATGAGAACGGGAGATGCGAGTAAAACAATGGGTGACTTTGCCAGGCGGATTCTGCTAATCGAAAATTCGGAGCTAGTTGCCAGTCAAATCGCAAGCAGCCTATCCAATGGGGAGGCCCTCGATCTGCAACGAGCGGCGGACCTGACGTCGGCCTTAGGGCGCTTGCGCAGCTCGCCTTTTGACGCCGTGGTAGTCGATTTGTCTCTGCCCGACAGCTCGGGCATCAGTGCGTTGATTGCAGTACGGAACGAAAGCCCAGATACCCCCATCGTGGTGCTGGGAGACGATGAAAATCCGGCCACCGGCATGCTGGCTCTGAGCGAAGGGGCGCAGGATTACATCACCAAGGGAGCCTGGAACCCGAGCTGTCTTCCGAGGATTTTGCGGTTTGCGATAGAGCGCCATAACCGCGGCCGTCCGGCGGTCACAGCCAAGGATGGAAGGCTGTTGACCTTTCTCGGAGCGCGCGGCGGAGCCGGTGCCACCACCGTAGCACTCAACGTTGCCGGCGCGCTGGCGTCGCTCGATCACAGTACCATGGCCACCGAATGGCGCTGGCCTCGCGGAACCTTCTCGCTTTATCTGGGGGAACCGCCGGCGACGAACCTGAGCGCGATCGGAACGCTGCCTCCTCGCAGCATCACGAAATCGGTGCTGCAAAAGCTGGCGGTGGCAACCTCCAACAATCTGATGCTGTTACATGGTCCGCAGAGCGCTGCTGAGTTCCAGTATTGGAACCCTGCCCAGGCGGAAGCCTTTATCTTTAGTCTGCTACAAACTGCGGATTTTGTGGTGATGGACCTGCCACCGCATCCAAGCGCGGTGAGCCGGGTAGCAGTGCGCAACTCGTGCACCGTGGTCGTGGTGCTGGAGCGTACTCCCGAATCGGTGGTGATGGCCAATGAGACGATTTCCATGGTGCGCTCGTGGGCTGCCAGTGAAACGGCGATTACAGCGGCGGTGGTGAGCAAAGGCGGGTCGGCCACGCCCATGGCCCTCGACGACGTCCGGAGGCAGCTCCGCTGTGGCGTAGTTGGCGTGGTTCCACCCAGCACGGAGCCTATGCCGGGATTTTCCAAGCGGCTTCCGATTACCATCTCGCGGCAAGGTACGCTGGTGGCGGACGCTGTCACCGACATCGCGAAGCGACTGGCAAGCAAGCAACTGGAGTTGCTCACAACCTGAATGCCTTGCGAAGTGGCGCAGCTGCGTACGGCGTTCGGTTTTCAACTGCCTTAATCGGCTAATTTGGCCGAGATGCATGATTCACTTCTTCTCATTTTGATATTGAGGCGGCTTCAGTGTGTAATCTGAATGCATCCGGGAGGAAACGTCGCAAGCCGCAAACCGAACCATGAGAATCGAACCTCGTCTGCCCGTCCTTCTCTGTCTTGCAGCGGTAATGTTGGTTGCCCCGGGTATCAAGGCGCAAGAACCGGGGGCGCCATCGACCACGGAGCCCATACAGCTTCCGCCCGTTCCCGGGCAGGTGGTGACTCTAGCGGCCGAAGCAGGTTTCCATAACGAACCGTCAATTGCGGTGAACCCCAACAATTCGTCGCAGGTGGTGACCGCTTATCAGGTCCCAGCGACGGTAGCATTCTCTCGAGATGGGGGTGGTTCCTGGAAAATCGCGGCGGGCACGGCTCCGGTTGATTATCGCGTGTCGGGCGATGTCTCGATTACGTACGACAAACACGGGGCCGCAATCCTGTGCTACATCGCGTTCGACAAACTCGGCACGGCAAACTACTGGGCGCGCGGCGCGACGCGCAACGGCATCTTCGTACGCCGGTCGGCGGATGGCGGTGCAAGCTGGGACGAGCCGGCTCGCGCTGTTATCGTGCAGCCCACGAAGCCGGGTATTCCGTTCGAGGACAAGCCGTACATCGTCGCTGACAACACGAATAGCAAATATGCCGGCAACCTTTATGTGGGCTGGACGGAGTTCCGAATCGACGAGTCGGTGATTTTGTTTTCACGCTCCACCGATGGCGGTCTGACCTGGTCGGCTCCGATTGACATCAGCAGTCATCATGGCCTGCCGCGGGACGACAATGGCGCAGTCGAAGGCTTCACCGGGGCGGTTGCGGCGGACGGCACCTTGCACGTGGTTTGGGCGGATGGCAATTCCATCGTGCTCGCATCCTCACGCGACGGCGGCAAGACTTTCACGAAGAGTCGCGCCATTCTGCAAACCGCACCACTTTACTTTGCGTTGGCGGAGCTGGAGCGGGCAAATGGGTTTCCAGAGATTGCGATTGACCCGCGTCACGGACGCAAGGGCCTACTCTACCTTACATGGAGTGATTATCGCTACGGCGACGTCGGCGTGTTCTGCTCGACCTCCGACAATGGCGGCAAGTCCTGGAGCAACCCAGTGCGAGTGAACTCGAATCCGGCCCACGACGGGACTGATCAGTTCTTTCAATGGCTGGTGGTGGATCCTGTAACCGGAGCGGCCAATGTCATCTTCTATGACCGGCGTCTCGATCCCGATAACCGGAAGACGACAGTGACGCTGGCGCGCTCGGTCGATGGCGGCCACACCTTCACGAACTATGCGTGGACCCAGGATGCATTCGTTACGCGCCGTGAGGAATTTATCGGAGACTACATTGGAGTTGCGGCCCTGAACAACAAGGTATATGGCGTCTGGGCAGAGATCGCGCCGCCGACTGCGACCAAGGAGAAGACCGACGCGCCGCCGCCGACATCGTTCCGTCCGCAGTGTGTGGTTCGAGTGGGGGTCGCGGACTTTGGTAATTCGAAGAACTGAGGACGCAGCCCGGGGAGCGTTGTGAAGCCCCTATTTTTTCCGCTTGCCTGGTTTAACGGCGGGAGAAGGAGGGGCGACTGCGGTAGGGGCCGAAGGAATTTTTCCGAGACGGATGGCTTGGGTAAACTCCTCATAGTCCCTGGTGCTCTGGTCGGCGTAGGCGCCGCCGAAGTCGACGATGGCCTTATCGAATTTGTCGCTGTTGCCGAGATATCCCGAGATCGCGCAGGGGTCGCCAGAACGCGCATGTCCCTTGGAAAGCAGTTCGCCGCAAACCCGCGCGTACTGCACCAGTCCCCCGCCTTCGAGGTCCTCGTCTTCGATGCCCGCCTTGTGATCGCGCAACTGGCGAACCAGATAATCGCGGCCGGCGATAGACGTCCAGCCCAGGAAAATATCGGACTGCACCTGCATGGCGCGCTGTCCCTCGGCGGCCCGCTGTCCCTGGTTGACGAGTCCGCGGCTTCTATGGGAATAAGGCGCATAAGCGGAGGGTATCTCTTCTTTGATCTGGACAAATAGCGGGTCGTTGGTGGAGCAGGCGAACATGAGGACAATGTAGTCGCGTATACCGACGCTTCCGGTTCCCACCACCCGAAAGGCCACATCTTCGGCGTGGTATTGCGCGAACCAGCGTCGCCGTTCGGGCAGGAGGGTTTCGCCATAGCTATGCAACCCCGCGATAATCTCCGCCGCCACCTTGCGCTGCACGTGAAATTGCAGGGGTTTCTGCTCGCGAAAGCGATACTTGCCGTCCTGACGAACGGTGAGCCGTTCGAGATTGTGTCTGGGGGTGGCGCGCTCCGCCTTGCGCAAGACAGCCAGCACCGGCGAAATATTGAGATGGCGAAAAACCTGATAACGGGCGATTTCAATCACCGCCATATCAGAGAAGAGGCGCATCGCCTCGCGATAGCTGCGCCCGAAAGCGAGCACGGCGTCCTTGCACTCGCGCTCGGTGTTGCCGGCTTCGCGCCCGGCCAGTATCAGGCTGGCGGCCATGCGCTTTACGTCCCATTCCCAAGGAGCACGGATGGTTTCGTCGAAATCGTTGATGTCGAAGATCAGTTGCCCTTCTAGTCCGGCGAAAGCCCCCAGGTTACGAACATGGGCGTCGCCGCAGATCTGGGCGTCAATTTCCGTAGAGGGAAGCTTCGCGAGGTCAGCGGCCATAACGGGAACCGCGCCACGATAAAAGCCAAAGGGCGACGCAGCCATGCGCGCAAACTTAATTGGCAGGAGGCTGGTAATGCGTCCGCGCTGCGCGGAACGCAGCAGGTCCACCACGTTGAAGTCGCGATGCTTCGCGGTCCACTCGCCCTGGCTTACACGGCTGACCACGTTGCGGCGGGCCTGCCCGAACTTGCGCCGTTCCTCGCGGCTGACCGGTCCTTGCGGCTTGGAGGGCATGGAACTGATGCATCATATACGAACTGCGGGCTGTTCGCGGATATAAAAGTAGTATTGAGTTGCGGAAGGGCCTCTGGTAGCGATGAGTTTGCGCGAAGCCAACGGCGTCTCTGCTGCATCTGTGCAACCTGCAAGCCCACAGGAAAGAGGGTCGTAATGAAAGTCGCGTTTATCGGATTAGGCAACATGGGAAGTCCCATGGTCCGTCATCTGCTTCGCGCCGGACATGACGTCACGGTATGGAACCGGACCTCATCGAAGGCGGAGGGACTGCGTGGGGAAGGCGTCGAGGTAGGCAAGACGGCAGGAGACGCAGCGAAAGACAGGGAGGCGGTCATTACCATGCTGGCCGACGATAACGCTGTTGACGCAGCGGTCTTGTCATCGGGCGGAGTGATGGACCAATTGCCGAAGGGCGCGGTGCATATTTCGATGAGCACGATCAGCGTCGCGCTGTCGAAGAAGCTGGCAGAAGAACATCGCAAGCGCGGGCATGCGTACGTCGCGGCCCCGGTGTTCGGACGTCCGGAGGCGGCAGAAGCCGGCAAGTTGTTTATCGCGGCGGCGGGCGAGGCGTCTGCAGTGGAACGCAGCAAGCCATTACTGGAAGTGTTGGGACAACGGGTGTTCGTCATCGGCAACAAGCCGGAGATGGCGAATGTGGTTAAGCTGAGCGGCAATTTCCTGATTGCTTCGGTCATCGAATCGCTGGGAGAAGCGATTGCCCTGACGCGAAAATACGAGATCGATCCGCATGAGTATGTGGACTTCCTTACCAATACTCTGTTCGCTGCGCCAGTGTACAAAACATATGGCGCTCTTATTGCCGACGAGAAGTATAAGCCTGCGGGATTTAAGCTGCGACTGGGACTGAAGGATGTCCGGCTGGCGCTGGCGGCGGCTGAAGCCGTGGACGCTCCTATGCCCTTCGCCAGCACCATGCGGGACCACATGTTGACCGCCATTGGGCGGGGCATGGAGGACATGGATTGGAGCTCGGTGGCGAAACTGGCGGCGGAGAATGCTGGGCTGAACTAAGTGCCAGGAGGTGCGCTGATTGCTTTAACGTTGTAATATCACAGAATGAGGCAATCGACCGCAACTCAACCGAACCGAAGGCAAGAAAAGCTGGCGCTAAGTACTTACGTGAAGCTGATGCGAGCGGCCAATGCGGCCCGTAGTTACGCTTCCCAAAGTCTTGGTGAGAGCGGCCTGACCCTGACCCAATTCGCCGTTCTGGAAGCCCTGTATCACCTTGGCGCGATGTCGCTTTCGGACCTGGCGCGCAAGGTTCTCACCACCGGCGGAAATCTGACGATGGTGGTTGGGAACCTCGAAAAGCAAGGGCTGGCACGTCGGCAGAGTTGTCCGGAGGACAAACGGGTATTGATCGTAGTGCTGACGGCAAAGGGCAAAACTCTGCTGCGCGATATCTTCCCCAGACACGCTGCTGCCATCGTCGAATTCCTGAGCGTCCTCGATCCGGACGAGCAGGAGCGTCTGGGCGAGCTTTGCCGGAGACTAGGAAAACAGGAACAAGCCCGGGCTTGAAACCACCCACCCCGCTTAAGCCGCTGAGGTCGACGACCTCACCGGCTTAAGCGATTTTTTTTGCCTTATACGCGGGCCTGAAGGCCCGCACTACCTGTACGGGCGGATACACCACTCCGGGAAGTGCTCGAAGTCCTGAGTTTGTCGAGCTGCTAGAGCGCCTTGAATCGTTCTTTAACGTTAAAGCATCTTATGCTTGTACGATTCAGGAGAAACATTATGATTACCATCCGAGCCGTCCGAAGAGCGCGGACACAACAATCATGGCTGGCTGGATACCCATTTCACGTTTTCGTTTTCCGATTACTACGATCCCAAGCACATGGGATTTCGCGACTTGCGGGTAATCAACGAGGACAGGATCAGCGCCGGGAAAGGCTTCGGCATGCATCCCCACCGCGACATGGAAATCATCACCTACATGATCGAGGGTGAACTGAACCATCGCGACAGCACCGGGCGCGGAGCAGCGATCAAGCAGAACGATGTGCAGCGCATGTCGGCCGGCACCGGCGTCATGCATAGCGAGGTCAATCAGTCCAAGCAACCGGCACACCTATTGCAGATATGGATCCTGCCGGAGGCGGAAGGACTGAAGCCCAGCTATGAAGACCGCACTTTCCCTGCGGAAGAGAAGCGGAACCAGCTGCGTTTGATCGCGTCGCATGACGGACGAGGGGGCTCGACCAGGATCAATCAGGACACCAGCGTGTATGCTTCGCTGCTCGACGGCGGGCAGAAGGTGGATCTGGAGCTACAGCCCGGCCGGCATGCCTGGGTGCAACTAGTCAAGGGAGAGCTGGATGTGAACGGTACCCAGCTGAGCAAGGGCGACGGGGCCGCAATCAGCGGCGAAACCAAGTTGCATCTGACCAGCGCCGGCAGCAACGGCGAGGCGGAGTTCCTGCTGTTTGATCTGGCGTAATCGTGATGGCAACGGCATGATGCGGAGAAACTGTCGCATCTTGCCGCTCGCCGTTACTATCTTCCTGTGGCCGAGCGAAGCCAATCCAAAGACAAGCAATCGTCTGAGTTGACGTGGATCGCCAACACGATCCGCACTCGTGGCCCATGGGGCGCGTTGCGGTACTACACCACTGGCGTATGGGAACTGTTGCGAGACCTCACGCCGGGGCGCCGAAAATCACGTTACGGCGACATCGATTACGACTTCGAGCACGGCGTCGACACGACCTGGGCCACGGTAAGCCTGCGCACTCGGGTTCGCGAACTGCTCTCGGAAGGGCAATATCAGCCGTCGGAACCGGCGCTGTTTCACGAGATTCTCGATTCCTTGCCGGCGGCTGTCGAGGGCTTCACATTTATCGATCTTGGGTCAGGCAAGGGAAGAACGTTACTGATGGCGTCAGAGTATCCCTTCCGGCGCATCGTCGGCGTTGAAATTCTTGCCGAGCTGCACGAGATCGCGCTGCAGAACATTGCGCGCTATCGGAGCGAGCGGCAGAAGTGTTCCCCGATCGAGTCCTATGCCGGCGATGCCCGCGGGTTTGAGTTTCCCCTTGAGCCTATCGTGCTGTATCTCTTCAATCCCTTTCCCGAACATGTGCTGCGGGAGGTACTGGAGAATCTGCATCGGTCAGTCACGACCGAGCCGCGCGAGGTTTATGTCATCTACCACAATGTGGTATACGAGAGCGTATTCGCCGAGCAGGGATGGTTGCAGGTGGTTCGCCGCACGCAGCAGTTTGCGATTTATGAAGCGGTGGGTTCGTAGTTTGATCGGGCGCCCAGGTTGGCGGGAGGCGAGATACGCGAAGGAACAGACGACAGCGAACCGGAGGACAGGGGGTACTATGCGATATATACAAGCGACTCGAAGTGCAAATGCAAATGCAAGAAAACGGATGAGAAGAAAAGGCCTGTGCGAAGGCCCCGCGAGCAGGAATAGCCTCGGACCCGTCGGGTAAGTATGGTTGGAATACCCGTGTCACGTTTCTTCTCCCACCCTTTCGTAAAAGCGGCGAAGGGATGGGGCACCCGGCAACAACCAAAAGAAGGGTGAAATGTGGCACCTCACGTTCAGGTCGGTCAGAGGTTAGTCGGCCACCCGCCCACAATCGCCTCTTTGGGAACGAGGTTATTTCCGTTACTCCAGTTCGCCGGGAACCTCCGGGGCGTCGTCGTCTAGTAAGTTCATTTGAGCAAAACCAAGCGAACGCTTTTGGTCGATCTTTCTAAGCTCTGCAACTGCAGCGGCCCTTTCGCCCGGTGAGACTCTCAGATCCGCAATCTTCTGGCTCAATATCTCCGTACGAAGACCAATGTGAACGGGCGTCAGCTTTTCCTCGATCTCCATCCAGAGTCCCTCGGCATCTCTCCAATTCCCTTGACGAAGCTGCAACTTGCATCGAAGTCCATACCTCACATCACGCTTGTCCGGAGCTCGTTTTTCCTGGTGGTCCAAATCATCCAACAGCCGTGTCGCCTCTTCGTAGGATCCAAGTTCAATCAGGGTGTCAATTAGAATGGCATTGACTTCAAAGCGACGCCTCTTGTCAACCGCTAGGGCCAATCTAGCGTGCTCGAGCGCGTCCGCGAACCGCTTGCGAGCATTGAGGTATGTTGCATAACGGTGATGATATTCGGCATCTTCTCTTAGTCGCGCCAATTGGTCAATATAATCTTCGGCGGCCGAATAATTCTCGCGAGCGATTGCGATCTGGGCAGCCAAGTCTAGTAACATCCTGTTAGGCCTCCGGCCTCGTAGTCCGGATACTAGGGCCTTATCTGCTTCAGGGAGATTGTTTAGACGAAACAAGCACGTTGCTAATCCGTGGTAGACTTCTGGAGACTGGTGTCCTGACGAAATTGCAAGACGAAATGCGGATATCGCCGCCGCGTATTCTCGTTGCTTCCAGGGGAGAAACCCTGTTAAGTAATAGTGTTCCGGCAGCCTGCGTTGCCGAATTATTGCTAGTATCTTCCCCGCGGCTTTCCATTCCCGGAGCCTGATTTCTACCTTAAACCTTAGCACTAGTCCTTGCTTATGCTTGGGGTCGAGTCCTAGCAACTGATCGAGTAACTGCTTTGCGCTCTCCCAATATTCCTGTCCGCCTTTGTCATATTGCTCCTTGGCGGCCTTATACAGAACTGACGGAAGCACCACACCACGAAAGGCAGCGAGTTCGGCAATATTGCTGCGGGAGACGGCGTGGATCGTAGCCGCAATGATCTCGGCTGGAGGCACTAGCATCGGGTCAGACCAGTAGGTGGACCTCAACCGACTCGCTATGTTCGCAAATTCGGTGTCGCTTAGTCCTCCCTTAAGGGAGTAAACGGCAGCCTTTATCGGCGACGCAATTTCAAAGTTGCTGCCAGACACTAACACCACATTTAGGTCGATTAGCTTACGGAGGTGGTTCGCGGCCGCCTCCTCGCCCATACCCGAGGCAGCTGCAAGCGCCGAGAGTGGCAGAGAAGGCTCGCTTGAAAGTATGCGAAGAATCCCCCAATCTTGTTCATCCAAACCAAGCTTGTTGAGAACACCCGCAAAGGTGCGAATCTTGAAATCCACTAGGCCCGATTTGTCTGCAACAAGAGTGTCGAGCCCGTATTCCCTAGCGGCAGAGATGGCAAGGGTTGCGGCGGGAGGATACCCATCGAGATACTGTGTCAGTTCAGTAATCTGCTCTGATGTAGCTTCAATCCCGACCCGCCTGAGGGACTGGGTAAGGAGCAACTTCATGGCGCTAATGTCTAATGGGGGGACTCTTATGAAAATGGCCTCAAGGGACCGCAACTGCCCCTCATCTATATCAGGGCGCCTACCCGCAATTAACCCGACGGTGGTTCCGGGATAGTTCTTTAGTGCGTCCATTATGCCGATAGCTTCCGCTGTGTAGCGAGCATTTGCGTCGAGCAAGGCCCCCTCGTCGACTACAAAAGGCGCCACATTTCCAAGGGATGCTGAAGCTAGGAGCTGTGCAATTATTTTGCTCTTTTCCTCAGCGGTGGAGTCTCGAAACTGTTGAATTGCTAGCTCGACTTCGGACCTCTCGTCGAGAGCTGACAGCTCATCCAACAATTGCAGGTGAAGCACGTCAATTCCGTCCGTAGCTTGGAGAGTGAATACTGGACCGGGACGCAAAGAGAGAAAATCGGAAACACCTCGCCGTAAAAATGTCCGCCTACCAATGCCCGTCAGTCCGCCGACCACTAGAACATGAGGCGGATTGCTTTCGGGAATGGGTATCAACTTGGCCGAGAGTTCGGACAGTAAAGACTCGCGACCAATAAAGAGCTGTTCTTCCACCAGCCCGCGCAGCTTGTTCAACTGATATTCGATAATTCGTGCAGCGGCCCGCGGACTCAAAACCCGCTCTATGAGAGAGCGCTGCATCCACGGAGGTAAGTCTCGCGGTTTAATGTCCGGATCGATAATTAGTACAACAGCCGAACGAATTACTGCAGAGGCGCTGAGTTCCTCAGCCTCGCCAACCTCGAATCTCACCCATAAGGATTGAAGCGATGCCCGGCTCGCGAACATCACGAAGCTATCAGACCCGGCCAAGGCCCTCGTTATCGAATGGGTGAACTTGACGCCGCTCTCAAATACGTACTCGTCGAAATTAACACGACGCCGTCCCAGTTGATTTGCAACAATTCTGATGAAAGGCTTATCCACAGATGAATGGCATAGAAACGCTTTCACCCTCGCTGTGGTGCGCTCCTTAACCTCGGTGTTGTTGGGCATCTTGACTCCGCTGCATAGGTATTGTACCCACGTCCACGGGTGCCGGGCTCTACAAAGGGGGGTGTTTAGAGAAAATACTTCTCCGTAGCTGCAGAATAGGTTGTTTTCTGACATCCAGCCCCTAGGTGCCGACTGGCCCGGCGCCCATCCTTGTCCGCTGTCTTTGGGGGACAGGATGGGAAAAGATGGATCGTGTGCCGCCGGCTGAAGCCGGCTCGGAGTTTCAATCTCAGCCCACCTTGGACTTACGAGTATGTATGAGAACCGTGCCGTCCCTACGGGACTCATTCCCTTTTTCTGGCAGCTACCCAGGACTCCGCTGCGCTGCGTCCTGGGCTAACGGCGAAGCCACCCCTTCGGGGTTCGATTTCCGCGCGTTCTACGCCACAGGCAGAAACGAAACTAGGTATTCATACATACTCGATAGCTCTTGATCGCGGACAATGCTTGGTCCCAGGTCTCGAACCCGCGAGACCTGGGGCACCCATACCTGGTGATGACGACAACGATCCCAGGTCTCGAAACCGCGAGACGTGGGCACCCATTGATTTATTTCGACCGGACTTTCTTCTGAAAGGCATACGCGCGAAGGCCTACCGGTTTGGTCCCAGGATTAGGTTCTGCGGCGGTGAAGGCTCCGACGACTCATCAACTAGCTCCTGATTCCCGTTACGGGAGGAGGAGCAAAGTAGGAGGGCGAATTAGTACTTTCGTAACTTGACAATGGCGGAGGCGGCGGTAGAGTGGCGTTGTGAGACCTAGTGTCTCTGCGCTCGTCTGGAGCGGAAGGGTCTTTGAAAAACGGTGGGTGGTGGGCAGTGGATGGTGGATAGAACAGCCGCTGCGTTTGTACCACTTGGTTAATGGTGCCCCTTGCCTGTTCCCAAAATAGGAATGATTTTTGACGTTAAGTCCTTTGGATGGAATATTTTGATATGTAAGTTATTTCGATAGAAGATTTTGCAGAGCCATTTTTATTCTGTGTGTTTGTTTTCAAGATTTTGCGATAGGGGAGGGGGAGGGGGGTACCTTGGTTGAGGATGCTCATTCCCGAAGTAGGGCAAACAGAAGATTTGGAGTGAGAGATTACCCAATCGGCAACACCTGCTGTCGAGTGCCGCCGGCTGAAAGCCGACTCTGGGGAGTCAGACAGCAAGCCTACCAGGACTCCGCTGCGCGTAGCCTGCCCTGAGCCAGCGACGATTCCTTCGGAACGTCAGTGACGACAGAAACTAGAACGATACATGTTTAGTCTCTGGAGAGCGCCAGTCGAAGGGTCCTGGGCTAACTTCGCGCTCCCGCCCCTGGGGGGACCGTGTGATAACCGTGTCGCCGCTACGCGGCTCGGGAATTTCCCATTGATCCCCGGGGCTTGCGCCCCGGGCTAACTTCAACGTCGCCGCTCCGCGGCTGGTTCAACTGTCATTCGAACATCTTGTCCCACCCCAACATCAAAGACGCATTTGCGAAACAGCCTCCTGCGGGGCTCAAGTGACATGTGTTCTAACCCTCGGTCGCATGACGACCCTGCTCGCGGTCGCCTAAGGGCTGAAGCCCGTTCATCATGAAAAATAAGGGCCTTAATCGCGGCGCCGAGGGGGCTGTTGCGAAATGTCTGTCGTCCGCTGAAGCGGACTCGTAATTTCCCACTTACGCCTCCCCACACCTGAAGGTGTGGGCTATCACCTGTCGCCGCGTGGCGGCTGAAGTTTGCTTTATTGCACCGTCTCGACTCAGCCGTGAGTTTCGTAACGGTCTCTGGAGCGCGGCACTACCCAACAGCAGGTCCCTCGAGTGCGCTGTAAAGGTCAGATTCATATTTTAGCCGAAGTTGGCTCGCGAGATTTTCGTAACGTTAGAGGTCCTTCGACTCCTCGCTATGCTCGTCGCTCAGGATGACAGACGAAGAAACTGTCGGCGCTGCGCTCGGGATGACAGTCTTGGGCGAGAGTTCCAGATTGGGAATGAGCTATCGTGGGCACCCGCACCTGTGATGGGTGTCGCTGACCGTGGTTAAAAGCGCAGGACATACTCAGGCATAGCAGCAAGCAATCATAGAAACGGAAAGCGGGTTGTTATGTGCTCACGTATCGTGTGTCTGGCAACGGCCCTAATATTGGTATCTTCGATTTCGCTCACCGCGCAAACCAGTTCAACAGCAAATCCACCCGCGATGACACAGGCTGCGCAGTCGCAGATCAAACAAGTTCCGGCGCGCTACACCAGTCCGTCCTCGGGCAAAGATATGTACATGGCGTACTGTGCGTCATGTCATGGGCAAGACGGCAAGGGAAACGGGCCCGCGGCTGCGGCTCTGAAGATGCAACCCACCAATCTAACGCAGCTCGCGGCGAAGAATGGAGGCAAGTTCCCAGAGGTGCATGTCGCGGAAGTCATTAAGGGCGACAAGCTCACCCCCGCGCACGGGAGCAAGGCCATGCCAGTGTGGGGTCCGGTATTTCTCAGCATGAGTACGAGCCCGCATGACACGGCGCAGGAGCAGATGCGGCTAAGCAATCTGACGAAGTACCTGGAGTCGATCCAGGCGAAATAAGTGCGTTGGCGGCGACCAGCTTCTTGCCAGCCAGCCTGTCGCCATATCGACAGGCTCGATAGATAACTACCGATACAAACGCGATGGGGAGTTGAATCCAACTCGCGGGTGCGAGCGCACGTAGGGTTCCCGGCACAAAAAAGAAGCGCCGCGCTTGGAAAGGCACGGCGCTTCTGTCGAACGTCTGAGCCGTGGTTAGAAGATAATCTTTCCAACCAACTGCATGTTGAAGGGCTCGCCCGGCCCGAGACCAGGAGCGCCGTTGAAATCGCCGATGGTGTCGCTGACGTAGCCGTTGGAGCCCACAGATCCAGATCCGGTGGCGAGGTTGATGCGGTTGAAGAGGTTAAACATCTCCGCCCGTAGTTGGATGGTGACACGCTCCTTGATGGGGATGTTCTTGATCACCGACAGGTCCACATCCGAGAAGCCGGGACCGTAAAGCTGATTGCGCCGCAAGTTGCCGGCGGGATCCGTGGTTCCGGGACATCCTGGTGCTCCCGGAACACAGAACGCAGCGGGATTTACCCATTGCTCGCCTCCGCGGGCTGCCGAAAAGCCCGGAATAACTCCCGCGAAGGGATCGCCAATGAGGTTCAATCCCGCTCGCTGTGTGCCGGATTCGAAGTTGAAGGGCTGACCGGTGTGGAAGTTAAATCCGCCGCCGACTTGCCATCCGTGGGTCAGAATAGCTGGGCCATGCGAGGAGCCGGGAACGTTGTAGGTCCACATTCCGGTAAAGGCCTGACGAGTGTCGAAGTCACTGTTGCCATAGTCGAGCGCCAGGTTGAAGCTGTCGAAGGGGACAACGCCACGGTACTCGGTGACTTCATCCAGAGCATGTGCCCAGGTGTAGTTGAACTGCGCGGTCAAGCCGTGCCATCCGCGCAGCTTAAGCGTGGCCTGTAAAGAGTTGTAGTTGGAGGTGCCATTGCTATTGAGCTGCAAGATGGAGCCAACGTCCGGATACAGAGCGTTATACGCACCGTTCTGATTGAGGTTCAACGTGGTGCCGAGCTTGTGGGCCGCGCTTCCGACGTATCCGAACTGGAAGATCACCTGGTCGCCGAGGCCTTTCTCCATCTGCAAGTTGTAGTTGTAAAAGTAAGGGGTGCGGAAATTCTGGTTGACCGAATAAACGTTGTAGGTATTGGCGCACCCGCTAAGAGTTGGGCAGGTGGTGACGCCAGGGAAAATTTGCTGGTTCGCCTGCCAGGTGTAGGCTACTTGCGCATTCACGTTGGCGCTGTAGTTATCGACAGGACTGGGACCAACCGGGTTGTCCTGCAAACCGTCGGCACCACTTATCGGTGGCCGAAAATCGAGAAACGGATTTATGTTGATGGCATCGTAGTAGACGCCAAATCCGCCGCGGAAGACCAAGTCGCCCGAGCGCTGTGGTTGCCAGGCGAAACCGACGCGAGGCGCGAAGTTGTTGTGGTCTGCCGGAAAGATGGAACTGATGCCTGCTCCCTGGATTTTGAATCCCTGTCCCGGAATGAAGACTGCCAGGTCAGGTTTGGTGTTGCTTTGCAGCGGTCCGAAATATTCGTAACGCAAGCCGAGGTCCAAGGTAAAGGTGGAAGTCAGGCGCCAAGTGTCCTGCCCAAAGAAGGAGAACCCGTTGGATTTGACGTAACGCTCGGGATTGCCCACGGCGATGGATGAATTGTTCACATAGCCGGCAAGATAATCAGCCAGAGCGCAGGTTGGGTCGCTGGAGCCGCAGGTTCCAGCCCAAGGTCCCTGGCTCCCGGTAAAGTTAAAACTTCCCAGCGAGCGGCGATGGTAAAACTCGTCCACTCGCCCGGTGCGGAATTCGCCGCCCATGCGGAGTTGATGGCGTCCCTTGCTCCAGGACAGGATGTCGGTAATGTGGCCGGTAGGATCATTGCGGCCTTCCGGAGGCGTGATACCGACCTGATCGAATCCTGAGATGACAATGTTTGGCGCCCCGAGTATCGGATTGCCTGCAATGGTTGCGTCGGGACTCAGATACAGTCCGAGCGCCCTGGTGTTGAAGGTGTTATTGGCGTCGTGAAAGAACTGATAGAAGGAACTCACGCCCAGCAAGACCTGGTTGGTAAGACGCGGCGTGATCACCGAGTTCCATATCAGCGAGTAGTTCTGCACGTGAAGCGGAGCGACCTCGAAATAGTAGCCGAGATTTGAGCTGGCCGTGGCCAGGGCCAGACTGGCTCCCGGAGGCTGCGTCTGGCTGCCTTGTCCTCCAAACCAGCGGAAGGACAGCGTGTTGTTGAGATTGATGTTCCAGTCAACCTTGGCCACGCCGTTATTGCTGAAGCCCGTGCCTGGAACGGTGGCAAAATAGTTGTTGAGCGTAGCCGGCAAGCCAACGATGGAACTGGGCCATAGATTCTGTAGCAGCGTCCTGGAGAGAGGGTTCACTGCTACTCCATACTGATTCATCAAGCTGACAGCGTCGCTTACCCAGGCTGCGGAAGGTTCGGTGGACAATCCCGTCAGACCAAACTTGTAGGTTTGGTATTCGTATCCGACGAAGAAAAACAACTTGTCTTTGATGATGGGACCGCCAATGACACCTCCGACATTCTGGTTGGTAAGAGGCGGGGCCTTGGGAAATTCGGGAGTGGCCACAAAAAACGGCGACTTGGCCGCGTAGTAGTTGTTGCGGTTGTAGTAGTAAGCGCTGCCGTGAAGTTGATTGGTGCCGCTTTTGACCACGACGTTGACCGTGCCGCCGGCGTTGCGTCCGGCTTCGGCGTTGGACTGGGTCTGCGAGGAAAAATCTTCGATAGCATCGATCGGCATTACCACGCCCGCGATACCAGAGACTCCGCCCTGGTTGACCGCCGGGATGTTGTGCCACATGTCGTTGTTGTCAGTACCGTCGATCTGCCAGTTCATCTGGTTGGCTCGGGTACCGTTAAGCGAGCCAAACCCGCCGACGGCATAACCGCCGTAGCCCGCTGAGCCCGCGATTAACTGGGAGAAATCGCGCCCGTTCAACGGCACGTCCTGAACCGCCTGCGCGGCGATGGTATAGGTCTGGGTCGGAGTAGTAGTGTCCAGCGCAATGGCAGCGGCAGAAACCTCGACCGTGGTTGCTTCCTTGCCGATGGAAAGCTTAACCGGGAGGGAATAGACAGAACCTGCCGTAACCGGGACGTTGTCAGCCGTGGCCGTTGCGAAGCCCTTTGCCGTCACCGAGACCTTGTAGGTTCCCAACGGAAGGTCCTGGAAGGAGAACTGCCCGTCAGTTGTGGTCGTCGTAGTGTGTTCAACGCTCGTGGCTACATCGGTTGCCGTGACTTGGGCGTTAGGGACGACACTGCCAGAGGGGTCCGTCACTGTGCCGCTGATGGCACCACGGAATGTCTGTGCTTCCGCAAGCGCAGCTAATAGAAGGAAAAAAATAGATCCTAGAACGATGCGTTTCATACAGTACCGCCTCCAAGAAGATAGAAAATTCACCTTCCACTACGATCCTGGGCGCATGTGAGTGAAGACCACATCGAAATCTGTATCGCCGGCATGGTGCATGCCGCAAGCAAGTGGTTCCACGTCGGCAGTCGAAGTGTCACCCATCAACTGCAGGCGCAAAACGACCCCACGAGCGGCTGGTCTATCTGCTGCTTCTAGTGCTCAATCCAAGCGCTGTCAAGCAGAAAAAGCCTATGTTCCCCATAAACAAACTTTATTGGTGACACTTCGCGGTATTCAGGGACAAGTGGCTTGATCTGCCGACGCTAAAATGCAGCAGTACGCGTCGTCCGTCACTTTAGCGCCGGGTGTTTCCGATGCCAGTCCGTGTGCGACTGATATCTCTGGGCGGTCGCTATCACGGCATCATCGCGCAACACTTGGCCGAGGAATTGAATCCCGATTGGCAGGCCGCCCTGGGTAAATCCGCAGGGGACGCTTTGCGCCGGTAAGCCACACAGGTTGCCGATGCCGCCGATGGGATCGGCGAAGGACAGGCCGGTTTCGAGGTTCGTGTCGAGAGTAGACGCACCGATGGGTTGCGAGGGCGCGATTAGTACGTCGAACTGGTGAAAGATGGCGTCCATCTTTTGCTGGAGAATCCGGCGGATGCGCTGGGCCCGGATGAAGTCCTGCGAGGTGACAGTTTGCGCAGCGTAGCCGCCGATACGGCTAAGCGGGTCGCTGAGCTGGGCCACGTCTCCGGATTCGATCAGCTTCGAGAACGCCGAAGCAGCTTCGACGTTGATGACGATGCCGCCGGCGGTTTCGAATGGTCCCTCCGGTAGCCGAACGCTGCCGATCGTCGCTCCCGTTTCTTTCAGCACGGTGACCGCCTGTTCGAAGGCGGCGGCAACATCCGGATCAGGTTTCTCCCATGCTTTTTCTATGCGGGCGATGCGCAAGGGCTTCGCGGGAGGGCTGTAACTGAAGCGAGCTTCGGCATCGGGCAGCGAACCGGCGTCAAGCGGATCGTGTCCGCTCACGGCAGCCAGTATCAGGGAGCAGTCGTCGGCGGTGCGACACATGGGGCCGATCTTGTCCATCGAGTAAGCCAGTGCCATCGCACCGCCCCGGCCAACCCGGCCGAAGGTAGGCCGCAATCCTGAGACTCCGCAGAACGCTGACGGACAAACAATCGAGCCCCACGTCTCCGTGCCGATGGCAAATGCCGCTAGTCCGGCGGCCACGATTGCGCCCGAGCCGCTGGATGATCCGCAGGTCCAGCAGTTCATATTCCAGGGGTTTTTCGCAGCTCCCGTGGCCGATGCCGCTGCGAAACGATAGCCCAGTCCACCCGCCAACTCGATCATTGCCGCCTTGCCGAGCAAGATCGCGCCGGCGTCCCGCAACTTCCGAATCACGGTGGCGTCGTAATGAAAGACCTGGGTCTGATAGGGGCGCGCCCCCCACGTTGTGGGATAGCCGGCGACCGCCAGAAGGTCTTTGGCAGCATAAGGAATACCCTGCAGCGGTCCGCGGTAGTGGCCCTTTGCAATCTCGTCCTCCGCCTCGTGAGCTTGCTGCAATGCGAGATCGGGCATCAGCATCGCGAACGCATTTAATTGGTGAGCGTATTTCTTGCAGCGGACAAGATAGGCTTGGGTAAGTTCCACGGGCGATAACTGGCGGGAGCGAATCCGTTCGCCCAACTCCCTGACGCTGAGATAGAGCACATCTTCGCCGATCGCCATCAGTCCCCACTCTTTTCTGCGGCAGTCGCGCCGTCGGGAACTTTGAGTACGGTAGCCGGCATGTTTGCGTTCTCGAGCGGATACGCACGAAATGCCGCCAGCGGGACCTGGCCTTCCATCACCAGCCGGCGAAGGTCCTGTTTCTGTTCTTCATTCAGGCGCTTGCCATAGGTCTGGATGATCCACTGATATTTGAGGTCGCCTTCGGCTTGTAGCTCCGGCGACAGCGCAGGGGTCTTCGGCGCGGTCTGCTGCGGTGAGGGTGTCGGCTTCTGTGTGGTCTGCTGCGATAGCAGCGAGCCGGGTAAGACCACCGCGGTTGTCGCTGCCAACGCTGCTCGACGGGCAAATTCGCGGCGTGAAACATTGCCCTCTGAGGACACATCTGGGATTTCGACTGGCGCCGTTTCCGGCATCGGCATAACTCCTCCTCAACTTCGCCTAATTCCTCGCGGGAAGTGCGAAAGCGTAGCGGAAGCGACGAGAGTAGTCAATCGCGCTCCCGCAGCTCGGATCGAACCAGAATAGGCCAGTCCTCACGTGCGCCCATCATGGGAATTGTGAACAGGAATTCCAACTAATTGCCTTGGACTGCAGGGCCCTTCAGGGAAACAATGAGTCTGGTAGGCATTCTCCCGATACCTTGACCCTTTGTTCCGGCTCTCCTAAGCGGTTCTTCTGGGCCGGAAGTACAAGACCCTCCATAACAACGTTGTTCCGACATCCCAGCAGGATGCGTTGCGAAGCGCATTTGCGCCTGTTCCGCCTGACGCAAACAGCCCGGCACGACCGAGGTTGCCGTTAGACCAGGCATTGATGAGATCGAAGGTCCTCTGAGGAGAAAGCTCATGTTCACGATTCGTCGCCTCTTTCCGTTCGCTTTCATATTCATGCTTCTAAGCGTAGCTCTTCCGTCGGTTGCACAAAGCCCGCTGCGTTTCGTGCCTGTGACTCCATGTCGGGTGGTCGATACCAGGTTATTACCCAATGGACCTTTCAAGGGCCCGTCGATACCTGCTCTGGGGTCGAGAGATTTCGCCATTCCCCAAGGGCCATGTGGAATCCCCTCGAGTGCGGCTGCCTACGCGCTGAATGCCACGGTCATTCCATATCGGCATTTGGGGTACTTGACAGTGTGGCCGACCGGCCAGACGCGCCCGGTAATTTCGACCTTGAATGCCCCTGATGGACGGATCAAAGCGAATGCTGCCGTGGTTCCCGCAGGAACGGGAGGCGCCATCAGTATTTACGCGACCGATACCACGGATGTTGCGTTGGACATTAATGGCTATTTCGTGCCCGCAAGCAGTTCGTCCCTGGCGTTCTTCCCGCTGACTCCTTGCCGGGTCGCCGACACTCGCAAGCCCACTGGGCCACTGGGGGGGCCATCTCTTCAGGCTGCCCAGGAACGCGATTTCCCCGTGCTCTCCAGTGCGTGTGCCGTGCCTGATAGCGCGCAGGGATATTCCCTCAATTTCACTGTGGTACCAAAGCACACCGTCGGCTACCTAAGCGTATGGCCTACCGGACAGGCACGACCGACAGTTTCAACTCTTAACGCAGTCACGGGCGCTATCACGGCGAATGCTGCGATTGTGCCTGCAGGCTTGAGCGGGGCGATCAGCGTTTATGCCACGGACAATACTGAACTCGTGATTGATATTGACGGTTACTTTGCGCCGTCTAATTCCGGCCCCGATGCCATGTCTCTCTATGCGTTGGCCCCCTGTCGCGTAGTCGACACGCGGAGAAGCACCGGCACATTTACAGGAACGCTTCCGGTCGGCGTACTGGGCAGTGCCTGTGGCGTGCCTAGCGCGCAGGCGTATGTCTTGAACGCCACGGTCATACCGAGCGGCGCTCCGCTGGGCTTCCTGACCTTGTGGCCCAATTCTGAAGGGCAGCCGCTGGTTTCGACGTTGAACGCGGCAGATGGGGCCATCACTTCGAACATGGCGATTGTGCCAACTCTTAACGGCGCCATCGATGCCTTCGCACCCAGTCCTACAGACTTGGTGCTGGACATCTTCAGTTATTTCGCGCCGACTGCGCCTTTGAATATGAGTACGACGTCCTTACCGTCCGCGACGTTGTCCTACAGCTACATGACGACGATGGGCGCGGGTGGTGGAGTGGTTCCCTACGCCTGGAACATCACTTCCGGCAACCTGCCTCCGGGGTTGGGTCTTGACCCGGCTACAGGGATAATCTCCGGCGTTCCGACGATCGCCGGAAACTATCCATTCGTGATGCAAGTTTCAGACTCGCAATCGCCGCCCGCTACCGCCTCGGCGCCGCTCAGCATCACTGTCAATACAACGCTTGCGCAGTTGAGCGTTGTGACCGCGTCGCTACCCGCAGGAACCCAGAACACAGCTTACAGCGCCATGTTGGCGGCCACGGGCGGAGTTACACCCTTCACCTGGAGTGTTACCGCTGGCAGTTTGCCGGGTGGTTTGAGCTTGAACAACGGTACCGGCGCGATCACCGGTGCTCCCGCGGGAGCGGGCACTGCGAACTTTACCGTGAAGGTCACCGACTCCGAGACAACGCCCGCGACCGCTAGCGCGCAGTTGAGCATCACCGTCCAACCGGTGCTTCCGTTGAGCATTACGACATCGTCATTGCCGACTGGTACGGCGGGTTCGCCCTACAGCGCAACCGTTGCCGCGATAGGCGGAGTCACTCCCTACACCTGGAGCATCATCTCCGGCAAAATTCCCGACGGACTGAGCTTCAATACCAGCACCGGAGCCATCACCGGCATACCGCAGAATGTTGGGACCTCGAACCTGACCTTCCAGGTTACCGACTCCGAAACGCCGCCGGTGACAGCGACGGCTCAGCTTAGCCTCGCCATCCAATACCCCGGAGGAGGTGGTAACCCTGGACTACTCAGCGGAAACTATGCGTTCTACTTAAACGGCTTCAACTTTGAGACCGGCGCATGGATCATGGCAGGGAGCTTCGTATCCGACGGCGCCGGCAACATTAGCAGCGGGGTCCTGGATACCAATTCGGTTGGCGGGCAACCGTTCTATACAGCCATCAGCGGTACCTATTCGATCACCGCCAGCGGATTGAACACGCTCGCCATACAAGGGCAATCGTGGGGACCCATGACGCTTGCGTTCGTTCTCGACTCCACCGGCAATGGGAGAGTCATCGAGTATGACGACATGACGGGCCAAGGGAGCAGGGGCTCGGGGGTGCTGCGGAAGGCCGACCCCACCGCGTTTTCCCTCAACAAACTGACTGGAGGTTACGTTTTTGGAATGACCGGGGCCGACAGCTACGAGGCACGGATGGTTAACGTGGGCCAATTCACGCTTGCAGCCGGGACCATTTCCAATGGAGCATGCGATATCAACGAGGGAGGCAGTTTCGGCACCTGTACCTTCAGCGGAAGTGTGTCGAATGTTAATGCACAAACCGGCCGCGCCACTACCACGGTGCAAAGCACGAACGGCACCAGTCATCAGGCAATTTACGTGGTTTCGGCGAGCGAGTTAATCATGCAGCAAACCGATTCGGTTCCGGATACTCAAGTGCCCTTGCAGGTGGGCCCGGTGCGGCAACAGGCAGGCCCTTTCAGCAAGGCTTCGCTCAATGGTAATGCCGTGTCATACATGCAGGACATCCATTTCGGCGATGGGGTTGACCAGTCGATCGCTGCGCTCTTCAGCTTCGATGGCAATGGGAACTCCAACATCGTCGCGATGGATGAAGATCTGGGCGGCACGATTACCCAGGACCAGCCGTCGCACGGTACTTATTCGGTGCAAGCCAACGGGGCGTTGGATTTCGGCAGCGGCAATCCAGCAGGGTTTTTGATCAGCCAGAATAAGGGCATGTTTGTAGGCAGGGGTGCCAGTTCGATCATCGGCGTCCTCGAGCCGCAAAGCGGTGGTCCGTTCTCCAACGCCTCGCTTCAGGGGACATACGCCGGTGGTTCGCTGGCCCCGCTCGACTATTCCAATGGACAGAATGAAGTAGATGTGGGACCGGCGAACGGCCAGGGTACACTCACCTTGAGCGGAGACTCCAGCCAAACCTGGGGGCTTGATCAGTGGTTTGGCACCGTCATTACCTACTCGATAGTGACCAACGGCAGAGGCACAGCAGAGGCTCAAGGCGACAAAACTCCAGCCGTGGTTTACGTGATCTCACCCACCAAGTTTGTCGTTCTAATGCCACAGACAGATGCGGAAGTGGCTGTGTTTGAGCACTGAGCAAACAGTGATCGATCATCATGAAAGTAAGGCCGGCGTCTGCGGGCGCTGGCCGTTTTGGATCTGTTGATTCCTAACAGCTAAGAGCTGGGGGCGAATGGCGGACAGCGACGAGCGAAAAGCGGCCCTTCAGATCACCACCGTCTCGTGATACTCGCCGTAAACATGGCGCATGGCGTCGGAGATTTCGCCGACCGTGGCGTTCGCCTCGACAGCTTCCACAATCGGTGGCATCAGGTTTCCCATGTTGCGTGCCGTTTCTTCCACCTTCTTTAGCGCCGCCTGCCACTTCGCCTGATCACGCCGGGCGCGGAGTGCACGTAAACGTTCCACCTGTTTGCGCTCCAGCGACTCATCAATGTGCTGCAGCGGAATCGGTTTTTCCTCTTCCAATTCAAAAGCATTCACGCCGACCACAATTGCCTCGAGCTTGTCGACAGCCTGCTGATATTCGTACGCTGCGTTTTGGATTTCCTGCTGAATGAAGCCGCGCTCGATTGCCTTTAGTGTCCCGCCCATGGCGTCAATCTTGTCGAGGTATTCGCGCGCTTGCGCTTCGATCTGATTAGTCAGCGCTTCGATATAGTACGAACCCGCCAGCGGATCGACCGTCTGCGGCGCGCCCGATTCGTAGGCGATGATCTGCTGGGTGCGGAGCGCAATCCGTGCCGATTGCTCCGTCGGCAGCGCCAGTGCCTCGTCAAACGAATTGGTATGCAGCGATTGCGTCCCGCCCATGACTGCTGCCATGGCCTGCAATGCGGTGCGGACGATATTGTTTTCGGGCTGCTGAGCCGTCAGCGTCGAACCCGCTGTTTGGGTATGGAAACGCAACATCATGGATTTCTGGTTCTTGGCACCGAAATGATCGCGCATAATGCGGGCCCACATACGGCGGGCGGCTCGAAACTTCGCAACCTCCTCCAGGAAGTTACTGTGCGCATTGAAGAAGAACGACAGCCTGGGTGCGAAATCGTCCACGCCCAAGCCGGCGTCGATGGCCGCCTGTACGTAACTGATGCCGTTGGCCAGGGTGAATGCCACTTCCTGTGCCGCTGTACAACCGGCTTCGCGCATGTGATATCCGGAAATAGAAATTGTGTTCCACTCCGGTACGTTCTCGTGAGCGTAGGAAAAAATGTCGGTGATGATGCGCATGGCTTGCGCCGGGGGATAAATATAAGTCCCGCGCGCAATGTATTCCTTCAGTACGTCGTTCTGAATGGTGCCAGACAGCTTGCGCACATCGCGGCCGGTGCGCCGCGCCGTAACAATGTAGAGCGCCAGCAGAATGGACGCGGTAGCGTTGATGGTCATCGAGGTGGAGATTTTCTCCAGGTTGATGCCGTCGAACAGACGCATCATGTCCTCGATGGAATCGATGGCCACGCCCACCTTCCCCACTTCGCCCATGGCAAGCGGGCTGTCGGAGTCGAGTCCGATCTGGGTGGGCAAGTCGAACGCTACACTCAAACCAGTGGTGCCGTTGCTGAGCAGATATTTGTAGCGGCGGTTGGATTCTTCAGCGTCGCCCATGCCGGCGTATTGCCGCATGGTCCACAGCCGCCCGCGGTACATCGTGGCTTGCACCCCGCGGGTGTAGGGGAATTGTCCGGGGAAACTGAGATCGCGGTCGTAGTCCCAGCCTTCAAGGTCGGCGGGAGTGTAAAGGGGATGAACGCTGATGTGAGAGGAGGTTTCTTGCTCGGGCGCCAGCTTAGTAGCCACCGCGCCTTTATGTTTGCCTTCGGGCATAAGAGTAGGCCCTCGATATCTTAGAAAGATGTCTAAGTATGACCTGAAGATGATAGAAGAGACTATGACGCCGGTCACAATTTGAAAAGCTATTGGCCGGGTCCACGGATTACCTCTGCGCCTTGCGACGGGACCGGGAGAACGAACTTACGCCGAAATATAAAAACGTCAGCGCGAACGCTGCCGCCAAGAAGCATCTTTCCAGTGCCGGCAGTGCCAATGGCGTGACGATGATATTCCCTGACGGCCGCTCCTCCGCCGACCAGGGCAAGCACTAGGAACAGGAGTCCGGTGACTTCCAGCCAGAGCACGTGCAGGACCCGGCTTACGCTCTTGAGTGTGACGCTACTTCCGCGATAAAGCGCCCGCAGCCAGCGATTCTGACCGGACCGGTGGCCGGCAACCCGGAGGAACGCCCGGCTTTGAGTACCAAAATTGCGGGATGACAAGCTTTTTACCTCGGCGCTGCTGCTTTGCTTACCTTTCATTCTATCAGCGGAATCCAACGGAAATCGTTCTGACTTAAGCACTCCCGTGAGCAACCCAGACGCAAACTCGCAACCAATAGCCGGCATCCAAGAAGATTAGCTCGGTCGTGCGAACGGGCCAGCTTTTCAACATCCTGGCAAGTACAGGTTGAAAGATCCCTCTCGCCGACCGGCATAGGTGCCATTGTGGATCAAAGACTCAGAAGCCTCATGGAAGAACTAGGGGAAGCCATCAATCATTCGCTTTCCGATTCCGAGCAGATAGCAGAGGTCATCACGCGCATTAAAGCGGGCGGGTACGACGTGTTTCTCCTGCTGGAAGCGACCGTCGCGTTCAATGAGCGGGAGCAAGAGACGGAGTCTGTGGCGGTCAATGAGCAGCGATCCCCTGCCGTGTTTCAGTTGACTTCCCAGGATGTAAAGTTTCTCAAGTCGCTTCGGATCAGGGCTTCGGATTAGGTTAGACGACGACAAGTGAGGTCAACGTGGATGCATCCGGGCTGACACGTCCCGAACCACATAGGGTGTGCTAACATTCGAGTTCGCCTGTGGGTCGGCACGCGCCACCAAGGCGCAGTCAGCCCTCCAGCAAACAAACGCTGTTTGATTCATCGGGGAAATTCGTACTCGGGAAATCATCAGGATGAGAGAAACTCTCGGAGTCTTACTGGCGGGAGGGGCTGGTGAGCGTTTGTATCCGCTGACCCGCGACCGGGCGAAGCCGGCCGTCACCTTCGGCGGAATTTACCGCATCATCGACATCACTCTTTCCAACTGCATCAACTCCGATCTGCGCAAAGTTTATATCCTGACGCAGTACAAAGCGCTCTCGCTCAACCGGCACATCCGTGAAGGCTGGGGCAACATCGTCGGGCGGGAGTTGGGAGAGTTCATCGAGATCTTGCCCCCCATGAAGCGGGTAAGCGAGAACTGGTACATGGGCACCGCCGATGCCGTCTATCAGAATCTCTACTCCATTGGTTCCGAACAACCGCGCTACGTGCTCATCCTGTCGGGCGATCATATCTACAAAATGAATTATGACCTGATGCTGCGGCAGCATAAGGATTCAGGCGCCGACGTTACGCTGGCCACCATACTGATCGACCCGGAAGAGACTAAGCAGTTCGGCGTAGTCGAGATCGATCGGACCGGTAGGGTCGTCGGTTTCCAGGAGAAGCCGGAGCAGACCGATCTCCGTTCGCCATACAACCCGCGAATGGTTTCGGCTTCGATGGGCATTTACCTGTTCAACGCGGATGTGCTGATTCCGGAATTACTTAAAGATGCGGAAGACAAGAATTCGCGTCACGATTTCGGGCATAACATCTTGCCGCGCATGGTGGACGACTACAAGGTGTACTCGTTCAACTTCATTGATGAGAACCGGAAAGAAGCGCTTTACTGGCGTGACGTAGGAACTTTGGAAGCCTATTACGAGGCCAATGTAGACCTAGTCTCAGTGGCCCCGGTGTTCAACGTGTATGACGCTGCCTGGCCCATTCGAACCCACATGCGGCAGTATCCCCCGGCTAAATTTGTGTTTAGCGATGTGGGCCGGACCGGGGAAGCGCACGATTCCATCGTCTCGATGGGCTGCATCATCTCGGGCAGCGCCGTACGCAACAGCGTGCTGTCTCCCGATGTGCGAGTCAATTCCTACTCGGAGATTGATGCCAGCATCATTTTTTCTCACGTCAACGTCGGCCGCCGCTGCCGCATCCGCAAAGCGATCATCGATCGCGACGTCGATATTCCTGAAGGAACCGTCATCGGTTACGACACTGAGGCGGACCGCCAGAAGTACCACGTAACCGACAGCGGCATCACGGTAGTGACCCGGGATTATTCGCTGTTCGAGAATCCCATTACAGCGAACTACTTTACCTCGGAGTAAGACAGCGGCAGAATTGTGCCTCTTCGGCGAAGATCGGTCCGGAAGTCACCGCGCGACCATGTGAGCTTTCACAGTTATCGCACCCACACACCACAGTAGCGCATCTTCCACATGCTCTCGCAACGACGGATTGGTAAAGATCCTTCGCAGCTGTGCGCCTTCCGTCAGGCGGGCTGCCAACTCGGTCAAGATTCCCTGATACCGGTCCGGCATGTGTAGCTTGGTCGCACGCACGAGATCATCAAATACCAGCAGGCAATCCAGGATTACGCCCTCCGGGTCAGTTTGCTGAGAGTTGACCCGATACAGGGCCTCGGCCGCATCGCAAAAGGTTTCGATGGTTTCAGGGGGAGGGCCAAGGCTCGACAGGCTCGGATCGAGCGCCAACGCCTTCGCCCCCAGCTTGGGGTCGGCAAAAAATACGATGCGCCCTTCGAAGGTAAGCGGACGTTCATTGTCGCTGCCCACGGCCAACAACGTGTAAAATTGCGGGCCATCATGGCCAGCGTCTACACGAAAGCCGACGAGGATCAGTTCTTCGTGAGTGCGCGGGTGCAGAACGGGCAACTCATGCATGGAGAAATAGTACAGTTGCCGCTCCTCGGTTACCAGAGAGAACCGGAACATTGCACCGCCGGTTCGCACCCAGCTAATGGCGATGTGAATCGAAATTCCGCAACCACCGAGGGCCATTCTCATCTACTCTGATAGCTATGGGAAACACGTTTAAGACAGCGTTGCTGCTTACCGCATTAACGCTTTTCCTGCTGTTCATGGGGCAAATCTTCGGCGGTCAACGGGGCATGGAAATCGCCTTGGCGATTGCCGTCGTCATGAATTTCGTTTCGTATTTCTTCAGCGACAAAATCGCGCTGGCCATGTACCGCGCGCAACCCGTTACCCGCGAGCAACTCCCGCGTGCATACCAGGTTGTTGAGCGTCTTACGCAGAAGATCGGCATACCGATGCCGAAAATGTACGTTATTCCTACCGATTCACCCAACGCCTTCGCAACGGGACGCAACCCGCAACATGCGTCGGTCGCGATGACTGAAGGAATTCTGAACCTGCTGAACGATGAGGAACTAGAGGGCGTTCTGGCCCACGAGCTCGGGCATGTCAGGAACCGGGACATTTTAATCAGCTCGATTGCCGCGACTCTGGCCGGCGCGATCACCATGCTGGCACGCATGGGTTATTGGGCCTCATTATTCGGAGGCATGGGAGGCCGCGATGATCGCGACGGTGGAGGTGGGGGTGGCTTGGTTGGGCTACTGATGTTGATCCTGGCGCCCATTGCCGCGACGCTTATTCAATTGGCAGTTTCAAGATCGCGTGAATATCAGGCAGACGCGACTGGCGCCCAGATCACTGGCAATCCCTATGCCCTAGCAAACGCATTGAAAAAACTGGATGCCTATTCGAAGCAAGTCCCTATGCGAGCCTCCCCGTCGAACGCGCATCTGTTCATCGTTGCGCCTCTGCTGAGTGGCGTTACTTTTGCCAATCTGTTCTCAACGCATCCACCCATCGCCAAGCGCATCGAGCGGCTCACCGGTCGGCCTGCTGAGTTGGACTACTGAGATGGAACTTGATAAGCCACCCTTTATGAGTCACTTACAATAGCTTGTAGGTGCTATCTTTAGCCAAGCTTCTGACCATTCATAGGGAAGCCAACTTCCCGTAGGTTGCAAGTTTCTGCACACCCGACCTGTAGTTTTTACCCTAACTCCTTTGTTTGTAGCCGCTTTAGTTTTGTTCAATTGGTGCCACAATTGCAATATTTGAAAGCGCCGCTTTGACGAATCCCAAGGGAGGGCTTTCGCTTGATCAACAGATTGGTTCGCGTAACTCTGGCCGTAGCACTTCTAATGTTGGCAACTTCGATGTTCGCCAGCACCGCCCAGGTAATGAACGGCGGGTTTGAGACCGGCGACTTCACTGACTGGACGCAGTTTGGCGACACTAGCTTCAACGGCGTATGCAGCGTATCGACTTGCCCTGGGGGCTACCCCCCTTACGCTGGCACTTACGCCGCTTTCTTTGGCCCGGTAGGTGACACAGGCGGTATCTACCAGGACATCACCACCGTCCCAGGGCAGCAGTACACAATCAGCTTTTACCTGGCCCTTCCGGAAGGGGGGACCCCGAATTTTTTCTCAGTGCAATTTGGCACTGGCAGCTTGAGTCTGACGGACTTTCCGGGAACGTTTGACTATGGCTTGTTCCAGTTTACGGATATCGCGACCAGCACCACGACCCGTCTCACGTTCACCTTCCGCGACGATCCTGCTTACTGGTTCCTTGACGATGTGAACGTAAGCACTGGCGGGACGACCCCTGAGCCTGGAACGCTGGTTCTGTTCGCCAGCGGTATTCTGGGAGTCGCAGGCATAGCTCGCCGCAAGTTCCGCGTCTAGGCTGTAGTGGACCGCTGTTGACGTAGAAAAATCGACGTGCGCTATTAACGGCACCTGCTCCAATCAAGCAGGTGCCGTTTTGCATGGTCGGTCTGAAAACTGCCCAATGATATTTGCTCTTCCCCGGCGCATGACATCTAACGGTGTCTGCGAACCTGACTCAGGAACCACGATAGCGTCCAGCATCCCTGGTTCCGGGAGAACTGCAATGGCCGCAGAAAGATTTCAGCTGGAAGTCTCTGGGTACGATCGCGACGTTGATGGGCCGCGCTTACGCGGTGAACGCAAATTTGCAAACACGTGGACGGACCGAACGGAACCAGCGTCGCAAGGCTTACTCCTACAATGTGGCACAACCGAAACATTGCCAGGACTGCGTTCCGTGCGACAGGGTCGACGCTGTTTCCTTCACCTGATTTTCGACGTCGCCGCTCTGAGCGCGGGACTGAAGGGGCGGCTCATCTCTCCCCCTCTGTGTCATCTGGTGAGCGACTGCCTGACGGATACTCCAACAGTTGCTTGCACTTAGGAGGGAGTGAAAAGTCCATTTCCGATTCTTAACGGAAAGGGACATTGCCGGTGGGCCAATGGCGGTTTACAATGCGACGGTCAAGGTCCATAATGATGAGGTTGACGATCAACTTCGATGTTCAATTCTTTCCCAACCCTCAATTCTTAACTATCCCACATTGTGGGAGGAGATTATGATACCTAGTTCTGATCCTGCGAGTGAAACCAGTCAGCGTGAGCGTATTTGGTTTTTCCCCGACAAATTCTGGCGGGCCACCGAGAACATGCCACCAGACCAGGCGGCTGCCCTGATGGCGGAAGTGGAAGCGTATGCCGCCGCCGGCGACGTGCAGGCACTTCGCAAATATCCTTTTGTGGTTGTTGGAAACCCCTACAAGAACAAACAATCGGCAGCTTGATCCAGGTCAAGTCCGAATTACGAGCCTGCGGCTTCCCCGTGCGCATGTCTCACAACGTGGGACTCGGCTGCCGGCTTGGTAATTACGCCGCGAATCATGACCGGCAATCCGCAACTCGTCTCCAGTAAGTATCGGGCCCGCGCCAGGCGTTCCGCGACCGGACTGATTTCTTGCAGACCTCGTCCGTAGATGATCACGACTCCATCCTGCCGTCCCACGGAGAGCCCCTCGATCCTCCGCTCGTGAGAAGAATCGAAGGCGTCGGCTATTCTCAAAATCCCCGCGATGGGCATAAGAGAGAGTCGCCGTTTCGGATTAAGTCCTACAAACGCGGAGTCGCTGCTTCGCGGCAACGCTCCGGAGTGATAGCGTGCAAGCACAGCGACACACTGAAACTCCTCAGCACTCCAGCCAAGGGGAGGCTTGAGCCGGCAAATCATGGAGTAGGTATGTTTGCGATGTCGCTCCGGGCCCCGGCTCCGACCCACCTCATGCAAGATGGCCGCGGCTTCCAGCATGCGACGGTGTGCGGCATTGGCAACCACGACCCCCTGCTTGGACAATCCATCGTAAAGTTGCAATGCCAGTCGGGTCACGAGCGCCGAGTGTTTCGAGTCAGGGTCAAGAAACGAAGCCCATGTGCGCAGTTTCTCGATGGCGGCGTGCTCTAATAAGCCGCCGGACGGCAGCTCCGCACGCCACACCCGCCAGAGCGAACCGTTGCCCAACATCTTCTGTCGGTAGAAATCCAACCGCTGCTGCCGTTCTACGGCGATGGTCTTGTACCAGCGCTCGCGATCGGCGGCCGCAATACCAGGATGCGCCCTGATCATCGCGCGCAGTACGTCGAAATCGTGGACCTCGCCCAGAGCGTCTTGCAGCTGTCTCAGGTCCTTGGCCCACTTTTCGTGGCGCTGGGGAAGGAAGTTCTCGCACATGTAGCGAAAACGCTTGATGCCGATTCGCAACTGGTGATAGCCCACTTGCGTGCGGTTGCGCAGCGCCTGGCGGTGGAGGTCATGCGCCTCCATCCAGCGCTCCAGCGCGAGATGCTGAAATACCGGGCTTTCTATTGGGACCCGGGTGGTTCGTTTCGCCAGTTTCACATTCAGCGCAAGCCATCGTTTGCGGTCGAAGTTGCGAAGCGTCTCCTGAGCGGCGGCCTTGAGCTCGCCTTCCCGTTGGCTCAAGGTGTCGAGCAAAAGCTGGCGGACGGTGTCACCGGTCTCCGAAAGGCGAGCCACCCATTCCATCATGACCTGTACATCGCGAAGCCCGCCCAAGCTGCTGAACACCGTCTTGCCGAGCTTTTTCATCTCCTTCCACTCAGGATCGGGATCGATGGAGAGGAAGCCGTCCGCCATGGAACGGCACCGGCGGATTGCGACGCGGAGATCGTGCACCGGATCGGCGGCAAACTCGTGACTGGCCTTGTCGCACTCTTCGAGCACGCGCTGTGCCCAATAAGCGAGTCCGGCCTTATTGTCGTTTGTGTTGGAGCGCGGCAACATGGAAGTAAGCTGGATAGTTTATTTATACCGCGAGTCGTCCTTGAGGTGAGACCGAAACAGCGGTTCAATGCTGATTTGGTTCAGGAGCGCCATCACATTGCGCGATCACGCCATGTCGAACGATTCTGCCCCGGTTGCCGGGGAGTTCCTTGGCGGATATTCATCGGTGCGCAAATAGACACGTTCGGCGCTCCGCAGAGTTCGATATCGTTGGAAGACTGTGCGGTCGCTCTCCAGCCCCAACATCGATTTGATTGAGCTTCCGCGGAAGGTGTGCGCCAGCATCTTCCACCAGTTACGCAAAACGAAGAGCGGTTCGTGGGCAATCACGGCGGGCATGTGCCGGGTCTTCATCCAACGCTCGGCCCGCCATCTCTCGTACTCAATTTCCTCGGGCTGCAGATGCTGCGTAGCGACCACGGCGGTGGTGCCGTCATACTCTTCCATTTTGTCGATGACGATGAGATTTCGCGCGCGAAAATCTTTCGTCATCGGCGTGCCTGGATAGGGAGTGGGATGCTGGATATAAGGCCAGTCCACATATTTGCTGGCGAAATCCAGGTTGGCCCGGATGGATTCGCGGGTGTCGTCCGGATTGCCGACGATGAGGCCACCCACCACGTACATCTTGTTTTTGTGCAGGTACTCAATCGCCCGAAGGGTTGCATTGCCCGTGGTGCGGCCATCTTCGCGAAACTCATTCTTGGCTGCCGCTTTCAGGAAGTGCAGATCATCTTCCAGGATGTTCTCGATACCGAGAAAAACATAGCGGAAGCCGGCCTGGCGCATCAGCGGGGCCAAAGTCTCCCCATGCATGGCGATAGGTGATGTCATCGCCTGCACCGTGTAGTCGATATCGTTCAAGCCCGCATCGATAATGGCGCGGCACAGCGCTTCAAAACGGCGGATGTTAAGGCTGATATTGTCATCCACGATAAAGATGGCGCGCGCACCGTGGTCCCGGGCATCGCGAATATCGGCGAGTACGCGATCGAATGAGTAAGTGTGGAAGTTACGCCCGCGCATCTCGATGATGGAACAGAAGCCGCAGTCGAAGGTGCATCCGCGCGAGGTCTCTACGACATCGACTCCGCGGCCAAGCATGGTATAGCCGGAGAGCACGCGCGCATCGCGTTTCGGCAAACGGATCTCGTCTCCTTCGAGAGAATGCACCGGACGTGGAATATTCTGATGCCAGCCATCCTCGGCGTGATACGAAAGCCCTTGAATCGCAGCCAGGCCCGCGCCCACCTCGATGGCACGCAGCAGCTCGCGGAAAGTAATCTCGCCCTCGCCGCGAACGATGAAATCGATGCCGCATCCCTCTTCCATGTAGGCTTCGGGCGCGAGGCTGGGATCATAACCTCCCACGATAACCCGAACCTCGGGTCGCAGCATACGTATCAAGGTGACGATTCGAAGCGCCGTCTTACGCTGGAAGGTCATAACCGAGAGGCCTACTATGTCGGGCTGATTCTCGCGGACGAGCCGCTCCACGGTTTCGCGGACTTTATCCTGAACCAGGATCAGGTCGGCGACAGCGACTTTGTGATGAGAATCGATGTTCCCAGCCAGCGAACCTAGCGCGCCATTGGGCATCCGCACCGCGACCGTCGGCATGTGCTCGAACGAATCGGGCATGGAAAGGAGGAGAACATTCATGGCACGGCTCCTGCTGACACGGTGGTCCCCACGACCTGGAACATCTGGTTGGCATACATGCTACACCGAAATGGGTGAGATGGTGCAATCCGGAGGTTACGGCGGGCGTCAGGAAACTCTACATGTTTTGACCAAAAAGGACGGGCGCGCCTATCCACACTCGGTTGCTCAATTGCGTCGTCAAACCAGGACGCAACCTTCCAGCGAGCTTGTCATGAACCTCCTGGTAGGGGCCCACGAAGCGAATGCTGTCCGGCAGGCGACGATAGATCTTCGGAAGCCAGCTCATGGTCCGGGTGGCAGAGGTCTGTTCGTTGTTTCCGTAGCCGAACTGAAATCCTTCGCGCAGACGGTGCGGAAGCAGGCTGATGGTAAGCGCACGATACCAGAACGGCGGCCGCAGCCACGTTCCCGCACCTCGCTGAAGCTGATGGGCCATGTCGCGAGCGCCAGAACTCACTCCCAGCAATTCCGAATTGCAAGTTGATGCGAAGTACGACTTGAAATCCTGCCAATGCAAAGGAAGGCAGGCGCGGGGAATACCGAAAAGCGCAGCCATAGTCTTGCTTTCTTCGTAATATTGCTCCCGCTCTGCCTCTGTCAATGCGGGCAGCACGAGCTCATACGCAACCAGAGCGCTGTCCACCAGGGTTGCGTAAACCCAGCGAAGCGCAGCAATCTCATTCGCTTCGTACGGAGATCCCGCCGCGAATTGGCCTGCCGTTTCCGATAGCGTGCCGCGAATGCCGGCATGACGGCGATGCAGACGGCTCGAAGCCGCCAGAGCCTGCTCGACCGAGCCAAAGACCATGGTGAACATCACGCTAAAGGTCCGATGAAAGCGGCCGACGGGATCGTCGAGTGTGGTGGAGTGCTCGGATATGGCAGCAGCGACCCAGGGATGCGCCAACTGCAACAACGCGGCCCGGCCAGCCGCCAAAAAGAGCGCGGACTCGCGGTTGACCTTCCAACTAACTGAATCGGGGCCGAATAGTCCATGCGGGGAGCTCTCTGCCGAGTTCTTCACCTCGTTAAGCAAACGCTCCAATGCCGCTTCGTACACGATGGATGTGGGGCCATTTGCCATACCCTCCGTATGTTATCTGTAACGGGCGGAGGGGGCGTGTTTCCTGTTGTTCAGGGGTGCACCGGGACGCAACTATTTCCAGCCGACGGGGTGCTGGAAGGGGTACCATATCGCGGGCTAGTCACCTTTCGGGGTGATAGGGGTCACGGCAGGGCGGCCCGGGTTGGACTGAAATAGAACCGGCCTCAAAATTAATCGTTCCACAGAGTCACATACACGAACGATCAAGTTTTTAGCACGGCCCTAGAAAGAAAGCTGCAAGGTTCGAGGAGGACCTCTATGAGTGTCGTAACTACATCCCAGCCTGGAATCAAAACTCCGGGCAACTACATTAACGATGTTATGACGCTGGTGAAGACGAAGAACCCAGCAGAACCAGAATTTCACCAAGCAGTACAGGAAGTGATGGAGTCGCTGCGCCTGGTGCTGGAGCGCCACCCTGAGTACATCTCGGCGCGCATCCTTGAGCGCATCACCGAACCCGAGCGTCTCATCATGTTCCGTGTGCCCTGGTTTGACGATCAAGGCAATATCCAGGTCAATCGTGGCTTCCGCATTGAGATGAACAGCGCCATCGGCCCCTACAAGGGCGGCCTGCGCTTCCACCCGTCGGTCAATCTCGGCATCTTGAAGTTCCTGGCCTTCGAACAGGTCTTCAAGAACTCGCTGACCACGCTGCCTATGGGCGGCGGCAAGGGCGGCTCCGATTTCGATCCCAAAGGCAAGAGCGACAACGAAGTGATGCGCTTCTGCCAGAGCTTCATGACCGAACTCTGCCGCCACATTGGACCGGACACCGACGTTCCGGCCGGCGACATCGGCGTAGGCGGACGCGAAATCGGCTTCATGTTCGGCCAGTACAAACGCATCCGCAACGAATTCACCGGCGTGTTGACCGGCAAGGGCCTGAACTGGGGCGGCTCGCTGATTCGTCCGGAAGCCACGGGATACGGCTGCGTATATTTCGCGGCCGAGATGCTGAAGTCCCGCAAAGACTCGCTCGACGGCAAACTCTGCCTGGTATCGGGAAGCGGCAACGTTTCTCAGTACACGGTGGAGAAGCTGCTTGATCTGGGCGCGAAGCCGCTAACGTTCTCCGACTCCGACGGCGCGATCTACGATCCGGACGGCATCACTCGTGAGAAGCTGGCGTGGGTCATGGAGCTGAAGAACACCAAGCGTGGGCGCATCCGTGAGTACACGGACCAGTTCAAGAAGGCGATCTTCATGCCCACCGACCTGAAGCTGGGCTACAACCCGCTTTGGAACATCAAAGCCGATTGCGCTTTCCCCAGCGCCACCCAGAATGAAATCAACGCCAAGGACGCGACCAACCTCATCAACAATGGGTGCAAGGTGGTTGCCGAAGGCGCGAACATGCCCAGCACGCTGGAAGCCACCAAGCTGTTTCTGGAGGCGAAAGTCCTCTATGGCCCGGCCAAGGCTGCCAACGCGGGCGGTGTGGCTACCTCCGGCCTCGAGATGTCGCAGAACAGCGCACGGCTGAACTGGACTCGCGAGGAAGTGGACCAGAAGCTGCACAACATCATGATCGCCATCCACAAGACCTGCTTCGAGACTGCCGAAACATACGGCACCCCGGGCAATCTGGTGAACGGCGCCAACATCGGCGGCTTCCTGAAGGTCGCAAACGCCATGCTGGACCAGGGACTGGTGTAATTCCTGTTATTAGGCTTGAGCATTCTGCGGGGTGGAGCAATCCACCCCGCGTTTTTGGCACAATGCTGGCGCTCGTCCACCTGGGACGTAATACAATAGCGCCATGTTGACTGATGACGACAAGAAGTGGATTACTGCCGAGATGTCAACGCAAATGGCCGCAGGCGAAGAACGCACGGGAGCGCGGATGGAGAAGATCGAAACCGCTTTGCTCACTGAATTTCACAAGTGGGCCTCTCCGGTAATCACGCGCCTCCGCAGCCATTCGGATGCGCTACGAACCATGGACCTGGAGTTGGAAGCTCTGCAGGGTAGGGTCGATAAGCTAGAGAAAGAGTGACCCTGCGGAAATGATATTTCGCGGGTCCCTTGTCCGTCCGACGCGCTGCCCTCTGTCCGCTACTGAACACGGCTTCCGGAATCGAACAGCGGGGCCTGCCGATTACTCTTCCATCTCGCCGTATCTCGTTTCTTCCCAATCACCTACCGTACCTGGCGATTGGCCGTCCAAACGCAAGCGGTTTAACAGCCGTCTCCGCGAGGTGTGGGATGCAGACCTTTCTACAGGATCTTCGTTACGGGCTTCGCCAGCTGCGAAAGAGTCCCGGATTTACTGCGACCGCCATTCTTTCGCTCGGGCTCGGTATTGGCGCCACCACGGCGGTGTTCAGCGTGGTCTATGCGGTCCTGCTTGATCCCTACCCCTATGCCAACTCTGATCGCATGGTCCATCTCATTGTGAAAGACAAAGCCGACCAAGACCGTTACATGGGTCTGACCGGTCCGCAATATCAGCAATATCGCAACGCACGTTCGGTCGAGAGCGCCGTCGCCGAAAACCAGTGGAACCTAACCACGACTGGCGGTGATCTTCCCGAGGATGTGAGCGCCGTTTTTTTCACCGGAAATGGTTTTAACCACTTCGGCGTGCCGGCCTTGCTGGGACGCGGCTTGATTCCCAGCGATGCACCAGAAGGTCAAGACCCGCAACCCGTGGCGGTGCTTGGCTACGGGTTCTGGCAGCGCCACTACAACGGTGAGCGCGACGTGGTGGGCAAGACGATCCAACTGGTTCACAAGAACTACACCATCGTCGGAGTGGCTGCACCGCGCTTCACCTGGGGCGATGGCGACGTATATTTGCCACTCAAACTTTCGGCTGATCCGAGCCGAACCTATGAGGTCGATACCAAGCTTAGGCCGGGCGTCAGCCATGCAATGGCCAATGCGGAGTTCCAATCTTTGTTGGAGCAATTTGCCAAGGAGACGCCAGCTCATTTTCCGACGGATGGATTCAAAGTTGCGGTGCAGGGGCTGAACGAACACTTCGTGCAGCAACTGGGCAACACGCTAGTCCTGCTTTTGTGCGCGGTGGGGCTGCTACTGGTGATCGGTTGCGGCAACGTTTCAATTCTGCTGCTGGCCCGAGGAACCGCGCGTGAGCACGAGTTCGCGGTTCGGTCGGCGGTGGGAGCCAGTCGCCTGCGTATTGTGCGCCAGTTGCTGACGGAATCCTTGGTACTGGCGCTGAGCGGCGCCGCGCTGGGGGTTTTGCTGGCTTACCGCACGGTAGCGTTCATCGTCACCCTGCTTCCGGAATTTTCCTTCCCCCATGAAGCGGCAATCCAGATCAATTTGCCGGTGCTGGGTTTCAGCGTTGCACTGGCGATCATCACCGGCGTCTTCTTCGGTCTCTCACCGGCCATGCAACTCAGCCGACCTGACGTTTCGCAGGTGATGCAAGCCAGCACCAAGAAGGTGATGGGGGGAGTTCGCGGCAAGCGAGTCCACAACACTCTCATCGCAGGCCAGATTGCGCTGACGTTGCTCTTGCTCGCGGCTGCGGGCGCAGCGATTCAGGGGTTCATGCGACTGAACCACAGCCACCTCGGCTACAATCCCCACAACGTGATGTCGGTGGGCATACCGGTGCACGACAACACCTACCCCACGTGGGAGAAGCGGTCAGCCTATTTCGATCAGTTGCTGCAGAAAGTGAGCACGATGCCTGAGGTTGTCTCCGCTGGGCTGTCGACGAATGCGACGCCGCCCAGTAATGGCTTCGACAATAGATTCGAGATCATGGGCAAGCCTGTTCTGGCAGAGCAGAGGCTGCGTACGAATTTGGTCAGCCCGGAGTACTTTCCGGTTCTGCAGATACCGTTGGTCGCCGGTAGAATCTGGGACCAATCGGAGACCAGGCGCGGCGCCAAATTGGCGGTGGTCAACGAGACCCTGGCGAAGCAATACTTCCCCGGAGGCGACGCGATTGGCCGGCAGATACGCATGCCGGATTTGAAGGGCGAACCGCCTTTGACGTTGGCGGTGCCTGGAAGCGATGGCTGGATCCAGATTGTGGGGGTCGTGGGGGACGCGATCGATGACGGCTTGGGTAAGCCGATCAAGCCGGCAGCCTACATTCCCTATACGGTTGGTATGCCGATGTGGACGCAGATTCTGGTGCGTAGCAAGGTGCCACCGCTATCGATCCTTCATGGAGTGCGCGAGCGGATTCATTCGGTCGACCCCGATCAGCAAGCCGAGGGGCACGTCCGCAACCTCGAAGAATGGATCACCGTTCAGCCGGAATGGGCGCGGCAACACCTGATTGCGCTCTTGTTCGGGGCCTTTGCCGTGTTGGCGCTTAGCCTGGCGGCAATCGGTTTGTATAGCGTCGTGTCTTACAGTGTGGCACAACGCACCAACGAGTTCGGAATCCGTATGGCGCTGGGGGCACGACGCCGCGACGTGTTGCAAATGGTTTTGCTGTCCACCACGTTCTGCGTGGGCAGCGGACTTCTGGCGGGCGTCGTGTTAAGCCTGGCGCTTAACCGCGTACTGGAGCACTGGGTTCAGGGCAATTCCATCCACCTGGCATTGCTGCTGGGAGTGACGACTCTACTGGTTGGAGTGGCTGCCGTCGCCTGCGTCTTGCCCGCCCATCGTGCCTCCACGGTTGATCCTATGAAGGCGCTACGTTACGAATAGGACGCTGTCTTCAAGCGGTGGTGGAAGATCGGCGGTGAATCCGGCGTACCGTCGTCTGTTCGTGTGCTCACTTGCTGAGTTCGATCGACAGGATCTGCCCGTCAATCGATTTAGAGGAACTTTCTGAGTACTGCACGCGCGCCTTCCTCCCCTCCAGGTCCGTACAAGGATGTATCTCGCCTTGGGGCTTGTAGTTGGCGGCTGCGAAGTCAATCTTGAAATAGTTATTGCTGTATAGTGAGAAGCCCTTGGCGGCGCCCTCAACTTTCAATTCAAGCTGAGCCGGCGCAATGCATCGCACCTCCCGGATCACGCCATCCGCCACGTGTCTTGGACCATGCGGCTTCTCGACTGGATACTTGGGTTTGGGCGGACTTACGGGGGTCGGCCCAGTATCGCCGGGCTTTTCAGAGGCAGGAAGCTTCTCGAACACCATATCGTCTTGCTTACTATCGGCCGCTTCCTGGCTCGCCCGTTCCCCCTGCTCACGCGCTGTCTGGAAGTGTTGGATTTCTGCGATGCGATTCTGCACCAAAGCCATTTCCTGAGGTGTCTTAGCTGAGCTTATGGCATTCTGCAGCACGGCGATGGCGTCGTCGTACCTGGACGTTTCCAACAAGACACTGGCTGTATTCATGCGATAGCCAAGGTTGCTGGGATCCAATTGCACCGCCTGAATGTTCAGCATGTGAGCTTCAGCGAGTTTCTCGTGCTGCATTCCATAAAGCACTGCCAGTTGGTCATAGGCCGGCGCAAAGTTGGGATTCAGTTTGATTGCAGTGCGCAGACTGGTTTCTGCCTCCGCCGCGTGAGTCGAGCCTCCCTCGCGCATCGATATCGAGGCGAAGTAGTAGTGGGCGAGGTAACTTTGCGAGTCGAGTTTCACGGCCTGTTCGTACCACTTCCGCGCTGCTTCCAGATTGTTTTCTCGAAATTCAAGATAGCCCATGGTTTCGTGCGCCAGCACATTGGTTGGATCGTCTCGCAACACGCTCTCCAGCAACGCCCGAGCGTCCTTGGTGCGCTGGTTATAAGCGAGCAGGTCGGCGCGAACTGCATTTGCCTCGGGCAAGGTGAGTGGTCGAACCTGGAAGGCAGTATCGTCCACTTCGGTGACCGTTGTTAGCGTGAAATATTTAAAGCTGCTCCGTTGCACGTAGGATTCAAGCGTCTTCTGCAGCTGGTCCAGGTTTCCAAACACCTGCTGGGCGGCGGCCACTGAATCGTGGTCCCGGTTCACCAGAGCAGCGTAGTCGGATAGCCGATGCGTATGCGCTTCGCGATCCGTCATCTCAAGATAGTGCGTGAGCGCCCACGATTCTGCATAAAAGACGGACCCCTTCTGTTCTTCGTGGTAGTACGGAGAGTTTGCGTCAACCTTCAAAAGCGTGGTCAACGGCAAGAGGCGATTTTGGCGCAGGTAAAGGATATCGTCGCCGCTGGGCTCGCCCAGTTGCGCATTCTTGTCGTTAATCTCGGTATTTTGGAAGAACTCGGCCAGACCTTCATTGAGCCATAGCGGCATCCACTCATTGGCTTTGCCGGTCAGCAGATGCGTGTACTCGTGATAAACGGTCGCAAAGGGGTGTTCGCCTCCCTGAACGTCGAGCCGCATCAGAACATAGTTCTTATCCGGAGCCCGTATGAACAGGCCGGCAAGGTCCAGCTTTCCCTTTGCCAGGTACACTTCCGGCTCCAGCGCCTGAAGCCCTTTTTTGTCTTTCACCGCAATCACCGTGATCGGCGACCAGGGATCAACATTTGCTTTAGGAAACAGGGCATGAAAGACGGAGCGCACCCGCTCAAACTGATCGGCGATGTGGCGTCCTTGTTTTTCGTTGGAATTGGTAAGCACAGTGAAATGCGGGCTACGAACTTCAACCCAATTGTCATTCGCACCCCACGCCACGGCGCTCGCTACGCCGAACAAAAGTAGACACAAAATAACTCGCTTTGACATTGGGGGCGCCATGACTATAGCAAGAATATAGGCCGCCAAATAGCCTATCTCTGCAGGCGGAAATAATTGTGCGCTCTTCTGTCCCTAAACGGCACAGAGCGTGAAGCATAGCGCGGCGCTGCCGTTGACCGGGAGAACAATTCAGCTGCCTTCTTCACAGGCAAGGGTGACAAATTCTCTCGGAAGTTCGCCACGCCCCAAGTAAAATCAGGCGTCAGGCAGGCCCAATTTGACCGGCATACAACCAGCACACGATACGCCCCAAGCCGAGCGGCTGTTCGATGCCTTCGAAAACCTGATGCCGTTCAGGGTGAACGACATCCTGCTCGTTTCCAGCCTTTATGACTCTTTCATCCTGCGTGAGGATGGGCGTCTTAACGAACTCCTGCTGGGCGAGTCGCTGGAGCTGGATATTCATCAGGTTCCGGGTATCACTCATGTTCCCACCGGAGCGAAGGCGTTGGAACTGGCGCGCTCGCAACCGCGCTTCAACCTGATCGTGACCAATCTGCAAGTCGGGGACATGGATGCGGCGCAGTTGGCGCAGGAAATCAGGGCCGCAGGCCTGGATGTTCCGGTGGTGGTTCTGGCCTACGATTACCGCGAGATCAAGGACTTCATTGCCCGTAATTCCCAGACTGGCATCGAGCGGATATTTCTATGGCAAGGAAATGCGCGCATCCTGATCTCTATCGTCAAGTACATCGAGGACAAGCGCAACGTCGAGCACGACACCGAGGCCATGGGCGTTCCGGTGATGCTCGTGGTGGAAGACGACATTCGCTACTACTCATTATTCCTGCCCGTCATTTACACCGAACTCATCAGCCAATCGCGGAGGCTGCTGAGCGAAGGACTGAATGTTGCGCACAAACTGGTACGCATGCGCGCCCGGCCGAAAATCCTGCTGAGTTCCAACTACGAGGATGCTGAGCGCCTAGTGCGGAAGTATCGCGATCACCTGTTGGCGGTGGTGTCGGATGTGGAATTCCCGCGCGCAGGCCAATTGACGCCGGAAGCCGGCTTCGAGTTGGCGCGCACCGTGCGAAAGCTCGTGCCCGACGTCCCCATCATGCTGCAATCCAGTCGCACGGAATTCATGGAGCCTGCTCATCGGGAGGAATTCGAGTTTCTGCAGAAGCGGTCGCCGACACTGCTCGGCGATCTGCGACGTATCCTGACCGAGCAGGTAGGCTTCGGTGATTTCATCTTTCGCCTGCCCGACAAGAAGACGGAAGTGGGCCGAGCCAGCGACCTGAACGCGCTGGAATCCCTTCTGGCGACGGTGCCGGCGGAAAGCATCAACTATCATGCCGCGCGCAACCACTTCTCGCACTGGCTGATGGCGCGCACCGAATTCGCGGTGGCGCAGAAGCTGAGGCCGCGCAAGGTCTCCGACTTTGTGGATACAGAGCATCTGCGCCGCGATCTGATCGAATCCATCGCCGAGTATCGTCGCGAACAAAGCCAGACGCTCATCGGCGAATTCAATCCGGTGACATTTCAGGCGGCAGACGCGTTCTTCCTTCAAATCGGCAGGGGATCGCTGGGAGGCAAAGCGCGCGGTCTGGCATTCATCCGGCATCTGCTGCACCAGCGCCGCGTGATGCGCAAGTTTCCTGGTATCCGCATTGGCGTGCCGCCTACACTGGTATTGACCACCGAATTATTTGACAACTTCCTGCGCGAGAACCAGCTGCTGGACGTCGCGATCCATAGCACCGACGATGACGAGATCCTGCAACGCTTCCTGGCCGCGCCCCTGCCAATCGCTTTGATCGATAAGCTTCTGAGCTTCCTGCAGGAGGTGCGATATCCGCTCGCAGTCCGGTCATCAAGCCTGCTGGAGGATTCTCAGTACCAGCCATTCTCCGGCGTGTACGAAACCTTCATGCTGGGGAATCATCAGGCCGATATCCAACTGCGGCTAGAGCAGCTTCTGGAGGCGATCAAGCGCGTGTACGCGTCGACCTTCAGCCAGCATGCAAAATCCTACGTGCGGGCCACGCCTTATCGCCTGGAAGAAGAGAAGATGGCGGTGCTGGTTCAACAGGTGGTGGGAGCGGCCCATGGGAACCGTTTCTACCCCGATTTTTCCGGGGTGGTGCGATCGCGCAATTTCTATCCCGTTGAACCGGTCAAGGTGGAAGATGGTTTCGCCGCGGTCGCTTTGGGATTGGGACGCGCAGTAGTGAGCGGAGGTAAATCGCTGACTTTCAGCCCGCGTCATCCGCGTCATCTGGTGCAGTTTTCGTCGGTTGAGGATATCCTGGCAAACTCCCAGACGGAATTTTGGGCGCTCGATCTAGATCACAACGTGGACCCGGCTGATCCGGCTAACGAACTGCGAGAGGTGGCGTTTGACCTCGCCGCAGCAGAAGCCGACGGTACGCTGCAGATGCTGGGGTCCACGTATTCGGTAGACAATCACGCGGTGTATGACGGATTGAGCCGGCCAGGCCCGCGTATCGTCAGCTTTGCGCCCATCTTGAAGCACGGACTATTTCCGTTGCCCGCCATCCTCGATCAGCTTATGAGAATCGGTGAAGACGCCATGGGGCGTCCGGTGGAAATCGAATTCGCAGTGCGGCTTCCCCGGCAGCCGAATGAAGCTGCCGATTTCGCCTTTCTGCAGTTGCGTCCGCTGGTGCTTTCGCGGGGCGGGGAAGAAATTCGCCTGGAGAATGTGGAACCGGACCGCCTGGTTTGCCAGAGCTCGCAAGTGCTAGGACACGGGCGATTGCAGGACCTACGAGATGTGATCGTGGTTGACTTCCACCGTTTTGAGCGCAGCCAGAGCCAGGATGTCGCGCAGAGTGTCGCTCACTTCAACGCTAAGCTTGGCGAAGAAAGTACCCCCTATCTGCTGATCGGAGTAGGCCGCTGGGGATCGACGGATCGGTGGCTTGGAATTCCCGTGGCGTGGGACCAGATTTCGGGAGCGCGGGTAATTGTGGAATCGGGGTTCCGCGACCTGCGGGTGATTCCATCACAGGGAAGCCATTTTTTCCAGAACCTCACGGCCTTCCAGATTGGCTACTTCACGGTCAATCCCGATGCGGGCGAGGGCTTTGTCGATTGGCAGTGGCTTGCTGAACAGCCGGCTCTCGAAGAGCACGACTGCGTTCGCCACTTGCGATTCACTTCGCCCTTGAAGGTGGTCATGAACGGAAAGACCAGCGAGGGGGTGATCTTCAAGCCCGCCGAGCGATAGTAAGCTGCCCCGCTCGGGCCGGAGGAACGCCAGAACGGGGCAGGCGGCCAGACAAAGGTTAATGGGTTACGGCTCCATAGCGACCAGGGCCGGAACCAGAGCGTCGACCTTGGGCGAACCAATTCCGGTCACCAAGTCATAGCCTGTAACCGCCGTACACTGCGCACCACAGAATCCATTCGTTCCCGACGCAATGTCATGGAAATTAGCATAGCGCGTCGAGTTGTAGAACGTGTAGAGATCGGGAAGCGCCTGTTGCAGCGTGGTTTTACCGACGGCCAGACGGCTGGAATTGGCGACCGCAAAGACCGCGCTCCAGTCGGGCGACGAAAGGCTGGTACCGCCGACTTGAATCCATTGCGAATAACCGTAGGTGTCGTAGACAGGGACGCCGGTTCCCGGGTTGGCGTCAGAGGAAATATCGGGTACGCAGCGATGTCCGCTGCTTCCGCAACCGGCGAAGATCCCGTTCTGATAGGACTGCCCGGGCTCGAATGAGCTAATGCCACCTCCGCTGCCGCCCCACGCGGTCTCGGTGCCATAATCCGTCGCTCGCGGATTCGCTAGTGGACGGGCAGTGGACAAGACTAAAGTCGTTCCACCAACGGCAACTACGTGAGGAGATGCCGCGGGATAGCCGACACCGTGTCCGCTGTCGCCCGTCGAAGACATAAAGGTGACGCCCGGCACGTTGAAGTGGAAGTCGTAACTCTGCTCTCCGCTAAAATCCCCGCCGCTCCAGCTCATCGAAACCTGGGTGGCGCCGTTGGCGACAGCAACGTCGACTGCTGCCAGCAGATCGTCGAAGCTATTGCTGTTGGCTTCCACCAGTATGACTTTCGCTGCCGGGGCGAGAGAGTGGGCCTGCTGAATATCCAGGCTGATTTCGAGTCCCCAACCGGTGTCGCCGGGAGGGTTGCCAACCTTGATCTTAGTGAAGCAGCCATTGCCGGTGGTGCAGACGGGCAGGTTGAATTGTGTGTCGTAGACCTGCAGGTCGGATTCGGCATTGGGATCATCGAAGGCATCGACGATACCGATGATCTGGCCGTGTCCCTGGTTGGGAGTGTTATTGAATCCATAGGCTGCTTTCAATTGAACGGGAAACATGCCGCTTGGCGAGCTGCTGTCGTGTTGCACGTCTGCGATGCGGATTGGCGGATAGGCAAAGATGTGGCTACCGACCGGCCTCTGTGCTGCCAAGGGCAGTGTCACAGCCACAAGCACCAACATGCTGAGTAAGAACAAAGCGATTCTTTTCATGCAAGTTTCCTTAGAGTTCGCTGTATCGCCCGCGAAAAGCGCGATTGCCGATGCAGGATAGCGGCTCTCGTGGCTGACTGAAACGGGAATGATCGACAATCCGACTCGCTAATTTCGATGCAGAGACTCATCGTTTTGTTTTCGTCTCTGTCGCAACGTGACAGGTACCCCCTGCTAGAGTCCCACGTCGTCAATCGTTATTCCCATAACGACTATTTCGAGATTTAGTTCCTTGATGATTTGTGCAAGTTCCGTTCCAGCGAGTGTCTAGTGGTAAGAATGACTTGGCAGGTATAGAGCAATGATGGCTGCAATTAGTTGCAGACAAATAGCCAGTGCCAGCCGTAGGCTGGTGAAGTAATGGGTAGCAGAGACAACCCTTGGGCCAATGTTATTCCTATTGTGGGCTGAACTATTAAGCTAACTTTCGGCCCACGGCCCAAGCCTGCCGAGGGACCTACTACCACTATAGTTTTCCTGAAGAGCATCGCGGGTGCGCAAACAACCTCTAGCGCCTGGGATGGCGCTAGCCGAGCCTGTGGCTTGCGTCACAAGACTCGTCAATCGACCTTCCGGTCTGGCATGTGTCGATATCTAAAACTCTCGATGGCCACATGAACAGGCTCTCGATGAGCCAGGCATTTTCCGGGTCTCCGAGGATGGCTATCCATTTGGATAGGTTTGCTATCTGGCTAGATAGCACACTTACTGTTCGTAAGCTTGCTCTGCAGGCGCCTGTTTAGAGTTAAGTCCCTATGTGGCATACGGGCTGGATGGTCGTATACCTCTTCGCGGAGTGGAAGCTGGCATGCACTATAGCTGAGACAAGCAGGCAATCGAAGATACTCCGCCACAAGTCTTCGATCTAGTAGCAATAAAAGTCAACGTAGTTGCAGTCGACACAAGGCTTGAGCCAAACCCCCTGGGCCGGCTCCATACTTAAAGGAGAATTACGATGGCGAAGCGCGCTCTCGTTGCCGCAGTCAACGATTATTCGTCTTGGAACGGCGGCGTCACGATCGGCAATCTGAAGTTGACCGCCCCGAACCTTCACTGGTGTCTAGCCGACGCCAATGACTTCTCACAATTGCTGAAGGACTCTTTCATCTTTGACGAGGTTACCGTGCTACAAGATACCCAGGCGACGTCGCAAGCTATTGTTACGGGCATTAACGACCTGCTAACGAAGAGTCAAGCGGGAGATGTGGTGTGCTTTTATTTTTCGGGCCACGGCGGCAGATTGCCCGAGACGCCAGGTGACGCAAGCACCCGATATTATGAAGCGATTGTGCCATACGACGCCAACCTGGTAGTTAGCTCGCAAATTGCTAAGCTGGCGGATGGGTTGCAGCCGGACTTTGTTAACTTCACTCTGGTCCTCGATAGTTGCAACTCGGGAGGTATGTATCTCTCGCCTGATTCACGAGCATTTGTGTGGGATAGTCCTTCGGCGGAAGCGTTTCAGCAGAGCTGTAGCGCGATAATTCCATGGATTTGCCTGCCGGACCCCAGCACTCTTGACAATAACGTTTCTAACCTGCAACTACCGGATAAAGGCGTTTGTACGATGTCGGTAGATGCGTCCAAAGATAACCCTGACAGTGCTAAGGCGACGTTGCTAAGCGCTTGTGACTATGGCGAGGAGTCGGAGGAACGGTCCGACCTTGGGCATGGTTTCTTCACTAAGGCAATTATCGACGCCGTCAATGCTTGTAACTTTCAAATCAACCATACGGACTTAGTGGCGGCTCTGCGCCAGACAGTATCGAGCTATGTGTCTACCTACGGCACGCCTCCTCAGACTCCTCAATTGCGCGGGCGACCAGTGCGACTGGAGGAGAACTTCCTGGCGGGCTGGAACTACAGCGTCCAATAGCCTTATAGGACTAGGCCATAGCCTATAGGTGGTGCCATCGATTCGATGGGCGACGAGAAAACTAAATTAGCTTCGCTGCAGGGAGTTCTTTGTGAGTGATCTGATATAGAATTGCGGGATTGCGGGCGAGAGACATTTCATTCCATTCCCTCCACAGTGGGCTGGATCCCTCCCAAAACCCTTAACCTCAGGAATAAGGAGCAATCGACATGAATACCAACGAACCAGGTGCAGCAGTATTGGCGATCTTCGATCAGCTGATCAATCGCGTGAAGCAAGCCGTCCCGGTTAGAAGCGACGACAAACCGCTGGGCGGTGGCAGGGTTTATTCCATGATGACCTTGGGCATGCCCATCGATCCGGTGGACTTCGTGAATCCCTGGACGCCGCAGGGCGATATTAATGTTAAAGATGCAGTCGCGCAGGGAACGGCTCCAGCGGCGCCAGCTCCCGCTCCGCCTGCTGGTGGAACGGCTGCACCTGCTCCGCCACCTCCTCCGGATCCCAAGGCAGCCCGCGCTTTAGCCGCCGCCTATAAGACGTCAGTGCTGTGTAACACCATGTTGCAGGTGACTACCGACGGGACATATCTGGAATATCCGACTGGGCAGCACTTGAACTTTTCCTATGAAGGCATAATCAGCGCGATGCAGCCGACGACGGTCAATGAGGCGCCCGACCCTGCCGTAACAGCGGCCATCGACAAAGCCAGAAGGATTCTCTTTAAGGTCAACGATGACGGAACCATCTCGACCGCGAAAAGCGATATGTACAAGAAGTACCTCACCAATAGCACCAATTATGGGTTGGCCAAGGCGCAATACGCGCAGGCCTACGCTGCGGCCAGAACCGATGCCAACCAAATGGCCATCTGGCCGGTCACTTCGGTGACTTACCAGAATATGGTGGACCAGGCTAAGCAGCAGTTGATTGACGACGGAGCTCAGGATGTTGAAGGAGCGCTCGACACCTTAGCTTCGAAGGGCAATCCGATCCAGGCGCACATGGTGGCCCAAGCCAGGGACCTCTACGATCAATGGGACCTGGGTCTTACCGGTGCTGTTCCTACCAAGGTTCCATACTCCTTCATTATGCCTTCGGGATGGGCCGATCCGGATGACGATGATGAGGGCTGGCAGACGTTGAGCGTGAATGCCAGCAGCTACAAAAGCTATGACGTTCAACATGCCACCTCGCAGAGCCAGTACTCCTGGTTTAATAAGAGCTCTTCTACCGGCGGCAGCGGCGGCGTCATGCTCGGCTTTGCTGCATTTGGCGGAAGTGGCGGGACATCATCGTCCTCTTCGGGCGGCCAAAGTTCCTCATCGTCACAGTCCAGCAATGTATTCGGCTCTGACGCGACCAATCTTAATATCACCATGTCCTACGCGCTCTGTACCATCTATCGGCCCTGGCTTTGCAGCGATCTTTTCTACATGCAGGGCTGGTATCTGCGCGGCTCGCAAAAGAATGCAATCAGCAATGGGGAGCAGGCAAGCCAGGCCAATATTAAGGACACGACCAAGCTCCCGCTGCTGCCGATGATCCCACAGCAAGCGCTGGTAATCCGCGATGTAAAAATCAGCACGAGCCAATGGGGTTCCGCAGGCAACGTATTGAGCAGCATGTATGGCGACTCACAGAGTAGTTCCAGCGCCAGTGCCAGCCAGGAATCCGGAAGCGCAGGTGTCTGCCTTGGTTTCGTCAGCTTCGGAGGGAGTGCAAGCCATTCGCAGCAGTCGGCCCAAGGTCAGGGCTCCAGTTTCTCCGGGCGCGACGGTAGCAGCTATTTCGGCACCACCTTCGACGGCGAGACGCTGGAAATTCCGGGCGCGCAGATCATCGCGTTCCTCAGCGACATTGTGCCGGCTTGTCCCGCAATCGACGATCCGGAGTTCGGGAAAACCGCGCCCGACGCGACCAGCACGGCCGCGACGGGAACGGCCGCCACCGGTGCAGCTGCCACGGGCACGGCCGCCGCAACCGCTGCTACCAAGTAAACCGGAATTGTGGTGGCGGCCAAAAGCCGCCGCCGCTCTTTTCGTGGACAAACATAGGGAGCCGAAATGCCTGCCGATACATCCGATCTCCTGCAAAAGGTCTATGACCTCTTCTCAAGCATCTATGCCTCAACGGCGAGCGACCAGGCATTCCTTGCTTTTGAGACTTTGGGAATTCCGATTTCGGATGGGATGTTCAAACTCGATCCCTCCGATCCGAATGGGGCGCTGCTGGCCCCACTAGCAGTGGAGCGCCTTTCCGTTATCGCGAACGAGGTGCCGCTCATCAAGAATGGCTCCATCAGTCGAGCCATGAACACGGTGGATGGCACCATCAGTTTGATCATCCAGGCGTCTGAGCCGGCCAGCGCTAACGCTCTAACCGCGCTGGGTGCGACCAAGCTGGATGCGGGTACGAAATTTGGAGCGACTCTGGGTTCGATGGACGGCGTACCGGACCATCGGTTTCATCCGGTATACGCAAGTCCTACGGACTGGTACGTATCCAGCGCCGCGGCCAATTGGACGCCGCATTCCGTTGGGGACCAGCATACGACCGGAACCATGCCTCCGCCAACTCCTCCACCGGCGCCTCCAAGGAACATAATCCTTCATCCGCCGGTATGGCGCGTGGTGCCGCAAAATATGCAATATGCGCTGCGGCAACCGGTCGCCATGCAGCACCCTTTGCTGGCCGTAGCCGCAGCCACGCCACAGAGTGCTCCACACCCCGTGATAATGGCCCGCCCAATGATGATGCAAGCTCATTTAGCCGGCGCTGCTCAAAGCCATATTTCCTTCGACGGCGATAAGGCATTTGCGGCTGCGAAACCTGTCGTGGCATCACCAGCGATCTTGGCCGGCTTGCCCAAGGCGCCCATTGCCGTGCAGCCTGCGCATATCGTGGCGGCCCCACTGCAACTCACTCAGGCGACAGCAGCGTTGAATGCCAGCACCACTCCGCAACAGGTGGTTACGAATAGCATCGACATCAGCTTCGATCACTGCATCGTGATGTTGAACCGGCCGTGGTTCCCCGACACGCTGTTGATGTTGAGGAATTGGTATGTCCCCGACTATGCACGAGGTGACATTTCGAATAACCCGGCGGGCGGTCCTACAGGCTTGATGCCGGTACTGACGACGGGATTTGTGGCGATTCGTAATTTGAAGATCTCAGCTCAATGGTCGCAACAGGACCTCACCAACGTTCAGGGATCCGCCGGGTTTGGGCCGTTCTCCCTGGTAGGCAGCAGCTTCGATGCTAAGTCGGGAACGCTCAGCTGCCCCGGCATGCAGATTGTCGGCTGGTTTTGCGCCGCGTTACCGGTGCTACCTCCGGTCGCAGATCCTGCTCTGCCGGTGTCGCCGACAACGACCACCAGCGACACTTCAGGTGCAGCCGCAACTGCAACCGGCGGGAGCACCTCAGGTGGGTCGACGCAGCCGGCAAGCGGCTCGGTCGCTCCGAGTGCGGGGGACGGAAGCAGTGCTTCAGGAACGGCCGCAACCGGCAGCGGGGCGAGCACGTCAGGTGGATCGACGCAGCCGGCGAGCGGCTCGTCCGCTCCGAGTGCGGGAGGCGGGAGCAGTTCGTCGGGAACGGCTGCAACCGGCAGCGGGGCGAGCACATCAGGTGGATCGACGCAGCCGGCGGGCGGCTCATCCGATGCGACAGCGGGAGGCGGAAGCAGTTCGTCGGGAACGGCTGCAACTGGCAGCGGGGCGAGCACCTCAGGTGGATCGACGCCACCGGTGAGTGCTTCATCCGGTGCGACAGCGGGAGGTGGAAGCAGTGCTTCAGGAACGGCCGCAACCGGCACGAGCGCCTCGAGTGCATCGACGCCATCTGCGAGCGGTTCATCCGATGCGACCGCAGGTGGTAGCGGAACTGGCAGCGCTACAGGGGCACCGCCAACCAGCACAAGCGCCCCTGGAACCTAACTCGCAGGGCGACGTTTAACAGAGCTTTACCCGTGAATGGGAGGGGCGATGCGGGATTTCATGGTGGGCAATGTCGCTGTCGGCATTGTCATCGTTGACGGAAAAGCCGGAAGCGAGGCGGAGTTTACTGCTGCGGAAAAGTTGACCGTGGCCACAGAAGCGTGGCAAGCCTTCGACGTTCTATACCGATTAAAGGGCGTGGTTACCGCCGGCGGGACGAAGGTTCCATTGTTCTTCATGGCGCAGATCGACACCGTGAAACTGGACCTGGATCCTTCGTCTGTGCCCGCGCCTCCGACGAAGGGCTCCGAGTCGAATAGCTCGGACAATTACGAGAAGCGGGAAAAAGTGTGGCGCGACCCGGCACTGACAGCTCTGGGCCTTTCGACGGGACAAGCCGGGATCTCACAATATGTGCAAAAGCTGATGGCAAAATCATGGGCCACAGCTACGCCCGATGCCGCCTATGTCGTTTTCTTTACCAAGTACATGGCCAAATGGATGGCCTACACAGACCAATCTCTGGGAAGAATCACGATGTGCTACCCCTGGCTGGCCGACCTGACAGATCCCAACGCCGACGGTACCGGCGGCTTTCGCAATACCGGATCGAAGGGGTGGGGCGACACCAACATCGACCGGGTGTTTGCGCACGAGAGTGGTCACATCTTCGGCGCACCGGATGAATACACCGACAGTAAATGCAGCGTCAGCGCTAAGGCCGGACATTTGCAGATCGCCAACAGCAATTGCGAGATATCCAATGCCAGCTCCGTTGATTGCTTGATGAAGAACAATAAAGAGGCCATGTGTCCCGCTACGCCCGGACACCTGGGGTGGGTGGACCGAAACAGCAACGGTACTCTCGACGTCCTCGAGCCCTGAGCTGGTACGCGACCGTTATACGGGATCCTTAGGAGATTTATCTATGCAACAGATCTTGGTAGTGCTCTCGACCGATGCCGACAGCGGGGTTATTTCGACCTCGATTGCAAATAATTCCGGAAGCTTGCATTCCATGCTCGATCCGACGGTCATCGTGGTCGACGGAGATGAGACTGTGCGGGACGCGCTGAAAAGCGCGGCTGGGGTTGTGGCAACGCTGAGCGATGACGACGCCAAAGCGGCTCTCGCGTCTACCGACATTACGCAACTCGACGTTGCGGGAATGGCAACGCTGGTCGGCACTACCCTCGGAACCAGCAGCTCTTTCGAGGAGCCTGCAGTTCTAGCAATCGCGGGATGGATGTATGGCCAGTCCGAACAGTACATAACTGAGAAGTCCGATCGTCCACGTGACGGCGAGAGCTGGGACATGGATGGAGGCTGCCTGCCTACGGATGGAGCGTTCGCCAACTCGTAGGGTAAGTTGATCGTCTTGTAAGCGGCAGCTCGCAATAGGTTAGTGCTTGGGAGTTCCTCAACTTGATCGAGCTCCCGGCCAATAAAGGCAAGGACACAATGGCGGAATTTCTTCCGGCGGTCCAGTACATGCTGGTCAATGAGGGTGGCTTCAGCGACAACCCCAATGATCCGGGCGGGGCCACGAATTTTGGTATCTTGCAGCGCGACATGCCTGGCGTCAACATCAGGTTCATCACTCGCGACCAGGCTATGTCCTTTTATCAGTCGAACTACTGGAACAAGGCTCCCTATGCGAACCTCACTTCGCAGGAGGTGGCTACGAAACTGTTCGACATGCATGTGAACCTCGGGCTGGTTGCCGCGGTCACGATCGCACAGCATGCGCTGGGATTCCAGTCTGCGGACGTCGACGGCAACATGGGGCCGATGACGGTGAATGCCATCAATGCCGCTACTCCGGCCCCATTTCTTGCCGCTATGATCAATCTGATCACCACGCACTACAAACTGTTGGAGTCCAAGAACCCGAGGCTCATGGCGTTCGACAAGGGATGGATGGCGCGGGCCAATAAACTGCCTCCGGTCGATTCGCCTCAGGGGGCGGCTTCGCAAGTGGTTTCCGCTTAAGGTTTGTGCGCTGGCAGTGCGGTGTGAAAATGATTGGTCGGGGCGACTGGATTTGAACCAGCGACCCCCTGCGCCCAAGGCAGGTGCGCTACCAGGCTGCGCTACGCCCCGACTCTTTTGCTTCACTGATTCTAAACCACTTCAACCAATGGAACCACGGAGCGAGGCCCACTTTTGCCGCGAAGTCCGCTAAAACTGTGTCAAAACTGTGCCAAAACCCCGTCAGTTGACCCTCGTTGTGTCAAAACCGATGTTCTGTTCGTTCGCCTGCCGATTCAGCTTGATTAAGGCTTCGCGCGTCATCTGCAGCTTCGTCTGAGAATACTTCTTGACCACCTTGGCGTCTCCTTGCCTCAACAGCTGAGTGACCCATTCGTCCGCAACGCCGCCGGCACTCAGCCGCGTCGCGTAGGTGGATCGCAGATCGTAGATGCGGAAATACGGAATACCAGCCCGCCGCAGAGTGGCGTGCCAGACCGTCTTCAGAATTTTCTGGTGCCCACTCGGATTCTCATCACTCGGAAATAGATACGGACTGCACGGAGACAGGCGAAGTTGGTCCCGAAATGCTTCCACCGCCAAGGGCGTCAACGGCACTTCCGCTACTCCGTTGGGCGTCTTGGAATCGGGAATCCACACTAGCGCGTTCTCAAGATCCAGATGTTCCTTTTTCATCGGCATCAGCTCTTTGTACACGCGCAACCCCGCTTCAGTGATGATCCGCACGATGTTGCGCAAGTAATCGGGAGCATGGACCTCGATTCTCCGCTGTTCCGACCACGTGACATAGTGCGGGCGGAACAAACCTTTCACAGCGACGGGGAATTCAACCGCCGCACAAGGGTTTGAGGGGAGCAGTTTTTTTCTTACAGCGACATTTAGCATGCGCCGCAGGACTCGTAGCTCCTGGTGCACCGTTGCTGGCTTGAGCTCCTGACGCTCGATGTAGCCGGCAGCAGTCCTGACCGCATGATCAACCCCAAAACACAACACTTCATGGCGAACCGAATGAAAGCTACGACGCGGTCGCTCGCCGTAGATCACACGCCGCTGCTCAGTGCGCCACAGAAGGTTGTGGACATCATCCTGGAAGCAAAGCAGGCTGTGTCCTCAGCTAACGCAGGAAAGGAGGCATCGTGAATTACGTCGCGATAGTTACCGGCGCCAGCCAAGGCATCGGCCGATGCACCGCGGTTCGATTGGCTCGAGACTTCTCGGCGGTCGTATTGGCAGCGCGAGATGCGGACGCACTGAAAGAAGTGGCAAATGCTGTGAAGAGTGCGGGAGCTGAGCCGCTTATTTGTGGTATCGATTTGAGTAAGGTCGAATCTGCCCTAGGACTGGTCAAGAGCGCGATGGAACGCTTCGGCAGAATTGATGCGCTGCTGAATATCGCGGGTGCCGTACCGCAAATTGATCTGTTCGAGATGACGGACGAGCAATGGCGCGCAGGTGCGGAACTGAAGCTTCACGGTGCACGCCGTCTGACGATACAGGCTTGGGAAGCACTTAAGAAGTCGAAGGGATCAGTCGTGTTCATGTCGGGCAGTGCGGCTCTCGACCCGAAACCGGCTTTCGCAGCCGTCGCAGCTATCAACGCAGCCATCACAGCACTTGCCAAAGCGTTTGCAGAGCAAGGCATTCAAGACGGAGCGGCACATCCTGGGCCTCGTTGATAATTACTGACCCCTTGCGATATCTCATGCCAAATACTCCCTATCCGTTCTCAACTGCAAGAGCTCGCAACGCCCTGAGTCCGAGACGTGCCACACACCGGCGGCTGTGGCAAATTCACCGGCTGCGGAGAGCAGCAACATTGTCCGCTGCTGCCCGTCGTATTCACTGAATGAAAGCAGGGACACTCCGTCATTCCTCCAACGGGAGCCGAGATTGATGTAGCCGTATAACCGACTCAACAGAGACCAGGTAATGCGTCGGTGTAATTGGGCCATAGCGCTTGCCGATAGCCAGCAGCCGGTTTTGCCCTTCGTGCTGAGTAATCCCGACACAACCAAAAATGCGGCCGAGTACCTCTTTCGGTCGGTGCGGATCAATTCGGCTATTGCCGTTGAACCGTAGCGGTTGTGCCGTGATATGGCATCCATCGCTCGTGATCGTGTGTAGAGGTAGGAATTTGCCAACTGCGTAACGATGTTGACGCTGATTTCAAGACGGTCGTTACGCTGACGAAATAGCCAGAATATGTAGCCGACCAGCAGCAGGATCGTGAACGACTGGCCCAGGGTGATCCAGAAATAGGAATTCTCGGCGGTCTGCTCGACCAGGCGCTCACGGGCGCCGGCGCTCATGGCGCCGAAATCGCGGTCCCGACCGGCAATAGGAGCGAGACTTTTCTCATGCTGCAGCCCCTTTTGCCAACACTTCAGACTCGGCGAGCGTGTGCTGCAGCTCAGCGGTTTCCATCGACTCCGCGTAGTGCCGGGCCACATGAATGATGCTTGCGAATCCGTCTCGCAGCAGCAGGCGCTGGCGGTCGCGCTCTGTCTTCGCCAGCAGTGGAAGCAGCATGTCGCGATGCTCGTTAGTGATCTCATCAATTACCAAGTGCTGTAGCGATAACGCCATATCGATCATCTCGGAGACAGACGGCGGTTTCTCCAGGCTGTAAGCCCTTAATGCCTTGGCGAATCCGGCGATCAGCCGGTGCGCTGGCGCTCCCACTTCAGGTGTGCGCCGCGCCACGATCTGGCCTTCACGCTCCGCTGTCGGGCGCTCGACACGCACGTATAGGCTGCGCCGGCATATGGGATCGCCCAATCGGCGCTCCTCGTTCGAGGTCAGAACGGTGAATGGAATGGAGGCTGGAACCGTTCCAAGGTGGGGGATGGACAGGCGCCACACGGAGAGAACCTCAAGTAGTGTTGCTTCGAAACTGTAATCTACCTTGTCCAATTCGTCGATGAGCAAGACGCAAGGGGATGGATACTGCAATGCCTTTAGCAGCGGGCCTGCTCCGAAGAAATCCAAGGCGGGGAGTTGCTTGCCCAGCGAGGCCCAGTCAGAAACGCCCGATCCCGCGAGTGACCGTATCCAGGTACAGCCTCTGCAAGCCCTCGTCGAAGTTGCCAATGGCCTTCTCCTCGGTAATGCCCTCGTAGCACTGCAAGCGCTCGAGTGGGGAACCGATTGCGCATGATACAGCGTAAGCGAGCTCCGTTTTGCCGCTTCCCGCAGGATTGGAAGGCAGTGGAAGAGGGACGGCGAACTTCGGCTGCCGTGCCCATGCCTTTGAAGAGCCCTGATGTTGACTTCTCGACTACTCATCGCGAAGGGCACGTTACGACAGAAGCGCCGGACTTGGCAAATCGAAAGGCACGAAAGAACAATTTCACAGGCCCGGAATCCAGCAACACTCGAAAGTTTCGCGTCACTGCAACTTTTTTCTTGCGTTCGAACCCGAAATAGCTTTAAGTGTTGCGCACAAGAGTTGACGATCACGGAACACAGTGACTTCGATTCTTCCTCCGGAGGCTGCAGCATGACGCGGCTTTCGGCCTGTCCCGTGAGCACCAAACGCTCACGTTGTTCGACTCTGGTACTCACTCACTTCAATCTGGATGATCAGATATTACGACCAACGGGAATTGCCAGACGGAACATTTCAACGCGTGCAGAAAGCCCACAAGCTCGTCGAAGCTCATGGGGACTACCGCTCGAAGGCTGCAGCGCGTGTCTTGGCGGATGAATTTCTCTCGCCTCTAAACGATGGGAGAACGACTCCGCACAGCATCATGTCACTCCGGCGGTTCGTTGGGGGACACTATTTGCCCTTCATCGAACTGCACAAACGAATCAGTACGTATCACGGGTACCGTAACCGCAATACAGGTGTAAGCGATTGAAACTATGACGCCAGAAACAGCAGATGTCCCGAAGATGTCCCGAACAGGCGGGAGTGATGGCTCAGAGTTGATTGATTCGGCAGAGTTGGCTGTCCGATGGCGAGTGCCGGAGTCATGGATTCGGAACCATACACGCGAACGCACTCCGAAGGATGATCGCATCCCCTGCATCCGGCTGGGACGTTACGTCCGATTCGAATGGGGTTCGGCGCGCTTGACGGAATGGCTGGCGAAAAAAAGACAGTAGGGGTCACAACGAGGCGTTTAGAAAGACGAGCGAGAGCACGCCGGGCTTAATGCAGAGACCAGAGCAAGAAGATCATAAGGGCGGCAAGGCAACAATTTCCAAGAACGAAGACAAGCACAACCGAGGGACGGGCGCGGCGCTCTTGGTAATACTCTGGCGGCATAAAATTCAACAAGTTCAACTGTGCAAGAGTTTGTTTCGAAATCCACCAAGCCTGAATTGAAGCACACACATAGAGGGCGAACGCGGCGACAAGAGATGCGGTGGCGACTGGCCTCGCATGAGGCACACTCAACAGAAAGCCGCATGCATCCTTCGAAGTTGCGATCCAGCCCGTTGCGAGTAGCAGGAAACCAGCCACCTTCAAGGTACTGTCCACCACCCTATTTTCGATGTCGCATAGCGAATCGTAGAGCACGTCAAATCTCCGCTGGGCGTAGTCACTAGAGAGCATCGGTTTGCATATTCTTCCACAACAGGCGAAAGAGCACCATACAAGACGAGGCTCTATTGTTGACATGCTTACTGCTAAGTACGATAATTTATGCATGATTCAGAAAAAGAATCCACATGCACAGGCGCTGGGGAGACTCGGCGGGAAGGCGCGGGCAGAAATACTGTCTGAAGCCCAACGAGCCGAAATTGCCAGCAAGGGCGGAAAGGCACGGGCCGCGAATCTCTCTGCGGCAGAATTGAGCAGGATCGGGAAACTCGCCGTGCAAGCCCGCGAACGCAGGAGAAAGGGGACAACGAAATGAGGCAACGCAAACAGAACGGGCAAGTAGTCCGAATCGGCGATAGCTGGTATGTGCGCTATTGGGAAAAGCGCAATGTCGCAGGAAGCATCGAACGCAAGCGGGTGACACACCAACTCGGCCCGGTTACGACACGCGGCAAGCGCCCGCCTGCCGACATCGTGACCGAAGCCGAGCGGCACATGACAACAATCAACAGCGGGGCAATACCAGCAGATCGCATCGTTACGATTTCCGATTTCGTCGAACGCGTCTATCTGCCTTGGGTCGAAATGCACAAGCGCCCATCCACGGTGAAGGGCTATCGGGACATCTGGGAAGATCATCTTAAGCCACTGTCCGGACAGGTTTGGCTCAAGGATGCGAGAACCTACCACGTTCAAGGATGGCTGAATCAGATCGCTGCGGCCACGCTGAGCCGCAACACGCTGAAGCACATCAAGAGTGTCATCAGCGGCACTTTTACCCTGGCGAAGCAGCAGGACTATTTCCAAGGGGAAAACCCCGCCCGGGACACCGCGATTGATCCTAGAGCCGCTGAGCCGCAGGAAACGTATGCCTACAGCCTGGAGGAATTGCAGACGATCATCAGCTTGTTGCCCGAACCTGCGGCTACTGCGTTCGCTGTCGCCGGATACATGGGACTGCGGCACGGCGAAATTCAAGGGCTGCTGTGGGAGAACTACCGCGACGGCGAGATTTACATTTCGCGTTCGATCTGGAATGGCCGCGTGAGCGATCCAAAGACTCGCAAAGGCCGTGCGCCCGTTCCTGTGATTCGCCAGTTAGCAGATCGGCTGGAAATGCACAGGCTACGCGGCGGAAATCCGCAGAGCGGGCCAATCTTCGCAAACGTAGTGGGCAAACCGCTGGCGTTAACCAGTATTGTCAACCGAGTGATCCTGCCCGCGCTGAATCGCTGCGAACGTTGCGCCAAAGCCGAATCAGGACACGCCGCAGCAGATCATCCGTACAAGCGTGATGAGCGTATTCCCGAATGGCACGGCTGGCACGCAGCACGGCGCGGCCTCGGGAGCAATCTCTACCGCTTGGGAGTACCGGATATGGTGATTCAGCGAATCCTGCGTCACGCGAATGTCAGCACCACTGCAACGTACTACATCAAGACCGCTGCTGATGACGTACGCAACGCAATGGCGAAGCTGGAAACGCAGATCACCGTGACCAGCCAAGCCCAATCGGACACCAATGGGACACTAACCGGGCGTTTGGAGCCTCAGCCGCGCGCTATACAATAAGCCGCTCTATGCTGCTAAGCGATTGGGATTGCAGGAAATCTGGCGGAGAGGGGGGGATTCGAACCCCCGATACAGCTTTTGACCGTATAACGGTTTAGCAAACCGCCGCCTTCAGCCACTCGGCCACCTCTCCGGCTAGGGCGGGTGCGCAAATGCGCTGCTCTTTACGAGCCACTTGATTATAACAGCCGCCGGTGATCCCAACAGCAAACTCAGGGAAAGAAGGGTAGTCTGAAGCCGGTTTTGTTCACAAACAGCAAACGCGTGCTTTTGACGGCCATTTTTGATGATCGACCAACGTAGATCTCAGGCACTACCCAAAGAAGCTTCCTCGCCACCAGCCAACGCGTTTCCTGATTTCACGAAGTACATCACCATTTTCGCTCCATAACGATGGCACTCGTGGTCTCGTGCCAGCATTCTGAAGTGCAGCCTCCCTTCGCCACCTTGGCAAATTCAAGAACGCTTTTAGGGTGTGCACGTCAGGACAACTTCAGGAGAGGATTACCGCTATTCCGATCCCGACTCATTGCGGCGCAGTCAGAATCGTCTGGTACGGATCAAGCACGAGCTGCTTCACGTCCGCAGGCGCGGAGAGGCTGAATCGTGTTTCGTCGCCTTCCGCGAAGACACGACCCAGATAGATCTTCTGCTCGCCCGCAACGCCGTACACGGGAACGCTGGTCACCAGGTCGGGCGGCGCCGATTTCTGCCGGATGACGCCACTGACCTTCACCGTTCCGGTGCCACGCGCCATCTTTACCTCGGCAACTTCGAACTGCGGAAACGCGGTACCGTTGATCCATCCATCAAAAAACCATTCCAACGACTTGCGCTCCTCGAACCACAAAGCAGGCGGCAACACGGCTTCCAGTGCCTGCTGAAAGTCGTTGTTGGTCATCTCCTTTTCCTGGTAGCGGTCCACAATATTGCGCAACACGGAAAGAAACGCCGTGTCGTCGCCGTCAGGCTTTTCCGGGGTCCGGGAGGCGTCGCGCAACATGCAGCGCAGCATGTGGATGAGCCAGGTCCCGCGGCTGTAGGTGATGATCGGGTATCCGTTGGGGAAGTGCGAAGACGACAGGCGCACGCCCAACGTTACCGGTCCAGCTTCCACGTTGGGGCGGCCCTCCTTCGACTTCGACGCCAGCGACTCGCGATAGGTCTGAAGCGCCAGCTTTGCGTCCGCCGGACGAGTGCGTTCCAGCAGCATCAGCGAACAATAATTCGCCAGACCTTCCATCAACCACTGCTCGTGATAGCTGGCCCACGATACTTTGTCGCCGAACCATTGGTGGGCAAGTTCGTGCGGCATCATGATGTCGCCGTAGATGATCTGGTCGGCAGGCGGAAGTTTCAGGCTGGTGCGCTGTTCCGGGCTGAGATAAACGTAACTGGACAGAAAGATGAGTCCTGGCCATCCCTGGCTGTCGGTACTGGGATTTTCCGCCAGCGATAGGGTGCTGAATGGATAAGCTCCCAGCATCTGCGAAAGCGCGGTCAACGTTTGGGCGGCGCTGTCGGCAAGTACCTGGCCCCGGCTGGCAGCGCTGGGGAACGGCTCCGGCTTCATGCCTGAGGTTCCAGAGGCCAGCAGCGACTCAGGTCCGGGCGCAGTGGCAACATCGCCGGCAGGTGGCTGAACCTTGATGATGCCGCCCCGCGCAGAATAGGCGTCCACGTCAACCTCGCCCGATTTGGCTTCACTCTCCACGTACACGCCCATGTTGAAGCCGGCAATCGGAATGGGTCTTTCGGTAGTCCAGTGGGCCACAAAGCCGCCACCCTGGCGCTGCAGCGAGGTTAGCTTCCCGGTCGCCACCACCGTCCAGGGTTCGGGAAAGCGGAAGGTGATGTCGTAGTTCGTCATGGCGATGCCGCGGTTGGGATACCACGTTCCGCGCGCTCCCGCGTACAGCAGGCCGCCGCCTGCATCCGACAGCACTGAACCGGCATAGCTGAAGCGCAACGCGAAATGCTGGCCCGCCTGCAACGGCTGGGGGAAGACGACCGCGACGATGTCGTTACCGCGCCGCGACATCTCGCTGCCCTCGACGGCTTCGTTCTGGATGTATTCCAGCGGCTGGCCGTCAGCGTCGACCTGCTTCAAAAGCAGATAGCGGGAGAGCTCGAAGAGCACAATTCTGGCGCCCGCCTGTTTTACCTCGACATCAAGGGTGGCTTCCGCTGCCAGGTCTTTGGGTGGGTCAAGCTTTCCGGTGATGGTGTACTTACTAACGGTCAAGACGTCTCGTGTCCACGCCGGACCGTTCGGCCCTTCAAAGCGCGAGTTGGACAGGGAAGTCTTGCGCAAAGAACGCATCGGAAAACTCATCCACAGGTCGTAGTAGATCTGATTGTTCTGGGAGGACGCATTGCCCACAATGATTTGCTCTGGACTGAGCGTGTCGAAATAGACGTCGAACACACCGTAGTGCTCGCCCAGGATTCGAGCATGGAAGAAACGGTCTCCCCCGGAAGCAGGTTCACCCGCGGCGGGCGTCGCTGTCGAATTAGCGAACGAAATACAAAGGCGCATCGCGTCCATTTCAGCGAGCTTGCGCGCCTTCTCCGCGTGCGGGAGAAACTCTGCGGTATCGGACGGCGGTCGCAGGTACGGCTCCAGTTCCTTGGCGGTATTGTCGTTGAAGCGCAAGTAGGCAGACGTGAACTTTTCCTCCAGCACACCCGCGCCAATGAAGCGGCCCAGGGAGGCGCGCTCCATGCGGTCAGGAGGACGCACCAGCACTTCGCCCTCACCTTCGAAAACGGCGCCGGTTATCCTGCCATCGACGGCCTGAATAAATACGAGATTGCCGTCATTCAACCAGATGTGGATGTCTTCGCGGTCGATCTCGGCTTCGCGAATTTGAAACACCTTTTGCGGATCGGGTCCCAAGTCGCGTAGCGCGCGATACAACGGCAGTACCGGGCCGGTGCTCAGTGGAATCGATTGCGCCTGTGCCGCTGCGAACATCGCACTCAGAAGTGTGCTAATGAGAAGCAGCGCGCGAGCCGTCAGACCACCCACCGACTTGGACTGGAACTTCATGTGCTTATAGCGGTTCCTCAATAGATGTATCCGATTTGTACGGGTAGTGCGGCGCTTCAGCGCCGCGTTTCCCTGGGCAAAACGCCCCGCTTAAGCCGCTGAGGTCGTCGACCTCAGCGGCTTAAGTGATTTTTCTTCTTGCCCTATACCCGGGCCTGAAGGCTCGCACTGCCCGTACGAGCAGATACAGCAATCCGGGAAGTGCTCTAGTCAAGGATGCTACGGGAGGTAGGAGTTTGTCATCTCGTGGCCGGACAAATCAGTGCTGCCTGAAAGGTCAGTCTCTGAAGGGAACGATCAGCGACTTTGGCTTCGTATCTCGCCGGCCATCGCAGCCGGAATGTGGCCCACCCAGGCTCTTGTAGCCTGGGTGGGTTGTCCTACGGCGCGAAGTATCCGGAGAGGTCGAGGATCAGTTGCGTGATCCCGTTGCCGGCGTAGGCATCAATTATGCCGGTAGTGGTCATTGGGTTGGTGGGCACGATCGCCATGTTATTGGTGATGGACCCGTCGGTGGCATTCAAGGTGGAAACTACTGGCTGCATCTCGCCGTCTGGCCATAGAGTCAGATAGCCCAGGGAGCCCATTGGCACCACCGTTGCATTGAAGACATACCCCTGCGATGTGCTCAACGCCGAACATCCGGCATTCAGCACATCGACGGGCGGCGTCAGGGTACCGCCGAACGGTTGGCCCGTGCCGACCTTGCGGGTGTCGAGTACACGGCAGGGTGTCAGGCCGTAGAACGATAGTCCGCCCGGCCCCGCCGCCGCGAAGTAGCCATTGATATCAATCACCAGGTCGGTGTTATCGGAGGGATAAACCGCAACCTCACTGTTGGTGCCCGCAACAACGATCGCGGCGTTGGCAATGACCAGCCCACCAACATCGTTCAAGGTTGACACCGTCGGCTTGCTTTGGCCGGTCGGCCACACGGTCAAGTAACCCAGCGGGCCTGGCGGAACCACGGTAAAGTTCAGCGAATAGGCGGCCGCGGTCGAGGGAATGTTACACCCAGTCGCGTTGAGAATTGGAAAGTCGCGCTCCATTCCGTGGGTCAGCGAGGGCGGCCCCAACCCTGGGTAAGTGCCGGTGCGAGTGTCCGCCACTCGGCACGGCGGCAGGGGATAAAACGCCAGCGTGGATGGAGCAGGCGGCGTGAAGTAGCCATTCACATCGATGATCACGTCAGTCGTATTGGTGACGTACACGCTGACTTGTCCGCTCGTACCTGCCTGCGTGATGGCGGCGTCGGCCTTGACCCGGCCATCTACCGAGTTCAGGGTCGAGGCCAAAGGCTGGGGCTGTCCCGTAGGCCATATCGTTAGATAACCCAGAGTTCCCTGCGGCACCACGGTTACGTTCATGGAATAAGCGGCAGCGGAAGGAAGAGTGCCGCAAGCTGGACTGCCCGAGATACTGAAGTTCTGGGAGGTCCCTCCTTGGATCGGGCCGTTGCCCCCATATTGCGGGCGGGTATCGACAGCGCGACAAGGCTGGGCCAGCGGAACGAATTGCAAAGCGCTGGGGGGAGCACCGTTGATCACCGAGGTCGTAGCGTCCAAATAATTCGGGACATAGAGGACGTGAGTGGTTGAGTTGATCGCCGGGCCGTAGGGGTCATTCCCCACGCCAACATTGGCCGTGGCGAGGGTCACACCGTCAATCACGGTTACCGTTCCGGTAGTTGCGCAATTGGGATCGACGCCGCACGAATTTACGACATAGGCTTTATTGGCTGCGGAATCGATAGCCATAGTCTGGTCGGAATATCCGGCAGGGACACTGGTATAGCCGGTAAGCGTGCCACCAATGAATACGGATACGGTTCCATAAGGGGCATTGTTGCAGGAAGCATCGCTGTAGCAGGAGTCGGGAACAAAGATGCTATGGGTGACCGAATTTACTCCTATTGCGAATGGGTAAAATCCGCCGATGGGGACATCGGTCGTGGCTAGAGATGTGCCATTGACCGCCGTCATGGTAGCAGTGCTGGCACAGGTGGGGTCGTCGCCGCATTCATTGGCGACGTAGATCATATTCGACGATGTATCGACATCGGCCGCGGTGGGAGAGATTCCTACATTCACAGAGGTGACATTGTTGGTCGGCCCGTCTATGACGCTCAAGGTCCCATTGAAGGTTGCGCAGGTGGGATCGGTGCCGCACGCGTTCGGAACATAAATCTTGTTGGTCACCGGATTAACCACCGGATTATAAGGGTTGGCGCCAACCGCAACGCTCACGGTGTTCAGCGTTGCGCCATCGATCGCGGTCACCGTACCGCTGACGGTCTGGCAAGTCAGGTCCGCTCCGCACACGTTGACAACATAAATCTTGTTTGTCGTCGGGTTCGCGGCAATGCCAAGCGGGTTACTCCCTACAGTAACCTCACCCGTGACCGTGAAGTTGCCGCCGTTGATGACACTGACAGTTCCGGCACTTGCGCAGTTAGGATCATCGCCGCAGTTATTCACCACGTAGACGTAGTTGGTCGCGGTGTTGACGACGATGGAGTTGGGGTAGTACCCCACAGTCACTGTGGTCCGCACGGTGTTAGTGTCCCCGTTGATGACAGTCACTGTCCCTTTGCTTGCACAGTTGGGATCACTGCCGCAGTTATTCACAACATAGATGAAGTTGCCCATCGGGCCTACCGCCGTGCCTGCGGGATACAAACCCACAGGCACGGTCGCAATCACCTGCTGCGCGAAGACGGGCAGAGAAAGGACTAGGAAACTCAGGGCAAGAGTGACGCTGCGCTTGGTGAGCATTGGGAGAGATCTCCAGAAGAATCGCCAGGCAGGGGTGTACTGCAACACCTCGTTTCCTGGGCCGTCATTCGACGCCGACCATTACAGGCAAATCAGGCCTACTGACGCAAGGGACCGATTGCCGGATTTGACAGTGAATGCGTCGCGGATAGTAACACGATTGCAGTGCGAAACCAATCCCTTTTCGCCGCTCCAGTTTACCTTCAACCCTGGAGCGATGCGATAAGAAAAAGGCCGGCCCGGAGGAGTCGGAAACTTTGGCCTGCCGTAACAATCCTGTCATACTGTGTCCGCCAACATCACGGCGCGAAGTAGCTGGAGATATCGAGCACCAATTGCGTGAGACCGTCGGCGTACGCATCGATGGAGCCGTTGTTAGTTGGCACGATTGCCATGTTGTTCGTAATGGCCCCGTCAAACGCATTTAGAGTTGAGACCACCGGCTGACCTTCGCCGTCCGGCCACAACGTCAGGTAACCCAGCGGGCCGGTGGGGACAACCGTGGCATTGAAAACGTAAGCCTGCGCCTGTGCCGATGGTGCGCAAGGACCATTCGCCACAGCAATCGGGCCGACCTCTCCGTTGAACGGCTGGCCGCTACCCGTCTTCCGGGTATCGACCGCCCGGCACGGGGCCGCAGAATACAATGACAACCCACCCGGACCCGGAGCGAAGTAGCCGTTCACGTCGATTACCAGTTCAGTGTCGTTGCTGGAGTATGCCGTGATAGTGCCGTTGGTGCCCGCCGGAACGATGGCCGCATTGGCCACAATCGTTCCCGTCACATTGTTCAAGGTCGAAACTGGATTCTGAGGTTGCTGGTCTTTGGGCCACACCTCCAGATAGCCCAGGGGGTATCCCAAGCCTGGAGATGGCACGGCCGTGAAGTTAAGCGAGTATGCCTGCGCCGTGCTGGGGATGGCGCAGTTGCTGGCCAGGATGGGGAAATCCCGTGGTATGCCCGTGGAAAGATGCGGCGTACCCAGACCCATAGGAAAGCCCGATTGGCGCGTGTCTGCCACGCGACAGGGCGTCAGCGGATAAAACTCCAGCGTCGAACCGCTCGCGGGCGCGAAGTAACCATCGATGTCCAGCACCAGGTCGGTGGTGTCGGTGGCATATACGTCGACGGCCCCGGCGGTTCCTCCCGGCACAATCGCAGCATTCGCCTTGACCCGGCCATCAGGTGAGTTCAATGCGGAGGTCAGGGGCCGGGTTAATCCATCCGGCCATATCGTGAGGTAGCCGAGGGTGCCGTAGGGAATTACTGTCGCATTCAACGAATAGGCGGCGGCTGAGGAAAGGTCGCCACAACCTTTGGCTTGCGCGAGCTGCGGAAGGTTAAAGGTCCCGGCAGTACCGCCTTGAATCGGCCCATCGCCGCCGTGCTGCGGCCTGGTGTCCAGCAGACGGCAGGGAGTGACAGGAACGAACTGCAACGGAACTGGAATATTGAAGATGGCCGTCGCGCTGCGAGCGCTGGTCACCGCAATGTTGCAACTGAACCCAAAGCTCAAGTCGCAGCCGCTCCATCCAGTGAAGACCGAGCCGGACGCGGGCGCGGCCGTTAGCGTAACTTGCGATTCATCGTAATAATTGTACGAACACGTGGTGCCGCAGTTGATATATCCGTCGGCACTAGTCACCGTGCCAGTGCCCGTTCCCGACATGGAAACCGATACGAGATATTGCCAATTGTTTGCGATGGTGAAGTCGGAGTATTCGGTGTTCTCAACGTTGCCCACATTATCCGTACTATAAAACGCAACGATGTAGGTTCCCGGCACGGTGACGTAAAACGGGCCGGTGTAAGTCTGCCAGGTTCCTCCATTGATGTGGTACACAGTGTTGGCCACACCGCTGTCGCTATCGGACGCAGTAAGTGTTACCAGCACTGGGCCCGAGTAGTACTGGCCTTGCAGATTTCCAGTAAGCGTAGCATAGGTGATTGGTGGATAGGTGTCTAAGCAAAGTGGACCAGTAGAACTAACTGTTGCCTGGCCAGCATTGTCCCATGCTCGCACAAACAACGTCTGGCAGCCCTCACCGAGGTTCCATGTGCCATTGGAACTGTTAGCATAGTTGGGACCAACGTAGAAGGAATTGTGCTCATGCCAGTAGTCGTTTGGCGAAGGCGTGGGTTCGCTGTAGGGATCTCCGGGATCGGCGTTCAAACCGACACTATAACCGGCCACCCCGTTTGGGGAATGGCCATTCGCGCTGGTATCCGCTATTGCCCAGCTAACCACCTGTGGGGGAGGATACCAACGATTAGGCTGTGGACCGCTAAACGTCGTGACCGGCCCAGCGCCATCGCCAGCCACAAAGGCATTGATCATCCACGACAGTTGCAGCATGTTCGCGGAGCCCCAGCCCGCCACCATGTCATATCCCGGGCCGGCACAGAAGTAGCTCAGTCCATACCGCTGGGTAATGTCGTTATTATCACATCCGGAAGTGATGTCATAGAAGGGATAGTGCGGCGCGAACGGTTCATACCCTTCGGCATACAGGGACGGGTTGGCATTGCCTACGGGAGCGCAGGGCGCGGAATAAGACGGACCGCAGGTATTGCCCACGATGCTCCCGATATAGAGGAGATACGCGTTGGCCTGGGCGTAAAGCCCCGCTATCTCCGGGGCCACAATACTGGTGCCGCCGGCCGGATAAACCCACGATTGGTCGATCACTACTTGCGGCGTATTCAGCCCATCGGCATTGAGCGCCAGGTCGGGCAGGCTACGGCTGTGGGGCCCGCAGGCCGGCCTGCTCTGATAGCCCGGGGCCGCATAGTAAGCGCTGCAACCGCCTCCACTTCCGCCGTCGTTATTTGAGCAACCATCACTTCCGCCAGTCCAGCCAGTCTCGGACACGAATCTATCGTCCCCTGGTGTCACCACAAGCGTCGTCCCGCCAGCCGCCGTGACGTCGGGATCGGAGGCGGGATAGCTTACTGAAAGATGATCGGCACAATCGGTCGTGGCTCCGCCATCGCCGGAGGCTGCCACCAGCGTCCAGCCTTGCCCACTCATCTGATTGAAGATGGCGTGGAAGGTATCCATCGCAGATGCAGGGTTCTGGTAGATTTCCGCACCTCCCCAGCTCATGCTTAGCACGCGCGCATGGCCGTCGGTCGATATCCGGTTCAGCACGTCCACCAGGGTGGACATCTGCCCATTAGTACCCTCATATACGTGAATCTCAGCCGTATCCGCGGAGGTGTCGAAGCTGTTGGCCATGGCGGTCGACCAGTCAACGTCCACGGTCGTCTCCTCGCTACAACATTGTGGCGTTCCGTCTACGAAATATCTCTGGACGTTGCTCGCCATGTCATCGGCTCGAAAACTCTGGAGGTCACCATCCAGGAAATCGCCCCAAATGGCGATCGCGATGGAAGCTTCCGGTGGCGAGTTGTTGGGATTGTTCAAGGGATTGCAGCAATGTTGGAGATTGTTGAGACCGTAACCGGTATAGTTTCGCACGGTCATGGAGCCGTAGTTGTAGGCTCCCGCAGCCCACAGCTCCCATGGCCAGTAGGGGTTTTCGTAATTATCTGGTCGCATCACTCTACCGCTCATAGCGGCTCTCGGCTTCTTGGCGTCGCTTACCAGATGTGACCCCACCGCATACGCCGGACCCGGAGAATAGTCTGGCCCGGTGAAGCTCTGTGAACCCTTCGAGAAGGTGTGCGCCACCTCAATGTTGTTGAGCCCCAGCACCGCGTGCACGACGCTCACCAACTGCGCAGGAAGCGCCGGGTCGCGATCGTTGGAGTAGTACGAAGCGCTGCTGACCTGGTAGCGATTGATGGCCACATCGAGCGCCTTCTCGATGATCGCGACCGGCGCTTCGACATCCACCACCAGACGGTTGGGATAACGTTGCGTAATGCTCAGCCCTTGACTCTGCGCCCACGCTACTACTGCCTGCTCATCCTCGGCGGAGGGAGCGAAGCGCTGGTTCCACTCCTGCTCACTTAAATATTTGTGAAACAGCGGTGAGTCCCTGTCCTGCAGCTGGCTCAGAAACTGCTCTTCCTCCTCCAGGTGCGGCGGCTGGAGCGCGAAGACGAGACGCAACATCTGCCCCGAATCCGCGTGTCCGACGAGCTGGGCACTGCCGTTCCGCACGGCGCGCGGCGTTTGCGGGATGGAAGTTCGCTGCTGCGCCACGGAAGTTGGCGAGACTGCGCCAGCAAATCAGAAGGATAACCAGTCACACCCGCCAGTTGCGGTTTGTCGAACGAAGAAACCAGGAAACCTTACGGACCGGACGACGAATGCACATTGACCTCTCCGAGGCAAATTTCGGATTACTGAGGCGATTGCTGTCCGTGGGGTCGATCTAGGGGATGAAAGTTCCCAAAGAATAGCCACATTACAGTGCGTTTAGAATCAAGCCAAAATGCGGTGACGCGGGTCATAGGCGGAGGTGATAGAGTCTCCAATACGCCGGTTGACTGGCAGTTCTGCGTGAATCCTTATAAAGGATCGCACATACGCGTAAGTCAGTCATTGCTCGCGAGCAAGCTCGCATTTGCTGACAAGCAATGACGCCACCGGGGTGGGAAATCTTCTCCCGGTTTGTGGCAAAATCCTTTTCCGGAGGTGCTTCGTGGCTCTTAGCTTCGCCAACGACATTCGCCCGTTATTCCGTGACACGCCTGACGTGGACACCATGAAAAACTTTGGCATGGACCTGTCTTCCTACGATGACGTCAAGAAGCACGCCGATGCGATCTACGAGCGTCTGGACGATGGCAGATGCCCTGCGACGAACCGTGGCCCAAAGAACAAATCGCCAGGTTCAAACAGTGGATGGACGACGGCATGGCGCCGTAAGCTACCGCTCACCACGGAGGCACGGAGCTCACGGAGAAGACCTGGCAAATCCAAGAACTATGCGCCCTCGGTTTGCCGGCGGTAATGATTTCCGACGCAGCTTGGCGAGGAGTCGAGGTCTCCCGGTGAAATCTACGCTACGAGAAGCCCACGACAGGATGGGGAACGTAGGGCTGTTCTAGCGCGACGATTTCCTTACCGCTGCGAAGACCATGTATTTAGTTTCGTTTTCGCCTGTGGAGTAGAATGCGCGGAAATCGAGCTCCGTAGGAGCGGAAGTGAAGTTATCCCAGGACGGAGCCAAGCGGAGTCCTGGGTAGAGTAGGAAATGAAAGTGAGTCCCTTCGGGGACGGCACGGTTCTCACATAGACTCTTCAGTCCAGCAGGAAAGAGTTCGTTCTTAAGGTCGGCTTTAGTCGTGTGGCTCCCACCCGGATCATGCTCAACTCCTTCGCTGCCTGTTTCAGGCACGCACAACCTGCTCACACAAACCCCACGACCGGATGCGGAACGTACGCTTCTTCCAGTGCGGTAATTTCTTCCGCGTCTAGACGGAGAGACAGCGCGGCAACAGCATCGTCGAGATGCTGTTGCTTCGACGCGCCGACAATGGGCGCAGTGACCACTGGCTTGTGCAGCAGCCACGCCAGCGCGACTTGCGCGCGCGCTACGCCTCGCTTCTGCGCGATCTCGCCGACGCGTTCCACGACGCGACGGTCTGCGTCAACGGCCGCGACGTAAAGCTTCTTGCCGTATTCGTCGGTTTGCAGACGGGTAGTGCCCTCATCCCACGCACGTGCCAATCGCCCGCGTGCAAGTGGACTCCAGGGCAGCACGGCAACGTTCTCATCCGCACATAGCGGCAGCATCTCGCGCTCTTCTTCGCGATGCAGGAGATTGTAGTGGTCCTGCATGGTGGCGAAGCGCGTCCAAGCATGCCGGTCGGCAAGGTAGAGCGCCTTGCAGAACTGCCACGCGAACATCGATGATGCGCCGATATAGCGCGCCTTTCCCGCCTTAACGACATCGTGCAGCGCCTCCAGCGTTACCTCGATGGGCGTCTTGTAGTCCCAGCGGTGAATCTGGTAGAGGTCAACGTAGTCCATACCCAGCCGCTGCAGGCTGGCGTCGATGTTCGCCATGATGGCCTTCCGCGAGAGACCGCGCGCGTTGAGGCCCTTGCGCAGCGGAAAGTAAACCTTGGTCGCGATGACCACTTCGTCGCGGTTGGCGAACTCGCGAATCGCGCGGCCCAGGATCTCCTCGCTGCTACCATCGGAATATGTGTTGGCGGTATCGAAGAAGTTGATGCCCGATTCAATCGCGCTGCGCAGCAACGGGCGCGCTTGGTCTTCAGGCAGCGTCCATGAGTGCGCGCCGCGATTGGGATCGCCGTAGGTCATGCACCCCAGGCAGATGCGCGATACTTCCATTCCCGTTCGGCCTAGTCGGATGTAGTCCATCGCTTTATTCCGTAGGAATGTATCCCACCGGCTCCCGGGCTGCTGAAGTAGCACTGCTCGGGTAGTGCGGACCTTCAGGTCCGCGTTCAGCGGAGATGGTAAAAAGCCGGCTTTAGCCGCTGAGGTACTTCGGTTTCAAACTCGCGAAACACGCACGTCTTACCGATATCCGGCAAGCACGTCAGGGCCTAAAGGCCGACTTCTGCCCCGTTTGTTTACGCGGCGCTGAAGCGCCGCACTACCCTAAACGTTCAACCTAATATCCTCACATCACTGCCGATGCGGCGCAGCCGTGTGCGGCGCGACCTTCTCCGCCGTAACGAAGATTGGTTCGATGTCCACCGGAATGTCGCCCAGCTTGTCCAGCGCCTGCTTGAACTCCGGACGCAGCACGCCCAAGCGTGTCCGAGCATCTTCTTGGCGCCGGCATAATCGCCTTCCGCCTCGACCGTCAGCAGGTCATGCGTCAGATCGCGCACCGCGTCCTTGATCTTCGTGTAGTCCACGGCGAAGGTGCCATCAGGACGCGTCACGAACGCGCCCTTGTCCATCAGGTAGTTCAACTGCACGGCCATGCCTTTGCCGTGCGCCTCGCCCATTCCAAAGCGCAACGTGCGGAACGACGAAGCGAGATAGGTCGTGTAGAGCTGCTTCTCCGAACTGCGATCGGGCTTCAGCACATCGGCCAGTCCCATTGCTTGCGCGTGGTCGATCATGTACTGCAGCGCGAACAGTCCGGTCGCGTCGGCCTTGGCCTCCTCGATCGCGCTGTAGAGTTCTTTCAACTGCTCGCGCGGCGTGGTCGGCTTGCCATTCACGGTGATCTGGTGCGGCCCCAGTCCGTGGCACAGTTCGTGGGCCAGGATGTGCGTGAAGAACGCCTCGAAGCTCCACTCTGTCCTGCTCGTCGCCGCCCAGCACGCGCTCTGGAGATCGGAACCAGGATCTGCTTGAACTTCGCCTGCTGCACGTTCTTCAGCATGACGCGCTTGCTGCCCTTTTCGGCGACCACTCGCTCGTCGTTGGGCAGGTTGTAGGCCGCGGTCTGCACGCCGTGATTGCCGTCGCCCGCGCTCATCACCTCGTTGACCACGCGGATCGGCGCCTGCGCCCCGATCTTCGGATTGCGATACTTCGGATCGATGCGGCAGATTGTTTTCGATCTCCTGCAGGTGCTTGGCGAAGGCGCCCAGCTTGGCGCTCTCCTGCTCGTCGCGCACATTGACGTAGGCTTCGTACGACGCCTTGTAGCCGAACAACTCGTCGTTATAGGTCTCGTAAGGGCCGATGGTGATGTCGAGCGGCGCGTCGAGATCCATCCAGGCCACGTCGCTCTCGTAGTAGTCGTTGGAGAGAAACGCCGCGGCGCGAGTAGTCAGGAACGTTTCAACGTCGCGTTGTCGGTGAGTGCGGCGGCTTCCTTCAAAAGCTTCGCCGCTTGGCGTCAGATCGGCCTTATAGGCTTCGCTGTAAGGGACGATCTTGAGCCGTTCTTGCCGTCGGACGCGGATGACGGTGAAGAATCCCTTGGCCTGCTTCTGCTGCTTCGGGGCAAGCGTCTTGACCCAGCTTCGAATTGCTCCTTGGTCATGGCTCTCGGGATAGAAGTTCGCGCCCGGCAGCTTGTGCTCGGGCACGCCGGGAATGAAGGCGGTGTTGTCGTCGAGCTCCGACCACGGGCCCTTGTTGATCCAGAAGTAATGCAGGCGCGCTTTGCCCAGCGGCGTCGTTCTTTCTGCAGCTTGGCGTAGAGCGCGCGTCGCCGCTCCAGTACTGCATCATGAAGATGTCGTTGATGAGACGCGCCGCCTCCACCAGCTTGACCAGCGCTTTGCGGTCGCCGTTCGGAAAACTGCTGATGTCGACGTTGAACTCCGTGGGAGCGAAGCGTGCGGTCATCTTCTGCAGCTGCGCGAGGTCGGGAACCTTGGTGGCGAGCTGCTCACCCGCCGATGCCATGACGGAACCGACGATCATGATGAGTGCAAGAAAGAGGATGAATTTCACGTGTTAGTCTCCTGAATTCGCGCGCAATAGCAACACCAATTACCGCGCGCGACAAAGCAAACTCATAATGATAACCCCGGGGAAAGCGCAGCGCAGGACCGTCACAGGTCGCAGTGAGATCGGCCTAAGCAACAATGTCAAAATCGCTATCGCTCGTTCGCTGCGACCGATTCAATGCTAAAGTTTCTCCGCCGCCTCGTCCGCTTGATTCGTTGCCTTAGCCCGAACAGATGTTGTAACCGAGGAGATAAAAATATGACACGCAAGAACCTCTGTTGCATCATGAGTCTTGCCGCCGTGCTCGTCTGGGCCACGATGCCCTCCGTCGCCCGGACGCTCGCCACCGAGCAGGTCCTCTACAACTTTACCGGCGGTAATGACGGAGGCGATCCCGCTTCCGATCTGGTTTTCGACACCTCAGGCAATGCCTACGGGACGACCGTCGTCGGAGGTGTATACGGCTGTGGGACGGTCTTCCAACTAACGCCCATGGGCGGAGGCCGATGGCAGCAGAGCGTGCTGTACAGCTTCACTTGCTTCGACGACGGGAAGAATCCCTACGGCGGCGTGGCGCTCGATGCCGAAGGCAATCTCTACGGCACAACCGTGGCAGGAGGTTCAGCGGGAATTTGCAGTGGCGATGGCTGCGGCGTCGTCTTCGAACTCACGCCCGTCGGCGGCGGTCAGTGGCGGGAGAGCGTCCTGTATAGCTTCACCGGAGGCAACGATGGCGCAGGCCCGGGAGGAGGGTTGGTGTTCGACAGCGCCGGCAACCTCTACGGCACGACCCCTGATGGCGGTGCGTATGGCTCAGGCGTCGTTTATCAGCTATCGCCCAACGGCGGCGCGTGGGTGGAGACGGTGCTTCACAGCTTCACCGGCGGAGACGACGGCGCGGTTGGCTCGTTGGGGCGCCTGCGTATCGACTCGTCGGGCAGCATCTACGGCGTGACCGAATTGGGCGGACTCTACGGCGCCGGTACTGTGTTCAAAGTCTCTTCCTCCGGGAGTGCGTGGAACCTGATCACGCTGTATGCGTTCAAGGGCCAGCCTGACGCAGGCTTTCCTTATGGCGGCCTGATTGCCGATGCGAACGGCAACCTCTACGGCACAACCTACTATGGCGGCGTCAGCGGCGCCGGTACCGTGTTCAAAGTGTCTCCCGGCGCCAGTGCGGTGGGCGGCTGGCGAGATACCGTGCTCTATTCCTTTCAAGGCGGCACCGACGGAGGCTCTCCAACCAGTACGCTGGTCTTCGACGCTGCCGGAAACCTCTACGGTACGACTTCGGCGGGCGGCGATCCGGGCTGCGACTGCGGGGTGGCGTTCCAACTCAGTCCGAACGGTGGCGGATGGAGCGAGAGCGTGCTGCACACTTTCGGCACGCCTCCGGACGGAGCTTACCTGTATTACGGAATGACTCCCGATGGGCAGGGCAACTTCTTCGGAACGACCGTTGCCGGAGGGATTCACGGCCAGGGTACGGTGTTTGAATTGACTCCATGACTGAGCTGTGGCACCTGGAAAGTGGCACGCAGATCTAGCCCGTTTCGGCCCAGCACAACCTGGCCAGACGCGGTAGAATAACACCTAACGAGTAAGCGATTTTGATCCCAGGTGAGACCTCGCGTGTGTACGCCCGCCTGTTCAGGTATTGAATGAAGAGATTTGCTGTCCTTGTGTCCGCGATTTTCCTTTGTGCGCCTTGGCTGGTAGCCCAAACCAGCCCAGTGGCCAGTCAAGACGAGACCGTCGTCGAGGAAATCATCGCCCGCGTCAACAACAACATTATTACCAGGGCCGATTTGCGCCACAGCCAGGATCAATTAGCGGCTGATGCGCAGCGTCCAGACTCATCGGGCGAGCCCAAAGAGCAACAACAGGATTTGTTACGCGATTTGATCGATCAGCAACTGCTCCTGCAAAAAGGTGAAGAGCTGGGAATTTCCGCGGACACCGACGTGGTCAAGCGGCTGGACGAGATGCGCAAGCAAATGCACGCCGAATCCATGGAGGACCTGCAGAAGGCGGCCGAGGCCCAAGGCGTATCGTGGGAAGAATTCAAACAGAATTTGAAAAACAGCATCATCACGCAGCGCGTGATTAGCCAGGAAGTGGGCGGACACATCACGGTTTCGCAGCAGGATGTCCAGCAGTTCTACGACCAGCACAAGGCCGAGATGGAGCGGCCCGAACAGGTCCGCATGAGCGAGATCCTGATTTCGACCCAGAAGACGCCATCGGTCAAGACCGAGAAGGGACAGGAAGTGCTGCCGGAAGCGCCCAGCCCCGAGGTAGTAGCCGAAGCCAAGGCCAAGGCCGACAAGGTCTACGACCTGTTGAAGAAGGGCGGCAATTTCGAAGAGCTCGCCAAAAAGTACTCGGATGGTCCGACTGCCTCCGCAGGTGGCGACCTGGAGTATTTCAAGCGAGGCACCCTCTCCAAAGAGATTGAGGAACGGGTATTCGCCACCAACCCAGGCGGCTTCACCGAGCCGGTCCGCACCAACCAGGGGTGGGTCATCTTGAAGGTGACCGAGCACCAGACTCCTGGCATTCCGCCTCTGAAGGACGTGGAGAATCGCGTGCAAGAGCAGATTTACATGAGTAAGATGCAGCCTGCTTTGCGCGACTATCTGACCAAGCTGCGCGAGGATGCCTACATCGACATCAGGTCTCCCTACGTTGACACGGGCGCCAGCCCGAACGAAACCAAGCCGGTCTACACCACAGCTACGACCGAAGACTCATCGAAGGCGAAGAAGAAGAAGAAATTCGGGTTGTTCTAGGCTCGCAGGCCATTCCCAAAAGGCGCGCTGTGGCGCGCCTTTTGGTTTGCGGCGGTTTTCCAAGTCACTCCGTCGGCCCTTAATGTTTTGCGCATTCGAGCCGGCTTCAGCCGGCGGCACCTGCTCCTTACGGCGCGAAGTAACTGGAGAGGTCCAGCACCAACTGCGTTAGTCCATTGCCGGCGTAGGCATTGATCTTGCCGTCGTTCGTCGGCACAATCGCCATGTTATTGGTAAGTGCGCCGTCGAACGCGTTCAGCGTCGAGACCACCGGCTGATCCTCGCCGTTCGGCCACAGCGCCAGATATCCCAAAGGTCCCACCGGCACCACCGTCGCGTTGAAGACGTACGCTCGCGCCGTGGTCGGCGGTCCACACGGGCCACCCGCTACATCCAATGGCGGCATCAATATCCCCATGAACGGCTGCCCCATACCGATCTTCCGCGTGTCGAGCGCCCGGCACGGCGCTGCAGGATACAGCGACATCCCGCCCGGCCCCGCCGCAGCGAAGTAGCCGTTCACATCAACCACGAGATCAGTGTCGCTGCTGGGATACACCGTGATGTCTCCACCTGTCCCCGCCGGAACGATTGCAGCATTGGCCACGATCGTCCCGGTCGGATTGTTCAGGGTGGACACCGGATTCGCCGGCATCTGATCGGTCGGCCACACCTCCAGATAACCCAGCGGACTTCCCTGGTACGGCACTGCGGTGAGGTTCAGCGAGTACGCTTGCGCGGTGCTCGGGATGTTGCACGTGCTCATTAGGATTGGCAAGTCGCGCCCGGTCTTACCTGCCAGATGCGGCGTACCCAAGCCTTGGGGGAATGTATCTTTGCGCGTGTCGGCAACGCGGCACGGTGTCAGCGGATAGAAGGCCAGACTGGAACCGCTCGCGAAGTAGCCGTCAATGTCGATGACGACGTTTGTCGTGTCTGTTACATACACGCTCACCGCGCCCAGCGTTCCCGCAGGTGTAATCGCGGCGTTGGCTTTGACACGGCCATCGGGTGAGTTCAGCGTCGAGACCCCCGGCTGACTCTTGCCCGTCGGCCAGAGCGTGAGATACCCGAGGCGTCCTGACGGAACCACGGTCATGTTGAGCGAATACGCCGCAGCGGTGGAGAGATCGGCACAACCTTTGGCTTGCGATAATTGCGGCAAGCTAAAAACTTGGGAAGTACCTCCTGTGATCGGACCAGCGCCACCATTCTGCGGTCGTGTATCTACCAGGCGACAGGGAGTAACCGGAACGAATTGCAATGGGTTCGGACTCGGGCCTGTCAGACTGAAGACCGTGCCACAGCCACCGCTGCAGTTCCCACTAGTGCCGCCGCCAATCGTTGTCCCGTAAAAGTTCCCGTCAGTGCCTTGCACCAGCCCAGCTACCGGGGTGGTGCCGTCAGTGCAGTTGGTTTTCGAGCAAAAGCTGTACAAGGTAGTCAGCATGTACGGCGGCTGGAGGTTGACCTTAAAAACCGTGCCCCTACCGTAAGCTCCGCCATTTTGCGTCGTTCCGTAGAAGTTCCCGTCGGTGGCTTGCACCAGCCCGTCGTAAGGACTGGCGCCGTCAGTACAGTTCATTTGCGAACAGAAGCTGTACAGCGTGGTCAGAGTGCCGATGGGGGTGATTGTGAAGACTGTGCCGGAGCTGTTGGTACCAGGGTACGTCCCCGTTGCCCCGTAGAAATTGCCGTCAGTGCCTTGCACCAGTCCGGCGTAGGGCGTGTTGCCGTCAGCGCAGTTGGTTTGCGAGCAAAAGCTGTACAGCGTAGTCAGCGTGCCGCTGGGGGTCATTTTGAACACTGTGCCGTAGCTGTTGGCCCCGCCAAAGCCCGTTGTTCCGTAGAAGTTCCCATCAGTGCCTTGAACCAGCCCGGCGTAGGGATTGGCGCCGTCAGTGCAGTTCGTTTGCGAGCAGAAGCTGTACAGCGTGGTCAGCATGCCGCTCGGGGTGATTTTGAAGACCGTTCCAGAACCGTAAGCTCCCCCATCAAGCGTTGTCCCGTAAAAGTTGCCGTCGGTGCCCTGCACCAGCCCTCCCTCTGGATTTGTGCCGTCAACGCAGTTCGGTTGAGAGCAAAAGCTATAGAGCGTGGTCACCGCGTATGGCGGCTGCGGGTTGATCTTGAAGACCATGCCTTGACCGTAAGCTCCGCCGCCGTAGTCTGTCGTCCCGTAGAAGTTCCCGTCAGTGCCTTGCACCAGGTCGGCGGAAGGGACGGAGTCGAAGGTGTGCAGTGTGGTCAGCGTGTATGGGTACTCGGGACTGATCTTGAAGACTGTGCCTGCGAAGAATGCCTCCGTTGTGCCGTAGAAACTGCCGTCAGTGCCTTGGACCAGTCTGGTGGTGGGGTCGCTCCCGTCCGTGCCGTTGAAACTGTGCAGAGTCGTCAACGTTTGTGCCAGCAAGGGAATCGACGGGGCGGCACAAAATAGAATCACGAGGCAGATTGTTTTCGCTACATTAACCTTCCAACGGGAGCTTATGCATTGACAGGCAGGAACGGACGAAGAATCACCCAATTGGCACCCGAGCACAACATACCTCCCCACATCCCGCTAGCGAGAAACACTAGCGAAGACTCGGCCAGAAGATTCTGGTTTGGGCCCTGAGCGCCAGCAGTCAGGCGTTATCCGCCGCGCTCTCACATTGGTTCAGAGATTGACAATCTTGCCCCTGTTTCCTTCGCGACGCAAGCTGTTTCTTCGCATCCCATCACTCCCATGCCGGGCACACCGCCGAACCCGGTTTCCGCATGTCATCGCGTCAGCCTCCGCCCATCTCGCACCCCAAAGGACCGACACTAACCCCGGTCCAACATTCTTCGCCGTTCCCTATGTCCCGCTGGTTATGTTTCGCACCCTCTTCAAGAGTGCGATACCATGAATCTTTGGCCGCATTGCCTTGTCGCGATGGGCCCGTCGTCCCTCTATGAAGGAATTTTACATTTGCGATTGCGCTCGTCTGGAGAACCAGACCATCACCTCGCTCTTCGTGGTCGCCGCCAAGCAGGTGAAGTCGAAGAAGAGCGGTGAACTTTACCTGTCCGTCACCCTGGCCGACCGCAGTGGGCAAATACAGGCCAACATGTGGGACAACGTTGCCGACACTCTTGACGCATTCGAGCAGGATGACTTCGTCAAAGTGAAGGGCATGATCCACAAGTACAACGGCCGCTGGCAGCTCACCATCCATAAGTTGCGCAAGCTGGCCGACACCGAAATTGATTACTGCGACTATCTGCCAAAGACCTCCAAGGACATCGACCAGCTATGGCGCACCTTGAGCGACTTCGTCGACAGCTTCGAGAACCACTGGCTGAAGTCACTGCTGAAGGAATTCATGGCCGACGAGGCCATTGTCACTGCGTACAAGAACGCGCCGGCGGCCAAGACGTTGCATCACGCGTTTGTCGGCGGCCTGCTCGACCACGTAGTATCGCTGTTTACCGTGTGCGACCTGGCGTCCCGTAACTATCCCCAGGTGAACCGCGACCTGTTGCTGACCGGCGTGTTCCTGCACGATATCGGCAAGCTGCACGAACTGGCGTATCAGCGCTCGATTTCGTACACCACTGAGGGCCAGTTGCTGGGACACATGATCATCGAGCTGGAGATGCTGCACGACAAGCTCACGCACCTGCCCGGCTTTCCGCCCGAGTTGAAGATCTTGATCGAACACATGATCATCAGCCATCACGGGCACTACGAATTTGGTTCGCCGAAACTGCCTATGTTTCCCGAGGCGCTCATGCTGCACTATCTGGACGACCTCGACTCCAAGATGGAAAGCATGCGCGCGCAATTCGAGCGCGAGGCGGATTTCGACAGTCCGTGGACCAGCTATAATCCATCGCTGGCGCGTCCCCTGCTCAACACGAAGAAGTTTCTTGAGAAGGGGCTGGCGGCGTCGCGAGAGGTAGAGTTGGCAAAGGCAGCAGCGGTAGCCACCGATAACGGCAACGCTGCCGAGACGGCCGCTGCTGCCGATGGAGATTTGCAGACTGAAAGCGCTCCCCCACCTGTGGAGAAAGAGCCGGAGTTGTCTCCCCTGGAAGCGCTGGAGCGCAAATTCGCTTCGCACAAGGTAACGCCGGCGGCCGGCGCTGGGAAGTCATCGTCCTGACGATCTCCCCTGACAAAGTCTGACAGAGTGGGATAACCGGCGGCTGCTACGAGTGCTACACTCGAACTCTATGCTCGACTTCACGCGCTTCGAATGGCTGTCCTTTGACTGCTACGGCACCCTGATCGACTGGGAAAGCGGGCTGCTCGGTTACCTGCGCGCATGGCTCGAAAGGAAAGGGCACTCTCTTAGTGACGCCCAGATTCTGCATCTCTACTCGGAGTTTGAGCCGCTGGCCCAGAGCGGGCACTATCGCAGCTATCGCGAGGTACTGGGGCAAGTGGTTCGCGACTTTGCGCGCGAGTTGCGGGTCTCGGTCAGTGCCACCGAGGCCAATGGCCTGGCGGAATCCATTCGCAGCTGGCAGCCCTTTGCCGACACCAATCCCGCGTTGCGCCGTTTGCAGTCCCGATACAAGCTGGCCGTACTTTCCAATATTGACGACGACTTGTTTGCCTATACATCGCCGAAGCTGGAGGTATGCTTCGACGCCATCGTCACTGCGCAACAGGTGCACAGTTACAAGCCCTCGTTCAACAATTTCGAGGCGCTGCTGAGGCGCTTCCAGATTCCTCGCGAGCGGCTTCTGCATGTCGCCGAGAGCCTGTACCACGATGTGGTACCCGCGCATGCGCTGGAAATCGCTACCGTGTGGGTCAATCGCAGGCAGGGCAAGGCGCCTGCAGCCACCAAGCAGGTCGAAGCCCACCCTGATCTGGAAGTGAAGGACGTCGGGGAGTTGGCGGAGTTGGCGCTGGGGTAGTGCGGCGCTTCAGCGGCGCTAGGGTAGCAATCCGAAAACAGCAACTCCCGTGGGTGTGCCCACGTATACCTTTCCGTGGGCAATCATCGGAGTTATGAATTTGTTGTCGGCGAACTGATCGCGTCCATTCGGCGCCTGGTTGCTGTTGTAGAGTTCAGTGGCAACATTGGTTGCATCGTATGCGTGGAGAATGCCTGCGTTGTTGCCGGCGTTCTCGACCGTCCAGACGATTCCGTTGGAACTCCCGCTGGCGGAGATACTGGGCGTGGTTCCCGGATAAATGTACACACTCGAGCCCTGCGAACTCGGCTGCGTACTAAGTTTTGCGTTGGAGATTGTGAATGCCTTTAGCAGGTCGCCGACGCCGCCATAGTAGACCCTGTTATTGAAGTACGCGGGCATTCCCCATGAACCGTTGCCCAGGGAGCTAGCGAGCTCTTGGTAGATAGCACTGTCATTCACCGGATTGAACTTGCCCATGGAATCGCGATTGACCACGTAGATGTTGGAGTCTTTCCCGGCCCCGACCGCCAGCCGCCACGTCTTTCCGCCTTGGTCCTGCACATCGGGCAGCAGCAGCACGCCGCCCGATCCCAGGTCTTGATCTACATCTGACTCCGCCACCGTGTTGTGCATCTCGAAGTAATCGGCCACTGCGAGCGAGCCGCTGGCGGTGGAGAGCTTCATAAAGCCGTTACCGTAATCCCCGGCGACCGGAAAGCCATTCGCGTCGAGCGCGGTGTCGAAAGTCCCGTTGGCCACAAGCAAATAGATGTTCCCCGACGCGTCGGCGGCCGGTCCGGCGCCCGACATCCACACGGCCCCCTCGTTCCGTTGGGGGTGAAATTGAAAACGCTGACTTGCTGCAGGCTGGATTCGCTATAACCCATGATCCATCCGTTATAAGGTGGCTGATCGCAGTGCGACGCCCAAGTCACGTAAATCGCGCCGTTCAGCAGCAATAGGGCAGCACGTTCAGCGTAGGGTCCCGGGTTGAACGTCAAGCTGCCGGTCAGGGTGGGGAAGGTTCCCTGGACGGTGCTGGGGCTGCCATTCTGTTCCGCACCCGTGGTGAGGTCGAGAGCATGCAGCCGCTGATAATAATTCCCGTTCGCATCCTTCGACATGGCCACCAGGAAAATCGTCCCGTGTGGACCCACATTGAGATCGATGACCGGGGTCGAGGTGACGCCAATCTCAGGCGTCAGTAGAGGACAACCGTGGTCGTCGCTGGGCGTTTCATTGGAGCCGGCCACGGAAACCTGCCACAGCTGCGTGAAAGTGTCCGCGTCGAAGGCGTACACGAGATCGTGTTCCGTGGCCACGAATACGACGTTGTGAGTGGCTCCCGCGACGCTAAGATTCGGAACGTAGAGAGGCTCGGCATCCGCAAGGCCTGTCACAGGCAGAAACCCGAGCTTGCCAAAGAGACTGGAGTTAACGTTGAGCGGGGTGAGAATCGTCTCGTACAAATCCTGGCCGGTGCGCCCATTATCGTTGTGGTAGGTGAAGACCGCCTCGTTGGGAGACGGCGGCAGCGCAGGACCCACGGTAAGCGTTGCGGCATTGCTGGTCGCGGAGCCTGTAGCATCGGTGACGACCACCAGGAACTGTGAACCGCTATCGGTAGTCGTGGTCGCGTGCGTCGTATACGCTGCAGCCGTGGCGCCGGAAATAGCAGCCCCGTTCTTCTGCCATTGATAACTTAGCGGAGGAGTTCCCGATGCGCTCACCGTGAAAGTCGCGGTTTGCCCGGCATTTACCGTCTGGTTCGCGGGCTGCGCCGTAATGGACAGAATGGCGGGATGCAAATCGGTGCGTGATGAGTCTGTGCCACTGCCGCACCCACTCTCGAAGAGGGCCAGCCCCAACAGAAGGAAAACCAGATGAGCCAATCGTGTCCGTGATCCCAAAAGGTCCCCTCCACAGAACCAGCAGCCGACCAGGACCCGGCTGGTCACAACCCGATGTTTCCATTCCGAAATCTTCGACGATGGTCGCTCGGCGCCGCGAAAGCAAACCATAATCTACACGAACCTGCGCACGCGGTGAAGACTGCCCTCAGGGGTGTGGTTCTAAAGTTGCGCTTTAGGACATTGCCCCCGACATGCACATGGCAGTTCTCACTCTACCCAGTTCAGGATCCTTATCACCCCCGGCGGTGACGTATCCCACAGCATTCCGGCCCACAAGCAGAAGACACTGATGGAGCGGCAGTCTCAGACTGCTTTGTGGACATTGCTACGAGGCAAAGTACGCTTCCCTCGCCCTTACATACGCTGGCGTTCCATCGTCTGTTGATCTCGAACCTGAAACGGGAATTGCCTACCCAATGCGCCACCGAGGTTCTACCCAATTTCCGGTCTTCCGGCAGTTATTGCACTCGCGCGTCCATCCAGGCCCACGCCTGTGGGACCTATGAGCTGACGTTCTGCCGCACTTCATCTCCTGGAGGTTTTCATGCTTCACCTCGACACCGGTAATACCGGTTTCATGATCTTGTGCACCAGCCTGGTCATGCTCATGACCCCGGGCCTTGCCTTCTTTTACGGCGGCCTGGTGGGACGGAAAAACGTCCTCGCCATCATGATTCAGAGCTTCGTCTCGATGGGCTGGACGACTGTCATCTGGTATCTCTATGGATATTCGCTCTGCTTCAGCGGCGATTGGCATGGCATCATCGGCGATTTCCATAATGTCTGCCTGCGCGGCATCGGCCTCACCACCGCGTCACCTAATAACACGATCCCCATGATGGTCTTCATCGCCTACCAGATGATGTTCGCCATCATCACCCCCGCGCTGATTTCGGGCGCGTTCACCAATCGCGTCAGTTTCAAGGCCTATTGCCTGTTCCTGACCGGCTGGCTGACCTTCGTTTACTTCCCCTTCGTGCACATGGTTTGGGGCGGTGGAATTCTACAGCGCTGGGGAGTGCTCGATTTTGCCGGCGGCATCGTAGTGCATAACATCGCCGGATTGGCAGCCCTTGCGTCGGTCCTCTACGTCGGCAAGCGGCGGATACTCGATCGCGGACCGCACAGCATCCCGCTGGTTGCTTTGGGCACCGGATTGTTGTGGTTTGGCTGGTACGGCTTCAACGCCGGTAGCGAAATGCGGGTTGACTCGGTGACGGCAAGCGCGTTCCTGAACACCGATATCGCCGCGTCCTTCGCTGCCGTGGCGTGGCTAGCGGTGGCATGGTTCCGCGAGAGAAAGCCGAAGTTCCTTGGCCTGCTTACCGGCGCGGTAGCTGGACTCGCGACCATCACTCCCGGCGGCAGGTTATGTTTCGCCTACCACGGCCGTCATTATCGGACTCGTATCAGGCGTGGTTTGCTACTTCGCAGTCGAAATGAAGAACAAACTGCACTGGGACGACGCCCTGGATGTTTGGGGCGTGCACGGAGTGGGCGGCTTCCTCGGCATCCTGATGCTGGGACTGTTCGCCAACAAAGCGTTCAATCCTGCCGCGGGAACGAACGGATTGCTGTATGGCAACCCGTCGTTCTTCGTGAAACAACTGGTTGCGGTGCTCTTCTCGTCGGTATGGGCGTTCTCGTTCACCTACGGCATGCTGTGGGTCATTAACCTGTTCACCCCGGTCAAGGTCACCGAGATGAGCGAGGAGCTTGGCCTGGATGAATCCATTCACGGCGAGCACGCCTACGAGACGCTCGAGGTGGAGGATTTGTTCAACGGTGACTCGCACGATCTGATCGAGCGGGTCGACGAAAAAGAACATCTGGTTGGCACCCGGGACTAGCGATGGCGGCGCGGCTCAGGGCGTTGGGCCGGTTCCTGGGAAGCATTTCGCTGGCAGGGGTGATCGTAATCTCACCCCTGCTTTTGCGCGCCCAGGACGACCCCGTAACCACCGGGCTGGCTTCGGCCAATCCGGCAGGCGCTCCTGAGACCTACACCTGGTGGCGAGGCATCACCGCCAACGGGTTCGTTTCGCTTTCGTACGGCTACAACACCAACCAGCCCGATTCTCATCAGAACCAATTCCGCGTCTTCGACTTCAACGATAACGAGCCGCAATTGGATGTGGCGCAACTGGTCATCCAGCGTGCCATTGATAAGCCCAAGCAGTTTGGATTTCGCTTCAACTTGCTTGCTGGTTCTGGGGTTCCGGAGGTCACTGCGGCCTACGGCTTGTTTCGCAACTGCGAAAGCGACATTGCGCACCATGTCGATATTCCCGAGATGTACCTCAGCTACATCGCGCCGCTGGGCAAGGGATTGCGATTCGATGCCGGAAAATTTGCCACGCACATGGGGTCGGAGGTCATTGGCGGATATGACGGCTACAACGACGAGTTCAGCCGGGGTTTCCTGTTCGGCTTCGGCCTGCCATTCACCCATACCGGCGTAAAGGCCACCTACCCGCTCACCAGCAAGATCTCTGGAATGCTGATGGTGACCAACGGGTGGGACGAGTTCCAACGGTTCAACCACGGTTACTCGATTGGTGGTCAAGTCACGGTGACCCCAACCAAAGCCACAGCGCTGTACTTCAACTTCATTCACGGCCCGGCGCGACCCAGGGACGATCATGATCAGCGCGTCGCCTACGAAGTGGTGGGCAGCTGGAAAACAACTCCGAGGTTGAACCTGGGATTTGATTCGCTCTACGCTCACGAAGAGAACGGCGTTGCTATTGGCCACGACGCCATCTGGAAGAGCGTCGCCGGATACGTAAAGTACAACCTGACGAAGCCGTTCTCGTTGGCCTTCCGTGGCGAGGTCTTCAACGACAGCGGCGGCACTCGCACCGGCGTGTCGCAAACCCTTCAGGGGTACACCTTGACGCCGGAATACGACATGATCGCGAAGCTATCAAACATCGACCGGCGCCTGAAGAAGTTGGACGGCAAGTTCGTGATTCGCGGGGAGGTTCGCCTGGACACATCGAACAAAAACGTGTTCCAGAAACTGGATACCCTGGTTGGCCAGCAATTCACGTCTGCCATCAACCTGATCTACCTGTTCTGAATTGCCTCCTTCCAACCGACGGTTCAAGGCGCCGAACGCTTGTGAGCCCATGGGCAATTCCTCCCGGTTGTCGCCGAAGGCGCGCTGCCAACATAAGGCTTGCCGTACACGCGAGAGACAATCAAAATGGCAGGATGGAAATGCCCCTCCGGTTTGTCGACGACAACTACACGCCGCGGCTCTGGGCCGAGCTGTATCCGGTGCTGCGCAACATCAAGACCGACGAACTCGCCAAGAAAATGCTGGCCTACAAGAACAAGCCAGTGGCGAACTGGAGACCCGACGACTGGGGCCTGCTGGATGCTCTGAACCAGATGCTTACTCTGCGCGCTACCTCGCGCGAGCACACCCTGCGCAACGATTCGCCTCCGGTACGGGACGCCGCATTTTGGGCCCAGCTGGATAAGGACCTCGAGTTCTATTACCACGCCGAGTATCCCGGCGAAGAGCTGGCCGACGAGGAGGATGATCTTTGATTTTGCGGCTTCGGCTTACCCTCCGCGCTATCATGGGACATGGCGCATCATCACTCTCCCCGATTTCTCGATGTTGTTAACGACGCCAAGCAGCGCGTCCGCGAAGTTACCGTGGACGACGTGAAGCAGATGCTGGACGGCGGCAATCCCGATTTTCTTCTCATCGATGTCCGTGAAGACAACGAATGGGCGAAGGACCACCTCCCGAAAGCCGTCCACCTCGGCAAGGGAATCCTCGAACGCGACGTAGAGAAGCAGGTACCCGATACGAGCACGCCTTTGGTTTTGTATTGCGGCGGCGGATTCCGGTCGGCGCTGGCAGCCGACGCTCTGCAGAGAATGGGATATACGAACGTCGCATCCATGGATGGCGGCATTCGTGAGTGGCGAGAGAAGGGCCTTCCTCTGACTAGCGAGTAGGGGCGACTGGATGGTTGTCTCCGAAGTCGCGTTGCCCGTTCGGCATGTAGTTGCAACGAGAAAATGTCGTACTAACTGCAACGAGACTGTGTCACCCCCTGTGATTTAAGTAACGGCCGCTAAAGCCGGGCGGCCGGCGAGGTGGTAGATGCGGGGCATCTTGGGTTTTGGTTTCTGCGGCGAGGTGCGAGGAGCCGGACGGCGCTCTGCGTATTCTTGCAGCGGCAGGGAGTGGGCCAACAGCAGAAGGTCACCGCGATAGACGTGCAGGGTGCCATTGAGCTGATGGGAAAGTTCTACGGTTTGTCCGGCGTAGCCGCGATGGCCGGGCAAGGGCGGCAGGGCGATGGAATGCGCGCCCAGGGTAATGACGTGGTCGGCAGCGACCACGCGCTGGTAGCGCAAACTGAGGCAGCGGGCCAGATCGAAGCGCCGCGGCAGGGAGCGAAAGTCGCGGGTGGCGTCGGTGGCGAGGCGGGCAAAGCGCTGGTTGTAGTCGGCGCAGAAGCGGGCGAGCACGGCATTAGCTTCTGCCAAAGAGGTAGCGCGAGCGAGCCGGAGTTCGCTGACCAGACGATCCTGGCAAGTGCGCCAGGCGCGCTCGATGCGGCCCTTGGCTTGCGGCGAGTAAGCGGGGATCTGCTGGATGCCGAGTTCCTCCAAGGCGCGTCCCAGTTGGGTAGGAGATTGTTTACCGGCGAGCTGTTCGGCTAGGGTCCAGTGGGCATCGTTGCGCTGGAAGATGCTGTGGCGGTCGCGATAGAGGCTGAGCGGAATGCCGTGCGCGGTGATCATGGCGTGCAGGGCGCGGAGATAGCCGAGGGTATTTTCGGGTTCGAGTTGGAAGTGGGCGGCCAGGATCTGGCTGGTAGCGTCATCCTGAAAGCCGATGAGGGTGAGTTGGGGACCGCGGCCTTCGAGCCAGTCATGACGGCTGGCATCGGTGAGGGCCATCATGCCGAAACGTGGGCGGGGCGAGCGGCGGGAGCGATATTGGCGAGGCCGACGCTTCTGCGGAGAGGCTAGCTTGGCGGCGCGCAGGATGCGGCGCACGGTTTCGCGGCTGATCGAGAGGTGCTCCTCGGCCCGAAGTTTTTCGGTGAGGTGGGAATCGTTGAAGCCCCGATACTTGCCGCGAGCCAAGCTCAGAATCAACTGCTGCTGGGGAATTGAAACGGCCCAAGGCATGGAGCGACCGCGATTGCCGTGCCGCACCCAGGCGATGGAATCGGGCCGATAGCGCTGCTTGAGTCGTTGTACCTGCCGTGTACTCAGGTGCAGCAGACGGGCGGCTTCGCGTACGCTCAGCCGCCCGCCTGCTGCATTCTCGATCACCTTCACCCGTTGGAACTCTTTCTGACTCATGGTCACCATCCTTACAGGGTGACAAAGTCTCGTTGCAGTTAAGGGGTGACATTATCTTGGAGCAGCTACACAACCCCCCGCCGGGAATTGCCTCCACCTTCCGCCCTGTGATAACGTCCGCTCGTCGCCTGCTCTCGAACCGGAGGAAGAGCCATGATTGCAATCATCATCGTTATCTCCATACTGGCCATCATCGCATTTGCGCTCATCGGCATTTACAACGGGCTGGTGCAGTTAAAGGTCCGCGCCGACAACGCCTGGGCCGACATCGACGTGCAACTCAAGCGTCGCTACGACCTCATCCCCAACCTGGTCGAGACCGTAAAGGGCTACGCCGCGCACGAAAAGGGGACCTTCGAGAACATCGCCAAATATCGCAGCGCGGCCATGACCGCCACCACCCCAGCGGAGAAGAGCGAAGCCGAGGGCCAACTCACGTACGCCCTGCGCGGGCTGCTCGCGGTGGCTGAGGCTTACCCGCAATTGCGCGCTTCGGAGCAATTTCAGTCGCTGCAAGGCTCGCTGAGCGGATTGGAAGATGCCATCCAGAACGCGCGCCGCTATTACAACGCGGTGGTGCGCGACCTGAACACCAAGATCCAAACCTTCCCCACCAACATCGTGGCCGGCATGTTCCACATTCAGCAGCGGCAGTTCTTCGACATCACCGAGCCGGCGCAGCGCGAACCGGTCGCGGTGAAGTTCTGAGATGTCTACAACCTCCTGCGCTGTCATCCTGAGCGAAGGCGGCGATGGGTTTGCGCCGCCGGAGTCGAAGGACCCCTATCCCCGGAGGACAACAGCCGTCGCCCTTCTCGTGCTTCTCCTCTGCCTCGCCCTCGCCCTTCCCGCCTCCGCTCGCGACTGGAACATCGCCCGCTTCGAATCGCACCTTTACGTTGCACCTGATGGCGTGACCACCGTCAATGAGCATATCGACGTCGTCTTCGTCGGCGCGTTTCACGGCATCTACCGCGACATTCCCATCGAGTATCCCGGACCGCACGGCACCAACTACACGCTGTTCCTCAAAGTCATCAGCGTCATCGACGCCACTGGCCATAAGCTCAAGTACGAATCCAGCACCCAAAACGGCAATCGCCATCTCAAGATTTACATTCCCGACGCGGTGGACACCACGCGTACCGTGATCATCAGCTACAGAGTCACCAATGCCGTGCGCTGGTTCGATGATCACGACGAACTGTACTGGAACGTGACCGGCAATGACTGGCCCGTGCCCATCGACAGCGCCGCCGCCTCCGTCACATTTCCGCCGAATGCCACCGGCAACCTGCGCGCGCAGGCCTTTACTGGCGCCTACGGATCGGTGGAACAGGACGCCACCACTGAAATCCGCAGCAACACAGTGCTGGTCGAAGCCAACAATCCGCTGTCCATGCGTGGCGGGCTCACCGCCGACGTTTACATCACCAAGGGAGTGCTGACCCAGCCTGACAAGTTCACTCAGGCAATGTGGTTCCTGCGCAGCAATCCGATTGTGCTGCTGCCTCTGTGGGCCTTCATCGTGATGTTCTTCTTCTGGTGGACGAAGGGCCGCGACCCCAAGCCCGACATCTCCGTCGCGCCCATGTACGAGCCGCCAAAAGACATGACCCCCGCCGAAGTGGGCAGCCTTCTCGACGACGCCGTGCATCCTCGCGACATTACTTCCACCATGGTGGACCTCGCGGTAAAGGGCTATCTCAAGATCGAGGAAACAGAATCCAAGGTCCTGCTCTTCACTCATCGCGATTACACTTTCCACCGGCTAAAGCCGATCGAAGCCTGGGAGGCGCTGGAATCGCACGAGCGCGTCATGCTGAAGCACATGTTCAAGGGCGGCGCGACCGAGGTGCGCCTGTCGGACCTGAAGAACCAGTTCTACGTCGCCATTCCAATCATGAAGAACAACATTCTCGTCGAACTGAAGAGCAAGGGAATGTACTCGGTTGATCCTGAATCGGCGCACGCCTACGTGCTGGCCGGAATTTTGTTTACCGCGGCGCCTTTTGTGCTGGCGCAGGTCTTCGGTTGGGCTTCAATGTTCGATTCGCCGCTGCTCCTGATTGCCGCCGCCATTCTCGCGGTCATCATTGTCTTCCTCTTCGCGCGTATCATGACCGCGAAATCGCTGAAGGGCGTGCGCACCAAGATCGAAATTCTCGGTTTCCAGGAATTCATCAATCGCGTCGACGCCGACCGCCTGAAACGTATGCCGCCCGATACCTTCGAGAAGTTTCTTCCCTACGCGATGGCGCTTGGCATCGAGAATCGCTGGGCGAAGGCCTTCCAGGGTATCAACCAGAACCAGCCCACATGGTACGTCGGGCCGACTCCATATGTCGGATTCAATCCCATCTTCTTTGCCGGCTCCATGCACGCCATGGCGAGCGATGCGCACCAGGCATTCGTCTCGGCCCCGCGGGCCAGCAGTACGGGTTCGGGTTGGGGCGGCGGTGGCTTCGGTGGAGGAGGCTTTAGTGGCGGTGGCTTCGGCGGTGGCGGCGGCGGAGCCTTCTAGAAACTTTTTGCGGAGATTTGCCGCCACCGCTGCCTGTTTTTCGGCGCGTATACGCGGCCAAAATAAGGCCGCTAACTTCAGAACCATGCACGCCCTGGCAAGATTAGGGCTTTAGAGTGAGGGTGAGAACTATTTTTCGCTCGCCTTAGTGGATTGAATGCTTAAAAAACAGCCCCCACATGGGGAGAACCGGTGTTAGCCCAGGGCGTGAGCCCTGGGTAGAGTGGAACATTGAGCTGGGTCCCTTCAGGGACGACAGAGTTCTCACGCACACTCTTTAGCCCCAAACACAAAATGATCCCCGCAGGGGCTAAAGCCCAAGATATTGTTGCCCGTTGCGGCACGTCTGAAGCCGTGCCCTGATACAAAACGATTTACGAGTTCCATCGTTCTACCGCAGTTAAGCTATCCAGCCCCGGGCATGGTTGCTTTTATTGGTCTCTTCTTAAGATACGCATCATATCGATGCTACTTACCAGGAATGTCCATGGCTCGGCACTATAACCTATCGTCGCTTCAAATCTGCATGCTGCTCTGAGCTATCGGGGATTCCTTGTGGCAGCACGACAGGAAAGTACTCCCGGTAACAATCGCACTACTCACCTTGGTCACACTATAAGATGCTAGACGCAATCCAGCTGCGCCAGGGAATCCCCCATAACCCTATCGGGGATGTGCGGATCGAAAAGCCACGCTCGCAATGCAGACGATCTATCCATATAGCACCGTTTTGCCTTAAATGACCCTCTGCACTAAGGAAATAACTACTACCTTCCCAGTATTAAGTGGCAAAGTTTTGCATTGCAGGAAAATCGCCAGCTTACGTTTTGCGTAGTTAGCGGGGAAACTTAATTGCACGAAGTAAAGGTAGGTTGTACATCTGGCCCTGTACTTCGCGAGGCGGTTTGCTATGACAATCCGGATAATTTCGGCAATTCGACCTCGCTACTTACAGTTGGGTACCTATTGGAACTTTCGTAACCACGTCCATTCTCTCGTCTCTTCACCCCTTGTGCAAGCTAATGGCTGCAAAAACTATTGCCAAGCTCGTCCACGCGTCACTCAAGTACGTCTTAACCGGGCCCTTTATTGAATCTCGAAAGGAGCACCACATGTTGCACACTACAAATAAGACGTGTTTCACCTTGCAGCTAGTATTGCGTTCCATGCTTGCAACCAGTGCCTCGCTGGCACTGGTCATCCTGTTCACCTCCGTTACTGGCCTGGCCGCAACTCCTGAGACCCTGACCTATGAAGGTTCAGCGTTTGGTACCTCAGCATTTGTCGGCAGTACCATCCTGGTTGGACAGACCGCACCTATCACGCTGGGTGGGGTGTGCGGCACGCCGCAACAGCCGGTCATGGTCATGGGTAGCGCCGGAGGAATCAGCCTCCCTCCGATCGTGAGTGGAGGCGCAGTCAACACCAACGCCTCCAGTTCTCTCGATACCGCGCAGGCTGTCGCTGATACCACCAGCATCAGCTTGCTGGCTGGACTGATTTCCGCGCAGGAAATCAAGGCAGTCACCACCACTACCATTGACAGCAGCGGCGTGTTGCATGTCAGCTCGGCCGGCACCATGGTCAACAACCTGGTCATCCTCGGCCATCTCTATAACGGCACCGTTCCAGCTAACACTAGAATTACCCTCCCGCTGCTGGGTTACGTGGTGATTAATGAACAGACATCCACCGTTGGGACCTCCACTGCAAGTCTTGCCATCAACATGATTCACGTGCATGTCACTGGTATTAACTTGCTGGGTCTGCAGATCGGCACTGAAATAATCGTCTCCAGTGCCACCAGCGGTATCATCAACGTTTTCGCACCCGCGATCGTAACCGGCGGCGCTTTCGCGACGCAGGTCACCGGCCAGCCGCTGACCTCTGCTCAAACTGCTCCTATAGCGTTGCCATGCCTCGGAACTGGCGGTACCGTCCTGACCAGCACGCTGACTGGTTTAAACCTTACCAGCATCCTGACCTCGGGAACCGTTACCGACACGGCGGAGTCCAACCTCGGTCCTGTGGCGTCCAGTGGGCTAACGACGTCGACGGTGCAAAACCTGAACCTGTTGAGCGGCCTGGTTTCGGCCAGCCTCATCAAGGCCCAGACCAACACCTTCATCAACAGTTCAACACACTATCTGATAAGTGGATCGGGCCAATTCATTGGCCTGTCGGTAGCCGGCCATCCCGAAATCAACGATAATGTCCCGCCCAATACTCAGGTGCCGATTGTCGGACTAGGAACGTTGTATCTGTATCGCGTCATCAACAACTTCCCGGCGCCCCATAGCGTGGAGGTGCGCATGGTTGAACTGGTGGTCACCCAGACGAACCTCCTGGGCCTTCCCATCGGCTTGGATGTCATTATCAGTGACGCCAACCAGCAGTTGGTTGGCTTCCAACTTCCCTAGCCGTCCATTGCTCACGTGAAGGGTCGTGAGCTTTCGCGATCCCTTTCCTACCGTACGCGACAGAAAACCGGAGCCAACCAGCTCCGGTTTTTTTGCGAGTTGCCACATGAGTTCTAAGCTGTAGCGTGAATTTTCAGCAAGCGAGCGATGGATTCGAGAAGCTTTTCCGGTGATTCGCCTTTGGAAACGAACTCGTCGGCAAACTCGATTCCTTCGGGAGTATCGGCGGCGGCCGAGACGATGAGGATTGGTACGTCGGGCTTGAGGGTCTTCATCTCTCGGGCGATCTCAGTGCCCGTTTTGTCGCTCAGGAAGTGGTCGGCAATTACCAGATCGATCGCATCTCGCTTGAACACTTCCAGGCCCTCCTCCCCGGAGGGCGCGGTCACCACGTCATACCCTGCGATCGTAAGCAGCAGCTTGCGAACTCGCAGCGCAATCTCCGCATCGTCCACACAAAGAATAATTGGCCGGTCGGGATCCGGAACTACTGGTTTCATTGCCTGCACCTGGGTGGTAAGCAAACTATACTCCACTGTCCAAATAAACTATGGGAGCGGGGCAAATTATAAGAACATTTCGATGGGATGTCATCTACTTTGTGACCCACGGGATCCGCTTGCAGGTTCGGCAAGGGATCCCGGGACAACGCGGTTTACTCCTCTATACCGATACGTTCACGGCGAGCATCACTCCCGGGTAACGCTGATTGACCAGATAGTATCCACCGTCGGTGTAAACGATGTAGACCTCGTCAGTGTCGTACCAATCGGCCGCCCAATATTCGGGCCACGGATCGACTACATTGATCCAAAAACCCTGGTACTGAAACCGTGGATAGCCTTGGTATACGACGACCGGCACCGTATAAATGGCAAACGCGTGGCTTGGCCCAAAGTATTGGTTGTAACGCGCCTCGGGAATGCGATAGCCATGGTAGCCGCCGCGCTGCTGCCAGGTACGGTGTTCCGACTGCCAGTGTTGCGCGCGATGCGACTGCCATGCGGTCTGCTGGACCTGTCGTTGCTGAGGTGTAGGCTGCGGATGCCCGCTTTGCATCTGGTGGGCTGGCTCCGCCGGATGGGAGTTCTGCGGTACCCGTCTGGCTTCGGGATGTGGTGCCGGTGTCGCTTCCTGGCGTTGGGGCGCCGGCTTCGTCTCTTCGGGATGCGCCGCTGGCCTCGCTTCCTGCGGGGGCGGCGCCGGTTTGGCTTCTACTGGGTGCGACTCAGGCTTGGTTTCTGAACGCGGCGGAGGGGCGGGTGTCTCCGGATGCGGAGCCGGTCTGGGCTCTTCCTGGTGAGGAGGGGGCTTGGCTTCTTCTTCGTGCTGCCCCTGCGCAAAGGCAGCCGTGGTTACTCCTAGCAGAAAAAACACAAGGGTCGCAATAACGACTCTGAGTGGTCTCATTCGTGTTCCTCGACAACTGAGAGTGCCAAACCGCCTGTCGGTGTTGCCCGAAGCGGTGGCAGCTATTTGCGAGGGGCGTCTATTTCTTTATTTTTCAAACTGCGGGAAATAAGGGGAGGAACGCTTCCGCTGCTGGTGCTCTACGAATTGGCCTGCGGGGTATGTTCAAAGGGCAGTTTGGTAAAACGGGCCTTTTCGACTTCGATGACGAGGACAACCCGTCCCTCGGGATTGCGGAAGGGGAACGGCTTGCCGGTGTACTTCACGGAGATGGGATCCATTATTTTGAGATCTGGATCGGGCCGGCGCTCGATGACGCGTCCGCGAATCTGCACTTCGGAATAGGGGTCACAAAAATTCACGATGGAGATCGCAACCCGCGGGTCGCGCGCTGCATTGCGGGCTTTCAACGAGTTTTGCCCGGTACATAGGATGACGCGATCTGCGTCGCGCCCGACCCACACCGGTACGCTTTGCGGCGAGCCATCAGGCATCAAGGTAGCCAGGTGAGCGAAGTTCGCACCGTCGAGGAGTTGTTTGATCTCGTCAGAAAGTATCATTCGCACCTCGTTGTCCGCCTTACTTACGCCAACAACCTCGCCGCTTCCTTCGCGAAGTAGGTCAGCACGATCGACGCTCCGGCGCGCTCGATGCACAACAACGACTCCATCATCACGCGCTCGTAATCGATCCAGCCATTGAGCGCCGCAGCCTTTATCATGGCGTACTCGCCGCTGACCTGATACGCCGCCAGGGGCACATCGAAGCGCAACCGCGCCTCGTGCAGCACATCGAGGTAGGGCATTGCCGGCTTCACCATGATCATGTCGGCGCCTTCGTCCAGGTCGTGTTCGATCTCGCGCATGGCTTCGCGGAGATTGGCTGGATCCATCTGGTACGAGCGGCGATCGCCGAAGTGCGGCGCGGAATCGGCAGCTTCGCGGAATGGCCCATAGAAGCCGCTGGCAAATTTCGCAGCATAAGACAGGATGGGAATATTCTGGTAGCCGGCGTCGTCAAGAGCGGTGCGGATGGCATCCACGCGGCCGTCCATCATGTCGGAGGGTGCGATGATGTCCATACCTGCTTTCGCCTGGGCCACCGCCGTGCGCGCCAGCAATTCCAGTGTAGGATCGTTGAGGATCTCGTAGTCCTCGGCATTCATCGCGGCGACGGAAGCTGCACCCACCGAATGCGTGCCTGATTTCTCCACCAGGCCGCAGTGTCCATGCGACATGTATTCGCACAGGCAAACATCGCCCATCAACAACAAGCCGGGGACTTCGCGCTTGATAGCGCGTGCCGCCTTCTGCACGATGCCATCGTCGGCCCAAGCGCCGGTGGCGACTTCGTCCTTCGACTCCGGCAGCCCGAAGAGGATGACGCTGGGAATGCCTAGCGACTTCACCTCGGCGCATTCCCTCACCGCTTCGTCCACCGAAAGATTGAACACCCCAGGCATGGAGCGCACTTCTTTGCGCACGCCTTCACCGGGGCAGACGAATAGCGGATAGACAAAGCCTGCAGGACTGAGCCGGGTTTCGCGGACAAACGAACGCATCGCTTCGGTGCGACGCAGGCGGCGGGGACGATCAGTTGGGAATGCCATAACAAAAAATTCTAGCACGCTGTGAGAAAGTAAGTTGAAGGGCTGGTCTTGCCACGATAGGGGATCGTCATGATTACCTCAGCGGCCAAAGCCGTGACCAATAGAGCTGTCCCTCTGCACCGCTGAAGCGGTGCTCAACCCAACTCTATTTTTCCATCCAAGTCTATTTACGGAGGGCGCCGGATGTCTGTGATATTGGTCCGATTTCTTTACTCTCCGCGCGCTACAATGTTTACGATGCAGATTGCACTGGGAGCGGACCACGCCGGATTTGAGCTAAAAGAAAAGATCGAGCAGAAGCTAGCCACACCCTTTGCCGGAGGCCGGCACGAACGCCGGGTAGACAAAATCACGGCCATCGAGCGGGAGGACGAGGCGAGGTTGTCTTATGCCTGAGACAACAGCGACTGTCGAGCGTGCTTCGCCGGCAATCCTGGAAGAGCATCGCGGCGAATTTGTGTTGACCAGCGACCCTTCGCGCATGGACATGGCTGTGGTCCACGGTTACCTGTCGCGCGCCTACTGGTGCGAGGGCCTTCCGCGAGAGACGCTGGAGCGCGCCATGCGAAACTCGATCTGCTTCGGGATTTTCGAGCGCGACAAGCAAATTGGCTTTGCACGGGTTGTTAGCGACCGCGCCACGTTCGCCTATATCTGCGATGTCTTTGTGCTGGAGTCTCACCAAGGCAAGGGTCTGGGGACCTGGTTGATGCAGTGCGTTGTCAAACACCCCGAGCTGCAGGGCCTGCGGCGGTGGAACCTGACCACCCGCGATGCACATGCGCTCTATGGCAAAGTGGGATTTACGCTGTTGAGCAAGCCGGAGCGCCACATGGAGCTGTTCACGCCCGATATGTATAAGGTTCCTAAATCTTAATCCGTACACCAGGGAAGGACGCAATGATGAAAACAAATCCTATGGAACGCCCGCTGGCAGAAGTTGATCCCGACATCGCGCAAGCCATCGAAAACGAAGAGCGCCGTCAGCACGAAGGCCTGGAGCTTATCGCCTCGGAGAACTTTGTCAGCGAGGCTGTGCTGGAAGCGGCGGGCTCTGTCTTCACCAACAAGTACGCCGAGGGCTATCCGGGCAAACGGTACTACGGTGGATGCGAATTCACCGACGTGGTCGAGAACTTGGCGCGCGATCGTGCGAAGCAGTTGTTCGGCGCTGAGCACGCCAATGTACAGCCGCACTCGGGATCAACGGCCAATATGGCCGCTTACTCCGCGGTGATTAAGCCCGGGGAGACGATCCTGGGATTGAACCTCGCGCATGGTGGGCATCTGACGCACGGTCATCCTCTGAACTTTTCCGGCAAGACCTACAAGATCGTTCCATACGGTGTTACGAAGGAAACTGAGACGATCGATTACGACGATCTGGAGAAGATCGCTGAGCGCGAAAAACCCAAGCTAATCATCGGCGGAGGCAGCGCCTATCCGCGCTTCATCGACTTCGCGCGCATGCGCCAGATCGCCGACAAAGTGGGCGCGCTCTACCTGGTAGACATGGCGCACTTCGCCGGACTGGTCGCCGGAGCAGCGCATCCTTCGCCGGTTCCGCATGCCCAGATCGTCACCACCACCACCCACAAGACGCTTCGCGGTCCGCGCGCCGGACTGATACTGTCCAAGGCAGAGTATGCGGCGGCGATCGATAAGGTAGTGTTTCCCGGCATGCAGGGCGGACCGCTGGTGCACATTATTGCTGCCAAGGCGGTGTGTTTCCGCGAGGCCCTGCAACCCAGCTTCAAAGATTACGCGCGGCAGGTTGTGGCCAACGCGAAGGTCCTCGCCCAAACGCTGGCGGACGAAGGTTTCCACATTATCTCCGGTGGTACCGACACTCACCTCATGTTGGTGGATGTCTTCGCCAAAGGCATGCTGGGCAGCGACGCAGAGAACGCGCTGCACGAGGCCGGCATCACGGTGAACAAGAATGCCATTCCGTTCGACACCAATCCGCCAATGAAGCCCAGCGGCATTCGCATTGGGAGTCCGGCGCTTACCACACGAGGCATGAAAGAAGCCGAGATGCGGCAGGTGGGCAAGTGGATATCGGAGGCGCTTCACAATCGGACCGACAAGAACGTGCTGACGCGAATTCGCCGCGAAGTGCTTGCATTGGCGGAAGCATTCCCGCTGTATGCCTCACGCAGAGCGAAGCACGCCGAGGCTGTGAAGGCGTGAGGAGTTTGCGGCGCGGTAAAAGCCGCATGAAATACGCGTGCGCGGTTTACACTTGAGTCAGTGCGAATCGCCATCGACATCCGGCGTATCAATGAATTCGGTGTGGGGACCTATACCCGCAACGCCATCCGCACGCTTGCCCGGCTGGACCATAATAACGAATATTTCCTGATCGGCATCCCCGGAAAGCTGCCATTCACCGAGCCGCTACCCTCGAACTTTGCCGTGATTCCGGCGCAGCCCAACGAGTTTTCGTTGGGTAGCTATTTCGAGCTGCATCGTATTCTCAAGATCAACGGTTGCGACCTGTTGCATGTGCCGCATCTTTTTTGGAAGCCGCAGGGCATACCTTGTCCTTACGTGGTCACGGTGCACGATCTCCTCGACCATATGTACCGCGTGAATAGCCATTCCACGCTGAAGCGAAACCTGCATTTCAAATTTACCAAGCGAGTGCTGCATCACGCCGCACGCATTTTTGCGGTGTCCAATTTTTCCAAGAAAGACACCGAGCGTCTCTTTCAGGTCCAGCCCGAAAAGATCGAGGTCATTTATAACGCCCTCGATGACCGTTTTCGACTTGGCCATGCCAGCGATGCGGAGCGCCAATTCATTGCGGAGCGGTACCAGGTGAACTATCCCTTCCTGCTTTATGCTGGGCGCATCAGCCCCCACAAGAACGTGGTGCGCATCATCGAGGCTTTCGCCGCGCTTAAGACTGAGTTGGCCAAGGAAGGCCAGTTTGAGGACCTCAAGCTGATTATCATTGGCGATGAAGTGTCTAAGCATCCCGATCTTCGCCGCGCTGTGGTGAAGGGGAGAGTGCAAAACGATGTGCGATTTCTGGGGTTCGTGCCCATCGAGGTGCTGCGGATCTTCTACGATCAGGCCAAGATCTTCGTATTTCCGTCGCTGTACGAAGGATTCGGTCTGCCACCCTTGGAAGCCATGGCGCATGGCACACCCGTGGTCACCAGCAATACCTCATCCATTCCTGAAGTTGTAGGCAATGCGGCGGTGATGGTGAATCCGGAAAACGTATTTGAGATTATGAAGGCGCTGCACCGCGTGCTCCTTGACCAAAGTGTGCGCGAGAAGTTGAAGGCGCGCGGCATGGAGCAATGTGAGAAGTTCTCCTGGGAGGCCGGTGTGCGCCGCATGCTCGAGGTTTATGGCGAAGTCGCCAGACCGGCGTAGGCGATTTCACAGCGAGCTTTCTAGCGTCGTGCCGTACACATAGACAAAGGCAGATGCCTCACGAAAAACTTACTGGTTCCCACCGTATTAGTCTCACGACCAGCAGGCAGTGCTCGGTGTACGCGGTTATTTTGCTGCTGACCCTCATCGTTCACGGTGCTGCGCAAGCCAAAGAGCCGGACAACCAGCAGTTTCTGATTGCTTCGGATATCCACTTCAATCCAATGGCCGATGCTACGCTGGTCGCCAGCCTGGCAGCAGCCGATCCGGAACGGTGGGAGGCGATTCTGCAGCGCACCCGTCCAGAGAGCTTCAGTCCCTATGGACAAGATACAAATTGGTGGCTGTTGCAGTCGGCCCTGGATCAGATGCGCAAAACATTGTCCCACCCTGCCTTCGTGATGTTCACCGGAGACTTGCTGGCGCACAGATTCCGCAAGAAATATCTAAATGCCACTCACGACGAGGACCTCGAGCACTACCGGGCGTTCGTGCTGAAGACGGTCGAGTTTCTGGCGATTGAATTTCGCAAGCGATTTCCGGGTACGAAGATACTGGTGACGCCTGGCAACAACGATGAGGATTGCGGGAACTATAGTATTCAAGCGGGCGGAACATTTCTAAGCGATACGGCCGATTTGGCGCGCGAGCTAGCTGGGGCGGACGCATCGTTCCTTGACGATTGGAAGGCGCTGGGAAGCTATGGAGTGCCACATCCCGCGATTCAGGGAGTTCGAATCCTATCGTTGAATAGCATTTTTTTCTCGAACAATTATCACGCGAAGAACTTTAGCCAGGGATGTGCCGTAGTGGAGTCCACGGGAGCCAGTGATCTTATGCGCTGGTTGCGATCAAAGCTCGAGGCAGCCCGGCAGGCGAACCAGAAGGTTTGGTTAATGTTTCACATTCCGCCGGGCATCGACGGCTACGCAACAACGCACAGATCTAAGGAGCAGGAGAACGCAGGCGCCGCTTCGGTAGCCACGTCGTGCGCCGATTCAATAGTGCCCATGTGGATGCCGATTTGGACTGCGGAGTTCGATAGTCTGCTGGAGACTTACCAGGACGTAATTCTTGCCAGCTTCGCGGGACACACACATACGGACGACTTCAGGCTGGTGAATAATGCAGGCGTCAATAAAGCATTCGTGCTCATCGATCCGCCAGTCTCTCCAATCTACGACCAAAATCCCGCTTTCCGGATTGTGACCTTTCGCGGCGACGGGTCACTCGCTGATCAGACGACGTATTATCTGACAAATTTGGAGCAAGCAAGTCGTAAGGTCCGTGGCCGGTGGAAAAAAGAGTACAGGTTTACCGAGGAATGGAAGACGCGGCAACTCGATCTCGGGAGCCTGGGGGTGATTTACAGCCACATCCAGTCAACAGAAACAGCCCGCGACCAATGGCTGAAGCTGTACAACGTCTCAAGTTCCGCGGCGAAGGTTTTGACCGATAGTGTTCGCGGTCTTTATTGTGCGATCGGGGCACTCGACCCGATAGCGTACGAAAGGTGCTATTGCCAGTAAAAAAGACCTAGTCATTTCAGAGCGCGCAGATCATACCGGGCCGCAAAGCATTGAAGATAAGGCAGCAGCATTTCTCCGATTCGGCAGGCATCGAGTGGAAATCAACTTGCTTCTAACTAGTTAACTGCGAAGTTACTACGATTCCGGTTTCCAGATGCCCCTGTCATTTACATCCCGTGCCGTTCTTCTAAGCGCATGGTGCGCCGCGATTTCGGCGACCGCGTGGTGCCAGGTCCGTAATCCATCTGTGGATCAGATTGTGAGCCGGATGCAGCAGGTGCAAGCGGATGCACGAGGGCACTCTGTGGCCTATACGGTGACGCGGAAGTACGAACTCTCGAGCGAGGGAGCACAGAAGCCCAATTCCGAAGTGATGGCCGAGATTAACTTCGTTCCTCCATCGCAGAAAGATTATGCAATCCAAAAGGTGGAGGGCAGCGATCGCGGAACCGAGATCGTGCGTAAGGTGCTGGAGCGCGAATCTCAGATGGCGACTCATCCCGACTTGCACGCATTGACCAGTCGCAACTACGGGTTCACACTTCTGGGGCAGGAGCGAGTTGATGGACACGACTGCTACGTGTTGGGATTGACGCCGAAGCGCAACGACGCTGAATTGGTTTTCGGCAAAGCGTGGGTGGACACGGCCAACTTACAGGTGCGGCGCATTGAGGGGACGCCGGCGAAGAGCCCGTCATGGTGGATTTATAACCTTCATGTCACCATTGACTACGGGGCCGTGCAGGGCATCTGGACGCAACTTGCAACCAAAGCGGTGGCGGATGTCCGCCTACTGGGGACACACGTTCTAACGTCTCGAGCGGTTGATCTGCAGACCTCTACGGTAGATGCAAGAAACAAGCCGCCGTACGAAGGGGAACATGGCCGCAGAATGCCGCGCCAAACTTTTGCCGACAGCGCTGTCTGGGTCCCACGATAGTTGCGAGCACGTTCTTACGATTCTCAAACCGATGCCACTAGTGCGGTGAATCAGAGATTCGTTTAGAAAGCCTTGGAACCTTTGCGCGGGGCCTAAAGGCCATGGCTTCTTGCATTGCGGTTCGGCACGGCTGAAGCCGTGCCCTGATACAAGGCATTCAACCGAATATCTGATTCAGGACACTACTCATTGCTTCGAAACTCCCGCCCTGTCGCCACGTAGACAGTTCGACACTTGGATTCTACGTCCCGCAGCGTTAAACTTATCGACCATCTGAGGAGCATTTACTTAGTTGTGAATCTCCCGGCCCCGAACAGAAGTGCACAACAAACCGTAAGGAGGGTTACATGTTGCATTTGCTGTGGATGGCAATTTTCGGCTTGATTATTGGAGCGCTGGCCAAACTGGTTATGCCCGGTAAAGATCCCGGCGGAATCTGGATCACGATGCTGCTTGGCATTGCCGGATCTCTGTTGGCCACCTACGTGTTGCGAGCCGTTGGGCACTACGATGAGACGCAAAGCGCTGGTTGGATAGCGTCATTCGTTGGCGCTTTCATTCTGTTGGGAATCTACCACCTGTACAGACGCATGAAAACGTCTTAGGCAAACGCAGGCCAGGCAACGGTCCATCAGAAGGAATTGTCAAAGAGATAGCTGCCGGGCCTGTAAGCCGAATTCTGTGTGCCGCTCCTTGTCCTCGCTTGACGGTTGCATTTGCGAAGACGAAGAGCGGCACGACGGTCATTCCTCTGGGCCGCACATTGCTGGGCGGCTCTAGCGACCTACCCGGAAGTTGTGACGCACCGAGCCGGCACGTGCGCTCGCCGAGGCGGACGCTCCTCCCCTATTTGGTCTTGCTCCGTGTGGGGTTTTCCCTGCCACCGTCATTACTGACGGCGCGGTGCGCTCTTACCGCACCTTTTCACCCTTACCTCGCGGTGAGGCGAGGCGGTATATTTTCTGTGGCACTTTCCGTCAACGGCGCTTGAACGCCGCCGCCCGGACGTTATCCGGCACACTGCTCTGTGGAGTTCGGACTTTCCTCTACCTGCCCGCGCAACCTGGTCTCCCGCCGAAACGGGCCGCCGAAGCAGACGATCAGTGTCCGCGGGCCGGCAGCGACCGTCCGGCCCAGCAGCTAACAGATCAATTATAGATGGCCAAGGGGCCGTGTCGATCGACTTGATAAGTTGAGCATTCTCTGGCGCTTTTGATGGGAACGTAATAGGATTCGAGCACACCGCCTTGAAGAGCTCGACCGGAGCTATGTTGTGCCAGCACACCTTGCTTTTTCCTGGATAACGGGCAGAAGTCTTTACCAAACTTTACTGTGTGGCATACATTTTTCGAGTCGTAGCTGCTCTACTGGGGTTTCTATGGGCAGCCGATCCCCCCTTGGGACGAAAGAGGAAGCAACATGAGAGCCACCCGGGGGACTATTGCAGCCTCGCTTCTCGCCATCGCGTTAGCTAGTACAGCGGTAGCAGCGCCACAAGCCGCGACAGCCACGCAGTCCGGCGCAACGACTGACAACAGTAAATCCGCGCCGCAGTCTTCGCCGCCGGCCTCGCAACAGACGGTTGGGCCGAACGCTCCCGAGATTTCCTCGCAGGAAGAACCCGCGACCACCTTCAAAGTGAAGGTCAATCTCGTAGACGTGCGGGTGGTGGTCCGCGATGCTCAAGGAAATGCGGTAGGGAATCTGAAGCAAGAGGATTTCCAGCTTACCGATAACGGCAAACCTCAGGTCATTTCGAAATTCTCCGTGGAGCACGCTGCAGTCCTGCCATCCACGAAAACGGTGGAGTCCAGGACCCCGTTGGACGACCTTCCTCCAAAGCTGCCCGACCATTACATCGTTTACCTTTTTGACGACATTCATCTCAAGTTTTCTGACCTTGCCCCGGTGAGGGATGCGACCGAGCGCAATCTGAAAACCTTGCGGCCCGCGGACCGGGTTGCCATCTTCACTACGTCCGGCCAGACGCAACTGGACTTCACCGACGACCGCGACAGAGTCCGTCAGACCCTCAATCTTGTGCAGCCGCGATCCATCAACAGCACTGGAGTGCAGGATTGTCCGGACATGTCGTACTACCTGGCCGACCAGATACAAAACCGGAACGACGATCTGGCATTGCAGATGATGACCCAGGACGCTTTGGATTGTGCCTTTGAAGACGATCCGACGAAAACCGCGGCAGCCCAGCTGATGGCAAAAGCGGCGGCGCGGCGCCAGCTGGACCTTGGAGACCACGAAACCCAGGTTTCCCTCGCCAGCCTGAACAATGTGGTACTGAGAACGGCCGCCATGCCGGGTCAGCGCTCCATCATTTTGGTTTCGCCCGGATTTATTAATCCTGACTACCTGGAGCAGCAGATCGAGCTGACGGACCGCGCTCTACGTGCCGGGATCATCATTAACACGCTAGATGCCCGCGGTCTCTACACGGATACGCAGGATGCCAGCAGCGACCGCTCGCCTAGCCATAGCATTGCCGGGCCGATGCAGCAATATCTGCATCAGGCGGCAGCGGCCGACGATGACGTGCTGGCCGACCTTGCCTATGCCACCGGGGGCACGTTCATTCACAACAGCAATGACTTTGATGGAGATCTCCGGCGACTGGGCGCGCCGCCCGAATACTCTTATCTGCTTGCCTTTTCACCGCAGAACCTGAAATTCGATGGCCGGTTCCACAGTCTGAAAGTCACGGTAAAAGGCCAGAAGCTGAATATTAAGGCGCGGAAGGGTTACTATGCTCCCAAGCAGGCTGCAAGTGCGGCGGAGCAAGCCAAACAGCAGATACAAGATGAGGTGTTTTCCCAGGAAGAACTGCACGATCTTCCACTGGAGTTTCATACCCAGTTCTTTAAGACCAACGACGACGATGCCAAACTGTCGGTGGTTGTGCGGCTCGACGTGCAGCATCTGCACTATCGCAAGGAACAGGGCCGGAACAACAATAGCCTGACGGTGGTTTCCGTCGTGTTCGACCGCAATGGCAACTATGTCACGGGGAACCAGAAGACACTTCAGATGCATTGGAAGGACGAGACATTAGGTACGAAGCTGGCCTCAGGAGTAACGTTGAAAAGCAGCTTCGACGTAAAGCCGGGCGCGTACCTGGTGCGCGTAGTGGTTCGTGATGACGAAGGACAATTAGCAGCGCAGAACGGCTCCATCGAGATTCCTTAAGTATTTTGGTGCTGAGGTGGCATATGAAAGCACGTCTCGTCGGGTTAGCGACATCGATGATGGTCTGCCTTGCATGGTTGGCGGTGACGACTGTGGCAAGCGCTCAGCAGGTTCAGCCGCCAACCCAGCAACAACCGACGCAAAACCAGGTCCCAACTCCGGCGAACGACAGCTCCACGCCGGTGTTCAAAGCGGAGACACGTCTGGTCCTGGTGGACACGATTGTTACAGACAAGAAGGGCAACTACATCACCGGCTTGACTGAAAAGGACTTCAAGGTTTGGGAAGACAACAAAGAGCAGCCCATCAAGAGTTTTTCCGCGGAGTCCGCCTCCTCGGCCCCGTCCGCAGACCGTCGCCACTACCTGGTGCTGCTGTTTGACAACTCCACCATGAGCCTTTCCGACCAGACCAGGGCGCGTGAGGCGGCCGCCAAGTTTGTCGAGACCAATGCCGGGCCGGACCGCTACATGGCCATCATGAATTTCGGCGGCACTTTGAATGTGGCGCTGAATTTCACCGCCGACGCCGAGCGGTTAAAGCAGGTTGTGCGTAACGTGAAGTTCTCCAACGTGTCGCCCAATGCGCAACCGACGGAAGTTGCGTCGCTGGGCGCGCCGCAGTTGGGCAATGCCGAAGCGAACTTTGGAGCGCGGACGCTGCTGCTGGCATTGCGCAGCGTCGCTAAGTCGCTGGCTTCGGTGCCGGGACGAAAGAGCCTGGTTCTACTGACTGCGGGGTTCCCGATGACACCCGGCGATCCGTATTATTTCGAAAAGCAGTCCGAGCTGACCGCGGTCATCGACACCTGTAACAAAGCCAATGTCGCCGTGTATCCCATCGACGTTCGGGGCCTGGTTACCGGAATGTCCGCAGCTCCTGGCTCGGCGCAGTTGAACGCGAGTCCCGACTTCGGCGAGGCGCGGCTGGTAACGGCAACGCTCGACTCCGACGAAGATCAGCCTGCCCATCTGGTTTATGTGCAGCATGGTGGGGGAGGCGGCGGGGGCGGAGGTGGCGGTGGAGGCGGCCACGCAGGAGGAGGAGCGGGTGGCGTAGGTGGAGCCGGAGGCGCTAGCGGAGGCACGCGTGGCGGGAGCACGGGAACAGGAGGGAGTGGCAGCCGGGGCGGAAGCACCGGAAGGGGTAGTACTGGCGCGCGCGGAGGTGGATCGACCCCAATGATGAATCCGAACATGTATGGCATGAGCCCATACGATCAGTCTCATCAACTCATTCCTACCATTCCGAATGTCGTGGATAACCAGCAGGTGCTTTACCAGCTAGCGCAGGGAACCGGCGGCTTCGTAATTGTGAATTCGAACGATCTGCTCGGCGGCATGCAGAAGATTGCGCGGGAGCAGACCGAGTATTACGTGCTGGGGTATGCTCCCCCTCCGTCGGACGAAGGCACCTGCCACACGCTCAAAGTCAAAGTCGAGCGCAGCGGGACGGTCTCGCGCTGGCGCACTGGATATTGCAACGTGAAGCCAACCGATCTGCTTGCCGGAAAGCCGGAAGAGAAGCAACTGGAGGCTCGGGCGATTGGCTCGCAGCCAGGAACCATCGCGGCTTCCATGCTGGCTCCGTACTTCTATACCTCCGCGAACACCGCGCGAGTGAACCTGGCAATCGAAATCCCCCCCAACACGATCAAAGTTGAAAAGGAAAAAGGAAAGCTGCGTGCTACGGTCAACATAGTCGGACTAGCCTACAAGCTGGATGGAACTGTGGCGGCCCGATTCAGCGACAGCATGGCGCTGAACTTCGAAGACAAAAAAGAAGTGCAGGAATTTAATTCGAAGCCGTTTCACTATGATACCCAGTTCGACATCGCCGCCGGTCATTACAACCTGAAGGTTGTGTTCAATCCCGAGGGCACTGACAGTTTTGGCAAACTGGAGACGCCGCTAGTCATTGACCCGTATGACGGTAAACAGTTCACCCTAAGCGCGGTGGCGCTTAGCAAGGAAATTCGTCCTGTCTCGCAGATGGGAACCAGCCTGGATGCGGCGTTGCTGGAGGACCGCACTCCGCTGGTCACTCAGGGGCTGCAACTCATCCCGTCAGGAAGCGACCAGTTTAAGACGACCGACCGCGCTGCCTTCTATGTGGAAATCTATGACCAGCTTCTCACCGGCTCCAATCCTCCCAAGGTCGGAATACAGATGACCGTCGTCGACCGCAAGACGGGCGAAAAGAAGCTTGACTCTGGAGGCGGCGCCGCCGATGCCAAAGCTGGAAATGCACTTGTCCCCTTGGGACTGAAGCTACCGGTGGACAAGCTTCCGCCAGGCTCCTATCAACTTGTTCTGAAGGCAGTGGACTCGGCCGGCAACGTCTCGCAAACGCGGACGGCTGACTTCGAAGTGCAGTAGCCAGGACTGATCTCATAAATTGTTTTGTATCAGGGCACGGCTTCAGAGGTGCCGCAACGGGTCAACAACGCCTTGGGCCTCAGGGACTGTGTCCCGACCGGTGTCGCCGCTCCGCTCACTTTCCAAGGCATGCCTTTTTCTACATGCCTTCGTGAACGGACCCAAAGTGTAAAGTATGTCCCTGGGTCGCAAAAAACCTTGACACCACCGACCTTGTCATAGATGGGCTAACTTCGCTTCCGCTTCTACGGAGCTCGATTTCTGCCCGTTCGGCTCTAGAGGCGATAACAAAACTGAGTATTCACACAGACTCTGAAGTCCAGCTCTCCCTGCTGAAGCAGGGCTCCCACCGAGAGCGTTTGCCAGATTTTTCCGCAGCCTGTGAGAGTGCGTCCCTTCATAGAATTTTCCCGCCGCCTGTAAAGCCGCGCCCCTTCGAAAGCCGTAGCGTGATCTTCAGCGGGAGAAGATTGGCCGAAGACGTCTACCGTCCGTCCGGCTTGGCGACAGGACGTCCTTTGTCGCCGATTTCCAGATAAGCCCATGGAGTTTCGTGGTCATGTGTAAAGACCACCAGCCACTGCTCGGGAATCGCGATGTCATACAACCGGTGCTTGTTGGCGATCGTCTCGAGCGGATAGAGGTCGTAACCCAGCACCCAAACCGGATCGAGATGCTTGGCGTCGGGCACCAGGTCGCTGGGATAGCACGCTGTCTTGCCGCCGCTGCGAATGATGACCGCCTGCAAGTCGCGGGTGTGCCCGGGATACATCTTCACCGAAACGCCGGGAGCAATCTCGCAATCACCGTTGAGTAGCTGCATCTGCCCACTCGCCACCAGGGGATCGTAATTGTCGGTCATGTAGCTGACGCGATCGCGCTCATGCTGCTCGCGGGCGTGGCGCCACTCGCCTTGCTGGACGTAGTACTTTGCACGTGGAAACGTGGGCACCGGCTTGCCATCTTTGTAATAGGTATTCCAGCCGCAGTGGTCGAAGTGCAGATGGGTATTGATGACCACGTCGATCTCGTCGGTGGCAACGTCGGCCTGGGCAAGACTCTCCATCAGTTTCGGACGGTGCTGGTAGATGGCGCGGAGCTTCTCACTCAATTTGTTGCCGACTCCGGTCTCGATCAGGATGTTCTGCTTGCCAGTGCGAACCAGCAGCGAGTTGAGCGCCATGGGAATAGTGTTGCTCTCATCCGGCTGCATGCGCTTCTCCCACATGACCTTGGGGATGATGCCAAACATGGCGCCGCCATCAATGCGACAGATGCCGTCGGAAAGGACGGTGAGTTCAAAGTCGCCGAGGGTGGTTCGGTGCACTGGTTGTCTCCAGAATTGTTTGCCGAAACGGACGCGTTTCCGATCATACTGAAGGAGAGCAAAGGCCACCAAGCCGTGGAGGTGAAGCGATGATTCGGCAAGTTGTTTTTCTGCTTCTGTTGAGTGCGAATGCATGGGCGCAGGCGCGTCCGCCGGCGGAGAAGCCGGTCAGTCCGCCGTCTTCGGCCACCGATCCGGGCGACGATCTGGCGCAGATGCGGACCGACTTGAACCGCATGGAGAGCCTGCTGAACAACATGAGCAGCGAGATCACGTTCCTTCGCGATCAGAACCTGCAAATCCTGCTGAGGAGCAACGCGCAGATGTGGACGATTTTGATTCGCGACCTAAGGCTGCAGATCGAGCGCGAGGAGAGAAGTCGAGCAGGGCGACCGGCGAACTCGGAACCTAAGCCGCGCCCGTGAGAGTATGCGAAGCACGCGGAATTACGTCCACAGGATCTTTAGTGCACCGCCGATTGTTGTATCCGCTCGTACGGGTAGAGCGGGCCTTGAAGGCCTGGGCTCTCCGATTCCTAGCGCTAAAGCGCAAGATCAAAGAGCAACTTTTTTCGGGAGCGCTGAAGCGCTCCTCCCCCGCATAAATGGGGGGCACACCAAGGAATAAGTCCAGCAAGCTATGCTCTGACGTTTTCAGCAAGCTGTTCAGCCGCGCCGCCTGATTCTTGAAAACTCAGGTTCGTCTTCGCCGATGAAGCCGAACCTGCGAAATCGAACCCCGAAAGGGGTGGGAGCGCAGTTGGCCCGGGCGCCAGCCCCGGGGGGAATCGAAAAAATTCCCTAGTCGAGTAGCGGCGACACGGGTTACGACCGAGCCCTTCAGCGGCAGCACAAATTTCCCCCACGAATTCCTCCCCGGATGACATATCCCTTACTCCCGCATTACTCTCAGACATGCCTAAACCCGTTCCCATCGGCACGCGCGGCGAGGTCGAGAAGCGCGTTGAATTCCAACACACTCTAACGGCATGGCGCGAAGAGCTGCCTTCGGTTCTCTCCACGCCGCACATGATCGGATGGATGGAGGGCGCGGGCTTTCACGCTCTGCTGCCCTTCTGTGAAGGTGACGAGGTTAGCGTAGGGACGGCCATCAACATTATTCATCGCGCGCCAACCGGCATTGAAGTCAACCGTGAAATGTGAAGCCGTGCTGGAGTCGTTTGACGGCCGCTTCTACACATTCCGCGTCAGCGCGCATAACGGGACGGAGGTCCTCGGCTACGGAACTATCGCGCGCGCCATCGTCAGCAAAGCCCGGTTCGCAGAAAAGCAAAACGCGAAACAGGCGCAAGGTAAATAAACTATGCGTCGAACGGAACGGAGCCGGCACACGCCCGTGCGCGCTCCAGCAGCAAGTCGCGCTCGCGGCTGTTGCGGGTAAGCGATGCCGCGCGCTCGAATTCCCGGCGGGCTTCCTCCAACCGGCCAAGCTTGAAGAGGAAGTCGCCGCGCACGCTGGGCAAGAGATGGTAGTTCCGCAGCGAGGGCTCGGAGGTCAACGTATTCACGAGCTCGAGGCCTGCTGCCGGGCCGAACGCCATAGCCAGTGCGACGGCACGGTTCAGTTCTACGATAGGCGATGGCGCCACTTCGGCCAGCTCCCCATACAACGTCGCAATGCGCTTCCAGTCGGTCTCCTCCGCAGTGCGTGCCCGCGCATGGCAGGCGGCAATCGCAGCTTGCAACGCGTAAAGCCCAACCGCGCCGCCCAGTTCCTCCGAGCGTTGCAGCGCCGCCAGTCCACGCCGCAACAGTAGTTGGTCCCAAAGTGCGCGGTCCTGATCGAGGAGCAACACCGGTTCCCCTGCAGGACCAATGCGCGCTTTCGAGCGCGAGGCCTGAATTTCCATGAGTGCGACCAGGCCGTGCACCTCGGGTTCTCGCGGAGCAAGTTGCGCCAGTACCCGCCCAAGACGCAAAGCGTCCTCGCACAGCGCCGGCCGCATCCAGTCTTCACCGGCGGTCGCGGTGTAACCCTCGTTGAAGACCAGATAGATGACTTCGAGCACCGACCCCAGACGCACCGCTCGTTCTGCGCCGCGCGGAACTTCGAAAGGAACGTGCTTCTCCGTGAGCGTCCGCTTGGCGCGAACGATGCGCTGGGCAATGGTTGGTTCGGGGACCAGGAAGGCACGCGCAATCTCCGGCGTACTCAGACCTCCCAGCAGACGAAGCGTGAGCGCCACCCGTGCTTCCGTGGGCAGGACCGGATGGCAGGAGGTAAAGATGAGACGGAGGAGATCGTCTCCTATATCGTCATCGAGCCCGGCATTGAGATCGGGGACCGCCATTTCCTGCGCTTCGAGTTCGCGGCCCAGCTCTTCGTGCTTGCGCGCCAGTCGCGCGTTTCGGCGGAACAGGTCAATAGCGCGATGCTTGGCAGTGGTCATCAGCCACGCGCCCGGATTATCCGGCACGCCCGACTCCGGCCACTGCTGCAACGCGGCCACAAGAGCATCCTGCGCCAGGTCCTCGGCAATACCGATGTCGCGCACCATACGCGCCAGGCCGGCTATCAGCCGTGGAGATTCAATCCTCCACACTGCGTCGATCGCAGCATGAGTATCGGTAGCCGTCATGGCTATCGATCACATCATGTTTCCATCGGCCAGTGCAAGGCCAGGGCCTATCGGGTGCTCCACCTCGGGAGCCCCACCTCGGGTGCCCCACCCTTCTCGCCCTTTGTTGGCGAGAGGGTGGGAGCAATGATCTACCCTAAGGTTTGCACGGAATTTCTCCCGGCTCGTACATCTGGCGGACTTCGGTCTCACCCTCCCAACCGGGCCAGTATTTCTTGTGCAGCTCCATGAACTCCACGGCACCGTCAATCGCCTCTTGTCTGGATTTCAACTCAAACTGCGCGTACCCGCCGATGATCTCCTTGGCTTCGCTGAAGGGCCCGTCGATGACCTTGATGTTCCCGCCCGACAGCCGGATCCGGGCTCCCATCGCTGTTGGGGTAAGTCCACCGTTGCCCAGCATCGTGCCGTCTTTAACCGCCTCTTCGCCGAGCTTTCCAATGGCATCCATCAACTCTTTCGGCGGGGGTCCCTGGTTCTCGGCGTGCTTGACGATCATCATGAATCGCATTGTCAGATCTCCTTATCATTTCGAGTTGTGAGCCAGGTTTCGGGCGGTGGCCGCCCGTCAAACTTGGCCTCTATGGAAGCGTCGAACCGCAGGCTGCCAAATCGACATCCGGTCCGAAATTTTCTGCCATGCCTGCTTCACCGGTGATTGCAGGCATAGGGGGGTTTATGACTGCCGATATGCATCTTGCAACCGTTGAATGTCGAGCTTGTCCATCTGCAACATTGCCTTCATCACTCGACTCGATTTTTCCGGATCAGGGTCACTCATCAGCTGGCCCAGGACCGTTGGAACGATCTGCCACGACAAGCCATACTTGTCTTGCAGCCAGCCACACCGGTCCTTTCGTCCGCCTGCCGAGAGCTTGTCCCACAGCTCATCCACTTCTTCCTGCGTCTCGCAGTTCACCACCAACGATATCGCCGGCGTGAAGGTAAAGTGTGGCCCGCCGTTTAACGCCATGAATTTCTGTCCCTCTATTTGGAAGTTCACGACCATCACCGACCCCTTCGGCCCCGGCCCTGCATCTCCATACCGGCTTACCGTTTCAATCCTGGAGTTCTTGAAAAGAGAGACATAGAGGTTCGCCGCTTCCTCAGCCTTGTCGTCGTACCACAAAAAAGTCGTGATTTTCTGCATGCATCATCTCCTTTGATTGTGGCAGCATCGCCACCTACGCCTTGGCTTTCCCCTGCAGCTCGGGCGGAAAGTCACAATTCTCAAACACCTGGCGAATCTCAATCAAGCCGTGCTCGGGCAGCGGACACCGCTTGGCCCACTCGATGGCCTCCTCCTCCGACTTCGCTTGAATGATCCAGAACCCCGCAATCACTTCTTTGGCTTCGGTGAATGGGCCATCGGTAATGACGCGCTTGCCGCCAACTATCCGCAGGCGTTTACCTTTAGACGGCGGATGCAGTCCCTCGGCAGCCAGCAGCACGCCGGCGTTTTTCATGTCCTCGTTGTACTTCCTCATGGCGGTGACGAGTTCCTTACTGGGGAGCCCTTGCTCAAGGGCTTCCGGCGGAGCAGGCAGCAACATCATGAATCGCATCGTAGTTTCTCCCTCCTGTTGAGTGGTTCGCAGTCGCGTGCGGGCACTCTATCTTGACGTCGAACTATGGGCAGCGATATCGACAACCCAGCTGATTTTTTCTTCCGCGATAGCTACCTCTTATTGGCCGCTTCAATCTCGCGAAAGCGCTCAACCGCCTGGCTGGGAGGAAAGTCGTCCAACTCCAACAGTTGGCGCACCTCGATCTCGCCGTCTGCCCCGTCGCCAAAGGGAGACGGAAACCGTTTGCTCCATTCCAGCGCCTCTTCCCTGGACTTGACTTCAATCATCGTATAGCCCGCAATCAGTTCCTTCGACTCGGTGAAAGGGCCGTCCACCACCGAGGGCTTTCCTGCCGAAAACTGCACGCGCCAGCCCTTCGACGTCGGTTGCAGCCCGGAAGCATCCAGCAACACCCCCGCTTTTGCCAGTTCCTCGTGATAGCTAGCCATTGCGACAATCAGCTTTTCCTCGGGCATCACGCCGGCTTCCGAATCCTTGTCGCCTTTGACCATAATCATGAATCGCATCGTACGTCTCCTTCTGGTGTGAGTTGGAGCCGGCAGCTCAGAGCTTACCGCCCGGCAAGTACTGGCTCTCTACTTGGACGTCGACTGCGGACCGGTGAAATCGACAGAGCGACCAACTTTTTCGGGATAAATATTTGTTGCGGCCAGATTAATGATGATGGGGGCGAAAACCCCCAGTCGGACGAAGTGTTACTGCAGGACCTCATGAGTCTTGTGAGTACCCAGTTTCGTCTCCGCCGGTGGAGTAGAACCCGCCAAAATTGAACCCTGAAGGGGTAGAAGCGCAGTTAGCCCAGGATGGAGCGAAGCGGAATCCTGGGTAGAGTAGTAAATGAGAGTGAGTCCCGTAGGGACGGCACAGTTCTCATAGAACAGACTCTTACGTGCCGAACCTGGCCTCCGCCCGGGCTTTCGCCCTGGCGGCCTCTTCGTCCCGGTTCTTCGGAGGGGCGTTGGTCTCCAGCGAACGCAGAAGACGAGTCGAGATGCCGGCTATCTCGTCGATGGCAGCCTGAAACGGGCCCTCGTTGGCCTTCGATGGCTTGCTAAAGCCGGTGATCTTTCGGACGAACTGCAGCGACGCGGCTCGAACTTCATCGTCGGTGACTGGTGGGTCGAAATTGAAGAGAGTTTTGATGTTCCTGCACATCGAGCTGACCTCACCCTATTGGACTGCCCCAATATTTGTGTACCGCCGCTTTCACTCCAGAGCGTTCGCGGCCGTTTGCTGGCGCGCCTGGATCTCGATGTACACGTTGATCAGCGACACTGCCGCTGGAGTAACCCCGGGGATGCGACTGGCCTGCCCCAGCGTGCGCGGGCGGACGCGTGTCAGTTTTTCATTCATCTCGCGCGACAGCCCGCTGACCCGGGCGTAGTCGAACCACTCGGGAATCAGGCGCTGCTCGGACCGCTTCAATCGTTCGATGGCTTTGCTTTGCTGATCGAGATAGCCGGAATACTTGATCTCGGTCTCGACCGCCTTCAGTTCGTTGCGGATTTCCGCCGGAAGGGGGGAAGCAGTGACTAGTGGATAGTGGTTAGTGGATAGTCCACCGTCCACGTCCTTCGACCTGTTCCGTGATGCAATCTCGGACATTGCGTTCTCCACGTCCTTCAACCTGTTATGGGATGCAATATCGGAAATTGCATTTTGATCCGAAGTTGCGTTTTGAAAGGGTACGCCTTCAGCCATGCCGTCAACGGCCGATTCGAAGAATGCATTTTGAAAGGGCACGGCTTCAGCCGTGCCGGTGGCTATTAGTGAAGCGGGCTTTAGCCCCTGAGGTACTTCGCCTTGCACCGTTATACTCCGCCCACTATCCACTCTCTCGAAAAACCTCGGCATCAACCTGCGCAGCAGCGGCGCCAACTGCTCAATCTGGGTCTCAGGACGCTTAAGAAGTTGCGCCAGCGTCAAGCCAAGCGCACCATCAAACTTGCCAGTCCGAGCCCCATCGTTTTCACTCGAAACTGGAAACTCGAAGCTTGAAACTGATTCCAGCATTTCCCCATCCACCCGCGTCCGCTCCAGCAGTTCACGCATGGCCTGCATGCGCTCCTGCTTGGCCAGATGCTCGGCCCAGGCGGCGTCATTAATCAATCCCACGCGTCGTCCATGCTTAGTAAGCCGCCGGTCGGCGTTGTCGATACGTAAGTGCAGCCGGAACTCCGCCCGCGATGTGAACATGCGATACGGCTCGTTCGTTCCCTTGCTGATGAGGTCATCAATGAGGATGGCGGTATACGCCTCGGTACGGTCGAGGATGAGCGGCGCCTCGCCCTTCACCTTGAGCGCGGCGTTGATGCCCGCCATGATGCCCTGGCATGCCGCCTCTTCATAGCCGCTGGTGCCGTTAATCTGGCCCGCGAGGTAGAGGCGCGCGATCTTCTTCGTCTCCAGCGTGCGCTGCAATTCGGTTGGGTCGATGGAGTCGTATTCGATGGCGTAACCCGGCCGCAGCATCTCGGCGTTCTCCAGGCCGGGGATCGACTTGATAATCGCCAGCTGCACATCGATCGGGCAGAGAAGTGCTCATCCCATTCACGTAAATCTCGTGCGTGTTCAGGCCCTCAGGCTCAAGGAAGAGCTGATGCGTTTCCTTGTCGGGAAACTTGACGATCTTGTCCTCGATCGACGGACAGTATCGTGGTCCGATGCTTTGAATCTGCCCACTGTACATCGGCGAACGATGCACGTTCTCACGGATGATTCGGTGTGTCTCCGCCGTGGTGAACGCGATGTAACACGGCACTTGCTTGTCATGGTGCGCCACCCGCCGGGTGCGGAAGCTGAATGGCGTGGGATCGTCGTCGCCGGGCTGCACCTTGAACTTCGACCAGTCAATGCTGCGTCCATCGAGACGCGGCGGCGTCCCGGTCTTCAGACGGCAGCCGCGCAGTCCAAGCGCCTTCAACGATTCACCCAGCAGGACCGCGTTTGGTTCCCCGCTGCGTCCGGCGGGATACTGCTGCTCGCCGCAATGGATAAGCCCGTTCAGAAATGTTCCAGTGGTGATGATGACCGCTTGCGCCGAGACAAAGCGTCCGTCACGAAGGCGAACACCAAGAATTCCCGTTTCGCTTTTCGCTTTTCGCTCTTCGCCCGAGGCACCCACACCAACGGTGTCATCCTGAGCGGAGCCCGCTTCGGGCGGAGTCGAAGGATCTGCGGTTCCTGCATGGGTTGCTAAAGTTCTTTGAAGGGGCACGCCTTCAGGCGTGCCGCTAATCGCTCCCCCATCGTTGGGAGTGGGCTTCAGCCCACGGCACTCCTCCACAATCAACTCTGCCACTTCCGCCTGCTTGATGTGCAGGTTCGGCTCCGCCTCCAGCAGTTCCCGCATCTTCAACCGGTATTGCTGCTTGTCGCACTGCGCCCGCGGAGACCATACTGCCGGCCCGCGCGAAGTATTCAGCAACCGAAATTGAATGCCGACCGCGTCCGTCACCTCGCCCATAATGCCGCCGAGAGCATCAACTTCGCGGACGAGATGTCCCTTGGCAATCCCCCCAACCGCCGGATTGCACGACATTTGCGCGATCAGATCGACGTTGAGCGTGAACAGGGCAGTCTTCAATCCCATGCGCGCCGAGGCCATGGCGGCCTCGCAGCCCGCGTGCCCAGCACCCACCACTACGACGTCGTAAGTTTCGGTGAATTCCACTGAGAGACACTTCCCCAAATAGGAAACCAAGAATGATTTGACTCAATTCTATCAATTGAAGGGGGATGCCTTTAGGAATTCCAGTGCTACTCTGTGCTGTTCGCTGTTCCTAACTATGAATCGCAATCGTCCTCAGATCTTGCTTGCTCTCGCCTTGGCGGGGCTTGTTTCCATTGGCTTCATCTGCGCCGCTCGAGCCCAGAGTCCAACCCCGGTCGGCAAATTACCGATCGCGCAGTTGCAGAAGCTGGCCGAATCGGGCGATCCCGCTGCCGAGAACGAACTAGGCGTGCGCTATGGGTTGGGATTTGACGTTGAAAAGAACCCCACGCTCTCGATGGAATGGTTTCACAAGGCAGCGAAGCAAGGCTACGGCCGGGCGCTTTTCAATATTGGAGCGGCCTCTTACAACGACGACAGTGTTGCGGGAACCAGACGCCCAGCGATGTATTGGTTTCTGCTGGCGGAAGATGCCGGCGACGTTAGCGGAAAGGAAGCCGTTGCGCATATGCAGTCCGAGATGTCTCCCACGGATCTGAATGCAACCTATGTACTGGTGGGAGATGGCTATGAGAAAGGCGCCGACATCAAACAGGACTACGCCCGGGGCCTGCTGTGGTATCGCAAGGCCGCTGATGCCGGGGATGCAGTCGCGTGCCACCGAATCGCAGTGCTCTATGCGAATGGCTTGGGGGTGCCGCGGGACAATGTGGAAATCATTCGCTGGCTCCAACGCGGTGCGGATCTTGGTGACCCTGTCGCTTCCTACGATCTGGGGAGGGCCTACGAACAGGGCAACGCAGTACCGCCGGACCCGCAGAAAGCAGTAAAGCTCTACGAGGACGCTGCGCTGTACAACAACGCGAAGGCGATGTTTGCGCTGGGAAATCTTTACAACGAAGGCAAGGGCGTAACGCTGGACCGACAAAAAGCGCTGATGTGGTTTATTTTGGCCGCCAAGTACGGCAACCCAGACGCGAGCAAGCAGGTGGCAGCCGTCTCCGCGGAACTCAAGCCCAAGGAGGTCAAGAAAGCGATGCAAGACTCAACACGCTACATGCAGATTCAAAAGAAGCCACTTGCATTGATCGCCAAGTAAGCTTCCAAGCCGACCCCATTCCCCCTTCGGAACTCCCCTCGCAATATCCGTTCGCATTCGGAACCGTCATCCTCGCCTCGTGAACCTCTCTGCCCAGTTACTCTGCACTGTTTTGCACATCTCTCCCCGGTCATTTCAGCATCCACCGCCCAAGCCGCAGAGTTCACGTCATTTGCGCGCGCCGCGGCATTGGCATTCCACCTGCCTTTATACAAAGCGATTGTCCGAAACCACCCCAGTGCATTCGGCCATGACGAGGAAAACCAGAAAGGAACCTTGTTATGAAAAAGAATGTTCTGGGAGCCATCGCGGTACTATGTTGCGCACTCGCCTTTGCCACGCGCTCGCAAGCCGACGCCATCAACTTCAACTACTCCGGTGACGGTATTGCGGTCAGCGGCACCTTGTTTGGCGACAACAACGGCAACGGCACTTGGACCATTACCGGCATTACCGGCACCTACAACGGGATCGCCATTGCCGGTATCGTGCCCCTGGGCACCGATTCCAGCTACCTCTACAACAATCTCCTCTATTATCCAGCCGATCCGCTCTTCGTGGATAACGACGGCATCCTGTTCAATGTGCCCGGCGTCGGCGATGTGAACTTGTATTACGATCCCGGCTTCGGCTACGGCAATATCACGGGAAGCCTCGACAGCGGATTCGTGACCACGGCCGTGACTCTGGATTGTTCGCCCGCTCCCGAGCCGGCGACCTTGGGCTTGCTTGGCACCGGCATTCTAGGACACGCTCGCAGTGGTCCGCCGCCGCACATCGCACTTAGCGCGCGTTCCCCATTCGTGACCAGGCGATGCGGGCGGCCAGAGGCGCACGGCCGACGCGGGCCGGTTCCTGCGCCTCTTCTGTTTTGTGTGGTGATTGCTCTGCCGGTCCGGAACGCGAGAGCCGCTATCCAGCAGGAGGACCTTCGTTCCTAAGCCTCCAGATTTATCCGCGTGATCCGCGAAAATCCGCCGTTGCTCTGTCTTTCTTCTTACGCCCGCTCGTACGCATGCTTGGCGTGCAGCTCTTCCAAGGCACGATCTTTGGCAGAACGAAACGTCTGTGCCTGGGCCAGCAATCCATCGGTCGCGCGTGCGTAATCGCCTGCCAGTTCGATCATGCCGCGGGCAGCCAGGTCAGTGGCTGCGGAGAGCAGTTTGTCCACCATGTTCGGATCGCCGGCCCCCAGATACTGCGCGTCACATGGGTCGGCCATCATCACCGGCTCGCGCTGGGTGCCGCTCAACCAAAAAACTTTGCGCGCCACAAACTCCTCCACCAGCGCCGGCGTGGCCTGCCAGAAGCGAAATTGCTTGTCCCGGATGCTGTAGCAGCGACTCGACACCGGCACCGGTTGCCGCTTGCTCGACTTCAGCAATTCCAATTGCTTATCGTCGAGCGCTTTGCGGGCGGTGTTAATCGAGAGCCAGAACGCCAGGTCACTGTCGAGCGAGGGCAGCACTTCGCGAATGGTCTGCGCCAGGTTCAGAGCAATATCGGCATAGAGTGGACCACCGTCCGCCAATCGCAACGTTCCGTGCAAAACGTACCAATCGCTGCCGCCGCCGGAAGGATGAAACGGCCATTGCAGTTCGATGTGGACCGGCATGCCGTACAGGGTAACTCCGTCAAACGTCTTTTGTTGTGTGTCCATGAAATGTGTCCATCAAGAAATCAAAACAAGTTTGGTTATGGGCGGCACAATTATCATGTCCGCGTCGCCAGCAACTGCGTCAGGCGTTCTTTCGCCTCGGGCCACTCCGCCGCCACAATCGAATAGCGCGCCGAGTCGCGCGCAATGAAATCGGCCGCCATCCGATGCGAACGCAGAATTCCTTCGAATTTGCCGCCGATGCGTTCCAACGCCGCGCGTGAGCGCTGGTTGCGCACGTCGGTGTGAAAACAGACACGCAGCATCTGCCAGGTTTCAAAGGCATGCATAAGCATCAGCAACTTGGCTTCGGTGTTGGCTGCCGTCCGTATCGCCGACGGCGCCAGCCACGTATAGCCAATCTCACAGGCGTCGAGCATACCGTGGCGCGGGTGACCCTGCGGCCACAACCATCGCTCCAAATTAAAGTAGCGGGTCGATCCGATAACCACACCGTCCCCCACGCGAACGGTCGCGAACGGCACCGCGGTGCCGGCGTCCCTCCAGGCGAGGGCCGTATCGATATACGCAATTGCTTCTGCCTTGCCCTGAGGGACTGGACTCCACTGATAGAGCGCACGGTCCGTTCCTGAGGCCGCCGCCAAGCCGTCGACATGACGATGCTCCAGTGGTTCCAGGCGAATTTGCCGGCCTGCCAGCACCTGAGACTTTATTTCCACCTATTCAGTATGCAATGGGGCCTGCGCTGTCGCAATGGAGCAGCAGGCGGAATTCATTCCCACCACGGACAAGTAAGGTGTGGCCTTCTCCGTGCGCTCCGTGTCCCCGTGGTAAAAATCCCCCTAAGTACAATTAACTGCAGTTTTTCGGCATACTTTTCGCTGCTCCGTGTAGTCACTTCTTTATATACAGACGAAAATTCCATACTCACCGTGAGGAGAACGCATGACAGCCAGAATGAACTTTTTGAATGCTTCCCAAGACGTAATCAAAGCTATGACCGACTTACAGACGCACGTCACGAACAGCGGTCTCGAACCCAAATTGCTCAACCTCGTCTATCTGGTAGTGTCGCGCATCAACGGATGTGCCTACTGCATTGATATGCATAGCAAGGACCTTCGCGCTATGGGCGAAGACGAACTGCGTATCGACCTGGTCAGCGTGTGGGACGAGTCACCGTGCTATAGCGATCGTGAGCGTGCGGCCTTCGCTTGGGCCGAGTCGGTCACCAATGTAAGCAAAACCCACGTGCCCGATGACGTGTTTGTCCGGGCCCGCCAGCACTTCTCCGAGGAAGCGCTGGCGAAATTGACGCTTGCGGTGGTCACCATTAACGCTTGGAACCGCTTCTGCATCTCCTTCCGCGCCGAGCCGGGACACTATAAGCCCGGGCAACATGACGCCAGCAAGACCCGCGCCGCCTGACGGGATCGCGAAGAAGGCTTTCACCACGGAGGCACGGAGGACACAGAGTTGTAATTGTCCAATGAACCTCTATGCCACCGGGGTGAAGCAATCTCCCACATTCCCACGGTGTGAATTGTGGACTTCGCATTTTGCTGAAGACTCAAAGATCAGGAGTTAAAACCAAAAAGATTCTTGCTCCTCTGTGCCCTCCGTGCCTCCGTGGTGAAAATACTCGCTACAATCGTGTGCGATGTCCTTCCGCTTCCAGGTTGAAGCCCGCGATGGCTCTGCCCGCGCCGGGCGCTTCTTCACGCCTCACGGCGACGTCCAGACCCCGGTCTTTATGCCCGTGGGAACGCTGGCAACGGTCAAGGGCGTGTCGCAGGACACACTGGAGGAACTGGGCGTTCAGATCCTGCTGAACAACACCTATCATCTCTATCTGCGCCCCGGCGTCGGGATGGTCCGCCAACTCGGCGGGGTGCAGAAGTTCATGGCGTGGGACCACCCCATCCTCACAGACTCCGGCGGGTTCCAGGTTTTCAGCCTCAGTGACCTGCGCAAAGTGACGGAAGATGGCGTCGCGTTCCGCTCGCATCTGGACGGCTCTTCGCACTTCTTCAGCCCGGAGAGCGCTATCGCCTCCGAGATCGGCCTCGGCGCTGACATTATTATGGCGTTCGATGAGTGCACCGAACATCCGGCGGAGTACGCGCGCACCCAGGCATCCATGGAGATGACGCTGCGCTGGGCGGCGCGCAGCAAGAAATATTTTGAAGACCACAAGAATGAGGTGCCCTGGTTCTCGCGCGGACTGAAGTCTGCGCAAGATTCCAGTAGGAAGTTGAACGGCACGGCTGAAGCCGTGCCCCTTCAAAGCGCAGGCCAGACCCAGGCTCTCTTCGGCATTGTGCAGGGAGGGATGTTTCCCGATCTGCGCCGCGAATCGGCGCGTCGTACCGTAGAGATCGATTTTCCCGGCTACGCCATCGGCGGCTTAAGCGTCGGTGAACCCCGTCCCATGACTTACGAGATGGTGAACACGGTCCTTCCGTTCCTGCCGCAAGACAAGCCGCGTTACCTGATGGGAGTTGGCACCCCGGAAGAGATTGTGCACTATGTCGCCATGGGAGTAGACATGATGGACTGCGTGCTTCCCACGCGGGCCGCCCGCCACGGGTTGCTCTTTACCTCGGAAGGTCGGCTCACCATCAAGAACGCGCGCTACGCTGCGGACGACGGGCCGCTCGATCCCAACTGTTCGTGCAAAGTGTGTGCCCGCTACTCTCGGGCTTACCTGCGACACCTGTATGCCTCCAACGAACTGCTCGCCCAAGTGCTGAACACCGTCCACAATCTGGCGTATTACCTTGACACCATGCGTAAGGTACGGCAAGCTATAATACTTGGGGAATTCGCAAGTTTTCTTTCTGGCGTTCGGCCACCGCATTTGAGCGTTCCTTAGCAACTCCCCGGCAAAGCGCGATACTATACAAGGTCAGGGCTATGTCCCTGCATCGCGTCGATACGCTGGCAGGCAACGTCCCGGTGTTCCGTTGGAACTTCCAGAGCTTGTTTCACAGATGCTCTCCACGGTTTATGCGTGGAAGCACGGGCTTTCTGGCCCAGATCCAAGCGATTCACGTTAGCGGGGTGGTTTGCCGGTAACGTTCGCGTAACAAGAATCCAGCGCCGTCAGGCGCGGAACAATTTAGCCCAGCACGGAGCCGCGGGCGGTGTGCTGGGTAAAGCGGAAATAGATCCGAGTCCCGTGGGGACGGCAGAGGTTTCCGCAAAGGTCGAAAGGTAAATGGCCATACTGGCACTCATGTTCGCGCAAGGTCTCGGCGGCTCAGCGCCCATCCTGATGATGGTTGCGATTTTCGCAATCTTCTATGTTCTTTTAATCATGCCGCAGCAGCGCAAGCAGAAGAAATGGCAGGCGATGCTGCAGCAAATCAAGTCCGGCGACCGCGCAGTCACCAGCGGTGGTCTTACTGGCGTTATCCTGTCCGTAAAGGATGATGCGGTTGTCCTCCGGGTTCCCCCGGATAACATTAAGATTGAAGTGGCCCGTTCCTCCATCGTCACCTTGACCACTGCGGAGGATACCGCCAAGTCGAAGTAGGTTGCCGTCTCTCATGAACAAAAATCTCCTCGTCAAAACAGTTTTGATTATTGCGGTGCTGATCTTCTTTCTGTTCGGCATCTTTGGCATCCCTGGCAGTCTCACGCCTGCGGGCCTGAAGGCTGCGGTGCAGAAGCGCATCCATCTGGGTCTTGACCTCGAAGGCGGTACCCACCTGATTCTCCAGGTGCAGGTGAACGACGCCATCAACGCCGATAGCGACCGCGCCATCGAGCGGCTGAAGGATGCCCTCAAGAGCGGCAATATCGCGTTTGGAGAAATCTCCAAACCCGATCCGCAGAACCATCCTGAGCTCATCCAGATTAAGGGTGTGCCTCCGGAGTCGTCGTCGGAACTGCGGCGCATCGTCAACGAGAAACTTGGCGATTACGATCTCACCTCCGGCGCCGAGAACTCTTATAGCGTCGTCATGAAGTCTTCGGTGGCCAACGACACCAAGAAGAAAGCGGTGCAGCAGGCCATCGAGACCATCCGCAACCGAATCGACCAGCTCGGCGTCTCCGAGCCGGTGATTCAGGAGCACGGACTGGGCGACTATCAGATCCTGGTGCAGTTGCCGGGCGTCGACGATCCCGCCCGCGTGAAAGAGATCATGCAGTCCACCGCCATGCTGGAGATCCGGCAGGCGGTCAAGGGGCCTTATCCCAACGAGCAGGCGGCCATGCAGGACAACGGCGGCGTACTTCCGCCCGATACCGTCCTGATGAAGGGCACTACTCCGCACCCGCAGAATCCGGAAGACGCCGGCGAGGTTTACTGGCTGATCAGCCGGTCTTCGGCCGTGAGTGGCGCTGACCTGCGTTCTGCCGATGCTGGCCGTGATGAGAATGGCCGGCCCGATGTCAATTTCAACCTCACTGGTGACGGCGGACGGCGCTTTGCCGCATTCACCGCAGCTCACGTCGGCGACAAGCTGGCGGTGGTGCTCGATAACAAAGTGAAGTCGGTAGCTACCATCCAGGAGCAGATTCACGATACCGGTCGCATTACCGGTTCGTTCAGTCCTGAGGAAACGCAGGACCTGGCACTGACGCTGCGCTCCGGCGCGTTGCCGGCGGGCATCAAGTATCTGCAAGAAGTTACCGTTGGGCCTTCCCTGGGCGCTGATTCCATCCGTCAGGGCGTGCGGGCTGCTGTCATTGGCATGGTCGCGGTGCTCATATTTATGCTGTTCTATTACCACGCGGCCGGCATCAACGCCGATCTGGGTTTAATTCTGAACCTGGTGATCCTGCTGGGCTTCCTCGGCTACAGCGGAGCCACCCTGACCTTGCCGGGAATTGCGGGCGTGATTCTCACCGTCGGTATGGGCGTCGACTCCAACGTTCTGATCTTCGAGCGTATTCGGGAGGAGTTACGACACGGCAAGACACCTTCCTCTGCCGTCGAGCAAGGTTTTGCTCACGCCTGGACCACCATTATTGATACTCACGTGACGACAATCGTCTCGGCCATCATCCTGTTCCTATTCGGGACTGGCCCGGTGAAGGGATTTGCTGTGACCCTCAGCTTCGGTCTGGCGGCCAACCTGTTCACCGCAGTCTTCGTATCGCGCGTGATTTTCGAGTTCATTCTCAGTCGCCATCAGCGTGGCGAGCCATTGAGCATTTAGAGGCGTGTTCACCACGGAGGCACTGAGGACACGGAGTAAGAAAGAAGTTGAAAAACAACCAGGCGAGCTCATTGCCGACTTGAACGAAAGAAGATTGCTGGCTGGTTAAGATGTCGGGCATAAGAGAATAGGTTTTACAAGGCTCCGTGCCCTCCGTGTCTCCGTGGTGAAAAAGATGAAGTTCATCCTCAGTCGCCATCAGCGTGGCGAGCCGTTGAGCATTTGAGAAGAGTATTCACCACGGAGGCACTGAGGACGCGGAGTAAGAATTTTTTTGGGAGTAATTCCTAGAAGCTACGGAGTTTATGATCGGCGAGATGCAGAGAACGGCGGGAAGGGTTGAGCTTATTGAATCCGACCTGACCGGCGAGATCATCGGGGCTGCCGTTTCTGTGCATCGGGAACTCGGACCGGGTTTGCTCGAATCGATCTATGAAGCTTGCATGTGTCATGAGCTCAAACTGAGGGAAATTCCGTTTCGCTGCCAGGTTGAGTTGCCGGTGGAGTACAAGGGCTGCCATCTGGATTGCGGATATCGCATTGACTTGATTGTGGACAATCGCGTGATTGTCGAACTCAAAGCGGTCGAAGGTTTATCGGCCATTCACGAATCGCAATTGCTCACTTATCTGAGGCTAAGCAGGATACGGGTTGGACTACTCATCAATTTCAACGTCCCCATCCTGCGCAAGGGCATTGTAAGAAGAGTTTTATAAAAACTCCGTGCCCTCCGTGCCTCCGTGGTGAATAAATTAGCAAGGGGCTAGCGGTGGAGTTATTTCGCAATACCAATATCGATTTCCTGGGCAAGAAGTGGTATTTCCTTGCCTTCTCACTGGTGTTCAGTGTCGCCGGAATTTGCTCCATGCTGTTCTGGCACCACATTCCGCTCGGGGTTGAGTTCCGCGGCGGCACCCTGGTTTACGTCAAGTTCGCACAGACCCCGAATCTCGACCAGATTCGTAGCGACATGAACCACGCCGGGTTGCACGATCCCCGCATTCAGCGCTTCGGTCCATCCTCCGATAATGAGGTACTGGTCGACCTGGGCATCCAGGAGACTAGCGAATCCGCGCTCGATGCCGGCAAGAACACCATCATCCGCGCTCTGCAGGCCCATAATCCTGCCGCCGAAGGCAAGCAAGACTTAAACAACATCGGCACCGCCAGTTTGCAACAATATCTGATGCAGAAAGACCCACTCCATTTGGGCCTAGACGCCGGCCCCAAATACGATGCCCTCGCCAAGCAGATCGAGGATTTCCGTAACAAGGAGCGCGGCGGCATTCTGACATCGGCTGACGAACTGCGCGGGGTGGTTCCTCCGGAAGTGATCAGCACCTTGCAGCAGGACTTCTACACCTCCAACTTCGTGGTGCGCAATGTTGAGATCGTTGGCCCTCAGGTAGGATCGCAGCTTCGCAAGCAGGCCCTGATGGCCACTCTTTATTCGCTGGCCGGGATGCTGGTTTACCTGTGGTTCCGCTTCGAGATGATTTATGGCGTCGGCGCGGTGGTGGCCTGTTTGCACGACACCATAATCACGGTGGGCTTTTTCTCACTGCTCGACAAGGAAATAAGTCTGACCGTAATTGCCGCTATTCTCACGCTCATCGGCTATTCGATGAACGACACCATCGTCGTCTTCGACCGTATTCGCGAGAACATCAAGCTCCTGCGCCGCGAGCCTCTGGCCGACATCGTTAACAAGAGCATCAATCAGACCTTGAGCCGGACCATTCTTACTTCCGGCCTCACCTTCCTGACCGTCGTATCGTTGTACGTCTTTGGTGGCGAAGTGCTCCGGGGATTCTCTTTGGCCCTGGTCATCGGCATTCTGATTGGCACCTATTCGTCAATCGCCGTCGCTGCCCCAATGCTCGTCGCTTACCAGGAATGGAGGGCCAAACGCGTCGGCCAGTCCGCGGTCCAGCGCCTGGCGGCGACCCGGGACAAGTCTCGTGAAAAGGTAAAGGTGAAGGCGTAGGAAGAGTATCCGTTCGTGCGGGTAGTGCGGGCCTTCAGGCCCGCGTAATAGGACAGGAAGAAAAATCGCTTAAGCCGCTGAGGTCGACGACCTCAGCGGCTTAAGCAGGGTGTTGGGCCGAGGCGGAACGCGGCGCTGAATGAAGCGCCGCACTACGTGCACATCGGATACATCTTTTGAGAAACGCTATAGTAAGGCTGGAAGTAGCCGAACTGCGGATGTCTGCAAGTTAGGGTTGCGCGTGCGGCCTCGCCTGATATAGGGTCTCGTGCAACTGCTTTGCGGGTATGGACTCGACGGGAGCGACCTCTGCCGATGGAAGCCCATCCGACTCGCCCAAGCGGGGGCGAGTCCGCCCAGGAAAACAGAATTGTGGCGGGAAGTGCCGAACCAGCTTCGTAGGTGTATACTTCGGTTCGCCCGTTTCGGGCGGCCCGGCAGAGGGCCCAGCGAGCTGTCCCGATCACAAAGTTTCAGCCGTGGTTAGCGGTTTACGGGAGCAAATCGGTGATACCCGGTGTCTAAGTAACTGATGAGTGGACGGAGAACAGGCCATGTTTGAAGACAGCCTCATGGAATCGGGTGGCAGGCTCAAGAGCAAACGCGGTGCTACTACCGTAGTTTCGTTTGTGCTCCAAATCCTGCTGATTGGCGTTTTGGTGTTGTTGCCCTTGATCTTCACCGAGGCTTTGCCCCGGCAGCAACTGATGACGTTCCTGGTTGCCCCGCCTCCGCCGCCTCCGCCGCCACCTCCTCCGGCTGCGGCTCCGGTGATAGTAAAAAAGATCCAAAGCGAACTGGACAATGGCCAGCTGCGCACCCCCACTGCGATTCCTAAAAAGATTCAGATGATCAAAGAGGACGAGGCTCCCCCGAGCACCGGCGTTGCCGGTGTTGTGGGCGGTGTGCCGGGAGGCGTCCCGGGAGGCAGCATGGGTGGCGTCCTGGGTGGTGTGCTCAGTTCCACCCCGGTAGCGATTCCCAAGGCCGCGACCCCGCAGCGGGTTCGCGTCTCCCAAGGTGTCTCCCAAGGGTTACTAATCCACAAGGTGCAACCGGCCTATCCGCCGCTCGCCCGGCAGGCCCGTATTCAGGGCATAGTCGTGCTGCAAGCACTGATCGGCAAGGACGGGGCCATCCAGAATTTGCACGTGGTCAGCGGCCACCCTATGTTGACGGGCGCCGCGTTAGATGCCGTAAAGCAATGGCGATATAAGCCCTACTACCTCAACGGTGAGCCGGTGGAAGTGGAAACCACGATCAACGTCAATTTCACCCTGGCGGGCGGTTAGACGACACGCGGAGGAGTATTTCGCGCATCTAACCCGATGCTGGTTGCGCATCGTTTGGAGTACGGCCCAGGTTCTTTATGTTTTTGCCCATGAGCGTGTCGGACGCTCGCAGTTGTTTCGGGAGTAATCAGCTCCAGATATTAGAATCACCCTGCAGTACCAGTAGCATGTTGGTCTGCTGTAACGAAAAGCTCTGAGGAGGAAAGTCCACCCATGTTCCTAGCTAACATTGCCACCTATAGCCTCAGCCACGTTCCCACGGCTGCCGCCTGGATCTTCCAGGAAGCCGCTGTGGGCTGGGATCCCATTTCCCTCTGGAAACAGATGGGAATTTTGGCCAAGATCGTCGTGCTCATTCTGTTCATCATGTCGGGCTGGTCGATCGGCGTCATGATTGATCGCGCCATGGCGTTCAGTGCAGCTCGCAAGCAGTCGCGTGCCTTTGCGCCCGCGGTTGCCGGCGCCCTGCGTGAAGGCAAGATTGAGGAAGCCATCAAAGTTGCAGAGCGCAACAAGAAGAGCCACCTGGCCAAGGTCGTCACCGCCGGCCTCCAGGAGTTCAAGGCCCACGGCGATTCCAACGACATTCCCGGCGAGCAGATCGAAGCTTCCAAGCGCGCTCTGGAGCGTGCCGAAGCCATCGTTCACGCCGAGTTGAAGCGCGGCTTGGGCGGCCTGGCCACCATCGGTTCGACAGCCCCGTTCATCGGACTGTTGGGCACCGTGGTCGGCATTCTCAACGCCTTCAAAGAGATTTCGACCCAGAAAGCCACCGGCCTGGGCGCCGTCGCCGGCGGTATTTCGGAAGCTCTCGTGACCACCGCTATTGGACTGTTCGTCGCGATTCCGGCCGTCATGATGTTCAACTACTTCACCAACAAGGTGGAAGCCTTCGACGTGGAAATGGACAACAGCTCCAGCGAGCTGATCGACTATTTCCTCAAGCGTCGCTCGGTTCGTCGGCAACCGTAGGCTCAGCGCGATCCGTTTGCGCTGGTCCCCGGTCTGAAGGAGGTTGAACTTTTATGGCATTAGCAGAACGCGCCGAAGGTAAAAAGGTCAATTCCAACATCAACGTCACTCCCATGGTGGACGTAATGTTGGTGCTGCTTATCGTGTTCATGGTCATCACGCCCATGCTGCAGCATGGCGTGAGCGTCGACATGGCGAAGGTCAACAGTCCGACGCCCATGCCCGACGCCGACAAGGAAGATTCGCTGCTGGTCGCAGTAATGCGCGACGGGCAGATTTTCTTCGGCACCGATAAGGTGACTGCGGACCAACTCACCAGCAAAGTCAAAGACCGCCTGGCCAATAAAGTGGACAAGCGGGTCTTCATCAAGGCCGACGCTCGCGCCAAGTACGGCGCCGTGGTGGACGTGGTGGACAACGTGCGCTCCGCTGGCGTAGATGACGTCGGTCTGTTGACCGAGCAGAAACAAACTGGCGCCCCCAAGCCGCCCCCAACCGGTACCAGCCCGAGCGCTGGCGCCCAGTAACGGGAGTAATTTATGGGAATGGCAATGGGAGGGTCCGGCGGGCCCTCAGCCGATATCAACGTAACCCCGCTGATTGACGTTTTGCTGGTGCTGCTCATCGTGTTCATGGTGATTACGCCACTGACACCCAAGGGTCTGGACGCGCTGGTTCCCCAGCCGCCCAAAGACAAACAGCAGCAGCCGCCAAGCAACGATCGCACCATTGTGGTGCAGGTGCTGAAAGGCGGCGGCGACAAGCCGGCGCTGAAGATCAACCAAGACGACGTCACGTGGGAGAATCTCGAAGGCCGTCTGAATGACATCTTCAAGACCCGCGCGGAAAAAATCATGTTCGTCAAGGCTGATCCCGACCTCACCTTCAACGACGTGGCACAAGTCATCGACATCGCCCACGCAGCGGGTGTCGATAAAGTTGGGTTGATCACGGCCAAAATCGAAGCCGGCGGTTAGCCACCTGCGAGCCGGGCCCCTGTTGACGCGCCTATGGGTGCGTTACCGCAGGGAAGCCGGCGGGCCCAGTGCGCGCGCTGCCTCGGCGGCCGCGGTTGGGTTAAGAACTAGGAACGTGATTCGGGCTACATTCCTCCTTATGGAAGAGCGGGGCGAGACTGAATAACTAGTCCCGCCTCGGCTCGGAACCCCGAAGCACGGCTACGGAGAGTGATACCAACCATGAACAAGAGCGGACGGGTACTGACCGTACTTATGGTTCTGCTTGCGTTGTTCTCAACCATTGGCTGCAGCAAGCTGAGAGCACGCGATCAGCTCAACAAGGGCGTTCAAGCCTACAAGAACGCAAAGTTCGAAGACGCAATCGGACATTTCCAACAAGCGGTGGAGCTGGATCCCAGCCTGGTTACTGCTCGTCTTTATTTAGCCACCGCCTACGCCCAGCAATATATTCCCGGCGCTGATTCGCCCGACAACAATCGCTATGCAGAACAGGCCATCGAGGCCTTTAAGCAGGTCTTGGCACTGAACCCACCCAAAGAACAGCAGGTCAATGCCCTGAAAGGCATCGCCTCTCTGTACTTTGGCATGAAGAAGTTCGATCAGGCCACGGAGTACCACAAGAAGGTCGCCGAACTCGATCCTAACGATCCCGAGACCTACTACTCGCTGGCCGTCATCGACTGGATGCAGGCCTATGGGCCCGACCAGACCGCCCGCGCCGGCCTCGGTATGAAGCCAACGGACGAGCTCAAGGACAAGAAAGCCTGCGCCGAGCTCAAAGAGAAGAACTCCCAAAAAGTCGAAGACGGTATTCAAAACCTGCAGAAGTCGCTGCAGCTTCGTCCCGACTACGACGACGCCATGGCGTACCTGAACCTGCTGTACCGCCAGCGCGCCGAGTATGAATGCGATAATCCTGAAGCCCGCAAGGCCGATCTGAAGGCTGCTGACGACTGGGTCGACAAGACCATGGCCACCAAGAAGGCCAAGGCCGAAAAAGCCGGCCCGTCCGGCATCGTCACCACTGACACGACCCAGTAGGAGACCGCAATTCCAATTGAACGTCCCTCGCCCCTCCCGCAAGGAGGGGCGCTTTGCTTGGTGCGCCCGGCGGGCGCACTCACTTGGAGGTGAAAGTCCTCTACACGCCCGGCAAGGGGAAGTGTTAGCCGAACGGCAAGGGTGTCCATCGCGAGGTGGAATCTGGAGGAAGCTGTAGGCAAAACGCTGGCCTGACGAACAGGAAGCGGATAGAGGCGGCGCAGCGGGGTGAGCAGGCCAATAGATGCAAAGCCCAGTTCTTGCACGGAAGGCTGCGACGTAGATGCGACAGGCATAAGCGTGAAGGTGAGGGCGCAATACCCAGGGAGATCTGGTGGTTTGCCGAAGGGCTACTGACATGGAGAGGTGTTGGGAAGAATCGCCAGAAGTCAGCCGAGGCCATAGTAGCCGCCGGTAAGGGGCGAAGGGCCGAACGTGAAACACGGGAGTAGGACAGCAGACCTCGATGCGAGTCGATGAAGCAGAAGCGTACGCGAGTACGGCCAGCGGCGGCGAAGGCGGGCGGAACCTGCCGGGATCGGGCTCGGGTGCTGAGGCTGGCACGGCGGCTGATGGGCGAACGAAAGCGGAAGCGCTGCGGCTGATGGAAGCCGCCGTGGAACGCAGCAACCTGCTGTGCGCCTACGAGCGCGTGGTGAAGAATGAAGGTGCTCCGGGAGTCGACGGACTCAGGGTGGCCGAGTTCAAGCCGTGGCTCAAGGCGCACTGGCCGAAGGTAAGACAGGCGCGGTTGGCGGGCGAGTACATGCCGGCGGCGGTGCGCAAGGTGGAGATACCGAAGCCGCAAGGCGGGGTACGCACTCTGGGCATCCCGACGGTACTGGACCGGCTGATGCAACAGGCGCTGCATCAGGTTGTACAACCGCTGTTCGAACCCGAGTTCTCGGCGTCGAGTTACGGCTTTCGTCCCGGACGCAACGCGCACCAGGCGGTGAAGGCCGCGCGGGGCTATGTTGCCGAAGGCAGGCGCTGGGTCGTCGATCTCGATGTGGAGAAGTTCTTCGACCGAGTGAACCACGACGTGCTGATGGCGCGGGTGAAGCGCAAGGTGAAAGACGAACGGGTGCTGAAGCTGATCCGGCGCTATCTGGAAGCGGGGCTGATGGAAGGTGGGGTGGCGAGCGCGCGCCGGGAAGGAACGCCGCAAGGCGGGCCGCTGTCGCCGCTGTTAGCGAACATCCTGCTGAGCGATCTGGACCGCGAGCTGGAGCGGCGCGGGCCTCGCTTCTGCCGCTACGCCGACGACTGCAACATCTACGTCAGAAGCGAGCGGACGGGACAGCGAGGGATGACGGCGATCACGGCGTTTCTGGAGCATGATCTGAAACGGAAGATCAATGCGGCCAAAAGCGCGGTGGCGCGGCCGTGGCAGCGGAAGTTCTTGGGCTACAGCATGACGTGGCACGGGACACCAAAGCTGAAAATCGCGCAACCGAGTCGGCAGCGGCTGACGGAGAAAATCCGTATGACGCGGCGGGCGGCACGCGGCGGAAGTCTGAAACGAGTCATCGAACAGCTCAACCCGCAACTGCGGGGCTGGGTGGCGTACTTCCGGCTCACCGAAGTCAAAGGCGTGCTGGAAGAACTCGATGGATGGGTCAGACACAAACTGCGGGCGCTGCTGTGGCGGCAGTGGAAGCGCGATTACGCACGGGTCAGGAATCTGATGCGGGCTGGGCTGAGTCGAGCACGGGCGTGGCAGTCGGCCACCAAGGGACACGGTCCGTGGTGGAACGGCAACGCCTCGCATAGGCACGCAGCCTATCCGAAGTCCTGGTTCGACCGCATGGGGCTGGTTTCGCTGCTGGATACTCAGCGACGCTTCTCGTCGGGTTTCATGAACCGCCGTATGCCGAACGGCACGTACGGTGGTGTGGGAGGACGGCGGGAGCAATCCCGCCTCCTACCCGATCGCAGGTAAGCCCGACCGGTCGTGAGCCGGCACACCCCTTTCGTCACACACCGCTGTGACGTAGCCCCTCCCCACCGCCCGTCCATGCAGTACAATCCATTCTTCTGTGGGGTGTGCGTGTAACGCTGCTGTCTTTCCGCCGTAGGGTCCCGCAGAACATTCGATTGAGCGCATCTCTTTGCGCCTTCTAGGCCCGGCTATGTTTAAACGAGTCCTAATCGCAAATCGCGGCGAAATTGCAGTGCGCATCATTCGCGCCTGCCGCGAGATGGGCATCGAGTCCGTGGTTGTCTTCTCGGATGTCGACCGCAAGGCCCTGCACGTCCGCAAGGCCGATTACGCCTATCCCATCGGTGCGGCGACTGCCAGCGAGTCTTATCTCAACGTGGACAAGATCCTCGATGTGGCGCGCCGCAGCCAGGCTGAAGCCATCCATCCCGGATATGGGTTCCTGTCGGAGAATGCGGGCTTTGCCCGGGCCTGCGCCGACCACGGATTCAAGTTCATCGGCCCCACTCCAGAGTCCATGGAGATGATGGGCTCGAAGACCCGCGCCCGCCAGAACATGAAGCGCGCCGGCGTGCCCTTCGTTCCCGGCTCGGAGCGTGGGTTGGACCTCGACGCCGCCGAGCGCCTGGCAGAGCAGATCGGCTATCCCGTCATGCTGAAAGCAGCAGCCGGGGGCGGCGGCAAGGGCATGCGCCTGGTGCAGTCAGCCGGGGAACTGCATTCCGCCTACGAAAATGCACGCAGTGAGGCGCAGCGCTCTTTCGGCGACAACGAGGTGTATCTCGAGAAGTACATCATCAATCCGCGCCACGTCGAGATGCAGGTTTTCGGCGACGAGCACGGCAACATCGTCTACCTTGGCGAGCGCGAATGTTCGGTACAGCGCCGCCACCAGAAGGTGATGGAGGAATCGCCGTCTCCCATCGTGGATGAGGACATGCGCCACCGCATGGGCGAAATTGCGGTGCGCGTGGCCAAGGCCGCCAATTATCACAACGCCGGAACCATTGAGTTCCTGGTGGACGAGCAGCGCAACTTCTATTTCCTCGAGATGAACACGCGCCTGCAGGTGGAGCATCCCGTCACCGAGTTCGTCACCGGCCTTGATCTGGTCCACCTGCAGATGCACGTCGCCGCCGGCGAGAAGCTGCCGTTCAAGCAGGAAGACATTCGCCTGCGCGGACACGCCATCGAGTGCCGCGTCTACGCCGAAGATCCGGACAACAATTTCTTCCCATCGCCGGGGCAGATTACGAGGCTGATTTCGCCGTCGGGACCCGGCATCCGCCGCGACAGCGGGATGTATGAAGGCTGGAATGTGCCTATCGAATACGATCCGTTGCTGGCCAAGCTGATTGGCTACGGCGAGGACCGCGATCAGGCCATTAACCGCCTGCTGCGCGCGCTCTACGAATACTTTGTCGGCGGCATCAAGACCAACCTCTCGCTGTTTCGCCGCATTCTTAAAGACCCGGATTATCGGGCGGGAAACTTAGACACAGGCTTTCTTGATCGCTTGCTGGCCAAACCCAGCAATGAGACTGACCCGCGGCGTCCTATGGTGGCTGCTATCGGAGCGGCGATTTTTGCAACTATGGAGCCGAAGGCAACCTTGCCGGGAGCGAACGGAACTGCCGGAATGAATGGCAAAAGGCCCGCGCCGCCGGCCTCGAATTGGCGGCGCGCGGCCCGCGCCGAAGCTGTAGGCGAGCGCTAACCCAGAGCTTTTTGCTGAGTGCTGAATGCTAATTGCTAGTCGCTTGTTATGACCTACGACATTGTGGTAGACGGCAAAACGCACCAGTTGGAGCTGACCCGCGGCGAGAAGACCTGGCTCTGCCGGGTGGATGACCAGGAGATCGAGGTGGACGCCGCGCTCACCGCGCGCGACGTGCTCTCAGTGCTGGTTGGCGGCAAGGCCTATGAGATCAAGCGCGAGCGTTCGCTGCAAGGCGAACTGCATATGGTGATCGGCAGCGCCCGCTATGCAGTGGATGTCCGAGACCCGCGCTCCTTGCGTACTCGTCGTGCCATTGGTGGCGCCGAGTCCGGTCCGCAGAAGGTCAAAGCCCCGATGCCGGGCAAAATCGTGCGCATCATGGTCGAGGAAAAAGACGCAGTGAAGGCCGGCCAGGGCATCATCGTGATGGAAGCCATGAAAATGCAGAACGAGCTGAAGTCGCCCAAGGATGGCAAAGTGCAGAAGCTTCTCACGGCCGAAGGCTCAACCGTGAACGCCGGCGACACCCTGGCCATCATCGAGTGAGGCTATCCAGACATTCGCACAAAAAACAAGGCGGAAGCCTCTGCGCTTCCGCCGCCGTGTTTTGCGATTTCGCGCCCACCTACTTCATGGTCGCAGCCTTCTTCAAAATTTCGTCGGCAAAGTAATTCTCCACCGACGCCTTGTCGCGGATGGTTTCGTAGTAGGCGGCTTTCAGTAACTGCTCGCGGCGGTCGCGCAGCTGTTCCCGAATGGCCTGCTGTACGCGAGGATCTCTGAGCTCGCGCTGACCGGCTGCTTCCTTGCTGATGAGCTTGACGATACGGTAGCCGTAAATCTGGTGGCTGTTGGGATCGGCCACGGGAAGTACTGCGGTGTATTGTCCGGGCTTCAGCTTGTTGATGGCGTCGTAGGCGATTTTGTCCGACTTCAGCGAGGATTCCGGAACAAAGCCCAGGTCGCCGCCATTCTGCGAGGTCTCCGGCTGTTCCGAGAAATTCATGGCGACGGTGGCGAAGTCATCGCCGCTGTCCAGCCGATTTGCGATCATCTGGATCTTCTTGCGCGCGTCGCCCTCGTTTTGCGCTTTCATGTTTTTCACTTGCGGGTTGGGCTGCGTGGTCACCAAAACTTGCGCCAGGTGGTACTGCGGTTCGATCAGGTTGAACTCGGCCTTGTGCTGGTTGTAATAGTTGGTAATGTCGTCATCGGTGATGTTGATCTTCGACGTAACTTCCTTGTTGAGCACTTTGTCGACGGTGATGGACCGGCGCAGGTCGCGCTTGAAGTCGTCGAGCGTCAGTTTGCGCTCTTTTAAACGCTTATCGAATTCTTCCTGGGTGTAGGGCGCTTTGATCTCCGCCAGCTTGCTGTTCACTTCTTCGTCGGTTGCCAGCAGACCCAGCTTTTCCGCGCGCTGCATCAGGATCTCGTTATCGATGAGCTCGCGGAGGATGCTCAATCGCAAGCTGTCAGCCTGCTCCACGCTCGGCTTTTGCGGCGCTTCCGCGGTCTGATTATCGAAATACTTCTCCACTTCGGTGCGGGTAATCTTGCGGCCGTTTACGCTGGCCATTACATCTCCACCGTCCTGCTTACCGGAACAGCCAGCACTTGCGATCAACAGGACAAGAGCCAGCGACTGAGTGGCCAGGATCGCGAGACTCGCTATACTCTTGCGTTTCAATTTCAAACTCCGCTCCTTCGAAAACGGCGTGCGCAACTATGAGATCGGGAACAGGCTGGACACCATGCCGCGCGACTCGACTTGCCTCACCGGCTCCGCATCCTATTTGCCGGGCGCCGGCGGCATTGGTGGCGTTGATGGATCGGAATGGGCGGCGGGCGATGCAGTCGGCGGCGAAACCGGCGGGGGTGGCTGCACTCCCGCGGCCAGCAACTGCTGGTTCAAGGCTGCCTTTACCTGGTCGGCATCCAGTGCCCCTTCCAGCCGTTCACCGTTGACAAACATGGTCGGAGTCGCACTAACCCCAATCGCGTCCCCCTCGGCCATCGAAGACTTTACGGCGCCGTCCGCCTGGGCTTTTACACACGCCTGCAGTTTAGTGGGATCAGCGCCATTTTTCTTGCCGATATCCAAGGTCAGGCGATCCAGTTCACCGAAGGCCTGCTGCACGTCCTTCTGAGGGCCGCTAATGACATGTTGATTGGCATGCACGTAGTCGGCGAACTCCCAGTAACCCTTGTTGCTCTCCTTGGCCAGACAGTTGGCGTCGTTCGCGGCGTGTTGCGCCCAAGGATGCATCGACAGCGGGTAATCTTTGTAGACGATCTTTACCTTGTCCCCGTATTGCGGGAGGATCTCGGTCATCAGGGTGCTATGCATGCGCGCGCAGAATGGGCATTCGAAGTCGTCGTAGTTCACAATGGTGACCTTGGCGTCGGGATTGCCCCGCACTGGCCGGCCCGCGAGGTCGATTTTCTTCATGGTCTCGGCGTAGGGGTCTTTGGTGAGGTCCATCTTAGTCAGGCGGATAAGGCTCTTGCCATCCTTGGAGACGATGAAATCGACGGACTGCGACTTTCCTCCATGACTCAGCGTGATGGTCAGATTGTCATAGTTAGGAAATTCGCTGGGAGTCAGCGGTCCCAGTTTGACGTCTACCTCAGGAGGAATATTGAAATAGGAGCGGACCTGACGTTGCACCTTCTGGGTCAGATCGGGCGAAGCAGCGGTTGAATTCGACTGCGCCGAACAGACGGCGCACAGCAATAGCAAGAGGACAGCCAATCGTCTCAAGAGCAAAATGAAAACCACCTTCGAAGCTAGAACCTGAGCCTTGATTATCTCACGGCGAGCGTTTTTTCAGCACTCGCGGAGTAGTTGCCGTTGTGCCTCAGTTTGAATTGTGATTGGTGAATTTCGGTGGAGCGGACCTTCAGAGCTCGCCCTGAGCCCAGCCGAAGGGTCCGCGTCAAAGGCAGTCCTCTTGAGTGAGAGCCCCGGAGGGGGCGGAAGGGAACGGACTTGTACCGTGCCTGAAGGCACTGGAATTCTCCTCGCTTCGGACGCGGGCCTGAGGGCCCGCTTTACCTTAAATCGTTTTCCCACAGTTGAAACTGAGACACTACCGAGCTTGCGGAGGTTCGGGTGCTTCAATCCACCTTTGCGGTTTTCAGCAGAGTACCTACCGGCAGCAATGCATTCATCGAGCCGGAGCGGAATCCTTCCAGATCGAGGGTGACGTAGGTGAATCCCAGCGCTTTGAAGATTCGCGTGAACTCGGCCGACATTTCCATGGTCAGGGCGCGCGGCAACTCTTCGCGGGCGATCTCGATGCGCGCAATCTCGCCGTGATGGCGAACCCGCACCTGCCGGAAACCTAGCTCGCGCAGCGCATCTTCGCCCTGCTCCACCGCAGAGAGGGCCTCCCGGGTCACGGGACGTCCGTACTCAATCCTGGAAGATAGACACGCCGAGGCAGGTTTGTCCCAAATACGCAGGCCGGCATGGGACGCCAGATGCCGAATGTCGGACTTGGTAAATCCCGCTGCGAGCAATGGCGCCGCTACACGATGCAGGCGCGCCGCTTGCTGACCGGGCCGGAAGTCACCTTGATCGTCGAGGTTGACGCCGTAGGCAATGGTATCGAACCCCAACTCCTGCCGCTGCGCTTCCATTACGGTGAATAGCTCGTCTTTGCAGTGATAGCATCGTGCCGCGTCATTGCGCAGATATTCGGGACGTTCCATCTCTGCGGTGGCGACCACGCTCAACGGTATTCCCTGCTCGCCGGCGAAGGCGACGGCATCACGCATTTGTGAGCGTGCCAGGCTGGGAGAGTCGGCCAGTATCGCCAACATCTGCCCCCCTACCTCACGGTGCGCCGCCCAAGCCAGGTAGGCGGAATCTACTCCGCCGGAATAGGCCACTAGCAGCCGCCCGAGCGAGCGCAGATGCTCCGCCAGAGCACGAGACTTGGCCGCGAGACCCTCGGCGGGAACGGAAAGATTGGAACCTGCTGCCGACATCGTTCAATTGTAAGACACTTATGCCGGCGAGGAGGTTGCGCGTCAGTACAGTCTTTGCAGGTGTCGGATGGTGCCGAAGGTGCCGATGTTAGACAGGCTGAACGAGAAGCGGTAAGCGTTTTCATTGCTGATGGTAGGGGCATAAGCCCAGCGGGTGTATTCGAAGGTGACACCACAGCAGTCCCAGTTGTAGTTGGTCTGGACGACCGCCGACTGGACGTAGCTAAGACGAGCATCCACGGCCAAGGCCACCGCAGTGCTCAAGCCGGCCCGACTGATATTGCCATACTGAAGCATGACCCGGTACTGGTTGTAGATACCGACGCCCAGACTAGGTTGACCGGCGATGGGGACCAACTCCGCCGGCTCGCGCATGTAGGATTGTCCACCGGCAACGTACCAGGTGCCGCTATCGCCCAGCCTTCGGCCCACGAAGAGCGTGCTGGCATTCAACTGATTCAGCACGGGGTCATAGTCCAGCGCCCACTGGATGTCGCTTTTTGCATCCTGCATGCGGATGCGGGAGATGATCGGCGAAAAGCGCCGGGGCTCGGTGAGAAACGCGATGCCGGTGAGATCCACGGTGGTATCGAATACGTTTCGCTGACCCGGCACCAAGGCCCCGCCAAAAGTCGGGTCGAAGAAATACTTCTGTGCGAGTTCCCAAGTGACGACTTCCCGCGCCGGACCCTGCTTGTCATCGCAGGTCTCGGGCTTCATTTCGGCTATCTCCCCGCCCTTCAGTTCAGTTTCCACGGCCTGGGAAAGAAGATCATATTTCGGATGATCAAAGCATTCGGAGGTTGAACTCGTCTTCTTGGCGAAGAGACGATTGACGACGCCATATTCGATTTCATTGGTATCGGCCAGAATGTCGCGCTGGTCAAAACGAAGGATCTCACTGAAGTTGTCGATGCCGCCCTGGTAGCGATACACCACCTGCGGCTCGATCGTATGCTTCATCACGTAGCCAAAGAGTTTGCGATCGAAGATTTTCGATGCCGCGGGCGGTCTGATCTCCATCGAGGCGGAGAAAACATTGCGATTGATGGGATCGTCGATGGCCGTCCCGACCGCGACCTCACCCGCGCTTGCGCTCTGCAGCCGCTGGGTGTAATAGGTTTCCCGCACTCCGACTTGGGGTCGAAAAGTCCAGCCCCGGAAGAACCCGGGCAAAGCAACATAGGGATGGGCGTCGAGGCGTCCGACCACGGGTGCCGTGGAAAACCCAATTTCATTGCGAGAAACGCCTTCCGCAGCAGCGTCGAAGGCGTACACGAAGTTGGTGCGGCTGAAGGGACGTTCGACGGAGGAAAACTCGAAGGTGGGGTAGTGCCAGATCTCGATCACTTCGCCTGGAGTCGCGCTCTGGTATGACTGATAGCGGGAGATAAGCGCACCCAGCGCATATCCGTTCCAGTTCTTGCTGAGAAATCCAGCGGAGCGCACCTCAGAGCTGACCGACAGTACGCTGAAACCCTGGGCAAATACCGCGCGAAATAAATAAGAGCTGAGGTAGTCGAGAGACAGCACACCGCGCCATTCGTCGGGGAGCATGATGGAACCATTGGCTCGGAGCTCCTCGCCACCCTGCTTCTGCCCCGGATTCGGTTGCCCCTGCGGGGCACCTTTCTCGTCGATCACCCCAAAATACTCAGCCTTGAACTGATAGTTGTAGCCCATGGAGCGAAAGATGCCGTGCTGTGCCCATCCCCGCGCGGAGTAATACGAAGCCCCGATGGTGGCGTCGTTGCTGCGATTGATTGCCCAATAGAAACCGTCTCCAAGGATGGTGCCGCGGGTATTCGACTGGCCGACGACGGGCAACAGAAACCCGCTCTTGCGTCCCAGGTTATCCACCGGCTGCTCTACCCAGGGGAAATAGAACACGGGGATGCCGTGGATTCGCAAGGTGGCGTGATGCAAGGTGGCATCGGCGCCCATTTCTATGAAGGAGGTTTCGGAGTTGAACTGCCACTTGGGCTTGGGCAATTGGCAGGAAGTGATATAGCCGTGATTGACCCGATACTGATCGGGGCCCAGCTTTTCTACAACTTTCCCGGTATAGAAGAACGGCGTCGAGGAAACGAGGTACATCTCCTTGTTCTTGACCTTGACTCCGCTCGATCCCGTCACGTCGTAAAAGGTCCCGGTGTCGCGGCTGATGTCGTAGGTGGCGTGCGTTCCGACCAGACGGTCGTTGTGCGGGCCGCCTTCGAAGATGACGTGTCCGTTGGCCGTAACTTGCCCGCTGGTGGAGTCGTAGGTGATCTGGTCAGCGTGCAGAGTGTAAGTTCGAAATCGCATCACGACGTGCCCGCGTGCCTTGTAAATATCCCGGTTCTTTTCCTGTTCGTCGCCACGGATCAGGACTTCATTGCGGCCCAGGGGAACGTTCATGGATGGGCGCTGTGGGCCGGACTCCTGCTCGTCATCTTCCAACTGCATTACCTGCTGAATGATCTGCTCGGTATCTTCGTCTTCCTGGCCGGCGTCGGTCTTGACCGTAACTCCGGACTTGGCGGGCGGAAGTTGCTGCGGCGCGCCGGCATCGGAGGTTGAGTCGCTGGGCAATTGCGGTTGCGCGGGAGACGGATTGGACGGGGAGGAGCTGGGCGACGCCTCGGTTTGCGCCGGATTAGAAGGCTGCTCCGCTGGACGCAACTGGCTGGTTAACACGCTGGGCTGTAGAAACAGATGACATGCCACCAGCGCCGTGATAATCATTCGAGTGCGGGCAATCATCGAAAAAGGGTGCGTCCCCTCGTCGGCTGGGTTGAATTGAGTAGAACCTTGCAACTTAGCACGTTGCCTACGGCGAGGTAAAACGCCATCGCTTGCGCTGGTTCCACGCTGCTCTGGATTTTCTCCTAAACCCGTCTGGTGTTGACTGGTTGCGCGATATTCGCAATCGGGCACACGGCCCGGCACGCCTCAGGGATGCGAGGTGGCGACCTCTTTTTCTCATTTTTCATTCATGATTCACCCGTGTCGCATGGCAGGCGCACCGCGCGTCGCGCCAGCGAGCGGGTAGAAGGATAGTTGCGCCACTCCATGACCGACGCACGGACTTTGAGTTCTGAAGCATCTGGAAGTTCATCGCAGCCCGCCGCTGAAATCTGGCGGAAGGAAATTCACGCCCGCGTGGACGGCTACCGCACGCGCCGTGGGCGCCGTATTGAGGGCGCATACACCATGCGTTTCCCCTTCCCGCCGCCTGAATCCGACATGTCGGCCTCGGCGATCCGGGCCACGAAGGAATTGGAGCAGGAGAGACAGGTTCCTGAGGCCGCGATTCCCGAGGCCGGTAGTGCAGATATTGCGCAAATTCTCGAGAGCGTGGCTACCAAGCTGAAGGTCTGCGAGGTGGCTCCGGAAGTGGCAGCGCCGGCGGAAGCATCGTCTTTGGAGTCCACGGAACTACCTGGGACAGCGGCTGACCCGGAACCGCCGCGGATTGCCGCGCCTCGTCCCAGGCCCCAGCGCAAAGTCATCGCTTTTCCGCGCCAGGTTGCGGGGACGCCGGACATGGTCCATCGCCTGGCCGATCCGGTGCTGCCGGAGCAGCCGCGCATACTCGACGTGCCGGAAGAGCTGGAAGCGTTTCCTACCACGCCGTTTCTCGACGGCCTGCAGTTCGGACCCAGCACGCCGGCAGTCTCCACCCACGCGGACAACGTCGATCTTCCTTTTCGGGCTGTCGGGGTGGCGCGCCGCTTGTATGCGGGCGTGCTGGACGGTCTCCTCGTAGTCGCCGGCGCCACCATCTTCGCAGTCGTGGGACACCGCATGCTGCCCGGCTTGGCCCTCAGCAAGCCAGTGCTGTTGACCGCAGCCGGGATGGCGGTCGTGCTATGGGCGGCCTATCAGTACCTGCTGCTGGTGTATGGCGGAGCCACCGCAGGTATGCGTATCGCTAAAGTTCGCCTCAGCACCTTCAAGGGAAAATCACCGCGCCTGCGGGAGCGCCGCCACCGGGTCATCGCCCTTTATTTCTCGGCGGCCTCGGTCATGATGGGGCTGCTGTGGGCGTTCGTGGATGTGGATACACTATGCTGGCACGATCGCATCAGCAGGACTTACCTGACAGCTTGCGATTAGGCGAGCATGGGATCGCACACGCGATCCGGATGGTAACGCCCGCTCCAGTTGCTGACAATCCAGCAGGAAACAAGTAAATTCAAGGTGGCCGTCCAAAGCGCACCGCCGTGTGTCTTTGTAGAGCATCGAATGGAGATGCGGTCAAGCGCCTGCTGAGCGATGGGCGCCCAAGGCAGTACACTGATGTAGTCGGTTGCAGTGTTCTCGCGAACCGAACGCAGTCCGCACGAACCATTTATGTCCACTCAAGCCGAGAATCTGCAGCGGCCCGCCATCAAAGTCTTCGTCGCCACTTCGGTGATGCTGACTTTCATTTCGTTCTGGCGGGCGGCAGCGATTGTGCTCTCCGACCTGGCGTCGTCGGCATACTACGTGGGCGGCGACGCGGAAAAGGTCATCGGCAAAAGCGCTCCCTGGTTCGTGTTGGCCGTCATGCTGTTCAGCTACGCGGTCCGGGCCATCTACATCGAGTCGAGCGCCATGTTTGTTCGCGGCGGCGTCTACCGCGTGGTCAAGCAGGCCATGGGCGGGACGTTGGCGAAGTTGTCAGTTTCCGCCCTACTCTTCGACTACATCCTTACGGGTCCGATAAGCGCGGTCGCGGCCGGCCAGTACGTTGCCGGATTCCTCGACGACACGTTCCACCATCTCGGCTACAACATTCACGTTCCCGACAATGCGTTTGCCGCCGTTTTTGCTGTCGGGGTGGTGGTCTACTTCTGGTGGCTGAACATTAAGGGTATTCACGAATCCAGCGAGCGCGCCCTGCAAATCATGAAGATCACCACCGTGATGGTGGTGTTGCTGATCGTGTGGTGCTTGCTTACATTGTTCAAACACGGTGGACAACTGCCGCCGTTGCCATCGCCGGTAGACATGCACCACGACCGGGAGTCGCTGGGCTGGTTGCTGGGGACTTGGGCGGCGCGGATCCCGCTCATCATGTTGCTGGTAGGTTTCGGGCATTCGGTTCTGGCCATGAGCGGCGAGGAGTCGCTGGCCCAGATTAATCGCGAGATTGAACATCCCAAGCTGAAGAACCTGGAAAAAACCGGGCTGGTGATCTTTCTGTACAGCTTGTTCTTCACCTCGCTGGTTTCGTTCTTTGCGGTGATGATTATTCCTGACAAGATACGGCCCGATTACTATGCGAACCTGATTAGCGGGCTGGCCATGAACGTGGTCGGACCCTACACGCTGCGACTGTTCTTTCAGGGGTTCGTGGTCATCGTGGGCGCGCTCATCCTGTCGGGAGCGGTGAACACTGCCATCGTGGGCGCCAACGGCGTGCTTAGCCGCATGGTGGAAGACGGCGTCCTTACAACCTGGTTCAAGAAACCCCAGAAGAGATTTGGCACCAGCTACCGCGTCATCAACATGATCGTCGGGTTGCAGATCTTCACCATCGTGGCCAGCCGCGGGAACGTCTATCTGCTGGCTTCGCTCTATGCCTTCGGCGTCATCTGGAGCTTCTCGTTCATGTCGCTGGCGGTGGTGGTGCTTCGCTATACCAGTCCGGAGAACCGCGCATGGAAGGTGCCCGGGTAACATCCGCATCCGAGGTGTCGAGGTGCCGCTGGGACTGGGATTCATCTCGCTGTTGTTGTTCTCCACCGCGATTGTCAACCTGTTCACCAAGCAACTGGCGACCATTGCCGGCGTGTCCTTCAGCCTGGTGTTCTTCCTTATTCTGACCGTGTCCGAGCGCCGCACCGCGTACCAGCACGCTTCGGGCGAATCGGGGCTGGAGCAGTTCAACATTGCGACGGATCGGGAACTGAGCGGGCAAGCCATGGATGTGCGGCCCGGCAACATCCTGGTGGCGGTGCGCGATCCTCGCAACCTGTATTACCTGAGACAGGTGCTGGCCAAAACGGATACCACCAAGACCGACGTGGTGGTGATGACGTCGCGCGTCTATCACCGCGAACACTCCTTCAGTGGCAGCGAAGAGGTGGACACTTCGGAGGTGTTCAAGAAGTATGAGCAAGAACTTTTCACTGCGGTGGTCACCGCCGCCGAGAAGGAAGGCAAGCACGTTTCCCTGCTGGTGGTACCCACTAACGACATCTTCGAGAGCATTGTCGCCACCGGGCAGCGCTTGCACTCGTCGGTAATCGTTTGCGGCTTGTCGAACAAGCTCACCGCGGATGAGCAGGGCAAACTGACCGGCGATGCCTGGGAGCGCCTGCCCGAGCCGCGTCCGCGTATGCGATTGGTGGTGGCCGAGCCCAATGGAACCAAACACGAATACCTGCTGGGACCGCACCTTCCGCGGATGCGGCAGGCCGATGTGGACCTGCTGCATGGTTTGTGGAAGGAAGTCACCAGCGATCCGCGCTATCGCGAACTGCACCACTACCACGTGCTCAACGTGGCCCTGCAGGAGATGGCCGAGCGCATGCACAACGGCGCTTATCACGACGAGGTCATGCGGGAAATCTTCGACGAGATGCACCGCACCAGTGGCCAGCCGGTTGCCGACGACGAGGTTCCGCCGCCATCACCGACGTAGCCTAGGCGGCCATTTGGCCGGCGGCCGCCCTGGCGCCATCCCTTGGTTCGCTCTGGCTACCCGCTCTTGTTACCATCGTAGGGTGACCGCTTCCCAGGTTCGCGTCCGCTTCGCTCCTTCCCCGACGGGACAACTGCACGTCGGCAATGCCCGCACGGCCCTCTTCAACTGGCTGTTCGCGCGCCAGGCCGGCGGCGTCATGGTGTTGCGCATTGAAGACACCGACGTTGCGCGCAGTGAAGCGCGCTTTGAAAGCCAGCTGCTCGACGATCTCAAGTGGCTGGGGATCGATTGGGACGAAGGTCCCGATGTTGGCGGCCCGCACGCGCCTTACCGGCAGAGCGATCGCCTGGAGCTCTATCGTGAGCATGCCGAGCGGTTGGTGAGGGAGGGCAAAGCGTATCTCTGCTTCTGCTCGCAAGAGGAGTTGGAGCGCGACCGCGAGCATGCGCTGAAACATCAGCTGCCGCCCGTCTACTCCGGCAAGTGCCGGGCGCTCGATCCCGAGCAGAGCCAGCGGCGGCGTGCCACTGGCGAGGCTGCAGCGGTTCGGCTGCGCATTCCCGAACACCCCATTCGCTTTCACGACATCGTGCATGGGCCGGTGGAATTTGCCAGTGAGGTGGTCAGCGATCCCATTATCCTGCGCTCCTCCGGAATTCCGGTTTACAACTACGTGGTGGTGGTGGACGACGCGCTGATGGACATCACCCACGTGATTCGCGGCGACGATCATCTCTCCAATACGCCCAAGCAAGTGGCGCTTTACGAGGCGCTGGGCTGGCCGGTGCCGGAGTTTGCCCACCTGTCAACGATTCTTGGGGGCGATCGCGAGCGACTGTCCAAGCGTCACGGAGCCACGTCTATCGCCAACTTCCGTGAAATGGGCGTGTTGCCTGAGGCGCTGGTCAACTATCTCGCGCTACTGGGCTGGGCGCCAACCGGCGGCACGCGCGAAATCTTTTCTCCCGAAGAGCTGATCAAGGAGTTTTCGCTGCAGCGGGTTACTCCCTCGCCTGCGGTCTTCGATATGGAGAAGCTGTACTGGCTTAACCGGCATTACATTAAGCAAAGCCCGCCGGAGCGTATCGAGAAATTAGCTGAACCGGTTTTCATCAGCGCGGCACTCATCCCTGCGGACCCTTGCATACGTGTGGCTGCGTGGTTCGGCAAAGTGGTTGCGCTGCTGGGGCCGTCGGTGGACAAGCTTGACCAGCTTCCCGAACGGGCGGGCCTCATATTTCATTATGACGCCACGGCCGCACTGGGTGCGTCCGACAATGCCGAGGTGCTGGCGGCCCCGAAGACCAACGACGTGCTGGCTACGTTCGCGCAGTTGGTGGAAGGCGATCCTTCGCCGATGACGCCGGAGCGCTTCAAGGCCATCATGAACGAGGTTAAGGCGAAGACTGGCGCCAAGGGCAAAGACCTCTTCCATCCGGTGCGGATCGCACTGACGGGGTCACACTCCGGGCCGGAGTTCGATAAGCTGATCCCGATTCTCGAAGAAGGTTCCCAGCTCGAGCTTCCGCAGCACGTGATGAGCGTTCGCGAACGTGTGGCGGCGTTTCGCGCGGTTCGCGGAGTGTAGAAAAGCAAACCGCAGATTTCGCGGATGACGCGGATCGTTGCAAAGGAGTGAACCGAGTTTGTTGTGAGCACAGTTCTGCGTGTTCTACGGAGACTGCGTCGCCGCTACGCGGCTCGGGAATTTTCCCATCACCTCGGGGCTTGCGCCCCGGGCTAACTGCGCTTTCGCCGCTTCGCGGCTGGTTGACTGGTCTTCGATCATTTTGTACCACCGGCAAAATCAAAGGCGCGATTGCGAAACAGCCTCCTAGGCTGGGCGCGAGCCTATCAGCGGAATCCGCACAGACCCCATCGGGCAGTGGCGAAGGTACGGCTTATGTCTGGCGTCAGACAGACCCAGCCAAATCCTCTTTGCTAATTTGATCAAGCCCGCATTAGCCCTGTGAAGGTGAGCATGTCTCCCGGTCTCTCATGCGACAGGTTCTCTCGCCATATTGTCCAAGACGACGGGCGCACTCTCATCCTGTCAACCTGCAATAGCTGCGGAGAACAGCGAAAATGCTCCGTAACGGACGGCTCCATCTATGAGTGGGAAGAGCGCCACAAGTGCGAGTCCGAGTCAGCCGGCTGATTCTGCCGTCTCATCCGGCAAAGACTTATTGCCCTCGTCGTTCCGGTGGGAATACAGGAAATCAGTATTGAAGAAGGCATGAATTCCGTCGCTGAAACTTACCAGCACACCATCGCGCATCAAATCGGTGCCCGTAACAGTCGGGTTCATTTCGCTACCATAGAGGCTTGGCACCCTTGGTGTCTGTCCGTTAAGCGACGGATGGGGCGTGAAATTCAATCTGCCGCGCTAGAGGGCTACCCCCTGGTTTGACGGTGGGAAGGCGAGTTCCCTATAATCTAAGGTATCCGCACCGCCGAATCTTCCGGCCGGGGGGAACGGCTAGGCTGCGTCTAAGCAGCGAGCTTAACTCCGGCTGTCCAGAGTAGAGCGCAGCATGATCGCGTTCGCTGGTACATCTGAGGAATTCCCGGAGCAGTTCAAGGAGTTACACCAACCTAATGAAGCGCACGCTCGCAGGCACCGCCGTGCTTGCTATTGTTTTGACGATTTCGGCACTGGCCCAAACCGGCGCGACTACGCCCGGTGGCGCTGCCGCCGCTCCTACTACCGCTGCAACCATGGCCCCTTCCGGTGGTGTCAAAGTCGGCATTATCGACATTCAGCAAGCCATTGTGGCCACCAACGAAGGAGCCCGCGATTTCGAAGCTCTGCAGAAGAAGTTCGAGCCGCGCCGCAGCGAGCTGCAGAACCTGAACACCGAAGTAGAGAACCTGAAGAAGCAGCTCAACACCCAGGGCGACAAAATGAACGAGGAAGCCCGCGCCACCCTGGTGAAGTCGATTGAGACCAAGCAGAAGAGCTTGCAGCGTTCGGCGGAAGACGCCCAGAACGAATTTCAAGCGCAGCAAAACGAAATTGCGCAGCGCATTCTGCAGAAGATGGCGCCCGTGATCGACAAGTATGCGAAGTCCAGTGGCTACTCGTTGCTGCTGGATTCCTCGAATCCCTGGCCGCAGGGACCGCTGCTTTGGGCGACGGCGTCGGTGGATTTGACCAAGACCATCGTGGACGCTTACAACGCGCAGTCGGGCGTAGCTGCTCCTGCGAACCCAAGGCCAGCCGGCAGCGCAGCAAACAAGCCGGCCGGTACGACGCCAGCCGCAAGCAAACCGGCAGCGGCGCCTGCCACCAAGCCTTAGTAGGCTTGCCAGTCTATTTGGGCAAAGGCCGCATCCAATTGGATGCGGCCTTTCCTTGTTTTTACGAGACGGAAATTGAGCAGCATTTAGCATAACCTCCTACCAGATACCAGTTTTCGAGCGATTACCATTTCTCAATCCTGCCCGCGCGGTAATCAGGTTGGCGGGGGCTGGCCTATCGTCCTTAGCTCTGTGGAAAACTTTGTGGAAGACGGAACCGTGAAGGTATGAGGGCACGTTCTTTCAGCTACTTACGCGTTTTGCCCATCTTCTGATGCATATTAACCAATAGGAGAATCAGGAGGTTAGCAGATATGTAAATATTCCATGAGTAATTTCGGAGGAACGGCGGAGACTCCAAGGAGTCAGACTTTTTGCACAATTTGAGGATGCCGAAGGTAATGGTAATCGCGCCCCCGATTACCATTCTGTGGAGAGAATTAGTCCTTATGTACTATTACTTTAGTCTTCTCCGACGCGGAGAACTGCCAGAAATGCCTCTTGCGGAATGTCCACCCGGCCTATCCGTTTCATGCGCTTCTTGCCTTCTTTCTGCTTTTCCAAGAGCTTGCGCTTGCGGCTGATATCGCCGCCGTAGCACTTGGCAATCACGTTCTTGCGGAGTGCCGCCACCGTCTCGCGGGAGATGATCTTGGCGCCGATCGCGGCCTGGATGGCGACCTCGAACATCTGCCGCGGGATCAACTGCCTCATCTTGGAAACCAGCGCCTTGCCACGTTCGTAAGCGAAGTCGCGATGCACGATGATGGAAAGCGCATCCACCGGATCGCCGGAGACCAGAATGTCGAGCTTCACCATCGGCGACTCCCAACTTCCAGCGAGATGGTAATCGAGCGAAGCATAGCCGCGCGAAACCGTCTTCAGCCGGTCGTAGAAGTCGAGCACGATCTCGTTCAGCGGCAATTCGTAATTCAACATCACGCGCGTGGAGCTTACGTACTCGAAGCCTTTCTGCTTGCCGCGTTTGTCCTCCACTAGCTTCAGAATGCCGCCGACGTATTCTTCGTTGGTCAGAATGGTGGCCAGTATGACGGGCTCCTCGATCTTGGCGATTTCGCTAGGGTCAGGCCAGCGCGATGGATTGTCCACCTCGATTACGCTGCCATCGGTGAGGGTGATTTTGTAGCGCACACCGGGAGCGGTGGTGATGAGGTCGAGATTGTATTCGCGCTCCAACCTCTCCTGGATAATCTCCATGTGCAGCAGACCGAGGAATCCGCAGCGGAAGCCAAAGCCCAGCGCGACCGAGCTTTCCGGCTCAAAGAAAAACGATGCATCGTTGAGCCGCAGCTTCTCCAGCGCTTCGCGCAGCAGCGTGTGTTCGTGGGCGTCCACGGTGTAAAGTCCGGCGAACACCATGGGCTTCAGTTCCTCAAAGCCGGGCAGCGGCTCGATGGCGGGATGATGATCGTCAGTAATGGTGTCGCCGATCTTGCAATCGGCAACCGTCTTGATGGTCGCAGTCAGGAAGCCGACCTCGCCGGCGCTTAACTGCTCGATCTCGATCGGCTTTGGCGTCAGAACGCCAAGGGTTTCAACATCGAACGTACGCCCGTTCGACATCAGCCGAATGCGCTGGCCCTTGTATAAGGTGCCTTGGATAACGCGCGCGAGCACCACCACGCCGCGATAGGAATCGAACCAGGAATCGAAAATGAGCGCCTGCAATTGATTGCTGGCCCGTCCCTTGGGAGGTGGAATGCGGTGGACAACCGCCTCCAGTACTTCGGGGACACCGATGCCTGTCTTGGCGCTGATGGGCAGCGCGTGCGAAGCGTCGAGGCCGACTGCGCCTTCGATCATCTCCTTGGTGCGTTCGATGTCGGCGCTGGGCAGGTCGATCTTGTTGATGACGGGAATGATCTCCAGGCCGTTGTTGATAGCGATGTAGGCGTTGGCCAGGGTTTGCGCTTCGACGCCCTGTGATGCATCTACGACCAGCAGAGCGCCTTCGCAGGAGGCCAGCGAGCGCGACACCTCGTAGCTGAAATCGACGTGGCCGGGCGTGTCGATCAGGTTGAGCTGGTAGGTTTTCCCGTCCGCCGCGGGGTACATCATGCGCACCGAATGTGCCTTGATGGTGATGCCGCGCTCGCGCTCCAGGTCCATCGCGTCGAGCACTTGCGCCTGCATCTCACGCGCGGTCAGCGAGCCGGTAAGCTCGAGCAGACGGTCGGCAAGCGTGCTCTTCCCATGATCAATATGGGCGATGATCGCGAAGTTTCGGATGAGTGACGGATCCATGCGAGGTCGCTGAGCGCTAGCTTGATTCTACAGTAGCGGAGGCCGGCGGCTGCACGCACCGGCTGACGCTCAGCGAACCAGCACACGCACCTTGTAGCCGTCTTTGTCGGAGGAAAGCGTTTCGCGCCAACCGGCTTGAACTTCGGGTAGTGACATTCCGTGCTTCAGCGCGGCTTGCACGAGGATCTGCGGATTCGCCGCCGGAACCTGCATGCTCAGTACACCGTGCGCGTACTGCGAGTCCGCTGTGCGCTCGCTGTCGGTCACGTACTGCTTGCGCAATTGCAAGAGCCGCCGATACCACTCGAGCATGGCGAGATTTTCGGGTGCACTCGTCCAGGTTAGTTTCGACCGCTCGAACGTCGCCGGATCTTCGGGGTCGGGTACCTCGTTGAAGTCGAAATCCTTGAACTCGCTGCGACGCCCTTCGCTGACCGCCTTGCGCAGGTCGGGATCCTGAAAGTCGGCAAAAAATTGGAATGGCGCTTTCTCGTCGGACTCCTGACCCATGAACAGCAGCGGGGTGTGCGGGGCCAGCAGCAGCAGGACCGCTGCCAGCTTCAATGTTCCACGTGGAACAATTGCGCTAAGTCGTTCGCCCTCAGCGCGGTTGCCCACCTGATCGTGATTTTGCAGGCAGATAACATTGGCCGGCAGCGGTACATCCTTCGCGCTCGTCCCGCGCTGAGCATTCCAGAACGGGTAGTGCTCGCCTTGAAAAACGTACCCCTCGCGCAACGCACGCGCGATTTGGGCGGGGTCGCCAAAGCCCGCGTAATAGCCCTCTCGCTCACCGGTGAAATACGTGTGCACGGCGTGATGAAAATCGTCGCTCCACACCGCGTCCAATCCGTAGCCGCCGTCTGCCGCCGCCCGTGTGTAGCGCGAATCGTTTTCGTCGGTCTCGGCGATTACGCTGACGGTGCGTCCCAACTCGCGAGCCAACGCCTGCACACGCTCCTGAATTTCGGCAAGGATGTGTTTCGCCGAATCATCTTTGACGGTCTGCACCGCATCCAGTCGCAAGCCGTCGAGGTGGTACTCGCGGATCCAGTACAGCGCGTTCTCCACCACGTATCGCCGCACATGCTCGCAGCCCGCCGAGTCGTAATTCACCGCCTCGCCCCACGGTGTCTTGTGGTGCGCAGTGAAGTACGGGCCAAATTTGCGCAGGTAATTTCCTTCCGGGCCGAGATGGTTGTAGACCACGTCGAGAATCACCGCGAGCCCGATGCTATGCGCCGCGTCGACAAAACGCCGGAGGCCGTCGGGGCCACCGTAACTCGCCTGCACCGCATATGGCGATACGCCGTCATACCCCCAATTGCGCGTGCCCGGAAATGCCGCTACCGGCATCACCTCGATAACCGTGATCCCCAGTTGCTTCAGGTAGTCGAGTTTGGCAATCGCGCCATCGAATGTGCCTTCGGGCGTGAACGTCCCAACGTGCAACTCGTAAATGACGTAATCGCGGAGAGCCAGGCCGCGCCATTCATCGTCGTTCCATTGGAACGTCGCAGAATCGACGATCTCCGACGGGCCGTGCACGCCTTCCGGTAGCAGCCGTGAGACCGGATCAGGTATTGGCGTGTCATCGTCGAGAATATAGGCGTAGCGGTCACCAGCCGCGGCCGCAGCGCTGGCGACGAAATCCTCGCCATCGCGGCGCATCGGAATGTCGCGCGGGCCGTCGCCTGTCCGCATCAGTCGAAGCGTGATCGCGCGCGGCATCGGCGCCCACACGCGAAATTTGGCTTCCCTGCCGGGCAGCGTAGCGCCGTAAGAAAGAATCTGACTTGCAGCTTTCACTCCACATCAGACGTGCACAGACGGGGATGGGATGCTTTTGATCGAGTTCGCTGGATACAATCAGAATGCATGTCTCTGGTTCTTGCTTCTGCCTCCCCACGCCGTTCTGAGCTGTTACGCAACGCGGCCATCCCTTTCACCGTCGATCCTGCCCAGGTCGCCGAGCAGCCCGCCGCAAACGAGGAGCCCGTGGACTATGCGCAACGGCTGGCCCGCGATAAAGCACGCGCGGTGTTCGCCCGGCATCCTGACAGCGCAGTGCTGGGCGCTGACACCGTCGTGGTGGTTGACGAACATCTGCTGGAGAAGCCAGCCGACCAGACCGATGCTGCTCGCATGTTGCGCCTGCTCTCTGGACGCATTCATCAGGTGATCACGGGAGTTTGCCTGGTGGTGCCAGGCTTCGAGCAGACCGAAGCAGAAATTACGCAGGTGGCCTTCAGTCCGCTCACGGAGCAAGAGATCGCAGATTACGTCGCTAGCGGCGAGCCGATCGACAAAGCTGGAGCCTATGCGATCCAAGGTATGGCTTCGCGCTGGGTCGAGCGCATCGACGGCTGCTACTTCAATGTGGTGGGACTTCCGGTGCCGCGAGTGTATCGCATGTTGCGCGCCGCCGAAGATGCTACCGGTGGGGAGTTACTCTGACGGACTCAGTGGGACGGCGGGTGTCATCCCGACCGAGGACTTCGGTCCGAGCAGAGGAATCCGCGGTTCGAATTTTCAGCTGCTCAAAACGTAGTCGGCACAACCGCGCAGCTACGACTTCTTGTCTTCCGTCGGATTCGGGGGCGGGGTTGTCGTCGCCGAGTTATTCTCGTTCATCGACGATTTGAAGTTGCGAATGCCTTCGCCCAGGCCCTTGCCCAATTCTCCCAGCTTTTTAGGACCGAAGATGAGCAGGGCAATGGCTACGATGACCAGCAGCTCGGGCAAACCTAGCTTTCCACCAAACATAAAGTCCTCCGGTCAAGACAGCCCTTCTCTGCCACGACGCAATGAATAAGGGCCTCTGGCCAGATTCTAGGCTTTCACGCGGGTCGCGTCAAAAACATCCGGCAGCGCTCGCGGGCGCTGTAAAAATAACAAAGGGCGCGACTGTCGCGCCCCTGGAAAGCAATCAGAAATTCGCAGGTCTAATTCTCCTTGCACTTCTTTTTCTGCACGTACTGTTGCAGCTTGCCTCGTTGTTCCAGCGTGATCAGATTGTCCAGCACCGGATACTTCACCGCGGGATCAAAACGCTGGATCGCACGATACGCGCGCAGCGTCCCTGCCAGCCCGGCCGCCTGAATGGCAGCGGTGTTCTTCTCTTCGGGATGCTGCAGCAGAAATGCCGCCTGCGAATAAATTACCTGCATGCGCAGTTGATTGGAATAGGTGTTGTTCACCTTGTCGAGCGAGTCGAGCTCTTTGCAACATGCATTGACCGTGAAGTCGGGAACTTCCACGATCCACTCCGTCAGCCACATTCTTTTCTCGAGGCTGTCTTTGGCGAGCGGATTTTCTTCCAGGCTGCGCACGTATTCTACCGCGCGCGCCCGTTCTTCAGCGGTGGAGGGGCCGCGCATCTTCGCTCCCGACGGAAGCGACGCCGCCGTGGTCAGAACGATCAGGACTGCCAAAAGCTTGTTTACCATGTGCCTTGTCCCCCTTTGTAGTGCTCGGGCGGCCAGATGGGTGTTGAAATCATACTCCCGTCAGGGGGAGTGAAGGCAAGCGGGAACTGAATTAGTCAACGAGCTTTGCTGCGTCTTGTCCCGCCCAACGAGCGCTTCGTCCCACACCGCACCGACAAAGTCCGGCGCGCCCCCGCTCTGCTTGGTTTTCGCGCTTCGTGGGATAATCGTTCCAGCAATTACAGCCGTATGAAACAAGTGGTCCATGCCGCCTGTCCGCACGATTGCCCTGACGCTTGCGCTGTGCTCATCACAGTCGAGGACGGACGCGCTACGCGAATTCAGGGCGATCCCGAGCATCCGGTCACGCAAGGTTTCCTGTGCGCAAAAGTTGCGAAGTATCTTGATCGCGTGTACTCGCCTGACCGCGTTCTCTATCCCATGCGGAGAATCGCGCCGAAGGGCGCTCACGGCGAAGGCGCTTTCCAGCACATCACCTGGGACGAAGCCTTCGACCAAATTGTGTCGCGTCTGCAGCGCATCAGCGACGAGTTCGGCCCCGAGGCGGTCCTCCCGTATTCCTATGGAGGCAATATCGGCGTGCTTGGGAACTCCTCCATGGACATGCGCTTCTTTCATCGACTGGGTGCGTCGCAACTGCATCGCAGTATCTGCTCGCAGGCCGGCGGCGACGCCATCATCTCCATCTACGGTCGCAAGATTGGGACCGAGCCGGAGCAATTCCGCCACTCCAAGTACATCATCGCGTGGGCCGCGAACATTCACGGCAACAACGTCCATCTCTGGCCGTTCATCGACGAAGCGCGGCGCAACGGCGCCAAGCTGGTGGTCATTGATCCTTATCGCACCCGCACTGCCCGGCTTGCCGATTGGCACATTCCCATCAATCCGGGTACCGATGTTGCCTTGGCGCTCGGGTTGCTGCACGTGATTGTTCGCGATGGCTTGCACGATCAGGATTACATCGCGCGCTACGCCGAAGGTTTCGATGAACTGCTGAAGCGGCTGCCGGAGTACACGCCCGAGCGCGTTTCGGGCTGGACGGGAATTTCGAAAGACGACATCGAGCGTTTGGCACACGAATACGCCACCACGCGTCCAGCCGCGATCCGCCTGAATTACGGCATCCAGCGTTCGCAGAATGGGGGCGCTGCCGTACGTGCAGTATGCATGCTGCCTGTTATCACAGGCTCGTGGAAGGAAGTCGGCGGCGGGCTGCAACTGTCCACCAGTGGCGGCTTTCAGCTCGACCGCGCCGCCATGGAACGGCATGACCTGATGCAAAAGAGTCCGCTGGCGCGCTCGGCCCGCACCATCAACATGGTGCAGCTCGGCAGGGCGTTAACTGAGATCGACGACCCTCCAGTTAAGGCCCTGATGGTCTACAACTCAAATCCCGCGGCCGTCTGCCCCGATCAGAATCTGGTCAGGCGAGGGCTAAAGCGCGAAGACTTGTTTACGGTTGTTCACGAGCAGTTCCTCACCGATACTACCGACTTCGCCGATCTGGTTCTACCAGCCACCACGTTCTTCGAGCACAAGGACCTGGTCCAGGCCTACGGCCACTACTACCTGCAAGTCTCGCAGCCTGCGATTGAGCCGCTGGACGAGTGCAAATCGAACGTGGAGTTCTTTCGCGAGTTGGCCCTGCGCATGGGATTCGAGGACGAATGCTTCCGCGAATCCGTCGACACCATGATCGACGTTGCTTTGGCGTCCGACGTCCCGCAGCTGAAGGGAATAACTCGCGAGCGCCTGGAAAGCGACCCTCACCTGCGTTTGAACCACCACGGCGACGAAAGTGACCGGCCGTGGTTGCCCTTCGCAAAGGGATTTTGTACCCCCAACGGAAAGGCACGGCTCTACGATCCAGCGTTAATCCCGTTCGGGATGGACCCGGTTGCCTCCTTTGTCCCTCCGCAAGAATCCCGTCACCAGCCAGCGACAGCAGCCTTCCCCCTCGAACTTCTCGCTCGCAAGGCCGACAACTTTCTGAACTCGACCTTCGTCAATTTGCCCAGCGTGCAGAAGATGGAGAGACAGCATGAGCTGGAAATCAGCCGCGCCGATGCGGAGCGCCGCGGCATCGTCGATGGCGACAGGGTGCGTATCTACAACCAGCGCGGTGAGATTTTCCTGCACGCCCGCGTCGACGGAGCAGTGGCCGCCGGCGTTGTCGGCGCCCGGTTGGGATGGGCAAAGTTGTCCGAAGCCGGCATCAACATCAATGTATTGACATCGGACCGGCTCACCGATCTAGGTGGTGGTGCTACCTTCTACTCCACTCTCGTCGAGGTCGAGCGAGTTCCCGAAACTTCCTCTCCCAGCAAGGGTTAGGGTTCCCATCCGCCGCATACACGCAGGGCGACAGGTTTCCGAACCAGTGCACCCGTACCGTATAATTGCGCTTTCATTAACCTGTACTGAGGTTTCGTCATTTCTTGCCATCTTCAGGTAAGACCCGCGGTCTTGTTCGTCCGCGGGGCCCGCTGCTGTGCCACGGCGATCAGTGTCTTTTTCGCTCTCCTTCTCCTTGCCGGCACCTGCGTGGCGCAACAGGGCGTGATCGAGTCCATCCAAATCCAGGGCAATCGCCGAATTCCGGCTGAGACCATCCGCGCCCGCATGTTCACCAAGGCCGGTGACGTTTACGACCAGGCCGCCCTGGAACGCGACTTTAACTCTCTCTGGAACACTGGCTATTTTGACGATCTGCGAATTGAGCGCGAGGCCTCCGCCAAGGGCTGGATCATCCATGTCTACGTCAAGGAAAAGCCAACCATCCGCGAAATCAAGTATGTAGGCTTGAGCTCCGTCTCGCAGAGCGACGTCCTCGATAAGTTCAAGGAACGAAAGGTCGGACTTACCCAGGAGAGTCAATACGATCCGACCAAAGTAAAGCGCGCTGAAGTTGTCATTAAGGAATTGCTGGCCGCGCACGGCCACCAGTTCGCAACCGTTACCTCGGAAGTCCGTCCCATTCCTCCCGCCGCGGTTGCGCTGACGTTCGTAGTGAAAGAGGGTCCCAAAGTCAAGGTAGGCAAAGATCATCTTCGAGGGAAACAAGGCCATCAGTTCGCGCGAACTTCGCAGCGCGATGAAGAACCTGAAGCCCATCGGCATTCCGCACTCGATCTTCCTCGAAAATCTATTTCCGCGCACCTACGATTCCACCAAGCTCAGTGAGGATGCCGAGCGCGTCCGCTACTATTACCAGACCAAAGGCTACTTCAAAGCTTTGGTCGCCGATCCCAAGACGCAGATCCACGACACCAGCGGAGTCAAGTGGTATTGGCCGTTCAAGCCGTCTCCCGGCAAGGCTGTCGATATCACTTTGCCGGTGGAAGAAGGCCAACGCTATCGCCTGAAGGAGATTACCTTCAGCGGGAACAAGGCGGTGACCAACACCGCGGGCTTGCGCGCGCTCTTCAAGATCAAGGATGGCGATGTGTTCGATACAGAAGCTATCCGCAAAGGCTTGGAGTCGCTGCGCAAGGCTTACTCCGCACTCGGCTACATCAACTTCACGCCGGTGCCCAACACCGAAGCCGACGATGAAAAGAAGACCATCAGCCTCCGCATCGATGTCGATGAAGGCAAGCAATTCTTCGTCCGGCGCATTGAATTCCAGGGCAACACCACCACCCGCGACAAGGTCATTCGCCGCGAGCTGGCGCTGGAAGAAGGCCAGGTTTACAACGGCAATTTGTGGGAACTGAGTTTGCTGCGCTTGAACCAGTTGCAGTACTTCCAGGAACTCAAGCCCGAGCAGGACTCCGAAATCAAGCAGAACGTTCAGGACTCGACGGTTGACATCACCCTGAAGGTGAAGGAAAAAGGCAAGAACAGCATCGGCCTCACCGGCGGCGTCAGCGGACTGGCGGGCGGGTTTATCGGCCTGAACTACAGCACCAACAACCTGTTCGGCAAGGGCGAAAGCCTCAGTTTAGAATTCCAGATCGGGCAGTACCAAAAGAACGAGACCCTTTCCTTTACCCAGCCTTATCTGTTTGACCGCCCGCTGCAGTTCGGTTGGTCCGTGTACCACCGCAGCTACAACTACAATCAGGCGGCATTGACCTCCATCCAGCTAAACCAGACAGTCACCTTGCCGGCGAGTTACCAGGCCTTGCTGCAGAACTTCACCCAGACCAGCACCGGCGCTACGACATCGCTGACTTATCCGATTAAGCGGTCGTTCAAGCGGGTGGGTATCACCTATTCGATCGACGATTCATCGGTCACCACCTATAGCCAGGCGTCGTCCGATTATTTTGAGACCCTGGCTTTCCGTGGCATCTCCGGCCCCAATGCCCTGAACGGCATTATCACCAGCAAAGTTATTCCGAACTTTTCGTACAACCGGATCGACAATCCGCAGCGTCCACATTCCGGACAAAGTTTTTACATTGCCACTGAATTTGCCGGTCTGGGCGGAAACGTGAATTACATCAAGCCGGTGGCCGAGTGGAAGAAATTTCGCCCGGTGAACAAAGGACGGAATACCTTGGGATTCCGGCTGCTGGGTTCATGGATCTCGGGCTACGGAGGCCAGGTGGCCCCGCCCTTCGACCGCTTCTATATGGGCGGCGACACCGACATCCGCGGCTTCGACATTCGCGCCATTTCCCCGGTTGCGTTCTTCCCAAGCGCCGTCACCATTCCGCTGCAAAACCCTGATGGGTCCATAGTTCCATTGGACCCGACCAATCCACGGCGCGGCGGTTACAACATCACCATTCCGGTGGAACAGATTATCTTCCCCGGTGGCGACACTAACCTGGTCAATAACATCGAGTACCGCGTGCCTATCATTGGACCGGTCACTGTTGCCGCATTCGTAGATACTGGTTTCGACTTCATCTCCAACGAATCGCAACTGCGGATTGCCGGACCGCAGGTAACTTCGCTGCAGACCACCGTTTTCGGCTGCCCGTTCTTAACGTCCAGTTTCACCTGTGCCGGCGGTTCCACCATACCGTTCACGGGGGAACTCAAACCGGTGTCGGGCACCAATTACCAGCCGCGCATGTCGACCGGTCTGGAGTTGCAGGTCATCATGCCGGTGGTGAACGCGCCATTTCGCATCTATTACGCCTATAACCCGTTGCGCATTGACGAAACCGTCAGTTCGCCAACGCCGATTACCCGCAGCATGTTCCCTGCGGGAGCAGCCGGCGACTACACCTTTGCCCAGGCGATCTCCATCTATCAGCCTAGTTATTTGTTGCGCGAGCCGCGCAAGACGTTCCGCTTCACGGTCGCTACCACGTTCTAGCACAATATCAGAAGCCGGCCCAACGGGGCCACAGCCCAGCCTTGAAGGGTATGTGAGATTTCTCAGTTTCGTTTTCGTCGGTGGAGTAGACCGCGCGGAAATCGAGCCCCATAGGGGCGGAGGTGCAGTTAGCCCAGGATGGAGCGAAGCGGAATCCTGGGTAGAGTAGGAAATGAGAGTGAGTCCCTTTAGGGACGGCACGGTTCTCGCACAGACTCTTCAGCGCTGAGTAGCGTGGGGATAAAACCGAGTTCAGTACCGAGAACAGCAGGTGAGGCGCAGCCTCGGCCCCACGGTTAATGACTTTCCGAGCCGGGGTCCAAAAGCAAAAGCCCCCGCCGCAGCGGAGGCTCTTCCTCACATCCTTAAAAAATGTTAGTTCTTGGCTGCCTCGGTCTTCGCAGCTTCTGCCTTGCCCGCGTCGGACTTGGCATACTTGCGGCGGAAGCGCTCGACTCGGCCCGCGGTATCCACCAGTTTCTGCTTGCCGGTGAAGAACGGATGGCACGCGGAGCAAATTTCCACGTTAATGTCGCCTTTGTGGGTCGAACGGGTCATAAATGTGTTGCCGCATGCGCAGTGCACGCGTACTTCGTCATAAGCCGGATGGATGGCTGCCTTCATAGGACTCCTAACTCATTGATCGCTAAGCTCAATTCTACCGGAAAAGTTCCGCTTGCGACAAATCGCGCCGCCCAAACTTGACCGGGAGCCATTGGATTCTGCCCGGGAGGAAAGGATTCAACCTGCGCCCGGACTGCCCCACGTAGAAGACATCTCAGCAACGATGTCAGTGGTGCAACGTAAACGGTGGGAATCCATTTGGATCGCGCCCAACAAAAATGCGGCAGTACTTTTCGCACCGCCGCGGATCGCAAACGCTGTCGGCTTGGATTCAGTTACTTCTTATTGACGGCCTTCTTCAACTCCACGCCTGGAGTAAACTTGGCCACCTTCCGTGCGGCAATCTTTATCACGCCGCCGGTCTGCGGATTGCGTCCGTTGCGCGCCTTACGCTGCGAGACGGAGAAGGTGCCGAATCCTACCAGCGTCACCCGGTCGCCTTTTTTAAGCGCCGACGTGACCGCGCTAATGATTGTGTCGATGGCGCCTCCCGCGCTGGTTTTACTGATCCCGTGGGCGGCCGCAATTTTCTCGATCAGATCTCCCTTGTTCATGCTCGCTCCTCGCCAGGTCAGAACCTGTAGGCGACAGTATCTACTTGCGAAACCGGCCCCTGTCAAGGAAAACCGTGAAAATTGGCGTCAGAAGCGAAAGGAAAGTAAGCTGACCGCGGATTTGCGCGGATGAAGCTTGCCCTGAAATGATTTATCCGTGGAATCCGCCTCAATCCGCGGTCACAGGTTTTGCACTACCTCTGGACTACGTCGCTGCCACGGCCACCGGCTCTACGCACACTCCCAGGTTCTCGCCCAATGCCGCAAACTCGCTGACCCAGCGCTGCGACGCCTCATCCGCTTCCAGCGCGACCGTCGGGTACACATTTTGCAGCAACTGGTAAAACACGTTCTGCACCGGCGCCAGGTTGACTTCGAACGGCAACGTGCGGACCAGTGTGACTGCCGCGTTGAAGCGCTGCAACCGCTCTTCCCGGGGATTCACCGCCAGCTCATCGGCCATGCGGCTCAGACGGCGCTTTAGGGCGTACCCCAGCCACGCTTCATCCCACTGAATCTTCTCTCGTGCGGCTGTATCCAGCAGGCCCTGAATGCGCTCCAAGTCAATCTCGTCGGCCAGGAACTCCTTGCGCAGCGCCGTGTTCAACACGAACTCCGCCGTCAGGTGCAACATCTTCGGCAACGGAGCTCCCATGTCGCTGAGGAAGCCCATCAGCGGAGCGTGGTGCTCGTAGATCTGGCGATAGGCTGCCTCAGCTTCATCCATGGTCGAGCCCAGGATTTTGCTGACGACTTTCTGTCGCTCGTCTCGGAACAGTGACCGCAAGCTGTAGGTCGCCCCGTCGAAGTGCTTGTCCAGCAGGCGCAGGACCGCCGGCAGGTCTGACGACTGGAAGCTATCGCGCAGCTCTCGGGCGGCCGCCTTGAAATCCTGCTCGCCGCGAAATTCTCGCACTCCCGCGATGACGTTGTGATCTCCGAAGTGCAGGACGCCGAAGCTGACCTCCTGCTGCTCATGCGTGATGCGCGAGCGGATCTGCGCTCTGCCCACGGCCAGCCGCGCCCGTCCCGACTCCAGACGCACGTCCTCGTGCTGGCGCACGTCGTAACAGTTGATGGAGCTGCTCTCTCCCGCTTTCTGAAACATGGATGCGATGGCGAAGTGGGCGGCCACCGCCAACAGGTTCACCTCGGCCGGTTTCACCCACTTCTCGAAGATGCGCGCGCCGTCGCCGTGCTCGGCAAGATTGCTTTTCGCCAGCGCCAGCATTTTCTTGAACTGCTCCTCCCGGTGATCGGGAAGCAGCGTCTGCGCCAGCTGCAGGGCTCGCCCGGCGTACATGATGGTTTGCACCGTCTCGATGCCCGACAACTCGTCGAAGAACCATCCACAGCTGGTGTACATCAGCATCGCATGCCGCTGCATCTCCAACAGCGCGAGCGCGGTCACCGTGTTCTCGTCCGTCATGTCGACCTTGGCGTGTTTGGCGAAGAACTCTTGCAAGCTGCTGTCGCTGCGGTCGAGCACGACGTTGATGTACTCGTCGCGTGCCTGCCACGGATCGTGCAGCAACTCGCCGGCTTTGCGCTCATAGTCCGGCGCCAGCTCGTCACGCAGATAATCGAACGCGGCGCGCAGTGGAGCGCGCCAGGCCTGGTTCCATCCCGGCTTGCCACCGCTGTTACAGCCGCAGTCACGACACCAGCGGCCTACGCCGTGGACACAGCTCCACGCCGTGTTCTCCACGATCTCTACTTCGTGGGTCGGAGGGTTGATCTCCAGGTACTCGCCATAGTTGGTGAGCTTGGCCAGGTTGTTGCTTTCTACGTGGTGCAGCGCGTAGGCTAGCGCCATGTCGCCCTTGGGATGATGATGGCCATAAGTCTCGCCATCCGTGGCGATATGCATAAGCTGCGACCAGCGGCGATTGTCGGCAAATCCGCTGAGCAGCCGGCTGGCAAACGTCTCGCCGTTGTCCAGCAGGCCTTCGAAAGCCACCGCGCGAGAGATCGGTCCATCATAAAAAAACAAGTTGATGCTGCGCCCCGACGGCAAATTGCAAATGTAAGGGCGCGTCGGGTCGATCTTGCCGCCCTCTACATTCTTGAACTTGGTAGTGCCCACGCGGCGCTCATGTTTGGCTTGCGATGGCGCCAGCACGGTGAACTTGATGTCATGTTCTGCCAGCACTTCGAGCGTTTCCAAATCCACCGCGGTTTCCGCCAGCCACATGCCTTCCGGCTTGCGGCCAAAGCGGTGCTCGAAATCGCGAATGCCCCAGGCTACTTGCGTTTGCTTGTCGCGCCGGTTGGCCAGCGGCATGATCATGTGGTTGTATACCTGCGCGATGGCGTTGCCGTGTCCCGAGCAGCGCTGCTGGCTTTCCTTGTCGGCGTCCAGGATCGCCTGGTACGTGTCGGGCGCGTGTTCCTGCATCCACGACAACAATGTGGGGCCGAAGTTGAAGCTGATCCGCGAATAGTTGTTGACGATACGAATAATGCGGTCGTCGCTGGTCAAGATGCGCGAGCTGGCATTGGCGGCGTAGCACTCTGCCGTAATGCGCTCGTTCCAGTCGTGGTAGGGGTACGCCGAGTCCTGCAGCTCAATCGACTCGAGCCAAGGATTCTCGCGAGGCGGCTGATAAAAATGGCAATGAATGCAAAGGTATCTGTCCATGTATAAAGACGCGCTTGTCAATTAATGCGCTCAGAATTAGATGCGTTAATTCACGCTGGAGTCGCGGTAAGGCAGGAGCGGCTGGGGGAAACCGTAACCACGGATTGAAGCGGATGAGCACGGATCCGATTAAAATCTTCAGGATCTAATCTCTTGAGTCTTATGCGTTTTATCTGTGAAATCCGTGGTTGCTTTTTTGGGATTAGCGGCTTTCCGCACGAATAGTGCGACATTCGCGCCTCAAAACGCCTTATCCGCGTTATCCGCGTAATCCGTGGTTGCTTTTCGTCGCACTGCACTCTGTGATCTCCGTACTTTGACCGTCCTATAGGCGCGCACTACACTGGCTGAAACCACGCGGAGGCGACGCGATGATCCGGGAAGATATTCTCCAGCAGTCCCCTGAGTTGTTCGGTACCAAGAAAGTGAATGGTCGCGATGTCGACGTCGACGAGACGATTGCGACGCTCACTCGCGAATTGCGTCCTGCGATTGCGGAGGCCCTGAACGCTCGCCGTGCGCTGCTCGCCAGCCCGGAGCCTGTCCGTCGCAAATACGCGTGGCCGGCCTGGGAGGAGACCTTCGAAGACCCGGTCTCGGGGCGTTCCTGGGCGTTTCGGCAGATCGTTCAAGGAGTCATCGACAACTTTCTTGGGCGCGAGAGCGAATGGCGCTGGCGGCTCAACGACGAGGTGCCCATACCCGACGACGTGCATCCGTTGAAAAACCCCGGTCTGGAACTGACCGGCCCCTGGCATCCCCTCGACATGGCGTTCAACGCTTTGAATAGCGCCGCGCCCCAGAACATGCCGGACTTCGAAGACGCTTCGCCTTCCCACTTCCAGCCCCAGGGCACGCCCCGGAATCAGCCGGTGGGGACCTTTGCGGCGCTGCAGAACGCCAAGGAGATCCTGGAAGGCCGCTGGGCCGCCAAGCCTTACGAAGTAGTAAAGAAAGACAAAACCCGCTCCTACAAAATTAATCGTCCGCCGCAGCAGTGGCCGACGCGTCTGGTTCGCCCGCCCAGCATTCACGTGCTCTACGAGCACATCACCGTCGATGGCCAGCCTGCTCCCGGTCTGATTGCACTGGTTGTGCTCTGGGTGTTGAACAACTACGACGCGTTGAAGAATGCCGGCACAGGCGTGTATTTCTACATCCCGAAAATGCAGACACCGCGCGAAGCCGTCATCGTGGAGAAGCTGCTGGCGCGCGTCGAGGGAATTGTCGGAGTTCCCGCCGGAACCTTCAAGATCAAGATTCTCTATGAGGAAGGCAATGGCGGACGTTATCTTCCCGCGATCGCGTGGGTCTTCCGCCGTCGGCTGCTGGGAACCAATGTCGGTCGCTGGGACTATCTGGGTAGCCTCATCGAGATGTGGAAGGACGACCCCAGCGGCGTTTTTCCCGACCCGCAAAACATCGGCATGGCTTCGCCAAACATGATCGCCTACCAGCGCTACAACGCCCTCGTGATGCTGATGGCGGGCATGAAGAATGGCGAGCTCACGCAGGGAGCGCCGATCGGCGGGATGGCAGCGGTAATGATGTATCAGCCCAGCGATGTATATGGTCGCGCACGATATAACCCCGTAGCCATGCGCGCGGTCGTGGTCGACAAACTCCGCGAGCGGCTGCTGGGACTGATGTTCGTGCCAGACGATCTCAGGACGGCGGGTCAGGTTACCCTCGAGGATATCCTTGCCGGACGTGTCAAAGGACGGCTTTACGACGCGTATCGCCAAAGCTGGGTGGCTAGTCCGGAGCCCGCATACGTTGCTGCGGGAAACGGGCCGCTGCGCGTGGCCTTAGCGGAATTGCAGGCCATGCTGGATGCGCCGCGCGAGACCGTGGACGCAAATGGCAAAGCCGTGCCCACCGTTGCGAGCGGCCTGGTGGAATCGGAGAGCGCATTGCTGCAATCCCGCGGCTTGCTGAATGCCCAGGGCAAAATCACGCCGGCCATCATCACCAAAGCCTCGCTGGACACGCGCAGAGAAGCTCCTGACGCAGGAGCTGTGGGATGCCATCTATGCCGTACCGAAGGGTGACATTACCATCGAGCACATCCAGCACGCGTTCTACATGGCCGCGAATTACGGTTTCCAGATCCTGAACGGCAACTTCGCGGCCGCCATCGATGACTATGAACTCAAGCAGCGCTTCATGAACGACCTGGCCACCTACCGCATCGACGTTTCTTGGCTGTGGACGCTGGTTGCTCATCAGGCCGTCATCACCAAGGATGGATATTTCCAACGCGCCGCACTCACCGAAGACGGCGTCGTGCTGGCGCCGAGCACCGAACAGGTCGAGGCAGGGACCCGTTTCACCAAGGAGCTGTTCCAGAAGGTGTGGGATTATCACAACGAATGGACAGCGGAGTTCTTCGCTGAGCTAGACCGGCGCGGCGATCCGGGACGATTTGACCGGGCGCAGGCGCCGGTCATCATGGACCTGCTAAAGCGGCAATTGCTTTCGCCGAAATACCTGCAGCACAGTGCACGCGTGTTGTTCCTGCTGGCGCAGGCGGCCGGCAAGGAGCGCGAGCAAATTCTGACAGCCATCTTCGATCTTGCGCGCCAGGAGATCGAGAGGCGGGTGCAGGCAGGCACCATGGAATCCAGCGCTCTGGCCGTTCACGATTATGTCTACGATATTTTCCCGGCAGCGAAGGAGACTCTCGTCGCCGTGCCATGAGATTCGAGTTAGCCGGCGGGCTGCGTTTTCCCGGAACATGCTTAACCGCGGATTGACACGGATTATCACGGATTGCTCAAGCTTTTTGATTTCTTTAGATTTATCCGTGATGATCCGCGAAATCCGGGGTTAAGTTTCTTCTTCCTTTGACGCAGGAGAGAAAACTGGAAGAGACCGCAGATTGCGCGGAGGGCGCGGATTGTTTGAGGATTTTCTCCAGAATTATCCGCGAGATCCGCGTAAATCGGCGGTTAAGTTTTTCTTTCCTCGATTTACACAGGGCCACACAGCTTTTCCTGTCCTTTCATTCAGTCCGCCCGTTTGTCGCCATTGCGCAGCATCCCGCCTGGCGTTAGATTCAAACTCGTGACCACCTTGACCGAGACCTGTCCCATCTGCGGCGGTACCGGATGGCAAACCGTCGAGCGCGGCAAAGAGCGAGAAGCGGTGCGCTGCGAATGCCGCGTGCGCGACCGGGGTGAGCGCTTGTTGACGGCCGCCAACATCCCACCGCGGTACCAGCACTGCGAACTTTCCGACTTTCATTACGATCCTGATGACAAGGGCCACAAGAGCATTCGTGATGCGCGTTTTCTGGCCGGCCGCTTTGTCGAAGAGTATCCCACCGACAAGACGGGGCTGCTCTTCGTCGGCTCGGTCGGAGTCGGCAAGACGCACTTGTCCGTCGGCATCATCAAGGACCTGATTCGCGAGAAGGGCATCCACTGCCTGTTCTGCGACTATCGCGAGTTGCTGAAATCCATCCAGAACTCATACAACGCGTCCGTGCAGGCAACTGAGATGGAGATACTTCGTCCCGTCTTCGACGCCGAGGTGCTAGTGCTGGATGAACTAGGCGCGGTGCGCAGCACAGAATGGGTCTTCGACACCGTCAACTACGTACTCAACAGCCGCTACAACGACAACAAGACCACCATCATCACCACCAACTTTCCCGACGGAGCGGAACAGAAAGACGTCGACATCGACAATCTGCGTAGCCCGTCGACGGCTGAGCGCGCCGCCCGCCGCGAAACTCTCGGCGATCGCATTGGCGAACGCATGCGTTCACGCCTGCATGAGATGTGCAAGAAGGTCGAGATGGAAGGGCCGGACTTCCGCCTGCATTCCAAGCAGGCGCACTTCCGCCGCCACGACTCGCCCAACCGCGTTACCCTCCGCAGCAAGTCAAAACCCTCAACCACGGATTGACGCGGATTTTCACGGATTTTGCAATTCACATAAGGGCACTCCCTATGAAGCGGGTGTCATCCTGAGCGCAGCCTGCCCGCTTTTGGGCAGGCGGAGTCGAAGGACCCCTTTTCCGCGCGAATCTACGCATGGCGATATTCCCCGCTTCGACTCGCGGCGACACCGCCACTCGCTCCCTGTGGCAGGATTTAATTTTCCCGCGCAGATCAGACTTCATTCCCTCTTGATCCGTGCAAATCCGTGTCGATCCGTGGTCCGTGCCTCGGTGGTAGATAGAATGTTCGTGTGCAGCGCATCGAGTTCCTTCCCGACCGCGACACTGAGCTGTTTGCCACCGCTCCAGCGAGCGCGGCTGTGTTCCTGCTGCGCGGAGAGGACGCCACCAGCGAGCCTTACATCGGCAAAACTTCGAACTTGCGCCGCCGCCTGCAGCGCCTGCTCGCCGCTCCGGACGGACAAACTCGCAAGCTGAACTTACGCGGCCGCGTGCGCTGGATCGAGTGGACCGCCACCGGTTCCGACTTCGAAGCGTCGTTCCTCCTCTATCAGACGCTGCGCCACGAATTTCCCAAGACGTACGACAAACGTCTTCGCCTGCGGTTTGCGCCGCTGGTCAAGCTCATCCTCGACAATCCTTACCCGCGCGCGACCATCACCACGCGCATCAGCGCAATGAAGGGTAACGCGCAGTATTTCGGTCCATTCGCCACCCGCGTCGCTGCCGAGAAGTTCGCCAACGATGCGCTCGACTTGTTCAAGATGCGCCGCTGCACCTTCGACCTCAGCCCCGATCCCACATTTCCCGGCTGCATTTATTCCGAGATGAAAATGTGCCTGGCGCCCTGCTTCAAAGGATGTACCGACGACGCATACGCGGCAGAAGTAGGACGCGTGCAACAGTTCTTCGAGAGCGGCGGCCAGTCCCTGGTGCGCGAGATCGAGCGGCAGCGCGACGAGGCCTCGACCAATCTTGATTTCGAGGCCGCCGCCGCCCTGCACACTCGGCTGGAGAAGGTGAAGGCCGCAGTCGCTCAGTTGCCCGAAATTGTGCGTCGTCTCGATGAACTGAATGGGGTAATGGTGCAGCCCTCGGCGGAGTCTGGATCAGTGGCGCTGTTCAAAATCGTTGCCGGACGCATCTGCGCGCCGACCACTCTCAACGTCGGCCAGGCAACCGGCGCGGCACATCTCACCTCCAAGCCGCAATCGATGGAATCGCGCATCACAGAGGCGCTCGCCGCGGTCGAAGCCCCAAAGCCACGCTCCGCGTTGGAGTGGATGGAGCATCTCGCGCTGCTCAAGCGCTGGTACTACCGAACGATCAAGGTCGGGGAATTGTTTCTCACCGAGAATGGCGAGTTGCCGATGCGGCGAGTAGTGCGCGGCGTCTCACGCGTCTTTCGCGGCGAGAAGCCCGCAGGCGACTTAAGCGAGACTGCAGGTGATTACTGGCGCTTCCGGGCAGGCGAGGCTGGAGTTACATAAGGCAAATCAACCACGAAAACCTAATCAACCACGGATTGACACGGATTGACACGGATTTTCTTTTGATCATTGTCCAGAAGCATTCGGCGAAACTGAGGGCGAATGCCGAAGTTGAGGAGCAATCCGACCTCGAATTCAGTAGCCTTCAGATAGTTCAGCAACTGAGCTTCGTGCGTGTGGTCAATCGTCCGCGCGCATTTTAGTTCCACTATCACTGAATTCTGCGCAACGAGATCGGTGCGGAAAATTCCTACCACCCGGCCCCGGAATCTCACTTGGACTGCCCTTTCGCGATCGACCCGGATTCCTTTGGACTCCAAGGCAAAACCCAGGGCGTCGCGATATACCGACTCCAGAAATCCGTGCCCAAGTTCGTTGTACACGTCGTAAAAGGCGCCGATGACGGCATCGGTGACATCGGCGTGTTTTAGCTTATCCCGTGGCGAACTTCTATTCGAAGCATTCAACAGGTCAGTACAGGTCGAGTTCATCACGTCCTCAATTAATCCGTGTTCATCCGTGGAAATCCGTGGTTAACAGATTTCAATCCGCGGTTCAGTTTTTTCCAGGGTGTTTCTTATTCACCACCCGCACGCCCTGTCTCCAGCGCTCATCCATCTGCACCAGGGTCCACTCAATTCGCGGCGAGAGGTAGCGCAGCACCACATCGGTGGCGGGATGTACCCGCAACGCCGGAGCCACCAGGAACAACAGGGGCGGCGCGCTGGACAGTTCGCGTCCGGCGAAGTAACCGTTGCGGGCAAACTCACTGTGCTGCTGATGCCAGCGCACCCGCGCCCAGTAGTCCAAGCCTTGTAGCGGCAGGTGGATGTCCTCGTTGGCCTTCAGTTCCAGGATGGCGAGCCTTCCGTCGAGCGTGCAGGTAAGCACGTCAAGCATGGCGCGATCGGAGGCCGCGAAGGCCGGCACTTGCGAGTATACGAAGCGGCCATCCAGCCGCTCGTCGATGACCTGAACCTCGCGCGTGATCAGGGTTTCCAGCCAGCGCTCGGGGGCCAGACGGAAGAAGAGATTGGTGGGTGAGCCGTCGGCGTGGCGCTGCTCCAGGATGCCCTGCACCAGTTCGCCAAACAGCGCTTGGGTGCTTTCGTCGAGCACATACTCCGCAGACCCGATTCCGAAAAGAATCGACTCCGAATTGCGGAACGACCCCGAAACCGGAGCCAGGCACGCCCGAGCGAATTCCAAGCCGAATAGCCGGAACACGATTTCGGAGGCCGACTCCACCGTGATCTCCGCCGCCGGCGCCAGCGCGCGAATGCGTGCAATGGAAGCCGCAAAGCGCTCGTCGCGCACCCTCCACGTCCACCGCACGCGCCAACCGGGTGATAATGTTGCCGGTATCGGCGAGGTCCAGGGGAGCGCAGAGTTCAGAGCGTTCCTCAAGTTCGTACAGCTGCCACTTGGCGGCCTCGGGATGAAGATGCGCTGCGCGCTGACGCACAATTTCCGAGCGCCCGGGTGGCAAGAAAAGCTTCAACCCTTCTATGTGAGCTCGGCCGGCAAGCTGCTGCCGCTGATAATCCATCCAAAGAATGCCGAAGGTGAGCACTGCATCCACGCAAGACTGCGTTTCCTCGGCGTTGACGCCTAGTACCGCAAACGCAGATTGGCCGGCCCGCAGCACGGCGCGGGTGTATACCGGACTGAGCGAGTGTTCCAGGTCAGGGCTGCCGCTCAATTGCTCAACCTTCATTCCGGGATACTCACGCCGCAACACCCGCTCCAGAAGACGCTGATACTGGCTGCGGGCCATTTGCTTGGCGGCTCCCTTGCGCCGGTCGTGGTCGGCGCAGATTTCCAGGGTACTGGGTTGCGTCTGCCCGAAGCGCAACACCTTAAGCCGCAGGCTGCGGCCTTTCTCTTCCACGCTGAGGACGCGGCGCACGGCGTTGCGCTCTTCCGACCACAGATGCAGCACGCACTTGCCTTCGCCGGAGACGGAATACTTTGCGGTGGCGAATTCAAACAGCAACTCGTCATCTTCAATGGCTACAGAGTGGGGAGCGTCGGCCAGGAATTGCTCCAGGACCTGAGCCAGATACTTCGGCGATATGGCGCCGTTCGGCATGGGGAGCGGGTTTCATCGAAAGCGTAGTCCAACCTCGAAAAACCTGCACTCTCGCAGCGCACAGCCGTGTGTGATAATCGAAGGTTCAGGTCCTGGCCTTCAGCCCGCTTCTTCTGCGGCCACCGGACATCCAATTAAGGTGATTATGGACAAGAAATTCTTTTTCGATCGTTACGGCCTGGCGCAAGCCGATGTGGAACGCTACCTCTCCGCGGCGCTTTCGGCCGGCGGCGACTTCGCCGACCTCTATTTTGAATACGAAACTTCCACCTCGGTTTCCCTCGACGAGAGCATGGTGAAGTCTGCCACCCAGGGCATTTCGGTAGGTTGCGGAGTACGCGTACTGTCCGGGGAACGCACCGGTTACGCTTACACCGACGACCTCTCGCCGGAGCGCCTGCTGCACGCCGCTAAGACCGCAGCCCTCATCGCCAGCGGTCCGGCAAAGCAACCGGTAGTTGGGCTTACGGACAAGCCCGCCCACAACCTTTATCCGGTGCCGCTGCCTTCGGTGGAGGCCGACGTGCTGGCCAAAGTTGACCTGGTGCAGCGTGCCGACAAAGCGGCGCGCGCCTACGATCCGCGAATCCATGAAGTACGTGTGAGTTATGCCGACGATCTGCGGCGCATTCTGGTGATTGGTTCTGACGGCAGCTTCGCCGAGGATGCTCAACCGATGGCGCGGATGAGCGTCTTCTGCATCGCCAAGGACGAGATTTCGGGCTCCGCGCGTGGCACGGCTGGCGGCGGTGGACGTGTGCCTCTGGAATACTTCCAGGGAGACGCATCGCCAGAGCACTTCGCCAAGGAAGCGGCACGACAGGCCATCATTCAGCTTGACGCGCGCGAAGCTCCGGCTGGCGAGATGGAAGTGGTGCTCGGTCCGGGCTGGCCCGGAATTCTGCTGCATGAAGCGATTGGCCACGGACTCGAAGCCGACTTCAATCGCAAGAAGACCTCTGCGTTTTCCGGAATGATGGGCCAGCGCGTCGCCAGTGACAAATGCACTGTGGTGGATAACGGCACCATGGAGGGACGCCGCGGTTCGCTCAATGTAGACGACGAAGGCAACCAGACTGAGAACACGGTGCTCATCGAAAACGGCATTCTGAAACGTTATCTTTCCGACAAGTTGTCGTCGCGCCTGATGGGCATTCCCAACACCGGCAATGGACGGCGCGAGAGCTATCAGCACATTCCCATGCCGCGTATGACCAACACGTACATGCTGGCCGGGCAGGACTCGCCCGAGGACATTATCAAGTCGGTGAAATACGGCGTGTATGCGGCAAACTTTGGCGGCGGACAAGTCGACATCACCAACGGCAAGTTTGTTTTCTCGGCATCGGAAGCATACTTGATCGAGAATGGCGTCATTACTTCGCCGCTGAAGAACGCTACGCTCATCGGCAATGGGCCAGACGTGCTGACCAAAGTTTCCATGGTGGGCAACGATCTGCAACTCGACGAAGGCGTTGGAACCTGCGGCAAGGACGGACAGTCGGTGCCGGTCGGCGTGGGCATTCCAACCCTGAAGGTGGACCGGCTGACGGTCGGCGGCACCGGCGGGTAAAGGCAAGGGCAACCGCGGATTACACGGATCGCACGGATAAGAATTAAGTAAAGAAAACAGGGGTTTCGTCAGTAGATACATCATCTTCTAACCGTGCTTTTGTTCATTGCTTATTTCTGATCCGCGTTATCCGTGAAATCCGCGGTTGCCTCTTCTGATCCGCGAAATCCGCGGTTAATTTGGTTTTGATGCCCCACAGAGTGGGACTACGAAAGAACGAACTTATCTTATGAATACTTCTACCCAGGAAGTCGCAACTCAAGCCGCCTCCACCGACCTGAAGCAAATTGCGGCCGACGTGGTCCGCCGCGCCATGCAGGGCGGAGCCACCGCCGCCGAAGCCGTCGCCATGGATGGCAGCGAGTTCTCCACAGTCGTCCGTCTCGGCGAAGTCGAGACCCTGAAAGAGTCCGGCTCCAAGGCCATCGGGGTGCGCGTCTTCTTCGGACAGCGCGCCGCCAGCACCTACTCCAGTGACCTCACCTCCGAAGGCGTGAAGCAGTTGGTCGACTCGGCGCTCGCACTGGCCAAGATCACGAGCGAGGATCCCTTCGCCGGAATTCCGGAACCGTCGCAACTCGGCAAACTGGAGGGCGACCTCGACCTCTACAACGATGACGTCTACTCGCTCTCGACCGCTGATCGCATCGACTATGCGCGCCGCGCCGAGAAAGCGTCGCTCGAAGCCGACCCGCGCATCGTCAACTCCGAGGGTGGCACCTTCGATGCGGCCATCGGCTACAAAGTGTTGGCCAACTCGAATGGGTTCATCGGCGACTACTCCCGCTCGTACTGCTCGGTTTCGGCAGTGCCCATCGCGCAGGTAGAGGGCTCGTCGATGCAGCGCGACTACTGGTATTCCGTCGCGATGACGCTGAAGAAGCTGGAGTCGCCGGAGGAGGTCGGCAAGATCGCAGCGCAGCGCACCCTGCGGCGCATCGGAGCGCGGAAGGTCAAGACCGCCAAAGTTCCTATCGTTTTCGAGCATACCGTGGCGGGAGCGCTGGTCGGCCACATCTTCGAAGCGGTCAACGGCGACTCCATCTATCGCGGCGCGTCGTTCCTCACCGGCAAGCTGAACGAAAAGATTGCGGGCGACAACATCAATGTCATCGACGACGGCACCATGCGCGGCGGTTTTGGTACCAGTCCGTTCGACTCGGAAGGCGTGCCCAGCCGCAAGACCGTCGTGGTCGAGAACGGCGTGCTGAAGTCCTACCTGCTGAACACCTACACCGCAAAGAAGCTTGAATCTGCAGACCACCGGCAACGCCTCGCGCGGGCTGGCGGGAACGCCGGGCATTGGTCCCGGCAACTTCTTTCTCCAGCCGGGCGCCAAGAGCCTGAAGGAAATCATTGCCGACATCAAGGAAGGTTTGTTCGTCACGGAGTTCCTGGGCTTCGGCGTGAACCTGGTGACCGGCGACTTCTCTCGCGGCGCCAGCGGACTGTGGATCGAGAACGGCGAACTGACTTATCCGGTGGAAGAGATCACCGTCGCCGGCAACTTGAAAGACATGTTCTTCAACATCGCCGAGATCGGCAACGACCTCGAATTCCGCGGCGCCATCGCATCGCCCACGCTGAGAATTGATGGCATGACGGTGGCGGGGGAATGAATCTAGAATCTGATGATCGTGTTTGAGGGAACTAGGTTGCGGGCGTGCCGACCGCGTGCGGAATGCTCGTCCCCATAGTCAACGAGGTATCGCTTGTTCCGCCATCAAACAGATCCCTTACCAGCCGAACCTCTCTATCGATGTCCGGCTTGGGTACGCGACTCTCGATGATCGCAGGAACGTCGTCGGGAATGACCGAAGCCAGTCTCCTGAATGCCAACGACGCTTCAAGAGTTAGCTCTCCCATGCCGGCTGTCTGAAGTCACTTCGCTTACGTGAAGCTGTCTGAGTCTGCTTCGGAACCGATGCAGAATCATGAAAGCCTCTGTCATTGTTGGGTCAACTTGCCTCGCATGGCCCAAATCAAAACAGAAGGAGGAGGACGGCAACTTTTCGAAGACTAGCTGAAGTTGATCGGCCGTTTGGCCGATCGGCTTGCGTTTGTCCATATTCTCCACGCAGAGGTGCTCTCCCAGGCACTTCCACAAATCGGGTTTTGTAATTACGTCTGGGTGAACAACTATCAGCCACTTTCTGCTAGCAACTTTCTCTAATTTTTTCGTCGCTACTGCCTCAAAGTCGCCACTCATCGCACTGGGAGCATGGAAAGAAACGTGCCTGAAATGCCGCAAGTCGAGACTCGGGAGCGCCGCTATGAGGGGAATCAGCTCCTGCTCCCGCAATGCTGAGAGCTCAACCGCATCGACCTCAGGCTTGTTTCGCAGCATCGCCAATGCGGAGCGGAAGTCTCCCAGTGCCAAAGCTCCGTCGAAAACCCAATTGATCTCATCAAAAGACCCCGTATTTTTTAGTAAGTGGCCCAATCAGTTCGTTTTCAAAGAATATTGAATCGAGCGCAGCCTGAAACTGCCGGCTGATTTCCCGGACTCGCTTAAATGTTGCGTCCCTGTCGCATTTTCCGCCCGGAGGGTGTCAAGTCTCTTACGAGTGCTATCGTCGTCGAGCATCCCTAGGAACTCGTCATACGAACCAAAGAGCTTAGCTCCGGTTTCTTGCGGTACTCGATAAAGAAGTATTGCATTTCCAACAGTCTCAAGAGGACTCAGGCGAAATTGATCTCTCAGATATCGAATCAGATAAGCTCGCAATTCGTCGCTCCCAGCGGACTTAAGTGGATTGGCTTCCGAATCCACACTTGCGTTAAAGCAGGTCAGGAGGCCCGAAGCGAACAGCAGTTTGCGGGACATGCGCAATTTCAGATTCCGCAGACCCCAGCCTGTGCCGCCCCGGTCGCGCTGCTTACTGGCAAAGTCCACTGCCATTGTCCGCCAAAATCGGGCAAAGTCATTAAGCAAGAATCTTGGAACTTTATATCGACTGTCATCGGCAGTCAAAAGCCTTGAACTCTCCTCGACATATCTACTTATGATCCCTGTCATGACTCTCTCGTAAGCCTCTTGGGCTTTCTCTCCGATGGCTACGGATTCCAACAGCAACAGCATTCGTTGCGTCATGTTTCTGTTGGAATCCTCTTGGCCGCCAATCTGGTGGATGAGGTCGTGGCTGAATACCATCCCGGCGAATGCACCTTGTTGATTCGGACTCTTGAATCGGGCTCCAAGGATCTCAGAGACGGTCCTTGAAATCGTTAAATGATCTGAGTTCGCTTGACCGTCGATAAGATAGGTCCAATCGACGTCACTTCCCTGAGTAAACTCATTACGAGCCAGAGAGCCAAAGACAACCAGACTGGTATCCAGCGAGATCCACTGAGCGAGATTCTGCGATAGCGCGGCTTCAATATCTGCTCTCGTTTCACGGGCCCTCTTGATAGCGGAATCAATATGGGAACACCGGATGCCCAGTTGGCTAAATAGAGTAGTTAAGGAACCTGTTTGCATGAACCATCGATTCTAGACTAGATGAGACACCCAGATATCCGCAGGTACAAAGTTTACAGCGGAATGTTCCCGTGCTTCTTCGGCGGGTTCTTGTCGCGCTTGGTTTCCAGCATGTCGAGCGCCTGGATCAGCTTGCGTGCGCGTGTCGCGGGGATGGATGACCGCGTCGACGATATCCGCGCTCGGCGGCGATGTAGGGATTGGCGAAGCGGTCGCGGAACTCTTCGATCTTTTTCTGGCGCATCGCTTCGGGGTTCTCGGCCTTCTCCAACTCGCGGCGGTAGACGATGTTCACCGCGCCTTCCGGACCCATGACGGCGATCTCCGCCGTGGGCCACGCGTAGTTCACGTCGGTGCGGATGTGCTTGGATGCCATCACGCAATAGGCCCCGCCGTAGGCCTTGCGCGTGATGACGGTCATCTTCGGGCACCGTGGCCTCGGCGAAGGCGAACAGCAGCTTCGCGCCGTGCGTGATGATGCCGCCGTACTCCTGCTGCGTGCCGGGCAGAAATCCCGGGACATCTTCAAAGGTGATCAGCGGAATGTTGAAGCAGTCGCAGAAGCGCACGAAGCGCGCGCCTTTGATGCAGGCGTTGATGTCGAGCACGCCCGCCAGAAACGCGGGCTGGTTGGCGACGATGCCGACCGGCTTGCCGTTCAGCCGGGCGAAGCCGACCACGATGTTCTTGGCGAAATGCTCATGCACTTCGAAGAAGTAGCCGTCGTCCACCACCGCGTTGATGACGTCCTTGATGTCGTAGGGCTGGTTCGATTCGGCGGGAACGATGGTGTCGAGATGCTCGTCGGCGCGGTCGATGGGATCGGTGCAAGCCCTGCGCGGCGGATCTTCGAGGTTGTTCGAGGGCATGAAGCTGAGCAGCTCGCGAATCATGCAGAGGCACTCGGCATCGTCGTGCGCCATGAAGTGCGCCACGCCGGACTTCTCGTTGTGGGTCATCGCGCCGCCCAGTTCCTCCTTGGTGACCTCTTCGTGGGTCACGGTCTTGATGACGTCCGGCCCGGTGATGAACATGTACGAAGTGTTGTTCACCATGAGGATGAAGTCGGTGATCGCCGGCGAATAGACCGCGCCGCCGGCGCACGGCCCCATGATGGCCGAGATCTGCGGGACCACGCCGGACGCCAGCGTGTTGCGCAGAAAGATGTCGGCGTAGCCGGCCAGCGACATCACGCCTTCCTGGATGCGCGCGCCGCCGGAATCGTTCAGGCCGATGACCGGAGCGCCCACCTTCATCGCCATGTCCATGATCTTGACGATCTTGGCGGCGTTGGTCTCCGACAGCGATCCGCCGAAGACGGTGAAGTCCTGGGCGAAGACGAAGACCAGACGGCCTTCGATGCGGCCATAGCCGGTGATGAAGCCGTCGCCGAAATACTTCTGCTCGTCCATGCCGAAGTCGGTGCAGCGGTGGGTGACCAGCTTGTCGGTCTCTTCGAAGGTGCCCTCGTCGAGCAGGAACTCGATGCGCTCGCGCGCCGACATCTTGCCCTGCTTGTGCTGGCGCGCCCGGCGCTCTTCGCCTCCGCCGGCTTCGGCCAGCGAGTCGCGGCGCTTCAGTTCGGTCAATTTCTGTTCCAGGTTCATGGGAGGGATTATAACCAGCAGGACGGCTGAGGCCGCGAGAGTTTGCGATCACAGGCTCACGCATGATTGTGACGAAGGTACTTGCCCGACCTGCTCGATCCAGGAGAGTTTCAGCCGGGACAAGAACGGACCGGAGACGCTACTTGTGAAATGGCGATGTTACGCCAACAATGGTCACTCGTTCCAATGACCCTCACTTCGGTTAAGTTCCCACAAAACGGGCACGGATCGGAATCCGTGCCCTCAGGAAAGCCGTCGCTGCTCGGAAGCCGCGGCGATGAATCATCTCCTATCTTACGAACCCGAAGTATAGGTGTAGGCGTTGTTCAACCACTGACCATTCACCAAGGACCACAGCGTCACGTAGATGGTGCTGCCATCCGCCGGCAAACTAAACACCGTCGTGGTCAGCACATTGCCTAGATTCCCAGACTGATAGTAATTGTTGCCCCCCGGACTGCTCCCCACGTCCATCCAATACGCTGTAGCACCTGAGCCCGCGCTCCAGGTGAAGGTGGCGACATAGCCGCTCAGTGTCGATCCCGGAGTCGGCATCTCTATGATCCCGAGTGCCGCCGCTGCGTTGAACGCCGTGTAGGTGTAAGCGTTGTTCAACCACTGACCATTCACCAAGGACCACAGCGTCACGTACACCGTGCTGCCGTCCGTTGGCAGTCCGTTGACCGCGACCGTGAGCACGGTGCCCAAGTTCCCCGACTGGTAGTACTGGTTGCCGCCTGGGCTGCTCCCCACGTCCAGCCAGTAGGCCGACGCACCTGCGCCCGCCGTCCAGTCGAAGGTCACGCTGCTGCCATTAAAGGTCGAGCCCGGGGTCGGAGTGGTGATCACACCCTGCGCTCCGCTCGCGCTAAACGCCGTGTAAGTGTAGGCATTGCTCAACCACTGTCCTCCCGCCAGCGAGTACAGGGTCACGTACACTGTGCTGCTATTGGTTGGTAGGCCATTGAAGGTAGTCGTCAGCGCGTTGCCCAGATTGCCCGACTGATAATACTGATTGCCGCCCGGAGAGCTTCCCGCATCGAGCCAGTACGCCGTAGCGCCAAAGCCGGCTGTCCAGTGGAAGGTCGCGCTGCTGCCGCTCAGGGTCGAGTCCGGAACCGGCGACGTGATCACGCCTTTCCCGGAGGCGCTGTTGTAGGCAGTGTAGATGTAGGAGTTGTGCACCCACTGACCGCTGATCAGCGAGTACATGGTTGCGTAGATTGTGCTGCCGTCGATTGGCAAGCCGCTTATCGTGGCCGAGCGCGTACTCGTGCTGAGGCTCCCCGAATGGTAATACTGATTGCCGCCCGGCACAGAACCTACATCAATCCAATATGCTGAGGCTTCGTCGCTGGGTGTCCACTGGAAGGTCACCGAAGCGCCGCTCAAAGTGGAATTGGGAGCCGGGCTCTCCACTATCGCCGCTTCCGAGTAAGCCGTGGCATTCAGCAATATTGATACGTTGTCGCTACTGTCGTTTGCCACCGCCAAGTCGGGCTTGCCGTCGCCGTTGAAGTCCCCCACCGCTACCGAGATGGGATTCGTGCCCGCGGCGTAGTTCACCGCCGCCTGGAAGGTGCCGTCGCCGTTGCCCAGCAGCACGCTCACGTTGTTGCTAGTAGTTGGCCACGGCCAGGTCGGGCTTGCCGTCGCCGTTGAAGTCCGCCACCGCCACCGAGTACGGATGTCAGTCCGCGCGGCGTAGGTCACCGCCGCCTGGAAGGTGCCGTTGCCGTTGCCCAGCAGCACGCTCACGTTGTTGCTATCGGCATTGGCCACCGCCAGGTCGAGCTTGCCGTCGCCGTTGAAGTCCCCCACCGCCACCGAGCGCGGAGATGTGCCCGCGGCGAAGTTCGACTGCGCCTGGAAGGTGCCGTCGCCGTTGCCCAGCAGCACGCTCACGTTGCCGCTACTACGTTGGCCACCGCCAGGTCGGGCTTGCCGTCGCCGTTGAAGTCGCCCACCGCCACCGAGATGGGATCTGCGCCCACGCGCGTAGTTCGCCGCCGGCTGGAAGGTGCCGTCGCCGTTGCCCAGCAGCACGCTCACGTCGTTGCTGCCGTCATTGGCCACGACCAGGTCGAGCTTGCCGTCGCCGTTGAAGTCCGCCACCGCCACCGAGTCGGGAGCTGAGCCCGCGGCGTAGTTCACCGCCGGCCTGGAAGGTGCCGTCGCCGTTGCCCAGCAGCACGCTCACGTTGTTGCTGCCGGCGTTGGCCACGGCCAGGTCGGGCTTGCCGTCGCCGTTGAAGTCGCCCACCGCCACCGAGTACGGGCCGTGCGCCCGCGCCGTAGTTCACCGCCGCCTGGAAGGTGCCGTCGCCGTTGCCCAGCAGCACGCTCACGTCGTTGCCGTCAGCGTTTGCCACCGCCAGGTCGGGCTTGCCGTCGCCGTTGAAGTCCCCCACCGCCAAAGGGTAAGGATTTGACCCCACGCCGTAGTTCACCGCCGCCAGAAAAGACACCGGGGGAGGCGGTTGTGCCAAGACTGTATGCAAGCAAACGATCAGGAAAGCAACCACAATGCTGGAAGAACGGGTGAACCTCGTTCTTGCTCCTGTCTCGGAAACCTGCGCAGCCAGACACCGAAAAATCCGAATCCGATACTGCTCTTTCCTTGCCATGATGAATTCTCCTTTTCAAAGCGAAGACTCGCAGCTTGCGGCCTCATGCAAATCCGCAAGCAAGCAGTGCGATTCTGTGGTGTGTCGCGGTCCGGAGGGAGGAAACGTCCAGGGTCCCGACTCTCTCCGCGCTGATGATGTTGGAGGAGTGGTGGGAAAAGGGGTGGGAGCCTTTTTCTCAGACTCCTAGCAGAATTTCACACCCACGGATGACGGGTTGTCAGTGACGTATGTTGCAGCGGCAAGTGATAGCCAAAACTAGACAGCGCCCACACTTAATATGGCCCACGATAGGTGCTGTGAACATGTCATTACGAAGGTGTGCCGTCCCTACTGGACTTCCGTCGTTTAGCAGGTGTATCCAGTGCGTTACGCGCTGGGCTGTCATTGCTCTGCCCTCAGGGCTCCGTCTTCGCGACTTCATCCCCCGAAGTGTTCCCAGCCTTCGGGCTTCAAGGAATGGGTCCTGCCATCGGCGGTGGCCAGCGTCATCTGATTTCCACGCAGGATCTCGCCAATACGAGTGATGGGTACTCCGGCAATGAGCTTCGAAACGTGTCGCTGAGGACGCGCGGTGAACAGCAACTCGTATTCGTCGCCGCCATGCAGGGCGTGCGAAAGCAGTCGGCTTTCATTAGGATTTCCCTCGGGGGCTAAAGCCCGAGTCATTGTTGAAAGCCGTACGGCACGGCTGAAGCCATGCCCTGACACAAGGCGATGGTCTTGGACCCCTGCGGAAGCGGAAGGCACAAGGCGACGGTCTTGCGAGCCGGTGAAGGCGGACGGCAGAAGGCGATAGTCTTGCGAGCCTGCGGAGGCCGATGGCAGAAGGCGATGGTCTAGAGACCGTGCGGAGGCGGCCAGCAGCGCTTCCGCGTAGACAACAGCCCCTGTGCCGCTCTCGTCGCAGATATGTCCCAAGTCGGTCGACAGCCCGTCGCTGATGTCGATCATGGCGGAGGCCAGCTTCTTCTCGCGCAAGAACTGTCCCACGGCTACTCGCGGCTCGGGATAGAAGTGTTTGGGATGTGACCTCGGGCGTAGCTTTCTTCCATCGCGAAGCTGGTTCAGCGCAGCGACGGCCGCGCCGAGCGTTCCAGTCACATAAATGAAATCCCCAGGGCGCGCGCCTGAGCGCAAGATGGCTTTTCCCGCCGGTACCGAACCGAGGACCACGATGTCGGCCAGGATGCCGTCAGGCGACTGCGCCGTATCGCCTCCAGCAAGCGAAACTGAATATCGGCTTGCGAGCTTCAGTAGTCCCGCGATGAATTTGTCCACCCAACTCTGCGGCAGGTCGGGCGGCAGCGCCAGCGAGAGAAACGCAGCTCGTGGGATTCCCCCCATAGCGGCGATGTCGCTGAGGCCGCGGGCCAGGCAGCGGTGACCGACGGAGTCGGGCGGATGCCACTCGCGCCGGAAGTGTACGTTCTCCAGGCTGAAATCGGTGGTGACTAGCGCCTCGTGCCCGCGGGGAAGCGGCAGCACCGCGCAGTCGTCGCCGATGCCTTGGCCGAGGCGGTGCTTTCCGCTCGTCGCCGCGCGACGGATTCGATCGATCAGCAACTTTTCGCTTAGTGGCACTTATCCTCGATGACGCCGGAACAGCTCAATATATCTCAGGCCACAGGTGATGCCTAATTCGCATCTACTACTTTGGTATCAGCAACTTATCCCGTATTTCATTGACATGGTTACCATCGCTCTGTTACGGTTTGATGTCATTCATTACACCAGCCATGCCCCCAACCAGTCAGCCGGTTGGCTGACGGTGGGGAGGAAAGCCGTTAACCCACGGCGATCCAGGTACCCGTAGGCAAGTTTGGCAGTTCGGGCCGGGCAAGGACTGAAGTTCCGGATTTTCATATGTTGGTTGTTTCGCCTTCCGGAACCATTTTTAACTGAGGGTTATTTGTTTTGCGAAAACGCTTTTATATTCTTTTCGTAGCGCGCGATGCAGAAGGCCAGCTACGAAAGATCCCGATACCTATTCATTACCTGTACGTCTTCATGGCCGGCGCCCTGATCGGCATGTTCACCATCACGGGCATGGCGGGCTCTTACACGCGCATGCTGTGGAAAGTCGCCAGCTTCAATCAGCTACGCTCTGAGAAGGACTCCCTCCAGACCCGCTACAAACAGCTCGAACAGGTCAACCACGAGAAGGACATTCAGGTAGCTTCGTTGGGCTCGTTGGCCAATGAAGTCTCCGTGATCTACGGTCTGAAGCCCAACGCCAAACTCCTGAACGATGGCGAAGGCGCGATGAAGCCTGAGCAGGTCAGTTCGTCCATGGACCAACTTTATGCCTTGCGCAGTTCGGCGCTGACCGGCGCAGCGACGGCAGGTCTGGGTCTGGGGCTTACTCACGAAGCCACTTTGACCGATTGGGTGCACGCGACCACGGCGCCAGCCCTGTGGCCGGTCATGGGCCCCATTACGGGCTCCTTCGGCGAGCGCATCGACCCGTTCAACGGGGAAGGCGCATTCCATTCCGGAGTCGACATCTCCTGCCACTACGGACAGCCGGTTCTGGCGCCTTCAGATGGAGTGGTAACTTTCGCGGGTCCTTACAACGGCTATGGCCGCATGATTCAGATCGATCACGGCAATGGCATCAGCACCCGCTATGGACATTTATCAGGATTCGCCATCGCCGAAGGTCAGACCGTTCGCCGGGGACAAGTGATCGGCTATGTTGGCCTCAGCGGCCGCAGCACCGGACCCCACCTGCACTATGAAGTGCGCATCCACGACACCCCGGTAAATCCCCACAAGTTTTTGCGCAGTACGACCCTCAAGCCGGGAGGATTGCCCGCCGGTTAGGTCGCTTTACTTGTGAGGTTTCTTGGCCGCTGGGGCGCTCTGTTCTGGCGGCTTTTTTGTGTCTGGTCCAAGCTCAACCGGCGGCTCGCTGAGCACCTTCTTGAAGAACGCATATGGGACCTTAGCTGTCAGCACCGCCTGGTCCTTGTCCTGATGAATTTCCAGGCTATCAAAGGCGGCCTTTACATCCGGGTCGGGGCCGCCGGAGTCCATCGAGATATTGAGCGACTTGAAGAGCGCTATAAACGTATTCACGCGATCGGTGAAACCACGCGCTTCCTCTTCGCTGCGGGTAAGAACCTGTGCGCGGAGGTGGACTTCGTTCAGCGGCCGCGCCGATGCAATCACCGTACAGTCAGCGGGCAGCAGTCCGCTCCAACCGCCCGGTAGAAGCAGTTCGGCGTGATCTTCTTTAGAGCTGGCGGCCGGGGGACGAGCGATCGTCCATACGATACTGCCCAACGGTACCAACGGGTAATATTCGCTCACCAGAGGCGGTCCGGAGAAAGGCAGAGCGGCTTGCCTGTAGCGATCGATCATGCCGTGGATAGCGTCAGGGCCTTCCGTGTTGGATGCGGCCGCAACGTCGACCCCAAGCAGCGCCACCCGAACGGTTCGGCCTTCCAGCGGAATAATGTAAATGTCGAAGTTGCCGTAGTGTTCCACGCTGGCCGCGAGCTTGCGCAGGTACGCCTCGACTCGTCCACTGTCGAAGCGACCTTGCAGAATCTCGCTGTAGCGCGTCTCGATAGATTTGCCGTGGATCGAAGTTCCGTAATGAATGGCGAAAGCTGCTTTGTCCAGGTCGCGTTCGAACTCGAAGCCGGTCTGACGGACGAAGTCGTCGTACTGGGGATCGCGGTCTTTGACCGGATGCTTGCCGAGGTCGGTGAACAGGCGGATAGGCTCGAGATTGACGTAAAGGACAGCGTCGGACTCGGGGAGCAGCCGGACGGCGTCTGGCGCAGCGCGTTTTCGCAGCAGAACAGCGGTAACGATGCCACCGGCGATGACAACGACAACCGCCAGCGCGACCCACAACTGCTTTCGGCGTGTTCGCATGGAATGACAGTTAATGATACGGGAAAGCCGGCATTGTTGTCGGGTTTCCCGGGCTGGACCGCATGTTCGAGACGGGAGCAGGCCGGCCCAACACCGGCGGCCCTCCTCTATCGAAGGAGTATGACGCGTCCTTGAACGCCTTGAGCACCACCGACGTAATGTTGCCCGGCGGTTGCGAATTGATCAGGAGGACCACACCGAGTTTATCTTTGAAGATTCCCACGAAGCTCTGGCCTGATACGCCGTTGCCGAAAAACCATATCCCGTTCTTGCCACGGAATCCGCTTTGGCCCGTGACCGAGCAATCCCACCCCAGACAGTCCTCGTTCATCTGCCTCTTCTGGGCTTTGGTCAACAGCCTGGTGTCGTGAATGAGAGATTCCACAACTTTGAACAAATCCGATGCGGTCAGCACCCACCCAACCCCTCCACACAAGAGCGTGGAATCGCCGGCTGGGGCACCGTGCGTGTCGCCTGGAGGAAAACGGTAATAGAGTGCCGGATTGCTGTGCGGTTGCGGCTTGCAGTCCGCATCCGTCACTCCTACCGGCTGGAACACATGTTGCCGCATGTAGCTGACGTAGAAGTTAGCGGTGGCCTGAGCGCGAGTTGCGGGTCCAGGGTCGCTGAAGTCTTCCATGTAGGGCAACAGCACCCGGAAGAGCGCAAAGTTCAGGTTGTTATAGACGGCCTTCTGCTGGTCGGCCAACTGGACGCCGCGCTTGACCTGCTGTTCCATCCCCTCATAAGACATACTGCCGTCGCGGAATCCAGCCCGGTGCGTCAATAACTGGCGAAAAGTAATGGTGTCCATGTTGGCTCCGTGGATCCAGTCGGGCGGCAGAAACGGTGCGATTTTGCTGTCGATGCTGAGATGGTGACGGGCAAGCGACTGCAACACCCCAATTGCAGTTAGAAGTTTGCTGACGCTTGCAACATTGATGGGAACATCCGTCGACATTTTGCGGTTGGGAGGGTCAGCGTCGGTGCGTGCCCAGCCATATTCGACGGTCCTGGCGCCGACCATGGAAACATAGCCCACCACCTTGCCCTGCAGCTGGCTATCGAGACTCACCGAAAATCGACTCACCGATACGCAGCCGAGCTGATCGCAACTGTCGGCGGCGAGGTTTGTGTTGAATCCCCCAATTAACGCTAGCCATGCCAACAGCGAAAGCGTCCAGGCTTTCGGATTCATCGGGGACTCCTCGCTATCGACTGCATGGGCGGGAGGGTGGCTTCCATTTCTTCGCTCAAGGCGCGCCGATTATATCCCAAAGTTCGGCGCTGCCTGCTTGCCAGGGATTGGTCAACTGCCTGGAAATTCGTTAGAATGAGTTGACCGCATTTCAGTGTCGGCTGTCGCCAACACGCTCCGCAGAATCCCCAGCCAAGAGGCCCGCGGGAGTGGCGAGTTTTGGGTCCCCATTTAAGGTAATCAAGTAACAGGTAAGTTGTTAGAAGGAAAAGTTCGTTATCCGCCGAGTCGTTTGGTTGCACGTGGTGTGCCGTTGTGTTAAGTTTGTAGTTTGTCCCGGCTGGCAGGAAGAATCATGCTTGGTTCGGCGCCTACGTGTCGAGCCACGCAGCAGTGCTGGCGTAGCTCAGCTGGTAGAGCATCTGATTTGTAATCAGAGGGTCGGGGGTTCAAATCCCTTCGCCAGCTCCAGAATCGTGACCGTGAGCGCGCCGCAAGGCGTAGCAGGAGTAAGCCAAACGAGACGCGCAGCTCTCCTAGAGAACTGATTCCAGCAGCAGCTTCCTAAATCGCAGACCGCGCGCGGAAGTAGGGCCGCGTGACTGATGCGGAGTTTTGCCGGGATTGCAGAGCGTCGTTTGGTGCGCGGGGTTCTTTGACAGCAGAGACTGGCGATTCCGGGCCTACGGCGACGCCGGGCTCTCAGGCAGTCGACGAGAGCGGGACTCGGTCGAATGTGCACAGGTGGCCGAGTGGTTAATGGCAGCAGACTGTAAATCTGCCGCTCCTTGCGAGCTACGGAGGTTCGAATCCTCCCCTGTGCACCAGGTTTTTTCCGGGGCCCCCAGCGCGCGCCGCTGTTGCGTGCGATGGGGTGGTTGAGATGAAGCGGTTATGGGCGGCGTTGGGGTTGTTCGCGGTTCTAGCGGTGCTGGCGTGGACCACCATCAGCGACCAGAAATTTAGGCTGGCGACGGTGGCCGTGCTGGCCATGTTTGCGGTCCGCACCTGGACCTGGAGCCGCAAGCAGGAGCGCGAGGAGCGTGAGCGGCACGACGAAGACTGAAGGCGTCGGCCGAATATAGGAAGTTAGCTAGGCTGGCGGGAGTTTCTGAAATCGGGGTGAGCGGAGTCAAAGAGACGCCCGACACTCCAGCCCGAAGGGCGAAACAAAATTAGCCCAGGGCGTAAGCCCTGGGCAGAGCGGAAAACAGGATCGAGTCCCGTAGGGACGGCACAGAGTCAGGCGGGAGTAACTCAGTGGTAGAGTCACAGCCTTCCAAGCTGTTGGTCGCGGGTTCGATTCCCGTCTCCCGCTCCAGGAATTTTGTTGATGTGTGCAGTGGGTGAAGCCGAGGACGCTCGCCGAATAGCGAGCGCCGCAGGCGAGGGCGCAGCAGCAAAGCGTTGCGGAGCCCTTTTAGAGACGGGCTGATGTAGCTCAGTTGGTAGAGCACTCCCTTGGTAAGGGAGAGGTCATCGGTTCAATCCCGATCATCAGCTCCAGCATTTTGAGCTAAGCAAGGCCCGCGTTGGCGGGCAGGATGGATCTCCGGTTCAGTGAATACCTCGATGGAACAGTCGGACCCGCGAATACCGTTTCAGCAAGCTGCTCTTCGCATCGAGAAGCTGGACGAGTTTGAACAGTTTCGCTCCGCCCTGGCGAGGATTTTCGCCGCGGGCGCGGTGGAAGAGTTCCTCCGGCTGCTACAACGCAAGGGTGTTCCAATCCGCGATTTCGATCGCGTATTGCGCGAGAAGTTGCTGGAAAAGGCCGACCGCAAGCTGGCGCAGGCAGGAAGCTCGGCGCAACAGTTATATGACGCGCTGCCGGTAAGCGATCAGTCGCAGGTGCGCGAATTTTATTTGACGGCGCTGGAGGCGGTGGACCTGCCTCTGCGCGAAAAGTTTAACAAACTTTACCGGTACTACTAAGGCACAACGAATATGGCGAAAGAGAAATTTGATCGCAGCAAGCCGCATGTGAACGTGGGCACGATCGGGCACATCGATCATGGCAAGACCACGTTGACGGCGGCCATCACCAAGGTATTGCAGAAGCACAATCCCAAGATCGTGTTCCGCTCGTTCGACTCGATCGACAACGCGCCGGAAGAGCGCGAGCGCGGCATCACCATCGCCACGGCGCACGTGGAGTACGAGACCGCCAACCGGCACTACGCGCACGTGGATTGTCCCGGTCACGCCGACTACATCAAGAACATGATCACCGGCGCGGCGCAGATGGACGGCGCCATTCTGGTGGTTGCGGCCACCGACGGGCCGATGCCGCAGACCAAGGAGCACGTGCTGCTGGCGCGCCAGGTCGGAGTGCCGTACGTGGTGGTGTTCCTGAACAAGTGCGATGCGGTGGAAGATCCCGAACTGATCGACCTGGTGGAGATGGAGGTCCGCGAGCTGCTGACCAAGTACAACTTCCCGGGCGACGATCTGCCGGTGATTCGCGGCACGGCGCTGGGCGCGTTGAATGGCGAAGCGCAGTGGGAAGCCAAGATCGACGAGCTGATGGACGCGGTGGACAAGAACGTACCGCTGCCGGCACGCGACATCGACAAGCCGTTCCTGATGCCGATCGAAGACATCTTCTCGATTCAGGGTCGGGGCACGGTGGTAACGGGCCGCATCGAGCGCGGCAAGGTGAAGGTCGGCGAAGACGTTGAGATCGTCGGCTTCCGCGAGACCCGCAAGACCGTGGTGACGGGCGTGGAAATGTTCAAGAAGCAGCTGGACGAAGGTCTGGCGGGCGACAATGCCGGTCTGCTGCTGCGCGGCACGGCGAAGGAAGACGTGGAGCGCGGCATGGTGCTGGCCAAGCCGGGATCGATTACGCCGCACACCAAGTTCAAGGGCGAAGTGTACGTGCTGTCGAAGGACGAAGGCGGGCGGCACACGCCGTTCTTCAAGGGCTACCGGCCGCAGTTCTACTTCCGCACGACGGACGTGACCGGAGTGGCGACGTTGCCGGCGGGCACGGAGATGGTGATGCCGGGCGACAACGTGAGCCTGGAGATTGAGCTGATCACGCCGGTGGCAATGGAGAAGGGCTTGCGGTTCGCAATTCGCGAAGGCGGACGCACCGTGGGCGCCGGCACCATCAGCGAAATTATTGCGTAATTTTCAGTCCCACTCATTCCAAAAGCTGGAATGAGTGGGGCACCCGGCTCTAGCCCGTAGGGCGGAAGCGAAGTTAGCCCGGGGGCGTAAGCCCTGGGTAAGGTTAGTTCTAAGACGTTCGAGTCCCCTTTAGGGACGGGACAGAGTTTTTCGGTGGCGTAAATACTCCACTGATATCCGCACCTCGATGCAGACAAGGCTTTCGCGGCATTACGCCGCGAAGTAAGCGAAAAAGGAAACAGGTAAATGCCTCGCGAAATCGTTACGTTGCAGTGTGGAGATTGCAAAGACCGCAACTACTCGACAACCAAGAACAAGAAGACCACGACGGCCCGTTTGGAGTTCAGCAAGTTTTGCCGTAAGTGCCGCAAGCACACGTCGCATAAGGAAGTGAAATAAGCTGTCAGTTGGTGAAGCGAGTTGCTGAGGGCGGTCCAAAGGCTCCGGTGCCACAAGTTTCACCTAAGGGCTGAAGGCTGATAGCTGACGGCTGACAGCCAAAACAGGGGCGTAAGCTCAACGGTTAAACTGTCGGTCTCCAAAACCGAACTTGGGGGTTCGAATCCCTCCGCCCCTGCCAGTATTTGGAAGGTGAATGGAGCGAGGCGCCGACGGGCGCCGGAAGGTAGCAGATGGCGAAGTCAACAGCGATCGAAGTAGCGGGCGACAATAAGCTAAGCACGATCAAGGCGTGGCCGCAGCGCATCAAGAGTTTTTACAACGACGTGCGCACGGAGATGAAGAAGGTCACCACGCCGTCACGCAAGGAAGTGCAAGGTACCACGACCGTTGTGATCATTACGGTCTTCTTGTTTGGTCTGTACTTTGCCGTCGTCGACAAGATTCTGGGGGCGTCCCTCGATCGCTTGCTGAAGTTTTTGACACACCGCTAATGCGCGTAGACATGACTGAAGAAGAAATCAAATCGGAGAGTAACGGCGCTGAGCCGCAAACCGGCGGAGAGGAAGCTGTCGCTCCGCTGTCCGCCGACCAGCCCAATCCGCAGAACCCGAATATGAAGTGGTACATCATCCACACCTATTCGGGATTCGAGCGCAAGGTGAAGGAGTCGCTGGAGTCGCGGGTGCGCGCCTATCCCGAACTGGAGCACCGGATTGGCCGTGTGCTGATTCCTACCGAGTCCGTCACCGAAGTTCGCGGCGGCAAGAAGTACACCAGCGAGCGCATGTTCTATCCCGGCTATGTGCTGGTTGAGATGGACATGGACGACAGCGTGTGGCACGTGGTCAAAGGCACGCCGCGGGTGACCGGTTTCGTCGGGACGGGGCAACAGCCTACGCCGTTGTCGGAAGAAGAAGTCAACCAGATTGTGTACCGCGTCGCCGACAGCAAGGAAAAACCGAAGCTCAAGGTCAAGTTCGAGAAGAACGAATCGGTGCGCATCAGCGAAGGTCCCTTCGCCAGCTTTACCGGCGTAGTAGATGAGGTGAACGAAGATCGCGAGACTCTAAAGGTCATGGTCACTATCTTCGGGCGCTCCACTCCGGTGGAACTGGGATTCGGGCAGGTAGAAAAAGTTGTCACGTAGAAAAGCCGCTTTTCGCCTTTCGCTTTTCGCTCTTCGTATGAGGCGCGAATGATCTGGCGAAGGGCCAAGAGCGAATAGCGAAGAGCGAGAATTTAAATGGCAAAAAAGGTTACTGGTTCGGTGAAGTTGCAGATTGCGGCGGGCAAGGCCACTCCGGCTCCTCCGGTGGGTCCGGCTCTCGGTCAGGCGCAGATCAACATCATGGAGTTCTGCAAGCAGTTCAACGCCCGGACGAGCGCCAAGGAACTTGACGGCCTGATCATCCCGGTGGTGGTGTCGGTGTACAGCGATCGCACCTTCAGCTTCATCACCAAGACGCCTCCGGCTTCGATTCTGTTGAAGCGCGCCGCCGGTGTAGCCAAGGGTTCGGGTACGCCGAACAAGGACAAGGTCGGCAAGGTCACCGAGAAGCAGGTGCTGGAGATTGCCAAGCAGAAGATGCCCGACCTGAATGCGGCTTCGGTAGAAGCGGCCATCAAGAGCGTGAAGGGTACCGCGCGCTCCATGGGCATCGAAGTTACGGCATAGGTTTGTCCCACAATGTGGGATTCGTAGCGGCCTCCCGGCCGCAGTCGTAGATACCACGGCCCTCCGGTAACAAGGGTGGGCGGTGGGAGACAAGGAGAGCAATGAGGAAGTCTGGGAAAAATATCGATAAGGCGCGCAAGGCCGTCGAAGCAAAGTCGTACACGCTTCAGGACGCCGTGCCCCTTTTGCAGAAGGTCAAGTTTGCCAAGTTTGACGAGACCGTGGACCTAACCATGCGCCTGGGCGTGGACCCGAAGCACGCTGACCAGATGGTCCGCGGCACGGTGGTTCTGCCACATGGGCTGGGTAAGACGAAGAAGGTCCTGGTCATCGCCAGCGGCGAAAAGGTACGCGAAGCCGAAGCCGCGGGTGCCGACATTGTCGGCGGCGAAGAGATGGTGGAGAAGATCCAGAAAGAAAACTGGACCGACTACGACGCCGTGATTGCCACGCCCGACATGATGAAGTCGGTGGGCCGTCTGGGCAAGGTGCTGGGCCCGCGTGGATTGATGCCGAACCCTAAGACCGGAACCGTGACCTTCGATGTGGCTGCGGCGGTGAAGGAAACCAAGGCCGGCAAGGTGGAGTTCCGCACAGACAAAACCGCGCTGGTGCATGTGCCGGTGGGTAAGATCTCATTCCCGCCGGAGAAACTGGTGGAGAACGCCGCCACCGTAATTACCAGCGTGATCAAGGCCAAGCCGACGGTAGCCAAGGGCAAGTACATCAAGGGTTGCTATCTAAGCTCCACGATGGGACCGGGTGTTGCAATTGACACCGCGGCAGTGGAAGCAGCAGCGCGAGCCTAGAGTTTCGCCCTAAAGGAAGAGTGAGCGACCGGAAAATTTGCGTGGCGCCGGTGAGCGCGCCCGAAAAAGGATTCGAAGATGGCTGTCACAAGAGCAAAGAAGATTGAGCAGGCGCAGAAGCTGAAGCAGGAGTTTGAGAGCGCGAGCCACGCCGTCGTAGGCACGTTCAGCAAGCTGACGGTGCAGAAGGATTTCGAGCTACGCAAGGCAGTGCGTACTGCCGGCGGACATTATCGAGTGGTGAAAAACACGCTGGCGGAACGCGCGGCCCAGGGAACCAAGGTGGAGGAGGCAATGAAGGGTCTCGCCGGGGTCACCTCCATTGCGTATACCGGTGGCGATCCCGTGGCCCTGGCCAAGGCGCTCAGCAAGTACGCTAAGGACAATCCGGAGTACACCTTCAAGGCCGGCATTGTGGATGGCAAGGTCATCGCGATCAAGGACATCGACGCGCTGGCTAGCATGCCCTCGAAGGAAGAGATTTACTCCAAGCTGCTGTTCCTGATGAACGCTCCGGCGCAACGACTGGTGACGGTAATGAACGCCATTGGGCGCGACCTGGCGGTAGTGATCAACCAGGGCGTGGAGAAGAACAAGTTTGGTGGTGCAGCCGAAGAAGCGCCGGCAGTCCCGGCGGCTGAACCCGCGGCGGCTGAGCCTGCGGCGGTAGAAGCGCAGGCGTAGGGTTTCGACGGGTAGTGCTGGCCTTCAGGCCAGCGTCCTCGCGGCGGTTTTATCAGAGTTTCCGAAGTCGAGATCTTCGATCTTGATTCGGAAACAAGAATTCGGTTCAGTTGGCGGACGCTGGCTCCAAGGCCCGCTCTACCCGAAAAGGTTTGGAAGCGCGAAAGCGCTTCCTTAGGGATTGAGTTATCCGTTGTGAGGCGTGCTTTTCCCGTGTGATGTCTGGCATGCGGGAGGACTGAAAAGTCGGCACACTGGAAGCCTCAGAGCACGATAACGAAATCAACACAACGAATAACGAACAGGTGGAGAATCACATGGCGGATTTGCAGCAGTTGGAAGAAACAATCGTAGGCCTCTCGCTTCTGGATGCGGCGGCCCTGGTGAAGAAGTTGGAAGAGCGCCTGGGCGTCTCGGCTGCGGCTGCGGCCCCTGTCATGATGGCAGGCGGAGCCGGCGCGGGAGCGGCGGCAGCGGCCCCGGCGGAAGAGAAGACTGAATTTGCGGTCGTTCTCACCGCGGTGGGCGCCAACAAGATCAACGTGATCAAGGCCGTCCGTGAAGTCACCAGCCTCGGTCTGAAGGAAGCCAAGGACCTGGTCGATGGCGCCCCCAAGACCGTGAAGGAAGGCGTCTCCAAGGACGAAGCCGAGACCATCAAGAAGAAGTTCACCGAGGCGGGCGCGACCGTCGAGGTGAAATAAGCTTCCGTCCCGCTTCGACCCGACTTTGGCAAGCGCTCATTTGCGCTTCTCAGGTACGGGGAAAAGCGGGGCGATTACTCCGGCACGCTGACCGGAGTTAAGGCTGCTGCCGCCTGCAGTTGGGGCGGCGGCTACGTTCCTCTTCACGTCGGAGCGGTCGTGAAGGGGCGCGATGAAGCCGAGGAAGAAGAGCAGTCCTGCTCAGCAGGGGCTGCGGAATTCCCGGGCATCGTTGGGCCAGATTCTTATTGGAATCTGGAGCATCAAACAGGTAGTGGCAGGCGGCCAGCTCAACCGGAGTCGCGTCAGCTCAGGCGCGACGGTAGGGCTAGCCGAGGACAAGGCCTGAAGATACTGGCGCGGGAAGCGAAAAACATCGCGGCACGACATGTGCCGACATCCCGGACGAAATGGTCATGGGATTGCAAAACGCCTGACGTGGCGCTTGCGGGGATTTCTGTCTCTGCGGGCGCGCTCGTGTTTTTGCGCGTACCTCAAGCAGCAGCCCGTTCTTTTTGGACCGACCTGTCATCGTGGGACGGCAGTCCTGCCCGTCGCACATCCGCCTTAGCGGCTTGCATGGCCACGCATGAGCGAGCGCGGCTGGCACTGATATAGGAGCTTTATACATGGCAAAACAGAAAACTGCCAATCGAAATCGATTCGATTTCTCAAAAATTCCGGCTACCATTCAGATCCCTAACCTGATCGAGGTGCAGAAACGTTCGTATGACCGTTTCCTGCAGATGGATTCGTTGCCGAGCGAACGCGATGACGGCGGTTTGCAGGCAGTGTTCCAGTCGGTGTTCCCCATCACGGACTTCCGCAATGTTTCGCAGTTGGACTTCGTTGAGTACGCCATCGGCAACTGGGAGTGCAAGTGCGGCCACCTCAAGGGGCTGAATCACCTGCGCACCACCTGCCGTAATTGCGGCGCCACGGTGAAGACCGATCCCTTCCATTTGGGAGATGTGCTGTGCACCAAGTGCGGCACCTACAACGCAAACACGCCTGATTTCTGTAACAAGTGCGGCGACCCTGTCGGGTTGCAGCTGAAGTACGACGTGGCCGAATGCGAAGAGCGCGGGATGACCTATTCCGCCCCGCTGAAGGTCACCATGCGCCTCACCATTTACGACAAGGACCCGGAAACAGGCAACCGCTCCATCCGCGACATGAAGGAGCAGGAAGTCTTCTTTGGCGACATTCCTCTGATGACGGCCAATGGCACCTTCATCATCAACGGCACCGAACGCGTCATTGTCAGCCAGTTGCACCGTTCGCCGGGTGTGTTCTTCGAAACCGCCAGCAACCGCACCTATTTCCTGGGCAAGATCATTCCGTATCGCGGTTCGTGGGTGGAGTTCGAATACGACCAGAAGAACATCCTGTACGTGCGCATCGATCGCAAGCGCAAGTTCCTGGGAAGCATTTTCCTGCGAGCGCTGGGCCTGCGCTCCGACGAGGACATTCTGCGCACGTTCTACACGGTGGACCGCATCGCGCTGAAGGACAAGAAGCTCTACTGGACGCTCGATCCCGGCGTTGACCGGCCGACCAACCTGGTGGGCATGAAGCTGGCACACAAGATCGCGACCAAGAGCGGCGAAGAGATCGCTCACTCCGGCCGCAAGGTCACCACCGCGGTGATGAAGGAAATCCAGAAGCACAAGATTTCCGAGATCGAAGTGGAGACCAGCGACATGGAAGGCGCGTTCGTCGCTGCCGATGTGGTGGACACGAACACCGGCGAGGTCCTGCTGGAAGCCAACTCCGAGTTGACGACCGAAAAGTTGTCGAAAATGATGGACGCAGGTGTTGCCGAAGTGCACGTCTTCTTCCCGGAGCGCGACGATGTGGGCACGGTAATCAGCGCCACGCTGCGCCGGGATTCGGTAAAGACTCCCCAAGAAGCCCTGATCGAGATCTACCGCAAGTTGCGTCCCGGCGATCCGCCGACGCTCGACACGGCGACCTCGCTGTTTCATGGCATGTTCTTCGACCCGCGCAAGTACGATTTCTCGCGCGTGGGACGTCTGAAGTTCAACATCAAGCTGTTCGAGAGCGAAGACGCCACCAAGCTGGATCACCGCACGCTGGAGCCGGACGATTTCTACGGCACCATCCGTTACCTGCTCAAGCTGCGCAAGAACATCGGTTCGGTCGACGACATCGATCACCTGGGCAACCGCCGGGTGCGCGCCGTCGGCGAACTGCTGGAGAACCAGTTCCGTATCGGCCTGGTCCGCATGGAACGCGCCATCAAGGAAAAGATGAGCGTGTACCAGGAGATGTCCACGGCCATGCCGCACGACCTGGTGAACGCCAAGCCGGTGATGGCTGCGATTCGCGAGTTCTTTGGTTCATCGCAGTTGTCGCAGTTCATGGACCAGACCAACCCGCTATCGGAGATCACGCACAAGCGCCGTCTGTCGGCACTGGGGCCGGGCGGCTTGTCGCGGGAACGCGCGGGATTCGAAGTCCGCGACGTACACCCGACGCACTATGGCCGTATCTGCCCGATTGAAACGCCGGAAGGCCCGAACATCGGGCTGATCTCGTCGCTCAGTTGCTATGCGCGAATCAACGACTACGGCTTCATCGAGTCGCCTTATCGCAAGGTGAAGAGCGGCCGTGTGCTGGACTTCGTCACCGTGGTCAACGCCGGCGACAGCGATTACCGTGTCGGCGACCACATGGAGAAGTCGGAAGCTACCAAGGCCAACAACGACTTGCGGGAGCGCCGCAAGAAGCTCATCGACTTTGAGCCGTTCTCGTTCTACCTGTCGGCGTGGGAGGAAGACCGCCACGTGATCGCGCAGGCCAACGCCGAGATCGACGACAAGGGCCGCATCGTCGCCGAACTGGTGAATGCTCGTAAGGCCGGCAACTTCGTGCTGGTCAGCCGCGATGAAGTGGACTACATCGACGTGAGCCCGAAGCAGTTGGTATCAGTGGCTGCATCACTGGTGCCATTCCTTGAGCACGACGACGCCAACCGCGCGCTGATGGGCGCGAACATGCAACGCCAGTCGGTGCCTTTGTTGCGCGCGCAAGCGCCCATCGTCGGCACCGGAATGGAAGGCGTTACCGCGCGCGATTCCGGTGCAGTGGTGCTGGCACGCCGTGGCGGCATTATCGATTCGGTCGACTCTGAGCGCATCATCGTGCGCGTCGAGGGCGAGCATCATCCCATGCAGCTTTCGCGCGAGGTGGGCAGCGACATCTATCAGCTCACCAAGTTCAAGCGCTCCAACCAGAACACTTGTATTAACCAGCGCCCCATCGTGATGAAGGGGCAGCGCGTCGCCAAAGGGCAGGTCATTGCCGACGGGCCTTGCACCGACATGGGCGAACTGGCGCTTGGCCGTAACGTGCTGGTCGCCTTCATGCCCTGGCGTGGATACAACTTCGAGGATGCCATCCTGGTCTCCGAGAAGATGGTCAAAGAGGACTATTACACCTCGGTCCACATCGAGGAGTTCGAGATCGAGTCGCGCGACACCAAGCTGGGTCCGGAAGAGGTCACGCGCGACATTCCCAACGTCAGCGAGTCGGCCTTGCGCGATCTCGATGAGAGCGGCATCATCCGCATCGGCGCCACGGTAAAGGCGGGCGACATCCTGGTGGGCAAAGTTACGCCGAAGGGCGAGACCCAACTCACTCCGGAAGAGAAGCTGCTGCGGGCCATCTTCGGCGAAAAGGCCGGCGATGTTCGCGATGCTTCGCTCACCTGCCCTCCCGGCATCGAGGGAACGGTAGTCGACGTGAAGATCTTCTCCCGCAAAGGGCAGGAGAAGGACGAACGCGCCAAGTTCATCGAGTCCGAACAGGTTGCGAAGCTGGAGAAGAACCTGGCGGACGAGATCCGAATCCTCACCGACGAGCGCTTGAAGCGTCTTGAGGCGCTGCTGGGCGGCAAGGAAGTCCTCGCCGACCTGCACGACGAACGCACCAACAAGCGCCTGCTGACCAAAGGCGTGCTTCTGGATCGCGACACGATCGAGCGGATCTCGACGCGCAACCTGAAGCGCGTCAAGTTCCCCGACAAGGACCCGCGCATCAACGAGCAGATCGACGAAATCGAAGAGATGACCTCGCGCCAGATTGACGTTCTGCGGAAGATCGTCCGCGAGAAAGTCGAGAAGCTGCAGAAGGGCGACGAACTTCCGCCGGGCGTAATCAAGCTGGTGAAGGTTTACGTTGCCATGAAGCGCAAGCTGAGCGTGGGCGACAAGATGGCCGGCCGCCACGGTAACAAGGGCGTCATCGCGCGCATTCTGCCGGAAGAGGACATGCCTTACCTCGAAGACGGCACGCCGGTGGAAATTGTCCTGAATCCTCTGGGCGTTCCCAGCCGTATGAACGTGGGCCAGATCCTGGAGACCCATCTGGGCTGGGCAGGTTACGCCCTCGGGCAGAAGATCGGCGAACTGCTGAAAGAGAATTCCAAGGCGGAGCGTCTGCGCAAGGAACTCAAGGTCATGTTCAAGGACACACCGTTCGTGGACAACCTGGTCAGCCTTGACGACGAAACCCTGGAGCACGTGGCGGATGGCATGAAAGACGCCGTCTACTTCGGCTCGCCGGTGTTCGACGGATCGAAAGAGGGAGAGATCAAGTCCTTGCTGGAGCAGGGTGGCCTGCCCGAGTCAGGCAAGACCTCGCTCTACGACGGCATGACCGGAGAGAAGTTCGAGCAGCCGGTGACCGTGGGCTATATCTACATGCTCAAGCTCTCGCACCTGGTCGACGACAAGATCCACGCGCGTTCGATCGGTCCGTACTCGCTGATCACCCAGCAGCCGCTGGGCGGCAAGGCGCAGTTCGGCGGTCAGCGCTTCGGCGAAATGGAAGTGTGGGCCCTGGAAGCCTACGGCGCAGCCTACATCCTGCAGGAACTGCTCACCGCGAAGTCCGATGACGTCTATGGCCGCACCAAGATTTACGAGGCCATCGTCAAAGGCGAAGCGGCCATTGAGCCGGGTGTGCCGGAGTCGTTCAACGTTCTGATTCGTGAGTTGCAGTCGTTGTGCCTCGACGTGGAGTTGATCAAGACCAACGAACGCCGGGTACTTCCGGCAGCTCCGCCGGTCGCGGCCGACTAGGTCCGGCATCGCTTGAAGATTGGGGTAACTGCCTCCTTCGCTCCCGTGGGAGGCAGCACCCAGGGAAACAGGAAATACCGGGAGCCGCCAGCGGCCGCGCAAGGGTCGCAGGTCCCTGCATCTTCCGGAAGGAAGGCCCGCAGGGGAGGAGGACGTTTTGTACCGATCGAGTCCATTTGATCTCGGAAATGCCATCGCCGACTTCGACGCTATCCGCATCAGCCTGGCTTCGCCCGAAAAGATCCGCAGCTGGTCGCATGGCGAAGTCACCAAACCGGAAACGATCAACTACCGCACCTTCAAGCCGGAGCGCGATGGTCTGTTCTGCGCCCGTATTTTCGGTCCCGTAACCGACTGGGAGTGTCTGTGCGGCAAGTACAAGCGCATGAAGCACCGCGGGGTGATCTGCGACAAGTGCGGAGTCGAGGTCACGCTCTCCAAGGTCCGCCGTGAGCGCCTCGGCCACATTGAGCTGGCTTCGCCCTGCTCGCATGTGTGGTTCTTCAAGGGACTGCCCAGCCGCATCGGGCACATTCTCGACATTTCGCTGCGCGACCTGGAATCGGTTCTGTATTTCGAGGCCTACGTCGTGGTTGAGGCCGGTGAAGCTCCGGTCAAAGAACGCGAAGTGATCAAGGACGAAACCAAGTACCGCGAACTTGACCAGGCGCACCGCGCCAGCGGCTTCAAGGCCATGATGGGCGCTGAGGCCATCAAGGAACTGCTGAAGCGGGTCGAGGTGGAGAGTCTCTCCGGCGAACTGCGCGAGAAGATGCGCAGCGAGACTTCGGTGCAGAAGCGTCTGAAGTATGCCAAGCGCCTGAAGGTGGTTGAGGCGTTCCGCAAGAGCGGGAACAAGCCGCAATGGATGATCCTGGATGTGATTCCGGTGATCCCGCCGGAGCTGCGCCCGCTGGTTCCACTCGATGGCGGCCGCTTTGCGACTTCTGACTTGAACGATCTGTATCGCCGGGTCATCAATCGCAACAACCGCTTGAAGAAGCTGATGGACCTGCACGCGCCGGAAGTCATTGTGCGCAACGAAAAGCGCATGTTGCAGGAGGCTGTAGACGCGCTGTTCGACAACGGACGCCGAGGCCGCGTGCTGCGTGGCGCCAACAACCGCCCGCTCAAGTCGCTGTCCGATACGCTGAAGGGTAAGCAGGGCCGCTTCCGCCAGAACCTGCTGGGCAAGCGCGTGGACTACTCTGGCCGTTCAGTGATCGTGGTCGGTCCCGACCTGAAGCTGCACCAGTGCGGGCTGCCCAAGAAGATGGCGCTGGAACTGTTCAAGCCGTTCATCTATCACCGGCTGGAGCAGACCGGACACTGCACCACCATCAAGCAGGCCAAGGAAATGGTGGAGCAGCAGGAGCCCATCGTATGGGACATCCTGGAAGAGGTAATTAAGGACCATCCGGTGCTGCTGAACCGCGCACCAACGCTTCACCGCCTGGGCATTCAGGCGTTCGAGCCGGTGCTGGTGGAAGGCAAGGCCATCAAGATTCACCCTCTGGTCTGCACCGCATTTAACGCCGATTTCGACGGCGACCAGATGGCGGTACACATTCCGTTTCGCCGGAAGCGCAGGTGGAAGCCAGCGTGTTGATGCTGGCCTCGCATAATATCCTGTCGCCGGCGTCGGGACAACCGATCACCGTGCCCACACAGGACATGGTGCTGGGCATTTACTACCTGACCAAAGCCAAGCCGGGCGCCAAGGGTGAAGGACGCGCGTTCGCCAACATCGACGAGGTGCTGCTGGCGAAGGAAGCAGGCGAAGTGGAAACGCTGACCCCGATCCGGTCTGCGCTACTCCGGCGAGGTGATCGACCTGACCATCGCGTATGACGATCAGGACGTGATCCATACCGAGCCCACGAACTTCGAGCGGCAGTTCATCTCGACGACGGTAGGCCGCGCCATCATGAACGACCACCTGAAGCGCGGCGCTGCCGAGATGCCTTATATCAACGGCTTGCTCAAGAAAAAGGGCGTAGGCAACCTGGTGAACTACTGCTACCTGCGCTTCGGTCTGGAGACGACGGTGCGGATGCTCGACGGCATCAAGCAGATGGGTTTCCACTATGCCACCAAGGCGGGCCTCTCGATCGGAATCGACGACATGGTCATTCCTCCGGGCAAAGCGGGACTGGTGCGCGACGCCGAAAAGCAGGCCATTGCTGTGCAGCAGCAGTATCTGGACGGCGCCATTACCAACGGCGAACGCTACAACAAGGTGGTTGAAATCTGGTCGGCGATTACCGAAAAGGTGGCCGACGAGATGTTCGGCGCCATGCAGGAAGACGACAAGAAAGGCGACATCAATCCGATTTACGTCATGGCCGACTCCGGCGCTCGCGGTTCGAAGCAGCAGATTCGTCAGCTCTCCGGAATGCGCGGCTTGATGGCCAAGCCTTCGGGCGAAATCATCGAGACCCCGATCACGGCGAACTTCCGCGAAGGCCTGACGGTGCTGGAGTACTTCATCTCCACTCACGGCGCGCGTAAGGGACTGGCCGATACCGCGCTCAAGACGGCGGATTCAGGCTACCTGACCCGGCGTCTGGTGGACGTGGCGCAGGACGTGATCATCAGCGAATACGATTGCGGCACGGTCGATGGCATCTACGTCACCTCCATCGTGGAGTCGGGCGAGATCATCGAACCGCTGCGCGATCGTATCGTGGGCCGCGTCTCGCTGGAGAAAATCAAGGACTACGAAGGCAACATCATCGTTGACATCAACCAGGAGATCACCGAAGACCTGGCGGGTGCGGTGCAGGCAGCGGGTATCGAGCGGGTGAAGATTCGCTCCGTGCTCACCTGCGAGTCCAAGCGCGGTGTGTGCGTGATGTGCTACGGGCGCAACCTGGCCTCCGGCCGGCTGGTCGAATTGGGCGAGGCCACGGGCGTGATCGCGGCGCAGTCCATCGGCGAGCCTGGAACCCAGCTCACCATGCGTACCTTCCACATCGGCGGTACGGCTTCGCGAGTCAGCGAGCAGTCGCGCCTGGATGCCAAGAACAACGGCAGCGTGCGCTTCATCAACCTGGTGACTGTGCGTGCCAAGGAAGGCCATCTGGTCGTAATGAACCGCAACGGTTCCATCGCGATTCTGGATGACAAGGGCCGCGAAAAAGAACGTTATGCGGTGGTCTACGGCGCCAAGGTCAAGGTGGAGGACGGTCAACCGGTCGGACTGGGCGATGTCCTGGTCGAGTGGGACCCGTACACCTTCGCCATCCTGACCGAAATTGGCGGGACGGTGCAGTTCAAGGACCTGCAGGAAGGCATGACGCTGCACGAAGAAGTGGACGAGGTCACGGGCCTGTCGCGGCATGTCGTGGTTGACTCGCCGGACGAAAAGCGTCAGCCGACCATCATCATCAAGGGAGCCAAGGGCAGCAAGCGTTACCTGATGCCGTCGCGCGCTCACCTTATGGTGCAGGATGGCGACACGGTGACGCCGGGCGATGTGCTGGCGAAGATCCCGCGCGAAACCACCAAGACCAAGGACATCACGGGTGGTCTGCCACGCGTGGTGGAATTGTTCGAAGCCCGCAAGCCGCGCGAAACCGCGGTCATCAGCGAGATCGATGGCGTGGTGAAGTTCGGCGATGTGGCCAAAGGCCAGCGCAAGATCTACGTTGTGGCCGACAATGGCACCGAGAAGGAGTACCAGGTGCCGCGTGGTGTTCACATCAACGTACAGGAAGGCGAGCGCATCCGCGCCGGCGAGCCGCTGATGGATGGTCCTCTGAACCCGCACGACATTCTTGCCGTGCTGGGCGAGAAGGAACTGCAGGCCTACCTGGTGAATGAAATCCAGGAAGTGTACCGTCTGCAGGGCGTCAACATCAGCGACAAGCACATCGAAGTAATCGTTCGCCAGATGATGCGCTGGGTGAAAGTGGAGGACGTGGGCGATACCTCGTTCCTGCTGGAACAGCAGATCGACAAGTTCCGCTTCCGCGAGGAGAACGAGAAGGCGATTGCCAATGGCGGCAAGCCGGCCACTGGCCGTCCGCTGCTGCTCGGCATCACCAAGGCCTCGCTCTCCACCGATTCGTTCATCTCGGCGGCGTCGTTCCAGGAGACCACGCGCGTGCTGACGGAAGCCTCCATTCAGGGTGCTGTCGATCACCTGCGCGGCTTGAAGGAAAACGTCATCGTGGGCCGTTTGATCCCCGCGGGCACCGGAATGGAGTATTACCGCAACGTCCGGCTCTCGCAGGAAATGGAAGAGGCCGCAGCCAAGGTGCAAGAGGAAGTTACGGCGGCGTACGAAGAAGCCGAACGCGCGCTGGAACTGCTCCGTCACGAAGGCGAAAACGAGCCGGAGGAACTGCCGACCGAGTAAATACAGAGCGGGGCTTCGGCCCCCGTTCGGTCTTTAAACACGAACCGGTTCAACGTCGGGTCGATAAAACGCTACAATGGAGCGAACAGGGGTTACTGTTATGCAACTGAATGTTCCTCCCGATCTTGAGACGCTCATCAGGAAACGCCTTTCGAGTGGCGGTTACACGAGCGTTGAAGACGTGCTGCGCCGCGCTCTTGAGGCCCAAGATGCCGAGGAAAGCTGGAGCGATGAGGAGCGGCGTGCATTGTCGGCTCACATCGAGGAAGGCTATCGGCAGGCCGAGCGGGGAGAGCTTATCGAAGGCGCACAAGCCCGCCGCGAAATTCAGTCCATGAAGGACACCTGGCGAGAAGAGCGCTCCTCCAAGAGATGAGCGGCTACGCGCTTACGCCGCGTGCGAAAGCCGACATTTTCGATATTTGGTCTTACATCGCTACAGATAGCAAGAATGCGGCTGATCGCGTAGAACAGGCGATCTACGACGCTTGCGCCTTTCTCGCCGAGGGGCAGTTGCGGGGTCATTCCCGCCCGGACCTCACAGCCCGTACCCTGCGCTTCTGGACGCTGACCGGCTATCCCAACTACGCCGTTGTTTACCGGCCAGAGACAGCCCCGCTCCAGGTTGTCGCGGTGCTCCACGGGAAGCGAAACTTACGGCGCATTCTGAAAGAGCGGCAGTGACCGGTGTCCAGCCAAATCCCTTATTCGAGAATCTGGGAATGAGTGGGAGTACCCCGGTGCATACACAAATCAGGCCGAGAATGGCGTACCCTCTTTCTTATGTCCCGCACCAACATCGACATCGACGACAGCTTGATTCGTAAGGCGCGCAAACCCACCCGTTTTAAGACCAAGCGCCAGATTGTGGACAAGGCGCTCGATCTGCTGGTCCGCTCTGAGACACGCAAAGGAATTCTCCGCTACAACGGAAGCGGTGTCTGGAGCGGCGACCTTAGGGCGTCGCGGAGAAGCCGCGTTTAATCCTGGTGGACAGCTCCGTCTGGATAGACTTCTTCAGTTCCTCTCCTGGAAGCGGCGGTGCGGAACTACGCCGGATGATCGAAGACAGCGAACCCTTCGTGCTGACCGGAGTGGTAGTGATCTACCGTTCGGCGAGCGGGAAAGGCATCGCCATTACCACCATCGACACCCTGATTGCAGCCATTGCGCTTGAACATCGCGCGAGCGTATTCACTCTTGACCGCGACTTCTCCAGAATCGCGCTCATGACCGGCTTGGCCCTCTATCGTTCTTAACAGGCCACTGGGGTGAGCATGAAAGCTAAGCGCGGCGCAGAGACAGCTGTCACTCAATCTCTGCCGTCCGCTGAAGCGGACGCGGGATTTCCCCCTTACGCCTTCCCCACAGCTGAAGCTGTGGGCTTTCACCTGTCGCCGCGGGGTGGCTGATTACCACTTTATTCCACCATCCGGCCGACTCTCAGGTTTCGTGGCAGCCTCTAAACGTGGCGCTCTACCACCGTTTTCTGCGGCTACTCTGGCTCGAAACCGATCTAATAGCGAGCCCGCAACCGGCAACTAGCGAGTGATGGACAATCAACCACTGACAACTGGTTGTTAAGCTGTGTAGACTTCCTCTTACCTCATGTCACGGTTCTTTCTGCACTTTCGGGTGGCGCTGTGGCGTGCTTTTGAGCACGACGCCTTCGCCGTGGCCAAAGGAGCGGCGTTTTCCGCCATCTTCACCTTGTTTCCTGCGGTGCTTATGGTAGCGTCGATTCTGTCGGAGTCGCACACCACTGCGGCATTCGTCCGTGAGATCGGCCGTGCCGTAGGGCACATTCTGCCATCAGGCACCAGCGAAGCCGTTCTGCAATACTTCAGCGGAACCAAGCCGGCCACCGTGAGGACGCTGATCAGCTTGATCGTCATCACCCTCTGGACAGGATCGGGCACGATGATCTCCTGGATGGAAGGCTTTCGCAACGCCTACCAGATGCCCAAGGCCTGGGGGCTCGTGAAAGAGAGAATGATTGCCTTCCTGCTGGTGGTGCTGGCGGGCGTTCCAATGGCCTTCTCTTCGCTCCTACTGGTGTTTGGTAACCAGATCGAACACTGGATTGCCTATCATGTAGGTCACGAATTTGGGCCTTACATTGTGGGACTATGGACTGCGTTGCGCTGGATCATTGCAGCGCTGACCAGCATTGCTGTGATCGGTCTCATTTACCACCATGGGGTGCCGCGCACGCAGCCCTGGCATCGGGTGTTGCCGGGCGCCGCGCTGGCCACCGTGATGTGGTTTGTCTCTACAGTGTTGTTTGGCGTCTATCTTCGCCATTTTGCGAACTACGATGTCATCTACGGTTCGGTGGCCACGGCAATCGCGTTGCTGATCTGGTTGTATATCGTTTCGATGGTGGTCCTCATTGGGGCCGAATTTAACGCGCTTCGTTATCCCCGTTTTCTATTTGGAGCTCATTCGGATATTGCTTCCCAGAAGAAACGGGTTCCGGCATCGTGAACGAACGCGGCCGCGGGAAAACAAGATGGAAGGCATGATCCAACGCCCGAAAGATCCGCTACGCAGCCCTACTCCGGCGCGGCGCAGGGCGAAGATCGTTTGTACGATGGGGCCGGCGTGCAATAGTGAGGAGATGATTCGTGAGCTGATGTTGCGCGGCATGAACGTCGCGCGGCTCAATTTCTCCCACGGTACCCACGAAGAACATGCACGAGTTATACGGCGGCTACGCAAGGTTGCGTCTGAGCTGGGGCGCACCATCTGCATTCTGCAGGACCTGCAAGGGCCAAAAATCAGGACAGGAAAGCTGAAGTCTGGTGCGCCTGTCATGTTGCAGAAGGGGCAGAAGGTCACCATCACGTCCAGGGACGTGATGGGCACGGCAAACATTATCGCCACTACATACAAGGGCCTCGCGAAGGATGTGAGGCCGGGCGAGCGCATACTGCTGTCCGACGGACGCATCGAGCTGATGGTGCAAGCCGTTCACGGCGGCGACGTGGTGTGCGAAGTATTGAACGGCGGCACACTGGGCGAGCACCAGGGCATCAACTTGCCGGGTACCAACGTGAGCATTCCGTCGCTCACCGAAAAAGATGAGAAGGACCTGGAATTCGGTTTGAAGCAGGCGGTTGACGTAGTCGCCATCTCTTTCGTCCGCACCGCCGAAGACGTCTTACGTACTAAGCGTGCCATGGCGGTGCTGGGCCGCAGGGTTCCGCTGGTGGCGAAGCTGGAGAAGCCGCAGGCCATCGAAAACCTGGATGCCATCCTGGAGGTCGCTGATGGTGTGATGGTGGCCCGTGGGGACCTGGGCGTGGAGGTGCCACCGGAAAAAGTACCTCTCATCCAGAAGTTCGTCATTCGTCGCGCGCTCGACTTCCGCCGGCCAGTCATCACCGCCACGCAGATGCTGGAGTCGATGACCGAATACCCGCGGCCCACGCGCGCCGAAGCCAGCGACGTCGCCAACGCCATCTTCGACGGCACCGACGCGGTAATGCTGTCGGGCGAGACTGCAATGGGCAAATTTCCCAGGGAAGCAGTAGAGATGATGGCGCGCATTGTGGCCGAGGCCGAGGCGCATCCGTTCCATCCGCTGCTGCCCGGGCACCGCGAAGCGGAGAACCTCTCGGTGGCGGAGACCATTTGCGAGTCCATGGCGCATGCCGCGAAGGACCTCAACATTCGCGCGATCGCGGTTTTCACTGAAACCGCGGCCACAGCGCGGATGCTGTCTAAACACCGGCCGGCTGCCGATATCTATGCCTTTACCCAATTCGACACCGTGTGCAACCGTATGAACCTGTTGTGGGGCGTGGCGCCATTGTGGTGCTCTGGAAATCTATCAGCGGCGGGGATGGCCGAATTTGCCGAAGCGGAATTGGTGCGGATGGGAGCGCTGTCTCGCGGCGACGTCTTCGGACTGGTTGCCGGCACGACCAACAGTTCCGGAGCCACGAACTTCATGCGACTGATTACGGTGGGTGAGATTTCAGCGCATGCGATAAAGAAAAGCGGCAAGCCCATAAAACGAAGATAAACTCAGGGCTGAAAGGCGACACACGATGGCGCAAGAGATACTTTCCATGGCGATGCTGGAGGCGCTGCCCGGCAAGCAGGACGAGCTGCTGGCGACGTTACGCGAGTTGTATACCATGATGCATGCCAAGGGCTACTGTCGCGATTCGCTGCACTGCGATTCTTCGCGTCCCGACCGCTTTCTGCATTTGCGGCGCTGGACTTCGCCGGAGATGCGCAGCGAAGCGCAAGCTGATCCCGACGTGCACCGTTACTGGCAGATGTTGCCGGAGCTATGCACCATCCCGCTTGTCTACGAGAGCCTGGAGAAGGTGTTCGAAAGCTAAGGCATCGCTGATTGGTAGGTGAAGTGACCGCGAAAGTCGGAACCGCAGATCCCTCGACTGCGCTCGGGATGACAAGTCAACAAAGTTCTTTAGACCTATCCTGCGGTGCGGTCAGGCTCCGCTATGCGACGGCTTGTTGCTGTGGCCAGCGTTGTTCCCAGCGCGGACAGAACTGGCATGGGCCTTCCTGTGATGGTGCGTAGTCTTGGGATGAAGCGTGGCCTGCACCTTACGTTCTGCCGCTCTCGGATCGTCAGCGTAATTCGGGTCGAACATGGCAATGACGGATATGGCGCGGCTGCTATAGCGTCTGGCCCATTGACTCTGGATTAGCGTGCTTTGCACCGTCTTCCAGTGTTCCGCTAACGGGTCAGCCGTGCTCACCAGTTGTATGGAATCGCCGGAGCTGCTGTCAGCGTTCACCGCACTCAGAAACTGGGTAAACTCCTCAAGATTCACGCCCATCTGAAACACCAGTTGGCTCAGCGCCATCTGCTGAGACGCGGTCAACTGATCGAACACACGGCAGTAGGCCCGGGCATTGTAGGTGGCTTGGATAGTGGAGATGCGTAGTAATCTCGTTGCTTCTTCTTCCGTCAGTTGTGGAGATAGGTCGTGAGTTCTGATCTTCTTGCGGAATTTTTTCTTCTTCCAGGCATCCAGGTCACGGTCGAACCGATCGAGTATGCTCTGCAGCTTGACTGAGTCCAGTCCCGCCGCCTGCCACAGTTGTGCTGCAGAGGGCTCAAGGAACGGGTGAGGATTAAGCGGATCGCGCTGCGGGTGGTCAATCGCCGCAACGTCGAGACTGAATCCTGCGCCAATAAGCGGCCGGCTGGTTTTGGGGTCAGGATAGGCCGCCAGCACCCAGCCTTCGTGCCGGCTGTCGCGCAGGACATTCATCAAGCTGCTCAGGGAGAACTTGATGTCGGAATCCTGGAAGTCGAACAGGGGCGCCTTCTCCGGCGTAAGGGGCGGAGATGGAGATGGAGACGGTGACGATTGCGCTTGCGGTGCGGAAATCGACGCCTGGGCGACTGCTCTACCTGAGGCCATCGCGAGCACTAGTGTCGCAAACAGAAAGGATTGTGTTCTGAGCGTCATCTCTAGTAATAAACAATAACTGAAAATCGATAGGATATGAATAGACTGGCCGAACCGTGAAAGGTGACGGCTAGTTTACCCATCATTTTATGGACTATTCCCATAGTATCTCGTAACGGGTATTGACTTCGCCGATTGGCAGTAGGTAGATTGGCGTGGCCAACGGCATGAGTCGAGATTTGGCGACAGCAGATTTCCCCTCACCGGCAGTACTTCCAGGAAGCTAATCATGAATTTGTTTTGCCGACGATTACTGACGGCCCTTGTAATGGCTGCACCGGTGTTCTGCGCAGCCGGCGATAGCCGGTCGAAAATTTCCGGAACCACAACCTACGTCATCACCAACGACGACGCCGGCGTATACAGTTACGCGAGCTTCTATGTGGCCACGGACTCGCAGCAGGGCCCCACGTTGAGCTTGCAACAATCGGTTGACGTTGGCGGCAGGGGCATAGGCGGCGGATTCTTCGGGACCTCGCGCATCGCCATGCTGCCGGATGCTTCCGCGCAGTGCGTGTACGTTTCCGATGCTTTGACGGGAGACATCGCGGAGATTGACCTGCAGACGCAAGAGCTGGTTGGGAATGTTTCCGGCTATCGAGGAGACAAAGGCAACACCAACGGCATTGGGCTGGCCGTGAACAGCAACTACGTGTATGCGGCCTACACCGCCTCGAATACGATTGGGACTTTCGCGGTGCAACCGGGATGCCAGCTGGTGTTTGTGGACGATGTGCCGGTGGCCGGACTGAACGGTGGCTGGATTGGCGGGATGGCGATCCATGGAAACATGATGGTCGTAGCTTACGGGGACGGCTCCATTCAGTCATTCAACATTGCCAATGGGCTGCCGGTTTCGAACAACGATGAGCAGAACTCGGCTGGGTTCGCCAGAGCTTATTTCCCGGAGTCGGTGGACATCACTCAGGACGGACACTTTGCGATTTTTGGCGATAGTGCGGTGCAAACAACGTATGTTGGTCACGATTGCTGGGGGATCGTCCATGTGGAAGACCTTCGGGGTCTGACCGTTGACGGTGATGAAATATTGGGTTGGCCCGTTGCTACCGATCGTCTGCTCAGAGAAATACAGACTTCTGTTCGCCGTCGGCTTCAGTCCGGCCAGCCCGGCCAGAAAAACTTCACGACCTGCATTTCGATGTGCTGATCGCGCTCACCGCTCGATCGAATGGCGCTCGCCTGATTACCTCCAATCGCGCCGATTTCGAAATGATTCATAGCCATTGCAAGTTTAAGCTTGAAATATGGCCGGGCTGAGAAAACAAACCTTGGCCACCGATCGACACGGATGAACACAGATCGATCGGGAATGACGCGATCCATAAGATGAAGCTAAAGCCTGACTCCATCACACGTCTCTCGCATATCAAAGTAAATCCGTGAAAATCCGTGTCAATCTGTGGTTGATTCGTTCTTGTGCGCTACGAGCCGCTGGCAATTCTCAGTTCACCCAAGGCGGGGTGGAGTCGCCGTTTTTCTTGCGCACATCGCGGGTGCTGGGATCGCGGAAGTTGCCGTGCTCGTCGAAGTAGTCGTCGTGCCGGTAGTCGCCGCGATCATGCTTGCGCATGTAGACCTCGAACTTGCGCGCCGCCCGCTTACGCTTCCAACGGTAATAGGAGTTTCTTAGTCCGAAAGCGCGCTCCGAGGCGGCGTAGCCAAACCCCCGTCGAGGGATGAATTTTAGCCAGACATATCCGAACAGTGCGCCTCCAAGGTGGGCCATGTAGGCAATGGACTGGCCTCCACCTTGCGCCGATGACAACGCGCCGTACAGCGCCAGGGCGATGATACCGATGACGAAGTACTTGGCCTTGATGAGGAAGGGGAAGGGAAAAAGCATCACCTGCGACTCGCCGTGCAGGATGCCAAAGGCCAGCAGCAGTCCGTAGATGCCGCCCGACGCGCCCACGGTAAGAGTTCGCGGGGAGACACCCAGCAGGCCGGTGAAGGAAACGGCAACGGTCACCAGCGCGGCCCCGATGACACAGAAGAAGTAGAACTGGAGGAACAGGCTGTAGCCCCAATCCTGTTCTAGCTGCGCGCCAAACATCCACAGCGCAAGCATGTTGAACAGGATGTGGAGCACCCCGTAGTGCAGGAACGAATAGGTGACCAACTGCCAGATCTCGCCATGCACCACGGCTGCGCCTTCCAGCCCGAGATGGTAGTAGGCCCATTCGCCGAACAGGGCGGTGGCGCTGAACGCCCGCAGAAACCAGAACAACAGGAAGACGACGCCGTTGGCAATGAGCAGCTCTTTCACCGCGCGGGTGAAGGGTGGGAAACTCATGGACATGGTCGAGCCGCGTGGCATTGGATTACTCCGTTCTATATAGGGCCGAAACTATGTCGCAACCTCTGCGGCCAGTCCGTGTGAAAAATATGTCGTCCCAGAAGGGACTCACTCTTATTTCTCACTCTACCCTGGACTCCGCTTCGCTCCGTCCTGGGCTAACTTCACGTCCGCTCCTATGGAGCTCGATTTCCGCGCGTTCTACTCCAGACGCGAATAAGAAACTGGGTACTCACGCAGGGTCCGAAGCGCTGGGCCAACCCCTTTAGCCCCTTCGGGCCTGCTCTTTGTGTGGTTCCTTCTACTCTTGCAAACCGATATGAGGTCGCGATGTAGTCTCCTCAGCGTTCGGGCACCGGAACGACGGCCAAACTCCGATGGCCCTTGGCATCGAGAGCGCGTACAGCAAAGATTACATTGTCCTTGGAAAGCGGCAAAGTGGCCTTGGTGACATTACCCACCGGCTTAACCTGTTGCCAATCCGAGGCGGTAGTATCGCGCCAGAGGACTTCGTAGCCGGTGGCCAATCCACCGGGCGAAGCATCCCACGCGAGAGTGGAGTCGTTTTGCAGTTCCTTGGTCAGCAGACGCACATTAACCGGCGGCGATGGAGCCGATGCCAAGGATGCCAGCGTCGCCGCATTCAGGCGCGCCACATTCGCGGTGTAATCGTAATCGACGAACTTGGGCAGATCACCGTACTCGATGCCATTCTCCGTGCGTACGTTCTGGTGCTGATGGTTGTAGTTCTCGCGAAATTCGGTAAAACGCACCGCGGCGAACCCCTGCTCGTTGAACGAGAAATGATCTCCGCCGCGCAGATAGCGATCGTGCCGAAACACCAGCAGCGGAGTCAGAGTGGTAGGCGGAAGGTATTGCTTGGCGACCGCGGCGATGTAACGGGCCAGTTGCCGGGAAGGGCCATCGCTCTCGCCGCCGAGGGCTCGAATCGTCTTGAGCTGTTTCTCGTCGGCGCTAGTGGGAATGCCTTCGGAAAAGACGCGGACCACGTGCGGATCCTGCAAAGTGTCTCCGGGAGTGCGGTCGCCACCCACGATGTCGTTGTTCAGCACTGCGTTAAGGTCCCATCCGACCGCCTTCGCCATCTTGGCAAAGTGGGCGCTGCCATCGAGGCCCTGCTCTTCTCCGGCCACGGTAAGAAAGATGATGGTGGCGGGAAAACGATGCTTGCTGAGCACGCGCGCGCATTCCAGGCTTACCGCTGTGCCGCTAGCGTCGTCATTGGCGCCCGGGGCGAGTCCGTTGGCATCGTTAATATCGCTGTTGCGGGAATCGTAATGCCCGGTCACCACGTAGATGCGGCCTGCGTTGGCAGCATCGGTGCCTTTCAGCACTGCGTAAACATTGGTGATCTGAATCGCCGTGGGAATGCGTGGTCCAGGTTGCTGGATGAACTGATCAGTCCTGACTTCGAGACAGTCGCCACATTCACGGGAGTACCGTTCAAATTCCTCGTGGATCCAGTCTGCGGCCGCGTTGACGCCTTGCTCGCTGCCCGGCGGGAAGTCTGCCGACAAAGTCTGGCGGGTGTGGAAGCTGACCAGCTTCTCGATGGTTTGCTGGATGCGCTCGGCGGAGACATCATGCAACGCCGCAGCGATCTGCGGGTCAGGAGTTGGAGTGGAAACGCTGTCGGGTGGCTGGGAAAAAAGAGCAACCGCGAAGACGGTGGTCAGCATCAAAACCGCGATTCCATTTAGGATTGAATTCAGAATGGGCATCGGAGCTCCCGGAACTTTCGCAAGGCTAATGCGTCTATTACTTACTTGACGCTACTGCCAAGAGACTCTAAATATAAATGCAGGGCAGGGTTGGTGTAATTCTGATAGCGTGGCAAGAGCGAGAACGGAGGCAAGCATGGTTATTTGTCCTGAATGCGAAAGCGATCTGGATATTGAAGAAGATGAAGTAGACGAGGGCGAAATTGTTTCGTGTCCGGAATGTGGGACCGATTTCGAAGTGGTGGCCGTGGAGCCTCTTGAGCTGACTCGCGTGGAAGACGAGGACGAAGAGGACGAGGATGAGGAAGAAGAAGAGGACGATGGTGACTACTAAGCTGGCGCCCGCCCGCAGACGCGGAGCGCTGGTGATTTGCGCTTTCGTCCTTTTCTTGACCCCGCTTTTCGCCGCCCGGCTATTGGGCCTCCAGCCTGATTTTCACTTTGTTCAATCTGCTACGCAAACCTCCAAGAATGACTATGCTCTGATTTTTGGCACCGTGTGGGGAGCAGACCAGCGTCCGGCGGTGGGCATTCCCATCACGATTCGGCGGGCCTCCGGCAAGAAGGCCAAATGGGAGCTGATATCGGACAATCGCGGGGAATTTGCCCAGCGGGTGCCGGCTGGCGGTCAGGATTACATCATCCAGGCCAATGTTAAAGTGCCTAAAGGGCAGCCCAAACCCGAGATTACCGTCCACATCGACGATAATGAGCGGAAAGACGTCAGCCTTCATCTAACGAAGTAGACACTCTCGCCCAATTAAGACCGCCGAAGGGGAACAGTTATGAAGAGGATGCTCGGCACGATCGTGATTCTGTTTTTGGCTATTAACTGTCTTGCCTGGCAATTGACGCTGCCCATCGGAGGGTCATCATCCTCTTCGGAGGATACGCGTAAGAATACCCGCGTCAACTCCCGCAGCTTGACTGGCGTGGTACTCGACAAAGGCGATGCTCCGGTGAGTAACGCCGTGGTCTATCTGAAGAACATGAAGTCGCTGGCGGTGAAGACCGTGATCGCCTCGAAGGATGGCGCCTATCGTTTTCCCGAACTCTCGCCCAATGTGGACTATGAGGTCTATGCGCAGCGCGAGGGGAAGAAGAGCGACACGAAGGTCCTGAGCCAGTTCGATGATCGGCAGAAGGCGAACATTGTGCTGCGGATCAAGTAGGGGCGGGAGGCGCTGTTCGCTGTTCGCTGTTCGCCTTTCGCTTTTCGCTCAAGAACAATTCTAGCTGGCATCTTTCGCCGGAAGCCCTGAGAAGTTGCGAAACGGGCGAACCGCAGATCCCTCGGCTTCGCTCGGGATGACAAATTACTCTGCTACGCTTGGATCGGGGATGACAAATTGAAGGCCCGGCAGAAAACTAAAGGCCGCCATCGCTGGCGGCCTTCTCACTTCAGATTCAACCTATGACCTTCAGGTTGAAGCTAGGACTTAGTTGTTTTCGTTGCTGGCGCGCTTCCACGACATGAACTCGCCAATCGTGGAGCCGGTGCCGGAAGAGGTGGCAGCCGGCGCCTTGTAGGCCTCGACATCGTGGCGAGTGGCTTCCTCACCAACCGCACGGATGCTGAGTCCAACTTTCTTTTCGGCCGGGTTCATTTTGATGATCTTGAACTCGAACTCCTGGCCGGGCTCCAGTTTGATGGGCTGGCCGTGAGCGTCGGCCGCTTCGGAGTTGTGGCACAAGCCTTCCACGCCGTCGGCAATCTCGACGAACGCGCCGAAGCTTGCGAGACGCAGCACCTTACCGTGAATGACGTCACCCACGCGATGCTGCTCGAAGAAGGTGTCCCACACGTCGGGCTGAAGCTGTTTCACGCCCAGTGACAGGCGGCGCTGGTCGGGCTCGATGGCAAGCACGATGGCCTTCACCTTGTCGCCCTTCTTCAGAACTTCCGAAGGATGCTTGACGCGCTTGGTCCAGCTTAGATTGCTGACGTGGACCAGTCCATCGATTCCATCTTCGATCTCGATGAAGGCTCCGAAGTCGGTCAGGTTGCGGACCTTGCCTTCCACGATCGCACCCACGGGGAATTTCTCGTGCAAGCTCTCCCAGGGGTTGGATTCCAGCTGCTTCAGGCCGAGGCTGATACGGCGCTCGGTCGGATTGACGTTCAGCACCACAGCTTCAACCTGATCACCGATATTGACCAGCTTCGAGGGATGTTTCATCCGCTTCGACCAGGTCATCTCGCTGACGTGCACCAGGCCTTCGATACCCTGCTCCAATTCGACGAACGCTCCGTAGTCGGTCACGCTGATAACGCGACCATGCACGTGGGCTCCGATGGGATAGCGCTCGGATGCGTCGAGCCACGGGTCAGGCGTGAGCTGTTTGAAGCCCAGCGAGACACGCTGCTTCTCGCGGTCGAACTTCAGCACCTTTACCTGAATCTGATCGCCGACCTGTACCAGGTCACGCGGATGGGTCAGGCGCCCCCAGGACATGTCGGTGATGTGCAGCAGTCCGTCAATACCGCCGAGGTCGACGAATGCGCCGTAGTCGGTGAGGTTCTTGACGGTGCCAGTGAGAATTCCGTCCTCGTGCAACTGCTCCAGTGTCTTGGTCCGCTTCTCGGACTGCTCTTCTTCGAGGAGCTGCTTGCGCGAGGCGACGATGTTGCCGCGCTTCTTGTTCAGCTTGATGATGCGAACATCGATTTCGTGACCCTTCAGCCCATCGAGGTTGCGCACGGGGCGCAGATCAACCTGCGAGCCAGGGAGGAAGGCGCGAGCACCCAAAATATCAACCGTCAGGCCACCCTTGATGCGATCGATGACGCGGGCCTTGACCGAAGCCTTATCGTTGTAGGCCTTTTCAATTTCGTCCCAGGCGTGCAAACGCTGCGCCTTCTCGTGCGAGAGGTGGATGTAGCCCTCTTCGGTATGACCCGGCTCACGCATGACGGCAATCTCGTCGCCGCGCTTCACGGTGACGTTGCCCTCGTGGTCGGTGAATTCCGCGACCTGAACCACGCCCTCCGATTTGTAGCCAATGTCCACGACCACGTATTGCGCCGTGACCTTCAACACCGTGCCGGTAACGATCTGTTCCTCGTTGAGCGCGGCTTCGGTCTGGGCCTGTTCCTGCTCGAAAGTCTCAAGAGCAGTGGCGAAATCTTCCATGGACGGCTCTTTTTCGGACCGCGGAGCGGGCGCCTCTTCAGAATGCGGAGCTGCCGCGGCAGTCTCGGCAGGATGAGAGCTGGGCTCGGAAGCTTGCTCGATGGGCGGTTGCTCAGGAGACGAGCTGGCCTCAGAAGCTTGTTCGACGTGAGGCTGCTCGGGAGGGGTGCTGGGCTCGGAGGCCTGCTGGGTTTGCGGCTGCTCGGGAGCGCCGGAGTCTTGGGTCTGGGTGGTCGGAGCGTTGTGGGTTTCTTCGAAAGACATGAGGTTGCGTTTTACGTCCACTCGCGCGTTTTGAAAACACGTCGAGAGCCTTATAGAGAACGGACTGCTGGTTTGAATCTTCAGGTATGATTGCCCGCTCATAGCGGGTTTGGACAACCCAGCGGCCGGATCCACTGGAGGCGGTTCGCTTCCAAGGAACTGTTCTGAATATAACAACCGTAGCAGAGCAGTGTCAAACGTGTAAGTGCAATATTCACGCTGATTTTACAAGCGTTTTTCATGATTACTTACCGCCCTGTCAAGTTCGCTGGACACCGTCGACCGTGATAGCGGCGGAGATGTCGGCGGAGGGGTTTGATACTCTGCTGATGGCATGGACTATCTCTGGACCCCGTGGCGCTACACCTACATTACCGCTGGTGAACCGGGCGCGTGCATTTTCTGCGAGTTGCTAAGCGCCGGCGATGACGAGAAATCGCTGATCGTGTACCGCGGTGAGTATAACTTCGTCATCCTGAATGCGTTTCCGTACACATCCGGACATAGCATGATTGTGCCGTACGAACATCTCGACCGGCTGCATAAGCTCCCGTCAGCCGCGGCCACCGAGATGATGGCTTTGTCGCAGCGGTTGGAAACGGTGCTCCTTGAGCTCTATCGCCCGGACGGAGTGAATGTCGGAATGAACGTCGGCAAGGCCGCAGGGGCGGGCATCGCGGGGCACATTCACATGCATGTTCTGCCGCGCTGGGTGGCCGACGCGAATTTCATGACCGTGATCGGCGAGACCCGCGTGTTGCCTGAGGCGCTGGATACGACGTACAAGCGTCTGAAGGCGAAGTTCTAAGTAGCTGTCAGCTATCAGCCGTCAGCTTTCAGCTAGAGGCTCTTCGCTATTCGCTGTTCGCTTTTCGCCAACCAGTCGGACGTTGTCTGCATTAGCTTTTTCTATCCACTATTCACTATCCACAAAACGCCAGTGCCATCCGGGCGGCAGCGTTTCCTCGCCCTGCATCTGAGCTGAAGATCGACCAATTCAGAAAGGCGAGGAGTTTCAATGGCCCACTACGGAATGCTGCGCGAATACCGTTTCAGCGGCGATGTGGACGACATCCGGGGAGCAAGGCTCTACGGAACTAACGACGACAAGCTCGGCAAGATTGACGACGTGATCTTCGATCACGCCACCGGCACCATCCAGTATCTGGTGGTGGATACCGGCGGCTGGTTGAGCACCAAGAAGTTTCTGGTCCCGGCGGACCGGATCTATCCCTATGGCAAAGACGAAAAAGATTTTGCCATCGACGCAACCAAAGAGCAGATAGAGGCTATGCCGCCCTACGACGAAAAGGCGTTCACCAGCGACGCGGACTGGAGCGAGCACGACAAGAAGTATCGCGAGGCCTGGACAACCAGCGGACCGGTGTTGCACAAAGATGGCAGCACGCACACCATAACTCCGGAAGCCAGTGAGATGCCCGCGGGAAGGGGCTCGGGTGTGGATGACTCGGCTTACATGCCCGACCGGCTGGTGGGGAAGTTTCCTCCGGCGGAGGCCGATCCCAGCAAGTTGCGGATGCGCCCCGCTGGTGCGGCAGCGAAAGCGGAGGACCAACGCTTCCCGGGTACGTCGGTGCCGGCAGAAAAGCCCACGCTGGCTGCTGGAGAAGCGGAAGACAGAACAGTTCAGGCGCAACGCGATCATCTGACCGATCCGGAGAACGTGTACGTTGCTGAGCGAACGCGGCACGGGCGGTTTACTGCGTTTGAGGAACACCTTCGCCGGAACCGGGTGGACGTGACCGCCAGTTGCCGAAGCTGCGGAACGGAACGAGACAAGGTTGCGTAGAGAGCCAGCCGTCGAGGGACCTCTCGAAAGAGTTTCTCGTGGGCAGGGGTCCCCTCGGCTATCCTTTCACCAGCTTCTCCATCTCGCTCTCGTCGACAACGGTCACGCCGAGTTCGCGGGCTTTGTCCAGTTTCGAACCGGCGTCGGTCCCGGCGACCACGTAGTCAGTCTTCTTGCTGACCGAGCCGGCAACCTTACCGCCGGCATCTTCGATCAGTTTTTTGGCTGCGTCACGCGTGTGACGCTCCAGGGTTCCCGTGAGCACGAATGTTTTTCCCGCGAGAGTGGTGGCACGCTGTTTCTTGTGGCCCTTGAAGGTGAGCCCCGCTTCCCGCAGCCGTTCCACCAGCGCGACGTTCTTGGGTTCGTCGAAGAATTCGCGGATGGCGGCTGAAACTCGCGGACCGATCTCGTTGACCTGCTGCAGTTCCTCTTCGCTGGCAGCCATCAAGACATCCATGGAACCGAAGGCTTCGGCCAGGAATTGTGCTGTGCGCTCGCCGACGAAGCGAATTCCCAGGCCGTAGATAACGCGCTCCAGCGGCAACTTCTTCGAGCGCGCGATCTCGCCGAGAATGTTGTCTGCCGACTTTTTGCCCATGCGCTCCAACGTGAGGAGGCTGGTTTCACTCAGCTTGTAAATATCAGCAACGTCTTTGACCAAGCCGTTCTCTACCAACTGGTTGACCAGCGCATCGCCCATGCCCTCAATGTTCATGACCCCGCGTGAAGCAAAGTGGCGAATACTTTCGCGCAGCTTGGCGGGGCAGTTGGCGTTGACGCAACGATGATCGGCTTCGCCCTCGGCGCGAACCACATGTCCGCCGCATACCGGACAACGCTCCGGCATGTGGAAGTGGCGATGGCCGCGTGGCTTGTCTTCGAGCACCTTCACAACTTTTGGGATAACGTCGCCGCCGCGCTCCACTGAAACCCAATCGCCGATGCGGACGCCCAGGCGATCGATCTCGTCCATGTTGTGCAGTGTGGCGCGACTCACCGTGGTGCCCCCGATGGCGACCGGTTTCAACGCAGCCACGGGCGTAAGCTTCCCGGTGCGGCCCACCTGCACCAGGATGTCTTCGATTTGGGTGACTCCGGAGCGCGCCGTGAACTTATACGCGATGGCCCAGCGGGGGGCTTTACCGGTATAGCCCAGCTCTTCCTGTAGGCGGATGCGGTCGACCTTGATGACGATGCCGTCGATTTCGTAAGGCAGGCTGTCGCGCTTGGCCTCCCATTCGTGGATGAAGGCCCACACCTCATCGAGGTTGTGAACCAGGCGGTGATTGGGATTCACCTTGAAGCCAGCGGTCTGCAGGGCCTTCAGTGTCTCTGAGTGGCGCTCGAACGCAGTGCGTCCGTTGACGAACAGCGCGTAAGAGAAAAAGTCGAGACGGCGCTGGGCGGTGACATTCGGCTCCAGCACGCGCACCGTGCCGGCGGTGGCGTTGCGCGGATTGGCGAACTTCGGCAGAGCCTGCTGTTCGCGTTCATCGTTCATGCGTTGAAAAGCGGCCAGCGGCATCAGCAATTCGCCGCGCACTTCGAAGTCGGGCGGAAGGCCGGCCTTGGAGAGAGTCTTAGCGGAAATGGTGAGCGGCACACTGCGCACCGTGCGCACGTTGAGGGTGACGTCTTCGCCGACTGAGCCGTCGCCGCGGGTGATGCCGAGCGCGAGCTTGCCCCCGGCAAAGCGCAAAGCCAGCGACATGCCGTCGAGCTTGAGCTCGCAGACGTAGTCCACGCGTGACTCACCGCTCAGTTCGTGAACGCGCCGCTCCCAGTCGCGCAGCTCGTCCTCATTGTAGGCGTTGTCCAGCGACATCATCGGCGTGGAGTGCGGGACCTTGACGAAGCCCTCGCGTGGCTTGCCGCCAACGCGCTGAGTAGGAGAGTCGGGCGTTATCACCTCTGGATGCTCAGCTTCGAGCGCCTTTAGTTCGTTCATCAGGCGATCGAATTCAGCATCCGTGATCTCGGGATCGTCGAGCACGTAGTAACGATGTTCGTGGTGGCGGATTTGGTCGCGCAGAGGATCGATCTGGCGCTGCACATCTTTGGCGGACGGCATGGAGCAAGTATGCCAGTTGCCAGTAGTCAGTAGCCAGTAGTCGGGAGTCAGTAAGACCTTTTGAGATCGATTCCGAAGCCACGTTGAAAAGAGGAACCTGCGGAACTTGTTAGAAAGCCCGAACCGCAGATCCCTCCGCTCGGACTAAAGTCCTCGGTCGGGATGACAAAATCAAAGGGTTTTCTTGGCCGCGCGTCCAAAGGGTTCACGCAACTCGGTCTGGCAACCGGTACTCCGGCGAATGGCACTCCTGGCGACTGGCACTCTGGCAACTGGTATTCTGGCAACTGACTAACAACGACTGATAACCGGCCACTGACAACTGAGAACTGACTACCGACAACTGTCTTGAAGCACCTTCTCCACAAATGGACCTTGCTTATTCTGGCGGTGTTGAAGCCGCTGGGCATCTGGGGCGTGCTGGGATTCGCCACGGTGGACGCGGCGTTTCTGGGCATGCCGCTGGATGCCATCGTCGCTGGCTACGTCTGGGCCAGCCCGCACCGGCTGGTGTTGTATTCGGCGATGGCGGCTGCGGGTTCAGCGCTGGGGAGCATTGTGTGGTACGTCATCGGTTACAAAGGCGGCGAGGTGCTGCTGGTGAAGCGCATGGGCGAGAAGCGTTTCAACCAGATCAAAGCGGCGTTCGATCGCCACGAATTTCTCGCGATCATGCTGCCGTCGATGCTGCCTCCGCCGACGCCCTTCAAGCTGTTCGTGCTGTCGGCGGGCGTCGCCGAGATGCGATTCAGCCACTTCCTGAGCGCAATTTTCTTCGGGCGGCTGCTGCGCTTCATGCTGCTCTCGTTCCTGGTGATTCGCTACGGCCCCCAGATTGTGGGCTTCTTCGGCGGCATGGTGCATAACCATTGGCGAATCGTGATTGCGGTGATTGCGACCGGCGTGCCTGGTGGGCTGGTGGATTTGGCGGACGCGAAAGCTGAAATCGGCGCGAACAGGCAACCGTCTGGCGATGTAACTGCGTTAAACCGGCCTGCAATTGATCAGGAATCGTTCTTCCCTCCTCGTGCATCTTTTCTTGTTTAAGTTCGCGTTAGCGCTGGCGGCGGGGTGACCAACCGCGGCAGCCGAGTTCTCGCGCAAGGGGCCGAGGATGGCAAGCACCACTGTCGCTGGGACGCAGGGCATGACCGTTTCACGGCCGACGTCGAGCCCGTGGATGATTGCGGTCTCGGTCATGCTGGCGACGTTCATGGAGGTGCTCGACACCTCCATCGCGTCAGTCGCGCTTCCCTACATTGCCGGCAGCCTGTCAGCCACCAATGATGAAGCCACCTGGGTGCTCACCAGTTATCTGGTGGCCAACGCCGTAATCCTGCCCGCGAGTGCCTGGTTCTCGTTGCGCTTCGGGCGCAAACGCTTTCTCATAACCTGCATCGCGATCTTCACGGTATCTTCCTTTGCCTGTGGCTCGGCGACGAGTCTGGGGATGATTTTGCTGGCGCGCGCGGTGCAAGGCGCCGGCGGCGGCGCGCTGCAACCTCTGTCGCAGGCCATTCTGCTGGAGAGCTTCCCGCCAGACAAGCGCGGCACGGCGCTGGCAGTGTTTGCGTTGGGAGTGGTGGTCGCACCCGTACTGGGTCCGACGCTCGGCGGGTACCTGACGGACGCTTACTCCTGGCGCTGGGCGTTTTACATCAACATCCCGATCGGGATTCTCGCCATCTTCATGATCCTGCGCTACATCGAGGACCCTCCCTACATCAAGAACGCCAAGCCCGGCCGGATTGACGGCATTGGACTGGGACTGCTGGCGGTGTGGCTGGGAGCGTTGCAGATCATCCTGGACAAAGGGCAGGAAGACGACTGGTTCGGGGCCAATTGGATTCGCTGGGCAACCGGGATTCTTGTGGTCGGCTTTGTCGCATTCGTCGTTCGCGAGATGACGCATGAGAAGCCGCTGGTGAACCTGCGCGTCTTTCGACACCGAAACTTTCTGCTCGGCTGTCTCCTGATCGCGATCTTCGGTGCTCTCCTCTATGGCCTTATCACGCTGTTGCCCTTGTTCTATCAGGAGTTGCTGGGGTACACGGCGTTTGCGGCCGGATGGGCGGTGAGTCCGCGGGGCATCGGCGCCATTCTCGCGATGCCCGTGATTGGTGTCCTCACCAACAAGCTCGACAGCCGTTGGCTGATTGCTTGTGGCTTCGTCATGTTCGGTATCAGTAGCTTGCGCTTCGGTCAGGCCGATCTGGCCATTTCGCAGTGGTCGTTTGTTTGGGCGATCATTCTCAGCGGCTTTGGCTCGGGCTCCATTTTTGTTCCGCTATCGGCCGTCACGGTCACCGGACTGGCAAATGAGGAGATAGGCAATGCCAGCGGCCTGTACAATCTCTCGCGCAACGTCGGCGGGAGTATAGGCATTTCCATCGTGAATACCATCGTGGCCCGGCACCAGCAACTACACCAAAGCGAGTTGGTGCGCTCGGTGACCTCCACCAGTGTGCCGCTGCAGAATCAGCTTCACGCCTTGCAAGCCTATCTGCACACCCAGGGTTATAGCGCAGCCGAATCCATGCACAAGGCCTATGCTCTGATCGGTGAGATGGTTGCGGGTCAGGCCCTGCTGTGGTCCTACGTGGATGACTTCCGGTACATGGCGTTGGTGTCGTTCGCATGCATTCCGATTGTCTTCATCCTGAAGAAGGCCATACCGCGGAAGGGCGCGCCAAGTATAGGACACTGATTTTCCCGGCAAACAATTGCACTTACAAAATTGGCCAATTGGCATGCAAGTGGACCATCATCTTATAGATATCGTAAGTCACTCTACAAAATCGTTAATTAATATTGGAAAATAAGCCTGAAGTTTCTTGAAGGTCATCCGAAGGCCTATGCATGAGGGCGAACCCCCCGGAATTAGCTACTGTTTGAAGTTGCTGGTGGCAGATACTTTTCTGCGACTTTGGGTGCGCCCATCCCGCGCTCCTACCTTATAGCCTTCCTTCCAACCGTCCCACCACGCCCGCGACCTTCGATCGACAAGGTTGGTTTTGGAAGTTGCCGATGCCAGTTTTACATGCCTGCGTATATGGTTTGGAAGGCCGGACTTGGCGTAGACGTCGCCGCATACCGGACATGGAACTCCTGCGAACCTTCCTTCCAAAAGCATTTTATGACTGGTCATCTTTCGCCCCCTGAAGCCTGACGCGGTCCCGCCACCCCGCTGCACACGATGCAGAAAATGTAACCCGCCGACGCCCACTACTACCACGGGCGTAGTTCATTCGAATCGAAAGCCGATTCGCCAAGGTGATAGCAGCAGCAGCGGTCAACTACGCGGCAGTCTTACGGAGCAAAAAAAGCGCGCTGCGGGAGCGCGCTCGGTTGAGGATGCAGTTGCAGTTACGGCAAGGGAACCAGCGAATTCGCGAGGACATTCGCTACCGGACTGCCGATGCCAGTTACGAAGTCATAGCCAACGCCAGCCACGCAAACTCCTCCGCTGCTGCCGGTGGTAATGTCGTGGAAGTTATGGGCATAACCGGAACCGCCGTAAACCTGATAAAGATCAGCGTGCGGCTGCTGGATGGGCCCGGCGCCGCCTCGGAGAGAGTTCTCGATGCCCATGAAGGCGGCCCAAACCGGAGACGACAGACTAGTTCCACCGACCTTCACCCAATTGTAGCCGTCATAGGTGTCATACACGGGAACACCGGTGCCGGGATTGGCATCGAGAGCCACGTCGGGAACCGTGCGGAAGCCGGTATGCTGAGCGTTCATTTGATAGGTGGGTTCGGTCTCGAAGGCGCTAATACCACCGCCACTGCCACTCCACGCGCTCTCCGTGCCGTAGTCCGAACTCAATGGACTGGCAGGGGGAGCGGCGGTAAGCAGGGTCAGGGTAGTGCCGCCCACTGCGACCACATTGGGGGACGCCGCCGGATATTGAGCGCCGCATCCGCTGTCGCCGGTGGAGGCGAAGTAGGTGACGCCTGGAGCGGAGAAGTAGGTGGTGTCATAGGACTGCTCACCCGAGAACTCGCCGCCGCCCCAGCTCATGGTCACCACGCTGGCGCCAGCCGTCACCGCTTGCAGCACGGCCATATACAGGCTGTCGTCAGGCTGGGATGACTGCACCAGGACGATTTTGGCTCCCGGAGCCATCGCATGCGCCCATTCCACATCCAAGGACTGCTCAAGGGCCCAGTTTCCCGAATGCCCGCTGCATAGCCCGGCCTGACTGATCTTGGTGAAGCAGCCATTGCCGGTGGTGCAGGCAGGCAGGTTGAACTGAGTTGAAAAAACGCCCAAGTCTGATTCGATGTTGGGATCATCGCAGGCGTCGACGATGCCAATGACTATGTTCTGTCCCTGGTTGGGGATCCGGTTGTACTGATACGCCGCCCGCATTTGAAACGGAGTGTAACCCGACGGTTGGCTGGCGTAGGTGCCCGGTTCGATCCGGATTGGAGTGCGGTACACGTGGGGGCCCGCATCCGCCTCTTGAGCGATCACGGGAAGGGTCGCGGCAAGAATCAACATCATGCCGAGCGACACGAAAAGAAGTTTCTTCATGGTGCAGCTCCTTTCTCGCTGATTGTGCTGGTATCTCGTTCCAGTAGGTCCGCTGTATCGCGTGCGAAAAGCGTCGCGATTCGCGTTGCCGGTTAACGGCTCTCAAGGCTGAGCGGAACGGGAAGGATCGACGCCCTAATTATTTCAGCCCGGAGATCGCCCTCAACATATAACGGAGTGGCCAAGGCTCCCTGCCAAATTCTTGAATCGTCCACCACAATTTGCTACCACTTGGAGTGGAGCGCGAGAAGCAGCTAATCGTACCTCGGAGGCATAGGGTAGTCCATAAATTTCTTGGAGTAGTCCGTAAATTTCTCGCAATTTAAAACAATCGTCGCAAGTAGGCGAAGCAGTTGTACTATCGTCTCTACTATCGCTTGTAGTAGACCTTAACTACAAGTTACTACGTAGAAAGCAGGAACAGACCTGGGGTGCGCTAGTGATAGGTAACCGAAGTACTTATAGGCGGATGAAGGGCAGCGTGGCTATAACGGTTCCTGAATAGATGTATCCGATTTGCACGGGTAGTGCGGCACTTCATTCAGCGCCGCGTTCCGCGTCGGCCAGCGCCGTACGAGCGGATACACCAATCCGGAAAGTCCTCTAACTGCTTGAGCGGCGTGACAGCCGACCCGCTCGAAGGCAGATCTGCTCTACCTTAAGTCCGCCCAACTGCCGACTGTTCATCATACTTCATACACGATCTTGCCATCTACGACTGTCACCATGGTTCTACCCGTGAAGTTCCATCCATCGTACGGTGTATTTCTGGATTTCGATTTCGATTGAAAAGCGTCGAAGGTCCACTTCTTGCGGGGGTCGAAGATGGTGACATCGGCGCACGATCCCGTGGCCAGGCTGCCGCGTCCGGATAGGCCGAAGATCCTGGCCGGGTTGGACGAGAGCAGCTCGACGACACGCCACAACGGCAGTTTGAAGTGGTGATGCAGAACGGTAACTGCAATTGCCAGCGCAGTCTCCAGGCCGGTAATGCCGAAGGCGGCGCGGTCGAACTCTACCTGTTTCTCGTGATACGCATGAGGAGCGTGATCGGTGGCGATGGCGTCGATGGTCCCGTCGAGGATGCCTTCGATGAGCGCATCGCGATCGGCAGTGGAGCGCAGCGGCGGATTCATTTTGTAGCGAGGGTTGAATTCGCCGATGTTTTCGTCGATCAGGGTAAAGTGATGCGGCGTGACTTCGCAGGTGACGTTCACTCCGGATTTCTTAGCGGCGCGGACAGCCTGCAAGGCCTCCCGGGTGGAAAGATGCGCTACGTGGATGTGTCCCTTAGTCTCGCGCGCGAGTGCGATGTCGCGTTCGACGATGTTGCTCTCTGCAGCGTTAGGCATCCCACGCAAACCCAGGCGGAAGGCGGTTGGCCCGGCATTCATGGGACAACCAACGGTCATACGAGTGTCTTCGGCGTGCTGCACCACCGGGAGGTTGAGTTTGGCGGCGGCGCGCAGCGCGTCATGCATCAGATGATCGTCGAGGATGGGCTTGCCATCATCGCTCACGGCGACTGCACCAGCGTTCTTCAAGTCGGCGAAATCGGTGAGCGCTTCTCCCATGCTGCCGACAGTTGCAGCCGCAATAGGAAACACATTGACCACAGCTTCGCGTTCGGGGGCTTGCATCCAGCGGGTAATTTCGGCCGAGTCATTCGCCGGGATGGTGTTGGGCATGGTGCAGACGGAAGTGAAACCTCCCGCGGCAGCGGCTGCGGTGCCAGTCGCAATGGTCTCCTTGTGCGCCTGTCCCGGCTCGCGCAGGTGGACATGCAAGTCAATCAGCCCCGGGGAGACGATGCAGCCCTTTGCGCTGAGGACGTGCTTGGTTTCGCCACGAAGATTGCCGGGCGCAGCCACTGCGGCGACGCGGCCTTCGCGCAACAGCACGTCCATATCCTGATCAACGCCGTTGGCGGGATCGATGACTCTTCCGCCGGTTATCAGCAATGCGTCCATGTCTTTCATCTATCGCGCCGCCCCCAGTACTGTCGCGAGGATTGCCATCCGGGTTTTCACGCCGTTGCGGACTTGTTCGAGAATGCACGCCTGCGGCCCATCGGTAACCTGGCTAGTCAGTTCCATGCCGCGAATGACCGGACCAGGATGCATCAGGATGGCGTCGGGCTTGGCCAGATGCATGCGCTGCGACGTGATCTGATAGCCGGCAATATAGTCATCAACGCTAAGATCCATGCCGGCAAGCCGCTCTTTCTGTACGCGCAGCGACATCACGACGTCCGCCCCCTGTAAGGCTGCGTTTAAGTCACGGACCACCACCACTCCGGGCGCAATTGTGGCAGCGACTTCCGGCACAAAATCCGCAGGTCCGCAGAAGATAATTTCCGCACCGAAGCGCGACAGCAATTCGGCATTCGATCGCGCAACCCGGCTGTGGTAGACATCGCCGACAATCACCACTCGCAACCCCTTCAGCCGCTTCTTGTGGTTGGTGATGGTCAACGCGTCGAGCAGCGCTTGCGAAGGATGCTGATGCATACCGTCGCCGGCATTGATCACGGGAATGGGCACATGACGCGCCAGCAGATAAGGCGCGCCACTGTTGGGATGGCGGATGACGATGGCGTCGGCTCCCAGCGCGGTGATGGTGCCGCCGGTATCAATCAGCGATTCGCCCTTTTCGATGCTGGAGGAGGTCGCGGTGATAAGGGTGGTGGTAGCACCGAGGGCCTTGGCGGCGAATTCAAACGAGGTACGGGTGCGGGTGGACGATTCGTAGAACAGCAGGACCACGCGCTTGCCGCGCAGCAACTGGGGCGCGCGCTTGGGATCCATGCGCCGTGCCAGCTTCAGGATGCCTTCAATTTGCGGAGTGTTTAGTTGACGGATGCTCAGCAGCGAATGCGGTGGCTTCATTGGTCCTGGCCCACCCGCTCCATCAATAGCACCTTGTCGGAGCCATCAATCTCCTGCAATTTCAGTTCGATGATTTCATTGTCGGTGGTATGGATCTTGCGGCCCACAAAACCTGCCTCGATGGGCAACTCGCGATGGCCGCGGTCGATGAGCACACAAAGTTGAATGCGGCGCGGACGCCCGTGATCGAACAGCGCGTCCAACGCGGCACGGGTGGTGCGTCCGGTATAGAGCACGTCGTCGATGAGGATGATGTTCTTGTCCTCGATGTCGAACTCCATGGTGCGCTTCTTTACTTCGGGGCGATGACCGACGGTGGAGAGATCGTCACGATAAAGCGTGATGTCGAGGGTGCCGACCGGAACCTCGGTCTTCTCGATGCGGCCCAGGATTTTCGCCAGGCGCTGCGCCAGCGGCACACCGCGTCGCATGATGCCCACCAATCCAAGGTTGGCGACGCCATTGTTTTTCTCGACAATCTCGTGCGCCAGGCGAACCAGGGTGCGCTCGATTTCGGATGCGGAAAGGATTTGCGATTTCTCGCGGAGATTGGAGGACTGAATGGAGGCCTTGGTCATGCCGTACGAATCATACGAAAGCCCAAGCTGAGGAGCAACTTTTGGAACGCCTCACGTGATGGGGCGCACACGGTCGGGTGATCATCGGAGTTCTCGTTTCCTGCCGGACATGGAAGCTCCGAGCGCGCCGCCGGCAGCCGTAATCACGATAAACACGACGCCCAGCACCAGCAGGACCAGCACGACCATGGTTGCGGCACCCTGCGGGCTGCTCATCCAGTCCATAAAGTGTTGCACTATTTCCTGCGCCTTGGGATCGGGATTGCCGGCCATCTGTTTTTGCATTTGCTCCTGCATGGCACGACGGAAATCGGTGTTGGAACGGAACAGCACGAAAGATACTACGGTGAGTACCGCGTTGATCATGAAACCGAAGACGCCAGCCAGCGCGCCGAGCTTCATCCCCATCCCGGGAGTGATCAGGGTCCCGGGCACGCGCTTCTGGTACATGGAGACGGAGAGTACCCCCGCGCCCAGCATCCACAAGCAGCAACCGATGGAGACGAAGGGGATGGCGGTGAGAATGGCAGCTCCGACTCCGGCCAGGAGAGCACCTTGCCACGCGAGGTCCCATCGGATGGCCGTGGCCTGCTGCGCGTAGGGCGCGCCACCTTGAGTCCAACCAGTTGGTTGAGGAACGGAATAGGACGCGGGAGGAACTTCCGCGGGAGTGATGGGTGGAGGCGGCGTGCTCTCTTCAGGCGAAGGAACGCGAATTTGCGGAGCGCCGCAGTGCGGGCAAAATGTATTGCCCTCTTCAATCGAGGCCTGACAGCGATAGCAGGGATGTTCCACTAGCCGAAAGTTACAGGAGATGCGCGGCGGGTGCAACCGGAGGGAGGAAGCCGCTATTCGCTATTCGCTATTCGCTTTGCGCTCGAATCCCACTCATTCGAAACCCGCGAATGAGTTGGGGCACCCGCTGGTGGTATTCCACCCCGGTTAACGTCCAACGGAGGGACGTGAACGTGGGCATAAATTCGTTGACATACCAAATGTCTTTCTGGCAAAGTCAAACTCCCCGACCGTCACGACCTCACGGAGACCCAGTTGAAACGCCAGAACTTCGCGATGATCCTCTGCTTGTCCGCCGTGGCCGCAATCTTGGCCACGTCTGCGACGGCACAGTCCGTAGCATCGTTAACCTGCGACAATTTCAAGAGCGCCAGTGGCCCCCAAAAGGAGTTGTTCACCGCCTATATTCAGGGCTACGCCAACGCCAGCAGCCCCGATCCCCGCTACACCCAGAGTGATTCCGCCCTGGCAGACGATGTCAAGAAGGTCCACGACTGGTGCGGGAAGAACGGCAAGCGCTCCTTCAACGAGGCGGTAGCTGCGGTGCTGGGATCGGCTTCCAGCAGCGGTGGCGGAGCTGCGGCGCAGGCAGCGGCGCAAGAGCCTACTTCCTGCAAGGCAGGCCCAAGCCAATACTGCGGGGGATGCAGCATCACCTGCAACGGCGGCAAGCAAGCTACGTGCAAGCAGGGCACCGATAGTCCCTTCGGCAAACAGGAATGTGAATTTCAGGCGCGCTGCTGGTGCAAATAGGCAACGCACAGTCATGGCAGAAATGGTCAGGCAAGCTCCGCTGCGGTACGCGCTGACTGCGGGCATTGTCTCGCTGCTGCTGTTTCTGTCTCCATCCCCGTCGAGCGCGCAGGAATCGCCGCTGCAATGGAAGCCGCTGCACGCTCCCGAAGCTCCTGGCCCGGGCGCTGTGGCCGGTGGCCCCGGACAGTCGTCCTCGCGAGCCGCGCCGGTTTACCTTTGCCGCGCCAAATCTGGCGCGAGCCTTTATCCGGGAAAGTGGATGGACGGCAGTTGCAAAATTGCACTCGACGGTCAGGAGGTGGTTGCCTCCGAGTACGAAGTCGCCTACGGACAGGCCGAGTGGCGCACCTACCAGCCCAGCGATGCGGCTCTGCTCCCCACCGGCAATGCCGGCGACGGCTCGCCTCTGTATTCCTGCCGGGTGCAGTATCGCGGCTCTCAACTGGGTGTCATCGTCGACAACAAATGCGCCTTCGCTTTCGACGGCCGCGCCATCGTTCAGCGGCCACCGTTCGAAGCTCTGTACCAGACCGGAAGCGCTCCGCCGCCGGCGCCGGTACAGCAGACCATCGTGATTCCGCCTCGGAAAAACCGGGCGCCAGCCGACGACCTGGGATCGCTGGCGCCGACCGCAGGCGAGAACCCCAACGCGCCCAGCACCTCTTGTCGCAGAGAAATTGGTAACGCCTCAGCGAAGCAGTTAGTGAAGCAATGCCTGCAAGTGAGCCCCGCGACGCACCCACCCTGCAATGCCGAAAACGCCTGCTCCCTGATCCGCAATGAAATCAGACGCGGCTGCCGATTACTCGGAACCAAGGCTCCCGACTTCTGCGAGCCCTATCGCTGACCCGCCACCGGGCGTTCCAGGCCTTTCGGCACATTCTGAGCTTAGTTACCGGTCAGGTGTGGAGTCGGTGATGAGACAAACGGAGCCCGTGATTCTGCGTGGCACCCATTGAAACCCGCCATTGCGTCGGGCCGCTGCTCGGCTGCTCGCTTCTCGCTCTTCGCTTTTCGCTCTTCGCTCCTCGCCTCTGTTCATGCCAATAGTTTTCCGGATGGGAAATCGCAGTTCCACGAGATGACGCAGCGTCAACGGATCAGGGCGCATTACAGCGGAATTAAGGGTTATCGAGATTAACATGCCCCGCCCTAGTCAAAAGAAGGCTAGAACGGGGCACTCACTTTAAGGGCGGGCCGCCCGCCAGCGTGACCGGGCCGCCCCGCCGCCGCCCCTACCGGGGCCTTGGCATCGTCGTTGTATTTGTAAAAGTCACCTCGGTGGTTCCACTGTCAATGATGGCTTGCTGAAAGGGGCAGACGGAGAAGAAGCCGCCGCTACATCCACCCAAGCGTTGAAAGCCACCGCGGTCCGCTGGTGCAACCGTGATGTTCGACGCTCCAGTCCCAGCATCGAGGGCAGGCTCGGAAACGTCCACTACAGTTCCAACCGGGTAGCTCCCGGCGATCTCGCAATAGCCGCCCGGTGGAGGGCCGGCCGGGACGTAGTAAACCGCCTGCTGAAAGAAACCCCAATCCACTTCGAATTTGAACATCTTGTTTAGTGGAACTCCTTGACCAGCGACCTTACAGATCTTCAACTCTCCCGGTCCGGATGCACAATTCGTAAAGCCGACGACGGTTTCGGTTGAGATATCGCCCGACACGACGTTTACGGTTGCCTGTTGAAACGGCAGGTTGGCGGACAGCAGAGCACTGATCTGATCGCCCTGGTAATCGTAATCGTAGGCGGTGATGTTACTAACCTCGGTACCGTTTTGCCCCAGCTGCTCGTAAATGGTGGCCGTGCCGTTGGGAATCTGAATAGCTCCAGAGCAAGAGTTAACAGGAATCGTTAGCGGCCCACTGTCAAACCCCTGATGCGTCGCATCGAAAGTAAAGTTCCCAGTGACCGGATTCGTCAGGCACGACATCTTGCAAATCTCGACATAACCCCTGTCGTTGCAGTTGTCGGTGAATCGCAGGTACTTCGGCCGGCCACTGGGGGCGGGAATGAATGGGGTGGATGTATCATGGAAGTGACAGGTCCCTGGAGCGGCAATAGTTCCCGAACAATCCAAAATCGGATCAATCTGATCGACATCTCCGTTCGGGTATGAAGCGCCCTTTCCGCTGAACTCGGCAACCACGATGCAGCCTCCACACAGATCAAATGGCGGAGCCGAGGGATTTTTGGGGCTGACATCCATGCCGAGGGGATAAGCGCCGTTGTTAGGGTTTGCTTTGTCGGGAGTAAAATTCAAAACCAGGAACGCCCCCTTGGGATTTGTCGGACCGGTGAACTCAAATATGCCATCGTTGGTGGTTCCGTCTGTGTTATCCACCCAAAGATTGTCGCTGCCGTCAAAGACCATTGCACCAGCGTGAGCCAGGACGGGATATCCGGGAATGGGTTTGGTGGTGCCCGAAATAACAACTGTCCCGTTTCCGGGGTTCCAGCTCAGTAGAATCGGCCGCGGAGAACCGCTTCACTCCCAGGTTAGGCGTAAATCTATTCGTCGCGTAAACATTCTTATCCGGCCCGACAACTACGTCGAGGGAGTATGGCGTATCGGCATGTGCAGTTACCGCTAGACGTGCAAGCAGCGCCGAGGTGATCAATGGGAAGATTTAAAGCTAAATATCTTGTGCAAGTGATCGTCAGCCGCATAGAGCACGCTACCATCCGCATTCATCGCCAGGGCAACGATGCGACTGTTGGGGTTTACGGGGCCGATATGGTATACTCGGACTACTGGCGCTCCTCCCGTGATCAAGTTGTAGACCCTGATGATATTGTCGGTTGCGCTTGCCACGTAGACCTCATTGCTTGAAAGCTTCACACATTGAACCCCTTCGGCGGCAGCGGCATCACTAAGGAAGCGGGATTGGATGTGTGCCGTCGTCGAGGTATTTGTCAACGGAGCTACCGGTATAGTTGGACACCAAGATATCGGCATGGGCGGTTCCGGCAAAAAGAAACAACGCTACGGCCGCGACGGACAACAGTCGGATGAGCTTGATTCTTGCCGCAATCACTCGCATGGTTGACTGTGGTCGATTGATCGTAGGTTGGTTCTGAGGCTGATTGGCCATGGGTAGTCTCCTTATGGCGCTTCTTGGCGCCAAACGTTGCTGGTCATGCCGCACTGCCAAGCGTCGGGTGCAAATCGCTCGAGACCGGCGCTGATTTCAATAGTTACCTAGGGGAAAGGCACACTTACCCCGGCTGCCGCGCGCGAACGGTCAGCGGCATCATGCAGGAGTTCCCTGCCTGGATTCCTTACTAACTGAACTGCTTGATCGCCCACGCCTCGAAAAGGGTCACGAGGTGCCGTACGTTATGGGGCCGAATTGCGGAATTTCTCGGCCAAGAGTGAAGCCATAGTGGAACTACTTCATCAAGATGTCAAGAACTTTGTGACAGAATTTTAATAGATCGTTGGTGGTGGGTGTTGAGATTTCCATCTGGCCTAGAAGAACGACCGGGGACGGTGCATCGGCGGTTTCCCGCCCTAGCCAAAAGATGGCTAGAACGGGGCACCCAGATTAGGGTTTCAGTTCTAGAAGAGCGCCCAAATTCAGAGCGAAGAGCGAATAGCCAAGAGCGAAAAGCGATCTCGCCTACAGCGTTCCCTCTTTACCATGCGTCCGGACGAGCACGGTGCCGAAGCGGGTTCCCGAACCGTGTGGCTCAATCGACACCAGGTGCTCATTGTCGCTGGTGCCGGTCTTGAGCTCCCAGCCATCGCCGTGGGTATCTTTGCAGGTCAGCTTCTGGTCTTCGTCGTCGCCATGCTTTCCCATGTGAACGTCGGAGCCACTACTGTGGCCGTTGCACACCAGCACCTGGCCAAAGCTCTTCATTTTGTCCTGGTAAAACGCCTTGACCTTTTCCGGGCGAATCATCCGTCTCGTACTCAGCGGCAATGACCTTCAGGCCAAACCCTGCAGCCCCAATATTGATGTTGGCGGAGTGGTTGTCTCCGTCATTATCGGCGGGACGCAAGTGCGCGCCCGGGTAAACCGGAATGCCGTTATCCGCCGCCTTATCGCTGGTGTTCACGGCGAGGTTGGCGAAGGGAGTTTGAATGTCGACCTTCTCGTTTTTCTTGTCCTTATCGTCCACCTTGATGGAGCAGGCAGCCAGCAGCAGCGCCAGGCTCGCCATCAAAAGTGTGAAAGAAAGTTTGGTAGTGACCTTGGTCATTGTGGTCCTCCGCTGGAATCTTGGGCCGCGCCGGTCAGTCCTGCACCGCGGGCGGCGATGTTCGGAATCGTGACGGGCAAGTGGCCGGGCATGGGGATTTCGCCAAACATTGCCTTCACCGCGCTGAACTCAGAGCCGTGACCGTTGGAGAGCGTGCAGAGATAGGTTTGCACCTCGGGCAACTGACTGGCAACGTATGGACTGCCCACAGCCACCACAACCGTCTTCTCGGCTGCAGTTTGCAGGACCTGTTGCAACAAGGCTGCGGATGAATCCTGCACCGCGACTGCGTTAACCGCTGCACCTTCCTGGGTGCGAACCACCCTACCGGCAATCGGGAACTCAAAGACTGCGGCGATTACCGCTTTGCGCCTCCTGCACCGCCGCCATCACGGTCTGCGCCATGCCGGCCGCATCGCGCGAATCGATGTAAAAGACGCGCGCGTCCGGGACTCTAAGCCTCAGCTCATGATCCATCGTTCTTCCTGAATCGGAGCGGCTGTCATCGGTGAAAATCAACAGGAGAATGCGATTGCGCGTCTCCGCTAATGGCTGATACGCATTAGACGGTCGGCTTGGTTCCCTGTGCCGTGGCTTTTAAGGGAAGCGTCCGATGATTGTCGCGAACCAGCGTAACTGCAGCATCAGCAATCTCTTGCGCAATGGCTAAGCTGTCCGGTTTCGCCACGGTTTCGTTCACCGCTTTGATATCGACCAGCCTGGCTCGGTTCAGGCCGACCGAGGCTTTGGCGCGCAGGATTTTCAGCACCGATTGATCGATGCGCGACTCGGGAATTTCTCCGCTGCGAACGGCACGCAGCAAGCCATTGTACGAGCCGTCGAGATCGAAAGGCAGCAACAGCATGTCATTACCGGCTTTCACGGATTCAACCGCGGCCCGGCCGGCGCCTTCGGCCCCTTCCTGTGGAAACGACTGCCGCAGCCCGCGCATGTCGAGGGCGTCGGTGATGATCAATCCCTGGAAGCCCATTTTGTCGCGCAAAAGTCCGGTGACGATGGCGGGCGAAATAGTCGCCACATGAGTTGGATTGGGGTCGAGCGCCGGAACCAGGACATGGGCGACCATCACCGCGTCAACTCCGGCCTTGATGGAGGCGCTGAAGGGCGGCAGTTCGGTGGTGTCGAGACGTGCCGTGTCACCCTTCACCAGCGGCACGAACATGTGGGAGTCGCTTTCGGTATCGCCGTGACCGGGGAAATGCTTGGCGGTGGTCATCATGCCGAACTCGTGCGCGCCGGCGATGTAGGCGGCGGCCATCTTGCTCACCAGCTTGGGATCTTCGCCGAACGAGCGGGTGTTGATGATGGGATTGGCGGGATTGGAATTTACATCAGCGTCGGGAAACCAGTTCCACTGCACGCCGATGGCGCGCGCCTCCTGGGCGGTGATTCGGCCTGACTGGCGCGCAAATTCCACGTTGCCGGTAGCGCCGAACGCCATAGCTTGCGGGAAATCGGTGACGCCGTTGAGGCGCATGCCCACGCCGTGCTCGAAGTCGGCAGCAAAGATGAGCGGGAACTCGGAATCCTGCTGCAACTGATTGGTGACGGTGGCCGCTTCGAGCGGTTCGTTCTTGTAGAGCAGTCCGTCCTCAAAGCTGACGGTCAATGCGAACCCGCCGAGATGGTACTTGCGCATGGTGTTGCGCAGGGAGATGTAGTCGGGACTGTTGACGTTCATGAACTCCGCCAGGGCGCGGACCACGAACATCTGGCCAATTTTTTGCTCCAGGGACATCTTCTTGAGCGATTCGCGCGCCCATTTCTCGCCCTTCTTGTCGAGATGAACGGGGGCGGGGGTTTGGAAGGGTTCTTTGGCGTGGATGACAGGCGAAAGGCAGGTCGATAGCAGAAGTATGGCAAGGGGAATCCGGAGATACATGACCAAGCGACGATAACAGAAGTCTTGGTTGCGGTGGCGCCCCGGGCGAGCGCAACGGCCTGTCGGGCGTTGCTCGTGGATTTCTCGCAATATCGGGGTCCTTCGACTCCGCGCCCAAGGAGCGCTCCGCTCAGGATGACAACGCGAGGTGGGGGCGCTGCGTTCAGGATCAGAGCTCACCCGAAACAAGTCCGGCGGCTTCTTTTGCTACTGCTGCATCCTCGCCGAAGCCCGCTAGCCACATGACGTCGGGCTCGCGGCGAAACCAAGTTATCTGCCGTTTGGCGTAGTTGCGATGGGCTTGCTGGGTGGCGGCGAGCGCCTGCTCGCGGGTCAACTCCCCGCGCAAGAATTGCGATGCCTGCTTGTAGCCGAGCGAGTCCAGCGGCGTGATGTTTTTCCGCTCGCCATGGCGTTCGATGAGAGTTTGGGTTTCGTCGATCAGGCCGCTGTCGAACATCTGGCAAGCACGGTGATTGAGGCGGGCATAGAGCGCCTCGCGCTCCGGATTGAGCCCGATGCGGAGAATGCGAAAGCCGCGAAGCGGATCGCGTCCACGCTCCTCCCACATTTGGCTCATCGGCCGGTGGGATGTGAGGCACACTTCGAGAGCGCGGATCATCTTCGGAATGTCGTTGGGATGGATCTTCGCCGCCGCCGCCGGATCGAGGCGTTGAAGCACCTTGTACAGGTAAGCCGAACCGTGCTGCTGCGCGCGTTTGCGCAGGCGTTCGCGTAGCTCCTCGGAGCGCTGCGGTCCGGGAAAGAGCCCATCCAACAGTGCGCGCAAATAAAGGCCGGTGCCGCCCACCACGATGGGAAGCCGCTGGCGACGAGCAATGTCGTCGATGACGGTCCGAGCTTGCCGTGCATACTCGCCTGCCGTGAAGGGCTGCTCGGGCTCGGCGACATCGAGAAGATGATGCGGAACCAGGGCCCGTTGTTGGGCCGTGGGCTTGGCCGTCCCAATTTCGAAGTGACGATAGATGGCAACGGAATCGCAACTGACGACCTCACCCGAAAACTGTTGTGACAGCGAGATGGCGAGCGCCGACTTGCCCGAACCGGTAGGCCCCAGAATTACGACCAGCAGCGGGTCAGGCGGAGCGGTCATTCAACGCGCACCCCAGGGGATGGTCCGGCCAAAACGGAAGAAGGCGAGCGCGAGGATGAAGACGATCAGGACGAGCAGGCCCCAGAGCTTGGCGCGTTCGCGCGAGCGATGTCGCGCGTGCCAGTCGGCATCATGCTTGGCAGAGTCGGCGCGAGGTTCCGGCAGCTGAGCGGGGTTCACAGCCTCATTCTACGCGGGAGTCGGATGCGAAGGAGTCAGATCAGGGGGGATGACAGTGTAGGGGTCCTCGACTCCTCGTCTGGTCGCGCCGCGACCGGACTCGTCGCTCAGGATCACAAATAAAACAAATCAGGATGACAAGTCCAAAAAATCTGACGTTATTCGATATCGCCTTTTTGCGGGTTGTAGTAGAAGCGGAAGCGCAGGGCCAGGTAGGGCGCGTGATATTCGGACGGCAGCGGAGCGAACGGATTCGACGCGGTGATTCCGCCCCAGGCAGCGCGATCGAGCGACACGTCGCCCGAGACTCCGGTGATCTTCATGCCGGCAACTCTGCCATCGGGCAGGATGGCGAACTCAATGGCAACCTTGCCGCGTTTGAGCAGCGGGGCACGCGCCGCTTCGGGAATCAGGGTGTACCAATTTCTGCGCACCGCATCGACCACGCGCGAGAGATAGGGCCCGAAGTCCACACCTTGGGTGTCGCTCAAGACCTCAAGATTGCCGAGCGTGCGTGCTTTTCCACCCGGCCCCGCGCCGTAATCGCCGCCGCTGCCCCCACCGCCGTAAGAGCCCCCACCGCGATGCTCGGCAACAGCGTTAGCGGCTTGCCTCGTCAGGTCGCCGGGCGATTTCATCATCTGGGCGAAGTCAATCTGCTTGCCGTTCTGATCAGGCACGGGCAGCTTGGGGCTCTGTTGAGGCGGCTGCAGCTGGGCTAGCTGCTGTTGGTTGGGGTTGGGCTGCTGGCTTCCCTGAGGCATCGGTGGCGGCGTCACCTGGGCCTGCTGGGATGGAGGGGCAGTCTGCTGCATGGGCGGTCCCGCGCGGCGTAACTCTTCCAGCGTCTTCTTGTCGAGCGACGGATTCCGGCTCATGGCAACGCGGTTTTTGTCCGAGAGCACGTTCGTCTTGGGCGGTATCTTGGGCGGTTTCTGCAAGTCCGACGGCAGATCCAGATAAGTCATGTTCTGGTTCTTCATCAGGTCCGCCGTGGTCGCCAGATCGATGGGCTTGTAGCCGAAAATCTTAGGAGACAGACCGAGAAAGATCACCACAAACAAGTGCACAACGACGGAGATCCAGAAGGCCTCGCGCATGCGCGCGCGCTCCAGTTCATCCTCCATCTTGAGCAGAAGATGCGGCGTGAGGTCCAAGCCGGGAGGGCCGCTGTCAGCCCACAAGGCGAGCTGCTGTTCTTCCTTGGTGGGAAGCTGGGTCGGTGTGTCTGGCGGTATTAGGATTGAGGCCATCCGTTTGGATCAAGTACGCCCTGAGCTCAACCACTTAGACGCCCTTCGACCCTCCGGAAGTGCAATACTTCCCCGGTGATGGCGCAACCGTAGTAAACCCGGTAGCTTGTTGCAAGTTTCTGCTTCTATTTTCGCACACGGGAGCCCTAAGTGTAATTCGCCAATGGGGCTCGCTAGGTTCCACATTCAGTTCCCGTATTGCTGGCGAATCGGGAACAGTCCTTCGTCGACACAAGTCCTAGCCCCTGCATGGACGTGAGTTTTCCTGCCGCGCACGGGGTCAAGCGGCTCTCGGTTCCCGGTACTTTCCGGTCGCGGGTTTGCGGAATGGCGGCGCGCGTAAAACCGGGGAGTAAGTAGGGCGGGTGTTGACCCGCCCCATGCCCCGCGGGTCAGCCTTTCTTGCCGGCTGCCATTTGCTGGGCCTTCAGGCGGATGAAGGCGTAATTCAGCTGCGGAAGCGAGTTGAATTCAGCAGCCTTGGTGTACAACTCCTTTGCCTTCCCGCTGTCTCCTTTGCCCTGATAGGCCTGACCCAGGCGATAAAGGTTGCGGGGGTCTTGAAGGTTGGCCTGCTGGAGTTCCGCAATAGCTTTGTCGTAGTCTCTCTTAGCCAGAGCGATTCTGCCCTCCAACTCATGAACCTGCTTTAACTGCGCTGGGTTCTTGGATAGTTCGGCACCCTGACGGAATTCCTCCGTCTCCCGTTGGGCTGCCGCATAGTCTTTTTTAGAGATATCCAGCCCCGCCAGATTGAAGTGGTGGACGATCTTCGCGTTGTCCTTGATCTCCTGCGACAGACTGGAACCTTCGATCAGCTGTAAAGAACGGTCGAATTGCTGTTGTGCCTGGGCGAGGTTTGGAGTCTGGGCAAGAACACCGCCTTTGGCTAGAAGGTCGGCTGCCATGGCTGCCGCGTCGTTTTTCTTCTCCGCCACGGCAAATTCCTTGTCCAATTGTTGAGCGGCCTGGTCGAACTTGCCGCTATCGGCGGCCACCACGGCCATGCCGAAGAGGGCGGTGCGGAGTTCACCGTCATTGCGTGCCTGCTTCGCCATCTGTTGCAGTTCCTCATCGGCCTGCGCGGGTTTGCCCATGTACATAAGGTCGGCGGAAATACCGAAGTGCGACGGCACAAAGTGAGGATCAATCGAGAGAGCCTTGCGGTATTGTGCAATCGAGTCGTCGAACCTGCCCATCTTGAGCAGCAGTTCAGCGTAGGAGTCGTAGGGATTCGGATCGTTGGGAATCAATGCGATGTATTTCGTGAACGCCTTCTCCGCGTTTCCGTAATCACCTTGCTGCCGGTAGGAATAGCCGAGAATGTTGTAAGCGGGTGAATAGTTAGGGGCCAGCTCCGTGGCTTTTTTGTATTGCTCAACCGCTAGGTCGAAATCCTGCTGGCCGAAATAGTAGTTGCCCAGGTTGAGGCGCGCCCGTTCGTCGTTCGGGTACTCGGCGACCAGCTTGTCCAACATGGCCTTTTGTTTCACAACGTCGCCATTGGCGCCCGCCTCACCGGCGAGGATGAATAACTTCTCTCCCTCCGAGGTTTTGTCTGCGAGGCTCACCGCCTTGTTCAGATGTTCGAAGAACTCTTTGGCCGTGGGAGAATTGTTGGCCCTGGCCAGCTCAGCGGTAGCGAAATCGGGATCGAGCGCAATGGCCTTATCGAAATGCTGCAGAGAATCCTGGGCGAGCAGCTTCTCAGACAGGTCACGGCCTTGCAAGAATTCGGACCTCGCGTCGGGTGACTTGGTGGTTATGGCGACCTTGCCGGCATCGGAGGAAGGAGTAGAGTTGGCGCTGGCGGTCGTTTTGCTGCACGCCGTCCACGTGGCGACGATCAACACTAAAAACGCTACTAAAACGGATCGCCTGGATACGTTTGGGTACATGGCAGTATCTCCTTTGAATGTGAGTTCGGGGCAGCCCGCAAATTGGGAAGCGGTGGTCTCGCTGGAATGCTGGGGCATGCGGCGGTGCTGATGACCCCTCTGCCCGCATGTACCCTCAATTACTTGGGATTTCGCAGAGCCCCCGTAGTCCGTAGACGCTCACCCAGTCGCTTAGCGAGCGAGGTTGGTACGTGTGCTGTCAGTTCCGGGGCGAAGCGCTACATAACATCCCGTAACGGCGAGACTCGAACGCCTATCCGATGGGAGTTGGCGGAGTTTCTGCAAGGCTCGTTCCTGGATTCATCCACTTCGCCGATCATACCGGTCAGCGCATCTGGATAGCGACGGCGACGTCGAACTTTGAATAGTACTTCTTCACGTCGCCGGCGCCATACTTCTGGCGAAACTTTTCGGTCACAGACGAAACCTCTGCGCCATCGGTGATGGGAACGGCCTGAACTTCGGCCTCAGCGTCGCGCGCATCGACCCGAATCTTCGGATTGTGCAGCGCGTTCTTGTACCACTGCGTATCCGACCCCTGCACCGGCAGCAGGTAAAGCGTGTCGTCTTCGAATACGAACCAGACCGGATTAGAGATCGGGCGTCCCGACTTTCTGCCGGTCACCGTGATTTTGATTTCGTGATATCGCGAAAGGCGGTCCTTCAGGTCATCATTCCGCGCCGGCATAGGCATTCTCCTGCTTCTCAGTTTAGTTGCGGTATTGTTCGTCCGTGACCTGCTCCATCCAGTCGACCACCTTGCCGTCCTTCTTTTCCTGCACGGCAATGTGCATCATCGCTGTGGTCGGCGTGGCTCCATGCCAGTGCTTCTCGCCGGGCGAGAACCACACCACATCACCGGGCCGGATCTCCTCGATCGGTCCGCCTTCGCGCTGTGCCCAGCCGCAGCCTGCGGTGACAATGAGTGTCTGACCGAGCGGATGGGTATGCCATGCGGTCCGTGCGCCCGGCTCGAAGGTCACGCTGGCGCCTTGAACCAGCGCTGGATCGGGCGCCTGAAAAAGCGGATCGATCCGTACCGTGCCGGTGAACCACTCTGACGGTCCCTTGGCAGAAGGTTGCGAACCCGCTCTCTTGATTTCCATGTCCGAGCTCCTTCGATTGCTGCTTGCAGTATCGCTCTGGTATGGCCACATTCTTCCGAGAATAACGCAAGCGCTAGCGACGCCACTCGAGGTTTTGCGCTCAGCGACCCACCAGTTTTTGCAGCTCTTCGGGATACCGGGCACCTTGGACGGTGATGTTGGCAGCGGCGTCGTCGATTTGCCGGAGGTCCTCAGGTGCGAGTTCCACGTTAACGGCACCAATGTTTTCTTCCAGGCGATGCAGTTTGGTTGTACCAGGGATGGGAACAATCCAAGGCTTCTGTGCCAGTAGCCAAGCCAGCGCGATCTGAGCAGGAGCGGCCTTCTTCTGCCTGGCGATCGCGCCTAACAGATCGACAACTGCCTGATTGGCTTTTCGGTTCTCCGGCGTGAAGCGAGGGACAACGTTGCGGAAATCGGTTTTGTCGAACTTCGTGTCTTCGCTGATCTTGCCGGTAAGGAAGCCTTTGCCCAGAGGACTGAAGGGAACGAAGCCGATGCCGAGTTCCTCCAGTGTTGGGATCACTTCCGCTTCAGGCTCTCTCCACCAAAGCGAATATTCGCTTTGCAGGGCAGTGACCGGCTGCACCGCGTGGGCGCGACGAATGGTCTTCACGCCTGCTTCCGAAAGACCGAAGTGCTTTACCTTACCTTGCTGGATGAGGTCCTTCACGGCTCCCGCCACGTCTTCAATGGGTACGTCGGCATCAACCCGGTGCTGATAAAAGAGATCGATGACGTCGGTCTTTAGGCGCTTGAGCGAAGCCTCGGCGACTTCCTTGATGTGTTCCGGCCGGCTGTCCAGCCCGGCTTGTTTGCCAGTCTCCGGATCAACTTTGAACCCGAACTTGGTGGCGATGACCACCTGGCTGCGGAAGGGAGCGAGCGCTTCGCCCACGAGTTCTTCGTTGGCGAATGGGCCATAAATTTCAGCGGTGTCGAAGAAGGTTACTCCGCGTTCGACGGCGGCGCGAATCAGCGAGATTCCTTCCTGCTTGTCTACCGCCGGACCAAGGCCAAAACTCAGTCCCATGCAGCCGAGGCCGATCGCCGATACTTCCAGATTGCTTTTTCCAAGTTTGCGTTTTTGCATTGCTGCTCCTTTTAGGAATCCGTAAAAATGGCCGGTTACGATACTGCGCTGGCATGCTGCTGTTCGCGCCAGCGAGCGTGCGGGACACCTTCCTAGATGCGGAAACCACCAACGAAGTCGCTGTAGCCCGTGCGCAGCGTCATTTACCTGACGCGAAGGCACCCGATGACGGAAGCACTTCCTCGGAAACGGTACACTGTCTGCCATGAAATCCGTTATTGTCGGGGCTGCGAGTGGTTTGGAGCACGGCCACAGCGCGCTGGTAAAGAGATGACCGAGTGGAATGCTCCGGGGTACGCCAAGGTAGCCACGCTTCAGGAAGCCATGGCTGCCCAAGTGCTGTCGCTTCTCCATCTCGCGGGGCGAGAGCGGGTGCTGGACCTGGGATGCGGCAATGGCAAGGTCACAGCGGAGATTGCTGCGCGCGTTCCTGACGGGAGCGTTGTGGGCGTCGATGCCTCCGCAGAGATGGTCGCTTTCGCCTCGGAGCAGTTCGGCTCCGCCCATCGTAATCTTCGCTTCCAGACGGGTGACATTCGCCAGCTGCCGTTTCGTGAAGAATTTGACCTGGTAGTTTCCTTCAATGCGCTGCATTGGATACCCGAGCAAGGTGAGGCCCTGCGCAGCATTCGTTCGGCCATGAAGCCCGATGCGATGGCGCAACTGCGCCTGGTCCCCGCCGGCGAACGCAAGAGTCTGGAAAATGTGCTGGAAGAGACGCGTATTTCCCCGAGATGGAGCCCCTACTTTCAGCAGTTTCACGATCCCTATCTTCACCTCACGCCCGAGCAGTACGGGGAATTGGCCGAGCAGACTGGCTTTCAGGTGCGCCGCATTCACACCGAGGACCAGGCTTGGGACTTCAAATCGCGCGCCGCATTCGAGGCCTTCGGCTCGGTGACTTTCGTGGAGTGGACGAAATTCCTGCCGTCCGAAGAGAAGGCCGCCTTCATTACCGATGTTCTGGATCGTTACCGGCTGGTGGCCGCCGAAAAACCAGGCGAGGAGAATACCTTCAAGTTCTACCAGATGGATGTCCCGCTCGCGTGCAGTCAGGGCACGACTTCAGAGGTTGCTGAAAAACTGGATTAGCGCATGGTTTGTGTCAGGGCACGACTTCAGTCGTGCCGATAAGTCATTTATTTTTGTAACTTCGAGCGGGCTTCAGCCCGCAAAGGATCCGCCTTTCGACTCTTTCAGCAGCCTGCTCTGGGCTCAGACAGTAACGTAGCTCATCGTTCTGTTATCCCGATAGTCGTTCGGGAGACCAAAAATCGACAGCTACTCCATTTTTTTCACTGCTGTCCAAATTAGCCGGAATCGAGGCGCAGGAATGAAGTGAATGGTCGCATTTTCAGGCCGCCGCGTGACCTGGGCCCCGCATAACCTGCAATTTTCTTATAAGTAAGACACTGGCCAAAATCTTACTTTACTTACGTCTTTCAAAAGTAGGAAACTTATACCGAGGTACTATGAGAACTCCCTTTACCACCCGTATCTCTTCCCGCGGACAGATTGTCATTCCTGGTCCTGTTCGCAAGGCGCTCGCAATCGAACCCGGGACGGCGTTCCTGGTCATCGCAAGAAAAGACACCGTCGTGCTTTACCGCCTGCAGGAGCCGCCGTGGCAGTTTTTCGACGACATGGTCAAGCAAGCCAGGAAGCAAGGTCGCCAGCTCGACGCCGCCATGCAGGGGTTCGCGAAAGTTGTGAACAAGCTGAGGTACGGGCGGTAACGAAGATCGAAGCGGTTTCCGGAAACCACGCTTACGGCGTGATCTGCCAGATGACTCCTACGTTGTGGGCTCCGTCATCGCTCGCCGTGCCGTAAAGGTTGCCGCTCGCGTCCATAACGACATTGCTCTCGGGGTCGCCGCCGTCCGCACCACCCGTAAAGCGGTAGAGCACGGTTGCGGTCCATCCTTGGCCCGACGGTATCAGCTCGAAGACGGTGCCGCGATAACCGAGGCAGCCCACCGTGGTGCCGTAAACGTTACCGGCGGCATCCAGGCTCACCGGGGCATTTAAGAACCGACCGTTTTGGTCTTGGTCGCTAAACGCATGAACGACAGAAAAGGTCCAGACCTGTCCCAACGGCGTCAACTCGAATACGGTGCCGCCGCCGCTCGGACCCAGATCCACCGTCGTGCCAAAGAAATTGCCGTGGCCGTCAGGCGTAAGTCCAGCCGTCGAGTTGTTGCCGTCTCGACGATTGTCGAAGGAATGGACAATGATTTCTGTCCAGCCGGAAGGTGTTTGAGTCACCTCCCATACCCCGCCATTATTTCCCACGCAGCCGGTATCGGCTGTTCCGAAGAGGTTACCGGCGGCGTCCAACACCACTCCGCCTAGGGGGGCGTTGCAATCGTTGCTGTCGATGGGGTTGAACGCATACAGCACCTGGCTGGTCCAGCCGCCCCCACTCGGGCTTAGCTGGAACACATAACCGCCCTGGTGCGCGCCGCATCCTCCAACGGTGCCGTATAGATTACCCGCCCGGTCGAATGCCGGCTGGCCGGTTACACCGCAGCCCTGATCGCTAGCGGCGCGGTAGAGAACCGTCTCGCTCCATTCGCAAAGCGCGTTTGTGCACGGGGAAGCGGGCGGCGTGAGCCGGTAGACAGTTCCGTCGTAGTAACCACTACTGCCGCCGGTGCTGGTGGTGCCGTAGAGAGCGCCGTCGGGCCCGAAAATGGGACTGGCATACGGAGCCGCTCCATCGTCGCCGCCCTTGAAGCTGTAGAGCGGTATTATCAGCCACGTGCTACCCACACGCGACAGCTTGTAAATGAGACCGTTACCGTAGATGCCGCCATAATTCACCGCGCCATAGAAGTTGCCGGCGCCGTCCTTGGTCAATCCGAAGTACGGGTACCCGCCATCGCCTCCGCCGGTAAACGAGTGCACAATGCTATAGCTCTGCGCCTGTGCCGCAGGAACAAGTAAGAGCGTGGCTGAAATCACAATGCAAAAAAAGCTGCCCATTGCCTTGCGCAACTTCCTTGACGGAATCGTCGTTAACTGTGCCATTCCATCCACCCCACACTTCGTGAATGGCCCAGCCTACCATCCTGAGGGTGCCCCATCCAAGCCGGGGTTGCTTGGGCGGGGGTTTTGCGGGATGCGCGATGGCTGTTTTGCAAGCCAACCACTCCCCCCTCTAAGTGAATGTCAAAATCCCCACCCAACCAAAAGAAGGTTGGATGGGGCACCCGATGTTCATTTGCTTAGCAGAGTTCTTGCCTGGGCCACCCGCCGGAGCCCGTGGTGCTTGGTTCAAACCACCCCTTGTATCGGTTTTTACTTGCTGTCTGCCCGGGCAAAGTAGACTATGACAGCGACTTGGAATTGATGAAGAAAGGTCTTCCTGTGTCACGAGTCAGCCGTCGAGACTTTTGCCGTCAAGTGGCTCAAACCGGGCTGACCTTGGCTGTCGCCTCGCCGTTGACTGGACTGCTCGGTTGCGGCGGCAGTGTCGTCAACCCGCCTCTCGATGGTTACGACGCGATCATTGTGGGTGGCGGTACGGCAGGTGCGATCGTAGCCTCGAAGCTGCGAGTCGCCAGCGGTGGCGGCAAGCGGATCCTCATCATCGAGGCGGGAGGCCCGACTTCAGCAGCCATTGGAGGCACTGCTCTGGTGCCGTGGCTGCCCGCAGGACGCAGTGATGTCACCATCTTCGATGTGCCAGGCGAGTACTCGCAAATGGCATTTCAACCGCTTGGGGCGCCCTATCAGCTTAGGGAAACTGGATTTACCTTTCAGGGCATCGGGCTGGGCGGCAACAGCATGTTCAACGGCATGCTGTTCCAGACCAATCCGTCGCAGATCTTCGATCGCAGTTGGCCGGCGGGCTGGCATTGGTCAGACATGGCTCCTTACTTCGATGGTGTGCGGCAAAGGATTCCGGTCACCAATACGCCTTCTACCGACGGTCTTCCGCAGAATACCGGTCCGGCGCAGATTATTCATCCTCTGTATGCCGGCAATGGCTGGATCGAGGGCGATACCAGTCAGCCGTTTGATGGCCCAGGTATCTATAGTCGTCCGTACGTTGCCGCCGCTGATGGCCGACGCGCCGGACCGCTCACTGGCTATTTCGAGGCGGTCGATCCGGGAGGCAGCCCCGTTTCCAATCTCGAAGTCCTGATGTACAGCAAGGTTACGCAGATTGACTTTAGTGACGGAGAAGCGGTTGCAGTGCACTACAACCAGCGCAGCGGTCTGGATCAGTCGCAGACCGGCACAGCTGGAACCGCACGCCTGAATAGGGGCGGTCTGCTGATCATGGCAGCGGGAGCGCTTGTCACTCCAAGACTACTGCTGCTGAGTGGAGTCGGCCCGCGCGGCCGCGAGTCCGAGATTTTTCCCGGTCAATCGCCCGCTGCCTTCTCCATCGACAACCCATCGGTGGGTGTCGGATTGTACGACCATGTAATGACAATGGTTACGTACAGCTACGACGGGCCTGTGCCGTACCAGGCTTACAACTACGGTGACTACGACGGAAACGGCACGGACCTTCAGCATTACCTTGATGGCGGCCGTGGTCCGTACGCGCAGTATCAGCCGGTATCAATCCTGAACTACGAACTGGGAAGCGATGTCCCTAACGTGGAGATCTTTCTCAACCCTAATGGGGCCGGGACACCGGGCGGACCCTACTACGGACCCAGGACCTTTTCGGCATTCCTGATGTTGCTTAGTCCCCAGGCGCGAGGATTGATCACTCTCGATGCCAAGGGCAACGTCAACTACCCGAGTATCTATCTGCCCGATACGCCGGATGGCCAAGCCGACACCACACTGATGACGCAGGCTGTCTTCGATATGATCCAGCTATTTGCCAAAGATCCGGGATTGAAGATTGTGTTCGGTCCCGGCGGCGCAAGTCATCCTAAGCTGAATCCGAACTCCATGGCCGACATCCGGACGTACGTTACCGGGCCAGCGCCGGTTGACGGCGTGTACTTTAACCGGCTGATCATAAACCACTATGGCGGCACGGTTGCCCTCAGCGAGGGCACCGGCGGTGTCGATCCCGCGACCCTCATCGTGCGCGGAACGAGTAACGTGGCTGTCGTGGATGCATCGCTGATCCCGACAATTGTGCCCGCGCACCCGGTTGGAACAATCATGGCGGTTGCCGATCGCGCCGGGGACATCCTGGCGGCGCGCCTGAGTTAAGCGTCGCGTAATGGCCATCCGATGCATTTGTTGGAAAACTGCTTAGGAAGGGCAAACCGCAGGGTGCCCCACTCATTCGCGGGGTTCGAATGAGTGGGTTCCGCGAGTCAGCGTTCGGATGTCCTATCACCAGTCGACCTGTTTGTATCAGGGCACGACCTTTAGTCGTGCCAACCAGCGCAATCTCACGATCAGGGCTTTAGCCCCTGCAAACCGCAGGGATGCAGGGGCTAAAGCCCAAGTCTCAAACCGCACTTTCGGCACGTCTGAAATAGCCTGCCCTGAGCGCAGCCGAAGGGTGCCCTGATACAAGGCAATCCTGGTAAAACTGAATTGTCAGGAATCACCGCTCAGGATAACGTGTTCCGCCTCGCGGTCCCACTCATTCGAAACCCGCGAATGAGTGGGGCACCCGGCGTTCCTTGTCATCGCGAGAAAGGACACTGTCGTGCTTCACCGCCTGCAGGAGCCACCGTGGCAGTTCTTCGACGACATGGTCAAGCAAGCCAGGAAGCAAGGTCGCCAGCTCGACGCCGCCATGCAGGGGTTCGCGAGAGTTGTGAGCAAGCTGAGGCACAGGCGGTAACCAAGGTCGAGGCGATTCCCGAACGCCGGATGCCCCCACTCCGGGCGCCGAGTTCTATAAAAGGGGATGTCAAAGAACTACCCCTTCCTCCAGTCGAGGGAGAAGTATTTTCTCTTGACATCCCCTTTTATAGCACCCGGCAGCCGGAGTGCTGGGTGGGCGAAAAATAGGGCCGACCAGATGTAACTTCTCGGTTGACCAGCAGGATTCGCGGGCGCATAATAGGCGAATTTCGTCGCCAAACCAGGAATTGTGAACACTCATAAGGAGGGTAACGTGGATCGAGATCTCACGCCCAGTGACTTCGCGGCTCTGGCTGGCTGGTTCAGTCCTATCGTTTACTTATCACGGACCGAACCCTATGTAGACCAATACCACCCTTCTTCTGTGGAGTGGTACGCAAAGAACTGCACGTTGTATGTGAACGACGGGAACCACCATGCAGTCATCAACTCGCCATCGCTCGAACAACTTGTAGAAGGTCAGACAAGCACCTCGACCTCCTATCTGCAGCCCCATGACGAGTCCGTGCGATTGGGCGATCTTGGCTCCGCTAAGATCTACGCCCACATTCGGCGCTCGCCCGGGATCGCTCGGGACTGGATCGATATTCAATACTGGTTCTGCTACGCGTACAACGGCAAGATTGGCGGGGTGATCTTGCCGGTGAGCCTCAGCGGAGCACACGAGGGGGACTGGGAGCACATCACGGTTCGGGTTTCGAATTGGGCGGACCTGCCGAACAGCAAGGTAGAGGCGGTATACTTCGCCGCACATGGCGGCGAAGGCAAATGGCTCATGAAGCAGAATCCGACTTCGAAGCCGGAACGCGGCCACTTCACGCTGGACGGGATCAAGCCCGTGACATTCTCCGCGTGGCACTCTCACGCGGACTACGAATGCCCTGGCGTGCAGTATCGGTGGGTGGCGGCGGATGTATTCGCCAATGACTATTGCAGCGGCGGAGAAGCTTGGCTACCCCCGGTCGAGCTTGTCTCAGTCGACAAGATCCTCTGCCCCGACTTCGTCGATGCTGTCTGGCTTGGGTTTGATGGGGATTTCGGCACGTCCGAGCATTCGCCCGAAGGACCGAGCCAGCAGCGCTCATGGAAGGACGACGGCAACGACGGCTACTACCAGGAACTGGAGACCATGGCGACGTTCGGTTCGTCATGGGGAGACTCGCGAGAGTGCTCGGCGGTGGCCTTCGGACGCATCGGTGGCGAGGACTGCATCGGAGTCGCACGGAGCCAGGGAGATAACGACCGGTTCGAAATTTTCTGCTGGGCCGACAGCCCGCAACCAAGCCTCAAACTCCTCGCCAGCGGCGGAGGAGATTGGGGCAATAACCGCGGGGCCACATCGATCGCGTTCGGCATCCTAAACGGCCAGGAGGTCGTCGCAGTAGGGCGCTCAGGTGGAGAGTCAAAATACTCGCGGTTTGGGATTTATTCGTGGGACGGCAGCAGCTTGAACCTCATGGCGTCGGGGGGCGAGCAGTGGGGTGCGAACAGGAGCGCGACTTCGATTGCCTTCGGTGTGCTGGCAGAAACGCTCGTGATGGGCGTCGCACGGAGCCAGGGAAGCGACGACCGGTTTGAAATTTACAGCTGGGCGAAGGGCTTCGATCGTCTCGAACTTCTCGCCAGTGGCGGAGGAGATTGGGGCAATAACCGCGGGGCCACATCGATCGCGTTCGGCATCCTAAACGGCCAGGAGGTCGTCGCAGTAGGGCGCTCAGGTGGAGAGTCAAAAAACCCGCGGTTTGGGATTTATTCGTGGGACGGCAGCAGCTTGAACCTCATGGCGTCGGGGGGCGAGCAATGGGGTGCGAACAGGAGCGCGACTGCGATCGCCTTTGGTTTCCTTGGTGAGCATTGGGTGGTCGGCGTCGGCCGATCGGCCGGAGAAAATTCGCGTTTCGAAATCTACAAGTGGGGAGGAAACGGGCTTGAGCTGCTCGTGGCCGGCGGGGAGGACTGGGGACTTAACCGCGGCGTTACCGGCATTGCGTTCGGCATGGTGAATGGCGAAGGCGTCGTGTGTGTATCGCGAACCGGAGGAGAAAACGACGAAGTCTTCTGCTACAAACTCATCAAGAATAACGAGGGCCTCTGGACCTTGGGGGTCTGGGGGACCGCGGGCGTGCATTGGGGCGATCACCGGGGCGCGACGTCGGTGGCGTTCGGCAAGCTCGGCGGCGAATTCGTGGTCGGCTACGGCCGTACGGCGGGGAGCAACGACCGAGGCGCCATCCTGAAATGGGGGGTCTGATGGGCGCGGCGACGCCCCGTGCCCGGGTCTCGCGCGGGCCCACCCTACCACATCAGACTCTTGCACGAGATAACACCGGGGCCCCCATCCCGAGCATCGATTGCTCGGCTGGGTCCCTTCGTCGCAGTTGCCAAATGTGATTGGATTCCTCGTCAGCTTCACGGCGGGTGGCAGCAAAACCGGCTTGAGTGAGGCACCCGAACCCGCGAGTTGCGTAGGTTAGGCGAAGACGTCGGCTCACTCCCCCGCGTCGGCGTAGGAGTTGGTGCGCAAAGGACCGTTCGGCTTGTAAGTACTGATGATGACGCCCGAGCCCACGGCCTTCGTGCTGACGAGCGCCAGTTCGCGCGGCGGAGTCCCCTCCGAGAAGATACGCTTGCCCTTGCCTAACAGAACCGGAAAGACCAGCAGCATGACCTCATCCGCAAGTTCGTGTTCGAGCAGCACCGGTGTCAGCGTCGAGCTGCCCCAGACGATCAGCTGCGGCCCATCTTTCTCCTTAATGCGGCGAACGCCCGCAACGATGTTCGCTCCAAGGTCCTCGGCCGGTCGCCATGCAAGACTGTCCGGCCTGTGGGTGGCGACGTATTTCGTCGCCGCGTTCAGACTGTCCGACAGCGGACTCTTCGGGGCCTTCGGCCAAAAGCCGCTGAAGATGTCGTAGGTTCGCCGGCCCAGCAGCAGATCGAAACGCTCGCCTTGACCCTCGACGATGGCCGCTCCCCCATCGGGGTCGGAATGCGGCCCCGCCCATCCGCCGTAGGGATAGTCGCCGTCTTCGTCCGGGCCGCCGGGCGCCTGGATCACGCCGTCCAGCGTGATGTGTTCAATGATTTTGATCTTTCGCATTACAGTCTCCCTTAACATGGGTTGCGCTCGCCCGCGCTCAGGGCGGCGACGAGCATGGATGTCACGGTTTCAGGTAACGAAGCGCAATGCATCCTGATTTAAAAATCTTTGAGTCAACAAGTTTTAATTGCAACCTGTCGTGCAGGGTAACGCCTCCCAACAACCGTCTGCCTTCGCCTGTAATGATTGGCCAAACGGCAAAGCGAAATTCATCCACCAGACCAAGCTCGATAAGTTGGGAAGGAATATCGACTCCACCCACTAAAATATTCTTGCCTGGTTCTTGCTTGAGTTTAAGCATTTCGTCGCGAAGATTCGTGCGGACGATTCTCGTGTTTTTGTCTTCAACGTTGTCTAAGGATCGCGAAAAAACCACTTTGTTGAGAGAGACAAATGCTTGAGCGAATTCCTTGTCTGCTTTGGACGCGGACTGGTCCTTGGCGACCTCTGGCCAATAAGGAACCATCAACTGGTAGGTTTTACGCCCGAAGACCTGCAGGTCAGCCTCTCGCGTGAGGTGCGTAAAATATTCAAGTACTTCGTCGTCAGGATTTATTGGGGTGTGATCGACGCACCCATCCAGGGTAATGTTGATGGCGAAAATTAGCTTTCTCATTTGATCGTCCTGCCTTTCCGTGCCAGTGCGTGTGAGAGTCAACCGCCTCGCGCGCCGCGTCGTTCATCCTATAGCCGTCGCGCACAGAAAAATCGACAGCCGAGACGTACGATCCTTATTCAGCCGGTGCCCCACGTTCGCCCTGCGGTTGGGCTAACGTGGGAGAAGTGGTTCGTCGCACTGTTCCCAAGTTAACGTCTAAAAGAAGGACGTGAACCTGGGGCACCACGTACCCGGCCATGTTGTTTACTTGCTTTCGCCGGGTCCTCCCTCCGGAGCCGGGTAGAAAAGAAGTTCGCGCACCTCGCCGGGCACATCGCAGGCGATGGCACCCTTCTTCGCCCACGCCAGTGCCTCGTCCATATCGGCAGCTTCCAGTATCCAAAAACCGCCTATGTGCTCCTTGGTCTCGGTGTACGGCCCGTCGGTGACGAGCACCCTGCCGTCGGACTGCTTCCGCACCGTCTTGGCGTTGGCGGCCGGGGAAATGCCGCAGGCGAACTTCCTCACGCCGGCAGCAATCATTTCGCGGTTGAGCGCGTGGATCTCTTCCATCATCGCTTCGGTTACGGTGGACGGGTCGAAGTTGTCGGGGAGGTAGTTACAAACCAGATATTGTGGCATGACTTTTTCTTCTCCTGTAACGGTCTTTAGTCTTCGGGCAGGCCGGTTGGCCTGCCTTCACCATATAGTCGAACGGCCGGGGTGGAATTCGACACATCGTCCAAGAAATTTTGCTTCTTCCGGATGTTCACCGCAATCCATTGGTCGAAAGACTGGAGAAACGTTCCGTCTGTCCCCAGTTTTATGCTCGACGCCCACTGGATATGATAGCCGTCGCTCGGTTCAATCGGGATGCGCGTCGCGAAGAATACAGGAGAACAAAATGACACAAAAAGGAAAAATATTGGTGCTAGTCTCGAGCGGTCACGGCTTGCCCTTGAAAGATGGCAAGGTTTATGCCGGCGCTGGCTATTACCTCAACGAGTTGACGGTTCCGGTTCGTGCCCTGATGAAGGAGGGCTACGAAATTACCTTCGCCAACCCCAAAGGCAACACCCCGCAATTGGATGTCAATTCAGCTATAGCCCAGTTCTTCGGTGGGGACGAGGCTAAGCTTCAGGACTATCTAAAATTCCGCGACAGCCTGACTGGGCTCAAAAATCCAACTCGTATCTCCGACGTCATCGCATCGGGCCTGGATCAATATGACGCTGTTTTCGTCCCCGGCGGCCATGGCCCGATGATGGATCTTCTCGATGATCCCGACGCCGGCACCGTGATGAGACACTTTCATAAAACATCGAAGCCTACGGCAGTGCTCTGCCATGGCCCGATTTCACTACTCTCGGCTTCTCCGAATTCGAAGGAGGTGGTCGCGGCGCTGAGTGCGGGCGATGCCGCTGGAGCGCGGGCCAAGGCTCAAGGTTGGATCTATTCTGGATATAAGATGACTATCTTTTCGACAGCGGAAGAGCAGCAGCGGGAGCCGCTTGAGATTGGTGGTAAGGTTCTCTTCTACCCGGACTTCGCCTTGCGTACGGCGGGCGGTGACGTAAGTGTGGTCGCGCCATGGCAGAGCTATGTCCTTCAAGATCGCGAGCTGATCTCGGGTCAGAACCCGTTCTCTGATGAAGCGCTTCTGAAACTTCTTCTAGCGGCACTCAACGGAGGTCCTCAATGAGCAGCGTACAAATCGAGCAGAAGAGCTATGAGATGCCCCCGCGAGAGGGGATCAGCATCGCGCATTTTCTCACCGTCGCCGACGTCGAGCGATCGGCTCGCTACTACGAAAAGGTCTTCGGCGCTCGCATTCTGAGCCTGGGTGACGGCAACGCGCCTGCGTACCTTCAGCTTGCGAATATCTGGATGATTCTGAACGTTGGAGGCGGGCCGACCCCGGATAAGCCGACGGTAACGCTCAGCGTCCCCGACCCGAATCACATCAACAGCTTTATGAATTTCCGCGTTGCGGATATTCAAGCGTGCTATGAATTGTGGAAAAGTCGAGGAGCCGAGTTCATCACCGAGCCAATACCCAAGTACGGCGAGATACGCTGCTACATCCGCGATCCTGACGGCTATATCATCGAAGTCGGACAGAGCACCGACCTCAAGTACGGTTAACCCTCGGGGCGGACGGGATCCGGATTTAAGCGCTTACGGATGTCCGCTTAGTGCTAGCCCGTTGGCGCGAACCGTGCAACACCGGTTTCCGGAAAATCGACAGCCACTCCATTATTCTTATTTCAACTGCCGAATCCGCTGCTGCAGGAATTGACGCTCCGGGGGGATCTGGGACAGACGGGACCTTCACCAACCTCCACCCGTCGAAGCTGGGGACCGTTCCATCTGTCCCCAGTTTATGTATAATCCGCCGATGCAAGGAACCGTGGAGCACAATTGCGTTCGGCTCGCTGTTGCTCATCTCGACCCCCTCTTGAACAGCGTCGCATCGCAAATGCCAAGAAATTGCGAGCATGCCCCCTCCTAGGCATCCAAAGATTTACCATATCGTCCACGTGGATCGATTGCCATCCATTGTCGCGGATGGCCACCTTTGGTGTGACGCAGAGGTGGTGCGCAGGGCGCCGCCGGGAACCACAATTGGTATGAACAACATCAAGCAACGGCGACTCACTGAGCTTACTCTGAGCAGTCATCCGGATTTACACGTTGGCGATTGTGTCCCGTTTTATTTTTGTGCCCGCTCGGTCATGCTTTACCTGACGTATCAGGGCAACCATCCCGACCTGGTGTACCGGGGCGGCCAAGACCCGATCGTTCATCTTGAGGCGGATCTACATGCGGTTGTTGATTGGGCCGAGCAAGAAGGAAGGCGCTGGGCATTTACCTTGTCGAACGCAGGTTCCTACTTTTTTGAAGACCGCTCTGATTTGTCGCAACTCAACGAGATCGATTGGGATGCCGTCGAAGCACGGCAGTGGCGGAACCTCAAGGAGGGCAAGCAAGCCGAGTTCTTGCTAGAACACAGTTTCCCTTACCAACTCGTCGAGCGCATTGGAGTTCGTTCGCGGACTCAATATCAGCAGGTAGTCAACACGTTACCAGTCGGTGGCCATCAACCAAATGTTGAGATTTGTACGGACTGGTACTACTAAAATAACGGAGAGGGTCCTCATGATCGAATTTCGTAGCGGCGACATTCTCAAGGACGAATCAGAGGCGCTCGTCAACACAGTGAATTGCGTCGGGATCATGGGTCGTGGCATTGCCTTACAGTTTAAGGACGCCTATCCCGACAACTTCAAATTCTATGCGGCAGCTTGCCAACGCAGTGAAGTCCAGCCCGGGCGAATGCTGGTGTTCGAAACGGGAAGGCTCCCGCCGCCACGCTACATCATTAACTTCCCGACGAAGCGTCATTGGCGCGGCAAGAGCCGGATTGAGGATATCCAGAGTGGTTTGAAGGCGTTGGTAGAAGAGATTCATGCTCGCGGCATTCGATCCGTTGCCATTCCACCGCTGGGCAGCGGATTGGGTGGGCTCGATTGGGCCATCGTCAGACCGCTCATTGAGGATGCCGCAAGAGACCTTGTCAATGTTCGCATGGTAGTTTACGAACCGAAAGGGGCTCCGGCCTCCGTCGTCATGGCGCATAGCCGCCCCGTGCCCACTATGACAGCCGGACGAGCTGCACTCGTGGAGTTGGTTCACCGCTACTTGGCTGGCCTGCTCGACCCTTACGTTACACTGCTGGAAGTGCATAAGCTCATGTATTTTATGCAGGAAGCCGGTGAGCCACTGCGGCTCCGATTTTCGCAAGCACCGTACGGCCCTTACGCAGAGAACCTTCGCCATGTGCTGCATGCTATCGAAGGGCATCTGATTTCGGGTTATGCCGATGGCGGCGACGCCCCGGACAAGCAGTTAAGCCTGGTACCGGGAGCCATTCAGGACGCCGCAGCATTCCTTTCCAAACATGCTGATTCCCGCGGGCGCTTCGATAAAGTTGCCGCCCTAGTGGAGGGATTCGAGTCTCCTTTCGGGCTAGAACTGCTGTCTACAGTACATTGGGTCATGAAGCATGAATCGGTGACGACACTCGATGACGCGATCGAGCGCACCTATGCGTGGAACGAACGCAAGCGCCAGTTCACGCGGCGGCAGATTGGCATAGCGGTGGATGTGCTATCGGCGCAGGGGTGGACGGTGCGGCCGAAAATGGGAACCAAAACTGAAGCTGCACTTTGAGTCTGACCTGGACTGTTAGCATAACTGCCACCAAATCCGTGTGCGACCTTTTCCGTGGGCAAGAAACCTGCCGCACCGAGTTAACAGTCACTCGTGATCCATTCTCCTCGCGGCAACGAATAATCCCATCGGCTTCTGACGAGTCTTTTTTATTTCAACTGCCGAATCCGCTCTTGCAGGAATTGCCGCTCCGGTTCCTGTTGGGTCAGCGCCAGAGCTTTCTCATAAGACGGACCGAGCCTCAGCTGTCCTGCCGAGCCTGCGGTACATATCGGCGCGGGCTGAATGCGCCAGGTAATAATTTGCCAATTCGCCATGTTCCAACACGCGCGTCGATCTGCGCCAGACCGGCCTCTGGACCATCGCACATTGCAATTGCCACGGCACGATTGAGCTGTACAACCGGCGAAGGCTGAATTCGTACCAATCGGTTGTAAAGCGCAACAATCTGCCGCCAGCCGCATTCACACCGACCCAGGCTTGGGACTCCAAATCGCGCGCGGCATTCGTCCCAGACACAAATTAACACTCACTTAACACAAGATGGCTGCGCCCTCGTGGTTAACTCAACGCAGTCCAGGCCAATATTCTGCCTTACAAGGAAGCGCCACTATGGTCGAAAGTCCAAAGAGAAAGCTCTGTCTCGCGGTTGCTCTGCTGATGTCCATCCCGGTATTTGCCCAGAGCGGCCCGTTTTTTACTCCCGGCAATCTGGTGGTTGCGGTCGAAGGCTGCGGAACTCACGCAGGCACATGTACAGCCGTGCAAAACGGCACCGGTAGCGGCGCCGGCAACAGCTCGGTAGGAGGATACGGGGACAATCAGGGAGCGCCACTCACGCTATTTCAATACACCCCGAACGGTACCGCCAGCGTCTCCTACGTGAATTCTCTGGTGTTACCGCAAGGCGCTTCCGGCGCGAACACCCCGGTCTCCGGCGAATACGGATCGTCGTCGGAGGCGACGCTGCAGCTTTCCGGCGGCGGCCAATACCTGACGATCATGGGATATGGCATCAACGCTGACGCCTTTAACGCGAATCCGTCCGCGTACGGCAGCGCGGCTGCACTCGCCCAAACCGGTAGCCGCACGGGGCAAAGCTATACCCCAGTGGCTCGAGTGGTGACGTTAATCGACGCTAACGGCAACGTCAATTCCTCGACCCCAATCTACAACGTCTTCGACACCAATAATCCACGCAGCGTCTTTACCTTAAACGGGACTACCGCCTACATATCAGGCCAGGGTAGCGGCAGCGATGCGACGGGCGGAGTGTTCTATACCCCGGTAGGCGCGCCCAACACCGCTCCGGTTGCGATTACCGGCTTGGATACAAGCGGAAAAACCATTGCGCAGGATACGCGCACCGTTCAGATTCTCAACAACACGCTCTATGTCTCGGTCGACAGCAAGGAAGGGTCGGGTAACAACCGTGATTTCATCGGCACCCTCGGCTCTCCTCCTGCGACTGGTCTGTACAACAGTGGCGGCGGTCCGACCATGCTCACCGGCTTTGGCAACACTGGTGGTACCGGCAAGGTGACCATTACCACGGGCTCCAACAGCAACGGTAACAACCTCAACGCCGGGCTGCCAATTAACCTGAGCTCGTCGAATTACTTCTTTGCCAGCCCGTCGGTTCTATACGTAGCCGATACGGGCGCGCCTAAAAATGACTCCAACGGCGATAACAATTCCACCGGCACTGCCAACATCGGAAACGGTGGCCTGGAAAAGTGGATCAATAGCAGGTCCGACGGCACAGGCACGTGGAGCCTGGCTTACACGCTTTGGCGAGGATTGAATCTGGTAAACAACGGCAGCACGTCCGGTACCAGCGGGTTATACGGCTTGACCGGCACGGTCTCCGGCAACAACGTCCAGCTCTACGCGACGAACTATACCCTCAATGATCTTGACTACACCTACCTTTACGGCATCACCGATAACCTGACCTTCACCACGGCATCGCAGGCCGCGAGTGAGACATTTGCATTGCTGGATACCGCTCCGCCAGATTCCAACTTCAAGGGATTGTCGTTTGTACCGACCATCCCTGCGGGCAACGTCGAGGTCACCACTTCGCCGTCCGGTCTTACCGTCTCCACCTCCGGCACCGGCTGCGCGCCGGGAAGCTACGTAACCCCGGTCACCCTGCCTTGGACGCCGGGAAGTTCCTGCACCTTGAGCGTGGTCACCCCACAAATCGTCTCGGGCACGCAGTATGTCTTCATCCAATGGGCTGACGGAACCACCAGCACCACCGATACCGTTACGGCCCCGGCCACGACGGCCGTCTACAACGCCAGCTTCAGCAACCACCCCGGGCGGGCTGTACAGCCCAAGTCCGGGGACGACACTGCCCGGCAGCAGCGCTACCTTCCAGTGGTTTGGCCCGCCGCAAACTACCGCGTTCTGGATTGACGCAGGAAGCACTGCGGGCGGAAATAACTACTATCAGTCTGGAAGCCTTCCAACGACGACGCTCTCAGCCACCATAAACTCTCTGCCAACCGACGGCAGCACCGTCTATGTGACGTTGTACTGGCTGATCAATGGTTCCTGGGTCAGTAATCCATACACCTACACGGCGTTCAACCCGAGCAACGGGAAAGGTGTCATTACCTCGCCGGCTCCGGGAGCGACTCTGACCGGCAGCAGCGTAATCTTCAGCTGGTCGGCCGGCACCGGCGCGACTGCCTACTGGGTGGATGCGGGCAGCACTCCCGGTGGCAATCAGTACTATCAGTCCGGCAACCTGGGCAATGTTCTGACCACAACCGTGAGCAACCTGCCGACCAACGGAAGCATGGTCTACGTGACCCTGTACTCATTCGCTGGGGGACAGTGGCTGAGCAACGCGTACACCTATACGGCGTACAACCTGGCGGCGGCCGGCGGAGTGTTGACCACCCCGACGCCAGGATCGATGCTGACCGGCGGGACCGTGACCTTCGCTTGGACGGCGGGTGCGGGAGCATCGGCTTACTGGCTGGATGCGGGCAGCACGCCCGGCGGTAACCAGTACTACCAATCCGGCAACCTGGGCAATGTGCTGACCACGGTGGTGAATGGACTGCCGACCGATGGCAGCACCATCTACGTCACCTTGTATTCTCTGATTGGGGGAACGTGGACCGGGAATAGCTACACGTACACTGCCTTCAACGCAGCAGGCGCAAAGGGCGTGATGCAAACGCCGTCCCCGGGCTCGACTCTAAGCGGCAACATTGCCACCTTCACGTGGAGTGCCGGAAGCGGCGCAACGGCCTACTGGCTGGATATAGGGAGCGGGCCGGGCGGCAACCAGTACTACCAATCGGGCAATCTGGGTAACGTGCTAACGACGACGGTCTACAGTCTACCGGCGGATGGCAGCGCCATCTACGCGACCCTGTACTCGTATGTGGGCGGACAGTGGTTGAGCAACGCCTACACTTACATCTCAGGACCATAAGCGATAAGACAATTCGTCGTCGTATTCCCGCGGCGAATGCGCTATAGCAGTTCTCAATCGATGCATCCGATTTGTACGGGTAGTGCGGCGCTTCATCAGCGCCGTGTTCCACTCGGGTGTATAGTATTCGCCAGCCTGGGGCGCCAAATAGACGTCATAGTTTAGAGCTCGGCGAGGGGTGCCACCCACTTTAAATCATAGCGGGATGAGTTGAGCTTTCGCGAACTGAGCCGAGAGGAAGGTTCGATCCTTGAAGCTGCATAGCGTTTCGCTGTCCCTGGTCGTCCTGTGCCTGACACTGGTTCCGGTTCCGGCTATGGCACAAGGATATCCAATGTACGAAAACGGTCCGGTCAACGGTCAGGTTGATGCTCGGACAATCAACGGCGGCTACGCCGTCACTGACAGTTTCCACATCAGTGAGGGCCCGTTGATAATTACTGGCATTGAATTCTGGGTGTGGCTGTACCCGGGGGACCAAATCTCCAGCGTTGAGGTTTCGATCGGCTCCACGCCGTATGGCACCGATGTGTACGATGCTTACGTCGAGCCATCGCACGACAGTTGCTTCGTCAACCGCTACGGTTACAGCGTCTGCCGTGAGTCCGTGAGCGTCTACCTGTACTTCTCCGGCAACACCTGGTTGACCGTGCAGAACGCCAACGATCGCCTGGGCGCCCCGGTTTACTGGGACCAGAACTCCGGCGTAGGCTGCATGTCGAAAGGTTGCCCGTCGAAAGCCCTGCAGCAAGCAGTCGGAGTAGTTCTTCCGACAGCATCGGTTCCTTCGGAAACGTTCACGATCTACGGTTACATGTATGCAGACGGCGCCAGCACGACCGGCGCGACTCATTAGGTGTGCTTTGTGGACGCGAGCCGCGGGCGGTCGTGCACCCTAGGCCGCCGCTTCAAACACCCCGATCACCCCGCAAAACGATCGATCAGAAGCCCGTGCCGCAAGCCCCGGTCGCTAACGGAGAGACTATCTTTACGAAGTTTATCCATGACGATCTCAACGATGCAGGCGCCCGCCAATATGACATCAGCCCGTTTGGGCTGCAAGCCGACGATGGCGCGCCGCTCGTCCACGGAACGGGAGCGATACAACTCGATCTGCCTGTCCACTTCGGCTCGTTCAATTACCGAGCCCTGAATAACATCCGGATCATATTTCGCTAGGCCATGTTTCACCGCGGCGATGTTGGTAATTGCGCCCCCCATTCCCACCAGTGTTTCCGGCGCAGGACTGCCGCCAATCCGCGTCAGCTCTGAGGCGATCGCCTGCTTCGCCAGCTGGAGTTGTTCCGCCGAGATAACACCCGCAAGACCGTACTTCTCGGTGAACCGAACTGCGCCAACGTTCAGGCTGAAGCGTTCTTCGACTGTGGAACCGCGGCCGAAGGTGAATTGCGTGCTTCCGCCCCCGGTGTCGAAAATTGCCAGTGAGCCTTCCGCCAGACCGAGACCGGACTTGACGGCCAGATAAGCGAGGCGACCCTCTTCGTCGCCGGGAATGATTTCGATCTTCACGCCACAACGTTCCTGCACCGCATCGATGAACTGCTGACTGTTGCGTGCCGTGCGCATTCCCATGGTGCCGACCGCCGCAATCGCCGCTACTCCGGCATCACGGGCCTCCGCTGCCATGCCGGCTATCGCCGAGACGGTTCGCGTCATGGCGTCGCCACTGATCTCGCCCGTCTGCTCCAGACCTTCGCCGAGCCGCGTTATCTCAGCACGGTCCACCAGCGTTTTCCAGGTACCGTCCTGGCGGCGTTCGCTGATATTGAATTTCACGGAGTTTGTACCCACATCGATCACCGCATAGCATGGCATTGCCGTCACCTCACCCTTTCATGCCGACCAGTTGCTTCAGGCCTCGCGGATAGCTGATGTTTGGAAATCGGTCCAAGCCCAACTCGCGCACCGTGGCGATGACGCGAGCTGCGTCCTCCAGCTCAAGTGCGACGGTGCGAGTTTTCCGGCCGTCTGCCAGAACGTCGGTCATCTCAGACATGCAGCCGTTGATTCTGTAGCGCGAGCGCCTTTTGTGTACCTTCACGGAACGCAGGCGTCCGCCCGGTTCGGCTAGTTCAGCCACGAACTGTTCGAGTGTGTACTCCGCACGAGCCAGCGATGGCGCAGGGACGCCCAGCGCGTCAAGGACCTTCCTGGCTTCGGCGGCCGGCAAGGGGAAGGATGCTTTCATCACCGGCTTCCACTGCTCCAGGCCATCCGCATTGACCTGCTCCAGGGTTTTTATGTCCATGAGGTCGTCGCGGACTTTAACGTTTTGATCGGCGGCGGCGGAAAGGAAGTACAACTCATCGCTTTCCTGCACATTGTCGGGTTTTAAGGCTGCGTACCGCGCATCGGCATTACCAAAATTGTCGCCGAAGGTTCGCCACTCCCAGCGAGGAATAATGTTCTCCATGATGACGCTCCAGGTGATGCAAACCCATTATGCACCGCTCACATGATCGCGGGGAAAGTTACTCCTGCTATCCACGGCACTCGGGCGGGAAAATTACCGGAGCGATCGCATAAGGTTCCGAGTTGCCCGTCTGCATTACCGGCACGGATGGCCCTACGAGCGGCGTCTCAAAGTCTCTGGGCGTTTTTGATGCCTAGGCACTGGCCTCGGCATCGAGCGTCAGTTCACTCTCGCGCAAATCGAGCTCGCGTTCGATCTGGCGGAGGGTCTCGTCGCTGACGCGGCCTGCAGCGCGCAGCGACAACGCGGTTTCGCGCTCGGCGCGCAACAGATCCCGGCTCAAGTCAAGGACGTGAGCATACTGTTCCGAGCTTTCTTCGCCTCCATTCTCTCCTGCCAGCCGCTGCAGCCGATCCTCGTAGTGCTGCTTCAAATCGTTGTAGACTGGCGCGAGCTCAGGAATATCCTGTGCGCGCGCCTGCTCCAGCCGTTGCAACGCCGCGCGCGTCATGATGCGGCGCGCCTCGCGCGCTTCGCAATTCGGGCCGCTCGTACCGGCCAGACCTACCAGGCGGATCACCGAAGGCAGAGTCAGTCCCTGCACAACCAGCGTCACCAGGATCACGCTGAAGGTGAGGAAGATGATGAGATTGCGCTGCGGAAAAGCGCTTCCGTCCGAGAGCTTTTCAGGCAGAGACATGGCGGCGGCCAGAGCAAGCACACCGCGCATTCCCGTCCAGCCGAGAACAAAGATCCCACCCGGGGTGGGTCGTGGATAGTCCTGGTGTAGAACCCGGGTGCGGAACCAATGGCCGAAGAGGGCTCCGGGATACATCCACAGCAAGCGCAACACAATCAGCAACGCGCTGAAGGTGGCGCCGTACACCAGCAACTGCTTCATGCTGTAGGAGCGAATTCCGGCCAGCACATACGGCAGTTGCAGACCGATGAGCACGAAGACAAGACCGTTCAGCGCGAAGGTCAGTGACTCCCACACCGCCCCAGCCTGCAAGCGCACGTTCGGGGAAAAGAAATGGGCGCTCTTGCGGCTGAGATAGAGTCCGCAGGCGATTACCGCCAGCACACCCGAGGCGTGCGCCGCCACCGCGGCCAAATAGGTCACGTAAGGGACGAGTATGCTGACCGCGATTTCGATTGGCCCATCATCAATATGGCGCTCGAATCCGTCCACCAGCTTGCCAATCGCCAGCCCGATCGCGATTCCCGCCACGGTCAGATAGCACAATCGCCCCAGCGCCTCACCGGCAGATGGCGTCTGCGAGCGCAGAATCATCGCCAGACCAAACTCCAGAGCGACCAAGCCACTGGCGTCATTCACCAGGCTCTCGCCTTCCAGGATGTCGATGATGCGCCGTGGCAGCGCCAGGCTTCGAGCGATGGACGTGGCCGCGATTGAGTCGGTAGCCGACACCACTGCGCCCAACAGGAATCCCAATTGCCAGGTGAAGCCCGCAAAGACAAGCGGCGCCGCAATAGCCACTCCGAATACCGTGAAGGCCACCAGTCCAAAGGCCAGCATGAAGATGCTGAACAGGTTGAAGCGGAAGTCACGCCAGGATGTAACCCACGCGGCCGAATAAAGCAGAGGCGGCAGGACGATCAGGAAGATGATGTCGGGATTCAGGGTAACTTTGGGAACCCGGGGCAGGAAGCTGAGCAGCAGTCCGGCAACTACCAGCACGATGGGATACGGCCGGTTGAGCTTGCGAGCTACGGCGGCGAACAAAACCACGAACGCCAACAACGAAAGGAAGACCAGTTCGACTGCGTGTACTCCACCCCCGTGCATTCACGCCTCCACTGCCACGAACATATCGCAAGCCGGAAACGAAGTGTGGTCATTTCAAAAACTGGTGTTTACGGGCGGCTCACTCTTCGGAACCAGTCAGTTGCAGTGACTATCAGGGACTTGGGCAGACAGCGTATTCTACATATCACACAAGGCCGGATACCCGAAATGCCGTGGCTTCGCTGACTTTGGTTTGCCTACAATCTGCCCGTAACCACTTACGCCAGTCGACAGCAGTTTCTGGGACTGGGCCACCCTCAAATGACAGGTAATCAGTGCGCTGGCCGTTTACCCAAACGGTACACTGTCTGCGATGAAGTCGGTCATTGTCGGCACCGCGGGTCACATCGATCACGGCAAGAGTGCGCTGGTGCGCGCGCTCACCGGCATCGATCCCGACCGCCTGGAGGAAGAGAAGCGCCGCGGCATCACTATCGACCTCGGCTTTGCCAACCTCGATCTGCCGAGTCCGGATGGCGCGGAGCCGATCCGCATCGGTCTGGTTGACGTTCCCGGCCACGAGCGCTTTGTGCGCAACATGCTGGCCGGAGTCGGCGGCATCGACTTGGTGCTGCTCATAGTGGCAGCGGACGAATCCGTCAAGCCGCAGACCCGCGAACACTTCGAGATCTGCCGCCTGCTTGCGGTGCAGCGCGGCATCACCGTCCTCACCAAGTCCGACCTGGTCGACGCCGAAACGCTCGAAGTCGTGACCATGGAAGTCACCGAGTTTCTGCAGGGCTCGTTCCTCGATCCGGCTACTTCGCCGATCATCCCGGTTAGCTCCAAAACCGGCGCAGGACTCGACCAACTGAAACGCGAACTGGCGCGGCTGGCTGCCGAGGTCCCGGCGAAGGATTCCGGCGCGGTCTTCCGCCTGCCCATCGATCGCGTGTTCACCATGAAGGGCTTCGGAACGGTGGTCACCGGCACGCTCATCTCCGGCACGGTACACAAGGAGCAGGAGGTCGAAGTCCATCCCACGGGCAGGCGCTTGCGCGTCCGAGGCGTGCAGATGCATGGGCAGGCCGCCGAAAACGCCATCGCCGGACAACGCACCGCATTAAACCTGGCGGGGGTGGAGACCACCGAACTGGCGCGTGGCATGATGCTGACGCCGCCGGAGATGTTCCATCCGGTGACGCGGCTGGGCGTGCAGATCGACCTGCTGCCTTCGGCCAAACCGCTGCGGCAATTCGCGCGCGTCCACCTGCACGCATTCGCGGCGGAGACCATCGCGCGGGTGACGCTACTCCAGGCCAAACAACTTGTGCCGGGGGAGTCGGCATTCGCGCGTCTGAAGCTCGACCGTCCGATTGTATTGTTCCCCGGCGACCGTTTCATCCTGCGGCAGTATTCTCCCGTGGTCACGATTGGAGGCGGACGGGTGCTCGACGCGGGTGAGCCGCCGATACGGATCAACCGCGATCAGCGATTGCCATTTCTGCAGACGATTGCCAGCGCGACGCCGAGCCAAGCGCTGCTGGCACGGGTAAATCGCCGCTGGATCTTCGGATTGACGCTGGCCGAGGCAGTGGCCGAAACGGGCTGGCCTGCTGCGCGCGTGCAACAGCTGGCGGCGGAACTGAAACAGGCGTCGCTGATCGCCGTCTTCGGCAACGTGTTCATCACGACGCACTGGCTGGAAAGAGTTCGTCAGGACATCCTGGCCATTGCCGCTCACTTCCACGACGCCAATCCGCTGCTGGCGGGAATCAATAAGGAAGAGCTGCACTCGCCAAAATGGGGGCATCCCGAGCTATTCGACGGGGCCGTGGCCGCGCTCCTGCGCGAGAAGAAGCTCGAAGTAGATGGCGAGCTGCTGCGTCTGCCGGGACGAGGCGTGGTCCTGCGTGACGACGAGGCGGAGTCAAAGTCGCAGATCGAGCAGGCCTTCGCGCGGGCCGGACTGAAAGTTCCGCTGCTGAAAGAAGTGCTGGCCTCGCTGCCGGTGGACAAAGTCCGCGCCCAGAAGATTGTCACCCTGCTGCTGCGCGACCGTGTGCTGGTAAAGCTGTCGGATGACCTGGTGTTTCATCGCGACGCGCTCGACGCCATGCGCCGCCAGGTCGTCGCGCAGAAAACTGCGACCCCCAAACTGAACGTGGGCAACTTCAAAGACCTATTCGGAGTGACCCGCAAGTATGCCATTCCGCTTCTGGAATATCTTGACCGCGAGCGGGTGACACGGCGGGTAGGGGACGAGCGGGTCATCCTCTAGAACACCCCACCCATTGTGAGGCCTCCGGGACGCCAGCCTGAAGGCTGGCTCTACCGGATCCCTGCCGACCGAGTGTCCAAATTTTGGAATTCTGCGTTTATTTGACCCAGGAGCGCGTTCTGGGTGCCGGGCGGAACCTCGATGGACGTCCAAGGTAAAGAACGACTGACAGCGGCCCTATGGCCGGGAAATGGCACTTTATGATTGCATCGTAATGGCTAAATGGTGGTTATACTTGATGACACACAGGTGCCAATTTTCAGAAACAGCTGTTTGTTATTTGCAATCAGCCAGCTACAGGAAAAGCGTCGCACCGGGCCTGCCCTCCGGAGTTTGGAGGCCGACCGGTGGATTCGGCTCTCCGTGCGAATCGAAAACACATCGTTACCTGATAAACTCGGGAGTGCAATCCGCCACCACTGTATGAACTACAAGTTTAAGTCTTCCACTCAACTCTTATCCTGTATTTTCTGTATTTGTGGATTGTTCCTTTCGACCTCCGCAGTTGCCCAGAATGTGGCCTCGTCGCCCATCGAAGTGGGAGAAACCCAGGCATTTGCCCTCATGGACGAGGGAGCGCCCGGCGGCGAGCCGCAGCAGTCAGAGCGGCAACCTCAGGGAAGCGTCAGTGGAACCGTTGTCGACCAGGCTGGAGCCGTCGTGGTCGGCGCGAACGTGCGACTCACCATTAAGGACCAAGCCCAAAGACAGGATGTGTTGTCGGGCGACAATGGGCAGTTTTCCTTTTCCAGTCTTGTTCCCAGCCCTTTCCAGCTCACGATTAGTGCCCCAGGATTTGAAACTAAATTGGTTTCCGGAATCGTGAACCCTGGGCAGGCTTTTATTGTTCCCCCGATCGTGCTTACAGTTGCCGCCACCACAACGGATGTGAGCGTCTCACTCACGGAAGCTGAGATTGCTCAGGAAGAGGTTAAAGAACAGGAGAAGCAACGCGTACTTGGCATCTTCCCGAACTTTTACACCACCTATGTACCCGATCCCGCGCCGTTGGGCCCGAAGCAGAAGTTCTCGCTGGCCTGGAAATCGGTTACTGACCCCGTCAGCATTGTGGGCGTCGGATTTCTGGCCGGTATTTATCAGGCGAGTGATGAGCTAGGCGGATACGGCCAGGGTGCGGCAGGCTACGGCAGGCGTTTCGGCGCGCTTTACGGCGACGTCTTTTTTGGCACGTTTATCGACAGCGCCATTCTGACATCGTTGTTCAAACAGGATCCACGTTACTTCTACAAGGGCACGGGCACGAAGAAGGAGCGATTTGTCTACGCAATCCGCAACGCTGTGATCTGCAAGGGAGACAACAAGAAGTGGCAGGTCAATTACTCGACCATCATCGGCAGCTTTGCCACGGCTGGGCTCTCCTATACCTACTATCCAGCCAGCGATCGCAGTGGGACTTTGCTGGTGGAGACTGCCCTGATCAGAATTGCCGAAGGCAGCGTTGCCGGTATCTTCCAGGAATTTGTCATTCCGCATCTAACCCCGCGTCTGAAGAGCCACCCCGCGTCGAAACCGTAAGGCCTGCGGTACGAAAGCTGTTTTGTGCTGCGGGTATCTGGAGCTGCGAACGCTCTGTATCAGGGCACGTCTTCAGACGTGCCGCAACGGGGCCAGCAATCTTTGGGCTTTTAGCCCCTGGGGATCCTGTTTTTGCAGGGGCTTAAAGAGTTTCTGTGAGTACTCGCTTTCAAGTGGCACGGTGGAGTGAATCGCGCAAGAAGCAAGCCCCGCAGGGGCGAAAGAGTCTAGCCCAGCGCGGAAGCGCTGGGTAAAGTGGAAAATAAGATCGAGTCCCTTCTGGGACGGCACAGTACTCACACAGACTCTTAAAGCCCTGATCTTTTCTGCGCTTCGTTGGGCACGACTGAAAGTCCTGCCCTGATACAACTCAGCACACAGGTGTGTCGCCGTACTGTCGTATCTCGAGGCCAGCTAAGGTTTTCCGGCTTGTATCACCTGTCATCCCCATGTCCTACACCTTCTCTTCCGGAAACTCCACCTCGGCGCCCAGCGGATCGGTGAAGCGGTTGGTCAAATTCGCCAGGCCAATCAGCAGATCGAGGTCGACGATCTCGGCTTCGGAGAAATGCAGCTTCAGGCTTTGCAGGTCGCCGTCGGCAATGGATTGAGGATTACGGGTGAGCTTCTCGGCAAAATCGAGCGCGGCTTCTTCCTTCTCGCTGAAGTTGCCATGCTGGCCGTCCTTAAGGTGCTGCCAATCCTCGCGGCTCAAACCCACACGCTTCGACGAGGCCAGGTGATGCTGCATGCAATAGCGGCAGCCGTTGATCATTGAGACGCGAAGGTAGACCATCTCGTAGAGGCGGCGGTCCAGCGAGCGCCCAACGCTGGCGTAAAACGGCAGGAAAGTTTTCAGCACCTCTGGCTGGTGGGCGATAAGCTTCTGTACGTTGCCCGGCTTGCCCTTCAGTACTTTTTCGTAAACCTCGCGAACCTCGGGTGAGGCTTTGTCCATCTCGACGTACGACACTCGCGGCATGAATCGTCTCCTGGTAGTCATTCGTATAATAGCCGGAGATTGCTTTTGCCGTCGCGGGCGGAAAGATTTTAGATATTGTAACCACAATTTATTCCTACTCCGTCGAGGAAGATGGATGCGTGAAAGCACAGTCGCGCACGCGCGACGCCAGGTGATAGCCCCGCGCTTCGGCGCGGGGGACGCGATTTTAGGAGTGCCGAGTGCCCCGGGCACGGCAGCATCATCATCCGAACACAAATTGCGGGTCGAATTCGATCCTGGATTTCCGCAACAACGTAAGGAACTCCTGCTCAAAACTCCACTTGCGGTGATGCTCCCCCTGCCCGGCGATGTACGCAATGACGGCCTGCCGCCGCGACTCGCTTACGCTGAACGCGCCGTAACCTCGCTGCCAGGCGAAGCCGCTGGCTACTTCATTCAACCAACGCGATGAATTTCCTTTGAGCTCCTGTATGGCCTTGGCCAAGGGCAAGGTTGGTGGCAGAGCAAGGAATAGATGCAGTGATTGCCGGTTCCTCCGGCCGCAAGCAGAGGGATGTTGTTACCTCGGGCAATTCCGGTCAGGTATTGACGCAATCTTTCGGGTTCGGCGATGAGGTCGGCGCGACCCTTGGTGCTGAACACACAATGTACGAGATTACAGGCGAGCGTGTGTGGCATGCGGTTAACTTACGCCGGTGTCGGACCTTTGGCGGTGATGGCTTGCACAACACGTTGTGAGGACCTGTCGTGCCCGGGGCACTCCCCTTTCATGTGTTGCTGACCCCGCGCTGAAGCGCGGGGCTATCACCTGACGTCGCGTAAGCGCGACTTCTGAAATAATGTCGCTACGTTCATGCCCAACCCCATCCGCATCATCGGCGCCGGACTGGCCGGCTCGGAAGCAGCCTGGCAATGCGCCCGCCGCGGTCTGGCCGTGGAGCTGTACGAAATGCGGCCGGTGCGCTCGACGCCAGCGCACCAGAGCGCGAACTTCGCCGAACTGGTCTGCTCCAACTCGCTGAAGTCCGACACCAAGAACACCGCGCCCTGGCTGCTGAAGGAAGAAATGCGCCGCGCCGGTTCATTGCTGACGGACATCGCGCGCCAGACCGCGGTGCCCGCCGGTCACGCGCTCGCCGTGGACCGCGACAAATTTTCCGAGGCCGTGACGGCCGCCATTGAGCGCGAGCCACTCATCCACGTGGTACGCGAAGAAGTCACAGCCATCGATGATGAGGGTGCGATCACGATTGTCGCTACCGGCCCGCTCACCTCCGACGCACTGACGCGCGAAATTCTCCGCCTCAGCGGCAGCGAGCAACTGTATTTCTACGACTCCATCAGCCCCATTGTCGAAGCCGATTCCATCGATATGTCGCGCGTCTACATGGCCGCGCGCTACGACAAGGGCACCGCCGACTACATCAACTGCCCGATGAGCCGCGAGGAGTACGACCGCTTTCTCGACGCGCTGCTGGAAGCGCACTCGGTGGACGCCAAAGATTGGGAGAACCTGAACTACTTCGAGAGCTGCTTGCCCATCGAGGAGATCGCTCGCCGCGGGCGCGACACCCTGCGCTTCGGCCCGATGAAGCCTGTCGGCTTGCGCGATCCCCGCACCGGGCAGATCCCCTACGCTGTGGTACAGCTTCGCCAGGAAAATCTGCGCGCCGACTCTTACAACCTGGTCGGCTTCCAAAACCACCTTCAGTTCGGCGAGCAGGCGCGAATTCTGCGCCTCATCCCCGGTCTGGAGAACGCGAAGTTCCTGCGCTACGGACAAATTCACCGCAACACCTACATCAACAGCCCTACGCTGCTCGCTGAGACGCTGCAAATGAAGCAGCACCCCAGCGTGCTGTTCGCGGGACAGATCTCCGGCGTCGAAGGCTACGTGGAATCCATCGCGACAGGATTGCTCGCGGGCATGCAGGCGTCGGCCCTCGCGCTGAAGATGGAACCTTTGGCTCCTCCGCGCGCGACGGCTTTCGGCGCGTTGGTGAATTACATCTGCCACGCCGAGGCTAAACACTTTCAGCCCGCGAATATCACCTTCGATCTGCTGCTGCCGCTGGATGAAGCCACCCGTCACCGCGTCCGCGACAAGAAGCAGCGCCACGCCATGGTCTGCGAGCGGGCACTGGCGGAGTGGGATGGGTGGCTAGAGACATGCCGCCACTACGCTGCCTCCATCTGATCACCTTTGTTGAACTAATGTCTCACTACCGCCGTATTACTTCTCAGGCGGCCCCGCGTCCAACCAGCGGCCGCGATTCTGTATGGTTCTCCGCGATCTCATCCGCGATGTCTTCCAAACCCTCTGGGGCCACAAGTTGCGCACCGCGCTCACCATGTTCGGCATCGCCTGGGGCGTCATCTCGATTGTGCTGATGGTGGCGGCGGGCGAGGGCTTGCGGGTGGGCCAGGCCAAGGTCTCGCAGAATTTCGGCCGTGACCTGATGATCATCTTTGCCGGACGCACCAGCCTGCAGGCTGGCGGAACCCGCGCCGGACGGCGCATCGAGTTCGAAGATACCGATCTCGACACCCTGAATGAAGAGAGCCCCGACTGCCAATGGATTTTGCCCGAGGTCGGCCGGGAGGACGTCCGCATTCACAGCAATTTCAACGCCAGCGCTCAGGAGGTCACGGGCTCTTATCCGGCGTTCGCCGAAATTCGCAGCGTCGCCGTTGGTGTGGGCCGTTTCTACGACTGGAACGATGTCAAGGAGGAACGGCGGGTGGCGTTTCTCGGCACCGAAGTCAAGAAGCAGTTGTTTGCTGGTCGCAATGCCATCGGCGAAACGATTTATCTGGACGACATTCCCTACAAGGTCATCGGCGTGATGAAGGCCAAAGACCAGGACTCCAGCTATGACGGCTTCGATGTGAACAAGATTTTCATCCCTTATCCCGCCATGCACAATGACTTTCCCAACAAGCCTCCAGCCAAGCCGCACGGACTCGACCGGCTGCTGGTGACGCCCAAGTCGGTGGCCCAGCACCAGCCTTGCAAGGACGAAGTCCTGGCGTCGCTGGCGCGGATCCATACCTTCGATCCGCATGACAAAGAAGCCGCCAACGTATGGGACACCATTGAAGAGGCCCAGGCCTTCCAGACCATGACCGATGGCATGAAGTACTTTCTGGGCGCGGTGGGACTGACCACGCTGTTCCTCGGCGGGCTCGGAGTCATGAATGTAATGCTGGTGGCAGTGCGTGAGCGCACCCGCGAGATCGGCGTGCGCAAGGCCGTGGGCGCGCAATCGCGCAACATCATGATGCAGTTCTTCGTGGAGACCATGATCGTGGTTTTCGTGAGTGGTGGGCTGGGCATGGCGATCTCCTTCGGCTTCTGCGCGCTGTTTAATCTGCTCCCTATGCCGCAGTTCTTTGCTGGACTGCTGCCCACATGGCAGTCGGGTTTGCTGTCCGTTGGATTGCTGGGACTGATTGCAATTCTGGCGGCCATGTATCCCGCGCGCCAGGCGGCATCGATCGATCCTATCGAGGCCCTGCGTTACGAGGCGGGTGGGTGATGCAAAGCCGAAACGCATCAGAACCGATACGGCGGGGACTTTTGGTGGGAGGCCCCTGCTTCAGCAGGGGGAAGCTGGTCTTCAGACCAGCGGAATGGGAGTCGATTTTGAAACGGGCTTTAGCCCCGGGTCCTTCGATTCCCAGCGCTAAAGCGCGTGATCAAAGTTCAACGTCTTCCCGGAGCGCTGAAGCGCTCCTTCCCCCGCATCAATGCGGGGGCTCCCTCCCAGAAGGGCGTCTGATTGGCGGTACTCCGAGGTTGTTCGCAGCCTCCAAAGCCGCGCCCCTTCAAGGCACAAACCTCAAACATTCATGCCTCCTGCCAACTCCGGAGCTGGTCTGATGCTTAGCATGATGAAGGAGATCATCGGGGAGTCGTGGACGGCGCTGGCGCGCAGCCGCACGCGCAGCCTGCTCACCATGCTCGGCATCGTCTGGGGCATTGTTGCCGTGACCTTGCTCATTGCCTATGGCAGCGGCTTTCGCTCCGTACTGGTAAACGCCTTTAACGCATTCGGCAAGAGCACCGTTATCGCCTGGCCGGCGCAGACCAGCGAGCAGCCCGGAGGTCAGCGCGCCGGCAAGAAGGTCAAGTTCGAACTGGCCGACCTGGAAGCGGTCCGTAGCGAAGCCAATATGGTGAAACAAGCCTGCCTGGAGGCGGTGAAGTGGTTGCCGATCGCAGCCGGCGATCGCCTGGTGAACACCGCGACCCGCGGCGTCTGTCCCGAATATGGCGAGATGCGCAACGAGAACCCGATCGAAGGGCGTTGGCTCAACTCCAGCGATGAACTCGAGCGCCGCCGTGTGGTCTTTCTCGGCTACCGCGTGAAGGACCAGCTTTTCAGTGGGCGCAATGCCATTGGTGAGACGGTTGAGATCGCAGGCGTGCGCTTCACCGTGGTCGGAGTGATGGACCGCAAGCTGCAATTGTCCAACTACTTCACCAGCGACGACCGCTCGGTGTTCATTCCGTTCTCGGTGGCGGGCGAGATCTGGAACACGCGCTACCCGCAGGTGATGGTGTTCACACCGGTGGCGCCGCAGTTTGAGAAGAAGGCCAAGGCCCAGGTGCTGGCCGCGGTTGCCGAACGGCAGGGCTTTTCGCCCACCGATGACAAAGCTATCCAGATGTTCGGACGCGAGGAATTCCGTCCGGTAATCGACGGGCTGACCATCGGCCTGCAGGTGCTGCTGATGTTCATCGGCGCGCTCACCTTGGGCATTGGCGGCGTTGGCGTGATGAACATCATGCTGGTGTCGGTCGACGAACGCATCCGCGAGATCGGCCTGCGGCGGGCGCTGGGCGCCCGCAAGTGGCACATCCGTTTTCAATTTCTTGCCGAAACCATGCTGCTGATGCTGCTGGGTGGCGTTATCGGCATCGTGCTGTCGTATGTGCTGTCGGCGGTGATTCCCACGCTGCCGATGCTCGGCCCGCTTTTCGAGGACACCTCCGGCAAGGGGGACATTCACCTGCGCGTCTCGGCGATGGCGGTGATGGGTTCAGCGATTGTGCTGCTGGTGGTCGGCGTCCTGAGCGGCATGGTGCCCGCCCTGCGTGCGTCGAAATTGGACCCGGTAGAGGCGCTGAGGTATGAGTAGCCGGATCGAAAGGGCGTGCTGAATCAGGAAGTTGAATCCAGCCACGTTGGTGAGCTACCTCCCGGCAACGTCACGACTACCAATTTCGCCTCGCCTCCGGTCAGGGATCGCGCACGAAGAGGTGCGCGCTGATTTCGGACTCACGCCTGACGGTTTCAAGCCCACGGCGTAAACGCGATTGCGTCCTGTTTCAGCCCGAAGGGCGGCACAATCGTAGCCCAGGACGTAAGTCCTGGGTACACGTTGTAGTGAAGCCGAGTCCCTTCGGGGACGGCACTCACCCTCAACCTGGCGTCCTGCCGGACTCGTCCCACCCTATTAACGTCAGACCCAAGTCGATCTGGGAAGCTCCATAGTCGGTCAGAACGTCATCCGTCGGCGCAAACCGCCGATACCGACAATTCCAGAGCCGAACAACAAAATGCTGCCAGGTTCAGGAGTTGTGCCCCCGCTACCTGACAAGGTGAACGATTCTGAAGGAACAGGGCCGTCTTCGCTGTCCCAAGCCTACGAAGGACAGTTCGGCGAGTGGCAACCAACGCCGGAGTTTTGGTCCCACCAGACTGCCTGGTCGCCGAGTGTGGTGGTCGCGTTCTGTAGCTTCAGCCAGTAAGTTCCATTGGGCAAAGTTGGGCCGCTAAAGCTCCCTGTCTCGGTGCAGATGTTGTATCCGTATAAGTTGGTAGTGCATCCCGAAGCGGAGAAGGCAATCGTCTGGTCGAAATAGATGGTGCCACCGTCGCGATTCGACGTCATCAATACCTCGGCCGACGTCAGCGTATCGCCCGGGTATAACCATGCGCCGAAAGAAAGGGCGGTGAAACTACTGGCCCCAGCCGACACAGTGAACGTGTCGGCAACCCAACCGCCAAAGTTAATTGCCCAGGCGTAATCCTGTCCGTCAATCGGACCATTCTCATAGACGATGCCGGCTCTGGCCGGAAGAGCCATCGTCAGGCCGAGCGCAATCAACATCAGCGTGAAGAGGCCAATCTTCATGAGGTGGCACTTTTCTTTTGCCCTTCAGCTCGTTCCTTGCCTGGTTCTAGCCTTTGGATTGCTGCCAGGTCGCTGGTTGCCGTCGCGCCGCGTGAAACACGTGAGCGATCTCGACTCCCCTGGAAATCTTGCGGTAGTAAATCAGGTACTTTCCCGCCGGGAAAGATTTCACACCGGGCGCGACTTCAGGGCATGGACGTCCTGCATCGGGATACTGCCCGAGTATCCAAAACCGCTCCACAATGGCATCGATCACCCGGTCGGCCACGTCGAGACTGGCCCGGTTCGCCCAGTAGAGAAAAACTTCCTCCAGGTCGCGCTCGGCGCCATGCGAGACCCGGAAGCGTTTCATCTCTCGAACCGCGGGCGCGCGAGCCTCTGGCGACTCCGCGTTTTTACGCCGTCAGCCAGTTTCTCGAGACCCTCTCGCCCGAGATATTCGACATACTCTCCACGATCAAGGGCGCTGAGTTCTTCCCGCAGGCGACGCTGTAGAGGCCGCACTTCTCTCAGAGTCAGCTCCGCGAGGATATCATCCACCGCACCGTGCGCCCTGCGGGCTTCACCGGCTTCCTCCTCCTGCATTCTTCTGATAGCCGCCCTCACCACCTCGCTGATGTTGGTATAACTGCCGCTTCGTACCTTACGGCGGATGAATCTAGCCATTTCGGGCGACAATGAGATGTTCATTTGCTTGACGGGCACAACCGCACTCCTGGATGGGTCTCCCCAATGTTTATAGTCTGAGGTTAATGAGATAGTCAATTATTGACTATGACCGCGCACACGGTGAACAGGATGAACGTGGGCGGCGACACTCCTGCCTGCGTCATATACAGAATCTTTACCCGATTGGCCATCGGGACCGATGCCCGCTCAAAATCCACCTTGGCGAGGAAGCGGTCCACATCTTCGTGCTGATGCGTTTGCCCTCGCTGTCGCCACACGATCCACGTAATCTAAGCTGGCGAGGCGAGATCAATCATGACCAAACGTGCCTGGGTGTTGCTTCTAGCCGCCACCATTCTTCTAAGCTGTGCAACTCATCTGCCTGCGCAAGACAGCTACGACCAGCCCTGGCGCCCGCAGTATCACTTCACCCCGCCGCACAACTTCATGAACGATCCCAACGGCATGGTTTTCTATCAGCGGTGAATACCACCTCTTCTACCAATACAATCCCGCCGGGAATGTCTGGGGACACATGAGTTGGGGACATGCCGTCAGCACAGACATGGTGCATTGGCGCAACCTGCCGGTGGCCATTCCCGAAGATCCGAAGTACATGGCCTATTCCGGCAGCGCGGTGGTGGACTGGAACAACTCCAGCGGACTGTGCCACAATCCCGACCCGCATGACCGCTCGTGCCTCATCGCCATCTACGCCGCCGCCTACAAAGACCGGCAGAAGCAGCACATCGCCTTCAGTAACGATCGAGGACGCACTTGGACAAACTACTCCGGCAATCCTGTCGTAGATCTCGACGCGCCCGATTTTCGCGATCCCAAGGTGTTCTGGTACGGGCCCCAGAAGAAATGGGTGATGGTTGCCGTGCTGGCGGATCAACGCCGCGCGGTGTTTCTCGATTCCACCGATCTGAAGAAGTGGACCGTGCGCACCAAGTTCGGTCCTGCCGGCGACGACACCGGGCAATGGGAATGCCCCGACCTGCTTGAGCTTCCGGTCGAGGGGACCGACGAAAAGAAGTGGGTGCTCATCATCAATCGCAATCCGGGGGCGCCGGCAGGCGGTACCGGCGTTCGCTACATGGTGGCACTTTCGACGGGAAGCAATTCACCGACGAGACTTCGCCGCAGACAAATTTGTGGGCCGACTACGGCAAGGACTTCTACGCCACCAACTCGTTCAATGACATGCCCGCCGGCGACGGGCGCAGGATCTGGATGGGCTGGATCAGCAACTGGCTGTATGCCAAAGATGAGCCGACAGTACTTTGGCGCGGTGCGCAGTCGATTCCACGGACCCTGACGCTCAGGCGTACTCCTGCAGGCATCATTCTGGTGCAGTCTCCGGTCCGCGAGTTGCAAAGCCTTCGTGGCCAGCCGTTTCAGATTAACGATGCATCGATCCAGGATGCCAGCCGTAAGATCACGCAAGCTGGAGCGAGCGGCGAAACCTACGAGATCGAAGCGGAGTTCGAAACGCAACAGGCTGACGAGATCGGATTCCGTCTGCGCAAGGGCGATAATGCCTGGACGCTGGTAGGCGTGCTTCCGACTACGTACACGCTGTTTGTCGACCGCACCCACTCCGGAGATGTTTCCTTCAGCAAAGACTTCCCCGGGCGCTACTCTACCTCCCTGCAAAGCGCCACGCGAATCAAGCTGCACATCTTTGTCGACCGCTCCAGCATAGAAGTCTTCGCCAACGATGGCGAAAAAGTCATGACCGACCGCATCTATCCTCCGCCGGGCAGCAATGGTATCGAGTTGTATTCACGAGGCAAGGGCGGCAAGGTTGTGTCGCTGGCAATCTGGCAGCTCGCGTCCACCTGGACGCAACACTGATTTGGCCGCATTGTTATTTCGGCCGGCGCCTAGAGCAATTTCTGAGTTGATGTAACCGCCTTGAAAGGGCGCGGCTTCAGCCGCGCCGGTCCGCGCCACCAACAACTCGGCCTTTAGGCCCTGAGGTACGCCCCTCAGCGGCTAAAGCCGGTCACTTTCCGCCGGCCCTTCGGCACGCCTGAAGGCGTGCCCTTTCAACCGGATACAGCCACTGCGGAATCGCCTAGTCCGTTGAACGCCGCTGCGCCACCGGTCGTGTCAGCCGGTGCAACGCGATCACTGCGCCGGCCACTGCCACAGATCCATATTCCAGCAGCATCATCCAGCCGGGAACGATCCACGGACGTCCCAGTGCGCGCAGGTGCCAGACGTAGTAGGTGGGAAGAATACTAACTGTCCAGATGATGATCGGCAGCGTCGCGGCTGAACGCACGAACGGCAGCAGCCACAGCAGGTACCACGGATATACGACCGGCGCACATAAGAGCGACGCCGCCATCGGCCACGCAAAGGCGTCCGCAGACCCTAGGGCTGACTTTCTTCTCAGCCACGTTGCCGTAATAATCCCGACGAGCACTGCCAGCCCAACCACAAGCTGAGGAGTCGCTACCCGCTCGAACATTGCGAACACCGGATCATTAAAGCGGAAACTCTGCACGTAGGTACCGAGTGAGCCGAACGGGATACGCCCGTGGCTGAGAAAGGGCACGTACAGGAGTCCGAACACGACCGCCGACAGCACGCCGTCGCGCACACGAACGCGCCTCCAGTAAGGGGCAGCAGTACAATCGGGAGAAATTTCACGGAAACAGCCAGCCCAAAGGCCAGAGCTGCAACCGTACGCCAGCGGCGCCCGAGTGCAGCGGCCGACACCAACAGCAGCAACGCGCCAACAATATCGATGTGACCGCTGCCCGCCACCTCCGTTGCCAGCAACGGGTGCCAGGCATAAGCCAGAAGCCAGTGCTCTCCCTGTCCGGTACGACGCAAGACATCGAACAGCACCGGAACGATTGCCCACGCGCAAAGTACAAACGCTACTTTCAGAGCGAAGGTAGACTCGTGGATTGCTGTTACCGCGCGAAAGAAAAGCTGAGCGCCCGCTGGATAAGGGCTCGCGACACTCGGGTTGTTCAAGCCGACGGTTTCGGGTGTGTGCAACCCGCTGAGAGCAGGATCGCTGGGAACGGCAAGGTAAGGGTTATAGCCAAGCCGCTGCACACGGCCATCCCAAACATAGCGATGAACGTCGTCATCCAACCCCGGAGGCTTCAGTAGAAATAGAAGCTGCCACAGCGCCGCCAACCCCAGCCCGATGACGATGACGCGCCTTGGGAACCTTGGCGTGGAGAAGAGCTCACGAATGGCGAGCAGATACGCGATCACCGCCACCGCCAGCGGAACCATGAATGCCGGCGCACCCAGACTGCTGAACTTGCGTGAGCAGATGGTGAGGGCCGCAAGCAGGATGGCCCCCAGAAGGTAGAGCCTGCCGGACGGCGTGAGCCTCACAGGTCTCCGATGCCGGGCTTCAATTGCGCCACCACTTGCCTCCATTGCGCCAACCAATCCGCGGTCCGTGGCGCCCGCGGCGGAAAGCCGCAGTTCCGCGTCCAGCCGGATCAAGTCTGCCTCCACGTCGATGTCGTAAAAAGGATCTACCAGGCGTACAGAAAGCCCCAGGGCCCGCGCGCGCGCCAGCAACGTCTCCAGCGCACTCGACGTTCCCATCCCATCGCCGCCGAAAAGGCCGGGATGCGTGGCCTTGGCTCCGACCAGATAGTAACCTCCGTCGTGTGTCGGCCCCACAACCACATCGGAGGTAGCCAGGGCCTCGAACGCTGACTCCAACACCGATGCCGGCAGATGTGGGCTGTCGCTGTTGAACGCGATGATGCGCCGATGGCCGGCCGCCGCGAAATGCGCGAATACCGAAGTAAGGCCCGCTGCCAGACCGTTACCCGTCTGTGCCACAACGCCCACCGCATCTCCCGCTACATGAGCGAGTTCGTCAATATCCGAGGCCGGACACATGATAGCGACCTCGACGTTGCCCAGCGACTGCGCCAGCGCGATGGTATCGTCCAGGAACAGCGATAGAGCGCGGTGACCGCCGGCGGAGGAGCGTCTGGGCCAGTCGGGTCTTGACCATGCCCGGCTTGGGTGCTTTGGCCGTGATGACTAAGGTGCGGCCTCCGTCGTGAGCGTGTACGTTAGTCTGGCCGGAAGATTCAGACCAGATTACCGTAGCAGGTCTCGACAGTCTGATGAAAAGCCCGAATGCTGACCCCCTGGAAGGGGCGCACGTTCCGAGCCCGCTGAAAAAGTCCGGCAAACGCTCTTGCTGCGAGCCCCCTGCTTCAGCAGGGGGGCTGGACTTTAGCGGAAAAGCGTTCGATTTGAAAACGGCCTTTAGCCCTGGGTTTTCCAATTCCCGCGCTAAAGCGCGTGACCAACGTCCAACCTTTCCCGGAGCGCTGAAGCGCTCCTTTCCCGCCCTAAATGCGGGGGCTCCCACCAAGAAGTACATTCCAAGAGTCATACTCTAACTTTTTCAGGCCGCCTCTTCATCCCGAACCGAACCTGAATAGGTGATCCGCTTTCCCACGCTTTGCAGCAAACTGTCAAGCTACCCTCGGCGCAGCCCTTGGACGCCGAAAATAATAATCCGCCGAGATACGGCTGAGAATGAACCACGCCGCTCCAACCGAGCCCTTCGCCGGGTACAGCTGATCTTCGATGTCCCAATGCGCGGATAATAGCTGACCGGCACCTCGACAACCCGGAAACCATGTCCGGCGCCTTTCAAGATCATTTCAACTGCCCAGCCGTACGAGTCCTCTTCCAGCGCGAGCTCACGGAGAACATCGGCACGCGCGGCGCGGAAGGGGCCCAGGTCACTGATCTTCAATCCATACAGAAGCTTGATCAAACTGGCCGCGAGCCAATTACCAAACACAGCGTGCCAGGGTAGCGCCCCGGGGATGCGTTGCTTCCCCAGGCGCGAACCCAGTGTGATGTCCGCGTTGCCCGCGGTGATGGGAGCGAGTAGAAGCGGCAGTTCCGCCGGACGATCGCTGTAATCGCCATCGAGGAACACCACGATATCGGGTGCGTCGGCGGCGGCCAGTCCAGTGAGACACGCGCGGCCATAGCCACGCCTGGGCTCGTGGAGAACGCGCGCTCCCATCTTCGCGGCGATCTCGGGCGTTCCGTCGGGTTCGTTGCTGTCGACGACCAGGACCTCGGTGACCAGATCGGCGGGAAGATCGGCGAGCACGCGGACGATGGCCGAAGCTTCCCGACGCGCGTGGGAATGATGACCGACACCCGCACTTGACCCTGGCTCAAATTACCACCAAGGCGAAGACGGCCGTCGCTGCGCAGAGCCACGCGTCGACGCCCCAGGTTCGCCCCGCACGTCCCCCAGCCAAAACGCCCAGGGACGCCAGCACCGGAACCAGCAGTTCCCAGATCCACGCCGTTCCCCACTCCGAGACCCAAAGGCTTCCGAGGTCGAGAAAACGCCCACGAAAGCGGCCGGAGGAGTGAACAGACCGATGATCAGGAGGATGCCGAGCGAAATTTCCGTTATCGCTTGCATGGGGGCTGCCATGGCGGCATGGCTCGCCGCCAGCCCCATGACCGCCTTCCACGCAGCAGGCGAATGACTGTGCTGGATGTAGTAGTTGATGAGCCCGGCGTAGCCGAGCCGGGGTGTAGAGGCCCTTACCCAAATTTTTGAAGAAGACCCACACCAGCATTGCGCCAATCGTCATCCGCACCAGTGCCAGTCCAGTTCCTGCGTGCGGTTGGTGGACCATCTCGTTTCTCAACGGGGTAGCGTTCGTCGTCATAGCGGGCCTCGCACCAATGGATGGTACATCAGATTAAGAAATCGACGACAGGCGTCAACTTTTTGTCGCATAAAACTCCTTTGCCCTGTCCTTTGCGGTCTGACAACCAGCGCCGGCTGCTGCTAAAATCTCGTCCTATGCTCGCGGCTCCGCCTCCTTCACCGCGTCACCGGTTCTCCCGAAGCCGCCCCAGTTTGGTGGTTCAGCCCATTCCAGCAATCGACCCGCTACAAAGGAAAATTATCATGAGGCTGCGAGTTCTCTGGTTGTTGCTGCTGCTCTCTTTTCCGGCGTCGCTGCCGACCGCCCAGGCCGCTTCGAACCCGCAGAAGTTCAGCGCGCCATCCCGAACCTTTCGCTTTACCTACAACTTCACGGTGAAAGACATTCCCTCCGGAGCAAAGCAACTGCGCGTGTGGGTTCCCGTGCCCCAGACTGACCAGCACCAGACGGTGCGTGTGCTGAACGTGAAGGCCCCCGGCAAAATGCAGATGACCCAGGAGCACGAGTATGGCAATCGGATGCTGTATGTCGAGATGCAGAATCCCGTGCCCGGCAAAGCGGAGTTCACTCTCGAATACGAGGTCACGCGCCGGGAATACTCGCGCGGCGATTACGCCCAGCTCGAGCGCAAAGACCAGAAGCCTTCGCTCGTGCCCGCGTCCATGAACCGCCTGGTTGCGCCTGACAACCTCATTCCTACCGATGGCAAGATCAAGGCCCTGGCGGTTGAGGTAACCGGATCGCAGACCGGCACGGTCGCCAAAGCCAAGGCTGCCTATGACTACCTCTTTACCACCATGCGCTACGACAAGACCGGCACCGGCTGGGGACGCGGTGACGCGGTGTGGGCCTGTGACGCCAAGCACGGCAACTGTACCGACTTCCATTCTCCATTCATCGGAATGTTGCGAGCTGACGGCATTCCGGCGCGCTTCGACATCGGTTTCCCTCTTACCCGAGAACAAAGACAAGGGAGATATTGCCGGTTATCACTGCTGGGCTGAATTCTATGCCGCCAAAACCGGCTGGGTCCCGGTTGATATCTCGGAAGCGTGGAAAGCGAAGCAGAAACAAGATTATTTCTTCGGCAGCGTTGATTCCAATCGGGTGCAGTTCTCCACTGGCCGCGACATTACCCTCTCTCCCAAGCAGGATGGGCCCCCGCTAAATTACTTTGTCTATCCGTACGTCGAGGTCGACCGTAAGCCCTACGAAAAGCTCGACAAGCGGTCCGTTCAAAAGAAGTAAGCGCTGCGGGAAAGCAGCCCGCCAATCTCGGAGCCATCCGGCGGGTTCGCCCTAGCAGAGCTGCGAGCAAGAGTCGTGCCCTCTACTCAGACCCTTTAACGATTCGTATCCCGCGCTCATACGGGTAGTGCGGGTATTCAGGCCCGCGTATAAGAGCAAGAAGAAAAGCGGAATTATGCCTTTGAAAAACCCTATGGTCCCGTGGGCGGTGGGGGTTTATAGGGTTTGCCATTCGGTCCAGCGATTTCTCTTGCCTTGTCGGGATCGAAGAATGTCGTCTGTTCGACGCAATGTTCAAGGTTCTCGGCCATGTTGGGATCAAGGGATTGGATGTCGAACGACAGAAGCCAATTGCCGCTCACCGTCAAATACATAGCCTGCCATACTGTGCCCCGAGGTCCTTTCTGATGAGAAATGCCCCTAGAAAACTCCTTACCATGAAGCGTGATTCCGGGGGCGGCTCTCATCAATCGTTCTGCCTTGTCTGGCATCATCGGTTGGCCACTGATAGTAAAAGCGGTCTGTCCTTTCTCCCGTATCAGTCCGAACAGACCGTACCACGTTCCCAACGTCCCGGGAGTCGAGACTTTGGCGATCTGGAAAGCTGGATCAGGAGGCAAAGGCAAGGAAAAACCGAAGAACGCATTGGTATATCTACCTAACGAGAGAAACGCGGCACCTGGGTCAGAGGCATCTTTTGCATAGCAGAACTCAAAAATGAGAACTAATACAACGCCAATGCTAATTTTTCTCATTCACTAGTATTTTCCGCTTTTGTCTCCCCTTTTTCTCCGGTGGTTTCACCTTGAGCACGTCCGCTATAACCTCCTTGAACGGCAGGGGGATGTGCGGGATCGGCTTGGAGTTTGTTATTTTCTCCGGCGGCGGCTGTCTAATTCCGAAGAAAAATCGCTCTAAGCGTCGGCGATTCTGGAACCGGCTTCATCTCGCAGCCACGCCTGGGGATCGTGCTCGGCTGACGCCTGAACGTCTGGGTTCTGCATGATCATGCGCGCACAAGTGTTCCATCGCAGGATGGCGTCATCGTTTCCCTGCGGGGCAAACTTCATGGCGGTCTCGTAATCAGTCATCGCATCCCGCAGGGCGTGATACGCAGCGGTGCCGGCCCCACGCCCGCCCTGTCGCATGCGGGCACTTCCCAGACGCTCCCAGAGGACGCCGGCGTAGTAGGCTTGCTCGTACTCTCCCTTGATTTGGGCCAGAACTTCCTGGGCGGCTTTCGGCTGCGCATTGGAGTGAAATTGATCGGTGCGTGCCAGCAGCAGCGAAATCAGTGCCTGTTGGTGTTTGGGCACAATGGCCAGAATGTCAAGGCAAATGCTTTCCGCCAGGGCAGGTTCATTCAGCAGCCGGTAACGCTCCGCCTTGGCCAGCGCCTCGGGAATACCTTGCACGGAAATGGGCTTAAGTTCGAAATGCATAACATCTCCTAAGCTTTCGTCTGGCTGAAAACGCGAAACAACTTGGACAGCGGATCGAAGAACCGGTCCACAACCCGTTCCTTGAGCGGAATAATCGCGTTGTCTGTAATGGTGATGCTCTCGGGACACACCTTGGTGCAGCATTTCGTGATATTGCACAAGCCTACACCGAACTGCTTGCGCAGCTCCTCAACCCGGTCGCCGGTGTCCAAAGGATGCATCTCCAGGGCGGCTACGTAAACCAGGAATCGTGGCCCGATGAACTCTTCGTGCATGTGGTGGTCTCGCAGTACATGGCAAACGTCCTGACAGAGATAGCACTCGATGCACTTGCGAAACTCCTGCACTCTTTCCACGTCTTCGGGTGCTATGCGCCAGGTACCGTCCTCGGCATCCGGCTTCCGGGGCTGGAATTTCGGGATGCGCTCTTTCACCCTGTAATTCCATGACACGTCTGTGATCAGGTCCTTCAGGTGGGGAAAAGCCTTCATCGGTTCCACCGTCACAGGTTTGTCAAGCGGCAGTGTGTTCAGCCGGGTCATGCACATTAATTTCGGCATGCCATTGACCTCGGCGGAACACGAACCGCATTTTCCCGCCTTGCAATTCCAACGGACGGCGAGATCGCCTGCATTTTCCGCCTGAATCTGATGAATGGCGTCCAGCACCACCATGCCGGTCGAGACTTCGGTCGTGTAGTCCTGAAACTGTCCCTGACCCTTCTCTCCACGCCAGATGCGGAACGTTGCCGTCGCCATTACTTCATCTCCTCAATGATTTGCTGCAGGTCTTCGCGAATCGGCGGAATGGGCTCGTGGGTGAGCTGCACTTCTCCGTTGTGTCCTTTCCGCGCCACGATATTGAATTTCCCCGCCTGCTCGTCTTTGGCGGGAAAATCATCGCGGAAATGAGCGCCCCGGCTCTCCTTTCGTTCCAGAGCGGCGCGCGTCACGATTTCTGCGACGGTGAGGAGATTGTGCAGGTCGAGTGCGGTGTGCCAGCCGGGATTGTATTCCCGGTTCCCGTCCACGCTGACGCCGTCACTGGCAATCCTTAGTTCTCGAATTCGTTCCAATGCCTCCAGCATCTCGGGCTCTTGACGAACAATCCCGACCAGGTCCTGCATCAACTCCTGAAGCTTGTGTTGCACGCCGTATGGGTTCTCGGTACCGTTGTGCTCGAAGGCCCGAAGGGCCAACTTCTCCGCGGACGCAAGGTCCTGAGTATTGACCGCGCCCAGGGAGTTATCTGTGGCGAACTTGGCGGCGTATTCTCCGGCCCGCTGACCGAAAACCAGGAGATCGGAAAGTGAATTCCCTCCCAACCGGTTGGCGCCATGCAAACCTGCGGCGCATTCTCCCGCGGCAAACAATCCGGGGACGTCCGACATTTGGGAATCGGCATTCACTCGTACTCCGCCCATCATGTAGTGCGTGGTGGGTCCAACTTCCATGGGCTCCTGGGTAATATCGATATCGGCCAGCTGCTTGAACTGGTGATACATGCTGGGCAGCTTCTTCTTGATGTATTCGGGAGCGTTGGGAATCTTCTCCTTGATCCAGGCGATGTCGAGAGTCACGCCCCCATGCGGGCTTCCGCGTCCCTCCCGCACCTCACGCCGAATGCAGCGAGCCACGTGGTCGCGCGTTAGCAGTTCCGGCGGCCGGCGAGCGTTCTTGTCACCCTGGGTATAACGCCAGCCTTCCTCTTCGGAATCCGCGGTTTGGTTTACATAAAGCGGAGGGATGTCCTTGAACATGAAACGCTCGCCGTTTCTGTTCCGCAGCACTCCTCCGTCGCCGCGTACGCCTTCCGTGACCAGAATGCCGCGCACACTGGGAGGCCAGATCATCCCTGTGGGATGGAACTGCACAAATTCCATGTCCATCAGCGAGGCGCCCGCGTCATAGGCGAGAGCGTGGCCATCGCCGGTATATTCCCAACTGTTGCTGGTGATTTTGTAAGCCCTTCCGATTCCTCCTGTGGCCAGCACCACGGCTTTGGCGCGAAACACGTGAAAGCGCCCGCGCTCGCGATCATAGCCAAAGGCCCCCGCGATGCGATTGCCGTCTTTCAGAAGCGTGAGGACCGTGTATTCCATGAAGACGTCCAGGCCAAGATGTATGCCGTGGTCTTGCAACGTGCGGATCATCTCCAGCCCCGTCCGGTCGCCAACATGGGCCAGGCGGGGATAGCGATGCCCGCCAAAATTGCGCTGCAGAATGCGGCCGTCCTTGGTGCGATCGAACAGCGCGCCCCAGGCTTCGAGTTCGCGCACCCGGTCCGGCGCCTCTTTGGCATGAAGCTCGGCCATGCGCCAGTTATTCAGATATTGGCCGCCGCGCATGGTGTCCGAAAAGTGAACCCGCCAGCTGTCGCGGTCGTCGACATTGGCCATGGCCGCGGCGATTCCACCCTCGGCCATTACGGTATGCGCTTTGCCCAGAAGCGATTTCGTGATGACAGCGACTTTTGCGCCGGCGGCTGAAGCCGCGGTGGCAGCGCGCAGCCCCGCCCCTCCCGCTCCGATGATTACCACATCATGCTCGTGCGAGATGTACTCGGTCACTAAAAAATCCTCCAGTCCGTCCACACACCCATGGAGCACATGCGCACGTAAAGATCAGCAAATGCCACGCTGCACAGGCTGCACCACGCGAAGACCATGTGCCGCCGGTTCAGACAACTCACACAGTCATAGACCCGCCTGCGGGCTGGCGCGCCGGCCAGCCGGTCGCGAAAGCCCCCGACTATATGGCGAAACGAGTGGCAACTAAATGTGTAGGAGCTCAACAGCAAGAGGTTCGCAAGCAGGACCAGCGTGCCCACCCCGATACCGAATCGGCCGTTGAACCAGAACGCGTCCCACACGTCACGCCCCAGAATGACCAGAAACACCAGCGCCAGGTAAAGAAAATAGCGGTGAATGTTTTGCAGGATTAAAGGGAAAGATCGTTCGCCAAGATACGTCTTCCGCGGCTCGCCTACTGTACAGGAAGGTGGATCGGCCCAAAAGGCTTTGTAATAAGCCCCCCGGTAGTAATAGCAGGTGACTCGAAATCCGCCCGGCGCCCAGAGAATGAGCATCGCGCCCGTTACCCAAACCGGCATCCACTGTGGTATTCGGCCCAACCACCCGTCCGGGCCGAACAATTCCGGTGAGTAAAAAGGCGAGAGATACGGGCCGAACCTGTAGTGCTGTCCTTGCAGGGCCGCCCAGGTGGAATAAACAATAAATGCAGAGAGACCGAGAAATACCACCAGCGGCTGCACCCACCAGTTGTCGACGCGACGCGTCTGTCCGAAGCCCGAGCCCACCAAGGGAACGTCTACATGAGCCAATCCTGCCTCCTCACCCTGGAGCACAACAATCGCTTGAATCTAAAGAAGCGCAAGATATCATACAAGCAAAATCCTTGCCGGGTAGTGTTTCGGTTGGCTGCCGCGAAAACCGCTTGCGCTCCAATGCCCCGAAAGAATGGGGCAGCGTGTGGACTTGGTTGGCGCTTGACAGCGAAACGAAGTTGAGAATCTCGCACCAAATTGGGAATCGGGACGCGGACAGCGCGTAGGAACTCATGCGTGATCTACGGGCACGAGCGGAAGGCATGTTCCAGCTAACAACCGATGGTCTCAAGGCATACGTTGATGCGGTGGACGCGCAATTCGATGTGCACACCCATTACGCGCAATTGATAAAGCTGTACAGCAGTCCTGGTTTCGTCGGGCCTAATTGGTTTCGTGCCACGAGTCGGGTGACCGGGACAATCCCAAGCGTTCGGAGCGGACAGCCCGAGCCGCGTCTCACCAGCACATCACACGTCGAGCGGTTGAACCTTTCCGTTCGGACTCACCTTCGCCGCTACGTTCGCCGACCGAACGCATGCAGCGCAAGCTGGCGAATCACGAGGCGTGCGTGGCCCTTGGGTTGCGTGGTATAACATGCGTCGTGTGAATACTGCTATCGTGGTGACTCCCACGATTGCAGCAGGAATCACGGATCACGTTTAGAGCTTGGAAGAACTAATCGGCTTTTGACACAAGTAAGTATATGTGTTTTAATGTACTTAGCAAAGACGGCTCTCCCATCTTCTGGCTCATGAAACCAAGCAATTAGCCGATTCATCACATACGGTGGTGGTCAGTTGTGGTAGTATTCCCACCGTCTAAGAAAAGCGCGTATGACCAAAAAGGTAAAATCCGATTTTCTCTTCGCGCAGCCTTCATTCGCATCCGGCGCGGCCAGAGTTCTTGACCTCTGGGGACAATTGGATGGATATAACATCAGTCCATCACCAGCCGAAGCCGACGCGAAGGCTCTTGCCGCTGACTGGTTGGTAGTCGGGCAAGACATCTACGAAGCCCTTGAACAAGCTCGCGACGCTGCCTAATCCTCCTGAACGATAAGCGGGACAGGAATAGAGATCGGGCAGGACAAGCGCTCATGCAATATGAAGCTTCGTTCTCTGGCCCGCTTCCGTTGCCGAGCCTTCTCGCAAAATACAACGAAGTAATACCAAACGGCGCAGAACGCATTATGGTTATGGCAGAGAAGCAGCGCGAACACCGTGAGCAATTGGAGCGTCGCGTTGTAGATGGTAACGTGGCGAACCAAACGCGAGGCTCGTGGTTCGCCTTCATAATCGTGCTAGTCGCCTTAGTGGAGGGATTTTACCTGATTCTCCAAGGCAAGAACTCTTCCGGCCTAGCCACGATCATTGGAAGTCTTGTCGCTCTCGTAAGCGTTTTTTTCTATGCGAAGTATGATCAGAGAAAAGAGCGCACCGAGAAATCCCTAGCGGTACAATCCCGTCGCCCTGCCCGATAGGCAACCAACATACAATTAGATCAGTACCGCCAAAATCGGCAACATCAACCTTGGCCCGCGCTATGGTACAGTTGCGTGATTGCCCAGGTTGTATTGGGTCGGAACGACGTTTTATGAACACCGGACCTGAGATTCGCAGCTACGACTACGTGAACCATCCCTACGATCGCGTTCGCGATACGCTGAGACACAACGCAGTCGCAGTGTTCCAGTCCGCCACCAAGGCGGCTGCTTCACGGGCCGAATCGGTGGCCGCTGAACTGCACGTCGATTTCGCGGGTATTGCAGTGAAGGCCGACATCAACGTGGTCGTGAAAGGCGTTGAGGAGAAGGCCGCCGATGTCACTTCCAGCGCGAGCATGAAATTGCTCCTGGAGTGGGAGGCCGCAACCCTGCCTCGGTTGTTCCCCCTCATGCGGGGCGAGCTTTCCGCGTACCCGCTGACCGCAACCGAAACCCAGTTGGATTTTTCCGGGGTTTACCAACCACCTTTTGGTGCCGTGGGAAAGACGATGAACACCATCGTCGGTCATCGCATCGCGGAGGCCTCGGTACATAGCTTCGTCAGTGACGTCGCAGGTTACCTTCGGCAAACCTTGGCTGGACAGCGGTAGCCGCGAACTATTTCCTTCGGTCCTGCGTCTTTTGCCTAGCAGAACCAGCTTTTGCCGCACTCTTACCTGAGGTTTTCCCCGTTGGTTTCGACTTGGCAGGCGCTGCACTCGCTCCGGCGGCTTTTGTGGAAGCGCCCTTGGAAACCGCGTTGGGCTGAAGGTCCACAGTGAAGCTGTCCCCGACTCCTGTCTTTCCGGTGCCCGGATCGACCGTGATAAAAACGCCTGTAATCGCAGCGGGCGAAACGGTTATTCGTAGAAATCCAAAGGTGTTGTCGTTGTACGCCTCCAGCGTCAGCGGGTTGCCGCTGGCGTCCTTGCCCGACACTGGCGTCTTAGGCCCGGGTGCAGCCTGTGGCTTCAGTCCCGGCAAGTTGTAATATCCGCCCATTCCCGCCACCAGATAAGGAATCTGCTTCTTGCCGAGCGTGCGCGTGTAGCGCTCATACAGATGCGCGTGGCCGGAAAGATGCATGTCGGGCTGAATGCCCGCTGCTGTGCAGGCTTGATCGATTTGCTTCAGCATCGTGGGACTGGGCACATGGTCCGGACTGCCGGTGAAGGGCGGATGGTGGGTCGCAATCACCAGCGCACGCCACTGCCCTTTAGCGCGCTCGGCTGCCGCCTCCTTCAACTGTTGCTGCAGGAAGGTCAGCTGCGCGTTGCCGACGTTGTGGCCAGAGATCACGCCTTCCGTAGCGCCTTCGGATGTATTCGAGTACAGGCCGATGAACTTCACGAAAGGAGCATTCAGCGTGAAGTACACGCCCGGCTGGTCCATGGTGGTGCGGACCGCGCCCTGGCTGTCGGACGTAGTCGTCGGCTGCGGCGTGCAGAAGTTCGACAGGAAAGCCTCCAGCGATTTCTCGGGGTCGTTCTGAAAGATCGCTCCGTCGTGATTGCCCGGAATGGCGAAGATGGGCGCGTTGTAGTTGCGATAAGGATCGTAGAACTGCGAGAAGTAATACTGGTCCTGGCCAAAGTAGTACACCACGTCGCCCAGGTGATACCAGAAGCTGGAGCCGCTGCTCGGATCGTTGGCCATTGCGTCGGCCACGGCAAACTGGAAGTCGGGACTATGGATTCCCCCAGTGTCGCCTACCGTATGGAACACAATCTTGCCGGCCTTCTGAATCGCCTGCGTCGCCGGACTCCCGATCACACTGCTCAAGTCCACCGGCGTGGTGCTTCGCGGGCTCGGCACGGGCTCCAATTGCCCAATGCCCTTGGCCGCGGTATCGGCGTCAATTTCCTGCTTGCTGAAGTGGCTGAAATTGTTGGGAGTTAAATCGGGGTCGCCGAAGGCACGCGCGGTGGCCATAATGTCCTCCAATCTTGACCTTGGATCCGCGAATATTATCCTGCAACTCGGGCGCGAGAGTGTCGTGCTACCCGCAATTTTTCTTCTGGGCAGTAAAATCTCGCCCGGCATTAATTGCAAAGTAAATAGAACGTTAATTGGGTTTGAATGCCTGGTCGTAACCATCGGGCGGGCGTGCTCCCTTGGCGGCGCGAATCTGGACTACATCAAAAGCTGCATCGACAGCGGTCGCACGGACATCGACAACGAATGCGAAGGTGTAGCCAATACCAAAATGCAATTGTCCGGAATTCAACATTTCTGGTCTGATGTTTTCGTTTGTCCAGCGATGCAATCGGATTGGCAACTGCAACGCGCAGCCCAAATTTTTGCTAACATTATCGACCTTTAAAGAAGAACTGCCGGCGATTACCACGAACGGTCGTACCAACGGATTTTCGAAGAGGAAGGTTTTTATGTCAGGTAAGCAAACCACCCTCGGCACAGAAACAACCAAAGAAAAAGTTCGGTCCCATCAGCCCGGGGAAGCTGTTTTCAAGGCAATCCTCTCCGAGGACATCGAGTGGCAGCCGTTTGCTTCGTTCCCTCCGTCGGTGCGCCTCGCCGTCGTTGTAGGTCAACCTTCGGAGAAAGGCCCTTACACCATCAGGGTCCACGTGCCTCGCGGTGTGAAGTTGATGCCGCACAAACACCCCGAGGACCGGGTTTACACGGTTATTTCCGGCGTCTTCTACATTGGCCTGGGTGATCAGTTCGATGCCGATAAGTTGCAAGCCTATGCCCCCGGCGACGTAGTCGTTCTGCCCGGCGATACGGCCCATTTCCATTGGGCCAAGTCCGGCGACTACATCACGCAGGTGACTGCCATAGGACCTCTCGGCCTTGAGTACCTGAACCCGAAAGACGATCCGCGGAATGCACACACCGGTTAGGTCCGAAGCTGCTGATGATGATTAGGCTTTAGAAGAAAGCGTCGATGAGCACATGACCATTGGCGCCCCAGGCAAGGAAAAATTATGGAAGCCTCTATCGCTGCGACACGACCCGTGACTCCTGGACGGGCGGAGAATTCCGCTACCGAACTCGCAGTTCCAATCACACTGCGCATTAACGGTAAGGAACATTCGTTGCGGATCGATCCCCGTACCACGCTGCTGGATTGCGTTCGCGAATCAGTAGAACTGACCGGATCGAAAAAAGGTTGCGATCACGGGCAGTGCGGCGCGTGTACGGTGCACGTAAATGGCAGAAGAGTGCTCTCCTGTCTCAGTCTCGCTCTGCTACACGACGGAGAAGAGATCACGACGGTCGAAGGTCTGGGCACACCCGAAGCCATGCATCCCATGCAGGCGGCATTTCTGGCTTGCGACGCTTATCAGTGCGGGTATTGCACCTCCGGCCAGATCATGTCGGCGGTGGCGCTGCTTGAAGAGCCATGCGGTCCAGACGACGTAGCCGTGAAGGAACTGATGAGCGGCAACATCTGCCGGTGTGGCGCCTACGCCAATATCGTGGCCGCAATCCAACAAGTTCGGAAACGCGCATAAGGCGAGTGGAGATTTCCCATGCATATCTTTGAATTCAGCCGGCCTGCAGATTCCGCAGCAGCGATCAACGCCGCCGCGCATGCAAAAACAGCCCAGCAGGGCGCAGATGTGCGCTTCCTGGGAGGCGGTACTACGCTCCTCGATCTGATGAAGCTGAACGTCGAGACCCCCACGCGCGTGCTCGATATCAATCGCCTTCCGCTCGACAGTATCGAAGACACGTCCGACGGCGGCCTGAAGATCGGCGCCACGGTTCGCAATTCAGATTTGGCGAATCACGCAAGAGTGCAGCGCGACTATTCCGTGCTCTCCCAGGCGATTCTTTCCGGTGCCTCGGGGCAGATCCGCAACATGGCTACCACCGCCGGAAACCTGGTGCAGAGAACGCGGTGCGTCTACTTCCGCGACACGGCCATGCCCTGCAATAAACGCCAACCAGGAACCGGCTGCCCCGCCATCACCGGCAGCAATCGCACACTCGCCATCCTAGGAGCCAGCGATCATTGCATCGCCACCAACCCATCGGATATGTGCGTCGCAATGGCTGCGCTGGAGGCTGTCATCCACGTGCAGGGCCCCCAGGGGTTACGCTCCATTCCCATCGGCGATTTCCACCTGCTGCCGGGCGATACACCACAGCGGGAGACGGTGCTTGAATCGGGCGACCTCATCACGCATGTCACGCTGCCGCCGCCTCGCTCGGGAAGCAGGCAGGTCTATTTGAAACTGCGCGACCGGGCCTCCTATGAATTCGCTCTTGCCTCGGCGGCTGTAGTGATGACTGTCGTTGGTGAAAATATCGGCTACATCCGGATCGCCTTGGGTGGAGTTGGAACTAAGCCCTGGCGCTCGCCCGAAGCCGAGGCCGCGCTCACCGGCAAGCCCGCTAATGCAGCCAACTTCCGCCAGGCCGCCGAAGCCGCGCTGCGAAATGCCAAGCCGCAGAGCGAAAACAAATGCAAGATTGAACTGGCGAAGCGCTGCCTTGTGCACGCCCTGCAAACCGCGGCGAACGGTTAATCCGGCCGAAGGGAGAAGCAACCATGCCGATTCAAACGCAAGCATCACCGGCCGACTCGCCCATCGGGCGCGACACGGTCCGGTTTGAAGGACCCCGAAAAGTCACAGGCGTCGCTCAGTACACTTCAGACTTTCATTTTCCCGGGATGCTGTATGCGGTGCCGGTCGGTGCGACCATCGCGAAGGGCCAGATGACCAAGCTCGATACTGCCGCGGCTGAGAAGATGCCCGGCGTAGTTGCCATCTTGCACCGCGGCAATATCGGCAAGATTTATCGTTCGGTTGCGGGGCCGGGTTTCTCAGGCATCTGCGAAGAGCGCCGTCCACCTTTTGAAGACGACGTCGTTCGCTACTACGGCCAGTACATTGCGGTTGCCGTGGCGGAGACGTTTGAAACCGCCAAAGCCGCTGCCGATGCAGTCCTCGCAACCTATGCTGCCGAGCCGCCTGACGTTGAACCGCAGCTCGTAGCTGACGACGAGCCCGACGAAGTCATGACAACCTTTGGGCCGATGAAGCGTTTAGAAAGTCAGCGCGGCGATCCCGACGCTGCTTTCGCCGGCTCGCCGGTCAAACTCGATCACACTTACGTCACGCCATTTGAGACGCACAATCCACTTGAGCCCCACTCCACCACCGCGGTCTGGGAGGGCTCAACCTTGACCTTGTACGAGTCCTCACAAGGAGTGGTCAATCTGCGAAGTGTCCTGGCGCAGATGTTCGGCCTGCCAGTCGAAAACGTTCGCGTAATCACCAAGTTCGTAGGGTCGGGATTCGGCAGCAAGCTATGGCCGTGGACGTTGTGTCCGCTGGCGGCCGCGGCTGCGCGCCAACTGGGCAGCCCGGTGAGACTGGTGCTACCCCGCAAAATGATGTTCCACGCCGTCGGACATCGGCCCCGCACGCAGCAGCGCGTTCGCCTGGGTGCAACCACGGAGGGGAAGCTGCTTTCGCTGCAGCACGATTACATCTACACACGGTCGATGCTTGAGGCCCACCATGAAGGCTGCGGCGAAGCCACGCCATTCCAGTACAGCGTGCCTAATCTGCGCGTGACCTTTGGCCGCGCCAGGCGAAACATCGGCGGGGGCGCCGATATGCGCGGTCCTGGCCGGGTTCCCGGACTTTATGCGATCGAATCCGCGATGAACGACCTGGCTCATCAATTGAGCATGGACCCCGTCCAACTTCGCGTCATCAACGAGCCCAAGATCGATGAGGGCCAGGGGCTCCCATTTTCGTCGCGGCACATGCTCGAATGCTTTCAACTGGGCGCGGAAAAATTCGGCTGGTCCCAGCGCAACCCTGCCGTCGGCTCGATGCAGCGCGATGGCTTAACTCTGGGATGGGGAATGGCTGGGTGCTCATGGGTCGCAGCCCGCTTCCCTGCCGCGGTCAACCTTCAGCTTCGCGACGACGGCTCCTGCCGCGTGGCCAGCGCCACCCAGGACATCGGCACCGGCACCTATACCGTCCTCGCACAGCTGGCATCGGCAAGAACAGGCGTTCCGCTGGAGAAGGTGGAAGTCGACCTCGGCGATACTGCCCTTCCTGAAGGCCCGCTCTCGGGTGGCTCGATGGCCACGCCCTCGCTAGTGAATGCCGTATTTGCCGCAGCCGACCAGGCGATTGAGTTGCTCAAAACGGTTGCCGTCTCCACGCCGGAATCTCCGTTCGTCAATCACAAGCCCGAGGACGTGAGCTTCGATAACGGTGCACTGTTTCTTAAGGAGGAAGGTCCGGAGAAGGGCGTGCCTTTTTCCGAGCTGCTTCGACGCGCCAAGCTCCGCCAGGTTACAGGCAATGGCCAATCTGCGGGCACGTTCGGCGACCCAGAGGCTAAGTTCTCCACCCAATCGTTCGGGTGTCACTTCGTCGAGGTCACCTGGCAACCGGAGATCGCGCGTTTGCGCGTCAGTCGAGTCGTGACCGTGATCGATGCCGGCCAGATCATCAACACATTGGCTGGCCGCAATCAGATTCAGGGCGCGGTGGTGATGGGGGTCGGCATGGCGCTGCTGGAGTGCACGGAATACGATCCCCAAAACGGCGCGCCCATCAACAGCAGTCTGGCTGACTACCTGGTTGCGGTGAATGCCGACGCACCCTCAGTCGAAGTGCACTTCCTCGCCCATCCCGACAAGGAGATCAACCAGATCGGAGCGCGCGGCATTGGCGAGATCGGGTTGGCCGGCATAGCCGCTGCAATTACCGATGCGGTGCACCATGCAACCGGTGTCCGTGTGCGGGAACTGCCGGTGAGGATTGAAGACTTGCTCGCATGAGCCGCAGTTCCTAACTTGTGCATGTGTGGGTCGGCACTTCTGGACTGCTGATCGGAGGAATCGTGAGCACCGAAACCGTGCCTTCGCGCGTCCAGCGCAAACCGGAGCTCCTCGGGCAAAGCGTCGTGATCGGAGGTAGCGCCGGCGTAGGGCTCGAGACGGCACAACGCGCCCATACTGAAGGCGCCAGGGTAATCCTCACCGGTCGAACTCCGGAGGCTCAGAACTCCTCTAGATAGGTTACTTCCCCGTGTGGCGGCACCAGCGCCACCCGAACATATTCCGGTGGATCGATGAAAAACTTATTCAGTTGAGCAGTAGTCGTTTTATGCATTAGACGAAAGGCTTCTCCTGCCTTCTCCCGCTTCCAGAAGTCGACGGTATTGACCGCAAGTTTCGGGGCCGGGCAGATGGCGAAAACTTGTACAGGTCGATGCCGCCTGATCAATGCGCGCTCGGACAATGGCGTTTCCTTGGTTGCTTCATGTGATTCGACAGCGATGCCAACTCGGGCACGCTGTAACTCTTCTATCAGCGCCTGGATACTGCTGTCCGGCTGCTTTGCCAGTACATCGTATGCACGTTCAATCAAAGCCTGGAGGTGTTCCGTATTTTGCCGAAGCGCGGCAAGCTCGTTGTATAGATAAATCATCTTGAATGAGTTCCGCTCCAGAACACCTTGGCGGACATTCATGACTCTGTACAGCCGCTTGATGATGGATCTGTGACTCACTTCTTCCGCAAAGGTCGCGTTCAAAGGAAGGATGAAGAGCAGATCACAGTGCTCCGCTTCCGTACCAAATTGAATGGGGAGGTTGTCGATCACGCCGCCATCTTCGTAGAAGTAGTCGCCGATCTTGGAATACTTAAAAAGCGGCGGCAGGTCCATGGAGCTGAATACGGCAGTGCGCAAATCATCAATGCTCTCAGCTTTACAGCTCTCGATGCGGCGTACTCCCGCCTTCCATCCTTCTGCCGGCAGATTTGCCGGGGTGTTCTTCAGGTCGCGGTTGGTCGTTACTTCTAGCTGCGCACCCGCAATATTCGACCTCGTGAAGTAGAAGTGTATGGACCTTGGATCATTCGGTTTTTCTATGTGGCGCCGAAGCCGTTCGGCAGCCTGGTCTGCTGCGAATACCCGCTCGAAGGTTCTCGTCCACGGAGATGGGCTAAGAAGGTAGTTTCGCAGCAATGGAATGTACGCCCAGCGGACCAGGCTTAGTAGTGAAATATTGCTCCACCATTCCTCCAAGCCGCACTGCCGAAGTTCTCCCGATTCCATCAGCCCAGCGAGCCAGAACAAGGCATTCCAGGATCCGATGGACGTACCAGCGATCATCCGCACCTTATGGTGAGCGTCATGTTTGGAAAGGAAATCGTAGATGGCCTTCAGCGCACCAGCCTGATAGGCTCCTTTCGCACCACCTCCGGCAAGGATGATGCCGATCGAGTTGTAGCGATCCAGCGTATTCGAACTCGTTTCTGTGCACATGCCCATGAACTAACTGCCTTGGTCCCGCACAACATGTGCTACGGCATCAACATAGGAAGAGATAATATAAGCTGCCCGACTTGTACACACTCTGCCAATAGCGGTCGTTGTTTTGAGTTCATTGGCTCCTCACTACGACAACCTGTACCAAGGGTTCCCATAGTGCTGATAAGCGCCCCAGGTGCGAGCGCCGTGAGGTGTGCTCCAGATCGACTTCCGCGCCGCTCGCATGGCTTCAAACATGTAACTCCCACGTCGGCCGTCGCCCCCCAGCAGCTCCCCATAGAAAGTGCACGCAAAATCACGCGCTGCGTGGCTTGTCACCGGCCACGCTGTGCATACAAAGTTCCTAACACCTTGCTTGAAAAACTCCTCGGCGAAGCTAGGCATGGGGCTGGGTTTCTTGTGATCAGGTATCTCGCCCGAACTACATGCATTCGAGAACACGAATCCCGGGACACAATCCAGCCCGGCCAATTCGTAAGCGGTGATCCTCTTGTTGCCGCCGAAAAGCCAGCCCGATTTTGGCGGGTCGTCGTCGTTGTATTCGCAGTGTCCGGAGAAATGCAGAATGTCGAACGGCGGATATCGGAGCAGCGCTTCCAATACATCGTCGTAGTTAGCTTTTTCGGGGCCAATGAGCTGCACCACTTTGACGCACCGGTTTGCACCAGACAATTGAACGAAGGTGTTATATTCCTCAAGCGTATCGATGTTTATATCCTTGAGAGCTTTAAACCGAATGCAGTATCCGGTCACGCTCGCCTTGCCTAGGTTTTTTCCATATGTTTTGGCTAAGTACTTCTTATCTTTGAGGCCAAGAATATAGACAGAGATTCCGGTTTTGTTTCCGCTCACACCAATTCGAAAAAACTCTCTACTTTTTCCATCGGCATACTTTATTGTGTGAAATCCATATCCAATCGTAGGGTTGGAAACAGTATGATTTTTGCTGTCTTTACCATTGAAGAACCATAATTTGCATTCTGGCGACACTTGAAGTGTGAGCCGATGCAACTCTCGCATGTCACTGCGTTTTGTCTCCGGTTGGCTGGTAATATATTTCTTGATTTGTTCTTGTACGTTCATATCTTCTGCTCCTAGTTGCGCGCACGAGATTATACGACGTTTAATCCTTCTCCCCCTTGCGGCCCTGACCGTTGAGGTCACTCGACCGCTCGGGAGCCCCGCGACGCCTGATTTCGAAATTGCCGTGCGACTTGCTGCGGCGATAGCATGGCCTCTATGCCAGCCGGAATCCCCATTCTCGTCTGTTGGGTTTCGCTCGGTGTGTACTGGAACATCAGCGCCCGCTCCATCAAGTCCGCCGCGGAACAGCAGAATCTTGCGGCCAGGCTGCCTCGGATGCCGGTATGGGTCGGCTTCGTCCTGTTCGTGGCAGCCTGGGTGCACCCGTTCGGCCCGGTCGCGATACGCCGCACAGTCCTTTCGGATTCGGTCGGCGTGTCCATCTGCGTGCTGGGACTCGTGGTGGCCATGTGGTCGCACAAGGTGCTGGGCGCCGAGTGGAGCCGGGACGTCGAGTTGAAGCAGGGGCACAAACTAGTGGAACGCGGCCCCTACCGCTTTATGCGCCATCCCATCTACACGGGCCATCTGCTGATGGGCCTGGGAACGGCCATTGCCTCGGGCTCCCTTGTCGCGTTTACTGGACTAGCATCGTTCGTGGGAGGGTTTTGGATAAAGCTGAACCAGGAGGAACGCCTCCTTCTGCGCGGCTTTCCTGACGAGTATCCCGCCTACAAGGAGCGCGTCAAGGCGCTGATTCCCTATTTGTTTTGACGCGTGAGGCGCGAACCATAAGCAATATCACGTCGCGGTCCTCAAGTCCTTTCTATCCGACTATTGTCTAATTGTCGGCCACTCTCCAGAAACTGAACTAGCAAGCTCTGGAAGTGGAACGAGTTGCATGTTGAGGGCTGCGGCCTGCTTAGCTGTCCAACGCAGTTGTTGCTGCCGGTATTTAGCTTCGTAATATTCGATTCCTTGATCCACATACTGTTGACCGAACTTGAGCATGCGATAAACAAGTCGAGACAAGGTGTGCGCCATCGCTGTGATCGCTTTGGGTGCCCCGAGTCTGGATCGCAGACGACGAAACTTCGCGCCCAGCGCGCTTCGGCTCCGTATCAGGCTCCAAGCAGCCATGCGCAAAGCGGTGGCCGCCCGATTCACTACGCGCCGGGTCCCGCGCCTGAGCACCTTGCTCGATCTGAGTCAGGTCCACCCCGGTGATACGGTACAAATGGCCGCGCAGATCAAAGTGCGGTTGGCGCGGGCGCGAACCTTTCCCGCGACGAGTGGGTTGCGGTATTGGGTCGCTGGCCGGATCTACTTTGGCCTCCATCCTATGCAGATGGTCGTCGATTCTCTGGTCGCATAACTGTATCTTTTCCTGATAGGTGTCATAGAGTTCCAGGCTCTGCCCCACCACGAATAGCAACTCCTCGCGCCACGTTCCCTCCAGGCTGCGGGCGATCTCCTGGTGACTGGCGCGAATGCGCGCGTGCTTATGTCGCGCCAATCTCTCGGGGTCACGTTCTCCCCGGACGATGTCTCGCAGGATGGCCATTCCAGTCATACCACTGATATCGCTGATCACATTGGCCAACTGGATGTTCATCTCGGTCAACGCCTTCTGCATGTGTTGGACACACATCGCCGCTACCGCCACCAGATTCTCTCGCTGCCGCAGATAGCTGCGCAGCACGCGGGTCTCTTCGTCCGGTCGGAATGCCTTGTTCAAAAGCCCAAAGGTGTGCAGCTTCTGCAACCATTGGCATTCCTGCACATCCGTCTTGCGTCCCGGCAGTGTTTTCGTGTGCTGAGCATGCGCCACGTTCACTTCCAGCCCGTAACTTTCCAGCACGTCGTACAGGGCCGTCCAGTACACGCCGGTCGCCTGCATGACTACCGTCTGGATTCGGCAGTTCCTTAGCCAGCGTGCCATCCGATGGAGGTCGGCTGTGAAGCTTCCGAAACTTTGTATCGGTTCTGCGTCGCGGTCTTTAGCGCAATCAACGATAAGGGATTGCCGGGCTGGAGGTTTGGATCCTCGCAAAATTCTCGCGGCGGCCCATAGTTCTCCAGCCGATTTGGATTCTCGCCACTCCGTCGGCGCGCATAGATTCTCGATCCGATCTTTCAGGGGCGAGCCGGTTTTGTGTTTCACACCATTTCTGTTTCAAACCAGAGTGACTTCCAGTCCGGCTTTTTTCAATGCCCGCAGATCCGTCTTAGGAATCTGTTTATCGGTGATCACGCCGTGGATGTTGGCGATGGGCACGATCGACGAAAGGCTGGAGCGCCCGAACTTACTGGAGTCGCAAACCGCCACCACGCGCGCGGCGATGCTCACCATGAGCCGGTTCAACTGGGCCTCCAGCAGGCTCGGGGTGGAGACGCCGGAATGGGTATCGAATCCGTCGACGCCCAAGAACAGGATGTCGGCTTTGAGCCGGCGCAGGCTTTCCTCGGCGATGGGTCCGACCAGCGAGTAGGAATTCTTGCGCAGCGTACCCCCGGTGAGGATTACGTCCACACTGCCGCCGGCCAGCTCAGCGACGATATTGATGGCGTTGGTGATGACAGTCAACTGCTGAAAGTCGCGCAGCGCGCGGGCGATGGCGGTAGTGGTGCTGCCCGAGTCGAGGATGACGGACTGGCCTTCTTTGACCATCCGCGCCGCAGCGGCGGCAATTTTCAACTTCTCGCGGGGATGCTGCAACTCTCTCTGAGTGAGATCGCGGTCCAACTCAGTGCCGGCGCGGATGGGGAGCGCCCCGCCATGGGTGCGGTGGATGAGTCCGTGCTCGTGCAGCAATTCAAGATCGCGTCGAATGGTGATTTCGGAGCTGCCGAACTTTTTCGCCAAGTCGCGGACCAGCGCTCGTCCATGGTGATTTGTGAAGTCCACGATGGCCCGGCGGCGCTCTTCATTCAATATGGACAACCGTTGGTGAGGCATTTTGCTAATTCGACTGTTGCGGTTCCTAAATAGATGTATCCGATTTGTACAGGTAGTACGGCGCTTCATTCAGCGCCGCGTTCCGCCTCGGCCAAGCACCTCGCTTAAGCCGCTGAGGTCGACGACCTCAGCGGCTTAAGCGATTTTCCTTCTTGTCCTATACGCGGGCCTGAAGGCCCGCACCACCCGTATGAGCGGAGGCACCAATCAGGAAAGTGCTCTAATCATTGATGCTATCGAATATGATCCTATTCGATCAGTAGTGAACAAGGGAATAACAATTGCGGGAGAAGCGGCCCCTCACCACAAGGCCGTTTGGCAAACACTCAGGGGTTTTAGTCCACCGTTACTGACTTCACCAGGTTACGAGGACGGTCAGGGTTGAAATCGTTCATAACGGCAACGTGGTAAGCGAGCAACTGTAGAGGCACCGCCTCAAGAATCGCCAGCAGCAACTCATCGAGATTCGGAAGCAAGAAGCATGGTGCGCGTAGCGCTTTGATTTCTTCGTCACCTTCGGAGGCGATCAGGATCTGCCGCTTGGAGTGCTGGCGAATTTCGTTCAGCAGGGACCGCGAGCGCTCATAGCGCAGCATGGATTCAGGGTCACTGGGATCGCGGGTCACAATCGCTACCACCGGCAGGCTTTCATCCAGCAGAGCGGTTGGTCCATGGCGCAACTCTCCCGTGGGATAACCCTCCGCGTGAACGTACGAGATCTCCTTCAGCTTGAGCGCTCCCTCGAGTGCGATCGGGTAATGTACGCCGCGGCCCAGATAAATGAAAACTTCATCTTTGTAGAAGTTCTTGGCGATCGACTCGGCGTGCGGATCGAAGCGTTCGATCAATCCCGGCAAAATATCCGGCAAGTGCGCAAGGGAGTTTAATCTACCCGCAACCTCGCCGGGACTGAGCGTGGCCTTATGCGAGGCCAGGAAAAGCGCCAGCATATACATCGCGGTCAATTGCGTGGTGAAGCTCTTGGTGGCCGGAATGGCGACTTCCTGGCCGGCACGGGTGAAGAAGTTGGCATCAGCCTCATGGGAAATGGTGGAGTCAATTACATTGGAGACCGAAAGCGTCTTCTTGCCGTTTTCTTTGGCGAGCCGTTGGGCGGCAGTGGTGTCGGCCGTCTCTCCTGATTGGGTGATGGCGATTACCAGACTCCCGCCGCCATTGAGTGGCTTGCGGTAGCCGTATTCGCTGGCGTGCTCGACATCGACGGGGATGCCGGCGAGCTCCTCGATCATGATTTTGCCGCACAGACCGGCATGACGGCTGGAGCCACTGGCTACGATACTGATGGAGCGCAACGCCGCCCATTCCGCAGGGGCGAAGGGAGAGCGGTCGAGGCAAACCGTATTCGTTTCCTTCTCGATATGCTGCTCGATGGTTCTGCGAATGGCGTCAGGCTGCTCGTAAATCTCCTTCAGCATGTGGAAGGGGAAGCGGGCGGGCAAGCGACCGGCTTCATCCTGTTGCGGCATGAAAGAGACTCCTGGCGGAGAGAGGTTCCTTCTTCTGCGAATTCTCAAGGACCGCGCTCTATCTCAATCTATCATAAAAGTACATAAACGAACATTATAATGGTCGTATTCGGTCATTTTATGCTTGCCGCTGAGGCTTCCGCCGTGCACAATAAATGCGCCTGCACTGACTGGCAACGGATCTCGGTGGCCGCATGCCTGATCGAAGGTGTTTGGCCTATACCCATACGATGCGACTTCTTTTTGCTTTGTTCCTACTTTCGGCCCTTACCCGCGCCTCGGATTCAGCGACTATGCCGCCCGATTTCTCAACCAACCTGATGCCAATGCCCACCGTTATGAGCATTCACGCGGGGATGCTGAAGCTGGATAGCTCGTTCACGGTAGGCATGACCGGTCATTCGGATGCTCGCCTTGAAAACGCTATTCTAAGGTTGCAAGACCGCATTGAGGGCCGAACGGGTATCGAACTCCCGCTAGGCGTGGCAGATAACGGCAACACCGCGACGCTGAGTATTGAATGCGGGTCAGCCGGCTCCGCATATCCGAAGCTTGGCGAGGACGAGTCGTACACGCTGGGAGTGGAAGCACAACACGCGACCCTGAAAGCCAATACTGTCACAGGAGCAATCCGAGGGCTGGAAACAGTTTTGCAACTGGTGTCTGCGAATGAGAGCGGTTATTTCCTGCCGCTGGCCAGCATTCAGGACAAGCCTCGCTTTGCATGGCGCGGCCTCATGATCGACGTCTCCCGTCATTGGCAGCCGGTTGACGTAATCAAGCGCAACCTCGACGGGCTGGCTGCCGTGAAGATGAACGTCTTCCACTGGCACCTCACCGATGACCAGGGATTTCGCGTCGAAAGCAAGCGCTTTCCAAAGTTGCAGGAGATGGGATCGGACGGGCTGTACTACACGCAGCAGCAGGTTCGGGAGATCGTCGCCTATGCGGCGGAGCGTGAAATTCGCGTTATCCCCGAGTTCGACATGCCGGGACATACTACCAGCTGGTTCGTCGGCTATCCGGAACTGGCCAGCGGTCCGGGTCCGTATCACATCGAGCGCAAGTTCGGCATCTTCGATCCAGCGATGGATCCCACCCGCGAGGAAACGTACCACTTCCTCGACGGATTTCTCGGGGAGATGGCGCAATTGTTTCCTGATGAATACATCCACATCGGTGGCGACGAAAACAACGGCAAGCAGTGGAAAGCCAATCCCCGTATTCAGGAATTCATGCGGAAAAAGGGATTGAAGGACCCACCCGCACTGCAAGCTTACTTTAACCAGCGAGTGCTCAAAATCCTGCAGAAGCACGGCAAGAAGATGGTTGGCTGGGACGAAGTGCTGACTGCCGATCTTCCCAAGGATGTGGTGGTGCAGTCCTGGCGCGGCACTAAGTCGCTGGCCGGCGGCGCCAAACGCGGCTATCGCGGCATCCTGTCGCAGCCATATTATTTCGATCACATGGCGCCGGCGGAATATTTTTACTTGAATGATCCGCTTCCGGCGAGCAGCGATCTCTCTCCGGAGCAGGCGGCGCTGGTAATTGGGGGCGAGTCGTGCGCGTGGGCGGAGTTCCTGTCGCCGGAAAACATTGACAGCCGCATCTGGCCGCGCAATGCCGCGCTGGCCGAACGGCTGTGGTCGCCACGCGAGGTGACGAATGTTGCTGATATGTACCGCAGGCTCGATGCGGTTAGCGTTGGCCTGGAACAAGATGGACTGACGCACGAATCGAGCGCAGCGAAGCTGCTGCGGCAGATTACAGGCGCGCGAGACCTCGGATCTGTCGCCGTGTTGGCGGAGGTGGCTGATCCATGGGGTGTCTCCTATCGCGAAGAACTATTGGTTGAGACACAACTAACGCCTCTCACCAAAGTAGCCGACGCGGTAGTTCCTGACGCGCCCTTCCGCAGGCAGTTCGCCTCGTGGGTCGATCAACTGCTGGGCGACGCTCCGAACTTCTCTGCGAAACCCGAGGCACTTATGCAGAACTTTACGCAGTGGCGCGATCTCGGTCCCGCATTTCAGGCGATGGAGACAACCGCTCCGGTGTTGGCAGATTGCCAAGGACGCGTGGACGATCTAGAGAAGCTTGGAGCTGTGGGACTCGAGGCGCTGGGCTATTTGCAATCTCGGGCCGCTCCGCCATCAGGATGGAAAGAAACCAAGCTCGCGCTGATTAACGAAGCGGAGAAACCAGACAAGTCGATCCTGAAGTTTTCGTGGTTGCCATCGTATCGAGTCCTGATTTTGGCCGCGGCCGAAGTGGATGGACTGAGAACCGTTGCTCCCCAACCGTGGAAGCAGCAGGTGATGCAGGAAGCGGCGCAGCAGGAGCCTGCGGCAAAGTACACGTGGTAAAGTTCGCAATGCGCGGAAACCTATTATGAGCTTCACTCTCTTCGACTGGACCGCCATTGTCGGCTATCTCGCGATCACGCTCATCATGGGGCTGTGGTTCCGTCGCCGCTCCGGGCGCAGCGTGGACGACTACTTCGTCTCCGGCCGCAACGTGAACTGGTGGCTGGCCGGAACCTCGATGGTGGCGACAACGTTCGCCGCCGACACTCCGCTGGTGGTTACTGGGCTGGTGTACTCGCAGGGAATTTCTGGCAACTGGTTATGGTGGGGCTTCCTGTTCTCAGGCATGATGACGGTGTTCCTGTTCTCCCGTTTGTGGCGACGCTCGGGGCTGTTGACGGATGTGCAGTTTGCGGAGATTCGCTACTCGGGCAAGCCGGCGGCATTTCTGCGCGGGTTCCGCGCGATCTACCTGGGCCTGCTGATGAACTGCGTCATCCTGGGCTGGGTGACGAAGGCGATGACCAGCATTGTGGGCACGACGCTGGCAGGCACGCCGATGCTGAACAATATCAGCCGCTTCATGAGCGCGCATTTCGGCTCGGTATGGAGCGGCAACGACGGCGCGGCGCTTGCCATCTGCGTCTTCTTCCTGATTCCGTTTACCGGACTTTACGTTGCTCTGGGCGGTCTCTGGGGAGTGTTATGGACTGATCTCTTCCAGTTTGTGCTGAAGATGGCGATCGTGATCGCGGTGGCGTACTTCGCAGTGGTGGCGTGTGGTGGGATGACGGCCATGCTGGCAAGCCTGCGTCAAATGCAGGCCGCTGCCGGCCCAAATGCCGCCAACCCGCTAGGATTTTTCCCGGAATTCTCGCGCGGTTTAACTGCCGAGCCTGTTTGGATGGTTCCGCTAGCGAGTTTCCTGGTCTTTATCGGTCTGCAATGGTGGGCGTTCTGGTATCCGGGAGCGGAGCCGGGTGGCGGTGGCTACATCGCGCAGCGCATCTTCAGCGCACGCGATGAGAAGCAAGGATTGCTCTCGGTTTTGTGGTTCAACATCGCGCACTACGCCATTCGGCCATGGCCCTGGATCATTACCGGCCTGGCCGTTGTGGTGTTATATCCGGGCCTGCAACATCCTGAAACCGGTTACATGATGGTGCTGAACTCGCACTTGCCGCATCAGTATCGCGGGATCGCGATTGCGGGGTTTCTGGCGGCCTTCATGTCGACGATTGCGACGCAACTGAATTGGGGTGCGTCGTACCTGGTGTCGGACTTCTATCGCAGGTTCGTGAATCAGCGCGCGTCCGAAAAGCAATATGTTCTGGTCTCCCGGCTGTGCACAGTATTGCTAGTCATCGTTTCGGCGTGGGTATCGGTGCAACTGGGTTCCATCGCGTCCGGCTGGCAAGTGGTGTTGCAGATCGGCGCGGGCACCGGAGCGGTGTACATCCTTCGCTGGTATTGGTGGCGGATCAATGCCTGGAGTGAGATCTCCGCCATGGCGTGTTCGCTGCTGGTCACCATCATTCTGGACCGCTTGCAACCGTTCAGCGGCAACAGTTCGCTGGTGTTCGCGAAGGGTGCATTGGCGACGACCGTTGTGACGACGATTGTATGGCTCACGGTGACGCTGCTGACCAACCCTGAGCCGGATCCGGTGCTGGTGCGTTTCTATCGACATGTGCGGCCCGATGTCCGGGGGTGGAAGCGCATTGCGGCGCAGACACCTGACATTGTGGGATATCGGGACATTGGCAGTAATCTGGGCGCGTGGGCCTTGGGCTGCGCTATGGTGTACATGTGCCTGTTTGGAACGGGAAAGATTCTGCTGCATCAACCGGCAATCGGAGCGTTGCTGTTGGTTGGCTCGGCGATCTCTGCCGTGCTGTTGTACCGTGGCGTGGTGCAGAACTTCAAAGTCGAGTCGCAAGAGTCGAGCAGCGGCGTGCCGGACTGGACGGAAGTGCCGGCGACGATGCTGCATTGAAGTGTGTGTCAGGCGCGGCGGGATTTGCCATCCGGCGCTAAAGAGTCTGTGTGAGAGCCGTGCCGTCCCTACGGGACTCACTCTCATTTCCTACTCTAACCAGGATTCCGCTGCGCTCCATCCTGGGCTAACTTCACTTCCGCCCCTTACGGGGCTCGATTCCTGCGCGTTCTACTCCACACGCGAAAACTAAACTGAGTATTCACACGTACTCTAAAGTGCGTGTGTCAGCGCAAAATTGTTCCGGAGCGCTGAAGCGCGTGAAAGGCTAGCGGTATCTTCGAATGGTCAGCCGGAAGCGGTCCGATCGGTACAAGCCGAGCACATAGATCGCCGGTCTGGCCTTGGTGGAGTAGATGACCTGCCGAATTCGCAGCAGGGGCACACCGCGCGGAAGCTTCAGCAGGCGTGCGGTCGTGGCGGGTGGAGACGTGGCATCAATTTCCTCGTCCGCATAACTCAAATCGACACCGCATTTATATTTCAGGATCGAAAACAGGGAAGTGCGTTCCAGAGAATCACGATCGAGCTCGGAAAACTCGTCAGCCGGCAAATAGCAGGTTTCCAGGGCAAAGGGTTCTTCTCCGCCCAGGCGAAGGCGCTCGACCTTGATGATGGCTGAATCGGACGGCAGGGCCAAACGGGCAGCAGCATCGTGCTCGCTATAAACGGTGTTGAAGGAAAGCACTTTGGAACGAACCGGCAGGCCGCGGGCCGACATCTCTTCGGTGAAGCTGGTGAGTTTGTTGAAGTGGACCTTCGGCGGACCCACAAACGTTCCGGCGCCGGGACGCCGCAGCACCAGACCTTCGCGTTCCAGGACGGAAAGTCCGTGACGAGCGGTCATCAGGCTGACGCCATGAATTCTGGCAAGCTCGCGTTCTGAATCGACAGCATCGCCGGGCTTCAACTCTCCGCTTTCAATCTGCCGCAGGATGGCGTGCTGAATTTTCTGGTAAGCGGGTATTGCTTTTCCTCGAACTCGTTGCATGCAAGCTCCACAGGTCGCGTTTAGCCATGCCTGAAGTGCTGAGTGTGTGACTCGCAAACCGCTATAGTTCACCAATGCGACTATGCATAGGGAACTTAGCACAATTCTTCGGCAAAGTCATAGCGGGAAAACTGCCAAATCGAGTTCCACCTTCGTGCTACGACAACTACAGTTTATGAGATTTCTATATGAAAATGCGGAGGTTAGTATGGTTCCATGAGTCATATAAAAATATTATTGACAAGGCCGTCACATTTTTCTTGTAGCCGTGCTTGCCGTGTGCTATATAGCTCTACAAAGCATAGCGCTATATAGCTCACGCCAGAAACATAGAGGTGGGCTTTGCAGTGAGTGGGGACTCCATTTTTGGAATGCGTTACCGGAGGTAGAACGATGCAACGGTCATGGTTTGCTTTCAGCCTGGTGATTTTGCTGAGCGTGTTTTGCTTCCTGCAGCCTGTGAAGGCCCAGCAAGTCACTGCCGCCATCACAGGTACAGTCGTAGATCCGGCAGGCGCGCCGATCAGCGGCGCCACAGTCACGGCGCGCGATACCGAGCGCGGCACGGTGTACAACACAAAGACGGATGACAGCGGAGTTTTTAACTTCGCGCGCGTGCCCATCGGAACTTATGAAGTGAGAGCTTCGGCGTCAGGCTTTGAAACGGCCGTACAGCCGCCGTATACGCTCGTGCTCAACCAGACCGCGCGTATCGAATTCAAGATGAAGGTGGGAGCCGCAACGGAGACCGTCGAGGTCACGTCAGAAACTCCTCAGCTTCAGACTGACACCACCCAGGTCAGCACTCTGATCGATTCCAATACCGTCAATAACATTCCGCTGGCGACCCGCAACTACGTGGAATTGACGCTGCTGGCTCCGGGCAGCATCACTCCTAATGCTTACAGTTTCAACACAGGCGATAACACGGTCAGCGGAGGGCGTCCTTATATCAACGGAAACCGCGAACAGGCCAATTATTTCCTGCTCGACGGCGTGGACAACAATCAGGTGTCCGATAATCTGCTGGGTTACACACCGGCGCCGGATGCCATCCAGGAATTCAACCTGATTACCTCCAATGCATCGGCCGAATTCGGCAATTTCCAGGGCGGCATCGTCAGCACCACCATCAAGTCTGGCACTAACAGTTTTCACGGCGACGTCTGGGAGTACTTCCGCAATGACGTGCTGAATGCGAATTTATGGGAAAACGGATTTCTCGGTCCCAATAACCAAATCGCCAAACCTAAGCTGCGCTGGAACATGTTTGGCGGCACGTTTGGCGGCCCCATCATCAAGAACAAGTTGTTCTTTTTTGTCGATTACCAGGGCCAGCGTTTTGACCATCCTTCTACCGCGCAAGCCATAACGGTGTTTACGAACGCAGAACGCGGCGGCGATTTCTCAGGGCTGTGTACGGCAGGTTTCTCCGGAGGCCTGTGCAACAATCCGACACAACAGGTGGTCAACCCTATCACCAAGGTACCGTTCGCGAACAACCGGATTCCCATCGGTATGGAGAACGCAGTCGCAAAGAACCTGTTTGGGTCAAGTTTCTATCCCGCGCCAGTGAACGGGAGTCCGACCAACAACGCATACAACACGGTGGCCCAGGCCTTCAATGCCAACCAGGGTGACGCTAAGATCGACTGGGTCGCCTCCCAGAAAGATACGATCAACGGGCGCTACTCGCAGGGCTACCAGAACGATCCACTGAGCAACTCGCTGGAAATCCTGGGCAACAATACTTCGACCGCACCCACGCACAACGTGATGACGCAGTGGACGCATACCTTCAGCCCCAACCTGCTGAACGAAGCTCGCCTGGGCATTAATTGGATCACGGTGTCCACGGGATCGAACTTCAACAGTTCGATTGGCGACCTTGGAACTTCCTTGGGCATTGCCAATGCCAATACTGCCGGCCCCGGTCTCTTGCTACTGGGATTCGGCGGCGGCACTGGGCCTGCACCAGGTATCGGGACAATCACGAATGTGGGCAATGCGGTGGTGGCCCAAAATTTTGCCGACACGGTCATTCAGTTTGACGACGGCGTGCAAATGACTCACGGCAAGCATGTCATCAAGGTCGGGTTCCAGATGTGGCGGTATCGCATCAACACTTTCTATAGCGGCAACAGCGGCGAGTACGGCTCCATCCTGTTTGGCGGCGCGTTCTCCGGCAACCCAGCTTCCGACTTCTTCCTGGGATATCCGGGAGCAACCGGAAAAGGAATTACCAGTGGTGGCTGGCACCAGATGTCATGGACCTTTGCCGGTTATGTTCAGGACGACTGGCGGGTCACTCCTACGCTGACTCTCAACCTGGGTCTGCGCTACGAAGCACATACCCCATGGATCGAGAAAAATAATCGTCAATCGAACTTCGGGCTGTATAGCGGAACGCTGGAATTAGCCGGGCAAGACGGCAACAGCCGCGCCCTGTACAACTCGGTGTATGGATTGCCCGACTTCCAGCCGCGCTTTGGATTTGCGTGGTCGCCGGCCGGCATGGACGGCAAGTTCGTGCTGCGCGGCGCGTATACCATCTCGTCGTATCTGGAGGGAACTGGCACCAACCTGCGGCTTCCGCAAAATCCCCCATTCAGCACGCCCGAGGTTGACGCGGTATACAACGAGCCGACCTACACAACTGAGCAGGGCCCTGGCGGCAGTCTGCCGGGCAATCCGTTTGCGGGCGCTAACCTGCGTGTGTGGGCGCCTACGGTGCAGCCTGCGATGTCGCAACAGTGGAACCTGACCGTACAGCAACAAATCGCCAACAATTTGACCTTCCAGGTTGGCTACGTAGGGCAGCATGGAACCCACCTGATGGTACCCATGCCGTATTTCCAGAACCAATTGCAGCCGGACGGAACCATTACGCCGTCGCCGTATCTGGCGGGGAATCCAACCCTGACGTCGGAGATCGGGAACATTTCGGGTACCGCGTCGATCGGTAGCATGTCGTACAACGCTCTGCAGACCGTGTTGCAAAAGCGATTCAGCAGCGGACTACAAGGCCAAGTGGCGTACACCTGGTCGCATTGCCTGACCGACAATAGCGGATACTACGGCACGTGGGGAACGCAGACCCAGGCGACTCCGTCGTCGCCCTACTTCCAGAACCTGTACGACCCCCGTGGGGATTGGTCGTCCTGCTATTTCGATTCCCGTAATGTGTTAAGCGCATACGCTTCTTACGATCTGCCGGTAGGACGCGGGAGGAAGTATGGCAGCAACATGAACTCGGTGGCGAACGCCGTGGTTGGTAACTGGCAGTTGGGCGCGATTGTCTCCATTCACAGCGGCTTCCCCCTGGCCGTCTATAACGCCACCGACACCAGCGGAACCGGTTCGCGTGGACCGCGACCCAACTGCAGCGGATTCGCTCAGAACTTGGGAACCAGCCAACCGGTGTATTCAGGCGGCGTCTTCCAGGGTTATGAATGGATTAATCCCGTGGGGTATTCAGAACCGGCGACAGGAACCTTTGGCACCTGCCCAGCCAGCGGTCCCAATGTTGGTCCGGGATATACCGACACCGACATGAGCCTGCTGAAGAACTTCCACTTCACCGAGCGAGTCTATATGCAGTTCCGTACGGATTTCCTGAATGCCTTCAACAACGTTCAGTTCGGCCATCCTAATGTCAATTTCCCATCTTCGACATTCGGACTGGTGAACACTTCGCAGGACACACCACGTAATATTCAGTTCGCCGTGAAAGTCTACTTCTAGGCTTTCAGGCGCCTGATAGACTTGGGGCAGACGCAAACCAGCGCCTGCCCCTGTTTTTCATCATGCGAATACCCCTCAGTGCTGTAGTTCCTGTGGTCCTCGTTGTTACGCTTGCCGCGTCCTCCTTCGCTCAGGTTTCCAGCAAGACGCCCGCAGCCAATCCCAACAGCACCGCGGAGCACGCCGCGCAGCCTGGCGGAAAGCGGCCATTGTTCCGAGGCGCTGCCGCTGCTGGCGAAGTCCATGCCGCACGTCACCGATAAGGAGTTGCAGAAGCGAGTTGGCATCGATGGAGTTCGCTGTGCCACCATGCTGCAGCAGAGCGACTCCGATGCTGGAGTTCCTTGGGCTTGCTGAATCGCCAGTTCCCGCAAGATCCCGAAGTGCTGTACGTCTCGGCGCATGCGTACTCGGACCTGTCATCGCGGGCGGCCCAGGCGCTGGCGACGACGGCGCCGACCTCGATACCTGCGCTGGAGATGGACGCTGAGGCGAATGAACTGCAGGGCAAATGGGATGAGGCGGAGAAGGATTACCAGAAAATCCTGGCGCAGAACCCGAAGTATCCGGGCATTCATTTTCGTATCGCTCGAATTTTGCTGTCGAAGCCAAATCCCGGGCCCGACTTCAAAGAGCAGGCAAAAAAAGAGCTGCAGCAGGAGTTGGAGATTGATCCGAGCCATGCCGGGGCGGAGTACGTGCTGGGAGAGATGGCGCGGCAGGCGGGCGATTTCGATTCTGCGGTCGAGCATTTTACGAAGGCGACCAAGCTCGACGTAACCTTTGCCGATGCCTACCTTGGCCTGGGCACGTCGCTGGTGGCGGAGAAGAACTACGTGGCGGCGATAGCTCCGCTGGAAATGGCGGTCAAGCTTCAGCCCCAAAACCCGGGCGCGCACTACAGCCTGGCGACTGCCTACGCTCGCACCGGACGCAAGCAAGATGCAGAGCGGGAATTTGCCTTGCACCAGCAACTGGCAGAGCGAGCGGGCGGGCAAGGGGCGCAGAATCCGCAGTGAGAGGAATGCTTTTTTCGGCGAGCAGCATGGAATTCTCGCGTCGCCGTTTCTTGTGGACGCTGGCGGGAGCGGCTGGATTCGCCGGTCTGAGCCGATTCGCCAGGGCCTTTCCCGCGACTCCTACTTATCCGTTCGAAGAAATTCCTGCATCTGCCAGCGGCATTACCTGGGTACACACGGCGGGTAAATCGCCAGAGAAATATCTGCCGGAAACCACGGGAGCGGGTTGCGCGTTTCTCGACTACGACAATGACGGGTGGATGGACATCTACCTGGTCAACAGCGGCAAATGCGACTTCTACCATCCCGATCCGCCGCTGCGCAATGCGCTCTATCGCAACAACCGTGACGGAACGTTCACCGACGTTACCGAAAAAGCCGGCGTCGCGGCCGGTGGATACGGGCAGGGCGTTGCCGTAGGTGACTATGATGGCGACGGCTTCCCCGACCTTTACGTGACTCAGTACGGGCGAAGCATCCTGTATCACAACAATGGTGATGGAACGTTCACCGACGTGACGGAGAAGGCGGGCGTTGCGGCTCCGGGATGGTCGTCAAGCGCGGTGTGGTTCGATTACGATAACGATGGCCGGCTCGATCTGTTTGTCTGCCGCTTCGTTGACTTTAACAAGTCGAAGAACCTGCCCTGCACTGCCTACAACAAGCCTGGTTATTGCGTGCCACGGCTGTATCAGCCGACGGCGAGCTGGCTGTTTCATAACAACGGCGACGGAACCTTTACCGATGTCAGCAAGGCCTCCGGCATCGGAAAGTATTTGGGAAAGGCCTGGGGCGCGGTTGCGACGGACCTCAACAACGACGGCAAGCTGGACTTGTTTGTCGCTAACGACACGGTGAAGAACTTCCTGTACATGAATCGCGGAGGCGGCAAGTTCGAAGAGATCGGCACCCTGGCGGGCGTGGCCTTCAGCGAAAGTGGCCGGCCTCGGTCCGGCATGGGAGTGGATTCCGTCGACTTTAATCAGGACGGCTGGATGGATCTTTTCGTGGCCAACATCGATCACGAAAAGTACTCGCTTTACCAGAACAACCATGATGAGACATTCGACGATCAGGCGGACGCGACTGGTCTGGGAGTAGCGACGCGGCTGATGAGTGGCTGGGGATTGAAGTTCTTTGATTACGACAATGATGGCAACCTGGACCTCTTTCTCGCCAACGGCAACCCGGACGATCTGATCGAGACCATGCAGAAGGACGTAACCTACCGCGAGCCGCTGCTGCTATTTCACAGCGACGGGAAGACCTTGCACAACGTGAGCGCGGAGAGCGGGCCTATTTTTACCAGGCAACTGTCGGCGCGCGGGCTCGCCATCGGCGACTTCGATAATGACGGCGCCGTGGATGTGCTGATCTCGGTGAACGACGCTGCGCCGCTGTTGCTGCGCAATATTGCGGCCAAAGACAACCACTGGCTGGGAATAAAGCTGGTGGGCAAGAAGGCCAATCGCGATGCAGTAGGGGCGCGCGTGACCTATCAGGCCGGCGATCTGAAGCGGTATCGGATGAAAGTGGGCGGAGGGAGTTTTCTGTCGTCACACGATCCGCGGATGGTGCTGGGAATCGGCAAGCGAACGAAGATTGATTGGCTGGAAGTGAAGTGGCCTGAGCCGAGCGGCGCGACCGAGAAGTTCAGCGATCTGCCGGTGGATAAGTACATAACGATTGTCGAGGGCGAGGGGATTAAGAAAGGATGAGAGCTGGCCGTCTGCCAAATCAGTGGCGGTCCGCGTTCTGCCCTTCGGCAATAGCATTTGGGTACACCTTGATCCAATGACTGCGGACCTTTGGTCTGACCTGTTTGCCTTCGAAGCCGGAAATGATCAGGTTCGACTCTTGCCTGGGCATGTGGCAATCGATGCAGTTGTCGGCAATGCTGGCGCCCATCTTCTTGAATTCGCCGCAGCTCTCGGGTTTGTGGCAGGAGAGGCAGTGGCTTGAAAACGCAGCCGCGTCGCGTTGCTGAACGTGCACGTTGTGACAGGTGGAACACGACAGGGTGGGCGAGGATTGAAAGCAGCGGCTCCGCTGCAACAACATCACCTGGTTGCCGTGAACGTCGATTTTGGCGGTAGGTTCTGGAGCCCCGAGGTCAATGTAGTCGTGCAAGGGTTCTCCCGGAATATACGAGAAGGCGGGCGCCAGCGGCGCGACTCCAATGCCGGCATGACACATCGCGCAGTTGTCGATCTGTCTGTCTCGCGCTAATTTTGCCGGGTTGACGATGGCTTCTCCGCTGGGGCCGGCGCGGCCTGACGTGTGACGGGCAGCGTGGTCTTTGCCGGGGCCGTGGCACTTCTCACACGCGATACCGAGAATGAAACCCGACTTTTTGTATGCGTTGGAAGAACCTTGAGGTGTTAAGGAGGCAAAGAATGTCGAATGACACTCCAGGCAGCGCGGAGGCGCCGGCCGCTCGAAGTTCGGGGAATCGTCACGGTATCCGGGGCTGTCGACCCAACTGTTCAGCTCGGTCCAATAGGAGACGGGCAGCTCGAAGAGGCGGTCGCCCTTCCAGTAGAGATAAGTTTGTCCCTTCCTGCCGGAGCCAATCACGAAGTCGATGCGCTCGGTATGGGTGATGGCATTGGGAGGCGTTCCGATAATGGCGGTCTCGGTAAAGCCATCTGCGCCTGCTTCCATCCGGTATGACAGGTCCGGGTTGGTAGTCTTCAGCACGTTGTGACCGGCAGCGAAGCTGCCGTCAATGGATTGCGCGGTTGGCAAGCTCGATGTCAGATGGTGCGCGGTGCGAAGATAGGTCCGCTTATCCGCGTGGCAGGAGAGGCACTTGTCATTGCCGACGTAATTGTCCGGCGAGACCGCCTCTTTCTTCGGGGCAGCGGCCGTCGTAAGCACGGCGACGAGTGCGACGGCTGCCAATCGCTTTGCTGGGATGTGAGCTCTGCGGAGCGGAAGCATAATCGGCCAGACTCGATCATTGAAGTAAGATGTAATTCTCATGGCCGATACTCCTGAAGTGTATATCGGAGTAGACATTGGAGGGACCAAGGTCGCTGCCGGCCTGGTCGACACCCAAGGCAAGATTCTGTACCGCACCCGCAATCCGATGCAGGCACGCGGCAGCGTTGCGGACGGGCTGGCGTCGGTTCGAGCCGCCATCGATAAGGCGTTCCGGGAGAACCCGGGCGCGACCATACGCGGCATCGGTCTCATCTCACCGGGGCCGGTTGATCCACAGACGGGAACCATTCTGAATCCAGCGAACCTGCCGTGCTGGTTGAACTTTCCTCTCGCGGAGGAGATCCAGAAGGCATACGATCTGCCGACCCATGTGCATAACGATGCCAACGCTGCGGGGCTTGCTGAAGCCCTGTGGGGAGCGGGCGTGGGCTACAAGTGCATGTTCTACGCGACCATCGGCACCGGCATCGGTACGGCGATCACCTACAACACGCAGCTCTACCTTGGCCGCACCGGCGCAGCAGGAGAGGGCGGACACAACACCATCGACTTCCGCGGAACTAGGTGCCACTGCGGTAAGTCGGGATGCATCGAGACGTTCGCTTCGGGCTGGGCGATTGCCGACCGCGCACAGGACCGGCTGGTGCGCGAAGGCGAGCGTGGTAAGCGCATCCTTGAGCTGGCCGGCGGCGAGCGCAAGAAGGTGAGCAGCGAGACGCTGGCAAAGGCCTGGGCGGAAGGCGACCCGCTGGCCACGGAGATCCTGCGGGAAACCGCCGACATTCTGGCGGTCTGGTTTGGCAATGTCGTCGACCTGCTGGAGCCGGACATCATCGTGGTCGGAGGCGGGATCAGTCATTTGATCGCGCAATGGTTCGACCGCATCGCATCGCAATTGCCGTTCTGGTCCGTGAACCAGCGCTGCGGAGAGATTCCGTTTGCCGAGGCGAAGTACCGAGCGGACTCGGGGATTGTGGGTGCAGCGGCGCTGTGTGTGGCCCGGACGTTGTTGTGAAGGTTTATCCTTCGGTAGCTTTCATCGCTCTTCTGCGCACGAGCCATAGCAGGATGCCGAGGCACGCCCACGAGCTGCCAGCGATCTTTCCCAGGTGACTGAGGTTCAGCCAGAGAATCAGGCACACCACAAATCCCAGGGAGCCAAACAGAACCATCATGGCTCGCCCGTGCTCTCGGAAGCGCAGTGAGTGGCGCACGGATGAGAGGTTCACTCCCATGAAGGCGAGCAGTGCGCCGAAATTGAGCAGCTCGGCGCCGGTCTCATAAGTAATGATTAAGGCTCCCAGCAACGAAATCAAACCAATGAGGAGGACGTTGTTCCGGGGGATCCGCTTGCGCGGCTCGAGGGCTGCGAAGAACTTGGACGGCAGAGCGCCATCACGGCCCATGGCGTAGAGCAGGCGCGCCGCGCCAAGCTGGGCGCCCATGCCCGAGCCGATAGTTGCGACCAGCAGCGCCGCATTCACCGCCATGAAGAGCACGACTCCGCCGGCCCGGCCAGCCACGTGGACGAATGCGGTGTCCACCTCGGGAAAGGCGCCGGCATGGTGCCAAACCAGTTGGCCCAGGTAGACCTCGATGGCGGCGAGCACTCCCGTGACCAGGCAGGTGAGAACCACAGCGCGGGGAACATTGCGCTGCGGATTGTGCGCCTCCTCCGACAAAGTGGTGATGCCGTCGAACCCAATGTAGGTGAGCACCGCCAGCGATGTGCCGTGCAGTACAGCGCTGCGAGAGAAGGTAGCGGGATCGTAGAAGGGCAGCGTGAAATTGCGCCAATCGGCGTAGAAGCCCGACTTCATGATGAAGCGGACGGCGGCAACCACGAACATAAGGATCACAATGCCGAGCGCGGTGGCCATGGCGGCGTTCATTCGAGCCGAGGTCTCGACGCCGTTGAGGTTCAGCAGCGTGAACAGGGAAGCGAAGCCGATGACCCAGACAATGTAAGGGATGTCGGGCACAAAGTTTTGCGCAGCCTTGCTGCACCAGATGGTGCAGATCAGCGGATTAAGAATGTAGTCCATCGCCATGCACCAGCCCGCCAGGTATCCCGCGCCGGGATGGATTTCTTTGCCAACGTAGGTGAATGCCGAGCCGGCCTGGGGATGCAGCCGTGCCATGTGCCCGTAACTGAAGGCGGTGAGCAGCATGGCGAACATGGCCAGGAGAATTGCGGTGACGACGTGGCCGCGCGCTTCGGTGTAGATTACACCGAAGACGGGCATGGGGGCAGTCGGCTGGATGACGATAATGCCGTAAAGAATGAGGTCCCAGAGGCCGAGGCTGCGGCGCAGGGAAACGCGTTCGGTGGTGATGGAGGGTTCGCTCATTGGTGGGTCAGACAACCTACCGCGCGACCATTTGACGTTTGAGGGTTACAGACTGTTCGATGGGGGCGACGTTCCAGCCAGAGATTGCTATCTTCATCGCGTGTCCCCGGTACGATGCCGGTATGGCGGCGGACAACACGGTTGCGTCACCCGGCATGAGCTCGATGAAGTTATCGTTCCAGAGCAGCATGGGAATGATGTTTCCGCTTTCGTCGAGCGCTTCCGCCTCCAGTTGGAATGCGAGGCCCTTGGAGTGGTTGGCAAGGTGGACCAACACCAGGTCGCCCTCGGTGTCGACCTTCGCCTCGACCGTGGCGGGCGCGAGCTTGCGCAGCTCGGTCATGACTGCCGGCGTCTTGGCCGGAGTATTGATGTACGTGCTCTTGGCCCAATCGAAAACCGTTAGCGGGCTGGGGACCCAATAGAAGTTGCGCGACACTGTGACGCCGTCGCCCTTCCCAAGCGTGAGGCGGACGAAATAGAACTGCGCTCCACTGCTGAAGGCCGACGCCGGAATGTCGATGGCAAGTTGGGAGCTGTTCGCCGGAACGACGTCGAGTGTCGTCGTCCTCGTGAAGAGAGGCTTGAGGTCGGGCGCGAACACCTCGGCCGTGGCTTCCATGTCGAGAGTGTCGGACAGCGTGCTGTTGACGACGTAGGCGGCGTGCTGGTCGTAAGCGTATTGAATGTGCACCGGTTCATTGGCCTTCTTCGCGCCGTAGTAGCCGCCACCGGGCACGAGATAGTAGTCGTAGAGATGCCAGCGCAGCGAGGGCCAAGCATTATTCAGCATCCATTGGATTACTCCCGTCGAAGTATAACGATGTCCGCTGTAGGCCTCGAACATGGCGCGTTCGCCATCGTAGGTCATGGCCTGCGCGATGCGGTCATAGGACTCAATGTTGTCGACTGCGCCGAAGGTATCGGTCATGGCCTGATCGAAGATGTGCAGGTTCTTAAATGCCTGGCTGCCGGCGTGGTAGTTCCAATCCGGATTGTCGGGAGGCCAAAGCGCTGAGGCGGGAAGAAAACGTTTGAGCTCCGGAATTTGCTCCGGTGCCGCGCCGGGGCTGGTCTCGGTGTTGAAGCCGAAGGCGCCGCCAGCCTGGGACTTGTCCTGGTACCAGTAAGATGGCTCAACGTAGTCATAGGGGCCGCTCATCTTTACACCGCTCGCGCCCGATAACGTCGTGGGCGTAGCCGATGCTGACGAGATGACCGGGTTGGCCCATTGGGTCTGGCGGAACACTTCGAAGTAACGGCGCTCAACCTCGGCGGGCGGAGGATTGTCGCTGCCGTAGATCCAGGTCAGAACGCTGGGGTGGCTGCGCAACTTCAGCAGTTGCGACTGCAGCGAGGCGGCCGCGATGTGCAGATCGTCGGCTGACCACTCGCTCCATTGTTCCCAATAATCGCAGCAGCACCAGCCGGCCATCACCAGCACACCGCGCTCGTCCGCCAGGCGCAGGAAGTCATCGCTCTCCAGCTTGCCTTCGAGGCGGATGGTATTCAGATGAAGGTCGCGCACCAGATCGAACTCGTCGACCAATCGGTCATGTGGGCTGCGTAGCAACATGTCTGGCGACCATCCGCCACCGCGAATCAGGATGGGCTTGCCATTGACGCGAAACATGCGGTGACCCTGCGCGGTAAATTCCGAAGTGATCTCGCGCACGCCGAAGCGAATCTGCTGCTGGTCAGAGATGCGGCCGTTCTCCACAAAGCGGACGGTGGCAATCTCGAGGGGCTGGGCACCGTAGTCGGCAGGCCACCACACGCGAGGATGGCTGAGCTTGAGCTGCGGAAATTGCTCGGGGCGGAAGTTCACGGTCACCGACTGGCCTGGCGGGACGCTAACTTGCTGGACAAGGTGACGTCCGGCGACGTCGGCAACGACCTGGCCTTGAATTGCACGCGACGAGTTGTTGCTCAAGTCCGCGGTCAGGGTAAGAAGAGCGGCGGCAAGGGTATCGTCGTCAAAGTGAGTGAAGACGGCGGTATGTCGCACCGTGACCGGACCGCTGGTAACCAGTCGGACCTCTCGCCAGATGCCCATGTCTTTGTCGGGAGGCATCGGACTCCAATCCACCCAATTGATGGCGAGACTCTTTTCGTCGGGAGGCATAACTTTGACAGCGAGGAAGTTTTTAGCGCCGGGATGAACATGCCGCGAGACATCGAATTCGTAAGTACGGTATGCGCCACGGACCTGCGATGGGTCGGCGATTCGCTGACCGTTGACCCAGATTTCCGCGGAGTAGTTGATGCCGTCAAACTGAAGATTGAAGGTCTGGCCTGCATCGGCGGCCGGCACATCGAACTGGGTGCGATACCACCATCCACAGCGGTAGGGACTGTCGGCCGGCATCGGCAGCTTGGAGAAGTTCTCGAAGATAGGATAGGTGGTGCCCGGTATCGAGCGAAGATTCATGCCGAAGAAGATGTCTTTGTAGACGCCGGCAGCAACCTGGGCCGCGAGGACCGTGGTGGGGGCAGAGGCGGCGAGCCATTCCGTTGCGCGATAGGCGGGGGACGAAATGGCCGATCCCGCGTCGGTGACGGTGCACGCCGATTGCAGGCTCCAACCCTCGTGAAGAGATAGCTTCTTTGGCCGATGAAGAAGATGCGAAGATCGCGAGTCCCGCCAGAAATACCCAAGTTATAGGACGCATTCCCGATTGCTCCGAAAGTAGTTATCTTTGCAGGAGAGTGCCGCCGGCTAAAGCCGGCTCCCCTGCAGGAAACAAACCGCGACCGCGGCGCTGAAGCGCCGCACTACCCGGACAAAGCTGCACATCTTGCGGACAGAGCCGGCCCGCACTACCCGTTCCGTTATTCACAGCTCAGCAATTATCGCGCCTGCCGCCGGCTAAAGCCGGCTCCTCCGCGGGAAAAAAGACCGCGAACGCGGCGCTTAAGCGCCGCACTACCCGAACAAATGCACTCCTACCCGGACGGAGCCGCACGACCCGGACGAAGCTGCACATCTGTCGGACCGAGTCGGTCCGCTCTACCCGGACATACCTGCACTCCTTGCCGAGCACTCGCACGAACCCGCTCAAAGGGGCGCGGTCGATTGCCGCACTACCAGCTCTGGTTCGAGCAGCATCAGCGCGTCATTACCTTTTCGCAGGCGGCCATCCGATATCTGACTGCCGACCAGTTCGGCGGCATGTTTCCCCATGCGCTCCATGGGCTGACGAATCGTGGTCAGCCCAGGAGTGGAAAGCTCCGCCATCGGCACATCGTCGAAGCCAATGACGGAGCAATCGCCGGGAACCTTGAGCCCGCGATTGCTGAGCCCGCGGATGGCGCCGAAGGCGGTCATGTCGTCGAACGCGGCGATGGCGGTGAACTTGTTTCCATTTTGCAGCCACTTCCGGGTCAATTCTGCGCCGGAACTGAAACCGGTAAGCGGATCGGATAATCCGGGCAACTGCAGCACCCGCGAGCGCGCGATCTCCAAACCGGCCTGCGCGGAGAAGCGCTGCATGCCGGCCCATCGGCGGCTGCTGTCGGAGAGCTGCTTAGGACCGAGCAGGAAGTTCACTTTGCGATGTCCCAGTTCGTACAGATGCTTCAGGGCCATGTAGCCGCCGCGTTCATTGTCCACCAGTACCGAGTGGACGCCGGAGCGATGCAGGTCGCGGCCGACAACCACCGTAGGCAGGCGGTCTTGGGCCAGTTGCTTGAGCGCGTCGATGCTCACGAACAGCCAGTTCGCCACCACAATGAGACCTTCCACTCGTCTCTGCACCACCATATCCAAGTAACGCTCAAAGCGGCTGCGGTCATTGTGGGCGTCCATCACGATGGGCAGAAATCCGGCGGGCTGAAAGTGTTTGTCGATGCCGCGCAGAATCAGCGTGCAGAACGGGTCAGCCATGTCGAAGACGATGACTCCGATGGTATTGCTGCGTTGTGTCCGCAGAGAGCGGGCAAACAAGTGTGGCTTATAGCCCAGGCGGTCGGCGGTTTCCCGTATCTTGTGCCGGGTGCGAGGGTTGAGGTTTTCGGCAAGAGGAGCATCGTTTAAAACGATTGAAACCGAGGACGCCGAGAATCCGCTGGCGCGCGCCACGTCCATCAGGGTCACCGATTTGTGCCGCTGCGAGGCCAAGCAGCAACACCATAGCACCACATTGGGATTGTGGGAATCTTTTTCTCTGACTTTCAGGGCATCGGCAGATAAATTTTTCCTATTGACAGCGGAAACCACTTGAGTTCTTATTTAAAACGTTTTAATAAGTAAAGCGGTATTCCACGTGTTTTGCTCCGCGAGTTTGCCGAAGAGGTTGGGTTCGTGGGCTGTCGTGACGCAAGCCGAAGCGCATACTCCGTTTCAGCCCGGGACAGAAGTATCTACTCCGCGAACGGTCAGGCCGGACCGTCCCTTTGCCTTTCTGGGGGTTCATCATGAAGTCTGCACGTTGGATATTGCTGACCTGCATGCTGGCTGCGGGAATGGCCGCAGCCCAGGAAACCGGTCAAATTACGGGCACGGTGCATGATCCCAGCGGCGCTGCCATCGTCAAAGCGCAACTCACGGTGAGCAGTCCCGAGCGCGGGATCAAGCGCGTGACGCAGACGAACAATGATGGCGAGTACCTGGTCAGCGCCCTGCCACCGGGCAACTATCAGTTGGCCATCAGCGCCCCCGGCTTCAAGAGCTACAAGGCGACCGACATCGTGCTGCGAGTAGCGCAAAAGGCGCGAGCCGACGCCACGCTCCAGGTGGGCGGACAGGCGACCGAGGTCACGGTGGAGGGTACACAGGTAGGCCAGGTGGAGACGCAGACGTCCGACTTGTCCGGGGTCATCACCGGCAAGCAGATTTCGCAGCTCGAACTGAATGGCCGTAACTTTAGCCAGCTCACCACGCTGGTGCCTGGGGTCAGCAACCAAAGCGGACAGGATGAAGGCACAGTCGGCATCATGGGTAACGTCGCGTTTAGTTTCAATGGCGGACGGACGGAGTACAACAATTGGGAGCTGGACGGCGGCGACAACATGGACAACGGCAGCAATACGTCGCTCAACGTCTATCCCAGCATCGATGCCATCGCCGAAGTGAAAGTGCTGACTTCGAATTATGGCGCGCAATATGGCCGGAACGGTTCGGGCACGGTTGAGGTCGAGACCAAATCCGGGACCAGCCAGTTCCACGGCGATGTTTACGAATTCGTGCGCAATGAAGCGTTCAATGCGCGCAACTATTTCGAGTCGAGCGTGCCGCCGTATCACAAGAACGATTTCGGCTATACCATTGGCGGGCCCATCTTTATTCCGAATCACTACAACAGCGACAAGACCAAGACCTTCTTCTTCTGGTCGCAGGAGTGGCGCAAGGAAAGCGTGCCCGGGCAGGTGTTCAATGTGAACGTGCCGTCGGCGGCGGAACGCACGGGAAATTTCACCGACCTATGCTCCAATCCCGGAGGATTGAGCGCGAACCCCGATTGCCCGCACATTCCCGGGACCAATAATCCTTATCCCAACAACATCGTTCCCATCACCACGGTGGGGAACGCGCTGCTGCCGCTGATACCGATTGCCAATGCGGGTGTACCGGGCGCGGCGTTGTACAACGCTTCGCCAGCGCAGCCGACCAACTGGCGCGAAGAGCTGCTGCGTCTCGACCAGAACTTCGGATCGAAGGTGCGGGCAATGTTCCGCTACACGCACGATTCCTGGAACACGGTGACGCCTACCACCGTCTACACGGGCAGCAGTTTTCCGACGGTGCAGACGAACTTCGAGGGCCCGTCGGTGAGCCTGGTGGCGCGCCTGATCTGGACGCCATCGGCGACGCTGTCCAATGAGTTTGTCGCCAGCTACACCACCGACCACATCTCGTTTACGTCGACGGGCTATCCGAATCCCGATGCGTGGAAGCTGCCGGCTGACTTTCCCATGGGCTACTTCTTCAATAATGGCGCGGGCGGAAAGCTGCCGGCCATCAACCTTTCGGGGAACGCGGCCTATGGAACGTTTTACGAAGATCCTAACGGCGAGTGGCCGGAAGGGCCGTACAACTCGAACCCGACCTACACGTATCGCGACAACGTGAGCAAAATTGTGGGACGACACAACTTTCAATTCGGCGCTTATTTTGTAGCGGCGCAGAAGAACGAGTTGAGCGCACAGCTGGTCAATGGGTCGCTGAACTTCAGCCCGACCTCTTCGTATAGCACCGGCAATTCATTTGCGGACCTGCTGCTGGGAAATGTTGCGCAGTTTACCCAGGCCAGCACCAACATCAAGTTCTATAACCGTTACAAGATTCTGGAGCCGTATTTCCAGGATGACTGGCGTACCACGCCCAAGCTGACCTTGAACCTGGGCCTGCGTATCAGCGGGTTCGGCACCTATCGCGAGAAGTACAAGCACGCTTACAACTGGACGCCCAGCGCCTACGATCCTGCCACCGCGCCGCGGATTGACGTGACCGGCGCGGTCACAGGATTTCCCGGCGCGCTGATTCCGGGAACCGGCAATCCGTTTGACGGGTTGGTGCAGTGCGGGGTGAACGGAGTGCCCGCAGGTTGCTCGAACGGCCATCTGTTTAACCCGGCGCCACGGGTGGGATTTGCTTACGATCCGTTCGGCAACGGTACAACGGCAATCCGCGGCGGCTATGGCATTTTCTTTGAACACACCAATGGCAACGAGGCCAACACGGAAGGCATGGAAGGGCAATCGTCGCCGCTGATTCAGACGGTCTCGCAGTACAACGTCGCGGGATACGGCAATCTCGGCAACGGCGGCGGCAGTACGCCGGTGTTGTTTCCGCTGGCCTTCTATTCGATTCCTAATCAGGCGGTGTGGCCGTACGTGCAACAGTGGCACCTGGACATCCAGCAGCAGATTTACAAGAGCACAGTGCTGGTGATGTCGTATGTCGGCAGCAAGGGCACTCACCTGGGACGGCAGTACGATTCCAATCAGATCTATCCAGTGCCGCTTGCACAGGACCCATTCCAGCCGGGTCAACCGATTACCACCGATGCGTGCAACTCCGCAACCAGCTACCTGCCGGCGTTTACCCAGAGTGGGGCGCCAATCGTGGGACAGGCGTACAACAATCTGCAAGTAGCGTGCGGGCTGAGTCCCGATCCGTTCCGCCCCTATTACGGAGTGGGAGCTGTGACCCGGCTGGATAACGGTGCTAACTCCATCTACAACGCATTTCAGGCTTCGGCGCGGCGGACGGTGGGGGCACTGCAGTTCAGCGTGGCCTACACCTGGAGTCACTCTATCGACGATTCCTCGTCTCGTTACGACGTTGGAGCACTGAACGCCTATGACCTTAACGCGAACCGCGCAAGTTCGTCATTCGACATCCGGCAAATCCTGAACATCAGCTATGTGTACGATCTGCCATTCTTCAAGACGCCCGGCAAACTGCATGCGTTCCTGGGAGGCTGGCAGCTTTCCGGCATCACGACATTCCAAACTGGGACGCCATTCACGGCCATCAACGGCGGCGCTTACGCCGATAACGCCGGCAGCGGCAATCCCAGCAGCATCACCGCGGGTTCGTACGTGGACGTGACCGGGGTCAGTCCCTACTACAACATTCCGAATGCGCCTTACGGGGCCGGTGGATTGGGCCCGTTGGTGGCCAATCCCGCGGCATTTGTTGCGCCGCGCGGGTTGACTTTCGGCGACGCCGGCCGCAACTCGCTGCGTAATCCCGGCTTCAACAACTGGAACATGGCCCTGTTCAAACATTTCCAGGTGAACGAAAGGACGGCGTTCGAGTTCCGCGCCGAGGCGTACAACATCTTCAATCACACCGAGTGGGGCCCGGTCGGCGGGGACGCGGGTTCGGCCGCGTATAACGGATTTTCGTCCAATACCAACAGTGCGAATTGCTTCGGCGGGGGGAATAACTCGGCGGGCGATCCCAGTTGCCTGGGCAACAGCTCGTTTCTGTACATCGGGATTGCGCACCCGGCACGCATTCTGCAACTGGGAGCGAAGTTTATCTTTTAACCAGTCTTCGCCGGAGCGGAGGGACTGGCCGCTATAATGAAGCATTCATGTTAGGCATCGTATACGCTGCGATTGCGTATGTGCGCAGCCCAGTGGGAATCTTTGTTGAGGAATTGCGGCGTGACTTGCATCCGGCGCATACGCATGCCGATGCTCACCTCACGGTGCTGCCTCCGCGGCCGCTGCAGGGCACCGAAGCGCAAGCGTTGGAGCTGCTGAAGGAAATTTGCCAAACGGTGGTGCCCTTCGACGTGACCCTGGGCGATGTGGAAAGCTTCGTCCCCATCACTCCGACAGTATTCATCCGGGTGGCGCGCGGCGCCTATCGCATGCGCGAACTGCACGATCTGCTGAATCGCGGCGCGCTGGATTATAACGAGCCGTGGCCGTACATGCCGCACCTCACCATCGTCAAGACCGACACCACCGAGGAGGCGCTGAAGGTGGAAGTTACTGCGCGTCAGCGTTGGGAGGCGTACAGGGGGCCGCGCACCGCGCCGATTCACTCGCTCACCTTGGTAAAGGGCAATGGCGATCGCTGGGTGGACGTGGGGAAGGTGCCGCTGGGCGGGGGGCGAGGTAAGTGAAAGCGCCCGCCTCGCTTCAACACCCAACGAGCACAAAACCCGTGCTCGCTGGGGACCTCGTTTGCGCTCGTCGCGGATGGCTGCGCTTTGGAGTGTGCCGCCGGCTGAAGCCGGCTCCGCTTAATGACGAAGCCGGGACGCGGCGCTGAAGCGCCGCTCTACCGCACGCAAGAAAAGCTCACCCAGGCTGGATGACATGGGTGGGACTCGGCGCGCGAACTATTGTTTGTCGTAAACGGCGGTGTAGGTTATCTTCTTGCCGTCGGCGGTCATGCCGTGGATCGTGACGGTGCGGCTCATGCCGTCGGCCGAGACCACAACGTGGCCCACGGTGGTGACCTTGCCATCCTTCTTGTTGATCAGTTCCAGGGTGTGGTCATTGATCTTCTTGTAGGAGCGAGTGTTGGCCGAAGGATCTCCGGTGAGGGGATAGTCTTTGCCATCGAACATGCCTGTCCACTCAGTTTGGACCGGCTTGCCGTCGCCGGTGGTGCCATCGGTGGTGACCTTTACCTGGTTGCCCGCGGGCGCATACACCACCGTGGTGTTCTTGGTTGCTCCGGGCGAATACATCGATTTGGCTTCGTTCAATTTCCAGGTCCCCATGTTGGGATTGCTGGCATAGCACACCGCTACCCCGGCCAGATACAGGGCCAGAGTCAATGCGACTTTTCTAACTTTCATGCGCTCTCCTTGGTTTTAACTTCTTAGCTGCGGCCCGATTGTAGCAGGCTACGCTGGGTGAGCAATAGGCAACTGGCGGGGCGATGGACGGGGCCGGATGACGAGAGTTAGACTGCTGGCCATGGTTGCGAGATACCTGCTCGCGGCGTTGGTAATGGGAACGGTACCGTTATCGGCGCAGATTGCTCGCCCAGCCGTGCCCGAGGTAATTCAAGCTCCTGCTAACGAGCTGCCAATCTTGAAGGCACAGGCATCGGGATCTCAGATTTACACCTGTCAGCAGGGGAAAGACGGCGCGTTCGCCTGGACTTTGAAAGCTCCGGAAGCGGAGCTGCACGACCAGCGCGGAAAAGTCATCGGCCAGCACTATGCTGGTCCCACCTGGAAGAGTAACGATGGGAGTACAGTGACAGGCAGACTTGCGGCCAAGGCCGATTCGCCGGAGTTCGATTCCATTCCGTGGCTGCTGGTGACGGCTACCGGTCATGCCGGGGACGGGATATTCAGTCAGGTCTCCAGTATCCAGAGAATTCATACTCACGGTGGCAAGGCGCCCACCGCGGCCAGCTGCGATGCTTCGAAGCAGAATTCGGAAGTGAAGAGCAGTTACACCGCGGACTACTATTTTTATGTGCCGAGAAAATGAGGAAAGGTTGGACTTTGGTCGCGCGCTTTAGCGCCGGGGATTGGAAAACCCAGGGCTCACGAGTCGGTGTGAGAACCGTGCCGTCCCTGGACCCGATCTCTTTTCCGACGCTAACCAGGATTCCGCTGCGCTCCATCCTGGGCTGACTGCCCTTCCGCCCCTACGGGGCTCGATTTCAGCGCGTTCTACTCCGCAGGCGAAAGCGAAACCGAGCATTCACATACACAGGCGAAAACGAAAACCGAGTATTCACGGATACGTAAGTCCATTTTGAAATCGAACACTTTTCCGCTCGACTACTCCACAGGCGGAAACCAAACTCAGTATTCACACATACTCGTTGGCCTTGGGCTTTCCGAGTCTCCCAGCGCTAAAGCGCAAAGTTAAACAGCAATCTTTTTTTCGGAGGGCTGAAGCGCTCCTCCCCCGCATAAATGCGGGGGCTCCCACCAAGAAGTACGTTCCTAGAGTCATCCTGTGACTTTTTCAGCAGCCCTAAACAGGCTGCGGGAAAAATCAAAACAGCAGATCCCTCGCGGGCTAAAGCCCGCGAGGGATGACAAAAATAAGGAGCTTATCGGCACGACTGAACAGGCCGCTGAAAAACTACCTACTGACAACAGCCCGGGTAGTGCGGGCCTTCCAGGCCCGCGTTCACCGGGTCTTGTGAAGAGGGCTTTAGCCCCTGAAGTACCTCGTTCAAAGCCTCTAAAATAGCCTCTTTTGTGCAATGTCCCCAGGCCTAAAGGCCGTTTCACGGTACTCGCTTGACGCGGCGCTGAAAGCGCCGCACTACCCGAACTCGCTCCGGAGAGGACTTTTTCAGCAGCCTGTGAAGTCGTGCCCTGATACAGAACGCTCGCAAGCCGAGTTTTTCCGCAGTCTGTAAAGGTGCGCGCCTTCATAATGCCGGCCTGAAACGTACTTTTCGCGCAGCCTCTTCAGTCGTGTATCTGATTCGGGCGCGACGCGATGTCATGCCGGCATGTTCGCGGCTGAACGTCGGCGTCCGTCTATGAACACGGGCAGAGCAGGCAAGCAGTCCCGCATCTAACTTTAAAGTACTCAGCCACAGCGAATTAGAGCATTTCCAGGCTTGGTACGCTGATTGCAACTTCTATCCAGCTAGTCTAAGAGGACTTGATGCGCAGTTTTCTACAGGACCTTCGCTATAGCATTCGCCAGATGATGAAGGCGCCCGGATTCGCAGCGATTGCGATTCTGACGCTGGCGCTGGGTATCGGCGCAAACACCGCGATTTTTTCCGTGGTAAATGGTGTCCTGCTGAACCCGCTGCCGTTTCCGCAGGCCGAGAGGCTGATGGTCCTGTTCCACGGTCGAACGAACTTTCCCAACGGCTCCATCTCGTATCCCAACTTCCTTGACTGGCAGCGCGAGAATCACTCCTTCGAACGAATGGCGGCTTACCGCAGTCCGGGCAGCTTCGCTCTGACCGGCACGGCCGAACCCGAAGCTGTCACCGGCGAGATGGTGTCGGCCGGCTTCTTCGAGATTCTGGGTACGAAGCTTGTTGCGGGACGCGCTTTTACTGCCGACGAAGACCGGCTGGGCGCCAATCCCACGGTCATGATTTCGGAAGGTTTGTGGAAACGCAAGTTCGGCTCCGCTCCAAACCTGGTCGGCAAGGTCGTCACGCTCGATGGCGAAGCGCGCACCATCATCGGTATCGTTCCCGCGTCGCTCCACCTGAAGATTTGGAATTTCAGGGTCGCCGATGCATACGTTCCCATCGGCGAGTACAAGGAGCCGCAGTTCCGCGATCGGAATGCAGCATGGGGCACGGATGTGATAGCGCGTCTTAAACCGGGCGTGACCATGGCGGAAGCGGGACAGGACATGGCGCGCGTGAATCACGCATTGCAGGCAGAATACCCAGACGAGGACGCGAACATCCACACGAACATGGTTCCACTGAAGGAACTCATGGTGGGGGACGTGCGTCCGGCGCTGATCGTGCTGCTGGGAGCGGTGGGTTTCGTACTGCTGATTGCGTGCTTCAACGTGGCCAACCTGCTGCTGGCGCGTTCAACGTCGCGGGCCCGCGAGTTTGCGGTGCGAACTGCGCTGGGAGCAGGACAGGGGCGGCTGGTTCGGCAACTGTTAACGGAGAGCATTGGCCTGGCGCTGGTGGGCGGGGGATTGGGGCTGGTGCTGGCCACCTGGGGCACCCGAGGGGCACTGGCCGTATTGCCACAGGCTTTGCCGCGCGCAGAAGGAATTACGGTAGACGGTCGAGTGTTGGTGTTCACGCTGCTGCTGTCGGCGATCGCGGGCTTGATCTTCGGGATCATCCCGGCGGTGAAGACGTCGCGTCTTCACCTGAGCACCACGTTGAACCAGAGCGGCCGCTCAGTGGTTGCGGGCAAGAGCCGGGCGCAATCGGCATTCGTGGTCATCGAGATGGCGATGGCGCTGGTCTTGCTGGTAGGCGCAGGCTTGATGATCCGCAGTCTCATGCAATTGTGGAGCGCAGACCCGGGCATCAATGCTCACAACGTTCTGACTTTTGCCGTGGCCCTGCCGCACTCCCTGGCTACCAGCTCGCCGGACCAGGTGCGTGCTGCTTATCGCCAACTCGAGGACACGTTGCACTCAATCCCCGGAGTGGAGAGTGAATCCATCAATGCGGGTGCGCGTCCCATGGAGGGCGATGACGAACAGGGTTTCTGGGTTCAGGGACAAGAAAGGCCGCAACGCCGCGCCGAAATGCCGACGACCCTGTACTACGTCGTACAGCCCGAGTATTTGCAGGTGATGCAGACGCCTTTACGGCGCGGGCGTTTTCTGAGCGACGCCGACAGCCAGCTCTCGACGCCAGTAGCGGTCATCGACGAACAGTTTGCCGAGCGCTTCTTCGCCGGACAGGACCCCATTGGCAAGTACATCTTCACAGTTGATTCGCATGGCGAGCATTCGCAACTGATTGTTGGCGTGATGGCGCACGTGAAGCAATTCGGCCTGGGCAAGGACTCTACCCAGCTACAGCAGGCGCAAATGTACCAGTCGTTCGGGCAAATGCCGGACTACGCGATGATGAACGAGGCCAGCGGCGAGCATGTTTATTTGCGCACGCGTGACGGGGTCGATCCTATGAGCGTTTTCCAGACCATCCGCCGCACCCTGGCGCAACAGAACCGCGAGACCATTGCCTTCAATCCGGAATCGATGGAAGAGACGGTGGCGAAATCGATAGCCCAGCAGCGCTTCACCATGATGTTGTTCGCCATATTTGCCGGACTGGCGCTGCTGCTGGCCTGTGTCGGAATCTACGGCGTACTGTCCTACGTTGTGGGACAGCGGACGCAGGAAATCGGTATCCGCATGGCGCTGGGCGCGCAGAAGAGCGATGTGCTGGGCGCGGTGTTGCGCGATGGCGCGCGCATGACGCTGCTGGGAGTCGGGATTGGAGTGGTGGCGGCCATGGCCCTGACCCGCCTGATGCAAACCATGTTGTTTGGAGTGAAACCGACTGACCCGGTTACGTTCGTTGCGGTCGGCGTCATCCTGTCGGCGGTCGCGCTGCTGGCCTGCTATATTCCGGCGCATCGTGCGGCATCGACCGATCCGATGCAGGCACTACGAGCGGAATGACGGCTACTTCGGCCATACTTCGCGGTTGCCGCTTCGTAAGACTCAAAAACTCTTGCAAATCGTCCCGGGGCAGAGGCCTGTTCCGCTATAGCGGTTCCTCAATAGATGAATCCGATCTGCACGGGTAGTGCGGCGCTTCGGCGCTGCGTGCCGCCTCGGCCTAACACCCCGCTTAAGCCGCTGAGGTCGGACGACCTCAGCAGCTTAAGCGATTTTTCTTCTCGCCCCATACGCGGCCTGAAGGCCCGCACTACCCGTACAAGCGGTTACAACAACCCGGGAAGTGCTCTAGTCAACTGTGGGATGAGTCTGCGCCCGCTGCTGTATGGCGCGCCGTACCAGCAGAACTCCCAGCAAGACCCGGCAACAACTTGCATCAAACCCGGGATACGCCTGGCGGCAAGCGGCTGGAACCTCACACGCGGCGGATACGCACGCGGTTGCTGAATCCTCGCTGTGGATGACAAACTCGTCAATCACCTTAAGGAAGCCATCAAGCGGTGCACATTTCAAACCTCGTCATCGTCGGCATCTGTGCCATCAGCATTGTCGGTATGCTGTTGCGGCCATGGGGCATCAAAGAGGCGTACTGGGCGTGCGGTGGAGCGCTGCTGCTGGTTGCCGGCGGCCTGCTGACGTTGCGCCAAACCGGACACGCTGTCCGCCAGGGACTGGACGTTTATCTTTTCCTGACCGGCATGATGGTCCTGGCCGAAATGGCGCGCGAAGAAGGCGTCTTCGACTGGATTGCCGATGTTGCCGGCCGGCACGCGCATGGTTCGGCGAAGCGGCTGTTCCTGCTGATTTATCTGACGGGAACGGTGGTGACGGCGTTGCTATCGAATGACGCCACCGCCGTCGTACTTACGCCGGCCGTGCTGGCCGTGGTGCGAAAGGCGAGGATCGATCCTAAGCCTCATCTGCTGGCGTGCGCCTTCATCGCCAACGCCGCCAGCTTCATTCTGCCAATTTCGAATCCTGCGAACCTGGTGGTCTTTGCGAAACAGATGCCGCCGCTGGCGAGGTGGCTGAGCATTTTTATGTTGCCGTCGATGGCGGCGGTCGTAATCACATTCCTGGTTCTGCGCTGGAGGTTGCGCGCAGAGCTGGAGGACCGGATCCAGGACCTGGAGACTCCGAGCGCTCTTGCCATCGAGGGAAAGCTGGCGCTGGCGGGGTTGGCGCTTGCCGGTGTGGCGCTGATGGCAGCGTCGGCGTTGGGTTTGGACTTGGGAGCGCCCACCTGCGCCGCCGCGTTGGTGGCCTTGGCGATCGTGGTATGGCGCGACCGCGGCGTGCTGGCCCGGGTGGTGAAGGGAGTGTCGTGGGCGATTATTCCGCTGGTGGCGGGACTGTTCGTCATGGTACAGGCGCTGGAGAATGCGGGCGTGCTGCATCTGCTGGCCGCAGGACTGCAAAGGCTGGCGCGCGTGCCACCATTGCCGGCGAATGTGACCGCCTCATTTACCGTTGGCATCCTCTCCAACGTGATGAACAACCTGCCCATCGGCTTAATCAGCGGAGCCGCCGTGCGTATCGCGGGACAAGCAGGCGGCCTGGTGAACGCGGTGCTGATCGGCGTCGATCTGGGACCGAACCTCTCCGTGACCGGATCGCTGGCGACCATTTTGTGGTTGATCGCGCTGCGCCGCGAGCAGGTGGAGATAACGGCGTGGGAGTTCTTCAAAATCGGAATGGTGGCTATGCCGCTGGCGCTGCTGGGTAGTGTGGTGCTGCTGCGGGGGTGATGGTTGAGCGAACAGCTTACTTTCGTCGGGGACCAGGAACGGCGAGGTGGCTGAACTGAGCGGGCGTTAACTCTATTTACTAATAGGTTTAAGATCGCTCACCGCGCAGCCCGTGCTGTTTGGACGCGATGCAAATCAGTTTCGCCGTTCGCAGGGGTTATTTAGGGCATGATAACGTCCTTTATCATGCGTTTTTTAGTATGGGCAAGAGATTGCGATCGCACTGTTTTTTCGCGCTCCCTAGTGAGGAGTAAGCTTTTGTGGGCAAACATGAGCTTTGCCGAAACTTTGAACAATGCGGCTCGTTAGGTGAACGATGGAAGCTTGGACCGTTGTTTTCCGAAATCTCTATACCGGCTTTCTTTTGCGAGACTTCGCTGGAAAGATTGTTCCGGGCATGTTCCTATTGTTTTCAATATCAGCGATGTTCCGTGCACCGCGAGAGATCATCGCCGATTTCAAGAAAGATATACCGATTTTCGTGGTTCTGTTGATCGCAGGCTTCGCATGGACCGTCACCCTTGGGACGCAAAGCCTAGCCGAGGGATTAGGCATTTGGCGTTATTTCCCTGTGGCAAGCGCGGGCGCATCAGCAAACGCTGGCTTTCGCCTGAAGAACATTTTTGTGCCTAGTCCAGACAAGGGATTTGATGCGGACACGCTCCAGGTTGACGAATTCCAATCAAAGGCCAGCGAAGATGAAAAGCAGCAATATGAGCGGTTTGTTGTGATAAAAGAAGCCTGCGGCAACCTGTTTGTAGCGGGGATACTTTCGATACCGGCATGGTTATTCAGGATGCTGTTGAGCGTCAGGCAGACAAAATCAAGTGGGCAGGTGTGGCACCGCTTGCAGCCTTACATTCGAGCGTTTCTGAGCTTGGCATACGTGTTTTGTATTTTTATCGGGCTTCATCGAATGCACGCTCAGCACGTCTATCGGCAGTTGAAGTTCGCCCAGGATATATCCGACAAGCATAAGAACTCGTCTTCCTCGGTGAGTACGCCAGGAGTACCGACCAAGCCCTAGATTCCTAGGCGACCGCTCGATGAGAGAACCTCGGGTCCAACTTGGGTCCAACTGTTGACAAATACCGTATAAAATCGTGCTCTATGACGCAGAGAAAACCTATATGGGGCGTGGCCCGGCCCTTTCCAACGGGGTTGTAGTCGACGTTACACCGTGGGGCCCCACGCTTGTCCGCTGCTGTTGCGGACAGGGTGGGAGCGAGAGTCTCGACTTTCCGAGGGTGACGCCCCGAAGGTCCGTTCTTATTGAAAAGTTGAGCAGCGTCTATCGTTCTGTGCCCGCCCTTCTACTACACTCAGGGCAGGCTCCTCTCGCCAAGGCGAGAATGATGGGGCACCCATGTTGGAAACATCAATCTACTTTCGAAAGGGTGGGCCATCCGCCAGTGGTGCAGACGGCTCACTCGTTCGACGTATGCTTTCAGTAAGAACAAAGAGAACCTGAAAGCGGCACTCGCGCTTCACTTCTGGTTCTACAACTTCGCAAGAGTTCACGGCAGCCTGCGCGTTACTCCCGCGAGGGAAGCGGGGATTGTAGATCATGGATGGAGCATTGCCGAGGTGGTCTTAGCGGCGTAGCATTATCGGAAAACTGCTCTAAGCAACACCAAGGGCGATTAATCCGTGAGCGAAGAACACGGCAGTCAAGATGGTCAAACCGACGAAGAGCGGAACCCTAACCAATCCGCCAACCCTCCACTTTCTGAACTTCCAAATGACGGCAGATGCCAGATACGCGCAGCCGAAGGCGCAGACAGCCCACCAAGTCGCAAGCACCTTTTGGTGGAGATTGTTAAGGACAATACTCTCACCGGATTTGAGAAACGGATGTTTTGGCTTACCCTTGCTGGCGTAATTCTTGCGGGCATAACCGGCTACATCTTTTGGCGTCAATTCCGTGAGATGTCCACGCAGACCGGAATACTTAGCCAACAGGCCAAAACAGCGCATGACGATTCTATCGACGCTGGCAAAAAGGCTGATGCCCAACTTGGAGCACTTCGCAGTCAGGCTATGGCCGCTGGGAACAGTGTAGAGGCGATTAAGCGCCAGATGAGGCAAGATCAACGTGCTTGGATCAAGGTTACGTCTGGCCCCGTAAAGCAGGTAGTTAATGAGCCTATTACCGCTGAAGTAACAATCCTCAACGTAGGAAAAACAGCCGCTAAAGACGTTATTGTGCAAGTCGTAATCGAGCAACCGAGCATTCACAAACCCGCCACCCTCAAATACAATTCCATCCCTCGTCTCACCGACACAATGGGAATACTCTTTCCGAATGACCCGATAAAGCTGCAAGCCATTAGATTGCAGAGCAGTAGTGACGAACCCGGAAAAGCTGTTCCAATCCCTCTTTCCCTTACTGACTACCAAAAACTCGTGGGAGGGCAAGAATATGTCACCCTCTATACCTTGGTCACTTACCTCGACGTTTTCGGCATACGACATTGGACAAAATTCTGCACGTTCGCTTCTCCGTCCCCTACCCGGATTATTGTTCAGGGAGGAAAATGCTCCGATTACAACAGCGTTGATAATAATTAAGATTCCCGCGTTACGGAACCATCGTGGTGCTGAATGATTTATCATCTCCCCCCTATTACCCCGCTGCCCTAGCGCTTGGAAGCTGCAATGGTTAGAAACAACTCTCGTATCCTCCAAACAGCTTGACAAGGAATCGCGCAGTGTTAAGGTAGGTCGCAGCTTGAGTTACCATGCGAACAGTTTTCAGTTGCATGGTAGCCCTTTGGCGGCAGGATAGGGTTGAGCAGGAGGTTGTGCGAGTATGGCGGAACTCGATGTGTCCGGATCATTTCTAATTACGATAGGCCGAGGGCAAGGTCCCGAGACCTGGGTGGTGGTCGCGGCGAACTACGAAAACGGCAAGCCTGTGACCTTCAAATTTCCCAAGCATCTCCTGGAGGGGCCCGTCCGAATCTTCGTCGCCCTTAGCGCGATGTTTGGCGCTTTCGAGATTCCTTTGATCATCAAAGAGATTCAGGCAATGGAAGATGGCTTCTGCGGAGTGCGCGTCCAGGCGCCCGACGATCTGGGCGTCAAACTGGAAAGTATTCGTCCATCATCACTCGGCGTTGTGGTCACGGTGGGTAAGGACCGTGGTCAGGCACTGGCCTGCGATTGCGGAGGCGCCAAAGTCACGTCGTGGTTTGGCGACCGGATGCGAAAAGTTCCCGGCAAAGAGTAATTGAATTTCGTTTACAAGGAAAACTTCGGTGAGAGCACGCCACAGTCCTGTGCAATACAGGAACGCGGTTCTCGCTGACAGGCTGAAAATCAGGTAGGAGATTTGGGGTGGGTGAAGGGATTCGAACCCTTGACAGCCGGAGCCACAGTCCGGAGTTCTACCACTGAACTACACCCACCGTGTTGCCAAATTATAACATTCGGAAGCTGCGCCCTTGACGGGGAAGTGCGCGCACATGCGCTGAATTCGCGGCGCCAATGAAGCTTGCAGAATTCGAGAGGCTCAGTTTTCTGAGCAGCCTCCGCCGCCCATCCTGCAGCAGTTGCTCTGCCCGCAACCTGCCGGCATGGCGGGCGCGCTGCTCCTGGTGCTGACGGAAAACGTCGAGAGCTGGGTTTCGAGTTTGTGAGTGTGGCACTGAGGGCACTCGGGTTTCTGCTCACCGAAGAGGATGGCCTCGAACTGGTTACCACACTGTTCACAACGGTATTCGAAAATCGGCATTGCGACTCCAATCAACGGCAGAAAAGCGAATCTTCCTGCGCTCCACGCCTGCGGCTAAGAATGATACAAACATTATAGATGCAGCAGCGCAATTCCATCCCGCAGGAGCCGGTATCGGGCAGCGACGCGTTCGCGAACGACCCGCGTTTGCGCCCCGTTGCGGCCAGCGATGAGCGCGACTTCTTCGGCGAGATTTTCCGCCCGCGTCGCGGGCTTCGCGGCTCGCACGCGCAGACGATTGCGGGCAATTTCCTGCCTCGCCGCAACCTGTTGCCCCCGCCGGAAGAGCGATTGTTCCACGTGGAACATAACGTCCAAGTGCGATGTCATTGTCACTGGCAGACTTACCGCAGCACCGCCCCGACGCTGGTCATTGTGCACGGCCTTGAAGGCTCGAGTGAATCCGGCTACGTGATCGGCACCGGCAGCAAGGCGTGGAGCGCCGGGATGAACGTAGTCCGCATGAATATGAGGAACTGCGGCAACACCGAGTCGCTGGGACCGTCGCTGTATAACTCCAGCATGTCCCACGATGTGGGAGCTGTGGCCGAAGCGCTGATTAGCCAGGAGGGTTTGCAGAAGCTAGCGCTGGCGGGCTTCTCCATGGGCGGCAACCTGGTGCTGAAGCTTCTGGGCGAATGGGGCGAGGCCGCGCCTCGCGAGATCGTCGCCGGAATTGGCGTGTCTCCCGCGATGGACCTCGGGCCCTCGGCCGACGCGCTGCACCATCGCGGCAATCGCGTCTACGAAATGAAATTCCTGTGGAGCCTGCGCCGGCGCATTCAGCGCAAGGCGGCCTTGTATCCCGGCCTCTATGACCTGCAGTATTTGCGCGGGCTACGCAGCCTGCGCGACTTCGATGACCAGATCACCGCGCGCTATTGCGGCTTTCTCGACGCTGAGGACTACTACACACGCGCGTCGGCCTCCAACGTAGTTGACCGCATCGCGGTGCCGACGCTGATCGTGCACGCCGCCGACGATCCCTTCATTCGCATTCTGCCCACCAGCCGCGAGAAGCTGCTCCGCAATCCGCATATCACCTACGTCGAGACCAAACACGGTGGACATTGCGCATTCCTCGCGGAGCCAAGGGCTACGATGGCCGCTGGGCCGAGCGCCAGGCGATTGCGTTTCTGCAGCGGATTGAGCGGGGAGAGGCGGTTAGCGGGCCTTCTTGAGTTTCATATCCCGACCGAGGACTTGACTGCGTGTGTGAACTTATTTGAGTTCGGTCGGTGGAATGATGCAGCAAACTCAAGCCCCGTGGAGGCGAAGAATATTAGCTCGCGCATCAGAGGCTGATGTGAATACTCAGTCTCGTTTTCGCCTGTGGAGTTGTACGCGCGGAAATCGAGCCCCATAGGGGCGGCAGTGAAGTTAGCCCAGGACGGAGCGAAGCGGAGTCCTGGGTAGGGCGAGAAGTAAGAGCGAGTCCCGTAGGGACGGCACGATTCTCACATAAACTCTTCAGCGCTGTTACTAGACCTCTGCCGTCCGCTGAAGCGGACTCGGGATTTCCCCCTGCTGCTTTCCCACTGCTGAAAGCAGTGGGCTATCACCTGTCGCCGCGGGGCGGCTGATATTTGCGATAATGAACCGGCACGCCGATCATGCGGCCGCTTGTGTGGGCCCGTAGCTCAATTGGATAGAGCATCAGCCTTCTAAGCTGAGGGTTGCTGGTTCGATCCCAGCCGGGCCTACCATTTTTTTTTGGTTTACAGGCCTCGCACTGTGACTTCGTTTAATAACTGCGGGCGTGCGTAAACACCAGTCGGAAACCGCTCAAAAGCCCATCTGATCAGCTCTGCTCGTTCTGGGTCGGGAAGTAGATACTTGTTTCCTTGTTTAGAGGTTGAGGGACCGTCAGGATTGGTTGTGTAATGGCCTGTGGCTGCTGAGAAAGTCCCTTTCCCCGAAATCTTGCTCAACTTGGTGACCAGGGATGTGTACCGGGTCGAGAAAGTCGTTTACAGGGCTTCCTGGCGCGACGTTTTTTTTGGCGATCTCTGCGAGCGAGTTTTTCAACAGCCACGCCCGTTTACAACAGCAAGCCGCCGCGCGAAGCCTAAACCCGTGCTAACATCTAGGCTGTTTTGCCTCTGCAACACCAGATCCCGCCGGCACAGAAGTGAGCCCGTAGAGACCTTTTCGATTTCGGAGGACTACAATGTCGGACAAGAAATGCGCGGTCGTCCCCAGTCTGGTACTCACAATCCTCACAGCGACTTTGGCCTGCCCCTGTGCCTTGGGACAGACATTCAAGGTGTTGCATTCCTTCGGTGCTGTTGGCGACGGCGCTGTCCCGCTGGCGGGCCAGGTATTTGACGTCGAAGGAAACCTTTATGGCGTGACTAACCTTGGTGGGTTGGAAGGTGGTTGCCTCACCGAAGGATGCGGCGCCGTTTACCAACTGAAGCCCAACTCCGACGGCAGCTGGGCGGAAACGGTGATTCACGCTTTCGACGGAAGCGACGGTGCGTATCCTCAAACTTCCCCCATCTTCGACTCTCAAGGCAATCTCGACGGTGCGACTTGGGCTGAGGGCTACGGGGATCACGCAGGTTTCGTTTACCAGTTGATGCCGGGATCTAATGGCACTTGGACGGAATCGGTCCTCCACCAGTTTTCCAACTCTTGGGACGGCGGCGATCCAGGGGAATTGACCTTGGACCAAGCCGGCAACATATATGGAACAACCCGCTTTGGCGGACTGAATGACGCCGGTGTCGCCTTCACTTTGAATCGGGCATCGGGTTGGCGCGAGCAGCTTCTCCATACCTTTGACGGATACCCCAGTGACGGCGGAGGGGGCGCGTACGATGCAATCACGTTTGACGCTAACGGCAATCTCTATGGCACAACCCTGGGCGAGGGCGCTCATAACTGTGGTGTTGTCTTCAAACTGACGAACCGGGGAACCCTCTTTTGGCAGGAAACAGTGCTGTACGCTTTTGCTTGTGCTCCCGACGGCAACGCCCCCCGGGGCGTAATTTTTGGGCCCGATGGCAGCCTCTACGGTGTAACCCAAGTCGGCGGATTCACAGGGAACGCCAATTGCTCGCTCGGGTGCGGGACGGTCTTCAAACTCACGCCCAATGCCGATGGCACCTGGACGGAGACTATTCTGCACACGTTTCACGAATTCGACGGAGAACTGCCCACCGAGCGCATCACATTCGATCAAGCCGGCAACATCTACGGTACGACCGCCCGTGGAGGTTTTTCCGGCATCGGTACGGTGTTCAAGCTGACACCGTCAGCCGGAGGTCAGTGGACGGAAAACATTCTTCATTCCTTCACGCTTGGTTCAGACGGCGGGAGCCCATCCAGCCCGTTGCTGATCGATGGAGCCGGCAATCTTTACGGCACGGCGGGAGTCGGTGGCGTAAATGGCTACGGCGTGGCGTACGAGATCACGCCGTAAATGACCGTCCTCGCTGGGCCGTGAATAATTGGCGATAAGTCGCCATAGCACTCGCTTGACCGGACCGCTCTCGCGATTTTGGATTCATCATCAGAGGGAGCTGCCACTATCACCCGATCACGGCAATTTTGTACACCAGCAGAACAGATACGGTTGCTAGCGTGATCCAGGCGGATAGTGTATAGCGTCGGAAGAAATAAAAGCACACGCCCGCCCAGCAGGAGCAAGCCGCGATCAAAGCGCCGCCGACGTAGAGCGCGGCCACTGCGATCGAGAAGTTCGTGCCAAGGACGTGCTTGAGCCGGAAGAACTCCCCTAGAGTCCTAACGACGATAAGAAATTCAATAGTGATTCCTATCTGAGCCCAACGTTCTTTAGTCACGCGGAAAATTGTAGCTCGGGGCAGCACTTGATGATAAATCCCTTATCAATAGCGAACCCGCCTCTCTCGTTGGACCGTGAACACATGCTGAAGCTTTGGCGTCGGGTGCAGCGGCATCGTTGGCTGGTTCCCTAGTCTTGTATCTCTGCCTACTCTGTTAGCGATTGAGCTTCCACGGTCCACGCATATTATTCGAATCTCACCTTCCGCGGCGAACAGGACCAACACCCGCTAACTAACTCGTTATGACCGCGTCTAGCGGGAAGGGCCTCTCGCAGCCGGGAGTTTCGGGGCGGAACAATCTGCGACTGGCGCACGTAAACAACCCAGGCGCACTAAGAATCCACTCAAGGAAATCATTCATGACAAAGCGAATGGCAACTGGCTTGGCAACGACTCTTATGGTTGTAGCGATGTTGTGTACCGCTTCCCTGGCGCAGACGCCGGATGCTGCATCCTCCACTCCGGCGAAGGCCCCCGCACCGCTGCCCGGCCTCGACAAGCGCTTCATCGACACCACGGCCGACCCTTGCCAGGATTTCTCTCAGTACGCCTGCGGCAATTTTTCCAAGATATATCCCATTCCCAACGACCGCTCCGCCTATGGAACCGGCGCCATTGTCTTTGAGCGCAACGAATTCATCCTGCATACCATGCTGGACAAAGCTGCCGCCGGTGGCGCCGACCGCACTCCCAACGAGCAGAAGATTGGCGACGCTTATGCTGCCTGCCTCAATGTGGACACTATCAACCAGTTGGGATTGAAGCCGCTGCAACCCGAGCTCGACCGCATCGCCGCTCTGAAGAGCACCGACGATTTGCCTGAACTGCTGGCCCACTTTCAGCTCATCAACGTAAATGCATTTCTCGGCTTCGGCGAACAACAGGACTTCAAGGACGCGCGCAAGCAGATTGCCGTGGTCGATCAGGGCGGCCTGGGCCTGCCGGAGCGCGACTATTACTTCCGCACCGGTGACGCGTCGGAGAAGACGCGCGCGCAATACGTGCAACACATCACCAACATGCTGAAGCTGATGGGCGAGCCTGATGCCAAAGCCGCCAGCGACGCGCAAGAGATCATGAAACTGGAGACCGCGCTTGCCAAAGTATCGATGGACATCACCACGCAGCGCGACCCCAACAAGGTCTATCACCTGATGCCGGTGTCGGAGCTGGCGACGCTGGCTCCCAATTTCTCGTGGACTCGTTTCCTGGCTGCCTCGGGCGCTCCTCCGATTACCGAACTGAACGTCGCGAATCCCGAGTTCTTCAAGGGACTGAACACGCTGCTCGCCTCCACCAGCATGGATACCATCAAGACCTATCTTCGTTGGCAACTCATCAACGCGGTTCCGAGCTACGCTCTGCCCAAAGCCTTCGACGACGAAGCCTTCGACTTCTATGGCCGCAAGCTGCGCGGCCAGCCGGAACAACGGGCCCGCTGGAAGCGCTGTGTACAGTCGGTCGACGCCGGCCTGGGTGAGGCGATTGGACAGGTCTACGTGGCCCAGGAATTTCCTGCTGCGAATAAACAGGCCACGCTGCAGATGGTAGAGGGCATCGAGGCGGCGATGAATCAGGATATCGACACCCTGGATTGGATGAGCCCGGCGACCAAAGTCAAGGCCAAGGCAAAGCTGCAAGCGGTGGCCGACAAGATTGGCTATCCCGATCATTGGCGGGACTACTCGAAGCTGATCATTGTGCGCGACGACGCTTATGGAAACACCATGCGCGCCACCGAATTTGAGGGCCGCCGTCAGCTCGCTAAGATTGGCAAGCCCGTCGATCGCGGCGAATGGGGCATGAGTCCCGCGACCGTGGACGCTTACTACAACCCCAGCATGAACGACATCAACTTTCCCGCGGGCATCTTGCAACCCCCGTTTTACGATAGTCACGCGACCGACGCGGAGAACTATGGCCATGGAGGCGCAATCGTCGGCCATGAATTGACGCACGGCTTCGACGATGAGGGCCGCCAGTTCGATGGCAGCGGCAACCTGGAAGATTGGTGGACCGCCGAAGACGGCAAAAAGTTTGACCAGAAGGCCGATTGCGAAGTGAAGGAGTACAGCAGCTTCGTCGCGGTCGATGATGTGAAGGTCAATGGCAAACTGACCCTGGGCGAGAACACCGCCGACAATGGCGGTCTGCGCCTGGCTTACCTCGCATTCCTCGCCGATGCGAGCAAGAAAGGCATCGGCCTGAACGCCAAACAGGACGGCTACACGCCGGTGCAGCAATTCTTTCTGGGATATGGCCAGAACTGGTGCGGCAGCACTCGGCCTGAGCAACTGCGGCTGCAGGTGCAGACCGATCCGCACTCGCCGCGGCAATTCCGTGTGAACGGCGTGGTGCAGAACATGCCGGAGATGGGGCAGGCGTTCGGCTGCAAGACCGGTCAGCCGATGATGCCGGCGAATGCGTGCCGAGTGTGGTAAAACGCGGCGTTGTACAGCACTTTAATGGTGTAAATTTCAGAGGACGAGCTAGGAATGCCGTTTTACGGATTTGCCAGCTCCGACAAATGGCTCGTAATCGCTCACAATTGGCTTCTGTTGCACTTTTTTGAGGAAGATGAGACCTCAACCTCTTTGGGGGCGCTTTCGCTGCCAGAGGGCGACCTAGGCGAAAGTGCATGGGTAGAGCCGGAACCTGCGTGTCCAAATGGATAGCACATTAGTGGATGACTGAGTCTCAGGATTTTCTGGAGCGCTTCCGAAGGTGCGCCTCTTCCTGCCGGTGGAGTATGGTAAACCTGTAACCAACCGATCTCGCCGCTTGCGGGTCCGTAGCTCAACTGGATAGAGCATCAGCCTTCGAAGCTGAGGGTTGCTGGTTCGAGCCCAGCCGGGCCCGCCATTCTGTAGGCAATTGCATCCTCACTCGAGTGGCCTGGCGCCTGATACTGCCATCTGGACAGTGAACAGGCCGTCGAGGCCGCGTGCCGGCGCCTGGACGGAGCTCCGCCCGCAAGCTAACGGGGTTATTGCCCACCATGGGACACCAGCAGGGAGAGAGGGACAGCTGTCTTAGAAATCACTTCAAAATAAGGCATCTTTCTGGTTTTCCTTACCCGGATGGGGGCGTGGCCGTTCCTCAGCCATCGGAGCCGCTTAAGGACAAAAGGGGCGCGAGCAGAAGCGATTGAATGTATAGTGTCCGAATACGAAAATGGAAAATCCCGGCCGGGGGAATACTAGATGTTTCCGGCTCAAAGTGGAAATTCCGATTAATGTGGTTTTCGTGTCTGCAGCAATTCGACGCGTTGGATTAGGCGTGCAGTAATGGTCAAGCGTGCGAAGGGTCGCGGCTCCCGACCCAAAGTTAAGCGAACGATTTCAAAGAACGAACGCGGCGGCCTGGCGACGATGACGTCAGCACCGACTGCTTCAACAAGCGTTCAGCAGGCAAGATCCTCCACCGCGGCCAAGCGCAACGCGATTGTGCGTTCGCTTCATCTTGATGACCCATGGTTAGTCGCCTTGCTGATCACCGCCTTTCTGCTGCGGCTGGTGTTCTGGGCTTACACGGGCCGAATCTGGGAAGACGCTCTCATTACTGTGCTTCACTCAGAAAACTTTTATCATGGGCTCGGCCTCACGCATTTTAGGATCGATGACCCAAGGCCACTGCACGGCTTCACAAGTCCGATCAGCGTGCTGCTGCCTTTGGTTGCTGACCGTTTCCACGTCGGATGGGGCTTGCCATTTGAAAAGCTGGTATCTCTCCTTGCGGGCCCTGTAACGGTGTGGTTCGGCTATAGGATGCTGCGGGATTACCTGGCTCCCTTCAGCCGGGCAGCGGCTGTTCTTGGCGCGGGTTATCTCGCGATCGAGCATCAGCAGATCCTGTGGGGAATGGCCGGCATGGAGACCCAGATTGCGACGGCGATCCTCCTGGCGTCCGTCTACTTTCTGTTTTCGGGAAACCTGAAAGCCAGCGCAATAATGTCGGGACTGTGTCTCCTCGCCCGGCCAGACTTGATCCTGTGGACAGCCATTGCCACCGTCGCAACCGCCTATACTTCCTATCGACGGAAAGACTTTAGGCCGCTGCTTGTGTTCGTGGTCCTGGTCTGTGTTGTCTACGGGCCATGGCTTATCTTCACAACCCTCTACTATGGCAGTCCTGTTCCCAATACAATCGTTGCGAAGAGTTTGGGCTACATTGGTTTTTGGGAAGGCACCTCATCTCTCAGAGAGCTGCTTATCGGTGCGGTTAAGGTTTTTCTCCTTAGAATTTCCTTACCCCTCGAACCTGTGTTTGGTGGTAACGGTGCCGGTTTTATTCCCCTCATCCAAGGCTTCTGGCTGGCGGCGATCTGCCTTCTGGTGATTGCGATCGGCTTCGTGTTTGAAGCCATTCGTCGGCGCTGGCGCTTCTTGCCGGTTTACGCATTTGCTGTCCTATTCGCGGCGTTCCTCACTTTCCGAGCTCCAATTGTCTTCGAGTGGTACGCGGCACCGCTTTGCGCTGTATTCGCACTTTTGTTAGCGAAGGGAGTTGCCGACATCACTGGCCTCCTTCCGAGAGGGCCTGGTGCACTGGTTGCGTGGCTGGCGACAGCGGCCTATCTCGCCGCCTTCGCGTCCGTCCTGCCTACGACGTTTCCCGCCGAACGTAACATCCAGGAATTAGTTGAAAACAAGATACGCAAAGCCATTGGCATCTATCTGTCGCATACGCCTCTGGAAACTACCATCGCAGGTGAGCCCCTTGGCTACATCGGCTACTACTCACGCCGGACTTACTACGATTACCCGGGACTATGCAGCCGGAAGGTCGTTCGCTGGCTTCAGGCGCACAAAGATTCCCCCGATCGGACAAGTGCTAAGTTACTAATCTTTGCGTACCTCCATCCAGACTACCTTGTTTTGCGGAGGAGCGAATATGAGGATGGTGTGAAGATGGCGGGGGGTGATTTTTTGCTGAAGGAATATCATCTTGACCGCGAATTTGCCGTCCCGCCGCAGGATCGAGTGAAATTGTTTCACCCGGAAGATAATTTTGACTTGGACTACATGGTGCTTGCTCGAAATAAGTAACTTAGCCATTCGTCTCGTTCGTAGTCGGTGGGGGCTCTCAATTACCCCAACTTTCCAGAAACCCCGAGACCCTGGCTTTTCTCAAACACAGCGATGAACTTCACGTAACAGGACGCATCGACCTCCTTTTGATTTTGGATTACGTGAATGGTGAGATCCAATGGCCCAAGATTGCCGCGAATGCGCGAACTGAATTGGGGAACACTGTAAAAGCGGCCATGCCGATTGCCGTAGCCGCGCGCACAATAGATGCGAGCCTGGGGATCGAGGAAGTTGGCTCCCTTCGGCACTTCAATGGGATCGGACTGAATGGCGTATTCGCGAAAAAGGTAGAGAGGAAGTACCACGAGCCTCCCGCCAGTCCGCAGGACTCGACTGGCTTCTTTAATAAATCCGATGTCGGAATCCCGTTCGAAATGCTCAAACGAACAATGCAGTGCCATCCGGGTGGCAAAATCAGCGGGCAACGGCAATTGGGCTGCATCGCCGCCGATGATGTTGTCCTTGATTCCCACGGGAAACGCCAGGTCCTGACGGTAGGCCGTGCATCCGAACAACGCACGATAAATCTCGGGAACCGGAGATCCGGCGTTGGCGATGTCGATATAAACATCGTCTGCTGACATTGCCAGGAACTTTGCGGCCAGGTAGTGCTCCAAAGATTTCTCGATAAAATTCGACGATCGGCCCCCCTGGTGATAATCGCGGAAGCTGGCATAATCTGCCTGTTCGAGATAACCACGATAATCGGCAACATCGATGGTATAGGGCTGCACTTTGTAGCCGTCTCGTTGCAGTTGCTGGACAATCTCCTCTTCAATATCGCTGTCATGAGGTATCCAGGCATTGGTCTTAGTGCCGGGTACGGACCGGTAATAATGCTCCCAAAGAACATTTTCCTTAAACTTCCTGATCGCGAAGGGCAGGATTTTATGCGGATGGCTGAGAGCGCTGACGATGGACCGGCGCATACCCGTGATCTCCCACTGGACGGCAACCCTGCGGCCGCCGCACCCAGTCGAGGCATTTTTGGCTTGCTGATGACCTGGATTCTATCTCAATTTGCGGACCGTCGAGGCCATTCTGCAGGACCGGATCGCTATAGGGGTTCCTGAATAGAGGTATCCGATTTGTACGGGCAGTGCGGCGCTTTAGCTGGATTATGCATTTGTTTTCGGTACGCGAAGAGGGACAGTTTTGAAAGGGCATGGCTTTACAGGCTGCTGAAAAAGTCCTCTCCGGAGCGAGTTCGGGTAGTGCGGCGCTTCAGCGCCGCGTCAAGCGAGTACGGTGAAACGGTCTTTAGGCCTGGGGACATTGCACAAAAGAGGCTATTTTAGCGGCTTTGGACGAGGTACCTCAGGGGCTAAAGTCCTCTTCACAAGACCCGGTGAATGCGGGCCTTGAAGGCCCGCACTACCCGGGCTGTTGTCAGTAGGTAGTTTTTCAGCAGCCTGTGAGGCCGTGCCCTTTCAAGTATGAACTTCCATGAATAATCCAGCTTCAGCGCCGCGTTCCGGCTCAGCCAAACACCCCGCTTACGCGATTTTTCTTCTTGTCCCATACGCGGACCTGAAGGCCCGCACTACCCGTACGAGCGCATACGCCAATCCGGCAAGTTCGCCAGCGGGCCCCTCTCAATCACCCGCAATTTTCGAATAACTGAGATCGAAATGAACAACCAGCTGAAGGGGCACCCGTAGATTGTTTTTCTGCTGGCGTTCTCCTGCTCGTCGGGTGTAAAGTGCCGCCCAACCGAACTGGCCTACCTTCATACTCACACAGTAAAGAGGAACAATATGACTCAACCAGCACAGTATCGCTCGCACACTGGAGCGGGCTCGCAACCCGGCATCGCCTTCACCATCCTGCTGGTCTTCGCCCTGATCGTGATGGCTGGGCAATCTACGCAGGCGCAGACATTCACCGTCCAGCACACGTTCACCGGCCAAGGCGACGGAGGTGAACCCGTATCGGGGTTGACCTTTGATCGAGCCGGAAATCTCTACGGCACCACGTCGTATGGCGGAGCTGGATATGGGACGGTCTTCAAGCTGTCGCGCTCTGGTTCGGGCTGGATTCTGACCACCCTCTATGCGTTTCGGGGTGGCAGCGATGGAGCCACCCCGCAAGCCCGGGTCGTGTTCGGGCCTGATGGAGCCTTGTATGGAACCACCACCTATGGTGGCGCCGGCGGGGGGACGGTCTTCCGGCTCAGACTTCCGGCTACGGTTTGCCGCAGCGTCCAGTGCCCGTGGAACGAGACCGTGCTGTACCGATTCGCAGGTGGAAGTGACGGCGCGGGTCCCATGTACGGCGACCTGGTGTTCGACTCGGCGGGTGACATCTATGGCACAACCGCAGCCGGAGGCCAGGGCTGCGAACCTTATGGAGGTTGCGGCATGGTTTTCAAGCTCACCCAATCCGGCGGAGCTTGGAGCGAGAGCATCTTATTTGCTTTCGAACATGGCAACGGCCAGACTCCCCTCAGCGGAGTTCTCTTCGACAGCGCCGGCAACCTGTACGGCACACTTGCCTTCGGTGGAACGGCCGGCCGGGGTGTCGTCTATGAGCTAAGTCAATCGGGTTCCGGCTGGACGGAAACCACGCTTTACAATTTTGGGGTATGGCCGGCCGGCGGCAATCCGTACGGCGGTCTGGTTTTCGATCAGCAGGGCAACCTCTACGGCACAACGTTCACCGGTGGGACCGGTAGTGGCGGCACGGTCTATGAGTTGCAGCCTTTGGGTGGCGGCAATTGGTCCTCCAGCACCCTATATAACTTATCGGGAACGAATGGACCCGTTGACAGCCCGACGCTGGATGCTTCCGGCAATATCTATGCCACGACGGATGCCGGGGGAACGGGCTCCCTAGGTAACGTTTTCAAGCTAAGTCCCGGAGCCGGCGGTTGGACCTACACCGACCTTTACGACTTCCAGGACCCCAGTCAAGGCGCTTTCCCAGAGGGCGCGGTGCTGCTCGACGCTAACGGCAATCTCTACGGCACAAGCTCTGACGGTGGTCAGGAGTCTTGCGCCGGAGGCTGCGGCGTTGTCTGGGAGATCATGCCATAACTGCCGTTTCGATAAGAAGCTGCAGCCAACATCCGCTGGATTTGACTGTTTAGTCTTCGACTCTCTGAAAGTGGAATCGGGGACGGCAAACGGCAAAAGAGGAACCTGCGAGACGTCACCTTATCGCAGGTGATCTGGTTGGTACCACAACGTGGGAGTCCTGCCAAACGCCGAAGGAGATCCGTGATGCGGATGCTACTGATAAAAGCGAATTGTGCCCGGCCACTCGTCGCCGGAGCCCGGCTCTTTGGGTGCTTCGTCCTCCTGCTAGTGTTTGCCCTGCCCGCGGCGCAGGCGCAAACCTTCAACTTGCTGTACACATTCAGTGGCGGCCCGGACGGAGGCTACCCATATGCCGGCGTAACCCTGGATCGAGCCGGAAATTTGTACGGAACTACGTATGGCGATTCCACGCACAACCCTTACGGCAACGTCTACCAGTTGGTGCGGCGCGGCTCTAATTGGGTTTTGAACCCGCTCCATGAGTTCCAGGGCACTAACGATGGTGAGGATCCGGAATCTGGTGTGATCTTCGGACCCGACGGAACTCTCTATGGAACGACGCAATACGGAGGCACGGGGTGCGGTCAACTCGGCTGCGGCACAGTCTACAACGTCAGACCTCCAGCCCGAGTGATTTGCCACGGTGCTTCCTGCCCTTGGACTGAGACCGTGTTGTACCAGTTCACTGGCTATCCCGACGGAGCGGAGCCGAAGTACGGTCCGTTGGCTTTTGACCCTGCTGGCAACCTCTACGGCACCACGGACGGTGGCGGCGAGTTCGACGATGGTATCGTCTACGAGTTAACGAAGACACACAGCGGGTGGACAGAGAGCGTCGTTTACAACTTCAGCAACGGTGGACAGCCGGTGTCAGGAGTGACCCTTGACGCTGCCGGGAACCTTTACGGAACGGCGCCTCTGCCGCACTACGGGTACGCCTATGAACTAATTTCGGCGGGCCCACAGTGGAGCCAAAAAATCCTGCACACCTTTCAAGGCGGAGACGACGGGTCGGCTCCCTATGGTGGCTTGATCTTCGATACCGCCGGCAACGCTTACGGGACAACGGAAGGCTTCCCGGACGAGCAGAGAAGCACGGTGTTCGAGCTGACCCCGAATTCCGACGGGAGTTGGACTGAGACGGTGCTCTATGAATTCCCCGCCGGTAGCTTCGGCCCCCGGAGCGACCTGGCCATGGACGCCGACGGCAATCTTTACGGCTCGACTTACGGACTTGGGACTGATCGCTTCGGCTTCGCATTCAAGCTGACGCATGCGGCGGGATCCTGGAGCTTCACCAACCTGCACGAGTTCACCAATGGCGCAGACGGCGCCTACCCAATTGGCGGCGTGACCCTGGATTCTGCCGGCAACCTTTACGGAACCTGCGTCGAAGGAGGCGGTCAAGGATTCGGCACGGTTTGGGAGATCACGCCGTAGGTAAAGTTCCGCGGCTAACTGCGGCAGATAGGCCAAGGCACGATACCTCCGGCGACGCTTCGAATCGATTGTTGGCGTGAAATTGCCAACTCGCAAGTAATCCGGGAGGATGACCGGAAACGATCAGGAAGACTCAGGTCATCGACGCTACCGGACGGCAGCAGGCGATGGTTGAGGTGTGAGCGGTGACTCCACATAGATCTGGTCGAGGACCTTCAACATGAGGGTATTCGCCGTCGGCTTTTCGTCGAGCGATACGGTCAGATTGGTCCACACCACAAGCGTTATCTGGTTGTTCGGGTCGTAGCCCATGAACGAGTTGTAGCCAGGGGTCTCGCCGCCGTGAAAATAGATGATGTTCTGTCCCCAGCTAATTTGGGTGATGCCATAGCCATACCGTTGGCCTTTGGGCTTGCTCGGGTCCTCGGGTTGCAAGCTGTCGAGCCAGCGGCGCTGATAGGCGGCGTTGAGCACGCGCCCGGCAACCAGTGCCTGGATCCATGTGGCTAGGTCGTTAGCAGTGGAGATGGCAGCCCCGGCCCCCTCAGCAAACGAATGGTTGACGTCCGTGTAGTCCTTGGGCAGAAGGGTGCCGGCCCGGGCAGCCGCTCTGATCTCAGGCGAGTACGGCGGTTCCCCCACCATGGCGACCGAGGCACTGCCATACAGGTAGCCGTGCGAGTAGGGATTGGGGATGGTGTTTACGGCGGCAGCGGGGAGGAGGGTGTGCTGCAAACGTAGTGGCCCGAATAACCGATCCTGCATCGACTGAGCGAGAGGCTTGTGAGCGACCTTTTCGGCGACGAGGCTGAGCAACACGTAGTTGGTGTTGCAGTACTCGTAGACGGTATTAGGCGGAGCGTTCGGTGGATGCGCGAATGCAATGGCCAGCAATTCGGCCGGGGACCAAACCCTTGCCGGTTCATGGTCCATGCTGGTCCAGACTTCGGAACCGTCGGTGTAGTTGTAGAGGCCGCTTCGCATTTCCAGCAACTCGGCGATGGTGATGTTGTTACCATTGGGCACGCCCGGGAGGTACTTCGACACCGGATCGTCCAGACTGAGCTTGTTCTCCTGGGCGAGTTGCATGATCACTGTGGCCGTCATCGTCTTGGTATTGGAGGCAGCCCGGAAGTAGGTGTCGGCGCGGGGCGGGCTTTTTGCGCCCAGCAATGTGGTGCCGTAAGTGACCTCAAACTCACCTTGAGGTGTACGCAGGAGAACCACGGCGCCAGGGATCAGCAGCTCTTTGGCGGTCTTGTCCAGCATAGCCTGCAGCGCCGCCCGGTCGATCTTCTTGAGGTTCTGCGAACCGGCCGTGGAGCTGGATTGTGGGGCCGCACTGGTCCCCATCGCTGGTTTCGGTTGACCGAAGCTGCTCGCACTAATTGTGAGGAAAAGCGCCACCGCAGCGGACGCCTTGCTGAGAAACTCCATTTGGGCCTCCGCAGAAAGCGCGCTGCGATCTGAATTTACGGATGCTGCACGATACACCCGCTCCCCTGCTCTGGTCAAAGCGTGTTCTTGTCTATTTAGTCTCCTCGACAGTGATGCCGTCGGCGCGGATGGGGGTTCGTGAAATGGCCATCTCGTAATTCGGCCCTCGCTCCATTCCAGGATTACTTGTGAGTTGGCCTATCCACAACAGTCACCTGCAAATGGGCGTAACATCGTAACCAAGATGAATAGTATGGATCCCAGCCGTCTTTTCAAGTGTCGGGTGCTTGTTGTGGAAGACGACCCGACACGCCGGGCATTCTTAAATCACAAAGAATCTTGGAGTCATCGGCGGGCACCGAGGCCTGAACTGTTCGCGTGCCTCTAAGGCCCAACAGGGGACCGCACATTCCTGACACCGCCTTCCGCAACCTGGTATTTGAGCGGCCCCCCAATCTGACTAGCGCCCGTCCCTTACTTCTGTTCGGAACCCAGCCGCTTTGTGATCTGAATCACAGAATGGATGTGCGGCAACCTGCGATCATGGAAGTCCCTGCACATCTGCAGCATGTTTGTGTCCCGGCGAATTAAGCCGATGATCAGGAAACAGAGTAGTCTCCGTAGCTACACGCCCAACGAGAGTTTTCACACCGCCGCAATGATGGTATTGCGGCATCCGACCCGTACCTGTCCCTTGGGTACTAACCCGAAATAAGTGATCAGGAGCATTCATGGACTTAGGAGCAAACGTTAGGAACCTAACGCTGGGGGCGCTTGCGCTCTCCAGCTTTCTGCTGGCGGGCGGTGGCGCAGCAGCGCAAGGACAAACAGCCACGGCGAAACAGCCCAACATCGTGATCATCTGGGGCGATGACATCGGGCAGACCGACGTGAGCGCCTACTCGATGGGACTGATGGGCTTTCACACACCCAACATCGATCGCGTCGCCAAGGAGGGCATGATCTTCACCGACTACTATGCTGAGCAGAGCTGCACGGCAGGCCGGGCGTCGTTCATCACCGGCCAATCGGGTTTGCGCACCGGCTTAACGAAGGTAGGCTTGCCAGGCGCTAAGGTAGGGTTGCAGAAGGAAGATCCCGACAATCGCTGAGCTGCTTAAGGCGCGGGGCTATGCGACTGGCCAATTCGGCAAGAACCACCTGGGTGACCGTAACGAATATCTGCCCACCGTGCACGGCTTCGACGAGTTCTACGGCAATCTGTACCACTTGAATGCCGAAGAAGAGCCGGAACTGCCTGACTACCCGAAAGACCCGGCGTTCCGTGCCAAGTTTGGCCCGCGTGGTGCGCTGGACTGCAAGGCTTCCACCACGGACGATCCGACGGTAGATCCGCGCTTCGGCAAGGTCGGCAAGCAGGTGTGCACGGATACCGGCCCGCTGACCAAGAAGCGGATGGAAACCATCGACGATGACGTCGCCGCGCGGGCCGTGGACTTCATCCAGCGGATGAACAAAGCCGGCAAGCCGGCCTTTGTCTGGGTGAACTTCTCCCATATGCATTTCCGTACCCACACCAAGCCCGAGAGCCTCGGCCAGGCGGGGCGCTGGCAGAGCCCGTACCACGACACCATGATCGACCACGACAAAAATGTCGGCACGGTCCTGAAGGTACTGGATGACCTGGGCATCGCAGACAACACCTTCGTCATGTACAGCACCGACAACGGCCCGCACATGAACTCCTGGCCGGACGCTGCGATGACACCGTTCCGCAGCGAGAAGAACTCAAACTGGGAAGGGGCCTATCGGGTACCGGCTATGGTCCGCTGGCCGGGTCACATTAAGCCGGGAAGCGTGTCGAACGAGATCATTGCTCACCTCGACTGGCTGCCGACCTTTGTGGCCATGGCTGGCGACCCCAACGTGAAAGAGGAGCTGCTCAAGGGCTACAAGGTCGGAGACATGACCTACAAGGTCCATCTGGATGGTGACAACCTCGTCCCTTACCTGACCGGCCAAGTCGAGCACAGCCCGCGAATATCGTTCTTCTATATCAACGACGATCAGCAATTGACCAGCCTGCGTTATGACAACTGGAAGCTGGTGTTCATGGAACAGCGGGCTCCCGGAACCATGCTGATCTGGTCGAACCCGTTCACCAGCTTGCGGGTCCCGCTGATGTTCAACCTGCGAACGGACCCGTACGAGCGGGCGAACATCACTTCCAACACCTACTACGACTGGCTGCTGGATCACGCCTACTTGTTGGTCCCGGCGCAAGATTACGTGGGCCAGTTCCTGATGACGCTTAAGGACTATCCGCCGCGGCAGAAGGCAGCCGCGTTCAACATGGATGAGGTCATGAAGCAGCTTCAGGAGAGCGGTGGATCGAAGTAGCACAGGAGCGCGGTGGGGTGCTTCGGTCGAAATGTCCCACTAGCCCTCCCCTCAGGTGGAGATCGATGAAAAGCCAACTGACCAAGACTCTGCTGTCCCTTTTGCTGTTTACTAACTTTGCCTTAGCCGCTGACCCCGCTGCGGTAACGGCGATTGACATCCTGCTGGAGCCGGACGCCACCATGCTCCGTCATGCCGAAGCCAACAACGCTCGCCTGTTGGCGGTCTTTCCTACAGGTTTCGCTCTGGACGCGACCCACCGTCCCCATATCACACTGGTTCAGCGTTTCGTTCGCACTGCGGATCTCGACAATGTCTATGCTGCCGCCGGAAAGGTTCTGACCAACGCCAATGTGAACAACATGAAGTTGGAGGCGTTCAAGTATTACTATGCTCCGGCCGGTGCGCTGGGCGTCGCAGGCATTTGTGCCAAGCCGACACCGGAGATCTTGAAGCTCCAGGCGGATATCATCGCCGCGGTGAAGCCGTTTACAGTAGAAACCGGACCTATCGGAGCGTTCACTGCACTCCACGACGATCCGGGAAGTGACGCGGCCCTCATCCAATACGTGTCAACGTTTGTACCGAAGATGTCCGGAGAAAACTTCAATCCGCACGTCAGCACCGGCGTCGCCCCTCGGGAATACCTCGACAAAATGCTGGCCGAGCCGTTTGAACCATTCAGCTTCTCACCAGCGGGCGCAGCCGTCTACCAGCTCGGCCCGTTTGGAACCGCTGCGAAGAAGCTCAAAGAATGGGATCTGAAGCCCTAACACGTCGTGCAGGATAGTGATTCTTTGTGATTTAAGAATGGCCGGCATGTCGGGATTTGAGCTACTTTCAATCGTCCGGCGCAGGTTTCCTGATATCCCGACAATTGCCATCAGTGGTGAATACATTCTTGCGACCAGGCCTCTCGGGCTTCTGATAGACCATTTCTTCCGCAACCTGGTATTTGAACGGCTCTTCCCGACTTGACTGGCGCCCGCCCCACAACTGCGCGATTTTAGCCCCGCCCCACAGCAAAAGTGGGCTATACTCTCCGACCTACAGCTGCTCCCGCCATATAACTCGGAGGTGCCCATGAACCGCTTATCTCTCGCCGCGCTGGTTCTTCTAGTTGCTCTTGGAGTTTTGCTGCTCACTGGTTTCGACACGGAGCAGGCCTTCTGGTCGCAATGGGGCCAGAATGCACAACACCAGGGCATGGTCAGCATTGCTGGACAACAGATCAACAACAAACTTGCTGACATCATCTACGATCCCTTTGTCCCGCAGGAACAGGCCGAGTCTGGGGGCGAGTTGCTGGCGCACTATCAGTCCACGCTTATCGATGGCAACAGCTTTTACATGGTGCAGAAGAGCGGACGTTATCCTTCCTGCGAGCCAACGTGGAGTATTGGGTCTACGGTTTCCCCTGTGGACCGAATGCATGGAACCGGATTCAGTGGAATGTGGTGCGGCGCGACTGGCAAGGGAGACAATCCGGTAGTCATTTGGACCTATCCCACCGATTGGAAGCCGGAGCCGAATGCCACGAATTTCCTGCAGGGTTATGGTGGTTGCAAGGTTGGGAGCCGGTCTTTCATCCCGCCTTGGCAAACGGATTCCTCTATGTTCCCGGCGCGGCGGGCACGGTATGGAAAGTGAACACCGCAACCGGGCAAACCCAAACCCACATTAATCCGTTCAGCGGCGGAGGAATTACCGCTGCCAACACGTTCGTGTCCGGCCCGCTGACCGCCGATGCCAACGGCAACATCTACTACAACGTCATCGAGCTGAACATCAATGGCAATCCTTGGGGACAAAATGATGTTGTCAACGCGTGGCTGGTGAAGATCACCCCGGGCGACACTGCTTCCACCGTAACTTATGCAACCCTCGTGCCGAATGCGCCTCCCGGAACTTCCTCGCGCTGCGAGGGCGGATTCTACGATCTGCCCAATGGTGCATCGCTTCTCCCATGGCCGCCGCCGGGAGTTGTCGCCCCGCCAACACAACTCTGTGGATCGCAGCGCCCCGGAGTGAACATCGCTCCTGCGGTTGCGCTCGACGGCACCGTATATACCGTGAGCGTCGCGCACTTCGACTCGCAGGTCACTTACATGATCGCGGTAAATCCCGACCTCACGCCGAAGTGGGCCTCCTCCATGCAGTATCGCTTGACCGATGGCTGCGGCGTGCTGTTACCGATCGCTCCCCAGGGAGTGACCAATCTTCCCAACTCTTGCCGCTTTGGCACGGTGGTGGGAGTCGATCCGACGACCAACGCCAGAGGATCGGCTACCGTCATCGATGAAGCGTCATCGACGCCAACTGTATTACCGGATGGATCGGTAGTCTTCGGCGCCACCGACAATTTCAACTACCAACGGGGCCACCTGTTTCATTTCGATACTCACGGAAATTTCGCCAACGCTTACGGCTTCGGCTGGGACTCGACGGCGGGAGTGTACCAGCATGACGGCACCTATTCGATCGTGATTAAAGATAACCACTATCCGTCGCCGGCATACTGCTTCTACAGTAGTCCGGTTTGCACGCCAGTGCCGGATGGGCCGTATTATGTTTCCCAGCTCGACGCTAATCTGCAGGTGGAATGGTCATTCAAGAATACGACCATCGACCGCCAGCATCCCAACGGCTACGAATGGTGTGTCAATGCGCCGGTGATTGACGTCAATGGGTTGGTCTATCTGACCAGCGAAGACGGAAGTGTCTATACCGTTCCGCAAGGTCATCACGGTGTCTTCACGCAATGGCAGCAAAAAATCTTCCTGCTGGAGGCCTTGGGCGCCGCGTACACTCCGCTCTCTATTGGGGGAGACGGGAAAGTGTACACCCAGAACGCCGGCCATCTGTTCGTGGTCGGGCAGTAAGCCGGGATTCCGGCGCAGTTTATTTTTTCGACCGCGACTCGGGAGGCACCATCCCGTTGGCGCGGTAGTAGGCAACCAGCAGTCCGTAGTGCTCGCCGGAGTGCTCGGTGACGTCAATCCAGGGCTCGACCGTCTTGGTGAACTTCGCCTCCGGCCACGATTTCAGGACGGCCGCAGCATCTGCCGCCGACTTCTCGAACAGCGCCACCACGGCTGCCTTGCTCGGATAGTCTTTGGGATTCAGTTCGTCCCACTTCACCTTTTCGCCGCGCCCGGCTTTCGCGGCGTATACATTGCCGGATGCTATGTGTACCAGGACGTCGTGAAAGCTGCGCATCTCCGGCTTCAGTCGAAAGCCATACTTGTCCTCGGGAAAATCCTTGGCCATGTCCAGCAGCTTGCGGTTTACGTCGACAAAGTTGCCGCCCACTTCCTTAGCCACCGATGGATTGCTTTGACTGAAAGCCGGGACCACCCCGAACAGCAGAATCACCGCGAGCAGAACTGTCACTTTACGATTCACAGTATCCTCCCGTGCATCGGACGCGGTCGTACGGATTGTGTCAACGCAATTCGGGGTGGAAGGCCGACGTTATCTACGGCGTGATCTTCCAGACAGTGCCGCAACCGCGGTTGTACGTGCGGACACATTTCGAATTGTCACCACCGTTCGAGGCGGTGCCGTAGAGATTGCCTTGCGCGTCGATAACAACGTTGCTGACTGGATTAGCTCCATCGCTGCCGCCAGTAAAGTCGTATAGGTCGGTATAGACCCAGCCATTCGCCGAAGGAGCCAACTTGAAGACGTTGCCGAAGAAGTTTGTGCCATCTCCCCACGTCGTGCCGTAAATATTGCCGACCGCGTCCATGGTTAGGCTTTCGTCCGGCCCTTCCCCTTCGGTGAAGGCATACAGCACAGAATAGTTCCACGTCCCGGCTGCCAGCTCGTAAACAGTGCCCCCGTTGCCGGGGCCCTCCTCGAGCGTACCCCCGTAGATATTCCCCGAGCTGTCGAGGATCACGCCGCCGTTGGTGTCGTAACCATCTTCCGGCACGTTGATGATGCTGTAGAGCTGGTGCTGGCTCCAACCGATGCCCGAGGGAGACAACTGGTAAATCCCGCCGTAACCCTCACCTGTGTTGGTGCCGTAAAGATTGCCTGCGCTGTCGAAAACAACGCCGCTGGCGCCGTTATCTTCACGGCCGATATCGCTTTCCGACCACGTCCCTCCAGACGATATCAGTTCGTAGATGACGCCGTGTTCATCCGCTCCTCCCGCCGCAGTGCCGTAGAGATTGCCCGCGTGATCCAAGGTCAGCGGCCCGGCGCCGGGATTACCAGCATACGGCTGCCCCACGAAACGATAGATGACGGTCTCATTCCACGCACAAAGCGGAGTTTTGCAGACGGTGGGTGAAGGCGTCAGCTTGAACACGGTGCCGCAGGTCCAGTAATAGCAGGTGTGGCCGCCCCCATAGAGCGTGGTGCCGTAGAGCGCGCCATCGGATGTCAAGATCATGCGCGCCTCAGGATTGGCTCCGTCGGTCCCCTTCTGAAAAGCATGCAGCGGCGTCATCGTCCACCCTGAAGGCGACGACTTCAGCCGAAACGCGATGCCGCAGCCATAGCTGCCGCAAGGACCGGTGACGCCGCCGCCGCTGGCCGTGCCGTAAAGATTGCCAGCGCGATCGATCGTCAGCCCCGCGAGAGGTATGCTGCCGTCGTTGCCACCGGTGAAGGTGTGAATGACCTCGAACGTCTGCGCCTGCATTGCAGGAACAACGACAATCGCGCTGCACAGCAACGCCACCAAGATCGCGATGGCTCTGCTGCGCAAGTTGACATTGGAAATTAAAACTGAACTGTGCTGTTGGATACTCATGGTAGCTCTCCTCGACTGCTGTCTTCCGTGCGGGCGCAACGCAGGAGGGTATTGCCAGACCAGTTGGCCGAAACATTATGCATCTTCCGCGGCAGCAATCAAGCGAAATCGTGCAGGGTTCGAGATCGTTGGGCGTAATGGTGGCTTGCCCCAGGTCCGCCCTTGTTTTGGGCCAACGTGGGATAGGATAGGGAACTCGCTGGGCCAGCACCAGGCACGGGACTAGCCCGCTCAGCCCAATTGCCCCATAATCTTTGTCGCCCGAGGATTACCCTCTTCGTCGCGTTGGCAATATGGCCTCGTCAGCGGCTACGGGATATCTGTCTAGCCGGACTGCCTTGAGGTAACGCCGCGCGGCGAGACATACCGGCCATGAGCGAGACCAATGACGGCGCCCCTTCCCGGTCATCACCCGACCACGGCAAGCCCTTGGAAGCGCGTGGCGTGCAGCCGAATGAAGTGACGGGATCGTTTGACAATCCCCTCATCTACCAGGCTTTTGTGCGCTCGCTGTGCGACAGTATTGGACCCAGACTCGCCACCGACGTAGATGGCGATGTCGCCATCGAAATCGCAGGACTTACCAGGCTCCTGAACGTAATGCCGCCTAATGCGGTAGACCAGAATCGAGTATTCTTCGAACTCGCTTATAGTCTCTTGCAAGCCCATCAACCGAACCTGGAACTGATCAGGAGTCTCCGGCGGGATCTGGCTGCAGTGAACGACAAGTATGTTGGAGGTTTGTCGAGACTTCTATTGTTCCTTTGCGGAAAGACGCTGCTCAATGCCATCCTGTCGGCCTTGCTGACCATCTTCGTCATGTCGTTCGCTTTCATGCTGGTCATGAGTGGTGGCGTCAAGTTGATATTTCTTGCCACCAGTGCCGGTAACACCGACATACGGCTATTGCAGGTGTTGAGAGGGCCGTCGTTCAACGAGCTGCTGCTGACAGCCCACGCGGCATTCCTGGGCAGCGTGGTTAGTATCATGGCGCGGATCCGTTCGTTCCTTTCCGACCCCACACTGACGCCGCTGATGATGTACGTCTCCTTAGTCACACGGCCCATAATCTCCGTCCTGGTAGCGGTACTGGCCTTTTGCACCATCAAGTCCGGCATGGTTTCGTTTCACAGCATCGACCTCGACGGACAAAATGGATACTACATAGCTTGGGCCATCGGCTTTCTCTGCGGCTTCAGCGAGCGCCTGGCACAAAACTTTGTAGTCGGAGCTGCCGGGTCGCTGCCTGCTTCCACTCCGAATCTAACGAAGTAGTCAGACCAAGATGGCTCGAGTATCTAGATGAAGTCTGGGTGCCCAGGTCTGGCGATTTCCAGACCTGGGAGAAGCATCGCTCGAAGTGAAATTGGCGAGCTGCTGTGACGGTAGTCGGCACGGGTCTCGAACCCCGCGAGACCTGGGGCATCCGGCTGCGATTTTCGAAAAGGCTCATCAGCTTACTTCCGACGGATTTCCGCTATCACACGCGGCGGGCCGTTCGGAGTTCCGTCCAGGGTGCAGGGGAGCTGCTGGATAATCCGGAGAGTGCCATTCTTGTCTTCAAATACCAGACCGCTCCCAATGGCGTTCCCCCGGTATTTGCCCCATTCAGCGGGAACCACCACGGTACAAGGCGGGGGAAATTGCTGTTGTGCGTTGACCTTTAACTGATAACCGCCAACAGCGGAGACCAGCAACAGTGTTGCGACGGTTGCGATTCGTTTCCAGTTCACGGCCGCCCCCTTTTCAGTCGGAAAATACCTTAGCTACTGGTAATCATCGCTGGTAGGACGTGCAACTCCTAGGCAAGTGGGGAACTTTCCTGTAAAGAAGCGTGACGCTTGCCCTATTTGGTACACCGAAACACGAATGCCGTCGTGTCCGGCGGGTGCCCCAGGTTCGCCCATCTTTTGGGCCAACCTGGGATGGCAGGCTCGACACTGGATTCTGTTCCTTACCATCTTCCTCTCCCAAGCGCCCGGCGTCAGAACGGCGACGGTTCGCCCGTTGCGTAACATCGCCATATCACAAGTGACCGGGCCGGGCATCCCGTCTTGGGATTTGTGTAATTGCCGGTTCGCAACGGCTATTAGGAAAAACTCTGTTCGAAGCTTCTTGTTGGCAACCCGCCTGGTCTGCCGTTTCCACGACAAAAGCAGCCAGAGGATCGCACTCGTTAGAACGATGCTGTCACCACCTGCGGTAGCAAGAGTCACTGACAGACGACATGGCGCGGGCGTTAAATTCTGATGGGTTTCTTCGGAGAAGAGTTCCCAGGCTCTTTCACTCCACTTCCATCGCTCGCTAGCGGCGAGAAATAAGCATCTCCGTCTGGAGAGCGTTTCAAAGGTCAACAAGATATTCGCGAATATGTCCCTCAACTTCTGGACATGTTCACGTCCAGAGGAGAATTACCATGCAAAGCAAAGGATTTCACATCGGCCTAATAGCGATCCTGGCGGTCCTTACTGTAACTCTGTTTGTTCCGAGCACCTGGGCGGTTACCCAAGAAAAGGTGCTGCATAGCTTCGGCAGTGGCACGGACGGGGCTGACATCCGGGCGGGCCTGACCTTGGATAGCGCCGGCAATCTCTACGGCGCGACCGAAGACGGCGGCACTTACGGCGACGGGATGGTGTTCGAGTTGACGCCGCAAGCGGGTGGAGGCTGGACGGAGCAGGTGCTGCACAACTTCAACAACGACGGCGTGGACGGGTTGTCTGCTCAGTTCAGTCTGATCTTGGATAAGAACGGCAATCTTTACGGCGCCACCGACCACGGCGGCGCTTACGGTTCCGGAACGGTATTCGAGTTGACCCGCAGCCCTCACGCAGCGGGCGGGGGCTGGACGGAGAAGGTGCTGTATAGCTTCGGCAACGGTACGGACGGAGCCTTCCCCTATGCCGGCCTGATCTTCGATGCCGCCGGCAATCTCTACGGCACGACCATGGCTGGCGGCATTTATGACAACGGGACAGTGTTCGAGTTGACGCCCACAGGCGGGGGCTGGACGGAGAAGGTGCTGTATAGCTTCAACCACTACGACACGGGCGGAGTCGGGCCCGGCACCCTAATCATGGATGCCACCGGCAATCTCTACGGCACGACGTGGATGGGCGGCGCTTACAACTGCCCACCCGGCCCGCCGGAGGGCTGTGGGACGGTGTTCGAGTTGACGCCGCAAGCTGACGGGGGCTGGGTGGAGAAGGTGCTGCATAGCTTCGGCAACGGCACGGACGGGGCTTTCCCCGACGCCGGCTTGATCATGGATGCCGCCGGCAATCTCTACGGCACCACTAGCTGGGGCGGCGGCCCTGGCAGCTACGGGACGGTGTTCGAGTTGACCCGCTTCTCTCACGCAGCGGGAGGGGGCTGGACTGAGAAGGTGCTGCACAGGTTCAACAACGACGGCGTGGACGGGTGGCAGCCCTCGTGCTGGATCGGCCTGATCTTCGATGCCGCCGGCAATCTCTACGGCACGACGCACGATGGCGGCATTTATAACTTCGGGACGGTGTTCGAGTTGACGCCCACCGGCGGGGGCTGGACGGAGCAGATACTGCATAGCTTCAACAACGACGGTGCGGACGGGTCTGCCCCCATGGCCGGCGTGATCATCGATGCGGCCGGCAATCTCTACGGCACGACCGAATTTGGCGGCGCTTACGGTTACCCTGGGGGCACGGCGTTCGAGATCATACCTTAGCTGAAATTGTGCGGCTCTACATCGGCCGATATCTTAAGATGAGATTGGGTATCGGCCTTTCTATCCATTGGAGTGACCCCCTGCGCGATCGCAGCGGTCCGAGTGCCGTGTTCAACATCACGCCATAACTTAATTTATTGCGGCCCACGAGAACCAGGGGAAATCCTGCCGAAGCAATCACGGCATTCGATTTCTATGGCGTTGGCTGGATGGTTACCTGCGAAGCGCGGCAGTCGCGCAGTCCGGAACCGCACTGGCGATACTGCAAGTCTTTCGTCAGGCACTCTTCAATGGCGACGAATTGCTGTCCCGCTGCACGAGACGCGAAACGCGCCCGCCGGCGCGTGGTTGGCGTCGGCAAACTTCTTCTCGATCTCCGACGGGCTCGCCTGAATCGCGTGCGATGGTGAGCGATATTCCTCCGGAATTTGCAGCTGGTGAAACGCTTTCTGGATGTCGGCAAAATAATCCTGCGCTGCCAGGCCGCTGCACGTGCCATGCGTGGCCCACTCGTGCTGAATGAGTCCGCGGGCCGGCATGATGGGTAGCATCTGCTGCACGGTTGACTGCGCAACCGGCTGCGCCGGAGCGCAATATTGCGGATAAGAACCATTGTCGTTTTCCGGCCACATTCCATGCACGACGAAACCAAAGTGCCGCTTGGGATCGCACTCGCTCGACGAGGTGTTGCCAGGATGCGTGGCGCAAAACTCCGGCGCCCACGACAGCGTGAGCAGATAATAGTCAAAGCTGCCCGGCGTGTTGTCGGCACTGCTTTGACGATGCTTGGCGCATGCCGTGGACGTCAGGGCAAAACCCAGCAGCAGAAGCCAAACAACGAATGTCGGTGTGCGAAACATGCCGGACATGGTACCGCAAGCGGGCTGATCGTGTTTCTGCCCGCGACTACTCGTTGCGCAGCGCCACCATGGGATCCACCTGCGTTGCCCGGCGCGCAGGAACGTACGACGCCGTAATGGCGACTGCGGCCAGGAAAATAGCGACGCCGGCGAAGATGATCCAATCGCCCACGTCGATGCCGTACAGTAGGCTCGCCAGGACGCGCACCGACGCCAGCCCGGCGACCAATCCAATGCCCACTCCGATCGCCGTTGCCATCACGCCTTGGCGCAGAATCAGCCGCAGAATGTCTTCGCGTTGCGCTCCCAGTGCCAGGCGAATGCCGATCTCGCGCGTGCGCCGCAGCACCGAGTACGAAATTAACCCGTAGAGCCCGATCATGGCCAGGACCATCGCCAGCGCTGCAAAGCAGCCGATTAGATAGAACGGATAGCGTCGCAGGAACACGGACGCCGACTGATTGAAGATCTGCTCCATGGTTCGCGGTTCCACGATGGCCAGTTGCGGATCGAGTCCGCGCAAAACCATGCGCACCGACATTACCAATCCCTGCGGATCTTGCCGGCTTCGCACCACGTAACCGAGGAAGATGGTGTATCCGGAATCCTGGTCCAGCGGAAAGTACATGACCGGCGGCGGCGGGGAAGCTAGGGTATCTTCCGCTACGTCACCAATGACGCCGACGATCTGGCGGAACGGCTCACTGGGCGAAAACGTCAGCCGCACTCGCTGGCCGATAGCATTCCGATCGGCGGAGTAACGCTTTACCCAAGCCTGGTTGACGATGGCCACCGGCGGCGCGTCCTGCGTGTCCGCCGCAGTGAAGGCCCGCCCGGCCAGCAGTGGGATTTTCATGACTGCGAAGTATTCCGCGCCTACGCGCCGGGTGGTGCAAGCTTCTTCCTGGCCTTCGGTGGTGCTCCGGCCTTCGATCACGAAGCGGTTTCGGCTGCGATGCTCCGTGGCGGGCAGCCCGCTTACCGCCGACACTCCCAGCACTCCCGGCACATTGCGCAGCCGCTCCACAAACTCATGCTCGAAGCGAAGGCCGGCGGGATCGGCAAACGGCCACTCCTTGCCCCGCGGATACGACGCACCCGGAAGATTGACGCCGAAGGTCAACAGATGTTGAGCGTCGAAGCCAGGGTCTTGCTTCAGCAGCTTGCGAAGACTTTGCAGCATCAGGCCGCCGCCGATGAGCAGCATCATGGACAGAGCGATTTCGCCAATCACCACCAGATTGCGAAGTCGCGCCTGCGCGCCGCTGGTTCCGCCTCGCGATTCGTCCTTCAGTACTTCGCTCAGCGGAGTTTGCGGAACGGCAAAGCCTGGGCCCACGCCAAACAGAATCGCCGTAATCACGGTAATGGCGCAGACGAAGCCCAGCACCGGCAGATTAATGCCTGCGTCCGCAAGGAACGGCATCGCCTGCAGCTGCGCCTCGGGAATTGCGCTGACCAGCATGCGTACTCCCACCACCGCTCCCACCACGCCGAGCACCGCGCCCATGGTCGCCAGCAGCAGGCTTTCCGTGAGCAGTTGGGCCAGCAAATGGATGCGGCCCGCGCCCAGGGCCGCGCGCACCGCGAACTCCCGCCGGCGATCGATCGAGCGAGTCATCAGCAGGTTGGCGACGTTGGCGCACGCGATCAGCAGCACAAAGCTCACCGCTCCAAACAGGATCAGCAGCAGTGGCCGAATGTTGCCAACAATCTCATCGCGCAAGCTGCCCACGGTGACGAAGACCGACGCGTCTTCCTGCGGATATTCCTGCGCCAGTTGTGCCGCGATGCCCTGCATCTCAGCTCGCGCCTGCTCCACGGTGACGCCCGGAGCCAGACGTCCGATCACGTTCAGCCAGCGCAGACTTCGCGCCGATGCCGTGTACGCGGTGGTGTAGATGGGGACCCAGAGCAGCGCCGAGCCTTCGGGCGCAAATTCAAAGTCTCGCGGCAGAACGCCGACCACTGTGACCGGCTTGTTGTCCAGGCGAATGACCCGGCCGAGTACGTGCGGATCGGCGGCAAAATCGTTTCGCCACAATCTGTAACTCAGGATCGCGACGGCCGGGCCGGAACTTTCATGCAGGTCTTCACCCTCAACGAAATCGCGGCCCAGCATGGGCTTCACGCCCAACGTCGAGAAGAAATTCGGCGTCACCATGGCGCTGTAGATGGTCTTGGGGTCGCCGTTTCCAGTAAGGACAAAACTGTCGTCGGCAAAGCCGGCGAGCGAGGCGAAGCTTTTCGCAACGCGCTTCCAGTCGAGATAATCCGGATACGACGAAGTGTAACTGCAGCAGGGAAGCTGCGGCCGGTTCTCTCCCAGAGTCACCAGCCGGTCCGGTTGTTGGTACGGCAAAGGCCGCAGCAGCGCTGGATACAGCACGGAAAAGATCGCCGTATTGGCGCCAATGGCCAGCGCCAAGGTGATCACCGCAACGGCGGTGAAGCCCGGACTCTTGCGCAGCATTCTTAGTCCGTATCGGAAGTCCTGTCTCAGCGTTCCCATCGGTGGCGCGGACTCATCGTACAGATCGACCTGACTTGTATCAAGGAACGACCTTTACAGGCTGCTCGAAACTCCTATAGTGGCGAGCATTGGGGTCAGGCTGCTCAAAACTCCCATAGTAGCGACCGTTCGGGTAGTGCGGCCCTTCAGACCCACGTTAACATGGCTTTGTAAAGCGGACTTTAGCCTGAGGTACTTCGTCTGAAGCCGCTAACGTAGCCTGTTTATGAAATGTCCCTAGGCCTAAGGCCGTTCTTGCGTTATTGGCTGAAGCGCCGGCACTACCCGATCCCGCAAGAAGCCTCATTCATTCACTTGCTGGTGTGGCTGGCTCAGCCGCTGCCGGAGCCGTGCACAGCCCGGGCGAAATCCACTTTTGCCGATTGTGCTTATCGATGGTCAAAATAGAGACAGGCGGACCCACGCCTTCCGGGTGTGCGGCAATCTCCAATTCCAGGAACATTCGAGCGGCAGCCACCTTGTCCATGTGTACCCATTGTGGGTGCGCCTTGATGTAGGCAGCGATGTTGTTCGTAAATCCGGCAAAGTAGCCCAAATCATGCGGCGCGACCACACCGTATGAGAGCGGAGTAAGGCCGCCCTTCGCGTCAATCTTGAACCCACGAACCAGGATCGACGGGTTACCCTTGGGCGCGCCGGCAAAGGCCACCATGACCAATTGTCCGGCATTGTTAGTTACGATGTCGCCATAAAACTGGGGTTCGTTGGCGCGGAGAAAGTCGGCCGCGGTAGTAACCGGATCCGTGGCCTGCGTCATAAAGGCGTCGGCTTTTTGGTTCAAGTCGCCCGGAGTAGCGCACGCGGCTTCGGCCAGTTCCTTGATGTCAAGAGGAGGCGATTTCTTATTGAGCAGTCCAGCCATCGCGAAGCTGCAGCCGTCCTGGCTGATGATCTTGCATTCTTGAAAGGTCGTTCCTGCATAAGTGAGGCGAAAAAGACTATCGGACGCAAGCACGACCCGGTGGTGCTTCTTATCAATCAACGCCACCACGGTTGTGCCGAAAGCCGGAACTGCGATCAGCACCGCAGCGACGAAGAATAGGTGGATTACAACAGCTCGTGCAACACGCCCCTGAGTTGGCATTCGCTCGAATCTCTCCAGATCTGTCTGCTTTGATCTTGCGCGCTCACATCGTAGCAGAGGCAAGCGTCGCCCTGTGACCAGAGCAACTCGCCTTATCCGGAGCCATGTCACCACGGTATGTGATCCGGGACACAGAAGCCTGAGACATTCTCCGATATCTAGACAGCAGCTTCAGAGAATCGCCCGGCCCAGGTAGAGGCATGAAAAAAGCAGCAGTGTATCGGCTCAGCAACCCGGTAATCATTCTCGACTTCTGTCGCTCCATCCCTGATGTCGTTAGGCGCGGCCTGCTGAACAGCTCGTTGCGAATACTGTTATGAAGATCTTCAAAGACGCCGGTCATCTTTTCCGTTTGGCATCGGTCTTTCTCGCGGGAGCCGTTTTGTTCCTGGTTGTGCGCGGCTTTCTTGTGCCTCGCAGCTTTGGGCAGTACGGGCATTATCGGGGCAACGCTATCGCCGAGATCGCAGCGCGGCCGGTTTCCTACGCCGGCCATCAGGTCTGCGAGGGCTGTCATTCCGAAGTTCTGGAAGTGAAAAGCAAGGGCGTGCACAAGGGCGTTGCGTGCGAGTCGTGCCACGGACCGCTCGCCAAACATGCCGACGATCCGGCGTCGGTACAGCCGGCAAAACTCGACACCGCCGTGCTGTGCGTGCGCTGTCACGAGGCAAATTTGGCCAAGCCCAAAACTTTCCCGCAGGTCGTCTCCGCCGACCATTCCAACGGCGCCGCCTGCAACACCTGCCACCAGCCACACAGTCCGGCAATTGTTGCCGCCGCCGGAGGTAGCCAATGAACATGACTCGCCGTCAGATGCTCATTCTGTTGCCGGCAGCTGCGATTGCATGGGACAGCATTATTGCGGGAACTCCCGAGGCCTCGCCCAACTACAACATGACCGACCACTGGTGGGGAATGTTGGTGGACATCACCAAGTGCATCGGCTGCGGCAGTTGCGTCCGCGCCTGCCAGTTAGAGAACGATGTCCCCGACGGCTATTTCCGTACATGGGTGGAACGCTACCACGTTCCCGTTTCCGGTTGGAACCTGGAAAATCCCACGGTGGATTCGCCCGACGGGGGCAAAAACGGATTCCCGCCCGCTACGGTAAGCGATGGGAAGAACTTCTTCGTGCCCAAGATGTGCAATCACTGCGCGGACTCGCCCTGCACACAAGTCTGTCCGGTGGGCGCAACATTTGTCAGTCCCGACGGCGTAGTTCTGGTGGACCAGACATACTGCTTGGGCTGCCGCTACTGCGTGCAGGCCTGCCCCTATGGCTGCCGCTTCGTCGATCCCAAGAAAGAAACCGCGCAGAAATGCACGCTGTGCTATCACCGGATCACCAAAGGACTCACCACCGCCTGCTGCGAAACCTGTCCGACGGGCGCTCGCCAGCTCGCCGACCTAAAGAATCCCAACGATCCCATTCATGAGTTCTTGAAGACTCATGCTGTGCAGGTTTTGAAACCTTACTTAGCCACTCGCTCCAAGCTGTTTTATAACGGCCTGGATGGCTCGGTGCGATAAGGAGTTCCCATTGCAGATCCCGGTTGAAGGCTTCATGTATCCGAACGAAGTGGAACTCCAGTGGAGCGTGCTGATTGTGCTGTACCCGTTCCTCACCGGACTGGTGGCCGGCGCATTCATTCTGGCATCGCTCGAACGGGTCTTCCGGGTGGAGGCAGTGAAACCCACCTATCGTCTGGCCCTATTGACCGCTCTTGCCTTCTTGATCGTCGCACCGCTGCCGTTGCAGTTGCACTTGGGACATCCCGAGCGTTCGTTCGAGATGTATCTGACTCCGCACGGCTCCTCCGCCATGGCCATGTTCGGCTTTGTATATCTGTGGTATCTGCTGGCCGTGCTGGTGGTGGAAATCTGGCTCGACTATCGCCGCGACATCGTTGTGATGTCGCAGTGCGCGACCGGTTGGAAGCGGTTGGTCTATCGCGCGCTGACGCTCGGCTCCAGCAACATCAGTGAGCGCGCACTGCAGATTGACGATCGGGTAGGCTGGCTGATCACGGTGATCGGCATTCCCTCCGCATTTCTACTGCACGGATATGTAGGTTTTATTTTTGGCTCGGTAAAAGCGAATCCATGGTGGTCGTCGCCACTGATGCCCGTGGTGTTCCTTTTCTCCGCCATGGTCTCAGGCATTGCCATCGTTATGTTGCTGTACATGCTGGTGTGCCGGATTCGCCGCGAGCCCATCGACATGCGCTGCGTCGACACCGTAGCGAAGTACCTTTTCTACACCTTCATCATCGACTTCAGCCTGGAGATGCTGGACTTGATCCACCGCATTTACGAAGCCGATGAATCCTTTCGAAGTCTCGACTTCATGGTCCACACTCGGCTGTACTTCTCGCAGGTGGTGCTGCAAATTCTGCTGGGTACACTCCTGCCGATCTTGCTATTGGGAGCGACCCAGGTACTGAAGCTGGCGGAGGTACAGCGCAAGCGTGTCTACGTGCTCGCCGGATGCCTGACCATGGTCGGCATCTTCGCCATGCGCTGGAACGTAGTCATCGGCGGACAGCTCTTCTCGAAGAGCTTTCTCGGCTACACCACGTACAAGATGGGATTTGTAGCGCGCGAAGGACTGCTGACTGCGATCGTGCTGACCATCCTTCCGTTTGTCATTCTTTGGGTGCTGGTTAAGTTCCTGCCGCCCTGGCCGGAGAAGAAAGCGTCACCGAAGCTCGCGGTTGCAGCCCACGGTGGCGACTAGAGCGCAGGCTCTCAATTCAGCTACCCTCATCTCATAAATCGTTCGTGGTTGTATCAGGGCACGACTTTCAGTCGTGCCAAATGAAGCGCAGAAAAGATCGAGGCTTTAGCCCCTGCAAAAACAGGGCCCTCAGGGCTTAAAGCCCAAAGATTGCTGGACCCGTTGCGGCACGTCTGAAGACGTGCCCTGATCGATTTATGAGATGAGTTCTAACCCCCGGCCTCGGAGCTTTTGGCTGCCTTGGCTGAACCAAGCCCGGGTGGTTTCGGCGACGCATGCCACTTCGACGGTGGCACCACGACGTTCCCTTCGGGCTGCATCATGAAGTGCGGCGACATAATCTGCACGCCAACGTCATTGAAGGCATCCTGGATCTGCGAATGCAGTTCGGAGAGCGTCTCAATACGCAGATGCTCGTTTTCCAGCCGCACAATCAGCGTGTACTCAACGTAAAAGTCGGAGAGTTGCCGCTGCAACACATACGGTTCCGGCCGCTTGCGGACGTTGGATGTACGCCCGGCGGCCAGCGTTAGCAGTCCATGCACCTGCCGCCAGGGAGCGTCATAACCGATCGTCACTGTGGAACTGGCAACCATCCCGTCGGGATGACCTAGTCGCGAATAATTCGTGGTTGCCGCGCTCACCAGTACGGAGTTGGGAATCGTCACCTCTTGTCCTTCGACGGTTCGGATCTTGGCAGCCAGCAGTCCTTCCTCCAGCACTTCGCCTTCGATATCGTTGACCCGCACCCATTCGCCCGTCTTCAACGCCCGGGAGTACACCACGAAGAGTCCGCTCATGATCTGGTTGATGATTCCCGTGGAGCCGAGCGAAATCACCAGGCCGAAGAAGACGCTGATGCCCTTGAAGGCGTCAGTGCCTGATCCTGGGATGTACGGGTAGGCGACAACCAGGGCGAAAATCCACGCAATGGCGGAAAAGATCCGCTGCGTGGCCCGCGCAATGTCGGCATCCATCCACGTGGTGCGAAGATTACCGGTGGCCACCTGCTCGAAGAACGCTTTGGCGAGGCGAACAATCCAGCGCGTGAACAGGAAGATGACAACCACGGCGAAGATACCTGGCACGGCATGCACCGCCGAGCCCAGGAAATCCTCTAACAGTTGTATGACGTAGCGGCCGAGTTGCTTTCCCCACGGCTCGGTATACGGAAATCGACGCAGAGACAACGTCAGCCACAGGTAGACAACGCTGAAGCCGACGAGCCATGCGAACGTGCGCACCAAGCCGTACACCATGGCCGCGAGGTGCGGCCGCAGGTCCACTCCGAACAATCGCAGTTGGGTGGGAATCGAGTGTTCTTTACTGCGCAGAAAGGCGACCACCTGCCTGTGAATGTTCGAGACCAATAAGATCGCTGCAATGAGCAGCACGAAGCCCACAAGGCTGAAAAGCAGTCCGCCGCGAATAACTGGCCAGGAGCGCTCGGCTTGACGGGCTTCCAGCGCCTCGCCTAGATTTCCCAGCGCCTGCTTGGAAACCTGCGCAAGCGTCTCCCCAGCCTCTTTGTCCAAGTCATTCTTTCCGAGGAAGAACAGCACCTTTCCGTTGTAGCTGAACCCGATACCGTCCTGATCCTCGACCTTGACCGGAAGCAGTTCGATGTCGGCGGCATTAGCTTCCAGCGGAAGCTCACTAAGCCGCTGCATGGCGCGGTCAGCACGATCCTGGGGATCGGCGCCCGCCAGTGTGCCTCGCATCACCGCAATCCTGCGATTCCAGAAGTCAATGGGAGCTTCGTGTGCAGCAGTGTTCTCAGCTTTGGAAATGGAGGCGGGGTTGTCGGCCGCCCGCATTACTTGAGGAGCGGCAAGCGCCAATCCAAAAAGGATGGCGAAAACAAGATGGAGCAATCTCACGCGGCCTAAGCCCTTAATATGCACGTCGATCACTGGCTCGGGACTTGAAATCCTTGCTGGCGCTCGATCTTCTGAGCCTGCAAAGTCAGATCCAGTTTGCGCCGCCGCCGCAGGGACGTGCAACCTTTTAGCGAACGGTCCCAAACGACTGCAACGGTCTGCCCAAAGAGAGCCCACTTTCCAACTACGGCCTCTGGTAGTAGAACGAATACGCAACTAGTATCACTCCGTGGTTAAAGTTGGACACGGCTAGTTCTCCCCTGCCAAGGGGAGGCCCGCCATGTATCGATTCCAATGCATCACTTTGGGCCGACCCTGGGCGGGGTTGGCCCTTTTTCTCGCCTGTACGTCGCAATGTCAAATCCCGGAAAAATTCCCTCTTCCGGATACTCCTTCCGCACCCATAAATGTTAAGGTTACTGACTTACCCTGGTGTTCGTGTGAAGTAGAGCTCTGGCCGCGCGAAATCCTTGCTCCTGAGGTGCCCAATGTCTTTGAAGAACAAAGTCGCAATTGTAACTGGCGGAAACAGTGGTATCGGCCAGGCTATCGTGCTCGAGCTTGCCGCCCAGGGCGCAAACATCGTCATCGATTACATCTCCCATCCGGAGGCCACCGAGGAACTCGAACGGCAAATTTGCAAGCTGGGCGACCAGGCCATCGGCGTCGAAGCCGACGTCAGCAAAGTTGCAGACCTGCAGAGGCTGGTCGACACTGCCGTTGCCAAGATGGGCCGCCTCGACATCATGGTGAACAACGCCGGCATCGAGACGCGTACTTCGGTCCTCGATACGACGGAGGCACAATACGACAAGGTGCTCAACATCAATCTCAAGAGCGCCTTCTTCGGCACGCAGCTGGCCGCCAGGCAGATGCTCAAGCAGGGCGGCGGGGGGCGAATTATCAATATCACCTCCGTCCACGAAGACTGGCCGATGCCCGGCAACACCGCGTATTGCCTCTCCAAGGGGGGCGTGCGCATGTTGACCCGCACCGCTGGAGTCGAGCTCGCCCCCCACAACATCCTGGTCGTTGGCGTTGGTCCGGGCGCGGTCGCTACCCCAATCAACCTGGTCACGATGAAGGACCCAGCGTTGCTGGCAAAACTGAACGCCGCCATCCCCATGGGTCGTATGGCCAAACCGCAGGAAGTCGCCAGCCTGGTCGCGTTCCTCGCCGGAGACGGCGCCAGCTACATAACGGCGACCACCATTTTTGCCGACGGTGGAATGATGCAGCAAAGCCCCGGCCTCTAGGAGAAACACAAAACGGCCATGAGCTCTCAATCCAGCACGCCAAATCTTGCCGTTCACCTCGTCATCGCCGACGTCGACGGCACGCTCGTCACCCAGGACAAAGTCCTCACCCCGCGCGCCATCGAAGCGGTCAAGAAGTTGCACGATGCCGGGATCCTCTTTGGCATCACCAGCGGCCGGCCTCCGCGCGGTATGAAGATGCTGATCGAGCCCCTGGAAATCACCGAGCCCATCGCCGGCTTCAACGGTGGGGTGGTCGTCACGCCTGATCTGGAGCCGGTCTCCAAGCAACTGCTTCCTGCCGACGTGGCTGCCCAGGTTGTGCAGTCCATCGTTAAGCACGGACTCGATATCTTCCTCTACACCGATCGCGACTGGTTCGTGAAGAAGGCCGACGGGCCGCACGTCGCGCGCGAAGCATGGACGGTTAAGTTCCAGCCAACGGTGGTAAAGGATTTCGACTCGCTGACCGATAACGTGGTGAAGGTGACCGGTGTCAGCGACGATCTCGAAGCCGTGGCGCGCTGCGAGAAAGACTTACAGGAGTGGAGCGCGGGCCGGGTTTCAGCCGCCCGTTCTCAGCCGTATTATCTGGATGTGACGAATCCCAAGGCGAACAAAGGCGAAGTGGTGGGGATGTTTTCGAAACTCTGCAACATCCCGCCCAGCCAGATTGCGACCATTGGCGACATGCCCAACGATGTCCTGATGTTCAAGAAGAGCGGAGTGAGCATCGCTATGGGCAATGCCAGTCCCGAAGTGCAGAAATCGGCGACCTTCGTTACCGCCTCCAACGAGGACGATGGTTTCGCCAAAGCCATGGAGCGCTTGCTGCAGGCAGCCGCAGCCAAGTGAACCAGCACTGTGTTCTGAGCAGGTAATTATGTCCAGTTGGCCACAGTATCCCACATTGTATGAGATCAACACCTGGGTCTGGCTTGCCGAACTCAGCCGCAAAACTGGAAGGCCCGTTCATCTGGGTTCCGTGCCGCCGGCCGAGTGGGACACCATCGCCAACTACGGCTTCGATGCCGTCTGGCTGATGGGAGTTTGGACGCGAAGCCCCGCCGGCATTGCCATCGCCAACCGGAACGAGAATCTGCTCGCCGATTTCCGCCGTGCTCTTCCGGACTTTCGCTCCGAGGACAACGTTGGATCTCCCTATTGCATGCACCGTTACAGCGTTGATCCGAATCTCGGAGGTCCCAAGGGTCTGGCCCGCGCCCGCAAGGAACTCGCCAAGCGAGGCCTGCGGTTGGTTCTGGATTTTGTGCCCAACCACGTCGCTCCCGACCATCCCTGGGTGGCCGAGCATCCGGAATACTTCATACAGGGCAGCGCAGACGACGCCACCAACGACCCGGCATCTTACATTGTGGTAGATGGGAATGTCTTTGCCTGCGGACGCGATCCCTACTTCCCGGCGTGGCCGGATGTTCTCCAACTCAATGCTTTTCAGCCCGGGCTGCGGCAGGCGGCCCTTGCCACTCTTTCAGATATTGCGGCACAGTGCGACGGCGTCCGCTGTGACATGGCGATGCTTCTGCTGAACACCATCTTCGAGCGCACCTGGGGCAGTCGTGCGGGTCAGCCGCCGTCAACTGAATACTGGACTGACGTCATCCCTCCGGTTAAGAAGGCGTATCCCGATTTCATCTTCATCGCCGAGGCCTACTGGGACCTGGAGTGGGAGCTGCAACAGAAGGGGTTCAACTTCTGCTACGACAAGCGGCTCTATGACCGCCTGGAGCACGACAAAGCTGAAAATGTCCGGCTTCACCTCTGGGCCGATCCCGTCTACCAGCAGAAGCTGCTGCGCTTCATCGAGAACCACGACGAACCCCGCGCTGCGGCCACATTTTCTCCAGCGAAGGAACGAGCCGTTGCGGTGACAAGTGCCACCCTCCTGGGAGCGAGATTGTTTCATGAAGGCCAGTTGGAAGGACGAAAAGTGAAGTTGCCGGTCTTTCTCGCCAGGCGTCCCGACGAACCCGCCGACCCGGAACTACAGGCTTTCTACGCGAAACTCCTGCAGACCCTCCGCGCTCCTGTGTTTCACGATGGTGAGTGGAGCCTGTGCGAGTGTTCCGGCTGGCCTGATAATCAGAGTTGCCAAAATCTCCTGGCCTGGACCTGGGTGAAGGACGACGACCGCCGGCTCGTGCTCGTCAATCTCAGCGAGGGTGACGTTCAAGCTCGCGTCCCGGTTCCGTGGGAGGAGCTGCGTGGCGGCACGTGGGGCCTGTTCGATGCGCTGTCGGGCGCGACCTATGACCGCGATGGCAACGAGATGCTGGCTCCGGGGCTCTACGTGGAATTGGGGCCGTGGGAGTGCAATATCTTCCAGTGCAGAGCGGTTTCGTAGTGGCTGTGTCCGTTTTGAAGGGGCACGCCTTCACAGGCTGCGGAAAAACTCCGAATTTGGCTGTATTCGGGTAGATCTGACCTTCAGGCCAGCGTCTAAGCCGTTTATTTTCTGTTTGAGTCGGCTTCAGCCGACGGCACAAGACTCGCGGCTCGAGCTTTTTCAGCAACCTGTTCAGGCGTGCCGAAAAAATGGCTCGAAGCGATCGGCTTTAGCCGCTGCGGGAAACGTACCTCAGGGCCTGAAGGCCGAGTCATTTATAGCGCCGATCGATACGGCTAAAGCCGTGCCCTTTCAAAGAGACCACAGCAACTCAGAACTTGCTCTAGCCCGGATTTCTCACCAGAAGTAAACAGCCAGGTGTAATTCGTAGTGGAAAAAGGCCGTCAACTCAGGCATAACTGCGGTGTCGAATCGTAGTAGCTGCCTGGAGAAGGACGGCCTTTCTAGAGCATTTTCAGTGTAGGTGTATAGTGGATTGCGGCGAGACTCTGCGGCAAACCGGCAATGGCGAAATCGTATGGGGACGATCTGCGGCGCAAGCTGCTGCAGGCGCATGACCGTGGGGAAGGGACACTGAAACAACTGGCCGAGCGCTTCTCCGTGAGCGCGCCCTGGGCGTGGAAGATCTCGGCCCAACGTAAGCGTAGCGGGCGGATGGAGCGGGTGGAGCAGCGGCGCGGCACGGTCCGCAAAGTCACCGCCGAAGTCAAGCAGCGGTTGCGCGGCTGGGTACAGGCCCAGCCGGATCTAACGCTAGCCGAGTTACAGCAGAAACTGGAGAAGGCCCACCATCTGCATGTCAGCCTCGGACGGCTGTGGCAGGTGCTGCGTCAGATGGGTCTGCGGCTGAAAAAAAGTCACTCCACGCCAGCGAACGCGACACGGAAGCGAACCAGCAGCGGCGCCAAGCCTTCCGGCAAACGATCGGCAAGATCGCAGCCGAGCGGCTGATTTTTCTGGATGAGAGCGGAGTGACCACGCAAATGACGCGCGGCTACGCCCGCGCCTGCGGCGGGCAAAGGGTAGTGGAAGCCATTCCCCAAGGCCATTGGAAGGTGCTGACCATCCTCAGCGCCTTGAGCCTGCGCGGCCTGCTGGCCACCATGACCATCGAAGAAGCCACCGATGGGGACATCTTCCTGGCCTACGTGGAACAAGTGCTGGGTCCGGCTCTGCAAAGCGGCGACGTGGTGGTAATGGACAACCTCAGCGCTCACAAGGTGAGTGGGGTGCGGGAGTTGATCCAAGCTCGGGGAGCCGAACTGCTGTACCTGCCGCCGTATTCTCCCGACTTGAATCCCATCGAGCTGGCGTGGGCGAAACTGAAACAGTTCTTACGTTCGCTGCAAGCCAGAACCGCCGAGGCGCTGGAACAGGCGGTTACCCAGGCTCTCCCTTGCATCACCCCGGACAACGCCCGCTCCTGGTTTCGTCATTGTGAAATTACTATATACCTTGATTGAAAATGGTATAATGACACAGTGTAGCCAGGAATCGTTCCAGTTTGCAGCTCATTTTTCACGACAAGTCATGGCCCAGTTTGATGGCGCGCGCATGACCACCGATGGCGGGGCGCTCTTGTTGCGCCAGGCCGACCGCAAGATCGGGTTACTGCGCCGCGTAGCGGCCGCTTTCCGCGATGGGCGCGATCCGGAGCGGGTGGAACACCCTCTGCCGGAGATGCTGGGGCAGCGCATTTTTGGCTTGGCTCTGGGTTATGAGGACCTGAACGATCACGAACAGTTGCGCCACGATCCGCTGCTGGCGGTGTTGGCGGGCAAGCGTGACGTGGAAGAGCCGCTGGCGGGCAAGAGCACGCTGAGCCGCATGGAACTCACGCCCGTCGATTCCCTGGCCGCCCAGCGCTATCACAAGATCACCTACTCGCCCGAGCAGTTGGATGGCTTGCTGGTCGATATTTTTCTGGAAGCACACCCCGCGCCACCCGCGCACATCGTGCTCGACCTGGATGTCACCGACACGCCGCTGCACGGCGAGCAGGAAGCGCGCTTCTTCCACGGCTACTACGGCCACTACTGCTATCTGCCGCTGTACATTTTCTGCGGCGATCATCTGCTGTGCGCCCGCTTGCGGTCCTCCAATCAGGACGCCAGCGCGGGCAGCGTCGAGGAACTGCAGCGCATCGTCGGCCAGATTCGCACGCGCTGGAAGAGCACGCGCATCATTGTGCGCGCTGACTCTGGCTTCTGCCGCGAGGAACTGATGGCCTGGTGCGAGACCCACCAGGTGGATTACGTCTTTGGCTTGGCCCGCAATCAGCGGCTGCGGAAAAAGATCACTCGGCCTCTCCGCCAGGCCCAACAGCAACACCGGCAAAGCGGAAAGCCGGCGCGGGTCTTCAGCCAGTTCTTCTACCGCACCCGCAAAAGCTGGAGCCGAAGACGCCGCGTGGTGGCCAAGGCGGAGCATCTGGAAAAGGGAGAGAACCCGCGCTTCCTGGTGACCTCGCTGTCGGTCGAGCACTGGGAAGCACGCGCCCTCTACGAACAGCTCTACTGCGCGCGAGGCGAGATGGAGAACCGTATCAAGGAACAGTTGAGCTTGTTCAGCGACCGGCTGAGCACCGAAACCCTGCGAGCCAATCAGTTGCGGCTGTACTTCTCCTCCTTGGCCTACGTGCTGCTGCACGCCCTACGACGGCTGGCGCTGGCGCGAACCGAGTGGGCCAAGGCACAGGTGGACACCCTTCGGCTGCGCTTACTAAAGATCGCCGCCGAGGTGCGCATCACCGCACGCCGTATCTGGGTGCGCTACTCGTACGCCTATCCCTGGAAGCACCTGTTCGCCACCGCCTGGTTCGCCTTGCGCTGCTGAAAACCCGTTGCTTCCGAAACCTTGTCGCAAGCCTTGCTCCCGCAGCCGAACTCTGTCCTAAATCACCATGCCCGGAGCGCGAAGTCCTTATCCACCAGTGTTGCCAAAGCCAATCTCCGGAGTATTGTCGCGTAACCAACGTTCTCTGTATGCTTTTCGCCTCACAACTTCACTCCCCTGGCTCTTGGTGAGAAATCCGGGCTAGCTCCTGAGGCGTCAAATTCCCTCTACTGCGCCACGCCCCTTGGGTGCACCAGATCCGTCAACTCGTAGTTCAACAAATCCCCAACGCGCTCGACGCTGATGTTAGCCGCCGGATATTTTGCCAGCGTCGTTGCATCGTTGGCATAGTGGCCCTGTCGTGGAAATACCGTGGTCACGTGTTCCCCCCAAACCTTCTTCATCGCCGTAAGGATGCGAAGCTTGTCATCTACCATCACGTAGTGCTGCGCCGGGTAACGCCGTTCCACGTCGTCCAGCGCGAGTTCTTTGTGGACGTAGATGAGAACGTGTCCTTTCACAGCTTCCGCGATGCCGGAGCGCTCGACCTTGCGAGGCTGGAAGACAACGTCGCCGTCGGAGAGAATCACGGTCCGTCCCCAGGCGCGGAACTGCTCAATCACGTCCAGCGACCCTGGATACAAACGGTTCGCGAATGGATAGTCCACCAGCCAGGAAGACATGGACGACAGCTGAATGTCGTTGGGATGCTCGACCCGGTAACGTTGCAAGGCGCCAAGATAATCGCGGTACCCAAGCTCCGTCATCAGCTCTTCGAGGATGGCCCAGTAGCGGTTGCGGCAAGCTGCGCCGAACATACGCTCCAGGTGCTGGCGCAAGTCGTCTTGAATGTGGTCGTTGTTCAGCAGGGTATTGTCGACGTCAACCAGGAAGACGACCGGATCCGGCAAGCTCACCATCTCTCCTCGATTTTTGGACTAACGCATCGCTTGCATCGCCAGCTAAACTTTGGGGCCCGCGTCAGTTCCTTATAGCGGCGGACTGCCCCTCATGCCAGTCAAAATCTGCGCAATCGATCCCGTCCAGCCGGTCTGGTGGCTCGCCCCGCAGCCCCGTCCGGTGTCGCCGTGAAAGTACTCGTGGAAAGGAATAAGATCTCGCCAATAGGGATCGGTGTTGAACAATTCGCAGTCGCCGAAGACGGCCCGCTTGCCGTCTTTATCGCGCAAGAAAATGTTCGCCAGACGCCGCGCTAACTCCTCCCTCACTTCGGCCAGGTTTTTCATCTGGCCCGAGCGCGTAGGACATTCAACTTTGAAGGTGTCGCCGTAGTGCAGATGATATTCCTGCAGTGCCAGCAGGATAAGAACATTCACCGGCATCCAGATGGGGCCACGCCAGTTCGAGTTCCCGCCGAACAGATCGGTGGTGGACTCGCCCGGTTCGTAGTCCAGCCGATATTCCTTGCCCGCCAGGTTGAGAACCAGCGGATGCTCGAGGTGATAGCGGGAGACCGCACGCACTCCGTAGGGCGAAAGGAATTCATCTTCGTCCAGCATGTAGCCCAACATTCGCCGTAACTGGTCGGGTCGTACTAATCCCAGGATCACTCGGTTGGTGGGTCCCGCGACCACCATGGGCTCAACACTGTCAATTAAATCGGGCCGGTGCTTGATAAACCAATTGCGCCTCCGCTGAAAATCCGGATAGCGATCGAACGTGTCAATCGGCACAGTTGACGCGCCGAACATGGGCACGAATCCCACCATGGTGCGCGCGCGAACCGGCGTGGGCTCCTGGTCGGGAGCAATCAGCTGGTCATAGAAGAATCCGTCTTCCTCATCCCAAAGCGATTTCGTCGGGTCGCGCAGGTTGTTCATGGCGTTGGCAATGTAGATGTAGTGCTCCCAGAACTTGCTGGCGACATCCTCGTAGTCGGGATTTTGCTCGGCCAGCAGCAGTGCGGTAGACAGCATGCTCTTCGCAAATGCGGCCATCCAACTGGTTCCATCCGCCTGCCCCAGCATGTATCCCGGTGGAAGATTGTCGCGGTCGAACACGCCAATGTTGTCCATCCCCAGAAAGCCGCCCTGGAAAATATTGTTGCCCAGGGCGTCCTTACGGTTCACCCACCAGGTGAAGTTGATCAACATCTTCTGAAAGACGCGTTCCATGAAAGAGTAATCAGGCACCCCGGTTATCGCGCGGTCCACTTCAAAGACGGTCCTGGCGGCCAGCGGCAAAACCGGCGGATTCACGTCGTTGAAGTCCCACTCGTACGCGGGAATCTGGCCGTTGGGATGGGTGTACCACTCGCGCAGCATCAGCAGGATTTGCTGCTTGGCAAAGTACGGATCGACATGCGCCAGGGTGGCGGCATGGAAGCCCAGGTCCCAGGTGGCGAACCACGGGAACTCCCACTTGTCCGGCATCGAAATCACGTCGCGGGCAAACAGATGTCTCCAGTCGTGATTGCGTCCTTGCAGACGCTGCGGAGGTGGAGGCGGCTGGCCCGGATCTCCATCGAGCCAGTCGGAGACAACGTAATGGTAATACTCCTTGGTCCACAGCATTCCCGCCAGGGCCTGGCGCGCCACCAGTTTCGCGTCCTGCGACATTTTTTCCGGTAGTACCACCCCGTAGAATTCGTCGGCCTCCTCCCGGCATTTGGTCAGCAAGGCTCCGAAGTCCGCGAACGGATCTTCCAGCAGATGCTCGTCGGTTGCGGCCGCCAGCCGCAATTCCACCGTGATGGTCTTGCCGGCCTCAATGGTACGGCTGTAGCGCGCCGCGGTCTTGGTGCCGGTGGCCGCCGGATTAACCGCCTCGCGCTTGCCGTGCACCACGTATTCATGGAAAGCATCTTTGACGTAAGCCGACGGCGACGGGCAGCCGTAAATGCGCTCGTTGTTGGTCAGGTTTTCGGTAAACAGTAATTCGTCCGCGTCCGAGCAATACAGTACGTACTCACCTAATGCCCAGTGCCTGGCAATCGCTTGTCTAACTTTGCACACCTTTGGAGTTGCCGCCGCCCTGATCGAGGGACAAGTATCGTCGCGTCCCCAGCTCCAGGTATTGCGGAACCACAGCGTCGGTAACACTTGGATGGCCGCAGCTTCCGGACCGCGATTACTGATGTTGATACGGATCAGCAAGTCTTCCGCTGCGACTTTCCCGTACTCCACCTCCACATCGAAATAGCGGCCCTCGTTAAAAATTCCGGTGTCGACCAATTCGTACTCGCGTTCCATCCGGGTCCGTTGGCCATTTACCGTGATCAGTTGTTGGTAGGGAAATTCCGCTTGCGGATACTTGTACAAATACTTCATGTAGGAGTGGGTGGGCGTGTTGTCGAGATAGAAGTAATATTCCTTGACGTCCTCGCCGTGATTGCCCTGGCTACTGGTCAGCCCAAACAGCCGCTCCTTTAGAAATGGATCGCGGCCGTTCCATAGCGCCAGCGCGAAGCACAGATACTGGTGCCGGTCACATATTCCAGCCAAACCGTCTTCGTTCCAGCGGTAGGTGCGGGAACGAGCATGGTCAAACGGGAAGTAATTCCAGGCGTCGCCATCGGCGCTGTAATCTTCGCGCACCGTACCCCAGGCCCGCTCCGACAAAAATGGGCCCCAGCGGTTCCAGTGGCCCTTTTTCTGCTGGATCATCACCAGCCGGACACCTTCTTTGGTGTCGTAGATGTTCATGCGTGATTCCTCAATTTGGCAACTAAAGCGCCCAGCTTTGAAGGGGCACGGCTTTCAGCCGTGCCATTGCGTGCCTTTGGGAGTCAGGCTTTAGCCTCGGAGGGGGCCTCGCACTTCGTCCCAAATACCAAAATCCCTCAGCGGCTAAAGCCATCACGAGGACCGCATCCTACGGCACGGCTGAAGCTGCGCCCCTTCAAAGCCTCAAGCTCTCCTCAAATATGCGCCTCGCTGATCATTTCCTCCCCAGCAGTTCCTTGGCCACGGCCACCACATTCTCCGGCTCGAATCCAAACTTCTTCTGCAATTCCTTCAGTGGCGCCGAGGCTCCGAAGGTCTTCATCCCAATCACCCGGCCAGTATCACCGACATAACGCTCCCATCCAAACGTTGACGCCTGCTCGATCGCCACGCGCGCCTTCACGCTGGGCGGCAGAACGCTGTCACGGTATTCCTGCGTCTGACGTTCAAAGATGTCCCACGACGGCATCGAAACCACACGCGAGCTGATGCCTTGCGCGACCAGCATCTCGTGCGCCTCCGCGGCCAGGCTGACCTCGCTGCCGGTTGCGATCAGGATGACTTCAGGCTTCCCTCCCGGTGCATCGGCGAGCACGTAAGCGCCCTTGGCAACTCCCGATGCAGGTGCATATTTACTGCGATCCAAAGTCGGCAACGCCTGACGCGACAATACCAAGATCGCGGGCTGGTGCTTCAGTTGCATGACATAGCGATAAGCCTCGACCACCTCGTTGGCGTCGCCGGGACGTAACACGACCATCCACGGCATCGCGCGCAGCGACGCTAGCTGTTCGATTGGCTGATGCGTAGGGCCGTCTTCGCCATCGCCCATGGCGTCGTGCGTGAAGATGAAGATGGAAGGGATTTCCATCAAGGCGGAAAGCCGGATTGCCCCGCGAGCGTAATCGCTGAAGATGAAGAAGGTAGCGCCGAAAGCGCGCAGCTTGGTGAGCGACAGTCCGTTCACAGTGGCGCACATGGCGTGTTCACGAATGCCAAAGTGCAGGTTCTTACCTCCGTAGTTGTCGGGTTGCAAATCGCCTGCGCCGGGAAAGGTAAGAGAGGTCTTGTTGGATGGCGCGAGGTCGCCCGAGCCTCCAAGGAACCAGGGAATATTCTGCGCCAGAACATTCAGCACTTTGTTCGACGCATCTCGCCCTGCGATGCCCTTAGCGTCGGCGGCAAATACCGGAAGGTTCTTGTCCCAGCGGGCCGGCAACTCACGGCGCTGCATCAGGTCAACTTCGTTTGCCAGGTCGGGATATTGTGCTTTGTACTTGGCGAAAAGGTCGTTCCATTCTTTATGCGCTTCCGCACCACGCACGCCAATGCCTTGCTCGAAGTGCTCGTAGACGCCGTCCGGCACCAGGAATTGCGCATCTTCCGGCCATCCATATGCGCGCTTGGTCAGTCGGACTTCTTCCGCGCCCAGCGGTTCGCCGTGCGCAGCCGACGTGTCTTGCTTGTGCGGCGATCCGTACCCGATGTGGGTGTCGAGCACGATGAAAGTAGGTCGACCCTTGGTGTCGCGGAAGGTAGTGAGCGCCTCTCCGATCTTCTCCAGGTCGTTGGCGTCACCGACCCGCAACACATTCCATCCGTATGCGAGGAAACGCACGGCGACATCCTCCGTGAAGGTGATGCGCGTGTTGCCTTCGATGGTGATGTGGTTGTTGTCGTAGATCCAGCAAAGATTGTCGAGTTCCAAGTGGCCCGCCAGGGACGCGGCTTCTGAGCCGATGCCTTCCATCAGGCAGCCGTCCCCGCAGATGGTGTAGATGTTGTAATCGAAGACGTCGAAGCCCGGCTGGTTGAAGCGATTGGCGAGCCACTTCTGGCCGATTGCCATGCCCACGCTCGTCGCAATTCCTTGCCCCAGCGGTCCCGTCGTGGTTTCAACTCCCGAGACCAGGTGGTACTCAGGATGTCCCGGCGCGTGGCTTCCGATCTGCCGGAAGTGACGAATGTCGTCAAGCGACACCGAAGGTTTCCCCACGAGCTCGTACTCGGCGTTTACCGCCATCGTCTGCGTGAGGTGCAACACCGACCACAGCAACATGGAAGCATGACCGTTCGATAGCACGAAGCGATCGCGATTGGGCCAGATCGGATCCTTGGGATCGAAGCGCATGACCCGGTTCCAGATGGTGTAGGCCAGCGGCGCCAGCGCCATCGGCGTGCCCGGATGTCCAGAGTTGGCCGCCTGTACTGCGTCGATGGAGAGCGTGCGGATGGTGTTGATGCACAGCAGATCAAGTTCTGCGTCGGTCGTTGTTTTGGCAACTTGCGTGGTACTCATGCTACTTCTCCTTAAGACGGTTCGATATCTTGTGATTGCGTATCGGCTTTGTTCGTCGCAGCCGAATTCCTGGCGGTCATGATCGTTTCATCTCTTCGGCGTCGCGCGTGCGGCCGTCGGCTTCCGTGATCGGTCGCGATTCCTACCTTCAGGGTATTCCTCGACCTGGGCACAGCTCCGCCCCGGCGCCAGGCCATTTCCCCTGAAACCCGACGCGTTGGAAAATTATCAGCCCCGGCTCAAACCTACAACTGGTAAATAAGTTGTCGAAGGGAAAATCCGATGGTACAGTCGCGGGGGCCTTGGTGTGCCATCCAGCGCAGGTTCCGTCCTAAGGTATAGATTGTTAAGGCTTCGTTAAAGACTGTCTTGAGAATGTCGGAATCTGAATCGCCTGCGAACATGTACTCCCTTCACGAGGCGCGCGAACTATGCCTGCGCGTCCACTATCCGGCCATTTGTGCCCAACTCGTCCTTCGCACGGACCTCGACTGGGACCATGACATCCTTCCCAGCGTCGTCGATCCCAACGGTGCATTCGCCGATTTCAATGTCGAAACCACGCATCCGTTTGTCTATCTAAAAGCGGCCTTGCGGATACCATCAGGCCTGCTCTGGGCCAAGGGCGCCAATCGGCTCATCGTTGCTACTCGACAGGAGGCGCGTGACCTCTACCCTTTCTTTCACTCGGCGGAGCAGGGAACCATCCTCGACCTCATCACGCTTGATTCAAAGATTCTGAACCGCCAGCATAGCCTGCGGGTGTACCTGCCGGCCGGGTACGACGAAAATACCTGCCGCAATTTTCCGGTTATCTATATGCAAGACGGACGCAATCTTTTCTTTCCCCAGGAAGCCTTTCTGGGACAGGATTGGGGCGTCGAAGACAAGCTGGCTTTGCTGAACGGTATGAATGCCATTGAGCAGATGATCGTGGTCGGCATCTACTCGGCGGACCGCATGCAGGAATATACCAGCCCCGGGTACGAGGCCTACGGACGCTCCGTAGTCGAGGAAATTAAGCCTTATATCGATTCTCACTTCCGCACCTATCCGGGCCGGCGAGCGACCGCGGTCATGGGATCGTCACTCGGTGGAGTGGTTTCGTTCTATATGGCCTGGCAATGGCCCGACGTATTTGGAGGCGTAGGCTGCCTGTCGAGTACCTTCACCCACAAGGACGACCTGGTGGAGCGAGTGCTGCTGGAACCGCGACGCGATGTCCGTTTCTACATCGATACCGGCTGGCCGGGCGACAACTACGAGGTGGGACTTGCCATGGCCGTAGCCCTCGCCGAACGCGGTTATCGCTATGGACACGACTTCCTCTACTTCGCTTTCCCCAATGCCGGCCACTCGGAGCGGGATTGGAGTCAGCGCCTCCACATTCCCTTTCAGTTTTTTGCGGGTCAGCCGGCCATGGTTTCCCGCTTCAAAGAGATGCCACTCCAGAAGCTTGCGGCCAGCCAACCCTGACCTGCTTCAGCTTGTGGGATTGACTCGAAGTCGGTTTCGCCTACTCGGCTCTCACTCACCAATTTTTCCAGTTGCAAATTTTGCCGATCAATCTTACTGTCCCTATACCCTCATCATCGGCGGAATCCCTCGTCGCATAGGAGTTGAACCAAGTGAAACATGTTGTCATCGTCGGCGGTGGCTTTGCCGGACTGAACTGTGCCCGCAAGCTAGCCGAGCGTCCGGACGTTCGAGTCACCTTGATTGACAAGAATAATTACCAGCAATTTCAGCCGTTGCTGTACCAGGTCGCCACGGCCGCGCTGTCGGCAACCAACGTCGCTTTCGGCTTGCGCGGCGTCCTGCAAGGCCACGCTAACGTTGACGTGAAGATGGCGGAGGTGACCTCCGTCGATCTAAACACACGCACCGTCGAGACCGCGCAGGGAGAAAAATATCAGGGCGACTTTCTAGTGCTTGCGGCCGGTTCCCAGGCGAACTTCTTCGGAACGCCCGGCGCCGCCCAGCATGCCTATCCGCTGTACTCCCTGCATGACGCTGAACTGCTGCGCTCGCGTATCCTCGCGGTCCTTGAGGCTGCGGATCGCGATCCTTCGCTGGTCGACAAAGGGGCGCTCAACTTCGTTATTGTCGGCGCCGGTCCCACCGGTACCGAAACCGCGGGCGCATTTGGTGACATGGCGCGCGCCGGGGTAAAGAAGGTGTACCAGGATCTTGCGGTGAAGAAAGCGCAGGTTCTTCTGGTGGATAGAGGCCACGTAGTGTTGGGGGCATTTTCCCCTAAGGCCCAGACCTACGCCGCTAAAATCCTTCAACAACGAGGAGTGCAGCTCCGCCTGGGCACCAGCGTGAAAGAGGTAGGAGAAGGACACGTAGTATTGTCGGACGGGACCCGCATCGAGACGCACACCGTAATTTGGGCCGGAGGGCTCAAGGCATCAGCGCTCGCCGGCAATGTGGGAATTACGGCGGGCCATGGCGGCCGCATCGATGTGCAAGCCGACCTCACGGTGTCAGGTTTTCCCACTGTCTACGCCCTGGGAGATTTCGCCAACATCACCGGTAACGATGGGAAGCCGTTGCCTCAGCTGGCATCGGTGGCGGAACAGTCGGGTAAATGGTGCGCCCGGAATATCGAGTCCGATATTGCCGGAGAGCCCAGAAAGCCATTCAAGTACTTCGACAAAGGAATTATGGCCATGATTGGCCGCGAAGCGGCCGTCGCTGAAATCGGCGAGCACCGCCATGAACTCGAGGGCCCGGTCGCTTTCGCGGCATGGCTCGGAGTACACGCTGCTTTACTGACCACCAACCGTGCGAAAGTTGGAGCTTTTGTCGAATGGGCCTGGGACTATCTCGGCAAAGCGCGCAGCGATCCTGTCCTGGACCGCCCGGATCAGACCAACATTAACTGGAACGACGACGACGAACCGATGCAAACGGCAACAGCCGCGAAAGGGTAGGCGCCAGATTCCGGCGGAGGGGTGCGCCGTGCTAGGTTTGTCATCCGGAACCGAACTCAGAGGCTGCTTGAAGAGTCTTTCGGGAAGCGCATTCGGTAGTCCGGCGCTTCAGAGCTTGTCACGAAACCCACGGCTGAGTTGACACGATGGAATAGACACGCTTCCGCCGCCCCGCGGCGACAGGTGATAGCCCACACCTTCAGGTGTGGGGCGTAATTGGAAATTTCTGAGTCCGCTTTAGCGGACGCGAGAGGTTTCGTAACAGCCTGTTTAACGTCGCGTCAATCGACGTTGACTATACATCCGGCGTCAAAATGCTCTAGATTCGCTATGAGGGCAAACGGGGCGTTTCTCCGCAGGCAAACTTCCCGGACCTGATCACAATATTCATGGACGTCCTCAAAAATCTCTTCGAGACGCATTTCCGCTCACCGGTGGAACGCGTACAGCCGCTGCAAGGGCAACTCAGTGGCTCAGGACGAAATATTGTCCGGCTGGTCGGCGAAAGCGCCAGCGCCATCGGCATCTTGTATCCAGTCCGCGAAGAGAACGTTGCCTTTCTGGAGTTCTCCAGGCATTTTCGCCGGCACGGGTTGCCGGTGCCTGAAATCTACGCTCAAGACCTGCCCCGCGATGCTTATCTCGAGCAGGACCTGGGGGGCATGACCCTCTTTGAATTTCTCGTGGAAAATCGCCAGGCTGATGCCATCGCTCCGCAAGCGGTGGAAGCCTATCGCCAGGTCGTGGCCTTGCTGCCTCGCTTCCAGGTTGAAGCGGGCCGCGACCTGAACTACAAAGTTTGCTATCCGCGGGCCAGCTTTGACCGCCAGTCCATTGCCTGGGACTTGAACTACTTCAAGTATTATTTCCTGCGACTCGCCAACGTTTCGTTCAACGAACAGGCGCTGGAGGTCGATTTTGGACGATTGTCCAAGTTCCTGTTAACCGCTCCCAGGGACTATTTTCTTTACCGCGATTTCCAATCGCGCAACGTCATGCTCTACAACGGGTCTCCATTTTTTCTGGACTACCAGGGAGGCCGTCGTGGCGCGTTGCAATATGACATCGCGTCTCTGCTCTACGATGCCAAGGCAGACCTGCCGCCGGAACTGCGCCGGCAATTGCTCGATCACTATCTCGATGCGCTGGCCGGCTTTATTGAGCTCGATCGCGAATCGTTCATGCAGCATTATTACGCCTACGTGTACGTGCGCATCATGCAGGCGCTGGGAGCTTACGGGTTCCGCGGCTTTTACGAGCGCAAGGCCCATTTTTTGCAAAGCGTGCCCTACGCCTTAAAAAACGTGCGCTGGCTGCTTCACAATGTCGAATTGCCCATCGCCTTGCCGGCCCTGATGGACGCCTTCCAGAGTATTTTGGGGTCGGACAAGCTACAGGCTCTCGCTCCCGGCGCGGGAAACATTACGGTCCGGGTGCACAGTTTTTCGTTTCACCGCGGCCCCGTGAAGGACGAAACCGGTCATGGCGGCGGCTTCGTCTTTGATGCCCGCAGTCTTCCGAATCCCGGACGGGAAGAGCGCTTCAAAGTTCTTACCGGCAAAGACGCGCCGGTGGCTGACTATCTCAATCAGCAGGAGAGTGTCCATCAATTTCTTTCCAACGCAATGGCGCTTGTCGATGCCAGCGTCGGCGACTATCAGCGTCGCGGCTTTAAGACCCTGATGGTCTCGTTTGGCTGTACCGGCGGGCAGCATCGCTCAGTATTCTTGGCGGAGCAATTAGCCAAGCGCCTGCGCAGCCGGGAGGGAGTGCAAGTGGTGCTGCACCATCGCGAATTGGAGAGCCTGAGCAAGTGAAGGCCATGGTCCTGGCTGCCGGCCTGGGTGCGCGCTTGCGGCCCCTTACCGACGATCGTCCCAAAGCTCTGGTGGAAGTTGCCGGCCGCACCATGCTGGAGATCGCGCTCTCTCGCCTGCGCACATTTGGCATTCAGGATGTGATGGTCAACGTGCATTACTTCGCCGGCATGATCGTCGACTATCTGAAGGCCAACCATGACTTCGGTATGCATATTGAAGTGTCGCGCGAGGAGGTTCTGCTTGACACCGGCGGCGGCCTGAAAAAAGCCGCTTATTTCTTTCTGCAGTCGAGCGCTCGGGACGAACCCTTCATCCTGCACAATGTCGATGTCCTCAGCAACATCGACCTGCAACGGATGGTGCAATTTCACAAAGAAAATCGGGCCCTCGCGACGCTGGCAGTGCAATCCCGCAAGACCTCCCGGCTACCTGCTATTCGACGGCGGGCTCCAGCTTCGCGGTCGCGGAAGCGACGGCGAACCTGAACTTGCTCGATCTTCCCATCAGATGCAAAGGCTGGCTTTTTGCGGCATCCACGTTATTTCCCCCCGTATTTTTACGAATATGACGGAAGAAGGTGCGTTCTCCATCATCGACTGTTACCTGCGTCTGGCGCGCAACGGTGAGAAGGTCCTTGCCTTTCGCGCTGATGAATACGACTGGTGCGATCTCGGAACTCCGGCGCGCGTTCTGCAAGCCGCTCAGCAGCTAAGGCAAAAAATCATTCCCTAGGCAGCCTAACCATAAGAGCATCTCAGCCATCTCATCTTCCGGGTACCTGCCATGACATCTCGGTAATGTTCAATTTTAATCATACGTAAATGACAAGACTGGGTTACACTTCCGTATCCACTACGCCATTGCAGGTAGACGCCCTTGGCCGTCGAGGATAAAGGCCAGGTTTCAAGCAAAGGCGGCATTCCGTGTTCAACGATTACCTCAAAAAAATATCAGCTTCCATTCTGCTCCTGATGTTTCTGGCGCCTTGCCTTTGGAGCCAGGATGACAGCGTGGTTCGTGCCCGAGTCACCATTCCAGACGGAACGCCCATCCACCTTCGTCTCGCCGAGAGCGTTTCTTCCGCCCATGCCCATGTGGGAGATCTCCTGGACTTTGTCGTGGTGAAAGACGTGAACGTTGGCGACCTTACGGTCATTCCGGCCGGTACCATGGCGCGCGGTTCCGTCACCGAAGTTAAGGGCCGGCGCATCCTCGGGATTGGTGGCAAAGTATCCTTAAAACTCGATTCTTTGCAACTGGTCAATGGCGAGCGCGTCGAGCTGAGTGGAAGCAAGCAAGTAAAGGGTGGCTCCCGGACTAAGTTAATGGCGGCGGCGATGATTGCCACGGCTCTGGTCTTCCTGCCGGCCACGCCCGCTTTCCTGCTCACTCGTGGTCATACCAGCACCGTCGTAAAGAGCACCGAAATTACTGCGCAGGTGGACGGCGCCACGCCGGTTCTTACGGCGGGACTACGACGTTCGCGGCCGGGTTCTTCCGAGCTGGCTGAGATGATGGAGTATCTGCCGCCACGCGTGTTTAGCGGCGAGGGCCGCGAGGGCGACATGGTGAACCTGGTCTTCGTTGCCCAACCCGACGATTTGCAGGCAGCCTTTAAGCATGCCGGCTGGGTCAAAACTGATAAATGGAATCCGATTTTCGTGTGGCATCTGTTGCAGCATCGCACCAGCGACGCGCAGGTTCCCATGGCCAGGTTTTACCTGTTCGGGAGGGTGCAGGACTACTCGTACGCCCTGCCTGACCCGGACGCAATCGTCTCCCGCCGTCATCATTTGCGCATCTGGAAAACTGACTACACCATTGACGGCAAGCCCATCTGGGCCGGCGCTGCCACCCATGACGTCGCCATTGAAATCGCCAAACGCGGCCGCATCATCAACCACCGCATCGATCCTGCGGTTGACGCCGAACGTGATTTCATAGGCGCCGACCTTACTCAAACTGCTTCCGTTACCCGCCAGGAATATCTGCATGGAAGCGACCCGGTTTTCTGGGCGCAAACCGCGTCCGGAGAGGACTACCACTCCGACAGCAGAATTCTTCTGCTCGATCTCCACCAGACCGTTCTGGCCAGTACCGGAGTATCGATCCAACCTGCCGCGATTCGGGCGACTGTGCTGCCTATCGGCGTTCCGGCAGCGTCTTCACTGGCCTCGCCCCGCTGATGGGTTTACGGTTTGGGTCACGACTGACTTTTACGCCCCTCAGGTCATTAGAGTTGTCCCTTTATCCCGCCCCAGCAGCATCGCCAGGAACGCCTTGGTTGCGTGGGAAAGATACTTGTCGCTACGGCACACATAAAAGTACGTGACCTTGTTGTCCATTCCACCTAAAGCCACACCGGTGAGCGATCCAGCAGAAATCTCGCGCTGCACCACACTCCTCGACTGAACCGACACGCCCAGGCCGGCTTCGACCGCCCTTTTGACGCCCTCGGTGTTTCCAAAATCCACCACGTTCTTCAGCTCGATGCCCTGCGATTTAAAGCGCTCTTCCACTACCGCGCGCGTCCCCGCCCCTCTGGCCGCAGCGATGAACGTTTCCCCCAGCAGGTCCCGCGGCTTGATCCGTTTCTTCCTGGTCCAGGGATGGTTGCTGGGTGCGATCGCGATCAACTCATCTGTCATAAACTGTCTGGAGAACAGCCGCGGATCGTGTACTTCGTGACTGACCAGCCCGGCATCGAGTTTGTTGGCCAGAATCCTCGTCACAATCCTCTCGCTTAACGAAATGTCCAGCGTCACTTCAACCTCGGGATATTGTTTACGGAATCTCGCCAAGATGCCGGGCAGTACGTAAATGCCGATGGGAAAACTCGCTCCCAGCACGAGTTTTCCCCCGTGCAGGCCTTTTAGTTCTTCGATCCTTTGCTCGGCTGCGGTGATGGAAGCCATGATTTCCCGCGTAGCTTCGAACAGAATTTCGCCGGCCTCAGTCAGCGCGACTTTCTTACCCAGCCTGTCGAACAGGGGCACCCCGAAATACTCTTCCATTTGCTTGACATGTTTGCTGATGCCCGGCTGCGTCAGGTTCACCGCGTTCGCCGCTCGAGTGAAGCTATGCGTTTGGGCCACCGCCTCAAAGATTCGTAACTGATTAAGATTTACCATGAACAATAGTTATGATTATTAGAAAAACAATTCATTTTACTCATGTCAAGATTTTTCGTACTCTGACTTTGTTTACAGAAGGAGGAAGTTATGAGCTCTCTTGCTTACAAAGACTTGGAATTTCAGGGAACCGCAGCTGAGGGTCAACGTCAGACCAAAACCTTAAAGCCGTTCGCCGTGGTTAGCAGTCGGTTACAGGCTGGCGATCAGGTCGCCCTTCGCGTGGCCGAAGTTCTCGACTACGAATTGGAACGGGGATCCATGCCAGCCTAACCTCGAACCGGGTTCTGGCGCCGGGAAACGGGAACGGAGATGGCCCGCGAAGCGACGCACGCGTGTACGAAATGGGCCTTGCTGCGAAGGGGACTGGCCGCAAGCCGGCGACGTAGCAGCAACATAAAACGCAGTCCACAAAGTTTGGTGCCGGGAGGGGGAATCGAACCCCCAAGGGCCGAAGCCCGGCGGATTTTGAGTCCGCTGCGTCTGCCAGTTCCGCCATCCCGGCGAATCGGTTGGCAGAAACAGGTTAGCATAGCTGTCCCAGGCCTCCCAAGCTTCCGGCCGTGCTTCCGAATCACTGTGGCTCCCGCAACGACGCGTGAGCACCATGCGAACATCGGGAAGAAGTAAGCCCGCGCGCTTCCCCCCCTATGAATATTCAGTGAACCGCCAATCAGTCCCGGCCTTCGGCATACCAATCCAGTGTTCAACAATGCGCAGCCCCGTTACAATTGAGGCTCTATCTATAGTCCAGACCCTTATGAGCACACCTGCCAAAGCTGCACCATCCAGGGCGAAGCGAAACACCGCCCGCGCAACTCCTCGTCCGGTAGTCCACGTCGCCGCGCTTGGGCCCCGAGACCTTGACGATCCCGAACTGTTCATCAATCGCGAGCTGAGCCTGCTCGATTTTCAGCGGCGCGTGCTCGAGGAGGCGCAGGACGCCAGCAATCCCTTGCTGGAGCGCTTGATGTTCCTGTCCTTCGTGGGATCCAATGTCGACGAATTTTTCATGGTGCGGGTTGCCGGCCTCAAGCGGCAGATCGAAAAGGGCGTGATGGACACCGGTCCCGACGGAATGAGCCCCGCCGAGCAGCTGCGTGCCATCCGGGCCTCGGTGATCCGCCTGTATCGCGGCGCCCAGGAGTGCTGGAGCAAGGAGCTGGTGCCAGCCCTGGAAGATGCTGGAATTCGTATTCTCAGCTACGCCAATCTCACCGACGAACAACGCGCCATAGCCGACTCGTATTTTCAGGAAGCCGTCTTTCCTACGCTGACTCCTTTGGCTTTCGATCCTGGCCGCCCGTTCCCACACATCTCCAATCTCAGTTTGAATCTGGCAGTCCTTTTGCGGGCCGGTGAAGGGGAGCAGCATTTCGCGCGCGTCAAGATTCCCGATACCTTGCCGCAGCTCGTACCGCTGAGCGTTGCCCCGAAAGCGAAGAGCCGGGCCAAGACCGCTCACAAGGAACAGGTGTTTGTTTGGCTGGAGCAGCTGGTGACTGCGAACCTGGCAGCGCTTTTCCCGGGCATGGAAATCCTGGACGCCCATCCTTTTCACGTCACCCGCGATGCTGACAGCGAGATCCAGAACCTGGAAGCCGGTGACCTTCTGGAGTCTGTGGAAGAAGGCGTATGGCAGCGCCGATTCGCCGACGTAGTGCGCGTGGAAATCAATGAGGCAATGCCGGCTACGGTTCTCGACATTCTCGTCGAAAACCTCGAACTGGAACGCGATGACATTTATAAGCTGAGCGGTCCGCTGGGGCTGGTGCGAGTGCGAAATCTTTGCCGGCTGGATCGTCCCGACCTGAAGTTTGCTCCCTTCACTCCGGCGTTGCCCGCGCCCCTGGCCAAGGAGGCTGAGGACGAAGACATCTTCTCGACCATCCGCCGCGGCGATATCCTGTTCCACCATCCCTTCGATTCGTTTCAGCCTATCGTTGGCCTTCTACAGAAGGCGGCGCGCGACCCCAACGTACTTGCCATCAAGATCACTCTCTACCGCGTTGGCCGAAACGCCCCGGTGGTGGATGCTTTGCTGGAAGCCGTGGAAAACGGCAAGCAGGTGGCGGTCCTGCTGGAGTTGAAGGCACGCTTCGACGAGGAAAGCAATATCGGTTGGGCGCGCAAGCTGGAAGAATACGGTGTGCATGTGGTCTACGGACTGATGGGACTGAAGGTCCATTGCAAAGCACTCCTGATTGTTCGCAAGGAAGGCGATGTAATTCGTCGCTACGCCCATCTTTCCACCGGCAACTACAACAGCATTACCGCGCAGCTTTATACCGACGTCGGCATGCTGACCTGCGACCCGGCCATTGGCGCCGACTGCACCGACTTGTTCAATTTCCTCACCGGCTACTCGGCGAAATCTTCCTATCGCAAATTGCTGGTAGCTCCGGTGACGCTGCGCGATCGTTTTCAGGCATTGATCGAGCGCGAAATTGAGCACCAGCGCAGCGGACGCGGCGGTCACCTCATACTGAAGATGAACGCCTTAGTGGACCGCAAGATGATCCAGTTGCTCTACCAGGCTTCACAGGCCGGCGTGAAGGTTGAGCTGCTGGTGCGGGGCATCTGCTGCCTGCGTCCAGGCATTCCCGGGGTCAGCGCCAACATTCGTGTCACCAGCATTGTTGGACGCTTTCTGGAACACAGCCGGATCTTCTATTTCCGCAACGGTGGCCGCGAAGAGGTCTATCTGGGCAGCGCTGACCTCATGCCTCGCAATTTAAATCGCCGAGTGGAAGTGGATTTTCCCGTCCAGGACAAGAACCTGATTCGCGTGCTTCGTGACGAGATTCTGGGCACCTACCTTAAGGACAAGGTCAAGGCACGGCACATGAACGCCGATGGAAAATACCCGCGTGACCCGGACTTCCAGGGGAAGAATGCCCTCAATAGCCAGGAGGACTTCATCGAGCGTACAACCAAGCGGCAGACTTTAGCTTCGGCATCACGCACCAAGCCGACGGTGATGGCGAAGGCATCCAACTGAATCGGCTCAGGTACTCGCTTTTGAAACCGCTCGAACTTGGCAACGGGACATTCGGATGGCGCTGAACGCTCGTGAACTAAGCCGCCGGCTGCAACAATTGCGCAAGAGTCTTAAGGATTTCTCCCGCAAGCCGACCGTCGACGAAGTTCATGCTCTGCGCACTCGCGCGCGCAGGGTAGAGTTCATCCTTGAAGCCTTGGAACTGGACTCGGCGGGAAATGAGCGAAAGATTCTCGGCCATCTAAAGGCCATTCGCACCCGCGCCGGGGAAGTTCGCGATCGCGACGTGTTCACATCCCACGTTGTAGGACTTGGAATCGAGGATGATCCAGGTTGCGTTATTCGGCTCGCCCAACACCTCGGAGTGGAGCGCTATCGTCATGCCGGCAAACTCCACTCGCTGGTGCAGCGCGATGCCGACGACCTGCGCCGCCGTTTGAAGCGTTCGCAACGCAAGGTAGAATCGCTGGTCAAGCGCTTCGCCAAAACCAAGCTGGATTTGAGGCGCGAGCCTGAGGGTAGTGACGCTCCCGTGCATGCCATGAGCGTTGCTCTGGGATTGTCCCGTGAGTTGACTTCCGTTACCCATCTCGGTCCAAAGAATCTGCACTCCTACCGTATCGAGGTAAAACGCCTCCGTTATGTGCTGGAAATGGCAGAGGAGGAGACGGGAGAACAGCACCGGCTGATCGAAGAGTTGAAGCTGGTCCAGGATGCGATTGGTGACTGGCACGATTGGGTCGAACTGAGCGGCATCGCACACGAGGTGTTGCAGCACGGCAAGAAATGCGGGGTGACCCGGAAGATTGAGGAGGCGGCGCACAAGAAATTCGACAAGGCGCTGCTTATTACCGAGCAACTGCGGCAGCGCTATCTGCGGCTCCCTGGCCCCGGCGGCAAGTCCTCCAAGGGCCGGAACCGAAAAGACGGAGCGGCATTATCGAGGCCGGTGCTGGTCGCAACTGCTGAAATGGTGGCCTGATTACCAAACCTAGGCTCGCCCCGCAGAGTGCTGACTCCGTTCATGCGTCGTCACCGGAGCCGATACCTCCTACGAATCCGAGTCAAGATGAAGTCGGGCGGGTTTATGATGTCGGCATCGGCCGATATCGGTTGAGCAATCGACAATCTACTGTGTCCTCTAAACGGCGATCTCCTACTTGCTGGTTCGCGAACCCGAAGCTCCTTCGGCCTCCCCTGCGCTGCGGTAAGCTACCGGCCGTACTCTTTATTCTTGGTGTCTTGAGTCTGACTGCGTCGGCCCAGATGTCGCCATCGCGTTCCGGCAAGAGTGACGCCACCTTGACCCTGAGCGGGTCCGTCATAAACTCCATCACCGGCGAGTCCGTCGGGCACGCACTGGTCCGGATCAACGGCAGTACGCAGCGCACAGTTTTTACCGACGGCGAGGGGCACTTCCAGGTAGACGGATTGTCCGCCGGGACTTTCTACCTCAACGCGCAGAAGCCCGGGTACTTCAGCCAACAGGAATTGAGAGGACGAGGCGGGGAGACCTTGGTGACTCTTGCTGCCAATACAGACTCGGTGGTCCTGAAGCTCATCCCGCAAAGCGCCATCTCGGGCCGCATCACGGATGCTACCGGACAACCCATTGAGCATGTACCGGTCCGATTGACCGCCAGGCCCTTGCGCGAGGGGCGTAAACATTGGGAGCCACGGGGTCAGCAGCAGACCGATGAAGATGGCCGCTACCGGTTTGCCAATCTGATGCCCGGCACCTACTACCTCGCCGCCGGGCCCAGTGCCGACGAGACGCGACTTCTGCCCGGAGAACAGAGGCCAAAAGTCGGCTATGCGAATATGTACTATCCGGGTGTGCCCGACTTGGCCTCAGCCGCCCCCCTTCAACTTACCGCGGGGCAACATGCAGAAGCGGATTTCTCCATGACCGCTGGCCCGGTCTACCACGTGTCCGGCAGCGTCACAGGTTATTCTCCGCATCAAGGTGTCGGGGTGACGTTCTTGAGTCAGTCGGGAGATGACTTGTCTCTTCCGTCTAAATTCAATTCCGAAACCGGCCGCTTTGAGATTGAGAGTGTCCCCCCAGGGAGTTATGTGGTGAAGGCGTTTTCCCAGGCAGAACCGGATCGGCCACTCCGGGCTGAAGCCCGGGTTAACGTCGCCGGCAGCGTCGACAATGTGCACCTGCTTCTGGGACCGGCGCTTTCCATTCCCGTGGTGGTGCGGACCGAGTCGCGAGCATCTTCCGGACAGGGCAGTTCGCCTCGAGGCGGCATGGGCGGGCCGTCTGTTTCGGTGCGCCTGGTCTCCTCTGACCCGGCGACTGGCGAAACTTATTCGACGGTAGACCGTAATCAGGGGGCCTATTCCGTCGTCTTACAGAACGTCGATCCTGGCAGGTATTCAGTTGACCTGATGCCGCAAGGTGGGTGGTATGTGCAGTCGGCCCAGTACGGCCAGACCAACTTGCTGTACGACGATATGCTGGTTGCATCGGGGGGACAAACCTCTCCCATGGAAGTCGTTTTGCGCGATGACGGCGCCACTCTAACCGGAACGGTGAAATCGCCCGACGGTACGCCGGTGCAAGCGACCGTGGTAGCTGTCCCACAACCTGTTTCCAAGGTCCCTCCTAAGACCGCTTATGTCTCCTCGCAGGGTAGCTTCACGTTTGACGGGCTTGCTCCCGGAGACTACCTGATCTATGCCTTCGATTCTACCAACCGCGTTGAGTATGGCAATCCCGATGTCTTGGAGCCATATACATCGCAAGCCGCTCACGTTACCTTGTCGTCCAATCAGAAGGCGCAGGTCTCTCTCGACCTGATTACCGTTGGAGATGGGAACTGACCCTAATGTTTGCGCGGCTCGCCTTCGTTTTGCTCTTCACCTGCGGATTGTCTGCGCAATCGAACCAGGTGCCCTCGTTGCAGAAAGGCTATCGTATTGCGGGAGTGGTGGTGAACTGGGTGACCGGTCAACCGGTGGTGGGGGCTTCGGTTGCGATAGCTCCAACCGCGGCAGGCACGGATCGCGAGATATCGCGCTCGGTAACTACCGGCGCCGACGGCCACTTCGCTTTCGCGGGCTTGGGCCGCGGGAAGTACTCGCTAATGGCGGCTGCCCACGGGTACATGTTGCAATATTTCGAGCGCCACGACAATTACGCCACCGCTATTGCCGTAGGTCCAGACTTCGATTCCGAACACCTTACGTTCCGGCTGCAACCAGATGCCTGGGTGGAAGGTCAGGTGAGTGACGAGAACAATGATCCGATCCAGAACGCGATGGTGCGTTTGTTCCAGCAATCGCTGGAGGACGGACGGCAGAAAACCATACCCATCACGCAGGGCCAGACCGACGATCAGGGCCAGTTCCGTATCGGTCACCTGGCCCCAGGAACGTATTACCTCGCCGTCTCCGCGCGCCCGTGGTACGCGCAAAACAACAATGGTGGCTTCCGGCGCAAGTCGAATAATCCCGACGCCGATGCCCGGGCGGCGCAAGAAGCCGCCGGGCTTGACGTGACCTACCCTCTCACGTTCTATCCGGACTCGCCCGATTCGGCGGGCGCCAGTCCTATTGTGTTGCATCCCGGGGAGCGGGTTACAGCAGACGTAGTCATGCGCGCCGTACCAGCGCTGCATCTGAAGATCCGCACCAGCAACGCCGGTGGTCCGGGGATGGGCTTTCCGCGGGTCTCCCAGCGCATCTTTGATGGCTACCTGGACTCTGTATTCAACGCTTCCACATCATCTTTCGAGCCTGGCGTAGTGGAGATGAGTCTGGCGCCGGGACGATATGTGATCGAGCTGCCCGCCTCCAAGATTGGCAACGATAAGGGCGCTAAAAGCGGGTATCGCGAGATCGATCTAGTAGGCGACATCGAGGTGAATGCCAACGATACCTCCGGCTTTGCCGCTGTGGACGGCTCCGCAGTATTTGAAGGCGCGCCACGGGTTCCACGAGGAGTGGCCATGCGGCTCTCCAATGACGAGACCGGCGAAGGCTTCGAGGGCGAGATCACCGACAAAGGACAGTTCGAGTTCGAAGGCGTGAAGCCCGGACGCTACACCGTGGGACTGCAGAGTGGCAGTGGATATTTCCTGAGAAAGATGTCGGCGACAGGAGCCAAGTTAGTCGGTCGCACTCTGGAGATCTCCGGCGGAAGTAACGTCCACATTACTGCGATCGTAGGACGCGGACTCGCGCAAGTGGATGGAGTTGCGCTGCGCGCGGACAAGCCGTTTTCCGGAGCGATGATCGTACTGGTTCCACAGGATGCCGCCAACAACTCGCCATTGTTCCGCCGCGACCAGAGCGATAGCGATGGCACCTTCACCCTGCCGAATGTTCTGCCCGGTCAATACACCGTGCTGGCACTAGCCAATGGCTGGGACCTGGAGTGGGGCAATCCTGCGGTGTTGCAGCCCTACTTAAAAGGTGGAACTCCCGTGGCGGTTACTGGCGAGGGCAAGTTGCAAATCGAAGTCCGCGTGCAGTGAAGGTTGGAAGGGATGCGACCCTCCTCTCACACGCGCCCGTGACCTGGCTCACTGCGTCGCGAGCCGATTCGCGTTGCAATACAAGCGGCTGCTCAGATAGCAATCGTGTCGGCAACCTCTTTATTCATGGTATTCATCTTCGGCTGGACAACCAATTCTTCCCGTTGTCCCGGATGACCGTTGGTTTGTCCTTCCGAGCTTTCATCCTCGGCTACATGCCGGGAGGTAGAAATCATCATGCAATCGGAAAAAGAAGAAATTCTGTGCCCGCTATGCCACGGCCATGGTCGCGAACGCAAAGAGCTCCTGGTGGTGCGTTGGCGCAGCCGTGAGTTCGAGCTGGCGTTGCAGAACATCGCTGATGAAGCGGCGTTCGGCACCGCCGGCGGTCTCGACAGTCCGTTTGAGATTGAAGAGCCTGTTTACAGCAACGAATCTGACTAGCTACCGTCCGGTGCTCGCACTGCGCGCGCCGGAAACGGCCCTTGGTCTTAACCGTACCGCTGCCAGGTTCGCCTGGGCCCGCTCACGATGGCTTGCCACCGGAAAGGCCAGCAATCATGCCTACCACTTCAGTTCGAAAAACTCTGGAAGATCTCAATCCGCTGAATATTGCCGCCCAGCAGTTCGAAATTGCAGCGGACTACCTCAAACTCGACGCAGGATTGCGTGAAGTGCTACGCCGTCCCCGCCGCTCCATCTCGCTGACGCTTCCCATCAAAATGGACGACGGCACTATCCGTGTCTTCGATGCCTATCGGGTGCAGCACAGCAACATTCGTGGACCATGCAAGGGCGGCATCCGCTATCATCCCACCGTCACCTTCGACGAAGTATCGGCCCTGGCGGCCTGTATGACGTGGAAGTGCGCTCTGGTGGACGTACCCTTTGGCGGCGCCAAGGGCGGCATCGGCTGCGATCCCAAGCACCTCTCGCGCAATGAACTGGAGCGCCTCACCCGCCGCTATACCTATGAGATCGCGGCGCTGATCGGCCCTGACCAGGACATCCCCGCGCCCGACGTGAACACCGACGCGCAGACCATGTCGTGGATCATGGACACCTACAGCATGACCACGCGTCACGCCACTCCGGCTGTAGTCACTGGCAAGCCGACTTTCCTGGGCGGTTCCTTCGGCCGCTACGAAGCCAGCGCGCGAGGATGTCTGTTCATCCTGCGCGAAGCCGCCAAAGTGACGGGCCTCGATCTGAAGACCGCGACCGTCGCCATTCAGGGTTTTGGCAACGTCGGTAGCGTTTTGGCGCGACTGCTGTGGGAGGAAGGCGTCAAAGTAATCGGCGTCAGCGACTCCAAAGCCGGCATCCTCAACAAGGACGGCATCGACATCTCCGCCTTGTCGCGTTTCAAAAAGAAGACCGGCAGTGTGGAGGCGTTCCCTGGTTGTAGCCCGATCCCCAGTGGTGACGTACTCAAAGCACAGTGCGACATCCTGATCCCTGCTGCCTTGGAGAACCAGATCACCACGGAGAATGCGGGCTATGTCCGTGCCAAAATTGTTGCCGAGGCCGCCAACGGCCCGACCACCCCGGAAGCCGACCTCATGCTCAGCCGCAAGCAGGTGATAGTGCTGCCCGACATTCTCGCGAATGCGGGCGGTGTGACCGTCTCGTATTTCGAGTGGGTGCAGGACCTGCAACAGCTCTTCTGGGATGAGGCCGAAGTAAACCGCAGGCTGGAGCAGGTGATGGTCAGGACGTTCCAGGAGGTGCACGACACCGCTAAAAAGTACGGCTGCGACTATCGCGCTGCGGCGTACATTGTGGCCATCGGCCGCGTGGCCAAGGCAATCATCGAGCGCGGCATCTGGCCGTAGCGTAGTTTGGTTTATTTCAAACATCGCATGTTGTCATCGGTCGCACACCGAACCGCATGTAGGCCGCTCTTGGGAGCGGCCTTGTGGCTGCTGCAGCTGAGTGTCCGCTTCTACTGCTGGTGCTTTTTGTTCGTGCTGAGATGCAAGTAGGGACGCACCATTTTACCCCAGCGCTGGTGGCAAGAATTCCGTGCGTTCGTTCGCCATTCGTTATAAGCTTCGAATTTCCTATGCAGCAGGTCATGGTCTTGGATTCTTCCGTCGTGCAGTTCGCCGAGGCAGCCGTCAAAGCTGTGGCGACCGTGGAAGTTATCGACCGCTCTCCGGCCGCTCTGCGAGATGCCATCCTGCAAGCGGCCGGTGACGCGAAGCGCATCCTCTTTGCTCCGCCGCAGGAACTTCCCGCGGCGCTGTTCGCCGACTTCGTGGCCGATCCTCGGGTGGTCTCCGATCCGACCCCTGACGAGATGGTCCACTCGGCGGTTGGCGTGACGGAAGCATTCGCCGCGGTCGCCAGCACGGGTTCGGTCTGCATCGATGTCAGTTACGAGCGTACAGGCTTGGTTAGCCTGCTCTCGCCGCTCCAAATTGCAGTAGTCGCGTCCGAGACCATCGTGCCGAAACCGCGTGACCTGTTTCGCGCCGACCTCCTGAATGGCAAGGGCCTGAAGCGCGACTTTGTTTTCG
>CAWJXA010000007.1:0-312100 GCA_963846715.1 uncultured Acidobacteriaceae bacterium | reverse complement strand
ATTCTCCGCCACATTTTCTGAGCAAAGAGGTCCCTCGCCGAGCTCAGGATTTCGGCTGCGGGCTCAGACGCCCACAAAGCGCCTCAAGTTCGAGTCCTGTAGCGCCCACCACTTCCTACACAAGAAGCCCCCGCCGAGCTCGATTGCTCAGGGCTCGCGGGCTGGCGCCGATTTGCCAGATTATCGCTGATATTATGATGTAGCTCTTTTTGAGACCATCCTATGACATCGTGCATTCACGTAGTTCCTTCTCCCTCCCAGCAACAACCTTTGGCGTACGATCCGCTACTCGACGACATTGGATACATGACCTGCATGACTCTGGTGCTGCTGGGAAATTACGCGCAGACCGGGCATCTCGGCGGACCGCTCGCTTACACACCGTACAATGTGGCGGCGCATTTGGTCGGTCCCGAAAACGGCGGGCTCCGCTACGATTACCGCCGGCCGAAGCATCCCTACTCCGACAAATTCCTGATGGCGGCGGGCCACTCGGTCCCCACGTGCTACGCCCTATGGATCATCATGGGCCAGGCGCTGTATCGCAAGTATCAGCAGACCGGCGATCCGCGTTATCGCGTCGACCCGCACGCCGCGATGCTGCCGGTCGACGCGTTAGGATTCCGGCGCGGAGCGGGCGCGCTGAAGACGCTACTGCACGATACGGGTTTGGAAGACCATCCGCTGTTCGCGCAGGCGAAAGGCCGCGGCATTCGTGCGCTCGCGGGACATGCCGAAAGCACCGACTTAACCAACGACGTGAACGGCGGCCCCTCGGGCATCGGCATCGCGACGGCCGCTGGCAAAGCGGCGTTCTGGGATGTGGTGGGCGCGCCGGAGTCGCCGAAGGTGATTGCGCTGGAAGGCGAATTCGCGCTCACTGAAGGTCACGCCCAGGAGTTGAAGACACAGGCGCTCGCGTTGCAAGTGGGAAAGCGTCTGCGCGTGATGCTTTCCGACAACAACGCCGGCATCGATGATTGCCTGATTGGCGGCAAGATTGGCGGCGTGATCGCCGGGTGCTACGACTGCTACGATCTCGTGAATCAATGGACGTCGTATGGATGGAACGTCTTCACCATGTCGAACGGTAACGATTACGGCGAAGTGACCGCGGCGCTGAAAGCCATGGACCAAGTGGATCCGCACGACCGCCGTCCCATTGTGGCGATCGGCAAAACGATCAAGGGCTATTGGCCCGCGGCCGCCGACGGAAAAATCCCCGGCTACGGCGATCAATTGGTGAGTTACGCAAGCCATCCCTACGCGCTGAAGATGAACTCGGAGTATTTTGTCGCGCTGGCGCAGACCTTTGAGAAGCATTACGGCATGGAGTTCGAAGGCATTCGCAAGGGCCCCGTCAGCGACAATCGTGAGCGCTTGATCCAATTCAAAACGAACATCGACGTGGTGATGTCGCTGCTGGACCGCAATGGCTTGGGCGATCGCCTAGCCGATCGCCTCGTGGAAATCGGCGACACCGTGCGCGACGACGTGAAGCTGCGCATCTCGGCCACGAGCGATCCGTTCCTCGACGATCGCCTGCGCGTCGCGGCGCTGCCGGAAGACCCGCAGAAGGTTTCGATTCGCAATGCGGTTTCCGGTGCGGAGAAGCAAGTTAGCATTGCGCTGTTCAAGAAACCGGGCGAGGTGGCCGGAGCCCGGCGTGCGATTTCCGAAATTATCAAGTGGATGAATTATGTCACGGAAGGACGATTCTTCACGGTGGCCGCCGACCTTTCCGAGTCGATCAATGTCGAACACGGCAGCTTGTGGGGACACTACAGTCCCACGGACAATCCGCTGGGCACGCGCCTGAAAGCGCCGATTCAAGAAGCGGGCAATGTTTCCACCGCCATCGGACTGGTGAGTCAAAGCGCTTCCGTCGACCCCGAAAAATTCGCCGGGGTTTGGGCTTTGAGCGGCACCTACGGAGCGTTTACGCCGCTGATGTACACGCCGGCGCGTGTGTGGAGTCAGCAAAATCAGGACAGCAAATTCCGCGTTGGTGTGCTGCATATTCTTGCCGCGCATTCCGGTCCTGAAACCGCGGCCGACGCGCGCACCCACTTCGGCATCTTCGCGCCGCAAGTGTGGAAGCTGTTTCCGCGCGGTCAGGTGATCAATTTGAGCTTTTGGGATTACAACGATGTCGCCCCCGGCTATTTTGCGGCGGCGGAAATCGCGGCGCGCGATCCCCACGTGGGCATCATCACAATCGAGGTGGCCCGTCCCGATTTCCCGGTCGCAGACCGCAACCATTTCGCCGACACCGATCTGCGCGCTGCAGCGAAAGGCCTGTACGTGATCCGCGATTTCGCACCGGACAAGCCGCGCCACGGTTACGTGATCGCGCAAGGATCGAGTTCCACTTTTAATCTTGTGAAGGTCCTGCCGAAACTCGAAGCGGCGGGTGTGAACGTCAAGGTGATCGCGGTGATCAGTGAGGATTTGTTCGATCGCCAGCCGCAAGCCTATCGCGACTCCGTGCTGCCGCCCGCGGCCCGCTACGATTTGATGGTGGTATCGACGGGCACGCGACGCGTGTGGCCGCTGCGCAACCTCGGCCCGTTGACGGACGAGTATTCACTCACGTCCGACTTCGACAATTCCTGGAGAAGCGGAGGCCTCGAGGCGGACGTGATCACGGAAGCGCATCTCGATCCCGATTCGATCTTCGCTGGCGTCGAGCGATTCGCAAACGATCACGAGCGCCGCATCGGCGATCAACGCAAAATGATCGGTTAGTCGATCCTCAGCGCCTTTGGCCTTCGCCGCATCCTAAACTTGCCTAGGTTATCCTCTAAGCATGCAGGTGCGGGTGCTCTATCTGGGGATGCTGAGGGACCTGGCGGGACGCGAGCGGGAAGTGCTTCAAGTTGCCGAGGGTGCGCGCCTGTCTGATCTCTACGCCGAACTTCAGCAGCGTCTGCCGAAGTTGCACGAGTTTCGCAGCGCCATCGCTCTGTCGGTCAACTATGAATACGCCGACGGATCCGCGGTCTTGCAGGACAACGACGAGGTTGCGCTGATTCCTCCGGTCAGCGGTGGTTCCATCGACGACGAATCGACCGGCGAAATTCCATTGCCCATGATTTCTGAGCACTGCCGGCTGGTCGCCGCGTCGATCAACCATTCCGCCATCCTGGCGGCGGTCAAGCGTCCCGAGGACGGAGCGGTGGCTATCTTCGACGGAATCGTTCGCGATAACTCGCGCGGACGGCGGACCCTATACCTCGACTACACTGCGTACGAGCCGATGGCGCTCCGCCAGATGGAGCAATTGGCGGAGCAAGCACTCGCCAACTTTGCGGTGCGTGATGTCCGAATGGTGCATCGGCTGGGACGGTTACACATTGGCGAAAGCAGCGTCTATATTGTGGTTGCATCGGCCCATCGCGCCGCCGCCTTTGACGCGTGCCGCTGGTTGATCGATACACTGAAAAAGACTGTCCCCATCTGGAAGAAAGAGTTTTTTGAAGACGGCGCGGTATGGGCCGATGGGGAAAGTTTCCCGGCTGAAATCCCGCGCGCTGGCGGGAACGCGTCAAAGTAGTTGAATCGGGGTTTAAGTTATTAAATGCTTTCAACCTTCAGGATCTCCGCTCGGGCAACCGTCGTGTTGCGCGAGCTGCTGGTGATTTCTGCTTTGAGTTGCGCCGGGTGGGTCACGCCCGGATTGAGCCAGGACACGGCGCCGCAGGCCACGGTGCCGCGCCCACCACAGTCGCAGAAACAGCAGTCGCAGGGCGTTCCGCGTCCCCCTGATGTGCCGAAGAAGCAAACCGCCGACGACAGCGAGGAGCCCAACACCACCTTCAAAGTAAACGTGAAGCTGGTAAACGTCTTCGCCACGGTTACAAACAGCGGAGGGGCTCCGGTGTCGTCTTTGAAGGAAGAAGATTTTCAGGTTTTCGAGGACGGCAAACCGCAGAAGATTGCGGTTTTTCATCGCGAATCGGAGTTGCCGCTCTCGATAGTTGTGGCCGTCGATACCAGCCTCAGCACTCGAGGGGACCAGAAGCTGGAATTGGAATCGGCCCGCCGCTTCGCACACGCCATCCTGCGACCCATTGATGGGCTCTCGTTATTCCAGTTCAGCGAGGTGGTCGATCAGGTGACGCCCTTCACGGCCGATGTTCGAGTGATCGACCGCGCCATCAATCACATCCGTCCCGGAGCGGCCACGGCGCTTTACGACACTCTTTACCTCGGGTCGCAGGCATTGATGCAACGCCGCGGCCGTAAGGTCATGGTGGTGATCACTGATGGCGGCGACACGGTCAGCCAGACGAGTTATCAGCAGGCAGTTCGCGCGGCGCAGGAAGCGGAAGTCATTCTGTACAGCATTATCATTGTGCCGATTGAAAGCAGCGCGGGGCGCGATATTGGCGGGGAGCACGCACTCATCCAGCTTTCGCGAGATACAGGAGGGAAGTATTTTTACGCTAGCGGCCTGGAGCAGCTCGATGCCGCATTCCGGCAAATCAGCGACGAATTACGCACGCAATATCTGATTGCCTATTACCCCGGCACTCGACTCAGCGACTCCGACTTTCGGCGCATCGATATCAAAATCGATCCCGCGACCAAGGATTACCCTGATCCCGCTCAGTTGCTAGTGCGCCACCGGACTGGCTACTACACTATGCCTTCCAAGTGAGCGATGGGTTCAAACGGCTGCGCCGCGAAGCGCAGCCGATGACAGTGGTCCAGCATCAGACTTACTCGATTTCAACCTGCAGCATGAACTGTGTCCCGGTATCCAGCCTCACTTCCTTACCGTTGGAGAAGAGCACGCCATCTTGTCCGAGTTCGAGATTGTGGATCCCCACTACGCCTTTGGATTGGCCAGTCAGCACCGGACGGCCTGTTCCTTGATTCGGGTTCTGGGTAGGCATCGGCGGAGGCGAGGTGCCGGCTGATGCGCCCTGATCGTGTCCTGCCATCATCCCGGGACCAATCACGCCCGGAGGGGCTAATTCAGGGTTTCCATTCGGATTTGCCGCCACTGCCTGCAGCACTCCCTTAATGGCTAAGTTCTTGCCGCCGGGAACGCTGATGCTGTCAAAGACGATGCCCAGCGCCGAACTCGCGTCGCCCTTGGAGCGGGCCTTCGCTTCTGTTACATGCCCCGTCACTTTGCTGCCTGCGGGAATCAAGGTCCCGTCCTTCAAATGCAAGGTGCCCGCGACGCGGCCCGTCACGGTGTCGCCTTCTTTGAGCTTCTTGGAGTCGAGCGATTTGGCTAGCTCCACCGGCATAACTCCATGTCCCTTGGCGGCTTCAGGAGCAGCCCCCATCGACGGCGAAGCTGAGGGTGAAGTTTGTGCCGGAGGCTGACTCGCCTGGGCGGCATTGCCGCTTTGTCCCAGACAGAAGGAAGCAGCGAGCATCACCGATAATAGAGAACTTGCAAATCGGTCCATGGTTTCTCCTCTGTGGAATCTGCGAATGCGGTCTCGCAGCCGAGATTCTCTGCATGTGCCCTTAGTCGCCCCAAGGTAGTCTATCTCTTCTCCCATCGCATGATCTAAGGTTTTTCGGCGGAAAACTACTCTCGAAAGGCGCAGTCCCGCCCAGGTAGCTTCGAACTGCCGGGAGGCGCATTGATAAAAGTAGTACTACAATCTCCAATAAACTGGATAATCAAACGGCGGGAATCTGTGAAAAGTAGTACTTTCGTGGGGATGCGTGGTTTAACCCCTCCGGATGATCTTTAGAATTAGCCACTTGCGAACCGCTTAGAAGTGGCCTAAGTGGCAGCCCGCTTGCAGTTAACTGAGATGAACTGCCAGACAATTTATCTGCAAGTTTGGCAATCTGAAAGACCGTTATGCGAGGAGAAGAGGTTCGTAACATGAAAAGATTTGCAAGCTTTAGTGCGCTCATGGCGTTGCTCCTGGCAACCTGCCTAATCGCACCCGCTGCCTTCGGGCAGTCGCTGATTTCGGGCGACCTGACGGGCACGGTTACAGACCCCACGGGCGCAGTTGTATCGAACGCCACGGTAACGCTGAAAAGCGATGCCACGGGCGAAACCCGCAACACCACGACCAGTTCGAACGGTGCCTATCGATTCTCACTGCTGAGTCCGGGAAGCTACACCGTCGGCGTGACCGCCCAGGGCTTCAGCAACACCCAGAGCCGCTACACCGTGAACGTCGGGCAGACCACGGTCGCCAACGTGAAGATAGCGGTTGGTTCCAGCACCCAGACGGTGGAAGTGACCGGCGCCCCGCCTCTAGTGCAGACGGACAACGCCAATCTCTCCACCAACTTTGACTCAAACATCATCCAGAACCAGCCCAACGGCGGCAACGACCTCACGTACATCGCGCAGACGGCGCCTGGCGTGACCATGGCCACCGGCCAGGGTTATGGCAACTTCAGCGCGTACGGACTTCCCGCCACTTCGAACCTGTTCACGGTCAACGGCGAGAACGACATGGATCCGTACCTGAACCTGAACAACTCAGGCGCCACCAACCTGACGCTGGGCAAGAACGAAGTTCAGGAAGCTACGGTCATCAGCAATGCCTACTCTGGACAATATGGCCAGCAGGCCGGTGCCCAGATTAACTACGTCACCAGATCTGGCACCAACCAGTACCACGGCAACGTTCAGTACGCCTGGACCGGTCGCGCCATGGATGCCAATGACTGGTTCAATAACAAATTCGCAACACCCCGGCCCTTCGCTAATAACAATGAGTGGGCTGCGTCGTTGGGTGGTCCGATCAAGAAGGACAAGTTGTTCTTCTTCGTAGACTACGAAGCCATCCAGTACATCGTTCCTTCCAGCCAGCCGGTGTATGCACCAACGCCAGCTTTCATTAGTTCGACCCTGGCTAACCTGCAGGCGACCAATCCGGCCGAGGTTGGGTTGTATCAGCGGATGTTCAACCTGTACACCACGGCCAAGGGATATCCCGGGAGCAACCCAGGCAATATTGCGCAGTACACTGCAGCCAGCGGGAGCAATTGCGGCGGGGTGCTGAACACCCTGGTTCCCGCACTCGCTGGGGACAACTGCTTCACTCAGTATCAGGCAACCCCTGCTCTGCCGGGAACGGAATGGATCCTGCCCTTCCGCATCGATTGGAACCTTACACCCAAGGACTCGATCTACTTCCGCGCACGCATCGACCATGGCACACAGGCGACATATGCCGACGCCCTTAACCCCGCCTTCAACGCGGCCAGTTATCAACCCGCATACGATGGTCAATTTGGATGGACCCGCGTCATCAGCAACAACATGACAAACCAGTTCAGCGCGGATCTCAGCCACTACCAGGCCATCTTTACCCAGGTAGACCCCGGGCTATTCCCATACGCGGTCATTCCTCTTTCGTTCAACCTGACGGAAGCGGGCGGATTGACGTACGACTTCCCCCAGGGACGTAACGTTACGCAGTATCAGTTCATCGACGATCTTTCCTGGACCAAAGGGAAGCACAACCTGAAGTTCGGCGGCAACTTCCGCCGGTACGATATCACCGACTACACCTTCAGCGTACTGAACAACCCCGAAGTCCTGATTACCGATCTCCCGGGCAGCGCGGGCAACGGGGATGGCGGCCAGGCCGACTTTCTACAACGGCATCGCTTATCAGACGCGTCAGCGCTTCCCCTCTCGCTCGACCCAGCCGGTCGCGCTGTGGGGATTGGGCATGTACGCGCAGGATGAGTGGTCTGTCAGCAAGAACCTGAAACTGACTCTGGCACTGCGGGCGGAGAAGAACTCCAACCCGGTCTGCCAGACCAACTGCTCTTCCTTGCTGGACGGATCATTTAACCAAGCGCTGAGTGCGGGTCTGCTCAGTGAAAGCACTCCGTACAACTCCATCATCCGAGCCGATCGCCACCAGCTTTACAACGCCACCGACGCCATCAATTGGGCGCCCCGGTTCGGCTTTGCCTGGTCGCCGCTAGGTCCGAGCACCGTCTTCCGCGGCGGCTTCGGTATCTTCATGGATGCCTTCCCGGCCGTGGTAGGCGATCAGTTCATGACCAACCTGCCTGGACTGGTGGAAGTCCGTATTATCGAGTACGCCGTGGGGCGATACCACCACGACCAACAGCCCCTATATCCAGGGCGCGAACTCCGCTGCAGCCATCATGTCGGGATTCGCCAACGGGGCTTCTTACAATAGCCTGAAGGCCCAGTTGGGATCGCAGTTCCGGACCCCGGCTTACCATAACCAGATTGGCACCTTCCACACTCCGTACTACGAGCAGTGGAGCTTTGGATTGCAGCAGGCGTTGGGGAACAGCACTTCGCTGGGCTTGACCTACGTCGGCAACCACGGGGTTCACATCCCCATCTACAACGAGGGCTTGAATGCCTCCGATCCGGGCTACTGCGGCGCCACCGGCGACCAGCTTTGCTACGGAGGAGTCCTTCCTGCTGCTCCACCGACCAATATCTTCACCGCCTTTGAGCAGTATTCCTCAAGCGGTATCTCCAACTACAACGGCTTGACCGCGAGCATCAGTCAGCGCGCGTGGCATGGCTTGAGCTTCCAGTCCAGCTTTACCTGGAGCCACGCCATGGATGACGTCTCCAACGGCGGCATCGGTTCCACTCCGTACAACAACTCTCAGTCATTTGGATCGTTGACCTACCAGATCAACCCCACCTGCCTGAAGTGCAGCAACTACGGAAACGCCGATTACAATACTCCGATCAGCTTCAACGCTTCTTACGTCTGGCAGATGCCGTTCAAATTCAGCAACGGGTTTGCCAACGCAGCCCTGGGCGGGTGGATGCTCTCACAGAACTTCTTCTACCACTCGGGCCTGCCACTCTCCATTATCGATGGCAACACTTCCATCACGAACTACGGCCCCACCAATACTCTGGCTGGGATCAATGGCCCCATCGTGACGGGAAGCTGCGTAAACGGTAATAGCCAGTGCTTCGCTCCGGCCTTTGACTCAGCCGGCAACCTCAGCCCGCTTTACGGTTCGCCGGGCTCCAATGGCGTAGCCTTGGGCGGGTGGCCGAACCAGCGGCGTAACCAATACAAGGGACCCGGGTTCTTCGATTCCGACTTCACCATCGGCAAGAACTTCAAGCTGACGGAGCGGTTCCTGTTCAACTTCACTACCAACTTCTACAACATCTTCAACCACCCGAACTTCACCAATCCCGATCTCAACATCGCGGATGGAACCTATGGACAGATCACGACCACGGCGGCGCCGCCAACCGGCCCGTACGGATCATTCTTCACCGGTCTGCCTTCGGGACGCATCATCCAGTTCGCTGGGAAGATCGTGTTCTAGTTGGTCTAACCTTGCTTCACTTCGGCGGCCCTTCACGGGCCGCCTTTTTTTGTCTCTGACCGATTGCAGCCCGATTGTCAGCCCTCATTCCTCTAGTGGAAATTGCCCCGTGTTTCTCTGTTACACTTCGAGGTCGGGTGCCCGTTCATGTGTGTCATGCCCAGCGCATTATGCCGGCATGGACAACTGACAGCCGGCCATTGACAACTGCTTTTCGAGGTCATAATGTCGAATCCTCCGCAGCCATTGCAGCCATCGATCCAGCTGACCAACACCCCCGACTACCGTGAGAGCTATGCCAATAGCGTCCAGGTGCGGGTGAACGTGTGGGACTTCTTTCTGATTTTTGGTACGTTGACACAACAAGACGAAACCCGGGTAGATGTTCGCAACTTCCAGGGAATCTACTTAAGCCCGCAGCAGGCCAAAGCGCTGTATACCATCCTGCAGCAAAACCTGGTGAACTACGAGAACACGTTCGGCGAGATTAAACTGGACCCGCGAATGGGTCCGGGCGCGGGTCCCATCCACTAGGAACTTGCTACCGCTTTGTCTTGGGAGGGCACGGCTTTAGAGGTGCCATATTGGCGAAGGAAGAGTTGGGTTTCAGAGACGGTTTCGCCGCTACGCGGCTGGTTCGACCGGTGTCCGATCATTTTGTACCACCTCAAAATCAAAGGCGCGGGTGCGAAATAGCCTCTCAGCGAGGGAATCGGGTTCGTGATGTCGGCGCATGAATACGTGGCGCTGTCAGGGCGGAGAAAAACCGAAGCCTCGCCGCAACTAAAGCCGATTTATTTCCAGCTATTCTTGGCGCGCCTGAAGGCGCGCCCCTTCAAGGCAGCTGTTCATAGCATTGTAGGCAGTCTGCGCGAATACCTCTTCGCCTTTGCGCTTATCTTTACCTTCCTGTTCATTACGCATGCGCCTTTATTGCGGTTGCCCTACTTCTGGGACGAGGCAGGATATTTTATTCCGGCGGCGCGCGATCTGTTACTTACCGGTTCGCTGATTCCGCATACCACGCTCTCCAACGCCCATCCTCCGCTGGTGATGATCTGGCTGGCGTTCTGGTGGAAATTCAGCGCCTTCACGCCGGCTGTTACGCGGACTGCGATGCTGCTGATCTCAGCTTTTGCCTTGCTCGGGCTATGGCGACTGGCGCGCGATGCCGCCAATGAGGCGGTCGCCGCCACCACCGTCTTGTGCACCGCTATCTACTCCGTGTTCTTCGCGCAAAGTTCGCTGGCTCATCTCGACATGATGGTTTGCGCACTGACGCTTTGGGGCCTGGCCATGTACGTGGAACGGAGACCGGTCGCAACCATCGTGTTCTTCGCACTTGCGCCGCTTGCCAAGGAGACTGCCGTCGTCACGCCCCTGGCGTTGATGGCTTGGGAGTTGTTATGTCCTGTCCTCCGCGACAAGACACCGCAAGAGGAAGAACTCTGCTTATATCGGCGGACGTGGCCTCACGCACTCTGGTTTCTGCTGTGCGCGGTCCCGCTGGCGCTGTGGTTTCTGTACCACCATCATCGCACCGGCTTTTACCTGGGCAATCCGGAATACTTGCGCTACAACCTGCAAGCAACGCTTAGTCCATTGCGCGTGGTTCTGGCCATTCTTATACGGCTGTGGCAAGTTCTGGGCTACTTGAACTTGTTCGTTTTGACGCTGGCGGCGGCCTACGCCATGAGCCGCCCACCGTTACAGGAAAGCAATGGCGCAAAGCGACCGCGGATTCCGGTGAATGTGCAACTGGTATTTGCGGTGGTCATCGTGGCAAACGTCCTGGCCCTGTCGGCGCTTGGGGGAGCGGTGCTGGCTCGTTATTTGCTTCCCGTGCTTCCGCTGGTCATCCTGATTTGCGTTTCTACGATATGGCGACGCCTTCAGCATTGGCCGTGGTGGATTGGCGTCACCAGCGTAGCTTTTGTCTCCGCGTTGCTGATCCCGCCGCCGTATCGCGTCGCTGCCGAAGACACGCTCCTGTACCGTGACTACATCATCGTGCATAAGCTGGCGGCGGACGAATTGGCGGCGCGCTTTCCGCATGCGCGCGTGCTCACCGCGTGGCCGGCGTCGGATGAACTCTCGCGTCCATTTCTGGGATATGTCGACCATCCGCTCACGGTTGTTCCCATTGAGAACTTCTCGGCATTCGAAATTGAGCGGGCGGCACAAGCTACCGATCAGTTCGATGTGGCGCTGCTGTTCCCGACCAAGTGGCAGCCTCCGCATCCGTTGTTCAAGGGTCTGCCCTTCGGGCAGGAATTGCAGGAGCGCTTCTTCGATTATCGGGAAGAGTTGGGGCCACAGGAGGTGGCGAATATTCTGGGCGGGCGGACTGTGCGCTACGTGAATCGTAATAATGAGTGGGTCGCGATCGTCGTGATTGAGAAGGTGGAAAATGCGGTGGTGCAAAGTCCGCACATCACACGCGGTCCCTGATTGATGGTGGGATCGCCACCACCCTTCGATTTAGCGCAAGGGGGTTCTCACACAACGAGGCCCAGTCACTTCCTTCGAGCAGTTAAACTGTGAGTAGATGCCTCGCGTCACCATCCTGGAATACCTCGATAACTTCCGCCGCCACGCTCGCGAGGTAGCGTACGTGCACCATCGCGGCTATCGCATGCAGCGGTGGACCTACGGCGATGTGCTCGGAAACGCTTACCGTTTCGCCCGCGAATTGGAACAGCGCGGCATTGGTAAGGGCGACAAGGTCCTGCTCTGGGGCGAAAACTGCGCCGAATGGGTCGTCGCATTTTTCGGCTGCCTGTTGCGCGGGACCATCGTAGTGCCCATCGACAAGATTGCGGCCCCGGATTTCGCTCAGCGCGTCGTGCAACAGGTGGACGCCAAGCTTTGTGTTGGCTCGGTGCAGAACCGTCTCCAAGGCGTTGACCAGATCGTTCTGGAGACTTTGGGCGAACAGATTGCCGGTCACTCCGGCGAGCCAGTTATTTCCCCACCGCTTACCAGCAACGACATAGTGGAGATCGTCTTCACCTCGGGAACCACCGCCGAGCCGCGTGGCGTGGTCATTTCTCATGGCAACATCCTGGCTAACCTGGAGCCGTTAGAACGCGAGATTGGAAAGTACCTACGCTACGAACGCATCTTTCATCCTCTGCGTTTTCTGAACCTGCTGCCGCTGAGCCACGTTTTTGGGCAGTTCCTGGGAATCTTTCTGCCGCAGTTGCTGGCTGCCACGGTGATCTTTCAGGACACGCTGAACCCGACCGAAGTTCTGCATGTCATTAAGCAGGAACGCGTGTCCGTGGTGGTGGCGGTACCACGCTTGATGGAGTCGTTGAAAGATAAGCTGCTGCGTGATTTCGAGGCGGCGGGGAAGCAGGAGTGGTTCCGGAGACAATTTCTCGCTGCTAACAACCAGCACTTCGTGCGGCGCTGGTGGCGCTTTCGGAAGATTCACAGCCAGTTCGGGTGGAAGTTCTGGGCCTTCATTTCGGGGGGCGCGGCACTCGACGCTGAGACGGAAGAGTTCTGGCGACGCTTGAGCTTCGTCGTGATTCAAGGGTACGGCCTGACCGAAACGACCTCGCTGATCTCGCTGAACCATCCATTCCATACGGGCAAGCGCTCGATCGGCAAGGTGCTGGAGGGCAGAGAGATTAAGCTCGACGACAACGGCGAAATTCTGGTGCGCGGCGCCAACGTTGCGGCCGGTTACTGGCAGGGGAAAGAGCTGAAGCCGGTGTTGAGCGAGGAAGGCTGGTTTCGCACCGGCGACCTGGGCGAACTCGACGCCGAAGGCAATCTTTATTTTAAAGGACGCAAGAAGAATGTCATCGTGACAGGCGAAGGGATGAACATCTATCCCGAGGACCTGGAAGCTGCGTTGCGCCAGCAACCCGAGGTACGCGACTGCGCGGTTGTCGGTCTGGAGCAGGGCGGCAATGCCGAGCCGTGCGCAGTGCTGGTTCTGCGAGATTCAGCCGATCCTGAGCCGGTGGTAAGGCGCGCCAACCAAGGGCTCGCCGATTATCAGCAGATGCGGCGATGGTTGGTGTGGCCCGAACAGGACTTTCCGCGAACGTCCACCCAGAAGCCCATGATCGCGGTCATACAACAGGCGGTGCAGCGACACTTCGCTTCCGGCGACGGCGCCAGTGCGTCGCAAGGCGCTTTGCAGGACCTGATCGCGCGCGTGACCGGACGCAACGTCGGACCGCTCACGGCAGACGCCAAGCTTGATGGAGACCTGAATCTTAGTTCCATGGACCGCGTCGAGCTGATGAGTGCGCTGGAAGACCGCTTCCAGGTCGATCTCAATGAGGCGAATTTCACCAAGGTGAGTACGGTTGGCGACCTGGAACGCTTGCTGCGCGAGCCGCAGAAGTCGCTGCAGAGCGGCTATCGGTATCCGCGGTGGGCGCAACGCTGGCCCGTGCGGTGGTTTCGTAACTTCATCTACTATCTGCTCACTTGGCCGGCGACCATGATCATGGCCCACCCCAGAATTGTTGGCCGCGAGAACCTGAGCGGGATAGACGGGCCGTTCCTCATCAGCTGCAATCACATCACCTACATCGATGTTGGTTTCGCGCTGATTGCGCTGCCGGCGCGGGTGCGCCACAAACTGGCCGTCGGGATGTGGGGGGAGATGCTGTGGGAGATGTGGCGGCCGCCACTGGCATGGAATTGGTTCAAGCGCCTGTCTTACAAGGTGGGATACTATCTCGTCGTGGCGCTGTTCGATGTTTTTCCGCTGCCGCAGCAGTCGGGCGTGCGAGAGAGTTTCGCCTATGCCGGTGAATCCGTGGATCGCGGGTACAGCGTCCTGGTCTATCCCGAAGGGGTGCGCACAGCGGATGGCAAGCCGTGCCCGTTCCGGTCAGGTATTGGCATGCTGGCGGCGCGGCTGAACCTTCCGGTTGTCCCCATGCGGATCGATGGCTTGTATCAGATGAAGATGGCGGGCCACAAGATCGCGCGTCCCGGACAGTTAACGGTGGCCATTGGCAAGCCCATGCGGTTTTCCCCTGAAACTCCGGCCGAGGAAATCACGAACCAGCTGGAACATATCACCTGGACTATGTGAGATCAGGGGCACAGTTCTCCGGTGCCTGAACGCTTCAGAAACCTACCCACTTGCTCTGTGACGCGCGTCATAGCCTCCTTTCAACGGAAATGATACGAATACTTGTTTGGGCGCTTCAGGCGCGATTTTGCTTGTTAATTCAAGGGAAACGCGCCTGATGGAGGAGCGTGAATGCGCGAGGCAGTCATCAAACTGTGGCCTGAGATCGAGTGGATCCAGTCTGCCGAGCTGCGCGAGCAGGTCGCGAAGACCTGGCGGCGCGCGCTGGAACTGAGTCCGTTGACGCCCGACGACCTCAACCGGATTCCGTTCACGCTGCTGGTGGCGAACTGCCCGACGACGTTTATGGAGCACAAACGCTGCGTGGTGCACATCGCGCGCAAGGCGGCGGAGAGCATGAAGGAGTTTATGGGACAGGCGCTGCCCATCGACATGGACACCGTGATCGCGGGCGCGATTTTGGCCGATGTTGGCAAGTTGCTGGAGTACGAACACGTGGACGGCAAGACTCGGCAGAGCAAGCGTGGCGAGTTGCTGCGGCATCCCTTCACCGGCGTAGCGTTGGCGATGGAGTGCGGAGTCCCCGACGCGGTGTGCCACATCATCGCATCGCACGCCGCCGAGGGCGACCTGGTCAAGCGGACGACCGAGGCCTACATCGTGCACCACGCCGATTTTATGGCATACCTGCCGTTCAAGAACCTGGCGAAATGACGAGGAGAAGATTCGCATGGCAACCATAACGGCATCAGCCCCGAGCAAAGCGGTAGCCAAGCCGACCATTACTGCCATCATGGCGCAGTGGGCTGCCGGCGTCAGATTCGAAGACGTTTCCAAAGATGCGGTATATCAGGCCAAGCGCTTCCTGCTGGACAGCCTTGGCTGCGCGCTGGGCGGCTACCAGCAGCATGACGTCAAGATCGCGCTGGAGGTGCTGAGCGAAATTTCCGGGGCCGGGAAGGCGACCGTCATCGGCAGCGGCCAGAGGATGGACGTGGTGTCAGCATCGCTAGCGAATGCGCTGATGATTCGGTGCATGGACTACAACGACATTTACTGGAAGCAGGACCCCTCGCATCCCTCAGACATTTTTCCCGCGGCGATGGCTTGTTGCGAGCGGGCGGGCAGTGACGGACGAGAGCTGATCGTCGGCCTGGTGCTGGGCCACGAGTTCGAGATGCGGCTGTGCGAAGCGGCCTTTCCTGGCATCCGCGAGCGGGGCTGGCATCATGCGACGTTGACGGCGTTTGTGTCGCCGATCGTTGCTGGGCGCATGCTACATCTGAGCGCCGAGCAAATTCAACATGCCATCGGCATCTGCGCCAGCGCGAGGGCCACCCTGGGCGCAGTCACCGCCGGCAAGCTGACCATGATGAAGAACACCGTCGATCCCATGGCCACGCAGAGCGGAGTGCTGGCTGCCTTGCTGGCGGAGAAGGGATACACAGGTCCGGAGCACGTGATTGACGGGAAAGAAGGGCTAGTGCATTGCTTCGGGCCGGAGTGGAAGCTGGACCTGCTAACCGATGGGCTGGGGGATTCGTGGCGTATCCCACAATGTGGGATTAAGGCATTTCCCACGGAGGCCCTGACCCACACGCCGATTTCGGCGGTGCTGGCGCTGGTGAAGGACAACGACCTGAAGCCCAATGACATCGCCAAAGTGCACATTCGCACGACGGCGCGGGGGGCCGATATCCTGAGCGATCCCAGCAAGTACGATCCCCACACCAAAGAAACGGCCGACCACTCACTGCCGTATGTGATCGCGGCTGCTATTGCCGAGCGTCAAGTTACTCCGTTGCAATTCACCCAGGCCAAGATCATGGACCCGTTGATCCGGGCGCAGCTTAGCAAGATTGTGGTGGCGGCCGATGCCGAGATTGAGAAGGTATTTCCGGCGCTACAGCGCGTGATTGTGCGGATCCATACGATCGACGGCCGGGAATACACCACCCAGTTGGACTATCCGAAGGGCGATCCACGAAACCCATTGACGGACCAAGAGGTGGAAGAGAAGTTCGAAGCGCTGGCGGAGCCGGTGATGTCACGCGATGCACGGCGCCGTGCGATGGACGCCATCTGGGACCTGGAAAGGCAGACGAGTGTGACGAAGTTGATGAGACTGTTCAAGGCGGACCGCAGCCTGTCCCCGGGAGGTCATTGAGATGGCACAAACCATTGTCGAAAAAATTGCGCAAGCTCACATGGCCGAGGGGCCAAGCCGTCCGCTGCGCACAGGCGACTTTCTTTCCATCCGTCCATATCACGTGATGACCCACGACAACACCTCGGCGGTGATGAAGAAGTTCAAGGCCATCGGCGCGAAGAAGGTGCACGATCGGGCGCAGCCAGTGATTACTGCCGACCACGACATTCAGAACAGGGAAGAATCGAACCTGGCGAAGTATCGCAGCATGGAGGCTTTCGCGCGCGAGCAGAGGATTGACTTTTATCCCCCAGGCACCGGCATCGGCCACCAGATCATGGTGGAGAACGGTTACGTGCTGCCGGGAACGTTCGTGGTTGCCTCGGATTCGCACTCGAACATGTACGGCGCTCTGGGCGCGATCGGAACGCCCGTGGTGCGCACCGACGCGGCGGCCATTTGGGCGACCGGCGAGTTTTGGTGGCAGATTCCGCGTAGCGTACAGGTGGTGCTTGAGGGCAAACTAGCTTCCGGTGCGACTGGCAAAGACGTTATCGTGACGCTATGCGGGCTCTACAACCAGGAAGAGGTTTTGAACGCTGCCGTCGAGTTCAGCGGCCCGGGCGTGGCATCGCTTAGCATGGATGCGAGACTGAGCATTGCCAACATGTCGACCGAGTGGGGGGCGCTGGTTGGCTGGTTTCCCGTGGACGAAGCCACATTGCGTTACCTCGAAGCCCGCGATGAGGAATTGCGGGAGCAGGGAGTCAGCCGTATTCCTGGGAACAAGCTCGCAGAGTGGCGGAGGAATCCTGCGGCGCCCGACGAAGATGCAACCTACGCGGGTCGAATCACGCTGAATCTCGCGGAGGTAACACCTCACGTTTCTGGTCCAGATACGGTGCAGGTGATGCAGTCGGTCGCCGCGATTGCAAAGAAGAAAGTTGCCATCCAGAAGGCTTACCTGGTGTCGTGCGTGAACTCGCGGCTGGAAGACCTGGAGGCGGCGGCGAAGGTGCTGCGAGGCAAGAAGGTAGCGGCGGTCGTGCAGCTTTATCTGGCTGCCGCGAGCCGTTCCGTGCAGGACGAAGCTGAAAAACGCAGGGTGTGGCAAACGCTGCTGGAAGCGGGCGCGCGCCCGTTGCCGTCGGGATGCGGACCGTGCATTGGCCTTGGTACCGGGCTGCTGGAGCCGGGCGAGGTCGGAATCTCGGCCACCAATCGCAATTTCAAAGGGCGAATGGGCTCGCGCGACGCGCAATGCTACCTTGGCAGCCCCGAGGTGGTAGCAGCGTCGGCGCTCGCAGGCTATATCTGCGGCCCCGTGGAAGTAGAAGGTGGCGAGCCGAGCAAGCGCTTCGAAGAATTTGCTGTGAGTTCGCTTCAGGCCGAGAACGTCGAGATTCTGCCCGGATTTCCGCAGCGAGTGCAGGGGCGGCTGATCTTTCTGCCACAGGACAATCTGAACACCGACGGCATCTACGGCAAGGACTACACCTATCGCGAAGACATGACGCCGCAGATGATGGCGCGCGTAGTGATGGAGAACTACGACCCGCAATTTGCCGGGCGAACGCAACGGGGGGATGTGATTGTAGGCGGCTTCAATTTTGGCACGGGCTCCAGTCGCGAGCAGGCGGTGACGGCACTGAAGTATAAGGGTATTCCGCTGGTAATTGCGGGAACCTTCTCGCAGACGTATTTGCGCAACGCGTTTAATAATGGGTTCCTGTGCATTGAGTCGCCGGCGTTGGTGAACCGACTGCGTGTGAGATTTGCGGAGGCAGTCGTCCGCAACGAGAAGACGATTATTGCAGGGGACGAGGTGGAAGTGGATTTCGCTGCCAGCACCATACGGTACGCGGGCGAGCAGTTCGCTTTTCCGGCCCTGGGCAGTGTGCCGCAGTCACTGGTGATTGCAGGAGGAGTGGAAAACCTGGTAAGCCGGAAGTTGGAGCTGAGCGCTAGAGTTGCAGCGGTGTAGAAGTCATTCCCACAATGTGGCACGTTGTGGTCGCGCAAGCTCAATCCCCGCTCCAGATTGAAGGGGCATTTATGAGTGTGGAGAGTTGGGTTTGGCCCGGAGGGGAGTCGGAGTTCAATCGAACAACGAAGTCCCTCAGCGGCTAAAGCCGGCGTAAATAACAGCAGAGTACGGCACGGCTGAAGCCGTGCCCCTTCAAAGCCTCGCTCAGGATGACGGACGAGATTGGAGAACAAACGATAGGAGTACGCATTCATGGCAAAACATAAAATTGTAACCATGCCGGGCGATGGCATTGGCAATCAAGTCCTACCCGAGGCAATCAAGGTGCTCGACGCGGTCGGCTTCGAGGCAGAATACATACACGCCGATATGGGCTGGGAGTGCTGGGTCAAGGAAGGCAATGCTCTTCCGGACCGCACCATTCAGCTTCTGCGCCAGCACAAGGTCGGCCTGTTTGGCGCCATCACGTCGAAACCAAAGAAGGAAGCTGAGGCCGAACTAAGGGCCGAACTGCGCGGCAAGGGCCATCAATATTTCAGCCCGATTGTTTACATGCGGCAGATATTCAATCTGGATGTCTGCATGCGGCCCTGCCTGTCGTTCCCCGGCAATCCGTTAAACTTCATTCGCAAGAAGCCAGACGGTGGGTACGAAGAGCCGAAGGTTGACGTGGTGGTCTTTCGGCAGAACACCGAAGGACTCTATGCCGGCGTAGAGTGGACGAATCCTCCGCAGCAGGTGCGGGACGGATTGCGTACTCACCCGAAGTTCAAACCATTCGACAAAGTCGCGGGCGAGGACCTGGCAATTTCGGTGCGCGTCATCACCCGGCCAGCGGCGCGGCGGATTTGCGAAGCAGCATTTCAGTACGCGCGCGAGCACGGCTACAAGACTGTGACCATTTGCGAAAAGCCCAACGTGCTGCGCGAAACTTCCGGCATGATGGAGGACGCCGCCAAGGAAGCGCAGAGGCAGTACGGCGACATTGCTCTGTGGTCGACCAACATCGACGCGCAAACCATGTGGCTGACCAAGAACCCCGAGGACTATGGCGTGATCGTGGCCAGCAATTTATTCGGCGACGTGATCAGCGATGCATTCGCGGGGCTGGTTGGCGGGCTTGGATTTGCGGCTTCCGGCAACATTGGCCAGGAGGTGGCAGTGTTTGAGCCCACACACGGATCGGCGCCGAAATACGCGGAGTTGGATCCGCCTATCGTGAATCCGATTGCCATGATTCTTTCGGCGGCGATGATGCTCGATCACCTGGGCGAGAGCGACAAGGCGTGCAAGATTCGCGACGCCATTGCGGCGGTTGTGGCCGAAGGCAAAATACGGACGTATGACATGATGCGCATCCCGGGCGGCGCGATGTCGCTGGCGCTAGGCGCGGCCTCAACGCCGGAGATGACGGACGCGATCCTCGCAAAGCTTGAGGTGGTTATGGAGAAGGCCTATGCCGGCAGTGGCAGAAACTAAAGGATTGCGAATAGGCGAAGCGGGACGCGCCGGAAGCGACGTGCGCTCGGATTTGCACGTGCGCTTCGAAGAGCGCGCCAGGGGCGGGATTGAGATCGGGCTGCGCTCGCGCGTTGAACTGTACTACGGGGAGATCATCCGGCAGCAGGTGGTTGACGTGTTCAGCGTGCTCGGCGTTGAGCACGCGTCGATCGAGATGGTGGATGAAGGTGCGCTGCCGTTTGTAATTGCAGCGCGCATCGAGGCGGCGGTGCAGCGGGCCGGGTTGGGTAAGGGCAAAGCGGCATTGCCGGAGGCCGTGAAGCTGGCGGCGCCGTCGCCGCGAGACCGACTGCGGCGCTCACGGCTTTATCTTCCCGGCAACGAACCGAAGTACTTCGTCAACGCCGGACTGCATGGGCCGGATGCGGTGATTCTCGACCTGGAAGATTCGGTGCACCATGCAGAAAAAGATGCGGCGCGGCTACTGGTTCGCAATGCGATGCGCGCGGTGGATTTCGGAGCAGCGGAACGCATGGTGCGAATCAATCAGCTTCCTGTGGGACTGACCGACCTGGAAGCAATCGTTCCGCAGTCACCCGACCTCCTTCTGATTCCGAAAGTAGAAAATGCAGAGCAAGTGGCCGAAGTGGATGGGGCAATCACGTCTATCGCCGAACAGACGGGCGTGGCAAGGCCTATTTGGCTGATGCCAATCCTGGAGTCGGCGCTGGGTATCGAGAATGCATTCGCAATTGCGACGTCGTCGCAACGCGTCGCCGCTATAACAATTGGACTGGAGGATTACACCGCCGATCTGGGCGTGGCGAAGACGGCAGGCGGAAGCGAATCGCTTTATGCTCGCCAGAGGGTGGTGAACGCAGCCCACGCGGCGCACGTGCAGGCCATCGATTCGGTGTACGGCGACGTAGCCGACAATGAGGGTCTGCTGCGCTGGGGCGAGGCTTCGCGTGCTATGGGATTTGAGGGCATGGGATGCATTCATCCGGTGCAGATCGAAATCATCCATCGCGCGTTTGCGCCCACTGCGAGCGAACTGGAGAAAGCGATGAAGATCGTTGCCGCCTACGAGGAGGCGCAAGCGCGTGGGCTCGGCGTGGTGAGTCTCGGCTCCAAAATGATTGACGCCCCAGTGGTGCAGCGCGCGGTGAAGTTGGTTGCACGAGCGAGGAAGATGGGCATCATCGCCGATTCGCGTCGTGCAGGAGAAGCAGTCATGAGCGCGGTTGCCGTCAGCGAACTGGTCACAAATGCGGCCGGACGTCGCGTGCCGAACCGAAGTCAACGGCCAAAAACAGACTCCATACAAAGGAGTTAATCAGCAATGTTCCACGTGGAACAAAGTTGGCCCGCCCGGTCGCCGCTGCAGCGACTATCCCGCAAACGGGGACAAACGGGTGCCCGACCTCGAGACCGCGCTACGTCTCTGCGGGTTGCGTGATGGCATGACCATCAGCAGTCACCATCATCTGCGCAATGGCGACCAGGTTGCGCTCACCGCGTTGCAAACGGCCGCGCGCATGGGCGCCAAGGACCTGGTGTGGTTTCCCAGCGCGTCGTTCCCATGTCATGAGCCGGTGATCGAGCTGATGAAGTCAGGCGCGGTGCATCACATTGAAGGCAGCATGAATGGCCCGCTCGGCGACTACTGCTCGCACGGACAAATGCGCGGCCTCGGCGTGTTGCGCTCGCATGGCGGACGCTGGCAGGCGGTGCAGGATGGCGAGGTCCACATCGACATCGCGGTCATCGCCGCGCCCACAGCGGATTACTTCGGCAACGCCGACGGCTCGCACGGCCGCTCGGCATGCGGCTCGCTGGGATTCGCGCTCGCCGATTCCGTCTACGCTGATCGCGTCATCGTAGTGACCGATAACCTCGTGCCGTTCCCCTGCGTGCCTTGGCAAATTCAGGGCAACAATGTCGACTACGTGGTCGAGGTCGACTCCATCGGCGATCCCGACAAGATTGTCGGCGGCACCACGCAAATCACGCGCAGTCCCGATCGCCTGCGGATCTCCGAACTGGTGGCGCGCTTCTTGCGCGACAGCGGCATCATGCGCGACGGCTTCTCCTTCCAGGCCGGTGCCGGCGGCATCGCGCTGGCCTTCGTCGACTATCTCGCTCGCATGATGAAGCAAGCCAACGTCAAGGCCAGCTTCGTGCGCGGAGGCTCGACCAAGTATCTGGTCGATCTGCTCGACGAAGGTCTCATCGGATATATCCTCGACGGCCAGACGTTCGACCTGGATGCAGTGCGCTCGATCGCCAGCAATCCGCGTCATGTGGCCACCAGTCCATTCACCTCGTACAACTTTCACGGCAAGGGCAACTTCGCTTCCATGGTTGACGCGGCGGTGCTGGGCGCGACCGAGGTCGACATCAATTTCAATGCGAACGTTGTCACTCACTCTGACGGGCGGCTGCTGCACGGTATCGGCGGCTGGCAGAATTGCCTTTTCGCCGGATGCACAATTCTCGCGGTGCCGTCGTTCCGCGACCGTATTCCGGTAATCGTCGACGAAGTGACCACGCTGACGGGGCCGGGCGAGCTCATCGATGTAGTGGTGACCGAGCGTGGCATCGCCATCAATCCGCGGCGGCAGGACTTGCTGGATGCAGTCAAGGGCAAGGGCCTTCCCATTCGTCCCATCGAAGAGCTGCAAGCCGAGGTCGAGAATATCTGTGGCGGAAAGCCGGCCAAGCCTCGGCTGCTCGATCGCCCCGTCGCCGTCGTGAAGTGGGTGGACGGAACCGTACTCGATACGGTGTGGCAGGTGGTGGACGACAATCCTTACGCTCCGAAAGTGAGCGGCGCAGAGTAAGAAAACTTTCGTCGCGGAGGATGCCAGCGGAAACATTTTTCCGTTCGCCTGCCTTTCTTCATCCTCTCTTGTCGCTTTTCGGGACAACACGTACTCCGGGCGCGCCATCACACCACAAAACTAAACTGGAGGCCCCAATGGCGCTATTTTCAATGAAGCTCGAAAACCTGCAGCAACTTTTTCTCAAGGAACTTCGCGATCTTTACGATGCCGAAAAACAAATCACTGACGCGCTACCCAAGATGATCGACGCGGCCAAGTATCCCGAACTCAAGACCGCGCTTCAGGAGCACCTCGACGTCACCCATCAGCAGATTGCACGACTCGACCGGGTGTTCGAAACGTTGGGTGAAGATCCCTCCGGCGAAACCTGTAAGGGGATGAAGGGCGTCATCAAAGAAGGCGACGAAATCATCTCGGCGGGTGGAGATCCCAGCACGGTGGACGCGGGCATCATCAGCGCGGCACAGCGGGTCGAGCACTACGAGATGGCCGGATACGGCACGGTCCGCACCTATGCCGAATTGCTGGGGCAGCAGGAAATTGCTCAACTGCTGCAACAGACGCTGGACGAAGAGAGAGATGCGGACGAAACGTTGACCGAGATCGCGCGCGGCGTCAACCTCGAAGCCAAGGCTGCCTAACTTTCCCCACGCAAGAATTCCTTAACACTAAAAAGGCGGCCCGCGAAGGGCCGCCGCTGTAAAGAGTGAACGACTAGAAGACGATCTTGCCGGCGAACTGGATGATTCGTCCCGAAGGCAGACCCGGGAAGAACGATCCGTACGGGCCCGTGGGCGGAGCCGTCGTGACCTGGATCTGACCGAAGGTCCCATCCGCGAGATTGAGATCTGGGTTGGCAAAGTTGGGGTGATTGAAGATGTTGTAGAAGTTGGTGGTGAAATTGAACAGGAACCTCTCCGTCAGCTTGAAGTTCTTGCCGACAGTCACATCGGAGTCGAAGAAGTGAGGTCCACGGTACTGGTTCCGTATCTGATTCGGAAAAGTTGAGAACAAGCTCGCCGAACCGAAGGCAGCAGGATTCAGGCACTGACTGTTGCCATTGCTGCAGCCCTGTTGGCCATCTCAGGCCAGGACATTTGCGACCATGTTGATTGGTCCATAGTTATTGATGGAAGTGTTGCCATCAATGACGGTAAGCGGCAAGCCTGAGCGCCAGAAGAAGTTCTCGGAAACCATCCAGCCGCCCAGTGCCGCGTTGGCAAAACTGTTGCTGAACTTGAACGGCGTCTGGTACACGAAGCTGCCATTGAAGCTGTTACGTACATCGTAATCAGCGTTGCCATAGTTGTTGCATTTCAAACAGGCGGGATTGATCTGATAGACCAGCGACCCTAACGTTTGAGAGTTGTTATAAGGGGTTTGGCTGATGCCGCCGTTGGAGACGTCATCCAACGCGTGACTCCAGGTGTAACTGAATTGCAGCGACAATCCATGTGTCTGTCGCATGGCTATGCTGCCCGTCAGGCCGTTGTAGTTGGCGATGCCACTGGAAGAGTACTGCTGAACGGTGGAGAAGATTGGGGTAGGTGCGGTGGCCGGAAATGGCGAGAAGCCAGCACCGTAGGCATTCAACCCCTCATTATTCACCGGAATGTGGACTCCGTGGTTGCCCACGTAGCCGATGGAGAGGGTGGTCATGTTCCCCATCGCCTGTTGAATCCCGAAGCTCCACTGCTCATAGTACGGGGTGTGAAAGGTTCCGATCTGGTTATTGTAGGCGGGAGTTCTAAACAAGGGTCCCAGTTGATTTTGCAGGCTCTGGAAGGACGCCCCATTGTTGAATCCCGACATGATAGCTGCGGCGGTCGCTGCCCCCTGAACGTACGGACTGTTGGAGGTGGTGGTGTCGCCCCATGGAGTGTCATTGATACGAACGTTGACCAATCCAGGAAGGTTGGTCATGAACGCATCACCCACCACTGCGGGGAAGGCATCGTCGAAGATCCCGAACCCGCCGCGAAACACGGTGTTCGGACCCAACGGGCTCCATGCAAAGCCGAACCGCGGCGCCCAGATCGATGGCGTCGGTGGCATGGTAGAGCTGGTGGTTGTTGCCGTTAATGATTGAGTTGTACGGAGTAGTCGGACTGAGCATACCTTCTCCGAGAAGGGTGTTGAAAGGCGCATTCAGCAATGAGCCGCAGTTGGTCTGGCAGACTGGATTGGAGTTCTTCTCCGCCCGCAGGGCCAGGGTAAGGGTCAAGTTCTGCCGGACCTTCCACTCGTCCTGTGCGTAAACGCCCAGTCCCCACATGGCGACTGGCTGGGTCAAGCGAGAGGGGAACGCTTGCCGGGTTTGCAGCGCAGTTCCGTTATAGAAGTCAAGCACGCCGCCGTCCGAGTAGTCTGGGTTTCCCACGATTGTGCCCGAGTTACCGGTGGCATCACCGAGGAAGATCTCGGGGTTGTTGCGTATGCTGAAGACATAGTCGGTAATGTCGTAACGCCGGAAGTTGGCGCCGAACTTCAAGTTGTGCTTGCCCTTGGTCCAGGAGAGATCGTCAAGGAACTGATACTGCGTGACGTTGGTTCCCTGGGGAAATTCAAAGGCGGCACTGGTGAGACCGCCCGAACCCAGATTGAAACCGGTGGAAACGATGGAATAGGGGAAGACACTCGGGTTCACTTGGGTGAAGATCGCCTGGAAGTGACTAAGATCCGCGCTGAACTGGTTGGTCATATTGGGGCTTATGATCCGGGTCCAGCCGAATTGGCCATCATATGCGGGCTGATAGCTGGCAGCGTTCAGGTCGGGGCTGAACGGATCAGCCAAGGTGGCCTGCGTGCCGTGATCGATGCGGGCGCGGAAGTAGAACTGGTTGTTTTGCGACTGGTTCCAATCGATCCTGAAGGGCAGGATCCATTCCGTCCCCGGCAGGGCTGGACTTGTCTGGTAGGTTGAGAAGCAGTTGTTGGCGTTGAACGCCGGATTGACGATAGGCAACGCCTGGCCGCAACTTCCCGCAACGTAGTTGGTTCCGTTGTAACCTTTGGCGTTTGTGTAGAGGTTAAATAGCTTGGTGTAAAGCCCTACCTCACTTGCGGGCAAGTTGGCCAGCGTCTGACCGATGAAGGTCGGGGTCGGAACAAACACGGGGCCGCTCGAAGGAACAATATATTGAAGAGCTTCGTAGTCTACGAAGAAGAATAGCTTGTCCTTCTTGATCGGACCGCCCAGTGACGCAGCCCACTCGTTGTTATTGGCGAATGGCCGCGGCGCTCCGGTGTGATTGTTAAACCAGTCATTGGCATCCATGGCGCGACCGGTCCACGCGTAATTGACATTGCCGTGGTACTGGTTGGTGCCAGACCTGGTAACGTAGTTGACTTGGGCGCCAGCCTGCTGGCCGTATTGCCCAGAGTACGCGTTACTGATGACGGTCGCTTCCTGCACTTCGTTCTTGCCAAGTGTCAGGTTAGTAGCGCCCGAATTGTTCAGGTTCAGGTACGGATTCATGTCGTTCTCGCCATTGACCGTGAACAGGTTCGAGGTGGCGGGAAGTCCGTACGCGCTGAAGTTGCCATAACCTTGGCCGGTGTTCATGGTCACTCCAGGTGCGGTCTGCGCTATATAGGTCAGGTCGTTGCCACCGTTGGGCTGTTCATCGATTGTGGTCGAGTTAAAGTTGGTAGACAGGTTGGCGTTGTCCGTCTGTACCAACGGCGGAGCACCGGTGACTTCCACCGTCGTTGAGCTGGCGCCTACTGCCATTTTCACGTTAGCAACGGTTGACTGGCCCACGTTGACCGCGAACACGCTCGAGGTTGAACTAAAACCTTGGGCGGACACGCTGACCGTGTAGCTACCCGGGTTCAACAAAGAAAATCGGTAAAGACCGTTCGAGTTGGTTGTAGTGGTGCGGGTTTCGCCGGTGCCATTGCTTTTCAAGGCCACATTGGCGTTCGACACAACCGCGCCGCTGGGATCTGTCACCGTACCTACCAAGTCGCCTGAAACCAGCGATTGTCCGAATGCTGCAGGCGCCATCAGACACGCTGCTAGCAAACATGCTAGAAGCGCATAGTGACTGCGGAGTCCTTTCATATGCATACCTCTTTTTTTCTATTGCCGAAACCTGCAGGGATGAATCGTCGGCAATGCTCAGAGTTATGCAGGTAAGGTTCCAGCATGGGATTTGTTTTTAAAGTACTGTATAGAAAGCGTTTACGAGTTAGTAATAGGAGTATTATTCCCACTAAGGTACCGTTTCTCATACGTTTTCTATTTTCGTCACGGGTCGAACCCACCTCGGCTGATTCGCTCCACTGGAAGCTATTCGGAATCTTTCACGTTTCGGAGAACTGCGGCAATCGACTTATTCGAAGGAGTTGCTGCTTTTGAATGCTGCGCACCGTGGGCTTGGAGATTCGCTGGCGCGATCGCATCTCGCGAGCTGTTGGCCACTGCTAGACAAAGGCGGCTGCTAAACCAAGGTAGGCGCTGGCGGAAAGTTAAATCGAGTTTAGTTGGCTGGAACTATTCTGGCCTTGGGCCATACCGCATTCTTGGCATGGGCCTGACGCGGACCGCACGTCGTACTCTTAACAAATTGCGGCGCGTGGTCATCGTCGCGCTTGAAAATATAAGCGCGGATCTTGTAGCAGATCCCTTCATCGCCGGTGCTGAGATTGAATCCGTTCGGTGATTCCGCCACAGCCATCGATGATTCTGCCACGGCCAATGGCAGCGGCTGCTCGTCCGTAATCGCCGGCTGCGCACTGGGGCCTGAAAAATTCGGAGCAACCGTCGGCACATCAGGCGTGGCCGGTGGTTGGACGGCCTGGCCGAGGGCGGTGGCCAACAGCACAAAACACAAGGTCAAACGCACCATATAGAAGCCCTCCTTGGGCGCATCATAGCACCGTTCGGGGCCGCCCAATCGCCGTTTGGGACGAACCGCGCGCCCAATTTGGATACGACCAAAGCGGCACGGCGGCTACAGCCTCAGGGGGATGCTATAGGCAACCGGCCGTGGCACTATGCCTCCAGCAGCGAAGTGAAACCCGGCCGTCAGGGTTCTAACAGTACCGGCGGCGACAGCGACGCAGGTAATCGTTCTCCTCCTTAATCCCACATACCTGTGGCCGGGTTATCGAGCAAAGCAGGTTGACCCAGCGGACAATCTCCGCTGGGTCTTGGTTTTTGCGGCCGGCATTGGCGACCGTCTCTTCCTCCCCAGCCGACGGTTCCCACCCTGAACCTCGACTATGTTCTAATACTGTCGGTGGCATTGAGTGGGCCTTTTTAGTGGCCCACGCGGAGGAATCGCATGGATGAGCGCGACCTGTATGACGAACGCCAGGAAACCAGGAAAGCGACCCTGAACTGCCCTCACTGCCATCAGTCCGCGGAATACGATCTGGGCTGGTTCGTTCGTACCAAGAAGCGCCAATTGCCCCCCCGGGCCGACGAGCGCGACCGCGCAAAATTTGCCAAGGCCCGCTCCTACATGGTCCGCCGCGACGATCTCGTCGCCTGCAAGAACATTCGCTGCCGTAAGCGCTTTGAAGTTTCCGGGGTTCAGTCGGTGGCCTTTCTCGACGAACAGGTGAAACCAGAGACGCGACAGTGATTCGCACTGTCGGCTCTGCGGCGCAGTTCGCTCGGATCCATACCTTTCGCTTTCTGTAGTCCCGCTGCAACGCCATGAGCTCAAACCCGCCACGCACCGCTCCCCCGCCTCCTCCGCCCAAAGACAAAGTTACGGCGCGCGTCGAGCCCGTCATGGTCCGCGTGGAGAAGTTCTGGCAGCGGGTCACCGATGGCATGAAGCTCAACGAGCTGTGGTCGCAGTTTCAGACCGACGCCCGCACCAGTTATCGGCTTTACTCCCAGGGCGTAGATGTCACTCGGACTCAGGGAGTATCGCGGGGCAAACATGCCTTGTACGTCGCGCGCCAATTTTTCTGGGCGATGCTGGAGAAGCTGACCCCTGCGCGCCGTGTTCTACTGCTGGTCGCGCTGCTCCTCATTTTGTTTCCCGGTGGCGAGGCGAGCTGGCAATCCGGCGACGCCAGGTTCAGCATAGATACCCGTTTTTGGGGCGCGATGCTGATGTTCGCTATCTTGCTGCTCGAAGTTGCCGACCGAGTGGTGATGAAACGAGACCTCCAGATCGCGAAAGAGATCCAGGCGTGGTTGTTGCCGGAGAAGCCGCCCGCCGTGCCTGGTCTCGAGATCGCATTCGCGACCCGCCCGGCCAATACCGTCGCCGGCGACTACTACGATGTCTTCAGCCGTCCCGGTTCAAGTGCGTCGGGCGAGACGTTTCTCATTGCCATAGCCGACGTCGCCGGAAAAAGCATTCCCGCCGCCATGCTGATGGCTACCTTCCAGGCCAGTCTGAAGACGCTTTCCATGTCGCCGACCCCGCTGGTCGAACTGGTGGGCCGCATGAACGCTTACGCCTGTACCAACAGCCAGAACGGCCGCCGCTTCACCACTGCATTTATCGCCGAGTACGATCCCGCCAACCGTGTCCTGACCTATATCAATGCCGGCCATAACAATCCCATTTTGCGCCGCCAGTCCGGCAACATTGAGCGCCTCGATGTTGGCGGCGTTCCCCTCGGCATCCTGGAGAACGCTCCGTACACATCGGCCTCGGTAACTTTGCAAAGCGGAGACTGGCTGGTCATCTTCACCGACGGCGTGGTGGAGGCGGAGAACAATCGCACGGAAGAGTATGGAGAGATGCGGCTGCTCACCATGCTCAACGCCAACACGGCGGTGTCGCCAGCCCTCCTGCTGAATGCGGTTATGTTGGACCTCGATCGCTTCGTGGGGAGCGCTCCGCAACACGACGACGTCACCCTCATGCTGCTGCGCGCAGTGTAGCTCTTCGCGGGCGCTACGCCACCGCTTTTGCGAACAGCGCACTCGCGCCGGCAATATTTGGAATCAACTCTGCCGGAAAATTATGACGCTGTTGCAAATACGCGGGATCGTTATAGGTCAGCCAAACCTTGCCCTCGGTATCCTGCCAGAACAGGGCTTTCAGCGGCAGATCGATGGCAACCGTCGGCGCAGCCTGCATCAAGGGCGTGCCGCCCGTAGGACTGCCGAAGATGAGCACCTTGGTCGAGCGCATGGTGAGACCAACCTTGGCCGCCTCGCCGCTATGGTCGATACGTGCGAAGATCATGATGCCGTGTTCGCCCAGTAGCCCTTCCAGGCGCTGCATGGTTTCATCAACTGTGTGCTGACTAGCCAAATGAACGAGGCCATTTTGTGCGGTAATACTCATCGGAACTCCCACCGTGTTGTTCCCTTGTGATTTATGTCAGGATGCGATTCCGCATCCGTTGTATTGTCGGCGCTGAAATCGTTTCTCCGCAACTCCTCTTTCGCCTCATGTAAGAATGGAGCCAATGCCATCGCATCGCTGGGATGCTGTCATCTTCGACTACGGGCGCGTGCTGAGCCTGGCACCGTCACCGGAAGAATTGCAAGAATTCGCTTCGCTGGTTGGCGTCACCGAGCCGCCTTTCTTCGACATCTATTCCGCCACGCGCCTGGACTACGATGCCGGTCACGCCGACTTTAGGCAGCACTGGCGAGCTTTCGCCGAGGCCGCCGCAGTGGAGCTTAATCCCGCCCAGGTCGAACGCATCGCCGACATGGAAACACTGATGTGGCTGCGGGTCAATCCCGAGATGCTCGCGTTGGCGCGCGATATTAAGTCTGCCGGCCTTCGAACCGCAATCCTCTCCAACATTCCCCACGACTTGCTGGCCGAGGTGCGCAAATTCAATTGGCTCGTCGAGTTCGAAGTAAAGATATGGTCATGCGAGTTGGGTATTATTAAGCCCGACCCCGCCATCTATCGCGCTTGTCTCGATGCTCTTGGCTGCAACGCAGAACGGACTCTCTTTTTCGACGATCGCCCAGACAATGTGGAAGCCGCGCGCCAATTAGGACTGGAGGCGCATGTCTTCGAATCTGCGGGACAGGTTGTGGAAATTGTGCGCCGCGGGCTTATGATCGGTCACCAGAAATCGGTAGTGAGTTAACAGCCATTCATTGTCCTCACCATTAGAATTGTCGTTCCGACTAAGGACTTTAGAGTCTGTCTGTGTGAATACTCAGTTTCGTTTTCGCCTCTAGCGGGTTGCTGAAAAAGCTCGAGCCGTGAATCTTGTGCCGTCGGCTGAAGCCGACTCAAACAGAAAATAAACGGCTTAGACGCTGGCCTGAAGGCCAGCTCTACCCGAATACAGCCAAATTCGGAGTTTTTCCGGAGCCTGCTAGAGCCAAACGTGCGAAATCGAGCTCCGTACGAGAGACCGTCGGCTTCAGCCGACGACAGGCTTTCAAGTTTCCTCGCCAGCGCCCAATCCCGCGCTTCGCGACAGGGCAATACTGGATTGCCGCCGGCTGAAGCAGGCATGCAGAAAGAGATCGTCGGAGGCGGACCTGAAAGCCCGCTCTACTCAAATCGTCTTCCCACAAGTGAAACCGAGACACTAGCGATCTTTCGCACTGGGAATTTTCTGTTCAGCGCTGGGAATTGGGTCTATAGTGACGTGCATCAACGCAGGCAATCTGCGTTCGATGTTTGGGGAACCTGACTCTGGGCCAAATCAGCGCGGACTTCGTTTGAGGTCTGGCACATCGCGACCGGGCAGTGGGTCCGTTCAGCCGCGACCCGCCCTCCCGGGCTGACGTCGACCTTTGCACTGCGAGCAAACCCTCCCCTGGCCATGCATCGGATGCAGGACTCTAGCGGAGGCCGGCATGTGGGCGCAAACGGCAATTCAATTTGCCAAGGTTGTCATCCTTTCTGTCACCACCGTTTTTATGCTCGGTTGCGTGGCATGGGCGCAGTCGGATTCCCTCGACCAGGCGCACATTGTTCCGCACGCGCAACCGGAAGCCGTGACCTCAGCAGCATCGATTGGCGCACCGCCGCTGGGCCCTCGGCCTAAACCGTTGCGGGTGGATGTGGACCTGGTGCTGATACCGGTCACCGTGACCGACGCGCTGAATCGCCCGGTCATCGATCTTCCTAAGCAGGATTTCACGCTGTATGAAGGCGGGGTCGCCCAGCCGATTCAGTACTTCTCGAATGAGGACGCGCCGATCTCGGTGGGACTGATCCTGGATTGCAGTGGCAGCATGAAGAACAAGATCGAGTATGAGCGCGAGGCGGTGGCAGAGTTCTTCAAGTACGCCAACCCGCAGGACGATTATTTTGCCATCGCAGTCTCGAGCCATCCGGAAGTGATTGGCACGTCGGACCAGACGATCGGCACGATCGAGGAAAGATTGGGGACGAGAGAGCCGCACGGAGGCACCGCCCTCTACGATGCGGTTTACCTGGGAATTTCCCGCATGCGTTCGGCACAACAGCGGAGAAAGGCGCTGGTCATCATCTCCGACGGCGGAGACAACCGCAGCCGCTACAGCCTGAAGGAAATCAGGAAAGTGGTGGAGGAAGCCGATGTGCTGACTTACGGAATCGGCGTCTTCGATCTGGTGCCCATACCGCTTTTCAAGACCTTTGAAGAGAGTTGGGGCCGGAAGTGGCTGGACGAGATCACCGAGCCGAGCGGAGGGCGAGCCATCGCCGCCGACAATCGCCGGGAGATTCCGCAGATCGCGGCGCTCATCAGCCGGGAATTGCGCAATCAGTACATGCTGGGATACCGGCCCAGCAACGTTGCGCATGACGGGAAATTCCGGAGGATCATGGTTCGCCTGACGCCATCGGCCAAGCCGATGCAGGTGCATTACAAGCAAGGGTACGTGGCTCCGGGAGAATGAGGCATAGGAGCTATGCCCGCCCTATAGCCACAGTATAGAACGGGGTGGCCGGCTTCGCAGTCTTTGTCCCACTTTACGCGTATTTCTTGGCGGAGAGACCTCCCTTTTTACTTGAATCTCTCTCAGATTTATGCCATTCCGTCCCACTCTCGTGATTGAATGGCTCATCCAATAGAGGGAGGCTGTCCTTTAAGTGTTGCGATCGCAACAGTGCAGCTTCGGGAAGCACAACCCACAGTCGCGGTGCGCTGCGTCACTGCGCGCGCTCGGGGGCGAGGCCGACCATAGTAGCAGCCGATGCCGATGAGACGATCCCTATGTTGAATGTTAGAGACGAGTGCGACCTTCCGGACGACGATGGTTACGACCTCTTCACGCGGGAGACGGAGTTTGAACGGTACTGCCGATGTCCGGACCCATTCTGAACAGCGCGAATAAGTGGTACCCTGCCGTGGCCGAAAGAAAAAGCAGGTCCCTCTGCTCGGATTAAAGTCTTCGGTCAGGATAACAACCTTTGTTTGCCGGGATAACAAATTCCGAGGGGAGGACACTGCCTCGCCGGGATAGCAAAGTTTATTGGCGGAATGACAATCGCCCCCCGGACCCTGCAAATTTACCGGGACCCATCCGGGCTTTTTGCGGCGAAAGGAAACCCACCCAGGCTTATTTTGCCCGAGTGGGTTCGCCGTTACGGCGCGAAGTAGCTGGAGAGGTCGAGGAGCAATTGCGTTAGTCCGTTGCCGGCGTAGGCGTCGATCGAGCCGTTGATGGTGGGCACAATCGCCATGTTGTTGGTGAGTGCCCCGTCAAACGCATTCAGCGTCGACACTACGGGTTGGTCTTCACCATCCGGCCACAACGACAGATAGCCCAGTGGGCCTACCGGCACCACGGTGGCGTTGAAGACATAAGCTCCGGCATTGCTCGGTGTTCCGCAAGGGCCGTGCAGCACGTCCAACGTCAGGGGTCCGCTAAACGGCTGTCCGCTCCCGATCTTGCGGGTGTCAAGTGTGCGACAAGGTGCGGCCGGGTACAGCGACATTCCGCCCGGCCCGGGCGGGGCGAAGTATCCATTTACGTCAATCACCAAGTCAGTGTCGCCGCTGGGATACACCGTCACCTCGCCGCCCGAGCCTGCCGGAACAATAGCGGCATTGGCCACGATGGTCCCGGTCGGATTGTTCAACGTGGAAACCGGATTGGCCGGCATCTGGCCCGTTGGCCAGATTTCGAGATAGCCCAGGAAGCTGCCCTGATAAGGCACCGCCGTGAGATTGAGTGAATACGCCTGTGCGCTTGACGGTATGTTGCAGGTGCTCGACAGTATGGGGAAATCGCGCGGCGTGATGCCCTTCAGGTGTGGCAGACCGAGGCCATCCGGAAACGTGGACTTGCGAGTGTCGGCAACGCGGCATGGGGTCAACGGATAGAAGGCCAATGTCGAACTGCTCGCCGGAGCAAAATAGCCGTCAATGTCGATGATGACATTCGTCGTGTTCGTTACATAGACGCTGACGTTACCCAGATAGCCAGCGGGACTAATGGCGGCGTTGGCCTTGACCCGGCCATCCACCGAGTTCAGCGTCGAGACCGTGGGCTGGTCCTCACCCGTAGGCCACAGGGTGAGATAGCCAAGCGTACCGGTGGGAACCGCGGTGACGTTTAGCGAGAATGCCGCGGCCGAGGACAGATCCGCACAGCCCTTGGCTTGCGACCGCTGCGGCAGGTTGAAGGACTCGGAAGCGCCTGCTGGAATAGGCCCGGTACCACCTTGCTGCGGACGTGTGTCTACCAGACGGCATGGGGTTACGGGTACGAAGTGCAAGGGGTCGGCATTGTCGTTGCCAATAACGGAGATCGTGGAGTCACTGTTCAGGACGTAGATGCGGTTCGTCAGTGGATTAACAAGCGCACCCCCAGGTCCCATTCCTACCGGCAGGGTGAATATGGAGTCGTCCGTACCGTCGACAATCGAGACGGTGTTATCACCCGAATTCATAACGTACAGCTTGTTGGTAACCGCATCAGACTCCACGTCCGCAGGAGCATTGCCCACGGTGAGGACGGTGAGGCCCAGGGTGGCACCATCGATGATCGTCACCGTGTTGGTTCCGGTGGTTTCAGCGATTTTATTGGTGACCTGGTTGATGTCCATGGAACCGAGACCGGCCAATGGAAACGTAGTAACGGCAAGGGTGGCTCCGTCAATGACGCTGACTGAATTGTTGTCGCCCTGGAAGTCGCCGTAGTTGTTAACGTAGGCTTTGTTGGTCACTGTATTCACCAGCAACAGGGCAGGTCCTTGCCCCACCGTCACGACGCCGCTGACGGTTTCGGTTCTGCCGTCGATTACACTCACGGTACCGTCCGCGAGATTAGTGACGTAAATCTGGTTGGTTACGGAGTTGACCCTGGTGGAATTAGGATGCGTTCCGACCGGTACCGTGGCCGTGACCTGGTTGGTGGCTCCGTTAATGACCGAAACGCTGTTGTCGTTGCGATTGGCAACGTAGATCTTGTTGGTCACCGGATTAACATCCAGTAGGACAGGATGCGTCCCCACCGGGATCACGGCTTTTACGGTGTTCGTGACGCCGTTGACCACCGTGACCGTATTGTCGGTGCGGTCGGAGACATAAATTTTATTCGTCACCTTGTTGAACCATATCCCGGCGGGACTCGACCCAAGAGTGACGGTGGCGATAACGGAATTGAGAGCGCCATCGATAACACTCAAGGTTGAGCCACTAATAACATATATCCGGTTAGCTACGGAATTGGCCGCTCCGGTGGTGATGCCGCTGCCGCCGATTGGTATGGTGGCGATTACCTGCTGTGCGAGCAGCGGGAGTGCCGTCAGTGAAAACCAAATCACTGGAAGAAGAAACGAGACAAAACCGCGAGTAGCGCGCATCGGGATTTCCTCTCAAAAGCTTCTGCCGCACGTCTTGCTGCATGGCGTTACGGCGGAAGGGCCAGAACTTGCGCGGATAGTAGCACGGTTCTTGTCCCGGCCAACAGTTTTTTTGCCGATTTCAGAAATCGAGGTCAGAAGCAGGCACAGCAGGAATGACCGGCGGAGACGTCATGGTCAGGCGGCGATGTGACCGCCGGCAATGCTGGAGGCCCCGCCCCAGCCAACGAAAGCTAGAGCGGGCGCCACCAGCGGATTGATTCTTACGGCGCGAAGTAGCTGGAGATGTCGAGGAGCAATTGTGTTAGTCCGTCGCCGGCGTAGGCGTCTATCTTGCCGTTGTTGGTGGGCACAATTGCCATGTTGTTAGTGATGGCTCCGTTGACCGCGTTCAACGTCGAGACTACAGGCTGAGTTTCGAGGTCAGGCCACAGTGCCAGATAGCCAAGTGGACCAACCGGCACAACCGTTGCGTTGAATACGTAGGCTCGCGCCGTGGCTGGCGGTCCGCAGGGGCCGTCGACCACGTCCAGCGGCGGAGCCAACGTTCCCATGAAGGGCTGTCCCATGCCGGTCCTACGGGTGTCGAGCGCGCGGCAAGGTGCGGCCGGGTACAGCGACAGTCCTCCCGTTCCCGCTGGAGCGAAGTAGCCGTTGATGTCGATGAGAAGCTGCGTGCCGTCGGTCGAGAATACGGTTACGGAGCGATCGGAGTCCGTACCCGCCGGCACGATGGCGGCGTTGGCGACGATCGTCCCTGTCTGATCGTTCAAGGTGGAGACCACCGGCTGACTCTGGCCGGTTGGCCACACCGAAAGATAGCCGATGGGGTGTTGATTAATCGGCACCACCGTGAAGTTGAACGAATATGCCTGCGGAGTGATACCCGACGGAATACAGGAACTCGCCAGCACCGGGAAACTGCGCGGCGTGTTGGCCATCAACTGCGGAGGCCCCAAACCTGAGGGATAAGTATCGTGCCGCGTATCGGCCACACGACAGGGCGGCAGTGGATAGAAGGCCAACGTCTGAGTGCTGACCGGCGCGAAGTAGCCATCGATATCGACCACGATGTCGGTGGTGTCGGTTACGTATGCATTGACGGCGCCCATATAGCCGCCTGGGATGATAACGGCGTTGGCTTTGACGCGGCCATCGGGCGAGTTCAGGGTCGAAACTCCGGGCTGGTCCTCACCTGTGGGCCACAGCGTGAGATAGCCCAGGTGTCCATGCGGTATCACCGTGATGTTAAGTGAATAGGCGACTGCGGTGGACAGATCGCCACAGCCTTCCTTTTGCGAGAACCCGCGAATATCACCCGTTGCCGTCTGTCCGCCTTGAAGAGGACCGGAGCCTCCGTGTGCCGGTCGCGAGTCATACAGACGACACGGGGGAACGGCCACAAATTGCGCCGGGACGGAGGTTGCACCAGCGATTACCGAGACGGTGTTGTCGATGAGATTGGCTACGTAGATCTTATTGGTTGACGGGTTGATCTGCGCAGTCACCGGGTCATACCCGACCATAAGCCTGACAGTGGCGCCGGTCGCCCCGTTGATGGCCGTCACGGTTCCGAGGCTGGCGCAAGTGAGATCCTGACCGCAGCTATTGGCGACATAGATCTGATTGGTCACGGGATCGGCCCCGATAGCGTCAGGAAAAGCATCCACGTTCACTGTGGTTGTGTTGTTGGTAGCTCCGTCGATGTCGGTTACCGTTCCGAGGCTGGCGCAAGTGGGATCGTTACCGCAGTTGTTCGCAACATAGATGTGGTTGGTGACGGCATTAACCGAGATCGCCGCAGGGAAAGCCCCGACGTTCACTGATGTGGGGAAATTGGTTGACCCGTCAATGTCCGTTACCGTCCCAAGGCTTAGGCAATTGACGTCGTTGCCACACTGATTGGCAACATAGATCTGATTGAGCACGGAATTAATTTCGAGGGCAGCAGGCTCAGCGCCCACGTTGACCGTCTGGGTGCCGAGGCCCTGCCCGTCGATCACTGTCACCGTTCCCATGCCGGCGCAGGTGGGATCGTTGCCGCACTGGTTGGTCACGTAGATTGTGTTCGTGTCCGGGTTGGCCGCAACACTAAGCGGATAGAATCCAACGTTCACGTTCAGGGTCTGGAGCGTACCTCCATCGATTACCGTGACCGTTCCCTGATTGTATGGGAACCCGCAGCCCCCATTGCCGCATCGATTGACCACGTAGATCTTGTTGGCCACGGGGTCGACAGCGACGCTCCGGGGATGAACCTGGACGACGACGGTAGTGGTGTTGTTGGTGACTCCATCGATAACCGTAACCGTGCCATTGGCATGGCAAGTGAGGTCGTTGCCGCAATTATTGGCGACGTAAATCTTGTTGGTCTTCGGATTCAATGCAATCGCAAAGGGATAAACCCCGACCGGTACGGTGGTGGTGCTGCCGTCAGGATTAATCACCGTGACGGTCCCGGGGCTTGGGCAGGGAGCGCCATTGCAAAAGTGATTTACTACATAAATCTTGTTGGTGGTCGAGTTCACGGCCACTTTGGCGGGCTCGGTCCCCACCGGTATAGTGCCGATCACTTGCTGCGCGAACCCGGGCAACGACAGCACTGCAAAACCGAGCGTAAGCAGGAACAGGAAAGTTTGACGAGGGTATTGCATGGTTACCTCCCTAACCTTTCTAAGGGTCGGCCGCGATAGGCAATAATCACCAGCTGAGGATTTTGGGCCTGCTACTCACACGCGAGTTTGCGTGCGGACCGGTGACTGGTGATGTCTATACCGGTAGTGTTTCCGCTGGCAGGATTTGTGTCAAGAAAAACATGCTCGTTTTAAGCTAAAGCGATGCCGATCTGGTAGCAGACAGTCGGCTAGAGCGGCCGCAAGGCATGCGAGGCCGCTCTGGCTTCGTCAAGTGAACTTCCCGCTCGACAGCCTGTCGATGCCTCTACCGGCCGGGTAATCTCTCTACGGCGCAAAGTAGCTGTAGATGTCGAGCAGCAATTGCGTGAGACCACCGGCGGCATAGGCATCGATTGAGCCGTTAATGGTGGGCACGATTGCCATATTGTTGGTGATGGCCCCGTCGGCTGCGTTAAGGGTTGAGACCACCGGTTGGCCTTCGCTGTCGGGCCACAACGCCAGATATCCCAAGGAGCCCGGGGGCACGACGGTAGCGTTGAAGACATAAGCCCCGGCATTGCTCGGTGGCAGACAGGGGCTGTCGGTTACATCGAGTGGCGGCGTTAGGTTGCCCATGAAAGGCTGGCCAGTGCCGACCTTGCGAGTGTCGAGCGCGCGGCATGGTGCGGCCGAGTACAACGACAGTCCACCTGTACCCGCAGGCGCGAAGTAGCCGTCGATATCGATGAGCAGGTCAGTATTACCGCTGGGCAAAACGGTGATGTCGCCCGACGTGCCCGCCGGTACGATAGCGGCATTGGCCACGATCGTCCCCGTTGTGTTGTTCAAGGTCGAAACCGGATTCGCCGGCATCTGGCCAGTGGGCCAGACCTCCAGATATCCCAACAGATTCCCTTGGTAGGGCACTGCGGTCAAGTTGAGCGAATACGCCGCGGCAGTAGAAGGAATGTTGCAACTGGTGGCATTGAGTATGGGAAAGTCTCGGGGCGTGTTGCCGACAAGATGCGGATAACCCAGGTCTTGGGGGTAGTCCATGGATCGCGTGTCGGCAATACGGCAAGGCGTCAAGGGATAGAAGGCCAGCGTCTGACCGGTGACAGGCGCGAAGTAGCCATCGATGTCGATGATGACCTGGGTGGTGTTCGTTGCAAATACGCTGACGTCGCCTTGATAGCCGGCGCCCACGATGGCGGCGTTGGCTTTGACGCGGCCATCCACCGAGTTCAAGGTCGAGACCAGGGGCCGGGGTTCGCCAGTAGGCCAGAGCGTGAGATATCCCAAGGTCGAGGCCGGGACCACGGTGACATTTAGCGAGTAAGCTCCCGCCGAGGAGAGGTCGGCACAGCCTTGAGCTTGTGACAACTGCGGCAGATTAAACGATTGCGAGGTTCCTCCGATGATGGGACCGCTGCCACCGTGGTTGGGTCGCGTATCCACCAGACGGCAAGGCGTTATGGGCACAAACTGCACGGCATTGGGAGGCACTCCGCCAATCACCGAGACGGTGGCATCCTGAACATTCGAAACGTACACCCGGTTGGTTGACGGGTTGACCCAGGCTTCGACCGGTTGGTTCCCCACCCCGATGGTAGTCGTGGTCAGCGTCACTCCGTCAATTATGGTTTCGGTTGCGTCCCCGTTGTTGCAGACATAGATCTTGTTGGTGACCGGATTAACCTCAACGTCGAAGGGAGTTGTCCCGACGCTAACCGGGGTGGTGGCCAGGGTAACTCCGTCGATGAAGGTCTCGGTGTTATCGGTGCTGTTGGAGACGTAAGCCTTGTTGGCCACGGGATTGTAGCGCCAGCGCACCCGCTCCTTGGCCGGTATTGGCAGTCGCGGTAGCCAAGGTCGCTCCGTCGATCTGGGTCACGCTTCCGATAACGTGGGAGTTGTCCCCGGTAATGTCGCAGCTTAGAGTGCTGCCGCATAGATTCAGCACCCAGACCTTGTTAGTCGCCGAGTCCGCGAAAATGACCTGGGGCGCGACCCCGACGGTCACGGTGTTCGTCACGGTATTGGTCGCGCCATCCACCACGCTGACCGTTCCCTGCGCGGGGGTGGCATTGCAACCAAACTGGTTTCCGCAGTAGTTCGACACATAAATTTTGTTCGTGACCGGATTGACGGCCGCCCCTTGAGGATAATTTCCAACCCTGACCGTGGCGATGACAGTGTCGGTATTCCCGTCGATCACGCTCATCGTGGTGCCTTGTCCGTTACCGTTGTTGACGAAGTAGATCCTGTCGGTAACGGTATTGATGTCCCCGTAGGTCGGATGCGAACCGACGGGGATCGTTGTGGTGACGGTTTTGGTAGCCCCGTTAATCACCGAAACCGTATTGTCATGGCGGTTGCTGACATAAATCTTGTTAGTCAAAGGATTGATCAGCAGGAATCCGGGTCGCACCCCGACCGTGATGGTGGCGTCCACGGTGTTGGTAAGTCCGTCGATGACGGTTACCGTTCCTGGGCTTGAACTCCCGCAGCCAGGATCCATGCCGCAGTAATTTGCCACGTAGATCTTGTTGGTCACGGGGTTAGCGGCCAGATAGAAGGCGTCTTGCCCTACCGGAACCGTCGCCAGGAGGGTCTGGGCTGCGGCAGGTAGAATCGCTGCCGTGAACAGGAATGTGAACAAGCAGGCTGGACGGAAGCCACGAAATCGCATTTATTTTCTCCCCACAGTGCGCGAAGGATAGGTCTGGGATGGGAAGCACGCGGGCACCGCCCCGGGAGAGCGCGATCACCTGTGCTTCAATAGCGGCATGGGCCGCTGTGTCGTATATTTATGTTGTTTATTCTGAAGATTTGAGCAACGGGCATTGCGGGACATTTCGGGACATTCCGGGACATCGTCAGCCACGGGTGACTTGGACACGACCAAAATCCCGAATCGGCGGCTGGATTCGTGGAAGGAGATCGCGGCTTTCTTCCGCCGCGACGAACGTACCGTCAAGCGCTGGGAGAAGGAACGCGGACTTCCGGTGCACCGGCTGCAAGAGAGTCCGAAAGGCCGAGTCTATGCGTTCACCGATGAACTCTCGCGGTGGATGAAGTCCCCGGCGTCGGCCGAGGCTTCCGCTCAAGACGTGGAAGTCCCCGAGGCCGAACTGGCCGGGCCGGTCGGATCTCCGGTGGCCACTCCCGCCTCGCTGTCAGTGGAACATCCCGCCACCAACCTCCGCCGCCGCGCTTCCGACAAGGTCCGCCCAGCACGAAAAAGGTGGCTGTTCGGAACTTTGGCGGTAGCTGTCCTCTTGGGGATAGCGACGGGTTTCTGGTATTACCGGCAGGCTTCGTTGCGTGCCGCTCAAAGGGACGCTTCGGCGGCAAAGCGGTTAGCTGGGCACACCGCCAATCCGGAGGCGCAAGACTTCTATTTGAAGGGCCAGTATGAGTGGGATAAGCGCACTCCTGAGTCGCTAAATAAAGCGGTGGACTACTTCACCCAGGCGATTGTGCGCGATCCCAACTATGCGCAGGCTTACGTGGGGCTGGCCGATTGCTACAACCTGCTACGTGAATTCAGCGCGATGCCGCCGGAGGAGGCGTACCCCCGTGCCTTGGCGGCGGCGAAGAAGGCGGTTGAGCTGGACGACTCTTCCGCCGAAGCGCATACGTCGCTGGCGTTCGCGACTTTTTACGGAAGCTTCGATGCGCGGGGCGCCGAGCGCGAGTTCAAGCGGGCCATGGAGTTAAACCCCAACTACGCCAGGGCGCACCATTGGTACGCGACATTTCTGTACGCCGCTGGACGATATCCGGAAGCTCTAAGCCAAATCGAATTGGCCCAGCAACTTGATCCTGCGTCCACCGCAATCCTGGCGGACAAGGGGCTGATTCTGCTCTATGCCGGTCCCAGAGAAGGGGGAGTGGCGCTGCTGAAACAACTGGAAAGCACAGCACCTGCATTTCCCTCGACGTATCGTTATCTGCAAGACGCAGCCATCATGAATAAGGACTATCCGGCGTACCTGGAGGTTTCGGAAAAAGCGGCCCGACTATCCCAGGACCAGCGCGAACTCGCGGTCGTCAAGGCGGGAGAGAAAGGTTTTGCCAGCGGCCAGCGGCAGGGCATGTTCGAGAGCATGCTGGAGGAACAAAAGAAGCTGTACGCTCAAGGACACCTGTCGGCGTATGACTTAGCTGCAACCTATGGTCTGCTGGGCGACAAACCGAAGGCACTGGAGTATCTCCAGAAGGCATACGCCCATCATGAATCGGCCTTGACGTCGATACGAAACAATCTTGCCTTCGAGGACCTACATGGCGATCCCGCCTTTCGCAATCTGGTGGTGCAGGTCGGGCTGCCGCCGCTGGAATGAAGCGTTGAGCCGTCGCTCCTACGGCGCGAAGTAGCTGGAGAGGTCGAGGAGCAATTGCGTTAGTCCGTTGCCGGCATAGGCGTCGATGGAGCCGTTGTTGGTGGGCACAATCGCCATGTTGTTGGTGATGGCTCCGTCGACAGCGTTCAACGTCGAGACTACGGGCTGCATCTCGCCGTCAGGCCACAGGGCCAAATAGCCGAGTGGACCAACCGGCACAACGGTTGCGTTGAAGACGTAGGCTTGCGCGGTGGCCGGCGGGCCGCAGGGTCCGGTTACCACGTCCAGCGGCGGATTCAGGTTCTGGGTGAATGGCTGTCCGGTGCCTCGATGGCGGGTGTCGAGCGCGCGACACGGTGTCAGCGCATATAGAGACAGGCCGGGCATCTGCGCCGTCGGCATCGCGAAGTAGCCGTTGATGTCGATGAGCAGCTGCGTGCCATCGGTCGAGAACACGGTTACGGAGCCCTCGGGGTCGGTACCCGCCGGCACGATGGCGGCGTTGGCTACGATCGTTCCCGTCTGATCGTTTAAGGTTGAGACCACAGGCTGACTCTGCCCGGTTGGCCAGACCGATAAGTAGCCGATGGGATGTTGATTAATCGGCACCACGGTGAAGTTGAACGAATACGCCGCTGGGTTGATGCCCGGCGGAATGCAGGTGGTGCTCTTCAGCACCGGGAAATCACGCGGCGTATTTGCCACCAACGCCGGCGGCCCCAGACCTTGGGGATAAGACATAAGCCGCGTATCGGCCACGCGGCAGGGCGTGAGCGGATAAAAGGCCAACGTCGAAGTGCCGACCGGCGCGAAGTAGCCGTCGATATCGATCACAACGTCGGTGGTGTTGGTCACATATACGCTGACCTGGCCATTAGTGCCTGCAGGAGTGATGGCGGCGTTGGCTTTCACGCGGCCATCGACTGAGTTCAGCGTGGACACCGTGGGTTGACCTTGGCCGGTAGGCCAGAGCGTGAGATAACCCAGCGAGCCGTGCGGAATCACGGTGATGTTGAGCGAGTAAACCGTCGCCAAAGAAAGATCGAGACCGGTACTAGCGCAAGGTCCGACTTGCGACAACTGCGGCAGGTTGAAGTCCTGCGAGGTGCCACCTTGAATTGCGCCGCTGCCGCCGTGGCTGGGACGCGAGTCGTACACGCGGCAAGGCGTGACGGGGACGAACTGCACCGCTACCGGCAGAGGGTTGACGATTTGCGAGAGCATTCCGCTGCTGCCGGAGTAATTGCTGTCACCGGAGTAGGTGGCAACAATAGCGTCTGTGCCTACCGCCAGGGTCGAGGTCATGCAGACGGCGGTCAGCGAAGAACCCAGCAGGACTGAGGTGCAACCGGGTATCGCGGTTCCGTTGGAAGTGAAGCTGACGGTGCCCGTCGGCATGGGCGGCCCGGCCGGGCCGACCGTCGCAGTGATGGTGACCAGTTGTCCGGACATGGAGGGATTGGGCGAACTCGTCACAGAGGTCGTGCTGGGCGGGAGTCCTGTCACCTTGAAGACCGTGCCACAGCCGCTAGGGCAGACTCCGCCATCTCCCTGAGAGCCGCCAAAGGACGTTGTCCCGTATAGGTTCCCGTCGCTGGCCTGCACCAGTCCAGCGAAGGGCAGTTCGCCGTCGTTTCCGTCGAAACTATGCAGCCGGGTCAGAGTGCCGCTTGGAGTGAGTTTGAAAACCGTACCGAGTCCACCGTTCCCGCCCGATTCTGTTGTGCCGTAGAAGTTCCCGTCAATACCCTGCACCGGCCCGGCATAAGGCGTTTCGCCGTCGGAGCAGCCCGTTAGCGAACAAAAGGTGTAAACCACTGTCAAGTTACCGCTGAGCGTGATTTTGAAGACCGTTCCGGCACCGCCCTCCCCGCTATTGGAGGCCGCGCCATACAGGTTCCCATCGGCAGCTTGCACCAACCCTGCGTACGGCAAGTAGCCATCCGCGCAGGAAGTCAAGGTACAAAAGTTGTGAACTGTAGTCAGGGTGCCACTTGGTGTGATTTTGAAGATGGTGCCACAGCCGTTGTCGCAGAGCTGGTTGGATCCCCCAGCCGAGGTCGTTCCGTAGAAGTTCCCGTCGCTGGCTTGCACCAGCGCTGCGTAAGGCGACCGGCCATCGGCGCAAGGCAGGTTCGCGCAAAAGCTATACACCCAGACCAGTGTGCCGCTTGGCGTCATCCTAAAAACCGTGCCGGCATTGCTGCCATAGGCCCCGCCGGACACTGTCGTACCGTAAAAGTCGCCGTCGCTGCCTTGCACCACCCCTGCGTTAGGGTTCTCGCCGTCAGGGCAACCACTCTGTGGGCAGAAGCTATAAAGCGTTGTCAGTGCGCCGCTCGGAGTGATCTTGAAGACGGTGCCGTACTGCAACCCATTGACCCCGCCTTCCGAAGTTGTGCCATAGAAGTTGCCATCCCTGCCTTGCACCAGCCCGCCGTAAGGAAGGTATCCGTCGCCGCAGTATGGTTGGGTTTGAGAGCAAAAGCTGTAAATAGTGGTTATCGTTCCCGTCGGGGTGATCTTGAAGACCGTGCCCAAGCTGTTAGCACCGCCGACGATAGTTGTGCCGTAAAGGTTTCCGTCGGTGCCTTGGGCGAGGGACGATCGGGGCGAGGCGCCATTGGTATAGTCGAAATCTGCCAGAGTACTGAACGTTTGGGCAGGCGCGGCGATCCGCGTAGCCAGACAAAACACAAAAGCGATGTAGAGTATTTTTTGTACGCTGGCCTTCCGCCGAATGTCGGCCCGGACCAAGCAGTGAGGGCTCGATTGTTTGTCCTCCGGAACGCGGAGGAGGTCAGTAGATCGGAACCCAAGGAGTACAGGACTAGTTGCCCGAAGAAACAGGCCAAAACGACGGATAGCGCGCATGGACTTCCTCTCAAAAAAATTGCTGCCCCCGAGATCGCCCGAAGGAATGAGAACACTCTGATTTTTTCGCGCATAGTAGCACGGCTCTGCCGCGAAACCAACAGGTTTTGTCTTATTTTCAGTAGAGATCGGTTAGAGAAAGGGTGCCGCTGGCGCGATGATGAATACCCTGTCAGAAGTTGAAGCAGATCTTAGTTCGTTCGCGCGAGGGAGAATCAAGTCGAATACAATGAGAGGTATAGATTCGTGAGTTCCAACGCCTTGCATTGCCGCCCTTCCGATTGACAATGCGCGCTCCCGTAGTCTATTCTTAAATCTTTCGTAGTCCTGCGTTTGCCCGCCAGCAAGTTCCCTGCGCGTTCAGCGCCAGAACTAAGCGGCTCTTTCGCGGTCTTTTTTCAACATTCTGGGAGAGTTAAGAGATGTCAACCTATTTCCCCAAGGGGGAAATTGCGCGCAAGTGGTTTGTCATTGATGCCGACGGCCAGATTTTGGGCCGGCTGGCCAGCCGTATCGCGCGCATCCTCTCTGGCAAGGACAGCCCCAAGTACACGCCGTTCATGGACTGCGGGGACCATGTCATCGTGATCAACGCCGAGAAGGTCCGGGTGACCGGCCTGAAGGCGGACAGCAAGGTTTACTACAACTACTCTGGATTTCCCGGCGGCATGAAGGCCGAGGAATATAAGAAGCGCTTTCAGCGCAAGCCGGAGCAGATTGTGGAGGAGGCCATCACCGGCATGCTGCCGCACACCAAGCTTGGCCGTGCGATGGCCAGTAAGCTGAAAGTTTACCGGGGCGACAAGCATCCGCATGCGGCGCAGAAGCCGGAAGTAATGGCGGCTGTCGCGGCCAAGCGCGCATAGCGCGAGAAGGGCGAGGCTCGCTTCGCCGATCAATTTTATTGGGAAGGAACTAACGGGAGCACGCGTCTCCCGACGGACAAACGATGGCAGAACAGGTTCAGTATTACGGAACGGGACGCCGCAAGTCGAGCGTGGCCCGCGTGTTTCTTCGTCCCGGCAGCGGTGAGTTCACGGTCAACGGGAAGCCGTTCGGCGTGTACTTCGTGACCGAAGCCCAGCGGATTATGGCCAAGTCGGCGCTGGTGCTCACCGAAACCACCGCCAGCTTCAACGTGCTCTGCACGGTCGACGGCGGCGGCGTGAATGGCCAGGCCGGCGCAGTCCGCATGGGAACTGCGCGCGCGCTGCAGGAGTTTAATCCTGAGCTGCGACCCAAGCTGAAGGCCGAAGGGTTTCTGCGTCGTGACGCTCGTGGCAAGGAGCGCAAGAAGTACGGACAGAAGGGCGCTCGCAAGCGCTTCCAGTTCTCGAAACGGTAGTAGCCAGTACCCGGTGGTCAGTAGCCAGCAAAACTGGCGGCTGACTACTAGCAACTGCTCGCTCTTTGGTTCCGGGGGCGAGAGGACGAGTTTCAACCGGAACGAAATCTTCCCGCACTCACAAAGGCGGGTGACGGGGAAAGCAATCTGGAGCGATCCGGCGAAAGCCGCCGCAAAGGATGCAAGCCAACCTAGGAGGTAGCTTGGCAAATATCACCATGAAGGAGTTGCTCGAAGCCGGCGTTCACTTCGGGCATCAGACGAAACGTTGGAACCCGAAGATGAAGGAATATATCTTCGGCGAGCGCAATGGAATTTACATCATCGATCTGCAGAAGACGCTGAAGATGTTCAAGGAAGCGTCGAAGTTCGTGCAGGACATGACGGCCGAAGGCAAGCTGGTGCTGTTCGTGGGCACCAAGCGCCAGGCGCAGGACGCGATCGCCGAAGAAGCCACACGCTGCGGCATGTTCTATGTGAACCAGCGCTGGCTGGGCGGACTGCTCACCAACTGGGTGACAGTGCAGAAATCGGTGAAGCGGCTGAAGGAGCTCGATGAGATGGCCACCGACGGCCGTTACGAGCTGCTGCCGAAAAAAGAAGTGGTGAAGCTGGAGCGCGAGCGTAAGCATCTGCAAGCCAACCTCGCCGGAATTAAGAACTTGAATCGCCTGCCCGATACGCTGTTCGTGATCGACTCCAATAAAGAGCAGATCGCGGTGAAGGAAGCGCGCAAGCTGGGCATTCCGGTGGTTGCGGTGGTCGACACCAATTGCGATCCGACCGAAGTAGATTACGTAATCCCCGGCAATGATGACGCGTTACGTGCGATTCGGCTATTCGCTTCCAAAATTGCCGACTCGGTAGTTGAAGGTTCGCAGGCTGCGACCGACAAGCAGATGGCAGACATTTCGGCCGGCGTGCAGTACAGCGAGGATGCCGAAGCCGCCGCTGCTACTCCGGAAGAGGGCGAGACGGCCGTGGCTCCCGAGGAGACCAGCGACACCGAGGAAGTCAGCATGGAAGAGGTGCTGGGCAAAGGTGGCCGGCGCGCTGCCGCTGAGAATACCAGCGCTTAAAATTTAGCCGTCAGCTATCAGCCGTCAGTTGTCAGCTAGAACACTGGTTTAGCTGAGAGCTGACGGCTGATGACTGATAGCCTATTTCCAACGGCTAAAAACTAAAAGTTAAAGGAATCATGAGCACTACAACCGTGAACATTACTGCCGCACAAGTGAAAGAGCTTCGGGAGAAGACCAACGCTCCCATGATGGATTGCAAGCAGGCGCTGACCGAGTCCAAGGGCGATCTTGAGGGCGCCATTGTCATTCTGCGCAAGAAGGGCGTAGCCACCGCAGCGAAGAAGGCGACGCGCGCTACCAGCGAAGGTAGCGTGACCAGCTACATTCATGCGGGAGGCAAGATCGGCGTGTTGGTGGAAGTGAATTGCGAGAGCGACTTCGTGGCCCGCACCGACGACTTCAAGACCCTGGTGCACGACATCGCCATGCATATCGCTGCCACCGATCCGCGGTATATCCGCAAGGAAGACGTGACCGCCGATGCCTTCGAAAAAGAGAAAGACATCTACCGCGCGCAGGCCGCCCAGACCGGCAAGCCCGCGCCGGTGATCGAGAAGATCGTCGAAGGCAAGATGGGCAAGTTCTATGAGGAGGTCTGCCTCTACGAGCAGCCCTTCATCAAGGACCAGACCATGACCGTGCACCAGCTCATTGCCACTGTCGTTGGCAAGCTGGGCGAGAATATCTCGGTGCGGCGCTTCGCGCGCTTCAAGGTGGGCGACGTCGGCGAGACCATCGCCATCAGCAAGGCGGGGGAAGCGGCCGCGGAGTAAGTAAACATTGGCAGCGAAAAGGGTGGGACGCTATCCCGCCCTTTTCTTTATCGCATTGCGTGCAACGCTCAATGCGGACTAACATGGAGCCATGCAGAGGACCAGCAAAAAAGCCGACTTCGATGAGCCAGTCCCCATTCTCGACGAAGAGGACGCAGAGACTTTGCGGTCCATTGATCGCAGCTTGAAGTCTGCGGACGAAGGCCGGGTTATTCCATTGGAAGAAGTTCGCCGGCGGTTAAAAGCGTGGCCTACAAAATCCTCTTCACCGAAGACGCGTTAGCTGATTTAGAAGACATTCTCGACTACATCCGCCGTGAAAGCGAACCTGCGGCCGAGAACTTCGGGGTAGCCATTCTCGATCACGTGGAACTCCTGCGCGAGTTTCCGCACATCGGAACAATGATTTCTCAACGTCCCAACATCAGAAAGATCCTGCACTCTCCAGTTCGGGTTTACTATCGGGTTGATGAAGGCAAGGGTCTGGTGGAGATTCTGCATTTCTGGCACGGTTCGAAGAGAGATCCAAGGTCTAGGCATTAGCGTAGGCACCCCTCCCAAACTAGTCCTCGGCAGTGTTAAGCAATTTACGCCCTTTTTGAATGGCGCTATGCCGGCTATGATCCTTTAATCGCCTGCAGAAACGCCGCCCCGAATTTCTCCAGCTTGTATTCGCCGATACCTCTGATGCGTGCCAGAGCATCCAGATTTTGCGGGGCGGAGCGGGCGATTTCGCGCAGCACCGAATCGTGGGCCACCCAGAAGGCGACCTGCTTATGTGCTCGGGCCAACTCCAAACGCACCGTCTTCAGGCGATCATAGCGAAGTGCAGCGGCAGGATCGAGAGGACCTGCGTCGGAAATGGCCGGTTTCAGCGGGGCACGTTTGCTCCTCGTTCGGGTTGGCGCCCTCACACCTGCCGGAAGCGAGCGGACGTCGCCGCGGCAAACGTCACAGGCGCAACGAGTGATGGCGGTGCGGTCGCCAAAGTAATCCAGAATGGCGCGGCGGCGACACCGCGCTCGATAAGCGTAGTTGAAAACCTGGTCGAGCTTCTGCCGGGCGTGAGCCTGCAACGCTTCCACCTGTGACTCAGACAGCACCGTATTGTTCTCGCCGATCTTGTCGATGAAGAATTCCTGCGTGAATCGATCGCGCGGACTGCAATACAAAATGCACTGAGCAGGCAGGCCATCGCGTCCGGCGCGGCCTGCCTCCTGGTAGTAGGCTTCCAGGCTGGCGGGAATGTTGTAATGCACCACAAAACGAATGTCGGTCTTGTTGATCCCCATGCCAAAAGCGTTGGTGGCAACCACCACGGCGCCTGCGTTAGCCATGAAGTCTTCCTGGCTCTTCTTGCGCGAGTCGGCATCCATACCGGCGTGATAGGCGCGCACCGTGCGGCCCGGCAAGCGCTGTTCGAACAATGCGGCTAGCTGCTCCACCAGCCGGCGAGTCGCACAGTACACGATGCCGGTGCCGGGTTGCCTGGAAAGACCATGCAGCAGGGCCTCATCTTTTTGAGCCTCCATATCCAGGCGGCGGCAGGCATAGGTGAGATTCGGCCGATCGAAACCGGTGACATGCAGCTGGGGCGTCCGCAGCCTGAGCATCTTAATGATGTCGTCTCGTACCGTGGGAGTGGCAGTCGCGGTCAACGCCATGGTCACCGGTGATCCCAACTGCTCGCGCACCTCGGCCAGCCGCATGTACTCGGGGCGGAAGTCGTGTCCCCAGAAGCTGAGGCAGTGAGCTTCGTCCACCACGAAGAGTCGCGGTTTCAGTTCCGGGAGTATGTGCCGGAATGACGGCGCTGCGAATCGTTCAGGCGCGACGTAAAGTAGCCCGGCAAAACCTTTCTTCAGCTCGGCGAAGACTTTGCGCTGCTCCTCATGGCTCTGCGAACTGTTCATGAATAAAACTGGAACGCTCAGCTTCTGAAGTTGCTTTACCTGGTCTGCCATCAGGGAAATCAAGGGAGAGACAACCACGGTAAGCCCGTTCAGCGCGACCGCGGGAAGCTGGAAGCAGAGGCTCTTGCCGCCGCCGGTCGGCATGACGCAAACAACATCGCTGCCGCTCAGAACATCCTGGATAATCTCGCGCTGATGAGGACGGAACTCCGCGAGCCGAAAGACCCGTTGCAGGAGATCGTCAATGTTGTCCATAAGCGAGCCCTATCTTACTTTAACCTGCCTCACGTTTTGAGGGGTGTGGGATAGACCCTGGCGTCGCTAAGGAACTCGGCTCCATCTTTCGCTTGCCCAGCGCTCCGCCTGCGGCTGCCTCCACCCCAATCCGCGCGAAAGCGGCGCGGCTTGGGGGCCCCGGTACGGGTTGGGTTACTGAGCTGTCCCGCTGAGCGGGAATCGAGTCCTTCGTGCGCAAACGCGAGTGCCACGCCATCCCACCGGCGATTACGCAATCGCTTATCACGCTTTCTCGACAGTGTTTCCGCCGAGCCCGTTTCGGTCTGGACTTTCATATTTTTGTCATATTCACCATCCCGAAGTCCGCATCGTTCCTGCTAAACTGAATCAGCACTTTTCCACCTAGGTAACGGCCAAGAAATGAGCACCCCGGTTTACAAACGCATTCTGCTGAAGATCTCCGGCGAGGCACTGGCCGCGGGTCAGGGCTTCGGGGTCGATAACACGCGGGTTCACGAAATCGCCGCCGAAATCGGCGAGGTCCATCGTTTGGGAATCGAGATCGCCATCGTGGTCGGCGGCGGCAACTTCTTCCGTGGAGTCGCCGAGCAAGCCAAGGAAATGGATCGCGTCTCCGCCGATCATATGGGCATGCTGGCCACGGTCATCAACGCCCTCGCTTTGCAGGATGCGCTGGAAAAGCAGAACGTTTTCACCCGAGTCATGACCGCCATCGAAATGAATCAGGTGGCCGAGCCTTTCATTCGGCGGCGCGCCATCCGTCACCTCGAGAAGGGGCGCGTTGTCGTATTTGCCGGCGGTACCGGCAACCCGTACTTTTCCACCGATACCGCTGCATCTCTCCGTGCCATGGAAATCAAGGCCGACGCCATCCTGAAGGCCACCAAGGTCGACGGTATCTATACCGACGATCCCGTGCTGGTGAAGGACGCAACCATGTTCGACGAGATCAGCTACATGGACATTCTGCGTTTAGGCTTGCGGGTCATGGATGCCACTGCCATTGCTCTCTGCCGCGAGAACAACCTGCCGATCGTCATCTTCAATCTCAATCAACGCGGCAACATTCAGCGGGTGGTCTTGGGAGAGAAAGTCGGCTCCCTGGTTAACCAAGGATAAGATGCTCGGTATTAATTGGCGCGAGTCTCATTTCTAAAATCGGCTGACTCTGACCGCGTCGCAATCATTTAAGTTCCCCGGGAAAGTATCTTTATGGCTGAGCAAGGCTACAGGCCATCGGAGAGGGTTCCGGCCTCAGGGATATATCGAGTCGAGCACAATGGTCATCGCGTCGAGCATGATGTAATCATGCTTGAGGGCGAGACCTTTCCGGCATGTTCGGTATGCGACCACAGCGTACGTTTCACCCTCAAGCACCGGACGGCGGGCATTCGGCAAGATCCGGACTTTTCCAATCGTTAGGCGACTGGTTGTCGTAGTCCTACTCAGGGCGCCCTTGTGAAGAACGTAAGAACCACTTCACAAACCACTCAACTTGGGCTAACGTCGTAGTCAGCCGAGGAATCCCCAATGGCTTTTTCTGCGGGAGCGCCAAAGGTACGCTTCGCCTCTGCCGCTGTTTCAGCATTGCAACGGAGTTCCAAGTTTCAAACAGGCGCAAATGTCACCAAGAGCTCCGGTTACACTGGGCCTCGTCGCGACGGTCGCAGCTTCCGTCCCGGCGAAACCATACGGCAATCCGGCATCTACGAAGTGATGCACGACCGTGAGCACCGCGCCGCTCACGAAGCCGTCATGATTGGCGGCGAACGTTTTCCGGACTGCGAAACTTGCAAGGACAAAGTTCGCCTCCGCCTGGTCCGCACGGCACCCTACATTTTTCAGGACGAGGACTTCGAAGAGAACGTTTGAGCCAGTGGGTTGTTTGGTGACGACAAGCCGGCCGTGCCGCCTCAAACCTTCAGGTCGGCATCTCGCCATCCTCATCTCACCGTTCCCGTCGCAATAAAGGTTTATAATCCAGAGTTTCTGAATTCATTCTTTGAGGCGAACCGCATATGGCTCAAGTGACGATGGCGGCAATCCCGGCGTTGAAGGACAGCTTTGCTCAGCTGAAAACGCGCATGGACAAGGCAGTAGAGGACTTCCGTAAGGAGATGGCTTCCACCCGGACGGGCCGTGCCTCCGTCCACATGCTGGATGGAGTCACCGTTGACGCTTACGGTTCGCAGATGCCGCTTAACCAACTGGCCAATGTCAGTGCTCCCGAACCGCAACTTATCACCGTGCAGGCCTGGGACGTCAGCCTGATCGGCGCCGTCGAAAAGGCCATTCGCAGTGCCGACCTGGGATTGAATCCGATGAATGACGGCAAGTTGATTCGGGTGCCAGTGCCCGCGCTCACCGAGGATCGCCGCAAGGAGATGGTGAAGCACCTGCACAAAGTGCTGGAAGAGCATCGCACTGCCGTGCGCAATATTCGCCGCGATGGCAATGATCTTATCAAGAAGGCGATGAAGGACAAGAAGATCACGGAAGACGAGGAACGGGGTGCGCTGGAGCAGATGCAAAAGCTGACCGACGACGAAATCAGCAAGATGGAAGAGCTGTCCAAGGGCAAAGAGAAAGAAGTGATGTCGATCTAGTCTGTGCGGCCGTGTCGCCACCGGGGCGCTCCGAAACTCACTGGTGTCATGCTGCTTGAGCTTGGCGATCTCCGCGTTCGTCCCTGGCGCAAGGACGACCTCGACGCACTTCTCCGGTACGCCAACAACCCGAAGATCGCCGCTAATCTGCGGGATCAATTCCCGAATCCCTACACCCGCCGCGATGCCAACGACTATCTGAACTTTGTGCGATCAGCGGACATCCCAACTTCCTTCGCGGTGGAACACCAGGGCGAAGCCATCGGTGGGATCGGATTCAAGCCGGGCACCGACATTGCCCGGCTCACTACCGAGATGGGTTATTGGCTGGGAGAACCATTCTGGGGACGGGGTCTGATGACTCGAGCGGTGCGGGCTGCATCCGAGCGCGCCTTCGAGGAATATCGAGTCACACGGGTTTTTGCCATGGTCTTCTCCCACAATGTGGGGTCTATCCGCGTATTGGAAAAAGCCGGCTTTGAACGCGAAGGAATTATGCGCCGCAGCGCCATCAAGAATGGTGTCATTCTCGACCAGTGGCTCTACGCCAAGGTGAGGTGAGACAGGTCGCGTTGCGAGTATTAAAACTTGCTCGATGGGGCCAACGGAAGGCCCACTTTCACGGTATAGCTTCAATCAAACCGGCCAACAGTGCTGCGCGGCGCGGCAATTCGGCAACCACAATTGACTCGTGAGTCGCGTGTGCGCCCTCCCCGACCGCTCCCAATCCGTCCAGCGTCGGAATCCCGATTCCGGCGGTGAAGTTGCCGTCCGACCCGCCGCCCACCGCAATTGCCTCCAGCGGAAAGCCCAATTCGTGGGCAATGGTTCGGGCTAGTTTGTATAGCGTAATAACCGGTTTCGTCCGTTCCATGGGCGGACGGTTGATGCCACCCTCGATCTCGATCCTGCATCTTGGATTGACCGGCCGCAGCGCGCGTATTTTGCGTTCCATCACCGTGCCTTCCGTTTTTTTGGCGATGCGAAGATCTATCTCCGCTACTGCTTCTGCAGCAATTACATTGGTGCGGGTGCCCCCACGGATAACTCCTACGTTAAGGGTTGTACCTCGCTTCAGGTCCGTGAGCTGCGAGATCGCCTGAATTTGATGCGCCAGCTCAAGAATTGCGCTGTGACCTTTTTCAAAGTCGAGTCCCGAATGCGCCGCCTGTCCCGTGACCTTCACTACGAACGATCCCACTCCTTTGCGCGCCGTCTTCAGCGCGCCTCCAGGGCCGGAGGGCTCGCACACCAGCACCGCGGCACACTGGCGCGCTGTCCTCTCGGTGAGCGCCCGCGAGCTATCGCTGCCCCCTTCCTCGTCGGAAACCAGCAGCACGTTGACGGCGCGAGAAAGTCCTCCTCGGACTTCGCGCAATGCCGCCAGCGCAAACATCATCTGCGCAATGCCACTCTTCATGTCAAAGACGCCGGGGCCATATAGACGGCCTTTCCGCTCATGGCATGGCATGGTCTGGAGTGTCCCGAGGTCGTAAACGGTATCGAAGTGGCCGAGAAGTAGCACCGGCTTGCGGCCTCTGCCGCCGGTGAAATTCACCTGCAGGTGGTTTCCGGCTGAGGGTTGCTGATGAATTCTGGCGCGCCCACCCAGCCGCTCGAACTCCGTGGCCAAGTATGCGCAGAGTGCGTCGCAAGCTGGCTTGTCGTGCGTAGGCGACTCGCGTAGAACCATCTCGCGCACCTTCGCCACCATTTCATCTTGCCGTCTGGTTAACCAATGCAGGACTCCACGCAGGTCCGTGTTCGACCGTTGGCTCTTCGTTTTCGCCATCGTTGGTTGCTCCTATCGCGGCAATGCGTCTAACTCATCAGATGTTGAGATTTTCGGCAGCCCCGTTCTCTGCAAGCGCATCTGTTCGCGACGAACAGCCAGAACCGATGCTCCGGAATGTATAATCGTGACTTTTACGAGACTAATAATGAGTGCATCGGTGAACCCCGCGCCCGAAGGTGGCGACAATCTCACGCTCGACATCCAGGAGATACAGCGCATCCTGCCGCACCGCTTCCCGCTGCTGCTGGTGGACCGCATCGTTCATCTCACCCGCACCAAACGGATCGTGGCCATCAAGAACGTTACCATCAACGAACCGTTCTTTGCAGGGCACTTCCCCGATCATCCCATCATGCCGGGCGTGCTGGTGGTGGAGGCCATGGCCCAGGCCGGCGGCGTTTTGCTGTTGACCGAGTTTCCCGACCGCGCCGAAAAGCTATTGCTGTTTACGGGCATCGAGCGTGCCAAGTTTCGCCGGCCTGTGGTCCCGGGCGACCAGCTTCGCATCGAGGTGGACGTGCTGGTATGGCGCGGCACCGCCGGACGTATGCAAGGCAAAGCGTATGTCGGCGACAAGCTGGCCTGCGAAGCGATCATCACCTGCCGCCTGTTGAACCGTCCGAAACCTGCGGAAGCTGCACCGGAGCCCGTTGCCGCAACCGAAGCATCGTAACCTCTCGATGAATATTCATGCGACGGCCATCGTCGATCCCTCCGCAAAAATTCCTGCGTCCTGCAGCATTGGGCCGTACTGCAACGTGGGTGCGGGAGTAGAGCTGGGCGAAAACTGCGAGCTGGTCTCGCACGTGGTGTTAGGCGGCCCCAGCCGATTCGGCAGCCACAACAAGATCTATCCGTTCGCGGCGCTGGGTATGGATCCGCAGGACATTACTTACGCGGGGGAACCGACGCGGCTGGAAGTTGGCGACCACAACGTTATCCGCGAGTACGTCACCATCACTCGCGGAACGGTGAAGGGTGGCGGGGTGACGCGGATTGGCAGCCACACGCTAATCATGGCCTACACCCACATCGGCCACGATTGTGAAATCGGCGATCATGTCATGCTGGTCAACGCTGCGACCCTGGCGGGCCACGTCACCGTCGAAGAGTGGGCCGTGGTGGGCGCGCTATGTCCGGTGCACCAATATATTCGAGTGGGCGCCCACGCCTACGTCGGCGGCGGGACGACCCTGACCCAGGACGTGTTGCCCTACTCCATGACCAGCGCCGCACGCGACACCCACGCTTACATGCTGAACAAGGTGGGATTACAGCGGCGTGGATTTTCGCCTGAACGCATAGCCAGACTGCATCATGCATTCAAAGTATTGCTGGCGTCCAAGCTGAATACGTCGCAGGCGCTGGAGAAGCTGCGCTCAGAAGGAGCACAGGGAGAAGACGTGGAGATGTTGATGCGCTTTATCGAAACGTCTCAACGGGGAATTATCAAGTAGGGAGAAACGCTAGTTGGTTGGGACGGAATCGTTTTGAAGGGGCGCGGCTTTAACCGCGCCGATTAGTCGCGATTAGAATAGGTTTTAGCCATTGAGGCAACTCGAATTTGGCGACCTTGGAGGCTAGCTCCCGCGGTGCCTGAAGCCAGCAGCCGGGACGGCGTTACGGCGCACCTAAAGGTGCGCCCCTTCAAAACTACGACAAAGGCTCGCATGCGCGGCTCCCCACATCACGGCTCGCACTGACATGACTGATCCTGCGCAACGAATCGGGCTCATCGCGGGCAACGGCAAGTTCCCGTTGCTGGTTCTGGACGCGGCGCGCTCCCAGGGCATGCAGGTCATCGTCGCAGCCATCAGGGAAGAGGCGTCGCCCGAAATCGAGCAGCACGGTGCAGCGGCCGTCTATTGGCTATCGTTGGGCGAACTTTCGCGGCTCATCGACACCTTCAAACAGGAAGGCGTCAGCCGGGCAATCATGGCTGGCCAGGTCAAACACAAGCAGATATTCAGCAGTATCAAGCCAGACTGGAAACTAGCCAAACTACTGCTTTCACTGACCACGCGCAACACCGATTCGCTGATCGGAGCCGTCAGCAAGGTTCTCGCCGAGGAAGGCATCACGCTGATGAATTCCACCGCGCTGCTGGAGCCGATGCTCGCTGGCGAGGGAGTTCTGACGCAGCGTGGGCCCACCGATTCCGAGCAAACCAACATCACTTACGGACGCGCGGTCGCGCATCATCTCTCGCGCTTCGACATAGGCCAGACCGTGGTCATTGCTGAGGCCGCCTGCGTTGCGGTGGAAGCCATGGAAGGCACCGACGCGACCATCCTTCGTGCGGGCGAGATGATGAAGTCGCCGTCGCTGGGCAACGAGCCGTCCACGTTGAGTCGCTCCCTGACCGTGGTGAAGGTCGCCAAGCCGAACCAGGATATGCGCTTCGATGTGCCCGTGGTTGGTCTGCACACCATTGAGGCCATGAAGCAGGCGGGGGCAACTTGCCTTGCGCTCGATGCCGGACGCTGTCTGCTGTTGGACAAAGACGAGCTCACGGCGGCTGCCAACGAGGCAGGAATTAGCGTCGTCGCCGAGACGCAAGTCAGCCACATTCCTCACCACAATGCACCGTAGCAGTCGCGCGGCCCCTTTCTTGAACCGCGGATTACGCGGATCTCGCGGATTTTCTAGCCTGGATTATTCATGAGGAGCTCACCCTCTAAGGGGCGCAGCTTTACCTGCGCCCATCCCACCCCATAAAAGGCGGGCCCGCAACCCGACATTCCGAGATGCCTCTTTTCATCCGCGTTTTCGGCGCGATCCGCGGTGGATTTTGCTTTTTGCCTCCTGCCGCAGTTTGCGGCACAATCAAGCCATGCCTATCAGCGACGCCTTGCGCGTCGGAGTCGTCGGAGCCGGTGCTTTTGGCCGCAACCATGCTCGGGTTTATCGTGACCTGCAGTCCGACTCGTCCAACAAAATCGAATTTGCCGGAGTCTGCGATGCGGATTTCTCTCGCGCTCAAACCGTGGCCGCCGAATTCGGCACAACGGCATTTCGTTCTCTCGATACGTTGATCGCGTCGGGCGTTCATGCCTGCTCGGTTGCGGTGCCTACCGCTGCTCACCTCGAGGTTGCGCGGCGGTTGATGCAGAACGGCGTCGATGTCTTGATCGAGAAGCCGCTGGCGGCCACCGTGGCCGAGGCTGATGAGTTGATCGCCATCGCGGAGCGGCATGGCCGGATTGCGCAAGCCGGCCACCTCGAGCGCTTCAATCCCGCGGTGCGCGCTACCTTCCCGTTGCTCACCCAGCCCATGTTTTTTGAGGTACACCGGCTCAGCGTTTTCAGCCCGCGTTCGCTCGACGTGGACGTTGTCCTCGACCTGATGATCCACGACCTCGACATCGTGCTGGCGTTCGTGCAGTCGCCGGTCAAAGAAGTGCGCGCGGTCGGCCTGCCGATCCTCTCTCAGAAAGTGGACATCGCCAACGTGCGCATGGAGTTCGAGTCCGGCTGCGTGGCCAACTTCACGGCCAGCCGCGTCAGCACCGAACGCGTGCGCAAGCTGCGCTTCTTCCAGCCGCGGCAATACGTTTCCCTCGATTATTCGCGGCAGGACGTCCTGGTGCTGACCGTGGATAACGTGTCCGCAGATCCTGCCAGCATGGACCCATTTAATCCGGTGAGCATAGTCGCCGACGCCCTTCCGGGCATCACACCGTTTAAGCCGCCGGTGGCGCAGCAGGAGCCGTTGCGCGCGGAGTTAGACAGCTTCCTGCGTGCGGTGCGCAATCGCTCGACGCCCGAGGTGACGTTGGAGGATGGCCGCCGCGTGCTCGCCTTGGCGATGCAAGTGGTTGACGCCATCGCGGAGCACAGCCGGCGGACGAATTTGGCGGAATTGACTCGCGCGCCGGGCTAGCCTAGGCTTTTTGAAACAACGATGTCGGATGATCCGGTCACTATTGCGAAGTTCCTGACCCTTGGCGAAGCCAAACTCGCGCAGGGCAAGCTCGTCTCGGTTGGGATTTCCGCCTTCGTGTGCGACGAGAACATGCACGCCATGAACTGGCACATGGGTATGGCCCTGGGTGGCATCCGCCTGCAGGTGCCAGACAGCCAGGTGGTACGCGCGCTGGAGGTACTGGACAACTTCGAGCCAGACGAATCTCTCGCAGGCGAAGCGGAAGACGGCGATGAAGAAATGGAGGAAGTCGCCTGTTGCCCGGAATGTGAATCGCTGGAGATTCGCGAAGTGGCCGGCACGAACCCGCGTCAGATCGCACTGTGGTCGGCCGCCATACCGTTCCCTGAGCCGGCGGGCGGGGAGACGCATCGCTGGAAATGCCTGGCCTGCGGGTATCAGTGGCGGGAGGCGGAGGAGTAGTGCGGTTCATGGCCATTGTCCTGGCTGTGGTCTGGCGTGCGAAAATACAAGAACAAAGTGAGAGAAAGCTATGACCGGAATACAGTTCGTTACCGATGAGAAGGGCCGCCGGGTGGCGGTCCAAATCGATCTGAAGAAATACGGGGCGATTTGGGAAGACTTCTGGGATGGCCTAGTTTCGGAGTCGCGGCGCAAGGAGAAGGGCATTCCTTATGAAGAGTACCGGGCGAACCGACTGAAACGCCCTCGCTCACGTGGCTAGGTACTCGCTTGAACTCAAGTCTTCAGCCCAGAAAGAACTCGACGCATTAGATGATGCGCTGTTTACTCGCGTTGACCGCAAGATCAGGGCCTTGGCGGAGGACCCCCGACCCGCAGGATGCAAGAAGCTCAAAGGATATCGCAATCAGTGGCGTATCCGGGTGGGCGATTGGCGCGTCGTTTACATCATTCACGACCTCGAGGCGCGCCTGATCATCACTCGCGTCGCTCACCGCAGAGAAGTTTACGAGGGATAAACATACCCGAATTGGCCGGCGATCTGCGCAGTGTCGTCTTCCCTAAGGCGATGGCGCATGCGACAATAGTCTTTCCTTCCTGATTGCCATGAACCCAGTTGATAGTGCACCCAGCGTCGCCAAAGAACCCACCATCACTCCCGAAGTGCTTCGCGACCACGGAATTTCGGCGGAGGAATACGACCGTCTGCTGAAATCGCTGGGCCGCGAGCCTACGTTTACCGAGCTGGGCATCTTCAGCGTGATGTGGAGCGAGCACTGCTCCTACAAATCGTCGCGCGTCCATCTGAAGCGCCTGCCAACGCACAGCCGTCGCGTAGTGCAGGGGCCGGGAGAGAACGCCGGCATCATCGACATCGGCGATGGCTGGGCCTGCGCCTTCAAGATCGAGTCGCACAATCATCCTTCGTTCATCGAGCCCTTCCAGGGCGCGGCCACCGGAGTGGGCGGCATTCTGCGCGACATCTTCACCATGGGCGCGCGTCCCGTCGCCATCATGGACTCGCTGCGCTTTGGGCCTATCACTCAACCCGAACCCAGGTTAGCCCAAAAGAAGGGCAAACCTGGGGCACCCCCACCTGTGCTCGACCAGGCCACACTGCACAAGAACCACTCCGTTATGGAAGGCGTGGTGAGCGGCGTTGCGTCGTACGGCAACTGCTTTGGTGTCCCGAACGTTGGCGGCGAAGTGAAGTTTGAAAGCTGCTACTCCGGAAATCCGCTGGTCAATGCTTTCGCGCTGGGATTGGTAAAGCGCGACCAGATCTTCTACGCCAAGGCCGCAGGTGAGGGAAATCCGGTGATCTACGTCGGCTCCAAGACCGGCCGCGACGGCATTCACGGCGCGACGATGGCGAGCGAGGAGTTCAGCGAAGCGTCCGAAGCCAAGCGCCCCAATGTGCAGGTCGGCGACCCGTTCCTGGAGAAGCTGCTGCTCGAAGCCTGCCTGGAGGCCATGCAGACTGGTGCGGTCGTCGGCATCCAGGACATGGGCGCGGCCGGCCTCACCTGCTCGACCTGCGAGATGGGCGGGCGTGGCGGCGTGGGACTCGAAATCGAGCTCGACCTGGTGCCCCAACGCGAGACCGGCATGACGCCGTACGAAATCATGCTGAGCGAATCGCAGGAGCGCATGTTGCTGGTGGCCGAGAAGGGCCGCGAGGACGAAGTCTTCCGCGTCTTTCAGAAGTGGGGACTGGACGCCGTCACCATCGGTCGCGTGATCAATCAACCTGCGATGCGCGTGCTGGAGCACGGCAAGGTGGTCGCGGAAATCCCTAACGCCGCGCTTACCGACGATGCGCCGCTCTATCACCGTCCGCTGGAACGCTGGGAGCCGCCGGTTTCGCGCGAGGTCCCGGCGAACATTGAATTGGGCAGCAAGACCGAATTCGTGGACGATCTGAAGCGATTGCTGGCAAGCCCGAACATCTGCTCCAAGCGCTGGGTCTTTGAACAATACGATTCCATGGTGCAAACCAATACCGTGGAAGGCCCGGGCGGCGAGGGCGGAGTGATCCGCATCAAGGGCATCCAGCGTGGCTTGGCGATGGCGCTCGACGGAAACAGCCGCTGGTGCTACCTCGATCCCAAGCTGGGGGCCATGCACGCCGTCGCCGAGTCGGCCCGCAACGTGGCGTGTACTGGCGCAACGCCCGTCGCCGCCACGAATTGCCTGAACTTCGGCAACCCCGAAAAGCCGCACATCATGTGGCAGTTCTCGCAGACTATCGATGGCATCTCCAAAGCCTGCGAAGAGCTGGAGACCCCGATCACCGGCGGCAATGTCAGCCTCTACAACGAGACGCTGGGCGAGGGTATTTACCCGACGCCCGTGATTGGCGTCGTGGGAATTATCGAGGATGTGCACAAGGCCGTCGGTCCCAATTTCCGCGAGCCGGGACGCACACTGCTGGTCATCCGCGGGTCGGAGCCGGGTGACGCGTCGGATGTTGAGGCTGAGTTTGGCTCGTCCGAATATGCCAAAGAGCTGCTGGGTGAGATTTGGGGCTTTCCGCCGTCGCTGGAATTGGAAAAGGAGGCGGCGCTGCAGAAGGCCTTCGTGGAGATGATCGGCGAGGGTCTGCTGGAATCCGCCAAGGACTGCTCGGAAGGCGGCTTGGCAGTCACCCTGGCGGAGTGCGGATTCGCCCGGGGAATTGGCGCCCGGGTGAACCTTGGCTCCAACGGATTAGTGCCGGAATTTGTGCTTTTTGGCGAGGATGCCAGCCGCGTGCTCATTTCCTGCGACCCGCAAAACGTTCAGCGAATCCAACAAGTAGCGGAAAAATACGGCCTGGCTCTAGAACAGATTGGTGATACCATCCTCGCAAAATTGGAAATTAGTATTGACGGCGTGAGGACCGTCCAGGCAGACGTCTCCGAATTGCGTGAGGCATGGGGAAGTGCCTTGGAACGCGCACTGCACGTGGAGACCGAGGAGCGGCTGGTACCGGGAGCGCTGCAGAAGAGCTGACAGCGGGGTAGGCCAAGGGTCGGGTAGTTCGGCGCTTCAGCGCCGCGTCAACGAGTTGTTGAGGAAGTGGCCTTTTAGGCCCTGAGGGACATTTCACGATGTCGCCAAAATTCGTGTTTCGCTAGGGTTGAGACGAAGTACCCCGGCGGCTAAAGCCGGCTTTCATAGATTAGCGCTAAACGCGGGCCTGAAGGCCCGCACTACCCGAGCGGGTGCAGCTTCTGAAGGCGCGCCCTTTCAAAGTGTGAGAATTCTGGTTCGCGTGATCAATAGAATTTGGGCCCAAGGCCCAACATCAGGTGAGCGATGCTGATTCCTTCCGACAAGCTACGAGAAGAATGTGGCGTGGTGGCCATCTATGGCCATCCTGAAGCTTCCAAGCTCGCCTACCTCAGCCTGTACGCGCTGCAACATCGTGGACAGGAGTCGGCGGGGATTGCGTCCTCCAACGGGGAGCAACTTCAGCTGCACAAGGCCATGGGGTTAGTGTCCGACATTTTCAATGCCGATGCCCTGGCGCGAGTTCCCGGCTCGCTGGCCATTGGCCACACGCGCTATTCGACCGCGGGCGATTCTGCCTTGCTCAACGCCCAGCCCATCATGGTGGAGTGCAACAAGGGCAAGATTGCGCTGGCGCACAATGGCAACCTGACCAATGCGGTGGAGATTCACGCCCAACTAGAGCAGGCAGGCTCCATCTTTCAGACCACCAGCGACACGGAAGTTGTTGTCCACCTGATTGCGCGTTCGCGCGAGCAGACTTTGCCGGACGCGGTTGCCGATTCCCTGCGCCGCATCGAGGGCGCATTCTCGCTGGTGATGCTGACCGCTGACCGTGTCTTCGCGGCACGCGACCCGCGGGGATTTCGTCCGCTGGTCATGGGACGCATATCGGGCGAGGCAGCCCACCGGACTGACACCATCGTCTTCGCCTCCGAGACCTGTGCCTTCGACCTGATCGGGGCCACCTACGAGCGCGAAGTGCAGCCGGGCGAGTTGGTGATTGTCGGTCCGGAAGGCGTGCATTCCCGGTTTTATTCGCCGAAGCAGCCGCAATCCAGTTGTATCTTTGAGCATGTTTACTTCTCGCGTCCCGACAGCCTGGTGTTTGGCAAGGCGGTGCAGCAGACGCGCGACGCCATGGGCCGCCAGCTCGCTCTCGAATCGCCGGTGGAGGCGGACATTGTGGTTCCCATCCCCGACTCGGGAGTCACCGCAGCACTGGGCTACTCGTACCAGAGCGAGATCCCGATCCAGTTCGGGTTAATCCGCAACCACTACGTCGGCCGCACCTTCATCGAGCCAGAGCAGCGGGTGCGCGACTTTGGCGTAAAGCTCAAGCTGAATCCGGTGCGCAATGTACTTGAGGGCAAACGGGTCGTGCTGATCGACGACTCCATCGTGCGCGGTACTACCAGCCGCAAGATCGTGCGCATGGTGCGCGAGTCGGGAGCGAAAGAGGTGCACATGCGCATCTCCTGCCCGCCTACGATCTCGCCCTGCTACTACGGAGTGGATACGCCTTCCAAGAACCAGTTGATCGCGGCCAACAAGTCGGTGGAAGAGATTCGCGAGTACATCGGCGCCGATTCGCTGGCGTATCTTTCGCTGGAAGGTCTGCGCAAAGCGGCCGGTCACGGCGAGGAAAATCTGTTCTGCACCGCCTGCTACACCGGCAAGTATCCGACCAACATCGTGGGCGTTGAAGAGGTCGCACCGGCGCCGCCCGCCATGGTTGTCGCCGAGTGATCCCCCGTCCTTACGGAGGCGAACGTCGATGAAATTCCTGCCAGCGTTACAAGACCTCGTGCGCCGTCTTTTGCGGCGCGGCCCCGCGGAACCGCAGGACCTGTATGCTCGTGTCCGGGTGCCTCTTCGCCGTGGACCTGGCGGCCGCAGCTCCGCCGTCGCTCTCGAAGAGCCTCCCGAAATCAAAGCGACTACCGCCTTTGGGCGCTGGCGGAGTCGAGATCAATAATAGAAGATATCTCATGGAGTGGTTTTGAGAGGGCGCACCTCCGAAAGCTCGCTACTCGAAGACTCATCGTCGGTCGCCGTGACCCGCTCGACTGGTACCATCAGCCGATAGCCTCGCCATCGGGCCAGCGTCTCGATGTATTTCGGCTCGTCGGCGCAGTCGCCCAGCGTCTTGCGTAGTTTGCCGATGACCACGTTAGTACCGTGATCGAATTCGACGACCGTCTGGTCTGGCCAGAATTTCTTCTGGATTTCCTCGCGGGTGACCATTGCGCCTTCGCGCTTCACCAGCATGACCAGCAGCCAGAACAGCCGATCCGAAAGGACGACCCTGTGTTTGGTGGCAGTCTCGATCAATTCTCCGGTCGTGAGGTCAAATTCAAATGCTCCGAAGCGGACCCGAACTGGCAGCGCACCCTTCATGCAAATCACGCTCTAAGTTGCGAAAAAAAGCGCCTTTGCGACACAGCCTACTATCGAGGTCGTTGAAAACCAAGCCACCTTCGGTTAGGCGTGATGCCACTTTCTGGGAGGAAAATTCCTCCACACGGCAATCCATCTCGGAAGAGCTTCCAGGTGAAAGAGTTCCCTGCTCAAACGCTTACCCGGCAGTGACCCAAAAATGACACGAAGTTGATTGTCGGTGCATTGCACCGGAGGCCATATTCAGCGCACCATTGTCCAACTTTGATAGCAGTTTTTCGACATCATCACGGCATTTTGGGTTCCCGAAAATTCAAGTGGGCTGGGTAGCCAGCCAGAGATTTGAAGGAGGGGACTGTGAAAACTGCGACAGTACTAGCGTTTCTGGCAATGTCCATTCCGGCTTTTGGGCAGGGGGTGATTTACGACAACGGACCCGACACCGGAACCATTGGAGCTTGGCCCATCAACTTCGGTCACAGGGTATCTAACTCGTTCACGCTCGAATCGGACTCCACAGTCACAGACGTGGTGTTTTCCATCTGGGATGTGAACGACCTGAATTACCTGCAGACAGCCAAGTGGAAGATTACTACCGAACCCTTCGGGGGCAGCGTACTGGCCAGCGGCGGAGGCATCCTGGGATATGTCGGCGACTTTGAGAGCCGTGTTTGGCATGTTTGGAGCATGAAGATCCAGAAGATGAACACGCGACTCCCGCGAGGCACCTACTACCTCGAAATCTACGATGTCCACACTCGATGGAGCACTTGGGCCTTCTGGGGAGAGAATGACGGCATTGGCTGCACGTCGGTGGGCTGTCCGTCAACGGGGCATTACGACCAAGCCATGCGAAGCGGATATGAGATGGTTGTCGGCTCGGAGTCATTTCAGGTTGTGGGAACTATCGATGGTAACCTGCCGGAAACATGAGAAATGCAAATGATTACCGGCCACAGCAGTGGATCAGCGACGCCGCAACAGAATTTGGCGGGTGCGAAGAGTAGGGAGTCGGGGCACGCGGAAAACTTGAGCGAGAAGCTAGTCGCCTCATTCCGTAACCAGGAGGAATGATAGCGGCCCTCCCTCCCAAGGGCGGAGCAAATCGCGCCCTGCTACTTAGTTATCAATGCCGAAAAAAACAAGCTTCACTGTGACCAGTTCACTGACTTTGACCAGATTGGTAACAAACTTCATGAGACCGAACGCGTTGGCAACATCCGAACATCCGACTCACGATCACGCAATCGAAACCGTCACCCTCGGCCCGCTGGAGATCCAGGCATGGAAATCCTCTGGAAGTGCGGCGAAGGCAAGGTGTGCGACGTGATGAAGGCGCTCGGCCGGAATTTGGCCTACACCACAGTCATGACGACGCTTGACCGGTTGTTTAAGAAGAAGTTTGTTTCCCGTCGCAAGCGAAGTCGCGCCTTTATCTATTCGCCGTGCGTCACCTGCCAGGAATGGAAAGACGCGGCAGCTCGCGACTTGCTCGACAAGCTGATGACCGGACCGCAAGTCTCAAGAGAGCTGCTGATCGAATGCCTGATGGAAGCCGTCGGCCAACAGGACGCAGCCCTTGCAGACGAGATCGCGAGAATTGCGCATAGCAAGACCTTGCCCCCTGATCGTCCGGATAATCCGCTCACTCGGATCATTTGATTAGTCTGCGAGCCCTTCCTGGGCACGAGACTGTGTCGCAAGGTCGCTCACTATGCACGCCTGAAAATGCGGGCTCCGATCCATCGCCAATCGAAGAAAACTCATCCAGTTGACTCAGTGGCTACCCCAGTGAATAGGTAGGGGCTCCACTAAGCATGCATACGTTTCTTCCGACCTCCAACAGCAGTTGCAGACCAGTCTTCCCTCCCGGATGGGGCCCTCGCGGTCGCTCAAGTTACAATCTTGCTGACTTCGTTAATTTTGGAGGAGCACCATGGCCATCTACGGAGTTGCCTTTGAACCTTATGTCGGACCCTGGGTTGGTGATGGTCCAGTGCTTTACAACGCCTACACGCTCGATCAAGTGAACCAACTCTTGAAGGCGGTGGCCGCGAAGTTTTCCCTGATCACTACCTACGGCCAGGGCACTTTCGTCTGGCAAGGTGTCCCCAAAATTCAGGACGCCAACCGCTTCAACATTCAGGCCGCCAAAACCGCCGGCTTGAAAGTCAGCGCCGGTTGTTACCAGATCGGCGCCGACTTCCAAACCGATACCATCAACGTGGAGTGGTCGAAGACCGAGATCGATTATGCCATCCAGCAAGCCAAGACCTACGGCAACGTGGTGGACCTGGTCATCGGCAATGAGTGCATTTGGGGACCGAATTCCACGCAGGCAGTGATCGACCTCATCGCTTATGCCAAGAGCAAGCGCACTCCGCTGACCGCGGCGAACCTGCCCATCACTACTCGCCAGCAATGGGGCGTGCTGGGAGGCGTGGACAACACCAAGCCGGACTACGCAACCATGCGGCAAAAGCTTCTGGCGCTGATGGCCGCATGCGACAGCCACGTGTACGGCAACATGTATGCCTATTTCGACAAGGACATTGCCGGCAAGATCGGGCAGAACCCCACGCAGGCGACGTTCACCCAGGCGGTTACGGCAAGCATGAACAATCAGCTGTCAGGACTGAAGACGGCCTTTGCGAATCAAAAGATTGGGCTGGAGATACGCATCAGCGAAACCGGCTGGCCCACGCAGGGCTCGCAGAAAGACCAGCCCAATGGGTTCCTCGCCAACGTGACCAATGCGCAGTGGGATTATCAGGCGATGGTCAGCTGGGCGAACTCGAATGGAGTGCCCACCGTGATCTTCGCGGCGTATGACGAACCGTGGAAGGGTCCTGCGGACGGCTCAAACAGCGAGGCGTTCTTCGGCATCTGGAAGACGAATGGGACAGCCAGCGATCGCGGGCACTACACGCTGAATGGGGTCACGCAGAAGTACAACATCGGGTAACAGCGGAAAGCGCGCCCCAAAGCTCCAAGTGCGATAGCCCTATCGAGAAAACGGCATGGGCCCAACCCAAAAAGAACAACATCCCCGCGGACAAATTGGAGCTTTACGAAAAGCTTGTCAGGACCAATCCAAAGGTCGAACGCAAAGGCGCCGCGAACCCTTACACCTCGCTGAATGGTCACATGTTTACATACCTGAACGCATCTGGTTCGCTGGCCCTCAGGCTTCCCCAGGACGAAAGAGAAAAGTGTTTGAAGAAGTACAAGACAACGCTATTTGAAGCATACGGCGTAGTGATGAAGGAATATGTTACCGTCCCTGACAGCCTGCTAAAGAATACAAAGGCCCTAGCACCGTATTTTCACATGAGCTATGAATACATCAAGACACTGAAGCCAAAGCGAACCAAGAAGAAATCTTGATCAGCAGATGTTCCTGCCGCCGACTGGCCCGGCCGCACCGGGGACGACGAATCGCGACGCACCACTACGCCTCCACCTTCTTCCCTGCCAATAATTTCTTCCGCAGGTCCTCCACGTAATGGTCGGTCATGCCGGCGATGTAATCGCACACTACCCGCACCAGCTTTTCGCTTTGCGCTCGCTCCTGGTAGGCACGGGGCAGCGACTCGGGATGCGCGACCAAATACCCGAACACGTCGGTAATGACCTTCTCGGCCTTGCGCTTCTCTGGTTCCAGCGGCTTGGAGTTGTAGAGCGCTTCGTAGAGAAAGCTCTTGGCCTGGCGACGCTCCTCCTCAACTTCCGGACTGAAACCAGCCAGCCGTTCGGAAAACCGCCGTACGTCGTCGAGGCTAGCGATTCCAGCCTGCTGCACGCGACGCCGCGTGTTCTCGATTAAGTCGGTTACAAAGCGATTGAGCATGCGCTTTAACGCTTCGTTGAACTTCAGCTTCTCGGGAGCGTCCTGATACTTGGCTTCCGCCTCAACGTAGTAGCGTTCAAAGACGGGGACAGCCTGGCGAATCTGGGGAAGGCGCAGCAACCGGGCCTCGTAACCATCGTCAAGGTCGGCGGTGCTGTAGGCGATTTCGTCGGTTAGGTCGATGAGCTGCGCCTCCAGCGGCGGGCGCTCATGGAGCAGATACTGCGCCAGCTCGGGATGCTCGGCTTCGCTGTAGTCGTGCGAGTGCTTGATGATGCCCTCGCGAACCTCAAAGGTCAGATTCAACCCACGAAACTCGACATACCTCAGTTCCATGTCCTCCACGGTCCGCAGAGCCTGCAAGTTGTGATCGAAGAACTCGGCGTGGCGGCGCATCAGAAGATCTAGCGTGCGTTCGCCGGCGTGCCCAAACGGAGGATGACCGATGTCGTGGACCAGCGCCAGCGCCTCAACCAGATCGACATTCAGGTTGAGGGCAGCGGCAATGGTGCGCGAGATCTGCGCTACCTCCATGGTGTGCGTAAGGCGCGTACGGAAATGATCGGAGTAGCGGCGGGTGAAGACCTGCGTCTTGTTCTCCAGCCGGCGAAAGGCGCGGGCATGGATGACGCGATCGCGGTCCCGCTGGAAAGGATTGCGGTAGGGATGCGGTGGCTCGGGATAGCGGCGTCCGCGCGAATCCTCGGCGCGAACGGCGTAGCTGGCGAGCATAGGAGGAGTGTAGCAGCGGCGCGGATGTGCCGCCAGATTCAAGAAGAAAGGCGCTGCCGCGGCAGCGCCTTGGAATTTACACCGCGAGAGTTATTGCTTGGTCGCTGCCGTTTGTTTGGCCAGCTTCACCCGCGTGGTCTCCAGTTCCTTCTGCAATTTTGCCACTTCATCCTGGTCCACTTCGGCAGGAATGGTCTTGTTCCACTCCTCCAAAGACCGCTCGTAATTGACCGCAGCCAACTTCAGGCGTCCCGTTTTCTGGTACAGCTCACCCAGGTGTTGATGCACGGTGGGGTCGTTGTTGATGTGCTCAGAGGCACGGCGCAGGTTCTCTTCCGCAAGATCGTACTTGCCGAGCTTGTAGTAGGCCCAGCCCAGCGAGTCAAGATACGCGCCGTTCTGTGGATCGAGTGCTACGGCGCGGCGGATGTAGCCAAGTGCTTCGTCCAGCCGGGTATCGCGATCGGCCAGCATGTATCCCAGATAGTTCAGCGCCATGGCGTTCTTGGGATCGTCGGCTATGACTTTGCGGAAGGACTCTTCCGCCAGGTCATACTTTTTCTGGCGCTCATAGATCGACCCTTGGACGAAAATTGCGTAATCTTTGTCTTCCTGCTTGGTCGAGAGCTCGAGGGCTTTACTGATGTTCTCTTCCGCTTGCGGCCAATCTTTCACCCGGCTATACATCTGGGCCAGCGAGATGTAGACTTCGCGGTCGTCGGCGTTGCCTTTGAGCAGGAGTTTTACGTGCTCAATGGCCACGTCCGGTTTGCCCATGTCCGCCTGCTGCGAAGCGGAAACCATCTGCAGGCCGCGGTCGTTGGGAAACTTCTTGGCGGCTTCGGCGGCGACGTCGGTGGCCAGTTGCCACTGCTTATTGTCGCGGTAAGTCTCAACCATCTCCCCATATCCGCGAATGGCATTTTCATCGCCGAGGTCGAGCATCTTGCGGAAGGTATCTACCGCCTGCTGAGGTTTATTGGCTTCGCGGTAAATGGTTCCCAGCCGTTCCAGGAAAACTGCGCGATTATTTTTGTCGGCAACGCTGTAGTCGCCATCGGTGTGTTCCGTCTTCTGCAGCAGCTGATTCAAAATCTGGATGGCGTCTTCATACTTTCCCTGGGCCTCGTCAATCACCGCGATGTTGTACTGCACCTCCAGGGAGTCGGGCACCACCGCCGTGGCTTTCTTCAGTGCTTCCAGTGCCTGATCGAACTTTCCGTTGCGGCGGTCAATTTCGGCAATGCGCATGTAGGTCTGGGCATCGGAAGGGTCAGCATCGGCGATTACTTTGTATTGCTCCAGAGCAGCGTCGGTCTGGCCATCGTTCATCAGGTTCTGCGCCAGGCCGCGCACGGAGTCCAGATTGTCATGGTCCAGTTCGGTGGAGCGGCGATACGCATCGATCGCCTTCTTGTAATCTTTCTCTTGTTCGTAGGTGAAACCCAGAGCGGAATACAGCTTGGCCGTGCGTGAACCTTCCGGGATGGCATCCAGTACGGCCAGAGCGCGACTGGAATCGCCTTCTTCGTTGTAAAGATAAGCCAGCGTCGTGACTGCTTCTTCGGAGTCCGGCTGAATCTTTACCGCGGTCTTGAACTCGTCCTCCGATTTCAGAAGCTCATTGTTCAGGCGGTACAAGCGGCCCAGCAACAGGCGGTCCTCGACGCTCTTGGGATCGAGCTTCACAATCTGTTCGTACTGCTCGATGGCCAGCTTCAGGATCTCCTGCGACTGCGTGCCCGCTTGCATGTCGCCGAGCGAGCGGAGATAGATGCGGCCCAACAAGCGGCGGGCCTCGAGGTTGTTGCCATCGCGCTTCAGGATGTCCTGCGCTTCCAGAACGGCATCGCGGATGCGGCCGGTCTTGGCGTAGAGTTCGGCCAGTCCGGCGTTCAGATAGTCGGAAGCCGGATCGTTGTCGATGGCCAGCCGATATTCTTCAATCGCCTTATTGGCGTAGTCAGTGCGCCCGTACATGGAAACTAGTTCCTCGTACATGTGCGCCAACGTGAAGTGGTAATACGCCGCAGCCTTATCTGGCTCCTTCACCGGACTCGCCGAGGCCGATTGTCGCGGCTCGGAAGATTGGGCCGCCGGCTCCGATCCCTCGGGCTGCAGCACGATGTCGTGCCTGTTCTGGTCAGGAACAGCCTCAGGAGAAGTATTGGCAGGAGGGTTCTGTCCGACAACGAGAACGCCGGTCAGCAGGAGCACCGTAAGGACGAGAGAGTTTCGCTTCAGGGTCATTAAAGAAACCAGCCACTCAAAAACCATTGGATGCCGGGCACCCCAGGTGGGTCTTCTTATTTTAGCCGTTTACAGCTTGCAAAAGGGGCACCCGCAGTAAATTCCACCACGAGGGGTCCGTCGTTCCTAATTATTCATTAACACCAGAATAAGTTGGACGTCTCGGAGAGGGAAAGGTTAAAACGAGGGAACAGCCTCCAGAACCCGCACCTTCCAAGAGTTCTCGGCCGCGGTCAATAGAGCGACATAGCGCACGGCGGCATCTTCCGAGTGCACCACCTTGTCGCCGTCCAGTACTTGAATTTGCAAATTCGCGGTGTCTTGCAGCTCAATGGCTGAACCCTCCGGCGAGTAAAAGATGGCGTTCACCTGGTGACCTTTATCCACGAAGCGCTGATGTAGCCCGGCCTTGCGTTGTTGACGAATCGTCTGTGCCAGCTTCTCGTTGGCGGTTCCAATGAAATTTCCCGCCAGCAGGTCAGGCCGGTTCTGGTCTAATGCGCTGGCCAGCGCCTGCCATGCGGCAGCGTAATCGCGCGCAACTGCCCGTTGGGTAGTGTCTTCGACCTGGCGAGGCGTGGCATCCTGGACGTTCAGCGTTATTTCGGGATGAGTAGCAGCCAAAACGTGATTTTCATTACGACCCGGTAGCGTGACGAGCAGGCAAGCCATGATTGCAATCGCCACAAGAAGCCGACGGAAGGGTTTCATTCTCCGCCTCCCCATTTAATTTCGTTGCCGACTACCACGCCCGCCGCGACGGAAATGGTGGCGTTCCTGGAAGCAGGCAGCTCCGCTTGTGCCACACCGCGCTTGATGCGAGCATCCACGGTGCTCCTGCCGCTGGCGTCGGTCGAGGTGAAAGTAACGATGGTGCCATCAGGAACGGGATTGCCGGCACAGTCGCGGATGGGATCGGTCTGGACGAGGATGCCATTCTTGTCGCGCTGGGCGCGCATGCGAATGTCGCACGGATCTGATGCCACCTCCTGCACTACCCGTCGAACCGAAGCCGAACCGCTGGAAGCAACGAACTGCGCCACACCCTCCTTCCGGGATGAATCCAGCTTGGTGTAGGCAGCACCGTAGCGCGTCGACTCGGTGCGACTTACAGTCGCACCTTCCGCACTCAGTTCGAACTTGACGGGCTGGGGCTGCATGACAAGGTTCTGATAACTTGTCGAAGACGAATGCGGTACCGCTAATTACATTAGGTGTTGCGGCTGGAACTCGCGAAGGTCGGGCCAGGAATGCTATCGAGCTGACGGGGCCCGCCGTGACGAAGAAAGTCGCGCTATCTTCCCCGTTCAGCGAAACCACATACCGTCCGGCATTCTTCAAATCGTCGCCACTAAGCTCGATATTCTGACCGAGCTGGAACCTTCTTCTTGATAGCCGTTCCCGGTCCAACCATGTAGAGAGTAGCCTCACCGCTACCCGAAGTTGGAATGGTTAGTCCACTCCCCGCGGAAACGGTTGCGGGCACCTCGAGAGTGCCAGCTTGCGCCGCAATGGCGCAGGCCAAGAGAAAAACTGCAGCAACAGCAAAGCGTTCTCATCGTACTCATGGTTGGCGGTCGAGCATGTACTGGTTAACGGTCACGCGATAGTTATGCACGTTCGACGCCAGGTCGTCGCGCAGGTCGACGGCAAATGGCACCGGGGTTTGTGGCAATAGCGCCTGATCCACATAACCATCGGAAACCCAGATTACTTTGCCGGCATTGTCGTAATACGTAGCCAGAACATGCGGGATGTTCACAATCTGGCCGCTCTGGTCCACCAGTTCACCCTTCAGCACGTGGCGTCCGCGCGCATCCGTCTCCACCCGCTGATGCATGACGCCGATCACGGGGTCCGCGGAAGCCGGCACCAACATGGAATTGGGCTGCATGTGCACGCTCTTCACAGTCGAGAGCGGCACGTTGGGGAAGTCGATTCGGAAGGGCGATATCTCTTTCGGCAGCAGAGTGTGGGAGATCTTATCGAAGCTGCTCTCCTCGCCAAGCACGTTGCCATTCTTACCAGTCAGCGTGGCACTCACGGAGACAAAGCCGGGGACGGTGTCTTCATTCTCGATTTCGCCGACGATGATGGTGCTGTTGGCCTGCGGGATGGCGTTCATCGAAATGATACGCACTCGTGGAGCTTCTACGTTTTGCGCGCCCCAGTCATCGTTGGAACCGCGGGTGATGACATCCCAGCGCAGGTAGTTTGACTGAATCACCTGGGGAGGCAGCTTGGCTTCTTTCGCCAACGGCCAGTCCACCTTCCAACTGTCGCCTTCCTTCACGACTTTCAGGTCGCGCGTGTCATAAAAAGCGCCCACCGCGGTAGCGTATTGCAATGTGGCACGCACCAGGGCTTCGCTATCGTTTTCGTGCAAGACCTTAGTGTCCACTTGCTGCAACGACGAGTTGGTGCGCAGGCTTCCGTCGCGTCCGGAGAGATCTCGGGCGAAGGCTGCCTCGTCGTTGTTGCTGGAGTTCGGCAACATAAGCGTAGGCGCCGCTGATAATCGTGCCCCTTTACGTGCGCGAACAACGATTGCACCGCGCCTTCCGGCGACTTGGCAGGGGACAATTCATTAGGCTGAACGGTTCCTGCGGCCACCAGGACCACGGTCACAACCAGAATTATGATGGGCAGCAGTAGTCGCTTCATTTACTTGGCCTCCCGGAAAACCATGGGCTCACGCGCCACCGGCGCAGGGAATTCGATGGTCTCTCTTACGCGCCGCCGCTCGGGAACGAGCAATACCAGGAAGAGCGCAAACAAACTGCTGGCGACGGGCAATATTCCCCACAGGATGCCTTGCATTTCGGTGGGCATGAAGCCCACAAACTCCAGGGTCTTCGCCGGAGGCACATCCTCTTTGGTCCACAGCGTGACATTGCCGTTGTCGTAGCTTTCCGCCTGGCGCCATCCGGCGAAGGCCAGCAGCGGCTCGTAAAAGCGGTCGCGAACAAAGATGTACTTCAGGCCATACTGATTGGCATGCTTCAATACTGCCCGCAGCGATTCCATCCCCGAAGTGCCGTAGTACTTCGAGTTGTAGAGTTGGCCGGCGCCGTACGCGGTCATCTCGGGTAGCAAACGAGCTGAGTTGTAGTCGCCGTCGACGCTGCTGGCGTTGGCGTAGGTGGAAACCTTCGCAAAGTTGCTGCCAAATCCCAACGTGATGTAGCGGAACTTCGAGTGATCGTCGCGGTTGAGAAAGGCGATGACCTGATCGACGTTAAACGGTGAGCTGTTGATGGGATGGATGGTGATCCATGCCACCGACATTGCCATGGTCGCAACCGCGGCGATGGAAAGGCCAACCAGCCGCCTTCATCCGGAAGCGCGCAATCAGCTCCACGGCCAGCATTCCGACAAAGGGCATGGCCATCAGCGTGGCCCAGAAGGTGAATCGTTCGAAGGTGAGGACCTGATAGGCGCGGCCCAGAAGGAGCTTGCCTACCGGAGTTGTCCCACCCAGCCCGAGCAGCGTGGTCACATACCATCCGAACAGCAATGGACGAAGCCGCCGAATGGCAGAGCCGCGCATAACAATATAGGGAATCGCCAGGATCAAGGCGCCCATCGGAATAATCCAGAAGTTGATTCCGCTAAACGGTTTCAGAATGTAGTTGTCGCGGGAGCCGTGGGGGATCGGCATCTGGTTGATCGGGTTCTTCAGAAGCGATATCCAGTAAGGCCACAAGACGATGGCCACTCCGGCGATTGCGATGACGGCGAACACCACGGCGCGGCCAAGGACCCCGCCGACAGTGGCGCGTTCCTCATCGTCTGGGTCCACTCCCTCGCGATCCATGATGGCCAGCACCAGCACCGGAATCGCAAACAAAATTGCGCCGAACAAGAGCGTGACGTGGTGCGCGGCTGCTGCCGCCCACGCGATAGCAACTCCTTTAAGCAGCGCTGTGAATCGAGCGGTGCGCAGCCACACATAAAAGAACGGAACAGCATTCAGAGTTAGTGCAGCTGCGGCGGTCGTGGGCAACTGTCCTGACTGATAAACCAGCATCGCCAGCGAGCCCAGGAATACCGAGCCTAACGCGGCGTAGCTGGCTGACACCTCATCGACCCAGAGCCGCGCGTATCGATACATGCCGATGGGCAGCAGCAGAATGGCAATGAACTGCACGAACATATAGGCCATCTGCAAGCCCATGATGTGCGAGAACAATGCGATCCATTGGTGGGTAAGCGGCGGATACGTCGTCTGCGAGAACCCGCCAAACCACTTCACGTTCCAGGGATTGAACCAGTGATGCGCATAGTGCGCAGCAAAGAAGATATGCGTGTTCGCATCATACGAGCCTGCCGGCAACTGCATCAGCAACAGCGGGCCGTGTACCGCCAAAGCGATTAGAAGTATGGCGGAGAGCGGAATCGCTCTTGAGGGGAACGTCGGGGACTTCGATATCAAGGGAGTTCCTCCGGAAACCTGCATCCGAAAGTGTTTGGATTCGCAGAAACTCCGGTTGGTTTGCTGCGGCATATGAAGTCCAAGAATGAGTACGGACATACCCACGCCAAGCTCTACTTACCCGCGCTTCCACAATTGAGAACCGCGCCTCATGCGAAGTGGAAGTTAAGTGCCACACAGCCATAACGGGCAAATCCAGCATCCGACAACAATGGAATTTAGTTTGCGAGCAGAGCTCCAGCGCACGCTCGACTCCGCATCGAGCACCCCAAGGGAAAAATGAAACGTGTTCTCCTGATTGTTTGTTCCCTGCTGTTGCCCGTTGCGCCCTTAAAGGCGCAGACGTTCGAGGTCAACGGCCAGCCCGCGCAATCGCCGGCTACACCCAATGCGAAGCAGAAGAAGCAAAGCCAAACGGCACAGGCCAACGGGTCTGGCGACAACGGCATTGGTTGGGGTAGCAGTATTGAGGTTGGAAGACTGGCACGCGCGGCCAACGATGCCTTGCGGCGCGGTAACCCAGGGGCCGCAGCAGACTACGCAGAGCGCGCCGTGAAAGCTGCGCCGCAAGACAACAAGCTGTGGTTTCTGTTGGGCTACACCTCGCGCCTGGCGGGACGTTATCAAACTTCGGTTGACGCTTATCAACATGGACTGCAGACGGCTCCGGGCAATGCCGACGGGTTAAGTGGACTGGCACAAACCTACGCGCGCATGGGCCGGACAGACGACGCCAAGCGGCTGCTGCTGCAAGTGATTCGCGCCAATCCTAATCGCACCAATGACCTCCTGATTGCCGGCGAGCTGTTTATTCGCACGGGAGACACGCAGGAAGGAATCAATCTGCTGCAGCGCGCGGAATCCCAGCAGGCGAATGCACACGCCGAGCTGATGTTGGCCGTGGCTTACTTGAAGTTGAAGCAGCCCGACCGCGCCAAACAAATGCTCGACCTGGCCAAGAAGCACGCGCCGGGTAACGTTGAGATCTTCCAGGCAGCGGCAAACTATTACCGCGAAGAGCACGACTATAAGGCCGCAATTACAACCTTGAAGAGCGCGCCGAAAATGACTCCACCGGTGCTCGCCGACCTTGGCTACACCTACGAACTGGACGGCGACAAAGTACAGGCTGCTGCAGCCTACACGCGCGCAGCGGACGCGAAACCCAAGGAAATTGGCTACCAATTAAGCGCGGCACAAGCCCAACTACGGCTGGGCAATCTCGACAAGACCCGTACTTACCTCAGCCGGGCTGCGGCCATCGATCCGAACTACTATCGGCTGCACGCAATTCGCGCGCTGCTGGCCAAAGAGGAGAGCAAGTCGCGCGAGGCCATTGCCGAATACAACGCCGCACTCAAAGCTATGCCGGCAGGAGGAGTGCCCGAAGGCCAGCTCTATCCCATACAGCTTCGGCTGAACCTTGCCGAACTCTATCGCGAAAATGGAGATGATCAGGCAGCCCATCAGCAGATCGCGACCGCCGAAGAAGAGATCAGCAAGCTTGATGTGCAGGGAACGGCGAAGGCCGAGTTCTTGCGAGTACGAGCATCGCTCAAGACCTCGGACAACGATTTGAGCGGAGCGGAAGCCGACTTGGTCGAAGCCCGCAAGCTCGATCCCGAAAACGTCAATATCAAGCTGCAATACGCCAACTTGTTGTGGAAGGAAGGCCGCAAGGATGAGTCGCGCCAGATCTACGGCGATGTACTTGGTAAAGACCCCGACAATCACTACGCGCTGGAAGCCATGGGCTACCTCTACCGCGAAGAGAACAACACCAAGATGGCGGAAGAGTACTTCAATCGCATGGCCAGGGCGTATCCGGACGACTACGTTCCTTACCTTGCGCTGGGCGACATGTTCACGCAAACCGCGGAGTTCGAGCGTGCCGATGCGAATTATCAGAAGGCCTACAAGCTGGCTCCTCAGAATCCGGTGATCGTAGCGAACGCGGCCAATGCCGCGATTGAAGCGCGTCAGATCAAGCTGGCCGGAGAGTGGGTGGACCGCGCGACCAGCAAGATGAATGACGATCCGCGGGTGATGCGTGAGCGCGAACGCTATCTGTTCCACGAAGGCAAGTATGCTGAATCGGCGAAGCTGGGCTACCAGGTGCTGCAGCAGTTGCCGAAAGACCGCAACGCTTCGGTCTATCTCGATTACGACCTTTACAACCTGGGGCGCTACGACGACGCGCTGGTTATCGCCAACCAATACGCAGCGCAATTGCCGAAGGAACCCAACTTCCCTTTGCTTGCGGGCCATGTGCACAAGCGCTCGCAACTGCTGAACGAAGCGATTGACGACTACACGCAGGCCATCGCACGCGATCCTAAGATGGTGGAAGCGTACGTAAACCGCGGCTACGTCCTGAATGACATGCAGGACGCGCAGCGGGCTTCCCAGGATTTCGAGACGGCACTGAAGCTCAGTCCAAACAATGGCATCGCGCATCTCGGGCTGGCATTCAGCGATCTGCAACTTCGCCAGCCCAAGCAGGCACTCGACCAGGTGGACGACGCCCAGAAGCTAATGGGCGAATCAGGCGCAACCCATCTGGTGCGCGCCACTGCGTATCGTCAGCAGCGCTTGCTGGCCAATGCCGAGAAAGAGTATCGCGCCGCACTGAAGTACGCACCCAATGACTTGCAGCTGCAACTGGCATTGGCGGACACGCTGTACGACATGCGCCGCTATCAGCAGTCCATTGACGCTCTGAATCAGGCGCTAAGCCTATCGCCCGATGACCCGTTGATCTATGCGCGGATGGCACACGCTTATGCCGAGTTACATCAGCGCGACGAGACGCTGCGGTATGTTGCGGCGGCCGAACAGCAGGGCGGCGACCAGTCTGCGATCCTGCTGGATACCGGCGACGCGTTATTGACCCTGGGCGACGAGAAGGCCGCCATGGACCGTTTCAGCCGCGCACTCAATGCGCCGGATGCCAACCGGGTGGAAGCGCGTCTGGCTATTGCCCGCCTAATGGTGCGTTATGGCAAGGACGATGACGCCAGGCAGCAAATCAGCCTGGCCTTTGCTGAGAGCCGTATCGGCGAGGCGCCGCCGGTGACCTCGGAGAACCTGATCGAAGCCGCCAACCTGCTGCTGGCCATGCACGACTTCGACCTTGCGACTCGTTACTTCGAGAAAGCGCAACAAGCCGGGGCCGCCGACCAGGTAGTGGCGATTGGCCTGGCGAACACCTATCTGGCGCAAGGCAAAACTAAGCAGGCGGATGAAGAACTGGCTTCACTCGGCGCCGATCCCGGAGCCAACCAGAACTACGACTACCTACTGGCGCAAGGCGAGGTGTACCGGCAACGTCATCAAAGCTGGAACGCGATGATGGTGCTGGCGCAGGCCGACCAACTGGGTGCCAGTGAGGTTGCGCAACTGGAAGGTATGCAGGTAGCCAGCGAAGAAGGTTTGCGAGTCACCGACCATCTCAGCATGCTGACCGATTTCACTACCGGCGGCCTCTACGACGATTACACGGTCTACGTACTCGACCAGGAAATCTTCGGGCTAACCAGCAAGAGTCCCAATCTGCCGCCCCCGCGCTCGCAACAGGAGTCGCTGTGGACTACGGCCTACCGCTATCACTTCGACAACAACTTTCCCATGGTGAGCGGTTTCTTCCAGATCCGCAACGCCACGGGCGAGGAGTCGTTGCCGCAGGAAGCGCTGATCATCAATCGCAACACCTTCGACTACAACTTCAATACTGCCCTGAATCCGGTGCTGCATCTCGGCGATGCCTGGATCGCGTTTAATACTGGACTGCAATTTACTTTGCGTCGCGACAACTCAGCGCCGCAGTACGAAAACCAAAACCTGTTTCGCCAGTTCATGTACGCCAATAGCAGTTCGTTCGGCAATTGGCTGTCGTTCAACGCCAGCATGTATCACGAGGCTGGCCCTTTCACCGCGACCGGCTACAAGCTGGACTCAAACGATGTAGGCACAACGTTGCAATTCACGGTGGGGCGGCCGTGGGGCAAGACCGCGCTGATTACCGGCTATACCCGCCGCGATCTCACGTACAGCCCGTTGGTGCGGCAGTACTTCACCACCTCTACCTACGGCGGTCTGCAGCGCAAGTTCTTCGACCAAAAACTCACGGCCAGCCTTTTGGCCGAGTACATCCGCGCGTTCCGCGTGCAGGACACATTGTGGGCCAGGGCCCATGTTCTGCGTCCGGTCGGGACCATCCAGTACAACGTGAACCCATCCTGGAGGGTGGATGGTCAGTTCGCCTATGAAGGCGGTCAGTCTTTTCAGAACTACGACAACATGTACAGCAGTTTCTTCATCACTTATGTAAGACCACTGCACCGGACCGTAAGCGATGCCACTGGGCGAGTTCCAGTGGAGTACCCTCTGCGGTTCTCAGTCGGCGTCCAGGCAGAACAATTTCCATCGTTCACTGGTACCGCTCAGAGCGGGACGTTAATTCGTCCCGTATTTCGTTTGACGATGTTCTAACCGAGGAGTTGATTTGAAGATTTGCCTGGTAAGTGCATTCCCGCCCAGCCGCCGAGGGTTGAACGAATATGGTTTTCACATTGCGCGGGAACTGCAGCGTGACCCTCTGTTAAGCCTCACGGTACTGGCTGATGAGTTGGAGGGTCCCGTTGAGGAGTTGCCCGACTACGACGTTGTCCGCTGCTGGCGCTTCGACTCCGTGATGAATCCGGTGCGCCTGTTGAAGGCGATTCAGGACATTAATCCCGATGTGGTGTGGTTCAACCTGCTGTTCTCGACCTTCGGCAACAACCCGGTGGCAGCGTTCTCCGGTCTGACTCAGCCAGTGCTATCGCGACTCAGTGGACGGTATACGCACGTCACTCTGCATCACCTGATGGACAACATCAGCCTGGTTGACTCCGGAGTTCGTTTTCCCCGGCTGTATCGCATGGCAGGCTCGGCCGCGACGCGCATGCTGCTGATGGCGAATTCCATTTCTGTTTTATTGCCGGCGTATCGTCGCACTCTGATTGACAAGTACCGTGGCGAGAACGTGCACTTTCGCGCCCACGGAATTCTGGGAGGCAGGCCAGAACCGCCTGACTTAACGCAACGCGGCAATCCCGAGCATCGCATTCTCGCATTCGGAAAATGGGGAACTTATAAACGCGTGGAGTTGTTGCTGGAAGCGTTCGAGCGTCTGTCCGCTCAGGTCCCGAATATTCGCCTGATCGTGGCCGGCTCAAACCACCCTACGACTCCGGGTTACATCGAATCAATGGCAGAACGGATGCGAGGCAATCCCATTATTGAATTCACCGGATACGTAGCGGAAGACGACATTGCGGATCTGTTCCGTAAGGCCAGCGTGTTGGTGCTGCCCTATACGTCCGCCGCCGGCGCCAGCGGGGTGGCCCACCTGGCGTGCGAATTTGGTGTTCCCATTTTGTCGGCGGGAATTGACGATTTTCGCGACATGGCGCGGGACGAAGGCATCGCGATTGAGTTCTACGAAACCGGCAATGCCGAAAGCCTGGCAGAGCAACTCAACATGCTGCTCAGCCAGCCCGACCGTTTGCAGGAAATGGCGGAGCAGAACTTCTCTGCCGCCTTGCGTATGACCATGCCACAGATTATTCGCCAATATTTGCGCTCGTTCGATCTTCACCAGCGCGCGCGGGCTCTTGGAACCGATATCGCGCTTCCGCAGAATTCCTGCGTGGGTTCCTTCTCGCTCGGCGATTTTTCGTGCAGCCGCACCGAGGTGGCAGCCATGGACATAAAAGCCATCCTTTTGGTGGGCGGAACGAAGGCATCCGGCGAAGAGAAGTTTGGCGGAATTCCGCTGGCTTACCTCGACGTGCTTGGCTAGCCGGTTGTGGAACGCGTGCTGCAGCGGTTGCAGCATTTCGGAGTCTGTGACACCACGCTGATAAGCGAGTCCGCCGGCCAGGGAGAATCCTCCGATCTTCTGAGCGCTGATGTGCCGTGGAAGCGGGCCCCGGAAGGCCAGTTCTGGCAAATAGCCGAGGAAACATTTAGCTGCTACGCGGAAAATGGCGCGGACCTGGTGATCGCGATGCGCGTCGGTCCTTATGTCGAGGTGGATTACGAAAGACTAATCCAACATCATCTGGACCATCATTGTCCGGTAACCATGGCGGTCGATCCGGAAGGCGCGTCTCTCGACATCTTTGTGCTGAATGCGTCGCGACGAAACGACGCGGCGTCGCTGTTCCATAACCGCCTAAGCAAACTGCGCACCGAGTGCAAGAACTATTGCGTTACCGGTTACGTCAACCGTTTGAAGAACGCCACTGATCTGCGTTGCCTGGCGCTCGACGGACTTCTTCGCAAAAATTCGATTTCTCCGGTGGGAGTTCAGACGCGGCCAGGCGTGTGGGTAGCAAAGTCTGCGCGGGTACACCGCAAGGCACGGATTGTGGCTCCGGCATTCGTCGGCGCCTATAGCAGGATCCGCGCATCCGCCTTGATTACGCGGAGCACGGTGGTCGAACACCACGCCGAAGTCGATTGTGGCACCGTGGTGGAGAACTCTACTTTGTTGCCCTACACCTACGTGGGAGCAGGCCTCGACGTCATGCACTCGGTGGTGGGTTTCCACCGCCTGTGTCACCTGGTGCGCAATGTCGAAGTCGAAATCAGCGATCGCAAGCTGGTTGGCATGCCGGCCATGAGTGCACTTTCTCGCCTGGCAGGCAGCACGGCTGAGCTTTTCGCATTCTTACCTAAGCAGATTTACCGCGGATTTTTCGCACATGCTCATGATGAGCGCGCCGTGGAAATTCCGTCGTCTTTAGAGCAGCAGGCAGCTGCGTTGAAGACGCCGGCGACAGAAGCCCAAGGTCCCGGCCCAGAGGCTTCGGAGTTCCCCTCCAACCTAGCCGTCGCGAGGAGATATGGAGAGCAGTAGTAGGCCCGTAGTTGTTAAAAGAATGCCGGAAAAAATGAATCTCAAACAGGCCCGTAGTTTTTTCAAGGAAGTGGAACCCTTTTTGAATTCGGACCGGCCCCAAATTGTGTTTGACATGTCCCAGGTACGGCAGATCGACGCCGCTGGGGTTGACGTCTTACTGAGCTGCATGCGAGAAGCGATGCGGCACGACGGCGACTTGAAACTTGCCGCGCTGTCGCCCCAGGCTGCAGTGGTGCTGGAGCTGACTCGGACGGGGCGGCTTTTCGAAATTTACGACAATTCGACCGCCGCCATGAAGAGCTTCAGCAGCTTCCTGCCAAATGCTCTTAAGCATTTTTATCCTCACCCCGCTCACCAGGTTCAGCCCCTGGTTCCTCCGGACACGTTTGTGGGCCATGAGAGCGATCAGGACAGGACTGATCTGGCAGCATGACCACGAACCCAGAGACGTTGGTGGAGTTTCCTCCGGAAGAGGTTTGCGACAGCGCGTTGCGGCCAAAACGGGGCCTGCACGCCAAGTTTCTGGGCGGAAGCATTGTCCTGCTCATCGGATCGGTTTTCGTAAGCCTGGCAAATTTTGGCTACAACATTGGCGTGGCCCGAATGTTGGGCCCTTCGGATTTCAGCCATGCGGCAGCCGCCGTCACCATTCTCATGCTGGTGTCGGCCATCACCCTGGCCTTCCAACTGGTGTGCACCAAGCTGGTTGCTAAAGAGGAAACGGCGGAGGGCAAAGCTTCGGTTTACCAAAGGCTGTGGAAGCGGGCCTGGACCATCGGAGTCGGCCTGGGCGTCTTCATGCTGGCCGCCAGCTCGGTTCTAACCGCTTACCTCCGGCTGTCCAGTCCGTGGATCATTATCCTGCTCGCCTTTGGGCTGACGATTTATGTGCCACTGGGAGTGAAGCGCGGAGGGCTGCAAGGGACCTGCCGCTTCAAAGGTCTCAGTTGGAACATGGCAGCGGAGGCGATCACGAAGTTTGTAGGCGCGATCGTTCTTATCAAGCTTGGCTTCGGCGTTTTGGGCGCGGTGGCGGCGATTTCGATTTCGGTGTTGCTGGCGTACTGCCTGCCCGATGGGGCCAGGGAACTTCGCGGCCGCGCGTTACTGGCGGAACCGACGCCCGTGGGCGAAGCGATGCAGGCCATCGTCTTCTTCGTCGGTCAGGTCATCATCAGCAACGTTGACATCTTGATGGTGAAGCACTTTTTCAAGCCCGAGGTGGCCGGACTTTACGCGGCCATCGCACTGGTAGGGCGGCTGCTGTATTTTGGCGCGTGGTCCATCGTGAGTGCGATGTTCCCAGTCTCGGCCGAGAGCAGAGAGGAAGGCAGCGAACGATCTTTGCTGGCGCTGCCACTGTTGATGGTCACGGGAATGTCGGTCGTGTTCGTACTCCTGCTCGCCGCATTTCCTGAAGTCGTGTTTCGGTCTTTGTTCGGGACACATTTCCCGACTGCAGTTGCCGGATTGAACCTGCTGCTGAGCATGAACGCAGCGGCGACCGGCATCTACGCGATCGCGGTGGTGCTGATCACCTACGAAATGTCGCGGCGCATCGCCAATACGGGTTGGTTGCAACTGGTGGTCAGCGGTTTGATCGTCATCGGAATTTCATGGTTTCACTCGACCCTGCTGGAGGTGATTGTTGTCCAACAGGTCCTAAGGCTCTTACTGTTGCTCGCGGTTTCTTTTCCCTTCGTTAGAACGTGGGCGACAGCTGGCAGGAGGCTGCATGCAGCGGCTACGGCACGTTACTGAAGCGGAGGTCATCGCGGAGTTCCTGAAGAACGAGTTCTATCAGGAGGAATTCCATCACGACCGGGAGCAGTTCGAAACCCTGGTACTGGGAGCCGACATAACTGATGAAGCCGCCAATGCATTGCGCCGGGCCCTGCTCTTCCGTCGCCGGGGACACATGTGGAGAGAGCTGCCATCCGACACGCAATGGTGGCAGGTACAAATTGAAGCGGACGACCTGGAGCGGATTCGGGTGTTTCCCCGGGCGCAATGGCGCAAGGTGGCGGACGGAAACTTTCTATTGCGGGACATCGTGCGGCGGATCAAGACTACCGCTTTCCACGGAAGGACGAAGGACTTTATCGCCAAGGTCCAGGCCTTGAGTTATCGCTTGCGGACTGCACCCGACGACAGTGCAGTTTTGCTGATCGGAATTGATGAGAAACACCCGGTGACGACACTGGAGGGCAACCATCGCTTGACTGCAGCCCTGCTGGCATCACCGGAGGTTCTGCAGAGCCGCTTTCGAGTGTTCTGTGGATTTTCGGAACGCATGCCGGAGTCTTGCTGGTATCAGACGAATGTTCCGAACCTGTGGCGCTACGGCCGCAATCGGGCACGAAACTTGTTCTACGACCGCGACGCCGATGTGGAGCGGCTGCTCGACCGGGCGGCTCCGTCAAGGTCGCCGGCTTTGACGCCAGTGGCCGCTGAGAAAGCTTTGACTGAATCGAAATAGCAACTGGGCCCCGATCAAAATCTTGTTGGAAGGAGCTTCCGATGAAAGCTCAACATCCATGGATGATTAAAATAATGACGCTGGTGGTTGGACTGGCGCTGTGTGGAGTTCCCGAGTGCGTGCAGGCCTTGCCGCAGCAAGACCCGGCGTCTCCGCAAAACTCCCAGCAGAGCGGGACGACAGTGGATCCCTCGCAAGGTCCGCTACAGCCGGTACCGAGCCAGAGCCAACCGGCCCAGCCCGACCAGAATATGGGAATCGCTCCGGAACCGGTTCCTGCTACTCCGGCGCCGCGACCCAAACCTGAGCAGCAGATGCAAGAGCCCTTAGGTGCAGCCACGGCTGAAGGCGTGCCGACAGTTGGAGGGGCAGCTTCGCGTCCGGCCGGAGAGGCCATTGCGCCCGCGAAACAAAATCAACGCAGGTCGTTACTGATCAAAGTTGGCCTGATTGCTGCTGCCGGCGTAGCCATTGGCACGGTAGCCGCGCTCACCAAGGGAACTTCGGCCAAGCCGTAACTTGCTGGCGCTAGTCACGCAGGGTGGAACGAATTGGTGAGGCACAACGAAAATCTTGCGCCCGGGAATTTGCCCGGGAATTTGAATGTGCAGAACGCTTCGTCAACTCGACATGGCAAGCCGGTGCTGGTTTCATTTTCCGGGCTGGACGGCTCGGGCAAGAGCACGCAGATCGAAAGCCTGCAGGAGTGGTTGCGGGCGCGCGGGTTGACCACGGAATTACTTGCGTTCTGGGACGATGTGGTTGTGCTGAGCCGGTATCGCGAAGGCTTCGTCCACCGTGTGTACGGCAGCGAGAAGGGTATCGGCGCACCGGATCGCCCGGTCAACCGGCAAGATAAGAATGTGCGCAAGTGGTATTTGAGCATCGTCCGGCACGCACTGTATTTTCTCGATGCGATCCACCTTGCGATGGTGATTCGACGAGCTGGCCACGGCGGAGCCGATGTCATAATTCTGGATCGCTACATCTATGATGAGCTGGCCAATCTGCCACTCTCTAATTTCATCAGCAGGATTTTCGTTCGGATAGTCGCGGCATGTGTTCCCAGGCCCGATGTCGCTTATCTGCTCGACGCCGATCCGGAAGTGGCCCGCGCGCGCAAGCCCGAATACCCCACCGACTTCATGCACGAATGCAGGCGGGCATATTCCCGGCTCGCGGGCATTGTGGATTGCATGACAATCATCCCGCCGCTACCGCTGCCTCAGGCAAAGCGTGAGGTGGAAAACGCGATGGCTCGAGCGCTCTCCATGATACGTGCGCAGGTCATAGCCGACCTGGAAACGGTTTCATAAATAAACGCGAAAAAGCGGGGACTGCTTTAGCCTGGGACTGTGCCATTCCCGCACAGTCCCAGGCGAGTGAAGAGCTACACCTTCAACAGACGATCAAAGAAGGAACGGTAGCGTTGGAGCGCCACTCGCAGATCTTCCGTGGATACGTTATCTCCGCGGTCCCACTGCTTCTCCAGGCGCTCGCGTTCATTGGCAAAGCCCTCGGCCAACTTCTTCATGAGTGAAGCGACCAGGTTGTCGGCATCCTCCACTGCGCGGCGCGGCTCATCTACGAATGCTGCTTGAATATTTCCCCAGCGGGAGCGAAAGTCGCCAACCTCCGATTGGGAAAACAGAGGAGTGGGTTGATTTGCGGTGCTGGACGTGATGGAACCTGGTTGGTTGCGCTCGGCAGTCGAACTTGGCGTTGCTGCGGCGTTAGCCATTTCAGGGCGGTCGATTGGCAAGCGAGGCTCGTTCGCCGGATTACGTCGTTGGACCGGAGAAGTGGCGTTGTAATCCGGTTGCTGGGGTGGTTGATCGCGCACCAACTGAGGGCGATCTTGGGGTTCGCGCGCTTTTTCAGGACGTCCGGCGAGATCGGCAGTGGTAAGTTCGTCATCTTTTCTCTTCAGTTCCGCCATCATGCAACCTCTCTAATTGCTTCGGACTTTCGTCCGTCTAAAAGGTCCTCAAAAAGCGACCGGTAGTAAATCATTGCCTGGCGCAGGTCTTCAGTCGTCGCCTGGCCTTGCCGATGCCGCACTGCGATTTCATGGGCTGCGCGGTAGTTATCCACTACGTGAGCATGGTCAACCGAAAGGTCGGCCGCCCGCTGCTCGAAATCTGCCATGGGATATCCAAGAGCGCCCATCAGCGATGCAACCGTGTCATCGGCGTCAATGACAGCTCCTCTGGGATCGTCTACAAAGCGGGACTGCACCGTGCGCCACCGCTCGGCATATCGTTGGCGTTCCGGGGCATCAAGCCGGCGAATATTAAACTTCTCCACGCGGTTTTCGCGCTCATGAAGCAGGGTTTGTGCTTCCCGCTCCGATCCACGCTCCCGCACCGCTCGTTCATACTCACCACCGAAGCGCTGGCGGAGAGCGGCTTTTCTCCGTTGCGCTATAGCCACGGCAATCACGATTGCGATCACCACAATGGCTACCACGATGAGACCCAGAATCTTGGGATCCATCTGCATAAGGTCTCCTCAGACTTTCAATTTTGCGTTCGCTAAGTTAGAGGACTGCGCGCAAGCCGGTGTTGTCCTGATCGGGGTTTGGGAGTGCGAACGGAAGTGGACGGTAGAAAAAATAGAGATGCAGCAGGCCTGTGAGCCTATGCCGGAAACCCTGATTTCTCCGCCGAAAACCGGATTCCCGTTTTTGCTCGAGGCCGCCTTAAGCCTTCACTTTGAGGCTCGCTGTAACAATTACCTGTCGCCTCCCGTTCCTACCCGGCCGTTACCGCAGCAGTAAATAGCTCGTCTATTGGGGCGTTGAAAACAAAAGGCTTAGGTGTCATCGGAATCTCTGGCTTTGGCAGTCGAGTTGTATAGAGATAAGGGTTGGCGCGCGGCTTGATTTGTGGCCCCAACGATTTGGGAACGCGCAGCCGACAGGATAGGCACCTCGTGCCAAAGGATTTTGGAGGAATTAATGAAGTCGCGAATTCTCTTAATTCTGCCGTTGGCCGCCAGCCTGATGTTGCCGGCAATGGCCCAGCAAACGCCGGCCGACAATCAGCAGCCCGCCGCCACGGCGTCGGAGAGCAGCTCGCAACCCTCGACATCTTCGAGCCAGAGCGTCAGCGATCAGAACGCTAACTCTGATCAGAACATGACGGCGCATCAGCCGCTTGAGCCAGATATGCGCCAGGGATTCTGGGGAAAGCTGAACCCGTTTGCCCGCAAGAAGTATGTGCAGCGGCAGCTGAGCCCGATCCGCAACCGAGTAAACGAACTTGACGATCTCACCGCAGCGAACGCGAAGCAGATTAAGGACGTCGATGCGCGCGCGCAGGAAGGTATCCGCCAGGCTTCCGCGCAAGCGGCGACCGCTGACCGGCACGCCACCGATGCCGGCAATCGTGCCCAGCAGGCTAACCAGACCGCACTGCAGGCGAGTAATCGTTTGAACACCGTGGAGCAAGTGGTGGGCAACATCGACCAGTATCAGCCCACCAATGAGACCGAGATTCGCTTCCGGTCAGGCCAAACGGCGCTGAGCCCGAAGGCCAAAGAGGCGCTCGACGGGATGACCACCAACTTGAAAGACCAGAAGGGCTACATCATCCAGGTGCAGGGTTTTTCGCCGAGCAACGGGCGGGTTGGTATTGCAAACTCGCAGGCGATGGCGAATTCCGTGGTGCGCTACCTGGTGGAGAAGAATGAGATTCCCGTGTATCGCGTATTCGTGTTGGGAATGGGCAATGCTAGCGTGGCGTCGACAGACGACACTGCAACCAAGCCTGCGCACGGCAATCGCGTGGAGGTCAGCCTGCTGAAGAACAACGTCGACCAGCTCGCCGCGATGAACCAGCCGAACGGCGAGATGACGCCCAACAGTCAGGCGCCGCAAAGCAACTATTCGGCACCATCCAGTTACCAGGCCACTCCAACGCAACCTAAGTCGAACAGCATGACCTCTTCTCCAACAACCAGCACACCACCGCAACCACAGTAATAACCGAATCGCAACCTGACGAAGCCCCTCGCGAAAGCGAGGGGTTTTGTTTTTTTGTTGTTGGAGTCGTTCCAAAATGGGTCGCGACTAAACGCCTGGCCAAGACGAGTGTAAAGGGGATGGCACGCCCTTGCCCGTCAAGGCTTCTGGCATTTTTTCCCTTACCTCCTGCGAATAGTGCTAGTTCCACCCATTGTTAATTTCGTCTAGGCTGTTGCCCTTAGCACAAATCTGTCCTGCTATTTTGCTATTCCAAGGAGCATTTATGCACCGCAAGCTGCTCTGTTGTCTTTCGATTGCAATTCTAGTCACGTTGATCGGTTGCAACTCAAAACCAGGATCGGCGGGCGGCGGGCAATCGTCGCCGGGTGCCGAGAAAGCGGTACAAGACGCCGTGGACGTTTACGTCTACGGCTATCCGTTAGTGACGATGGACATGACGCGCCGTCAGATGACCAATGTCGCTATGCCCGATGCCGGACACGCGCCGATGGGTCAGCTCGTCAGAATGCGCACCTATCCGGCGGTGGACTACCACGCTGTTACCGCTCCCAACGCCGATACACTCTACACAACTGCCTGGCTCGATGTTTCGAACGAGCCATGGATCTTCACTGTCCCCGACATGGGTGATCGCTATTACCTGTTGCCCATGCTGAGCGGCTGGACCGACGTGTTCCAGGTTCCCGGCAAGCGCACCACCGGCGGCAAGGCGCAGAAGTACGCCATCACCGGACCGGGCTGGTCAGGCACGTTGCCCGCGGGAGTCACGGAGTACAAGTCGCCGACGGGGCTGGTTTGGATCCTCGGCCGAATTTACTGCACTGGTACGCCAGACGATTACAACAAAGTCCACGCCCTGCAGGACAAGTTCTCGCTGGTGCCGCTTAGCTCCTATGGCAAGCCCTACACGCCGGTGCCCGGTCCCGTGGATGCCAGCTTCGACATGAAGACGGGTGTACGCGACCAGGTGGATGCACTGAGCGTCAACGACTACTTCAATTATCTCGCACGGTTGATGAAGACGAACCCACCCGCCGCTGCCGATGCGCCCATGGTTGAGAAGATGAAGGCCATCGGTCTGGAGCCCGGAAAGGACTTCGATCCCAGCAAGCTAGGCGCCTTCGACAAAGAACTCATTAAGGGCGTGCCCAAACTGGCGCAGGTAAAAATCATGGAGTACTTCAAGAAGGCGGCAGAGCCGGTGAACGGTTGGACGTATCTCACCAGGGATATCGGTGTATACGGAACGAACTACATCCAAAGGGCACTCGTTACTGCCATCGGCTTAGGTGCGAACCGTCCGCAGGATGCAATCTATCCCACGACCCAGAAAGATGCCGACGGTCATGAGTATGACGGCGCTTCCAAGAAGTATGTCATCCACTTCGACAAAGGCCAGATGCCACCGGTGAACGGCTTCTGGTCCATCACGATGTATGACAAGGACTATTTCTTCGTCCCGAATCCGCTGAACCGTTACACCCTGAGCGCACGCAACAAGTTCGTCGCCAATCCGGATGGCTCGGTTGACCTGTATCTCCAAGCCGACTCGCCGGGAAAAGCGAAAGAAGCGAACTGGTTGCCGGCTCCGAAAGCGCAGTTTATTCCGATGATGCGTCTGTACTGGCCGAAGGAGACTCCGCCGTCAATCATTGACGGTTCGTGGAAACCACCAACGGTCAGAGTCGCGCAGTAGTCAATATAACGTGCCCAACCAAGGGAGCCGCTCACGGGAGCGGCTCTTCTGTTGAGGATAGCCGTAATCGGGTCATTACACCCACAGGCGATCTTGCAAGGAACCCACTGCAAACGGCAAGAGTGGTAGCCTTGTGACGGAGATGAGCCCGTGGAAACGCTTTATTACTCTCGCATGCAATCGCCGGTGGGGCCGCTGCTGATTGGAGTTTCGGAACAGGCGCTAGTGGCGCTGGAATTCGATCGTGGGCTGCCGCAAAAAATCGGCGGCCAGCAAGTTCAGTGGAAGGAATCGGAAGCTCGCACTCACGCGGTCAAGCATCAACTGCATGAGTACTTCGCCGGCAAGCGCCGCAATTTTGACTTAGCGCTTGATCTTCGCGGCACGGAATTCTACAAGCGCTGCTGGAACCGGTTGCTAGAGACTCCCTACGGCGAAACCTGCTCGTATGCCGACATCGCGCGGGCGGTTGGCAGTCCCAAGGGCTTTCGCGCCGTCGGACAAGCGAACCATTACAATCCCATCGCCATTATCGTGCCTTGCCATCGGGTGCTCGCGGCTGGTTGCTATCTCGGAGGATATGGCGGCGGACTTCCGGTGAAGGCGTTTCTGCTGAAGCTGGAAGGTGCGAGGTTTAAGGAGCGAAGTGAATCATCGGATGAGGCGAAGCAGCTCGCCTTTGTAGATTGATACGCTTTGAAGGGCACGGCTGAACAGGCTGCTGAAAAAGTCCTCTCCGGAGCGAGTTCGGGTAGTGCGGCGCTTCAGCGCCGCGTCAAGCGAGTACCGTGAAACGGCCTTTAGGCCTGGGGACATTGCACAAAAGAGGCTATTTTAGCGGCTTTGAACGAGGTACTTCAGGGGCTAAAGCCCTCTTCACAAGACCCGGTGAACGCGGGCCTGGAAGGCCCGCACTACCCGGGCTGTTGTCAGTAGGTAGTTTTTCAGCGGCCTGTGAAGTCGTGCCCTGACACAAACCATGCGCTGATCCAGGTTTTCAGCAACCTCTGATGCTGTGCCCCTTCAAAGCGTCCAAATTCGAGCTTTTCGGCATTCTGGAGAGCCCGCTCGCGATGACGAAAGCCAATGCTCGATACATCAAGTCAGCAGCCCGTTCAGCGCGAGCTGAATTCGATCTCCGGCGTGGCCGCCAGCAGACTGCGTGTGTAGGGATGCTGTGGGTTGGTTGTGATCTGCTCGGTAGCGCCAACCTCGACCAACTCGCCGCGCTGCATCACCGCAATCCGGTTCGCCAGATAGCGCACCATGGGCATCGAGTGCGAGATGAAGAAATAGGTCAACGAGAAATCGCGCTGCAGTTGCTTCAGCAGGTTGACGATCTGGGAACCGACACTCACATCCAGCGCAGATACAGGCTCGTCGGCGACGATGAATCGCGGCCGCAACACCAAGGCGCGCGCGATGCCAATACGTTGGCGTTGTCCACCGCTGAATTCGTGCGGATAGCGCCGTAGAGCCGAGCCATCCATACCCACAGCGCGCAAAACCTCTGTCGCGCGTTGCCGCCGGTCAGTGCGGTTCTCGGTTCCGTGAATTGCCATCGGCTCACAGACGATCTGCTCGACCGTCATACGGGGATCAAGCGAGCCGAACGGGTCCTGGAAGATGATCTGCATGTCGCGACGCAAGCGGCGCAGTTGCGCTCCGCCGGCGCGTAAAACGTCTTGACCGTCGAATGATAGTTCGCCTGAATCCGGTTCGATGATCCGCAGTACTAGCCGGCCTAATGTGCTCTTGCCCGAGCCCGACTCGCCCACCAACCCCAGAGTTTCTCCCGCTTCAATCGTCAGCGATACATCGCTAACGGCCTTCACTTCTCCGGATGTGCCCGTTCCAAACAGGGTTTGACCGGAGGTGAAGGTCTTGGTCAGGTGGCGGGCTTCCAGCAGAGCCATGCTGGCGATGGTAACAAATGGTGCAAATGAAGCAGATTGTTTCAACCACGGATTTCCGCCGACAAACACGGATCGGACTTTGATTTTTTCTCTAACTGCAATGTCTGAGAGTCCGAGGATGATTTCCCGGCGATTGTTAAGCCTGCGAGAGGCCCGAGAGATCATGTCGCAGTCAGAATGACAAGCTCGATCTCGTTTGAATGAAAAATCCAGATTGTCCGAATCCCGCGCCGGAAGCGATTCTTGCCAGATTTTCACAATGCGACCAAGCCAAAGATATGGTGCGGCCGATGTATCCAATCGCTGAAGACCGCATAAATTAATCCGGCAATTACAGCGCTTGAATTGCCACATTCACGATTGCACAAAAATTCGGCATGTGCCTGTGGACGAGCTGCACTCGATTGAAAACACGCAAGATATAATCGCGAAAAACTTGTTGACTTCCGCCGCTGCAGGAGTAAAAAGACACTCGTTCCTTGACGCTTTCGCAGTTGTTCCAAGTCGGCAGAGACTACGGGCCAGAGCGAGTTCACTGAGTCTGTGCCTTCGGTGCAGACTCAGAAGAACCGTAACCGCCGAGTGAGCTGTGGCAGAGGAATACGCGAGGCAATGCAAGGGCAAGACGGAATCCCGAGGCGTTGAGCGGTCATTCCGATTGGTGACGAGCCCAAATTCAAGCTGAACATGCCCTGTGTACGCCAGTACCAGTCGCACAGTTCAGCCGGAACTTAATGCAAGTCGCTCATCGTGGAGAGCCGTCCGACACGGTCCTCGGGATTCTTTTTGATTCACAGCCTCCCCCGTCTGTGGATTACTCTCTCCAATCAATTGCCAACCCATTTATCTGCTGGCCGGGACGAGGACTCCCGGCTGGCAGCTTTTCCTTACGCATCCTCCGGCCGGAGTAAAATCTGAACAGCCATGGCCGAACTCTTTACGCCCGCCCAGCCGCCGGCGCAGCAGCGCAACTGGATGCCGATCATCGTGGGGCTCGTCGCCGTCCTCATCGTGGTCGGTGTCATCGTCGCCCTCACGCGCAGCCACGGACCGACCGGCCCGCAGACCAATCCTTATGCCGCGAAGCTGCAGCTCTCTAGTCCGAAACTGAGTGCCGCTGAGAACTACGTCGGCGGCACCGTTACGTATCTCGATGTCAACATCACGAACACGGGTGACCGTGCCCTGGTCGGAGCCGACCTGCACGCGGTGTTCAAGAACACCATGGACCAGGTGGTTCAAACCGAAACCCTGCCGCTGCACGTGCTGGTGGAAAACCAGATGGGCGGATATCCCGATCTGGAGGACCTGGGCCGCTCGCCCATTGGCCCCGGCCAGACCAAAACTGTTCGCATCACCTTGGAGCACATTTCAGCCGACTGGAACCAGAGCTATCCTGCGATTGAGCTGGTGAATTTGAAGCTAAAGTAGGGCTGGCGTTCCGCAGTGGCTGTATCGGTTTTGAAGGGGCGCCTTGAGAGGCTGCTGAAAAAGGCAAAAGAGCGGGTCTTTCGCGGGCTGAAGCCCGCTCGAAGTGACGGAAAAATAAATGCCTTATCGGCACGACTGAAGTCGTGCCCTGACACAAACCATGCGCTAATCCAAGTCAGGCTGACCGCGTTGCCGTACGTCTCCCGATTTGGGAGAATTTTGCTCGAAGATTTGCCTTATGCCTAGAGCTCCGCTTGTGTCTCTCGTCGTTTGCCTCTGTCTTGGGGTTGTCCAAGCCCAGCAGAAAGAGAAATCGAAGGCCAACGCCCCGAACACTTCCGCAACCACCTCGGTCACCTCGTTCGATGCCGGTCACACTGTCGTCGGATGGGTCGACATCATTCCGTTCGAGAGCAAGATCTTTCACAACACGCGCATGCTGAGTGTCCTGGTGCCGGCGAATTACTTTTCTCCGCATAACGCCCGCCGCAGCTATCCGGTGCTGTATCTGCAGGACGGCCAGAACCTGTTCGACGAAGCCACCAGCAACTCCGGCGAATGGCACGTGGACGAGACCGTGGAGCATCTGGTCGGCAGCTTCAAGATTCCGCCTATGTTCGTGGTGGGCATCGACCATGGGGAGAAGCGCAGCTCTGAATACCTGCCTTATCCCAACCAGCGCAGCCAGGATGCCGCCGCTCGCGACCCCAACGAAGTTCACGGCAAAGATTACGCGAGGTTTCTGCTTACCGAGGTGATGCCGTTCATCGAGAAGAAGTATCGCGTGTCGCGCGGCGCAGCCAACACTGGCATCGGTGGCTCGTCGTACGGCGGTGACATCTCGCTGTACACCGTGCTCGAGCATCCCGGCGTCTTCGGCCACGTGCTCATCGAGAGCCCGGTGCTGTCGATTGGCAATGATCAGCTGATCAAGGACGCAGAGAAGGCCCGGCAGCTTCCGCAGAAGATGTACGTCGGAGTCGGCACCAGCGAAACTCCCGACCTAGAGCCCAGCGCCGAAATCGTAAATAGCGTCGAGCAGTTGGAGAAGGTCCTGCGCGCCAAAGGTCTGGGGCCGGCGCGTCTCAAGGTCGTAGTGGAACAGAACGCAACCCACAACGAGGGAGCGTGGTCGCGGCGTCTGCCGGAGGCGCTGATGTTTCTCTACGGAAAGTAGGTGGCAGTCTGGCCCATGAAAGGGACGAAGGCGAGGATCTAGCGCGTAGTTCGCAAGCGCAGCCTTGAAGGCCATTTCCTTTCGTTCCTGCCCTAGGCGCAAAACGCGCGTCGCGCGCGTCGGTATGCCAGTCCCGCCGCCGAGCCAAGCAACAAAAACGTCGGAGGGTCGGGGACCGAAGACAGGGACCTCATGTCGTGATCAGTGCTGCCGCCATTGATAAATAAAGGCCGCGATCGGCCGCCCGGGAAGAATTGATCAATTTCTTGCAGTGACCCGGTTTCCACTAACTGACCAAGAAGGGGAAGGCCGGGGGGCGGAGGGTCATTCAGAGGCATGGATTCAAAGGTCATTTCCCCTTGGTTATCAACCCAGAGATAGTTAGTAGGGGCGCCGCTGGTATCCGTGAGTTCGACATAACCGACGGGTGTCATGGTCCCATAAAATGCAAAGTCGGGACACCAGTCCATTCCCAAGCAATAGGTTTGTCCCAAGTACAAGACGTACTCGGGTTCGCCGGGCGAATTTGCCAAATCGGCGAAGGCGGGTATGGTGAGCGCAAGGAGAAAAACGAGGACACGCAGAGGACGTGGCGCTTTCATAGTAAAACCTCGCTCTGCTAATCCGCGCTGCAAGGTGGCTTATGCAGCTCGGTAATTTCTCGATGCCTCATCAGGGTTCGAGGATGTATTTATTCTTAAATTCCCCGCGCTCTCCGGCGCCGACGATTCCAGTAGCGTCCTAGAGAGAGCCCGTTACACCATCAGAACCGTCAAACGATTTCGCTCGCCGTACCAAATGGGGAACGGCAGGACCAGGATACGCAAGTCTCCGTAACTTGCTACCCATGTTTGCGGTGGCGGCCCCCTACCACGTTTAGGTGAAGGGTAATAGCCCACCAGTTTTGCTTTCTGCAGAAATTCACTTGATTTCCGCTGAGAGAGGAGGTATAAGGTGGCTACCGCAACAACGTTTAACCGTTGCTTCTTGAGCCACTTCCAGCAATAAGCAGATCCTCTTGCGACCCTCGAATCTGAGGATTGGGCCGGGTTGCATGCAAGGTACTGATCCTCGTTCTTAAAAGGAGCACTATTGTGGCTAATGAACCAAAACAACCTCTAGGTACGTATGGAATCGGCCTGCGGCTGGCGCTGGCGCTAGCGTTGATGCTGACGATTCTTGGAACACAAACAGCACAGGCAGAGACTTTTAACGTCCTTTATAACTTCACTGGCGGCACGGACGGTTCGAGTCCGTATGCTGGCTTGACTATGGATAGTGTCGGCAGTCTTTACGGCACAACGCTGGCGGGCGGCGCCGGCTACGGAACGGTCTACAAAATAACGAAATCAGGTTCGAGTTGGATTTTTACTACGCTTTACACTTTCGCCGGTGGCAGCGATGGCGCCAGCCCGCGCTCCAGGGTAGTCATCGGGCCAGACGGCAATCTCTACGGTATAACGTTTGCTGGAGGGGGACAGGGCTGCGGAGTAAGAGGCTGTGGCACAGTTTTCCAGGTACGGAAAAGCTGTCCGGGGCCAGTCTGCCGCTGGACGGAAACGGTGCTTTATCGGTTTACTGGAGGCACTGACGGTGGCGAGCCCACCGGCGACCTCCTTTTCGACACGACTGGCAATCTGTATGGGACGACCGAAATAGGTGGCAAGCCACACAGCTGTTCCACTCTTGGCTGTGGCACGGTCTACAAGCTGACGCAATCCGGCGGAAGCTGGACAGAATCGGTGCTGTACCAATTCCAGGGCGTCACGGATGGGGCCTTTCCCGACGGTGGCGTTATCTTTGACACCTCAGGCAATCTCTATGGCACAACCTGTTGCGGTGGTTCGCATAACGCTGGAACGGTTTTCAAGTTGACGTCTTCCGGGTCCGGCTGGACGGAGAGTCTTATTTATGCTTTCCAAGGCTTAACTGACGGCAACGAGCCGGTTACGGGTTTGATGTTCGACCGGTCGGGCAATCTTTTCGGCACTACTATTTTTAGCGGTACGGGTGGGGGCGGCACAGTTTTCGAGCTGACGCCATCGGGCCCGGGTTGGACCTTTAGCCTGCTTTACAGCGCAAGGGGCCTTCAGGGACCGTATGGCAGGCTGATGATGGATGCTAGTGGCAATCTTTACGGCACGACGTTCGAAGACGGCTTACACACTCTCGGCTCGGCTTTCAAACTGACGCCTTCGGGCGGCGGCTGGACGTACAGTTCGTTCCACGATTTTACCGGTGGTAACGACGGCGAGCTTCCGCTGAGTAACCTGCTATTCGACTCCAGCGGAAATCTCTATGGGACCGCAGCCCTGGGCGGTGCGTATGCCGATGGCGTTGTGGTTCAGATCACACCCTGAGATAAGGCTGCAGTGTTCGCGACAGACGCGGGCACTCAATCTTTGATGGCACCGAAAACAAACCGAAGGGCGCGCGGCCCTTCGGTTTTGTGTATGTCTTTCTGTGCTCAATAGCGAGTTCTTCAAACACCCGTACGTTTTCGCCCCGGCAGACAGTGTGCTACTGCCCTAGGAACGGCGGAAACGTCGTATGCGACCGAACACTAGCACTCCAGCCGACCCGAAGAGCAACAGGGTAGAGGGCTCCGGAGTAGCCTGGCTGCTCAGAACGAACAGTGGAAGATCTCCTGCACCCGGGAAATACTGGTTAACCTGCTGCAGCATGTCGCTCTCGCTCAAGGTTGCAAGTAGCGGATCGTAGGCAGGAGGGGCGGTGCATGACATACACCCAGCAAGATCCTCGAAGGTTAGCGTCGCTTGACCTCCAGGCTGTGTGTTTGTCCAAATATACTCCGCTGGCTGGCCGTTCGGCCCAAGGAACTCTACATACCCTCCGGAGATGCCGAAATAGGGGGCGAAGTCGGGACAGGACGGCGTATTCACGCAGTACGTGGTTCCCAAGTAAATTACCTCGCTCGTCACACCCGGCAAATCGGCGTCGGCGAAGGCGCAAAGGCTTAGAGCAAAAACAGCAGCCAGTATCCCAGCGGAAAGTACCAGTTTCATCTTCATTGCAGAAAACCCCCGGTCAGATTGGGTGAAGCAGAAACCTATCTGCAGTAACCTGTGCACCTTACGGGCCACAACTGACGGCCGTAACCCCTTTATTATTACCGAGAGGAAACGCTTCCTCGAACGGGATGTGCAAAGTGATGTAACACCCTAGGGCTAGGGATTTCTCACGCCACTATAGTGCAATGTGACGCCTCGGCACCTAAACGGTGTCGACCTAAGGGGTTTCCTGGTGGATTGCCAAGGTATAGTCACTCCCTGCGCATAACGCGGCGCGTTCCCATTTCGCTTTGGAAACACGGGCCTAATGCCGGGTCTTGGACATTTCAGCGACATTTGAGCTCGCCACTTTGATGACCCATGACTTTCCCATTTTGGATGCAACACTTTGCGCTTTCCGTAACAATGTCACTGCTAAGTAACTGAGTCGATTACATAACCCTGTGGCAACTCAAATGCTCCGGCACATGTGGACATTCAACTTTGTTCGCGGAGGAGATATGCGAGTCAAAACCCTGTTGGTTGTCGCCGCCCTGCTAGTCTTTACCAGCTTGGGCGCGACCGCAGCTTTCGCAGCACCCAACCTCGTCAACAATGGCAGCTTCGAAACCGGTGACTTCACTGGTTGGACTATGACTGACGGTAGCCTGGAGCTCGTAGTCAGTGGTCCGTTTTCCGCTTATTCTGGTGCCCAGGACGGTTCCTGGTACAGCGTTTGGGGCAATATCGGCGGCGATGGAACCATTAGCCAGACCATCTCCGACACTGCCGGTCAGCACTACACCTTCAGCTTCTGGTTCGCCTCAGTGGGAGACGATCCCAGCGATTTCAGCGCTATGTGGGACAGTAATACCGTGTTCAGCCAGACTGATCCGAACACCGGTGCCGCGTGGACTCAGTTCTCGTTCGACGTAGTGGGAACCGGAAGCGACACCATTAGCTTCCACGGCAGAGATGATCCAGCGTGGATGGCCCTGGACAACGTTTCCGTATCGGCAGGCACTGGCACCGGCACGGGGGGAACCACTCCGGAACCTAGCAGCCTTCTCTTGCTGGGATCTGGCGTACTCGCCATGGGCGGAGCGATTCGCCGCAAGCTGCGTGGCTAGCCGATAAGTCTCGGCCTTGCGAATACGAGCCCTGCCGGTTCGTAATCTCGAGCGTCACAAAGCGGTTCAATACTGAGGCACCCGATCGGGTGCCTCAATTTTTTGCTGCGCTCACCCGCTAACAAAAGGCACTCGAATGCTCCTGGCGCTTTGGACGCGGGCCTGAAGAGACTGTGTCGCAATCCCGCATGCGATTCCGTGGTGGAACAAAAGCTAGTAGGAGGCACGCATCCAGCCGCGCAGCGGCGAAACCGGGTAACACTGTCCGCGGGAGAAGGAATTCCTCGATGCAGTGCTGCTCCCATCGGCTCGAAGTCAAATCCGAATGATCTACAGGATTTGGCAGATCACACACTTCAGATACGCCGTTTCCGGTACATTTAACAGGACAGGATGGTCCATCGCCTGCCCGCGCCTCTCCAGGATTCGTACTCGCCGCCCCGCATCGCTGGCAGCCGCACCCAGCATATCCAGGAACTCCGCCTCGCTCACATGGAACGAACATGAGCAGGTCACGAGAACGCCTCCCGGCCGCAGCATCTTCAGAGCGCGTAGATTGAGCTCCTTATAGCCGCGCAGCGCGGTTGGCACGTTGCGTTTCGTCTTGGCAAACGCGGGCGGGTCGAGGACAACGGTATCGTACTGCCGGCCCGCCGTGGCGTAATCCTTGAGCAGGTCGAAGGCATTGGCCTCGATCCACTCCATCTCGCCGCAGCGGTGGGCATCGCGATTGAGTTGCTCATTCTGTTCTGCCACTTCCAGCGCCGGACGCGACGAGTCCACGGCGGCAACGCTCTGGCAACTCCGCGCCAGGTGCAGAGCAAATCCTCCCTGATAGGTGAAGCAGTCCAGAGCATCTCCGTGAGCGTACCGCGCCGCCGCGGCGTAGTTCTCGCGCTGATCGAGAAAGGCCCCGGTCTTTTGTCCGGTGAGCCCGTCGAAGTGGAAGCGGACTCCGTTCATGGTGAAGATGGTGTTGGATTTTGCGCCGCGCACCAGTTGCGACTCGCGTGGCGGCAATTGCTCCAGTTCGCGGATGTGAGGATCGACGCGCTCAATAATGCTGGCCTCGGGAAAGTGCTCCGCGAGTGATTCGGCGACCGTCTGCCGCAGATCTTCGCGATCGAAGGCCTGCGTTAGCGCCTGCAGCGAAATCACGTCATTGTATTTGTCGATGATGAGGCCGGGCAGCAGGTCGGCCTCGCTAAAAATGACGCGGTAGGCATCGGTATCGCACGCTGTGTTTTGGCGGAATTGAACCGCAGCGGCGATGCGCTCGCGGACGACTGACACGAGCTGATCTTGCGGGATTTCGTCACTGCTCAGCAGCCGGATGGTGATCTGCGAGGCGCTGCTGTAGAGCGCCGATCCGAGTCGGCGCCCACGCTCATCACGCACTTGCACCAGCGCACCCGGCGGAGCCTCGGTGGGCGGCACCAGATCGGAGCGATAGACCCACAAGTGTCCGCCGCGCAGGCGCGATGCGCCGCGATGGTTCACCGTAATGATTGGGATGGAATCAGCCAGGGCGTCCTCGCGCGCAAACTAAGCAATCATCTTACGCGCGCGGTCGGCTCCAGAACTGTCACTGTTTCCCGAGCCTCTCAATCCGGCTGCCACGCCGCAAGCCGCGCACGTACTTCACAGGATCACGAAACTCGGAGCGTTCCTTTCTGATTCCGACGAACTCCTTCATGGCCTCGGTCCGGCGACGACGCCGAAGACGACTCTTGCGGATGCGGGCAATGTCATAGGCGGACTGCATTCGCATGAGCGTATCCATCCTGGGCCCGAACGCCTTTTCAATTCGCACGGCCATTTCTCGGGACAAATCGGCTTTGCCGTTAAGCAGGCTGGACAGGGCGGGCCTGGAAACACCCAGGACTTCAGCTGCACGCGTCACGGTCAAGCCGAGCGGCTCGATGATTTCGGTGCGAATAAATTCGCCGGGATGCGACGGCTTCAACGTAGGCATGACAGTTCCTTGGACCGTAGATGTTGAGCTTACTGCGCCGCGGCCTCGTCGGCCTCGACGGATTCGTCTTTGGCGGGTTTGGGAGCACGCCCGGCTTTGCCGCCCTTCTCTGCTGGCTCTTCCGCCTTGGGCGGTGGCGGGATGTAATACAGGATCCGATTGCAGTAGAAGCAGGTGACGATCTGCTCGTTGCTCATGACTTCCTGGAAGACCTGCGGGCGTAGCCGGACCCGGCAAGCCGAGCAACTTTCATCTTCATGAACCGCCGCCATCACGGAACCGCGCAGCTTCAGCACGCGGTCGTAATGGGTGAGCGTCTCCTCGGCAACTCCCGAGCGCAGCTCCTTACGCGCCGCATTTAGTTCGGCGAGTTGCTTTTCGTCCTCGGCCGTTTGTGCGCGCGCGTGTTCCTTCTCTTTTTCATTCTCCGCGGTATCGGCTTTCAGCGCGGCCTCACTCTGCTTTATCGCCTCTTTGCGCGCGTCGGTGGCGACCATGATTTCCAGGATCTTGTCTTCCAGCTTCTGGATCTCCGCTTCGGCAAACTGAATTTCGTGATTCAGCGCCCGGTACTCGTCGTTGGTCTTGACCTTCAGCGACTGGTCGCGGTATTTGCTGATCTTCTCCTGCTGGTCCTTGATGTCGGATTCGTGCTTGCGGCGCGCTGCCTCGTCGGCCTTCATGGCAGCCTGGGCGGCCTCGAGTTGGGTTTTAGAGCCGGCGAGTTTGGCCTCGATCTCGGCTACCTGCTTGGGCAGGGCCGCAATTTCGGCCTTAAGCGCGGCAATCCGGGCGTCGACCACTTGCAGGTCGATCAGCTTTTGCAGTTCGGAATTCATCTGGACCCCAGGGGAACCTGCTCGAATTCTAGCACGCAGAAACCAGGCCCTCGCGATCGGTCACCCCGGCGCACTAAGGTTTTCTATGTATTGAGACAACGTGGGAAACGCGGCTAGCATAGGCCATGGCCATCGAAATTGCGCGACTTTGTCTGGGCTTGCTCATCATCGCCTTCCACAAACGCATTGCCGACTTCATTACCGAACGCGAGCGTTCCCTGGTGCTGAGCTTCCGCAGCCGTGGCATGCCGCTGCCCGCGGCACTTACCAAGGAGACCGCACGCAATCTTTACTTCGGCATCGGTATCTTCATTGTGATTGTGGAATGGTTGCGAATCTATCAGATGGGACACTGAAGCGTTAGAGTGCCGCCCCCCGCGGGGCTCGGGTGCTGTTTAGAAGTCTACCCAGTGCTTACGCACTGGGCTAGGATTGTGTCGCCCTGCGGGCTTAGTCGTGCGCTGCCATCGAGCTTGCAGGGGCGAAAAAACAATCCTCAGACGACTAAAGAGACTGCTGCTGAAAAACTCGCAAAAGCAGGTCCCTCACCGACGATAGTCGGTTCGTGATGACAAAAATAAAACGACTTCTCGGCACGACTGAAGAGGCTGCTGAAAAACTCCCTACTGAGAACAGCCTGGGTAGTGCGGGCCTTCCAGGCCCGCGTTCACCGGGTCTTGTGAAGAGGGCTTTAGCCCCTGAGGTACCTCGTCCAAAGCCGCTAAAATAGCCTCTTTTATGCAATGTGCCCAGGCCTAAAGGCCGTTTCACGGTACTCGCTTGACGCGGCGCTGAAGCGCCGCACTACCCGAACTCGCTCCGGAAAGGACTTTTTCAGCGGCCTGTGAAGTCGTGCCCTGACACAAATCCCGCACGCTAATCGAGTTACCCTGCACAGTCATCGGGGGGTAGCAACGCCGTAATCGGCATGAAGCTTTCAAGGCGCCCAATTTCGGTCATGCCGCATAAACCCGCTGCCCTGATATAAACTCTCCCGCGACACCTTTTCTTCTTCGGAGCCCACGTGAAACTACGGTTCGCTGCCTTCGTCTTCGGTTTGTTATCCACTTCCTTCTTGATCGCGCAACCTGCCATGCCCTCTTCCCCGCAGGAGTCTGCGGCGAAAAAGGAGCTGACGATTGAAGAGATCTACCAGCCCGGGGGCATACTCGGCCGCGGACCGGAAGACGTGAAGTGGAGTCCCGATGGCTCCAAAGTTTCGTTTGTGCAACGCGATGACAGCGGCGAGCACGGAGCTCTCTATTATGTCGACCTGGCCACCGGCAAGCCGGCGGTGCTGGTGGCAAGCGAGAAGCTGGCAGCCCTGGCCCCGCCCACCAGTTCCATCAAGGACGAACGCAAGAAGGAAGCGGCGCAGCGTTATTCGCTTGCCGCCTATCACTGGGCTCCCGATTCCAAGAAGCTGCTGTTCGATTCCATGGGCCAGCTTTGGCTTTACACCTTGGACAACGGCACTGCCGTGCAGATCACGGCTAGCTCCGACGGAGTTGTCGATCCGCAGTTCTCGCCCGATGGAAGCCGCATCGCCTATGTGCGCAAGCACAATCTTTATGTGAGGCAAGTGGACGGCGGCAACGAGCGCACCCTAACCAAAGATGGCGACGACAATGTGCTGAATGGAGAAGTCGATTGGGTGTATGAGGAGGAGTTGTATACCCGCAGTAATTACTTCTGGTCTCCCGACGGCAAGCAGGTCGCGTTCCTGCAGATGAACGAGAAGGAGGTGCCCACGTATCCCATCACCGACTGGCTGCCCACCCATCCAACCGTCGATCAGGAGAAGTATCCCCAGCCTGGCGACCCCAATCCCGCCGTGCGGTTGGCCGTGGTGGGCTCAGATGGAGGCAAGGTCAAGTGGATCAACGCTGGAACTGGCAGCAATGGCGATCTGCCATTATCTGACAATCCCAATGCCCTCATTCCGCGCTTTGGCTGGGTGCGGCCGGGCTTGTTATGGGCCATGGCTCTTAATCGGGTGCAGAACCGGATGGATTTGTATTTCGTAGACACCAACAACGGCAAGTGGGCGCGGATGATGACCGAGACCACCGATGCCTGGATCGACATGCATCCCGAGGTGGACTTCAAGCCCCTGGCCTCGGGCGATCGTTACTTGTGGACGAGCTGGCGCGATGGCCACAATCATATTTATCTGTATCAGTTCGATAAAGAACAGCCACTCAGCAGTCCGGCAAAGGTGGTCGCGCAACTCACTCACGGTGACTGGGAAGTGCGCAGCATCGATGCCGTGGACGAGAAGCAGGGCGTGGTCTACTTCTCGGCCAATGAGGGCGACTGGCGGCAGGGGAACGTCTACGCCGTAGGGCTCGACGGCCAGAATTTCCACCGCGTCTCCAAAGAAAATGGCTCGCACGCCGCCGAGTTCGATCCCAAGAACACCAAGTATTATGTGGACCGTTACTCGTCGCTCACCACGCCGCCAAGAGTTTCTTTGTGCACCGTTGACGGCGCCTGCACTACGTTTTGGAATCCGCGCAGCGTGGAAGCCTACAACCTGCTGACTCCCAAATTCGTGGACTTCAAAGCCGCCGACGGTGTCACCACGCTGCAAGGCGCAATTTTGCTGCCCGAAGGCGGGCCGATGATTTCCAACGGCAAGGTCCCGCTCATCATGAATCCCTATGGCGGCCCGGGAGTCCAGTCCCTGCGCGATGCCTGGGGCGTGATCGACCTGTTCGACCAGATCCTGGCCCGGCGCGGATTCGCCATCTTGAAGGTGGACAACCGCGGCATGATGGGTCGAGGCAAGACTTTTGCGGTCGCCGTGCGGCACAACTTAGGCGAGGTTGAGTTCAATGATCAGATGGCTGCGCTGAAACAGGCGCTGCAGCAGTATCCGCAATTGGACGCCGACCGGCTTGGATTCTGGGGTTGGAGCTACGGCGGATACTTCACTCTCTACGCGATGGAGCACACCGACGTCTTCAAGGCAGGAGTGGCAGTGGCCCCGGTATCCGATTGGCGCAACTACGATTCCATCTATACCGAACGCTACATGGGCCTTCCCGCGGACAACGCGGAAGGGTACCAGAAGAGTGCGCCGGTCAACTTCGCCGCAAATTTGCACGGCAGCCTGTTGGAGGTACACGGCACCAGTGACGACAACGTGCACATGCAGAACACCATTCAAATGGTGAATGCATTCATCAACTCAGGCAAGCAGTTCCAGTTGATGATGTATCCGGGCAAGACGCACGGAATCGCTGGACTTGCTGCGCGCAGTCACCTGTTCCACATGATCGAGAACCACTTCGAGCAGGTGTTGGGGCCGGGGAAGTAGGACTACGAATCAGAGTGGTTGCGACGGCGTGGGTAGAGTGCCGTTTCCGGGGCTGTTACGAAACTACGATTGCAATTTTGGAGTGGAATAACTGCATGGCAGTGCGACAAACTAGCCGCGAAGCGGCCGCTCCTGGTGGGAGCCCCCTGCTTCAGCAGGGGGAAGCTGGACTTTAGTCCAGCGGAAAAGCGTTCGATTTCACAATGGGCTTTAGCCCTGGGTTTTCCGATCCCCAGCGCTAAAGCGCAAGAGCAAAGAGCAATCTTTTTCCCGGAGCGCTGAAGCGCTCCTTCCCCCCGCATGAATGCGGGGGCTCCCACCAAGAACTACCTTCCATGAGTCATACTCTGACTTTTACAGCAACTTCTTTAGCCGGGGGATCTGCTGTCGTTCTGACTTTTACAGCAGGCTGTTTCACAACACCATCCCTTACGCTCCCACCACTTGGGTTTTGGTGAGCGCCGCCGGGACCAGTCCTTGCGCAACCAGGACGCTACGGTCGATACCCCTTAGCAGCTCCCCCATCAACCCATAGCAGTTCGACTCCTTGGGATTGAAGTAAGAGCTATGTACCTCCAGCCCACCTACCGTGGGGGCAATCAGCTTCGAGCAATCGATGTCCCAGACGTTGTCGGGCACGGGTAAGGTCCGATCCAGGCCGCTTCTCCCCAGCCTTCTCTTGCCAAAATGCTTCAGTCCCGCCGACGCTCCCAAAACCGCATCCCGCCCGCTATACAGCGCGGTCACACGATAGGTCAGGTTGGCGATTCCCTCGCCGTTGCCGACGGTAACTACCTCGCCGCTGCCGAACAGATCGTTGTCAACGTCGGCGGCCACCATCAGCGCTTCCTGTATCAGGCTCACCAGTAGAGGACGGTTCTTCTGCGTCCAGGCTACGTTCATGGCATTCTCCAACACGTAGTTCCCCATGCTGTGAGCAATCATCGAAGTCTTGGCCTTGCAGGCGTTCTGCACATTGGCGGCTCCGGCCGCTTCCTTCATCAACATCCAGTCGTAGAGGTCGCTCATGACATTGGCAAAATCCTGCGCTGCCCGTCGCGCCTCGGAGCGATCGGGAAGATAGCCAAACACGTAGCCCTTGGAGGGCCAGTCAAATGAAATGCACTCGCCCAGGCTGTTTACTCCCGTGTACAGGTTGCTCACCACTTTCTGATAGAGCGCCATCGCGTCCGGCCACGCTTCATTAAAGCCGTGCACGAAAAACGTGACTTGCTTCTGGTCCTTGGGAGCAGTGACCAGCGGAGAGGGGAATTGGTCCGTGACCGCCACCAGCTGCTGCCGAAACTGCTCCTTGGTAAGTTGCGTCCAGGAAGCCTTCAGAGTCGGATCGGCGGTAACCGGGGCGTTCCAGTAGGTCACGGCAGAAAAGTCACCACCAAATCCATTGGCTTCCTCGTTGCGATTGGTGATCAACCAATACATTGAACTCTCCCCTGGAGTGATGTGATGTGCAGTGGCAGCAGGATTACGCGAACGGCGGGGAAAATCAAGTCAAACTTCATCTCCACATTGAATGCAAACCGGCACTGGGGCGAAATCTAGACCTATATTGGCACAGGGAAAAACGAAATCCACCACGGATTTTCACGGATTCTTACGGATTTGATTTTGAGTTCTTGACTGAAACAGATCCGTGCTCATCAGTGGAAATCCGTGGTCAAAACTATCCGGCTTGCTCTTTCCCCGTGCTTTCTGTTTGAATTCGAAGGCACTGATTCCAGCACTCCCGGGAGCGTCACCCTGGCGAACCAAGCCTTCGCGTGCAAGTCCATCGACAAGCTGATCTCCGATTCGGAGGAGCCCGAACATCGGCTTAAGAAGACCTTGGGGCCGTGGTCGCTCACCGGCCTGGGCATCGGCGCCGTGATCGGCTCCGGCATCTTCACCGTGGTTGGAACCGCGATCGCCGGACAGAAGTTCAACACCTCGTCAATCCTCAACGCTCCCCTCGCCGACTACCTGGTGCATCACGCGGCCACGCTTGGCCGCCCCGGAGCAGGCCCGGCGCTGGCGATTTCGTTGGTGCTGGTGGCCATTGTCTGCGCCTTCACTGGACTCTGCTATGCGGAGTTGGCGTCTATGATCCCGATTGCGGGCAGCGCCTACACCTATACCTACGCCACCATGGGCGAGCTGATCGCGTGGATCATCGGCTGGGACCTCATCCTGGAATACGCGGTCAGCAACATGGCTGTGAGCGTTGGCTTTGCCGCGCACATGGTCGCCACCTTCAGCTGGTTCGGCTGGCATCCCGCGTTGCGATGGATCTCGCCGGCATACTTGCCCGGCGGTCTGACAGACCTGCAAGGCAATGTGCTCTATGCCCCCGGCTGGCATTTCGGCTTCAACATTCCGGCGTTTCTGATTGTCATGTTGTTGACGGTGGTGCTGGTGCGCGGCATTCGCGAGTCGGCTGAAACCAACAACGTCATGGTGCTGCTGAAGATCGCCGCCATTCTCGCGTTTGTGTTCGTGGGTATGCGATTCATTCAGCCCGCCAACTATCATCCGTTTGCGCCACAGGGCTGGCCGGGCGTGCTGACCGGCGGCTCCATCATCTTCTTCACCTATATCGGATTCGACTCGGTCTCGACTGCGGCCGAGGAGGCGCGCAATCCGCAACGCGATTTGCCGATTGGAATTATTGCCACGCTGATCGTCTGTACCGTGCTGTACATCGCGGTGGCCGTGGTGCTGACCGGAATCGTTCCCTGGCAGACCTTGATTGACGACGCCGCGCCCGTGGTCAACAGCATGAGCAAGCTCGCCGGAACCACCAAGTCGGCACTGCTGCACTGGACGGAGCTGGCCGTGCTGTTCGGCGCCATGATGGGCATGATCTCATCACTGCTGGTGTTCCAGTTGGGACAGGCGCGCGTCTGGTTTTCCATGTCGCGCGATGGTTTGTTGCCTACAATGTTCAGCCGCGTGCATCCGCGATTTCGTACGCCCGCCACCGCGACCTGGATCGCTGGATTTCTCGTGGGCATTCCCGGAGGCATTCTCGACATTGGCACGCTGTCCGACTTGTCGAATATCGGTACTCTGTTCGCGTTCGTCCTGGTTTCGATTGGCGTCATCATTCTGCGGCGTAAGCAGCCAGACCGGCACCGCGGATTCCGCGCCCCCGGCGGACTGGCCGCGCCTATCCTCAGCGTAGTGTTTTGCGTGCTGCTGATGGCCGGGCTGCCGATCCTGACGTGGCTGCGTTTCTTCCTGTGGCTGGTCATCGGGTTGACGGTGTACATCCTGTACAGCCGGCACCGCAGCGAGTTCAGTCCGCGGCGGAGCCCGAGCAAGCTCTGATCGGACGCCTGCATCGCCTATCGCAATAATGCTATACTGGATCATGAGGCAGCTTGGGAAAGCGAAGCGATCCTGAAGGAGTTTGGCCTATGAAGCGCGACCTGCACAGCGAAGTGGTCACCCAACGCGCCCGCCGTAGTGCGACTTATCGCAAAACGTTTGCGCGTACTATTCGCCAGATTGACCTCGCGCTGCTGGTACGCGAGATGAGGGAGGAAGCGGGGCTAACGCAAGCCGCGCTGGCCAAACGGATTGGCACAACCCAATCTGTGATTGCCCGCCTGGAGGACGCCGAATACTTGGGGCACTCATTGGTAATGCTGGAACGAATCGCGACAGCGTGTGGTGTAGCCCTAAAGCTCCATGCTGAAAGAAAGCCGGACTTCGCCCGGGAAGTAGCGCTTGTTTGACATGTCCGACGCGTCCGAATTTATTTCTTCGCTGCCCAAGGCCGAACTCCATCTTCACCTCGAAGGCACGGTCGATCCGCCTACCCTGGCTGAGCTAAGTCGCCGCCATCCCACGCCGCTACCGACCACTAACAATCGCTACAAGAACATTGAGGACAGCGGGCGCGTCTTCACCGAAGAAGAAGCGCGGGCGCTGTATGACTATAAAAACTTCACCGGCTTTTTGTGGGCCTTCAAGGCGGTCACCGAGCGTTTGCGCACCGCCGAAGACTACGAGCTGGTGACCTATCGCATGATGCAGAAGCTGCACGCGCAGAATGTGCTTCATGCTGAGGTGTACATCTCAGCAGGAGTGGTGCAGTGGCGCGGGCAGGAATTCGCTCCCTTGTTTGCGGGAGCAGAACGCGGGCGACAGCGCGGCGAGCGAGAGTTTGGCATGTCGTTGTACTGGATCTTCGATGCGGTCCGGCACTTCGGCGTAGAAGACGCGCGTCGCGTAGTTGACGAAGCCATTCGCTTTGGGGAGCGAAACGTCGCCGCCATAGGAATTGGTGGAGACGAGCGGCGCGCAGGGCCGGAGCAGTTTCGCGATGTATACCAGCACGCCGCGCAACATGGGCTGCGCTTGACCGTGCATGCCGGAGAAACCGTTGGGCCGGAGTCCATCTGGGGTGCGCTGCGGGAGCTGAAGGCGGACCGCATCGGCCATGGACTGCACGCCATCGACGATCCGGAACTGATGCGATACCTCGCCCAGAAACAGATTCCAGTGGAGGTGTGCGTCACCAGCAATGTGATGACCGGGTGCTGCACGGCGGTGGAGCAACATCCAGTCCGCAAATTGTTCGACGCCGGAGTGCTGGTCACGTTGAACACCGACGATCCCGACATGTTCCACACCAATCTGCTGCGTGAATACCAGCTTGCGGAGCAGGTGTTCGGCTTTAGCGAGGACCAGCTTCGGGAGCTTGCGAAGAATTCGTTTCGCGCTTCGTTCTTGCCGGAAGAGAAGAAGCGAGAGTATCTGGCGAAATTCTAACCTGTTCGCGACACAGGACACTTAACCACGGATTTGCACGGATTTACACGGATTCTCTTGGTTTGGAGATTTATCCGTGCCGATCTGTGTAAATCCGTGGTTGCGCGCTTTTTGGTTACAATCAATCTGTGCACAAGTATTTCGACAATCCGGCCTTGCGGATAGCGCCTGCGGAGGCGCGCGTGCCTGCGTCCGTTTCGCTCGGCGGGATCGAGATTCGGCCGGCGACCGTGCTAGCGCCGATGGCTGGTATCACCGATACGGTGTTCCGGCGATTCATCCGCAACCTGGGCGGATGCGGCCTGATGATGACCGAGTTCACCTCGGCCGACGGCATCATCCGCCACAAGGACAAGAAGGCCAAGCAGTACCTGACGTTCTACGGCAATGAGCATCCGATTTCGGCACAGCTATTCGGCAGCGACCCGGTGGTGCTGGCCGAGGCGGCGCGCGTAGTCGAGGGCTTGGGCTTCGATCTAGTGGACCTGAACCTCGGTTGCCCGGCGAAGAAAGTGGTGAAGTGTAACGGCGGCTCCGGCTTGTTGCGCGATCTGCCGCTCATCAAGAACATCTTCGAGTCGGTGCGAGCGGCGGTGAAGATCCCGTTCACCGTGAAGTTCCGCGCCGGCTGGAGCGACAAGGAGATCGTGCACGTCAACCTGGCCAAGATGGCGGAGGAGTGTGGACTGGCTGGGGTGGCATTGCACGCCCGCACTCGCGAGCAGGGCTATAGCGGGCAGGCGCAGTGGGAGTGGATTGCGGCGGTGAAGGACGCAGTGAAGATTCCGGTGATTGGCAATGGCGACGTGCGCTCGCCCGAGGACGCCGCCGCCATGGTGGCGCAGACGGGATGCGATGCGGTGATGATCGGGCGCAGCGCTGCGTCGAATCCGTGGATCTTCCGCCAGATCGATCAATACACGCAGACCGGAGCGTACGATCTGCCCAGCGATGCCGACCGCTATCACATGATCCGCACGTACTTCAGCATGCTGGTGGACGAGAAGGTCGGCGGCTCGGAAGGCAAGATGAAGCAGTTCGCGGCCTGGTTCACGCATGGCGTCCCCCACGGCGCGCAGTTGCGCAAAGCGGTGTATGAGTCGAAGCGGGAGATGGAGATTCTCGACGCCGTGGACCGGTTCTTCGAGGGGTTGCTCAGCGGAAAAATTCCCAGTGCTGCACATGGGGTTGCGGATACGGTAAGCTCGGCGGCAGTTTGAGCGGAACCTCGTACGGTGCCTGCAGGGGTCGCTGAAAAGTCTGGTCAACGCTCTTGGCGGGAGCCCCCTGCTTTCAGCAGGGGGAGATGGACTTAGTCCAGCGTAAAAGCGCTCGATTTCGAAATGCGCTTTAGCCCTGGGCTTTCCAATCTCCAGCGCTAAAACGCAAGATCAAGGAGCAACCTTTCCCGGAGCGCTGAAGCGCTCCTCCCCCCGCATAAATGCGGGGGCTCCCTTCAAGAAGTACATTCCGAGAGTCATACTCTGACTTTTCAGCAGCGCCTGTGCAGGCGCGCCCATTCCAAACGACATGTGAGACCTCACGCAGGCCTCAGAACCCTCCTTCTGTACAATTCAGGAACCTCAATCCACAGGCAAACGTACCACCTCGTGATTCAAGGAGGACATCCTGCGCAAGAAATGGAAAGAAGTAGGCCTTGGGCTGCTGAACCTGGTGGCCGTGGTTGCGGTCATCATGCTGTTTCAGCCGGTGGTGCGAAAGTACATGCTTACATCGGGCGCTGCGGTGATGGCCGTGCTCGTCCTAGCCGCCTATATTTTAGGGTGCAGACTGATCGAGCGGCGCATTCCCACGGAGCTAGCTGCCCCGCAAGCGTTGCCGGAAGCAGCCGCCGGATTCGCCCTCGGATTTGTGCTGTTCGCCGTGGTGATGGCCATTCTGCTGGCCGCCGGCGTCTATCATCCGGCAGGATGGGGCACAACTAGCGGCCTGCTCACGGGATTGTTCTTCGCGGTGCTGGCCGGAATCATGGAGGAAATCCTGTTTCGCGGGCTGCTATTCCGGCTAAGTTCGAAGATCGTTGGAACCTGGGGCGCGCTGATCTTTACTGCGGCCCTGTTCGGAGTGGCGCACATGTTCAATCCCGGAGCTACGCTTCGCAGTTCCGTAGCGATTGCGCTGGAAGCCGGCATCCTGCTGGGCGCAGCCTATGCCGCAACGCAGAGGCTGTGGCTGCCGATTGGCCTGCACGCCGGATGGAACTTTACCGAGGGCTCGATTTTTGGGATGACGCTGTCCGGCAATACCATGAGCGTGGGGCTGCTACGCGGATCGCTTAGCGGGCCAGCGGTGCTGACGGGTGGCTTTTTCGGTCCGGAGGCCTCGATGGTCGCGGTGCTGGTTTGCCTGGCGGCAGCGCTGTATTTTCTGTGGAGGATCGTGAGGCTGCATCGCGCCGAGCCGCCAATGTGGAGCACACCGGCGCAGGATCATTCGTGATCTGAGTCCGCCGATTTGGTGTAGCATGACGTGCGACCGAGGAGGATGGAATGCTTCACTGTACGAAGTGCGGAGCCGAAGTACCTGCGAACGCGCAGTTCTGTTCCAGATGCGGTCAGCCGCAACCCGCAACTCCAGTTCCGGTGCCTTATCAACCGCCCGCGGCGGGCATGTCGGAAACCACGGCGGCCACGCTAAGCTACGTGCTGGGCTGGCTGACGGGTATCATCTTTTTCCTGGTCGACAAGAGGCCCTACGTTCGCTTCCATGCAGCGCAGTCCATCGTGACCTTTGGCGGGCTGCACATCCTGCGTGCGATATTGGCTATGGTGTTCGGCTTCGGATTTTTCTTCGGAGGCTACCACCACTACCACACGGGATATGGGGAGTTAGGAGGGCTCGGAGTGGGCCTGATGCTGCTCATCCTGCTGGGAATACTCACGTTCGTCCTGTGGATCGTGTGCATGATTAAGGCAGCGCAGGGGTCGCGCTTCATGCTGCCGATTGCGGGAGAGATCGCACAGAATCTGGCCGGACAGTAAGCCCCTGGGCCCGCGGATCAGTTCAGCAGCGCAGCCGGGTTCTTGCGTACGATGTGCAGCAACTTCAGGGTGGCCTGACGCGGCTCTCGGATACCCTGCTCCCAGCTCTCGACCGCATTAGAACTCACATTCAGCAGCCGCGCGAACAGCGCCTGGCTGGCGTTCATGGCGGCCCGCATGGCCCGGATTTCCGCCGGCCTCAGTGGCTTGGGACGGGGCGGTATCTCGACGGAACGCAGGTCCAGGCTGGTGGCGGTCCCTGCCTTGCGCTTGTTCTTCTTGTCTTTCTTTTTGGTTTTCTTGCTCATGGTGCATCCCTCGAGTGACACAATGTGTCACATCAGACAATGTAGGATATTGAGCAGGGTGCGGTAAATAGCGCTTAGGTGTATGGCAGCGAGACGCCAAGGTGATGGCTCGGCTGGAAAGCCAGCGCTATCGACGATCCGCGGATTGCTGTGCCGTCCCTGAAGGGACTCAGTCTCATTTCCGACTCTACCCAGGACTCCGCTGCGCTCCGTCCTGGGCTAACTGCGCTTCCGCCCTTTTCGGGGTTCGATTTCCGCAGGTTTGGCTTCATCGGCGAAGAGGAAACTGAATCTTCAGCGCGGGAGTTTGTGCCGCCCCTGCGGGGCTCGATTTGCGCGGGTTCTACTCCAGAGGAGAAAACGAAACTGAGTATTCACACATACTCTGACGTTCTGGGTCCGCTGGCGTATGCTTCAGTTTTGCATGGAGACCTTACGCATCGCCGAATTGCTAGCGCCATTCACCGGGGAAGAGGCTCCGACGGCGGCCCTTCTGCAAGCCGTGCAGCGCTACCGCGAGCTTTTGCTGCGCTGGAATGCGCGAGTCAACCTGACCGCCGTGCGCAATCCAGAGGCGATTGTGGCCCGGCACTTCGGCGAGTCGCTGTTCGCGGCGCAGGTGTTGCTAGGTAAAACTGACGTGTTCGCGACGGTGGCCGATGTCGGGTCGGGAGCGGGTTTTCCGGGCATTCCCATGAAACTGTTCGCGCCCAGAATCGAGTTGACGCTGATTGAATCGCAAAACAAGAAAGCCGTCTTTTTGCGCGAGGTATTGCGGACGCTGGACCTGGAAGGCGTGGAGGTGTTCGGCGGCCGCGCCGAACAGTGGGGAAAAACTGCCGGCCTGGTGACGCTTCGAGCCGTCGAGCAATTTGAGCGGGCCTTGCCCGTGACCGCAAAGCTGGTAGCGCCCGGCGGAAGGCTCGGCTTGCTGATCGGCACAGGACAGGTTGCGACAGCGCAGGAGCTACTGGGCGCGCATTGGGATTGGCGGCAGCCGGTGCTGGTGCCGCAGAGCGAGGGCCGCGTGGTTTTGGCAGGACAAAGCACGATGGCGGCGGCACCGTGAAATTCGATTGCGCGGCCTCGGCAACCACAGCTATTCTCTAGCCGAGTAAACCTAGAACTCATCTCACAAATCGTTCTGGGTTGTATCAGGGCACGACTTTGAGTCGTGCCGAACGAAGCGCAGAAAAGATCGCCGCTTTAGCCCAGCAAAAACAGGGCCGTCAGGGGCTAAAGCCCAAAAGATTGCTGGACCTGTTGCGGCACGTCTGAAGACGTGCCCTGACACAGAGCGATTTGTGAAATGGCTTAATGGCTTCTAGTCTCATGCCGAAACTCTACACTCCCCGTGATGCGGCCCAGGTGCTCGGAATCAGCTACGCGTCGCTGAAGCAGTGGATTTACCGGGGCAAGCTGAAGAGCCTGCAAACGCCGGGCGGTCACCATCGCATCCCGGAATCTGAGATCGACCGCTTGCTGCCGCGGGTAACGGTGGCCGGCACGCCCGAGAAACGACGGCGGATGTTTCGGCGAGTGAGCGGGCGCAATCAGTTGATCGGACGCATCGTCGATATCAAGCTCAGCGGCCTGCTGGCGCAGATCACGCTGGCCATCGGCGAACAGCACATCACTTCCATCATTACCGCCGACGCGGTGCGTGAGTTGCGGCTGAAGAAGGGCCAGATTGCCGCCGCCCTGATCAAGTCCACCGAAGTCATGATCATCCTGCCAGACTAAGAGGCTGCAAATATCGCTGCCGCCTCGCGGACTGAATTCCGCTCGGCCGATCAAGAATAAACGACTTGAACGAAGCCGCTTTGCGGCGGACGCATTCGCGTGTTGCTGAGCCGGCGGTCTCGCGGTGATGTGAGCTAGCTTGTGTCGCAGAGGAGGAACTCTCTGTGACGCGTCTACGCCAGATCATGCTTGAGGAGTTGCGCCGCCGCAACTTCGCCGCGACAACGATTCGCTCATACATCCATGGTGTTGAGCACTTCAGCCGATACTTTCATCGTCCACCTGACCAGCTTGGCCCTGAGGACATTCGCAAGTACCAGGCGATGCTCTTCACCGAGTTGAAGTTCAGTCCCAACACTGTGATCCTGCGGTTGGCTTCGTTGCGCTTCTTCTATATTCACGTGTTGAAGCGCGGCTGGAGCATCGCCGAGACGCCATATCCGAAGAAGGTTCGTCACCTTCCGCAGGTGCTCAGCCAGGAGGAGGTTGCGCGTCTGATTGACGCCGCAGAAAGCCCCTTCCACCGCATCCTGCTAATGACGCTTTATGCCACTGGGACACGTCGCGCAGAAGCCGCGCATCTGAAGATCGGCGATATTGACAGCCAGCGCATGGTTGTCCACATCCGGGGAGGCAAGGGAGGCTTGGACCGAGACGTCATGCTGAGCCCGAAGCTTCTCGAAGCGCTGCGCACTTACTGGCGCGGGCTCAGACGCAAGCCGACTGAGTGGCTGTTTCCCGGCAATCGGTGGCATACCGCAAGTTATCCCGTCACCACCAAGGTCCTCTGGACTGCCTGTCAGAACGCCGCTGAGCGCGCCGGCTTGGCGCACAAGCACATCCATCCGCACACGCTACGCCACTGCTTCGCCACCCACCTGCTGGAAGCCGGAGCCGACCTGCGCACCATCCAGATCCTGCTCGGTCATCGCGACCTCGAAGTAACTACCGTCTATCTGCATCTCTCCCAACGGCATCTCAGCGCCACCGCCAGCCCGCTGGATGCCCTCACCTTCTCTGCACAAGGAGGACACAAGCACAGTTCATGAGCCGGCCGCCGCTGGAGGTGGCTGACATCGTTCGCTGTGCTGGACAAGCATTTCTTGAACACAGTCGCAAGTGGATCAACTGGCAACACCAAAAAGTGTTGCTGGCCATCACGCGCTGCCGTACTGCCGCCCTGGGCGGACATCGCGATCAGTGCTCGGACTGCGGACATACTGCCATCTCGTACAACTCGTGTCGTAATCGTCACTGTCCCAAGTGCCAGGGCAACGCGCGCCTGCGCTGGCTCAAGGCGCGGGAACAGGAACTACTGCCTATTCGCTATGTACACGCCGTCTTCACCTTGCCGCGGGAACTAGCCCCGCTCGCATTGCAGAACAAGCGGCTGATTTACAACCTGCTCTTTCATGCCAGCGCCCAGACCTTGCTTGAGATCGCTCGCGATCCCCGGCATCTTGGGGCCGAGATTGGCTTCTTCAGCGTGCTCCACAGCTGGAATCAGCGCTTGCAGTTTCATCCCCATGTCCACTGCGTACTGGCCGCCGGTGGTCTGGCGCCGGATCACTCCAGATGGATCTCCGCCCGGCGCTCCTTTTTTCTGCCTATCGGCGTGCTCAGCCGTGTCTTCCGCGGTAAGTTCGTTGCTGCGCTGAAGACTGCTTTCCGCGAAGGCACCCTCCAGTTCCACGGCAGCCTCGTGCCCATGGCGGAGCCGCGTGCTCTCGCAGCATGGCTGCGGGTACTGTTCCGCCATGACTGGGTCGTCTACTCCAAGCGACCCTTCGGTGGACCGGAACATGTGCTACGTTATCTCGGCGCCTACACCCACCGCGTCGCCATCTCCAACCACAGACTCGTCACTCTTAACGATGGCGAGGTTACGTTCCGTTGGCGAGACTCCGCCAATGGCAACAAGAAGCGGCTCATGACTCTGGATGTGGAGGAGTTCCTGCGCCGCTTTCTCCTGCACCTGCTTCCACGTGGCTTCGTACGCATCCGCAACTTCGGCTTCCTCGCCAACCGGCAACGCGCCATCCTCCTGCCGCTCTGCTTTCAACTGCTCCACGGCTCAGAGAACATAACTGCTTCACCGGCATCGCCGCCCGCCCACCAGCCTCAGTCGCTATGGAACTGTCCAGTCTGCGGTGGAACCATGCACGTCGTCGAACGGCTCACCCCGGTCCAACTCCTGCTTCGCTCTCCACCTCAACCCGAGCAGTGCGCAGCATGAACCTCTATCCGCATCCTCGGCATCTACTCGTGCTCCGGCACGCACGGAGATCCCTTGTCTCATCGGTCCCGGAGTGCTCTGTTACCTGTTTTTCTCGCCTAGGCCGAACGCCTCGGTGCGACGCTTCGCCGCTCCGACACGACCTCAAAACGGGAGATCATACCGATCACAGCGGGCTGCTTAAACCTCCGCACCCGCTTCGCCCCATTCAAAGTACATAGCTTCCCCCAGGGCGGCTTCCTTCAAGTCGCTGTATCCGAAGCGCCCGGCAAAGGATCATGCTACTGCCGACTGTTCCGCCGTGGGCGCTTCAGATACAGCACTAAGACTTATCGGCACGACTAAAGAGGCTGCGGAAAAAGTCAGACCATGGCTTGGTGGACATATTTCTTGGTGGGAGCCCCCGCATTTATGCGGGGGAGCAGCGCTTCAGCGCTCCGGAAAAAATTGCTCTTTGATGATCTTGCGCTTTAGCGCTGGGGATCGGAAGGCCCAGGGCTGAAGCCCGCTTTCGAAAACAGACGCTTTTCCGCTGGACTGAAGTCCAGCTCCCCCTGCTGAAGCAGGGGGCTCCCACCAAACCTCTCCCATCAAGACCTTTCCCCGAGTTTTTCAGCAGCCTCTAAGTCGTGCCCTGACACAAATCCGTCGGAAGGTGACTTTTCACCGCAAGTTGTAAGGGTGCGCCCCTTCAAAACAGCGGCTGAAACGCACTCTTTTAGTAGCCATCAAAAGCCGTTTGACATTAACGGTTCTATTCGATTAAATCGTGGAGTCCTTTGCCCTTGGGGGAGGAGCGAGGTGGAAGTGTGCGGCCGGAATCCCATCCGATTCCGGCCGCCATTGCCTACCCTGGGGGCCATCACAGAGATATGCCTGTCGCAAAAATGAGTGAGGGAAAAGATGCTTCTCGCCAATTGTCGGGCGCCGTTCCTGTTGCTAGCTTTGTTGTGCTTCGCTTCGCTGGGCGCTCACGCACAGGTTTCGGCAAGCTTGTCAGGCCGGGTGACGGACCCAACCGGCGCGGTGGTATCGGGCGCGACGGTGACTGCCGAAAATGTGGACACAGGGTTGTCGCGCACAGCGATCACGGACCAGGCCGGACGATACGAATTGGTCGCCCTGCCGGTCGGTCAGTACCAGGTGCGAGCGACGAAGATGGGATTTGCGGAGCGAGTGCGCACGGGGATTTCCCTGGTTGTAGGACAGGACGCCACGGTGGACCTAAATCTGCAGATCGGCAACGTGCAGGAACATGTAACTGTGGCGGGTGACGCGCCGATTGTGAATGCGACCACGCAAGACATCTCCGGCCTGGTGGGAGAGAAGGAAGTGAAAGAACTTCCGCTGAATGGACGCAGCTACGATCTACTGGTAACTCTCAATCCTGGAATCGTGAACTTCACATGGGAGAAGACCGGCGGCATCGGCGTCTCGAACTCAACCACCGGCAACAACTTTGCGGTTTCGGGGAATCGTCCGCAGCAGAACCTGTTTCTGCTGAACGGAGTGGAATTCACCGGCGCGGCCGAGAACAACATGCAGCCGGGCGGGCCCAGCCAAAATCTGCTGGGCGTCGAGGCGGTGCGCGAATTCAATGTTCTGCGTGACTCCTATGGCGCGGAATATGGCAAGCGTCCCGGCGGGCAAGTGACCATTGTTACGCAGTCGGGAAGCAACCAGTGGCATGGCGCGCTGTATGAATATCTGCGCAACAACGCGCTGGATGCTTCCAATTATTTTGACCAGGGATCGGCGCCGCCGTTTCAGCGCAATCAATTTGGGGCCGCGCTGGGAGGGCCGATCCAGAAAGACAAGACCTTCATCTTCGCCAACTTCGAGGGCTTCATCCAGAACCTGCATCAAACTTCGGTGGCGTTTGTACCCGATCTGGCCTCGCGTGCGGCCGCGGTGGCGAGCGTGAAGCCTCTGTTGAACCTGTGGCCCACGCCGACGCCCAGCGGTCCCGACTTTAACGGTATCGCGGCGGTGTCCAGCAGTCCCTTGCAAACCATTCGGGAATACTTTGGGACCGTTCGACTCGATCATACCTTTTCTTCGAAAGATAATTTCTCGGGCGTGTACACCATCGACGACGGTGCCGACGTCACTGCAACTACGCTTAATCCTTACAGCACCGACATACTGAATCTGCGGGAGCAGGTCGCCAGCCTGGAGGAGACGCACGTCTTCTCGTCGACGTTGCTGAACACGGCACGGTTCGGTTATTCGCGAGCCGGATACTTTTTCACGGGAGAGCCCACGCCGGACACGCCTGCGGCCGACGTTCCCGGCTTCCTGGTGGGACATCCTGTAGGCGCGGTGGTGGTGGGCGGAAGTGCGGCTTCTAATCCGCAGGCGCAGCTTGGCCTGGCGGGAAGCAATAATGGAAGCAACCTGACCATGGCCCGAAACCTGTACACCTACGAAGACAGGGTAAGCTGGACGCACGGCGCGCACCAGTTCAGCTTCGGCGCGTGGTTCCAACAATTCCAGTCGAATGAAACCATTGCCCTCAGCCAATATGGGCAGGCGACGTTCGCCAGCCTGCAGACTTTCCTGAAGGGAACGACGAGTTCGTTCCTGTACGATCCGGCACCCACGGAGATGAACTGGCGCTCACTGTTCGGCGCTCTGTATGCGCAAGACGTGATTCGCGTGAGCCCCAAGTTGACGCTGACGCTGGGCTTCCGCGGCGAGTTTTCCACCGGCTGGAATGAAGCCCATGGGCGCGCCGCCAACTACACCTTCACGGATGGAGTTATCTCCGACCAGCCGCGCATCGCCAGCAGCGCGTTCACGACCAACAATGCGAAGTTCCTGCCCGAGCCGCGCATCGGCTTCGCGTGGAGTCCCTATCAGGGGCAGACCGTGGTCCGGGCCGGGTTCGGCATCTACAACGAACTGCAGGATGCGCTGGGATATCGCATGGACCAGAATGCGCCTTTCAATCCGACCTACAGCATTGCGGCGCTGCCGGTGTCCCAGCTTCCCATCAACCCTCTAGCGCCGGTGCCGAAGAAAGCGCTGCTGGTTCCCGGAGGCGTGCAGCCTAATCTGAAGATGCCGACGCTGATTTCGTATTCGCTGCGAGTAGAACAGGCTCTGAGCCCGAATACGTCGTTAACGCTGGGCTATGTCGGGTCCCACGGATACCACGAGCTCGTCGGCCTCGACGCCAACACACCGGTGCCGACTATTTGCCCCGCGTCACCCTGTCCAGCGACGTATCCCAAGAGCTTTCCCGCCGGGTTGGCCGGAACGCCTGTGCCGGCAGGGTCCTATTACATTCCGGCCGGAAGTCCGAAGGCAAACCCGACCCTGGCCAATACCTGGACATGGTTTTCCATCGGCGACAGCAGTTACAATGCGCTGCAAGTTGACCTGAACCATCGGTTCAGCCACGATATCTCGTTCCGGGCGGCTTATACCTGGTCAAAGGCCTTGGACGATGGCGACTCGTTGAATGGCACGACCGCGGGAAATGCGCCGGGGCTGGTGGCAAATCCGTACGACATAAGCGCCGACTGGGGGCCTGCGACCTACGATGTAAGAAATGTCGGTGTCATCAGCGTCGTCTATCTATTGCCATTCGGGAAAGGAAAAGCGTTTGCCAACAGCCTGCAAGGCTTCAGCAATGCGTTGGTGAGTGGATGGTCGGTCAACAGCATCGTCCTGTTGCAGCAGGGATTCCCGTTCACGCCTCAGCTCAGCTACAACCCTTCGAATAACGGGGACACGCGCAATCCGGTGAGGCCGTTTGTGAATCCGAATTTCACCGGCTCGGCGATTCTGGGAACTCCGGCGCAGTGGTTTAATCCGGCCGCATTTCTGCAGCCGCCGGCCAACAGCGGATTCTTTGGCAATCTGGGAAGAGATACCCTGACCGGGCCGGGGCTTGCGACCTGGGATTTTTCCGCAGTCAAAGACACGGTATTGCGCGAGCGGCTGTCGCTGCAATTTCGCGCGGAGATCTTCAACCTGCTGAACCGGGCAAATTTCAACACGCCGAATCTCATCGTGTTTACGCCCACGGGAGTTTCGGGCACGGCCGGGGCCATCACCAGCACGTCGACGACAGCGCGGCAGGTGCAGTTTGCGTTGAAGCTGCTTTGGTAAGATGTACCACAGAGTGGGAGCCGGTGCCGCCCTGGGGCTCGGGCCGAAAGGCGGGCTTACGCAGCGCTTACGCGCTGGACTACGATTGTGTCGCCCTCCGGGCTCTTTATAGTTCCGGGCTTTGAAGCTGCTCTCACAGGGGGAGTCTAGAGCACCCCCCCAGATTGGCGCATCCGCTCATACGGGTAGTGCGGGCCTTCAGGGACTGTGTCACAACCCATGTCGCCGCTACGCGGCTCGGGAATTTTTCCCATTCACACCCGGGGCTTGCGCCCCGGGCTCAATGCGCTGCCGCCGCTGCGCGGCTGGCTCAATTAGGATTCGACCTTTTTGTCCCACTACGAAATTGCATTTCCGGTTGCGACACAGTCTCTTCAGGCCCGCGTATAGGGGCGAGGACAACAATCGCTTAAGCGGAGTGTTGGGCCGGAGGCGGAACGCGGCGCTGAATGAAGCGCCGCACTACCCGTACAAATCGGATACATCTATTAAGGAACCGCTATACCGTGAAAGCGTCAAGTTCGTTGATCGTACTGATTCTGGCCGTCACCATCACTGCCATGGCCCAGCAGCAAGCGCTGGTTCCTGAAGCGGCTCTAGTGGTGAAGACGATCACCGGCCAGTCGCTAAAGATGGGCCAGCAGACTTCGCCAAGTTGCCACCGTGTCCACGTGACGGCAACTGACCATGACGGAAAAAAGCACGAGTACGATGGAGTGAACCTGCGCGACCTGCTCACCCAAGCAGGCGTCGCCATGGGCGATAACCTTCGCGGTAAAGAGTTGGCCGATTATGTGGTCGCGGAGGCATCAGATGGATACCGCGTGGTTTTCTCGATCGCGGAGCTTGATCCCGGCTTCTCCAACGTTCAAGTAATCGTGGCTACGAAGGTCGATGGCCAGCCGCTGCCGGCGCACGATGGCCCTCTCCGACTGGTGGTGCCCGGAGACAAGCGTCCGGCGCGTCGGGTCAGAATGTTGACGACCATCTCCGTGGTAAGAGCGCAATAGGACACGGCTTCACGGGCTGCGGAAAAAGTCGAAGTTGGAGTGTATTCCCCGGTGGGAGCCCTCGCATTTATGCGGGGGAGGAGCGCTTCAGCCCTCCGGAAAAGGGTGGGCTTTGGTCACGCGCTTTAGCGCCGGGGACTGGAAAACCCAGGGCTAAAGCCCGTTTTAACAGTAGAGCTTTTCCGCTGGACTAAAGTCCAGATCCCCCTGCTGAAGCAGGGGGCTCCCACCAAGAGCGTTTGCCAGCTTTTCTGCAGCCTCTGGAGCCGGGCCCCTTCGAAGCTTCGCCATTGAAGTTAAGGCCACGCCGCTGAGTGATCTTCAGCGGGCATGCAGTTCAAGAGGAAGCCACTGCGCTTGCCAGCGCCGGAGAATGGGCCCGGTGGACGGAATGTGAAGGCGCTGCGTCAAGCCCCAGCGTCCTGGGGGAGCAGCAAACGATGAGCGCCACCACCCATCCTGCCACCGCCGGCAGGTGCGCAAAGGTCTGGGCCCAGCCCGAACTGAAGAATCGCAGCAGCAAGCCACCGACAATGCCCGCGACGACAACGCTGAGTGCCAGGCTGCCCGCGCAGCAGTGCATCCAGCGGCGATCAATGACAGCCCCTCCGGCAAGGCCCATCAGTAGCCATGGAACCGCCATGAACAGCAGTGTTTTGATGTCCAAGGCCCCATTTTCGAGTTGGTGCGTAACCATAAGCGGGACCCCAGGCAATGCGAAATGCTCTTCCAGGCGATTGGTGACGTCTCCGCTTCCGTTGCCATGGGCGACGACGACGGAGGCCAATCCGAACGAAATCACCACCGCTAATGCCGCGCCGCCGACGGCTCCGCTGAGGGTGGCATGGGGACGATGAAGGTGGGCGGCGCCGATCCAGAAATAAGTGATACCACCCGAAATCAACATTGCCGCAGCCAACGCCGCTATCTTCTTATGTCCGTCCGGGTCTTTCATCCAGTTGTCCACCGCGGTGTGGGCCATACCGTGCAGTAAGCTGGTGAAGACGAGGATCCCGAATATGGCGAGCCGCAACCACCAAGATTTTTTCGTCCTCAGCACAAGATGATCGTGCACCAGCAGATCGCGTACCTTCTCGGCCAGGGGTTCCAGAAAAATCATCACCCCCACAGAGACCAGGAGGATTGCCACTAATTCATGTTCTCTCTCCAGTTTGGGAGTGTGTGGCGAGAAGAATTCGCGGATGGCTTCAAACAAAAGCAAGCTGAATGCGGCGCCTACTCCAGCCGAAGCCGCAACCTTCCATTGCTTGAGCCGTCGCAGGCTGATCGGCTCGGGAGCGGGCAGCAGGTCCTGCAGTTTGCGGGTAACGTACAGCCCCGCGCCAAATAGCAGCAGAAGCTGCAGCCCAATGCCTTTTTCAAAGCCGAACAGCGACGTCATCACCGAAGCCACCAGAAGCGCCAGGGCAGGGAGCCACCCGCGCATCCGTAAGGGCTTTCCGTCGGAGTTAGACGTGCTGCTGACGAATTTCGCCAGGGTACCGGGCCATTTGAATATCCAATACAGGGAATACCCGGGAATAAAGTGATAGGTCACGGACTTCCAAGGGGCAATGGGATACGTGCCTTTGGTGTACTCGCGCAGGATCTTGTGAATACGATGGATACAGAACATCCAGTAGACATAACCCGCCAGACCGGCCAATAAAGCTGCCGCAGTAAGCGAACTTTTTATGTCGGCGTCATAGCGCAACGCTTCCACCCGCGCCGCACCCCATATCGCCAGCAAGCCGAAGCCGACCAGCATCCTGGGATAAGCCGAGTAGATCGGTCCGTACTGGGGGGCGGCGGAGGTTGAATTGGGTAATGAGCTATCTGCAGCGGGAGCAGCTACGTCGAAGTGGCTCATGGATTCCTCCGAAAAGCTACTGCCGGTCTGGCTATGGCGGCAGAGTTCGCGAAAAACGGCAAGCAGATCGGGCAAGTACCGCCATTTCGTCCTGGTTCGGTACTCCACAACGGCCAAGAGTGGCGCGTACCTATTGTTTGATAGCAATCGCTCTTCCACAGGGGGAAGATCCTTCCTCCTCATGGTGGCCTCGAGCAAGCTATTGCGATTGCAACGAGTAGCAAGGCACGCCGGCGCTGACAGGCTTGGGAGATTGTGCGTGGATGGAAAGCGCTGCTATCTGATGAGATAGTCAAACTATCCGAAAGCTAACCAGGAGTTGACGATAGAGTTACGGACAGGGCCAATCAGCCATGAGCGTCGGGAAAGGGTCTGCCGGAAAGGGCGGAAGCGTCTGTGTGAAAACCGTGCCGTCCCCACCGGACTCCGGCTCATTTTCGACTCTACCCAGGACTGCGCTGCGCTCCGTCCTGGGCTAACTTCACTTCCGCCCCTACGGGGCTCGATTTTCGCGCGTTCAACTCCACACGCGAACACGAAACTGAGTATTCACACATACTCTAAAGTCCAGCTCCCCCTGCTGAAGCAGGGGGACCCACCAAAACCCTTCCCCCTATGGAGGCTGTTACGACACCTCTGCAGCCCGCTGAAGCGGACTCGGGATTTCTCACTTACGCCTTCCCGACACCTGAAAGGTGTGGGCTATCACCTGTCGCCGCGGGGTGGCTGATAATACCTTCTTCCACCAGTTGGCCGACCAGCAGAGTTTCGAACAGCCTCTATACCGTCGCCATTCGCCGGGCTTCCATGCCATCGAGCGCGTGCCACAACGCCTGGGCTGCGGTCTCGGCTGCCTGCAAAGCGTCGGAAGCCTGCTCGGGATGGGCGGTCACTTCCGCTGACAGCAAGTCATGCCACACTTGTGCGTGTTCCACGTCGGCGAACTGATGCAGCGTGAAATAGCCGCAGGTCTTGGCGTCGGCGCCATAGCGTTCGGCCAGGCCATCAGCCTTGGCTTTGGCGACGCGCGGAACCTGCGACTCGTACGCGTAGAACGCCGCCAACGCCTCCGCGGTCGAGCCTTCACGCGCGACCTGACGAAACTCGGCAATCAACTCACGAACCTCGGGTAGCGGTGCGCGCTGGCGAACCTGGTCGCGATCGGCGCCCATGCCTTCCGCAAAGTCCAGCCACAACTCACTGTGCGGACGCCCTGCGATCTCCTCCTCGCAGAGGTTGCGGAGTACCGCGCGGCGCAGTTCGCCGTCGTCGAGCCGGGAATGCAACGCGCTCAGGTAAGAAGGAAACGCGGCCACATGATGGTAGTAGTCGGCGGCATACTCGCGCAGGTCGTCACGCGTGAGCTGGCCGGCGGTCCAAGCCTTGTAGTAAGGATGGCACAACAGGTCGTAGCGGGCGATGCGCTCTTCCAGCGCCGCCAGAAAATTTTGCAATTCCATCTTTACACCCCATGCAAGAATGAGTTCCGGGAAGTGACAACACTATACGGGAGGAAGCCCAGAGCGTCACAAGTTCAGGAGTTGGGCGGATGTTTTCAGTCTGCAATCTTCACGGCAGGTTCAGGTTGCTGCCCTCCCGGGTGGTCGTGGTCCGGGTTCGACCTTGAAAGTCGTAGGTGACCATGACGTCCTTGGGCTGGTTGAAGGCGGGGTCTCCTCCCATGGTGGTGTTGTTGACCAACACGCTCAGACGATTGTTGCGAACCATGCTCTGCAGGCGGCTGGTAACATCGCGCCGGCGATTGCCGGAGCCATAACTGGCTTGCACAATGCGAAGATTGCGTTGATTGCCGGGGCTATTGCCGGGATAGCCGCCTCCCGGGTAACCGCCTCCGGGATAGCCGCCACCGGTAAACATGCGGGCGTTGACGGTTTGTCCCTCGTTGTAGTTGAAATCGCGCATTTGTCCATTCTGAGCGCGGGCGTGGATACGCAGGACTTTGTCGGCACCGCGGGCGGGATCGATGCCCATGGTGGAATTGTTGACGCGAAAGTCGGGTCCGTTGACCAGGCGCCGTACCGTATTGGTGACATCAACGCGATTGCTCTTGATGCCGTAGTCGGCGCTCATGACCTGCCAGGTTTGTGCCGCGGCGGGGGTGGAGCCCAGCGCCACAAAAATTGCAATTACAAGGACACCCAATAGCATTCGGACAACGCGCATGAATTTGATTTCCCCCTGAGAAGGATTTGCCATCGCCGGCCACAGGCGATTTTTCCCCGCAGCAGTTTACATCGATTGAGCGCAGCGGGAAATGTAATTGCAGGCGGGACCGGGGTGTGAAGATTTCTTAACCACGGATTTACACGGATAAGGCTCTTTGATTGTTACGGGTGGAATTGGTTGCGAGCATGACAACAGAGGCAGAACTGTGTCGCCCCTGAAGGGGCTCGGTCCTCCTTTACCGGGCTACCCAGGACTCCGCTACGCTGCGTCCTGGGCTATCTTGACGCCGTCCCGCAGGGCGGGACTGGGTTGGCCGCCCTCCAACTTTGCCCGCGTAGCAAGCGGCGAGCGATTGTCGGCGGCGCTGTTTCAACGGCAACCGGACGCCGTCTCGCTCGGCAGAATTCCGTGGGCGACTCTCCAACTGCGCACGCGTAACGAGCGACTGGGCGAAGGGTGGGTCCCTGAGGAACTCGCTATTTCTAAATCATGACACCCACGACTCGCGAGTGTGTCTCTGTGGGAGAACTGTGGCCTCCTACGGGATTCCCGATCTGCCCAGGACTCCGCTGCGCGTAGCCAGCCCTGAGAGCGCAGTCGAAGGGGCCTGGGCTATCTTGACGCCGTCCCGCAGGGCGGGACTGGGTGGGCCCGGCGCCACTTTTATCTTCTATCAGGGGCACCTCTGGGTGTATAAAGCTACGCACGACATAACTGGGGTGTGGGTGTACTGAATTCTGCCAAGCAACCCATAGGCCGCCGTCAGGCCTGCATCTCTTCAGCCGGAATTGAGCGCATTTGTCCCAGCCAGCAGGGGCCAAGTCTCGATTCCCTCGAAAGGAAATCAGTCATGAACGAGTTAGTGCAGTTAGTACAACAGAAGACCGGCCTGTCGCAGGACATGGCACAGACGGTTGTGAACACGGTTGTGGGATTCATTAAGACGAAGTTACCTGCGCCTTTGGCCTCCGGCATTGACGATTTGATGGGCGGAAGCACCAGCGCGGCCGGCGGCGATGCTGCCGCCGCAGCAGCGGCTGGCGGAACGACCGACAGCGGCGGCCTTCTGAGCAAGGCCGAGTCCATTGTGGGTGGCCTCTTTAGCAAGAAGGACGCATAGAAAATCAAGAGGAGAAAACATGATTCAGAAACCCGCCGCAACTCGAATTCTCTCCGTGGTGATCAGCCTGTTTCTGCTGGCTGGAATCTGCCTGGCGCAGAGCAGTTCGGCCAGCAAGAGTTCCTCGACGGGGACCATGGCGTCGGCCAGTAATATGGTTGACATCAACACTGCCACCAAGGAACAACTGTCGGCGTTGCCGGGTATCGGCGATGCCTACTCGCAGAAGATCATCGACGGACGGCCGTATCACAGCAAGACCGACCTGAAGACGAAGAAGATCATTCCTGCAGCCACCTACAACAAGATTTCCGGGATGATCATCGCCAAGCAGAAGTAGATTTCTGCTCCCTGCCAATCCCACCCCCAGCGCGGACTGCGGGTGGGATTTTTGCGCGTGGCGGCGCTCGGGATGACAAATGTAATTGTCTGGAATGTTTAACCGCGGATTTGCGCGGATCTCGCGGATAAGTCTATTTGATAAGAAATATTCGCAATTGGATTTATAGCGCGACGGGTTCCGCGAGTCATGTTGAGGCAAAACTTCTTAACCACGGATTTGCACGGATCTCACGGATAAGAATTTTGCGGGCAGGTCTCCGGTTCAGGCAGCGGGGACAGAACAAGAGAGAGTTCGGCGCGCGGGTGGACAGAGTCCGGTTAGGCGCGGGGACCGCAGATCCCTCGACTCCTCGCCCGCGGCGGGCTCGTCGCTCGGGATGACAAACAGAAATTGTGGCCGGACTCGTCGCTCAGGATGACAAATGTAATTGTCTGGAATGTTTAACCGCGGATTTGCGCGGATCTCGCGGATAGGTCTTTTTAATAAGAAATATTCGCAATTGGATTTGTAGCGCGACGGGTCCAACAGAGTACACGGGCTCTGATGGAGTGTGCGCGAGAACCGTGCCGTCCCTGCGGGACTCGAACTCTTTTCCGATCCCACCCAGGACTCCGCTTCGCTCCGTCCTGGGCTAACTTCACTTCCATCCCTACGGGACTCGATTCCCGCGCGTTGTACTCCGCAGGCGAAAATGAAACTGAGCATTCACACATACCCTAATGGGCCTGAGTGGGGATGTCGGCCAGGGCAGCGCTGGCACGGGCGACGCGGTCCTTGAACTCGGCGACTTTCTGGCGCGCCAGCTCGGAGTTGGGATCGAGGTTGAATTTCTTTGCCAAGGCGTTCACCTGTTCCTGGCTTGGAGGTTTCTCCAGCTCTTTTGCTTTGGCTATGGCTTTGGGCAGCACTTCGCGATAGTGGGTGAGTTGTTGCGCCGCCTTCTGCGGGAAATAGCTGAGGCGGTCGCCGGTCTGCATGGCGTCGATGAGTTCGTCGGGAGACCAGGCCAGCGGCCACGTCTGGTTGAGCGCGTCGTAGGCCTCGCGCAGGCGCGTCATGGTCCCGGCGAATCCGGCAAGTTCCGCGCGACGCGAGATGAGTGTGGCGACCTGCGCAATTCGAATCGACACAGGCTGGTCCACCGGCATGCTGGGAACGTCGATCACGGTGGTCAGGGTGTTGCCTTCGAAGTGCCAACCGGGCCCACCTTTTTTGGCGGTCCAGTTCAGAGTGCGCCCGTTGAGCATCACCAACCCGGGCGGCCAATCGCCGGGGAGCCGAATTTCGTACGCGCGGGCGGCCGGCATTCCCTGATACGTGCCCTTCGTGGCGGCAATGTCGACCAACAAAACATCGGCATCTTCGATGGCGCGGACCTCGGTGCGCGCGTCTGCATCCTGCTGATACGCGCGCGAGTCTCCAGCATCTTCGTACAAAGTGTAGGTAGAAGTTTGTCCCTGGGCGAGCGGAAAGATATTCAGGATGAGCGGATCGAGCGGCTTCTGATTAGAGTACTGCATGGGCGGGGCTTCGGGAACGATGGCACCCGCGCGCACATAGACCGGTATCTGCGAGATGGAAAAATTGCGCTGGACTGTAGCCGGTCCGTGAAAAGGCGTGCCCGTCTGCCATTCAAGCCAGTCGCCCTCGGGCAACCACACCGACTCGCCGGCGAGACCGGTGATTTTGTCGCCCGGCGCGACGACCGGGCTGACGAGCATGTCTGCGCCGAAAACGTATTCATTCTTGTTGCTGTAAGCCTCCGCCGCCTCGGGCCAGTCGTAGTAAAGCGGATGCAGGAAGGCGACACCGGTGTCGTAGGTGCGACGCGCCTCGGTGTAAATGTACGGCAGCAGTGCGTAGCGCAGATGATAGACATCGCGCATGATGCCGGAGTAAGGCTCGGGATAGGCCCAGATGCGGCGCTCGGCGTCAGGATTCTTGGTGGTGTGCGTGCGCAGGATGGGGCTGAATGCGCCGAACTGCAGCCAGCGCGTGTACAGCTCGGGTTCGACCACGCCGGGCATGTGTCCACCTATGTCGTGACTCCAGTAGGCGTACCCGACATTGGCCGCGGTGGCGGTGAACCACGGCTGAAAAGCCAGCGACTCCCACACGGAAATGGTATCGCCGGAAAACCCAATCTGGTAGCGATGATTGCCCAATCCGCCCCAGCGATGAAAGAGCAGAGGCCGCTTGCCCTCGCGGGCCTGGTCCGTGAAGTGAACGTAGTTGAGCCACCACGTCGGATTGACGCCCGGAGTTTTGGTGTTGGCCTCCTGCTGCCAGTCGAGCCACCAGAAATCGATACCCTGCTTTTCCAGCGGATGATGCAGCAGGTCGAGATAGTTGGTGGCGAATTTCTTGTTGGTGATGTCGAAGGGCACGTACTGCTTGGTGGCAGGATCGATGCCCATGGCCGGGCCATCGCGGGTAGGCATCTTCCCACGGCTGCACGCCCGACGCGGGATGCATATTGAGCGTGGCTTTCAGACCTTGTTCGTGAATGTGCTTCAGGAATTGCTCAGGATCAGGAAAGAGCAGCCGGTTCCAACTGTATCCGCTCCAACCCATGGTGTGGCCGGACTGATCGAGGGGATGCTCGCCGGCGCCGCTGGGACCGAAGGTGGGGTGCCAGTCCATGTCGATGACCAAGACATCGAGGGGCACGTCATTCTGGCGAAAACCGCGCACCAGATCGTCGAGTTCCTGATCGGTGTAGGCCCAATAGCGCGACCACCACGCGCCGAAGGCGAAGCGAGGCGGCAGCGGGATGCGCCCGGCGACGAGAATGTAATCGCCCAGCGCCTGCTTGTAATCGTGACCATAGCCGAAGAAATACCAATCCTGACGCTCGCCGGCAGGGCGTTGCATGACCCAGGGCCACGGACTGTTCTCGCCGTTGACGAAGCTGAAGTCGTCGGAGTCGAAGAGCGGGCGCGTGGAGTCGTCCACCAGCGTCCAGCCATCGCGCGAGATGAGGCCGGGCTCGATGGGCTCCTTGGTTTTCGCGCCGAGTGCGCCATCGAGCGTGCGCGTGGTGCCCATCAGGTTGCCGGTGTCGGGCGTACCGGGATGCCATGTGACTTTCTGGCCGTTCAGGGTGAAGGTGATCGTGAGATTTGCGGCCGTGAACTTGCCGTGGCCGGTGTAGGACAAGTCCAAGGCGTCGGTGTGGATGTTTACTGCGCCGGGTTTGTCACTGGTGGCGCCAAACTTCGGTACCGGCAGATTGCGGTTCAGGAATACCAGCGACGCGTGGTCTTCAAACTTGCCGTCGGCGGCCCACTCCATGCGGATGAGTTGCGGCGTGAGGATGGTGAAGCGAGCGTGATCGACCTTGACGATGGCCTTGGGGTCGGCAACGGGATTGTAGACGCCGTCTTGTGCATGTAGGGATAAAGCCGCGAGCAGGAAGAGGAAGGGGTAGAGACGGCGCTTATGCATGGCTTGGAGATTGTAAATGGAAGGAGTGCAATTCAACCGCGGATTACGCGGAGCTCGCGGATCGGAGTTTTTAACCACGGACTTTCACGGATCTCACGGATAGGTCTTTTCTAGGGAAAAATCCGTGTTCATCCGTGTAATCCGTGGTTGGGTTTCGTCTTCCCCGGCCATCGGACGCTCACATCGCTAGCGAGGCGGAGCCGTGGCATCGGAAAGGGCCATGGCTTGCTGCCAGGCTGCCTGGGCTTCCTGCTGCTTACCAGCCTGTTGCAAGGCCCGCGCCAGAAGTTGATAACCGCGCTGCGTGGGTTGAAGTTTGACGGCTTGCGAATAGGCGCGGACGGCGGCCTCGACGTCCCCAGTCTTCTGAGCCAGAATGCCCAGGCTGGTCCACACTTCGGGGTTGTCAGGGTTGAGATTCAGGGCAGACTGCAGGCACTCACGGGCGTGGACAGCGTCTCCCAGAGCGCTGTAGGCCGATGCCATGTTGACGAAGATTTCGTAGCGGACCTCGGCGTAGTGCTCGACGTCGTTGGCGGTGAGAGTTATGACCTGCTGGTATTGCCGCAAAGCATCCTGCAAGTTGCCTTGCTGATGCTGGTAGATTCCCATGTGAATGTGGGCGAAGACGTAAGACGGCTCGATTTCCGCCGCTCTGACAAAGTGGGACATCGCCTCCTGCGGCTTGCCTTGCGCTTGCAGCGCGCGCCCCAGGTTGTCTTCGGCGAGGTAGTTTACGTTGGTGACTGCAAGCGTGTGCGTCCATAGGCGTTCGTTGTCGTCCCAAAAAGCGAGCTGGCGATGAGTGAGCGCTGCCAACACCAGCAAGACCGCTACAGAAGCGCCCGCCTGCCACGCGACAGAAATGCGACGCCGCTTGTCCAGGTCGCCAAGTCCCCAGCAGAGCATGATGAACAGGCCGATGAAGGGCATATAGGCATAGCGGTCGGCCATGGCTTGGCGGCCGACTTGCACCAGACCAATCATGGGCACGAGCGTGCCCAAGAACCAGAGCCATCCCACGAGGAGATAGCGATGACGGCGGTTGACGATGACCAGCGCGGTGATGGCTGCGAGAAGAAGAGCGGCGGCCGCAACTTGCCACGGCGGGAGCGAATTCGGTGAATAAGGATAGAGCGGGGCGAGACGCGTGGGCCAGAATAGCTGTCCTAAATATTTTGCGTAGGAGACGAAAGCGTTCGCGAGACGAGGCCAGAAAGCGCTGTCAGGAGTGATGCCGCCGCCCAGGCGTTGCGCCCGCATGGTGATGACTGCGCTAACGATCGCCAGAGCAAAGAGCGGAATCTTCTCTTTCAGCAGCCACGCAAAACTCTTCTGCGGGAAGAGCGCAGGCTCGGTGGAGTCGGCGGAGCGTACGCCCGGTATCGCCATTCGCCGCAATGGCCAATAGTCCCACAACAATAAAACGAATGGCAGGGTGATGACCTGGGGCTTCGACATCAATCCGAGAACGTAGAACAGAGTGACGACAGCGTAGCGTGCAACGCACGGCCGACGCGCGTACCAGCGATATGCGCCTAATGCGAGCAGGAAAAATAACATGCTCAGCAAGTTCTTGCGCTCGGCGATCCACGCCACCGATTCAACATTGATGGGGTGCAGGGCGAATAGCGCGGCGACCATCAAACTGCGGCCGGGATAGCCGGTGGCTTGCCACAGCACCCAGAAAAGCAGCGCAACGTTCAAGGCATGGAGCAGGAGATTGACGTCGTGATGGCCGGCGGGGTCGAGTTGAAAGAGCTGGTAATCGAGAGCGTGAGACAGCCAGGTCAAAGGATGCCAGTTGGCGGCGTCGTACGTGGTGAAGGCCCAGGCGGCGGTGTCGACGGTAAGGCCCGCCTTCACGTGCACGTTGTCGGTTACGTATTCGTCGTCATCGTAGTTAAGGAACGGGTGATGATTTACGGGAGCGTACAGCGCGACGGTAGCCGCGACGAGAAAGAGGACCGAGGGGAGCAGCCAACGGGGGGCGGGCGCTTGAGGTTTAGGTTTAGTGCGGGATCGCGAAGTTGGCGGGGCCAATCGCCCTCCTGTTTGCGAAGATTATATGGGAAGAATTAACCGCGGAAGGCGGGGGTGTCGCGGAGAAGAAGCTTAAGCACGGATTTTCACGAATCGCACGGATAGGAATTTCGCGGATTGAGATGCAGGTCAGGCGTAATTACCTGGGTTGTCAAGCTACGGATTTGCGGCGGACAAGAAACAGCGCCGCCCCTGAAGGGGCTCAATTATTAAATGGAAGCCTACCCAGCGCTGAAGCGCTGGGCTATCCTGACGCCGTCCCGCAGAGCGGTACTCGGTTCTGGGTACTTCAACTTACGGTACGTCCTTCGAGATTCAACGCCGGGGCTGCGGGTAGAACGCGTTACGCGCGGAAGGCTTTTTGGACCAGGGTGAAGCGGGCCGCACCGATCAGGCCGGAGTCGTCATTGAGGACGATCTTGACCGGTATCTCTTGTAGCAGAGGTTTCATGCGGCCCTTGTCGAGGAAGGCGTTCATGAAGGTCCCTTCCTTCATGGTGGCCACGATTTTTGCGGCGATGCCCGCGACGAAGACGCCTCCCGTAGCCATGAACTTAAGCGCGCAGTTGCCGGCTTCGGAGCCGAAGACGCTGACGAATATCGACAGAGCCTGCTCGCAGATGGCGGCTTTCTTGGCCAGCGCCAACTGCGAGACGAGTGCCGGACGCATCAGACGTCTTTGCCAGTTCCTCTTTCAGCCAGGCAGGTTCTTCTGCTTTCGAAGTGTCGCGCAGGAAATCGTAGATGTTCTTGATGCCGGGGCCGGAGAGAATACGTTCATAACTCACGTGCTGGTTCTGGTACTTCTTCATCAGGTATTGAAGCAGCTCGATCTCAAGATCGCTCTTGGGAGCGAATTCGGTGTGTCCGCCCTCACAGGCGAAGGGATGATGACGGAATCCGTCCCAGTAGAGGCCGGCTTCGCCCAGCCCAGTGCCGGCCGAGACGACGGCAGTGTTGCCCTCGGCGTCGCTTGCGCCTTCGCTCAAGGTGACGAAGTCCTTCGACTCCAGCGCGTCGATGCCGTAGGCGAAGGCCTCGAGATCGTTGATGAGTCCGACGGTGCGCAGTTTCAGCTGCGCGGCAAGCTCGCGCGAGTCGATGATCCATGGAAGGTTGGAGATTTTGCTGCGGCCTCCGCGCACCGGGCCAGCGACTCCAAAGCATGCCGACTGCGCGGGTATGCCTTCGGTGCGGGTGAAGTCGGCGACGATTTCCGCCAGACCTTTATGCTCCTTGCTGGGATAGACCTTTTCGACCGCACATAGCAGGCGGTTGCCCTCGGTGTCGAAGGCAGCGAGCCGCGAGTTAGTTGCTCCGATATCGCCGGCGAGGATCATTCGATTTTCCTCCAGTGCCGACCGTCGCGTTGCATAAGGTCATCCGACTCTTTGGGCCCCCACGAGCCAGAGGCGTAGTTGGGAAAATTGCGGGCGGGCAGCGCCTTCCAGACGTCGAGAACGGGATCGAGAATTCGCCAGCCTGCCTCGACCATGTCGGCGCGCTGAAACAAAGTGGCATCGCCGATCATGCAATCGTAGAGCAATACCTCGTAGCCGGTGTAGGGCTCGGCACCAAAATACTTTGCGTATTCGAAGCTCATCTCCACCGAGCCCAGGCGAAGCTGAGCGCCGGGAATTTTCGCGCCGAAGCCGAGCGACATGCCTTCGTCGGGCTGGATCTGAATGACCAGGCGATTGGTCTGAAGTTTATGCACGGCAGTTTGCCGGAACAGTTGAAACGGCGCCCGCTTGAACTGAATGTTGATCTCGGTGTGGCGCTTGGCCATGCGCTTGCCGGTCCGCAGGTAGAACGGAACGCCTGCCCATCGCCAGTTGTCGATGTTCAGCTTCATGGCGACGAAGGTTTCGGTCTTCGACTCCGGCGAAACGCCAGGCTCGGAGCGGTAGGCCTGGACCTTTTCCTTGGCGATGACGCCCTCGCCATACTGGCCGCGGATAGCCTGGTGCAGCACATCTTCCGAGCTCAGCGGCTGGATGGCGTTCAAGACCTTTGCCTGCTCGTCGCGCACGGCGTCGGCACTGAAGGACGCCGGAGGTTCCATTGCGGTGAGGCTGATGAGCTGCATCATGTGGTTTGGGAACCATGTCGCGCAGAGTACCGGCAGCATCGAAGTAGCCGCCACGCATCTCGACGCCAACGGTTTCGGCATTGGTGATGGCGACGTGATCGATGTAACGGCGGTTCCAGATGGGCTCGAAGATGCCGTTGCCGAAGCGGAAGACCATGATGTTCTGCACGGTCTCTTTGCCGAGGTAATGGTCGATGCGGTAAATCTGTTTTTCCGAGAGCACTTCCTTGATGTTTTGATTTAGTGCGAGTGCGGAGTCGAGGTCTTGTCCGAAGGGCTTCTCGATAACCACTCTGCGCCAGTGACCATCGTTTTGTTTGGACAGGCCCGAGCTTCCGAGGTGCTGGACGATGTCGCAGAAAAACTTGGGCGAGGTCGCCATATAAAAGAGATAGTTCTCACTGGTGCCGTGCTGCTGGTCGATTTCGGCCAGGGCTTCGCCTAGCTTGGTGTAGGTGGCGTCGTCGCCGAAGTCGCCGCGCTGGTAGTGAAGACATTGCTGGAAGCGGTCCCAGGCCTCGCTGCCGTGATCTTCGGCTTGCAGGAAGCGGGTGGCTTTCTTGCGGAACTCGTCGAGGCTGAGGTCGTCGATGGCCACGCCGAGGACGGCGAATTCACGGGGCAGGAGTCCGGCCTTCTCCAGGTTGTAAAGCGCGGGGACGAGCTTGCGCATGGTGAGATCGCCGGTGGCGCCGAAGACGACCATGGCGCACGGGCCGGCAGGTTTGCCCGCCTGTTCGAGTTCGTCGTCGAGTTCGGTGACCGGAGACAGCGACATTTCCAGCAGAACCCCCAGTGGGCGCTAACAGTAAAACGGGCGGAGGAAGGTGTCAAGCGTGGGGGGGAGTAGATGAGAGTGGGGGCTAGCGCAAGAGAAAGGGGAAGCCGGATGAAACCCAGGTTAGCCCAAGAGAAGGGCGAACCTGGGGCACCAGGCGCTTCGACAAACTGGATCTGGTCTTTCTCGCCTTCCTCCACTTCGCCCTGATCGTCGAGGCTCTTAGATACCTAGTTAGTGTTAACCCGCCCTAGTTCAACGGTTGGAACCACACTACCGAGGGGGAGGGAAGGGTGCCTGGCGTACCAACTGGTATTCCTCCTGAGCAGACGTGGGTTCCGTTGTACCGCGGCACGGTGTTGGTGTTCAGCATCAGATCCAAGTCAACTACCGCGATGGTGCTGGCGGGTGGCTGGTTCGCGAGCACGGCAAAGGAGTGGTAGGTGCCGTCATGGAGGTCCTTGTTCGGGCTCTGATATGCGCTCAGGGTGTGTGGATCCTGTCCCTGTGCAAATGGTATCTGTGGAGAGGGCGGTCCAAGATTGCAAGTCACCCAGTCGTCATAAGGTGCGCTGGCGTCAAAGGGCAATTTAAGCCTGAAAGCCGTGATGGTGTTGGCGGGGTTTAGCGACGTATGGAAGGATTCCTGTCCCAGAACCCCCTCATGAGATGTTCCCTGTGCCACCGCGATAGGCCCAGTGGCCGGGTGTTCGCCGCCAATACCCAGAAGGGATCCCGACAGGGGATAAAAGGCCTGGTAGGTATCGCTCCACGTGCCGCCAGCGCCGCCAACGCCAGGCGTGAAAGCTGCCTTTGTCAAATCGGCGATGTACGGCGTGGAAGGCGGAGGATTCCCTAACTCTATCGATGCAAGAATTATCTGGGCGTGACAGTCTTCGGCCGCCGAATCAGGCTCACCACCAGGAGGAAATCCGATCTGATTGTCCAATCGGTTCTCGTAAAACTGTAATGTGGAGTTCGCACCCACTGGGTATGTGATGTCGGCGATCTCATAGTTGGGGTAGCAACCATCCGGAGGGACGGGATTACAGGATTTGCCTTCGGCAGGTGACAATAACCTGTTGCTTATCGGATCGATCAGTGGATCTTCCGAAATTTGGTTCGCATCCGAGTGGATGGCCGGTGTCTCCATCATACCGGTGAGCAGGTTCAGGAACTGGAACCCCGGGTACCCGTCGTCGAGGCTGAGTGCAATTACTGCCTTGTGATGAACGGCATCCATCGCAATTCCGCAGTTAGTACAGGCAGCAGCGCAACAGCCGAAATTTATGGTTCCCAAACCGGCGGTGTGTATCGGTGGTAGAGCTGTTGGAGGATTGTTTTGTTTGATCACGTACAGGTTGTTGCTGTTGTGGGTAGCGCCACTGGCGGTACACACCGTCTCGGGCGGGTTCAATACGGGATCCGAAGCGCAAGCATTGATGTAGTCGTCTAGATTCGCTACAAACCTGGGCGCCGTAGCAATGTAGTGGCCTTCAACATTGGCGACCGCTACGCCTTTCGCCCCGTTTTGCCAACTAGCCTGGGGAACCCACGCGACTACACAGCCACCTGGGAGGTCGCACCCGCTGCCCGAGGGAACCACCATTACGGATAACGACTCGGACGGCTGGCAGGAGCCAGGGGGCACCGTGACAGTGTCTGTAAAATCCACTTCGGTGAAGCCGCTTCCGATGGTAGCGACAATTTTCCCGTGCTGGAGGTCTGGCGGCCCGCCCCGATCCGGCGGTTCAACTGTGATGCTCGACACCGAAACGCCGGAAGGAATAGAAGTTTCCGTGACAGTCACCGGGTCATTAACAGGCCAGGTGCCGTCTACGACACAGTTGCCACCCGGCGGCGGACCTGCGTTTACGGTATCCCTGTGGATGGTCGTTCCGTCGCTGGCCGTGAAGGTAAAGGGCATACCGACCAAGCTTGGCGAGCCAGCGATCTTGCAGATTTTCAACGAACCCGGAGGAGCTGCATAGTTCGTAAACGTAGCAACTGTTTCCAGACTGACGCCGCCCGGCTGGACCATCACCGTGGCGGTTTGATTCGGGAAAGTCCACGAATACAGTTCATCAATTTGTCCGAATGGCCCATCCGAATATGCACTGACATTTTCGACCCCAACCCCGATCTGGGGCGCTTCGTTAATCGTGATGAGACCGGAAGGGACCTGAATAGGTGGCGAGCAGGAGCCCACGGGAACCGCTATGGGGAGTGAACTGAAAAATGGGGCGGTTAACGTGAAACTGAATGTGCCGCTGACTGGGTAGTCTGGATCCGTCTGCTTGCAAAGTTCAATGTAGCCATTGAAGGCAGGATTCTGGCAGTTCGCAAACTTGGTGGATGCGATCTGGGTGCTCCAGGCCATTCGATCCTTCACTTGATAAAACTCTTGCGTGTACCAGAAGGTGCAGCCATCCGGGTCTAAACGCATTGCGCTGTAACTGCCCCACGCTTGATTTGATCCGCTCTGCGACCCTGTCCCCGCAACTACTGAAACCTCAGGTTCCAAGTTGCCCGCCGGTGTGGTTTTCAGACGCCCGGCAACTTCTACCGACGGATAAAGGGTCAAGCTCGAAAGGCTATAGCCCAGCAGAATATCGTTGTTTCGGTCCCCGGCGATGGAACCCATCCAACGGTAATTCGAGTCCGGTGCCCAAGTACCTGACTGGAACGGACCCGACATAAGAGCCGGAGGCATAACAGCAATCTGGGGCGCCTGGAACTCGTACCAGCGGACACCGATCTGGTTACTAGACGCTTTCACGGAGTGATTCACGTACCAGTGCTGCTTGCCCGGCACCGTATCGTTGTAGTACGCAAAGCGGTACATCAGACGATCGTCGAGCGAGTCCAACTGATTCGTAGTGCCCTTTTGCGGAACACACTGGCCAAACGGATCGGTGCAAAGAAGGGTATAGGTTGGCACGGTGGTGAGCTGAGAATTGTTGTCGCCGGTGATGTAGGTCCTTCTCGGGTCACTCGGGTGCAGCCAGTCAATGCAAACCGAGTACAGGGACAGGTTATGGTTAGTCACATCAGCGACGCTACCGATCAAGAATTGGCATTCGCCTACCGGCGGATTGGTTGGTGAGTCGATATCGGCGGGCAATAAGCTGCTTTGGCATGTGCCTCCAAAACTGCATGCTATTCCTGCAAGCTGAAAGCAGACTTGCTTGGGAGAGGGACTGCCGGCGAGCATTCCCGACCTCTGATACACGCAAATGCCAGGGCCGAGAGGGAAGTAGAGGAGGGTGTCGAAGTTGTTAGTCGTTTGCGTCCAGCTGTCGATCCAGCGTCCCCACTTCGGATCCGCGGGAAAAGGTTGGCTCGTTCCGATGGTTATCGGAAACACGTAAAGATAGTAAGTACCCGCAGCATCGGCAGTGGTGGACACGGCCACGCATGCGTGGTAAGGGGGTCCGTACGATGTGTTCTGAGCCAGTAGCCATCGATGGGCAGCATTGTCCCACTGGACACTCATGCTGCTGTTGTTGGCCGCGCATGATCCACCCAACGCTCCAAATAGGAGACTGCCATCGATAGGGCCGACGTAGTCGCTCGGGTTGTATTTGTTAAATACTGCGAATGAAGTGTTGACCGCTTGGACGAGTTGGGTATCGCCTACCGCCATGTTCGTATCGGGGGGAGGGGCATCGGGGGGGACTGTGTAGCCGGGGAAGCCGGTACCTACACCGAGGAAATCCAAGCCGATGCTGTAGTCGACACTCGGCCGGCTGATGGTAGTTCTCTGCTCGACTGGGTCCACGGCGACACCGAAGTCACGCTTGGGAATGCGACGGACCGGGACGGCCTCGTGAAAGCCGTACTGCGTGGCGCGAGGCAACTTGGCCAATTCGCGCACGGGCTCCGACACCGCAAAACCATCCGCTTGGCTCACAGTCGGTGCAGGCGAAGAGCTGTCCTGGGCTGTTACCGGTAGAGTACAGAATATGAGTACGCCCACGGCGAGCATGGACGAGTTGAAAATCGTGGCGGTACTTCTGGTGAAACCCAGGCGTCGCATGAGAGAGTCCCCCATTGGATTTTTTGGGAAGCTAGTTGCCTTGGCTCGAAGAGAGCGAGGGTGGCCAGATAAACAGCAATGAGCCAAGGACGAAGAAAGAATGATGCCAAAATCAATAGGGCCCGGGGAAAGGCTTCCTTACTCCTGCCAGTCCGCCATCTGATCAGCGGGCAGGCACAGGAGCTCCCTGCCTGATTGCGTAACCTTCGAAACTGCTTGATCGCCCCGCCTCGAAAGGGCTACGAAGTGGTCCCACCTTGTGACCGAATGCGACGTATTCGCATAGCCGAACAGCGCCATCCTTCGGTGTGATTGTGGGGATAGTGCTCTTACTCTGTCGCAAAGTCAAGACATTTTTAACATGATTGCAATAAAGCAGCGGCGAATAGCGGGAACAGTGAATCGCCTGGCGACGCTTTATCACAGCTAGGAATGTAAAGGTGGCGGCGTAAATATGAGTAGGTTACTGATTATAAACATAATATTAACGATTTAGTCGACTTTGAATAGGAAGTCATAGCACGACTATTAATCAGACGTCGATTGGTCAGATCAACGAAGTGGAAGACATCAAGAGGAGCGAATCCACTCAAAATGTTCCACGTGGAACATTTTTACGGGGAGGCCGCGCCCCCAAGGGACCGGGAGGCGTTTATGCCCATGATAGGCCAATCGCGCATTCGCTGAGGCCGACCGAACGCGCTGGAAATGTTCCACGTGGAACATTTCTCCCACGGCTTCCAACGTTCACTTGTTATTCCGCCGCAAGATTCCTGAAAACCAGCTTACTGGGGGGTAAGAGCGAGCAGGCCGGATTACCTCCCACCTCGTCCCAAAAGACAAAATGTTCCATGTGGAACGTTCCTCCCCGCTTACGACGATTCTCACAATCTCATCCGCGGCCACGCCCCGCTGAATCAGCATCTTCGGCCCTCTCATTCGAGTCTTGCACAGCTTTTCCTCGGAAAACTTCCCCGGTGCCTCGCTCCGTCATTGCCCGCTGCCCCTGCCGCAGTCTAAGCTTCTAGCTTCCAGCCTTCCGGCTTATCATGGGACGCATCATCGCAGTCACGAACCAGAAGGGCGGCGTCGGCAAGACGACGACCGCCATCAACCTCGCGGCCTCGTTCGCCTCGCTCGGCAGCCGCACCCTCCTCGTCGACTGCGACCCCCAGTCCAACGCCTCCAGCGGACTCGGCTTCCTCCGCGACCCCGACCGCCCCAGCACCTACCAGGTCATCATGGGAGAGCTCACCGCCCAGCACGCCACGCTCCCCACCGAGCTCGACCACCTCAGCCTGGTTCCGGCGCACAAAAATCTGCTTGGCGCCAACATCGAACTCGTCCCGCTCGACCGTCGCGAGTATCGCCTGCGCCACGCGCTCGAACCCGTGCGCGACGCCTTCCAGTTCATCGTGCTCGACTGCCCCCCCGCGCTCGACCTGCTCACCCTCAACGCCCTGGTCGCCGCCGACACCGTCCTCATTCCGATGCAAGCCGAGTACTTCGCGCTCGAGGGTGTCACCGAGCTGCTCGACACCATCGACCGCATCCGCGTCGAGCTCAACCCCGGGCTCGCCGTCGAAGGCGTGGTCCTTACCATGTTCGACGAGCGCACCAACCTGGCGCAGTCCGTGGCCGCCGAGCTGCGCGGCTTCTTCGGTGACCTCATGTGCCAGACCGCGATCCCGCGCAACATCCGACTCGCCGAAGCGCCCAGCCATGGCAAACCGGCGTTGCTCTACGACCCGCATGCCCGCGGAACCGAGGCCTATCGCCAGCTCGCCCAGGAAATCATCGACCGCGTCACCAATCCCAAGGCGGCGTCGCCGGAGGCGGCGCAGGCGGGCGAGTGACGATATATGACAACGTGGGATATACCACATTGTGGGATAACCATCGGTCTCTACCGGAGACGTGACTGCCCCGCCCTGGCCAGGGTCGGCTGGAACGGGGCACCCATAAGGAAGTCTTCGGAAGTGAGTTGGGAGCAAAATCCTCACCCAAGCAAAAGAAGCTTGGACAGCCGGCAGCACCGGTCAACCGACCGGATTGAGATAGCTTCTTATGCGCTGCTCGTAGAAAGCATAGTCGTGCGAACCCGACAGAGTTTCGCGTAACACACCTTGGGAATCGATAATGTAGGTGGCCGGAAGACCTATCGCGCACGCCAGCAGGGGTGATGACTTCTGCCCTTGTTCAACATAGGCATTGACGGTATGCATGGACTTAAGCGCTCCGAACTTCAAGATATCGGCCGGTGGTTCGTCCGAGACCGTAATCACGACTACGCCCTGGCTCGCATATTGTTGCTGCAACTTGTCGAGATCAGGCATCTCTTGGCGGCAGCCCTTGCACCAGGTAGCCCAGACATTCAGCAATACCACTTTGCCCTTGTAATCGTGCAGATTGCGCGCACCGCGGCTGTCCAACAAGTGGAACCCAAGTTCCGGGGCCGGCTGATTCGTCTTCGGATAGACAGCCTGTAGCGGCGTAATCCGAAGTAGAAAAGCGCCCGTGGGTACAGCCACGATAATCGCCACGCAGAAGATCACCCATCCGCGCCACCCATGCGGCAGGAAGTAGCGGCGTCCGCGGCAGACAAAGTAAATGGCAACCGCTACTACCAGCATGATCGCCCACGCTATCCAGCACCGTAAACGAACAAGAATCTCATCGAGCCCATGACGCACCTCGTTAAGCGGAACCTCCCTTCCTTAACTTCGTACCCTGGTACCTTGCGAGCTTGCGGCTCTGAGGACTCGCACTTCCATCAACAATGGCGTCGCCGAAATCCCCACCATGCAAAGGCCGGCTTGGGTGGGGAAGGGCGACTAAGCGTCTTATTGGGGGGGAAGCTCAAAAACGTAGAGGCCATCACCTCCCCCGACATATACCGTACCGTTGACCACCGCTGGCGAAGACTTAATGGCCCCTCCTGCTGTCTTGCCCTTCCAGAGCTCTGTTCCCTTCTTAGCATCAAGGGCATACAGATTGCCGTCGCTGGATCCAACATACAGCACGCCGTTGGCTACAGCCGGCGAAGAATAGTCGATAGAGTTCCCCGTCTCGAACGCCCAGAGTTGTTTCCCAGACTTGGCATCTAGTGCGTATATTTTCTGATCCCAAGACGCGACATACACCACTCCGTTGGCTACTGCCGGCGAAGAGTCGATCAGTTTTTTCGCCTTGTCGAACACCCAGAGCTGTTTCCCAGACTTGGCATCGAGTGCGTACACATTGTGGTCGTTGGCCCCAACGTAAACTACACCGCCTATCACTGCCGGTGAAGATTGGATGGCGTCTTTGGCCTTGAAGGTCCAGAGCTCTGCTCCTTTATTCTTTGCGTCCAAGGCCCAAAGCATACCGGCGTCGTCCCCAATGTATACAATGCCGTTCGCTACCGCTGGCGAAGATTGAACAGCACCCTTTGTCCCTTTCTCCCATAGCTTTGCTCCTTTATTCTTTGCGTCCAACGCATACAGGTGGCCATCTATGGACCCGACGTATATCACGCCATCTACCTCTGCCGGCGAGGAATTGATTTCATCCTTAGCCTTGAACTTCCAGAGCGGGGTTCCGTCTTTGGCGTCCAGCGCATAGAGATTCCAGTCATGAGATCCGATATACGCCACTCCGTCAGCCACTGCTGGCGACGAGAGCGAGACATGGCTATCGGTCTTGCGCTGCCACACCTGGATTCCGTTCGTCACGGCGTACACGCTCCCGTCTTCGCAGCCGAAGAAGACAGTGCCGTCGCGCACCGCTGGTGAAGAGTTGACCTCATCCTCTCTCGCAAACTTCCAGGCTAGTACGAGGTTCTTGACGTTCTTGGGGCTCAGGTCAAACTCAGCCGTGTTGAAACCCGTGTGCGCGGGATAAAGGCGAAATTGAAGCCAAGCTCTGAGCGCCATCGGCGGCGGCAGGCGCGTGAAGGTCAGCTGAATAGGAGTCGGGTCCTTTGTGGCAAGAACCTGCCCGTGGTACGCTGCATCAATGTCAGAATTAGCAATGGATATGCGTTGGATAGCCTGAGCCGAGGCTCGAGGCCCCACGATGACGGAAACCGCCAGAACCGTAAACCCGAGGCTTACTTTGGCAAGAAGCTGGATAGTCCGTGTATCTTTCATAATAACTCCTTATACTCGTAGGTTGGAGCGGCGATTGATCTTGAATAGTGAGGAGCAACTTCACCGCGCAGCTTGCTCCTCACCAGAATCCTACCCAAGTAAAAGAGGCTTTCGTGAGGCACCCGGCTCGCCCCTATTTTCGTTATGGATCAATTACCGCTTCACTAGTATCGACCGGTGCACTCACCGACATGCCGAATCCGACGCCTGTATCCGTATCGGCCATAAAGAAGATTCGATCCCCCCCGAGACTCTGATCGAAGCCGAGTGTGTCGGATGTGGGGTTGTAGACGGCCGTGAGACCGCAGTCCTCGCAGAGGGAGTTGAATTGCGAGGCGAGCTCGCCTAGGATTTCGCTGTCGCTCAGGCCCTCCGCTCCCACAAGCGTTGCCACCTCAACGACCTCGCCCTTGCTGGAGTAGAATCCGAATGCGATAACAGATGGTTCGCCGAACGGATCCACTCCTGTCGACATGCCGGAGCGGGCACCGTCCATGGTGCCCTTATACTCCGGGTTGGGTATTAGCCTGGGACCAGGCACTACACCGTTACCGATCTCCCGAGTGACGTCGGGCCCAATCAACTGCCAATAAGTTGGTTTCTTAGGAGTCGAAAATAGGTTAGTTATCGTTACTGTCTGTGCTATTGGAACGGGAATCACTATCCACCCATTTCGCCCAGGCCACTTGACAATCATGGTATCGGGGCCCAAGTTAGCCTTGACGTTGCCTAGATTCGCATTGTTGATGGCGTCAGCTATGGCCTTTGCTTTTCGGTGCTGAGCTTCAAAAAAGGTTTCCTTTCCTTTGGGGGGCCGATCCCACTTGGCTACGGTAATCTGAACATTGCCAGTGACTGCCTGCCCTTTATTGTTCGGATCTTCATACTGCAGGCCAAGGGTTAGGAACTTAGGCGGCTTAGGCGGCTTATTTGGTGGCACTTGCGGTGATCCTTGGAACGGCGCACTTGGCGTCCAGGCGGCGGTCTCTTTCTTTTGCGCCCAGCTCGATTGCGGAACGCACAGTGATGCCAGCCAAAATGTCGCCACCAGTCGTTTGATTAAAGAGATTCTACGTTTCATACTGACCTCCTGTTGGTCATAGGTTGTGGCGGCGATCAGTCTTGATGAATGGGGAGCAACGTCACCGCGTAGCTGCTCCTCACTCGGGCGGCGTTCTGCTCGAAACCAAGCAGAAACACGCCTCTACCCTCCACACGTTCACCGCGACGAGTAGCGCACCACCATCACGCATCCCCGCGGTAAAGTTGTCCCGTGCCAGCGAGGGCGATCGCGGCGCGGACTGCGGCGGCGCAACATCGTCAACAGGCTCAGCATCGGCCCCAGCTTGACCATCACCGGCTGATCGGACTGCGCTTCCGCCACGTCCCCGGCGCTGCCGATGACCGCGCCGAACCCAGTCCTCCTATCACCGCTCGCCTCCCGCGAACCTTCGTCTTCACACTTGGCTTCCTGCGACGACAGAATCAGGGTCAGGAACGGCCCCAGAGTTGTTGTTTTGCTTTGAACTGTTTGTGCTTTCATGGCGGCCTCCTTTCTTCTCTGTTCCGCCGGCAAGGTCGCACTGCCGTGGTTTGCGTTTGCTGCCGGAAGTGGATTCGTTATCCCCTGCCTGCAGCGTCCCCGAAAGCAGTTCGTCGAGCGTTTGCTCAATTTCCCGCTTTCGTGGGCGCACAATGCGCCACTTTCTTCCACCGTTCAAGGCCCTAACGTCTGATTTTTGGGTGATTAGGAAATGATCGGGGGATGATCGGCCAATCCTCTGACAAATCGAGGGTTTGAGGGGAAATGTAAAAGAAATGTCGATGGATTGCGGTAGCGGTAGCGTTATAATCCACGCACTCTTCGCGCTTCCACGTGAAGGTCGCCACTTTGAGCGCCACGCAGCACCTTCTTCGCTTCGGCGTCTTCGAGCTCAATCTCGACACCGAAGAGCTGCGTAAGTCCGCGATAGTCATCAAGCTGGCGCCACAACCCTTCAGGCTTTTGGTTTTGCTTGCCAGCCGCGCCGGTCAAGTCGTGACCCGGGAAGAAATCCAGCAGGAATTCTGGGGGGAAGAAACCGATATCAACTTTGAGCGCCGCATGAACCAGTGCATCCAGCAAATCCGGATAGCTCTGGGGGACAACGCAAGCCAGCCGCTCTACATAGCAACCGTCCATCGCCACGGATACCGCTTTATCGCGCCGATTGAATCGAAAACCATTACTTTGCCGGGGCCCAGGCTGGTCGAGTCCGACTCCGGCCGTGTCCCAATCGCGATTGGAAGTGGGGCGGAAGGGCCCGCGGTGGTGGCGGGAGCAACGGCGCCCAACTATCAGGTGGCTGTGCCGCACGCGGAAGTCACGACAGAGCCGATGGGTGATTTCGCCGATGTTCACCGGTCGCGCTCTCGCGTTTGGCGAAGTCGTTTTGTCTGGATCGGCGCTGCGATGGTCCTGGCTGGATTGATAAGCGGGGGACTCTACTGGCGCGCTCACAACACCCCGGTGCTCACTGAGAAAGACACCATCGTGCTGGCTGACTTCGATAACGAGACCGGCGACCCGGTATTCGACGACACCCTGAAACAAGGACTTGCCATCCAGTTGGAGCAATCACCATTCCTCGCCATGGTTTCCGATAGCAAAGTGAATCAGACATTGAAGCTGATGGTTCGACCCGCCGGTGCCCGATTGACGCCGGAGGTCACGCGCGAGGTCTGCCAGCGAACCGGCAGCGCCGCCATGCTGACCGGCTCGATTGCCCAACTGGACGATCAATACGTGATCGGCCTTAAGGCGGTGAACTGCAACACAGGGGATGTGGTTGCCCAGGCGCAAGAGCAGGCGAAAGGCAAGACGGGGGTGATCAAGGCTCTGGACGCTGCCGCCGTCACTTTGCGCGCCAAGCTGGGCGAGTCGCTCAGCTCGGTGCAGAAATACGCCACGCCCTTAGAGGAAGCGAGCACGCCGTCTCTGGAGGCGCTGAAAGCTTACAGCCTGGGAAGGAAGACGAGCTCTGCGAAAGGGGATACCGCCGCTCTGCCCTTCTACAAGCGGGCAGTGGAGCTCGACCCGAATTTCGCGATGGCCTACCGAGGCATGTCGGCTGCCTACAGCGATCTTAACGAAGTCGGGCGGGAGGCGGAGAATGCGCGCAAGGCCTACGCGTTGCGGGAAAGAGTTAGTGAACGGGAACGCTTTTCCATCGAGGCCGGCTACTACCTGAGCGCAACGGGAGAACTGGAGAAGGCAGCTCAGGCATACGACCTGTGGCAGCTGACCTATCCGAGGGACGGCACGCCTTACACGAACCTCGGATTCATTTCCGGCAGCCTTGGAAAATGGGAAAAGGCATTACGAAACCCAAGAGGCAATACGCCTCGAACCGAACGATGAGACCAACTACATCAATCTCGTTAGCGTCTACGCGAGCCTCAACCGGCTGGACGAGGCAGAAGCGGTGCATAAGGAGGCCGAGGAACGCAACCTGGAGAGTGAGGGGCTACTCCAGAATCGCTACCTGTTAGCTTTTCTGAAGCGAGATACGGCGCAGATGGCGCGGTTGGCCTTGGCCGCCACGGGAAAGCCAGGCACAGAAGACTTGCTGCTGGCGTCACAAGCGGACACGGAGGCTTGGAACGGAAAGTTCAAGAGCGCACGCGAGCTGACCCGACGCGCGATGGAGTCAGCCCGGCACAACGACGCCACAGAGACGGCGGCGACGTATCAAGCGGCAGCGGCGCTGCGCGAGGTGGAAGTGGGCAACCGAAAGCAAGCTCGTGCCGACGCCGATGCGGCACTTGGTTTGTCCGCGAACCGCGATGTACAGGCGATGGCGGCACTGGCTCTGGCTCGGGCAGGCGATACGGCACATGCGGAGAAGCTGGCGGCCGAACTCGACAAGACATTCCCGCTGAACACTCTAGTCCAAAGTTATTGGCTGCCGTCGATCCGAGCGGCTGTCGCATTGCAACGCAAAGATCCGAACCAGGCCATCGAACTACTGAGAGTCGCGAGCACGTTAGAACTCAGCCAGACTACCCAGGCCAGCATATATCTCTGCCCGGTCTATTTACGGGCAGAAGCCTATCTCATGCTGCATGACGGAAACCCAGCCGCAGCGGAATTTCAGAAGTTCATCGACCACTACGGTCTGGTAGTGAACTTCCCCTGGGGAGCGCTGGCCCGCCTCGGCCTGGCTCGCGCTTACGCGCTCGACGCCGCGACCGACCCTGCCGCTCGCGACAAAGCCCGCACCGCGTATCAGAACTTTCTCACCCTCTGGAAAGACGCCGACCCCGACATCCCCATCTACCAGCAAGCCAAAGCCGAGTACGCTCGGCTGCGCTAACCCGGCGCCCAGCCTTTCCACTTTATCGTTCCTCAATTCAACAATCGGGCGCCCCGTTCCAGCCCTCTTTCGGCTAGGCGGCGATTTTGTTCCCGATTTGCCGCCCCGATTTGTCGTCCCGGCTCCATCCCTCCGCCTCTCCCCCAAGCGCACGGCTCATGCTACAAACCTGCGACTTTAAACCGACACGCCCACCTTAGTTGTTGACATAAACCTCCAAGGTGGAGGATTCTCATCCCCACTTTTTAGGGCCTGCCAGATCCCAGGGGCTCCCACTTCAGGAGGAACTATGGCGCGGCTTCGTCTACCGCTTTCAACAAACGTGTGCATCACCGCTTTGCGTTATTTCTTGCCGATCTTTCTCATCGTTGCTCTTGCTTCAACTGCCGCGCACGCCCAGTCATCGGCCACAGTCAATTCGAGTACCCGTCTGCTGGCAACGGCCTTCGGAGAACCTCTCATCACCACCGCTCCCACGTCCGCCGCAGAGGACGAAGCCATCCTTCTAGCCATCAAGTCCTACAGGCAACAAACCGACCCGGACAACCTCAAAGTGTTTGAGGCATTCCTGGTGGAATATCCACACTCCGGCTACCGCGTTGCCCTGCTTACCAACCTGGGCCTCTCCTACTATCACTACGGCTATTTCTCCAAAGCCATCGATGTTTGGAGCCAGGCCTGGCACGAGGGCAAAGACCTGACGGAACCTCATCAGAAGGCCATGGTCGATCGCGCCATCGGCGAGCTGATCCGGATGCACGCCCGGCTTGGTCACGCCGATGAACTCCAGCTCTTGATGGACGAGGTCGGCACCCGAGGACTCACCGGTCCTGCTACGGAAGAATTGGACGGGGCCAAAGAAGGTCTGTGGGCCATGCGCAACGACCCCGGCGTCGCCTACCTATGCGGACCCATGGCCTTGAAGAATTTGCTTCTGGCCCAGGGTGCGAAGCCCGCACGGGTCAATTTCCTGGACGCCTATCGCTCCGGCCCTCACGGAGTGACCTTGCAGCAGGTTGCTGAATTGGCTGACCAGGCCAAGCTCGACCATACGCTTGTCTTTCGCAAGCCTGGACAACCAGTGCCCGTTCCTTCAATCGTTCACTGGAAGCTTAGCCACTTCGCTGCGGTTGTCGGCCAAAACGGTGACCTTTTCCACATTATCGATCCTACCTTTGGCCCTGATCTTTGGGTCAGCAGCCGCGCCTTGGATGCAGAAAGCAGCGGCTACTTCCTCGTCTCGTCTGCGGCGCCGCCTGCGGACTTCCGGCTCGTTACGCCAGACGAAGCCCGCCAGGTCAGGGGTATGGGTTTCACCGGAAACAACTGGCCTTTCGCCACCACCAAGTTCGACACGACCTGTAGAGAATGTCAGGAGAAGGAGAAAAGTCGATCGGACGGCACTATAAGCGACACCGGGGTGGTAAACGATACAGGCACGGATCGCATTTCAATAGGTTTAACGGCGTACAAATTTGCCGAGATGCTGGTCAGCCTTAGTCTTACCGATACTCCGGTAGGTTATGCTCCTCCCAAAGGTCCGCCCGTCTATGTCACGTTGACCTATAACCAGCGGGAAGCTACCCAGCCGTCAAATTTCACCTTTTTCAACATCAGTCCTAAGTGGAGTCTGAATTGGCTCTCCTATGTCGAAGATGATCCAAATCAACCGGGCAACGGCGTAGTCCGCGCGGCTGCGGGAGGGGGCGGAGTTCAATACGACGGCTATGATTCCCTCACCGGGAACTTTAATCCCGAACCATGGGACGCGTCTGTCCTCAAATTACAGAGCTCGGATTCGCCGGGTTCAGCAGTCTATACCCGGCAGCTTCCCAATGGAGGCAGCGAGACCTATTCCCAGTCGGATGGAGCAACGCATTTTCCTCGCCGAATCTTCCTTACTCAGATCACCGACCCGGCAGGGAACGCAGTAAACCTCCACTACGACAGCCAGCTGCGTCTGCTTTCCATTACCGATGCAACCGGACGTAATACCACGTTCTCCTATAACCTGCCCGGCTCCCCTCTTCTCGTTACCGACATTACCGACCCGTTCAATCGCACGGCTCATCTCACCTATGATGCCGGCGGGAGGCTGATCAAAATCACCGACGTCATAGGTATGAATTCACAGTTTACCTACGACGCCTCGGGCCTGATTAATGCCCTCAACACTCCGTACGGGACCACAACTTTTGTCTACGGCGACGTTGGCAATCAACGCTACCTGCAGGCCACCGACCCTTTGAACCATACTGAGCGCGTTGAGTATCGCCAGAACGCTCCAGGTGTTCCGTTCCAGGATCCCGCCGACCTCGTACCGCAAGGCATCATCTGGCCCTTTAATGAATACCTGAACGCTCGCGACACGTTCTATTGGGACGAGCATGCCTATGCTGTCGCCTATCCAAACTACACCCTGGCCCGCAACCGCCATTGGACCCATCTTATGGGGCAGACGAATTTGACCGCCGACACGGTCGAGAGCATCAAGTTTCCCTATGAAAACCGTATCTGGCACAACTATCCGGGGCAGCCTGATGGAGGATTGGGAACTGCCGTCTCCGGCACCTTTAACCTTCCCAACCGGACGGGCCGCGTCATCACTGACGCTCCTCCTAATAGCACCCAGGGTGGTGGCGCTACGCGCGGTACCCAACTCAGTCAGACGACCTACAACGTCTTCGGCCACCCCATCGACATTATTGATCCCGTGGGCCGGGAGACGCAGTTCACCTATGCGGCAAATCAGATCGATCTACTGCAAGTGCTGCAGCTGGCAGTACCGACCAGCTCTGTCGTTGTCGCGCAATACACGTATAACTCGCAACATCTGCCAGTCACGTACACGGATGCCGCTGGGCAGGTGACTCATTACGCCTACAACAGCGCGGGGCAGCTCACCCAGGTAACCGATGCGCTCGGCGAGACTACTTCCTACCAATACGATTCGCTGGGTTATCTCCAGACCATTACAAACGCAGACCACAAGACCCAAGCCAGCTTTACCTATGATCAGTATGGGCGAGTCGCGACGGCCACCGATTCCGAAGGGTACACCGTCCAGTATTCCTACGATGCGCTGGATCGGATAACCAGGGAGACGTTCCCCGATGCTACTACTCGGGATTACACCTGGACGGTGCTGGATCTTACCAACGCGAAGGACCGCCAAGGCAGGGTGACGCACTATGCCTATGATGCCGTCCGCAACCTCATCGAAACTACCGACCCGCTTGACCGGCACACCACCTTCGGCTACTGGGAAAACAGCAAGCTCAAGAGTTTGACCGATCCCAACGGCAATACCACCACCTGGAATATCGACCTCGAAAATCGTGTCACTTCCAAGCAGTATGCCGACGGGACCCAAGTGTCATATGCCTACCAAGGGTCGATTACCCGGCTCAAGGCGATTACCGACGCGTTAGGCCAAAGCAAACAATTTAGCTATGCGCTCGACGATACGGTTACGGCCGTCAACTATGTGCGGTCCCTCAACCCGACCCCGAATGTTACATTAACTTATGATCGCTATTTCCGTCGGGTCGCGTCCATGACCGACGGTACGGGTACTACCACGTATCAATATTATCCAGTCCAGGTTCTGGGGGCATTGCAATTACAGCAGGAGACAGGTCCGTTCCAAAATGCAACTATCGCCTACCGGTATGACAAGCTGGGTCGGCTGGCCAGCCGGACGGTGGATTCCAGTCTTGAAGTCTTCAGCTATGACGACCTGGGCAGACTGATTGCTGATACCAACGATCTGGGCCGCTTCAACCTGGGTTATCTTGGCGAGACTTCGCAGCTCACCAGCAGCGCCTTGCAAGGTTCAAGCCTGACCACCGGCTGGGTCTATGACACCAATCAAAACGACCGGCGGCTCAAAGCCATCAATAACAGCAATGCCACCCGCAGCTTCAACTTCACCACCACTCCGGAAGGTCTGATTACGCAAATTGCGGAAACCGAGCCGCAGGGTGGCCAGTGGCCGCCGCAAACCTGGAACTACGGCTACGACAGTTCCAATCGCTTGCTACAAGCTATAGGACAAACCGCGCAATACGCTTATGGCTACGATCCCGCCGACAATATCACCAGCTTCGAAGGCCCGTGGGGAATGCGCAATGCTTCCTACAATCAGGTCAACGAAATCTCCAACTTCAACCAGCATTCCTATGTTTACGATGCGAACGGGAATCTGCTTGACGATGGGGTCCGGCACTATCAGTGGGACGCCGAGAATCGCTTGCTCAGTATTGCCTCCGACAGTCAGCCGGGGCAGATGACTACGTTCCGCTATGACGGACTGTCGCGGCGGATAAGCATGTTGACCGGCGGAATGGGTCCCGTAGGCATTAATTACCTCTGGTGTGGCGACGTGCTGTGCCAGGCCAGGGATTCGTCTTCCGACAATGTTCTGCGGCACTATTTCTCGGAAGGCGAGTATGTGCTGGCGGGCCGGCAAGGCCTGTACTATTCGCAGGACCAGCTTGGCTCGGTGCGCGATGTTCTAGCGCGAGATGGCAGCCGCATAGCGGCGTCGGACTATGAGCCATACGGATCGGTTAGCCAAACCGCGAATGGAAACCAGACGGACTTCCGGTACGCGGGGTTGGTTTATGATCAGCAGGATGGGTTGTACCTTGGCAACTACAGAGCCTACGATCCAGTAACCGCGCGATGGCTGTCAATGGATCCGCTTGGCCTAGGCGGTGGTGCTCTCAACCTGTACGGATATGCCGGCGTTAATCCTCTCAGTAATCTAGACCCGCTTGGTCTAAAGCTGACTAAGGCGCAATGTGCACAACTGAGACAGAATATTTACCGTAAAAATGATCTTCTGCGTGACGAATTAGGTAAATATAATCCTGACGAAGACGCCAAAGGCGGGTTTTCGATGCCGTGGGGATCTGGTGAGACCAAGCCGGGCGGCCATTACACGGAGATTAAGCAACTTCAGCAGGGTATAAATAATGACTTGGAAAACTACAACAAGAATTGCAGATGCGACGATGACGATAAGAATGATAATCCTCCTATAACAAGGAACGTTGACGCCCTCGCAAACAAATTTGTACCTAAGCCCTCGGGATTTGATCCAGGAGATATTATTGGCCCGACGCTTCCAATAATACCTGTTGACCCGATACCTTCCGTTATGATCCCCGGAGGCGGAACATTTTTCGAACCCGTGTTTGTTCCTTGACGACAGGGTGGCATAACGCAATACGGACCACTCTTGGTTAGGACTTGAGGTTATCTGGTGTGCCAAACTCGGACGTACTGAGACTTCGAGCAGAGGGGTTCCTAAGTGAAGGACGTACCCATTTCTTCAGCGATCCGCCCGATTACGCAGCTGCTGCACGCAGCTTCCAAAAAGCGACCGAGTTGGCGTCTGATTGGGGAGAGCCTTTCCACGCACTCGGTGGGGCTTTACGGCAGCAGGGCAAACTGGAGGAGGCGTGTGAGGCGGAAAGATTGGCGATCTCATTGCTCCCCTCGGATCCGAGGCCTCTTATCGCTCTCGGATGGTCTCTTCGGTTGGGTGGCCGATATGCTGAAGCGGTGAAGTTCTTGGAGGAAGGCCTTAGCCTCAAACCTCACTACGGGGAGGCGGACGCGCGCATCATGCTGGCGGAAACCTACGAATGTCTCGGTGAGATCGATAAGGCTGTCACTATATGGGAACACGTTATTTCAATGGATAGTATGTACCCTTCGTACGAGCGCCCAATGATAGAAGCAAGGAAGAAATTGAAGGATCATGGTTTGACTCAGCCTAGCGAGCATTCCTGAACCCGCTGCCCGTGCCCCAGGTTCGCGTCCGTCTTTGGACGCTAACCTGGATTGAGCAAGCCGGGTGCCCCAGCCTTTCCACGCTATCGTTCGTTACTCCAACAATCGGGTGCCCCATCCTTCTCGCCTGCTTCTGGCGAGAGCGTGGGGCTCCCTCACAGAAACTTCTGCAGCGCCTCGGTCGTTTCCTTAGGATGCTCCTCCAGCACCCAGTGTCCGCAGTTCTTCAGTACCACGACGGTCACATCCGTCGCCACCAGCTTGGCTTGTTCTCCCAGCGCTTCTCCCAGTGACTTATCGCCGCCGATGGTCAGCACCGGCATGGTTAGCTTGGTCTGCGAGAGTTGCGCAAAATCCTTGGCGGCTCGCTGGAACGAAACGAAGTAGGCCCAGCCCGCGTGCATGCGTCCCGGTCGCGAATACGCAGCGATGTAGGCTTTGCGATCCGCTTCCGGAACCGAATGGTTCTTGTCGGCGGCCAGGTCATTCCAGAAGTATTCGAAGTAGATGCGCTCACGGCCTTTCACCAGCGCCTCGGGGGTCGGTCCGTTGAAGCGAAAATGCCAAATGCCGGGATTGTTGTAAATCGGCTCCCATCCGGCAACGCCGGGGAGGAACGCATCCATCAGGACGAGCTTGGTCACCTCCGCCGGAAACTGCGCGGCATACGCGTAGGCCACCATCAGTCCAATGTCGTGTCCCACCACCTCAGCTTTCTCCACGCCCAGCGATTTTGCCAGGTCATGAATGCGGACCGCCGCACTCTTCATGTCCAGGCCGCTGGCCGGAATGTCGGAGTCGCCAATGCCCGGCAGATCGGGCGCGATCACCGTGAAGCGCGCCGCCAGTAGGGGAATGATCGGCCGCCACATCCGCGAAGTCTCCGCATAGCCGTGCAGCAGGATGAGCGGCGTGCCGTGTCCCGCGGTCAGATAATGCAGCTTCGCGCCGCCGGCCTCCGCCGTGCGCGACAGAATCGTCCCATCTGGTTTCATGAAAGCTCCTGAGCCGATACCAGCAAACGCCGGCGTCGCTCTCCGATTATCGTTAAGCATTTTACCGATTCTTCGCTCTCCCCGAGTTCGGGTGCTGGGTGCCCCATCCTTTCGCATCTTTTGCTTGGGTGGGAGACGAGAACTTGCGGCCGCGCGAACACCGGGCATGTACTAACCTCCTTCTGCCAGGGGCGGCGGTCTGCTCATTACGTCTGGCCTGCCCTGCCGCCTGTCGCACCTGCACAATCCCGGTTTTGCTAAATGCTAATTGCTAATTCTAGTTGCGCGGTTAACCGCCTCTTCACCAAAACTCCTTGTCTCCCATCATGAACGAGCGCACAATGTCCAACTGCTGGCCCGAAATGCAATTCTGAAATCCTCCGCCACTCCGAGCACGGCCGACGACGATGACCGACACTTCTCCTGGGGACCGTCGCTTGTTCCTGGCGCTTGCCGCCATTGCGCTTGCTTATGCTTGCGTGGCCAGCCTGCGCACCCTGTCGGATCCCGATCTCTTCTGGCAATTGGCCACCGGACGCTGGATCGCGCAGCATCATCATATTTTTTCCACCGACGTCTTTTCCTACACCGCGGCGGGAGAACCTTGGATTTATCCCGTCGGCTCAGGCCTGGTGTTCTACGCCGCTTACTGCGTCGGAGGCTACGCCCTCATCTCGTGGCTCGGCGTCGCGGCCTGCTGCGGCGCCGTGGCATCGCTCCTCCGCCGAGGTTCGGCAGTCACCGCGGGCCTCGCCATCATCGCGGTGCCGGTCATCGCCATGCGCACCGCGCCACGCGCCGACATGTTTACGGTTGTGCTCTTCGCGGCCTTCGTCTCCCTCCTATGGGAGAACTATCGCACCGGCCGCGCCCGTCTCTGGTTGTTGTCGCTGCTCATGCTGTTGTGGGTCAATCTTCACTTAGGCTTTGTCGCGGGTCTCGCCTTCATTGCCGCTTACATTGGCGTGGAATTCCTGGAAATGGTATGCGGTGCTGACCGCCGCAGCGCCGCGTGGCAACGGCTTCGGCGCGCCTATGGATGGCTCGCGTGCGTCTTCGCGGTTACCCTGATCAACCCGTGGGGTTGGGGAATCTACCGCGCCTTGCTGCGCCAGCAGCGTGCCAACCAGGAGCAACAATTCTGGATTGTCGAGTGGGCCGGCATCCCTCTGAACTGGACCGTCATCAGCAGCAATCTTTCGCTCCGGCAGACGCCCCGCGAGGCCATTTACGGGACCCTATACGTGCTCCTAGCGATCGCGATTGTCGCTGCGCTCATCGCCCTGCTTCGCCGCCAATATGGAGCCGCCATTCTACTGCTGGCCGCAACTTATCAGGCTGTGCGTCACGTCCGCATGGGCGCGATATTCGCCTGTGTGGTGGTCGTCGTAGCTGGGTCAATCCTGTCTTCTGAACTGCAACCGATTCGCCTGTGGATCCCGAATCCTCGATTCCGTTCGACAGTCGCCACCGCTGTCGTCGCTATGTTTGCGGCCCTGGTTCTGTTCCGCTCCGTCGATATTGTTACCAACCACCGCCATCAGTATTTCAACTTCGGCGCCGGACTAAGCTATTGGTTCCCCGAGCGCGCCGCCCAGCTCATCGAGCGCGAAAATCCTCCCGGAGAAATCTTCAACACCTATGACGAAGGCGGCTATTTCGTTTGGCGACTGGGTCCCAAATATCGCGACTACATCGATGGCCGCGCCATCCCTTTCGGAATTGCGCTCATGCAACGTGAGCAACAGTTACTGGCGAGCTCGCCCGACTCATCGCTGTGGCTGGAGGAAGCTGACCGCTACAACATCAACACCATCGTTCTTCCGCTGGCTCGCTTTGCCAGCGGGCTGGGGCCGCTCAAAACTTTCTGCGCCAGCGCCGCCTGGCAGCCGGTCTACATGGACGAGGTCTCCATCGTCCTCGTGCGCCATACGCCGGAGACCGCAGCCCTGCTTCGCCGCTCCAGCGTGGATTGTTCCACCGCGCCTCTGCCCGTCGCCCCGCTGGCGCAATCTGCCGCCGCTGCGTTCACGCAATGGGCCGACGCGGCGACGGTTCTGGCCGCGCTAGGTCGCAATCCCGACGCCCTCGCCGCCGCTAAACAAGCCGCCTCGATCGTTCCCGACAGCCACTTCGTGCCCTGGCTTCGCGGAACCATCTTCCAGGCCATGGGTCGCCGCTCCGCTGCCGAACTGCAATACCTTACCGCCATCTCGCGCGAGCCCGGCGAAGGCCTCTACTGGAACTCGCTCGCCAGCCTATATAAAGAAGATGGGCGAATCCCCGACACCGCCTACGCTCTGCGCCACGCCATCGATCTGTCGCCGGCGCCGCACCCTTACGAACTGGCGCAACTGGCCCACCTCTACCTCGACAACAAACAACCCAGGCTGGCCTTGCAGGCATTTGACGAAGCCGTGCGCAGCGCTCGTCCCGACATCCTCGCCGCCAGTGGGGCCCGCAGCTTCAAGTATGACGTGGCCCTGGGACGTGCCGCCGCCTGGCGCCAACTCGGCGATCCCGATCGCGCCGCTGCCTTCGACCAGGAAGCGGTGCGCGACCTGTTTCCTCAGCCCTAGCCCGCTCGTTGCTTAGCACACGCTAACGGAAAATTCCGCACTTCGGTCAGCGCGCGCAAGGGGCGCGTCGGCTTGAAGGGGCGCGGCTTCACGGGCCGATGAAAAACTGGCCGCATGGTTTGTGTCAGGGCACGACTTCAGTCGTGCCGATAAGTCATCTGTTTTTTGTCGCTTCGAGCGGGCTTCAGCCCGCGAGAGACCCGCTCTTCTGCCTTTTTCAGCAGCCTCTTCACGCGCGCCGTACGAACCGCTCCAACAACGGGGCTTCGCCTTCCTCAACGCTGCTGCCGCCGGCTTAAAGAGGTTGCTGAAAAAGTCAGAGTATGACTATTCGAATGTACTTCTGGTGGGAGCCCTCGCATTTATGCGAGAGGAGGAGCGCTTCAGCGCTCCCGGAAAGGTTGGGCTTTGGTCACGCGCTTTAGCGCCGGGATGGGAAAACCCAGGACTAAAGCCCATCTTGAAATCGAACGCCCTTCGTCAGCCGGACTAAAGTCCAGCTCCCCCTGCGCGGGTGCCCCGCCAAGCTGTTATTGCTTGGATGGCATCGCTTTCGGTGCTAAGTCACTGACAAACGCAGGCCGCAAGTACTAGGTTGTGAGGCGAGGATCAGTTCAAGGTCGAACGAGATTCTTATGGAGGTTTCCGTATATGATCTCGCCCTCCAGGCTTCTCCTTCTTAGCGTACTCTTCTACCTCATATCCCTAGGTCTGGGTTACCCCACCTTGCACCGGGTGGACTTGGAAAAATATGCCGGCCTTTCTGACGTGCAGATGTACGTCGCAACTGAGACCGGTGGGGAGCCTCCCGTGATCAATAGCCACCTTCGATTTAGGCTGCTGGTGCCGTACCTGGCAAGACCTTTCTACCTGATGGCAAGGGGAAGGATTGGAACTTGGGACCCAGCAACGTTCGGTCTGCTAATCGTCAATGCCTTTTTCACCGCGGCGACCGCAATACTACTCTTGGTTCTCGTGTTCCGAGTCCTGGGTAGCTATGCGATTGCACTCGGGTCGGCGCTGATCTACCTCCTTAATTTCGCTGTTCCAAACCTCAGACTCGTGGGATTGATTGACGCCGGCGAGGGTTTTTTTCTGCTGCTCGTAGTGTGGAGTTTGTTCGCGGAGAAGTACTGGATCTTGCCCTTCTGCGGAGTGCTCGGAGCCGCTGCCAAGGAATCGTTCGCTCCATTTGTAGTCGTATTCACGCTCTCCTGGTGGCTGTATTCGAGGAAGACGATGCGCAATAGGTGGAGCACCGCGGCATGGATGGTGTCGTCCTGGATAGCCGCTTTAGCTTCAGTGGCGTTGGCGCAGTGGAAGGTGAGGGGGACCTTCGAGTCGCCTGCCAGGTTCGGGATGGAGATGCACCAGAATACCGCTTATTTCCATCACTTCCTGTCCACTCTGATGCGCGACCACGATCTTTGGTACACGTTCTGCTGGCTGTTGCCGCTCGGGTTGATCAACCTGAAGAGATTCCCGCGAAAGTGGGTGGTGGCGACGACCATGACCGGCTTGACCGTGTTTGCTCTAGGTAGTTATTTCGGTGCCGATCCCGGCTCCGTTAGCCGGGCCCTGTTTAGCGTGGCCGGCCCCCTGCTGAGCGCATCGGTTGCTGTCCTGGTATTTACCACTCCGACTGTATCATCGACTCAGCAAAAGAGCATTTTTGATTGAGCAAAAGAACCTGGCTCTTTTCTAGAATGGCCACACAATGAGCTATACAGCGGGGTTGAGTTCAAAGTGAGAACGTTGACTACCGGGGAGGCGTTCCGTGTCTAAGGTCTCGACAATCAGTGCGAACCCGGCGGGACAGAGCATACTGGCGCGGCTACCGAGACTTCGCTTTCCGTCTCCCGTGGTTGTAGTCGCGATGCTCATCGTGGTCGTCTTTTGTCTCCGTCTGCCGAGCGCTCTTGTGCCGCGCGAACTGAATTTAGATGAGAGTCAAATGATCAGCCAGGCCATGAAGTTTCTTGTTGATCCGAGACCGTGGATAGCCGTTGATCCCCAATCTGTCGGACCCCTTAATTCCTACCTGATATCGGTTTTTCTTTTGATGGGATTTAAGGCCGGGTATGTCCTGGCGCACATGCTGGCAAATGTCCTTGTGTGCTTGCAAGTTCTTGTTGCGTACCTGACGCTGCGGCGGCTTGGATCAGAGAAGGCTGCGGCATTGGGCGCCTTCCTGATGGCTCTGTTGTATGGTCTTGCAGCCCATCTCGATTACCTGCACTACGCTGGCGAGTGGCTGCCCACCTTGCTATTGATGGTAGGGTTCTACACGTTCCTAACATGGCTGGACGGGCCTGCAGGACGCCGCGCCGGCGCACAGATGTCTCTCTTGTTCTGCAGCGGTCTGGCGCTGGGTACCGCACCGTGGTGTAAGTTGCAGGCTACGCCCATTACCGGGGCCATTGGCCTGGTGGTCCTGGCAGCGATCTTCAGGGACAGAGGTCCCTCGTTCAGCATCTCGTTGCGAGTGAAGGAAGTGGTCGCATTCTGTGCAGGGGCCATCCTGACTACCTTGATCATGTTGGCTATACTGGCCACGACCGGGGCGATTCGAGATTTCTGGTATTCCTACATATTAGGCAATCTTGCCTATGCCGCCCCGCTGAGCTTGTCTGGGAGTATCGCGAATTTCTGCCGCCTGTTCCTGACTTGGCCACTTTACGAACCGTTGCTCATTGCGTTGCTTGGCATGGGTCTGCTGTCCCACGCTTCCCCACGCGCCAACATTTCGGCATTCTTCCGGAAGAGAAAATGGGTGTTTGGCAGCCTCCTGGTGTATGCCAGCGCGGCTCTGTTCGCGATATGTAGGGCCAGATACTCCTTCCATCACTACTCGATCTTTCTCGTGCCTCCAATGACGTACCTGGCGACAGTGTTTTTTACCTCGTCCCCAGAGGGAGCCGATCCGGCAAAGGGTCGTCCGTCGTCTCTCCGACTGACATTCGCTCTTGTCATTGTTCTCGCGTTCGCGACCATCGGTGCGATCCGATATGCAAATATGATCAGGGCCATACACGAGTTATCTCACTCACAACCGGATCAGAATCCGAGAATCCCCAAGGTTGTCCCTGACCGGCCAGAGACGGACTCCAACGACAAACTGGCCAAGCTGAGACCTCGCCTCTCTATGGCTAAGGTGAAACATGGGCTCTCTACCTACATTGGAAGGAGTTACTGGGTGACGACGGATTCAAACGAAAGGATTGCCGCGGTCGTCCGCGACATCCAAAAGACGCACCCAGTTCGGACTCTGGCTATATGGGGATGGGCACCTGGGGTGTATGTTCTCACCGGGATGCCTCCCGCAACCCGCGACTCCAATGTAGGGCTTCTGATCGGGCAGGATGTGATCGAACACGGGCCCATGCAGAGCTACTACCGCGCTCGGTTTATTGGTGACTTGCGCGCCAAAGCCCCCGACCTGTTTATCGACGCCGTCGCGCCGGATGCGTTCATGTGGGTGTGGACCGAGAATGATGGTTACGAATCCGATCCCCAAGTGCGGAAGTTTATCGACGACAGTTACATTCTCGTCGACGAGTTGACGCTGGTAAAAGGTGCAAAGCCGATAAGATTCTTCGCGCGGCGGAAACCGGCGTTGTACCCGCAGTAGCTTCTCCGAATCAACAAGCTCAGCCCCGCTGCGACAGGATCGCGGACGCCGCTCGCCCTCTTCCTTCCCCGCATCCCATTCCTCCGCGAAATCCGCGGTGGTTTTTCTTGCGCAATTCCTCTCGCTCGCCGCTCATGGGGCGCTATACTCTTTCACATCGCAGCAGCGTCCTTTGCTGACGGCTGATGGCTGATCGCTGACGGCTAACTCATGAATGAAAAGCGCAAAGTTCTTGGTCGCGGTCTTGAGACCCTGCTTCCTCCACGGCACCTGCCGCACGTTCCCGCCACGGTGATCTCCCACCCAGCTCCCAGCGGCCCGCCCGGCGAGGGCTTCCAGCTCCTCCGTCTCAGCCTGATCGACCACAATCCTTATCAGACGCGTGGCTCCGCCACCATGAACCCGGCCTCCATCAGTGAACTGGTCGAGTCGATCCGGGTAATGGGCGTAGTAGAACCCATCGTAGTGCGTCCCACCGGCAACGGCCGCTACCACGTCATCGCCGGCGAGCGGCGCTGTGGTGCTTGTCGCACCCTCCAGCTTGAAACCATTCCCGCAATCGTGCGCGTCGTCTCCGACCAGCAGGCCGCGGAGATGACCATTGTCGAAAACCTGCAACGCCTCGATCTCACTCCCATCGAGGAAGCCCGCGGCTACGACCGGTTGTCACGCGAGTTCGGCCTCACCCAGGAGCAGATGGCGCTGCGCACCGGCAAGGAGCGCTCCACCGTCACCAACCTGCTTCGCCTGCTCAGGCTGCCGAACTCCGTCCAGGTCATGATCGACACCGGCCGTCTCAGCCTGGGCCACGCCAAGGCGCTGATGGCGCTCGACTCGCCCGATGCCATCGAGAAGATGGCCAAGCGGGCCATCGCAAATTCGCTCTCTGTTCGCCAGACCGAGGTGGCCGTTACCAACTTGGTTCAGCCCCTGGAAGCCATCGGAAACGTCCGAATTGTCGACCCAAACGTCAAAGAAGCCGAGCAGGAGCTGCAACGGGCGCTGGGCGTCCGCGTCACCATCACCGACCGCAACGGCCGTGGCAAGATCCTCCTCGAGTACCACTCCCTGGAAGACTTCGACCGCATCCTAGAGGTCATGAAGGCCAAGTAGTGTCCCAACTTTGCGGGGTGACTGTGCCCCAGGTTCGCCCTTCCTTCGGGCCCACCTGGGTTCCATGCGAGGTGTGAAGGCGGGTGCCCCAGCTTTGCCCTTCCTTTGGGACAACCTGGGTTCCATGCGACGTAAGCATCCGCGCAGCCCGCAGGGCGGCACAATCGTAGCCCAGCACGTGAGTGCTGGGGAAGGAACACCAAATCCCTCCGAGTCCCTTCAGGGACGGCACCCCTTCCTCAAAGCACGCGCGTCCGCGCAGCGCATGCTCTGCCGTCGTCCCCCCTTGTCTGTCATCCCGACTGATTATCATCCCGATGGAGGACTTCGACCGCGGGTGCCCCACACATTCGCGCCTTTCGAATGTGTGGGAGACCGTGGCAGGGCGGGCGGGGTGACCTTCCTCGCAGCCCGCAAGGCGGGCGAAACTGATTAGCCCCACAGCCCGCAGGGCGGCACAATCGTAGCCCAGCACGTGAGTGCTGGGGAAGCAACACCAAATCCCTCCGAGTCCCTTCAGGGACAGCACCCCTTCCTGGCTGTCATCCCGACTGATTATCATCACCGACGGAGTAATTCGACCGCATCCGCGCAGCCCGCAGGGCGGCACAATCGTAGCCCAGCACGTGAGTGCTGGGGAAGGAACACCAAATCCCTCCGAGTCCCTTCAGGGACGGCACCCCTTCCTAAAACGCACGCGCGTCCGCCACCAGCGCGTGCTTTGCCGTCCTTTGTCTTTCATCCCGACTGATTATCATCCCGATGGAGTAATTCGACCGCATCCGCGCAGCCCGCAAGGCGGGCGAAACTGACTAGCCCACAGCGGAAGCTGTGGGTATCTGGTTCCAATCCCTCCGAGTCCCTTCAGGGACGGCACCCCTTCCTCAAAGCACGCGCGTCCGCGCAGCGCATGCTCTGCCGCCGTCCTCCCTTTGTCTGTCATCCCGCCCCGAGAACTTCAGTCCGATCCGAAAGACCCGAGACGCAAACCAGAAGAAACCGCTTGCTTCCCCAAGCGAACGAAGGCATAATGCCAGCGCTCTAAAACGCAAATAAGAGGGCCGCGGAACAATCCCTGTCTGCCATCGCTCTAGGCCCCATGACAATCTGGCCGAACTCTTACTTGGCATTCAGCGTGGGTTGGATGCAACGAGGTATGTTGTGCTCGTTAGGCGTCGCTCTGCTAATTCCTCTTGTTTCCGCTCCAACAAACAAGCAAGCTCACATCGGCTTTGGGGATTTCGTTTCCTCGGCGAACTTAGTTTGGTGAAGTTGGCTTGCATCGTCTTTATGTTTTGTGCTGCGACGGCAATTAGCTTGCCTGCACAGACCTTCACCACGCTGCACAACTTCGCTGGATATCCGAATGACGGTGCCAGCCCTTCCGCACGCCTGGTGCAAGCCAGCGACGGGAACTTCTACGGGACAACCTATGCTGGCGGGGCCAGCGGCAACTGCCAGGGTGGCTGTGGCACGGTCTTTAGAATCACGCCAGGGGGCACGCTGACCACGCTGCACAGCTTCGACTGGTATGACGGCGCCAGCCCTTCCGCCGCGCTGGTGCAAGGTACTGACGGGAATTTCTACGGGACAACCTACGGAGGCGGGGTCAACCACTACTATGGCACGGTATTCAGAATCACCCCCAGCGGCACGTTCACCTCACTCTACAGCTTTTGCACTCAAGCCAACTGCGTTGACGGCGCTATGCCTTACGCCGGACTGGTGCGAGCCAGCGATGGGAACTTCTACGGGACAACCTTGGAGGGCGGGTCCAACAACGGCTGTTCTCTCGGCAGCGGCAGCTGCGGCACGGTCTTCAAAATCACGCCAGGGGGCACGCTGACCACGCTGTACAGCTTTTGCGCTCAATCTGGCTGCACTGACGGCGGCAACCCTTACGCCGGGCTGGTGCAAGCCACCGACGGGAACTTCTACGGGACAGCCTTCGGGCGCGGGGCCAACGGTTATGGCACCGTCTTCAAAATCACCCCCAGCGGCACCTTGACTTCGCTGTACAGCTTTTGCGCTCAAGCGAACTGCGCTGACGGCCAATACCCTTACGCCGGGCTGGTGCAAGCCACCGATGGCAACTTCTACGGGACAACCCCCGAGGGCGGCGGCGGCGCCTATCATCTCGGTGGCACGGTCTTCAAAGTCACCCCCAGCGGCACCCTGACCACGCTCTACAACTTTTGCTCACTACCCGGCTGTGCCGACGGTGATTCCGCTCACGCAGCGCTGGTGCAAGCCACCGATGGGAGCTTCTATGGGACAACCGGGGGTGGCGGGGCCTACTGCACACCCAACAGCGGCTGTGGCACGGTCTTCAAAATCACTCCAAGTGGTAGCCTGACCACGCTGCACAGCTTCGACGGCAGCGACGGCAAAGGGACTTCCGCCGGCCTGGTGCAAGCCACCGATGGGAACTTCTATGGGACAGCCACGTTTGGCGCAAACCCTGCATGCACTGCCGGCCTCGGCGGCTGTGGCACGGTCTTCCGTCTGACGGGCCCCCCTCCCAGCACGACTTCTGTGACCAGCTCGCCCAATCCCTCCATGTCCGGACAACTAGTCACCATCACTGCGACGGTCGGCCCGGCCGGGCCGCCCATGCCAACCGGCACCGTCAGCTTCACCTCCAACGGCACCGCGATACCCGGCTGCACCTCAGTCCTGCTGGGTTCTTCGCTGACCGCCGTCTGCATGACCTCGACCCTGGCGGTAGGCACAGACGCTATTGTTGCCACCTACTCCGGTGACAGCAATTACTCCGGCAGCAGCGGCATGCTCTCGCAAATCGTCAACCCTCTGCCGGTAGCGGTGCAGTTCGTCCCCGTCACGCCTTGCCGCGTGTACGACTCGCGTCCCAGCCACGGTGGCACCGGCGCAATTCAAGGTGGCACCTCGCAGGACTTCAACCTGCCGCAGTTGTCGCAATCCGGACCTTGCGCCAGTACAGGTCTCGATCTTTCTTTGGCGACGGTTTACTCGCTGAACATCACCGTCATTCCGCATGGGTCGCTGGGTTATCTCACGCTGTGGCCTACCGGTGAAGGTCAACCCACGGTGTCGACGTTGAACTCAGTCGATGGCCGCGTCAAAGCCAACGCCGCCATCACTCCCGCGGGAACTAATGGCGCGGTCAGCGTGTACGTCACCAACACCACCGATGTCGTCATCGATATCGACGGCTACTTCGAGCCGGTCACCAGTCAGACGCTCGCGTTCTATCCGTTGACGCCCTGCCGTGTGGCCGATACGCGGCTTATGTCTTATCCCCAAGGTCTGGGACCGCCGGCGTTGGTGGCAAATACGCCGCGTGATTTCCCGGTGCTTAAGAGCACCGCCTGCATTCCGCCGGGCATCACTCCGCAGGCGTATTCGTTCAACTTCACCGTGGTGCCGATTAATCAACATCCCATCGGCTACTTGTCGGTATGGCCAACTGGGCAGAGTCAGCCCGTGGTGTCGACGCTGAACGACCAGACCGGGACGATCGTAGCCAACGCCGCCATCGTGCCGGCGGGTACCGACCCCGAGGGCTCCGTAACCGTGTTCTCGACCGATGGCACGCAGCTGCTCATCGACATCAACGGCTACTTCGCTGCCCCGACAGCAGAGATGCCCGGCCTGTCGCTCTACGCGCTGACGCCGTGTCGCGCGCTCGACACCCGCCATCTACCCGGCGGCGGACAACCCTTCACCGGCCTGCTTCCTCCCGTGGATATTCTCCACAGTCAATGCGGCCCGCCGAGCACCGCTCAAGCCTACGTCTTCAACGCAACGGTTGTGCCGGTTGGTCCACTCGGCTATCTGGCCTTGTGGCCTGACTTGGAGATGCAGCCCGTAGTCTCGACTTTGAATGCTGTCGACGGAGCCATCACCAACAACATGGCAATTGTGCCCACCACCAACGGCAAGATCGACGCCTACGCCGGCAACGGACTCACACAATTGCTCCTCGACCTCTCCAGCTACTTTGCTCCGTAAGCGGTAGCTGGATAGTCGAGACGTAGACGTTGGGTTAGAAATTGTCATTTCGACCGGGCGTGAATCACCACCCGTTGTGGCTACGTTGGCTAGACCGGTTTCGTAGTGGCTGTATCCGTTTTGAAGGGAACGCCTTCAAGGTCGAGTCATTAATAGCCGATAGACACGGCTAGCCGTGCCCTTTCAAAGAGACTACCGCAACTCAGAACTTCCTCTAGGGCAACGGACTTCGCAGATGGTCGTCGCCTGCCGACGCTACCCACCATATTTCCGAGCGATCAACACTCCGCAGCCGATGTGTGCCAGTCCGAAACCCGCAGCCAGCACCACGTTCGCCCATAGCCACGGCATCGGCAACGCAATGGCGCCCAACACCACGAACGCAACTCCCAATGCCGGCACTACCCGCACGGACAATGCGCCGGCTTGCACCACGCCAATCCCGTAGAGCAATAACCACACGCCTGGAATCAGGCGTGTGGATCTATCCCAAATGATGGCCGCAGTGAGCAAAGCACCCGCTGCCAAAGAGGGCAATAGCCCTATCACCAGGCGCCGTCCCGCAGTCGAGAACATGTCCGTTCGTTGGCGCGACGCTTTCCACTGCATGCTGAACAGCGCGATGGTGAACGCGACCAGCGCTTCTACCAGCCACGCGGCCAGCCAGCGATTGAAGCCTGGCTGACGCATGGCAATCGCGGCAGCGATGAGCGCGGTTGCGCCCATCGCACACAAACCCCATCCGGAGACAGCAGTGAATGCTGCACCGTGGGTTTTCACTTCGTCACTGCGACCTTGGGCTCACCCACGCGTTTCGCCAACTTGAACGTCAGCTTGTGATCCTTCTTGTCGACGTCCACGACGACGTGATCGCCATGCAGCACCTCGCCGTCGAGTATCTTCATCGCCAGCGGGTCCTGCACCAGTCGCTGGATAGCCCGCTTCAGCGGACGCGCTCCGTAGTTCGGGTCGTAGCCTTCGGTGAAGATCAGTTCCTTCGCCTTCGCGGTCAGCTCCAGGCTGATCTTGCGATCGGCCAGCAGCCTGCGCAGGTCCTCCAGCCGCAGGTCCACAATCTTCGTGAGCTGCTCTTTGCCCAGCGGATTGAAAATAACAATGTCGTCCACTCGGTTCAGGAACTCGGGCTTGAAGTGCGCCCGCAGCGCCTCCATCACTCGCTGGTGCGCTTCGGAGACCTGCTCCGGCGAGCGCTCGCCGAGGTCCTGCAGATAACTCGAACCAATGTTCGACGTCATGATGAGGATGGTGTTCTTGAAATCGACAATGCGTCCCTTGCCGTCGGTCAGGCGGCCGTCGTCCATGATCTGCAGGAAGACATTGAACACGTCGGGATGCGCCTTCTCGATTTCATCGAACAGCACCACGGCGTACGGCCGGCGGCGTATCGCCTCCGTCAACTGCCCGCCTTCGTCGTACCCGACGTAACCGGGAGGCGCGCCAATCAGCCGCGACACGGAATGCTTCTCCATGTACTCCGACATGTCGATGCGCACCATGGCGTGCTCGTCGTCGAAGAGGAACTCCGCCAAGGCGCGGGCCAACTCCGTCTTACCGACACCTGTCGGCCCCAGGAAGATGAACGACCCAATCGGACGGCGCGGGTCGCTCAGCCCGGCACGCGAACGCCGGATGGCATTGGCCACGCTCTGGATCGCTTCATCCTGTCCGATGACGCGCTGCCGCAGGCGGTCTTCCATCGTCACCAGCTTCTTCACTTCGCCTTCCAGCATCTTCGACATCGGAATGCCGGTCCACTTGCTGACAATCTTGGCGACGTCTTCCTCATCCACCTCTTCCTTCAGCATGCGCGACTGCTTGCCGTCCATCGCGGCGCTTAGCTTCGCCACTTCTGCTTCCAACTGCGGCAGCTCGCCGTATTTGATCTGCGCGGCGCGATTGTAGTCGCCCTTGCGGGTGGCTTCCTGCTCGTCCAGCTTTAGTCGCTCGATGCGCTCCTTGGCCTCGCGGACCTTGGCGATGGCCTCCTTCTCCTGCTTCCAGCGCGCCTTCAGAGCATTGGCATCTTCCTTGATGTGCGCCAGCTCTTTCTCCACCGCCGCCAGCCGCTCGCGCGAGTTGGCATCGTCTTCGCGCTTCAGCGCCTGGCGCTCGATCTCGAGCTGCGTCGCCCGCCGCTCCAACTGATCAATCTCGGTCGGCATCGAGTCAATCTGGATGCGCAGCGAAGCCGCGGCCTCGTCGATCAGGTCGATGGCTTTGTCGGGCAGAAAACGATCGGAGATGTAGCGATGCGACAACGTTGCCGCCGCAACAATCGCCGAATCCTTGATGCGCACGCCATGATGAACTTCGTACTTCTCGCGCAGACCGCGCAGGATGGCGATGGTGTCCTCTACGTTGGGCTCGCCCACATACACAATCTGGAAGCGCCGCTCCAGGGCGGCGTCTTTCTCGATGTACTTGCGATATTCGTTCAGCGTGGTCGCGCCAATAGCGCGTAACTCACCGCGGGCCAGCGCCGGCTTGAGCATGTTGGAAGCGTCAATCGCGCCTTCCGCCGCGCCCGCACCGACCAGGGTATGCAGCTCGTCGATGAACAGGACGATCTGCCCCTGCGACTGCTCAATCTCTTTCAGCACCGCTTTCAGGCGGTCTTCGAATTCGCCACGATACTTCGCACCGGCAAGCATCGCGCCCAGATCCAGCGACACCACGCGCTTGTTCTTCAACTGCTCGGGTACGTCGCCGGAGATGATGCGTTGCGCCAGGCCTTCCACGATGGCCGTTTTGCCGACGCCGGGTTCGCCAATCAGCACCGGATTGTTCTTCGTCCGGCGCGACAGCACCTGCACCACGCGACGTACTTCTTCGTCGCGCCCGATCACAGGATCGAGTTTGCCCTGGCGCGCCAGCTCCGTCAGATCTTTGGCATAGCGCTCCAGCGCCTGATACTTGGCTTCGGGATTCTGGTCGGTGACCTTCTGATTGCCGCGCACCGCGGTCAGCCCGCGCAGGATGTTGTCATAGGTGGCGCCGCCGCGGGTCAGGATCTCCTGTGCCGCATCGCGCTTCAACTTGGTCATCCCCAGCAGCATGTGCTCGGTGGAGACGTACTCGTCCTTGAAGTTGGCGGCCTCTTTGAAGGCGTTCTCCAATACCTTGGAAGCGGCATCGGAGAGATGCGCCTGCGTGGAGCCGCTGCCCGAGACTTTGGGCAGGCGCTCGATGTCGCTGCATGACCTCGGCTTGCACCGTTTGGGTATGCAGTCCTACACGCTCCAACAAAGGCGCCACGATGCCTTCGCGATCTTCCAGCAGCGCCGCCAGAATGTGGACCGGCTGCAACTCAGGATTGCCGTGCTCGCTGGCCAGATCGTTCGCCCGCTGCATGGCCTCCTGCGCTTTAACAGTTAACTTGTCCCAACGAATTGCCATGTTGAACTCCAGTTGTCAGTTGCCGATTGTCAGTCGCCAGTTAATTCACCCGTGTAGGGCCGGGCCCGCCCTATGCTCTCTCCGCATCCTTCAGCAGATCCGAGTTAGGCGTCCAAATCTCAACAAAGTCTCGAAAACAGGTCTGTAGTTGTTCTTGCAAACCATCGATTTTGAACCGCTCACTTTGGACTTCCAGAACATTGAGGATGCAGTTGTGAGCGGTCATGAGCGCTTGGTCGGCTACTGCTGGCTCCGACTCGTGTTGGAACCGTATTCCGTTATCCACAATCTCCAGTCGGTCCTTCAGGCCTCCGAAGGTACTGTGCGCGTGACGCAATGGGATAAAGTAGCCTTGCACAATCAGCGTACCGATAGCTCCGGCCCTTTTTGCCATCGAAACGAAGTCCAGCTCATTCCACGTATTGTTCAGCCTCGTTGTACCGCAAGCCTTGCAATCCGTAACAAGAAAATCGGCCTTCACCTGCGCATATCTTTGTTCGACGTCGGCCGCGACCTCGGGTTGCAGCGCATCCTTACCGAAGGTATCAAGAATATTTCTCATGAGCTTGCGCTGCTGAACATGGTGGAAGTCCATGAAAGCACCTACTTCGTCCGGATGCTCGTGTAAGTAACGGAGCGTCACCGTGTGCTCGTAGAGGCTTCGCAGCAACTTCAGCCCAGCTTCTCCATATCCGTTGCCGCAAACCAGTAGGATCTCCATGAAGTCCTCGGCGCACATCCTGCCATGCAAGTAAACGAGTTTGTCTACCGCTTCCGACATGGTCTGGACACGGGTGAATGCCGTGTCGATAGCGCGGACTAGATTCACGAATCGATCGGGCCATAGCGGGTGACGCCGTTCAAACTCTGCGGCGGCATCAGTGTCCCCGAAAATGAGTTGTATTTGATCGGCCATGTGCAAATTGTACTGACCAGCCGTGCAGAATGCCCGGTCGGGACGACAGGAGCTCAACTGATAACCGACAACTGACCACTGACAACTGTCTTCCGCCCCCGGTGAGTTCCTTCGGTAAACAAAAGGGAGGCCAGATTCTGCCTCCCTTGAACTCCCCAGTTCGTCTCCCTCCGATCTCACCGGTGGGCGAAACTTGGGTCAGGCAACCTGCCCTTTGGTCGCGCTATGCGTCTGACCTTCGGGCTTCTTGCCTTCAAGCGGCTTCTGGGCGCCGATATTGACCTTGATCTGCTTCGGCTTGGCTTCGGCACGCTTGGCCAGTCGAACGTTCAATACTCCATTGGTGTACTCGGCCTGAATGTCCTCGGTGTTCACCGTGTTCGGCAGCGTGAACGAGCGGCTGAAGCTGCCATAGCGGCGCTCCACCCGGCGGAAGTTCTCTTCCTTCTCTTCCTTCTCGAACTTGCGCTCGCCACTTACGGTGAGAACGTTGTTTTCCACCCGGATGTCCAGGTCCTTTTCGTCGATGCCGGGCACTTCCAGCTTCAACTGGATGCTGTGCTCGTCTTCGTAAATGTCAACCGGAGGAGCAAAGGCGCCGTTGGTCAGCGACTCTTCGCGGCCGCCGCCGTACTGCTCTTCGAACAAACGGTTCATACGATTCTGCAAAGCGCTCAACTCACGAAACGGTTCCCAGCGGGTTAACACAGTCATGATCCAAATCCTCCAAGAAATTTTGCGGTCTTTCTGACCTTCACTGAGTTTGATGTATATCTCAGCACAAAAGAATCATAAAATATGAGCTAATTATTGTCAAGTTTAGAACAGCGCTGACGGGACCTACGAGACAAGAAAGCTCGACTAAGCCAACACAAGGTATTTAAAATCTATTGTTTAAGGATTACGCAAGACTTCTTTAGGTGGTATCGCGATTCGCAATATTTATCGGATGGATGGATATCCCGGTTGACAGTCTGAAGCTCAAAGTCAGACCAATCCGCTGAGCGGGGCATTTAACTTTGCCCCGGAGGGTAAGCTCCGGGATTCGTGGGTTGATGCCAGTTTGATTATCTTGAGGTATCTTTGGGACTGCTACGGATATAAATTCGGGTCGTTCCTGTGAGAACACGGTCTGTATATCGAAGAGCCAGTTATAATTCCCTGTTGGCTATTAACAAGGGGCTCTAAATACTTGTAAACATTGTAAACTTTATTCTTGCTGTTTCTAGCATAAGCCCTTACGATATATGACAGTGAGCATATAGTGCGAACACAGTGAGCATGCATAGTGCAAGCACAGTGTGCATATAGTGCGGACACAGTGAGCGCACAAGTGAAGTGACATTGAGCGGGGATACTCCCCGGAACCTGGGTCGCAAGGAAGCGTGGCACTCCAGAGGATATGAAAGCAAGTTGGTAAGGCTTACGTCCCTGAAGCCCATCTGTAGCGATCCCACAATAGTTTGAACGGAGAATGGCGGAATCGAACCGCTGTCCGTGGGCCGGATTTTCGCGGGACATAAGGCCGCTAGGGGAGCTATCCCCACATTCTCCGCAAAAAGAAAAGGGAGCCAACGTTTGGCATCGCGTGGTCTTGGACACCGCTCGATGGTCGCCCTTCGCGTTAGCTCTTTTTCAACTGAGGGCGGCGGCTGGTTTGGAACCAGTCGCCTTTCCTCAATGCCTACGATTATCTCGCGTGTACCTCTTGTTGGCAATGGTAAATCGTTGTCGAACTGCATACCACAGTTCATTCCACCTTGGGATTTCCACAGATTTTGGCCGTGACGCGGGGGCGAGCGGTAGGCGCACAACTCCGTTTATGGCAAGAGCCGCGTAGCGGCGGCACCGAATCCAGCCCGGGGATCTGTATCTCAGTCTGAATTCTGATTGGTGGATTTAGGTAGAGCGCATACTCCAATCCGGGACGTGCTCTACTTGCTAAATGCGAATTGCCAACTGCTTCGCTACAATCAACCTGCATGTCTGACATCAAAGCAACGCGCCTCACCGAGATGGTGAAAGCCGCGGGTTGAGCCAGCAAGCTAAGTCCGGCGGTGCTGGACTCGGTGCTTGGGAAATTAGCCCGGCAACACGATCCCAACGTGCTCATCGGCTTCGACACAGCCGACGACGCCGGCGTGTATCAACTCTCGCCTGAGCTGGCGCTCGTCCAAACTGTCGACTTCTTTACGCCTATCGTTGACGACCCTTTCGTCTTCGGACAGATTGCCGCCACTAACGCGCTGAGTGACATTTACGCAATGGGCGGTTGGCCGATCAGCGCGCTGGCGTTGGTTTGTTTCCCTGACGGCGGCGACCTGAAGATACTCGAAGACATGCTGGCCGGCGGACTCTCGAAGATGATCGAAGCCCATTGCGCGCTCATCGGCGGACACAGCATTCGTGATGAGGAGATCAAGCTGGGCTACGCCGTGACCGGAACGATTCATCCGCAACAAATATTGGCGAACACTGGAGCGAAGGCGGGCGACCGGCTCATCTTTACCAAGGCGATCGGGACCGGCGTGATCTCGACGGCGATCAAACGCGGACAAGCCGAGGTCGCCTGGATTCGCGACGCGGTGCGCTCCATGACCACGCTGAACAAAGCTGCGGCCGAGGTGGTGACGTCCTCGCCTGGTTTCGAGGTGCACGGCATGACCGACGTCACCGGTTTCGGCTTGATCGGCCACGCGCGCGAGATGGCACTCGGCTCCAAGGTCAGCATGCAAATCAGCGCCTCGCGCGTGGGACTGTTGGCGGGGGCGCTGGAATGCGTCCGCGCCGGATACGTTCCCGGAGGCCTGAAGGCGAACCGCGAGTTTACCAAGGGTTGCGTCGAGTTCGCCGATGCTGTGCCGGACGAAATCCGCACGCTGCTCTTCGATCCGCAGACGGCGGGCGGGTTGCTGATCTCAGTCGCGGCAAAAGATAGTCAGCGCTTAGTGGTAGGCTTACGCAACTCCGGAATCGACGCTGTCGAAATCGGCGAGGTCGTTCCCAAACAGAAGCCATTGATCACCGTTTTGAGTTAACGACGACGATGAGTCGCGCATCTGCCGGACCATGGATAACGCAGAGCGTCCACCCAACAAGTCTGCTTGAGACCGCTAAGGCTTCCCTGTTCCCGTCGACGGCGGTTTTGCAACCAGCTTTGCAATTGCGTTCAAGAACTCAGGCGGAGTCATTCCCTTCTCGAGGACCAGGTCAGCGCCCGTATCGCCTGGCGGCTCCAGCAATCCGGTGTACAGAACTATCGGAACTTCCGGCTTGAGGCGCTTCATTTCAGAAGTAAGGTCCGCGCCGGAGCGTCCAGAAAGTAGCTGGTCAGTGATGACCAGGTCCACCCCGTTAAGAGTAAAAAGTTTCATCGCCGATTCGGGACTGGTTGCGGTCAACACTTTATAGCCGGCGATCGACAATAGAATCTGGCGCAACATCAATATGTTCGGTTCATCATCGACGCATAAAACGACAGTTGGACTAGGCAAGTAAGCTCTCTTTCACATTTGCCGGGTAGCAATTTTGCGACGGGGCGCGAGGTTATAAAACATAGACAGGGGGCTGAGATCTTAGGCATCTGAAAGGTCGGTCAACCCGCCATTCCGCAGCCGGCTGCTCACAAACCGCCGGTCGTGAATGACGGCTTCGACCGCGGACAGGAGATCGTGCGCAGCCTCAGACTTTAAGACGTATCCCCACCCGCCTACACGCAAGGCTTCGGCCGCAATGACGGGACAAACGTTCTCGCTTACGAACAGGATTCGCGAGCGGGGAGCGAGCCTGCTGATCTGGCGCGCCGCTTCGATGCCATTTAACTGGGGCAACCCGATGTCCAACAGGATCAAGTCGGGTTGCATCTGTTCACTTTTCTGGACGGCTTCCAATCCATCCGCGGCTTCAGCGATGATCTGCCATTCCGGGTAATCCTGCAGCAGCGTAAAGACCATGCGCCGCCAGGATTCGAAATCATCCACGACCAGGATACGAACGGACACTATTTGCTATCAGCCTCCCGCCAGGCATAGTTCAAAACCAACGCCACGGACGGGCGGTGCTGAACTGCTTTATTACAAAATGATGAATAAATGATTACAGACTCGGCGGGCAGCGTCGTTGCGCGGGAGCAATCCTAGGTTTGCTCAGAAGCAAGTAGAGCTCTTACGGTCGGGGAGAGGAGAAACGGACGGAGTCAGACTGCCTGCGACAACAGCTGCGCCGGGGAGCGCAGCAGGACCTTGCCACGATTCTTGACTACCATGCCGTTGCGTTGCCACTCGCTCAGCAAGCGGCTGGCGGTGAACAGGGTGACGTTGGCCTCGTTGGCGAGTTCCTCATTGTTGACGTCGAGTTCGATGCCACCCGGAACTTCATGGCCAATTCCGCTGGCCAGGTTGACCAGCACTGCGGCGAGCCGCTGGCGAGCGGTGTGGCAAGTCAGTGCCACATGCATGGCGCGATAGACCACCAAGTAGTCGTAGGCGATCAGCAACGCATTCTCTACCAACCTCGGATATTGCGCAGCCACGCTCCGGACGGCAGCGCGGTCCCATACCAGCACACAGCTATCCATCACGATTTCGGTGCTGACGAGATACGGAACCGGCTTGGACAAGAATGCGGCCCCGCCGAAGACCTCACCGGGCGGTAGCCAAAGCAGAAGAGTTTTTTGGCCATCCGGTGTGATGAAGAAATGCCGGCCCCGGCCGGTCAAGATGAGGAATAGATGGTCGGCAGGATGGTCCTGGTTCGTGACCACTGAGTTCGCCATGTATTGCCGCTGTCTTGCGGCCGTCAGGACGGCATCGACCTCAGGCTCAGCCAGTCCTTCCAGAAATCGTGGCTTTACCTCGCTGATAACCGCGGCAATCTCGGACGATGTCACGATTCAACCTCGCTCCGGCGTGGAGTACTTGCCGGTTCTCGAACCCTAGCTTGTCCAGGTGGAAGAAACTATACCTCATTGGGGCGCTTGGGCCGTCCCTAAAGACGCCCACAGTGCTCGCACCCTTTGATCAGCATTCACCGTCCACTGTTCACGAACCACGATCTTCACCGCAGCCGGGCGTACTCGGCTTTGGCTTGCTGGTAGATGGGAATGTCGGGATCGGCATCTCTCCAGAGGGTGAGGAAATCCTGGTACGACTTGCGCGCCGCGGTCTTGTCGCCCATCAGGACTTGTGCGCGGCCGAGTTGCAGATGCGACAGCGCGCCGGTAACAAAATTAAGCACAATGCCCCGATGATTAATCATCTTCTCGAATTCTGCCGCGGCCTGCTGGCCTTGCCCAAGGCGAAGGTAGGCTACTCCGCGTATGTACGCCGGATAAAGATTCGATAGAAATGTGCCCCCAGCCGAGGGCCCACCTAATTCATAGGGAGTGGCAACTTCCAAGACTTGCAATGCCTGAATCGCGTCGTTCTTTCCAATCGCGATTGCCGCCTGGATAGCCGGGAGCGAGTAGGTCTGCATCCTGGTGTCTAGTGGTGACTCCTGGCTCAGCTTGTTGGCCAGCTGGTGGGCATGCGCGGCGTCGCCTGCGCGCGCCAGAGCGAGCGCAGCTTTCACTCTCACATCCTGCCCGTTGCTTAGCGCCAGGGCTTCTGCGGCCTTCTGTCGCGCCCGATCGGCATTGCCTAACTCGGCTTCCCGCAACGCTTCATTCGCTCTCCATTCCGCTGCTGCTTCGGGAGCTTCGGCCCGACTTGCTGACTGCACGGCCTCAGCGGAGAGCTGCCGCGCCTCTGTTAGGCTGCCATAATATGCCTCGGTATCGGACGCAGCAGACAGCAGCCAATCCTCAACGTTCGCCTTGCCCGTGGCCCACGCCAATTGTTCCTGCATGGTGGCGTTGTCACCGCGAAGAAAAGCCAACAAGTACCTCGTCTCGTGCAAGAACGGGCTGTCGTCCTGCGGACCAGCTTGTTCGAGGAGAGCTTCGGCGTCATCCAGGCGATTTAAGCAGGCATAGACCCCTACCAGGTTGTAATCGGAATGCTCAGACAACAACCGAATTCGTTCCTGTATTTCGGTCGCGGCTTTTTCGCAGTAACCTAATGTGGTGTAAATGACACTTAGAATGCCGCGTGGCGTGGGATCCTTGGGGTAGAGCCGAATCCACTCTGAGTAGGTCTCAATCGCTTTTTCCATCTGACCGGTCACAAACCCGTACTGATATCCCTCGATTTGTAACCGTTCCCGTTGACTCACTCGGTCGCGCAGGTTGTACGCCTTCCTAAAGTTCGCTAGCGCCAGGCTGGTCTCGTTGAGATTATAGTAAGCCACCCCTAGAGAAGCGTAAGCACGTGCGAAGTCCGGATCCAGCTCCAGGGCGCGCTTAAGAAATGGAATGGCGCTGCCGCCCTGCGTCTGTATGTTCTCCGCTTGGGTAAAGGCCTCGAGAGCCTCGAGCGACGAGGTTGTAGCCTTTTCCAGCGGAGTGTTGAACTTTTCCAACGAGTGCCTCGACTCGCCTAGCTTAGTGCGCAACTGGTTGGCCGCATCCCCCAACGCTTTCACTACCTGGTTGCGGTTCTCCGCCTCCGCTACGACGCTGGTGACGGTGTCCCCAGAGTGACAATTCATCGCTTTCAGCGTAATCAGATAGTGATCTCCGATGGCAGCGATCGAGCCTTCCAAGAGCGCCTTGCTGTTGGTGCGCACGCAGACCTCCTCCGCTACCCCCTTGATTAGCCGCTCATTTGCCGGGCGGTTCATCAGCTTCAGAGTTTCAATCACCTTCCGATCGGAGAGCACCGTCAGAAAGGGCGACTGCTCCAACTGGATAGCCAGCGCTCCCTTCAAGCTGTCGTCGAACACGGCGTCGCCTGTGGTGTTGGAAAAATCAGCAAGCACGACGGTGTCCTTCTCCGTCAGCGTGACAGCTTTGCGCGAGAGCCAGTAGTAACCGCCGGCAACCAGGGCTACGGCGACGGCAGCCCCAGTCAGCAGCTTCCAGCGCAGGCGCAAACTCCCTCGTTCGCTCTTGTGCTCGATCTCCTCCGGGGCGGAACTTGACACGCCCCCTGGGTTGGACCCGTCGCCCTGCGCGGAATCGAGCCGTTCGACTGGCATCATCAGCCGGTAGCCGCGGCGAGCCACGGTCTGAATGTAGCTTGGCTTGTCTGCTGAATCGCCGAGTGCCTGCCGTAGCTTCTGAATTGCGGTGTTGATGCCGTGGTCGAACTCCACCACTGTGTCGTTGGACCAAAGCTGGTACTGGATCTCTTCGCGGGTCACCAACTCGCCGCCAGCTACCACCAGCATCCGCAGCACCTGCAAAGGTTGTTCTTGCAGCAGAACGGCTCGTCCGTCTTTGTGCAACTCCCCAGCTTTGAGGTCGAGTTCGAAGACCCCGAAGCGAGCGCGGTCAGAGAATGTGTCTTTCATCGAAGTGGGAGGCTTGGCGAAAGCCCTACTACTGGCAGCTTACGCCTCCGAGAAGGATCTGCGAAATACAGATTCTATCTGCCAATGCCGGTCCGCCACTCACAGTAAACAGCTTTGTATTCAGCCGGTTATCCCAGTCGATTCACAGAAGACTCACAATCTGCCGCTGGTGCATTGTCTCCGAAAGCCAATTAACCCACACTCGGCACGATTTATGGCGGGCTTCGGCCCAGCCGTGAAATCTCAAATTCAAAAACAAAAGGAGAAAGACAATGAGAAACCTAAAGTACAACTTGCTCGCACTGGCCGTTTTGGTTCTGGCCATTACACCATCGTTCGCTAACTCGATAACGACGATACATAGTACAGGGGAGGGCCTTGGTAGTGGGGGGATATCGGACCCCAACTACGAACTACTTGCCTCCTCTCCAACGGGCGCCGGTCCGGCCTATACCCTCCCACCGTATCTGCCCGGCTGGGTCCCGCCTCCAGGGGGCACGCAGTGGATAAATCCCAACCCCAGTGCTGGAGTAGCTCCCGGTGGCTACTACGACTACCAAACCACCTTCGATCTGACGGGCTTTAATTTCAACACGGCAGAGTTGCAAGGATCTTGGGCCGCAGATAACAGCGGTTTCATTCTGCTAAACGGTGTACCGGCCATTGGCTCCGGTACCAGCTTAGCGTGTTGCTACGGCTTCCAAAACCTCACACCCTTCACAATCACGGGTGGGTTTCAGCCCGGTCTGAACACCCTCGACTTTATGGTCTACAACGAGTCGGATGTTACGGGCTTACTTGTCCAAATCAGCGGCACGGCGAGCCCGGCTCCCGAGCCATCTTCGTTGCTGCTCATGGGAAGTGGGCTGCTCGGATTGGCGGCTGTAGCCCGCCGCAGGCTAATGGGGTAGTACACAACAGGGAACGAGAGCGGCGGGCCGCTCTCGACTTGTTGGTTTTCGATAAACCGGGAGTAGCACTGGCGGGGTTCCGCTCCCTAGGGAAAGCTTAGATGTGGGAATAGTTCCCGAACCTATGCGAGCGCAACTCTTCGCATGGTACAACCTGGCGCCACTCGAACTTAGACCGTCGCCACAACCTCATGACCACAAGGAGGTCATCATGAAAACGCAAGTTCGTATCGCTTCTCTGTCGCTACTCACAATTCTGTGCTTGATGCTGGCTGCAACTTCAGCCCTGGCAGGCACTCTGTATGACAACGGTCCCTGGAATGGCACCGTCAATGCCTGGACCATTAACTTCGGCTACGTTGTGACTGATTCGTTCGTGACGCCAGCCCACTCCGAGATCACGGATTTGCATTTCGTGTACTGGGACGCATCGAGCACGGATCTTATTACGACCGTGAACATGCAGATCGGAACCGCACCGTTTGGCAGCGATATTTTCTCCGCAACGTTGGGCGGCGTTACCAACACGTTCCTTGGCTCTAACGGCGATTACAACCTGTACCAAGCAGATTACGTGTTCGCCGCTATCCCGTATTCGGGCACGGGCTTTGTGACCCTGTCAGATGCTTGCACCACGTCGGGCTGTGATACTAACCCGATCTACTGGGATCAGAATGCCGGCATAGGCTGTGGAGGAACCCACCCGCCCGGCGGCGGTTCAAACTGCCCATCGACAGCCTATGAGAACTTTATTGGCACCATTCCTTCGGAGGCTTTTACCTTGACCGGCTCGGGCGGCGGAACGACTCCTGAACCGGGCAGCATGGTGCTGTTCGGTTCCGGGATTCTCGGCCTCGCGGGGGTGCTGCGTCGAAGATTGATGGGATAGTCTGGCGCAACACTTGAATCTGTCGAGCCGCTCTTCGGGGCGGCTCTTTTGCATGAGGGTTGCTAGCCAGCGACTCCTCCCGACCTCTACCTTCAGCCCCGGACTTATCAACAGAATCTACGACCGCGACTTTCAGCTCCAAACAGATTCTTCCCAAAAAAGATTCTGGCCGACCGCCCAATCTATCGCCCCCAGTAACAGCTTTGTATTCAGCCGATTAATCCGGTCGATTCACAGAAGACTCACAATCTGCCGCGGGTGCATTGTCTTCGCCAGCAAAGTAACGCACACTCGGCACGAATTTGAACCGGACTAGCGAATTCGGTTCCAGGCGGTGAGCAATTGGACCGCAGCACAACCGGCGACGACCTCGGCTCAGGCCGTCGCCACACCCTAGCGACCACAAAGGAGATCAATATGAAAACCCAAATCCGTATTGCTTCACGCGCTCTGTTCGCAGTCCTTTGCCTGACCCTGGCTGTTCTTCCAGCCTCGGCGGACACCTTGTATGACAACGGTCCGGTGAACGGCGAGGTCAGTGCATGGCAAATCAACGGCGGCTTCGTCGTCAGCGACTCGTACCACACCTCTGGCAGCGGTGGTTCTGACTTTACCGTCACCGGCTTCACATTCGCGGTCTGGGAACTCCCTGGCGACACATTGACCTCGGTGGATTGGTCCATTACTTCCGAGGCGAATGGTGGGACGGTGTATGGCTCCGGTACGGCCAGTGGTGCAAGCCTGACCGACACATTCCTTTTCACCAACCAGTATGGCTACAACGTTGACCTGCTCGCGTGCGCCACAGGCGAACACATCCCTAAGCCCGTCCTTGTCGATTGGCTGAACTTGCAGAACGCGATCTCAGAACAAGGCAACCCCGTCTACTGGGATGAAAACAGCGGACCGTCCTCGGCCTACGACAGTGCACTGGGCACGATTCCTTCTGAAGCCTTCACGATTTACGGTAGCGCCTCGAGCACGCCTGAACCCAGTAGTCTGTTGCTGCTTGGCTCGGGAGTCCTCGGCATCGGCGGACTGCTGCGAAGGCGCTTTTTCGGATGACGCCAGCGCTAATCGCGATGGCTATTTTCGTCCCGGCGAGGAGCAGCTATGCGGTGAAGTTGCTCTTCACTCTTAATCACCACCGCCAACAACCTATGACCACAAGGAGGTCACCATGAAAACCCAACTTCGTATCGCTTCACTATCACTGCTCACAATTCTGTGCCTGATGCTGACGGTTGCTCCGGCTATGGCCGACACCCTCTATTCCAACGGTCCCTACGATGGCAACACCAACGCGTGGGGCATTTACGGTGACCATGCGGTTACCAACTCGAAGAACCTTAACTCATCCAGATCCAATGTCTACGAAGTGGATATCGTTTACTGGGACGCATCAGCGTCAGATCTTCTGACGACCGTGGACATGTCGATGGGGTCTACTCCGTTCGGCACCGATATTTTCTCCGGGACGTTGAGCGGCGCCACCAACGTGTTCCTCGGTACCAATCAGTATGGCTATGACCTGTACCAGGCAAGCTTCTCTACTCAAATTGTTCCGGCGGGAACGGGTGGTGACTATCTGACCCTCAGCAACGCCTGCACCACCTCTGGTTGCTCCACCGACCCGATCTACTGGGATGAGAACAGCGGCGTAGGCTGCACGTCGCCGGGCTGTCCGTCTACAGCCTATGACATACCCTTGGCTCGATTCCTTCGGAAGCCTTCACGTTGATCGGCACGAGCGGAACAACTCCTGAGCCGAGCAGCCTCATGCTGTTCGGTTCTGGCATAGTCGGCCTCGTCGGCGTTTTGCGCCGAAGGTTGATGGGATAGCTGGATGCAGTCAGTGATTTCTTGAAGCCGCTCCTAGGGGCGGCTTTTTATGAAGGACGCTGCGTGCCGGCACCGCCTCCGAACCTATAACTCATCGTCTGACGCCCATCTCCAAGAGAAGTCGGGGGCCGTTCCAGGATTGGCGTATCCGCTCGTACCAGTAGTGCGGGTGTCCGAGGCCGTGTCGCAACCTCTGTCGTCCTACGGGACTCGATCTTTCCCCACTCCACCCAGCGCTGAAGCGTCGGGCTAAGCTCTCTCGCGCCTACGGCGCTCGTCTCCGGGCCGTCTGTTCCACCTGTCGGGTCGGGCCATAAGGTCGCGGCACGGGGCTCTGAAGGCCGCACTACCCGGTCGAACCCTCTGGAATGGCGCGCTAAGAAAGAAGATCCTGGCTGCCGCCGCAATCCACCACCCACGGCAACAGCTTTGTATTCAGCCGGTTATTTGAGTCGATTCACAGAAGACTCACAATCTGCCGCGGGTGCATTGTCTTCGCCAGCGAAGTAACGCACACTCGGCACGAATTTGAACCGGACTAGCGAATTCGGTTCCAGGCGGTGAGCAATTGGACCGCAGCACAACCGGCGACGACCTCGGCTCAGGCCGTCGCCACAACCTAATGACCATAAGGAGGTCAGTATGAAAACCCTAATCACCAAACAGCACACCGACGCAATGGCAGTTCAACCCCTAACCACGTTCCCTAAGGAGGATCGTATGAAAAAGCAGAGCTTCAACACACTGAAACTGGCCATCGTCTTCGCGATGGTCGTTACCATGACACTGTCGGCAGCGGCGCAGAACTACACTAAGGTCGCGCTCAACTGGTGGTTTATTGCCAACAACGCCGTCACCTTTACTTCGTTTTACGACTCCGCAGGCGGCCTTCACGGCCTTTCTCAACCAAACGATATGGTTTTTGACGGACAGAACATGTGGATTTCAGAAGCCAGTGCCAATAGAGTGACGAAGATAAGAGCAATGGATGGTCAGTTCCAGGCCAGCTACACGGTGACGAGCCCTGGATCCCTGGCCTTCGACGGAGAACGACTCTGGGTGAACCATCCAGACGGTTCCGGCCATAACCTGGTAAGCGTGCTCTTTGCAAGCGATGGGAAATCAGCTTTTGCCGACCAAAGTACAGCCCAAAACTCTCCGGGCAAGGCCATGATCTGGGACGGTTGGACCATGTGGGAAGTTGCCGACAGCACAGTCGGAAGAATATTAAGCTGGAGCGGCGGCGGGTACTACTGTTCGGTAACGACCGGCGGCGGCAACACTGGCGTAGCCTTCGACGGAACCTTTACTTGGGTTAGCAACTCCAGTGGTTCCGTCGTGTACAAGTTCGACTACCGTTGCCAACAACAGACTTTTAGCGTTCCAGGAAACCCGGTAGGCATTGTTTTCGACGGAGGGACCCTGTGGACCGCGAATGCAGACGGCACTGTGTCGCACATTAACCTCAACGGCGCATTGATACATCCCCCCTATCCTGTGGGTGGTTCACCTCGGCATATCGCTTTTGACGGCGCCAACATTTGGATAACGTACAGCTCAGGGACGACGAAGAAGATTCCAACTTCTGGCAGTGCTATCGGCACGGTCATATCAGCCGTTAGTGGCTGCGGTACCGGAGCAGTTCCCGTCGGTCTCGCTTTCGACGGGGCTTCCATGTGGGACACCTGTCCAGGGAGCAACCAAGTCGGGAAAATGTAGTCACATCTTAGGCAGTTAAGCTAGGGCCGGAGGCACGAAACTCCGGCCCATTTTTTCTACAAGGACGCAGGATACGGTCAAGCAATCCAGCGTACACCGGGCGCGCCTCGTCGGTATCGAAGAGGGCCGACAATCGCCGACCACGCAGTTCAACGCGAAACGCAACGATAAAAAGGGCAGGACCGAGGCCCCGCCCTTCGCATTAACTGAAAGCTGACGGCAGATGGCTGACAGCTTCTTCCTACGCCTGCGCCGGCCGCTCCGGGGCCACGCTGGGCTGCTGGCCGGGGGCGGGCTTCAGCACCTGCTGCACGTCGTCCTTCGCCGGAGGTGGCGCGTTGGGATCGACCCGCGCCGGCAGCTCTTTGCCTTCGATGATCATCTGGATCTCGTTGGCGTCGATCACCTCGCGCTCCAAAAGTGCCATGGCGATCCTTTCCAGGATCAATCCATTGTTCTTCAGGATGTTGGTTGCCGACTGATACCCTTCGTCCACAAAGCGCCGCACTTCCTGGTCGATCTTCTGCGCGGTTTCCTCGCTGAAGTCACGATGCTGGCTGATCTCGCGGCCCAGGAAGATCTGCTCTTCCTTTTTGCCGAAGGTCATCGGCCCCAGCGTGGACATACCGAACTCGCAAACCATCTTGCGTGCCAGGTCGGACGCCTGCTCGATGTCGTTGCCGGCACCGGTGGTCATCGTGTGCAGGAACAGTTCTTCGGCCACGCGGCCGCCCATCATGATGGCCAGTCGCGTCTCCAGGTAGTCGCGCGTGTAGGTGTGTTTATCGTCGATCGGCAACTGCATGGTCACGCCCAACGCCATGCCGCGCGGGATGATGGTGACTTTGTGCAGCGGATCGGAGTGCTCGCGCAGCGCCGCAACCAGCGCGTGGCCGGCCTCGTGAAAGGCGGTCACCTTCTTCTCTTCGTCCGAGAGCAACATGGATTTGCGCTCGGCGCCCATCAGTACTTTGTCCTTGGCCTGCTCGAAATCCCACATCAGCACCGTCTTGCGGTTCTGGCGGGCGGCTACCAAGGCAGCCTCGTTCACCATGTTGGCCAGGTCGGCGCCGGAGAATCCCGGCGTACCGCGGGCCAGCACAGGAAGATCGACGTCGTCATTGAGAGGAATCTTGCGCGTGTGAACGCGCAGAATCTCTTCGCGGCCACGAACATCGGGACGCGAAACCACCACGCGGCGATCGAAGCGTCCGGGACGCAGCAGCGCCGGATCAAGCACGTCAGGACGGTTGGTGGCGGCAATCAAGATGACCCCATCGTTGGACTCGAAGCCATCCATCTCGACCAGCAACTGGTTCAGGGTCTGCTCGCGCTCGTCGTGTCCGCCGCCCAAGCCCGCGCCACGATGGCGGCCCACGGCGTCAATTTCGTCGATAAAGATAATGCAGGGAGCGTTCTTCTTGCCCTGCTCGAAGAGGTCGCGGACGCGACTTGCGCCGACGCCGACGAACATCTCCACAAAGTCCGAGCCCGAGATACTGAAGAAGGGTACGTTAGCCTCGCCAGCCACCGCGCGCGCCAGCAGGGTCTTGCCTGTTCCTGGAGGTCCGACCAGCAGCACACCCTTGGGAATGCGTCCGCCGAGCTTCTGGAACTTCTGCGCCTCGCGCAGGAATTCGATAATCTCCTTCAGCTCTTCCTTGGCTTCATCCACGCCGGCGACGTCTTTGAAGGTCACCTTCTTCTGCTGCATGGAGAGCAGTCGTGCCTTGCTCTTGCCAAAGGACAACGCCTTGTTGCCGCCACTCTGCATCTGGCGGATCATAATGAACCACAGCGCACCCAGCAGGACGAAGGGCAGCAGGTTGAGTATCCAAGAGGGCCAGCCGGAAGACTGCGGGTCCTTTACAGTGATGTTGACCTTCTTGTCCTGAAGGATCTTGTACATGTCCGGATAGTTCGCCGGAACCGTAGTGTGGAACCCAGCCTTGTCATTCTTGAACTTGCCGCGAACCTCCTGGCCAATCATGGTCACTTCGGTGACGTTGCTTTGATCGACATTGGAGAGGAATTCGGAGAAGTTAATCTCGCGTTCCTTGGTGCCCGAGCTACCGGCCTTGACGACCTGCCACAGCAGGACGCCCGACAAAACAATAACCAACCAGAACACGACCGTTTTAACCGTCGAATTCACTGAAAACTCCTGTGTTGCGGGACAGACACAAAATCGCCGCTTACTGACTTAGATGCTACCCTTTGACGCCGGATGTACAAATTCGGCGCATCCTTGATTGTAACCCGTAGCTAAACAGAGTGGTGGGAAAGACTTAACAAAATATCGAGGCTCCTGTCGGCCTTAGGTCCATAAGGTTAGCAAGGCTGGGCGTAACCGCAGCCATAGGTACAAGGTGGGCGTCACCGCAGTGTCGCCGCCATTTACGCTTGCGGGAATTGTCGCCGCCATTTACGCTTGCGGGAATTGCCCGCTACCCAATCGTCTCTATTCTGATGGCATCGCCGCTGCCGTTCCAGGCGAAGGCGGCCGCCACCGGAAATCCTCTCACCCACACGATTTGGGAGCCGCACAGCGCCAACGGCCAACTGCAACGTTGCTCAAGCGGAATGTGGCGCTCCGAAAACAGCCGCTTCAACTTCTCTTCCGAGCCGCTATGCGCGGGGTGAAAGCGGTCGCCCGGTCGCCAGTTGCGGACCACGAGTTCGGGTCCGAGCAGCTGGCTACACAGGAGGCTATCTTGCGGATCGGCCTCCCTGGCAAATGCCTGCGGTACAGAAACTGACCTTACCGTCAGCCCCAGCTCAGCTAGGCGCAGCTCGCCAGGAATCGGCAAGGTGTACTGGTACTCAACGCGGAAGACATCTGGCTGAGGCGGATGGAGTTCAAGACGTTCGCCGGTACACGACGCCAGCCAGCCGCGGGGAAGTTCCGCCTTCGGTTGCTTCCCGAGAGCGCAGTCCAGCAGCTTTTCTACATGGGCAAAATCGAGGGTCATGCCCACAGTTTCGGCAAATCGCCGAAGCAGTCTGCGCTGCAACGCCAGCGGAAGGGCGTGGAAGTTCCCCAAACCGAGGCAACGCTCCCCGGCATTGCTTTGAACGGAGTCGCCTTCAGCCCTCAGGTGGAAAAGCCCTTCAGAACTCTCGTGGAAAAGCGACGTTCGGGTAGAGCGGGCCTTTAGGCCCGCGTCCATGGTATTTGTATTGGGGAAAGAATCGGCTTCAGCCGTGCCGCCGCTGGCCGCCCCACCGCCGGGCTTTAGCCCCTGCGGCACTTCGGTGTTTGGCTGGGATCGTCGATGCCTCTCCATCTCCTGCGCGACGACCGCCTTCCAATACTCCTCTTCCGCCCTCGCCACCTCCGCAAACTCGCTCAGCCGCCGCTTGAGATTTGGGTTGTATCCGCGCTCCAGCAGGGGAATCAGTTCATGACGCACTCGATTGCGCGCAAAACGTTGGTCGAGATTGCTCTGGTCCTCGCGCCAAGTCTGGCTAAGACTCGTTAGGTACTGCTCGACCTCCTCGCGCGTTACCTCCAGCAATGGGCGAACGATGTGCACGACGGGCAGGCGTGAGCAACGGTTCGGGTTCATCGGGCTTCCCCCGAGATCTGTCGGCCGAAGAGGATCTGGTCCTGTTGTCTGGGGGAGCGACCCTTGGGGCCCAAACTGACCAGGATTCGGCGCTTCAGAAGTCGCGGGGAAAAGCGATGTACGGGTAGTACGGGCCTTCAGGCCCGTGTCCATGCGATCGGTTAAGAAGGAGTCGGCTTCAGCCGACGACACCTCTTCTCTTTCGCCTTCCGCCTCCTTAGCCTCGACCGCAATTTCCGGGTAAATTCCCGCCAACCCCCGCGTACCAGTACCGCGCAGAAACTTCAGTAATACGGTTTCGGCTTGATCGTCGAGGGTATGTCCGGTGGCAATCGCATCCAGCTTGCGGGATTGGGCAAGGGAAGACAGCCAGCCATAGCGCAGTTCGCGTGCCGCCGCCTCGGTGCTTAACTTGCGAGCAAGCGCATGGCCACGCACGTCACCTCGGCCACAGAAAAACTCCAGGCTCTGTTGATCGGCCAAAACAGCGACGAACGCTTGATCGGCCTCCGACGCTTCGCCACGGAGCTGATGATTGAAGTGCGCTACGCAAACCACGATACCCAGTTCCGGGCGCAGCTCCAGCAGGACCCGCAGCAGCGCGACCGAGTCAGCTCCCCCCGATACACTCACGGCCACCCTGTCGCCGGCACGCAGCAGCTTTTTTTCGCGAATATAGCGAAGCACTTCCTGGCGCATCCTGAACAGTTTAAGTCAATCGAGTGGACAGGCGACGGTCTGCGCTGCCAGGCGGATTGCCCAACCCGCGAAATATCGATTGCGGCCGAATAGGATTCGGGTGTAGAGTCGGCGGAAATTTGGTGGTCCGCGCTACGTCCGACCGGACACGTGATCCAATAACCATCTTTCTCAGGGGGCGAACATGAGCATCAAAATAGTGCGTCCGGGCCCAGGTTTGTCAGTCACGATCGTCATGCTGCTGACGCTGAGCGGTGCCGCATTCCTTCAAGGTCAAGAGACCCAGGACCGCAAAGGCGAGGTCGAGCTCGTAGCAGACGATGTCGGTACTTCGCTGGAAGCTCCCGACACGCTTTCCATTGCATTTCCGATCCGTAATGACGGGGCCACTGCCGCCACTGCGGTGCGTGCCACTGCCATTGCAGTGGAAGGCGGCAAAATGTCATCTCCCAAAGAAATGCCCATCGAACTGGGTACGATTGGCGCCGGCGGAGTCGTCACCGTCCTGGCCAGCTTCACCGGAAAGGGATTTCGTTCCGGCGGTACTTACATGGCCAAGGTGGAAGGTACCTATACCGAAGATGGCCAGGAGCGCAAGTTCTCGCTTGAGCACAAGCTTCGGATTCCTCCGCCCAGGCGCGGGTCCTCGACCTCCAAGGCCGGTTCGTCAAAGCCCAACAAAGTGGAAGGCGGCAAATATCCGGCGCAGCCACCTAACTTCCCCGGCGACACCAACGAAGGCCACGCCTGGAGAGTACCTACTGGCAAGGAAAATCCTCCCGCGCCTCCTCCCGCGGAGACCGGCACTGAGCCTGCTCCCAAGGAGGACCCGCCGCCGATCAGCTTTTTCGAGAACGAGTCGACAGGTTTGGGTGGCAGCACCACCAACGAACCCAGCGGAGGAGTTGGCGGAGGCGTGGTCTTCCTGACCTTTAACTGGAGCGCGGCCTATTCGACGAATAACGGCGCCAGCTTCACCCAACTCGATCCCACCACCATTTTTCCGAATGGCGACGATGGCGGCTTCTGCTGCGACCAAATCGTGCAATACGCTTCCAGCATCAATCGCATTCTATGGCTGCTGCAGTATTCGACAGCAACCGACAAAAAGGGCAACGTCAGGAACCGCTATCGGCTGGCGGCGGCCAGCCCGGAAGATGTTAAGAAATCGAATGGCACCGCTTGGACCTACTGGGACTTTACGACAGCCCAGGTCGGAATCAGCAACGGCTGGCTCGATTATCCTGACATGGCGGTGGGCACCAAGTCGTTGTACTTCAGCACTGACGAGGTCGGCGTAGGCCGCATGGTGTTTCGCATTCCACTGTCGGAGATCAAAGCAGGCTCGACCGTTCATTTCCGTTTCACGGACCCCAACGATGGTTCCACCGCCTATGGCGACCACCTGAGCCAGAATACCGGCAACGAGATCTTCTGGGCCGGGCAGAACAGCAGCAGCAGCCTGCGCGTGTTCTCGTGGAAAGAGACTTCCAACACTTACTTTTGGAACAGCGTCAACGTGAGCAGCTGGTCCAATGGCACTCTCACGTCTACTACCCCCGATGGACAGGACTGGCTGAATAAGCTACAGAATTTTCCCGGCAACGCCGTGCTGGGCGCGACCCGGCGTTCTACAGAAAAGGGCAAGAAGGTCGATCACCTCTGGTTTGCCTGGACCGCGGCTGCCGGGAGCGGCTTTAAGCAGGCCCAAGTGCAGTGGGTCTCTCTGGACCGCGCCAATAACTTCCATAAGCTGTCGCAGTCGCAGGTTTGGAGCAGTGCTTCGGCCTTCGCCTATCCCGCCTTCAGCAGCAACTCCGAGGGCGAAATTGGCATGTCGCTGGAAAACGGTGGCCCCAAGGACTTCGAGAATCATGGAGCCGGTTTCTGGGGCGACTTCGTGGTATACATCACCACCTCCAGTAACGTCGGCGTCACTCGATTCGGCGATTACGTCACGATCCGCCAGGATGCTGCCCATCCGAAGAGGTTTGACGCCTTCGGCTATGGCGTCCAGAAGCAGGGAGGAAACAAGGTTCCCGACACGCACTACGTCGTGTTCGGCCGGCCCTAGCGGCCGCGCTGCGTTACACGAATAGCTCTGGGTCAGTCTGAATCAACCGGTGCAGCTGATCGATCCAGAGCGGCTCCAGCGCATTCATCTTGGCAATGCCCCTCTTGGCCGCGAGTGCGTGTTCCATCTTGATCGGGACGGGCGTGAATCCTGTGGCGCGCGCCGCCGACGCCACCGACAAATTGCGCGCAACCATGCCTTCCAACAGCAGCATCGAGAACAGCGCAACCTGCACGTTCGGTCCGGTGGTGATGGCGCCGTGGTTAGGCAGGATCACCGCGCGATGCTTGCCGACTGCCTCCGCGGTCGTTCGCAACCGCTCCTCGTTCGAGGCCAGCCCTTCGTAGTCTTCCTCGACCACCGCAACATCTCCGGCGAGGATGCAGCTCTCCTGATCGTAGATTTCCGGAACTTTGCGGAAGACGCTGAAAGTCACCGTCGCCGGCGGATGGGTATGCAATGCGCACACCAACTCCGGGTTGTAACGATGAATGACGCCGTGCAGCTCGACCGTCTCGTTCACGCGGGCGTTCTGCTGCGGAGTTTGGTCTTCGACAATGTTGCCGCGAAAATCGAGTGTCAAGACATCATGCGGCAGCAGCGTGCCGAACGATGGGCCGAAGCGGTTCATCAGAATGCGGTCGGGCGCGACGCGAATGCTGATGTGGCCGGCGTTGGCGGCGCTCAAGCCGGCGCGATAGAGAATACGCGCCGCACAGCATAGATCGAACTTGATCTGATCAACGTTGATGAGGGGCGGGGCTTCCGCTGCCATGAGGACCTCCGTGATGGAAGAAATTCTATCCCACGGAAGGAAAAGCAATAAACGCAAGCGCGGATTCGCACGGATCCGAAGAAAACGGTTTCAATATGCCCAGAAATTGTGGCTGCGAGCATCGAGAATTGTCGATGCTCAGCAAACTGGATGACAGCGCCTCGGCTGAAAGCTGAGAGCTGACGGCTGATAGCTGCTTTTCCTACGGTCTGGTATCCGGCACCGTAATCGCACGGAACATGCGCGGCAACGCCTCGGCAACGATCATGGCCACTACGATGAGCGCGCCGCCGAGCGCCTGCCGAGCCGACATCGGCTCTTTCATCCAGACTACGCTGAGTATGGCCGCCACCACCGGCTCCAGGCTGAACAGCACCGCCGACTCCGTGGGGCCGAGTCGCGTTTGCGCGGCGGCCTGCCCCCAGAAGGCGAAGACGGTGGACCCGAGCGCCAGGTAAAGTGCCGCACCGGCGACCGGCCAATGTGACAGCGCCGCGAAGGCATTCTGAAATCCGTACGGCGAGGGCAGCAATGCGGTGACCACGACCGACACCACTCCGCAGATCATTACCTGCGAGCCTGCCAGCAGCCACGCCTCGGAGCGGCGCGTGAAGGCGCCCATCATCACGATGTGGACGCCGCTCAGGATGGCGCACAGCAATATCTCGATGTCGCCGCGGTTCCAGCCACTCCACCATGCGCCACGCAGATGCATCAGCAGGTACATCCCGTAGGCCGCGATCAGCGCCCCCAACGCCGAGGCCAGTTTTACCCGCTGGCCGATGATGACGGCAACCAGCGGCGTAAATAGCACATACAAGCCGGTAATGAAACCTGCCTTCGCGGTTGTCGTGAAGCGCATGCCATCGGTCTGCAGCCAGAACACGACCACGAGCACCGAGCCCAGCCAGACGCCGTCCACCACGCCACGCCGGGTGATGCGGATCCTCTTGCTCCGGATGATGGCGAACATCACCAGCCCGGCAAGCGGAAAGCGCAGTCCCATCAGCGCGCCTACCGAGAGTCCGCCCTCGAGCACGATGTGCGTCATGGGAAAGCCGAAACCCCATATCGTCGCCACCAGCGCGATGATGAGCACGGCGGTGCGGTGGGAGATGGCGGGTTGGGGAGCGATCACCGGGCATGGGCAGAAAACGGAGGGCGCGATTCATCCTATCGCTCTGGACGTTACCAAGTTGCAACCGGGCGACTACGGACCCTGAATGTTTTCCTGTGCCCGTACGAACGCGTAATCACTGACGTGGATCGCGCCTTGAAAAGGGCGATGGATATCGGCGATAGCGACCAACGCAAGTGAGATCAGCAGGGAGAAGGCAAAAACCTGAAGCGCATGGAGCACGCTGTTAGCCGAACCGAACAGACAGGAAGAGGCTATGGTTACAGCCCCTCCGACGATGAGTACATACCACAAGACCGTGGGAAGCCGGGACTTGCTCTGAAGTATGCGGGTACGACGATGCTCGGTGAGGGCGCTGAGTTCATAGAGCGCATGGTCTTCGGCGGTGATCTCGGTTGGTGAAGCCGCTTTCACAGACATCAGGGTGTCCCACATGTTCTGATTGATCTTCACCGATTGCGTGGGCACCTGGTTGACAACCATCTGCGGCCAGTCTTGATTGATGACTGTATCAGCATAACTACGCGTCAGGTTTTGGAGTTGCAGGCGTTGTTGATCAGGCAAGCCTTCCGCCAAGCGATTGACATTTACCAAGGCGTTGGCTTCGAGGTCTACGTTGGACTCTGCCGCGCCGAAATTCGTCCATACCGCATAAAGCATGAAGCCCAAAATTACAGCGTAAGTGGTGCCCAAAACGCTGAGCTGCCAGCCAATCTGATCGTTGTGTTCGCGGCGCTTCTCCCAAGGCCAGATCCAGTTCAGCACTGCCATAAAAAACAGAGATGCCGCTACTGCGAAGATAGGGACGAGGATGCTTTGGGTTGTGGTGAGCATGCGTTAGCAGATTCTCCCGGAACGGAGATTATAAGACGCTCGAAAAAGCATCGCATTGAATACGTGGTAATTTGTGTGCGACTCCGGGAGAGACGTGAACCAAGACAGACGAATAACTGACGACGAACAGGAACGGATATTCCTGCTACGCGTGGCCACCGACGCGCGGGAGATCGCGTCGCAGGATTGACCTATGTTGCCCCGCGACCAATCCAGTCCAGTTCCAGGTCGGGAACTGCTCGGAAGTCGGGGTCCCCGGTTAGCAAAGGGCAGCGGTACTTGTGCGCCAGCGCCGCGGCGAATGCGTCCGCATAGGCAATTGGATATCGTCCCTTCAAGATTGCCGCGTCCCAGATCTCATCGGCGGTTGGCACTTCGATCGTTATGGGGAGATTCCTGAAGTTGACGCCATGCCTCGGCGAGTGCTTTCGCTGTGCTTTTCCGAAGGAAGTAATAGGCCTCGCCGACATTGATGGCGCTCATGAAGAGCCGCGCAGTACCCGCTGATTCTCGTCAGCGAGAGATTGTCGACGCGTCCGTTGCCGGTTGTCTGCCTTTGATCCACTCCAGATCGGCCAGGTCAAGAACGCGAGTCTTCAAGTTCGCGCTCCTCTTTTCGGAAGCTCCGGAACTCCTTCTATATCGTCCTTCGACGCAGCGCCCCGGAGCTTTCTCCAGCCATCACCCTTCGAAAGCACAATTTCCTGCCCGCGAACCTCCAAGGTCAGCTTGGTGCCCTCGGCGAGATTAAGGGCGTCCCGAACCTGCTTCGGGATGGCAATTTGCCCCTTGGAAGAAACTGTAACCTTATCCATACAATAATCTTACCATGTGTAAGTCGAGGTTGGAGCATCACGTCAAGAGGAGGTTTTGGCCGGTCGCCTCAGCGAAGGCGCGGAAATCGCGAGCGCGCGTGATGAGCGGAATGTTTCGGTCGAGGCAGCATTGCGCGATCAGCGCATCTCCAAGTCGGGCCTTGCGGCGCTTTGCAAGTGCCTTCGCACGTAGCACCCCGGCACGCTCCCAGTAGCCAGCTTCGATTTCCACGATTGGCACCTGGCAAAGCCTCGCGGCAGTAGCCGAAGGAAGCTTGGGGTCGCTGAGCAGCTCGGTCAGCACTACTGGAACCATCAGTACTTGGCCATCCATCAGCGCCTGGTCGAGCAGGTGCACGTCAGCCCCCGATCCGCCGCCCAGGAACGCGATCCACGTGCTGGTGTCGGCGACGATCATCGGTCAGCTTTCAACTGCGCCAATGTCCGGCTGAAACGGATTTTTCCCCGCATCTGCCGCAGGGCAGCGTAGGTTTCGGATGCGGCCACCAGTTGCAGCCCGGTTCGAATGGTCTGGGTGATGCCTGCGCCGGTGGCTTTTTGAGCTTTCTCCAGCAGCTCGGCGGGAAGTTCGACGGTTATCTTGCGGGCGATTGCCATTGGGCTCATCGTACCATATTCAATACCAGTATGGAGTATGGTATCAGGGTCCCCTCGGAGTGAACTGAGCAGGGAATTTTGGGCTGAGGTTCGTCAACCGCCGCAGTCTTCATGCGGTCAAGGGATCGATCACCTCGAGAAAGGGGAACCGATGGAAGTCAGTGTCCCGGGTGCAAATTCGCCGAATGCCGTGTTCGCGCATGAGGAGTGCGGTGTGGGAGTCAGGCAGGAGGTTGCCGGCCAGGTGGGGAAGTTCGGCAAAGACTTGTCCGGCCACCTCGGCGTGCCGTGAGGTAGGGATAAGGACGGCGATTCCCGGCGAATCGAGCAGGTTCGAAACGAACTCCCATGATTGCTGCACGCTGCATGGCCGTCTCATCACCCGCGGATGAGTGGTCACCCGCAGAAACTCATAGAGGACCGGCCAACTGGTATACCACGCCTCTGGCCTGCGCCGTTGGCGCTCCAGCCAGGAGTGCGCCGCGGTATGGAATGGAGAATCAGCGTCGGCAGCATAGACCAGGACATTGGTATCGACGATGACCAATGCCTATCTGCCTTCCATCGCCTGGTACAACGCGTCCCGATCGGCAATATCAACCAGGGCGCCGCCGCTGTGGAAGACCGGCAAGGGCGGCAAATCGGCGGTCTTCTTCTGCGCCCGGAACAGGTTACGTAATGCCGTCTCCACCAGCTCCGACATGGTCCGTCCTTGCCGGGCGGCCTCGCGCTTGAGCTGGGCCATGACGGTGTCGTCAACGTTGAGTGTTGTTTTCATATGGAAAGCCATATCTGTGATATGGATAGATGGTCAACGCGGCGATTTGGCCCTTGGAGTCCAAGCCCTTGGATGACAGGGTAGGGAAATTGTGTCTACTTTGAGCAGCTGTTCTCGAGCTGACTAGCCCAATGCTGCAACAACTCTACTTGCTTCTCCGCGTACTTGCGGTTCGCGGTCCTAATATCTTGATCGGCGTCGAAATGAGTTAGCTGATGGTAGGCACCCGATAACAGTGGCTCTCCCCAAGGAACATCCGTCCACTCAGAAACTGTCTTCAACGCGGTCAGCGCTGAAACTGATCCGGACGCGACCGCTCGGAGCAGCTGAGCTAGCCGAAGCTTTTGTTCGCACGTTGCCATTGAAGTGTTCTCTCTATAACGACGAGGCTCTGCTCTCAATCAGCCCCTTCACCCGCTCCACGAACGCCTCCGCCTTCACTGACCCCTCGGCCTTTTCCTGGCCGCGGACGCGCACGTTGACCTCACCGGATTCCATCTCCTTATCGCCGACGACAAGTTGGAATGGCACCTTCTGCAGTGCGTGCTCGCGGATTTTGGCGTTCATCTTTTCGTTGCGCGTATCGACGTGCACACGCACCCCAGCAGCTTTGAGTTTCTCGCCGACTTCATACGCGTACCCGTGGTGCTTCTCGCCGATGGGAATCACCACCACCTGCGTGGGCGAGAGCCATACCGGAAACGCTCCGGCGTAGTGCTCGATGAGCACGCCGAAGAAGCGCTCGATTGAGCCGTAGAGCGCGCGGTGCACCATCAGCGGCTGATGGCGCTTGCCGTCTTCGCCGACGTACTCCAGGTCGAAGCGCTGCGGCAGGTTCCAGTCGAACTGTATCGTGCAGAGCTGCCACAGGCGGCCGATCGCGTCGACTAACTTGATATCGATCTTGGGGCCGTAAAACGCGGCTTCGCCGGGAATCAGCTTGTACGGAATGCCGCGGCGCTCCAGCACGTTCTTCAGCGAAGCTTCGGACGACTGCCACTGCTCTTCGCTGCCGATGAAGGTCTTGCGGTCGTTCGGGTCCCACGTCGACAGCTCCACCTGGTACTGATCGAAGCCGTAGGTCTTCAGCACCGCCAGCGCGAAGTCGACGCAGCCGTTGACCTCGTCTTCAATCTGCTCAGGCGTGCAGAAGATGTGCGCGTCGTCCTGGGTGAAGCCGCGCACGCGCAGCAGGCCATGCATCACGCCTGAGCGCTCGTAGCGGTAAACCGTGCCCATCTCGCCCAGCCGCACCGGCAGATCGCGATACGACTTCAGGCGGTCTTGATAAATCAAGATGTGGAACGGACAGTTCATCGGCTTCATGCGGTAGTTGGCGTCGTCCAGTTCCATCGGGGTAAACATGTTCTGCGCGTAATAGCCTTCGTGGCCGCTGGTCTTCCACAGGTCGACGCGCGCCACGTGCGGGGTGTTCACCAGCGAGTAGCCGCGCCGAAGGTACTCCTCGCGCATCCAGTCTTCCATCTCCTTGCGAATGATGCCGCCCTTGGGATGCCAGAAGATCAGCCCCGGCCCCGCCAGCTCCTGGATGGAGAACAGGTCAAGCTGCTTGCCCAGCACACGATGGTCACGCTTCTTCGCCTCCTCCAGCTTGTGCAGGTAGTCGTCGAGATCTTTCTTGCTGAAGAACGACGTGCCGTAGATGCGCTGCAGCTGGGGATTTTTCTCGTCGCCCAACCAGTACGCGCCGGCGATGCTGAGCACCTTGAACGCCTTGATGCGACCGGTGGACGGAATGTGCGGCCCGCGGCAGAAGTCGGTGAACTTGCCCGTCTTGTAGATGGAGATTTTCTCGTCAGGCGCGGTGAACTGCTCGATGAAGTGGCACTTCATGAAGTCGCCTTCCGACTTGAAGCGCTCGAGTCCTTCGGTGCGCGGCAGAAACTCGCGCGCGTAGGGCAGGTCCTGCTTCACCAGCTCTTGCATTTTCTTCTCGATGGCTTCCAGGTCCTCTGGCGTGAACGGCTTCTCGCGATAGAAGTCGTAGAAGAATCCGCTCTCGGTCGCCGGTCCGTGGCCAAGCTTGGTCTCGGGAAAAAGTTCCAGCACTGCCGCAGCCATCAGGTGCGCCGAGGAGTGACGATACACTTCCAGCGCTTCGGGGTCGCGATCGGTAAGCAGGCGCAGCTCGACATCCTCCTCCAGCGGGCGGGCGAGGTCGATGAGTTGGGGACCGTCTTTGGCCGGTGCATGCGAGCTGGCAGGCATGGAGGCCGGCTCGTGACCATTGCCGCCGCTGCCATTGCCGGTGGAAGCCAGCGGCTTGATTTGCGCCGCCAGCGCTGCATCCGCTAGTCGCGGACTGATGCCCTTTGCGATATCAAGGGCGGAAGTCCCGCGCGGCACATCTTTGACGCTGCCGTCGGGTAGTTTCACATGAATATTTTCAGCCATGATGATGACACCTGTATGCAGCTTTCACGCTGCGGGTAGCAAACTTTTGAGTTTATCGGAGCGCAGAGGGCTGAGCAATTGCGCGGAACTTACAGAGATGTTCGCTGGCGGTGCGCGCGCACTTCCATTACCAGCGCACCAAGGAAGGCGACGGAGCCGATTACGGCGGCGGCGGGAATAGCGACGTGCTTGTACGCGTTGCTCATATCAACCTGTACACCTCTTATGACGCCATAAATCACGGTGCCGACGATACCGCAAAACAACCCAGCGCCCATGCCGGCGGCGGTGAACAAGAGCGTCGTAAAAAGCACTCGCATCGTGGAAGTGAAGACGATGGAGATTTTGCTGCGCTGCTTGCCGGGCGCCATGGCGGTGCTGTACATCACTACAGAGATTCTACCGCGATGATTGGCGCTGCGTCCTGAGAGACGAAGACGTAATCTATTGACTTATTCCACACATCGGAGAGAATCATCTGTATCGGGGAACACAAAAAATGGCAAGAGTTCCGACGGAAAAACACCCTTACGCGCAAGTTCCTGATGGCAAAACCTTGATCGGCTTCGAGGAAGCAATGGACATGTTGTCTCGCGACGAACGATTTAAGGCTACGGTTTATGCAATGAACACGCTGCTAGTGCAGAAGGGTATCTACTCGCCCGACGAATTCGAATTCCACTTCCGTCAGTGGGCGCAGAAGGTTAAGAAGTAGACTTCTTCTTTCTGTCGGGCTTCCTCTCCAGGTCATCCCACTTCGGCATGTGGCATTCTTTGTGCGAGCATCTTTCGTGCGCGGCAATCTCGCACTGAGAGCACTCGCATTCGCACCAATGCTCGTATTGTTCGCGGTCTCCTTTCCTTTCTGGCACCGAATCTCCTTCGGATTCCCATTCGAAACTTAGAATCTACCCCTACGATGCTATACAGACCTTCAAACTGACAATGACTTATGAGATTCTAAACGGGGATTCTTGGGTGAAACGGCGCTGCGTTGGCCTACGCTGGCCGTCGCCGTCCCGCTGCCTTGCGTTACAATCAACCATTGATGTCTTCCACCTCGCAGGCTGTCACTCGAACTCCCGCTGAAGTTGTGCGCATGGCGCCGGTGTCGCAGGCCGCCAATGGCATCTGTTACTCCGTCATGGGAGAGATCACCACCGCGGTCGCCGACCTGGAGCGCATGGTCAATGCCGTGCCTCGCACCATCGCAGCGGCGCTCAATCGCAAGGCCTACTACTTCGTCCCGCTCACGCTGAACATGGGCGACGACACCATGATTGCCGACCGCTATGACGTTCAGCTCTCCGACAGCGCCGTCTGTCATCGCAACCAGACGCTGGGCGATTCGCAATGTGTCTTCATCTCCACGCGGTTGATGGAAGACAGCTTCGCCATTGCGTTCGAGTTCTTTATTAACGTGGGGCACAACTTTGTGGAGCGCGTCGGCGTTTCGCAGGAATTCTCGGATCTGGTGTGGAGGCAGGTGGATGAGAAGGCCCGCGGCGAGACCTCACTGGACGCCTATGAGCTGCGCAAAGTCGCGACCACCGCTGGCCCAGAAGCGGAGAAGGCCAAGCACGAGTACTTGCTGGCCACCTTCTCTGATGCCATCGCCGTCTACACGCTGTCACTTTATCTCGATGTGGATTATCAGGATTTGCGCGAGCGCGATTATCCTCTGCTGGCTCCCAACGCTCTCGCCGAGCGCCTCCGCAAAGTCAACGAACTCTTTCCCGCCAATCCGGGATTCGAATTTGCCGTCTATCATCGGCGAAGACAGTAGGAAGCCGGGAGCAGTCAGCGCTCAGCATTCAGTTGTCGCTGTGTCTCCCTGAGCACAGCATTCGCATCCGTCAGGCCAACGCGAAGCCGGATGTATTCCCGTATCGCTGACGACTGAGTGCTAAATGCTGAGTGCTGTCGGCTTCGTGGCGCCATCGTCCGCACCCCTCCGCATCCTATACAATCGAGCTTCGACCTATGAACCGGATGATCTTTGCCAACCTGGTACACCGTCCTTTCCGCACCATCATCAGCGTGGTCGCCGTGGCGGTCGAGGTTACGCTCATACTTCTTATCGTCGGCATCATGCTCGGTATGCTGAACGACAGCAAGACTCGCCAGGCCGGCATTGGCGCTGACATCATGGTGCAGCCACCGGGCTCATCGCTGCTGATGGGCATAAGCGGTGCGCCCGTTTCGGTGAAGGTTGCCGACAAACTGCGCAAGCTGCCGCACGTGGTTGCCGTTACACCCGTCGTCACTCAGATCACAACTGCTGGCAATGTCGAAGTCCTCGACGGCATCGATCTGCCGTCGTTCGACGCGGTCAGCGGAGGTTTTCGTTACCTTTCGGGCGGGCCCTTTCAGGAGCCGTTCGACATGATCATCGATGACCTCGAGGCGGGTTCGAAACACCGCAAAGTAGGCGACACTGTGGAGGCACTGAATCATCAGTTCCGCATCTGCGGCATTGTCGAGCATGGTAAGGGCGCGCGTAAGTACGTTCCCATGGCGACCCTTCAGGACATGATTGGCGCTATGGGCAAGGCGTCTATCTTCTACGTCAAACTCGACAATCCTAACAACGCCGACGAAGTGGTCAAAGCGATCAAGGGCATTCCCGGCATGCAACAGTACGGGGTGCACTCGCTGAAGGAATATCTAAGCCTGATGACCTCGGCCAGCATTCCCGGCCTCACCACCGTAATCGATGTGGTCATCGGCATCGCCATGGTCATCGGCTTTATCGTCATCTTCCAGGCCATGTACGCCGCGGTGATGGAGCGCACGCGCGAGATCGGCATTCTGAAATCGCTGGGTGCGGGCAAGCTTTATATCGTAAACGTGGTGCTGCGGGAAACGCTGCTCATCGCAATCTGCGGTGTGCTTCTGGGGATCGTCATCAGCTATGCCGCCCGAGCTGGTCTGCGCACCAAATTCCAGACGCTACCGGTGATGATCACCTCTGGCTGGCTGCTAAAGGCTGCAATTATTGCGCTGATTGGCTCCTTGTTGGGAGCGTTCTATCCCGCCATGAAGGCCGCACAGAAAGATCCCATCGACGCACTTGCCTACGAATAGCAAGAAAAACTAACCACGGATCGGCGCCGGTCACACGGACCTTTCTGCTTATTCAGATCCGCGTTCGATCCGTGGTTAAAGCTTTATTCATTACGCCGGCGTGGCGTGCGTCACTTCGTGCCGCTGGCCTGCGGGTTGGTGTCTGGCACGACCGGTGCGCTTACCGCGACAGCGTTCTGCCATCGTTGATGGTGTTCGCTACGGTCTTGGCCGCATGTTTTGCCGACGTCTTCTGTAGCGGCAGGTCGGCGGGGAAGCACTGGTACTCTGGATACGAAGTGCACCGCTGCGCCTGGTCCATTGCCTTGTCATAAGCTTGAAGTTGGCAAGCGCGCAGTGCAGAAAGACTGGACCAGCAGGCATCGTCGTTCGGACTCGGCAATGTATTCTGTGCCGACAACGTCGCCACGGAAAGCAGGAGCAGTAGTGCAACGGGAATCAGTTTTTGAAGTTTCATAATCCATCCTCCTCACTGCCACATCAGATTGCGCGACCCCACCCCGTGCACGGACAAGTTGTCCTCGTTTTCTGCCAATCTTTCTGTAAACGAATTTTCATGTAGCAATGACGACGGGCGCGGCATCTGTCTTGTATGGGTCCGAGAAGTGAAAATGTTGAGCGCCTGGGTCCCAAGCTCAAAGAGTGGCCAACCCGCCGCATAGCTTTCCTGGTGTATTCCAGTGCGCACTTGATGAACCTGGCCGGCCCTCTCGATGTGTTCACACGCGCATCGGCGGTTTTAAGTCGCAGCGGAAAAAGGCGTTCGCCTGCCTACAAAGTCGAGTTGCTTACTCACGACGAGATGCCGCTACTGACTGGCTCTGGACTCGGGTTGATTGGCGGCCGCCGCTGGACCGAGGCCGTCGATCCCATCGACACTCTGCTGGTCTTGGCGAGTGCGGACGTGGTTCAAGCTCGAATCGATTCCGACCTGCTGGCCTGGGTGCGGTCTCAGGCGAGCCAGGTTCGCCGCATTGGTTCGGTCTGCGCGGGAGCTTTTGTTCTTGGCGCGGCCGGCATTCTGGACGGACGCCAGGCCACCACACATTGGGAGTTGGCCGATGTTTTGGCCCGGCGTTATCCCCAGATCTCGGTGGATGGCGACCGAATCTTTACCCAGGATGGAAATGTCTGGACCAGCGCTGGGGTTTCGGCGGGTATCGATCTTGCGCTGGCCATGGTTGAGGAAGATCACGGGCACGCGCTGGCGTTGGAAGTTGCACGCCGGATGGTGTTGTTCATGCGCCGCGGCGGAGGCCAGAGTCAGTTCAGTTCGCAGCTTGCCGCACAGGCCGCCGACCATCACCCCATCCGCGAGCTCATTGCCTGGATCTCAGAACATCTCGACGCTGATCTTTCGGTGCCGGCGCTGGCGCGCCGCGTTGGAATGAGCGACCGCAATTTCAGCCGGGTCTTCACCCAGCAGGTGAGCGCCACTCCTGCGCGCTTCGTCGCACGTCTGCGGACCGAAGCCGCGAAGGCCAAGCTCGCTGCCACGCCTGAGAAGATGGAAGCGATCGCGCAGAGCGCCGGATTCGGCGCTGGTGAGACGCTGCGGCGCCATCTCCGGGATGAGTCCGTAGCGCTTTCTTCAGGGCGCAGCCGAGCCGCCGTCAGATCAGCATCGGCGTGACACGTGGTGATAGTTCGGGCGCGCTTCAAGAAAGGTCTTGCTCAGTCAAGCCTGCGGCTCTGACCAGGTGGTTCAGGAGTCCCATCTTCAGCGGCCGATTGCCGTGGACGGGCACAGAGAGGCGCACTATTCTGGAAGGCTTTCCGTATATGTGGTGACTACCATGGATACGAAGAAGTAGCCAACCGTGGCGCTCGAGAATCGGATCCAACTCCTTGCCCGAGAGCGCTTTCATACCGCAATTTCGAGCACGCGATCCTTCGGATGTGATTCGGTCTGCGCGACCTCAACCGACAAACACCCTTCAATGGCTTCGTGAAGATTGGCTAGCAATTCCTCCAGAGTTTCACCTTGAGTAGCGCACCCGGGTATTGCTGGAACCTCGGCCCAAAATCCACCCTCTTCGGCCTCGTGTACCACCGCTTTAATCTTCATCACTTCTCCGATCTAACTTTGTTCAAAACGACCGGGCCATGCCCTCAGATCCGCATCGGCATCACCACATACCGATACTTGAACCCATCATCGCCGGTGTCATCAGGACGCATCTGCCCGGCCGACTGCGCGTCCTTGAACTCCAGGCGGACTTCACCGCCGTTGGACGCCTTCAGGAAGTCGAGCAGGTACTCGGAGTTGAAGCCGATGGTCATCGCGTCAGCAGTATAGGCAGTCTCGATCGAGTCTTCCGACTCGCCCGCTTCGGTGGACGAGGACGAAATCTTTAGCTCGTTCTTATCGAGCTTCATACGAATCGCCCGCGAGCGCTCATCGGCAAACTGCGCCACCCGCTGAATTGCCGTATTGAGGTCCGCGCCATGCACGGTCACCGACTTGGTGGTCTCGCGTGGCAGCACGGCTTCGTAGTTGGGGAATTGACCAGTCAACTGGCGCGATGTCAGCAGGCGTTCGCCGATGCGGAAGAAGAGCGTCGAGTCGTCCTTGGCGAACTCAACTTCTGCCACGTCGCTATTCTGCAGCAACGAGTAAATCTCGCTCATCGCTTTCTTAGGGATGAGCGTTTTGTTTTCTCCGCTGACCTCGAAGTGTTCGCCCTGCTTTTCGATGTGCGCCAGGCGATGGCCGTCGGTAGCCACCATCGTGATTGACTCCGCCTTCAGCACCATCAATCCGCCATTCAAGGTGTACCGCGACTCCTCACTGGAGATCGCGAAGATGGTCCGGCCGATCATGCTACGCAGCGTCTGCGCCGGAATCTTGATTGCACCTGCCGAAGGAAAGGTTGGCAGCCCCGGAAAGTTCGAACGCGCCATGCCGACCATCTTCGTATTGGACCGTCCGGAACGAATGTTGACCCAGTGGTTCTCCAGCAACTTGATGGAAATGTCACCGTCGGGCAGCAGTTTCACGTAGTCGTAGAGTTTGCGAGCAGGAATCGTGCAGGCGCCTTCGCGCTTCACCTTGGCCGGGCAAGAGGTCCTCAAGCTGAGATCGAGATCGGTAGCTGTGATGGTTAACCGGTCATTCGCAGCCTCGAATAAAAAGTTGGAGAGGATGGGGATCGTGGTCTTGCGTTCGACCACTCCTTGCGTGGCCGTCAGTTCTTTAAGCAGTTCGAACTTGCTGACACTGATTTCCATCGCTGTACCCTGGACGACTCCGGTTTCGGCAGCCATAACGTTTGCACCTCGGCCCAGCTTCATGCCTGGCCTTTATTACTGCTACAACTTATACCAAATAAAAAACATATAAAACCAGTAGTAACAGTAGGCACTGCGGAAAAGTGGAAATTTCTGGAGAAATGGCCAGAAACGCGGACTGACATGACTTTCTGCTGTATAAATCGTCAGGCCCGGCATGCGGGATACTGTGCTGAACCGGGACCGACTCAAAGTTCCACCCATGTGTTCCACTGAATCCACAATCGGTCCACAGGCTGTACCGAGAAAACTTCCACCTAAAGTGAAAAACCGCGCTAAATGCGCGGTTCAGGCACCCAAAGTCTCTGTGAGCTTATTGAGCACCCTGTTTAAATCCTTGTCGTTTTTCCGTTGCTGTTCGATCTTGTCGACCGAATGCAGCACGGTGGTGTGGTGCTTCCCGCCAAATTGACGTCCAATCTCCGGCAGCGACGCGTCCGTGAGGTGCTTGGCCAGATACATGGCGATCTGCCGCGGAAATACGATGACCCGCGAGTTGTTCTTCGACTTAATTTCCGCTGTCCGCAGACCGAACTGCTCCGACACGGCTTTCTGGATTGATTCTATGGAGATCTTCCGGATCTGCGAGTCGATGAGGTTCTTCAGGACCTCTTGCGTGGTCTGCAGGTTGATCTCCCCGCCGGTCAGCGACGCATAGGCCGTAACGCGAATCAGCGCGCCCTCCAACTCCCGCACGTTGCTGCGAATGTTGGACGCAATGAACAGCGCCACCTCCGTGGGTAGCATCACCCGGTCGGTCTCAGCTTTCTTCTGGAGGATCGCGACCTTCGTCTCCAGGTCGGGCGGTTGAATATCCGCGATCAGTCCCCACTCGAAGCGGCTGCGCAAGCGGTCCTCAATCTCCGCCAATTCCTTGGGAGGGCGATCGCTGGCAATCACGATCTGGCGCATGCACTCGTGCAACGCGTTGAAAGTGTGGAAGAACTCCTCCTGGGTGCGCTCCTTGTTCACCAGAAACTGGATGTCGTCCACCAGCAGGACATCCATATTGCGATACTTGTCCCGGAAGCCGGTCATCTTGCTGTAGCGCAGCGCGTTAATCATGTCATTGGTAAAGCGCTCGCTCGAGACATAGCAGATGGACTTCTCCGGCTGGCGCTTCTTGATCTCGTGCCCAATCGCCTGCATCAAATGGGTCTTGCCCATGCCCACGCCGCCATACAGAAACAGCGGGTTGTAGGCCTTGGAGGGACGTTCGCCAACGGCCCGGGCAGCGGCGTGCGCGAATTGATTGCCTGCGCCAATCACGAAATCGCTGAAGGTGTACTTGGGATTAAGCTGAGCGGCGCCGTCCCAATCGAAACGCTGTTGCTGTGCGGGAGTGGCCACGGTTTTCTCCGGGGCGACAGCAGATTCGTGGTGCGCTCCGTCTGCCGGAACGGCGTTGCCTTTACCCTGAGGCGCTTCTTCGGTGACGAACTCGACATCCAGAAACTCCAGGCCAAGATTCTCCATTGCCTCGCTGATCAAGTCGCCGTAGCGTTCGCCGATGTGGCAGAACTCGGGATTGGGTACGCGCACGAACAGCACGGCGCCTTGCGCGTGATCATAGCGGGTCGGCTTGAGCCAGGTTTCGTAAGAACTTCGGTTGACTTTTTTTTCCAGCGCGTCGAGAACTCGCACCCACGGATTGGCAGAGGCGGCACCAAAAGAAGACATAAAAAGTAGTCCAGAGGCAATGAATGCCTCGTCGGCGAAATCGATTTAAAGGGAAACAGGACCGAGCACAGAGCCACAGACCGGCAAACACTTCAACGGAGTATCTTCAAGTCGCAAACCCGAACATTGCGGTGACAAAGCAGCATTGCACTTACGTTTGTGCAGTCGGTTTTCTTTGTGGCTGCATGGGATACTAGCACGAAAAAAATTGTGCGCCAGACAAATCTTGCACCTGGAATTTTCATTTTTTCGCGAGTGATTGATTTCGTGAATGTTACTCGCCAAAAATATTTTTTAGAGGTGCCGCGCGCATGGTGCAGCTTGGCCAGCGAATGTCGTGCCGGTGCCATCGCGAATCGCACTAACAGGCAATTAGGAGCAGCACTTTAGAGTGCGAAAATCTCTCTTGCAGTCTCCGACATGCTCGGGGCCGGTTTGCTATCGCTCACCGTTCTGATGTTTGCCCTAACGATTGTCTGTCGACGGTGAAAAATGAGACCGAGCCCATTAGGGGCGGCAGGGAAGCGGATTTGTGCCGTGCCTGAGGCACTCGAATTTTCCTAGCGCTTCGGACGCTGGCCTGACGGCCCGCTCTACCTCAAGTCGTCTTCCCACAATTGAAACGGAGACTACCCGTGATCTGACCGGTTTGCCAGTCAGCCCCACTGGCCGTTATACTTGGAGTTTGCTCTGTTCAATTTTTAGCTAGTGAGGAGCGCAGTTTTCGAATGCCCAAGCGCACATTCCAACCCAACCGTCGTCACCGCTCAAAGACGCACGGATTTCGTTCTCGCATGAAGACCAAGAGCGGCAGGGCGGTGCTGTCGCGCCGTCGGGCCAAGGGGCGCAAGCGCGTCTCCGTTAGTCCTGGCTTCCGCGATTAATCTCGAGTGACCCGAAATCTGCGTTATCGCGACTTTTCCACAGCCGTAACCGGGAGTCGTCGCCAGACTCGGCCGCAGCAAAGACAATAACCCGGCGGGTCAGCGCCGAGCGCTTAATGTGACCTCCGTCGCCAGCAGCAAGTTTCCCAAATCGAGGCGTCTGCTGAAACACGCGGATTTTCAGCGGGTGTACCAGAGCGGCCGCCGGCAGTTTACGGGAAACATGACGGTGTTTTTTCTGCGGCGTAATAGCAGTGCCGAGGCCACGCAGACGGGCAATACGCCCCGTGTGGGATTCACCGTGGGCAAAGTGCTGGGAGGATCAGTGGAGCGTAGCCGCATCAAGCGACGGATGCGCGAAGCGGTAAGGCTCTCGGCCCAAGCCTGCGAAGGTCCGATCGACGTTGTTTTTAATCCGCGGAAGAGCGTCAGCAACTTGCGCTTCGCGGAACTGGTAAACGAAGTGACGCGCGCCCTGCGGCTGGCCGCACAACGCGCCCGGACAGGGGAACCAAAATGAAGCAGGTAATGCAATTCGTATTGCGGTGCTACCAGCGAGTTATCTCGCCGATGCTTCCGCACGCCTGCCGCTTTGTTCCTACCTGCTCCCAATATGCGCTTGAGGCCGTGGAATGCCACGGTGCGATTCGCGGAAGCGTGCTGGCCGCCCGGCGGCTGCTGCGCTGCCATCCCTTCGCGCGGGCCGGATTCGATCCCGTGCCGCCGGCGATGGCGAAACCGGGTTACGAATCCCGGGACGGTATGCCGGTTAGTCCTCGCACGGTGAACGGAACTTAAACTTGGCCGAGTATAAAAATCCTCAGCAAGAACCCGGCGGCGATCGCCGCATGTTGATGGTGTTCGCCGTCACCTTTGCGCTGATCATTATCAGCCAGATTTTTCTCTTCAAAGATCGCGCCAAGCAGCCACCGAAAACCAGCCCGGCTGAATCCGCACAGACCAGCACCGCGGCGGCTCAACCGCAGTCCCAAGCCGCAGGCGCACCAACTGAAGCCGTCTCTCAGGGCAAGACTCCAGCGAGTGCGAAACCTGCCGACAAATCCGCGGTTGCAAAGGTTGCTACCGGCGAAGTCGAAACCGTGGTCGAGAACGACCTGGTTCGCATTGTTTTTACCAACCGTGGTGCGCAAGCCAAGTCGTGGGTGCTTAAGAAGTACAAGGACGAAGACGGACATCCGCTCGATCTGGTGAACCCGCTGGGAGTGAAGTTCGGACTTCCGCTGAGCATGTATACGTATGACGAGAATCTTCGCAACCAGCTCAATTCAGCACTTTACGTAGGCAGTGCCAGCGGCCAGATTACTGCTCCCGGCGAGCTGACGTACGAATACGCCCAGGGCGACGTAACCGTCCGCAAGACCTTCCAGTTTACCGATACGTATGTCATTTCGGTCGAAACCGAAGTCACGCAAAATGGCAAGCCGGTGCAGGCGTACCCCATGTGGCCGGCGGCCTTCGGCGACCAGAGCACCGGGCCTTCCTACGCTTCGGCCAAGATTGAATACATGGCCAACGACAAGGTGGAGCGGCTTGCTGCCAAGAAGGTGAGCAGCGGCAACACCTTGCGCGGACCCTTTAGCTGGGCCGGCGCGCAGGACCAGTATTTTGCCGCCATTTTTTTGCCGGACAATCCTGACTCGGCAGCCATGGTCACGCTGCACAACTCCGTCAGCGTACCCAAAGATCCGAAGAACCCTGACCCCAACAGCGTGAATCGCTATGACGTGCTTGGCGCTGCGGTGGGCGATCCGATCGGCCTCACGCGCGAGCGTTTGTTTGTGGGTCCCAAAGCGATCCACATTTTGGAGTCGGTACGTTCCAATACCACGCCGGGGCAAATGAACGGTCCCGATCTCCGCAACGTGGTGGACTTCGGCTTCTTCAGCCTAATCGCGCGGCCGCTCTTCCTGTGGCTGCTGTGGACGCACGAGCACATGGCCCGCAATTGGGGCGTGTGCATCATCATTCTGACTGTCATTATCAACCTGGTGCTGCTGCCGCTGCGCATCACCAGCATGAAATCGGCGTTGAAGATGCAAAAGCTCCAGCCCCAGATGAAGGCCATTCAGGAGAAGTACAAGAAGTATCCGCTACGTGATCCGCGGCGTCAGGAGATGAACGTCGAAATCGGCGAGTTGTACAAACGCGAAGGCGCCAATCCGGCCGGTGGCTGCATTCCTCTGGTGATCCAGATGCCCTTTCTGTTTGCCTTCTATTCCATGCTGGGAGTGGGGATCGAGCTGCGCCAGGCGCCATTTCTCTGGCTGCACGATTTGTCTTCGCCTGACAAACTGTTCGTTCTTCCGGTCTTGATCGTAATAACGACCTATCTTGTCCAGAAGATGACGCCCAATGCCGGCATCGATCCCAAACAACAGCAGATGATGACGCTGATGATGCCGCTGATGATCGGTTTCTTCAGTTACACCATGGCGGCGGGCCTCAGCGTCTACTGGACCGTAGGAAACTTCATCGCGATCGCGCAGCAGTACATCATGAACCGCACCGGCCTGGGCCGGGAGATGCGCGCCGAAATGGAAAAGCGCGCCCGCAAGGCGAGTAAGTAGGCACCATGCCCATTCCCGACAAGATCGCTGCCGCCAAGAAGATCAGCGCACTGCTGAACGCCATCATCGCCCACGGCGACTTCCATCTGCGTTACAAGATTACCGTCGATCCGCAGGTCGGCAGCGATCGCGAGTGGGAGCGCCCTGAAATCCTAGTCGAAATCTCTGGCGCCGACAGCCCGCTGGTGCTGGAGAACGGTGCCGAGCTGCTGCGCGCCTTCGAGCATGTCTCGCTGGAGATGCTTCGCCTGGCTCCCGACGAACACGAGAAGGTCAATTTCGATTGCCAGAATTTTCGCTCCGCACGCCTGCAGGAGCTTCGACTGGCTGCTGACGTAGCGGCTGAGCGGGTGCGCAAGACCGGAGTACCGTACGCTTTCGCGCCCATGTCGTCGCGGGAGCGCCGCATTGTGCACTTGGCCCTGCGCGATTTCGATGACCTGCGCACCGACAGCGATGGCGAAGCCCTGCAGCGGCACGTCGTGGTCTATCCCAAGGATTACCAGGGCAAACCGCCCGCTCCGCCGCTTTCCCGTCGAAGATAAAGCGGTTTCACCACGGAGGCACGGAGAGCACGGAGAATTTGCTCTTTTGCCTCTTTGCGACTACGCCTCCCCGACGATGCAAGCACACGTTCTCTAGTCCCGATTGCAATCCCCATAGAAATGGTATTTGAGCTACCCCGATCGGGGAGCCAGCAATCCTTTTCTTTAGGGCCCTCCGATATTGATTTTCTTCCGTGTTCTCCGTGCCTCCGTGGTGAACTGACTTCCGACCCCGCTACAATCGTTCGGTGTACCTCGATGACACTATCGTCGCCATCGCGACTCCTCCCGGCCGCGGCGGTATCGGCGTGGTGCGCCTCTCCGGCGCGGAGGCGCGCGCCATCGCGGCTCCGATGCTACGGCTGACACACGATCTTGAGCCAGGCCACGCGCACTTCGGTGAACTGTTCGAACCCTCCACCGGCGAGCGCATCGACGAAACTGTAGTCACCTTTTTTGCCAAACCCCACTCCTACACCACCGACGATGTGGTTGAGATTTCATGCCACGGTTCGCCCGTGGTCCTGCGACATGTTGTGGAGATGGCGATGACTCGAGGCGCCCGCCTTGCCGAACCCGGTGAGTTCACCATGCGCGCCTTTCTCAATGGCCGCATTGATCTTACGCAGGCAGAGGCGGTGCGCGATCTTATCGAGTCGCAGACTCTGTATCAGGCGCAGGTGGCCGCTCGTCAACTGGGCGGCGCCTTGTCGAAGCGACTGCAGCCGGCGAAACAGAGGCTGGTTGAGCTGATTGCCATTATGGAAGCCGGGGTAGACTTCGCCGAAGACGATGTTGCGGTGCTTGGCGACGAGCAGGTCCTGTCACGCATCGCCGCGATTCGTGCGCCCCTGGAAGAACTGCTGGCCAGCTTCGCATTTGGAAAAGTTGTGCATGAAGGGCTGACTTTGGCTATCGTCGGACGTCCCAACGTCGGCAAGTCGAGCTTGTTCAATCGCCTGGTAGAGCGTGATCGCGCCATCGTTACAGCCACCCCCGGCACCACGCGCGACCTGGTGACGGAGACGGTGGCCATCGGTGGCATTCCGGTTCACCTCGTCGACACCGCCGGCATTCGCACCGCGCTCGACGAAGCTGAAAGTATTGGCGTGCAGAAATCCATGGAGGCGCTGGCGGACGCTGACATAGTCCTGGTGGTGCTTGATCCAATGACTGGGGGCGAACCAAATCGAGAGCTCGACGCAGAGCTCCTTTGCCAGACGGAAGGGCGGGTGCGACTCGTCGTGCTCAATAAGGCCGACCTGGCTCCGCAAGGACGCATTAACCCGCCGTCTTACTACGTTCCGCCCTTGAAGCTCGAGGAAAGCGTGGCGACCTCTGCGCTGACCGGCGAGGGCATCGGGGAATTGCGAAGCAAGATCCTGCACCTGGTTGGCGGCAACGGCGCGCAGCAGGAGGGCGGCTTCCTCACTAACGCTCGGCAGCAGAAGTTAGTGCAGGATGCAATTGCCGGCCTCGACAAGGCGGCGGCCGCCGTTCCATTGAGAACACCGCACGAGATGGTACTTCTCGACCTTTACGGCGCGCTGCGGCCCTTGGACGACATCACCGGAGCCACCACCGCCGACGATATCCTGAACCTGATTTTCAGCTCCTTCTGCATTGGAAAGTAATCTGGCGTCCCGAGCCATCCAGAAAAAGCTAATTATCAGCCGTACCGTCGGACCACTTGGCAACCGGAACCAGAAACACGGTCAGTCGATCTTCGGCGTCCTCGGTTGCGAACAGCGGGGAGCCCGGCAAGTCGGCGCCCCAAACCGCAGCTTCTGTCAGTGGAACGAAGAACATCAGGTGCGGGTGCCAGTGCCCAGCGCGCTCGTTCAAGTATCCTTGCTTAGACAGCATGTAGCACATCGCGCCAGCTTCTATTGTCGGTAATTCTTTCTTATCGAGACCGGCTTTGATGTCCTCGAACATTTGGGCCTTGGATCGTCCGGCCAATACCAACTGGGTTTTCCTGATGGTTAGGGGAAGGTAGGACCGCGCTGCCGGTGGATTGAAGCAGATCGGACCCCGTAGTTTGGGATTCCAAAAATCGGGGTCATCGATTCCGGCGGTCCACGATCGTTCCACGATGCATACGAAACCGTTTTTGCCTTCGACCGCAGTTTCGTAGGAATGCTGTCCCAGGACCATGATTTCGGCATCCTTGGAGATTGATTCCGGCGCAGCGCTCCGCGCCATCGCTATCTCGGCATTTCGCTCCATCAAATACTGGTCAAGCGGGGCCATGCTCGGGTAGGTTGTCTTGGTGTCCTGGGCCGGCGCCGTCCACGCCGCGCATAGCGCGACAAGCAACGTGAAGCTTCGCATGGCTGACGTTCTGAGATTCTTCCGCCTCATTGATTTCTCCTGCTATGTGGATTTCTCGTAATGCGAACTAGATGGTCCGTGCTCTCTCGGACCCTTCGGGCAAGCTTTGTCCTCTCTCTGCCCAATTCACAGTGAGCCGCAATTCCCAAGATTATTGACGGCCTTGTCACGGATTGGTGCTTCCTCTGCAGCAAAAATAAGTGCCGCAGAAAAGCAGAATTCCCGCTTGTCTCGGCCGCTCTGCTGCTGTACCTTGAAGACCCACAGGGGCGCACAGGAGAAAAAATGCTCACCAGAGTTGCTGCGCTTCTTGCGCTTGCCTCCGCACTACTCATTGCCCCAATGCCTGCGATGGCCCAACTTTCAGACCGCTCTTTAGCGGAGCCGCCTTCCGGTGCCGTGGTCAACCTTCCATCCGGACAGGTTAACCACGTGTTCATCGTGATGGAAGAGAACCATAGTTACACCGACGTCATTGGCAATCCGGCAATGCCGTATCTGAATAGTCTTGCGAATACCTACTCGGTGGCCCAGGGGTACTATGCGAACACCCACCCCTCCATTGGCAATTACTTCATGCTCACCACCGGCCAAATCATTACCAACGACGATGGCTACACTCAAACTGTGACCGTGGACAATGTAGTTCGCGAATTGATCGCTGCCGGCAAGACCTGGAAGGAATACTCCGAAGCTTTGCCGCATCAGGGATACGACGGAGGCGACACCGGCGAATATGCCGAGCGCCACAACCCTCTGTCGTACATGTCGGATGTTCGCAACGATCCCAGTCAACAGCAAAACCTGGTGCCGTTCCCGCAACTCGCGGCCGACATCGCCAACCATGCACTGCCCAACTACGGCTTCATCGTGCCCGACTTGCTGGATGACGCGCATGACGGCACCCTGGCAATGGCCGACGCCTGGCTGCAAACCAACATCGCGCCCTTGCTCGCCAGTCCGGACTTCAACACCCCCGGCGGTGGTCTGTTGATCATTACCTTTGACGAGTCAGAGGACAGCGACACAGAGTTTGGCGGCGGCCACGTTGCCTGGATCGCCGTTGGCCCGAACGTGAATCCGGCCTATCCGCCGAATGGTTCGCTCAACCCCATAACCGTGTATCAGCATCAGAGCACGTGCCGATTCATGCTCAAGCTGGCAGGTGTAACGGTCTTCCCGGGAGCCGCAGCCACAGCGCCCGACATGAACGAATTCTTGCTGCAAAATTAGTGGTCCGAAGCAATGGATATCCGGGGAGGCAGCGGTTAGTGGGTCTGTGCGGCGGCAGATTGATCGGGCGCGACCGCAGGATGGTTCTGCAACATAAACAGGGTCCCCTCGGGCAGCTTCACGTCGGATTTGGATGAGAAGAGATAGGACATTCCATCTTTGTCGCGAATAATGCGGATGTCCTTGAGCGGGACTGGCTTCGCTCGGAATTCCTCTTGATCGGTCGCGTCGGTTGGCGGTTTCGATAAGGTGGACAAGGTCGTGTCACCTTGAGCCGCTACGCGACCGCTCATGCGGCCCCGCGTACGCAGATTGTTGTTGGTGTTACCGTCCGCGGTAGCCGCGGCGTTCGGGCTAGTGTCCTGCACCAGGGTTATCTGCGAAGTGATGAAGGCATGCAGCGGAACACTGTTCTGCTTCCACTCGGCCCTCTCCACCAGCAGCACAATCCAAGAGGGCTTGTCTCCCTGACGCGGGGCAGCGCCCACCACCCGGCCGAATAGCTTGCTGTGCGGCGGCATGACCAGCTTCGGAGCGACCAGTACCGCTTCCACGGATGTGAATTCGACGGGATCGCCGCGATGAGCTTTGTCGGCGCGGACCGTCTTGGTGAGTTCGACTGGAATGGAGAGCTCACCTGCCGGCGTAGTGACCAGGGGCATCTGCTGCGCCTGCACCAGCAATGCAGTCGCCATCACCAGAGATAGACGCCTCACCTGCATATTGCGCTCATCATACGACGAACCGGGAGAGAGGATTGTCAAAAAATCGACACAATACGGAGCCGGGAAACGAGTAGCCGTCAGGAGCGTAAGACCGTTCGCACGAACTCTTATTACGGGATGGGAATATAATCCGGCCATTCCGTCGGAGGGTCGCCATGGCGCGCTTGAACGTTTATATCTTCCATTGTTCACGATGTGGGGAGCCCGCCTATTCGCTGCTGAAGGAAAGGACGCCGGGCGGGATCGAATCGGGCGACACCATCTTTCCCACCATCGATCTGAAGGCCATCCGTGCCCAGTGCTCCGCTTGCAAGCACACCCAGTTTCGCGACGCCGGCGACAAGGCCCACTTCGCGCTGGTGGAGTGGAGCTAGGACAGTTTGCGACAGGCAAATTGCGCGGCCGTTTGCGAACTACTTTGACAACGTCCCTAGTGCCGCCCGGAACATGGCGTCAAAATTCTCCCGCCCTGCCGATTGCACCGCCCGCTCGACAGCTTTTTCGGCAATGGAGCGCTGGTAGCCGAGATTGGATAGCGCCGAGATCACATCTTCCTCTACCGCAGAATGAGAAACCGCCGGCTGCGCCTCGCCAAATCCTTCCAGCTTGTCGCGCAACTCCACGCACATGCGTTCCGCCGTTTTCTTGCCAATTCCTGGAATTCGAGTGAGCCGCGCGAAGTCATTGCCGCGAATCGCACCCACCATGTCCGCAGCGGCCATGCCGCTGAGGATGGTGATCGCCAGCTTAGGTCCAATACCGCTCACCGTGATGAGCTTCTCAAAAAGCTGCTTTTCTTCCCGCCGCAAAAATCCGAAGAGCGCAAGCGCATCCTCGCGCACGTGCGTGTGAATGTGCAAGGCGATCTCACTGCCCTGCGCGGGCAAATCGGAAAACGTTGGCACCGTGATGGTGACGTCGTAGCCGACGCCTCCGGCCTCGACGATGGCCTGGTTGGGGTGCTTGGCGATGAGCCGTCCGCGGAGATGCGCGATCATGCAGGATGATTGTAAACGCTTGCTTCACCACAGAGGCACAGAGATACAGAGCAGAGAAGGACAATGCGGCACTTGGAATCATCCAGGCTTGGCGGCTGCGACTACATGTAAAGAAAACTCCGCCTCGCTCCACGGATACAATTTGAGGTGACAATGGTAAAGCGAATTGGCAGAGGTTCCACAAACGCGAGGCCGGCGAACACTGCGCACACCACGTCCAGCTTGCTGGCTGCTCCTCTCCTTCCCCGGGAATTCTTCAGCCGCGATCCGGTCACCGTGGGACGCGAGTTGCTGGGGAAGCTGCTCATCCGCCGCGAGGGACGGCGGCTGCTCGCCGGCCGCATTGTAGAAGACGAAGCCTACCTGGGAGCGGAAGATCCGGCGGCGCACGCTTACTCGGGACGAACGCCGCGTAACTCCGTCCTCTTCGGGCCGCCCGGACATGCCTACGTGTATTTCATTTACGGCAATCATTACTGCTTCAATGTTTCATGTATGCCGGAGGGAAATGGCGTGTTGCTGCGAGCCATGGAGCCAGTGTTTGGGTTGACAGCGATGACCCACGCGCGCGGGCTTGAACTGGGGGCAACGCCGCGAGCGACGCAGTTGCGGTTGATTTCCAGCGGCCCAGGCCGCATGTCGCAAGCACTCGGCATCACGCGGCTTCGCGATAACGACAAGGACCTCACTGCGCCCGCATCGGACCTTTGGTTTGCCGACGATGGTTACCGTCCCGAGCGGATTGCCGCCACGCCGCGGGTCGGGATTAGGAAAGCCGTCGAGCAGCCGCTACGCTTTGTGATTGCCGGAAATCCGTTTGTGTCGGCGACGCGGGCGTTATGATCAAGGATTCGGACGTCGATCTGCGGCCACCCGCAAGCAGTGAAGGTCAATCAACTCGTCCCGGAGATAACTCCCCAGCCACAAAAAACGCCGTGTCCTCCGTGCCTCTGTGGTGAAAGATTTTTCGCGGGGGCGCGACTATTCCGGATCGTGCCAACCCCCGATGTCAGCCGCCAGTTCTCGCGAATCGGGTGGCCCCCAGGTGCCAGGCTCGTACTGTTCGGTCGGGCAACAATCGCCAAGAATGGGATCCACAATCGCCCAGGCAGCTTCCACAGCATCCTGCCGCACAAACAGCAACTGATCGCCCTTCATGGCGTCGGTAAGGAGGCGCTCGTAAGCGTCCATTTCGTCGCTCGTGGTGTACTTCACCGCTGAGAGCTCCACCGGCATCGGAACCATCAGAGGTCCCGGCCGCTTCACCCGGCCCCCAAGACTCAGTTCGATATCGGGACCCAGACGGAAGCGGAAATAATTGCGTCCATCTCCCCCCATCTTCGCCAGTGGGGGCTTGCGCAGCTTTACGAACACCTCCGTCGCGGTGGTGGGCAGGCGTTTTCCGGCGCGGATGAGAAAGGGAACTCCCGCCCAGCGCCATGAGTCGACCTCCAGGCGCAAAGCCGCAAAGGTTTCCACGTCGGAGTTATGCGATACTCCCGGCTCGTCGCGATAACCGCGAAACTGTCCACGAACGATGTTTCCGGGACTGAGCGGTGGAATAGTGCGGAAGATCTTTACTTGCTCATCGCGCACCGAGTCCACGTACATCATGGTGGGAGGTTCCATAGCGAGGAATGCGACGACCTGCAGCATGTGGTTTTGCACCACGTCGCGAATGGCTCCGGCCTCTTCATAGAACTTACCGCGGCCTTCCACGCCGAAGGACTCTGCCATCGTGATTTGCACGCTGTGCACGTAATTGCGGTTCCAGATGGGCTCGAGAAAGCTATTGGCGAAGCGAAAGATCAGGAGGTTCTCGACCGCCTCTTTGCCGAGGTAATGATCGATGCGAAAGATGTGGTCCTCGGGGAAAGCGATGTGGAGCGTCTCGTTCAGCTTGCGGGCTGACACCAAGTCGCGGCCGAACGGTTTTTCCAGGATTACTCGCGCGTTCTTCGCAGATTCGGAATTCGCCAGGCCCTGCACCACCACGGGGAACATGCTGGGCGGGATTGCCAGGTAATGCGTGGGCGATTGCGCATCGCCAAGCTTGGAGCGGAGCGTAGCATAGGTCTTCTCGTCCTTGTAATCGCCATCGATGTAACTCATCAGCTCGCAGAGTTTTTGGAAAGCGGCTTCGTCAACTCCCCCGCCAAATTTCGTTAGACTGTCACGCGCCCGCTCGCGCAGCTGCTCGACCGTCCAGCCGGATTTGGCCACTCCGATCACCGGCACGTTAAGCGTGCCGTGCTGGACCATACTTTGCAGCGCTGGGAAGATTTTCTTGTGGGCCAAGTCGCCGGTGGCGCCAAAAAAAACGAATGCGTCTGAAATTAGCGGTGCCATGAGGCTCCTCTCACCGGGTCAACAACATCGGACGAACCCGGACATGCTGACGCGCTAAACCACGGCGCCATCCGCCCAAAACAGTTTATCTGGCAAGCGGCACAAACGGTAGTTGACGTCCCTTCCGCTGTGAACGTTGGATGAATGCGGTAAGGCAGTTGCGATAGATTGCCAGGTTCTCTTCGAGACGGAGCTCAAATAGGGGTGGCATGGGACACTACCTGCCCACGATCGCCGCTTTGCCTGCGGTACCATAGAGACAGCCTTGATGAGTTCTCCCAATCCAATCAACTACAGCAGCGAGCGCGTGCTCGAACTCGACCAGCTGCGGCAATTGCTGGCTATGTACACCGGCTCGCCACTTGGACACGAGCGCGTGATGCAGCTCACGCCGTCGCGTGATCGCGAATGGATCGAACGGCAGCATCAACTGGTCGCGGAGCTGCGCGGATACCTGCGTGCCGGCGGCCGTTTCGATTTTCACGGGCTGCTTGACCCCACGGCTTTGATCGACAAGTCGCGCATCCGCGGGGCCACGCTGGAAATCACCGAGATCCGCGATTTGCTGCTGGTGGCGGACCGCGCGGCCGAGTGGCGGGAGATTGCTTTGCATCCTCCGGTCCAAACGGAAAGCAAGTGGCAGGCAGTCCTTGAGCTTTCGCAAGCCACGGCTGATTTCACGCCGCTGTTACGCCACTTTCGCAACAAAATCCTGCCCGACGGCACCCTCGACGACAAGGCTTCGCCGGAGCTGGCGCGAATTCGCCGCGAGATGGAAAAGCAAAAGCGCGCCATCCAGGAGTCGCTGCGTTCCTATCTGCGGCGGCTTTCCGAGGATGGCGCAGTGCAGGAAGAACTGGTTACCATTCGTGGCGAACGCTTCGTCATTCCGGTAAAGGTAGAGCAACGCCGACGAGTGCAAGGCGTGGCGCATGGCGCCTCTTCCAGCGGACAAACGGTATTTATCGAGCCGCTGGAGACCATCGAGCAAAACAACGACCTGGTGCGTCTGCTGGAAGACGAACAGGCGGAGATTCATCGCATTCTGCTGGACATGACTGCACGACTGGGCGAACATGCCGATGCGCTCAGCAACGCGGTATACGTTCTTTCTGAACTAGAGTTGCAATTCGCGAAGGCACGATTCGCCGAGGACTACGACTGTGTAGCTGTGAAATTGCTGGCAGACGGCGACGCCGCGGCTGAACCGGGTACGTCACAGCCTGGTGTGTCTGCCATTACCGGATCACCGGTCAGTGGGTCATCGGTTACAGACCCACGTGATGTGCTTATCCTGCGCAACGCGCGCCACCCGTTGTTGGAGCGGACGCTGAAAGCTCGGGGCGTTGCCGTGGTTCCGCTCACCGTCGAACTCGACGGCGAGCATCGCCAGATCATTATCAGCGGCCCCAATACCGGTGGAAAAACCGTCGCACTCAAGACCATTGGCCTGCTGGCGCTGATGGCGCAAGCGGGTATTCCAGTCCCGGCTGAGCGCGCCGAGTTGCCCATCTTCGATTCGGTCTTTGCCGACATAGGCGATTACCAGTCCATCGAGCAGAACCTCTCGACCTTTTCAGCGCATGTCACCAATATCGATCTCATCTCCCATCAGGCGACCGCGCATTCGCTGGTTCTGCTCGACGAGTTGGGCTCGGCCACCGATCCCGAGGAAGGCGCCGCGCTGGCGGTGGCCATCGCCGACTACTTCCGCCGCGCCGCGTGTATTAGCATCGTCTCCACGCATCACACGGCGCTCAAGGTTTATGCAGCCAACACGCCGGGTGTGCTCAACGCCGCTGTTGGTTTCGATGAGAACACGTTCGCCCCCACGTTCGAGCTGCGTATTGGAGTGCCGGGCGCCTCGGCAGGCATTAACATCGCGCAAAAACTCGGACTGAATTCGGAGATCATCACCGAGGCTCGGCAGCGGATGACCTCGCAGGCGCAGGACGTCTCGCGCTTTCTCGACCGTCTGCACTCCGAGCTGCGGCAGATTGATGTCGAGCGGGCCGAGCTGGTGGCGCGCGAGCAGGACATCGCACGCGAGCGACAGCATCTCGCGCTCGAGGGCCGCAAGGAACAGCGCGAGAAACTGCGCGAGATGGAAAAGAAACTCGAAAGCGTGTTACGCGACTTCGAGTACCGCGCCCGCGAGACCGTGAATGCCGTGCAGGACCGCGCTCAGGCACTGAAGCTTTCGAAAGACGCGGAGCGTCGCATCGCCAAGATGCGCCGTGAATTTCGCGAGCAGTTCGATTCCACGGTAGTGGCGCACACCACGGGCGCCGATACCGGCGATCCGCACGCACAGCAACATGTCGTCAAGCAGGTCGGCGTGGGCGACACCGTGCGTCTGAAATCGTTAGGCCGCGACGCCAAGGTGCTGCGCTATTTCGACGATGACAGCTTCGAAGTCGCGGTCGGCCCAATGAAGATGAAAGTAGCACGCGACGATTTTGCCAGCGTGATCGCGCATGCTGGAAGCAACCCGGTCGAATCGGCGCGCTCTCGCGGCATCAACGTCACTCTCGCTCGCGAAGACGAAAACGTGGCTACCGAGATCAACGTGATCGGCCAGACCGTGGACGAAGCTACTCGGGCGGTAGAGAAGTTCGTGGATCGCGCCTTCCTAGCCGGCGCCGTGCGTCTGCGCGTTGTGCATGGCAGTGGCATGGGTATACTGCGCAAGGCGTTGCGCGAGTTTCTGCGAAAGCATCCGCACGTCGCTAATGTGGGTGAGCCTCCGCAGAACGAAGGCGGCGGCGGCGCGACGGTGGTGGAACTGAGGACGTAAGGAGTCCGCTATTCGCCTTTCGCTGTTCGCTCTTCGCCAGAAGCCAGCACCCATTACCCGGGGGGCGATGCCGGCAAGTCGTCGATTGGAAGCGTCGGCTAGGCTGCAAGAACTAAAGCGAAGAGCGGATCGCTAGTGGCGACTAGCGAAAGGCGAATAGCGGACAGCGAAAAGCGGCCTCTCTTCCTTGCGCTTCGCAACGCTCGTCTCTAGACTAATTGTACCGATGAGCAACTTCGGTCAAACACTGAAAGGCTATATTTGGTGGACGTCGCCGCGCGGCAGCGTGCAGTACGACGTCATGGTCACTATCATTCTTGCCTTCATCTTCCTGACCCCGCTGTGGGTCAACTTTCGCGACAAACCGACCGAGCGCCCGCCGCATCAGACTGAGGTCATCGTGGAGCAGGAGGATGACGGCTTCGTGTACCGGGTGGACGCCGCAGCGGTGAAGACGGGCAGTGATGCCGAGATCCGGGAGTCGTTGCTTCGCATTATCGAACCGGTTGCGGGTGAAATCACCATTGATCGCTACCAGCAGATTCGCGACAGCAATCACAACCTGGTTGCCTACAAAGTTTGGGGACACCGCTGATCAGCGTCGTAAGACCAATATGAAGACCATCAAAATGATTGTGGTGCTGGCATGGATTCTGTGTTGTGCCGCGGCCGGATTGCGGGCCCAGAGCCTGGAAGCGGCATTGAACTCCATGGACCAGGCAGCGGCCAACTTTCGCACTGCCCAGTGCGATTTCGTATGGGACCAGTATCAGAAGGTGGTTGACGAGCACGACTATCAGAAGGGCACGATGTACTTTCGCCGCCAGGGGAGTGACGTCCAAATGGCCGCCGACATCACCTCGCCCGACAAGAAATATGTGCTGTTTACCGGCAACCTCGTCAGCGTGTATCAACCCTCCATCGATCAGGTCACCGAGTACAACCCCGGCAAGAACAAGTCCGATTTCGAAAGCTTTCTGGTGTTGGGTTTCGGCGGCCGCGGCCACGACCTGGAAAAGTCGTTCGATGTGAGTTATGGCGGCATGGAGCAGGTGCAAGGCGTGAGTGCCGCGAAACTGGAGTTGACGCCCAAGTCGCAAAGAGTGAAGAGCATGTTCCAGACGATCACGCTGTGGATCGATCCGGCGCTCGGTGTCAGCGTGCAGCAGAAATTCTCAGAACCGTCAGGCGACTACCGGGTGGCTAAGTACAGCAATATTCAAATCAACCATAAGATCCCGGGCGATGTTTTCAAGCTGAAGACCACAGGCCATACCAAAGTAATCAAGCCCAGTGGGTAGTGGTCAGTGGATAGTGGATAGAAAAGCAGCGACTCTCGACAACAGAATATTGTTTGAAACCATCCACCAACCGCTATCCACTATCCACTTTGTCTCGCAATTTCTCCACATGCTCGGCCATCGCCCATTTCAGTGCGTCGATACCCTCGCCCGTGACCGCCGAGATGGGATATAGTTCCAGCTTCTTGCGCTTGCAGTAGCGCTTTAGTTTGGCAAGCTTGTCCTTGTTCGCCACATCCATTTTCGAAGCGACGACGATGGTTGGTTTGGAATCCAGGCCTGCGCCGAAGTTCGCCAGCTCGCCGGTGATCACCTCATAGTCCTGCACCGGGTCAGGACGGCCGCTGGCGTCGGAGACATCGACCAAATGCGCGAGCAGACGGGTGCGTTCGATGTGCCGCAGAAATTGCGTGCCCAGGCCCGCGCCTTCACTGGCGCCTTCGATCAGGCCGGGTATGTCGGCGACCACGAAGCTGACCTCGTCAGGCGCTTCCCCGGCCACCACCACGCCAAGATTCGGTTGTAACGTCGTAAAAGGGTAATCAGCGATTTTGGGGCGGGCCGCCGAAATACGCGAGATCAGCGTGCTCTTGCCGGCATTGGGATAGCCGACCAGGCCTACGTCAGCCAGCAGCTTCAGTTCCAGACGTAATGCCCGCTCTTCACCGGGATGTCCCTGCTCATGCTCGCGCGGCGCCTGGTGAACCGACGTAGCGAAGCGTGCGTTGCCCCGGCCTCCTCGGCCACCGCGCGCAATCACCACGCGCTCGTCGGGCTTGGAGAAGTCGTGCACCACTTCGCCCGTCAACTCGTCGTAAACGATGGTTCCAACGGGGACCTTGAGGACGATGTTCTCGCCTTCGCGACCAGTTTTGTTGGAGCCCTCGCCGTGGCGTCCCCGCTCCGCTTTGTATTCGGGATTGAAGCGGAAGTGCACGAGCGTATTGTGGCGCTCGCTCGACTCCATCACCACATCGCCACCATGACCGCCATCGCCGCCTGACGGACCGCCGCGCGGCACGAACTTCTCCCGCCGGAAGGCCATGCAGCCGTTGCCGCCATCGCCTGCTTTTACTCGAATTTTCGCTTCGTCAACGAACATGGGGAAACAGCGGTCAGGGGATAGGGATCAGGCGTTAGGATAAAAGCCGTCAGCCGTCAGCTCATCAGTGCCGAGCACCAGCGGCAATTCGGCGCGACTCTGCTACACAGTTTCTGTCATCTCTGCAGTTTAGCTGAAGGCTGATAGCGAAGGCTGACAGCTTCTCCAACGAAAAAGGCCTCGCCGCGACGAGGCCTCTCCTCATAACTGGTTGCCGGCTGCTAGTTGCTGGTTACTTCCTGCGGCGTGACCGACACAAATTTGCCCATCTGGCCACGGTCCTTGAACTCGACCACTCCCGTGACCTTCGCAAAGAGGGTGTCATCCTTGCCGCGGCCCACGTTAAGGCCGGGCTTGATGCGGGTGCCGCGCTGCCGAACGATAATGGAGCCGCCCGAAACCAGCTGGCCTCCGAACGATTTCACGCCTAGCCGCTGCGCATTCGAGTCACGGCCGTTTCTGGAACTACCTAAACCCTTTTTATGTGCCATTGCAATATCCTTGAGTCTGCCGCCGGCTAAAGCCGGCTCGCGTTGAATATGACTGCATAACGCCAGCCTGAAGAGTGTGTGTGAGAACCGTGCCGTCCCTGAAGGGCCTCACCCTCATTTCCCACTCTACCCAGGACTCCGCTTCGCTCCGTCCTGGGCTAACTTCACTTCCGCCCCTACGGAGCTCGATTTCCGCGCCTTCTACTCCGCAGGCGAAAACGAAACCGAGTACTCACACATACTCTGAAGGCCCGCTCTACCGACAATCTTAAGTTTCCTGCAAATCGGAACTGGCTTCCCGGGTCCGCGAGATTACCCGCAGAATCCGGGCGGGAAGTCCCAGCACCACCGAATCGAAGCGCTTGGCCAAAGTAACCAGGGCCGGGATCAGCTGGTGTATCAACATTCAGCTAAGCCTTCAGTTCCTGGCCGCCGACATTAATGCCCGTAATCTTCACAGCCGTGTAGGGTTGCCGGTGTCCGTTCAGCTTCTTGTATTGCTTCTTGCGCTTGAAGTGGAAGACCAGGATTTTGTCGGCGCGGCCCTGCTCCACCACTTGGCCGCTGACGAAGGCCTGCTCCGGCTTGCCCAGCTCACCCTCGGAGCCGCTGACCGCCAGCACTTCGTCGAACTGGACGTTCTCGCCGCCAGCCTGCGCCAACTTTTCGACCTTAATCACGTCTCCGGGTGCGACGCGATACTGCTTTCCCCCGGCGCGGATCACCGCATACATGGCAATGCCTCCAATGAACTCTATCCGATTGGGGGCTCGCGCCCACCTCGGACGGCCGTCGCGCCCTGTGGCAAAAACGGCATTAAACTCTTTGTGCGCTTGCACTTACCCGCGCCAAGGAAGGAGACCTTCACGTAAAGGCGGGGCGGTGTCCCAGACGGGACCGGCTAGTACAGGCAAACCATAGAAGTGTAACGTGTTTGGGCTGGGGAGGTCAAACGGAAGCTTCACGAAATGCCTAATTTCACCTGCTAGCATAGGAATGTGTCTCCGCTGCTAGAGGTCCGAAATCTCAACGTCGAATTTGCCACTGCTCAAGGAAACGTGACCGCCGTCCGGGATGTCAGCTTTCAGATTGCACCGGGTGAGGTGCTGGGACTCGTAGGGGAGTCGGGCTCGGGGAAGTCGGTCAGCGCGCTGGCCATTTTGCGACTGCTTCCGCCGCAGGCGCGCATCCAGGGACACATTCAATTCCGGGGTGAAGACCTGCTTGCTATGCCGGAGCCCGCGATGCGCCACATTCGCGGCGCCGGGATCAGCATGATCTTTCAGGAGCCGATGACTGCACTGAATCCCGTGATGCGCGTGGGCGATCAGATCGCTGAAGCGGTGTTGGCGCATGCGAGTTCTGCAAAGCTTGCCCCATACCGGCTCGGCGAAGGAGCGGAACCGCAGATCCCTCGACTCGCTGCGCTCGCTCGGGATGACAAGAATAATAGAGACCTTAACGGCACGGCTGAAGCCGTGCCCCTTCAAAACGAGCTGGACGCGGGCCTGAAGGGCCGCTCTACCCAATCGGACGGGCTTGACTCGGGCCTTATCCACCCCAATCCGCACAACACCGGCGTGGCTTGGGGGCCCCGGGTATCGGCCCGCTCTACCCAAATGCCGACCGAGCCGGCCGCCTCGGATCGCGGATGCTCTTCCAGCGCAGCAAGGATCACCAAGGCCGAAGCATGGCGCCGTGCCGTCGAGGCATTGCGCACCGTCTCCATCCCCGAGGCTGACCGCCGCGCTCGCGACTATCCACATCAACTCTCTGGAGGCCAGCGCCAGCGCGTCATGATTGCTATGGCCGTGGTGAACCGGCCGGCACTTTTAATCGCCGATGAGCCTACCACCGCCCTTGACGTCACCATCCAGGCGCAAGTACTCGACCTGCTCGGGGAGCTGCGCGAAAAATTCTCGCTGGCCATGCTGTTCATCTCGCACGATCTTGCCGTGGTATCGCAGGTGTCACACCGCATTGGGGTCATGTATGCCGGCAGTCTGGTCGAAATGGGAACGGCGCAGGAAGTTTTCACCAATCCCGCGCATCCCTACACGCGCGGGCTGTTACACTCTGTGCCGACGCTGCGGACGGAACGCAGCCAACCACTCCAGACCATCGAGGGAACTGTGCCTGCCATTACCGCGCCGCCGCCGGGCTGTGCTTTCGAGCCGCGCTGCTCCTGGCGGATTAATAGCTGTTCCCTCGAATTACCGCCGCTAATCGAAGTTGCGCCCGGCCATCTCGCGCGCTGTCCTGTCGTTTCGCTGGAGGCCCGCTGATCGATGCGCGTTCTCCTGCTCAGCGACATTCACGCCAACCTGGAGGCGATGGAGGCTTGTCCTGGCGGTGCTCCCTCCCCACGATCTGGTCGTGAACCTGGGGGACGTGGTCGGCTATAACGCGTCGCCGAACGAAGTATGCGAGCGCGTGCGTGCCATAGGTGGCCTCGTGGTGCGAGGTAATCATGACCGCGCTTGCACCGGTCTGACGGACCTGTCGGAGTTCAATCTGGTGGCGGCCATATCGGCGCGCTGGACCCAGACTACCCTGGCTCGTGAGCACTTGGAATGGCTGCGGAGTCTGCCCCGAGGGCCGGCCCTCCGGGAGGAGCTACCTGGCGTTGAGTTTGTGCATGGTTCGCCGCGCGACGAAGATGAGTATTTGTTGAACGCTTCCACCGCCACCGCAAACTTTCGACTACCCGGCCATGCGGACGCGATGATGTTCGGTCACACCCACCTCCAAGGTGGCTTCGTTTGCGAAGATGGCAGGACCAATCCTCTCGTTCCCGCTTACAGCACCACTGATGGCGCGGTGCAGCACACGTTGACCCTCACGCCCGGCAATCGTTATCTCATCAATCCCGGCTCGGTGGGTCAGCCTCGAGATGGCGACTGGCGCGCCGGCTTCGCCCTGTATGAGCGGGATGGTGATTCACCCGCGCAGGTGACCTTCTACCGTGTTCCCTACAACGTCAAGCAGACGCAGGACAGGATTTTTGCGGCTTCGCTGCCGGACCGTCTGGCGCTGAGGCTGGCGACCGGGCGGTAAACGTAAACCGGATGGCAGTCACAAGATGGTTCCGCGACGGCGGGCTGGAACGATGCATCCAAATATTTAGGGGGTAAACTAGACGCCATGCCCTTTCGCCCATTTCCCGGAAAATCACGGTATCGCTCGCAGGAATTTATTGGAGGCGCCATAACCAGCGTGGAGCAAGGTTATCTGGTTGCTTTCATCGATGGCGGGGCCCGCGGCAACCCCGGTCCAGCAGGATATGGCGTCGTCATCGAGGATGAAGTTGGCCGGCCGGTTGCCGAACTCAGCGAGTTTCTCGGCCGCCAGACCAACAATTACGCGGAGTATTCCGGCTTGCTGGCTGCCCTTAACTACACCATCAGGCACGGATTCAAAGCCCTCAAGGTGGTCAGCGATTCGGAGCTGATGGTGAAACAGATCAACGGCGAGTACAAAGTCAACAATCCGACGCTGAAAGAGCTTCATGGCCGGGCGATGAAGATGGCTGACCAGCTTGACTACTTCGAGATTGCCCATGTGTTGCGGGAGAAGAACCGGGAGGCTGATCGCCTGGCGAACCTCGCCATGGATCGCGGGATCGAGAGAAAGGCGCCCGCCGTGAGCGCAACGGACGTGGGGGGCGTTGCGTCAGTGGTGCCCGAGATCAATGGCGTGGTGCGCAACGGCGTGGTCGAGTTCCTGGGAAGTCCATTGCCTGACGGGACACTCGTCAAAATTCGTGCAGCTACACCCACCGTGAAGAAGTAGTATTTACTGCTTCGTCATCCTATAGCGATTTTCCCTTTTGCCCTATACGCGGGCCTGAAGAGACTGTGTTCGCAACCCATGTCGCCGCTACGCGGCTCGGGAATTTTTCCCATGCACACCCGGGGCTTGCGCCCCGGGCTCAATGCGCTGCCGCCGCTGCGCGGCTGGTTCAATTAGGATTCGACCTTTTTGTCCCACTACGAAATTGCATTTCCGGTTGCAACACAGTCTCTGAAGGCCCGCACTACCTGTATGAGCGATACACCAATCCGAGAAGTGTCCTAGCTCCTCGGCGCACTCACGCCGAAACAGCCCTTACTCGCTCGCTTGCCTGTGCAGTGAAGCCCACCCGCATCTGCGGGGGTTCGATGGTCTGGATGGTTTCCGGTGGGTTCTCCACCGCCCAGGCCAGAGCTTCCGTAATTTGTTGCAGGGTTACTAAAGCGAGCCTCTGCGCTCCCTCGCGCGTCGGCGGGAACAATCGAGCCAAGGCATACAGCGGAATCAACGCATACGGCCACCTGCGTCCCGGACCCAGTACGTACCACGGGCGAACGAAGGTCGCCGTCATCCCGCTCTCGCGAATCAGCCGTTCACCTTCCGCCCGCACTGTCTGGTATTCCCGCATGATCGGCGCCGGGCGCGCGACACTGAGATACACGAAATGGCGCACGCCAGCTCCGACTGCGGCGTGTACCGCCTCCTGGCACGACTTCAAATCGATGGCGCGAAATTCGGCGGCTTTCTTTGGGTTCGGATGTGCCACTCCAACCAGGTGGACGAAGGTATCCGCCGGTGCGATTTGCGAGGCATAGCTTTCCGCGCTTAAGGCGTCGCCACGCACGGGCTCGCATCCAGCCGCCAGTTTCCGCTCAGAGCCCCGACGGACCAGCGCGCGTACGTGATGTCCGCGGCGCAATAATTCCGTCGCCAAACTGCCTCCCATGAAGCCCGTTCCGCCCGTCAGGAACACGTCATGTCGCGTGGAAGCCATTCGCCCCTCCATGGCCTGAAATTCAGTTGCCGCATTCTAGTACGGTTTGCGGCACATGTCAGATTTTTTGTCGTGCAAAATCGACCGAATTGCGGATAGGCCTTCCGCATCTTCCTTGGCAGCTGCGCATCTGTGGGGAAAAGTCGCTGGAGGTGAGGCATGACACGCGAAGCTAGATTGATGTGCGGAATTATCCTGATCACCGTACCCACAATTCAGTATGGCGGGTACTTCTTGCTGACCTCGCTGATGAACAAGAGCTCCGGCTACATGGAGAACCCGCTTCGGCAGAACTTTTTCCGAGCGGGGCATGCACATGCCGGCGTCATCGTGATCTTGTCCCTGGTGTGTCAGGTGCTCGCTGACTCCGCCGTGCTTCCGGATGGGTTAACGTGGATGGTCCGACTGGGAGTTCCGCTGGCTGCGATCTTGATCTCGGCGGGGTTCTTTTTCTCTGTGCTCTCCCCGACTGCGAGTCAGCCAACTCGGGTGATTTTTCTCATCTACATTGGCGCAATCGTTCTTGCAATTTCGGTAGTCACCCTCGGCATCGGGTTGTTGAGGCCTCCACTGGCGAGCTAGAACAGCTCAGTTCGTCTTCGAGTCGGTGAGGCTCTTGCCCATACCGAATAGCGCCGCTCACTTCCCGCGCAGAGCGGCGTGGAGGGCATCGCCCAACTCCGAATGCGCGAAGACATATCCGGCGGCCTTCAGCTTTCCGGGTTCCGCACGAATCGAGGTCAAGAGAAACTCCTCTCCCATCTCGCCAAGAATTGTGCGCACCACCCATGCCGGAAGAGGAAAAATGGTGGGACGGTGAAGCTCACGTCCGAGCGCGCGAACGAAGTCCTTATTGCGAGCGGGATTGGGTCCAACCGTATTTACCGGCCCCCTGAGGCTTTGGTTTTGCAATGCGAACACAGCGATGCCGATGACATCCTCAAACGCGATCCAGCTCCAGAACTGATCGCCGCTCCCGATTCGCCCGCCGAGTCCAAGTCGGAACGGCAACAGCATCGGCTTCAGCGCGCCGCCATCTTGAGCGAGAACTACGCCAATGCGAAGATTCACAACCCGCACTCCAGCTTCGCTCGCGGGAGCGGTCGCCGCCTCCCACTGCTGGGCTACCTCGGCGAGAAATCCCTGCCCTGCCGAACTGTCCTCGGTCAGCAATTCATCGCCACGATTTCCGAAGTAGTTAATTCCTGACGCAGAAATGAAAATGCTCGGCTGTCCGATCCTGCGGTAGGATTCAGCGGCCGCTTCTGCCAGGGTGCGTGTTCCCTGTACCCGGCTCTCCAGCACTTCCCGCTTAAACTTCTCACTCCAGTAGCCGGCGACATTCTTTCCAGCCAAGTGGATGATCGCATCCGAGCCCGCGAGTTTCTTTGGATCGAGACTCTCGCCAGGTTCCCACCGCACCTCGTTCTCTCGCGGTGCTCGCCGAACCAGAGCAATCGGCTTGTGACCAGCGGAAATCAAGGCCGGGACCAATGCCCGTCCGATCAATCCCGAAGTACCGCTGACCAGTACACGCACGCCATCCTCCTGAAGAAAGAGTTATCTACCTAGCTGTAGCATATCCGCAGCAATTCCGAAAATCCGCATCACCGAGAGCCATGCGAGAACTGACGTATAATCGGACATGGCGACTTTGCGCCAACATATCGCGACCAATGTTTTGACGGTTACACGCTTTCGCGATCTCCTGGCCAAGGTCCGCTCCTACCGGCCCGAGGACGATCAGGCCCTCATCAAGAAAGCCTACGAATTCTCCCTGAAACATCACAAAGGGCAGGTGCGCGAATCGGGAGAGCCTTATCTGGCGCATCCGCTCGAGGTCGCCACCCTGCTGGCGGAGATGCGGCTTGACCCCACGGCCATCGTCGCCGGCCTGCTGCACGACGCGGTGGAAGATACCTCGGTAACCATCGAAGAGATCAAGACTGAGTTCGGCGAGCAGGTCGCCCACATCGTCGAAGGCGTCACCAAGATTAGCAAAATTGATTTCGCCTCGTCCGAAGAGGCGCAAGCCGAAAACGTGCGCAAGATGGTGCTGGCCATGATGGATGACATCCGCGTGGTGCTTATCAAGCTGGCCGATCGTTTGCACAACATGCGCACCTTGAAATTTCTTTCGCCCGAGCGGCAACGAAAAATAGCCAAAGAGACCCTGGAAATTTACGCTCCCATCGCGCATCGCCTGGGAATGGGCAAGATTCGCGGCGAGCTGGAAGACCTGGCCTTCCAGTATGTCGATCCCATCTCGTACGACCAGGTGAAGGAAGCCATTGAGTCGCGCCGCAAGGAAGGCGAGGCTTTCCTGGCCGAGATCCAGACTGTCATCGGCCAGAAGCTGAAGGAAGCCAATATCCAGGCCAAGGTGGAAGCCCGCATCAAACGGCTTTACAGCATCTGGCAAAAGCTGCAACGGCAGCGCATCTCGGTGGACCAGATCTACGACATGCTTGCCCTGCGTATCATTACGCAGTCGGAATCCGATTGCTATGCCGTGCTGGGCATTATCCACAATCAATGGCGGCCGGTACCGGGGCGCATCAAAGACTTCATCGCCATCCCGCGTAACAATTTCTACAAGTCGCTGCATACCACTGTCATCTCCGAGAAAGGTCATGCCTTCGAGGTGCAGATCCGCACCGAAGAAATGCACAAGATGGCCGAGGAAGGCATCGCGGCACACTGGAAGTACAAAGACGGTCCGGTGTCGGCGCGCGATGAGCAGCGCCTGGCGTGGCTGCGCCAGGTAGTCGAGTGGCAGCGGGACATGAAGAGCTCCGACGAGTTCCTCTCCACGCTGAAGATCAATCTCTATCCGGAAGAGGTTTACACCTTCACTCCGAAAGGGAAGATTGTCATCCTGCCGCAGGATGCCACGCCCGTCGACTTCGCCTATTCCGTGCACACCGAGGTCGGCCACACCTGCGTGGGAGCCAAAGTCAATGGACGCATGGCTCCGTTGCGTCAAAAGTTGCGCTCCGGCGACATCGTGGAAATTCAAACCTCACCAACCCATCACCCAAGCCGCGACTGGCTGCAACTGGCGAAGTCGCCGCGCGCCCGCCAGAAGATCAAGCACTGGCTGAACGTGCATCAGCGCGAGCGCGCCATTGAAATCGGTCGCAAGCTGATCGAAAAAGAAGCGCGCAAATATCGCATTGCTCTCAAGAATCTCAGCGAAGCCGAGCTAACGCGCGTGGCCAGCGAAAATGGGTTGGCCAAGCCCGATGACCTGCTCGCCGCCATCGGCTACGGCAAGTACTCGGCGCGCAGCATTCTGGCGCGAGTGCTCCCGGCCGAAGCCTCGTCTGGGGTTTCAGGCTCGGGCGAACCCGTGAAAGACCCGTCAGGAGGATTCACCAGCGTCATCCGCCGCGTGTTTGGCTCGGAAACAACGTCGGCCATCATGGTGAAAGGCCACGACGATCTGCTGGTCTATCGTGCGCGATGTTGTAATCCGATTCGCGGCGAGGAGATTGTTGGTTATGTCACTCGCGGAAAGGGTGTCGCGGTCCATTCCAAGACCTGTCCCAACGTGACCAACCTGATGTATGAGCCGGACCGGCGCATCGCGGTGGAGTGGGGAAAGGACGCCGCGGCCCCCACCTGGGCCTCAGGCTATCCGGTAAAGCTGGCGGTGCACTGCGATAACCGTCCCGGCATGCTGAAGCAGATTGCCACCGTCATCAGCGACGCGAATACCAACATCCGCAACATCGAAGCCAAGACCGAAGAAGACCACGCCACGGTTGACCTCGTTGCCGACATCGCCGACCTCAAACACCTGGAGCGCATCGTCACTGGCGTACGGAAGATTCCCGGCGTGCGCGATGTGCAGAGAATGCAGAAGGTGTAGAGGCCGCGGTTCGCTGTTCGCTAACGCGCTTTTCGCCAGCCGCCTCTCCTATTCCCTGTACGGTCCTCGCCACTCCCTCCGGTGCGTGTACACTTCGACCCTTTGCTTCCAGTTATAATTGATCACGTGGAAAGGACCATTCGCACTTACCCCACGCTTGGAGAAATGAAAGCGGACGAGTACCGCTACTGGCAGTCGCGTCCCGTTCATGAGCGTATGGACGCTGTCGCGGAACTCACGCTTTCCTTGTACGCGATGAAGGACGGAACGACGGATGCTCCCCGATTTCAGAGAGTTGTTGAAGTCCTTCAACGCCCACGGCGTTAGATATCTTATCGTCGGCGGATACGCAGTTTCCTTCCATGCCCAGCCTCGCGCAACCAAAGACCTCGACCTCTTCGTAAAAGCCGACCCGGAAAATGCCACGGCTCTGTATGCCGCGCTCAGCAGCTTCGGTGCCCCCTTGGAAGGTATTACGGCCGAGGACTTGGCCGACGCCGCGAAGTTCATCCGCTTCGGGCGCGAACCGGTGGCCATCGACATTCTCCCCTGCATCGATGGCGTTGATTTTGATGATGCATGGACGCGTCGCGTGACTGGCGCAATCGACGTTGGCAGCGGCCTTACTGCCTTTTTTATCTCCAAGGCCGATCTTATATCCTCGAAAATCGCGGCTGGCCGTCTGCGGGACCTTGCCGACGTTGAAGAAATCCGCGATGCAGAAGCAAGCCAGAGAGCTCAGAGCCAAGGCAAACCGGCAGAGCAGAAGGGCAACGATCCTACACAGTGATTGTGATGTCCTGAGGCTTGTCATCCCGACCGAGGACTCTAGTCCGAGCGGAGGGATCTGCGGTCCCGGCATGGGAGACAGACCTCGAACTACTCGCCGAGCTTCTGACTACCGAAATAGCACGCTGTCTGCGAGAGCGACTCGGACAAACATCCGGCGAATGCCGTTCGGGTATACTCGCCCGCAGGGACGAGTGGACCCGCCCTTGAAGGGAGACGATGCCAGAGCTGCAATTCAAGGGGAAAGAGTTTGTCTACAACCACCACCTCACGGTGCCATACCGCCCGCTGGAGATGGACGCAAAGAAGTCCATCGGGAAGCCGAATCTTAACGGCAATCTCATCATTCATGGGGACAACCTGCACGCGTTGAAGGCCCTGCTCCCGCTCCACGCGGGCAAGGTGGATTGCATCTTCATCGATCCTCCATACAACACTGGCAACGAGGGTTGGAGTTACAACGACAACGTGAACAGCCCGATGATGAAAGAGTGGCTCTCCAGTAATCCTGTGACTATCGAGGACGGACTCCGGCACGATAAGTGGTGCGCGATGATGTACCCGCGCCTGAAGCTGCTACATGAGCTCTTATCTGAGAATGGCAGCTTTTGGATGACGATTGATGATAACGAGGTGCACCATGCACGAGCTGTACTCGACGACGTGTTTGGACAAGATCGATTTATTGCGTCCGTCGTTTGGCAGAAGCGAACCTCACCGGAGTCAAGGTTAAGGCTTGGTGCTGCTCAAGATTACATACTTGTCTACGGAAATGGCCAGTCACGCGAGGGGCTCCGCAAACTATCAATCACTGAGGAGCAAGCTGGGGAGTTCGCGAATCCTGACGATGATCCACGCGGCGCATGGACTTCGACAGACTTTTCCGCCCAAGGCTATCGACCGAACCAGATGTACACGATCACGACTCCTTCTAAAGCAAAATACGATCCGCCTGCGGGACGCTGTTGGAGCACCATTGAGTCAGAGTATCTGCGACTCAGAGCAGAAGGTCGAATGTGGTTCGGAGTGAAAGGAGACGCTCGCCCGCGCATAAAAACGTATTTGGACGAGTCCGAAGGCGTGAGTGCTTGGACGTGGTGGACGAATAGTGAGGTGGGGGACAACCAAGAATCAAAGAAGGAAGTCATGAGGATTCTGGGACCAAACAATTCCTTTGACTACCCCAAACCCCTCCGATTGCTGTCGAGAATCATAGCCATCGCGACTGATACGGGGTCGTTGGTGCTCGATTCGTTTGCCGGTTCGGGCACCACAGCTCATGCGGTGCTCCACGCAAACATGAACGATGGTGGCAGCCGCCGATTCATTCTAGTTGAGGGCGAGGACTATGCCGACAGGGTCACTGCTGAGCGTGTTCGGCGTGTAATCAAAGGCTACAGGTTCGAAGGGACATTAAAGGAAGAACTCCTCCGGAAGTCTATCAGCTTCAATACGCTCAAGGACCCAGACAAACTGTTGAAGCAAGTTAACGCGATCGAGAATCTAGACGGTCATCGTTTCGAACGGATCAAAAAGGAAGTCACAGGTGGAGAACTGATCGTCAGCGGCGAGAAGAAGATCACGGAAAAGGCGGACGGACTCGGTGGCGAGTTTACTTTCTGCACGCTCGGTTTCCCCCTAGACTTGGACAAGATTCTCACCGGCAAATCGCTGCCCGATTATGAGGCAATTGGGGCCTGGCTGTTCCACACTGCGACAGGCGAGGCTCTGAGTACCAGCAAGGTTCGGAAGGGCAGTTGGTACTTGGGGGAGAGCTCAGCCTATCACGTCTGGTTGATCTACAAACCCGATCTCGACTTCCTAAGATCCAGTAAGGCGGCGCTCACGCTCGAACTGGCGGAGAAAATCGCCAACGACCCCGAGCACAAGGGGAAGCGCAATTTGGTCTTTGCTCCGGCAAAATACGTTCCGAACAAGACATTGCTGCCGATGCGGGTGGAGTATGCACCGCTGCCGTTTGCTCTCTATCGGGTGGAGAAGGACTGATGGAACTAAAGGATTTTCAACAGTCCGTTCTCGACACATTGGACACCTATCTGGACGAACTCCGGGCGCAGCTTTCGAAGGCAGAGAAGATCCGCAAAGCCAACGAGGGCGAAACGGACCCCGATCTCATCCGCCCCGTTCCTGATTTCCCGAAGCTCGCTTGGAGCCGCATGAAGGAACAAGGCTATCTTCCAACGTTCCGCGATAGAGTCCCATATAGTGAACGCAAAGACGGCATGACCAACGACGTTCCCAATGTCTGCCTGAAGATCCCGACTGGTGGTGGCAAGACCCTGCTGGCAGCCTATGCGGTCTCACACATCATGGGGCGCTACCTGCAGCGGAACTACGGATTCATTCTGTGGATCGTGCCCAACGAGGCCATTTACTCGCAGACGAAGAAACATCTCACGAATCGTGAACACCCATACCGGCAGGTCCTCGACCGTGCCGCAGCCGGCCGGGTGAAGATTCTCGAAAAGAACGATCCCCTAAACCGTCTGGATGTTGAGAGCCATCTCTGCGTCATGCTGCTGATGCTGCAGTCAGCGAATCGGGAGACCAAGGAGACCCTGCGCCTCTTCCGCGACCGGGGCAACGTGCATGGCTTTTTCCCAGCACCAGATGACGCCCCAGCTCACTACGATCTGTTGCACCAAATACCGAACCTGAGCTGCTACGGTAACCGATACAACATGGGAGCGATCGCACATGAAAGCCTGGGGAATGTACTGCGCCTAATTCGGCCCGTCGTGGTGATGGACGAGGGCCACAAAGCCTACACGGCCAGCGCGATGAACACGCTGTACGACTTCAATCCGTGCTTCGTTCTCGAGCTTTCGGCGACGCCCAAGGACCGCCTGAAAGACAATCCTCCGCGATACGCAAACTGGCTCGTGGATGTGCGCGGCACGGACCTACAGCGTGAGGAGATGATTAAACTGCCGATCAACGTCAAGGTTAAGGCGGGAGACGACTGGAAGGATTGCCTGCGCGAGAGCCTTGAACAACTGAATGTGCTGCAAACGCACTCCGACAAGCTGCGAGCCAACACGGCGCGCTACGTCCGTCCCATTCTCCTAGTTCAAGCTGAACGGACGGGGAAGGATCAGCGCGAGAAGAACGCGATCCACTCGGAAGATGTTCGGGAGTTCCTCCTTGGGCTCGGCATGGATCAGACTGAGATTGCGGTCAAGACTTCTGAGAGGAACGAGCTGAACGCAGCGGAAAACATTGACTTGCTCAGCCCCACTTGTGCGGTGCGAGTAATTATCACGAAACAAGCGCTCCAGGAAGGATGGGACTGCCCCTTCGCTTATGTCCTCTGTGCCTTGGCAGCAAGCCACAACCAAAACGCAATGACGCAACTGATTGGCCGCATTCTGCGGCAGCCGGACGCAACCCATACGGCCGATGCGGTGCTGGATGAGTGTTATGTCTTCTGCCATCACGTTAAGACGAAGGATGCGATTGAAGCCATCAAGAAGGGTCTGGAACAGGATGGCATGGCCGACATCGCCGATCAGGTTCGCGAGTCGAAATCGGGCAAGGCAGATGACCAACAAAAGCGGAGACTTGGCCGAAGAGAAAAATTCAGAACACTCGACATTTACCTCCCGCTGGTCAATTGGGTTGATGAGGATGGCGCTAGGCCGCTCGATTACGAGCGCGACGTCTTATACAGACTTGATTGGTCGCAGTTGAACGCGAGCAGCCTTGCTGACACGCTGGCGACGCAAGTTGATGCGGAACGCAGTCAAGTATTGAAGCTGACGCTCGCAGATGGCAAAGACTTTCTAACTGCGAGCGAGGTGCAGGCGATTCAGGAAACCATTTCGTTTGATCCGGTGTATGCGACCCGGTCCGTCGTGGATATCGTCCCAAATGCCTGGGTAGCACGTTCGGTGATTGAGGACCTCATCACAGCTCTAAGAGCGCGCGGCTTTGACGACGTTAAGCTGGGTGCCGCATCCAGTTACATACTGGAAGAGTTGCGGAAGTGGCTACAGCAGGAGCGTGATCGCATAGCGGAAAAGCAGTTCATGGCGGAGGTGGCGGGAGAACGCATTCAGTTTCGGCTGCGCGCGGACCGAGAGTTGTGGCGCATGCCGACGGAAGTTGAGACCAAGCGGCCCGAGAACTCACGCCAAATTGCACGAAATAGCGGGGGCTCGGCGGAGAAAAGCCTGTTTAGCCCCGTGTATCAAGGTGATTTCAACAGCGCAGAACTTGAGTTCGCTTGTTATCTGGACGAGTTGAGCGCTCTGCGCTGGTGGTATCGGAATGTGGCGAGAGGACGAAACTACTGGATTCAGGGTTGGAGGAAAAATCGGGTTTATCCGGATTTTATCTTTGCTCGTGAACGCACGGGCGACACCGACCGGATTTTCGTTTGGGAGATGAAGGGCGACCAGTTAGAAGGTAATCTGGACACCACCTACAAGCGCAAGTTGCTGAAGGCGGTGACGACGCATTACCGGGCCGAAGACGGGGTAAAGGCTGGAACCCTCCAGTTAGTCGGCCGGGCAGGTGAAGCAATCGAATGCGACCTTGTATTGATGAGTGAGTGGAAAACGGGAGTGCTGGAGAAGTTGGCGAATTGAGCTTGCCGTGCACACGAAAAGTTTCTGAAGGCTTCTTTCTCTCGTGTCGGCGAGTACGGCGACCTGTTGCAAAACACATCGCAGTCGCGGTGTTTCGATTACCTCCCGCGGAGACCTTAGTTACCCCACGAAGATGGATGGCTCTAAATACCTGATTTTATGACATTTACAGTCACTAGAAATGTTCCACGTGGAACACTTCCAGAGACGGACGCTGGTCGTTTTTCAGAGGCTTTCGCAACCGGCGAAATGGATGGGACATCGCAAAGCGAGATCGCACCTACCCCCTCTTCTTCACCTCCGCCAGCACCTCTTCCGCGTGGCCTTCGGGCTTCACGTTCTCGAAGATGTGCGCGATCTTGCCGTCCGGCCCGATTAGGAACGTCGTTCGCGCGATGCCCATCACCTTCCTGCCGTACATGTTCTTCTCTTTCAGGACGCCGAACTTCTTGGCGACCTCTTTCTTCTCGTCGGCCAGCAGGGTGTACGGCAAGTCGTATTTTTCTTTAAACTTCAGTTGTGCCTTCGGCGTGTCGCCGGAGATGCCCAGCACCACCAGTCCGGCCTTCTGCAGCTTGCGGTATGCGTCACGGAACCCGGACGCCTCTATGGTTCAACCGGGCGTGTTGGCTTTGGGGTAGAAGAACAGGACAACGGTCTGGCCGCGGAACTGATCGAGCGAAACCGGGTTTCCGTTTTCGTCGGGCAGGGTGAAGTCGGGAGCTTTTGATTTGATTTCCATAACGCACTATCTATATCGCAAATCCGCGAATTGGGCCACTGGGATACTGCTTGCCGTCCTGCTGTTGTCCGCCAGCGGCATGGCGCAGATCCGCGATCGCACCGAGCACAAGCCAGCCGATCAGGGCCAGCAGCAGACGCAGAAGCAGGAGAAGAAAAACAAAAACGGTCCGCGCGCCATCGCGGTGGTGGAGTTCCTTCCCGGCGGCGGCACGCGGCTGGTTCCGGTCGCCCTCTGGATCAACGACCGCTTCTACGATGCCAGCCTCTACGGCGCGCATCCTGAACCCATGGCGCTGGAGCCTGAAACCCTGTATGAAGCTCTGGCCTACGGCGAGCCAGCAGGATGGTTCACGGTCACGACGCCTAAAGACGTCAACGGAAACTGGATTGCCGACGGCCAATGGAAAGCGATACAGCCTTTAGAAGCCCGGCTGGCGGCACAAGCCGCGAAGCAGCCCAAGGCCAAGCCCAAGAGCCAGGATGTGCTGAGCGACGATAAGGGTCCGCCGGTACTGCGGCGTCCTGGCTCCTCCGATACGGCTTCGCAGGATGGCAAGGAATCCAACTCGACGGCGGGGGGTAGTTCGACTGCCGCCAACGGCACTACCACAGCGAGCAATGCGCCGCCGAAGTCGGACGACGATTCAGATCGTCCCACGTTGAAAGCCCAGCCGTCGGCGCCTGCCAATTCCAAGCCGACCCTGGGCGACAACACTCAACCAGCGAAAGCGTCCTCGGCGGCTTCGAACGCGCCGCCCGCATCGTCGTCGCCTGATGAGAATGATCCCAACCGTCCGGTACTGCGGCGTGGTACGCCAGCCGCACAGTCGGCTGCCAGCGCCACTATCGCAGAGAACGTGCCGCCTAGTGGAAGTAAATCGGCAAAACCCGGCTTGGCAAGCGCCACAACGGCAGGCCCGACCGTTGCAGGCAAGGCCTCGCAACCTTCGCGCGCCTACGCGGCAATTTCCGACGCCGGCAACTACGAAACTCGCTCGCTGCTCTACGGGATGGCGGCCGGAGAAAGGCAGAGTCTGGGCGCGCCCATGGCAAAAATGGCGATGGATGAACTGCGCAAGTATGCCGGCAAGCACAATGGTCCGCCGCCGCCCAAGACTGCCATCATCACCGACTATGACCTGCGGGGCTTCGATCTGGACTACAGTAACTCACCCACGCTGGTGCTGAGTGCGAAGCTGCCGGTGGCTTCGGCGAAAGCCGCGCCCGCAGGCGAGTTCGATTACTTCGTTACCGTGGTGGCCAGAGTGGATGTCAATGGAACGCCACAGATGATCTTCAGCGTAGTCAGCGACAGCAACCATCTCGACGCCTACCCGCGCATGCAGATCATAGATGCCGTCGATGCCGACGCCAACGGCCGCGGCGACCTGCTCTTCCGCCAGTACTCCGATAGCGGTATCAGCTACGCTCTTTTTCGCGTGTTCCCCTATCAGATGCAGAAGATCTTCGAGGGCGGAGCAGGGATGTAGAGCATTGGCTCCGGACTGGTGCAGCGGCGACACAAATAGTGCGGGCCTTTAGAGGCTGCAGGGCGGAATAATTTTAGCCCAGGGCGTAAGAATCTGTGCGAGAACTCGCTTTTCTTTTCGCTGGTGGAGTACAACCCACGGAAATCGAGCCCCGCAGGGGCGGAAGTGAAGTTAGCCCAGGACGGAGCGAAGCGGAGTCCTGGGTAGAGCGGAAAGTAAGAGTGAGTCCCTTCAGGGACGGCACGAGTTTCGTAGCAGCTTCTGAAAGCCCGCACTACCCGGTTACGTGAACTACAGGATGTACCGCGACAAATCCTGGTCCTTCACGATGTCGGTGAGCGTCTTGCGCACATAATCGGCATCGACAGTTACGTTCTTCTCTTTCATGTCGGGCGCTTCGAAGCTGATCTCGTCCAGCACGCGTTCCATAATCGTATGCAACCGGCGTGCTCCGATGTTTTCCGTCCCTTCGTTCACGCGGAACGCAAAGTTCGCCACCTCCTGAAGTGCTTCGGTGGTGAACTCCAGCTTCAACCCTTCGGTGTCGAGCAGCGCAATGTACTGCTTAGTGAGCGACGACTTCGGCTCGGTGAGGATCTTGATGAAGTCTTCGACCGTCAGCGATTGCAGCTCCACGCGTATAGGAAAGCGGCCCTGAAGTTCGGGGATCAGGTCGCTGGGCTTGGACACGTGGAACGCACCGGCGGCAATGAACAGGATGTGGTCGGTGCGCACCATGCCATAGCGCGTGTTCACGGTGGTGCCTTCGACGATGGGAAGGATGTCGCGCTGCACGCCTTCGCGCGAAACGTCGGGGCCATGTCCGCCTTCGCGACCAGCGATCTTGTCGATTTCGTCCAGGAAGATGATCCCCGAGTTCTCCACGCGCTCTACCGCGATGCGCTGCACCTGATCCATATCGACCAGGCGCTGCTCTTCTTCCTGGATGAGGTACTCGAAGGCTTCGCTGACCTTCATCTTCCGCTTCTTGGTGCGCTGGCCGAAGATGTTGGGCAACATGTCTTTCATGTTGACGTCCATCTCTTCGACGCCCTGGTTGGTGATGATCTCGAAGGCAGGCATGGATTTTTCGCGAACATCGAGCTCGACAATGCGCTCGTCGAGCTTGCCTTCGCGCAGTTGTTGGCGAAACTTTTCGCGAGTGCGCGAGCCGGGCTCGCCGGCCAGTAAAGGTTCGCTGCCGATGTTGAATCCGATCTGTTGCTGGTCGGCTGCAGCGGGACGGTTCTGCACCGGCGCCGGCATCGCCGGCAGCAACAGGTCGAGCAAGCGCTCTTCCGCGTTGAGCTCGGCCTTGTCGGCAACGTCTTCCAGCTTCTCCTCGCGCACCATGTCGATGGCGATCTCCACCAGATCGCGGATCATGGACTCGACGTCGCGGCCCACGTAGCCGACCTCGGTGAACTTGGAAGCTTCCACCTTCATGAAGGGAGAGTTGGCCAGCTTCGCCAACCGGCGCGCGATCTCGGTCTTGCCCACGCCGGTGGGACCGATCATGATGATGTTCTTCGGGATCACCTCTTCGGCGAGCTCGGCCGAAAGCTTCTGGCGGCGCATGCGATTGCGCAGCGCTATAGCGACCGCGCGCTTCGCCTGGTTCTGGCCGACGACATATTTGTCGAGTTCGCGCACGATTTCGCGCGGGGTGAGCTCGTCAAGTGCAACGTGTTCTTCATCTGCGGTTGCTGGTAGATAAATAGCCAATTCGACGTACCTCTTAAATTTTCATCTTGCGACTTATGAAACTGTCATCCTGATAGATTCTCATCTTGCCACTATGGAACTGTCATCTTAAATTCTCATCTTGCCACTTATGCAACTGTCATCCTGAGCGGAGCGCCCGCAACTATTTTCGATCCGCATCCGTTGCGGATCGGCGGGCGCGCAGTCGAAGAGCCTGCCCTGAGCTTGCCGAAGGGATCTGCGGTCTTGTGCCGTCCCTACGTGACTCCCGGTCGCTTTTGTACGACTACCCAGCGCTGAAGCCGTGCCCTTCAAAGCCATCGAAACATAGTTCCGGATGCGTGTGGATGGGTGCTTTCGGCGCGGCGGGTCTCCTGTTTAATCCTTAATTCTAAGCTCCGCTCTGAGTTGTTCCGCCGACACCTCAACCACCTTGCCGTCCTGCCAAATGTAGAGCGGTAATCCTCGCCGGGCGTGGTCGAGCTTCAGTTTTTCGATTGCAGTCTTCATCGCCAAATCGGCGCGTTCGTTCAGCGACAGCTCAACCGGGTCGATGTTCGGTTTTGTCATAGGCTTGCAACCTTGCCCAGAAACTCATTATATCGCTGCGGATGCGAGATGCTACGCCCGCCTCTCTCCTCGAAGACGACTTTCGCGAATGTCAGCCCTGAGTTGTCGTACACAGTCCACGACTCCGCCAGCGGGCGGTACAGTGTCCAGAAATTCCGCAGCGACCGATCGAACCTGCGCCGCACAACTGCTTCGGGTATGTCATGTCCGCCTTCGGCAACGCGGCCCTTGATTCGCCGCAGACTGAGTTCAGCATCGGGAATCCACATGAAATAGAGGTGCGCTCGATAACCCTGCTGCGCTAACCGATGAAATAACTGCACATAGCTGCGCCCGGAGAGTGTGGTTTCAAAGCTGAAATCCTCTCCGGTTTGGGTCAGCCTTTCTATCTCCTCGAGCATTAGTCGTCCCGCTCGGATCGCAGCGGTCTCAGGGGAAAAGGGAGACAATCCGGCCGCGATCAGGTCGGCGTTGATGAAATGTTTGCAATCGACTTGATTGGGAAGAAATTCGCGCGCGAATGTCGTCTTCCCCGAGCCGTTGGGGCCCGCGATCACGTATACGTTTCGGCTCATGTTCCAGTTGACGAGATCCTATGCAACGAACACCCACCCAAGCAAAGGAAGCTCGGGTCGCGTGTGCAAATCACAACTACAATCTTCATGTGCTCGGATCCTTTCCCCCGAGCCTTGGCTTGCTTGAGCGCACCAAAGTTTACTCGGCGGCGGGAGCCGACACGGTTATCTAATCAGCCGATTGCCTATCAATCCTGACCAGCAGATTGTGTTGTAGCAGCGGCATTAACCGGTTGGCAATCTTGACCTCCGGAGCCCGCCGCCATTGCATACACCTGGTCATAGAAATCGTTGAGGTAAGTGCCATCCGTGGTTTTCCACATTATCCAACCATTTGCAGTTGGCCGTTTGCTCCCAGTCTTCTGGATGCAGTAGACGGCGGCAGCACTGAGGGACATCACTTTGCCGTCCACCTCCACGCCCTCTTTTCGAAGAACCCCCTTAAATTCCTTCTTCGGCTTGCCCTGTGGGCCGTATTCTAGGAGAACCGTTTGTCCTTCATGGATAAGACCAGCCTGCATCACATCTTCGTACGGTTGTGACAATCGTGCCGAAACCAACGTTATCTGTCCCTTGCTCGTACTTGTTGTGATCGTGGGGACATTCTCATCAGGTACTGAATAGAGGATTGAGGAGTCCTCAAGAGACTGGTATTTTTCGATAACCCAAATTTTCACGTCGAATTTTAAGCTCTTCGTCCATGCAAGTAAATCAGCTGGGACACTATCAATGGGAATGGCGATCATAGGAGATTTCTTCAATATATTCTGCAACTTGCCATGTATATCGAGTTGAGGAATATTGAGGTCGGCAAAAACGGCTGCTGTTTTTGGGTCAGATTTTACGAGATCGAGGGCGGTGTGGAGAATCGAATCTCTGGTAGCCTGCGAATCAACAGCGGCCAATTGCTTTGAGATTTGAGGAGCTATGTGCTGCCATGTACCATGCGACGCCAGTTCGGCTTCAACCACGAACCACTTTTCAGTCTCCACATCGACTACAAACCCGTCAGGAATTGTGCCAGCGCCCCCAGCGGTAGTTATCTTCGATTTAGGGATCAAGATGATGCTTGATCCAAACAAATATTCAGCATAGTCCGTGACAACATTCTCTATCTCCTCTTCACGGTTGAACGGAGTTCTAAAGTATTTCTTCGCGCCAGAGACGATCACGACGACTCTCCATCACTAAGTTTTGCGCTGACATTCAGTTCGGCATTGCCGCCAAACCCACCGCTCGTAAAATTTGACACACTCATTACACAGGAAGTGCTCGCGACTTAGTAGTCCACTTGTGAGAGCACGCCCTATTAGGCGCGAGAGCTTTGCCAATTGCTAGTTGCCAGTTGCTGCTTCCCTCACATTCCCGGCATCTTCATGCCCGCCAGCCGGCGCGCGAAGCTGGGCTTGCCCATGGTCTTGAACATCTTCCGCATTTGCGCGTACTGCCGTAGCAGGTGGTTCACTTCCTGCACGCTCGTCCCTGAACCGCGAGCGATGCGCTTGCGCCGGCTGCCGTTAATCACCTCGTGGTGCTCGCGCTCGTGGCGTGTCATGGAGTTGATGATCGCCTCCACGCGGCTCAGCTGCTTCTCGTCCACTTTGTCCGCCCCCTTCTGGATATTGGCAAACGGGCCGATCTTGGGCATCATGCCCATGATGCTTTGCAGCGAGCCCAGCTTTTTTACTTGCCGCAACTGATCGCGAAAATCCTCCAGCGAGAAGCCGTCGGCGCTGAGCGCCTTCTGCGCAAATTCTTCCGACTTCTTCTTGTCGAGATGCGCTTCCGCCTTTTCAATCAGCGACAGGATGTCGCCCATCCCGAGAATCCGCCCCACAATACGGTCGGGATGAAACAGCTCCAGGGCATCGTATTTTTCGCCCATGCCGATGAACTTGATGGGCTGCCCGGTGACGTGACGAATGGAGAGCGCAGCACCACCACGGGCATCGCCATCCATCTTGGTAAGAATCACTCCCGTGAGCGTCAGCTTCTTATGGAATTCGTCGGCTGACTTCACCGCGTCCTGGCCGGTCATGGCGTCAGCCACGAAAAGAATTTCCTGCGGGGTCAGGATTTTCTTCAGCGACTGCATCTCGTCCATCAGCTGCTCGTCGATGTGCAAACGGCCGGCGGTGTCAACGATGAGCACGTCGCAGGCGTTATTGATGGCCTCGCGCCGCGCTTCCTTCACCAGCCGTTCGACGGTCGCGGTGTTCGACTCTTCGACCTTGCCTTCGTAGATGTGGGCCTTGATGGCCTGCGCGACAACCTTGAGCTGCTCGCGCGCTGCCGGTCGATAGACGTCCACCGAGACCAGCATGGGACGATGTCCGCCGTTCTTCAGCCAGTTTGCCAGCTTGCCCGAAGTGGTCGTCTTGCCGGAGCCCTGCAGCCCGGCCATCAGCACGACCGTCGGCGGCTGCGAGGCGAACTTCAGCTTGGCGGCGTCCTTGCCGAGGATGGCGATCAGTTCGTCGCGGACAATCTTGACCACCTGTTCGGCAGGAGAGAGCGCGGTCAGTACCTCCTGGCCCAGCGCCTTCTCGCGAATGTGCTCGATCAATTCTTTGACGACGTTGAAGTTAACGTCGGCTTCGAGCAGCGCCATGCGGATTTCTTTCAGCGCTTCGCCGATATTTTCTTCCGTCAGGGTGCCCTGTCCGCGCAAATTCTTAAAGGCACGCTGCAGCTTATCTGTAAGGTTCTCAAACATGGTAAGGAGTCCACAGCTCAGGCTGGGTGGGCGAAAACTTGCGCTTTCCGCGCTGAAATCAGGATATCACGCACGTGAACCATGAAGATTCTCACGCCTTGAAGGGGCACGGCTTCCAGCCGTGCCGAACCGCGACGTAAGAAAACGTGGCCTGGCCCTGAGGGAGAAAGTCGGATTACCTCATTGAAGTCGTGAACGAATTTCTGATTCACCACACTATCTCGAACTTTCACTTGGCGCTGTCCGATACACTTCAGCCGCCGCCACCACAGTATTGCAATGAATCGTGACGGTGTCCTCAATACGGTTCGCATACCCCCCGGCGTAAGTAACCATCACCGGTATGTCGCGGGCACGTGCCGCCCGAAAAACAAGCTCGTCGCGTTGTTTCAAACCGCCGATGGATAAATTCAGGCCGCCAAGCTGGTCGTCGTTGTAAGGATCGGCGCCCGCAACGTAGCAGATCAGCTCGGGCTCAAACTGCCGTAGACCCGAACTTAGAGCGTTATCGAGCCAGGCGAGATATTCGGCATCGCCGCAACCATCGGGCAGGTTGACATCGATCGACGACGGCGGCTTGGTGAATGGATAGTTGTTCTCCTGATGCAGGGAAATCGTGAATACATCTTTGCTCGGGCTCTCCAGTCATGATCGGCGGCTGCAAAGTTCCCATGCTCGCCGGCGGCCACGAGGGCAAGGTGTTCGGATTGGTTCGCGCGCTTCCAAAGATGAAAGCTGTGCCGTTCCCTTGATGGACGTCGCAATCGACCGTCATGGCCCGCCGGATTTTTCCTCGTTTCTGCATGGCACGGATCGCCACCGCGAAATCGTTGATCATGCAAAAGCCTTCTCCGTGCTCAGGAAACGCGTGGTGAAAACCACCGCCTATATTCACGCAAACCCCGTCCTCCAGAGCGTGTTCAGCCGCCAGAATCGAACCTCCGGTGTGCAGCATGAAGGCATCCACAACCTGCGGCGAGTAAGGAATCTCCATTTGTAACTCTTCGCGCGCGCTCAGGCCGCCTTCCATCAATTTATTCACGTACAGGGGCGAATGGACCAGCATGACGTCGGCCTCACTGGCCGGTTGTGGAACCACAACATCAGAATCTTGTGCAACGCCTTGCTCTAGCAGACGCTCATGGATGAGGCGAAATTTATCGGCGCGGAAAATATGCTCGCCGATCGGCAGGAAGTATTTCTCGCTGTACACCAGTTTGAAGGGCAACATGGGCCGACGATCCGGATCTTCACTCTGCACAACCGAATCCACAATTCTAGACCTGTGGCGCAAATGTCGCGAGGGCGTTGGGGGTGCCTTGTAGCTGCTCCAAGATAATGTCACCCCTTAACTGCAACGAGACTTTGTCACCCTGTAAGGATGGTGACCATGAGTCAGAAAGAGTTCCAACGGGTGAAGGTGATCGAGAATGCAGCAGGCGGGCGGCTGAGCGTACGCGAAGCCGCCCGTCTGCTGCACCTGAGTACACGGCAGGTACAACGACTCAAGCAGCGCTATCGGCCCGATTCCATCGCCTGGGTGCGGCACGGCAATCGCGGTCGCTCCATGCCTTGGGCCGTTTCAATTCCCCAGAAGCAGTTGATTCTGAGCTTGGCTCGCGGCAAGTATCGGGGCTTCAACGATTCCCACCTCACCGAAAAACTTCGGGCCGAGGAGCACCTCCCCGTCAGCCGCGAAACCGTGCGCCGCATCCTGCGCGCCGCCAAGCTAGCCTCTCCGCAGAAGCGCCGGCCTCGCCAATATCGCTCCCGCCGCTCGCCCCGCCCACGTTTCGGCATGATGGCCCTCACCGATGCCAGCCGTCATGACTGGCTCGAAGGCCGCGGTCCCCAACTCACCCTCATCGGCTTTCAGGATGACGCTACCAGCCAGATCCTGGCCGCCCACTTCCAACTCGAACCCGAAAATACCCTCGGCTATCTCCGCGCCCTGCACGCCATGATCACCGCGCACGGCATTCCGCTCAGCCTCTATCGCGACCGCCACAGCATCTTCCAGCGCAACGATGCCCACTGGACCCTAGCCGAACAGCTCGCCGGCAAACAATCTCCTACCCAACTGGGACGCACCTTGGAGGAACTCGGCATCCAGCAGATCCCCGCTTACTCGCCGCAAGCCAAGGGCCGCATCGAGCGCGCCTGGCGCACTTGCCAGGATCGTCTGGTCAGCGAACTCCGGCTCGCTCGCGCTACCTCTTTGGCAGAAGCTAATGCCGTGCTCGCCCGCTTCTGCGCCGACTACAACCAGCGCTTTGCCCGCCTCGCCGCCGACGCCACCCGCGACTTCCGCCGCCTGCCCCGTCGCTTCGATCTGGCCCGCTGCCTCAGTTTGCGCTACCAGCGCGTGGTCGCTGCTGACCACGTCATTACCCTGGGCGCGCATTCCATCGCCCTGCCGCCCTTGCCCGGCCATCGCGGCTACGCCGGACAAACCGTAGAACTTTCCCATCAGCTCAATGGCACCCTGCACGTCTATCGCGGTGACCTTCTGCTGTTGGCCCACTCCCTGCCGCTGCAAGAATACGCAGAGCGCCGTCCGGCTCCTCGCACCTCGCCGCAGAAACCAAAACCCAAGATGCCCCGCATCTACCACCTCGCCGGCCGCCCGGCTTTAGCGGCCGTTACTTAAATCACAGGGGGTGACACAGTCTCGTTGCAGTTAGTACGACATTTTCTCGTTGCAACTACAGGGCGTTGGGGGTGCCTGCTTCCAGCGGTAATTCTTCGGGGGCTTAGCGGCGTTTTCGAAAGAACGCCGCCCTATTCATTTACTATGACTCTGCATGGCGTCCGTCGCTCAACTGGTTTCGTTCCGCCGCGCTGCAGGCTATAACCTGCTAGCCACCGCGGGCGTAGTAATGGTTTTCATCTTCGTGTTGTGCGCGCTGTTCGCACCGTTAATCGCTCCTTACGATCCCGCGCAGATCGACCTGCCGTCGCGCCTGATGGCGCCCTCTACCTCACACTGGTTCGGCACTGACGAGCTGGGCCGCGACATTCTTTCGCGTGTCATCTTCGGCGCACGCATCTCGATGCTGGTGGGAAGTTGTGTGGTCGCGGCGTCCCTGACCTTGGGTCTCATCTTTGGCTCGATTGCCGGCTACTACGGCGGGATCACCGACCGCGTGCTCAACGTGATCGTGATGAACGCGTTCATGTCGTTCCCGGGAATTCTCCTGGCGATTGCGTTCGTGGCCTTCCTCGGGCCGGGAATTTTCAATCTGATTCTGGCGTTGTCGATCGGCGGATGGGTGGGCTATGCGCGACTGGTTCGCGCGCAGGTGCTGGCGGTGCGGGAGCGCGAATTCGTGGAAGCCGCGCGTGCACTGGGCGCCAGCGACCTTCGGATCGTCGTCCGACATATCTGGCCCAACATCATTCAGCCCATCATCGTGCAGGCCGCCATTGGAATGGCGGGCGCCATTCTGGCCGAAGCCACCATGAGCTTCCTTGGGCTGGGTGTGCCGCCTCCGGCTGCGAGTTGGGGATCGATGCTGAACGACGCGCGTTCGCACTTGTTCGATTCACCACACCTTGTCCTCTTCCCCGCCGCCGCAGTCATGCTGGCGGTGCTGTCGTTCAACTTTATTGGGGATGGATTGCGCGATTACCTCGATCCGCGGTCGAGGATTGAAGTTGGGCTGTAGAGGTGGACCTGAGTTTAGGTGAGTTTAGGTCTGAACCTTGAAGTGTCATCCTGAGCGAGCGCAGCGAGTCGAAGTGCCTGCCCCGAGCGGAGCCGAGGGGACCCTATTGCCGCGAGAAATCGTGCCGTAATCGTCTAGAACGTGGCTCTCGGCCTCGAAACTGACAACTGACAACTGTCTGCTGACAACTGACAACTGTCTTTACAACTCTTCGATGGTCACTCTGTCATTGGTGTAGATGCAGATTTTGCCGGCAATCTTCATCGCCTCTTCGGCAATCTGCCGGGGCGGCAGATTCGTGTGCTCGAAGAGTGCCGTCGCTGCGGCAGTGGCGTACGGTCCGCCGCTTCCGATGGCAGCGATGCCGGAGTCAGGCTCGATCACGTCGCCCTGCCCGCTGATGAGAAATGTCTGGTTCTGGTCGGCGACGAGCAATAGGGCCTCCAGCGAGCGGAGCATCTTGTCGGTGCGCCAGTCCTTGGCCAGTTCGACCGCGGCGCGGCCAATGTTGCCGTGATATTGCTCCAGTTTCGACTCGAAACGCGCGAACAGGGAAAACGCGTCGGCGGTGGAACCGGCAAATCCAGCGAGAATCTTGTCCTGGTAGAGGCGGCGGATCTTACGCGCGGAGTGCTTGATGACGCCTTCGCCGAGCGTGACCTGGCCATCTCCAGCCATCACGACTTTCCCGTCCCGGCGAACACAAAGAACAGTAGTAGAGCGGATCAGACGCTTCTGTGCCATGAATGAGGTTGATTATAACAGTGGTAAACTGCGGACTTGAAAGGCCGAATCGAGATGGATCGGAAATCTGCTGCGCCGCGCAACCGCTGAAAGGGCCCTCTCACTGCAACAGTACCACGTTATCCTCATCGAGAAAGGCATTCGTCAAGCTGACGCGGGAGAGTTGGTCGACCAGCGCGAAGTCAATAAGATGCTTACCGGCCTCTGCCCCAAGAGCCGCAAGAAATGACCATATAAGAAAACATCATCCGCGTTGCGCCTTGGCGCTCGCCGAATGGTTGGCATCCAGCTCGGCCAGCAGGTCGTCCACCCGGGCTTCCAGGATGTTGCGGATGGAGCAAATGCCCAGGACCTTCCCGTGATCGTCCACGATCGGCATATGGCGATAGTGGCGTTCCAGCATCACCTGCAGCGCTTCGCCGGGAGTGGTTTCCTCAGTGGCCATCTCGACCATGGGGCTCATCAGTTCGTGCACCGGGGTGCGTTTGGGGTCGCGCCCGCTCAGGGCGAACTTCGCCAGCACATCCCGCTCGGTAAACATACCCGCCACTATTCCCTGCTCGTCAATGACAGCCACTGCGCCCACTTGTTTTGCGAGCATCGTGTGGATGGCATCTTCCACCGTCGCCTGTAAGGGCACCGTCGCCGGGCCTTCATCACACCACTTTAATAGGCTCATGATTTCCCAGGTCCTTAATACGTACTTACTCACTGTACGCTCTTCGCTCTTCGCCTTTCGCTCTTCGCCATACAGCCTCACGGTAAACGCTCGTTCATAGACAACCGAGCGAAGCTCGTAGCTAAGGCAACAAGCGGAGAGCCAATAGCGAATAGCGAAAGGCGGCCCTACGCATTAATCGCCATCCCGAACACCGCATTCGACGCATCCAGCATTGCCTCTGACAACGTGGGATGGGCGTGAATAATGTTCGCCAGCTCTTCCGCGGTACATTCCATCTCCAGCGCCAGCACGGATTCAGCGATCAGCTCGGTGGCATTCGGCCCAATGATGTGCACGCCCAAAATTTCGCCGTACTTGGCATCGGTAACAATCTTGATGAAGCCTTCGTGCTGCCCCACAATGCTGGCGCGCGAGTTCGCAGTGAAGGGGAACTTGCCCACCTTTACGGTATAACCCTTTTCCTTCGCTTTAGCCTCGGTAAGGCCGACACTTCCGATCTCGGGATGGCAATAGGTCGCGTTGGGAATCCGCAGCGGGTTGATCGCCTTGGTTGGCTTGCCCGCAATGTGAGTAACCGCCACGATGCCTTCCATGGCTCCAGCGTGCGCCAGTTGCGGCAAGCCCACAACGATATCGCCGATGGCGTACACGCCCGGCTCGGAGGTGCGCATGAATTCGTCGATCTTCACAAAACCACGGTCCAGTTCGATCTTAGTTTTTTCAATTCCGATGTTGGCGGTCATCGGAGCGCGTCCCACCGCGACCAGAACTTTCTCGGCTTCCAGCTTCTGCGGCTTGCCATCGACGGTGAAGGTCACAGCGACCCCCGCCTTGGTCTTCTCCACTTTTTCGACCTTGGCGTTTACAAAGCCGTTGATGCCGCGCTTGCGATACACACGTGCCAACTCCTTCGACACGTCCTCATCTTCGACAGGAACGTAGCGCGGCAGCATTTCCAGGATAGTGACGTCGCAACCGAACGATTTATAGATGCTGGCAAACTCGACGCCCACTGCACCCGAGCCGATTACGATCAGTGACTTGGGAATCTGGTCCAGGCTCAACACCTCGATATTGCTCAGCACCTGCATGTCCGCCTGCAGGCCGGGCAACATGCGCGCGGACGAGCCGGTGGACAGAATCACGTTCTTCGCCTTGATCGACTTCAACTCGCCGCCTTCCAGCGCGACGGTGTGGATGCCATCTTTCGCGGGGCCGGTCAGCTTGCCCCATCCGCGGAGCACGTCGACTTTGTTCTTCTTCATCAGAAACTGCAGGCCCTTGGCGTGTTTATCCACGATGCCCTGTTTGCGTTTCTGAATCGCACCCCAGTTCAGCGAGACGCCAGCCGTGTTCTCCAGTCCTAGTTCGGTGCCTTCCTTCACGTGGTCGAAGACCTCCGCGTTGAACAGCAATGCCTTGGTCGGTATGCAGCCGACGTGCAGACAGGTGCCGCCTAGATAAGGGTCTTTCTCGATGAGCGCAGCCTTGAGTCCAAGCTGCCCGGCTCGGATGGCCGCGGTGTATCCGGCAGGTCCGCTGCCGATGATGGCTACGTCATAAATGGTGTCTGGCAAATTCGTGCTCCGTTCTAGATGGGTTATGAGCGCCGGGGATCGCCGGCTTGTCGGAATAATGGCGACAGGCGAATAGATGATTGTAAATCACGGGAAGTAGCAGGGCGGGGCTTTGCCTAGTTGCCACTCTGCCGAAAGCTAATCTGACCACGGATTTACACCGATGAACACGGATCGAATTGAAACAGAGGCTTCAGGGGATTTCGGCGAGGCCCGCTCCAATTCCGTCGGCCTTGGACCATTGAGCACGAGGTGCGCAACCCAAACGGCATAGCATGAAACCCAATAAAATCCGTGTTCATCCGTGTCGATCCATGGTCACAAAGGCCTTTGAGTCTTTTTCCCCCCCAGCTTCGTATATCCCGTTAGTATGGTCGCCACCGCCTTCAGTTCGCTGGTTCCGATGGAAACCGAAGAGTCCCAAATCGCACAAGGGCTTCGGCGTCGCGATCCTGACCTGCTCGATGCTCTGATCGAGCAGTATCAGCACCGGCTGCTGCGGTATCTGCTGCATTTGACCGGCAATCGCGCCGTGGCCGAGGACCTGTTCCAGGAGACCTGGCTGCGCGTGCTGGAAAAAGGCCATCAGTACGACGGCCGCAATCGCTTCGTGACCTGGTTGATGTCCATCGGACACAACGTGGCGATCGATTATCTGCGCAAGAAAAATCCCAGCAGCCTGGACGAAATGAGAGATCCGGAAGATGGGGCGCCCTTTGAACCGCCAGCGGCGGGCCCATCGCCGTTCGACCTGGCACTGGCCCAGCAGCAGCACGAAATGTTCGACGAAGCCCTGGGCCAGGTGCCGGCGATTTTCCGCGAAGTCCTGGTACTTCGCTTTCAGGAACAGATGAAGCTTGAGGAGATTGCTCAGTTGGTTCACATTCCCCTGGCCACCGTAAAGACCAGAATTTATCGCGGCGTGATGGCATTGCGTCCCGCTCTGAAGGGAGGCGCCCAATGACCAACCGACGACCATGATCGCGCCATTGATCTCATCACCCGTCGTGGCGTGGAGGCCATCGCTGCTCCGGATACGGAATGGCTGGATTCGCACCTGTCGGGCTGCGCCGAATGTTCCGAATACGCCGTACTCGCGGAGAGCACGGGCCGGTTGCTGCGGTCGGTTGCGGTTACCGCCAGTCCAGGGCTGGTCACGGTGACGCAAGCCCGCCTGCGTGCTCGCGCGCTGGAAATGCGGGAGCGCGACTCGCGCATGTTTCTGATCGGCGTGTCGTTCTGCTTCGGGGTGCTGTCGTCGACCGCGTCGGCGTGGCTGTGGTGGAGGTTTGGCGGATGGGTCGCACAACTGCTGGGACTGCCGGAGTCGCTTGTCGGACCGGGCGTGCTGCTGTTCTGGCTGCTGCCGGCGATCGTCATTGCCGTCCTGGTGACGTTTATCCCGCGCACCGTATTCAACAATCCCCTCATGCTTGCGCTGGCGAGGGAGCGTGAAGGAGAAATTCGATGAGCGCTACGAAATCCAGTTTTAAGGGCGAACTCAGCATCATCTCGCCGGTTGCAGTTGTTCTCTCTGTGCTCGTATTCATTGGCATGCCAGTTTTGTTCAGTTGCCTCCCTAAAGGGCCTCATGACCTTCCCCCGTATCCGTGGTGGGTCCTGTTAAGCGTTTTGGCGGGGTTGGTGCTGGCAGGATGGGTGTTGCTGATCGGCTATATCAATCAGGATGCAAAGCGCCGGGGCATGGGGCAACTGTTGTGGACGCTGCTGGCGATCTTCGTTCCCAACTGTCTGGGGATTCTTCTCTACTTCCTGTTGCGCAAGCCTATGCTGAAGCCCTGTCCGGGGTGCGGTTGGATCGTGCAGCCGGACTTTCGGTTCTGCGCCAAGTGTGGTGTGGCCAGTGCGCCCACCTGCGCGCACTGTGGCCGAGCTATCAGTCACGATTTCTTGTGCTGCCCATACTGCGGGAAGAGCGTGGCAGCGACGTCGGCTTCGTAGACCTGGGTTTACCACAGAGACACAGAGAGGGTTAGGAATTTTTTCACCACGGAGGCACGGAGATCACGAAGTTTGATTCCTTTTTGTTTTGGTTTTTCTCCTCCGTGCGCTCCGTGTCTCCGTGGTGACAGGGGTTTTCTCTCCGGGTCCCTGTGGTTAATGCGCGATTGATTTAGAATTCCTTCCCATGGCAGCAGTCACCTATCTGGAAGCCATTCGCCAGGGAATCTGGGAAGAGATGGAACGCGATCCCGCGGTCTTCTGCATCGGGGAAGACATCGGCATCTACGGCGGCGCGTTCAAAGTTACCGAAGGCCTGATCGACCGCTTCGGCCCTGAGCGCGTGGTAGACACGCCGATTTCGGAGATGGCCATCGTTAACGCCAGCTTCGGCGCGGCCCTCACCGGGATGCGGCCCGTGGCCGAGTTCCAGTTCATGGATTTCATCAGTTGCGCCTTCAATCAGATCAACAACATGCTGGCGAAGGCGCACTTCCGTTGGGGCGCGCCGGTTCCGGTTGTGCTGCGCGGCCCTCGGGGGGCGGCGTTCACGGAGGTCCGTTCCACTCGCAGAATCCCGAGACCTACTTCGCGCACACGCCGGGGCTGAAAGTCATCTGTCCGGCCAGCGCCTACGACGCCAAGGGACTAATCAAATCTGCCATTCGCGACAACAACCCGGTCCTGTTCTTCGAGCACAAGTTTCTCTACCGTCGCATCAAAGAAGAATTGCCTGCCGAGGACTACACGGTGCCGATCGGCAAAGCCCGCGTGGCGCGCGAAGGCCGCGACGTGAGTGTCATTACTTACGCCGCCATGGTTTATGTTGCGTTGGAGGCCGCGGAAATCCTGGCGAAAGAAGGCATCGAGTTAGAGGTGGTGGATTTACGGACGGTGCTGCCGCTGGACCGCGATGCTATCCGCAGCGACCGTGGAAAAGACCAATCGCGTAATCGTGCTGCACGAAGACACCAAGACCGGGGGCATCGCCGGAGAGGTGGCCGCGATCATCAACGAAGAGTGCTTCGACTCGCTGGACGCGCCGATTGTGCGAATCGCCTCGGCTGACAGCCCGGTTCCATTTTCGCCGCCGCTGGAGGAGGCCTTCCTTCCCAAGGTGGAAGATGTGGTTCGCGAGGCGCGTCGCTTGCGGAAGTATTGAGCCTCGGAATTCGGCAAGCAAGCCTGAAATTCGACAATCAAATTCAGCCCGACGGATGACACTTCTGTGATGTTTTGGCTGCGTAAGAGGCAATGAAGCCGTCCATAGTACGATACTGAAGCCCGTGGGCACTGAGCGGAACGAATAGCTCAAAGGGGAAGCATGCGCGGATTCATCGCCGGAGTCATCATCACGCTGCTCGTCGTTTTCGGCGGCGCGTATTACTACGTCACCACAGGGCACTTCGATATTCGGGCTGTGGGCAACACGCCGAGTACGCTGGAGCGACGGACTGCCAACACCTCGATGGACGCTTGGGTGGATGGCCACGCCCCCACGCAGGCCAATCCGTTTCAGCCGACCATGGATAACATCATGGATGGCTCCATGACCTATGACAAGAATTGCGCCTTTTGCCATGGCAGCTTGAAGGAACCCACTTCGGCGATGAAAACAAAGTTTTATCCATCAGTACCTCAGCTGATGAGCCGTACTCCGGACGATCCAGACGGCCATCTGTTCTATGTCGTCAAATATGGGATGCGCTACACCGCAATGCCGGGCTGGGACGGGGTGCTGTCGGACGATGACATCTGGAAGACGGTACTTTTCATCAAGAATTCCAATCAGATGAAGGACAATGCGCAGCAGCAGAACCCACAGAACATGCAGCACATGGATAATTCCAAACAGCCGCCAAAGTAAGCATGAACATCGCACTGTTTGGCGGAACCTTCGATCCCATTCATCGTGGACATGTCGTTGTGGCCCGCGCAGCCGCAGCGAAGTTCGCATTGAAACAAGTGTGTTTTGTTCCCGCTGATGTCCCGCCGCACAAGCAGAAAACACCGATCCTGTCGTTCTATCATCGTTACGCTATGGTCGCACTTGCGCTAGCTGGAGAGAAGACATTCGTGCCCTCCCTGCTCGAGGCGCCCGATCCGGCCAGCGGCGAGGGCCGGCACAAGCCGAGCTATACCGTTGACACCGTTCGTCGCGTGAAAGCGAAGCTGGGCAAGAGCGATCACCTATACTTCCTGATAGGCATGGACGCCTTCAAGGACATCGGCAAATGGCACGAGGCCGAGGCTCTGCTGGGCGAGTGCGATTTCATCGTAGCCGCGCGACCCGGATATTCGCTGGCTGACGTTGCCTCCTCGTTGCCGGCGAAGTTACGGCCCGGCGCGGCAGTGACAAAGCTGTTTCGGAAGCAGAAGATGGAAGGACCGCTGGTATTGCCCGGGGCCACGCTGCACATGCTGCCGGAGACGCATGAAAATGTCTCGGCCACGCAGATCCGTGCGGCCGTGGACCGTGGTGGAGCGCTGAAGCGGCTGGTCCCTGACGCCGTGGCGGAATACATTCAGAAGGAGCAGTTGTATCGAAGCAAAACGAGCCGAAAGTATGAAGAGAAATGAAACCAAGGCGCAAGTCGCCATTACTGTGCGCGCTTGCCAGGAGAAAAAAGCCGAGGACATCGGCATCCTGCAACTGGACGAACAGGCCAGCGGGTTCACCGACTACTTCGTGATTTGTTCGGGCGCCAACCCGCGGCAGGTCCAAGCCATTGCCGACGAGGTCGACCAGAAGCTCAGCGCAACCGGAGTTGAACCCGCGCACCGTGAGGGCTACAACCAGGCGGATTGGGTCCTGCTGGACTACGTAGATTTCGTGGTGCATATTTTTTCCGAGAGTGCGCGAAAGTTTTACGACTTGGAGCGATTGTGGAAGACCGCAAAACGCTTGCAACTAACGGACCTGGAAAAGCCCGTTCGCAAGCCTGCAACTAAGAAGATCGCGGCTCCTGCCAAGCGTGGGAAAGCAACGAAGTCTACTGCCAAATCCGGCGGCGAAGAAAGTTGCGCGCAAGCACGCCTCGACTACGCGCACGCGTAAGAGTTCCTGAGGCCGTGAAACTTCGCATCGTATGGATCGGCAGGACCCGCAGTTCACCGATTCAATCTTTGACCGCCGAGTACCTGAAACGGCTTTCCCGCTACATTGCCAGCGACGCTAACGAGTTGCCATCGGAAGCGGCCCTGCTCAAGCTTCTGGAAAAAAGTACAAGCCGCAAACCTCCGGTGCTGGTGCTGCTGGATGCGCGGGGACGCCAGCTTACCTCAGAAGAAATCGCCAACTTCCTTGAATATCATCAAGCCCACGATACCCAGGAGTTGCTGTTTGCAGTCGGCCCTGCGGATGGCTGGAGTGACGCTACGCGCGCCGCTGCGTCCAACATTCTGTCCTTCGGAAAGGTGACCCTGCCGCACGAGCTGGCGCGGGTGGTGCTTTTAGAACAGCTCTATCGGGGATTCACCATCCTCAAAGGTCATCCGTATCATGGTGGACATTAGCCGAGGCCGGGAAAAATTGCGAGGGACTTTTGGTGGCAGCCCCCTGCTTTAGCAGGGGAGCTGGACCTCGGTTCGGCGGGAAGAGATTCGATTTGAAGAGTGGGTTCTAGTGTCCTGAATCAGAAGTTCCTTGAATAAGCGCGGGCTTAGTGTCAGGGCACGGCTTCAGCCGTGCCGAACCGCGACGTAAGAAAACGAGGCCTTTAGGCCCTGAGGGCGAAAGTCAAATGACCTCATTGAATTCATGAACGAATTTTTGATTCACCACACCAGTGAGTGCGTGAGAACTAACCTTCGGCTGCGATGGTGGTACGAAGCAACAGAAAACCCGCCCCGCAGGGGCGACTCAGTCTAGCCCAGCACGCAGCCGCAGGCGGAGTGCTGGGAAAAGTAGGAAAAGAATCCGAGTCCCTTCAGGGGACGACAGAGTTCTGACGCACACACTTCAGCCCTGGGCTTTAGATTCCCGGCGCTAAAGCGCAAGGTCAAAGTTGATTTTTGCTGGAGCGCTGAAGTGCTCCTCCCCCGCATGAATGCGGGGGACTCTTGAGTCGGGAGCGCGATCGCACTATTCGACTCGGGAGTTGCTCTTAGAAGGAGAAGTATGAAGCTTCAACGGCCCCGCACTGTTCTGATCTTTCTTACCGCACTTGTCTCGTCCTACTGCGCGGGACAAGCCGCCAAGCCGGTTGCGCCCTTCCCGCCACTCGATCAGTGGAAGGCCGCGGTGATTCGCGGAAACGCTGCGACCTTGCAGGCACTCTACAGCAATAATCCTCCCGCTCAGGTAGCTACCGGGGCCGGTCCGTCCAGCGTTGCCTCGGAGGTCGACTTTTGGACCGGTCTCAAAGTGCGGCGCATGAAAGTAAATGTCATCCAGTCAGACTCGCCGCAGCCCGGCATGCAGCAATTGGTGTTTCAGGCAGAAGTCCACAGCACCTCCGGACAAACCCTGTACGTTACCGAGGGCCAGCTATGGCAGAAGCAGGGCGACCAATGGCGGCTGGCGGGCACCAAACGTTCCGATGCTGCCAAGCTGCAGCAGCCGCTCTCCACCAGCAAGGTCATCTATGCTCCGGGCGTCGATGCGCACGCGGAGATTAAGCATGCTCTACAGCTAGCCACCGCAGGGCATAAGCGGGTGCTGGTGGTCTTCGGCGCGAACTGGTGTTACGACTGTCACGTACTTGACCTGGCGTTCCAACGGCCCGATGTTGCTGGGGTGCTGAAGCGGGATTTTGAAGTAGTGCACGTGGATGTCGGCGAGGGCGACAAGAACCAGGACATTATGCAGGAGTACCAGGTCCCCATGAAGCGCGGAATCCCCGCGATTGCGGTCCTGGATAGCAACGGGAAACTGCTATACGCCCAAAAGGGTGGTGAGTTCGAGAAGGCCCGCGCTCTGGCGCCGGAGGATGTGCTGCAATTCCTGAACAAATGGAAGCCGGTCGCCAGGTAGTACCAAGACTGGTGGGGCCGCTATCCGGTACTATATCTGACTAGGATCGTCTAAAGATTGCCAACTACTTCGGCAAAAATTGAGGGAACAGCTGGAATGAAATTCACTTTGATTAAGCAGTTTGCCTTGGCTGCGATCGTGCTACTTGGAAGTATTACGGTGTGGGGCGATACGTCAATGTTGCGGCCTCCCAAGGGATCGAAGGTCGCCATTATCGTGTTTGAAGACCTGGAGTGTCCGGACTGCGCGCGCGCGGCGCCGCTACTGCATGAAGCGGCCAAGCAGTACAACATCCCTCTGGTGCAGCATGACTTTCCGCTGCCGCAGCATGCCTGGTCGTTTGAGGCGGCGGTCAATGCGCGTTATTTCGACACCAAATCGCTGAAGTTGGGCGATGAGTATCGCCTCTACATCTTTCAGAACCAGATGCAGGTTACGAAACAAAATCTGCGCGGCATCACCGAGAAATTTGCCAGCGACCATAGAGAGACACTGCCGTTCGTGGTGGACCCAACCGGGGACCTTGCGGCCAAGGTGAAGGCCGACTATCAACTCGGGCAGCGCATACCTATTGATCACACCCCCACCATCTACATTGTGAGCGATACGGTGCGGGGGCAGCCCTTCGTCGAGGTCGTGGACCGAACCAAGCTGTATCAGATGATCGACCAGGTGATGAAGGAGGCGGGCAGCAACCCCCCGGCCAGCAAGACGGCCAGCACCCACAAAGCCGCGCATAGTCAATAAGGGAGGAGACGTCAGCAAGCCGGCGACAACTAAGACCAGGCGGATTCCAGGAATTTCGGAGCCTTGACGGAACTTTCACTATCCAGTCGGGTTGCTATGACCGAATCGACATGCCCGATAATGCTAACTTGCAGGCTGTACCTTCCATCTCGTCGCACGACCGTATCCTTATGTCGGGCAAGCGCTTGTTCGCACGTAACGGGTACGAAAACACCAGCACCGTAGCCATCTCTCGCGAAGCAGGTACCAGCGAATCCCAGATGATGAAGCACTTCGGCAGCAAGCAAGGCTTGTTGACCGCCATTTTTGACCGCGGCTGGGCCGCCATCGCTGAGCGGGTACAGGCAGCGCAAAGAAACGCTTCGCCCCCGGAACGGCTTCTGGGAGTATTAGAGGCGGTAGCGATCGAACTGGACAACGATGCGGACCTAAAAGAGATCATGATGCTGGAAGCCTGGCGCGTCCGCAAAGATAACCGTGACGTGCTGCTGAGCCAGGGATTTCACCGCTTTGCCGATGTCGTGGACGGAATCCTGTCCGAGATGAAAGCGCGCGGCGAAATCCGCTCCGATGTAAACCTGCAGGCGGTGCGAGCAGCTTTTATCGGGATGACTGAAGGTCTATTGCGCGACCAGGTGGTGGCGAAGCGCTCAGAACTTATCGCGGACTACAATTTCGAAGACGTCAGGAAGGTGCTGGAAGTTCTGATTCCAGCTTTCCGCGACGAACGTACCTTGCCGCTGAGAGCGGTTAACGAGTAGACAACCGTCAACGCCGCGAAGTCAGAGCTGCACACACTCCCGTCCGGCAGCTACAGCTTTCGCAAGACCTCGAAGATGTCCTCATTGCTCGGTACCTGGCCGAGGGGATAAACCTTCCCGAATGCCAGCTTCCCGCTTTTGTCCACAATAAATATCGCCCGCTCATTGACTCCGGGGAGCGGATCACCCTCGCGCTGGACTCCGAAAATTTTGGCCACATTCCCATGCGGATAGAAATCGCTGGCCAGAGGAAAGTTCAGGGTGCCGATCTCCTTCTTCTGCCAGGCGGTGTGGCTGGGGATGGAGTCGGCGCTGATGGCGACGACCTGCGCATCATAGCCGGCAAGCCTCTCGGTCTCAGAACTCAAAGCAGGCAATTGGGAGGCGCACACGGGCGTCCAATCGGCCGGATAGAAGGCCAGTACTACGTTCTTCTTGCCCCGGTAATCGCTCAACTTGAACTGCTGCTTGATGCTTCCTACCACTGCAGGGAGTTCGAAATCCGGTACCTCATCGCCAACTTTCAGGGTCGCCATTCTTCCTCCGAATCCGCTTGGATGCAAACAGCGATTCTAGAGGCCATGTTCCCTGCCGGGCAAGTCAACCAAGGGCCTGAATTGTTTCAATTGGATGAAAAGAAAAAGGGGCTTGAATTCCGGTTCAACAATCGCGGAACGCACGACAAACTGATCACCGATGGCGACCGTTTCAATCTAGCTGTGTGACGGGCCGTCGGGAAGGGCTGAACCTCACTCAGAACTCACAGGAAAGGCCACCGGTGAGGCATCCTGAGCAAGCAAGCGCGGCCCAAAAAAAAAGCGCAGCTAATCTTGAGGCGGGTAAACTGTTTCTTGAATTGAGAGAAAGTTCACATAATCGTCGTCAAACGTGTAATAAAGGACAACGGGCAGAAGCCCTGGAATTTCTTCCATCGGCACAAACCAAACATGAGAATTGCTTATGCGTCTTCCGCTGAAGGGATCATGGCTAAGCGTCCACTTCGTGCCATCTATAAACTCGTCTGCTCGCTTTGAATTGGGGATGAGGGCCTGAAGTTCAAACGCAAACCTCGGCTCCTCTATGATCTCCCTAATTTTTCCTGGATGCGTTCCTGGCAAGGCACTCCTGAGCAAACTGTTCCAGTTCCAAACCGCGTCTTATCTCGTCCAAAGTCGGTTCCCTATTTCCGACGAGAGCAACTGCATACGGTATAGTTTCCTCCAGTTGCGCCAATGACCAACCAAGAAAATCGTGTGACTCATTGCTTATGCTGGTTCCACTCACGCCCCAATAATGCTGGATGAGATGGAAAAGGAGATTCATTTCGTCCTTGCTGACACCCCCAAGTTCGGGAGATCGAAGCGGGAAAACGCGATGTTGCTCATGTCCAAAATAATCCTTCTCTCGAATCGCAATTTCGCCCTGCTCTTGCATTAGGCGCAACAGCTTCTTCATTGGTTTCGGAGCGGGACCGTTTTCCAGCGCAAAATACTCCACCCCGGTAATAGGCCTTCCCCAATGAGCATATGCAGTGAAATCAGCCCTGAACAACAACTTGTTTAATTTCGTTGCGCCAAAGCTGTCATCCCTTTCCGAGAGACTGGCAATATAAACGATAAGCTCTTTCAGCTTCGATTCATTAGGCACCGGCTTTGCTGTGGGCGTCATCGTTTTGCCTGCTTCCTAGCCTGAACCCCAAGTCGCAATCGCGCAAGGGGCCGACTCTGCCCTAATGGTACCAAATGGTATCAAGAATTCCAATAGGGAACCAAGAGAGACAATAATGTACTATTAGGTACGTCTGGTGCCGCTATGGGTTTGGTTAGGCTAACATTGTCAGAATCGCTACACAGACGTGTGAGGACGTGTGCGGCGCACAGCGATAAGAAAATCCCGGATTACATCATCTGGGTGTTAGAAGAAAACCTTCCGCGAGAGATCAAGTTCGACGAGGAGTCAAAGGGCAAGAAAACACCAAAACCAGTGAGTTAGAATTGCTACAGCAATGAAAACGTTACCAAAGTCCAAGCATCCGTGGCTCTCGCTGAATTTGGGCCTAGCTTGCTGGCGCTTAGCGAATGTTTTGTCAACTGCCCCGAAAGCCCTACTGGTAGGTAACTCGCTTTTCGCCCTTCACGATGCGGCCGATGGTGTAGCCCTTTTCCCCGCAGCGTTCGAGGATGGTCTGCACTTTCTTGAATTTCTTCGCCGGCACTACCAGAATCATGCCGATGCCCATGTTGAAGGTCCGGAGCATCTCGTCTTGCGGAACGTTGCCAATCTTCTGCAGGTGCTCGAAGATGGGTGATACTGGCCAGGAGTTGATCTCGACAATCGCCCCGACGCCTTTGGGCAGCACCCGGGGCAAGTTCTCGGTAATGCCGCCGCCGGTAATGTGCGCCATGGCCGAAACCGCATCGGCTTCGATCATGCGTCGCATGATGGGCCAATAGCTCTTGTGGGATTTCATCAATTCTGTCCCAACTTTGCCCTTAATCTCATTGACATAGGAGTCGGGTGTGTAACGCGCGACGGTGAAAAACAACTTGCGCGCGAGGGCATAGCCGTTGGTGTGCAGCCCGGTCGAAGGGAGACCGATGAGTACATCGCCGGCTTGCACGGCTTTGCCTGTGAGCAGTCTGTCGCGGTTCACTACTCCGACGATAAAGCCTGCTAAATCGTACTCACCATTGGCGTAAAAGCCCGGCATTTCGGCGGTCTCGCCGCCAATAAGGGCGCATCCATTCTGCTTGCAGGCATCGGCGATTCCGGCTACCACTTTTTCGGCGATTTCCGGCTGGAGCTTGCCGGTGGAGAAGTAGTCCATGAAGAACATAGGCGCGGCGCCCTGTACCGCGATGTCGTTCACGCAATGGTTCACCAGGTCGGCGCCGACGGTGTGGTGCAGATTCATTTCAAAGGCGATTTTCAGCTTGGTACCGACACCATCCACGCTGGAGACGAGCACGGGATCGGTGTATTTTTTCTTGTCGATGGCGAAGAGGCCGCCGAAGCCGCCAATCTCGCTCAACACGCCGCGATTGAAGGTCTTATGGGCGAGGTACTTGATGCGCTGCTTGGTACGATTGGAGCGTTCGATGTCCACGCCAGCGTCGGCGTAAGTAACAATGCGGGTTTCTGTCGTCTGTTGTGCCAAGTGTCGGGATCCAGTTCAGGGGGCGCATCGCCGCAGATTTTTACGCGGGAATGGGCATTGTATCATTCCGCGTTTGGGAGGCGCGGTGATGGGAGGTTGTCCAACCCGGAGGCACGCGAATGGCGAATTGTGATCCCCGTCACCTTGTTCTGTGAAGAGTTCTCTGCCCACTTTCCAGCAAAGGCTTAGACTGAAAGTTAGTCTTGTGAGGGAATGAATGACTACTGTATCTGCCGCCAAACCGGCAACTGCCGGCGCCATCAAAGTCGATCCGTCGTCCGATGTCTACCGTTCAGAACAGCATCCTCTCGACCCGCTGTTTTCACCCCGCAGTGTCGCCGTAATCGGGGCGTCGGAGCGCGCGGGAAGTGTGGGCCGCTCGGTGTTATGGAACCTGCTGAGCAGCCCGTTTGGCGGTACGGTTTTTCCGGTTAACGCCAAGCGTTCCAACGTGTTGGGCATCAAGGCATATCCCAGCGTTCGAGAACTTCCCGACAAAGTGGACTTGGTGGTTATTACGACTCCGGCCGACACCGTGCCTGGCCTGATTGCCGAATCGGTGGAGCTGGGCATTCCCGCCGCCATCGTCATCTCCGCCGGCTTCAAGGAGCATGGCGAGCACGGAAAAGAGCTGGAGCGGCAGATCTCGGAGATGATTCGCGGCAAGATGCGCCTTATCGGGCCTAACTGTCTGGGGGTAATGAATCCCGTTCGCGGGTTCAATGCAACGTTTGCTCATACCGTCGCCCGGCCGGGAAATGTGGCCTTCATCAGCCAGAGTGGGGCACTCTGCACCGCTGTTCTGGACTGGAGTCTGCGTGAAAATGTCGGGTTCTCCGCGTTTGTCTCCATCGGCTCCATGCTCGATGTGAACTGGGGCGACCTAGTCGACTATTTCGGCAATGATCCGCGGACCCACAGCATCGTGATCTACATGGAATCCATCGGCGACGCGCGCTCAGGTCCCAGTTGTCGACGATCAGCTCGGCCATGTCGACCGACAATACGCGCGTGAGCGCTCAGTAAGCGCGCTGGGCGCGAGCGGCCGGCGTCAGCGCCTCGCCGACCGCCTCGACCAGCAGCGTCATCTCGTAGGAGACCAGGTCCGTGTCGCATTCCGGAGCGGCCAGGACGGCCAGGCTGGAGCCGTCGCTGATCACCTTGATGAGCATCAGGCCGGCCTTCATCTCCACCAGGCCCTGGGTGGGCATCCCGGCCTCGAAGATCCGGGCGGCGCCCTGCATCAGGCTGGCCAGCCCGCAGGTGATGGCCGCGAACTGCTCGGCGAAGGCCTGCGGGATATCCTGCGACATCGCCAGCATGAGACCGTCCGCCGATACCACGACCGCGTGCGCGGCGTCCGGGACCCGCGTGGTGAAGTCGGTGACGAGCCAGTCCAGGTCCCGGCGGTATGCGTAGCTCAACGGTCCGTTCTCATCTCCTGCGTGGGGTGTCTGACCCTCAGCCCGGCGGGCTCCGCGCTGGAAGCCGCTCAGCCGGCTGCGAGCCAGCTCGGGTGATCGCTGCGGCAGCGTGGCCTGGCCCCCGTGACCGTCGGCCGGACGGCCGGCGGCGCGCTGGCCGCCGTCCACGGATCCGGGCAGGAGGTTCGCGTGCGGCACTCGCACCGGCATCCCGGCGACCATGCGGTCGCCCCGGACCGGATTGGCGATGATCTGCGCGGCCTGCAGGCCTCCGGCCCACCTGTCCGTGGCGGGCATGCCGCCGCCGGCCTGCGGCCGGCCCCTCGGGCGCCCGGCGGTTACGGAACCAGCTCGGCGTCGACCAGCGGCCGGCACCGTCTCACGCGGCACCGGCTCACGCGGCACCGTCTCACGCGGCACCGTCTCACGCCGGACCGCCTCGCGCGGCGGCGGGACCGGTGAGAGCGGGACCGGCGACGGCGGGGCCGGGGGCGGCGTGCTGGCCGGGCGTGTGCCTGGCCTGGGGGCCGCCGAGCCGTTGCGGCATGTCGCCGTACAGGATGTTTCCCCGCTCGGCCAGGCTGTCCGGCAGCCAGACCAGGGCGGTCAGCCCTTGCGGCGTCCCGGCGCGCAGCCGGACGCGCACCCCGTGCCGCTGGGCCAGCCGCGCCACCGCGAACAGTCCCATGTGCCGGGATACCGAATCGTCGATCGCGGGCGGATCGTCGAGCCGCCGGTTGATCTCCGCCAGCCGGGCCGGGGAAATGCCGACGCCGTTGTCGCTCACCTGGATCAGCACGCCCCCGCTGGTCAGTTCCTGGACCGACACCAGCACCCGGTTATCGCTGGCGGAGAAGACCGTGGCGTTCTCGATCAGCTCGGCCAGCAGGTGCACCACGTCGGACACCGCGTGGCCCGAGACCATGACCCCGGGCTGGATCTTCAGCGCCACCCGGTTGTACTGCTCGATCTCCGATATGGCGGCCCGGGTCACGTCGGTGAGCGGAACCGGCTCGCTCCACTTCCGCGCGCCCTCGTGCCCGGCGAGCAGGAGGAGGTTCTCGGAGTTCCGGCGCATCCGGGTGACCAGGTGGTCCATCGCGAACAGGTTGGCCAGCCGGCCGGGATCTTCCTCGTTCTGCTCCAGGGAGTCGATCATCCGCGCCAGCCGCTCGATCAGCGACTGGCTGCGCCGGGACAGGCTGACGAACACCGCGTTGAAGCTCCGGCGCAGCAGCGCCTCGTTTCCGGCGAGCCGCACCGCCTCGGCGTGCACCTGGTCGAACGCGCGGGCGACCTGGCCGATCTCGTCGACGGACAGCACGTCGATCGGCGCCACTTCCAGGCTCGCCGCCGGGTCCGGGCTTTCGTCGAGCTGGCGGACCCGCTCCGGCAGCTGCACCGTGGCGATGTCGAGGGCGCCTTCCTGCAGCCGGCGCAGCGGCAGGACCAGGGACCTGGCGACGGCGAAGGTCGCGATGAGCACCAGGATCAGGATCGCCGCCGTCAGGAGGCCGATGAAGAGCGCGGACCGCTCCGCGCCCTGCTGCAGGACCTGGGCGCGCGCGACGATGTTCTGGGCTACCCCCAGCTCGACGGTCTGCATTTTGTCGATCGTGTCGGACACCGCCGAGTACCACGCGCCGGGCGCCTTCTGCGCGCTGATGCCCAGGGCGCCGGTGCTGATGTCCAGGCTGCCGGTGTTGACGACATACTGCTCGATGTTCACGGCCGTCGTGACCTTCGGCCCGGCCACGACACGGGTGAAGGAGCTCTGCTCGGCGGGCGTGGCGGTCGCGTTGAAGGCCGTCGCGTCGGCGCCCTGCCCCGCCGCCACGGTGAACAGCGCCTGCTCCTCGGCGTTAGCGAACTTGCCCTGCGTGAAAGCGTCGAAAAGGATCGCGCGCTGCTGAGCGACCTGGTCCTTTTCCTGGGACAGCGCACTGAGCGTCTGCACGTCGTTGGCGAGCGCGGGATCATTGGCGCCCTGCGCGATCTGGCCGTTCAGGGCCATCATGGCGTTGATGGGGACGGCGTAGTAGGCGATCACCGCCAGCGCCGACGAGCAGGGCTGGGCCACGTCGCGCAGGTGGCCGAGGCTGCCGATCGCGGAGCGCACGGCGGCCACCTTGGCCTGGATGTCCGCCGGGAAGGAACCGCCGACGCCGGCGGCCAGTGCCTGGACCTTGGCCGCCGCCACGTCGGTCGCGTTGTACGAGGGCTGGAGGGCTCCGGAATCGCTGACGCTGGCCGCACGTCCGGTCGCGTTCGTTCTCCAGGGCCTGGATCAGGCTGGTGTCTTGCTGGCCGAGGCTGGCGAGCTGCGATACCCGGTTGAACTGGGCGGCGCTGTCCGTCGCCGCGGCGACCCGCAGGCCGCCGAAGACCAGGCCCATGGCGAGCGTCAGCATGATCACGGCGAACAGCCGCCACGACACTGGCCAGTTACGCAAGGTAAAGGCCTGCGAGCTCAGCAGCTTGAAGTTCGTCGATGTCTTCGCGGGCGCCGGCCGGCGCCTCGGCATCGTCGTCGCGAGGTCTGGAGCTGGTTCCTCCGTGGTTTCCCATCGTTCGCATCCTCGCTTGCTACGGCCCTTTCCGGGCCCTTGACCGCCCTCAGTACGCGTTGCCGCAACTGTAATGCGATCATGTCCCAAAAATTTTACATTTGGGTACGTAACCTGCGATCTCGTCGGGGATGGGCAGGAGAGGACGGCCCCGCCGCGGGGCCGCGACCGGGGCCGGGAACACTCCGGTACCGGGGCCGGCTCGGCCCTTCGCGCGCCCGGCCGGAGCTTTCCGCTGCTCCGCCGGCGTTGCGAACGCCGGCACGGCAGCCGTGCGGCCGGCGCCCATGCCGGGCGCCGGCCGCACGTACCTCATAGGTCCAAGAGGATTTTTAGAGATTTTTAACGCCGAACGGGGCTGGCTTTCCCCTTCGGCCAAGCCTGGTCCCGGGATCTGGCCCGGCGCGCGGATGCGGGTGGCCGTTCCCGGCCAGCAGCTCGCACCCCGCGGGGCCTAGCGGGCGTCCTCGGCCCAGAGACCCAGGACGGTTCTTCAGACCTGAGGTCGGCGGCGGGCCGGACACCTCTCCCGTCCTGGACCCGCGCCGCGGAGCGTTCTCGCCAGTGCGGGCCACTACCTGCGCAGGGCCAGGACGACGACAACGATGATGATGATAAGGACGACGGTCCCGATGCCGATATACATGAGCAGTTCCTCTCGTTGGGCGGTTGAAGATCCCCCATGAGCTGCCCCTGGCATGGCGACCCAAACCGCCCTGCGCCGCCGCGCTGCCCGATCCGCGCGTTTCCGCAGGTAGCAAGCGGTAGTAAAAGTTCAGGCAGGATGACTACATGAAGCTCGCCATGCTCGCGCCGATCGCCTGGCGCACGCCGCCCCGGCACTACGGGCCGTGGGAGTCGATCGCCAGCCTGCTGACCGAGGGGCTGGTCGCGCGAGGAGTCGATGTCACGCTCTTCGCCACGCTCGACTCGGTGACGGCGGCCGCTCTCGACGGCGTCTGCCCGCACGGCTACGCGGAGGATGCCCAGCTGGACGGCCGGGTCTGGGAGGCGCTGCACGTCTCGCACGCACTGGCCCGGTCGGGCGAGTTCGACCTGGTGCACAACCACCTCGACTGGCTGCCGCTCGCCTTCGGCGAGCACGCGCGGGCGCCGATGGTGACGACCATCCACGGCTTCTCCGGCGCGGGCATCCTTCCGGCCTACACGCGGTCGCGCTCGGCGTTCGTCGCGATCTCAGATTCCGACCGCTACGCCGGGCTCGACTATGCCGCGACGATCCATCACGGCATCGACCTCGGCGTGCTCCCGTACCGCGCCACGGGAGGAGATTCCCTGGTCTCGTTCGGGCGCATCCATCCGGACAAGGGAACGGCCGACGCCATCGAGATCGCCCGCCGCGCGGGACGACGGCTGGTGATCTGCGGCATCGTGCAGGACGAGCGGTATTTCGCCGAGGCCGTGGAGCCGCATGTCGACGGGGACCAGGTCGTCTTCCTCGGCTCGGTCGGCCCGCGAGCGCCGCGCGGATGTCCTCGGCGACGCGGCCGCGCTGCTGCACCCGATCTACTTCGACGAGCCGTTCGGCCTGTCCGTCGTGGAGGCGATGGCGTGCGGCACCCCGGTCGTCGCCTACCGGCGCGGCTCGATGCCCGAGGTGGTCGACGAGGGCGTGACCGGGTACCTGGCCCACGACGTCGAGTCGTCGGTCGACGCCGTCCGCGCGGCCGTGCGGCTGGACCGTTCGGCCGTCCATGCCCGCGCCGTCGCGCGGTTCGGCGCCGACCGCATGGTCGATGACTACCTCCGCACCTACGAGGCGCTGCTCATGTCGGCCAGCACCGCGCCGAGCGGCGCGTAGGCCACCCCGATGCGGCTGTCGTCGATGCCGTAGGGGATCCACACCAGGCCGTCGTGCAGGAAGGCCCCGCACGAGTACAGGACGTTGGGGACGTAGCCGTCCTGCTCATCCGGGCCGGGAGACAGCAGCGGAGTCCTCGAATAGCCGACGACGCGCGCCGGGTCGTCGAGGTCGAGCAGGAGCGCGCCGATGACGTAGACCCGCATCGGGCCGACGCCATGGGTGAGCACGAGCCAGCCCTGGTCGGTCTCGATCGGCGGCCCGCAGTTGCCGACCTGCAGCATCTCCCACGGCGCGGACGGTTCCTGCAGGACCACGGGCTTGTCCCACACGTAACCGTCCGCCGAGCTGGCCAGGCTCGTGCTCTCGCCGTCGGAGCGGCACAGGGCGAGGTACTGCCCGTGCACCTTCCGGGGGAACAGCGCCATGCCCTTGTTCCTGGCGGCCGGGCCGGCCAGCCGGTGAGCACGGAAGACCCGCAGGTCCGAGCTGATGAGCAGGCGCGGGGCGATCCGGCGCCCGTCGTAGGCCGTGTAGGTGGCGCGGTACTCGGCGGTCCCGTCGTCGCCGGTGAACCGCGTGAACCGCGCGTCCTCCATGCCGTTGCTCTCCTCCTCGGCGGACGGCGACAAGATCCGCTGCCCGAGGTCGGCGTCGCGGGCGAAGGAGGCGTCGTAGGCCGACGAGACCACCTTGCGGAGCAGGTCGGCGGTGGCGGCGGAACCCGCCCGGGTCAGCAGGTCGCGGTGCGTCTCCGCCAGCGCCCGCTCGAGATCAGCGCCCTCGAATCCGGCGGGAAGGGCGTGCAGGACGGCCTCGGCGAGCTCATCGAGATGGCCCTGGTCGGCCAGGACGGCATGCAGGTGCTCCCGGCGCCAGCTGGCCGGCGTTATGTCGGCCACGGAGACCGGCAGGAGCCGCGGCTCGAAGGACCACTGCGCGCCCGGGCCGACGACGGCCGAGCAGAAGCCGATCGAGGAGATGTGCCCTTCGCCGATGCCCCGCAGGCTGAGCGCCACCCGGGCCTGGCCCGCGCGCAGGCCGCCCTGGTCGGGGGCCAGCACCGCGCTCGGGTTGCACAGGGCCGCGGCCTCCGTCGCGTACTCCGCGGTGAAGGTCGCTCCCAGCAGCAGCGTGCGCGCCGCCGTCAGCTCACGCGCCTCCTCGATGTGCGCGGAGACGATCGACGCATGCCGCCGCAGGAGCGCCTGATAATCGTGGTGACGGCCGCCGAAGTCGCGGAGCAGGCCCGCGGCCAGCCGCTCGACCTCGTCTTCCGCCAGGCTCATGACCCGGCCGACGACCTGGCTGGCCCGCGAATGGGTACCGTGCAGCTCCTCGCCGGGCAGGAAAAGCCGCGCGACGACGCGGGCCGGATCGGGACGCAGCCCGGCCTGCGATGCGGTGCGCTATCACTCGCAGCTCGCTGAGCCGGCGGGCCTGCTGCGCGGTCGCGAGCATGGCCAGGGTGGACTCGGCGCCCTGGTTGAGGTTGCGGCCGTGGCGTTCCAGGCCGTCGTAGCCGCCACCGGTCCGCGGGTCGAACATCGGCGTGGCGCTGTCGTTGTCGCCACCGAACCAGTCCCAGGCCAGGTCGACGCCCGTCAGCCAGGACGGCTGGCCGGTGACCCGGAACGCGCTCCCGCAGGCATCGGCGAGCGCGGACACCTCGATGGGCTGCTGGTCGAAACCGGGGCCCGCGTCGCCGCGGCCGCGGCCGCCCGCCGGGGTCACCGACAGGTGGCCATCGCGAGTCTGGGTGCGCAGCAGGAAATCCAGGAGGTTCAGGCCGCGATTGAGGGCTGGCTCATCGGGAAGGGCGTCGCCCGCGACGATCAGCGCCTCGGCGATCGACGGCGTTGGCGTAGCTCAGGCGCTCCTCCGGCCAGGGCCAGCCGGGATCGTCGACCCTCGGCCGGCCGATCACGGCCAGCATGTCCGTGAGCAGCGCTCGCGCCGCCATTTCGTCCGGTCGCCCGCTGAGCACCTCGGCGGCGCCCAGCGCGGCGAACGCCATCGACCGCAGGTGCGGGGAGCGCCGCTGCGCCGCTATGCGGAACCCGCCGAGCGCCCGCGCCCGCATGCCCGGCGTCGGCGCACTCGCGGCGGCGGCGCCGAGGCCCCACAGCGCCCGTCCCCACCAGTCGCCCGTCCCGGCCTCGTCGCGCCATTGCCCGCCGACGGCCATCCGGTTGTGACAGGCCCCGGTGGGATCGAGCGCGTCGAGGACGAAGGCGAGATAGCAGCGGGCCAGGCGGCGGGCGGTCGGCCCGGGCTCCGGTTCGTGGCACGTGACGACCAGCCCGCGGGCGGCGTCGTCGACGCAATAGCCGTGCTCGCGCCGGGGGACCGCGTGGAGGGCGTGCTCGAAGAGCCCGCGCTCGTCGGTGAGCCGGTCGAGGTGATCGAGTACCGGCTGGTCGGCGTCGCTCACGGGAGTCACGCCGCCGGCCGTCATGCGGCCACGCTCGTCGTGATCAGCCGGCCGGCCAGCTCGCGGTACTGGTCCGCGATGACCGGCCACAGCAGCTGCGGCGCGGTCGCGGTGGCGGCGGCGGTGATCCTCGCCATCACGTCCCCGCGCGTGATCATCGAACGGAGCGCCGCCGCGATCGCAGCCGGATCGCCGTGCGGCACGAGCAGGCCCGCTCCGCCCGCGAGCACCTCTCGGGCGTGCGGGAACTGCGTCGCCACGACCGGCTTGCCGGCCGCCAGCGCCTCGATGAGCACCCCCGAGGTGACCTGCTCGGTCGAGTCGTAGGGCAGCAGCACCACGTCGGCCGAGCGGACCAGGGAGGCCAGCGAGCTGGTGTTCCGGTAGTGACCGTCGAAGGTGACGCAGGAGCCCAGGTCGGCCTGCCGGACCTGCTCGCGGAGGCGGTCACGGTAGGCGTCGCCCTCGTGCAGCAGCACCTTCGGGTGCGTCTGGCCGGCGACCACGTAGCGCGGCATGGGCGCCAGGTCGCGCAGCATCGCCATGGCCTCGATGCCCCACTCGATGCCCTTGCCGGGGCCGAGCAGGCCCCACGTCAGGACGGTGAACTGCCCCGTGCGGAACACCGGCTCCGCCATCGTCGTCTCCAGGGCGGGCGCGCCGTGCGCGATGACGCAGACCTTCGTCATGTCGACGGCGTACCCGGCCGCGAGCCGTTCGCGCGCGGTCTTCGTCATCGCGACGACGGCATCGGCCTTCGCCAGCACCGACTCGAGGACCTGACGCTGGTGGGACGTCGGGTCGGTCAGCACGGTGTGCAGGACGACGACGCGTGGCACCTGGACTTCGTCCAGCAGGTGCAGGATCTCGCTGCCGTCGGCTCCGCCGTAAATGCCGTACTCGTGCTGCAGGATGGCGACGTCGCACAGGTTCAGCTGGGCGGCCGCCTGACGGAGCGAGGCGGAGTCATTGCTGATGAGCTCCGCTACCACCTCGTCGCCGGGTCGTGGCGCGGATGCGTCGACCAGGCGGACGACCCAGCCCTCGTCGGTGGTGGAGTGCAAGAGGGCACCGCGCAGGGCGGCGGTGAAGGTCGCCAGTCCGCACTGGGTCGGCGGGAACGTGCCGACAAAACCGAATCGCGTACTCATAGTTCAGGTGCCTTCCGATCGGACAGCCCTGAGAGAACCGAGAATGAAGCCTCAGGTAAAGGAGAAGCTCAGGCTCGCGGGCTGCGTGTACGCCCGACCAACCGCCGCGATACGCCTACGTCCTGGCTCCGACCAAGAGGGGTTAGTACCCGCCGCAGCAACTGCCGGCCTAGCCAGGTGCACCCAAAGGTGCGACGACATCAGCCTACGCGAAGGCGGGATAGCCGGTGACGCCGCCCGGGCGGGAACCGTCTCGATGGCACGAACCCCGCTCGTTCGGAAAATATTTTATGCCGAACGGGCGGGGCATTTTCCGCCGCGCCGATGGTGCGCGTGGTCGTGGCCTCGCCCGTGCTACTGTCAATTAGCCGCTCCGGACCTCGGTGGTTGATGGCGCTCGCTAGCCGCGGCGCCGCCGAGATGCTCGGAGCCTCATGATTAGTTGGAGCAAAGCCAGCGCGGCTCGCGCTTCGGCCGCGCTCGGACCGGCCAGCTGCCGGGAGACCTACGCGCGTTACGCCAGCATGCTCTACCGGCAGGCGCTGCTGAATCCCGGCGACCCGGCGTCGGCCGGGCATATCGTCGGTGACGCCATGGTCAACGAATGCGCGCTAGCCGCCATGCCGGGATCCATCCGCCGTGGCGCAGCCGCATAGCACGCCGGTGCATCGTAGGGAGCACGCTGGGGTGATGGGTACGCGACGGGTGCGGGTGGGGTGCGAGTTCGTGTATACGGCGCTGTCGACACCCCGGCCGTTTTCCAGGTCGAGCCCCTGGACGCGGCCCCGGTCAGCCTGGCGCGGCCGGAGTGGTCGACGGAGCCGCCAGTGCGCATCCGCCGTTACGCCGACCTTTACGGCAACCCGTGTACGCGGGTGATACTGCCCGCCGGGCGTTCCACGCTGCGCTTCGGCGCCTCGGTGCTCGTGCCCGACGCGACCGAGGACGCCGACGGGCACGTGCCGGAACTGCCGCCGGAACGACTGCCGGACGAGGTGCTCCTCTACACGCTGCCCAGCCGCTACTGCCTGCCCGACGTGCTCGGCGACGAAGCCTGGTCCCGGTTCGGCGCCATGCCCGCCGGCTACTCCCGGGTGCAGGCGATCTGCGATCACGTCCACGGTCACCTGACGTTCCAGTACGGCGCGAGCGGCCCGCTGACCACGGCGGCCGACGTCAACGCCTCCGGGTTCGGCGTCTGCCGCGACTTCACCCACCTGGCCATCTCGTTCTGCCGGGCGCTGAACATCCCGGCCCGGTATGTCTTCGGCTACCTGCCGGACATGGACGTGCCGCCGGATCCGGCGCCGATGGACTTCGCCGCCTGGATGGAGGTCTGGCTGGGCGACCGGTGGTGGACCTTCGATCCGCGCAACAACCGCCGGCGCAAGGGACGGATCCTGATCGGGCGCGGACGGGACGCGTCCGACGTCGCCATGGTCACCACCTTCGGCGCGCCGCTGCTGGAGTCGATGACCGTGCACGCCCAGGAGGAGCCGGACTGACGGTCCGGTCGGCCGCGGCTGCTCAGCCGAGCCGGGTGACCTCGACCGTGACGCCCAGGTGCTCGGCCGCCGGGCCTGAGTAGATGCCGGACAGCGGGCGCACGTCGGCGTAGTCGCGGCCGCGGGCCAGCAGCACGTGCCGGCTGCCCACCTCGGCGAGGCTGGTCGGGTCGGCCGCGACCCAGGCGCCGGCCCAGAATTCCACCCAGGCGTGGCTCTCTCCGGTCGTCGTCTCCCCGATCCCGGCTTGCGCCGCCGGGTGGAGGTAGCCGGAGACGTACCGGCGCGGGCAGCCCGGCGGCGCGCAGCAGAGCCAGCGTGACGTGCGCGAAGTCCTGGCACACGCCCCCGCCCGCGGCGCGGGCCTGGGCCGAGGAGGTGCGGACGTGCGTCGCGCCCCGCTCGTAGCGCAACGTCTCATGGGTCCACTCGGCGATGCGCAGCCCGGCCTGCACGGGCGCGGACCCGGCGCACAGGGACCGGCCGAGCTCGGTGAGCTCCGGCTCGGCCGCGACGTAGGACGAGGCGGCGAGATACTCGGCGAAGCGATCCTGGACCGCGGGCCCGGCCAGCTCGGACCAGCCGACGCCGGACGGCGCGGGCCGCGGCGGGGCGGTCTCCACCGTCGACGTCGCCAGGACGACGAGCTCGGTGTGCGGGACGTGGATGTCGAACGAGTCCACCGCCGTGCCCCAGTAGTCCACGTAACGAAACGGCCGCACCGCCGGCGTGACCGCCAGGGCGGCCTGCAGCAGGCGCTGGCCGTCCACGCTGGGCGGGGTCAGCCTCGCTTCGTTGTACGACGCCCGCACCGGCTCGGCGTACCGTGTACCCGGTGCGGTGCCTGATCGCGATCCGCCAGGTCATGCCTGCGCCTCCTTCAGGCCCCACTGGGGCGGCGGCGACCCGGCGAAGAGCCGTTCGGTCACTTCCTCGCTGATCATCGATACGGCCCGCTGCAATCCGAGCAGCCGGTCCGGCAGTGCGTCGAGGAGCCTGGCGGCGGACAGGAACTCCAGGTCGGTGCGGGCCCGGCCGATCGCCCGGTGGGCGGGTTCGTCCAGCCCGGAGCGCCCGGACGCCGGGTCGAGCCGGGCCAGCGCCCGCTCCCCGGTCCGCAGCGCGTAGAAGACCGAACGGGGGAAGAGCCGGTCCACCAGCAGGAACTCCACGACCCGGGGTTCGTCGACGCCCTGCTGGTAGGTACGCAGGTAAGCATCGTGGGCGGAGCAGGCCCGCAGGGTCGAGGTCCAGCCCTCGCTCGCGCGCCCGGAGCCGATCCGGGCCGCGAGCATGCGCGCGGTCATGTCCACCCGTTCCAGGCTGCGGCCCAGGACCAGCGCGTCGTAGCTCGTGTCCCGGCTCATGCTCGCCTCGACGTAGCCGGCCACGTTCGCCGCGCGCTCGCGGACGTAGGAGAAGAACGGCGCCGGACCGAAGTCGCGGGCGGCGGCCACCCGGGTCGGCAGGGAGTTGTGGGTGGAGTTCAGGCATTCCCAGATGTCCGCGGAGAGCGCCTCCCGGGCGCTGCGGGCGTTCTGCCAGGCGGCGGACAGCGCGCCGACGATCGAGCTGGACGAGTCCTTGGCGTAGCCGAGCAGCTCCAGGACGGCCCTGGAGTCGCGATGCTGGCCGGCGACCTCGGCCGGGACGCCCATCACGGACAGCAGGACGGCGCAGGCGCGGGCCTCGTCCACGCCCGGGTCTTCGAGGACTTCGTGGAAATGCACGTCAAGCAGCCGGGCGGTGTCCTCCGCCCGTTCGACGTAACGGCCCACCCAGAACAGTGCCTCGGCGACCCGGCTCAGCATCGGTGTCTCCTCACTGCTGCGTCCTGGTGGGGACCGCGGTCGGGTTCGGCGCCGCGTACGGCCTGCGGGGGGAACGCCGACGCGCCGTCGGCTTCCGCGTCCGGTCCCGGCGAGGAGGTCAGCACCCAGGTGTCCTTGGAACCGCCGCCCTGGCTGGAGTTGACGATCAGGCTTCCCTCCCGCAGCGCCACCCGGGTCAGCCCGCCGGGCAGCACCCGGACCTGCGCGCCGTCGTTGACCGCGAACGGCCGCAGGTCGACGTGCCGGGGCAGCAGCTGGTCACCGAGCTGCGCCGGCGACGTCGACAGCAGCACCAGCTCCTGCGCGATCCACCCCCGGGGCTCGGCCAGCACCTGCTCGCGCACGGCGGCCAGTTCGGCGTCGGAGGCCTGCGGCCCGACGACGATGCCATTGCCGCCCGACCCGTCCACCGGCTTGACCACCAGCTGGTCAAGCCGGGCCAGGCACTGCGAGCGCACGTCCGGGTCGTCGAGCCGGTAGGTCGTGACGTTCGGCAGCAGGGGGCGCTCGCCCAGGTAGTACTCGATGAGCGCGGGCAGGTAGGTGTAGGTGAGCTTGTCGTCGGCGACGCCGTTGCCGACCGCGTTGGCGATCGTGACATTGCCCGCCCGGCGCGGCGTTCAGGATCCCCGGGCATCCCACCACGGAGTCGCCCCTGAACTGGACCGGATCGAGGAAGTCGTCGTTGACGCGCCGGTAGAGGACGTCCACCCGCCGCTGTCCGCCGACGCTGCGCATGTACACGACGTTGTCGCGGCAGAACAGGTCCCGGCCCTCGACCAGCTCGATGCCCATCTTGCGGGCCAGGAAGGCGTGCTCGAAATAGGCGGCGTTGCCCACCCCGGGGGTGAGCAGCACCACGACCGGCTCGTCGGCCCCGACGGGCGCGGACCGCCGCAGTGCGTCCAGCAGCCAGCCGGGGTAGGAGGCGACCGGCCGTACCTCCTGCTCCAGGAACAGCCCGGGAAAGACCCGGGCCATGGTCCGGCGGTTCTCCACCACGTAGGACATGCCCGACGGCACCTGCAGGTTGTCCTCGAGGACGCGCAGGACGCCGTCGGCGTCGCGGACGATGTCGATGCCGGCCAGGTGGACCCGCACGCCGTTCGGCGGCTCGATGCCGTGGGCCGCCGGCAGAAGCCGCGCCGAGGTGGTGAGCAGCGAGCGCGGCACGACCTCGTCCTTGACCACCTCGCCCGGCCCGTAGACGTCGGCGAGAAATGCCTCGAGCGCGCGTACCCGCTGCACGACGCCCGCTTCGACCAGCTCCCACTCGGCCGCCGGGATCAGCCGCGGGATCAGGTCGAGCGGGAAGAGCCATTCCTCGCCGGCGTGGGAGAAGACGACGCCCTGGTCGCGGAAGCTGCGATCCCGGGCCTCCGCCCGGCGCGCCAGGTCCTCGCCGGTGAGCGTCTGCAGGGCGTCGTACAGCGCTCGCGCATGCGGGCGCGGCAGGCCGTCCGTCCCGAAGATCTCGTCGTAGGCCGGGCCGCGGGGGTACCCGTCGAGGAGGCCGCCCATAAACGGATTCGTCTTCGTATCACTTCACCAAACTATCGCGGCGTCACGGTACGCAGACGGCGATGGCCGGCCGGGGCCTCAGTAAGCGTCGTCATCCTGGCCGGGGTCGGCCGGCGGGAGGTTCATGGCCGCGGCGGGGACGCCGCTGATCCCGTTCTCCGCGTACCAGCCGAGCACCCACCGCAGGATGGCTCCCCGGCGTAGCCGCCATTCGCCGGCGACCTGCGTGAGCACGTCCCAGCAGAAGTCCCGCCGGAGGCGCCCGAGCCCGTCGGCCGATCGTCCCGGCTGCAAGCCGGAGCTTCCGGGGTCCCCGAGCTCCAGTGCGTCAGCCAGGATGGCCGCGGCGGCGCGGGCCGGGCCACCGCCGTTATAGCTCCAGGCATAACCGCCGTAACTCGGCGCCGGCAATTCCCGCAGAACGAGGACATCGTTCCTTTCGGTAAGCCCGAAGACGGTTTGCTCGACGAGAATATGCGCCTGGCCGTCAACCGAGGCCGATGGACCGATTCCGTGATAGGTCCAGTCATGGGCAGCCGGCCGCGGCTGTTTCCTTGCCCCGTCATTCCCCATCCGGCAGCTCCGTTCTCTTGCGTGCTCAGCAGCATACGGATCGGGTATGACACTGCCAGCCGAGAACATTCATGCGGTCGGCGGGTCAGCGCCCAATGCCGCTGAGCTTAAGTTGATCATGAGGGCCGGGTCCGCTCCGGGCGCTATGAAACCGGGCCTTCAGTGCGTTACTACGCGCCGAACCTGGGGTTTCATGGCGTCCCGCCCGGCTCCCCGCAGCCTCATAGCGGGCAGACGGGAATCAACCGGGCGTTTGATCTGTTGCGCTAGGTGGTCGTAGTTGTCTTGTGTGTTCGTGTCACCTGCACGCTCGCGGAAAACGATGTTGCGGGCGCGCCGCTTCAGGGAGCTGAGGAAGGCCGCGTCGAGAACCGGCCCGGGTCACGCACGGTGCGGACCCGCATCCAGCACGGCAAGGAGCGATATGACACAGGGAACCGTCAAATGGTTCAACGCGGAGAAGGGCTACGGCTTCATCTCCCGCACCGACGGACCGGACGTGTTCGTGCACTACTCCGAGATCGACGGCAACGGCTTCCGTAGCCTCGAGGAGAACCAGCAGGTGGAGTTCGAGGTGGCGGCCGGCCCGAAGGGCCCGCAGGCCACCCAGGTCCGCGCCGCCTGAGCCGCGGCAGGCCTGCCCTGCCAGCGAGAACAGCTAGATGTGGGCCCGGCGCCGCAGGTGCCGGGCCCACGCTGTACCCGCCGTCAGCCTCCGCCCTTCACCGGCTCGCCTAACTGGAGTCGCCGGAGCTGAAAAAGGAGGCGAAGCTGCCCGCGACCGAGGTGACCACGAAGATCGCCCATACCTCCAGGGCGACGTCCACGATCTTGCCGCCCGTGGTCAGCGGATTTGTGATTGCCGACGAGATGGTCAGCAGCTGGACGGCGGTGAAGAACACCGCGTCGCCGTAGCCGTGAATATCGCCGCCCTTGACGCCGCTTTCGAAGACCCATATCAGCACTGAGCCCACGGCGAGAACCAGCAGGGTCAGCCCCAGCGCAATGAGCAGGCGGGCGGCCAGCCGGCGGTGGCGTTCCTGCCAGGTGAACAGTCTCGTCAATTCCTCGCGGATCACGGGTCCAGCCTTTCTGCTGGTCAGATAGTCAGCTCGGCTGACCATATCCAGCCGGGGCCGACGGGAAGAGCCTGGAGGCGCTGTTCAGGCCACCAGATCGACCTGCGAGGTAACGCCCCCGGCGAGACGGGCACAATGGTCTGGTGAGCTTCCCCGCGCCTGACTTCGAGTTCGGTACCGACGGCCCGTCGCTGATCCTGGTCGGCGTGGACGGTTCGCGGACCTCGCTGCGCGCCGCTGCTTACGCCGGCGGCCTGGCGCGCCGCCAGGGCTGCCGCCTGCTGGCCGTGTACGTGAAGCGCGTACCGGCCAGCGCCGGCGCGGTGCCGGACGGCGCGGTCGCGATGAACGAGACCTTCGAGCAGATCGCTGACGAGCTCAAGGAGCTGCTGCTCGGCCGGGCCGCCGAGACCGGGATCGCGGCCGAGTTCCGTTCGGTCTCCGGGGACCCGCTGGCCGAGCTCACCGGAATCGCGGAGGAAACCCGGGCGGACGCCGTTGTCGTCGGCGCGTCCGAGCACGTCGGCCACCGGATCGTGGGCTCACTAGCCAGCCGCCTGGTTCGGGCCGGGAAATGGCCGGTCACCGTCGTCCCCTAGGGTAGATTCGGGGGTGCGAGCCATCGTGATGCGTGAAGCGGGCGGCCCACGATGGTCCCGACGTCCCGGCGTAGCGCATGCCGCTGAGTTCGCGACCGCTGCGGAAGCTGGGCTTCCTGACCATCGGGCTGTTCGAGGAGGACGATCCCCGCCGGGGTCACGAGTCGACGCTCGAGATCATCGAGCTAGGCGAGCGGCTGGGGTTCGACAGCGTATGGGTGCGGCACCGGCACCTGCAGTTCGGCATCTCCTCCCCGGTCGCCGTCCTGGCGGCGGCCTCGCAGCGGACAAGCCGTATTGACCTGGGCACCGCGGTCATCCCGCTGGGCTGGGAGAACCCGCTGCGGCTGGCCGAGGACCTGGCGACGGTCGACATCTTGTCCGGCGGCCGCCTCAACCCGGGTGTCAGCGTCGGGCCGCCGATGCACTACGACCGGGTCGGGCACGCGCTCTACCCGGACACCGCCGACAGCGAGGATTTCGGCTACGAGCGCGTGCGCCGGCTGCTCGGCTTCGTGCGCGGCGAGCCAGCCAGCGACTTCAGCGGCACCGAGGGCTTCGAGGTGTTCTCCGGGCGGGTCCAGCCGCACGCGCCCGGCCTGGACCGCCGGATGTGGTACGGCGGGGCCAGCCTGCGGTCGGCTCAGTGGGCCGGCGAGAACGGGATGAACTTCCTGACCAGCAGCGTCGTGAAGGCCGAGGAATCCGGGGACTTCGCCGAGATCCAGCTCGCGCACATCCGGATGTTCCGCGCTCACCATCGCGACGGTGACCGGGCCCGCGTCTCCCAGGGCCTCGTCGTCATCCCCACCGACACCGCGTCGCCGGACCAGCGCCGCAAGTACGAAGAATTCGCCCGGAAGCGGATGCCGCGCACCACCGCACCGCAGGGCCCCGCGCGCCTGCTGTTCGCGCCCGATCTCGTCGGGACGTCCGCGCAGCTCGCCGAACGACTCTGGGACCACGCCGCCTTCCGCCAGATCGACGAGGTGGCGTTCGCCCTCCCGTTCACCTTCGACCACGAGGATTACGTCCAGATCCTCACCGATATCGCCACCAGGCTCGGCCCGGCCCTCGGCTGGCAGCCGGCTGGCTAGCGGCCGTCCGATCCGTTGGCGGTGGCTTCCGTCAGGCTGGGGACGCTGGGGATGACCCGGTTAACGCCGGTGATCGTGAGGATGCGGACGGCAGACAGGTCGGGAATGACCAGCCGCAGCTCGCCGCCGTCGGACTGGGCCCGCTGGTGCACGGCCAGCAGGGTGTGAATCCCGGACGAATCACAGAACCGGGTCCGGGTCATGTCGAGCACGAGCGTTCCGTGGCCGTCCGCGGCCGCCTCCTGCAGGGCCGACCGCAGGTCCGGGGCGTTCGTGACGTCGATCTCCTCGGGTGCCGCCACGACCGGCACGCCGTTGACCACCTCATAGGCGGACCTGCCATCACGCATCTGCGCCACCTCCATCCGCGACCACCAGCGCGAGGGCACTACCAGGATCGGCCGCCGCCAGAGACATGTCAATAAAAGCACGAGAAAAATCTCATGCTTATATGCGCTCAACCTCCGTGCGGCCGGGGTCAGGACGCCGGGAGGCGCTGGCGCAGGAGACAGAACTCGTTGCCTTCGGGATCGGCCAGGACGTGCCATGATTCGTCGCCGGTCTGGCCGACATCGGCCGGCCTGGCCCCGGCCGCCAGCAGCCGGCCGAGCTCGGCGTCCTGGTCACGATCCGTGGGGCTGACGTCGATGTGCAGGGGAAGCTGGCCGGACCTGGCCGCGGAGCTGAGATTGAAGACGATCGTGGGCTGCAGCCCGCCGAAGCCGGTTTCCGGCGGCCCGATCTCGATGTCGCCGCCGGTCCGTTCCAGCTCGACGTAGCCGAGCACCTCGCACCAGAAGGCGGCCAGCCGGTCAGGATCCCGGGCGTCGATGACCAGTTCGCTGATTCGGCATGCCATGCCCACACCGTATATTCCGCCATCGGTGGCGGCATCGGCGCGCGAAGGTCCGTTCCCTCGCACCCGCCTGGTGCGGGCCGGTCCGGCCGCGGCTGGTAGAACAGGAACATGAGCCGGGTTTGCCGGGGTGGCCCGGGGGGAGCATCCGAGCCAGTTCCGCGTTGCCGAGCGGGGAGGGGAGTCCGATGGACCTGCGGCGGCTGATCCGCTCGTGGCCGGTGTACCGGCAGCTGTCCGGCCCGGACCCGCTGGGCCGGGGCAAGGCCGCTGAGTCCGGGCGGTCGGCCGGCCTGACGCCGCGCACGGAAACGGCGGACCGGGTGGTGAGCTCGGTGTGCCCCTACTGCGCGGTCGGCTGCGCGCAGCGCGTTTTCGTCAAGGACGAGCAGGTCATCCAGATCGAGGGCAACCCGGACAGCCCGATCTCGCGCGGGCGGCTGTGCCCGAAGGGATCGGCCAGCAAGCAGCTGGTCACCGGCCCGCAGCGGATGCAGAAGGTGCTGTACCGCCCGCCGTACGGCACCGAGTGGACGCGAACTCGGCCTGGACACCGCGATGGACATGATCGCCGACCGGGTGCTGGCCGCGCGGCGCAAGGGCTGGCAGGACGCCGACGAGCACGGGAACTCGCTGCGGCGCACCATGGGGATCGCCAGCCTCGGCGGCGCGACCCTGGACAACGAAGAGAACTACCTGATCAAGAAGCTGTTCACCGCGCTGGGCGCGATCCAGATCGAGAACCAGGCGCGTATTTGACACTCCGCCACCGTTCCCGGTCTGGGAGCTTCGTTCGGTCGCGGCGGCGCCACCGATTACCAGCAGGACATGGCCAACGCCGACTGCATCATCATCATGGGCTCCAACATGGCCGAGGCCCACCCGGTCGGGCTTCCAGTGGGTGATGGAGGCCAAGGCGCGCGGCGCGAAGGTGTTCCACATCGACCCGCGGTTCACCCGGACCAGCGCGCTGGCCGATCAGCACGTGCCGCTGCGGGCAGGCACCGACATCGCGTTCCTCGGCGGGGTGATCAACTACATCCTCGCCAACGAGCTGGAGTTCCGCGAGTACGTCCGGCCTACACCAACGCGCCGTTCCTGGTCAGCGAGCACTACCAGGACACCGAGGACCTGGACGGGCTGTTCAGCGGCTACGACCCGGACACCGCCTCCTACGACCGGTCGAGCTGGCAGTACCAGAGCCACGACGCCGAGTCAGCCTCCGGCAGCACAGCGACAAGGAGCAGGCGTCGCCCTACGCAGCACGGGTCCGGCGGTCCGCGCGCTGGACGGCGCGGCGGGCGAACTCGCCGGCCGACCCGACGCTGCAGCATCCGCGCTGCGTGCTCCAGATCCTCAAACGGCACTTCGCCCGGTACACGCCGGAGATGGTCGAGCGGGTCTGCGGCGTGCCGCCAGGACGCAGTTCCTGAGCAGGTCGCCGGGCCTGGACGCAGAATTCCGGCCGGGACCGCACCGGCGCGCTGGTCTACTCGCGTCGGCTGGACCCAGCACACGGTCGGCGCCCAGTACATCCGCGCCGGCGGCCATCATCCAGCTGCTGCTGGGCAACATCGGCCGCCCGGGCGGCGGCATATACGCGCTGCGCGGGCACGCCAGCATCCAGGGCTCCACCGACATGCCGACGCTGTTCAACCTGCTGCCCGGCTACCTGCCGATGCCGGACGACACGCACGACGGACATGGCCGAGCTACCTGGAGGAGGTGCGCCGGCCATGACAGAAGGGCTTCTGGCGCAACGCCGACGCGTACCTGGTCGTCGCTGCTCAAGGAGTACTGGGGCGACGCGGCCACCGCCGAGAACGACTGCTGCTTCGACTACCTGCCCCGGATCAACGGCGACCACGGCACCTACCGCACCGTCATGGACATGGTCGACGGCAAGGTCTCCGGGTACTTCCTGCTCGGCCAGAACCCGGCCGTGGGCTCGGCGCACGGCCGGCAGCAGCGGCTCGGCCTGGCCAACCTGGACTGGCTGGTCGTCCGGGACCTGGCCATGATCGAGAGCGCCACGTTCTGGAAGGACGCCCCGGAGATCGAGACCGGCGAGATCGTCACCGAGACGCTGCCGCACCGAGGTGTTCTTCATGCCGGCCGCCTCGCACGTGGAGAAGGAGGGCACGTTCACCCAGACCCAGCGGATGCTGCAGTGGCGCGACAAGGCCGTCGAGCCGCCGGGCGACCAGCGCTCCGAGCTGTGGTTCTTCTACCACCTCGGGCGGCGGCTCAAGGAGAAGCTGGCCGGCTCGACCGACGAGCGCGACCGCCCGCTGCTGGACCTGGCCTGGGACTACGCCACCGAGGACGACGCGGGCGACGAGCCGTCCGGCCGACGGACGTGCTGCGGCGCGATCAACGGCTTCGACCTGCGCACCGGCCAGACCGCTCAGCGGGTACCTCGACCTCGAAGGCCGACGGCAGCACCGCCTGCGGCTGCTGGATCTACAGCGGCGTGTACGCCGACGGGGTCAACCAGGCGGCCCGCCGCAAGCCGCGACACCGAGCAGGGCCGCGTACGCCGCCGAGTGGGGCTGGGCCTGGCCGCTGAACCGGCGGATGCTGTACAACCGCGCGTCGGCCGACCCGGCAGGGCCGCCCGTGGAGCGAGCGCAAGAAGCTACGTCTGGTGGGACGCGCGAGAAGCGGCGAGTGGACCGGCCACGACGTGCCCGGACTTCGAGCAGACCAAGCCGCCGACTACCGGCCGCCCGAGGGCGCCAGCGGGCCGGCGGCGCTGCGCCGGCGACGACCCGTTCATCATGCAGGCCGACGGCAAGGGCTGGCTGTTCGCGCCGAGCGGGCTGGTCGACGGGCCGCTGCCGACGCACTACGAGCCGCACGAGTCGCCGGTCCGCAACCCGCTCTACGGCCAGCAGGCCAACCCGACCCGCAAGGTCTACGGCCGGCCGGACAACCCGTCGAACCCGCGCCCGCCGGAGCGCGCACAGCGAGGTCTTCCCGTACGTGTTCACCACCGCCCGGCTCACCGAGCACCACACCGCCGGCGGCATGAGCCGGCCAGCTGCCGTACCTGTCCGAGCTGCAGCCGGAGCTGTTCGTCGAGGTGTCCCCGGAGCTGGCCGCCGAGCGCGGCCTGGCGCACCTGGCTGGGCGCACGTGATCACCAGCCGCACGGCGATCGAGGCCCGGGTGCTGGTCACCGACCGGATGACGCCGCTGCGGGTCGACGGCCGCGTCGTGCACCAGATCTGGCTGCCCTACCACTGGGGCACGACCGGGCTGGTCACCGGCGACTCGGTCAACGACCTGTTCGGCGTGGTCCTCGACCCGAACGTGCTTCATCCAGGAGAGCAAGGTCGCCACCTGCGACATCCAGCCCGGACGCCGGCCGCGCGGCCCGGCGCTGCCCGACCTAGTCGCCGGACTACCGGCGCCGGGCCGGGATCACGCGGAAACCGGCACCGGTCCCACGACCGGCGACGGGACGCGCCACGGGCCCGACGCCGAGGCCGAGGCGACGGAGAAGGACGCATGACGCACCAGCGGCAACAGCTTCTACGGTCCGCTGGCCGACCCGGCGGCGGACGCCGGGCACCGCGAGCACCCGCCCCGGATGGGCTTCTTCACCGACACCATCGTCTGCATCGGCTGCAAGGCCTGCGAGGTGGCCTGCAAGGAATGGAACAGCGTGCCCGAGGACGGCCTGACCTGCTCGGCATGTCGTACGACAACACCGGCATGCTCGGCGCGACTCCTGGCGGCACGTCGCCTTCATCGAGCAGCCGCGTCCGTCCGGCAGCCGGAAGCCGGCAGCCGGCGGCCAGCCAGTCGCCCGCGGCCCCGGTCGACCTCGGCATGCCGTGCTCCCAGCTGCCCGGCCGGACCCCGGGCGAGCATCCCCGGGCCGGGTTCCGCTGGCTGATGGTCTCGGACGTGTGCAAGCACTGCACGCACGCCGGCTGCCTGGACGTCTGCCCGACCGGGGCGCTGTTCCGCACCGAGTTCGGCACCGTGGTGGTGCAGCAGGACATCTGCAACGGCTGCGGCTACTGCGTCTCCGGCCTGCCCGTACGGGGTCATCGACCGGCGGCGAGGACGACGGCCGGGCCCGGAAGTGCACGCTGTGCTACGACCGGCTGCGCGACGGCCTGGAGCCGGCCTGCGCCAAGGCCTGCCCGACCGAGTCGATCCAGTTCGGCCCGCTCGACGAGCTGCGGGAGCGGGCCGCGCGCGCGGGTCGACGACGCTGCACGACGCGGGGCGTGGCCGAGGCCCGGCTCTACGGCCACGACCCGACCGACGGGGTCGGCGGCGACGGCGCGTTCTTCCTGCTGCTGGACGAGCCCGAGGTGTACGGGCTGCCGCCGGACCCGGTGGTGACCACCCGCGACCTGCCGCGATGTGGAAGCAGGCCGGCGCTCGCCGCGCTGGCCATGGCCGGCGGCGGCCGTGCGCGGCGTTCGTCGGGCGGTCGGCGATGACCGCCGGTACGCCGGAGGCCGGCCGGCGAGTCGCGCGCCGGGTCGCGGCGGCGGCGGTGCCGGCGAGCGAGCCGGTGCGTGCCGCGGGCCGAGTTCACCGTCCTACTACGGCCGGCCGGTGCTCAAGCCGCCGGTGTGGGAGTGGACGACATCCCCGCGTACCTGTTCACCGGCGGGCTGGCCGCCGGCTCGGCGCTGCTCGCCGCCGGCGCCGACCTGCACCGGCCGGCCGGCGCTGCGCCGCGCCGGCCGGCTCGGCGCTCTCGGCGCCGTCGGCGCGAGCACCGTACCTGCTGGTCGCCGACCTCGGGCCGGCCGGACCGGTTCCACCACATGCTGCGGGTGGCCAAGCCGACCTCGCCGATGAGCGTGGGCACCTGGATCCTGGCCGCCTACGGCCCGGCCGCCGGGCTGGCCGCGGCCGCCGAGCTGCTCCCCGCCTCGGCTGCGCGCGACCCGGCTGGGCCGCCTGGCGCAGGCGGCCGGCCCGCCCGGCCGGGCTGTGGGCGGCGCCGCGGCCCCGGGCGTGGCCTCCTACACCGCGGTGCTGCTGGCCCAGACGGCCGTGCCGGCCTGGCACGAGGCGCACCCGGAGCTGCCGTTCGTCTTCACCGGCTCCGCGCCGCCAGCGGCGGCCGGCTCGGCCTGCTGGTCGCGCCGCTCGCCAGGCCGGCCCGGCCCGCCGGCTGGCCGTCATCGGGTCGGCGGCCGAACTGGCCGCGTCCCAGCTGATCGAGCGCCGTCCCGGCCTGGTGACGCAGGCGTGGACGACCGGGCGCGCGCACCGGCTGCGGCGCGGGCGGAGGTCCTCACGCTGGGCGGGGCGGTCACCGCCGCGACCCTGGCCGCGGCCGCAGCCGGGCCGCCGCCGCCGTGGCGGGCTGGCCCTGCTCGGCGGCAGCGTCCTGCAGCGCTTCGGCATCTTCGAGGCCGGCGTGGCCTCCACCAAAGACCCGAAGTACGTGGTGGTCCCGCAGCGTGAACGACTGAACGCCCGGGCGTAACGCTTCCTCCTCCAATAAGGTGGCTCATGGCGATCTCGCGGCTGAAACGGGGGGGGGGGAGGGGGGGGGGGGGGGGGGAGAAGAGGGGAGGGGAGGGGGAAAGGGGAGAGGGGGGGGGAGGGGGAGGGGAGGAGGGGGGGGAGGGAAAGAGGGGGGGAGGGGGGGGGGATAACTGAGAGAATCACTCCGGCCATTGCAAAAGAGAAGGGGTACCCTCAGATGCGAGAGTACCCCTTACAGGATTGGCCGAGAACCAGACGCTAACGAACGTGCGCTCTTCACTTGCTCGGCGAATCGCCGCCATGCATCCGGCGAGAATCGAAGGACAGAGCCGGTACGGTCCTTTGTATCGCGCACGATCACGCGGCTATCGTCGTCGGCGACTTCGACGCAGTTACCGCCGCTTTGACCGGAATAGCTGGACTTACGCCACTTCATATTTCCTCCCCTTTTAGGAATCGGAGTGTTTTTGTGTCGTCTAGCGCGCTTGCGCGCAGATGATCGAAGATCAGAGTATACCTGCTTACGTCATCCCGGTCACGGACATAATGCGCGCTGTTCGGGTCTTCCAGGTAGACAACCGACGAATTTTCTCGCGACACCAGGATACTAAAAGCCCGGCCATACGCACTTGTCGGCCCTTGGTTATTGGTGACAATCTGAATAGTGATATACGGGCGCTGCGCCATCTCCGTTAGATGGTCACGCTGCATTCGCATGATCTCGGCATTGCCGACGACGCGTTGCAACGCTGATTCGTCTATTATCGCCCAGTAGCGGGGGGTCTGCATCTGGTCAGCGGGCAAATCGTCGCGCAGGTCTAGGATTTCCTGCCTAGTCATTCGCAGCGCTACGGCGCGTTCAATCTCGCCTGGTGAATTCCTTGGGCGACCCACGCTCATTATTGCCCGTGCGTAATCTTCCGTCTGGAATAGCCCCGGAATCTGGTAACTCTCGTATTCTCGTATCTCCGCGGCTTTGCGCTCTACTTCGACCCGATTACGGAACCATGGCAAGAAAGAGATATTCTCAACTAGCTTTTGCAATTCGGCTAGTTCATCACCTGTGCCGAAAAACTCATCGGCCAGCTTGGCGAAAGCAGGCGAAGCGATACGCCTTCCAGTCTCGTAAGCCGAGACAGTAGACAGCGCGAAATTGGTTCGCTTGGCGACGTCATCTAGCGTCAGCCCTGCCTGTTCACGCAAGCGCTTTAGCTTCGCAGTGAAGAACGCTAGCGGGCTTGAGTAGGGGTCGGACGCCATAGGGCTACCAGCTTTCTACACGTGATCATCAGATTCTACAGGTCGGCTGTCCAGGCGACTTATCTGGATCACGCTGCCGCTGCACTGCCATCGTGGGCTCACAACCTCTGCCAGGAACCAGCGTCTCAAAGGATCATTACCGATGCCTGCCGAACCAGCGACCGTAGAACCGCCGCCTCACCCTATGCACGCCCTCACCACTTACGAGTTGCGGGACTACCGCCGTCAGCTTGAGAGCGCAATCAAGGGCATCGCTCCCGATGCCCCGGTGCAAGCCGACCTCAAGAGCCGGCTTGACGAGGTGCTAGCCGAGCAGGAGCAGCGCCGGAAGGCAGCGGCCCGTGCGTGACTACAGCGCCCGGGGGATACCGGCTGCTGACCTTGAGCGGACCCGACGCGAGCTAGCCGCGTCTCTCGCACTCGCCCGCCCCGGCTCGCCCGTCCGCGTGCCCATCGAAGCCAACCTGAGCGCCATTGACGAGGCGCTGGCCGAGTGCGCGAGGTGTGTTCTCCGCGTCTGCGGTTGCGGCATGGCCACCGATGACGACGCGCGCATGGACGGCCACCTGTGGGAAAACCCCGGCCACCAAGAGCGAGATCTGAGCCGCTACCAGGATGCCGCGATCGTGGCTGATCGCGGCTAAGCCCCCGTTCCCGGCCGGCGGGTTTCCTTCCCGGTTACCGGGGCAGCGTCCGGTTTCCTGTCGGGCGACGTACGGAGGCATGGCATGAGGGTTCGGGCGGCACTGACCGGGGGAGCCGCGCTCGCGGCCGCGTCGGTCCTGGCCAAGAGCCGGTCCCGGGAACGGGACGACATCCGCGGCGAGGTGGCCGTCGTCACCGGCGCGTCCCGCGGGCTCGGCCTGCTGCTGGCCCGCGAGCTCGCCCGGCACGGCTGCCCGCTGGTCATCTGCGCCCGCGACGCCGCCGAACTGGAGCGCGCCGCCGACGGACTGCGCGCCGAGGGGGCCGAGGTCACCGCCGTCGCCGGCGACGTGACCGATGAGACCATCCCGCAGCGGCTCGTCGACACCGCCACCGAACGGTACGGCCGGATCGACATCGTCATCAGCAACGCCGGGATCATCCAGGTCGGCCCCGTGGCCGACGCGCGGGCCGGTCACTTCGAGACCGCGCTGGATACCATGGCGCTCGCCCCCGTCCGGCTGGCCCTGGCCGCGCTGCCGGTCATGCGGCGCCAGCAGCACGGCCGGATCGTGACCATCGCCTCCATCGGCGGCAAGATGAGCGTCCCGCACCTGCTGCCCTACAGCACCGCCAAGTTCGCCGCCGTCGGGTTCTCCGAAGGGCTGCGCGCGGAGCTCGGCCGCGGCCCGGTGACGGTCACCACGGTCGTGCCGGGGCTGATGCGGACCGGTTCCCACCTGCAGGCCCGCTTCACCGGCCGGGCCGAGGAGGAATTCACCTGGTTCTGCTCGGCGCCAGCCTCCCGGTGATCTCGATGGACGCCGAACGTGCCGCCCGCCAGATCGTCGAGGCGGTCCGCGCCCGCCAGGCCGAGATCATCCTGACCCCGGCGGGCCAGGCGGTGTCCCTGGCCGGCCTGGCGCCCGGCCTGACCAGTGACGTCCTGCACTTCGTCCAGCGGCTGGCCCTGCCGCGCCCGGCCGGGACCGGCCCGGACGACGGCGAGGGCACCCCCGGGTACCGGCTGGACCCGGCCATGAGCCGCAAGGCGTTCGACCGCCTGACCGTCCTGGGCCGGGCGGCGGCCACCCGGTTCAACGAGCGCCGTACGGCCTGCCTGGACCCGATCAGGCGCGGCGGCGGCGGGTAGTGCGACGGGCCGGCTGACCGCGTCAGGTCCATGGCCTGGGGTGATCTGAAGGATGCGACAGCACGGAAGGACGGATTCACGTGGCACCCACGGTTGCTGACTACCTGCTAGAACGGCTACGCGCCTGGGACGTTCGGCATGTCTTCGGGTACGCCGGTGACGGGATCAACGGAATCCTGGCCGCGTGGGGGCGGGCGGAGAACGAACCGCAGTTCGTCCAGGCCCGCCACGAGGAGATGGCCGCGTTCGAGGCCGTCGGGTACGCCAAGTTCTCCGGCCGGGTCGGCGTGTGCACGGCGACCTCCGGGCCCGGGCGCGATCCACCTGCTCAACGGCCTGTACGACGCCAAGCTCGACCACGTGCCGGTGGTGGCGATCGTCGGCCAGACCAACCGCAGCGCCATGGGCGGCTCCTACCAGCAGGAGGTCGACCTGCTGTCAGCCTGTTCAAGGACGTGGCCAGCGACTACGTGCAGATGGTCACCGTGCCCGAGCAGCTGCCCAACGTGATCGACCGGGCCATCCGGATCGCGCTGGCCGAGCGCGCGCCGACCGCCATCATCATCCCGGCCGACGTGCAGGAGCTGGAGTACGCCGCGCCGACGCACGCGTTCAAGATGGTGCCGTCCTCGATCGGCATCGACTGGCCGGTCGACCGCGCCGCACGACGAGGCGATCCTGCGCGCCGCCGAGGTCCTCAACGCCGGGAGCAAGGTGGCCATCCTGGCCGGGCAGGGCGCCCGCGGCGCGCGGCGCGAGCTCGAGGAGATCGCCGAGCTGCTCGGCGCCGGGGTGGCCAAGGCGCTGCTCGGCAAGGACGTCCTCTCGGACGACCTGCCGTACGTGACCGGCTCGATCGGGCTGCTCGGCACCCGGCCGAGCTACGAGCTGATGCGCGACTGCGACACCCTGCTGATCGTCGGCTCGAGCTTCCCCTACACGCAGTTCCTGCCGAAATTCGACCAGGCCCGCGCCGTCCAGATCGACATCGACGGCCACTTCATCGGCATGCGCTACCCGAACGAGGTCAACCTCGTCGGCGACGCCGCGGCCACCCTGCGCGCCCTGCTCCCGCACCTGAAGCGCCAGGAAGACCGGTACTGGCGGGAGAGCATCGAAGCCGGACGTGACGCGCTGGTGGCAGTCCATGGACGACGAGGCCGAGGTCGAAGCCGACCCGGTCAACCCGATGCGGCTGTTCCGCGAGCTGTCCACCCGGCTGCCGGCGAACGCCATCGTCGACCGCGGACTCCGGCTCGTCCGCGAACTGGTACGCCCGCCAGCTGAAGTTCCGCGGCGACATGCGCGGGTCGCTGTCCGGCACCCTGGCCACCATGGGCCCGGGCGTGCCCGTACGGCATCGGCGCCAAGTTCGCTCACCCGGAGCGGCCCGTCATCGTGTTCGCCGGAGACGGCGCCATGCAGATGAACGGCCTGGCCGAGCTGATCACCATCAAGCACTACTGGGAGGAGTGGACCGACCCGCGGCTGATCGTCGCGGTCCTGCACAACAACGACCTGAACCAGGTCACCTGGGAGATGCGGGCGATGGAGGGCGCGCCCAAGTTCGCCGAGTCCCAGCAGCTGCCCGACGTCGACTACGCCGGGTTCGCCCGCAGCCTGGGCCTGACGCTTCGCCGATCAACGACCCCGGCCAGCTCGGCCGCCGCCTGGAACCAGGCGCTGGCCGCCGACCGGCCCGACCGTCCTGGACGTGCGCACCGACCCGGCCGTCCCGCCCATCCCGCCGCACGCCACGTTCGAACAGGCCAAGGACGCCGCCCCCGCGCTGGTCAAGGGCGACCCCGACGGCTGGAGCGTGCTGAAGGAAGGCATCCTCACCAAGGCCAGGGAAATCCTCCCCGGCCAGCGCGGCTGAGGACCAGCCAGCACGACTAAGGAACAGCAGGCCTAGAAAAAAAAAAAAAGCGAAAGAAAGGCCTGCAAGGAGTTCCATGGAGTTCCCGCTCCACGTGCTGTCGGAGTACGCGCTGCTGGCCGACGGCGAGCGCGGGAGTCCTGGTCGGCCCGCGCGGCGACTTCGCCTGGATGTGCGCGCCGCGCTGGGATTCCGACGCGGTATTTTCCACCCTGGTCGGCGGGCCCGGAGTGTACGCCGTGACCCCGGCCGAGCCTTCCTTCGTGTGGGGCGGCTACTACGAGCCGGGCACCTTGATCTGGCGCAGCCGGTGGGTCACCACGGCCCAGGAAATCGAGTGCCGCGAGGCGCTGACCATGCCGGGCGACCCGCACACGGCGGTGGTGCTGCGCCGCGTCCTGGCCATCGACGGCGACACCCAGGTGCGGGTGTTCTTCGACCCGCGCGCCGGATTCGGCCAGCACCGGCCCCAGCGGTCTCCCGCCGGAACGGCGTGTGGACCGCGCGCTGCGGCCCGCTGTACCTGCGCTGGTCCGGGATACCCGCGACGGCGCGGCGGCGGGGCGCGGGCCTGCACGCCATCATCGCCGTCCCGGACGGCGGCCACCACGACCTCGTCCTGGAGATCTCCGATCACCCGCTGGAGGGACCGCCCGCCGATCCCGACCGGCCTGGCAGGCGACCGAATCCGGCTGGGCCCAGGCGGTGCCCGAGCTGCCGGGCGCCATCGCGGACCGCGACGCCCGGCACGCCTACGCCGTCATGCGCGGGCTCACCGCTCGGGCGGCGGCATGGCCGCCGCGGCCACGACGAGCCTGCCCGAGCGGGCCGAGGAAGGACGCAACTACGACTACCGGTACGCCTGGATCCGCGATCAGTGCATCGCGGGCCAGGCGGTCGCCGCGGCCGGTCCCTACCCGCTGCTCGATGCCGCGGTCGGGTTCGTCACCGGCCGGATCCTGGCCGACGGGCCCCAGCTCAAGCCGGCCTACACGGTCGGCGGCGGCCCGGTGCCCGACGAGCGGCAGCTGCACCTGCCCGGCTACCCGGGCAGCTCGGTCAAGGTGGGTAACTGGGTCAACAAGCAGTTCCAGCTGGACGCCTTCGGCGAGACGCTGCTGCTGCTGGCCGCGGCGGCCAGGCACGACCGGCTGGACCGCGACCACTGGCGGGCCGTGGAGGTCGCCGTCGCGGCGATCAGGGAACGGCACCGTGAGCCCGACGCCGGGATCTGGGAACTGGGCGATCATCGCTGGGCGCATTCCCGGCTGACCTGCGTCGCCGGCCTGCGGGCGGTCGCCGCGGTCGCCCCGGCGGGTCAGGGCGCGGCCTGGAGCGGCTTCGCCGACGCGCTGCTCGCCGACGTCACGGCCGACTGCCTGCACCCGTCCGGCCGCTGGCAGCGGGCTCCCGATGACGAACGGGTCGACGCCGCGCTGCTGTTCCCCGCCCTGCGCGGAGCGATGCCGCCGGTGATCCCCGGGCCCTGGCCACCCTGGACGCGGTGCACGCCGAGCTGGGCCGCGACAGCTACCTGTACCGGTACCGCCCGGACGAGCGGCCCCTCGGGGCGGCCGAAGGCGCCTTCGGCCTGTGCGGTTTCGCCATGGCGCTGGCCCTGCATCAGCAAGGCCGGGAGGTCGAGGCGGCCCGCTGGTTCGAGCGCAACCGGGCCTCGTGCGGCCCGGCCGGCCTGCTCACCGAGGAATACGACATCACCCAGCGGCAGGTACGCGGCAACGCGCCGCAGGCGTTCGTCCACGCCCTGCTGCTCGAGTCGGCCCAGCGGCTAGCCGCGCCGTGGCCCGGCGGGCCGTAACGCCCGCGCACCCGTAGCCGTCCATTCCCTTACTAGCGGAGGTCCAGATGAGCAGCGAGCATGCCGGGCAGGTCGTCATGGTGACCGGGGCCAGCGGCGGGATCGGCCGGGCCGCGGCCCGGGCCTTCGCCGCCCAGGGAGCCAAGGTCGCCTTGCTGGCCCGGGGCGAGGCAGGCCTGGCCGGCGCGGTCCGCGACGTCGAGCGGGCGGGCGGCACGGCGCTGGCGATACCCGCCGACGTCGCCGACCCGGATCAGGTCGAAGCCGCCGCCGCCGAGGCCGAGGCGGCCCTCGGGCCCATCGACGTGTGGGTCAACGTGGCCTTCACCTCGGTCTTCGCCCAGTTCACCGACATCACCCCGGCCGAGTACAAGCGGGTCACCGAGGTGAGCTACCTCGGCTACGTCTACGGGACGATGGCCGCGCTCAAGCGGATGCTGCCCCGCGACGCCGGCACCATCGTCCAGGTCGGCTCCGCCCTGGCCTACCGGGGCATCCCGCTGCAGAGCGCCTACTGCGGCGCCAAGCACGCCATCCAGGGCTTCAACGAGTCGCTGCGCTGCGAACTGCTGCATAACAAGAGCAACGTCCACGTCACCATGGTGCAGATGCCGGCCGTCAACACCCCGCAGTTCGACTGGGTGCTCTCCCGGCTGCCCAAGCCGGCCCAGCCCGTGCCGCCGATCTACCAGCCGGAAGTGGCCGCGCACGGTGTCCTCTACGCGGCCGGCCACCCGGGCCGCCGGGAGTACTGGGTCGGCGGTTCCACCGCGGCCACCCTCGCGGCCAACGCGGTCGCCCCCGGCCTGCTCGACCGGTACCTGGCCCGCACCGGGTACTCCGCCCAGCAGGACGACCGGCCCGAGCCGTCCTCGCCTCCCGCCAACCTGTGGAAGCCGGCCGACGGCCCGGCTGGCCATGACTATGCCGCGCACGGCAGCTTCGACGGCGAGTCCAAGCCGCGCAGCGCCCAGCTGTGGGCCTCGCAGCATCACGGCCTGCTCGGTGTCGGCCTGCTAGGGGGCGCCCTCCTCGGCCTGGCCGGGGCGGCCGCCGCCACGGCCCTCGGCCGGCGGGGACGCCGGTGAGCATCGGCCTGGCGGGTGCGCGCGGCGGCTACGGCGCGGTTCAGCTGCTGTGGCCGGATCGCTCCGCGGAGCAGCTGCTGGGCGGCCCGCTGGCGCCGGCCGCACGGATCGGCGTCCGGGTACTCGGCGCCCGCCAGCTCGCCCAGGCCGGCCTGACCGCGGCCGCGCCGACGGCCCCGCTGCTGGCCGCCGGGGCCGGGACCGATGCCCTGCACGCCCTGAGCATGGCCGTTCTCGCCCTGGCCGACCGCCGGTGGCGGCGTCCGGCCGTCGTCAGCGGGCTGACCGCCGCCGCGTTCGCCGCCTGGGGCGCCCTGGCCGCGCGCCGGGCCGCCAGGTGATCTACCGAGTGAAGGAGCAGTTATGCAGTTCCCTGACCTACGGCCCGGTCAGCGACGCCAGCCGGCGAACAGCCCGGTGCACGGCATCGACCGGATGGTCCGCAACGTCCGGACCGGGCGCTTCGAGCGCAGCCTGTCGGCCCTGACCGCGGCCGGGGCGCTGGTCACCGCGGCCGAGATCTACTTCGAGCACGACAGCGCCAGCTTCGGCAACAAGATGATGTGGATCCCGGTCGCGCTCGGCCCGGTCGGGGCGGCGGCCGGCGTGGCCGGGTTCTTCAGCCGGCGGATGGCGAAGACGGCGCTGCCCGTCGCCTCGGCCGCCATCGTGGCCAACGGCCTGCAGGGCACCTACCTGCACGCGCGCGGTATCGCCCAGAAGCCGGGCGGCTGGTCGAACGCCCGCTACAACATCGAGATGGGACCGCCGCTGCTGGCCCCGCTGCTGGTGACCATGGTCGGCGGGATGGGGCTGCTCGCGGCGATCCTGCGGCGCGAGCAGTGAGCGAGCACCCCGGCCCCTACCAGCGGCAGCAGTCCGGTCCCCGCCCCCGGTTCCCGGGCCTGGACGTGCTCGGCCAGGCCCCGCACTGGGACCAGGTGACCGCCGACCTGGTCACCGCCCGGCTGAGCCCGCCGTCCGGGCTGGCCTTCTTCACCCCCGCCGAGGCCGCCTGTGCCGGCGTCCTGCTCAACCTGCTGACCGGCCAGCAGGACGACCAGGAGATCTCCATCCTGCACATGGTCGACGCGCGCCTGGCCGCGGGCGAGACCGACGGCTGGCGGTATAGCGACATGCCCGAGGACGGCCAGGCCTGGCGGGACACCCTGGCCTACCTGGACGAGGACGCGGCCGCGCGCGGCGGGACCACGTTCGCGGACGCGCCGGAAGACGACCAGCTGGCGCTGATCCAGGCCGTCCAGGACCTGGCCGCCAAGGACTGGCACGACCTGAACGCGGCCCATGTGTGGAGCCTGTGGACGCGGTACGCCTGCACCGCCCTGTACGCGCACCCGCTGGCCTGGCAGGAAATCGGCTTCTCCGGGCCGGCCTACCCGCGGGGGTACAAGAACACCGGCGTGGACAAGCTCGAGCCGTTCGAGGTCCGGGACGCAAGGCCGTCCGGCGACCCGATCAGGGAGGGAGCCTGATGCCCGCCGTGCGCAGCAGGAACGAGTCGGCCTGGCTGCTGCCGAACGACGGGTCCCGCACCAATCACCGGCTGCGGGAGGACATGCGGCGGTACGCCGATACCGACGAGATCGACCTGGTCATCGTGGGCTGCGGGGCGGGCGGGTCGGTGCTGCTGCAGCGGCTGGCCCGGGCCGGCTGGCGGGTCGCGGCCCTGGACGCGGGCCCGTTCTGGGATCCGGACACGGACTGGGTCAGCGACGAGGCCGGCTCGCACCAGCTGTACTGGACCGAGCCGCGGGTGATCAGCGGGTCCGACCCGGTGCCGATGGGCTCGAACAACTCCGGCCGCGGGGTCGGCGGCTCGATGGTGCACTACGCCGGGTACACGCCGCGGTTCCACCCGAGCGACTTCGCCACCCGCACGCGGGACGGGGTGGGGGCCGACTGGCCGCTGTCCTACCCGGACCTGCGCCCGTACTACGAGCAGCTCGAGCAGGAGCTCCCGGTCGCCGGGGAGCACTGGCCGTGGGGCGACCCGCACGGCTACCCGCACCGGCCGCACCCGGTGGGCGGGAACGGCGAGATCTTCCTGCGCGGCGCTCAGAAACTCGGCATCGAGGCCAGGGTGGGGCCGGTGGCCATCACCAACGGCCGGTTCGGCAACCGCCCGCACTGCATCTACCGGGGCTTTTGCCTGCAGGGCTGCAAGGTGAACGCCAAGGCCTCGCCGCTCGTCACGCACCTACCGGACGCCCTGGCCCACGGCGCCGAGGTCCGGGCCGACGCCATGGTGACCCGGATCGCGATCGACTCCGAGACCGGGCGGGCGCTGGGCGTGCACTACGTCCGCGACGGCCGCGAACGGTTCCAGCGGGCGGCGATGGTGGCGGTGGCCGGCTACTCGATCGAGACGCCGCGGCTGCTGCTCAACTCGGCCTGCTCCCGGTTCCCGGACGGGCTGTGCAACGAGTTCGACCAGGTCGGCCGGTACCTGATGGTCCAGGGCGCCCCGCAGACCGCGGGCCGGTTCGACGCCGAGGTCCGGATGTACAAGGCGCCCCCGCCCGAGGTGAGCTCCGAGGAGTTCTACGAGACCGACCCGGCCCGGGACTTCCAGCGCGGGTTCTCGATCCAGACCGTGTCGCCGCTGCCCATCACCTGGGCCGAGCACGTGGCGGCGCAGGGCCACTGGGGCGGCGCCCTGCGCGAGTACATGAGCGACTACGTGCACTGGGCCTGCCTCGGCGCGCTGTGCGAGTTCCTGCCGCGGCCGGACAACCGGGTCATGCTGGCGCAGGAGAAGGACCAGCACGGCCTGCCGGTGGCGGAGTTCTCCTACTCCCAGGGCGACAACGACAAGGCCCAGGCCAAGGCGGCGCAGGCGGTCATGGAGGACATCCTGCACGCGGCCGGCGCCGACGAGGTCATCACCATCCAGCGCTACGCCCATCTGGTCGGCGGCGCCCGGATGGCCGCGGACGAACGGAGCGGCGTCGTCGACCAGTCCTGCCGCAGCTTCGCCGTGCCGAACCTCTACATCACCGACGGCAGCGTGCTGCCCACCCAGGGCGCCGCCAACCCGGCCCTGACCATCATGGCCGTCGCCGCCCGTGCCGCCGATCAGCTGGCCGCGGGCGCCCGTTCCGGGAGCCCATCGTGAACGATCCCGTGATCGAGTCCGTGGCCGCCGAGGTCTACACCGTGCCCACCGGCGCCCCCGAGGGCGACGGCACGCTCACCTGGGATGCGACCACGCTCGTGCTGGCCCGGGTGCAGGCCGCCGGGGTCGAGGGCCTGGGCTGGACCTACGGGGCGCCCGCCTGCGCGTCCGTGATCACCGGCATGCTGGCCGGCGTCGTGCGCGGCCAGCCGGCGCTGGACGTGCCCGGCCACCACGAGGCCATGGTCCGGGCCGTACGGAACGTCACCCGTCAGGGCGTGGCCGGGTATGCGATCTCCGCCGTCGACGTCGCGCTGCACGACCTCAAGGCCAAGCTGCTCGGCCTGCCGCTGCACCGGCTGCTCGGCGCGGTGCGCGACCGCGTGCCCGTGTACGGCAGCGGCGGCTTCACCACCTACGACGAGGGTCAGCTCCGCGATCAGCTGAGCGGCTGGGCGTCCGGGCAGGGCATTCCCCGGGTCAAGATCAAGATCGGCGAGTCCCGGGGCGGGGACCCGGCGCGCGACCTCGACCGCATGCGGCAAGCCCGGGCCGTCGTCGGCGACGACGTTGAGCTGTTCGTCGACGCGAACGGCGGGTACGGCCGCAAGCAGGCCATCCGGATCATGAACGCGGCCGCCGACCTGGACGTGCGCTGGTTCGAGGAGCCGGTCTCCTCCGACGATCTCGACGGCCTGCGCGAGGTCAGGGACGGCGTGTCCGCCGACGTCACGGCCGGCGAGTACGGCTGGGACCTGTACTACTTCCGCCGGATGTGCGCGGCGGGGGCCGTGGACTGCCTGCAGGCCGACGTGTCCCGGTGCGGCGGCATCACCGAGTGGCTGCGGGTCGCGGCGCTGGCTGCCTCCCACGGGCTGCAGCTCTCCGGGCACTGCGCCCCCCACCTGCACGTCCACGCCGCGGCGGCCATTCCCAACCTGCGGCACCTGGAGTGGTTCCACGATCACGTGCGGATCGAGTCCCTTCTGTTCGACGGCACCCTCGACCCGTCCGGCGGGACCATCCAGCCCGACCCGGAAGCACCCGGCCTCGGCCTGGTCTTCAAGGCGGCCGACGCAAAGGGCTATCGCGTGTGACCTAGCCTTTGATAAGGCAAGGACATAATCTGATCGCTGTCGCTGGCACGGGAACGGAGCTGGCCGTGAACGAGCCGCTCTTCCCGGGGGGCGTCGACGCCGCCGGAATGCCGCTGGCCCTGCATGATCCGCAGCGGCTCGCGGCCGTCGCGGCGACCGGCCTGCTTGATACGGACCCGGAGCCCGCCTTCGAGGGTCTGGCCGAGCTGGCCGCCGCACTGACGGGATGCTCACGGGCGTTCATCACGCTGGTGGACGAGGAGCGGTCGTTCTGGAAATCGTGCGTCGGAGTCGACGCCCGCGAGATCGCCGACCGGCAGGGCCGGGTGGAGGACAGCTTCTGCTACTTCCTGATCGGCCTCGGCGACGTATTCGCCGTAACGGATGCCGCGACCGACCCGCGCACCTGCGATCACCCGTCGGTCAAGCCGATGAAGATCGGCGCCTGGGCGGGCTACCCGATCCTGTCCACCGGCGGCCAGGTGCTGGGCAGCATGTGCGTCATCGACGAGAACCCTCATGCGTGGCAGCCGGCGGAGCTGGGCGCGCTGGCCACCATGGCCCGCGCCGTCAGCAACGAGATGAACCTGCGCCGCACCCTGGTCCTGGCGCAGGAATCCTTGCAGCTGTCCCGGGACCTGGCCCGCAGCCTTCAGGACAGCCTGCTGCCGCCGGTCCTGGAACCGGTCCCGGGCCTGGAGGTATCCGCCTCCTACGTGCCCGCGGCGGGCGGCACCGACGTGGTCGGGGACTTCTACGACCTGTTCCATGTCCGGGGGTCGTGGTGGTGTGCGGCGATCGGCGACGTGTGCGGAAAGGGCACCGAGGCCGCCAAGGTCACGGCCCTGGCCCGGTACACCTTGCGGGCCGCCGCCAGCCATCACCTCTCTCCCGCCGCGATCCTCCGGGACCTCAACACCGCCCTTATCGACCAGTACCGGGACGGCCGGCTGGTGACCGCCGCTGGTCGCCACCTTCCAGATTTCTCCCGGCGCGATGTCCGGCCGGATCTGCGCGGCGGGTCATCCGCCCGCGCTGATCCTGCGGGCCGACGGCACCGTCAGGGAGATCGGCCAGCTCGGCACGCTGCTCGGCTTCACCTCCGACGTCAGGCTGACCGAGACCCGGTTCCGGCTCAAGGCCGGCGATACGCTCCTGCTCTACACCGACGGTGCCACCGAGGCGCGGAGGCCTGCGGGGGACGGGTCCGTGGAGCGCCCCTTCTTCGGCGAGGAAGCCCTGGTCCGGGCGCTCGCTGACGGCCGCGGCCAGAGCGCGCAGGCCATCATCCGCCATCTCGGCCAGGTCCTGGCCGACCACACCGCCCACTGGGCGAGCGACGACACGGCTCTCCTCGCCCTCCGCGTCCCCGCCGGCCTCGAGGCCGGCTGACAGCAAGGTGGTGACGGGTGGATCTGCAGCTCACCGGGCGGCGTGCGCTGGTGACCGGCGGGAGCCGCGGTATCGGCAAGGCCGTCGCGGCCGCGCTGCTGGCCGAGGGCGCCGAGGTGGCGATCGCGGCTCGTGACCCGGGCCGGCTGGAAGAGGCCGCCGCCGACCTCGGCGACGCGGGCCGGGAGCGTGCACGCCTTCGTCGTCGACACCGGCGATGACTCTTCCGTGCGGCAGCTGGTCGCGGCCGTCCAGGACCGGCTCGGCGGCGTCGACATCCTGGTCAACTGCGCCGCGCGGCCGGCCGGGCAGGCGCCGCCGCTGTCCCTGCCCGAGATCACCGGCGACGCGTTCTGGTCCGATGTGAACGTCAAGGTCCTGGGCTACCTGCGGTGCGCCCAGGCGGTGGCGCCGGACATGGTCGCGGCCGGCTGGGGCCGGATCATCAGCGTCAGCGGGCTGGCCGCCCTCAGCACCGGTTCGGTCATCGGCTCCATCCGCAACGTGGCCGTGTCGGCGATGACCAAGAACCTGGCCGACGAGCTGGGCCCGTCCGGCGTCAACGTGAACGCCGTCCACCCCGGCCTGACCCGCACCGAGGCGACGCCGGGCGTCATCGCGGCCCAGGCCGCGGCGTCCGGGCAGGACCCCGCCGAGATCGAGCGGCGGATGGCCGGCCGCAACCTCACCCGCACCCTCATCGACGCCAGCCAGGTCGCGACCGTGGTCGCCTTCCTGGCGTCGCCCCTGTCCGTCTCGATCAACGGCGAATCGATCGCCTGCGGCGGCGGCACCCCCGGCGTCATCCGCTACTGCGGCGTGTCCGGTTCATCCTCTGGCCTCTCGCTGGCCGTGCGGCGGGTGTTCTCGCCTCTCGGACGAGGTCACTATCCTCTGCAGCGGCGGCTGGCGCGCCTCGTGCGCCGCTGGATAACGCGGTGGATCCGGCTTAAGCGGTGGATTGTGGTCCCTGGGAGGTACCGGCATCCACCGGATAAGCCCTATCACCACCGGGCTATTTCCCAGCGCACGCACAATACCACGACGCCTCGGACTATCACCCGGCAGCCCTTCATGATCGCGAACGATTTTGCCCCCGTTCAGGGGATAAAATCCTTCACGATCACAGTGTCAGGAAAAACCTGGCCGTGACGCCGATTTCCGCGATCGTCCGAGGAGCCGGGAAGCCGGGAAGCCGACGGCGGTACATCGCGTCGCGCCCGTTGCGGCGCCGCCCATCAGGTGTCACTGCTTTCACAGCGTCCGTGATCGTGGACCATAACTCGCGGGAAGTACGGGGTAAATATCCGCGGGGACAGGATGCTGGCCGGGAGGTGACACCCAGCCCGTTCGGTCAAAATCTTTGGACCGAACGGGTGCCGTGCCCGCCTCGCGCCGGGCCTCCCGCCGCCCCCGGGGCAGCGCGTCCGGTCGGCCATACTGGGGCCGTGGCTGACTACGACGAGTTCGGGATGTTCGATGAGAACGCCGCGGAGTTCGGCTTGCCTTTCGACGCGCCCGCCGGCGGTGCGGCGGGTCTTCGCCGAGGTGGCGCCGGGCGGCGGCTCAGCGCGCTGGTGTGGCAGGACCGGGACCCGGAGCTGGTCCTGCTGCACGGCGGCGCCCAGAACGCCCATACCTGGGACACGGTGGCGATGGCGCTGGACCGGCCCCTGGTGGCCATCGACCTGCCCGGGCACGGCCACTCGGATGGCCCCGGAGACGCCGGACGGCCCGCTGGACGCGTACGGGAACGCGGTCGACGTCGCGGCCGCGGTCCGCCAGCTCGCCCCGGACGCCCGGGCGGTGATCGGCATGTCCCTCGGCGGGCTCACCGCGATCGCGCTCGGCGCCGAAGCACCGGAACTGGTCCGCAAGCTGGTCCTGGTCGATGTGCTGCCGGGGATCAAGGCGCAGCGGGCCCAGCACATCACCGCCTTCGTCAACGGGCCGCCCAGCTTCGCCAGCCTGGACGAGCTGCTGGAGCGGACGGCCCAGTTCAATCCGGGCCGGTCCCGGTCGTCGCTGCGGCGGGGCATCCTGCACAACGCCGAGCAGCAGCCCGACGGCAGCTGGGTATGGCGGTGGGCTCGTCACCGCTCCCGCCGCGGCCGAGGCCAGCGCGGTGCCGGGCAACGCTACCCGCTACGAGCCGCTGTGGGAAGCGCTGTCCTCGGTCGCCGTGCCGGTGCTGCTCGCCCGGGGCATGCGGCCGGACTCGGTGCTGGACGACGAGGGCGAGCGGGAACTGCGGCGTCGCCTGCCGTCCGCCGAGGTCGTCCACGTCACCGAAGCCGGCCACAGCCTGCAGGGCGACACACCCCTCGAACTAGCCGCGCTCATCGAGCGCTTCGCCTTCGGCGGCTAGGCGGCCGGGTCGTCCGGGGGGCGGCTGAGCACGACGCCGAAGTGCTCCCGGTACGCGGCCAGCAGGTCGTCGTCCGAATCCAGCCGCTGTTCGGTCCGGGTGCCGTGCTCGGTCTGGATGAGCGTCCGGCCGCTGATGGACACCCGGCCGCCCGGGGTCAGCCGGGAGCAGATCGTGCTCTGGGTGAAGTGCGACAGCGGCGAGGTCTGCTGGTACCAGCACGTCGGGACGCAGTCCGCGAGCGAGACCGCGCGCGTCTCGAGACGGTACTGGGGCTTGCCGTCCTTCAGGACGTCGATGTCTGTTTCGCCGGCGTCGGCGAGCCGGAACCGGCCGGCCGGGTCGTCCTGGTCATCGCGGGCATCCAGCCGCAGCGGGTAGTCGCTGTGACTGCCGAAGCCCACGTCGGCGAGCCAGGGCCCGGTGCCGTCGGCGGGGCGGACGATGAGGGCCAGGTGGTCCAGGGGCGGGCCGAGGCCGGCCTCACCGTGTACCCGGGCGCCGACCCGGCTCACCTGGGCGCCGAGCGCCTCGAGCAGCAGCGCGAAGGCCCCGTTGAGCTCGTAGCAGAAGCCGCCGCGGCGACGGCGCACGATCTTGTCGATCAGGTCGGGCTCGTCCAGCGAGATCGGCTCGGCCAGGTGGATGCTGAGGTTCTCGAACGGCACGGTCCGCTGGTGCGCCTGGTGCAGCGTGCGCAGCCCCGCGGCGTCACCGGCCGTCGGCGCGGTGACGCCGACCCGGTTCAGGTAGGCCAGCACGGTCGCGTGATCCATCGGCCTCGCCTACCAGCCGTCCCGGTGGATCACCGTGTCCGGGTCCGGCCGGGCGGCCGGCCTGAAGTCCGTTCCCCGGGTGTAGGCGAGCGGGGTCAGCACCGCCTGCGCCACCGTGGCGTAGGGGATGCCGAGGACGCCGGCGACGTCCCGCTCGCGGGCCCGGTGCATGGTGTCCAGGCGGTGCCCAGGCCCCGGGCGCGGGCGGCCAGCATGAAGCTCCACATGGCCGGGAGGATGTTCCCCATCCCGGCCAGCGCCGAGTCCCGGTCGCGGCCCTCGTTGCAGCCGAGCACCAGCACCGGCGCGTCCCCCATGTGCTCGCCGAGATAGTCCGCCGAGCTGGCCACCCGCTGCTGCGCGCGGTCCCGCTCGGCATCTCCGCCCTGGCGGCCCGCGTAGGCCGGCGACGCCTTGTAGCCGGCGTAGACCTGACGGTAGATGTCCCCGATCGCCCGCCGCTTCTCCTCGTCTCGCACCACGACGAACCGCATGGTCACGACGTTCGACCCGGACGGTGCCTGCAGGGCCATCGCGACGCATTCGCGGATCAGCTGGTCGGGTACGGGGCGGGAGAAGTCCAGGCGCTTGCGGACCGCGCGGGTGGTGGACAGCAGCTGGTCCGGGTCCAGGCTGAGCAAGGTCATGTCGCCCAGGCTAGCCGTCGGTGTCGCCGAGCAGTTCCTCGAGGAGTTCGTCGACGCGGCCCTCGTCGGCGCTTTCGCGGGCGGCCTGCTGCGGAGGCCGGGTGGCCTGCCGCGCGGCTTCGCTGTGGAAAGTCTCGGTGCAGCCGAACATCCCGGCGCCCCACAGCAAGCCCCGGCCGGGCTCGCGGATGATGACATCGGCGCGGCCCGGTTCGCGTGCGCCCTTGTCCGTCCGGCCCCGCCTGGTCACGTGACGAAGCCTAGCCAGGTCACGCCGCCGGGCATGTATTCGGGGTGATCTGTTAGCAAATGCGTCGCCGGACGGCCATTAAATGCGTCGCCGGGCGGCTAAATGCGCCGCAGCGCGGCCAGCGTGGTGTTCCGGCGGCGGCGCATCAGCGAGCGGTCGGCGCCACCGACCTCCGCGGCGGAGCGTGCTGGCCGGAGATCACCGTGGCCCGCGCTCGGTCCTGCACGGCGACGTGCGCGCAGCGGTGCCGTTCGGACGGGAGGTCCTGGCCTGCCGACTCACCGGGCCCTCCCGCAGTCCGAGCTGGTCGTGCTGGAGGGTGCTCCGCACGGCTGCAACGTCAGCCACGCCCGGGAGTTCAACCAGGCGCTGATCGGCTTCCTCAGCCGGTAAGCGCCTGGAGGGTCCGGGCGTTGCGGACCGCGTTCGCGTCACCGTCGTTGTTGAAGTAGACGAACACGTCCCGGCCGGCCCGGCTCCATTCCCGGAGCCGGCCGGCCCACCACGCGAGGTCTGCGTCGGGGTAGGAGCCGGCGTAGAGGTGGTGGTGATCCGGGCCGTGCATCCGGACGTAGACCAGGTCCGTGGTGGCGCGGAGCACGCACGGCAGGTTCGCCCCGCTCGTCACGCAGTACGCGGCTCGGTGTTCTTCCAGCAGCGCGAACACGGCCTGGTCATGCCAGCTGGGGTGGCGGAACTCCACCGCCACCCGTATCCAGCCCGGGACCTGCCGGAGGAAATACGCCAGCCGGGCGTCGTCGCGCGGCTGCGACGGCGGGAGCTGGACCAGCAGGACGGCCCGCTTGCCGCCGAGTTCGTGCCAGCCCGCCTCGAGGCGCGGCAGCCAGGGCTCCGGCGCGTACAGCTTCCGGGCGTGGGTCAGTCCCCGGGGCGCCTTGACCGACAGCAGGAAACCGTCGGGCAGCCGGTCCCGCCAGCTCCGGAACGCCGCGGGCCGGGGCCACCGGTAGAAGCTGCTGTTGAGCTCGGCGGTAGGGAAGGCGCCGGCGTACCGGGCGAGCCGGTCCCGGGCCGCAAGCCCCGGCGGGTACAGCTCGGGGTGCCAGTGGTCGTAGCTCCATCCGGACGTGCCGATCCTGATGACCACCGCGGCCGCTCAGGAGGCGGGATCCGCCGCGGCCGGCGGGTCAGCGTCCGGTATGCCCGCGTCCAGCAGGGCGGTCGACCCGGCCGGGCGGGTCACCGCGTCGTCGGTCCGTTCTCGCAGCCGCTCGAGCGACTCGGCGTCGCCGAGCGGCACGGTCGCCTCCAGGCGCGAGCCGGCCTGCACCTCGGGCAGGTCCATGACCGCGTCGACCAGGTCGGCCCGGCGGCCCGGAGGGGTGGGCCCGGACGAGGGATGAAACGACGTCCGGATGGTTCCCTCGGCGTGCTCCGCTACCTCGGCCGCGGCGACCGTCTGATCGCCGTCCTTGACTTCGACGCGCCGGGACTTGTCTTCGCTGGTCATGATGCCCTCCTCGGATCTGGCCCACTCCGATCCGGTCAGGCCATGCCCCCGGCTACCGCGTCTATGCGTGGCTCTTGGGCGGGACGCAGACGGTGACCGAGCCGGGATGGACCTTGATGCGCAGTTTCTTGCTGGCCTGGCGCGCGCCGCCGTCGAGCTCGTAGCGGATCTTGCGGTCGAACCGGATGCTGAACTTCTTCCCCTGCGTGACCTGGACGAAGGGGGATACGGCGGCCTGGCCGCGGGCGATGCGGGCGAACGTCCGGCCCCACTGGACCGGGTTCCTGGCCGTCACCACCCCCAGCTCGAGCCGTCCGTCGTCCGGTCGCGCCTGCGGGAAGGCCTCGACGCCGCCCAGTATCTTGCCCACGTTGGCGGCCAGCACGCACGAGACCTTGCCCGTGAAGAAAGGCGTGCCGTCCACCTTCACGGTCGCCCGCACCCGGTGCGCGGCGAGGTTCCTGATGCCGGTGACGACGTAGGCGGCGCGGCCCAGCGTGTCCTTCGTGCCCCGGTCGGCGTCGGCGATCATCTGGGCGTCGAAGCCCGCACCCGCCATCACGGTGAAGCGCTCGCCGTTCACCGAACCGGTGTCCAGCCGGCGCCGGTCCCCGTACAACCCGATCTGTACCGCCTCGGCGAGCTCGTGCGGAATCTCCAGGTTCGCGGCCAGCAGGTTCGCGGTCCCCGCGGGCAGGATGGCCACCGCCGTGTCCGTCCCCGCCACCGCGTCGACGCAGCGCTGGACCGTGCCGTCGCCGCCCCAGACGAACACCACGTCGGCGCCCTTGGCCGCGGCCCGGCGCGCGTACTCCGGCGCGCGGCGGCTCTTCTTCACCTCGTACCACAGCGGGTCGGTGACGCCTTCCCGGGCCAGGATCTTCCGCAGCTCGGGCAGTCCGCCGCCGAAGCTCTTCCGCGTGTGCGCCACCACGGCTACATCAGCCACGTCAGGCTCCCTTTCCCGGGTCGCGCCGAGCTCAGACCTTCCGCCAGCGGGCCTCGCACAGCCCGTACACGCCGAAGATCAGCAGCCCCAGGGCGGCGAGCAGCATCAGGAACTCACCGAACGGCTGGTTCCGCAGCGTGAGCAGCGCCTTGTCGATGCCGCCGGACTCGGACGCCTTGTGGGTGATCGCCGCGTCGATCACGAGGACTCCGACCAGGGCGATAACCACCCCGCGCGCGATGGTCCCGGTCATGCCGAGCATCTTGACGACGCGGCGCGTCCGCGCGTTCATCTGCGCCGTGCGCAGGTGCTTCATGAACTTCTTGCGGGCGCCCTCGATGATCAGGGCCAGGCCGCAGCCGACGACGACCAGCCCGGCGATGCCCACCACCCAGCGGCCGGCCGGGTGCTGCATGACCGTGCCGGTCACGTCCTGCTGCCGACGGGACTGGCTGCTGCCGCGGCCGGAGATCACCTCGAACGTCAGGTAGGCCAGGCCCGCGTAGACGATCGCACGGCCCAGCGACTTGAGCCTCGGCCCGGCCCCGGGCGGTTCGCCGGCTACGCCGAACGCGGCCTCGCTCAGCCGCCACAGCGAGTAAGCCGCGAAGCCGATGCCGAGCAGCCACAGCGCTATGAGCCCGTAGGACTTGCCCGCGAGCAGCTGCAAGGCACCCGACTGGTCCGCCTCGCGCGAACTGTGGCCCAGCGCGACCAGCACGGCGACCACGCCGACCAGGATGTAGATGACACCGCGCGCCGTCAGGCCCGCCCGGGCCAGGAAATGCGCCGCCGGGCTGTCCGAAGCACGTCTGGCTTGGCGGGTCATGCGCGCCGCCGATGCTGAGGTCATACCCGTGTCTACCTCGCCAGCACCGGAACAAACGTCCGGGGAGACGGACGAGGGGCGCAGGCGTCGCGCCTGTGCCCCTCGTGTGGTGACCGTGAATTACGCCCTTAGAAGGCCCACCACCACCCGCGCGGGACGATCGTGACGTACGCGGCGGAGTGGCTGCCCCGGCCGCCGGAGCCATACCAGCCCTGGCTGGAGGCGGCGGAGCCGGTGACCTTGACGATGACGGGGCGGAACCGGTGCCAGCCCCACAGGGCGCGGCTGGTCTTGGCGGCGAAGACCACGGTCAGCGTCCTGGTCTGCCCGGGCTTGAGCGTGGCGACGTTCTCCGACGCGGTGTTGCCGCTGATCGTGCAGCCCTGGTTCCACCAGCCCGGGCCCCGGGACGAACCACAGTGCAGCGCCCTGAGCTGCGACGGCAGGTTGACCTGCGCGGTCACGTCCGGCGCGGGGAACGAGCCCGCGTTGGTGACCGAGAGCGTGCAGGCGCCGTCCTTGCCCGAGTACACCTTGGACGTGCAGTTCAGCCGGGTCGCGAGGTCGGCATGACGGTGCTTGACGTACACCGGGTCCCGGTCGCTGACCGACGAACTGAACGCGGACGAGCCCGCGTAACTGGCGGTCAGCTGGTAGAACCCGCCGGCCAGGCCGGTGAGGTTGCAGGCGCCGACGCCGGCCGCGCTCGATCCGTTCTGGACCAGCGTGAGGTTGCAGCTGTCGCCCGCCGTGTCGGAGACCTTGACGGTCCCGGCCGGCCAGGCGGTGCCGCTGGCGGGCGTCACCGATACCTGCACGTTGAGCGTCGTCGTCCCGGCTGGGTCCGGCGACTGCGATGTACCGGTGATCGCGGTCGTCGTCGCGACCGCGGTATCGGCGAAGGCGGTGCCGGGTGTCAGCAAGACTCCTCCGGCGATGCCTCCGCACAGGACCATTCCGGCCGCCATGCCCGCCGTACGGCGGCATGCGGCACCGATCAGGTTGTGCATGTGCAAACCTTTCCACCCGTTGACGTGGGTCCCCCGCAGCTCCCACCGATATAGACGACTTCGGACCACCATGCGTTGCTTCAGCCGGGAAAGTTTGCTGCTAAGCTACTTCGCAGTAGCCCCTCGTCATCCCCCCCGGCGAGGGGCTTACTTATGTCCTGGCAGGCTCCAGCGCTGGTCACGGGTGTCCGAGCGGGTGGATTCTCGCGGGGAAAGAAAAGAGCCACGCGGGCCCGGGCCCGGAAGGTAACACCTGGCCCGTTCGGCCGTCTCGTTCTTTAGGCGGAGGCCTCCGCCCGGGGCAGGAGGCCAGGGCGGCCGGAAGTCCATACCGCTGCCCGAGGATTTCTCGCGAGCCGCTTTTTACGCTGGCAGTCATGCCAATCCAGCGAGTAGTCCGATGATCGAGGCGCGCGGCCTGACCAAGTTCTACGGCGAACGGGCCGCCGTCTCCAACCTCAGTTTCACCGTCCGGCCGGGAGTCGTCACCGGCTTCCTCGGCCCCAACGGCGCGGGCAAGCCCGTAACGGAATTGTGACATTCATTGCTGCCGGGGCGGCATTGGACTGGCAGGAGATTGTTCCCGGCCAGGCGCCGCGGCGTGGATCGCCCCGGAGACTGCCTGGCATGCCTGCCCGCGGAACTTGCCATCACCGGTCTCCACTGGTGCGCCGCCCAACCCTCTCGATAGAGACGGACATAACGTAGCGTGACAGGGAAATATAGACCACCCAAACGCTGAGGGCGGCGCCGATTCGGTACCTGCCGGATGCCGGCTACTCGCGCCTGCGTCGCACGAGCAGATCTGCCAGTTGGGTGCGCGTCCAGTGTTAGCCGGCGGCTCAGTGCGGTGGCCACGCGGCGGCCGCCGCCGGCGGTTTCCCCGTCGGCTTCTCCCCGCGACTGGCTTGCGTCGGTAACTCTTTCTATATAGAGTTATGCTGTGACGCGTGTCCGGAGACCGTCCCCCCAGACGGCGGCCGTTGTCCAGGCCCTGGCTGAGGATGCCGGCCGCTGGCGCTACGGGTACGACCTGTGCACCCAGCTCGGCATGCGGGCCGGGTCGATGTACCCGATCTTGATCAGGCTCGCCGACCGGGGCCTGCTGGAAGCGATCTGGGAGGCCGGAGGGCCGTCCGGCAGGCCCGCCCGGCACCTGTACCGGCTCACCGCGGCTGGCCGCGATTACGCCGCCGCGGCCGCCGCGCCGCCGCCGCGGGTGCGGGCCGCGCGGCGGCCGCGGCCGCAGTGGGAGGGCGCGTGATGCCTGTCGTCGTGATCCTCACTATCCTCGCGGCGGCCGGCCTGCCCCACCTGTTGTCGGCATTGCGCGGCACGGACGGAAGGGATGCGCAGGCGCGGATCGTCGCCATCGCGGCGGGGCGGCTTGCGGCAGACCGGCGGGACTGGGGGCAGGCGATGGCCGCGGAACTGGCCCAGGTCCGCGGCCGGGCGAGCCGGTGGCAGTTCGCCGTCGGCGTGCTGCGGGTCGTGCTGTTCCCGCCGGCCCGGCACCCCGGGCGGGCGGTGGCTGTCGCCGTCGCGGGGCTGGCGGTCACGGCGGCCGCGACCGCGGTCGCCGCCAGCGAGGTACCTGCCGTGTCGGTGTTCGTCGCAGTCCTGGCTCTGCTGCTGTGCGGGTGCGCGACGGCGGTGACGTCGCGGTCGCTGCCACTGCGTCTGACCGCTCCCCACGCGGCCATCGCCGCGGCGGCGCTTGCCGCGGCCGCGGCATCGGTCGCCGGCCTGGTCTGGATCGCCGCAGTCCACCCGGCCGCAGCCAGCGATCCCCGGCACATGTTCTCGGTCCTGCTGGCGCTCATCCTGACCGGCTACCTTGCCGCCGCGCTCATCCCGCCCCGCGGCGACGGTTCAGCCATCATGCTCCGCTGGGCGCTGGCCGGCACGCTGGCCTGCGGCACCATCGGCACCGCGGCCGCCCTCGCAGACGGGCCCGCCCCCATGCTGGCCGGCTGCGCCGTCGTGACGGCGGCGGTCGCCTACGGCGCGTCCGCCGCCACCGGCAGCAGGCAGGCCGGCACGCGGGCAGGGCTGCTCACGGTGATCCTCGGCGCCCTCTCGCACTTCGCGACTGTCACGGCCGTGCTGGCGGCCGTGCACCGCTACACCCTGACCAGCCCGTACGACGTAGCCCGCTACCACCACAGCGGCGTCCCCGACGTAGCCAGCTACGTCATCGGCGACACCCTGTCCGGCGCCATCCTCAGCGGCCTCCTCATCTACCCTGCCATCTTGGCCGCCATCGCGCTGGCCAGCGCTGCGACAGGCGCCAGGAGCGCTGCCCTGGGATCTCTCACCGGTCGACGGGCCGCGTGAAGGGCAATCTCCGGTCAT
>CAWJXA010000006.1:0-464777 GCA_963846715.1 uncultured Acidobacteriaceae bacterium | reverse complement strand
AGTGGAGGCCAGCGTTGTATAGGTGGCCAAGGCATAGGTTGAAAGCCGGGCGATGATACGCAGAGTTCCGCACTTGCAACTGGGGCAGCAGCGGTGGACAGCCTGTTGCTGCAGTTGGGTAAGGATCGTGGTTGGCTGTGCAGCGACTGCGTTGAGATGCAGCCGACAAAGAGCAAGCGCCGGTCGGCGATTGCGGTTGGCCAGCAAGCCGAAGTGGCGGATCTTGACGAAGCCGGAGGGCAGGACGTGTAGCAGGAAGCGGCGGATGAACTCGACCGCATCGAGGGACATGACCTTGATGCGGTTGTTGTGTTTAGAGTCCCGCCAGCGGAAGCGCACCTGGCCGTTGGCTAAATCCAGGAGCCTGCCGTTCGAGATGGCGACGCGATGGGTATAGCGGGCCAGGTACTTCAGCACATGCTCGGGTCCGCCGAAGGGTGGCTTGGCATAGACGACCCACTCCATGTGCTGCAGCAGACGCAACAGCGAGTGGAACTGACGCGGGTCGGAAAGGCTGGCGGTGTTACCGGGAAAACGGAGTTCTCCCTTCTGATAAGCCTGCTGGAGGAAGGCCAGCATCTTGCCTCGAAAGAGGCGGCTGAGTACGCGCACCGGCAGGAAGAAACCCGGTCGGCATGAGATCCAACGGGAATGGTCGAGGGCGAGCCCACCGGCGGGGACGAGGCAATGCAGGTGAGGATGGTGACGCAGGTTCTGGCTCCAGGTATGGAGTACGGCGAGGATCCCGATGCGTGCGCCGAGATGGCGTGGATCAGCGGCGATCTGCAACAGGGTTTCTGAGGCAGCCCGAAACAGCAGGTCGTAGAGCAGGCGTTGGTTGCGGAGTGCGAGCGGTGCTAACTGCTCCGGCAGAGTGAAGACCACATGCGAATACGCCACCGGCAACAGACTGGCGGCTTGTCGGCTGAGCCAGCGATCGCGAGCCGTCGATTGACACTTGGGACAATGCCGGTTGCGGCACGAGAGATAGGCGACAGTCTGATACGAACAGGCGTCGCACTGCTGCAGGTGAGCGCCGAGGGCGGCGGTACGACATAGGCCGAGGTCACGCAGGGCCTTGCGCTGCTGGCGGGAAACCACCGGTTCCCAGCGTTGCAGGAACTCTTTCTGGTGAGCGTGCAAGACATCGGCTACTTCGAGCCGATGTTGTCTCATCTTCTTCTGCCATCGCCATCGGAAGTCGTGATGTCGCGGATCGGCAGATCGTCGAGCGGACTGGCGGTGGCATGCAGTCGGCGTTCGGAGACGTGCAGGTAGCGGGCCGTGGTCTCCAGGTCGCGATGGCCGAGCAGCAGTTGAATGCTGCGCAGATCGGTCCCGGCGTCGAGCCGGTGGGTGGCAAAGGAGTGACGCAGCACATGCGGGCTGAGCGGCTTGACCATGCCCAACTGCCGGCGCAGCTTCTGGCAGAGGAGGCGAACCCCGGAAGCCCGCATCGGCAGGTCGGACCGCTTCCCGGGAAACAACCAGTCCTTGGGCTTGCGCCAACGCCAGTAGATACGGAGCAACTCCAGCAGCTTGTGCGAGAGCATGAGTTGGCGCGGGAAGTTGCCCTTGCCGGCGCGGATGTGGATGACCATGCGTTGGCTGTCGATGTCGGTGACTTTCAGATCCAGGGCTTCCTGGCAGCGCAGCCCGGCGCTGTAGAGAGTAGCCAGCAGAGCCCGATGCTTCAGGTTCACCGTGCTATCGAGCAGGGCACGGACTTCCTCCCGGCTCCAGACCACGGGCAGCTTGCGGTGCACCTTTGGCTTGGCTACTTCGTGGTCGAACCAGGTTTGCTTGAGCGTCCGTGTATAGAGAAACTTCAAGGCCGCCATGCGAACCTGCAAGGTCTGCCAGGCCAGCTTCTTCTCGTTCAACAAATAAAGCTGATACCGGCGTATCTGCTCAGGGCCCAACTGGTCGGGCGACTTATGGAAATAGCGGGCGAAGTCGGCGACTGTCGCCGTATAGGCGCGGACGGTCTGTGGGGAGAAGTTGCGCAGCCGGAGCTCTTCCAGCATGCGTTGGCGTAGTTCGGTCATAGACACCTCCTCAGGTGTCCATGAACTCTACCTAATCAACACCCCACACACCGCTGCCGCGCTAGCGGCTTAGTGCAAATCGCTATAGCACTCACAACCCCGATACCTGTTCAGATCACGAGTGACGGCGTGCCGGAAGACTGGCTCGTGTCAGCCGGCGTCAGCTCAACTTGACGTAAAACGCCTTACTTTTACTTGTGCCTTACGGCGTGTCGTCTGCTCTCAGTCGGCGGTTTGCCGACTATACGTCCATCTCTGAACACTGTCTCCCCTGTCAAGCACTTTTTGAGGCACACCACAGCATCCGCTCCTAAGAGCGCGCCATTTCGCTCTCATGGAAAACTCGGTGCCATCATCAACCAAAGGCTCGCGTGTAATCTCGCAGGCGGAACTCAGTCCGACCCAACCATCTCTCCGGTCGCAACATCGATCATGATTACTACTTCGAACTCCCTCTTAGGAGGGAGCGGGAGGTCCAATCAAGTGGGCGGTGATTTACTGCACACCATAGACGTAGTCAGATTCTCTCGCGTGCGAACCGAATTTTGCATCCTGTTCGTAATTCCATTCCTTGCGCCACATCCAGAACAAACTGACGGCGAGTTTGCGTGCCATGGCTACCTTGGCGATCCGGGGATCCCGCCGCATGGCCAGGTGTAAATACTTCCGTCGCCACTCCTCGTCGCAACGGACAGCAGCCTGGGCTGCTTCCACAAGCAAGAAACGCAACAGCGTGTTGCCCTGCTTGCTGATATGCCCCAGCCGCTGACGATTGGCCCTGGAGTCTTCACAGGGAATGAGTCCCAAGTAGCTGCCAATCTGCTTGCCGCAAGCGAAACGCTTCGTTGATCCGATGATCAGCACAAAGGCAAGGGCAGTCAGGGGGCCAACCCCGGATGCGTCATCAGCCGCAGCACCTCGGGTCGTTTCTTGGCTTCCTGCTCCACCGCCGTGCTTAATTCATCGATGGTGGGGTTCAAGCGGTCTAGCACGTCCAACAAGTCTTGCCGGCGTCGGCTCGCCCAAGGTAATAGCACGAAGGACTCCAACTGGGCGCGCCCCGACTTGCTCCACAGCACCTTCTTGCGTCGCAATCCTTCATTCATAGCCACAGCCTGCAACTGATTCATGACTCGTGTCCGTATCTGCACCAGCCGATGCCGATGCCACAGCAGTTGACGCAGATCCCGATTCTCCAGGCTCGGTACCCATATGCGTGGAAAGCGACCTTCCACGAGCAGCTTCAGCAGCAACTCCGCATCCAGCCGGTCATTCTTCTGCTTACGCACTCGCGCAGCCTTAATCTCGGACGGATTACCAATCCATAGTTCGAAACCCAGCTCCGCCAGTAACCGTTCGAACCAGCGGGCGTGCCCCGTGGCTTCTATCCCCACGCGCACGCTTACACCTCGTAGCTTTAAGTTGCGGTAAAACCTTTCGGCTTCGCCGTCCTTGTGCAGCGTCGTCGTTCACCGCTTTCCCGTTTCCCCATTTACAAGCGCGATTTGCTGAACGCTCGGGTGATAATCGCAACCTATAATCAACATGTTCGGCTCCTTCCTCCCGAGCCTTGGTTGCTTGGCAGCTGTCAAGTCTACTCAGATCGAGGGAGCCGACAGTGTTATGAAATCAAGTGGTTTTCGTAATCGGCGTCTCACGGAAGTGACTAGGTCGGGCCAGCAGACTTCCCACAAGCAACGGACTGAGCTCGTTCAGATAGGAACGGAAGGACCTTGAGGTGAGCGATGATACCTGTGCTGGAGGCTGCGGCAAGCTACGGCCCGAAATTGCAGAGGCGCCCGTTCATGCGCCAACTGTTGCAGCGGCTTCTTCCAGAGAAATTGCAATTTCTTCATCCGATAATTCTGCCACTAGGGCGACGGCGGTGAGTGCTTGACGAAGATCGGCGATCAGGTCTGCGACGTCTTCGATGCCGACCGAGTAACGCACCAGCCCGTCGCTATAACCGGCCGTGCGCCGGTCTGCGGGTGAAATACTGGCGTGCGTCATCGACGCGGGATGCTCGATAAGTGTCTCCACACCGCCTAACGACACAGCCAGGGTTGCTAAGCGGACGTGGTCCATCAGCAGACTTCCGGCCTTCATTCCACCCTTCAGTTCAAAGCTGATCATGGAACCAAATCCACTCATCTGCCGCTTGGCCAGTTCGTGTTGGGGGTGGGACTCCAACCCGATGTAAAGAACCTTGCTCACCTCAGGTTGTTGCTCGAGCCAATGCGCGATTTCCATCGCGCTTTGCTGGGCCCGTTCGATACGTATTCCAAGTGTCTTGAGGCCACGCAATACCAGGAAGGCCTGGTGTGGATCCATGTTGCACCCGGAATTAATCATCGTCTTGCGCAAGCGCTTGTAGAGATCCTTCTCCTTGGCCACGATGATTCCGCCTACCACGTCCGCGTGGCCGTTGATGAATTTGGTTACGGAGTGAAGCACGACATCTGCGCCGAGCTCTAGAGGTCGCTGCAGGTAAGGGCTGGCAAACGTGTTGTCCACTACCACTAGACAACCGCGAGCATGCGCCAGCTCCGAGATGCGCGCGATGTCGCTGACCTGCATGGTGGGATTGGCAGGGGTCTCCAGATAGACAAGCCGGGTATCCGGCCGCAGGGCCTGCTCGACTTGCGTCAGATCGGAAGTGTCAACGTAAGTCGCAGTAACTCCGAAGCGTGAGAAGTCTCTCTCCATCAGCCCACGGCTGGGGCCATAAACGGACGCCGTACTGACGACGTGTGCGCCTGCCTGGAGCAGAGCCAAATAAACGGTGCAGACAGCACCCATGCCGGAGCTGGTAGCGATGCCTCCGCAGCCATTCTCCAATTCGGCGACGCTGTCTTCCAAGGCGCAGATGGTGGGGTTTCCGATGCGCGTGTAGATATAACCGTCTTCCTCTCCAGCAAACAACGCCGCGCCGTGGGCAGCATTCCGGAAAGCGAAAGTGGATGTTTGGTAGATGGGGACGTTGACCGAGCCCGTTGCATCCGTCTTGTGTCCTGCATGAACCAGTCTGCTGTTAACGCCCAGGTGCTTCGTATCCATGAGACTTCCTTCTGGCCCACTGGCCCAGTCGCGTTGACGCAAGTACTCGCCCTTCCCGTAGTTCGGGCAAACGAACTATTATCACGCACAGCTCAGCAGCGGACAGTGACAGTCAGCACAGCCTCCGGTGACCCGCGGACCGGAGCGCAGAATATGCCCGATGCTATGATTCGCATCAGAACGACGGACTGTGTCGCTAAGCCGAACTTTCGCGTCTGGAATCAGTATGAAAGAACAACAACAAGGAGCCGAACATCTGCTGGACGAGATCGGCTGGAAGATCCTCAGCGAACTGCAGCAGAACGCTCGACTGCCGTTCACAGAACTCGGCCGGATCGTGGGACTCTCCACCCCGGCGGTAACCGAGCGTGTGCACAAAATGGAAGAGGCCGGCATTATCGTCGGCTATCGCGCACAGATCGACCCCGCTAGCGTTGGACTGCCAATTTTGGCATTCGTGAACGTCAGAGTCGGGGGCGAGAATCTGGTTCGTTTTATGGAGGTCGCCGCCACGCATCCCGAAGTCCTGGAGTGTCATCGTGTCACAGGAGCGGAGTCCTTCCTGCTCAAGGTTGCCGTTTCCGATGTTTTGCACCTGGAAACACTATTGGATGCACTGATGCCTTATGTTGCGACCACGACTTCGATGGTGCTCTCGACCGCGTTAGCTTGGGGCAACATCGCGAAGCCGGGCACAAAGGCAGGAGTGGAAGCGGTCCGACCTAAAGCCTGACTGCGAGCGGTAATTATCCTCTTCTGCCTAACGAACTAAAAGTTGTCGGCACCCTCCACCTTCATGCTGCTCGTCAATCCTGCAATCAATCAGAAGGTGCTTATGTATTTCTCGTTTCGACCTCCCTACGATTGAGATTGGCGAGAGTGTCTGCAGTCTCTGCGCGCGTGAGGCGACATGGACTCATCACAAGCGGTTCTTCAGCTGTTCACCTGGAACGGCAACGAGGTGGAAGTGGACGAAGACGGATTTATTCAACAGCCTGAGCTGTGGAACGACCAGTTGGCGCTTGCCTTGGCACGGACTGACGGCGTCAAGGAACTCACCGACGCCCATTGGAAGATCATTACTTATATCCGCAGCTACTTCCAAGAGTTCGAGATTGCGCCCATGGTTCGCAAGCTCTGCAAGGAAACCGACTACTCGTTGCGCGAAATTTACGACCTCTTTCCTTCCGGACCGGCCAAGGGCGCCTGCAAAGTAGCTGGGCTGCCCAAACCGACGGGCTGTGTCTAGCAAAGCGTCCCACGTCCATGCGGCCGCGCGCACGTGGACCGTTGGTGAAGACCAATGCTGACTGTGGTGCTGATCTCCGTTGCGCTCGTGGTCTTTTTCGCCGGCAATGCGATGCGGGTGGTGAAGGTTTTGCGAATGCCTGCCCACCTTCGATGGGAACTCTATCCCATCCCAAAAGGACCCCGCGAACGCCAACGCTACGGCGGCTCCTACTTCGAGGAGTCTGACTGGTGGACAAAGCCTGTGGACAGCAACCGCAGCAGTGAGATGGCATTTGTTGTGAAGGAGGTGCTCCTCCTCAAAGGCGTGTGGGAGAACTTCCGTGCTCTGTGGCTGTGGTCGTGGCTCTTGCATTGGGGGCTGTACCTCTATGTGCTTGCCACGCTGCTCGCCGTAGCGGAGATTTGCTTGCCCGCCGGTCTCAGCTCGGGGGTATTTCATGCTGCACTGGTTTACAGCTACGGAGCGGCGTGCTTCCTCGGCATGGCTGGCGCTATTGGTCTGGTTGTCATGCGAAGCTTGCATCCGCGTCTCAGGGCTTTCGCAACCCGCCTCGGCATCTTTGACCTTTTGTTGCTGGGATCGATCTTCGCAACAGGCATAATGTCACTGAATGCCGGAGCGACCGGCTTGGTCTACATCGTTCGCAACTTGTTGGGGTTCCCAGCGTTCCTCGGGAAAAACCCGATTGTCTGGCATGTTCATTTGATCTTGGTCGCCTGTTTCCTGGCGTACTTCCCCTTCACCCACATGACGCACGCGTACATGAAGTACTTCACGTGGCACGACGTTCGCTGGGACGACTCACCCAGTTCACGCAATCCGCGCGCCGCCGATATGCTTGCGGTGAACTTAGGACGGAGATCGTCATGGGCGGCTCCGCACATCGCAGCCGGCCACGGGACAACTTGGTCGGAAGTGGTCGCGGACCCAAACGGAAGTGGAGTTGGGAAACGTGCTTAGGCTCAGTGACATCGCCACCCAATCCGGACAACTCAGTGAAGTGTCGCCGCAAAGGCTCCTGCCGTTGCCAGATCCCTATGACGATACCGAAACGCTGACTCCAACCAAGGTACTCGACCAAAAAGTGCTCGACCGAATCGATACCTCGCTCGACGGATTCTCTGCGCTCGGGCTTTCGCGCCTTCAGACACCTGAAGCAGAGCAACGGTCTGTTGAGCAGTTCCTTTCCGGCCTCGCAAAACTACTCAGCGCAGACGACAACTGGCCATTCCTTGAGCAACTTACCCTCTCTCTCGATCACTGCGCCCGCTGCCAGAGCTGCGTCGAGGCTTGCCCAATCTACACCGCGAGCGGCCACGATGAGGTGTACCGCCCTACCTTCCGTAGTGAGGTCTTTCGTGGCCTGGTAAACGAGTACGCCAAGCCTGGTGGAAAAGCCCTGGCATGGCTCAAGGGAGAACACATCGAGTTGAACGCCGCCACCCTCGGTCGGCTGCTCGAATCGGCATACCGCTGCACGCTGTGTCGTCGCTGTGCCCAGGCGTGCCCCATGGGCGTGGACAACGCGCTGTTAACGCGTGAAATCCGCAAGCTCTTCAGCATGGAGATGGGAATCGCGCCGAAAGAGATCCACGAGAAGGGTTCGATGCTGCAGCTCCGGACCGGTTCTTCGACGGGCATGAACGCACACGCGGTGCGGGACAACGTCGCATTCCTCGACGAGGAGATCCACGACCAGACTGGCCTCTCCACCGCGACGCCGTGGGACAAAGAAGGCGCCGATGTGCTGTTCATTCATAACGCGGGCGAGATCCTGGCATGGCCCGAGAACCCGATGGCATTTGCCATCATCCTCGAAGCGGCGGGAATCAGTTGGACCATGTCGAGCGAACTCGCCGGCTATGACAGCGTCAACTATGGGCTCTGGTACGACGATGCACAGTTTGCCCGTATCGCCGTGAAGCAAGCTGAAGCCGCCCGGAAGCTCAAGGTGAAGAAGATCGTGTTGGGCGAGTGCGGTCACGGACACAAAGCCTCCATGGTGACTGCCGACCGCATTCTTACCGGTGACCTGAACATCCCGCGCGAGAGTTCGCTGGTGCTGTTACGGGACATCGTCATGGGCGGGCGGCTGAAGCTCGACCCGTCGAAGAACGACTTCCCCGTCACGCTGCACGACCCCTGCAATATGGTGCGCATGATGGGAATCGTAGAACCGCAGCGCGAAATCCTGCGCGCCATTTGTCCGCAGTTCCGCGAGATGACCCCGCACGGCGTGAACAACTACTGCTGCGGCGGCGGGTCAGGGTTCGCCATCATGTCGGGATACAACTTTGAAGATTGGCGCTTCTCGGTCGCCGGAAGAATGAAACTCAAGCAGATCCTCGACGCCTTTGCCGATTGTTCCAGCCCGGACATCAAGAAATACGTGTGTGCGCCATGTTCGAACTGCAAGGGCCAATTCCGCGATCTGTTTCGATACTACGGAGTCTGGGAGAAGTCAGGAATTCTGTATGGGGGGCTGGCCGAACTTATCGTCAATGCGATGACCGATATCAGCGAGCCGTTCATCAAGTGGGAGTTCCACTGAGGGGTAGCTATGGAAAAAGCACTGATCTATTTTGATAACGCAGCAACCGTCTGGCCCAAGCCGGAAAACGTTTACCGCTTCATGGACGAGTTCTACCGCACGCACGGCGTCAATCCTGGACGCAGCGGCTACGACCTTGCGATGGAGGCAGGTTCGCTCCTCGACCGCTTGCGCAAGCGCATGACCAAGTTCTTTGGTGGCGATGAGGATGCCTCAGACAGGCTGGTCTTCGGCTACAACGTAACCGATGCGCTCAATCTCATCATCCCGGGACTGGTTTCGTCCGGCGACCACATCATTACTACCAACCTCGAACACAACTCCGTGATCCGGCCAGTCAACCACATGGTGCGCGACCACGGAGCCGAAGCGACTTTCGTCCGATTCGATGGCGCGGGCTTCGTGAATCCGGACGACATCGCCAGAGCGATTCGACCGAACACCAGGCTCGTGATCGTCAACCACGGTTCGAATGTGTTGGGCACGGTGCAGCCGGTTAAGGAAATCGGGAGGATCTGCCGTGAACACGGGGTTACGTTGGTGGTAGACACCGCACAGACGGCCGGCATCATTCCGATCAACATGAAAGAGATGAACGTTGACGTGGTTGCATTCACTGGCCACAAGGCGCTGATGGGAAGCATGGGCATCGGCGGCCTCTGCATTCGCAAACACGTACAAGTCAAACAGGTGCGCAGTGGCGGCACAGGCGTGCGATCTGCCTATCCCTACCACCTCGAGGAGTATCCGTGGCGCTTGGAGTACGGCACCCCCAACATGGTTGGCGTAGCCTCGCTGTGGGCCGGTCAGGATTGGCTCGAGGAGAACGGCATCGCAAACGTACATGCGTGCGAAATGCAGTTGGCGCAAAGGCTCGTGGACGGCCTCAGACAAATCGAAGGCGTGCAACTGTACTGTTGCGACAGGCTCGAAGATCACCTATCAACGATTCTTATGAACCTTAAGGGCGTTGATCCCGGAGATGTTGGAGTCATGCTCGACGTGGACCATAACATCGCGACCCGCACCGGTCTGCATTGCGCACCCTTGGTGCACACGCAACTTGGAACCGTCGAACGAGATGGTGGCGTGCGGTTCTCGATTGGTGCGTTCAATACCGCGCGAGAAGTGGATGCGGCGATTGCTGGGATCGCCGATATCTCGCAGTGGGCACAACAGCGTAAGGCGAAATCCCACGGTGCGTTGGCACATGCTTGAAGTCCACGTAAAACTCTTGTCAGGTGGAAGCGCCAAGTGAGGTACAAGGGGGTATTGCTGTGGCACACCAAATTTGGGTTATTGAGAGAATCTCGTGTTTGGGAGTGTGCAAAGACTCAGCCGGACATCAAGCCCTGAGGGCTAACTCCTATCGTGTCGAATTGGTGCCGGAATCGAACGCCTTAATGTGGAAGTTGCGGTAACCCACGTTGCATCTCGATATGCTATGGCCTGCTTGTGCGGCGAATCTGTGATCTATGAAGCCAACGTAGAGGCGGTTGAGCAGGACTTGGTTCGCTGTTTCGTTGACGAGGAACTCAGGAATGTAAACGGCGGATGGGATCCACGGAGGACTCCTTGGTTAACCATCGACAGCGAGGGCGTTCAGGAAATCGTTGAGTACCTGACTTGCGTGGCGGCAGCCGGAATAGTACGCTACTCGACCGACACGTCTGCCGTGCGCCAACGCAATGCAGACCGAATAATGCCACGTTCCGGTTGCCTAGATGTTTCGGATCCCGCGAATATCCAGATGGAACAGGAGCCGACTTTTGGGACAACTTCGCGTCCCGGCCACCGAAAAGCACCGACGCGATCCAATGGCCGCTTTCCTTCGGGGTCGCCAGTAGGCGTCAAGCCTAGCTTGTTGCTGCGCTCAAAACGAAGTCTTGGCTCGAATCGGCGTATCCACTATGCTTGAGATATGCGCGGTGACGTGGAGCAAGCTCTCGAATACATGCAGGGTACAGACCCCACCGCCATTGAAAAAGCAATTTCCCTCCTGCAAGACACCGTGTACTCGTTCAGCATTAAAGTGTGCGGGCATCCCGAAGATGCCGAAGACACCATGCAACATGTTCTGATGAAGTCGATGCCGCAATTGGCGATGTTCGACAATCCGCAGGCGTTGAAAGTGTGGCTGTACAAGGTGGCGCGCAACAGGTGTATCAGCAATCATCGTGGAGTCAAGGCTGCGCCTGCCAGAAATATTTCGCTGGACGAGTTGATGCCGGACGGCACGGAGCTACTGGAACTCATCAAGAGCGAAGCGATGGATCCGGAGGCCTCCCTGCTCAATCGCGAGGTGGGCGACCAGTTGAAAGAGGCGGTGGCTAATCTGCCGGAGAAATACCGGATGGTGCTGGCGCTGCACGACATGGAAGAGCTGGAAACGGCTGAAGTCGCGGAGGTCACGGGATTGCGCGAAGGTACGGTGCGGGTGCGGCTGCACCGGGCGCGGCTGATGGTGCGAAAGTACTTGTCAGACCAGGTGAAGGCTGCCAAGGGCATCGAGGTTCATGCAGCCTCCGGACCGGCGAGGCCGCCACGCTGTCGCACACTGTTTGCAGCTCTCTCCGACTACATGGATGGGCTGGTGGATGATGCAGTGTGTGAGCAAATGGATCGCCACATCGGCGATTGTAAGCCCTGCCAAGCGTTTCTCCGCAGCCTGAAGAGCACGGTACAACGCTGCCGTTCGTATGCCCCTGATTGCAAGTCCAATCGGGCCGAAGAGCTGCGGCGCCAATTGGTTAGCGAATACCAGGCGGCGGTGCTGGAGTTGTCGAAGAAACAGAAAAAGAAAAAGAAGCCTGGCTCCGGTGTGACTGTAGCCGTATAAGATAAGTCATTGATAACAGGGCAGATTACCACCGAGAAAAATCCGGACCAAATAATTTTCCAACCCTGTAACATTCCGCTGATTTGATGCGTTCTTTCTGCGTGACCGGAGCACGGTGACAATCCTCACCGCGCCCAGCCGCATTACAACGGAGACTTACAGGCATGATCACCGCAAACGTAAAACTCACTCAGCCCTCGGGAACACAGCGGCAGTTTGTCGCCACCAGCGGTACCGGACACCACATCCTGATCGACGACGCTGCCGGCAACACGGGAGCGAAACCCATTGAACTCATTGCGATCGCTCTGGCGGGATGCACAGCGTTCGACGTTATCGGCATCCTGCGTAAGAAACGTCAAGAGGTGACAGGATACGAGGTGACGGTCGAAGCCGACCAAACTCCTGATCCACCACAAGTCTTCACCAAGGTCCGAATTCACCACATCGTCACCGGAGTGGACATCACGGAGCATGCGTTGTGCGACGCGATTCATCTCTCGGAGACGAAGTATTGCTCAGTAGGCGCTATGGTGCAACAGAGCGCGGAGATCGAGTCAACCTACGAGATCGTTCATGCCGATCAACTGGCCAGGGTTGGCGCTTAAACATGGGCGACTCGATATGGATCGATGGTCGTCGCGGGCCACTGAGGCTGATCGCCTCAGTTGTCGTCATGATGGCCGTGGCTGCGGGGGCAGTGGCGCAGGAGGCGGTTCCGCTGACGCTGGCGGAGGCGGCGAAGCTTACCTTGGCCAATAATCCCATGCACAAGGCCGCGGTGGCCGATACCAAGGCGACGCTGGCCGGCGTGGGCGAGGCGCGCGCTCCGATGCTACCGCGAATCATGTTTGCGGAGAATTTCACCGCGGGCAACGATCCGGTGTTCGTGTTCGGCACGAAGCTGCGCCAGCAGGAGTTCACCGCCGCCGATTTTGCGCTGAACCAGCTGAACCGCCCAACGCCGATCGGCAACTATGCCACTCGCTTTTCCGGACAATGGAACCTCTTCGACAGTACTCAGAGCTGGAAGGCGCTGGAGCGGGCCAAGTTCATGAATCTCGCGGCCGAGCAGCAACTCAACCGTACCGACCAGGAGCTGGTGTATCAGACTGTGCAGGCATATTACGGCGTGTTGCTGGCGCAAAAGCAGGTGCAAGTGGCCGAGGACGCTGTGAAAACCGTAGAGGCCATCGAACAACAGAGCAAGGCGCGAGTGGAGAGCGGCCTGGCGGTGGACTCTGACCTGCTGAGCGCTGAGGTGCAGCGCTCGACGCGGCAGCAGGAATTGATCGAGCGACGCAACCAACTGGCGTTGGCGAGAACTCGATTGGCACTGGCGATGGGTGCCACAGCTGATGCCCAGTATCAGCCTATGGAGGCACTTGAAGACAGGGTGTTACCGTCGGCTGATGTCAGCCAGTTGGAGAAGACGGCGCTGGAGAAGCGTCCAGACCTAAAGCGCTCCGAATGGGAGCGCACCGCCCAGGACAAGAGCGTGTCGATGGCTAAGGCAGCGTTTGGTCCGCGAGTGAATGCGTTTGGGTCGTGGGAAGAGGACTCCCACAGCGTGGGATGGACCGGCGCCAACAACTGGGTGGCTGGTGCCGAACTGCAGTTCGACCTTTTTGCTGGCGGCAGCAAGCGCGCGGCCCTGGCACGTGAGAAAGCAATGCAGGAGCGCGCGGTAGCGGGCTATGCCGGCTTTCAGGACGCGGTACGACTGGAAGTACGCAGCGCGTACTACCAGTTTGACGCGGCACAGCAGCAGGTGAAAGTGGCACGCGGCACGATTGGGCAGGCTGACGAGAGCTTGCGCATCAATCAAAACCGATACGAAGGCGGGTTGAGCACGGTGAGCGACATTTTGCGAGTAGAAGAAGCGGAGCATCGCGCCAAGGCCGATTACTGGCAGGCGGTGTATCGCATGAATAGTAGCTACGCTGGAGTGGAACTGGCGACTGGTACGTTGACCCTTGATTCCCCGGCGGTGACGCAATGATGAGCAGAACTTCTCATACCAAGATCAGCTTGATACTGCCGGCGGCCGCGATTGCGATGATGACAATGGTCGGTTGTAGCGACTCGAAGCCCGCCACGCAGCCGCCAGCCGAGAAGGTCCATGGTGTGGCGCTGATGCAAGTCCAGAAGGCGACCGTGTCAGATGCCGTGGAGGCTACAGGCACCGTGCGGGCCGTGCTCTCGGCGCAACTAGCCAGTCAAGTGATGGGCACCATCACGCGCGTAAACGTGCATGAGGGCGACCGGGTGCAGCGTGGCGAGGTGCTGGTGTCGATTGACGAGGCCCAGCAGCAGGCAGCATACACGGGCGCCAAAGCGGGGTTGCAGGCGTCGCAGGAGTCGATTGCGGCGGCCGACGCCGACTACGCGCTGGCCGAGTCGACGCTGAAGCGCTATCAGATGCTCTACGACAAGAAATCGGTGAGCCCGCAGGAGTATGACGAGGTCAAGACCAGGCTAGCCGCGGCGCAGGCGCGACGCGATGCGACGCACGCGGGCCGCACGCAGGCGGAGGCGGGAGTCTCGCAGGCGGGCACGGCGATGAGCTATACGAAAGTACGCGCGCCGTTCGACGGTATCGTAATTGCGAAACTGGCGGAACCGGGCGCGATGGCTGCGCCGGGAGTTCCGCTCCTGGTAGTGGAAGATCCGAGCCGCTTCCGTCTGGAAGCGCAGGTGGATGAGGGCAGAATCGGCGCAGTGAAGCTGGGCGAGACCGTTCCGGTGACCGTCGACTCTCTGGGCGAGCAACCCATCGAGGGCAAGGTGACGCAAATTGTTCCGACGGCCGATCCGGGGAGCCGGACGTTCACGGTCAAAGTCGATCTGCCATGGAATCCGCAAATGCGGAGCGGGCTGTTCGGGCGAGTGCGCTTTCCGCGCGGACAACGCGAAGCCATCGAGATTCCCAAGACTGCAGTGCTCAGCCGCGGACAGATGCAGGCGGTCTATGTAATCGGCGCTGACCAGTTGGCGAGTTTGCGATTTGTCACTCTGGGCGCCGGTTCGGGCAATCAAGTGGAAGTACTCTCGGGATTGCAGAATGGTGACCGCATCGTGACCCAACCGGGCGACCGCGAGTTGAGCGGCAAGCAAGTTGAGGCGCAGTGATGAGCGAGCCGAAGACTCCAATGCGGATTGCCGGAGCACTGGCCGGTCAATTTATCAATTCGAAGCTAACGCCGTTGTTTATCGTGTTCTCGCTGCTGTTGGGTGCGTTCGCCATTCTGCGCACGCCGCGCGAGGAAGAACCGCAAATCGTGGTGCCGATGCTCGACGTCTTCGTGCAGATGCCGGGTGCGTCGGCTGCCGAGGTGGAGCAGCGCGCCAGCATCCCGATGGAACGCCTGCTGCGCGAAGTGCCCGGCGTGGAGTACGTGTATTCGATTTCGCGTCCCGGCGTGAGCATGCTGGTAGTGCGATTCCTCGTAGGAACAAAAGAAGAAGACGCGATCATCAAGGCGTACAACAAGCTGTATTCGAATTTCGACCGCATTCCGCTAGGAGTTTCGCAGCCTCTTATTAAGGTGCGTTCGATCGACGATGTGCCGATCTTTGCCGTAACCCTGTGGGGCAAGAACTACGACAGCTACCAGCTCCGGCAGATTGCGGGCGAGATGGACAACCAGCTCAAGCAGATCGATGACGTTTCAGAGACCAAGATTATTGGCGGACTGCCTCGGCAGGTGCGGGTGACGTTCGATACTGCAAAGTTGGCGGGTTATGGCATGACTCCGGGCGCGGTGGTCGCGCAGTTGCAACAAGCGAATGCGCGCAGCGACTCCGGTAGTTTCTCGCGGGGCAACCAGGAGTTCGCGGTGGAAGCAGGGCGATTCCTGGGCACCGCAGCCGACTTGCAGCAGATTGTGGTTGGAGTTTCGCAGGGCAAACCGGTGTACTTGCGCGATGTGGCATCGTCAATTCAGGACGGGCCGTCAGAGGCGGACGATTACGTTCTCTATGCCAACGGTGCGGCGGGGAAAGCCGGCGTTAGTTCAGATTATCCGGCGGTGACGCTTACGCTGGCCAAGCGCAAGGGAACGAACGCTACGGACATTACCCGCGCCGCAGAAGCAAAGATCGAGTCGTTACGCGGGTACCTGTTACCTGCTGACTTGAATGTTTCGATAACCCGCAACTATGGCGAGACCGCGAAAGATAAGTCCGACGAGTTGCTCAAACACCTGTTCATCGCAACGCTGTCGGTGACGCTGCTGATCGCACTGGCGCTGGGATGGCGCGAATCCGGCGTGGTGCTGATCGCGATTCCGGTGACGCTCGCGCTGACTCTGTTTATCTTCTATTTATTTGGATACACGCTGAACCGGGTCACGCTATTCGCGCTGATCTTCTCCATCGGAATATTGGTGGACGACGCGATTGTTGTGGTCGAAAACATCGTCCGACATTTCCGCATGCCCACGAACTGTGGACGCAGCCTGAGCGCCATCGCGATCGAAGCGGTAGATGAAGTAGGCAACCCCACCATACTGGCGACGTTTACCGTGATTGCGGCGATTTTGCCGATGGCGTTCGTGCGCGGGCTGATGGGGCCGTACATGCGGCCAATCCCAGTGGGCGCATCGGCGGCGATGCTGTTTTCCCTGGTGGTAGCGTTCGTGGTGTCTCCGTGGTCGGCGATGCGTTTGTTGCACCACTACGCGGATCGCGCCGGGGACGAACACGAAAAGGAAGGCTGGACTACAAAACTCTACAGAAAAATCATGAATCCTCTGCTCGACAGCGCATCGCGGCGCTGGATGTTCCTCGGCGGCGTGGTGGTGCTGTTGTTGTTGGCGTGCTCACTGGTGGCGTTCAAACTGGTGAAGGTGAAGATGCTGCCTTTCGACAACAAGAGCGAGTTCCAGGTGATCGTAGACATGCCGAACGGCACTCCGCTGGAGCAGACCACGCGAGTGGCGCAGGAATTGGGACACTACCTAGGCAAGCAGTCGGAGGTCGTCAACTACCAGATTTATTCGGGCACGTCAGGCCCATACAACTTCAACGGATTGGTGCGACATTATTTCTTGCGGCGCGGAGCGAACCAGGCGGACATCCAGGTCAACCTGCTGAACCGTCATGAGCGCCGCGCCCAGAGTCACGATATTGCCAAGCGGTTACGTCCCGGACTGGTTGCCATCGGGAACAAATATGGTGCGCGGCTCAAGGTCGCCGAGGTTCCTCCCGGGCCTCCAGTGCTACAAACGCTGGTGGCGGAGGTTTACGGGCCTGATTATCACCAGCAAATGGAATTGGCCAAGCAGATCAAGAAAGTGTTTGAGACTACGCCCGGCGTCGTGGACGTGGACTGGTACGTGGAAGACCCGCAGGCCAAATACAACGTGGTAGTCGATCTGGACAAGGCCGCGCTCAACGGCGTATCGGCAGCGGCAGTAACGCAGACGGTGGAGATGGGACTGAACGGCGCGACGGCGGGACTGCTGCACGATCCCAAGTCGCGCGAGGACGTGCCAATCAAGGTGCAACTTGATCGATCGGGGCGTTCGGCAATTGAGTCGCTGACCTCGATGCGCTTGCCGACTGCGAGTGGTGGGCAGGTTTCCATCGCCGAGGTGACAGACGTCAAGAACGAAACCATTGATGTGAGCCGGTATGGAAAGAACATGCGGCCGGTGGTGTATGTGCTGGGTGACGTGGCGGGCGAAGTAGAAAGCCCGGTGTACGCCATTATGAAAATGAACGAGGCCATCGACAAACTGAAGACGCCGCAGGGCTACGCGATCAAGCGCTACAACGCGGAGATGCCCACTGAGACGGACCGGTTGACGATGAAATGGGATGGCGAGTGGCACATCACCATCGAAGTCTTTCGTGACCTGGGACTGGCCTTCGCAGCGGTGTTGGTGTTGATTTATATCCTGGTGGTGGGATGGTTCCGTTCGTTCCTTACGCCGCTAGTGATCATGGCCCCGATACCACTGACACTGGTGGGCATTTTGCCAGCACACATGTTGATGGGAGCGTTTTTCACGGCGACCTCGATGATCGGATTCATCGCAGGTGCGGGCATCATCGTCCGTAATTCCATCATCCTGGTGGACTTCATCGAACTGCGGCGTGCGCACGGCGAACCGCTGGAGCAGGCAGTGGTGGACGCGGGAGCGGTGCGCTTCCGGCCGATGCTATTAACCGCAGCGGCGGTGGTGGTGGGCGCGAGCGTGATATTGTTTGACCCAATTTTTCAAGGACTGGCTCTGTCATTGATGGCAGGCGAGGTAGCTTCGACTTTACTTTCGCGAATGACGGTACCAGTGTTGTATTACATGGTAGAAAAACGGAAGCGACCACCGGCGACGACCCTTGAATGTGCGCCGGAGCTTTCGGAGGTGCATCCATGACCGTTGAACGCGCCGTTCGCATGATTGCGGGAGTGTTTGTGTTGCTCTCGCTTGCACTTGGATACTATGTCCGTCCTTACTGGTACCTGTTCACCGCTTTTGTCGGCCTGAATTTGTTCCAGTCGGCATTCACCAACTGGTGCCCGATGATGACGATCCTTCGGAAGTTTGGGATGAAGTCGGCGTAACAACCTGGACGGGAGTCGATAATGGCCAACTGGATTTCGCCTGTTCGGCGGTACGCGGGAGGTCTCTTGAACTTGACCTCTGACTTTGTGCGATCTAACAGAGAAGGAATGCTCTGAAGTAATTCGCAAATCCATGACTGTTATTGTGCAAGTAGAGTTTCGTCCCAGCGTCTTGTCGATCCGTGAGGACATTCTCCAATAGCTCGGGCATCCTGTGGTTTCCGTTTTGGGGTTACAGGCCGCTCGAAGCCTCGACCTGTCAGGTCGTTTAGGGGGTGTTATTGTGATTTGGACACGGAGCTTCTTGGCAGGAGCGGCGTGATCTTATCGCCCATTTCCGGAATACTCTGTCCGGCGTTCCCATCCTAGCGCTTCTGCGACGCGAGGAAGAAACTTTCAGCGGGGCTGATCTCAGTTGTCCCGCTGACGATCCGCCGCAATGGATAAGAATGGATAAGAATAGTCCGGCAAGCTCTCGCCGGTATCCAATGAGTGTGCGAGTCTACTCGATTCACGCTCCGATTCCATTTTTTCTCGACAGAGAACTTAACTGTTAGTTGACGAAACCAGGCCGCCACTTGGATGTAAAACGCCCGATGCTAACATGTGCCGATAGATCCTCGCTGGCGTACCGAAGAGTTTGATTTTCCTTCGTAGGAGGCGTGGGCCGCGCCCACGTCTTCACACTGCCCCTTGATCCTGCGGGATCTCCGGAGAGCTTACGTTTTTCCCTCACCTGGTCAATGAGCGCCGGAGTGGAGTTGTCGAGAAACCTGGAGCTCTTCGCGAATGTGTATGACTCGATCGGGGGATGTAATGCATTCAAACGCACGCAGGTTTCGTCGGCCGCAACCGGTCATCCGCAACATATAGAGAGGTATAAAATAAGAGCGGAACACAGCCACACTTTAGCCACAGAGCTTCGGCAGAAGCGCATGTTATTGAATTACAAGCAGTTCATCCCCTATCTGAATCCCACGACTGACTACGCATCAGTTGTTCCAACTGTGCATGTAAGGCATTGAAAATACTAGAAAAGGGGTGGTGTGGATCAGTGAAGGGAGCGGCAGAGTTCACAGGGGGGGTTTATCTAAATTATTGATTTTAAAGATGGTGAGCGCGGAAGGAATCGAACCTTCAACCTACTGATTAAGAGCCAGTTTTCAGCACTTGTTGAATGCTGTTGTCAGAGGCTCACAGCGGGTAGTTGTGTTTTGAACGGTTTGCCGGCCGCATGTTGTGGGATCTAGATACGCGATGTTTCGCGGGGCTGTCTGCAGCTACATTTTCGTCTACAGGCTAGTGGGGTGGCCCCCGCTCCTGAGACAGTTTCCTGTTGCTACACTCGAGTCATTAGTGCAACGCGTCGTGCGTCAGTTAGCGCATGGCGTCGTGTCTACAATTTTGCCGAACCAGAACCCCGGAGGTTACCAGCCTCGAATCGGCCGGAGATGTGAAGCTGGGAAGCAAATATTGCCGGGAAAAACGAGTTTGAGCGCGGTCTGCTGGCCCAACCCCCGGCGGAAGCCGTTGCGCGGCAGCTTTCTTTGTGAGTTTTCTGAGGCATGAGGAAATCTATCGATCCGATGTGGATCAGAGAAAAGCTGGGAACGGTCAACCGTGGTCACCGCTCCCAGCCCTCATCGGGCCTCGATGAGTTTCCAGTTGGCTATTCCTAGGCGGGTTGCTCTCCAGCAGAGCCCGCCTCCGCTTCACCAACCGGAGGGCAGTGTGCAGTAAACTCAGCTTGCCGGTCGAGGATTTTTCAGCGAACGGCGAACAGTGTCTTACTGGTTGTCTCAGCCCAGGGGGCAAGCACAAACACTCTCTGGGAACAACAAACACTGTGTCGTGCTATCGTCGATCACGCGGAAGCCTCGTTTGTTGCTTCAAACACTGTCGTAACAACATGTTTGTAGCACAAGAGGCTTCTCGCGCCTCAACTTCGCGAATTATGCGCGCTAGTAAGCGGCTAATAAATCTCTGTGCGCTCGTGCGAGAATTATCCTACCACAGCGGCGTGGGTTCTCGCGAAACATGGTGTCGGTTGCGCGGGATGATGGGCCCGGCCTGGGCTTTGTTTAGACATGCTGGATCGTCGGTCCGTCGTACAGCCAAGCTGAGTTTTGTTCGTGGTACCAGCGTCGACGGACTGGCTTGCGGGCGGATGGACTACTCCAGTAACTCCTCTAGAAGCTCGGACGTGGCACATAGAGGATTCGCGAGAGCACAAGCGAATCAATGGCGAGGCCGGCTCGACTGGGAATCGTCCGAAGGAACGAGCGAATGAATACGCTTGTGGCGGAGAAGGAAAGCAACGCAGGTGCACGCTTGCCTAATATGGCCGGCACAGTCTGCGGCGTGCTGTGGATACTGGCTTACATCTTCACCATTTTCGTGGGGTTCCGTGATCATAGCTATGGCATCCCCCTGGTTGCTGTTTGCATGAACCTAAGCTGGGAGCTTGTTTTCTCTGTCCTTATCCCGCAGGAGAGCAAACTCAACACAGCAATTACTCTGCTCTGGCTCGGACTCGACTGCGTCGTGCTGTGCCAACTGCTGCGCTGGGGACGCGTCGAGCAGATGCCGCAGCTCCGGCCATACTTCTTCATCATCGTTGCCGGTACACTGATGCTCTCCACCATTGGATACCTCACGTTTCAGTGCACATTTCATGATCCTGAAGGCCACCAAGAGGCCTATATCAACAATCTCGTGATGAGCATCCTTTTCGTCTTTCTGTTCTTCAGCCGGCCCGGGATGCATGGTCTGTCCCTTGCGGTATTCGGAACGACCCTCCTCTTCGACGTGATCTATGTTTGTTTGATGACGCAGGCGCGGCTATAGTGGCGTCCTCTGTGAAGCGTAAAGCGGTACGCATATATCAGGGCTGATGATCTTCGCTCGGTCGAGTTGCTGCTCCTCGGGCCTTGATTGCGCGAGAAGTTCCGGGGGTGCGGTCATTCCAGTAATGCCAAGGACGATGAAGGCTGACGTGTCCTGAATTTCCAAAGAGCGTGTCGAGAACGAGCGAGTGTACAGGATTGGGGGTTAGGGTAAAATGTCGCGGAACCTGCCAGGTCGGTCGCGGAAACCGTTTTTCTACGGGATATGTCACATCACCGAATTGTCTCCCGTCTTTTGGGGAACGGCGGCAATATAGCATCTTGGTTCTGGCTTTGATTAGAGTTGCCCGGCTTAAGTTAGTATGAACGTGAGTTAGGGTGTGCCAGGTGAGGAATTGCAAATCCAGATGCGACAGAACCAGATCTAAGATGCCGGACGAGCACCGCTTCACATTTCAAGAGTTCCTGGTGAAAGAGAACGCGAATCGGACGGGGACTGGAGAAGGACATTTGCAAGCCACAGGTCCTGGGAGGGACGGATGACGCCTGCGACCATGCGGGATATGGTCGTCGGCCGAATCAAAGATAATGTTGCGGCCGGACAGCGTCTCTTGGAGGACCCTGGCTATATTGCGACGGTATGCGCTGTAGCAAAACTCATGGCCAAAGCGTTGAAGAACGGACATAAAGTGCTGTTCTTCGGTAATGGCGGCAGCGCCGCCGATGCCGAACACTTAGCAGCGGAATTGGCGGGACGTTACCTGAGGCAGCGGCCTGGGTTGGCTGCATTGGCGCTGACGACCAACCCATCGTCACTCACCGCGATCGCAAACGACTACGGTTTTGGTCAAGTTTTCGCTCGCCAATTAGAAGGAGTAGGATCGGCGGAAGATTTCGCGGTCGGAATTTCGACCAGCGGCAATTCGGAAAATGTCCTGAGGGCGATAGAAGTTGCGAAGACCAAGGGTCTGATCACCGTGGGCCTGGTTGGAAAAACCGGCGGCAAGCTCTGCGATATCGTGGACTACTGCCTGCGCGTCCCGTCGATGGAAACTCCCCGAATCCAGGAGTTACACATTCTGACCGGTCACATTCTCTGCGAAATTATTGAGAATGAACTGTTCAAGACGCATAAAGTTTCGTAGGGGGCGTGGCGAGAAGTGGATTGAATTCTGTGGCATTTAGATCGAGGCGAGTCGAGACGCTTCGCGGACGATAGTTATCGTTTCGGTGGTGCTGTGCGCCGGACCCTTAGCAACGGGCAAACCTAAGGGTAGAGGCGAGCGCAGGAGCATTAGATTGATGCGGGATCTGGAAAGCTTTGTCGAACTGATTCAGCATGGTTGGTCCGGCGTTCGCGCACTTGTCGTCGGCGATGTCATGTTGGACAAATATATCTGGGGAGATGTGACCCGGATTTCTCCGGAGGCACCCGTCCCGGTGGTTCGGGCTTTACACCACACTGAGGCACCCGGGGGAGCAGCCAACGTTGCAATGAACCTCGCCGGCCTGGGTGTTCAGACGATCGTTGCTGGATTTGCCGGTGCGGACAACGATGGCATTCAGCTTGGCCAATCGCTGAAGGAGGCCGGCGTCGAAGCGCACTTGATTGAACTGCCTGACCTGCCAACGATCAGCAAGACTCGCATCATCAACCACCAGCAGCAGATGCTCCGTCTCGACGTGGAGTCAACGCTTGCTCCGCCACCGACCGCCTACGAACGACTGTCTGCGTTGCTGGGCGAACTGGTGGAACGTGTCGATGCCATTGTCCTTTCCGATTACGCCAAGGGAGTACTAACGGTACCGGTGTGCCGCCAACTCATCGATGCGGGTCGGTCTCGCGGTATCCCAGTTCTGGTGGGCCCTAAAGGGAGTGACTTCGAGCGCTATGTTGGTGCACTGACCATTTGCCCCAATCTGCACGAATTGTCGATTGCACTCGGCGACTCGCAAAGCGATATGCAAGTGCTGGTTCGCCTTACCCAATCGCGCATGGCGGCGCTTAACGTTGAATTCGTGACAGTGACCCTGGGAGAGCACGGCATCGCGGTAATCCGCGAAAACTCTGTGACTCACGCGCCAGCGCGCGCCAAACAGGTGTTCGATGTTTCTGGAGCAGGCGACACTGTGATCGCCACTCTGGCTGTGGCCTTGGCGTCAGGGCTCGGCATCGAGGTTGCAGCGGAACTGGCAAACCTGGCGGCAGGAGTAGTCGTAAGCAAGGTCGGTACGGTGCCCATCCAGCGGCATCAGTTGTTGGCCGAGATCAGCAGCCTGTCTGTGCACGCGGAAGCGAAGATCCTCGATCTGCGCCAGTTGGTCGAGCGCGTGGCGGCCTGGAGGGCCTACGGCGACACGATCGTATTTACCAACGGCTGCTTCGATCTGCTGCACGTCGGTCACGTCGCACTGCTGGAAGCGGCTCGCCGCGAAGGCGCTCGGTTAGTTGTCGCAATTAACAGTGACGATTCGACTCGGCGGCTGAAGGGCCGCGCGCGGCCAGTCATCGACCAGCGCGCGCGTGCCCGCCTTCTTTCTTCGCTGGCCGCGGTGGATGCCGTCACCGTCTTCGAGGCCGACACACCTCTGGAGTGCATCCTTCAGTTGCGTCCGGACGTGATTGTCAAGGGTGGCGACTACACCGAGGCACAGGTGGTTGGCGAACGCGAGGTTCGCTCGTGGAATGGACGCGTAAAGATTGTGCCGATTACCGAGGGGTTCAGCACCACTGATCTGATTGCCAAGGTGGCAGGGAACGGCAGCTCATAGGCAAATAGCTCATGATTCTTGTCACTGGCGGTGCCGGTTTTATTGGTAGCAATCTGGTGCGGGCGCTCAATGAGCAAGGCGAATCAGAGATTCTGATCGTCGACAACCTGGGGTCCGGGGACAAGTTTCGCAACCTCGCCGGCCTGCAATTCGCTGACTACATTGACAAACATGATTTTCGGCGTCGGCTTGCCTCCGGTGCTCTCGATCAACAACCGTTTGAGGCGATCTACCATCAAGGTGCGTGTACTTCAACTACCGAGACCGACGTCGTCTACATGATGGACAACAACTACGCGTATTCCAAGGAATTGCTAGACTTCGCGCTCCAGCGGGTTGTACCCATGGTTTACGCCTCTAGCGCCGCCATCTACGGCGTCAGTGGCGTGTTTCGTGAGGAGTCGCAGCAAGAACATCCAATTAACCCATACGGATTCTCTAAGCTGGCGTTCGACAATTACGTGCGCCGACTGCCTACGGTGCAGAGCACGGTGGTCGGCCTACGCTACTTCAACGTTTACGGGCCAAACGAAGCACACAAGGGCCGCATGAGCTCGGTCGTCCATCAATTTTCGACTCAGGCTCGTGAATCGGGGATCATTCAACTCTTCAGGGGCTCAGGAGGGTATGACGACGGTGAGCAGCGCCGCGACTTTGTCTATGTCGAGGACGTAGTTCGCGTCAATCTGTTTTTTGGCAGGGGTCGCCTCCGCAAAGGTATATACAATGTCGGCACGGGACGGGCGCGCAGCTTCAACGAGGTGGCCAGGGCGGTGATTGCCACGGTCGGCCGTGGCCGTGCGGACTACGTCGATTTCCCGGCAGATCTCGCAGGTAAGTATCAACATTTCACTGAAGCCGACCTCGCATACCTGCGGGCTGTGGGATACGAGGAAGCATTTACCGCAATGGAACAGGGCGTCGCCACAACGCTTCGCGGCGCGACTGCCTCACACCAGGCCTAGAGGGACCCGGGGATTAGTGGTTGGCCGTTCGGGTAGTGCGGCGGTTCATTCAGCGCCGCGTCATACTGTGACCGGCCAACATTTTGTGGCTCCTAAGTTGCCTCCGCCTGGGCGGATGGCGCTTTATCAAGCCGCGCTGCGGCGTCAACGGTCTCCACCAGTGCTGCCGCAAAAGCGTCTCCCACTTCGGCAGGGAGGAGATCCAGGGCGGACACGAACTCGGTCGTCTCGGTTTGGCAAAGAGTCCAGAAGTCGCTCTCGGTAGGAAACCATTCAAGCAAATTCTGTTGGCCTTTATCAAAATCGTCCGTAGCGTCGCGGAAATCGTTCAGGTATTGAGCGATGCGAGAAAGCCGAGCTGCAATGTCCAGCAGGCAGCCTTTCAAGGGCTGCTCCACGGGATCGATCAAGTTGCGGTACAGGATTTCGTCGTAGTGGACGGCCTTCAACGCGACGATCTGGCGATAGTCGTCCCACGATAGCGGAGCGGCATGCAGGCTCTCCAGCACGGCTCCGGGTGCAACCCGTTCGCAAAGACGCAATGTGCGCCGCGCCGCGTCGGGATGGCCGTGACGCTGGAGCCGTTGCACTCCGTAAAATGTCATCCATGAACCTAGGAGCGCTACCTGGCACCGCACCGATGCCGGCGGTACATCGGGAAACGTGACGGTCAGCCGCTCCAGGAGCGTCTCATGCTTACCTTTATAGCTGCGATGGTCGTCGATAGCGTCGTCGATCAGGCGCGGGCCGCAATAGACTAGCAGGGCGGCGGCCATCCGCTTCGCGTCGGTGTCGCTGACCAGTCCCAGCGGCGGTGCGAGGTGACTTGAACACCAGGCACACCATCCCAACCAGCCGGTATAGTCGCGAAGCGCATCAAGCAGAGGCGCCGCCTGCTGCTCAAGCGGTCCGTGCACGAAGGCGCGGCACATCCGCTCGATCTCTTCTATAAACTTGCGATCGACAGTACGGCGGAAGGCGACAAGCACCAAACCGTACTGGTTGTAGTGCCTTCCGCATCGCGGTCTGATGGTCGGTGGCAGGATGAGTTGGCTGGCAATTCGCATCATCAGGCAATCCGGGCGGCTTAGCCGATAGTTGAGTGCAAACGAGCGTCCATCACCGCCATCGGGTAGGTGGCGAACGACATCATGTGTCCTTCAAATGACATGCGGGCCAGATAGCCGTCCACCGGGTGCCATATGGGACGGCAGGATGCTAACGCCTTTTCCACGCCTTGCGCGGTGATCAAATAACACTGGGTGCCGCCGCACGACCATGCCCGGTAAATGTCATACGAACCCACTCGTGCCACGCGTGGATCGTTGCGGACGTCGAACGCGGGAGCGGTAAGACCGGGGGCATCGTTCATATAGTAAAAGTAAAACAGGTCGCAGGATGAAGGCAGCTTCCGGGCAAGGCGGCCGAGATCGATGGCGGGATCGCGAATCACGATGTCGTCCTCGCAGATAAGTGCATAGGGTTCTCGGGCGAGTTGTATCCTCCGCCAGATATGTTCATGCGTCAGGTAGCACCCGATCTCCGCCGGAGACAGCGGGTTCTGCAGGCTGCGATTGTGGGGACTCAGGATGCCGCTCCACAGCAGTTCGAAAATGTCAATGGTGTTAGGTCCGTCTATCGCGGGTATAAAAGTCGCTTCCCATCCGACGCGGCGGAACTCAGCCTGCATTCGGGCGCGGCGCGCGGTGCTGCGCACTAGGTTAATGCAATAGATTGGTATCGCCTGGGATTTCAAGCCGCACCCTGCGCATACGCCCGGAGCTGTTGGTAATGGCTGCGGGCCCGAATCATCTCTGGAGTTGCCGCCGAGCAGTCTGCCACGGCTGCACTATCGGCGGCGGCGCGGAAGACCGCGGATTTCACGGCCATGACTCTCCCCGCTACCAGTACGTCGATACCCGTGGACCGAAAACACTCCAAAGCATCGTTCGGCGTTTCCACAATCGGTTTTCCCGCGACGTTAAAGGAGGTGTTCAGCAAGATAGGTATGCCGCTACGGCGTTCAAATGCCTCGATGATGGCGTACAGCCGTGGATTGGTCTCGCGGCGGAGCGTCTGCACCCGGGCGCTGCCATCGATATGAGTGATGGCTCCCAGTATTGCTCTTTTTTCCGGCAGCACCGGTACCACGCGAAGCATGAACGGGTTGGGTCCGGATTGGTCGAACCACTGATCGACTTTCTCCTCCAGAACCACCGGAGCATACGGGCGGAATAGCTCCCGATGCTTGACCCGCTCGTTAATGATGTTGGTCATCTCGGGATTCCGCGGATCGGCTAGGATACTGCGATTGCCTAACGCGCGCGGACCATACTCGGAGCCGGCTTGGAAGATGGCGACGATTCGTCCCGCTTCCAGCATCGCAGCGACGGTGTCGGGCGCAGCTTCTTGCAAGGGCATCGATTCCAGCATCAGCGCCGCATGAATCTCCTCATCGCTATATGCTGGTCCCAGGTAGTCGGTGGGAATACTAACGGGAAGCTTCCTTTTCCCTAGGATTCGCGCGCCATACAGTGCGCAACCAATCGCGTGGCCGTCATCGCCGGGATTCGGGTTGATGTAAATATCCCGGAAACGCGATGCACGGAACATCTTCTCATTGGCGCAACTATTCAACCCAACCCCGCCCGAGACGCAAACCTGCTTTATATCCTGCGGCGCCATGCGGCCAAGCGCCTTCATTGCATTGATCAGAATGTCTTCCAGCAAGCGCTGCGCTGCATAGGCGATGTCGGCGTGCACAGGCTCGATCGGCTCGCCGCGTCGACGCCGCGGCTTGATCCGGTGCAGCCGCGAACACAAATCGCCGGACTCGAGGAAATGGAAAGACCCATCATCGAGCAGCCGCAGTTCAGGCAGGAGCTTTTGGTAAACGGCGTCGCGCCCAAACGGAGCCAGGCCCATCAGCTTTCCCTCTTCTCCCGAATGGTAGCCCACATGGCGGCACACCTCGCCGTAGAGAAGGCCGGGACTTGAATGGGGATGCAGATGTTCCTTCAGGACTTGGAGCTCACCGTCCCTCGCTACCGCCATGGTCATCGCGATCTTTCGCCCGGCCAAACGCGCCAGGCCTTCTCCACTCTCGTCCAGTGTCAGAATGGCGGCCTTGGAGAAACCGCTCGGCAAATAAGCTTGCCATTGGTGAATGGTGTGGTGCTCGAGCTTGCGGACTAGTTTGGCGTTGGGAAATAGTTCGCTGAAAGCGCTCTTGCTTGTCCGTCCCGAGTTGAAGGCGAAATGGCAGTCGCTAGTAAGCACCAGGTCGATATCCTCTGGCCACAGGGGCAAACCCCGGAGTACCGCTCGCAAGAAGGGGAGGAACGTGTCTTCCAGGACATAAGCCCGGGGAAATCGCCGGTAGGAATAGGTGAGAGCGTCAAATATACTTCGGTCGATTGGGGTGGCGCAGGAGGTTATATCAGCGAGTTCGCGGCGAGTGAACAGCAGCGAATGTTTGTGGCCGGTGAACCGCTCCAGCGTCATCGCGCGGACGCCGAATTCCTCGGAGACGAGAGCGATGGCTGCGCCGTGTCCCGTAGAACACAATCCTAGAACATTTAAACCCTTCCCGGAACGGTTGCTCATAGAACCCCGCCCCCTGACCTGGAGGCACAAGGGAACATATCAAAACACCACGCGATTTGCATATCACAATTTAATGTGCGGGAGCTATCTCCGCAAGTTCGTAGGCTGGGATTGTGCCATTCGTTTGCTAAAATTTGGGCGAATCGGCTTTGATTAGTTGAGCATATGGCAGTAAAACTCCTTATCATTTCCAACCTAGATACTGCCTCCGTCTTCAGGCGGGGCTCGCTCAGTCGTGCCTTGGCTACCGGCTTGCGAATTGAGCAAATCGACTGGAGTATCTACAATCCCTCGTCCGCCTCACCTGATCTCTCGAGCATCGACGTGGTCCTCACCTGGTGTCACCATATGACTGGGGAACTGCGAGCTCTGCGCCAGCGGATTAGGGAAGTTGAGGACGACTGCCGCTGCGCGGGAATACCGGTGATCAACAGCGTACGCAAACTTCGGAAGATCCGACATTCGTTCTGCTTGCGCCGTTGGCTCCAGCACGGAATTCCATGTGCGCTTTCCCAGCCGTTCCATGCCGTCGAAGGGATCGCGCTGCGCTATCCGCTGGTCCTGCGGGTGGACGGCGGATGTCATTCTTCGCTGGATAGTTTTCTGGTGCACAACCAGGACGAGGCCGAGCAGATCGTCAAGCAGCGCCAAGGCTCGACCCGAGGCCCGCTTAATCTAGCTATTGAGTACGTGGGGACACAATTTCCCGATGGCTACTACCGGAAGAGGCGCTGCATCGTGATTGGAGACCGGTTGATTCCTCGCCAACACATGCTTGCGCGGGATTGGAAGGTCAAGCTCAGTTGCGCCGAGGCCAATGCGCTGTCTGTAGCTGAAGACCGCGCTTTTATGCGAGAGGGAGAAAGCCAAGCCGATCTGGTCGGGCGCGCCGCCCGTGCGCTGGGCTGCGATATTATGGCGCTGGACTATTCTCCTAAACCCGATGGAAGTTACGTCTTCTGGGAAGCCAATCGCACTTTTCGAATGGCCGGGCCGGGGAAGGGCGTCAAAGCCGCAAAGTTCCGCGAATCCACCGGGCGTTCTGTGGACGAGTGTCTCGAACAGAGAAACGCGGTCGGCGCTGCCATCGCCGACCTGATTGTGCGCAAAGCGAAATCGCGCCTCGACCCGGAGCAATAGGAAGAGCAGTCGCCACGGGGCACGAGAAAGTCATCCGACGCGCGCCGCGCCCCTGGTGTAACCCTCGCTTGCCGCCAGACAGGCAAGGCGGAAAAACCACGACTCCGCCAGCTTTCCACACATGAGTTGTCGCGTGCCAGCGTCTTGGCCGGAAAGCTTTGGTCCGACCCGCAGCCAGGAATGGTCGGCGTCCACGGTATCCAACACGTCCGCGAGCGGTTTGGGAAGCGAGTTCCATACCCTTCCGGCGTGCATCGACCATTGCGCGATGCGATAGTCGGGAGCGTCGCCATTCGCAGTGACTAGGTCCATCGGGTGTCCCAACTCCATCAGTTTCCGGCAGTCCTCGGCATAGCGGGCGATCGCCGGGTCCGCGCGGAAGTCCCTGGTCAACAGCTTCACGACGCCCCGAATCATCGTGGATACGACTTTACTGCCCAGGTTGATATCCACCCAAAACGTATGCACAGCCGGTTCCCAGAACTCGGGATTGCGGTTCAGGCACAAGGCTATGGAGACGGTGTTGAGATAGGCCGCCAGATGGGCTGTGTACGTGTCAATAGCGAGCACCAGGTCGGCTTTTGCAAGCGCCTTGTGCATTTCCTGAATAGCATTTTCGCTATTGAGTTTCACCCCGTCAGATTCACTCAGAATACTCAACTTGATATTGTCGGGAACCAGCTGCGCCGTGGCCCGAACAATCTGGCGGGCGTATTCGAGGCACCACGGCGACAAACCAGGGCTCAATCGACAACTCAGCAACGTGCTCCTGGGCAGTGCGCTGCGGACGTCGCGAATGAACTGCGCCCAATGCTCAGGCTTCAGCGGACTGAACTTTGAGGTAAAGGGATTTACAAAGATGCGAAACACCTTTCCCGACTTGAGGCGGTACGACAAAGTAGATCGGCTGGCGATCCGAGGTTTTTGGCCCAATAGATGATGGAGCAACTCCTCGAGAGCGCGGATCATGTTCGGCGTCTTCTGGTCGCGACCCCGGTGTGTGACGCCGCGACCCTGGCCGCGCAATTTCAGCCAGGCCTGACCGGAGGCGAGAGCCACTTCGATCACATCCAGCTGCTCACGATAGGGCAAGAGACAGCGGTGCATCTCTTGTCCCATGAAGCTGGCATAAATAATTAGCACTTCACTGGGCGGGGTCGTCTTGAGACGGCGCCGCAGCCTTGCAAAAAATCCCAAGGGCGCGCCCGCCAGCCCTCGTATGGCAAACTCCGGTGCAAGGGTCTGCCAAAGTCCCGGCGAAAAGGTGTAGATCTCAGCGCGGGCGGCGGGAATGTGAAAGTGATCGCGCAGAGAACGAAAGAAGGTGGTGAAGCTGACCTCGTCGCCAATCCCGATTCCCGGACCGATCATTACCAACATGCGGGAATAGGATCTGCCCTTTAACGGGCGAGGCGGGCACGTTCCAAAGTCGTAAGGCATTTGCCGAAGCTTGGAATATAGCGGCAGGTCGTTTTCGATGTAGTGCCGCATCGCAGCCAGCCGGGGAGGAGTGGGATGACGCACCGTTTCCTTCAAAAGGGCTGCAAAACGGCGGTACTCGTTGCGATAGCAGGGTCGAATCTCTGAATCGATATCTTCGATGGCGGTCGCAATCGCCTGCAGCGAGCGGAGACTCGAAACAATATAGGCCGTATTGCTGACGCTGATGGGCCTGCCCAGAAGAGTGATCAGAATATTGCGCGCAACATGCGCGCCCTGGATCAGGGTGTCATAGGCCATAGGAAAACGGGGTTCCGAGGGCTTAGTCGTTTCCGAGAATCTTCTTGATCAGATCCTCATGCATGATTACTGGCAAATAGAGCAGATGGTGCTTGCCTCCCACGGAGGAACCGACGGTTTGCAACCTCTTCTGTACCGCTTCGGCGCCTTCCGGAGCAGCGAATTGGGAGAAATACTGCGCGGCCGCCTGAGAAAAATACTCGTCAGTCATAGGCTGGTCAGCACGCACGGGCGGAGGTTCCAGCTTGGGAGGTTGCGGTTTGGGTGGTGGCGGTGGCGCCATGCGGGCGAAAGCCTTAGGTCCCCTGGCGCGCTTCGCCTTTCGACGCCGTGCAACGGCAACTGGTGGCTGGGGGGAGACCGATGGCGTCACAGAAGGGTTCGGCGGTTCTTCGGGAGCGGGCTTGGGGCTCGGCTTGGCAGCTTCCTGCTCACGCTGCGGATACGCCCGGTTTACGGAGAGGTAGCTGACCTTCCAAGCATCATCGATTCGCTGGTAGCCGAGATGCGCGTCCACGAACAGATCATGGTCTTCCCAATCGTCGCAGGAGTTCCACATGATGCGGAACCGCAAGGTGAAGCGGGCACGGTCGGCGTCCACTTCCTGTTTGCCAACCTGCAGGATCACGCCTTCAAAGTCGCATAGGTTAGTCGTGATCGCATTCAACTTCTCGACGATGGCGGAAACGGGTTCCGGATGGCCTTCGACGGAAATGGTTTCAACGCCGCAATAATCGGCAATAGCTTGCCAGTTTTTCTCTTCCAAGGCTGCTCTGGCGCGCAGCAGACCCTGCGAGACCTCTTCGGAGATCGTAGGCGGCTCATCGCTCACGGTCGAAGTATCAAAAGATTCCGGAGCGGTTTCCTCACCAGCGTCGCCACTGACGGGCTCATCACCGGAGGAGGTTTCCTCCAAGGGATTTGATTCCTCGTCTTCGGTAGGCATTCGAAGACCCTCCTCTATCGACTTTGGATTCTATAATCCAGCTCTTTGTACCGCTTGCGACTCGTGCGCGGAGAGAACGTAAGTAAATAACTTTTCCCATCAGAAGTCAAGGTCTATGGAGATGGGTGGTGGTTCAGTTTTACTTGCGACATTCCAGGAATAATCCAATGTAAATCGGCTGGCGACCGCTTGAAGCGGCTACGGAAAAATACTCTCAAATAGCAACCGAGTTTGGCAATGAAGCCAGACAAAATTGCGGTAGCGTGCTAAATATGTGGGACACCAACCTGCTCCGTGATAGAATTCCGCTCGATTTTGAATTGAACTAGAGAGTGTTTCAAAGGGAGTCGTGGGTTAGCCTTGCATCGGAGCACGATTTCCGATTGTGCCATCGCAGCCTTTCAACGTGAAATGGTTTTAGCCGCTGAGGGCAGCGGCTAGAGCCCACACATAGAACAGAATCCAATGGCACGGCTGATAACCTGCACTGATATAAAGCGATTTTTGAAACAGTCTTTAGTCAGATGTGCATTCCCGCGGTTTAGACGTGGATCGATAGGGCTCCCATGAAGCGCATTCGCCTGCTCATCCTCACCGGGTTCAAGACTCTTGAGGGCTTCCAGTTGCCGATGGAGAACCGGACCTTGCTGTGGGGTCTGGATCAGGCGAACATCGAGTGGCGTTTCTGTAATCCCTGGAGAAAAATGCCGGACCTGAGCCGCTATGACGCGGCGTTGGTTACGGTGTACTGGCGCCACAATGTAAACTTCACGTTTCACTGTAAGAAGTTCGAGGCCGCCTGCCGGGAAATTGGATTTCCGGTGATTAACACCATCCACAATGCCGAAGGCCGGCACTCCTATTACCTGAAGGTTTGGCATGAGCACGGCATTCCCTGTGCTCGCTATCAACGCTTTCGCAGTTTCGACGACCTCACGATGGATGGCTACCCGCTGATTCTGCGACGAGACGGGGTACACCGTGGTGGTGGGATGTATCTAGTTCGGAATCCGCAGGAGGCACAGGAGGTAATTAGGAAACAACACGCCGAGGCCGCTAGTGGCGGCCCGGACCCCAGAGCGCCTCAACCCATCAATCTGGCTCTGGAATTCGTCGAAACCAAGACTGTCGATAACTATTACTGCAAATGGCGCGCCTACGTAGTAGGCGACGAGGTGATTCCCGCACACTTCATGCGCTCTCGAACGCCCTTTGTCAACTACAAGGACGCCGCCCTGTGGGCTGGTACTTGTGCCGCCGATCAGAGTTTTCGGCACGCGGGCGAGCCACATCCCGATTTGCTGCTGCAAGCTGCACGGGCGACTCGTTGCGACATTCTGACATTGGATTACAGCATCAAGCCAGATGGCACCTATGTCTTTTGGGAGGGCAATCGTGAACGCGCCACTGCGGGCGATATGCGCGTCCGCTGGCTGGACCTGCGCGACGTCGATCTCGAGTACGGCGCGGCGGTGGCTCGCCTGGTTTACCGCCGCGTTGCCGAACATCGCAGGTACCCTGCCACAACTTCCGCGCCCGCAGAAGCGGCGCTCACCGGCGAGGCGTGCCGTTGAAGACCCTCGATTACAAAGGGTTCGAGTATCACTACCCGGTGGTGGTGTACTCGTTCGAATGGCAGGGCCGGGAGTATCGGCCTAGGGTCGATCTTGGTAACGTTTCCCAGATTCCCGCTGAACGCTCCGACCCAGTAGTCCGTGATCGGCTCATGGCGCATGTAGGCTTGACCATCGCGCGCGAGTTCTTTTGTCTGGGGCGCATTGAGCGCATCGTCGTGCGTCCACCCCACTTTTTTTCGGAAAGCGCCGACTTCTTTGAAACCTGGTTCCGTGCAGGTCTTGCGGAGCTGAGGTATGTGAACGGCATTCCTCTCGACGAGCGCATTGAGTTCGTCATTGACCGTCCGCAAGCGCCGCAGCCGGTGGACCTCGGGGGCGATCAGCTTCTTCTCTGCAATGGCGGCGGAATGGACAGCGTCGTCGCTGCGGAGGCCTTGCATTTTGCCGGCGCGCCGTTTACCTGGCTTGCGCTTCGACCGAACCGCGCCATGGAAAAGGTGCAAGCGATCTCTGGCGCGTCCGGACTGCACGTGCGGCATGGCCTTGGCCGCGCCGAGATGCACGCGGAGAAGCGCTTGAAGGGCCACTTGCCCTTTCTTCCCATGGTTGCGTTCGTCGGCGCCCTGGTCGCTCACCTCGAGGGTTTCTCTCATATCGCTGTGGGCAATGAATATTCGGCCAACTTTGGAAACCTAGAACACGATGGCATTCCGGTAAATCATCAGTACAGCAAGTCGCTGGAGTTCGAGGACCTCTTTCGCGGGTACCTCAGTCGCAATCTGGCGAAGATTTCCTATTTCAGCGTCCTGCAACCCTTTTACGGACTACAGGTCGCGCAGTCGTTTTCGCGTTTTCCGCAATACTTTCAAGCCTTCAAGAGCTGTAATACCGGGCGCTGGCAAGACCGGTGGTGCCGCAACTGTCCCAAGTGCGCGTTTCTGTACCTGGTTCTTTCGGCCTACCTGGACGAGGCCGAGGTCAGCTCCATCGTTGGAGGAGATCCATGGGAGAAGAAGCGTGTTCGAGAAACCATTCGGGATCTGGTCACCGGTTCGAACAAGCCGTTCTCCTGCATTGGGACCTTCGACGAAGCGTGGGTGGCGGCTCGGCTTGCGCTCGATAATTCGAGAGGTCCGGCGGCCCGTCCGGAAGTCGCCGATGCCTTGCATGAATGGCTCAACCGGCGCGACATTGCGAAAGTTGCGGCTGACATCCTTGAGGGTCACCGCACCCGACCGCACAACATTCCGTCGCATCTATGGCCAGGAATAGCGGAGTTTTTCGAGTTGAGCACCCGGCCTGCGTTACACACTACTGCCGCGAGTCGTCGGCCTGATCGGGTCCTCATCTTGAGCGCATCGCCGCATCGAACTCTGTTCGAGCGAGATATGGCTGGGCGTTTGTTGCTCCAGGGTTTGGATCGAGCCGGCATGGAATGGACGCTGCACCCTCCATGGGAACCTCTTCCTGCGCCGCAAGGATTGGCCGGAGTTCTATCCTGGTCTTTCCACCACGACGAGAACAACTTTGTATTCTGGGCCCGAAAAGCGGAATCATTTTACCGGGCAGCAGGCCTGCAGATCCTCAACAGTGTGGGGGCTTTTTCCGTCCAGCATTCTTTCTACCTCCGGCGCTGGCGCGACGCGGGAATCCCCTGCGCTCGATTTGAACGCTTTTCGGATCCCGATGCCGTGGCGCTTTCTTATCCCCTGATTCTCCGCTGCGATGGTCTTCACAAAGGCGAAAACACCTTTCTGGTGCATTCGCCCGCCGAGGCGGCTCAAGCGGTGGCAGAGCAGCGCGCGAACGGAGTCGTACTGGACCTAGCGCTGGAGTTCATGGATTTACGTTTTCCGGACGGTTATTATCGCAACCGCTTCTGCTTCGTGGCCGGCAGCCGCGTCATTCCGCGCCAGCACGCCATCGGGAGGGATTGGCTTCTGAACTTCGAGACCGCCGAAGCCAGCGCACAGTCGGTACGGGAAGATCGCGCTTTTCGGATGCAGGGCGAGGAGCGCGCCGAATTGGTGCTACGCGCGGCGCGCGCCACGGGGTCCGACATCGTGGGATTGGATTATGGAATCTCGCCCGAGGGCGGTTATGTTTTCTGGGAAGGACATCGACACTTCAAGATGACGGGCGATGACGGATACCGCACCGGCAAATTGGAATCGGCGACCGGCCGCTCGATTGCTGCCCGCGCCGAGGATAATGAGGACTTAGGGAATGCAATGGCGGAGATGATCCGTGAAAAGCTGCTCTCCGTTGCAGCCGTAGCTTGAATGATGAAGGAGGCAACCCAAGTGGAAATAGCACAAGAGGGAATGGAATTGCGGTCGGACACAGTGGTTTCGCCGTCGGCTTTTGAGGTATCCCCCGACAGTCTGTTGCAGCACTTGCTGGCTGTGCTGCAGGGCGAATCGCGGCTCGCGTGGGCTATCGAATTCGACGATGACGACGATGATGACGACGATGACGACGACGATAAAGACGATCTGGAGCTGGAATGTACGCCGGATAGCGGGCCAACCACGCTGCAGCCTTACGTCAGTCTTTGCCAGGCGTCGGGTGGGGAACCTCCGTACACGATCGCCCTCGATCCGAAACATGCGCAATTGCCAGCGGGTTTGACGTTCACATTCGTTCCCGGCAGTACGGCAGCCACCATCTCGGGCACCCCGACTACTACGGGCGCTTATCCAATGTTCAGGGTGTTCGCCATAGACACTGGGGGTGGCTATGACGACCATGCGTACGCTGCCGGCACAATCAGCGCCAGCAGCAACTTAGTCGCGGGCGACGATGCCGCATCGCAGACATTATTTGCCGGATTGGGCGCCTCCGGCGCCAACCTCACGCCGGAGCAGACCGAATACGTCGAGTACGCGATCTCAGGGCAGGACCCGGAAAGTGGAAAGCCGCCGGCGGCAGACACGAATCCGCACGCCAAGAACCTCACGGCCGCGCAAATCGCAGAGGCCGACAGCGCGGTTCAGGGATGGCTGCGCCTCGGCGACAACGAAATTTGGGAGAACCTTGCGGCGGAGCTGGAACGGGAGGGCAATCGCATTAGCCTGCCGCTACAGGTCAAGCTGATCCAACTCTGCAAACAGGTGAAAACCCGGACGGATGCCGATCGCAACGCGATCGAGGTCTACAACAAACAGTGGACTCCCTCCAGCCGGTTCGCGCTGGTGAAGGAACTCGCCAGGACCTCCAGCATCGCCGAGATGTGCAGCTATATGTCAACTTATCGACCGTCGGGCCTGCTGCGCAATCCGCCGTTCGAGGCTGGCGCAGAAGCTGTGCTCGTTGCCATCTCGCACAAATGGCCGAAGCTTCAATAGCGCGCGGGAGGGGTCTTCCACTGCCGAGCCGCGTGAAGAAGCGAACTCCCGGAATGCCGGTCGCTGCCTTGGGGCAGTTCACGGAGCAGCGGTTGGCGCTTGTGCTCCGCTTCACGCGCGCTGAGTTGAACCGCGTTTACGGACTCTCAGCTGGGCAAAGTCCCAAGGCTTCGTCGCTTCCGGCTGTTGCTTTCGACAAGATCAACGTTACAATTCGCCGCGACGGACGACTGCGTGCCTCAATGAGTGGCCGAGGTCCGGGATTGGCGAAAGCCATCGTCTCCGCGGTTAAGAAGTGTAGTCGCGACGCCCGTTTTGGAAGTCCACTCACGGCCGATGAGATTCCGCACTCCGTCGTCGAGTTATGGGCACAGATCGGCGCCGAGCCTCTCGACGTTTCCACCTCGAATGCCCTATCTAAGGATTTGATACTCGGGGTCCATGGCGTTGACATCCGCCTGAACGGGAAGCATGCGTATTACAAGCCATCGGTTGCAATTACGTCCGACCTAACCGCACCCTCCGTCGTCCTGGAGAAGTTGTGCGCCAAGGCGGGCCTCGACGCCGACGCCTGGCGTCATCCCGCCGCCCGCGTGCGACGCACGCACTGGCTGCACATAGTGGAATCGCGGCAATCGGCCTCCGGATACCAGGTTCTGCTGCGCCTGCGACGGCCGGAGTCGCAGTCTCTCAACGAGGCGTCTATTGCCGCCTCCGCCCGTGCCGCCGCTTGCCGCCTGATATTGGGCCAAGATACAGATGGGTGCTTCCTCTATCGTTACAATCCTATCAAGGACCAATCCAGCGCAGGCCGATTTAGCTCCGTACGCCATGCCGGGTGCGCCTATGCCTTGGCCTGGATGGGAGCATTCTTCGGCGAGCGCGATGGAGGTGAGTTCAGTTGGAGCGCAGTTCAGGCAATGCGCTTTTTTTTGCCGCGCTGGAGGTCGTTTCCGGAGCACGAGGGCGTCATTTACCTTTCGGAAGGCTCCGGACCCGAAGGGAAGCTCGGCACGTCGGCCTTAGCGCTATTGGCGCTTCAGTTCGAGCCGCTGGCCAGTCTCTTCGAGGAACACCGGCGCGGCTTGCTCCGAACGCTGCTGGCGCTAGAGAACGCGTCCGGGTGGTTCGAGCCGTCTATCAGCCGGTCCAGCCCCAAGGAGAATAACCAGGACTACTATCCGGGAGAAACCCTGGTGGCGCTCGGTCATGAGTTGCAACGGAGTCCTTCGCGCGAGGTAAGCGGCGCCTTCGAGCGCACATTCGGATATTACCGTAATCACTTCCGCCAAAATCCTTCCACCGCGTTTGTGCTCTGGCAGGCCGATGCATGGCGGCTGTTTGACGAGTACTCCACCTCTGCCGGTATCCCCTCGCAATACGCGCATTTCGTTTTCGAAATGGTGGACTGGCTGTTGCACTTGCAATACTCCGCTGAAAACGCTCCCTGCGCCGAATACATCGGCGGCTTTCCCCGTCCGGGCACGCCGCGCTATTCGACGGCGTGCTACACGGAGGCGATTATCCGGGCCTGCGCCCTTGCGTTGCGTCATGGCTTGCACGAACAAGCCGAGAGATATCGGCGGGCCGCCCGCGCCGGACTTTCCTTCGTACGCCGTTTGCAGGTCGGTCCAGAAAGCGCATTTCTTTTCCAGCGTCCCAAACTCGCGGTAGGCGGAATCTCTGCCAACCTCGGCAGCTTTTCGATGCGAAGCGACTTCGACCAACACGCGATTACGGTTTTTCTGGCAGCCATCGAGGTCTCCCGAGAATGGCCTTCTCATGCGATCCTCGACTAACGGCACGGTTTCGACCATGGTCCGCCGCGCCACCCCCGCGGCCCGCGAAAGGCAGAAGTACTGATGGCCCGCAAGCGAGTTCTTATTGTCACTCCGAAGACAACGATGCATGGCTTTCTGCGGCGCGTCTCGTCGAGAATGCTCCTCTGGGGCTTGGAGCAGGCGGGCATCGATTGGGAGATACACAACCCGTGGCGAGAGCACCCGCGGCTCGCGCGCTTTCATGCGGTACTGTGTTGGTCACGCGGCCACCGTCGCAGGAACTTCATCTTTTATGCGCGAATCTTCGAGAAGCTGTGCGCCGCCGAAGGCCTGCCGGTCGTCAACTCGATTCGCGGCTGCAGTGATAATCACTCGACCTCACTGGGACTGTGGAAGCAACACGGCATTCCCTGCGCCGACTTTGCGCGCTTCCGTCATGTTCACCAACTGCAACTCGATTACCCGGTCATTCTGCGCGTTGACAAGTTGCATCAGGGGAAACAGACCTATCTGGCGACGAACCGCCAGGAAGCGGAGCGTGTGGCCGCCGAACAGGAGCGCCGGAGCCTCGAGGACCTTCCTCCGGAAGCGGGCTCGCTGCCGCTCGACCTAGCGGTAAAGTACGTAGATACGCGGTATCCCGACGGCTTGTATCGCAAACGCCGCTGCTACGTTGTGGGGGATCGGATTATCCCGCGCCAGGCCGCCGCCGCTCGCCACTGGCTGGTGAACTTGGGAAATTGCGAAGTCTTGGAACAAGCCGTCGAAGAAGACCGCTTTTTTCGCCGTAACGGCGAGCCGAACGCGCAACTGGTGCGCGACGCGGGGCTGCTGGCAGGCTCGGATATCTCGGCGGTGGACTACACGGTCCGTCCCGAGGGAGGGTACATCTTCTGGGAAGCTAACCGTCACTTCGCAATGACGGGAGATCCGGATTACCAATCGGGTAAACTCGACGAGGCGACGGGGCGAACGCGCGAAGAACGGCGCGAGGACGACGAAGCTCTGGGGAACGCCATGGCTTCCCTAGTGCGCGAGAGGGCGCGCGGGTGACCATACGATTGCGGCAAATCGTAGCGGAGGCAAACATTCCGGCGCTGAGCCTGGCTGCGGTCGAGCGCGGACAGGTTGTTTGCCGTTATGCGACCGGCCCGTCGGTCTCGCCGGCAACCCCGTTCCAGGTTTGTTGCCTCGGCAAACCGGTGACGGCGCTCGCCATGCTACTCCTCGAGGAACAGGGCAGCCTCCGCCTGGACGATCCCGCCTGCCGGTATCTGCCGATGACTTACCTCCCGCGGCCTTTCGAGACAGCGCGCAGGGTTACCATTCGCCACCTCCTGTCCCACTGCGCAGGACTGCCAAGAGGCAGTTTTCGCCGGGAACAGCGAAGTGACGAAGAATACGCGGGGGAAATCCACGACAGCGAATTCGTCTATGCCCCAGGCACGAGGTACAAGTTCTCGAATCTCGGCTATTTTCTCTGCGGCGCGATTATCGAGCGCGTTTCCGAAAGCAGCTTTAGTTCGTTCCTGGAAGAACACGTCTTCCATCCTCTCGGCATTCGCAGCGTGAGCTTCCGGCCCGACGGGAACACCCCCGTGGGACACTCGCGCGGCGAGTACTACGCGCTAGTTCATCGTGACGACCAGCTCGAAGCGGCCCCGTACTTTCCCTTACCGGCAGGCGCCGGAGGCTTCTATTGCACGGCGGAAGACTACGCCCGCTTCCTCGCCGCAATTGTCGAAGGCTCCCCAGGCGTGGGACCGGTAACCGCGCGCATGCGGGACCAGTTTCGAGTTGCGCACATGGAACGCGCAGGCAGACTAAGAGCTGGCGCATGTCTCGCGTTTCACGTGCGCACTTCTCGCGAAGGCGTTCGTCTGCGCCACACCGGATCGAATTCTGGTTATAGCGCCCTGGCGATTGCGGACCCGGAGCGTGCAGTCGCTGCGGTGGCTTTCTGCAATCGGTCCAATGCCTCACCTGAGTTGCTGCGCGCGCTGGAAGTGGCAACCGGCAAGTCATGGGTGGGTGAGTCCGCCGAATCTCTGGCTTCTTTCGCGGGCAGTTTCGGCGGCGGCCGGAGTTTGCTTCGGGTGCGGACGAACGGCGACGGCCTTTCCGCAAAGTTGGGCGACGCATGTTTCAGCCTTCGTCGCAAAGGCGCCAGAACCTTTGTTCCGGAAGGCGGTCCTTTACGAGAATATGTCGTGCGTTTCTCGTTGCGGGACGGCCGGGCGCGCGCCTGCTCGGCCGGTCCCAACTACTTTGCCGGCAGCGGAAACCCGATCCGTGAGGAAGTACCGGTGCCCTGGCGCGAAGCGATCGGCCGATACTGTTGCCCAAGCTACGCCACAGCCGAGATCTTCGTCCGCTGCAATCGGCTGTACTGTTTGTGCGGCCCGCTGCACGAGACGCAATTGCAGCCGCTCGCACCCGACGTGTATCTTCAGACGCGCGGGCTCTTCGAAGGGGAGCGACTTCGCTTTCATCGTTCTGGGAGCGGTCACATCACGCGTCTGGAGATAGGCGGCATGATTTTCGCACGTTTGGAAGGACTCTAAGAAGGGAACGCCTGAGTATGTCAACCCCCACGGTCCGGTTCAATCCGTATGGAAAGGATTTTTACGCTGACCCGTACCGGCAGTATCGCGAACTGCGCGAGCATGACCCAGTGCATAAAAGCTTCATGGGAACCTGGGTCCTTACGCGCTATCGGGATATCGAAGCGATTCTCAACGATGCGGACTTCAGCTCCGACCTCCGCAACTGGATGGGCTTCGAACAGCGTTACAAAAACAAGGAGCCGGTGGCCCGGCTCTTGACCCGATCCGTTCTTAACACCGATCCTCCGGGCCATGCCTGCCTGCGAAAATCCGTGGTGAAAGCGTTCGCCCCAAAGGACGTGGGGAGCTTGTCGTCTACGATTAAAGAGTTCGCCTGCCGGCGTCTGGAAATGCTCGACACCAGTGCCGGATTCGATGTAATAGCCGGCTTTGCCGTTCCGTTTCCAGTTGAGGTAGTTTCATACGTTTACGGCGTGGCTGGTTATGACCGTGCCCAGGTGAAGCAATGGTCAGTGGACGTCTCGGGGCTTATTGAACCTCTACCGGCGCTCCACTCCCTGAAGGACGCGGAGCAAAGTATTCACGATTTCGAAGGTTATTTGCGCGACCGGCTGGACCAGGGGCCGATCGACGACACCTTTCCCGCATGCATGGCAGACGCTCTCGAGAGAGGCGAAATCGCGATGGATGAGGCTTTGGCCAACTTGATCCTGATGTTCCCAGCCGGCCACGAGACCACCGTGAATCTGATCGGCAACGGCATCTACACCTTGCTGCGGAATCCCGATCAATTGCGGTCATTGCGAGCGCGCCCGCAGCTGATCGACGGGGCCATTGAGGAAATGCTTCGCTACGAATCGCCGCAGCAGGTCGCGTGGAGGTCGCTGTTGGCCGATCGCGAAGTTGGCGGCAGAATGCTGCGCAAGGGCGAGCAGGTGATGATGATCCTGGGCGCGGCTAACCGGGACCCCGAGATCTTCGAAGATCCGGATCGGTTCGACATTATGCGACGTCCAAATCCTCACCTGGCATTCGGCGCGGGACGGCATACCTGCCTGGGTTCCTGGTTTGCCAAGTTGCAAGCCAAGATTGGGGTTCAACTGTTACTCGAGCGATTCCCGCACCTACAACTCGCAGACGAAGCTCCGATTTGGCACTCGACGCTCAGTTTCCACGGGTTGAAGTCTCTGCCAGTGCGTATGGCGTGAAGCGATAAAGCCAGACCGTGGGGGCGCGGCGGCTATATCCAGCGACTTCCCAGAAGTCGGAGAGCCAGTCCGCAAGGTTGGAGCCGCTGGCGAAGCGGACCTCGCCCGAATTGGGATCAAAAAAAAGCACACCGCCTTGCGCATCGACAACAAACGCCATGCGGTGTCCCGACTTGGCATACCGAAGCAACATCAGGCGTAGTCCCGGTTGGGCAGGCGCAATCCCTGCTACGGGAGGGGCAAGCCGGCAAACCGTCCAGCTGCACTTCTCTACCAGCATCGCGCGGTGGCGCAGCTGCAGGTCAATCTCTAGTGGGCTCGGGGTCCCCTCTTTGGCATTAAGCGCGACGACTTCCTGCAGATTCGAGGTTCCATACTTGAGCTCTAACAGTGCACGGTCGGCGGGTTTGACATCAGGCTCCTCCGCGGGCAGATGTTGGAGATAGGCGCTTTGACACTGCCGCGAGATGATCTCCTGCATGAATTCGGGTCTTGGAAGTTGAAGTGACGGGAGCACATCGCCGCCGTTGCGCGCGCCTTCCCACCAGATTTCGACCAGAGCTGCGCATAGACCGAAGCCGGGCGTGAGCCCGTTCTCTCGGCGCAGACGGCTTTGACGAAAGTGGACGGCGGCCGCCACCCGGCTCCGGCTGTTCAGTTCGTCAAATGCTCGACGCTTCATAGTCACTCGGAACAAATCAATGAGGAGCGCTCGCTTGTGAGCTCCATCCCGGCTGCGAAAAGCAGCGGTCGATCAAGTAGGAGCTCAACAGATTGAAGTTAGGGTAGTCCCAAAGCAGTGTCACTTCCAACTCCAGGCCGAGCGATTGCGAAAGTAGGGAAGTCATCGTGACCGCGATCAACGAGTCCAGGCCGTAGAGGCCAAAGTGCATATTGGAATCGAGCTCCGTTTCGGGAATGCGCAGTTCATATGCGACCCTTTGCCGCATCCAGGCGAGCAGCACTGCCGACGCGTGCTCCCTGCTGAGTCCGGCCAGCGAAGGCGGGTTCGGCGCGGATTCATCCGTCGCGCTGGTCCCCTCATCCGCGTTTTGCGCTGCTACGTCCGCCACCTGGCGCCATCGCGCTAGTACACGCAATTGTCCCGCGGCATAAAGCTCGCGACAAGCATTTCGGCGGACCTTACCACTACGCGTTCGCGGGACCGAACCCTGGGCAGTCAGCGCCAGCTCCGAGAGACTGAGCCCATGCCGCTCGAAAACGGCCACGCACGCCGCCTCCAAAACCGGTCCAGGGTCGAGACCGGCTTCATATTCGCGGGGTATCTCCTGCACGACGACCAAGCGCTCCTTGCCGCTGTCGAGAGGAGCTGTCGAGAATGCCGCGCCCGTGCCACCCTCTAGGATGGGATGTGAGCTCTGCACTGTGGCTTCAATATCGTGAGGGTAATGGTTGCGCCCAGCCACCACGATCAGGTCCTTCTGACGGCCGGTGATGTAGAGTTCGCCGCGGTGAATGAAGCCCACATCGCCCGTGCGTAGATAAGCAATATCGTCGTTTGCCAGACGGCCGCCAAAAACCTCCCGGCTTTCCTTCTCCCGTCCCCAATAGTGGCTCGCTACACTTTCGCCGCTAATCCAGATTTCTCCGACCTCAAACGGACGTGAAAGTCGAAGGCTATCGGGATTTACGATCTTAATCGTCGGCCCCACGGTGCCATGGCTTGTCAGGAGCTGCGTACCCGGCGTTTCCTCTTCCTTGAGACGAACCTCGTTCCGGCGCAGGGATTCGGCATCGACCGCGACAAAGGTGGGCTTACGCATCTTGTGCGAGCTGCTGACGTACAACGTCGCCTCCGCCAGTCCGTAACAAGCCATAAACCTTCGTGCTGCAAAACCGAAGGGAGCGTACTTCGCAATGAATGCGCGGATGGTTGCGGCACTGATGGGCTCGGCGCCGTTGAACGCGACCTGCCAGCTCGAAAGATCGATTTCGGCTTCGTTGAGCTTATCGGAGGGAATTCGCAGACATCTCTCATAGGCGAAGTTCGGTCCGCCGCTAGTTGTGGCCCGCGTGGTGGTGATGGTCTTCAGCCAGTTGAGAGGATCGCGCAGGAATGTCCGGGGCGACATGAGATTGGTGAGAAAACCACCGTAGACGGGCTGTACGATGCCACCGATGAGGCCCATATCATGATAGGGCGGCAGCCAGATCAAGCCACGACTCTTTGATGTATGAAAGAAGCTGCGGTAAATGAGGCGAGAGTTGGCGAGGATATTTGCGTGCGTCAGCACGACGCCCTTGGGATTTTCTACGGATCCGGACGTGTATTGCAAAATCGCGGGCGCAGCCGCGCCAGGCAGAGATATCTCCGGACTGGCGCCGAGGTCGGGCGACTCTCCTTCGCAGTTGAGCCAAGTGACTCCCGCGCGCACGCCCACGGCTGTGCGATACGACTCCGCGGCGATGGCGTCCGCCAGAACAAAACGCGCTCCCGAATCTCTCAGAATGTGCTCCAGAAGCTCAGCGCTGCGTTTGTTTACTGGAGGGTATGCCGGTACAGCGATCGCTCCCGCAAACAAAATACCCCATAGGCTTCGCACTAGAGCGAGACCCGGCGGGTACGCCAGGACCACCGGCTCGTTGCCGATTCCGTTCTCCCGGAGGTATGCCGCGATCGAGCGCGACCACGCTGTGAGTGAACCGTAGGTATCGGTCTCGCAGACCTCCAGGTCCCGGTCGAGAAATCCGAAGGCGGGGAGATCGGGCTGATAACGGTCCCGCCATTGCAGAAGCTCGACTAGGTCTTCTACCTTGTCCGAGGTCTTGTCAATCATTGTCGGCGCGGACAGCGGATATGGAGCTTGAGGCAGTTCGCTTGAAGAAGGGGGTAGCATCGGGTTTCAGCCAGTAATTGTATGTGAAGGACGCGCTTGGGGACTCGACGAAATGGGCCCATCCGAGCGGCAGGAAAAACAAGTCACCCGCTTGTAATTCTACGAGATCTCCGCGGGCGTTTCGAAAATCCGGGTAGCGTTGCAGATCCGGATCGCGCGGGTCGATCGGACTGGTCAGTAGCAAGGAGGTAGAGATTTGGCCGAGATAAAGCCAACGCAAATCGCTGGGGGGAAACAGATGGAAGCGCTTCGTACCGATGCATACAAGCACGAAGTTGTCGTTGGGATCGGTATGCAGGCAGGTAGAGCTACCACCCTTGCCGATCCAGATGCACGGCGGCCTGACCTCTTCGCGCGGGAGAAACGGCGGGCGAATCAACCCGAGGTCCTTACGAAATTCTTTGGAGATCCGAAGGTTTCGATACTTTTCGTAAAGCAAGGCGTCCGCCGGACCTGGGGATAAGACCTCGTTATCGAGATAATCCCTCAGCAGCATTGGTTTGCTGTCAAGTTCGTCCGCATAAACCTGGGAAGCGATACGAGGCTTATCGGCGGCTGAAAGCCAGTGCCCTCCAGCCCTTCGCCGGACGCGCTCGAAGGTCAGATTCTCGAGGGGAGTACCCTTCAGATATTTGCGGATTATAGTGGGGCGCAACTCGGTCGCCAGAAACTGCAAGATACTCGCGGGGTCGAGTGAATCGGCATCGACGATCCGCGCTCCTGGCGGAGTCGGATTCTGCCCCACCAGGGAAACTACCTCAGCCAGTCGAGGCGGAAGATCCGCGGAAACCATAGGGAGCCTCAGAGTATAGAATCATACACTGCTGGAGGGCGAATGCAGAACGATCCCCAAGCGGCCATCAAGGAAATTTCCCGAGACGTTAGTAGTTTAGCGGGGCCGCTGCGCCATAAGAACTGGAAGCCAATCAAGGAGTATCTCTCGACGGCGCAGGTATACATCAAGGGAACGCCGCGCGACATGGTATGTCTGGAACGGGTGGTAAATGCGCAGACCGCAGCGGTGCGCGACTTGCACCTCCTGGTTGAAAGTCTGCTGTACAGCAACGTTGCGCAAGAGCGTGTTGAGTTGGCTGTGCGAGTTGCCGTCGTAGGGCGCCGGATTGAGGGGGCCGCTGTCGACGGCATAATAATGGACTGCCGCCTGGTCTTTGTGCTGCGCAACGGCCGATGGAGCGCGCGGGAGCTTCAGGTCGATTGTCCACCGGAATGGGCCCAGTGGAATAGCCGACCCAACAGCCGCGCTCCCATACATTACGGCGATCCCACGTGGTGGCACCACTGGGCAGGATAACGGCTGATTTGGTTCACCGGTCTGGGTTTCGATCAGGAGATCCCCCATCACTCCTGCCCCTACCAGAAAGTTCGTTCTGGCTAAACCGATTGCACTAAGTGCGACGCATCGCTGACCTTGCGGGCGTCGATCGGTTTAGATCTCTCTGCTCGCCAGCCCGTACTGCACACTCGGCAAAATCAGGCCAACTCGTCCGTCAGCGGCTCGTCGCAGAGATCAATCAGCATCGAATGGTGTTGCCAGTCAAACCAATGGCAGAATGCATCAAAACTACGGTCTTGCGGCCAACTCTCCTCATCGGTCAGCCAACTAGCCAACTGCTCGACGAAAATCTCCTCGCACAGTTCGCGCAAAAACTTATGAATGTCTTCCTCTGAGTCACATTCTGGGATCAAGTAGATCGTCGGATCTGCAACTACTTCAGGCAATGTAATGTCGACGCTGGTTGGATCGGCCGCGTGCAGCCAGTCCAGAAAGGGCTGCCTTGGCATGACTGCGATGGCCGAGCGATTCAGCATGAATCACCTGAAAGTCCTCTCGTTTTACGCAGCACGGCGCTCATATCGGTGGTGTAGGCCGCCGACTTCGGGGAACTCGACCACATTCCCCAACTCAGGTGACTGAACTGCGCGAGGAATCGGCGCGTCCTTTTCAAGTGACAGGTGAGTTCGCGAGAGAGCGTAATACTCAAAATACGATCTCAAGACTTGCCTGAGACCTGGCTCGTGAAAGATAATCACGCGATCCAGACATTCTCGCCGTATCGACCCGATTAGCCGCTCTGCGTAGGCGTTCTGCCAGGGTGATCGCGGAGCACAAAGCACTTCCTTGATCCCAAGTCCAAGGGCCGTTTCACGGAATACCTTGCCGTAATTGCTGTCACGATCGCGCAACAAATAACGCGGAGCCGTGTCCCAGGGAAAGGCCTGCAAGAGCTGCTGGGCTGTCCATTCCGCGGTCGGATGGCTGGTGACCGCGAAGTGAACCGGACGGCGACGGTCATGAGAAAAGATGACGAACACAAACAGCAAGCGAAACGTAGCGGTCGGAACCGCGAAGAAATCTGCAGAGACAAACTCCTTGATGTGATTGCTCAAGAAGGTACGCCACGTCTGGGAAGGCGGGTGCTGGTGCCGCACCATGTACTTGGCGACTGTTGTCTCCGAGACTTTGATGCCAAGCTTGCCCAACTCGCCGTGAATGCGTGGTGCACCCCAGCCTGGGTTGGCGGCGCTGATGCGTCGAATCAGCTCCCTCACCTCGGTCGTTACCGGCGGACGACCATGACGGGGACGACTCTTCCAAGACCAGTACAACCGAAAGCCTTTACGGTGCCACGCGATCACGGTTTCTGGTTTCACGATGCGAAGCGCTGTTTTCCAGTCCGGCCAAATACGCGAGAGCCAAACCCAGAGAAGACGATCAAAGGCCGACAACTGGAGTCGCCGTTGCCGGTTGCTGCGCTAGAGAACGACAAGTTGATGGCGCAAAGCGAGGACTTCTGCCTGCAGTGCAACTCGCGTACGGAGCGAATCACGAAGAGTAGCGAGCAAGCAAACCAAGGCCGGGAACATTACCAAAGCCTATTGCCATATTGCGTTATGTGCAATCAGTTCAGCGAGAACGAGGTTTTGGTAGGCACAACTGTCCGACTTCCTCAATACCATCCTAAGACTTCAACCGCACGTCCCACCTTCAACCAGCCGCGGCTCTAACTTTGTTTAGATAGCACACCCATAGACCCACGGTGTGCCCTTCTGTCCGTTTCCTCTCTGAAACAGATTTTTGTTTTTCCTATACATCAAGCGCCGAGATCCGTCCGCCATTTGACGACTCTGACGGTCGAGACAATGTGACGAGCAGCCTCGTTTCTACGCTAGGTTCGTAGACCCGAAGCGCCCACCCTCTTAGCGTGCTCCGTCCCGCGTTCTAACACGTGCTCCGAATTGACACACCTGAGATGCTCGGCGCTTCTCGCTTTCTCTGCAACGTGACGGGTGATCTCTAAGAGCGCTTCCCATTCTTTTGAGCCAATCGTTGTCCGGAGTCGTGTTTGGGCTCGCTTCCAGTAAGGCGTCACTTCCTCACATCGGCGGACGCCGTTTGCGGTCAGCTGATAGACACGCTCTCCCGTACGCTCAATTCCGATCCTGTGCACGACCAATCCTGCTTTCCGAAGTGTGGACAGGCGTCTCGATAAAGCCTCATCTGATACTCCGAGTTGGTCGGCGAGGCGCCATTGCGCCAGTTCACCGGACTGCCGAATGGCCAGCAGAATTACAACTTGGGTGGCCTTCAATCCTGTCGGCAGTAGGACTAGATCGTAGAGATGAGTTACAGCACGGCTCGCACGCCGCAGTGCGGCGCAAACATCAGATTGTTGGATAAGAGGAAGTCCATCACTGCCTTCGTTCTTGCTCATCGAACAGCGATCTCCTTTCTTAACGCCGCAAATCTTAATAGCTCGCGGGTGAGTTCTGCAACTTCAGCTGCCCCGGAAACTGAGATGCATTGGGCTCGAACGATGCGCATTGGCAGCTCATCGTGCGAGGCTTAGGCGTCAATTGGCGTGACCCACTTTCGCTTAGGTGTGCCGGTCATAACGTTGCTAATCGGTTCATCTAGGGGTTGCTATAGCAACCGAGGTTAGGCAACAGACGGGACATCTGGCTGCCCGGTCCCGTTCATCTCTGTCTCTGTCCAACCGCTGTAGTGTCTGGCTAAGAGGGAATAATGAGCACAGCCGCGGTTCAACAGCGCCTGAGAAAAGTGTGGGATACGCCGAAGACCACCTGGGGCTGGTTTGCGACGGTAGACCACAAGGAAATCGGTTGGCGATACCTTGCCACGGCCTTCATCTTCCTCATCTTGGGCGGGCTGGAAGCGCTCATCATGCGGCTCCAGCTGGCCCATTCGGACCAGTCTCTGCTTACTCCAGAAGCTTACAACCAGATCTTCACCATGCACGGCATGACCATGATCTTCTGGTACGCTGCGCCCATCTTGTCCGGCTTCGCGAATTATCTGATTCCGTTGATGCTGGGTGCGCGCGATATGGCCCTACCGCGACTGAATGCCTTTTCCTATTGGACGTACCTGCTCTCCGGCACCCTCCTTTATGTCGGTTTTTTCATGGGCCAGGCGCCTCATGGCGGCTGGTTCGCCTATGTTCCCTATACCGAACTCGCCTACTCGCCGATGCGAGGCATGGATTTCTATGCCCTGGCTCTCATCTTCCTGACGATCTCGACCACGGTCGGAGCGGTGAACTTCATCATCACCATCTTCCGCTTAAGGGCGCCCGGCATGACCATCAGCCGCATGCCGCTGTTTATGTACAGCACGCTCACTATCTCATTTGCGATCCTGATGTCACTGCCGGCACTGACCGTAGCCTGCGTCTTCCTCGAGCTGGATCGCCACTACGGAACGCACTTCTTCACAACACCGCTAGGAGGCAATGTTCTGCTGTGGCAGCAGCTCTTCTGGTTCTTCGGTCATCCCTGGGTGTATGTCGTATTTCTGCCAGCGACCGGCATGGCATCGATGATCATTCCCGTTTTCTCCCGACGGCCAATCATTGGATATCCATACATTGCCATGTCTACGGTGCTGACCGGCGTAGTCGGTTTCGGTGTCTGGCTGCATCACATGTTTGCCGTCGGGATGAGCGACATGGCGATGAGCTTCTTCAGCGCCGGCAGTATGACCATCTCCATCTTCAGCGCGGTGCAGGTGTTCTGCTGGATCGCAACGGTATGGAAGGGGAGGCCCGTTGCCACGGCGGCCATGCACTATGCGATGGGGTTCATTGCGCTCCTGGTGATCGGCGGATTGAATGGCATTTTCACTGCTGTAGTTCCGGTGGACTGGCAGGTGCATGACACGTATTTCGTGGTCGCTCACCTTCACTACGTGCTGATTGGGGCGAACGTGTTTCCAGTCTTCGCCGCGTTCTATTACTGGCTGCCCAAAATGACGGGCCGCATGCTCAATGAGACGCTGGGAAAGTGGAGCTTCTGGATCATGTTCGTTGGCTTCAATCTCGGCTTCTTTCCAATGCATCTCGCGGGACTTGGCGGTATGCCGCGCCGGGTCTACACCTACCCAGCGGGATTGGGCCTGGACGGACTGAACATGACCGCGACCATCGGCTCTTTCATCCTTGGTTTCGGGATTTTGCTCAGCATCGTCAACTATTTCTACAGTCAGCGTTACGGCAGGTTAGCCGGTAAGAATCCCTGGAATGCCGACTCACTGGAGTGGGAGACAGACTCTCCTCCAGAACCATATGCTATGGTGCACATCCCTACCGTGTGCTCCCGTCATCCGTTGTGGGATAGTCACGACGAAGAAGACGATCCTGACGGTGAACGCATTCTCGACCAGGCACGCCTGACAATCTCTACCTCGTGGCTGGATGCCGAGCCGCAATCCATCATGAAGATGCCTGAGGATACCCTGGCGCCTCTGCTGATGGCACTGGGGCTGATGCTGCTGTTCCTGGCCTTGACCTTCCAACTCCTGTGGATCGCGCTTGCGGGTTTCATCGCATCCCTGATCGCCGGATACTACTGGCTTTGGCCTAAAGCCGAGGAGCGCGTGCGATGAGCAGCCCGGCCGTAGCCACCCGTTACACTCTGCTTCCGCTGGAAACCGAACGCGGTTCCCTGGCGATGAGGCTTACGATCCTCACCGAAGCCTTCCTATTCATCGCGCTGTTTTGCAGCTACTTCCTTCTGGGAAATAACAAAGATCGCTGGAGAGTAGAAGAGTTGCCCAAGCTGCATTTCGCGCTGCCTATGCTGGCCGTGCTGATTGTCAGCAGCTTGGTTCTGTACGCAGGCGAACGGCAGTTGAAGGCGGGAAGGTATGCCGCCGCCCGCCTGCTCCTGGCAGTCACGATCCTGATGGGAATGGGCTTCCTGGTGTTATCGGCGTTCGAGTATCGCGAACACTGGCAGACGCTCACCCCCTATACCGATTCCTACGGGTCGATCTTCTACACCATCGTGAGTTTTCACGCGGCGCACGTGATCGTGGGACTGCTGGTTCTGGGGTACGTGTTGGCGATGCCCCGTTATGCGCCTGCAGCAGAGACGCCGTACCGTCCCTATCACGTGGGCGCAATGTACTGGCACTTCGTGGATATCGTATGGATCTTCGTGGTCGGAATCCTTTACGTAGGTCCGCATTTGTAGGGCTATGCACATGGCACATGAACCCGTTCAATCTGTCTCCCCAGGTCGCCTGTGGTTTGGCTTCGCCGGCTCGGCCGGCGCATGGCTAGGCCTCGGCATCGCCGACATCCTATTGGCGTGGCGCGCATGTCTGGGACAGGAACAGTATGGCGGCGCGCATGCTGTACCTGGCTTCCGAATTCTGTACGTGGTCGTAACCTTGCTCCTCTTGATCATCGCCATCGGTGCAGGAATGACTTCCTATCGCAACTGGAAAACGCTTGCCCAGGACAAGTCCCTCTCCCGTGCCGAAGGCCGAGGACGTCGTGAATATATGGCTCTGGCGGGAGTGTTCATCAGCGTGACGATGGGCATGGGCATCATCTGGCTTGCCATGCCAATCGGCATCCTTAGTTTCTGTGTGAGGGCGCGATGAGATCAGGAGTGATCGCGATGGTTGCTGCTCTCGCTATGTGTTTTACCGGATGTCGTAGCGGAGGAGATATGGTCCATCCACACCGCGTCGCCACGGGTGGAAATGCCCGACGCGGCGCCACCGTGATCGTCGCTTACGGCTGCGGAGCCTGTCACGTTATCCCCGGAATTCACGCGGCCAACGGCATGGTTGGACCGCCATTGATGTACATGAGCCGGCGCACCATGATCGCCGGCGAGCTGCCTAATACTCCGGAGAACATGGTTCGCTGGATCAAGAATCCACCTTCAGTTGAGCCCGGCACCGCAATGCCACGGCTCGGACTGACCGATCAACAAGCGCGCGATGTCGCCGCGTACTTATACACGTTGCGTTGAGGATGCCGATGTCGAAGCAAGAACTGCTGCGCTTGATTGCCGCTGTACTTTTCGTGTTGTCCGTGACGGGTGCGCTGCTCTCGCAGAACACCAACGCCAAGGTTACGCAGGTAAGCGGAAGCAAGCCGGGGATTCGCGTTATCAGTCCGCTGCCTGACGGGCAATGGACCATTCCCGCCGGTGATTATGCCAACACGCGCTTCAGTCCGCTGTCCCAAATCAACACGGGCAACGTGAAAAATCTGCACATTGTCAGCATGACGTCGACCGGCATTCCCCATGGACACGAAGGACAGCCGCTTGTCGTCGACAACACGTTGTACATGGTCACGCCTTTTCCAAATTATCTGGTTGCGCTCGATCTGACGAAGCCCGGCTATCCCATGAAGTGGAAGTTCGAGCCGAATCCCGACCCTCGCTCCGTGGGCATTGCCTGTTGCGATGTGGTGAACCGAGGAGCCAGTTACGCGGATGGCAAGGTTATCTACGCCACGCTCGACGCAAATGCAATCGCGGTTGACGCCAAGAGTGGCCAACTCATATGGAAAACGCAAGTGGGAGACACCAATCTGGGCGAGACCATTACCATGGCCCCGCTGGTAGTGAAGAACACGGTCTTCGTCGGCGATAGTGGCGGAGAGCTCGGAGTTCGCGGCAAGCTCACCGCCCTCGATCTCAAAACCGGCAAGATACTCTGGCGCGCCTACAACAGCGGTCCGGACAGCGACGTCCGTATCGGCTCCGATTTCAAACCCTTCTACAAAAAGGATCAGGGCAAAGACCTCGGCGTCAGTTCGTGGACTCCCGATCAGTGGAAGCTGGGAGGCGGAACGATCTGGGGCTGGATCTCCTACGATCCGGAAACCAATCTGATTTATTACGGCACCGGCAATCCCGGGGTGTGGAACGACGACATGCGCCCCGGCGACAACAAGTGGTCGATCACCATCTGGGCACGCGATGCCGACACGGGTAACGCGAAGTGGGCCTACCAGATCGAACCACACGATGGCTGGGACTACGACGAGATCATGGAGAACATCCTGGTCGACATGCCGTGGCAAGGCAAGGTGCGCAAACTTCTACTGCATCCCGGAAGAACTGGCTTCATGTTTGTAATGGATCGCGAAACCGGAGAGGTTCTTTCGGCAACGAACTTCGTTCCGGTTACGTGGGCGAACGGTTACGACCTGAAAACCGGGCTGCCTGATCGAGAATCCCGATAAGCGGCCGCACACCAACAAGTACGCTCAGGGCGTTTGCCCGTCGTCGACCGGCGGCAAGGAATTCGTCCCCTCGGCTTTTTCCCCGAAGACTGGCTATCTCTACATTCCGGCCCACAACACCTGTATGGATTACTCGGGAGAGACCGTGAATTACATCGCGGGCACGCCCTATCTTGGCGCGAGCGTGCGCATGTATCCCGGGCCGGGTGGATACCAGGGCGAGTTGATTGCCTGGGACGTAGCGAATGCAAAAAAAGCCTGGGGAATCAAGGAGGCTGATCTTCCCGTTTATAGCGGTGTTCTGGCCACCGGAGGCGATGTGGTCTTCTACGGCACCATGGACGGCTACTTCCGCGCCATCGACGCACGCAGCGGCAATGTTCTGTGGCAGATGAAGCTTTCCTCCGGAATCATTGGGGATCCGATCACGTTTCTGGGCGCGGACGGCAAGCAGTACGTCGCCATCTATGCCGGAATTGGCGGCTGGATGGGAGCCGTGGCTCTGCCTAGCGTCTCGACCGATGACGAGTACGCCGCGCTGGGTGTTGTTGGTGCGATGAAGAAGATCAAGCAGATGACTTCTCCGGGAGGCACTTTATATGTCTTCGGTTATTAGAAGAGTCTGCTGGCTCCTGTTACTGGGCGCGATTCCCGCTGCCGCGGTCACGCCACTACGCGTCTGCGCCGATCCCAACGACTTGCCGTACTCCAACCAGCGACAGCAAGGCTTGGAAAACGTGTTGGCCGAAATGGCGTCTCGCAACCTTGGCACCACAGTGTCGTACGACTGGTTCCCTCAGCGGCACAAGTTTTTTGCCAGGACGTTGCTGGCTGGCGAGTGCGATGTCGTCATGGAAGTACCCGCGAACATGGAATCTGTGCTGCCGACCGAGCCCTACTACCGCTCCTCATACGTGTTTGTTTCTCTGCACTCGCGAAACCTACGCATCAGTTCTTTTGACGATCCCCGGCTGCGCAGCCTCCGCATTGGCGTGCACGTCACGGGAGAAAACGACGATAGCCTGCCTCCCAACGCGGCGCTTCTCAGGCGCGGGCTGGCGCACAATCTGGTCGGCTTCAGCATCTTCGGAACGCTGTCTGAGCAGAACCCGGCCGCGGACTTGGTGCAGGCGGTGGCGGACGGAGCCGTCGATGTCGGTGTAATGTGGGGCCCGCTCGGCGGCTACTTCGCCAAACACTCTTCAACTGCGTTGGATGTAACTCCTGTATGCGCTTCCGCTCTGGACGCAGGATTGCCCTTCGCCTTCGACATCGCCATGGGAGTTCGTCCGGGAGACACCGCGCTGCGCGACCAGTTAAACAGCGTTATCCAGAGGCAACACGCGCAGATGCAGCAGGTCCTCGAATCCTACGGCGTGCCACTGTTGAACGGGCCGGTGCCGCAGTGCCAGCAAGGTGGTGAACGATGAGAATGGGAGCCTGTTGTGTGATAACTGCGATGCTCGTCATGATCGCCGGTTGCCGATCCAATACCGCGCCCTCGGCGGCGTCAGGTTCGGCGCCACCGGTCTTCAGTGCGGTGGGGCCGATCCCCGGCGCTGGTGTGGGTCAGCTCACACACTACCAGACAAACCCCTTCGCCGGGAATCCGGTGGCATTGCAGGAAGGCCGCAAGCTCTTCAACTGGTACAACTGCTCCGGATGTCACGGTGGACACGCAGGCGGAGGTATGGGACCGAGCCTGCGCGATAACGTCTGGATCTACGGTAACCGCGACGATCAGATCTTCGATTCAATCGCTGAGGGCCGCGCGAATGGAATGCCATCGTGGGCGACGAAAATTCCCGAAGAGCAGATATGGAAGCTGGTGGCCTACATAAAGAGCATGCGAACGGCGGAAGAGCCGGATCCGCCAATCGTGCCGCCGCATGAGCAAGTCGCTCCCCCGTCCATCATTCATCCCAACCCGGCCGCACAGAAGGATCAAGGATGAAACGCTTCTTCTGGCTCACTCCGATCCTTTTGTTGACGGCCTGTGGCAAGCCGCAATCGAGCTTGTATCCCGCCGGACCTGCCGCGGACAAGATCGCCCACATGTCATGGTTTATGGCGATCCTGTTCCTGGTGATCACCGGCGTCATGTGGATCCTGATTGCCTGGGCATTTTCGCGGCGGCGCGGCACGCTGGAAGAGCACGAACCGGTCGATGCGGGCGGCGGCCAGGCATGGATCGGATGGGGCGGACTCGTCTTTCCCATCATTGTCCTTACCGTCATCTTCGTTCTGGGGTTGAATTTGTTGGCCAGCTTCCCGGTACATGACGGTCATCGCGAGGCACTAAAACCCGATATCACGCTGATTGGACATCAATGGTGGTGGGAAGTGCAATATGATGGAGAGCCCTCGCAGAGCTTCACCACCGCCAACGAAATTCACATTCCCGTCGGTCAGCCCGTCAACATCGAATTGATTTCCCGCGACGTGATCCATTCCTTCTGGGTGCCTACTCTCCATGGAAAAGTCGACCTGGTTCCCGGTCACCCCAACTTCATCCGCATCGAGGCGGACCACGAGGGAAGCTACAACGGGACATGCGCCGAGTATTGCGGCGCGCAGCACGCCCATATGCGGCTGCTGGTGGTGGCACAACAGCCGGAAGATTACCAAGCATGGGTACAGCAGCAGCTTAAGCCCGGGGTCGAGCCAACCGGCGAAGACGCCAAGCGGGGCGAGCAAGTCTTCATGGCTGGACCTTGTTCTATGTGTCATCAGGTTCGCGGAACTTTGGCGGGCGGGCGAGTCGCGCCCGACCTCACGCATATTGGCAGCCGCAACTACATCGCAGCCAATTCCTACCCCAATAACGACGCGTACCTGGAAGCTTGGGTAACGCATGCCCAGTCACTCAAGCCAGGAGTGGCAATGCCCGACTTGACTCAATTCAACGGCCAGCAACTCCGCGACATTGTTGCCTACTTGCGGCAACTGCAATAAAGGAGATCAAAGTGTCACTGACTCACCGCCCAAACCGTAACCTGATGCTCGTTGTTCTTACCTTTGCCATCGGAGCCGGCCCTTGTATCGCGCAGGCGAAACCAGACTGTTCCTCGCTGCCGGATAGCAATCGGCTGCGGAGCGTGCTGCAGTCCGTGGTGAAAGAAGGAGCCAAGGGGAATAGCGGTCTAGGGAACCAGGAATGGGCCGTTGCGGTGAATCGTGACGGCATCGTCTGTGCAGTCGTCTTCAGCGGCACGGACCGTGGTCAGGAGTGGCCGGGAAGCCGGGCGATCGCCGCCGAAAAGGCAAACACTGCAAACGCGCTCAGCACCTCCGATTTCGCGCTGTCGACTGCAAATCTGTTTGCCCCCTCCCAGCCAGGGCAAAGTTTGTACAGCCTCACCACCAGTGCACCGCCTAATGCTCAAGCGCTTTTCGGCAACCCAACTTCCTTCGGAACGCCGAACGATCCCATGATTGGCAAGCCAATCAGCGGTGTCATCGTCTTCGGCGGAGGGCTGGCTTTATACCAGAAGGGCAAGATAGTGGGCGGTCTCGGGCTAAGTGGGGATACTTCCTGCGCCGACCACGTGATGGCGTGGAAAGTTCGCCATCAGTTGCAACTCGACTCGGTACCCATGGGAGTTTCTCCCGACCACAACGACAACATGATACTGGATTGGACTAACAACAATAGTCCCAGCGGATTCGGGCACCCATCGTGCAAGGGGGGAAATCCTCCTGACGACATCGTTAAAGGTCTGTCTAAAAACTTTCCCACGAACGCTCAGCACTAAGAAAGTCTGTGCATGTTCTTCGACGGCAAATTGCGGCGGCGTCCCGCCGCACAGTTCAGAGATTACGGGCAGCTGCTGAAGTTGCGAGTTAATGCGCTCGTGATTGTGACCGCCTACTGCGGAGCCTTTCTCCACGATGGGCGGTTCTCCTGGCTGAGCTTGTCGCGCGTTGTCTTCGGCGTCGGAGCTGTTGCCGCCGGAACGGCAGTGCTGAATCAGTGGATGGAGCCAGATGTCGATGCGAGAATGAGAAGGACGTCACAACGCCCTCTCGTCACCGGCCGCATCAACAGCCATGTCGCGCTCGTTTTGGGATTGTCCTTGGTCGCCGGCGGAGCGCTTTACTTGGCAGTTAGCGTAAGCGTCCTCACCGCTGTGCTCGCCCTCCTGACTTGCGCGATTTACGTTCTGGTTTATACACCCGCGAAGAAGGTCGGGCCATGGTGCACGACCGTGGGAGCCATTCCCGGAGCGATGCCTATCGTTCTTGGCTGGTGTGCCGGAGGAGGAGCGCTGAATCTGCGCGCCGCAGCTCTGTTCGCCATAGTTTACTTCTGGCAGTTTCCCCACTTTCACGCCATAGCTCTTCTTTATCGCGAGGATTACGCCCGGGCAGGAGTTCGAATGCTGGCCGTCGTCGATGAGTCAGGAATTCGCATCGCCCGCCAGATTGCTCTGACCGCGTTGGCGACGGCGTTAGCCAGCACGCTCCTTTATGTCCTCGGCGTGACCGGCCGTGCCTACATGGTTGCTGCCCTGGGGTTGGGGGTTTGGTTCAGCCTCTACGCCATACGTCTTTTCGTCACGCTAAGCGAATCCGGCCATGCTGTCGCCGGAGCAAGCCGCAAGTTGTTGCACGTCAGCATCAGCTATCTGCCGTTGCTGCTGCTGACCGCAGTTATGAATCGGCTACGATGAGCCCTCGGTCAGAGGCTATCCAAACAATAATCTACGAGACACTTACCGGCGCGATAAATTTGGTTGAGCCCGAGTCACATTTGCCAGATACGACTTGGATAACTGGTCACTCCGGAGCTCCTCCTCGCAAATGCCCGACCTCTAGTGGCATGCGCGACTCCGGCAGAGCAAGAGCGGCTGTGCCCGGCTTGTTCGGATCGTGTTCATGAGGTAAAAGACGGCGACTGAAGGTAGTGATTCGACCGATGTAGGCCTGTGTTCGACGGCTATCCCGTCGGGTCGTGCTCGGGGTCGCAGACAAAGGTGAGCAGACGATCTGCCCGCTTCGGTCCACCCTCACTTCCATCTTAGGGATCGAACATTAGGAAGTCATGAAGATGCCGCCAAAGACTTGGCTGTGCCGACCCGTTCAAGGGTCGCGGTATCGGCACAGGAAATTTCATTCACGACTGAAATTACATCTCGCGATCTAGCGGTGATCCTGCAACGCGTTGAAGATGTTCTGAACCAGAACCCTGCTCAATCTCAACCGTATGAAGTGACGCGAGAATACAAAGTGTTCTACGGCGATGAAAAACCTCCCATCTCCGAGGTCATGGCGCAGATTAGTTTTGTACCTCCCATTACAAAGGAGTCCAGCGGTGAGTCATTCTGCATAGTATTTTGGCAGGCAATAAGCGAATCTATGGATGACTCATTGGCGCAGTTTGTCCGGCTACCAGACAGTACATCTGTGACGACGGACGGACTCGTCGCCGCAGTGGTGACGTTCGGCAACGGCAGCGCACGAAACCTGTGCTACCCCCAGGGCGAAAGCTGAGCGAGGAACGGCGGCAACAACCCGCACAAAGGCAATGCTGCAGAGATTGCCCGAGCGGCTCGAATGCAGTGCTGCAGACAAATGCACGGAGGCTGATATGCCGAAAACAGCAGTTGGTTTGTTTGACAATCCGATCTTAGTCGACGAGGTTGTTCACGATCTCCTGGCCAGCGGTTTCCATCAGAATGACGTCCGCATTCTAGGCGACCCACGGGAGATGGCCGGCAGCGGGGTTATGAGCATTCCGCACACTGATTTCGAAGTGGGCTTGACTCGTGACCTCACGGCGTTTGGCGTCGCCGAAGCGGACGCGGAAACTTACGTCTAGGGAGTGCGGCATGGCGGAGTCATGGTTTTCGCAACCGGTTCGGGCGAGCAGGCAGACGCGGCGGCTGAGATTATGAACCGCCACCATGCCGTGGAGATCGAAGAACTTATAGACGCGGAACTTAACCTCCCCAGAACGGACGTCGAAAAGGTGGCCCCTGGTCCCGATAGATCTTTCCAAGCCGGGAGGTACCGTTCGCGCGGCGGCGGTGCTCGCCTATTTGCCTGGTAGGCCTTCCCCCGGAAAAGCCAGTGTGCAGGGATTCGCGAGCAGAGTGCACCGCGCGCAAGACCGACCTGACATGCCTGGGGTTGACGGCCACAATGCAGTGCAGAGTTGCAGAGGAGGGCAAAGGCAATGTTAACCAATGCTGCTTATTTAAGAGATATGGTGATCCGGGCGACGGACGGCGACATCGGAACCGTAAATCAGTTCTACTTCGACGATGAGGCGTGGGTCATCCGCTATCTGACGGTAGGAACCGGAGGATGGCTTGGAGACCGCCAAGTGTTGATCTCACTCATTTCTATTGTCCACGCGGATTGGCAAGCCTGGCGGTTAGAAGTGGCGCTTCATCCGCGCAGTTCGAACCTCTGACAAAGTGTGCGCTGTTTCTTCTCCGTATAAATCGGCGACGCGCTGTTCTGCAGTTTTCAGCTCGCGCTCGATCTCCTGTCGGAGCTGGCTGTAGGTTGGCCCAGACACCACATGATTTTCGAGCGGTCTTTCCAGCTCCGTGCGCGCTGAAGAAACGGCTATCTGCTTTACGCGCGCCAGTTCATAGGGGTCTTCGCCAACGGTAGCGATCCCGAGCACGTGCAGCAGCGGCTTTATGGCAAGTCCCTGGACAATGATGGTGAATGCCACCACGCCGAATGTCATCGCCAGAATCTGCTCGCGATGGGGAAACGTCCCTCCCAAACTGAGCGCCAATGCTAAGGCGAGAGCGCCTCGAATTCCGCCCGCCACTAACACGTGCTGCCAGCCGATTGGGATATTGCATCCCAGAAAACCACTGAAAGGCACCAATCCGTATACGGACAGTACGCGCCCGAGAACTACCGTACCGATGGCAAGCAGGGTGGGACGCCAATCTTGCAGGAGAGTTCCTACTCGAACTTGCAGCCCAATCAGGAGGAACACCAGCGAATTGACGATAAAGGATGCATACTTCCAGAAAAGACCACAAAGTCAGGCGAGTGCGCGGGCTCATACCGCTACGCACTCCGAGATTGCCGACCGTCAGACCGGCAGCGACCGTCGCAATGACGCCGGAAAGGTGCAGGGTCTGGGCTGTCAGGTAGGACCCGTAAGCCAAAACTGTGGTGAGCGTAATCTGGACGGAGGGGTCGTCGATCCGTTGGGTGAACTTGCTGGAGACGTATCCCAATGCCACCCCAACGGCCACACCGCCGCAGACTTCGACCAGGAAGATTTGCAGGCCAGAACGTACGCTGAGGCTTCCGGAGATGACGCCGGCGGCGAGCACCGTGAACAATGCTGCTGCGGTTCCGTCATTGAACAGACTTTCGCCCTCCACAATGAGAGAGAGGCGCGCCGGTACCGCCATCTCCTTGAAGATCGAAAGCACGGAGATGGGATCTGTAGCTGCGGTGATTGCGCCAAAGACTAGAGCCACCAGCAGGGGCAGGCCCAACAGCCAGTGCGCGGCAAATCCCGTCACCAGCGTTGCTACCAGGACCCCGGCCGTCGCCAGCAATCCGATCACCAGGGCATTTTCACGGAGCTGACGCAACTGCAGCCTCAGGCTTCCCTCAAACAGCAGAAGGGGAGAAAAATCACGAGCACGATGTTGGGCGTAAGCCAATCCGGCTGGTTTTTGACCAGCGTCTGCACAATCGGCAAATGAACTGAACCCAGCGCCAGACCGCCGATGACCAGTGCTACTGTATAGCGAATTCGAAGCCGAGCGGCAATTACGGCGATCACCGACGCTGCGATCACCAGCCAGATCAAGAATTCGACTGCGACGTTTGTTGTCACCGTTTCTGTCCAATGGCCGCAATATTATGATTGCGGAGCCGCAGTTGAAATGACCGCAGTCGCACATCACAACAACCATCGCAGATCGGGTGCGCAAGTGGATTCCCCTGCGTCTTGTTTTTACTCAAGCTAGTCAGGCGAAACCGTTTACAACGACGACCTCCGGTCCTTCCTTTCGGTACTCGACGACTTCCAGCACGGTCTGGCGCCGGCGACCTGTACGGCGGCCGGTATGTGTCAGTAACAGGAGGCGGTGCCTAAAGAGCCAGCCTGACCTCCAGCGGTAGAGGTAGACGGGGATTCGAAACAAATACCACATCACCCCCTGTCGTTTGATCGCGACCATAAGGATTGGGCTACTTCTTACCGGCACTTCCATTGAGCTCGACTGTCAGGTCGTACTTCTGTCACCCCACATTTTTTGTAAGAACTCAATCATCATTTCACGAGTGATTGCGCCCTGAACGTGCCGTGTTTCGGTCCGGCTGACCACCGGTAGTATGCCAGGAGACTTTCCCAGGCGTTCCAGCACAAGGTCCAGCGAGTGATCTGGATGCACATGAGGATGGTCTTTGACCATAAGTTGCGAAATCGGAGTAGCCGCCATGCCTGATCGAAGCGCCTGCTGTAATTGATCTCGTATGACCAGGCCGGAGTAAAATCCGTCTTCCCCCACGAGGAGCGCCTTTGCGTCAGCTGCGGCCATGGCCTTGTCAGCTTCTTCGACGGAAAGAGCCGGCGACAGTAACGTGAAATCGCGCGACATGATGTCTTTCGCTCGCCAGCTGCCCTCCGTCATAGGTACCCGGCCCAGGGCTTGCGGCAGATGGATATGATCCTGCTGAAGCAGTGCGTGGTACAACGGAATCGGTTGATACTTCTTCGATATCAAGAAGCTGATCATGTTGGCAGTCATCAGCGACACCAAGACCTGGTAGTCCTGGGTCAGCTCGAAAATCATGAACACCGACGTCATCGGCGCACGAATGATACCGGCAAACAGCGTACCCATACCCACCATGGCGTAGGCCCCGGGATCGCCCGTGGGAAACGGCGCAACCCGGTGTACCAGCACACCAACAACACCACCCGCCATCGCTCCCAGATAAAGGCTGGGCGCAAAGATTCCTCCAGCATTTCCGGAGGCGTACGAAATTATTGTTGCGACCAGCTTAGCGGCGCACAATAACAGCATCGTCTTCAGCAGCAATCCTCCATTGAGTGCTTGGTCGGCGTACTCATAACCAACTCCAAGCACCTGGGGAAAGAATATGAGAATGATGCCGATCATCAATCCCCCGAGCGCGGGCTGGTACAGCCTGGTGCGGACTGGCATTCGCAGAAAGAGTCCCCGCAGCCATAGCAACCCCTTGGAGAACGCCAGGGAGACCCCGCCACCAATGAGGCCGAGTACTACATAAGCAATCAGTTCTGCTGGATGCACCAGGTGATACTGCGGGACGTGAAAAACAGGGCTGTTTCCCGAGGATGGACCGCTCGACAATAACCGCAGCCACGGATGCCACTACTGTCGAACCTAGCAGTGAGGCATTCATGTCGCCAATGATTTCTTCAAGCGCGAACAGGACTGCGGCCACAGGAGTGTTGAAGGCCGCGGAGAGTGCTGCCGCTGAAGCCACCGGTATCAAGCTCCGGGCACGGGCCGGAGACAGATGAAACCATTTTCCGATCGAGGAGGCAATGCCGGCTCCAATCTGCACAGACGGTCCCTCGCGATCCATGGAATGCCCCGAACCGATACAGAGCACACCCGTGATAAATTTCCCGACCGCGACCCGCGCTGGTACGTGTCCCTGCTGGATGTGATAGGCAGCTTCGGTTTGCGGAACTCCGCTACCGCGGGCCTCTGGGAAGTATCTCCACAGCAGGAATCCTGTCACCAGACTCATTAGCGTGGGCACGAGGATGTACCGCAAATTCGAAGGCGCTATTCCGAACAGCCAATAGGTCGTGCCCTTGATCGCGAGCGTGAATAGCACAGCGGCAAGCCCAGCCAGAATTCCGATGAGTATTGTGAGTGCCAGGAAGATGTGATTTTCGCGTAGCCATAGCCGCTGCACAAAGGACAAGGCGGGAGCGTTCATGGCCGCTCACCATTGTGCTTGCGTCCGATGAGGAGCAGGGCTTCATCGGATAAAGGACCCGGCGGAAGCTACTGTGTTGGACCCAGCCTGCGGAGCTGGCGTATTTCTGGTACTCGCATTCCGGCAGCTCGTACGTAAGAGTTGGGAGAAGACTGGTGTTCGTCCGGACACGCGCTTAATCCAGCGAATCCTCTACAAACAGCTGCGCGGCTTCGAGGTGAGTGAATCTGCGCTCCGACTTTCCGCGCTCGCACTTTACATTTCTGCTATTGAAGTAAATGGGACGACTCGACCGCCGCGGAGCCTCAAGTTCCCACGTCCATTGCGAGACGAGGTCTTGTTCAATTTCGGCCAGCAGACCACGGACAAGAAACGTGGTTTTGTCCTTGGAAGTCTTGCCCCGAACCTGCCAACCTCATTCAACAATGGTTTTGACATCGTAGTGACGAATCCCCCGTGGACCCGACTGCGCGCGTCATCCGACAATGCCAAAGTCAAAGCGAAGGAAAAGGCGCGCGCATCCGAGATGAATTCGGAATTCACCGCACTCACACGTCGTGCGCTTACCGCTCGGGGACTTGAAGCGATTGCACAGAGTTACGAAAATCCCGACAACAATCCTGATTTGCCGTTTCTGTGGAGAGCTACTGAATGGTCGAAGCCAGATGGAATGATAGCGATGGCTCTTCCGGGTCGCATCATTCTGAAGCAGAGCACGAGAGGTAAGGCCGCTCGCGACGCAATTATGTGCGGATTGGCGGTGACAGGAATTCTCAACGGGTCTGATTTGGAGAAGACTCCAGTTTGGCCCAACATGGATCTGCCTTTCTTGCTCCTGTTCGCCCGTAACTCCGTGCCGCAACCCGGACATCACTTCCACTTCGCCACGCCTGTCCGCGAAAACCACCTCAGCAGTCGCGGACAGTTCCGCCTGGATTATCAAGCTGCAGAGTTGGTCAGTGCAGAGGCGGTGGTTGCAAAGCCGTGGCTATTGAAGGCCCTCGCTGTGGGCACTGTGCTTGATGTGGAGGTAATCGACCGCCTCCCTCGCGGTTCGCTTGGCGATTTTTGGAAGACGCATGATTTGCATTCAGGCGAAGGCTATAACTTGTCCCCACAACTGAAGCAGCGACCTGCCGCTCTCTTGTTCAACTTGCCAGACTTCGAGGTTCCCGAGCAAGGGTTCTCTCTTGAGTTAGAAAAGTTGCCAACTTGGAGGGAAAGGCACAGAAGAACAACTGCTCACTCGCCGCGCAGTGAGTCGCTACACCGAACTGGGCTTTCCGAGTGCGCCCGCGGTTGTCAGTATTTCTCGCGCATCGGAAAATAGTGAGGCCTTACACGCCACGCAGCATCAACGACTCTTCGCTTGGCCCCCTAGGCACGGCAACGCGTGCGCGATTCGTATTTTCCACTCCTGGCATAACTGCTCCTGAGATCTGCCTGCAAGTGAATGCGGCACTGACTGGATCGCGGAGCCGATGGTGCAGTCTCCAACTCGCCTTCAAGAAGACTTCGTGTTTACTCCAATGTCAACTCTGCAAACCCACAGAAATACGCAGTATTCCACGCGCGAACCTTAACTCTCTGACCTCTCTTTTCCACGTATGGAATCCGACATACTCTTGGCACACGGTTTTGCAGAGGGTGCTGATTTGAAGCCCTTTCGGAGGCTGGGACGACTGATCGGCCGTCAGCCCAGCGCGGCTCTGACGGGCCAACTGAAGCATTCCGCAGCACAATTACGCGTACCCATGTCCGTTGCATCACCGATTAATCGCGGCTCCAAGAGCTTGCGCACGGCGCACAGCGCACAGGCGCACAGAGCCTAGTAAATGAGCAATTCTCATCGGGACGGCGCGCAGTCCGTGACAGGAATTTGCACAGAGTGGTTGATTCCGACGGATTGTGGGAGGTCTCGAAGGATTTGACCGTCTACGAAATCGTCTACAGCGGACCAGACGGCCGGTCGAAAACGGCATGTAAGTCATTGAAAAAGATGGTGAGCGCGGAAGGAATCGAACCTTCAACCTACTGATTAAGAGTCAGTTGCTCTGCCAGTTGAGCTACGCGCCCGCTTGTGAGGAAACACTTCAGAAGGGCAAGAGAATTATATCATCGCGCTTGCGTCGCCCTCCGCGAACCTTTCACTGGAGTGCGGTTGCAGTAGATGCGTTCAGGCGCTGATCTACTAGATTCGTTCGGCCGCAGGTCTACTCGATTTGCACGAGCTGGCCTGAACCGATCGGCGACTGCGGAGTCTGAAGGGTCTGCGGCGCTCGCCAGAAATCCATGTAGGACACGTGATGCACGCACGAGACGGTGCAGTGCGGAGCACAACCCTTTTCGGTGAGGAACTCACGCCGAATATCGGCAACGGTATATTGTTCCAGCGGAATGCCGGGATGACCGCGCTGCTGCGAACAGTAATGCACCAGGCCGTCTTCGCAAATATACAGGTAGCGCGCACCCGCGCGGCAACGCCACTGGTTCGGCTTTCCGTTGGCGATGTTGTTCTGGAACCAGTTGAAGCGAGCGTAGTGGTGCCGCTCGAGGTCCTTCATCTTCAGGAACACTTCACGCTCGACCTCGCCTAAAGGCTGCAGCTGTCCTTCGCCATCATGAATGATCCCGATGGTAGATGTGAAGCCAAGCTGCACCGCGCGCCTGCCCACTACCAAGGCGTCGTGCGGATTGTGAATACCGCCGCCAACCACGGAATTGATGTTGACATGAAAGTCGGCATGTTCGGCAAGCAATTGCAACTTCTTGTCGAGAACCTTCAGCGACTTCTTGGAGACGTCGTCCGGCATCACGTTGTCGACGCTGATTTGGAGATGGTCGAGCCCGGCACGGTTCAGCCGTTTGATACGGTCTGCGGTCAGCAGATAGCCATTGGTAATCAGGCCGGCGATGATCGGATGGGTGCGAACCTGAGCGATGATCTCGTCGAGCTCAGGATGCAACAACGGCTCGCCGCCGCTAAACGTGATGATCGACGTGCCCAGGCGCGCCAGTTCGTCGACTCGGTGCTTCATGGTGTCGACAGGAACTGGTTTGGAAAAGTCGTCGAACTCGTTGCAATAGGTGCATGCGAGATTGCAACGGCGAATCGGAATGATGTGCGCCAGCACCGGGTGGTCGGTCGAGGCCAACCCCTTGGCGATCATTTTCCATTCACGAGCCAGGCGCTTGTAGCCAAGAATGCGCCGGCGTACCCCTGTTGACGATTTCGGCATACGAATAGTCTATCCATTACAACATATGTGCCCGTGTGATTGGAAAGCGTCTACCTTTGTTCGGCGCATTTCCACCACTAAGCGGGCCTAGACAGCAGCAGGCGGCGGAAAGTCCTTGGTTCGAGAGCCTGCGCGCCCCGCGTCCCACGCTGGTTTATAATCAATGATTCAGCTATCCAACCTGGAGTTTCCAAAAGCATGATTCGATTTCTGCAAACCCCTGGCCCCCTCAAGAAAATCATTCTGGGCGGCATCCTTCTTGTTATCTGCGTGATGATGGTCATCACCCTGATTCCCGGCGGCGGCTTTCTTAACGATATGTTCAGCAGTGGCGTCACTCAAAGCGGAGTATTAGCGAGAATCGGCGATCAGGACGTCAGTCTGCAGGAAGTGTCACAGCAAGCCAGGCTTATTGGGCGCCAGCAATTCAAGGGCAACATTCCTCCCCAGATCATGCCCTATTTGATGCAGCGGGCTGCGCAGGGGATGATTACGCAGAAGGCCCTCGTCTACGAAGCCGACCGCATGGGTCTTGGCGTTACCGATGAAGAACTCCGCGTGTACCTGCATCAGGGTCAAATGGGACAAATGATATTCCCGGGAGGAACCTTCATCGGGCAGCAGGCCTACGAAGACATGATTCAGAATCAGTTCAATATGGGTGTGCAGCAGTTCGAGCGTGAGGTAAAAGCGGAGATTGCGCAGCAGAAATTGCTGGCCCTCATCAACGGAGTCGTGTCGGTTAGCGACAAAGATGTGGCTGAACAAGTACAGAAGCAGGGCGTGAAAGTAAAGTTCGAGTATGCGGTATTGACGCTGGACGACATCAAGAAGCAGATCAAGCCCACCGATGCCGAGTTGAAGGCATTTTACGACCAGAACAAGGCTCAGTACGCGAATTCCATCCCGGAAAAACGAAAAGCGCGCTACATCGTAATCGACACGCCGAAATTGGCCGACAAGATTTCGGTGACTCCGGCCCAGTTGCAGCAATACTACAACCAGCATCAGGACGAATACCGCCTTCCGGAGACAGTGACAGTTCGCCATATCCTGATCAAGACGCCAACTCCGGATGCTGACGGTAAGGTAGACCAGAAGGGCGTGGATGCGGCACGCGCGAAGGCGGAAGACATTGAAAAGCAGTTGAAGGGTGGCGCGAACTTCGCGGACTTGGCCAAGAAGTATTCCGAAGATCCAGGTAGCGCGCAGAACGGTGGCCTTTTGCCGCCACTCACGCATGGGCGCACCGTTCCGGAGTTCGACCAGGCTGCCTTCAGTACACCAGTTGGACAGACCACGGGTGTCATCCGCACCAGCTACGGCTTCCACATTATTCATGTTGAGGCGAAACAGCAGGCGCGGTTGAAGCCGCTCGACGAAGTGAAGTCTCAGATCGAACCGATCATCAAGCAGCAGGAGGCGGGAGCCCAGGCTCAGAATTTGGCCAATACGGTGCAAACTCTCGCGCGCACTGTTGGTTTTGACAAGGCTGCCAGCGAAAAGGGATTGACCGTTATAACGACGGATTTTGTGTCGCCAACCGACCCACTTCCTGGCGTTGGCAATGCCAAAGACCTTGACAGCGCGCTGTTCGCAGCCAAGAAAAACGATCCTGCCGCCACGGCCCCGACATCGCAGGGGTATGCGGTCTATCAGGTGACTGATATTCAACCTCCGCAGACTCCGACCTTCGAGCAGATTAAGGCGCAAGTGGAAAGCCAGTTTAAGGAGCAACGCGCGCAAGCGATGCTGGCGCAAAAGACCCAGGAACTGGCGGACCGTGCGCATGCGGAGCACGATCTGAAGAAGGCGGCCAAGGATCTGGGCGCTACGATTAAGACCAGTGACGTGGTGGATTCTACGGCGCAGGTGCCTGACTTGGGACCGATGAATGGCGCTGCTGCTGTCGCTTTCAACATGAAGCCAGGCGAGATCAGCGGGCCTCTGCAGGGGGGACCGAACGGAGCCGTGTTGACTGTGCTGGAAGTCCAGACACCTTCGCCGGCAGAAGTGAAGCAGAACTGGGACCGTGCGAAAGACTCGCTTCTGGAGCAAAAGCGCTCGACATTTGAAGGGCTGTATGTACAAGGCCTGCGTGATCGTTTGGAGAAAGAAGGAAAGATCAAAATCAACAAGGCTGAGATGCAGCGCCTGTCCAGTCTTTCCGAAGGCTCGTAATCGCGGCGCGAGGTTCGATACTTTGGCCAGCGGAGAAAGTCTGCTGGCCTGCTTTTTCTTGATCAATCGCCACCGGAATGAATTCCGGCTGAAATCTTGACTGTCTTGGTTTGTCTAACGCATACTCATGCTCTCACAACGCTCATCTGGGATTCTCTTGCACCCCACCTCGCTGCCCTCGCGCGGTGGCATCGGTGACTTGGGTCCTGCCGCCTATGAGTTTGTAGACTGGCTCGCCGCGGCAAAGCAGACGCTGTGGCAGGTTCTTCCCCTTGGTCCGGTAGGGTTTGGCAACTCACCTTATTCCTGTACCTCTGCATTCGCTGGCAACGTTCTTATGATCAGTCTGGAACGGCTCGCGGACCGGGGTCTTATCGAGCACGAACGAATCGGGACCGAGGCCGACTTGGACTCTCCGGTGGATTTCAAAAGCGTGCGCCTGCATAAGCTTCCTCTCTTGCGCGAGGCGGCGAGAAACTTTTTGCGGACGCCGACTGAAAGACGCGAACGCTATGACCATTTCTGCCGCGAGAACCATTGGTGGCTTGAGGATTACGTGCTTTTCAGCTGCTTGCGGGACCGTTTTGGCGATAAGCCCTGGAACAGTTGGCCCGAGGAAATCGTTCGCCGGCGTCCAGACGCCATCGCGAAATTGCATGTCGAACTGCGCGAGCAACTCGATGAGGAACGCTTCCTGCAATTCGCTTTCTTCGAGCAGTGGGCGGCCTTGCGCTCTTATTGCCGGGAGCGTGGAGTTCGCATTATCGGCGACGTTGCCATCTTTGTCAGCTACGACTGCGTCGATGTATGGACTCACCCGGAGATTTTCCGGCTAAAGGACGACCTGTCACCTAAGGTGGTTGCAGGAGTTCCGCCCGATGCTTTCAGTGAAACCGGACAACGCTGGGGAAATCCGTTGTATGACTGGGACGCGCTCCGTTCTCGTGGCTACAGTTGGTGGGTCAAGCGGATGCGCTGGGCAATCGAGACTTGTGACATTGTGCGCCTCGATCACTTTCGTGGCTTCGAGGCGTGCTGGGAAATTCCCGCCGACGAACCCACCGCCATCAATGGCCGTTGGGTCGTAGGGCCGAACGCAAGCCTCTTCAAAGCGCTGAAGAGTGCGCTGGGGAAGCTGCCGTTCATCGCGGAAGATCTTGGCTATATTACCCACGAAGTGCACGACCTGCGTAAGACCCTCGAGATGCCTGGTATGAAGATTCTGCAGTTTGGCTTTGGCAACCCCGGCGCTCACGTGTATCTGCCCCACCAGTTCGAGCCCGATGCGGTCGTATATACCGGCACTCACGACAATGACACGACTGTCGGCTGGTGGAATTCAACGGCTACCCAAGAAGAGAAGGCAGCAGCGGCTGCCTATCTTGGAATTGGAAACGATGGCGTGAATTGGGCGTTCATTCGTGCGGCCCTGACTTCCGTTGCCAACCTCAGCGTAATACCCGTGCAAGATGTGCTGGGACTGGATAGCGACGCGCGCATGAATGTCCCTAGTAAGACTGCTGGAAATTGGTCATGGCGCTTGCGCCCGGGGGCTCTGACCGCTCCGTTAGCAGAAAAGCTGGCGGCCCTGGTGGAGGTTACGGACCGCGACGCATTCACGAAAGAAGTATCAGCGCAGAGCGAACAGAGCGACGGGAAAGTACCCAAAGATTACGCGGCATAGCGCGCGATCGACTACGTTCAGAACTTCTCCGGTAAAGATGTTGCGCCACTGCGCGCCCTTTATCTCGGGCGGCAAGACCAATTCCGAATCATTCCACGTAGCGGCCAACGGCGGTTCCACATTTCCCTTCATCAGCGTATAACTCAGGCGCGGCGCCACGACCACCACGGCCTCCCGGTGCCGCACCCGCGCAAAAGCGACCACATGCTCTTCTTTTCCACGGTTAGCCTGTAACGGAATGTACTTCCCGGCACGAAATAGTTCCGGGTACTCGCGCCGGAAGTTCAGTGCCTGCATTGTGACCCAGAGTTTGATTCGGCCATCGCACCATTGGTGAACAAGTTCCTGGCAGAGGCCCAACAGATCGCCTGATTGCGAACGTCTGGTCAACTCCTCGAGTGCACCCTCGCGCCTATCGAAGTTGACGGGACGGCGATTATCGGGATCGACCAGGCTAAAATCCCAGAGTTCCTGACCCTGATAAATGTCCGGGACCCCGGGACACGTCAGCTTCAGTAAAGTCTGGGTCAACGAATTGATGGCGCCGAAGTATTGCACGGCCGGCAGGAACTTCTGCATTGACTCCCAATACAGGTTGACTTTGCCGCGATACTTCGGCGACAAGATGCTCTCGACAAAACCACGAATGCCGGCGACATACTCCGGGTTCGGACTTAACCAGCTCACGTTAATTTTGGCCTCGTGTGCGGCCTTCTCCATGTACTGCTGTACGCGGTGCACGAAATCCAAGCGCTCTTCCTCGCTGCTCATGCGTAGCGGCCATGCGCCAACTAGCGTTTGATACAGTAAGTACTCTTCATTGTTGTCGGGCACGGTGCGGCCATCAGCAATTTGCACCTTACGGCTGCGATTGATACGCCGCCACTTCATTACCTGCGCCGCCCAATTGCGCGGCATCTCGGAAAGCACATCCAGGCGCGCGCGCACGTCCTCAGTGCGCTTGGTGTCGTGGGTCGAAGTCGCCAACATGGAGTTCGGCCAATATTCCGCACGTAGTTGGTTGCCGTGATGGAACTCAGCCACAGAAATCCCGAACTTAGCGGGCGAGCCGCCCACCTCATTCAGCGAAACGAAACGTGTGTACACATAGCAGGCCGTATCCTCCAGGCCTTTCGCCATGACCGGGCCGGTGAGTTGCTGAAATTTGAGGGTAAAGTACAGGTCCTTGCTGTCGCCGTGTATCGTCGCGTCGGCGTCATTTCCCTTGAGCAGCAAGATGCTCTGGAGAAAGTCGAAGACGGCCCCCGCCATGGTCTCGTTGCGCCGTTTCGCCCGGGCGATCGCCTGTTGAATATAACGGCGGTCCCGCTCATTCACATTTCCGCGCTCGTCGACGTAAGTGCGGTAGACCGGAAAGCAGGCGATGGTTTCACGAATGGCGTCGCGCAGGACGCTGTGGGTGAAATCGCGGGCGCGCCGGTCCTGGCCCGAGATCTCGCTAAGCATGTCTGTGAGCACATGAACTTCGCTCGCCAGCGCCCGATGCATGATGAGTTTTTTGCTTTCATAGATCAATTGTTCGACGGCAACACTCCCCCCAAGGACCCGGTGGTAGAGGTTGGTGAAGTGGCGCTCACTGCGCCGGTCAATCAGAATTCCGTTCACCAGGTTGGCAAAGTCATAGCCGACTGTGCCGTCCACCGGCCAGTTGCCTGGCAAGCCTTCGCCGGGCTCCAGGATTTTCTCGACCAGGATGTAAAGGGGCGCTTGCTGGTTCATCCAGTCGTGTTCGAGGAAAGAATCGTGAATCGTCGCCTCAATACCGTCTTCGGTGACGGGGGGTGCAGGATCGGCGCCAATGCACTGGCTGGCAGCATAAAGCATCTGTAGTCGGGCAAAGTATTGCAGGGGATTTAGCAGCCCATCGGGATGATCGACTCGCAGTCCCGAGATAACGCCTTCGCCCAGGAACTTGCGGATAAGCTTGTGGGTCGCGGCGAAGACCCTGGGGTTTTCCATGCGCAGGCCAACCAAGTCATTAATGTCGAAGAAGCGGCGGTAGTTGATTTCCTCTCCCGACACCCGCCAGAACGCCAGACGGTAGGGTTGCGCTTCCAGCAAATTATGAAGCGCGTCGAAGCTGTGGCTGTCACCGGGAATTCCGTTCAGCTTGCGCAGGGCCTTTGCAATCGCGCTCCGAACCGTCCTGGAATCCTCCGCCAGATTCTGCAAGCGTTCCAGTAGCGGCGGAATCTGGCCTTGCCGGCGTGCAATTCGCTCCGAGTCGGTAACGTCGTTTGCGGGAAGTTGCTGGAAGGCCTCCATCAGTAAGTCCAGGTCTGTTGGGCGGGCATCTCCGTTGCCATGGCCCAGGGGTTCATCTGCGGTCGTTTCGAGGATTGCAGGAATGGTCTGGGGATCGACCGGCAGGACACGATCGAAGTATTTCACGGCAAAGCGACCTTCTTCGAAGGCAACTTGAATGTTTCCTTGCTCGAGGTCTTCACCGTACGAACTTCCGAGGATCGGAATGAGAACTTTGTTACGCAACTCGGGCTTCAGTGGCTCCCAATCGATGTCGAAGAAATCCGCATAAGCCGACGCGCGTCCGTTCTGCAGCACATCTTGCCACCACGGGTTTGATCCGTAGCCGACGCCCATATGGTTCGGAACGATGTCGAGAAGCAGGCCCAGACCCTGAATTTTCAACGCGGATGCAAAGCTGCGAAACTCCTCTTCGGTCCCGATTTCCGGATTGAGCTGGTTGTGGTCGATGATGTCGTAGCCGTGTTCGCTGCCCGCGCGTGCCTTAAGAAGCGGGGAAGAATAACAATGGCTCACGCCCAGTCGGCGGAGATAAGGTGCCAGTCTGCGTGCGTCGTTAAAGTGAAAGTTCCGGTTGAATTGCAGCCGATAAGTGGCCACGGGGCCATGCTCACGCTTCCCGCCTGCTAAGCGCTCGAAACATTCGGAGAGCTCAGATAGGGGCTCGATCAGAATTGGCCAACTTGTACGCATGTGGTCTTGCTGGGTTGCCAAATTTGCTTTCGCAATTCGTTCGAAGCAACACCGGAGACTTAGATGCGAGAAAGCACAATCACGCTGCGTCCCATAGCCTCCTTTACTTAATCGCGGGTGGCAGCGAGAATAAGAGGTTGCCGGGTCTTCGCTATTGAATTTCGTGTGGTGTTCCTGGACAACTTGCGCACCGGGATTGATTACTCCTCGCTTTACTAACTGGTTGAAAGGATTGGTATGGCCGCTACTGGTGAACTGATTCGTATGATGAACTTTGTGGACGATATCGCAGCGACGTTGCGTCGCATCAACAGCAGCTTTTATCTGCTCAATGGAGAGGAGAAGAAGCGCCTCGCAGAATATATGCGCAAGGCCGATCCAAATTTCATGAACGTTATCGAGACATTGGAAAAGGGAGAGTAATCGCGATGGCCGAGGTCCTCACCATCGCCGTGATCGGGGCCGGTATCATGGGCCGGGGCATTGCTCATGCTGCCGCGCTCGGCGGCTATCGCACCATCCTGGAAGACATTCTTCCCACCGCACTGCGCAAGGCCGAGACCGAGATCCGCGCCAACCTCGATAAGGCGGTCGAAATCGGAAAGCTCTCGAAGGATGCTGCCAACCAAGCTTTTGATCGCCTGGAATACGCCTCGTCGGTGGAACAAGCCGCGCGCGAAGCTGACCTGGTAATTGAGGCGGTGCCTGAGGAGATGGAATCGAAGATCGAGATTTTCACCTTGCTCGACAAGGTCAGCCGTCCGGGCACCATTCTGGCGTCCAACACATCGTCACTCAGCGTCACTGAAATTTCTTCGGTCACATATCGTGCGCCGAAGTGTGTGGGTATGCACTTCTTCAATCCGGTGCACAAGATGAAGTTGTTGGAAATTGTGCGCGCGCTGGAGACGGATGACGAAACACTGGCGGCTGCGGTGGATGTGGGCAATCGCATGGGCAAGGAAGTCGTGGTCATCAAGGAGTCGCCGGGATTCATCACCAGCCGCATCAATGCGATGATCGGCAACGAAGCGTTTTACATGTTGCAGGAGGGCGTTGCTTCCGCACAGGACATCGATAAAGCGCTCAAGCTAGGATTGAACCATCCGATGGGGCCGTTCGAGATGGTGGATCTGGTCGGGTTGGATACTCGTCTGCATATCCTCGAATACCTGCATAAGAGCCTGGGCGAAAAGTTTCGTCCTGCACCCCTGATGGTGCAGTACGTGAAGGCCGGACGCCTGGGCCGTAAAGCTGGGCGCGGGGTGTATGAATATCCCGAGCAGAAGGCGGAGCACAAGAAATAGATCAGTGAAAATCATGCGAGCGCACATCGGCGTCGGTGATGTCCACCGCCTCAGTGGCATAGGCTTCGCGCAGGGGCGCGACCCGGCTGACCTTTACAGAAATCACGCCCTCCTGGTTCTGCAGCATGCCTTCCAGCAGCAGAAACTTTTCCGACTGAATCAAAATGCGGTTCTGCTCCATTACATCCGGCGAAATGATCGCATTGCCGATTCCGGTTTCATCTTCGAGGCTCAGGAAGACGAAGCCCTTAGCTGTGCCTGGTCTCTGCCGCGCAATCACGCATCCTGCCGTGCGGACATAAGTGCCGTTCGGAACCTGCGTGAGTTCCTTCGCCGAAAGTACGCGGGCGCGTTGCAGATCGGCCCGCCGATACGCCATAGGATGCGGGCCAACGGTGAGCCCGGCGCCGCGAAAGTCGGCAACCAGTCGCTCCTCGGGCGTCATAGGTGCCAGCGGGGAAGGCATATCGCTCTCAGAGATGCTTTCCAATAGGGGGCCGGCGAATCGCGCGGCGCGCTCGACCTGCCACAGCGCGTCGCGGCGATGCAAAGTAGAGCGGGCCTTCAGGCCCGCTCTATCCTGATTCGCGACATTGCCGGCGATGTTGCAGCCAATTGAATTGAGTGCGCCGATGGAAGCCAACAGCACCAATTCCTTGCGACGCAACTCGGGCACGCGGTGCGCCAGGTCGGCGATGGATTCAAACGGCCGCCTGCTGCGCTCACGCACAATGGCGTGTGCCGCCTCTTCCGCCAATCCCTTGGCATAACGAAACCCCATGCGCAGGGCGAAGCCATCGTGGGTTTGAAGGGGCACGGCTTTAGCCGTGCCGGTAAGCTGCTCTTTGCCGAGTGGCTTTAGCCAGCGAGGGATTTTCCTGTTCGATGAACTGCGAGTTCCCTCAGCGCCTAAAGCCGCACCTCCTGTGAGTTGTGTACGGCGCGGCTGAAGGCGCGCCCCTTCAAAATGCACTAAACGCAGCTCATCTGTAATCCCTTCAGAGGAGGATTCGGCACTTGAAGCGTATGGCTGCTCCCTGACTGTATTTAACTTGGTACATTCTTCCTCCTCCAGCGTGCATGGCCACTCCGACCGCGTAATATCCACTGGCCTTACCTTCAGTCCGTGTCGCTGCGCATCTTTCACGATGGTCGAAGGATGATAGAACCCCATGGGCTGATTGTTCAGCAGCGCTGCGGTAAAAGCGCCCAGATAATGGCACTTCAGATAGGCGCTGGCGTACGCGATCAGCGCGAAGCTGGCAGCATGCGACTCGGGAAATCCATAGAGTGCGAACGAAGTAATCGAAAGAATGATCTGCTCCTGCGCTTCCGGCGAGATGCCGTTGCGCTCCATGCCTGCGCGCAGTTTTACCTCGATGTCGCGCATGCGTAACTCACTGCGTTTGAAGCCAAAAGCGCGCCGCAGTTCTTCAGCCTCGCCGCCGCTGAATCCCGCCGCAATCATCGCCATGCGCAGCAGTTGCTCCTGGAAGAGCGGCACTCCTAATGTGCGCTCCAGTACCGGTTGCAGCGATGGGTGCGGATAGACGACGGCCTGCCGCCCCTGCCGCCGTTGCAGAAAAGGATTGACCATCTGCCCGACAATCGGTCCCGGGCGGATGATCGCGACTTGTACCACAATGTCGTAGAAGTGTGTGGGATGTAATCGTGGCAGACACGACATTTGCGCCCGGCTTTCGATCTGAAACATGCCTACCGTGTCAGCCTTCTGTAGAGCGCCGTAGACCACGGGATCGTCAGGCGGCAACTTTCCCAGATCAACTTCTTCTTCGTAATGATCGCGAATCAGGGTGATGGAATCTTCCAGCACGGCCATCATCCCCAGTCCCAGCAGGTCGACTTTGACGATGCCCATGTCGGCACAATCTTCCTTGTCCCACTGCACCACGACCCGGCCGGGCATGGTCGCAGGTTCCAGTGGAACCACGGCAGTCGAGTTGGCCCTGGCAAATCACCATGCCGCCGGAGTGCTGCCCTAAATGCCGAGGCAAATCTTGTACCGCCAGGCATAGCTCAAAGAACTTGCGCATGCGCGGATGCCGGAGGTCGAAGCCGGCATCGCGAAACTGCCGTTCCAGCGTGTCCCCTGGGTCTTTGTATTCCCAGGAACTCACCAACCCGGAAAGACGTTCCAGGTTTTCGCCATCAAAGCCAAGCGCTTTGCCAACCTCACGCGCCGCCGACCGTCCGCGATAAGTGATGACATTGGCCGTCATGGCAGCGCCTAGTTTCCCATAGCGCTGATAAACATACTGAATGGCCCGCTCGCGCTGATCGCCGCTGGGAAGGTCGAGATCGATATCGGGCCATTCGCCACGCTCCTCGGACAGAAAGCGTTCGAACAGCAGGTCCATGCCAACCGGATCCACCGCGGTGATTCCGAGGGAATAACAGACCGCGCTGTTGGCCGCCGAGCCCCGGCCTTGCACCAGGATGCCCTGCTCGCGACAAAAACGCACAATGTCCCAAACGATGAGAAAGTATCCCGCCAGATCGAGTTTCTGGATGAGAGCGAGTTCGCGCTCGATCTGGCGTTGTGCGCGCTGCCACAATTCGCCTTGCCCGGGACGCAGATAGTGGTCGCGAGCGCCTTCCATGGTTCGCGTTCGCAGAAACGAGTTCATAGTTTCGCCGTCGGACACAGGATAGCGGGGGAACTGGTAGCCTAATTCGTTTAGCGTGAATTCAAGGCGCGAAGACAGCTCCAGGGTGTTTGCGATAGCTTCAGGCAGATCGGCGAAGAGATGCAGCATCTCTTCCGGCGACTTGATATAGCGCTCGCTGTTTCGGGCCAGCAGGCGGCCGGCCGTGTCGAGCGTGCGATGGTTGCGAATACAGGTGAAGACATCCAGTATCTGGCGCTCTTCCGGCTTGGCGTATTGCGCACCTTGGGTGGCCAGCAGCGGCAATCGCAGGCTGCGCGCCAGTTCAATCGACGCTTGGTTGCGGGCCTCTTGCGTACGGTTGTAGTGGCGTTGCAGTTCGACGTAAACATTTTCGTGGCCGTAGATCGCAATTAGTTGTTGGAGCAGGTCACGGCCAGTTTCCAGACCGCCATCGGTAAGCGCATGTGCCAGCGGACCTTCGTCCCCGCCGGTCAGGCAAATTAGTCCACGCGCATATTCGCCGAGGTCGGGAATGGAAGCTAGTGCCTGCGAAACGAGGACGAGATTATCCTCCGAGGCCGGCTTCGTGTGGCGGGGCAGCGTGACCGGATACTTTGGCGCACGCAGCTTCGTGCGCGTCACCAGGCGACAGAGGTTCTGATAGCCTTCCCGCGAGGCACACAACAATGACACGCGTGAAGCCGCAGGATCGCCGGTCTTAGAGCGGGGCGGCAGCAGGGAAGTGATCTCTGCTCCAATGTGAGCTTTGATCTTGAGTTTCTTTGCTGCCAGGTGAAAACGTGGCGCGCCATAAACTCCATCGCGATCGAGCAATGCCATTGCCGGCATCTGGTGCGCGGCGCACACCTCAATGAGTTCCTCGGGAACCGAAGCGCCTTCGAGAAAACTGAATGCAGAATGAGCGTGGAGTTCGATGTACATAAAACTAGTAGTCAGTAGTCAGTTGTCAGTAGCCAGCCCGAATTAGATCAATCTAGAAGCCAGCGCATCTCACAAGTGCGCCAAGGGTCAATGAAAACTTGGGCTTCAGCCCCTTGCTGACTGCTGACTGCTAACTGCTAACTGCTAGGGAGACTCTGATTAAGCTCTCCCTTTCCACAGGAGTATAGGTTACAGTCACGCCAGCATGAAACAGAGGACACTGGCGATGATGACTGGATTCGAGCGGTACACGAAAAAGACCAAGCGGGCATTGTTTCTGGAGGAGATGGAGCAGGTGGTGCCGTGGCGCAAGTTGTGTGCGCTGATCGAGCCCCATTATGCGAAAGCCGGCAACGGGCGGCCGCCGGTAGGAGTGGAGCGGATGCTGCGGATTTATTTCTTGCAGCAGTGGTTCAATTTGTCGGACCCCGCGGTGGAAGAGGCGCTGTACGACTCGGTGGTGCTGCGGCAGTTCGTGGGCATCGATCTGGGGCAGGAGCCGGTGCCGGACGAGACCACGGTATGCAAGTTCCGCCACTTGCTGGAAGAGCACCAACTGGGCGGAGAGATGATGGAGACGGTGAACCTGCACTTGCAGGAGAAGGGAGTGCGCATCACGACGGGTACCATCGTGGACGCGACCATCATCCATGCGCCCAGCTCGACCAAGAACCGCGAGGAGAAGCGCGATCCGGAGATGCATCAGACGAAGAAGGGCAAGCAGTGGTACTTCGGGATGAAGGCGCATGTGGGCGTGGATAGCAAGACCAAGATCATCCACTCGGCCGCGGTGACGGCGGCCAACGTGGCTGATGCCACGGTGCTGCCGGAGTTGCTGCACGGAGAGGAGACGCGGGTGTGGGGCGATCAGGGCTATGTCGGGCAGACCGATGCCATCCATGAAGCAGCGCCGCGGGCCCAGGACTGCACCCATCGCCGCTATCGCTATAAAGACCGCATCGACGAAGTGGAGCGGGCCAAGAATCGGACCAAGTCGAGCGTACGCTCTAAAGTGGAGCATGTGTTTCAGGTTCTGAAGCTGAAGTTCGGCTTCGTGAAGGTACGCTACCGAGGACTGACGAAGAACGCCAACCGATTGTTTGCCACGTGTGCGCTGGTGAACCTGTTTATGGTGCGCAAGAAGTTGCTGCGGCTGGCGGCGGTATAGGCTAAAGGACGGCATTTTTTCCCTTCACGCAGCGATCTCAAGCATAGCCATGCAGCCGCAAGGTTGATGCGCTGCTATGGAGCTATGGAATCGAAAAGTTTGTCATGCGCCGCCCTTGAAAGCGGTGCTTATTCAGAGTTTCCCTAACTGCTAACTGCTAACTGCTAACTGCTAACTGCTGACTGCTAACTGCTAACTGCTAACTGCTAACTGCTAACTGCTAATTGCTTTAGTCATAGCTCGCATCGGCGAACCAATGTCCGCTCGCGAGATCGCGATAAATGCAATAGAGAGCCACACTGTTACCATTTCCAGCAGCTACATCCCATTCTTCGCGATCCCATACGCACGCCTCATCTTTGTTCACGCTTTCCTCTTTCGCGCTCTCTGTCCACCAGTCACCGGAGGAGCGCCACGGACCCGCCGACCACAAAACCTTGCCTTGCAGTTCTTCCCGCTGGGACGATTTAGTCATGCCCATCAAAGCAGCGGGCCGTCCTTCTACAAGTTGGACCTGTAATTGCCGTGGGGGGCGAAACATGCGCAAAGTCAATGGCACCTGTTTCTCATTATCTGACATTGTCAGACTGGCGGCCGGTTTCGACTCTTTCGTAGAGGCCACGAAGCGGTCGAGAAGGAAGCTGTCCCGCCTATGCGTATCCAGCAGACGCGCGATCCCGGCCCGTCGCTCGCCCACGATATTGCTGATTCGCGCCAGCGTAATCTCCAGCTTCTCTGCCTCGGGAGCAATGGGCTGAAATAATCCATGCTGCGCCAAACGCGGAGGCGCTGGCAGCGCTGTAATCCATAGTTTTGTGATGGGAGCACCGGGTGGATGAGCTGCTAATTCCAACTGAAACAGTTTAAGAAAGACCTTGGTGTCGCGCATGGGTACCGGCAGCCGCAAAATGCGCTCTACGGTGTTTGCGTCTCCCACAACGTGGGACGAGGTATCGGCCAATTCCTTCACCGTGGTTGTCTCCTCGTCGGCAACCCGCCGTTCCAGCCGTAAGCGCAAATGCAACTCCTGTACCGCCAGGGACCGAGCCTGCAGCCGGGCGCATAATTGCTCCAGTAGCCGATTCAAGATGAACGACAGCGGCTCAAGGGTTTCGACCGGAGATTCCACTTCCATTACCTCTTCGAAGGAAGAAGCTGGCTCGCATAACGCCAGCGTACGCAGGCCCACTCCTCGGGCAAGGCGCTGCAAATGTGTTCCTGCCTGTCCCAGCCGTGCAGCCAGCGCATGTTCGGGCAGCAGCGCAAGAGTGCGAAAGTCGCGCACGCCCCACCGTTCCAGCGTGTCGAGCATCTGCTCGTGCAGTTTCTCCCGGTCACGGTCAGAAGCAGGAACGTTCTTCAACGAGATGTCGAATGCATCCAGCAGCACCGGCAACGGCAGCACTCCCAGGCGATGCGCCTCTTCGCCAGCAGCGAGGACAGTAACCCCGCTGAATCCCCGTGCAGCATGCACCGCCGCTTCCGGATTGGCGGCCAGCGCAAGGTTCGCCTCCAGAGAGACTGCGCTTACCCGCGACGCCAGCTCTCGCGCCATGGCCGAAGGCGCACCATAGAGGCGATCCAGTCCCGCCAAGTCGAGCAGCAATGTGTCGCACGCAGTGTCCTCCACGCGCGGCGTAAAAGCATGAGCAACGTCGAGCAGCGCAGCGTGTGCCGAGTTTTCCTGCTCGGCCGAACGCTGGCGCAAGATCGCCAGACCAAGTTTTGAGCGGCTTCTTTTGCGCAGGGATGAGAGTTTGATTTGTGGAGCTGAGGAATTTAACGACCTGGTTTCGCCGGAATGGGTCGCCCCATGGGCAGGAGCTGAGAACACAGCCGCCTGCAGTTTGGTCATGCCCATTTCCATTCCCAGGCCACGGGCTTTTTCATTGAGCGCTACCACGCGTACCTGGGGAGCTTTGCCATCCAGCACAGCCACTGCCCGTTCGCGTAGCAATGGCTCACTGCGAACGATGGCTTCCACGGGAAAATCGGGAATGTAGATACAAGCAAACATCCAAGCCTCGAAGTTGAAGATTGAAATTACCAGGCGGCGCGCAGTTCAAAGTAAACGTCAGCCCGCTGCGCTGGTTTGCGGTACGAGCCGGAGTTCTCATGCAGCGCCGCTCTTGCGTTTAGAGTGGGAGAGCGTACGACCTCGGCCCGCAATTGCATCCCGCGCAATAACGCGGCATGACTCACGACATTGTTCCCGGGGACGCCAGAGTCGCCCTGCGAGGCAATTTGCCAGGCTCCCGGTCGAGCTCGCGCGAGAAATGGCGCTGAATCGTGGGCGCAAACCGTGCTACGTTCCAAGCGCACCACCAGGGAAGCGCAAGTTTTGGCGCACGGCTCCTGTTCGATGAGCAATAGCACAGTCGCTGTAGGTTCCACCGCGCGCCGAAAACGAAACCACGAGGTGAGCGGCACGCGACGCGCGCTTGCGGTGGGAATATCGCCAAGATCGAGCACTACCATGCCAAAGCCCCCGCCTTGCAGCAGCAGATCCGTCACCTTCAACACTTGTTCGAGACGGCCAAGCGCAGAACGCGGTGGAGAGTTTTTCTGCGATGACGAATTTGAGTGCTCACTACAACGCACCCACAACAAACGCTCGAGATTTATACCTGCCGTCGCCGCCGAAGCGGGATCGAAGCTGTCGCTGGCATCTACCAGCGCGCACATTTCGTTGCGAGCCGTCGCTTGCGCCAGCGATGCCAGCATAACGCTGGTACGTCCCGACGAAGCCGGCCCGGTAATTTCACTGAGCGCTCCGCGCGGCAGACCGCCGGTGAGCGCATCGAGCGCGGCCAGTCCGGTTGAGACCATCAGCGGCACGGCGCGCTCGCGCAGCAGCAGCGTAGAGGAGAGATGCTCGCCCAGAGAAGACTCGATGCGAGCACGAAGTGTGGCAGCAGACGGCATAAGGACCTCAGGCGGGCGAAGCGGATATAAGGGCAGGAAGCTATTTTCGCTTTTTATTCGCCTAAAAGTGAGATTCTGCTACGGGGGATCAGGGTTGTCAACCCCTCTTTGAAAGAGGCTCTAGCAGCGGAGTCCAGCAGCTTTTTGGTCAGGATTTTACAATTTGGCTAAGAGAGCTATTATTTGCAAACCCGATGGTAGGCTGGACGGTTGCCCTTCTGCTGCGCTTCGGATTGTTTCATGTACATGCCGGCTTTTGTCGCTCCGTACCAGTACGTGTTGGGGCAATGATAAACGCCTGAGTGCGTGTTGACCCAGACTTGGATATCGGGATTGCCCTGAGGAGAAGAAAGCTCTGGCGCCGCGGACGACTTCGTTTGCGACGCTGGAGGGTTGGGCGCCGGGGTGGAGGGAGTCTGCTGAGATCGCATTGCCGCGGGTGCGAACAGAGCAAACCATAGAACCAAAAGCGCAACCGGCCGTCTCATTGGCGAACCTTCCGGCAGGTAGAACCCTGGATCTCGCAGGTGGAGCATTGCAACGGCATCTGGATTTTCTTGCTATTCGACCCGTGAGACTAGCACTCGACGGGCGACATACGCAGTGATGCACTGCACTGAATCGTGTGTCCTGCGCGCGAAACACGAAGAGTGGGGAACGCCTATAAACGTTGATGATTTGTTATAATGAGTAGTCTTTCCGAAGGGGCGCTATCGTCTAGGGGTTAGGACGGAAGATTCTCAATCTTCAAACCCGGGTTCGATTCCCGGTAGCGCTACCAACTTAACCATCCCGCTATCAATTACTTACAGCATCCCGTAACACAGTCGCCTAAAACGGTGTGACTAAAAATGTGACTTTCCTACTGCACCAAGTGGTTCCTTCTCTCAATCGCGTCGCGAATCTGCTTCGTGCCGGGATGGTTGTAGAGTCGCGTGGTGTCGATCTTCGCGTGACCCATTGACCTGCCCCCCATCTTTAGTCCAGGGATAATGAGACTTTCTCCGGTTTTTGTTCGCCCCACATGGCTCTGTCCGTAGCGGGGAATGGGGTGTGGGGCAAGGGGCCGGCGTTTGAGGTCCCTTGCCCCACACCAGTGATTTCGAAGCTTGCTGCTGACTGTGCTGCGAACTCCATCGGGGTACGGTACTGCAAGCTGCTGTGGGGCCGAAGTTCGTTGTAGTCTTGCTTCCACTGCGCGATCTTCTGGCGTGCATCAGCCAGGCTGGTAAACCAGTTCTCATTCAGGCATTCATCCCGGAAACGTCCGTTGAAACTTTCCACATAGCCATTTTCCATCGGGCGTCCGGGTTGAATCCTATGCCATGTGAGGCCCTGCTCGTAGGCCCACTGATCAACCGCACGACTTACGAATTCCGGTCCGTTGTCGCTGCGGATCTGGCGCGGCAGTCCGCGTTTGTGCTTCAGTTCCTCCAAGACACGCACGACTCGCATTCCTCCCAGCGAGGTATCGACCTCGATCGCCAGGCACTCCCGCGTGTAGTCATCCACGATGTTCAAGGTGCGAAACCTCCGTCCCGAACTGAGCGTATCGCTCATGAAGTCCACCGACCACACCTGGTTGGCAGCCACGGCTGCCGGCAGCGGCTGGCGCACCGAGCTGCGCTTCCGCCCGCGCTTGCGCCGCAACGACAGCTTCTCCTCCACGTACAGCCGGTACACCCGCTTGTGGTTCACCGGCCAGCCTTCGCGCTGCAGCAAAATCTGCAGACGGCGGTAGCCGAACCGGCGCCGGGCCTCCGCCAACTCACGCAGCCGCACGCGCAGCGGTTGGTCCTCGCTCCTGCGTTTCCGATAGCGACACGTCGCACGATACAGTTCCATCAGCCCACAGGCCCGTCGCTGGCTCAGCTCTACCTCCACCTGCATCACCAGCACCGCCTCTCGCCGCGCCTGCGGGCTCACCACTTTTTTGCGACCACCGCCTTCAGCGCCCGGATGTCCACCGCCTGCTCGGCCACGATGTGTTTCAGCTGACGGTTTTCTTCCTCCAACTGCTTCAGCCGTCTCGCCTCGCTCAGTTCCAAGCCACCGAACTTGCTCTTCCACCGGTAGAAACAAGCTTTCGCGATCCCGTGCCGCCGGCACAGTTCTCCCGTCTCCACCCCGCCTTCGGACTCCTTCAGAATGGCGATGATCTGATCCTCGCTGAATCGACTCTTTCTCACGACTCCTCCTCGGCCCTGGCGGGCCATCCTAAATCGAGAAGTCACATTTTCGATGGACTAATTTCGGGGGAGCAGGTCATGCTCACTGCATTATTCCGGGTCGCAGGAAGGATCTCGATGGACAAAATCCTAGTGATCGACGACGATCCTGCGGTACACGGGGTCCTGCGCAAGACCTTTGAGACCTCCGGATTCGAGTTCGCGTCAGCCCGTGATGGGTCCGGCGCCTTGGAGATCTTCCGTGCCGCGGGGCCACGGGTCGTGATTCTGGAGCTTCACTCGCCCAGCATGTCAGGGTCGGACCTCTGCCGCGAAATTAGAAATGGATCAACGACCGTCCCTATTCTGGTGTTAAGTTCGGCCAGCGATGAGTTCGACAAGGTCTTGCTGCTGGAATTGGGAGCGGATGACCTACATCACGAAACCATTTAGTCCACGCGAAGTCCTGGCCCGAGTGCGAGCGGCATTACGGCGACTAAGCCAAGTCACTCTGCCAAGCGATGTAATCACTTTCGATGATGTGGTTGTTAACTTTTCGAGCATGGAACTGTTTCGCGTCGGCAAGAATGTGCCGGTGACTCCGCAGGAATTCAGGATGCTGCGCTTCTTTGTGAACAATCAGGGTCGCGTAATCTCTGATTCCGAGCTGCTTAACGAGGTCTGGGACAACCGAAGCCACCCCACCACCGGTACGATAAAGACCCACATTTTGCGCTTGCGCCAAAAGCTGGAAAGAAACCCAAGAGAACCGCTGCACTTTCGCACTGTCCATCGTGCCGGATACAAGTTCGTACCATAAGGTTTGCCGTCGTCGGCACCTACGCAATACCAACCACGTCAAGGGCTAGCTTCCGGCCGGCTTCGGTGCATCAACCACATACCACCGATTGGGATTGCCTGGCTCGATGTGATTTTTCTCGAAGCAAGCCTTGATCCGCCGTCGCAGCTCGCGGCTGACTGCATATTGAGATCCTGGCCGCGTCTTCACCAGCATTAAGTAATCCACTTCATTGCCGCTCACTCTTTCGATACCGGGAACTTGCGGTTTGGCAACGATCATTTCGGAGTAGCTTGGATCGTTGGCCAGCTCTTCGCCCACGTCCTTCAGGAGCTTAATTACCTGATCGCTGTCGGCGCCATAGTCGACCGAAATGTGCAGCGGCAACTGGGTCCAGTCGCGCGTCAGATTGGTCACAATCGTGATCTGTCCATTAGGCACGGTATGCAGGCTTCCGTTGTCGTCTCGCAAGACGGTGCGCCGCAGGGTCATGTCCTCAACTGCACCCTGCACGGCGGCAATCTTGATGGTGTCGCCGATATCGTACTGGTTCTCCACCAGGATGAAAAAGCCATTGATGAAGTCCCGGACCAGGGTTTGCGCTCCAAACCCAATGGCCAGCCCGGCAATACCGGCGCTGGCGAGCAGCGGTCCCATGTTGATGCCCAGCAGCGGCAGGATTTGCAGCGCCGCAAGGAACATGATGATGAAGACTCCGACGCTGTAGATGACACTCGACAGAGTACGAATTTGTTGCGCCCGGAGTGCGGAGGGTAGTCCTTCGCGGTTGCTGAGCTCGGCCAGACGACGCGATGCAATTTTGAGTAGCCAGGTCAGAATGAGCGCAATGATCAGGACCCCGATGATTCGGGGCACTTGGTGGCGCGCGAACTCGAACGTATCGTCGCCCCAGTCTTCGAACATCCGGAAAAACCCTTCCCGGGCATGATGGGGATAGATCAACATAGCTTGCAATGTTGCTGGCACTGGAGCGGCGTTCTCCTGGATCGATGTGGCTTCAGAGTAGCGGATGACCGGGAAGCTGGGAAAGTTGCTTTTCCCATTCGAGCCGGTATGCGGAATATAATTTCGATACTCCTATGGCATACACATCCAGTCCGCTACGCAAGCCGATAAGGGCTGCCATTATTGCAGCGACGCTTTGGTTTTCTCTCGCCGGAATCACTTGGGGGCAAGCTGGCACCCCACCCGTTGCCCCGCTTCCCGGCGCGCAGAGAGCCGGTGAAGAGGAGAAGTGGGAGACCAAGCAGAGAGCTGAGCTGGCCAAACAAGAAAACTTGAAGCGCCAGCAAGACCTCAAGAAAGACACTGACAAACTGCTGGAGCTGGCGACGGAGCTGAAGCAGTACGTAGACAAGACGAACGAGAACATGCTGTCGGTCGATGTGATCAAAAAAGCCGAAGCGATCGAAAAACTGGCGCGCAGTGTTAAAGATAAGATGAGACGGGATTGAAGCAATTCGTCTCAGCGCATGGCTGCAGGATGCTGCTGTAGCAGGCCGACTTCCGCTGCAACCTTCTCCAGCCGAATGCGGTTTTCTTTTTTCATCGGAACCAGAGGCAGGCGATAGACCTCTTCCATCCGCCCCATCATGGCCAACACAGCTTTAGCCGGACCGGGATTCGACTCGATAAAGTTCGCCTGCATGAGTGGGAGATACTTACGGAAAAGCAGCCTGGCAGTGTCCCACTGATTGGCCAGCGCAGCCTGTGTGAGGCGCGCCATCTCTGCCGGGATTTCGTTCGATACCACAGAAACGATGCCGACTCCGCCTAGTCCGATCACAGCCAGAGTGATAGCGTCATCGCCGGAGAAAACGAGAAAGTCTTCCGGTACCACGGCACATACCTCAGCAATCTGCGAGATATTGCCGCTCGCTTCTTTCACTCCGGCGATGTTGGGAAGCTCAGCCAGACGCAGCAACGTTCCGGTTTCGATGTTGGTTCCGGTCCGCCCCGCAATGTTGTACAGCACCAAGGGCTTTGCTGAGGCCACGGCAATGGCCTTGAAATGCTCGTAGATGCCTTCCTGGGTGGGTTTGTTGTAGTAGGGCGTGGCGGTCAGGACATAATCAACGCCCGAACGCGCCGAGATTTCCTTCGCCTTCGCAACCGCTTCGCGCGTGTTGTTTGAGGTAGCGCCCGCCATAATGGGCACGCGTCCCGCCGCCGTCTCAATGGTCAGGTCAACAACGCGCAGCCACTCGTCATGAGACAGAGTAGGCGTTTCCCCGGTGGTGCCGCAGGGCACCAGAAAATCAATGCCCGATTCCACCTGCCAGCGGACCAGGTCACGGAGAGCCGAGTCATCCAGGCTGCCATCCTGTTTGAAGGGGGTTACAAGAGCGGTACCGCAACCACGCAATGTCATTTGAGAAGAATAATCCTCTCCGGCGGGAATCTCAAAAGCAGCTCGCCACAAGGGCACAGAGAAGAGCGCTATCACCACGGAGAACACGGAGTGCACGGAGTAGAAATAACAATAGAAACTCCGTGATCTCCGTGACCTCTGTGGTGAAAAAAGGATTTGCTCTTCTCCGTGCCTCTGTGTCTCTGTGGTGAAAACCAGCTCAGATATTGGCAGAGATGTCCTTGAAATCGTAGAACCCTGTCTTGCCCATGATCCACTCGGCCGCGAGCACTGCGCCTTCAGCAAATGTGCGACGCGAAGTGGCTTCGTGCATCAGCACAATGCGATCACCCGACGACGCCAACTCCAGCGTGTGAGTACCTGTAACGTCGCCTTCGCGTTCCGAGGTGATCTCGACCCGCTCCCCGGATACTCGCTCCAACAGTCGCTGCAGAGCCCCAGCAGTCCCGGAAGGCGCATCTTTCTTGTGGATGTGATGACGCTCGGTAATGTGTCCATGATAGCCGTGCGTTAGGGCGGGTGCCGCTGCCTGCACGATCTGAAAGAACAGGTTCACGCCGTACGAAAAGTTCGCCCCAAAGACAAACCCCGTACCCGCTTTTTCCACGGCCTCACGGACGCGATCAAGCTCGCTGTACCAGCCCGTGGTTCCGACAACCATCGTTTTGCGCTCACGCAGACAAGCCTCGATGTTTGCCAGCACAGCGTGGGGCGTAGTGAAGTCAATCACTACGTCGACGCCGTTGAGATGGTCGCGAGTAAGCCGCGCCGCATCGCGATTCTCGCCCGAGGCAACACTTTGCACTTGGTGTCCGCGTTCGACTGCGACCTCAGCCACGAGCGCTCCGGTCTTGCCGGCCCCCAGTACCAGCAATTTAAGCGGAGTCGATTTCAATCGAATACCTCAGGATCGACCTCTGCAAAAAACTTGGCATGTAATCGCCGCACCGCTTCCGGCACATCGGTTTCGTCGATCACAAACGTGAGGTTGATTTCCGATGCGCCTTGCGAAATCATGCGCACATTAATGTCGCCAATGGCTTCGAAGACTCGAGCCGCCACGCCCGGCGTGTCGCGCAGATTCTCACCCACCATGCAAACGATCGCCTTGCGGCCGGAATACTTCACGAAGGCGAGCTGCTCAAGGTCGGCAGCAATCTGCGGAATGGCTTCATTGGAGTCGACAGTAAGAGAGATGCTGACCTCCGAGGTCGACACCACGTCCACCGCGCAGCGGTGACGAGCGAAAACCTCAAATACCTTGGCCAGGAAGCCATGGGCCATGAGCATGCGAGCCGCGACGATTTCGACAATGGTGATGCGGTTCTTGGCCGCGATCGCCTTGAAGAGCGAACGCGAGCGCGGTGTCCGGGAAAGGATGCGCGTGCCCTCGTTCGAGGGGTTGCGCGAGTTCAGCACCAGCACCGGAATGTTCTTCTCGACGGCAGGAAGCACGGTCGCCGGATGTAACACCTTGGCGCCAAAGTAAGCCAATTCGGCAGCTTCTTCGAAGCTGATGACCTTAATGCGTCGCGCCTCAGGGCAAATACGCGGATCGGTTGTTTTCATCCCATCCACGTCGGTCCAAATCTCGATGCGATCGGCGTTCAGCCCAGCGCCGACCAGGGCTGCGGAAAAATCCGAACCGCCGCGACCGATGGTCGTCGGTATCCCTTGCCGGGTCGCACCAATAAAGCCACCCATGACCGGGATGTGTCCCAACTCCAGCAAAGGCCTGACGCGACTTTGCAGGCGGTCGTTGATTTCCTCGACCTGAGGGACGGCACGGCTGTGCTGTGAGTCAGTAATGATGACTTGACGCCCGTCCACCAAAGTTGCTGGCAAGCCACGCGCCAGGAAACCTGCGGTGGCGATCATGCTCGACAGCCGCTCCCCAAAGGAAACCACATAGTCAGAAGTGCGCGGCGTCAATTCACCCACTGCGGCGATTCCTCGCAGCAATTCATCCAGCGAATCGAACTGCTCCCCCAATTCCCCGTGCAACTCGGTGTGCAGGCCGGTACCTAACAATTCTCCGGCCACCAGGTAATGGCGTTCGCGCAGCTGGCGGCAAATATCGAGCGTCTGCTCGCGCTCCCCTCTTCCCGCGGCCGCTGCCATGGCGAGGAGTTGGTCCGTGACTTTAGCCATGGCACTCACCACCACAAAGGGACGCTCCGGCAGGCGTGCTTTCACAATGGCGGCGACGCGATCGATGGCGGCAGCGTCCTCCACGGAAGTGCCGCCGAACTTCATGACGATCACAGTCGCACCACCAGGAAAGAAAGTGGCAGCTCTTGCGTCACGACAGGAGGCCCTTGGCCTTGAGCAGTTCGGCGTTCAGAAGGGCCGCACCCGCGGCGCCGCGGATGGTGTTGTGGGAGAGCACGGTGAACTTGTAATCGAGCACTCCGCAGGCGCGAAGTCGTCCCACGCTTACCGTCATCCCGTGGCCCCGATCCACGTCGAAGCGCGGCTGCGGCCGGTCTGGCGCGGCATCGTAAAAGACCGGCTGCGCAGGGGCCAATGGTAACTTCAGTTCCTGGGGAGTTGAGCGAAACTCGTTGAATGCCGCGATGAGGTCGTCTGGCCCGGCTTTCCGCTTCAGCTTTACCGATACACATTCAGTGTGACCGTCTTCCACCGGAACTCGATTGCAGTGCGCCGTCATGCTGAAGCTGGCCGGCTCGATCCGGTCGCCACTCAGGGTCCCGAGGAGTTTACGGGTCTCCTCCTCCATTTTCTCTTCCTCTTTCGCGATGTAGGGAATGACATTGCCGAGAATGTCGAGGGAAGCCACGCCCGGGTATCCTGCACCGCTGACCGCCTGCATCGTGCTGACGAACAAAGACTCGATGCCAAATTTCTGATGCAACGGCGCCAGCGCCACGACCAATCCGATTGCGGAACAATTCGGGTTGGTGACGATGTAGCCACCTGATTGCTTGCGCCAGCATTGGTTTTCGATCAAGGAGATGTGATCGGCATTCACCTCAGGGATAATCAAGGGAACGTTGTCGTGCATACGAAAAGCGCTGGAATTGCTGATCACAGCGCAACCGGCGGCGGCAAACTGGGGTTCGAGATCGCGCGCAATGTCCGCGTCAAGGGCAGCAAAGATGGCTCGTGGTGCGCCCTCTGGCCCAGCATTCGATACCGGCATCCGGCGGACACGCTCTGGAATGGGCGTCTTCAAGCGCCAACGAACGGCGTCACCGTACGCTTGCCCGGCGGAGCGATCCGAAGCCGCCAGCCACGCCACTTCGAACCAGGGATGAGCTTCGAGCAACTGTATAAAACGCTGACCGACAACACCGGTAGCGCCAAGAATTCCAACGGGAATTTTCTGCTGTGGCATGGTGGTGGAAAACAAAGTTATACCACGTTCAGACGAGCGAGCGGGGGACACAGTGGGCGAGAAACATCTTCACTACCGCTGCGTTAATCGCAAACTTGAAAAGATTTCCTGGGCCAGCTGTTCGACCGTCTTTCCCGCGGTCCTCACGGTCAGATTAGCTTTGCGATAGTGCGGAAGGCGCTGAGCATACAGGGCCCGAAAAGTCTCGGGTGTGGCAGCAAGTGGTCGCGGGTTCTGTGGCACATGCTGGTCAGCGGCCTGGCAGCGCTCCTGCAGTTCCTCAAGCGCGGTTTCCAGGAAAACAACCTGTGCTCCCCGATTTCGCAATAGGTCTGCGTTCGCCGGCCGGACGAATGTGCCGCCGCCCAGCGCAATCACCGTCGGGTCGGTTGCCCGTTGCAAAACGGAGCGCAGAGTGTCCGTCTCGATCTCACGAAAACCCGCTTCACCATGCAACTGGAATAATTCGCGGATTAGGTGTTTATGTTTCTGCTCAATTTCGTAGTCGAGGTCAAAAAATGACCAGCGCAGTAGGGTTGCCAGTGCGCGCCCAACTGTAGTTTTACCTGCGCCCATGTACCCGGTAAGCGCAACCATTTCTGGGTTGGCGGTTCGCTCGCCGGCTTGGTCGTTTGGGCACACGATGGTGAAGGTCAAATAGATGCTGTTATGACTCTGGGGGCATGGTTGCGCACCGCTAATTAACCATGGATTTTAGCACTCGTCCTGCGCAGGTCCAGTGTCATTTGGGCACCGTCATACGGAGGTTGTAGGGCCCCTGCCACCATCAGGGGATGATTCGCGTTTCGGCTTCATCTACTCTGCGTTCATGCAACTCATACAGATTGGCGAAATCCGGCAGAAGACGATTCTGGATTTAATACAAGAGATGGCAGCGAAGCAGCTTCAAGAGATCGAGCAGTTAAAGGCCTCCGCCCGTTCGAGGGCGGCAGGTAAGAGCGCGCGACGCACTACTGTGCGCTGCAGTTCCGCCAAATGTCGTCGCTAACCCGCCTGATCTTGGCGTGCTACGCCCGTTGGGCCCTCACCTCGTCTTTGACCTTGGTCACTGGCAATCACCTTAGACACCTCCGACACAGCAGCCAAAAACTAAGTAGAAAAACCAATCGGAGTTGAGGGATTGATGGGGGCTTGTCTCGTACTGCGCGACCCTATACTCGGGCGTCCCACAACAGGTCTTCCCAGGGGCCCATTACACCAAGCCATGGCGGTAGGCGAAAGCCGTACGTACGGAGTGCTCTGATGTCGAAGATACAGGCCATTATTCTCATGGCCTTGCTATTTCCTTTTACACTGCAAGCCCAGGTTCAATTCCATCACATTGTTTATCACCAACTCATCGTGCCGAATACTACCTTGGCCGCGGAGAGCGGAAATAACACGGCAGCTGCCGACTCATTTCCTGGATGCGAGGTGACAACCGTTACGGACGGGCAGTGTGTCAACAATGGCGATCAACCAGCCAGCAATGTCAGCAAGGTCAACGTGCACACCTTGCTGTCGCCTTCGCAACAGGGTGCCAAAGTCTACACCACATATATTCCATACTGGGGACACGGTTCCCATCCCAATATCGGATACAGCTCGCAGGATCCCCTTCAGGTGACCAAGGAGATAGCCGATCTCACAAGCCGCGGTTTCGACGGCGTTTTAGTGGATTGGTACGGGCAGGGAAGCTGGGAGGACGGCGCTACACAGATCCTGAAGTCACAACTGGAACACCAAGACACACTCACCTTCGCTTTGATGATCGACCAGGGCGCCATCGAGTGGCATTCCTGTTACCCTCACTGTTCTGCCACTCAGGCGCTTTTGAACACCATCGCCTATGCTCGCGGGCAGGGTTATTTCAGCTCGCATATGGCCATGAAGAACAGCGACGGTAAGACCATTGTCACCCAATTCGGCATGGAAGCTTACAACGTCAACTGGAATACGATTCGCAGTGCCAATTCCGACCTGGAATGGATCTTCGAGAATGCGGGAGCTTTCACCAGCCCTTATACCATCGGTGCATACGGTTGGTTATCGCCGAAGGACCCTCTACAGCAAGGTTATGAAGGGCTGGATTACACCCAACACTTCTTAGAGATTGCCAACCAGCATCCCTCGATGAAGAACTGGGCCTCAAGCTGGAAGGGCTTCAACGATGTTGTCGCCAGCTGGTCGCCGCCGGGTGGTCGCCACATCCAGCAACTCTGCGGGAAGACCTGGCTTGACTCTTGGGCGACCATTCGCGCGTATAACGGAAGATTGGATGCCGTTCAAGCTGTGACTTGGCACGACTACGAAGAGGGAACTGAAATTCAAAGCGGGATCGACAACTGTCTCACCATCTCGGCGACTGTCTCCGGCCAGATGTTGAATTGGCACGTGGGCGACGAATCCACGCTTGATTACTACACAGCGTACATTTCCGCTGACGGACAAAACCTGATGTCGCTGGGCGATTACGCGGTAGGTACCCACACGCTAGATCTCTCAACCTTTGAGTTTCCCTCTGGAACTTACCAGATGTTCGTCAAGGCCGTAGGCAAGCCAAGTATCGTCAACCATATTTCATCTCCCGCCATCTACACCGTCGGCGTGCAAGGTTCACCGACCGTCAACATCACTTCGCCCTCCGGTGGGCAGCACGCGGGACCCTACACCAACCTCAACGCCAACGCCTCCAGCCCCAATGGATCGATCACTGAGTACCAGGTTTTTGTGGATGGCAATCTGGTGAAGAGGATGGGTGGGGCACCGTCGTTCCAGGCGTGGATTGGAACGCGGATGGGGCGTCATACGATTACCGTCAAGGCCGAAGATTCCTCCCAGCAATGGGGCAGCGCGAGCGTTTGGATTGTTCGCACGTACTGAGCCCTACTTCAGGATTGCGACGCTACGTCGTGTGGGTACGGCGACGGTTTGTGGCAAGCTTCCCGCAACACGCTTTCGAGAAATGCTGTAGCATCGCAGAGAGGTGTCACCCATGTCATATCGCAACGGAGATAAATCCCGCGAGCACCGCCTGCGCAAAGCGCGTCAAAGAATGCGTTTGAAGACACGTGCGTTGCAAACTAAAGATGAGGTCAAGGGCCAGAGTGCGGCCGCTCCGAAGAAGTAATCGCTTCTGGATTCAAAGCCGTGGCCACAGGTACTCCATCGCTGCTTTTTTCCGGCTTAGCTCCATGTAAAAGCGCCACGATTGCCTGATACAGACGAGTTCGAACCTCGTAGCGATCGTGGGCATGCACCACGTATCGCACCACCAGGTTGATGCCCAGGTTCGTGGGCCGAACATCAATAGCGGGCGCGGCCGAAAACGACTGTGTCGCCGAACTATGAGTGACACGACGCCATTCCTGCTCCGCCTCTGTGGCATCTGCCTGGGTCTGCTCGGCCACCAGTTTCAGGACGGAATTCAGCAGGAAATAAGGGTCCTCGCCCGCGGGAATCAGGACGTCCAATTCGTCCCACAGCCACTGTCCGGTCGTGGTGAAGTTGAAGTAATGCCCTTCGATAGCGAAGCTGTTGACGAAAGATACTTTTCGTCCCGTGGGATGGCCGGCATCACTCCAGTTCCCGGTCTCCAGCAAGATGGTGCGTAAGACCCCGATCTCGACTACCTCACCTCCAATTCCGTTAATCTCGACCCAATCACCCTCCCTGATCCCGTGCTTGCCCATCAGTATGAACCAGCCGAAGAAGGCCACGATGAAGTCTTTTAGAGCTACGGTCAGACCGGCTCCAGCCAACGCCAGAACGGTAGATAGTTGACTGGGCATTCCAAAGAGCACCAGCAGTATGAACATCACGCCAAGAATCTGGGAGGAGAGACGAAGCACCAGCCGCATTGTGCCGAGGTGGCGCCGATCCGAACCGAGGTTCGCGTAGAAGCGCTCTAGCAATCCTTCGGTCACCACCAGGAAGAGAAGCGCCAGGAAAATCCAGATCAAAGATCGAAATATGCTGTGCAGGACAACTCGAAGTTGATCTTGAAGAATGCCGTCCCACCGGCCATACATATCTGCCAGTTGATTTTCATCCTGAATACGGCGGTCGTACTCGGAGAGCAGCTTGGTTTTTAGGGTTTGCTCGTTCAGATTCGCCATCGTAGCGGCATGCTGGGTCTCCGCTTGCGGGGCTGCATTGATGTCGTTTGCACCAGAAGTGAGGTCGTCACCTTGAAAAGCGTCTGTTAACCCCTTCTCCAAAGCCTCATGCTTGCGGGCCAAGGTGTCAGCCGCTGTGATGGCTTCCTGTTGGGCCGTGCGCAGACGCTTTTGATTCTCACGCAGGCGTTGCCAGGTGCGATATTGCGAAATCAGGCTGCCTTCAACTGCGAACGCGGCAGGCTTTGTTTGCTGACTAGCGCTGCTGTTGTGGTGCAGAGCTTCATGTTCTCCCAGTTCCTGCTGTATCTGGGCTTGGGGATCTCCGCCGGCGCGCACCAGGTCCTCTTTGGCATCATCGAGCGCATCCTTCAGCAACGTAACCCTCGCCTGGGCAATCTCCAACTGCTGCTGAATGTTGTCCCCATCATTTTTGCCGGCTAATTTCGTCAGTCGCGCTACCAGGTCCTGCATCTCGTGCAAATGGCTCTGGAGGGAGTGGGTCCGCGTGTTAATCGGTAGCGTCGTGCTGTTCTGAGCAGGGGGACGTAGCTGAGCCTGCTGTAGCGCCATGGCGAACGCCAGATCCACTTCATGGTCAGCGACACGAACGGCCTCCGTGGCCAATTGCTGTTCTTCCGTAGTGCTCGCTGCATTCGCCAGGTTGAGGGCCGTCAACAGTGGGGTTTCATTCACCAGCTTTGCTGGCGCCTCCGAGGCTCCAGGCTTGGGGTGAGGCGTGGTTGTCTGCCTGGTAACTGTGAACGCTATAAGCGCCGCGACCATCAAGACCGCAAGAGCAATGAGGGTCCACTTTCTTTTGAGCATGATCGTGAAACCAGAATCAGCAACGTAAATATATTCTCATCTGGAATAAGGCGCGAGAAAGAATGTGCCTCAGGAAAACGAGACCAGGGAATGCTCTGATCTGACAGTGCCTGACCGCAAAATCTTCTGAAGACGACGAGGGGAAAGAATCAGTGACTACGCGCTCATGGCCTGCTCCGCGCCCGCCAACCGCGCGTGATCGCTGGCTTCTGTGTCGAGTGATTTTTCTTTGCAGCTGCCAATCGGAAGAACAGAATGCAGGTTCGTTAGGGCGATTAGTCTCCGGACACAGGCCGAGGGTTCGGCGATTCGCAAGGATTTCTTCTGATGTTGTGCCCAGCACTGCAACTCGACCAACAACCCGAGTCCGGCGGCATCGATTGCGCAGACACCACGCAGATCAAGCGTGAGGCAAGTCTCACGGCGGGACGTTGCCATGCAGCGCAAGGTTTCCGCCTCCAGGCCGAGCACAATTCTACCGGAGCAGTGCAGCGTCACGTTTGGGTACATCGTGTGGATATCAATTCTTAACATGATTCCATCCTGACCACCTCGCCGACACGGTGAGAGCCTTTCAACATTTCTCTTCTCGTATGTGACGAGGACCTCGGTCAATCAGTTAGCTGAATTATGCGCGAACATGATTGCAACAAGATGAAAACTGGGACAAATGGCGGTTGGAGAAAGCAAGATCGGTTTACCCAATAGAGATCGCGGGATAGCGCGAAACATGAAACCGGAGAACAGGGCCTAGTATTCGCGGGAGTCTTCTGTCCATTGACACACAATATCGCGTTGCGCTGCCGAAGGCCGGGCGCCTCTGTGAAGCAGTAAGTATTTTCGGTCCGGCATATCGCCGTTGGTCAACTGTTCGCAGATTTCTTCCAGCTTGTCTGTCTTTTTATTTATCGAATAATCGCCCCATTCCGACAAGTTCATGGCCTTCCGTGCCTGGTGTACGTCGTGCGCCACCATCCACGAGACCGGAGCTATATAGCTGTACCAGGGCCAGGAAGTTTCGTTGGAATGGCAATTCTTACAGGATCCATCGAAAACTGCTTTCACACTGGCGGGCATCGGCAGCGTCGCATAAATGGTTCGACGCGGATCCACGCTCGGATTGTTCCGGTTCACCGGGATGAGCTGAATCGCGAGCAGGAGGATGAGAACCGCGAATCCGGTTTTTCTCATCCAAAGGCGCACTTAAATTCTCCTTTTCGGGTCACGATGACTCCCGGCTCAGTGCAACGACTTCACATAGCAGATGACCTGCCAAATCTGAGGATCGCCGAGTTTTATCCACGATGGCATACCCTGGCTCCGATTTCCGTTCACCAGTAACCAATGGAGGTCTCCATCGGTAGCCTCTTGTTGCACGCGGGTGCTCTTGAGAGACGGTCGCTTCTTAGTTCCTTCCGCGTCGTTACCGTGACAATGGGCGCAGTGGTCGATAAAGATTCTGTGCCCCGCGGCCACGGCATCTGGCTGGTCGCGATAGGGATTGACACGTTCGCGATCGCGTTGGGGTACGTTGGCAAGCCATGCGCCGTTCGCGGTTGCGAACCCAGCCACCGACGACAAGATGGCGAGAATCGCAATGATAATGACACTAGAGCCGGCCTAGTTGTCATGGCTCGCTCCTCCGGAAGTGGCTGAAGAATTGCTGAATTTCGTAGGACACGGAGAAGCGATACAACACAGGGATACTGTAGTTGTTCAGCCCAAACTGCGGTGAAAATGCTATGGTCATTCCGTTCGGGGCCGTCCAGTTGAGTGTGGGTCCGAGGTATTGCGAGGTCAGGTGCAGGCCGAGGCCATCGGTGTCGCCGAGGCCACCATACATCTCAATGCCGGCTTGAAAGTTTTCCGCGCAGAAGGGGCATTCATGCGCACTGGCCGCCAGCCGAAGAGGCCGGCTCGCACCGAATGCGTACCCGAATTCCCATGGATCGCCTGCAAAATTCTTTTCCCCGATGAAATTTTCGCTGATGTTCCATCCGCGAACATTGCTACCCAGAATGAGCTTCAGTTCCAGTTCGCGCTCCTTGTCCATGCGAGCGATGCCGTTGGGTTCCAGAAGGTCATATCTGCCGTCGTGGCCGACCACCTCGCGTAAGGTTTTGTCGGCGCTGGTGTCCTCAAATTCTGCATAGAAGACAGGATTGATCCAGTGCTCACGGGGGAGCGGACGGAACCGGTTTTCCCAGCGAAAACCCGTAAAGATAGTGCTGTCATTCGCAGTTGCTTGTCCGTCAAGGTAAAACTCCGTGGTCCACCACCCCTTCAAGCCATATTCGAATTCGATATCCGAGCCAATAAAGCTATTGCCAACCTGAGGACTACCAACTTGGGGGCTTCCAACTACGTTGAACATCTCAATATCGAGATTGCCGGGCTCTTCCATTTCCTGGGAATAGGTCACGAAGTAGGGATATTCCTGGGCATGGCATCCAAGATACGCCGGTAGAAGCATACCCAGAAGAAGCATTCCAGCATGGACGGTTTTCGCTCGCGCTGCGCCCGCCAACCATGCAAAGATTTCCTTACGCCCCACAGTCACTCCTGCCAGATTTCTCAAACCAGCCCTTCGCTAGGCACCTCGATTTGTATTCAGCTCCCCCGTGGAGGGAAGTTTGGAAATCTTCTGGTTTCGTATTTTTCTAGTTGCGAATCAGTCGCATCTAGTGTTAACTTATCTATGCTGACGGTGGTTACTCCGGGCTGTCAAGCCTGGCGCGCAGAATTCGTCGCAGTACTTTTGCGACCAGTTGCGACAATTGGGGGACTTGCCTTATGCCTCTGCCAAAAACCGCGATTCCAGGCCGTCTGCAGGCCTACTTCACCGAGCGGGGAATTCGCATGACGCAACAGCGCCGCGCCATCCTTGCCGTCATTGAGACCGCAACCAAGCACTTGGACGCCAGTCAATTACTGCGGAAGGTACAGCGGGTGGATGCCTCAGTAGACCGCAGCACGATATACCGGACATTGCAGTTGCTCAAACGGCACGGCTTGATCGATGAACTCGATCTTATGCACATAAGCGGCGACGGTCATTACTACGAACGGAAAATGAACCGCGAGCATATCCATATCGCCTGCCTGCGCTGCGGGAAAATCACGGAGTTTGTCACTGGCACCTATGACAGGCTGAAGCAGCAGATAGAAAAAGACTGCCACTTTAAGGTCCTGGTTTCCCGGCTGGAGGTTGGGGGCTACTGTTCAGCTTGCCGACGGTAAATAAACGCAGTAATAGGCATTAAAGATAAGCTGGATATGCAGTTCAAAGAGGAACAAATCTGCATGTCAAAAGTATGCTGTAACTTAACTAAAAAATGCGCTGAGACGGCAGTAAGTATACGCTTTAGATACTTCCCATCGTATCGCTAACTACTATCTATGGTAGTATGCGGCACGGATAGTTAGTCTGATGGCCCTATGGCCATCTATCTCAGAGTTGTTAAATTCTTCCTCTTCTGCGTGCTTGCGTTGGGGTTCGCTCCTCTTCCGGTTGTAGCGCAAACCGATTTGGGCGCATTGCGCGGTCATGTACAGGACCAGCAAGGCCACGCGATCAGTGGTGCCTCGGTCACCCTGCGTAATCCCGCGACCGCGTTGGATCGCACCGTTCAACCCGATTCCTCGGGCAATTATTCTTTTACTGGGATTCCACTCACCGGCCAATACGTCTTGAGTGCAGCCGCACCGCAGTTCAAGACGGTGGAACGGAGCAACATCCAGTTGCGTGCCGCAACCACGGCGACGGTGGACTTCTCTCTTGATATTTCGGGCGAAAAGACGGAGGTCAATGTCTACGGCACCACCGATACTTTGCCGACGGACTCAAACCAGGTTTCGACGCGCCTGAGCCAGGAGAAGATTGAAGACACTCCCGTTCTGGAGCGCAAGATCACGACTTTACCGCTGCTGAATTCCTCCGTCCGGCTGTCGCAAACCACCGGCGATTTGTTCCTGAATGAGACGCTGTTTGTCATCAACGGAACCGGACGCCGCCAGACCACTTATCAACTCGATAACACTACTGCCAATGACATGTGGGGCCGGCAGTCGGCGATTGCCGGGCTGCCCTTCTCGGCCGTGCAAGAGTTCACGGTATACACCAATGCCACTTCCGCAGAATGGGGTTGGAACGCAGGCACCGCCGTGAACATCGTAACCCGATCGGGATCGAATAACTGGCACGGAGACTTTGTCGGAATGGGTAGCCCGGAGTTCTCCAATGCCAATATTCCGCTAACCTCGAAAGCGGCGAAGGAGACGCTAGCTCAAGGCAGTGGCATGCTGTCCGGCCCTATCGTGAAGGACAAGACCTACTTCATGGTGTCGGCGCAGTACACAAATCAGAATCGGCCAGCCGTCATCACTTCCCCGGTTGATCCCGGCACGCTCTACAACGGTACGTTTGGACAGACGTTGTTTCTCGCGCGCCTGGACCAGCAGTTGAGCAAGAACAACCTGCTCACGCTGCGGGGAAACTTTGATCGCTTCAGCGACAGCAATCCGCAGGATGCGGTGAGTGGCGTCGCCCTACCCACGGCCGCTCGCGTGTTTACGCGTAACACCTATCAGGCGGCGATCACCGATACCGCGGTCATCAACAGCAATACGCTGAACAATGCGCGTTTCGAGTTCCTGCTGGGCGACCCCATCACGCAGTTTATTCCAGTGACTCCTGGCCCACAGTTGTTCGTCTCGGGCTATTACACGTATGGCGAGTCCCGCGTGGCCGATCTGGCGAACCACCAGTACGAATACGCGGATACACTCAGCCTTTCTCGCGGCCGGCATCAACTTAAATTCGGCTTCGATGTTGTCAATTCTTCGTCCGGAGGCTTCGGACAGGAGTTCGGAAGCGGCTACCTTGACGGGCGGTTCCAGATCAATCCTCAATACGAAACTATTCCCATCGCTACGCTGCTGACTTACGACCCCGCGTTGCCGCCGCCAGGCGCGCCCCCGCACTCGAAGCCTATTGCGTCCAGCTTCACGCAGTCGTTCGGAAACCAAAGCTACAACGTCCACGACACGCTGTACGGACTATTTGCGCAAGACAACTGGAGCATTCTTCCCAACCTGACCCTCAACCTCGGCTTGCGCTGGGATGGGGAGACGTTCACCGGGCAAAACGCTTTGTTCTCACCGCGAGTCGGGCTGACTTGGAGACTGCCGAACAGCAATTCCGTCATTCGCGCGGGGTATGGCATTTACTACTCGGAGGAGCGCACCGATCTTTTCGCAAGCGCGGCGCTGGGCGGCCCAGCAGGCGCTTTTACTTATACTGCAGCTCCGGGCGGTCTGGGCTTCCCCTCGACCTTCGCTCCAATTGCGGGCTTTCCGCCGGGCGCCAAGTTGCCCGCGCGAAACATAACCATCCTGTCAGGTCAATGCAATTACCTCAACCAATTCTTGCCCGTGGACCAGCTTCACTTCTGCGACAACAATTTCCAAAACCCTTACACCCAGCAATGGAATCTCGGCTTCGAACATGACCTGGGACAAGGCTGGCTGCTGTCGCTGGACTACATCGGCTCGCACACTATCCACATCGAGCAACCAGTCGATCTGAATTCGCCCGCGCCTTTCCTACGTACTAAGCCGGGACAAACGCGTTCGGTTGCCGCTGCCAACGCCACCCGCCCCATCGTCCCGGTGCCAAACGGGTACAACCAAGTCCTGCAATATGTGAATGACGGTTCAGCCTGGTACGACGGCCTGCAGGTCGCGGTTAAGAAGCAACTGTCGCGGCGGTTGTCGGCCCTGTTGACCTACACCTGGTCGCACGATATCAACACCGTGGAATGGGATGGCACAGGTCAGAACCCAAATGACTATGGCTGCCTGGTGGTCTGCGAAAAGGCGACCAGTCTGCTCAACCAAACCAATCGCGCCTCGCTGAGCGCCACTTACCAATTGCCTTACGGCTTCATGCTTTCGGGCTGGGTCCAGGCGGCCTCGGGCTTCCCCTTTAACATTACGACAGGTACGGACAACAACGGCGACGGCAACAACTCGGACCGGCCCGTGATTAACGGTGCGGTTCTAGGGCGCGATGCGGGCCAAGTCCCGGCAACTACCGACATCGACGTGGCGCTACAGAAGTCCTTTCACATCACGGAGCGCTTTAACCTAATATTGCGCGCCGAGTCGTTCAACACCTTCAATCACCTGAACCTCTATAGTTTGAATGGGGTGTACGGGAACAATGCCAGCGGCCTGCAGGTGGCGACTTTCGCTCAGCCGGTAGGCGGGCTCGCGAATGTCGGTTCGCCGCGGCAAATGCAGTTCCTCGCGCGCATCGTATTCTAGGCGCAGTGGGCGGTTAGGATTCATCATGGAGGCACGAAGATTACGGAGAGTTTCCGAAAGAACGTGCCTCTGTGGTGAAGTTTTTCCATTGACTTATTCGGTTCGAATTTTCCCCCAATGAATCTGCGAGCGTTGGTCGCTGTACTTCTTCTTTTGTCTCCGTCCGCCGCTCTCGCGCAATCCGCGGCGGCGCGCGGCACAATCAGTGGAACCGTCACCGATCCGCAGGGAAATGCAGTGGTCGCAGCGCAGGTCACTATCCGCAGTGCCGATTTCACTTCGGCGCGTACCCTGACAACGTCAGACACAGGCAGCTTCACCGCGGCCCTGCTGAACGCGGGGCCGTACACGATTGAGGTCAAAGCTCCCGGTTTTCGTCTGAAGAAGCCGGCGCGCGTAACCTTGGGGGTCGGCAGCAGCGTCCGGATCGCTATTCAACTAGGCGTGGCAAGCACATCGGAGAACGTCACTGTAACCGCGCACGGTCCGACGGTTGAAGGCAACACATTACCGCCCGCCATCAACAAGGAAGCCGCCGAGGTTAGCAATACGCTTGCCGGTTTGACGGTGACGTACCTGCCGAATCGCGACCGAGATTTCACCCAGTTCGGCGAGTTGGCCGTCGGTGTTCAAGCGGCCCCGAACTCAGCGGGACTGATTGTCGACGGTCAGCGTTCCACGGCGCTCAGCGCTGCGGTGGACGGCGCCGATTTCAATGACCCGTTGCAAGGGGGACAGCGCGGCGCCCGCGACGGCTCGCTGTTCTTCCCTCAGACCGTGGTCCGCGAATTTCAGGTTGTGCATGCCGGGGTCACTGCCGAAGTGGGCGGCACCAATGCGGGGTTCGTAAACGTTGTTACCAAGGAAGGCAGCAACAAGTACCACGGTGAAGCGTTCTACATTGGGCGCCCATCGGCGCTCAGCTCCAGCGATACGTTTGGTCATTCGCTGGACAATGCGCAGAATGAATTTGGGGGCTCGCTTGGCGGTCCGATCAAGCGCAACAAGGCGTTCTTCTATGTCGGGGCGGAGCAGGATTACCTGAACATTTCCTACTGGACGCAGTTTGAAGCGCAGGCTTCCGGGACGGTGGTTCCGCCATCGCTGCTTGCGCTGCAACAACAGATTGTTGGGAACAGCAATCCCACTGCAGTATTCGCACGGGCCGATTTCCTTTTGGATACTGCGAACACGCTTAATTTGCAGTTCAACTTCAATCGCATCCATGCGACGGACATGGACGATGGTTCCACGCGAAGCATCGCCCCGCTAGACAATAGCGCGTCGCTGAGCGGTCAGAGCTATTGGGTGCGCGGGAACCTAACCACGCTCTTGGGCACGAACAAAGTGAATCAGGTGCTGTGGCAATGGGCGCAGGACGAACGTACTACCGTTCCCAACACGAGTTCGCCGGAGATGGTGATTAACGGCTTCGGCGTTCTCGGCGGCAACAGCCTGGCGAATTTGTCTTACACCTCCAACATCAACCGGGTGAACGACGACTTGGCGATCACCAAGGGCGGACTGACTGTGCATGTGGGCGCCGGGTTTGCTTACAATCCGGCGAGTCAGCGGCACGAAGCCAATCTCAATGGGCGCTTCGATTTTGATTCGTTGCAGGATTATCTGGCCAACGATCCGCGGCGCTATCAACAGACATTTATCGCGGGCAATGATGTCTATAACGGCTCGGTGCGTGAGTTTGGACTTTACGCCAGCGCCCAATTGCGGCTTACCGCAAAGCTGACAGTCACGGCAGGTCTGCGCTGGGAGGGGCAATGGAATCCACAACCCAACCATCCTAACCCGGCAATCCCCTCGACCACATACATACCGGATGATCTGGCGCAGTGGCAGCCGAGGTTAGGTGTGGCTTGGAATCCAGCGGCGAATACAGTCATAAGGGTTTCCTCTGGCCTCTACGATGCGCCGACCCCGGCGAACATCTTCCAGCGTGTATTCACCGATAATGGCGTGAATACCGTGGTCGCGGACAGCTACTTCGATCCGCAGGTTCTATCGTTGGTTGCAACCGGTGACGCTTTGCCTTCACCGCCGGCCGGGCTGACTACACCTGCTGCGCTGGTCGTAGGTATCGCTCCAAACTTCCGCAATCCGCGGTCGTTTCAGGTTGCGGGAAGCGTGGAGCAGCAAATCAACGCGAAGATTACAGTCTCGGCGGGATACGTGAGAAATAGCACATGGGACCTGGAGCAACTGCTGAATCAAAATCTGTTTCCGCCGACCTACGACGCCAGCGGCCTGCCAATCTTCCCGACGGTCCGTCCTGACGCTAACATTGGACAGTTATTGGTGAATCAGTCCTCGGCGCACTCCTCCTACGATGGTCTGCTCGTGACTGCTAACTTCCAGCTTCCGCATCGCTCGCAGATCGCAGCTAACTACACACTGTCCCGCACGCGGGACAACAATTCCAACCTCGGGCCCTTCAGCCTGATCTCCACGCTGAATCCCTTTGACCTTGCCGCGGATGGAGCGTACTCCTCGTTCGATGTTCGTAACAGTTTCAACTTGAGCGCCATCACGAACCTTCCCTGGGGAGTGAAGGTGAACCCAATTCTGGTGGCTCGATCGGGATTTCCGTATACCCCTGTGATCGGATTCGATACGCAGTCCGACGCGAACGACTGGAACGACCGCGCGCTTCTGAACGGACAAGTGGCCGCGCGCAACATCTTTCGTCAGCCTTCTTTCTTCAATCTGGATATCCGCTTCGTGAAGGACATCACGTTGCGCGGCGAAGGCCATCACCTCGATCTCTTCATGGACATATTCAACCTGACCGGCGCCGGCAACCGTAATTTCGGAGCGGAAGCGATCAGCGTGTTTGGAACTCCCGCTGCTCCGATCTTTACCGCCGGTCAGGCGCTCTTTGCGCCCGACACGAATCACTTTGGTAGCACACGACAGGTGCAGTTCACCGCTCGAATCACCGCCTTCTAACTTGCGAGTGTCCTTACCGTTTTCACATCACATCAGCCTTTTCGGAATGGCCTTGCTCGCTAGGAGATGTGCCTGCATCTGACGCAAACGACGGCCAAACGAAGCGAAGCGGGGATTTGATGGCGTCCGCGCAGAGAAACCTCAGAATCTGAAATTGCTCCGCAGGTCGAACGTCATAGGCCCGCAATGCGACGAAAGCAGCAATGGTGAAGCTTACGAAAAGGTTGAGGACAAAGATGACCGCGATGCCTTCCACTGCATGGTAGAACCAGGCCCGCCCGAGGCTCCAGGTTCCATAGCGCGCAGCCGCCAGGGCAAGCGTTCCGGTGGAGAGGGTTACGTGGCGCACATCCAGCGGTATTCCGAAGAAGCGCCCGAATACCGGAGTGAAGCCGAGCAAGTAGCCAAGGATGATGCTGGTGCTCCATCCTCCCAGATTGTTTTCGAGGACGCTGGCGAGCTTACCCATCCAGGACTTGCCGATTCGCAGTCCCAGAGGATGCTGGGCAACCGCATCGGTAAAGCGATAGTAGACAGCAAAGTTTTCGAACCAACCTCCTGCCAAGGCAGCCAGCCACAGGATCACACCCGTCACTATGGCGTAGAACGCCGTGCCCGAGGCAAACGGGTGCAGCGTCTCGTAAACATGCGTAGCGCTCTCGGGCGCCAAGTAGGTTTCAGCGAACTTGTAAGACCACAGCATCTCAAAAAGCACCGCGCCCAAACTGACAAAGACCACATTGCCGATGGCAGCTGCCAGTTGAGTGCTGGTAATGCGGGCAACAAAATCGGTTAGCTTGCTGGAGCGCTCGACGCCGCGATTGTTGCGAATAATCCCTGCAAACGTCGCGGCGGTTGCTGCGGGCTGCTTGGTCGCCAGCACCAACCCAAAGACTTGTAGCAGCACGAAACTAATGGCATAGTTCGTTCCGGCGGCGAAGCCTTCGACGAACGGCGGCAGGTGGGCATCAACGATGCGCATTTTTAGCGCCGCCGTAATTACTGTGAGAAGTCCGCCACCGGCGGCCGCGCGCCACATCTGCCAGTATTCGGCCCGGTTGGAAGCGATGTAGTGTTCACCGCTGTGGCCGGTCCGCTCCACCATCTTGCGGGCGATGAGGTTTAGGTTCTCGCGCAGCAGCGACCGGATGCTTCTGTCCGAGAGCCTTCCTTCGATTAGATGTCCCAGCAGCGTTTGCACTGCCTGGGTTTGCTCTGCAGCCGTGGCGGCGGCAAGGACGTCAACCAGTGCTGACATGCGAAGCAGACAGGCCTCGATCTTCTTGAGATCGAAGATCAGCTCGACGCTGACCCCAGCTGATTCCATGTGGCGATGGACCTGCGCCATCTCTAACCTGCAACCGTCAACTACGTCTTTCCAGGCAGCCACTGCTGTCGCCAGATCGGCTTGTGACAGGTCGCCGATCAAGTCCTCTGTGCTCTTGACCAGACGATAGAAGGGAGATTCGGAAATTCCGCCGGAAGTGCTGCGGTCTCGCATCTCGGGTTTGAGGCCGATTCCACTGACGCGAGCCGCCAACAGACGAAGCGCCTCCTGCAGGTCCCTTTGTTGAGGCCGCCAGAAATTGGGGGAGTCCGGCGGAGTCAGGACGGCAATCAGCCGCTGCAGCAATTCCTCGGGGGTAGCCAGGAAACTGCGTACGTCACGTTCCGACGAGTACAGCGTTACCAGCAATCTGGCAGCATCCGATTCTGCGCGCGCGGCGGGAATAACCCTGCCAATGATGCGCTGCATAATTTCCGAACGAAAGGTGTGGTCGGACGGAATGCCCGTTTCCGCAAACAGGGAAATGGAATGTAGCTCTGCCAGCAGACTTCCAAATGACGATTGAAATTTCATCCGTACGGATTCATCGGATTCGAGGTAGCCCACCAGAGCGGACAGACGGGCAACATTGCGGTGAGAGCGCCTGTCCCCCCGTGTCCAATGGATCAGGCGAATAAGGGCGACGTTACGGGCGCCTAGTGTCGCGGCTTCGCAGAACTCAGCAACCAAACTGACCAAGTCTCGCGGCGCGTGCTGCGGCGGTACGTCCGCAGAATCTCCGAATTCTTGCGATGGCTTTATGGCTGGCCCAGGCATGGCAGCAACTCACTACATCCTTGACGAACATCCCGTTGCCGGAAGATGAGGTTAACATGTGAAGCAGCGGGCAAGCACTCATCACGCAAGTGGAAGTTCCGTGTTCGGCGCAGGTGACCTAACGGACATAGCGGCACTTTGCGGTAAACTGGCTGGTCTCTGTTACTGTCTGTTGTCGATTTCTGTGAGGTGCACGATGCGGCGTTTGCTGGTTCTGTCCGTCCTGTTGAATCTTACTCTCGCAGTCGCACAAGGCCAGAGTTCAAGCGACGTTGCCCCATTTGTAACTGTCAGCGCACCCGTCTTTGTCATCAATCACGTCCGGGTAATCGATGGGACTGGAGGAGCGCCACAGGAAGACCAGGCAATCATGGTTGCGAACGGCAAAATCCAATCGATTGGGCCCGCCGCAACCGCTCACGTGCCCGCGGGCGTTCAGCAGTTCGACCGCGCCGGATGCACCGTCATACCGGGATTGGTTGGAATGCACAACCACCTGTATTACACGGATTCGGTCTCGGTGCAGCGTGGCGCCGGCGGCAAAATTGGGGAACCGGGACTCTTCATTGCGGAAATTCCGTACACTGCACCGCGACTCTACTTGGCTGCGGGTGTCACGACCTTACGCACCACCGGCAGCTTGGAGCCGTATACCGATCTCAAGGTCAAACAACGCATTGATGCGGGCCTGATGCCAGGTCCGAAAATTGACGCCACCGCTCCTTATCTAGAAGGCGCTCCCACCCCGTTCGCGCAGATGCATGAGCTGACAGGCGTTGACGATGCCAAGCGCATGGTGGATTACTGGGCTGCTGAGGGGATGACCTCCTACAAGGCATACATGAACATCACGCGGCAAGAACTGGCAGCGGCAATTCGGCATGCACACGCGCACCAGCTCAAGCTGACTGGACATTTATGCTCGGTTACCTGGCATGAGGCCATCGCCATGGGGATCGATGATCTGGAGCACGGCCCAGTTTTCACCGATACTGATTTTGTCTCGGACAAGAAGCCGGATGTTTGCCCGCAAGGTCCCGGCACGCGCGACAGTTGGGCGAAGCTCGATATCAATGGGCCGCAGGTGCAGGCGCTGATCCACGATCTGGTCGACCATCATGTCGCGGTGACATCGACCTTGCCGGTGTTTGAGGCTTCCGTCCCCGGACGTCCAAAATTGCAGCAGAGAGTGTTGGACGCCATGTCTCCCGAATCTGCTGCGAGTTATCTCACCGCCCGGGCCCGAGTGCCAATGGATTCGCCCGTCACCCCACTCTTTCAGAAAGAGATGGAGTTCGAAGTTGGGTTTGCGAAAGCTGGCGGCCTATTGCTCGCCGGCCCGGATCCCACCGGAAATGGCGGCGCGCTTCCGGGTTTTGGCGATCAGCGCGAAATCGAACTGCTGGTCGAGGCTGGGTTCACCCCCGTAGAAGCCATTCGGATCGGCACCGAAAATGGCGCAGTGTACCTTGGCAGGCAGGACCGCATCGGAACTCTTACGGCCGGTAAAGAGGCCGACTTCGTCCTCATCAAGGGCGACCCCTCAAAGAAGATCGAGGACATCGAAAATGTCGAGACGGTGTTTAAAGATGGAGTCGGCTATGACTCGGCCAAGTTGATCGAGAGCGTGCGCGGGCAGGTCGGAATCCGCTAGCCATGGAATGGTAATCGTGCTTTATGGCTCACTAGTATTTTCCCAACTTATAGGCGTAACCAAGGTCTTTCTTCGCCGATGGTCGCTCTGGCGGTTGCTGTGCTTGCTTTGTGCCGTGTCCGCGGGGGCGTCAGCCCAAGGGCCGGGATTGCAGATTCCGGATTGTCCTCGTCTTGCGGAAGGGGCGGTAGTTTCGGAGCCGCCCGAGTTCCGCAGCCAACACGGAGTTCTGGAGGTCACGCTCCATTTCAAATATCAGACGACGTTGGTGGGTGAAGGCCCGCCCCGCTATTGCTACATCAGCGGCGACGGGGCGGAGAATCCAACTCTGCGGGTTCATCCTGGCGACCAGTTGATCATTCATTTTCAGAATGATTTAACGCGCATCGCGGGGACTACTGGAAACCCAGAGATGCAGATGGAGAAAGCTGCGACGAACCAAGTTGCAGGTGATTGCAGTGGCGGCCCGGTAAATGCCAACGTGACCAATCTACACTTTCACGGTTTGGACCTACCACCCACCTGCCATCAGGACGACGTTATGCGGACGTTCATCCAGCCCGGTCAGAGCTTCGACTATCGCGTGCGGATCCCGCAAAACCAACCTCCAGGTCTCTACTGGTACCACCCTCATGTCCACGGATTCACCGAGAGGCAGGTGCAAGGCGGCGCTTCGGGCGCGTTGATTGTGGAAGGCATCGAGAATACCGAGGCGTCGTTGAGGGGCCTTCGTCAGCGCCTGCTTGTGCTTCGCGATGAGCCACCCACCACTACTGGAATGGGAGGCGGCTTCGCACCGGCGTGGGACATTTCCATTAACCAGGTTCCCGTAGTTTATCCGCAGTATGAGGCGGCCATTATCCAAACCCCACCCGGGGAGAAAGAATTGTGGCGCGTGCTGAATGCGGCGGCCGACACCATATTTGACCTGCAGGTCATCGTTAATCATGTGCCTCAAGAGCTTCAGGTGGTAGCCATGGATGGTGTTCCTGTTGCCAGAAGCGATCGACGATCGCTGGAGGAGACCAGCATTCTACTGCCGCCGGCGGCGCGGGCAGAGTTTATTGTCACCACTCCCAGGACTGGAGATCAGGCGCAACTGGTGACCCGGCGTTGGGACACCGGTCCGGAAGGCGACGTGGATCCCAACCGGCCTATCGCGAATATCGTCAGCGAAGATACTGATACCGCGCAGGGCGACGCTCGGCGTGAAAAGAGCGGGATGGTCAGGTTTCCGTATCGTAAGCCGCTGGATGCCGACGCTAGGGTGGTTCAACGGAGGCTGTACTTTTCGCAGGTGTCGCCAAACGCGGCTGCCGGCGAAACGGCCGATCCTGATGTTTCCATTTTCTACTACCTGACGGTTGCTGGACAGAAACCCGCGCGATATGAGATGAACTCGCCTCCCAACATTGTGGTTCATGACGGCGATGTCGAGGATTGGGTGATAGAGAACCGGGCGCGGGAGGACCACACCTTCCACATTCACCAGTTGCATTTCCGTGTGATCGAGATCAATGGCAAGCCGGTTAACGACCCCATCATGCGAGACACGATTGACGTGCCTTATTGGACAGGGAACGGTCCTTATCCCAGCGTGGAGTTACGGCTGGATTTCGGCAATCCGAATATCGTGGGCACGTTCTTATACCACTGCCACATTCTCAAACATGAAGACATGGGCATGATGGGATCGATCCGGGTTCTAGCCCCAGGTATCAGGACCACAACGGTCCTGAGCAAGGCCTCGCCGGAACGCGATGCAGGCGCAAATGTAACCGTCATCGCTACTGTTAGGGCCCGGGCTGGTGGCAAGACAGTACCGTCCGGCACGATGCAATTTGTGGTGGATGGTATGAATGCCGGAAAACCCGTGGCCCTATCCGACGGGCAAGCCAGCTTTACTACGTTCTTCGGGGATGGAAGCCCGCATGAAATAACGGCAATTTATTCGGGAGACTCAATCTATGATGAGTCGGTGGCACGTCCACTCACCGTCAAGGGAGTTGCGTACTAATCGCATCCAAAGGGAATTAGCAAGCTGCCGGCGTCAGAGTATTACCTCGGCAAGAATGGGCGCTCGAATGAGCGCCCATTCTGTCACAGGGCTAGAGCGGTTTCTCCATAGATGTATTCGATTTGTACGGGTAGTGCGGTGCTTCATGAAGAGCCGCGTTCCGACTCGGCCAAACACCTCGCTTAAGCGGCTGAGGTCGACGACCTCAGCGGCTTAAGCGATTTTTCTTCTTGCCCTATACGCGGGCCTGAAGGCCCGCACTACTTATATGAGCGGATACACCAATCCGGGAAGTGCTCTAGAAGATCAGTTTGAGCGCAAACTGCCCAAAGCGCCGTTCATCGTGATTGCCGTTGTTGGCGGCTGCACCCAATCCTCCCTTCTTTCCCTCGATCACGACTGGTGCGTCCGGAAATTGTGCGGCGTCAGCCACAAAGCCATTGACATACATGTTGTGATGGTTGAACAGGTCGAACGCCTCAGCCCGGAACTGCAACTGGAAGCGCTCCGTGAGGCGGAAATTCTTCAGAATCGACATGTCGAAGCTCCACGCTCCGGGTCCCCGGAATGCGTTCCTGGCTGTCATGTTGGCCGGGTAGGGTCCGAAATCCGAGATGCCCAGCAGTCCGGTGAAGTTATCAGCTTGAGGCAGGGTGAGAAGGTTAAAGTTGTTGGGCCCGATGTTAACGCCGGCTCCGGTGTTCGCGCTGAACAAGGGTGAACTGGGCGTGTATCGCGGAATGCCGTACGGACCGGTGGTCGCGTTCAAAGAGTTGGTGCTGTCTGACACGAGGAAGGGAACTCCGGACCGCGCCGAGAAGATAGGAGCTATGCTCCACCCACCGGCAACCTGGCCAACCCAACCCTTGGCGCCGCTAAAGAAGGGCTCATTCCAGACGGTAGATAATACATACCGCTGACGTACGTCGAAGTCAGAGCTACCGTAGTCCAGAGATGGGTCAGCCGGATTGAGATAACCCAAGTTGCCAATTCCATTGGATCCGCCGCTGCTCTCGGAGAAGGTTTCGCTTAGGTTGTCGAGCGAATGCGACCAGGTGTAGTTGCTTACGATGCTGAGGCCGGTCTTTCCCCAGTTACTGGTCTGGAAGCGAAGGTTAACGCCATTGTAATGCGAGTAGCCCTGGCTACCGCGATTGTTCACCGACGTGAACTGGCCATTGGGACGCGCATAGCAAGGGCCGCCGCAAGCGGCGGTGCTGATCAGCGGATCGCCAAGGTACACCTGTGCCCCACCTAGTTCATTGATGTTCTTGATGTCATACAGATGAACGCCATGCGCACCGCTGTACTCGATCGCGAAAATAGCATTGCGGCCCAGGGCGCGCTCGATGGAGAGTCCCCAGAACTGGGTCTGTGCCGTTCGGATGTTTTGGTTGACCTGCCGTGGACTCACCGGAGGTAAAGGCACGTCACCCGAGCCTCCGCCTAGCGGACCAAAGTTGCTAGTGGTGACCGGTACATTATTGAGTTGGACCGTCGCATAGTTCGGCGGATTCTGAATCATGTTGAAGGTCACATTGCCGAAGTTGCGTTCGTAGCTTATGCCGTAGCCGCCACGCAGGCTGCTCTTGCCATCGCCAAACATGTCCCAGGCAAAGCCAACTCGCGGAGCCAGCGTTCCCCAGCTGGGATACCACAATCCACCAACCGGACTTTGTGGAGCCAACTGAATGGTCGCCGTACTTAGCTGTTGAAACTCATTTGATCCTGGTCCCCAGTAAATATTGGAGTCGAGGTTGGGATCGCCATTGTGTTGTACGCCATAGTGTTCATAGCGCAGGCCATAGTTCAGGGTCAGTCTGGGTCTGAACCTCCAACTATCTTGTGCATAGATGGCCCAGTCATTGAAGCGATAGCTGCGCGCGAAAGAAGGCTGAGTGGCTGGCAGCGTCAACGTGCAGGCTGGCGTCTGGATTAGGGTTTGGGTGAGAAAGTTCTTAAAGCAAGGATCTTTGCCCTGTGGATAGACCGCCGCCTGGAAGTTCGTCAGGGTGCCGGTAACAAAGTTGTCGAGACCGTCGGAGAAGGTCTTACCCAGTTGCTCCACGGCTTGCGCGTAAGCGCCGTACGATTTGTTCAGCTGAATGTAGTCATACTGGCCGCCGTAACGAATGGTATGCGTTCCCTTGGTCCAGGCCAGGTCCTCGAAAATCTGGACGGTGTTTTGCGGACCACCGTAAGGAAGCCCTCCGACTCCCGTGAACGAAGGAAAGAAGCCGGGGAGATTGATAGGCTGCCCACCCAGAGTGGCGCCGTTGAACAGAAATAGCGTGGGGGTGTTAGCCAGAGCAGTGTTGTATTGCTGGGCGGTAGTGTCGCGGGTGAAAGCCAACCTTGTGTTGCTCAGTAGGTTGGAGGTGAAGTTATGGGTCATCGCCCCGAGATAGGAGTCGTCAACCAGCGTGAATCCGACGTTGTACTGAGAGTAAGGACTGTTCGAGACCGAGCCGGGGAATAGCAGCAGGTCTTCGCGTCCGTAGCGGAAGAACACTTGGGTTTTGTCGGTCCAGTTGTAGTCGACTCGCCCCATCAGGTCGTAGGTATTTTGTGGTGAGTCGCCACCGGCATCTGCAGGCACGGAGTAGTTCACGAGCCCGAACACAGGAGTGTTGCCGGGCAAGGTCTGGTCAAACGCGCCACCCGGACCGAACTTACCGGCCAGCTGGTTCTTCGTCACCGTACTGATGAAGGGGAACGTGGCGTTACCGAACTGTTGAAAATACTGTTGCACGTTGGGCGATGCGGCCGCTATTAACTGCGGAGTCGGCACATAGGCCAGAAGACTTGCGTCGCTGCGCACACGCAGCCACTCTGTGCTCTGGTAGAAAAACAGCTTGTTCTTGATGATGGGACCGCCGACGGTGTACCCGAATTGATTTCGCGTGTAGCCACCCTTAGGGATGCCATTCGCGTCGTTGTCGTACGTGTTTGCGGTATAGGCCGCGAGCCGGTTAAATTCCCAGGCCGAGCCGTGAAGGTTGTTCGTCCCTGACCGGGTACTCACGTTGACGACCCCGCCCGAAGCACGGCCGTACTGGGCGTCAAAGTTGTTGGTCACCACGCGGAATTCCTGTACAGCATCCTGCGGGATTTCCAGAGCAACCGAAGTGTCGAATAAGTTGGTATTTTCGACCCCGTCCATCAGGATTTCGGTGCCGGAAGAGCGCTGGCCATTGATAAAGTAGCCTACGCCGCGATCGGTGTTGTTCTGTCCGCCGCCGCTGGTCTGCGGATTTCCCGATTGGAAGCTGCGGTCTCCGCCGCTCACGTTGCCTGCCAGTGCGATGAAGTCGTAAGGGTTGCGCGTAAGACTTGGAAGCTGCGCGACTTGTTCCGGAGTGATGATTTGCGACTGTTCCTGCGTCTGCGTGTTCACTTCAACCGCTGCGGACTCGGCGGTGACTTCCACCGAGGTAGCCCCTCCCGAAACCCCGAGCGTCGCATCCACGGTGGCTGTTCCGCCCACGCTCACTTCAGCCTTCTGCGTGAAGGGTGCAAAGTTGCCGCTGGTCACGCTGACCTCGTAGCTGCCGGGCGGCAACGCCAGAATGTTGTACGAACCTTCGGCGTTGCTCTGGACCGTGCGCCCTGCGCCGGTCTCCAGGTTCTTGGCTGTAACTGTGGCATTGGGAACAACCGCGCCCGCTTTGTCACGCACGACACCCGCAATGCTTCCGGTGTGCACCTGTGCAACTGCCATGACGGCCGTAAACATCATGATCATCAAGCTGCCGATGATTTTTCCCTGAGTGGTCAACATAGTCAGCTCCCTTTTCCAGTCTCAGCCTCTCGCTCCCCTTCGGCTCCCGGCTTTGCGCTACACCTCAAGTCAGGGCGACAGGGATGGTCGGCTGGTGTGAGCAGTAGTGCAACGTGTATGCCATTCATGGTCGCTCCGGCCTATACGGGACGAATGCACAAAATCTGACTTACCAATCGCAGTTATGCAGCTGTTGCGGCTATTACTAGACAGGTGCTTGATTGCTGACGACGCCTACAGCTTGCACAACTATGGATTTGTGGATTTTCGTCAGGGATGAAGCTATGGTCGCAAACTCTTGTAATGGGATGAAGCAATTAGAGTCGGACGAATGCGAAGCCGAGAGCTGAGGGCAGCGGATTAGGGGTTACCGGCACGTAGACTGGAGCGGCTTAGAATTGGAGAGCAAAACATACGCTTAACCATAAGCGGGCTGGCCTTAGCTCTTAGTCAGGCTATCAAGCGATTGCGCATTTGAGTAGCACTGCTAAAGTCGTCACGATAGTTGGGACCTACCGGCACTTCCATCCCATTGCTTAGGATCACGGAGGTAGTAGAACCTTCCCGGGTCACCACATGTTGTATCTGCGAGAGATTAACAATGAATGACCGGTGGACTCGGGCAAATCGCGAAGGATCAAGCTTTGCGGAAATCCCGGTCATCGTGTCCCTGATCTCAAAAGCCCGCTCGCCGGTGTGAACACGAACGTAGTTCCCATCGGCGCTGAAAGATAGGATGCGGTCCATCTCTATAACTTCGATTTGCTGTCCATCCTCTACCTTTAGTTTCGTGAGGTACTGCTCACACTTTGCGACGCACGCAACATATCGCTCTATTAAGGCCGATAGCTCGTCGGCTTTGCGTCTGCAGATTTCCGATTGCACCTGGTTCAGCAGGTTGTGTACGCACGCCGAATCCAAGGGCCGCGAAAGACTCGGGTACGGTTTTGCTTCACTCGGCCCGTACCCTGTAGCTCGCAGTCCTATCAGGATAGGGAACGCATCATGAGTTAGACCTTCCAGCGCTTCCGGCGGTATCAGTTTCGTGTCAGCAATCAATACTTCAGGCACGAATGTGTCCACCAGCCGTTCACACTCATGCCAGTATTGAGTCGTACCTGCCAGCACGAAGCTGTCGCATTCTCCGATAATGGACCGCAAGCTACTGTGGACTTCCATGTCCGCGGCCAGCGACACGACACGTATTCCACGAGGTGCATCAACATTCGTCGCGAGCGATCCTATTCCCCTGGTGCGGTTCATTGATTGCCCTCAAACCCAGACTACCCAGCTTGACAGTTAGACGATGCTGGCTATGCAGTTTGTTCGACAGTTGGGGTCAAAGCGCAATTTATGAGCCCGTTCGCAATTGTCGGCGGGATGTTTAGGTGGTCTTAAGGGATTTGGCATTCCAATCGATTGCTGGTGGGCAGAGGCTAGAAGCCGAGTTCTGTTCGGATATGGACAGAGATAGACCTGGGCACGGGGTGTACCAGCTTCCACTGACCTTGTGTGACGGAGAATTGACTTGGGCGCAGCGGCTAGCGTCGGTTTCCAGGTTCACGCATCTAAGTCGCATGGACTTGCAACTGTCTGGAAAGCTGGCTCTCGTAACCGGTTCCACAGCGGGCATAGGCTTTGCCATTGCGGAGGCATTGGTCGCTGAGGGCGTAAAAGTTGTAGTCAATGGCCGTACGCAACCGCGCGTGGACCGTGCTGTCGCGGCCATCCGCAAGTCGCCTGGTCGGCAAGTAGAAGGCTTGGCCGCCGACTTGGGCACAGCCAAGGGCTGCGCAGCCGCCATCGCGAAGTTTCCCCACGTGGACATTCTGGTCAACAATCTTGGCATCTTCGAGCCGAAAGCCTTTGAGCAGATCACCGACGAGGACTGGCTGCATATATTCGAAGTGAATGTCCTGAGCGGGGTTCGCCTGAGCCGGCACTATTTGCCAGCCATGATGCAGCGGAATTGGGGGCGAATCGTGTTTATCTCCAGCGAATCGGCGGTACAGATCCCTGCGGAGATGATCCACTATGGTATGACCAAGACGGCCCAGCTCGCCATCTCCCGGGGCCTGGCGGAAACAACAGCCGGAACCGACGTCACCGTCAACACCGTGCTCGTTGGGCCGACCGCCTCAGAAGGGGTAAACGTCTTCGTCGATAGGCTGGCGGCCGACAAACAGTCCGATCGCGCCACCATCGAGCGCGACTTCTTCGCCCACATGCGCCCCACATCGCTGCTGAAACGTTTTGCCGATCCGAAGGAGGTCGCCGCGCTGGTGACGTTTGTGTGTAGTCCGCTTTCGTCGGCAACCAATGGAGCCGCTCTGCGGGCTGACGGCGGCGTGCTGCGTTCCATTTTCTAAGTGCGTGGCCGGGGATTGGGGAGCAGGGAACCGCCCTCCCACGGCTGCCGCTTGCTTGACGTCCGCTTGCCTAGATTTCTCACAGCCCCCTACAATCGAAGATTCTCTAGGTAAACAGGAAGGTTCATGCCGCTTCAGCTCTTTAATACTCTGTCCGGAAAAGTCGAAGAGTTTCACCCGCTGGAAGACAACCTGGTCCGCATGTACGCTTGCGGCCCCACGGTCTATGACTATGGCCACATCGGAAATTTCCGCACCTTCATTGTTGTAGATACGCTGCGGCGCTTTCTCAAAGCAGAGTGACTACAAAGTGAAGCACGTGATGAACATCACCGACGTGGATGACAAAATCATCCGCAACGCCGCGCGCGACGGCGTAACTGTGCAGGAATACACCAAGAAGTACCGCCAGGCATTTCTGGAGGACGCCGACGCTCTAAACATCGAGCATCCCGAATTCATGGTCAACGCTACCGACCATATCCAGGAGATGGCCCACTTCATTGCCGAACTGGTGGAAAAAGGGTATGCCTACCGCACGGATGATGGTTCTTACTACTTCCGCATCGCCAAGTTTCCCGAGTACGGCAAGCTTTCGAAGAAAGATTTCGCAGGTATGAATGATGGTGCGCGGGTCGATGTGGACGAATACGACAAGGACAATGCCCGCGACTTCGCGTTGTGGAAGGCGCCCAAGCCGGGCGAGGCAATGTGGGAAACGGAAATCGGTCCCGGCCGGCCCGGCTGGCACATCGAGTGCTCGCAAATGTCGATGAAGTATCTCGGTGAGACCTTCGACATTCATGCCGGAGGCGAAGACCTCATTTTCCCGCACCACGAAAATGAGATCGCACAATCGGAGGCGCTGACCGGCAAGCCATTTGTCCATGTCTGGGTGCATGCCCGCTTTCTGCTGGTGGAAGGCGAGAAGATGGCGAAGAGCGCGGGCAATTTCTTCACTGTTCGCGATTTGATTCTGATGGGTCATAAGCCATCATCGATCCGGTTTCTGCTGATGTCGGTCCCGTATCGCAAGCAACTGAACTTCACCTTTGATGGGCTGACTCAGGCGGCGAATTCGGTTGAGCGGCTGCGCAATTTCAAGCTGCGGCTGGAGACTTCGCAGTTTGCCGACGATAGCAATGTGGTCATCACCGAAATCGCCGATAGGACCTCCGCCGAAATGCGTGCTGCGCTCGATGATGATTTGAATACCGCCCGCGCGTTAGGCGCCGTCTTCGATATGGTGCGCGATGTTAACGCTGCCGCCGATGCTGGTGAAGTACGGAAAAACGACGTGCCTCAACTGCTTAGGGTTCTCGAGGAATTCGAAGAGATCTTTGCCGTGCTGAAAGACGACGATGCCGCCAAGGTGCGCGCGACGGTTGAGTGGGCAAAGGCCGAGGGATCTGGAGGACGAAATCAGTCCGCAAACCGCCGAATTGGCCAAAGCGGCGGCGCTCTCCGACGCCGAGGTTGAGCGACTGGTCGCCGAACACTCGCAGGCTCGCAAGACTCGTGATTTCGCACGCTCGGACGCCATCCGGGCGCAGTTGGCGGAGAACGGAATCATCCTGGAAAACACCAAAGACGGGGTGCGATGGAGAAGGAAGTAGGCGTCAGGGCAGTTCGAAGGGAGCATAGGGGCTTCAGACGCGCTCGGCCCGTACGGGGGTCGTAAGGTTCAAAACTTACTGTTTGTGAGCCGGGCACGAGTATGATTGTTTGTTCCGAGAATCAATATGGGCAGACCGGGCCATGCCTTAACGTTCGTGGGCCCATAGGCGCACCCACGGAGGCCCTGTCAATGTCGGAGTGGTCGATCACAGCAATTGCCGGACAGTAGCACAATTCTGAGTGAAGCGTCTTTCGCGACGCCCGGGAATATAATTTCGCCTAATGACCCGCGAACATATAGCGCCTAAACCATTTTCGTCGGAGTTGGAAAATCTACAGAAGCTTGATGGTACGTGTCTAGAGAGGCTTGAAAATGGCATCTGCTATGAAAGCGTAGACCTTCGCTTTCCCAAAGCAAATCTGTACTTGAAGGTTCTTAATCATGGAAATTGTTATTTAAAGATATTGTCGTCTAAAGGCGTCAGTCGCCTTGCCACAGCTATCTACGAACGCAAAGATAACGAAAATTACATCCGGTCCCCGAAGGGGCTCGAGCGTCCGGAAAAGTTGGATGACGCGCTGTCCGAACTTCCGCAATTCCAGGCTGCATTGACGTCATATTCGAGTTGGTGCCCGGCTCTATCTACTGACGACATCAAACGCTACGTCCATTGGCTGATCGTCTGCAGGCTCAATTTGAAACGATTAAGGACGATTGGCCTAATCGAAATACCTGAAGCTCGGTTCGTGTTTCTTCGGAATGTATCATTGCGAAGAAAATGGTTTATAGCCGGGACAGAGCAACTCAAACTACTGGAGTTCCAACCTATGATTGTTCAAGAAGCCATCTACGGCATACCTCTCTGGAACATGGTCGGGCTTGGAGCTACAGTCAAAGATGAATACCGGCAACATCTTCCGTACATTGCTAGTCAAATCATGCCTCTTCAAAGCCCCAACATGAGGTGCCTGTTTGACTGGAATCCAAAAAATTTCATCTATGTTATTAGCACCAAGAAACTCTGGTACATAGACAATAAGCCAACGCTGTTCCCCACGAAGTCCCAGAACGATTGGAATCTACGGCTTTTCCGAGAGAGCTTTCTTGGCATCCGGTGGCCGGAATCAATTGTGGACTGCGCGGAACCTCCCGAGTAGCGCCTCCGGGTGCGTGCTTCGGCGTTCGTTGCACAAGGGACCTTGAAACGGAACCAGCCTGTCATCGGCCTGGTTCTTTGTAGAGCTCGCCACCGGGACTGAAAAGATTTCCGGGAGGCAAGTCTTTGAGGTCGCGCGTTGTGGCCCTTACCGCGATTCTAGAACTGTACGACAAGAGTGCATATGCTATGAAAAGCCAGTCCTTACTGAGATTGTGAGGCCAAACACGCGGTGGGATGCACAATAAGGCGACCGCGAGTATGGACACCTCAAGGAGCCAAGAGCGAGACCGCCTGAGCCGTCTCGTGAAAATTAAGCACCCTACATCAAGAAGGAGAGCAAGGAGGAATGTGGTCACTTTCAAATTGACTTCGGTAGTTGGTGTAGCGTCCGGCCTGCCGAAGCCGAAGATGAACAGTGGTGCCAACAGCAACAGAAAGAGTCTCGGACCCAACTCGGCACTCACCGTAGGCAACCATTTACCGCATCCCTGGCATTTGGATAATGTGCGCGGTTTGCTCGGAACGTAGGTCGTGCAACGAGGGCATATAAAAACTCGCAAGATAACCTCCCCCACCCGTCGTTGTTGTCGCGGATTATAACATTTGCTTAGTCTTCCAATGCGAATGCGAGTACTCACTCACACGCCGGCGCCTGAGCCATGAGTTCCTAGCTCGGGGCAGGAGGAATCCCGCTTATCAACACTTTAGTGTCATTGACAATTACCCTAAACATGGTATATGACTAGTTGGGTTCGAGGCCCAATTGCTGCCGATGATTCGGCGAGGTCGAAAAGTTCTTTGACAATTGAGGGAAGTATTGGGTCGAGGATGGACGGTCAATCTTCCGAAGAATAGATCCGTAACTCTTTTAAATGTAATATTTTACCTGTAACTCATTTGGATGGAATATTTTGCGGACAATCATCAATAATCGCTCTTTGTTTTCAATATTTTGCGGGTTAGAGGGGGAGGGGGTACCCTTCCAATGCTCGGTAAATATCCATTCTGGGAATCATGTGCGGCGCCAACCGCAAAGGCTATCCCCGAGCCGAGCAATCCCGCGGAACTACACCTCCGACTCAAACTCCGGTAAGCCGACGGCTTCTTCACCTGGTTCGCGGCTATGCACTTTTGCCGTGGTGACCAATGCCACGGCGGCGACGATAACTACGCTTCCGGCAAATATGTATCCGTCGAAGCGTTCGCGTAATATCAGCCATCCGAGGAAGACCGCAACGATGGGATTCACGTAGGCATACGTCGCCACCTTCTGCGTGGAGACGTGCTTCAGCAGCCAGATGTACGCGCTGTACCCGACCCACGAGCCGAAGACCACCAGGTAGAGCACCGCCATCAGGGCACGGGAAGTGAGCACAATACGATGCTGCTGGCCCATGGCTAATGCGACGAGAGAATTGCCAATTGCCGCGAAGCACATCTCCCAGCCGGTTGCCGTGAGGGGGTCAACCTTCATTTGCCACTTACGCGAGAGCACCGAGCCGATGGCCCAACACATGGAAGAGAACAAGAGCGTACAGGAACCTATCAGTTGCATGGTCCCAAGGGTCGCTGCGGTCGGCAAACTTGGGCCAGAAGAGGATGGCAATGCCTGCGATACCCAGCGCCAATCCCAGTAAACCACGTCGCGACAGCCGGTCTCCCCGGAAGACGAACGTTTCCAGGACCATGAACCAGATGGGCGTGACCGCAACGATCAGCGCAGCCAGTCCGGTGGGAACCCATTGTTCTGCCCAGGCCAGCCCTCCGTTGGCAGCCACCAGCAACAAACATCCGATCGTCGCCAGGCGCATGGCTTCATTCAAACTGATGCGAATGCGGCGACCCGTGACCGCACAGGCCGCCAGCATCAGCGGGCCTGCGATCAGGAATCGCAACGCGCACATGACCGCGGGAGGAAGATGCTCGTCGTCAGCAATTCCGATGGCCAGGTAGGTCGAGCCCCAGAACACATATACCAAGGCAAACGCGACAATCACTTGCAGGCGGTGTTTGCGATCCATGGTCATCAAACTGAGAGCTGTGGTTCGAGTGGTCTTGCGACGCTCGTGGTTAGCATGAGGCTAGGCGGACTGCTTCTGGTCCTGTTTGCGCAAGCGATGTCCGGTAATCAAGACGTAATGGACGCCCGAGATGGTAGCGAAGGTAAAGGTGGCGTAGAGAAAAAACGTTTGCAGGAACAGCACCCACGGAACGCGCAACACTTGTGCCAGAACGACGAAGAAGACGGCGGCGATCTGACAAGCGGTATTCAACTTGCCGTAAATGCTGGGGCGGAAGTCGCGAAACCCAACCGTGGCATATAGCACCACGGCCGTAGCTACGATACACAGGTCGCGACTGAACACTAGGACCGTGTACTTCCAAGGGATCTTCTTGACAAACGAAAGCACGAGAAACAGCGAGCTAAGCAGCAACTTGTCGGCGATAGGGTCGAGATATTGCCCGAGCATGGTCTGCTGGTGGAGGGCCCGCGCCAGCAATCCGTCGAGAGCGTCGCTGAGTGCTGCCGCTATCAGAAGGCCGAGCGCCCAAACCCAATTTCCATCGAATACCGTGATGATGACGAACGGGATGAAGATCAGGCGGAGGAGCGTGATCTGGTTCGGCGCAGTCCAAAATTGATTCTTCAAGCGGCTATCTCGAAAAAGAATTCTGCTCCCAGAGTTGGCACACGGACCTTTCCGATCGCTCTTTCAGCGTATTGACGCGAACCACAGTAAACGCAGCCTCACCCGGTAAGTAATGGGACTCTTCGATTCTGACGGCTTTGCCTCGGACTGGCAACTGTAAAGCAAATTCGCGGAATTTGACGGCGCTTTTTCAGGCACGGCTTCCGGTGATGCTGGTCACACCATCAGAAGCAGGGAACCGTTAGAGTCAACCTTCACGGCGTGGTTACTTGCGATGCTGTGGCTGACCAAGTTCGTTATCCGCAGTCTGGAATTCGCCCGCTGTCACCTGCCGGCGCGCGGGCCGAAACACTTGCTGACGGGCGAGCGCGGTGAACTCGAGGCCTACCTGTATTTGCGAGACCTGGGCTACACGATCGTTGCGGCAAACTTTCGCGTCCCGTATGACCGGGGAGAAATTGATTTGATTGGATGGGACGGGGGCGTTCTGTGTTTTATCGAGGTGAAAACCCGCACGGGCATCGGGTTTGCGCCGCCGGCGACAGCGGTCGACCGGAGCAAGCGGCGCCACATCCTCTCGGTAGCTCATAAATATGTCCGTCGCATTCCCGGCAACCGGCCGCCCTGTCGCTTCGACATTGTCAGTATTATTATGGACACAAATAGCGGGAAACCGCAGATCTCTCTGAATCGGGGAGCCTTTACTTGGGACAGCGACAAACCGCGAGGTTACTGGCGCCGCGACTTTCGTGATCGGCATTTCTGGCAGCGAAGAAGATAAGCGAACGGTGCGACGCGCGTCATTTTACCCAGAGTCACCGCATTTTTCGCCCGGTGATGCCTGCCGGAACTACGCATTTGCAAACTTGCCCACAAGACGCCAGCCCGCTAGAATAAAGATGGTCCCACCCGCGTAGGCGCGTAGCTCAGTTGGTTAGAGCGCTACCTTGACACGGTAGAGGTCAGGAGTTCGAGTCTCCTCGTGCCTACCATTTCTTCTTTAGATTCAGTGCCTTCACGCGAGCCCTACCCGGAGCGCTACCGCAATTCGTCACCAAAACCGGTCCGTTTCGGCGTTTTCGCGATATAGCTCGTTACCAACTCGTCACCAAATAGCCTTCGGAGAATCGCGCTTCCCACACACCAATCGATCAATTCCATATGCCGCAATGGAAGGTAGAGTATCTTTTCAGATCGCTGGGATATACGGCTGTCAAGCAGTCACGAGAGCGAAGATCATGGGCCTATGGGAAAAACTATTCGGCTCCAAGGCACGCCTCAGCCGCTCCAACCGCATCGCAGGCCGGATATATCCCCGTCCTACGGAACGCCGATGCCACGATCGTACATCGCAGGTTCGAGTCACCCTTCAAAATTGGAGACCGCATCGGCGATCGTTATGAAGTGCGTCGCATTTTAGGCGGCGGTATGGGCCTGGTGTACGTTGTTTACGATCACGAAGCTCGTAATGTCCTCGCTCCTAAAATCCTCGCGTTGAAGACCTTTCAGGATCCGTCGTGGCAGAATTTCTCTGAACAGCACGCGCTGGAGCGGCGTTCAAGAATGAAGCTTCAGCCTGGATCGCTCTTGATGACCACATCTCCATCGTCCAAGCAACGTCAGTGCAAAAGTTTCATAGGCGCCTCTTCATCGCCATGGAATTTATCCCGCCCGATGACCGCTGACGGAACACGCTCCGGCACTTCTTGGTCGGCCACCCTTTGCCTCTGGAGCAAGTCCTGCGCTGGGGCACCCAATTCTGCCACGGCATGGAACATGCCTTTAGCAAAGGGTGTTGTGCCATCGGGACATCAAGCCAGACAACATCCTGATCAGCGTCTACTTCAAAGGCCTTCCTTTACCCGAGATCATTCCGGACGACGGGATGATCACCATCGGATATGTAAAGATCACCGACTTCGGCTTGGCGAAGCCTTGGACCGAAGCGTGGAGATGGAATGGGCTAAGAATTTGGCCGTGATCACGCAGAGGGATGCAGAAGGCGCGCGCTTACCCTGCTACGCGTAGGAAAGGGACACGTCGGAGGCACGCCGGGCTACGTAGCGCCGGAAGTGTTGCAGGGAGATGGGGCTGACGTACGTTCGGACGTGTACTCATTCGGGGTCGTGTTGTACCAGATGGTGACGGGCAACCCCAGCCTGCCCTTGGTGAACCGATACCAATTGGCGCCGTTGGCGCGGGTGGATAGCGTCTTCTGGCCGGTGATCGAGCGGTGTTTGCAGGCGGAGGCGAGATCCAGATATCAGAGTTTCAAGTTGCTACGCGAGGAATTGGAGGATCTGCTCAGAAGAGCGGGAGGAGTAGTTTCGTCGCCACTTGAGATCAAGGAGCTCAATGCTGCTGAATGGAGCAACAAAGGCTTCTCATTGTCGAATCTGCGCCGCAATGACGAGGCCATGGCCAGCTATGAGCGGGCCCTGGACATCGATCCGAGAGATGCGGGTATTTGGAACAACAAGGGCGTTGCGCTATTCGCGTTGGGGCGCAAGGAGGAGGCCGTCGCTTGCTATGACCGGCGCTGGAGATCGATCCCGCATTTGCGCTTGCGTGGAACAACAAGGGCAATGCGCTGCTCAGACTGGGCCGCAAGGAGGAGGCCGTCGCTTGCTATGACCGCGCGCTCGAGATCGATCCCAGAGATGCGCGTACTTGGAACAACAAGAGCGTTGCCTTCTCGGCTCTGGGGCTTAACGAGGATGCCCTCACTTGCATTGAGACGGCGCTGACCAACGATCCCAAATATGAGGCTGCGTGGAGTAGCAAGGGCGCTGCGTTATCGGGTATGGGCCGCAATGATGAGGCCCTCGCTTGTTATGACCGGGCGCTGGAGATCAACCCCAGAGATGCGCGTTTGTGGAACAACAAGGCGGCTGTGCTGTTGATCCTAGGGCGCAAGGAGGAGGCCATTGCCTGCTACGACCGGGTGCTGGAGATCGATCCCAGGAATGCAAATATGTGGTACGACAAGGGCACCGGGTTGTTAACTCTGGGACGCAGAGAAGAGGCCGTTGCATGTTTTGACAAGGCACTGGAGATCAACCCTAAAGACGTGCGTGCGTGGAACAACAAGGGCAATGCGCTATCGGATCTTGGCCGCAAAAAGGAGGCGATCGTCTGCTGTGATCGGGCCCTGGAGATTGATCCCCGGCTTCCATCTGCCTACTACAACAAGGGCAATGCGCTGTCGGATCTTGGCCGAAAGGAAGAGGCACTTGCCTGCTACGACCAGGTGCTGGAGATCGATCCCAGAGCAGCGAATACGTTCGTCCGCAAGGGCGCCGCGCTATCCGATCTGGGGCGCATGGAGGAGGCCATAGCCTGTTATGACCGGGCTCTGGAGATCGATGTCAAGGGAGCGCATGTGCTGTTCAACAAGGGTAAGGCTCTGTCCGAGATGGGCCGTTACCAGCAGGCTCTTACCTGCTACGACCATGCGTTGGAGATCGAGCCCCGATTTGCGGCGGCATGGAGCAACAAGGGTGATGCGCTCTCAGATTTGGGGCGTAAGGAGGAGGCTATTCCTTGCTATGACCGGGCACTTGAGAGCGACCCAACATTCGTGGTCGCGTGGCTCAACAAGGGGCTTGTGCTATCGGAACTCGGGCGCATGGAGGAGGCAATTGCCCACTACGACCGCGCGCTACAGATCGACTCGAAATACGCAGGTGCGTGGCACAACAAAGGCCTTGCTCTGTGGGCTCTGGGGCGCAATGAAGAAGCCATTACCAGCTTCGACCGAACACTGGAGATCGATCCCAAAGCTATGCCCTCTTGGGATGCGAAGGGCACGATGCTAGCGAGAATGGGCCGATTGCAGGAGGCCATGGTCTGCTATGACAAAGCACTAGCGATCCACCATGCGTTTACGAATGCCTGGCACAACAAAGGCAATGTGCTGTCGGAACTGGGCCGCAAGGAGGAGGCCATTGCCTGCTACGATCGGGCGCTGGAGATCGATCCCAGATACGTGCTTGCGTGGAACGCCAAGGGCCGTGTGATGTCGGATCTAGGGCGCAACGACGAGGCGGTCACCTGCTACGCTCGGTCTCTGGAAATTGAGCCCAGAGATGCGCGCGTATGGGCCAGCAAAGGCACTGCATTGTCCGATCTGGGTCGCAGAAAAGAGGCCTCAGAAGCTTATCGGCGGTTCATTGCTTGCGTACCGCCGTCCAATAAGGAGCTCATTCAGCGGGCCGAGGATATGATCGCCGAACTTGAAGGAAACGCCAGCTAACTCGTCACCAATTCGTCACCAAAACCAGGCCTTTTCAGGCCCTTTTTCAGGCTGTCTCAACCCGGAAAAGCAAGACAGGCAAAGGGTTTTAGGTTGTTGAGATCAAAATTGACACGGTAGAGGTCAGGAGTTCGAGTCTCCTCGTGCCTACCATTTCTTTTCCCAATCAAAGAGTCTCGCTTTGCCCGGTTGTCCAAACCGCCTTCGGAGCGTCGCGCCTTCCACACATTCGAAAGGCGCGAAGGTGTGGAGCACCCGGCGATGTCACGCCAGCTAGGGTTCACTTATCCGCTGAGTCGTTCCCTTACTATCGGTGGCACGTTACGACGGCCAGAAAGTTCTACGATACCTAAGATGTTGCCTTTTCTCGCGGCTGTCGCGAGGCTTGGAGTCGCTGGCGACGAAAAGATAATGCGTGGCATACAAGCACGGGATCGGGTGTAGACTGGGGCTCCGCCGGAAAGACCAGAACTCACATCCGAGGTCAAGGATTATGAAAACCCGGGTCCTTTGCCGATTACTATTTGTCCTTCTGATTGCTTCGACGGTCACGGCCCAACAACCATGCAGCGGGCCATTCACCAAGGCCCTTATCGACTGGACACAGTTTCACTTTACCTCCTGCCGTAATGGATTCAACCCATATGAGTTCGTCCTGAGCCCGGCTACAGTGGGAAACCTCGGGCTAAAGTGGCAATTCGATCAAGATGGCCTCAGCTTCTACTCTTCGCCGGCGGTGGTTAACGGCGTCGTGTACATAGGGGCCCAACCGAACAACGTGTACGCGTTAGATGCCGACACCGGGCAAGTTTTATGGGAGCACCCGACTGCTCCCCTTACCATTGTCTCGTCGCCGGCGGTTGTCAACGGTGTGGTGTACATTGCGTCTACGGGTTCTCAGTCGGAGGGCGCTCTGTATGCCTTGGACGCGGGCACTGGAGCACTGATCTGGCTGCAGGACACGGGGGCTATCAGTTCGTCGCCGACGGTAATCAACGGCGTGGTGTACATCGGGTCCGATGACAACTACATTTACGCGTTTAATGCCAGTACCGGAGCATCGCTATGGCAGTACACGACACTGAGTGCCGTCCAATCTTCGCCAGCAGTGGCCAACGGCGTGGTATACGTCGGATCTGGAGCCAATGACAGTGGTCTATATGCCTTGAACGCCGGCACCGGAGCACTCCTGTGGAGGACGCCGATCTATGGGGACGGTATCATCTCTTCACCGGCGGTGGTTAACGGCGTGGTATACGTTGGGGGTGGTTACATTCATGGAAATGGTGAAGTATACGCCCTGAATGCAAGCACTGGAGCAGTGCTCTGGCAATACACAACAGGGGGGTATGTGTATTCCTCGCCGGCGGTGGCCAACGGAGTGGTGTATATCGGGTCATATGACTCCAACGTGTACGCTTTGAACGCCGCCACGGGCGCATTGCTCTGGCAGTACACAACGGGCTCAGGGGTGGATTCTTCACCGGCGGTGGCCAATGGTGTGGTGTACATAGCGTCCACAGACGGTCACCTGTATGCCTTGAGCGCCAGTACGGGAGTACTTCTATGGAATTATGCACTGGCAGGAAATAGCTTCTCTTCTTCGTCAGCGGTAGCCAATGGTGTGGTGTACGTCGGAGGTCTCAACGGAGTATATGCTTTCGCTCTTCCGACTCATTGAACTGAACGCACGGATTCACACAATCCCAGGTCGTGCGTGACGCGGAGATTGAATCTCGCGTGAGGGCAAGAATGCCCTCGTATAATAAGGCTTGCCAGTCGTTCGGGATACCGTTAGCTGCTGATAGCAGGCGTGGCTATTGAAAAACTCTTTCGGCGTCTTAGTCCCGAAAACACGACACGGTAGAGGTTAGGAGTTCGAGTCTCCTCGTGCCTACCATTCTTTTAACACCTTCCTGACCGTAGAACTCTGTTTATCGCGTCTCTTCCTCGTGCGGAGGGTGGAGTGGCAGCCCACTTGGTTTGTATTCATAGTGATCGCCTGTTTGAGCCCTAAGCTCTTGTAAGCGAGCATAGAGCTCTTTCTCCAATTCACGGTATTGCGGAAGTCCGTAGAGGTTATGCTTCTCATCTGGATCCACTTTCAGGTCGTAGAGCTCAAACTCTTCCGGGGGAAGAAAGAAGTGAATCAGCTTATAGCGTTCGGTGCGTACCCCCCGGCATGGTTTCACATTCTCCCACCCTGGGTACTCGTAATACTCATACAGCCAATCCGTACGCCAGTTACTCAGCGGCTTTCCTTCAGCGATAGGCATGAGGCTCTTACCCTGCATCTCCGGCGGCGGAGGAATACCGGCCAAGTCGAGCATAGTCGGGGCAAGGTCAAGGTTAAGAGCCATCTTTTCGGATCGCCCGCCCTGTGGGATACGTGGCGGATAACGTACCATCAGCGGGATGCGAATGGAGGGTTCGTACATCAGGCGTTTGTCATAAAAATGATGTTCGCCGAGGAGAAAACCGTGGTCTGAGGTGAGAATGATCGCGGTCTCATCCAGGGTCCGTTGCCGCTCAAGCTCGTTCATCACTGCGCCAACATTTTCATCGTTGGATTCGACCCCGGCGTAGTGGTCCTTCACTAGTTCTTCCAGAGAGCGTGGATCGTCGGTCCCCACCTCAGCGCTGCCGATCTGATTGTCGGCATTTGCCGTCGCGCCTGCTTTGCCCACATAGCCCGTTAAGTCCTCGTCAAAGGTTGCAGGCTTTGGAATGGGAACTCCGTTGAACAGGTTCACCATTCGCTTAGGCCGGTAGAACGGCGCATGGGGTGCATAGAACCAGAGAAACAGACAAAATGGCTTTTCACGTTTTTGTCTCAGCCATTCGACGGCCTTTCGCGTCAGGAGATCGTCGACGTACTCGCCGGAATACTCTTTGGGCTCGCTATACCGGCCTCGAACACCTTCGGTCAGGACAGGGCGGTAATAGTCCGCTTGTCCAGCGAAGCCGAAATAGTAATCCCAATAATGGTCCTTAAGCGCGCCTTTAACGTGGGACTTTCCGATGAAGGCAGTTTCATAGCCGCGTTCGTGAAGCAGGTCGGAAATGAGTTTGATCTGGCTCGGAATGGTCCCCTCAACATTCGACACCGCCCCTGTGGTGTGTGAGTAGAGTCCTGTGAGAAAGGTCGCGCGCGAGGGAAGGCAGAGCGCGTTCACCACGAAAGCGTTCCGGAATACGAAACCTTCACGCCCGATCCGGTCCATGTTTGGCGTGCTCAGGATCCCATTTCCGGCTGAGCTGAATTCGTCGAAACGCAGACCTTCGCCCATAAAGACGACGAGATTGGGCCTTTGCTCATTTGCATTCGTCGACGCGGCGAATCCGCAAATATGGAGTGCGGCAACCAGGATGACCACTGGCATGGTCCGCAGGAACCATGCCCGTCTGACATTCATATACGGACCTCCGCTAGGGCGCCGTTCGTCGAGAATCGGAGGTGCTTCTAGTGCTAAGGACATTACTTCGGCGACTTCCGTTATGACCAGCCGAAATCCATGCCAGAAGGGAGAAGAAGGTGTCGACGGAAAATGCTTATCCCCTGCCTAGATGAAAGTGCGACCCTTGCGTCTCAGCGGTGCTTACTTCGCCCCCGCAGAGTGCGTTTCCGGGTTGCTTGAAACTTCGATACACTACCTCGATGCCGGGCCGCCTTGCGAGCCGTTCGGCGTCGAATGGCGCCATTGAATTGAATGGTGCTCGCGCTCTGATCTTGCCGAAGCCGGCTTTCAGCCTGAGAGCAAAGCGCCGAGTCTGTTACCATTCGGTTCGCAATGCCTTCATCGGGTCAAGCGTTGCCGCACGCCGGGCCGGCCAGAGGCAGGCCAGCAGCGCAATCAGCGCCAGAATCGCTGCCACGGTCAGTAAAATCAGTGGATCGCGCGAGCTGCTTTGCACCCAGTGGGAGACGATCTTATTGAGCGCGATGCTCACTGCGAGTCCGACGACGATCCCCGCACCTACGGTCGAGGCAACCGAGCGCAATACGAGTTCGATGATGTTGTAGCGCTGTGCACCCAGTGCCATGCGAATCCCCATTTCCTGTTTTCTCTGGCTGGCGGAGTACGACACGACGCTGTAGAGCCCGGTCGCAGCCAGCACCAGCCCTAGCAGCGAGAAGATTCCGAACAGCGCAGCGATAAAGCGCTGCTGCCCCCAGATCATAGTTTCCATGTACCAGGTCAGAGGATGCTGGTCGACCACAGCAATCTCGGGATCGAGCGCTTGAACTTTCTGCTCAGCGGAGTGGATCGCCGAAGCCGCATCCCCTTTAGTCCGTACGAGAAAGCTCATGTACGGAGCAAGTACGACAGTGTGCGGCACATAGAAAGATGGCTCTATCGGCTGTTCTCTGCCGTTAGATTCGCTGTTGCGGAATCCGCCGTTATTGCGAGCGTCGGCGACGACGCCGATGATTTCGAACCAACCTTCATTATCTTCTCCGAAGACGAAATCCTGCTGATCGAATTTCAGACCAGGGCTTTTTACGTGACTTCCGAGGGGGTTGCCGTAACCAAGGTACTTTCGCACAAATGCCTGATTCACGAGTGCGACATGTGCACCACGCATCATCTCCGCCTGGGTGAAGTCGCGGCCCTGAATCAGTGGAATACCGAGAGTGGCGAATATCTCCGGAGTCGTGAGGACTACTTGCGATTGGATTCCCGTCAGCTCCGGTTTCCCTTCAATCTCGGTTTTGACGGTATACCCCTGCAATGGCGGTAGCCAGGTCGAGGACACGGTGGCCTGTTCCACGCCTGGCGCCGACGCGATTGCCTGCCGAACCGATTCGTACTTATTTGCCCGCTCGGTCCAACCGGGATAGGACTTTCGCGGCAACGCCAGGTTGAGGCTCGTCACCTTTTCGACGTCGAAGCCAAGCCGCACCCGATAGGCGGTCAGGAATGCGCGTGTGGCTGCGCCGGCGATAGTCAGCAAAACCATGGTCAGCGCTACCTGGCCGGCAATCAGAAGACGATGCGTCCTGCGATCACCGCCTCCGCCGGAATGGCGACCGGCGCCCGACTGAATCAACTCGCTCAAATTGGGACGTGACAGTTGCAGCGCGGGAGACATACCGAACAGTATTCCCGTCAGTACTGCAAGGGCCACCGAGAAGAACAGCACGGGTAGACTGACGTGGATAGCGGCTTCATGAGGGAATGAGTAGAACGGCAAGGCCTCGGCGATCCACCTTACCGCGCCAAAGGCTAGCAAGACGCCAATCGTGGCGCCGGTAAGCGAAAGCAGGACCGACTCAGTCAGCAGTTGGCGCATGATGCGCCAGCGCGATGCTCCCACGGAAGAACGCAATGCCAGCTCGTGCATGCGTGCCGTGCCGCGCGCGAGCATCAGGATAGAAACATTGGCGCAGCCGATGACGAGCAGCAGAGCTACGGCGCCAAACAGGAGCATGAGCGTCCCAGAAAACTGGCCGAGGACCTGCTCGTTCAGCGTTACGGTCCTGGTGCGGACTACCGGTGCATAACCCTTGGGGTCACGGTCCCGGAAGCTGAGAACAAGGGGCTGCAATTCGGCGTTGGCTGCTTCCAAGGTAACGCCGGGCTTGAGCTTGATGAAGCTGTTGCGGTAATCCTTGGGATCGTTGGTTGGAATGTAGGGAACGTAGACATCCGAGTCGCCCCAAGTGAAGCGCGGAGCAGCCACGCCGATAATTGTGTACACCTTGTGGTTCAGCTCAATGGTCTTACCCAGAACGTCGTGACTCGCCCCGAACTGTTTCTTCCAGAACAAGTAGCTCAGGACTGCTACGGGTGACGCTTTGCCGTCGGTAATGTCGGCAGGGAAGAATTGCCGTCCCAAGAGGGGCGGCACTCCCATGTATTGGAAGAGGTTAAGTGTGTACTCACCCAACTGAACCGAGACGGGAATCTGGTTGGTAGCCGTCATGGTTACCGCGTTGTCACCCTCCATGAAGATTTCGTCCACGCACTTGGCCTGCTTCAATTCATTCAATTCTGGCCCCGTGTTGAACACGAGCCCCATCTGGTGTCCGTCTTTATCAAACAATTCCACGTGGACCATGCGATTGGCATCTTTGTAGGGATATGGATCGATGAGCACGCCGTATACGACGCTAAATACCGAAGTGGCGGCGCCGATGCCGAGTGCAAGCGAGAGGATCGCCGTCAGGGTGAAGCTTTTGTTCTTCAGCAACTGGCGAACCGTGAAACGAAGGTCCTGCAGTACCGATTGCATGAGTGCGTCTCCTGCGAGCCGGGGCCCACTTGCATGCCAGCATTCTAGTCGCCGATGGAAGTCATTGAGTATAGACACCGCTGCCGCTTAATTCGGTCGGGAAGCTGTCCGTAACGCGACAACAGTGTTCGTCGCCGGACAGCGTTTCCGAAGGCCTTAGAGGCTGACAAGGGCTCGGCTGTGCTCCGCGTGGCCCCAAGGAGTCCAGTTAGCCTGGAGCCATGCGGCGCGAGCTATTTCGAGGCGATCGCTGCACCTTCCCGCGTTGGCCCCTCATCTAGACTGAGTTGGTTCCCATTTTTGTTGCGGAGCTAAAGTCATGTCTGCTGTAGCCAGCCACATCTCCGTCGAACCCGGTTCTGAGGCCTTTCCTCTTCTCACGCCTGCGCAGATCGAGCGGCTGCGCCCGCACGGCAAGCTGAGGCGCGTGGAAGCGGGCGAGGTGCTGTTCGAACCGGGGGACAGCAACGTTCCGGTCTATGTGGTTCTGTCGGGAGGCCTGGAGATTCTTCAACCCTGTCCCGAGGGGGTGCGATCTGTGGTCAGGCACGTTCCCGGCAGCATCTCTGGCGAGTTTGCCGTCATCTCGGGCCAGCGCGCGCTGCTGGGCGGACAGGTCATCGCCTCCGGCGAATTTCTGCAGATCGCCTCCGGCGAGTTCCGCGCTCTCGTCGCGAAAGATGCGGAGCTGAACGATATCCTGATGAAGGCGTACATCCTGCGCCGGATGCTTCTTATCAGCGAAGAGGCGAGCAATGTGCTGGTGCTGGGCTCGGTCAACTGCGCCAACACGCTACGCTTGCGCGAGTTCCTGAGCCGCAACGGTTATCCCTACAAGTTTATCGATCTGGACACGGACGAACGCTCGCAGTCGATCCTCGACCATTTCCAGGTCAAGGTGGAGGAAGTACCGGTCGTCATCTGCAACGCGCGCAGCGTTCTGCGGAATCCCTCGATTCGCGAGCTGGCCGATTGCCTTGGGCTCAACGTAAGCATCGACGAATCGCAGGTGCGCGATCTGATCGTGGTGGGCGCGGGGCCGTCAGGGCTGGCCGCCGCGGTCTATGCGGCATCCGAAGGCCTCAACGTGCTGGTGGTGGAAACGGGGAGCCCGGGCGGACAGGCGGGATCGACTTCGCGCATCGAAAACTATCTCGGCTTCCCTATAGGTATTTCGGGTCAGGAGTTGGCCGGGCGCGCGCTGGCGCAGGCGCAGAAGTTCGGCGCGAACATGATGATCGCACGCACCGCCGTGCGTTTGGAATGTGATCGCCGTCCCTATCAGGTCATCCTCGATGACGCGACGTCACTGCCGACGCGCTCCATCGTGCTGGCCGCCGGCGCCCAATACAACAAGCCACCCATTCCCAAGCTATCGCAGTTCGAGGGCGCCGGCGTCTACTACGCTGCCACTGCCATGGAATCGCAGTTGTGCGTGGGTGAGGACGTGGTGGTCATCGGAGGAGGCAATTCTGCAGGACAGGCGGCGGTTTACCTGTCGGGAAAGGCGCGCAAGGTTTACATGCTGGTGCGCTCGGGCAAGCTGGCGGACACAATGTCGCGCTACCTGATTTGGCGCATCGAAGAAAACCCGGCGATTGAGCTGCATTACAACACGGAGATCGCCAGCGTCGACGGCGGCGGACACTTGGAACGCATCAGCTGGCGCGATGGCGACAGCGGGCAGATTGTCCCCCACGACATACGCCATCTATTCGTGATGACAGGCGCCTCGCCGCGCACGGGGTGGCTGGAGGGATGTCTGGCCGTCGACAGCAAAGGCTTCGTCCTAACCGGCCACGATCTCGACCGTGCGACGTTGGAAGAGAAGGCGTGGCCGCTGGCGCGCCCGCCGCAGCTTCTCGAGACCAGCCTGCCCGGGGTGTTTGCGGTGGGGGATATCCGGGCCGGCAATGTGAAGCGCGTGGCGTCAGCCGTCGGCGAAGGATCGATCGCGATTCACCTCGTGCATCAGGCGCTAGCGGAGATGTAGGGAGACGTCTGGGGTTCGAACACGCCGGTGGTGCCCTCAGAACTGCCCGGAACTTGTCGTTCCAACGAAGCGCTGAACAATTCCCAGCGCTTCAGAATGAGCCCGACAACCCAGAGGGATCATATCCCGCTTGAGTTTCCTCTTCTCAGCTTGGGTAAGAGCCTTTCGTGGCTTAGCATCCGCAGGCGAACTAGTGCGGCTTCACCGCGATCACATTGTCGTCGGGGTTGCGGTCGATCAGCTTGTCTACGGGATCGATTCCAGCCCTTGCTGGAACTTTGTCTACGGTTACAGTGACGTCGGTCTGCCGCTGATTGATCTTGTGCTTCTGCAGGTAGAGATACCTTCCGTCGGCGTCGAGCACGCCGATGTCGATCCAGTCGTTCAGAGGGAACGGGTGCTCCTGGCCGCGTCCGTCCGCGCGAAACTTCTTGGCTTCGACCGTCAGATGTACCTGATACTTACCATCGGGCTGCTTCACGTAGTCGGCGGAGAGTATGCGATCGTCGTACAAGGTAATGTTCAGGAACATGTCGTCGAACAGGTACTGATACTCCGGCGGCGTCACCTTGCGGAAGTAGCCTTCCAGATCGAGCGAGGTCGGATACGGCGGACCCTTGAAGGCGTAAGCTTTCAGAAATTCGCGAATCGCCTCATTAACTTTGTCTTCGCCGATGTAATCCTGCAGCGCATACATCACCATCGCACCCTTGTTGTAGTGAATGTAGCCCTGGTTGGGATCGACGAGGTAGAGCGGGTATTCTTCGTTGCGCTCCTGACCGCGGCCGCGCAGATACTGGTCGAGCTCAAAGCGCAGGAATCGGTTCATGGAATCCGGTCCGAAGTGATGTTTCATCACCATAAGCGCGGTGTACTGCGCCATGGTCTCATCGATTGAAGTTGCGCCCTCGACGTAGGCTGAGATCACCTGATGCGCCCACCATTGGTGGCCTGTTTCGTGCGCCGTCACGTAGAAGGGAAGGTCCACGGCGTCAGGCTTCTGGCTGACTTTGGTGATGAAGCCAATGGCTTCGGAGAAGGGAATGGTGTTGGCGAACGACTCGGCGAATGTTCCGTAGCCCGGAAACTCGATGATGCGTAGCTGATGGAACTGGAAGGAGCTGAAGTTCGCGGTGCAGTAGGCCAGCGTCTCCTTCATGCTTTGCATCATGCTGTCCATGTTGAATTCATGGCCGGGCTGGTAATAGATCTCCAGGTTCACGCCGTCCCAACGGTCACGGCGAACCGCATAGCGCGCCGATTGGATCGAATAAAGGTCAAGGATCGGCGCATCCATCTTGTAATGGAAATAGCGCCGGCCGCCCTCTACCCACTCCTTCTGCAGATATCCGGGCGCGATGGCAATCTGGTCTTCGCTAGTGCTGACCGTGGCGTCGAAATTGATCCAGTCGGCATCGAAGGCACCGCTGTTGTACTGGCGCGCGGCGACGTCATCGACCTTCGGCAGTCGCCGCACTTTTTCCAGGCCATGCTTATGGCGGGTACTGTCGTCGGTCAACTCAATATTCGGCGAATATCCGATGTACGGCAGATAGCTGTCGTAAAGAAAACTTCCGTTATGCACGATGTCGGTGTTGGGCTGCGAATTCTCGAAGCCCGGATTGTCGTATTGCAGCGCAAAATCAAGTTGAATGCGGCCGTGCGGCGGCAGCGGCGCAGGAAGTTTGTACAGATAAAAGCCAACGGACGGATCTTCGATCAGCGTGGATTGTCCACCCGCAAAGCTGAGCTTGTTGACTCGTATGTGCGGCAGGGGCAGTGGTGCGATGTTCGATGGCCAGATGGTCACCGCAACGCGATCGATGTCGGCTGAGGTCTTGTTTTCCAGCCACATACTGCCGCTTACGGTGGCTGAGCGCTCCTCGGGATAGATGTCAATTTGCGTCTTCACATCGGTGATGCGCGGTTGCGGCAGCGACCAGTATTGGCGGTACTTCTTTTCGTACTGGGCGCGGTCTTCGTCAATCTTGAAAGTGGTGCGGTACGGATTGAGGATGTGGGTGTTGTAGAAGATATATCCACCGACGCAGAAAAGTAGCAGAACACAGACCGCCATGCCAGCGCGTGTCGCACGTGAGAAGCGTGCTGAAGCGAGGCTCATTCGTACTCGCCAGCTGCTCTCCGTTCCGCGCACCCAGAGCAGGTTGGTGATGATTGCCAGCAGGACCGCGGCAATTGCCCAGTAGATCCGGAACCAGATCAGCGGCTGCAGGAAAGGCCCGTAGCCATTGATGTCGGAATACGTGACCGGCGGCGTTTGCCCGTAGCGGAAGAGGTAGTCTTGGAATCCCGCCGGCGTCAACGCGAAGGTTCCCACCACGTACAACACCATCACGAAATGGCCAAGATACTTGTTGTTGACGATGGTTTGCACGAACATCGCCAGCACGCAGAGAGCCCAGAGTCCGATCAGCCGATTCAGGAAGAGTTCGCGCAAGTACAGGCCAAGCTCGAAGTGGTAGTAGCCTTGCGCGATCTGAACCACCAGGCCGGCGACGAGGATCAACAGCACCACAACTATCTGCACCAACATCAATGCGAACAACTTGGAGCAGAACAGTACCCACCGCTGCAGGGGAAAGGCGTCGATCACCTGATTTAGTTGAGCGTCGCGCTCGCGCCACACCAGTTCGCCGGAATAGAAAATGATGGTGGCCAGGGCGAAGATGGCAAAGCCCCCGCTGGCCATCTGCAGCACCAGGTGCGTGAGGGGCCAGGTCCTGCTGGCGAGCGGATCGGTGATCCCCGCAGCCGTGAACATGGCGAACAGGAACCCGGCCAGCATGAGCACCAGGAAGAAAACGTTCTTGGTGGTTTCCTTGAAGTGGATGCGCGTCAGCGAAACCACATGGCGCAGGGAGGCGGCGGTTGAGAATGTCGGATGGGCTATAGGCAGTACGTCAGTGGGGCGAAGCGCCTCTTTTTGTTCGGCTACTTCCCGGCGCTTGCTCTTTTCCGCTGGATAGGCGAACGCGAATTTAGCGTAAGTGACCGCAAGAAAGATGGCTCCTAAACCAAGCCACAAGGCGCGGTTCGCAAACAGAATGCCTTGCAACGGGATGAGTTGGGTGTTGCGCTGGAACGGCGTCCAGTAGCGGGTGATGCGGTCGATGGCAGCGCCGCCCAAAGGATCGGCCAAAGCTGTATGGACGCTCACAACCAATGCGCTGCCAGAGTACTGCGCTACGGCGAAATAGCCGATCAGCACAAGGACACTGGCGATGTAGACGGGCAACATTTTGCGCGAGAGGGCGGCCAACGCGAAGAAGATTGCCGTTAGGAAAAGGAGGTTGGGCAGAACGTTGATGAAGTAAGGCTGAAAGTAGGCTGCAACTATCTGCGGACCGAGCCGTGTCTTGTCGATCCAGGGCAGCAGCGTGCCGAGCCACGCACCCAGACCGCCGCTCACAAAAATCGGGACCTGGATGGCAAACGCGGCAAGATAACGCCCGCCGAGGTAGTCGAGTTTAGTGATGGGGGCCGTGTAGAAGAAGACCGCGGAATTGCTATCGATGTCCTGAAAGGTCGCCTGCCCTGCGATAGCCGCGGTGATGACGATGCCGAAGAAGCTGATATAGGTGATGATCGAGTTCAGCGCGTATGGCGAATTGACAAGTACCTTGCCGCCGGTGCCGAAATCGACGCTGGTACCGCCAATTGCGCCGCCTGACATCAAGGCAAACAGACAACCGAGCGCGAAGAAGACAAAGAAATAGACCCAGGTCGAAATGCGCCGCAGGCGCTGTTGAAGATCGAAGAGGAAGATATTCGCCAGCATGGTGTCAGTTGGCCGAAAATCCGCGGATGGTCGCGAAGTATAGGTCCTCGAGATCGGGAACGACCGGCTCGAAGCCCGGCTCGGGTAAATCATCGCTGAGCACATGCAGCAAGGTCCGGCCTGCGACTAAGCGCATGGAGATCACGCGGAAGCGTTGTTGATAGTCGGGCACTTCCGCCCGCGCTATGACCTTCTTCCATACGCGCCCGTTTAGCGCGTCGACCAAAGCGGCAGGGTCGCCGGCGGCATGCACGCGGCCCTGGTGAATGATCGCCATATTGCGGCAGAGATCGCTGACGTCAGAGACGATGTGGGTGGAGAGAATCACGATGATGTTTTCGCCGATGGCGCTGAGCAGGTTGTGGAAGCGCACACGTTCCTCGGGATCGAGCCCGGCAGTCGGCTCGTCGACGATGATGAGCCGCGGATTGCCCAACAATGCCTGCGCGATACCGAAGCGCTGCTTCATGCCCCCAGAGAAGCTGCCCAGCGGCTTGTTGCGATGGTCCCACAGGTTGGTCTGGCGCAGCAGAGCGTGGACCACGTCGCGCCGCTCAGCGGCATTCTCCAGGCCTTTCAGGGTGGCAAAGTGCGAAAGCAGGCTCTCTGCCGTAACCTTGGGATAGAGCCCGAACTCCTGCGGCAAGTAGCCCAGCAGCTTGCGGACTTCGTCTTTCTGCCGCAGGACATCGACGCCGTCGAGGCGAGCGCTGCCGCTGTCGGCTTCCTGCAGCGTGGCCAGCGTGCGCATGAGCGTGGACTTACCCGCGCCGTTGGGTCCCAGTAATCCAAACATGCCTTGTGGAATGGACAGCGATACATCCTGCAGCGCTTGCGTACCATTGGGGTAGCGCTTGGAGAGATTATCGATTTGTAATTGCATCGGCGTGCCTGTCAATTTCTGATACGAGAATAGGAACAGGACCGTTCCCGCTCCGTCGCTTTTTCTGACTTGGACTCCTGCGTTTCGTGAGCAAGAGAGTAGCCAAAATCAGGCAACCTTATAGTGCTGCTTCGGGCGAGTGGCGCCTACCTCGACACAACCCTGAGCGATGGTCGTCAGCTACCTCACGCTGCCTGCGACAAGCGGAAGATCTGAAGCCGGGAACTCAACCCTACTTGGATTCGCCGCCTGAAGCGAGGCCGCGGTACTTCAGCATGGGTTCGACGCTGGGCTTTGCACCTCGCCACGCCTCGTACAACTTCTCCAGGTCCTGGGTATTACCTTGTGAGAGCACCATGCTTCGGAACCGGCCACCGTTGGCGCGATTCAGGCCGCCATGGTCTTCGAACCATTGATAGGCGTCGTCGTCCAGCATCTGTGTCCACAGGTAGGCATAGTAGCCGGCGGCATATCCGCTGCCCCAGATGTGACTGAAGTAGCTGGACCGGTAACGGGGCGGCACGTAACTAATGGCGAGATGGGTTTGCTCCAGCGCTTCAGTCTCAAAAGCATCCGGCTTTTGCAACGGCGCGGTTGGCGGGAGGGTATGCCACTTCATGTCGAGTTCGGCAGCGGCCAGCAACTCGGTGGTGTCGTAGCCCTTGTTGAAGGTGTCGGCTTTCTTGATTTTCTCCATCAATTCCGCCGGCATGGGCGCGCCGGTCTTGTAATGCTTGGCGTAATGCTGGAAGACCGCAGGGTAGGTGGCCCAGTGTTCGTTGAACTGCGAAGGAAACTCCACGAAGTCGCGCGCGGTCGCGGTGCCGGAGAGGCTGGGATACTGGGTGTTGGCAAACATGCCGTGCAGAGCGTGGCCGAATTCGTGGAACATGGTGCGAACATCATCGGAGGTGAGCAGGGCAGGTTCGCCGGGAGCGGGCATGGCAAAATTCGCCACGTTCACCACCACCGGCTTGGTTCCCAGCAGTTTGGACTGATCAACGAAGCTGTTCATCCATGCACCGCCCTGTTTGTTGTCGCGCTTGTAGTAGTCGCAATAAAACAGTGCGAGGGAACTGCCGTCGGCGTTAAATACCTCGAAGACCCGCATGCTGGGGGTGTACACAGGAAGATCTTTGCGCTCTTTGAAACTGATTCCATAGAGCTGATTGGCAGCATAGAAGACGCCGTTTAGAAGCACGTTGTTCAGCTCGAAATACGGCTTGATCTGCTCCTCGTCGAGATCGTACTTGGCCTTGCGGACCTGTTCGGCGTAAAAGTCCCAATCCCACGGCTGGACCTTGAAGCCGCCCTTCTGCTGGTCGATCACTGCCTGGATGTCCCGGGCTTCGGTGGCGGCCCGGGCCGTCGCCGCCGGCACCAGCGCGTCCATGAACTTCAGCGCGGCGTCGGGCGTCTTGGCCATTTGGTCTTCAATCTTCCAGGCGGCGAAATTCGGAAATCCGAGCAGCTTGCCTTTCTGGGCGCGAAGCTGGGCCATCTTGGCGATGGTGTCGCGAGTGTCGTTGGCATCGCCACGTTCGGCGCGGTCCCAGGAGTTGGCAAATAGCGCCTGGCGAGTGCTGCGATTGCTGAGAACGACGAGATCGGGCTGCTGTGTGGTGTTCTGCAAAGGCAGAACGAATCCTTCCCCCTTGCGACTCTTCGCAGCCTCGGCAGCAGCGCTGATTTGGGCATCGCTCAGTCCTGCCAGAGCTGCTTTGTCCGTGGTTACATAAGCGCCATCTTTGGTGGCGGCCAGCAGCTTCGTAGTGAAGGTGTTGGATAGGGTCGCCAGCTCTTCGTTCAGCTTCTTCAGTTCAGTCTTGTCGGACTCGCTGAGGTTGGCTCCGGCGTGGACGAACTGGTCGTAGTCATATTCCACCAGGCGCAGCGATTCCGGATCGAGATTCAAGGACTGACGTTGCTTGTAGATGGTAGCGACGCGCTGAAACAGATTTGCGTTGAGGAATATGGCGTCGCGATGGGCTGCGAGCTTTGGCGCCTCGATGGACTTTATCTTCTGCAGCGTGGGATTGGTGTTCGCGCCGGTTACCGCGGAGAAAGCCGCTTCCACCCGCCGCAACAACTGGCCACTCTTCTCCATGGCGACGATGGTATTTTCAAACGTTGGGGGCGCCGGGTTGTCGGCAATCGCTTGAACTTCCTTGAGTTCTTCGGCCATCCCGACTTCCATTGCAGGCTGGTAATCCTCGTCCTTGATCTTGTCGAATGGAGGCGCCTGAAACGGCAGCGTGCTGGGAGCAAAGAACGGATTGTTGGGGCCAAAGTCCGTACTCGAAGCCAACGCAGGAAGAACGCAAAAGCCAATGACGACGGTCGCAGCAAGAATCACGGTTTGCATGATTCACAGTGTAATAGGAAAGGAAGAAGGTCAACAATTTTGACGTAGGCCGTTCGTATCCCGTGACCGGCGCTATCCGACGGAAGCGCCGGTCTGTTTGTCGTAGATCACTTCTGCCGTCGCCGATCCTCCTTTTGTCCAGCCAGCGCTGCTCTCGCATCGGCCCGCTCAGGTCTCATATACTCGTGGATCCGTGCTTGCAGTGCCTCTCGCTTGTATTCCTGGCCAACCTCACATTGTCAAAACGACGCGGAACTCAGCCTTGCCGCTCATCATGCGCGCGTAAGCGTCGGCCGCTTTTTCCAGCGGATAAGTTTCAATCATTGCGCGCACGCCGCTTAGTTCGGCGAAGTTCAGCGTGTCCTCGGAGTCGGCGGGTGTCCCAGAGGCCCAACCTTGAATCGTTCGACTCCCACTAATGAGCTGCAACGGCGTGACCTCGATGGGATCAAACGCTGCGCCGACCACCATGAGCTCCCCGTTTGGCCCCAGACCGTCGATCAACTCGGACATCGCTTTCGAGCTTGGGGCCGTAGCCACAATGACCCGTGCGCCGCCCAGTTTTTGTAACTCCTCGGCTGCGTTGGTTGCTTTGCTGTCGATGTACATGTTGGCCCCAAGCTTCTTTGCCAGAGTTGCGTTTTCGGGGCCGCGCCCAATGGCGGCGACCTTATAACCAAACTTGTTCGCGAATTGAATTCCCAGGTGACCCAGACCGCCGATGCCCTGCACCGCAATCAGGTCGCCAGGGAGCGCACCGCTGTGCCGCAGGGCGTTGTAGGTAGTAATTCCGGCGCAGAGCAGCGGTGCTGCTTCGACATCCTTGAGACTATCCGGGATCGGCACCAGCGCTTCTATGGGAGCCACCATGTATTGCTGGTATCCGCCGTCATAACTGATGCCCGGAATTTTCAGATTTTGGCAGTTACGAAAATCCCCGCGCCGGCACTCGCGACAGGTGTTGTCATGTCCGCCATGCCAGCCGACACCGACACGCTGTCCCTTCTTCCACTCCGAAACACCGGCGCCCACTTCATCAATGATGCCCGCCACTTCGTGTCCGGGACTGCGAGGATACTCAATTCCGGGCCAAGCGCCTTCTACCGTGAGCACGTCACTGTGGCAGACACCACAGGCCTGTACCTTGATGCGCACGTGGCCGGCACCCGGCTGGGGAATTTCGCGTTCGACGATCTGGAAACCTGCGCCCGGCTTAGAAATCTGCGCCACCTTCATAGTTGTTACTGCGACTGTGGTCGTTGCCATAAATCCTCCTATGAATCTTCACTCATGGTTGGAAAACGTTTGCCGCTGCTCGTAAGGCGACCGAATCTCGGAGTGGTTAACCAAAGGAAGACTACTTCTTCATCTTCCACTCACTTCATCCCTCATCCGATGATCGCAAGATCGACTTCGCATCGGATTTCAAAAAAGAAACAAATTTTTCTATAACGCCGCTTAGTCACCGGGACCTATAACGAAGGTGAACAGCAGGTTAATTGAGTGCAGGCCTAAGCGAATGGCGGTGCGTGGCGGCCTGAGACCGTGGAGGCCAAGCCCCAGTCACACGCCACATCTCCGCGTGTATCGCGACAAGTGATTTGATTTGAGTTGATTGGGCTTGTGTTCGGCTGTCAACGAGCCCGCCAGGACAGCCATTCGTGGCCCTCGGCAGGGCAGTTTGAGTCTCCTCCTGTCTGCAATTCCGGGTGCAGGCCGGTGTGCACGTCCTTTGGGAAATCAACTAGCGCTGGCCCCTTCCCTTGCTGAAGTTGTATCGTGTGTGTGCGCCATTGTTCAGTTGGGAAGCCTGGGAAATACGCCAGCTTCTGCGGAATGAGAAATACACAACCACGTTTCGTGTGGTATCCCAATGGGCGCGTAAAGGAGTATTTCGATGACACGCTCAGACGAGGGACATTCGTCGTTCACCTACGAACAGGTTACCGAACAAAAGCGGCTAAACGATGCGCGAGAGCAAGGTATCCCGTGGAAAAAATGGGGACCCTATCTCAGTGAGCGTCAGTGGGGTACAGTCCGCGAGGACTACAGCAAGGACGGCAACGCGTGGGATTACTTCTCGCACGACCAGTCCCGTTCCCGGGCCTACCACTGGGGCGAAGATGGTCTGGCCGGGCTCTCCGACGACAAGCAACACCTTTGCTTTGCGCTGGCGCTATGGAACGGTCGCGACCCCATTCTGAAAGAACGCCTGTTCGGGCTGACCAACAGCGAAAGCAATCACGGCGAGGACGTCAAGGAATATTACTTTTATATCGATAGCACGCCGACCCACTCGTACATGAAGTATCTGTACAAGTATCCGCAGGCCGCCTATCCCTATAGCGATTTAGTGGAGACCAACAAGCGGCGCTCGCGCGAAGAGATGGAATACGAACTGCTCGACACCGGCGTGTTCAATGAGGACAAGTATTTCGATGTGTTTGTGGAATATGCCAAGGCCGATCCGGAAGATGTGCTGATCAAGGTTTCGGTGCATAACCGCGGTCCCGAGGCGGCGCAACTTCACCTGCTTCCGACATTGTGGTACAGGAACACATGGTCGTGGGGCGACGACGAGGCGAAGCCCGGGTTGCGGCAGACGGGCAATGCAGGCATCCTGGCTTCTCATCCGAAGCTTGGCGATTACACCTTGCAGTGCGAGGGTGCACAGGAGCTGCTATTTACCGAAAACGAGACCAACAACAGCCGTCTCTGGAGCCAGCCCAACTCGTCGCCGTACGTCAAGGACGCCTTTCACGAGTATGTGATCGCGGGGAAAAACGAGGCGGTCAATCCTTCCAAGGTGGGTACCAAGGCAGCGGCGCTTTACGTGCTGAACGTGCCTGCTGGGGGAAGTCAGGTGGTGCGTTTGCGGCTGAGTGCAAAGCCGGCGGCCAAGGGCTTTGCGGATTTCGACCCGACCTTCACCGCCCGCCTCGCCGACGCCAACGAGTTCTACGAGCGAATCACTCCCAAGAATTTGAGCGAAGATGAGCGTCGCGTGCACCGGCAGGCACTGGCCGGCATGTTGTGGTCCAAGCAGTATTACTATTTTGACCTCGACAAATGGCTGATCGAACATGATTCTCACCCCCTCATGGGAACGGGCAAGGGAGGTGCGCGCAACACGGAGTGGTTCCATATGCTGAACCAGGACATCATCTCCATGCCCGACAAGTGGGAGTACCCCTGGTACGCGGCATGGGACCTGGCGTTTCATACGATTGCGCTGTCGCTGGTAGACTTCGACTTCGCCAAAGACCAGCTTTTGCTCATGCTGAAGAGCTTGTACGCCCATCCCAACGGGCAGATTCCGGCCTATGAGTGGAACTTCAGCGATGTGAACCCGCCGGTGCATGCCTGGGCGACGATCTTTCTTTACCGCATTGAGTCACAGTTGGGCCGCGCCGATCTACGCTTTCTGGAACGCTCTTTCCAGGGTCTGATGCAGAATTTCAACTGGTGGGTGAACCGCAAGGATCCACAGGGGCGCAATGTTTTTGCGGGCGGGTTCCTGGGGCTCGACAACATCGGGATTTTCGATCGCAGTGCGCCGCTGCCCAACGGCGGGCACTTGGACCAGGCCGATGGCACGGCGTGGATGGCGTTCTACTGCCAAAACATGCTGGAGATCGCTCTGGTTCTTACTGACTACGATCCGGTTTACGAGGAGATTGCTTTCCGCTTCCTCGAGCATTTCATATGGATCAACTACGCCATGGATCGCATCGGCGCCAACGAAGACGAGATGTGGGACGAGACGGACGGCTTCTTTTACGATCTTCTCCATTTCCCCAACGGCGATGTGGCGCACTTAAAGGTGCGCTCAATGGTAGGTCTGTTGCCATTGTGTGCGGCTACCGTATTCGATGCGGGCGCGCTTGCCAATCACCCTAAAATGCTCGAACTGGTTGAGATATTCAGGAAGCGGCATCCGGAGGTTATCAGGCAGATTGCGTCAGCCGACGATCCCACCCTTGGCGGATACTTAGGACGCCGGCTGCTGGCGGTGGTCAACAAGCCAAAACTAAAGCGCATGTTGGGTTATATGCTCGACGAGAACGAGTTCCTCAGTCCCTACGGCATACGCTCGGTCTCCAAATATCACCTGGAGCATCCCTTTGTCTTTTACCTTGGCGGCCAGGAGTACAAAGTCCAATACCTACCCGCCGAGTCGAACACGGCCATGTTCGGCGGCAACTCCAACTGGCGGGGACCGGTCTGGATGCCGGTAAACCTGGTGTTGATCCGCGGATTGCTGAACATGTATCCGTTTTATGGTGATGACTTCAAGGTCGAGTGCCCCACCGGATCGGGAAAGTATATGACACTATTTGAGGTAGCCCAGGAGATTGGCAGACGGCTGGCGAATATTTTTCTCCGCGACGCCGACGGCAAGCGTCCCGTGTATGGAGGTACTAAGAAGTTCCAGGAAGACCCCTACTGGAAAGATTACATCCTGTTCTATGAATACTTCCACGGCGACAACGGCGCGGGGCTGGGGGCAAGCCATCAAACCGGTTGGACAGGAACCATAGCGCGAAGCCTGGATTTGTTCGCGCGTATTAGCCCGGAAGCACTCCTCCGTCAACCCAGGGGAGTTCTCGCTGAAATGACGCGAGAGCAAGTCGCAGGAAAATGATTAGGCGCTTTGGGCCGAACCAAAGGTCGTGAAGCAGTTACGAGCACGGTCCATAGGAACTGTGCTCGTAGCTTTGCCTCGCTGGATTCTTACACTCGAGTCAGACTGACTTACTGGCAGCTTTCGCTTACCATCTTCAGGCTGCTGACCTTCATGTCGATATAGGTACCGGTGCCTGCCTCTGATTTCTCGCTGGCCTCTTTTTTCTCTTCCTGCGAATGCGAGAGCATTACCTGCTTGCCGGTAACAGTTACGGTGTGATTGACGTGTGCGGCCAGGCCTGAACCCATGAGTTCGTACATCTTGCCGTCTTGTGCCATCAAGTAGTATCCGCCGGCGTCGCTGCCTTGTTTCAAGCAGCCGGTGACGGACATGACCGCGTTACTGCCCATATTGTTCTGCGCACTCAGCAGCACCGGACAAAGACAGAACAAGACGAGGGCCAGACAGATTGATAGTTTCTTCAACTGTGACATGGTTCTTCCTCCTTACTCTCGCGCGAGAGTTGGTTAGTCATTGGTTGAGATGCATAGCTCCATAAGGGAAGTGGGCCCGGTTCCAGCCAATATTACTATCGACGGTAGTAGATGGGCAAAAGTTGTCTCTGCCGCTCCATTTGGAGGGCCCCCGGGAAGGCCGCCGCCGGGGCGGTTGCAGCTGATTTTTAGGGGGTTACGGCCCGCTCGTAAGGCGACTATAATCAAGATTGAGAGTATTGCTTTTGACCATCCATTCCAACCAGCCGGACATCTTTGCCGTCGCCTCAACGGTGCTGCTCGGCTTGGGTGTGCCTGCCGTTTGGTCACGAGCGACTTCCACGCGCGCCGATTCCAAATTGGCGCCCTGCATGGTGCGTCCCAACCTGTTCTCCGGCGACTAGTCTCCAGTTTGCCCTCGCCTGCCCGCGATGTTGCGTCCAACCAGACCAGACCCGCGGACTGACAAAAGCTCCGGCATACAACTGGTGCCGCAAGCCTGCTGAAGGAGACACATCATGACCACCACAACCCTGAGTCGCGTTGCCGGGCCGAACATTAAAACCACTCTGCCCGGCCCCAATGCCCGGCGCATTCTGGAAGGCGATGAGCGCTATATTTCGCCGTCCTACACACGTTCTTATCCGATGGTCGCCAAGCGCGGACATGGCTGCATTGTTGAGGATGTAGACGGCAACGAGTTCCTGGATTTTTCCGCCGGCATTGCCGTGACTTCTACCGGCCATTGCCATCCGGAAGTCGTGGCTGCCATTCAGAAACAGGCTGCCGAGCTGATTCACATGTCGGGCACCGACTTCTACTACGAGAGCATGGTGACCCTCGGCGAGCGCATGTCGAAAATCGCTCCCATGAAAGGGCCGCATAAGATCTACTACGGCAACTCGGGAGCGGAGGCCATCGAATCTGCCCTGAAGCTGGCGCGCTACCACACCAAGCGGCAGAACATCATCGCATTCTATGGTGCATTCCATGGCCGCACCATGGGCGCCCTGTCGCTGACCGCATCGAAGCCGCAGCAGAAACGCTGCTTCTCGCCGCTGGTTCCGGGCGTGACTCACGTCCGCTATCCCGATGTGTACCGCGGATGCGTCGGTGGCAGCCAGGAGGCGGAAGCATTCGCGCTCGGTTGCGCGCGCTTCATCGAGGAAAAGCTGTTCAAGACCACGCTGCCTCCCGAGGAAGTGGCGGCGATATTTGTCGAGCCGATACAAGGCGAGGGCGGCTACGTAGTGGCGCCGACGGTGTTCATGCAGGAACTGCGCCGGATCTGCGATCGCCACGGCATCCTATTGGTGGCGGACGAAGTTCAATCGGGCGCGGGCCGCACTGGCAAGTGGTGGGCCATCCAGCATACCGGCGTCGAGCCCGATATTTTCTGCAGCGCCAAGGGAATTGCTAGCGGAATGCCGCTCGGCATCATGATGTCGAAGGCGGAGATCATGGATTGGGTGCCGGGATCGCACGCTTCGACCTTCGGCGGAAACCCAGTCTCGATTGCGGCCGCCCTGGCAACCATAGACGTGCTGGAACGCGAAGGTATCAAGAATGCCGACGTGGTTGGCAAGCACATTATGGATCGGATTGCCGGCTGGCCGCAGCGGCTCGATCTGGTGGGCGACGTCCGCGGACGCGGCCTGATGATCGGAATTGAGATCGTTACCGACAAAAAAGCCAAGACGCAAGGTGCTGCCGAACGCGATCGCATCGTCGAGCTCGCCTTCGAGCGCGGCGTGCTGCTGCTGGGATGCGGGCCAAACAGCATCCGCATCGCGCCTCCGCTGATCGTGAGCAGCGAGCAGGCCGACATCGCAATGGATGTGCTGGAAGAGTGCATTGCGATCGTGGGTAAGGAGCGCCGGGCTTAATTCCCGTCGAAAATCAATTACCACGGAGGACACGGAGGACACGGAGCTTTTATTTCTACCTAATCTTCTCCGTGATCTCCGTGGTTGATGTTTGCCCCAATAGTGGGCCGGGCCGCTGGATCAGGGCGGTCGAGGTTTCGCGGTACTCACCCATTGATCCTCCCGCGGCCGGCGATTCTTTCGCCGCGGTACTGCGCGACCTTGCGCGCCGCCCATCTAGGCGTAAGATAAAAAGGCAATTTTGACCGAGGTCAGCCGTGCCCGAGCTACGCAAAGATCCAATCATAGGAAGATGGGTAATCATTTCCACCGATCGCGCCAAACGTCCTACTGACTTTACTCGTGAGCCGGTAAAAATGAAGGGCGGCTTTTGCCCCTTCTGTTACGGCAATGAAAGCAAGACGCCGTCCGAGGTCCTGGCCTATCGGCCGAACGGCTCTGCGCGTGACACCTCGGACTGGACCGTGCGAGTGGTGCCCAACAAGTTTCCCGCGCTTGGCATCGAGGGAAATCTGAGCCGGCAGGCGGAGGGCATGTTCGACAAGATGAATGGCATTGGCGCGCACGAGGTCATCATCGAGACACCCGAGCACGGTGCCACCTTGGCCAGCGTTCCGGAAAAACGAATTGAAGACGTATTGTGGGCGTACCGCGACCGCATTCTCGATCTTAAGAAGGACCGGCGCTTCAAGTACATCCTGATCTTCAAGAATCATGGGACGGCGGCCGGAGCGACCTTGGAGCATTCCCACGGGCAGCTTATCGCGCTGCCCATCGTACCCAAGCACGTGATCGAGGAACTGGAAGGATCCAAGCAATACTACATTTACAAAGAGCGCTGCGTGTATTGCGACATTGTGCGGCAGGAGACGGAGTCGGGAGTGCGCGTGGTGGCTGACGACCCGGGCTTTCTTACCGTCGCGCCCTATGCGCCCCGTTTTCCATTCGAGACCTGGATCCTGCCCAAGCGACACGAATCGGCGTTTGAGAATTCGTCATCGCAAGTGTATGAGGGATTGGCGAAGGCCTTGAAGAACCTGCTGGTCCGCGCCGACAAGGTGCTGGACTATCCCGCCTATAACCTGGTCATCCATACCGCTCCCGTGCAGGAAGCTGCCATGGACCATTACCACTGGCACATCGAATTTATGCCGCGGTTGACCAAGACGGCAGGCTTCGAGTGGGGAACCGGGTTCTACCAGAACCCTACACCTCCGGAAGAAGCGGCGAAGTATTTGCGCGAAGCGAAGATTGAAGTTGCGCCGGCGGTGGTGGCGGAGAGCAAGTAGCGTTGCCGGCAAACCGAGCACAGGCTGGCGAGCCAGCAGCATTCCCTTACCACCTTTGTGGGACCACAAACCGTAAAAGCGATGAGTTGCTGTTATATTCTTCTTAGCCTCTGACTCTCAACCCTATGCTGGACTCTTGCACTGCGTCGCGGTGGACTGTCGGCAGGTGTGTCCGACGAGGCTTGCGCGGTCTGCACTTAAGTTTCAGCTATATCCGACCTATCCATGAATATTAAAGCCAGCGTTCTTCGCCGGCACTCTTGAACAGAAAGTGAGACTCTCGGTATGAAAAGTGGTGTCTTCGCTGTCCTGCTAGTTTGCTGTGCCGGTAGTTTGTTGGCGGAACAAGTGACCCTGAAGAATGGCGATCGATTTACGGGCTCCATCGTGAGTATGAGCGATAAGAAACTAGTGCTGAAAACTGAACACGCCGGCACGGTCACGATTGATTTCGATGCCATCGCGCAGTTTTCTTCCGATCAGCCGCTGGTTGTAACCCGCACCGACAAGCAAGTCGTCACGGGCCCGGTGAAAAGTGAAGACTCGCAGGTCGCGGTGACCACCCCGTCAGGTACACAACAAATACCGATAGCTGATGTTGCCGTGATGCGATCGCCTGCTGACCAGGCCGCGTATGAAAAGTCGCTGCATCCAGGAATCATGGAAGGATGGGATGGAGGCGGCAACTTCGGTCTGGCGCTGGCGCGGGGTAACTCTGACACTACCAACCTGGCGCTGGGATTCAACGCTGAGCGCCCGACCACGACTGATAAGTGGACCATCCAGGCAGCCTCGATCTACTCGACGAGCAATACCGACGGCATCAGCACCACCAGTGCGAATTCCTTGGGAGGCTTCATTCGGTATGATCGCAACCTGACCAAGAAGCTCTTTGCCTTTGGTTTATTTGCCGGATCGTACGATCATGCCCAAGACCTAGACGTACGCATCAGTCCCAGCGGCGGTCTGGGATACCACCTCATCGCCAGCAAGATGACGATGCTCGATCTGCTGGGCGGTTTCGGTTACACCTATGAACACTACGACACCCCCATAACCAACAACCTGATGAATGCAACCATTGGTGACGAATTCAGTCACAAGTTCACGGCCAATACGACCGTGACGCAGGACTTCTATTTCTTCCCGTATCTGAATGACGGAGGAGGCTATCGAGGAGTCTTCGACTTCGGAGTGGCCAGCAAGTTTTATCGTGCGATCACGTGGAACTTGAATTTCGGCGACCGTTACAACAGCAAGCCGGTGCCGGGCAAGAAGGACAATGACGTGTTGCTGACGACCGGACTCGGGCTGGCGTTTGGAGGAAAAGCGAAGTAAAAAGCTGGGACCATTCGAGCGCAGCTTGACCTCTTTTTTTGGATGCTAACCGTCTAAATAAAGGTATGCGCTCGAGATTGTTTTTCCTTCAAGCCGCCTTTTTTGCGCTTGTCCTTACCTCCGCCGCCCGTGCTGATAACGCGGCCTTTGACCTGCCCGGTCCGCAAGTGGAAATAAGAGTGGACCGGGCGGGCAAGGAACTTCCCATCGCACAAGTGCCGAACCTGCAGGTTGGCGACCGGCTGTGGGTGCATCCGCATTTTCCCGACAGCCAAACCGCACACTATTTGTTGATCGTGGCCTTTCTGCGCGGATCGACCAATCCGCCGCCCGAGGATTGGTTCACCAGGGTGGAAACCTGGAACAAGAAAGTTCGCCAGGAAGGAATCTTGGTGACCGTTCCAAAGGGAGCCGAGCAGGCTTTGATTTTTCTGGCGCCCGAGACGGGCGGGGATTTCGCCACGTTGCGCTCGGCGGTGCGTGGCCGCCCGGGCGCTTTCGTGCGCGCATCGCAAGACCTTAACCAGGCGAGTCTCGATCGCTCTCGGCTCGATGCTTACCTTGCTGCGGTGAAGCGTGCGGCGGACGACGACCCTAAAGAGCTGCACGATAAATCGGTGTTGCTGGCGCGCAGCTTGAACATCAAGCTGGATTCGCAGTGTTTCGACAAACCCAGCGAGCAGCAGGCGCCCTGCCTAATGCAAAACACCAACGAGCTCGTGCTTGACGATCCCCACAGCCAGTCCATGGTGGCGGCGCTGACGTCAGGGCCCTCGGCGGACCTGATTGGACAGATTAGCGCGACCCGGCTGGCGGGCGGCGGCTACTACAGTCCGTATGTGGGTGCCGTGGTGGATGTTGCCAAGATGCTGACCAGCCTGCACACCGCGGTGTATCAATACATTCCGGCGCTGGCGCTTCCGCAGGCCGAAGACCTGAACCTGAGGTTGAATACGCCACCGTCGTTCCGCAATCCGAAGTCGGTGTTGGTGATCGGACTGCCGGCCGTGCAATCGGCGCAGCTTCCGCCCTTGCGCCCGGTCGACCGCAAGCAAGTCTCGTGCTTGGAGAAGGCGTCACTGGTATTGCCAGTAGAGGGTGCTCCGCTTATTTTCTCCACGAGTCTCGGCCACGACTTTGTCTTGCATTTATGGAGCAAGTCCGGGAAGGCGATTGACCTTCCAACGCACGCGGACGCTTCGCAAGGCGGATTCGTCGTCGACACGCATGGCCTGAAGGGCGTCGATCTGGAGGCGGAGATGTCGGGAACGCTGCGTGGCTACTGGGGGTTCGAGGCTTTCGATGGCCCGACGTTTCAGCTGCGGAGTTCGCATTCAGCGAAGTGGACGCTGCAGGCCGCCGACAAGAGCGCGCTCATCGTTGGCCGTGAAGATACGCTGCACCTTGAGTCCGACGCGGCCACTTGCGTGGATAACGTCACGGTACACGACACGGCGGGTAAGAAACTTGACAGCAGTTGGAAGGTCTCCAAGCTGGACGAAATCGAACTCAAGGTTGCTTTGAAGGATGCCGCTCCCGGCAAGGCAAGCGTGGAGGTGAAGCAGGCCGGTCTTTCGGAAGCTGACCAGGTATCGTTGCAGACTTACTCCGAAGCAGGCCGGCTGGATGGATTGGTTATCAACTCCGGCGACCACGAAGGGCTGTTGAAAGGCACGCGGCTGGACGAGGTGGTAGGAGTCGAGATGGATGGAGTGCATTTCGCTCCGGCGAAGCTCACCCGCCAGGGCGACGAGGACAACCTGCTGCTGGCTGCGGCTGCGCCATTCTCTCCGTTCCAGCCGGAGGAAAAGATTACTGCCCACGTTGCGCTCAAGGACGGCCGTGATCTGGCATTGCAGACGACCGTCGAACCGCCGCGGCCCAAGGTGACGCTCATCAGCAAGAGCATTCAGCCGGCTGAGGCGAGTTCATCCCCGGGCATTCGCGTGACCAGCCCGGACGTGCTTCCGCAAAACGCCACACTGACCTTCTTTCTGAGGACCGAGATACCCGAGGCGTTTCCAAGGGACGAGAAAATCGAGATCGCGACGGAAAACGATTCTGTGCACGGGATGCTCAGCTTAGCCGGTGGTACGCTGAATTTTCAGGATGCGAAGACGGTGATGGGGGTCCTCGATCCGCAAAAGCTTCTGGGACCGGCTGCATTTGGCCAATTGCTTTTGCGGCCCGTTGCGGTTAACGGTGCCAAGGGCGACTGGCAACCGCTGGTCGTGCTGGTGCGACTGCCGACGCTGAAGGAAGTCCGTTACTCCGAAGGTCCGGATAGGGAATGCACAGTGAGCGGGTCGAGCCTGTATCTCATCGACTCGATTGCGTCCGATCCACAATTTAAGAACCCGGTGCCAGTGCCGGAGGGATTCGCGGACTCGACGCTCAAAGTACCCTGTGGCGACAGTACCACGCTCCATATAAAGCTGAGGGATGATCCGTCGGTGGTGAATGAGGTGACCGTGCCCGCTGTGCCCGGAAGCTGAGTTCGCGGACGCTTCACTGCGTCCGGTCCTGATGCTCCTCATACCAGGCCATCTGGATGGCTTCGAGCTTGCCTTCGTTGGACATTTTTGGATCGTCGACAAAAGTCGGCAGCTCGGTGACGTAGCGGTGCAGGTCGGTGAAGCGAACTTCCAGCGGATTCATGTCGGGGAATTTGTCGGCCAGTGCAATGCCGAGGTCTTCCGCATCATCCCATCTCAACTCAATAGCCATAGGTCTCTCAAAAATAAAGTTAGTGCGGGCCGGCAGGCCCAAAATCAGATCCCGCACGGCTAAAGCCAGTTCGGGATCACAATCCAGCCGAAACTCAATCGTGGTGAGTGGCCGCCTCGGAAACGTAATTGCGATTCCAGGACGGAATCTCGACCACCACTTCGCCGGGTTTTTCGATCACGGTCTGGCATCCCAGGCGTGAGTTGAGCTGCAGGTCGGCAGCCATGTCAAGACGGTCGGCTTCGTCATCGTCCATTTCGTTGAGCAGCTCTTTGCCCTTCTTCACCACGACGTGGCAGGTGGTGCAGGCGCAGTTTCCGCCGCAGGCATGCTCCAGATGCAGGCCGAAATTCATGGCCACATCGAGGATCGACTCGGGCTTGCCGTGCTCCTGATAGGGAAGCTTGCCGTGTTCAAATTCAAATGTCTTGTTCTCGGGCAGGAAGGTAAGCCGGACAGTATTCGGCCCGAGGGCCTCTTCCGTCGCCGTTCCGCCGCTTTGTGTTTTTTCGTCTGCCATAGATTTTGTGCTCTTGTGCCGGGTTATGGGGGGGCTAAAGCCCAATCGAAAATGAGGTCTTTGCGGCATGGCTGAAGCCATGCCCTGATACAAACCTTGTCGCAACGCCCGTTCGATGACGCTGCGAATTAAGCATTAATCCCATCATTCACTATCCACTAACCCCTAGCCTCTAGCTCCTATTTAATTTCCGCTTGCGCGATGGGATGCGGAGACTCAGGCCCCTCGCCCACATCGGCAGTGTTCATGTTCTGTCCCTTCAACGCAGTACCCACCGCGGACTCCATCATCAACTCGGCAAGATGCATGGTGCCCTGGTTCAAGGCATCAATAGCCGTTCGAATGGCCTGGTAATCGTCTTCCTTCATCACGGCGCGGAGCCCTGCTTCCAGTTTGCCGACGGTGCTGCGCTCCTTCGACGACAGTTGTTCCCACGCAGAATTATTGCGGCCCTTTTCCAGCGCTGTAAGCATGGTTTCGGCTTCATTGCGCGCTTCAATGACCTGACGCCGGCGGAAATCCTCTTCGGCGTTGTCGAACGAGTCGAGGATCATGTTCTCGACTTGCTCGTCGGTAAGGCCGTAGCTGGGCTGCACTTGAATTTCAGCTTCCTTGCCGCTGCGCAGCTCGCGCGCGGAGACATGCAATATCCCGTTCGCATCGATCAGGAATTTAACTTCGATGCGCGGCAGTCCTGCCGGCATGGGCGGGATGCCTTTCAGATCGAAGCGCGCTAGGGAGCGGCAGTCGCTGGCCAGTTCGCGCTCGCCTTGTAGAACGTGGACGGCGACGTTGGTCTGGCCTTCCACGCCAGTTGTAAAGTGCTCGGTCGCCGACGCGGGAATCGTCGAGTTGCGATGAATGATTTTCACCACGCCTCCGCCCAGCGATTCAATGCCGAGCGACAACGGCGTCACATCGAGCAGCAACATTTCCTTGGTAGCTTCGGAGCCACCGGCAAGGATGTGCGCCTGTATGGCCGCGCCCAGCGCAACTACTTCGTCGGGATTCAAGTCGCTATGGGGAGTGCGTTCGAACATCTCCTCGACAAGCTGGCGTACCCGCGGGATACGCGTGGAACCGCCGACCAGTACTGCTTCGTTGATCTGCTTATTGGTCAGGCCGGCGTCCTTCATCGCTTGGCGCACCGGGGCGACCGTGCGATCGATAACAGGTTGGATCAGCTGCTCAAATTGCGCGCGCGTAATCTCGCGCTGATAGCGCTTGTCCGCTGGGAAGCGCAACGTCGAGCGTCGTCTTGTCGGCGGACGACAACGCAATCTTGGCCTCGATGACCGCCTTGCGAATGGCCTGCACGATCTCGGCGTTGCGGCGGACGTCAATCGCCAAATCGCCCTGGATATCGTGCAGCGCGATGGTGATCAGCAGGTTGTCGATGTCGTCGCCGCCGAGGTGAGTGTCGCCATTGGTGGCGATCACCTCGAAGATGCCTTCGTGCAATTTGAGAATCGAAATGTCAAAGGTGCCGCCGCCCAAGTCGTAAACCGCAACCGTCTCCGCATTCTTCTTGTCGAGACCATAGGCGAGTGAGGCGGCAGTGGGTTCATTCACCAGGCGCAGAACTTCGAGGCCCGCGATGCGTCCGGCATCCTTGGTGGCTTGCCGCTGCGCATCGTTGAAGTACGCGGGCACGGTGATGACAGCCTTCGTCACGGGCGCGGCAAAATAGCGCTCGGCGTTGCGCTTCAGTTGGCGCAGGATGAAAGCCGAGATTTCCGGCGGTGTAAAGGTCTTATCGCCAAGCTTGATGCGCAGCACTTCACCCGGCGCGAGATCGTCGGCCAGCCGGAAAGGGAAGAGCTTCAGCTCGTCGCGCACATCCTCGACATCGCGTCCCATCAGGCGCTTGACGCTGTACACAGCGCGCTCGGGAGTTTCGATCAGGTATTTGCGGGCGGCGCTGCCGACGACGATCTGGCCGTTCTCGTCCAGCGCGACGACCGAAGGCACGAGGTTGAGCCCGTCCTCGCCGGGAATGACGACAGGACGGTCGCCTTCCATGTAGGCCACCAGCGAGTTGGTGGTGCCGAGATCGATTCCGACGATGCGTTCGTTAGTCATTAGCAGTTAGCCGTTAGCCGTTAGCCATTAGCCATTAGCTCTTGGCTTGCACCAAAGCGCTGTGTCATCCTGAGCGACGAGCAAAGCTAGGAGTCGAAGGACCCCCTACATCAACCCGCAATGTTTCCCGCCTGCTCGTGCCGTCGGCTGAAGCCGACTCTAATCAATAAAACGATCAGCTTGAACGCGGGCCTGAAGGCCCGCACTACCCGAGCGCCCGCTCAGTTTTCTAATACTTCATCAATATCGCGGAGCAGATTGCGCAGGTAGTTACGGCGATTCAGCACATCTACCATCTTGTCGCGCACCGCTATGCGATCTTCATCCAATACGTTGCCGCCTTGCTCGGCGCGGTCGATCAAGGCATCCCAGTCGTTCCATGCTGCACGCAACTCGTCGAGAAGGGCGTTGTACTTGGCTTGCAACTGCTTCTTCGAGTCTTGTAGCTCTCGCTGAAGATCGCGGTCGAGCTCTCCCATCTTCTTGTTCATTCGCATCTCTTCGAGCTGCATGTTCAGCTCAAAGACCTGCTCCAGCAGATCGGGAGGAACAACTTGCTTCTTCAGCTTGCCGGTGCGCCGCGCTTCTTCCGTGGCCGCCTTAGACTGCTCTTCCATCTGCACGCCCTGCAATCGCAGCAGGTACTCCGTGCGTGTGATGGGATCCTTCAAGGTGCGGTAGGCATCGTTGAGCTGCGAACTCTTTTCCAGGCTCCAGCGCTGTTCGCGATCGCTGTTGACCGCGTTGATGTCGGGATGCAAGTGCCGGCTGAGTGCATAGAATTCGCGCTCGAGTTTTTCCGTTTCCAGGTTTAGCCGGAAGGGGAGCCCGAAGAAAGTGAAATAGTCCACCGGGGCCGGCGGCTGAACTTTGCCGCACTCCTGACAAAAGTGAGCTGCGCGCATGGCACCGCAAGACCAGCAATTCGCTTTGGTCGGCCTGCTTTGGTGCACGACCAAGATGCCGTTGTCTTCGGTTTTTTTGTGGTCAGTCAGAGCCATGCGATCCTTGATTTCTGAAAACGTTCCCGTAGTCTCTCATCCGCTCTGTCGTCTTGAGCGACGGTCCCGTCCCTAAGGGACTCGGAAGTATTCCACCCAACCCAGCACTCCGCCTGCGGCTCCGTGCTGGGCTATACTGAGCCGCGCCTACGGCGCTGGATCTTCGTCAACAAATTTCATTGGCGAATACCAACATTGGCGAATACTAACGTTGTGCCGTCCCTGAAGGGACTCAAGTCCAACTCCCGGCTTACCCAGGGCTTCCGCCCTGGGCTAATCTTGTTTCGCCTCTGCGGGGCTGGGTTTTGCGTAACTCGTTCACAGCCGGGCGAACCAAGCGCCCCGGAATTCCACAGCCGCGGAATCCCCATCCTTCAGCCGGCCACATTCGGGCGCCGCCACCATTGCTTAAGAAAACGAGGTGCCGCAGCCGCAGGACTTTTTGGCATTTGGATTCTGGAAGGAGAAGCCCTGATGCATCAGGCTCTCTTCGTAATCGAGAATCATGCCGTGCAGATAAATGAACGACTTCGGATCGACAAAGACGCGAACGTCCTCAAACTGAAAGACGCGATCGCGCTCGCGCGGCTGCGTGTCGAAGCGGATGTTGTAACTCAGTCCCGAACAACCGCCACCCTGCACGCCCAGACGCAGTCCGCCCTCGGTCGGCGAAATGTTTTCCTTTGCCATCGCCAGGCGAATGCGCGCCAGCGCTTTTTCCGTCACCTGAATGCCTTTGGCGGCGGGCGCGGGCGTCTGGGCCGGATTTTCAATGTTGACCGTGCTCATAGTTATGTTTCGGCGCGCCAGATCGCGAGACTTGGCGAGCCGATCCTCACGCTCAGCTTACGCCCGCTGCTCAACCTGAACCGGCTGCGCCTGGCTCGGCTGGCCGTTCTTCTTCTTCCAGTCGCCGATGGCGGCGCGGATTGCATCTTCCGCCAGCACCGAACAGTGGATCTTCACCGGAGGCAGCGATAGTTCCTTCACGATGTCGGTGTTGCGGATAGTGAGCGCTTCATCGACGGTCTTGCCCTTCACCCACTCGGTGGCCAGGGAAGACGATGCAATCGCCGAGCCGCACCCGAACGTCTTGAACTTGGCGTCTTCGATGATGTTGGTGGTGGGATTGACCTTGATCTGCAGCTTCATGACGTCGCCGCACTCCGGTGCACCCACCAGGCCGGTACCCACCTCAGCGCTGTTCTTGTCGAGCGAACCCACGTTGCGGGGATTCGAATAGTGGTCCAAAACCTTGTCACTGTATGCCATCGTTATCTCCTAAGTTGCGAAACTCTATCGCCGGCTGAAGCCGGCTCTCGATCCAAAAATTGCTCTGGCGGCACGGCTGAAGCCGTGCCCTTTCAAAGCCTCTAGTGCGTCGGCTCGGCTGCCCATTGAACCTTCGTCAGGTCGATTCCTTCTTTCGCCATTTCGTACAGAGGCGAGAGTTCACGCAAGCGCTTCACCGTGTCGACCACGCGCTCAGCCACATAATCCACTTCGGCCTGGGTGTTAAAGCGCCCCAGACCAAACCGGATCGAGCTGTGCGCCAGGTCATCGCCCGCACCGAGAGCCTTCAATACATAAGATGGTTCCAGCGTCGCGGAGGTGCATGCCGATCCGCTTGAAACCGCAATATCGTTGATGCCCATCAGCAGCGATTCGCCTTCCACGTAGGCAAAGCTAATGTTCAAGTTGCCCGGCAGACGGTGCTCGACCGAACCATTGATGTAAACCTCGTCGAGTTGGCCCATGATGGCGTCTTTCAAGCGGTCACGCAGGGCGGCGAGCTTCACCGCTTCTTCCGCCATGCCCTCGCTCGCGATCGCGCAAGCCTTGCCGAGGCCCACAATGCCGGGAACGTTCAGCGTGCCTGAACGCATGCCGCGCTCGTGGCCGCCACCATCGATCTGCGCCACCAGTTGCACGCGCGGATTCTTGCGGCGTACGTACAACGCGCCAACGCCCTTGGGTCCGTATAGCTTGTGGGCCGTGATCGAAGCCAGGTCAACGTTGTCCTGAATCACGTTGAACGGCACCTTGCCGATCGCCTGCACCGCATCGGTGTGAAACAGCACGCCGCGCTCGTGACAAAGAGCGCCAATTTCGCGGATCGGCTGCAACGCGCCAATTTCGTTGTTGGCGGTCATGATGGTCACCAGGATGGTCTTGTCGTCCATGGCGCGCTTCAGATCGTCAAGATCGATGCGGCCGTCCTTCTGCACCGGCAGATAGGTGACGCGGAAACCGTACTTCTCCAGGCGCTTGCAGGTGTCGAGCACGGCCTTGTGCTCAATGGCCTGGGTGATGATGTGATTGCCTTTTTCCTTGTACATCTCGGCGACGCCCTTGATGGCAAGGTTGTTGCTTTCAGTCGCGCCGGAGGTGAAGATAATTTCCTTCGAAGTCGCGCCAATCAGCTTAGCGATGCGCTCACGCGCCTGCTCCACCGCTTGTTCGGCCACCCAGCCGAATTCGTGGTTGCGGCTGGCCGCGTTACCGAACTTCTCTGTGAAGTACGGCAACATCTCTTCCACTACTCGCGGATCGGTCCGCGTGGTGGCGTGGTTATCCATGTAGATTGGCAGCTTAACTTCCGTATGATTGCCATTGCCAGTGATTACATTCGTGCTCATTGCTTGTGGCGTCTCCTAAACGTGTTCAATCTTGTTTGGCGTCCAGCCCAAGGTGACCAGGTCCGGCGCCGACTCCGGCTCCGGCTCCGGTTCCGTCATCTCCCAAATGGTCAACCGGTTTAAGACTTCTTCGATGCTGCGGCTCACCTTGGCCAGCGGCCCGCGGACGGTGCAGCGGTCGCTCTGCTCGCAATCTTCGGTGGCCGAGCTGCACGAGGTGATAAATAAAGGTCCTTCAATCGCGCGGATGACATCAAACGCGCTGATCTGCCGCGGATTACGTGCCAATACGTAGCCACCATTGGTGCCGTACTGCGAGACCAGTAGGCCCGCCTTGGTCAACCGCTGCAGGATCTTCGCCAGGGCCTCCTGAGGAATGCTGTACATCTCCGCCAGGTCCTTGGCGCTACAGGCGCCTAAGTCAGCGTGCTCAGCCAGATGCCGCATGGCGATCAGTCCGTAGTCCGCTTTCTTGGTCAGCTTCAGCATAGCCAGCAGTCGGTCAGATGAATATGCGACCAATTCAGTCGCAATTTGATTCTACGCCGCGCCGGAGGAGTTTAGCAAGTTCTGACAGCGAATGGCAAGGGGGGGCATTTATCGGTAAATAACTGGTAGGGAATGGGTTAATGAATGCCGATAAAAAGAGTCGCATATTTGGTGTGCGAAGCGGCGAAGACGCATGCACCAGCTGAGATCGGAGGGAACAGCAGGTCCCTCGACTCCGCTTCGGTCCGCTCGGGATGACAAATCATAGAGAACTCGGCGTGCTGTCCGGGATGGCAAGATGAAGGTTGGTTTTCTTGGAATTACGAAAATCTGGAATTAGAAAACAAACACCGATGGATTGCGGTATCCGGATTTCCGGGGTATGGGTCGGAGGATACGCAACTGCGACAGTCCCCTTAAAGGGGAGATTTTCCGCCACTTCTTGGCCGGCTCAGGTAGTCAGAATTAACACTCCTGTATGTCGGAAAAGCTTGACATCCGATGGTTGCGGGCTAAAATACCGGAAATTTCATTTATGCCCTGGCGGCCAGGGCGGACTGTATGAACTTTAGTCAGCCTGCCAAGCGAACTCCCAACTTCCCGCAGAGCAATGCTATGGACCAGCCTTGTCGGCATCCCCGTGTCCAGGTTGTCGCTCGAGATGAAGGCGCCGAATACGTCGAGTGCATGGAATGCCGCGAAGTCTTCGAATCGAGTGAATTCCGCGACATGGACATCGAGTCGAAAATCCCTCCCCAAGACGAATAGGCAAAAGGTCGAACCGCGATCGACGTATGCGAGAGTGCGGAGGTGTGTTTGAAGCGGTTGCAGTCTTCGTGTTGGGGGATTGCAGTTGCGTCCTTTCGAAATCGCCAAGGTGGAGATTTTAGGGCAGGTCTTGGTCGACTATCGCAGCCGCAACCCGGCGTCGGCAGACAGTTCCGCCTCAGCGAACTCGCCTGCCAGGAATCGTGGATAGGCGGCGGCAGCGATCATGGCGGCGTTGTCGGTGGAAAGTTTTCGGGAAGGGAAGTAGACCGCCGAGCCCTCTTCGGGAGCGCGTTGTTCGAATGAGGTTCGCAACTCGCTATTGGCAGCGACGCCGCCGGTTACAAGCAAGGTAGCGACGTCATGTTGGCGTGCGGCCAGCAGCGTCTTGCTGACCAGGTCGTTTACCACGGCGCGCTGGAACGACGCGACCAGATCGAGCGTGGGCTGGTCGCAATGCAGCGAGGTAATCCTCGCGCGAGGGACTCGCCGAATTCGCCACGCGCCTGGCGACGTCGCAGAATTCCGTCGCGCATGTCGTGAGTTTCCACATAGCGCAGGACGGCGGTCTTGATTCCGCTGTAGGAAAAGTCCACACGCGACTCGCCATCCGCAGGACGATTCTGCGGATTGCGGTCATGATGCTTGATCTGCGCGAAAGGAAATTTCACCGCCTGCGGGTTGCCGTGCTTAGCCAGGAAATCGATGGCCGGGCCACCCGGATATCCGAGCTCAAGCAGCTTGGCGACCTTGTCGAAGGCTTCGCCGGCGGCGTCGTCGCGGGTGTGTCCCACATCGTGGTACCGCCAGGCGCCGGACTCACCTTCCACCAGGAAGAGATGAGTGTGGCCGCCGCTCACGACCAGGGCGAGCACCGGGAGTTCCAGGTCGTAATTGCCCTTCTGGCGCTCCTCCAACAGGACGGCGTGGATGTGGCCCTCAAGGTGATTGACACCAACGAGCGGCTTGTTGGCCGCATAGGCGAGTGCCTTAGCGTAACTGAGACCAACTAGAAGGGCACCGGCGAGGCCGGGGCCCTTGGTGACGGCGATGGCATCGATCGTTTTGTACGACTTGCTGGCATCGTCGAGCGCTTGGCGCACAACCGGAACAATGGCGCGGAGATGCTCGCGGGAAGCCAGTTCGGGGACTACTCCGCCGAAAGGCCGGTGCGTTACGTATTGCGAGTAGACGACATTCGAGATGAGCTCCTCCCCGGAACGCACGACGGCAGCCGCGGTCTCGTCGCAGGAACTCTCGATGCCGAGGATGTAAAGGTTGGGCACCAGACTATTGTAGAAGAAGCCGTCAGCCGTCAGCTGTCAGCCATCAGCCATCAGCTGTCAGCCAAAGCAAAAAGCAAAGACGCCATCCAGTCGACCGTCTTTGCGGAGAATGGTGTAGCGGCGGTAAGTGCAAGGCCAGGAGACTGCGGAGCCTGGGTCACAATCTTGTAACGAGCGTCTAGCGAAGTATCCGCTAGGGTTTGCTCTTGGTTCTAGCTGACGGCTGACGGCTGTCCCCACGCTACAATCAAACTGGGATGGAACAGCATGCCACCAACATTGTTCGCGAGCTGCGCAACTGCGGCTTCCAGGCTTATTTTGCCGGAGGCTGCGTGCGCGACATGCTGCTCGGACTTGCGCCTACCGACTACGACGTTGCCACCGATGCCACGCCGCCGGAGGTGATGCGCATCTTTCCAGAGACCTATGCGGTGGGTGCGCAGTTCGGGGTGGTGCTGGTGCCGCTGAAAACACCCACCCATGCAAAAGAAAGTTCGGGCTCTGCCGACGAAAACCCCCACCCAAGCAAAACCGGCTTGGATGGGGCGCCCGGCTTGAACGGGCCACCCGAAGTCGAGGTCACTCCGTCCGAACATCCGAATTATGTCGAGGTTGCCACCTTTCGTAACGATGGCACCTACACCGACGGTCGCCATCCCGATCGCGTGAGCTACGCGACCGATCCGAAGGAAGACGTGCAGCGGCGCGATTTCACCATCAACGGATTGCTGATGGACCCGCTGGAGGGCAACCGCGTGCTCGACTTCGTCGGCGGCCGCGACGACTTGAAGGCCGGAATTATCCGCGCGATCGGCGATCCGGAGCGGCGCTTCTCCGAAGACAAGCTGCGCATGTTGCGAGCCGTGCGCTTTGCGGCGCGCTTCCACTACACGATCGATCCCGCAACGTTCGCGGCGATTCAGCGGCTGGCACCGCAGATCGAGCAAGTGAGCCGTGAACGCGTGCGTGACGAGCTGACCAAGATGCTGACCGAAGGAAGCGCGCGGGAGGCGTTTGAGCTTCTCGACAGCACCGGCCTGCTGAAGGAAGTGCTGCCGGAAATCGACCGCATGCACGGTGTCGAGCAGCCACCGCAGTTCCATCCCGAGGGTGATGTGTGGATTCACACTCTGCTGCTACTGGAAAAGTTGCCGCCGAAGTGTTCGCGAACTCTGGCGTGGGGTACGCTCCTGCACGACGTTGGCAAGCCGCCGACCTTTCGCGTGGCCCCGGACCGCATTCGCTTCGATGGGCACGTCGAGGTGGGCATACGCATGGCGGAAGAAATTTGTCGACGGCTGCATTTCTCTAACGAGGACACTAAGCAGATTGCTGCGCTGGTCGCCAACCACATGCGCTTTGCCGATGCGGAACGGATGAAGGAATCGACCCTCAAGCGCTTCCTGCGCTTGCCGAAGTTCGATGAGCATCTGGAATTGCATCACATGGATTGCCTCAGCAGTCATGGCGATCTGTCGCTCTATAACTTTGTCCACGACCGCGTGCAACAGACTCCCGCGGAGGAAATGAGGCCGCCAAGGCTACTAAGTGGAGAGGATTTGATCGCGCTGGGGTACAAGGCAGGTCCGCAGTTCCGCGACATGCTGGCGGCGATTGAGGATGCGCAGTTAGAAGGGAAGCTCAAGAGCCGGGAAGAGGCGCTGGAGTTTGTGCGGCGGGAATTTCCGCGGTCAGGCTGATCTTCATATTGGTGTACACATGTGCATACAATGAAAAGCGGCGCGAACAGGCCAATGAAACGTGAATACGATTTCAGTACGCAAAACGCGGACCCGTCGTGCGAGTGCCCAAAGGCAAGACCAGAATTACTATCCGGCTGGACGGTGATCTTCTCGACTGGTTTCGGCAGCAGGTGGACCAGGCCGGCGGAGGGAATTATCAAAGCTTGATCAACGATGCGCTGCGGCAGCACGTTCGGCGCGCCCAGGAGCCTTTGGAGGCTACGCTTCGCCGGGTTATCCGCGAAGAACTCAGCCACGCAAGCTAAGACGAGGCAGGTCTCTCTGCTAGCTGAAGCCTCGGTCGAATAACAGCGATTCTGGCGAACGGCGAAATGCGAGAAGCGAAGAGCGTCCCTGCTGCTTTACAATCAAACCTCCAACGCCATGCAATCTGCCAGCTCGACATTGAAGAAGATCTTTGCCGACACCTTGCGTCGAGGGGCCGGTGAGAACGCAGCTCTGCTCGCTTGGCCGTTGGCCTGTGGATCGGCAACGGCGGCGAAGACGAACGCCGTAAGCTATGCGGACGGTGTGCTCACCATCGAGGTAGCCGACGCGAGCTGGCGTGAGCAGTTGCAAAGCCTGGTACCGCGATACGTGGCGGCGCTGAATCAGCTCAGCGCGCAACGTGTGGAAAGCATCAAGTTCGTGGCGCCCGACAGATCGAACGGCTCTCCTGCGAACAAGGGCAAGGTCAATGGTCACTGATAAAGATGTCTCCTATGTTGCCGATCTCGCGCAGCTCGAATTGACCGGGGATGAGCGCGCCCGAATGCTGAGGGACCTGAACTCAATTCTCGGCTACATCGATAACCTGAATGAGTTGGACACAACCAACGTCGAGCCAATGGCCCAAGTCGCCAGCGGCTTCGACGAACGCGGGGCGAGTCGTGACCAGGGATCCGCTTACGCCATGCGCGCCGATGAACCGCGTCCTTCGCTGCCTCACGAGGAGGCGCTGTGCAATGCGCCCGCGTCAGACGGGGTCTTCTTCAAAGTGCCGAAAGTGATTGAGCGTTAGGAGTAAGAGATCATGAAACGCCTTTTTCGCATTCTCTGTGCCTTGTCCGTATTTTTTACGTCTTCGGTGTTTCTTCTGGGAATCAATTACGGGGCACACCGCCTGCCGATACATACAGCCAAATACGCCTTAGCTATGCTGCTATTTGTGTGCATCGGCCTTCTCCCCTATTCGGAAGTTATTTTGTATTGGGTTTGGAAAGACATAGTTCCGGAATTAGCGTTTGAAATTGTCATTACGAGCGAAGCGAGGAAACTGCTGTTGTTTGCACCTGGAACAACGTATCGGGGAAACAGCAGATCCCTCACGGCCTGAAGGCCGCTCGTGATGACAACTTGAAATACAGGCACCTATGAACACTGACGTATTAACGGTTGATTCGGCCCGCATGGCGGTGCTGGAAAAACAGACGACGGCGACGCAACTGGTAGACGACTTCTACAAGAAGATCGCCGCCGAAGATCCCGCCATTGGCGGCTATCTTACGTTGAGCGAGGTGCGTGCCTATAAGCAGGCGGCGCGGGTGGACGAGCTTGCAGACAAGGGCGATGCGCTGCCTCCACTGGCCGGCGTTCCCATCGCGGTGAAAGATGTCTTTGCGACCCGGGCGGTGCGCACGACGGCGGGCTCGAAGATACTGGCGACCTTCGTCTCTCCTTACGATGCGACTGTGGTGACGCGGCTGGAAGACGCCGGCGCCATCATTCTGGGCAAGACCAATTGCGACGAGTTCGCCATGGGCTCGTCCAACGAGAATTCGGGCTTCCATCCGGTACACAATCCGCATGACCACGCGCGCGTGCCGGGCGGCTCGTCAGGCGGGTCGGCCGCAGTGGTTGCAGCTGGAACGGCAGTGGCGTCGATAGGTTCCGATACCGGCGGCTCGATCCGGCAGCCGGCGGCGTTCTGCGGCGTCGTCGGACTGAAACCGACTTACGGACGGGTCTCGCGTTATGGGCTGATTGCCTTCGCTTCGTCGCTCGACCATGTGGGACCGTTTGGGAAGACAGTGAAAGATACAGCTCTGATGCTGCAGGCCATGGCGGGCCGCGATCCGCTCGACGCGACCTCTGCCGACGTTCCTGTGCCCAACTACGCTGCGCATATAGGTCAGCCGTTGGACGGCCTACGCATCGGAATGCCGAAGGAATATTTCGGCGAGGGACTCGATCCCGAGGTTCACCGCGCCGTCGAAGGTGGTATCGAAGAGCTGGCTAAAGCCGGGTGCGAGATCGTTCCAATATCGCTGCCTAACACTAAATACGCGATTCCGACATACTACGTTGTGGCCACGGCGGAAGCCTCGTCGAACCTGGCGCGTTATGACGGCGTCCGTTACGGCGTGCGCGTCACCGACGGCAAGACCCTTGCCGAAATGTACCGGCGCACTCGTGACGCAGGTTTCGGGGCCGAGGTAAAACGGCGCATCATGCTGGGCACCTACGTTCTAAGCGCCGGATATTACGATGCCTACTACCTGAAGGCGCAACGCGTACGGCGCTTGTTGGCCAACGACTTCAACCAGGCGTTCGCCAAAGTGGATGCCATCGTTACGCCTACGACGCCCACCCCTGCGTTCAAGCTGGGCGAGAAGACGGATGATCCGCTGGCGATGTACCTGGCGGACATCTTTACGGTGACCGCGAACCTGGCCGGCATTCCAGGGATTTCGGTCCCATGCGGAAAAAGCAAAGACGGTTTGCCGATCGGGATGCAGATACTGGGGAAATACTTCGACGAGCCCATGGTGCTGCGGGTAGGGCATGTGGCGGAACACGCGTTGGCGGCAAAGCTGGCTGGGTAGCGCGCGCGATTGCCCACCCTCTCGCCACAGGCAGGCGAGAACGATGGGGTACCCGATTCATACATCACCCTGAAGGTTGGGCCATCCGCCACTCATCTCAGATGTCGCTCCAGCTCTTGCCCTACGAGCGTGGACACCTTAAATTTCCCCGCGATGAGATCCAATTCCGACAGGGTAAGCCGGTAGCTCGCTTTCGCAGGGAGTTGCTTCGTCATATCGCCGTACCGAGGATTGAAGAGAATCCCGACACGATTCACCTTCGCCGGAGGAATTTCCCAGGGCGGTAGCCGTGTGCTTCGAAGCCTTCACGCCTTCTGTTCCTGTATCCAGAGTGGTAATCAGGCTTGCCGACTTGCGACAGTTTCATGCGCGATAATTTCCGGGCAGAAGGATCCTACCCCCGGCTCGCTCGGGTCCATGGTGCTGGTAAGTTGCGCTAGCGCAGGCGGGGCAGAAATCGCGATCAACATCGCAATGGAGACCAAGAACGAGAAGACTGTGATCGTCAGTTCAGCTTTAGTTTCGAGTTACTGGTCAACTGATATGTGTTCTTCAGAGCTGGGCGATTTGCCTTGGCGTGGTTCATACCTGCCCTCCCTCCGGCACAGGTAGTGGCGGCGATGACTTTTGAGGAGCGAGGGAGCAACTTCACCGCAGAAGCTGCCCCTCACCGGGAGTGCGTGAGAATTTCTTGGCCAGACTCCAACGCTCTCCCTAACCAAAAATCAAAAGCGTCAACCTATGTTTTGTCTCGACCGGTCTCCCCACCACGGTTCACTCGGCAAGACCTCCGGATCCTCGTGGAGGTCGGTTAATGGGGTCGCCCAGCTTCGCCGGAACTCTGTGCGGGCGATTCGCAACGCCGCCGAACCGATATCGAAGTGCGGCTTGGCCGCGATTAGCCTGTCCATCTGGGAAATGGTTAGAAAGCACCCACCCACGCGGAAGCCGCGTACAACGGCATCGGGGCCGAGCAGGTCCGGCGAAAAGCCTGGATGTTGCTCCAAGAAGAGAGCGGCTGCCTCCAGTTGGCTCGCTTGCATTGCTTCGTACCGTTTCATGGTGACCTCCCTGGCCTCTAATCCTTGACGGCGCGATTCGCGGCGCCGCTGATCGCCTTGGTTGTTAGCGCCGTCCGGAGGGAGTCTTTGCCCCTCCGGACGGCGCTTCCCCTTGTGCAGGTCTTTGAGACTCGTCCCAATCTCCTGCTCTTGCGTTGCAGAATGCCCCGGTTCCGCTATTGCTTCAATGGTTAGCGGCTGATTTGCGGATGAGTTTTGTATGATCGTATAAGTGGCTGATATGTATAGTCTTACAGTGCTATATGATTGACATTGGGCGGTCTTGGAAGGTATAGCGAGGAGGACTTGAGGGGGGGAGTTAGGTTGTGTGGGAGCGGTAAACCGGATGTTTACGGTCTAACTAGAGGGTTGGGATGGCGATCCGAGATTCGCCGGAGACGCTCCGAACGGCGAATCGCGCGGAGCGTCTGTAAAGGTAGTAGTGGGACTAGCTGTTCGCAGCAGCTTCAAGGCAATCGCGCTATTTGATCGTTAGCGTGATGATCTGCGACCCCGACACGACGTAATCCACCGGCGTTGATGCTTCATCCACGGCGGACTCACCCACGACGATCATGTCCTGCGTACCGCGCATGCCATCCATCACGTTCATCACCGACAGTGGCAGCGTCGGCATCACCTTATCGTCCACCATGGCTTGCGGGTTTGCTTCCAGCAGCGAGACGTAGAGTTCAGAGTTGGCATGCTCTTTATTGAGAAGCGCGATCGTGGAGCCCAAGTCGAGTCGCCGGCTCATGGGGCCGGACACTCGACGCATCTTGTCCAAAGTGTCGCCATCACTGACCAGAATGCGCAGCGTTCCCTTGGGCGTGGAAGTGGGAATCTTCACTGGGATCTGGCGAAGGATGCTTTCTCCGCGGTAAGGCCGCAGCAGGGTCTCGATCGTAATTTCGTCGCCGGGACGAGCTTCAGTCACATCGGTGCGGGCGGTTTCCAGCCGTGCCGAGCGGCGATCAGGGACCAGGTCGAAGTTTAATTCCACGCCTTCGATCTTCGGCGTGGCGTAAGGATTCTCGAAGATGCGGCTGAAGTGCTCGCCAATGGAAAGGGCGATGCCGTACGCGGTCGGAGTAGCGCCATCCAGCGGAGCGTACATGTTCTTCACGCCCAACTTGGGATACCCCAAAACATCGATCTCCCCTCGCAAACGGTAGGTCGTGTCCTCGCCATATTCGTTCATCCCCTGGATGGCGTTAAATACCGTTGCCATCATCGCCGCTGGCGTGATCTTGGCGTTGTTGAGTACCTCATAGTGAAACACTTTGGGGTGCGAAACGCCGCTGAAAGTGAGCGTCACCGGAATCATGTGCGGTTCGCGATCGAATCGCCCCAGGATACCGGCCCGGCGGTCCTGCACAAACGAACCAACCGGTTCAGTGGTGTTGACGATCTTGAACGAGTTCTCCGGCGAGGGTAGAGTGGCGAGAACCGTCGCTTTCGTCATCGGCATATCGACACTGCCGGATTGCAGCAGCGGATGGCCGCAGGCAAGCAAGTGAGTGTCGTCAAGATAGGTGACGGTGCAAGTGCCGGCGATGTTCATGTCGCCGCGCACCAGAATTGCGCTGACGGCTGAGCCGGGAACCAGGGGCTCAGGCTGTTTGTCGTTGCTGACGGATCCTGCTCCCATTACCGGAGTCACGCCAACCGAGGCGAAATCCTTAGAGAACAGACGGAGAGTGCTTTCGCTGAACCCGGTGAAGACCAGCGGCGTTTCGATCGGCTTCAGCAGGTTCGCGTAGCCAGTGTCTGTCTGGTTTGGAGCACTGGCCAAGCCAGGTCCGGAAGTTCGGGCGGCTGCATCCTTTGCCGCGGACAACCCTCGCGCTTCTTCCGGTGCGAGCGTTTTGTCCATGGCGTCAATTTCGAGCATGGAGCTGACCGGCGTGATGCCGGCAATGGGCTCTTTAGAAAATTCGCCGATACGATATGCGATGGCGCCCACCAGTTTGCCATCAATGTAAACCGGGCTGCCGCTCATGCCTGCCACTACACCCGTGTATTCAACTTTCTTGCCGTGCAGCCGCGCCAATATGACGTCCGACTGCGGCCCAGCCATATTGCGCAGCACGCCAAGAATCTCAACGTCCATTGCCTCCGGAGTGACGCCTTCGAACACCGTGTACGCCACGCCATGCATGCCGGCCTTGACCTGGTCTTCCGGCATGATTTGAACCTTGGGTTTATCCGCCGCGGAGGCTACGAGCGAAGTGAGACAGACGAGAGCCAATGAGACGACGCCGCGCAACATGTCTTTCATTCCTTACCCCAAGCCGCAGTGCGGCTTTGCCGTGCAAAATAGACGATTCCCCACTGCGCCCGCCAGCGGCGCTGATTAGGCCTGACTCAATTGACTGCGGCGATGCCGCAAAGTTAGCGCTAGCGCATTTTTCTGCGGAGCGCAGCGAGTCAAAGATGCTGAATTTGCATTTATACTAGCAGACAGTACCGTCCCAGAGGCACCTTGATGTATTCCGAGAAACACCTTATTTGTCCCGGTATTTCACCCGTTGCTCTTAGCCCGCTGAAGATGGCCGTTGTCGCTGTGGTGGTGTGCTTGCTTGGCATCACTGTCCCAGCACGCGCCCAATCCTCCAGCAGCAGCGATTCAGGAACGCAAACGCAGTCGCAGCCCACCAAGAGCCAGCAGGAGCAGATGCCTGCCGAAGCAGGCGGCCCAGCCGGCGAATCCGGCTCAATCGCCGTACCCAAGAAAAAAGACACGGACGAAGCGCCGCCTCCGCCCAAGCCCAAGCAGCCCACCGACAATCCCCAATATTCCTTGCACGTCGACGTGCCGGTCGTGTCCGTGGACGCGCGCGTGTTGCAGAAAGACGGACGTCCCCTGGCTTTGCCCGAGGACGTAGCCAAGGAGCACTTTAGAGTTTACGAAGATGGTGTGGAACAGCACATCCAGAGCGTCACCATGAGCAAGGCTCCGATTACGGCCGTCTTGCTGGTGGAATTTGCTGCCACCAACTACAACTTCATGTATGACGCGCTAAATGCCTCGTACACGTTTGCTTCCAACCTGCAACCGCAGGACTGGGTCGCCATCGAAGAGTTCGACATGAAGACCCACATCCTGCTGGACTTTACCCAGGACAAGCAAGCGGTCTTCGGCGCGCTCAACATGCTGCGGGTCCCGGGGTTCAGCGAGACCAACATTTTCGATGCTATGTATGACACGCTGGACCGCCTGGATCGCATTCCCGGCCATAAGGAGCTGGTGGTGGTGGCCAGCGGTCGCGACACCTTCAGCAGGATCATTTACGACACGATTCTCAAGAAGGTCAAAGCCACTCCCAACGTCACGATCTATGCCATCTGTACCGGAGAAGCTTATCTCCAGCGGGTAGACGCTATGGCGGGGTCTAATCCCAACGTTTCTATGGCCCTGATGGATTACACTCAGGCCAAGAACCAAATGGCCACCTTCGCTCGCCTGACCGGCGGACGGATGTACGCTCCACGCCTGATGGGCGAAATGCCCGACATTTTTCGCGAAGTCGCCCAGGCGATTCGCAACCAATACACCATCACCTATAAGCCGACGAATACCAAACAAGACGGCACCTATCGCAAGTTGAAGGTGGAACTGGTTGGCCCGGACAACAAGCCGCTCATCATCAAGGACCAGAAGAACCACGACATTAAGTACATCGTGTCGGCCCGTGAAGGCTATACCGCTAAGCACGAGGTGGAATAGGTCCTGATACGCGCACATCTTCCGCAGCTTGTCGAAGGCATCGAGAGCGAAAGGTTGATCTTCGCTGGTGGCTGCGTATTCGGGGTCTACGGCAGGATGTAGCTGTCTGTGTCGCCAAAGGCGCGAATGGTGCTGAGGTGGTGTCGCACCATCTTACCAATGGGATCACGCTGCGGCGCAGCCAGAGCCCCGCTTGCTCCAGATCGTTCGCCGGCGGTCTTGCCGGATGTGCTGCCAGGCTAAAGAACCGCCGTGAGGCGGTATTCGCGAGCCACAGGTTCTACGATTTTTATGCGTCCGTGGCCGGGATTGATCTGTTCACGGGTTCGAACCACTCCTGCCCGCTCTAACTTCAGAACGTCTCTGCGCACGGATTTCGGATCACGCTTCAGCGCGGCCGCCAGCGCCGTGATCGACGAGGATTTTGTCCGCACTTTCTGAACCAGCCGGAGACGCTCGGCCGTGAGGACCTCGACCATTGCGAGGGGGTCCTCGAACGTGATGGTGATCTCCGGTTTGATCGCTTCCCGTCGATCCAGCTTGCGCGCCCGTTCCAGGGCCCGCTTCGCATAGCCTTCAAATCCATCCGTATTGATTTTCAACTTCATATCGGCTCCTTCTTCTGGCGGAGTTCTCGCACTTCGGCTAGAAATCTTTCCAGCAACCTCTCGTAACTTGATAAAGGCAAACATCTCCTGGATGCCGGCGAGATGCCGATGATGATCACCGTGGCTGTTGTCGTAACCCAGCACCCTGCCGTTATCCCGGGCACAAAGAGCGTGGTTGATGAAAGCCAGGTTGTACCTGGCGACCACGCCGCGAGAGTCTTGCCATGCCTCTTCGCGAATGAGTCCCTTTCCGAGAGCACAGCGCACTTGGGTCGTTTCGTCTACAACCTTGCGTAGCCTCCCGGTTTTCTTCACCGGTAGATCGTATCACAGATAGGTCATTGTAGGCCCTATCTGCCAACGGAAGCGTCAGTCGCCGCTGCACGGCCACCACGAGCCATCCGTGGGCGCTTCCCCCAAGCCGCTCTTGCTTGGACGGGTGTTTTATTTGCAGCCGGGAATCGCAGCACGCGGGCCAGTCTCCTCCGCGAATGTTAAAATTAAAGGTTTCCTACCCTATCTGGAAGGACTGCCCTCATGTCAGAAGCCATTGCAAGCCTAGCTGCCTCCGCTCCCGCACCCCTGGTTTCACTTACCGAAGACGAAGTTCTCTTTCGCGACACGGTTCGACAGTTCGCTGACGAAAGTGTGCGACCCTACGTCAAGGAGATGGATGAGAAAGGCGTCTTCGAGCCCAAGATCATTGATCAATTCTTTCAGCTAGGGTTGATGGGTATTGAAGTCCCTGAGCAATATGGCGGCGGCGGAGGAACATTCTTCGAGGCCATCCTTGCGGTGGAAGAACTCTCGCGCGTCGATCCGTCGGCCGGAGTTGTGGTGGACGTGCAGAATACGCTGGTCAACAACGCTCTCCTTCGTTGGACAACCGAAGAACAGAAGAAGCGCTACCTGCCTCGCATGTGCAGCGACACCGTTGGCGCTTACGCGCTGAGCGAAGCCGCTTCCGGCTCCGACGCCTTTGCGCTCCAGACCCGGGCGGAGTTGAAGGGCGACGAGTATGTTCTAAACGGCCAGAAGCTCTGGATTACGAATGGCAAGGAAGCGGGGGTGTTCATCCTGCTGGCCACGGTCGATCCCTCTGCTGGATACAAAGGCATCACCGCCTTCATCGTCGAGAAAACTTTTCCCGGATTTACCGTCGGCAAGAAGGAAGACAAGCTCGGCATCCGCGCGTCCAGCACTTGCGAGCTGATTATGGAAGATTGCCGCGTGCCCAAGAATAATGTGCTGGGCGAAGTCGGGAAGGGCTACAAGATCGCCATTGAGACCCTGAACGAAGGCCGCATCGGCATCGGCGCGCAGATGCTCGGGCTGGCGCGCGGCGCATGGGAGTTCGCGGTCAAGTATGCGCAGGAGCGCAAGCAATTCGGACGCGCCATCGCTGAGTTCCAGGGCATCCAGTTTCAGATCGCACAAATGGCGACCGAGATCGAAGCCGCCCGCATGTTGCTGTACAACTGTGCCCGTATGAAGGACGCGGGTATGAACTTCGTGAAGGAAGCGGCGATGACCAAGCTCTACACGTCGCAGGTAGCCGAGCGCGTGGCGTCGCTTTGCGTCGAAATCTACGGCGGCTACGGCTTCACCAAAGATTATCCGGTCGAGAAATTCTTCCGCGATTCGAAAATTGGCAAAATCTACGAAGGCACGTCGAATATGCAATTGCAGACCATAGCTAAGCTGGTGATGGGCAAGTAGGGGTGGCCGCCAATCAGCAGTTGGCAATTAGCATTTAGCATTTGGCAAGAGCAAGACGTTCACATCTACGTTCTCATCCTGAAGCGCCAGGCCGCCCGCGTTGCGGCCAGTTTGTCGCCGAATTTTAATCAGGATTTCGGGCGCGCTAAGGTAAATTCATCTTTCACCAATCACTCTTATGCTCTGGCTTCGATTGACTGCCGCTTTTCTCTGTTCCGTAGGCATGCTAGCTGCCCAGGATCTCCCCGCCGGCACTGCCATCCCCGTAATGCTGAGCTCTTCGTTGGACGCCAACAAGGACAAGCCCGGCGAAACCCTCGAGGGTAAGACCATGCAAGAGGTTTCCTTGCCGGCGGCCGGGAGCATCAAGCGCGGATCGCGCGTGACCGGACATATCGTTGCCGTGAAAAAGGCTGGGGCTACCGGCTCCCGCATCACGCTGCAATTCGATCAATTGGAAGATGAAGGGAAAACGATCGCGCTTTCAGTCAGCCTGCGCGCGTTGGCAAGCGCGTATAGCGTCAGCCAAACCCAGAATCCACTGAATGCCGATTCCACGTACTTGGGCTCAGACTCCTGGACCACCCGGCAGGTGGGTGGCGATATCGTTAATCGTGGGCGAGGCTTGGTAGGGTCCAGCTCAGGGATTGTGGGCAAGTGGACGGGCTCAGGCGTCTGGGGCAAGTTGACGCCAGCGCCCGAGCGCGGATGCCCTGCCACCGATGGGAACGGTCAGGATCAGGCGCTGTGGGTCTTTTCTACTTCGGCATGTGGAGTGTATGGCTCGCGCGGTCTTAAGCTCGCTCATGCTGGAAGGACCGATCCGGTCGGACAGATCGTACTTGAATCCCAGAAGGACTTGCGGTTGCGGGGCGGAAGCGGATGGTTGATGCTGGTCAATTCGACGCCTTCGCCAACCCATTGATCGGGCACCCTGCACCTACCGTCAGGGAGCGACGCCCAACTCCGTATACAGCTCGGCGGGTTTGTAGATCACCCCATCCTTCATGGTCAACGAAGTTTTTCGCACATCGCTGATATTCGAGGCAGGATTTCCGTCAATCAACACCAGGTCGGCGAGCTTGCCCGTCGTAATCGAGCCCATCTCCGCGTCGCGCTTCATAATCCTGGCAGCACCCAGCGTTGCGAGTTGCAGCACCTTCGGCGCGGGAATTCCGGCTTGCGTGTCCAGTTCCAATTCACGTTGCAATGTAAATCCCGCCATCGAGTCGGTACCGGCCTCGATGGGTATTCCCGCGCGGTATAGCACGCCGACCAGGTCAACCATTTTGGCAAACGACTGCTGATACCGTGCCTCCATCCCTGGCGGCGGCGTGATTCCTCCGGACAACAATCCACGACGCACTTGTGCGGGCAGCCGGCTCTCGACTGCTTTGTATCCTGGCGAAACTTCGCCAGGGCGGGCGACGATCGTCGCCTCGAAGACGCTCATGGTGGGGTCCAGCGTGGTGTGGTGGTCCTGCAAGAGCTTGATGAATGCCAGCACCTCAGGCGAATTCAGGTCGAGGTCGGCGGCGCGCTTGGCGGGTTCGCTGAACCGTGCCGGAGTCCGCGTTTCCTTCACGTCGGGCATGAAGTTCAGAATGAGAAAGTTTACGTGCTGAATTTCGTCGTAGCCCAGCTTCACGCATTGCGAAGCCGTCATGAATGCCGGGATGTGTCCGCTCACCCGCAATCCGTTCTTGTGGGCCTCGTCAATGATCGGCGGTACCAGCTCCGGGCTGACCGAGCTGTAAATCTTGATCTGGACGTAGCCGAGCTTGACGTAGTTGTCGACCGCTGCGCGCGCTTCCGCCTGGGTGGAAACTAATACTTTGGTTGGTCCCTGGTACGGGCCGCGCCCATCAATGATTCCGGCGATGATGATGCGCGTGCCAATCTCGGTACCGGCCGCGATGCGTTTGCGTCGCGCCAGGAGTTGGTCGGTGTCATTCGCCAAATCGCGCACCGTGGTCACGCCCGCCGCCAGATTCAGCAGACCATCGTTGTCGCCGACGTGGGCGTGCATGTCCCATAATCCCGGCAGCAGCGTCTTTCCTGTCGCGTCCACGATCTCCGCATCAGAAGGAGGCGCCACCTGATCTGCGGGCCCGACCGCCTGAATGTGATTGCCCACAACCACTACGTTCTGGTTCGGCAGGATGGTAGCACTGCTCGCATCGAAGAGATTGGCGTGGGTAAATACCACAGGATGCGCGGGCCGATGCGCTAGCTTCTTGGCGATGTCCGCCGCCCGCGCCTGCACTGCTTCGTCCTGGGTCTTCTGGAGATCCTCCGCTGCAGCTTCCCAACCTTCCGGAACGATCGCGCTCCATCCGCCTACCGCGGCGAAAAACTGGCCGTGATCATCGAGCCACACGTACTGTGGCGAGAAATCCAGCCCGCTGATGGCATACAACACGACATGCTGCTTCTTGCCGCCAGCTTCGATGTTCCGGTCGCTAACGCGCTGCACTCGTGCTTCGCCTTCCGGCAGTAGCGCGACGCTGCCACCATTCATCAGTGCGGCCTGCGCCAGCAGTCCCACCTCGGAAGGTGCGCCGTTTATCGCGATATAGACCGCGGGCGCCGCAAGGTTCTTCTCTCCATGCTCAGCGGTGTTGTTCCATCGCGCAGTCTGGCCGTCGAAGGAGAACTCCTCCGTGACTTTCGACTTCAGGTAGTCGTTCCCGCTGATGGATTCGGCGATCGGAATACCCTTCGCATTCAGCGTAATGACACTCGTCGTCTTGGGCCCGCGGCCGCGATCATTGAACTGGAAGAATGCATGCAGCTTGCCGTCGGGCGCCGTCCACGCCGCCTCCTGACCGGCGAGGCTGCCCATGATCAGCACCGAATAGCGGGAGGCAGTCGCCGGAATATCAGATGGCAGAGCGGGAACGTTGCTGGAGGTGGAGCTTGGCTGCTGGGCTTGCACATTCGACAGGCAAGGCAACAGGAAGGTGAGAAGAATCAACGTCCAATTCCAGTTTCTGCGACTCATGCTGATCTCCAATTCCGGCAAATAGAACTATGCGGTTCCCCAGATCTCGCCAATGATGCGCTGAAAGTTTGCGCCCAGGACTTTCTCAATTACCGATGACGATTGTCCGCGCTTCTGCAGTTCCGCCGCGATGACTTCCATATGGTCGGGACCGTTAAGGGTGGGAACATAGGGATAGCGATCTTCTCCGGGAGCGCCGATGCCAAGTTGTTTGCGTCGAGCAATGTCGGCATCAAACGCTTTCTGCTCCGCGGGACTCAACGTGACTGCCTGAATAGAGCCGTCGGAACCGATGCCAACGTGATCGGATCCGCAAACGTTGATGGCGTGCAGCAAGTGCTGCATAACATGCTCGCGGGTGGGAACGGTTGGCGATGCGACCAGGTACGGCATCAGATAAACACCGAAATATCCGTCATGGTCGGCGAGTGACTTCAAGATCGAGTCGGGCTTGTTGCGCGGGTGCTCATAGATTGCTGCGCACCCGGAATGAGTAATGAGCACCGGCTTGGCCGAGGATTGAATGGCCTCTTCGGTAGTGCGGTAACCACTGTGGCTCAAATCGACAGCTACGCCGATTTCGTTCATGGTGCGAATGGCTTGGTGACCTGCCTTGCTCAGTCCGGCGTTACCCGGTTCCAGGCAACCATCGCCGAAGACGCCGCGATTGTTGTAGGTCAGTTGCATGATGCGGACGCCCAGGCGACGGAAGGTGAGAATGCGTGCGGAGTTTTCTTCGAGAAATTCAGTGTATTGAAAGCCAGGAAGAATCCCGACCTTCTTTTCGCGTTTGGCGCGAGCGATATCAGAGTGGCTCCGAACCACCATGAAAACTTGGGAAAACTGTTCCACCAGTGCATCAACGTAGGCGAGGGTTTGCAGCGTGCCTTCGAAGGTCCGCTCCGAGACGGTGAAATTGATTGCCGTGATACCGGAATTTCGCACCACTTCGACGGCAGCCGGGGAGGGCAAGGAATCTGTTTCCAGAAACGGACTGCACAGGGAATCGATGACAATGCTCTGGTTGTAAAGCTTCGCGATATCGGGCGGGATTGCAGAGACGATCTGCGCGAAAACATCAGGCGTGAAGCTCGCCAATAGAAACAGGCCAGGAGTGGCCGTTAAGAATTCCCGTCGATTCATGGTTTGTGAGGAGCCCTTGGGTTCGGCACCGGATTATACAATGAGTTTGTCTTTACCTCATCCAAGCCTTGCGCGAGAGCGTTCGTGCTAGCATTCCTGCACCGCAGGATTAGCGATGGTTAGTATTTCCGCGAAAGGGAGTGACCACATGACACGTGTCGTTGGAGTCGTAACTGGGTTTTTCTTGCTGACTTGCATGCTGGTTGCTCAGGCCCCTCAGCAGGAGCCCACGCCGAGTCCGGCAGAGCAGATGATGGGGTATTTCGTCGGCGATTGGAAATTGGAGGGCACGATGAAGGTCAACCCTACAGCTCCGGCCGCGCCGTTCACTTCGACGGAGCACGCCGAGTGGGTGCCGGGGAATTTTTTCGTCGAGACCCATTCTTCCATGAAGTCTCCTATGGGCAACATTCGCGGGATGCGGGTCATGGAATACAATCCCGCCGACAAGGCTTATACCTACAACGCGTATAACAGCCTGGGCGAGCACCAGGTGGCGGTGGGTCACGTTGCGGGCAATGTTTGGACCTGGACAGCTGATGAGAAAATGAACGGCGTGGTGGTGAAAGGACGTTACACAATCACGTTGGTCTCTCCCACTTCATATACGTTCAAGTCCGAGGTGGCGACGCCCAGCGGTGGATGGAGCAGCGTAATAGAAGGCAAGGCGACGCGCTCCCAGTAACAAGATAAGAGTTCACCATGAAAGGCAGAGGGACGCAGAGGAGTCCAGGATGGAGATAGAAATTCGGCGCTGCTTGGTTTGAGGCGATTTACGACGCGCGGCCGGGAGCCTGAAGCGCGAACTTTTATTGAGATATGGGATTAGGCCTAAGATGAGAGTGGCAATGGGCGAACTCGAAATTCTGGTCAATGGAAAGAGAGTTTTCTCTCACAAAGAAACCGGGACGACTCCTACAACCAGCGAGCTACTTGCCTTGATAACGTCTCAGCGGCCATAGCCCGGACCGGTGCAATTTCATCGGTCCCGGTGAATGTGTTATAACCGCCTGTTTCCCCTTTGTGCGCGGCCGCCGCTAGGTGTGTCTGCTTAGAACCGTTGCCGCGTTCCACTACCCGGAGGATTGCTTGGATTTTCAGCTCTCGGACGAACAACTGCAGTTGAAGAAAATGGTGCGTGACTTTGCCGAACGCGAGATTGCGCCCAACGTAATGAAATGGGATGAACCTGGCACCTTCCCACTGGAGACCGTCAAGGAGCTTGGCAAACTGGGCCTGATGGGTACTATCTTTCCCACCGAGTATGGCGGCGCGGGCATGGGCTATGTCGAATACGTCACCGCTGTCGAAGAACTCTCGCGTGTGGACGGTTCGGTGGGCATCATCGTGGCGGCCCACACCTCGCTGTGCTCGAACCACATCTTCCTTGCCGGCAACGAAGAGCAGAAGCGGAAATACATTCCCAAGCTTGCCACCGGTGAGTTCATTGGCGCGTGGGGTCTGACGGAGCCGGGTGCGGGCTCGGATGCTGGCGGGGCACGCTGCTCTGCCGTGCGCCGGGGCAAGAACTGGGTGCTGAACGGCACCAAAACCTTCATCACCAATGGCGGCTATGCTGATGTGGCGGTCGTGGTTGCGGTTACCGACAAAAAGGCGAACACCCACGGGCTTTCGGCATTCGCGGTGGAGAAGGGCACAAAAGGATTCCGCGCTGGAAAGAAGGAGAACAAACTGGGCCTGCGCGCCAGCGATACCTCCGAGCTGATCTTCGAAGACTGCGAAATTCCCGGCGAGAACCTGCTGGGTCACGAAGGCGAAGGATTCATTGACGCCATGAAGGTCTTGGATGGCGGCCGCATCTCCATCGCCGCACTCGGACTAGGCATGGCGCAAGGAGCCTACGAAGCCGCGCTGAATTACTCAAAGGAGCGCAAGCAGTTCGGCAAGCCAATCAGCGAATTCCAGGCAATTGCGTTCAAGCTTGCCGACCTGGCGACGGAAATCGACGCGGCTCGCCTACTCACTCATCGTGCGGCCGCGATGAAAGACGCGGGCATGAAGACGACGTTGGAGTCCTCGATGGCCAAGCTCTATACCAGCGAGGTCGCGGTGAAGTGCGCCAACGAAGCCGTGCAGATTCACGGCGGCTACGGATTCATCAAAGACTATCCCGCCGAAAAATTTTATCGGGACGTGAAGCTGTGCACCATTGGCGAAGGCACCAGCGAAATCCAGAGATTGGTGATTGCACGGCAGATCTTAAAGGACTGAAAAGTACTCTCTCAGCGAGTGAAGTTGACGTGAATCTGAGTGTTGGCTTCCACTGGTTCCCCATCCAGGCGATAGGGCTTATAGCGCCACTGTCTTACAGCCTCCATGGCCGCTTGGGTCAGCATGGGGTGGCCGCTCACTACGCGCAGGCTCTTAACAGTTCCGTCCTTCGCAATTACCGCCGCCAACACCACCGTCCCTTGAATGCGCAACTGCCAGGCCATCGGCGGATACACCGGTGTGACTTGGTGGACAAGTAGACCTTCTGCGACTCCTGAGGAGACCCTGATCTGCTGATCGGCGGCCTTGGGCTCAGCAATCGGGACAGCGCTGGCAACCTTGGGCCCAGCAGCCGGGACGTTGTTGCCTAGCTTCGGCTCAGGTACCGGGACGTCCCTGGCGACGTTTGCCAAACCGTTCGAGATCCCAACAGGCAAGGCCCCAGGGATTGGGCTCGGCATTTCTGCTGTGCTCTTGGGCGAAGATTCCTTCGTGACCATCGCGACGTTCGTCGGGGTCGCCCCAGGAGAGCTTGATCCTCCAGCTTCAGGGTTGCTAGCCTGCTTTGCCGGCGAAGGTTTCGAATTCGATTTGGAAGCGACGCTTTGGCTCGGCGGCTTGGATTGTTTCTCTGCCGGAGGCTTCGGACTGGAACTTCGCGTCTCGGAAACAGGGGAGACTAGAGGTTGAGGGTGGGTGTTGCCTCGTGCCTGGTCCGGAACCTTGTTCTCGATCGCTCCAACCGGAGCACTGCTGGCATGGATGGTGTGCGATCTCGACATGGTGATTTCCACACCCACAAACGTCAGCAGCGCGACGATCGCCAGCAGCATCAACCATTTTCCATTCCAAACACGTTCAACTCCGGCTTTCCGGTTGGGCGTTACTGCCGCTGCAGCGTTGGTATCAGGAGCAACTTTCGTCGGGGAAGGAGCCTCGGCGGGAGGGTTGGGGCGATCGTCCGTGCCACCGGCGGTAGTCGGCGAGGGGGTCCGGTTGTCGCGGAGGAAAGCAGCGGTAAAGGGACGCTCGGAGGCCGGGTTGAAGTGACCTGTCGGGTCACTGACGAGGTCCATCATGCTCGCCAGCAGCGCTTGTTCCTGCTCCTGTATGCGTTGACTCGCTTCTTCGGTATGCGGTGGGGAAGCGTCGTTGGGGGTGAGAGTACTCGACTCGTGCGACGGTAACGGCGACCTGCTGAGCAACTCGGGGAATCGCGGCACGCCGCGCTCTCCTGAAGAATCAACTTCCTCCATGGAAGTCCGCATGGAACCTGACGACGCGATAGGTTCCGCAGAACTGCCGCCATCTGGCCGTGACGGTTCGGCATACGACCCATCGCCCGCTCCGTCCGGTCCGGGTGGACCCTTCGAGGTTAGCGTCTTCGCCGCTACCCACATGCTGAACTCTATATTGGCAACAAAGTCATCGAGGTGTGGGAATCCGGTGCGAAGCGCCTGCAGAGATTCCGCATCTTGAGGCTCTTGCAAGGCGCACGCCCACTCCATCCATTGGTCTGAGTCAGGGCCGGGCAGTGATGATGGTGCTCCTTCCACTCCGGCCAGCGAGCGCAATTCGTTGATCGCTTGCTCGCGCAGTTGATTCAGTTCATTCAGACGCTGTACCCGGCGATGCACAATGCTGCCGCGCTCCAACTCTGTCGCTAGCGCCAGCAGACGGGTAGAACGCTGTTGCGCTAAAGCTCTGGCTTCCAGAATCTGTTGGACCTTCGCAATGAGTGCATTGAGTTCGTCCCGGTTTTGCCATGAGGCCTGGGGGCACTCCGACTGAACGAATTGGCGCACTGCGTCAGCAGATTTGGCGGCCGCCCTAAGGTGTCCCTCGACCTCGGCCATGTCGACTGACTTGGCCGCCTTGAGATTTTCCAAGGCTTCGTAGAGCAGAGCTGAAGAATGGTCGAGAGACGCAAGAGAAACAGCTATTGTGTCTGGTAGATCTGCAAGTTTAGATTGCACCGCCGAAGTCTGGGTAGAGGAAGTTTTCTGCACTTCGTTGGGGGGTAGGGTCTCGGGCAACATGGCTCTCCTGACCTCCTTGTCGTTTACAGACCGTCAACAAATGTCCAAAGGTAATAAAGGAGCCGGGGGGTCAAGTTTGATTGACCCTGTTCCAGCCCTCCGCTCCCGCCGGTACAGCAGGCCGATGGCGGCGTAGGCCGGTTAGCGCGTCATCCTGTGGCACAGCACGGACTAACTGATCGTCCCGTTAGTCAGATTGAACGAGCAATTTCAGCTCTTCGTTTTAGTCAGCCTGGGCCTTCCATGCGGTCAGATGGATTAGACGAGTGGTCTTTGTGCCTTTCGTGGCAGTCAAAATCAGTTAAAGATTATTGCGGGTCATTTTATCGCCAACTTTGGAAAAAGCAAGTATCAAGTACGGGCCATCTAATCGGAAAACTCTTCGCGCCCCGGAGTGCCCCCAAGGTCAGGAAGCGCTGTACTGCACGAAGTCGTAACACGACTAATTTCTGCCGCTACTGATAGTCTTGTTTATTGGTGGCTACTGGTTGAGCACGAACGATCAAATTCAGGACCTTGTTAAGCGAATCCGTGCCGGAGAGCCGCGCGCCTTGGCGCGAGGCATTTCCATCGTCGAAGATCACGGCCCACAATCCACCGAATTGCTGAAGGCGCTTTTCCCATCCAGCGGCAGGGCCATTCTGCTTGGCCTGACGGGTTCGCCCGGCGCCGGCAAGAGTACGTTGGTCGATCAGGTTGCACATGCCTATCGCAAGCAGGGGAAGACCATCGGCATCGTAGCTGTTGATCCCACCAGCCCCTTCAGCGGCGGAGCGATTCTTGGCGATCGAATTCGCATGCAGTCGCACCATGCGGATCCGGGAATTTACATTCGCAGCATGGCCACGCGCGGCTCGCTCGGCGGCCTGGCCAGCACCACCGCCGATGTAGCCACCGTGCTCGACGCCAGCGGCCGCGACATTGTGATGATCGAGACGGTTGGCGTGGGACAGGACGAGGTGGACATCGTTCGCCTGGCGGATGTGACCATCGTGGTGCTGGTTCCGGGCATGGGCGACGATGTGCAAACCATCAAGGCCGGCATCATGGAAATTGCCGACATTTTCGTCATCAACAAGTCCGACCGCGACGGCGCTGAGCGAGTGGAACGCGAAATTCGCGCCATGCAATCGCTGGCCATGCGCAAAGATAATTGGACGCCTCCCATCGTGAAAACCGTGGCCAGCACCGGGACTGGCATAACCGAATTGCTGGAGGCAATCGAAAAATATCTTGCGTATCTTCAGCAGGACGGCCGTGCGCGCACCCGCCGCATTGAGAACTGGCGCGAGCGCATCGCGGAGATGTTGCGCGACGCGCTTTTCCAGCGCGTTCTTTCGTATTACCTCAGCGAAGGCGAAGCCACGCGCTACGCGGCGGAGGTTGCCGAGCACAAGCGTGACCCGTATTCTCTGGTAGAGAAGATTATCGACAATTTGGGGAAACCAGAATGACTCAGATCGACCATCTTGGTATCGCAGTGAAGTCGCTGGCGGAAGCCAGAAAGTTCTACGAGAAGCTAGGCATGAATGTAATGCCGGAAGAGACTGTGGAAGCGGAAAAGGTGCGGCTGGCCATGGTCCCGATCGGCGAGAGCCGCCTCGAGTTGTTGGAGCCAACCTCGCCCGACTCGCCGATTGGAAAGTTCCTCGCCAAGCGCGGCGAAGGTCTTCACCACGTGGCTCTGCACATCGACGACCTGGCCGGCACGGTTGAGCGCCTGAAGGCATCGGGAACCCGCCTGATTTCGGACGAAATCAAAATTGGCGCCGGCGGACATCTCTACGTTTTTGTTCACCCTTCCAGCGCGGGAGGCGTGCTGCTGGAACTGGTGGAAGACGCTCCCTTGGGCGTCTGAAGCGGATGCTGATCGTCTCGGTGGATACTTCGGGCCGCAAGGGAAGCATTGCCCTGTGCCGCGGCGATGCCAACAGCTTCGAAATCCTGCAACTGACGTCGCTTGAGGGCGGCATGTACTCGGCACAATTGCTTCCGCGAATTGAGGAAGCGCTCCAGCAAAATCATCTGAGCAAGACTGAGGTTGAGGGATTCGTGGTGGTCTCCGGCCCGGGTTCGTTCACCGGGTTGCGCGTGGGTCTGTCTACGGTCAAAGGGCTTTGCGAAGTGCTGCGTAAGCCGCTGGCAACGGTCTCGATGCTGGAGGCTCTCGTGCTCGCGCACGGACGGGCAGACGCAATCGCGGTGTTGGACGCCGGACGGGGTGAGATCTACGTGGGCGAATACCAGATCGGTTCCGGCCACGCCGTGCCAATTCGCGAGTACATTGCCAAGCTGGACGAATTCGCTGCGCAATCTTCAGGCCAGGGCAGTGACGTTATTACCGTGGACGCCAAAGTTGCGGAAGGATTGCGAGCCGGGAATCGCAATGTCATCTTAGTTGCGCCCGTTGAAGCCGGCGAGATCGGCCGCATCGGTGTTCGAAAATTGGTAGCCGGAGAAACCGCAGATCCTGCTACCGTCGACGTCAACTACATGCGCCGCTCCGATGCCGAGCTATTTTCGACGGCGAAGAAGACGCAGTGCTGATCCGGCGCGCGACCCCCGACGACGTGGCGGCCATTCGGGCGCTTGAGCAGGAAAGTGATACCGCAGCGCACTGGGCGGACTGCGAATACGACGCGCTGTTCTCCACGGAAGCGCCGCCGAGAATCGCGCTGGTCGCCTGTCGAAGAAGAGACGGACGAAGTGCAGGGCTTTGTGATCGCGCGTTGCGCTACCTGCGAATGGGAAATTGAAAATGTAGTGGTCGCCCGGGAAAAACGCAAGCGTGGGATCGGCATCCAATTAGTTCGGGAAGTGCTCCTAAGTGCCAGATCGGCTGGAGCCACTTCCGTGCAACTAGAGGTCCGCGAATCGAATGTGGCGGCGCGCGGACTCTATGAAAAACTTGGATTTAACCAGCAAGGACGACGCACTAACTATTACCGCCAGCCCGATGAAGACGCGTTGCTGTTATGTTTTTCTATTACAGATCTGCGACAATTTGGCCTTGAAGCGAAATAGGTCCTATGCTAGCGTTTGGATTTTGCATCTCTCCGGAGGTTCACTGAATGGCAACTCAGGTACGCGATCAGCTTCTTGCCAGTAACGATGAATTCCGCCGCTTGGCGGATGAGCACTCGCAGTATTCGCAGCGCCTCGAAAATTTGATTCAGAAAAAATATCTCTCTGAAGATGAGAAGGTCGAGGAAGTGCGACTGAAGAAGCTGAAGCTCCGCCTGAAAGACCAGATGGAAAGCTTGGAACACAAGTTCCGGACCGACCACCAGGTCGTTTAGTAAGCATCAAGCCCATTCACGCGGCGGTAAAGATCGGATTCTTTGCTGCCCCGCTCTAGCTGTATTCTCTGCGCGAAAAATCGACCCTTACCTCGAAGTGCTTTCCATGAGCGATAATTAATGCACGTGAGGGGAATTTCTTGACGTGCGCTCAGCGATTTGGCCGCTTCCTGTGTTTCGCTCTAACGCTGATGTTCCTCTCTGCCTGCTCCGTAACGGCGGGCGAGACTAAGACGCAATCCCCGGAGGGACTCTGGGACGGTTCCATCCGGACTTCGGCTGGAGACGTGAACTTCGGAATCGAGCTGACGCCGGGGGAAAAGGGAATCAGTGCCGTACTAATGAATGGCACCGATCGCCAGCCGTTTAGCAGTGCCACGTGGGACGGTTCGGTGCTGACACTCCGGCTCGATTATTACGACGGAACCTTGGTTGGGCACATGGTCTCCCCGCAACAGATAGAAGGCGAGTACTCGCGGCTGACCAGCAAGGGAATCGTGAACATTCCACTGACTCTGATTCTGCATCAGGAAGCCACCCCCGGAAAGGCGTGGACGGGTCCGACGTTGGCGGGCAGTTGGCTATTCACGAGGCCGACAGCCGGCGAAGACAAAATCACGCTCGCCACATTCCAACAAGAGACCATGGCGACCTCTGATGGAAAAGTGCATGCTACCGGCATTCTTGAGCCAGTAAGCGGCGACACCGGTCTGTTGCACGGCCGGGTCTACAACGACGCAGGTGGACACACCCATTTTCACTTAAGCCGGTTCGACGGCATTCATGTGCTTGCGCTTGACGGCGATTTCCAGCCTGACGGCAGCCTGAAAGGACAAATCGCAGGGGTCGCCTCTTCGGCGCCCTTCACCGCAAAACGCAGCGAAGACACCGCCAGCGCGGACCCAAACACGCAGGCGGGAAGCCTTACACGGGTCCAGGATCCACTGCAGTCGTTTCGCTTCCGTGGAGTGGATGCATCAGGGAAGGCCGTAGATCAGGCCAGCCCGCAATTCAAAGACAAAGCGGTCATCGTGGATATCTTTGGCACGTGGTGTCCGAATTGCCATGATGAGGCCCCGATTCTCGAGCAACTCTACCGCAAGTACCGTTCGCAAGGACTCGAGATCGTTGGCCTCGCATACGAGTACACGGATGACAACGCGCGCAACCTGCGACAGATTGGAATCTATCGAGCCAAGTACGGCATAAGCTTCCCACTGCTACTAGCCGGCACCACAGCCGACGGACAAATCGAAAAGACGTTACCTCAGTTGGTGAACTTCGGCGCCTACCCGACCACGATTTTTCTCGATCGCGATGGACGAGTTCATGCCATTCACGCCGGGTTTGCAGGCCCGTCGACCGGCGACAAATACCAGGAAGTTCAGCAGCGAATGGACCAACTGACGCGTGAGATTCTAGTGCGATAAAGATTTTGCTTGACAAGACCGATCATCGCTTTATATTATATATAGCAGCCAGTATTAGCTTAGACTTATTTTAGAAAATTGTATAGAGGTACGAGAATGAAAATAGAAGAGTTAGAGCCTCAGTTTGCCCAAAAACTGGGTGATCCGCTGAAGCATATTTTGCACGACTTCAATTACGCCCTTCCTGAATATTGTCAAGTGCGAGTTTCTTTACTGGATGCAAATCGGCGGAAAAAAAAGAGCAATGCGTCAGCGAATAATTGGTCTCCGGAATCCGGCCGGATCGAAATTCGATTCGAAGCCGTAGGTCGGGAACCGCAACCACCAAGCACTGCCGACAAGTTAGGACAAAACTTGAACCCAGCCCAAGTCCATCCTCAGCCCCACGTTCGAGATGACACTGGTGTGAACAGCAATCCTGAATCTGCCGAGACCGACTTGCTGAGAGCTCTGGACCGCGCAGAGTCCACACCAGGTTGGAACTTTGTTCCTTTGAAGAAATTCAGGGACGAGATTCTGCCGCTTGCACCTATTGCCTCTGCGGTGACCGACATCGAACGTAAGGACACGCTTGATTTGGCAATCAAGAAGCAATTGATTCTTACCAGCAAGGTGCCCAACCCTAAAGCCCCGCAATTCCCGGTAACGACCATCAGGTTGAACCGGCTGATGCCGAGAGTCAAGGCAGCGCTGGGCCAACCTGGAGATTCCGAGCCGGAGTTTCGTCCGATCGAGATTCGCGGAGAGCCGCTATCCTCAACGATTCTCCGTGAGAGGCGCTGAGCGTTGCCACTCTACTACTTGGACACAAGCGCTCTGGTCAAGCTGTATGTCCGTGAACCCGGGACGGAGCGCTTGTTGTCTCTAGCGGATCGTGCAAGCGAAAGCCGTTTAGCCATCCTCGCGTTGGCACAAGTCGAACTCCGATCCGCCGTGCGGAGGCGTGAAAGAAGTGGAGAAATTCCAGCGGCGGTTGCCACTCAACTCCTCGACGTGTTCAAACGCCACATCGAGGGTAGATTTATTACTCAAGCAGTCACCGACTTCGTACTGGACCTCGCTTCCATGCTCGTCGATCGGTATGCCTTGCGTGCGTTTGATGCAGTTCAGTTAGCTGGGTATTTGGCCTTGAAGAGTTCGGCGGGAAGCGACGTCCCCGTTTTTGTTTGCTCCGATCGAGAGCTTCTCAACGCCGCCGCACAAGAAGGAATACCTGTTCTTGATCCCTGTTCTTAGAGCAGCAGCATTCCCAGGCTCTATAATCAATTCAGCCCATGGTGCGTGACGGGATCTATTACGGACTGGCTTTCAGTGTCGTGGCAGTGCTGGTGGGGTGGTTGACACATCCTGCGCTAGCGGTCATTCCCTTGTTGCTGGCCGCATTTTTCCTTTGGTTCTTCCGCGATCCCGAGCGCAAGATTCCCCCGGAAGAAGGGGCTATCGTTTCCCCCGCTGACGGCAAGGTTACGGACATCTCCGTCGTCCAGCAAGACGGGGAGCCGCGGACCCGGATCAGCATCTTCCTGAATGTGTTTAACGTTCATGTCAATCGTTCTCCGACCGCTGGCGTCATCACCGCCGTACACTACCAGAAGGGCAAGTTCGGTAACGCCATGGGAGCCATTTCAGCCGAAGAGAACGAGCAGAATGTGGTCACCGTGCGAGGGGATGCGGGTGTGGTCGTGTTCAAGCAAATTGCCGGACTGTTGGCGCGCCGCATCGTATTTACCAAGAAGATTGGCGAGCCTGTCGCGCGGGGCGAGCGGGTGGGGCTGATCAAGTTCGGTTCGCGTACTGACGTGATCTTTGCTGCTGAAGCTGAGATGAAAGTGCATGTGGGCGATCACGTGAAGGGCGGTTCCAGTATTCTGGCCATTGCCCAGCAGTGTTCTGTTCTGCCGACTGTGCAGAATGCCGCAGAGGTGCGATGAGCCAGCCAGCCATGTATCGGGAGAGCGATTCACCTGAGCCGCGCCGGATGCGGAAGGGACTTTACCTTCTTCCTTCCATGTTTACGGCCGGAAACATGGCGGCAGGGTATTACGCCATCTCACAAGCCATTCAAGGCACGGCGTCTGATCCTTGGCACTTCGATCATGCGGCCAAGGCCATCGGATTCGCGATTGTGTTCGATTTCTTCGACGGTGGCATAGCCCGCCTGACCAACACCACCAGCGCTTTCGGCCGCGAGTTAGATTCCATGGCCGACGTAATAGCATTCGGCGTCGCGCCTGCGGTCTTGGCCTGGATGTGGGGCTTCCGAATGCTGCCACTCGTCGGCGATCTCGACGTTCGTAATCGCGTCATTCAGTTGGGAGCCATTGCCACCTTCGTGTTTTTGCTTGCCGGCGCTTCCCGATTGGCTCGTTTTAACATCCAGGTAAATCCCCAGCCATCCAACCCCGGCCGGCCGGGGCGCAAGTATTTTGTTGGAATGCCGATTCCGGCCGGAGCCGGAGCGGTTGCTGCGGTCGTCCACCTTGTGCAGGGAGACCCGCTGCAGTACTGGTGGCTTTCCATAGGGTGGGGTGTCTTCGTCTTCGCCATCGCTTTCCTTATGGTGAGCACATGGCGATTCTTCAGCTTGAAAGGGATGAACTTTCGCCAGCCCCAGAATTTTCGCTGGCTGATTGTGATTGGCGCGGTGATCGCGCTGATCTGGTTTTCTTCCCAATACGTATTGTTCGCGCTGGCGCTGGTCTATATTCTTTCGGGAGTGCTGGCCCGGCTTTCCTTCGTGTTTCGGCGGCCTACGGCGCCGCCCCGTCCACCTCAAGATGAGGCTTCACACGCTTGATGAAAATGAACCAGACCGCACCGCTGGTGTTCCCGGCGGAAGATATTGAGGCGTCATGTTCCGTGTAGCCATCATAGGCGCCGGCACCCTGAAAGGCCGGGAACTGAAGGACGTCCTCAGTGACCGCAATTTTCCGGCGCAGGACATCCGCCTGCTCGATGACGACGAAACCCTTGGCCAACTCGAGGCAGTCGGCGAAGAACCCACCTTCATTCAGAGTGTCCTTCCGGAACATCTGGAGAACGTGGACTTCACCTTCTTCGCCTGCGAGGCGAGCTTCACGCGCACTACGTGGCCGATGGTGCGTAAGGCGGGGAGCGACATCATCGATCTCTCGTACGGACTGGAAAACGAGAAAGGGGTGCTGCTGCGCGCGCCCTGGATTGAGCGCGAGCTGGGCCTCGGTCCACGCGTGGACTTCACTCCGGCCCCGGTGACAATTGCGCATCCTGCCGCCGTGGTGCTTGCGCTGTTGACGCTGCGCGCGAGCAAGGTTGGCGCGATCGCGCGGGCTGTTGCTACGGTCTTCCAACCCGCTTCGGAACACGGCAAGGGAGGCATGGACGAATTGCATGAGCAGACCGTCAACCTGCTGTCCTTCCAGCAACTGCCCAAGACGGTGTTCGACGCGCAGGTGGCTTTCAACCTGATGGACCGCTATGGTGAGAAATCCTTGCCCTCGCTGGACTCGGTTGAGATCCGTATCCAGCAGCACTTCCATCGGCTGGTGGGAGACCGGTTGGCCGTGCCTTCCTTGATGCTATTGCAAGCGCCTATCTTCCACGGACACGCGTTCTCGCTTTATCTTGAGTTAGAGCAAGCGGCGCAGACGGAAGAGTTGACGGCGGCGATTTCCGGCGACCACGTCGACGTGCTGCAAGGCGGGGAGGAATCTCCCAGCAATGTCAATGCCGCCGGCCAGGAGCAAATCCAGGTGTTTGTGCGTCGCGATGCGCAAAAGCCAAACGGTTTCTGGTTATGGGCCGCATCCGACAATCTGCGCATCGCAGCGCTTACCGCAGTGGAATGCGCCGAGAGCATGATCGCTGCACGTCCGCGGGGAACCGTTCAGTGACCACATCGCAAGCCACGCGTTACCTTTTGCTGGCCACTATGTTCATGCTGCTGCTGAGCAACCTGGCTTGCGGCTATCACACGGGTGGGCAAGCCGTCCGATTGCCCACAGACTTGCACACGCTGTATGTGCCGACTTTCATTAACGGGACGTCAACCTATCGCATTGAACAGACCATTACGGAAGATGTTATTCGGGAGTTGCGCAGCCGCACCAACTATCGCATTGTGACCACCAATGATGGCGATGCCAATGCCACCCTCAACGGAACGGTCACCTCAGCCATCATCACGCCCCTGACCTACGACCCCGCGACGGGAAGAATCTCTTCGGGCTTGGTGACGGTCACCATGAAGGCGTCGCTGGTCACTAGCAAAGGCAAAGTACTCTGGGAAAATCCCAATTACCTGTACCGCGAGCAGTATCAGGTTTCGCGCGATGCTCCCAGTTTCTTCGAGGAAGAGGAACCCGCCCTGGGCCGCGTCGCCAATAGCTTTGCCAAGTCGTTGGTGAGTGACATCCTGGAGGCCTACTAGGTGCGTAGTTTCGCTGCTTCCGACCGCTTCGTGGCCGACGTGAAGGCGCGGAAAATGGCGCCAGGATATGTCTTCATCGGCGATGAAGCATTTTTTCGCAAGCGTTGCCGCGATGCCATCCTGCAACATCTGGTGCCGGCGGATGTGCGGGAACTCAGCGTCTACGACATGGACCTGAGCGACGTGGAACTGCAGCACGTCCTCGATCAAGCGCGCACTCCTTCTCTGATGTCCCCGTTTCAGGTGTTTTTCATTCGCGGCGTCAAAAACCTTTATGGGCGCGGCAAGCATGACGACGAATTCGGCGCCATCGAAGACTATTTCAAAGATCCCAATCCTGATGCGCTGCTCGTCTTTGTGGCCGATCACATCAACATTCCAGCGGACGTGCGACGCATGGATCTGACCGACAAAGACCGTTACGAACGGATTCGCGAGACCTTAGGCGAGCATTGCACGGTGCTTGAGTTTGCCCGCGTGGACGAAGGCGACGCGGTGAAATGGGCGATGGAGACGGCCGGTGCCGAGGATGTGAAACTGGATAGCGACGCGGCGCGCGAGTTGGTGGACTCTCTCGGTGGAGACATGATGATGGTTGCCAACGAACTGGAGAAGCTGGTCCTTTTTGTTGGTGACAAAAAGCGAATCACCCTCGGCGACGTCGAGACGCTGGTCCTGGCTGCCAAACAACGGTCGTTCTACGAACTGACCGACGCCATTTCGGCCCGTGACCGCGCCCGAGCGCTGGCTGTGCTCGATGCCATCCTGAACACGGGAGACGGCGACGAGGCGGCCATCGGCCACCTTTACATGCTGGCACGCACCTTTCGCCAGATGCTGGTCATTCTGGAACGGAATGTTCGAGACTCGCGCGCGCTGTGGCAAGTACTATGGCAGGGCTTTCGCATACCTCCTTTCGCCGCGGAAGACATCATCCGGCAGGCGCGGCGTTACACGTCGCGTCGCGAGCTGACGAGTGCCATCCGGCGGGTAGCGCGTGCCGACCTGGCGTTACGTTCCAACCCACCCAGTAAGCGACTGATATTGGAGAACCTGGTGCTAGACCTTACTGCCGAAGCGAAGTTGCAGGAAACTGGTTGGCTCCAGGGTGAACTGCCTGTATAGTCCCCACTAAACGTGCAGTCATGGATATTGAGCAGTATCTGCGCCGGATCGAATACCGCGGTCCGCTTGAACCGTCTGCCGCCGTGTTACGCCAGTTACACCGTCAACATTTGTTTGCTGTCCCTTTCGAAAATCTCGACGTCGCACTGAAGATGCCGATCAGCCTCGATCTGGCGTCGGTATATGACAAGATTGTCCGGCGTTATCGTGGCGGTTACTGCTACGAACTAAACGGGCTTTTCTGCGCGTTGCTGATCGCTTTGGGCTATCGGGTTTACATGCTCTCCGCCAGGGTGCGACGCGACGATGGCGGCTTCGGTCCCGACTTCGACCACATGCTGCTGCGGGTTGACTTGGACGAGTCGTGGTTGGTCGATGTGGGGTTTGGAGACTCTTTTGTGGATCCGATCGTGTTTCGCACCGGTGGCGCTGACCAGGTAAATGGACATCGCTATCTCGTGTCGCCACTTGGGGAGGAGTGGCAGTTGTTGCGTCAGGATGACAAGGGCGAGGTGCCGCTCTACAGTTTTCGTGACGTGCCCCACCAACTCAGCGAATACGAGGAAATGTCGAAGTTCCATCAGACTTCGCCGGAGTCCGGTTTCACCAAACGCTGGATCTGCAGCAAGGCCACGGCCACCGGGCGCGTGACCCTGGCCAACGGCAGGCTGATCGTTACCAACAAGCATGAGCGCGAGGAAACGCTGTTCGGTACTGGGGAAGAAGTCCGGCAATGCTTACGTGATCATTTTGGAATCGAGCTCGACAGCACGGCAGATCTCTCGCAGCTAACCGCGAACTCTTTTGCCGGTTGAGAGTGTGTTCGCGCTCGCTGTAGATCGGTATTTAGTTCCACGAGTTGCGCCAAAGATTCTGTAGCCGCGCACTGTTGTGCCAAACCAAACAGCTTGTTCTGCGACCAAAGAGATAGTCCCCTCCTAAGTGATTTTCACGCGAAACCAGCACCAGCCTGGAGAAGTCCCATCGTGGAATGTTAGTGACCAGCAAGTAGATAGAGCCATTCTTGATCAAGCATGATCGGGGGAGTGCGCAGTGGCATGAGAGTTGCTCTGGTGTCATGCGTCGGCGAATAAAGAAAGACGGCAACGCGGACTATCAATTCGCCGCCGGCATCGAAGTAATAAGGAGGTCGCCATGAAAATACAAGCAACCCAGCAAGCCGATCAGTTGCAAAGATTCGCATGCTTCCTGGACGAGCATCCCGGCTTTTCACCAGCGCTGAAGGGCGAGGATGCGCTTGTGTGCGGCTTCCGCATAGGCGAGTGCTTTCTGACGATAGCGGAGATGGACAAACTTATCGCCACTCAGCCTGAATTCGATGCAGAGGCTGCGGCATTGTTGCAGGTGATGTCTGAGGCGGCGTTGCGAGCGCATTGACTTTTGGACAGAATTCTTGGGCGCTATTTCTTCTCTTTAACCGGAACGCTGGCAATCGTGTTTTCCCATTCCAACTTGAGAGTGGCGGAGTCGCCGCTGGTTTTGTCGAACGAAATCGTGAACAACTCCAGTCCGGACGGCCGTTGCATTACCTTCATGTCCACCCGCGCCAGGTCCTGACCCGCACTGTATTCCGTACCCCACTGGCCGACCTGCTTGTTGATAATCAACTTCCAGCTACTCATGCCAGGCAGGCTGTAAAGGGTGTAACTGCCCGCCGGAACATTGGCGCCGCCGATGACCAAGTCAACGTCTGTCTTGAGACTGGTTGCTGCGTTCGCCCCGGTGCGCCAAACCTGGTCATATGGGACCAGGCCGCCGAAGATCTTCCTGCCGCGCATGGAAGGACGGCTGTACTGGATGGTAACGGTCTTGCCATCGTCGAACTTGAACGACGCTTCACCCGGAGGGCTGGCCGGCTTCTGCTGGGCGCAGGCCATGATGGTGGCGGTGAGAATTACTAACACTGCAAGGATGGCGGAACGGCTTTTCGGCACGGTACTCTCCTGGACGAGCCCTAGGCTCGATGTTGCCGCTCCATTATTCACATTTATGCGGGACGATACAATCGAGGCCATGAGCATTCTGGATGAACGGCGTGAAGAACTGGACAAATACGAGTTCATGATGGGTGTGCCGCGAGGACGGCTGGCGGTGGCGCTCGATGTCTTGACGGACGCGTTGACCATGGTTGGCCAGCATGGCGTCTATTGCCAGAGCGCGCGCCAGCCGGGAATGCCGGCGATGGATATTCAGATTGTTATGAAGGGAATCACCGACGCGAAAGAGCTGATCTCGTCGGTGATGGAGGAGATCAGAAAAGCGAAAGAGGCGCACTGAACGCACGAAATGCGACTAAACCAAGGTCCCGATCGCTTGTGATATTGGGATGTTACGCCAACAATCAGTCGCTGTGCTTCAGGACGTACACCCAAGCATCTGTTCTACCGGAGAATTGCATGTCTCCAGACTTGATGTTGGAGACTTCATGTGGGCTAGGAGCCAAGTCCACTGTGCAACTATCGAAGGACTTGGACGGCGGGTAAAGCACAATCGTCATTGCCGGGAGTTGGACGATGCAGAATGCCTTCCCGTTCTCCCACTTCAAGTTGTCGGGCAGAAATGCAAGTTGGTCGCTGGAGTGTGCCCCTACTCCGATGCTCTGATGCTTCTCGACCGCCTCTGCTATGTAATCCGCCTTGGACCAAGTTTCGAGTACGCCATCCCCTCGTTGCTGGTCAGGGTGCTTCCTGTGATATTCCATCGCCTGTCGCGTGTACGACTTCTCATTCTCCAGCCCTCTGTTCAGGGATTCGTTGAATCTGCTGCAACCGAGCAGCGTCAGACTGAGAAGGAGAGGTGGGTACAAAGCGCGTCGGCAGAGTGGATGGTCCATCGCTGTGAGTGTAGCCGTGATTGTTGTTGATAACAGGCCTTATAATAAGCGATCCCGTTCGGAACCGCAGTGACGGATTGCTTGTGTAATGGGGATATTTCGCCAGCTATCGCGTGTGCGAGTGACTTGGGGTACTTGTTGCAGCTTTGACCTGATCTAGATTCGCAGGCGTAGCTGCAAGCACACCACACTCCTCAGCGACGGGGTCGGTCATCAGTTTAGTGGAATGGTCGGCGAGACGCACCGTGCGAGTGTGCAGGAACAGAATGAGTTTGTGGCCTTTCGCGAATAACGATTCCTTGAGCTTCGGCTCATTGTTGTCTGCTGTCTCTGCTCCATCAACGACAAGGTGCTCAAGGGTAAACGTGCCAATTTTCAACGGGGAAGTTTGCAAAGTTCCCTTCAACCATTGGTCAGGGATGTAGGAGACTTGCTGAGTTGCAGGTACGCTTCCGCTCCAGAATCCTGGGGCTTGCGCCATGCCTCCAGAGAGAGCGACGACGATAACGTCTGCGCTTTTCACCATCGCCCCCAAGTCGCATCTAGTTTGTAGCTGTTTTGTGGTCGACGCCTGTAGCGCGTGCAAAAGGTTCGTCGAGATCAGCAGGGCGATGACGAGAGTTCGCATAGTTGAAGAATAACTGTTGATAACATGCGATCACACCAGCAACCGTATCGCAGCTACTCCCAAAAGTAACGGGCATAGAGACACGGAGCCACGAAGAAGTCATTGTGAATTCTGTGCCTCCGTGCCTCCGTGGTGGAGCTTTACGCCGTCACGTACTTCCCGGTTTCCAACACCCGCGCGGCGATCTGCTCCTGCAGCGCAATCACATTGACCGGATCATGCTTCGCCAGGCGGCGGACAATCGCCATCTGGGTGCGCAGCATGTCACCTTCCGCTACGGCAGCGATGACTTTCTTCGCCGCAGCTTCCAGCTTGGCAAATGCGCCTTCCAGATACACCTGCGTCATGGCGACCACGAGTGCAGACTTGGCTCTCGCCATTGGCTTCGACGTACTTACGCGCACGCAGCAAGCTGGAATCCATGGCGAAGGTCTCGATCACCATGTCGGCGATGGCGCCCATAACTTCCTGATGATCGACCAGCTTCTGCATGTACTTCTGCGAAGCCGCACCGGCCACCAGCATGGCCAGCTTCTTGCCGTTCTCCACCAGTTTGCGCTCGGCGGCCAATGCGCCTTCCAGTTCATCGGTCGAAGGCCCAGCCATGACTTCGTCCATCGTCTTCTTGATGGCCGGCAGCAGCGCTAGCTGTCCGCTCATGGCGCGCTTGAGTAACCATCCGGTGATGATGAGACGGTTGATTTCGTTGGTGCCCTCGAAGATGCGGTTCACGCGCGAGTCGCGATAGGCGCGCTCTGCTGGATACTCTTCGACAAAACCATAGCCGCCGTAAACCTGCACGGTTTCGTCGACGGCAAAGTCGAGCATCTCCGACGCCGACACCTTGATGATGGAGCACTCGACCGCGTACTCCTCAATCGCCTTGCGCACGGTCTCGGGACTGTGCTCGATGGCGGAGAGCGCGGTGTCCATCATGCCGACGGTGCGATACACCATCGATTCGCACGCGTACAGCCATGCAGCCATCTGGGCGAGTTTCTCGCGGATCAGACCAAACTCAGCGATGCTCTTGCCGAAAGCCTTGCGCTCTTTGGCATAGGCGATGGCGTGCTGCAACGAAGTGCGTGCGCCGCCGACGCAACTGGCGCCCAGCTTGAAGCGGCCGACGTTCAGAATGTTGAACGCGATGATGTGCCCTTTGCCGATCTCGCCGAGCACGTTCTCCACCGGCACCTTGCACTCGTTCAGGATGAGCGGCGCAGTGGAGGAGCCGCGAATGCCCATCTTCTTCTCTTCGTTGCCGACGGAGAAGCCCGGGAAATCCTTCTCGACCAGGAAGGCCGTAAACTTCTCGCCGTCAATCTTGGCGAAGATGGTGAACAGGTCGGCGAAGTGGGCATTGGTGATCCACATCTTCTCGCCGGTCAGGAGGTAGTGCTTGCCGTCGGGCGACAGCACAGCGCGGGTGCGGCTGTTCATTGCGTCGGAGCCGCTGGTGCTCTCCGACAACGCGTAAGCGCCAATGATCTCGCCAGTGGCCAGCTTCGGCAGATATTTCTTTTTCTGCGCTTCGGTACCGAAGAAGACAAGTGGCAGGGTGCCGATGCCGCTGTGCGCACCCATGCTCACCATGAAGCTGCCGTACTTGGCCATGTAGTCGGCGATGATCGCAGACGAGGTCTTGTCCATCTCCGATCCGCCGTATTCGGCCGGGCACGTCGGCGTTGGTCAGTCCCATCTCGGCGGCCTTCTGCAGCAGTTGGCGCGAGACGGACCAGTCCTTGTGCTCCATCTTCTCGGCGTTGGGCAGGATTTCGTTGGTCGCAAACTCCTCCGCGAGTTTGGCGACCATCTGCTGGTCTTCGTTGAAGTCTTCAGGAGTGAAGACGTTGTCCAGGTTGTGATCTTCGAGCAGAAAACTTCCGCCCGTGGTTTTGGTCTTGGGAACTGCCGTCGTTGTAGCCATCTGGTCCTCGCTTCGTTGCCGAACTTTAAATCGTTTTCACCACGGAGGCACGGAGATCACGGAGAAATCTTTTCAAAAACCAAGAACCTGAGAAATGCAGAACGTGATCTCAATCCGATTTCCGGCGTCAATCCGCGCGACTCGTCTTGACGCGTAGCGGCATTTCCGTTGTGACTCGTTCCGCGTATCTTTCAAAAACTCCGTGTCCTCAGTGCCTCCGTGGTGAATCATCTTTTACTGCAAATTTTCGAAGATGCCCGCCGCGCCCATGCCGCCGCCGACGCACATGGTCACCATGCCGTAACGTCCCTTGCGGCGCTGGAGTTCGCGGATGATAGTTGCCGTCAGCTTGGCGCCGGTGCATCCCAACGGATGTCCCAGCGCGATGGCGCCGCCGTTGACGTTGACTCGCGACAGGTCGAGCTTTGCTTCCTGGATGACCGCCAGTGACTGCACAGCAAAGGCTTCGTTGAGTTCGATCACTTCGATGTCGTCCAGTTTGAGGCCTGCCATCTTCAGCGCCTTCGGTATCGCGTACACCGGGCCGACGCCCATCTCCTCCGGCAGGTAGCCCGCCGTGGCAAAAGCGACGTAGCGCGCCAGCGGCTTCAGTCCGAGGGCCTTCGCGCGCTCGGCTGACATTACGATTGCGGCCGCTGCGCCGTCTGACATCTGCGATGAGTTCCCGGCGGTAACGGTGCCTTTCGCGTGGAAGGCCGGCTTTAGCGCCAGCAGGGCTTCGAGTGACGTGTCGGCGCGCGGCCCTTCGTCCATCTTGAAGACGATGTCGGTGCGCTTCGGTTTGCTGCCGTTCGGGGTGGTGAAGCTCACCGGCACCGGAACGATCTCGTCGTCGAACTTGCCGGCTTCGATGGCAGCGATCGCATTTTTGTGACTGCGAACCGAGAACTCGTCCGACTGCTGGCGCGAAATGTTATAGCGTTTCGCCAGTCGCTCAGCGGTGAGGCCCATGGAGAGATAGGCGTCAGGATAGTTTCCCACGAGCCATGGGTTGGCTGAGACTTTGTGACCGCCCATGGGAATCATGGTCATCGATTCGACGCCTCCGGCGACGATGGTCTCGGCACCACCAGCCATAATGCGCTCGGCGGCCATGGCGATGGCCTGCAGTCCGGACGAGCAGAAGCGGTTGATGGTCATGGCGGAAATCTCGACGGGCAAGCCGGCGCGCAACGACGCGATGCGTGCGACGTTCATGCCTTGCTCCGCCTCGGGCATGGCACAGCCGAGGATGACGTCTTCTATTTCTTTGGGATCAAGTTGCGGCACGCGCTCGAGCGCGCCTTTGATGGCCACGGCGGCCAGGTCATCGGGACGCGTTGCCCGCAGCGTTCCTTTGTAAGCCTTGCCGACCGGGGTACGTACGGCGGATACGATTACAACCTCACGCATTTAGAACCTCAGCAATTAGCATAAAATCCAAATTGGTTTGAAGGAGCACCTTCAGGTGCGCCGTCACGGTCATTTTCAAGATGTGTCATCCCGACCGAGGGCTTCAGCCCGAGCGGAGGGATCTGATTTTCTCCGTGCACGACATCTATGTTCGCGCTCTGCGCCCAGGGTTGAAACCCTGGGCCGCGTCTGCCGTCCCTACGGGACTCGGGTGCATTTTTCGTCCTACCCAGGACTCCGCTTCGCTACGTCCTGGGCTATCCTGTCGCCGTCCCGCAAGCGGGACTCAATCGTCGCGCCACTAATACTCAAGCATTACGGTTTCAACATAACCGTGCCTTCAGCCGGCCCTGAAACAAAGAGTCTGATTTCGGCTGCATCGCTCTTAATTTCTTCGCCGTTTGAACTGACAACCGACAACTGACAACTGTTTCTCAATTCCTCAACGTCTTACCCGTCTTCAGCGTGTACTGAATCCGCTCCTGCGTCTTCTTCTCGCCACACAGCGACTTGAACGCCTCGCGCTCCAGGTCGAGCAGATACTGCTCGCTGACCGGAGTACCCGGATTCACCGCGCCACCGCAGAGCACCTCGGCTACCTTGTGGGCAATTTTCACCTCGTGATCGCTGATGAACTCGCCCTCGCGCATGATGTGCACGCCCAGCTTCAGCGTTGCCAGGATGCTCTCGCCGGGGGCAGGAATGTCCGCGCGAGGGACCGGCGCGCGATATCCCTCGTGTGCAAGCTCGAGGGCCCGCTCCTTGGCGTCGGTCAGCACGCGCTCCCTGTTCATAGTGATGTCGTCACCAGTGGAAAGGAACCCAAGATTCCGGGCCTCAAAAGCCGACATGGAGACCTTCGCCATGGCAACGGTCTCGAACGCCTGCTTCATGGCTTCCATCAGTTCGACGCTCTCACCCCGTCCATGGGGCCTCACGTGATACGCCTTGTCAAGCGCGCGAAGCGTCATCTCTTTGCATCCTCCGCCGCCGGGGAGCAAGCCGACACCGACCTCGACCAGGCCGCAGTAAAGCTCGCAATGAGGCTGACGAGCGGCTGCATGCAGCGTGACCTCGCATCCTCCGCCGAGCGTCATGCCGAACGGCGCGACCACCACCGGCTTCGACGAGAACTTAATCGCCTGCGTCATGTTCTGGAATTGGCGGACGGCAAGGTCAACGTCGTCCCACTCTTCTTCCTGCACCGCCATCAACAGCATCATGATGTTGGCGCCAACGGAGAAGTTGGCGGCGTCGTTGGTGATGACGAAGGCATCGAAGTTGTCGCCTGCGCCGCCGGACTTCAGGGTCTGGGTGATCATCTGCACAATGTCGCCGCCCAGCGCGTTCATCTTCGAATGGAACTCAATGCAGCCGACGCCATCGCCGAGATCGACCAGCGACGCGCCCGCGTTCTTCTTCACTACAAAGTTCGACTTCTTTGCAACCGTGACCGACCATACGCCCGCCGGCACTACTTCGGGGCGATAGCTGCCGGTGCGGAGGTCAAAGTAAACGCGTCCACTCGCAGCCTTGGGATCGTCGGCGTACCAGGTCTGATGACCGGATGCGAGCAATTTCTCGACGCTGGCCGCGACTGGTTTGTCCTCCACCTGCATGCGCTTGACGGTTTTCGCAACGCCAGCGGCGTCCCACAGCTCAAACGGCCCCATGTCCCAGTTGAAGCCGAGCTTCATGGCGCGATCGATCTCGACTACCGAGTCGGCGATCTCGCCAATACGATTGGCGGCATAAGTCCACAGGTCAGACAAAGCCGACCAGAGAAAAATACTGGCCTTATCTTTCGAGGGTGTCAGCAGCATATTGAGGCGCTCGGGGAGGCTATCGACGGTTTTGGCCATTTCGAGTGAGGCAAACTTTGGTCTCTGCTGGGGACGGTATTCGAGCGTCTTCCAATCGATGGAGAGGCGTTGCTCACCCTCGGCACTTTTCTGCTTCTTGTAGAAGCCGCCCTTGGTTTTGTCTCCCAGCCATTTACGCTCCAGCATGACCTTAAAGAAATCTGGCAGCTTCAGGTCGTCGCGCTCATCGTGAATGTTGGTGCCGGCGTTGCGAACCACGTGGCCAAGAACATCCAGACCCACCATGTCGGTGAGGCGGAAGGTTGCCATCTTGGGCCAGCCGACGGCTTGTCCGGTCAGTGCGTCTACTTCCTCGATGCTGAGGTCCATGTCCTGCATCAGACGCATAACATTCAGCGCGGAAAAAGTGCCGATGCGATTGGCAATGAAGTTCGGAGTGTCCTTGGCGTGCACCACGCCCTTGCCGAGATGCAGATCGCAGAAGTGCGCGATGGCCTCCATCGCGGCGGGATCGGCGTCGGGAGTGGGTATGAGTTCCAGCAGCCGCATATAGCGGGGAGGATTGAAGAAGTGCGTTCCAAACCAGTGGCGGCGGAATTCATCAGGAAAGCCTTCGACGATCTTGGCCACCGGCAGCCCGCTGGTATTGGTCGTGATGATGCTGCCTGGCTTACGAACCGCCTCAACCTTGCGAAGCAGGCTGCGCTTGAGCTCAAGGTCCTCGACGACCGCCTCGATAATCCAATCCACTTCGGCGAGTTTCTTAAGGTCGTCTTCGAAGTTGCCGATGGTGACCAGTCGGGCCAGCGACGGCTCAAAGAACGCGGCAGGCTTCGACTTTACCGCTGCTTCCAGTCCGGCGGCGGCGATACGGTTGCGCGCCGGGCCGTCGGCGTCCGGTGGGACGATATCCAGCAGATACGAGGGAACACCGGCGTTGGCCAGGTGTGCGGAGATGCGAGCGCCCATGGTGCCCGCGCCTAGAACAGCGACCTTCTCAATCCGTTTCGTCATGGGATGTATTAATAACTCCAGCGCTAGAACGTACTATTGTCTAACTTTGCGCGAGCAAAGTCGCGTCCAGGCGGACGCGATCAGGGGTCTACGAACTTCGATTATGGTCGATGAAGAACGGCTGCTGAATTATGTGTGAAGTCGGCTGGTTGAATTGGGACGTCGGAAGCAACAGCATCGTTGACACGGCTCTCCTCACGGCAACGGACATATAACGGCCCCAAAATGCAATCAGGCGCGCGCCGTAAGATGTGGGGTGAGGATGGCAACGGCGCGCGCCGTATTAAGTTAAACCGATGTTACTGAATGAATGCTCATTCAGTCAAGAGAAATCGTCATAAATACTTTTCCCATATCGGGTTAGGAAATCAACTTGGCCAGCAAGAACGCCGCTCCAGCGGCAAGTCCGCCAATCACAACGGTTTGGGAGGCGGAACGGCCGGGACGAGACCCGGTGAAGCGCCCTTTAACGTAGCCGAAGACTCCGAGGGCGATCAAGGTGACCACGATCGACCAGACCAGCGCCGTGCGCGCACTGTGCAATGTCATGTAGGGGGCCAGTGGGATGATGCCTCCTGCGACGTAAGACGCGGCGATAGTTAACGCGCTTTGCACAGCGCGCTTGGGATCGGGCTCTTCCAGTCCCAACTCAAAGCGCATCATGAAGTCGACCCACTCTTTGGGTTTCCGTGTCAGTGCCTGGACTACGGGAACACTTTCGTCGTGCGACAATCCGTAGTCAGCGAAGACCTTCTGCACTTCTCGCGCTTCCTCGTCGGGAATCTCCTGCACCTCGCGCGTCTCACGCAGGCGTTCGCTCTCGTAATGCTCGGCATCGCTCTTGGCGGCGAGATATCCGCCTAATCCCATGGCAATTGAGCCGGCGGCGATCTCAGCCAATCCGGCGACGACTACGATGTGGCTGTTATCGACTGCGCCGGACAGACCCGCAGCCAGCGCGAAGGGGACCGTGAGCCCATCGGACATGCCGATGACGACGTCGCGGACGACTTCGCCTGCAGTGAAGTGGCGTTCAATGTGTGGTGTCTGTGGCATGGTCTCCCAATTCAGGGTGGGCTTTCAGATATTGCAGAGCGCGCTGAACGACTTCGCGCTCACCGCGGTAGCTCAATGTTTTTGGCGCATCGTCGAGAGGAAGCCAGAATGCCCGCTGAACTTCGATTCTCATCTCGGGCGCAATGTTTCCCAGTCGCCCGGAGTGGTAGAGCAGCAGATAGAAGCTGACGATCTTGAATACGCGCGCACGGTCTCCCCAGTTGCGGACGTAGAAGTATTTGACATCTGCGAGTTTGGCTACCAGGTCCGCGTGCAGGCCGGTTTCTTCCCTGACCTCGCGAAGGGCCGTCTGTTCCGGCTTTTCGCCTTCATCAATGGCGCCCTTAGGAAGGGCCACCAGCGCTGGCTGCCTCCTTTCCCGACCGGGTAGAACGCTTGCTGGCCTTCTTGGGACGCGTCATGTGTGGCTCAATCACGGCCAGGAACCAGCGGCCGCGCATCTTTCGCAGCACGACACCTCCCGCCGAGAACTCACGCACCATTCGCATTCGCCAAGGAACCCGCTAGTTTCGCAGACTCCAGGGATGCTGACAATCAAAAGCGCAGCGGGAAGATGCGAATGGAAGATGACACTGGAACATTCGCCGTCTTTACGGCATCATTTCTGGGTACCTCCGCATCAGACGGAGTGTGTGCCCCTAAAGTGGGGCAATCGCCAGTCAATAGGATTAAGGCTGTGAGCAACATCCATCGCTTGGTCCGCTCCGTCCGCGCGTTTTCGCGTGAGTACTCTCGGCCACCTTCGAACGTCTCCGCTCTGCCGCTTTCGTTACCGCGCCTCAAACTGGGACTCGCCCTGGGCGGCGGGTTCGCCCGTGGAATACTGCACATTGGAGTATTGAAAGCGCTGGAAGAAGCCAGGGTTCCGGTGGACTTCGTGGCCGGAACCAGCGTAGGAGCGCTGGTGGGTTCTTTTTACTGCGCCGGAATGAGCGCCGCCGAAATGGAAGAGATGGCGCGAATGGCCCGCTTCAAGGATTTCGCCCGATGGACGTTCTCGCGTTACGGCTTTTGCAGTACCGACCGCATGATTCACTTTTGCGCCCGGGTGCTCAAGAGCAAGACCTTCGAGGAGCTGAAGATTCCCTTTGCCGTCACCGCTACCGATTTCCGTACCGGTGAGGCAGTGGTCTTCACCAAGGGCTCGCTGGTCGATTCGATCCGCGCCAGTTGCGCCTATCCCGGGATGTTTCCGCCGGTCGATATTAACGGCCGCTCCTACATTGACGGCATGCTGGCTTATGCGGTGCCGACCACGCCGCTATGTCAGATGGGCGCCGAACGCGTTCTTGGCGTTCACCTGAGCGCGCACTGGAGTCACGAACGTGAGCCACGCCACCTTTTCGAGGTCATCGGCCAGTGTTTTACCATTGCACAATCCAAACTGGCGGAAACCTGGAAGAAGGACGCGGACATGGTGATCGAGCCCGACGTCGCCAGTTTTGCCTTCGACTGTTTCGATCGCTCGCCAGAGCTGATCGCTCTTGGGGAAGCCTCCATGCGCGCAGTCCTGCCGGAACTGAAAGCTCTGCTGAATATGCCTTCCGACACTGCTGTTCCCGGGGAGGTTGGCCTTCCATCCATGCCCCCGCCGGCGGTCAGTTCACCGCAGCCGCAAGCCAGTCCAGCGATTTAGCTTGGCCGCTGACGTAAACGCCTTTGGAGTCTCGACCCTCCGCGACTACACTAGTGACGGACATTTCCCCAGGATCATTGGTTGTCAAAACGCTATTACGCTCCCCGACAGCTTCTTAAGGTCTGCGAAGAAACGCTGGCGGCGTTTCAGCCCGCCAAGGACAAATCTCCGCTCGACGAACTGCTTAAGCTGCTCTACGAACATCGCGACTATTTCTGGATTGGCATTTACTTTGTTCTCGGCGACAAAGTGGTTCGGCAGGCTATGCAAGGGCCGATGCCGCCGTGTCATGAGTTCGAGTTTGGCAGGGGCAACGTGGGGACTACAGGCCAAATGGGGTTGGTAAAGGTAGTTCCAGATGTAACAGCAGACGCAACCTACAGCATGTGCTTCCTGGAAGTGAAGTCGGAAATCGTGGTTCCGATCCGCATCGGAGGGCGCACGTTGGGAGTGATTGACGTCGAGAGTGACCGTCCCAACAATTTCGGGTTTGCCGACCGTGTGCTGCTGCAAGGGGTTGCCGCCATGCTGGCGCGCTTCTTGACGAGCCGCGGCAAAGTGCTGGTGCGACACGCGAGGGAGCGCCAGGACGCGCGGCCGAAAGTACGCCACGCCGCCGTGGGCTAGTGGTGTGCGAGATTTGCTGACAAGATTCACGGGACCTTCAACCACCCTGTAAGCTGCTATTCTTTGTGGCTGTCTTTGGAATGAGCTCGCAATTTTCCGAGGAGTATCGACTTGATCCGATTCTGCACCGCTGTGCTCGCCTGCGCACTCTTGTATTCACCGCTGGTTGGTCAACAGAAATCCTCAGCTGCGCCGTTTACGGCACCCACAAAGATTTTCGGGTTTCGCAACCCCAGTGCCGAATTGAAAGCCGAGCAGACGTTTCTGGCTGTGCCTGACCCGCAGTTGGCCAAGGAGCATTTGCAATTCTTAACCGCCGCACCCCATGTCGCTGGATCACCGGAAGACTTAAAGACGGCCGAGTACGTTCTGGAGAAGTACAAGGCTGCCGGGCTGGATGCTTACATCCAGCAGTACCGGGTATGGATGAACCTGCCCCTTGACATCAAGGTCGAGGTGGTTGCGCCGAAGGGCGTCGTGATGAGTGGACCGTCGCCGGAGCACGTCAGCGACGATCCCTACCAAGACGATCCGCGCATTTTGCCGGCCTTCAACGCATTCTCTCCGTCGGGTGACGTAACCGCCGATGTGGTATACGCCAATTATGGCCGCCTGGAGGATTTCAAGAAGCTTCAGGAGATGGGCGTTGATGTGAAGGGCAAGATCGTCATCGTCCGCTACGGCGAGAACTTTCGCGGCGTGAAGACATTTGTCGCACAACAGTTCGGAGCTGCGGGGGTAATCATCTACTCCGATCCGTGGGATGACGGCTATTTCAAAGGCGACAAGTATCCCAAGGGACCATGGCGTCCCGATAGCGCGGTGCAGCGCGGCTCCATTCAGTACCTCTTCCGCTATCCCGGCGATCCTACGACGCCGGGAATTGCCTCCGTGCCCGATCTGCCCGACAGCAAGCGCATTGCGCCGGAGAGCGCCACCGACATGCCGAAGATTCCTACGACTCCGCTGTCCTATGCCGATGCGACGCCCATCATGGCCAACCTTGATGGACCGGAGTCGCCACGCGAGTGGCAAGGCGCGCTGCCCTTCACTTATCACGTCGGTCCTGGCCCGGTGAAGGTCCACATGGTGCTGAAGCAGAACTATCAGTTTGTCACTATCTACGACGTAATTGGCATGGTGCGCGGGTCGCAGTTCCCCGACGAGTGGGTGGTCACGGGAAATCATCGCGACGCCTGGGTGTATGGAGCAGTTGACCCGAATAGCGGTACAGCTGCGCAACTGGAAGCGCTGCACGGGGTGGGACAGTTGCTCAAGAGTGGGTGGCAGCCGAAGCGCACCATCGTCTTCGCAAGTTGGGACGCGGAAGAAGAGGGGCTGATCGGGTCGACCGAATTCGCTGAGCAGCACGCCAAGGAGCTCGGCCGGGCCGTGGCTTACTTCAACATGGACGTTGCGGTCTCCGGGCCTGACTTTGGCGCATCGGCGGTGCCGAGTTTGAAGCAGTACATGCGTGATGTCGCAAAATCGGTGCCCAGTCCAAAGGGCGGCAGCGTTTACGATCAGTGGAAAGCTACTGCCGAAAAGAAAGAGCATGAGCGCGCCAAGCCGCCAGAGCCGGTTTCCGCGGATACGGCTGCGCAGGAACCAGCAACTGCGGTCCCGTCCGATGTTCGGGTCGGTAATCTGGGCAGCGGATCCGACTACACCGCCTTCCTGCAGCATCTTGGCGTACCCTCGGCTGACATTGGGTCGCACGGACCGTACGGCGTTTACCACTCGGCCTTCGACAATTTCGCGTGGTTCACTAAGTTTGGCGATCCTACATTCGTCATCGAGCAGCAGATGGCACGCTTCTATGGGTTGGAAGCGATTCGTATTGCTTCCGCCGACGTCTTGCCTTTCAACTATCAGGATTACGGCAAAGAGATCGGCGAGTACGTGAAGGCTGCCGAGACGAAGGCGAAGAAAGCCTTCGGAGCACAGGCGCCATCATTTGCCGATGCGACGAAAGCTGCGGCGCGAATGGAGACAGCCGGCGCCGATGTCTTGAAGCTGCAGAACGGAACAGTTGGCGACCCGGGCGGCATGAACTTGATTCTGCGCAATACTGAGCGCGCATTTCTTACTGCCGGTCTCCCGGAACGTCCGTGGTTTAAGCATGCGATCTATGCACCCGGCGAGTACACCGGATATGCCGCCGTAGTAATTCCGGGCGTGAATGAAGCCATAGACAAAAAAGACCTGGCGACAATGCAGCAACAGTTACAGTTGCTGACAGACGCCATCAATCGCGCGGCGGAACTGTTGGAGAGAGCGAAGTAGTGCAACTCCAAAACCGATATGGAATAGCGGTACCGGGAGGCGAGAAGGAATGCTAACCGGGTAGTTCTTACCGGACCGCTGCGGGTCAATATCAGGTAAGTCCTTTATTGCTTCGGTTCACCTTTGGCCATCGGGATGCATCTAGAGCTTGTGAAGTAGGAGGTTTCCTGTGCCCTACCTACGGCTCTATTGTTCCGACATTCCGATCGCGCAAAAACGCGTGATGGCCCGCAACCTGATTGACATTACTCTGCGAACGTTCGCGCTTCGACGGGAAGATCGCGCACGTATGATCGTCCAATTCCAAGAGCTATGGAAAGCAAATAGCGCCCACGAGTCGCAGCCGGTGAGTCAGCAAGACGATTGCATACTCGAGGTCAATGCCGACGGTCTGACAGACGAAAAGAAGAAAGCATTTGCAGAGGAAGTGACTCCCATGCTTGGTCGTTCGCTGCATCGGGAACCCGAAAGCCGATTGGCCAGGTTCCTGGGATTCAAAGCAGAGCCGACGCGAGAGATTGCTATCCAGTTCAACGAACCTGGCGAAAGAGCGAAACGGGCCCGCTCTTGGGAAGGTTTAGATCGTCGGGCCGCGTAAGACTCTTGTTGTTTCTGCTTTGTCCATGCGGGACTGAGGTCGAATCATCTTTTTCGTCGGTAACGACTGAACTGGTGATCGCCGGCCTTGCGGCAGCTAAGCCATGTCCACCGAGTTAGGTTCTCCCTTGTATATCCAAGGCCACCGAACACGGTTGGCCGTAGCAGTACTGCGCTGCCTTGCTCGCTGGCAAGGCGCTCCTGCTCCGGAGGAACCACTTGTCCCACTTCAATCGGCGAGAGGGTAACGAACTTCTCGTCCACCAGATCGGCCCGGGCGAGACTGCCGTAAAGAGTTGGTCCGCCTTCGCACAGCAGATACTTCACCCCCAACTCTTCGCGAAGCTTGGCAATGGCACGCGGCAAGTCCAAGGTTTCGCCTTCTCCGGCAGCCAGGACCGCGACATGCGGATGCGAGCCTTGCGCGCGCAATCGTTCAGCCCCTGCAGGAGATGTCAGGATGGCTGCATCCACCACTTCACCATCGAAGACACGGTGCCGCGACAAGTCGAGATCGACGGCGCGAGTTACGAAAATGTTTCGTTCGCGCCCCTTTCCCAACCGGTCGCGCAACGCCCGCAGTTCCGGATCCGCAACTCGAAAGACGATTCCCCGGCTCCGGGGATCACGGAGACGCTGTTCCTCGAGTAGGGTGTTCATCCCCATCAGCAATCCGTCGGCATGTGCGCGCAACAGATCCATTAGCCAACGGTCTTCGGCCGATTGCGAGATCTCGCCGCCGGAGCCATGCTTCCCCAGCAATGTAGTGATGCCGTCGAGCGACTGCACGAAATTGGTGTAAATCCAGGGGCGGTCTGTAGGAGGAGGCGGAAATCCGAAGTTGCCATACGGAACATAAGCACCATCTGGGATGAGGCTAGGCTCGGCGCTGTCGAACAGCACCTCAAACGGACGGATTGTTCGGATTTCTCTCATTACGGTGACCTTAGAAGCTGATTCTATCCGAGCCCGGGTTAGTGCGACCCCACCATTACCGTAGTAATACAAAACCACTTACTAACGTTGCGAAAACAAGATTCCGGTATTCACCTTACATCAATGCGACGGGCAATCTCATCGAACTGTACATGAGATGGAGACGGGGTAGTCGTCTAAAGCTGGTTACGGAAGCCGAAGCGCCGTCCGGCACACGCGCCATTTTCGATGAAGTTCGTCATAGTCTCGGATTGCCCAAGGTCCCACTTCTGTATCAAGCCTATGCGGCCTATCCCGAGTTTTTAGAGATACATTGGCAGGTATTTCGACCTGCGGTCGAGTCCCGGCAGTTTTTCTCGCTGGGTGCACGCCTGGCCGCCGAGTCATACACAAGGGCCCACAATTACTTCGAGATAGGGAGCCTGGCCTCGCGCGAATTGCTTTCTGACGGGACGGCCGGCCTTTCGCTGGCGCAAGTTCTCGACTACTACCAGTATCTTGATCCGCTATTGTTGTTGATCGCTGCGGCGCAGGCGCAGGCTTTCGAGGGTCCGGTTGGCTCTGGGCAGGGTTTGCCCGAGCCCGCACAGCATCCCAATTTTCCGGTGTCTCCGCGTTTGCTGGACGATGGCGAGGCCACAGCCGGAGTACATCGCATTTGGGACGAGCGCCGTCGCCTGCTGGACCTGGCGTTGATCTCGGACGAACATCGCGCCATGGCATGTTGGCCCGGTTTCTACCAAGTGTACTGGCGAGCGCTGCAGGGGTTGATGCGCTCGCCGCTGTACACCGACTGCCAATACCGCATCAGCGAGAGCGCGTTCGGGTTGGCGCGGGAGCTTCCGGTAAAACTGGAGACCGGCACTCAGCAGTTACTGGAGGCTGGACTGAGCGATGAGCAAATGGCCTCGCTGGCCAGCATCAACGAAGCTTTTGGGCAAGCCCTCAGCGGACTAATCCTGGATATTACTTTCGCTCGAGTGGCCTGCGAAGGCGGTACGCATCGCGAAGGCAATACGCGTTCGCCATCCATTGCCGAACCAGCACAACCGGCCGATTCATCTAGCCACGCGGCCTAGATCGCCGAGCGGCAGCAGCTATGCGAGCTGCGCTTTTTCGCGATAGGCAGCTACCTGCACATCCCACCCCAACGCCTTTACCATGCTGTCGCGCAGTTCCGCGGCGGCAGGCGGCTCGCCGTGAACCAGGTACGTCTCCTTCGGCGCACGTTTGAACGAACGCAGCCACTCCAGCAATTCCGGGGTATCGGCATGATCGCTGAACTGCTCCAGGGCTGCGACCTGCGCGCGAATGGGGACGATCTGGCCAAACATCTTGACCTCGGAGGCGCCACTCTTGATGGTGAATCCCCGCGTCCCCGGCGCCTGAAAACCGATGAACAAAATCAGGTTTTTCGGATCAGGAAGCCGCTGCATCAGGTGATGCAACACGCGTCCCCCGGTGACCATGCCGCTTGACGACACGATGATTGCCGGATATCTGGACTCGTTGATCTTCTTGGAATCATCCTGGGTGACATCGAAGTGGAAGTTGGGCCATTCCAGCGGAGAGCCGTACTTCTCGATCAGCGCCTTGGTTTCAGGGGAGAACTCTTCGGTGTGCTTCAGGAATATCTGCACCGCCTTGATCGCCATAGGACTGTCAGCGTGCACGGGCACGCGCGGCACCTGACCTGTTTCCATCAGTTCCTTCAGCAGGAAGAGGAACTTCTGGGTGCGCTCGACGGCAAACGACGGCACCACAACGCTGCCCCCACGTTGCAATGTAGTGCGGATGAGCGCAGCCATCTCGGGACGAGGATCGGCGTGGGGGTGCAGGCGGTTACCGTAGGTACTCTCCATCACCAGGAGGTCGCAATCTTCGCCGGCGGTGGGGCCGGAATGAACCACTTTGCCCGGCGCGATGTGGTTGTTGCGAACACGGCCGATATCACCGGTAAAAAGTAGCTTGGATGCTTTGCCATTGGACGTGACGGTGATTTCAGCCATGGCTGAACCAAGGATGTGGGCGGCTCGGACAAACCGGAATGTCAATGCACCTGTGAGCTGCTTAACTTCGTCGAAGTTCACCGGACGGAAGAGCGTCATGCACTGCTGCGCTTCTTCCATCGTATAGAGCGGCAACGCCGGGACGTGCTTACTGGCGCGCGTCTTGTTGTAATACGCCGCGTCTTCTTCCTGCAGATGTCCCGAGTCAGGAAGCAGTATGCTACACAGGTCGATGGTGGCGAGCGTTGCGTAGATCGGGCCGTGAAATCCTTGCTTCACCAGGCGGGGAATCCAGCCTGAATGATCGAGGTGAGCATGGGTCAGGATTACAGCGTCAATGGAGTTGGCCGGTACTGGGAGATCCTGCCAATTGCGCTCCCGCCATTCTTTTTGTCCCTGGAAGAGGCCACAATCCACAAGTACTTGCAGCCCCCGTCGGCCCTTATTGTCTACGTGGATTAAGTGCTTTGAGCCGGTAACGACTCCGGCCGCGCCGAGAAACTGGATGTAGCTCAAAGAGTCCTCATTCGTGTGGAGACAAAACAGCGTTTATGATCACGGACCTGGGACTAAGAAAAAATCATAACAGCATCCTTGGAACCAGACCTCCAAAGCGGCTCATATAGCACCAAAGAGGGGTTCGCCAGGGAAAAATAATTGCACCGAAATGCCTGAGTGGGTATCAGACTGGATGTATAGTGCGGTCGCGGCGAGAGCAAGAGAGGCGGAAGTTTCAAATCGAGTGCATACCGTTCCGAAGCTCGAGAATTAGGTTCTAAACTCCGCGACCAGTGTCGTTTCGGAAGGAGTACGTGTGAGACATTTTGGAAAATCAGGGATGCGGGTGGTTTTGGTGATTGCGGTTTGCTTTTCAGCCGTTAGCATTAGTCAAGCGGACGCCATTGCAACTCTATACACCGGAAACTTCCCGGTAGCTACAAACGGGAGCACAGTTTGGCAGCCTTGGAGTCTTCAGGTGGCGGGATTGTTAATGGGAGCCACTCCGTTGATTCAATACGGAGTTAGCCTTTCCAGTCCTATAACGAACTTTGAAGTAACCCCGCCATGCGGACCAGGATGCCCACAGTACTTCACAGGTAACCTCAACTCAGGATCGTTGTCTTTTCAGGGCGTCGGCCCCTTCGGGCAGTTCCCATACGACTTTACGGGATACATCACGTCCGGCGGCTCAATAACCGGGGGAGTAACATGCGATAGTTTTGGATGCTCCTGGGTTGAAAGCGTATTGATAGACTTCGTCGGTCAACCATCCAACGGAGTGCAATCTACCGGCTACTTGATTCTCGACGGAGCTAGCTATGGCCAAGGGGGCGGTGACAGCGGCTACTTAAACATGGTTAGTACCCCCGTTCCCGAGCCCAACAGCATCCTGTTATTCGGCACCGGGGTTCTTGGTTTAGCTGGGGTGTTGAGGCGCAGACGGACTCAGTAAGCCGACCTCAGTATGGTCCCCGGCGACGGTTTCCCTCGTAGTTCTAATTATCACGGCTGTTTGCTCGGAATCTGATACACGTTATTGCCCAGGTTGGCTTCCGGGACGCTGCCATCGTTGACCGTGATCTTGTCGGGAGACACTGGCACCTCGATACGGCCTGTCCCCTTTTGCCCGGCCTTTACTACAACGCGCACGCTCTTCTCTCCGGAGGGAGTCTGAATCAGTACGGGCACCTCCGCGCCGGCGCCGCCGCGGTTCTCGATGGTCGCAGTCACCAGGAAACTCTTGTTCGCCTCACTGAGTAAGGGACGGGTGTACGCCGACTCGACGTGAAACTCGGGAAGACCGCGATCGCGATAAACCCAGTCGTCGAAGAACCATTCCAGATCGCGTTTAGGACTGCTCTGCAGCAACTTCTGAAAATAGCCGGGGTCTTTGTCGGCCCCTCCGCGGTAGGCGGCGACGGCGCGTTGCATGGTCTCCTCGCCGACCATGTCGCGAAGCATCCAGAAAACGAAGCCGCCCTTGCCGCGCAGGTAGAGCTCGTCATTGGTGTTGAGGAGAGTGTTGTTGGCTATGCTGGCCTGCGACACGCCGGTCGTTGAGCCGTTCGCTGTCGGATGTGCTGCCAGCTCCGCCTGTACCAGAGGTTCGCGATACTGATCGAGAAACTCAAGAGCGGCATGGCGCCCGCTGCGGCGTTCCACGGCAACTGCTTGCAGGAATCGCTCGAGTCCATTCTGTATCCAGGCGTGCGGCGAATGGAACCGTGAAGCGACCTGAACAGGCAGCAGGAGAAGCTGCAATGTTGCGGTTGGCGCCTCGCGGAGCGGGGTGAAGAGCACCGCGCCATTTTGCCAAGGGTTGGCATTCGGGTCGGTCAACTCGATGACTCGTGCAGGCTGAGTCGGTTCTGGCAACCAGTCATGCAGGAGCGGATCATTGGCTTCGGCCGCAACCACGTAATCGCGGGCCAGCGAGGTGTTGTCGGGAACGTGACGCAGCGTAATCGTTGGACGTTCAAGTTCGACGTAGTTGGCAATAGCGAACGTTGGGACAACCTCTCCCAACTCCGGAAGGTGGGCTTTCGCCACCAGGCGGAAAGAAGTCTTGTTGCCCTGCACCTCCGGCACCAACTTGCCTTCACCGGAGTCAGCAATGTTGGTCACAATGCGCAATGGCTGCTTGCCATCGCCTGCTTCCATTGCGAACGACACATCAAACTCGCTGCGATCGTGCCGATGCTTCCACAGCGCAATGGCATCGAAGACAGCGTTGCCATCGCTTAAGCGCACCGCCTCGATCGCCACGGGATACCAGGCGACATAACCCAGGCCGCGCACGGCTGTGAACGCATCGCTGATCTGGTCCCAATCGTTGCGTGCCGCCACGTCGGCGGGAGCGCCCGTGCGGGTAAGGCGTGTCGCATCCGCGGTGATGGTTCCACCGTACTGCACATCGAGGGTCACGGTGGCCGCCGGAACGATGTCCTTTGGCAGCGTGACAATGGCTTCCGACAGGCTTCCGGTGTGATCGATGTCGGAAGTGTAGTTATCGCCGACCCACTGCACCGGCTTGTCATCCACAGTGATGGCATTCCACGCCAGCGAAGAGGACACCTGCAAGGTGGCGAGCTTCTGCGGCTTGCTGGAATCGTTGCGCAGAGTGAGCTTGCCGGTGACCACGATCACCTGCGAAGCACGGTCCAGCTGGACTTCCAGTTGATATCGGGAAATCGTGAAAGCGTCACGGTCGATCGCCGGCGCAGGCAGCCCTGTGGAAAGCAAGAGAATAAGCGGGATCAAGAGCCGTATAGGAAACATCACTTTTGAAGACTATCTGAATGATAAGATATCCAACTGTGAAGAAGCAGAACAGCATGAATGTAGCTCTTCCGCCCGAGCTCGAGAGACGCGTCCATGAAAGTCTTGACCGGGGCGAGTTTGCCAATCCGGATGAGTTTTTCAGGCAAGCTGGTGAGCTTCTTTTAGACGTCCGGCACGGAGACGGTTCGCCAATACCCGTGGATGAGTCGTGGAAGGGATGCGTCGAGACTCTCATCAACGAGGGGCGAGCTAGTGGCGAAGCGACCGAAATGACCGACCGTGACTGGCAGGAAATAGAACGTCGAGGAATAGCCCTCATGCGCGCCCGAAAGAAAGCCTAATTCTCAATGGGCCGAGCTACTGTAAGGCCTGCTGCTCGACGCGACCTCATTCAGCATTTTGCTTAGATTCCCAATTCACCACGGATTCCCACGGATGAACACGGATCAATCCTGTAAAAAGAAATCCGTGTTAATCCGTGGTCAAGGTTTTCTTGGTTTCTCATCTGCCTGTACAGTCGATGCCGCGCGGCGCTGGCGCGCCAGTTCGTACATCACCACCCCGCCTGCGACCGACACATTCAGAGAAGGGACGTGGCCGAGCATGGGAATGGACACCAGGAAGTCGCAGCGCCGCCGGACCAGGTCATGCAGGCCCTTGCCTTCGGCGCCCAGTACGATCGCGCAATGCATGTTGTAGTCCACCGTGTCGTAGCTCTGCGTCCCGCGTTCGTCTAGGCCAACCGTCCATACGTTGCGCTCCTTCAACTCGTCCAGGGTGCGCGAGATGTTGGTAACCCGCGCGATAGGCAAGTGCTCGGACGCGCCCGCCGAGGCTTTAACGGCGGTGCCCGTCAATCCAGCGGCCCGACGCTCAGGAATAATGACGCCGTCGGCCCCCGCCGCATCGGCCGTGCGAATCAGCGCTCCCAGGTTGTGGGGGTCCTCCACACCGTCGAGGACTAGCAGGAAGCTGTGCTCACCGTGGCGCTGGTCGAGCAGAGTATCCACGTCCGCGTATTGCTTGCTGCTGGTAACTGCGATGACGCCCTGATGGGTGTTGGTGTTCGCCGTGCGATCGAGTTGCTCACGCGGCAGGAAACGCACCTGCACGCCGCTGGCCCGGCAGTCGTCAATAATGCGTTGTACCCGCTGGTCGTGCCGCTCGCGCGCAATACCGACGTACTCAAAGCTGCGCGATGCCGATTTAAGGGCCTCACTAACCGAATGAATTCCGTAGATGACGACCATGTTTTCAACAAGTGTACGACAAAGGTGAGGCGCATCGTTTTCTCTTGAGCGTGTCCAGAGGCCTGTGATATCTAAACGACGGGGATGCGTAGCGCAGGTGCTCCGCAGTACGCAGCGATTAACTCCCAGCGCATTTCTGTCGTGATACGGTGGCCAAAACGCATGCCAGGTTCAAACCTTGACGAGAGAATTGAGAGATGGCAGAAGATAGCGGGTATTCTGCTGCCTATTGTGGTGGCGCTCGTAGGCGGCCTATATACCCTCCAGAAGGACCACAGCGATACTCTTAGTCGCGCTCAGCAGCAAGCGCGTGATGACTATCAACGAGAGTGGGACAACGCACAACAGCGCTATGCCAACCTGACGTCATTGGTGCCTCTGCTTACCAGCCAAAACCCTTCGGCTGTGGCCACGGGAATCTCCATATACACATCGGAGGCGAATGCAGGACATGCTCCGACGGACTTAGAGGACACCATCAAGCGCATCGGCAACGCGGACCCGAAGCTAGTGGGTGAAGTTCAAAAGGCGGTTGAGGCGACGAAGGTTCAACAAGGCAGCGAATGCAAGTTCAATCCTGATGGTATCTATATTCATGTCGCAAACAGCACTGAGCAATTGGCGAGCGGGCAGCAGCTGGCGACGTTCCTTCGGGATGCCGGGTTCACCGTTCAGGGTGTTCAACGCGTGGATGTTGCGCCCAATAAAAACCAACTTCGTTACTACTTCAGTGACGCCAACACTCAGCAAGCAACGAAAATTATAGACAAACTGGAAAGTCGCGGATTTGGAAAAGTTGACACGCCGAATCTCAGCCCAAATTACCTGAAACCAGGATGCCCGCCGCCTGGAATATATGAATTGTGGATTGGGACAAGCACTCCTCTTGCCGCCGACGGCGCGGGAACAAAGTGAATCGCGACATTTCCAGCGCCATCGACGATCCATTAAAACCTTTCATTTCGCTGCGTTATACTCTGATCGATAAACTATTTACCAGGATTGTGAATGTCCCTTTCCGCCATCATTGTGGATGACGAGCAACTGGCCCGCGACGAACTTGCCTATCTGTTGAAAGAGCTTGATGTGGATGTCGTAGCTCAAGGCAAGAATGGCGTGGAAGCGGTGAACTTGATCAAGGAGTTCTCGCCGGACCTCGTTTTCCTTGACGTACAAATGCCCGGGCTCGACGGCTTCGGCGCCATCAAGAAGCTGATCGACAAGAAAGTGCCGCTGCCGCAAATCGTATTCGCGACCGCCTTCGATCAATATGCGGTGAAGGCATTTGAGGTGAATGCGGTCGACTACGTTCTGAAGCCGTTCGACAAGAAGCGAGTCGCGAAGGCCGTGGAGAAGGCCCGGCAAAAGCTGGAAGCAGCCGGTTCGCCGGGCGAGCAGATCGGCACCATTGTCAAGATGCTGGAGCAGCAGCAGCGTCCGCCGGCCGCAAAAGTGTTGCTGAAGTCGGCGGGCAGGCTGTTTCTGGTGGACCAGAAGGACATCTGTTACGCATCGATTGAGGATGGAATCATCACCGTCGTTGCGACCGGTATGGAGGGCCAATCGAACTGCCGCACTCTGGAAGAACTGCTCGACTCACTCGACCCAAACATGTTCTGGCGAGCGCACCGCTCATATTTGGTCAACATCAATCGCATCAAAGAAGTTGTGCCGTGGTTCAAGAGCTCGTATCAGATCCGCATGGAAGATAAGAAACAGACGGAGGTTCCAGTCAGCCGCGCACAGACGAAACGGCTACGGGAATTGTTCGGGCTGTAAGAAGCCGTAGCAGTCAGGATTCAGCTCAGTGCATGGATGACAGGCAGTCATCGCGAAACAAATCCAATAACCTGCCGTATCTCCGGCTCCAATTTGGAGCGACGCTGTTCTCGTCATGATCAACACGTCTGAACCACGCGTTCCTTGCATCGGTTGCGGAGCGCTCGTCCCGCATCAGGCCGGCCCGACGCATCGCTACATGGAATCATCGCCGGGTTGCTGGGCCATCTACGGCGAGGTCCTGATACGCGAGTATTCCGACGTTACCTTTGCGGCGGCCCACCGATTGACGGTTGATGCCTATGCGGTGCAACACCCCGGAACGCCCTCGCCGCAAAGCATCCAGTCCGTTGGGGTTCATCTGCTCCGGCTTTGTCTGGTACTGGAGCGCGGCTTCACGGACGCGGCAGCCGCCAAGGCGATGCCGACGTTGTCGCGGCAAAAGCGTTCCTTCCATTGGTTGAATCCGCCGGAAACCCTCAGCGATAAGACTGTCTTGCATGTATGGAACGCTCGAGGTGCGACCGAACATACGCAAGCCGTTCGGGAATGGGCGAGTTCAGCGTGGCAGGCCTGGATCCCGCATCATGCGCAGATAAGGCAGTGGCTCCCGCCAGGGCTGTGAAGCTCTGGCTAAGAGCTACTTGCTCTCCTGAACCTTCCTCACCACCTTAGTCACCACCTCGCGGGGAGACAAGCGCAGCATCTGCACACCAAACTGGTTCTTCCATCCCGGAATGACCACGCCTTTGCCCTGCTTCATGCCTTCATACGCGACGCGAGCCACTTCGCTTACGTCCACCAGCAGTGGACTGGTCGCCAGCTTGGTGTCGCCGAGATGGGCGCGCTTCTGGAAGTTGGTTTTCACCGGCCCGGGACAGAGACAGGTGACGGTAACGCCCGTATCGCGCAACTCTTCCGCCAGCGCTTCGGTGAAATGCAATACGTATGCCTTGCTAGCGTAGTAGACCGCCATAAAGGGTCCGGGCTGAAACGCGGCAGTGCTGGCCACATTCAGCACTTTGCCTTCGCGCGCGCGAATCTGCGGAAGAAACAACTTGGTGAGGTGGGTCAAGGCCACCATGTTCACCTGCATCATCTCGGCTTCGTTGTTCCAGTCGGTGGAAAGAAACGCTCCGCCGCCGCCGAAGCCCGCGTTATTCACCAGCACGTCGAGAACGATGCCAGCCTCTTGCAATTCCTGGTACAGCTCAGTTGGCGCCGCCGGATGCGCCAGGTCCTTGGGCGACACCCGTACGGTAACGTTGTAGCGTGATTGCAGGTCGTCAGCGAGTTCGCGCAGCGCACCGCGATTACGCGCCACCAGCACCAGACGATAACCATCGCGCGCGAAAAGATGCGCCAGTTCCAGTCCGATGCCGCTGGATGCGCCTGTGATTAAGACCGTCTTGGGAGCGAAAAAAGGATTGCTTGCCACAGCTCTGTTATAGCGGATTTTGGATCATCGCAGCCGTGACAAAAACGAATCCCAAGCTGCACCCAGTGAAAATTCACCACGGAGGCACGGAGATCACGGGGAGACAATCAAAAACTCTGTGTCCTCTGTGCCTCCGTGGTAAATGATTTTTGACGGCGGATGCTCACTTCGCTTCGGCCTTCATGTTGCCCTGTGACTCCAGGAAACTCACGATCTGCCAACGCTGCTGCTCCGACAGGTTCGCCCACGAGGGCATGCCCGACTCCAGCTTTCCCTTGGTAATGAACCAGAACACTTCTCCAGGTTTGGCGTTTTTCACCCTGGCTGAGTCAAGCGCAGGCGCCGGTCCCATTCCCTGCAAATTTGCGCCGTGACACTGCGCGCAATCTTGTACGTAAAGCTTCTTCCCGGCAGCGACGGCGGAGGCGCCCTTGTAGGGATTCTTCATCTCAGCTACCGATTGCGGAGCATTGCGGAAGGTGGAACTCTGGGCAGCGGACGAAGGCGGCAGGCAAAGTGCCGCGGTGATAGTGACTACTGCGATGGAAGTAAGAAATATGTCTGCTCGTGATCTCATAAGACCAAGTTTATTTTTCATAATATCTATCGAAGTGTGGGCCCGGGGAAGTTCTGCGACGGGCGGGCCTCACAACAATGGCGCGCAGAGTTTCCCGCGCGCCATCAAATTGTTGACTGTCCTCGTCAATTCGAACATAAAGAGGTTGTGTAACAACCAACCCTGCCGTCCCTGAAGGGACTCGGATCGATTTCCAGCCTACCCAGCACTCCGCGTTCAGCTGCGTGCTGGGCTAAACTGTTTCGCGCCTACGGCGCTGGAATGTCCGCTCGCAGACTCCATTCGCAAATACAAAGTTTGATTTTCATCCAGAGTCTACCGGCTAGCGACCGCTTCCTGCACCTCGTAGATGCTGTACCAGGAAGTAGCGGCCTTGAGCGCATTGTTCACGTTGGTGATGTTCTTCACGCCTTCATCTTCCAGCCAGGCGCGAAAAGCGGTTGCGCCCTTCTCGGCGAAGATGGGAATGCCGTCTTTCCAGGTGGCGCGGCCGCAGAGCACACCGTTAAACTTCACGCCCGATTCGGCGGCGAATTCCAGGTCCTCAATGAACTCCGGATTGCTGACACCCGCCGATAGATAAATGAACGGCTTGTTGGTCGCACCGGCGGCGGCGCGGAAGTGATCAAGCGCTTCCTTCTTCGTATAGGCCGCGGTGCCCTTGAACGACTTCGCGCCTTCGACGAACTGCAGGTTCACCGGAATCTCGACCTTCAACACGTCCACGCCGTAGCGGTCCTTGGTGAACTCCTCCATCGACTTCGCCACAACTGTGGGTTTCAGCTTCGCGTACTCCGCGCCCTTTTCGTCTACGCCTTCTTTGTAGCCGACGAGCTCCAGGAAAAACGGGATGTCGTTGGCCTTGCACTCATCGCCGATGCGTTCCGTCCAGGCATGCTTCAAATCGTTGATCTTCTGGTCATCGTAGATCGAGTAGTAAAGCAGGATCTTGATGCAATCTGCGCCCGCTTCCTTCAGGCGCTTCACCGACCAGGCGTCGAGCAGGTCAGGCAGGCGGCCCGGCAACTGCTTGTCATAGCCGGTCTTTTCATATGCGAGCAGCAGGCCCGAGCCCTTGGCGCGGCGCTTGGCGGCAGGCAGCCCCCACTCGGGATCGAGCAGGATGGCGCTGGCGTGCTTGGTCAGTACCTCGGAGACGTTGATCTTGAACTCTATCAGGCCGTCATCGGTGGCGTAGGTGCCCAGCGCTTTCTTCAGCGATCCGCGCTGGTCCATGGCGGCCGCGGCGATAACGCCGCGCTGGTTCGAAACGGCCTTGATGCCCGCAAGTTTTCCGGGAGTAAGTTTCATGGCAGAACCTTCCTCAGGCGCGGCGCGCCCGTATGAATGGAATTTGAAGTCGGTCTGCAAGAGCAGAAAGGCCACAGTTGCAGAACAGAGAATTCTAACTGAATTCCTGTGTCGTGCGCGAGGGAGTGGCGAGGCGGTTGAGGTCTGTCTCGGAACACCCATCATGCGCGGTCAGACGATTACTAGCGGGGCGGGAGGAGTGACCTCTAACTTGACACGGCAGAGGTCAGGAGTTCGAGTCTCCTCGTGCCTACCATTTCTTTCAATTCGCTTCATCTGACGACAGGGCAAGGCCGGCCCAGATCTTGATTACATACAACTTGTCCTGATATCGACAGCTATCAACTAGGGCCAACTACCTTGTCCGTGATCTTAGGCGCAATCCGCCCATCGTGTGACCTCCATCACAGAGTTGTTTGTGACAAACACGTTACTCATAGAAAAGGCCTCGGTCTGTCTTGGGGCTGTAAGGGAGCGTCACCATGTCACACGCAGCCACACTTGCACCGCCAAAGTCCCGCAGACCCGGCAAAACTGAGCCCCAGTCCTTTCAGACGCAGCACTCGCTAGCCGAGCTGGCGGCGATGGGCAAAGCTCTGCGAGACAAATGTCCGCGAGCCTCTCATGCTGAATGGAAGCCGCCGCACAACCGTCCTGATCCGGTCAGCGTGGTGCTGAAGACCGACGAGGGGCGCCTCCCCGATCTTCTTTCCCTTCGCCACGGGCGCATGGTGCAGTCCCCGTTCACCTTTTACCGGGGCTCGGCGTTCGCCATGGCGCAGGATCTGGCAGGCACACCCTCTACCGGCATCCATGTGCAGTGCGGCGGAGACTCCCATCTGGTCAACTTCCGGGGTCTCGCCACCGCGGAGCGGCAAGTCATCTTCGCCCTCAACGACCTCGATGAGACCCTCCCGGCGCCGTGGGAGTGGGACCTCAAGCGCCTGGCCACGAGCGTCGTAGTCGCCTGCCGCGACAACGGCCTCAGCGAATCCGTCGCCAAGGACGCGGTCCTCGGCTGCGTCCGGTCGTACCGAGAGCGCATGGCCGAGTTCAGCGAAATGAAGGTGCTGGACCTGTGGTATTTCGCCCTCGAGGCGAACATGTTGCTCGCGAGTGTTAAGGACTCCGCCATCCGCCAGCGCGCTATGAAGCGCCTGGCGAAGGCCCGCGAAAGCAGCACCTCCGAAGGCCTCTTTCCGAAGCTCGTGGACGATTCGCTTGGAGCGACGCACTTCAAAGACCAGCTCCCGGCTATCTTCCACTGGAAAGGTCACACCCCCGGGGAGATCCACTCGGAAGTCAAACAGGCCTTCGCCCGCTACCGTGAAACCCTGGGGCCGAGCCACCGCATGTTGCTCGATCACTACGAGCCGGTGGACGCTGCGATCAAGGTCGTGGGCGTTGGAAGCGTCGGCACTGCCTGCGTCATGCTTCTGCTGATGGCCCGCGGAAGAGATCCTCTCATTCTCCAAATCAAGGAGGCACGCGCCTCGGTACTGGAGGGCTTCGCGGGAAAGAGCGTCTTCGCCAACCACGGAGAGCGTGTGGTGAACGGCATCCGGCTCATGCAGCCGTCCAGCGACATCTTCCTCGGATGGACACAGGGCAGTAGAGGACGTCACTACTATGTTCGCCAGCTCCGCGACGTCAAGATCAAGTTTCCCGTCGAGACGTTCGAGGCCGCCAGGATGGCCCTCTTCACCCAATTTTGCGGCTACTCGCTGGCGCTCTCCCACGCGCGTTCCGGTGAACCCGCGATGATCAGCGGGTACTTGGGCAAGAGCGACACGTTCGACAAGGCGGTTGCCGCCTTCTCCTTTGCTTACGCCGACCAGAACGAGTCAGACCACGCCGCACTCAAACGTGCGATCCAAAACGGAAAGGTCGAGGCGGTCGTCGAAGAGGCGAAGTGACACTCGTAGGTCGGGCGTCGCATTTCAATATCTTTGGGGCGACCCGATGTGCGAATCTACTAGTGGAGATTCAAATGAAAAGTATTTTATTGATAACGTGCCTCTTTCTCACTTCCAGCTTGTTCGCGGGAGAGTGCGTCAAGAATCGCCGCGGTGAGACCATTTGTAGCAATGGGAAGACCGCCGTTGCAGTCAACCCGAACACCGGCAATGCTGCAGTCGCCCAGAAGAATTCGAACGGCGTAACAACTACCACGACCAGCAAAGGCGGAGTTAGTACAGCTCAAGGGGCTAACAGCGCCGCTGCGGTCAACCACCGCACGGGCAATGCTGCTGTCGCACATACCAATTCGAATGGAGTGACCACTACTCAAACCACAAAAGGTGGAGAAGCCAAGACGAAGAATGGAAAAGGCGTAGCCCAGGGACCGGGTGGCACCACCTGCGTCAAGACCGCGAACAATCAAGGATGTACGAAGTAGTCGCATCCGCTGCTCCCCCATGCTCGCTTTCGGAAACGCCCAAGGATTGTGCGTGGCGATCGCCCCGCACGACATCCTCGTGTGAAAGAGGATTCATGAACATTAATCTCGCAAACTTCAAGAAGCGGACGGTGGCGCTGGTGATCCTCGGCCTCGCGGTGGTTGGTACTTATGCGGTCCGTTCTGCTCTTCGCCGGCACTCATCCGCAACTGCCGATGCGCAAAAAAATGAACTCGTGGTACTTGCTGCGGCTTCACCACAGCAAGCGTCCAAGCCGACAAGCACGGCCATTCCGGACCGGGTGTACTGGGGCGCTGCCCATAACCACACCGGGTACTCTTTCGACGCGGGGATGTTCGGGATAACGCTAGGCCCCGATGATCTCTTCAAGTTCGCCACTGGCCAGGAGGTCACGGTCGACAACGGCATGAAGGTCAAAATCGACCGGCCGCTGGACTGGCTCGCCATCACCGACCATGCCGAGTATCTCGGCATATCCGAGCAAATTCGTGCCGGCAGCCCCGACCTGCTTGCCAACCCGCAAGGCAAGCGATGGTACGAGATGTCGAAGCAGGGGCCTCAGGAAGGTGTCAAAGCCGCCATCGAAGCCGTCGTCTCCATGCAAACCGGCAAGCCTATCTTCAACAGCGACAAGCTCACCGCTGGAGCCTGGGCGCACGCCACCGCTGCCGCCGAGAAGTGGAACCAGCCCGGCGTTTTCACCACGCTGCACGGCTTCGAATGGACTTCCGCACCCGGCGGCAACAACCTTCATCGCACCGTAATCTTCCGCGACAACGCAGACCGAGTGAGTCAGGTCGTTCCCTTTTCCACTTTCGACAGTCAGGACCCCGCGGACCTCTGGAAGTACATGGATGCCTATGCGACCAAGACGGGCGGGCAGGTGCTCGCCATTCCGCACAACGGCAACTTGAGCAATGGCGTCATGTACACGGCGGAGACCTTCGACGGAAAACCCATGACCCGGGACTACGCCGAGGCGCGCGCCAGTCATGAGCCACTGCTGGAGGCGACGCAGATCAAGGGTGACGGCGAAACCCATCCCTTCCTTTCGCCGAACGACGAATTCGCCAATTTCGAGCGCTGGGACATCAACTTCAGCAAGATGGCGCCTGCGGAAAATAGCGTGCTCCACGGCAACTACGCCCGCTCGGCGCTCAAGCTGGGGCTGGAGCTGGAAGCCAAGCTCGGAGCCAATCCCTACCAAACCGGCCTGATCGGCGGCAGTGATGCCCATGTCGGCGTCATCACCACGAGGGAAGACAACTTCTTCGGTGAGTTTGCCAACGGATTGCCATCACCCGAGCGTTGGAAGACCCCACTCGCCATGGTCGGCAACGATCCCAAGAAAGGGCCGCTGGTCTCGGTCTGGCAGGAACAAGCGGCGGGACTGGGTGGCGTGTGGGCGCGCGAGAATACGCGCGAAGCCATCTGGGATGCGCTCAAGCGCAAGGAAGTCTATGCCACAACCGGCGACCGTCCGGTCGTGCGTGTGTTCGCGGGCTGGGACTTCGTGCCGGCGGACAATGATCGCCCGGACTTTGCGGCCAACGGTTACGCTCACGGAGTTCCCATGGGCGGTAATCTCCTCAAGGCTCCGGCTGGCAAGCGGCCCGTATTCATGGTTCACGCGGTGCGCGACCCGGAAGGTCCCAACATCGACCGCATCCAGATTATTAAGGGCTGGCTCGGCAAAGACGGCAAGGCGCAAGAGCGCATCTTCGACGTAGCGGTCTCCGGCGGGCGCAAGATCGGCCCGGATGGACGATGCAAGACCCCAGTCGGCAGTACCGTGGACGTAGCGAACGCAAGCTATACCAACACCATCGGCGCGACGACACTGTCGGCATGCTGGAAGGACCCGGCGTTTGACGCGAGCGAGCGCGCGTTTTATTACGTGCGTGTGATCCAGATTCCATCGCCACGCTGGACGGCCTATGACCAGAAGCGTTTCGGCATCAAGATGGCCCCCGAGGTTCCGATGACTGTCACCGACCGCGCTTATACCTCGCCCATCTGGTATTCGCCTGCGAAGTGATGCCTATTTCCTGAAGTAATTCGTGCGCGAGCAAGCGGCTGCTTGCATTTCCTCGTGCCCGCGCGGCAGTGCTGTCGGTCGCCTGCGGCCTGGTGTCCAAGATAGCTGTTGAGATATCAACCATCTCACTCGCAATCGACAGCGCGGAACTAGTTACCGGCGAGTGGTGGATAAGCCGGAAGTCATCCCAGCGGGCGGCGGCTCCTCTCCCAGCCGAGGGTTTTGCAAAAGTGTTCTCGGGAGCAGTGAAGCAAAACCTGCCATCAACTCGCCATCAAAACTCGGCAATTCTGGGCCCTTTTTGCGATATCTAGAATGCGGAAAAGCTGGATAAGGAAAGGGTTTTAGGTGTGTGACCTCAAAATTGACACGGTAGAGGTCAGGGGCTCGAGTCTCCTCGCGCCTACCATTTCTTTTCAATTCGCCTCATCCGCCGAAAAGGGCAAGCGGGCGTCGTTTGGGTCTTGCCCGGCCAGATGCTGATTAGGTACGACTTGGGCTGTTCTCGCCAGCTATCTACGGAAAGCCAAGTTCCCGGTTGACCGCTATCTGGGAATAGTCACAGCGTCGGGAAAGGTCCGCACGTCGGGCTGAGGGCCATAAAGGCGCAATTGTCAGCGTGTGCCTTCTTCTTGCTCTTGAAAGGCGAGACTACAGGCGCATTTACGCCGAAGTGGCTAGCAATGCCAGGCACTGGGCGAGCAGGGACGCAACGAGCAGCGGAGTACGGATCATTACTGATCGATCCCACGACGCCTGCAGCTCTCGAGCCTTGTCGAGCCTCACTCCCGTTTTTGCCGCTTTGGTTTGAAGCCGATTGATTGGCTTTGACAAACGATTGTAGATAACGACGAACACGATCAGCATAGAGAGCGAGGCGAAATAGAACCCGCGATGTCCACTCCTGCTGAACAAGGCCAGCAAGAAGTTCGACAAGATCGCCAACACGCCCCAGATCGGCATCCGCGCGTCACCGAAGATATGGATAAATCCCATGACTTCGGCTCCGGCAGATGGCGAAGCCAACCTGAGAGCAGGGCGGCCGACAGTCAAAAAGAACATGTCCGTGCCACAAACCACTGCCGTGCTTAGGATGCCAATCAGAGACACCGGCAATACCAGATGGTTCATTGTCCCTCCGGCTTGCTCACCGTCGCCGCGCCGATCCGCTGGAATACTTCCAGCAGATTCAGTTCGTCCCAGTGTTCTATGAACTTCCCGTCCTCGACGCGCCAGATGTCGATGCTTCGCATTTGGACCGCTGTACCATTGGGCCGATAACCCATGAACGGCTTGCTAAAGGTTCCGTTGTAGGTAAAGCGGGCGCTGATGCGATTGCCCTCTTCGATCACGTCCTCCATCACAACTTTCGTGTCGGGAAACGCGTCGAGGTAGTGCCGAAAGAATGCTTTGACACCCGCCGGGCCCGGCTGTACGTATGCGTTGTGGTTGTTGTACTCCGGGTGGATGAACTCATCGAAGAGTTCAAGCCGTTTTTCGTTTAGCGCTTGCGCGAAGAGCCGAGGGAGATGCTTGTTGCTCATAGAGTCCTCCATGACTCAAAGTGTTTGATGCATACTGACACGCTTCAAGGTACTGTCATATTTGTCAGTGTTGGAGGACAAAACTTGTGAGCGGAGTGAGGGTCGTTCCCGGATGCCGTCACTTACAGTCAGGGGATTCCTGGTGCAATCGCGATTTGTCGGCCATTAAAGCAAGACGCTGTGCGCCTCAGAGTTTCAGTTACGGCGCGATCTTGAAGATAACTCCGCAGTAGCAACCGCTGGTTCCACCGTATGTCGTCATGCCGTATATGTTGCCTTCCGCATCGAGGACCAAGCTGCCAGTTGGCCACCCGCCGTCTGCCTGGGCAGTGAAGTCGTAGAGCGATGCGTAGCTCCAGCCGGTGGTCGAGTGCGTCAGCTTGAAAACCGAACCCCTACCATGAGCACCCTCCCCATTCTGGGTGCCATAGACGTTACCGGCGGCATCCATGACCAGCTTGCCGCTGGGGCCGCCTCGGGTTAGCCAATCTCCGGGGAGCGTGTAAAGAGTGTTGAAGTTCCAGCCGTCGTGGGTCGGTGTGAGTTCGAAGACGGTACCGCCTCCGCCACTGCCACCCGTCGAGGTCGTGCCGTACAGGTTTCCAGAGGCGTCGAAAATCAACCCCCCGGTGGGAATCCCTCCGTCAGCGTGGCCGGTGAAGCTGTAAAGGGTCTTGTGCGTCCAACCGGACGCGGTGGGCGACAACTGGTAAATGGCGCCACGACCGTATTGACCGCCTAGCGCGGCCACGCCGTAAAGGTTACCGGAAGGGTCAGCGACAACACCGCTAAAGAAAAATTCTCCGTCGATATCTCGAAAGGTCCAAACCACGCTTTCTGTCCAACCGCCGCCCGAAGGCCTCAACTGGTAAACCACCCCGCATCCGTCGGGGCAGTCCTGGCTGACCCCCGAGCCACCCACCCAGGTTGTGCCGTAGAGGTTTCCCCATTGGTCGAAGCTGACATCCGACTGCGGATAGACTCCATCGCTTCCGCCCGCGAAACGATAGAGGATGTTTTCAGTCCAGGGGGCCATGGCAGTCGCAGGCTGCGCCAGGCGAAACACGGTCCCGCAGCCATACGTGGGGTCCTTGGCACAGCCGGCCCCAGTTCCGCCACGGATGGTACTGCCATACAGGGCGTGGTCGGGACCGATGATTACGCCTGACCGAAGCTCGTTGCCGTCAGTCTCTCCAGTGAAGTAGTAAAGCTGACTGAGCGTCCACCCCAAGCTGGGGGAACCGGCCAGTCGGAAAACGTTGCCATAGATGCCGCCGCCTTCCCCTGTTGTTCCATAGAAAACTCCCGGCCCGGCAATTGTCAGGCCGGATTGGGGGAACGCCCCGTCAACCCCGTTGAATGAGTGAATCACCGTGAAAGTCTGCGCCTGCGCCGATTGAAGCAAAACGGCCAGCATAAAGACAGTTGCTATCGCCATGGCAGCCGTCGCCACACTAGAAATTCGGGGGGCTAGCGATTTGCAGATTTGCTGTTTGGCGTACATGGGCTTTCCTCCTCGTGGCTCCAATGGAATTGGACCGGGAAACGAGCGCACTCGAATGCCTGGGACACGGGAGGCCGGAGCTGTTAGTTCTGGTCACGGGAGTGGCGGAAGTAATCGAGAAACCCCTGTCCGCGGCATCCACCGTGATTTCACAGCTTCGGGCTATGATTTGTCAGTGATTCCTGCCGCTTCGGGTGGTGATAGCCGGGGGAACGAAAGGAAGATCCTTAGGTTACGCCGCTCGGCCATCCGGGCGGCTTTCTCTTGCACACGGCACCGCGGGTGGATCGATAACTGTCAAACAGCCCCACCCCAATGCGATCTCCACCACTATCGGCGCGGTCACTCTCCCAGGATCTTCCGTATCTGTTCCAGATGGTTCAGGTCGTGGCCGGCGATTTGCACCGCCAGGTCGCGGACGGTCATCGGACCGCGCTCCGCATGAACGCCGTTGCGCTGCCACTCTGCAGGCGTGAGTTGGGCGAACATTCGCAGGTTGGCCTCGCGCAGCAGGCGAAACAACATCAACGACTCCTCGGGCCTGCGCGATGGGTAATCACCCAGCTTGTGCCACAACTCCTGATCGTAGCCCGGCAGCGGGCCGCCGTCGTGCTCGATCATCTGGCGGTAGCGCCATGTGCTGACGATCTCAGCATCGGCAAAGTGGGCCAGCAACTCTCCCACCGACCATTTGTCTGGCGAGGGGCGCTCGTAGAGTTTCTTGTCTGGAACTGAAACGACCATGTCCGCCAGAAGCTCCGGCGTCTTGTGCTGGACCTCGAGCGGGTCCTTGCCTTCGATGTAAGACAGGATGCGAGCTTTGTATTCGGCGATGGTTTCCATGAGAGTTTCTACCTTTCAGCCTGGATCGAACCTTCGATTCCTGGTTTATGCACTTAAGTGCCAAATATTCGAGATTATAGTCAATACTTAGATGGTTATTTGCCAGACCACGATTAGGCTACATCTATCAGTTTCCGGAATGCCCATTGCGAGGGCTGGAGGGCCCTTAGGCGAGGCTCAGAGATTGCGGGCTGCCTTGGAGTACCTCCAAATGGATTTTTCGCGTTGCAGGGCCTGTAAGCGCGCAATTCCTCTTATGGGAAACCTAACGATTGCTGCGGTGATCACTAGTTCGGCGCGCGCGTCTTCTTCCTAACAGAGATCGAGCATGATCACAGGTCAACTCAGGGTTTTCGCATGGCCGCCAGCATTTGCTGACGAAGCAGGCGATTCGCTCGAGTCTGGTATCCCTTGCCGGGCTTTTTCAGCCAAGCTACGACGTCGGCATCGAGACGCAATGAGACAGCTTGCTTCACGGGACGATAGAACCTTCCCCGTACCGCGTCCCTCCAGGCACGAAGAGGTAATTCCGGAATGTCCGATGTGTCGATTCGATCATCTGGCAGGGCAGCCAAGGCGGCTAAGTCCCGCTTCTGTTTCGTGGTAAGCCGTTGCCCGTTTCCAGCACTCTTGCCCACCGGCCTACTCGCCGTGCGCATAGACGCGCCGCTCCTGCGGGGTTGCCTTTCGCGCTGAGATGATGCGGATGTTCTCTTCTTCTTCATCGCCGGACTTCGGACTTGTGTGCACGACCCGCAGCACGTGAATACCGTTCACCATGCCGATGGTCTGCCATCGCAGTTCTCCCTCGACTTCGCGGTCAAGGTGAGAGATATGGCAAGGATCGTCGAAAACCAAGGCTGCGGTTTCAAAACTGACGCGGTGCTTTCGCCGGTTGCTTCGATTCTTTCGTTCGTCCCAGCTGAACCGCAAGTCGGCCCCTTGCCATAACAATTATGTATATACATTGCGCGAAAGTCCAGCCCTGTAATCACTGCCTCAGCGGCAGCCCCGTCAGCACCGCCTGCTGGCGCACGATCAGCGACTCGATGCCACTCCTCGCCAGCGCCATCATCTTGGCCAGTTGGGCATCGTCGAAAGGACGGTGCTCGGCGGTGGCCTGCACTTCGACAATTTTCTTGCTGCCGGTGATTACCAGATTCATGTCCACGTCGGCGCGAGCGTCTTCTTCGTAGCAGAGATCGAGCATGATCTCTCCGTCGACGATGCCCACGCTGGTGGCGGCGATATAGTCGCGGATGGGCGCGACGGTCAGCGCGCCCGACTCAATCATGCGGCGCATCGCCAGACCCATGGCGATAAATGCGCCGGTAATGGACGCCGTACGCGTTCCTCCATCGGCCTGAATCACGTCGCAGTCGAGGAAGATGGTGCGTTCGCCTAGCTTCTCCATGTCGGTCACGGCGCGCAGCGAACGGCCGATCAGTCGCTGAATCTCGTGGGTGCGTCCCTTCTGGCCGCCCCTGGCGGCTTCGCGCGGGGTGCGTGTCAGCGTGGAGCGCGGCAACATGCCGTATTCGCTGGTGACCCAGCCTTTGCCACGGTTGCGCAGAAACGGCGGGACGGTGTCTTCGATGGTGGCGGTGCAGATGACACGGGTGTTGCCAAGCTCGATCAGGCACGAGCCTTCGGCGGTAGAGATGAAGTCGGGGACGATGTTGACCGGCCGCATCTGCTCAGGAGAACGATTGTCGGAGCGATAGATCATTGAGGGTGATTGTACGTTAGCTGTCAGCCGTCAGCTATCAGCCCTCAGTAAGCGGGTGACGGTGGTTTGCAACCTATCCCCCGAGATCCACGTGCTCGACGTTGTCCACCTGGCGGCCGAGGAAGCGCGTTGCCAGGCGTTTAAATTTGTCGGTGGAGTCGGTGACATAGAAGCGGAAGGTGCGATGTTCGGTGGGGGAGATACTTCCAGTTATAGGGGTCCCCTCGGCAGGCTCGGGGCAGGCTCTTCGACTTCGTTCGGTCGCTGACGCTCCCTCACTCCGCTCAGGATGACAAATCACGACCCCCTCGATGATCTTTTTGACAGTGCTCGCGGTTGATTCGGCAGAGTCCACAATCTGCATGTGCTCGGGGCTATGCGACGCAGCAACGGCGCGATGAGCGGATAGTGCGTGCAAGCCAGCACCAGAACATCGGCCTGCTCCGGAGCTTGCTGCAGTGCCTCGCCGAGATAGATTTTCGCAACCTGCTCGGTTACGGGATGTTCGATCCACCCTTCCTCAACCAATGGCACGAAAAGTGGGCAGGCCTTTTCGTAGGCTGCCAGACCGTATCGCTGCAGGGCGTCACGGTAGGCATGGCTGCTCACGGTAGCTTCGGTGGCAATCACGATAGCGGAGCGGCTCTTGCTCATCTCGGCCGCCATGGTCGCACCCGGCTCAACCACTCCGACCACCGGCACGTAGGCGGCTTGCTGAATGCGCGGAAACGCCAGAGCGGTTGCGGTGTTGCAGGCGATTACCAGCAGATCGATATTCTGCGTTTCCAGAAAACGTGTGGCCCCGATGGCATAACGCGCGACGGTCTCCTCCGACTTGGTTCCATAAGGCAGGCGAGCCGTGTCTCCAAAGTAGACGTAATGCGCGGGCAACTGTTCGGCCATGGCCCTTAGTACGGTAAGGCCGCCGACACCCGAATCGAAAACACCAATGCGCGGTAGGGTCACTGCAAATCCCTCACGACCTGCCCAATATTGCTGGCTTGGTAGAATCGACGCAAGTCGGCGTGCCCGGCCAGGGTGTCGCGCTCTTGTCCGTTGACCAGGATCTTCACGCGTTGAATTTTGCTGTCGTTGGCGTTCAGCGTGACCACGATGGAGGCGACCGTTAGCTCCTCCGCGAGCACACCCGAGGGGTGCGCGTCAGCGAATGCGGCATTCGTATCCACTATGGCGGTATCGTCGCCGAGTAAGAAAACTTCACGGACATCTCGCGCCCGCGCCGATCGGATGTGGCGACGACGGTTGCAAATACTGCCCGAAAAGCGCCCGCAGCACAGCGCGGGCACGCTCGGTGCGCTCCGGTGGCAGGGTCACATTGACCTGAGTTCGGCGCAGCGTGCCATCGTTGTCGGAAGCGATGTAAAGCGTGACTGGCGTGGGCGGACCATTGGAGGGCGGAGCAAGTGCCAGTTGTTGTTGCGCAGCGAGTTGCTCATCGCGGGCGACCTTGCGCTTCAAGTGCAAAGCGTAAAACGCGAGGCCGAGGGCGATCACCGCCAGCACCCCGAACATCACCAGGACTCGCCGGGTCATGGTCGCACCTGCGGCAGCTTGCTGCGAATCGGCAGCAACGCCGGCAGCGATCGATTGCGCCACCTGCTGCTGGTACTCCGCGCTCGCGATCTCGCCGATATTTTCGCTCGGAGGCGCAATCTCGACGGCAATCGCAGGAGCGGCGATATTGTTCATCGGACGAAGAGGCGCCACCAGCGTGGTATTGGGCAGTTTGCGGGACTCAAGTTCCGCGGCCACCGAGCCGGCTACCGAGCCACTTAGGTCGAGGAACGCGGCCTGCGCTGTGTCCCACGGCAGAAACCCCTGCGGTGACAAGTTCGCCGCAGGCAGCATCGCGGTGAACACGTGGACGCCCCGTCCGGTATTGGCAGCGTGCAACGAGATGTAAAGCGCCGGACGCGCCGCATTCGCCGAGATTGCGCGCTGGTCGAGAGTGATCGCAACGTCTGAAGTCCGCAGCAGTCCGGCTGCAATGCCACGGCTTTGGAGCTCGTGCTGCACCCGCCGTGCCAGCGCCAACACCACGTCCTTCTCCGGAAGCGACGGGGTAATGGCTGCTCCAATATCGTTGCCACCGTGCGCGGGATCGATCAGCACCAGGAATCGCGGCGCAGCAGGCTGTCGCGGCTGCGGCGTCTGGGCTTGCGTAGTTGCTGGAACCGGCGTTGGGGGCGGCGGTTGCTGAGGCGGCGGCGGCGCGGGAGCGCCAGTAACGATGATGGTCTTGCCTCCGTCGGCGAAGTTGGCCATCAACGGCGCCGTGCCGGTTATATCGATCTCAGCCAGCCCATCATGCTCCGAAAAGGTTACTCCCGTGATCAAGGGGTCGGTGTAAGGAATGGCTTCGGTGCTCGGCGCAACGATCGGTTCGCGGCGGAAAGTAAGGCGCACGCGTCCGGGCTCGGTTGCAATCGTTGGATTCACCGGTGCCGAGAAGCCCAGCAACAACCGTGACGGGTCCTTGTGCAGCTCCAGGGTATAGCGCACGGTCGCATTGCCGATCAACAGACGCCGTGCCGCCGGATGAAATTCCGTGTCGGTCCCAAGCAGCTTCGCAACCAGATCGCTGGCGACGGACAACGGAACATAGCCGCGCCCATTCTGCAGAACAAAATTGCCTGGGAGTTTATATCCGTTGCCGCGAACTTTGCCCTTGTCCTTACCTTCGGTGAATTGCAGCTCCAGGGGACGACCGCCCGGTGCAGTAAAGCGCACTTTGTATTTCTTGCCATCAGCGCGTGCGTCCAGCGTGCCCAACGGCTCAAATAATTCGACCAACCCGATGTAGGACTGGCCGTTTACATCCAGTAAAGGGACGGAATAGGACGTTTGCGGCGAATAAACGGAGAGCTGATTCTGGCTGGCCGATTGCGCGTGAACGATGGCGTGGCGTGCCACGAGGGCCGCAAGGAGCACAGCCACGCCGGTAATGACAACCAAAGAAAGCCGCAATCTGCGGCCGCGAAACGGCAATCTAGTGCCTCCCCGATGCCGATCCCTGGGAGGCCTCCTCCAGCGAGTAGATGGTCAGGCCGCTCAACAGTTTGGGATAGAAGTCCGTGGATTTCTGAGGCAAAACCTCGCCGGCGAAAGCGACCTCGCGCATCTGGTCCATGCGGACCGGGTTGATAATGAATGCAACATTGGCACCGCCTCGCACAGCGTCAATGGCTTCGTGGGCGTCACGCACGTATTTCAGATGCTTCTGATCGCGAATGTCTTCCTCCGACATTCCGAGGGCATCTTCCAGAATCAGCTTGTGCAGCTGTACGACGTCTAGTACGCGCTGGCGTTCTGAGACGCCGTCGAGTTTTTTCGAATACTGCTGTGGCCGGGAGCGCAGCAGGAAGGTTCCGTTCGAAGTAACTGCGAGCAACGCAGTTCTATCTTTGCCAGCCTGGCGGAGTTGGGACAGCGCGGCCTCTGCGTCAGTCACCGCTCCCAGGTATTCGATCTCAAAATTCTCTTCCAGTTTAGCCCCAATTCTGGAGAGGTCGAAGCCTTCCATCCCGAACACCACTCGATGAGTGGGGAGGACCACGAGCCCGGGAGCGTCCATGTTGACGAACGTCATCATCACTCGCTCGAACGGCGCCTTCAAATCGACGTTAGCTTTATTGCGCATCTCATTGCGATAGGTGAGGGCGGTCTCGTAGCGGTGGTGACCGTCAGCAATGATCAACTTTTTGTCAGCCATCTTCGCCTGCACCGCGCGAATGACGGCGGGATCGGAGACTTTCCACATCCGGTGAATTACATCGTACTGGTCGCGCACCTCAACCGTCGCAGGCCCGCTTTGCGCGAGCGCCTTGTCCACTTCTCCGGCGGGATCGCTGTACAACATGAAGATCTGGCCGCAATGTGCCTTGGTGGACCGCAAAAGGTTAAGCCGGTCAGCCTTGGGTTTGCTGAGCGTCTGCTCGTGGCGAAAGACGATCTTGCTGTCGTAATCCTCCACTTGACCGAGCGCGATGAAGCCGCGCCTCTCGCCGGTCGCGCCAGACGCATCGCCCGAGCACTTTGAAAGTCTGCGTGTAGAGGTAAATAGCTGGTCCCGGGTCGCGCACCAGGATGTGTTCTGCCCGCCACTGCTGCAAGGAAGCTGCGGCCCGGCTGTACACATTCTGCTGATCGTTATCTCCCGGCTGCGGCTTGCCTAGGATGATTCGCACCAAATTGTAAGGACTTGCCGCGTAATACTCCTCCTGCATCGGCGGGGTGATTTTGTCGTACGGTTGGGTTACAACTTTGTCGGGTGAAACCTTGGACGAATCGTACCGAAGGGCCTGAAAAGGGAAGACGTTTGCCATATGACTGCTACCTTCCTAAATGAAGTTTGACACCAAGAAAACTCTTTGAGAAGGAAGCTCGATTGTAGCAGTTCAACAAAAGGAAACCCCAATCGCAGCAACAACATCAAACCGACCAGGGAGAGCGGAGTTGTGGCAGTTGAAGCGCTCACCGTGAGGGTTATCTGACTCCGGTTAGCTGTGATAACATCACCCCACAGTCCTGAGGATGCTATGGCCTGCGGTTGTAGTTCGGGGTTCGGGTCAAGCGGCTCTACGATTCGGTACCCATTTCAAAGGCAATGGTCGGGACGTTTTTCCAGTCGGCCCGTCCAACCCCTCGTGCGCGCAGCCAAAAGAGTCCTTCTGTTGTGTGCGGCTTTTTGTTTGGCCGGTTGGTTAGCTGTTCCCGGTTACGCTCAAGACGAAGACCAGAACGTACATCTGGTTCCTCACGAAGCCAAGAAACCTGACGCGGTTCCCGCTGGAATTGCCGTACCACCCGGTGTCATTGTCGATCCCAGCCTCAAGACGCACACCAAGCCTCTTCGCAAAGACGTCGATTTAGTGCTGGTGCCGGTGACCGTCACCGATCCGATGAACCGGTTAGTGACCGGATTGGAAAAAGAGAACTTTCAACTTAGCGACAGTGGACAGCCGCAGGAGATCAAGCACTTCTCCAGCGAAGACGCCCCCATTTCCCTGGGCGTGATTTTCGATAACAGCGGCTCCATGGCCGACAAGATCGACAAGTCCCGCGAGGCGGTGGTCGAATTCTTCCGCACGGCCAATCCACAGGACGAGTTTTTCCTGATCACCTTCTCGGAAAAGCCGGAGGTGCTGGTCGATTTCACCTCTTCCGTGGAAGACATCCAAAGCAAGTTGGTTTACGCCGAGCCGAAGGGCCGGACCGCGTTGCTGGATGCCATTTACCTGGGCATGAATCGGATGCGCAAAGCCCACTACGAGCGTAAGGCGCTGCTCATCATTTCCGACGGTGGTGATAACCACAGTCGGTACACGGAAGGCGAGATTAAATCGATAGTGAGAGAGGCCGACGTCCAGATTTATGGCATCGGCCTGTTTGACCTCAACTTCAAAACGCCGGAAGAACGCGAAGGGCCCGCTTTGCTCAGTGACGTGACCGAAGTGACTGGAGGACGGACATTTACCATCAGTAATCCTAATGAACTGGCGGATGTAGCCACGAAGATTGGCATCGAGCTGCGCAACCAATATGTGCTCGGATACCGTCCAAGCAATCCAGTACGAGATGGTAAGTGGCGGAAGATCAAAGTGAAATTGAATCCTCCGAAGGGCCTGCCGCCGCTGCACGTATATGCCAAGACGGGATACTATGCACCAACGGAATAGCCGCCATTACTTCTTAACACTCATTCCACTGTTTCTATGCCTGGGCACCTGGATGGTCGCTCAGACTTCGACGACCGCGCCGTCCCCAACCGGCGCCAGCCAGCAATCTACGCCCGCGCCAACCCCGCCGCCACAAACGCCATCGGCAAATACGCCAGCTCAGAACGATCAGGAGTCCGCTCCGGTCCCGCCAGCGCCCAATCAGCCTGGGGACACGGTGCAGGTCCCCAAGGGCGAAGCGCCCGAAAGCCAGTCGGGAGATGTTTTTGTCTTCAAGAAGGAAGTCGATGAAGTCACCTTACACGCCACTGTGGTCGACGATCGCAACCGGCTGATTACGAACCTGACAAAGAACGATTTCACCGTGTACGAAGACGGCAAGCCGCAGAAGATTACCTCCTTCCGCAGCGAGGACATTCCGGTCGCCATGGGAATCGTCATCGACAATTCCGGGTCGATGCGAGAGAAACGTCCGGCAGTGAATGCCGCGGCCATCAACCTGGTGCAGTCCAGCAATCCTCAGGACCAGGTCTTCGTGGTGAACTTTAACGAGGAGTACTTTCTCGACCAGGACTACACCGCGAAAATTCCCAAGCTGAAAGATGCCTTGGAACGAATTGAAGCGCGCGGAGGCACGGCGCTGTACGACGCCGTGGTTGCTTCTTCTGACCACTTGAAGAAGAGTGGCGCGCTGGAAAAGAAGGTCCTATTGGTCGTGACCGACGGCGAAGATAATGCCAGCCGTGAATCGCTGGAACAAGCGGTGCGCCGTCTGGAAGAGAAAAACGGTCCCACGGTTTACACCATTGGATTGCTGGGCGACGAACATTCCAAGCGGGCGCGCCGGGCCTTGCGGGAAATGGCGGAAGACACCGGAGGGGTTGCGTACTTTCCCAAGGACGTGAGCGAAGTCCAGGCCATTACCTCGCAAATCGCGCACGACATCCGCAATCAGTACACCATTGAATACAAGCCCAGCACACCGCAGAGCGCTGGTGGTTACCGCACAGTGAGGGTAGAAGCCCAGGCCAAAGGGTATAAGAAATTGCAGGTCCGTACTCGCAGCGGATACTACGCCGGCCAGCAACGCAGTTCGACAACCGGGCAAGGCGGCGCGCAGTAGGTTGCGTCCACGCGGTATTGTGCGCGCTCAACTTGAGTTCGGGCTTTGGGGATGAGGTTCGGATTTCCAAGTCACCCGATGACGCACCGCGAAGCACTCCGGACAACCGCAATTCTTACATGACAAGTCTTTGCATCAGACCTATACTCTGGATTAGAGCCGCATCATCCATTGGATAGAGCATGATTCACAAGGCCAAAGACCTTTCCCCGGACCAGAAGATGGCCATCGAAAGCCTTCTGGGCCGGTCGGTAGCCGACGACGAGGCTATCAGTATCCTCTCGATAACGCCTACTTCTGCCCCGGAGTGGCTCCAAAATTCTTGGGAGAGTGCGAAGCGCTTGGGAGTGGATCGACTCTCCATGGAAGAGATCGATTCGGAAATCAATGCTGCACGCGAGGCGCGTCGTAATCGCCAGCAACCCGTGGAGCAATGATCCGGATTGTTCTGGATACCAATGTCCTGATTTCCGCTCTACTCAGCTCACAAGGACCACCCGCGCGAGTTTTGCTGATGATCCTACTGGATCCAGACACTCCCTCTGCGTCAGCGGCGACATCTACGCGGAGTACGAAGAAGTAATTCGACGCTCGTGCTTCAAGCGAAGTGGCAATGAAATCGAAGGTACGCTCCGCACCATTCGTGAACGCGGATTCTGGATCAAGCCGACCCAACGGGTCCGCGCCTGTTCCGATCCCGACGACGATATTTTTCTGGAGTGCGCGCAAGCTGCGACTGCGCATTACCTGGTTACCGGAAACACAAAGCATTTTCCGTCTACTTGGGCCAGCGTCCGTATCGTTACACCTCGCCAGTTTCTGGACGCCATTTCGTGAGGTATTGACAGCTAAGTCCAAAGAGCGAGCGAACTCCCGACCGAATCCAAGCATATTCAATATGAACCCATGCATTGACCGACCGAATCCGCTTCACGTAGGCTTGATGGTTCGTGCCAGGTGCTCATGAAGACTGCTGAAATGCCATCCCTGCGAGTCGCCGAAGACATTACTGAACTGGTTGGCGAAACTCCAATCCTTCATCTTCGCAAAGTGGTTCCACCCAATGTTGCCGACGTCTACGCCAAACTGGAATACCTGAATCCTGGCGGCAGCATCAAAGACCGGGCCGCCCTCGGCATGATTATCAAGGCGGAGCAATCAGGAGCCCTGCGGCCGGGAGCAACCATCTTCGAAGCCACGGCCGGCAATACTGGAGTTGGGCTTGCGCTGATCGGCTCGGGTCGCGGCTACAAGACTGTCCTGGCCGTGCCGGAAGGCTTTTCCCAGGAGAAGGTGACTCTCATGGAAGCGCTGGGCGCGGAGGTCATTCGCACTCCTCAAGTCTGACGGCATGGAGGGTGCCATTCGCTACATGAAAGAGCGCGCCGCCAAGACCGCCAACTCATTTGTCGCGGGACAATTTGAAAACCAGGCCAATCCCGACTTCCATTACGAGACCACGGCTCGCGAATTGTTCGACCAGATGGGCGGCCAGATTGACGCCGTAGTGATCGGTTCCGGTACTGGCGGCACCTTCACCGGCGTGGCCCGCTATTTGAAAGAGCGCAACCCTCGAGCATTGGCCATCGTGATCGAGACCCAGGGTTCGGTGTTGGGTGGAGGGCCGAAAGGCGAGCATCAGGTGGAAGGCATCGGCGCCAGCTTCATTCCCAAGACCTGCGATCTATCGCTCGCAGATGAAGTCATCGCCGTCAATGATCACGACGCGTTTGACATGGTGAAGAAACTGGCTGCAATCGAAGGTGTTCTGGGGGGATCGAGCGCCGGAGCAGCCGTCTTCGGTGCAATCGAAATCGCGCGACGGCTGGGCCCGGGCAGGCGCGTGGCGACCATCATTCCCGATTCCGCCGAGCGGTATCTGTCGAAGGACATTTTCCACTTCAACGAAAAAAAGTGATTCACCACGGAGGCAGCGAACGAATTTGCTAATTTCTTTCCTAAGAGTGCGCGTTTCGGGACCATGAGACATTTACGGAAATCCTTCGCATTACGTCTGCTAGTGGGCGCGTTCCTATTTGCTATTCCTTTGCATGCAATTCGGATACCCGATATTCCTGCCGGCTCTGAAACTCCGTGCTCTCCGTGCCTCCGTGGTGAAATGATTTTTTATGCCTAAGCAGAAGTGCTGGTTTTTCCACTCGCGCCATCCATGTCGGCAACGATCCCGATCCGTCCACGGGAGCCGTCGCTCCTCCCATATTTGCTACCTCCACTTACGCGCAGGAAGAGTTGGGCGTGACCAAGGGCTACGATTACTCGCGAGCGGGTAATCCCACGCGTACGCGGCTGGAGCAGAACCTCGCCTCGCTCGAGGGCGGGCTCGCGGCGCCGGTCTTTGCCAGCGGAATGGCTGCGGTGGGTGCCATGTGCCAGCTAATGAAGTCGGGCGACCACGTTGTTGCCTCCAACAATCTTTACGGAGGCGTGCCCCGGCTCTTCAACCAGGTAATGGTTAACTTCGGCCTCGAATTTACTTACGTGGACACGACTGACCCGCGCAATGTAGAGCGGGCCATCCGCAAGAACACGCGCTATGTGTACATCGAGACCCCGACCAATCCGCTGATGGGACTCACCGACATCGCGGCGGTCAGCCAAATCGCTTACAAGCGCTGCGAAGTGGTGGTGGACAACACGTTCATGTCGCCGTACTTTCAGCAGCCGATCAAGTTAGGCGCGGACATGGTACTGCACTCGACCACGAAGTTCCTCAACGGACACAGTGATGGACTTGGCGGCGTTCTGGTGTGTACCACGAGAGAGCAAACGGAGAAGCTGGCCTTCATTCAGAAAGCTGTCGGCGCAATCATGTCGCCGTTCGAGTGCTGGTTGGTACTGCGCGGCGTGAAGACGCTGGCCGTCCGCATGAAGCAGCACGACGAAAGCGGCCGCGTCATGGCAGACTTTCTCAGCGGCCATCGCAAGGTGAAGCAGGTCTTCTATCCGGGATTGAAGAGCCATCCGCAGTATGAGTTGGCGCGTCGCCAGATGTCAGGCTTCGGCTCCATGATCACATTTGAGACCGGCTCGCTGGCCAACGCCAAGCGCCTGCTGAAGCGCGTGCGCGTTTGCACTATGGGCGAGTCGCTGGGCGGAGTCGAATCGCTCATCTCGCATCCCGCCACCATGACGCACGCGGCCATCGGGGAGAAGGGAAGAAAGGCGATCGGGCCTACCGATGGGATGGTGCGAATTTCCGTGGGAATTGAGGATGTGCAGGACCTGATTGCTGACTTGGAGCAGGCGCTGGACTAGCTATCAGCCGTCAGCTAACCCAAAATTTGCCTGCCTAACGGATTTCACTGCCAGGGAACCTCTGATCAAGTACTGCTTTGAAAGGGACCGCCTTCAGGCGGTCCGCAAAGTGGAACAAAATGAGCCGGCTTTAGCCGCTGAGGGCGTTGCCGCGACTTAAGCAGAGTTTCCCTAGCGATCAAAAAATCGCGCCTACATGAAAATCGCCCACGTGATGACAATGCCGTGAGACTGACGGCTCATAGCTGACAGCCCTCTTCACTGCGGCGGCGGCGCTTGCGACTGCCCCACAATCTGGTACTCAGTCTTCTTCCCGCTAGCGTTAATCAACTTCATCTGATTGCCCTTAACGAAGTATTGCACGACGTCGCCGGGCTGCATCTGGGGCTTGGTTTCCTTGTGACGGGCGACAGAGTACATCAGCGAGTCGCCCTGGATCTGATACACGATCCAAGGCTTCGTCTTTTTCTCCATCGGGATAAGTGCCTTTATCCCACTTGACGACCTTGCCTGTCTGGTACACCTCGGCGGCTGGCGCGAAACCTGTCAGTAAAAACATCAGTAAGACTGCAAAAGCAATTTTTCTCACTGCCTCTCCTTGGAAGTTAGCTTTGAAGAAATTTAGCTTTGAAGGGGCACGGCTTTAGCCGCGCCGAAACCCGACGTCAGTAATAGAGGCTTTAGCCACTGAGGGGTTTCGCTATTGAAGCCAAATGCGAGTTTCCTCTGGGGCTAAAGCCCAAGTTTCTACGCTCCTAACGGCACGGCTGAAGCCGTGCCCCTTCAAGGCAACCCGCGCCCTTCGCGGTTACCGGCGCAAGTGAATAATCCAGCCTGAAGAGCGGCAATCAGTGCTACTCGAAGAACTGCGTTACCCCTTCTTCCAGCACGCAGATCTTCTTCTCGATGCCGCGCCGTTTCGCGTCCGCCTTCAACCGCTGTACGGGCTCCTCCACCGGCTCGTAGGACAGGCGAAATGTCCCGTAGTGCATGGGAACCATCCAGCGCGCGCCCAAGTCAAGGAACGCCTGTACCGCATCCTCCGGACTGGTGTGCACCCGGCGAAACGAATCAGGATGATAGGCCCCAATTGGGAGCAATGCAACTTCCGGCTTCAGGCGCTCGCCGATCTCGTGAAAGCCTTCGAAGTATGCCGTGTCGCCGGCGTGGTAAATGGAATACTCGCCCGAGCGCAGCACGTATCCACCATACCCGCGATGTACATCCCGCACGATGCGCGCGCCCCAGTGCCGCGCCGGCACGTGCGATGACCTCCACCTTGCCGAGTTGAAAGCTCTGCCACCATTCCAGTTCCACGATGCGCCCGAAACCGAGGTCGCTGACCAGATCGCGAACATGCCGGGGCACGATGATCATTGGCCGCTTGCCGGTCTTGCGCCGGGTAAGCCACGCGATCGCGCGTAACGATGGCCGATGCAGGTGGTCAAAATGAGCGTGCGAAATCAGCACTGCGTCAATTGCCGGCAACTCTCGCAGATTCAGCCCTGGCCGGCGCAGCCGCTTAAGAACAAAAATCCAGCGGGCGAAGTTGGGATCGACCAGGATGTTTTTGCCTCCGATCTGGAGGAAGAAGCTGGAATGTCCGATGAAAGTGACGCCTAACTGGCCCCGACGGGCGAGTACAGGCTTGCGGGTGACGCCAGTGCGGGCGGTCAGGGCCGAGTGCCGCACCAAAGTTCCAAATTGCCTGGCCTTGCGGCGGATTGTGATTCCTAACATGAGGATGTGCCCATTAGACGCTGCGACGGAGGCTGGCGATGCGAGGAACGGGCCCAAGTATCAAGTTGAAATTTCCTTACTCAACGCCGCTAATGAAAAATGTCGAGAAGAATGGTGACGAAGCCGACAATCGTGCAAATTACGAGGCCTACGCCCACAATCAAGCAGCCTAACTTCCCCAGCGCGCTTTGCCAGCTCGGACGCTGTCGCACCGGAACCTGTGGTATTTCGACACAGCGGATGTAGGTTGTCCGTCTCGAATGGGATGCGAACAGATAGCCAGTATCCAGCCCTGGGTAACCAACCCGTTGCTTTGCGGCGAGCAGAAGTTCGCCCGCGAGCCGAATTAAGCCTTCACGATTGCCGTTCAATCCGGGGTAGTCCGGATCTTTGTCAAATTGGAGCTTTCCGGCATCGCGCGGAATATCGTTCCATATCTCGTCGATGATCTGTTGCAATCGTTCATCTGTCATTTCAGCGTAACTCTCCAATAACATAGTCGCCGGCGTTCAAAGAAATGTCAGTTTGCTTGACCTAAGCCAGCTAGTCAGCTTAAATCAAATGTTTAGCTCCGTGTCCGCGTGCGCCACTTATCGCTGCGGGAATGCGGGAACGAAAGAAGGAGCAACGGAATGAAAATTGCCTTTTTCGGATTAGGCATCATGGGGCGGCCTATGGCATCCAGGCTGGTGGCGGCAGGCCACGAGGTCACGGTGTGGAACCGCAGCGCCCGGCAACACATCGACGGCGCAACCACAGCGGTTTCTCCTGCCGACGCTGCCAAAGATGCGGAGATCGTCTGGATGTGTGTTGCCGACACGGCTGCCGTGGAGCGCGTGCTTTTCGCCGAAGATGGCGCCGAGCAATCGCTGCGCGAAGGCATGATTGTCGTTGATTCCAGTACCATCTCGCCGTCGGCGACACTGCGCTTTGCCGAGCGTGTGAACGCACGCGGGGTCCATTGGGTGGATGCTCCGGTCACCGGGTCGAAAATCGGCGCCGAGAACGGGCAGCTTATTTTCATCGTCGGAGGGTCCAACGAAGCTGTTGAAGTGCTCCAGCCGCTGTTTAAGGCGATGGGTAAACTAGCCATCCACATCGGCGAGACAGGCAAAGGACAGGCCGCGAAAATCAGCATGAACCTGATGATCGCGCTCATCTACGAAGGCTTTGCTGAGGCATGGGTCCTGTCTTCCAAACTGGGTGTCGATCCGCACAAGCTTATCGAACTGATTCAGGCTTCGATGGTGAAATCAGGAGTTGTGGACTACAAGGCCCCGTTCGTGCTGCGGCGCGATTATTCGCCGAATTTCCCGCTGCGTCTCATGCACAAAGACATCCACATCATGCTCGACACCGCCAAGGAGAATCGCGTCAAGCTGCCGGCACTGGAAACCGTGGACGAAATTTACGAGTTGTCGAGTGAAGAGGGCTGGGACGACCTCGATTACGCCGCCACCCTTGCCCTGCTGGAGAAGTGGGCAGGCTTAGGCGGCCAGCCGAAGTAAGAATGCCTGGACGCACCGGGCGCTCAGCGGGTCGAAGTCGAGGCGATGCCGGCCAGTTCGAGAGCGAGTCCGCGGGATTTTGGGCGGGTGCTGCTTGCAGGCATGGCCCCGCAATGTCATGATGAGCCGCCGAGCGTCTTCGCGGGCATCAGCTCGTTTCCCGGAAAGAGCGTGTGTGTAACCGACGGCACCGGCGCAACCGACGTCGATGAGACCGGCTTCCGAAGCTTTAGCATCCAAGAGGAGAAGAGGTGCAATATGTCAGATGGCACGAAGGACCCAGCAGGTTCACCGCAACAACCCGCCGACAAATCCCGCGCCGACGAGGCCGCCATTTCGGAGCGGTTGGAAAAAGAGGCAGATGAGATGGCCGGTAAGGCCAAAAAACGCGAGGAGCAATACGACGAAGATCACGATATTTTTACCAAGTGAGAAACTCATGATACAGGTGTCTTGCGCGAGATAAGCCCGCCCTGTTCCTCTCGACGGCCTGTCGGCTAGATGTATCCGATTTGTACCGGGTAGTGCGGCGCTGAAGCTGGATTATTCATCTGTTCTCCCGGCAGAAGGCAGCCAGCTTTGAAGGGGCACGGCTTCAGCCGTGTCGCAAGCTGCTCTCATCATGGCGGCTTTAGCCACTGAGGGACTTCGGTGCTGACACGAACTGCGAATTCCCTCAGGGGCTAAAAGCTCAACGCTCCACGCTCACGTGACGGCACGGCTGAAGCCCGCTCGAGATGACAAAATTAAACGACTTGTCGGCACGACTGAACGGGCTGCTGAAAAACTACCTACTGACAACAGCCCGGGTAGTGCGGGCCTTCCAGGCCCGCGTTTACCGGGTCTTGTGAAGAGGGCTTTAGCCCCTGAGGTACCTCGTCCAAAGCCGCTAAAATAGCCTCTTTTGTGCAATGTCCCCAGGCCTAAAGGCCGTTTCACGGTACTCGCTTGACGCGGCGCTGAAGCGCCGCACTACCCGAACTCGCTCCGGAGGGACTTTTTCAGCAGCCTGTGAAGTCGTGCCGTGACACAGGACACTCGCAAGTTGTGTTTTTCGGCAGCCTGTGAAGGCCCGCACTACCCGTATAACCGGATACACCAATCCGGGAACCGCTTTAGTCGGCAGATGTGGAGGCAGTCAGGCGTCGTCGCGCCAAGGGTGCGGCGGTAAGCCAGTACAGGATGGGCCCAAGAAGCGCAATGCACGTCGCGAAGCCGGACGCGGAAATGGAGCCCATGAGTCGCTCCCCGCGCGACGCGTAGAGAGCGTAGCCAATGAGTGCCGCGGGACCTACCCCAAGAGCGATAGCTAAAGCCAGATTGCCGGCTTTGAAGGGCCGGTCGAGTTTGGGCTCGCGAACCCGCAGAACGATGAGGGCGACGAACTCAAGCAGCAGGCTTGACCCGTATAAGATGAGGTCGATGGAAATCAGCCTCTCAAAGGGCAGACGGAGAGCCAATGCCCAGCCTACCCCGCACATCAGCACACTGACCCACGGCACACCCCGACGGTTACGCCGGGCCAACGCGCGCGGCAGCATCCCATCTTTCGCCATCGCCATAGGCAGTCTCGCGTAACTCATCATCAGGGCATTAAACATGCCGAAGCCGCAGATGACGCCGCCGGCTACCACGGCCAATCCGAGCCAGGGGCCCCCTATCGTCCTGGCAGCGGTGATCCAGTCGCCGGTTGAGAAGCCATCCGGGGAAAGCCCCGCCAACGCCATCGCCAGGAAAGGAAGAATGTAGGTGACGGCGACGAGTAGCACGGCGGCGACCATGGCACGAGGATAGTTGCGCTGAGGATTGTCGACCTCCTGCGCTACGGTCGAGGCGTTATCCCAACCCATGTAATTCCACAAAGCCACCAGAACCGCGGTTGACAGAGCGACTTTAGAACCTGGATGACTCCATTGCACGGCCGGATGGGTTGCCAATCCGCGCCCTACCCCCAGCACGACGAGAGCGGCAAACGGAGCCAGGAGAAGAATGAACAAGCCGATCGAGCCTTCGCCGACCGCGGGCGCGCCATACAGGTTCCACAAACAACAGACCGCGACCACCGCCAATGACCAGCCATAACCGTACCAACCGGCGGTCAGCGCGGGATCGAATCGTCCGAGGTAGAGAACAAAGATGGCCGGATAGATGGCCATGTCAAATAGGCTGGCCGAGAGCGAGAGCCAGCTCTCCTGGTATCCCCAGAAGGGGCCAAGGGCGCGCCTCACCCAGACGTAGAAGCCGCCCTCGGCGGGGATTGCACTGGCCAGCTCGCCGATCATCAGTGCGGTTGGCAGGCTCCAAATAAGGGGTAGCGCCAGCAAGATGACGATTGCTCTGGCATAGCCGGCGCCACCCAGAATGTCCTCAATCCCATAAGGTCCGCCCGAGACCATGAAGTACGTGGCGGCAATCAGCGGCAACAAACGCAACTTTCGCCGGGCCGGTCTAAGGGCTACAACCATAGGAGTGAATCTAACAACGTTTGCTCCCGTAAGCTCACCGAGGAAACGATGACAGGCGACGTGCCTGCCAATCCCCCTATTGGCCAAGGCTCGCCAGGGCCGCACGCAGTGGGGCGCCGGAAATTCGGATGATTCCCGCATACGGCGTATACATTTCCAGGACCAGCAAAATTGCAGCCGAAACCGAAATCGCAGCAATGGACAACGTAACCACAACAGTACCATTGGCAGGAGCGAAGAGCCCCCAACTGAGAAAAATGGAGGCCAGCCAGAAAACTACGACGACCACCAACGGTTTGGAAACGGACGTGGTGCTCTCTTCAAACATCAGCCAACGGGCTTGGCCGAGCTCAGTCGCGAGAGTTAGTGCATGCGACTGGAGCAAGCGTTGTCTGTCCTCTTTCGCCGGGAGTCCCTGGATCTTGTCATAAAGGGTCCCCGACAGGCCGGCCGTAGGGTCTAACTCGACCTTCTGCGAACCGTCTTGCGGCCACAGCCGGTCGAGTATGTGCACAACGTCGCCACGGAGAAGCTGGCGCGAGTCCTTTGTCTCAGGCCCGAAGTGAGCCAAGACGCGGTCAAGCGAAACGACTTTGGCCGACATCTGGGTCACCGCGTTGCTTTGCGCGTCATACGACTCTTTTGCCGAAGCGACGAGCAGTCCGAGAACCAGCGCAGTCATGGTCCCAACCAGTCCCATCCCCAACTTCACTACATCTTTCGAATCCGCGCTTAGATGGTCTTTGGGTAGACCCTTGCGCAGGAGCATGCCCAACAGGGCAGCACCGAAAATCAGGCAGAACGTGATTGAGCTAACGGCGATGGAACTCATGACCACCTCTTTCAGTACAGCGTGACAAGGTGAACCAATTTACCAAATCGCGCAGTTGTGGTCTTACGTCGTTTGCCGCTACTTGCTCTTTCAGCAAGCCTCGACCTCTCCGCATATACTGTCGCAAGACTCAGCAATTTCGCGACTGGTCGTCGGAAAAAAGGGGTGGACAATGTCGTATATAAAACCAATCCGCTTCGCAAGTCTCGTAATCGCAATCGGAGTGCTGCCGTTCTTCCACAGCCCGGCCGTCGCTCAGAGCACGCCATCAACCGCACAAGCGCAACCGCCCGCCGGAAAGCAGGCCCAGCCCATCACCGATGAGGACATCCAAATGCTGCGAATGAACCTGCGCTCGCAGCGGAAGCAGGTGATCGCTGCCAACATGAAGCTGACGGACTCCGAGGCGGCAAAGTTCTGGCCCGTGTATGACCAATATATTGCGGAACTGGTGAAAATCAACGGTACGAAGTATGAGCTGATCAAGCAATATGTGCAGGGCCAGGGGCAACTTACCGACGCACAGGCAGACAACGCCGTGAAGCAGTGGATCGGCGTTGATCAGGCGGTGGGGGACTTACGACTGAAGTATATTCCGCTCTTTCGCAAGGTGCTGTCGCCCAGGAACACGGCATTGTTCTACCAGGTGGACCGGAGAATCCAATTGATGATTGACCTCCAACTGGCATCGGCGCTACCCCTCGTCGAACCGTAGCTACGCTGGGATCTTGCAGCCCGCCAATGTACATAAACGTCTCTTCTATGTACATGAGTGATATACTGATGTCAACCCGGAGTGATTCGATGACTCGTCTCACCAAACGAACGCACAAACACTTTCAGTTGGACCCATCCAAGATCAAGCGCGCCCAAAGAGCGTTGCATGCCAGGACGGAGACCGAAACCATCGAGCGCGCTCTGGATTTCGCGATTGCGGAACACGAGAAGAACCGCCTGGTCTTGCAAGCCACGGAGCGTTTTATCAAGAGTGGCATTGAGGTCAAGGACGTCTATGGCTCGCTGGTTGGTTAGATGCAGCCCGCCCTTTTCGACACTTCTATCTATATAACCGCCTTGCGTAGGGGAAACGAGGCTGCTCTCGCCCTCAGGCGTTTAGCTGCCGATGCACCGTTGTGGTTGAGTTCGGTTGTGCTTGAGGAACTCTACGCTGGTGCTGGTGACAAGGAGCGCCGCGTGGTCGAGCGACTGGAACGAGACTTTGACCGGGCGAAACGAATTCTGGTACCCAATCTCAGCGACTGGACTCAAACTGGCCGAGTGTTGGCTCGCCTGGCTAAATACGATTACGAACAAATCGGACAGGGGAGGCTGACCAACGACGCACTGATCGCGACGAGCGGCGGGCGGTTAGGTATTCGGGTGCTCACCGCCAATGAGCGCAACTACCGTCGAGTCGCCGAGTTTCGCGCATTTCAGTGGCAGGTAATCACCGTTTAGACGCCATCGCCGGTCGCTGGAACCTCGTCAGTTTGGACGTATCGTCCCCGACGCGTATCCTGAATTGACATCCCAAAGCTGTCCAGAGTAGATTTTCAACACCCCTTACTTGAGTCGAGATGTAGTTGACCACCCGAACATCCGTGGATGTTGCAGGTCTGCATCGAAACCCGCCCCTTCAACCTGAAGAACCATTTAAGGAGAGAGATGAAGCTTTTGCGAATGCTCGGATTCGCTGCCGTGATTTTGTTGGCTGCCGCAGGTGTGGCCGCTGCACAATCGTGGCAGCCTTTAGCGCACCAACCCAGTTTCACCGCCGGTCACGCACTGTTGCTCACCGATGGCACGGTCATGGTCCACCACGAAGATCCGAACGATGGCTTTTCGGATTGGTGGAAGTTAACTCCAGACATAAATGGCAGCTACGTGAATGGAACCTGGACCCAGCTGGCCTCGCTGCAATCCAATTACGGGCCTTTGTTCTTCGCTTCGGCGGTGCTGCCCGATGGCAGGGTGATCGTGGAGGGTGGAGAACAGAACTTTGCGCAGTACGTTTGGACCAACAAGGGCGCAATTTATGACCCGATACACAATGTCTGGACGCCCATGAACCCGCCGAGTGGCTGGACCACCATCGGCGACGCGCAGAGCGTGGTCCTGAGCAACGGAACCTTCATGGTGGCCAACTGCTGCACTCGGCAGCAGGCGCTACTCAATGCGTCGACATTGACCTGGACCGCGACCGGTTCCGGTAAGTTCGACGAGAACGACGAAGAAGGATGGAACCTGCTGCCCGGCGGGAAAGTCCTGACGGTAGATGCTTACACCGATATTGGCGACCCCAGCGGCACGAACTCCGAAATCTACGATCCCACTAGCGGCTCATGGACGAGCGCGGGCAGCACCATTGTGCAGCTGTGGGATTCGCATGGCTCCTATGAAGTTGGTCCCGCGATGTTGCGCCCCGATGGCACGGTTTTCGCAACCGGAGCGAACGGCGCCGGCGCCGGTCACACCTCCATCTACAATACCAGCACGGGCGGATGGACCGCTGGGCCGGACTTTCCGGGCAATCTGGATGTCGCCGACGGGCCCGCGGCGTTGCTGCCGGACGGTAACGTCCTGGTGAGTGCCAGCCCGGGCATCTACCGCAATGGCACGGTTTTCTTCGAGTGGAATGGCACCAACTTGATTCCGGTTCCCGCCACCCCCAACTCGCCCAACAATTCCTCGTGGTATGGACGCATGCTCGTCCTGCCCAACGGTCAGGTGCTCTACACCGATGGCAGCTCTGATGTCGAGATTTACACCGCGGCAGGAACTCCGAATCCCAGCTGGGCCCCCTCAGCGGTGCTCAGTCTGAGTTCGCCCATCATTAGCCGTGGTAGCACGATCATGCTGAATGGCAGGAAGTTCAACGGCTATTCGCAAGCGAATGCTTACGGCGACGATGCTCAGGCCGCCACCAATTACCCGATTGTGCGCCTGACCAACGCGGCAACGGGCCACGCTTTCTACTGCCGCACCCACGACCACAGCACCATGGCCGTTGCCTATCCGGGCCCCGCGTACACCCATGTGGACATACCGGCCAATATGGAAACGGGACAGACCTACCTGGAGGTCATCGCCAACGGTATTGCCTCGCCCAAGTACAACATCGGAGTGAGGTAAGAGCAGAAGCTGAACCAGCAGACCGGCGCCGCGTTCTCCGAAAGAAGGACGCGGCGCTTTTTGTGCGCGGTCCGGATGGCCCTTGGAGCATGACAAACGAATCCCCTGGCCTTGGCATTGCTGGCGCAGGTCATTTCTTTTCATTGCCGGATTCTGCTAAAGTCTCGTTCGATTAGAGGAATTCAGGACGTTGCGCTTCTTCCGCGGCGCGGTTGCGGGCGCCTGAGACCAGTGGAGGCGAAGAGGATGGACTTCTGTTATGCATAAAGTTTTGTTTTTCTTGATGTTTCTGGTTGCGGTGGGGTTATGGATGTGGGGCGGAAATGCGCTCAACAAGAAAATCTCCCAAGACATCGGAAAAGACAACCTGTTCTGGAAGACGGAAGGTGCAACCCTGCTGAGCAATGCCGGCTTCTTTGCGTTCATCTATTTCTTGTCGGGCATGTGGAACCTGCGCCTGGTGGTCCTGTTCGTGGTGGCCGGACAGTTGAGCCTGATCATGGCGCTGGTACTCAACTCGCTGCTCGGCTCGCAGGGGGACATGTTCAGTTCGCGGGTTTTTGCCGGCGGCGGTGAATTGGGGATGCGCTATCCGAAATTCTCCCTGTTCGCTCTGGCCGTGGTGTCTTTGATGTTAGTCGCCTATCTGATAGCCGCTGGAATCATTCATTTTCGCTATCCCTGGGGCTCACCGGTCCTAGTGTCCGCTGCGGTCAAGTACACGTTGCTGTTCTTTATCGGCAGCTATCCTTTCCTGGTCACCGAAATTGTTGCCCAGATTACCTCCGAGGACCTGGACGAAGACACCCGGCAAGGAATATTTATCAGCCAGATGACCGGACTAATCCCCACGGCCCTGTTCGCGGCCCTGGCGCTGTGGGCGTTCGGGGTGGGAGGAGCCGATCTGCCGGTCTCCTTCGGGAACCTGTCGCGCTCGTTCTCCCTGAGAATTACTCTCATCCTGGTCGCCTACTTTGCCTTGTTGATTCTCCTGCCATATTTCATCGGTACGCAAAGAGGGAAGCGGAAGCGTCTGGCCTTGTTGCGGGAGAGGCAGGAATATCTGCGCACCCTGGCCGACATACTGGAAACGCCGGCGGGATCTTTGTACGTGCCCAAACTTACGGCGTTGCACGATCAAGCTGCCGCTGAGCAAAGTAAAATCCAGCAGAACCATCAGTTGATGCTATTGGATGATTGGAAGATCAACCGTCCGGCAGATTTTCCCGAGAAGACCATGCCGCTGGTGGAAGCCTATCGCCACTCCCGCGAACTGGATCCGCGTTGCAAGTTTTTCGACTACTTGACCAAGCTTCAGACCGATTTGCAGGAGATCATTGCAGACCTGCAGGCGCGGCCGCCGCAAACCCTGGAGGATGCTGCCGCCAAGTGGAGCAAGACGTACGAAACGCGGCATGCCCAACTGGGCGAGGAAATAAAAGGCGCCACCACCGCCAGACCGCTGGTTAACGTATTGGTCGGGTCAGTCGCCACGGCAGTCGTCAGTCCGGTTTTGGCCGGCGTAGGCAAGGCGGCGTGGACGTGGATTGCCGCCGCGTATGGACTGAAGGGGCAGTAGGCTGGCATAGCGGCGACATGATACGTTGTCCTAGCTGCGCAGCCTGTCGAGCAACACTCCGTCCGCACTGACCAGCGAGATCTCCAGCGCCGGAATGCCAAACGCGTGGGTTGAACAACTGAGGCATGGATCGTAGGCGCGCACCACCGCCGAGACCCGATTCAACATGCCTTCTTCCAGATGATCGCCTTTAATGAAGTGCTCGCTGACCTGGCGTACGCTCTCGCCGATGGCGTGGTTATTGTGTCCGGTGGCGACGATCAAGTTTGCCCACGTGATGGCGCCGTTGTCATCGACCTTATAGTGATGGATCAGGGTGCCTCGTGGGGCCTCGATCATGCCTACGCCCTCCAGTGCGTTGACGCCCGCCGAGGCGCGAACATGCGTGTCCAGCACGTCGGGTTCCAGCAGCAGGATCTTCGCGCACTCGATGGCGTACAGCACTTCGATGAGCCGGGCGTAGTGGTAAAGAAACGCGCTGTGCGGGGTGCGCCCGAAGCGCTGACGGAACTCGCGGAGCTCGGCGTCGGCGCGGGGCGTGCCGAGTGCGTCGGCGACATTCAGTCGCGCCAGTGGCCCCACCCGGTAGCTGCCCAGCGGATACCCGAGTGAGCGGTAGTACGGGGCTTTGAGGTAAGAGTCAGAAACCGTGGCTTCCGCAATGAAGTCGTTGTAGCCATCGGCCGCAATCCTGTCCTGCACGATCTCGCCATTCGCGCCGCGGAAGCGCAGCACTCCATCGTAGAGCTGGATGTTGCCGGCATGGTCCACCATCCCCGCGTACATGGTGGGCGCCGACCCAAAATGCGCGATCTCCTCGGGGAACGAATCGAGCGTGCCCTTGAAGATGCCCAAAGTTTTTTCCGTGGTGGCCATCGCCTGCGGGATGGCCGCCAGGAAACGATCGCGAGTTTGCACCGCCATGGGCGACTTCACTCCACCGGGCACGATCCAGGAAGGATGGACGCGCTCCTCGGCCAGGCCTTCGATGATCTGCAGGCCGAACTTGCGCAGCTCGATGCCCGCACGAGCCAGCTCTGGATTAGCTTCGATGACGCCGACGACGTTGCGAATCGCAGGGTCGGCGTCCATACCGAGCAGGAGGTCGGGCGCCGCAAGATAGAAGAAGCTGAGCGCATGCGACTGTACAATCTGCGCGCAATGCACGATCTCGCGCAGCAGTTGCGCGGCGCGGGGAATGCGCACCGCCATGATCGCTTCGCAGGCCTTGGACGAGGCCAGTTGATGGCTGATGGGACAGATGCCGCAGATGCGCGAGGTAATGCCCGGCATCTCGTAGTAGGGGCGGCCTTCGGTGAACTTCTCGAAGCCACGGACCTGGGTCACCTGAAACTTCGCGTCGGCAACATGACCGGCATCATCGAGCTGAATCGTGATTTTGCCGTGACCCTCCACGCGAGTCACCGGTTCAATCGTAATGCGCTTCATCGCCACTCCTATCCAAACTTGATCTTGGCGTTGGCCTCGGGCTTTTTTCCCTCCAGCAGATTGTTCAACAAGCCTGCGATGATTCGAGTGGGAGGCGGGCAGCCGGGAAGACAGACGTCAACCTTCACGAAATCGTGCGCCGGGCGCGCCAGCTTCAGCAGTTGGGGAAGGCCGTCGGTCGGGATGCATCGGTTGTCATCTGCGCCTTCGACGTAAATGCGCTGCAACAGCTTCTTCACGGGAACCGTGTTGCGCAGGCCGGCAACGTTGCCCGTGACTGCGCAGTCGCCCAGCGAGACCAGCGTCTTGGTGCGCTGGCGGATCAGTTGCAGCTTGTCCACGTCCTCCTGGGTGCTGATGGCGCCTTCCACCAGGGTGACATCGACGTCGTCGGGAAACTCCTGCGCATCCACCAGCGGGCCGTAGACAATGTCAACCTTGCGCACGATGGGGATGAGCGCGGCGTCCAGGTCGAGTAGCGACATGTGGCATCCCGAGCAGCCGTCCAGCCAGACCGTAGCCAGCTTGAGCTTCCTCATACGCGAGATCCTCTCCGTCGGGCCAAAGTCGTGATGGGAGCGTTTGACCGGACCATCTCCTCCACGGCCTTGCCCTTTTCCGCGAGAGCGCCGGTGGGACAAGCCAGCACACACTTGCCGCAGTTGGTGCAGGTGGTAGAGTCAGCCCACTTCTGGTTGAGGTCGGGAACGATGCGGGCATGAATACCGCGCGACACCATCGCCCACATGTGCGCGCCCTCGATCTCGGCGCAGGTCCGCACGCAGCGGGTACACAGGATGCAGCGATTGTGGTCCAGAACAAACCGCGGATGAGAGATGTCCACCGCCTGACGGGGAAAGTTGTAGGCAAAGCGCACGCTGGTGATGCCCAGCGCGTAGGCCATGTCCTGCAACTCGCAATGGCCGTTGGCCACGCACACCGCGCAGACGTGATTGCGTTCCACCAGCAGCAGTTCGATGGTGATGCGGCGATAGCGTGACGCCGGGGGAGTTGGTGACGACCGACATGCCATCCTGGACCGGCGTGGTGCACGCGGGGAACAGGCGGTCAATCCCGGAAACCTCGACCATGCAGAGGCGGCAGGCCCCAACGCAACTCAGACCCTCCAGGAAACAGAGAGTCGGAATGTACTTTCCGCCGGCCCGGGCCACGTCGAGAATCGTCTGGCCCTCAACGGCGTTGATCAACTCACCATCGATACGCAGCGAAATTTTCTTTTGCGGCAAGGCGAAACTCCTCCCCTCTAGCGGGACACCGCTACCTTCGCATCACAACGCAGACAACGGCAGCATTCCTCGTGGGCTTCTTCCGCCGACAAATCCAACACGACCTCATCGAACGTCGCGGCGCGCTTTGCCGCCGGCAGCGAACGAGGATGATGTCTGCGGCTTTCGCTGGGCGCTTTGGGAGGCGTCTGCTCGTACTGCATAGGTTCGAACAGCATCTCCCAACGCTTGGCATCCATCAGTTGCTCATCGATGGCGCGCGCCGCCTGCTTTCCGTAAGCCATGGCATTCGACACATTGGAGGCGCCGGTAACCAGGTCGCCGCCGGCAAAGAAGCGCGGACGGCTGGTCTCCAGGGTGAAGTGGTTCACTTCGACCGTGCCACTCTCCTTGATCTGCAGCCCTGACGCCTTGGCGAAGTCGAGGTCCACAGTTTCGCCGACGGCGAGAATGACCGAGTCGCAGTCGAAGCGCTGCACCTCATCGGTGAGCACCGGCTTGCGGCGGCCGGAACGGTCATATTCGCCGAGCCGCGTCTTGACCACTTCCAGCGCTTTGACGCGCCCTCGGGCGTCGCCGATGATGCGGTGCGGCGCTGCCAGGAAGACGATCTTCGCGCCTTCTTCTTCGGCCGCCGCGGTCTCCTCCTCGATGGCCGGCATGTCTTTGCGTTCGCGGCGGTAAACCACCACTACCTCCGAACCCATGCGACGCGCGGTACGGGCCGAATCGATGGCTGCATTGCCGCCGCCAATGACCACCACTTTGCGTCCCAGTTCGACAGACTCGCCTTTGGAGACGGACTCCAGCAAAGGCAGTGCCGGATGGACGCCCTTGAGTTCGGTGCCGGGCAGATAAACCCACGATTCCTTCCAGGTGCCAATCGCAAGGCAGACGGCGTCGAACTGGTCATCCAGGTCGTTCAGCGAAATATCGACGCCGACGCGAGTGTTGAACAGGAACTTCACTCCCAGTCGCTCGATCAACTCGACCTCGCGGCGCAGCACCGGTTTCGGCAGACGATATTCCGGCAGGGCAAAGCGCAACATGCCACCAGCCTCGGGCAGCGAGTCGAAGACGGTGACATCGTGTCCGAATAGAGCCAGGTAAAATGCGGCCGTCAGTCCGGCCGGACCAGCGCCCGCGATGGCGATCTTGCGGCCCGTGGGTTCCAGCTTGCGCGCGGCGATGCGGTGCACCACGTCTTCGAAGCGGTCCGACAGGAGAACACTGTCGGCGATGAAGCGGTGGACCTCGCGCATGTTGACGGCATCGTCCACCGTCTGCCGGCGGCAACGCTCATCGCAAGGATGCTGGCATACCCGCCCGGTCGAGCAGGGCAGTGGGTTGTCCATGATGACGGATTCGAACGCTTCCTCCAGGCGGCCCTCTTTGTAGAGCTGCAGGAAGCGCGGAATGTTCATGTGCAGCGGGCAACTGTTTTCGCATGGCGCCAATGCCAGTTCCGTGCAGACGCCGGCCAGGCAGCGATGGGCGACGATGTGGTCCTCGAACTCCTGGCGGAAATGGCGCATGGTGGTCAGCACCGGGTTGGGCGCCGTCTGGCCAAGTCCGCATAAGGAGCAGTCACGAATGTAGCGGCTCAGCTCGTCCAGGGTTTCCAGATGCTGCATGCGACCCGCGCCCACGGTGATGCGGTTCAGAATGCGCAAGCACTTGTTCAAGCCCACGCGGCAGGGAACACACTTGCCGCAGGACTCGGAGTTGGTGAACTCCACAAAGTAACGAGCGACGTCAACCATGCAGTTGTCTTCGTCCATTACCACCATGCCGCCGGATCCCATGATGGAGCCGAGCTGCGCCAGGCTTTCGTAATCCACCGCGGTATCGAACATCTCGTGCGGGATGCAGCCGCCGGAAGGTCCCCCGGTCTGCATGGACTTGATGGTGCGGCCATCCACGCCGCCACCGCCGATGTCATAGATAAAAGTCTTCAGCGGCGTACCCAGGGGCATCTCCACCAGTCCGCTGCGATGCACTTTGCCTACCAGCGAGAAAACCTTGGTGCCGGAACTTTTTGCACTTCCGGTCTCGGTGAACCACGCCGGCCCTTTAGTAACGATGGGCGCGATGTTGTACCAGGTTTCGACGTTATTGATGTTGCTGGGCTTGCCCCACAGGCCTTTCTGCGCCGGGAAGGGCGGACGGGGACGAGGACGTCCGGCTTCACCTTCCAGAGATGCGATGAGCGCAGTTTCTTCGCCGCAGACGAAGGCCCCCGCGCCTTCCACCAGTTGGATATCGAACTTGAAGCCGCGGCCCAGGATGTTTTCGCCGAGCAGCCCATACTCGCGGGCCTGATCGAGAGCACGATTGAGACGATGCACGGCCAGCGGATACTCGGCGCGCACGTAAATGATGCCTTGCGTCGCTCCCATGACGTAGCCGCCGATGATCATGCCTTCCAGCAGAGCGTGCGGATCGCTCTCGATCTCGTTGCGGTTCATGTAAGCGCCGGGATCGCCTTCGTCGGCGTTGCAGATGATGTATTTCTGGTCGGCGACCGCTTTGCGCAGGAACTCCCACTTGTTGCCGGTGAGGAAGCCCGCACCGCCGCGCCCGCGCAGCTTGGAAGCCTTGATCTGCTCGATGACGCTCTCCGGCTTTTCGTCGATGAGCGTCTTGTAGAGTGCCTGGTAGCCTCCGACGGCGATGTACTCCTCGACGTCGTCGGGATTGATGAGGCCGCAGTTGCGCAGAACAATTTTCTTCTGGCCCTTGAAGAACGGAACCTCGTTCCACAGCGGCACCTCGGGATAACCGTGCCCGTACTTGATGGAGCCGGTGATGTGGTCCCACTCCTCGATCTTGCAATAGGCCAGCTCCTGGCTTCCGATCGTCCCGGCGGAGATATCGTGGACAATGCGTCCGGCATCGTTGGCCTGAATGCGTTGCAGGATGATCAACGGGCTGCCAGGGATGTGAACATTCACCAGCGGCTCCTGGTAGCACGCGCCAAAGCATCCGACGCTGGTCAGGTAGAAGTCGGTGCCGCTGCGTTCAATGACCTCAATGAAAGCGTGGTACAGGGCTTCCGCGCCATTGCCGCGGCCGCAGGTACCCATGCCGACAGCGATGCGGGGAACCGATGGCACCAACTTGGCCAGTCCTGCTTCGCGGACCGCATTAAATACGCCAATGTCTTCTATGCGCGGCATCAGTCACTCTCCCGTTCCAGCGCTCGAACTTCGCGTTGCAGGGTGCGTTCGTTGACGTGCCCGCAAATGCGGTGATTGATCTCGACGACCGGGGCCAGGGCACATTGCCCGAAGCAGGCCACCGTCCGCACGGTGAATTTCTGGTCCGCCGTAGTCAGCGCCAGCTTGTCAGCATCAGTGGGCGCTTCGTCTTCGTTGAGCCCCATGCCGAGCTCGAGGCGAAGGCTTTCCAGCAGCGCCCGCGAGTTGCGCGTGTGACACGCCGTCCCGCGGCAAATGCAGATGGTGTTGTCGCCCTGCGGCTCCAGATTGAACAATGCGTAGAACGTCGCCACGCTGTAGATGCGGGACAGTGGAATGTCGAGCCGGTTGGCGATGTATCGCAGGGTTTCTGGCGGCAGATACTTATGGGCGTGGTGCTCCTGCACTGCTTCCAGGATGCCTAGCAATTCGCCGGGACGTCCGCTGCGCTGCGTAATGACTTGGTCGATGAAAACCTGTTCGGCGCTTTCCAGAGTAAGTTGAGCAGTAGCCATGTGCCTGGCGCTCCTTTCTGGGGCAGAGACCAGCACTCCAGTGGGAACTTCTCAGCACTATTCCGGGGCCCATCAGGAACAGGGAAGTTGAGCACTTCGCCTAACGGCTGACCGGTTCCCTCTCAACTCCAGCTTCTGCTTCTTCGGGCGAGAACTCTGTGTCGCGCATCACGTCGCGGGGTGAGCAATGGGCGGAAAAGGGAAGAGGGGCATTGTGGGAATGCCCATGATTTACTCGGGCGTGGCTTTGGCGGTGCCGCTGACGCGCGCCAGACTGGCGCGCACCTGGCTGGCCTCAGGGCCGTTGGGACTCTCGCGAAGATACATCTGGTATTCCGTGGTGGCGTTCTCGAATTCGTGCTTGTTTTCGAAGGCGCGTCCGGCGACATAGTGGGCCACGGCATAACCCTCATGGGAAATTTTGTGGACCTTCAGCGCACTCTCCAGCGCGCCGTCGTAATCTCCGGTCTTGAATTGCGCGACCGCGAGCAAGGTGAGCGACGAAGGATCCTGCGGCTCAACCATAAGGGCCTTCTGCAATAAATCTTTGGCCGCAGCATACTGCTTATCGCTGATCAAGAGGCGCGAATAATTGCGGTCGGCGTCGGCGTTCTTGTCATTCAACTGCACCGCACGCTGGAAAGCCGCACCGGCCTGCTCGATCTTTCCCATGTTCATTAAGGCAACGCCCAGATTGTCGAAGGCCGCGTCGTATTGGGGATAGGCGACGGTAGCTTTTTGGAACCAGTCCACCGCCTTGCTGTAGTCCTTACGTTGGAGAGCCTCCAGGCCTTTGTCAAACGATTTGCGAGCGGCCGGCGGGATTTTTAGTTGGGAAGCCGAGGCCATGGCTTGGTTTTCGGGGTTGGGGTTCGAACTCGCGCCGGACTTAGGGTGCACCTGCACATACACCACCCGGACACGGTCCGTCTCGGAGATCTGCACATCCTCGGAAACGGCCTCTTCCACGCCGAGGCCAGAGACCTTCACCCGAAAGGTGCCTTGTCCGTTGATGCGGAACTCCGCCTGTCCCATGCTATTGGTGAAGTCTTCGCCGACCGATACGTTGGAAGAATTCAGCAAGTCGACTCGCAGCTGTTCGGGTGCGGCCTGATCGTTGGGAAGACTGACGCGGACCTGGATGTCGACTTCGGTAGGTTGCGACCGCGAACCGCGCTGGGCGAATGCGACCGAAGAGAGCGACAAGCAAAACAACCAAGCAAACAGAGCTGGTTTCGACCGGAACATATTGCCCCCAAGAACCGGCGCCGGCAGGTAATTGTGGGGATTGTAACGCAATTCGAAGCGGGCAATGTCAAAGTTTTGTGGCAAAAGAAGCTCTCGGGAAGGGGGACGAGGCTGGGGAGAAAAAGCGGAGGCCCACCATAGGACCTCCGCGGAGTGGAGAGTGCTGCAGGTTATGGCTTCATCGGCATGTAGAGCGGATCTCCCTTCTTGCCGGTGACCAGCTTGTAGTCGGATGGCACCTGGAACAAGGAAGCATCGGGTTCGGCGCGAGTGACATTCACCAGCGAGACCGTCATGTTCCCCATCATCGGATCGCTGTGCTTCATCAGCAGCGGCAATTGCAGGTCGGAAGAATACCAGCGCTCGGTGACTACTTCGATGGGGTTGGTGTTGCCTATCTCACCGGCCGGGATGGTGCGCGTCATGCGCGTACCCGTCGCCTGCAGTCCGCTGATGGTTTTGGTTCCCAATTGGTCGGTCTTCAGATTGGCTGCATTATTGATTTCGACTTTTCCACCCATCTCGTGCATGGCATCGGGACCATCCGGCCCTCCGGGCCCAGGCTTGCCGGGATGCAGCGGCATCTGGTGCGCCGTCTTGTTCTCCGGATTCAGCATGTAGCGGTTTCCCGAGACCGGATCGCTGATCACGACCATATTGCGTTTGGCGGCGCCGGTAGTCGGCGTGACCAGCTCAAATTCGATCTCACGGCGGACGCGGCCTTCGGAGTCGCGGTAGATCATGGTCTGGTTTTGGGTGTGAATGCTATTTCCGTCGGCCAGAGACTGATCGCGGGTAACGATCATCTCGCCGCTCATGGGCGCACCCTTGACGGTTTTTCCTTCCCCGATTCCGTCGTGGGCCATCCCCATCATGGGGCCCATGGGACCCCCGCCGAAAACCATGTTCATTTCATGAGGAGGAGGCGGTGGTACGGGAGCGTCGCTTTGCGCCACGGCAAATGCACTCAAGCAGACTAACGCCAGAGCGAGCAGGAGCCCGTTACCGGCCTTATGGAGAACTACGAAATTCAAAGTGCGCATTGGTTTTTATCCTCGACTTCGATTTAACTCAGCACCGATCTCGCAAAACGTTTTGTATCGGAACACGGCGTCAGCCGCGGTTGCTGATTCCTTCAATTCACAATCCGAACCGCGCGTACTACCCCGTCATAACCCACGATCACATCCGCGATCCGCACCTGAGCATCCTGCTGTCCGGAACCGGCCGCGGCAGGATTAGGAAGCTCCATCCGCACAACTTGAGTATCGCTGGAACAACTCAAGGGATCGCAGAACATCAAGGCGACATAGTCTGCATCAGCGCCGACCTGCGATGAATCAGCCCCATCCGAGTTCGACTGGCTTGGGGAGACAACATGCGGTTGTCGCGTGTGGTGGTTTACGCTTCTGCGTATTATCGCGACTGACTGCTGGTGCGGGCCGGCCGCAGACTGTTCGGCGACGGTACTCGGCGCGCTGACGCTCGGCTGCGCCACCTGGCTCTTCACCGGCAGGTTTGCGGAACGCTGTTCCCACAGCCGCACCCCCAGGAATATGGCGACCGCGATGGCTGCGGCTACAGCGACATACGCGCCAACTTCGAAGAAGCGGCTGAGGCTAAATACGATTGGGCTAACCCGGCGCACCATATCCGGCGGCAGGGTCTCGACCGGCCCTTGCCGGAATGCCTGCAGCAAAGCCCGCTCCACGTTGGGACCAGCTTCGCACTCGGCGGTTTGCGCCTGCAAGGTTTGCATCGAGGCTGCGAGCATGCGTTGCTCTTGCAACCGGCCGGCACACTTCTCACACTCCCCGGCATGATCGAGAATCTGATTGTCCTGTGCCTGGGAAATCTCCCGCAAGCTCAGAGACGTAGTTCGCTGTTCAAATTCACGGCATGTCATGATGCACACCTCGCCGTAACGCTCGACATTCCGGGTGCAGCCGCCGCCGAATGCTGCAGCTTCTTGCTGAGCATGTCGTGCGCCCGGTGCAGACGCGACCGGACGGTACCCAGGGCACAGCCGATGGCTTGCGCCGCATCCGCATAACTCAATTCCTGTAGATCGCAGAGCACGACCACCTCGCGATAATGTTCCGGCAACGAGAGCACCGCTTTCCAGACCGCGGTCGACGTTTGTCGCCGCGCGATTCCTTCACCGGGATCATCATTTACTGTCAAGGACTGCTGTTCGTCATCCACCGGGCTGTTCAACGCCGTCTCCGCATAATTCCGTTCCACGGCCCGCCGCACGTAATTGCGGGCCACGCCGAACAGGTAAGCTCCCAGGGCCGCGCGCGAGGGATCGAAATCGCGACCGCGTTGGATCAGGAACATAAAAACGTCCTGCGTGACCTCTTCTGCGATCAGACGTGAGCCGCTCATGTGCAGCGCGAAGCGGAAGACAGGCCCCTGCCGCCTGCGATAGAGGGCAGTGAAGGCATCTTCATCTCCGGCCAGCGCTTGCGCGAGCAGCTGTTCGTCGGTTTGGTCGGTCAGCAACTCCACCTCAAGGGGTGAACCCGATCTCGTTTCGCTGGTATTTCCCCTGGGCGAAACGTAAAGTTCCGTAAAGTTGGACTTCTTTATGGTAGCCCCCGGCAGGCCTTCCTAGATAGAAACCCGGGGAGGCAGGAGAAGATGTTGCTGAACAGCGACTCGAACACTTCCCGGATTGGTGTATTCGCTCGTACGGGTAGTGCGGGCCTTTAGGCCCGGGTATGGGGCAAGAAGAAAAACCGCTTAAGCCGCTAAGGTCGTCGACCTCAGCGGCTTAAGCGGGGTGTTTGGCCGAGGCGGAACGCGGCGCTGAAGCGCCGCACTACCCGTACAAATCGGATACATCTATTGAGGAACCGCTTTAGAAAGATTTGATCAAAGCCGAGCTCTTTCCAGAGCGCTGAAGCGCTCTCCGCCGCATGATGCCGGGCTCCCGCCTTGAAGAACACATTCGGATGGGAGGTCTGCCGCGACCGATCGATGCTATAGGGGTTCCTCGACACCCTCCCTGCGCTCGGAGGGTATCGCGAAACTGGGACTGGCTACTGGCCACTGATTACTCGACTTAGCCGATCATCGTCGCTCGGGTTACATCGAGGGCATGGTCGAGCAGCGGCTGAACGCGTTCGATGAAGCGTACCGTATGCGGGAGCGTCGCATGGATGTTGAAGGCTTGCTCATCTGTCCAGCGCGAGTGAATGTAGAACAGTCGCGGATCGAGCGTCGATTGGAAGGCGTTGATACCCAGGCAACGGGGCTCGGAGCGAGTAAGAGCGAGGATGTCCTCGATGACCTCGGCAACCTCGTTCCCCTTTCCGGCCTAAGGGAATGACAACTTTCACCGCTTCGACAAAGATGCCTTGATGATCGAATGCGGCGCAATTAGCAATTTCGTGTTCACGTGACGAAGCAGCTTCCCTGTGACATGAGAACAATGACATCCGCTGCCGCTAACATTACAATTTCAGTAAGTTAGGATCCTAAGGAGATTTCGCTTTCGACCGGCTCCTTTCATAAGCCTATGCGGTTCCCGACGCCACCCGTCACCCGGAGTTTTCGCCAAAACAAAAAACTGGAGTTGAATTTTGATCACCCATCGTGAACAGGCAGTCCGCAAGCTCAATCCCAATACCAGCTTCGCGCTTTTGATGGCTATTTGTCTGCTCATGCTGGCAGCCGCCGGCTGTGGGGGTGGCGGCGGAACCGTCGCCAGTCCTTCTGAATTGCACGCTTCCCGGCTGGTGCTGTCCACGGTTGCGCCTACCAGCAATCCGCTGGTCGCTAAGTACGCGGTTTCCACCTCAGTGCCGGCTTCCGTCTCGGTCCAGTTCGGCCCCGACACAAAATACGCATTCAGCACATCGCCACAATCGATCGCTGCCGACGGAGGCACGGCGACGGTACTGGTTGCCGGAATGAAGCAAAACACGCTGTATCACATGCGCGCCGTCGCAACCTACACCGACGGGTCGCAAGACTTTGACAAGGACCACACCTTCCAAACCGGTACGATTCCCGCCGCGCGCCTGCCAAAAATGCAGGTCACGATTCCGCCCGGCAGCACGCCGACGTCCGGAGTCGAACTGGTCAGCCTGATCGGAGGAGCTCCCAACCAGCTTGTGTCGGTGGCATTGAATCCGGCGGGAGACATCGTGTGGTACTACGACAATGACGACTCCACTGCCATCCCCGATCTCGCCAAGCTGCTGCCCAACGGGCACATGCTGATGATCGTGTATCTGCCGGGGCCGCCTGATCGTACTGGAATACGGGAAGTGGACCTAGCGGGCAACATCATTCGCCAGCTGGACACCAGCGAGTTGAGTCAGCAGCTCCTCAATGCCGGTTACAACATCAATCTATACTCCATCGATCACGACGTCTTGAGCCTTCCGAATGGTCACTGGTTGTTGCTGACCACCGACACCCGAGTGTTTACCGATTTGCCTGGATACCCAGGGCAAACCACGGTGATGGGAAACGCGGTCATCGATGTTGACGCCAACGACAATCCGGTTTGGGTGTGGGATGCCTTCGACCATCTGGACGTCAATCGTCATCCCATGGGGTTCCCGGACTGGACCCATGCTAACGCTCTGTTTTACTCCACCGATGATGGCAATGTTTTGCTTTCCATACGACATCAGCATTGGGTTGTGAAGTTGGATTACGCCAATGGAAATGGCTCCGGAGACATTCTTTGGAAACTTGGCCATCAGGGAGACTTCACGCTCGATTCGCATTCGCCGGCCGATTGGTTTTACGCGCAACACGACGCCAATATCATCACCCCCAACACCACGGGGGATTTTCAACTCGCGCTGTTCGACAACGGAGACTTTCGCGTACTTGACGACAGTGGCACCGTGTGCTCGGAAACTGGGCCCCCACAATGCTACAGCACTGCCGCCATTTTCGAAGTGAACGAAAACACCAGGACTGCGAGCCGGAAGTGGTCGTTTACGACGCCCTACTCGCTCTGGGGCGGGTCAGTGCGAGTGCTGCCGGATTCCAATGTTTTCTTTGATGAGACTGCGCCGGCGGATCTCGGCGGGTCCAGTTCACGGGTGATGGAAGTTACCCAGGATGCGAATCCAACTGTTTTGTGGCAGCTTGAGGTGGATGGTCAAAACGCCTACCGCGCCATTCACATGCCGAGTTTGTATCCCGACGTACAGTGGTGAGGGTCGCAATGTAGGCAACTAAGCGGAAGCCGGATCGCCGCGAGCTTCCCGCCGGGAGCGCAGATACTTTGCCGCAAGCAGGAAGGCGGCGGCAATTCCGCCGAAAATGGCGCCCATCCCGAGCATCACGAGCGGGACTAGGAAGAAGCGCAGGTTCCAACCGGCGCCAATGCGGGCCTGAGTGGGCGCGTGCGGATCGTAGCGGATGGCATGGCGGCTTCCAACCTGATACTGCGCAGCCCGGTCGGCGGTTTGCTGGTAGTTCCGGCTCTGGAAGCTAACCAGTTCGGCCGTGATTGGCTTCGCTTCAACCGTGTAGAGCACCTGCAAACTGGCGGCGTATAGCTGCTCGTGGGGAGGCGCGGGTTGCGTCACTACTTCGCTGCGCAGGACTTGCGCCTGCGTCTCGGGCCAGGTTTGCAGGACCTGATATTGCCGCCAGAAAAAGGGCAGACTCAAGATCACGAACAGCGTGCAAAGGATGAGATTGGCCACTCCGAGAAAGAGCAGGAGGCCGTGTTTTTCGCTCAAGCGCGCACCTTGGAAGACATATTCACCACAGAGGTACAGAGAACACAGAGAAAATCACTTCTCATCACCTTGCCCAAGAAGCATCGGCTCCGCCCAGTGACCGGCAGGAGGTTCAGGCGGGAAGTCTCTTGATTCTGGCTTTTTCTGTGCCTCTGTGTCTCGGTGGTGATTTCTTTATCCTCCGCGTTTCAGGTCTTTCATCTCTTCGCGGACGCGCCGGAAGCGTCCCACGAGCGACCCGAGATAGCCCAGCAATATCAGCCAGGTGACGATATAGGCAGCTTTCAATGCGACCGCTCCGGTCATCGTGCGCCTCCTTGCAAAGCCAGGTTTGCGTGTGCGGCTTCCACCTCATCTTCCAGCACTTGCAAACGGTAACGAACCACCATCAACACAATCCCCACGCAGGTAAACGCCGCCAGGTTCCAGAAGAAGGCGTGCAGCATGGCGGGATCCAGACCCGAGTTCTCTCCGCCGCCCATCACCGGCGAAGGATGCTGGGTGCGAAACCAGCGGATCGACATATACACGATGGGCACATCGACGAACCCGAAGATGGCCAGCGTTGCCGCCAAAACTTGGGTTTGTCCGCCGGCGGAAAAACGGCGGAGTATCAGGTAGCTGACGTAGATAAGCCACAGCACCAGCGTGGTCGTCAGGCGAGCATCCCAGGTCCACCAGATTCCCCACACGGGCCGCGCCCAGATGGGTCCAGTGATCAGCACAATGGTGCAGAACGCCACGCCAACTTCGGCGGAAGCCGCGGCCACAGCATCGCTGCCGGGATTGCGCTTCCACAGGTACACCACCGACGCCAGAAAGTTGACGAAGAAGCAGACGCCCGCCGTCCAGGCCGAGGGGACGTGGTAGTAGAAGATGCGCTGCACCTCGCCCATGGTCTGCTCGGTGGGAGCGACGTAGAGTGCCTGGTAGGTGCTGAAAGCCAGCAGCCCAAGGGTGAAGATAACGAAAGCTATAAACAAGGATTTCATTTCGCGATTAGACCAGTTTTAGGGAATGTCGTCATAGCCGTGTCACATGGGTGTCGCCGCTACCCGGCTCGCGCTTGTTGTTCACTCGATCCGGGGCTTGCGCCCCGGGCTAACGTCGTAGCCGCCGCTGCGCGGCTGGTGTCTTGCCACTCACAACTACTCACTATCTGCTGTTCATTATCACTAACCACTAACCACTATCCACTATCCACTAACCTCACTCCGCGTTCAGCACACTTTCGAACAACAGCAAACACACCAAGGTGAATACCACATCGTAAACTGCCAGCATCTTGATCCAGAAATCGGGGGACGCCTCGCCCGTCAAGATTGAGGTAGTGGCATCCACCATGGCGAGCAGCGCCGGTATCGAGATAGGGAAGAGAATCAGCGGCAGCATGATCTCGCGGTTGCGCGTGCGAATCGAGAGCGCCGCGAAAAAAGTGCCGTTGACCACCAGCGCCCAGGTCCCCAGCAGGGCCACCACAATCAACTGCCAGAGCGGCCCGACCGACCGCAGGTCGTAGAAGACTACGAACAGAGGCGCCATCAACGCTTCCAGCACCACTACGAACAAGTAATTGCCGAACACCTTGGCCAGGAAGAGCGCGTTGGCCGGCGCTGGTGACACACGATAGGCATCGAGCACCTGATTGCGCAGCTCGCGCGCCCACGTCTGGTTTAGCGCGACTACTGCTGCGAAGAGAAATGCCACCCAGATCAGCCCGCCGGCGATGCGGCGCGACTCTTCCGCCGTGGGGTTGAATGCGAAGCTGAAAATCACCACCACCAGCAGTGCGAAAAACAACATGGAGTTGATGGCGTCTTTGGAGCGCCATTCCATGCGCAGGTCTTTCAGCAAGGTGGTGCGGGTCACGCCGAGGGTGGTCATCGCGGCGTCCACTCCGCGTTCGGGATGGCCGCATTACGGGCCACTTCTTCGCGCGAGGTGATCTGCCCGGCGGACATATGCACAAATTCGTCGGCCACGCCCTCCATCAGCGCGGCCTGATGCGTAACCACGAAGATGGTTTTGCCATTGTCGCGGACGCGTCCCAGCACTGCGGCCATCTCGCGCGCCGAATGCACGTCAACGTTCGAGAACGGCTCGTCGAGCAGGATCAGTTCAGGATCGTGTAGCACCGCGCGGGCCAGCGACAGGCGTTGCCGCATACCTTGCGAATACTGCCCGATGCGGCGCGATAGCTCGGGATCGAGCCCGACCATTTGCATCGCCTTGCGGCAAACCCTGTCATCCTCGAGCCCATACAAGCCAGCGAAGTACCGGAGATTCTCCATTCCGCTCAGCTCGTCATAAAGCAGCGGAGCGTGGCCCATGTAGCCTACGCGATGCGCCACCTCGCGATGGTTCTTCGTGCCCAGCAACGTGAAGCTGCCTTGGCTGGGTTCCATCAGTCCAGCGACTATGCGCAGCAGCGTACTTTTGCCGGCTCCGTTATCGCCCAGCACCACATAGAGGCGGCCGGGCGCAAAACTGGCGGAGATGCCGCGAAGGGCAGCAAAGCGGCCAAAAAATTTCACCAGGTTATCGAGGATGACGACAGGCGGAGAGGCTGGAATCTGGGCAACTTCCGCATTGTGAGATTGCGCGATACTTTCTCCCGGACGCTTTCGTTTATCCCAGCAGTGAATCTGGTCCCCGAGGCGAGTCACCGCCGATCAGAGCTTTAGCCGTTCTTCGACGCGAACCAGACGGTTATCAACATCTACCACCGTATTCGTTAGATCGTCGAACTTTTGATCGAAACGACTGAAGCGCATATTCATGTCGGAGCGTAGATCGCGAATGCTGGTGTTCTGAAAGTGAAAGCCGAGGAGAATCACAACCAGCGGCAAGCAGAGCGCAGTGAAGAACTGGGTGTTGCTCACAGAGCTATTCTACCCTCCTTTAGAGCGCGGCTTTCTGCGGAGTGCCCTCAGCCGCCGAAGGGGCGCCGGTCTGCCCAGGTTTGGGAGCGTACTTCGAAGCGCACTTGGCTTGAATGTTGGTAGCGCGGAAGACCCCATCGCGTCCAAATTTTCCTTCCGCCAGGGCCTGCGCATTATCTTTGAAGGTGTCGGGCGGTGCTTCGCTGCCGTTGTAGACCACCGGCAGGGTGCGGTCTTGCTCAACCAGCAGGAACTCCAGGTGCGTACCCTGGCGCTTGATCGATCCGGGCTGAACGTTTCCCGCCACCCGCAGCCGCTTGCTGTAGGCACCGTTGCCCATGCCGTCCAGTTCCTTGATGGTGACGTAGTAGCTCTTGCTGTCCTGCACGCCGGTATAGGCGAGATATCCAAGAGCCACAAGAATTACGGCGATCACCGCGCCAAAGCGCACGTACCTTCGTCCCTGATCCGACATTGACCTGCACCTTCTGAGCTGCTGGCTGCCCGGCCGCAAAGCGTCAGGGCAGGGCAGAATCTCCTGCGAATGGGTTAAGGATAGCTCTTTTGAGCGCACAGCGCCATGTGATTCGGGTCACATGGCCGAGTGATTTCCACTCCAGGAAGGACAGCAGCTGTTGGCCCTCCTGGCCAACTAAGCGGCGCCGCGCTGGCGATTGGCTTTGCCCAGGCTCGACCGCACCAATTCGATAAGTTCCGGCGGCGGGAAGGGTTTTGCCCGGAAGATGACGTCCAGTCCGGCATACTCGGACATAGCTTCCGGCAGGCCACTCAGTACAATAACGGGAATCCAGTCGCCTTCGGCGCGTATTTTGCAGACGAATTCGGGGCCCGGACACCCTGGCATTAGGTGATCGGTGACGATAACGCCGATGCGACTACGCAGGATGCGGAGGGTAGCCAGGGCGCTTTCGGCACTGGTGGCGATGGATACCTGGAACCCCGCGTTCCGCAACACGGCTTCGCGGACGCTCAATTGCAACGCGTTGTCGTCAACCAGAAGGACCTGGTTCAAAGAGTCCACGTATTTATTCAACCCAAAGTGACTGCTGGTTGCCTTAAAGGGCTAGGCAGTACGCTGCTGGCCGCAAATCTCTTCCTTGGCTCGCATCCAGTCCTGCTCGGGAGAACCGCCGCGGCCTCCACGTTGCAAATAAAGCTCATAGGCGCGAACGCGGATCTTCTCCTCTACCACTGGCGAGGCGTTAGACCCATGAGCTAATTCGGGCGACGTCGTGGCTACGGGTTGCGCCAGCTGAGCGCCATTACCATTCTCCGGCTGGGTGCCATTCCCGGCTTCGGGAGTGGTTTTGCGGCTCCGTTTTTTCGGCGTGGTGCCATCATTGGCTCGTGTTGCTTTCGGCATCGTACGTAACTCCTAGACCCAATAAAATTTGCAGCCGGTCCGCGCTCTACGAATAGTCGCGGCCGCTACTACAGCTTCAACTATAACCGAATCCGTTGGGGTTTCGCAGCCCCAGGTACCTTTTTCCACAACTTTCAGCAATTCAAATAAACATTCTGTTACTGGTCTCAGATTGCTATCGTTTGCCTTCTACTTGCTGTCCAATAGACGTTGGAAGCCCGGTGATTCAGGAACTTAGCGTCCTGTAATTGCGTATACCTAGATAACGGAGTCCAGGTTCAGGCGATGCTATTTTTCGAGATTCTGCGACAGATGTTGCGAACCTTGTGGGCGCACAAGCTGCGCTCGTTCCTCACTATGTTCGGCATTGCCTGGGGAGTGGGTTCTCTATTGCTGCTGGTGGGACTGGGCGAAGGCTTTCGCTCCGGCAACCGTCGTGAGTTGAACTCGCTGGGCGAAGACATCATGTTCATGTTTCCCGGACGGGCCCCCGCGGTCGCCGGCAACATGAGTTCCGGCCGCGACTATCACCTGACTTATCAGGACTACCTCGACATTCAGCGCGAAGCCCCGCACGTGCGCGCCGTGGCGCCGGTGCTGCGGAGGACGGACATTCGCGAAGTCAGCGACTACGGCAACACCAACGGCGAGGTGGTGGGGGTTCCACCGCACTTCAACACCATTCGTTACTTGCCGCTCGACAGCGGGCCGCTGGCTGAACGAGGCCGACGATGCCCAGAAGCGCTTCGTGTGCGTGGTTGGGGACGAGATGGTGAAGAACCTCTTCCCCGGGGCCGGACGGCAGTGGGCAGCGCGATCCTGCTGAATGGAATTCGCTTCGAGGTCGTCGGAGTGGTGCAGCGGGTAGGCCACGGCGATGATAATTCCACCAACAACCGCGTTTTTCTTACCTACACCATGATGCACCAGTTTTTCCCCTTGGCCGGAGAACAGCAGCAGGACGCCGTGTCGTTCCTGAACTATCGTCCGCGAGTACGTGACGAACACGCTATCGCCCGCGAGGAAGTTCGTAAGATCGTTGCCCGCAATCATGGTTTCGACTGGCGCGATGAAGATGCCTTCGAGGACTGGGACACTGTCAAGAACGCGGAAACCGTGGGCAAGATTTTCGACGTGATGGACATCTTCCTCGGCGGCGTGGGGCTGGTGACGCTGACTCTGGGCGCGATTGGCATCGTCAACATCATGCTGGTGGCGGTCAGCGAGCGCACACGTGAGATCGGATTGCGTAAAGCGCTGGGTGCGACGAACCGCAGCATCCTGTTGCAGTTCTTCCTGGAGGGAGCTTTCCTTACGCTGATGAGCGGAGCTATCGGCATGGGCGGCGCGGCGCTGCTAATGCATGCCATGAGCGGCATGGGACAGGTGCCCGGCTTCGATCCTCCCACCATGTCGTACATGTCGGCGGGCCTTGCTATTGGAACGCTCGCGCTGGCTGGAATTTTTGCCGGACTCTATCCCGCGCGCAAAGCCTCGTTGTTGCAGCCGGTGGAAGCCCTGAGGCAGGAGTAGTCATGGTCAAAGATCTGATGACACAGGCTTACGGTGCCATGCGCCACAATCGGCGGCGCACCGCGCTGACCATGCTGGGAATGGCTTGGGGGATCGCGACGGTGGTTCTGCTGCTGGCCTACGGCGCAGGCTTTGGCCGCGCCATCGACACCATCTTCGCCAACTGGGGCACGCGCATCATCGGTGTCTTTCCCGGGCGCACTTCACAACAGGCCGGCGGGCAAAAGGCCGGTACCAAGATCAAGTTCACCTTTGACGACATCGATCGCATTGTGAACGCCGCTCCGCTGGTCAAGCGCATTACTCCGGTGGTGAACAAGGATTGCGTGGTGCAACAGGATGTTCGCACCTACACACTTCCCATCAACGGCGTTTATCCCAGCATGTTCAAGATCCAGGCCTTGACCCTGGGCGAAGGCCGCTTGATGAATGAGGATGACGAGCTTTCGCGGGCGCGAGTGGCGGTCATCGCTTCCGACGCCAAGACCAAGCTCTTCTCCGGCCAGCCCGCCCTGGGCCAGTACATACGTATCGACGGCATCAGCTATCGGGTGGTGGGTATTCTCGCACCGCATATGCAGGAGGGCGATGACAGCGTCAACAAGGTCATCTATATCCCGTTCAGCACCATGAGCGATTTCAAGGACACGCACTACCTGGACGGCATCTGGCTCGACTACGAAGGCAATGAGTACGAACTGGTGGAGCATCAAGTGCGGGAAGTACTCGCCCAGCAGTACAACTTTAAGCCCGACGACAAGCGCGCCGTATTCGTCTTCAACATGATGAAGCAGTTGAAGCAGTTTCAGATCATCACCGCCGGTTTGCAGGTTCTGCTGGCATTCATTGGGACGCTGACGCTCGGCATCGGCGGCGTCGGGCTGATGAACATCATGCTGGTGTCGGTGACCCAACGCACGCGCGAGATCGGCGTGGAGAAAGCTCTGGGCGGCCGTAGGCGCGACATTCTGTTTCAGTTCCTGGCGGAAGCTCTGGCCATTACTTTCGCCGGCGGTATCGCGGGTATCGCGATGGCCTATGCAATTTCCATCGGCGTAGGCCGTCTCACTTTCTACAGCGCCGTAGCCAAGAATGCCGAGGCCGCGGACATCCGGCTCATCATCGATCCCAAGATCGTCTTCATTGCGACCATCATTCTGACGTTGGTCGGCCTGGTGAGCGGAATGCTGCCCGCAATCAAGGCCTCGCGGCTGGACCCGATTGAAGCGCTGCGGTACGAGTAGCATAGCTTTCCGCTGTCGCTTGCGGGGTGGGGACCAACTTCCATTGTGCAGCCGATATCTTGAAGGGGCGCGGCAAAGCCTGCTTTGATTGTCGCGATAAGAAGCCCACGATAAGGACACCGCAGGCGGCTCCCCCCAACTGGTCCTTGGCTGTGGATACAATTGTGGGTATACTGGCATCGTGGAATTTAGCTGGGACGAATCAAAGCGCGAATGGGTGCTGGCCGAGCGGGGAATAGATTTTCTCCGCGTGGCCTTCAGTCTTTTCGATGGCCGTCCACTGCTTACGGTACCGACGCCACGAGGTGAGGAAGAGCGCTTTCTGAGCGTTGGCCCGATCGAAGGAAAATTCTTTGCCGTAGTGTGGACGTGGCGAGATTCTACCGTGCGAATTGTCACAGCAAGGAGAGCCAGAGATGCGGAAGAAAGGCGATACCGTGCGCTATACGGCGAAACAGATCAAAGCCAAGATTGAGCGAGGCGAAGACCGAACGAATTGGCGCAAAGCCAATGCGACGATCGGCAAGAAACTCGAAGCGTCGATACGGGCAGATGTTGATGACGTTCGTGGAGAACCCGATTGGACGCAGGCCATTATGGGTGTCCCCGCTCCGAAAGAACATATCAATATTCGCATTGACCATGACGTGCTGTCGTGGTTCAGGGCCAGCGGCAGAGGTTATCAAACGCTTATGAACAATGTGCTACGCGCATTCGTGCAATCGAGGCGGCAGCCCGCATCTCGCAAAGGGTAATTCTTGAGGCATTGGATCGATCCCGCCGGGCATGGAGTCTGCCATGTGAATCTGAAGACTTTCTGGCGGATCAACCTCCAGCTCTTCGCCAGTTAGAATAGGATCTGGGTTCTATGATCCGATCTATCATCCTTCCACGCGTCGCCGGCAAGACGCTGGATGACTTGCAGCCGGCGCTGGAGTTGTTCCGCGCCTTGGGCTTTGCGCCGGGCAATGAGTGGCACGAGGGCGGCAACCATGGCGTCGAGATGCTGGCCCCCAGCGGGGGCATTGAATTCCTCGCTGCTTCCGATACGCCCAGCGTCGACGCGATGGTGGAAGTCTCCGATGCCGATGGTGCATATCAGATTGCCAAAAAGCTCGGCGTGAAGATTCGTCGCGAAGTCGGCGCCACCCCGTACGGCGCGCGCCTGTTCGAAGTGGAAGTGAGCGGGCTGCGCGTCGGCTTCCTGACCTACGCAAAGAAAACCGGGGACAGCCGAGGCCTGGAAGCTTCGCTGAACGCTACTGACAAACGTTTCGCCATTGTAGTGAGCCGGTTTAATTCCTTCATTACCGAGCGTCTGCTGGACGGCGCGCTGCTGGCGTTGCGGCAGTGCGGCGCCAATGCCGACGACATCACCATCGTTCACGTGCCGGGAGCGTTCGAGATCCCCACTGCGGCGCGGCAACTTGCCGAGAGCGGCCTCTACCATGCCGTCATCTGCATTGGCTGCCTGTTGCGCGGCGGGACGTTGCATTACGAAGTCATCGCCAATGAAGTGACCCGCGGCGTGGGTCAGTCGGCGCAGGAGACTGGGGTGCCACACGCATTCGGAGTGTTGACTTGTGACACGCTGGAGCAGGCCATCGACCGCGCTGGTCTGAAGGCTGGCAACAAGGGATTTGAGGCCGGGCTGGCAGCGGTGGAAATGGCGACCCTACGCCAGCAGGTTTCCAATCTGGCGGCTACCGCAGCGGACGGCAAGCGATGACCAAGGCCGGCACTCGCAGGAAGTCGCGCGAATTGGCGCTGCAGATGTTGTTTCAGCTCGACATGGGAGGGCAGAATCCCGACCAGGTGCGGCAGTCGTTCTGGAGTGAACGCCAGGACCTCGATGACAAAGTGCGCGGCTTTGCCGACGACCTTTTCGGCATCGCCGCCGCACGCCAGGAAGAAATCGACCAGCTGATCGAACGCAACGCCGAGCATTGGCGCATGGAGCGAATGGCCGCCGTCGATCGCAATCTTCTGCGCGCCGGCGTGGCCGAGTTCTTGGGATACCCGGAGACCCCGCCCGCGGTGGTGATCAATGAAGCCCTGGAAATTGCGCGCCGTTTCTCCACGCCGGAATCGGTGCAATTCATCAACGGCGTACTCGACAGCGTAAGCCGCGAATTGGGCGAGGCGAAGAAGCAGAAGTAGGGACGGCTGGGCCACCAAGCCAACAAGATGTGTTTCTCGCCTGCTTCAGTGCTTAACCGTCGATTTGTCCCTCCGCAAGAATTCCTTGACTTTCAGGTAGAGAAGGAACACGATGCACGCAATTTGGGCGAAAGCTGTTAAGTTACCGACCATTCGAACGCTTGGGGAAGCGGGGCGTGATCGCTAGATTATCTCAACGATAAGGAGATCACGATGAAGACTGCCCGTATGTACCATTGTTCGAGGATTCCCCAACTACAACGCCAGAGTTTGCTGGCGACCGCGATCGTGTTAGCCGTTGTTATTTGTTCATTGCCGGCGTTTGCGGATGGATGTATTCCGTACTGTGACGTCGGCACGATTGCTCCAACCAATATTTTCACAGCAACTTCAACCGGCGACATCAATGGCTACTTTGTCAGCAAAGGTAGTGCGGACGACGACGACTTTGTTCGCATGGTCGACACGACGACGGGTACGATCGGCCCGTGGGTACTTGAGAACCAGACCACAACGATCGGCACAATGGCCGATTTTGGAGCCGCCAATGCTGGCGATACTCTGGTCTTCGAATTGATAAACTACACCCAGGGTGGAATTATCCTCGCGTCGGACCCGAGTCTCAGCGAGGACGGGACCAATCATGCTTATGCCACGATGTTTAGTGGCGGAGTGCTCAATGGCTTCGACTTTCCGGCCGGCACTTACGTCGGCATGGAAGACCTACCGGTAATACACTCCGACTGGAACTACAACGATGACTCCTTCATTGTTGTTGGAGCCTCTTTCACTGTCGCGACAACGCCTGAACCTGGCAGCATCCTGCTGTTCGGTTCTGGCATTCTCGGCTTGGCTGGCGTCTTGCGCCGCAAGCTGAGAGTCTGACTCCGGGTAAGCGGGCCGGGAATTCGCCCTGCTCCGGCCTCCTTCCTCTACTTTGTAGGAAACCAGAGTTCGAAAAGATCACCGTCTATCAAGTTAGTCCTGCCCGTCCCACAAGTCCGGCCCTACGGCACCACACTCACCAGATTGGGAGCGACCGCATTGCCGTTGGGGCTCTTGAGGCCGACCGCGATCTGCTGCACGTCGGCGCCACTGGCTACATCGATGCGGTGCACGGTAAGGTCGCTGGTTCCAACGTAAACCTGCGCGCTATCGAGCGTGATCCCGCCAGTGTAGGCCACCACTCCGCCGGTGAGCGGAATGTTGCGTGGTGTCGCGGTCGCTAGCTGGAACGACAACAGCTCGGGCAGGTCGCTGATGATCCACGCATACGAAGTATCGGGGCTGACAAACATCTGCTGCGCGTTGAAGGCTCCCGCTCCCAGGTCATAGCTGGTAATCGAATTGGCAGGCGTCGGCGGACAGTACGCTGGAATCGCTCCCGTGGTCACCACATCGATGGCGGGGGAGTCGGCGGCTACTGCACCCGCTCCATTGGGAATGGCTTTGAGCAGCGTCGGATGGTTGGCGGCCAGCGCCGGCGTCTGCACCTGAGCCTGATTGCAAGTGCCGCGTACGTCAATCAACTGCCCCGTATTGCTGCTGATGTAAGTGAGGCCGCCCGGACCGCTGATGTCGAGGGCATTGCCGGTATAAGGCAGCGTCGTCGTTGCCGTGAACGAGTACGGGAAGCCGACGCCCAGCAGGTTGCCCATCAGCCACTCGTTCAATTTGCTGTCGGGGGTGTAAGCGCTGGAGGTGGTGGTATTGCCATACTGAATAAATTCCACGGTCGGCGGCGAGAGCAGGAAGTAGTAGATGACGTTTTGTACGGGGTCCGATATCAGAAGGTATGCTCCGTCGGGCGCGATCGCCTGCACGGTTCCATTCACTGCGTAGGTGGTGACTGCTCCGGTGGACACATTGACCGCCATCAAACCGTTTGGGGAGCCAAGATAGACGAATGTCCCGGCGGGATCAGCAACAATCGAATTCGGCCCGGCGGGGAGGGTAATTACCGTGCCTGCGGTATTGGTCGAGGTGCTGATAGGAACCAGCATCAGCGAGTCGGTGCTGGCCGCGTAGACGGTGGTCGCCGTGGTGCCCGGCACCGCTACCGTCGCCACGTTCTGACTGTACTGGGCGCCTAGGCCCTTGTTGCAGTCGGGATAGCTACAACTGGCGGTAATGTAGGCCGTTCCCGGAGCGACAGCCGTGACAGTCGCAGGATTATTGCCGGTGGTTCCGACAGCGACGGTGGCGGTCGCCGGGGACGAAGAGCCCCAAGTGAGTACCGGCTTGATGTATTGGCCGTTGATGTCGTAAACGTCGGCCGTGAGCGCCTGCGTGCCGCCTTTGCCAACGCTGAACGAGGTATTGGAAGAAGCGGCGTCGTGCACCATGATCACGGCCGCAGGGCAAGTGACATAAGGAACGGAGACGCTATTCACTCCCGAAACGCCAGAGAAGACGGTAGTAGAACCTGGATTTTCAGCCGTCAGGCCGCCGCTGCCTATCAACGCAGTAACTACATTTGCCGTGCCGCTACAGGTGGCTGAACCATTGCCCAAGGCTGCGGTCGTGGGTGGTGATGTTCCCCCGACTCCCTCCGCCGTGATCGTCAAATGCGTGCCGCTGGCAATCGTGTTCTTGCCGGTCAAAACCACGCTTGCGCTGGCGCCGGAAACACCGTTGAAGTCACCCAGCACGCAGGTTTGACCTGCCGAGCCGGAGATGCTGCCGCCCGACGTATAGGTTGGGCTATTGGTTGTCGAAGAGTAGGTCGGCTCAATTCCCGAGGACGTGGCGATGATTGTCGAGTCGTTGGAGGTAAAGCCGATGGGCCCGACCGTAGAGGTGATGTCGCAAGGGGCGCTCTGCGAGCATCCCGGCGGCGAGGTGCTATACACGGAAGCGCTGGCATTTACCTCCTGCCCCATGGTGGTGCAGGCGCCCAGCGGATTAACCACGACGCGATCTACCTTGAGATGCACGTAGGCTGTCATGGTGGCGCTTACGCTGCCCGACGCAACCGTAATCGTGACCTGGCCTACCCCGGACTGCCCCAGCGTCGGGGTGCAGACGACGTAAGACCCGTCCCATTTGCCGGCGCAAATTGACCCACCCGTGGAGATCGTGGCGATGCTGGGAGCGCTGCTGGTAAAGGTCAGATCAGCCACAACTATCGCGCCGACGGAATTTTGTGCGGTCGCTGAAATCGCGGTTACGTCCCCCTCGTTCAACGAAACGCTGGTGGGAAAGATGACGATCTTGGCAACCGTATTGGTCGTATTGGTGCTGCTTCCTCCGCAGGCCGCGAGAAGGGAAAGACAGATGGTGGTTATAAGTGCAGTTAGGAGACGAACCGGGGAAAACCGCTGCATGAACCCTCCCCGCCAAGCCCAAGCGCCGGCGGTTCGACGAACGCAAAGATAATTTCTTACGGAAAGCACAAGTGTAGAGGCTGATTACGTTTTTCAGCAAGCTAACCGAAAGTGGTCCGTGGCTGGTCTTGCGTTCAATGAACCGTGAAACCCGAATGAGGCACTGGAGTTGTGTCCTTTGGGTGATGATGTGAGGAGGGATTTTGATCCGGCGACCCCGTGTCGAAAGCTGTCGCGGCGCGCACCTCGGGGCGCAGACGGTTGCCACCCGGCATACGCGGCGATTCGACCACGGCTTTTCCAGCAAGCGGTTGACGGCAGGCGATCCGGTTGATATTATGAGTGGGTTCCGCGAGTATTGTTTGGCCTGCCTGTAGTGTCTGGCTGTGCTGTGTCGATCTTAATCCTGTAGAATTGCTTTGCAGGATGTCCTCGCTGAAAGGTGTCTGCGCTTCCGCTGGAGCTTTCCGGTGGGTATGCAGGCCGAGGCAACGAAACGGAGTGCCCTCGTTCCCGATATCCGCACCGGCTTTCGGGCTGGTTTGCGGAACGACCACGGCGCCACCGTCGTTCGCCTAACCTGATCGGAAACCAATATTCCCCCGCAGCAGTATGAGGGGAAGCATGGGCAGAGCGGCCCGCAACGGCCACGCGTAAACGCTGCCCAGTCCAATCGCAGGGTATTGCGATGCTTGCGCCGCGGCGGGCGACTGCCGCCGGGCTAAAGCTCGGTAGAGCCGACTGTTAGAGCGTGCCGACGGATTGGCGCTGAGCGGCTCGGGTAGAGCCGACCTTGGTGGAGCAAGGGCAGCTCCGGTAGAGCGGACGCTGATGTGGGGCGGGCGCGGGCAGAGCCGACCTTTAGGTCCGCGTCCAGCGAGCACGTTAAGAATTTGAGCAGGCTTCAGCCTGCGACAGGTTGCAAGAGGTTTTGCCAGTGTTGAACTGGCGTGGAAGAACGAAGGAGCTGCAAAGAGTGCCTACATTTAATCAACTGGTGCGCAAAGGACGGACGGCGCCGAAGTACAAGACGGCCAGTCCGGCTCTGCAGAGTTGCCCGCAAAAGCGTGGTGTCTGCACTCGCGTGTATACCCAGACGCCCAAGAAGCCGAATTCTGCGCTGCGCAAAGTCGCGCGCGTCCGGCTGACCAACGGCATCGAGGTCACGACTTATATTCCCGGCGTCGGCCACAATTTGCAGGAGCACTCCATTGTGCTGATCCGCGGGGGCCGCGTGAAGGACCTGCCGGGCGTTCGTTATCACGTGGTACGCGGCACACTCGATTCCGTCGGCGTTGCCAACCGTAAGCAGAGCCGCTCCAAGTACGGAGCCAAGCGGCCGAAGGCATAACGGGTTGTGTCAGGGCGCGACTTAAGTCGTGCCGAAAACGGTGGTTCGGGTAGTGCTGGCCTTCGGGCCAGCGTTGTGGTTCAGGTAGTGCTGGCCTTCGGGCCAGCGTTGAGGGTGGTTTCAAGAGCCGGCTTTAGCCGGCGGCACCATTCAAGTTCGTAAGTTGTTTCGAGGTTCTATGCCGAGAAAAGGATACATCGCGAAGCGTGAGACCCTGGCCGACCCGGTCTATCAGTCCCAGCTGGTCAACAAGTTTGTGAACTCCATGATGTGGGACGGCAAAAAAAGCACCGCCCAGAACATCTTTTACCGCGCCATGAAGAAGCTGGAAGACAAGGGCGGCGACGAGGCCATCAAGCTGTTCAAGAAGGCCGTGGAGAATGCCAAGCCGGTGCTGGAAGTGAAGACCCGTCGCGTGGGCGGCGCCAACTACCAGGTTCCGGTCGAGGTTAATGCCGACCGCCGTACTTCGCTGGCCATCCGCTGGATCCTGACCTACAGCCGCGGACGCGGCGAGAAGGGCATGATCGACAAACTGGCCAATGAGTTACTCGACGCGGCCAACGGCCGCGGCGCTGCGATCAAGAAGAAGGAAGACGTACACCGTATGGCTGAGGCCAACAAGGCCTTCGCGCACTACCGCTGGTAAGGTAGAAAGCGTTGCGAAGCGTAAAACGCCTTCGACTGTCTTGTGCGAAGATGCCAAACGTAGTTTGGCTGTGATCAAGAGATTCAAAGCCGCAGTAAAGCCAGCCCGAAGGGCGGAACAGTATTAGCCCAGCGCGGAAGCGCTGGGTAGGCGGAGAAATAAACTCCGAGCCCCTTCAGGGGCGACACAGATTTAACGCGACCCGAAGGTCGCATAGCAAGAAACGGAAAAGATTGTGCCCAGACAGGTTCCATTAGATCGTTGCAGGAATATCGGCATCATGGCCCACATCGATGCTGGTAAGACCACCACCACGGAGCGCATCCTGTTCTACACAGGACGCACGCACCGCATTGGTGAGGTCCATGAAGGCACGGCGACGATGGACTGGATGGCGCAGGAGCAGGAGCGCGGCATCACCATCACGTCGGCTGCGACCACCTGCTTCTGGAAAGATATTCGCATCAACATTATCGACACGCCCGGCCACGTGGACTTCACCGCCGAGGTGGAGCGCTCGCTGCGTGTGCTCGACGGCGCATGCGCCGTATTCGATGCGGTGCATGGCGTGGAGCCGCAATCCGAGACCGTTTGGCGCCAGGCCGACAAGTACGGCGTTCCGCGCATTTGCTTCATTAATAAGATGGACAAGATGGGTGCTGACTTCGAGCATGCCATCGATACCATCCGCAAGCGCCTCAATGCTCGCCCGGTTGCCATCCAGTTGCCCATCGGCCAGGAAGACAAGTTCAAAGGTGTCATCGATCTGATGACCATGAAGGCGATCATCTGGAATGATGAGAGCCTGGGCGCCGAGTACGAAGTCGAAGAAATTCCGGCAGAGCTGAAGAAGAAAGCCGCCGCCTACCATCAGATCCTGATCGAGACCGTCGTTGAGAACGACGATCAGGACGAGTTGATGCACAAGTACATCGAAGGCGAAACCATTGGCGAAGCCGAACTGAAGGCTGCGCTGCGCCGCGCGACCCTGAAGATGAAGGTCTTCCCGGTGATCTGCGGAACTGCCTTCAAGAACAAAGGCGTGCAGCCCATGCTTGACGCCGTGGTGGACTATCTGCCTTCGCCGCTCGATGTTCCGCCGGTCACGGGTATTGACCCCAACACGGGCAAAGAAGTTGAGCGACCTGCCGACGACAAAGCGCCGTTTTCCGCGCTGGCTTTCAAGATCATGACCGACCCGTTCGTCGGTCAGCTTACGTTCATCCGCGTTTACTCCGGACATCTGAAGCAGGGCGACAGCGTGTTAATCAGCGGTCGTTCGCGGACGGAGCGCATCGGCCGCCTGCTGAAAATGCACGCCAACAAGCGTGAGGACATCACGGAAATCTACGCTGGCGACATTTGCGCTTGCGTTGGCCTGAAGAACATCACCACCGGCGACACCATTTGCGATGAAGACCATCCGGTCGTGCTCGAATCCATCGAGTTTCCGGCGCCCGTGATTGCGGTTGCCGTCGAGCCGAAGACCAAGAGCGACCAGGAAAAGATGGGCATCGCGCTGGGCAAGCTGGCGCAGGAAGATCCCACCTTCAAGGTCAGCACCGATCCCGACAGCGGCCAAACCATTCTCGAAGGCATGGGCGAGCTTCACCTGGAAATCCTGGTCGATCGCATGATGCGCGAGTTCAACGTGCAGGCCAATGTCGGCAAGCCGCAGGTCGCCTATCGCGAGACCATCCGCAAGCAGTCGCAGGCGGAAGGCAAGTACATTCGCCAGACCGGCGGCAGCGGCCAGTATGGCCACGTGCGCATTCGGTTGGAGCCGAACGAGCCGGGCAAGGGCTACGAATTTGTGAATGAAGTCGTCGGCGGCGTGATCCCCAAGGAATTTATCAAGCCGGTGGACCAGGGCATCAAGGAAGCTATGGAAGGTGGCGTTCTTGCCGGCTACGAAATGGTGGACGTGAAAGCCACGCTGTACGACGGCAGCTACCACGATGTCGATTCGAACGAAATGGCCTTCAAGATCGCGGGTTCGATGGCGTTCAAGGAAGCCGCGCGCAAGGCCAGTCCAGTGCTGCTGGAGCCGGTGATGTCGGTGGAAGTCGTTGTGCCCGAGGAGTACATGGGCACCATCATTGGCGATTTGAGCAGTCGACGCGGACGTATCGAGGCGCTGGAGCATCGTGCCGGATCGCAAGTGATCAAGGCGATGGTGCCGCTGGCCGAGATGTTCGGCTACGCCACCAATATGCGTTCGAGTACCCAGGGCCGCGCGACCTTCAGCATGCACTTCGCGCGCTACGAAGAAGCGCCGCGGGCGGTGGCCGAAGAAATCGTGGCCAAGGTGCAGGGGAAGAGTCCCGCGGGAACGAAGTGAGAAGTGGCCACCGTCTGACGACGGGTGGTCAGAATTGACTTGGGCACACTAGGCTTTGAGTAGGCCCGGGATTTGCTTTCGGTAGTGTAGTAAGTAGCTCAACAAATCAGCGCCGTAGGCGCGGCTCAGTCTAGCCCAGGACGTAGCGAAGCGGAGTCCTGGGTAGCGTGAAAACTAGATCCGAGTCCCGTAGGGACGGCAGGGGCTAAAGCCCGGGTTCATGTGTAACCGATTACGGCACGTCTAAAGACGGGCCCTGATACAGAACAATTTTTAGATTCATAAGACACACGGAGCTCCAATGGCGAAAGAGAAATTTGATCGCAGCAAGCCGCACGTAAACGTAGGCACGATCGGGCACATCGATCATGGCAAGACCACGTTGACGGCGGCCATCACCAAGGTATTGCAGAAGCACAATCCCAAGATCGTGTTCCGCTCGTTCGACTCGATCGACAACGCGCCGGAAGAGCGCGAGCGCGGCATCACCATCGCCACGGCGCACGTGGAGTACGAGACCGCCAACCGCCACTACGCGCACGTGGATTGTCCCGGTCACGCCGACTACATCAAGAACATGATCACCGGCGCGGCGCAGATGGACGGCGCCATTCTGGTGGTTGCGGCCACCGACGGGCCGATGCCGCAGACCAAGGAGCACGTGCTGCTGGCGCGCCAAGTCGGAGTGCCGTACGTGGTGGTGTTCCTGAACAAGTGCGATGCGGTGGAAGATCCCGAACTGATCGACCTGGTGGAGATGGAGGTCCGCGAGCTGCTGACCAAGTACAACTTCCCGGGCGACGATCTGCCGGTGATTCGCGGCAGCGCTCTCGGTGCGTTGAATGGCGAAGCGCAGTGGGAAGCCAAGATCGACGAGTTGATGGACGCGGTGGACAAGAACGTACCGCTGCCGGCGCGCGACATCGACAAGCCGTTCCTGATGCCGATCGAAGACATCTTCTCGATTCAGGGTCGGGGCACGGTGGTGACGGGCCGCATCGAGCGCGGCAAGGTGAAGGTCGGCGAAGACGTTGAGATCGTCGGCTTCCGCGAGACCCGCAAGACGGTGGTGACGGGCGTGGAAATGTTCAAGAAGCAGCTGGACGAAGGTCTGGCGGGCGACAATGCCGGTCTGCTGCTGCGCGGCACGGCGAAGGAAGACGTGGAGCGCGGCATGGTGCTGGCCAAGCCGGGATCGATCACGCCGCACACCAAGTTCAAGGGCGAAGTGTACGTGCTGTCGAAGGACGAAGGCGGGCGGCACACGCCGTTCTTCAAGGGCTACCGGCCGCAGTTCTACTTCCGCACGACGGACGTGACCGGAGTGGCGACGTTGCCGGCGGGCACGGAGATGGTGATGCCGGGCGACAACGTGAGCCTGGAGATTGAGCTGATCACGCCGGTGGCAATGGAGAAGGGCTTGCGGTTCGCAATTCGCGAAGGCGGACGCACCGTGGGCGCCGGCACCATCAGCGAAATTATTGCGTAATTTTCAGTCCCACTCATTCCAAAAGCTGGAATGAGTGGGGCACCCGGCTCTAGCAATTAGCTCTTAGCAAGCGAAAGATCACAGCCCGCAGGGCGAAACAAACTTAGCTCAGGGCGTGAGCCCTGGGTAGAGTGAAGTTTTAAAATAGAGTCCCTTCAGGGACGGCACAATAATCGGCTCCTAGCGGGCCTTAACAATAAAGATCTTTGAGAGAAAACTAACGTGATTGGCAAAGAACGAATCCGAATCCGGCTGAAAGCATACGACTATCGCGTTCTCGACCAGTCCACCGGCGAGATCGTCGATACGGCGAAGCGCACTGGGGCGCAAATTGCGGGCCCGATCCCCTTGCCCACGGTGAAGAACAAGTATTGCGTTCTGCGCTCGCCGCACGTGGACAAGAAATCGCGCGAGCAGTTTGAGATCCGCACGCATAAGCGCCTGCTCGATATTCTCGAGCCCACCCAGCAGACGGTGGACGCGCTGATGAAACTTGAGCTTCCCGCCGGCGTCGATGTCGAGATCAAGGCGTTCGGCAAGGAACATAAGTAACCGCTCTTCGCTCCTCGCTGTTCGCTCTTCGCCAGAGCCGATCTAGGCTTCGGACGTTATCTGGCGAAAAGCGAATAGCGAACGGCGAAAAGCGAAAGAAACAATGCTTCCGTGGCGTAAGCCCCCGGTACAAGAACCACCGGAATAAAGGAAGCGGAGTTGAGGACAAATAAATGGCAGTCAGTGGAATTTTAGGAAAGAAAGTCGGCATGACGCAGCTCTTCGATGACAAGGGTGATGTCCACCCGGTCACGGTGCTGCAGGCCGGTCCCTGCGTTGTAACGCAGCGCAAGACGGTGACTAAGGACGGCTACGACGCGGCCCAGATCGGGCTGGTCGAGTTCGTGAAGGAGTCGCGGTTGACGGCGCCGATGAAGGGTCACTTCGCCAAGAACAACCTTCCGCCGATGCGTTTCCTGCGCGAGGTGCCGATCGTCGTCGACGCCGAGAACCAGGATGGCGCCAAGGTCGGCGACAAGGTACTGGTCGACATTTTTGACGGTGAGAAGTTTGTAGACATCTCGGCGACCAGCAAGGGTCGCGGTTTCGCAGGCGTAGTGAAGCGCCACAAGTTTGCCGGCGGCGCTGCTTCACACGGTTCCATGTTCCAGATCACCGGCTCGATCGGCTCGTCCGCCTTCCCGTCGCGCGTATTCAAAGGCATGCGCATGTCGGGACACATGGGCGTCGATCGCGTGACCGTCCGCAACCTGCGTGTGTTGGGCGTGGACAAGGACGAGAACCTGCTGGTTGTGGAAGGTGCGGTGCCCGGTCACAAGGACGCTTACGTGATGATTTGCAAGGCCAAGAAGCCGCCCAGAGAGCGTCGCGGATTCAGCGGGGCCGGTACGGTGGATCCGTTGAAGGCTTCCAAGCGCGCCGTGGCGAAGAAGAAATAGGGATCAGGGCCCAGAGGTTAGGGGCTAGTGATTTAGCTGATAGCTGACAGCCGATAACTGACAGCGGACAGCCAACTGGAAGAGACTATGGCAACGATTGATGTGGTAAATCTCGGCGGCGAAAAGGTGGGTTCCCTCGAACTGGCCGACGAAGTATTCGGCGCGGTGAACGAGGACCTGTTGTGGGAAGCGGTGAAGCACTACCGCGCCGGACAGCGTGCCGGTACCCATGCCACCAAGAACAAGAAGCTGGTGAGCGGTGCGGGCAAGAAGCTCTGGAAGCAGAAGGGCACCGGCCGCGCGCGTGTGGGCTCCATTCGCTCGCCGCTGTGGCGGCACGGCGGCACGGTCCACGGACCGCAACCCCGCTCCTACGATTACGCTTTCCCGCGCAAGAAGCTGCTGGGCGCGTTGCGTTCGGCGCTGGCGGCCAAGCTGGCCGACGGCAAGCTGGTCGTGGTAGACAGCTTCGAGATCAAGGAACCAAAGAGCAAAGAGTTCCGCAAGACGCTGAACACACTGAATGCCAAGGGTACGGCGTTGCTGGTGGAAAGCTCGGCCAGCGAAAATCATAACCTTCACTTGAGTTCACGCAATCTTGCGGGGGTCGAGCTGTTGGCAGGCAATCAGGTTCATCCCTTCCACCTGCTGCGGTATGAAACTACGATCTTCGCGCGTCCGGCGCTGGAAAAGTTGCAGGACTCGTTGAGGGCGACGGCGCCCAAGCGCAAGCATGCGGAGGTGGCGTAATGAAATCGGCATATCAGGTACTGCGCCGCCCGGTGATCACCGAAAAAGGTTTGGGAGTCAAGGAAACCGAATCGACCCTGGTCTTCGAAGTTTCCCTGAAGGCGACCAAGACCGAGATCAAGCACGCAGTGCAGAGTATTTTCAAAGTGAAAGTGGACTCTGTGCGGACCGCCAGTTTCGTAGGCAAAGAGCGCCGGCGTGGCAAGTTTACGGGATACCGGCCCGACTGGAAGAAGGCGTACGTGCGGTTGAAGGCGGGCCAGAAGATGCCCGAGTACGCGGAGAACATCTAGTTAGGACGGCAGAGCTAGGACGAGCAGCAGCGAGAAACGAGTAGACACATGGCAATCAAAACTTACAGACCGGTTACACCGACGCGGCGCTTCACGACGAGCACGGTCAATGATGACCTGACGACGAACCGGCCGTACAAGCCGCTGACGGAGCCCAAGCAGCGCACTGGCGGACGCCGCAACTCCGGCGATCTGACCGTCTGGCATCGCGGCGGTGGTCACAAGCGCAAGCTGCGCATCATTGATTTCAAGCGCGACAAGTTCGGAATTCCCGCGACCGTCGCCTCCATCGAGTACGATCCCAATCGCTCGGCCCGCATCGCGCTGCTGAACTATGCCGATGGCGAAAAGCGTTACATTGTCTACCCGATCGGATTGCAGGTGGGCGCCAAGATTGTCAGCGGACCCGAGGCCGACATCCTGGTGGGCAATGCGTTGCCGTTGCGCAACATTCCTCCCGGCACCACGGTGCACAACATCGAGCTGAAGCCCGGCAAGGGTGCGCAGATGGCCCGCTCGGCGGGAGCGCAGGCGCAGCTTGTTGCCAAGGAAGGCGATTACGCGCTGCTTAAGCTGCCTTCCGGCGAAACCCGCAAGGTGCTGGTCGATTGCATGGCGACCGTGGGCCAGGTCGGCAACATCGATCACGAAAACATTTCCATCGGCAAGGCCGGCCGTACGCGCTGGCTGGGAATCCGGCCGACCAACCGTGGTGTGGTCATGAATCCGGTCGATCACCCGCACGGCGGCGGCGAAGGCAAGACCAGCGGTGGCCGTCATCCAGTGACTCCGTGGGGCAAGCCGACGCGTGGCTACAAGACTCGCAACAACAAGCGGACCGATAAGTTCATCGTGAACCGCAGACAGAAGTAGGACTGAGACCATATGGCACGTTCAACAAAAAAAGGCGCGTTCATCGATTCGCACTTGCAGGCCAAGATTGACGGCATGAACGCTCGCAACGAGAAGAAGGTTGTGCGCACCTGGTCGCGCCGCTCCACCGTGATTCCCGAGATGGTGGGACACACCCTGGCGGTGCATAACGGCAAGAAGTTCATTCCGGTGTATGTGACCGAGAACATGGTTGGCCACAAACTGGGCGAATTCAGCATGACCCGCAGCTTCAAGGGACACTCGGTTCGCGCTGCCACGGAAACCGCGGCCAAGCCCGCTCCGGCGAGATAAGGACAACGACATGGAATTCACAGCCAAACTGAATTACGTGCGCGTCTCGCCGCAGAAGGCCCGCCTGGTGTTGGACATGATCAAGGGCCGCCGGGTGGAAGAAGCGCTGGACACGCTGCTGTATGCCAAGAAGGGCATCGCTCCCAAGCTGTACAAGCTGCTGCGTTCGGCGGTCGAGAACGCCAACTATGTGAGCGCCGAAAAAGGTTTGGACATCGACGTTGACCGGTTGTACGTGAAGCGCGCCATTGCCAACGATGGACCGCGCATGAAGCGTATCCGTCCGGCACCAATGGGGCGCGCTTATCGCTATCAGCGGCGCATCTCGCACGTGGAGATCGCTCTGGAAGAAAAGGCGGCCGGCAATGGTCATGCCGCCCTGGCGCAGACGGTGGAAGAAGGTTCCTCGGTCAAGAAGGTGGCCCGCAAAATCGTAAAGAAAGCGCCGGCCAAGAAGAAAGTTGCAGCCAAGAAATCGGCGGCCAAGAAGCCGGCCAAAAAGAAGAAGTAGAGATCTACAAGCGGCGATGCCATAGCGCAATCGTCGCGGAGAAGAAACGATACTATGGGACAAAAAGTCCATCCCTACGGATTCCGCCTCGGCGTTACCAAGCCGTGGAAGTCACGCTGGTTCGTGGTGCGCGACTACGACAAACTGTTGCTGGAAGACGTGAAGCTGAAGGCCGAGCTGAAGGAAAAGCTGAAGTCGGCCGGTGTCAGCTCCATCGAGGTCGAGCGTCCTGGCAACAAGCTGCGCATCATCATCCGCACCGCGCGTCCGGGCATCATCATCGGCCGCAAGGGCACGGAGATCGACAAGCTCAAGCAGGATATCCAGAAGCGCACCAATCGCGATGTCTTTGTCGACATCCAGGAAGTGCACAAGCCGGAGCTTGATGCGCAACTGGTTGCGGAAAACATTGCGCTGCAGTTGGAAAAGCGCGTGGGGTTCCGGCGCGCCATGCGCAAGGCGGTCGATTCGGCTCTGCGCTTCGGCTGCAAGGGCATCAAGGTCCGGGTGAGCGGCCGCTTGAACGGCAACGAAATCGCGCGCTCTGAGTGGTATCTGCAGGGCCGTCTGCCGCTGCACACACTGCGCGCCGATATCGACTACGGCTTTGCCGAGGCCCACACCACCTACGGCATCATCGGCGTGAAGTGCTGGGTATACAAGGGCGAGATCTTCAAGGAGAAGCGCCGCGAACCGCAGGGCGTATCCAGCGGAGCGTTTTAGAAGCAGTTGTCAGTGGCCAGTTGTCGGTTGTCGGAAAGACGGCAACGAACAATGGTTACTGAGAACTGACAACTGACAACTGGAAACTGATTATGTTGATGCCAAAGAAAGTGAAGTTTCGCAAGCAGCAGCGCGGTCGGATGACCGGCAAAGCCTGGCGCGGCGGCGAGTTGTCGTTCGGCGATTACGGCTTGAAGGTCATGGAGCCGGGCTGGATCACCGATCGGCAGATTGAAGCCAGCCGCGTGGCCATGACTCGCTTCGTCAAGCGCGGCGGCAAGATCTGGATCCGGTTGTTCCCGGACAAGCCCGTCACCAAAAAGCCGGCCGAAACCCGTATGGGCAAAGGCAAGGGAGCGCCGGACCACTGGGTGGCAGTAGTGCGGCCGGGCAAGATTCTCTTCGAAATGGAAGGGGTATCGGTCAGCGACGCCACCGAGGCAATGCGTTTGGCTTCGCACAAGCTACCGCTTCGTACCAAGTTCGTGCAGCGCGAAGGCGTGCACTAAAAAGCAGTTGCCGGTTCTCAGTTGTCAGTTAAAGCGTGACGAGCGATAGCCGGTAGTTGACAAAGAAAAGAGATCGGTCCGTGGGGTGGTCAGAGAAACTGACAACCGACAACTGGCAACCGACGACTGGATTTCGAAAAATGAATGTAGACAAAATTCGCAATTTAACCGATGTCGAACTGGCGCATCAGCAGCGCGAGTTGGCTGACCAGCTCTTCAAAATGAAGTTCCAGTTGAACATGGGACAGACCGAGAGCCTGAAGAAGATCCGGGAGTTGAAGAAAGACATCGCCCGCGTGCAAACCGTGTTGCGCCAGAAAGAACTGGCGGGCGGCAACGGAGCGGGAGCCCGCGCCAGCAATCCCGTGAAGAAGACATCGCCGGCGACAGAGACAATGCCCGCGGAAAAGGCAGTAACGGCGAAGAAGGCGGCCAAGAAGAAGGCTGCGACGGAGAAAAAGTAAGCCATGGCGGAAACAACAGCAACCAGCACCGAAAAAGCCGCCGGACGGCGCAAGACCCTGATTGGCAAAGTGGTCTCCACCAAGATGGCCAAGACCATTGTGGTCGAAGTCCGCCGACAGAAGGCCCACGCGTTTTACAAACGTGTAGTGAAGAGCAGCAAGAAATACTACGCGCACGACGAGGAAGGCACGGCCCATGTCGGTGATTTCGTGAAGCTGGAAGAGACCCGGCCGCTCTCCAAGTTGAAGCGGTGGAATTTGAAGGAAATTGTGCAGCGCGCGGCGCTGGTAGCGCCGGTTGAGGAAAAGCCGGCGGTCTAGGATTCGTTTCGGATCCCACCCTTTCGCCAAAATCGGGCGAGAGGATGGGGCACCCGCTGCGTTTCGGCGGTGTGGCAAGGAGACAAGGTTATGGCAGTGATGATGAGGACTATGCTCGACGTCGCCGACAACTCCGGCGCGCGCAAGTTGCAGATGATTCTGCCGCTCGGCGGTTCCACTGGACTGGTCGCCCATTTGGGTGACGTGATTACGGCATCGGTGAAGGAAGCTTCGCCTGACGGCACCGCCAAGAAGGGCACCGTGGTGAAGGCCGTGATCGTGCGGACGCGCAAAGAGCATCGCCGTCGCGACGGGACCTACATACGCTTCGATCAGAATGCGGCGGTATTGATCAACGATGTGCACGAGCCGGTCGGGACCCGCGTCTTCGGCCCCGTTGCCCGCGAACTGCGTGAGAAGAAGTTTTTGAAGATTGTTTCCCTGGCGCCGGAAGTGCTGTAAATCAGTTGCCAGTAGCCGGTTGTCAGTTGTCAGTGAAATAGTAACCCGCGATTGCTAAAAGCTAAGAGCTAACAGCTAATCGCCAAGGGGTTTAGAGATGCAGAAGAGTGTAGATATTCGCCGCAACGATCAGGTGCGGGTGATTACCGGGCGCGACAAGGGCAAGGAAGGCCGCGTGCTCCGGGTGATGCCGGACGGGGCCAAGGTGCTCGTCGAGCACGTGATGATGGTGAAGAAGAACGTGCGGCCCAATCCGCAGAAAAACATCAAGGGCGGTATCGCCGAACAGGAGAGCCCGATTTCCATCAGCAACGTGATGCTGATGTGCAAGTCCTGCAACCGTCCGGTGCGCGTGGGTCACGAGAAGCACGGCGAGCGCAACTCGCGCGTATGCAAAAACTGCGCCGCCACGTTGGAGAAGTAGTGGTCAGTGGATAGTTTGTCAGTGGAGTTTTAGTGGTTGTCTATCCACTATCCACTAATCCCCTAAATTGATTTCCTCACGAACCGGCCTTACCCAGCGCCGAAACCGTGAGAAAGGTAGAAGCAGAGAATGGCAGACGAGAAGAAACAGAAAGCGCAACCGCAGGGTGGCGACGGGAAAGCCCAGGGCAAGCCTCAGGGCAAGAAGGCTAAGCCCACGCAGGACGAAGGCGCCGCAGAGGCAGCCTCGGGCAAGCCGTCACGGCCCAAGGCGACCAATCGCCAGACCGCCCGCATGCGCGACCGTTATTACAAGGACGTTTTGCCGGCGCTCATGAAGGAGTTCGAACTCAAGAATCCCATGGCCGCTCCTAAGCTGGAGAAAATTATCGTCAACATGGGTGTGGGCGAGGCGACGCAAAATGCCAAGCTGATCGATCCCGCAGTGGGCGAGGTCGGCCAGATCACCGGTCAGAAGCCGGTCATCACGCGGGCGCGCAAGTCCATCGCCGCCTTCAAGGTGCGCGAAGGCATGCCCATCGGGGTGATGGTGACGTTGCGCGGCGACCGCATGTACGAGTTTTTCGACCGCCTGGTGAACGTGGCTCTGCCGCGAGTTCGCGACTTCCGCGGAGTTCCGACTAAGTCCTTCGATGGACGCGGCAACTTCACCCTGGGCGTGCGCGACCAGTTGATTTTCCCGGAGATTGATTACTCCAAGGTCGAGAAGATGAAGGGTATGAACATTACCATCGTGACCTCGGCCGGCACCGACGATCAGGCTCGCGCCTTGTTGAAACACATGGGCATGCCGTTTAGGCAGTAGTCAGTTGCCAGTGAGTCAGTTGTCTGGTAAAGAATTTCAAGGTTCGATTTAAGCTAAGAGCTAAAGGCGAACAGCGAATAGCTGAACAGCGAAAAAGGAAACAATGGCGAAGACATCCAGTATTGCGAAGGCAAACAAGAAGGCCAAATTTTCGGTGCGGCAGCATAACCGCTGCCATATTTGCGGGCGTCCGCGCGCCTTTCTGCGCAAGTTCGGCATCTGCCGTCTGTGCTTCCGCGGCCTGGCTCTCAAGGGCGAGATTCCCGGGGTCATGAAGTCGAGTTGGTAGAGCGGTAAGTAAGTGGTTTGGTAGTCCGTCGCGGCTGGTTCTTTCCACGGGCGCTGATGAAGCCCCGGCGCGAAGGGTTCGCGGGAAAGCTAACGGGCGACGATTTGAGGAGATATAAAGCATGAGTTTGACCGATCCGGTCTCAGATTTTTTGACCCGCGTTCGCAACGCCATCAAGGCGCGGCACCAGAAGGTAGACGTTCCGCATTCCAAGCTGAAGGTCGAGATGGCCCGCATTCTTAAGGAAGAGGGCTACATCGCCAACTTCAAGGCGACCGAAGAAGAAGGCCGCAAAGTGTTGCGGGTGTACTTGAAGTACAGCCCCGACAACTCGTCGCCGATTTCGGACCTGAAGCGGGTTTCGCGTCCCGGTTGCCGCGTGTATGTCGGACACACCGAGATTCCGCGCGTTCTTGGCGGGCTGGGGATCAGCATTCTGACCACGCCTCGCGGCGTCATGACCGGACGCCAGGCGCGCAAGGAAGGCGTGGGCGGCGAGGTCCTCTGCGAGATTTACTAAGCAGCCGTCAGCTATCAGCTGTCAGCTGTCAGTAAAAACCGCGAAGAAAAAACAAGCTGACGGCTGAAAGCTGACAGCTGAGAGCTAAAAACGAGCTAAAGATTATGTCAAGAATTGGAAGAAAACCAATCCCGATGCCCAAGGGCGTTACTTACGCCGTCGAGGGCAACACGGTCCGGGTGAAGGGGCCGAAGGGCGAAGTGACGACCCATATGCCTCCCGGCGTCAAACTGGAACTCAACGATGGAACCCTCACGGTAGTTCGCGAAGACGATTCCAAGGCTGCAGTGCATGGACTGGTGCGCGCACTGGTGAACAATTCGGTGGAAGGTGTCACCAAGGGTTGGACCAAAGAACTGGACATCGTTGGCATCGGATACCGCGCGGAAATGAAGGGCAAGAACACGGTGGTGTTCACCTTGGGATATTCCCACCCGATTGAGTATCCGCTGCCGGCGGGCATCGACGTGGCGGTCGATCCCAAACTGACGCACCTGACGGTCAGCGGTATTGACCGGCAGAAGGTGGGATTTGTTGCCGCCGAGATGCGCAGCCTGCGTCCGCCTGATCCGTACAAGAACAAGGGCGTGCGCTATACCGACGAGCGGTTAAAGAAGAAGGTCGGCAAGACCGGCGCGAAATAACAGTTGTCAGTAGCCGGTAGTCAGTTGTCGCCAATGAGTATCTGGCGAAGAGCCAAGGGCGAAAAGCGATTCACGACGGGATGGCGCGGGAGCGCACCGTTACCCGGTTCAGAAACCCGGGATGAAGGAAGAGAATAATGATCACGAAGGCTTCAAAAGATCAGACACGGCAGAAGGTGCATTCCAGAATCCGCAAAAAGGTTCTGGGTACGGCGGAACGTCCGCGGCTGAACGTCTACCGTTCGGTCAACCACATTTATGCGCAGGTCATCGATGACGCGCAGGGCGTGACCCTGGTTTCGGCGACCTCGGTAAAGAAGGTCAATAAGGGCGACAAGCGTCCCACCGGCGGCAACTTGGGTTCGGCTAAAGAAGTAGGCAAGCTGATCGCCGAGCGCGCCAAGCAGAAGGGCATCGAGAAGGTGGTCTTCGATCGTGGCGGCTACCTTTATCACGGCAGGGTCAAGGCCCTGGCCGATGCGGCGCGCGAAGCCGGATTGAAGTTCTAAAGGCAGTTGTCAGTAGCCGGTTGTCAGTTGTCAGTGCTAAGCGCAGGACGACAGCCCGAAGGGCGGAACAAACGTAGCCCAGGGCGTAAGCCCTGGGTAGACGGGAAATAATAATCCGAGTCCCTTCAGGGACGGCATGGTTTCTGACGGTACAGTGAGAAGGAATTTGTGGTTCGGTAGCGGAGTAGTAGCTCCGATGAACCAGCGCCGCAGGCGCGAAAGAGCTTAGCCCAGGGCAGGAGCCCTGGGTAGACCTCACCGCTGAGGCAGTTCGCTCGGGATGACAAGATTTGAAGGGCACCGGAGACGGCGCCAGGAGATACAACGGGAATGCCAACAGTAAAGAGAAAGCTCGACGCCGGTCAGTACCAACTGAAAGACCAGGTGGTCTCGATCAATCGCGTCACCAAAGTTGTTAAGGGCGGCAAGAACATGTCGTTTGCGGCGCTGGTAGTGGTGGGCGATCCGGCTTCCGCCGTAGTGGGATACGGATCCGGCAAAGCCAAAGAAGTTCCGCAGGCGATCCGCAAGGGCATCGAAGCGGCCAAGAAGAACCTGCTGCGCGTGAACCTGACGCAGACCTCGATTCCGCACCAGGTGTTGGGCCGCTATGGCGCCGGTATGGTGATGCTGAAGCCGGCTCCCGAAGGTACCGGTGTGATTGCCGGTGGCGCAGTCCGCGCGGTCATGACTTCGGCTGGCGTGCAGAACGTGCTGACCAAATCCATCGGCACCACCAACCCGCATAATGTGATCAAGGCCACGTTCAACGCGCTAGGCAAGCTGCGCGATCGCAAGGAAGTGGCCAGCTCGCGCGGCAAAACGGTTGAGGAGCTTTAATCATGGCTCGTATTCGCAAGAAGGAACAGGCAACCCCGGCTAAGCCGGGTACCAAGATCCAGCTCAAATGGGTGCGTTCGGCAATTGCCGCTCCCGTTAAGCAGAAGCTGGTGGTCAAGGGACTGGGTTTCACTCGCTTGAATCAGGTCGTCGAGCGTGAGGACACGCTGTCGATCCGCGGCATGGTGGCCAAGGTCCCGCACCTGGTAGAGATCGTAAAATAGTTGTCAGTAGCCGGTTGTCAGTTGTCAGTAATACAACTAGTACCGGCGGCCCAAATGTGGAAACTGACAACGGACAACTGAGTACTGAAGGTAAACAATGAATCTCAGCAATTTACGTGCACCTAAGAAAGCGAACGAGAACAAGAAGCGTGTGGGCCGCGGTATGGGCTCGGGCATGGGCAAGACTTCCACCCGGGGACACAAAGGCCAGAGGTCACGTAGCGGTTCGCGTATGATGCGCGGCTTCGAAGGCGGCCAGATGCCGTTGCACCGCCGTCTGCCGAAGCGCGGCTTCACCAACATCTTCCGCGTCGAGTACGAAGTCGTGAACCTGGAGCGTCTGGCTGGCCTGGACGAGAGCGAGATCACCCCCGCATCTCTCCGCAAAGCCGGGGTCGTGAGTTCCAAGAACGCGCTGGTGAAGGTGCTTGGCCAGGGCGAGTTGTCCAAGGCGATCACCGTACACGCCCACAAGTTTTCCAAGTCGGCCCAGGAAAAAATTGAAAAGGCCGGCGGCAAGATAGAGGTTGTCAGTAGTCAGTAGCCAGTTCACTCCTGCGGCTTGGTGATACTGATCGCTGACAAGTGGAGTTTTTTGTTTCGTTCGTTGCAAAAGTTGTCAGGAGTAGTCAGTTGTGAGTTTACTGACAACTGATCACTGGCAACTGGCAACTGTTTTTTGAGGTTTTATGCTTGAGAAGCTGGCTAACGTATTCCGCGTTCCCGACCTGCGTAAGCGCATTCTGTTCACGCTTGGCCTGCTGGCGGTCTACCGCTTCGGCGGACACATCCCAACGCCGGGTATCAACGCTGATTTGCTGTCGCAGTTCTTTGACCAGAACCGCGGCACGTTTCTCGGCTTCGTCGATCTGTTCAGCGGTGGCCAACTCCGTCGTCTGACCATCTTCGCGCTAGGCATCATGCCGTACATTACGGCGTCGATCATTCTGCAGTTGATGACGGTGGTATACGAGCCTCTGGCTAAGCTGCAGAAGGAAGGCGAACTGGGCCGCAAGAAGATTACCCAGTGGACCCGCTACCTGACCCTCTTGCTGAGTGCTGTGCAGTCGCTGGGCATTGCCATCACGCTGGAGCGTCAGACCCAAAGCGGAGGCATGGCCTTCGTCAATAATCCCGGCATCGGCTTTGTGCTCATGACCATGTTGACGCTTACCACGGGCAGCGTCTTCATTATGTGGCTGGGCGAGCAGATCACCGAGCGCGGCGTCGGCAACGGCATGTCGCTGTTGATCTTCGCCGGTATCGTGGTTGGCCTGCCGCGCGGCGTTATGGATCTGTACGAGAAAGCGCAGTCCCAGGCCTGGGGCGCTTTCACCGTTCCTGCCATGCTGTTGCTGGTGGTGCTGATGATCGCGGTAGTCGCTTTCATCGTGTTCGTCGAACGCAGCGAACGTCGCATTCCGGTGCAATATGCGAAGCGGGTTGTCGGACGCAAGATCATGGGTGGACAGTCAACCCACCTTCCGTTGCGAGTAAACTCCGGCGGCGTTATGCCGGTCATCTTCGCATCGTCGGTGTTGACCCTGCCGCAGACGGCGGGAGCGCTCTTCAAGGACAATCGTTATTTCGGACCCATGCTGCGCGCCTTGACTTGGGGCGAACCTCTGTACACCCTGCTGTATGCAGTGGGAATTGTTTTCTTCGCGTACTTCTACGTGTCCATTGTCTTCAACCCGACTGAGGTTGCCGACAACATGCGTAAGTATGGTGGATTCATTCCTGGCATTCGACCGGGCGCGCGCACGGCGAATTACATCAACGATATTCTGACACGCATCACCCTGGTAGGCGCGCTGTACCTGATCCTGATCTCCTTCATTCCTGAATGGATGATCACCGGTATTCACCTCAATCACCTGTATGGGCCCGTCGGAGCGTTCTTCGAGCACTTGCCGACCTGGGTTACCAACGGACTGGGCGTCAACTTCTACTTTGGCGGTACCTCGCTGCTGATCGTAGTGGGCGTCGCCATGGATACGGTGAATCAGGTCGAGTCGCAATTGGTGATGCGGCATTACGAAGGTTTCACCCCGCGTAGCGGGCGAATTCGCGGGCGTAGGGCAACGTGGTAAGGCAGTTGGCGGTTGTCAGTAGTCAGTTGTCAGACGCTGTCTAACTGACAACTGGCAACCGACTACTGACAACTGTTTTCGGGGCTACCGGGAGGTTTCGGCCCGCCGTGGCGGGCAAGAAAGGGCTCGACGTTCGGGCTCAGGGTACGAGGCATGGAAGTGCAGACTTCCTCGGCAGTGGGCGTTAAGGCGAACCAGCGTGTGGTCGGCCCCATTGTGCTGTTGGGTCCTCCCGGCGCCGGCAAGGGAACGCAGGCAAAGCTGATCTCTGAAACCTACGGCATCCCCCAGATCTCCACTGGAGACATCTTGCGGGATAACGTGGCCCGCAAGACGGAATTGGGGCTCAAGACCAAGGAGATCATGGGGCGCGGCGATCTGGTCCCTGACGAACTGGTTTGCGGCATGGTCGCCGACCGATTGCGGCAGGCGGATTGCGCTCGTGGATTCATTCTGGACGGTTTTCCGCGCACCGTACGGCAGGCGGAGTGGCTGGACGCGCAGCTGGAAAAGATGCGCGCAGGTAAGGACGGCAACGGGCAGCAGGCATGCGCGCCGCCGGTTGTGATCCGTTTAGTAGTGGAGTATAATCAACTACTGCAACGGCTTACCGGGCGTCGTTCTTGTCCCACCTGCGGACTGATTTACAACGTCTACTACCAGCCTCCCAAAGTCCAGGGCATCTGTGATGTTGATGGTCGCCTTTAGTGGCGCGTCCGGACGATGCGGAAGAGGTCATCTCGGAGCGGCTGAAGGCTTACGAGAAGCTTACCCTGCCGCTGGTGGAATATTACGGGACACGGGGCCGGTTGATCGAAGTGAACGGCGATCAGCCGGTGGAAGAAGTTGCGGCGCAAACGTTCAGTGCACTCGAGAATGTCCATCGTTTGTAAATCGGTCTCGGAGATTGACAAGATGCGCCGCAGTGGGCGCATCGTCCATCAAGTACTTGAGGCCGCTCGGGAAGTGGTCGCTCCAGGCGTTTCGACCATGGATTTGGAACGCGTGGCCGAGCGCAAGATCAGGGACTTAGGGGCCAAGCCGGCATTCAAGGGATATTACGATTATCCCTGCGTGCTGTGCACATCGGTGAATGACGAGATCGTGCATGGCATTCCGTCGGCCAAGCGGATGCTGAAGGCCGGAGACATCGTCTCCATCGATTGCGGAGTCGTGCTGGACGGGTACTACGGCGATGCAGCTATCACCGTTCCCGTGGGCGACTCGATTACGCCTGAGTTGCAGAAGTTGCTCGACGTAACCCGCGAGTCGCTGTTCCACGGTATTGAAGCGGCGCGCGTGGGAAACACGGTCGGAGACGTTGGAGCGGCTGTGCAGAAGCTGGTGGAAGCCAACGGCTTCAGCGTCGTGCGGGAGTTTGTCGGGCACGGCATCGGTACCAAGTTGCACGAAGACCCGCAAGTTCCGAACTACGGAACACCGGGACACGGACCGAAGCTGCGCGACGGCATGGTCCTGGCGATTGAGCCAATGGTGAATTTGGGCCGGCCAGGTACGCGCGTGCTCGACGATAAGTGGACAGCAGTGACCGAAGACGGCAGCTATAGCGCCCACTTCGAGCATTGCATAGCGGTGACCAGGAATGGGCCCGTGATTTTGACAGAGTAGAGTGCAGTTGCCAGTAGTCGGTTGTCAGTTCTCAGTAAACGACGATCGAGATGCTGGCTGGTGAAATAGTTGCCGATGGTTGACGGAAGTTAGATGGGCTGACTGGCAACTGGGTACTGACAACTGACAACTGATTTTCTGGAGTTGAATGAGTAAGGAAGACGCGATTGAAGTGATGGCGGTGGTGTTGGAACCCCTGCCGAATGCCATGTTCAAGGTCGAGTTGGAGAACAAGCACCAGGTGCTGGCGCATGTCTCCGGCAAAATGCGCAAGAACTTCATTCGCATTCTTCCCGGCGACCGGGTCGCGGTGGAGCTTTCGCCCTACGACTTGACCCGGGGCCGCATTGTGTATCGCTATAAATAAGCAGTTGCCAGTAGCCGCCAGTCAGCAGCCAGTTGATTGCGTGGCTTCGGGAGCTGGAATCGTAACTGACAACTGATAACTGGCTACTGACAACTGAGGATTTCATGAAGGTACGGGCATCAGTCAAAAAGATTTGCGATAAATGCAAGGTGATTCGGCGTCACGGCGTGGTGCGCGTGATCTGCGAAAACGCGAAACATAAGCAACGGCAAGGCTAACGAAGAGTGGATGGTGGTTAGTGGATAGAAAGGCCGGACCGGCTCAACTAATCACTATCCACTAACCACCATCCACCAGAGGGGACTATGGCACGTATTGCAGGCGTGGATCTTCCGCGCAACAAGCACATCAGTATCGCCCTGACCTACATTTTCGGGATCGGGAATTCGCGCGCGAAGAGCATTCTAGGCTCCGCCAACGTGCAGACCGACAAGAAGGTCAGCGACCTCAACGAAGATGAGGTAAACCGCATCCGCCAGGTCATTGAAGAGGGTGGCGACGTCGAAGGCGATCTCCGCAAGGACGTCTCCATGCACATCAAGCGGCTCATCGAAATCGGCTCCTATCGTGGGTACCGTCACCGCCGCAGCCTGCCGGTTCGCGGACAGCGCACCCACACCAATGCTCGCACCCGCAAAGGTCCGCGCAAAGGCACGGTGGCAAACAAGAAGAAAGCAGCAGGGAAGACATAGAACATGGCGAAACCAGCTGGATCCGCCGGCGCGGACAAAAAAGGCAAGAGCAAGAAGTTCAAGAAGAAGGAGCGCAAGCACGTTCCCAACGGGCTCGTGCACATTCAGGCCTCCTTCAACAACACCATCGTCACCATCACCGACCCCAACGGCAACACGGTGTCGTGGAAGAGCTCGGGTTCGCTCGGCTTCCGCGGCTCGCGTAAGGGCACGCCCTTCGCCGCACAGCAGGCTGCCGCCAACGCCGCCAACCAGGCGCGCGATCACGGCATGCGCGTGGTCGATGTGCGGGTCAGCGGTCCGGGTTCGGGACGCGAGTCGGCGGTGCGTGCCTTGTCCGCCTCTGGCCTCGATGTGCGCTCGATTAAGGACTCCACGCCGGTTCCGCATAATGGCTGCCGTCCGCCGAAACGGCGCAGAGTCTAGGGATCAGGGGCTAGGGGCCGGAAGAGCAACTAGCAACTGGTCGAATCGGTCGTTTCCGGTGTGGACTGAGGCGAGTGAGGTTGGAACTGCAAGAATCGAGTCCCGCTGCGCGGGACGGGGACAAGATAGCCCAGCGCTTCAGCGCTGGGTAGCGTGCAATTTCAGGTGAGAGCCCCATCAGGGGCGGCACATCGGGCACACCAGGCTGGCTGGGATCGAAATGGTTGGCAGCAACATCTAATTGCTAACCCCTAAAACCTAGCCCTAACAACTGGTTTTCGTTCGGGACGAAGGGACGCCAAGCGCCCGTAAACCGATCGACACAAGGGCAGACAGGCTCTGCTTCACAAGGAGAACGTAACTTGGCACGATACAAAGACGCAGTATGCCGCCTTTGCCGCCGCGAGGGCATGAAGTTGTTTCTCAAGGGCGCAAAGTGCTTCACCGACAAATGTCCGGTCGAGAAGCGCAACTTCGCTCCCGGCCAGCACGGCAAGGACCGCAAAGCCAAAATCGTTGGCTACGGGTTGCAACTTCGCGAGAAGCAGAAAGCCAAGCGCATCTACTTCACCCAGGAAAAGCAATTCCGCAACTACTTCGAACGCGCCGCCCGCACTAGGGGCGTCACCGGCGAGGTCCTGCTCCAGCAACTGGAACGCCGGCTCGACAACGTGGTCTACCGCCTCGGCTTTGCGGTAGCGCGGCGTCAGGCCCGCCAGCTGGTTCGGCACGGTCACGTGCAGGTCAACGGCAGGAAGGTCGACATTCCTTCCTATCAGGTGACTGCCGGCGAAGAAATCGCCGTGCGCGAGAACAGCAACAAGCTCGCGATGCTGGAAATTGCGAAGGATTTTGCCAGCCATCAGGCGCCGCCCGCTTGGCTGGAAGTGGATCGCGACGGCTACAAGGGACGAGTACTCGCCCTACCGACGCGCGCCGACATCAATCTGCCCATCAACGAGCAGTTGATCGTGGAACTTTATAGCAAGTAGTGCACCCGCGGCGCAGAGCAATCGGCGTCGCTTTTCTTACAATCTTCGAGCCAGATCAGCCGATCCGCGCTTCTCTTGAAACGCCGACCGCGCAGCATGGCCGAACTGACAGACAGGAGTTACGAATGCTTTGGAAAGGATTTCAGAAACCGAAACGGCTGGCTTCCGACACCGAGACTTTGACCGATCAGTACGGTCACTTCTGGGCGCAGCCGTTTGAGCGCGGTTTCGGTACAACCATCGGCAACGCGTTACGCCGCGTGTTGCTTTCCTCCATCGAGGGCGCCGCGGTCACCGCGGTCAAAATTGAAGGCGTTTTGCACGAATTCCAGTCCATCCCTGGGGTAGTTGAGGATGCCACCGACATCATTCTCAACCTGAAGCAAATTCCCTTCCGGCTCAACGGAGACGCGCCCAAGGCGATTTATCTGCGCGCCGATCAGCCCGGCGTCGTTACCTCGGGCATGATCGAAGCCGATGCCGACGTTGAGGTGCTCGACAAGGACGTTTACATCGCCACCGTCAGCGAGGGTGGCAAGATCGATATGGAAATGCGGTTGAAGCGCGGCCGCGGTTACGTTTCAGCGGACAAGAATTTCGACGAGGACCTGGGCCTGGGGTTCATTCCCATCGACTCGGTACACTCGCCAGTGCGCAAGTGTAACTACTCGGTCGAGGCCGCCCGTCTGGGACAGATCACCGATTACGACAAGCTGGCCATTGAAATCTGGACCAACGGTTCCGTGACCCCGGCCGATTCCCTGGGCCTGGCTGCGAAGTTGCTGAAAGACCACATGAACATCTTCATCAACTTCGAGGAGGAACTCGAGGCGCAGGCTGCCGGACTTGGCGACAAGCCGGAGATTCGCAACGAGAACCTGAATCGCTCGGTGGAAGAATTGGAGCTTTCGGTGCGCAGCTACAACTGCCTGAAGAACGCCAACATTCAGACCATCGGCGAGCTGGTACAGAAGTCGGAAGCCGAGATGCTGAAGACCAAGAATTTCGGTCGCAAGTCGTTGAATGAGATCAAGGAAATTCTGGCTTCGATGGGCCTCAGTCTGGGCATGAAAATCGACGAGCAGGGCAATGCGGTCCCGGGCAGTGGGTCATCGTCGAGCATGTCGCTGCCCTCGGGCTACGGCAACGAACCGAATTTCTAACGCGAAGTTCTCAGTCGCCGGAGGTTGCGGGCTTGCTGCCAACGTACCTTTCTAGACCGTTTTGCATCAGGGCACGGCCTTTAGTGCCTGCTGAAGGGGTTGAAAGGCGTTGAAGGGGACGGCCTTTAGGCCGTCCGTAAACGCTCTCAAATGAGCTGGGGCTTTAGCCCCCAACTGGCTACCGACAACTGATTTTGAAGGATCAAGAAAATGCGTCATCGTAGAGCAGGATGGAAGTTAGGACGAAATACTGAGCACCGGCGCGCCTTGCTGCGCAACCTGGTGACCTCGCTAATCGTGGACGAGCGCATCGAAACCACCCTCACCAAGGCCAAGGCCATGCGTCCGCACGTGGAGAAGATGATCACCCTGGGCAAGCGCGGCGATGTGGCGGCGCGGCGGCAGGCCATGGCGTACCTGATGACGCGCGATGCCGTGGACAAGCTGTTTGACACTATCTCGCCCCGTTACGGCGATCGCGAAGGCGGTTATCTCCGCATCGTTCATGGCGGATTCCGACAGGGAGATGGTGGCGACATAGCCTTCGTCGAACTGCTGGGCAGCGAAAAGACGCTGGACGAAAAGCGCCAGAAGCGTGCCGAACTTCGCGCTAAGCGCGCCGAAGAAACCCGCAAGGCCATGGAATCGGCCGAGGCCGAAAACAAGCAGATGGAAGCCCAGCAAGCCGTGAACGAAGAGAAAAAAGAAGAGTAAGTACAGGTTAAGAGTAAGTACAAGTCAACAGATCATGGGTGTCCCGTTCTAGCCTTGTTTGGCTAGGGCGGGAATTTTTGTTGGCGTAGCGGAACTGCGGGTGCCCCAGGTCTCGTGCCGTTCGAGACCTGGGGATTTTTATCGCTCGACTACTATCTGCTCCAGCGCCGCGCGAACCTACGCCCATCCTTCGGTCCCGCCGCCTACGGCAAGCTCAACAAAGTATTCGCCAACTGATTGCCGATGGGAGTACCAACCCCGGTGACTAAGTCGTAGCCTATCCCCGCGACGCAGACTCCTCCGCTGCTCCCGGTGGTGACGTCATGGAAATCGGTGGGATACTGCGCCGACTGATAGATGGCATACACATCAGGCAGCGGCCGCTCGATTGGCGCTCCGCGCATCGAATTCACAATGCCAAAGAACGCGCCCCAGACCGGCGCCGAAAGGCTGGTTCCACCAATCTTCACCCACTGGCGGCTGTCGTAGCTGTCATAGATGGGAACACCCGTGGCCGGGTTAGCATCGAGGGCGACATCGGGAATGGTGCGAAATCCGCTGCTTTGAATACCCATCTGATATTGCGGTTCCGCTTCAAACGCGCTGATGCCCCCACCGCTGCCGCTCCAGGCGCTTTCGCTGCCGTAGTTGGTTCCCAGCGCGGAGCTAGGCTGAACAGCACTAACCAGGTTCAGCGTGGTGCCTCCGACGGCCACCACATTCGGTGACGCTGCCGGATACTGCGCACCGCATCGACTGTCACCGGTGGATGCCAAGTAGGTAATGTTGGGTGCGGAGAAGTAGGTGGTGTCATAGCTTTGTTCGCCGTCGAACTCGCCTCCACCCCAACTCATGCTGACCACGCTGGCCCCGGCCGTTACCGCCTGCTGCACGGCCATGAATAGGCTATCGTCAGGCTGCGAGGATTGCACCAGGACGATATGAGCCAGCGGAGCCATGGCGTGCACCCATTGCACGTCCAGCGACTGCTCCAGCGCCCAGTTGCCCGTGTGCCCGCTGCACAGATTGTCCTGCGAGATTAGATGGAAGCATCCGTTTGCAGTGGTGCAGGATGGCAGGTTGAACTGGGTGGAGAAAACTCCCAGGTCAGCTTCGATGTCCGGGTCGTCGCAAGCGTCAACGATTCCCACCGTCACCCCCTGCCCTTGGTTGGGAATGGCATTGAACCGGTACGCGGCCCGCATCTGCGACGGAAAATATCCCGAAGGCTGGGTGGCGAATTCATCGGGTTGCGAAACAATTCGAATTGGCGTGCGAAATATGTGCTCGCCCGCTGCTTTTGTTTGAGCTGTAATTGGTACCGTCGCGGCGAGTAGCAACATCACGCCGAGTGACGCAGTAACAAATTTCTTCCTTTTCATCGCCCCTCCACAGTGTTTTGAGGACCAGTACCCTGTAAAGCCGGTCCCATGGTTGATGTGTGCACCGCCGCGTCATGGTCGCGACGGCGCCATTAGAACCAGAGCAATTTCCAGTTCCAGTCTCGGTACGTCAGTAGCGTATCCACCGTAAGACCAGTCTCACCCCCACGGGGACAATGCCCCTCGTGACAGGACCAATGAATCTAATTGAGGCTGGTTCGCCCTTCGATGGTAACGGCCACGTATAGTATCCCGGCACCATAAAGGAGTCCACATTTACTATCGCGATAGCGCAAAGTCCGTTACGAATGACAGAAAATGCGGTGCCGGAGGGTTTTGTCCAGGGATGGAAGGGCGCGCAAAGCGAAGGTGATGGTATTTCGGTGGACCAGAAGAACGGAAAGGTTGGAGGATCAAACCGTCTGGCTATCGAAAGATGAAATGTGCCGCGCCGGCAGTATCAGGCGAGTGCCTGACTCAAGCCGCCTTTGCTTGAGTGGGAGTCTTTGGTCGTGAGCGAAACCTTCTCCGCGATACGAAATACACGACCACTTGCAGCACCGCCGCACCGCAGGTGTCCAGCACCACATCCTGCCATCGTCCCGTGCGCGACGGGATAGACGTCTGGTGGATCTCGTCAAACGTAGCGGTGACGATAGTCACCAGCATCCCGAGCAGCACCCAATCCCAGCGCCAGTAATCATGCCAGCATGTACCCCAAGTTCGTCGCAATAGCGCCTGGAGCCGATCATGACTAGTGTTCTTAAGCGCCAGAAAAACCAGCACGCCGAGGATCCCATAACCCACGAAGTGTCCCGTCTTGCGCAGGACTTCATCGAGCTGCGATACGAAGGACTCTTGCACCTGGGGCGCGACGGCCGTGATCACGGTGTACAAAACCGTTGAAGTGTTGTCCGCGGAGGCGTAGTCCGTGGATTCCACGCGGATGATTCCCAGCCACACCAGCACCGGCCACCATCGGTGCGCCAGCATGCGAAAGGAAGGTCTCAGCCGGTGGCCCTGTTCCAAGGGCGGCGAGGCTGGGCTCACGATGGTCGCCGAACTGGGCTCGCGGTTACTCAACGCGGTAGTTGGGGGCTTCGCGAGTGATCATGACGTCGTGCACATGGCTTTCGCGCAGGCCGGCACCGCTGATGCGCACGAAACGCGCTTTCTGCTGCAGTTCGGCAATGGACGAGCACCCCACATAACCCATTCCGCTTTTCACTCCGCCCACCAGTTGGTACACGATCATGCCGACCGTGCCGCGGTAGGGAACGCGGCCTTCGATGCCTTCGGGAACAAGTTTCCCCAGTCGATTGCCGTCGCTGCCATCCTCGGACAAGACCGGTACGGAAGAATCCGCATCGGTGTTCTGGAAGTAACGCTCACTGGAGCCTTGGGCCATTGCCGCCAGAGAACCCATCCCGCGATAGGCCTTGAAGGAACGGCCCTGATAGAGAATGGTCTCGCCCGGACTCTCTTCCGTGCCCGCCAGCAATGAGCCAATCATGACGCAGTTTGCGCCCGCTGCAATCGCCTTGGTGACGTCTCCGGAATACTTGATGCCACCGTCGGCGATGATGGGAACATCGCTGTCGCGCACCGCGCGGGCTGCTTCGGCAATCGCAGTAATCTGCGGGACCCCGGCGCCGGTCACGATGCGCGTAGTGCAAATCGATCCTGGGCCAATGCCAACTTTGATGGCGTCGGCTCCCGCTCGAGCCAACTCGCAGGCGCCGTCGAAGGTGCCGACGTTGCCGGCGATAACATCGACTTCCGGCAGTTTCGACTTGATGTGCTGAATGGCTTCCAGCACCCGCGTCGAATGTCCGTGCGCGCTATCGATGGCGAGCAAATCAGCTTTGGCCCGCACTAACTCCTGCGCACGTTCCAAGTAGTCGCCGGTCGCGCCAATCGCCGCGCCCACTCGCAGCCGGCCGTGATCGTCTTTGGCGGCAGTGGGATATTTCAGGCGCTTCTGAATGTCTTTGACCGTAATCAGACCCTTGAGGTTGTAATGATCGTCCACGACCAGAAGCTTCTCGATGCGATGCTGATGCAGGATGGCTTCCGCATCGCTCAGCGTCGTCCCGACGGGAACCGTGATCAGGTTCTTCTTAGTCATGACTTCGCTGATGGGAATGTCAGTCCGGGTTTCAAAGCGCAGATCGCGATTGGTGAGAATCCCGACCAGTTTCTTGTCCTTGGTGACGGGCACGCCCGAGATGCGGTAGCGGCGCATCACCTCCAGCGCATCGGAAATCTTCTCGTCGGGCGACATGGTGATGGGATCGACGATCATGCCGCTTTCCGAGCGCTTCACCTTGTCCACTTCACTGGCCTGCTGCTCGATGCTGAGGTTGCGATGGATAATGCCCAGTCCGCCTTGCTGCGCCATGGCAATCGCCATCCGCGACTCGGTGACGGTGTCCATGGCCGCGCTGATCAGCGGAATGCGAAGCTCGATGTTGCGGGTCAGGCGCGTTGTTGTCTCCACCGTGGCCGGTACCACGTCGGACTTGGCAGGCAACAGCAACACGTCATCGAAGGTAAGCGCCTCAGGTACAGGAAAATGAATCATGGCTTTGTCCGCGGAAGGGATAATCCTTGATTGTAGAGTTGGGCGGGCGGTAAGGCAAACGCGAGTGCGATTGGATCATGGCCTGATTTCGCAGATTCAGCATCGGGAGCGTGGGCTGGAGACGAGGGCAGACCTCCGTGCCGCCTGAAGGCGCTAGTGCTCGCCGCGAATCCGTTGAATTTTCGGAGTCTTCGGCGTATATTTAATGAAGTACTGTTGTGTTTTGAGGGTTCTGTCACCCCCTCCCGGCGTGACTGCATACCCCGTGCATAATCGGCGAAGCACATCGGTGGGCGCGAGCCCACTTTTTATTTCCACCCCGTAATCCGCTGGTTCACGGCGAGTCCAGGCGGCAACGAGAGCCTGACGGGCGGTTTGTGCTTATTCGCCAGGGAACGGTTTTTGGGGCAAGAACGGACGATGGCAGCAAGTTTAGATACAGTTCGAGAGATCGCAGACAGGGTAGCCAAATCGAACGGCTTGGAAGTTGTCGATCTTGAGCTGCTGGGTGGCGGAAAAGCCCGCATGCTGCGCATCTTCATCGACAAGCCGAGCGGCGTAACGCACGAAGATTGCTCCAGCTTCAGCCGCGAAGTTGGCACGATTTTGGATGTTGAGGATGCCGTACCGGGCGCTTCGTACTTGCTGGAAGTTTCCTCGCCCGGACTCGATCGCAAGCTGGTAACGCCGGCCGATTTCGAGCGCTTTGCTGGCAGTCTGGTGAGGTTGATGACCCGGGACCCGGTGAACGGAAACCGGCATTTTGAAGGACGGCTGAAGGCGTTTCACGAGGGACGGCTCAGCTTGGAATTGACCGGCAGAAAAAAATCGAAGAAGCATCAGGCAGTGGAGCAGGGAACAGAAGTGGAAATCGAGTTGGCGAACGTCGAGAAGGCGAACCTGGTTCCCGAGTTCTGATTCGAGCGCAGTAAAGACCAAATGGAAGTAAGGTGGCGAACATTTTATGGCGAGTGAACTGTACAACGTAATCGACGCTCTGAGCCGTGAAAAAGGCATCGATCCGCAGATCGTCGTGAACGCGGTCGAGGATGCCATTGTTGTGGCCACCCGAAAGTATTACAAGACCCAGGAGAACCTGCGCGCCGAACTCGACAAAGAGAGCGGCCAGATTCGTGCGTTCGCAGTGCGAACGATCGTGGATGGATCTGAGCAGATCGAGGATCCCCTCGCCCAGATTTCGCTAGAGGATGCTAAGCGCATCGATCCTGCCGCCGAGGTTGGCGGCGAATTGCGCACCTACAAGCCGACCGAGGTTTTGGGCCGCATTGCGGCGCAGTTGGCCAAGCAGGTCATCTTTCAGAAGGTGCGCGAAGCCGAACGGGACACCGTCTACAACGAGTACATTGGCCGCGTCGGCGAAATCATCAATGCCACGGTCAAGCGCCAGGAAGGCCAGGACGTCATCGTTGACCTCGGCAAGGCCGAGGGCCGCATGCCTAAGAAGGAGCAATCGCGCCTGGAGTCGTTTGCTCCCGGCGAGCGTGCCCGGGTGGTGATTGTCCGCGTGGAGAAGGCTTCCAAGGGCCCGCAGGTTGTGGTATCGCGCGCGGTGCCAGAGCTGGTATCGCATTTGTTCCAGACCGAAGTGCCTGAGATCTACGACAACACCGTGGTCATCCGCGCCATTGCCCGCGAAGCCGGTGAGCGCACTAAGATCGCGGTCATGTCGAAGGACAAAGATGTTGACCCGGTCGGTGCCTGCGTCGGCATGAAGGGCATGCGTGTGCAATCGATCATCCGCGAACTGCGCGGCGAGAAGATCGACATCATCGAATACCACGAAGACCCGGTGACGTTTGCGGAAAAGGCGCTGCAGCCGGCAAAGGTCAGCCGCGTGACCGTCCTCGAAGGCCAGGAGAAGCACCTGGAAGTCATTGTCGACGACAGCCAGTTGTCGCTGGCCATTGGCAAGAAGGGACAGAACGTTCGCCTTGCCGCCAAGCTGCTGGGCTGGAAGATCGACATCAAGAGCGAAGAAGAGAAGCGCCAGGAAGTCGAAGACCGGATGAACGTGGTGTTGAACCAGCCGGCCACGCCGCTGGAAAGTGTGCCCGATCTGGAGCCGGGAATCATCGAGAAGCTGGTTGCCGCCGGTATCACTACGGTCGAAGCCGTGGCCGACATGACTCCCGAGCAACTCGAAGAGGTGCCCGGTATCGGTCCCAAGACGGTGGAAAAAATCAGTATCGCAGTCAATAATTATTTTTCCACCCTTGATGCTGCGGCGGCGGCCGCCGGTGAAGAAGGTGTGGTGGCGGAGGAAGCAGCTGCCGGTACCGAAGAACTCGCCGTGCCGGAAGAAGCCGGCGCTGCTGGTGAAGACGTTGCCCGGGCCGAAGATGAGGCGTCCATTGCTGACGATGAGGCGGCTGCGTTGAACGCGGCTAATGCCGGCGATGAAGAACTTCCCACGCCGCAAGACGAGATGTCCACCGAAGCCGAAGAAGGTGGCGACGAGAGTGCCACTGGACCCGATTCAGGCGGCGAGTCGGGCGATGTTGAGGGCTTGGATGAGGACGCCGAAGCAGATTCCGAGAGTGTAGAAGAACTCGTCGAGGACGGCCAATACTACGAGGCTGAAGTGGTGGAGGGAGTGGAAAATGCGCCCCCGGCCGATGAGGCCGAGGTGACGACGCACGAGCGTCCCGCCACCGAAAACGAAAATATTCCTGACGAGGAAAAACCTGGCGAGCAAAGGTAAACAATTGCGGCCCGCGGCGGGCCCGGCAAAATTCTACCGTGAGGATGCGATGAAGGCTTAACCGGACGGGACAATACGGAGGAATAGGGCGGAATGCAGAAGATTCGAATTAATGACCTGGCAAGGGAGCTCGAGGTAAAGAGCAAGATGATCCTCGACGCTCTCATTAAGGTCGGCGTAACCGAAAAGAAAACGCACTCCAGTTCCATCGAAGTGGACGAAGCGGAGCGAGTCAAGAAGTACTTTGCCGAGCACGCCGAGCCCGGCGCTACGCGCACCGCTGCGCGGGCGGCGTCGGACGAATTCAAGCCCAAGCTTGACCTGTCACACATCTCCAAGCCTGGCGATGTGTTGAAGGCAGTCACGCAACGGGCCGCCCAGCCTTCCGCGGCTGCACGTCCAGCTGCGCCTCCGACTTTGGCCACTCCCGTTGGCCCTCGGCAAACCATCGCTCCTCCGTCGGCTGTTCGTCCCCCGTCTACAGTTACGAAGCCCGCTGCGCCAGTTGCAAGCACGGCGCCAGTAGGTCCTGTGGAACCGCCCAAGCCTGCGCCTCGCTTTATCACTCCGCAGTCGGTCGCGCGCCCACCCGCTGCCATCGTTATCCCGCCCAAGCCGCCGGTAGCCGCGCCGCCGTCCGCGTCGTCCGCGCTGGTGTCATCTACGGCCGGCACAGCCCAACCTTCCGAACCAGTAGTCGAGGACCAGATACCGGCACTCGAAGAAAGTGAAGCATTGACGTCCACGGCTGCAACCGCTGAGTCAGAAACTCCGGCCACTGCGGGAAGCCAGATTCCGCCAGCTGTATTGGAAGCGCAACCGACTACGGAAAGTGGCGCCGCGGGCCGTCCCGCTTTGCCGGGCCAAGGTATCGCTCGTCCCAGTGCGCCAACCGCGCGTCCCGGACAGCCGGCAACTGCTGCGCATGCGCCACGGCGTTTGATTGTTCCGCAGACCGGACCGCGTCCGGTATACCTGGCGCCGCCGGTAGCGCCTCCGCGTCCCGGGGCTCCTATCGCTCCGCGGGCCGGAATGCCGGAGCGTGGCAAGCCCATCTTCCAGCGTCCTCGCCCCGGGGGAGCGCCGGTGCCAGGACAGACGCGGCCACCGGTTCGTCCGGGAGAACGTCGTGGTCCCCATCCGACCCGTTCCGGAGCTCCGGGTGCCCGTCCAGGGTTTGGCGCCAGTCCAGGTGGTGCTCCGCCTCCTCCTACGGGACAACGTCCCGCCGGTCGTCCGGCGCGTCCCGGGCAACGCTATGTTCCGCGAGGCGTGAAGGAAGGCCCGATGAAGGGCTTTGTTCCGCCCCCGCGGCTTTCGCTTTCCAGCGAGCCGCTGCCCATCACGCGGAGCATCACGATTCCGGAAGGCATCAGCGTGAAGGACCTTGCCGAGAAGTTGGGAATTCGCGCCAAGGACCTTATCGCGCGCTTGCTGGCACGAGGGGTTTTCGCCACCGTTAATCAGACGCTCGATTCCGACTTGGCGACCGATATGGCTCGCCATTTCGGCGCTGAGACGGCAGTCATCACCTTCGAAGAACAGCTGGCCAAGGACACCGTGTCCACGGAAGGTGCGGGCGAAGAGGCCGCGGCTCAGGGAGTTCCGCGTCCCCCGGTCGTGACCATCATGGGCCACGTTGACCACGGCAAGACCAGCTTGCTGGACGCTATCCGCTCGACCAATGTAGCGGGCGGAGAAGCCGGCGGCATCACCCAGCACATCGGCGCGTACAAGGTGGCGATTACCGACCCCAACTCACCGGCTTTTGGCCGCGAGATCGTCTTCCTCGATACCCCCGGTCACGAAGCCTTCACCCGCATGCGTTCGCGTGGATCGAAGGTCACGGACATCGTGGTGCTGGTCGTGGCCGCTGATGACGGCGTGATGCCGCAGACTTTGGAAGCCATGGATCACGCTAAAGCCGCCAACGTTCCCATCATCGTGGCGGTGAACAAGATCGACAAGCCGGATGCCATGCCCGAGCGCGTCAAGAAGCAACTCGCGGATCGCGGCCTGATGCCCGAAGATTGGGGTGGCAGCACCGTCTTCGTCGATGTCTCCGCGAAGCAGAAGACCAATCTCAATCTGCTGATGGAAATGATCTGCCTGGTTGCCGACTTGCAAGACCTGAAAGCAGTACCTGACCGTCTGGCACAAGGCACGGTGCTCGAGGCCAAACTCGATCGCGGTCGCGGTCCGGTGGCCACCGTGCTCGTGCAGAACGGCACGCTGAAGACGGGCGACAACTTCGTGGTAGGGAACGTCTTCGGACGAGTGCGTGCCATGTTCAACGATCGTGGAGTCGCGTTGGATACGGCTACTCCCGCCACCCCGGTGGAGATTCTCGGCTTGGAAAGTCTGCCCCAGGCCGGTGATCAACTGGTGGCGGTGGCCGACCGCGAGAAGGCGCGCGGTATCTCCGAATATCGCGAAGCCAAAGCACGCGAAGCCCAGCTGGCCAAGAGTTCGCGAGTCTCGCTCGAAGGTCTGGCGGAACAGCTGAAGTCCGCGGGTCAAAAAGAGCTGAACATCATCCTCAAAGGCGACGTGCAAGGCTCGGTCGAGGTATTGGGCGACGTTCTGACCAAGCTGTCGAACGACCGGGTGAAGATCAAGATACTGCTCAGCGGCGTGGGCGCTATCACCGAGACAGACGTGCTGCTGGCCTCGGCGTCGAATGCCGTCATCATCGGCTTCAACGTTCGTCCGGAGCGCAAAGCCCAGGAATTGGCCGAGCAGGAGAAGGTCGATATTCGTCTGCACTCCATCATCTACGAACTGCAGGACGAAATTAAGAAGGCCATGACCGGACTTCTTGAGCCAATCATCAAGGAAACCTATCTTGGACGCGCCGAGGTCCGCGATACCTTCCGGGTACCCAAGGTCGGTACCATTGCCGGTTGCTACGTGACGGATGGCGTTGTCAAACGCGATGCCGAAGCCCGCTTGCTCCGCGACAACGTTGTGGTGTTCAAAGGCAAGATCGGTTCTGTGCGGCGCTTCAAGGAAGATGTCAGCGAAGTACGCAACGGCATGGAATGCGGTCTCTCGATTGCCAACTACGGCGATATCAAAGTAGGCGATGTCATCGAAGTGTTCGTCACCGAGAGGGTAGCCGCCGAAGCCTTTGTGTAGAGGCAGGGGCTAGGGGTTGGTGGGTAGACGCGGCCCTTTCGGCAAGAGTCGCTTCCGCGATTTTGAAGGGGCGCGCCTTTAGGCGCGCCGCAACAGGGATTTAGTTTTGTCGTCCCGAGGAGGGCTTTAGCCCGACGAGGGACCTGCTTCTCGGTACATTGGCAAAAGACTAAGACATTCGTCCCGGAACCCAATCCTCCTTTGAGAGGGCACGGTATCCGGGACGCTTTGCAATAGGTTGCACAGGGCGCCAACGTCTGAGGGTTAGCCAAGTGCTAACTGCTAAGCGCCAAATGTCAAATGGGGACAGAATGATTGCGTATCTCACGCTCGAGATCCGCATTGAAGGTGCGCATTCGCTCAAAGACAAGCGCCAGGTGGTGCGCAGCGTCAAAGACGGGCTTCGCGCCCACTTCAACGTTTCCGTAGCCGAAGTCGATCCGAGCGAGGCATGGCAGCGTGCCACCTTAGGCGTGGTCGCCATCTCGCACTCGCGCGATTACCTGGAGGGCCTGATGCGCAATGTGGAGCGGCATGCTATGCGCACCGCCAACAACAGCGGTGGCGAAGTCACCGATTCGTTTCTTGATTTCTTGTCGGATGCGGACTTCGGCGCACCAGTCACCGGGGAACCGTGATCGTTATCACGCCAGCTTGACGGGTGGGCGTATCCTCTAACGTTCCCCTATTTTCGGCTGGCAGAATAGAAGGCAATGGAGAACCGGGGGCAAAAATATCATCGTGGCCGCATGGCAGAGGCCCTGCGGGAAGAAATCGTCGCCCTGGTGGAAGGAGAGCTGGGCGATCCTCGCATTGGGTTGGTCAGCGTCAGCGAGGTCATACTTGGTCCCGACGGAAGGACAGCCCGGGTATTGGTTTCGGTCGCCGGCGACGAGAGCGAGGCCGAGCAGAGCCTCAACGGACTGAGCGCGGCGGGCGGTTACATTCGGCACCAGTTGGTCAGCCGTCTTGGTATCCGCCAGGCGCCCGAGCTGATATTCGTACTCGATCATTCCGATGAGTACGGTGGCCGCATCGAAGAGCTGTTGCATCGTATTCAGAAGAGGAAACGGTAGGTTCGAACTCGAGAGCACTAGGATGCTGAACGAAGTTCTGAATCAGATTGCCAGACGGCAGAAGTTTATTCTCACCTCGCACGCCCGCCCCGATGGCGATGCGGTGGGCTCCACGTTGGCTTGCTGCCAGATTCTACGCAGCATGGGCAAACAGGCGGACGTGGTCCTGAGTGACGGTGTTCCCGGCGTTTACCGTCCGTTGCCGTTCAGCGATACGGTGCTGCGGACCACCGAGAACGCACCTGCGGCCGAGGCGGTCATCATTCTGGAATGCGACAGCGTTCAGCGGACTTGCCTGACCGGCTTGGAGCAGCATTATCTCATCAACATCGACCACCACTCGACCGCCCGTCCCTTTGCGGACGTGAACTGGATCGATCCCAGCGCCTGCGCAACCGCGGAGATGATTTTCCGCCTGGCGCGCGAAGCGGGCGTCAAGATCTCGCCGGAAGTCGCTACCTGCCTTTATACCGCCGTCCTCACCGATACGGGTCGGTTCTGCTTCAGTGGAACGAACGAGCGGACCTTCGAACTGGCAAAGGAATTGGTGCACTGCGGCGCTGACCCCGTCCGCATTTCTCACAACGTGTACTTCTCAAGCCCCTTTTCCAAGATGCGCTTGCTGGGGGCAGCGCTCAACACTCTGCATCGCGACGGCAGCCTGGCCTGGATGTACGTGGATCGCTCAGCCATGGAACGCTACCAGGCCAATGAAGAAGATTGCGAGGGATTGGTCAACTACGCGTTGGCCATCGAAGGCATCGAGGTGGCATTGTTTTTCCGGGAACAGCACGACGGCGCGTTCCGGGTGAGCTTGCGCAGCAGAGGCGCAGTCAATGTTGCTGCTGTCGCTGAGGTTTTCGGGGGTGGTGGTCACAAATGCGCCAGCGGATGTGCGATGCCTGGGCCGCTCTCGGTTGCTACCGAGCGCCTGCTGGCACAATTTCGAATCCGCGGTTACAACGCGGTCGTGCAGTAGCATGACAGGGACTGCTGCCTGCACGAGCGGACGGAATAATTCATTTTGAAGCCTACCCCTTCCATCCTGAACGATCGCGCCCGCCGCTCCACCGACGTTATCGCTCTCATCGCCTTTTGCGGATTCCTGTTCTTTCTAGGGCTGCAAATCGTCGGCCTAGTCGGCGCCGACGAGCCCCGCTACGCGCAAATCGCCCGCGAAATGCAGCAACGTCACGATTGGGTTACTCCGGTCTTGTACGGTCAGCCCTGGCTCGAAAAGCCCCCGCTTTATTACTGGAGCGCAATGTTCACCTACAAAGCCACCGGCGGCGCGAGCGACTGGGCGGCGCGGCTGGCGGGTTCGATTCTTTGTACCCTGATGATCTTCTTCATCTTCGTTTGGGCGCGCCATTTTCGTCGCGGGATGCAACTCGATGCAGCACTGATCACCGCAGCTTCCGCCATCATTATCGGATTCGGACGCAGCGCATCCACCGACATGCCGCTGACGGCGATGTTCACCGCCGCCATGCTCTGTTGGTATGCGTGGTACGCGAACCAGAGCCCATCTTGGCTGCTGGGCTTCTATCTCTTCGCCGGGCTTGCCACTCTGGCGAAGGGCCCGGTTGCCATTCTGCTTGCGGGGCTAATCGTCGTAATTTTTGCTGCCCTGCGGCGCGATTGGCGGTTACTTCTCCGCACGTTTTGGCCGGCCGGGATTCTGCTGTATCTGGTGCTGACGTTGCCTTGGTTTGTAGCGGTGCAGCGGGCCAATCCCGAATTCTTCCGCGTCTTTTTTCTCCAGCACAATCTGGAGCGCTTCAGTAGCAACCTCTATCACCATCATCAACCGTTCTGGTACTACCTGCCGGTTGCGCTGCTGGCGTTCGTTCCATGGACAGTCTTTGTCATCGCGGCGCTCGTCGATGCTATTCGCGATTGGCGCTTCTCGGTGCAGCAGCCACCCGGGGTAGAAGACCTGCGCACCTATCTCACGATTTGGTTTCTAGTGCCGACAGTATTTTTCTCGCTATCGCAATCCAAGTTGCCGGGCTACATTCTTCCTGCGATTCCCGCCGGGACCATTCTGCTGGCCAACTTTATCTGGCGCCGCGATCAGGAGGGCGAGAAGCCCAGTGATTGGATGGGGCTTCTGCATGCGCTGCTCTGTGCGGTGATGCTCTTGGCGGCGCTCGTGGTGCCGTTCAAAATCCTCAAGCTGGATCTTCCGCGAAACGTCCTCCTCGTGGGAGCAGCGCTCGCGGTCACCACGCTTCTTGCGCTCTGGCTCAGCCTGCGGATACAGGGCTATCGCGTGTTGCGATTCGTCACGCTGGTGACGGTTGTCATCGCATTTGCGCTGGTGTTGCGCGGCACCGCGCCTATCGTGAATCTCTTTCAGTCAGCGCGTCCGGTGGAGACCGCGCTTCATCAGAACATTCTCGGCATAATCCCGGTCATTGCAGTCTATGACGTTCCTCCCGCGCTTCGATACGGATTGGGTTTTTACGGCAATCAGCCCGTAGCCAGTTACGAACAAAATGAAATCCCCGCGTTCGATCATCTGGTCGTGGCCGCCGCCGGTACTCAGAAGGAATTGGAGTATCGCCTCCCCGGCCGCAGCGTCACCCGCATCGGTGGCTACGCACCGCAGCACCTGGATTTCTACGTCGTGTCGAGTAAACCATCAGCCGGGACAAAGCGATAGAGCCCTATAGGCCCGTAGGGTTTTGTGCCCCAGGCTCGCGTCGTATTTCTGGACGCCAACCCGGGGCATAGGACCACTTCACATTGCGTTAACGCGGCTCCCGCTCATTCTGGGGATGCGCAGCGTTTTCGTGCGGCGCTTCGTGCGGCGCAGTCTCATGTTGCGCCGGTGGCTGGCTCACGTGCGGTGCGGGTTGGCTGGCCCGCTCCGGGGGACGAGCTGCCTCTCGGTTAGGTTGCTGCGCAGCGGGATGCCCCATGTTGTGCGCCACATTTGGATTCTCGGGCCGTGGCGCCGCCGCATTGTTCGGACGTGGAGCGCTTTCCTTTGCCGGCGGACGGGGAACATTGTTCTCGCGCGGTTCGGGCTGGTTTACGTGCGCCTGCGGTTGCGGCTGCGGACGAGTCGCTTCCGGTCGAGTCGGTGCAGGTGCGTTGTGCGCCGTCCGCTCGTTATTCGGACGAGGAGCCGCGGCGTTGTTGGGATGAGTTTCGTTGGCCCGCTCTGGCGGATGCGGAACTGTATTGTTCGGATGGGGGACATTGGTTGCCGTATTCGGGTGCGGCGTGGCTGCATTGTTGGCAGCGCGCTCCGGCGGATGTGGAACGTTATTGTTGGCCGGGCGCGACTTGCTGGCATTGGCGCTGCCGGGTCGCGCGGTATCTTCTCGGCTTGCATTGTTCGCCGGCGGAGCCTTTACCGCTGGATTGTTCGTCACCGGTGCATTACTGGCTCGAGCTACGCCGGCGCCGCGGAAGGCCGTCGGCTTAGGCGTTGCCGCTACTTCGGGCCGGCCATGATTGACGGACGCCCATTGCGACCGATCAGCGCGCGCCATTTCCTCATGCTGCGTCTGTGCGGAAGTGGCAGCGACATGGCGCTCACGCACCGCGGCTTCCTGGGTCGCCGTTGGCCGCGCATTGATGCCACCGTTGCCGCCGTTATAGCTGACGCGATTGACGGTAACGTTATTTACTACCCTGGTGTTGTAAACATTGTGGACGTTGGTTACGTTCACCCGGTTGACGGCTTGGTTGTAATAGAAATTTTGGCCGCGCCAGTAGCCACCTTGATATCCATTACCGTAGTACCCATAGCCATAATTGATACCACCGTAGAAGCCCACTTGCGGCCCCCAGTATCCTGCGTGCCAGAGGTAGGCGCTCCCGCCCCATCCCCAATAGCCCGGCGTCCATAGAAAGCCGATCTGGGGAGCAATAACCCAGGTTCCGGGCACCCAGAAATAACCGTCGGGCCCGTATCCCCAATAACCCGGGGTCCAAATGTAGCCTGGGCCCGGACAATAAGGCTGCTCATACACGGGCAGCGGAGGCGGGGCGATTCCCACCGAAATAAATACTCCCGCAAATGATGACACTGCCACGCAAAGAATCACCAGAGCTAACCAGAAACAACGGCTACAGCGCAAGCTACCCATATTTTCCTTTCGTAGTCCATTCGCGCGTGGCCAGTTGCGGGAATGAAGCGGCGAATCTTCTTAAGGCTTCGCCAGGCTTGAATTTCAAACTTTCTTGCTGCTGCTTATTCGAACCAGCGAGAGGCAGATTAGTTGCTAAGGGAACCGCACTGAGCAGCGACCAAATTTTTTCACTTCAGAAACTTTATAGGCAACCCTTCCGGCGTCATTAAGGTTTGCTTCACACGCCCAGTCGCACTAGACTGACTCAGCGCCTCTGGACGTTGCGCCTATGGCTGCTACCGTATCTCGCCGCTCGCATCAACTGACTAACGTGGAGATCCTCGACCTCAGGCACTTCTCATCTGCCGATCTGCGTCCCTTGCTCGACGAAGAGGTCGAAGTCTGGGGCAGGCTGCTCGTCTGGGACTATCGTGGTTCCGCGGACATGATCTTGCGTTACGCGGACGCCAAGATCCTGCCCGGATATGCCGCCGTCGAGCGCGGCAGTATAGTGGGATATTCCTTCTTCGTGTACGAAGGAAGTAAAGGTGTGGTCGGCGATCTCTTCGTTTCGCCGCGTCGCCCCGATGCCCGAGCCATCGAACTGCAAATGGTGGAGCACGTGATTGAAACCCTGCAGCAGTCACCCGGCATACTTCGCGTTGAAGCTCAGCTGCTGACGCATCAGACGGGAGACCTCGCCGCCAACTTTATTTCCGCTGGGTTTCAGCGTTATCGCCGGCTCTTCCTAGTGCTGCAGTTGCAGGGCGCTACCGCTCCGCATATTGCACCCGTCAGCGTGCCTCACGACATCCTGATTCGGCCTTGGACTGAGCACGACTACCAACCGGCCGCTGGCGTCATTACGGCCTCCTATCGCGCGCACATTGATTCCGAGATCAACGACCAATACCGTACCAATGCCGGCTCCAACCGCTTCCTGAATAACATCGTGCGGTTTCCTGGCTGCGGCGTCTTCGACACGGAGTCGTCGTTTGTTGCCATCCATCGGCCGAGCAATGCACTCATCGGTCTGATTCTGTGTTCCCGCGTGAAAGATGACGTGGGACACGTTACGCAAGTGTGTCTGGTGCCCGAATATCGAAGACTAGGTATTGGTGAAAGCCTCATCGCCAATACTTACAATTCATTGCGCAGCCGGAATTTCAGCGCGCTGTCACTGACCGTGACCGAGGCGAACCATCGGGCAGTAGATTTATACCGGCGGTTAGGCTTCGATGAGTTGCGCGTGTTCGATGCGTTCGTGTGGGAGGGGTAGAAGGCGGTTGTCAGTTGCCAGTTGTCAGTTGCCACTACGGACGTGAAAGTTCTCCGAAAAACGGAGCAGCATTGGCAACGGCTATCTAGACGCCCGACCAGCCAAACTGACAACTGGCAACCGATCACTAACAACTTTTCAGTGCTTGATGAGCCACATAGCCCAGGCAGCAACGATCACGCCACCCACGAAGAGCGCAAAGCAGTATGCTCCGTAGCGGAACATGTCGCGCGGAGTATTGCGCTGCGTGATGCCGAAGACGGTTGCGGCACACAACGCAAAAAGCAGGGCGGCATTAAAGTGAGAGAGTGCGAAGGTCATGGTTTCTTGCCGATCGCGATGTGGTGCGCGTCAACTGCCGCGATGACATTCAGCAGCCCGGCCACGACAATATACTTGGTCCCATAGTCGGCCACCGCCTGATGGATGTTGCCGATTCCCCAATCCATCGTTCGGGCAACGAAGTAGAGTGCCCCGGCCCCCAAGTCGCCGACGAATCCGAGCATGTCGAGCAGGTCGCCCGTGTTCATCGAGTAGACTTTGCCTTGCATGCCGAGCCCGGCAAAGAACATCACGAACACCGCGGCCATCAGCAGCGCACCGCGAATCCAGCGCCGCTGAATGAAGTGTCCCAGGCCTGGCAAGAGCCATCCCGCGATCGGCGCAACAATCGCCATGGTGTTGTCACTTTTGGCGACAGCTTTGCTCCGGGCCACAGTAGCTGTATTTTGCGGATTTGCCATCAGACCTGCACCAACTCGCTCTGTATCCGTCCGGTGACTTCACCCTTGCCGTTGCGGATCATCATGTTGATTTCGCTGCGCACCCCGAACTCCGGCAGGTAGATTCCGGGTTCGACCGAGAAGCAAGTGTTAGGCAGGATGTCCCGGTCATCCTTGGTTTCAAGGTTGTCGAGGTTTGCGCCGTTAGCGTGAATGTCACGGCCAATCGAATGTCCCGTGCGATGGATAAAGTACTTCCCGTAGCCCTTGCCGGCAATATGTCCGCGGACTGCTTCGTCGACTTCCCAGCCTTGAATTTTCTGCTTGGCCTCAAAGGCCTGCTTGACCTTGTTGATGCCGACATTGCGGGCATCGCGTACGATCTCGAATACCTCACGCTGCTTGTCGCTCGGGCTGCCAATCACGCCTGTCCAGGTGATGTCGTAGTAGACGCCATCGGGTTCGTTGGTCTTGGCCCACAGGTCCAGCAGCACAAAGTCGCCCTCGCGAATCGGGGCAGACGTGGCTGCGGTGGGCTCGTAGTGCGGGTCGCCGCTATGCGCGTTGACGCCGACGATGGGCGGATCGTCGGTCACGAGGTCCTCGCGCTTGAAAGCCTCCATGACCCATTGCTGCATCTCAAACTCGTGAGTGCCGCCGTCGCGAACCCGCCGCGCCATCTCCGGGAAGAATGCACCGGTGATTTTGTCGACCGCATCGCGAGCTTTGAAGTGGGTCGCGATCTGCGCCTCGGTCAAAGTGGCTTCGAAGCGCGCCACCAGGTTCGCCGAGCTGACAATCTCTTTGCCAAAGCTGCGCACCAGTTCCAGCATGCCGCCATCGACCAGCGAGATGTAGGGAATCTGGTTGTTGGGCGAGTACTGCATCATGACTTTGCTGTAGGGCTTCAGCATCGACTCGAGGTTCTGCCAAAGCTCCTGCCACGCCGAGTATTCCAGCTTCTTGCCCGGTAGTGAGTCGAGCTGATGACTTTCGATGCGGTGCACCAGTTTTACCGGTTCGCCATCGGCGGGAACTACGTAAAACCAGCGCCGGGTGACCATGGACTTTTGCGGCAGGCCCAGGACGCTGTAGGCAATCGCATCGCGGTGATGGTGATCGTAGAAGAGCCAGCAATCGTTGTGGCTGTCGCGCAGCGCAGCCTGGATATCGGGGAGATTCATGCGTGTTCTATTGTAAATGAAGAACGGCGCGAGGAGGTTTCACCACAGAGACATGGAGAGAGCACTTAGCAGTTAGCACTTAGACGTTAGCTCTTTTCTAAGATAATCCGTGTTCATCCGTGAAATCCGCAGTTGCTTGTAGATTCTCTGTGCCTTTCTGTCTCCGTGGTGAGAACTAAATTCTGACCAGCACGCGCTCGCGAGTGGCTGACGGCAGTGTTTCGCAGGCGGTTCGCAGCACCAGCCGAGGTGCCCGATGGCGGATGGTCATCAGATACGTGACCGTCTGCTCAGGATTTGCCTTGGCCGCCTCGCGTAGAAGCCAGCCCAATCCTTTCTGCACCATATCGTCGTCGCTGGTCAAAAGCATCTCGGTGATGCGCTGGATATCGCCGAAGTTTTTGTGCTGCCGCGTGCTGTGGATCAGGCTCACGGCAGCAGCGCGTTGATGCCACGCTCTTCCGCGCCTTGGCCCAGCGTGGCGGCCGCGATAACAATGTCGCGTCGCCTGCGATCATGGGGCCGATGAGGTAATGCACCAGCGAATCATGATCGGCCCAACTGCTGACGCGATCCAGCCAGCTCTCAAACAACTTGAACTCCGGCCTTGCCGAACTGCTGCCCACGATCCTGAAGCATCACGACGGCGAAGTTTTTTTCTTCTTGAACGTCGCCCCGAAACAGTTGATCGGCCACTTGCAACAGGAACGGCAGACCGCTCTCGGCGATGATCGTGCGCCGAAATCGTCACCGCAACCTTGCGCAGTTCGTCGGTGTACCAGCCGCGCGACTGGACTTCATGTTTGAAGAAGCGCTGAACTTCTTCGGTATGAGGCGCCGAACCGCCGTTCTTGATTACGATGCGGATATGTTTGGCGATATAGGCGGGAGTCTTTTTCATGACAATCAGCCAATCGCCGCCTGTGTGGTCTCGCCCGCTGGTTTTGGCAGCACGAACCTGTCGTAAATCCACAGCAGAATCGCGGTCAGGACGCCTACTCCCATGATTACCCACCACATCATTCCCGGCTGATGTTTCACCTCGCCGTAATGATGAATGAGAAATCCGCCGAACTTCCCACCGATGAGCGAGCCGATGCCCAACGGTAGAAAGGCGAATCCCATGTAGGTTCCTTGCTGCCCGGAAGGCGCGAGCCGCGAAATGTATTCGTAGTAGCGTGGTGACTGTGTGATCTCGCCGAGCGCGACCGCGATCAGAGTAAGTACAACGCCAGTCACGGTCGGCCTGATGATGAGGATGATCCACGCCACCGCCGTCAGCAGCGTGCCGATAATTATTGCGCTGAAGGCGCGAATCCTCTGGGTGAAAATGTTAATTGCCAGTGTCAGCGCAATCACCACCAAGGGCCCCGTTACCAGCAGGAGTTCGGTGTCGGTGTGGGGATTGATGTAGTCGTGAACATACAGCGGCAGGGTGATGAACTCTTGCCAATAGACAATCCAGTAGCCAGTGAAAATCAGCAGAAACAGCATGAAGCGGGGGTTGGTAATGACGGTCCAGAAGTTCCTGCCGGCTTGCGAGAGACTGGTGGTTTGAACTTCTTCGCTGCGGCGCGGTTCCTTGAAAAACAGTAAGACGCCGAGAAACATCAGGAAGACGCTGAGCGCAGCCACGCGAAAGACGTTCTCCACCCGCATGCGCTGATGAACGTAAGACGCAACATAGGGCCCCGCCGCGCCGCCGATGTTGACCAGTGTGTAGTAGATGGAGTAGCCGATGGAGCGGACATTGTCCTTCGAAGCGCGTGCAGTCGTGCCGACGACGCTCGGCTTAACCAGCGCGATTCCTAACGCGGGCAAAGCCAGAACGAAGGTTGCCAGAGCGACCAGCGGTACGTTGTCACGAATCGGGGCCAGCCATGGCGCTCCCAAGGATCCAAGCAAGAAATAGGAGCAGCTCAAGATGAGATAGGCCACCGAGAGCGCGCGGCGGAAGCCCATACGGTCGGCGACGGTTCCACCGAAGACCGCCAAAAACCACACCAGCCCGCCAAAGAATCCGGTGAGCGTGCCCGCCTGCTCGGTGGGAAACTTCAGGACTTCGTGGAGATATCGCGCCAGCGAAGCGAAAGCCGCGTAGTAGGAAAGGCGCTCGAACAACTCGCTGATGTTGGCGACCCAGAAGGGCCGCTCGAAGCCGGTGCGAATGTCGCGCCAACGCTGCGCAAAGCTCAAAATGTTCTCCTCGTGCGAAAGTTGTCAGTTGCCCGTCGTCGATTGTCAGCTTTGAAGCTGGCGTGCCGGCAGCCGATGGTCGACAACGGTTTACCGACAACTGAATACTGACGACCTGGAGCCCCTTCTCACGCCCCGCAGACTAGGTTTGTGTCAGGGCACTTCACTCGTGCCGAATCAAATGCACTAAGGTCAGGGCTTTAGCCCCTGCAAACGATTCCTCAGGGGCTGAAGCCCACAGCACGAGAGACCCGTTGCGGCACAGCTAAAGCTGTGCCCTGACACAAAGCAGCAGAGAACAGAGGTTATAACAGCGAGCTACCTCCTCGACAGCTTTGCTTCGACTTGCGCGGCCGACATTCCCGCAATGCGAATGACTTTGTTGCGACTGCTTTCCCCGGCGGCTATCGTAACCGACGAACGGGGCACATTCAAAACTTCCGCCAGAAATTCAATGCAAGCCTGATTGGCGCGGCCTTCCAAAGGAGGCGCAGTTAAGGCGAGCTTCAGTGCCTCGCCAACCTCGCCGGTGATCGCATTCTTCTTCGCGCGGGGATGGACCTTCACCTGAAAGGTTGCGCCGGACGGCGTGTCGCGGATGGGGATCACGGTTTTGTGCGGTCGCCGAAGATCGCGGTCCCGATGCGCACGCAGGTCGAGCCCTCCTCGATGGCGACTTCGAAGTCATGCGACATGCCCATGGAAAGCTGGTTCAGTTGGACCGCTGGTAAGTTGCGAGCGGCGAGCTGGTCGCGCAATTCGCGAAGCTGCCGAAAATAGGGACGCGCGCCTTCGGGATCTTCGGTGAATGGCGGGACGGTCATCAGCCCGCGAATGCGCAGGTTCGTCCAGGTGGGAGCGCCGGCAAGAATGCCTTCGAGTTCAGGCGAATCCGGAGCGATACCGCTCTTGGCTTCTTCGCCGCCAACATTGATCTCGATCAGCACGTCGAGGGTTTTGCCGAGCTTCTCGAGCTGCGGCGTTCAACCGTTCTGCCAGCTTCGCGGAATCGAGGGAATCGATCGGCATGGAAAACCTCCGCGGCCTTCCCGGCCTTGTTGGATTGCAGATGGCCGATCATGTGGAAGCGAGCATCGCGCAAGCTCGGCGAGAGCGCCGACCTTCTCCGCAAACTCCTGCACGCGGTTTTCGCCGAACAGCCGCTGCCCGGCTTCGTATGCCTCGATGATCTTGTCGGCAGGCTGGGTCTTCGAGACGGCCATCAACGCAACGTCGCTCGCATTCCGTCCGGAGCGCTGGGCGGCGCGCGCAATGCGGTCGTGAATGGCGGAGAGGTTAGAGGTGATGGTCATTGCTCAACGGAATGTGCGGGCCTTCAGCAGAGCGTCAGGTTGTTGAGTCATCGTTTCAACAGCCTAGTTGAATGAGATTTCTAAAATCTGAGCTCAAGACGTTCGAGTGCCGAAGTGCAAATGTTCGAGCGCCTGGGGCGCGAAAGATGATAGCCAGCGCTTCAGCTGGATTGTTCATGTGCATCTCGCGCTTTGAAGGGGCGCGGCTTCAGCCGCGCCGTAAGCTGCTGCCCTGAGCATGGCTTTAGCCACGGAGGGACTTGAGGGTTGAAATGAGGTGCGAATTCCCTCAGGGGCTGAAGCCCCAAACTTTGCGCCCGCGTATCGGCATGGCTAAAGCCATGCCCCTTCAATCCACAAACTCTGCTCTACATGATCGCCGTCGGCGGCGCCGGCTCATCCGGGCTGCCGGCATTGGCCAGCGGCACCCGTATCATGACCACGGCAAGAATCACTAACACGATGAATCCGGAAATAACGTTCGGATGCTGGAAGATTACCGGCAGCGGCCACTGTTTGTACTTGAAGACGGCTATCACAATCCCCATGAGTGCCTCGCCGGCAATGAACCCTGAAGCAGTCAACACTCCTGCATTCTCCACGCGGGCCTTCTGTGCTTCGTTGAAGTTTTTGCTGTCGCGCATCTTGTCGGTGATCCAGCGAATCATGCCGCCCAGGAAGATGGCGAAGGTGGTTTCCAGAGGCAGATACATGCCGACGGCAAACAGCATGGGGCTCTTCACTTCAATCATGATCAGCGCGATGCCCATCAGGATGCCGACGACGATCAGCGGCCATGCCATCTCGCCGCCCACGATCCCGCGCGAAAGCATGGCCATCAGACCGGCCTGCGGAGCAGGAAGTTGGCGGTCGCCGAAGCCGATGCCGCCGCTGTTAATGTTGGCCTGATTCAAGCAGCAACAGCACCGGAAGCAGCGCAAAGCTGGCGACGGCGACTGCCCATGAAGTCGCCAATCTGCATTTTGGCCGGAGTGCCGCCGAGGATGTGTCCTACCTTTAGGTCCTGCAACATCTCGCCGGCGACGGCGGAGGAGATGCAGACCACGGCGGCCACGCCAAGCACGGCGGCGACGCCGTGAATTCCCGAGACGCCCATCAGCACCATGAGGATGGCCGCGATGACCAGGGCGGCCAGCGTCAGTCCGGAGATCGGATTATTCGACGAGCCGATCAGTCCCACCAGATTGCCGGACACCGCGGCGAAGAAGAAGCCGACGATGATCATCACGATCGCCGCCACAATGCCCGGACCCCAGCGCGGAGCATAGCTCTTGTACAAAAAGACCATGCTGATCAGCACGACGAACAATCCGCCGAATACGAACTTGGCGTTCAGGTCGCGTTCGGTGCGGGCTGTACTGGCGTGAGCAGCGGCGGACTTCTTCAAGTCGGAGACCGCGCGCGCCATGCCCGAGCCCAGGCTCTTACGCATGCGGAACAACGTGAAGCAGGCGCCCACCAGCATGCCTCCAACGGCGATCGGCCGCACGATGAAGCTCCACACCGCCCCGGCCTGTCCAGCCCAGAACGCATTATCGGGAAGCGTCGTGCCCGCGGGGGCGAACTGAGCGACCAGGGTCGGACCGCCGAGGAACAAAATCAGCGGAACCAGCAGGCCCCAGGCAATGACGCCACCGGCGAAGTTCAGCGACGCCAGACGCGGTCCGATGATGTAGCCGACGCCGAGATAAGCCGGGCTGATGGCCGGCGCAGACATGGTTGTCACCGCCCCCGCGGGCAGCTTTGGCGCCGTAGCGCTGCGGCCCATGCGCACAAAGCTGGTGCCCAGCGTTGCCGACGTTTACGATGAAGTCCCGGCTGGCGCTGAACAGGCTGAACTGTCCGAGCAAGTAAACCAGGCCGCCGAAACCCATGTTGCCGAAGAGAATCTTCGCGGCGCGGCTGCCCTGTTGTCCGGCAATGTGAATCTGCGATGCGGCCACCGACTCCGGGAAGGGAAGCTCCGGATCTTCCACCATCACTCGCCGCAGCAGGGTCACGAAAAGAATGCCGAGCACGCCGCCCACCAGCATCAGGATGGACGATTTCCAGTAAGCGTGCTCGAAGTCGAAGACCGGCCACGCGCCGGAGATGACGAAGGCCGGGATCGTAAAGATTGCGCCCGCCGCGACCGATTCGCCGATCGAGCCCACGGTTCGCGCAATGTTCTCCTCCAGGATCGAGCCCTTCATCAGGCGTAACACGGCCATGCCGATGACGGCCGCCGGATAAGTGGCGGCGATGGTCATGCCGGCGCGCAGGCCCAGATACGCATTGGCTGCACCCAAAATCACCGTGAGGATCAAGCCGAGCAGCACCGCCCGGAGGGTAAACTCCGGCATGGTGGTGTTGTCGGGAACATAGGAACGGAACTTCTTTTCCGGTGTGCTGATGGTAGTACTCATGTAAGAAGACCTCGCGGCGCACCAAACAGGCGACGGCGCAAGTTAGCACGTCGATGGCACTTGTTACAAGTGCAGACGGCCGGAGCCGCGCTTCAGAGCGAGGGAGGCGATCCGATTAGTCATGAAATCTCAGTGAAATCCATCACCGGAACCTTCTCCAGCATTGCACGTTACGCATCGAAGCTCATATACTGTGCTGTCACGGTGCTTCGGGACCGGATCAGGGTCCCCGACGAGTTATCTCGTTGGGGTGATCGGACGAGCGTCAACCATCGCTCCTCTGGCACCCGGAGGCACCGGCGACGGGTCTTCATCGCGCACCCGATGGGTGCGTCAAGGGATGGTTGGAGGGTCGTCTTCAGCAGTCGTGAGACGCTAAAGCGAGACCGGCGGAGTCAGCACGCCCAGCAACGTGCCGTAGTCTTCGCGCCCTTGCAGTTCATCTTTCGCAACGTTTTTTCCGTTCTCTTTCCCTCGGATTGCCGTTTGTGCCAGGTCCCGCTCAACAACGTTTCGCGGATTCCTGTCTGCCCTGAATGTCTCGCCGCCATTGCACCGGTGCGCGAGCCGCAATGCGTGGTTTGCGGCGACCGCTTGTTCGGCGCTCAGCTCCTGATGGGCGATGGCCGCTGCCAAAATTGCCATGACTTTGAGCCGGAGTTCGCGCGCGCTGTTTCCTTTGGCGAATACGAAGGCGGCCTTCGTGGCTTGGTGCATCTTTTGAAGTATGAGGGTGTGGTTCCCGTGGCGCCGGTGCTGGGCAAAATGCTGGCCAGCGCCATTGCTGAGCTTCTTGCCGGATGCGGTGACACGCCTCCATTCATCGTTCCGGTTCCGCTGCACAAGAGCAAGCGCGGTGAGCGCGGATTTAACCAGGCCGAATTGATCGCACGCGCCGCCGTGAAGCAGCTACCACAGCAAGTAGAGCTGGTAACCGAAGTGCTGGTCCGACAGCGCGCCACGATTTCGCAAGTCGGTTTGAGCCGCGAAGAGCGTATCGCAAACATGCACGATGCATTTCGCGTACGCAACCGCCGCCAACTGCGAGGCCGCACCGTGATTGTGGTGGACGATGTCATGACCACCGGGACCACGCTCTCCGAGTGCGCCCGGGTGCTGAAGCAGGCTGGCGCGGAAAAAGTTTGGGCAGCAACCGTGGCCCGGGCCTTTCAGGCTGCGCCTCCACGAAGCGCTGTCAATCACGGGGATGAGGAGGAAATCGAAGCGGTGGCTCTGGCTGCTTCGGTCTAATTGGGTATGTCCATGTCGGCCCATAGCGGAACGACCCGATACGGCAAGTCGCTTGCCGGATGTATGCATCATGCCCGCGTCGCAAGCGACGAACCGCCGCAGTGGACGGCGATGCACTCGCCCGTGTTGGTGCTTAACGCCTCCTACGAACCGATCAACGTTTGCGCAGCCCGCCGCGCCATCATCCTGGTGCTGAAGGGCGTGGCCATGATGGAAGAGGCCAATGGACACTACTTGCACGCGGCCCGCATCGCCATGCATGTGCCGTCGGTGATCCGACTGCTGGAATACCGGCGTATTCCGCACCAGACGCGCGCTCTCTCGCGCAAGAACATTCTGCTGCGCGATCGCAACACCTGCCAGTATTGCGGCAAGATCCTGGCTGCGGGCGAGTTGACCCTCGACCACGTTATCCCCCGTTCGCGAGGTGGGGCTTCGACGTGGGAAAACCTCGTGGCTTGCTGTCACTCCTGCAATCGCCGGAAGGGCAATCTTCTTCCTCACGAGTGCAACATGAAGCTGACGCGCGAGCCCCGCGCTTTCAACCTGCATACCAGCCGGCACATCATGCGCATGATGGGGCGCTCCGACTCGAAGTGGCGCAAGTACCTTTTCTACTGATACCGAACTGAGCAGTTGGTCCAGCAAGTACAAGTAGAGCGGAGTTTCCCAGTTCTTGGAAGCCAGCCTACAGGTTGGCGCTGGCCCCAAACCATCCGTCTGCGAAACTGCTGGATGCTGCTGATGGTGCCAAGGGTGTGCATCCAAGTTCTCAACGTCCCCACCAAGTTACCTATTCGTTGCTAACTGGTTAGTTAAGCAGTTAACCTTATCAATCACATACAAACACTTCCCCGCCCCCTTGATGGCCGTCAAACTGCATTTATGTTGACCTTGTCGTACTTCCTGTACGGCTGACTTTTGTGCGGCGCGCATCCAAGCGTAATAGCCGTGGCGACTGGAGAGTGAATGTCGGATTCGAATAAGGTCCTGGATCAAGTCATAGACAGTCTGAAGAACTCGGGTTCCCAGTATTTCCCTGAACACGCAGAGTTACGAGCGGTCCGGGTCGTGGGGCACACACCCAAGCCGAACTACTGTACCTATGAAATTGTGCTCGATTTTGAACGCGTCAGCGAACGTGTCAGCGCAAAGATTTATCGTGCGGGGAAATCGGGTCTGAAGGTACCGCAAAAATTGGCCGCGAGCGAAACCCAAAACCTGACCTTTGCCCATCAGGCTTGCGCAAAACGAAAGCTCGGCGGAGTGCCGCGTCCCGTGGGCGATTTCGCGGAGCTGGGTGCCTTGGTGAGCACAAAAATTAATGGCCTGCCCCTGCAAAGCATCGTTATGAAGGCGGCGTTGCTGCCTGACCCTGGCAATCACGGACTCTTGAACTCGGCTGCGAATCAGGCTGGTGAGTGGCTGCAGCAATTCCACCTGGCGACTGTGGGGACTTCGACGCCCTTGGACACAGCTGGAATTCTGGACGACATGGAGAAGCTTTGCAGCAAGGCGCAAAAAGAGGGGCTGCCTGCGGAGTCGACGCAGACCATTCTGAACAATGCCCGGGACGTGCTCAGTCACGGGAAGAGGCCTGTCCGCTCTTCCGCGGTGCTCAATGATTTTGTGCCGCTCAATGTGCTGGTGACGGAAACCGGGGTCGGCTTCTCTGACTTCGCCAATCTGCAACAGCAGGGCAACTCACTGCAAGACGCAGCGATGTTCCTGGCTGCCGTCGAGGCCCTGGAAAAATATCCGTTCTGCGACCGTAGCATTACCACGCCAGTGCAGGAAGCGTTCATGCAAGGCTACGGCATCGACGAACAGGAGTTGCAGTTGCTGACGGTGCTGAAGATGAGAGTTCTGCTCCAGATGTTCGCACAAGGGCGCGCCATCAAAGAGACCGCTGTCCGCAAGAAGGTAATGTGGGCCAACGTGATGAAGCGCTTCATCCAGCAAGCTGCCAAGCGCTCCATGGCGCCCGCAGCGTGAGAGTCGCTATTCGCTCTTCGCCTTTCGCGAGACCATCACTGCGGTCATCTTTGAATCAATCTATCGAATTGGAGAGTGTTCTGCAGACCCGTGTCGCTTATGCGTTTTTGGATAGATATCAGTGGGTCCGCTGTTCTGAGCGGACTGCTCAACCTGCGCGCTTACGGCGAATAGCGAAAAGCGAATAGCGAAAGGCGAACAGCGGCCTTTCTACTTCTTCGGCGGCGTCGGCTGCGCAGGCTGCTGCGACCCCGACTGCGGCTGGTCCTTCGAGATTTCCTGGCCCTCGTAGATGATCTTCGACTTGGCTCCAAAGCGTTTGTAGTTCGTGTATTTCACCACCTGCTTCACGTGAACGTCACCGGTGGAGAAGTGAAGCTCATCGTCGACCTTGGTATAGACCGGGAACCAATATTGCCCGTCAATCTGCTGCCGCCATGTAGTGAACTTGGGGAACAGGTTCTCGCCTTCGCCATGATGCTTGCCCACGCCAATGTCAGGGACGTTCTTGCCGTACGTCTTCACGATCTGAAAGTCGTGGTCGTCGACCCAGATGCGGCCCTGGAAATAGCGCTTGTTTTTGAGCATTTGCTTGGGCGCAACGTCAAAAACATAAGTCCCGAGTTCGTCCTCTTTCTGCTTGCCGACATAGAGAATCGAGTATTCCGAGATTTCGTCGCTGGTCAGCACAAAGGGCAACCGATGCTGAATGTCATCGAAGTCCTCGCGAGTCATGGAAATGCGCTGTAGGCTCGACTGCGGCGCAAACACAACCTGCTCGATGCGATGCCCTTGGTCGTCAAACAATACATCCACAACCTGGCGGTACTCCCCGTCTACGCTATCGCCGTCGAGCGTTTCCACCATCACGTCCTGGCGATAGGTGTATTGTTCGCGTGCAATCTTGAACTGCTTTTCCTTGGCGGCAAAGCGCTGGACGATCTCGTCTACCGTGATGCCGGTCGGCTGCGAGGGATCGAGTTGGCCTTCGCCACGGTCGGAGGCCAGCGCGGGAAGCGCCAGGCACAAGGCAAGCAACAACCATGACAATGTCAGAAAACTTTGGGGGACTTCGCGAAACTTCATCAGGAATGGTCCTTTGACAATATTGTATTCGATGCCGACGGGCGGCTGCTGGTTGAGACTCTCAATGTCCGCCTGGCTTGGGCGACGCCGCGTCAGGTGGGCTCTTCACCAGCTGCCTGGTGTAATAAACCCAGGACCGCCTCGGAGGTTTCGCCTACCCCGCCTAGTGGTTTAGACTAGCCAGTTTTTAGACGCATCGCCATTTGCTTTGTTACTGCCGCTGGAGGCTTCATGCTACGTCGTGTTCTCATTCTCCTCGTTTGTTGTTCACTCTACAGCTTGGCCCAGAGCCAACGTCCTTTCACCTTTGAAGACATGATGCAGCTCAAGCGGATCGGAGAACCCATTGTCTCCCCGGACAGCAACTGGGCAGCTTTTACCGCCGTGGACGTGAACCTCGACGCGAATACGAAAACGCCGCATCTGTGGGTCGTGCCGATCGGCGGCGGCGAGGCAAGGCGTCTGACTCCTGCCGGCGATGCCGGGGAAGATCGCATTCGCTTCTCCCCCAATGGCAAGCGCGTGATGTTCGAAGCCACGCGGGATGGGGCATCGCAGATATGGGTGCAGGACTTTGACGCCTCCAGTGGAACCCTGACAGGCGAGCCACGCAAGGTGACCAGTATCTCCACCGAAGCGTCGGGCGGAACTTGGTCGCCCGACGGAAAGACCATCCTGTTCATCTCTTCGGTATACCCCGACTGCAAAGATGACGCATGTAATAAACAGCGCGACGACGAGCAGGCGAAGTCGAAGGTCAAGGCGAAGATCTTCACCCAACTGATGTTTCGTCACTGGACCAGCTACTTCAGCGGTAAGTACAGCCATTTGTTCCTTATCTCGGCCGATGGAGGCGTGGCGCGCGACCTGACGCCCGGTGCTCACGATGTGCCACCGTTCAGTCTCGGCGGGCAGGACCAATACGCGTTTTCACCTGATGGGCAGGAGATTGCCTTTACCAGCAACATCGATGAAGTTCAAGCCACCAGCACGAACAGCGATGTATTTCTCGTGCCCACCGTAGGCGGAACGCCGAAGAAGATCACCACCAATCCCGGCAGCGATGGCACGCCAATATATTCGCCAGACGGGAAGTACATTGCCTATCGCTCGCAGCTACGCGGCGGCTACGAAAGCGACCGCTTCCGCCTGATGCTGTATGAGCGCGCCACCGGCAAGATTACTGACGTGTCGCCGAACTTCGATCGCTGGGTCGATTCGATGGCGTGGGCGCCCGATTCAAAGACGATTTACTTCACCGCCGAGAATGAAGGCGAAGCCTGGATCTACAAGGTAGAGGTCAATGCGGAGCATGCTTGGCCGACGGCGTTGGTTGGAGGCTTTAACGACAGTCCTATGCCTACCCCTGACGGCAAAGCCTTGGTCTTCGATCGGATGTCGATTGGCGCACCTAACGAGATCTACACCGCGCAACTTCAGTTTCCGCAGTGTCGCGTGGCCGTCCCTCCCAATTCGTATCGTGTTCCTACGTGCACGCTATCGAAGGCAGAGCCGCTGACTGCGCTGAACGCCGGCATTCTTTCACAGGTGGCAATGCAGCAACTGGAGCCCTTCTGGTTCGACGGCGCGAACAAAGAGAAGGTCGAGGGCTTCGTGGTGAAGCCTCCGAACTTCGACCCGGGCAAGAAGTATCCGGTAAAGTTCCTCATCCACGGCGGGCCCGAGGGCGCGTGGGGCGATGACTGGTCGTATCGCTGGAATCCAGAGCTGTTCGCCGCCAATGGCTACGTCGTCATCATGGTGAACTTCCACGGCTCGACCGGGTATGGGCAGAAGTTCATTGACGCGATCAATGGCGATTGGGGCGGCGCGCCCTATCATGACCTGACGCTGGGTCTTGACTATGCGGAGAAGACCTACCCGTTCGTTGACAAGGACCGCGAATGCGCACTGGGCGCCAGCTACGGCGGATATGCCATCAACTGGATCGAGGGCCACACCGCGCGTTTCAAGTGCCTGGTCTCGCATGACGGCATGTTTAACACCGAGTCGGCGTATGGCACGACGGAGGAGTTGTGGTTCAACGAGTGGGAATTCAAAGGTACTCCCTGGACCAACCGCGAGATGTACCGTAAATGGTCGCCGCACCTGTCAGCGACGAACTTCAAGACGCCGATCCTGGTGGTCCATGGCCAGCTCGATTACCGGCTCGACGTCTCCGAGGGCTTCCAGCTGTTCACGACGGTTCAGCGGCTGAAGATTCCGTCGAAGATGCTGTACTTCCCCGACGAAGGCCACTGGGTGCTGAAGCCGCAAAACAGCCGCTTGTGGTACCAGACGGTGAATGACTGGGTAGATGAGTGGACGAAATCGGCAAAGTGACGTCGAAAATCGATCCTGCTCAATTTGACATGACCAACATGGTCATGTTGGTGCTATAGTAGCCCCAAATGAAAACCGTAAAGATTAGCGACCTGAAAGCTCACCTCAGCGCCCACATCCAATTAGTGCGGGACGGCGAAGAGGTCGTGGTCTGCGATCGAAACACTCCGGTGGCGCGGATTGTATCTTGCCAGACTGAGGAATATTCCCGCCAGGAGCAGCGTTTGATCGCCCGCGGCGTGCTCACGCCACCGCTGAAGAAGCGTCCATTGGCCCGCTCGTGGCCGGCGCCGCCAGGGAATGTTCCCAACGAGGTCATGGAGCGAATATGGCAAGGAGAGCGGGACGGCCGATAGCCCGGGTTGCGGCGTTCTGGGACTCAAGTGCATTGGTTCCGCTGTGTGTGCGCCAATCGCTCACTAAAGCTGCGATCGCCCTGTACAAGACCTACGACGCGATCGTCTGGTGGGCGACACCCGTCGAGATCGCGAGCGCCCTTGCACGTTTGGTGCGCGTGGGACAACTTCACCCTGAGCAGTGGCGGGAAGCTCAGAAGCTGGCCTTGGTGGTGGGTCGTGAATGGTCCGTTGTTCAACCGTCGGATTCGCTGCGAACCAATGCAGTGCAACTTGTAGAGCGCTATGACTTGCGGGCCGCAGACGCTCTGCAACTAGCGGCGGCACTTGCCTGGTGCGAGGACGTCCCACAAGGGCGAGTTTTCTTGACAGCCGATCAGCGACTGCGCGAAGCTGCTGCGCTGCATGGCTTCGATGGGAAGCCGATGTAAGTTCTGAAGCCTGAAAAGCAATCGCTTAGCTCGGCACCGAGAGAAACGAGCTACTCCGCTCGCTGCGGCGGCCGCTGGGCCGGAATCACATTCTCAGCCGGTTCGCTGCGTGAAATCAGGCATACATCAGCGACGCGAAAGCGCGTCGGGCTGACGCGCATCCGCAATTCCGTGAAAGCCCGGATATTCCGTTCCTTGCCATTATTGCGAAACCATTGAATCAGTGCGCTCTTCACTTCGGCGTGATCCAGTTCGCCACAGTTTCTGTCCTGCAGCTCCGTCGACGTAGTCACAATCGGGACTGTAGCTGCTGTGCAGATACTCGCCCACGGAGACCAGGGTTCGGATCGCGTTCGACATAACACCTCACCAATGAGGCGATTGTAACCTGCTTATCGCAGGCAATAGGAAACGTTCTCGTCGCCCAGATCGCGCCACTTGCTCAAGGCTCACTGACTGCATAGAATCTCTAAGGCATTTCAAAACATAAATATAGGAGTGTGTAATGGCTCTTCAGATTGGCGATGTGGCGCCTGATTTCAAGGCCCAAACTACCGAGGGACCCATTCAGTTCCATGAGTGGATGGGTGACTCATGGACCATACTGTTTTCCCATCCCAAAGACTTCACGCCGGTGTGCACCACCGAGCTCGGATACATGGCGAAACTTAAACCCGAGTTCGACAAGCGCAACGTCAAAATCATCGGGCTCAGCGTCGATCCCGTGGATAACCATAAACGTTGGTCGGATGACATCAAAGAGACGCAAGGCTATGCGCCGAACTATCCCATGATCGGCGACACCGACCTGAATGTTGCCAAGCTGTACGGGATGCTCGCCGCCAGCACCGACGGCAGCTGTGATGGAAGAACAGCGGCCGACAATCAGACGGTGCGCACGGTCTTTGTAGTTGGGCCCGATAAGAAAATTAAGCTGCTCATCGTCTATCCCATGACCACCGGCCGCAACTTCGACGAGGTGTTGCGGGTGATCGATTCTTTGCAACTCACCGCGAAGCACAAGGTCGCGACGCCCGTAAATTGGAAGCAGGGTGACGATGTGATCATTTCCGGATCGGTGTCCGACGACGAGGCGAAGAAGACCTACCCCAACGGTTGGAAGGCGCCCCGGCCGTACCTGCGGATTGTGCCGCAGCCCAAGGCGTAGGGTCTGGATTAGACGAAGTGTTAGCCCAATTCCGCGAAGATCACGGAAAGGTTGACCGCGATGGGCGAATTTTCGACGGCCAGGTGCGTGGTTTCGATCCAGCTCCCAGTGGAGCAATCGTAACCACGCCGGGTTTGAGGGTCCACCACCCAGATGTGGCGAATTCCCATGCGGCGGTAGTCCTCGAAGCGCTCTTGATAGCGCGAGATGCGATCTTCAGGCGAGAGCACTTCAAAGACGGCAATGGGAGGCCGTTGCAATACCTGCTCGGCAGGTTCGCTGCGTGAAATCAGGCATACGTCGGCGATGCGAAAGCGCGTCGGGCTGATCTGCATGCGTAGCTCTGTGAAAGCCCGGATATTCCACTCCTTGTCATGACTTCGAAACCAATGAGCCAGCGCGGTCTGTACTTCTGCATGATCGAGTTCGCCCACGTTTCTCTCCTGCAACTCGCCGTCGACGTAGTCGCAATCCGGACTGTAGCTGCTGTGCAGATACTCACCCACTGGGATCGCTAGCCTGGTTGTCGTTGCCATAGAAGCCTCACCGATAAGACTATTCTAGCGCGAGCCGCCTGTTTAGCCACGACAGTACGGGCGGCTTACCTAGTTGCCATGCTTTTAGAGATAAGCTCGTTCACGCCCGCTTGAAGTATTGCACCGCGCGCTCGTGCTGCTCGGCCTTCTCGCGAGAGCCGAAGGTCCCCAGGTTCTTCCGTTTGCCGGTCTTTGTGTCCTTCTTGCGTGAGTAGAGCCGGTATTCTCCAGACTTCAATTTGCGAATCATGGTTGGTCCTCCTCTGGCAGGTTGGATGCACGGAGCAATCGCCGCGGCGCGGCCTTACTCCATAGTGCGGCGAATTCGGCCCTCACACTTACGGGGGAGACGCTCTCCGAGCCTCGCCATGTAACATAGAAAAGGTGCCCGCACAGAACCACAATCAACGCATTGACGTCATCAATGCCCTGCGGGCTTTTGCTGCGACGTTTGTGGCTTGGGGTCACTTCGTCGCCGGCCAGGGAAAGTATCTAGGCTGGTCAGGGAAGTATGGCTACCTCGGCGTAGACATCTTCTTCGTGATTTCTGGCTTTGTGATTCCCTGGAGCCTGTATCGCTCCGGCTATGTCTTGCGCGACTACGCCCGCTTCCTTCTCAAACGCAATGTCCGTCTGTATCCGCCCTATCTCGCCTCCATCGTGGCGACCTTGCTTGCGACCAACCTGGTCCTGGTGCCGTTGTTCCATGTTCCGCGGCTCACGGTCACCGGACACAGCCTGTTGCTGCACTTCACCTACCTCAACGACCTGGTGGGCGTCCCTTGGGTCAACGTGGCGTACTGGACGCTGGCCATCGAGTGCCAATGGTACATCCTGGTAGGTCTGATGTTGCCGCTGTTAGCGAGTTCCCGAAAGCGGGTACGATTTGCAGCAGTGGCGGCGATGATGGCCGCCTTTTTCGCGTTTCCCAATCAGCACCTGGTTTTCAGCAGGCTGCCGATTTTTCTGGTTGGCGTCTTCGTTTTTCAGTACCGCTCGCGTCTAATCGGTTTGTACGAAATGTTAGGGCTGATCCTGGCGATGGTGGTTGCCATGTTCTGGCCTATTGGCTGGATCGTCGCCAGCGTGTCGGTGGCTACCGGGCTGATCATCGCCCTCTCCACATTTCACAACCGCGCCGCCGATTTCGTCGGGGACATCAGCTATTCGTTGTACCTCCTGCATTTGCCGATCGGAGTCGCCGTAATTGGCTGTCTGTCGCATTGGCTGCCGTACTCCAGCAGCTACATTGGTGTGCTTGACGTGGTGGGGTTGGTGGCTTCCGGACTGGCTGCCTGGATCATGTATCAGCTGATCGAGAAGCCGTCGCAGGTCATGTCATCGGCGATACGTTTTGCCCATCGCGCAGTTGAGTCGCCACCCGCTGCAGTTGCCGCAGCCGCAAGTGCGGACTGAATACAAACGATCCACCGGCTTGCGGTTAGTTTCTAGCGGCTTCGCGCGCGGCCTTCATCACCGTTTTCTGCATACGGTTTTCGCCGGCCCAATACAGGCTGATCTCGTGTCCATCGGGATCGTTGAGATAAGCATGGCGCCAGCCCCACGGCATCATGCGAGGCAGTTGGGTGATGTAAAAACCCTTCTGCTGGAGCTTACGGCAGAACCCATCGAGGTCGCGGACTTCAAAGTACAGGCGCACGCCCTCGCTGGCAATGGGGGCACCCGGCCCGGCCAGATGCAGCGCGATAGTGCCGTCGCCGCCCGGTGCGCGCAGGCGCGCATACACTGGAGTGCCTTCATAACGAAAGTCCTCGATTAGCTTGAATCCCATCATGTCATGGTAGAAGCGCATGCCGCGCTCCACATCCTTGACGTAGATCATGGCGTGGTTGAAGGTGAGCTTCTCGCCGGTCTCCGGAGTCGCAACGGGAACAGCCGTTTTGGTGGTTTTTGGCTGAACCTTCTTCGCGGACGTCGACTTTGACGCGCGGGCAGTCTTCTTCGGCGAGGCTTTTTTGGTTGCCTTCTTCTTTTTGGAAGCCGCTTTCTTCTTCATAGAGCTCCGGCTACTGGACGCTTCGGCCAGGCGGCGCAAGTATGGTTGGGACTACCACAAATGTCAAGCCAAGAGACACATGTTGTCGTGCCATGATATGTCCGGTTGAGATAGCAGGTGATCTGTCCGCTTTTCAGGCGGCGAGAGTGGAGACCATGGCAAACATGGACTCTTACTCGAAGGCCGCGATGGAGCGGGCGATGAAAGTACAAGAAGTGATTTTGCGGGCTGCAGCCAGGAAGATCACCTGGTGGCAGGCCGCCGAGATTATCGGTATCAGCGACCGGCAGATGCGGCGTTGGCACGAGCGGCTGGAAGCGTTTGGCTATGACGGATTGTTTGATCGACGGCGTGGCCGGCCCTCTCCCAAGCGAGTCCCTCTAGCGCTCGTCGAGCAGGTGTTGGGACTGTATCGAGATGACTATTTCGATCTGAACGTGCAGCATTTCACGAGAAACTGCGCCAGGAGCACGGGATTCGAGTCTGAGCTACAGCTGGGTAAAACAAGGCTGCAAGGGGCCGGGCTGGTGCGCGGGGGCGCAAACGCGGCGTGCATCGCAAGCGGCGGGAACGGCGTCCCCTGCCGGGCATGCTGTTGCACATTGACGGCAGCCGCCATCGCTGGTTCCAGGACGAGCGCTGGTACGACCTGATCGTGATTCTGGATGACGCCAGCAGCGAGATCTACTATGCCCAACTGGTGGAGGAAGAATCGACAGCGACGGTGATGGCCGGGTTGCGAGAGGTGATCGAGCGCAAAGGCCTGTTCTGCGCCTTGTACAGCGATCGCGGCAGCCATTTCTGGCTCACGCCGAAGGTGGGCGGCAAGGTCGATCCCCATCGGCTGACGCAGGTGGGACGTGCCCTGCGCGAGTTGGGAGTGCAGATGATTCCGGCCTACTCGCCGCAGGCGCGGGGCCGCAGCGAGCGCAGCTTTGGTACCTGGCAGGGACGGCTGCCGCAGGAGCTGCGGTTGCAGGGGATCACTACGCTGGAGGCGGCGAATGGGTTTCTGCGGGAACACTACATCGCCGCGTTCAATGAGCGCTTTCAGGTGACGCCGGCCCAGCGCGGCAACGCGTTTCTCCCCTGCCCACGCAAAAATCTGGACCTGATCTTCGCTCTCCAGTTTGAGCGGACGGTAAATCGCGACAACACGGTCAGCTTTCAGAACCTGCAACTGCAGATTGAACGGGTGCCGTGGCGAGGGACGCTGGCCGGCTGCAACGTCATGGTCCATCAGCACCTGGACGGGACTATCAGCCTCACCCATGGGCCGCATCAGCTGGGCTGTTATAGCGCCCAAGGTGTAGCCCTCACCGCAACCCAAAACGCGCCGGCCCAAAACGCTGTGGAAAAGACGCGCGGTGGAAAAGCCAAAAAAACAACTTTCCCCCGCGCTCGGAAATCCCGCCAGTGCGCGGGATTCCCACTTCCATGAGAAGGCGCTTTGCAGTCAACAACATTTTTCTTTGTTGAGCGCCCCCGCTTTATGGATAGGAGGCGCCGAAGGGGCGAGGGCGGGTTCAGTCAAGGCCGAGCGCAGCGAGCCGCAGGGCAGCCTTGACGGGTTCCGCGCTCGTCCCGTACAAAGCCTCAGAAAGCGGGGGCGCTCAACGAAAAGAGAAAGATGTGAAACCTACCGAGAACTTGTTGTTGCCGTTGCCTCTGCTTGTCCGCTACTGATCGCACGCTTCCATCCGCACTTGCTCCAGCCGATATAGGCATGGGGTGCACATTGGGGTCCTCAGTAACAGTTGGTGCTGCAATCTTTCGCACGGCTTCGACAGCCTGGGAAAAAACACGCAGTCACCGGGAACACGCATCATCGTCGGTCAGCTCAAGCTTGGTAGTTCGTGCTTTATAACTGGGGGTGCTGCAATCTTTCCCGCGGGCTTGACTGGCCGAGTGGGAAAACGCAGTCACCGGAAGCTACGATCCGGCACAGGCCAGCGTCGAGTTTCGCAAGGGCTGATAAGTCTCGCCGGTTATCCAGAGTCGATGCAGCAGGACGGCAAGCTTACGAGCCACAGCAACAATCGCTCGTTTCTTTCCGTTCTTGCCGCCGCGTGTCGCCAAGTGCACTCCCCAGCGCTTCAGATCGCTGTCCGGCCCGAATCGTCCCAGCAGATACTGCGCGCACTGAACCAGTAAAGAACGCAACGGTTTGTCGCCAGCCTTGCTGATTCTTAGTTGCTGGTCGATATTGCCCGACTGGTGGCGGCGGGGCGCCAGTCCGAGATATGGCCCAACAGCTCTGGAATGCGGGAAACGGGTAGGATCATCGATGGTCAGTACGAACTGCAGGGCGGTGATGGGACCAACTCCGCTGATCTGGCGAAGCCTTATGGTTTCGGGATAGCGATAAGTAGCGAGATGTTCAATCGCTTTATCGAAGGCACAGATCTGCTGGTTCAAGTGGAGATCGTTTCCAGCAGCGGCATCAGGCTGGGCTTCAGCTCGTCGGGAACACAGACCGATACTTTGCTGGGAAAAGAAAATGCTCCGGAAGCCGGCGCTCGCAGACCGACCGCTTTCAAGATGCCCCGGACCGCATTGATCAAACGCGTTCTGGACTTCACCAGCAGATCGCGAGCACGCAACTGTGCCAAGTCGGGGTAACTCTTCTGACTACGGTGCGCGATGGGAGAGAGCAACGTCGGGTCCACGCGGGCAAGCCGCGCGAGTATACGAGCATCAACCTGGTCCGACTTTCGAGTGCCGTCGCTGATCAAGCGCAAGTTCCGCGGGTTGGCAACGATCACCTCGTGTCCCCACTCGGCCAGCAACTGACTCAACCAGCGGGAATGGCCACCGACTTCAATGGCGATCCGACAAGGCGGAAGTTCCTGGAAGTGGCGAGCCATCGCTTCTGGAGTGGAACGTACTCTGCCCTCGGTGAGAACCTCACCGTCCCCGCCGAGGACGCAGCAATGACTGAAACGGTCGCCGAGATCGATGCCAATCGTGATATCACTAGCGGTTGCGTGAAAGCTGGTTTGTAAATCGTTGCTCTTTGCCAGAATGCCGTTCTTAGCCATGGGATGTGTCCTCCTGGCCAGCGTTGTAGCACGAAGCCGCACGCTAGCGCCTTCTCATCCCATCTTTCCCACCGCCTCGACGGCTACTGGCTTATGAGGAAAGTCAAAAACTAAAACCGGACATTTCACTTGCTACAAAAAGCGGACATTTTAACTTGCTACGAACAGCCAAGAGACACATTTGCATCTCGTGTTCCGCCCCTGAAGGGGCTCGATCTCATTTCCGAGGTTACCCAGGGCTTCCGAATCTGCGTGAGAACCGTGCCGTCCCTACGGGACTCAATCTCATTTCTGGCTCTACCCAGGACTCCGCTGCGCTCCGTCCTGGGCTAACTCACTTCCGCTCCTGCGGAGCTCGATTTCCGCGCGTTCTATTCCAAAAGCGAAAACGAAACTGAGTGTTCACACATACTCTTCCGCCCTGGGCTAACTCTTGCGCCCCACTTGGGGCTCGACTCTCGCAGTTCGTTCCACCGAGCTAATTCCAAGTAGGGTATTCACAAAAACTAGCGTTTCGCGGCAGCCGTCTCTCGCCGCGCTTGGATGCGCGCACTGTGTTCGGCCGCCGACAGGTACGCGCCGCCCAGCAATAGCATCCCGCTCCAGAACGACCAGAACATCAAGGTCACGGAAATCGAGAATGGCCCGTACACTTCCTGAAAATTGAGCCAGGGGAGCGCCAGAATATAGATATACTTCGCGGCCTCCGACACCAGGCCCGTGATGATGGCGGCGGGCAGTACAGCCAGCGCGGGAACCTTACCGTGCGGCAACACCCAGTAAATCAGGAAGTAGATCGCAATCGTGGCCACGATTGCTGATGCCTTCATCACGATGAATCCCAGTCCCTGGAAGACCATACTCTGACCGTCAATTACCAGACCCAGCATTTTCAGGTTCTCCGCTGTCAGCGCGATTGAGAGCATGGCCAGGCACCCGCACGCCAGCCCCAACCCCAGCGAGACCAGTAGGTTCATGAGATAGGAGCGGTTCTTCTTGAAGCCCCAAATGCGGTTGAGTGCCACTTCAAGCGGGAGAAAAATTCCCGTCGAGGTAATCAGCAGCATGACGAACGACAATATCTGCCCGCGGCCTCGCACACTGGCCAGGAACTGCAAATTGCGGATGACGAAATCCTTGTTGCTGGGGAGGTAGTCGCGCAATAGCTGCAGGACCACGTTGTACATGGCCTGGGAGTGCATGACCCGTCGGGTGACCGTCAACAGCAAAACAATAAACGGAAAAAACGAGAGGATGGCATTGGCTGCGACCGAAAATGCGTAGGTGTGCACCTCGGTTTGCGTCAGGTAGCGAAGCGTCGACCAACCGTGACGGCGCAGGCGATGCGACAGGCTGAAGGTCTCGGGCAGGTCTTGGAACAGGTCTGTCCTATCATCTTCCGCCAGCAGGCGACGCGCGGCCGATCCCAGCGAGCTAGAGCTTGGCAACTCTTTCTCTGCAGTTTTTGTCGTAAGCGTTGAGGGTTCGGAAGTCGCGAGTTTCGGCGCATCTTGGATGGCTTCCCGCGTTGCTTCAGAATGGCTGCTCATCGACACTTTAATCGTAACAGAGCGCCATATCGACCCTTGACTGTTGCAAAATTCAACACTCTCCACCTTCCGTTTCCATGCGGGGAACCCTGGAACCCTCTGTGATGAAAATACTTGCCAGAATCGCGAGTTCCTGTAATCATCTCCTGCTCCCCTCTCGATTGGGCGAGGGAGGGGCTTTCGGTGTAACCGAAACGCGGATTTGGGTTGATGTTTCTGTCAGCAGTCGAAATTGACGCACTGTATTGGCTCCAGGGATCTGCTCTGTCGCGGACGCACTAGTCCGTCAGCACAGATTCACGGAGCTTTTTCATTGCGGAAAGCTGCGAGCCGAGGCGCAATCCTTGTTTCCCGGCGACGTGTAGACGTCCTCCGAGCGCTCCTCAGGGTTGGGCTCGGAACCGTCCGCGAAGCAGGGGTTATTCCAAGCTCATCAGTTGAAAGGAGTAAGTTGTGAGAGAGAAAGGTACTGTCAAGTGGTTTAACGGAGCCAAAGGGTACGGATTCATCCAGAGGTCAACGGGCGAGGATGTCTTCGTGCATTTCTCAGCTATCCAGGAGAACGGATACCGGAGCCTGAACGAGGGCGAAACCGTCGAGTTCGACCTCACCAAGGGTCCTAAAGGCTTCCAGGCCGCCAACGTGCAGCGCGTGTAAGACGTCGCTCCACGCGGAAGCAGGTCACATTCGCGTCGCTTCCTGAGTTTGGGGCTTCCGATTGCGGCCAAGACCACTGAACCCTCCCAGCCCCGGGAGGGTTTCTTATCGTCGGGCTGGTTGCTCCTCGCAATCCAGGGTTATGCCGCCACGGCAGTCGATGGGGGACAATGCTCTGCCAGCAGCGACAGCTTCACCATGGCTTCGTCTACAGATTGCTGTGCCGCTTCTGGGCCGAATGCCTGCTTGTCCGCGGCGATGACCGAGACGTCTTCCAGACCTAAGAAGCGCAGCATATATCGCAAATATGGAACCTGGAAGTCCGAGGAAGCCGCTGTTGGTCCAACGTCGTACACCCCGCCGCGCGAGACCAGTGCCACTACCCGCTTACTGGAATCGATAAGGCCCTTCGGCCCCTTGTCGCCGTAGCTAAAGGTTTTGCCCGCTCGGACGACCAGATCGAACCAGGCCTTCAAAGAGGCGGGAATCGAGAAGTTGTGCATGGGCACACCCAGCACGATTACATCTGCCGCCATCAGTTCCTCAATGAGCGTGTCGGAAAGTGTCAGGGCCTGTTGCTGCTGCGGCGTTCGCTGGGCCGCCGGCGTATAGGAAGCTTGAATCCACGCTTCGCTTACGAAAGGCAGCGAATCAGCAGACAAGTCTCGCTCGATGACGCGGCTTCCCGGATTCTTCGCCTTCCACTCTTTAGCAAAGTGCGCGGTCAGATTCCGCGAGACGGAATTGCTGCGGGGGCTGGAATTGATGATCAGCAGGGTATTCATGAGAGTGTCCTCCGAGGCCAGGATTGGCCGGCCAACATTAATGTTGCAACACAGATAATATGTGTCACAACACATTGTGAGATGGTAGAGCGAGAGAGAAAGATTCAAAACCGTTCGGGTCGAAGGGGAATAGGCGAGTCGCAGGACTTGTCGTAAGTCCAGAGTCCCCTGCTGAAGCAGGGGACTCCCACCAAGACTGTTTGCCAGACTTTTTCAGCAGCCTCTTTCGAGTGACATGATGCAACCAGGCGCTATTGGCGGGCGTGTCGCCGGCGAGCAACCTTAGGCGGCGGGGAAGGTACGAACTTTCCCCGTGGGAGCGTCTCTATCGTGCAGTCGAGGGATCTTCCGTTTCGGCCGCGGTCGGCTCCAGGATTACCCCGCACAAGCGGCTCAGTTCGCGGCAGTCTTCGTCGTTGAGATTACGAAGCCGGCCACCCACAGCCGCGTCGATTTCAGGCTGCATCCTGTCGAGCAGTCTCAAGCCTTTGGCGGTGATGCTGGTCACAGCCTGGCGCTGGTCCTCACTTCCGCGCGACCGTTTAACCAGTCCGCTGGCCTGCAAACGATCCACCAGGCGGGTGACGTCAGGAGCGCGGTCGAGCATGCGCCTGGCGATCTCGCATCGCGCATGACCCTGGGGATGGACCCCGCGCAGAATGCGCAGCACGTTGTACTGCGGGCGGGTGATGCCGTGAGCCTCGCAGAGTCCGTCCATCATGTCATTGAGCGTGTTGGCTGCGACCAGCAGGCTCAGCAGAGCTTCCTGCAGAGGATCGGCAAACTGCGTCTGGCTGATGCGGCGGCTGAGGACCTCGCTCATGTTTTCTTTATAGCTAGAATTGGCGTCCTTGTCACACCTGGAATCGCCGCGAAGGCTGTTGGATCATGCCGCGCAAGCGCCGCAGGGCCCAGCGCGCATGTTCCGCGACAGTCATGTCTTCATCGCGACTCAGTTCTTCAAGGGCCGGCAGGAAACGTTCTTCACCGCTGTTGCCAAGCGCGATTGCGATATTGCGGCGCAGGCCATTGAACCGCGCGCGTTTCACCGGCGAACCGCGAAAGACTTCGCGGAACTCTTCCAGGCTCAAGTCAGCCAACCATTCCAAGTCGGGATTCACTAGCTCAGCGCCCGGCTGAAGCTCCGACTCCTTTGTCACCGGAGCGGTGCGGTTCCACGGGCAAACATCCTGACAAATGTCGCAGCCGAACACCTGCCGCCCGATGCCGGGACGCAGCTCTTCGGGAATAGCTCCGCGTTTCTCGATGGTGAGGTACGAAATACACTTGGTTGCGTCAAGTTGATAGGGAGCAGGGAAGGCGTCGGTCGGACAGGCGTCAAGACAGCGAGTGCACGAGCCGCAGCGATCAGGCGGAGGCAGGTCGGGTGTCAACTGAAGCGAAGTTAGCATGACGCCGAGGAAGAGCCACGAGCCGAGTTGTTCGTTCAGGATGCAAGTGTTCTTACCGATCCAGCCGATCCCTGCATACTGGGCGAAGATGCGCTCGATGACGGGACCCGTGTCAACGTAACACCAGGTGCGAGGCGTAGACAGATTTTGTTGGGCGCAGACTTCAATCAGGCGGGCTTCGAGGGCTCGAAGCTTCTCCAGCAGGACGTCGTGATAGTCTCGCTGCGACCAGGCGTAGCGCGAAATCCACCCCTGTGCGGTCGTGCCGGCATGTGTGGAGTAGGGCTCGTCAGTGTTGTAATTCAAAGCGCACACTACCACCGAACGGGCCCACGGAGCAGCGTTGGCCAGAGAGGCCCGCTTCAGTTCGTTGGCCTGGTTGCGTGCTTCCAGATACTTCATGTCGCCGGCGCGGCCGTCGGCAATCCAGCCGGGAAAGAATTGGTGCTCGGAAGTATCGGCCACACCGGCGACGCCCGCGAGATCGAAGCCGGCGGCGGAGGCGAGGCGTTTGATTGCGTCCTTTAGATTGAGAACGACTGACACTGGCGGGGCTCGCGCTGATTATACGAGCTAAGCCGACCTGCGAGTCAGCCGTCACAAAGTCGGGCAGCCCGCCCGACCTTGGACTGCCACTATTCGCCGGAGTCACCTTCTCGCAGAGGGCGAATAAGTGACGGATGCAGGGTCGGGCCGCGCTCACGCTTTTGGTTCCGCGGCAGGAGTGTCGAAGCCACCGCAACGTCCCCGCATGCCCTGGCGAAACTTCTCGCGCTCCTCGGGTGTCATGCGCGCCCAGCGCTCGGCCATACGGCGACCGCGCCAATCGCGGCGGTGTAGGCCACGTCCGCTAATGCCGCCGAAGAGAATGCGGCACAGCGCCAGAAGTCCGACAGCTTGCCAGAAGTTAATCATACGAAGTCCGAAAAGGTTCGGCAGCAGCCAGTTCCACAGCCGCATTACCAGTTCGCCGCCGATAGCAATGAATAATGCGATTCCCAGAATCGCCGCCGGAGCGATGAAAAACAATTTCCATTTCCTTCTCATGTTCGGTCCCTCATGCTTTCGTGAATTCGTCGTACATCGCCTGCAGCCGTTGCCGCAGATGCAGCACCGCGTAGCGTTTGCGGGAGAGCAGCGTATTCACGCTCACTCCGGTCTCCGCGGCCATCTCCTTGAAGCTGCGTCCTTCCAATTCGTGGGCGATGAAGACCTCGCGCTGCTCTTCCGGCAGCTCGTCCAGAGCGAAGTCAATCTCGTCGAGGACCACGCTGCGCGCGTACGCCGCCTCGGGTCCGGCATCCGGCGACGGCAGCAGGTCCTCGAGTTGCAGCAGCTCGCCATCCTCATCAACCGTTGCTGCGTCGCTGAATGTCTCCGGCTTCTTCTTGCGGAAGAGGTCGGTGATGCGATTGCGAGCGACGCGAAAAAGCCAGCCGGTAACATGTTCGATCGGCATCAGCAGGCGGTTGGCCTCGACCAGTTCGTAGAAGACCTCCTGCAGGATGTCTTCGGCGTCGAGCGGGTCGGGCACGCGCTTGCGAATGAAGTTGCCCAAGCGGGACCGCTCCCGCTTGACCACTTCAGAGATCCGCTGGTCCTGTTCGAAGCTCATCCGCTCCAGGCTCGCTGCGTCCTTCATCCAGAGATGTAGACGGATTGGGGGGTGCGGATATTGTAGGGGTGGGACGCGGGATGGATCTAAGGATTCTCAGCCGTCGGCTGGACATTCTTTATTTCGGCTGAGTGGTTCTGTCAATCCTGGTAAGGTTACAAAGTCCACTCCACAACCTTGGTCTTGCAGGAGGAAAGGTGCCGTGGCAGAACTCGATTCGCTTGAGTTCGCCACGGCACAGCTAAGAGTTACTGCAAGCCGCCGTTGGCGACTGGGGTTGTCCGCGGCGGGTTCTCCGCAGCAGTCTTCATCTGCGTCTCAACATAAGATTCCAGCTTCTGCAGACGCTCCTGCAAAGACGCGTTCTGCAACTGCAGTTGCCGCTTCAGGCCATCGATCTCCTGCCGCTGGGCCTTGATTTGCTGAAGCTGGGTTTGTAGTTGGTCCTGCTGCGTCATCACTACAGCATGTTCCTTCTGCAGCTCATTTAGCAGCATGGGGGCCAGCAGCTGATACTTGACTCCCGAAGGCTGCCCGTCTTTGTCGTACACAGCCATTTCGGGATAGACCTTCGCCACTTCTTCGGCGATTAAGCCGAATTGCAACTGGCGAGAGCCATCGTCGTATTGTGGTTTGTACAGGAAGGTAACGGGACGTAATTGGAAGAGCTTACTGCTGCTGTCAGCCATGTTTGCGATCTGGTCTTTAAACCGGCGCGAGGAGCCCATACAACCCGTGTTGGAGCCCCAGAGCTTGCCGTTAGAGTTGACGCAAACTATCTGCGGTGCGCCGCCAGGGGCGCTGCTCCAAATGCCTGCGACATAGGTGTCCGTCTGCGGAGGCGTGAAGGGGGCAATACCCCCGCCGATGCGGATCGTGTTAGATTCTGTAGCTCCATCGCTACCGATGTAAATGTCGTTGCTGATTGCTCCCGGATTATTCGCAGTCCAAGCTCCCACAAGTATATTGAAGTCTCCGGCCGTGGCATTTGCTCCAGCTTGTGCGCCCAGTACGGTATTTGCCGACCCCCTCATGTTCTGGCAGGCCTCTCGGCCAAAGCAGCTGTTCAACTCTGTGGTGGTGATCTGCTCGCAGGTAAAGGCGCCGTCGCAGGTGTTGCTAGACCCGCTAGTGACGTTAGAACCTACTCCGCCCCCTGTAAATGTATTCTGAGAACCATCGAGGATATTCGTTCCCGTCTGAGAGCCGGTGAAGGTGTTAAGCCCCCCCGTGCTGCCGGAGCTATTCCCGTAGCCGGTTTGGTAACCAGTAAAGGTATTGCCCCCGGCCGAAGTGACGTTGTACCCAGCCTGAGACCCGGAAAAGGTGTTTTGGCTTCCGGCATTGTTGAACCCGGCATTGAAGCCGGAGAAGGCGTTGTCGGTTCCGGTAGCGGGATTTGCGGCATTGTTTTCGCCGGCGCCTACACCTGCAAACAGATTATTGTTAGTGAACGTAACTGTTCTGCCGATGGACAGGACTGGCGTCTCGGGCAAGCCAATGTCGTACCATTTCCGCGCGTTGATCTCACCATCTACATCGAGTTCCTTTGAGGGATTCGTGGGATTGGTTCCCATGCCGATGTTTCCGTTCGCAGCCTGGAAAATACCGCTGCAACCGATCGTAGGCGGAGTATTGCTTGTCCACTGGGTTATATAACCGGCTCCCAATGGGCAATTGCCCATAACACCACCGCCGCCGGCTGGCCCCTGCCAAAGCCGACCATCGGCGCCGACCAGCACACTGGGAAGGCCGGGGGGCGGTCCCGGCGCAATGCCAGCCAGGTATGCCGCTGTTTGGAGCCCTTGTACGCCGATCACGATCGTGTTGCTACCGGTCGCGGCCGGCCCGGAGTTGCCGATCTCGATGTTGTTGCTGACATCGAGCTCGTTGTTGCCAGCCGCGAATCCAACGAAGATGTTGTTATTTCCGTTGATGAGGCCGCTGCTACTCCCGGCTCCATTGCCCAAGTACGTGTTGTAAGACCCATGTGTGTCAAGGCCGATAGTGCCATTGAAACCGGCGTTGACTCCGTAGTAGGCATTGAGTATTCCGTCGGTATTGCTGCGTCCCGCGTCATAGCCTGTAGCAACGTTACCGTATCCGGTGCTGGTGTTGGAACCGGCCGAATAGCCGAAGAAGGTGTTCCCGCCCACGATCGACTTGAAGCCTGCGACGGTTCCGACGAAGGTGTTGTAGCTCTCGGTGGTATTGCTCTGGCCTGCCTCGTAACCAATGAAAACGTTGGAATATCCGATGGTGTTGGCAACACCAGAATGGTAGCCGGAGAAAACATTCTGGATACCCGTCGTATTGGCAGTGCCGGATTCGAATCCGTAAAAGCTGTTGCCATCGACAGTGTTGGCTTTGCCCGCATTCTGGCCGGTGAAGGTGTTGTTGTTGCCCGTGACATTGGCAGCGCCGGCACTATCGCCTACAAAGGTGTCGCCACTGCCAGTCGTGTTTACAGTGCCAGCCAGGTTGCCCAGGAAGGTGTTGGAATTACCGCTGGTGTTCGCGGTACCGGCGCTGAAGCCGAAGAAACTGTTGCCATCGGCCCTATTTTCATGACCGGCTTTGTAGCCGTAAAAAACACCGTTGCTGGCTGTGTTATTTTCACCCACCTCGAAGCCCGTAAAGGTGTTGTTGTTGATGTTTCCCGAATTGGTGAAGGCAGCATCGGTACCGATATAGGTGTTGTTGTTTCCGGTGTCGTTACGGAAGCCGGCTGCCAGACCGAGAAACGTATTAGCGGCGCCGTTGGAGTTGTGGAAGCCGGCACGGTAGCCATAAAAGGAGTTGTTGTTGGCTAAGTTCACAAATCCCGCTTGCCAGCCGGTGAAAGTGTTCTGAATTCCGCTTACGTTGCTGAAGCCGGCCTGGGTTCCTAAGAAGGTATTAGCATCGGTTGTGTTATTGAAGCCGGCCTGCCAACCCATGAAAGTGTTTTGGCTGCCGATGACGTTACTGGCGCCGGCTTGCGAACCGGTGAAGGTGTTGCCACTCCCTGTTCCCGCTGTACCGTTAGGCTTCGTCGGCGATCCTGCGTAGTAGCCAAGGAAGGTGTTGTCGTTCTCCGTTAGTGGCGTAACTGGTGGTGCAAAGGGAAGAGTCGTGCCGGCACCAACGCCGACAAAGGTGTCCCTCTGGGTTGGATCAGGTGAGCCGTTATACAGAGGATTTGCTTGAAAACCTACTCCTGCGAATGCCCACTCAAGCTTACTAATGTCGTACCACTTCCAGCTGTTAATCGCGCCGTTTACATCAAGGGGCGTAGAGGGAGCGAGGTTTTTGATCCCTATGTTCCCTGTAGTGGCGTTCTGAAAGAAGCTGGAAGCACAAAGCGCCCCCGTATTGTCCCAATAGGTAATGTACCCCGGCAAGACGGTGCAGGGACCGTAGATCTGGTCACTGCTGGCGCCCTTCCTGTCGGCGGTGCCGCGGGTGCGCCCAGCATTGCCTAAGGCGTTGACTGCTGTGCCGTCAGGTAGTGTTCTCCCAGTCGTGGTCAGGGCCTGAACGAATGCAGATGCGGGCAAGCCGCCGAGTGTCTCCGCTTCGTGAGCCTTGAAGGCGTAGGGCACGCTGACCAGCAGCACACGGGCCTGCTCTTCCTGGCCTTGTACTTGTATGCCCAACCAGCGTTGTTCTTGTTGCGAGAAGAGATCGTCGGGCAAGCCTGTGGCGGTGGTACTGCCTAAGATGACGCTGTATTGACCGCTTGCGTCAAGGCTAACGTTCTGTGTTTCCTGCCAGACAGACGCGCCCCCATCCTGCTGCTTGTAGATGGCGAAGGTGACGCCGACCACAGCGGGGGCCGTCGATGCGGCGCCTTGCGCGTCTTTGAGGGTTCCGCTATAGCGGATGAGGTTAGGAACGGACGTGGTTGCAGCTTGTTGCGCGGAGATGGTCGAAATTAGCAGCAACATGCTAAATGCAAAAGCAATGGTAACCCTGAGATGGCGCATAGAGGCTCCTCTGGGGTGAATCGCCCCGGTGAATGTGTTCTTGTTGTTAATAACGTGATTGAGCAGCGCCTTGGCTCACAAAGAGAAAGTGGCGACATGGCGCCGCGGAGAGCCAAGGACGGCGAGAGCGGCGCTGACTTCAGTAAGGCCCAGGGAGAAGGAATCCGTACTCCTGCTGGTGCGCGCAAAACGGTCGGCGGCACCTTGCAGGAGTTCCCTGCCTGAATTCTTTGACAGCTAATGCTGAATCGCCCACGCCTCGAAGCTGGCTGCGAGGTGTCGTACGTGTTTGCCGAATAGCGGAATTTCTCGGCGAGTTGACACATAGTCGAACTACTTCTCCTGCATGTCAAGAAATTTTTAACAGAATCGTAACAAAACCCTTATCCTTGGCGCCTTAGTGCCGTTTTATGGAGGGATTCACAGTGATCGAAGCGCCAAGACGTAACATTTCTGACACAGCAGCTCCCTCCATTCGGACTAGAGTCCTCGGTCAAGATGACTGTTGTGATTGGCACTGGCTGGATGATGCCGATAGTCTGATTGCTACAACTGACAACAGAACTCAGATTCCCAGCTTTTTTACTTCTTCGTTGTAGTACTTACGGTAGAGGATGTCCCACTCCTGGGAGCCTTCGAGGATGGTACGGCGCTGGCTTTCGATCTTCTGCCGGGCGGCAGCATCAATCCTGGCTTCCTGCGCCATCAGCAGTTCAAGAACGCGGCGAACTTCCAGGCGTATGCTGTTGCGGTCCTCCACGAAATCCACGTTGTCCATTTCGGCGAGGGTGTCGGAGACGGCGTGGGCCAGCTTGTTGATCTTTTCGCGGCTCAGCCTCATAGCACCGCCTTGTACTTGCGCACCAGCTCGTTCTTGATCTTTTTAAACATCTCCTGGTAATTGGCGCCGCTGCGGTTCATTTCGTCGGCGTAGGTCTCCAGGATGATACGGACCTCGTCGTTGATGCGGTCTTCCAGCGTGAGCTCCTCCAGCAGGGCGGCGTTAATGCGCGCCTGCACCTCGGGTTTCTCCGAGGTTTCAATAAATTCACCCGCGATCAGCTTGTTGGTGACTTCGCGGGCGAGATAGCCCACATATTCTTTGGAGAAGAGCATGATTGTTGGAAATCAGGTAGCGAAACAGCTAGTTTAACACAGCAATTCCGGCGCGCTGGGTGTGCGGCGGAGAGCGAGATTGCGTCATGCAACAAAAGGGCCGCTCTGTTTCCCCCGAGACAGAGCAGCCCTTTGAGCGGTTCGAAGTCGTACAACCCTGAGGTGAACAACCCTAAACGCTACGATTAAGTTTACTACGACAGAGGACCGAATCCTCCCGCACCTGTGCCGCCAGGGCCGCATCGGAGTATGATGTTTTTCGCTACGGTGAATATTGTGCCGTGGCACTCGAGATCCAGCATGCCAGACGATCTATCCAGCCTTAAAGACGACATGAACGCCTTCATCCTGGGACACGGGCTGAGCCGCTTCCAGGGATACGTCACCGAAGATGTGCATAGCGTGATGTGGGACCCGCGCGACAATCCCGAAAGCTGGAAGGACTTTGTCGAGCTGGCGAAGAAAGCGGGATCCGAGTTCCTCTCCATGGACGAGGAAGTTCTGCAGCGCGACGAACTCGACTACCTCATCCAGCGCCTGCAGCACACCCAGTATCCCAGCGATGAAGACCTGGAAGAAGCGCGCTGGCTGCGCAACTATCTGGGAAAGACTGGATTCATTCAGCTCGGCTGGCCGCACCAGGGCATCATGTTTCTCTACGAAGTTTCCACCGAGTGGTATGAGCGTTACCAGCATCTGCTCGACCTGGTGGAAGATTTCGGCGGCGTGGCGATCGACGAGACCGACTCGGACGACGAACGCTGACGTGCGCTGGGTCCTCCGCACTGCCGACCCTGGAAACGTGCAGCGTCTCGCGCTGGAGACCGGGCTGCCTGTTTCCACGGCCCGGCTGCTGGCGGTTCGTGGCATCCAGACAGCCGAGCAGGCGCAGAAATTTCTGACACCCTCCCTGCAGGACTTGCACTCACCCAGCCTGATGACCGGCCTCCGCGTGGCCGTCGAACGATTGCGCGCGGCGATCGAACGCGGTGAAACCGTCCTCATCTACGGCGATTACGACGTGGACGGCACCACCGCAATCGTGATTCTAAAGACCGCGATTGAACTCTGCGGCGGAACGACCGAACACCACGTGCCTCATCGCATCCGCGAAGGCTACGGCATGCGCGACGAAGTCATCGAGCAGGCCGTCGATCGCGGCATTCGCCTCATCATCAGCGTGGACACCGGCATCCGGGCGTTTGCGGCCGGAGAAACCGCACAGCGGCGGGGTATCGACCTCATCGTTACCGATCACCATTTGCCGGCCTCTAACGGAGTGCCGAAAGCGTTAGCGGTGGTGAACCCGAACCAGGACGGTTGTGACTATCCCTGCAAGTCGCTTTGCGGCGCTGGAGTGGCATTCAAGATTGCGCAAGCGCTGTTGCAGGAGACGGGACGCGAGCGTCTGCTGCCGTCGTTCCTAAAAGTGGTCGCCATAGCGACCATCGCCGATGCGGTGCCGCTGGTCGGCGAGAACCGTGTCTTCGCGAAACTGGGTTTGGAGGGGCTTCGAAAACCAGTGAATGCCGGCCTGCGTGCTTTGCTGGCGAATTGCCAACTCGACGGCTCGCGCCCGCTGAGCGCCGGAGATATAGCTTTCCGCGTGGCCCCGCGCCTGAACGCCGCGGGCCGCATGGACGTAGCCGAGCGCGTTATTCAATTATTCACCGAGAAGGATGCCGCCAAAGCCGCTGATATTGCGATTCGCCTCAATCAACTCAATGGCGACCGGCAACAGGAAGAACAGCGTATTTTGGAAGAGATCCAAGCTAAGATTGAAGCCTCCCCCGAGATGCGAGAGGCTTACTGCCTGGTGGTGGAAGGCGAAGGGTGGCATCGCGGCGTGATTGGCATTTGCGCGACGCGGATCGTAGAGCGATATCGGCGTCCGACGTTGATCTTCTCGTGCGAGGAAGGGGAAGCGCATGGTTCGGGCCGCTCCATTGAAGCGTTTCACTTATTGCAAGCGTTGGAATCATGTCCGGAACTGTTTACCCGCTTCGGCGGACATGCGCATGCAGTCGGTTGTTCGCTGCCCGTGGAGAGGATTCCCGAGTTGCGATCACGGCTCGATGGATTCGCGCGGGAGCGGCTGACGCCGGAGGATTTCATTCCCATTCTTCCCTACGACGCCGAGATTTCGCTGGACGATGTGAAGCACGATTTCTGGATGCTTTTGCAGAAGCTGGAGCCATTCGGCGCGGGCAATCCGGTACCGGTATTCGTCGCCAGAAACGCGAAGCTGGTTCAGCCACCCCGGACGCTGAAAGAAAAACATCTGAAGCTGCGGGTCATGTCCGAGCACCGGAAGTCCAATAACGGCCAGATCCAACGCGCTTATGACGCCCTGGGCTGGCGCATGGCTGAGCGGGCAACGCAAGAACCGTTGGCGCTGGGCGCCGCGCTCGACCTGGCCTTCACCGTGGATTACAACGAGCATCCGGATTTCGGAGGAGTGCAACTTAACCTGCTGGATTTTGCGATCGCGGAAACTGCGGTCAGCGCGGCTGCAGCGGAAAGCTAGTGTCAGTTCGGCGAAAAATTAAGCCGGAGTCGATTGGACTCCGGCTGCGCAATCATTCCGCCAAGGAGGGTCAGAGCAATAGCTTGCGACGAAACGCTCCGGCAAGGGCGAGAATTCCAGAACCGAATATCACCAGTGTGCCTGGCTCAGGAACCGGGCTCACCCATTCGCCACTGAAGCTGGCACCGGCGGGATCGCCGCCGGTGAAGAAGATATTGACAAAGAACGGATCGCCATTGATCAGCAGGTCGCCACCCGGTAAGGCGGTAAACGTGATCGAATCCGTAGTTAAAGTCGTGACGTTCCAAGGCTGCGTGTAAGGCGACGCGCAGAATGCAGTTCCGCTCGTCGGCCCGCCGTCACAGGTACTTCCAATGTTCAGGGGATCGATGGATATTCCCGGAGCGAGATCGAAGGTGATGGTGAATTGATCGACGGTCGGACCGTTCCACGTCGCCAGACCTGCGCCCACGCCTGGTACTCCCCAGTTCGCTTCGGACAACGCGCCGGCAAAATCATAACTAAAAGGCTGTCCCGGGTCGATGGTTCCGCTGGATCCCGATCCGCTGAACGGAATGGAACCGGCCATGGCGGCCACAGAAGCTAACATGACCATGCATAGCAAGCCACACGCTTTACGCTTCACGAACGTTCTCCTATCCGATCCCCCGGACTTATATCCAAGTGACAATCTTGCAGGTACATTACCACTGTTTCGATGCATAAGTATCTCAAATTCAAGGCTGAAAAGTGGAAAGAAACAGTAGGTAGTGCAAAACTTTGCACATGATGTGCAAAAACATGCCCACGGAGCGCCACCCGTGGCGTTCCTGTGACCTGAACAACTGTGCCAACCCTTTACAGGGCAGCCCGTCCAGCGTACTATTCCCATCCGAATGGAGATGGTGCTGGACCAGGTCTGTCCCACCTGCGGCAATGCTCGATTGCCGGACGGACGGTTTTGCCTTTTTTGTGGAGACTTGCTTTCTGAGTCTAACCCCAAGGGTTTAGTGTCCTCTCAATCCGACAAGCCGCAAGCCTCTTCGCCGTCGGCCGCTCTGGCCGATGCTGAATACGCTGGATTCTGGCTGCGCGCCTGGGCTGGCGCAATCGACGTTGGTTTGGAGGCGGGCGGAGCGCTGGTGCTGACCCTCGCCATTGACTTGGTGCTGCGGCACTTTGGGAACTTGCTGGGAATTTCCCCAGTCGTGTCGAAGGTCGCGACGGGGATGGCTTTCATTTTGATCCTGTCCGTCGGATCATGGTTGTATTGCGCGTTCACCGAAAGTTCAGCCTGGCGTGCCACATTGGGTAAGCGCATCCTTGGCCTGCAAGTAGTTACCGCGGAGGGTGAAAGAATTGGGTTCGGCCAAGCTACGGTCCGGCACTTCATGAAATTTCTCTCCCTCTTCTTCCTGACGATTGGTTTCATGATGGCGGGATGGACCAAGCGCCGCCAGGCGCTGCACGACATACCTTCCGATTGCCTGGTTATCCGGGTACCGCCGAAAAGAGGTTTTTCTCTGCTTTGTGGCTAGGGCCGGGTCGCGGCGTGTTCCGCATTTCGCGTAATATCGATCCTAGATGTTTCAATCTATAGCTCAAGTGCGTAAATGGCTGGTCGCCAGTGTGGTGCTGTTGGTGGCAGCCGTTAGCGTGTCGTATTGGATCGCCCGTTCCCGTGTCGGCCCCACTTTGCGCAATGTGCCTGGGCAACTGGGCATCGACATCCAACAGACCAGCGACGGGTTCTCTCTTTCCAAGTCCGAAGGGGGACGCACTCTCTATACCATTCGCGCATCGAAGGCAGTGCAGTTCAAGGCCGGCGGCCATGCCGATCTGCGGAATGTGCACATTGTGGTGTACGGGCATGAGCACGACCGTTACGACCAGATTTACGGCAACCAGTTCACGTACGATCCGGCCACGGGCGAAATCGCTGCCGTTGGCGAGGTGCACATCGACCTCCAGGGCAACGCTGAAGGTCCGCTGAAGCCCGACCAGACCCCGCCCGACGAACTGAAGAATCCGATTCATCTGCTGACGCGCTCGCTCACTTTCAACCAGAAGACCGGCATTGCGCAGACTGACGAGGTTGTGGAATTTCGAACCGCACAGGCGACAGGATCCGCCAAAGGCGCTTACTACGATTCCAAGAGCAACGAACTTCTATTGAAGTCCGATGTACATTTCGTCACCACGGGCCAGCATCCGGCGGTCATCACCGGGTCCAGTGCCACCATCCAAAAAACGCCCAGGCAGGCAATCCTGGAAAATGCGCGCATCGAGCAGCCGGACCGGACGTTGACCGCCGACAAAGGCACTCTGCTGTTCGAAGCGGACAACACGGTGCAGCATGGGATGGCGGAAGGTAACGTCCACCTGCAGAGCCGCGGCGCGTCGATCATCGACATCACAGGACCTCGTGGGGACGTGAACATGGGTCCGAACAACTCCGCTGAGCAGGCGATCCTTTCCGGGGGTGCCAAGTTCGAGTCACACGGTGCGAGTTTGGCGCACGGTTCGGCAGACAAGTTCATTCTGGACTTCGACGACCAGAACCAGCCCTTGCGCGTGCACATGGTGAAAGACGCACGGATGATGCAGGACCCCAAGCCGGACAAGTCCGGCAGCAGCGGCCAGCCGATGGAGATTGCCGCCGACGAACTCGATTTCCTGCTGGAGAATGCTGGGAACCAGATCAAGTCTGGCGATACCGTGGGCAAAGCCGCGATCACCATTTTCCCGGTGCCGCCGAATTCGAAGAAGCCGAAGAGCCCCACCCCGAGCGATAAGGAAACGGGATCGAACTCAACAACCGTGGCTACCGCGGGAAAGTTCCATGCGACCTTCGATAGCAACAACCGCGTGCGAGGCGCTGCATGGCACACCGGACGCCCGCATCGTGTCCACCACGCCTGGAAATCCCGACAAGGTGAGCGTCTCGCGCAACCTGGATGTCACCTTCGCCCCCGATGGCGGTGTGGAGAAGTTGATACAAACGGGCGATTTCCAATACCACGAGGCATCCGGGAAGCCTGATACGGGCGGACGTGAGGCCTTTGCCGATGTTGCAACCTACACCCCGAGCGACACCATGCTGGTGCTGACAGGTTCGCCGCGCGTGATCGACAACGGGGTGACCACGACGGCGGTTACGGTGCGCATCAATCGCCAGACCGGTGACGGCTTCGCCGACGACAACGTGAAGACAACTTACAGCGACCTCAAGCCTCAACCCGATGGGGCGTTGCTGGCGAGTTCGGACCCGGTCCACGTTACGGCTCAACATATGACCGCGCACAAGCAGCCGGGTGTGGCCCATTACACCGGCAACGTGCGGCTGTGGCAGGTGGCCAACGTGGTGCGTGCCCCCAAGATCGACTTTGACGACCAGAAACGCAGTCTTGTCGCTGAGGCGGACGCCAACCAGAAAGTTCTAAGTTTGTTCATGCAGAAAAGCCAGGACGGAAAGTTGACGCCGGTCGATGTCACGTCTAACAAGCTGAATTACACCGATGAAGAGCGTCGAGCCCGGTACACCGGCGACGTCTTCGCCAAAACGGCAACCAATACCATTAATGCAGAGCAGCTTGATGTGTATCTGAAGCCGGCCGATCCGGATGCGAAAGGTAATCCGACGCAACCATCGGCTGCACCGAAGAAGACAGTTATTCCGGGGTCAGATGGGCCGAGCCAGATCGATCACATGGTCGCGGTGGGCAAAGTGGTAGTTACGGGACCGAACCGGCGAGCGGTGGGTGACCGGCTGGTTTACACGGCCGATAACGAGAAGTACTTGCTGACCGGAAAATCTCCTAGCATTTTTGATGCCGAACACGGTACTGTATGGGGCGATTCGTTGACTTTCTATAATCGCGATGATAGGGTGCTGGTAGAGAGTAAGCGCTCTTCTCCCACCATTACTCGCGCACGTACCACGAAGTAAATGCAGACTTTATCGGCGGATGAGATCGGCAAAAGCTACCGCGGCCGACGGGTCGTCAGCGGGGTAAGCTTCCACGTAAAACAAGGTGAAGTTGTCGGTCTGCTAGGGCCGAACGGCGCCGGCAAGACCACCAGTTTCTATATTGTCGTGGGGCTCATTCCTGCCGAAACCGGCCGAGTCCTAATCAATGGGCAGGACATTACCGATGAACCCATGTATCTGCGGGCGCGAAATCATGGCATCGGCTACTTGCCGCAGGAGCCGTCCATCTTCCGCAAGCTGACGGTGGAGGACAACATCCTGGCGGTTCTGGAAGCGCAGCCGATTTCCTGGCACGAACGCCGGGAGCGGATGGAGAAGTTGATTGACCAGCTGGGACTGGGCATCATCCGTAAGAATCGTGGTTATGCGCTTTCGGGGGGAGAGCGACGACGCGTCGAGATTGCGCGCTGCCTTTGTATTTCACCGGCGTTCATTTTGCTGGACGAGCCGTTTTCGGGTATCGATCCCATCGCGGTACTGGACTTGCAGAAGATCATCTTCGATTTGAAAGCCAGCGGCATCGGCGTGCTGGTTACGGACCATAATGTACGGGAGACGCTGTCGGTCACCGATCGTGCCTACATCATCAACGAAGGACGGATCTTCCGTACCGGCACACCGGAGCAACTCGGAAATGATCCGGAAGTTAAACGAGTTTACTTAGGCGAGAGCTTCTCGTTGGTTTAGAATTCGAAAAGAGGGTCGTTCCCTCAGGGTTCCCTTGCATGGCTTTATTGCAGCCCAAGTTAAATCTCAAGGTCTCCCAGAAGCAGATTCTGACTCCTGGGCTCGTGCAGATGGTCAGTGTCCTGGCGCTCAACAAGCTTGAGCTGGCGGACATGATCACGGCTGAGCTGACCGAGAACCCGGTGCTTGAGGAACTGGACGATTCCGTTCCCTTGCTCGACGAAGTGTCGGCGCGCGAGGAGAAGATGGAGCGTGACAGCTCCATTACGGTTCAGGAAGAACAACCGGTAACCGCCGCCGAAAAAGATCCCTTCGACGAAATCGATTTTGGCTCGTTCTTCTCGGAATATCTGGATCCGGGTCTGCGTACCTCGATCGAGATGGAAGAGAGCGAGAAGCCCTCGTTTGAGAATTTCCTCTCCAAACCCACCACGCTCACCGACCACCTGATGTGGCAACTGGGTTCGCTACACGTCAACGAAGATGTCTATCGTGCGGCGGAGTTGGTGATTGGGAACCTCAACGAAGAGGGCTATCTGACGGCGACGGACGACGAGTTGCTTGGCCTGGCGGATGAGCAGCAGGGGACCAGCCTTGACGCACCAGTTCCGGAAGCAGCCGTATCTTCCGACGTGCCGAATTCAGCCGTGGCAGCCGTCTCGCCGGCGGTGGATGGCCTGGAGTCCGAGATTCTGGTATCTACGGTCGCCGTAGCCGAAGAAGATTCTGCCGTGGATGTGCATAGAGGGGAGTCCGAGCCTGAGGTTCCCCGGCCAACCCTGGTGCCCCCGCGGACGGTACCGGCCCGGGTTCCTTTCAGCCGCGATGCGTTGCGCGAAGCCATCGACGTGGTGCGGCAGATGGACCCCATCGGAGTGGGAGCACGCGACTTGCGGGAGTGCCTGCTGGCGCAGTTGCAGAACCTGAAGGGTGTCGACCGCAAGAACGGCAATGGCCATATTGCGGCCGAACTCGAGGCACTGGACGACGCGGTCGTGCTGGTCAATGAACACCTGCATGCTCTGCAGAACAAGCACTACAAAGAAGTGGCCAAGATCATGAACCGTCCCGTGGAAGCCGTGATGGCTGCCATGGACTTCATCCGCACGCTCGATCCCCGTCCGGGATTGCGCTACAACAAGGCCGAGACCCGGTTGATCGAGCCTGACGTGGCGTTCGTCAAGCAGGGAGACGAGTATCTCGTCATGATGAATGACGAGGAAGTGCCGCAGTTACGGCTGAACCCGACCTACCGTCGTCTGCTAAGCCGAGATGCAGCGGAAAAGGACGTTCGCAATTACGTCAAAGAGCGCTACAAATCGGCCATTCAGCTGATCAAGAACATCGAGCAGCGCAAACAAACCATCTTGCGCGTGTGCTATTCGATACTGGCGCGGCAACGCGATTTCCTCGACCATGGCATTGATTTTCTGAAACCTATGATGATCAAGGAGGTGGCGGAGGAGATCGGGGTGCATCCCTCGACCGTCAGCCGCGCCGTAGCCAACAAGTACGCTCATACCCCGCAAGGCGTCTTCGAACTGCGATACTTCTTCAGCGAGAGCGTCAACGGCCCCGAAGGCAGCAGCACCTCGCTGCTGATCCTGAAACGCCGGGTCAAGAAGCTCATCGAGGAGGAAGATCCCGCCAGGCCGTTAACCGACGAGCAGATCACCCGCATCCTCCAGTCGCAGGGCATCCAGGTCACTCGCCGCACGGTCGCGAAGTACAGGGAAGACATGCGCATCCCGAGCACCCACCAGCGCAGAGTAAAGAACTAACGGCTGTACCGGCGCCTCGTCCGGTCCGACAACGTGCGGATTTTGTCCCGGGCGCGTCTAACTATGAAGGGACGCCGTTGTGAAAAGCAGTGGTTCGTGGTTCGTGGATAGTGGATAGCAGGAGAAGAGCAGTGATGCTTGCATTTTGCTGATCACTTCCGCTGACAACCAGCCACTGGATAGGCGCCGCGGCCAATACAGCAAAGAAAAAGGCTGCGGCGAGGAGGGAGCTCAATGACAGTAGAATACTTTGGTAAGCAGTATGAAATTACTCCCGCCGTTCGTGATGAGGTGGAACTAGGCCTCACCAAGCTCACCAAGATTCTTGGCGAAAACATCAAAAGCAAAGTTATCCTGTCGGTGGAAAAGCACCGCAACATCGCGGAAATCACGGTGAAGCGGCGGCGCGGCCACCTGGTGGGACTCGCCGAGGCCACGGACATGGTTGCTGCCGTCAACCAGGCGCTGGAACACATCGAGACACAAGTGATCCGGCATAACGGCCGCCGCCGCAACATTGGCCGCAAACCGAAGGACAAGAGTTGGACAGCTCCAGTCGCATCGGAGAGCGAGATGCAAATCTCGGTGGGCGCCAATCCTGCCACTGCGGTGCCCGTGGTCGTGCACAAGTTTCCCTCCATTGCCCGCACCACGGAGGCACATCTGGTCCATACTACGGACTCCATCGCGATGCGGCCGATGACGATCGAGGAAGCGGTGAAGGAATGCGAATTCCGCGATCGTGCGGTCTTTGTCTTCCGCGATCCGAAAGGGCAGGTGAAGGTCTTGCACCGACGCAAGGACGGCAAGATTGAGTTGATTGAAGTGCCGTAGGAAGAACTCGATTGAGAGATAAGACAAGGGCGCCGATTTCGGTGCCCTTGTCGCTTGGATTACTAGAAGCCAAGAATCGCAAGCGTTCTAACGCGGGCTTGAGGGCCCACACTACCCGAGCGACTCCAGTAATGTTCTACACCTGCTCCAGTTCGTCCAGCATGGCTTCCATCTCCGCCAAGGCGTGCTGATTCCGAGTGCGGCGTGCGCATTCGATGCCCTGCCGCAACTGCGACTGCGCTTCCTCTTTGCGCTCCGCACGAGCCAGGGTTTGCGCCGCCATGAAGTATCCGTTGGTGTAGTCGGGGTGGCTTGCGAGCAAACGCTGGAACTCCGCCAGCGCCGCGTCGGTATCCCCCGAGCCCGAGTACTCCAATCCCAGCGCATAGCGCGCAAAGGCGTCGTCGGGGTTTGCGTTGAGTATGTCTTTCAGCGCCGTTACGCGGCTCTCGTCGGGCATGAGTTCTCTCCATTTATGACTAACACAATCGGCCGCTTCACTGGATAATTAATGGGACAATCGTAAATCAATGCCTATCAGGAAAATCGAGAACGCGCATACAGGTCTTCCCGCTTCCATGTTCGTTTTCCCACGTTGACTTGTAGTTGTGCAAAGCTGCGCTCCAAGTCCTCTTGCTCCTGCCTTCTCCGGCGCGATGGGCCATTTTCGGCCGCGAGTTCTTCCAAGTACCCGCGCACCAGCTCAGTCACCGTCGTATTCCGTTCGAGAGCGATCTTGACAGCCTCCTTGACGAGCTGGTCGTCCAAACAGAGTGTTATGCGCATAAGCACACAATAAGGGAGTCCACCGATCCGTGTAAATGGGTTACCCAACCCGATGAGCGCCGCAGTGTTGAGACGTGATATTGATGTCGCCAGTACAATGGCGTGTGGTGCTTAACCCGTGTTGCGCGAGGATTTAATGGCCTGCCCTTTCTTCATGCCGGAACAACGATTCGATTCAGACTGGCCGTTTCCGCAGCGCCTTCCGCTGGGCGCGGGATGGGCGGGAACCTGCACTGCTCCCGCTCACCAAGGCGTACGACCCACCGACGAGGAGCTGAAATCGGGTTGCAACCTGGGCTACGCCAAGACCTGCAGCCGGCTCCCGGCTGAGCGCCATGCCGACGCCGTTCGCTTTGCGCTGGGAGAGGAGCGAGACGGCATTCTGCGTGTGCTCTTTATCTGCGAGCGCGAGTACCTGCCAGCAGGTCATGGAGAGTTGCTGTACGAGACGGCCAGCGCATCGTGGCTACAATCGCACGCTGACCCGCGCGTGCAACGGATGGCCGAGTGCTACCTTCATACGCAAAGACAACGACGTGGTGAGATTACTGGCAGCTGAAATGGCATTTACAAATGGCATGTGCCATTATAAAATGGCAATATGGTCGCTACGCTGACTCTCGACAAATCAGGCCGGATCGTACTTCCAAAGCCTTTGCGGGACGAGCTTAACCTCGGCCCCGGAGACACCTTGGAGGTAGAGACTTCAGGCGAGCGGATCACTTTGCATCCGGTGCGCACCACATCCCCCTTGCAGAAAGAGCGTGGCGTTTGGGTTTTCCGCACCGGAGAAGCATTGCCTTCCTCTACCGTAGAAGAAACGCTTCGCCAGGTTCGAGCAGAGCGGGATCGGGCAGCTTTGGGCCAGGGATCGTGAAGGCCTTCCTTGATACCTCCGTCCTGGTGCCGGTCTTTCTAGCTGATCATGTGCACCATAGGGCAAGTCTCGACACTTTTCTGAGGTTCAAGAAACAGGAATCAAGTTGCGCAGCGCACAGTTTGGCGGAGACCTATTCGACGTTGACGAGGTTGCCGGGTAAACATAGAGTGAGCGGCGAGCAGGCTATGCTGTTTCTCGAGGAGATCCGAGAGCGGCTCACTCTGGTTGCTCTTGACGAAGCAGAATACTACAAGTCCATCGAGCGGGCGGCCGGGCGCGGCATAAGGGGCGGTGCCATCTATGACGCGATCTTGGCCAGTTGCGCGCTCAAGGTCAAGGCCGACGCACTTTATACCTGGAACGTAAAACACTTTCAGCAATTGGATGTTTTTGATCGAATCAGAACACCTTGATTGCACGGCAGTACATTTCAGCGAACTAAATCATGGAACAAACCCAAGACAACCTGCGACCGAGACCGGTAAGCGACTCCAAGTCAGAGATGATCGAGCTGGTGTTGCCCAATGACACCAATCCGCTGGGCGCCCTGCTGGGCGGCCGCCTGATGCACTGGATCGATCTGGCGGGCGCGCTGGCGGCGCATCGCCACTCGCACTCCTACGCGGTGACCGCTTCGATGGACCACATTGACTTTCTCGTCCCCGTACACGTTGGCGATATGGTGATCTTGCAGTCGGCGGTCAATCGCGCGTTCAACACGTCGATGGAAGTCGGTGTCCGAGTTCTGGTGGAGAACTATATCTCCGGCTCGCGGCAAAAGGTGGCAACGGCATACCTCACCTTTGTCGCTGTAGACCGTCATGGACGGCGCCTGCAGGTTCCTCCGGTCATTCCTGAGACCGAAGAAGAGAAGCGGCGTTACGAGGGAGCGCTGCGGCGCCGTGAGGCGTCGAAGGCCGAGCGCGAGCGCCGGAAGGCGGCGCGAGGGGACGAGTGAATTGCTCGGTGAGCTGGCCCGAACCTTCGCCTGCCCAGGTTAACGCCCAAAAGACGGACGCGAACCTGGGGCACCAGCACCAGGCGCGAGGCGCTGGCGAAAGCTGACCTGCAGCATGGTCGCTGGGACGCCCTTCCACTCGCGACGACACCTACCGCCCGTGCTCTTCCCGTTTACCCGTGAGTTTGTAGGTGATGCCATTCCATTCGTAATCGTAAATCTTGTAGTTGGCGTACCGGTTGGACGCATCTGGTGACTGGGGCACGCGTACCTCGATCGCGTGGTTCACGATGTCGGTGCTGGCGCTGCCGAAAGGGCTATCGCAGAAGCCTTGGCCATCAGGGTCTTTGTCGGCCGACCACAGCTTGGAAAATGAGGTCTCCGAATATTGCACGAAGACCGTCAGCGTGAGGCAGTTTTTTTCTCCCGAGTAGGTGACGAACAAAACGTGGTGATGGTCGGAGAGTCCTTCCAGATCGATATTGGCGATACGCGAGTCGTCATCGCTCTGGTTGGGGACGTGCGACGCCTGGCGCCAGAGTTTGTTTATGGTTCCCGCATCGAGCCCGGTTGCTTTTGCCCACTTGGCGTCATCGGCCTTGCGCACCTGTTTCCAATCCTGCGCCAGCGAACCGATTGGGATCAGAAGCAGGCAAGCAACGGCTAACGCAAAACGGTGCATGACTCATCATGGCGCAGCCACGAGGTAAGGGCAAGATTTTAGAAGGCCATCTCACAAATCTGTTTTGTATCAGGGCACGTCTTTACAGGCTGCTGAAAAGTCCTCTCCGGAGCGAGTCCGGGTAGTGCGGCGCTTCAGCGCCGCGTCAAGCGAGTACGGTGAAACGGCCTTTAGGCCTGGGGACATTGCGCAAAAGAGGCTATTGTAGCGGCTTTGGACGAGGTACCTCAGGGGTTAAAGCCCTCTTCACAAGACCCGGTGAACGCGGGCCTGGAAGGCCCGCACTACCCGGGCTGTTGTCAGTAGGTAGTTTTCAGCAGCCTGTCGAGACGTGCCGCGAGGGCGACAATGGGTTGGGCTTCAGCCCCCGAGGGGACCCGTTTTGCCAGGGCTAAAGAGTCTGTTCGAGAACTGTGCCGTCCCTGAAGGGACTCGATCTTTTTTCGAGCCACCCAGGACTCCGCTGCGCTCCGTCCTGGGCTAACTTCACTTCCGCCCCTGCGGGGCTCGATTTCCGCGCGGTCAACTCCACTAGCGAAGACCAAACTGAGTTCTCGCACAGACACAGACTCCGAAGCCCAGGACTTTGCTGTAAGTGGTTGGGCACGCCTGAAAGAGGCTGCCGAAAGAGGCAGGCGTGCGGGTCTCTTGCGGGCTGCAGCCCGCTCGAAGTGACAAAAATAGATGACTTATCGGCACGACTGAAGTCGTGCCCTGACACAAACGATGCGCTAGTCGAGTTTTTCAGGAAACTGCAAAAGTCGTGCGCTGATACAACCCAGGACGAAGTCTAGCTAGTCGTACCGCTCGAAGACGATCTGCTTGCGATCCCAGGCCATCTCTTCCTTGAGCAGCTTGCGATTGGCATCGACCATCTGATGCAGGCCGCAGATGTAGGCCTGCATGTCGGTGCGGCCGGCGACGATCTCGCGCACGTGGTCCTGGACGTAACCGCGGCATCCCGACCATTGGTCGCCGCAGCGGCTGAGCGTGGGCACGTAGTGGAAGTTCGGATTCTCTCGCGCGATCTGCTCGAACTCCTCGCGATAATAGATGCTGTGCTCGTAGCGGGTCCCGAACACTAGCCAGTATTTGTGGCCGCGATTGCGTTCCGGGTGCTCGAAGAGCCAATGAAGGATACCGCGGATGGGCGCGATGCCGGTTCCGGTGGCGATGAACACAGCGTCCTTGGTCGGCTCGCGGAGCGTGAAAAGCCCGTGCGGACCGTGAAACTGAACGGTTGCACCTTCTGGGAGGTCGCACAGCCAGTTGGAGAGAAATCCCTCGTCCACGCGGTTGAGGCACAGATCGAAGGTGGCGTTGGCGCGCGGAGGGGACGCGAGGGAATACGCGCGAGTATGCTCTTTGCCGTCGGGCCGGGGGTGCTTGATGGAAACGAACTGCCCGGGAACGAAGCGGAACTCGTCCACTCCTTCGACGCTGAGTTCGAGATGCTTGGTCTGCGGCGACAACAGAACAGACCGATTCACTCGGGCGGTGAACATCTGCCGCTGAACAGTGGGGGGCGCCTGGAGTTGTGTTTCCATAGTGTAGGTTCTACTGATGTAGATGCAATCAGGCCTGCAATCGTCGCGGATGAGACCAGATCACGTTGCGGATTAAAGCCTGGGCAGCAATCCTCATAGATGAACGGCAACCCTTTTGGGCGGGCGATGGCAGCCGTCACTTCGCCAGTTTGCGATAACTCTTGCAGTGTTGCGGCTCGGTCCGACGGAAGGCTTCGACCTGCTCGGAGAAATTGGCGCCGAATGGCGACAACCTAATCCCGGTAGTCGTCTGGTCAGATTCAAAACGTCATCCTCGGCTAAGCCCAAGCGCTCGATAATTCGCTTGGGCAGCAGGACCCCGTATCCCTTACCAATTCTGCGCAACCTAATCCGCATGAGCGAAGCACGAAAGAAATCTCGATCAAAATGTCCCGGCCTTGTGGGTGCTCGGCGAGGGCGGGTCACCTACCGACGACAATGTGATATGCCAGTGTTGACTTACTCATAGGAGAGGGAGAATTCGCGCTCGAGCCTTGGCCGCATCGATGGTGATCAGTGCGCCAAGCTCCAGCTCTTCGCGGAATTGTCGAATCGCAAGCACCACCACCTCACCCATACGGCCCGGGGAGGTTTCTTGCCCGCGAAGCTGCAAAATACTTGGGGAGCGGGATTGCTGAGAGGCGAGAAGAGCGCCGAAATCGAGATCATGTGTGAAAACTATACAGTCGTTCTTCCTCGCCCAATCAAGAATGTCACTGTCGGGAGCAGTGGCGCTGCCGATTGCACTCCAATGGTATGCTTCCCAGTTTTCTTGCCGAAACACTCCAACCCAGCTCGGCGACAGATTCATGTCGATAAGGATCTTCACGCTCGATTCAATTCGACTTCTCGCTCCTCGGAACGCAACGCTGCATAGGAGAGGGCTTGAGCAATGTCTTCCGCTTCCAGGTAGGGATAGAGCTGGAGAATTTCTGGGGTGCTATGGCCTTCGGCCAGCATACCGACGATTGTGCCCACCGTGACCCGCATCCCACGAAGGCACGGCTTGCCGCCCATTACACGAGGGTCAATTGTGATTCGGTCAAGCACCATCGCTAGTTTCTCCGCTGCTGTTGACTGTACCAGCAGAAACAGTGCCAGCTCAAGGACCGCGTGAAGTAATAGGCTAGGCTCTGAGCAGCCGCCCTACTCCACCGTAACCGACTTCGCCAGGTTGCGCGGCTGGTCCACGTCGCAGCCACGACGGACGGCGATGTGATACGCCAGCAACTGGCAGGGAACTACCTCCAGAATCGGGGCCAGCAGTTCCGGCGCGTCGGGAACGTACAGCACGTGGTCGGCGGCCTCGCGAATTTCCTCATCGCCTTCCGTCGCAATTGCAATCACGGTGCCCGAGCGCGCCTTTACCTCCTTCAGGTTCGACAGCGTCTTCTCATAGCGCACCATGGAACCTGGATCGGTCTGGTCGCGAGTCGCGAGAATGACCACGGGAAGGTCCTCGTCGATCAAGGCATTCGGGCCGTGTTTCATCTCACCCGCGGGATAACCCTCGGCGTGAATGTAGGAAATTTCCTTCAACTTTAATGCGCCTTCCAGGGCGATCGGGTAGTGAATGCCGCGTCCCAGAAAGAGGAAGTCGTGGGCGCGATGATACTGCTTGGCCAGGTCCTCGGTTTCTTCGTCGTGGGTGAGCAGCGCTTCCAGCTTGCCGGGGATGAGGGTTAAGTCATTGAGCAGCTGCTTGGAGTGGTCGAGATCGAGCGTACCGCGCACCTGTCCCAGGTGGACTGCAAACAGGAATAGTGCGGTCAACTGTGCGGTGAACGCCTTGGTCGAAGCGACGCCGATCTCCGGCCCGGCGTGAGTGTAAATGGTACCGTTAGCCTCGCGCGCGATCATAGAGCCTACGACGTTACAGATGCCGACGGTCTTCGCGCCCTTAGCGCGCGATTCACGCATGGCCGCAATGGTGTCGGCGGTCTCGCCTGACTGCGTGATGAGGATGGTGAGATCACCCGGCCCGGTCAGCGGATCGCGATAGCGAAACTCGCTGGCATAATCCACTTCCACCGGAAGCTTGGCCAGGCGCTCGATCATGAACTTGCCCGCGAGCCCAGCATGCCAGCTAGTGCCGCAAGCTGCGACATACACCTTGTCGAGCTTGCGGAAATCTTCGTCGGTGATGTCCATCTCGTCGAGGAAGACTTTGCCGGAGTCGAGCGAGACGCGGCCCAGCGTGGTGTCGCGAACGGCGCGCGGCTGCTCGTAAATCTCCTTCAACATGAAATGCTTGAAGCCACCCTTTTCCGCCATGATGGGGTCCCAGGTGATGTGCTGCACCTGGCGGGTGATGGGCTGGCCTTCGAAGTCGGTGAGCTGAACGCCCGCGGGAGTGATGACGGCGAGATCGCCATCTCCGAGAAAGAACAGGTCGCGCGTGTGGTACAGGATGGCGGGCACGTCGCTGGCTACGAAGTACTCGTCCTTGCCCAGCCCGATGACGGCCGGAGGGCCATTGCGGGCGGCGACAATTTTGTTGGGCTCGTCAGAAGAAATTACCGCGATAGCGAAGACGCCGGTCAGCGATAGCACCGTCTTGCGAACGGCCTCTTCCAGCGGCACCTTATGATCGGTGGTGGAGAGATTTTTCTCAACGAGGTGCGCGATCACTTCGGTATCGGTTTCGGTGGTGAATTTGTGGCCTTCGTCGATCAGCTTCTTCTTCAGCGAGACGTAGTTCTCCACGATGCCGTTGTGCACGACGACGATCTTGCCGGTGCAGTCGCGATGGGGATGGGCGTTTTCTTCCGTGGGACGGCCATGCGTGGCCCAGCGGGTATGGCCGATGCCGTAGGTGCCGTCGAGCGGTTTCAGGCGGATGACCTCTTCCAAATTGCGCAGCTTGCCTTCGGCACGGCGGACCTGCAAACCGTCGCCGTTGCCGGCCACGGCGATGCCTGCCGAGTCGTAGCCGCGATATTCGAGGCGACGCAAGCCGTCAATGATGACCGGCACCACTCGTTTCTTTCCGACGTATCCAACAATGCCGCACATAGTTCAACTCCCCGTGGGAACAACGAACAGGAATCTAGAGAGGAAAGCCTGTGATCTGTTAATCGTAGCCGATTTGATGATGGAGTGGAACTTCCTGATGCGGAAGTTCTTGCCGGGCACTGCCCCCTCGTTCCATTCGGGGAAGACGCGCCTCTACCCCTCAAGCGTGAAGCGAAACTCTTCAATCACGGGATTGGTGAGCACTTCGCGCGCGATGCGCTCGACTTCGGCCTGAGCGGCTTCGCGGCTGACGCTACTATCGAGCGCAATCTCGAAGTATTTGCCCTGGCGCAGGTCATCGATGCCGCGATAGCCCATCTTCTTGAGCGCGCCGTGGATGGTTTTGCCCTGTGGGTCGAGCACACTTTTCTTCAGCGAGACGTACACGTAGGCTTTCATGGAAGGGACATTATAGCGGTTTAGGCGGGTATAAGCGTTCAGCCATCAGCTATCAGCCGTCAGCTAACTCTGCCGTCCCTGCGGGACTCAATCTCTCTGCCCACCATACCCAGGACTCCGCTACGCTCCGTCCTGGGCTAGACTGAGTCGCGCCTACGGCGCGGCACCTACGCCACGGATTCATCATTCCAAGCAACCCGACCGGCGCACACAGTTTCTATCAACGGCTGACGGCTCTCAGCTGATAGCTGACGGCTGACGGCTGATGGCTGACAGGTGATGGCTGACCGCTGACGGCTCAAAGCTGACAGCTGATGACTGACAGCTTTACTTCACCGGTGTCTTAAACGCCTCATCGATCTCGATCTGATAGCCGTTGACCAGGCGATTGGTTTCGTTTGCCATCCCGACAACCGACATCAACTCGTGGAACATGGCGTCCGTCATGCCTTTGCCGCGCGCCGAGACCGTATGCGCGGCGATACAGTAGGGGCAGCCATTGGTCACGCTAACCGCTACGTAGATGAGCTCCTTCACCAGTGGATCAAGTGCGCCCGGCGCCATGATCTGTTTGACGTCGTTCCAGGTGCGTTTCAACAGGGCGGGATCATGAGCCAGCCCCTTCCAGAAATTATTGATCCAGTCGGTTTTGCGAGTTGCCATGATGTCGTCATAGACAGCCCGCACTTCCGGCCCGGCGTCGTTGTATTCAATGAAGCCGAAGGTTGCCATGTATTCCTCCAAAGTCTCGAATAGAAAATAACCCTATCAGATCGGAAATGCGGAATGTCTTGGCAAAACAGGCGTATTGTTCGAGGAACGAGACAATCTCATGTGAGGTGAACCGTGAGAAAGCGTCTACTCAGGACATATTTTTTCGTACTGGCGATTGTCGCCACGCTGAGCTTGCCGGCGAGCCTGTGGTCGCAAACCGGAACCCCCGTTTCACCCGGACACACCGCCGCCAACCGCGCCACGCGACAGGCGGAAAATGTCGAGCCTCCCGCGCCCCCGGTTAAGACCGTGACCTCCGCGCATGTGCTGCAACAGGCGGACGAGTTGGCATCACTCGCACAACAGGTGCGCGCCGACACCGAGCAGGCGACCAAGGGGCTCCTGGCGAAAGACCTGAAAGACAAGTTGAAGCGCATCGAGAAACTCTCGAAGCAATTACGCCAAGAGCTTATTCCGTAGCCGGTCCTCGTTGCCTTGCGTGGTTCACGAATTCCCGACTGCTTTCGGATTTATTGAGTGCGTGCCCGATGTTGGATAACTTCCCGCACAAATTCGACCAGCTCAGGTGTCACGTACTGCGGCGGGCGAATGTGGAATGTTGGCTTGGTGGCTACCGGCTTCAGCGAAACGTTTGTCCAGGCCACGTCGGCGCTGCTGCTGTCGTGCAGGATGACAGCGTCGGCGCGATCGAGAAATTCCTGCGCCGAGGTCTTGAAGTCGGCAGTGGCTGTGTCGAGGACGGTGAGGTAAAGGTCAGGGCGCAGAAAGCGCATCACCGAGTTGGACTCGAGGATCGCGTTCTCCGCGCCGGCCAGTTCCTTGCGCACGCGCGGCATGGCCTCCGCCAGCATTCCCTGGCGGGTGCGGACCCAAAGCGAGCGGGCCGCGCCCGAAACCAGAAAGCGAGAGGTGTCGCTCTCGCCGCTGCGATCGCGTTCTTCGGTCACGGCCCAGCTGTGGTCGTCGGTGGCGCAGTCGCAGAGCTCGCCGTTGGCGGAACAGATGCCGTGTCCGTATTGGGTGATCTTGACGGCCGTCCAGTGGAACTCTGGGAGTGCGGCGATGAGGCCAGCGACTACGCTGGTCTTGCCTACGCTACGAGAGTGTCCGCCGATGACGATGATGGACATGAGTAAAACTGCCGTTAGCAATTAGCAGTTAGCAAAAGCGTTGGATGCCGAATCTTAAATGCTAGACCAGTTTCAGAGTTGGCGTAAACCTGGTAGAGCCAGCCTTTAGGCTGGCGTATAAGATTGCCCCTTGCCATAAGGCTTGAGCCGCTGCGGTCATTTTCAATGACCGCAGCGGCTCAAGCGGTTCGTTTGTCCGCAGCGAACGCGGCGCTGAAGCGCCGCTCTACCCGTACTCGCCGGACTACACCAATTCTGAACTGCCGTAAGTGCCAAGTGCTAATCGCTAAGTGCCCTTTTCGCTTTCGCGCCCTAGCCTTGCCAACGCCGCCAATTCCTTCAGATACTGGCCGAGCGGACGCGCGGGCCTGCCCCAGAAGACGACGCCCTTGCCGCGAACGATCTTGCTCGACAGCACGCCGCCGCCTGAGCCGAGAATGACGCCCGGCTCTACCTTGGCGTGGTCGCCGATGCCAACTTGTCCTCCCACGACTGCGCCGTCTCCGATCTCCACGCTGCCGGAAATTCCTGTCTGCGCCGCGATCACGACGTTCGCTCCAACGGTCACGTTGTGGCCAATGTGGATCAGGTTGTCGAGCTTCGTTCCTGCGCCGATGACGGTCTTCTCCAGAGCACCGCGATCAATGGTGCAATTGGCGCCGATCTCGACGTACTCCTCGACGACCAGCTGCCCGATCTGGGGAAATTTGTGATAGCGGCCGTATTGTTCATCGCGGACGAAACCGAAGCCGTCGGAGCCCAACACCGCTCCGGCATGGACCACGACGCGACGGCCCAGCGTCGTACCCGAATAGACTACGACGCGTGGATACAGATCACAATCATCGCCGATGACGACACCCTCGCCGATGCAACAGCCTGCGCCGATGTGCGAGCGCTCGCCGATCACGGCGTTGGCTTCGATCACCACATGAGCGTCGATGGCCGCGCTTGCGGCGACCTTCGCCGAAGCATGGACGACAGCAGTGGGATGAATGCTGGGGGAGTAGTGTTTGGGCGGATGCAGCAGCGCCCCGGCCCGCGCAAATACTAGCCGGGGATGCTCCGCGATCAGCAACGGCTTGCGTCCGGCGGATGACGACGCGAACTCTCCAGCGATGACGGCGCTGGCCGCCGACGACAGCGCATGCTCCAGGTGCTTCTCGTCTTGCACAAATACCAAAGTGCCCGGTCGCGCTTGTGCGATGCTGGCGACGGTTGTGATTTCGAGGTTGCCGTCGCCGATAAGGCGGGTGGCAGTGAAGTCCGCCAGCGATTGCAGGGTTTGGGACATGAGGTTGTTATAGCAGTGGATAGTGAATGGTGGATAGTGGATAGAAGAACGCGAGCGACGGGTGCGCGCTGAACAAACGTCTCCTTCGATGCAGGCTGGAACCGCAGATCCTTCGACTCCGGCGGCGCAACCCCGGCGCCGCCTCCGCTCAGGATGACAGCTAGGGAGAGGCCGCCCTTAAGGCAGTGGAGAGTGGATAGAAGAACGCGAGCGACGGTGCGCGCTGAACAAACGTCTCCTTCGATGCAGGCTGGAACCGCAGATCCTTCGACTCCGGCGGCGCAACCCCAGGGCCGCCTCCGCTCAGGATGACAGCTTAAGAAGGGCTCTACACTGCAAACTCAAAACTGCAAACTTCACACTGCAGAATCAAAATTGCAAACCATCCACTATCCACCAATCACTATCCACTATCCTTCAGTACAATCCCGGCTTGCCTGGTGGCCGGGTCTTCCATCGCCGATGCACCCACAGCCACTGATCGGGATAGCGGCGCACGTAGTCTTCAATGATCTTGTTGAAGAGCGCGGTATTGGTTACGGCATCGGCTTCATCGTCGCCGGTGTGGACCAGTTCGACCGCGCGGTCGAACTCGACACGATACTTGCGCAGTACGGGGTCCCAGATGGTGAACGCGGGAACCACGGCGGCCCCAGTGTGCAGCGCCACGCGTGCCACGCCGCTGGCTGTGCAGGCGGGAATCCCGAAGAAGTTCACGAACACTCCCTGCGGCGGAGTCATGTTGGTGTCCATCAGGACGCCTACGGTTTCGTTGTTGCGCGCGGCAGCAATCAATCCGCGGGCGAATTCATCCTTGCCGATCATGACGTTGCCGTGCAGACCGCGATAGCGCGCGACCAGGGCATCGACGTAAGGATTGTCGAGCGGCCGCACCACGATCTTCATGGGATGTCCCTGAAGCGAGTGGAAGAACGAGCCGACCTCCCATCCTCCGAAGTGGCCGGTGAGGAAGAGCACGCCTTTGCCGTGTTTCTCCGCCGCTTCGAAATTCTCGATGCCCTGATAGACGGCGACCTGCGAGGCATTTTGCCTGGTGTAGCTGGGGAACAGACAAGCTTCGCCCAGCAAGCGGCCGAGCGAGACGTAGACTCCGCGCAGAATCCGGCGGCGTTCCTTGATTGGTTTTTCCGGGAAGGCCAGTTCGAGGTTGCGCATTCCGACGCGACGCAGGCGGCGATGCAGATGGTAGACCGCGCCGCCCAGCAGGATGCCGGCCCCACGGGCCAAGGGGCGCGGCAAGGCGCCGATCAGGCGCACCAGCAGCGCTACCGGAACGTACTGCAGCCTGTGGCGCATCGAGAGTGTCGGTTTGAACGGTAGCACCGTGAAAAAACCAGGTCAAACGCGCGGTGGGGTAGTACTCTTCGGGGAAAATTCGGCTACACCTTACTGAGCAGGAAACAGATGTTCATTCTCGTGCCTTGGTTCGGCACCAAGCAGCTTTTTGAGTCGGGTTCACGGATTACCGGTGATATAGCGACATAGCAGCGAATACCCGAGAGTAGCGCTTCGAAACGAGTTACGGTGTTATTTCGAACACCGTACCCTGGTGGTATGCCCCTCCGCCTGAGCTCGTGGAGTAAAGGTTGCCGCTTGCGTCCTGTATCACATTGGAGAGTGGAAAGCCCCCGTCACTGCCATGGAAGCCGGTGAGCGTCCATTGGCCACTGGACTGCGTTAAGCGGAAGACCTCCGGGTTTCCTGCGACTACTGTCCCCAGTAGATTGCCAGCGGAGTCGAAGCTCAAACTCTCGTACGGACCGTAGTACGCGTTCAGTCGATACAGAACCTGGAACGTCCAGCTACCACCGGACGGCATTAATTCGTAAACCGAAATATTACCAGCTGCAGTTGCGCCGTAGAGATTGCCCGATCCATCCACTATGACGCCGGCAAACGGACCAATACCGTCGGCATCGGTGAAGCGATAGAGAACTTTTTCCGTCCAGCCGGATCCGTCGGGCGTTAGCTGAAACACTGTGCCGCCTTGGTCGGTCCCGCCGGTCACGGTGGTGCCGTAGAGGTTCCCGGCGCTGTCAAAAACTACTCCAGAAGTGGGTTGGCTCCCGTCCGGTACCACCTGAAAGCTATAGATCACGTTCTCTACCCATCCGCCGCCGGAGGGTGACATCTCATAAACCGTGCCTCCATTCGAAGCACCGCCGTCTGCCGTCGTGCCGTAGATGTTGCCCGCATGGTCGAACACCAAGGGGGCATAACTCGGATCGGCGCCATCCTGCGGGCCAGAGGAAAATGAATGCAGCACCGTCTCAGTCCACGAACAGGAAGTCGACTTGCAAATGCTGGCTGGCGGTTGCAGCTTGAACACCACGCCGAATCCGGCCGCGCCTCCACCGCTGGTTGTGCCGTAAAGGGTTCCTTCAGGGCCGATTATCATGCCGGCTAGCGGCTTAGCGCCGTCGGGGCCGTGGAAAGTGTAAATCGTCGAGAAAAGCCAGCCCGAGCCGGTATGCGTAACCTTGTACACCGTACCGCGATTGTTATTGCCTCCTGTCGAAGCTGTGCCGTACAGGTTCCCCGCCCGGTCCATGGTCAATATGCCTGTTGGGGCTCCGCCGTCGGTTTGACCGCTGAAGTCGTGGAGCGTTGTGAAGGTCTGGGCTTGGACGAATTGGGTGGCAAGCAAGGTTGATGCACTAAGCAGAGTGAGTGCAAATGCGGTCTTGCGCAGGCGGCTGGCGAACGTAAATAACTTCATGGCAACCCTCCATGGTTTCCGAAGCAATTGCACGCGGGACACTTTACCTCACCCGAGCCGAAACTTCCAGCGGCATACGATTGCCGATTCGTCAGAGCGGGCTGGGATTTGTGGCAGGCATCATCGCAATTAATCATGGCCGGAGAAGGGGCGCCGTAGATATTGCGGCCGTTGTGTGGCACGACCCCACCGTTAGGCGCACGGCATGACCCACGCCGCTCGATGATCGGGATACTATCGGGCCTTTCGACGTGCAGTAAGAATAATTTCTACTTTGCGGACAATTACTGTTGCGAAGAGCGATCACGCTCAAAACCCGGCCGAGTTGTTACGTGTGACCGGATTTTTCCTCGAAAGGTCGAACCCATCTGCGTTCTTTCGCGCAAGAGAAAAGCGGTGGCGCAGCCACCGCTCTTCCGAAGCCAAACGACCCAGAGAGATTCTGATTAAGTCAGCCGGAAGTCCCTCAGGGGGTAAAGCTGTGCCAAGTATCAGGCGTTTGCGGATGGCCTGAAGTGTGGCCGTGAGAACTCTGTCGTCCCCGGGGGACTCGAATTCTTTTCCTACTTTTCCCAGCACTCCGCCTGCGGCTGCGTGCTGGGCTAGACTGAGTCGCCCCTATCGGGGCTGGCCTTCTGGCGCTTTGTACCACCATCGCAGCCGAAGGCTGTTCTCACGCACTCTCATAAGGGTGACAACCGGGTCGAATGGATACGTGTAGCCGACTTTTTCCGAAAAAGTACTACTCCGTCCAACCCGCGGCTCCGTTCTCTCGCAGACGAGAAAAAGCGGTGGCCGAAGCCACCGCTCTCATGCAGAAATCGGACTAGCGATTCTCAGTCTCGCTGGCGGCTGGTGCAGGGGTTGCGGGCGCTGATGTGCTTGGCGTTGCCGCAGGAGCCGCAGCGGGCTTCGATTCGGGCGCTGCGTCGGCCGCCGCCGCCGGTACCTCAGCAGGAGCCATGGCTTCCGCCGGAGTCGAGGCCGTTGCCGGGATCGAGGCGGTTGCCGGAGTCGGAGTGGTCACCGTCGACGCGGCCGGATCTGCCGGGGTCGCCACCATCGCCGGTGCGGTTACGACGGGAGGTGTAGCCTGGGCGCGAACTTTGGGTGTCGGGGCGTACTTCTCCACCGTGTTCAAGAGAACCAGAGAATCCTGCGGAGGGGGGACCTCTCCGGCTAGCACGGAGTAGAACGTCCAGTTCTTGCCCTGATAGAAAGCGCGGGTGTCTCCGTCATCCTGGCGAATCACTCCGCCGCTGAGGGAGACGCCGAGAAACAATCCGCGCGAACGCGAATAGGTCAGCACCTGAGCACGCAATGTGAGGTCGGTCATGGCCTGAGCATCGCGCCCCACTGGCCCGGCTGCCGCGGATGCGTCCGCTCCTAACTTGAATTTGCTTTGCAGCAGGTGCTGCATGCCATCTGCGGTGCGGATAATGAGCACCAGATCCGAAGCCTGGCCGCCCGCCTGGAATCCGAAGCTGCCCCCGGTCAGCCGGAAAAATACGGGCGCGCTCCAGCCATGCTCGGTGCGGCAGGTGGCCACGCCTTTGCCGTAGTTCGCTCCGAAGATGAAACTTGCCTTCAGGCTGGACGGAATGATGGCGATGCACTTTGCTCCCGACATGATTCCATCGGGGATGGCGCGATCGGGGGCAGACATGATCTGGGTGAGCACGGTGGCCGCAGTCTGGACGCGATCCGTTTGCGCGTTGCGGGTCTGGCTCCAGGACCAGGTGGTGATGGAGGAAATCAGCAAAATGGTAAGGGCAATTTTCTTCATGGCTCGACTCCGATCAGAACGTCGCACGGCCAGTAGGTACTGGCTGACCTCATCTTACGAGGGTTAGAGGCGATATCGAGCAGGAAGAAAGAGCGCTGCTGGTTACTCTTTAGTGACCTGAGGTTGTGAAGGAGTGGGCGATTCTGACGTTTCGTGATGCTGGTGAAGGAAGTTGGCCGCAAAAACGAAGGGTTGAAAGAGGAGACCCTCGTAACCTCTTCCAACCCTATCTCCCAGGTTCTGTGGTAGGTGAATGCAGTATGCAGTCGGGGACGGATTCGCGCAAGACACGGAAGGTCAATGAGGGTAATTGTACTTTCGTAACAGGTAGAGGGAAGGGTAACGTAGCGCGGGAGGGGAATGTTCCACGTGGAACAATGCAGCTGCGGGATGGACGGTATTCGTTGGCTCTGCGTCGAGGTTCAAGACACGCAGGTATGCGGAAAATCCTACGGGCGCGGCGCCAGCAGCGAGTGAGTGACCGCGTGCACCGACAACGCGATGCGGTTCTGCACTCCAATTTTGCGCATGAGCTGGCTGATATGCGCCTTGACGGTGCGCTCTTCGATGCCAAGCTCGGTGCCGATTTCGCGGTTGGAGCGGCCGGCCACCAGCAGCTTCAGCACTTCGCGCTCGCGCTCGCTGATCTTGTCTTCGCCTTCCTGTAGCAGCCTGCGAGGAGAGGCGGTGGCTCGTTCGATAAACATGCAAAGCACCCGTCGCGGCGCCCACACCGAACCGCTATGCACGACGCGGATGGCTTGCTTGAATTCTTCCGGCGATGCGTCTTCGCCGATGTAGCCTTTCGCGCCGGCTGCAATTGCGCGCAGAACCTGGTCGTCGTCGCTGCTGGCGCCCGTCACGATGATGCGAATCGTGGGGCGCACGGCCTTCAGTGCGGACATCGCCGCGTAGAACGCTGCGCCGCCGCTGGAGGTCATCAGAATGATGTCGTCGGTGGGAGAAGTAAGAATCGCCGGAACGGTGGAGGCCCGTATCCGAAAGTCGTCTTCAGCGGACAGGATCGCCCGAAAGCCCAGGAAGCGAAGCGGGTCGCTTTCCACCACTGCAATGCTGATGGCGCTTTTCTTCAGCGGCGGTTTTATTCGCGGACGCAAGATGCCCGTAGAATACCGCATTGCAACCTTGGTGCATACACAGCCGCCTGAAGGTGCTAGTTAGCGACGGGTGTACTCTCCCGTCTCAAAGCGGCCTTATGCAGCCGAGCCGCGTCGCCCCTTGCCTTTCTTCGCTACCTTCACCTCCGACTCCCTCTGCGCTTCGGCGACGCGTTGTGGTGGCTTCTTGGGCAACTGCGCCAGGCTCTCTTTCAGCGCCGCCATCAAGTCGACCACCGGAGCCAGCTTGCGAGGCTTCTCCACCGGCGTGACTTCCGTCCCTTCCAGACGTGCTTTGATGAGCTCCTTGATGTTCTCCTCGAAAGTATCGTGGTATTTTTCCGGCTCAAACTTTCCGGCGAGCGCCTCAATCAGTTGATGCGCGACTTTGACCTCTGCGTCCTTCAACTCGACGTCGACTGGGCCGAAGCTGTCCAACTTGCGTACCTCATCGCTGTAGTACATGGTATGCAGCATGAGACCGCCTTCATGCGGCCGCAGAAATACCGTGTATTCGCGGTTGTGCATGGTGAGCTTCGCGATGGCCACGTAGCCCGTCTCTTCCATCGCCTTAGTCAGCAACGCGTACGGCCTGCGACCCGCTTCGTCCGGCACCAGGTAATACGACGATTCAAAGTACACCGGGTCTACGTCTTTGTATTCGACGAACTCCAAAATCTCCATCGCCTTCGCGGTCTTGGGTTCGATCTTCTTGATCTCGTCCGGTTCAATGATGACGTACTCGCCTTTGCGGTACTCGTAACCTTTGACGATCTCGTTGCGCTCCACCACCCGCTCATCGTGCGGGCACCACAGTTGCTGCTTGATGCGCGTGTTGTCAGTGCGGTGCAACATGTGGAAGGAAACGTGATTGCCGCGCGCGCCCGAGAACAATTTCACGGGCATGGAAATGAGGCCAAAGGTCAGATATCCAGACCAAACCGAAGACGCCATATTTTCACCGATCCTGGGATACGGAATTGCACCAAATCTGCGACAGCATAGTGCTGTGTCTGCCGCCTAATGTCAAGGCCCCAAACGGTTAGCCGTCAGGTACCGGCCTTTGGTGGGATGCGTGTAAGCCACCGCAAGCCGCATAGAGCGAAGTGTCTCTATCGCTTCCTGCGGCGAAATCGGGCTCGTGCGATACTGTCGCAGGACGCGTGACAAGTCTCTTCCAATCAAGGGGTTTGGCCGCTGCTGTCGTGGCCCTAGGATTCGCGGTGGTTGCCCGAACCCTGGGTGCCGTGACCGACGGCGGAGCCATGATGGGCGTTCTGGTGGCGTTCGTTCTGATGCTGGCCGCCGGGTTTGCGGGATTTATTTCTCTGGCGACGGTCTTCGTCATCACGGTGGTGACCACCCGCTGGGGCTACTCGCGCAAACAGCAACTCGGGGTGGCCGAGCGACGGCACGGACGTACCGCGTCGCAGGTCCTCGCCAATCTGGGCGCAGTCACTTTCTGCGCGTTGCCATCGATTTGGTTCCCACGATTCAGTGGAATCCTGCTGGTCGGCGCGATGGCGGCCCTGGCCGAGGCCGCTGCGGATACCGCTTCCAGCGAAGTCGGACAGGCCACCGCCCGTCGCGCTTACCGGATCACCGATTTTCGCGACGCTACCATTGGCGCCAATGGCGCCATCAGCGTGGAAGGAACCATCAGCGGATGCGTCGCCGCTTGCATCGTTTCCTGGGTCAGCGCGGCGGTGGGAGTCGTAAGCTGGAATTGGACGCCACTGATTGCGCTGGCCGCAATTGCCGGCATGTTTCTCGATAGCGTCATCGGCGCGACGTGGGAGAACTCCGGCAAAATGGGCAATGACTCGGTCAACTTCGTGAGCACCGTGTTCGCCGCGGATGTAGCCCTGACGGTGGCAATGGTGATGGAAAAACTCGGGAGGTGAGCGCTGACGGTGGCGATGGTGATGGGACGAGTCGGGAGGTGCGTCTGCATGTATGCGTTGTAATGCGCGCCACACTTCTTAGAATTGTCATCCTACCGAGGACTTTAGTCCGAGCGGAGGGATCTGCGGTTCAGCGCCGCTTAAACTTCTTATCCCGACCGCAGCGAAGCGGAGTGGAGGTATCTGCGGTTCCGCTGCTTGCCATTCGCTTTCGTCACTTGGTTTACGATCGACCGGAACCATCCACAATAGTTCGAGTCGATTGGAATGTTGAGTCAGTTGCGTGAATCCAGCGCCGTAGGCGCGGCTCAGTCTAGCCCAGGACGGAGCGGAGCGGAGTCCTGGGTACGATGGAAAAGAAATCGAGTCCCGTAGGGACGGCAGACGTTTTCGCACCGCATTTCTTAAACTTGTTATCTCGACTGCAGAACCGGAGTGGAGGGATCTGCGGTTCGGCCTTTTGCCGTTCGCTCTCGTCGTATAGTTTGCGATCGATCGGAACCGTCCATAATAGTTCGAGTTGATTGGAATGTTGAAATCCGTTGCGTGAATCCAGCGCCGTAGGCGCGGCTCAGTCTAGCCCAGGACGCAGCGTAGCGGAGTCCTGCGTACGATAGAAAAGAAATCGAGTCCCGTAGGGACGGCACGCCTTTTCGCTTTTGTCGTGTATTGTGATTCCACTATCCGGAGCCAAACTTGCCACGACACACTTCGTTCCTACTTCTTCTCCTTCTTCTGGCGCCTGCTCTGTTTGCCCAGGAGTTCGACTACCTCATCCGCAACGGCCGCGTCGTCGACGGCAGCGGCAACCCTTGGATTTACGCCGACGTCGGCATCATCGGCGATCGCGTCGCTTTCGTCGGGCACGCTGATCCGTCACTGGTCGCTAAGCGCACCATCGATGCCAAGGGTTTGATTGTCGCGCCCGGATTCATTGACATGCTCGGCCAGTCGGAGATTAACCTGCTCGTCGATAAGCAGGCGGTCAGCAAGCTGACCCAGGGCATCACCACCGAAATCACCGGTGAAGGCGACTCCATCGCGCCCACCAACGAACTTCTCAACCAGGAGCACGCCGACTACTTTCAGCACTTCCATCTCACGCCCGATTGGATGACGCTGGAACAATACTTTCAGCGGCTCACCAGGCAGGGAAGCGGCATTAATCTGGGGACCTACGTGGGCGCGGCGCAAGTGCGTCATATGGTCATCGGCACCGGCGATCGCGCTCCCACGGCCGACGAACTGAAGCAGATGGAGATCATGGTGGACGATGCTATGAGCGACGGCGCTATGGGCCTCTCCAGCGCTCTCATCTATGCGCCGGGCTCGTACGCGAAAACCGACGAATTGATTGAACTGGCAAAAGCGGCGGCGAAGAAGGGCGGCATCTATGCTTCGCACATTCGCGGTGAGGGCGATGCCGAGATGGAGGCGCTGAACGAGGCCTTTCGCATCGGACGCGAGGCCAATATCCCAGTCGAAATTTTTCATCTTAAAGTCGCGGGCAAGCAGAACTGGGGAAAGATGCCGCAAGTAATCGCGGCCATAGAGCAGGCGCGCACCAGCGGAATTGATGTGACTGCCGACCAGTATCCGTACGTGGGAGCGCAGACTTCGCTCGGCGCCGTAATTCCGCCGAGGTATCACGCCGGAGGTCCGGACGAATTCGTGAAACGGTTGAAAGACCCTGCGACTCGCGCTCAGATTAGCAAGGAGATTTCCGCGCCCAGCACATCTTTTGAAAATCTATGGCTTGGCTCTGGAGGAGCCGACGGCGTGTTGGTGGTCTCGGTACTCGATCCACAGCTTCGTAAGTACGAGGGTAAGACCGTCACGCAGATTGCGCAGATGGAGAACAAAAGTCCGCTCGATGCGCTGATGGACCTGGTCATCGCCGATCGCGATAATACCGGCGCGGTGTATTTCCTGATGAGCGAGCCCGACGTGAAGCTTGCCATGCAGCAGCCGTGGGTCAGTGTCGGAACCGATTACGGAGCCATCAATCCGAGCGGGCCGCTGGGCGAATCCAAGGCGCATCCGCGGGCCTATGGCAGTTTCGCTCGCATTCTCGGCAAATACGTTCGCGACGAGCACAACCTGCGCCTGGAAGACGCGATTCGCAAGTTCACTTCGCTGCCGGCGCAGCGCGAAAAGCTTGACCATCGCGGCCTGCTGCGTACCGACTACTTCGCCGACATCACCATCTTCGACCCCGAGAAGGTGCGAGACACGGCGACCTTCGACGATCCCAACAAGCCGTCCGTGGGCTTCGAATACGTCTTCGTCAATGGCACGCTCGCGCTGGAGCACGACCAGGTCACGGGTCAACTCGGCGGGCGGCCGCTGCGCGGGCCGGGATACATCATGCGCGACTACCTGCCCGAGGGCCTGCCACCGCGCGGCAAAGTGCAGGGCGTAGTCACCGACGACGGCGGCTGGCCCCTGCCGCGCACCACCGTCACCCTCACCGACACCAATGGAAATGCCGTAGGCACCGCGCGCTCGAAGAAGAACGGCAGCTACGAGATCGTACTGGAGAAGCCCTGCAACCAATGCTCGGTGAAATCAGAGCACATGGGCTTCGCAACCCAGGAGAAATCAGGCGTGGACTACAACGGCTCGAACTCGCTGTGGTTCGGGTTTGCGATGAAAAGAAGCAATTAGCAATTAGCAATTAGCTCTTAGCATTTAGCCGTTAGCTGTCAGCTCTCAGGCGTCAGCGTTCGGCTCCAATATGCTCGGGCAGTCCCGCGCCTTGCTGGACAGCCTTTTCTTCGTCTTTGCGTTTGTCATCCTGAGTGACGAGCGCAGCGAGGAGTCGAAGAGCCTGCCCTGAGCTTGCCGAAGGGACCCCTATCCTCGCGTTCATTTTCCCCTCGTCATTCTGAACGCAGCTGCCGAATCTTTATCCACTTTGTCATCCTGAGCGCAGGCGACGCGGGGTTTTGCGTCGCCGGAGCCGAAGTGCCTGCCCCGAGCGCAGCCGAGGGGATCTGCGGTTCGTGCGCACCGCTACGATTTGTTGTCGGCAGGGGCATCAAGGATGCTCATCCCGGGTTCTCTCTTCTGAAGCAATCCCCGCCCTCCGGGCATCGATATCTTACGAGCAATTGCGATGATCCGCTGGAAGACATTCGCGATAGGTTGTAGTCTGGCGCTGGCGCTGTTGTTGATTGCGCAGCGCAAACCTTCCATGCCCGAACAAACTACCTATCGCGCTGTCATCGATCTCACGCACAACTTGAACGACCATTCGCCCAACTGGGAAGGCACAGAGGAATCGCCGTTTCAATCCAAAGAACTGGGCAACATCGATCGCGACGGGTACTACTCGCGCATCTTCACCACCCAGGAGCACTACGGTACCCACCTCGACGCGCCCGCGCACTTCGCCAAGGGCATGTGGACAGTCGAGCAGATTCCGGTCGAGCGACTGGTGCGTCCGTTAGTGATACTCGACGTCCGTAGCAAGAGCAAAACCAATGCCGACTACGAAGTCAGCGTGCAGGACATTGCCGATTGGGAAAGCGCGCACGGCGAGATACCCACAGGCGCGGTGGTGATGGCGTATACCGGGTGGGATGAGCGTTGGAACTCGCAAAAAGAATTCCGCAATGTCGGCAGCGATCACCTGTCGCACTATCCCGGCTTCTCGCTCGACGCCGCCAAGTTTCTGGTGAAGGCGCGCGACGTCGTATGCCTCGGCATTGACACCATGAGCGTGGACATCGGCGCAACCACCACGTATCCGGTGCACCTGTTCACCTCGAAAGAAAGCATTTATCACCTGGAGAATGTCGCCAATCTTGGGCTGGTCCCGCCATCCGGCGCGACCGTGGTGGTAGCGCCCATCAAGTTGGAAGGTGGTTCCGGCGGCCCCGCCCGGGTGTTGGCATTGGTGAAGTGAAGTCGCCAGCTCTCAGCTATCAGCCGTCAGCTATCAGCCGTCAGCTTTCAGCCAAACGAGAACGATTCAAACGCGACGACGGTATCCGCAAGGGATGACAATCATAAAGACTGAAGCTGAATCATAATTGCTGCTTTGGCTGACGGCTGATAGCTGACAGCTCTCACCTCACATGCGCCCGATACAGCATGTAGCTGAAACTCTCGCGCAGGGCGGCCATCCATCGCGCAAAGGCAGTCTTCGGAATCGAGCCCGGCCTCGGCGAGATGTACACCGTCACTCCCTCGCGTGCCATCATCTGCTTGGCCCGGTAAAGGTGGTACGCGTCGCTGACCAGCAGCGCGGTCTTCATGTCGTTGGCATGCATGATTACGGCCACCCGCTGGGTTGACTCGTCCGTATCGCCGCCCTGAGTTTCGGCAATCAGGTTATCGTCCGGGATGCCGCGTGCCTCCAGATAATCGCGTCCCACCTGCCCCTCGCTGAAGTGGGGATCCTTGCCTGCGCCGCCAGTGGTGATGATGACAGGGGCCAACCCGCGCTCGAAGAGGTCGTACGCATGGTCCAGCCGGGCGCGATACACCGGCGATGGGTGGCCAACATACTCCGCCGCACCAAACACCACAATGGCATCTGCCGGCCGCGCCTCATCCACGCCGCCTTCGCGCATGATTTGCCAGCTGGTGTACAGCAGAAATCCCACCGCAACGATGGCGGCGAGGGCTACGATCCAGCGGGAAATCTGTGAGTTGGAATTCTGTACTGCCGTGGCGCCTACTCCTGGCCGCCCAACAGCTCGACAATCTGTTCTTCGGGGATGGCGCCATGCCGCATCACCCGCCAGGTCCCATCTTCGCTAGTCAGGTCGATGATGGTAGACGGCTTTTCGCGTGGGGACGTGCCGCCGTCAACGATGATCGAGAGGCAATCTCCCAGCTGGTCTCGCACCTGCAAGGCTGAGGTGCACTCGCTTTCGCCGCTCAGGTTAGCCGAGGTGGCCGTGATGGGGAGGCCTGCGGTGCGGATGATGGCGAGCGGAATTTCCGCCGCGGGCACACGCAACGCAACGTTGCCGGTATTAGCGGTCACTTTCAGCGGCAGCTTAGGGTCGGCCTTCACAATGATGGTCAGCGGTCCCGGCCAGAAGCGGCGTGCCAGCAAGTAGAAAATCTCCGGCACCGGCCACGCCAACTCGGCGGCCTGGTCTACGGATTCGATCAGCAGCGAAAGCGGTTTGTGCCGCGAGCGCGACTTGATCTCATACACCCGATCCACAGCATGCAAATTAAACGGGTCCGCTGCCAGGCCGTAAAAGGTGTCGGTCGGCATGCCCAGCACTTCGCCGGCACGGATTTTCTCCGCCACGTACGCTACCAGAGAGGCCTCCGGCACCTGACTGCTCATCTTCACGATTTCGGGACGCACCCAGAACTCTCCGCTAGTATTTGGAGCTGATGGAGCGAAAACGTACCATATCGCCCCCTGCAACGACAACTGAGCAGATTACCACGTCGCGCCGCGGCAAGCTGTGACCGCCGGTGTACGATAGACGCCGGTCCCCAGCGCGATGGCCATCCCCACAAAACTTGACGATCGTTTACGCCGCGTTCATAGCGGACAGAACGCTCGCGTCAAGCAGTTGCGCCGCGCCTTCGGCGAGGCGGCGCCCAACACCGAGGGCGAAGTTGCCGTGGAAGGTATGCACCTAGTCGAAGAGGCCATCCGCAGCGGATTGCGGCTCAGCACGGTCTTCTTCAGCGAATCGGCGAAAGAGCGTGTGCACAAATTGCTGCCACAATTGTCCGCGCACACCGAGGCGCTGCTGCTGCCGGAAGAAGTTTTTGCCAGCGCCGTGCCCAGTGAAACGCCACAAGGCGTAGCTGCTCTGGCTCGGGTGAAGTCGTTCGCCTTAGACGAAGTCTTTGCTCCCACGCCCGCGTTGCTGGTGGTCGCTGCCGGGTTGCAGGACCCGGGCAATCTCGGCACGATTGCACGTTCCGCCGAGGCGTTTGGGGTCACCGGATTGCTCCTCGCAGAACGCACCGTCAGCCCGTGGAATTGGAAAGCACTGCGGGCTTCGGCGGGCTCGATATTCCGTCTCCCGACGGTGAAGGTGGAATTAGCCAACGCCCTGCGCGAGCTCAAGTCTCGCGGCGTGCGCGTGCTGGCGACCTCCTCGCACAAAGGCACACCCATTACGGACGTGGATCTCCGCGGTCCCGTGGCCTTTATCGTGGGCAGCGAAGGCGCGGGCGTTCCTAAGGATGTGCTGGCCCAAGCCGACGAAGTAGTAGCCATCCCACAATCGCCGCGTGTGGAGTCGCTGAACGCGGGCATCGCGGCATCGATATCGCTCTACGAGGCCGCGCGGCAAAGAGGAACGGGGATTTCACCACGGAGGCACGGAGAGCACGGAGAAGAATAAGAAATAAGTATGAAGGACTAGAATCGGTTCAAGCAGGGCACGACTGAAATTCCTGAGAAAACGGAGGGTCTTCTTGACGGCTCCCGCTCGGTTCATTTGGTAGAGGCGGAGCTCACCAGCAAGATCATTGGCGCTGCCGTCGATGTCCATTGCGAACTCGGCCCGGGTTTGCTGGAATCCGCGTATCAGGCTTGCATGTGTCGAGAACTATCGCTGAGAGAAGTTCCTCACGTCGCACAAGTCGAATTGCCAGTGCAATACAAGGGAGTAATGATTGATTGCGGCTATCGCATAGATCTGGTCGTTGATAGTCGGGTGATCGTGGAATTGAAGTCAGTTGAGCATGTGCTCGCCGTCCACGAAGCTCAACTATTGACCTATCTGCGGCTGAGCGGAATCCACGTCGGATTGCTGATTAATTTCAATGTGCCATTTCTGCGGCGAGGCATCGTGCGAAGAGTCCTTTAGGTGCTTTGTCGTGCGTATCTGCTGAATGCGACACGGGTTGTTCGATGCGCCATGGTTTTGATCTCTAAAAACTCCGTGTTCTCCGTGCCTCCGTGGTGAAACAACCTTGTGAATCTCTTCCCGCAAATCCCGTCCGATGACGTCATCGACAAGTCGCGCCCGCTGGCCGATCGCATGCGTCCGCGCTCGCTCGATGAGTTTGTCGGCCAGGAGCACATCCTCGCTCCCGGCAAGCCCCTGCGCGTCCAGATCGAGCGTGACGACACCGGCTCGCTGCTCTTCTGGGGACCTCCGGGCGTCGGCAAAACCACGCTGGCCAAAATCATCGCGCGCATGACCCACGCCGAGTTCGTCGAATTTTCCGCGGTGCTGACCGGCATCAAGGAAATCAAGCAGGTGATGGCCGATGCCGAGAGGGCGCGCCAATACGGCACCCGGACCATCGTCTTCGTCGACGAGGTCCACCGCTTCAACAAGGCCCAGCAGGACGCGTTTCTTCCCTACGTCGAGAAGGGCAGCATTCGCCTGATCGGCGCGACCACCGAAAACCCGTCCTTCGAAGTTATTTCGGCGCTGCTGTCGCGCTGCCGCGTTTACGTGCTGCAGTCGTTGACCGAGGAGCAGATTGTGCTCCTGCTGCGGCGCGCACTAGAAGACACCGAACGCGGTCTGGGCGCCGCGCATCTGCGAAGCGGACGACGACATCTTGCGCAAGATTGCGGCTTACTCCAGCGGAGACGCTCGCAGCGCCTACAACGTGCTCGAGGTCGCCGCAACCCTGGCCGCCGAACAGCAGCAAAAGGACGAGAGGCCTCGCATCACCGACGCCATCGTCACCGACGCGCTGCAGAAGCGCGTGCTGCGCTACGACAAGGCGGGCGAAGAGCATTACAACCTGATCTCGGCGCTGCACAAGAGCGTGCGCAACAGCGACCCTGATGCGGCGCTGTATTGGCTGGCGCGCATGATTGAAGCCGGCGAAGACGGCCTTTACATCGCGCGGCGCGTGGTGCGCATGGCCTCGGAGGACATCGGACTCGCCGATCCCAACGCGCTGGCCATCACCTTGGCGGCACGCGATGCGGTGGATTTTCTGGGTGTGCCCGAATCCAACCTCGCGCTGGCGCAGGCGGTGGTATACTGGCGGTCGCGCCCAAGTCGAACGCGCTCTACACCGCCTATAGCGCGGTGCAGGAAGATGTTGAGCGTACCGCGCAGGAGCCCGTTCCGCTGCATCTGCGCAACGCCCCGACGGGCTTGATGAAGGCCTTGGACTACGGCAAGGGCTACCAGTACGCGCACAATCTGGAATCGAAAGTCGCCGACATGCAGTGCCTGCCCGACAACCTGAAGGACCGCGTGTACTACCATCCCACGGACGAAGGGGTCGAGAAGCGCATCAAGGAAAGGCTGGAACAGATCAAGAAGGCAAGGGCCCCTTCACCACAGAGGCACTGAGACACAGAGAAAGCCTGGCATTTTCTTAGCTGTCATCCTGAGCGACGAGCGCTAGCGAGGAGTCGAAGGACCCCTACCTTCTTATAGCTCTGTGACAAGCCTTTGAATTGTTTTTCTCTGTGCCTCCGTGTCTCTGTGGTGAATGCCTTTTACGGATTGGTGAGGGTTGCCTTTGCCTGATTCGAATAAATACTTTCGACACGCTGCCCATCTACTGCCGTCACCACGTAGTAGTAGGTGGTACCCGGCGTGACAGTTGAATCGTTGTACGTGGTTGTTGGGATGGGAATATTCATGAGCCTCGCATAGGGACCGCCGGACCGGGTCCCACGATAAACGTAATAGCCTACGACATCACCCGAAGTACTGGCGTCCCAGCTAAGCGCTATGGAAAGAAGTGGCGGAGGCGGCGGAGTGGGCGGAAGCTCTGCATCGGCGCCGACTCCGTCCACCGCAATCGCCGGCGGCGAGTTGCCCGCGCTGCTGACCAGGGACACGCTCCCCGTGAAGCTTCCCGCGCCGGACGGAGTAAATTCCACTGCGAGCAACGCCGACTGGCCGGCCGTCAATGTCGCGGGCAAGGTTGGAGCGGTCACGCGGAAACCGTCTCCGCTGACGTTGGCCTGCGAGATGGTTACGCTCGCTACACTGGCGGTAACCGTAACCGTCTGCGAACTGCTGTTGCCGACGGTCACGGTACCGAAGCTCAATGAGGTTGGGGCGGCTGCCAACTGACCAGCGGGCGGTTCTCCCTGCGATTGGCCAGTGCCCGACCCGTGGGACGAGCCGCAAGCCACGCACAAAATCAGTAGCGCCAGCACGGTGCCTAACGACAGGCTGACACGACCATGAACGCTCAAACTTTGTCCTTTCGTCTTCGCGCTCGCGTTCACAACTCTCCAGATAATCCGGGAGGCAACGAATCTTGCTTTTGAAGTGGGCTTGCTTGAGGAAGATTCTACCGCCTTTTGCCATGTTCCTTCAGAATGCAGCAGTCCATGACCACGAAAATGCCAGCTTGACGGGCCTTTTCGGCTGCTTCGTGATGTTCTACGCCCTCCTGCATCCAGATAACGGGAGCGTTGATCTGGATCGCATGGTCAACGACATCGGGCACAGCTTCAGACCGCCGGAAGACATTGACGATGTCGATCTTTTCTGGAACCTCGAGCAGCGACGGGTATGCTTTCTCGCCCTCCCATTCCGTGATATTGGGATTCACCGGAATGATGCGGTATCCCTGCGACCGCATGTAGTGCGAGACGCCATAGCTTGGCCGCATGGGAGTATTAGTAAGTCCGACGACAGCAATCGTCTTGGCAGATTTCAGCAGTTCGGTAATGCGCTCGGCTTCGCTTGGGGACACGTTCAACTCCTAATGGAGGCTCTGATTAAGTCCGGCTTTGAAAGGGCACGGCTTCACAGGCTGCTGAAAAACTTGCTTTCGACCGCATTTGAAGGGATACCTTTAGGTACGCCGTCGTAAGTTTTTTATATTTGTCATCCCGAACCGACCTTAGTCGGTGAGGGATATGCGGTTTTGACTTTTCCGCAGCCTGTTCAGCCTGCCGTAAGTTCGCAAAATCATTGCGGCTTTAGCCGCCGAGGAAAACATCGAGCAACTTAATCAGAGTTTCCCTAACATCGAACCTGCGATTCTACCGCGCCCTGGCCTGGTGTGCTGTTACGGGATCTGCTTCGGATTCGTGCGTCCTTGCGATGCTTCGGGTAGTGTGGCGATTAGGGCTGTTACGAATTTCACGGCTGCAATTTTGGAGTGGAACAAACTGCACGGCACTCGGGCAAATTAGCCGCGCAGCGGCGGCTTTGCAGTTAGCCAGGGGCGCAAGCCCCTGGTCAAGCGGAAAATTGTGCCGAGCCGCGTAGCGGCGAGCATAGTTTCGTAACAGCCTCTTCAGCGCCACGCCCCGCGTCGTTTTCTGAGGGGGAGCTGGCTTCAGAGGTTGCTGAAAAAGCCTTGCAAATGCTTTTGGTGGGAGCCCTCTGCTTCAGCAGGGGGAAGCTAGACTTCAGTCCAGCGGAAAAGAGTCCGTTTTGGAAAGCGGGCTTCAGTCCTGGGTTTTCCGATCCCCAGCGCTTCATAAAGCGCAGATCAAAGAGCAACTTTTTTCCGCATAAAGGCGGGGACTCCCACCAAGAAATATATCCACCAAGCTGTGCTCTGACTTTTCCCGCGACCTTTCTTGCGGTCCGACTATACGGAAAAACTCAACTGCTCTTGCGCTTGCCCTTGAGCTTACTGCTGAGCTTGCGGTGCGGTTTGGGCGGAGCGCCCAACAGTCCGGACAGGTGTTCCACTTCGAGCACCACGCGGTCCAGATCGTCCAGCAGCGGCTTCAGCAGGTGGGTCACGCCGCCGGCGCGAAACTCATTGACTAGCGACCGGTAGTACCAAATGATTCTCGCTTTGGGGGCCGAGAAGCGCGCGAAAGCGGAGTCTCCGTTGTAGCGCAGGTCGCGCAGCACGGCACGCGCGTTATAAAGCTTGTCGGAGGCAGAAACGAAACGGGTCGCAGCATCCTCATGACGCACCCGGCGCAGGTAGCGAAACTTACGCTGCTCCCAACTCTCTTTCTTCTTGGGATCTTCGACGTAGGAATCGGTACAGCCATCGACAATTTTGGCCACATGGGGCCCGAAGATCTGCTCAATCATCTTCAACATCGGACGGCCGCCCTGATCTTCGACTGCATCGTGCAACAGCGCCGCGATGGCCATCTCCTCGTTGCCGCCGTAGTCGAGCACAATCGAGGCCACGCCCAGCAGGTGCGAGATGTAAGGAATACCGCTCTTCTTGCGGTCTTGATCGCGATGCACTTGGGCGGCGAACAGCAGAGCGTGATCGAAGCGGGTGGAGAGTGGAACGAACTTGCGGTCGAACGAGCGTAGCCGTCGGCTGGCCATGAGTCAGGATAGCAATGGATGGCCAGCGCGCAATAGTGAAAACGGAAAATCTACCACAGAGGCACGGAGACAGAGAGGAAGTCCCCCAAAAGTTAGGAGCAAGTCATCATGAAAGAAGAGAATTAGTTCTTCCCCGTGTCTCTGTGCCCCTGTGGTGGATTGCTTCTATCGCCTCCCTGAACATTCGTCACAACTTTCGCCGCGCAACCCCTGTACACCCTCGCGCGCGATGATGGGCGTCATGATCAGGGCTGCAACTGGATCGGCCCACCACCAGCCGAGCAGAGCGTGCAATAGCAGCCCCGCCAAAAGAATGAGCGAAAGATAAGCGCAGAAGTCAGCCTGACGCGAGTCGGCATGAAGCGCACCACTTTGCATTTGCGCTGCCACGCGGCGCTTGGCACGAGCCAGCAGCGGCATCACCATCACGGCCGCTAGCGCAATTGCAATTCCGGGCAGGCTTCGCTCGGGCATGGCTCTCGTCCACAGTGCGTGAATTGATTCCAGCGCAACATAGGCTCCCAGCAAGAGAAAACAGACTCCGACCAGGCGATGCGCCGTGCGTTCGCGCGCTTCGTCATCATCATGGGCAGCGCGAAAACGCCACAGCAGAATTGCCGCCGACAGGGTTTCGATGACCGAATCCAGACCAAAGCTGACCAGTGCAATGCTGCCCGCCAGCAGCCCGAAGACGAGCGCCACTGTCGCTTCAAAAGCATTCCAGGCAATGGTGAAATATTCCAGGCGGCGGCCACGCACGATCAGCGCTTTGCGGCTGATTAAATCCGGCGCGCTTGCGAGCTGGATTGTGGCATGCTTCACTAGGAAAGTATAAGCGGGATGCGCCCGGACTGATCGCTGCTGCGGGTAACCGCAGATCCTTCGACTCCGGCGTGCAAACGCGGCACGCCTGCGCTCAGGATGACAAATCAAGATCTCAGGGGCGCAGCCTTGCTTGGCTGAATGCTGAATGCTAACTGACAACCGACAACTGGCAACTGGCAACTGACAACTGCCTTCTCAATCCAGCCTCACCAGAAACACTCCGCCTTCCTTCACGTGGGTCTTGCTGGCGACTTCCTGGGCCTTGCGCTTGTCGTCGCCGGGAGGCCGCAGGCGCACCCACTCTCCGGTAGGCCCGGTGAACTGGATGACGTCGGCACCTTCATAATGATCTTGCAGCTTCTCTTTCAGCTTGCGGGCTTCGTTCTGGCTCTGGAAGGCGCCAATCTGCACGCACCAGCGGCCGCCTTCGGCGATGGGCGCGGGCGCCGAGAGCACCTCGATCTTGACTTCCGCCGTGCCGGGCCGCCACACATCCACGGCCTTCGCCGCCGCCAACGACAAGTCAATGATGCGGTCTTCGACGAACGGCCCGCGATCAGTAATGCGCACTACCACGGCATGACCGGTGGTTTTGTTAGTCACCCGCACCACCGAGTTCATCGGCAGCGTGCGATGCGCCGCCGTTAGCGCGTTCTGGTCGTAGATCTCGCCGTTGGCGCCGCGGTGGTGATGATACGGAGGCCCGTACCAACTGGCCAATCCGGTCTCCACGTAGATGGGCTTGGCACTGCGCGGAGGAGCCGGCGTTGGCTTCGCGTTGGCTTCGGCGGTCGCAGGTGCTGCGGGTTCGGTCGGACTAACCGTCGGTGGCGGAGGAGGCGGATAAGTGTTCGCGGTCTTGTGCCGGCTGCAGGCCGAGAGCAGCAGCGCCGCCGTAGCCGCCAGGATGAGAAACGGAACTCGCGTGGTCAGCCCTTCTTCGGCTTGCTGCCGGCATCCATCATGTCGGCCGCCTGCTTCAGCTTTTCGCTGGCGATGCGCATTCCATAACTGGAGTGCTCGCGAATGGCGGGCACCAGTTCGTCGTTGATATACGCAATCAGCTTCTGGGTCTCTTCTTCGATGCGCTTGGTCGTATCGCCCAGCATGTCGTCGAGCCGCTCACCGGCTGTGCTGAACGGACGGCCGGCTTTTGTGCTCTTTTTCTGCACCATGGAGCCACCTTGTGAGTAGCAGAATTCGTTACGCACAAAGATTATGGGGATGCAGGGCGACGGTGGTCAATTGGCGAGGAAGGTGCGGGAGGACAGGGATCAGTAGCCAGTAGCCAGTTGTCAGTTGTTAGTAGTCAGCATCAGACCTTCAATTTGTCATCCTGAGCGGAGGCGGCGTGGGGTTTGCGCCGCCGCAGTCGAAAGAACCCTTTCGCTAGCACTCTTCACTTTGTCATCCTGAGCGGAGCGCCCGCAAAGACTTTCCGACCCGCTTCTGTTGCGGGCCGGGCGGGCGCGCAGTCGAAGGATCTGCGGTTCCCCTAACGTGTGACCTGGCGCACAGATACGAGAAGCGGATCAGTGAAACGATGGTGCCGTGAAAGAGCACCGATATGCGGCCTACATCCTCGCCAGCCGGTCGCACCAGTTCTACGTTGGAGTCACCAACAACCTCCAACGACGAATCCGCCAGCATAAAGAGCATGAGACCGACGGCTTCACCGCACGCTACAACATCGACCGATTGGTCTGGTACGAGATCTTTGGCTATGTGCACGATGCAATCGCGCGTGAAAAACAGCTCAAGGGCTGGCGAAGGGAAAAGAAAATTCAGCTTATCGAAGCGAAGAATCCGACGTGGCAGGACTTGTCGGAAGAGTGGGGAAAGCCGATTACTGTGAAAGACATTCTTCGTCGCCCCGCCGGCTGACCGCAGATCCTTCGACTCCGGCGGCGAAGCGCCGCCTGCGCTCAGGATGACAAATCTTAGAGTGTCAAAGACGAAGACTATTTGACTGACGGCTGACAGCTGACAGCTGAAAGCCGACAGCCTCTGCCTGTTAGAATTTCTACATCCCTTATGCCCATCCGCAAGCTATCCGGTTCTGACGTTCGGTCCATGTTTTTGCGCTATTTCGAGCAGCACGGGCACAAGATCGTGCGCTCTTCGTCGCTGGTTCCGGCCAACGATCCCACGCTGCTGTTTACCAACGCCGGCATGAACCAGTTCAAGGACGTCTTCCTCGGCATCGAGAAGCGCGACTACTCGCGCGCCACTACCTCGCAGAAGTGCGTGCGCGCCGGCGGCAAGCACAACGACCTGGAGAACGTCGGCTTCACCAATCGCCACCACACCTTCTTCGAGATGCTGGGCAATTTCAGCTTTGGCGACTACTTCAAGAAGGACGCCATCGCCTACGCGTGGGAGCTGGTCACCTCGCCGGAGTGGTTCGGCCTTCCGAAGGACAGGCTCTACGCCACCATATTCAAGGGCGAGCAGGGAATTGCGCGCGACGATGAGGCCTACGAGCACTGGATCGCAACCGGAGTTGCGCCTGAGCGCGTCTTCGAGATGGGCATGAAGGACAACTTCTGGATGATGGGCGACACCGGTCCGTGTGGCCCGTGCAGCGAACTCCATTACGACATGGGCCCGGCCGCGAGCGATGCTGGACACACCGACTGCCAGTTCGGCTGCGAGTGCGGGCGCTACGTCGAGATCTGGAACCTGGTGTTCATGCAGTTCGACAAGCAGCCCGACGGGGAGATGCGTCCACTGCCCAAGCCGTCGATCGACACCGGCGCCGGCCTGGAGCGCGTCACCGCCGTGATGCAGGGCGTGATCTCGAACTACGACACCGATTTGTTCGTGCCGCTGATCAGGCGCGCGGCGGAGTTGACCGGAGCCGCGCTGGAAACCGAGCTAAAGAAGGAAGACGAAGAAGAGCGGCATCATCAGGCGGCATCGCTGCGCGTGATTGCGGACCACGCGCGCGCGTCAACGTTCCTCATCTCTGATGGTGTGGTACCAGCTAATGAAGGCCGCGGTTATGTGCTCCGGAAGATCATTCGGCGTGCGATCCGGCATGGACGGCTGTTGGGCCAGGACAAACCATTCCTGTTCGAGATGGTATTCGCAGTTCGCGATCTGATGAAGGATGCATATCCGGAATTGATCGAGACCGCGAATCGCGTATCGGAAACGATTAAGGGAGAAGAGACTCGGTTTGCGCACACGCTAGATGAAGGTCTGAAACGACTCCAAAATGAGCTGACCCAAGCTGTGGTGGACGAGTTGTTGAAGCTTGACGAGTCCGAAGTGGCAACAGCTGGGCGGAGGTTGCGCGATCAAGGCGAGTCAAGTACCTTCCTGAATTTTCCACGTGCGCAGAGTGCGGGCACGTTGGCAGTGAAGCTTCCAGTGGTTGTGGATGCACTCGCAGCCGTCAATAAGAAGGCAACCTACTCCGGCGAATTTGCGTTTCGCCTCTACGACACATTCGGCTTACCTCGCGATTTCATGGAAGACGCTTGCCGCGACGCTGCAATCTTGTTCGACTCCGCTGGCTTCGACGCCGCCATGGAAGCGCAGCGCAAGCGCGCGCAGGCCTCCTGGAAAGGCGGCTCGAAGGATATGGCTAGTCCGGCGTATCAAGAAATAAGGGATCGCTACGTCACAGGTCCCGCCCATGCAACGGGGACGGGCCTCATGGTTCGGACGATTCACTCCGACTTCGTAGGCTACAAAACAACCTTGGCGACCGGATCTTTGGTATTGGCCGTAGTCCGAGAAAGACAAGGCGCTAACTCACTAGAGGCGGGGGAACAGGGCGAGCTAGTTCTGAGTCGAACGCCCTTCTATGCTGAGTCCGGGGGGCAGGTTGGTGATGTAGGTTGGCTTTACAGCGACGACCATACAACCGTCGTGGCGGAAGTGCTCGGCTGTTACTATCCCGTGCAGGGCGTGCGTGCGCATCGCCTCATCGCCAAACAGACTATCCACGTTGGCGACAAAGTGGATGCGATGGTGAACGACGAAGTCCGCCGCGCCACCATGCGCAACCACACCGGCACGCACCTTCTTCATGCCGCCCTGCGCGAGGTGCTGGGCAAGCATGTGAAGCAGGCAGGCTCGCTGGTCGATCCCGGGCACCTGCGCTTCGACTTCTCGCACTTCGCCTCGCTGGCCGACGAGGAGTTGCAGGACATCGAGGACCTCGCGAACAGGGAAGTGCTGCGTAACGATCGCGTCGAGGTGATCGAGGATGTGCCCATCGACGTCGCCGTCAACGAGTATCACGCGATGGCGCTCTTCGGCGAAAAGTACGGCGACCGCGTGCGCGTCATTCGCATCGGCGACTTCTCCACCGAGCTATGCGGCGGCACGCACACCTCGGCCACCGGCGAGATCGGGCTTATCAAGGTATTAAAGGAAGGCAGCGTGTCGAGTGGAGTTCGCAGATTAGAGGCTGTCACCGGAGAAGGCTCGCTGCGCCACTTCCGCAAAGACCATCAGCTGGAAAATGTCGTGTCGACGCTGGTCCGCGGCGGCGACGATCAGTCTCCTGCCGACGCGCTGAAGCAGGAGCTCGAGCGCCGCGAAGAAGAGCTAAAGAAGCTGCGGAAGGAACTCGATCAGGCGCGCATGAAGTCGGCCTCGAGCTCAGTCCAATCGGCAGCAGAAAACGTGCGCGAGGTGAAGGGCGTGAAAGTTCTAGCCACGCGCGCCGACAATCTGGAGCGCGCGCAACTGCGCGTTCTGATCGACAATCTGCGCAACAAACTAGGCTCAGGCGTGGTGGTGCTTGGCTCGGTCGCCGACGGTAAAGTAGCGCTAATCGTCGGCGTAACGAAAGATCTCACTTCTCGCGTGCAGGCCGGAAAGATCATTGCGGAAGTTGCGAAGAAGGTGGGCGGCTCAGGCGGTGGGCGTCCCGACATGGCCGAGGCGGGCGGCAAAGATCCTGCCGCGCTGGACTCCGCGTTGGCGGAAAGTTATGGCGTGGTAGAAGGGTTGTTGTCATAATAGGCCGCAGGCGAGCGCCAGGAGGCGGTGGTTGCGCAAGACACTCATAGTCAGCTTTATGCTGTTGCTTTCTGCTGCCTGGCTGCAAGCCCAGGAGACCGGCAAGGCGAACAGCAAGACCTCCGGCCCGGAAACCATTGAGGGTTGCCTGCGCATGTCGGAGGGGCAGTACAATCTTATCGACGACACGGAAACGGTCCATCACCTTACCGGCGGGGCGGCGAAGCTTAAGCACTATGTCGGACATCAAGTGGAAGTCACCGGTAAGACCGGGGTGAGGACCATAGACACCACCGACGCCGGAGCCGCATCGAATGCAGTGACGCAATGGGTTTTTGAAGTGAAAAGCGTGAAGCAGACCGCCGAGACGTGCAAGTAGCCGGGCAATCGATCCGGTCGAATCATGTTAGGAGCGTAGCTCCGCGATCGAATCACGGATAATGGTGCCGAGTTCCGTATCCGGCCAACCTTAACTGACATCGAAGTCGCAAACCGAAAAGGAGAACGATTTTGCTTAAGACATTGATGTTCACTCTGGTGTTACTAACTTCCGCGGTTTGGCTGCAGGCTCAAGACGCGGGCCAGACCATGGGCAAGTCCGACACGATGACGGCTCAAGGGTGCCTGTCGGTTGCTAACGGTCGTTACAGCCTTACCGAAAGTAATGGGGATGTCCATCAGCTGACCGGCGCCGCCACCAAGCTCAGCAAACACGTCGGGCACGAAATTGAAGTCACCGGTACGCCCCGGACGAGGACTGCCAGCACCACTGAACAGGGCGTTGCATCCACCGCTCACGTCGTACCTGCAATTGGAGTGAAGACCATAAAGCACATAGCCGACACGTGCACGCCGGCCAGCCACTGAGGGACCAGCAACCTCCTAGGTTGTCCCTGGTGTTTGCCTCGTTAGATTCCGCGACCGATCTATCGGCGATGCTACGGCGTCGCCGATTTTTGCATGACAGATAAGTCCGGCCATGGAAATCGAAATTACTTTGGCCGCAAGATGCGGAATGACGACGGGCAAGCCGAGAGCTAGAGTTGAGATTGGGGCACGGGGCCTTCGATTCGCCCGTGAGACGCGGCTTCGGCAGCGTGACAGAACGCGAAATGCCGCAATAAGAGACATCTTGCGGGGAAAAAAGACTGCATCCGGCTCTCATCTGTAACCCTCTAACTTGTATAAGGTGGTTAGCTATGGCGATGGGTGAAACGGTTTACGTGGACCATGTCCGGGAGCAGTTGCTGGCCGGACGTGAGCGGCTGAGCGATGTGCTCGCTGGCAGCGAGAGCGAACAGGTGCTGCGCCTGTTGAATGAAGTCGACAGCGCCCTACATCGTATCGAGCACGGCGCCTTCGGTGTATGCGAAGTGTGCCAGGGCACGGTGGAAGAAGAAGAGTTGCTGACGAATCCACTGGCGCGAGTTTGCTTGGAGTGCCTCACCCCGAAGCAGCAGCGCGCGCTGGAGTACGACCTGGAGTTGGCCGCGCAGATCCAGAAAGGCTTGTTGCCGCCGGAGGACGTCGCCATCGCAGGTTGGGAAATTTCGTATCACTATCAGCCCGCGGGAATGGTCAGTGGCGACTACTGCGATGTGATCAAAGACGATGGCCATCTCAATTTCATCATGGCCGATGTTTCTGGCAAAGGAGTGGCCGCCGCCATGTTGGCTTCGAACCTGCGTGCGGTGTTTCGCTCGTTGATCCCGTTGCGGCTGTCGGTGCAGGAGTTGATGGTGCGCGCCAACCGCCTCTTCCGCGAGAGTGCGCTGCCGCATCAGTACGCCACGCTGGCGTTTGGACGCACCTCGAACAGCGGCGAGCTGGAGCTGGCCAATGCCGGTCATCTGCCGGTGTTATTGGCAGGCAAGTCCGGCGTGACCACGTTCGAGAGCAACTGCAAGCCGCTGGGCTTCTTCTCCGACGATAACGTGAAGGTGGTGAAGACCATGATGTCGCCCGGCGACACCGTCGTGCTGTACACCGACGGAGTGAGCGAGGCTGCCAATGGCGATGGCGAGGAGTATGGCGTCGATGCCTTGCGAAAGCTGATTGCGGAGCAGCCACCGGCATTTTGTCCGATGACGCTGGTGAAGGCCTGCAAGCAGAGACTGGCAGCGTTCCGCGGGGCCGCAGAGAGCGCCGACGACGAGACGTTGCTGGCCATTCAGTACATGCCGGCGATGGCCGGACCGGTGAGGTCGGAAGCCCGCTCGGCTGGTTCACTCGTATAGCACGAGAGGTAGATATTTCTTTAACGTTCGAAGGTGGACTCGTTGAGCTAGCGCTCCGGGCAACGTGTCCACCAAGGTTCAAGACCGTTTGCGGCGCCGTGCCGCCTTGTAATCGTAGGCAAGGTCGTAGTCGATGGTGCCGAATAGTTCGATAATGCCCATCTGCTTGTTCCGCTGAACGTATTCAGCGAGCGCCGCGGTAACGGCATCCTTCTTCGTCTTGTGTCCGCCAAGGGTGCGGGCGTCTTCGATGAGTTGACGCAAATTCATAAGTCCCTCAACCGCGAACGACATGCCGCCAGCGCCATGGGCGTGACCGTCTCCGGCCATGCCCGTCAAAATTGCCGCTCTTACTTCCACTCCCAAACCTTGGTCTTGGTCTTTCCTTCGGCATCAACCTCGTATTCGAAGACGCCAGGCGCTGCATTCAGCCGCGCCATCTTCTGCGAGGTTGTTTGAAAGTACAGAATCCCGCGGTAACTGACCGCGCCGCCCGCCGCTAGTTTTCCTAGCCCTGAGCCTTTCCACGTGACCCCCTCGCCATCCGAGGTAAAGAGCGCGCCCTGGCCCTCTCCATAAACGCTACCGTCTGGTCTCACAACCGAGGTGTAGGTCCCCAATCCATTTGTGGCGACTCCCAGCACGGTGCCAGTCTCCTCAAACGTAACTTCGACCGTCAGCGGGGCCGTTTCCAGCACTCGTCTCACGACCCGCCGTCCGGTGTTTTCTGCGAGCAAATCTCCGGGCATGGTGTTTCCTCCAGGTGGATTTGAAAATGTTTTGATCCGGAATCTCTGATTTGGACATCCGGCCTGTGCATCGTATCAGAACAGTAAAGAGTAGTTAATGGGCTTGTCTCCTTGCGTGCACAAGGAGCGATGTCAAAAGGAGATATCGGTAAGAGCTCTGTTAATGAGCAAATTTGGTGCCGAAGAAGGGACTCGAACCCCCACACCCTTGCGGGTACATGGACCTGAACCATGCGCGTCTGCCAATTCCGCCACTTCGGCGAGTGGATGCGAGTCAGGAAGTCAACTCGCTGATCAGGAAGCAGGATTTATTGTACAGGGGCGTGCGACAGATTCGCAATCGAGACATCGCTAGTCGCTGTTCGCTCTTCGCCTTTCGCTCTGCCGTCTGCTGCTCGGCCGTTGTGTTCGGCTCGGAATCCGTTGTTTATGGCGATCTCGTCGGATGGCGGCTCTTTGGGTTTGGCGAAAAGCGAATGGCGAAAAGCGAATGGCGTCTTTTCAGCCTACCGCCTCGGCGGCCTCGTTGGCGGCTTGGGCGCCATATTCCTTCAACTTATTGTGCAGAGTTTTCAGGCTGATGCCGAGGATTTCGGCGGCGCGCGTCTTATTGTTATTGGTGGATTCCAGAGTCTTAAAGATGAGCAGCCGCTCGGCCTCGTTCACGGTGGTGCCGACGTCCAGACGCACTGCATTGGCCTCTTGCACCGGAGCCCGCGGGGCCACCTGGCCAAATCCTGGCGGCAGATGCTTCGGTTCGATCAGGGGGCCATCGCAAACGATGACCGCACGCTCCAGGGTGTTGCGCAATTCGCGAACATTGCCCGGCCAGGCGTGCGCCTGAAAGGCGCTGGTCACGGCATCGCCGATGCCGGCCACATTGCGGCCGTGCTTTTCGTTCATGTCAGCGAGTAAGGACTGCACCAGGTCGGGCAGATCGTCTTTGTGCTCCCGCAACGGCGGCAAATGAATATTGAAGACGTTCAAACGATAGTAAAGGTCGTTGCGTAAACTGCCGCGCGCCACGGCTTCTTCTGGAGGTTTGTTAGTGGCAGCGAGGACCCGCACATCCACGGACGTCTCGCTTTTGCTGCCCAGGCGGCGCAGCTTTCGGTCTTCGAGCACGCGCAACAATTTGGCCTGAGTGCCGATTGGCATCTCGCCGATTTCGTCCAGCAGCAACGAGCCGCCTTCCGCCAGCTCGAAGCAGCCGGTGCGGCGCTCCAGCGCGCCGGTGAAAGCGCCCTTTTCATGTCCGAAGATTTCGCTTTCGATCAGCGTTTCCGGAATCGCAGCGCAGTTGATGGCCACAAACGGCTTGGGCTTGCGGTTGCTGAGCGAATGAATGGTGCGCGCTACAAGTTCCTTGCCGGTCCCGCTTTCCCCGGTGATGAGCACCGAGGCAGTGCTCGGGGCCACCATCTCGATGAGGCGGAATATCTCCTGCATTTTCTTTGAGGGCCCGACCAGGGAGCCGAGTACGCCGACGTCGCGCAGCTTGCGACGGCTGGCTTCCAGTTCGCGTTCGGTGCCGCGAATCCGTGAGGCGTTCAGCAGAATGTTACGCAGCCGGGTAGGGTTCACCGGCTTCTCGATAAAGTCGAAGGCGCCAATCTTCATGGCGCTTACAGCGGCGTCCACGCTGCCTTGCGCGGTGAGCAGAATAACTGCGACCGGCTGCGGCTGGGTCGCAATCTGCTGCAGTAACTCCATGCCATCCATGCGCGGCATCTTGAGGTCGGTGATTACAATGCCCGGATTCCAGGACTCGACCTTTTCCAGACCCTCCGCCCCATCCTCGGCGGTTTCGGTGTCATAGCCCCAGGTCCGCAGCAGTTCCGCCATGCCCGTTCGTTCGTTTTCTTCGTCCTCGACGATCAGGATTTTCTCGCGAACCATAGGGGAACACAGCCTCTTGCGACTCGGATGCCGGCCTCAGTATAGACCGTGGAACACTGTGCTTAGATGCGAGCTAGTTCCTCGGAGTACAGTCTCGATCCGCTTGGCGTGTCGAGAAAGGGCACAAGGAGGAACTGCACTAAAGTAACACTTTTGGGGTATTTGTCCCAAAACGACATACGTCGAAAACCAACGTATTTTGCAAGCGGAGTGACTTTAAGGCCCGAATGCGAGTGGCTCACAGGCCAGGCGTTGCCCAAAGCTCCAAGTGCGGTAACTAGCAATCCTGGCGCACATGCCGACGATCAGTAAGCCTTAGCTGCTTAAAGCGGAGTTCGAAATTGGCTGGCTAAGGGACGCGACGGACGCTTAGGGAAGGGGGTGCAAAGTCAGTAAATAGTCCTGAAGAATAAGCTGGATACAACGAGAGAAGCTTTGTTAATCTTCCGTGTTGCTGTACAATCAGTTCCGGTTGCGAGCAGGGTTAGTGCCTGCACTTGTACTCAATTGAAACGAACCTAAGCTGGGCCACTTTGCTTACGGTACTGCTAGAGTTCCGGAGGATTTAGAATGCCTTCTCGTATTGGAATAGTCCCGACACGCCTTCTGGCGACATCAATTGCGCTGGCGTTAGTACTGTGTCTGTTGGGCGTCCTTGCTTCAGCGCAAGTTGAAATTCAGCCCAAAGACGAAGTCTTTGGCGGGTATTCGTGGTTACACCCCAACGGCAAAGTCGACTTTGGTTACAAGGTCCAAGATATCTCGAAGGGCTTCGACTTTTCGAACGTCTATTACCTTCCCGAGGCGCACAACCTGGGATTTCTCTTCGATGGTAGCGGCCATTTCGGTGGCGACAACACCGAGGTCGGTTACATCGACGGCGGTATTCAGTACAAGTTTCACACCGATACCTTCTCGCCGTTTGTGCGGGCATTTGTCGGCGCGTCCTATATCAATCCAGCACTTACCAAGGCTGAGTGGAATGCGATGTTGGGCGCGGGCGGCGGTTTCGACTTGAACATAGGTCACCGCTTCGCGATCCGCCTGGCGCAGGTTGATTACATTTATACGAACTACAGCGCGCATTACCTGACGGGCGATACCCAGTGGAACAGCATTCGCCTTGCGGCCGGCGTAGTTTGGAATTTAGGCACCTACTACCAACCGCCGCTTTCCTGCACGGCGACGGCTACGCCGACCGAGGTTTTTGCGCCAGACTCGGTGAAGGTGACCGCCACGGGCACCAATTTCAACCCGAAGCACACGATCACCTACTCTTGGTTAGCCAATGGTGGTGGCAAGGTGGACGGTGCCAACTCCCAGACTGCCACGATTGACACCACCGGTGTGGCGGCGGGAAGCTATTCGGCGAATGCGACGCTCACCGACCTCAAATTGATTCACATGGATTCCGGCAGTCACTCCCTCTTGGGCAAGCCGGATCCGGTCAAGCCGGCGATGTGCGCAGCCGCCTTCACCGTCAAGCAGCCGCAACCGCCTGTGGTCAGCTGCTCGGCCAGCCCAACCACGATTGCGGTGGGTGAGACTTCCACTATCACGATGACGGCCACCGACCCGCAAGGATGGCCAATGACCTATAGCTGGTCGGCCACCGGTGGTCAGGTAAGCGGTACCGATACCACTGCCACACTGACGGCGTCCAATGCGGACGCGGGCAACACCATCACCGTGACCGGCACGGCGACGACTAATCGCACCGGTGGGAATCCGGTTACTCAGAGCAGTACTTGCACGGCGTCGGTTACCGTGCCGCCGGTACAGAAGTGCGGCGTCATCGAGGATTGGGGCGAGTGTACCTTCGAGAAGAACCCCAAGAAACCGTGGCGTGTAGACAACGATTGCAAGGACACGCTCGACAAACTTTCTCTGCGGTTGCAGCAGATGCCTTCCGGCAAGGTGGACATCATTGGCTACACCAACGAGAAGGAAGTCGTAACCGAAAAGACGCTGGGCGCGCAGCGCTCGGTCAACGTCAAGTACTACCTGACCACGGACGGTCCGAACAAGGTTGACGCCAGCCGCGTCCAGCCTCGTGACGGTGGCGTCAAGGGTCAGGCGACTCACTTCTACTATGTGCCTGAGGGATGCCTGCAGTCCGGGCAGACGGAAGAGGGCAGCGTAGTTGACGAAACCGCAGTGCAGCCGCAGTCGCGTAATGCGCCTGCCAAGAAGATGAAGACGCACAAGGCTAAGCCGGCGGCTCCTCCCGCCCAATAGTCTAGTGCTGTAGCTAACTCAGGCCGGCGAGAGATTGGTATCTCGCCGGCCTTTTTCTTTATGGCGCTGCGGCCCCAGGTCCCTGAAGGGGTTCGACGCGTAGGGGATTTGCAACCTTGCTAACGTGATTTGCCGGCCGGCACGGCACTCGGCCTGCAGCCCAGGGAGTTACCGGTTCGATACGGGCTGCCCTGGAAGGGTGCATCGCCGGCAGCTCCGAGTTATCATTCAAATCTAGGTGTTCGTTCCTTAGGTGCGCAGGACGCGCACGCCATATCAAAAGGCAGGAGTGTTGTCTACTGTGGGTAAGCAATCTGTTTTTCTGGCCACGCTGGTTTTCTGCGTAACACTGATCTTCACCGCTGGTAGCTTTGCATCCGATTGGCAGTTGATAGGACCGGAGGGTGGCAATGTGCGCAGCCTCGCCTACGATCCCAGCGATCCTAACCGCATTTTGATCGGAACCAGTTCCAGTCAGCTATTTATTTCCCAGGACGGGGGAAATTCGTGGAACTTGTTCGCGCACCTGGGCACGGGTGACGATTACGTTTTCGATCACATCGTTTTTGACCCTACCAATCCAGCCACGGTGTATGCGGCGGCCTGGGGCCTATTCAACGACAACGACGGTGGTGTTTTTCGTTCCGATGACGGCGGCCACACTTGGCGCGAGCTGATGGGCGCGCATGGCAAGTCGATCCGCGCCATGGCTATGGCGCCCAGCGATCACAACACCCTGGTGATTGGCGCGCTGGACGGAGTTTTCCGCTCTCGAGATGGGGGCGCTACGTGGGAGCGCATTACGCCGGAAAACACTCAGGCCATCGAGAACCACTCCTCCCTGAGGAACTTTGTCTCCGTCGCCATCGATCCGCAGAACCCCGATATCATCTACGCCGGCACCAGACATCTCCCGTGGAAGACCACTGACGGCGGAGCGAACTGGCACAACCTCAAGGAAGGGATACTCGACGATTCCGATGTTTTCAGCATCATTGTCGATCCTAAAAAGCCTTCGCGAGTGTATGCCAGTGCGTGTTCCGGAATTTATCTAAGCGAGAACGGAGCCGAACTGTTCCACCGCGTTCAGGGACTTCCGCACTCGGCGATTCGCACCCGCGTGTTGCATCAAGACCCGCAACGTCCCTCAATCGTTTATGCGGGCACCACCGGGGGCCTTTGGAAGACGGAAGACAACGGCGCCCGGTGGAAGCTGGTGACCGCGCCTAACGTTATCGTGAACGATGTGCTGATTGATCCTCGTAATCCGGAGCGCGTGCTGGTGGCCACCGATATGCGCGGAGTGCTGGTGAGCAACGACGGCTTTAAGTCCTATACAGCCTCCAACCGCGGCTTCTCGCATCGTGTCGTCGGGGAAGTGATTGCCGATCGCAAGGACCCCAACAAACTTTACGTGGGGGTGGTTAACGACCAGGACATGGGCGGATTGTTCTACTCGGATGACGCGGGAAAAAATTGGAGACAGTCCAGCCGCGGCCTGGCGGACCGCGACATTCTAAGCCTGCAGCAGGCGGAGAACGGAGTTCTCTTTGCCGGGACCAATCACGGGATCTTTTCGCTGGCGTCGGTGGGCGGTTCCTGGACGCCGGCGGCGATGATTAGAGGTCCGGTGCCCGAATGGCAGCCGAAGCCACCGACGCCGGAGCCGGAGGTGGTAAAACCCAGGTCTTCCAAAGCGACTGCGGCCTCCAGACATAAGGCCCATACAACGAAACCCAAGGTTCCGGCTGAGGCGGTGATTCCCGAGGACACCGCACCGCGTGTGCGTTCGGTTCGCATTGGAGAAAAGGCCTGGTATGCGGCCACCGATGAAGGATTGTTCATCAGCGTAGACGAGGGAAAGAAATGGTACGGTCAGCCGGTGGCGGGAGAGGGCAACTTCAGTGCGGTGAATAGCTACGACAATGGCACCGTGACCCTGGCCGGCCCGAAGGGCGCCTACATCTCACACGATGACGGCCAGACTTGGAATGCGGTCGTCCTTCCCCAATGGGCCACCCACGTCTACAACTTGACCCTTACACCCGATTCGTCGCTGTGGCTGGGCACGCGGCAGGGTGCATTGCGCTCAACTGACGGCGGCCAGAGCTGGCGTTATCTAGGTGCAGTGGGACTTCCCAAGAATGAAGTATTGGCGGTCCGCTACGATGCTGAAGGCCATCGTTTGCTGGCCACCGCCCTGCACACGGATGGCGTATTCGAGAGCAAGGATGACGGAAAGAGTTGGCAGAAGAGCTCGGATGCGGGCGTTCCTATTCGCGCGGCCCTGAATTATCAGGGACACCTGTTGGGCGCATCGTTCTACAACGGCTTGCTGCTGCAGCAAGACACTGTTGTCGAGTCCGCGTCGGACTCGACGCATGCGGGCCAGCGCACTTCATCTGCAAGCCAGCAGTAATGGTACCCATGGAGACCGCTTACAAATCGCTTTGAGGGTTGCACGGGACAAATTGTTGACGGGGCGTTCACCGCGGAGATACTGGGTTTTTTGGCAGCTCCACAGATAGCCAAGGCAAATTGTTATCTGAAGAGTGTCTTTTCTTCTGGTTTCTCTGGCTGCTCCTGTTTGTGGTTGCAAACAGGACAATTAGCTGGTACTAAGACAATTGAGGTGCCTCAAACCAGGGCACTTTGCTTGCGGTTGGTCTTAGTCCCCCGGAGGGTTCGCGAATGTCTTCCCGTATTGCGGTAGTCACAAAACGTGTTATTGCGACGTCGCTTGTACTGGCGTTTGCGCTGTGTGTGTTGGGCGTCTTGGCGTCAGGGCAAACTGATATTCAGCCCAAAGATGAAGTCTTCGGCGGGTACTCGTGGTTACACCCTAACGGCCGGGTAGACTACGGCTACATGGTCGAAGATATCGCGACGGGATTCGACTTTTCCAACACCTACTACCTTCCGGCAGCCCACAACGTGGGAATCATGGTGGACGGCAGCGGCCACTTCGGGGAGGACACCGATGTCGGATACATCCTGGGAGGAGTGCAGTACAAGTATCACACTGATACCTTCTCTCCCTTCTTCCGAGCTTTTGCCGGCACGGCGTACATCGATCCGCCGACCTACATCTCTGAGTGGAAGCCTGCAATAGGCGCCGGCGGTGGTTTCGACCTGAACATAACTCACCGCTTTGCGGTCCGCCTGGCCCAGGTCGATTACATCTACACCAGCTATCATCCTCTGATTCCAGGTTTCGACACCCATTGGAACAGCATCCGCCTGACTGCCGGTTTAGTGGTCAACTTGGGCAACTACTACACTCCCGCGTTGGCTGCCACTTGTACGGCCACGCCTGGCGAAGTGATGGAAGGCGAACCGGTATCGGTCACCGCCACGGGCAGCAACTTCAATCCGAAGCATGCCGTCACCTATGCCTGGACGACCAACGGCGGCAAGCTGGATACAGCGAATGCGCAATCGGCCAAGATCGATACGACGGGCGTAGCAGGTGGAAGTTACACCGCGAATGCGACCCTGACCGACGCCAAGATGAAGAAGATGAACTCGGCGACTTGCTCGGCTCCGTTCGTTGTCAAGCCCAAGCCGATGAATCCGCCGGTGGTGAGCTGCTCGGTTAATTCGTCGAGTGTTCAGGCCGGAACGGCCGTGGCGGTCGCCTCGCATGTGAGCAGCCCGGACAACTCGGCCATCAGCAGTGTCACGTACGCCTCCAGCGGCGGCACCATCAGTGGAACTGGCAACGCAGCCACCCTGGATACGGCGGGAATGGTGCCAGGAACGGCCACCATCACGGTCACCGCAACCGATGCTCGCCATCTGACCGGTACGGGCACCTGCTCGGTGGTGGTGGAGAATCCTCCGCCCAAACCGGATGTGACCCCGCGGACGCCGATCGAGTTCATCAAGCGTCCCAAGCAGAAGTACATCCCCTGGCGCGTTGATAACGAAGCTAAGGCGCTCCTGGATGATGACGCGACCGCATTGAAGAACGATCCCAACGCGCGGCTGGTAATCGTCGGTTACGCCGATGGCGAACCGCAGCCGATGATCGGGACAGGCAAGAACAAACACCCGATGGACCTGGCTGCGCAGCGTGCTGTGAATGCCAAAGCGTACCTGGTACAGCAACAGGGTATCGACCCCAGCCGTGTCGAGGTGCGTAAAGGTACGGGCAAGGACCACGTCGCGGATATCTTCTGGGTACCGCAGGGCGCCAATACCGCTAACTCTCCTGCGCTGCAAGGCACGACGGCGGTTGATGAGTCGGTGGTGACGCCGAGTGAGAACGCCTATCCGAAACCGAAGACGGCGGCTCCAATGCATCACCATGCCAAGAAGGCAGCGGTGCCGGCCAGCGCGCCGCAACAATAACCGGATACCCTGAGGGGATCCTATACCGGTGGGGGTGCAAGCCTCCCACCGGTTTTTTTAGGTTGCAAAGAGGAAAAACAACCGTGGATGGAAAGGATTTTTTTCCGGATGAGCAGGACGAAGGTCTCGGCGCTTTTCGACGGAAGATGCTGCAATCCGCGATTGCGTGACTCCCCTCACTCCGCAATAAATCCCGCGGTGGGCCGTGGCGATGGCCGGTTGCGGCGGATTTACCTAGCGGATACCCGGGGCCTGTGTCAGCTACACAGAGCGCTGACTCAGGGTTATGATTTAGTAAATCATTGGTTCCGTGCCGGCTTTGGTTATGCGCAAACTTATTTTTTCCGTGGCCAAACTCGTGGTCTGTCTCGCTATGCTGGCAGCCATTGCATCGTATGCTTCGGATTGGCGGCTGCTGGGCCCCGAGGGTGGCGACGTGCGCAGCCTGGCTTACGATCCCTCCGACCCCAACCACATCCTGCTGGGAACCAGCGCAGGGCAGATATTTGTCTCGCGCGACGGGGGAGGATCCTGGAGGCCGTTCGTTCACCTCGGCGCAGGCGACGACTACGTTCTGGACCACATCGTCTTCGATCCTGCGAACCCGGCAACCATCTATGTAGCCGGGTGGAGCCTCTACGATAAAGACCAGGGCGACGTTTTCCGCTCCGATGACGGGGGGCGCACCTGGCGCGCCTTGGCGATGGTGCACGGCAAATCGGCGCGCGCCCTGGCCATGGCGCCGAGCGATCACAACACCCTGGTGATGGGTGCGCTCGACGGGCTCTTCCGCACCCGCGATGGCGGCGCCACATGGACCAGAATTTCGCCCGAGAACCATCCTGAGATTAAGAACATAGAGTCGGTCGCCATCGATCCCGTGGACCCCGACGTTATCTATGCCGGCACCTTCCATCTGCCGTGGAAAACCGAAGATGGAGGCAAGAACTGGCACAGCATCCGGGAAGGAATGCTTCTGGATTCCGACGTCTTCAGCATCATCATCGACCCTGGCCGTCCGAGTGCGGTTTTCGTTAGCGCGTGTTCGGGAATTTACAAGAGCGTGAATGCGGGCACGCTTTTCTCGCGCATCAGAGGCATACCCCACTCGGCAATTCGCACCCGAGTCTTAAAGCAGGACCCTAAACGGCCGGGCATCTTGTATGCCGGCACTACCGGGGGGCTGTGGAAGACGTTGGACGGCGGCACTACCTGGGAGCTGTACTCGGCGCCGGACATCATCGTGAACGACATCCTCATCGATCCGCGGCAGCCGGAGCGCGTTCTGCTGGCGACCGATCGCGGCGGCGTGCTCGCCAGCGACGATGGCTTTGACCATTATGTGAGCTCGAACCGCGGGTTTTCTCATCGCGTAGTGGGCGGCGTTGTGGTCGACCGCAAGGACCCTAACCGTCTCTATGTGGGAGTGGTCAACGATAAAGACCGCGGCGGTTTCTTTCTCTCCGAGGATGGCGGCCAGAGCTGGCGCCAGTCCAATCGCGGTTTGAACGAGCGCGACATCCTGAGTCTGCAACAGGACGACGGCGGCGTGATCTTTGCGGGCACCAACCATGGGATTTTTTATTTGAGCTCGTTGAATGGAACCTGGCTCCCGGCGACGATGATTTTCGGCAAGATGCCGCCGGCCAGCGAGCAAGCTGCGGCATCCGCGCCCAGCCACGCCAAGACAAGCGAGACGAATGCGAAGGCTGGCGCGAAACACGTGACCACGACCCATACCACGGCTAAGTCCCCGCTGGGGGCAGTGATTCCGCCGGAGAAGGCGCCACGGGTGCGCTCGCTGGAGATCGGCGATAAGGTCTGGTATGCTGCCACCGACCAGGGACTTTTCACCAGCATCGACCAGGGCAGGAAGTGGTACGGCGAGCCAGTGCAGGGCGAGAGCGACTTCCTTGTGGTGAACCACTTTGCCGAGGGGAGCATTACCCTGGTGAGTCCCACGCATATTTTCCTGTCCAAGGATGACGGCGCATCCTGGACCGAGCTCGCTTACCCTCATTACGTCACCGGGATCTATGACTTGACGGCGTGTCCGGACGGTTCCCTCTGGCTGGGAACGCGCGAAGGCGCGCTGCGCTCGAGCGATGGCGGAAGCACCTGGCAGCACACCCTCGGCGGGCTTCCTTCGCGCGAGGTGTTTGCTGTGTACTACGATCCCGCCGGGCAGCGTCTGCTGGCGACTGCCCGCTTCACCCACGGCGTGTATGAGAGCAAGGACAATGGACGCAGCTGGCAACTCACGCCCGATGCGGGAGTCTCCATTCGCAGCGCGATGAACTATCAGGGGCACTTGCTGGCCGCCTCCGCTTACAATGGCCTCTTGCTGGAACAGGGGAACACGGTGGAGTCGGCGTCGGGGCATGCCGGGGAGGGAAAAGCAACTAGCAGCAACTAGCAATCAGCATTTAGCATTTAGCATTTAGCATTTAGCAATTGGCACTTCGACGATTTGTGCTGACTCGTGATTGTCGATCGATGATTGGCTGCCAAATCGTCAGGTGCCATTTACTAATTGCTAGAGGCTAATTGCTGATTGCTGAGTGCTAGAGGTTCTTCCTTCTGTCTTCCCGATTTCGAATTTTCCTTCCTCAAACAGGAAAGCGCCCAAGTCCTGCCTTCAAGGGCACTTGAACGTCTTTTTACATAGAACGAGTTTCATTGTGAAACTTGCGCTGTGGGTAATCCCGGTTGCGGCTGCGCGGCGATTTGGGAAATCCTCAATTGAATCAATGGTTCAACGTGGGTGCCGGGTTTGGCGGCAGAGGTGCTCTCTACAGGGCGTAGGTAAGTTGAGTTAGCAGAAAGTCGAGAAGGGACCGGGCATGAATACGATCAGCCATCCCAGGGATGCGGGCGCCAACCAAAGGGAACTTCCTGCGCGCGACCTTGATTCCCGCCCGGTCTTTTGCAACGACCAAACCACACAGGTGTCCTCCGCCGAGCAAGGCCGCGAGGGGTGTGATCCGGGAAATCTACGCTCCTCGCGCGCCTTCTATTGCGACTTTGCCGATCTGGTACATGAACTCGCCAACACCACTACCGCCGTGCTGATGAATGCGCAGGTGCTGGGATGGAGGCTGCCTCCCTACAGCCGCTTGAAACGGCCGTTACGCGAGCTCGAGCGCAATGCCCAGCGTGGTGGTGAGTTGATGAACCGGCTGTTGAGCCGCCTAGCGACAGAAGCGACGGAACCGGCCGACGGTTGTAGATACGCCAGCGCCGGACTGGAATTGAAGCGGCCGCTTTATCCCCTGGCGACCGAAACAGATGGGCGCGACGCCGCGCCTGCCAAGCTCGCAAGCAAGCGAAGGATCACGGTGACGGCCCAGGGGCCGGATGTTGACTCCGGGAAAACGGTGAACCTACCGCCCCGGATGGATACCCGCCCGGCTCCTGTTTTTTCCTCGCGCGCGGAAGTTGAACTCACATCGGGATGTGACGCTTGCACTAGCACGTTTCCCAAAAAGGGATGATGGTAATGAGTACGGAAAACCAAATCAATCCGGCGCCGCCATCTGGGGGCGGGCCTGCCGCAGAAGGGATGTCCCACGTGCATGCCATTGAGAAGGTGGCAGTTGACGAACCGACCTGCGAAAACACTGGACTGAACCTCCTAATCGTCGACGATGAGCGCTCTATGCGCGAGTCCTGCCGGGAAGTGGCTCACTCGCTGGGCTTTAACAGCCGTGTGGCCGATAGCCCCGAACACGCCTACCAGGCCCTGGAGAGCGGGAGCACGGATGTCGTGCTGCTGGATCTCCGGCTCCCGGGCAGTGGAGGTCTGGAAGTTTTGCGCGAGATCAGGCGGCGCCGTCCTGAGGTCCTGGTCATCGTCATGACCGGGTTTGCCACGGTGCAATCGGCGGTACAGGCGATGAAGCTGGGCGCCTATGACTACGTTACCAAGCCGTTCAACTTCGAGGAGCTGCGCCTTATGCTGGAGCGGGCTGCGGCCCACCTGAAGCTCACCGCCGAGAACCGCCTGCTGCGGGAACAGGTAAAGTCGAAGCACGGCTTCGGGCAGCTGGTAGGTCATGCGCCGGAGATGGAGAAGTTGTACCGCATCATCGCCAAGGCCGCCCACAGCACCCATCCCGTGCTGATTCTGGGCGAGAGTGGAACCGGCAAGGAACTGGTGGCGCGTTCCATTCATTACTCCGGGCCGTTTCGCGACCGCCCCTTCATTCCGGTGGATTGCGGCTCGCTGGTGCCCACGCTGATCGAGAGTGAACTGTTCGGCTATGTGCGCGGTGCCTTTACCGGCGCGGTACGGGCCAAAGACGGATTGCTGGCCACGGCTGAGGGCGGCACGGTTTTTCTGGACGAAGTAGGCGAGCTGCCGGTTGACTTGCAGGCCAAGTTGCTGCGCGCCATCCAGGAAAAAGAAATCCGCCCGGTCGGGGGCACGCGGGCAATCCCCATCAACGTGCGCATCCTGGCGGCCACCAATCGCGACCTGGAAGGGGCGGTGCAGCAGGGGACCTTCCGCCGCGACCTTTATTTTCGTCTCAACGTGCTCACCTTGCGTATCCCGCCGCTGCGCGAGCGCAAGCAGGACATTCCTCTGCTGATCGGCAACGTGCTGGAGCGGATCAACAGCGCCACCGAGATGCAGCACAGCGTGGGGGACGACGCCCTGCGAATCATGCTCAACTACGATTGGCCGGGCAACGTGCGCGAACTGGAGAACTGCGTAGAACGCGCCTGCACGACCTGCTCTCTTCCCACCATTCACCTCGCCGATTTACCAACCCAGTTGCGCAACTTCGAGGTCAGCGCCAAAACCCCAGGCCCGGTCCCCGATCCGGAGGCCATTACGAGCATCGCCGAATTGGAGAAGCGGGCCATATGGCGTGCCATCGAGGTGTTGCACGGTGACAAACTGGAAGCCGCGCGACGTTTGGGCATCGGCAAGACCACGCTCTATCGCAAACTCAAAGAATACGGCTCGGCGCACTGATTTCTCCGCCGCGCGCCAAAGCGCGGCGGCGCCAGGAGCGCCGCAGTCAGGGTTGTTGGGCTGATAAACCGCCGCGCCCCGGCGGCACAGGTGAAGTGTGCCTGCGAGGGCGCAGGGAGGAACGTATGATTTTGCTGGTGAGCACCTCATCTCGCGCCAAAGAGTGCGCCGCAGTTCTGGAACAGGGCACCGGGCAGCCGACTCACGTGGCCAACTCGGTGCCGCACGCCGTGACCCGGCTGCAGGGTACGGAGTACGACGCCCTTGCGATCGATCAATCGCTGCTGGAGGCCGATTTTCGCGCGCTGGATACTCTGCTGAATCATGCCGGATCGGCCTTGCCGATCTACGTAAATCTGGCGCTGCATCGCAGCGACCGGGTGGTGCGGGAGGCGCAGGTGGCATTGCGCCGGGCCGAGAAAGAAAAGAAGTGGGCAATGGGACTGGCGGAGCGCGTCCTGCGCAACCAGTTGCGCGGCGAGGTGACCGGCATTCTGCTCACTTCGGAGCTGGCGTTGCGGCAGCCGGCCATTCCTGACGATGTGGTGGCCAAGATCCGACTGGTACAGGACATGGCAGAGAAGATGCGCTCGCGGCTGCATGTCTTCTGAAAATCATTTCACCACCGTTCAGCTTCGCTAAGGGCAGGCTCCGGCATGGAGAACATGGAACTTTCTCGCGCAGAAAGTCGGTTCACCACGGAGGCACGGAGAGCACGGAGTTCTTTTTCTATTCAGATTGGCTCCGTGATCTCTGTGGTTGATTTATATTTCTCTCTAGCAAGCACGCAGGAACATATTCACCACAGAGACACCGAGGCATAGAGTCCCGTTTGTATTGATTTTTTTCCGTGGTTCCGGTGCCTCCGTGGTTGATTTGCCTTTTCCGCCTGAAGAATTCGACGCCGGGGACGACAGATTCCTTAGGCCCAGTTTGTTCGGCTCTCACGGCGGCAGCATGAACCCTATTCGCGTGCTGGTAGTGGACGATTCGGCGGCAGTGCGCGGCCTGTTGCGAAGCGTGATAAGCGAAGATCCGGAGATGGAAGTGGCAGGCGTCGCCGCCCATGGGCGAATCGCGCTTGCCATGCTGGAGCAAAAGGCGTCCGACCTGGTCACGCTGGACCTGGAGAGGCCAGAGATGGACGGTCTGACCACGCTGCGGCATCTGCGTCGAAAGTACGAACATCTGCCCGTCCTCATCTTTAGCGGCAGCAGCGAAGGCGCCGCGGTGACGCCAGAAGCGCTCTGCCGCGGGGCGACAGACTACATCGCCAAGCCGGCAGGCTTTGCCAATTCCAGTGCGGCACTGCTCTGGCTCCGCGAGCAACTGGTTCCGCGCATCAAGAGGTTGTGCCGGAAGCAGAATGCTGCTTGTGCTTCGTCTTCGTCCTTGCGCAGCCGCGCTGGCCTGCGTGGACAGTCCCCAATCGCCGTGGTAGCCATTGGGATTTCCACCGGAGGCCCGAACGCCCCGGCCCAGCTGGTTGCAACCTTGCCTGGCGATCTGCCGGTCCCGGTGCTGGTAGTGCAACACATGCCTGCCCGGTTCACGCGGTTTCTGGCCGAGCGGCTGGCCTTAGTTTCGCAGTGCCGGTGCGGGAAGCGGCGAGCGGCGAAGCCATAGTGGCGGGCACGGTGTGGATTGCGCCGGGCGACCAGCATCTCATAGTCGCGCGGGCAGCCGGACAGGAGCAATTACAATTTTTGCAATCGCCTCCCGAGAATTCCTGCCGACCATCTGTGGATGTGCTGTTCCGATCCCTGGCGCATCTTTTCGGGCGACGTGTGCTGGCGGTCGTCATGACGGGAATGGGGCAGGATGGCCTGCGGGGGGCGCGGGAGATTTGCAGCGCAGGTGGACGAGTCTGGGCCCAGGATGCCGACACCTCGACCGTGTGGGGCATGCCGAGGTTTGTCACGCAGCATGGACTGGCGGAACGCGTATTGCCCCTTTCCAGGATCGGTCCGGAGATTGTGCGCACCGTGCGCGAGAGCCGCAAACCCATCGACTGCGGTGCAAACAGCCGCGAGAAAATTGCATGAGCGTCTCGACTACGACCTTCGAATACCTGGCTCAGCTGGTGCATGATCAGTCGTCCATTGTGCTGGACTCCAGCAAGGACTATCTGGTCGAGAGCCGGCTGACACCGCTGCTTTGCGCCGAAGGGCTCTCCACTCTGGACGAACTGGCCCAAGCCTTGCGCCGCGACCGTTATAGCCCATTGCATCGCCGCGTGGTAGACGCCATCACCAACAACGAGACCTGGTTCTTCCGCGACGGCTATCCCTTCGAGGCCTTGCGTCAGGTGGTCCTCCCGGAAGTGATGGCCCGCTCCGCGCCGGAATCCGGCCTGAACGTCTGGAGCGCCGGCTGCTCCAGCGGCCAGGAGATTTACAGCGTCGCCATGCTGGTCCGCGAACATTATCCTCGTCTTCTGAACCCCAGACCGAACCTGCTGGCAACCGACATCTCCGACGTTATCCTCAACCGCGCGCGGCTCGGCCGTTACAGCCAGTGGGAGGTGAATCGTGGCCTGCCTCCGCACCTGTTGGGCAAGTATTTCGATCGCTGCGGGTCGGATTGGGAGTTGAACCGCAAAATAAGAGACGCCGTGAGCTTCTGCTTCATGAATCTTGCGGCTCCATGGCCGGCGATGGAACGCTTCGACGTGGTCTTCCTGCGCAACGTGCTGATCTATCTTTCGCTGGAGTCGCGCAAGAAAATTCTGGGCAGGCTGCGCCAGGTATTGCGCCCAGATGGATATCTTTTTCTGGGCTCGGCCGAGTCCACGCTGAATCTCGACTCTGGCTACCGGCAAATTCCGTTTCACGATTGCTTCTACTATCAAATCGGCTGATGAGTTTATTATTCCTTCGCTTCGCAGCTTAGAAACCATTCACCACGGAGACACGGAGCGCACGGAGTTTTGGTTTCGACTCAAGTTGTCCCGGTTGGTCGTTGTGCCTCTGTAGTGGATTTGTATTTCTCCATATCAAACCACCTTTCCGTGATCTCCGTGCCTCCGTGGTGAAATGATTTTTCTCTTCCTATCACACCGCCATCACCAACAGCCTGCGCTCGGTCATGTCCTCAATCGAGTACCGCAGCCCTTCCCGGCCGAGACCTGAGTCCTTCACGCCTCCATACGGCATCTGGTCGACGCGGAAGCTGGGCACGTCGCCGGCAATAACGCCTCCCACTTCGAGTTCCTCAAACGCCATCTGGATGAGCCCGGCATCGCGCGTGAAGACCCCCGCCTGCAATCCATAATTCGAGTTGTTGATCTGGTGTAGCGCCTCGGGAAAATACTCATAAGGCTCAACGGTCACCACCGGTCCAAAAACTTCGGCGCAGTTCACTCGCATTTCCGGGCTGGTACCGTTAAGCACCGCCGGCTCGACCATGGCCCCGTTGCGCTTGCCGCCACACAACAGTTTGGCGCCGCCCTTTACGGCCTCGTCAATCCATTCGACTACGCGAACCGCATCCTGTTCCCGGATCAACGGCGGAACATCCGTCTCCTCGTTCATGGGATCGCCCGACTTCAATTGGCGCACACCTTTGAGCAATAAGTCGGTAAAGCTCTTACAGACGGACTCATGAACCAGGATGCGCTGGACCGAAATGCACGTCTGTCCAGCGTAGGAGAAGCCGCCGGCAACGCAGCGGTGCGCCGCATGCTCCAGGTCGGCATCGCTGTGCACGATGACTCCGGCATTGCCGCCGAGCTCCAGGGTGACGCGCTTCTTGCCGGCCTGCGATTTCAGCTGCCATCCCACGGCGGCGCTACCGGTGAAGGTGAGCAGCTTGATGCGATCGTCCGCCACCAGCAGAGCAGCGTTGTCATTCGACAGCGGCATCACGGCCAATGCGCCCTCGGGCCATCCCGACTCCTGCACGATCTCCGCCAGCAAGAACGATGAGAGGGGTGTCTGCAGCGCGGGTTTCAGGATGAGCGGACAACCGGCTGCCATCGCCGGGGCCACTTTGTGCGCGACCAGATTCAGCGGAAAGTTGAACGGCGTGATGGCGAAGACCGGACCCAGCGGGAATCGCCGCACCATTCCCCAACGCCCGCTGGTGGACTCCAGCGTGTCCAGTGGCAGGTATTCGCCAGAGATGCGCGTGCTTTCTTCGGCGGCGATCTGGAAGGTGTTGATGGCGCGCTCCACCTCGATGCGTGCCGTCTTGATCGGCTTGGCGGCTTCCTGGCAGATGGTGCGTGCAAATTCGTCGCGGCGCGCGGTGATGCCCTCGGCCACCTTGCGCAACGCGCCGGCCCGCTGATACGAGCTCATCTTGCGAGTAGCGGTGAAGGCTTGCACGGCTGACTCGATAGCGGTCTCGACATCGTCGCGCTCCGCCTCCGACACCACCGCTAGCACGCTGTGGTCGTAAGGAGAGGTCACCACCATCTCACGTCCGTGCGTGACCCAATTTCCATTCAGGAAAAATCCGAAGCTGCGAGTCGGGGTTGCAGTGTGGCTCATGTTGCTCCCTCCGCTATTCCGGCGATCTCATTGGAAGAGATTGTAACGGAGTCCTTCGTGTTGTCTCTCCCGAGCCGGGGTGCCCCGTTCTAGCCATCTTTTGGCTAGGGCGGGGATTTTCGTACGCACCTTTATGCACTCTCCTCTTTCTTCTCACTGACCCTCGCTCTTTCCGGCGACTTCTTCGAGAGTTTCTCGCCGGCCGCACTACTCGCCTCCATCTGCCTCAAATTCGCCGCCGCGCCGTGCAGCGCCGACAGGATCAGCTTCGCCCGGTCCGGCCGGATCAACTCTTGCGCCACGCCATGGATCAACTGCATAAAGCCGATCTGTATGGCGGCAGCGTCCTCCAGATAGGGCAACTCGTACCGGTAATCAGGATGGCTCTCCGCATGAGGGTTAAAAAGCCGCACAAAGAGGTTGGTCTTGGGAGCGCGTTTGCGCACCTCGATGTGGTGATAGCAGTATTTCTCATCGTGCCACGCGGGCGAACCGCAACGCTCGCCGCCCGGCTTGATGTGCTCGCAGATCGCATAAAGACTCGTATCGGTAGCTTCTAGAGTAGGAAGACTCACGGGGCCCCCCCTTTCTGTAACTCGTTTGATATCACGATCTTGCTCGTAAGATCCTGTGTTTACAGGAGTTAGGCTCGCTAGTAACTCGCGTCTTTTCAATATGTTGCATAATCCCCGGCCAAGATCCTGAGCCCCTTGGACTTACACGTAAGATACTGCGGAATAAGGACTTGGCGTTCACTACTTCTCTCTCGGATTGTTACTCCGACCGAGGACTTTAGTCAGAGTAGAGAGCCTGCCCTGAGCGAAGTCGAAGGGAACCTGCTGTTCGACGAGACCTGCGACCTCTGCCGTTGACGGCAGAATGAGGGTTGGCCGCTGACAACTGACAACCGGCAACTGACAACTGGTTCCGGCGGTTCCTGCCCTACACTGCGAGTATGTTTCCGCCCGCTACCGCGGTCAAGTTACGAAGGTGCCAATTAGCGCTCCTATTTTGCTCCCCCTCCTGTAACGGGAATCAGGGCCATTCATTACTCGCAAGGGCACGGCTCTCTTAAGACGCCGTCAGACATACATGCGAATCGATAGTGCGGTTGGTTCAATAATGATTTAGTTTGTCTTTGAGCTAGTCATCAGCGCCACGATGGGACGTGAATTCCCAGATCGCAGCAGCATTCTCTTTGGCCGGGCTCCCGACCTCGCCTACCTCATTGGCCGCTCCGGAAACAAGGGGATCACTGCTGTCGTGGGCCGGGCGCAGATGGGCAAGAGCTGGCTACTCACTGAGTTGGCGCGGCAGTTGTCGGAGCCTCCGTCCCAATATCTGGTTGGAGCTACCGAATCGTTAGGTGAAACCTCCGATCTCCTGCTTCGCGCCGTGGTAGACCTCTACACCCGATGGCTTTCTGACTCCAGCTACTGGGAGCAGGCTCAGGTCACCTGGCAACAACAGAAAAAAGACCTGGTCAGCAATGTCGGCAAAGCGGTGGGCACCATCTTTGAGAAGCTTTCAAAGCTCGCCATACCGGTCGAAGGTGTTGGCAGTTTGGTGAAGGAAACTTTTGAGGGATTGGCGAGCGCGAACCGCGAACTGCTGACCGGAGGGGTGCAGCTTCCGCGCCTGCAAATTGAGCAGGGACGTGACCTGCTCACTCTTGTCTCTCAAGTCACAGGTCGCCGCATGCTCCTTGTTCTCGACCAATGGGAAAAATCCCCAGCAATCGCATTGGAAAGCAACATCCTGGATGCCTTCGCACGCCACCTCGATGAGTGGCCGCGCTGCCACATCGTCCTGGGCTTGCGCCCTGACGAGAAGCCCTTAGCCCAGGTCCAGAGCTTGCGGGATGGTTTTCCCGGCGCGGTCGAGATTTATGATCTGCCACCGATGCATCTCGACGAATCCGCATCCCGCGATTTGATCCAGCACATTCAGGAGCGCGTGCCTGCTACGGTCAACGTCGCCGATCAGGAGTTGCTGGACATGATTGCGGGTTATCCCGGAACAGTCGCGCGATGGACAAGCGCCTACGACGCCCAGAGGATTGACTCCTGCGCGGAACTGAAGAAAGTTGCTAATGACGCCAACGCTTACCGATTTGGGGAGTTTGACGTTTTGCTTCCGACGGTTTCAGACCAGGAGCGATGCCTCGCCATGCGGCTGGCACTGCTGCCCTCAGCGGGCAGTGAGGAGGGCTGGAAGGCGCTGCGCGATGTTGTATTACAAGGCTTGCAGGCGAAATCTCTCGACGCGCTCAAACGCACGAAGCTTCTCGACGCCAGCACTCCGCCGTCTTATGGCCACGCCAAGCGTAGCGAGGCAGCGCTTCAGTGCTTCGCAAACGCCTACCGGGAAGAGCTACGGGAGGAATCCGAATCTCTCATATTCAGGCTTGGCAGCCGGGTAAGAGCTACTTCTTCTGAGACGATGCCGTTTGCGAGTGCACTCGGCACTCTCCTTCCTGCTGCTTCAGACTTGGAACTTCCCAATTTGTTTCAGGCAATTTGCCGCGCTGCTCTTTCTCTTTTTGGTATCCGCAACATCGACCCAGCCGCGTTGCTGACCGCAGCTAGGGCAGCCAGGGAAGATGGTACTCATGCTGCTGTTGCACCGCTGCTGGCCATGGGCCTGTACAACACGCTGTTCGATGCCAAGCAGGAGGAGGCACTGGAGCGGCGCGACGCGCTACTGGAGGAGCTGCGGCAACTGGCCCGCGCTTATCCCGACGATGCGGCCGTGCGCGAACAACTGGCCAAGGGCCTGTACAACACGCTGAATGATGCCAAGCAGGAGGAGGCGCTGGAGCGGCGCGACGCGCTGCTGGAGGAGCTGCGGCAACTGGCCCGCGCTTATCCCGACGATGCGGCCGTGCGCGAACGGCTGGCCAAGGGCCTGTACAACACGCTGAATGATGCTAAGCAGGAGGAGGCGCTGGAGCGGCGCGACGCGCTGCTGGAGGAGCTGCGGAAACTGGCCCACGCTTATCCCGACGATGCGGCCGTGCGCGAACGGCTGGCCAGGGGCCTGAGCAACACGCTGAATGATGCCAAGCAGGAGGAGGCGCTGCAGCGGCGCGACGCGCTGCTGGAGGAGCTGCGGCAACTGGCCCGCGCTTATCCCGACGATGCGGCCGTGCGCGAACAACTGGCCATGGGCCTGTACAACGCGCTGGTCGATGCCAAGCAGGAGGAGGCGCTGGAGCGGCGCGACGCGCTGCTGGAGGAGCTGCGGCAACTGGCCCGCGCTTATCCCGACGATGCGGCCGTGCGCGAACGGCTGGCCAAGGGCCTGTACAACACGCTGAATGATGCCAAGCAGGAGGAGGCGCTGGAGCGGCGCGACGCGCTGCTGGAGGAGCTGCGGAAACTGGCCCACGCTTATCCCGACGATGCGGCCGTGCGCGAACGGCTGGCCAGGGGCCTGAACAACACGCTGAATGATGCCAAGCAGGAGGAGGCGCTGGAGCGGCGCGACGCGCTGCTGGAGGAGCTGCGGCAACTGGCCCGCGCTTATCCCGACGATGCGGCCGTGCGCGAACGGCTGGCCAGGGGCCTGAACAACACGCTGAATGATGCCAAGCAGGAGGAGGCGCTGGAGCGGCGCGACGCGCTGCTGGAGGAGCTGCGGCAACTGGCCCGCGCTTATCCCGACGATGCGGCCGTGCGCGAATGGCTAGCCAGGGGCCTGTTCAACACGCTGGTCGATGCCAAGCAGGAGGAGGCGCTGGAGCGGCGCGACGCGCTGCTGGAGGAGCTGCGGCACCTGGCTCGCGCTTATCCCGACGATGCGCTCGTGCGTGAATGGCTGGCCAGGGGTTTGGCCAGCACGCTGACCTATTCCAAGCGTGAGGGGGCAGTACAACGACGTGGACCGCTACTGGAAGAGCTCCGCAAACTGGCTGACACTTATCCGCAGGACAAGATTTCGCGTGCTATCCTTCGATTGTTGCGCAAGGATTCACCAACCCAAACCCGTCAAAATGCAAGCGGGGTATCTTGACTCGGCCCGCGAGATACGCGAGTACTTCATCCCCGACTTCAGCAACTGGAAGGACCACGATTCCTATCAGACGGCCTTTCAGCGGCTGGTGAAGGACTTGAAAAGCAGTGGACAGTGATGAGTGGATAGTCGATAGTGATTAGTTGGCAGTTTCATACCAATATCATTTAAGTGCGAAATTACTGGCTAACATTGGCGATATTGGTGATTGGACTGGGATGCGTTGCCAGCGCTCAGAACGACCAGTTGCTGCCCGAGATTGATCTGTATTACAAGGTAGGTTCGAGTTTGCGCGTCGATTTTCAGGCCAAGGCGACGCGAGAGGACGGCGATCCTATTACAGCCGAGATAGGCCCTAGCCTGGACTTCTACCTGAAGCCGATGACCAAGCTCGCGGACATCGTCACCTTCGATCTGGACGATTCGAAATCGCGGCCGCTGCTGCTCTCCGCCGGCTATCGCTATTTGCCCACTCCGGGCGAGCCGCCGACGAACCGCATGAAACTCTTCGCTCAGCTGAACCTGCCGTTGGTGCCCGCGAAGCTGCTGCTTAGTGACCAGAACCGATTTGACTTGAATTGGCAGGGCGGCGGGTTCAGCTGGCGCTATCGCAACCGGTTTCAGCTCGAACGGACGGTAAGGATTCGTTCCTACCACCCATCGCCTTACGCCAGCGTCGAGTTCTTTTACAACAGCCGATACGAGAAATGGAGTGACACCGCCATCTACGCCGGGTGTTTGTTTCCCATTCGAAAGCATTTCGAGTTCAACCCTTACTACGAGCACCAGAACAACACTGGGGTCAGTCCCAATCAGCCGTTGAACCAGTTGGGTCTGATGCTGAACCTGTTCTTCTAGGCGGACGAAGCGATTCGCAATAGAGGCTATGGAACACACGCGTAGAGCTTTGACCCGGAAGTGGTACGGCGGGCAGCGTCCGGCGCGATAGCATAAAGAGAGACGCGTAGCCCGATGAAGGAACTCATCCAATTTGCCGACTTGTCGCCGTATCCCGCGCAGCCGGGCGCGACCCGCGCCTACCACGCCATGGTGAAGCCCGTGGGCGCAATTTGCAACATCGATTGCACCTACTGCTATTACCTGCACAAGAAGGAGCTGCTGGGCAGCGAGAGCAAATTCCAAATCTCCGACGAGATGCTGGAGACGCATATCAGGCAGTACATCGAAGGCCAGGACCGTGACCAGGTTGTCTTCTCGTGGCAAGGCGGCGAGCCCACGCTGCTCGGTCTGGAGTTCTTTCATAAGGTGGTGGAGCTGGAACAAAAGTATAAAAAGCCCAACCAGCGCATCGAAAACGACCTGCAAACCAATGGCACGCTGCTTGATGATGAGTGGGGCGCTTTCCTCAAGCAGCACGGCTTCCTGGTCGGGCTCAGCATCGACGGACCGCAGGAGTTGCACGATGTCTATCGCATCTCGAACGATGGAAAGCCCACCTTCGAGAAGGTTTTTGCCGCGTCGCGCATGTTGCATCGCCACGGCGTGCCGTTCAACACGTTGACCGTTGTAAATCGCGTCAATGCCAAGCGGCCGCTCGATGTCTATCGCTTTCTGAAGAACGACGTGCGGCCACGGCAGATGCAGTTCATTCCCTGTGTCGAGCCCAAGGTGTTCCACGACGTGGCTCCGCAGAAGTGGGACCCGGCAACCCTACCGCTGTTCGATTCGCCCGCCGCTCATCCGGGGAATCCGGATTCCGTGGTCACCGACTGGTCGATCGATCCTGATGATTGGGGCTACTTCTTGTGCAAGGTTTGGGATGACTGGTATCGCCGCGACATCGGCAGGGTCTTCGTCAACTTGTTCGAGACTGCAGTCGCGCAATGGATGGGCAAGGAATCGCAGCTGTGCATCTATCACGAGTTTTGCGGCAAGGGAGTGGCCCTGGAGCACGACGGCAGTTTGTACTCCTGCGATCACTATGTCTATCCCGAATACAAGCTAGGCAACATCATGCAGACTTCAAGTTCGCGGATGGTCTTTTCCGAGGAGCAGAAGAAATTTGGCTTCGCGAAGTTCAATACGCTTCCCACGCGCTGCCGCGAATGCAAATATCTTTTTGCCTGCAACGGCGAGTGTCCAAAGAACCGGCTGATTCGCACCCCCGACGGCGAGCCAGGTTTAAACTATTTGTGCGGTGGATTGCAGAAATTCTGGCATCACATCGATCAGGACACGCACGACATTTGCCGTCGCATCGCGCGCGGCGAGGAACTCAGAATGCACTGACACCGCGCGGCTGTGCTAGGATGCGTCCTTAGAAGCCGCTATGCCGCTGGTGAACATCAACAGCCTGCGTGTCGTGGAGCGCCTGCCCGGCTGGCGTGGGCGCTATTTTCATTCGCCGAGCATGACTTTCGCGCACTACGATTTCGTGCGCGGCGCCAGCATTCACGAGCATTTCCATCCGCAGGAAGAAGTCTACGAAGTGCTCGAGGGCGAGCTTGAGTTGACCATAGACGGCGTGACGCACGTCGCCCGACCAGGCTTGGTCGCGATCGTTCCCGCTAATGCCCGCCATTCGGTTAAGGCCCTCAGCGACGGCCGGGCCATCATCGTCGATTATCCGGCTCGACCCGAATTTAAATAGCCGCTCCTCGCTCGTCGCGTCGACGGTCCTAAACCTGCAAAGGACAACCTGTCGAGACTCCCGACAGCGCCGCCGGTTGGAATAAAATCGCCACAGCATGTCTGCGATCCAGCGCACCATCTTTCACGTCGATATGGACGCCTTCTTCGTCTCGGTCGAGGAGCTGTTCGACCCGGCGCTGAAGGGCAAGGCGGTGGTAGTCGGCGGGCAGCGCGACGAGCGCGGGGTGGTTTCAGCTGCGTCCTACGCGGCGCGCAAGTTCGGCGTGCATTCGGCCATGCCGCTGCGCACAGCCGCCAAGATGTGTCCTCACGCCATCTTCGTAGACGGACATCCCGAGCGCTATCGCGATTACTCGGCCAAGGTCTACCAGGTGCTGGACCGTTTCTCGCCCAAGCTGGAGATGGTTTCGATCGACGAGGCCTACGTCGACATGACCGGCACCGAGCGTCTCCACGGTCCGCCGATGCGCGCCGCGCATGCGCTGCACGCGGCCATGAAAGCCGAGACCCAACTGAATTGCTCCATCGGGATTGGGACGTCGCGGCTAGTGGCGAAAATTTGCTCCGATCAAGCCAAGCCCAACGGTGTGCTGTGGGTCGTACCCGGTTGCGAGGTGGAGTTTCTTGCGCCCCTCGACGTACGCAAAGTTCCAGGCGTTGGCAAGGTAATGGAGAAGCGCCTGCTCGAGCAGGGTATCCAGAAGATTGGCGATCTTGCCCGCCACGAGGAGCGCTGGCTGGAAAAGAATTTCGGGGCATTGGGGGTGGCGCTTGCCGGCAAGGCCCGCGGGCTGGACGCCGGCGCCTGGTTCGACGGCGATATTGGCGAGGACGATGGGCCGCGCTCCATCAGTCACGAGCACACTTACTCCGTGGACACCAACGAAGCGCAAGCTCTGGAGGCAACGCTGGCACGGCTATCGGAGATGGTTTGCCGCCGTCTGCGCGAACAGAATCTGCACGCTCGCACTCTGCAGTTGAAGCTGCGCTATTCGGATTTTCGGACGCTCACGCGCGCTCGCACGCTAGAGCAGCCCAGTTCCGTGGATGCGGAGGTGCTGGCGACGATTCGCGAACTGTTTCGCACTAACTGGAATGGCGATGCGGTGCGCCTGCTGGGCGTGTGTGCGTCGCACTTCGGTGCCGAGAGCGAGCAGCTTAGCCTGGAAGGGAAGACCACTCACCAGAAATGGAACCAGGCGCTGTCCGCCGCCGACCGCATGCGCGTAAAATTCGGCGAGAACGCCATCTCCATGGCAACAGGCATGAAGGCGCGCTTTCGCGAACGCACCCACGAGAACCCGGCGGGATTGCCGGGGAAGAAGAAATGAGTGCCGGCTCGCTAAAAGGGTGATTGGTCGGAGGGGAACTTCAGGCTGCGACGCTCGGGTAGTGCGGACCTTCAGGTCCGCGTCAAGGCTGACTATTTTTGTCGGTTTTGAGTCGGCTTCCAGCCGACGACAGTGCTCCTATTCCCCACGTCGATTCGAGGTACCAAGGGGCTGAAGCCCCTACTATTTTGGACGGGATTTAACGCTGGCATGAAGGCGCGCTTCCGCGAACGTACCCACGAGAACCCGGCGGGATTGCCGGGGAAGAAGAAATAAATGCTGAAACCCGTTCATCCGACGGTGACCTCCGGAATTCAAAATGACTTATCCGTGTTCATCCGTGAAATCCGCGGTTGTCTTTTTGGTTTTCCGACCCGTCTGTCACGCCGCAAGGTGAGGCGTCTCACATCCTTCCTGGTCGGAAAGGATTATTCCTGTTCGTAGGCAAGACCGCGCCACACGCCACCCTTGGAGAACACGAATTGGCTGGAACCCTGATTATTGGCTATGGAAACCCCATGCGCGGAGATGACGCCATCGGCTGTCACGCCGCCCGCGAACTGGAGCAGCATTTCTGGAACGATCCAACTGTGGAAGTGATGGCCACCCAGCAACTCACCCCGGAGATGGTGGACGACATATTACAGCGCGACTTCGTGCTGTTTCTGGACGCATCGTTCGGAGGGCAGCCCGGAACCATTATGCGGGTCACGGTTTCGCCGGAGCCCGGACCCGGCGGGTTTAGTCACCACCTGACACCGTCGTCGCTGCTGACCGCTGCCGAACAGCTTTACGGCGACGCTCCGTTTGCCATGAGCATCACCATGGCCGGATGGTCGTTCGAGCTCGGCCAGAAGATGTCGCAGGTAGCAACGCGTCGCATGCCCGAGCTGATTCGTCTGGCGCAAGAGGCCGTCGAGGCCCATCGGCTCGGTAAGCGGGCCAAGAGGCAGGCAGAAATCCGGTAGGGCCACCTGACTCGGGGTGCTCTCTCGTGCTTTAACAGTGAAAACTTGGCGGCGTCTTGGCTTTCTGCGTAGCTCACGGTAGAGTGAGACGATAAGCGGTTACTCTACAAGCGTTTTGCGCGCCCCCCAGAGCCACAAATGGACGACGACAAGCCCGAAGGTGTTCAGGAACAGAATGGCCACGGTACTCCAACCGAAGGCACGAAGCAGTACTGGGAAAAAGAGAAGGCCAGGCTGGAAGCTGAGAAACTTGAAGCCGAGTTTAAGAACTACCCGCGAAGACTTGAGTTAGAGGACAAGAAACTCGAATCTGACGTAAAAGACTGGTACTTTAAGAGCCTTGTCGCAATAATCACGTCGATTGCTTCGGTTGCCGGGTTTTTTATCGGCAAGTCTTACGAGAGGTCAAGCGATGCTAACAAGCAACGTTTTGAGCTCACACTGCAACGGGACCGCGAAGAAAACGAGGATTTCAGCAAGAACCTGGCACTGCTTAGCAGTTCGGACGTTGGTCAACGAGCCGTAGCTGCGGTGGCTCTTCGCCACTACGTTCAGAGTGCCTCTGCCATCATCGCACCCCTTGCTGTCGCCTCCGATCAAGGCTTTCGCTTTGGCAACCTTTTCATCGGTCACCTCCGCGATGATCCTGGCGCAGAAAAAGTCATTCGCGAGCAAGACGAACAACGCATAACCGATGCCATTGCCTCCGATCATGGCTTTCGCATTGGCAGCATTGTCATCGGTCATCTCGACGATGATTCTAGTGTGGAAAGGATCGTTCGCGAGCGAGACGAACAGCGCGTAGATCAAGTACTACGTACCGTTTCTGCCCGCATGCCATCGGAAACCGACCTCTTGATATTGGAGGAGTATTCGGGTCTGCTCGAAGCAGTGCCCGGGCGCGCTCTACCTTACACGGTCAGCGTGAATAGGAGGGCGGGTTCGCAACTGGCCCGGAGCGCGGCTGATTACATCGCATGGAGCTTTCGTAACCCTTCGCAATTCGAGGACCTAGGCTGCGAGAATGACCAGACAAACCCTCACAACTCGGCCAACCAAAAAGAAGTTACGGACAAACTGAATGAGATCGGCGAGCTGGGTGTGCGCAGTCAACTGCCCTTCGAGGGTGACTTTGCAGCGGGAGACCCCAGGGGCCCCACGTTCGACCTCTCGCATCTTATTCCAGGCAGCTTGCTTAACGAGAAATTCGAGAGAGAGTGCCGGCGCATTGTCACACTCAGTTCGCAAAAGAAGGAGAGCCAGAGAGTCGATGAGCGCTCGAAAAGTAAGCCCGAACTTGATCGAGCCATCGGAGTCATTTCTGTCTCAAGCCTTACGCTCAACCGAATTTTGCACGAACTCAGCGGCAAGGTTGCGGGCCAAGACCTGAGTGGAACGTTTATGGTCAATGGGACGCTGGATGAGCTGGACCTCTCCAACGCGAACCTCGCTCGCAGCTATGTTGCAGGAGAGTTCCGCAACTTTACCTGCCGCGGGTGCGATTTTTCATCCGCTGACCTGTCGCACTTGCACCTCGCGCACTCCCCCGACGTTACCGGTAAGTTCCAAGGGGCGACCGTCTCGGAAGGGCTAAAGACCTATCTTAACCTTCCGAAATAGAGCCGGGCTCTGCAAAAGCATTCGACTACCGGGCACGAATGCGGGTCTCATCAACCACGGTGCCCTCTTCTCGCTGCCCGCTGCATAGGTTACCCTCGGGCACGAAGTAGAAGTGAGTAGCCTGACCCTTGGTGCCACCGTCGCGAGGCTGCACGCGGCTGGCGTCAACCTTGTTCGGGCCATCCGTAGTCAGGTAGTACTTGACGTTCACGGCGCGCTGCGATCCCAAAGTCTTCTCCTTAGCGGCTTCCTTCTCGTCGGTGTAGCCGACGATGTCCAGTTTGCCATCAGGCATTTGCAGCACACGAAGAGCAACTCTATCGAGAGTGTCCTTGCAATCGTTGTCAAGGCGCCACGGCTTCTTGGGGTTCTTATTGAAGGTACACTCGCCCCAGTCCTCAATCTTCACGCAATTCTGCTCGGCCTGCATGTTGAAGCCTGGGTCGGCGCAACCGTCGGAAAGCACCGACGATGATGCGCCAACGATTTCATCTTCCGACAGGACATCGACCTTATTTGAGGCATATGCGCCCGAGCCGAGCGCAAACGCGATCGAGAGCGCAACAATACACTCTGCTGCCAGCAAGACAAAGGAAGGCATTCTAATCCTCCGAAGCTAGTATCCAGTACTACAGCCAGCTCAAGCAAGAACTAGTAAACTCCGAACGGCAAGAAACGAGGAATGAAAAGCCCCCTGCTTGACGAGATCGTTTATACCAGGTACGTCCGCGCCATGGGCCGCCACCACGGCCAATCGTGATAACTCTGGTCGCCCCACACATACAGCTCGTGCCGGATTCCGCGCCCCCGCAGAATCGCCGCAAACTCCTCGTTCTTGCTCCAGCACATGTCCCACTCGCCGGTGGCGAGCACGGTCCGCAGGTGGTTGTAGCGCCAGCCGTCGGTGCAGTTGGCCAGGTAATCGGGCGGGTTGTTGAAGTACACGTCCTCGCTAGACCAGCCATCGAGGAAGCTCCTGATGTCGAACGAGCCGCCCATAGTCACGCAGCCGGTGACCTTGTCAGGATTGCGGAAGGCGAAGTTCACGGCATGGTAGGCGCCAAAGCTGCAGCCGGTCACGATGGTGCGCGGCGTCCAGTTCTTGTTCCACATCAGTGGAATCACGTCGTTGAGGATGTAGCGTTCGTATTGCAGATGGCGTTGCAGACGCCAGTAGGGATGGGCGCGCTTGTTGTACCAGCTTTCGCCGTCCACGCTGTCAACGCAATAGATTTGCAGCTCCCCGGCTTCCAGACGGTCGGCCACCGCGGCAACCATCTTGTTGTCTTCGTACTCAAAGTATCTTCCCATCGAAGTAGGGAAGACGAGTACCTTGGTGCCGGCATGGCCGAAAACCAATAGCTCCATGTCGCGTTGCAAGTCGTGTGACCACCAGCGATGATATTCACGATTCACGTTGTTTAGGCCTCTTCCGTCGGAGATAGTGTTACATCAAGACTGCATTTGGTAATCTAAGGAACCACAATTCTACAGAATGAGCACTGAACCGATCATAACTGAACCGCCCATGCCGCCCGTGCACGAGTCCAGCAGCCTGCAGTCGCGCCTGCACCTGCATCCCCAGTTCGCCTCCAATCTGCTGGACGAGAAGCACGATTTCCGGGTCTACGTGCCGCCCATCTATGAGGCCGAACCTGACCGTCGCTATCCCGTCCTGTATATGCAGGACGGGCAGAACCTTTTCGACCCCGACACTTCGTTCATCCACGGCAATTATTGGCGTGTGGGCGAAACGGCGGACGAACTGATCGTGGCGGGTGCAATCGAGCCGCTCATCGTCGTTGGAGTCTACAACACGGGAGTACACCGTATCGACGAATACACCCCGATCGAAGACAAGCGCCTCGGCGGCGGCCGTGCCGATGCCTATGGTCAAATGCTGGTGGAGGAGCTAAAGCCCTTCGTCGATCATCACTACCGAACCCTGCCCGGTATCGAGAACTGCGGTCTGGGCGGCTCGTCGCTGGGTGGCCTCGTTTCGATGTACCTCGCACTGCGTTATAGCTGGGTGTTCGGCAAGCTGGCGGTGATGTCACCGTCGGTGTGGTGGCGAAATCGGGCAATCCTGAAGACCGTGGGCAAGATCAAGCGGAAGCCAGACCTGCGGATCTGGCTGGATATCGGAACCAAGGAGGGTGTGCCGGCGCTAGCCAATGTCCGGGCCTTGAAGGCCGCTCTGCTCAACAAGAAGTGGGAGCTCAACCAGGACCTGCACTACCTCGAAGTGGAGGGTGGACACCACGACGAGAATGCGTGGGCGCAGCGCGTCGCACCGATGCTGAAGTTCCTGTTCCCGCCGCGAACCTAAAACTCTCAAGCCGGCTCCTGTAAGCTGGAGACCCGCAACGGCACCCGCTGCTCACGTACAATCCTGTGCTGAGAGTAAGGTGATCCATGGCGTCCAGCACAACGGCGACGATTATGAAAGGCTCGGTACTCGGAGTCATTCTGCACGACGTCTGCGAGGAGATCAGGCTCGAACAGTTGCGCGACATTCTGGGCGCGCGGCGGGTCGAACCCGGTTTCAAACACGCCACTCCCGACTATGTTCGATTCGAAAACCCGCCAGTAGTTGAGCGGCTGGAACCCGTGACCCTGGCAAGCGGCGAGAAGCTGGTTCCGCAGATTAAGTATTACGACTATGGCGTGGTAAGTGTGCTGTTTGAATTGGGATTCGAGGCCGACTGGGAAACCCTGGTCCAACTAGCGGCGCATTGGGTCCCGAATCCTGGGCTGGAGCATCAGGCGCAGCAGATCATTCGCGGACGCCTTGATCGCATCGCACCAGCCTTGGTGCGTCCCTACCGGGATTGGCTCAGCGAAGACTACTACGTGTTCACTCTGAGCGACGTCCCCGGGCTGCCGAGCGGCTCCGATCTACTCTGCCAGCACGGACCTCAGATTGCCCAGATTCTGCGTGGCGAGACCACTCTACTTGCGCGCGGCGAAAACGACGATGTGCTGCAAGCCAGTCTTTCCTACTATCCCAACGATTTGGTGGTGGTGGGATGGAATGCCGCGTTGGTTTACGACACGCCTGCTGGCGCCGAGACTTCGGTGCAAATCCTGGAATACGTCAACTCGCAACTACTGGAGTTTCGTCACTATGACGAATTGCTGACCCGCGAGCTGGCCGGCGTATATACATCGCTGAAACATCGTGCCGGTTTCTGGCGACGCTGGCAAATGCGTGCTGAAGCTTCCCGCCTGAACTCGGTGACCGTCGAAGTGACGGAGTTGGTGGAGCGCTCCGACAACGCCATCAAGTTTGTCAGCGACATGTTCTCGGCGCGCCTTTATCGCCTGGCCGCCGCCAAGGTTGGAGTGCCGGAGTATAAGAACCTCGTCAATGAGAAGCTGCGAACTGCCGAAGGACTCTATCGCTTCCTGGTCGACGAATTTCACCAGAGCCGCGGCTTCATCCTGGAAGTGATGGTGGTGATCATTCTGGTCATCGAACTGGTCTACCTATTTCGTGGAAAGTACTAGAGCACCTCCCGGATAGGTGTATACGCTCGTACGGGTAGTGCGGGCCTTCAGGCCCGCGAATAGGGCAAGAAGAAAGATCGCTTAAGCCTCTGAGGTCGTCGACCTCAGTGGCTTAAGCGAGGTGTTGGGCCGCGGCGGAACGCGGCGCTGAAGCGCCGCACTACCCGTACAAGTCGGACACATCTACTGAGGAACCGCTATAGGGTTGGAAACCCAGCTGAACTCGGATGCTGCTTATTTGGATTACGCTCCACCGTTAAGGAGGAATCATGACCTTTGATCGTCTCACCAAAGCAATGCTGATAGTCATTGCAGTTCTGCTGGGGATGATCGCCTTTCGTCCCATCGTTCAGCCCGCTCCGGTGCAGGCGCAAGTGACTGAGGCTTATCCTTTTTATCTCGAACCCGGTTACACGATGCTGCGCAAGCCCGACGGCACGGCGCAAGTGTATGGCAAAGTTGTGGTGGACATGCGCAGCGGCGATATCTGGGGGTTTCCGACCACGGTGCAAGGCCCGTATCCCATCGATAACGCCAAGAGCGTGCCCCCCAAGTCCCATCCCATGTACCTGGGGAAATTCATGTTTAGCGAAGCTACGCGATAATTCCCGCGTCCTTGCCACGCTGTTTATAATCTGCTGAGGAGAGATTCCTACTTCGATGAAGACTGCGAGCCGGATTCTTCTCGCTACCGTTCTTAGTCTCATGTCATGCGCTGTCCCGATGCATGCCGTCGCCGCCGAAACCACCAAGACCGTTACCATCACCGGCGATAAGACCTGGATCGACACCGGCATGGACGTCACTGCCGGCGACAAGCTCCACATCACGGCAACCGGCACCGTCACCATGGGCAAAGATTCCGGCGTAACCCCCAACGGCGCGCAACGTGGCTGGGTGGATACTCTACGCCCGCTGACGGTACCGAGCGCGGGTCGCGGCGCTCTGGTAGGTCGGGTAGGCAACAGCGACGCCGCTACTCCTTTTCTGGTGGGCGCCGACGGCACCGTGCTGGTGCCCTTCTCTGGACGACTTTATCTCGGCATCAATCAAGACATGACGCAGGCGCCCGACGGCAAATACCAGGTGCATATCGACCGCATTGCCGCCAGCACGGCGACCGCCAGCGGCGCCGCTGCGGCGAAGGGCAACTACGACTTCAAGCCGCTCTTCGCCGAACTCGATAAAACCCTTCCTTATCGAGTGACCGATAAGCCGGAAGGCGGCAATCCCGGCGACCTGGTCAACTTCGTGATCGTCGGCTCGCAGGAGCAGGTGACCAAAGCGCTGAAGGATGCGGGCTGGCTCCCAGCCGACAAAACCAACACTGACGCGGTGGTCAGCGCGTTGATGGCCACGTTGCAGAAGAATTCCTACATGACCGTACCGATGAGCATTCTGTATCTCTTCGGCCGTCCGCAGGATTACGGCTATGAACGCACCGAGCCAGTGATGGTAGTGTCGCAGCGCAACCATTTCCGAATCTGGAAGGCGCCAGTCAGCACGCCGCAGCGAACTGTCTGGGCCGGTGCGGGAACGCACGACATTGGCATCGAAAAGGACCAGCGCTCGGCCAACGCGATCACCCACAAGATCGATCAGGACGTGGACAACGAGCGCGACTTCATTGGCGCGACCCTACAGCAGGCAGGATGGGTACAGGCGATGGACTATATGACCCGCTCCAACCCCATCAAGGAAACCAAGACCGCGACCGGCGGCAGCATCAAGTCCGATGGCCGCGTGCTGGTGATTGTGCTCAACACCACGCAAAAGTAGGGGTCAGGTGCTAGTAGTTACAGCAGTTCCTCAATAGATGTACCCGATTTGTACGGGTAGTGCGGCGCTTCAGCGCCGCGTTCCGCCTCGGCCAAACGCCCCGCTTAAGCCGGTGAGGTCGACAACCTCATCGGCTTAAGCGATTTTTCTTCTTGCTCTATGCGCGGGCCTGAAGGCCCGCACTACCCGTACGAGCGGATACACCAATCCCGGAAGTGCTCTAGTGTTGGTGGAAGTGCGTACTCAGGAACTTCTCCTCATTAAGGTCTTCGCCGCTGCCGCATCGCGGCGGACCGCCCAGCGGGTTGTAGTCAAAAAAGTTGTGCGGCACCATTTCGAAGCCCAGCCAGTGGACCAGGGTGATGCCGGTGCGACCGCCACTGCCCATCTGGTTGTCGGCATCAGTCGGCTCGTGGTGCGTCGACCCGAAATACCAGAGCACAATACCGTCGCCCGCCCCGCCTAGCGGCTGCCCGTTCAGATACGACAGCAGGTAGCTGTTGGGAGAGGACCAGGTGTAGAGCCAGTTGTTGATGCCGGTGCCAGTGCCATCTTCTCCAGGGTTGTCATCGGTGAGGTCCTGGTCGTGCTGCGTGAAGGTTTCCTGGAAGTGCCCTGTACCCATGCGGTTGTAAGGGTAGAATTGGTAGCCCACCAGATGCCCGTAGTCGTTGGTTTGCGTTTGACTCTGGACAGTGAGGCTGCTGAATTGCAGCGGGTTCCAGTCCGCGGTCTCTTCGTTGGGAATCGGCGTGTAGGAATCGGTAGCGATATAGCCGCTGGCATCTTCGACGTGAGCGAAGGCCAGGGCTTCGTTGTCATCGCGTCCCAGGAGCTTGGTACTGACCCGCCAAAGTCCGTTGTGAACGTGGGGTCCTGAGGTGTCGCCGGGAAGGTTGTAGCCACTAGCGCCACTGCGGAAGGTAATGCGACCATCCTCATGGAAGGTGTACTCGATGATGTAGTCGTAGTTGAACGCGTCGAAAACCGACCATACCACGACCTCCTGGATACGTCTCCGTACGTGGCTGCCAGGCTCCTTACACAACCATCCGATTCCCTCGTCGCGGCATTCGACGGCGATTTTGGGCACGGTATCGCGGACGTAGACATTGCCTTGCTGGGTCCTAAAGTATACGAGCGCGCCATTCGTCGTCGGCAGATCGGCAGGATCCATCTGGTCCATCCGGTCATAGCCGAACGACATGTCGTAGTAGGTATGGCTGCGATCGTCGTAGGGAACGAACATTTCCGCCATGCCCGCCCGCTTGATAATGTATTGTGGCGAGGTGTATTGCGCCCCCTGGATGGAAACATCGAGCGCCTGGGTGCCCTTCAGTCCCATATTGCGCAAGCCGAAGCGCCAATGCGTGTTGGCGTAATCGATGCGCAGATAAAGATCCTGGTGCAGGAAAATGCCGATGGCATCTTCCTCGGTCACCTGGCATCCGGTGCCATTGATTAGGATGCGGTCGGTCGCCTGCGCCCGCGGAACTGCTAATAGTGCCGCCGCTATGACCAGCAGGCTGGCCATCAGGAACGAAACAACTCTTACTCTGACATGACGAAGCGGGGTTGCTGGCCCGGGAATAGGCGCTTGCATTCGGAAAAACGAAACTGCAGCTGAAACCGGCATATCCGTGTTCTCCTCACCCCAATTGGGTGTTGGCATAGTAGTACGCTTTCCTGGATCGGACAATGGAGAAGGATTGTGAGGGGTTTTTGAATCGCATCTCTAAAATGCGGTAACCCCTTTCGACGGCCACAAACCAAGTGTCGGCGCTAGTCATCCGACGCTGTAAGCCCCAATACAGCAGTAACTTAGACAATCATCCGCAAATCATCCGCAAATCAGGCCGTGAGCATTGATTGCGCGGGCAAGCTGCCCCACTATGCGCCGCAAATGCGGGGAGTGGGGTGGCTCGATGCCCGGCGAAATTGCTGCCTCACTTTTTCGAAACTAGTCGCCGCTACAACCTATGACCACAAGGAGGTCACCATGAAAAAGAGGACGTTGTCATTTCTCATCGCCACAACGCTTGTAATGTTTGTATTTGTGCCCGCCGGTTTCGGGCAATGCGTCCGAGGGCCGCAAGGAATACCAGACGGGTCGGGTGTTGCTTTGGCGCAAGTCACCTGGTCATTCGAAGGAGCTTCCGGAGACGGAGTATCTGGAACCGGTCAGGTGGACGTGAATGTCCGGGTGCTGATCGCCTATGCCCAAGAGGTCCGGACAACCGTTAAGCAACGGCTTTGTCAACATCGTGACGAAAGATGATATGGGTCAGGTCCGATGGGTCGTAGAAAACCTGCCCATCCTGCCGGGCTATCCCTACGCCGACATCTCCACCATGTTCTTCCTGAATGATGGGGCCGAGATCGATCATATCGCTGCGGGTGTCTGCTATAGCAAGGACCCCTTGACCGCTCCTCCCATCCTCCTCTTCTCCCCGTTTGGCGTAGGATCCAGGGAGTTCAACGCCGGAGGCAAGCGCGGAGATGTGACAGTTGCTCCGCAGCCGCCTCCGTTCAACGTCGCTTTTCCGGCTCCCTTCGATTTCTTACTCAAAGCTAAATTTCAGCCTGGGCATTCGAATGCCCAGGGTACTAACCTGGAGACTGCCGTCAACCAGTGCGCTCCGGCCTCGATGGCCAATAACTTTACATGGTTGAAGAACACGTTTGGTACCGCAATTCCCGACCTCAACAACATCGGACTTCGGAATACGGTGGCAAACTCTCTGGTTGGCAAGCTGGATATGACCCACTGGTCCGATCCCGGCACCGCCTCCGCTAGGAGGCCTTATTGCGGCACGGTTGTGGGGCGAGCGGCCCGGAACCGCTTAGACGGATGCGCTGTGAATTCGATCTGGTGGTTGAAAGGGTACATGCTATATCTGAACCGCAACAACATTGCACTGACGCTCCAACACCAGGGCAATGATGGGCTCGGATTCACCGGCGCAAATGTTACGGTGGGGGCTCTGACATCCACCGGCCGGGGTAATGTCGTCCAGCCGAAATTCATTTACGACGAGATTGCTAACAACAGTGCCGTCGAGTACGGAGACTCTCACGCGGGCGGCGGCGGACACGCGATGGATGTTATCGCTGCCGGCAGCGTATTAGGCGCGCCATTTATATTGTATGTCTCCGACCACAATCAGCGTAACGACACTGACGGTACTCAATACATCGATGCGAGTTTCCTTTGCGCACCAGGGGTCACGAGCTTCGGGACTTGCAATCAAGATCTGACACGGAACCCGGTTGTGTGGTTGGGACCGGAGGATGGCTCAACCGTGGACACGGTTTTTAGTCAGCACCCGTGAGAAGCTTGTTTCTAGACCTTCGCGAAGCACCACCGAACTACATCCCACCCAAGCTGCGGTTGCTTGGGTGGGAATTTTACTAACGGCTGGGAGCTGATGGCTGTTAGTTAGAACGTCGTCAGCGCCGTTCCGGGCTCGCGCCAGGTGTAGGAGCCGAGCATCTTGAGATAGTTGCCGCGGAGGAATGCCGCCGGGCTCTCGACGTTCACCAGGCTCATGCTGCCCCGCATCTGCTTCACCGAAACATACTCGTGTTCTTCCATCCAGCGCTCCATGCCGGCCAGCACCACGCCGATGTGCTCGATGCCGTACTTCAGCAGCGCCGAGGTCATCATGGCCACGTGCGCGCCCGCCATCATGGACTTCAGCACGTCGGAAGAGTCGTGTACGCCACCGGTGATGGCGATGTAGGTCTCGACCTGGTGATAGAGGATGGCCGCCCAGTGCAGCCGGAGGCGGAGCTCATGCGGGCTGCTGAGTACCAGGTTCGGCACCACCTGCATGTCCTCCAGGTCAAAGTCGGGTTGGTAGAAACGATTGAAAATCACGATGCCGTCGGCGCCGGCTTCTGACAGACGTCTGGCGAAGTTGGCGCACGAAGTAAAGTACGGGCCTAGCTTTACCGAGATCGGGATGCGCACGTTCTTGCGGACCGCGCGTACCAGGTCACAATAGCGATCTTCAAGTGCGGCCGCGCTCAGCGTGGGATCGCTGGGAATGTCGAAGATGTTCAGCTCCAGCGCGTCCGCGCCCGCCTGCTCCATGTACTCGGAGTAGCGCACCCATCCGCCCGGCGAGCTGCCGTTGAGGCTGGCAATCACCGGAATGGTTACCGCGGCTTTGCCCTTGCGCAGCAGTTCCAGGTAGCGGTCGGGGCCGACATGATACTTCTCCATGTCCGGCAGATAGGAAGTGGCTTCGGCGTAGCTGTTGGCGCCGTACTCCAGCGCGCTGTCAATGTTCTCGCTCTCGGCTTCAATCTGTTCTTCGAACAGCGAGTACATGACGATAGCCGCCGCCCCGGCGTCTTCCATGCGGGCGAAGTTTTCCAGCTTCTCCGTCAGCGGCGAGGCCGATACTACGACCGGGTTCTTCAGCTTCAGTCCCAGATAATTTGTCGAAAGGTCGATCACAGTCTCATCTCCTCGTTGGTTACGCCTTCTCAAAGTTTTGGGTAGTGCGGGCCTTCAGGCCCGCGTAAACTCGGCCTCTTGACAAGCAGGCTTTAGCCTCTCAGGTACCTCGTCCAGATTGCGGGATGTGTTGGCGAAGGAATACGGATAATCCGTCGCTTCCTCGACCAGCCCCCGACGAACTGGATTCTGGTGAATGTAGTTCCGCATCGCCGCGTATTCCGCTGCATCGCGAATGCGATGTTCATAGTCGCTCGGCTGCCAAACGGCCTTTAACTTCAACCCGGTTTGCCCCATCTCGTGCGAAAACCCGCCCCTGACCATCTGTACGGCGCGTGCGATTGCGTGGCCGTCATCGACCGATAGCATCAGGTGAATATGGTTTGGCATAACAACAAATTCGTGCAAGGAAAACTCGCCCGCGTCACGATATCGAAAGAGTGTGGCCAGCAAGAGCTCCGCAGTTTCCGTTCGTTGGAACAGGTTTTGGTGCATGTAAGCCGAAGCGGTGATGAAGTATGTTTTTGTCATAGAGGTGTCGCCGGCTGAAGCCGGCTCCGCTCTAATACAGTGCCCTTCAACGCGGACCTAAAGGTCCGCACTACCCGTTCGTTGGCGCAGCCGAAGCCGCGCCCCTTCTCGCGGCCCTGCAAACTTGCCTTAGGAGACGTCTAGTCTCCGGATACCTGCTTCTCAAAGTTCATCGCGGCCATGTGCTGGTACAGCTTCCAGCGCTCGTTGACGTTCTCCTGCGCCTGTTTCAGCAGCAGCTTGGCCTCGTCAGGATCGCTGTTCACCAGCATGGTGTAACGCGTCTCGTTGTAAATGTATTTCTCCAGCGGAATGCTGGGAGCCCGCGAGTCCAGCACGAAGGGGTTCTTGCCTTCCTTGGCCAGCGCGGGATTGTAACGGAACAGCGGCCAGTGTCCGGAATTCACGGCGGCCTTCTGCTGGTCGATGCCGTAGACCATGTCGTAGCCGTGCGCGATGCAGTGGCTATAGGCGATGATGAGTGACGGTCCGTCGTACGCCTCCGCTTCCATGAACGCCTTCATGGTCTGGGTGTCGCTGCCGCCCATGGCGATGTGGGCCACGTACGCCCGGCCGTAATTCATGGCCATCATCGCGATGTCTTTCTTCGGAGTACGCTTGCCGCCGGCGGCAAACTTCGCCACCGCGCCCAGCGGTGTTGACTTCGACATCTGCCCGCCGGTATTCGAATACACCTCGGTGTCGAGCAGCAGGATGTTCACGTTGGCGTTGGAGGCGAGCACGTGGTCGAGGCCGCCGTAGCCGATGTCGTAGCCCCAGCCATCGCCGCCAATGATCCAAACGCTCTTCTTGACCAGTTCGTCGGCAACCGCCAGCAGGTCACGGGCGGCTGGTGCGCTTGTTTCCCGCCAGCTTCTGCTTCAACGCCTTCACGCGTTCGCGCTGCGCGAAGATGCCTTCCTCGGTGGACTGATCGGCGTCAAGAATCTCGACCGCAAGCTTTTCGCCGATGATCGAAGCCAGGCGCTCGACCAGTTCCTTGCCGTACTGGTTTTGCTTGTCGATGGCCAGCCGCATGCCCATGCCGAACTCGGCGTTGTCCTCGAACAGCGAGTTCGACCATGCCGGGCCGCGCCCTTCGGAGTTCACGGTGTAAGGAGTAGTCGGCAGGTTGCCGCCGTAGATCGAGGAGCACCCGGTTGCATTCGCGATCAGCGCGCGGTCGCCAAACAAGCGCGTCATGGTCGAAATGTACGGAGTTTCACCGCAGCCCGAACATGCGCCGGAGAACTCAAACAGCGGCTGCAACAATTGCTGGTCTTTTACCTGGCCGTGGGAAAGCTTTTCACGCGATAGCTCAGGAATGGACAGGAAGTAATCCCAGTACTGGTTGTACTTCTCGCGCAACGCCGGCTGCGGCTGCATGTTGATAGCGCGGTGCTTGGCCTCGCTCTTGCTCTTGGCCGGGCAGACCGCGACGCACAATCCGCATCCGGTGCAATCTTCGGGTGCGACCTGCAGCGTGTACTTCAGCTCCGAGAACTCGCGCCACTTGGGAATGGCGGTCTGGAAGCCCTCAGGCGTGTGATTGATGGTGCTGGGGTCGTAGACCTTGGCACGAATGACGGCGTGCGGGCAAACCATGACGCACTTGCCGCACTGGATGCACAATTCCTCATCCCATACCGGAATTTCCAGCGCGATATTTCGCTTCTCCCACTGCGTGGTACCAGTGGGAAAAGTGCCGTCGATGGGCATCGCGCTGACCGGAATCTGATCGCCATCGCCGGTGATCATCAGCGCTTCAACGTTCCGCACAAAGTCGGGAGCATTGGCCGGAACCGGCGGGCGCACGTCGAACTTGGAGGAGATGCTCTCCGGCACCTTCACTTGATGCAAGTTCTCCAGCGAAGAATCCACGGCGGCGAAGTTCTTGCGCACGATCGATTCCCCACGCTTGCCGTAGGTCTTCTCGATGGAGTGCTTGATGGCAGCGATGGCTTCGTCGCGCGGCAGCACGCCGCTGATGGCGAAGAAGCAGGTCTGCATGACGGTGTTGATGCGTCCGCCCATGCCGGCGGCGCGCGCCACTTCCACTGCGTCAATCACGTAGAAGCGCAGCTTCTTGCTGATGATCGTTTGCTGCGCCGAGCGCGGCAGGTTGTCCCAGACCTCGTCCGGGACCGAACGGACTGTTGAGCAGGAATACCGCGCCGGGATCGGCAGCCTTGAGCACATCCAGGCGCTCCATGAAGCTGAACTGATGGCAGCCTACGAAATTGGCGCGCGAGATCAGATAGGTGGAACGGATGGGCTGCTTGCTAAAGCGCAGGTGCGAAATCGTTACCGCGCCTGACTTCTTGGAGTCGTAGACGAAGTAGCCCTGCACGTTCAGGTCGGTCTCTTCGCCGATGATCTTGATGCTGTTCTTGTTGGCGCCCACGGTGCCGTCGGCGCCCAGGCCGAAGAACATGGCGCGGACCGTTTCCGGTGCTTCGGTGGAGAACGCCGGATCGTAGGTCAAGCTGGTGTGCGTGACGTCGTCGTTGATGCCGATGGTGAAGTGGTTCTGCGGGTTGGGTTTCTTCAGCTCCTCGAAAATGCGCGCCACCATCGCGGGGGTGAACTCTTTCGACGACAATCCATAGCGTCCGCCGACGACCTTGGGAAACGCAGCCATCGGAGCTTTGCCAGCGGTGAAACCTTCGGTCAAGGCGGTGATGACGTCTTGATAGAGCGGCTCTCCGATGCTGCCAGGTTCTTTGGTGCGATCCAGCACGGCAATGCTCTTCACCGTAGCGGGGAGAGCTTGCAGGAAGTGCTCGACGGAGAACGGACGCATCAAGCGCACTTTCAGTACGCCCACCTTGCGGCCTTGCGCGGTCAGGTAGTCCACCGTCTCCTGCACGGCTTCTGCACCCGATCCCATGACGATGATGACGTGCTCGGCATCCGGCGCGCCTTCGTACTGGAAGAGCCGGTATTCACGGCCGACCAGCTTGGCGAATTTGTCCATCGTGTCCTGCACGATCGTGGGACAGGCCAGGTAATATGGGTTCACGGACTCGCGGCCTTGGAAATAGACATCTGGATTTTGCGCCGAGCCGCGCAGCACTGGATGATCGGGTGACAAGGCGCGCTCGCGAAAAGCGCGGACCAGATCGTCGTCAATCATGGCGCGCATGTCGTCCAGGCTGAGCTGTTCAATCTTGGAAACTTCGTGCGAGGTGCGGAAGCCATCGAAGAAATGCAGGAAGGGAATGCGTGACTCCAGCGTCGCGGCGTGCGCGATCAGCGCCAGGTCCATCGCCTCTTGCACCGAGTTCGACGAAAGCAGGGCAAATCCCGTTTGGCGTGTGGCCATCGCATCCTGGTGATCTCCGAAGATGGAAAGCGCCTGCGCCGCGATGGCGCGCGCGGCCACGTGAATCACCGTTGGGGTCAACTCACCCGCGATCTTGTACATGTTGGGGATCATTAGTAGCAGTCCCTGCGACGACGTAAACGTGGTGCCCAGAGCGCCCGCTTGTAACGCACCATGTAACGCGCCGGCTGCGCCGCCTTCGCTCTGCATTTCAACCACATTGGGGACGGTACCCCAGATATTCTTGTCGCCGAGCGACGACCATGCGTCCGACGATTCGCCCATAGGCGAGGACGGCGTAATGGGATAAATCGCGGCGATCTCGCTGACGTGGTAGGCCACGTAGGCGACGGCCTCATTGCCGTCAAGGGTCACTTTTTGTCTCGGCATCGTACCTCCAAAACTGTTCTCGCTCTCGGGCGAGGTTTCCAACAGATCTTCGCGGGGCGCCGATGAAGTTACAGCAAGGGTGGCGGCCGGCGAAGCAGAATCTTCAGTTGTTTTCACGTCGTTTTGTCCCCCAGACCGTACGCGCGCGGTCTGTATGCGCTTAAGAATTGCTATGTTCAAGATAGCGTCGCGTGGGCAGGGGGGCTGTGATGGGGGCACTTACAAGTCTGTGACCCGCGTCACATACACGTGTTTGCAGGTGTGATGGAAAAGGCCCTTGCAGCCCCGGTCACACTGCTATGACGTGCGCGTCACAGAATGAGCTCCACCGGATGCCTAGAATGCAGGGTGCCGGAGTGTGTAGCGGCGGGCCCTATTCCTACGCAACTGTGTCAGGAGGGCGTGGTGAACGTTAGATCGCGAAGAGTCATCCTGTTTGGCGTTCTCGCCTTAACCCTGTGCGGCAACTTGCTGGCGCAGACGGCGCCGGCGGCTCCCATCGTTCTGAAGGGCGCTCCCATGGGGACGGTGAAGTTCGACCACACAGCGCACTTGAAGGTCGCAGGCAAATGCGAGGTTTGCCATCATGCGTCGAAGCCGCAGAAGCCGCTTAAAGCCCCCCAAGAGGCTTGCACCGACTGCCACACCAACCCGGCATCTCCTCCGGTCACTACCAAGTTGCAGGCCGCCTTTCACAATTCCACGGCAACCGCCGGACTCTGCATTGATTGCCACAAGACGGAAGACGCCAATGGCAAGGCCGCTCCGCTGAAGTGCGCCGATTGCCACAGGAAGACCAATACTTAGTCTTGACCGAAGCTTACTTGCTCGTGTGTTTTTCCTCCCGACCTTCGGCTGTCTCCGGACACTTGACTGTTACGAAAATATATTTAATTATAGAGAATTAAGATCTGAAAGCGAGTTAGGTCGGACATGGTCAATAAAACGATCGACGATGGACTGAGGCCGTATCAGATCGGTCCCAAGCTGCGCGCGCTGCGCTTGAAGAAGAGCATGGGGTTGGTCGAACTGGGCAAGCACACCGGGCTTTCGGCGGCGCTGCTCTCAAAGCTGGAGCGCGACAAACTGTATCCCACGTTGCCGACGCTGCTGCGCATCGCCATGGTGTTCAGCGTTGGGCTCGACTACTTCTTCACCGACGAGCGCAAGCGCCACGTGGTTTCGGTGGTGCGCAAGGGTGAGCGCATCCGCTTGCCGGAGCGTCCCGGCGCCAGCGAGATCGCCTATCATTTTGAGAGCCTGGACTTCAAGTCGAACGAACGCCGAACCAGCGCTTATCTGGCAGACTTTGAGCCGATTGCCGAAGACAAACTAAAATCGCATCAGCATCCGGGTTCGGAATTCCTGCACGTGTTGAAGGGCGAGTTAGGACTGAAGATCGGGCTGGATGAGTACGAACTGGAGGCCAGGCGATTCCGTCTATTTCGATCCCAATGTTCCGCACACCTATCGGCGGGTGAGCAAGACCGCGTGCCAGGCGCTGATTGTTACCGCGGAATAGCTCTCCGGAGTCTTTCTCTAGCTTCCAAACAGCGTACCGCCGCGAATCGGCGCCAGCGCAAAGGTCAGCGCCAGCATAAGCGCGGCCACCAGAACCAGCCATCGGCGATTGGCGTCCAGCGGCGGCCATTGCGGAACGTTGGGATGCCGCAGTCCAGTGAATCCCAGGATCAACGCCCACACCAACCATCCTGGCCAGAAGAAGATGCCTAAAGGTATGAGGACAAGAATGCAGGACTGCGCGTCACCCACTTGTGGGCTCGCGGGGCAACCGCGTAAATAATATGGCCGCCGTCGAGCTGGCCTCCCGGGAGAAGGTTCAGCGCAGTGGCGAACATGCCAACCCAAGCCGCAATTCCGACCGGGTGCAGATATAGATTGCCCAGTGAAACTGCGTGCGGCGTGAGCGGCGCCAGCATGCGATGCACAAGACTGAAGACCAACGGATAGCCGAGATTCAGCGCCGAGTCGGCGGCTGTCGGCGGCATAGGCTTGGAAAGCGCCAGTCCCCAGAACAGTACCGGAATCGCCACGAGAAACCCCGCGATCGGGCCAGCGATGCCGATGTCAAACAGCGCCTGCCGCGAGCGAATTGGCGACTTAATGCGAATCACCGCGCCGAACGTGCCGATCAGCGTTGGAGCCGGAATGAAGTAAGGCAGAGTCGCGTAAACGCCATTCTTCTTGGCAACCAGGAAATGGCCGAACTCGTGCGCCAGCAGAATGCCCATCAGCGTTAGCGAGAAGGGAATACCCAGCACCAGGTTGCTCGGATTCCGTAGCAGCCACTTCAAATGAAACAGTGGCAGCACCACCGAATCGTCGGTAAACGCCGGCAGATTGTGCAGGAAGTTATATTCCAGGCGCGCTCCTACGGTGAGCGTGGTGAACAGGGTAACCAGCAACAACAGAATGTGCAGCCAGTACCGTCGCTGCCGACGCGGAGCGACAATGTAGACCGGAGGACGTGCCGGAACTTCGAACGTATAGGAAATCGGGGGCGTGGGGTCAGGCATCGCGTACATCGATGATAGACGAAAGTACGGGAAAGGGAGTGATCGCGACGCACTCCCAGAGGAAGCGCCGGTGACGCACAGCGCTGGCCGCGTCGCGCGCCCATGCCAAGAGCCCGGCCCTATGGACTACTCGATCGATTGCAATTCCTTGCCGGGCTTGAACCGCACCGCTTTGCCGGGAGGAATATTCACCTCGGCGCCGGTGCGCGGGTTACGTCCTATGCCGGTCTTGCGTGGCCGGACGGTGAAGACACCGAAGCCGCGCAGCTCGATACGATCGCCGTGCGACAGCGCCTTCTTCATGCTCTCAAAGACGGTTTCCACTGCCGTTTCGGCCTTGGTTTTAGTTACGCCGGTCTTGGTAACAACTTCGTTGATCAGATCCAATTTGATCACTAGTGGCTCCGCAATATCCGCTCGCAGGGACGAGCAGCCAAGACTACAGGAACTCGAGCGATTCTAAACGATCCGCACCGTTTCCGGTAAGTCGCAGGTTGACTTCGAGTTACAAGCCGATGGGCGAATCGTATTGAAGCCCGGCCCCATTGTCAACCAGTAGTCGCATTCCGTAAGATGACGTATTCGCACAGCTGTTAGATTTTCTTGCAGGGCGCACCTTCAGACCCTGCCCTGAGCTTGCCGGAGGGTGCGCCGTGTAAGGCTTAATATTGTCATCTCGAGCGGGCTTCAGAGCGAACCAGGGTGAAGCTCGAGTAATCGCCAGCGGCCAGCCTTAAATGCAGCGCCGTAGGCGCGAAATAGTCTAGCCCAGCACGCAGCCAAAGGCGGAGTGCTGGGTAAGGTAGGAAACAGGTTCGAGTCCCTTTAGGGACGGCACAGTTGTCGCACACCTTTTTGCCCCCAAGGAGCCCCATGTCCATCAAGAGTGACCGTTGGATCCGCAAAATGGCCACGGAACACGATATGATCAACCCCTTCTCGGAGAAGCAGGTCCGCGAAGGCGTCATCTCCTACGGTCTCTCTTCCTACGGTTACGATCTGCGCGTGGCCGACGAATTCAAGATCTTCACCAACGTCAACAGCACGGTGGTCGATCCCAAGAAGTTCGACTCGCGCTCGCTGGTCAGCGTGGAATCCGACGTCTGCATCGTGCCTCCGAACTCTTTCGCGCTGGCGCGCTCGGTGGAGTATTTCAAGATTCCGCGCGACGTGCTGACCATCTGCGTCGGCAAGTCCACCTATGCGCGCTGCGGCATCATCGTCAACGTCACCCCCTTCGAGCCGGAGTGGGAAGGCTTCGTCACGCTGGAGATCTCCAACACCACGCCGCTGCCGGCGCGCATCTACGCCAACGAAGGCCTGTGCCAGATCCTCTTCTTCCAGTCCGACGAGCAATGCGAGACCAGCTACAAGGACAAGAAGGGCAAGTATCAGGGGCAGAAGGGAATCATGCTGCCGAAGCTGTGAGACGGTGGCGGTCGGCTTCTGAGCATTCAGGATTTTGCCTGGCTGCGTTAAGTCGAACATCGCAGATCGTGCTTCGCGAGAAGAAACCGCTTGCTTCCCAAAGCGGACGAAGGCATAATGCCAGCCTCAAACAGATGTAGGAGCGCGGCAGACTAAGGCATGACTGCTGTTTCTTCGGGCTCAAGATGGACTCTGGCCGAACCTTCACTTGCCTTCTAGCGCTGGCTGGATGCGAGGAGGTGTCCTGTGATTCTCGGGTGGCGCTTCCGTGACTTCTTCCGGGTTCTTGCGGACAAACAAATAAGCTTGCTTCGGGTTTTCGGAGCGGGTTTCCGCGTCAGACTTAACGCATCGAAAATGGTACGCATAGTCTTCGTGTTTCTCGCCGCAATAGTGATTGCCTCGCCTTCGCAGGCGCTCACAACGCCCGTGAGCTCCCATGGGACTAGGGGTGCTAATGGACGAGACATCAGGCAAAGGGACACTGGCCAGCCGTACGTGACTCTCAATCCACCGGCCCCGGGAGCTAGCCAACTATCAGGCTATGCGTACAACGTTGACACCACCAAGATCAAGGTTGTCATCTACGTGCTTACAAATCAATGGTATGTCCAACCGTATGCCGATTCACCTTTCACAAACATAGCGCCCGACGGATCGTGGACGAGCTACACACATCCGTGGCAAGCTATCGTAGTTTTGCTGGTTGACCCTTTCTACTACACCCCGGCGGCTGCGAAAATCACCAACCCAGTGCTTGATCCGAACGTTCTCGCTTGGACTGTGTATCCATCCGGGCCGGTCAGTGTTGACTTCAGCGGTCTCACGTGGGGCATCAAAGTGACCGGCAACGTCTCAGGCGACCAGTTCGACCCTGGCCCAAACTTCTGGTCGAACGATCCGTCCGTAGTCAATGTCGCCCCCGACGGTCTGCACTTAAAGATCACCAAGATTGAGGATATGTGGCAGTGCGGCGAAGTTTACCTTACCGGGTCCCTTGGCTACGGTACGTACACCATGCAAGTCAGCTCGCATTTGGACCAGCTTGACCTGCACACGGTCGCGGCTCCGCTGTTCATTTATGCCGCTCCTGGTCAGGAGTTAGACAACGAGTACAGTGGCTCCGGGGGCCTTATTCAGAGTCCGTATAATGCCCAGTTCGTGGTACAGCCGTACAACGTGCCAGGCAATCTTGTCCAGTACATCCAGCCGTCCACCGCCCAGTTCACCACGCAGATGGAATGGCATCCTGACCACGTAACCTTTACCGATTGGAATGGGTGGTCCAGCTCTCCGGCGCCCGGAGATATCATCAATCAATGGACCTACACTGGCAGCTATATCCCACCGCAGGGACAGGAGCGGGTCCACATTAACCTCTGGCTGTTAAACGGCGAGGCGCCCGTCAGCGGCACAGGCGACGAGATGGTGATTAATTCTTTCGCCTTCCAGCCATTTGGTCTCAATCTGTCGGTGACCACAGTAGGCAGCGGGCAAGTCACCAGTAGCGACGGTACCATCGCATGCCCTTCGCTTTGCTCCTACAACTATCCCGGCGGGACGCCAGTGACGCTGACGGCGACGTCGTACCCAGGGTGGAGTTTCAGCGGATGGAGCGGAGCCTGCAGCGGGACCGGTCCGTGTGTGGTGACCATGACGCAGGCCCAGTCGGTGACGGCCACGTTTACTCAGAACACCTATCCCCTGACTGTATCCATAGCTGGCAGCGGTACCGTCACCAGTACGGACGGCTACATCAACTGCGGCAGCGTCTGCGCCTATGACTATCTCAGCGGAACCGTGGTGACGCTGAACGCTGCACCCGCCCAGGGATGGAACTTTACGGGATGGAGCGGAGCGTGCAGCGGGACTGGCTCGTGTGTCGTGACGATGACCCAAGCCCAGTCGGTATCCGCTATGTTTAACCTGAACTGCCCTGCCGAGCCCGCACAGAATGTGCCCATTACCTCTGGTGAGACGTACTATGGGCCGAATTGCGCGCTATCGACAACCGGTGACGTGGATTCCTTCCAGTTCAATGCGTCGGCAGGGGATACCTGGAGGATGGTCACAGCCATCACCTCCGGAGGCTACCCCAACAATATTTGCCTGAATCTCTATGCTCCCGGCACTCCTGAAACGCCGATCTTCTCCGGGTGCAGCGACACATTTTACCCGCCCGGCATCCTTTCAGTTGCTACTACTCAGAAATTGTTGACCGCAGGACTCTACACTATCGTGTTGGGTGAGACATTGAATGCGACCCTCGGTTACGCGCTCTCGCTGGAGCGTCTGAACCCCGCGCCCCCGGACGGTATTCCGCTGGTTCTGTCCCACAACATAATGGGTGAACTCGCCCCACCCACCGCCCAGGACGCTTTCACTTTCTTTGGAAGTACAACTGGGACCTACCAGATCACCGCTGGCTTCGCCAGCGGTGGGTATCCGAACAATCTCTGCTTCGACGTCTATGGGCCCGACGGGTCCGTCGTAGTGAGCGGGGCCTGCACTGATTCTTTCTACCCTCCTGGCACTCTCTCCGTCCAGGCGAAAATAACGCCTACCCAGAGAGGCACGTATGTAGTAGTGCTCTACGCGGCAGGCAACGACGCCACCATCAATTACAATCTAGAGGTTTCGTGTTATTTGGGCAGTTGTCCTTTGCCAGCCCCGCTGACCGTAGACAAGGTAGGAAGCGGAACGGTGACCAGCGCCGATGGCGACATCGACTGCGGCAGTACGTGTTCGTACACGTACGACAGCGGGACACAGGTGATGTTGACGGCGACGCCGGATCCGGGCTGGACATTCACCAGTTGGAGCGGCTGCGACTCGATCAATGGCAACACTTGTAGTGTGACCATGACCGGCAGTCGCACGGTAACAGCTACGTTTACTCAGCTCAGCTACAGCCTGACGGTATCGACGACTGGCAGTGGGACGGTCAACAGTACCGACGGTTTCATAAATTGTCCCAGCAGCTGTGGTCATTCCTATGTCAGCAATACCCCAGTGACGCTGAATGCGACTCCGACCGCCGGTTGGGCATTTGCCGGCTGGAACGGTGCGTGCACCGGCATGGGTTCGTGCGACTTGATCATGACGGAAGATTTGTCCGTGGGCGCGACGTTTACTCAACTCTCCTACACTCTAACGGTAACGACCATCGGCAACGGAGCTGTCACCAGCACCGACGGCTTTATAGATTGTCCGGGCACCTGCAGCCACACCTATCTCAGCTATACGCAAGTGACGCTGAATGCGACCGCTGGCCAGGGATGGATTTTCGACGGCTGGAACGGCGCGTGCGTTGGCACTGGTTCTTGTACAGTGACGATGACGCAGCCGTTGACGGTAAATGCCCTCTTTTCAGAACCGGTGCAGTTCGTCCCCGTCACGCCTTGCCGCCTGTATGACACGCGTCCAAGCCACGGCGGCACCGGACGCAATTCAAGGCGGCACCTCGCAGGACTTCAACCTGCCGCAGTTGGCGCAAGCCGGACCTTGCGCCAGTACCGGTCTCGATCTTTCTTCGGCGACGGTTTACTCGCTCAACATCACCGTGATCCCGCAAGGGACGCTGGGCTACCTCACGCTCTGGCCTACGGGTGAGGGCCGGCCCACGGTCTCCACGCTCAACTCCGTCGATGGCCGCGTCAAAGCCAACGCCGCCATCACTCCTGCAGGAACCAATGGCCAAGTCAGCGTATATGTGACCAACACGACCGATGTCGTGATCGACATCGACGGCTACTTCGCGCCGGTCACCACTTCGACATTGGCCTTTTATCCGCTGCCACCTTGCCGTGTGGCGGATACGCGGCAAGGATAGCTTCCCCCAGGCCTAGGTCCGCCGGCAGTTGATGGCCGATGTGCCGCGTAGTTTCCCGATATTGGAGAGCACCGCCTGCATTCCGCCGGGCATCACCCCAGCGGCGTATTCGTTCAACTTCACGGTGGTGCCGATTAATCAACATCCCATCGGCTACTTGTCGGTGTGGCCAACCGGGCAGAGTCAGCCTGTGGTCTCAACCCTTGAACGATCAGACCGGGACGATCGTGGCCAACGCCGCCATCGTGCCGGCGGGTACGGACACCGATCGCTCCGTAACCGTGTTCTCGACCGACAACACGCAGTTGCTCATCGACATCAACGGCTACTTCGCTGCGCCGACGGCGCAGATGCCCGGCCTGTCGCTGTATGCGCTGACGCCGTGCCGCGCGCTCGACACCCGCCATCTACCCGGCGCGGACAGCCCTTCAGCGGGCTGCTTGCTCCCGTGGATATTGTCCACAGCCCATGCGGCCCGCCGAGCACGGCGCAAGCCTACGTCTTCAACGCAACGGTTGTGCCGGTTGGTCCACTCGGCTATCTGGCCTTGTGGCCTGACGGCGAGCTGCAGCCCGTGGTCTCGACCCTGAACGCCGTCGACGGAGCCATCACCAACAACATGGCGATTGTGCCCACCACCAACGGCTCCATCGACGCCTACGCCGGCAACGGACTAACCCAATTGCTCCTCGACCTCTCCAGCTACTTCGCACCGTAGAATCTCAGCGGCGCCTGTAGTGGCGGAGGTCCCCGTTTTGTTGTTCGTACAGTCCGCCGGGGACCGGCGGGCTGCTTTTTTACCGTAAAGATTTCGACTGAGCAGACTTACAGTTTCTATCCATCGACAACTCCGGCGCGCCCATTTGGCCCCACTCTGTCCGTCCATTACTATTGCTCCCACATGGTTTCTGCTCCCCGGCACTGGTATCGCAATCCTCTATCTCTGTTAGTTCTGGTTGCCGCTCTCAGCGCGTTCGTCATTCAATCTGGGGAGTTGGGCACCGCCGACACCTCGCATCGACTGCAGACCACGCATTCCTGGTGGACCTCGGAACCTCCGGTGTTCCCCTCGGAGTATCCCGAGTTCGGCATTCACGGCCGCGGTGGCAAGCTCTATAGCTGGTACGGAATGGGGCAGTCGCTGCTGATATTTCCGGCGGACATGCTGGGCACCGGCCTGGAAAAGCTGCCGCTGTTTGCCGACTACAACAACACCGATCCCACGGTCCGCGCGATTTTCGTCAGCTACACCACCAACATCCTGGTCAACGTGCTGACCGCGCTGGTGTGCTTCCGGTTCCTTTGCCGGTTGGGGTTCAGCGTCAAACAGTCCGTTGCGGGCGTGATGGCCCTGCTGTTCTGCACCACGCATCTGCATTACACGCAGAACATGATGGAGAACAACTACATCATGCTGCTGACGCTGACCGGGCTGTCGTTTCAATATGAATGGCTGCGAACTGGTCGCGGGCGCGCGCTGCTGATCGGCTCGCTGGCCTTCGGTCTCAATTTGCTGACCCGTCTCACGACTGGTCTGGACCTGATTGCCGGAGGGATATTTCTGCTGTTGGTGCTGTGGTTTGAGAACGTGCGCGGCCACGAGCTTTGGCAGCGTTTTCTCACCTATGCGAAGACAGCGTTGCCGGTCTATGCCATCTTCGGAGTGATCGACCGGCTCTACCACTTCTACCGTTTCGGCTCGTGGACGACTACTTACGTCAGCATTTTCGCGCAGGAGCAGAGGCGGTTGAATCCAGCGTTGCCGGCGAATTATCCATGGGAAGTTCCGTTCCACGTGGGCTTTCTTGGGGCTTTGTTCAAGCCGGAGAAATCCATCTTCCTCTTCGATCCTCTGCTGGTGCTCACGATTGTTCTGGCAGTGGTGGCGTGGAAGCATTTCCGTCCTGACGTCAGGGCCTATCTGATCATGGCCTTTCTGTTGGTCCTGGGCTACATCAGCTTCTACGCGCGATACACCGTGTGGAGCGGCGACTTCGCATGGGGCGACCGCTATGTCTCCACCGCTGTGGAACTGGCCGCGTTCATTTCGGTGCCTCTGCTGTTGCGTTGGCGCGCGTCGCTAGGGAAGCTGGTTTGGTGGCTGGGAATCACCCTGATTGTATTCAGCACCGTGATCCAGTTGGGCTCGCTCGCTTTCTGGCTGCCGCTTGAAATCTATCAGGAGGACACTCTCGGCCATCCGACGTTCGTTGTCTTCCTGCGCTTCAAGAACATCGCGGCCTTTGCGTTGGGCAAGATGCATGCGTGGGGACTCAGCAACGATTCCATGAGCTACGACCCGTGGGACTACGTCCACATCGACACGTGGAACTTCTTGCCCTTCCTGTTGCGCCGGGTCGGAGTGGCTCCTCGCTGGGCGGTGAACGTGATGTTTGCCGTTTGGGGTGCGGGGCTGGTAGCTCTGTCCTGGGCACTCGTACAACTGTGCAGAGCGTGGTTGGCAGAGGAAGTTGATTCCCGCTGCTAAAGCAGTCTCGTGGTTGCGGTTATCCGTTGAGTCCGGGCAAAGTGGCGTTTCATTCAAGCTCGTCTCCGCACGTTTTATTCTTGCCATCCTGAGCGACGAGCGTAGCGAGGAGTCGAAGTGCCTGCCCCGAGCGAAGCCGAGGGGATCTGCGTTTGTTCCCCGGCAGCATGGTGGTGCAGCCGAACCGCAGATCCCTCGAGTCAGGCCGCCCGGCGCGGCCCTCCCTGGGATGACAACGTGACCGTTCTACGCCGCAGCCCTACTGCGTCTGCTGCAACTTGGCAATCAGCTTCTGCGCCAGGTTCTCCTCCGACTCCGACCACAATACCCGTCCGCTGAGGGCGCAGTTCTTCTCGACCGCAGCAGAGAACGCGACCAGCTTCGCGATGTTGGCGCGCAGATATTTTTCGATGAAGGGCGAAAGGTGCGCGCCTTCGTATACGAATGAGGTGTCCAGCCCGAAGTCCACTTCAACATGGCCGTCGTCGGTGTAGATGCCTTCATCAAATTCCACTCCGTGGACAAGGAATCTGACCGCCACCGGACGCTGCACCCAGATGTCGCCCTGCTCGTCTTCGTTCGGTACCCAAAGGTCCCAAAAGGCCTCGAAGACAAACGCGAAATCATCGTGAGCAAACTCGCTGGCGATCTCGGCGGCTTCTTCAGGCGAGATGCCAGGAGTGAAGCGACGCTCCAGCACTGTTGGCTCCGACCATGCCACCGGATGCACGGACAGGTAGGTCACGCCTTCGCGCACCGCCGAGAAAGGGAATTGCCGCATCACGCTTACCGCGCGCGCCATCATCTCGCCTTCGCGGAAGCTGGGAAACCAGATGCTGAGATAGAGCGAGTCCGCCATCGCGATATTTTAACGCGGATGGTGACTAGGGATTCGGGTGAGTTCGAGTTGCCGCCCCAAAAAACCCACCCAAGCAACATGAGCTTGGGTGGGGGAGCTTTGCCAACTTCTAGTCGGCGGAGCCGGACGTGACGGGCACTGACAGATAGCACACATCCGAATATCCTTTGAAGGTTCCATTCGTGGAAGTCGGAGCCCAGGCCGGTGCCCAAGTGATAGAACCAAGGTATCATTGCCAGTTCCTGAGGGTGGTAGGTGTAGCCGTTGAGCGTGATAGCCGGGTAGAGAACCCCAGCCAGCGGATCGCCCACTTCGAGGTTGTTCTGACATCCAGCTCCCCAGGGAGGTGTTGGGTTTGCCCCGGTCGGGTCGTTCATGGCTTCAGCGAGCTCGTGAACTCAAGTGCTGTAATGTCCTTTGAGGTCCCCAGCAAACCGCTCGTGTCGAACATGCTGAACCCGTAAACCTGGAGCGGTGACCCATATGCGCTGTGGTAGCCGAGGATGCAGCATCCCCCGCTTTCATCTTCAACTACGTTGTACATCAAGATCACCGGAAATGTTGTGGAGGTTACTCCCTGATTCGACAAACTCGGAATGAGCGTGTTCTGAATATAGTTGTTTAGGTCATTGAAATCGATCCGGGCTAACGTACCGCCGCATGTGGTCCCATAGACTCTTCCTCCTTGCGGTGGAACATAAGTTTGTGGAGTAGTGGTGTGCAGCTGAAACAGGCTATGCCAATCGGATAGCTGGCATTCCCTGGGGTAGAACTCCGCCTTTTGCAACGCGTCGGTGTACTGTGTGGTTCCGAAATTCACCGACGGACTACCCCATTGAAACGGGCCGGAGTTATTGAATAACGGAGATTTCTGCACGGTACTCAGCGGTACCTTTCCGCTAGAGCATGGGTCAGCCACCGTCGGGTCGAAGGTATACGGGCCAAGCTTGACGATCAAAGGAACAACATAGGTCGGGATGTTAGTAGGAGTGTTACCTGCGGGAGCCGCCCCCATGATGTGACTCTGGTAGGGGCCCTCGCAAACGGGAAACTCGGCCGCCTCCAAGCTGCGGGATCGAAAAGCAAAAGTCGGTTACGTAAGGCCACATCGGCAGGGTTCGGCCGGCCAAGCTTTCCTGCATGGCTTGTCCTCGGGGTATTGCCCTGAAGCGGATCGAACTTGAAGTGCGCTGCAAGTGCCGGCGCCTGATCTTGCGCGGAAACGGTGGCGGGAATAGATGCCGAGACTGCCGCGCTGAGCAGAACCAGAAGGACGGTCCGCATCACCGATGTGGCGCACACAGCTCTTAACCGTCCAAAGAGATAACGCTCCGCTCCTCCATCGTGCTTCCGGCTATGGGTTGTGGGTTGAAGGTTGACAGCCTGCGTGCTCAAAGCGATCGTTCGGGGTTTTCATATTGACCTCCTTGTGGTCATTGGTTGTCGCGACGGCTGGAGCCAATCGTCGTCGGTTTGTATTGCGGGCAAAATCGCTCCCCCGTATGACACCCTTGCTTGCCTCCCATCACCTGCGTGGTGCCTGCAGGGACCGCTGCGAACAGGGTTCGCAGGGGTTGGATCGACTCTTCTGGGTTATCCGCCTAGCTTTCTGCGGACAACGCCAGCCAACCCGAGGATGCCGGTTCCCAGGAGAACGAGAGTTCCCGGTTCGGGGGTTGTCGAAGCCTGTCCCACGTTGAGGAGAATGAAGTCGCTACCTTGACCTCCATTCGGGAACATGTTGCCCAGGTTGTTCGACTCGAGCGTCAGAGTGATTGTCCTGACGTTCGAGGGCAGGTCGCCGAGCGCGATGACCCCTCCCTGGCCGCTGCCAGTGGAAGCGTTGGGGTCGTACACGTAGAAGCTCTCTGACATTGACCCTCCCGCGCACGTGCCACCGGGCAGGATGCCGACCGACGAGCCGCCAACGCAGGAGCTTGTGGAACTCGTGGAGTTAAGGTCTTCTCCGAGAAAGTGCCAGCTATTCACATTGATGGGGTTGGTACCGTCCGTCGCCGAAAGGTTGTACTCGAAATAGTTGTGGATGTTACCAAAGATCAGCTCGCCTCCAGTTGTCCCCCAGTTAAGGCTGCTGGGAAAATTAATGGTGAGCGAGGCGCCGTTGCCGGCAACATTGAATTCATTCGTCAACGGCGGTGTGAAATTCGTGCCGCCGGATCCACCAGGAACCCAACCATTACTGCTGAACGCCGTGATGGTTGGAAAGGGGCTGGTTGCGGTCCAGGTGCAATTACTTCCAGCACACGAGGCACTGGTCCATTGGTAGGGGTTAAAAGGCTGCAGCGTGTTGGCCATTGTTGGCCACGCGCCAAGGATCAAAACTACGAACGCGATGAGGCAGGCGGTTGGCAGATAACGGCGCAAACTGTTCCTTTCCGGTATGCCGTTTCGCTGATGGGTAATTTGCGTTTTCATAGTGACCTCCTTCTGGTTATGGGTTGTGGCGACGGTCGAAGCTGAACGGCGCCGGGTTATGGTTTAGGGGAACTTCTCGCTTTCTCAACCCCGATGGGTTGTCCCCTTGCGAAAATGTTCCCGTTGACAGCAACTCCTCCTACCGCTGGAACGGGAGTTCCTGAACCCAATGAAAGCCTCGGTTGACGAGCGTAAAGCTGTCACGGTCAACCAGCTTCAATTGCATGTGGATCTTGTGGTGTTCCATTTCGCCATCGAGGGTCAGCTGGTTCCCCGGTGTGCGCTGGAACTTCAAATGGCTCGTCCAATCCTTGTCTTTGAACTGTTTCAGAGCGACGGTCTCGTCCTTGGTGTTGACCTCGGCAATGTACCGCGTGAACGAATCGTCCATGTTCTGCAACGCCGCTTGTGTGGGTCCTTCAAATACAACGCGGCGCCAGCGGTCGCTATCAGTTAGGAGAGGCGGGTGAAGTTGGCCATCAATTGTGAGCTGGTCAACATTCCAGATGCCGTACAGTGGCGACTCGGTGCTCCGCCGCCATAGCTGTGCCAGTCACTCCAACTGCTGTAGACGTTCGCTCCCAACAGGCACACGCCAAAGACAATCTGTGCGGCCACTGCCACGCGGTTGGCGCGGCGCGTTGTGAAGAGCGGAGCCCGCGTGGAAGGACCGGGGACGCGATTCAGGATGAAGAAGTCAGCCAGACGACGAAGCTCGGGCGCCAGGAGGAACAGGCACATCAAGAGCAGGTGGAAGGAGAAGAGCTTCACCGGCACGTCATAGGTCATGTTGAGGGTGAAGATCTGAATGCAGTCCGCGAGGCACACCAGCGCGCCTAGCGTGGCGGTTGCGGGAATAATCAGTAAAATTCCGGCCAGGACCTCTGCCGATCCCGCGAACATCTCATAGGCCGGGGAGGCGCCCACGGAGGACCACAGAACTCCCATAGGCGAGAAGTTGCCGAATGGCTCCAGTAACCTGATAAGGAACGGAAATGGCATCTGCAGGGGAACAAGCTTTGCCATCCCGTATGTCAACATCTGTGAGGCCAGAGCAAAACGAATAAAGACTCGAAACCACTTGTTCAGCGCGACATAACTCAGGCGTTGGCGGTCGAGTACGGACCAGACAATCGTGGTTACTGCGGTGATGATCAACAGGCAGAACACCAGCACCCAGTCGAAAACCTTGTCGCCACTGCCGCTCATGTAAATCAGCGGATGGGTCACTCCGAAGACATGCACCGCTGTCCAAGTGACAATTTGGGGAGTCGGCCAGAACTCGGAGGGACCTGGGAAATTGATCGGAATGGGCACCAAGCCGCCAAAGATTTGCGTCAGCAGGCAGAAAAATCCGAAGTACACCAGACAGAAGCGAAAGGCGATGCGCGAGGCAACGGACCAGGAAGGCTTCTGTTTGGTAGGTAGAATTTGGACGCCGGTATCGGTAACGAGAGGACGGTCGTCATCAACGATACAAAGTTGCGCTTTCATGGTGACCTCCTTTGGTCATAGGTTGTGGCGACCGTCGAAGACGAGCGGCGCCGGATTGTGGTTTCTGGGTGGAACTTAATTTGTTGCCGGAGGCGGGGTGGTTGCCCTGCCTCCGGAGTCTCCTGTCCGCCGATTCTTAGATCGTCAGGTCGAGCAGGATCTGCATCCCGCTATCGAGCTTTACCTCTTTCCCACTCGAAATGAACACTCCATTGGTTCCGAGTTGCAGGTTCTTGATCCCGAGAACTCCTCTGGACTGCTCATTGAGGATGGGTTTACCGACCGCTCCCGCCGGGGGCGAAAAGGTAGATTTCTCGGTCATTTCGCTCAGCCCGCCGTACATGACGCCACCGGCAGGAGCGTCCGCCTTCGGATTCGGGGCCGCGGCCTGAATGACGCTCTTGATGGGTAGGTCCCCCCTTCCCGGCTGGCTCAGCTTGTCAAAGACAATTCCCAGCGTCGATTCCGAGTCGCCTTTCGAGCGGGCCTTCGCCTCGGTTACATGACCAATTAACTTCGTACCGCGAGGAATTGTCCCGTCGGCAGTCTGAATGTCTGCCGCGACCCTGGCGTCAACTTCATCGCCCTCCTTGAGCTTTTTCGAATCGATTGATTTTGCCAACTCCACACTGATAGCCCCATGTAGATGTCCACTGGGGACTTGTCCGGCCGCATTAGCGGAACTCGGCCCCTGCCCCGCGGACATGGTCGCGGGCGCAATGGCACAAACCAGAATGACCACGGCCAACAGGCTTTTCTTCGGCAGACTCATTGAACTCTGGTTTTTCATACGATTTTCCTTCTGGGATGTGGTTGAGGATTGAACTGCGACTACGTTGCTGTGCTGTTTAGTGATTTGGGTTTTCATGGCGACCTCCTTGTGGTCATGGTTTGTGGCGACGGTCAAAGACGAGCGGCACCGGATTGTGGTTGTGAAACTTAATTTGCTTGCCGGAGGCAGGGTGGTTGCCCCGCCTCCGGAGTCCCCTGTGAGAGCAGGTCGGGCCGGTTATGCCTCGTTCACGCTCTCGTGAGTGGCACAATGCGCTGGTTTGCTTTGGGGATCAATACTTAGGAAGTCATTTGAAGGTCACTGCGAGGTAAGTTTTATGTCAGCGGCTAAGTTATTGAAGGGAATAGGGTAGCGGGCAGGCAATTATCGAAGGCAGCCGCACACCAAGAAGTGTAGACGAACTTCCGACCACAGTCGCACGAGCACTCGTGCTGGCGTGATCACAGAAAGGGCTACATGTCGCGAAGACATGCAGCCCTTCTGGATAGTGCATCGTGATTGCAGTTGTGCGTCGGCGTCTCCTATTAGGACCCGACGAGGGTGACGCTTTGTTCAGGTCACCTAAGCGCTAAGACGTTTCTTTGCCTTGATCTCCTCCAGCAGCGAGTCGATCTTCTGCTCGCGCTCCAACGCGTCGAGCCGGCCATCGATGTCGTCGCCCAGCACGTCGCCTTTGGCTCGGCCCAGAGCTTCTTCGCGCGCGACTTTCGTCCGCATGCGCTCGAATGTTCGGTTCTCTCCCGTAGGAGTGATTTGCGCATCCGCAGCACGGTTGACCGCTCGCGAGCGGCGATGCTGCGCGATCAGCAAGTCTGCCTTGCCGCGCGCCTCGGAGAGTTTCAGCTCCAGCTTCTTCAGCGCCGACTTGAGAGCTTCGACTTGGGCTGCCTGGTCCGTGATCTGCTGATCGAAGCTTTCGGTAAGTTGCTGGAAGCTCATGGCCCGCTCCAAGGCCGCGCGGGCCAACTCGTCGTCTTTCTTATCGACGGCGAGTTCGGCTTTGCGGATCCATTCGGCGTGCTTCTCGGCGTTTTCTTTCTTCCGCTTCTCCAGCAGATGAAGATCGGCCAGGGCGATGGCCACTTGCGTCTTCACCTGCATGAACTGGTTTTCCATATCGAGAATGACCTGCTTCAACATCTTCTCGGGATTCTCGGCGCGGTCAACCAGGTCGTTGAGATTGGCCCGCACCAGCGTTGCTACACGATCGAGTAATGCCATAACTGCTCCTTCCTTGGGCTAAAACTGCTCGCCGCGAACCGCTGCCAACAAGAAGGCGACGAGCAAGCCTCCCATGGCGCCTACAGGGACGGCTACGTTTGAGTGCGTGATTAACCGAACTACCACACCCAGCAATGTGCCGATCAATCCAAGATTCACTACTATCTGCGAAGTATCGGTTTTCGAATTCATATCAATCCTGTCGAGAGTGGACCAGCCTCACTTGAGTGCTGGGTGCCTCACCCTTGTCGCCGGTTTTGCGACAGGGCGGGAGACCACTGTCATCTCATTTGCCCGCCCCTGCTGCCTTCGACTTGCCATCGTCGTCGCCTGGCGGCAACTCATCCGGACGTTTCTCGCCAAGTGTCCGTACTTTGCTCAGCAGGTCCGACATCTTCATGCCCGAAAGCGCCTCGAACAGCGCCGGCACTTGCGCCGCCATCTCGGTGATGTCGCCTGTGATCTTGTTCATGCCGGCAGAGTGACCGTTGCCAGTAGAAACAATCGTGATCTTGTCCACGTTAGCCAGCGGACTGGCCAGCGCTTTCACGATCTCCGGCAGGTTGGTGAAGAGCTTGTCGACGACTGCGGCCTGGTTGTACTCCTGGTAGGCCTCGGCCTTCACGTTCATCGCGCGTGCTTCGGCATCGCCCTTCTTGAAGATGATCTCGGCTTCCGCCTCACCCTGCGCACGAATCGCGCTGGCATGGCCTTCGGCTTCGACGGTCAGCCGCTGCTTTTCGGCGCCGGCCAATGTCTCGATCCGCTGACGCTCGATCTCGGCTGCTTTCAGCACAGTGGCGATCAATTCTTTCTCGCGACGCAGAATCTCCGCCTCTTGCACCTTCACCTGCTGTTCCTTCTCAACTTGCTGTACCTTCACCGCTTCGGCGGTCACCTGCTGCTGCATGATGTTGGTCTGGATCTCGTACGCCTTGTCAGCCTGCGCCTGCTGGCGCTTCACCATCTCGTTGTAGGTTGCGCGCTTCACTTCGAGATCGCGTTGCGCCTCGGCTTGGCGAGCTTGAGAGGCGGTCTCGGCCTGCACCCGCTCTTGATCGGCTTGCGCTTTGGCGATGGCAGATTCGCGCAACGCGATCGCCCGCCTAATGGCAGTGTCGCGCTCGGCTTCGGCGGTGGCGACGTCGGCATCGCGCTTGATGCGCGCAATATCCGGACGCCCCATATTGGCGATGTACTCGTTCTTGTCGCGAACTTCCTTGATGGTGAACGAGATCACTTCCAGCCCCATCTTGTTCATGTCGTCGGCACAGGTGGATCGCATTCGGTCGGCCACCATCTCCGGCTGCTTCACGATCTCTTCTACCGTGAGCTGGCCGATGATGCCGCGCAGGTGACCTTCCATCACTAGGCGGATCAGTGCTTCGCGATCCGACGGCGCCTTGGTGAGGAATTGCTCCGACGCAGTCAAGATGGATTCCGGGTCGGACTTCACCTTGATCTGCGCTACCGCCTCGACGGTGACGGCAACGCCTTGTTTGGTGTAGAGATCCTGTTGCGGAGCGACATCGAACGACATCAATTCGAGCGAAAGCTCGCGGCAGGTCTCGACCATGGGGAAGATGACCGTGCCGTGTCCCTTTACCACACGGGTGCCGCGAAATCCGTAGACCACCAGGACCTCGTTCGGTCCCGCCTTGCGATACAGTCTGGCGAAGATGCTGATCAGCAGCACCACAGCCGCCACTGCTGTCCAGACCACGATTAGTACGTCAGTTGGAATGTGGAACCCCATACGCCTCCTTAAAGCAACTAACACTTA
>CAWJXA010000005.1:0-546666 GCA_963846715.1 uncultured Acidobacteriaceae bacterium | reverse complement strand
CAGTCGACTCTTCCTGAACCCCACCTACTATGTCTAAACAGAAAACAACTCCCAGTCCCATGCCAACGAGTCCATCCCCCGTCGCAGCATCCCTGTGCTCAGAATACCTCGCGCCAACCTCCCACCTCAGCCATCAACCTGAACAACCCACACTCTTCATCCTCGTGCCCGTGTCCACCTCCCAACCAAGCCGCCAAAACTGTCCACGCCATATCTTCGCAGCCCGCGAACCGCATTCAATCCCCATAGAGACGCGCTAGCGGCTCACTGCAAATCGCCCTATCGACAATGCTCCGCCCATCTCCATCGCCACCGCCCACGTCCTGCCTGCGGAGCACCGTCGATACGGCACTACGGATTTTTCAACATTACCCAAGAAGATCACTCACTTGGCCGACATGGACCTCATCGGAGGCCAGCGCGACTACAGCTGATACACGGATAGACGGGCGACAGCTCGAAGACCGTCCCGTAGCCATAGGTACCGCCGAATGCGTCGTACCATACAGATTGCCAACGGCATCGAAGGTCACGCCAGCCATAGGATTCACAAATCTGTCGAAGCTATACAAAACCGTTTCCGTCCAGCCCCCATTCCCATTAGGCGAAAGCTCAAACACCGTTCCTCCGTCATCATTGCCGCCGTCGAGGTCATGCCGTAAAGGTTGCCGGCCGCATCGAAGATCAGGCCGCCCATAGGGACCGCCCTCCTCCGTCGCCGAAACTATATACCACCGTCTCCGTCCAGCTGCCTCTACCGCTTGGCGTCAACTCGAACGCGCCCCTTCGTTGTTAACGCCACCATTATTGGTCGTGCCGTAGAGATTTCCTGCGGCGTCGAAGGTAAGCCCGAATAGGGATTTTATCCATCCGGCTCGGGTCCGAAGCTGTATAGCACCGTCTCGGTCCAGCCTCCGCCCTCAGTAGGTGACAATTCGAACACCATCCCGTTGTCATAAACGCCACCTTCGAGGGTGGTGCCGTAGAGGTTGCCGGCACCATCGAAGGTCAAGCCGGCCTACGGGAATCAGCACCGTCCGTGCCGTTGCCGAAATTATGCAGCACCTTCTCCGTCCAAGCTACCGCCGCCTGCGGGCGACAATTCGAACACCGTCCCGCACCCACCGTGACTAGAACAGTAAAGGCCGCCATGGCCGGTCGTACCGTAAAGATTCCCGGCGGCATCGAAGATCAGGCTGCCGCTGGGATACAGTCCGCCGTCGCCGCCACCGAACTCATGCAGCACCGTGTATGTCCAGCCCCCACCTTCGTTGGGCGACAGCTCTAACACCGTCCCCGCCCCGCCGTTAGTGCCGCCCGGAGTCGTGCCGTAGAGATTGCCGGCGGCGTCCAGGATCAGACCGGCCCAGGGAAAATACCCGTCCGTGCCGTTGCCGAAGTTATACAGCACCGTCTCCGTCCAGCCTCCCCCACCGTGGGCGACAACTTGAAAACCGTCCCGCAGCCGCCGTTACCTTGGCAGTTGTGAGTGCCACCCGAAGACGTCGTGCCGTAAAGGTTTCCGCCGGCATCGAAGATCAGGACTCCGTACACGGGATAAGCCCCATCCGTGCCGTTGCCGAAGCTATACAGCACTGTCTCCGTCCAGCCTCCGCCCGGCATAGGCGACAATTCGAAGACCGTCCCGCCGTAGTAAGTGCCGCCACCTGAAGTTATGCCGTAGAGATTGCCGGCAGCATCGAAGATCAGCCCCGATTGGGGAAATAACCCGTCCGAGCCCTCAGGGTTAAAGTTATGCAGCACTGTTTCAGACCAGCCCCCGCCCGCCGAAGGTGACAACTCGAACACCGTCCCGTCGTTGTAAGTGCCGCCAGTATGGTTGTGCCATAAAGATTGCCGGCAGCATCGAAGATCAGCCCCGATAGGGAAGCCGATCCGTCCGAGCCGTTGAAATTATGCAGCACCTTCTCGTTCCAGTGGATCACCGCCCAGCTGTTCGTCACCGGCAGGGTCACAGCAAAGATCGCCAAGACCCTCAATCCAACGAAAGCTCTTTTGCCTCGCATGGATAGTTCTCCTTCAGCAGAATTCGTTCCAAGGCCGGTACCATCTTCCGTGAAGGTGGTTGCAACAGACACGGCATTATGCGCTATGCGAGGAGTGAACGCCAATGAAATGCGCTTGTTATGGCCCGGCACCGTGGTTGTTGTTGGAAACAGACCATTACACAAGGGAATAGTATTTATTGGCTCTCAAGGCCGACTCTCAGACTGCCGCCTAAGTTGTGGGACTCCCAGTCGCTCACTGAGAGATTGACGCGACATCGCGCTCGGCTTCACTGGGCTCTCTCGCTTTGAAACAGCGCTGTAACGGCTGGCTTGGTTACCTTGCCCATGGCATTCCGTGGCAACGCCTCCAACAGGAGAAGGCGAGATGGAATTTTATGAGACGCCAGTCGCTGCTTGGCCCAGGAGCGCAGTCCGTCAAGATCGAGTGCACTTCCCTCTCTGAGCACCAATGCCGCTGCGACTCGCTCGCCCCATTCCTCATCGGGCACGCCGACCACAGCGCATTCGACAACCGCAGGATGCTCGCGCAATGTCTCCTCAATCTCCAACGCCGACACTTTGTGGCCGCCGGTCTTGAGAATGTCGATGTTCGTCCGCCCCAGAATGCGATAGACACCGTTTTCGACGACGGCGGTATCGCCGGTGCGGAACCAGCCATCGCGGAAGGCCTCGCGTGTCGCGTCCGGCTTGCCCCAATATTCGCTGAAAACGTTTGTACCGCGGACCTCGATCTCGCCCGGCGTACCTGGCGCGATGTCCTCGCCGCGCTCGTTGGCGAGTCGCACCTCGACTCCCGGCAATGGTTTGCCGACACTGCCGGGGATGCGTTCGCCTCGGTAGGCATTCGACAACGCCATGCCGATCTCCGTCATGCCATAACGTTCCAGCAGAGTATGGCCGGTGATTGCCCGCCAGCGCTGGAGCGTATTGACGGGCAATGCCGCCGAGCCTGACACCATCAAGCGCAACTGCGCGGCACTCTGGCTCAGCAGGGTGCGACGCTCGAGGTGCGACTCTTCCCACGCGGCGATGAGCCTGACGTAGATTGTCGGCACTGCCATGAAGAGCGTCATCTCTCCGGCGGCAATGCGCTCCCAGATCGCGTTGGCGTCGAAGCGCGGCAGCATCTCGCAGACGGCCCCAGCCCATAGCGCGCAGGAGACAACATTGATGATCCCGTGGACGTGGTGCAGCGGCAGGCACAGGACGATGCGATCATCGGGCGACCACTCCCAGGCGTCAATCAGACTCGCGATTTGCGCGGTGATGGTCGCATGTGTTGTGACTACGCCTTTGGGACGGCTGGTCGTGCCGCTGGTGTAGAGAATCATGGCGCGCCGCTGGCTGGCGACTGCAGGCAACACGGCCGGCTCGCGCCCGAGCATGTCGTCGTAGAGATGGGCCCGAACGTTACGGCTTGCAATGACAGGTGCAAGAACCTTCTCACCCGCACTGTCATAGACCAATGTCGCAGCTTGCGTGTCGTCAACAAAGTATTCGAGTTCGACGGCAGGGGATCCAAGAGGCAAGGGCACCGCAATGCCTCCGGCGCGCCAGATGCCCCATTGCACCGCGATCCAGGGAAATCCGGGCGCCACCAGAAACGCCACGCGCTCTTCGCGGCAGGTCGTCACGACCGGCGAGTAGCGAGGCTGCTACCCGGGCTGAAGCGTCCAGCAGATCGCTGTAGGTATACGTTCCGAGAGAGTCGACAATTGCCGTGCGCCCACTATGCTGGCGTCCGCGCGCAACAATCGCAATGGTGGTCGCATCCGGCATGGGCAGACTATACGGTGACCCTGCCGATTTGTCACATCGTGAAGTTTCGGACCGACTCGGGGTCGTCCGTCTGATCTTTTTCAGCTCACGGGGTGCTGGAGGATGACTGTCCAGAATTGAACGGTTAGAAACAGGGATGGACGGCCATGGGCTGTGCTCCCAATGAAATACGTGGGTTGAACAATTCTGCCTCTGGCAACGTAACTGCTCGTAACGATTCTGAAGACCAGAGATCCCCTATGCATAATGTCCGCCTCGCGTTTCGCCAGTTCCGCAAGTCACCCGCTTTTGTCATCACGATCGTCCTCACCATCGCTCTCGGAATTGGCGCTAATACAGCTATCTTCACCTTAGTCCATGCTGTGCTGATGAAATCGTTGCCAGTCGTCGATCCAAAGATGCTCTACCGCGTCGGCGACAAGGATGACTGTTGCGTCGATGGGGGTTACCTGAACGATGAGGGAGACTTCGATCTTTTCTCCTATGAGTTGTACCGGCACTTCCGAGACACCGCGCCTGAGTTCGAGGAGCTGGCCGCGATGCAGGCAGGAAGCGACACTCTCACGGTCCGGCGCGGTTCGGAGCCCGCAAAAGCAGAACACACTGAGTATGTTTCGGGAAATTACTTTTCGACCTTCGGAGTAGGGAGCTTCGCCGGACGTCCATTGTCGGCAGCCGACGACACCCCGGGCGCCGCTCCAGTGGCTGTGCTCAGCTATCAGGCGTGGCGTTCGGATTATGGCGGCGATCCCGGAGTGGTGGGCTCGACATTCTACATTCAGACGCAGCCCGTCACGATTGTAGGAGTTGCTCCAGCGGGCTTCTTCGGAGACAGAATTAGAGAGAACCCCCCGGCGATTTGGCTTCCCTTGGCAATCGAACCGTTAATCAATCACGAAAATACGCGGCTGCATATCCCTGAGAGCAATTGGTTGTACGCGATTGGGCGCGTAAAACCCGGTGTGCAGGTGGGGCCGCTTCAGGAAAAAATGTCTGCTGGCCTTCGGCTGTGGCTGGCCACTCAGGATCCGTACACCCGGAATGGTGGAGCGACTGTCATCCCGAAGCAGCACGTCGTGATAACGCCCGGCGGCGCCGGTATTCAGCAACTGCAACAGGAGGCCGGCAAGGGGTTGTACTTGCTGATGGCGCTCTCCGGACTGGTGCTATTGGTGGCGTGTGCGAATATTGCGAATCTTCTGCTGGCGCGGGGAACGACTCGCAAAGCAGAGACTTCGATCCGCATGGCGTTGGGCGCCGCGCGGAGTCAACTGGTACGGCAGATGCTTACCGAGAGCGTCTTGTTGTCATGTCTTGGTGGCCTGGCGGGTTTGGGCGTCGCTTATGGAGGAACACGGACAATTCTGGCGCTGGCATTTCCCAACTCGCCCCAAGTGCCGATCGAGGCCAGCCCCTCTTTGCCGGTGCTGGGCTTTGCCTTCCTGTTGTCGTTGGTGACGGGGGTTGCATTCGGCATCGTGCCGGCTTGGATCAGTTCGCACTCCGATCCCGCGGAAGCTCTGCGCGGAGTCAACCGGTCGACGCGTGATCGGTCATCACTCCCGCAGAAGTCACTCATCGTCTTTCAGGCCGCGCTGTCGCTGGTGCTGCTGGTGAGCGCGGGACTGCTGACCAAGACTTTGCGCAATCTTGAACGTCAGAATTTTGGCATCGAGACGACTAATCGCTACGTGTTTCACCTGGATCCGGCCGGCGCAGGATATACCCCGGAAAAGCTGCCTGCGTTGTATCAGGCGCTGGAACAAAGATTTGGATCGCTGCCTGGCGTACAAAGCGTGGGCCTTGCGCTCTACAGCACCTTGGAAGGAAACAATTGGGGAGAGGGCGTGCGGGTGGAAGGGCGGCCAGAACCGGGGCCGAACGAACACAATGGCTCATCGTGGGACCGGGTGAGCCCGCAATTTTTTGAGACTGTCGGGCAGCCGGTTATTCGGGGACGCGGCTTCACCGATGCAGATACTGCAACTTCGCAGATGGTGGCGGTGGTCAATCAGGCTTTCGTCAAGAAGTTCTTTCCCAAGGAGGATCCTATCGGGCGGCACTTCGGCATCTTCGACCACAAGTACGCCGGGGCCTTTGAGATTGTAGGCATTGTGGCGGACGCCAAGTATTCTAATCCCCGCCAGGAAATGCGCCCCATGTATTTTCGACCATTGAATCAACATCTGCAGGCCACCGAGCCCAACGCGGCCATGGCAGAGAACTGGTCTTTGTACATCAACTCGGTGACCTTGCGCTTCAAAGGCCAACCGCAAAATCTGGATGCGACGGTGCGGCATACGCTGGCCGATATCGATCCCAATCTCACGGTGATAGACCTGCGTTCGCTGCAAGACCAGGTTAACGACAACCTCAACCAAGAGCGCCTGATCGCGCGTCTGACCATGTTGTTCGGACTCTTGGCCCTGGTGCTGGCTTCAGTTGGGCTGTATGGCATCACGTCGTATGCAGTGGCACGGCGAACCAGCGAAATTGGGCTGCGGATGGCTTTGGGTGCAAATCGCGGCAATGTGGTGCGGATGGTACTGCGTGGTGCCTTCGTGCAATTGGGACTCGGACTCGCGCTGGGGATTCCGATTGCTTTGCTTGGCTCTCACTATATCGCCGACCAACTCTATGCCGTTCGCAGCTATGATCCCTTCAGTATCACGATTGCGGTGATCGTGTTATCGGCAGCGGCAGGATTGGCAGGATTTATTCCGGCGCAACGGGCGGCCAGCATCGAACCAGTTGAGGCGCTGCGAACCGAGTAGCCACTGCGCTTCTTTTTCCTGATTTGGGAGTCAGGTTCTCTTGCTCTCACTTTCCGGCCCATCTGGCTGGCCCTTGCGCTCTATAGTGGTACATGGGACCTCGCAGTATGGTCTACCCGGGCCGGAGCCTTCTAGATCCTCGCTATGACCACGAGTCATGCGGAGTCGGATTTGTTGCGACGCTGCACGGCCTTGCCCATCATGACATTTTGCGTCTTGCGCTGACGGCGCTGGGTCGCCTCGCACATCGAGGTGCGGTAGCCTCTGACCGCAAGAGCAGCGACGGCGTTGGCATCCTCACCGCGGTTCCACGCGACTTCCTTCTTCAGCAGACGGGAATTTCCTTAGCGCCGAGGCAACCGCTGGCCGTCGGGATGCTCTTCCTGCCGCAACAAGAACCAGCGGCGAGTCGCGACGCTCAGCGTTTTCGAGAGTGCATCTCCGCCCACGGCTTGCAATGGCTCGCCTGGCGGGATGTCCCAATCACGCGGGAGACGCTGGGAGAGCTTGCGGTCGACTCACTCCCCATGGTTCGTCAAGCTCTGATAAGCGTTCCTCAGCGAAACCAGTGGACCGTCGCAGAAGTTGAACACGTGCTCTATCTTGCCCGCAAAGCCTTCGAACGCGAGACGCAGGATACGTACGTCTGCTCCCTTTCGACGCAGACCATCGTTTACAAGGCGATGTGCGCCGGCAGGGCCTTGCACGAGTTCTATCCCGACTTGGACAGCGCAGACTACGTGACGCGCTTCGCTATCTTTCATCAGCGATACGCAACCAACGTGCTGCCGTCATGGCATCGTGCCCAGCCCTTGCGCATGCTGGCACACAACGGCGAGATCAATACTATTTGGAGCAATCGTGCCCACATGGAGGCACGTCGCGCTACCTTGCCGCGAGAGTGCGGGCCCATCCTTAGTAACGACGCTTCCGACTCGATGAGCCTTGATGAAATCGCCGAGTTGTTGGCCAATCACGGCCGCAACGTAGCGGAAGCGGTGCGTATGTTGCTGCCCGCCGCCGCCGATGGCAACGAGACTGCATTTCATCGCTACCACGCGGACTGCATGGAACCGTGGGACGGCCCGTCTGCTCTGGTGTTTACCGACGGCCGTTTATTGGGTGCGGCCCTGGATCGCAACGGGTTGCGGCCATGTCGTTATGTGCTGACCGATACCGGCGTGATGCTAGCGGGGTCGGAGGTGGGACTTGCCGATGTCGATCCCGACTCCATTGTGCGTAGCGGCAGGCTGGGGCCAGGGCAAATGATCCTGCTTGACCTGGAACACAACCGCTGCCTGGATGGAGAAGCTCTTGACCGATACTTCGATGAGCTGACGGTCTATGGCCCGTTGATCGACGATTTCCCCCTGGAACCCGCAAACGACGCTGTCGTTGCGTTATCCAACGACGAGGTCACCCGGCTGCAACACGGCTTCGGCTATACCCGTGAAGACGTCAAGATGGTCGTAGGCCCGATGGCGCTGGAAAGTAAGGAGGCCACCTGGTCCATGGGCGATGACACTCCCATAGCGGCTTTGGCTTATACGCCGCGGTCGCTCTATGGCTTCTTCCGACAAAGATTCGCGCAGGTGACCAATCCCGCGATTGACCCGATACGCGAAGCCTGTGTGGTCTCGTTGCGCACACGTCTTGGCCCGTGGCCCCACCTGTTGAACAAACACGCTCCGTTGCCGGGCCTGGTGTTGCCGTCGCCTTTCCTTTCGCTTGGCCAGATGGCTGCATTGCACGAAGGGGTGTACCCCATGCAGGAGGAGCTGCCGCTGGCCGAGGTCGACTGCACCTTCTCCACTGAGAGTTCGCTGGAAGCTTCCTTGAAAGCGTTGCGCAGCCGTGCCATTGAACTGGTGCACGAAGGAATTCGCATCCTGCTGCTGACCGACCGGGCAGCCTCGCCGCAAACATTACCGATTCCGATGGCGATGGCGACGGGAGCCGTGCATCATGCCCTGGTCAGAGCCGGCTTGCGAACCAAAGTTGGTTTGGCCTTGGAGGCCGGCGACTGCCGCGACGTGCATCACGCAGCCCTGTTGATTGGATATGGTGCCGGCGCGGTTTGTCCCTGGCTGGCCTTGCAAACGGCTCGCAATTTGGCGGGAGACGCCGGAGAGGTTCGCATGCTCAAAGCGCTGGAGGCCGGCCTCGCCAAGGTGATGTCGAAGATGGGGATCTCCGTCCTCGACAGTTACCGGGCGGCGCAACTGTTCGACATTCTCGGGCTCGATCATGCCGTTGTGGAATGGTGCTTCCCGGGCAGCTCATCGCCGATTGGAGGTCACGGATTCGCGGAGATCGAAGCTGCCATTCGCGCTTCATGGGAGCGGCAGCACACCTCCGAACTTCCGGATTACGGCTGGGTGCGCTTTCGGCGAGACGATGCCGCGGAGCTGCATGCCTGGGCGCCGCAACGTACGCGACAACTCCAGCTCGCGGTTGGCGCGGCAAAGGCATCCACGCTGGCTGAAGCCGATGCGCCTTCGCCGTTGCAGGCTTGGTCTGCCTACGCCGGGGCCGGAGAGGAACGAAAGCCGACAGTGTTGCGGGACCTTCTGGACTTCCGCCCCGCCGGTCCACCGCTATCGGTTTATCAGGTCGAGCAGCGCGCGACACTGGTGCGGCGCTTTGTGTCCAGCGCAATGTCCCTAGGCTCGATAAGCCCCGAGGCGCACCAAACCATCACCCTTGCGATGAACCAGTTGGGGGGACGCTCCAACACCGGCGAAGGCGGCGAAGATCCTGCGGCTTATGCCGCCGATAGCGATACTCCTCACGGATTTCTACCGCGCAATAACAAGATTAAGCAGGTGGCTTCGGCGCGGTTCGGTGTGACCGCCGAGTACCTGGCCCATGCCGAGGAACTGGAAATCAAAATTGCGCAAGGCTCCAAGCCGGGCGAAGGGGGCCAGCTTCCTGGCCACAAAGTCACCGAGCTTATCGCGCGATTGCGTCACGCCCAGCCGGGAATCACGCTCATCAGTCCGCCGCCACATCACGACATCTACAGCATCGAAGATTTGGCGCAACTGATTTACGACCTAAAGCGGATCAATCCACGGGCGTCCGTTGGGGTGAAGCTGGTGTCGCAACTTGGAGTGGGGACGGTCGCCGCTGGAGTTGCGAAAGCCTACGCGGACTACATTCACATTGCCGGCCACAGTGGCGGCACAGGCGCGTCACCACTGAGCAGTATCAAGCACGCAGGCAATCCGTGGGAGCTTGGGCTGGCAGAAGCACAGCAGGTGCTCCGCCTCAATGGCCTGCGGGGCCGGGTCAGGCTGCGGGTAGATGGCGGTATCAGCACGGCCCGCGATGTGCTCATCGCGGCGTTGCTGGGCGCCGACGAGTTCTCCTTCGGCACCGCGGTGCTGGTGTCGCTGGGATGCGACATGGCGCGCCAATGTCATCTCAATACCTGCCCGACCGGCATCGCGACGCAACGTCCCGACTTGCGCGCGAAGTTCCGCGGCAAGCCGGAGAACGTGGTTCGCTTCTTCTTCAACGTTGCGGAAGATCTGCAACGCATGCTCGCTGGATTGGGCTTGCCTTCGTTGGAGGCGGCCATCGGACGCACCGACTTGCTCCAACAAGTGCGCTGGGAGGGCAACATCAACCTCGAACCTCTGCTTGCGTCCTTTGGCGATGGCCCGCTGCACTGGGAAGGCCAACGAAACGCGCGACCCGAAGAGGATGCTCCGGCCGATGAAGCCTGGACCGACCCTGCGCTGAGAGCGGTGATGGCAGGTGTGCCCTTCGAACACATTCAGGCTGTAAAGAACGCAGACCGCAGCATTGGCGCGCGCCTGGCGGGCGAACTGGCGCTGCTGCAACGCCGTCAGTCTGGGTTGAAGCCCGAGCTTACATTTCGCTTGCGCGGCACAGCTGGACAATCGTTCGGCGCGTTCGCAGTGGATGGCATGACCCTGCTGCTGCAAGGCCAAGCCAACGACTACGTGGGCAAGGGTCTGTCAGGCGGCACGCTGGTGCTCCGACCTTGGGGTCAACTAGCGCGCGCGGCGGAGCCGCAGGCCATTCTTGGCAACGTCGCGCTTTACGGTGCGACTTCCGGCTTTCTGTTTGCGGCGGGCAGCGCCGGTGAACGCTTTGCCATTCGCAATTCCGGAGCGACCGCGGTGGTCGAAGGGGTGGGAGAACACTGCTGCGAATACATGACCGGTGGCGTCGTCGTCATTCTAGGCGCAACGGGGAGGAACTTCGGCTCAGGTATGACCGGAGGTGTGGCGTTTGTTTGGGACCTCGATGGACGATTCCAAAGCGAGCGCAGATTTAATCCTGAGTTCGTCGAGGTCCACGGACTAGCGGACTGCATCTGCGGTGAGCCGGCATTGGTGCGCGAACTGGTAGCTCGTCATGTGAGCTTGACCGGCAGTCGCCGAGGACAGCAACTGCTGGAGAATTGGGAGCACGCGGTGACACAGATTTTGCGCGTGGCGCCAAAGGTTGGCGACATGCCGAAGCCTAAGCCGCCCACGTAAATGGCCACGGCTTCAGAGGTTGCGGACACGCCGATATTCTGCCCATAGAAGAACTCGGGTTCATTCCGATACACTTGAATCGACTCAGGATTCGAACTTCTTCATGTCCTTTCGTCGTCTCTGCGTCTTCTGCGGTTCGAGTACCGGTAACCGCATCTCCTATCGCGACGCCGCTGAACAACTCGGCGTGCTCCTCGTCGAGCGCGGAATTGAACTCGTCTACGGCGGCGGAAACATCGGCCTGATGGGGATCCTCGCTGACACGGTGCTGGGACGCGGAGGCCGCGCGATCGGCGTGATTCCCGAGTCACTAATGGCGAAGGAAGTCGGCCACACCGGCCTGACGGAGCTGCGCATTGTCAGCTCCATGCACGAGCGCAAGGCGCTGATGTCCGACCTGTCTGACGGCTTCATCGCGCTACCCGGCGGCTTCGGAACACTCGAAGAGTTCTGCGAGGTCGTGACCTGGTCTCAGCTAGGGCTGCAATCGAAGCCATGTGGCCTGCTAAACGTCGAGAACTATTATGATCCCCTGCTGGAATTGTTTGATCACGCGGTAAGTGAAGGCTTCCTACGCGAAGAGAATCGGAGACTGGTGCTGGATGATGAAAGTCCGGTGCGACTGCTGGACAAAATGGCAGCGTTTCAACCCGAGCCCGTGGCTAAGTGGATTGACCGGCAAGAGCGCTAGAGCAGTTTAGTTTTTTTGGGTAGTGGTGCTTGGAGCGACGTGCCGCCGGCTGAAGCCGTGCTCCCCATAGAACTAAAGATGGCTGAACGCGGCGATGAAGAGGCTGTTAGGAAGCCTCTGCCGTCCGCTGGAGCGGACTCGGGATTTCCCACTTCGTTTTCCCACACCTGAAGGTGTGGGCTATCACCTGCCGCCCCTGGGCGGCTGATTAATACTTTGTTCCACCAGCCGGCCGACTATCGGAGTTTCGTAACAGCACCCTGAATCGCCGCTCTACCCGCGCCTTCGCAAATACGCTAATCGTGATCCAGAACTAACAGGAAACGTGACGACTCCCTCTGTGTCTTTGTGTCTCTGTGGTTAGACGATTTGCAGCGACTTTGCCCACTCCCGCCGCTTCTCTGCCTCTGACTTCGTAAAGACGCCCGCGATACGCGTGCCACAATTTGCGCAGCATCCACTCTTCAGCCGGTTCGACATCACCGAGTGCCACGAGCGCGTAATCACTACCTGTTTGCATCCCGGACAAATCGTGTTAGCGCCATCGGAGAAGATGTTGCCTTCGTACACATACTTCAGTCCCATCTGCATCGCCAGCTTACGCGCGCGATGTAGCGTCTCTGGCGGAGTTGCGGGCTTGTCCTGCAACTTGAAGTCAGGGTGGAACGCCGTGAAGTGCAGCGGCACATCGTCGCCCAAGTTCTCCAGCACCCAATCGCAAAGCTCCTGGAACTCCGAGTCGCCGTCGTTAAGGTTTGGGATGATGAGGTTGGTGAGCTCGAACCACACGCCGGTTTCGTGGCGCAGCCACTTCAACGTGTCCAGCACCGGCTGCAAGTGAGTGAGCGTCACCTTGCCATAGAACTCTTCGGTGAACGCTTTCAGGTCGATGTTGGCAGCGTCGATGTAGCGATAAATGTCGAAGAAGGCTTCGCGGGTGATGTAGCCGTTCGAGACCATCACGGTATTAAGGCCCGCGTCGTGCGCCTCGCGCGCGATGTCGATAACGTACTCGCCCCAGATAGTCGGCTCGTTATAGGTGAACGCAATGTGAGGCGCACGATGCTCCAGGGCCACTTCGACGACGTTCTCCGGGCTAAGCGTCAGGGCGTTGACCTGGTCGGACTTGGCCTTGGAGATGTCCCAGTTCTGACAGAAGGAGCAGCCCATGTTGCATCCGGCGGTGCCCATGGAAAGGATCCTGGTGCCGGGAAAAAAGTGACTGAGCGGCTTCTTCTCGACCGGATCCATTGCAATGGCAGCAGGCCGCCCATAGCCAAGCTGAATGAGCTTTCCACCTTCGTTCTTGCGAATGAAGCAGAATCCCGCCTGGCCTTCTCCGATGTGGCAGTGCCGTGGGCAGAGGTAGCAGTGGAGACGGCCGTCGGCCATGACGTCCCACCAGCGCGCCTCGTGAACTTGGGGCTGTAAGACTGTTAACTGCATAGTAACTGCTTGTTCTTATTGTAACGCTGAAAGGGGAGCTGTCAGCCATCAGCTCTCAGCCGTCAGCCAAATCTAAACTTTTGAAATAGAGATTGAGACCGAAGCAAACGGCATTGATAGCAGAAGATCTAACTAATGGCTGATAGCCGACGGCTGAAAGCTGATGGCTGAAATGGACGGCGGGCGCCGGTTATAGTTCTGTTGGGTTAGGGCGCCCACCTTGGATTTGGGTTACTGGTATAGACGGACGCCGACAGTAAAAGTTCTGTGCATCAGACCCGTTTGCTCCCGTATTTACATTTCTTCACAATGGCGTAATGCCATCGGTGTGAGGAATCTGTCAAGCGCGCCAAGTGCTAAATGCCAATGGCTAATTGCCGGCTACCTTTCCTTCCGGCAGAATGATCTTCTCCAGATACTCCAGCGGCAACGGCCCCTGGTCGAGCGCGCGATCATGAAACTCTTCCAACGTGAAGCTGCTTCCCTTCGCAGCCTGATATTTCTTGCGTAGCGTCCACCATTGGCGAGTGCCGAGGAAATACGTAGGCAACTGAGTTGAGCTCAGCTTCGCGCGCACCAGTTTGCCATCGGCTTCCGCCTGGGTCTGGAAGCATTCCTTCGTCATCAGATCAAGTGCCTGCTGGTCAGTCATGTTCATGGTCTGCAGGCGAATGTCCAGGATGGTGTTCGCGGTCGCGCGCAGCCACACCTTCAGCCGCACCAGCCTGAACTTTGGATTAAAGTCGAGATAGCCTTCCTGCGTCATCACATCGGCACCGTACTCGGCCCATCCCTCGACGTACGGCCCGTTGCCAAACAAGTTGCGCAACACGCGGCGCGTGGGCGGCTCAACATCGTCGGCATGCTCGGCCTGTACGTAATGCCCCGGCAACGCCTCGTGAATGGTCAGCCACTTCAGCGTGTAGTTGTTGTACTCGCGCAGTTTGCTCTCGGCCTTTGCCTCCGGCATTTTGGGATCGATGGGCGTCACCCAGTACTGCGCTTCGGCGGTGGGCTCCAGCGGCGGCGCGCCGTGGAACCCCGCCACCGAGTAAATGCCGCGCTCAAACTCCGGCGTGGGGATGACCTTCAAATTGTCGCGGCTGCTGAGGGTGACAATCTTCTTCTCGCGAATGAACTGCTTGATGCCGTCGAGGTCGGCCTTCACCGCTTCGATTAACTGATCGCGCTGCGGATGTTCGTCGCTGATCTTGTTGAGCACCGCGGCAATAACTTTATTCTCGCGCTCCTGGGCAGGCAGGCTGCTGTAGTCGTCCTGGCCGGGGAACATCTCCTTGTAGAGCGGCAACGCCAGTTGCAGCATTTCAGCGCGAGTCTGCTTTAGCCCGGCCTCCGCGTCAGCAAGCAACTGCGCCGGCTCGATGGAAGTTTCCATCACATAGTGGAATTTGGGCGCGTACCACTCTTTGCCCAGTCGCCAGGTGCGGCCGTTAGTGGGACGTTTGGCGAGATCGTTTTGCATCCAGGCAGTGAAGTCGGTCAGCGCCTTCTTGGCGGCGGGCGCTACTTTGTCATACTGCGCTTTCAGCGGAGAACCTGCTGGAATCTCGGCCGCCACCGAATCGACCAGATTGATGTTGCCTTCGTTCTCTCCCACCGCTGTCTCGATGAAGATGGCATCGGAGTCCGTAAGTTGCGACTTGGTCTGCTCCAGGAAGCGCGGAATCTGGCCGATGCGCGAGATCACATCGCCAACGCGCACTTCCTTCGACGCGTACTCCTGCGTGAGAGGCAGGAACAATCCGTTGCCGATCAGCTCCACGTATCCGGTAGGGTTGTGCTTGTAGTTCTGGATCTGGTCAAACTCGAGCAGGTTGAGTGCAATCTGGTCGTCGATCAGGCGGTAGTCGGCGGCATCCTGCGCGTTCAGGCCAGCGACGGGCGTCTCGGTCTGGAAGCGCTGTCGCCACTCACGATAAAACTTCTCCTGCGCGGCAACTCCCTGCGCACTCACGTCGTCGAGTTGCGCGTCGAGATTAATCGTTTGGCCGGTCTTGGGGTTGAGATGCTTGTGATAACCCGCCTGCGACGCGTTCACGGGAGAAAGCGCCAGGGAGTCCTTCACAAACTGGTCGGTCATCTGGGAAAACTGGCCACTCATTCGATGGGGATGGCTCATATCGTTGTGGGCGCGATTGTTGGATTGTGCTAGGCCGAATGTGGAGATGAGGGAGAGGAACAAAAGAATGCGCAACGCGTATTTCATAGCGCCTCGAAAATAATAAAAGAGTGCGAGCGGGCCAGTATAAACCCACAACCTCGATTCTCAGCAACGTTGGCATGGCTGAAGAGGCTACTGAAAAAGTCGGGAAAACAAACCCTTCGCGGGCTGAAGCCCGCTCGAAGTGACAAAAATAACTGACTTATCGGCACGACTGAAGTCGTGCCCTGACACAAACCATGCGCTAACCTAGTTTTTCAGCAACCTCTGAAGCCGTGCCCTTTCAAAGCGAGATCTCCTAAAGGGTGCACCCCCTTCAAAGCGGGAAGTCCTCACGAAGTTCAGCGCGATCGAGCTCTCCGGAGGGGCGAACTGAGAGCCGCTACTCTGCCGCCTCGGGCGCGCCGGCCATCTTCGCCAGCCGCAACGCAGCGGCTCTTTCCCGCTGGCGGCCGATGACGAAGTAAAGCACGGTGATCAGCAGCAACCATGGTATTCCCGCCTCCAGCGTGACGCGCATTCCTTCCACCCACCACGTGGAAATCAAAATCGCCAGCACGGCCAGCCCTCCGACAATAGTCGTGTACGGGAACAGGGGCATCTCCACCGGCAGCCGGCGACCGTGCTGCTCGCGCCAGCGTTTACGGAAGCTGAGATGGGTGACGAAAATTATCAGCCACGCAAATAGGCCTCCAAACAACGAGATCCCGAACATGTAGACGTAGGCCGAACCCGGGAACCAGATGGCGAGCAGCGTGGCGGCGGCCAGACCGCCGCCGGAGAACAGAAGCGCAGCAACCGGCGTGCCTTTCTTCGACACCTGGCCCAACACCTCGGGTGCATAGCCTCCGCGGGAAAGCGAAAACACCATGCGGGTGGCAAGGTACAGATTGCAATTCATGCTCGACAAGGCGGCCGTCAGCACCACGAAGTTGATGATGTGCGCCGCCGCGGGAATGTGCATCACTTCGAACACCCGGACGAATGGGCTGACGGTAATTCCCTGCCCCGGCTGAATCTCCGTCCACGGAATCACTCCCACCAAAATAAAGATGGCGCCGATATAGAAGATGATGAGCCGGAACAGCATGGAGCGCATGGCGCGCGGCACGGACCTTTCAGGATCTTTGGCTTCACCCGCCGCGACCGCGACAGTTTCGGTCCCGATGAAGCCGAAGATGACAAACGCCAGCGCCAGCCAAACACCAAGCCAGCCCTTCGGCAGGAAGCCGCCGTGCGCGCGGAAGTTCTCCAGGCCGATGGGCCGCTGCTGATGCACTCCGAACAAGATGGCTGCGCCCAGTACGATGAAAACGACGATGGCGCTCACCTTGATGACGGAGAACCAGTACTCGAACTCGCCGAATGCCCCAACGCTGCGGGCATTGACGAAGATGAGCACCGCCGAGTAGAAGACCACCCACGTCCACGCCGGACTGTTTGGGAACCACCACTGGGTGTAGATGGCGGAGGCGACGGCTTCTCCGCCAACCGCGATGGACAGTGCAGCCCAGTAGGTGTAGCGGACCGCGAAGCCCGCCCAGTGCGACACATAAAGTTCGGCGTAGATTCCGAAAGACCCGGCCGTGGGGTGAGCGACCGCCATCTCCGAGAGACAGCCCATCAGCAGCAGAGCAATTCCGGCCGCGAGAAGGTAGCTGAGGATGACACCCGGCCCGGCGGTGCGAACCGCCAGCGCGCTGCCCAGGAACAAGCCGGTGCCAATCGCGCCTCCGATGGCAATCATGCTCAACTGCCGCTCGCTGAGCTGGCGAGTCAGTCCCTGCTCTTTGTCGATAGCATGCTGATGACTCGACGGCGCACTCAGGCGAGGGTCCGTCATCACACCGTCGCCTTCGCGTGCTGACGGAGGTATACGCCGACCAGTTCGAGCAGGCGGTCGATATCTTCCAGGTTATTGAAGAGGTGGCAGGAAACGCGCACTCCGCCGACATGCGAGGTGTAGCGCACCGAGACCAAAACCTTGTTTTGCTGCAGGAAGGAAGTCACCGCGACGTTGTCATCCACATCCCCCAGGGTGAAACTGACGATGCCGGAGCGGCAGCGGCGGTCCTCCGGCGTGACCACGCGAATGTCCTGCCGCTTCAGTCCGCTAATGAGATGGTCAGTGAGCGACAGCACGTGCTCGCCGATGTTGGCGATACCCAATTCGTTGATCAGCCCGACTGACTCGGCGAGACCGATCGCGCCGGGATAGTTGGCTGTGCCACCCGTCTCCCAACGGCGCGCACCGCCGACGAATTCATACTCACGCACTGGAGTAATGGACGGTGTTTGGAAGTACTGTCCCCATCCGCCTTCCGGATCGACGACAGAAAGATACCCGCCAATCGGCGGCTTCACCTTCGCGCGAAATTCCTTGCTGAGGTAAAGAAAACCGCACCCGAAGGGCGCCATCAGCCACTTGTGTCCCCCACAGGCGATTGCGTCGACCGGAGTCTGCCGCACGTCGAATGGAATCGCGCCGATTTGCTGGACGGCATCGACAATCAGGAAGATTCCGCGCTCCCGGCAAAGTCTAGAGAGCGTGTCGAGGTCGCACCGAAACCCATTGCTCCACTGCACCGAGCTGATCGCGACCACCCGCGTGCGTTCACCAATCGCCGCCTCGATGTCCTCCATCAGGATTTGCCCGTTGCGATTGCAGACGCTGTCAACTTCGATGCCAAGGTCAACGCGCTTCTGCACCCAGGGCACGGCGACTTCCAGGAATTCCAGATCGCAAATAACTACGCGGTCTCCCCGTTGCAGAGGAATTGCATTGGCGACCAGGCTCAGACCATGTGTGGTGCTCTCCACCAGAGCAATGTCGTCTTCCTCAGCGTTCACAAGCTTTGCTAGCTGCGGACGCGCCTGACTGCGCATCTCGTCCATGTCGAGGTGATGTTGTGTAGAAGATCCCGACGGGCAGTAGGCTGCCATATCAAGGAAGGTGCGCAGCTTCTCGACTGCGCGCTGCGGCGCCAGGCTGACACAAGCCGAGTCGAGAAACGTCTGTTGCTGCAGGGCGGGAAATTCCTTACGGGCTTCTTCGATTTTCATGAGCTGAACCCAAACGAGAGTTCGCTCATTGTACTGCGAAAGCACAAGGGGCAATTACGGTGCAGCAGCAACGATCTCGTAGGGCCGCATCATTTCGTTGTCCTCGTGTTCGAGAATGTGGCAATGCCAGACGTAGCGTCCCGTATATCCCTCGAAGCGCACGATGATGCGGGTCACCATCTTGGAGTCGGCGCGCACGGTGTCCTTCCAGCCCGCCTCGCCGGGCTCAGGCGGCGTGCGAGGCCCCAGAAACCGAAACTGCTTCTTCGTCTGGTAGGTCCAAGGCTCGTAATGCTGGCGGTCGAGAATCTGGAAGCGCACGGCGTGCAGGTGAATGGGATGAGTATCGTCGGTCGGATTGATGAAGCTCCAGATCTCGGTGCTATTCAGGGCCGGCTTCTCGGTGATAGCGTCGTGCCAATAGGTCCCGTTCAATAACAACAGGACCGGCTCGGCCACCAGGTTCTGATATTCGTCGAGCGTAAGCAGGCGGGTCTTTACCGCATCAGCCTCCGCCAGCTTCGGAACAGGCCGCAACTTGGCCGGCAGAGAGCTGGGATCTGCCACTTTGTTCGCCGCGACACGGAACTGCATCACGACGAAAGCGTCATTCTTGAGGACAATCTGCTCGCCGCGGTTGTCGCTGAAATCGACCACTACATCCACGCGCTCACCCGGAGCGAGCATCAAGCTCTTCACTGCGACCGGCGCCGGCAGCAAGCCCTGGTCGGTGCCGATCTGGTGAAAGCTGAGTCCGTTCTGAAAAGCCAGATGATAGAAGCGGCCATTGGACGCGTTGAGCACGCGAAAACGATACTTGCGCGGCTCAACTTCGAGGTAGGGAAAGAGTTTTCCGTTGACCAGAATGGCGTCGCCGAAAACCTCCGGGACCCAGGGCGCTTCCGCCTTCCCTGAGGTCGGATAGTAAAGCTGGCCCTCGGGAGTAATGAGCCGGTCGAAGATCATAAGCGGCACTTCATACTTGCCGCTGGGCAGGTTAAGTGCGTCTTCAACCTGGTCGCGCAGCATCGTCGCGCCGAACAAACCCGCATAAATGTTGAGCCGGTTGATGCCCATCGCGTGGTCGTGGTACCAGAGCATCGCCGCGTCCTGCTCGTTGGGATAGTGGAACAGCGCCGACTTGCCGGGTGCGATCCAGTCTTCCGGATAGCCGTCGCTTTCCGGAGGTACACGCGCTCCGTGCAAATGCGCCACGGTCCGCGACTGCGGTTGGTCTGCTTCCGCTCCATGAAGGCGATGATCGATGGGAAGGAAGTGCTGCGGCGGAAGTTCGTTCGCCCATTCGACGAGGATGCCCTCCCCGCTGCGTGCTTCCAACGTCGGCCCCGGAACGGATGGTCCATAAGACCAAAACCGAGTGGGCTTCAGGTCGCGATGGATCTTCATCTCCACAGGCTGGGCAGCAAACCGGTAGTAAGGCAGCTTGAGCTTGGGAGAAGAAGGCAAGGCGCGCGTTCCGAGCGGCTTAGCGACGGGTGGCAGAGGCAGCGGATCAACAAATGTCGGAAGGGTACTGACATTCAGCGTGTTCGCGGGTGTAGCCATGGAATGGCCCATCGCAAAAGGCGTAGTCGACCGACCGAGCAGAACACTGCCGGCCAGCAACGAAGATTGCCGCAAGAAAGTTCGGCGTGACGTCATCTATGTACCATCATGATTCGCATAACAAATCAGAAAACGGCAAGTGGATGCAGACGGTAATCGCCGCTGCATCCATTGCCGTGGTTCCCAAGATTGTTACAAGCTGCCGGCCCCCAACTTCTAGCGGGAGACGCAACCAGTTTGAGTCACCAGTCCAGTGCTGTCGTTCAACAACACATAGCGCAGGCAACTGCTGGGCTGAACGAACTGGAACATCGACGCGATGGAGTTAGCCACCGTGTCGAACGATCCATGTCCAATGCGCTGGCCGTTAAGCCAGTTATCTTCGACGAAGCGGATGATCGAAGACTGGTCGGTCATGGTGTGATCGACAAAGTTCTGCCGGGCGTAGGGCGAGATCACCATCATGGGTATGCGCGGGCCATAACCGCAACGGCCCTGCGCGTGGGGCGCGCTAATGCCATCCAGGACCGGCGTGACGACACCGCAGAAGCCCGCGCCATTGAGCCCATCCGCGCTGGTCTGCGAGGTGTTTACGATCTGGCCGAGCTGATGGTCGTACCAGCCGTCCGAATCGTCATAGTTAATGACAACCGCCGTGTTCGCCCACTCCGGCCGCTGCGACAGGAAGTTGATGGTATCCACGATGAATTTCTGCTCATCGATCGGGTCGGAGTATCCAGCGTGTCCGTCCTGATAGCCCGGGGCCTTCAGGAAGCTGACCGCTGGGAAGTTGCCCGCTGACACGGCATCGAAGAAATCGTGGCTATCGTACTGGTGATTGCCGGCATCGCCCTGCTGTCCGATAGTTGCAACCGAGGTCGGCCGGGTGTGCTGCGGGTTGGCCGTCGAAGCGTAGTACTGGAAAGGCTGGTGATGCGGAATGTAGTCAAGCTTAGTGGTACCGGTAATGGTCGAAGTGGTGGATCGATGACAGCCCGTCGTTCCATTCGGATTAGTGATGGTCAGGTCAAAGCCACCCTCGAAGAAACCCCAGCTCACACCCGCGGTATTGAGCAGATCGCCGATGTTCTGTCCGCCCATCTGAAAAACTTCTCCGGTGGTGGTGGAGCACATATCCCCGAGCGGGTCGGCGTCACTGATAACGGTGTAGCCGCCATTTCCGTCGCCAATAATAGAGCCCGTACCGTTTTCGTTCTCCGTAACGCCATTGGTCTGGCCCGACACCAGGTCCAGCGCTCCGGGGGTCGAGGGGCCGAAGTTGGTGTTGTACGAGTTATCGCTCATGGCGAAAAACTGAGCGTAGTTCCATAGGGCGGTCACGGTATTGCCGTCGTAGTAGCCCATCACCAAACCTGTGGTGTCAACAATGCCACCACCACCGGGAGGCGGTCCCGGCACGCCGGTGTTGGCTGGGAACAAGTCCATCAGGCCGCCGTCGAAGGCCATCTGCTCAGGCGTGTAGTCGTGGTCCTGATCGTTGGTCGCGGCCTGCGAACGATCCAGACGGAAGGGATTGGTCGCTCCAGTCCCATTGGCCGGATTCAGATTGGGTTGGCGGTGCTAAGGGTGCCGACAATGCCGTTCACGGCCGGCGTATTGGGAAGTGGAGTGAACGCCGGCTCACCTCCGGGATTGGTGGCGTAAGGATAGGTGCCGAAGTAGTGATCAAAGGAAACGTTCTCCTGAAAGATGATCACCAGGTGCTTGATGGGGGTTGCTGGGTCACCAGCTACCGATTTCGCCGGTGGCCTTACCGGCGCGGCGTTTGCATTCACCAGCGGTCCGAAGAGCATGACCGCCGTCAACGTAGCTGCGAGAAATCGACGCATATTCCTCCTCACCTCTGGAGTCGCAGGGACTCGTATGCGTTGATACCTCGCGAACGTCACACCTTGATAAAATCTGGATGAAAACTCCATGAACAATTGAATTGCGTCAACTCGGCGTAACGAAATTGCGAGCTCAATGGCAGAATCTTGCTCTTGGAGATGTCAATCAATATTCACATTTGGCCCGGCATCACGCCGTGCGTATGACCTCGTGAGCCGCCCGGTCATCCACATAGAGCCGGCCTTTAAATTGGCTGTACAGGCTGGCCGGAATGACGCGGCGATTCAGAAGGTCGAACTTGCTGCGATAAGGTCGATTGTCGAGAATGCGTTCCGCCAGCTCTTCATCCATGCCGGCCAATTGCAGTAACTGTTCATGATCGGCGCGGTTCAAGTCGATCAGACCTCCGGCTAGCCGGAAACGGCGCCGCCGCACCAGTTCACCGATAGCGGCTGCCATCCCCAGTCCCGCAACGAACCACCACAGTTTCTTCATGCTTCCTCCTCGATAGAATTGCGAATCTGGTCAGATGCACGAAGTGCGCGTGAGTTTGTGTGGAGTCTGGTAGGTTGTTGGCAGGAGGACGCTGATGAAACGTGTACTGGTAGCGACGTCCAATCCGGGGAAGCTCCGAGATTTGGTTGGAGCCGCCGCAGCCCATGACGTAAGAATCGAGGCCCTACCCGGCTTCGCATCGCTGCCAGGCGTCGTCGAAGATGGCCTGACCTTCGAAGCCAACGCGCGCAAGAAGGCCGAGCACTACAGCAAGTACGCTGAAGGCGAGTTGGTGATTGCGGACGACTCGGGGCTCGAAGTAGTCGCTCTGGGCGGCGCTCCGGGAGTGCGCTCCGCACGCTACGCTGCCGACGAGCACGGTGCACCTGAGCATTCGCCTAACTCTGACGACGAAGCTAACAATGCGCGCCTGCTGCGCGAGTTGCACGATGTTCCGGACGAATACCGCACCAGCCGGTTCGTGTGCGTTATCGCGGCGGCCCGCAACGGCCACACGCTGGCCGCATTTCAAGGCAAGGCCGAAGGAATTCTCCTGCATTCGCCTCGGGGATCTAATGGCTTCGGCTATGATCCGCTGTTCTACTTCCCTGAGATCGCCAAGACCTTCGCTGAACTGAGCGCCGAGGAGAAAGCAGTCTACAGTCATCGCGGCGCGGCGTTCCGGGCCTTCCTGGCGTGGGAGGACGAAAGCCACGAAGAACACCCGCACACGGAGGGGTGACCCTGGTCACATCGTCATAAGACGTTGTGACGAATATCACAACTAGTTCGTCATTGGAGCAGCTATGCTGAGCTTCGTTTATCAGCCGAGAACACAGCGGCTTCAGACTTTCGCCAATGTTAATCCATCTCTGAAGGCTTCTTGACTTGCGCTCTTAGCGAAATTGATAATAAAAGGTTTGCTGATACACTCCGCGCTCATAAGGAGTTGGCTTCGTGGCTTCTTCGGCCAGTTCTATAGAAACTAGTTCCGCTCACATCAAAAAAGGGGTGGCCCCTTTGCGCGCCGGGCAGGGCTACTCTTTCGTGTTACGCAGATTGCATTCCCTCTCCGGTATCGTTCCCATTGGCGCGTTCCTGATTGAGCATTTCATCTCGAATTCAGAGGCGACCAAAGGTGTCCAGGCTTACAACGACCAGGTAAAGTTCCTCACCAGCCTGCCGTTTGTGCACGTGCTGGAATGGGTATTCATCTTCCTGCCGCTGCTGTACCACGCGCTGTACGGGATTTACATCTGGTACAAGGGCGAGTCGAACGTCGGCGAATATCCCTGGACCGGCAACTGGCTGTATACGTCGCAACGCTGGACGGGCATTATTGCCTTCATCTACATCCTGTACCACGTCATCGACATGCGGTTCACGGGCGTTCACCTGATGGGCGGCGGCTATCAGTATGCGTTCTCCAAAGTATGGTTCGATTTCCAGAGTCCGTGGACGATCGCGTTTTACGTTATCGGAATCGTCGCCGCGTCATGGCACTTCGCCTATGGGGTGTGGCTGTTTGCCGCCAAGTGGGGAATCACGGTGGGCGATAACGCCCGTCGCAAGTTTGGCTATGTTTGCACCGCTTTGGCAGTTGTGCTCATCGGCATCGGAATTTGGACAATCACAGGCTTCGTACAAACGCCGGCCGATCAAGTTCCCTATGTCCAGCATGACTGAGGCCTGCAAGACCCAGGATTCAAAGCTTGACGGCTACGGCCGCATTCATGAATTTGCGTAAAGATCATCATGTCTCATCCTAAGATCATTGTTGTGGGTGGTGGATTAGCGGGTCTGGCGGCCACCATCAAGATTGCCGAGATGGGAGGTCACGTCGACCTCTTCTCCATCGTCCCGGTCAAGCGGTCTCACTCGGTGTGCGCCCAGGGCGGTATCAATGCTGCCAAGAACCTGAAGGGCGAGGGCGACTCGTGCTGGCAGCACTTCGATGACACCATCTACGGCGGCGACTTCCTTGCCAACCAGCCGCCGGTGAAGGCGATGTGCGATGCAGCGCCCGGCATTATCGACCTGCTCGATCGCATGGGCGTTCCGTTCAATCGCACACCGGAAGGACTGCTCGACTTCCGCCGGTTCGGCGGCACGCTGTACAACCGCACCGCATTTGCGGGCGCGACCACCGGACAACAACTGCTGTACGCGCTCGACGAGCAGGTACGGCGCTACGAGGCCGAAGGCAAAGTCACCAAGTACGAAGCCTGGGAGTTTCTCTCGGCGGTGATCGATGACCAGCGCGTTTGCCATGGCATCTGTGCCATGGACCTGCGCAGCATGGCCGTGCAAACCTTCCCCTCGGAAGCAGTGATCATAGCCACCGGTGGCAATGGCGCCATCTTCGGCAAGTCCACGAATTCCGTGGTTTGTACGGGATCGGCGCAGTCAGCGCTTTACCAACAGGGCGCCTATTACGCCAACGGGGAGTTTATCCAGGTCCATCCCACTTGCATCCCCGGCGAAGACAAGTTGCGGCTCATGTCCGAATCAGCTCGCGGTGAAGGTGGCCGGGTCTGGGTTCCCAGGCAAGCGGGCGATAAGCGCGATCCCAAAAGTATTCCGGAAGGCGAGCGCTGGTACTTCCTGGAAGAGTGGTATCCCAAGTATGGCAACCTGGTGCCGCGTGATATCGCTACTCGTGCCATCCACAAGGTAGTTTACGAAAATCATCTTGGAATCGACGGGCAGCCGATGGTCTATCTCGACCTGACGCATATCGATCGCAAGACCCTCGATCGCAAACTGGAAGGCATCCTCGAGATTTATGAGAAGTTTGTGGGCGACGATCCACGCGATACGCCCATGAAGATTTTCCCCGGGATGCACTACACCATGGGCGGGCTGTGGGTGGACTTTGACCAGCAAACCAACGTCGAGGGACTGTACGCCGCGGGCGAGTGTGAATATCAATATCACGGCGCCAACCGCTTGGGCGCGAATTCGTTGATGTCGTGTATTTACGGCGGATTTGTAGCCGGGCCCAACACGGTCAACTACGCGCATAACGTGATCAAGAGCGGCCGGCATCCAACCGAACACGTGTTTAACTCCGAGCGCAAGCGGCAGGAAGAGATCAACGCCCGACTAATGCACAACGACGGCAAGGAGAATCCGTTCCTGCTGTGGCGCGAACTTGGCGACATCATGACCAAGAACTGCACGGTCATTCGCTACAACAAGAACTTGCAGGCCACGGATGCCAAGCTGGTGGAGCTGATCGAGCGCTATCGCCACGTGAACCTGAGTGACCGATCCATGTGGGCGAACACCTCATTTGCATTCGCGCGACAGCTCTACAACATGCTGCAACTGGCGCGCGTAATCGTTCAAGGCGCCGCCATGCGCGATGAGTCGCGCGGAGCGCATTACAAGCCAGACTTTCCGGAGCGCGACGATGCGAACTGGTTGAAGACCACCAAGGCGTATTTCGCAGCCGACGCCGATGAACCGCGCTTCGAGTTTGAGCAAGTAGACACATCACTGATCAAGCCCCGTCCACGGCGGTATGACGTGGCGACATAGAGGTAGGGGCTAGGGGCGAGGTGTCAGTGGATAGTTTCAAGGCGTGATTGTATTTAGTAATTGGCTTTGGGTGTCCGACTCCCTGGAGCTGGAAAACGAAGACTGAGCTTTCGCAGAGAACTGACGGCTGATGGCTGACGGCTTGCTTTGGCGAAAAGCGAAGAGCGTACAAGCGAAATGGCGAATTCACAAACCGTTATCTTAAAAATAAAGCGCCAGCAAACTCCCGAGTCCAAACCGTACTGGGAAGAATTCGAACTGACATACCGTTCGGGCATGAACGTCACCTCCGCGCTGATGGACATTGCGGCCAATCCGGTCACGCGCGACGGTAAGCCGACGACGCCGGTGACCTACGATTCCAATTGCCTGGAAGAAATCTGCGGCTCGTGCGCCATGCTGATCAACGGCAAGGCGAAGATGGCGTGCTCGGCGTTGGTGGCCAACCTGAAGCAGCCCATCACGCTGGAACCCTTTACTAAGTTTCCCATCATCCGCGACCTGGCGGTGGACCGCAGCGTGCTCTTCGAGAACCTGAAGAAGGTAAAGGCGTGGGTCCCGGTTGACGGCACCTATGATCTCGGTTCGGGACCGCGGGTGTCGGCGGAGATGCAGGAGGAAGCGTACCCGCTGTCGAATTGCATCTCGTGCTGTTGCTGCATGGAGGCCTGTCCGCAGTTCAACGAGAAGACAGGCTTCGTGGGCGCGGCCACCATCGCGCAGGTCCGGCTCTTCAATTCTCATCCAACCGGCAAAGCGCTGAAGACGGAACGACTGAAAGCGTTGATGGGCGACGGCGGTATCCAGGAATGTGGCTACGCGCAGAATTGCGTCGAAGTTTGTCCTAAGGAATTACCATTGACGAAGTCCATCGCCGACGTCGGCGGCCAGGTGATGTGGCAGGCTGTCAAGGACTTGTTCCGGACGTAGAAATAATTCGGGGATAGTGAACATCAGCGGCCTTTCGACTGTCGAGGTTCAGGACAGCCGGAAGGCCGCTCTCTCTTGCCGTACTTTGCTGCGGACCCTAGAGCTTCTCGTAGAACTCGCAGGCTGAGCATGAGATGTACATGCCGCCCGGTATGTCCTTCTCACGGTCTTTGACGCGCTTCACGACGCGGGTGGGCTTGCCGCACTGAGGGCAATCTGTGCTCTTGGTGGTGTCCATGACCTTCTTGCGGTCTGCGGTCTTTGCAATTTTTGCCATTCGCTTCTCCTGAACGTAACCAGATTTCGTCCGCAGGCGGCTGCGGCAGTTCAATGTCTACTTTGGGTCGGAGTACACGCAGATGAGAAGCGGATGGGCGCGTCAGCGCGAGATGCACATGTCATCAGCCCACGCTCCCGTTTAGGGGAGCGGCTTCGACTGCAGTCGGGCGCCATGAGCGCCACTCTCTACTCGCCGGGGTAGCATGGTTATTTTACATGAGCGGGATGACAGTTCGCTTGCCGGGTGGTGTATCTTGCGAAGCGAGCACAACTCTGGATCTCTACACGCTCTGACAGGAGCCCCATGTCGAAATCACGCAGACAATTCCTAGCCCATGCGCCTCTCGCTCTGTTGGGAGCGGCGGTTGCCAGTTACGCCCAGGACCAGAAGCCGCCCGAACTTCCTCCCGGAGCCCCGCCTGCATTCGGCACGGCACCGGCGGTTGGGCCGGAGGTATCGCCCACCACATTTGCCGAGGCGGAGAAACTGGTGCAGGTGCAATTCGGCAGCGACGAACTTGCGCAGGCGGCCGGCAACTGGCGCAGCGCTATGGCACCGCTCTACGAGCGGAGGGTAGGCCCGCACAAAGTGGCGCTTGAGCCTACGCTTGCACCCTGGTCGCGATGGGACCCGGTGCTGCCCGGCCAACAGCAGCTCCCGCCGCGCGGCGAATTTGTCCGCAGCAAAACCGATCCAGGCCCATTGCCGAGCCGTGACGAAGATATCGCGTTTGCGACCGTGACTCAGCTCTCGCGATGGATCGAATCGCGCAAGCTTACCTCGGAGCGGCTCACTCTGCTTTATCTTGCGCGGCTGAAACAATTCAATCCCAAGCTGCGTTGCGTCATCACCCTCACACGAGACCTGGCACTTCAACAAGCGAAGCAAGCTGACCAGGAAATCGCTGCGGGAAAGTATCGCGGACCATTGCACGGTATTCCCTGGGGTGCCAAGGACCTGCTCGATACGGCCGGCATTCGAACTACCTACGGCGCCGAACCCTTTCGCGACCGCGTGCCCGAGAAGAACGCAGTTGTCGTGCAACGGCTCGACGATGCGGGAGCGGTCCTAGTGGCCAAGTTAAGTCTGGGTGCCCTGGCGCTCAACGACATCTGGTTTGGCGGGCAGACCATGAATCCGTGGCTGCTAGAGGAAGGATCATCAGGCTCGAGCGCTGGACCGGGCGCGGCGACTGCGGCGGGTTTGGTGGGCTTCGCAATGGGAAGCGAGACAGGCGGCAGCATTGTCAGTCCGTCAATGCGATGCGGCGTGACCGGCTTGCGACCGACTTACGGCCGCGTGGCGCGCACCGGGGCGATGACGTTGTGCTGGTCGCTCGACAAGCTTGGCCCCATGGCCCGCAGTGTGGAAGACACGTTGCTCGTGCTGAACGCTATCTCTGGCCCCGATGCAGGCGACGTGAACAGCGTTCCCAGTAAGCTTGACTTCGAGGCGGGCGCAAGCGTGCAAGGGCTGCGGGTTGGCTACTTCCCTGGGTGGATGAAAGAAGCCCCCGCAACGGATGTGGACCGCGCTGCGCTGGCAGCGATTAAGAAGGTCGGAATGGTGCCGGTGGAAGTGACCATTCCCGACTGGCCCTACGATTCGCTCGACCTGATTCTGTTTGCCGAAGCTGCAGCGGCTTTCGAAGAGCTGACATTGAGCGGCGAAGTCCGGCGGCTGAAGATGCAGGTGCCCGATGCTTGGCCGAATACCTTTCGGCAGTCACGCTTTCTCTCTGCAGTGGACTTTGTGCAGTCGGACCGCTTCCGGCGCAAGGTTGCCGCTGAGATGGGCCGCGTCTTCTCGCAGGTTGACCTGCTGCTGGTGCCGTCACTGCGCGACGAGATGCTCACCATCACGAACTTCACCGGACATCCGTCGCTTACGTTGCGCGCGGGCTTTGTTGAAGTTGGCGAGGCGCGGAGCGACTGGGCGCCCGATCCCGCGCATCCGTTGCCGAAATTCTCGCCGCCACGTCGCGTGCCCCACGGCGTGACCTTGATCGGGAGATTGTTTGACGAAGGAACTCTGGGAGAGGCCGGCCTCGCGCTGGAACGTACGTTCAACGTGGCTGGCGAGCGGCCGCCGGGATTCTGAGCAGACCTTGACCGTGCTTGCGGTTCCGCGTTGAAGCTCCTGAAATTGTGCTGCACCGCGAGAAAGGTTTGAGCAAGAACGCATCGCGATGCTAAACTCCAGCGCACAGGACTGCGGTCCCAGAAACCACACAGCAAGAACAGCCGTGGCCCATTTTCGTACGGACTCAGTTGCCGGCGAGAAAGGTCATGGTCTGGCCAATCGCGCCGTAGGGGGAGTCCGCCGTCGAACAAGCGCGCCAGCAAACCACGCCTGCCCGTTGAAAGAGAGCAACGGGTGCGACAAAAACGGATGGTACTAATTTTGAAAATCATGGGAGAAAGTATGAAGAAGATCGTCGTATCAGTCCTGGTTGTTGTCAGTGCATTGCTCGTGTGCAACGTATCGATGTCGGCCCAGGCGGCGCAGCAGCCCGCAGCGCAGAGCAGTCCTGGAGGACCCAATACTGTTACCGACCAGGACATCGAGATGCTGCGGGAAGACATTCGCGCCCAGCGCAAGCAGATTACTGCGCAGAACATGACCCTGACCGCCGACGAGGCCACCAAGTTTTGGCCGATCTTCGATCAATACAGAAAAGCAGCCATCAAACCGAATGATGCCCGGTGGGCGCTGATGAAGGAATATGCAGCGACTTACAACACCATGACCGATGCGCAGGCTCAGGATTACATGACCAGGGCGAACGCGATTGACGAGCAACTGCTGGCGTTGCGCATGAAATACGTTCCGGTATTTGAAAAAGTCATCTCGGCCAAGAAGGTCGCATTGTGGTACCAGATCGATCGCCGTATTGACCTGCTGATCAATCTGCAGTTTTCCTCGATGATTCCAATGGTCAATCCCGGCAAGTAAGGTGATGCCGGACGAGAGCACCTCCCGGATTGGTGTATCCGCTGGTACGGGTAGTGCGGGCCTTCAGGCCCGCGTATAAGCAAGAACAAAAATCGCGTAAGCCGCTGAGGTCGTCTATCTCAGCGGCTTACGCAGGGTGTTTCACCGAGGCGCAACGCGGCGCTGAAGCGCCGCACTACCCGAACAAATCGGATCCATCTATTGAGGAACCGCTATAGTTGACGGAAAAGCTCCGCTTATCCCCGCTGAGTCCAACGATCCGCGGCCGCATCTAGGTAGGCATGGCAAGCTTGGCAGAATTCAGCCTAGATGATGCCGCCGCAGTTCTGGCCCGCACTCCCGCAACCCTGGATGCGCTTTTGCGCGGACTGCCCGACGCCTGGGTGCGATGCGATGAAGGGAAAGATACCTGGAGCGCGTTCGACATCGTGGGCCACCTGGTCGTCGGGGAGCGTACCGACTGGATGCCGCGGCTGCGGATCATCCTGGAGAACGGTGAAGCGCGGCCCTTTGATCGGTTTGACCGCCTTGCGCAGTTTAATGAGAGCCAAGGCAAATCTCTGGAGCAACTGTTGGACGACTTCGCCCGCCTGCGCAGGGAGAATTTAGCTGCATTGCAGTCGCTGAATTTGCAGGGAGATGATCTGACTCGCAGAGGCCGACATCCGGCGCTGGGAGTGGTGACCCTGTCGCAACTTCTGGCAACTTGGACCGTCCACGACCTCACTCATCTGCATCAACTATCCCGCGTGATGGCCCATCAGTATGGTGACGCCGTCGGTCCGTGGAGCGCCTACCTCGGCGTGCTACAGTGCGGCGGTCATAGCGCTCCGTAGACTATCGAGCAGCGGCGAAGCTTGTGGGCGGATGGCCCGCCCATAGATGTAGATCACCTGTACCCCCTCCCCCTCTTGTCTGCAAAATATTGAAAACATTAGGGAAGCTGAGAAAAGTGTCTGTAAAATATTGACCCTGAAAGGTTTATAGGCAAAATATTGAGCCACCATGACTTACGTCGCATGGACAATCAGAGACCAGCCCATTTGGGGATCCCGCCCGGTACCGGGTACGCGCCTGAACGCAACACGGTCGCGACTTCTTCCAGCGTTATGCAGTCTCAATTGTCAAAGAGCTTCCGGCCTCGCAGCCCGCGCGCAGCGTTCTGGCGATGCCATTGGGTACACTCAACCCAACATGACAGCCTAACGCACTTTGCCGGTCTGTCAAGATAACGAAAGTACAATCCCGCAATATCGGCCTTGCTGTTGTCCCCCGATTAGTCCCACAAGGTTAGCGTCCCAGAGAAGGCCGCGAACCCCATGGTGGAGCGCCTACCTCGGCGTGCTATGAAGGGAAGGCTAGGATGGCGTACACCGGCCTTAGGCGGAGGGTTGGTACAGATACTTCTGAAATCCCGAGAAAAACTCCCGTATATCTTCAACAGGCATACCGAGATCCCGCACGGCATCCGAGATTGAGTTGTGATACTTCAGGCGGAGCAACGGCGTTAGCTTCTCCTGATCGAGTTCGTCCACCCCGACGCCCACATAGTGCGCCAAGACGAAATCCAGAAACGCCTGCTGCTTGCTATTGAAGTGTGCGCTAATGGCGACCTTCGCTCGACCGGCGCGTTCTTCGCGTGTAAGCGGTGGCAGAGCGTAGGCAACGTACGCGAGCACGTCGAAGAGATCGCTCTTCTCGGCATCGATGATCTTTTGCATCTCGGCCAGTTGTTCATGGCCGAAACCCTTCTCTGCGAGTCCCTTCAGGAGCTTCTTCCGCGTATCAGGAGCGCTCCACAATGCGCGCAGCTCGGCCTCGTCCTTGAAGAACTCCGGCAGCTTGCCGAACAGCAACTCCATGAACTGCTGGGCGGACATGGGCGTGCCATCCGGGTGCCAGAACGTCGTGCATACCATGTGCTGGATGGTCGCGCTCTTTCCCGTCGGCCAGCTTCACTTTCGCCTTCGCTTCTTCTTGCACACGCACGGGCGCTCGCCGCACACTCGGGCAAGGCTCTTTCGGACACTCGCACGGACGCTTGCCGCACACCGGACAGGGTTGCGGTGTCGGCTTTACGCATTGGCACAGGGTAGAAGCCGCACTTCTTGCACGGTTCCGGTTCCAGCGGCTCACCGTCCCATTCCGGATCGCTGAAGTGATGGTACGCCTTCACGAAGTCGTAGATCGTGAAGTAGTCCTTGCCGTCGTAAAGCCGTGTGCCGCGACCGATGATCTGCTTGAACTCAATCATCGCTTTGATCGGCCGCATCAGAACGATGTTGCGAATGTTGCGGGCATCCACGCCGGTCGAGAGCTTTTGCGAAGTGGTCAGAATCGTCGGGATGGTCTTTTCGTTGTCCTGAAAGTCCCGCAGGTGCTGGTTGCCGAGTTCGCCATCGTTAGCGGTAACCCGCTGGCAATAGTTCGGGTCTGTGCTCGTCTTCATCTGGTTGATGAGGTCGCGCACGGCCAGCGCATGGTCCTGTGTGGCGCAGAAGACCAGCGTCTTTTCCTTCTGGTCGATCTGCTCCATGAACAACTTCACGCGGTGCGCCTCGCGCTCCTTGATCTCGATGATCTTGTTGAAGTCCGTCTTCCGTGTAGCGCTTCCCGGCTCTCGACCTCGCCCTCGATCAACTTGGTCATCCGGCGTGTAGACATACTCGTCGAGCGTCGTGGCAATCTGCTTTACGCGGAACGGCGTGAGGAAGCCGTCGTTGATGCCCTCCTTGAGCGAGTAGATGTAGACCGGCTCGCCGAAATAGGCGTAGGTGTCCGCGTTCTCCTGGCGCTTTGGCGTGGCGGTCAGGCCGAGCTGCACGGCGGGAGCAAAATATTCCATGATGCCGCGCCAGTTGCTTTCATCGTTTGCTCCGCCGCGATGGCACTCGTCGATGACGATGAAGTCGAAGAAATCCGGCGGATACTCGCCGAAATAGGGCGACGGCTTGCCGTCCTTCGGCGGACCGCTCATGAAGGTCTGGAAGATCGTGAAGAACAGGCTGGCATTCTTCGGGACCTTGCCCTTCTTGCGGATGTCCTCCGGCTTGATCCGGACCAGGGCGTCCTCAGGGAACGCGGAGAAAGCGTTGTAGGCCTGGTCGGCGAGGATGTTGCGGTCGGCCAGGAAGAGGATGCGCGGGCGGCGCGATCGGTTCCGTCGGCTCAGGTTCCAGCGGCTATGGAACAGTTTCCATGCGATCTGAAAGGCAATGAATGTCTTGCCTGTACCGGTGGCGAGCGTGAGGAGGATACGATGCCTGCTCGTCGGCGATGGCCTCCATCACCCGTTCGACCGCGATGTCCTGGTAGTAGCGGCTCGGAATGTGAACCGCCCTTATCCTCGAATGGCACGGCGGCGAAGCGGTCGCGCCATGCGTTCTGCCTTGGCGAACGTCATGTTCCAAAGTTCGTCCGGCGTGGGATAGCGCGGCGTCTCGCCTTCCTTGCCGGTCTCCATGTCGATGCCGTAGATGCCCTGGCCGTTGGTGGAATAGGTGTAGCGAATCGCCATCTTTCCGGCGTAATTCTTCGCCTGCGCCACGCCTTCGGTCAGTTGCTTCGTCCCACGCTTTGGCCTCGACGACGGCGAGCTTGGTGTTGCGATACTCCAGCACGTAATCCGCGATGAGCGGCTTGCCGCGCCGCCCCTGGCCTTCGATGCGACCGGGCGCAATCGGATACTCGCGCCGAATGCGGCTGCCCTCGACGACGCCCCAGCCCGCCGCTTTCAATGCGGGATCAATATGTTCGGCTCTGGTTTCGGCTTCGTTCATAGATTCACAGTAGCTTTTGGCTACCAGCTTTCCAGACCAAGAAATCCATCAGGCGATTGATGTGGCAAACAGCAAGTCTTTCGTCGCGCGCTTTTAGCCTGTTAATGATCGGGACAAGTCGACCATCTTTGGGCCCATGCTGAGTAGTCCGCAGCCACTAGCTGCAGAAAAGCTACAAACCACGCTATCCGATCTTCCTTGGGCTGCGATGCATCCGGAGGTTTTCCGCTAAAAGAAAGCCCGCACGTACTTGTCGTCAAATAGGGCTGCTCTTCCCGATGCATAGCCACAAGTTTCGACACGAAAGAGAATGGCATTGCATAATCGCCCTTCTTACGCTGAATCAAACTGAGCTCATTCAAGATCACCGCGACATCGGGCTTGCCGTTTACCATCACGTTGCCACCAAACAGTATCTCGAAAAACCGGTCTTTGAAAGTGTCCGTGAGTCCTGCCACATCCATGCCGTAGTACTCCGTGAAAAGCAAACGAAAGCGTCTGCGAGCAAGGGGTGTGGCATCCGTAAACATCTCTTTCAATTCCAAGTACGGACAGAAGTCGCTATGAAACATCAGCGTTTCTGCCTGGTCCAGCGCGTCAATGTGCCGTTGCTGTAATTGCATGATTAGAGTTGGGCAGTGAAGGCCTGGTGTAGCAATGACTTTCTCAACGCCTCTAGTGCGGCGAACTTCTGCTGGTAAATGGATTCGAGACGCTGGGTTTCGGCGACCATGGCATCAAGCTGTTTTACGATTCGCTTTTGTTCGCCGAACGATGGAAACGGAATCTGGTAGGCCTTGATGTCGCCCAGATTGATGTGTGGGTGAGCGGCACCTACGGCTGCGCGCAACGCCTGCTCGCGGCCGACCGGACCGTTTAGCACATAGAGCAAAAAGGCGCTATCGAGATTCGGTGAGGGCCGAAAAAGACACATACCGTTGAGACAGACAGATGCGAGGTGTTTCAGGCAGCACCGCCGCCCACCCGTAGCTCAATTCTCTTGAATAGACGATATCTCCTGGAGTCGGACGGTGCCTGCTCGATTGGATTTCGTATTCCTGTTTCCGAGACTCTGGCCGCTTCCGTCAGTTGAGTTTGCCGTTCACAACGTCCCGTGGGCGAAGTGCCGGTATTCCCTCGACGTCATATTTCGGCCGTTCTATGAGCGCTGTCGACGAAAAGCGAACACAACAAATACAAGCGGCTTCTCCATCCATCCCTTGCCGCGCTGGGTGAAGACGGATTGGAGGTGGCTTTCAAACAGGGCGCGGGCGTTTTGGAGGTTCTTTTCGGCGTTGGCTTTGGCGGTGGCGATGCCCTCAAACGCTTCGTCGAGGATGCCGACGATCCGCTGCTGTTCGGGGAGCGGGGGGATAGGAATCTGGACAGACTTTGCCAACTCAATCTTTAGCATTGCCTGACAGTGCCTGACCAGCCGCGAGTCGTCGAACTGTCTGAACACTAGTCGCGAGACTGAGGAAGTAGATACAGAAATTCAGTCAGGTATCGACTCTTGGGCTGGCGAACACGAGACATCCGTCATGAATGCACCCAGTCGTTGTCGATGATCGTAGGGCCGACCGAAGCTCGATTGCAGTTCGATAGGATGAAGTCGCCTGTCGTGAATACCATGCGGTAGCGTTTGAGCTCCGTCCGGCCTTATCTTCTGTCGCGTTTATAGATGGTCTTGCTACTCGCTGTCGCATCGTCCAATCTTGATCCAGTCGATGCCATTCGGGATCGGTCAGTTATGAACTTCCGCATTGGGCGTCGGCGAACCGCCGCGTTCGATCTCGCAAACTTCACCGAGCTTCTTTGTCTGCCACCCGTTCTTCATAGCAGCGCCCTGATGTTCCCCAGCACCTCCGCGCTCTCGGCATCCAGCGCGGCGATTTCGTCCATGATCTCCTGCGGGCTGCGGTGCGTCGACTTCCTCGCCGCCGTTCGGGTTCTTCACGGAGAGGTCGAAGGTCGTCTGGTCGATGGTCTTGGCGTCCACGCTCCAGCTCTTGGGCGAGTCGGCGAAGGTCTTTTGCAGCTTCACGAACTCGGCGAGGTCGTCGTCGTTGAGCGGGTTGGTCTTGCCGAGGTTGCGGCCGGGGTCGAGCTGGTAGAACCAGATCTTGCGCGTCGGCGCGCCTTTCTCGAAGAACAGCACCACGGTCTTCACGCCCGCGCCCTGGAACGTGCCGCCGGGGCAGTCGAGCACGGTGTGCAGGTTGCAGCTTTCCAGCAGCAGCTTGCGCAGGCTCACGGAGGCGTTGTCGGTGTTGGAGAGGAAGGTGTTCTTGATGACCACGCCGCCGCGCCCGCCGGCCTTGAGCATCTTGATGAAGTGCTGGAGGAACAGGAAGGCCGTCTCGCCGGTGCGGATGGGGAAGTTCTGCTGCACTTCCTTGCGTTCCTTGCCGCCGAAGGGCGGATTGGCCAGCACCACGTCGAAGCGGTCCTTCTCCTGAATGTCGGCGAGGTTTTCGGTGAGCGTGTTGGTGTGGATGATGTTGGGCGCTTCGATGCCGTGCAGGATCATGTTCATGATCGCGATGACGTAGGCGAGGGACTTCTTTTCCTTGCCGTAGAAGGTGCGCTCCTGAAGCGTCTTGAGGTCCTTGGTGGTGAGGCTTGGCTTTGCGCTTCAGGTAGTCGAACGACTCGCACAAGAAGCCCGCCGAGCCGACGCGCCGTCGTAGATGCGTCTCGCCGATCTTGGGCTTCACCACCTGCACGATGGCGCGGATGAGCGGGCGCGGAGTGTAATACTCGCCGCCGTTGCGCCCGGCGTTGCCCATGTTCTTGATCTTGGCTTCGTAGAGGTGCGACAGCTCGTGCTTCTCGGTCTGGGAGCGGAAGCGCAGCTCGTCGATGTGGTCGATGATCTCGCGCAGGTTGTAGCCGCTCTGGATCTTGTTCTTGATCTCGCCGAAGATCTCGCCGATCTTGTATTCGATGGTGTTCGGCCCGCTGGCCTTCTGCTTGAAGCCGTGCAGGTAGGGAAAGAGCTTCTGGTTGACGAAGTCGCGGAGGTCGTCGCCGGTCAGGGCCTTGTTGTGGTCGAGCTTGCCGTCCTTGCCCTTGGGCGCGGCCCAGCTTTCCCAGCGATAGGGCTTGTCGAGGATGTAGGTGTATTTCTTGCCCTCCAGCGCGGCCTCGGTCGCCTTGTCCTGCTCCAAGCTCGTCGAGGTATTTCAGGAACAGCAGCCAGGAGGTCTGCTCGGTGTAGTCCAGCTCGGTGGTGCAGCCGGCCTCTTTCCAGAGGACGTCGTCGATGTTTTTGAAGGCTTGTTCGAACATGTAATTAGTGTGAAGGTATTAATAATACCGGTCCCTTACTCAGACTCCTAAGAAATCACGCTTCAATTCCGCTTCCCTAACCGCCACCCTCCAAGGCCCCCTTGTCGTTTGACCCCGCTCTCCGCCGACTGATACCTTCAAAGGTTCGTCCCACCCGCAATTATCTTTAGATAAATGAGAGAGACACCGCATGGCACTCAAGTTCAAAGGCGTGGACTTCATCGAGTTCGATACCCTGCTCAACGACGACGAGCGGCTGGTTCGCGACAATACCCGCAAGTTCATCGAAGAAAACCTCATCCCCATCATCGAGATGTGCAACCGCGAAGGCCGCTTCCCCAAGGAGCTGATCAAGCCCATGGGCGAGCTGGGCTTCTACGGCGCCAGCCTCAAGGGCTACGGCTGCGCCGGCATGTCGGCGGTGGAGTACGGCCTGATGACCCAGGAGCTGGAGCGCGGCGACAGCGGCGTGCGCTCGTTCGTCAGCGTGCAGTCGGGACTGTGCATGTATCCCATCTACGCCTTCGGCAGCGAGGAGCAGAAGCAGAAGTACCTGCCCAAGATGGCGCTAGGCGAAATTCTGGGATGCTTTGGCCTGACCGAGCCTGATGCCGGTTCGAACCCCGGCGCCATGCGGACCCGCGCGCGCAAGGACGGCAACGACTACATCCTGAATGGCGAGAAGATGTGGATCACCTCGGGCTCGATCGCCGACATTGCCATCATCTGGGCCAAGGTGCAGGACGAGGACGACCGCATCCGCGGCTTCATCGTAGAGACCGATCGCGCGGGATTCAAGGCCGCCGACGTTCACGGCAAGTTTTCGCTGCGGGCTTCGGTGACTTCAAGTCTTTCGTTGCAGGATGTCCGCATCCCGGCAGGAAACTTGTTGCCTGAGTCCGGGGGCCTGCGGTCTCCGCTGAGCTGTCTGAATCAGGCGCGCTACGGTATCGGCTGGGGAGCGATTGGGGCGGCAATGGCATGTTATGACTGCTCCTTACAGTACGCGCAGTTCCGCAAGCAGTTTCGCGACCAGCCCATCGCGTCGCATCAACTGGTGCAGGAGAAGCTGGTGTGGATGATTAGCGAGATCACCAAGGCGCAGTTGCTGGCGCTGCAGGTTGGCCGGTTGAAGGACCTGGGCAAGGTTAAGCCGTGGCATATCTCGATGGCCAAACGGAACAACGTCTGGATGGCGCTGGAGTGCGCGCGCATGGGCCGGGACATTCTGGGCGCGAACGGCATTGCCGACGAGTATCCCATCTTCCGCCACATGGCCAACCTGGAGTCGGTGAAGACCTACGAAGGCACGCATGACATTCATGCGCTGATCATCGGGGAGCACATCACGGGGTTCGCGGCGTTCTAAAGAGCAGTGGATAGTGGGTAGTGGGCAGGAAGAGCGTTGAAGTAAATATGGGCTAAGCGACGGTAGTAGCCAGCGAGCAGAAAAGGTTTCTAAGGTCCGCGCGAGCTGCACTTTTCTGCTCAGTCCCCCCTTTCGTGTACTTGACTTTGCGCGAATCTCGTATAAAGTTTGTGCCTGCCAATGAAGTCGCGCCCTGAATCCTGTCTGGGTCTCGGGGATGCAGGCGCTAATCCTGGCCTAGTTTCCCAGGTACGCGACTTCAGGCCGATCTATCGGAACTAGCTTTCCGGTGTATCGATTTTTGCACCTTCATTCAATGCCCTCATCGGCAGGGGCATTCTCAAAGCTCGCGGGACCCTCAGAAAAAGACACCTCGCACCAATCGATCGGGGGAATCCCATGAAGATTACGCGAACCATTCGTGCTGGCTGCATTGCCGCCGTCTTAGTGATAGCGGGACAGCTTATCTGCGCCGCGCAAAGTGCGCCACTGGAGAGCGGTAGCATCGCACACGTTTCTTCGTCCTCAAGTCTGGCGTCCAACATCGTCCCTGGTCACAACTTCGACGGACTCGGGCAGTATTCATTTGGATTTACCGACCCTTTTATCCCGCCGGACCCTGCGGGTTCCGTGGGTACGACCCAATACGTCGAATGGGTCAACACATCGCTGGCGGTCTTCAATAAAGGTACGGGAGCGATTGTTTATGGTCCCATGCCGGGCAACAGCGTTTTTGCCTCGATGGGCGGCCCATGCGCCACCTCCAACAGCGGTCAGCCCGTCGTACAGTTCGACAAGCTGGCGCAACGCTGGGTGATCGGGCAACTGGTGCTCACCGGGCCACCCTATTACTTCTGTATCGCCGTTTCGAAGAATGATGACTTTCTTCAAGGCTTCTACTTATATTCAGTCCAACTAACGGACATTCCAGATTCACCCCGACTCGGTGTATGGCCTGACGCCTACTATGTCACTTTCAATATGTATAGTAGTGGCGGCACCTTCCTGTATGCTAACGTTTGCGCGCTTGACCGCTCTTCCATGCTGAACGGTCAGCTCCCCGCGAACCCCATCTGCAAGCAGCCTAACTCGTCGTACAAGAGCCTTCAGCCCGCCGATCTCGATGGGACAATGCCGCCGCCTTCCGGTTCGCCCAACTTCCTGCTAAGCCTGGGTGGCAATGCACTGAACTTCTGGACCTTCCATGTGGATTTTCTGAATCCCAGTAACTCTCAACTCAACGGGCCAATGCCGATTCCAGTGCAGACGTTCTCTCCCACATGTGCCAGCATCAATTGCATCGATCAGGCTGACACCACGCAACGGCTTACTGCCTTGAGCGACCGACTCATGTACCGTGCCGCGTACCGTAACTTTGGCGACCATGAGTCTTTGGTGGTCAATCACACCATAATCTTTGCGTTTCGCCATGCTGCTATTCGCTGGTACGAGCTGCGCGACCTGAGCAGCCTTTCCCCGATGGTTTTTCAGACGGGCACCTACGTTCCGACTTCCATCCATCGCTGGATGGGAAACATAGCTATGGACTCCATGGGTGACATCGCGACTGTCTACAACGATTCCAGCAACGCAATTCATCCGACTTTAAGTTTTGCGGTGCGGGTACCGGGTCAAACTATTGGGTCAGTTGGGTGCAGAAAACCTCGCCATGATGGGCACTGGGTCGCAGACCTCCGGCTCCGCGTGGGGAAATTCGACCAGCCTTAACATCGATCCGGTTGACGACTGTACCTTCTGGTTTGCGGGCGAGTACCTGCGCGCCGATGGTACCAACAATTGGAATACGCGCGTGGGTTCTTTTTCGCTGGATTCATGCCCTTCAAGTAATCCCGGCATTCAGATCACATCGGCGCCGCCCTATGGCTCGCCCGGCTTGCTCCAGGGCACCGTTTCCAATATAAGTCCCTCCGACTACTCCAACTACAAGGTCGGGGTCCTGCTCTTCATCAGTGGTATCGGTTGGTGGTCGAAGCCAACTTGCGCACAACTGTTCGTGCCAATTTCAAATGGCACTTGGAGCGCAGATGTGGGGACCGGTGGCAGCGGATCTGAAGACTACTCGGCGGTCAAGTATGTCGCATATCTTTTGCCCCAAGGTGCGAGCGGAACCTGCCACGGCAACACGGATGGGCTGCCCTTAGATCTGGAAACGCAAGCCGTCGCGCGCGCCTACTTAGACCGCCCGAATCCCGGTCGTCGCCATATAACCTTTGCTGGGCTCGATTGGGATGTCACGGCGAACACGTTCGGTCCGATCAATCCCGGACCGTGCATTTTCTCGGATTCGACCAACAACGTTTTCGTCGACGGCAGTGGTAACCTGCACCTGAAAATCGTTAATGCCGGTGGACAGTGGACCTGTTCTGAGATAGTTCCTCGAGTGAACGATCAACTCCAGCAAGAGCAGACCTATGCGTATGGGACCTACACCTATAAACTTGCAAGCGCGGTGGACAATTTAGATCCGAATGCTGTGGTTGGGCTATTCACGTGGTCGAACGATCCTGCCTATTCCGGTCCATATTCGCCTTGGGAGAATAATCCCGGGGGAGGAGTTGGCGGACACAGCGAACTCGATGTGGAGTTCTCGCAGAATTTGATCGACATGCCTCCCGACAACGCCCAATTCTGTGTGCAACCCTATTCCATTAACCATTGCAATCCATTTGTTATGCCGGCGGGGTACAACAACTCAACTGCGATCATCAACTGGCTCCCCGACGGAATAAGCTTTCGGGTGCAAGATTCCAGTGGGCACGTACTTGCCAGCTATAGCTATCCCGGCACTGTTCCTCCTCCGGCCGACAATGGCGGATGGAACGGCCTTTTCCCAAGCCCGCAGCAGGCTCGACTGAACCTTTGGGTTTTAGGTGGCAGTCCTGCGAACGGTCAGGAAGTGGAAGTGGTCATCAGCGGCTTCACTTACACGCCATACACGCAATGATGCTTTAGCTGCTGTTCGTAGCCGGTTGGGTTTCCAAAACCTCTTCATCAGGCGGTCCCCACCCCGACCGGCTTGGGTTGGGACGATTCACGCCTGACACTGCCCGTGTCGTCAGTGACGAAAGTCCTCGAACACTTTCCGCGACGGGTGTATCCTTTGCGTTTGTGCTGGAACGGCTGGCCAGGCTGGGCGTCGCATGGGCGGTCTGGGACCTGGGCTCGGCACAAGCTTTTCGTGTCTTAATAATTTCATAGCGCCAGCGGTACATAACCCGGGAGGCCACATGGCGACGACCAAAGTTCAAACGGAACCACCTGTCATCGAACACGATCCGACCGCAAATCTGGAGACCGATCTTGCGCTGGAGTTCCTGCGCGTCGTGGAAGAAGCGGCGATCGCCTCGGCCAAGACCATGGGTCAGGGCAACCGCAAGCACGCCGATCAGGTGGCGACGGAGGCCATGCGCGGCGTCATGGACTCGGTTCCCATGGACGGCACCATCGTCATCGGCGAAGGCGAACGCGACGAGGCGCCGATGCTGTACATCGGCGAGAAAGTGGGCAAGCACGATGACGGCAGCTATCCAGCCGTGGACATCGCAGTCGATCCTTTGGAAGGCACCAACCTGTGCGCCACGGGATCGCCCGGCGCCATCACGGTACTTGCGGCCTCGGAGAAGGGCGGTCTGTTGCATGCTCCGGACTGCTATATGGAGAAGATCGTCGTGGGGCCGTCATGCAAAGGCATGGTCGACCTCGAGGCGCCGGTGTCGCACAACCTGCACGTAATTGCCAAGGTGCTGGATCGGCGGGTGGAAGACCTGGTCATCATCATCCTCGACCGTCCACGCCACGAAGCCTTGATCAACGAAATTCGCAAAGCGGGCGCGCGCATCCGGCTCATCTCTGACGGCGACCTTTCGCCGGGCGTTGCCGCCGCGATGCTGGGCTCGGGTGTGCACGCAGTGATGGGAACGGGCGGCGCTCCCGAGGGAGTGATTACGGCCGCGGCCATTCGCTGCTTGAATGGTTACATGGTCGGCCGTCTGGTCGGTTACACGCCGGAACAAGGGGAGCGCATGAAGGACATGGGCATCTCCGATCCGAAACGCATTTACACGGCCGACGAACTGGCGCCTGGTAAGAACATTATTTTTTCGGCCACCGGAGTGACCGATGGTCCTCTGCTCAAGGGAGTGCGGTTCTTTGGCGACGGCGTGCGCACCTCGTCGCTGGTGATGAAGCTAAACAAGAGCAAAGTCAGGTTCATCGAGACGATTCACGTTGACAAGCGTGAGGACGCGAAGATCAGAATTCCGGAGAGGTAAAGATAGATTGCGAAATCGACAACTCAGGCCTTCCCGGGGGAGGCCTCTTCAATTCTAGCTGGAGCCCGAATGTCCGAAATAGGTCGTGGTTGGGAGTACAGGGTATACGACTATGGCGACGACCGGGTGATAAAAATCCCACGCTCGCTGCCAGATCAAGCGTGTCGCATAGTTTCGTGGTCTCTGAAACGTCGCCGACTACCGAACTGGACCGACGCATGGCTGCAGGCCCGCCGAAAACGCGTATTAACAGTGCGGGCGTCAGAAATCCTCTGTGCGATGACAAAGAATTTCGCGAAGGCACCGGATCTCTTGGGAACTCCGGAAATTCTTGCATCAGGCAGCTACACCCAGGAGCGAGTTATACCCATATCCCAATATGTCCCGACCCATGATCGGGCGCATTGCCGAACCGTCCTCGCAAAGTATGTCTTGTTGACAATGAAACTTTGGAGCCTGGGTTTTGCCGACATCGGCTACAACATCTTCGACAACTGCGGCGTTCGTCAGGACGGTTCTCTGATCCAGATGGACATTACCAGCCTCGAACAGAATGGCGTGACGGTCGAGGCATCAATTGAACGACGAGCATGGCAACAATGGGAAACCTGGCCCGACTGGGGTGACTGTGGAACCTGCTCTGAGTGGCTGGATTACGCAGGCCTGCGTTTCACTTTGGAAGCATTCCAGAAAACTTGGCGTACGCTAGTCCTTCCATAGGGTCGACTCCTTCAGGTCGCGACCTACATGAATTCGCCGGCTCCCCCTTTGCCGATAAACGAGCATTTCTCCCGATTCCGGCCCATCCGATGCAACTCCTAATTTTCCGCTTGCTTCTGTAGGAAGAGGAGTAAAATTCTCTTAAAGGAATGTAGCTGCGGATGAGAATCATTCCATCCGGAGAGGCCTTTGCATGAATGTCCATTTCAGCTACAAGGTTTCCAAAACTTCCGACCTCGAAAAACTAATCAACCAACAAGTGGAAAAACTGGGCCGATACCTGCGGGTATTCCGTCCCGATCTCGTGCATTTAAAAGGAGCGATTGAAGAAAACTCCGCGCGCGAGGGGATGGTGGTGTCGCTGAACCTGCGCCTGCCGTCGGGGCAGATGGCTGCACAGGAGAGCGGCCCGACGGCCGTGGCCGCGATCAAGGCGGCCTTTGATTCGATTGCCGAGCAGGTGAAGAAGCACAAGGAACTGCTGCGGAACCATCACAAATCCAAGCGGCGTCGCGGCCCGGCCCGTGCCAGACCCGAAACCGTTCCCTTTGAACAGACTTTGGCCGCGGTGAAACCGGGACACGTTTCCGCCGACGACATCTTCGGCTATGTCAACGTGAATCTGCCGCGCCTGGAGCGCTTCATCCAAAGAGAGCTTGACTACCGGGAGAGCCAGGGACGGCTCCAGCCCGGCCAAGTGGCCGTCGAAGATGTTGTGGGAGAAGCCATAGGCAACGCCCTCAGCGATCAGCAGGACAGTCCGGAGCCCATCCATGTGGAACCATGGGTGCATCGACTGGCCAGGCAGGCGATTGACCAGCTGGCATTGGAGAACCGCGAGGATGGGCACGTTCCACTGGAGCGCTCGCGCGGCGAACAGAACGTGCGCGCCACCGACGAGGCCAAACTGCAATTCCATCAGCCGGATGAGCAGCTGTCGGAAGAAGATGTGATTGCTGACCGCAGCGCCAACAACCCGGAAGAACTGGCGGCGCGCGACGAACTGATTCGCCTGGTGGAGACGACCCTTCGCAGTGGCGGGCGCGACCAGGCAGAAGCTTTCATCCTGTATGCCATTGAGGGCTTCACCGCCGAGGAGATTGCCGATATCACCAGCCGCACTGTGGAGGAGGTGCGCGCGTCCATTCGCAAGGGCCGCGAGCATTTGCAACGCGCCTTGCCTATCCAAGATGCACTCAAAGAGAGGCTGCTGGAGCATTCCAGGAGCGTCTGACAACTTGGGACTGCCCGGCAGTTCCCGCTTTCATGATTCAAGAACGGATCCATAAGGAGAACCGGAATGATCACACGAGATGACATCCGAGAACTCGCTAATTTTCACTCGCCGGAAACTTGTGCGGTTACTTTTTACTACCAGCCTGCAACGCCGTTGGACAAGTCGCATCGCGAAGAATCGATTCTGGTCAAGGACCTGGTGCGCAATGCCATGCGCGAAGCCGAGAAGCACGGCCGAAACGGATGTGCCCGGTCCGATCTGGACCGCATCCAGGGCATGGCCGAGACCCTGCGCGGAAACGGCGGCAAAGCCAAGGCCATATTTGCGTGCAGTAAACAGAACGTTTGGCGTGAGTTTGATATTCCCGCGCAGCTGCTGAAGACCAACCTCATGGTGAACCAGAGATTTCATCTGAAGCCGCTGGCCGCGGTGCTGGATGGAGTGCAGCACGCCTGCGTGGTGCTGCTCGACCGCACCAAGGCGCGCGTCTTTGAAATCGTCAACGACGACATCGTGGAGAAGCAGGACTTCATCAACGAACTGACGCGGCGAGGCAAGAGCGATGGCTGGCACGGTTATGACGGCGGACACGCCGAGCGCAAACAGATGAACGAAGCCCAACAGCATTTCAGGATTGTAGCCGATTGCATTGAACCGTATTGCGAACACGGAAATTGCGATCGCTTGCTAATCGGCTGCCACGATGACGTCTGGTCCGGAATCCATGCCGAACTGCACTCGAACTCGAAGCAGCACCTGGTGGGGCGCTTCCGCATCGATCCCAAGTCCGCAACGGCCGAGCAGGTGAAGCAACTGGCTGCTGAACAGCTGGCCCAACACAACGCCCGGGTAAAACAGGAACTTATCACCGAAGTGATCGGTGAGGCCCATCGCAACGGGCGGGGCGCGATCGGTTTGCGGCGGGTCCTGCGGTCGCTGGAGATTGGCGAGGTGCAGACCCTGCTGCTGGGATCGAACTTCCAGGCGCCGGGAGTAAAGTGCTACCACTGCGGCCACATGGACCTGCACAACGCTGCGGCCTGCGCGGTTTGCGGAAAAGAGAACACGCAACTGGAAGATATCGGCGACGCCATTGTGGGCCATGCGATTCGCAGCGGTATCGACATTGTGTATGTCGCCAACGATGAGCACTTCGACCAGATCGGACGAATCGCGGCGCTGCTGCGCTTCCGCGCCGACCAGAATACCTCGGTGAAGGCCGCCAGCTAGCAAACCTAGAGCACTTCCCGGATTGGCGTATCGCGTTTGTACGGGTAGTGCGGGCCTTGAGGCCCGCGTATAGAACAAGAAGAAAAATCGCTGAGGTCGTCGACCTCAGCGCCTTAAGCCGAGTGTTTGACCGAGGCGGAACACGGCGCTGAAGCGCCGTATTACCCGTGCAAATCGGATACATCTATTGACGAACCGCTATAAACTTCGACGCCCCATCCCTCGAACACGGGGATGGAGATTTTTGTTGCAGACATCTTCGCGTAGCTTTTCTCCAGCCGGCCGGTTGGATTAGCAATCTGACCGAGCGATGCCGTGCTATAACTCTCCAAATGCCAACCGGTCGCTCAGGCTCGATCCATCTGTTCCGCTGTGCGGGCGTGGATGTGTTTTTGCATTGGTCATGGTTTCTCGTAGCGCTGTTTGAGATCAATGCCCGAGCCGGAAAATATTCCTCAATCGCTTGGAACGTGCTGGAGTATTTGACGCTGTTTCTGATTGTGTTGCTCCACGAGTACGGGCACGCGCTGGCCTGCCGGCATGTGGGAGGCATAGCAAACCGGATCGTGCTGTGGCCCCTTGGCGGAGTGGCGTATGTGGACCCGCCACCGCGCCCGGGTGCCACGCTGTGGAGCATCGCCGCGGGCCCGCTGGTGAATGTGGCACTTCTTCCCCTCTTGTTGGTGCTCTTCACTGTGAGCCGGACTGCTGGCTGGGCCGACACTATGCCCAACGTTCACGCTTATCTGAGGGCAATCCTGATTATCGACGCAGTGTTGCTGGGGTTCAATATTCTGCCGGTGTATCCGCTGGACGGCGGGCAGATTCTGCGCGCGCTGCTGTGGTTTGTGATGGGACGCGCCCGCAGCCTGCTGGTGGCGACCCTGCTGGGCTTCGTCGGCGTGGTGGGTTTAGTTGTGCTCGCCATTAGGGTTGGCTCCGTCTGGTTCGGTGTCCTGTCGGCATTCATCCTGCTGAACTGTTGGACAGGATTGAAACAGGCTGTGGTGCTATTGCGATTGGCAAAATTGCCGCGGCGTCACGGGTTTGCTTGTCCGTGGTGCAAAGCAGAGCCGCCCCTGGGAGACTTCTGGACCTGCGGAAATTGCAAGGCCGTGTTCGACACCTTCGAAACTCACGGCGTCTGTCCGAACTGCACCGCCCAGTTTCCTGTAACCCGCTGCCTGGACTGTGGCAGGCCATATCCCATGAACGAGTGGAGCGCTGCCGCCTTCGCTACGGCAAAGGGATGAATCAGGCTTCTACGCGGACGAAGGTCTGGCAATTCGATGTCAGCTGCATTTTTACGAGGCGCTGAGCCACGACATTTTTCGTGTTGGCTTCGCGCCTCTGCTATCCTTGCCCTTCCTTCGGAGGCCCAACGTGAACCGCAAGACTTTCCTGCTCTTTTTCTGTTTTATCGTCGCAGCAATATTCGCTCTGGAAATGGGCGCGCAGACCACCTCGCCGGCGAACAGCACCAGCAACGCACCGGGCGCTCCCCACGAGGCAACCTTGCCGTACATTCCCAGCCTCGACGTGACCGCCATGGACCACTCGGTTGACCCGTGCGTGGATTTTTATCACTACTCGTGCGGTGGCTGGCAGAAAAATAATCCCATACCAGCCGACCAGGTCCGCTGGGACGTTTATTCCAAGTTGTATGAAGACAATCTGAACTACTTGCGCAGCATTCTGGAACAGGCATCGGTGGCAAAAGATAATGACGCCGTGACGCAGAAGATCGGCGATTACTACGCAGCATGCATGGATGAATCCGCCATCGAGAAGCTGGGCGCCAAACCCATGCAGCCCGCGCTCGACCAAGTGCAGGCCATCAAGAGCGTACACGAGCTTGCACCTCTGGTGGCCAAGCTGCACCTGGCGGGTGATGCCATGCTTTTCGACAGCGGATCGCAGCAGGACCCGGACAACTCCGACGCCATGATTGTCAGCGTGGACCAGGGCGGCCTGGGACTGCCGGACCGCGATTATTACACCAAGGACGACACCAAGTCGAAAGAGATTCGTGCACGCTATCTGCAGCACGTGCAGAAGATGCTCGCGTTGCTGGGCGATTCGCCGGCCACGGCGCAAAAAGAAGCCGACACGGTTATGCGCGTCGAGACCGCCCTGGCGAAGGCATCGTTGACGCGCGTGGACCGGCGCGACCCCTACAAGATCAAGCACAAGATGAAGGTCGCTGAACTGAACAAAATCGCTCCGAACTTCGAGTGGAACGTTTATTTCTCTACTTCACAAGTCCCACCATTTGAGATTTTGAATGTGGAGTCGCCGGAATTCCTGAAAGAGCTGAATGAGCAACTGACTTCTACTTCATTGGACGACTGGAAGAGTTATCTGCGTTTTCATATCGCAAATTCCAGCTCCCCCTTTCTCTCTTCGGCCTTCGTCAACGAAAACTTCGCGTTCTATCGGCAATATCTGCGCGGAGCCAAGGAGCTGCAACCTCGCTGGAAGCGCTGTGTGCAACGTGTAGACCAGCAACTAGGCGAGGCACTGGGACAAGCGTATGTGCGCAAGACGTTCCCGCCGGAGCTGAAGGCCGCTACTCTGGAGATGACCAAGGAGATAGAGGACGCCATGGCGCTGCGCATCCAGCAATTGGATTGGATGAGTCCGCAGACCAAGCAGCAGGCGCTCAATAAGCTGCATGCCATCCGCAACAAGATCGGCTATCCCGACAAATGGCGCGACTACAGCTCGGTCGTGATCACGCGCGACGATTTCTATGGCAATGTCGAACGGGCGGAAGAATTCGAGAACCATCGCGAGTTCAACAAGGTGGGCAAGCCGGTGGATCGCACCGAATGGGACATGACCCCGCCGACCGTGAACGCCTACTTCAACCCGCAGATGAACGACATCAACTTCCCGGCCGGCGTGCTGCAGCCGCCGCTCTATGACGCGAAATTGGACGACGCTCCCAACTACGGCAACACCGGTTCGACGATTGGGCATGAACTGACTCATGGCTTCGATGATGAAGGCCGTCAGTATGACTCCAAGGGCAACCTGAAGGATTGGTGGACGACGCAGGACGCCAAGCAATTCCTGAAGCACGCCGACTGCGTGGTCGACCAGTACGCGAAGTACGTGGTGGTGGATGACATCCACATTAACTCCAAGCTAACGGAAGGCGAGGATGTTGCCGACCTGGGAGGAACGATTCTGGCCTATATCGCGTGGAAGGACGCAGACAAGAGTAAACAGCTGGCCAACGAGGATGGACTAACTCCGGACCAGCGATTCTTCGTGGGCTTTGCGCAGTGGGCGTGCGCGAACGACCGGCCCGAAGACCTGCGGGCGCGAGCCATCACCGATCCGCACTCGCCGGCGCAGTACCGCATCAATGGCGTGGTGGTGAACGTGCCGGAGTTTGGTGCGGCGTTCTCGTGTAAACCGGGGCAGCCAATGGTGAAGGCGGCGGACAAGGTGTGCAAGGTGTGGTGACGAGAAAAAAGATGTTTATGAGCGCCAGACTTTGGTACGCATTACATCGAAGTGGTGGTCGTAAGTCCAGACCTGAATGTCTAATCGTACGGCTAGCGCGCCAAGTACGGCGTCGAATAGTGTTATAGATTGGTCGTTGAACGTAGCTAGCTTCATTGCCGCAGCGATGTAATCCTCCGCTGCGGGATTCACCAACCTGGAACTTGCCAGTACGTCGGTCAGCCAGTTTTCTGCTGACTGTCTACCTAACCGACGCAACAGGAGGGAATGGGTCTCGAGCAAGGTGGAATAAGAAACAATCACGTCTCGCTTCTCGCGCGCGGCGACCTTCAATTCGTTCTGGGCGCGCTTGTGATGCATATCGTCAGGATCGACCGCGGCGAAAAGGGGACCCGCATCAGCAAGAATCGCCCGATTCATGGCTCGGCAAAATAACGGTCGTGTTCTACGCTAATGTCGCTATGGCCGCTCCCGCGCCGGGCGGGTCGTATGCGTAGCGGGCCAGTGGGCCGCAGGTAGCCGCGCAGTGCTAAGTACTGACGCAGCGCCGCCTGCACCACAGCGGTGAGCGGTGGCGGGGCTTCCTGGTCTCGAACGTAGCTTTCAACGGCGTCGGCCAGGTCGTCGGGAATGGTTACGGTTGCGCGTTTCATAGGCAAATGTATCTTAGCACCAGCTGGTGAAGATGGTGAAGGAATGGGGCGGCGGGAACTACCCGAACACCCGCATCAACCCTTTTGCTGGCAGGTCAGGCACCTGGAATTTGCGACCGCTTAACGCCTCGGCAGCGCCGTAGCCGCTGCGCACCGCGCCTTCCATGGTCGAGGGCCAGCCGGTCGCGGTCCAATCTCCGGCGAGAAACAATCTGGGCCAGGGACCGATGTGCGAAGGGCGAAACGCATCGCTGCCCGGAGTGGGCGAGAAGGTCGCGTGGACTTCCTTGATGACCGTGGACTTCGTCAGTTTGGCCTCGCGCGCCGCCGGGAAAAATTCTCCCAGTTCTCTGACTGCCATCTCTATAATCTCGCCGCGCGATTTGTCGACCAGCGTTTTCGACGCACTCACGACCAGTTCGAGATAACTCCCGTCATCCGCCGATTCCCGGCGCGTGGCCAGAATCTTCGACTTCTGGAATATCCACTGAATCGTGCGTTCCAGCAGCACCGCATGTTCCAGCGGGGTGATCTCGCGGTCAAACCAGAGGTGTATCCCGGTAATTGGAGAAGAGGAAAAGTTACGCAACTGCTCTCGTAGCGGTACGAGCTGGGGCACATCGGGAAGCAGCCTTTCGACACCGCCGAATGGCGTAGCGAGAATGGCATAGTCGGCGCGCACATTTTCGCCGCCGACACAGAGTTGCACACCATCGCGATCGGCGCTAACCGAATCCACAGCCGCGCGGGTATGCACCTTGCCTCCGCGCGCTTCGATGTAGGCGGCCGCTGTCCCGTAGAGTTCAGAGAGCGGAACGGACGGGACTCCCATGCGTCCCGCTTCGGCCGACTTCAGGAACGATTCGCGAAAGACTTGTGCCGCATAGCGAACTGACATCCGGTCCAAGTCTTCATTGAGCGCGCTGACCAGGACCGGCATCCAGAAACGATTGATCGCCTTCTGTGTCTGGCCGTGCCGCAACAGCCACGACAGGAAATTTTCTCCTTCATCGCTGGGGAGGCGTGGAACCAGTGCCATCATGGCGCGCGCGATGGCCAGCTTGTCGCTCAGATTAAGTACGGACGAGTCGAGAAACGAGGGCGCGGCATGAAAGGGCGGCGGCAGCACACCTGGCTTGAGCGTTGACGAGCGGCCACCGGGAAGGATGAAGGTAATTTCATCGTACCAGCGGATTTGCTGCTCAACACCAAGGCGACGATAGAACTCAATTAGGTTTGTGCAACAGCCAAGCAGGACATGCTGGCAGTTATCCACTACCTCGCCCGTTCCCGGCAACTCGTAGGAGGATGCGCGGCCGCCGAGGTAGGGACGCCGCTCGAACAATTCGACTTGATATCCCGCATCCGCGAGCGCACTTCCGGCGGCAAGGCCGGCGAGTCCTCCGCCAATGATGGCAACCGACTTACGCTGAGGATTTGGTAGCACGGCGCTCATGTCAGGCGCTTCCAGAAGCCCTTGCTCAGCACCGCAAGCTTTTCCGCCGTACTTAGGTGCACACGCTCCGAAAAGACGTCGTAGTTACGAGCTGCGATCCGGTTCAGCAAACGACGATAAATCTCGACCAGTGTCCACAACGCCGGCTGACTTTCTTCGTCCACCAGCGGCAGAAGTTCATCTGCCGCGCAATAAAATTCGCGCGCGCGCTCAGCCTCGAATTCCAGAACCGGGCGCAGCGACATGGACGCCGTACCGTTAGTCAGCGCGTGAGGCTCGACGCCGAAGCGCGCCATGTCTTCTCGGGGAAGATAGACGCGTCCCATCGCAGCGTCTTCCTTCACGTCGCGAATGATGTTGGTAAGCTGAAAAGCAACGCCGGTTTGCTCCGCCAGCTTTTCGGCGCGCGGATCGCGATAGCCAAAGATGCGAATGCAAATTAGCCCGACCACCGACGCCACGTGGTAGCAGTAATCGTAGAGCTGATCGAAGGTTTCGTATTGCAGCGGTACAGTTCCCGCGTCCCGCGCGCCTTTCGGGCCAGCGGCAGGTTCGGGCACATCCATCTCCGTGCCATGCACCAGCTTCTCCAGCAGTTCGATGGGGATGTTGAATGTCCTCTGCGAGTCGGCCAGCGCAAAGAGTACCGGATCGTCGGTGGGCTCGCCCGCTACCACGCGACGCAGTGCGTTGATCCAATCATCCAGCTTTTCGCGACGCTGTCCGGCCGGCATGGAAGGGTCATCGGAGATATCGTCGGCGTGACGCATGAAGGCGTACACGGCCGACAAGGCATTGCGCTTGCGTGCGGGCAGAACCAGAAAGCCGTAGTAGAAGTTTTTGGCGGCGGAGCGCGCGATGTGACGGCAAACTCCGTAAGCGGCCCGCAACTGTAGCGGGTGTTCGCTCACAGCAGCTTTCCCATAGCAGCGCGCGCCAGCAGCCAAAACTTGCGCGGCTTGGAGATCACGGGGCGGCGCGCGAGCACGTCGTAACGTTGGCGCTCGATGGCATTCAATATCTCCAGCCCGCCTCGGCTGAACAATTCGATGTCGAGGGCCAGATGCTTATCGACCATCTTCGCCAGCGGCAGGCCCATCTGGAACCACTCGCGGGCGCGCGCGACTTCGAACTTCATCATCCCCCGGAACGCAGGCGTCACTCGACGCTGCGCGATGTCGTCTTCGCTGACGCCATACTTCGCGAGGTCTTCGAGCGGAAGGTAGATGCGGCCTTTGCCGTAATCGACGGCAACGTCTTGCCAAAAATTCGCCAACTGCAAGGCCGTGCAGGTATAGTCGGAAAGCTTTTGCCGCTCGGCGTCGCGATAGCCGCACAAGTACAGCACCAGATGTCCCACAGGATTGGCGGAATTTAGGCAATATCCCAGCACATCGTCGAACGTGGGATAGCGGGACGTAGTCTGGTCGTGACGAAATGCGGTGAGGAGGTCGGCGAAGGGCTTACGAGGAATGTCACACTCTCGGATAGTCTCGCGCAACGCGATGAATACCGGGTGACGAGGGCCGACCTGATTTCGTCCCGGAAATTCGGCTTGCAGTTTCACCACGTCTTGACGGACATCGGTCGGGGGGGCTTCGACCAAACTCAGGTAGGTCGCATTCAGTTCGGACTCCCACTCGTCCATCAACGCCAGCGACTGCTGCGGATCACCCACTTCGTCGCCCAGATCGTCGGAGATGCGGCAGTAGGCGTATACGTTGTAGAAACGCTGATGCAGATGTTTGGGCAGGAACCAGGTGACGACGGAGAAATTTTCGTAGTGCGAGTGCGCCAGGCCGGAACAATATTGCTGGGCTTCCTGCAAGGAAGGAGCGCGCTCCGGGATGGCATATTCCGGCGGTAGGGAGCGCCAGCCGCTAGGAACACGATTTTCGGTTGGGACAGGAAGCATCTAGAAGAATTGTACCGGGTAGTGGCCGTTTCGTGGCGCAGTCGAACAGCGGATCCCTCACGACTAAAGTCGTTCGGGATGACAAAAATAAAAATGACTTTCCGGCATGACTGAAGTCATGCCCTGATACAAAGCGTTTGAAGGGCGGCGTTTTGCAGCAGCTTGTAAAGTTGCCTCGGGATCGGTTTTCCTGACCCAACTGACAACCGACAACCGGCAACTGCTTTTACGTTCCCGGGATGATGGCCGTCTTGATGTCGCCGTTGCGATTGAGCATGTGCCGCAAGACCTGCTGCAAGCGCGAGAGCGGGGCCTCGCCGGTGATGTAGTCGGTGCCCTTGATTTTTTTCTCGCAAATCAGAGAGAACGCTTTGCGCACCGTCTCGGGCGTGTGATGGAACGTGGCCTTCAGGGTCAGCTCGTTGTAGTGCAGACGTTGCGTATCCAGAGCGACCGTTGTCCCGCTGGCGCAACCGCCGAAGAAGTTGACGGTGCCGCCTTTGCGCACCATGTCGATGGTCCACTCCCACGCTTGCGGACGGCCAACCGCTTCGATCACCACGTCGCAACCGCGTCCTTCGGGCGTAAGTTTGCGCACCGCTTTGACCGGGTCGTCCACGGACGTGATCTGCACCGTGCTGTCGGCGCCCAGGCGACGAGCGCCACTTACTTGCGACTCCCGTTTCACCACCGATATGACATTACAACCGGCCAGCTTGGCCACCTGCACGAACATCAGGCCAATGGGACCGGCGCCGATCACGGCGACGGAGTCGCCAATCTCCATTTTGGTTTCGTGCAAACCGCGCAGCACACAGGCCAGCGGCTCGACCATCGCTGCTTCCTCAAAGGTCACATGCTTCGGAATGGCCAACATGTTGGTCTCAACAATGCGGCGAGGAATGCGGATGTACTCGGCATAGGCGCCGTTGTTAAACAGCAGATCGGAGCAGAGATTTTCCTGATGCTTGGAGCAATAGAAGCATGTGCCGCAAGGCGCGGAGTTCAGCGCCACCACCCGCATGCCCTTGCGAAAGCCTTTGACGTTGGGCCCTACCTCTTCGATGACACCTGCCAATTCATGGCCGAACAGAGCCGGAGGCACAATCATGCGCGCGTGATAGCCGCGCTGGTAGACCTTAAGATCGGTGCCGCAGGTCAGTGCTACTTGTACTTTGACCAGCACTTCCCCTTCGTCCAGCGTGGGGATCGGTACCCGCTCGATCTTGACGTCCTCTTTGCCATAGAGGACTGCTGCTGTCATGTGTCCGTTCACTTATTGGTCCTTCCACAAGCTGCCCGGCTGAATGACCACCTTCATGGAGTCAGGTTTGGGGTGGGCAGCCAAATGCAGCGCTTCCACCGACTGGGCCAGCGGAAAGCGGTGGCTGATGAGCCGCTCTAACTCCATTTCTCCGCTCAACACGAATCGCGCGGACTCTTCCTGCAAATCCACGGAAGCGCTGTACGATCCCAAAAGACTCTTCTCATCGACGCAAACCGCCGCCGGATCGATGGTTGCCTCGCCGTGCTGAGTTTGCGCGAACAGCAATATCCGCCCCCCAGGACGCGTAGCATCCATGGCTGTACGAATTAAAGCGTTGCCCGCTACTGCAAGTATGGCCGCATCCGCCCCTCGGCCCTCCGTCAATTCTTTGATGGTCCTTACCGTGTCGGAGGTAGAAGCGTCGATGTTTTCGTTCAGACCGAACGTCTCAGCTATTGTAAGCCTCTCGGGAAACAAATCGGAAGTTATTACCCGCGCGCCGCAGCGCCGGGCCAGCGCGGCGAGGATAATGCCAATCGGCCCCTGGCCGATGACCAGCACGGACTCACCGGGCGTAAGCCTCAGTGTTTCAATACCTTTCATGCAGGTATTGATGGGCTCGATAAACGAAGCCTGTGCAAAGGAAACACCGTCTGGAATGCGGACCACGCCCTTGCGAACGATCCACTCCAGCACCCGAACATACTCGGAAAAACCGCCTCCGCTGGGCTCATAACCGGCAGTGGCGCCGACTCTCTTGTAAGTCGGACACTGAGCAAACACCTTGTGCCGGCAGTAGTAGCATTCGCCGCACGGGATGTGATGGAACACCATGACGCGGTCGCCGATTTCGTAATCGGCAACCCCTTCGCCCAAGGCAGCGACAACGCCGGTGGTTTCATGCCCGAATATTCGTGGGGCGGAATGGGAGCCAGTCGCAATCTTCTTTAGGTCGGTACCGCAGATGCCGCAGGTATGAACTCGAACCAGTATCTCTCCCGGCCCGATCTTGGGAACCGGCACCGTCTCCAGGCGGACGTCGTTGACGCCGCGGTAAACCGCTGCCTGCATCGTCGCAGGGATGGCATGCTCGCCGACGGAACTACCGAGTTGGGTGGCGCACGACATTCTGCTTGCCCAAGTCCTAACGCGGGAAACTCAGTGCTGGCTAGCTCTTCAGGTAGTGCGGGCCTTCAGGCCCGCGTTACCCGCGTTTGTAAAACAGGGCTTTAGCCTCTAAGGTACTTCTTTCTAGAGCCGTCTAATTTAACAACTTCCATTTAATTCAGTAGCTTCCATCAAAGGTTCCCGGGCCTAAAGGCCGACTCACGCTTGCTCGCCTGACGCGGCGCTAAAGCGCCGCACTACCCGAACCTGCTCATCGAACCACTGTCTCAGCCGCCCGTTAAGCCAAGGAAGCGTTTGGCTCCGGCTGAGAAGCTGAATACTCCCCAGTTAGATGTGTTACAGCAGAGCACAGGTTCACAGACGCGATGGAGCTATTCTTCCTTATTTTTCCCAGTGCAGCCCACCATTTCGGATGAAGGGCTACGTAGAATAAAAACTGCCTTGTCTGAAACCTTCCTTTTCCATCGATGAATCGGTTCATCGGCGGCATCACGAAGGAAGCGTCATCGGAAATGGCCTTAACCGCAGCGAACTCTAATCCTCGCTCCTTCGCCACCTGGGCTACGGCCGCTCCTTCCATATCCACGACGTCCGCTTGATACTTCGTCAGTAAGCTCTGTTTCTCGGCGGCATCACTTACGTCTTGCGAAGTTACCAGCACCCATTCGCCTCCACGCGTAAGGTAGTGGTCGCCACTAGCCACATCAACTACCTCACGAATCCGGCCAACATCGCCAACCTTTAGCCTCGGCGAGATGGCACCCGCCATTCCCGCGGAAACCAGCAGCCTCGGCTGCGCGTGCTCAATCGCTACGTCAGCGGCGTGACGGGCACATTTTTCTCCAATACCACCAACGGCAACCATGGCTTCCGGCAGCTCGAAAAGGTCGACCCCGTCCACCGCTTGCGAAGACACCCCTCGCAGCAGGGGCGCTAGTTCTACCGGCATCGCCGCCACAATGGCGATGGGCTTACTTGTCATAGCCGTTCGTGCGGAACCACTCGACTGCGCGGCGCAACGCATCATCCACCGGGCCAGGGTTCCATCCCAACTCGCGCTCGGCCTTCGCGCTGGTGATGAACATCTTCTTACGACCCATGCGCACCGAATCCAGTGTGACTCGCGGCTCGCGCCTCATCATGGTACCGCTTATGAGCGTGTCGACTACGCCAGTTGCGTACGCCACCGCGTACGGCAGTTTCACCTTGGGCGAAGGCAGACCCGTAATCGCTGCCAGTTTATCCAGGATCTGCTTCAAGGTCAGGTTCTCGCCGCCCAGGATATAACGCTCACCGGGCACGGCTTTCTCCATCGCAAGCAGGTGTCCGCGAGCGCAGTCGGCGACATCCACCAGGTTCAGCCCCGTATCAACGTACGCCGGAAATTTGCGCTTCAGGAAATCAACTACGATCCTCCCCGTGGGTGTCGGCTTAATATCGCGCTCACCAATAGGAGTGGTGGGATTCACCACAACAACGTTTTGCCCGCCACGTCCTGCCTCAATCACCAGTTGCTCCGCCAGGAACTTGCTGCGCTTGTAATCGCCAATCATGTTGGCCAGGGTGACCGGCGTTTTCTCATCCGTGAGACGGCCATTGTTGCCGAATCCCATGGTGGCAACGCTGCTGGTATAAATAACCCGCCGCACACCTGATTCTCTCGCCGCCGCCAGGATGTTGCGCGTGCCTTCGACGTTGGAGTCATACAGTTCCTGCCCGTTGCGTGCCCAGAGGCGATAGTCCGCGGCCACATGGAAGACAAACTCGCAACCTGACATGCCGTTCTGCAACGATTGCGGATCGCGCAGGTCGCCGATCGCGCGCTCAGCCGGGAGATCGGCTATGTTGTCGACGCGGCTGGTGGACCGCACCAGCAGCCGCAAATCCGCACCTTGAGAAAGCAGTTGGCGCGCGACGTGGCTTCCCAGAAATCCGGTCGCTCCTGTAACGAAACATCTCATTGTTCAGTTGTCAGCAGCCAGTAGTTGTTAGCCGGGCAATTATTTCTTGGGTGTCATCCTGAGCGACGAGCGCAGCGAGGAGTCGAAGGAACCCTTTGATCGCCGTGATCCAGACTTGTCGCTGCTGACAACTGGCAACTGGCTACTGACTACTGTCTCTCCGGGCGATGCGCATCTGCTCTTCCTGCGCGGCCGCTGCGGCTTTCGCATACGTCGTCAGCGCCAGCAGCGGGAAATACTGCCGATACATGTAATACATCAGGTAAAACACGCGCGGGAAACCGGTGCCGGTGTACAAGGCTTCGTCCCACGAACCATCTTTGCGCTGCGTCTTCAGCAGATAAGCGATGCCGTGCTGCAGCGAATCGTTCCGGGTGTCATTGGCGGCGAGCAACCCCATAACCGCCCAAGCGGTCTGCGACGCCGTGCTTGGGCCTACTCCCTTGCTGTTGGGATCGTCGTAGGAATCGCAAGTCTCACCCCAACCGCCATCGGGATTCTGCATCATGCGCAGCCACTCCACGGCTTGCAGTATGCAGGTCTCGTGGTGGTCCATACCCACCGCTTCCAGGCCGCGCAGCACTTGCATGGTGCCGTAGATGTAGTTCACTCCCCAACGTCCAAACCATGAACCGTCAACTGCCTGCTCGCGCTTGATGAACTCCACGGCTCGCCGCACCGGCTGGTCCTTCAGCGAGTAGCCGTAGCTGCCCAGGCATTCCAACACCCGGCCGGTGATGTCGACCGTCGCCGGGTCGAGCATGGCGTTGTGATCGGCAAAGGGAATGTTCTGGAACACCATACGATTGTTGTTCTTATCGAACGATGCCCAACCGCCATTCTTGCACTGCATGGACAAGATCCAGTCCAGCGCACGTTGCGTCGACTTGGAGTGATAACTCTCGTTGCTGGTCTTGACGCGGCTAAGCGCCAGCATCACCTGGGCGCTGTCGTCCACGTCGGGATAGAACTCGTTGTTGAACTCGAAGTACCAGCCTGCCGGCGCGGCGTTGCGATTCTTCACGCACCAGTCGCCTTTGCGTGTCACCTGCTTGCGCAGCATCCATTCGCAAGGGCGAACCAGCCGGGGATCGTTGGCCGCCACCCCGCTTTCCGCCAAGGCAAACACCGCATAGGCGGTATCCCATACCGGCGACATGCAGGGTTGCATGCGGAAGGTGGTGTCTTCCTCGATGCCGAGCTTTTCAAACTCATCCATGGCGCGGATGAACTGGGGATCGTCCAGCGAGTATCCGAGGCAGCGCAGCGCGATGATGGAGTTCATGATGCCGGGATAGATTGCGCCCAGGCCATCGCTCATCTCCATGCGTTCCAGCATCCACTTCTCGGCCACCTTCAGGGCCAGCGACCGCAGGGGACGAACATGGATCTGCTCCAGCAGGTGGACCATGCGATCGAGGACGAGGAAGAAATTGCGCCAGCTAATCAGTTTCTTCGCCCATTTCAGACGTAGCTGGGTGCGCGTACGACCGCCTACGAAAAGCTCGTCGATCCCCTGCTCCGGGGGAATCTTCTTGAACGGCTTCTTGGCGTAGGCGATGGAGAGCGGCACCAGAATGGCGCGCGACCACGATGAGATTTCGTAGATGTTGAACCAGAACCACTTGGGAAAGAGCACGATCTCGGGCGGGATAGCCGGGACTGCGTCGTAATCGTATTGCCCGAGGAAGCAAAGATAAATCTTGGTAAAAGTATTTACCGCAGTGACGCCGCCTAAAGCGAGAATGCGCTCGCGGGCCTTCTTCATTTGCGGATGATCGGGGCTGTAGCCTGCCATCTTCAGCGCGAAATAAGCCTTGACGCAGGCGCTGACATTGGAAGGACCGTCGTTGTAAATTGGCCAGCCGCCGTCGGGATTCTGACGATTCAGAATCTCGGTGGCACACTTCTGCGTGCGCACCGGATCCTCGGTGCCCAACAGGCGATGCAGCAGGATGTAGTCGGAAACCAGGGTGGTGTCGGCCCCCAGTTCGCCACACCAGTAGCCTTCTTCGCGGTCCTGCAGAGAGAACAGGTATTGCCGTGAAGCATCGATGGCGGCGGCCACCCGGCTTTTTATGTCATCGATTTTGCCGAAGCGAACTTCGGCACGATCAGAATCTGCCATTCCCCTTCTTACTCCGCCGGAGACCCCGCCATGGCAGGCGCAGCGCCAATGGCCTCGACAATCTCGGAGGGCAATCCGAAGCGAACATGCTCGGGCATGACTTCAATCTCACGCATATTGGTGAAGCCCTGCTCTTCCAGGAATGTCACCGCCTCTTGCACCAGGATCTCAGGCGCCGAAGCGCCCGCGGTCAAACCAACCGTATTGACGTTCTCCAGCCACTCCGGCCGAATCGAGCGATAGTTCTCGATTAGATGCGATTGCGCGCCCAGATTGCGGGCCACTTCGACCAGCCGGTTGGAATTGGAACTGTTGTCGGAGCCGACGATCAAGAGAAGATCGCACTCGCCGGCCACGTCTTTCACTGCGGTCTGCCGGTTCTCCGTGGCATAACAGATGTCTTGCGCGTGCGGCCCCTGAATCTTGGGGAACTTCTTTCTCAGCGCCGCGATAACGTGACTGGTTTCATCCAAACTGAGCGTGGTCTGGGTCAGATAAGCGACGCGGTTGGGATCGGGAACTTCGAGTGCCTCGACGTCTTCCGGCGAATCTACCACCTGGGTAACATCGGGCGCTTCGCCCAGGGTGCCGATGACTTCATCGTGATCGCGGTGGCCAATAAGAATTAGCGAATAGCCTTCGCGCGCAAACTTCACGGCTTCCACGTGGACCTTGGTGACCAGCGGACAAGTTGCATCGATGACTCGAAGCTCGCGCAGCTTGCTGGAGTCGCGCACCTCGGGAGCGACTCCATGGGCGCTGTAGATGATCCGCTCGCCCGCCGGGACTTCGTCGACGCTATCGACAAAGATGGCGCCTTTGGCGCTCAGCTCGTCCACCACGTAACGGTTGTGGACAATCTCTTTGCGCACGTAAATCGGCGCTCCGAAGGTCTCCAGGGCGATGCGTACAATGTCAATGGCGCGCACGACGCCGGCACAGAAGCCCCGCGGCTTCAGTAAAAGTAAGGTTTTCGCATTACGTTGAGTCATTCGTTATGGTGTCCAAGTATACGAGTAGAAACCCGCTTTTCCCCACAATTACTCTATTGTAGCAGTGCAGGAATCACCAAGGTAACGGCGTGAAATGGCGCAATTTAGCAGCCTATCGTGCATTTTCCGCAGCCAATGGGAGGAGGCAAATTCACCACGGAGGCACGGAGATCCCGGAGAGGACTTGAAGTAGAACTCCGTGCCCTCGGTGCCTCCGTGGTGAACAAAGTTTTTCAAGTAGCGGATATCACAGGCCCTGCGGCTCGCCGGGAAGGCAAATCAACCACGGAGGCCCAGAGATCACGGAGGAGACTGGAAAACAAGGCGTCTGATGGATACTTCTGGGTTTTATTAGGGCAGGACTCTTAGTCATGCCCAACCTCCAGTAGAAAATAGAACTCCGTGCCCTCCGTGTCTCCGTGGTGAATGCTTTTCAACGTGGCGGGCTTGTACAATCCTTCGCAGGAGAGCTAGCTCATGACCGGCGCCGAACTTGCGAACATGTACGAATTCAGCTACGGAGCCATCAAGCGCAACCTTGAGGACTTGACCAACGAAGAGAGCCTGGTCCAGCCACCGGGCGCCGGCAACTGCCTGAACTGGGTGCTGGGACACGTCGTCGCCGCCCGTAATACGGTGCTGAAGCTCGCCGGGAGTGCGCCGCTGGCGGGCGAAGAAATCACCGCACACTACGTCCCGTGGATCGAACCCGCTCCAGCCCGGCGATAAGGCACCTGATCTCGCCACCCTCCGCGGCATTCTAAGCGACACCCAGCATCAACTGGTTCCGGCTCTCGCGGCACTCTCCGATGAAGCGTTGAGTCAGCCCGTGCCGGAACAGATGCGCCGGCCGCCGCTAACGGGCTCCGTCGGCGGATGCACTTGATCCGTCTGCATTATCACGAGGGCTATCACAACGGACAAATCGGGCTGCTACGCAGGTTGGCAGGAAAAGAAGGGGCCATCAAGTAAAGACCTAACGGCGGCGGGTTCCGCAACGGGAAAGCAGTCATCCAAATTAACACTTAAATGCTACTTATTATGAGATTTTGGTGTACGCAGCTGTTTCCCGCAAAGTGCTAGTATTATCTCCTACTAAAATGCCGCTCAAAACGCCGCAGGAGCCGCGTAAACCGATGCCAGGTACTCCGGGTAGGCCAAACATCCTCCGCTTAGGACCACAGGCCTCAGGAATCGCCCGCCAGGGCCCTCGACGCACGTTTCGGCACTATCGTGGCACTCTTGGCGACTCACAATCTACGGGGTCAACTCCAGACCAGAAGTTGCGTGAGCGGCCACAAACCGAACTACCGGTTTGCCTTAAGCATCTGCTCGGCATGCTTCAGCGATGTATCCGTCAGTTTGGCGCCGCTGATCATGCGGGCTATCTCGCGGGTGCGCTCTTCGGCATCAAGGGGCCGGACTGAGGTCTTCGTCCTGCCGCCTGATTCCCGCTTCTCGATCAAGATAATGCTGGTCAGCGAATGACGCGATCTGCGGCAGGTGAGTTACGCATAGAACCTGCTTGGTACGCGCCAACTGCTTCAACTTCTTGCCAACCGCTTCGGCGGCGCGCCCGCCGATTCCGCTGTCAATCTCGTCGAAAACCAGGGTTCGTGAACCCGAATGTTGGGAGATCTTCGATTCGGGTGCCCCACCCTTCTCGCCTTCAGTTGGCGAGAGGCTGGGTCTTGAGCCATTACGCCCGCCTCGTTTCGTCTGACCAGCCTCGACGCTCGTCTTCAACGCCAGCATTACCCGCGACAGTTCGCCGCCTGACGCAATCTCCTCGACTGGACCAAGTGGCTCCCCAGGATTGGCCGAGATCAGATACTGCACCTGGTCGAAGCCGCGGGCGCTCCAGTTCCCTTCCTCGTCCGAGCCGCTGACCTCGACTTTGAAGCGCGCCTTCATGGCCAGCTCGTTGATCTCGCTCTCGACCATCTTCTCCAGCTTGCGCGCCGCTTCGTAGCGATGGCGCGAAAGACCGCGCGCCGCCTCCAGATACTTCGTCGCGGCGCTCGCCAGCTCGACCTTCAAGCCGCGCAGGACCTCGTCCTTGTTCTCCATCTCGTTGAGCTTACGTTCGAGCTCGTCGCCGAGCGCGATCACATCGTCAAGCGTCGGCCCGTATTTGCGCTTCATGCGATCGAGCAACGCCAACCGATCCTCGACTTCGGCAAGCCGCGCGGGCGACGCCTCGATGCCCTCCGCGTAATCGCGAAGCGTCTGACCGATGTCCTCCAGGGTAATGCGCGCCGACTCCAGCTCAGGCAGCGACTGGCGGAATTTCTCGTCGAAGCGCGACAGTTCCTCGATATGGCGTGTCGCCACGCGAATCGAAGCTGCCGCTGACGCGTTGTTCTCATAGAGCGCGTCATAGGCTGCCATCGCGGAGGTGAACACCTTTTCGGAGTTGCCCAGCACGCGCTTCTCGGCCTCGAGCTTGGTGTCCTCTTCCGGCTGCAGGCGCGCGTCGGCAATCTCCTTGCGCTGAAAGCTCCACAAGTCCAGCAGGCGAAGCCGGTCATGCTCGTCGCGCTCCAGATCGGCAATGCGATGGCGGACCTGGTTCCATTTCTCGAATGCCGCCGCAACCGGCGAGGTGTCCGCTCCGGCGAAGGCATCGAGCAGCGCCAGTCGCGAAGCCGCATCGAACGCCAGCACCGCCTCATTCTGCGCGTGGATAACCGCCAGGTGCGGGGCCAGTTGCTTGAGGACGGTCACCGTCGCCGGCTGATTATTCACGAATACGCGACCTTTGCCCCCGGATGCGATCTCGCGACGAAGAATCAGTTGCCCGTCGCCAGTGTTATCCAGGCCATTGGCTTCCAGCACAGCATTTAGCGCTTTGGACCCGGCTTCGAAGACCGCCGACACGACGGCCTTGTCGGTACCATGACGAATGCTGTCGGTGGAGGCTTTATCGCCGAGGAGTAGCGCTAGCGCGTCGATGAGGATGGATTTTCCGGCGCCGGTCTCGCCGGTCAGCAGATTCAGACCGGGCGCGAACTCCACGGCAACGTTATCAATGACCGCGTAGTTTTCGACCCGCAGTTCCAGCAGCACGTGAGCTCTCGACTCGCCGAAGTTATGCGCAGTGTAGCAGAAAGCGGGCGGGGGTCCGCTTTGCGCCTTTCGCTTTTCGTCTTTCGCCTTTGGCTCTTCGCTTCGGAGCACTCCTTCCCGTTGCCAAGGGACCGTCCGGAGCAAAGTCTTTTCCCAGTGTCCCCATTTCAAAAGAAGGAAGGTAGCGGCATCATCGCGGAGGTTTTTGGCGAAAAGCGAAAGGCGAACAGCGAATAGCGAAAAGCTGACAGCTGATAGCTCCGTTAACTTGCGAGGAACCCCGCCGCGCAAACCTGCGGCTCGCGCGTCAATTGCTTATAATGCGAAATAACGAAAGTTGAGCCTGTTCCGTCCAATGAATGTGCCTTATTCGTTATTTGCCTCGGCCATCGGCGGTGAAATCTCAGGACTTATTGAATCGAGCGGTCTCGTCGCCAAAGCTGTTCTTCTCATCCTTCTGGTATTCAGCGTCGCTTCGTGGGCCATCATCTTTTCCAAGTGGGGGCTGTTCCGGCGAGCGCGCGTGCAAAGCAATCGTTTCATTCGCGCCTTTCGCAAGTCAGAGCGGCTACAGGATGTCGCCGCCGTGGCCGAGCAGTTCAAGCCCAGCCCGCTGGTCGCCGTCTTTGAAGGCGCGTATGACGAACTGCGCAAGCAGGCGCCCAATCCTATTCGCATGGTGGCACTGCAGCGCGCCACCCAGATCGCGTCGTCCGAAGAATTGAGCCGCCTGGAGAGCCGCTTGCCCTGGCTGGCAACCACGGGCGCGGTCACCCCCTTCATCGGACTGTTCGGAACGGTCTGGGGAATCATCGACGCCTTTCATGGGCTCGGAACCGCGGGTGGCGCAACCTTGCGCGCAGTTGCGCCTGGCATCTCCGAAGCACTGATCACGACCGCCGCCGGACTGTTCGCCGCCATCCCCGCCGTCATCGCTTACAACATGTTCACCCAGCACATTCGCGAGTTCGGCGCGCGCATGGACGACTTCTCCCTGGAGTTGGTCAACGAAATCGAGCGGGCCCAAGCGGGCAGCGCGCGCGCGGTCGAGAGCGTGGAGCGGCGGTAATGGCGTTCACCAATGCACGCGGACGGACGCAAACTTCGCTGGCCGACATTAACGTCACACCGCTGGTCGACGTGGTGCTGGTGTTGCTGATCATCTTCATGGTGACTGCGCCGATTCTGCAGTCAGGCATCGAGGTCGCGATTCCGCACACCAAGACGGTCAAAGAAATCACCGAGGAGCGGCTGGTCATTACCATCGACCGTGACCAGCGCGTCTTCTTGAATAACGATCCCATCAACATCAACCAGATCGGTGCCCGCATCCACGATAAGATTCGTGACCCGGAAGGCCAGTCGGTTTTCGTGCGCGCCGATGAAAACGTGCCTTTCGGCGCCTTCGCCACCGTGATGGACGCCGTCAAGCAGTCGGGCATCACCAACGTAAGCATCGTGACTCAGCCGCTGGAGAAGAATGGCAGCCGACGTTGACATCTTTTCGACCGAGGGCAATGTTCGCGGCCCTTTGATCGGCTCGGTGACCCTGCATGTCGCGCTGTTTGCTCTGGCTCTGTTCGGCTATTTGATTCCCAGCAGCCGCGGCGAGAGTTGGGGAGGCACCAGTGGAAACGGCGGAGCCATGAGTGCCACGCTGGTTAGCAGCATCCCAATACCTGTGCCGCCGACGCAGACCCAAAACGTGTTGGCTAACGAGTCCAAGGGATTGACGCAATCGCCGCCAAAAGAAATTCCGAAAGAAGAACCGAAGGCGATTCCGATTCCAGCACGCGATGCTAAGAAGCAAGGACCCAAGGAGTCCACGCAGAAGAAGCCGCCGCCCAGAGAAGTTGCGAAAGTCGAAGACAACAAGATTCCCTTCGGTCAGGGCGGACCGGTCAGCGGCCCTTATGGATCGTTCACCGCGGGCGGAGCCAAAGGCGGCCTCAGCTTCACCGGAGGCACCGGAGATTTTGGCAGTCGCTTCGGATGGTATGTCGATGGCGTGCGCCGCAAAGTATCGGAAAACTGGCTGAAGTATGAAGTGGATCCGAACATTGATACGGCGCGTAGGGTTTACATCTATTTTGAGATCACACGTTCGGGACAGCCGGAAAACATACGTGTAGAGCAATCGAGCGGGATTCCGTCGCTCGATCAGTCGGCGACGCGGGCCCTGCAACGCATCGATACATTTGGTCCGCTGCCTCCGGAGTACGCCGGGCGGTATGTAGCTGTCGAGTTCTGGTTCGACTACAAGCGGTGAGGGATGGATGGTTCATAGGGTGAGTGGTTGAATTGTTCATTCGGGGGTGGATAGATGGTTCGTCCGGCTTCGTCATTTTGGAAGCGTACTCTTTGAAAGTCGCGGATTCTAGCCGCGCCATTAGCGGCCGGAGATGCCAGGCTTCAATGAGCGTGAGAATCGTTCTGACTTGGCAAGGAGGAACAACTGATTCAATCCAGTTCCGCGGGGGCGCGATTGCCGTTAGTCCAGGGCGCGAGTCGGTGGGAAAACTCAGTTTCGTTTTCGCTAATGGAGTGGGACGCACGACGGTCGAACCCCGAAGGGGTGGCGGCGCAGTTAGCCCAGGACGGAGCGCAGCGGAGTCCTGGGTAGGGCGGAAAATGAGAGTGAGTCCCGTAGGGACGGCACGGTTCTCTCGCAGACGCGTAGTGCGCGAGGTCGCAGTTTGTATGAACCGAAGCCCCTCAGTGGCTAAAGCCACTGTCCAGGAGAGCAGGCTACGGCACGGCTGAACAGGCCGCTGAAAAAGTCCTCTCCGGAGCGAGTTCGGGTAGTGCGGCGCTTCAGCGCCGCGTCAAGCGAGTACCGTGAAACGGCCTTTAGGCCTGGGGACATTGCACAAAAGAGGCTATTTTGGCGGCTTTGGACGAGGTACCTCAGGGGCTAAAGCCCTCTTCACAAGACCCGGTGAACGCGGGCCTGGAAGGCCCGCACTACCCGGGCTGTTGTCAGTAGGGAGTTTTTCAGCGGCCTCTGAAGCCGTGCCCCTTCAAAGCGGCGGATGTTCCAAGCGGCAGCTGTTCAAAGGCGTCAGTTGTTCCAAGCGTCAGATACAAGGGTGGGGCCCACAGGTAAAGCATGAATCGATACAAAGCAATCTTGTTATTTGTCCTCTTCGCCGTTACCGCCATGTCCGCCCAGGACTGGATTCGTACCGGCACCGGCCTCGGCGTGGAGAAGGTCCGCCTTGCCGTGCCCGACTTCAAACCGGTCACTGCCGATATAGGTACGCAGAACCTGGCCACGGTCTTCGATGTCACTCTGTGGAACGACCTGAAGTCGGCAGGCATCTTCGACATGGTCTCCAAGAGTTTCTATCCGGTGTCAGTTCCTGGCGCTCCACAGGAAGTACACCTCAACGACTGGAACGTGCCGCCCCCGAATGCCAGCATGCTCGCCTTTGGCAATGTGGGAGTTCAAAGCGGCTCGTTGAATGTGCAAGGCTGGCTCTACGACACCAAGAATCCGCAATCGCCGCAGGTTCTGGGTAAGCAATACCGCGAGGACGCCAACGAGAACAACGCACGCTTGATCGCGCATCGCTTCGCCGATGAGATCATTCTTCGCCTGGGCGGCGGTATCGCCGGCGTCGCGGAAACCAAACTGTACTTTGTCAGCAACCGCAGCGGCTCCAAAGAAATCTGGCAGATGGACTACGACGGCGCCAATCAGAAGCAGCTCACGCACATGGGGGGCATTGCGCTTTCGCCGCACGTCTCGCCCGACGGCACGCGCGTGGCTTTTTCCGGCGTAACCAAAGACGGATGGCAGATTTTGATGTACTCGCTCGAACTCGGCCGTCTAGTCAGCTTTCAGCAATTCGGCGGTGACAACTACTCGCCCGCGTGGTCCTCCGATGGCCAGAACCTTGCTTTCTCGTCGTCGCGCAGCGGCAACACGGAAATCTATTCCGTCAACGCAGCTGGGGGAACCCCACGCCGCCTCACCGAGAGCAAGGGACCCGACGTGTCGCCCACCTGGAACCCCAAGACCAACGCGCAGATCGCGTGGGTAAGTGGACGCACCGGGCTACCTCAAATCTTCACCATGGCATCTGACGGTACGAACGTGGTCCGCGTAACCGATCAAGGCTATGCCGTGTCGCCGTCATGGTCGCCGAACGGGCAATTCCTGGCGTTCGCGTGGGTGCGTCATTACGGCCCCGGCGCACCCGGAGCCAGCGACATCTATGTCATGGACATCGCCAGCAAACAATGGGCACAACTGACGCATGACGGTGGGCGCAACGATTTCCCGTCGTGGTCGCCCGACGGACGGCACATCGTGTTTCAGTCGAGCCGCGGTGGCCACGTGCAGATTTATTCCATGCTCGCCGACGGCAGCGAGCTGCGGCAATTGACCACCGCTGGGCAAAACACCCAGCCGAATTGGAGTTATAAGTAGTTCTTGGGCCCTGCACGCTTATGGGCGCGGAAGGAGCACACTTCGGCCCCGCTATGAACTGATGCGAGTGCTCTCGCGGGAAAGTGGAGGAAAGACTTGAAGCTCACAAGGAGTCAATGGATCCGGATTGTTGTTGCCCTCGCTGTAGTGCTGGCCGTAAGTGCCTGCGGCAAGAAGAAGGTTGCGCAAGCCCCGCCGCCACCACCGCCGCCACCTACTCCGGCCCCTACTGCCTCGTTGACAGCCAATCCCAACACCATTAACGCCGGCCAGGCCAGCACCTTGACGTGGACCACCAACTACGCCACCGACGTCACCATCGATCAATTGGGCAAAGTCGATTCCAATGGATCGCGTGCGGTAACACCGACGGAGTCGACCACCTATCACCTGGTAGCCAAGAACGACTCCGGAACGCAGGAGGCCACGGCGCGCATCACGGTCACGCCGCCACCACCGCCGCCTCAGCAAAGCTCCAACGAGACTGAAGCGCAGTTGTTTTCGGCCAACATGAAGGACGTGTTCTACGATTACGACAGCTACGATATTTCCCAGCAGTATCAGCAGGTCCTGGCGGCGGATGCGCGGTTTCTGCAGCAGCATTCGGGCATGAAGTTCACCATTGAGGGCCACTGCGACGAACGCGGTTCGACGGAATACAACCTGGCACTGGGCGACAATCGCGCCAATGCAGCTCGGCAGGCCCTGGTGCAGCTTGGTATCTCGGCTGACCGTATCCGCACCATCAGCTACGGCAAGGAGAAGCCGTTCTGCACGGAAAGCAACGAGTCCTGCTGGCAGCAAAACCGACGCGCCCACTTCGTCTATCAGAGGTGAAGTCAAGCGCGGAAATCAGTCGAACCAGCCGCGGAGCGGCGACCTTGAAGTTATCCCGGGGCGCAAGCCCCGGGGGCGAATGGGAACAATTCCCAAGCCGCGTAGCGGCGACACGGGTTGCGACATAGTCTCCGTGAGGACGGCAGACTTGTTGCACAGACGGATCGCAGACGTTGGCTGGAGCGGCCCCTTCAATGGCGCCGGCTGACTACTGGACCGGGCAACTACCTTTTTCGCGCTGGTGTACCCTTTTCACCAGCGGAAACTCAGGAGCAGGACAAGATTATGCGACTTCGGAACATTGTCCCTTGGCTGGCAATCGCGGCATTCATGCTGGCAACCATCAGTCCGGCATTCGGCGTAAGCAAAGAAATGATCCAACTGCAAACCCAGGTGCAGGCGCTGCAGGACCAGGTGGCTCGTATGCAGCAATCCATCGACATGAACATGGGCGTCATGAAAAACCTGGTCGAGCAGAGCGCCGACAGCGTCAACAAAATGAACACCGCAGTTAGCGACCTGCAGCAGAAAATGCAGGGCCAGGCCAGCGACACCAATGGCCGCATGGAACAGATTTCGGGTCAGGTCCAGTCGCTGCACGACACGGTAGACGAGTTGAAGTCGCGCCTGGCCAAAATCAGCAAGCAGCTCGACGATATGCAGCAAGGCGGGCAGAACCTGGCAGCCGGACAGCCCGGCATGACCGCTGCGCCGGCTCCGGGACCCGGTGGGGCGGAATCCAATCCCGCCGCTTCCCAAGCGCCTCCAGCCGACGTTCTGTACAACAATGCCCTGCGCGATTACAACTCGGGAAAATACGATTTGTCTTCGCAGGAGTTTAACGATTACATCAAGTACTACTCCAATACCGATCTCGCCGGGAACGCCCAGTTCTACATCGCCGATATCGAGTATCGCCAGGGAAACTTTGCTGCCGCGGCGAAGGACTATGACAAGGTGCTGGAGCAGTATCCCGGCGGCAACAAGGCGGCGGCCGCCCAGCTAAAGAAAGGCTATGCTCTGCTTGAACTGGGCCAGCGCGATGCCGGCGTTCGCGAGTTGAATAGCCTCATCGCCCGCTATCCTCGCTCCATCGAAGCCTCGCAGGCGCGCGACCGGCTTCGCCGCCTGGGAGTGACCAGCGGCAGCACGGTGCACAAGCCAGCAACGCAACACTAGAACGCGCTCGGGTAGTGCGGACCTTCAGGTCCGCGTTAGGCGATCTCTTTCTGTAGGGAGCCGGCTTCAGCCGGCGGCACTCCTGTTTTGCCCGCGCGAAACGCGGGTCGGAACGCCTTGATCAACGCAACTTGGACGCGGACCTGAAGGCCCGCTCTACCCGAACACCCCTGTTACGACAATCCCCGGCTGGTAATTTCCTGTGCAGGCGAGCCGCCCGTCATGCCCTGAGCGAGGACCAACTCGCGGGCCTCGGCGCGAATCGACGGCAGATGCCTGCCAAACCAGATCGCCGCCGCGATCGAAGCCACACCTCCAACCGCAACCGTCCACGGAGCGCCCAGATGATTGGCCAGCGCCCCGGCAAGAAACGCCCCCAGCGGCGCCATGCCCATGAACATCATGGAATACACAGACATGACTCTTCCCCGCAGTTGATCGGGAATCATGGCCTGAATCAGCGTGTTGGAAGACGCCATCTGCACCATCATGGTGAAGCCGACCGGAACCAGCAGCACGGTCGACAGCCAGAACATGTTCGAGAACGAGAACAGGATCAGGCTTACACCAAAGCCTCCCGCCGCCAGCGCAATCAGCTTTCCCAGTCCTTTCACGCCGACACGGGCCGCCAGGCTGGCCGCGCCCAGCAGCGCGCCCACCCCCGTTGCCGCCATCAGAATGCCCAGTCCCCGTGCGCCGCCGTGCAGGATCCGATCCGCGAAGACTGGCATCAGTACCGCATACGGCATCCCTACCAGGCTGACAAGGCCCAACAGCAGAAGAATGGCGCGCACGGGTCCGGTATTGCGCACAAAGGAAAATCCCTCGAGGATGTTCTCCAGCGGCGACGCCTGGTTTGCCAGATTGGCGGGATGCTGGATGCGCATAAGCAGCAGGCCAATGATGACCGCAATGTAGCTCACTGCGTTGGCGAAGAAGCACCAGCCTTCGCCGATCGAAGCCACCAATATTCCGGCGATAGCCGGACCGATGATGCGCGCCCCGTTGAACATGGAGGAGTTCAAGGCAATCGCATTCAGCAGGTCTTCCCTGCCGACCATGTCGATCAGAAACGCCTGCCGCGCCGGGATGTCAAACGCATTCACCACGCCAAGTCCGGCAGCCAGCACCATAATTTGCCAGACCTGGATACGTCCCGACAGCGTCAGCAGAGCAAGGATTGCAGCCAGAACCATGGACGCGATTTGCGTGCCGATCACCACCCGCTGCCGGTTGTTGCGGTCGGCCACGGTACCGCCTACCGGCGCCATGATGAACACTGGAATCTGGCTGGCGAATCCCACCGTTCCCAGCAGCAACGTGGAACCTGTCATGCGATACACCAGCCACGACTGGGCTACCGTCTGCATCCAGGTACCGACCAGGGAGATGGCCTGGCCGGTGAAGAACAACTGGAAGTTACGGTGCCGCAGGGCGCGCACCGCCAATCCCAGCTTGGATTGGCGCGACGCCGGCCGCGCAAACTCCTGCTTCTCCTCCTGCAGAGTGTCGCGTAACAAGTCGCGTTCAGACTCCCAGAAATGCTTGGCCATAATGCAGGGACAAAATCGGCTTTGGGGGCCGAAAATGTGGCCGGGCGGGCGCCACCAATCAGAATACTTCAACTCGCATTAACCTGTTTGCAATGTGATGAAGGTATGGTGAAACAGAGTGACAGATTTCTTCGGCCCGTGCGGTTGCAAAGTGCCGCGGTGGCATCTATCTTCCTAAGTTTGCGAATTACACGTGCCGGTGTACTTGGAATCCCATGCCAACCTTCGCCGCAGTTGATATCGGTTCGAACTCGGTCCGGCTGAAGATCGCCAAGACCGTGCGCGGGCGCCTGCAGACACTCCACGACGACCGTGAGGTCACGCGTCTCGGCGAAAGTGTGTTTGCCGGTGGCACCCTCGATCCGCAAGCCATGTCGCAAACTTTACAGGTGCTGCGGCGATTTCATCGGGCTGTCCAAACTTACGCCGCCGATCGCGTCCGCGTAGTCGCCACCAGCGCCTTGCGTGACGCGCGCAACAGCCGCGCTTTCCTCGATTGGGTTCGCAGCGCCACCGGCTGGAAGGCCGAAATTATCTCTGGACTGGAGGAAGGCCGGCTCATCCATCTCGGAGTGCTCTCCAATGCGCGGATCGCCGGCAGTCGCGCCCTGCTGATCGACCTTGGCGGCGGCAGTTGCGAGTTGACCATCTCGATCCAGGGACACATCGAAGACATGGTCAGCCTTCCCATCGGAGCAGTGCGCCTGACGCAGACCTTCCTCCATCACGATCCGCCAAAGAAGAAAGAGCTGCAGCAGTTGCGGGGGTTCATCCAGCGCGAGGTCTCGCGCATTCAGAAGCGAATCACGGATGCTAAGCTGCAAATCTCCATCGCCACCTCGGGCACCCCGGCGGCGCTCTCAGGTTTATATGCCGCCAAAATCCGCGGCTACAACGAAAGCAAGCCGCAGACTGTACCCAAAGCAGCGGTCGCAACTTTGCTGAATACCCTGAGCCGGCGCGACCTGGCGGAGAGGCGGGCTGCTACCCGGCATCGGACCGCGACGCGCCGAGATCATCATCGCCGGCTCCATGGTCTTCGCCGAACTCATGCAACTGTGCAACCTGCGCAGCTTCCGCTATCTGCCCTTGGGACTGCGCGACGGCCTCCTGGCGCAGATGATGGCCGACTACAACGGCAGCACCGTCATGCGCGAACGCGTGGAATCGGAGCGCCATGATGCCTTACTCTCCGCCGCCAAACATTACGGCGCCGATCTGCCATTTGCTCAGCGCATTCGCGATCTCGCCATGCAGTTGTTCCGCCGGTTGCAATCGGTACACCAGTTGCCGCCGCAATACTCCGATTGGCTCGAGGCCGCGTCGATGCTGCACGAAGTCGGCGCTTACATCAATCGCTCCGGACGCCGCCGTCACACCTATTACGTCATCGCGCACTCGGAACTTTTTGGTTATACACCGCTGCAGCGGCGCATCATCGCCGCCATCGCGCGCTACGTTGGCAAGTCACTTCCCTCGCCCAGCGATCGGGTCATGGGCCTGCTGCCCGGCGTCGATCAGATTCATGTTGCCAAGGCTGTCGCCTTATTACGCCTGGCGCGCGCGCTCGATCAAGGCCGCCGTGGTGCGGTACGCGAGCTACAAGTCCGCGTCCATCAGGACGGCCGCGTGCGGCTTATGCTGACGCCGAGCCCGACCGAGGGAATTGAGCTGGAGTTGTGGGCGGTGGAGCAGGAGCAAGATTACTTCCGCACCGTCTTCGGCCGTGAGCTGCTGGCCGAGGCCTGCTGAATCGAGCGCACCACCTTGGGCGGCATGGTCCACCGCAGTACCGCGGGCTTGCGACCGTTCTTCTCGACCTTCGCGACCGCGCCCTTCTTCAATTCGATCGCGTTCGGCGAGCCGTCCCCGTAGACCAGCTTGTTCAGGAACCCCGTCATGCTGGGATTGTGTCCCACCACCATGATGGCGTCTCTGCGGCTGTGGCGGCGCAGCAGGTCCTGGAATTTCTCATAAGCTCGCCTCGGGACGAAGCGCAGCGTCGGTAATCACTTTGTCTTCGTGCCCCAGTTCGTTGGCTACCACCGCCGCGGTCTGGGTGGCCCGCCTTAAAGGACTGGCGATGATTACGTCAGGACTCACATCGAGGGCCGCAAGTGCACGTCCCACGTCGTGGGACTGCTCAATTCCCAGCTTGTCGATGGGCCGTTTTTCGTCCTTGGCTGGGTTAAGCTTCGGCTCACCGGCATTGGCGTGACGCAGAAAATAAATGTCCATGTAAGCTATTTTGCCCTAACCGCGCGGCGAGTGCTACGCCGGCGATAAGGCGGCAATGTCGGAATCGCATCCAGAGTGACTTTCCCCTCAGCGAGGGCAATCAGAAATTCCTGGGCGCTAAAGCGTGCGCGGCGCCTGCCGGAACGCGACGCCGCAGCTACATGAACGTAAGAGCCGTCCGCTTGCAGCAATGCCGCCTGAGTGTTGTCGGCCAGATAAGCCTCCAATATCTCGCCGCGGATGCGCTGCTTCAACATCGGGTCGTTAACGGGAAAGACCGTCTCCACTCGTTCGTACAGATTTCGCGGCATCCAATCGGCGCTGCCCAGATAAACTTCTTCGTCACCGCCATTGGCAAAGTACAGTACCCGGCTGTGTTCCAAAAAGCGTCCCACAATGCCACGCACCCGGATATGATCGCTGACACCGCGCACCCCTGGCCGCAATCCGCATATCCCACGCACGAGGAGATCAATTTGGACGCCCGCCTGGGACGCACGGTAGAGTTCGCGGATGATGTTGAGGTCGAGCAAGGAATTCATCTTGGCGATGATGCGCGCCGGACGGCCGTGTCGCGCGTGATCGGCTTCGCGGGCGATGAGATTAATACAGCGCTCCGCCAAATTGATGGGCGCCACTAACAGTGGGTCGTAATTCGGCCGCTCCGCGTAAGCGGTCAGAAAGTTAAACACTCCGTGCACCGCCGACGTAATTTCCGGGTCGGCTGTCAGCAGGCTCAGGTCGGTGTAGTAGGTGGCCGTAATCGAGTTGTAATTTCCCGTCCCCAAGTGGGCGTAAAGCCTGGTCTCATGGTCGGGATCTTTGCGCACCATCAGCGCCAGCTTGCAATGGGTCTTGAGGCCGACCAACCCGTGAAACACCTGCACCCCCGCATCTTCCAGCGAGCGAGCCCAACGGATATTGCTGGCTTCATCGAATCGCGCTTTCACTTCCACCACCACCGTTACTTCTTTCTTGGTAGAGGCTTCAATCAACGCGCGCACAATCGGCGAATCTTCGCTGGTGCGATAAAGCGTCTGTTTGATCGATAGCACGTCAGGATCGTCGGCGGCAGCACGAATGAATCCGACCACCGAGTTATACGAATCGTACGGATGGTGCAACAAAATGTCGCGATGGCGGATTTCTTCAAAGATGTCACGCGACTTGCGGTTCAATTGCAGTTCTCGGGCCACGAATGGCCTGAACTTCAAGTCCGGCCGCTCCGTCTCTTCGTAAAAATGAAAAAGTCGCGACAGATTGACTGGCCCGTCGGTACGGTAGATCTGCCAGTCTTCCAGCTCGAAGTAGCCACGCAGACGCTCCACCATCTCAGGATTGGCATCGGCCTCAATTTCCAGACGCACGGCATCGCCCTTGCGACGGTTGTGCAATTCGGTGCGCACCGATTCCATCAGGTTGCGCGACTCTTCTTCCTGCAAATACAGATTGCTGTTGCGCGTCACCCGGAACGCAGCCTCGGAAATAATCTCGTAGCCGCGATACATTTCCACCGTGTGCGAAGCCACCAGATCAGCAAGAAAGATGTAGTCTTCGCTGCCATTGCGGGGCGGCAGCTTGATCAATCGCGGCAAGACGCGTGGTACGGTCACCACTCCCATGTAATTGGTGGAGGCGCGCCGCCGGCGGCGCAGCAACAGCGCCTGGCACAAAGCCTTATTGATGACCCGCGGAAACGGGTGCGCGGGATCGACCGTCACCGGTGTGAGCAGAGGATCCAGCTCGCGTTCGCAATATTCGGCCACAAACGACCGCTGCTCCGCCGTCAGTTCCTTCATCCCGACAACCCGGATGCCCTCCTCGGCAAGCGCCGGCCGCAGCCCATGGTTCCAGCAGCGATATTGATCGCGCATGAACTCCTGCGTAAGTCGCGCCACCAATTGTGCTTCTTCCTGCGGCGTACGACCGTCGGGACTCGGATCGGTCTGACCGTCCTCTATGCGCTGCATCAGGCCGCCCACTCGAATCTCGAAGAACTCATCGAGATTTCGCGCGGTAATGGCCAGAAACTTGACCCGTTCCAGCAAAGGGTTGCGAGGGTTCTCCGCCTCCTCGAGCACACGGCGATTGAAGGCGAGCCAGGATGCCTCGCGGTTCAGCACTAAAGATGGATCATCGAGGGAACGGCGGACCATACAATTTGCGACGGAAGCCTGCACGAATGACGAGTTTCCTATGTTACACGAAGATGAATATCTGTCGTTACAGGAGGCGATATTCCAGCGGTCTCGCCTGGTTATTCGGCCTTTTCCCATGCAATTTTGATTTACGGAACAACGTCTGCAGCGTATGCTCAAAGCACCCCCTAGAAGCGCTACCCCGTGCGACTGGTTTCGGCTGAGAGCTAGTCCGCCACAGATTCAGATTCGACGGCAAGCCAACCCGAACAAGCACGAATCGCGATCGCCTACAACGTCTTTGACGTCGCGCCCCGGAGGATTGTGAAGGTCCGGATTGTAGTCGCAGACACCAACCTGTTGTCATGCCGCCTGCTGTCCGAGTCACTGGAGAGCCAGCCGCAATTCCAGGTCCTTGCCTCGGTAGTGGACAGCGAAAGCCTGCTTGAATCCTTGCGTCAGTTGACTCCCGACATAGCGCTGATTAGCGCTCACCTGCAGGAGGGCGCGCTCAGTGGGCTGGCCACGCTAAGCGAGATTCGAAAGCAGTTTCCCAATCTTCATGTAATTGTTCTGCTCGATCGTTCCCAGCCCGCTCAGATTGTGCAGGCCTTTCGCGCGGGCGCGCGGGGAGTTTTTTGCCGCTCTGAATCGGAACCCAAGATACTCTACAAATGCGTCAGTCGAGTTTTCGAAGGCCAGGTCTGGGCCGACAGCACCCAGTTGGGCTATGTTCTGGATGCCCTCTCCAGGGAAACGCCTGGCTCGGCTGCCATTGCCAACCCGGGCCCCATTCTCACCGCCCGCGAGAAGGACGTGGTTCGTCTGGTCGCAGAGGGCCTGGGTAATCGCGAAATCGCTCAGCAGTTGAAGTTGAGCGAGCACACCATCAAGAATTACCTGTTCCGCATCTTCGATAAACTCGGATTTAGTAATCGCGTGGAACTGGTGCTTTACGCGATCACGAATCTGGACCAACGGTCCAGCGAAACCTAAGGCCATTCCCCGCTGCTCTGGGATTCGATATCCTGCTGCGATGAGCGACTCTGAAACCAGGGATATCGTCGAGCTGCAAACCAGTCTGACTGAAAAACTTCGACTGTTGGGATTTGGCGACGACCCGCATGCCAAGGAACTCGTACATCATCTGGCCGAAATCGTCGCCCGCGGCCGCACCCTCGATCAGCAGGTCCTGCCTTTGTTTCTCTCTTTGCAGGACGAGCACCGGCGCCCCACCGCAGAGTTGACCATCGCCATCAAGGGTCATCTGGACGCCATTCAGGATTCGATTACCGACGTGCAACCTGGTTTGCGGGCCCTCACGGACTTCCTGTTGCAAGAAACACTTTAGAAAATCTCTTTTGTCTTGTTGTCACGAACCGACTCTGGAGACTGCTGAAAAGTCCGAGCATGACTCTTGGAATGTACTTCTGGTGGGAGCCCTCGCATTTATGCGAGGGGAAGGAGCGCTTCAGCGCTCCGGGAAAGCTTGGGCTTTGGTCAAGCGCTTTAGCGCCGGGGATTGGAAAACCCAGGGCCAAAGCCCATTTTGAAATCGAACGCTTTTTCGCTCGACTAAAGTCCGGCTCCCCCTGCTAAAGCAGGGGGCTCCCAGCAAGAGTGTTTGCCAGACTTTTTCAACGGTCTGTTTAGTCGGGCGGGTTTTGCGGCTCCGAGTTTTTCAGCAAACTGTTCAGCCCGCGGGCGATCTGCTTTCCGGAGTTTTCCATTGCTCCCTCACCGCGTCGCGTCTCCCCGAACTACAGGCTGCTTTGCTGGACTCCATTCGCTGTAAGAACCGTCGTACATGGCGGCATTCAATCCCAGGTATCGGGCGACAAAGTATGTGTACGAGGCCTGATAGCCGACCTCGCAATACGACACTACTTTCTCGCCGTTGGTGAAGCCGGCTTTGGCATACATCTGCCTGAGCTCCTGCGGAGATTTCAGCACGGCATCGTCCGCGCTCACCAGGTTGGTCTCCCAGAATATCGGCACCGCCCCCGGCAGGTGACCGGCCCGATATCGCTTCATGGGCCGGGCATCGACGATCAACACGCCCGACTTGCTGCCGTCATCGGCCACGAGCTTCTGCATTGCATCCATCTTTTCCACGATCTCGGGATGCAGGTGGATGGTAAGCGTTCCGCGGGTGATGGCGGGCTCGTCGCTCGAAGTCGGCCGTTTCTCGTGCAGCCACCGGTCCATGCCGCCATCCAGCAAGGCTGCGTGGTCGCCATGTCCGATGTAATCGAGCGTGAAGAACAGCCGGGTCGCCATGGGGTCCCAGTCGGGCGCGTAGTACACCACCCGGGAATCATCGCTAATGCCGATGTCTTCCAGGTTCTTCTTCAATTGCTCAGGCGGAAGCAGCTCGGTACCCGGCGGACGATCGTCCACGATTTTGTCCATCGCCAGGAACCGCGAGCCGGGTATGTGCGCTGCATGAAAATCTTCCGGCATGTGACCGACATACACGATGACCAGGTGCGGATCAGACAGGTGGTCGGCGAGCCACTGCGTGGAAACCAGCAACTCCGGGTTCCCGCCATCGTTCTTCGCGGGGTTGTCATTCGTCGCTCCGGGAGCAGTACCCTCCACCGCTAACGAAGCGATGCATCCGAGCAACGTGACCCCAAGAAAGACGGCGAACTGGCTTAGATGGCGTTTCATTCTTATCTCCTCATTCTTACCTTGGTGCAGCAGTCACCGACGTTCACTGGTTGGGCTTCCCTGGCGCCAAGTTGGTATCCGACGCGACCAGCGGATTCCCGCCCGCATGCACCCATTCATAGACGGAGCCGTCGTACATTGCCGCTTTGTATCCCAGATACTTGGCCACGAAGTAGTCGAACGAAGACTGCACCCCGGTGCGGCAATAAGCTCACAATCAGCTTTCCCGGCGCAGCGCCCGCCTGGCTGAATTCGCGTTGCAACTCCGATGGATCACGCAGCACCGGCACTGCCTCCGATTGGATCAACTGCTTCCAATACAAGCTGTGGGCGCCGGCGATATGTCCGGCTGCGGCGACAGCTTCCGAGCGCACCACTCCGGCGAACTCCTGAGGAGGCCGTGCGTCGAGCAGCACGTATTTCTGCGAAGTCCCACTTGCAACCGAGCGGCTAAGCTCTTGCATCCTTGCCGTCGTGATCAGAAGCTCGGGCTGCACGTGCGGCGTAAACGTAGTCCGCGTCGGATGCACAGCCTGACGACTCGTCGGCCTGCTCTCCGCATTCCACTTCTCCAACCCGCCATCGAGGAGCGCCTGTGTGCGCACCGTGTCCGAGATAATCGAGCGTGAAGTACAGCCTCGCGGCCAGCAGTCCGCCGCCCTCGCCGTACAACACTAACTTCGAATCGTCTCCCACCCCAAGCTTCTCGAACACGGCCTGCAGCGTCGCCACCGGCGGTAGCGCGTTCAGCGACTCCTTATGCTGCTCTACTGATTCATCGAACGCGACAAATCGCGCGCCGGGGACATGTCCGGCATCGTATTGCTCGCGGCTGCGGCCTACTTGCAAGACAACCAGATTGGGATCGGCCAGGTGCTCCTGCAGCCAATTCGTGGATACGAGCATGTCAGCGCGATCAGTCTGCCGCTGCGTCTCGCCATAGGAAGCAGCGCTGAGAACAGCTATGCCCATCAGGAAAACCGCTGCCGACATTGTCATCGCATTAAACATTGCACGCCTCATTCGACCTTCAACAGCACCGTCGGGTCGAGCTTCGCGATGCGGGTCAGGGGCACGAACGAAGAAGTGAGGGCAACCGCCACCAGCAGAGCCGACGACGCTGCAAAGGTCAGCGCGTCCCGCGGCACCACGCCGTAGAGCAGTCGCGACATCGATGTAGACATGACCCATGCGACGGCAAATCCGGCCCCCAGACCGGCCACGACAATCGTCAGTGCCTGTCTCATCATCGACCGGATTACCCGGCGCGGCGTTGCCCCCAAAGCCAGGCGGACCCCGATCTCGTGCTTGCGGTCTCCCACCTCCAGCGACATCAACCCACTGATGCCGGAGGCCGTTATGCCAAGCGCCAGCAGCGCAAACAGACTGAGAAAGATTGCCGTGCTCCGCCGCGGCGCCAGCGAGTTCTCCCGCACTTCGAGCAGCGGTTCCACATCCGTAATCACAGCATTGCGATCCAAGTCGTGCACAACCCACGAGATCTCAGGCGCCAGTTGCAAAGCGCTGCGCGAACTGCGCACCAGAAGGCTCATGGCGGCATGAGGTTCCTGCGCGAATGGGCCGTACACCTCATCGACCGGGTCTTTGTCCAGCCCATCCTGCTTCACGTTGCCGACCACGCCGACAACGGTGAGCCACCGGTCAGGCTCGAACGAAATTTGTTTCCCCAGCGGGCTATCGTTTGGCCAGTAGTGCTGCGCCATTTGCTGGTTGACAATGACCACCGGCGGAGCGCTGGCGCTGTCATCGCTGGTGAACCCGCGCCCGCTGCTGACCGGCACACCAATCGTCCGGAAGTAGTCCGGGGTGACGATGTGCACGCTGGCAGGCTCGGGGTTCGACTTCAGTGCGTGGGTTTCTCCCCGCACCTGCAAAGGAGCGTCCATCTCGGTGCCCCGGAAGTACAAAGGAAACGTGCTGGAGAGAGCTACCGACTCTACTCCTGACAGATGCCGTGTTCGTTCGACCAAGGCGCCGAAGAAAGTGCTGGAATCGGAATTGAGGTTGTAGATGCGCGCAGTCACCACTCCGGCGGAATCGAACCCGGCATCGATGTGTTCCAGGTGCATCAGCGTCCGCAGCGTGAGGCCCGCTCCCACCAGCAGAATGACGGAAAACGCCAGTTGCGCCGCCACCAGGATTCCCCGGGCGCGCGACCTGATCCGGCCCGGACTGGCCGCGCTGCCGAGTTGCATAGTAAACAACGGTGTTTGATGCAGTCCGAGCGCCGGTATCACTCCAATGACAAAGCCGCAAGCGAGGGAGAGCAAGAAACAGAATGCAATCACCTGCGGTCCAATCCTGAGCTCCGACGACAAGCTTGTGAATTTCGCCGCAAATCGCACCACCACATCAAGGCTCCAGAATGCCAGTAACAAACCGGCGACACCGCCAAGTCCCGCGATCAGAATTCCCTCCGTCACGAAACTACGCACGATCCTGGTGCGGCTCGCCCCCAGTGCCGCGCGGACCGTCAATTCGCGCGACCGGCCAAGTACTCGCGACAACATCAAGCCGGCGACATTGGAGCAAGCCAACAAAAGAAGCAACCCGGCAGCCGCGCCCAGAGCGATAAGCACCGGCCTGATGTCTCGCGCCAGTTGTTCGTGCACCGGCACAATCGCTACGTCGTAGCCTTTCGCTGACGGATAAGCGTCTGGATAGTTGGCGTGCAATCGCTGGGCGATGCCGCGAAGGTCGGCCGCCGCCTGCGCCAGCGACACGCCTGGCTTGACCGTCGCAAACACGCTCATCATCCGCGCGGTACGGTCCGTCAGCAAGCGCTCGCTGGAACGTGTCGGGCAGGCAGATGTGGGCATGTAAACATCTACCTTCTCGGGAAACTGCGGCATGGGCGGCAACACTCCAACCACCACATGCTGCTTGTCGTTCATCGAATAGGTCTGCCCAACCACGTTTGGATCGCCACCGAAACTTCGCTGCCAGAACTGATAGCTGAGGATAAGAACCGGGTGAGCGCTGGGCCGGTCGTCCTCATCGAGGAAGTTCCGGCCATAGAGCGGCGAGACCCCGAGCACCCGGAAGAAGTTGGCGGACACCACGGCGGTGTCCACTCGCTCCGGCTCGCGGCCGCCGAGCAAACTGAAGGTCATTTCGTGATATTCGACCACCGCATCCAGCGTGTGGTTCTCCGCCCGGTAGTTCTGGATCTCCTGCACCGAAAAAGGCAGGTTGTCGACGCCGACAGCGGGTTGTTCTTGCTTGAGTTGTACCAGCCGATTGCCATCGGCGAACGGCAAAGGTTGGATCAGGATGGTATTGGCAGCGCTGAAAGCCAGAGTACCCGCACCGATCGCCAGGGCCAACACAACTACGATTACAGCCGTGAACGACAAGTCCTTGCGCATCATGCGGCACGCGTAATCCACATCCTGCGAAAGGATCTCGCCATGCTCACGGACCGCGGTGGTTACCAGTCCCCTCGCGGTTTCCCACCAGAAGCACACCTGCTGGGACCGTCCCTGTTGCTGCGCATCGTGCCGCTGGTCGCGAAAGACGGTTTCCATCTCCCCGCTGAAGCGCTCGCGAAATTCGCCGGGCAGCAGACGCAACAATCCTGCAAACAGGCGTTCTGAAAATGGCTTTGCCGAGTTATTGGTTGCCACCATCGGGCGTTCCTGCTCCTACGCGCTTTCCGGACCCAGAACATTCATGGCGCGGGCCATGGCCAGCACCCGCTCCATTCGCTCCGCTTCCGCTTCCGCAACCGCATGGCCCAGCTTGGTCAGCCGGTAATAGCGGCGCCGCTGGTCGTCCAGGCTGAAGTCCGGCCGCTCGTCGGATTCCTCGATCAGTTCGTCTTCCAGCAGCCGCTTGATGATTCCGTAGAGTGTCCCGGCGCTGAGCCGTACTTCGTTGCCTGTCCGGCGGGCGATTTCCTTGCTGATAACATAGCCGTGCTTTTCGCCATCGGCCAGCGACAGTAGTACGTGAAACACGGCCGGGGTCAGCGGCAGGTGCGATTCAACCAGCTTTTTCTTCCCCAACGAGAGTCCCTCCGCGCGCCCGGTCACAGCTTGCACCGGCCCCGCTAATTCCATTGAACTTTATAGTACTACGTTCATATGTTTACTAGTACGCTTGACGATATATACAACCGTGTGCGAGAGTAGTCAAGCAAAAAAGGAGATGGCATGGCGACTTTCTTATTACTGGCGATTGGGACGGGCATCGGGGTGATATCCGGTTTGGTGGGGTTGGGCGGTGGCATATTTCTCATACCTATACTGATTTATGGATACGGAATGGACCAGCACCGCGCCCAAGGCACCTCGGTCGCCACTCTCCTGCTCCCTATCGGCGCGTTGGCGTTCTGGAAGTACTACAGCGCCGGTAACGTCGATATAAGGGCCGCCGCCTTGATCGCGGTGGGCTTCTTTGTTGGCGGCTATTTCGGCGGCGCCTGGGCGCAACACCTGCCCAGCTTTCTGTTGCGCCGGATCTTTGCCGTGTGCCTGGCGGCCATCGCCATCAAGATGTTTGTGCAGAAGTAAGCGGCCTGGCGATGCTCCGCTCCGAATCGACCTCGGACACTTCCGGAATGGGAGTATCTCGTTTCCGGAGAATCGAACAGCGCCCTGCATCATTCGTCACAGACAAACGCACGTTAGCGCGGCATGATTGAGTTGAGGCAGCCTCAACAGCGGAAATTGAGCGCAGCCAGCAGAGCGCTCGATCAAACCGATCGAAGCACGACTTCCGGCGACTCAACTCCTTTGTGATCCTGCCTGCATGAGGAGGATACTCTCATGAGAAACGTGTTCCTTGTTTTCGGGCTTTTGGTGCTGACGTCTGCGATGCAACTTATGGCGCAAGACAAGTCCATCATCACCGTGAAAGGCAGCGAGGTTAGTAATGGCGTGGTGACTCTCACCGCACAGCAGGCAGCAACCCCTGACCAGGCTGCCGAATCTTTCGTCTTGCATTGCAATAAAAATATGGCTGACTGCACGGCCGTGGAGGCGGGAAGCTATTTGATGGTCCGGCTTCCGAAAAATTGGGGTATGTACGACTGCACCGACGTCGATCTTTACCCCACCACCGCTGACCCGGCCAGCAGTAAGAAGATTGGCGAGTACTGTTTGAGCAAGAAGTAACCGCGGGCAGAGAGACAGCGGTTCGTCATCTGCCCTGCATTTCCGCTTGTTCAACGGAGTCGTTCCACCTGGTCTCCGAAGCTGGCGGGATAAAGCTCATTGCGCGTTCCGTCAGCGCGGTGATAGTAAGGCTGGGATTGACGCCGAGATTGGCTGCGACCACCGAACCGTCGCACACATACATATTTCTATACCCGAAGACCCGGTTGCGATAATCCACCACGCCATTCTCAGGCGAGCTGCCGATTACAGCGCCCTCCGAGACAATGGGCGGTGCCGGGAACATCGAACAGTATCTCCGGCAACATGCTCATCGCCGTTCCCCCGGCAATCTGCGCGAATTTCTCCGCGAACTCGTTGGCCTTGGGAATATACGTGGGCACCCGATGTCCACGGCTCACCAGAAACTTCCGGAATGGCCAGTAGAGGTGCCGCTCCCATTGCATATCGATGTGGCCATCGAGGGCCTGCATACAGAGTAGGATTACGGATTCTCGCGCGAAGCCCAAAGGCTGGAGAATGCGCAAGGTTTTGAGGGGGTGGCGCAGCAATGAGACGAAGAGATTTCTGATCCAGAGTCCGATGCGCCCCGGGCCCGGACGGCCGCCGGTCAGGATGGTTGCCAGCATCCCCATGGTGTCCGAGCCCTCAGGATAGCGGACCGCCTCAATATGGGTGTGCTCATCAATGTAAACGCCCGACCCGATGGCCACGCCTTTCGACAAGTCTTCACTGGAACGGGGCACTCGCACTCCAATGAGCGACTCGGAATTGGTGCGTACGCGCTTGCCCAACTGAGGGCTGATCGCCGGTAGCGAACCTTTCTCCCGGAGATGAAAGAGCAACTCCATGGTGCCCAGCGATGACGCCGCAAAGACAACCCCGCGGCAGGTGAAGCGCCAGCGATTCCGGCGCAACAGCGCCGTTGAGCTCACCGTGGAAACCTCATATCCACAACTGCCGTCGGCCATGCCGGCAAGAGGCTTCACATCCACCACTCGGGTTTCCGCAAAAACTTGCGCGCCACGCTTCTCCGCCAGATAAAGGTAGTTTTGGTCGAGCGTGTTCTTGGCGCCGTGACGGCAGCCCATCATGCAGCCGCCGCAGGCCTTGCAGGTCGTGCGCTCCGGCCCTTCGCCGCCGAAGTAGGGATCGGGAACCGTTATCCCACCAGGCTGTCCTTCGGGAGATTGGAAGATGGCGACGTTCGTCCGGTAATACGTTTCTCCGATTCCGGTAACGTCGGCGACTCGCTTCAGCAGACGGTCTGCCGGTCCGAAGATTTTGTTTTCGGTAACGCCCAGCATGCGCGACGCAGTGTCGTAATGCTGCGGCATTTCGGCTTTCCAATCCGTCAACCCTCGCCACGATCCGTTGTCCCATATTTTGTCTGGAGGTCGAAGCAGCGTACAAGCGTAAGTAATGGATCCGCCACCTACTGCGCAGCCATGCAAAATGGTCACGTGCCGGAAGAAGCGCATGCTGAAGAAGCCGCGCAGGGTCAAGCTAGGGCGCCAAAACCAGTGACGCAGAGACCAACTCGTCCGCGGCAGGTTCTCAGGTGTCCAGCGACGGCCCATCTCCATGACCGCAACCCGGTATCCCTTTTCCACCAGCCGGTGCGCGGTAACGCTGCCTCCGAAACCTGACCCAATCACGATGAAATCGAAATCCCATTGGCTGGTCTGGCTCGGCATGCGCGCAAAGCTCCTGTGCGGGCGAGATTGGCGCTCCCCTTCATCTTGCCTGCGAGCGTCGTCTCACCGCTCCTTCACCTTCTCACAACGACCTGTGCATCCGCGATGACTTGCGCGAATCGAGCCCTCGCCATTCCCGTAACGGGAATCACACCTAACAAGTTCGCTCGTCACTGCAACTTAGGTCATGGCTACCCCATGATGGAGAGTCGCCGCTTCCCTTTTTGAGAATTTGGCGCCGGATGGCCGCCCGCGCTACCCCGAGGCGTAACCGCACGGCGGCTTTGAAAGGAAGACAGAAGTATGGCAGAAACTCTTGCAACCCTCAGTGAAGAACGGATTGCCTACCTGGAAGGGCTGGTGAGTCAAGCCCGGACCGCCGCAGCCGTCTTCACCCAATACACCCAGGAAGACGTCGACCGCATCGTCAAACCGATGGTCCTGGCGGGACTGGAACAGGCCCAATATCTGGCGCGCCTTGCGATTGAAGAAACCAGGCTCGGGGTGGTGGAAGACAAGGCCCTCAAGAACATGGTGGCCACGGAGTTCGTCTACAACTACATCAAGGACAAACGGACCGTCGGCACCATTCGCGAGTTTCCAGAGCGTGGTGTGGTAGAGGTGGCTGAACCAATCGGCGTAATCTTCTCGCTCACCCCGATTACCAATCCCACCTCGACGGTCCTCTTCAAATGCATCATGGCCATCAAGACGCGGAACGCGGTCATCTTCAGTCCGCATCCCGCCGCCGGGCACTGCTGCTACGAGGCTGTGCGCATCATGTATGAGGCCGCGCTGAAGCACGGCGCGCCCGAGGGCGTTTTCACTTGTCTGGAGTCGCAGACGCTTCAGGACAACGCCTACCTGATGCACCACAAAGACGTCGGACTGATCGATGCCACCGGCGGACCCGGCATGGTCAAAGCCGCCTACAGCTCTGGCAAGCCGGCCTTAGGAGTTGGCCCCGGCAACACCCCGGTCTATCTGGAGAAAACCGCCGACCTGAACATGGCCGTGGTTGACATCATCACCTCCAAGACCTTCGACAACGGAACCATTTGCGCTTCCGAGCAGACAGTGGTGATCGACGACGACATCTATGACTCGGTGCTGCAGAAATTCTCCGATCTGGGCGCGCACATCTGCAATGAGAAAGAGACGGAACTGCTGGGACGGACGGTCATCGATCCTCAGACCGGATACATGCAGCCCATGGCCGTTGGTCAAAAGGCCACGGACATCGCTCGTATGATTGGGCTTAAGGTCAAGCCCCACACCAAGCTCCTGGTTGCGCCCATTCAAGGTGTCGGGCGCGGATATCCGCTGTCCGTTGAAAAACTGTTCCCCGTGCTCGCCGTCTATCGCGCGAAATCGGTCGAGGAAGCGCTCAAGGTATGCGTCGACGTGAATCATGCCGGTGGGATAGGTCATACGGCAACCGTTTTCTCGCGCAACGACGCCATCATCCAGAAATTCAGTGAGGTGATGAATGCAGGCCGCATCATTGTGAATTCGCCAGGATCGATCGGGGCCCTGGGTGGCGTCTACAACGACATGGTGCCCACCTTCTCCTTCGGATGCGGCACCGGCGGCGGCAACAGCACCACCGACAACGTCAACGTCTACAACTACCTCAATATCAAACGCGTGGCGCGAAGGACACAAGCCCATATGTGGTTCCGAGTTCCCAATCAGATTTACTTCAACCTGAACGCGGTCGAAAACCTGCGCCATTGCCCATCGCGTTCTACCATCATCATCACCAATCCGGCCATGGAGCAGATCGGCCACGTAGACACGGTCCGCCGCCATATTCCGCCGGAGACGCTGGTCCATGTCTCGGTCATTCCCGACGCCGAACCTGAAGTCAAGGTCGTGATGCAGGGCGTCGAGGCGCTGAACTTCTACAAAGCCGACCAAATCATCGCGTTGGGCGGCGGCTCCGTAATCGACGCGGCCAAGATCATGAAGCTCAAGTACGAATGCCCGCAGGCGGACTTGGAGGAACTGGCCGCACCGTTCCTCGACCTGCGCAAACGCGTGGTCCAATACCCCACCGAAAAAGTTACCCAGGCACGCTTGATTGCCGTCTCTACCACCAGCGGAACGGGAAGCGAGGTCACACCGTTCGCTGTCCTGTTGGACAAAGCGTGCGGACGCAAAGTCACGCTCGCCGATTATTCGCTGACGCCGGACGTGGCCATCGTCGATCCGCAGTTTGTGATGTCCATGCCGAAAGGCCTGACCGCCGATACCGGCATCGATTGTTTGACCCACGCGCTGGAAGCCGGGGTTTCCATTTATGCCTCCCCCTACACCGACTCCAACGCCATGCAGGCCATTCGTATGGCATTCAAGTACCTGCCCATCGCGTATGAGCATCCCCAGGACGAAGAAGCGCGCAGCATGATGCACAATGCCGCCTGCATCGCGGCGATTGCCTTTTCCAACGCTTCGGTAGGCGTGAATCATGCCCTGGCTCATGCCTTCGGCGCTCGCTTCGGCGTCGCCCACGGTCGTGCCAACGCGCTTATGTTGCCCCACGTCATCGCATTCAATGCCGGCGTGCCCACCAAGTTCATGCCATCGCCGAATCAGAAGGGCTATATCGCGCACAAGAAATATGCGATGGTCGCAGACCTGCTGGGCCTGGGTGGCACGACCATCGACGAGAAGGTGAAGAACCTGGTGGCCGCCACCGAAGAGTTGCTCGACCGGTTAGCGATCCCGCGTTCCATCGCCGATCTGGGGATTTCCAAGGAAGAATTCGAGCGGGCCATGCCTGACCTGGTCAAGATTGCCTTCGACGATCCATCCTGGCGTTCGAATCCGCGCATGCCGCTGTTGACGGAATTGGCCGAGCTGTTTTGGAGCGCTTATCGCGGACGGAGTCTGCCGAAAACCACGAAGGCGCCCAAACATCAACCCGCAGAAGAATGGTCGTGCGTATGACGATGATAACGATTCCTGTAGGACTCGATTTCGATGAGCAATCCGTGGCCCATGCCCTGCAAGAAGCTCGCGCCAAGCTGGAGAGCGTCGAGGGTGATCTGTGCCTGGATTTCTCGTCCGTGCGCCGCATTGATGCCAGTGCGCTCCGAGCGCTGGCCGAGTTGGCCGATATTGCGGACGGGAAAGCAGCCAAGATCGTGCTGCGTGACGTCAACGTCGACGTTTACAAAGTGCTGAAGCTGGTGAAACTGACATCGCGCTTCTCGTTCTTGACTTGAGGCTTCGTGGAAGTCGCCTGCTTCAGCGGAGGAAGTTGGACTTTAGAGTTTGTGAGAACTCAGTTTCGTTTTCGCTGGTGGATCAGAACTGCGGAAAACGAACCCCGTAGGGGTGGAAGCGCAGTTAGCCCAGGACGGAGCGCAGCGGAGTCCTGGGTAGAGTGGAAAATGAGACCGAGTCCCTTCAGGGACGGCACAGTTCTCACAGGGAGTCTTTAGTCCGGCGCAAGCTTTTCGGTGGGAGCCCCCCGCTTTAGCAGGGGGAGCTGGACTTCATTCCAGCGAAGAGCGTTGGCGTAGGAAATGGGCTTCAGCCCCGGGATTTTCGATCCCAGCGCCTGATCGAATCGAAACGCGGGACTTCACCCGCGAGAGGTAACTACTATGCCGAATGGGGCCAACAACAATTCATTCTCTTGGGGCGACGCTCTCTTTCTGCACGTTGAACGTCCCGGTCAGCCGCTCAACATCGCAGGCGTGAGCGTATTCGAAGGCGAGATAAAGCTGGCGGACTGCCGCGCCTTCATCGCCTCCAAACTTCCGTTGATTCCGCGCTATCGCCAGCATGTCGTGTTTTCGCCCTTCGATCTTGGTCTGCCGCATTGGGAATTCGATCCCCAGTTTGACATTCGAAATCACGTTCGCGAGGTAAAGCTCAAGCACGGCACCGAGGACGAACTCAAGGAAGTTGCTGGGCAGATCGTCAGCGAGAGCCTGGACCGGGAGCGGCCGCTTTGGGATTTCACCTTGGCGCGACTCAAGGGCGGGCGCACCGGCGTCGTGGTCCGGCTCCATCATTGCCTGGCCGACGGAATTGCCGGCGTGGGCGTGATAAACGTCATCATGGATACGTCACCGGCGGTGCCTTCGATCTCCAGGAAAAAGAAGGTGCGTATCGATCCTCCTGCCCCGGCGCCTCAGAAGGACCCGGGCGCCGCCATCTTGGACGGCCTGGCCAAGTCGTACCTCTCTCTCGTCAACGGCGCGCAAACATTGCATATGGGATTGCTCAGCATGGCGCAAGAGGCAGTTGCCAGTCCCTCGGGTGCTCCCGCCGACCTGCTCCGCGTAGTGTCGGAACTGGCCTCACCGGCCGAACGGTTGCCTTTCAACGTGGTCTGCAAAGGGCCGCAGAAGTTTGCCTGGACTGAGGCCTCACTGGCCGACATTAAAGCGATCAAGAACGCATGCGGCGGAACAGTAAACGATGTAGTCCTGACTCTAGTGACCATGGCTTTCGGCTGTTACGCGCAGGAACGTGGTGTTGACCTCGCTGGACGGTCGCTCCGAATCGTGGTTCCCGTAAACGTGCGCGGACACGGCGACGCCACCGAACTGGGCAATCAAATCTCCTTTGTGCCCGTGCCGCTTCCGCTGGACATACCCGATCCCGTGAAACTTCTGGCGGTGGTAACGGAACGCGTCGAGTTCCTCAAGCGTACTCGTGCGGCAGAGTTTGTCGGATTGCTGGGCGGCGTACTGTCGACCCTGCCCAATGCCCTCTGGAAGAACATTGGACCAGTGGTCAGCCAACTCCCGCTTAGCTTGTGCAACCTCATCTGCACCAATGTTCCCGGCCCGCAGGTCCCGCTCTATCTCATGGGTCACAAGATGCTGTCGTGGTATCCCTGGGTGCCGATCGGCGGCCTGATGGGCATCAACTGCGCCATCCTCACCTACAACGGAACAGCGTTTTTCGGCTTCACCGGCGATGTGCACGCCGCGCCCGATCTCGAGCATCTGGAGAAATTTGTGGACCAGAGCTTTGCGGAGTTGAAGACGGCCGCCGGCAAAGCAGCCGCAGCCGCCCCGGAAACCAAAGTCGCCCCGCCTGTGCGCAAGCGCCAACGGCCGAAGGCGAAGATTCCCGTTGCCAAGGTCCCAGTCGTCAAGGAGCGCGCCTTTCGCAAGAAATCGCCGCCAAAGATTTCCGGGCCTCAGGCAGTAGCAGCGGTTGAGGCCACAGTCCCGTCGGAGCTGAAACAGGAGCAGAGGAAAGCATTGGCGGTCGGGGCATGAGGGCTGAGAACCAAGTCCCGCCATGCGGGACGGCGACCAGATAGCCCAGCGCTTGTGCTCAATCAATTTTTTGACTACGTTGAAGTTAACGTCGGCTTCGAGCAGCGCCATGCGAATTTCTTTGAGCGCTTCGCCGATATTTTCCCGCCAGGGTTCCCTCAGAGTATGTGTGAAAACTAAGTTCCGTTTTCGCCTGTGGAGTAGAACGCGCCGAAATCGAGCCGCGTAGCGGCGGAAGTGAAGTTAGCCCAGGATGGAGCGAAGCGGAATCCTGGGTGGAGTAGGAAATGAGAGTGAGTCCCGTAGGGACGGCACGGTTCTCACACAGACGCTTCCAGCGCTGGGCAGGCCACAATTTCAAGATTGAGCCCCTTCAGAAGCTGTTTCGCAACCGCACCTTTGATTTTGCGGTGGTACAAAATGATCGAATACCAGTCAAACCTGCCGCGGAGCGGCGACGTTGAAGTTAGCCCGGGGCGCAAGCCCCGGGGTGAATGGGAAAAATTCCCGAGCCGCGGAGCGGCGACGCGGGTTGCGACCCAGTCCCCTCAGGAGCGTCACCAGAGCCGTATACGGAGGAGTATTGGTTTCAAGGCGGACGCACGCCGGAATTATCCGAGCAGTCTCACTTTGGCTAGCCTACGCTTAGCGCATCGCGCGTTGCCTTCAGCGTGTTAATCAGCGACTCTTTCGGCAGCTTGCGGATAATCGGCTCGATCACCCATCCCAGACCGACCGGAATATCTCGCGTCAGTGAAATCGCGCGGCACTCGACGTACACGCCGCCGTCCCGCTCCTGCAAACGCCAATAGGAATACAGGCGCCACAGAAAGCCATATCCTGTGTCAGGCTCCAGCACCTTTTCTTTCTCTGTCCCCGCATCCTCCACTTCCGCAATCCGGGTCGTATAAGAACGGAGGCACCAGTGGGTAGGATCCACCGACGAATAGTGCACGTCATGGTCGGTGTCGAGCACTACGGTAATGATTTTCTTCTTCAGCAGCCGCAGGAAAATCTTGAAATCGTTGCCCTCGCGGCTGATCAGCTTCGAGTCCATCACATCGGGCTTATAAACATTCTTGTGGTTGTCATAATCCTGAATCAGCGCCAGCGTTGCCGTCACGGTTGTATTCGGAACAAATGCGGCCGCAATCCAGTCGTGAATCAGGCCATTCGTCACTTTGACCGACGCCTCGCCCGACCACAGTTGCGCGGCAATCTCCCCGTGCCGCACTTGCTGCGTTATCGCGGAATCCGTGTCAGACCACAGGAATGCGCCGCGCCCGTGCAACGACGGCTCCATCGCTGCCTCGGCTTCACGAATGTACTCCTGGAAAGCCTGCAGTGTGCGAGGCTTCAACTGCACAATGTTGGCAGTCTGCACCATAAGGATTCGGCCTATTGCGAATCGTGAGCCGCACCTACTGGATTGTCAAGGCAATCCGGTGAAGCTTGGTGGACATATTTCTTGGTGGGAGCCCCCGCATTTATGCGAGGGAGGAGCGCTTCAGCGCCCGAAAAAAGTTGCTCTTTGATCTTGCGCTTTAGCGCTGGAGATCGGAGCCCAGAATAAAAGCCCATTGTGAAATCGAACGCTTTTCCGCCGGACTAAAGTCCAGCTTCCCTCTGCTGAAGCGGGAAGCTCCCACCAAAACCCTTTTCCGACCCTTTCCTGTAGCCCTTGAAGGAGCGCAGCTTTAGCTGCGCCGTACGTGTTGACAGAAGAATTGGGCTTCAGCCCCTGGGCGCGGCCGCCTTAGCCTTCGCCCGGCGCCGATTCTTCGCCGGCTTCGGCTTCTGCTGACGAGCCTCCAATTCTGATATGCGCCGGCGCAATTCCTGCAGTTCCGTAGCCGGCTCGCTTGGCTTTTCCTGGGTCGGTCCCTGCATCAGCTTTTTCACCATCTGCAGCGGAGACACGGCAACCGATTGCACTTCGGTCAAGCGGCTCTCCAACGTGTTTTGCACTTTCTTGTAAGCGTCGAATGCCGACCGCAGATACCACATGATGAATTCCTGGCCGACGTGGTCTGACGCTACAATCAGTTGCCGCAACAGTTCCAGCGGTAATCCCGTCGGCTGCTCCTTGGCGTCTTCCACAATGACCTGGGTCAGGGTGACCCGGGTCAGGTCTTCCCCCGTCTTGGCATCGACGACTTGTACCTCGGTTCCATTTCGGACCAACGCCGCGATGTCCTCCAGATTGATGTAGCGGCTCCCCGAAGTGTCGTAGAGTCTGCGGTTTGCGTATTTCTTGATCACCACTTTGTCGGGATGCACCGGCCGCCTCCTTGTTGCAACGCAAAATAAGTGTACTTTGACATTGACAAATAACGCAACAAATACTAGGTTGTAGTTGATGCTGCATTGCAGCAAAAACGGAGGTCATTATGCCTAGAGCAATCAAGCACGAATTCCCGATAGGCCACACCCGAGAGTCATCTTTTATTTCCTTGCTGTCCGGCTGGGTCGAGCAGGGGGTAGAAAACTTCTTTGCCACACAACGAATCCTGGTCGATCTGGTTACCCGTCAGAATGCCAGCGCGATGACCATGCTGCGAGAGCGGCTGGCCGATCCGGCCTATTGTCCGGCCGCGATTTTGACCGAACTGACCGGCGAAGGAGTCACCAACTTTATCGAAGGTCAGAAGCTGCTGCTCCATCTGGCACAGCAGGAACATGAACTGGTAACCAACGGCATAAAGGAGCGCGTCGGCGGGTCGCCCGCAGCCACCGCCATCACCGATCTCATGCGTCGCGGCTTCGATACGTTTGTCGAGATGCAGCAGGACCTGTTGAAGATTGCCAACAAGCAAACGCACAGCTGGCTCAACGCGGTGAAGGCCGGCAAGGGCTATGAGACGGAAGGATTGGTCGAAGCAGCCCGCGAGAGCTTCGACACCTTCGTCCGCTCGCAGAAGAAGTTCCTCGACGTTGTCGCCGACGAAGCCACCAAGGCTACCAGCGGTAAGAACGGCGCAGCCAAGCACATGAAGGCCACTGAAATTTCCGAGTTGGCCACCCAGGCTACGGAGACCTTCATTGAGGCCCAGAAGAAGCTGATGGACGTTGCCGGCCGTCAGTTGAATGCCCACGTGAAGGCGACCGGCCGCACCTTGAACATGATCGCTCCCAGCGCATTCGCGCCACTGCCTGATCTTACCCGCGAAGGCGTGAAGAACTTTGTGGAGGCTGAAAAGGCGATGTTCGACACCGTGGTCAAACGTCGTCCCGAGCACAAGCCGGCTGCCAAGGCACATCGCCGCGGCAAACGTACGGCGCGGACCATCAAGATGGAAACCACGCACGCCACCGCCTAAACGACGGCCGATTTCTTTCGCCTCTGACTTGTGAGGTGGTTCAGCGTGCCGCGGCGCTTTGCCTGCGGCACGCTTTTTCATGGTCCGAAATAATATAATCGCCTGCTTTGCCCGAGACGCTTTTCTGTTTTTTGCAAAATCTACAAAGTTCTGGCAACTCTTGACGGCTACCGCTACACTAATCCACCGAGCGTGGCTGTCTCCGGCTATTGGCGCTGGGGCTGCTTCGCTGACCTTGGGGCCGCAAGCGGAACCTGTAAACAGCAAGAAAGAGCACTCAATCGCCTATGGCGTCGCCCAACAATGGCTATCTCCAGGACTACGTAGAGGCAAACGTCACCATCTGGAAGGAAGCGCTATTCGGCGCAGAGCTTCTCTTGCTGCATACCTCGCCCGTCTACTATGGACTCGGCATACCGCATGGCGACGGCACGGGCATCGTCCTGGTTCCCGGTTTCCTGGGTTCTGACGGTTATCTCAAACAATTGCATTCCTGGCTGGCGCGGATCGGATACCGTCCTTACTTTTCCGGGATTGGTCTTAATGCGGAATGTCCGAACCTGCTGATCCAGCATCGCCTTAAAGAAAACATCGACCGCGCGCTCTCCGAAACCAGCCGCAAGATCCATCTCATTGGCCACAGCCTGGGGGGCATCATCGCCCGCTCCGTTGCCAACCAGAGGCCGGATGACATTGCGTCGGTAATCACTCTAGGCTCACCCTTCCGCGGAACCGTAGCTCATCGTACTGTCCTGAACGCGGCCGAAGCGGTCCGTAAGCGAATCCTGAAGCAGCATGGCACTGACGTACTGCCTACCTGTTATACCGGGCATTGTACCTGTAACTTTCTGGACTCCTTGCGCCGCAAGATGCCGCGTTCGATGTTCGAGACCGCGATCTACACTCGCCAGGATGGCGTGGTCGACTGGCACTACTGCATTACCGGCCATGCCGAAAGTGATTTTGAAGTTTCGGGTACTCACATTGGCCTGGCATTTAACGCATCTGTTTTCGCCATCATTGCCAATCGCCTGTCGCAAGCGCTGACCTCCGATGGCCTGCGACACAAACCCGAATTTCAGTCCCGCAGATAGTTCACGCTCCCGGCCCCCCGCAGCACATTCCTGCCAATCTGCCAACGAGCGGCGTCACAGAACGGTTGTGATAAAAGGGTTTGCCCAGTCGAGTGTGTTAGTGTTCCAATTTGGGAACGCGCCCACAAACATTTCATTTTGTTACTCATGCCGACAGCCGCATGGAGCAAACTGAACTCAGGACAGTCGGGACGGAGCCAGTGGGCAAAAATTCACGCCCACGGTTTACGACTCACTGCAAACTCATTATTTTGGCCGCCCTGCTCCAATTCGAGGGCGAGCACAAGGAGATTTAGCATGCGGCCTAAGACTCTCTCCGTGGTCATCTTATTCCTTCTTCTCACTACTGTTACTTGTTTCTCACAACAAACCGATGTTCTTCGCTATAGCGCTTTCGGCGCATTTTCCTATCTCAGCACTCCATCGTTGAATTTGACCCAGCGTGGATTCGATGGCGACTTCGGCGTCAACCTTCGCAGCTGGCTTACCATCGGTGGTGATTTCAGCTACAACGCCGGCCACTCTTCGCTGGTACCCAACGATCTTTCATCTTCTGCAAAAGCCTCCTTGGCGCCGATTCTGCCACTACTGCCGCCTGGATTCGTACTGGCGGTCCCGTACGACTCTTCCACCTATACGTACGAAGCAGGACCGCAATTTAATTACCGCCATTTCAGCAAGGTCACCCTGTTCGCGCGTCCGGCGTTGGGGGCACTCCACGCAAACTTTACCGCCAAGCCTGCCCAATGCGGCCAACCCGAGTTGGGCTGCGTCCCCATCCTCACAGAAATTGTCACTGGCCTTGTGGGCTCCAGCCTGTCGAAATCTGACACCGTGGTGTTCTACGGTTTCGGAGGCGGAGTCACTTGGGAGATCACCCCGCACTTCGGCCTTCGCGTGGCCTCCGACTTTGTTCATTACAATTTTTTCTCGAACCTGCTGGATGGCGGTCGTAACAGTGTACGGGTCGTTGTCGGCACGAAGTTCAGCTTTGGCAAGAACATTATGAAGTAGCGGAGACTTGGCCGCTGCGGAATTCGCTCTATAGCTCATGCTCTCGGATCCGCAGCCGGCCGCGTGAATCCAAAACATACTATGATCGGGCGCTCGGCCAGGGCTCGACGGCTCCATCGCCACGACTTCGTGACCTGCGTGCCGCCACCTGCGCCGACGTCTAGTGACGGGGTCTGCAATGCGAAAACTTCCCGCTGTCGAGCAAGCCCGGGCCATCATGACCGAAGGGATGGAATGGGGTGTCTGGAAGTGGTTGCTGGAAAAAAAGCGGGTCCGGGAGATCGCCGATAAAGCCCGGGCCGCCCTTGATGAGTACGAGATCAAGGTCAAAGCCTCATGGAGCGACGATCTGAAGATCGCTTACAATCGCCTGGTCTCGGAAAATGGCGATGCCAAACAAAACCGGCAGAGGGCGAAGGCGGCCCGAAAGCAAGAGTCTCCGAAGATCGATGCCAAGGCCATCGCAGCGGTGGAGCGACTGAAAGAAGCCGATGACGCCGCATTCAATGCCCACGAAGACGCGGAAGACGCCTTCGCGGAAGCCGAAAGGCGAATGAGCACCCGTATGGCCCGTGAAGCTGCCGGCAAAGCCCTCCAAGCTTACGACTGTCATGAGGCTGCAATTCGTAAGGCCGAAGCCCTCGCCCATGCCCGATGACCCTTCCCGTTCGCCGTAGGCCCACCCGGCAAAGACGACTTTTGTACCCACCTATTCGCTCCCAGTTCTATCGGAATTGCATAGCCCCCACTAGGAATTTTCCCAGTGGCGTTCCGGCGCTTAGGGGAGTAATTATGTAGGGCACGTCACTGAACTGGCACTGCCCTTGACCAGCAGTCATGCACCTGGAGGTGTGGAGTGGCAAAGAAAGAGAAAGAGAAGAAAGATAAGCTCAAGAAGCACGACAAGATAAAGAAAAGACCCAGCCAGACTGTGGCGAAACTGGATACTTCGCTGGGGGCCTATGCGGACGGTGCTCCTCTCGATCAAGTGCAGTATCTTGAGGCCAAACTGATCTTGAAGCCTGATCGTTTTACCTCGATCCAGGCCTTCCGGGATTTCGGGAAGATCGTCCAGCGGACGGCCAAAAAAGTCGGCGTCGGTTTCATCCCCGATGAAAAGTCTGGCCTGCGGCCGGAAATCAGGGAGATTGTCTTTGGTGACACCCCTGACTTTCGTTTGTATAACAACGCCTTCATTCTACGGCGGCGGATCTCGTATGTTGACGGATTTCCCGTGGGCGATCCGGAGATCGTCTTCAAGTTCCGCCATCCCGACGAAAAGCAAGCGACGGCGATGGATGTCCGCCCCAAGATTGCCGGGGCCTACCGGATCAAGTTCAAAGCCGAAGCCCTCCCTCTTAAGGACCAAGTCGGCGGATATCGGATCCTCTACTCGCACAACTGCCAGTTTGGCGCCAGTCAAATGCACGAGGCCGATCGCACCTCCATGGCTACTATAGTGAAGGTCTTTCCGGCGCTTGCCTCCATCAAAGGTGCCGATGAGGAAAGAATCAGCCTCGTAAACGAAGGCATAGTGGAAGAGGTACTGCTTCCGCTCGGTCAACTCGACTTCGGAAAGGGACTGCTTGGCAAGTGCGACATCGGACTGTGGCGCACTCGTGGAGAGCACAAGTCGCTCGTCGGCGAATTTGCCTTCCAGGTCAAGTTCGATCGCCGCGAATCCGTGGGAGAAAAGCAGAAAAAGTTGGCTGCCCAGTTCTACGTCACCCTGCAGATGGACGTGCAGGATTGGCTGGCACTCGGTGTGACTAAAACCGCGATGGTGTACCGCCTGAAAGGCAATGCACCTCAAAGCCACGAGTGACGCTGCTAAGCATCCGTACTGGGATAGGTACGACCACCAGCGCGGGTGCACCTGAGGAACTCGACGGAAGCTACCTTAGCGGTAGGAGGAAACGCCGTCATCCCAAAAAACCATTCGCTCCTCAGGCGGTCAAAGCTGGAATGCGAGTTACCTGCAAAATCACGCTGGGGGCATGCATAGCGCTGTGTTCGCTCCTGAAGGTTTCTGCCCAGGACCTGGCTCCGCGGGCCTATCTGATCACGCCGCTACACGCCAATGCCGTCACGCTGACTTGGGTGTTTTACGACGGAGGCGTGAACTTCAACGGGGCAATTCCCGTCACCGGCGCCACCGGCAGGTATAACGTCCCGGTTTTCAGCTACTACCATTCCCTGAATTTCTTTGGACGCTCAGCCAACATCACCGCCTCGCTGCCTTACGCCGTGGGAAACTTCCAGGGCAATTTGTTGGGAACACAGAAGTCACTCTACCGTTCGGGCCTACTGGATCTTTCCTTCCGCTTCTCAGTGAACCTGCTCGGCGGTCGCGCCATGCCGCCCCGCGAATTTGCCAAATGGAAGCAAAAGCGCATTCTGGGTGCGAGTCTGAAAGTGATAGCCCCGACCGGACAATACGATCCCACCAAGTTGATTAACTGGGGCATCAACCGATGGGCCTTCAAACCGGAAATCGGCTATTCCGGGCGCAAGGGCCGATGGATAGTTGATGGCTACGCGGGCGTTTGGTTCTATACCACCAATCCCGCGTATTACTCTCCTCCCGCCTCTAAACCACAAACGGAAGAACCCATTGGTTCCTTTGAAGGGCACTTGAGTTACGACTTCCCGAAAGACCGCATGTGGGCCTCGCTCGACGGTAATTTCTGGTGGGGTGGAGTCACTTCTCTGAACGGCGTACGCAACCTCGATACCAGACAAACCGGCTCCAGGTTAGGAGGAACAGTTTCGATCCCCATCAATAAGCACCAGTCCATTAAAGCCAGCTACAGCGACGGTACTTACATACGATTTGGCGGAAATTACCAGAGCGTTTCGGTCGCCTGGCAGTATTCCTGGATTGGCAAACCAAAGTAGCCAGGCTTCTGAAGTACATCCATTCCGAAATTACTAGGGAGTAGACCGGCCGCCTGCGACCGCTGCGGCGGTGCGCCTTGGTTTAGGAACCGCCACGCCCATTACATGAAACTTCACCACCGAAGACTTAGGAACGTAGACCAGGACATTATTGACGGTGCTGTCGAAAGGTCGCAGCCAAACTCCCGAGTCAAATAGTAGGCGCGTATTGTTTTCGGTTCGCCCCTCCAGCACTTCTCCGTCCGCAAATTCCACCCGAATCCACAAGTCCGTTGCGGGAATGTCGGAAAAAAATTTCACCTCGTCGTGATCGACGATTCCTTCATGCCTCTTCACAAAGAAGATCGCCTTCATCTCCGATAATTGGACAATACGCGATTCCCCTTCGTTCTCTCCTCGAATGTGCAGCGCTTCCGGTAAGGGCGCCGGCGGCACCAGGCTCTCCCGGGGAGTCTCCCATTCCAGAATTCCTCGTCTCAGCGTGCCGTCGATCCGGTGCAGCACGACCAGATCATTTTGCATCTTCCCGCTGCCGGGAGTACTCTCTTGTGTCGTCAATCTTGGCCCACCCGTCTTCCTTCATTTCTCTGATTCAGGCCACTCTCAGCGGCCGGCTCGACGTGTCCATTCCCAGCTTCCGCAAACGACGCAGTAAAACCTTGTAGCTGATCCCAAGCGCCTTCGCAGCTTCTCTCCTATTGCCTCCCGAAGCGCTCAGCGCTTCCGAAATGGTTTCCGTGCCCATCGAAACCGGCTTAACGGAGGTATCCACGTCTTGCGTCAATTCATCCAGCAACAACTGTTCGTCACCTAGCACCAGATACCGCTTCACAAAGCTTTCTAACTCCCGCAAGTTGCCCGGCCAGTTATACCGCATGGAAGCATTCATCAAGCGCATGGAGAATACAGGTTGCGCACCGGGCAGACTCAGCTCTCCTGCGCACCGTCTCACGAAATGCTCAATCAGCACCGGTATCTCATCCCGGCGGTCCCGCAACGGAGGCAGAGTCAAGCAGAACCCATTGAGGCGGTAGTAGAGATCTTCGCGAAAGCACTTCTGGGCAATGGCTGCCTTCATGTCGATGTTGGTGGCGGCCAATATCCGAACGCTAACTTTCACCGTGGTCCGGCTTCCCAGGGGCGAGAAGGTGCCGTCCTGCAATACTTGGAGCAGCTTCGCCTGCAGGCTGGGATGCATTTCTCCGATTTCATCCAGGAACATGGTGCCGTGGTTACACAGTTGAAACTTTCCCGGCTTGGAGCGACTGGCCCCGGTAAATGCTCCTTGCTCATACCCGAAGAGCTCGCTTTCCAGCAGCTCTGACGGCACCGCCGCGCAGTTCACCTTCAGGAAGGGACCTTTGGCTTGCGGCGACAAACTATGGATGTAACGGGCCAGGACTTCCTTCCCAGTTCCACTTTCGCCCAGGATCAGTACGGGCAGATTGACCCGCGCCACCAGGGCCGCATGCTCTTGAATCTCCCGCATGCAGGAACTTGCGTACACAAAAAACGTGCTCTGCCCTAGCGGAACCTCCGTGCTGAAGCCTTCGGGTCTTGAGCTTGCTATAGGCGTGAGCCTGGTCAGAAGGTCGGTGAGGTCCTCTGCGAGAAACGGCTTCAGAAGGATGTCCTGCGCACCCTCTCGAATTGCCGGTAACAGGTCACCGTACTGGCTGGCATGTGCGATCAGTACCACATTCGCAGGCGGATGCAGCTTGTGGATACGCGGCACCAACTCCTGACTTTGCATGTCAGGCAAGCTGCAGGCGCTAAGCACCGCGTGGGGCCGTGCGCCATTCCGGAAGTACTCGAGCGCGCCCTCTCCGGAGTCACAGGTGATTACATCGTGCTGGGCGTCCTCCAGAATAGTGCGTATATAACGCAGCATACGAGGATCATTGTCGACCACCATTACAGTTCTGGAGGATGCCATCCCTTGCCTTCTAATAGGGTCGGTTCCCAATAGGAAAGGACTGGAAAGCGAATCATCCACATGTTCGGCCATAGCTTTCGTTCCCATCTCAGAGGATCCTTGTCAACAACTTTCACAAATCAACAAACTCCATCGCTCCCTTTTTCCTCACCCGTGTGCAGACACCGGGGCGGATGGGGCGCCATCGTTCAGGTACAGCCTAAGCCAGCCCAGCATACGAAAATCCGGGCATCGCTGCGAGGCTCTAACCTTTGCACTGAGGGGATGGGGGAGACCGACGGAAACAATCACATTAGACGAAGCGTAATCGGTCTTGAACTCAGTGTACCCCAGTGCCCTATGTCGTCAATCTTTATTTCGCTCCGCGCCACATTTTCTTTCATAGTTGTCCCATGTAGGGACTGTTGGGGAGGTATTTTGTGAAGCTCTTTTCACTTCGCCGGAGGACCGCCAGATAGTATCAGTTTGCGAAAGGCCCTGGTGTAGCCCCGTGGTAGTGTCGTTTGTGCTTGTGCCCAAGATCTTTTATACAGCTTTGCTCGCTTAGCCACTCCGCACCCCGCCATACACCTCTTTCGCGTCTCACAAGGTGAAATAGATTTCACCCTCGCGCCACTAACAACCCTTGAAAACCATAACTACGCCTGTTCTTCCGCTTTCATCCCTCTGATTACGAGTTGGCCAACAAGTTGCATCTTGTAGCCACCTTGGTTGAACTCGTCATTATGGATAATTATCGCTTTACTGACCTTCCCCCGGATTCGGTGATCTTCGGGAAGTCTCCCGTGATGTTGGAACTCCACGGAAGACTGAAGCGCATATGTAGCACTAATTTGCCGATACTGTTGCACGGTGAAAGTGGTGTGGGAAAGAGGCTCGTTTCCAGGTTCATACATAATCACGCTACCGGCATTGTCGGTCCGTATCTAAAAGTAGACTGCGTAGGCACTTCCGGCAGTCCGCCGGAATTCCATCTCTCCGCGTTCGCGTCAGCAGGCCTGGGCGCCCAGCCAGAAGGTTCCACTCCTCCGCGCACTGTATTCCTCGACGAAGTTGGAGAACTTTCTATTCAGCTTCAACTGCAACTACTGCATTCACTGCACGAGGGAGAACTCGGCGACTGCCAGGCAGACCCGTGGACAAAACCTCGTATCATCTGTGCTACCACCCGCAACCTTCGGCAAGAGGCCAACGAAGGAAAGTTTCGTCACGACCTCTTCTATCGCCTGGCCGTGGTAACCCTCGAGATACCGCCTCTCAGACATCGCCTCGACGACCTCTTAATCATCGGAAATTACCTGCGCTGCTACTACCGCGACAAATTCGGACTACCCGACCAGCCATTTCCGAAGCGGCTTGTGGACCGCATGCACTATTATGCATGGCCAGGAAATGTTCGTGAATTTGAGAGCTTTGTTTGTCGCTACGTTATTTTGGGCTCCGATGATCGCGTGCTGCGTGGACTTAACGCCAACAATGACGGTGCGCCGGCCCATGGCATGATCAGGCCCGGGGATGTTTTGCTGAAAGAAGTCGCAAAGCGGACCTTGGCTGAGGTCGAACGTGAAATGATCGTCAAAGCACTCGATCTCCATCACAGCAATCTCAAGCAAGCAGCGAATACTTTAGGCATTAGCTATCGTACTTTGATCAACAAAATGGATCAGGCAGGTTTGCCGCGTGTGCACCGTGCCACCAAGTCGGGGGAACATCTGGAGTCCTGATCGCCTAAGTTTGTCGCAACTTGACAGATAGGAGCGCATTTCGTGAAGTTTCATATGTCACCGGGAGCACTGGTGCCGGCGGCAGCCATTCTTGCTATCGGCATCTCCAGGTTTGGGTGGTCGAGGGGAACTCTCGCTGGCTTTTTATTGCTGCTTTCGTTGTTGCTCCATGAGGCCGGTCATATTGGCGCTGCAATCCTCACGGACACTAGGATTGATGCCGTAGGTGTCTGCCTGAAAGGGCCTTACATCCGCCGCCAGGCTGCTTCCTCAAAGTTGGCCGATCTTGGCATTGCTTCGGCCGGACTGGCCGTAAATGTAGTGATCATCTTGGCATTCTGGAACGCTACCGGTGTCCTGCATTGGCTGGCCGCACTGAACGCTTATTTCGCTGTTAGCAATCTAATACCTTTCGGTGGATCAGATGGTCAGCGAATCCTAAGGTTACTACGCGGTCAGACCCCTACCCCACAATGCGTACCCCAGGGCCTTAAATCATTCAGCGCCTTTGATCCTATCTTCTGGTAGTCAGATCTAGTTCTTCGGTCCTACGTACTCGGTGTTGGTGACTGGTGTGCGCGCAAACAGTACAGCGATGTCGGCGCGACCGTCAATAAAGGGCTCGAAGCCGGAGGCATACCATTCCAAATGTCGTCTACACCTTTGCCTTCGATATAACTTCCTTCTTGTCTTGCATTCTGATTGCCACCACCCATCGCATACACCCCAAAGCCGTGCCAGCGGCCGCGGTCGATCCGGGACAAACTGTATGCAACTTTTTGTCACTAATGAGCCGCGCCCTTGGGAGAAGGTTGCACTCGCTGAGCCGCATTAGTTGCTAGGACTGCAGCTGGCCCTCCGCACCGCATGATAGTCCGCGCGGTACCTCCTTGATAAAGCGAGCTATGCGCAGATCTTTGGCTCCATCGATGAACTCAGCAAGTGAATTGGCAGCTGCCTTGCACTGTCCCAAGTACTGCTCAGTCTCAAAGCGTACTTGATCGTATTCAGCACCCAACAGGTTCTGAATGAGACTCGGGTCGCTGCGACTCGCAGTAATCGTTAGACAAAAAGGAGCCTCCAAATATGATCAACATGTTGAAACACCTACACAAAGAAGAGGGCGGACAGGATTTGATCGAGTATGCACTCATCGCAGCCCTGATCGCCGTCGCATGCGTCACCATGATGAAAACCCTAGCCACTGACATCAACAACGAGTTCACCAAGGTCGGCGCGGAACTGACCTAGGGCTGTTTTGAGTACTTGGAGGCAAGCTGCGTGCTTGAAGGGCGTTGGAGTATTCCGACAATTTGGTACGAGAAGCAAGAACAAAGATGGTTGCTTGCCAAACTCGATCCTGGACAAACCCGTCGTAGGCACGAAGCTTGCTTCGATTTCTCAGCTCTCGGACAACACACCATGAACTTGGACACTCTTCTACTCTTCGACGCGCTAGTCCTGGCAGTCGCCGCAGCCATTCTGGATGTGCAGCATCACCGCATACCCAACTGGCTCACCTATCCAGGCATTGCTGCCGGCATATTACTGCGCTCGGTATTCTTCGGATGGAAGGGGCTGGCCAGTGCTGTCTCCGGCTGCGTCCTCGCCGGTGGCATTGTCTTCTTGTTCTATACAGTCCGCGCGATGGGTGCTGGCGACGTGAAGTTGCTCGCTGCCATTGGCAGCGTCGTGGGACCGAATCATGTCATTGTCGTACTTCTTGCTACAGCTATTTGTGGTGGAGTGCTGGCCCTCATCTATGCACTTTACACTCGCCGCTTCGGCAGCACGCTTAGAAATGTCGGCTCCGTGTTGAAGTTCCATACCTCAAGCGGAATGCAGATTCATCCCAAAATCAATTTAGACAATCCTTCTGCATTGCGTATGCCGTATGGTTTGGCGATTGCAGCCGGAACTTTCTACTCGTTCGTTGGGACTTGGTGGAGGTAATTTATGAAGAATCGTCGGCTAGGTCTTGCACTCATAGTTGCCGTCATCATATCAATTACAGCGACATTTCTTCTCTATTCCCGCATCAAGCGGCAATACGCACTCAACGCCCAGCCCATCAAGATTGTCGTCGCCTCTAAGGCCCTGGAGCCCGGAACACCGCTCGCAGCTGACAACCTGACGTTGATGGATTGGCCTGCCAATGTTCCGCTGCCCGGGTCTTTCCGCAAGCCACAAGAGTTGAATGGCAGGTTGGTGATGTTTCCTGTCGCCGCCCAGGAACCAATCCGCGACCAGGTACTGGCTGCTGCGGGAGCGACCGTTGGTCTGACCGCGAAGATTCCCGATGGTATGCGCGCCGCGGCAGTAATCACCAATGAACTAACCAACGTCTCGGGATTCCTATTTCCCGGCTCTCATGTGGATGTCCTAGTCACCTTCCGCCCGGATAATGACAAGGACCCGATGACCACGACGGTTTTGCAGAACATTGAAGTCTTGAGCGCGGGCGAAAAGCTGCAACCCGATCCGGCCGGCAAGCCACAAAACGTCAAGGTGGTCACCCTATTGCTCACACCCGAAGATGCGGAAAGGCTGGCCCTGGCCAGCAATCAGGGGACGGTGCAGTTCGTTCTAAGGAACGCTTCTGACCAGGCCCAGGTGCAGTCCCGTGCGGTCAATGTGAAGGACTTGCAAGGCAAAGCAACGCCGGCTGTCGTCGGCGAGCGAAAAGCGCCGGCGCCTCCCAAGTCGGCAAGTGTTTACGAGGTTGAAACCTTTGATGGCGCAAAAAAAGGCGTCGTGAAGTTCTAGCAGGGAAAGTAGAAACGGAGCATCTTGTGGAACGGAATAGACCGAACAAGGAATGGTTGTCCAGGCGAGGCATAGCCTACATGCTGCTGCTGGTTATAGGTTGTTACTTCGCTACTTTGGCAGCTGTGGCACAGCAAGCTCCATCGAACTCAGCCACCAGTACAGCACAAACACCTGCACCAGCTCCGCGACCCAAGGTCGCACCCCGCCAGGACAACGATCAAGGCCCGGAGAACCTACACATCGTCGTGGGGCATTCACTCTTAATTCACACTCCTTCACGGATCAAGCGCATTCTTACTGGCAATCCTACGGTAGTCGAGTCGGTCATGACCTCGCCCCAGGACGTCGTGATCACTGCCAAGCAGACTGGGGGTAGCAGTTTGATGCTATGGGGAGAGACCGGCCCCAGCCGGATGCTGGATGTGTTCGCCGATTTGGATGTCAATCCGCTGCGCAACACCTTGGACCAGTCGTTTCCGAATAGCGGCGTCGACGTGCAGTCGCAAGAAGACAAGGTGATGATTACTGGGGTGGTATCGTCGCCCGCGGTCGCGGAGCAAATGCTGAAGATGGCCGCCAACTATTCCAAAGAGGTGGTCAACGGATTACAGGTCGCGTTGCCACCCCGTTTGAAGCAGGTGATGCTGAAAGTACGCTTTGCCGAGGCCGATCGTGGCAAGCTGACGGAATTTGGAATTAATCTCTTCAGTACCGGCGCAACCAATACTATTGGCACGACGTCCACGCAGCAGTTTGGCACTCAGAGCTTGAATAATCAGCAGCAGAACTCAGGCGGAATCGTCAATCAGCTTACGCAATTCAATCTATCCGACCTTTTGAATATCTTCCTGTTCCGCCCTGACCTTAACCTTGGTGCCACCATTAAGGCACTTCAGCAGAAGAATGTGCTGCAGATTCTAGCGGAACCCAACTTGATGGCCATCAGTGGGCAGCCCGCGCACTTCCTGGCGGGCGGTGAATTCCCGTACCCGATAATCCAGGCTACCGGCGGGGTCGGCGGCTTTGGCGGCATCACGATTCAGTTCAAACCCTATGGCGTAAAGCTGGAGTTCACCGGAACTATCCAGGATGACAATACTATTCGGCTCAAAGTAGCTCCCGAAGTCAGCTCGCTCGACTACACCAATTCAGTCACCATCTCCGGCTTTACCATGCCGGCCATCCAAACCCGGCGTGCCGAAACCGAAATCGAGCTCAAAGACGGCCAGAGTTTCGGCATTGCCGGATTGTTGGATCGGCGTACGACGGTGCAGCTCAGCAAAGTCCCGGGTATAGGAGACATTCCGATCCTGGGAGAGCTATTCAAGTCCAGAAGTGTGAACCGCACCAACAGCGAGTTGATTGTGTTGGTCACCGCATCGGTGGTAGACCCAGTTGCGGGAGCCTTGCCAAGTTCGGAGCCCAAGATCGATATGCCAGTTCGCAGTCTCGATCCGGGCCCCTTCGATAAAAGTTTGAAAGATCCTGCCATACCACTGACGGCAGATCCGGGGAAAAAGTGATGATGACTGACGAGAGAGTAGTCCTGCAGGGTTCGCGCCGGTCCGAACAGCGTATCGGCGTCCTCTGCATCGGCATGGATGGCAGCTCACGGGGAAGCCTTGACCTTCTGGTAGTGCAGACGCCTGGCGCCTACGTCGTAGATAACGTCGATTGGCACATTACTCCTCGCGAAGCTACGAAGATGCTGGAACCGTATCAGCATCGCATTTGCGTCATCGATTTTGACGATGGCACGGAAAAAGGTTGCCGGGTGGCGCAGCGCCTTCGCGACGGTTGCGACAGCGGTCTGGGAATTTTTGCTGCCGCGGATAGCTCCGATCCGGAGCGGATCATGGCGGCCATGCGTTCGGGATGTTCCGAATTCCTGGTGAAGCCGTTTCAACCGGAACGGGTATCGCAGGCATTGGCGCACGTGGCCTCGCGACCCCAAGGCAAGTCGGGCGATCGGGCAAAAGGACGAATCGTCACCGTGATGGGAGCCAAAGGTGGCACCGGTGTTACTTCCTTAGCGCTGCATCTGGCGCTGAACCTGGTTCAGAAGCATGAGCACAAGGTCTTGCTGGTCGATGAACATCCGGCGCTCGGTGATGCGTCGTTGTACCTCGGACTCGGACGTCATCAATACAGCTTCTACGAGCTGGTGCACAACACCGACCGCCTGGACGCGGACTTGCTGCGAGGATTCCTGCTGCGCCATCCCAGTGGACTGGACGTGCTGGATTCGCCGGAAGCCATCGATGCATTTCCTCATGCGTCACCCGAAGCGATTGAACACACCCTGTCATTCCTCGCGGAAAACTACGAGTTCGTGATTATCGATTGTCCTCCTGGGCTGACGGAGGAAACCTGCGCCGCCATTCGTCAATCCGACCAGTTGGCCATCGTCATCACTCCGGAGCTACCGGCGATCCGCAATGCGATCCGCTCGATTGAATACCTGACCAGCATGCATTATGCGGCGGACAGCATCGATATCGTGCTGAACCGCCATTCCAAACGCAGTGCGTTGACTGACCATGAAGTCGAAGCGGCACTGCATCGGCCGATCGCAGTGAAGATCCCGAATAATTATGGCGAGTTCGTAAATGCCATCAATGCCGGCACACCGATCGAACTCAGCCACCGGTCCGACCTGCCTGCGGCCTTCGATTTTTGGGCAGACCGCTTGGCAGGAAGCACAACCGATACCTCGCTCGAGACCAGTAGTTCCCACGGATGGTTCGGCGGTCTCTTCACGTCGAGGGCTGAAGGATAACCCATGGCCAACGGAAAGAGCTTTGCTCCCGATATGCGCCTCGCCAGGACGTGGCCCTCATCGCGCAGTATGGGAGTTTCGCCAAGGACCTACCAGGAGCTGAAGTCCACGCTCCATCGCGACCTGCTGGATCTTATCGACCTGGAAAAACTCACTTCGCTGGAAGACCTTAAGGCCCGCGGGCAGGTGCAAGAGGTCATTCGTGATCTCCTGGCGCAATCCAACACTCCCCTCAGCACCAGCGAGAGAGAACGCCTGTCACGGGAGGTGTTGCACGAAGTATTCGGATTGGGCCCTCTGGAGCCCCTGCTTCAAGATGCAACCATCAACGACATCCTGGTCAACACGCACAACAAAGTCTACGTCGAGCGTGGCGGCATATTGGAGAAGACCAATGTCGTATTTAAGGACGAGCCCCATCTCCGCCACATTATCGATAAAATCGTCTCCGACGTTGGCCGGCGGGTAGACGAATCGTCGCCTATGTGCGACGCCCGCCTTGCCGATGGCTCACGCGTCAACGTCATCATTCCTCCGCTGGCAGTCGATGGCCCTATCCTTTCGATTCGCCGCTTCGCCAAGATCCCTTTGGGGACCGACGCTCTGCTGGCCAATCGCACGGTCACCGCACCGATTTTCGAAATCTTAAAGGGAGCCGTGCGGGCGCGGCTCAATATTGTCATCTCCGGCGGTACCGGCGCAGGTAAGACGACGCTGTTAAACGTTCTCAGCGGATATATCAGCGAAGCGGAGCGCATCGTCACTATCGAAGACTCCGCCGAACTCCAACTTCAGCAGGAGCACGTGGTCCGGCTGGAGTGCCGGCCTCCCAACCTGGAAGGCCAAGGAGCGGTGCGCCAGCGCGAACTGGTCATCAATGCTTTGCGTATGCGACCTGACCGGATCATCGTGGGCGAGGTGCGTGGCGAAGAAGCGCTCGACATGTTGCAGGCCATGAATACTGGACATGACGGATCGCTGACCACCATTCACGCCAACACTCCCCGCGACGCAGTGGCTCGACTGGAGACGATGTCGCTGATGTCCAACGTTAATCTCCCGGAGAAGGCTTTGCGTCAGCAGATCGCATCCGCCATCTCCATCATCGTGCAGATATCGCGTATGAGCGATGGAACCCGGCGCATCACTCACGTAACCGAGATCACCGGCATAAGCACCGACATAGTTGCCATGCAGGACATCTTCGTCTTCGAGCAGCTCGGAGTCGAAGTCGGAGGCCGCGTACTGGGACGCTTCCGGGCCACGGGGGTGGCGCCTAAGTTCGCCGAACGGCTGAAGACGTCCGGCATTTCGCTGCCTCCTAGCATATTCGAACACTTGCTAACGATATAGACCGGAGCGCACCTATGGTCATGATCACGATATTTTTGCTTCTCCTGGTATCCGTGTTCGCTACGGTCGCGTACTTTACCGAGCCCTCGGAAGCCGACAAGCGGACCCGGGAGCGACTGGTCAGCCTGGATCGGCGCGCCAGCGCGGAGGAGAACCAGGACGACATCGTTAAACAGGTGACCTTCAGCAGCGTTCCCAGCATCGATCGCTTCCTTCGCAACAACCAACTCGCGATCAGGCTGCAACTGATGCTCGACCAGGCGAGTTTGCCTTGGACAGTCGGCCGCTTCTCTTTCTTCTCGGCGGTCCTGATGGTCATGGGTGCGGCCATCGGTACCTGGTGGATGCAGGTTGGCTTCTTGGGATGGATCCCAGGAATTGCTTTCGGGGCCGTCCCACTGCTCTGGGTCCTGTACCGGCGGGCGGATCGCTTCCGGCGATTCAATCTGGCGCTTCCTGACGCCATCGACCTCATGTCGCGCGCCCTTCGTGCCGGGCACGCGCTGCCTAGCGCGCTAGCGATGGTTGCGGATGAGATCTCGGACCCGCTGGGAACGGAATTTCGTCGTACTGCTGATGAATTGAACTACGGACTGCCGTTTCGTGAAGCGTTGCTGAACCTCGAACGCCGCTTTCCGGTTCGTGACCTGCGTTTTCTGGTGACCGCCATCCTCGTACAAAAAGAATCAGGCGGGAATCTCATCGCGTTGCTCGATAAGAGTGCGATGGTGCTGCGTTCGCGTATCCATCTGGCCCAGAAGGTCAGGGTATTCACCGCCCAGGGACGGCTCACCGGAGTCATCCTGATGGCCCTGCCGTTCCTATGCTTTTTCGTCCTCAACCTGGTTTCGCCGGGTTATACGCGTCCGTTGTTCGAGAACGAGACTGGCCGAAAAATGATCTATGCAACCCTGGTGAGCTTGGCGATTGGAATGGTTCTGATTCGGCGGATCATTCGCATCAAGGTCTAATATGACGGTACTCCTCATTTCGATTTTCGCAGGTCTGGCGCTGTTGGGTCTGAGCGCCCTCCTCATCTTTACTGTCGTAGGCGATCCCTCGCCGACCGAGGCGAGACTTGCTGAATTGCAGTCTCTGCCTGCCGCCGGCTCCAGGTACCAGGTCAGCGACCTGCTCTCTCTGGCTACCCAGCCGCTAGCTCCGTTCCGCGACTGGTTACGATCACGCGATGACGAACTGGCCTACCGCTTGGGGGTTGCCGGATTTCGTAAGCCTGAGGACGTCGATACGTTTCTCAGCGCGAAGCTGCTTTCTCCCGTAGTGGGCATCCTGCTGGCTACGTTCACTGGCCGCGACAACATGCTTCTGGCCAGTCTTCTGCTGGGTGCTGCCGGGTTCTTCGCACCTGACATCTTCCTCATGCTGGCGATGAGCCGGCGCAAGGCTAAACTTGCTGTCGCTTTGCCCGATGTAATGGATTTGATGGTCATCTGCATGGAAGCGGGTCTGGGCATGGACCATGCCGTGCTCAGGATCGCCAAAGAGATGGAACTTGTCTATCCCGAGATGAGTGGAGAGCTGCTGATCATCAGCCGGGAACAACGCGCTGGTAAAGTCCGGGTTGAGGCGTGGAGAAGCATGGCCGATCGCATCGATCTGGAGACGGTGCGCCAATTTGCGACCATGCTGATTCAAACCGATCGCCTGGGTACACCCATCGCCAATGCTCTCGGACAGTTTGCCGATGCCTTGCGGAATCAGCGCCTGATGGAAGCCGAAGAGCGGGCCGCCAAGACCACCATCAAGCTGATCTTCCCGCTGGTTTTCTTTATTTTCCCGGCAATTTTTGTCGTGCTCCTTGGGCCGGCGGCGCTTTCGCTGATCGAGGCCTTTAGCTAAACGCAACACAACAACTGGAGGATTTCAATTATGGACAGCGTATTGATGATTCGAATCGGTGCAGGAATAGTCGCGGTAATCTTGCTGGCCGTCATCGTGGCCCGACGTAAACGGATGGCTTCGGCAAAGCACGCTACTGCCAGACACTAAAGACCGGCTTCGAAATGCAAAAGGTGAGAATCCGTAACGACACCAGGGACACCGTCCTCGGCGATCGAATCGCTATTGCCGACACCAGCATGACCCGGCTTGTGGGACTGCTTGGTAAGTGTGGGCTGGGGCCTGGTGAGGGGCTGTTGATTGTCCCCTCGCAGGCCATACACACCGTGGCCATGCGGTTCGCGATCGATGTTGTTTTCGTGGACCGCAAGTGGCAGGTAATCCATCTGTCGCCGGCTGTAGCACCGTTCCGAATGACAGGTCTGCACTGGAGGGCGCGCTCTGTCCTCGAGTTGCCGGCCGGTGTAATTGCTCAGACGTTAACCTCGATCGGTGATGAACTATCGATCGAGGAATGAGAGCGCTAACTCACCGTTCCGTAAGCTGAAGATTGCGATGAAGCTAATATGTGCCGTGGTTGCGATGTCCTTGGCGAGTCCAGTTGCCTTCGGACAAACCTTCAACGCCGCTACACCTTCTTGCTCAAAGAATGTCTCCTTCTCTATTGCGGAGGGCGGACAGCCAGTACCGGCCATTCCGAAATTTGCCGCTAAATGGATCGGTGACAAGAAGCATCTGAAGGACAATACGGACTTGTGTTTCTCCCAAATACCCGATCCCAGGAAAAACAATTACGTAATTGTTGTTTCGAGCTTGGAGTCCAGCTTTGACGGACTTACTCCCACAGCCCACACCTACACGCGCACTCCGCCTCCGTCGGCGAATGAGGCCGTCGTGAGCAGCTATGGGGGCACCTGGGATTATTCCTACATCGGAGCCGTTAATACAGCGGCCACCGCCACCATGAACCTGGAATATGTGGACAGGTACAAGGTGCTTTTCATGCGGGCCTACAATCAGCAGGGGGGCATGGTCTCGCAATACAGACCTGATTCGACTCGCTCGCGAGAGGCCATGCTCGAGCATGTGGTGGCGGATATTCGCGCTAGCAATCAGCCTGCGCCGCAGCAGAGGCCTTTCGCAGCGCCTCTGTCCGTCTACTACGTCAATTGCAACGTGGACAACCCACCTTCAGAACCCCCTAAAATACCTGTCTTGGAATCCGCCCACTCAGAAGCGATGCCCAAGCCAGTCGTGCAAAATGCCACAATCGAGTTCTGGTCGAGCCCGGTAGGATCTGAGGTTTACATTGACGGCGTCTATGTTGGAACCACCCCGTACTCCCAAGTTCTATCTCTTGGCGAGCACATGATTTCTATGCGCAAGAAGGATTATGGGACGTGGCAACGAAAGACCCTGATCACTGCCGACAGGCATAGAGTCCTCGGCTACCTCGAACAGAAGACCGTCAACTTGGGCTTCGGACAGCCGTAGCCGCTCCCGCCTCATTTGCAAAGGTCGAGCGGGCGCAACGAAACATTGTGGTCGTCGGTAGTAACCCCCCAAAACGTTCTATCCGGATAAGCCTGGCAAAGCTCCGCATCACTCCTCTGCCCTTTCGATCGCGCCCACAATATCTTCTCCGTCTGGAAGTCTGCGCCGTTATGCACAAGCTCATTTCCCGGATCGTGCCGGTCGAGGTCATACGACACCAGAACAACTTGCTTTCCCGGCTCATCTTTCAACTGTTGGCCTATTAGTTTGCGAGCGTCCGGATAAGCGAACTGGGCATTCATTGCTGCGCTGCCGGTTTGCCTGGTTAGCGACACCCCGGCCACCGTGAGGCACACGGCAATGACAAAGGCACGCTCTCCGTCCTTGTGTTGCTTCCACATATAACGAAGACCTTCGGCTGCGAAAATGTATACGGCCACGGTGACCGGCGCGGCATAGTGAGGCATGGTGTAGATGCATATGGCCAAGGCAATTGCCGTCGAGCATGTGACTGCAACAACAATTCGCAAGCGTTGGTTTTTCAAGCTGACGAGGAACCCCAGCAATACTGGGAACGACAATGCGGGGCCAACATAGAAGAACCAGTCGCCTCCAAACCGCTCACTCTCTACGCCGATAAGTCCGGCGAGGGACTTGGTCTTTTGGTACTCGTACTCTTCTTCCGTAAGCTTAAAGAACTTCTCGAAGACGGGATCTCGAAATGCGAAATCGGACTTTGGTTTCTGCAACAACAATATCGGAAGTCGAGAGTAGGTTCGCTCGTTCAGAAGGTGCGGCAACAGAAGAGGGCTGCCGGTAGTTTGCTTGTTGTAGAAGCCCATGAGGCCCACTCCGGCCAAGCCGATCGCCATGGCGGGCAGCACGATTGCGGCCAGGCTCATCTTCCCGCTGATCGCGACCCTCCCCGATTGATAAGCAAAATAAGCAAGCAGCGGAATAGAGTATGCAAAGCCTTCATAGGGGCGCGATGTAGCCAGGATGAGCAGCGCAATCGCAAATGCACAAGCCAGTCCGGACCGGCCACGGTTCGTGCGCCCCGGGTCGAATAGCCGAACCACCGCGCCCAGCGCGACGGCGCCACCAAGGGCAGCCACGGACCCTCCCCAGTACGAGTTCATCCAGTAGCTGAATAGAGCCAGGCGCAGCACGGCCAACAGGCCACCAAGAAACGCCCATGGCGGAGGGACAAAGGCCTGCAGCGCCCAGCAGATTGCGCCGCATTGCAGCGCTGTACTTAGATAAACCCCAACCCATGGCTGATGAAAAACTACCCCGCCGAAAGCCAGCGCCAGTCCCTGCGATACCGGATATTTCGAATGATAGGTGGGAGTGAGGTTCACATGGAACGTTTCGAAATGTTGCCATGACGGTGGAGTCGGATTGGTAAGCCGATGGTGGGCAAACGTATCCCCCATTAGCAAATAACTGTATTCGTCGTTGATGCGCGGCTTGGGAACTCCGATCAGAGGTAGCAGCAAGGCTCGTCCTAAGAGGGCGGTCGCGATCACCAGGAGCACCGCGCGGGAATTACCTGCGAGCATCCAATCCAGCCAGTGAGGTCGCCTAAGCGACGCGCGGGCCACGCGGATAACCGCGAATACAATGCCGAGAGCGACAATGAGTGTGCAGCCCTCTACGACCAACAACCGCAGCCCGTTAACCGGAACATAATTCATGATGGAAGGTTGAAGTCGGGACCGATATCAAGTCGAGAGCAGCGTGGGAATGACGCCCCCTATTGCGTCAAACGGAGCAAGATCTTAGCCGCGATTGTCTGAAAAGCCGTATTCAATTCGGCAGTGCAAGCCGCCGAAGGACAGTTGGGTACCGTAAGGAACAACCCAGGCGGTAGGCCGGAATTGTAAACAGCGCCAGTGTAGCTTGACGGACCATTCGGGTCGTTAGCCAGCGTCGCCAGGAAAGCTTCGGTGGGTACGCTACCGCTCACGCTGCTACCCAAGCCAATAACATAAATGTAGGTTGCGATCGGACTCTCGGAACGCATCGCGTTAGCCGTATAAATGGCCCGCCATTGAGTCTCAGCGGTAACATTCGAGCGAGTAAACGTTTTGGTCGTTTGGAACTGTTGTGAAAAGAACGAGGTAACGCCGCTACAAGTGCCACTGCGGGTGCCATACGGTGGTGGGCCGGTCGTGGGGATGTCTGCCCATTGAGTTCCATCCGTCGGAACTAATGCTGCGACTCCCGCTTGAGGGAGGTCGTAGCCGCCGTAATTGTAGAGCGTGGGACCGGGCGGATTGTTGGTGCAATTAAAAGTGTCTTGAATAGTGTTCATCAAGCCGTCCGTAAAATAAACCACCACCTTGGTTTCTTGCACATACGATATGCTGCTATTTTGGTTGTCCGCCATGGAAAGCGGTGGACCGTAGCTTGTGCTAAAAGACGTGTTTGTCCCTGCCCCCGTGCCGAAAGTGCCGCCAGAAGGGTTCATACTCGCGACCGCGTTCTTAATTGGCGTCAAGAAGGAGGCGGTCAAGGGTACGTCAACCGAAGAATTCGACGCAAAGCTAATCAGCGCAATATGGTCCGTACCGTTGACGAAGTCGGCGACAAAATTCGGTACCGCCGTTTGCAGCGCCGTCATTCCCCCATCGGGGCCCATGGAACCAGATCGGTCCAGGACCAGCGACATAACCAAGTTGCTTCGACTGGCGGTTGCAGTATCTCTAAGAGTCCAGGTTGTGAACTGTGGAAGATACTTCATGAAGAGTGTATTTACCGTGGCCGTAGCGCTCACCTGTAGCGCTACTGGCGTTGTGGCGCTTCCGGCTGTCCAGGTAAAGGCAGGCGTAGGAGGACTAGCGCCGAAGTTCGCGTCAAAGATGTCGGTGGCCAGAGAATTGGCGATAGTTTCGCCTTGCGAAAAGTTCTTTATGCCCGTAAGGCATGCGGCATCCACGGCTTTGGACAACTTGGCCTTGGTGACATAGATGAGCCCCATATCAATCGCAGCGGCCGTGAATAAGATGAGTAGAGGTAATGCCAGCGCAAAAAAGACAAGAATCTGCCCGTGCTCCTCTCGTGCGATATTGCCGCGCATAATGCTTCCCTCTCTCGTTCTCACATTTAGTCCGTTTAGTAATAGGCTGCATCGTACAGCTGCGCAGGAAGTAAGTCGGTAGTTGTTAGCAAGCCCCCGATGGGGGTCACCGCGTTGAAATTGTAAAATACCTCAGTTACATAAATGGTCGTGTTAAGGTTGGCCGCTAAAACTGTCTGAACGCTGCCGGGAAGTGTGGCCGCTCCGCAGCTACCGCTCGGGCAGCCTCCAATCTTGCTTGTCCCTGAGTTACACGGCGAGGAAACTGCTTGGCCGGTGACTCTGTAGGAACCAGCAGTGGGACTTGTGACTGAGGTAACAATCACACATCCACGACTGCTCATGGTTAGGTCGGTCGCCCCTCCTGTACCCGCATCGTTAATTACGGCTAACACAGTATTAGCGGCGGAGGTACCGCGTGAAGCCAGGCTCGACCCTTCTCCGGACAGGTTCTTGATTACCTCGGTGTCATAGATCGCACGGCTATAATCGATGATCCCAAACACAAAAATGGCTAGCATCAGCAGTATCAGGGAAATCTCGACCAGGGCTTGACCAGATTCTTCTGCCGCGAGCTTGTCTTTCCCGAACGTCATGTTTGCTTTCCTTTAGCTAGGTGGCCGGGGGTGGAAAAGCTTCGTTCTTAAAAGTGGCGCTCACGCTAAACGTATAGCTACCGTTGGTAAAGAATTTCGAAATCAAAGCGGTCACAGGATTCCACTGATAGGTCGCGGTGATCATGACGGTGTCGCCGGGACCGCCGGCGCCGCCTCCATAACCGGGGCATCCGCCACTCCGACCGATAGGCGGCGGCAAACAGGTTATCGAGACATCGGAAGCACTAATGAGACCAAACGAGTACGCCAGAGCAACCTGAATGATGGAGTGGTATCGGTCGGTTGTACCGGTGACAAAACAGTCCGTGCCTGCCGAACAGCTTCCTGTAATGGCATACCTTCCCGCTTGCCGGACCGCATTTTGCAACGTAACTTTCACGTAGTACAAATAGCCGAAGTCAATGGTCGCGAACAAAAGGAGGAGAAAAACCATGGCGGCTATGGCAAACTCCACAAGCGTCTGACCAGACTCAGACGATCTTGCCTCTGCCTTTCCTTTCCGTAATGTCATGTTGCCGCGAGAAATCATTGGTACCACCCCGCACTCGGTGCATTTTCTAGTCCAGCCAGAATGGAACACCACTCCCAATAGCCACTTTTGCATTTCCTATACCGCTTTTATCTCTATGAAAAGAAGAGAACGAGACTGACAAGATTGCAATTTCTTGCAGCAAATGGGACCTCCCCGATAAGAGAAAGGCCACTGCCGAGTAGCTGTCGCACCGGGGAGACAACCGGCCGTCGCATACTGGCGAGATATCCCGCCCCACCGAAACTACACGAGCTAGAAGTTGGCATCTCGCGCCGATCCGAGCCACAGATGGGCGTTATTCGGTCAAGTGAAATGGATGCATTTCGTAAACACTGGCCAACTTATCGGTACGGTGAGGAGCGTCGATAATTATCGATCAAATGTCATTGGGTGCTGCTGCTCATTCGCACTCGGCACCAGTTGCAGGTAGAGTTGCTTGGGGAGGTGCGTTTCCCAGTGCCCACTGATTTTGGCGTACCCAACGAGGCCGGAGAAGATGATGGCGATGCCCGCAGCCATGGCCCAAGCCGGAATGCCGCGCCGGATTTTCGCCCCCGGCGTGGCGATCACTAACGCCTCTTTCGCCGGACACACGGCCACGCACTCCAGGCATGCCATGCACTCGGCTGAACGAATTTGTACCAGCTTGTCTACGGGTAGGGCAGCCGGGCAGGCTTTGGCGCATTTTGCACAATCAATGCATGCGTCCGGATTGCGCGCGATTCGTAGGGGACTGAAGATTGCCGTCAGCCCCATCAGAGCGCCATACGGGCACAGATAGCGGCACCAGAAATTCTGAAAGAAGATCGACGCAATCGCCAAGCCAAGGATGACAAACGCTGTGGTCGTGCCGAGATAACGAAAGAAGTTCAGCATGCGCACATCGACGACAAGTGCGTAAGGGGCGGCCAGGAATTCGGCGATCGTTGCTGCCGACATACTGGCCACGGCGTATACGAAGAAGGCCAGAAGCAGATATTTGAGTGCGCGCAGCGGCAGGTCGAGCGCTCGTGGCAAATGGAAGTTGCGTCGAAACGTGTAACGCCCCAGCTTCCACAAGTATTCCGACGCCGTTCCGACAGGACAGAGCCATCCGCAGAACGATTTCCGAAACAGCAACGAGATGACTACAAAAGCCACGAACAGGAAAAAGCCTGCAGGATGCAGGCGCGGGAGCCACCCGGTAACGAGGACATACTTGACCTGCATCAGGCCTTCGATTGGCAGCCAGCCCTCCACACCTGCCGGGCGCTCTGTCATCCTGCCGCGGCCCGCGCTCTCTGCCCATCGCACCCAGTAATAAAACTGCGTTCCTATCCAGATGTTGAGGGCAAGAAACGCGACCTGCACGCTCAAGCGAAGCGGTTGCGAATACTCCCGATCATCACGACGCGCCAACTTTTTGCGTCTTGGGGGGAAATTCTCACCAGCCTGTCGCTCGCTCGCCGACACTGGAGCACCGACCGTCTGGATCGCCTCCAAATCGCGGAATTGCAGTGTTGATGGCACCCCTTGTTCCTTCCGGTTCAAGGCTACAAACAGCCGCTGCACACGCCTATGACTTTCGTCACAACGTGTGAAATCATTTTTGCAGCGATCGTGCCGGAGAGAGGCGTAGGTATCTCAGAGCAATTTCTTTCAAGAGAACCGGCAGCAGGTGTAGGGGAAAGAAATTATGCGTGGCTGGCTGCAAATGTACTGCTGTTGTTGGTAAGCGATTGAAATTATGGCGGAGAGACAGGGATTCGAACCCTGGATACCCTTTCGAGTATACACGCTTTCCAAGCGTGCGCCTTCAGCCACTCGGCCATCTCTCCGTGGGGAAAAGGATCCTGCGGAAACACGCGTGAACTACCGCGTCCTTATGATTGTAACGTATCGTGGGCCGAGGAGTCCGGCGCCAGAACCCGCCTTGGTTTACTCGCCTTCCTTCAGTTGCTGTGCCAGGTAATTGGCGATTCCCATCTCACTGATAGCGTGCAGTTGCCCCTCCAGCCAGTCGATATGGTGCTCTTCGTCGCCGAGAATCTTTTCCGCGAGGTCGCGTGAGCCTCCGTCGTTGGCAGCCGTGCACAACTTGATACCGTCATTCAGGCGCTTGACCGCGTCGTATTCCAGTTGGAGATCGTTCTTCAATTGTGCCTCAACCGTAGCGCCGATGTTGATTTTAAAGTAGTCGGTCATGTTTGGGGTGCCGTCGAGGTAGAGAATTCGCTCCATACACTTCTCGGCATGCATCATCTCTTCAATGGATTCTTTCTTCGCCAGTTTAGCGAGCCGCTTGTATCCCCAGTTCTCGCACATTTCAGCATGCAGGAAGTACTGATTGATGGCCGTCAACTCCGCCTTCAACACTTCGTTTAAGAAAGCAATAACCTTAGGATCACCCTTCATATCGCCTCATGAATCAGGAAGTGGACACAATTCGGCGCCGTCACCCATAGATAAGAATGCCATTGCCGGAACCCATTATTGTAGTCCCCCAGCAAGCAGACCGCTACGAGGAATTTCAGGCGCCTTCCGGACGTCAGTTTGCAGCGATCATGTATTGCTCAAACTTCCCATCGGCGGTTTCGTAAATCACGACGACCAAGTTCTTACTCGCGCATTTCACATCGTAGACCCGCTCCGTCATTCCTCCCCGCGCTGAAATACGCCTCTGGGTGAAGCTCTGCGGACGGCCGAGAGGACCCAGGCTGGCAGCGTAATCCTTGAGCGCCTGGTCGGTGAAATAGGCGTTGGCGTTATCGGTAAAGAGCGACCGGTCGATCTTGCCCTGCTGCAAACCGTCATACACTTCGCGGATGAGCGCATCCTGCTTAGGATCGTGCGGGTTCTCGGCCCGAAGGAGCGCAGCCCTCACCTGGCTGGCGATTCCTGATGCAGCCTGCGCCGCGTCCTGGTTGGTTAACACCACAACCGCAATCTTATCGTCCGGCATTACGATGTTGTCGGCGGTAAAGCCCGATACCTCGCCACTATGCTCCAGCACCCGATGGCCGTCGATGCTCGTCACTTGGACGCCGAGACCATAACGCGTACCCGCTCCATTCTTCAACATCACCTCGGTTTCCATTTCATGGTAAGAAGCCGGCTTGAGGATGGTTTCCTGAATCATCGATATATCCCACAAAGCCAGGTCCTCAGCGGTCATGGCGAGTTCGCCGGCAGCGAACATCCAACCCTTGCCCTCCCTGGGAGCGGGATGCAGGGGCCCCAAAGCGTAGCGAAGATATCCAGTCGGATCGGTCGGCGGAAGCTTGTTCTCATTGGTATCGGCCACACTCTTCATTCCCAAAGGCGAGAAGACGCGTTTGCTCAGCAACTGCAGAAGCGGCACGCCAGAGACCTTCTCCACAATCACCCCGGCAATCACATAATTGGTGTTGCTGTATTGCCATTGCGTACCGGGATCGAAATCCAGCGGCCTGCGCGCCCAGCGATCCATGATGCCGTCCGCACTGATGGGTTGCAGCATTAACGGTGGGACGTAGTCCTGTGGCCAGAAATCCTGGTACCCGGAGGTATGCGACAAAAGCTCGCGAATGGTGACCTCATTTCCTCGGGTTAGGCCGGGCACGTACTTCGCGACCGTATCATCGAGCGACAGCTTGCCTTCCTCGGCCAGCATGAGAATCGCAGCTGCCGTAAACTGCTTGCTGATGGAGCCAATGCTGTAACGCATCTGCACCTGCGCCGGCACCAGCGGGTCGAGACGCGCCTCACCGTAAGCTTGCACGTAAGCAACTTTGTCACTTTCCACCACGGCCACTGAAGCGCTGGGAACACCCGTCGTCGCCAACACATTGCGAGCGATGCCATCAATTTTATTGCGCAAGTCTGGAGCAAGCTGAGGGGTTGATTGCCCGAAGCATGACAAAACAGCCGTCAGGGCAATTAGCGCAACGCGCGTTATCGAACTCTTTCGGAAGGCGAAATTCAGACAGATCATGATTCCCTCGAGACTGGAGTCTTGCACAACAACGCTATCGCAATATCGTCGTCACCCACAAATCAGGTCTTTGGCGGCTCGGATGGCGCCCAGGAGGATAAACGTTGTGAACCCGATGATTCAGTGGTCGGACGAATTGGAATCGTGCTTTGGCCGTTCTGGCTGATGAGAAGACGCCTGATCACTCAGAGAAGCCGAGGCGGTTGCCGCCTGAGTTGTCCCTGCGGCGCCACTGGGAGATTCGACTTCCTGCCGCGCTTCGCGTGCGGGCCGGGCGACATAGCCATCCAGCAGACGATGATGCATGCTGTAAAGAGCTAACTCAAGGCGGTCCGCCACCTGAAGCTTGTCGTAAATCTTACGCAAGTAATTCTTTACGACCTGCTCTGTAGTTCCGACCTCTCGCGCTATGTCCTTGTTCTTCAGTCCCTGCGTGACCCCACTGATGATCAGCATTTCCTTCTCGGTGAGACGCAGTTGCTGTTTGGGAGCAGCCCCTTGCAGAGCTTGAGAGCGGTAGGCTTCAATCACCCAGTTAACACCCTGCTTGTCCAGCCAGGTTTCACCGGCTGCAACCTTGCGCACACAACGCACTAATAAGTCTGGCGAGACTGCGCGGGTGAGAATTCCTCGCACTCCGCGGCGCAGGTAATCCACGGTTTCCTGCTCGCCGGCCCGCTGCGTAACCAGAATCAACTTGGCTCCGGGAAGGGCCCGCCTGGCCACTTCGCTGATCGCTTCCGCCGGCGTCGGGGATAAACCAGCTTCGAAGAGAATAACGTCGGCGGCAGTTTCGGCAACGACATGAATGGTCTGGGGCAGATTGTCGGTTTGCGCCACCACTTGCAAGTCGCTCTCCCCCGAGAAAATTCTGGCCATTCCTACGCGGAAAATAGCCTCGGAGTCCGCGAGAATAATTCGGACCGGGTTTATAGGCGAGCCCAGCTGGCCGTCGTCGCGGCCGCGATGAACGGGGTCATCGCCCTCAGGCGCGTGTTTAGACACGTTCAAAGTGGTATTCATCTATGACAACCGCTATACTTCGTGCCGAAGCTTCTTCCGAGGACCGCACTACCCGGCCTTGGCATTTCACGAAGACCGCATGGTCCGTTCCCAGAACGTCACCCGGCATTTCGATGGTGAACTCCACCTCCGCGCCTACGGTAATGTCGGCTTCGGCGTGAAACAGAATGCCGCCAGCTGAGATATCGATCGTCTTAGCGCGGTATTCTGCCGTGGCGGTCTTCAGAATTACCTGAAGCTGTAGAGGAAATCGAATCGAATTACGCAACTCAGACTGGTGGCCAGTACTCATAAAAGGTTACCGATAGCGCATGTCAGGTAACGATTGGACCGTTACTTACCAAAGTACCATTAAGGGAGTCTCGTGACGCAGAAAAATCTCTGGAAGCGTCCCCGCTAGTTTGGTTCCAGGAGTGAATAATGGACCGAACCGAAGAGATGGGTGCAGTTTATCACTCGGCGATCGCGGAGGCGATGGGATGGTCGCGTTCGGTTTGCGCCAAAGCAAGTATTTGTAAACAAACGGCTTATGTTGATTTTGACCGCAAAGACTCAGGGTTGGGCCATTTGCCAGGCTAGAATTTTGTGGTCTCGGTGAAGTTAAAGTCGCGCGCTTTTATTGGGGGCACCACCATGTCGAACGATTCTTCCCCACAGGAGCGTACCGGAACGCCCAATGCCTCAACGTTGCTCAACATACGCAGTAGACTTTCGTTGAAACGAAAGTTCCGGACGCCGCAAGTAACCTTGCCGTTTTCGACTAAAAATGTACCATCCCGCGTCATGCCGGTCATCATTTTCTCGTAGGGATCGACTTCCCGGATGTACCAGAAACGGGTTACCAGAATGCCACGCTCAGTAGAGGCAATCATCTGTTCAAGTGTTCGCGATTCACCCTCCTCAGAACCAGCAAATACGATGTTAAGCGGCGCTTCGCCGATCTCGCTCGGCAATGCGAATCCATGACCTGTAGGTCGCACCGGACCAACCTTGGCGGCCATTTCTGACTCCAGCATGCGCCGTGCACTGGAGCGCGAATACGTCACAGCTTGCACCACTCCGTTCTCGATCAGCTTCACTCGCTGCCTTTTTATCCCCTCGCCGTCGAATGGCACTCCAACCTGAAGGGGGTGATACACATCGTCCCAGACCGTGATGTTCTCCCCAAAAAGGGGAGTTTCAATTCGATCGTTCAGGAACGAACGCTGTTCCAGCAGTGCTGCGCCCCCGAAGTCCCAGAACATGAATCCCACAATGTCGAGCACGGCGGCCGGCTCCAGGATGACCGTATACTTCCCGGGAGCCAGATCATGAGGGTTTCTTGATTCGATAGCTTTTGTGGCTGCAACTTCGGCCAGCCGCATGGGGTCAAGCTGCGCAACGTCGGGCGAGTTCGCCTTCTGCCATCCAGAGGACGAGCTATCGAGCATGCTTATGGAAACTTCGGCGAGCGTTTGCTCGTACCAGCCGTCCGCTCCCTTTGAATTGAAGATGCCCTCAACAATCTCAGCTGACGAGAAGATGCCGGCAGCCTCAAGGTTGTGCTTTCTGGCAACGTCCACTATGGAGGCCACGGCTGTAGCCCGCTCCCCTGGCGTGAGTGCGGCTGTGGCGTCGAAGTAGCGGTTTAGGGGAGCCTCATCGACGTCCACAGTTGTGGCAGCCACATCTTCTTTTGTGGGCATCGGCAGCAGATCGGGATCGGGATGCTGTACCTGGGCCAACGCTTCGGATGACTGCACCACGCGGCGGAGGCTCTCATCATCGTGTTTGTTGGTGCTGGCGCGAGCCGTGCGGTTTCCGAACGCGGTTCGCACGGAAATGTGGTACTCCTCTTCGGCGACGTTCTGATGAATCGTGTTATTGGCGAAGCGGGTCAGCGCACTACGGCCGCCGGAAATGAGCAACTCAATCTCGTCAGCCTGTGAAAACCGCCGCAGTTTGTCGAAGATGTCGTTGGCCTGATCGCGATCCAGCATCGCTATTCGTTTCCTTTGTACGCCGTGCCCACCGCGAGGTTATGAAACCGCGCCGGCGCCGCGCCGTGTCCGGTTCCCATCACCTGTTGGGGCTGGCCTTTGCCGCAGTTGGGAGTGCCCCACAACGTCCACTCATCGCGCGAACAGATAGCGTCCATCGAGTTCCAGAACTCGGTCGTGATGCCCGAATAAGAAGGATTCTTCAGCATCCGTCCGCGCTTGCCGCCGACGATTTCCCACCCAATCTCGCAACCAAACTGGAAGTTGAAGCGCTTATCGTCGATCGACCAGGAACGATTGGTCTCCATCAGAATGCCATGGTCCGTGGATGCGATGAGCTGCTCGAGCGTCAGCGGCGACTCGCCCGGCAGAATGCTGACGTTGGTCATGCGGACGATGGGAAGCCGGTTCCAGCTCTCGGCGCGCAAGCAGCCGCCGCTGCGCGTTGCCCCGATTGCCGCCGCCGTATCGCGCGAAGTCAGGTACCCGGTGAACAGGCCGTTCGTTATGATTGGCGTACACTGCGCTGCTACGCCCTCGTCATCATAGGCAAATGTGCCAAGCCCTGGGCCGTGCGCTGGCGTGGCATCGGCTACTGCGTTCACGATTTCGCTGCCATACTGCAACGTGCGAAGCTTGTCGAGGGTAAGAAACGAGGTCCCGGCGAAATTAGCTTCCATGCCCAGTACGCGATCAAGTTCGATGGGATGACCGATAGACTCGTGGATTTGCAGCGCCAGCTGCGACGAGTCGAGAACCACGTTGAATTTGCCTTCCGGACATTGCTCCGCCGAGTGCAAAGCGACCGCCTGCTCGGCAATTTCGGGTGCATGAGCCAGCAAGTCTAACTCCTCGATCAGCTCGTAGCCTCTGCCCTGAAATTGGCCGCCGTAGGAGTTGGGGTACGAGCGCTTCTGGATCTCCGTACCTTGAAATGAGTACGCCGCGTAACCTGCACCGGAGGTAATTGTGGTCTGGTGAATCTCGGATCCCTCCGACGAGTAGAACCACTGTTCATAGCGCCGGAAGTTCATGTTGGTTTCCGCCAGGGTCACGCCTTTCACTGCAAGTAACGCAGCGTCGATTGCGAACAGCAGCTCCAGATTCTTCTCGATGGAGACGGTAAACGGGTCAATGCGGCAAGGCGAGGCCCACTCAGCGTTGGCGGGTGGCTCCGGCACCAGATATAGCTCCTGCGACTTTACGGTTGACGACGCCTTGGCAATTTCAACTGCCCGGGCCGCGCAGACCTCAACCCCCGGCCGCGACAAATCATCAGTAGCAGCAAAGCCAAATCCTCCATTGGCGATAACGCGAATGCCAATGCCCAGCGATTCCGAGTCGGAAGCGCTCGCGATCCGGCCATTCTTGGTAGCCAGTGAACGGTTGCGATCGTCCACGATGCGGGCCTCAGCATGCGAGGCGCCTCGCAGCTTAGCGGTTTCCAGGGCCCATGCGGCAATATCTTTCATCGAAGATCACCGAGTTAGAGATGATATCGTGTTCTTGATTATGTTGCCGAGGAGAGCACGGCAATGGGGACTGGCATGAAGACCGTGAACCTCGAACTTGGAATGCCGAGTGTACCGCAAGCGCGCTCACGGCTAAGTTCCGAGCTGCGGGTCGCGCAGCAGAGCGGCGTCCGGGTGCTCAAGGTAATACACGGCTATGGCTCCAGCGGCTTCGGAGGAGACTTGCGCATCGCACTGCAATCCACACTCCGGCAAATGGCCCAGGCAAAGGAAATTCGGGATTGCATCTACGGCGAAAATTGGCGCACCAGCGACGAACGTAGCTGGGAGTTGCTCAAGCAAATGCCCGAGCTGAAGAGCGACAGTGACCTGGGCAAAGGCAATAAGGGCATCACTCTCGTAGTGTTATAGGCGTCACAATAGCCACTGGCTCCTTCCCCTATAATTCTCGGTTGGACGATTGCCATTCCAGGATGACGTCCATCAGCATGCGTTCTCACGCTCTTTCACGATGGATGTCACCGCTCCCAACTCAATTACCAGCGTAGACGCCGACTCCCCGCCGCGGGTGGCGATCGTCGCCTGCATGCTGGCGGGAATGTGCACGTTTCTGAACGTGTATGACACCCAGCCGCTGCTTCCCTATTTGCAGCGCATATTTGACGCCTCCGAGATTGCAGTCTCGTTGACGGTGAGCGCGACTATCCTGGCGATGGCCTTGACCGCGCCTTTCATCGGCTTGCTGGCGGAATCCGTCGGTCGCAAGAAAGTCATCGTCCCGTCGCTTTACGTTTTGACCGCTCCTACTCTGTTGGCCGCGACTTCGCAAAGTCTGCACCAGCTCATCTTCTGGCGATTCATGCAAGGAGTGTTCGTGCCGGGCGTAATCGTCGTCATCATGGCCTACATCAACGAGGAGTTCCCGCGGCAACACGTGGGCCGGGCGATGTCAGCATACATTTCGGGGACGGTGCTAGGGGGCTTCCTAGGACGATACATCTCGGGCGTGGTATCGCATCATTTTTCGTGGCGCGACGCATTTGTTGTCATCGGGATCGTCAATCTTGCAGGAGCGATCATCGTGCAGTGGTCGCTGCCACGAGCGAAACGCTTCGTGCGCTCGGCCAGCATCGGTCACTCGGTCTTTGAAGGATGGCAGCACCTGCGAAATCCGCGGCTGCTCGCCGTCTTCGGGATGGGATTTGCCGCGCTCTTCTGCCTGGTGGGAACCTTCACCTACGCCAACTTCTATCTCGCCAACCCGCCCTATCACCTGAACTCCGAACAACTGGGAAGCGTCTTCTTCGTCTATTTGCTGGGACTGATCGTGACCCCACTGTCGGGCCGCTGCCTAGACCACTATGGGATTCGCCTGACAGCGTTCTTTGCCGTGTGCTTCACCTCAGTGGGATTGATCTTGACCCTGGTGCACTCGCTAACAGTCATCGTTGCAGGACTAGCGCTGGCTTCGTCGGGCGTGTTCATCTACCAGGCCGTCGGCACCGTGCAAACTGGGATCGTCGCCGACCGAGCGCGGTCTTCGGCAGCGGGTCTGTACGTTACGTTCTACTACGTCGGCGGCAGCCTGGGAGCGATCGTCACCGGATGGACGTGGATAGCCGGTGGATGGCCCGCGTGCGTGATGCTGCTGATGGGAGTCGCCGGGCTGGCGTTGGTGTTGGCGTTTGTAAGCAGCAGGAAGACCGCCGTCAGCTCTCAGCCGTCAGCAGTCAGCTAAGACGCGGCCCACAGATATTCCTCTGCATCGAGCTGGTATCAAGTCAAAGGCCCCGCCCTAGCCAAAATGAAGGCTAGAACGGGGCACCCAAGTGTCGTAGTCGTCGCTCCTAGCGGAAGGCTTCGAAATTAAGGGCGGCATCGCTGCCGCCCTCTATCCACTAACCACTATTCACTAACCACTGTCTTTATGTTCCTTCCGACCAGCTCGCCAGGTACTCTTCCTGCTCCGGAGTCAGGCGGTCGATCTTGATGCCCATGGACTCCAGCTTCAGTTTCGCGACCCGCTTATCGAGCTCTTCCGGAACCACGTAGACCTTCTTCTCCAGCGACGAGTGGTTCTTCACCAGATACTCAACCGACAAGGCCTGGTCGGCAAAGCTCATATCCATCACCGACGCCGGATGTCCTTCCGCCGAAGCCAGATTGATGAGGCGGCCTTCGCCCAGCAGGTTAATCTTGCGACCGTCCTTCATCGAGAACTCTTCGACAAAATTACGCGTAGTGCGCTTCGACGATGACATCTTCTCCAACGCAGGAATATCGATCTCGACGTTGAAGTGGCCGGAGTTGGAAACGATGGCTCCGTCCTTCATGGCTTCGAAGTGTTCCTTGCGGAGAACGCTCTTGTTGCCGGTGACGGTGCAGAAGACGTCGCCGATCTTGGCGGCTTCGTCCATGCTCATCACGCGGTAGCCATCCATCACGGCTTCGATGGCCTTCGTGGGATCGATTTCCGTGACGATGACCTCAGCTCCCAGGCCGCGCGCGCGGCTGGCCAGTCCGCGTCCGCACCAGCCGTAGCCGGCGACCACGAACTTAGAGCCGGCCAGCAGGAAGTTGGTGGCACGAACGATGCCATCGATGGTCGACTGGCCCGTGCCATAGCGGTTATCGAACAGGTGCTTGGTATCGGCATCGTTCACCGCGATGATGGGATAGCGCAGTACGCCCTGCTTCGCCATGGCGCGCAGACGGATGATGCCCGTGGTGGTCTCTTCCGTGCCGGCAATCACGCCGTCGAGCACATCGGTGCGCTTGGTCAGGGCGATGGTCACCAGATCAGCGCCGTCATCCATGGTGATGTGCGGCTTGTGGTCCAGCGCCGACATGATGTGCGAGTAGTAGGTATCGTTGTCCTCGCCTTTGATGGCATAGACCGGAACGTTGTAGTCGCGCACCAGGCAGGCAGCAACATCGTCCTGCGTGGACAGCGGGTTGGAGGCGCAGAGCACAACGTCGGCGCCGCCATCGCGCAAAGTGATCGCCAGGTTGGCGGTCTCGGCGGTGACGTGCAGGCAAGCGGAAATGCGGATGCCCTTCAGCGGCTGAGATTTGATGAAGTCCTTACGGATAATCTGCAGGACCTTCATGGACTGGTTGGCCCAGTCAATGCGCTTCTTGCCGATATCGGCGAGGGCGAGATTGGCGACGTCGCCAGCTACGCGAGTAGATGTGGTTGACATAAGCTCCTATTTGCTTGGGTTGCGCGGCCCGCGCGGGATCGTTCCTGCGGGCCGTGAGCAACTGCGAAAAATCGTGAAAGGACGCTCAATGTGGGCGCCCCGCTTCTGGAAATCTACTTGGCTACGTGCGCCGTTTTCTGTGCTTTTGCGTGCGTAAGGCCGGCCTGCTCGCGCAGGGCCGCGGCCTTGTCCGTGGCTTCCCACGTGAAGTCGGAATCCGAACGGCCAAAGTGCCCGTAAGCTGCGGTCTTGCGATAGATCGGACGACGCAAGTTCAGCGACTCGATAATGCCCTTCGGAGTCAGCTTGAAATTCGCGCGAACCAGATCGGCAATCTTGGCTTCGTCAATCTTGGCGGTACCGAAAGGTATCGACCAGCACGCTGACCGGCTCAGCTACGCCGATGGCATAAGCGAGCTGCACTTCGCAGCGATCGGCCAGTCCGGCGGCAACAATGTTCTTGGCGATGTGACGCGCCATGTAGCAGGCCGAGCGATCGACCTTCGTCGGGTCCTTGCCGCTGAATGCGCCGCCGCCGTGACGCCCCATTCCACCGTAGGTATCGACGATGATCTTGCGGCCCGTCAGTCCGGTGTCGCCCATTGGACCACCGATTACGAAGCGTCCAGTCGGATTGATGTGGTACTTGGTGTTCTCGTCCAGCATGTGCTCGGGCAGCGCGGCCTGGATGACGTGCTTCAGAATGTCAGCCCGCAGCTCCTCGGTCGAAACCGTCTCCGAGTGCTGGCTGGAGATGACGACCGCATCGATGCGGACTGGCTTGTGGTTCTCGTCGTATTCGACTGTGACTTGGGATTTGCCGTCGGGCCGGAGATAAGGAAGGGTGCCGTTCTTGCGGACTGTGGTGAGCTGCTGGCACAGCTTGTGCGCTAACGAAATTGCCGTTGGCATGTAGTCGGCGTTTTCGTTGGTGGCATAGCCGAACATCATGCCCTGATCGCCGGCGCCGCCGGTGTCCACACCCATGGCGATGTCGCCGGACTGCTTGTTGATGCTGGAGATGACCGCGCAGGTATTGGAATCGAATCCGTAGAGCGCATTGTCATAGCCGATGGAGGCGACCACGCCGCGCACCAGCGACTGGAAATCCACATAAGCTTTGGTGGTGATTTCGCCGGCGATGACGACCAGGCCGGTGGCCGTCAGGGTCTCGCACGCTACGCGGCTGTGCGGATCTTCCTTCAGGCAGGCATCCAGAATCGCGTCAGAAATTTGATCGGCGATCTTGTCGGGGTGACCTTCGGTCACCGATTCCGACGTAAACAAATAGGTCTTCTTGGACAAAACAAAACTCCTTCTTCTGGCCGCCTTGGCGGACTCAAAGCACATTGGCTGGGCGGATTGGTGCCGCGGTCAGTTGGAACGAATCAACTATCAAGAGGATAGCGACCAGCCGGGAAACTCCCAATATTTTAAAGCTAAAGGGGCGGTTTCGGCCAGCAAAAGGTGGGAATCGGCATTGAATTGAAGGCCTCGTTCCACCCATCGCAGGTGCTATTCAACCGCGTGATGCACCGCAAGCAACTGGTCGAGCAATTCAGGCAGCAGCTTCAGGTCCAGCGCGTTGGCGCCATCCGATTTGGCTTGCGCGGGATGGTCATGCACCTCGACGAATATGCCATCTACACCTGCAGCGACGGCCGCGCGCGCGAGCAGCGGAATGAACTCCGGCTGGCCTCCACTCTGCACTGCGCCGTCGCCATTCGAAGCCCCAGCTGATGGGAGTTGCACCGAATGTGTCGCGTCGAAGACCACCGGCGCAAACTTCCGCATGATCGCCAGCGAACGCATGTCCACCACGAGATTGTTGTAGCCGAACGACGCGCCGCGCTCGGTAAGGAAGACGCGCTCGCCGCCCGCCTCGTGGATCTTCTCGACCGCGTGCCGCATGTCCCACGGCGAAACGAACTGGCCCTTCTTGACGTTCACCGCGCAGCCGCTCTTTCCTGCTGCGACCAGCAGGTCAGTCTGGCGGCATAGGAACGCGGGGACCTGCATCACGTCGACAGCTTCGGCCACGCGCGGCACATCGCCGACTTCGTGGACGTCGGTCAGCACGGGAACCTTTACGGCCTCGCGAACCTTGCGGAGAATGCGCAGACCTTCGTCAACGCCAGGTCCGCGGAAGCTGCGAATCGAGGTGCGGTTGGCCTTGTCGTACGAGGCCTTGAAGATGTACGGCAGCTTCTTCTCGCGACCCACAGCCGCGATCGCCTCAGCCATCTTCAGCGCGTGAGCTTCGCTCTCGATAACGCACGGCCCGGCGATGAGGAAGAGTCGTCCTCCGCCGATTTTCAGTATCGCCGACTTGGAAGGAATTATGTCACGGTCGTCGTCAGTGCTTCACCTTTTCCGGGCGGTGGAACATCTCTACTCGCAACCGCCTCGTGTTCCGTTTGCCGTCGCAAGCGATTTTCATACGACGCTTTCACAAACGCCGAAAACAGCGGATGCGGCTCCAGCGGCTTCGACTTGAACTCCGGATGGAACTGGCAGCCGAGGAAGAAGGGATGGTCGGCAATCTCGACAATCTCGACATAAGTCCCGTCCGGGGTTGAACCGCTGATGCGCAATCCGCCCGCCGTCAACGTGCTCTCGTACTCGCGGTTGAACTCGTAGCGATGACGATGGCGCTCGCTGATTTCATTCTGACCGTAAGCCTGATGCGCCAGGGTGCCAGGTTCAAGTTTGCAGGTCCATGCCCCTAAGCGCATGGTGCCGCCTAATTCCTCCACCCCACGCAATTCGCGCAACTTATAAATCACGCGATGCGGCGTCGCCGGATCGAACTCGCTGGAGTTTGCCTCCTCCAGCCCGCAGACATTGCGGGCAAATTCGATGCACGCCGTCTGCATGCCAAGGCAGATCCCGAAGAATGGCACTTTATTCTCGCGCGCGTGCTGGATACCTTTCAACATGCCTTCAATGCCGCGCTTGCCGAAACCGCCGGGCACCAGGATCCCATCCACGTGCTCCAGCTGCGCCTGCACGCTTTGGTCTTTCTGCTCCAGTCCTTCGGCTTCGATCCAGTTCACGTTCAGCTTCAGGTTATAAGCTATGGCGCCGTGCACCAACGCCTCCTTCAGAGACTTGTAGGAATCCTCGTATTCCACATACTTGCCGACAATGCCGATTGTGACCTCGTCCTTAGGGTTGTAGATGCGGTGAACCAAGTCCTCCCATCGAGCGAGGTCGGGTTCTTTCGCCTCGATACGCAGATAACGCAGGGCCAACCGGTCAACTCCTTCGTGAGCGAAACCGAGAGGAACCTCGTAGATGGAGGCCACATCCTTGGCGGTAACTACCGCCTCGTCTTCCACGTTACAGAAGAGGGCGATCTTCGACTTGATGTCCTTGGAGAGGAAGCGGTCAGTGCGACACAGCAGGATGTCCGGCTGAATTCCCACGCTGAGCAATTCCTTAACCGAGTGCTGCGTGGGTTTGGTTTTCAATTCACCCGCGGCGGCGATATAGGGCACCAGGGTGACATGCACGAACAGCGTATTTTCGCGGCCCAGTTCCTGGCGCATCTGGCGGATGGCTTCGATAAAAGGCAGGGATTCGATGTCGCCGACGGTACCGCCAATTTCGATGATGGCGAGGTCCACGTCTTGTGCCACTTTCTTCATGGCGCTCTTGATCTCGTTGGTAACGTGAGGGACGACCTGCACGGTCTTGCCGAGGTAGTCGCCGCGGCGTTCCTTGGCGATGATGGTTTCGTAGATGCGGCCGGCGGTCCAGTTATTGTCGCGGGACAGCTTGCTGTGCGTGAAACGTTCGTAGTGCCCAAGGTCGAGGTCGGTCTCGGCTCCGTCATCGGTGACAAAGACCTCGCCATGCTGGAACGGCGACATGGTACCCGGGTCCACGTTCAAATAGGGATCAAACTTCTGCAGGTTCACTTTCAACCCGCGGCTTTCCATCAGACAGCCAATCGAAGCCGCCGCCAGTCCCTTGCCGAGCGAAGACACTACGCCGCCAGTCACAAAGATGTACTTTGCCGACATCGTTTCCTCTGAGTTGGAGAATTATGTACCCGGCGAGATCGCGTCCCGTCCTCCACCGTTCTAAGGGGAGCCCCGTCCGCCTGCGTAATAGCGCGGTCAGGGTGGAGCGCGTAGGGGTGCACAATCAATTATGGACGGAATCGCTCACACTGGCAAGATGAATTGCGGAATGAAAGACCGCAAACTTAACTAGGCGAAGTTTGAAACCGCTCCCGGAACCTGGGTTACGATCCAGTTTGGCGCACTCGCTGGGTTCCGGTGTCGTCCACCCCGGCTGCAGAGCGGATTGCCGCCCAAAGTTCGTCATACCCCGCGCGCGATTTCGCGGAAAATGGGATGACCTGTGCGGGAAGGATTTGCAACTGCTGGCATAGCTTCGGCAGCGACGCTCGCAGTTGATTATTCGAAATGCGGTCGGCCTTGGTGGCCACCACTATGAATTGGCGATCTATGTGACGCAGCCACTGCATCAACTGCAAATCGAGTTCCTGCGGAGGAATGGTTACGTCGACAAGTGACAGGCACAGTACCAGAGACTCACGACTTTCCAGGTATGGATTGATGAACTGTGCCCACTGCGCAGTCACTTCTTTCGGCGCGCGTGCGTATCCGTAGCCAGGCAAGTCAGCGAAAACGAAGTCGGGGTTCGGTTTGCCCGGACGGCGGACTTGGAAAAAGTTGATAGTCTGGGTACGACCGGGCGTGTTACTGGTCTTGGCGATCTTGGCGCCAACCAGCGAGTTGATCAAGCTCGACTTGCCCACGTTGGAGCGGCCAAGAAACGCGATCTCTGGCGCACCCGCAGGCGGGAACTGCGCCGGCCCAACGGCGGAGGTCACGAAGCGGGTCAACACCTTCATTGAACCAATATCGCTTTACTGGCACGAAAGTGCAAGTAGACTTTCGATGAAAGTCGGTGACATCGTACTGCGAAGTCCGGAACTTCTCGTTGGGAGAACGCGTTGACACTTCCAAGCGCACTGCCAAAAAGGTCGGCAGGTGCGGGCCTTGACGGTAAGAGGTTGTCAGCGTTTACTGGTGCGCCGGAGCCGGCTCTGCATCCGGCGGCAGCGCAGCGATTCCGGGAGTTTCGTCAGGCACGTCGGGCAGCGGGCGCTCCAGAGCGTATGCCAGCACGTCATCCATCGTATTGACGAAGCGCAATTTCATTACATTGCGTAAGTTCTCAGGCACATCAGCCAAGTCCTTTTCATTGTCAGCGGGAAGCAGCACTTCCATGATGCCTGCCCGGTGGGCCGCCAGTAGCTTTTCTTTCAACCCGCCGATTGGCAGTACCTTGCCACGAAGCGTGATCTCGCCCGTCATCGCGATGTCGCGTCGCACTGGGATATGGCTGAGCGCGCTGGCGATCGCGGTAGCCATGGTAATACCGGCCGACGGACCGTCCTTCGGAATCGCCCCTTCGGGCACGTGGACGTGAATATCAAGATTGCGATAGAAGTCGCGCGGCAGGCCCAGGCGATGAGCGCGTGAGCGCACGTACGACATTGCCGCCTGCGCCGACTCCTGCATCACGTCGCCCAGTTTGCCGGTGAGCGTCAGCTTGCCTTTGCCGTCTACGGTGGCGACTTCGGTAGTAAGGATCGAACCGCCGACCTCAGTCCACGCCAAACCGGTAACCAGACCGACTTCACTGCGCTCGTGTATCTCACTATCGCGGAACTTCATCACGCCGAGATATTCAGAGACATTCCCCGCAGTGAGCTCAACCGCGTACTTGTCGCCTTCCTTGACAACCTTTCGTGCGACCTTGCGGCAGATGTTGCCAATCTCGCGCTCCAGATTGCGGACGCCGGCTTCGCGCGTGTAGTTGCGAATAATCGTGGTGAGCGCTTCGTCGGTGAAGATGATGTTGGTCTCGGTCAATCCGGTTTGCAGGCGCTGCTTGCGTACCAGGTATTGCTTGGCAATCTCAACTTTTTCCGGCTCGGTGTAACCGTGCAATCGCAGTACTTCCATACGGTCTTGCAGTGCCGGAGGAATGGTATGCAGCACGTTCGCGGTGGCGATGAAGAACACCTGCGAGAGGTCGTACTCCACATCGAGGTAATGGTCCACGAACATGAAGTTCTGCTCGGGATCGAGCACTTCGAGCAAAGCAGCGGATGGATCGCCGCGGAAATCCATCGACATTTTGTCGACTTCATCCAGCATGAACACCGGATTCTTGGTACCGGCCTTTTTCATCATCTGGATGATCTGGCCGGGCAGCGCGCCAATGTAGGTGCGGCGATGGCCGCGCACTTCGGCTTCGTCGCGAACTCCGCCCAGCGACATGCGCACGAACTTGCGGCCGGTGGCCTTAGCGATGCTCATGCCCAGCGAAGTCTTGCCCACACCCGGAGGCCCGACGAAACACAGTATTGAACCCCGCGGATTCTTCACCAATTGCCGTACTGCGAGAAATTCAAGAATGCGCTCCTTGATTTTCTCCAGCCCGTAATGGTCTTCGTTCAGGGTTTTCTCAGCGATATCGATGTTGCGGATTTCTTTGGAGCGCTTCTTCCAAGGCACCGCCAACAGCCAATCAAGATAGTTACGCGAAACCGTGGACTCGGCCGACATGGGCGGCATGGCTTCCAGCTTCTTGAGTTCCTGCAGCGCCTTCTCGTGGGTCTCGCGCGGCATGCCCGCGGTGTCAATCTTCTTCTTGAGTTCGTCGAACTCGCTCTTCTCGCCGCGACCCAGTTCCTTCTGGATGGCCTTGATCTTCTCGTTGAGGTAGTACTCTTTCTGAGCGCGTTCCATCTGGCGCTTGACCCGCGACTGGATGGTGCGGTCCATATTGAGCTTCTCAATTTCGACATCGAGGACATCGCCAATGCGGTTCAGGCGCTCGGCGGGATCGAAGATCTCCAGCAACTCCTGCTTCTCTTCGATGGAGAGTTGCAGGTTAGCGGCGATGGTGTCGGTCAGCTTGGCGGGGTCGTCGTTGCGGACCGCCGCAATCATGGTTTCGTAGTTCAGCGACTGACACAGCTTGACGTACTGCTCGAACAGACCCGTCACCCGCGTCATGCTGGTTTCAATCTGCGGCGTGGGCTCCGCCGAATACTTTGCGGTGCGTACCGTGGCCTCGAAGTAGCCATCCGTATCGACGACCTGGAGAATCTTGCCGCGCTCCAGTCCTTCCACCAGGACCTTGATATTGCCGTCAGGCAGCTTCAGGCTCTGGACAATGTTGACCAGCGTACCGACCTGGAAAATCTCGTTGGGCTTGGGTTCGTCGATGCTGGCGTCGTGTTGGGTGGCAAGGAAAATCTTCTTGTCGCCAGCCAGCGCCTCTTCCAATGCGCGCACGCTTGACTCCCGGCCGACTACGAATGGCGTCATCATGTACGGAAAGATGACGACGTCTCGGATCGGCATCATCGGGAGTTTCTTAGTTTCAAATTTCTCGCGCTGGGTCACCAATACCACCTTGTCATTCAGAGGGCCTAAAACCACTCTGAGGAAGAGAGTTGAATCGCTTGCGTCACATCCTGCACCGGCCCGGGCCGACGCGCACCCAAATTAACTTTAGGATAACACGCGTAACAAGAGGCAGACCCACGGGTAATGCCCTATGGTGAGCAGGTTTCCGCTAATGAAGCAAGAGGAGGGCCGCTAGGGTTTGGGCGAACCGAATGGCGCCCTACATGCTTGGATGCCATATCCATCATTTGGATTCTGGGCGGTCGAACCGACGCTGCCACACGAACTGCTCGGCAGAAACGGTGCGACTGATGGCCACACCGAGGGTAGAATCGAGAAATCCTATAGCGATAGCGCTGACTACTGACAACTGGCCACTGTTTTTCGTTATCCGGCCTTTTCCATAAGCGGCAGGTTCACATTGCGCTTCTGCACCATCTCCGCCGTGACCTCGAACTCCTTCACTCGCTTTTGACCCGGCAGGTTGTACATCAGGTCGAGCATGAGTTCTTCCAGGATCATCCGCAGGCCGCGGGCGCCAACTTTGCGCAACATCGCCTCTTTCGAAATGCAGCGCAGCGCCTCATCGGTGAAGTGCAGCTTGACGTTTTCGAACTCGAACAGCCGCTGGTACTGCTTCACGATGGCATTCTTCGGCTTGGTGAGGATCTCAATCAGGGCATCTTCGTCAAGATCGCTCAATACGCCGACCACGGGCAGGCGTCCGACGAACTCCGGGATCAGTCCAAACTTGATGAGGTCTTGCGGTTCGACTTGCGCTAGTAATTCGGTATCGCGCTTGTTGCTCTCGGTGAAAGCGGCCTCTTTCGCCTCATCGGTACGGAAGCCCATGGAGCGTCTTGCCCAGGCGGCGTCCGATGGTGCGCTCTAAGCCCACGAAGGCACCGCCGCAAATAAATAAAATATTGGTAGTGTCTACCGGCGTGAATTCCTGGTGGGGATGTTTGCGCCCGCCCTGGGGCGGAACATTGGCGACGGTGCCTTCCAGAATCTTCAGGAGTGCCTGCTGCACGCCCTCGCCGGAAACGTCACGGGTTATCGAAGGGTTCTCGTCCTTGCGGCCAATCTTGTTGACTTCGTCAATATAGATAATGCCGGTCTGCGCGCGCGCGACATCTCCGTCAGCAGCCTGCAGTAGCTTGAGGATGATGTTCTCGACGTCCTCACCAACATAGCCGGCTTCGGTCAGCGTGGTGGCGTCCACAATGGCGAAGGGAACATCGAGCATCTTCGCCAGGGTTTGCGCCAGCAAAGTCTTGCCCGTTCCCGTGGGGCCAATCAGCATGATGTTCGACTTGGCAAGTTCCACCTCGCCGCCCCGCTGCCGGTTCATGTAAACCCGCTTGTAGTGGTTGTAAACCGCTACCGCGAGCTTCTTCTTGGTTTGCTGCTGGCCGATAACATACTCATCGAGGAAGGCCTTCACTTCGGTCGGCTTGGGAAGTTGGTTGGCCGTGGCCGCGGGCTGAGCTTCCGAGCGGTCGTCTTCCAAAATGGAGTTGCAGACTGCCACGCATTCGTCACAGATGTAGGCGCGCGGATAGTCAGTAGGAGACGAAATGAGCTTGGCGACAGCGTCCTGAGACTTGTGGCAAAACGAACAGCGCAATACTTCGTCGGAACCGGTCCTGGTCCTCACGGAAAAACTCCTTTACCTCGCACGCTGTGGCCGGAACTCGGGTTTCGGTGCCACATTCCCCGTCTCTTCCAAAACGAGAAGGAGCCGTGTTACTCCTGTGAGAAGTCCGCCACTATCGGCCATTGGCGAAACCTCTCGCAATCCCATCCGTGCGGCCGTATGTGGACTATTCAACCACAACTTACCGCGCCGCAAGGCACCATCGGTGCCAGAACCAATACAACTTTCGCAGCACTGGCAGGCAAATTTTCCGCCTTAGGCCAGTGCTAGGTCACGCACCTTATCTGTGTTTAAAAATATCGTCATTTGTGTTTAAAAATAATGTCGTCGATTAAGCCATACTCCTTCGACTGCTGCGCGTTCATAATGAAATCGCGCTCCACGTCGCGCTCCACTTTTTCCAGACGCTGACCGGTATGCTTCGACAACAATTGACTGGTGATCTCGCGCATGCGCAGGATTTCGCGCGCATGAATGTCGATGTCGGTGGCCTGCCCGGAAAGTCCCGACATCAGCGGCTGGTGGATCAGAATGCGCGAGGTCGGCAGCGCGAAGCGTTTCTTGGGGGCGCCTGCTGCCAGCAGGAGTGCGGCCATGCTGGCGGCCTGACCAATGCAAATGGTGGTTACGTCCGGACGGATGAACTGCATGGTGTCATAGATCGCCATACCCGCGGTGATGGAACCGCCGGGCGAATTCACGTACAGCGAAATGTCCTTCTCCGGATCTTCGGCTTCGAGAAACAGCATTTGGGCGATGATCAGGTTTGCGACATTATCATCAATAGGAGTGCCGAGAAAAACAATATTGTCCCGCAACAGCCGGGAATAAATGTCGTACGCCCGCTCGCCCCTGCTGGTCTGCTCAATCACCATGGGCACAAGCATCGTTTGCAGCTCCTTACCTCGCCCACACTTCTTCCCAAAGGGTCGAAGGGGGAAAGTGGTATGCAGCCCGCCCTATGCGGACCTGCGGTACAGAGAATCCAAGGTCTTCTCATTGCGGATGCGATGCCGAATTCTATCCAGCCCTCCATCCTGCGTCAAACGAGCGCGCACCTGTTCAACGGTCTGTTTCGACTGCGTCGCCAGCGCTTCCAGTTCGTGATTGAACTCCTCGTCGCTGACTTCGATCTTTTCCTCGTCGGCAATCTGTTCCAGGATTAAAGATGCCTTCACTTCGCGCAGGGCGCCTTCGCGCTGTCCGGCGCGCAGCCGGCCAAAATCCATGCGCTTCATGTCTTCGGTGCGCATGCCCTGCGCGGCAAGAGCACGCAGCCCGCGCTCAAGGCGAAGATCAATCTGCTGGTCCAACATCGATTCGGGAACAGGGAAATCATTGCGTTTCACGAGTTCCTCGACGATCTGGTCCTTGCCCTGGTGTTCTGCCTCGTGCAGCTTTTCCGCCTTCATGTTCTCGCGCAGGCGGTTGCGAAGCTCATCCAGAGAATTGAAGTCGGCGCTTAGCTCTTTGGCGAATTCGTCGTTCAGCTCGGGAACATTGCGGGTCTTGATACCTTTTACATCCACTTCGTACGTCATGGTCTTGCCGGCAAGCCGTTTGTCGCTGAAGTCGTCGGCGTACTTCACCTCGAAGCTGCGCTGTTCACCAGCCTTTGCGCCCCGCAAGTTCTCGCTGAACTCCGGAATCGTGTTCGTTCCGCCAATCTCGACCATGACCTCGTCCACTTCGACTGGCTTCGAATCGGCATCCTGCTCGCTCTCTTTCGGTGTGCCCTTGAAGCTGACGACAGCGAAGTCGCCATCGGACAACGGACGCTCTTCCTCGACAGGGCTATAAGTGGCGTGCTGCTCGCGCAAATTGTTAAGCGCCGTCTCCACGTCCTCTTCGGTCACATTGGTATCAAGTCTCGTAATGCGGAGGTCTTCGTAGGGAGAGACTTTGAAATCGGGCAACACCTCGAACGACGCCGTAAACTTTAGTGGCTCGCCCTCATGCAGGTGAAGGTCGGTGACTCGCGGCTGCGAAACCGGCAACAGATTTTGCTTCTGGGTTTCCTCTCGGAAATAGCGAGGCACCAGGGCCTCGACGATTTCGTTCTTGATATCCTCGGCGAAGCGCTGCCGCACGATTGAAGCTGGAACCTTCCCCTTGCGGAAGCCGGGGATGCGCGCCAGCTTCTGGTAACGGTTCACCACGCTTTCGGTTTCAGCCGTGACCACTTCGGCAGGAATCTCGATCGTAAGTTCACGTTTACAAGGATTCGGCTGTTCGGGAGCGGCGGCGGCGATTGTGTCTGTTTCGTTCGTGTTGGGTTCGGTCGTCAACGATATTGCCTTCAACAGTGAATGTGTCAACCTGGACGCCCGTATCTGGGGCCGCCCAGGAATTAACGTTTTGCGGAATTATTACTGAGTTTAAGTGTATGAGAGCTGTGCGGGGTGGTCAAACGGCGAGAGTCGGGGTCGGGTGGCCAGTTGCGCCCCCAGAAAGCACATTCCATCTGAACTGCAAATCGAACGGTTAGCGGCGGCGCGTTTTCTTCGCGCTTGTCGTCCGCTTCTTGATTACTTCTGCTGTGGGCTTTTTTCTGGCAACGACGACGCGGCGTCGAGAGCCGGGATCCACCAGGGTCTGCTCCACCTCGAGCAGCGGCGGCGGTGTCTGGAACAGTTCGATCAAATACCGGTCCTTACATTCCACACTGCAGAAATGGACGGCCAAGGGCAATATCGCACGTTCATAGCGCCACGCGGGATCAATTATCGCCTCGCGACGAGCAGCCTGGGTACCGACGTTTTCCGCCGCAACCCCGTTAATCCAGACCTCTTCCGGTTGCTTGATGTTTCCGCAGTAATCACAAACAAAACGCAGCATGAAGAGTTGGATTGCGACCGGTTACCAAATGTTGTTCGCGAAAGTAGTCTTTGGGCACAATCACTGCGTGCAGAGCTGGCTAGCCGAGTCTTCTCGCAACACCATTGAGGAGGTTTGCGTAGACGTAAGTGGCTGCGGCTGCGGGAGCGGGCCAAGCAGCTCGGACGCGCGTAGCCGGGTCAGTTCGATCCAGGTTTTCTGCCATCGTTGACAGACGCACTTGTCAATTCTGGTACCCGGTTTGGGAAAACCAAAGCCTTCATAAAACTCCAGGATGTTGGTACGCAAAGCATCGTCCATGTGGTTGAAATGGTCGTAGGCCAGAGAGTCAAGCAGCCCCCGGTAGGTCGCATCGGCCAAGGGATATTCGCCACGCTGGGTCGGCTTGCCGGTATCGAGATCAATGTTGGGGGTCTGCAGATCCTTACTCTTGACTTCGGTTAGCGCCTTGCCGTAGCGATCAATCGTCTGGTCCACGCTCTTGAAGTAAAGATCTTCGGTCTTGGGCGTGGGTTCCTTGAAGTCGACGGCGCGTAGCGGCCCAACCTTGGGTAACACTTTGAAAATCCCGGCCAGTATGTACGCACCCGGTCCCGGTTCCTTATAACCGGAACCCCACGATTTTTGGTAATCGGCCTTCGACAAGTGGTACAGGAAGTGCTCGCGATTGAAGTTCGGGATCTCATGCTGCAGTTCCTTGCCTTTGACTAACAGAGCCACCTTAGTCATCTCTGGAATGATTTGGCTAACGCTGCGGCGGTAGGTTCCGATGGCCAGTTGTTCTTTCGGCATTACGTCGGTCAGCTTCAATCCGTAGGTATCGTAAAAGGCGCGCTCCAGCAGCGAAGCTGAGACCTCGAATCCGATGAAATCGTGGTAATTCTCCGGCGCATAGCGGCCTTTCGCAACCTGCAGGACATCGAAGCCAAACTCGGTGTCCAGGTGGGCCTTGTGATCGACATCGTACGGCACTGCCGGCCCAAACTCCCTCGCCAGCTCGGGGTACTCAATGCCGACTGACAAGTTGATGTAGGGATGTCCATTGATGTCGGAAATGTAGTGCGAGAGCGCCCCGAGCGCGAAAGCATATTCGTTGAGATCCTGCGAGTCGTTGAGCAGCGCCTGAACGAAATCGCCGGTTCGCACATAGTGCGTGAGGTCGCTGAAGGTGTGGCTACCAAACGGGTAATAGCCGATATCCTGGACGACGCTGCCCCCGTAAGCGTAGGCGTGAGCCTTGATCAGGTCGTCCGGCGTAGCATCCGGAAATCGCGCCAGCAGCAATGGCCGAATCTGCTGCTTCCACAGCAGGTCGATGATTTCCTCGTGAGTGAGCACCGAGTAACCGGCGCAAGGGGGCGCGGATGCAAGCGCCCACGTGAGCAGGGTAATACAGAACATCGTGGTGAACGGACGCACGCTTGCCATTCGTAATCAAGTTGTAATGCGAATCGTCAGATGCGGCCGAGCAGCAATAGAACCACCAGAATAAGCACCATCAAACCCAGACCACCGGAAGGGTAATAGCCCCACCCACGGCTGTACGGCCAAGACGGGAAGCTCCCAACCGAAAGCAGCAGCAGTATAACCAGCAGAATAATCAACATTCGTCAGCGTCTCCTTCGACTAACGTCGCTTGAATGCGAACTGAAGCCTGTAATTGGAAGCGGTTTTATGGGTTCAAGGATGCCTGTAGCGTAAATATGCGAACGTTCGCGACGTGCCGGACCTGACATTTCTTGTGATTCTGTCGCTACAATGAGAACAGGATGCCTTCCGCTCTTCAGCTCTTGAACCAACAAGTCGTGAACTGCACCAGATGCCCGCGACTGGTGGTTTATCGTGAGCAGATTGGCCGTGAGAAACGTCGTGCCTATCGCGATTGTGAATATTGGGCGCGACCGGTACCGGGATTCGGCGACCCCAAAGCGCGCGTACTGGTGCTAGGCTTGGCGCCCGGAGCTCATGGCTCCAATCGCACCGGCCGTCCGTTTACCGGAGATGCATCGGGAAAATTCATGTATCCCATCCTGCACAAGCTGGGATTCGCGTCGCAGCCAAACGCAGACCATTGCGCAGACGGGTTGAAGCTGATGGATTGCTACATTACGGCGGCCGTACGCTGTGCACCTCCCCAGAACAAGCCTCTCCCGTCGGAACTGGCTAACTGCGCGCCCTTTCTCGATCGCGAGCTTCAGCTCTTGAAGAACATTAAAGTAGTGGTGGCCCTGGGCAAGATCGGATTTGACGCCTATTTGACTTATCTGCAGCGCAATGGCATCTTGCGAAACAAGGCAGGATATAGCTTCGGCCATGCCGCACGATACTCACTGCCAAGCGGCGTGACGCTGCTCGCGTCCTATCATCCATCAAACCAGAACACGGCAACAGGTAAACTGACTGCTGCAATGTTCGAGTTTGTTTTTAGGGAGGCCAGGAAGCTGGCGATCAAAGCTGCCTGATCGATTCTTGTAACATCAAACAATGGAGTGCGACGGGATTGCCCGCAGCGGAATACTAATCAAAATTCAATTCATGGAAACACTACGATGCAAATGAGAATTGCCGCAGCAGCACGCATAGTGACGTGCTTGTTGCTCGTTATGGCCGCCAGCGCTTTCGCTGCCGATGCAAACTCTGACCACTCTGCGATGGGCAACTGGATTCTGAACCCGACCAAGTCGCAATTTCACAATATGCCCGCGCCCAAACTAAAGAGACTCCGAATCTTGAAGGATGACGGGAAGACCCTGACATGGAGGACGAGCGGATACGGTCCTGACGGCAGAACGTTCCACGAGGAATATGACGGACCAATCGACGGAGCCTATCATCCACTAACCGGAACCGAGACCTCCGGCTCTGTTGCCTACACCAGAACCAATTCCGGACTCCACTGGACCATCAAGGACCAGAGTGGAGCGATTGTGGAGACGGGTTCGGAGAGCATCTCGCCTGACGGCGATACCCTCACTTTGAAGGGAACCCGGAAAACCCCCGATGGTGACGCGACCTTCACGAACGGATATGACCGCGTCAACTAGGCGTGCGAGAGGAGTTGCCGTTCGACCAGGCTGGCATCGGTGAGCCAGATGGAAAGAGCACGTTAGACGCTTTCGTGCTGGGTCGCCGGCGGTGGGTCGTCATTCAGCTAGCGATTTCCCCATTTAATTGCCTGACACGTGGTTCTTGCCCCGTTTGTCGCTCCAGTGCGCGTCTAACCTGAGCTTTCTTGCCACCGGTCAAGAAAGGGATTCCAGGAGGAAAACTCTAGGCACATTGTCGCAAAGCCTTGCACTCGCTTGTAACAAAGCAGCCTTTTTTCTTGAAAATTTGCGGACCTCCAATTGCACGAATCTGTATGGGGTATTCGATCTGGTCGAAGGGGGCAGTCTTTATCTTCAGCCGGGGTGGGGTGTGAACCCGCGCTGGGATTGCCAGACTAATGCCCGGTATTTCCTGGTCGCGGTACGGGCCATCGGGAGGGAAGTTACCGAAGTGGGGCGTAATGAAATCCTGATGGAGGACTTATGAAGAAGTTTGTGGTGCTGGTAGGTGTGTTGCTTGTTGCCACAGTAGGTGCCTACGCCGGGCCAATAAACGATGCAGGCCTAACCAACCCCGTGCAAGCAGAATTTATCAGCTTCAACGGCGGCCTCTGGCAGAACGGCTATCCCTACACTCTCGGTATCGTAGGGGTCCCGGGCCTGGTGCCTGCCATGTGCGATGACTATGTCCATGGGGGCCAGCCTGGAGACATCTGGTCCGCCAATATCACGAACTTGGGAAGCAATAACCTGAGTTTGACCCGATTCGGCCACGAAGATGATGCTTTAGGCTTGGCGCTTTACCGAGAGGCCGCGTGGATCTTGTTGCAGACGCCGACTACCCCGCCGAGTGAGTATTCGGCCATGAACTATGCGGTGTGGCACATTTTCGATCGCGCCGCCCCACTGGATCCCGGTGCTCAGGAATGGTTGAACTTAGCCCGAATGGAAGCGGCAGCGGGCTTTCCCGGAGCGCATTTCGATTCCGTCTATATCATTACCCCGGTTGACCAGTACGACCAGAATCCGGATTCCCCCCAGGAGTTTTTGACCATCGATGCACAGGTTGGAGGTAGGGGTGGTGGGACAACTCCTGAGCCGGGCACTCTGCTGTTGCTGGGAACGGGGCTGCTGGCGGTATGGAAGCGGAAGGTCTTCTTTAATTAGTTTGGGCGAATAGTTCTAAAAACCTTTTCAGAATTCCCCTTCAGATTGGCCAGATGCTGAGCGCCGTATTGCTCAGTATCTGTTCTTTCGCGCTTTCGCTAAGCGGCAGAGCGCGAAACTGCGCCAGGTTGTTCTCAATTTCGGGCACACCCGGACCCGGCCAGTCAGTGCCGAACAGCGTCTTGTGCGCGATTTCCTCCAGTCGGGGAAAATATCGCAGTAACGTTTTGGGAGGAATGCCACTGATGTCCAAGTAGACATTGCGATGCCGTCGCACCAGAAAGAAGGCGCTGTCCATCCACAACGGACGCCCGCCGTGCGCCAGTAGAATTTTCAGGTGGGGAAAGTCAACCGCTACATCGTCCACATACATCGGATCGCCATATTTGTTGCGCGCCCCGGGAAAGATAGAAGTTCCGGTGTGCACCATGATGGGAATACCGTTCGCCTCGGCCGCGCGGTAGATGATCTCCAGTTCCTTGACGCCGTTGACGTAATCGTTGGGATACAGCAACTGGTGCGGCGGATGGATCTTGATGAGCTTGATACCGAGGCGAATGATGTGTTCCATGTCAGCCAAAACGTTCTGGGTGTGGCGTGGATGCAGGCTGCCGCATGGAATAAGCCGCTTAGGATCTTCTTTCACATAATTGGCTATGAACTCGTTGACTGCGGGTGTGAAACCGATCACCTCCGGCGCGACGTAATTGATGAGTACCGCTCGATCGATGCCGATCCGGTCGAGATGCTTCAGGAATGCCTTGGGAGAGCGGCAGTACTCCGCAACCTGGTCGAAGTCTTTGCGCGACTTCTTCATCAGCGCCAGGGCCTCGGGCTTGAACAACTCGATGGGCTGGATGTGGATGTGGCAGTCGGTGATTAGCATCGGTGGTCAGTAGTCACGTGCGTCAGTTTGCAGCCGCCGCCATCACCGCCCGTTTGGCAAACACGCGTACCATCTCACGGCGGTACTCCGGGGTCAGCGCAGATGTCGTCAGCGGCTTGGCTGTGCGCGCGGCCAAATCTCCAATCCTTTCGGCCAGTTCTTCGCTGGGGAGTGCGCCGATGAGCTGGGCGTCAGCGTCCTTCACCAGGAACGGCGCAGGATTGACCGCGGTGATAGCGACGCGCGCATCTTCCACCCGGCCCGAACGTAGTTTGAGAGCGACCGCAACGCCTGCTAACGGATAGTCAATGCTGCCCCGGACGCGCAGCTTCTGATAACTTCCACGCCATCCCGCAGACGACTCCGGCAGAAACACCCGGGTCACGATTTCATTCGCGCCGAGATGCAGATGGGCGATACCGTCATTGACGTAGAACTCCGACAGTGGGGTACGTCGCAAGCCACTTGGTCCCGCGATCTCAATCTCTGCGCCCAGGCACATGAGTGCCGGCGGCGTATCGCCCGAGAAGGCCGCCCAGCAAAACTTTCCGCCGGGTGCGACGTGGCAAAGATCGCCATCTTTCTTCAGGCAGAAGCCGCAACTCTTTCGCCACAGCAGCGACTGGTTGTACCACAGACAACGGGTGTCGAGACAGAGATTACCGCCAATCGTTCCCATGTTACGAAGCACGGGGGAAGCGACCGTTTTTACCGCTTCGTAGAGGACTGGATAATCCTCGCGAATGGCGGCCGAATGTTCGACCGTGCTGAGCGCTGTGAGCGCACCTATTTCGATGCCGGCGCCCGCTCGATTCCGGATTCCTCGCAGTTCACTTACGCCGCGCAAGTCCAGAACATAGGGCGGAGTGAACAGCTTCTGCTTCATCGAAGGCAGCAAGTCAGTGCCACCCGCGACTATCTTCACTTGGCCGTCATATTTCGCCAGCAAGGCCGTGGCTTCATCGAGGGTCTTGGGGCGGAACAACTGGAAGCTGGGTAAACTCAATCGCCACCTCCCATCGGCGACCCGGCATTTGTGCCCTGCCGCGACGGGTCAAGAGGATGCCGTGTGGGACCCTTGCCGCGGAACCACAGCGAGCCGCCATGTTCACGAAGCTTGTGAGGAGCAGTCGGATCAACCGATTCGGTCATCTCGATTCTCTTCATTCCCTTCTTCGCGCGCAGGGCCGACAGTATGCGCTCGGGGGTGAACGGCGCTTCCCGCAAGCGAACTCCCACAGCGTCATAGATTGCGTTAGAGATGGCCGGGATGGTTGCGGCCAGAGAACCTTCGCCGGCTTCCTTAGCACCGAATGGTCCTTCAGGATCGATGCTTTCGACGATGATGCATTCAATCTCCGGCGACTCGGTCGATGACGGACTGCGATATTCGAGCAGCCCGGGGTTCATCAGCAGGCCATCCTTCCAAACCATCTCTTCCTCGAGCGCCTGACCAAGACCCATCCAGACCGAGCCGATGACCTGGCCTTCGACGGCGACGGGATTCAGCGCGCGTCCGCAGTCGTGCGCTGCCCAAATCTTGTGCACTGTAACTTCGCCAGTGTCTTCATCCACGCTGACCTCTGCTACCTGCGCGGAGTACGAATACGCCGGAGATGGCCCCACTCCGCCGCCTTTGTGTTTGCCGCCGCGCGCTGCCGTCGGGGGAGCATACGAGCCCGTGCCGGTCAATGCGCCGTGGAAGTCAATAGCCGCGACCACCGCCTCCTCAAAACTCATGTGGTCTTTGGGGACATCTTCCTTGCGCGTCTGCAAAACCGAGCCGCGCAGAATTTGGCCGTCCACATGGCCTCGGGCCGCTTCTTTTTCATCAAGCATATCTGACGATGTGGGACTATAGTCCGACAACGTGATACCACTATTCCACACCCGGTCGTTGCGCATGATTACATCTTCAGGGGTGCAGTTCATGCGTTTCGCGGCCGCGCTTACGATATTTTTCTTTACATCCTCGGCAGCGCGCAGAGCGGCATTGCCAGCCATGAAAGTCACGCGGCTGGAGTAGGAACCAAGATCAATAGGAGTCAGGTCAGTATCAGCGGCGATGACTTTGACGCGCGACATTTCACAGCCCAGGACCTCCGCCACTACTTGCGCGGTCATGGTGTCAGAGCCTTGCCCGATTTCCGACGCGCCCGTGTAGACCACCACGCCACCGTCGCGATCAATCTTGATATTCACCGTGGAGTGCGGCATGTCAGAGCGGATGATGCTATTGGCCGCGCCGCTGACATAATGGCTGCAAGCAACTCCCAGGCCACGCCCCTTGGGAAGCTTGCCTTTGCGCTCGTTCCATCCAGATCGGGAAACAACCTGGTCGATGCACTCCGGCAACCCGTAGCTCAACACCCGCAGACCGTTGACCGTGACCGTGGGCGGCTTCAGCAGGTTGACCCGCCGCATCTGGGCCGGATCAAGATTGAGCTTCGCGGCTATCTCATCCATCTGCGACTCGAAGGCAAATCGCACGTTGACCGTGCCGTGGCCCCGCATGGCTCCGCAGGCGGGCTTGTTGGTGAGCACGCGATAGCCGTCGTAGCGAATGTTGGGAATGTCGTAGAGCGCGCCCAGCAACGCTCCGGAATAGAGAATCGTCACCACCCCGTAGGAGCAGTAGGCGCCCCCGTCCTGAATGACCTTGCAAGCTACGGCGGTCATGCGGCCATCGCTCTTCACGCCGGTCTTCAGATCGATGATGGTGCGCGGACGCCCGCGATGGGCCCAGAAGACTTCCTCGCGAGTGTAAGTGATCTTCACTGGGGCCCGTGCCGCGCGTGCGGCAACCGCCGCGATGATCTCCAATGGAATGATTTCGCTTTTGCCACCGAAGCCGCCGCCCACCAAGGGCTTGATCACTCGGATCTGCGACATCGGCATCTCCAGCACCAGCGAAAGCTTGTGCTGCAGGTAATACGGGACCTGCGTGGACGACCACACGGTGAGCCGTCCCAGCTTGCCGGTGTGCGGATCAAGTTCAAAATTGGCTAGCGTGCTGTGCGGCTCCATCGCAGCGTGCGTCACTTCGTTGGCGATGTAACGTCCCTCGGCGATGTAATCGGCCTCCGCAAATCCCGCGTCCAGATCACCGAAGACGTGGTGGTAATCCTTCTCGATGTTGTGCAGACGGTTCTCGTGAATGAGATCGCTCTCGGCCTTCATCGACTCTTCGGGATCGAAGTACGCCGGCAGAGGCTCGTATTCCACGGCGATAAGCTCGAGCGCCCGCTCCGCAATCTGTTCGCTGATCGCGGCCACGCACGCTACATGGTCGCCGACATAGCGGACCTTCTCCACGGCCAGTGCGGTCTCATCGTGACCCACAGGAAGGATGCCATATGGATTGGGAGCGTCCGCGCCAGTAACCACGGCTACGACGCCATCGAGGGCCTTCGCTTGAGACGTATCGATGCGCTTGATCCGTGCGTGGGGATACGGCGAATGAAGAATCTTGCCGACCAGCATTCCGGAAAGGCTGAGGTCGTCCGTATACTTACCTGCGCCAGTGGTTTTGCCCGCGGCATCTACCATGGCGATCGATTTTCCAATTACAGAAAAGTCAGTCATAAGAAAAGCAATTAGCAACTAGCAGTTAGCAAAAGCCAGGGTGAGACCAATCCAACGGCCCTATTTCACTCCGACCATTTCCGTTGCGGCAGCTTTTTGCTCAGCCTCGATTACCGCGCGAATCGCCTGGTACATCTGCGAATAGCCGGTGCAGCGGCAAAGATTGCTGCTGAGCGCCTCACGAATTTCCTGTTCGCTGGGATCCTGGTCGTTGGCCAGCAGCCATTTCACCGTCATCATGAAGCCGGGTGTGCAGAAACCGCACTGCGCGCCGCCGAAATCGCCGTAGGCTTTCTGTAACGCCGCCAACCCGCCCTGATCGGCAAGGCCTTCGACCGTCGTAATTTCCTGCCCTTCACAACTCGCCGCCAGCATGGTGCACGACAGCATCGGGATGCCATCCACTTGCACCGTGCAGGAGCCGCACGAGGAGTCATCACAGGCGCGCTTGGAGCCGGTCAAATCAAGGTCCTGGCGCAGCACGTCGAGCAGAAGCTTGCTGGGCTCAATGGCCAGCTCGTGGGTGCGGCCGTTAATGCGTAGTTCGATAAGTTGTTTTTTCATCGGAAATCTTTTCTTCGCTCTTCGCTCTTAGATCTTAGTAGTCCATTCCGCGGCAAATCTTGCTCGCCAAAAGCGAAGAGCTAAGAGCGAATAGCCGCTTTTAATACACCGGCACGGTCGGATCAATCTGCCGCGACCAGCGGTCAATTCCTCCGCGCAACGATTGCACTTTTTCGAAGCCCTGTTGCCGCAGCCACGCAGTTACGTTCATCGAGCGAACGCCGTGATGGCAAACGACAACAATGCGCTCCTCCGGATCGAGTTCTTGGTTGAAGCGCGCTGGAATATCGCCCATGGGAATCAACCTACTGTTTGCAATTTTCGCGGTCTCGAACTCCCACGGCTCGCGGACGTCGAGCAGCATGACGTTGTCTCCGGCGTCCCGTAAGGCCTTCAGGTCCTCCACCGCAATTTCGTAATCCAAGGAAGAGCTCACTTCCCTACCCACTTGGGCCGGCGACGCTCGATAAATGCCGTGATGCCTTCCTGGGCGTCGGCCGTCTTCATCAGTTCGTCAAAATAAATCTGCTCGGCGCGCGCCAGGCCTTTATCGAAGTGAATGGCGTCCCAAGCGTAAAACGCTTTCTTAGCGAGCGCGATTGCTGCCGGGCTCAACTGGGATACCCGTTGCACGCATTCCGAAACCAAGGTTTCCGGATCGTCGGCCAGGCCGTTTACCAATCCAGCCTGCAACGCCTCCGGGCCATTCAGGGTTCGTCCAGTAAGAACCAGCTCGGCCGCCAGCTTCTGTCCCACAATGGCGGACAAGGCTATACTCGCGACCGGCGGATAACAGGCCAACTTGATCTCAGGAAATCCCCATACCGAGTCCGTCGACGCGTAGACCACATCGCACATCATCGCCAGCTCCGCCCCTCCGCCCAGGCAGTGCCGGCGAACGCTGGCGACCGTCAGCTTGGTGCTGCCGACCACGGAGCGAATCACGCTGTGAAATGCGGTAAGCATCTCACGAACTTTGTCGGGCGTGTGGGCAGCAATGTCCACACCACTGGAGAAAGCACGCTCCGAACCCGCAAATACGATCATGCTGATCTCCGGCCGCGTCTCGATTTGTTCCAGCGCCGCGCGCAGTTCGTCCATCATCGGGATGTCGATGACGTTCAGCGGCGGATTGTTCAGCACGACACGCGCCGCGGGAGGCTGCAGCTCGACCGTGATGCGGGTAAACGCTGTGGTGGTGGTTGGCATTATCCAGTTATAGAGGTCCTTCGACTCTGTTCGCTTCGCTCACTCCGCTCAGGATGACAATAGCTTTTTTCATGATCAGCTTTGCTATAACTTTTGGCTTTGCTTCATCATTTGCCGCTGAATTTTGCCGGCCGTTTCTCAAGGTAGGCAGCCAAGCCTTCCGCCGCGTCGTCACTCTCGAACAGCAGCTGCTGATTCTCGCGCTCTAAAGCCAGCCCGGCTTCCATGGGAATCTCCCATCCAGTCTGGACCGCACGCTTGATTCGTCCAACCGCCATGGCGGCCTTGTTCGGAGGACAGAACTGCCGGGCATATTCCATCACGTGCTGCATAAAATTTTCGCCGCCGAAGATTTCATTCACCAGCCCAAGCTGCTTCGCCTCCTCGAAGGAAAACGTCTTCCCCGTCACCATCAACTCAATGGCTTTCGATTTCCCCACAATGCGCGATAGACGCTGGGTCCCGCCGGTTCCAGGCAGCACACCGAGATTCACCTCCGGCAATCCGATCTTGCCGCCATCGCGGCGCGCAATGCGCAGGTCAGCGGCCATCGCTACTTCCAAGCCGCCGCCTACGCAGTGCCCATTGAGCGCAGCAATCACCAGCTTCGGAGTGTTCTCCAGCCGCAGCAACATCTCATTGGCATGCAGGCAGAAGTAGTACTTGAAGGTGGGGTCAACCTCGGTCAGCATCTGGATGTTGGCGCCCGCGCAGAAAAACTTTTCGCCCGCGCCAGTAAGGACAATAACGTACACGTCGTCGTCCATCCGCGCCCGGAGAATGGCATCGTCAAGCTGACGATTCATCTCGTAGCTGTAGGTGTTGGCGGGCGGGTCGCTCATCGTAATGACGGCGACGCCTGACGCGACACGGTACTGCACGAGTTCCTTCACTTGGCTCGATGCTGGCTGGGTCATACTACCCATGGGCAAGACTCCTGACACGATATTTCTGCACTGTGGTCATGAGCGAGCCCGCCCGGTTGCGGGCGCAGGCGCGGGGTTCCTCTTCGCGGCTCTTGGCTTGGCATGGCCGTTTTTTCCCGTCCTACGGTTCAAGACCGGCGGTTGCTGCGGCTTCCAGTCGCCGGCTTTTTCCGCCCGGACGCCGCACAGAAAGATATCGCTCATCTGGCGTGCAATGGTTTCCGCGTCGGGATCGACGCGCGGGCTGTACCACGTGTACAGCCAGTTCATCATCCCGAAGAGTCCCATGACCGCCGTACGCGTACTGATGCCGCCGCTCGATCCGGCATTCGCGCCGACGAACTTCAGGCCTTCGGCCTTGGCCAGGTCTTCCACCAGTCCGATGCAAATGCGGTAATATTCACGCTTGATCGCGGCCAATTCGGTGCCATAGCCGTTCTTCAGGACATCATCTTCGTGCGCCAGCACCTTCATGGCTTTTTGCTTGGCGACTGAGTACCCAACATGATTGTGGACAAAGATGCGTATGCGAGTTTCGGGATCGTTGCTGCCGGCAAGTTGCTCGCGTAATTGCTCGATGATGGTGCTGAACGTGTGCTGTTGAATGAAATACAGCAGTTTCTCTTTGGATTCGAAATAGTAATAAAGTCCGGCCAGCGAGATGCCGCTCAAGCGCGACAAGTCGCGCATGGAAGCGCCTTCATAACCTTTATCGGCAAAGATCTCGGTAGCATAGTCGAGAATTTCGCTGAGGCGGCGATCGAAGCGAGTGTCGGCCAGCGAAGGACGTTCCAGGGCCCGGGTTGTGGTGGAGGATGACATGGTTAGTCGCTGTGGGGGAACAACCACAAGGAACGATTTTCGAACGTTCGTTCTAATTTTAGTCGGACCTGGCCATTTCGGCAACCGGGCCGAGGCTTCCAAGTCTTAATCCGATGTCTGTTCGGTTTTGGGAAGGCAGTCATTACCTAGGGCCTGCGCCTGGCCCGCCTTAGGCCGCGAATCAATCCTTGCGTTGACAAGTATCTTGCAAACAGGCAAACTGCTCCATCTTAGAGATTCTGTTCTTTTTGGGCCTTGGACGCGCACAGCACCGGGCGGAACGAGCCAATTGATGACCGCGCCACAACGCGTTTCGTACAGGATGGAATCCACGCTGGAAAGCGTGAACAAGGCCGAAGCAATGGCCGAACAGATTTCATCGCAGGCCGGTTTTGACGAGGACACGCGAGGCGGAATCTCCATGGCAGTACGGGAGGCGATGATCAATGCCGTATTGCACGGCAATGCCTACGACACGGCCAAGAGTGTAAATTTAACCTTTGAACAGAATGGGCCGGAGTTGATCATCACTATAACCGATCAGGGGGAAGGACTCGACCCGGCCGAGGTTCCTGACCCGCTTGCCCCAGAAAACCTTATGAAACAGTCGGGGCGTGGCATATTCTTAATGCGGGCTTTCATGGATGAAGTCCGTTTCCGTAAACTAGACCCCGGCACTGAAATTACTTTGATCAAGCGGCTCCAGAACAATGAACTGGACCGTCAGGAGGCTTCCACGTGAGCATGAAAGCAAGCACCCGGCAGGTAGATGGCGTCACGATTGTTGACTTGAGCGGGCGAATCACTCTGGGCGAAGGTAGTGTGGTGTTGCGCGACACGATTAAAGACCTGCTGGGCAAGGGGCAGAAGAAAATCCTGCTCAACCTGGCCGACGTGAGCTACATCGACAGCTCGGGCATTGGCGAATTGGTCAGCGCCTTCACCTCCGTTCGCAACCAGGGCGGCGAGTTGAAACTGCTGCACCTGACTAAGAAGGTGCACGACCTGCTGCAGATCACCAAGCTCTACACCGTCTTTGACGTTAAAGACGACGAAGCCACGGCCATTACAGCCTTCAGCAAGTAATCTGCAAAACTGTCCGCGGTCGCGCGCTTTATAATCCAACGCCCTTTCGCGTCTTGCGGGAGGGCGTCGTTTTGTCGGCGCTATTCGCTTTTTTGCCTTTGGCTTTCTAGCCGCTGGTCGCTAGTTGTTCGCTGGATATCTTCGGCGCGAAGCGCATTCCGTAGAACAACACCACTGCCGACAGCGCCACGGCCACAATCATTGCGGTTAGTCCCACCTGCAGGTTGCTTCGGTCTGAGATGTAGCCAATCACCGTGGGAGAAAAAGCGTCGCCCAGCAAGTGGATGGTAAATATGTTCACTGCCAGGGCGGTGGCGCGAATGCTGGAGCTGACTGAGTTCACCAGTGCGGCATTGAGCGGAGCAGTGTTAAGGAGAAGGCAGAATTCGGCAACAAAAATTGCCGGGTACATCGCCGGCCCCGTGCAATAGATGGCGGCGACGATGGCGGGAATGGAAAGCGTCATCCCTACGGCCGAAATGAGCTGATAAGCCGCCGGCGTGCGCCGCAATAGACGATCGCCCAGCCAGCCGCCCGATAACGTTGCTACCGTTCCGGCGATGACGGTCATGCCGCCGAAGCTAAGGTTGGCGCGATCGAGCGGCACCTGCCGAATGCGGGTGAGAAACGTCGGCATCCATACTTGCAGACCGCCAATGGCAAAGGTCATCATGGCCGCACCCAGGCTGATGGTCCAAAAAGCCTTGTTGCGAAACAACCCGCGCACCGAACCTCGCTCGAAGCTGTCCGCCAGGTGATCGCTGGCGCCGCGCACGGGCTCTCGCAATGCCAGAAGTCCAAAAGCGAGCACCAGGCCCGGGATTGCCGAAACCATAAACGGAGCGCGCCAGCCGTAACGGTGCCCCAGGTACCCACCGATCAGATAACCCATAGCGCTCCCCACTGGGGTGGCCAGATAAAACAGGCCCATTATGCGTCCGCGCACGGTCTCGGGGAATAGGTCTGCGAGAAAGGCCGGCGAAATGGCAACGAAGGTTGCCTCTCCGATACCGACGATGACGTGGCGCAGCAAGAGTTCGTCGTAATTGTGGGTGACGGCGCTTAGCAGAGTCGCCAGGCTCCAGACGAAGGCGCCTGCCGCCATGATCCGGCGGCGGGGAAAGCGGTCGGCAAGCGGAACGATCAGCGGAGCGGCAATCATGTAGCAGACGAAAAAGGCCGAGGTAAGGAATCCGATCTGCTCGTCACTCAGGCGGAATTCTTTCTGGATCAACGGCTGCACCGCGAACAGCACGTTGCGGTCGATGTAATTGAGGAAATTTAGAGCGGTCAGCAGCAGCAATGCGAGCCCAGGCTTGTGTTTTGGCGGACATGGGTGGGCGGAGGATAACACGAGAGGCCGCTTTTCGCTTTTCGCTGTTCGCCTTTCGCTGTTCGCAATTCGCTCTTCGCTTTTTCCGATGCGCCTTGGCTTTTCACGCCCGACGAATCTATCGGTCAAGATTGGACCGATTCTTTCGCGAAGATTTAATCGCAACTGGGGCGCCAGCGAAGAGTGCTTGGGTGTATAGTGTTGCGCACTCAGGGACGCCAAAAATGGACTGTCCTGGTTAACTGAAAGAGAGAACGACCCATGTCAAACCATTTCACTGGACTCAGTCTTGGCCCGCCGTTGGGCGATCAGCGACTTGATCTCTGCGACTTGTACGCATTCCAGTCGCCCACTGACAACAACCGAACCGTGATCATTCTCAATGCGAATCCCAATGCGGACGCACTCCATCCCGACGCCATCTATCGCGTCAACATCGATAACGACGGCGATTACCTGACGGACATCGCGTTCAGCTATGTGTTCTCGAAGCCGCAGAACGGAACGCAAACTGTTAGTGTGTTCATGGCGAAGGGCGCGGAGGCGCGCTCGGTCGAAGCGGTAGGGACGAAGATAATCGCCGACGCCGACGTCTCCTTCAGCGCCAAGCCAAATATCATCAAGTCGGGCCCCTACACTTTTTTTGCCGGCAGCCGCAGCGACGCGTTCTTTTTCGATTTCGACGGGATCAAAAACCTTTTCGATACCCGGGGCAAACGCAACTTCACCGAGCCCCACCTCGGCGGCAAGTCTCCATGGACCGGCGTGGATTCGAATACGGAAGCGAACGTGTTTTCGACCGTGATCGAACTGCCAACCAGTGAACTGAATCCCCAGCCGGAGATACACATCTGGGGGCGGTGCAGCGTGCGCGAGAACGGCAAACTGATTCACGCCGATCGTGCCGGCCATCCCAGCGTCAGCAGCTTTTTCAACACCGACGACACCAAACTGGAATATAACGCCAGCGAACCCGTCAACGACCGCCAGCGATGGCTGGAGCAGTTCGTGCATCTGCTGGGGCATACCGGCAATTACACGCGTGAGGAAGCGATTGCCGCGATCGACACGGAGCGCACTCTTCCCGACGTGCTGAGTTTCGATCCGTCCAAGCCCGCAACCTATCCCAACGGCCGCGTCTTCACCGACGACGTGATCAATTACCGCCTCGCCTTCCTGACGAAAAATGAGTGTCCGCCCACGGGCCTCAAACCCCACACCGACACTCTGAAGGAGTTTCCCTACCTGGGCACGCCGCACGCGAAAAGTGCCGGAGCATGAAAAAAAGGCGAAGGAGTGCCCTGAGCTTTTGGGGCACTCCACTATCTCGCCAAGGTGCACGATGTGCTTCCCTGTTCCAGCTCTCAGAGGTGAACCGAGCCACCGGACGGCACAACATAAGGTAGACAACATTGCTAGCTCAGCTTCGGGCCCGGCGCGCATTCTCGATGACATAAAGCGTGAGCAGCGGCGCTGCGCAACTTGCAAAAATCCTTCCCATGCTGGCCGTGCCGCGATACCCTCTCGTGGAGAAGACTCGGCCAGTGAAAGCGCGCGGCGACGGCTAGCCGCGCTATCTCTCCCGCCTGCGCAAGCCGGCGAGGCGATGCCCTTGTCCATCCCTTCTCGTCGTATCCAACCTAATCTCGTGGAGAGTGTATGAAGCGCTTGCTGCTGTTGCTGGTTTGTATGACGTTGCAGGTCACCCTGCCGGCCCAAGATTCGAAGCCGGCGACGGAGACGAGTGCCGTGGCCGACTCGCAGCCCACCACCACCGCCAAACCGACGGCCAATCAGGAACGCATGTTTTTTCCCAAGGATTGGTATTGGGGATGGGCGCAATTCGACATCGCTCCTCCGCATAACGAGATTGATCCCAACCTCTGCGCGGCGAACGCCGGCGCGCCGCAGTACGGCGGTAAGGACGCACCTTGCAGCGCCTTCGGGCGTTACCAGATTTCCGGTGATGTGGAGATCCGTCCCATCGGCAGGACAATCGCGAGGCGCCTGATGTTGTTCTATGAACCGAATTTCCTCTTTGGCAAAAACCTTCCCCAAACGCTCTATACCTGGTCATGGAGCGGCATCGGAATGGAATTCAAGTGGGGCGTTGGCATCGATCTGCCGAAGCGCTTCGAGTTCCGCTTCACGACGCATCCGAAGCTGGTGCGCTTCGGGTCCCGCGATCAGCCGCTTGGGCCGGCGTGGCTCGGACCCGATGGCCCTTGGGGACAATACAACACCTTCGGCATCCGTAAGTACTTCGGCACCCGGCGGGAGGGAACGTACTAAGGCAGCCATTAGCAATTAGCCGTTAGCAATTAGCCGAAACGGGCACGCGCTGGGCGAACGCCGACGGACTTTGGCCCGCTTTAGTCAACTGATTGCTAGCTGCCGCCTAGCTAGGTCTGGGGTAGCGCGCGATCACGACTGTACCGATTCCGCCGCGCGGACGGAATTCGCCTTTTACTTCCGCCCATATCGGCTTGGTGGCGCGCACTACATCTTCGAGAACGCGGTTCACAATGTTTTCCTGGAAGATGCCAAGATTGCGGTAACCGATCAGGTATTCCTTCAGCGATTTGAGTTCGAGGCAATGCTGGTCGGGCATGTAACGAATCCACAGCGTGCCAAAGTCGGGCAGGCCAGTCTTAGGACACACTGACGTGAACTCGGGGATGTCAATCACGATCTCGTAGCCGGGAAACTGGTTTGGCCAGGTTTCAATCTCGGGAAACTTCGCGGCGAGACCAGCCTCCGCATGTGCGGGCGTGTACCGTGCACTTTTTGCCATGAGTCTATTGTAGTGGTGTGTCCCTCGGGACAGGCGAGTCACACTACCGGGCGCGCTTCCTCGGCGGTCGTCGCCGAGCGCGGTTGCACTTTCACCGGCGGAGGCTGCTTCAGCGCCAACTTGCCGTCACCCCGTTCCAGGATGATCTCGGAATTCAAGACCGCTCCCAGCAGCACCACGAAGCCTGACCAGTATAGCCACGTCAAGAGCGCTACGCCGCCTCCAAGTACACCGTAGGTCCGGTTGAGGTGGGCAAACTTCAAGAAGTAGAGGCTGAGTCCATCCGACAACAAAATCCAGCCAATGACCGCGAAAACTGCCCCGGGTAGCGACGACGAAAACCGCTGCTTCACGTTCGGTGCGATGAAATACAGCGCCTCTATCGCGACCACGATGAACGTCACCGCGAGAACGTATCGCAATACCGGCCATAGGAGCGCGAATTCGTACTTGAGCCCAAGATGGGCTGCGAGGAATTCGCCAAAGCGCGGACCGACCATCATGAAAGCAAAAGCGATGGTGACCAAAGTGCCAATTAGAAAGATGAGCCCGACCGCCAGCAGCCGCGTCTTCCAGATGGGCCGGGTTTCAGGAACGTTGTAGGCAACGTTGAGAGCCTCGATGATGGCGGCAAAGCCACTCGAACAGGTCCAGGTGGTTCCCAGCAGGCCAAAGGAAAGAAAGGCCCCGCGGCTGGGGGAGATGACGTCGGAGACGATCTGGCGCACCAATCCCATGCCGGTTCCGGGAACAATCCGCGCCATGGTCGCGATGATGGTGTTGAACAAGTCGGGAATTGGGAGATAGGCAACCACCGCTGCCAGGAAAATCAGCGCCGGAAAAAGCGCCAGGACAAAGTAGTATGACAAAGCTGCAGCGAACGCCAGCGTGTGATTCCGGTTGACGTCATCGACGGCATTGAGAATGATCCGCTTCCATCGCCCGAGCCGCATGAGAGTCCCCGGAGTGAAACCTCTGGCCGAAGTAGTGGGATGAGAAATCGCGAGTCGGGGTTGAGTCGACTGCGCGTCTTGGACGAAACTTGAACATCAGATACGCAGGGAGCGCTTCTGCGAGCTTGCGACAGAGGAAGACCGCAGATCGCGCGACTCCGGTGGGTTGCGCAGGGATGACAAGTTTGACAGATGCGGTCCTGCGCCAAGGTGGAAGTTGTGTCCTACGTTATACTTATGAATTCGGATCAAGATGGTAGCTCCAACTGAGAACGGCCACGGTCGCCCGCGCGCCAGGCGAACCTGGATCATTGTTATCGCGCTGGTCGTAGCGGTGGTGGTGCTAGCGGCGTTCGTGTCTCTGCACCGTTCGCAAGTGGCTATTCGGGTCGGGCGTACCGACCGCGAGACCATTACCGACAGCATTGCCACCAACGGCAAGATCGAAGCTCTCAATAATTTCGAAGCGTACGCTCCCGTGGCCACTACGGTGAAAAAAATTTATGTGCAGCAGGGTTCCTGGGTAAAGCCCGGGCAAATGCTTCTGCAGTTGGAAGATGCCAATGCCCGGCTGCAGGCGGCGCGGGCCGAGGCGCAACTAAAGGGCGCGCAAGCCGATGTAAGCACTGTGGAAAACGGCGGCACGAAGGACGAGTTGCTGACCACCCGTAATGCTCTAGTGAAAGCGGAGTCAGACCGCGATGCCGCCGAGCGAAACCTGAAAGCGATGCAGAACCTGCTGCGGAGCGGGGCGGCATCGCAAGCCGAAGTGGATGCGGCACAAACTAAACTTCGAATTGCCGAAGACAACGTGCAACTGCTCAAACAGAAGCTGGGAGACCGCTACTCGAAGTTGGACGTTGGCCACGTTGAGGCGCAGGAAGCTGAGGCGCGTGCGTCGCTGGCTGCGGCCCAGCTGTTGCTGAGGAATTCGAACATCAGCGCTCCGCGAGATGGAATGGTCTACTCGCTGCCCGTGCGGCAAGGTGCATTCGTCAATGCGGGAGACCTGCTGGTCCAGGTTGCAGACCTTCATAAAGTGAGGGTGCGCGCTTTCGTTGATGAACCGGAGATCGGCAAGTTGCGACAGGGCCAGATGGTTGAAGTAACTTGGGACGCCATTCCGGGGCGAATCTGGCAGGGGACGCTAGAGTCGTTGCCGACAACCGTAGTGCAGCACGGGACCCGGATGGTCGGCGAGGTGACCTGCGTGATAGAGAACAGCGACCTCAAGCTGTTACCCAACACCAATATCAGCGTCGCGGTGGTCATCGCACGGCAGCAGAATGCGCTGACCGTGCCGAGGGAAGCGGTCCATCAGGACGCGGGTGGCAAGTTCGTCTTCCAGGTAGTCAATGGAGAGTTGCAGCGACGCAACGTGCAGACCTCGGTCGCCAACCTTACTCGTATCCAGGTAACCAGCGGCTTGACCGACGATGCGGTGCTGGCGTTGGGAGCCATTAATATGCAGTCCCTGCGTGAGGGGATGCCGGTGAAGATCGCTAATCCATGAAGTTTCTGTATCCACAGTTTTTGAGTGTTCTTCTGCTGCTGGTGCTCACCACGATGGGCGTGGCCGATCCAGTCCCGGTGCAGCTACTCTCGCTCGGTCGGATGAATGAGGCGATCAGCGCCTTGTCGAATCGTGGCGATCCGGAATCGTTCAATTTGCTATCACGCGCCTATTACGCCATGGAGCGCTGGGACGATGCGGTGAAATGGGGAGAACGTGCGGTAGCAGTGCAGCCGGGAAATGCTGACTATCATCTTTGGCTGGCACGGGCGTATGGGCGGAAGGCGGGAGATTCGAATCCGCTGGCGGCAGCCGGCCTGGCGCGCAAAGCCAAGAATGAGTTTGAGCGCGCCGTGCAACTTGATCCCGCGAACGTAGAGGCCCGCAGCGATCTTTCCAAGTACTACACCCAGGCTCCCGCGATTATGGGAGGAGGACTGGACAAGGCCCGGGAACAGGCAACGCAGGTCGGTAAGTACGACGCAGCGGAAGCGCATTTGATTCAGGCGCAGGTTGCTGCCAAAGAAAAACGCTACGATGAGGCGGAGACTGAGTTCCACAACGCCATCAAGCAGGCTCGGAAACCCGCGAATTACTGGTTGGAACTGGCTGAATACTACCGGCAGCGAGGGCGCTTGGACGATGTGCAAGCCGCCGTGTTGACCGCCGCTTCCCAGCCCGGCAAGTCTGCCGGTATCTATTTTGACGCCGCCAATGAACTGTACCTTAGCGGCCGCGACTTTTCGGTAGCGGTGCAATACTTGCAGAAGTATCTCGCTTCTGGCGGATTGGTGGAAGAAGCACCAGCTTTTCGCGCCCACTACCTGCTAGGTCAGGTCTACGAGAGGATGGGTCGTGGTTCGGCCGCCTCGTCGGAATATGAAGCGTCACTCGCGCTGGCCTCCGGATTCGACCCCGCGCGGAAAGCTCTCGGCCGGATGCAGTAGCTGGTCACATCGTTTCACCAGGTAGAGCTAAAGAATGCCACCAAGGCCCCGCGGTTTCAGAATGACTCGGATTGGTTACGGTGCGAGGGTGGCAGCTCTCGCTTGCGCGCTGGTGCTTTCCTGCATGCCTTCGATGGCAGCCGATGCTGCGACCGCGGAGCCGATTTCCTTCGCTCGGGCGATAGATTTAGCGCTGCAGAACAGCGGGGTCATGGGGATCGCTGCTGTCAACCAGTGGCGCGCCCGCAAGGCCTACGAGGAAGTGCGGGCGAACTATATTCCGCAGATCACGATCGGCTCCGGGCTGGGCTATTCTTACGGATTTCCGCTGACCCTGGAGGGTTCGGCGCCATCGGTGGTGAACTTCAACTCAGTGCAATCGTTCTTCAACCTCTCGCTGCGACAATTCATTAAGGCAGCCAAGATCGATTGGAATGCGACTTCACTGGATGTGCAAGACAAGCGCGATGCCGTCATTCTGGACACCGCGCTGACCTACGAGCAACTCGAGCAGCTCACCGGAAAACTCAAAGCGTTAAGCGAGGCCCAAAGTGCGGCCGACAAAGCGCAATTTGTCACGGCACAGCGCGTGCAGCAGGGCGTGGATAGCAAGCTTGACCTGACGAAAAGCCAGTTGGTGGCAGCTCGTATTCGATTGCGAACCGCCGAGGCGCAGGGACAGGCTGATGTATTGCGGGAGCACCTGTCCAAGCTGCTGGGATTGCCCGCTGCATCGATCGCAGTCGAACCGGGATCGATGCCCCAGCTGCCGACGATTTCGCAGGATGACGACCTGCCGGCGCGCGCCGTGGAAAATAGTCTCGCGGTGAAGCAGGCCGAGCAGAAAGTGGCCGCCGCTGACGCACGGGCCGTAGGTGAACACAAGGCGCTGAAGTGGCCGACCATCGACCTGGCGTCGCAATATGCGTACCTCGCCAAGTACAACAACTATGACCTGTACTATCGCAACTACACCGCCAACAACTTCAGCGGCGGACTGAATGTCAGGTTTCCCATCTTCAACTCGGTGCAGAAGGCCAAAGCGGAAGAAGCCGATGCCGATGCACTGATCGCGAAGAAGCAAGTGGACCTGACCAAGAACCAAATCAGCGAAGAAGCCCTAAAACTCCAGAGGTCCCTGCGGCAATTAGCCGCGGCACGTGACGTGGCCAAGCTGGAATGGGAGGTCGCGCAAGGAGACCTGGAGGCGGTAAAGGCCCGCGTGGAGACAGGCGAGGCTAACACTCGCGACCAGCAAAATGCCCGCCTCGATGCCGAAGACAAGCACGCAGCCTACTTTGACGCGGAACTGGAAGCCAGTCGCGCCGAATTGCAGCTTCTGCGGCTGACCGGCGAACTGGAAAAATGGGCCATTCCACCCCACTAAATACCCGTTCGCTGTGAACCATGAAATGCATCTAACTGAAAGACAGGCAAGAGGTTCCGCCAGTGCGAGACAGGTGATACGATAGATAAGATTATGCCTTTGAAAACTTTATTTTTGAGTCCACCCTCTTTTGAGAATTACGATGGCGGCGCCAGTTCGCGCTGGCCGGCGACACGTGAGATCGAGTCCTACTGGTACCCGGTCTGGCTGGCCTATCCGGCCGGCATGTTGGAAGGCTCGCGCCTGATCGATGCATCCCCGCACCACATCAATGCGGAAGAAACCATCAAAATTGGGAAGGATTACGAATTTCTGGTGCTGTTCACCAGCACGCCGTCGTTCCAAGGCGACATTAAGCTGGCGGCGGCCATGAAGGCTGCCAATCCCAAGTTAAAGATTTGCTTCGTGGGGCCGCACGTAACCACGCTGCCCGAGGCGTCGCTAAAAGATGGTGAGGCGATCGATTTCATCGTCCGCCGCGAATTCGATTACGCCACAGTCGAATATGCCAACGGCAAGCCGCTGCATGAGATTCTCGGCGTTTCGTATCGTGGCGCGGACGGCAAAATACTCCACAATCCAGACCGCCCGGCAGTTGCCGATCTCGATGCCCTGCCCGACGTAGTGGACGTGTACAAGCGCGATCTCGATCCTCGGCGTTACAGCGTACCGTTCCTGCTCTATCCGTTTGTGTCGCTGTACACCACGCGCGGCTGCCCGGCACAATGCACCTTCTGCTTGTGGCCGCAGACCCTGAGTGGTCATCCGTGGCGCAAGCGATCGACGGACGCGGTTGCCGCAGAAATGGCGAAGGCCAAGGAATACTGGCCGTGGGTAAAAGAGTTCTTCTTCGATGACGACACCTTCAATATTCAGAAGGCGCGGACGATCGAGCTCTGCGAGAAGCTAAAGCCGCTGAAGCTGACCTGGTCTTGCACCTCGCGCGTGACTACCGACTACGAGACGTTGAAGGCGATGAAAGAGGCCGGCTGCCGCCTGTTGATTGTGGGCTACGAATCGGGCGATCAGCAAATTCTGAAGAACATCAAGAAGGGTGCGACCGTGCAACGGGCGCGCGACTTCACCCGCGACTGCAAGAAGCTTGGCCTTCTGGTGCACGGTGACTTCATCCTCGGCCTGCCCGGCGAAACCAAGGAGACCATTCGTCGCACCATCGATTTCGCCAAAGAGTTGGACGTCGAAACCATCCAGGTATCGCTGGCGCACGCCTATCCCGGGACCGAACTCTACGATTTCGCCAAAGCCAACGGCTTCCTGAAGGCGGAGGGCTCGCAGATGGTTGACGCCATGGGCCACCAGGTCGCGATGATCGAGTATCCGGGAATTTCCCGCGATTACATCCTGGAGATGGTGCACCGTTTCTACGACGAATATTATTTCCGCCCCAAGGCCATTTTCAGGATCGTCAAGAAGGCCGCATTCAACTCTACGGAACGGAAACGCCTGTACAAGGACGCCAAGTCGTTCCTCAAGCTGCGGGCCGCGCGCAATCGCTCGGTGAAAGAGTCACGCAGCCATCATGATGAAGTGTCGCCGCCGGCGCCGCCGATGGGGACAGCCAATCCCGGCGCTAAATCCGAAACGGTTGAAACGGTCAACGCCTAGAGGCTGGCGTGACCTTTCGCAAGTATCTTGTCCTGCTCGCGGTCGCCGTCTTCGCCGCTTGCGGCGATGTCTGCCTGGCGCGCGGGATGAAGGACTTTGGCGCCGTCAGTTCTGCCAATTGGCATCACCTGTTTGCCGCCGTGTGGAATCCTTGGGTGCTGATCGGCATTTGCCTGTTGATGCTCTTCTTAAGCAGTTACCTTACTGCACTCTCCTGGGCCGACCTGACGTACGTGCTTCCGGCCACCGCCATGAGCTATGTGCTGATGGCCCTGCTGGGCAAGTTCTTCCTGCATGAAACCGTGACTGCCTGGCGATGGTTGGGAATCGTGCTGATCACGGCGGGAGTTGGCTTTGTCGCAGGCGGACCGGCGTTGACGACAGCGTCACACGGCCACGCTGCAGTGGAGGATTCTTCCGCGGACACTGGAGTCAAGACCCAGCTTACCGCCGCGCGGAGGGACGCATGACGAGTATCGCCACCTGGGCGGGAATTGCTGCCATCGTCGTCACTGCCACCGCCGGTGACGTTCTGCAATCCCATGCCATGAAACAGATTGGCGACTTGGGCGCCATTCGCCGGTCGCAGGGGCTGCTGCAGGTCATTCGGCGCGTGATCGGCAGCCCGCAATTCATGCTGGGTCTACTATTCATGGCGCTGGCGTTTGTCTGTTTGCTGGTTACGTTGTCGTGGGCGGATGTTAGTATCGTGGGCCCGGCGTCGGCGTCACTCACGTTTATCGCCAATGCACTGGCGGCGCGAATCTTTCTGAAGGAGCATGTGGACCGTCGCCGCTGGGTCGCGGCCGTCCTCGTGACCACCGGTGTCGCCCTGCTGGCACACTGAGGCAGTAGTTAGCATTTAGCTGTTAGCCTTTAGCTCTTAGTAAGCAGAAAGCTAGCAACTCACAGGGCACACGGGTGGCATCGTTGTAAGGACTGATGGCTGATGGCTGATGGCTAAATGCCTTCCAAGGACTTCATGAGAAAGATCGTTCTTCCCGCTCTTGCGATGATTTGTTTGCTGGCCGCTTGTTCGTCGAGCAACAAAACCGAAAGCAACAAAGAAACGCCGTCGCCGGCCAAACCCGCGGCTAAACAAGCCGAGTACGAAACCGGGCGCAGCGCCTTCCAGAAGCATGTATCTCTCTGCTCGCGGTTGGGCGGCAGACGTGAAACCGTTCCGTTTGCAGTCGCAGTTCACCCCCGACGCTCCGACCAGCCAAGGCAAAGCAGGACTCTGGCGAGGCTCATTTGCGTCTCCAGCTAAGCGCTCTATGAAGTTGTTCGTCTGGTCGGGCTTGGTTGGACCCGACGCCCCAGAACCGGGCATCAACTTCTCCGCCGAGGACAGCTGGAATCCGGCTAACACTTCGACGCAGGTGTTTGACATGGGATTTCTTAAGGTGGACAGCGATCAAGCCTGCGACGTGGCGCAAAAGCATGGCGGCGAAAAGCTCACGCTGAAGGACCCGAAGCAGCCAGTGTTTTTTGTGCTCGACTGGGACGCGTCGAAGAACCAACTCCTCTGGCACGTGATCTACGGGAGCAGCCAGGATGAGTCCAAATTGAGGATCGCTATCGATGCCACCAGCGGTGAGTTTGTGAGGGTGGAGAAGTAATTCAGGAGTGCCCAAACGGATGAGTAGGCTTCGACCGACGGAACCTGGAGGCCCTCGTCCCGGGACCAAAGAGTCCGCATGAGAATTGCCAGCCGAGGGGGACGCGGTCCCTCGTTGGAGGTTTACGTCCAGCTACGGTCTACTGGCCCGAGGACTTTGAAGGCTTCCATCCCGCCCAGATGGGAACGCCTTTGTCGTCGCGAAGCGTGGCCGTGTTGTTTCCGTCGGTAATTTCGCGGGCCAATATTTCCTCGCCCGTCGCATCCGGAACTTTCGCACCCACCACGGTGATCTCGTCACCTTTGTTGAATGAGGTTTCAATTTCCTTAAGGAAGTCAGCGGGAGCAACGTGGACGATCACCGTCTTGCTGTCCGCCTTAACTACCAGTTGAGTGCCCTCGAATTCGCCAGGCACCTCGCGGATTTCGTCGATTACGCCCTTGACCTTCACCTCATGCGCCGTGTCGTACTTGGGACCGGTTGCCTTGGCTGGATGTTGGCCCCACGCTGCGGCAGCCACCCATGCGACAACCGCCATGACGAATAGTGCTCTTGCCCATACTCTGAACTTCATACTCTGTGCCTCTGGGAACTCTTCGATTCCCTCTTGTTGCGAAAAACAGTTGTGCTCCTTGCGACGCCATATTGCGCCCAGGACACTTGTTTCTGCAACCTTAAATCCTAGCTCCGAACCTGCGTTGGAACAGTGAGCGGGGTCACAAAAGGGGAACATCGCGCCGGCGTCTTTTGGGAACAAAAACGGGATTCTTGTCCAATAGCTGACAAATAGCGGCCCTCTCTGGTTCAACTGCCTCGCTACCAGGGCAAAATCTGTTTGCGATTTGGCGCTTTAGTGTTGCATAATCATCGCTCCCCTCAGTTCCTCTCGGCGAAGGATCTGTTTTGCGTCCACCGCTATCTGCGCGCAGGTTTTTATCAAGGCTCCGCGTTCCCGGAATCCGCTACGAAGACGCCCGGGTGGAGCGGGTGCTCGCATTTTCGCGCATATTTCTGGCACTTACGTCGCTCATCGCCTGGGAGATCCACCCGGTTGCAAACGGCACGTATTACCATTTTGGACGAATTATCCTGTTGGGCTACTTTGCCCACAGCCTTCTGTTGCTGGCACTGCTGCAGCTACACGGGACACCCACGCGGGGTTTCCTGCGCTGGGCCCAGATAAGCGATGTAGCGTGGCCCGCACTGTTGTGCCTCTTTACCGACGCTCCGAACAGTATCTTCTTTATTTTCTTTCTCTTCGCTATGCTGGCGGCAGCCTTCCGTTGGGGCTATGTAGAGACCCTGACAACCGCAATGATCGGCGCCGGGCTGCTGCTGTTTCAAGCTGTCGCGGTAAGATTTGGGCCTGCAGCGCTGCAGCACTTGTATTTCACCGTGGTGGATCCGCCGCGGCTGGTCTTACGGTGCGGCTTTCTGCTGATGACCGGATTCTTGCTCGGCTTCCTAGCCGAGGGTGAAAAGGAGCTACGAGCCGAGATCGCTCTCACCAATCAGTTTCTGTCGCTGGCGCGGATCGGTGGCCATTTCGCCATCGCTTTGCGCGAGGTGCTGGTGGAATTTGCCCGCGTCTTCAACAGCCGCGAGGTGTACGAAGTGGTCACCCAGGCCAGCACAGGGCGCGTCTTCAAATGGGTGACGACAGGATCGTCCCCAGGGGCCGCCGAGGCGCGGGAAATTCCTCCCGCGGAGCATGCGGCTGCGCTAATGCGAGATTATCCTCACACGTTTTACATGAAGCGCATCAGTAACACGCAGAAATACAGCATCGCGGCGTTGGATGACGAAGGCAGGCGGATTGGGCGGTCTCAGCTTGGGCACCTGCAAATGCCTGTGCCCGGGGCAGATTCGGTGCTGGTGGTGAGCCATGAAATGGGACGCGACTGGAGCGGCCGGGTAGTCGTGATCAACCCATACGTGGGCCGGCGGCGGGAACGGGAGCTTCGGGTGGCGCAGAATGTGATGCGCCAGGTGGCGCCCGCTTTATATTCGGTTTACCTGTTTCGCCGTTTTCGTTCTCGCGCCGGGGCCATTGAGCGGGCCCGGGTGGCGCGGGAGCTGCATGATACCGCGATCCAGTCGCTCATCAGTATCGAGATGCAGGTGGATGTGCTGCGACGTCGCGGCACCGAGGATGCTCAACTCGCCGGGGAGCTGCAGCGAATCCAGGAATTGCTGCGCCAAGAGGTCTTAAACCTGCGCGAACTGATGCAAACCATGCGGCCCACCGATATCGGGCCTCATCAATTCCTTGACTTTATTGCTCAACTCGTAGAACGTTTCTCCAGAGATACCGGTGTCGCTGTCCGTTTCGTGTCCGAATTGCAGGAAGTAAACCTTCCGGGAGGCACTTGCCGGGAGTTGGCAAGGGTTGTTCAAGAGGGGCTGGTCAATATTCGGAAGCACAGCGGTGCGCAGTCAGCTGTGGTGCGCTTTGGATCGCAGAACGGTTCGTGGAAACTGGTAATCGACGATGACGGCAAGGGCTTCCCCTTTGCAGGACGCTTCACCCTGGCCGAACTCGACGATTTTCGCAGAGGACCAACCGTAATTAAAGAGCGGGTTCGGGCGGTGGGCGGAGACATGGTGATTGAGTCCAATCCGGGCCACGGATGCAAACTGGAAATCACTGTTCCACAGAAAGGAAACGAATCCTATGGATAAGAAAGATCCGTCCGTGCGCATTGTCATTGCCGACGACCACACCATATTTCGTGACGGCTTGCGGCGCTTGTTGGAGGCCGAACCGGAGTTGGAAGTGGCAGGCGAAGCGGCCGATGGCGGTGACGCGGTCACCCAGACCCGCCAGCTGAGCCCCGACATTCTTCTGCTCGACCTGGCGATGCCGCGCGTCCCCGGAATGGATGTGTTGCGCGAGCTATCGTCCAGCGATACTGAGCTGAAGACCAAGATCATCGTGCTGACGGCGGCTGTGGAGCGCATCCAGATCGTGCAGGCACTGCAGATGGGAGCACGCGGTGTGGTGATGAAAGAAGCCGCCACCCAATTGCTGATGAAAGCCATACGCACGGTGATGGCGGGACAGTACTGGATTGGACGTGAAGCCGTCGGCGACATTGTGGACTTCATGCGGACGAATCCCTCCGGCGACAAGCCACAGCGTAACTATGGCTTGACCAAGCGTGAGATGGACATCCTCACGACCATCGTGGCCGGTCTCAGCAATAAAGAAATTGCGCGCCGGTTTGCGCTCAGCGAAGACACCGTAAAGCATCACCTCACCAACATTTTCGACAAGGTCGGCGTGGCCAGCCGGCTGGAGCTGGCGCTGTTTGCCATCAACAACCACCTGACCGACCAGCAGAGTTAGTTCCGTTGTCGCGGGCTCCTACCTAATGGAGCCTGCGACAAAAATCCGACACACAGCATCCAAGAACGGTATGCCTGACGCTGCTGGTTCTTGCCCGCGCGGAACTAATTTTCCTATTCTCAGAACGTGCTGTTGCGGACTTACAGCGACAACTCCCCGCGAAGGGTGTTTATGCTTTTACCTGCGACGGAATGAGAAACAATTTTGAGGAGCCAGTAGCAATGATCAGGACCAAGACATCCCTGTATGCCATTTTGACGTTGGTAATGGCGCTCGGGGTTTTGGCGGGATGTTCGAAAAAATTAACCCGTAGCGATGGCCAGATTGCGGGTGACGTACAGAACAAGATTTACAGCGATTCGGCCATTCAGAATCGTCAGATCGAGGTGCAAGCCGCGAATGGCGTGGTCACGCTCACGGGCAATGTGAGCAATGCAGCCGAGCGTACGCTTGCGGCCAATGACGCGTCGACGGTCGAGGGCGTGAAGACAGTCGTCAATAACCTGCAGGTGAAGGTGGCGGAAGTGGCTTCGCCCGCGAAGGCAACGCCGCCGCCTTCCCGTCCCAATTCCAAGCCGAAAATGATGTCGGAAATTGACGTGCCCAGCAAGCGCCATCGCAGCAACTCCGAAAGCGGCGACACCAGCTACGGCCCGGCCTCGGTCCAGGACGATTCCAATTCGTCGGTTGCGCCTACGGTAGAGCAGACACCACCACCACCGCCGCCTCCGGCCCCACCCGCTCCACCCAAGAAGGTGACGGTACCGGCGGGCACACAGCTCACGATCAGGCTCGACAATGCTCTCGACTCCGAGCGCAACCAGGTGGGCGATACCTTTCATGGGTCGCTCAGCAACGCGATTGTACTCGATGGTGAAACCGTTATTCCGGCCGGTTCCGACGTAGTGGGCCGGGTGGCCGACGTGAAGAGCGCAGGCCGCTTCGCGGGCAATTCTGTCCTGACGCTGGAATTGACGTCGGTATCGGTGCACGGCCGGACCTATAACCTGCAGACGAACCAGTGGACCCGCGCGGGGAATGGGGAGGGCAAAAATACAGCGACCAAGGTGGGCGTGGGCACGGCTGCCGGCGCAATTCTCGGCGGAATCATCGGCGGCGGTAAGGGCGCCGCCATTGGGGCAGCCACGGGCGCGGGTGCGGGGACCGGAGTTGCCGCCGCGAAGAAAGGTCAGCAGATACAGTTGCCGGCCGAGGCGGTGTTGAACTTCCAAACCATCAACGTATTGACGGTGACCCTCGAAAGTGGGAGCGGTCACGACGCGCAGCGCACGCCACTCTCTTAAGCCGGGCTCGAAAGCAATTTCAGGCGTAGTCAACAACCCGGCTACGCCTTTTTTGCGTCTAGACTTATACACAGTCCTCAGCGGCTGCGATATCCTCACTAGAGTTGGCACCAATGCCTAAAATTACCGCCCTATTGCACACCCACAACGATGCGCTCTGCCTGGGACGCGCATTGGAGTCGCTTCGTCCCTGTGACGAGATGCTGGTGATCGACGATGATTCGGAGGACGACACTTCGAAGGTGGCACGCGAGTATGGTGCGACTTTCAAGAGCGCGATTCCGGGTGTCACGTTTGGCGCCTATGCCACGGACGCTTCGAACGATTGGATTCTCTGCCTGCGTCCGGACGAAACGCTCTCCGATGATCTGGAAGCTTCGCTATTCGAATGGAAGAAACAGGAGGCCGCTGACGGGGTAGCAGCCTATCGACTGTCGATTCGTGAGCAGAAAGATGGGGAGTGGCAAACCTGTCCCCCAGAGACTCGACTGGTCAATCGCAAGCTGGTGAACTGGATTGGCGAGATGCCGCCAGACGAACCGAGCGAGCAGGGATTGTGCGGCGACGTACTGCGCTTTGATCAGCCGTAGGAGAGGACTGCACAACCCGCTTTGGATCTCGCTTTCGAATGCGCGCTGTTCGTCCTGGGGCTGGCATTCGGCAGTTTCCTGAATGTCTGCATCAGCCGCATTCCACGCGACGAATCCATCGTCCATCCTGGCTCTCGCTGTCCTGAGTGCGGCGCTGCTATCCGCTGGCGCGATAACATTCCCTTGTTGAGCTGGGTGCTGCTGCGCCGTCGTTGCCGCGCTTGTGGAAGGCAAATTTCGCGTGCGCTATCCTGCGGTGGAGTTGCTGACCGCGTTGCTGTTCACCGCCTGTTACGTGAGGTTCGGCGCCGACCTGATGACGCTGAAGTTCTGCATCTTCTGCTTCCTGGTGGTCGGCCTGATTTTCATGGATGCCGAGACTGGCCTGCTGCCGCGGGAGTTTACCTATAGCGGAACTGTGCTCGGACTTGCTCTATCGTGGATCGCTCCTCCCGACAGCGCGGGAACGGAATTTCTTTTTCGCACCTTCGGCGCACAACTTCCAAATCATGCATGGCTTGCCGTCTTGGACTCGGTGCTTGGCGCTTTGGTTGGAGCCGGCTTCTTTTACCTGGCATGGGCGCTGTATTACCTGGTGCGTAAGCGTCACGGATTGGGATTCGGCGATATCGCGCTGATGGCGATGGCGGGAGCGTTTCTTGGGCTGAAGCTGACGTTATTTGTGATTTTCGCCGCGCCCTTGGCCGGTGCGCTTTATGCCGTGCTCCTTTTGGCGCGCCGCGCACCGCGCCCGGGAGAGCAACGGCCCTCCGCCCGAGAAGTACTGCTGACGCGGGAGTTCCCTTTCGGCGTGTTTCTCGGCACATGCTCGCTGATCGCTATCTTTTTTGGCGAGTCAGCGTGGCGTTGGTACCTGACATTCTTTGTTTGAGCGCAAAAAGCCCCGCCCTAGCCGAAGGAAGGCTGGAACGGGGCACCGCGATCGCCCTAACGGGCAGCTACTTTGTTCTTCCGCCTTCGATCTTCAACTCGGCACTCGCGCCTGCCTGGGCTGCCGCCAGACGCGCCGTCAGCACCCGGAAAGGCGAGCACGATACGTAGTTGAAGCCGAGCTGCGCACAGAACTCAACCGACGACGGTTCGCCGCCATGTTCGCCGCAGATTCCGATCTTGATCGTCGGACGCGTCTTGCGACCTTTTTCCACCGCCATTTTAAGCAACTGCCCGACGCCCTCCCGATCGAGCACCGCGAACGGGTCTTGCTTCAGGATTCCTTCGCCCAGGTAGGTCGGCAGGAACTTGTTGATGTCGTCGCGCGAGAAGCCGAAGGTCGTCTGCGTGAGATCGTTGGTGCCGAAGCTGAAGAACTCTGCTTCCTGGGCGATCTCGTCAGCAACCAGCGCCGCGCGCGGCAATTCGATCATCGTCCCCACCAGGTATTCGACCTTGTGCTCCTTCTCGGCGAATACTTCCTCTGCGACTCGGCGCACGATGGCCGCCTGGTTGGCCATTTCTTTCAGACCGCCCGTGAGTGGGATCATGACCTCAGGCTTCACCTTCACGCCTTCCTTGGCGACCTTGACCGCGGCCTCGAAGATGGCGCGCGCCTGCATCTCGGTGATCTCGGGATAGGTGATGCCGAGACGGCAGCCGCGATGGCCGAGCATGGGATTGACTTCGTGTAACTGCTCCACGCGGTTCAGCAGGGTGCGCAGCTCTTTCAGCTTGGGCGATTTCGGCTTGGTGACTTCCAGCTTGCCGATTTCAACCATCAGGTCTTCGCGGCGCGGCAGGAACTCGTGCAGCGGAGGATCGATGGTGCGAATGGTGACCGGGAATCCGTCCATGGCGCGAAAGACGCCGACGAAATCGTTGCGCTGCATGGGAAGCAACTTGCGCAGCGCCGTGCGGCGGTCTTTCTCGGTGTTGGCGAGGATCATGGTGCGCATGTGCGGCAGACGGTCCTCGGCGAAGAACATGTGCTCGGTGCGGCAGAGGCCGATACCTTCTGCGCCGAACGCCCGAGCCTGGAGCGCATCGCGAGGAATGTCGGCATTGGCGCGCACGCCCATACGACGGAAGGGCTCGGCCCAGCTCATGATTTTCTGCAGTTCAGGGTCGTCAGGCTTGGCTGGGACAGTGTTCAGCTTGCCGCTGATTACGCGGCCCGAGGTGCCGTCGAGTGAAATCCAGTCGCCCTCTTTCAGCACCTTGCCGTGGGCGCGCATCTCGCGGGCCTTCTCGTCCACGTCGATATCACCGGCGCCGGCTACGCAACACTTGCCCATTCCGCGAGTGACCACCGCGGCGTGGCTCGTCATGCCACCACGCGAGGTGAGAATACCTGCCGCAACTTCCATTCCGCCGATGTCCTCCGGCGTGGTTTCGCTGCGCACCAGGATCAACTTCGCGCTGCTATCCTTGTTGAACTTCTCCACTGCGTCGTCGGCGGTGAAGACGATCTGTCCGACTGCCGCACCAGGCGACGCCGGCAATCCGGTGGCGAGCACGTCAATGTCCTTGCCCTTCTCGTCGAGACTCGGAACCAGGAAGTCGTAAAGCTGGTTGGGCTCGACGCGGAAGATCGCTTCTTCCTTGCTGATCAGCCCTTCTTCGACCATCTGGATAGCGACCCGCACGGCGGCGCGCCCGGTGCGTTTGCCGTTGCGCGTCTGCAGCATGTAAAGGCGCCCATCCTGGATGGTGAACTCGAAATCCTGCATGTCGCGATAATGCTTTTCCAGCCGCGTGGTAATTTCGCGCAACTGGTTGTAGACGTCGGGCTGGATCTTCTCCAGTTCGGAAATGTGGACCGGGGTGCGGATGCCGGCGACCACGTCCTCGCCTTGCGCGTTCATCAGGAACTCGCCGTAGAACTCCTTTACGCCGGTGGCCGGATTGCGGGTGAAGCCCACGCCGGTGCCGCTGGTCTCGCCCAGGTTGCCGAAGACCATGGCTTGCACGTTGACCGCGGTGCCCAGCATGTCGTCAATGTTGTTGATGCGGCGATAGGTCTTGGCGCGATCATTCAGCCAGGAGCGGAACACGGCATCACGCGCCATCACCAGTTGTTCGTGCGGGTCCTGCGGGAAGTCCTGCTTGGTGTGCTTCTGCACGACCTTCTTGTAGTCGGCGATGACTTCCTGCAGCGCCTTGGCATCGAGGTCGGTGTCGAGCTTGATCTTCTTCTGCTTCTTCTTGCCGTCGAACACTTCCTCAAAGGCGTGCTTGGGAATGTCGAGCACCACCGAGCCGAACATCTGGATGAGGCGGCGATAGGAGTCATACGCGAAGCGCGGATTGTTGCTGCGCTTGGCCAGGCCTTCGACCGACTTGTCGTTCAGGCCGAGGTTGAGGATGGTGTCCATCATGCCCGGCATGGAGAACTTGGCACCGGAGCGGACGCTGACCAGCAGCGGATTGTCCGCGCCGCCCAGTTTCTGTCCCTGCAGCTGTTCAAGATGTTTCAGGGCTTCGTCCATCTGGTGATTAACTTCCTTGGAGACGGCATGATGCCGCATGTACTCGCGGCAGGCCTCGGTCTGAATGGTGAAGCCGGGAGGCACGGGGAGTCCGGCGTTGGTCATCTCGGCCAGTCCGGCGCCTTTGCCGCCCAACTCTTCTTTCATCTTGCCGTGACCCTCGGCATGTCCGTCGCCGAAGAAGTAAACGTACTTGACGGCCTTCGCATTGGCCGCCGCAGATTCAAGTTCGGTGGTATGAGTGCTCATGATGGTGTCCTTTGCTCTTCAAATTCGATGATTCGTTAGGCTGTTTCGTCAATCATTGCTCCGCCCAATCGAAGCCCGTAGGGCGGCACAATCGTAGCCCAGGACGTGAGTCCTGGGGTAAGCCATATTTTTGCGACGAGTCCGACAGGACGGCACAACGGTTGTGTCGTCCCCGAAGGGACTCGGGAAACCAGCCTGACCTTTTCCCAGCACTCACGTGCTGGGCTATGTTTGTGCCGCCCTTCGGGCTGACCTGCGAGCGCTGCTGCCATTTTCCTTGGGTAACATTCGGGCTAAGTTGCGCCCTGCTATTTTCCTTCGGTCACAATCTCGCTGAAATCGGCGATGGTTGACACGCTAATAAGGAGCACCAGCAGTATCATCACTCGACGCATCCTGATCTCCTCGTCATCCACCATGACCATTACCTTGTCAAAAAAAGTGTCGACCGGTAGTCTTAACATCGCGATCTTCGCGAGAGCCTCGCGATAACTCTGCGCCTTCGCCGACCGAGTTATCTCATCCCTGAAGGGGAACACTCGCATCGCCAAATCGCGCTCCGCCCCTGCCTCGAATCGGTCTCCTGTCCACCGTTCAGGGAAGTAGCCTATGCCCGTCGCCTCAGCCGGTGGATTTTCCAACCACGGGCGCACAATGTTTTTCATCCGCTTGAACGCGATTGAAATAGAAATAAAATCTTCCGAGCCGCGGACCTCACTCACGGCTTCCGCCCGCGCGATGGCGTCCACGATGTCGTCGCTGCCGGCGGCAAGCACGGCATTCACCACATCGTAGGCAAACCCGCGCGCATCACGCAGATAGAACTCAAGACGCTCGCGCATGAAGTTCGCAACTGCGTCGTCGAACGTGATGTCTTTAGAAAACCAACGTTCCGCCTCCGAGCCGACATATTCCGCCCGCGCGTCGGAGAACAGCTTCGCGACCGGCAGTGGCAGCTTGTGCTCGGCGATTATCTTCACGATGCCATTGGCCGCGCGGCGCAGCGCAAACGGATCTTTCGATCCCGTCGGCTGCAGGCCCAACGCAAACATTCCGGCGATGCTGTCCGCCTTGTCCGCAATCGCCAGCACGGCGCCTTCGACGGAACGCGGAACGCTGTCGTCCATTGACTCCGGCTTGTACTGATCGTAGATGGCGTCGCCGATGGATTCCTGCGTAGCCGCCGGAAGAATGGGATCGAGTTGCTGCACCTTGGCGTACAGCCCCCCGACGATTCCCTGCAACTCGGTGAACTCTTTCACCAACTCGGTGGTGAGGTCGGTCTTGGCAAGCAACGCGGCTTTGAAGACGACGCCCGACCGCACCGGCGTGCCCGCATTTCGAATCGCCTCGGAAATCAAGCTGCCGAGTTTCTGCACGCGGATCGTCTTGTCGAAGTAGCTGCCGAGATCTTTCTGGAAGGTCACCGCCTTCAGCATCTCCACGCGCTGGCGCAGCGGAATCTTCTGGTCGGTCTCCCAGAAGAAGCGCGCGTCGTTGAAGCGGGCGCGCAGAACGCGTTCATTGCCATGGCGAATCAGGCCATCGGGATCGCCGTCGGTGTTGAGCACCGCCAGAAAGTGAGGCAGCAGTTTGCCGCTGCCATCTTCCAAGGCGAAATACTTCTGGTGGTCGCGCATCACCGTGACCAGAACTTCGTCGGCGAGCGCGAGAAACTCCGGATCGAAGTTGCCGAGAACTACGGAGGGAAACTCGGTGAGGTTGACCACCGTATCGAGCAGAGACTTGTCTTCGCGCCAGCGCGCGGCGGAAATGGTTCGAGTGGCAGCGTCAAGCGCCTTGCGGATGCGCTGTTCGCGCTCCGCGCTGCTCGCTACCACCGAAGCCTTCGCCAACGCGGAAGCGTAATCCGCGGGCCGACCGATCGGGCAGCGATCCCCGACAATAGAATGCGATGGCCTTCGCTGGCCTGACCGGCGTGAATGCCGGCAAACTCCAGCGGCACTACTTCGCCGTCGAGCAGCGAAACCAGCCAGCGCACCGGGCGCACGAAGCGTTCGGCCGATTTGCCTCGCCAGTACATGCTCTTCGCCCAGTAAATGCCGGCGATTTCCTTGGGCAGGGACTCGGCGAGAATCTCGGAAGCAGTTCGGCCCGGCTTATTCCTTCGAGCGACTACGTACCTCCCCTTGGGAGTGTCTTCCTGCTCGAGCGAGCTGACATCAACGCCAGCTTTACGTGCAAAAGCTTCCGCAGCAGCGGTGGGCACTCCATCCTTGAAGGCGACTTTCACAGAAGGCCCAAGCATTAGCGAGGTGTTGTCTGCCTGCTTATCAAAAACATCGCGGACCAACACCGCAAGTCGACGCGGCGTGGAATACGCCTCCGCCGACGGTCCGGCGGAGAGGCGTTCAATCAAGCTCTCACGCTCAAGCAGAAGAAGAACGCGGCGAGCCAGCTCGTCGCGGGCGCTATCAATCATCCGCGCGGGAATTTCTTCGGTACCGATTTCGAGTAGGAAGTCAGGCATAAGAAGCAATTAGCAACTAGCCGTCAGCTATCAGCCGTCAGCTCTCAGTCAAGAACACGTGGAACAACCATTCTGACGAACCGCACGAGATTCCGATGTGATTCGGATCACCAATGGTTTCGAAGGGGCACGCCTTTAGGTGCGCCGACAATTTTGTATTTCTTTGCCATCCCGAGCGAGGACTTTAGTCCGAGTCGAGGGGACCTGCTGTTTGTCCTAAACATCACTCACGAGCCCGCCACCGACAATTGCTCCGCTTTCGCGGAACCGTTTTCCTCCGATGCAGCAGCGCTGCCCTCCTCCGCCTTCTGCTGGTCAACGTATGCCTTGGCTACGCCGACCGCCAGCGCTCGAATGCGCGCAATCACGCCCACCCTCTCGGTCACGCTGATCGCGCCCCGCGCATCGAGAATGTTGAACAGGTGCGAGCATTTCAGACACAAATCGAACGCGCCCAGCACCGGGAAACGGCGACGGTCGAATACTCGCTCTTCGCTATTCGCTTTTCGCTGTTCGCCAGAATCTTGCAGTCGCTCTTCGCCCTTTGCCCGTCGCTTTTCGCCAGAATTCGCGGCTGCCGAATCCGCCGCTGTTCGCAGTGCGTGATACTCGTCCAACAGCGCCTGGCACTCGGCCTCGTACAGTCCGAGATGCTTCCATGCTTTCTCCACGTCGGCGAGCTCGAAGTTGTAAACCGAAAACTGCAATTCATCCTGCAGGCGTATCTCGCCGTATTTCACCGGCCGTCCGTCAGGGCCGACGACCCACGTGATGTCGTAAATGCTGTCCACGTCCTGGAGAAATGCCGCGATGCGCTCCAGTCCATAGGTCAGCTCGGCCGAGATGGGGTCGAGATCCATGCCGCCGCACTGCTGGAAGTAGGTGAACTGCGTGATCTCCAGCCCGTCGAGCATGACCTGCCAGCCAATTCCCCAGGCGCCCAACGTGGGCGACTCCCAGTTGTCCTCTTCAAACTTAATGTCGTGCTTGCGCAGGTCGATGCCAATGGCGGTCAGCGACTCGAGGTAAAGCTCCTGCACATTGACCGGCGGCGGTTTCAGGATGACCTGAAACTGCAGGTGCTTGAACAGGCGGTTGGGATTTTCGCCGTAGCGGCCGTCGGCGGGACGGCGCGACGGCTGCACGTAACCTACGCGATATGGCTTCGGACCCAGCACGCGAAGGAAGGTCTCGGGCGCCATGGTGCCGGCACCGACCTCGACATCGTAGGGTTGCTGTAGAACACAGCCATGGTCGGCCCAGAAATTCTGCAGGCGCAGCACCAGTTGCTGGAAGGTCAGCGGATTTTGCGAGGAAGGCAAGAGGTTCGTCCTGAGGTTCGGTGGGGCTAAAGCCCCGTTTTTTATTGGCGGTCTCGACGCCGGCCTGAAGGCCCGTGTGAGAATGGGTGCCGTCCCTAAAGGGACTCACTAACTTTTCCCACCCTACCCAGGGCTTCCGCCCTGGGCTAATATTATTTCGCCCCTGCGGGGCTGGAGTTTGCGCAATCGTTCCCTCTCGCCAACTCACCAGTTCTTATTCGCTCATTGAGCGGGACGACCCGCTATCTGTCTTGGCACAGTTCCAAGCCGTACCGCTTCCGGCACTACGCATGCATTTACAACTTGGCCAGCATGGCGGCAGTTACTAGCTTCTTCTCGATGTGGCGCTGCAATATCTGCACCAGAAACTTTCGCAGGTCCGCATACTGTCCCGCAGTCCACGGCTCGGCCGCAAAACTTTCCACCGGAGCGCGAAACATCTGCGCCGCCAGCAATCGCGAATCCGCCGATAGCTCCGACGACGCCAGGCGCTTGTGTTGCACGCACATCAGACCGTCAGACATCGCATGATAAAAAGCCCGGCTGCCATTCAGCGCCTGCCCGCAAGCACCGCATTCGCTGAGTTCCGGCAAGAATCCCACCAGCCGGACCAGCCACAGCTGAAAGTACGTCAGCGGCATCCAGATCGAACCTGAACGCAACTGATGCAACACCGAAACTGCCAGCCGGAAGAGCGCGTCGTTAGCTTCGCGATCCGGCAGCAACTCGTCCAATGCTTCCGCGATGTGCTCCAGCGCCACCACTCGCGGATAATCCACCGTTGCCGACAGCGGCGACTCCAGGATGTCGCACGAATCGAGGCGCGCCAACTCCTGCCCTTCGCGATCGTCGTAATAGACCCTGACCCACGTCAGCGGCTCGAGCGCTCCACCAAAACGCCGCTTTGACTTCTTGGCCGCCCGTGCGACCCCCTTTACCTTACCCTCGGCCCGGGTGAACAGCGTCACCAGCAGATCAGCTTCGCGCAGCGGATAAGTTCGCAACACGATCGCTTCCGACTGCTTCAATGACATGGAGTTTCAAAACGCCGTCAAACTTCGATTCTACTGGCAGGGATTGCGATGTGCAAAGCGAAGCTGCCCGTCTAACGAAGAAGTAATTGCTTTCAGGTAGGTGTTGATTCGGGAGGAATCCGGCTCTTGAGGGTTCTCGCAGGATCGCGCACTTCGCAAAAAAGTGGTGAGCCCGCAGGCGCGGCGAGAGGCGGTGCTGGTGATGCAGGTGGAGGTAGAGCTGCGCCAGCGACGGGCCTGTGGGCTGATGGAACTGTATCGTGCGACGTGTCGCTATCGGAAACGCAGGAGCGAGGACCAACCGCTGCGCGTGCGGCTGCGTGAGTTGGCGGAGGCCCGGCGCCGGTTCGGCTACCGCCGTCTGCAGAGTTGCTGCAGCGCGAAGGCTGGCCGGTGAACCACAAGCGGGTGCACCGGCTGTACGTGGAGGAGAAGCTGTCGTTGCGGCGCAAGCGCGGGCGGAAGCGCAGCTCGGTGCGCCAGCCGCTGCCGGCAGCCGTGGCTGCCAACCAGGTGTGGTCGGTGGACTTCATGAGCGATACGCTCAGTTCGGGACGGAGGTTTCGCACCTTGAACATCGTGGATGACTACACGCGGGAGTGCCTGGCGATCGAGGTCGATACCTCGCTGGGAGGAGTGAGCGGCATTTTTCTTCTCATGCGACGGCCAGTTCTCGTCAAGTGAGGCTTCCGAGCGGGGGCTGCTTCAGAGATTGTGAACTGAAGGCGAAAATAAGGTGCTGCACCTGTAGTCCTTCAGTCGTCTTCCAGTTCGGGATGAGCGTGCGCCCACCGAATCATCTGTTGGCGAGACCACAAAACGACACCCTGAGTAGGTTTGAATTCTCCACTCTCGTAGAGCTGTTTTCGACGCTCGCTCCCGGTCAGGAAGCCGGAATTCTTATCCGCTTCACCAATGGTAGTGATAAGACCACCGGACTCTACGAAAGGTTTATTGATAAACGACAAATGCGGACTGGCTTTGAAGGTGTCCGGGGAATGTAACCAAGAAAAAGCCACAAGGCCCTTTATGCGTAAGTCGGCTTGGACTGAACGCGCCATTCGATACCAAGCCTTACTTGATTCTTTTTCCAATATCAGCACGGAACGCGCGGGCATGTGCGGCTCGATACACGGGGCGAAGCCCTTCATGTGGACAGCGATGAAATAGGCGACGCGCGGCATAGCCCGCCATGGGAGCTTGAAAAAAAAAGACCTCGGAAAGCCAGACAGCTCCCAGTGATATTGGCCTGCTGGAAATCGTTTCAGCAGCGCGATCTTGCAAAACGCCCAGAATGAATAGCTGTCAAGTTTAAAGAGATCCGAGTCGCGAGCCGCCGTTCGACAGAAGAATTGGAATTCACTACAGATTAGACGCTTAACCGCGGGATGGACTGTCAATTGGTCGATCTGCCTCACGGTGCTGAGGGCAGTCTGCACGAGAAGATATCTCTGAACGAGGGCGCCGGACCCCAATTCCGATGTCAACTCTGGCCCCAAGGCACTGGTGATTGCCAACGATCGGCTGGCACCATTTCGTATGGATATGACCGACCGTAGCACGTCCGCGGAGGACCGCCTATTCGCAAGCACTCGACGCAATCGTTCCCCAATATCAGAAAAGCTGCGGTCCGCGAGAGCCCGGTTGAGAGACTCAAGGGTTTCATTAATCTTATCGCGAACAGCGGCTGGCATCTAATACCTTAAGTCTCAGTAAGACGAGGGACGATAGCTTCATTCGGGTGCTAGGTCTGGTGACGTTATCTTTCGCTTCGGTATGAATGCAGCGAAACCAGTTATCCATGCCTCGAATTCATTATCGGATATGCCGCACTGATCAAGGAGGCGTGGCAATAAGAGGAGATTGGTCGTGCGCGATGAGAAGCCGTGGTTGCACGTAGTCGCCGACTGCACACCGGCATCCTGTAGCCACGACACAAAATCCGGGCGTACCGCACCACTGGGATAACAAAAATGCGCTCCGTCGCTGGCGGCCAGCTCGTTGATTATGCGCCGATTCTCCTCTATCTCTGCGATAAATCGGTTGCGGTCGAGCGGAGTCCGGTGCCGGTGCGTGTGCATTTGAATATCAATTCGGCCGTTTGACACTTCGGTTACCTCGGCCGGGTTCATCAAGTGCATCAGACGCTCACCAAGAAAGGCCTGGTAATCGAATCCCACCAAGGCGGCCATTTGGGAGGCAAGTTCATCCTTCTCCTTTCCGGATAGGTTCTTTTGTCGCGCATGAGTGTCAATTTGCCTGAGTAGGGCAGCCTGGCTTTCCGGACTTCGGAGATCGAGTTCGCCAGGTAACCATGAGTAGGCATCGTTTTGAATGACATTCCCCTGTCGCTTCCAGAACATATAGCCCAGCGCAAAGCGGAATATCGGACGGTTAAACAAGCAGTAGTATGTTGTGAGGTAGACGGTCGCAGGAAAGCCGTGCTTGCGCAGAATCGGGAATGCTTCTTTGTAAAAATCGGCCCATCCATCGTCGAAAGTCAACGCTACGCTTCGTGGCGGGAGATTGCTTGCTCGTAACCGGCTTAACGCCTCCGTCAATCCGAGCACATTGCAGCCAACTTGCTTCAGCTTGTCCATTCGCCTTTCGAAAGTCGACGGGAGCATGAACATTTCGGGATGGGAGCCATGCTCGTCGCCCATCGAGATGCCGTGATAGCACAATATCAGCAAGCGGTTTCGACGGAATGTGCTATTCGACAAGAGGGAGAAGGTTCCCATGCCCTTTGTTGCGAGCAATGCGTTTTTTATAGCCCGTAGCACACCCATGCCTTCTCTTGAGATTTTGGGATTCGGGTATCTGCGAGCAATGATACAAGGTCACTTCTGCCAGACGCCACCCTTTGCGAGCGTCGATAATCGCCGCATTTCTGCGATATTGCTCCTTACCTACCCGCACCGCTCGTGCGCTGCAGTCAAAGTATCGGCTGGGTTATACTCATCTCGAACAGCCCTTAGAGGGAAGGCATTGCCTACCAATCGTGCATGAATGTCACTCAAGTGGTCTCAGCAATCGATACCTTAGTACAAGATGCACTCAAGCAAAGGGGCTTGCCGCCTCAGCCCATAACCGTCGACAGCTTGCTTCTAGGATCTTCGCTTGGAATTGACTCGCTGGATCTCGCTGCGATTGTGGTGCAACTGACGGAAGAAACTGGAAAAGACCCGTTTGAGGACGGATTTATCGACTTTCGCACAGTTGGCGAACTGGCGCGGCTGTATGCTAGCTTCGACAGCCAATGATTGATTGCAAGCCGGACAAATTGGGTTCGACGAACCGCAGACTGCAATTCACGGGATCGACAGTACGGCGCGATGGGCGGTTGATCAGCAGCGAGGAGCTGGCGTCTGCAACGGCCTTGGTCGCAGCGACCCTTGAACCATTTCGCGCACGCCGGGTGGCTCTGTTGGCGCAAGGCGCGGACCAGATTTTAATCGCTCTAGCGGCGGCTGAGATTGCACAATGCCAACTGTTACTGTGCCGGACATCAGGATTGGCAGAGGAGCTGGTTCGGGAATGGAGTATCTCGGCTCTACTCGACTCATCGATGCAGGTACGGTCGGGGGAGGTTGCTGACGCGGGCTCGCCGGAATTTTCCGTGCTGATTATGAGTTCCGGGACGACAGGAGTTCCGAAGCTCGCCCAACATTCGATCGATTCGCTGTTGGGCCGTATACGCCCACCGAAAGCTGAACGGCCTTGGCAGAGGTGGCTGCTGACCTATCATCCCTCGACTTACGGCGGATTACAAGTCTTGCTGTCTTCCCTGATCACCGGGGCGGAATTGGTCACCGTCTCGAATCCGACGGTCGCCGACTTGTGTGACGCCGCCCTGACATTCCAACCCTCGCACATTAGCGGGACGCCGACTTTTTGGCGTGCGTTTTTGCTGACGCTCGGGCCACAGGCCTCTAGCCTGCAGCTTGAGCAGATCACGCTGGGCGGAGAGATTGCAGACGCGCACATTCTGAAGGCGCTTCGCGTGACCTATCCATCCGCGTCGATTAGCCACATCTATGCTTCAACGGAGGCGGGTGCTTTGTTTTCAGTGCGGGATGGCCTTCCGGGTTTCTCTGCGGCATGGTTGGAAACGGGGGTTGACGGAATTGAGTTGCGCATTCGAGAACGCGTGCTGCAGGTGAAGAGTCCTCGTGGCATGAAGCGATACGTCGCTGGAGCCGGAGCACCGGTACTAACGGAAGACGGCTGGCTCATAACTGGCGATTTGGTCGAGCAGGTCGGAACCCGCGTTTACTTTTCCGGCCGGCAGGACACGATGCTGAACGTGGGCGGCTCGAAAGTCCGTCCGGAAGAAGTGGAAGAAGTTCTATTCAGCTTTACTGAAATCGCCGACGCTAGAGTTTACGGCGTGCGCAATCCAATTACTGGCGTAGTACTGGCAGCGGATATCGTTGCGAACCTGGGCGTAGACGTGGCGGGTCTGAAAGCAACCTTGCCCGCCAACTTACGTGCGCGCCTGGAGGGATATAAGGTTCCGCGCATATTCAACTTCGTCAGCAGCATTGCAGTATCGGAGGCTGGCAAGAAAAAGAAGCTAGGCTGATATGACCATCCAGAATACCGGCCGAACGATTCTGGTTACCGGTGGGAGCCGTGGTCTTGGGCTCGCGCTTGTGCGCACTCTGCTGGCTGAGGGGTACCGGGTTGGAACCTGCAGCCGGAGTCTGACCGAGATGCTGCGGCAACTGCTTGCGGAACCTGCGAATCAGGGGCGGGTGCATTGGAAGGAATGCGAAGTGGGCAATGAGCCCTCGGAAGACAAATACTTCCATGAGTTCATGGAGTGGAGTGGCAAGCAAAGCTTCTACGGGCTTATCAACAACGCAGGAATCGCGAAGGAGGGAATCCTCGCCACATTCCCCAATGTGGAAAGCACCCGGATTCTGAATGTCAATCTCATCGCGGCTCTTCGCATGGCCCGGAGTGCGCTGCAAGTGCTGCTGACCCGTCCGGGTGCGGGCCGCATCATCAACATAAGCTCGATCATTGCACTTCGCGGCTATACCGGCTTGGCAGCCTATTCCGCGTCTAAAGCGGGCTTGGACGGAGTAACGCGAGCGCTGGCCCGCGAGGTAGGAAGGCGGGAGATCACCGTCAACTCAGTCAATCCGGGATATCTTTTGACCGATATGTCCGCGTCACTGGAACAAGAGCAGCGAACCCAGATCGTTCGCCGCACGCCGCTCGGCCGATTGGGAACCGTTGATGATGTATGCCCAATCGTGCGCTTCCTTCTAAGTGACGATGCCGCTTACATCACAGGCCAGTCGATCGCCGTGGATGGCGGCATAAGTTGCTAATTAGTCGAGTTGCGCTTCACCAGCCATCTCTCTTACTCGACGAGTATGAGGTCGGACAGCGAAAGAGGGGAGAAAAACCTAACAACGAACCTCATTGTCTAGATGATGCCTTTGTTTGTCAGGTCGGCACTTCCCAAATCCTGCCTCAAATAGCTTACTCTCGGAAAACCGGCTTCGAGGAAGAGTAGGAATTGGGTTTCGCTTGGATGTCGGCTTCCAGGAAACGAACGAAAGAAGTTCCCCGTGGCCCTCTCGTACACAACAAATAGGCGCGGAACCATTCAGGCCTCCGCGCCCCTAACCTCGATCAAATTTACGAGTCTGGTTGAAAACGGTGCCCTCCCTACGGGACTCGGCCTCTTTCTTCGCTTACCCAGGACTTACGTCCTGGGCTACGATTGTGCCGCCCTTCGGGCTGAGGTGTTCACGGCCAGGAGCCATGCGGCTGCGGTCTTAACAGCCGCCAGCCCTGCGCCCGACAGTTGCACGACCAGGAGTCATGCAGGTTCAGGTGTTCGCGAGCTAAGAGCTACTAGCTTGGAGGTGAAAGCTAAGTATTGAAAGCTAAGTATTGAAAGCTTATAAGTATCGAAAGCTAAGTGCTAAAAGCTGACGGCTGAGAGCTGACGGCTGACAGCTCTTACAACGCACTCATATTCGACAGGAACTCGCTGTTGGAGCGCGTCTTGCCGAGCTTGTCGATCAGCAACTCCATGGCTTCCACCGGCGACAGCGGGTTCAAGACCTTGCGCAGCACCCAGACGCGCGCCAGATCTTCCTTCGGAATCAGCAGCTCTTCCTTACGCGTACCCGAGCGCTGAATGTCGATGGCTGGGAAGGTTCGCTTGTCGACCAGCTTGCGGTCGAGAATGATTTCCATGTTGCCGGTACCCTTGAACTCTTCGAAGATGACGTCGTCCATACGCGACCCAGTTTCGATGAGAGCCGTGGCAATGATAGTGAGCGAACCGCCTTCTTCGATGTTGCGGGCCGCGCCGAAAAAGCGCTTCGGACGCTGCAACGCGTTAGAGTCGACGCCGCCGGAGAGCACTTTGCCGGAGGGCGGAACAATTGTATTGTAGGCACGAGCCAGACGGGTAATCGAGTCGAGCAGGATGACCACATCGCGTTTGTGCTCGACCAGGCGCTTGGCCTTCTCAATGACCATCTCGGCGACCTGGACGTGGCGCGCTGCCGGTTCGTCAAATGTTGAGGAGATAACCTCGCCCTTGACCGAGCGCTGCATGTCGGTGACTTCTTCCGGGCGCTCGTCGATCAGCAGCACAATCAGCACAACCTCAGGATGATTGGTGGTGATGGAGTTCGCCAGGTTTTGGAGCAGCATGGTCTTGCCGGTACGCGGAGGCGCGACGATCAAGCCGCGCTGCCCTTTGCCCACCGGCGTCAGCAAGTCCATGACGCGGGCGCTGATGTTCTCGCGCACTGTCTCCAGCTTGATGCGCTCTTGCGGATAGAGAGGCGTCAGGTTGTCGAAGAGGATCTTGTTGCGGGCCTCTTCGGGAGACTCGAAGTTGACGGCTTCGATCTTTACCAGCGCGAAATATTTTTCGCCCTCGTGCGGAGGTCGCACCTGGCCGCTGATGGTGTCGCCTGTCTTGAGATCGAACTTGCGGATCTGCGAAGGAGAAACGTAAATGTCGTCTGGACCGGGCAGATAGTTGTAGTCGGGTGAGCGCAAAAACCCGTAGCCATCGGGCAGGATTTCGAGCACGCCTTCGGCAAAAATGTGGCCTTCTTTTTCGCTTTGAGCTTGAAGGATCTTGAAGATGAGGTCCTGCTTGCGCAGGCCGCTGGCGCCGGGCAGCTCGAGGGTCCGAGCAATTTTGGTCAGCTCGGTGATGTTTTTTTCTTTTAACTCTGAGATTGTCATGTTCACCTACGGGGAATGTGCAGAAAGGCGGGTCGGAGGAACTGCGGGAATGCGCCGAAGGCGCGGCGCGTTATGCTGCGCGCCGCTGCGCTTCGGAAGCCGTCTCCGGTTCGATGATTACGTCCTGCCGTTCGGAATCGGCAATAAGGTTTAACACGTCGTTGGTGGTGTCCTGAATACGCGTGTTGGGTTTATGGAATTTGCGCGTTGCTTTGGAAGCAAGTTGACACAGCGTATAGCGGTTGCGCAGTGTGTGGACAGCCTCAAATACTAGTTCAGACCGCATCAAGTTGTTCTCCTCGTTTCTATGTATGAAGGTTCCCGGAGCCCGGCCAGATTAGAACCACTGCTCCTGACGTATGAAAATAGGCGGTGAGGTTATCAGCTATCGACGGCCCGCAGCAGGAGCTACAAACTTTGGATGCCGAGTTCGCCGATTCGGTTCCTCTTTTTTTCGCCTTCTCCATCCCGCCCGAATAAAACATAAGAGCCTTTTAAAACAATAGCTTAACCGCGCTTTACGGCAGCCTAGCCCAAGGCTTTGGCCAGCGATTGACTGCTGATTACCGGGTAATTGCGTTCATGTATGGCCGTTTTTCGGGGCAGGACGCTTTAGACTGGTGCTGACTGGGACGAACCCTTGCGCGAAAAACATAAGGTAGTCGCAGATGCCCGCTCAGTCAAGGAAAATCGTCCCCGCCGAGTGCCATCTTGGGACCGTCGCCTCTTCCTCCTTGCCGCTTAGACGGGGTACCTCTGCAAACGTCTCGTAACATTTTTGTAACCCTTGAGAGAGCAATAAGTTGCTGACTTAGCTGGGGTCCTGGCCTGTGGAAAACCCGCTCGCGACAGGAGCCAGGTAGCTTATAAGTAGCGGATTTGGAGGGCTTACGCCGAAGGGTCTGCCTCGGCTCTCAGGGTTGCGTGTCGCAGGTTCGTCTCTCTTTCCTTGACGCCGGGCGGTAAGAACTGAAGATGCGTTCGCCCGCCCCTGTAGACGCATACCATAACGCTCGCCCGACGGGCGTGGCTAAGGCCAGTTGTTGTACCCTGAGGAGTTCATCGACAAGAGAGATTTGTTTCCCGGAGGAAGGCGTGCTCATCCGGCCTTTGCCGTTGCTCAACTGCTTCGTCGCCATGGTGATGTTCTCCATCGGACTGCGGGTCAGCGGTGGAGAACTGATGGACGTGGTACGCAACCGCACCTTGCTAACGCGCGCCCTGCTGGCAAATTGCGTCCTCATACCTGCCCTCGGCTTCCTGCTGGTGCACAGCTTTCCGCTGAAGCCGGACGTGAGCGTCGGCATCCTTCTGCTGGCAGCGATCCCGGGGACGCCGATTGCTTTGCAGTTCACCCGCCGGGCCAAGACGCGACTGGCGTTCGCTGCCGCGATGACCTTTGTGCTCTCGCTGGTGAGCCTCGCTATGATGCCATTGGCGATCGAGATAATGCCGCAGACGATCCAGCACAATGAACGACCGATGCTGGACTTGATCGTCAGCATTGTGTTCTACATCGGTTTACCGCTGTGCGTTGGGTTATGGCTGGCGCGTCGCGCTCCAAAGATTGCACCTCGTCTCGTACTACCGTTGGGTGTGCTGGCCAGTATGGTGTTTGTTTTTCTCATGTGGGAGACGCGCCTGGTACGGCGCGACGCCATCAAGGCAATCAGCGGCAGGGGCACGATTCTGGCAATGTTGTTGTTACTATCGATTTCAATGCTGGTTGGCTGGCTGAGCGGCGGCCCTGATTCCGAGTCGCGTCGAGTGCTGGCGACCGCTTCCGGGATGCGCAGTGTGATCGTAGTGCTCTATATTGCACGCTTTTGTTTTCCGGGAACCGACGTCTACATGGTGCCGATCGCGTACCTGTCGATTATGGTGCCCACGAACCTGCTGTTCCATCTCGCAATTGCCGGGTGGCACAAGTGGCGGTCAGCGCCGGCGTAGGCGACGAGATCTCGCCCGTGTTACCACTTCGGTTTTCGCCGCATGATTCGCGCGCCGGACACGCGAAGGTCTGGTTCGACAGCGGAGTGGGATCCCGAACCACACGTGTTGACGTTTTGAATACTGTCTCGCTTCGTTCCCATTCTGGTCGTGAATAGCACGTTAGTCTTAGCGTGGAATCAAGAATATTCAGACCCGCTGAGGAAACTTATCCCCAACAGTTGCACTTGGGTGCACCCACCATCGTGCCATACGGTTGAGACTCCCGTATTCGAGCGGAATAAACAACATCCACACTGGCGGCTGAATTGCACTGGTCGTTGTTAGGCGTTGCACGGCGCTGACGTGGTACTTCGGTAAAACGCGTGTGGAAGAGCGTCCAGCCGCTTCCATCGTTTGTACCGATTGGGTCACGTTGGTTTCCGGTGTGTAGGCCTAACAGAGCGCGACTTCGGACATCGGGGGACATCGATGAAGTTAAGACTATTGGCAGTTTGCACTTTGGCATGGCTGCTTCTGGCTGGACTTTCAACTGCTGGGGCAACGGAGCTGGTGCTTGGAACCAGCACCACGGGCGACATTGCGTTCACCAATGTCGCGGGAACTGTGGACATGTCGTTCACCGGCTGCGGGGGTACCTGCCTGCAAGGATTTGGATACTTTGGGGCGGTAGTTGGCTCCTACGACATCACCATGACGGGAGAACCGACATTGGGTTCTCCAACCACCGGCATTTATCCCATCAACATGAATGGCGCGACCATCGATTTCGGATGGTTGTCGCAAGACCATTCCCTATTCCTGGACGGAACCGTCACTCTGGACAACGTCACCGATGGAACGCAAACCCCTCGTTTTATTGGTGGCCTGCTGGTTACCAGCACCGATCTTCCGGGTTACAGCGATGGGGTTTACTCGGGTTTGGATTTCATTATCAATCTGGGCAGCAATCCGAGTATCGACTATGTATACAACCATCCAGGCAGTTCGACCGAAGGCTATCTCTCGTCGGGAGAGGTGCCGCCGGGTGCGGCTCCGGAACCGGGCAGCATTCTGCTGTTTGGCTCGGGAATCTTGGGCCTTGCCGGGGTCCTTCGGCGCAAGCTGACACTGTAGATTGGGCGGCCCAACCCGCGCGCGACCTTGAATCCCACCCAGGCTGATTCGGCTTGGGTGGGGTTCCTCTTTTCAGCCTTATTAACCGGCAGTCAAGTCAAACAGTACCCAGCCAGCTGGAATTACCTGGCCGCGGCTTCCGGCTTGGCCGCATCGGCAGGTTTCGGCGCGTTTAGCTTGGCCAACGACTCGGCCACGCGCTTGTTGAAATCACCCGCGTCGTCATGGTTCCATCCGCTGTAGTTGGAGTGAACTTGCATCTCGCAACCGCTGCCCTGGGGCGTCAAGGCCACGGAGTTGGTTCGCTGCAGGGCCGCTCCGGCAATGCTGGTGTGAACGGCGTGATGAACATCGTACATGGCGGTCATTTTGGTATCATCCGACGCTACGATGTTGTAGTTCTCCGCATTGCCAAGGGTGTCCTTGACTGCGCTCCACAGCTGGCTGCACGAAACGGGATAGTTGTCTTTGTGGGCACCGCCGAAAGCAGGCATAACAATCGTGAGCAACATAAAAGCCACAACCACAAATCTCATCATGACGGGTCTCCCGGTAAGTATGGGTTTGAGAGGAAATCTGGATAGGAAGGTCGAGTGGAATTCGATCGTCGAGAGCAGCATACATCTGGGGCCAGGTTTCCTGGCCGTTGAAATGAGGCTTTCTCGCAATCAATTCCGAAAAGGGAATGCGGGCCAAGCGGGCGGGGGGTACTCCGAAACTCCCGTCAGCCAATTGAGTAGGTCGACCGTTTAAGCTATTACCCTGTATCTCGCTTGTTACTTGGAGCCAACCAGTCATATGCACGCGGCAGGCGCCGGAGTCGAGGCCAGAATAGAACGAGCCGTCGATGCTTGGACTTGTCGTCTCAACACCGACAAAGAAGCCGGTCGGGCCGTTCACCTCGGCCATAGCGTTCTCTTGCTTGACAGCGGTGTGCAGAACGGTCATTTCAAGCTTGGACTGGAGGAAGACATACGGCCACGTCTTAAAGCGTTTCTGAGGATTTGGTCGAGCAAATCCAAGTCCGGCCCCTCAAACTCCTGCTACTGCACGAGCACGAAGTAGAGGGATATCAACCCTGGATAAGATTTCTTTGTCTGGGAGGCGACCTTTGACTGGAGATACGCGATATATTCCATTGAAACCTTCCCACCGGTCACCTCAATGAGCCTCAGCTGCCGCCGGCCGCTGATGCCCCGGACACCGTCGGCGTCAGACGCAAGTGAACCAGGATGTTGAGCTGATTTCCGACGACGGCATTGAAATCCGAAGTGTCCGGAAAGCCCGCTCCGATCGGCGCTGGGGGAAGGCCGGAGGCTTCCATAAAGGTTCCCGTGCACCGGAAGCCGCGATAATCCTCCGTTCCGCCGGCAGGGTTCTGACAGTTTTCGTCCATGACCAGCGGCGGCCAGTGCGTGCTCACCACCGCCCGCACCAACTGGGGGAACCCTTCGCGCGCTATGGCGGTGGATCCTGACGCCGTGATCGCAGCGGCCTTTTGCCCCTTATCGCCCGCTAGCGTGACATCGAAGACAAACGTGGCCTCGCGAGAAACGCGGTGGACAATCGGCGGGCCGTACACCGGTCCCCTATAGTCTTCACCGGGATTGTATTGCAGGTCACGATCCACGCGAGTGAGGGTCAGATCACCGGTGACCTGCAACTTGCCGTCAGGCGTCCGGACGACCTTCTTGGAGTGAAAACACACCAGGGTGTCGTTGGCCACGTTCGCCAGCCACTTGGCTTTGATCTTTCCATCTTCCTCAATGGGAGAGGACTTGGATCGGGCGGGATACATGAGGAAATCGAGCTTCGAATTGGCAGGATCAGTGTCGTCGAGCTTCAATCCGCCACTGACTCGGACATAGCCGAGGGTAAAGTTGATTCTCGTTTGCCCCCAATTTGTGGTCGCGTCGGTGATAAGTTGCGCGTCGGAGTGTTGGGAGTCCACTTGCCATGATCCGCTCGTGGAGGTGGCTTTGCCAGCAATACCTAGAGTGAAAATCCCGAGAGCGAGAACTCCGGCCACTGCGATTACCGCTTTGTACTTCAACATTCTCTCCTCCTTGGCAGGTATATTACGGCAGGTTAAGCGCAATGCGAAAGGCGCATCGTGCTGTCGCACGAGGCGCCTTCGTCGCCGCTCACCAAAGAGCGGGAAGCTAAAGAATATTCTTATAGAACAGCGGCAATACAATCCACTTCAATATCAAACCCGCCGTTCCAAGCAGGAAACATTGATAAAATGCGCGCCGGCGGGTTTTCCGGGAAATAACGCCTGTAGACGGCATTCACCGCAGGAAACATGTCCACTGAGGTGACGTACACATTCAGCTTCAGAATGTTTTCCAAAGAAGAACCTGCCGTTTCGACACAGAGCTTGAGTTGATCTAATACGATCTCCGTGTGACGCTCAATCGGTCCCTTGAAGATTTCTCCTGTTGTGGGGTCGAACGGCGGAGAACCTGAGACGTAGATTGTGTCGCCGTGCTTCGTCACGGTTGAAGCTGGGGCCTTGTATTTTTCCAGGTAGGTCGCCAGCGGCTCGACGCGAATGATTTCTCGTTTCATCAGGAGGAATCCCCTTTTTGACCTCGAAAACGGCTAAAATCGTACGCCTATTTCGCCCGCTCGACGACTTTGTGAAACAATTTTCATCTGGAGCGCCCAGAGTTCAAAAAGAAAATGTGGGATTACAAGCAAGGAGGAGACGAAGATGAAGACGAACCTGAAGCGTCACATGATTGCGGGTTGCACTGTCTTGGCGGCGATGTTGACGATGGCTGCTTTTGCAGCCACGCAAGTCGAAACCATTGATGCCACCGCCCGTGGCACCAGCACCCAAATGGGAGGTACTTTCAGCGTCAAGGTGATCATCAGCCAATACTCGACGCCGGAAGACAGAGCAACTTTGGTGGATGCATTCAAGAAGGGCTCAAACGAGGGACTGGTGAAGGCGCTGGAGAAGATGAAGTCGGCCGGCCGCATTCAGGTGCCTGGCAGGGTGGGCTATGATCTGGCCTACGCGGTGGCGATCCCCACGCCGACCGGTCGCAAAATCCGCTTCGTCACCAATCGCAGGATCACTTTCCTGGAGGCTGCCAGGGATACCCGTTCTCAGGCTTACGACCTGACCGCGGGCGAGATTGAAATCAATGACCAGGATAAGAGCAAGAGTGGCGGAGTGTTGTATCCGGCGGCCCAGTTCGGGGTCGATTCCGACGGGCAGGTAAGCATTAACCTGCGCCAGAATCCGTGGCAATTGGTGAACATCATCGACTGGAAGCCAAAGGCCAAGGAGTAACAACCGGGCCCGCCCTAAGCTTTCGCGTTGAGCATGGTTGTCTGGCGTAGTGCCGGTGTATATAGTATTCAGTTCAGAAAATCTCATCCGCGCGATGTAGTCTCTCTGCGCACTAAGCGAGTGCTCCGTGTCCTACTTGCGACAATCTCTTTCTACGTTTCTCAGCGCTAGCCTGTTAGTTAGTGTCATGGGCCTCGATGGGTGCAGTAAGAAGCCGGAACAGGCTCAGCCCGGGCAGGCGCAGCCTTCCCAGCAGGAGCAAGCTCCCGCGACGACCTATGCCACACCCACGCCAGACCAGCTCTACCAACTGGTCGCTCCCATTGCGCTGTTTCCTGACAACCTGGTGGCTCAGGTGCTGGCGGCTTCGACCTTTCCGGACCAAGTGAGCGCTGCTTATCAGTGGCTGCAGCAGAATTCGAGCCTCAAGGGGCAGCAGCTGTTGGAAGCCGTCAATCAGCAGCCGTGGGACGCCAGTGTCAAGGGATTGACCCAGTTCTCTGACGTGCTGAGCCAGATGGCGACGAACCTGTCGTGGACTTCCGCTCTGGGTGACGCCTACTACAACATCCCACAGAGTGTGATGAACGCCGTGCAGGTGATGAGGCAGCGCGCGTATAAGGCGGGCAATCTCAAGACCACCCAGCAGCAGAACGTCACCGTGCAGAACCAGGCGCCGGGAACCGCTCCGCCTCCGGAAGCCTCGTCCGGCGAACCGCAGACCACGATCGTGCAGCCTCCGCCGCAAACCATCATCATTCAACCGGCACAGCCGGACGTGGTGTATGTGCCCACCTATAACCCGACGGTGGTCTATGGAGCTCCGGTGGCTGTCTATCCCGGCTACTCGACCGGTGCCATGGTGGCCACCAGCCTGCTTTCCTTTGGAGTGGGCATTGCGGTGGGCGCTGCCATCAGCGGTGGCGGAGGATGTTGCGGTTGGGGCTGGAACTCGTGGGGATGCGGCTGGCACAACTCCACCGTCGTCTATAACCACAACACCTATATTTCGAACTCCAATACGTTCGTCAATCGGAACAATTACTACAATCGCAACAATGCGAACTTCAACAACGTCAACCGCAACAACATCAATACCAATAACATCAATCGCAACAACCTGAACGCCAACAATATCAACCGCAACAATATCAATCGCAATAACGTCAATAACCGCGCCAACAACTTCAACAGCGGTAACGAGCCGCACTTCAATCAGAATTTGAACCAGAAGCAATTCAGAAATGAAAACGCACAGAACCTGACCGGGCAACGCGGTGGCAATGCGGGACAGCGCGGCGGCAATCAGCCCAATTTCAACCAGAACCAGAACCGCGCCGGCATGAATCAGCAGCAAAACCGCGGCGGCATGAACCAGAACCAGGGCCGCGCCAACAACATCAATCAGAACCAGCGGCAGCCACAACGCGGCTATGGTGAGCAAGGCACCCGCGGCCACGGGACTAGCGCATTTGGCGACTACAGTCAGGGCGGCAACGCGCGAACCAACAGCGCGCGCGGCCAGCAAAGCCTCGCCGGAAACCGTGGCGGAGGCGCTGAGCGCAGCGGCGGGGGTGGTGCACGCGCTGGCGGAGGCGGAGGAGGCCGACGCCGATAGTTGCGGCGAATGGCCGATCCTGGATCGCGGGACCGAAATCTAAGGAGAACACGCACTGTGAAATTCATCGCGCAATCTTTGCGAGTACTTACCCTCCGGCGGTCGCTGGCGATGTTTGCCGTGGGTTTGCTGTTTCTGCTGAGTGTCCCGTCCTCATTCGCGCAACAGGGAAATGAGAAGACGTTCGCTTCCCCCGGTGACGCGGTGCTGGCCCTCTACAATGCCGTCAAATCCAACGATGGGCAGGCCCTGAGCGCCATCCTGGGTTCCAACTCCGGCCCCATCCTGCACACAGGAGACGAGGTTGCCGACAAGAAAATGGGAACGGACTTCATTCGCCGTTACGACCAGATGCATCGCGTGGTGATGGAGCCGGACCAGACGGTTACCCTCTATGTGGGCGCGGACAACTGGCCAATGCCGATTCCTATCGTCAAGAACAGCAACGGCGCCTGGTACTTCGACACGGAGAGTGGGAAGCAGGAGATCCTTTACCGCCGGATCGGCAGAAACGAGAACGACGCCATCGAGGTCCTGTATACGCTGGTTGAGGCGCAGCGTGATTACGCTTCTGCGACCCATGACGGCGACAAGACCAAGCATTACGCCATGAAGTTCGTCAGTACTGAAGGCAAGCAGAATGGGCTCTATTGGAAGACCAGTGACAACGAAAGCCCGAGTCCAATCGGGCCACTACTGGTGGCCGCCACGGGTGAAGGTTATGCCATGAAGCAGGGGCAACAGGAGCCCTTCCATGGTTACTACTACCGCATCCTCAGCAAGCAGGGAGCCGCGGCCAAAGGCGGCGCACGCGACTACATGGTGAATGGCCAGCTCACGCGCGGCTTCGCATTTGTCGCCTACCCAGCCGAGTATCGCAACTCCGGGGTTATGACCTTCATCGTCAATCAGGACCGCGTGGTGTACGAAAAAGACCTTGGCCAGGATACGGGCAAACTGGCCGCGGCCATGTCTGAGTTTGACCCTGACAGCAGTTGGCAGCCGGCGGACTGACCGCGGCGTGGAGCTAGGACCGAATCTTCCCGGATACCAAGATGGGGTGTATGCAGGTTTGGATTTTATTGTGAACCTGGGCAGCGACCCCAGTATCGACTGTGTCTCTGGCTATCCTGGGTCTTCGACACAAGGCTATCTCTCGTCGGGAGAAATCCCGCCAGGATCGGCTCCGGAACCCCGCAGGATTGTTCTGTTGGGGTCGGGAATGGTTGGGCTGGCTGGAATGCTTAGGCGCAAATTGACGTTGTAAGTTTCAGAGTTCAGGACACCACATCCCGCGAGTCTCGCGTTTCATTCCAACCTATCTAGGATGGTGGCTACAGCCACCATCCTGAGATGTCCTTGCTCGGGCGGCCCAGTCACTTCGGTTAGCAGTTCTTTGTTTCCCCACCCTGTCGCAAAAGACGTGAAGGATCGAATACCTCACCGGCTACCAGCATCACCTCGGATCGCTTCCGCATTTAAGCGCGGACCCAAGGTAGCTTCTACGATCTTTTGGATCAATCGCCCCGAAGTGTCCTCTCGCAATACGGGCAGATCGAGGCGTCGAGCAATCTGTTCGAGAGATCGTTTGTTTAGCTCATGACGCTCAAGGAATGAGATACCCGCCTCACGCGAGGATAAGTACCGCATTGATTCGAGAATCCCCGAGACGTCAACCGAATCTGAAGCGTTTGCGGAAGATCGTAGCCTCCGGTTCTTTACCTTCTTCGAATTGCTACCGGCTGCAATCAGCTCTGAGATGCTAGAACGTTCCAACGCTTCTAATTCGTCGTCAGTGCTTGACTCGACGATCTCCGCAAGCGTCCTCAAGAGTTTGGCAAGTTTACCTTTGTCTACCATGCTGCCTCAAATCCCAATAGCCAATGCAAATTCGTCAGTAAGTTCTTCGAGGCCTTCGACAACGCTCTGGTGTGAACCAGAGTTGTATCCATTCAAGACAACGGGGATACCATTTTGCGGAGCACTGGCGAAGATCGTGTCATTCCGTTTGATATACGCGTCGAAGACGCTGATACCAGGGGACGCCCTTGTACTCGTCATGAATTGACGTTGGGCACTCATCGGCTCGCCCCCATATTCCTGAATCATTGTGAAGACCACACCTAACACACGGGGCGCAATTTGATCCACAGGGCGGTCATCCACCAGCTTTGCAAAGTCGTTGTAGTCACTAACAAGTTCAGTGACGCTGCGGATCAAGTACTCAATACCGAGCGTCGATAGATGATCTGGACGGGCCGGAACCAGAAGGTAGTTGCCCGCTATCAGAGCGGTCTTGGTAACGATGTTGAAGTTCGGAGGGCAATCGATGAGCACGACATCATAGCCGAGCGGGTCGATGTCCCTGGTCAAACCATCCGCTAGCCGACGATGCACCGCAATAAAACTTTTCTTGACTTGCTTGAGGGAAGTTCCACCCAACTTTGTCGCCAGATCCAAATCGACGTTAATCAAGCCCAGATGAGAATAAATGACGTCAAGCTTGCCTCTACCCGAGAGCGCCCTCTTCACATTAGCGGGCGTCTCGATGAGCGACGCTAGCGAGATTGGAGAGCCATCCTCGTACGAATCGAACCAACTCTTGATAGTCTTTGTCTTCTCGAAGCGGTCCCTCCATTCGTCTGGCTGTATGAAGGAGAATGTCAAGCTGGCTTGAGGATCCAAGTCGATGAGCAAAACCTTCTTGCCCGTCCAGGCAAGCCGCGCAGCGAGATTTGAGGTCAGAGAGGTCTTACCAACTCCGCCTTTGTAATTGATCACAGCCACGACCTTCATCGACAAGTCCTCCCCCCGTAGTATCTCATGTGATAACTGAATGTCCATCGTGAGGGCGCACGGCGCGATGCCAAGTCACGCCCAGAAGGTCCGGTCCAGCGTTCGATACTGAATGGCCTCGGCGATGTGGCCGGGCTCGATGGATTCGGCGCCGGTAAGGTCGGCCACCGTACGCGCGACTTTTAGAATACGGTCGTGGGCGCGGGCGCTGAGACCCTGCTTCATCATGGCCCGCTCCAGCAGGTGCTCGGAATCGGTGCCGAGCTCGCAATATTTCCTGATCTCGCGCGAGCCCATTTGCGCGTTGGCGTAAATTCGTTCGCCCTCGGTGCCGAAGCGCACCAGTTGGATATCGCGAGCACGGATGACCCGGGCACGAATATCGGCTGAACTTTCCGGGACTACGCCGCTGCGCAACTCGCGATAATTCACCGACGGGACATCAATGTGAATGTCGATGCGGTCGAGCAGCGGTCCCGAAATCTTCGACACGTAGCGCTGAATGATCATCGGCGTGCAATGACACTCGCGCGAGCGGTCGTTAAAGTATCCGCACGGACACGGATTCATCGCCGCTACCAGCATGAAGCGCGCGGGGAAGCTGAGCGACATGGCCGCCCGAGCGATGGTCACCGTGCCATCTTCGAGCGGCTGCCGCATCACCTCAAGGACGTTGCGCGGAAATTCGGGCAGTTCGTCCAGGAACAGCACTCCGTTGTGGGCCAGCGACACTTCGCCGGGACGCGGAATCATGCCACCACCAATCAGCCCCGCGTCTGAGATGGTGTGGTGCGGCGAGCGGAACGGGCGCGTGCCCACCAGGCCGCTGCTCGAATCCAACACTCCCGCAACGCTGTGAATCTTGGTCGTCTCCAGGGCTTCATCGAAGGTCAGCGGCGGAAGGATGGTCGCCATGCGCTTGGCGAGCATGGTCTTGCCGGAGCCGGGTGGGCCGATCATCAGCAAGTTGTGACCGCCGGCTGCAGCGATTTCGATGGCGCGCTTGGCGGTCTGCTGTCCGCGCACATCGCCGAAGTCCACACCGAATTCCTGAGAACTTTCCAGCAGCGCGCGGGTGTCAACCTTGACCGGCTGGATGCCGTTCCCCGTATTGAGGAGCTGCACCACTTCGATCAGCGAGCGCACCGGGTAAACATCGACGCCATCCACCAGGGCGGCCTCGCGGGCGTTGATTTCAGGCACGATGAGCTTGCGAATCTTGTTGGCCCGCGCGGTCACCGCAATAGGCAACGCACCCCGCACGCCGCGCACGCCGCCATCGAGCGATAATTCGCCGACGAACAGCGCATCATCGGGTGGCTTGTTGTTCAGGCCTCCGTAGGCACCGAGGATTCCCAGCGCCATGGGCAGATCGAACCCCGAGCCTTCCTTGCGAATGTCCGCCGGCGCCAGGTTGATGGTGGTGGTGGTGGAAGGAACATCGTAGCCGCTGTTTTTGAGTGCGGCACGAATGCGCTCGCGGCTCTCGCGCACTGTGGTATCAGGCAGCCCGACCGTCATGAACGTATCGTGGTCGCCCTTTACGGGGGCGATGTCGACCTCAACCTCGATGAGGCTGGCGTCGATGCCGTACACAGCGGCGCTGAGTGTCTTATAGAGCATGCGTGGGAGCGCACGCCTACCACGCTGCTACAGATACCAGATTTCGGGCCGGAAGGGTGTGACCGGGAACACGGGGCAAGGTGATGGGGAAAGCGGAGACGGCGGCGGTGGGTAGAACACATCAATGCCTAATGACAATCAAAATCTTACGCATTGAAGGGGCACGGCTTCACAGGCTGCGGTAAAAGTCAGAGCATAGCTTTGGTGGACATATTTCTTGGAGGGAGCCCCCGCATTTATGCGGGGGAGGAGCGCTTCAGCGCTCCGGAAAAAGTTGCTCTTGATCTTGCGCTTTAGCGCTGGGATTCGGAAAGCCCAGGGCTAAAGCCCATTGTGAAATCGAACGCTTGTCCGCTGGACTAAAGTCCCGCTTCCCCCTGCTGAAGCAGGGGGCTCCCACCAAAGGCCCTCCCGGCTTTTTCGCAGCCTGTTTAGCCGGACCGTAAGCTGCGTCGCATGTATGCTGGCTTTGAAGTCGTGCCCCTTCAAAGAGCCAGCAAGGATGTTCAGCTACCCTACGGCGTAATCTCCCAGACAACGCCGTAACCGCCTCCGTGACCCGTGCCGCCTCCGGCAGACGCAGTGCCATACATGTTGCCGCTGGCGTCGAATACTACGTTGCTATAGGGATTTGCCCCGTCGCTGCTTCCGGTAAATTCATGAAGGAAAGTGTTGCTCCAAGTGCCGTCGGGATTTTTGGAAAGCTTGAATACCGTGCCACACCCATAGCCCCCCGAGCAGCCGTCACCCGGATCGGATACCGTGGCGCCGTACAGGTTGCCGGCGGCATCGAAAACGAGGCTGGCAGCCGGCCCGAAGCCTCCGTTTTGGCCAAAGGGAAAAGCATACAACGTCTGCGTCCATCCTGAGCCGGAGCGACTTAGTTCGTAAACCGTGCCGCCGGGCTGAACCAGGTCGACCGTCGTGCCTCCAAACAGGTTGCCGGAGCGTTCGAAGATCACACCGCCATCGATTGAACTTGTCGTGAATTGATAAAGCGTGTTCTCTACCCAGCCCGATCCAACCGGACTCAACTGATAAACCGTGTAACCGGCGGTCCCATAGAGGTTGCCGGCCTGATCGAAGATCACGCCGCTCATGGGGGAGTATCCGTCATCGCGATCGGTAAAGCTGTAGAGAACTTTTTCCGTCCATCTCCCATGTGCCGGCGTCAGCTCGAAGACCACGCCCCCGGTGTCAGTTCCCCCGTTGTAGGTGGTGCCATATAGGTTCCCCTGCTGGTCGAAGATAAGGTCACCGAGTCCGGGATAGCCGCCGTCGCTTCCTCCCGTGAACCGATAGAGAATCGTTTCCGTCCACGGGCAGAGCGCGGATTTGCAAGCCGAAGGTGGAGGTGACAATCTGAAGACCGTGCCGCAACCGTCGTAGCTGCCTTGTGCTCGGCAACCGGTACCGCCGCCCTGGCCGGTCGTGCCATAGAGCGCGCCGTCAGGGCCAAAGATCACTCTTGCAGTGGGGCCTGCGCCGTCGTTCGACGCGTTTCCCTTGAAGGTGTACAGCGGCACCAGTACCCAATTTCCCCCCGACTGCTTCAGCTCAAAGACGGTCCCGTAGCCTGCACCTCCGGCTTGGGTGGTTCCAAAGAGGTTTCTCGCTCTGATCGATAAGCCGGCATATGGCTTTCCTCCATCGCGTCCACCGGAGAAGGTGTGCAGGACAGCGAAACTGGCCGGGGCTGTAGACGGAATGGCCTGGGTAAATCCTCCGGAGGCGCATAACAGCACGGCGAGAAGCAAAGACACCATCCTACGATTTGTGGGCACGGGCGACTCCTTTATGGTCGGAACAGCGTAATGCGGAACCGCCAAATGATGCACTGGTTACGCGGTGGAATCAAGCAGCCTGTGCGAGGCGGAATTTGCAAAAGCAGAAAGAAGACAAAACGGAGAAGAAGAGTGGAGCGAATAAGAAAAGGCGGAACCCTGTTCCGGAAGCGCAGCGCCCAGTTGCACATCCGAAGACCGTAACGGCCCAGAATTCCGCCAACCTAAGGAGGAAATGGAGCTACGAAGAAACTTTGCTAAGCTCTCGCCTTCCCTGCTCGCTGCTCTTTGACAGCGATCAATCTCGATGGAGTGATTCTGCCATTGAAATGGGCACGGCAAATCCCCCGTACGCGGTAGGCAGCGTACAACTTCCGTTGTAAGGGGGACCGTATGATGCGTGGGTGGTTTTTGAGCGGGCCAAGCTGGAGTTCGACCAAGGGAATTTCGCAGTAGCGCGTTTACGTGGTACAAGACTTCAGATTGTGTGTCCGACGTGTGCCGTCCCTGACGGGACTCGTTAGCTTTTTTCCCGTTACCCAGGGCTTCCGCCCTGGGCTAAATTCGATTTCGCCCCTGCGGGGCTGGATCATAGACATTTCACCGTGCTCACTCAAGACGAGCTCAAGCGCACAGTCGAGCCAAACTCTTCCCTGAGCACTACCATCCCTCGCCTGAATGCGGGACTCCCACCGATTAACTCCAAAGGCGCGCCGTTGCTGACGCGCCTTGGAGTTCGCTGAATCACTTACAGTTTCGCCTATCCGACGGCGGCCACCGCTCGCGCTACGCGCGCGCCCGTCGCCAGCTCAGTGCTGTCCTGAGCATCGACGACGGCGATGGTCGTCATGTTGACGATATCTTCCACCTCAGCGCCGCGCGCCAACAGATGGACCGGCTTCGCCATGCCCATGAGGATGGGCCCGACCGCCTCTGCTCCACCGACGACGCTACCCAGAAGCTTGCAAGCGATGTTGCTGGCCTCCAGATTGGGGAAGATGAGCACGTTAGCCCCACCCTGCAATGGCGAGAAGGGGAATGCAGCTTCCATTTTTTTGGCGCTGACCGCGATGTTGCCTTGCACCTCACCGTCGATGATGAGGGTGGGATCGGCATAGCGCGCCAGCTCCGTTGCCCGCTGCATCTTGTCGCACAGCGGATGCTTGGTGCTGCCGAAGCTGGAGAACGAGAGCATGGCCACGCGCGGCTCAATATCGAACCGGCGCGCTTCCTGGGCCGCGCAGAGAGCGATCTCGGCGAGGTCCTCGGCGCTGGGTTCAATGTTGACCGTGCAATCGGCCAGGAAGTACAGATCGCCCTTGCGAGTGATGATGATATAGAGGCCCGAGACCTTGTGAATGCCTTCGCGGACCCCGATCACCTGCAGAGCCGGACGGATAGTGTCCGGGTAATTCTGGGTAACGCCAGAGACGACCGCATCGGCGTCGCCCATGCGTACCATCATGGAGCCGAAGATGTTGTGATCGTTCATCAACTCGTCGGCTGAGCCCAGGGTCACCCCGCGGCGTTGCCGCAAGCGATAGAGCTCGCGAACATATTCCTGCCGAGGTGCAGCCGTTTTCGGATCGACGATGGTGACACCGTTCAGCGCCAAGCCCAACTCGGCTGCGGCGGCGCGGATCGTGTCGGCGTCTCCCAGCAGAATCGGAACGGCAATCTTCTCCTCGATCAGGACATGGCAGGCGCGCAGGATTTTCTGATGGCAGCCCTCCGGGAAGACTACCCGCTTGGGATTGGCCTGCGCTTTGTGGATCATGAGGCGCATCAACTCGTGGGCCTTGCCCAGGCGCTTTTCAAGCTGCTCGCGATAGTCGGCCAGGTTCACGGGGTTCTGCGCTACGCCGGTGTCCATCGCAGCCTTGGCGACAGCGGCCGCTTCCCAGACCAACACGCGCGGATCGAACGGCTTGGGGATGATGTAGTCGACGCCGAACTTGAGAGCGTCGACACCGTAGGCACGGCAGACGGAGTCGGGAACATCTTCTTTCGCCAGAGAGGCCAGAGCATGCGTGGCCGCCAGCTTCATTTCCTCATTGATAGTGGTGGCATGGACGTCAAGAGCGCCGCGGAAGATGAAGGGGAATCCCAGGACGTTGTTGACCTGGTTGGGATAGTCGGACCTTCCCGTCGCCATGATGATGTCGTCGCGGACGGAGCGGGCTTCGTCGTAGGTGATCTCCGGGTCGGGATTCGCCATTGCAAAGACCACCGGCCGCGGCGCCAACGAAGCAATCATCGCAGGCGTGAATGCGCCCTTCTTGGAAAGACCGAGCAGCACGTCGGCGCCCTTCGCCGCGTCTGCCAGGGTGCGCATCGAAGTCTCTTTTGCGAAGCGCTCCTTGTAAGGATTCATTCCTTCTTTGCGGCCCTTGTAGATGACGCCTTTGGTGTCAACCAGGGTAATGTTCTCGCGCTTTACGCCCATGCAGACATAGTGCTCAGCGCAGGCGATGCCGGAAGCTCCAGCGCCGTTGACGACCACCTTGATCTGGTCCATGCGCTTGCCGGTCAGCTCCACGGCGTTGACCAGTGCCGCGCCGGAGATGATGGCGGTGCCGTGCTGGTCGTCGTGGAAAACGGGAATCTTCATCGTCTTCTTGAGCGTCTCCTCGATGTAGAAGCACTCCGGCGCTTTGATGTCTTCGAGGTTGATGCCGCCGAAGGTGGGCTCCAGCAGTTGGCAGGTCTTGATGATTTCGTCGGGATCATGAGTGCCGAGTTCGATGTCGAATACGTCGATGTCGGCAAATCTCTTGAACAGGACACCTTTACCTTCCATGACCGGCTTGCCGGCCAGCGCGCCGATGTCGCCTAGTCCCAGGACTGCGGTGCCGTTAGTCACGACCGCAACCAGGTTGCCCTTGGCGGTGTACTTAAATGCATCTTGCGGGTTCTTCTCGATCTCGAGACAGGGATCGGCGACGCCCGGTGTGTAAGCGAGACTAAGATCGCGTTGGGTGAGACAGGGCTTGGTAGAAACGACTTCTATCTTCCCCGGCCGTGATCCAAAATGGTAGTCGAGAGCATCCTGCTTGGTAATTGCCATGACGGCCTCCGAACAAATCAAACGTTAGTTGCGCGAGTGGGACCCGGCAGCGACAGCGCGATTAGGCTTAGGAACGGAAATGCTGGAGACAAGAAATATAGATTGTCTTGAACATGCGCCTTCGAAGTGCGACCCACACGAACGCTGGAGAGCCGGATAAGACTCTCTGGAAGTAAAGCATGGGCTTGTTCCGGAAGGGGAACTAGTGCGGAGGTCACAGGAGATTGTGAGGAGAAGCACAAAGTGGCCAGTGGATAGCGGTGCTCGATGCGAAGGAAGAAACAAGAGAATGGATAAGTGGCAGTATAATCGCAGCGCGGCCCCGGTGATCCACATCTCGGAAGCGGAAGCCGCCAGCGACTTTGCCTCGGTCCTGGCTCGCGTTCGCGCAGGCGCAGAAGTGGTCATCGAGAGCGAGGGCGGTAAGTTACCCCTGGCGGTGATCCATTCGCCCGTTCCGCCTCGCCGCTCTATCTCGGAGTGCATTGCGCTGCTACCCGAAGACTCGACGGCAGTCATGGACGCCGACTTCGCCAAGGATGTCGAGGCCGCCATCCAGAGCCACCGGGAACCGCTCGAACCGCCCACATGGGACTGATCCTCGATTCCAGTGTGCTGATTGCAGCGGAACGCCAAGGGCAGAATGCGCGACAGATGCTCGCTAACCTCTCCGGCCCGGCAAGGGACACGGAAATCGCAATCTCAGTGGTGACGCTGATCGAACCGGCCCATGGTGCAGCCCGTGCCGACACACCACAGCGAAAAGCTAAGCGGCAGCAGTTCATCCAAGAGTTGCTCACGGCGTTGCCCAACATCCCATCACCGTGCCCGTTGCACTTCGCGCCGGGCGGATCGACGGCGAGAACCAAGCCAAAGGCGTTCGCCTCCCGCTCTCCGATCTGCTGATTGGTGTGACCGCCCTGGAACTCGGCTACAGCGTCGGGACTGCCAACCTTCGCCACTTCCAGATGATCCCAAGTCTTAAGATCGTCTCTCTATGAGGCTCATCCGAGACAATGGTGTCTAGCACCGCCTTCAGGCCCTCAGCAGAATTCCGACAATGCTGGCCGACATGAGGTTGGCCAGTGTGCCGGCGATCATGGCTTTGAATCCAAGTTGAGCCAGGTCGTGCCGACGAGTTGGCGCCAGGCTGCTGAGGCCTCCAATCACGATACCGATGGAGGCGATGTTGGCGAATCCGCACAGGGCGAACGTGGCGATGGTGAACGATCGAGGATCGAGCGTCGCTTTCTGCGCGCTTAACATGGTGAAGGCGACCAACTCATTCAGCACCATGCGCGTGCCCAGCAGGTTTCCAATGGCCAGACAGTCATGCCAGGGCACACCGATCAGCCAGGCCACCGGAGCGAAAACTACTCCAAAGATCGACTCCAGCTTCGCCGGAAACCAGGGGAATCCGTGCGCCGCGAGTAAGTTATGAGTTCCTCCGAGCACGCCGTCCAGCAACGCAATCAGCGCCAGAAATGAAATCAGCATGGCCGCCACGTTCAATGCCAGATACAAGCCATCGGTGGTGCCCTTGGTCGCCGCGTCCAGAACATTGCTGGGGCGGCCCTCTAGTTCCGCCATGTCGATCTTCACCGTGCCGGCGGTCAGCGGTTTTTCCGTTTCCGGCACCATCATCTTGGCAATCAGGATGGTTCCCGGCGCGGTCATGATCACCGCGCCCAGCAGGTGGCGCGCCTCGATGCCAAGAAGAATGTAGGCGCCCAGCATCGCGCCGGAGACGTGCGCCATGCCGCTGGTCATGATGGTCATCAGTTCGGAGCGCGTTACCTTGGGCAGGAACGGCCGGATGGTGAGTGGCGCCTCGGTGATTCCCATGAAAATGCTGGCCGCGACGTTGAGCGACTCTGCGCCGCTGGCGCCCATAAAGCGCATCATCACCTTGGCCAGTTGCCGGATGATGAACTGCATCACGCCGTAGTAGTAGAGGATGGAGAAAAACGCCGCGATAAAGATGATGATGGGCAATACCTGGAAGGCGAAGACCACACCGAACTTCGACAGTTTGGCTCCGAACTCGCCGAAGACGAACGAGGATCCCGCGAACGAGTAACTGAGCAACCGGTTGACGGCGTCGCCGGCGACAGTCATCACGCGTACGCCGAAGCTCACGCGAAGCACCAGAATGGCGAAGACAAATTGCAGCGCGAGTCCGACGAAAACGGTGCGATAGCGGATGGCCTTCCGGTCAGTGGAGAAGAGGTAGGCAAACAGAAGAATCGCGAGGATGCCCAGCACGCCGGTCAGACGCGCCATGCGGGCTCCGGCGTAGAGGGCGAATCGAGAAGTCGTGGCAAAAGCCGCTGGGTGGGAGCCCCCGCATTTATGCGGGGGAGGAGCGCTTCAGCGCTCCGGAGACGGTTTCCCTCTTGCTCATGCGCTTTAGCGCCGGGAATCGGAAAGACCGGGGCTAAAGCCCATTTCAAAATCGATCTCCTTTCTGCTGGACTAAAGTCCAGCTTCCCCCCTGCTAAAGCAAAGGGCTCCCACCGAAACTGTCCGCAGAGTTCTTCCAAGGCCCGCTCATCCGTGCCGACTAGCGATTCTATCCTTATCCGGTTTTGACATGTGACATCGCGTGGTCACGAGAGCGGGTTCGCGGCAATCGGCACCGCTCTAATGGTTCCCATTGGATTGGTCGTCCGCGGGGGCGCCGAATTCCCGCACGATCTCAATGCCGGCGCTGCTGCCAATTCGGTTCGCGCCGGCTTCAACCATCTCCATCAGCTGCGCTGCGGTTCGAATGCCGCCGGCCGCTTTCACTCCGACTCCGAGCCCCACGACGCCGCGCATCAACACAACGTCCGCAGCCGTCGCGCCCGAATCCGAGAAGCCGGTCGAGGTCTTCACGAAATCGACGCCTGCCTCCAGGGCAAGCGAGCAAGCCAGAATCTTCTCGACCTGAGTCAACAGACTGTTCTCCAGAATCACCTTTAGGATGGCCCCGCGATCATGCGCCAGCCGGACCACACTCCGCATCTCCTGGTGCACCACGATTCGCTCGCCCGACTTCAGCGCCCCGATGTTCAGCACCATGTCCAACTCATGCGCGCCACCACGCAGAGCAGCTTCCGCCTCGGCCATCTTGGTCACCGTAAGATTCGCGCCCAATGGAAAGCCCACCACCGTGCCCACCTTCACCCGTGAGTCGTGCAAATGAACCGCGGCCAAGGCGACGTTCGCCGGATTCACCATCACCGCATGAAAGCCATAGCGGACCGCTTCATCGCACAAGTTGATGATTTGCGTGCGAGTGGCATCGGCTTTGAGCAGGGTGTGATCGATGAGATTGGCTGCGCTGCGCCAATCGCTCACGAGAAGGGCCGGTGCGCCGGCTACAACAGAAGAGTTCGCAGACATGAGCACCAGAGATTCTATTCTGATTCGGGGCCAGACTCCAAGATGCAAATATCCGGCAGATTTCGATAATGTTCGGCGAAGTCCAAACCGTAGCCCACCACAAATTCGTCGGGTATCTCGAAACCCACGTAATCGCCGTGGATGGGCTGGGTGCGGCGCGACACCTTGTCCAAAAGCGCGGCGATTTTCAGCGACTTCGGCCGGTGACCGCGCAGCATGCTTTGGATGTACGTCAAGGTCAATCCGGTGTCCAAAATATCTTCCACCAGTATGATGTTTCGGCCCTCCATGGAGCGGTCAACGTCTTTCGTCAGCCTGACCTCGCCACTCTGCTGCTTGGCGTTGCCATAGCTCGAGACGGCGATGAAGTCGAAGCTGACGTCGAGCGAGATTTGCCGCGCCAGGTCGGCAAGAAAAATGGTGGCGCCCTTGAGCACGCCGATCAGCACGACCGGCTCGCCGGCAAAATCCTGGCTGATGCGCTGCCCCATCTCGGCCACCTTCGCCGCGATGCGTTCGCGCGTAATCAGCACTCGGAGCTTGTCCACGGGCATTCCGCCTGACAAGGGATGGAGAACTCTGGATGGTAGAGAAACCCCGGAGGAAACTCAACAAGAGATGTGCGCCTCCTGGGTGTTAAACTGCACGCACTTACTTCCAAGTAGTAACGATGATTACGATTTCAAAAGAGGACTATCTGAAGGCCATCGCCGAGGCGGAAGCTGAGGGGCAGACCGTAATCCCCGCCACCCTTGCTCATTGGCTTTCCGTGACTAGGCCAGCCGTAACGTTCGCTCTGAAGCGCCTGACCAAAGATGGATTTGTGTCCGTTAAGGGCGACGGGCATATTCGGCTTACCGCACCAGGGCGAGAAGTCGCCGAACGCACCATCGTGCGTCATCACCTGATCGAGCGAATGTTGTCCGAAATTTTCGGAATGCCGTGGTACGAGATCCACGACGAGGCCGAGCGGCTGGAACACGCAGTCTCACTTGCGTTTGAGAAGAAGCTTGTCGAGAAACTCGGGCACAAGGACACTTGCCCTCACGGAAACGAGTTGGTTCTTCGCAGCCCCGCCGAACGCCGCAAACGAGGATTGCGTCTACTCAGCGAGTCAGAGCCGGGCTCGAGATACGTGGTTGCTAGTGTCTACGAGCGTGACCGGCAACTCTTGGAGTTCTTCGAGAATGAAGGAATACGCCCGGGAGTTCGCGTCGCCGTGGAGGCCCGCAACTACGACGGCACGGTTTCGCTGTCCATAGGCAAACACCAGATTCGTCTCGGCACATTGGCCGCTGAGAGGGTCTGGGTTTCAAAAGCATAATATTCATCAATCTATTTACTATAGTTAATATCGCATAGTGTATCCTGATTTCTGGGTGAGGGACGGACCTGCCTTTCGCCAGTCCTGAAATCCTGGAGGGATTTGCCGTGAGATCGAGGGCCAAGCGCCGTCTGCGCCTCGTGCTCCACTTCACTCTCTTCACCATAGCTGTCGTTTCGGTTGGGCCGATAGACTCTTGGGCACAGGGAGAAACGACGAGCGCCATTCTCGGGCAAATTACTGACTCGACGAATGCCGCGGTTCCCGGTGCCGTGGTGACCGTCATCGACAACGACACGGGACTCAAGCGCAGTGCAAAGACGGACGACGCGGGCCGCTTCAATTTCCCGCAGCTCAAGCCGGGCAGTTACACGGTCAGAGTCGAAGCACAGGGATTCGAGCCGAAGCAGGCGGAGAATGTCGTCTCCGGCCTGGGCCAGAAACAGACCGTCAACCTCACGCTCCGGGTGGCGCAATCAAAGGAAACCGTCGAGGTCACCTCGGAAGCACCGATCATCAACACGAGCAACGCAAATACGTCTACCACTTTGAATGCGCCGGCGTTGGAGAGCTTGCCGAATCCTGGCGGCGACATGACCTACCCGGTGCAGTTCGCGCCGGGCGCTCTGATCAATACGGCTGGCAGTGGCAATGATTTTGTCGGCGGGACAAACGGCTACGGCAATGTGGAATTCAATGGGCTGCCGGCGCTCTCCAACGGCTACATCGTTGACGGGCTGGAGACGAACGACCCGCTTACTAACCTGAACAGCGGTCTGTCAACCAATCTCGTGCTCGGCCTCAACTCGATCTCGGAAGTAACCGTCAATACGCTGTCGTATGCCGTGGACCAGGGCAGGTATGGAGCGTCCCAGGTCAATTACATCACCAAATCGGGTACCAACCAGTTTCATGGCAATCTGTACGAACTATGGAACGGCGGAATCCTTAACGCAGCCGATTACTTCACCAACGCCACCTCAGATAATCGCAAGCCGGGTTCGACGGTGAACCATTTTGGCGGCAGCCTGGGCGGACCGATCATTCATGACAAATTGTTCTTTTTCTTCGACAGTGAGTGGGTACGGATCGCGTTGCCTATCTTTACGACCGTAACGGTCCCGGGCGCGGCTTTCCAGCAGTACGTTTTACAGCAACTTCCTCTTGGTGGCACAGACTCTTTAACCGGATCGCACTATGCGCCTGCTCCGCAAATGGTGCCGTTCTATCAAAAGATGTTTGCGCTGTACGGGAATACCAGCGGAACACCGCTGGCAGTGCTGGGGTGTCCTTTCAATTCGGACGGCGGTTCCGCTTCAGGCAGTCCCCCGAACGGGAACGGCTGCGCGAATCGGAGAGGCGTGTCGCACTCCAGCGACGACCATGAACAGGTACAAACGGCCCGCATCGATTACAACATTGGCCCCGACGACACCGCGTGGTTTCGTTTTCAGGCAGACACCGGGCTGCAAGCGGCCTACACCGACCCAATCAACCCATTATTCAATGCCATTTCCCCGCAGCCCCTGTACTCGTTCGCGGCGGGATACACGCATGTGTTTTCGCAGAACCTGGTGAACTATTTTAACCCGGCTTTCTCGTGGTACGAGAGCCTGTTCGGGCCAAGTGACTTTCAGAAGACGCTCGCTGCTTTTCCGATCGTGCTCCAAGGCAGCGGTGCAAATGCCCCGTTCACCACCATCGGAGGACTCGACAACACCTGGGTTCAAGGAAGGCGGGCATCGCGGTTCTTCATTAATGACAATCTCGCCTGGAGCCATGGAGCACACGAGCTGAGGTTTGGGACGAACACCCGAATCTTTCGTCTGAATGATTACGATTTCGGGCAGGGTACGGTGCCAACCGTCGCCTACACGACGCTACCGCAATTCATCTATGGCGTGGCATCTACGGCCACCAAGACATTCCCGACATCGGCGAACGAGCCTTTCAATTTCCTCAATCTGGATTTCTACGCCCAGGACACGTGGAGAGTCACGCCCACGCTGACCTGGACGTTTGGGATACGCGATACATACAATTCCAACCCGTTGAACCCGCATGACCAGGTTGCCCGTCTCGAAGGCTCGTTCTATTCCATCCCGCACGACGTCAATCAGCCGCTGAGTGACGCAATTCAAACTGGTCTCGGAAACTTGTTTGCGTCCACTCCGCTAGCGATTCTGCAACCCAGGACCGCCATCGCCTGGCAGGTCGAACCCAACACCGTTCTGCGGACCGGCTTCGGCGTTTTCAGCGATATCTTGCCGGGAAGTGTCGCCGACCTGATCGGAATGAATCCGCCTTACGTTAGGACATTTCAGGGCGGTCTGCTCGGAACCGTTGGCGGTACGGCGATTGCGCCCGGAGTGCCCAACAGCGCGGTCGATGCAACTATTGCGGCGAATCAGCAGTTCAGGTCAGGTTTCCCGCAAGGCCAGCTTTCCTGCGCCTCGCCGCTGGCAAATCCCGCGACCTGCCTTCCTCCGGTTGCAATCACGGCAATTCCGGATGGCAAGCTTCACGCGCCATACTTCATGCAGTGGAGTTTAGGAATCGAGCACCAATTCGGAAATACGGGTAGCGTTCAGGCGCAGTATGTGGGCACCCGCGCGGTGAACCAGCCTTACCTGACGCAGGTCAATGGATACCAAACCGTATGCCAGGGATGCTTTGCTCCATTCCCTTACATGCAGCCAACCGATCCGAGATTCGCCGCGGTAACGCAACTTTCGACCGGTGCCAACAGCAACTATAACGGCCTGCAACTGACGGCTATGAAACGCATGGGACACGGCCTGCAAGGGCAGGTCAATTACACATGGAGCCATTGCCTCGACACCGTCTCGAACGGCGGGTTCCTACAGTTTTCCGCTGGAGGGATCCTCTCTCCACTGCCCGGAGACCTCCGTCGCAATTACGGCCCCTGCGATTACGATATCCGGCACAACCTCAATGGGCAGTACGTATATGAGCTGCCGGTCAAGATGACGAGCCATGCGCTGGGCTATGCGCTGAATGGTTGGCAAGTTTCGGGGACCGTGTTCTGGCACAGCGGAGTGCCTTTTTCCGTGCTGAGCACACCCTACTCAGCTAACGGCAACGGCATTGTGCAGGGCAGCGGTCCGCAATTCGCAAGCCTTATGCCCGGAGTAGATCCCTACTGCCGGCATTGCAACATTCCGGGAGTTACCCAGCCTGGCACGATCCAATGGCTTAATCCAAATGCGTTCGTCTCCGCAGTTGACCCCGCTACGGGAACCTGCAACGGCGGCAACTCTGCGCAGAATTGCCAATTCGGAAATCTCGGCCGCAACGCTTTACGTGGCCCCAACTTCCTCTGGAGCGACTTCTACATCACCAAATGGTTTCCGCTCAGCGAGCGAGTGAAGTTAAGGTTTGATACTCAGTTCTTCAACCTCTTCAACCATCCAAACTTCGGTCTCCCGAGCATCGTGTTGACCGGTATTCCGGGAAAGCCTTCCACACAAACAGGCTTCGGTGCACTGACGTACACCACCTCCCCACCTACGGGGTTGCTGGGAGTGGGTTTGGGGGGAGACAGCAGTCCCCGAATGATTGCGTTTCAGGCGCGATTAGAGTTCTGAGCCGAGACTGGAATTGGTACCTCTTTAACTTTCACGGATGATAGAAACGGATTCCGCGAGTACGCCGCCCCGATTTGCTCATCCTCGCATCGCACACCGTGGGCCATTCAGCATCCCCGGCTCTGCTGCTATCTTTACAGCGGATGCCACGCCTTCATGCTTCCGAGCTTTGCACCGGCTTCGTGTTGGTGCAACACGTCCCCCCGGCACCTTTCCTCAGAACTGCCGGATGGCATTTCCACTCGCCGTCAGATCGCTATCCATTTCCAGCAGCAGCACCTGCGATTGGTCGACAATGTACGCAATGTAGTTACGAGTGCCGTCCGCCGGAGTGCTGATGATAACGACGGTACGGCCGGGCGCGACCGAGCCGACGGCGTAGGTGCCTTGCAGAATTTGTCCGGGATAGACATTAGCGGGATCGTTGATGTCCAAGGTCCCCGCCAAAGTACCGGCACCGTCGGCAGAAATTTGTCCGCTGATGCTGGTGCTATTGGCCGCGTTAATCACGCCGCCGACAAGGATATAGCCGAATTGATTGGTGGCGTAACTGCCTGCCCACGCGGCATTGGTGGTCACCGACGAACTTTGCGCGTACACGTTGCCACCGCCGGTGGCGTTCGTCCGCTCGTCGAGATAATACGCCTGGGTTGGCGAAACCAGATACATGCTGTAGGGCAGGGCGGCTCCGGTGATGTTGAAGGAGCCGGTAATATGGCCGGTTGAGTCCAGGCTGTAGGCGCCGGTCAGCGATGATTTCCCTACCGTTCCCGTGTCATTCACGTCATAGAAGCCCGAGGAAACAGTTCCGCCTGAAGCATTCAACTGGATGAGCGTATAGGACACTCCCGCCCTGGTGTTGGCCGAGGTACTGACGACGTAATTGCCACTGAAATCTGCGGCGGCGAACGATGACTTGGTCTGCAAGTCGGCGCTGCCCAGGAAAAACGTCGCCGCGTTGGGGCACATGAAATGATATCGATTGGCCGAGACGACGTAATAAACGAAACCGGCGCTACCGGTGCTGGCGGAGAACAAACCGGTGCCACGTCCCAGAGTATCGATACCGATGTAGGTACCGCTGGCCATCTGGCTCTGGGTGATGGTGCCAGCGCAGTTCAGGTCCTGCGAACCAATCAGCGTGCCGCCGCTGAAGTTGAAGACGCCGATGGAATTAATTGCCAGCGTGCCGCAATTGAGTCCGGTTCCGGCGAAACCATAGGCGTAATTGCCGGAAGGCGTGGTGACGCCAGTTGGGGTCTGCTGTTCCAGATTGCCGGTGGCATTGACGACGTTATTGTCGATTTCGTTCAGCCCGGCGTTATTCAGCGCACGAATGGCAAAAGCGTAGGAAAAGCTGCCGATAGAGCTGTTCAGATTTAGCGTGCCCCGGCCATCTGAACCCACACTGTACGTCCCCGTAACCGACGTAGCCTGCAAGTATCCTGACGAGACATCGTTCAGGTCTTCCTCGCCGCCGGTAATGTTGCCGTTACCGTCGGAGGTGATGGCTCCCACCGCGTAGAAGGGGAAGCCGTTTACGTCGATGCCGCTGAGCGTGAAGATGTAATTGCCGCGGAGTGACGCGTTATTAAATGTCACCGCGGTTACGGTGACGATGGAATTGCCGGTGACGGTGGCGCTCCCCTGCAATGCTGCGGTAATGGTTACGCTGGCTGGACTGGGAATAACCAGAGGAGCGGTGTAAAGTCCCGTGCTGTCGATGGTGCCAACGGACGAATTGCCGCCTGCCACGCCATTCACCTGCCAAGCCACGGTGGTCGTGGAGCTATCGGTTACGGTGGCTGTGAACTGCTGGGTCGAACCTTCCTGCACGTTCGCTGTCGCCGGAGACACAGTGACCATGGGGTTATTGTTGTTACTGCTGCCGCTACCACCGCAAGCTGACAGGCCTGCCAATACCATCATGGCAGCCGCAGCCAGAAACCCTTTTCTCATCACGGGACCTCAATCCAAGGATCATACGGTGCTCGGGGCCAACTGCGAAGAGAAAATCTGGCATTATGATTTCGCAAATTCTCCGGCTTGCACCTTTCCCTGTCGATGTCGTCCCTGCGCTGCTATTATCATCCGCATTCCCGGAACCTTGAGTTAGCCCGGAACGGAGTTTCATGAAGATTCGTTCGCGCGTCCTTACTCTCGTTCTTTTCTTGCCAGCTTTGCTGCTGGCGTCGATACCGGCGATGGCGGCGGCCCCTGCGGCCAATTCCAATTCCGATGAGGCCCGCACCGAGCGCTACTTCCAAAGCATTCGCGCCAATCCGCACCTGCTCCTGGCGTTTCTGCGCGAGATGCCCAAGGGAGGCGATCTGCATATTCACCTCACCGGCTCGGTGTACGCGGAGTCCTATCTCCAATGGGCAGCGGAAAAAGGCGATTGCGTCTATCCCAAAACTATGTCGCTCACGGGGCCTCCCTGTAACCCGCCGGCGGAACCGGTCGCGGATGCCTTTAAAGATGTCGATCTTTACGGCAACATTATCGATGCCATCTCGATGCGCAATTGGCAGTACTCCGGCCAGTCGGGGCACGACCACTTCTTCGCTGTCTTCGGCAAGTACGCCCAGGCCACCAATGGCACCACCGACAAAGCGCTGGCGGAGACTGCATCGCTGGCAGCTTCGCAGCACGAGATTTATCAGGAGTTGATGCTTACTCCGACCGGCCCAGACCTGGACAAGCTGGCGCAATCCGTCGGCTGGGACGACGACTTCGGCCGTCTGCAACAAAAGCTCATGGACGGCGGGCTGCCGCAGATCCTGGCCACCGCCAACGCGCAAATGAATGCGGACGAGGTATCGCGCGACAAGTTGCTGCGCTGCGGCACTCCCGCCGCCGACCCCGGATGCCAGATTGTGCAGCGCTACATTGCTCAGGTATCGCGAGGCAAGTCGAAGGAGGTGGTCTTCGCCGAGATTCTGACCGGCTTTATGCTGGCGGGGGCCGATCCCAAGCTAATTGCTCCCAACCCTCACATGCTGGGCCTGAACCTGGTGATGGCGGAAGACTGGTATGTTCCCATGCGGGACTTCTCTCTGCACATGCGAATACTCAACTACTTTCACGAGCGCTATCCGCATGTGCATATCACGCTGCACGCCGGCGAACTGGTCGAGGGGCTGGTTCCACCCGCCGGACTGCAGTTTCACATTCGCGATTCGATCGAGCAGGGACACGCCGAGCGCATCGGACATGGCGTTGACGTGATGAACGAAACTCGTCCGTTCCAGCTTTTGCAGGAGATGGCCAGCCGCAATGTGATGGTGGAAATCTGCCTTACGAGCAACGACGTCATCCTGGGCGTGCGGGGACCGCAGCATTCGCTGAGCGCATACATGCGCGCCGGAGTGCCGGTGGCGCTGGCTACCGATGACGAAGGAGTCTCCCGTTCCGACATGACGCATGAATACCTGAAGGGCGCGGAGGAGCAGAATCTCAGCTACCCGCAGTTGAAGAAGATGGCGCGTACCAGCCTGGAACATGCGTTCATCGGGGGGGCAAGCCTGTGGCGCGATGGGAAGGCCTTCATCGTGGTCAAGGAATGTGTGCGCGACAAGCCAGGAGCTCAGCCGTCAGGGGCGTGTCAGAAATTGCTCAATGGCAGCGAGAAGGCGCGGCTGCAGTGGAAGTTGGAAGGTGAGTTCCGGCAGTTTGAGGCGAGCGCGTGGGCGGCCGCGTCTCGATAGATGTTTCCGCGGAACTGCCCTCCTCCTTAGCCAACACCGGGCTAAAACGGTTCCTTAATAGATATATCCGATTTGTCCGGGTAGTGTGGGCCTTCAGGCCCGCGTATAGGGCAAGAAGAAAGATCGATTAAGCCGCTGAGGTCGTCGACCTCAGCGGCTTAATCGAGGTGTTTGGCCGAGTCGTAACGCGGCGCTGAAGCGCCGCACTACCCGTACGAGCGGATACACCAGTCCAGGAAATGCTCTAGAACGGGACCCCCACGTGGGGGTTTCGTTGCGCTTGGCCGGGGCCAGCGGCCACCTCAGTCAGCGTATGATAGCTCCATGGATTTTCAGTTCACTGCCGTTTTTCGCCGTGTCCCCGAGGGTTACATCGCATTCGTCGAGGAGCTGCCGGGCGCCAATACTCAAGGCGTAACGCTCGACGAGGCGCGCACCAACCTGCACGAAGCTGTTGCCCTTGTGCTGGAAGCAAACCGAACGCTGGCTCAGGAAGCCGCTTCAGGGAAAGACGTGATTCGGGAACCGCTGAAAGTCAGTGTGTGAGCGTCGGGAACTGGTTCGACACCTCGAACGGCATGGATGCGAACTGTTGCGCGAATGAGCCAACCATTCGATCTACGTTAACCGGGCCGCAGGTAAGACTTCGGCGGTTCCTCGGCACTCCGAAATCAACGACGACCTTGCGAAGAAAATCTGCAAGGACTTGAGTGTCCCATCGAAATAAGCAAACTGCCCCGCCCTAGCCAAAAGACGGCTAGAACGGGGCACCAAGGTTGGGGGTTTCTCGGTTTATGTGCTTACGTTTGGCCGAGGCACCCGGCAATTTTCAGTGAACTCGACAAGTCGGACATCCAAGACCTCCGTTCGCGGTGTTCGTAAAAGTCACCTCGGTGGTGCCGCTATCGATAATGGCAATGACAGAGTTGGACGTTTGCGTACCACCCCGATCCGGCGGAGCCACCGTGATGCTCGACACTACAGTCCCGATCTTGGGCCTTTCCGTGACGAGCACAGGCGTTCCTACCGGGTACGACTTACCTACTACACAGTAGCCGGCCGGCGCGGGACCCGCCGGCACCGGATAAACGGTTGGATCGCCACTTGCCGTGAAGTAAAAGAGCGTCCCGATCATGACACCCTGACCAGCGACCTTACAGATTTTGAGTTCCCCCGGGCCCGATGCGCAATTGGTAAAGCCGACGACGGTTTCGGTCGAGACATCGCCCGACACGACGTCTACATTGCCGGTTTGAAACGGATAGTTATAGGACAACAATGCATTTATCTGGTACCCCTGGTAGTCGTAATTAAAGGCAGTGATATTGGCGACTTCGTCGCCGAGTTGCTGCACCTCGTTGATGGTGACCGTACCGTTGGGAATCTGGATAGCTCCTGAGCAGGCATTAACTGGGACAGTGATGGGACTGATCGTGTCGCCTGAATTGGTCGCGCTGAAGGTGAAGTTTCCGGTCACCGGATTCGTAAGACACGACATTTTGCAAATCTCAACATAGCCACTGTCGCGACAGTTCTCAGTGAAATTCACGTACTTGGGGTTGGGGCCAGTGCTGAAGAATGGCTCAAGTGTGCATGTTCCTCCGTTACAGTTGTTGTTGGGATCAATTTGTGAAACGGTCCCAGCCACATAATTGGCAACTACGATGCAGCCCTTACAGGAATCAAACGGCGGAGATGGAGGATTAACGGGACTGATGTCCATGCCCAGAGGAAGTCCACCTGTATCTGGCGTGAAATTACGAAAAACGCCCGGATTCGGAGCACCAGTAAACTCGAAGATGGCATCGTCGCTGTCATGGCCGTTTAAATCACTGTTGGTCACCCAGAAATTTCCCGCATTGTCAAAGACCATCCCTGCAGGGCTATTCAAGGAGTGTCCATTATAAGTACCTTTTTTAATAAATAGCTGGGCGGACGCATTCCAGCGCACACCAGGATGATAGGCATCAAACTCAAGCACGTCTGTAGGTTGATAAATAGGCGGATTATAGAGAAGATTGGTCGCGTAAACCTTGCCGCCTGGGCCAATAATAATATCATGCGAAGCAGCGGTGGATACCTGACAAGCATTCGTGGGTGGGCAGGTAGTGCCGCCTCCAGAAGGCAGATCGACAGCCCATATATAATTGTTTGTGTTATCAGCCGCATAAAGAATGGTGCCAGTCGGATCAAGCGCTATGGAAGCCATTCCGCCTCCCGGGTGGGTCGGGTTGCTGATGTAGAAACCCGCTCCCGGAACAGGCATTCCCGCCATTGGCCCACTTAGATAATAAACACCGACGTAATTATTTCTGGAATTAGCGACGTAGATTTCATTACTGGATAGCTTCACGCATTGCAGTCCTTCGGCGGCGGTAACCCCCTGAATAAACATCGAATTTTTAAGTGTGCCGTCGTCACTATATAACTCAATATAGCCGGTGGTATGGTTGGCCACTAGGATATCCGCTTGGACACTTGGGACGACGACAAGGCAAGCCAAGACAGCAATGAGCAATGTCGGAAGAGTCTTGGCGGCGACTGCAATGATTTGTGTCATCAAAGAATTCTCGCTCATTTTTCGTTTCATTGTTTTCTCCGGCGAATGCGACGCTTATAAGTGCTGAGTACTAGGCGCCTTGGCTCACAAAGAGAAGAGTGGCGACATGGCGCCGCGGAGAGCCAAGGACGGCGAGAGCGGCGCTGACTGCAGTAGGGCCCAGGGGGAAGGCATCCTTACTCCGGCTGCTCCGCGAACGATTCGGCGGATACATGCAGGAGTCCCCTGCCTGAACTGCCACTACCTAAGTGCTGATAGCCGCACGCCTCGAAAGGGATCGCGACGTGTACGTTAAATGGGGCCGAATACCGGAATTTCTCGGCTAAAGCGGCACCATAGTGCCGCTAATTTGTCAAGATGTCAAGAACTTTTTTGTCAGATCTTAATAATACTCGGTGGTGGTGGCGAGTTTTTACCACGTAGCCCAAAAGACGGATCCGGATAAGGCACCAGTGGTTTGCCGACCTATCCAAAACAAGGCTGGAACGGGGCACCGCAGGTTCTCGTTTGTTATTCAAGACCTCTCGCCCTTTGAAGGAGCACGGCTTGTGGATCTCACCTCTCCATGACGGAAGACCCAGATTCCATGTAGACTTTGGAAAAATCATCGCACGCGTCAGGAATACGCTTGGGGAACAGTCTGCCGGCCATCGAATCGAAAGCTTCTTACGCCACTGTTGCGACCGTTACCAGGCCCACACAATTGCGCCGCGTGTTTCGGGTGCGCGACGGCGTAGCGCTGATCATCTCCAACGTGGTCGGCGTTGGCATTTTCACTACGCCTGCGATCATCGCCAAACTGGTGCCCGAACCCAGCGCCATGCTCGCGCTCTGGATTGCCGGCGGATGCCTCGCCCTGGCCGGAGCTATGTCGTACGCGCAACTAGGACGGATGTGGCCCGCCGCTGGAGGAGAATACATCTACCTCTCCAAGGCCTACGGACCTACGGCCGGTTTCCTCTCCGGCTGGACATCGCTCATCGCGGGATTTTCCGGCGCGGTGGCTGCCAGCGCAGTCGGGCTCGTCATTTACCTCGGGCAATACTTTCCGAGCTTGGCTTCGGACCATGCGCTGTTTTCCGTCAGCTTCTACGTCGGCGCGTTCACTTTTTCGCCACGCTCGCTCACGGCGGCTGCCATCATTATTGTCTTCGCCGTTTTGCACGCTTGTCACCTGGGCGCCGGCAAGTTGACGCAGAATGCGCTCGCCCTTCTGATTCTGGGCATCATCCTGCTGTTTTGTTTCTTCGGCTTCGCCTTCGGAGCAGGCTCGTGGTCGCACTTCCAGTCGGCCAACATTCCTGTCCGGCCGATGAACTGGCTGCTCGCCCTGATTCCGATCATGTTCACCTATAGTGGATGGAACGCCGCGTCCTATATTTCGGAAGAGATGCACGACACCCGGCGCATGATCGGCCCGGCGCTGCTGATCGGCACATCCATTATCGTCGCTCTTTATTTCCTGCTGAACACGCTGTACCTGTACGCAATCCCTCCGGCGGCCATGCAGAATGCCATCAATGTCGGCGACGTTACGGCGCAGGCCTTGTTCGGAGTGAAGAGCAACTTCGTGACTCCCGCGCTGATTGTCGCGCTGCTGGGCGCCATCAGCGCCATGACCATCGCCGGCCCGCGGGTTTACTTCGCCATGGCGCGCGATGGAGCGTTCGTTCCCGGCTTCGACCGCACCAGTCCACGCTTTGGGACGCCGCTGCTGGCCATCGTGCTGCAGGCGGCGTGGTGCGTCATCATGGTCATGGCCGGCGGCTTCTACCAGCTTCTGATGTACACCGGATTCACCATTCTGCTGTCTTCGGGCGCGGCGGTCGCGGGACTGTTCTTCGTGCAGCGCCATGAGCTGCGCGCGAATCCAAGGCTCTGGCTCAAGATGGTGGCGCCGGCAATTTTCGTCATCGCTTGCGCGGCGATTGTGGTCAACGCCGTCGTGGGGGCGCCGAAGACCGCCCTGGTCGGTTGCTTGCTCATTGCAGCCGGACTGCCAGTGTTCTTTTGGTCAAGATGGCGCAAATCCCGGGCGGTCGAAGTAGAACCCGGCAAGACAGCTGTCGAAGCCGGATAGCGGGCTCTCGCCTGCTCGTCACATTGGATATAGATGGAGATGATGATGACTCAGCCCAAGGCCGGCGACGCGTCCATACTTTCGCAGATCGACACGGTGGTATACCTCATGCTGGAGAATCGGTCTCTCGACAATCTCCTCGGCTGGCTCTATGCGGACGACAAACCGAAAAACATGGTACCAGCGCAGCCGGGAGGACCGGTCTATGACGGCCTGCAGGAAAACAAATATTCTCTTCCACTAAAGCCTCATTACTGGAGCCCGGTAACTAACTATCCCATCCAGAAAGGCGTTGGCAATGATGGCACCACGGTCCCAAACCTCGACCCCAATGAGCCTTATCCGAATGTGATGAACCAACTCTTCGGTGACGCGGAAAACGACGTCTCCACCGAGCCTCCGGACGGCACACACGCTGCCATGCAAGGCTTCCTGCAGGACTTCGACGCCGACGACGACACCTGGGACGAGACCCTCCAAATCACCGAGACCTACACCAGCAAGGAAATCCCCGTTATGTTCGGTCTGGCCAAACAGTATGCGGTCAGCGATCGGTGGTACTGCTCCATGCCGACACAAACCAATCCGAATCGCGCTTTCTCGCTGTGCGGAACTTCGCTCGGGCGTTTGGAGAACCTGCATCTGTCCGCCATCGAACAATTCCAGACTCGGACGATTTGGAACGCCCTAGCAGAGCGCAAAGTGCCGATGGGGCTCTTCTTCCACGAGGTCTGGCAGTCCGGTCAGTGCTTTACTCAGTACACCTTCCCCTACATGAACCAAGTCGATTCCAGCCTCCTGAAAATTGCCCAAATCGATGATCCAGTCAATGGCTTTTATGAACTCGCCCAGAACGGCAGCCTTCCGGCGTTTTCCTACATCGAGCCGAAGTGGGGATACGGGCTCACGTACAGGACCTGCACACAGGGCAATGACTATCACCCTCCCACCGACGTAACACCAGGCGAACAGCTTCTATATAACGTTTACAAGGCTTTGCGCTCGAACACGGCAGCCTGGAATCGAACCCTGTTGATTGTCACCTTCGATGAACACGGGGGCACGTACGACCACCACGCGCCGGCCTGGGGCGCGACCAATCCCGGCGACTATGCCAGCCTTCATTCGCCATTCGACTTTCATCTTTTCGGCGCGCGAGTACCCACGCTACTCATTTCTCCTTATGTCCCGCCAAGCACTGTCTTTCGCGCGCCCAAGGGCGGGCCGCCCTACGATCACACCTCAATCCTTGCCACTCTTCTGAAATGGAAGGGCATCAATCCGACCACCGCAGGCCTTTACAACCGCGTTGCCGTCGCGCCTACCTTTGAAGACGTACTAAGTTCGAGCCTTGTCAATCCCGGCGTTGAGCTACCCGACCCGTCGCCCAAGCTCAAACCGCCCACCGAAGCGGACCGCATTCTCGACGGCATTCCGGCTGGCGACAAAAAATACATTGCCTTGCGCGCCAGAACCATCAAGGGGATTACTCGTCTTCGCGACGACTACCGCGCCAATGCTCGGGAATAGAAGACCTCCCACTTGCATTTGCGAGATAAAATCCTGTTGCATCCGCGAAGCGGCAACGGCTGCGAAGCCCATAGTATGATGAGGATGTGGCAGCCAAACCTCCTGCCGACTACTGCTTCGGAGCACGCCCAGTCTTGATCCCTATGCCCATAAAATTCAGCAAGGCTATGCTTCTCGTCTGTCTGCTTACGCTTCCGGCCCTGGCGCAGACTCCCCAGTTCATTTCCTTTGCAGCGGCCAAGCCCGTTCTCGACGCAATGCCCAATTCATTGCCCTCGGCGCTGAAAGGGCAACTCAATGCCGCCACCTGGGACAAGTGGGTCCACGCTTCGGACAAGGAAACTCGCAGCCGCATTGACGAGGGCGAGGAAAACACGCTCACCAACTTGTTGCGTATGGGCGTGACCTTTACCAAGGAAGATCCCATCACCTACGAGGACCTGGACCGGTATGGGCAGAGCAACGCCATTGACACCATCGCCGACAAGCGCGCCAGCGATCTGGTGAAGGCGCTCGCCGCTCCTCACCCCAGCGAAGGCATGTTGGAGATGCGGGCGTTGCTGGAGCGCAAGGGCTTCACGCTAAAGACGCCCGAAGGGCAGCAAAAGGTGAAGGCGTACCTGCTGGCCAATCTGGCGCGCTGGCGCGACGATGTTGCCCGCGCCAGGGCCGAGGCCAAGGCCAATCCCTACCAGGCGTTCAAAGACCGCGGCATTTCTACCGACAGCAATCTCTATCCTGACTACACCATTCAACTCCACCTGAAGCACATGATGGACCAGGGAATGCTAAAGCCGGGCAGCATCCATCGCATCGCTATCGTCGGTCCGGGCCTCGACTTCGTGAACAAGAAGTCCGGCTCCGACTTTGTTCCGCCGCAGACCACCCAGCCGTTCGCCGTCATTGACTCACTGGCGCGGCTCGGTCTTGCCGATCCGGCCACCATTGAGGTCTATACCTTCGACATCAGCCCGCGGGTGAATCATCACCTTGAGCGCGCCCGCAAAGACGCCACGTGCCGGCAAGGGCTACACCATTCAACTGCTATCGAGCCCGTCCGATCAATGGAGCCAGGACTACCACAGCGGCTTCATCGAATACTGGCAGAAGCTGGGCGACAAGATCGGCAAGCCGGGCGTGCGCATTCCTGTTCCCGAGGCCGCCGGCGACACTTGGAACCGCGCTGTGATGGTGCGCCCTGGCGTCGTGCTGAGGGTCATCCCCATCGACATGAACGTTGTGTTTCAGACTTTGGCATTGCCTCCCGACAAACAGTTTGATCTCGTCATCGGGACCAACATTTTCGTCTATTACGGAACGCTGGAGCAGTCGCTGGCGCGCGCCAACATCGGAACCATGATCAAGCCCGGCGGTTTCCTGCTGTCCAACGAAATTCTGCCGAACACGGCTCCCACGAAGTTGACCGACTCGCTGAAGACCTCGGTGCCGATTGCGAAGTCTCCACCGATCACGGACTACATGTACACCTACGCACGGGCAGAAGTAAGAATTGCTAATTTGCTAGCACTTAAGTTGAAGTTCTGGCAGCTAAACTTCGAAACTTAGGTGGTGATGGCTAAAACCACCATTTGGGTATCTAGCCAGATGGCATTTGCGAGCGTCTATGAGCCCGCAGGCGAGCTCTGAGCCTTCTGGACGACCCAAAGTCCACAGAAATCTCTTTCCGCCCTCCTAGGGTCGTTTAAACGCAAAATCCGAATCTCCGCAGTTTCTATGTTTTTCCCGATTTGGGCTCGGTTTGCCTCGTGAGAAAGAGTCGATTCAGCGAGGATCAGATCATCGCCATTCTGAAGGAGTCCGAAGGCGGGGTGGAGACGGGAGAACTGTGCCGGCGGCACGGGATCGCGAAAGCATGTTTCTACCGGTGGAAGAGCAAGTTCGGTGGCTTGGAACTGAGCGAGGCGAGACGGCTGAAGCAGTTGGAGGAAGAAAACCGTCAGCTGAAACACATCGTGGCCGAGCAGGCGGTGGACATCCGGGCGCTGAAGGCGGTGGTCGCAAAAAAGTGGTGAGCCCGCAGGCGCGGCGAGAGGCGGTGCTGGTGATGCAGGTGGAGGTAGAGCTGAGCCAGCGACGGGCCTGTGGGCTGATGGAACTGTATCGTGCGACGTGTCGCTATCGGAAACGCAGGAGCGAGGACCAACCGCTGCGCGTGCGGCTGCGTGAGTTGGCGGAGGCCCGGCGCCGGTTCGGCTACCGCCGTCTGCAGATTTTGCTGCAGCGCGAAGGCTGGCCGGTGAACCACAAGCGGGTGTACCGGCTGTACGTGGAGGAGAAGCTGTCGTTGCGGCGCAAGCGCGGGCGGAAGCGCAGCTCGGTGCGCCAGCCGCTGCCGGCAGCCGTGGCTGCCAACCAGGTGTGGTCGGTGGACTTCATGAGCGATACGCTCAGTTCGGGACGGAGGTTTCGCACCTTGAACATCGTGGATGACTACACGCGGGAGTGCCTGGCGATCGAGGTCGATACCTCGCTGGGAGGAATGCGAGTCGTGCGTGTCCTGGAAGAACTGAAGCACAGACGCGGACTGCCGCGCCAGATCCGCAGCGACAACGGACCGGAATTCGTAAGTCGTGCGGTTGATCAGTGGGCCTACGAGCAGGGCCTCACATGGCATAGGATTCAACCCGGACGACCGATGGAAAATGGCTATGTGGAAAGTTTCAACGGACGTTTCCGGGATGAATGCCTGAATGAGAACTGGTTTACCAGCCTGGCTGATGCACGCCAGAAGATCGCGCAGTGGAAGCAAGACTACAACGAACTTCGGCCCCACAGCAGCTTGCAGTACCGTACCCCGATGGAGTCTCGCCAGCTGAAATCGAATCGAAATGACAGAGTCCGAGCTAAACCGCCGCCCCAAGTTCGCCTCCTCCTTTGGACGCGAATTTGGGGCAAGAACGTCCACAACTTAACCAACGGCGAACCAGTCACCAAGCCTGGCGGCATTACAAGACGAACATGACGTATATATGGGAGGCTGTACCGGTTGCGGGGACGGCTATCGTGGCAGACCTGTATCCCTATTACACTCAACCTCAGAATTCAGGGTGAACCGGATTTTCCGCCGCCTATACGATCTCGTCATGCTGAAGCTTCACACCTAAACACGCTAGAGCCGGGCCAAGCTAACAACACCTGGCCCGGCTCAACCTGCTACGTTCTACTTGGCGCCCTTACCTCTTCTTGCGATTACCCGTTCTCTTCAGGAGATATTGCTTGGTGCCGGTCTTGGAAGTGCCAACCTCAACCAGCTTCTCTTTCTCTTTAAGTCTGTTATATACCTCAGGCGCCATCCCAATGACCATTCTTGCCTGCTTGGTGCTTTGCTCGCCGAACTCGACGTTTATCTCTCCTACACGTTCGTAGGCTACGTCGTATGCTACTGTGAATGGAAGGTTTGTCTCGCCAATACTAATACAATCGCAAATGCAATCACATATGCAATCGCAAATGCAATCGCATATACAATCGCATATGCAACTCGCCCCGCCAAACTGCTCAGGCCCAAACTCCAACACGCTTGACATCCTTACTTGGGCCGGCTTGAGGCCTGCGATAGAGATACTCTCAATTGGTCTAAGTTTTTCAGGCATATTTTGCTCCTCCTTCAGCCAACTTAACCAGGAGACCTTTCTGGTACATCAGTTCCAGGAACGCTAATTGCGATTGCCGATTCACCTCTTCTCCGGGACCAAGCTTACTCGGCACGAACTTGCGGGCCAGGCAGGATACAAACTTGAGCCCATCCGAGTTGACCGCCACAAAGCGCTTCTGGCTATATAACAAGAACGCATCACCCTCCTTTCTCCACCGAATATTAGGCAATAAGACATAGGAACTATCGGGGTCAAATTCGTTGTAACAGACCTTGCGTACATACTGCTTTTGTGCATTTTGTGACCACGGATCTTTTGCTGCATAGTCGCCAAAACATACTTTGGATGCCAGGCGGCACGCTCCGCGACAATCCGCGACAAACGAGCACTCTCTACACTCATCAGGGACCGCGAGAGCTTCCCGCCACTTAACAATTCTTTCCCAAATAGCGGGAAAGTCTTCCTGAAACACATTCCCCCAAGCATGGGTGTCCTGCGGGCAAAATCTAACATCTCCATAACAGGAAATCGCCGCTGACGACACTCCCCCGGTACAAGTGAGCTGTTCGTGAAGGTCTTTAACACGGGGATCTGCACAATAAGGAATGGGTATTATGCTGGTAACTGGAATGTTGAGACTGTTCTTACACTTAATATACTCATCCAGGAACCGACTGGCGCTAACCATGGTGATCTTGTAGTGGACGTCGAGCGGCGATAGCAGTCTCGAAAAAGAAAGCGCCTGAACTCCCATTTGTGCCAATGCGGTCGACGTCGCAAACATGGTGTCAATATTTTCAGTTCCGATCACCTGGTTTACCGTCACATGTAAGCCGTATGTAATGGCATTCTGGATCCCGGCCTTGGTCTCTAACGCCGCGTTAGGCGACGCAACCATTGTGTCGTGTAAATCGTTGTCCCAGGAATGCAGGCTTACTAGTACTCCTTTTAGACCGGCACTCACTAATGCAGTGCAGGTGTGCTCGTCCAGTAAACGCCCGTTGGTGTTGAGCGAGTAGTGGACATTGTTCTTATTGAATATCTCAAAAATGCCAGAGAGCGCGTCGACTCCAAGAAGTAGCGGCTCACCGCCGGTAATCACCACATCAAAGAGCTCATTGCCGGAAATCTGTCGCGCGACCTCGGTGATCGGCGGTTTGATTCTCTTCTCTTTCCTTAGCCAGCTGGAACCGTAACAATGGGGGCAGAAATTGTTGCATAAGTCAGTTGCTTCAAAGTGAATTGTAAGAGGGGTGCTCAGCATAATACGCCTCTGGTCAAGGATGAGTTTCTCTAGGGCTGAAGCTTCTGGGAGCAACTTAGTACATATGACACTGGCGGACTTCCCACTGTCAGTGACGTCTGGCACGGCAGGAAGTGATGGGGGTGAGGTAGCAACAGATGCGCACCGCAGGCATCACGAAGGTGCTGTTTTGCTTGGCTAGGGGTTTTCTCTTCTGACTGCCTTTACACTCGCGCCAAGTGAACTCCGAACCACTTCTTGCGGTCGCACCAGGTGTGCTCCAGACGGAAGCCGCCCTCGCGCAGAATCGATTCGATCATGTCGTCGGTGTACTTGTAGCTGTTTTCAGTGTGGATACGTTCTCCCGGCGTGAACGACAGGTCGAGATCGAGCCCCGCAACAAAAACGCTTTGCGCAGCGGTGCTTTCCAGATAGGCCTCGATGCGCGACAGCCGGCGGTTCCATGCAGGGACATGGCGGAAACAGTCGACGTCGAAATCCGCCTCCAACTCGCGATTCAGGCGCGCCAGGATGTTCTTGTTGAACGCTGCGGTGACTCCCTGCGAATCGTCATACGCCGGTAGCAGGACCTTCGGACTCTTGGCGAAATCGGCGCCCAGCAGCAGCGCGTCGCCCGGTCGCAGTGTCCTGCGAATGCGACGCAAAATCCGTATTGCCTCTTCGGGCTCAAAATTTCCAATACTCGATCCGATGTAGAGCACCAGCTTGCGTCCGCTGATGCGATGCAGCGCCTCAACCCCACCGGTGTAATCGGCAACGATAGGATTGACTCGCAATCCTGGAAATTGCCGGCCAAGTTGCGCCACAGCTTCTTGCAGCGCCGATGGCGAAACGTCAATTGGATAGAACAGTGCGCGGCTCTGCCGATTGAGCAGTTCCTCGATCAGGATGCAGGTCTTGGTAGCGGTGCCGGCGCCCAGTTCCACCAGCGTCAACGAGGTTCCCGCTTGCTCCAGAATTTCGCCGGCATAGGTCTCTAGGATAGAGCGCTCGGTGCGCGTAAGATAGTACTCCGGCAATTCCGTGATCTGTTCGAAAAGGCGCGATCCGATCTCGTCGTAGAAAAGCTTGGATGGCAGCCATTTGGGCGTCGCCGTAAGGCCCTCGAGTACTTCCAGTGCGACCGCGTCATTGGCCAGGAACTGTAGTTGTTGCTTGCTAGTTGCCATTGGCTAACCGTATGCCCATAAATTGCCAGCGCACATGGGGCGGGAAGAAGTTGCGATAGGTCGCTCGAATGTGCGACTGCGGCGTTGCGCAGGAGCCGCCGCGCAACACCATCTGGTTGCACATAAATTTGCCGTTATACTCGCCAACCGCTCCCGGCGCAGGTTTGAAACCCGGATACGGCAGGTACGAACTCGCCGTCCACTCCCAAACATCGCCGAACATTTGCGACAGCGGTTCGGCGGCATCACTCGTCCGCGGATAGAGCAGTCCGCTCTCCAGGAAATTCCCCGCTACACGGCAGGACCGGGCGGCCACTTCCCACTCGAATTCGTTGGGAAGCCGCGCGCCCGCCCAGCGGGAATAGGCATCGGCTTCGTAATAGCTAACGTGGCAAACTGGCTGGTTCAATTCCAGCGGCTGCATGCCTTCGACGGTGTAATGCCACCAGTCGCCGTCGCGCTGCTCCCAATACAACGGGGCGTTCCACTGATTGTTGCGAATGCAATCCCAGCCATCGGAAAGCCACAGATCGGCTATGCCATATCCGTTCTCGCGCATGAAGTCGAGATACTCGCCATTGGTCACCAGGCGCGAACCCAGGCGGAATCCCTGCAGATAAACATTGTGACGTGGGCCTTCGTTGTCGAAGGCGAAGCTCTCGCCTTCATAACCGACGCTGAAAATCCCGTCATCGAAGCTACGCCACTGCATCGCACGGGCAGCCGGGCCAGTCCCACGGCCATTCTCATGCACGGGGTGAAACGCCGGCCTTAGCGGGTTCGTCCACAGGCCGTTCTTCACGTCGGTGACGATTAACTCCTGGTGCTGCTGTTCATGGTTGATTCCCAGTGTCAACAGCGCGACCAACTCAGGATCGGCCTCGGTGTTGAGCACATGGACGACGGCGTCGTCCACGTACGAGCGATAGGCATGTATCTCGTCCAGCGCGGGGCGCGACAAGATGTGACGCAAGGCCCGCAGCGGCCGCTCGCCCACGGCGTTGTAATACGAATTGAAAAGATTGCGAAACGCAGGATGGAAGGGCCGATAGTCTTGGATGTAGCCGGCCAGAAGAAATGTCTCGAAGAACCAGGTAGTGTGCGCCAGATGCCACTTGGCGGGACTTGCGTCCGGCATTGGCTGCAGGCTATGGTCCTCAACGCTTAGCGGAGAACAGATGCGCAGCGAAGTCTCGCGCACTGCCAGGTATTTCTCCAGCAAAGAGGCGTCGGCTTGTGGCTTGGCAGGCATCGGCAGATCGCGAATTTGGCTCGTGGTATGCATAAACCCATTTGGATCGTCAGTAAGATGCAGAAACCGATGGCCGCGTCCCTACCCTGGACGCGAAGGCCCTTTTGCCGCTCCAAGAGCAGATGCAGAGAATGCCGGAAGGCAACAAAAAATTTAGCTTGGAAAAATTTGCCCTGGGCTTCGCAGGAGTACCCCTTCAAGTGCGCCGACTTCGGGGTTTCAGGCGAAGTGCGAGTTCCAGCAGGAACTAAAAGCCCGAGTCCAATACACAGGTAACGGCACGGCTGAAGAGGCTGCTGAAAAAGTCGGGGTATGACTCTTGGAATGTACTTCTTGGTGGGAGCCCCCGCATTATGCGAGGGGAGGGAGCGCTTCAGCGCTCCGGCAAAGGTTGAGCTTTGGTCACGCGCTTTAGCGCCGGGGATTGGAAAGCCCAGGGCTAAAGCCCATTTTGCAATCGAGCGCTTTTCCGCTGGACTAAAGTCCATCACCCCCTGCTGAAGCAGGGGGCTCCCACCAAGAGCGTTTGCTGGAACTTTTTCAGCACCCTCTAAGCCGTTGACACTTCAAAGCATATTTATTACTTATTTTGCGCTTTCGATCGGGACGACTGCCTGCATGGCGAGCCCCTCAATTGTCGTCGAGGCATGCTCGTATAGCCCGTGTCGGTTGTTGCGGCGCACCTCCAGCATCTCCAATCCCATCTTCAGCCCATCGCGAACCGGACTGATCTTGGAACGGTGATCGTGCGCCCACTCCACCGGGACTTCCACCGTGCGCAGCTTGAATTTATCCGCGAGAAACAACAGCTCGGGATCGAATCCCCAGCGCTCGATCCGCTGCCGACTGAACACCGTCTGCGCGGCCGCGCGCCTGAACGCTTTGAAGCCGCATTGCGTGTCGCGATACTTCAATCCCAGGACCATCCGCAGCCCAAGATTAAATAGCCGTCCGTACAACTGCCGATGCCAGGGCTGGCGTTCGGTTTGCAGCTCGGCCTGCAACCAGCGCGAGCCGATGGCAACGTCGGCGCCCTGCTCAAGGGCTGCGAACAGCTTAGTCGCCTCGTAAATCGGCGACGACAAATCTGCGTCCGTAAACAGCAGAACGTCGCCGCGGGCATGCAGCATGCCGTTACGCACGCTGTAACCCTTGCCCCGATTTCCAGGATTCTCCAGCAACCGAATCTCGGGAAATCTGCGCACAAAGCTGCGCGTAACTTCAGCGGTGTCGTCGGCGGAACCGTCATTCACCACGATCACTTCCGCATGCAGTTGCCGTTCACGGATGTAGTCGAGTACCTTCGGCAGCGAAACGGCGAGGCGCTCGCTCTCGTTGTAAGCCGGGATTATGAAGCTGTAAAACAAATCCATCATCAGCATTTAGACGCTAGCCCATTGTATTCCAGTTGTCAGCCAGCCCACTTTCCTTATATTCGATGCCGGATACCTGGACGGTTCGACATTTTTTCTTCTATCGTCGCCAGACCCGCTGTAAGAAAATTCTCCCCGTGACGACTACCTCAGATGTGAGAGGCCAAGACGACCTTTACCAGCAGGCGGCGTCGGAATATGGCGCAGCGCTGGCACGTCTGGCGCGCGGCTACGAGGCCGATCCGGACAAGCGGCACGACCTGCTGCAGGAAATCCATATCTCGCTGTGGCGCAGTTTGGAAGGCTTCGACGGGCTGTGTTCCCTGCGCACCTGGGTATATCGCGTCGCGCACAATGCCGCCACGTCGTATGTCATCCGGCAGCGGCGCGCGCGGCCCCAGATGCTGGTAAGTCTGGACGAAGTTGAAGTGTTGTCGATCGAGGGGGAAACCGACCGGCAGGTCGCGCTGAATCAGTTAACGGCCCTGATCCAGCGCCTGAAACCGGTCGACCGGCAGGTCATTCTGGCCTGGCTCGACGGCATGGATGCGGCCGAGATTGGCGAACTCACCGGGCTTTCATCGGGAAACGTGGCTACAAAAGTTCATCGGATCAAAAGTATTTTGGCCCGCGATTTTCAGGGAGCACCCAATGGACGATCCTAGAAATCTTTGGCAAAGCCAGGAGGTGGAAGAAATGAGAATCTCAGTGGAAGAACTACGTGCAAAGGCGGCCAAGTTTAACAGCATGATTCGATGGAGAAACGTGCGGGAATACGTGGCAGCCCTGATCATCATCGTATGGGTGGGGACAGGCCTGTGGAAGGTTACTGACACCCTCGAGCGCATTGCATTCGCGCTGATACTCATGGGTGCGATCTATTACATCTGGCATCTCTGGAAATGGGGTTCTGCGATGTCGTTGCCCGCGGATCTGGGGCGCGCGGATTGCGTCAGGTTTTATCAAAGCGAACTCGCTCGGCAACGCGATCTGGTGGGCAGCATCTGGAAGTGGGCCATCGGACCGCTACTCCCCGGATTCGCTCTGCTCAACACCTACCTGATCGTGTTCCCGCCATCCAGCCGGCGGTTTTCGGTTGTCGTTGCAGTGTTGCAAGCCGCGCTGATCTCGACAGTCATCTGGCTGAATCGGCGTTCGGCACGACGGCTTGACCGGCGAATCAAAGAACTGGACCGCGAGTTGGGAGCCGTGTGAAGCTCCCGGCTTTCAAACACTGCTGCGTGACGGATGGGCTTGCAGGCGGTGCAAGCCCGGATTTAGGCTTCCCTCAGCGATGCGCACCGTTCATGTTCTCTTCGTCCTGGCCCTGCTGAGTATTGCCGCCACCGCCGTTTCCAAGCCTCACGTCATAAGCTTTGGAAAGCCGCAGCCGGTCAAGCTATTCGTCGGAGCTACGGAATCCAAGAGCGTTGACATTATGGTCGCCCCCCTTTTCGTCGATACCAAGCTGAAGGAATACACAACCGGCAAACAGCACGAGGTCACCGATCGGCAATTCGTCGTTCGCCGGGCCTTTCGCCTCAACGACGCCTTGCCGGACGAGGCCCGCAAGTCTCCCAAGTGGATTTGGCAACTTGGGGGATGGTTGCTGGTGGACCGCAATACGGGCAGGATCACAGCCATCAAGTTGCCTGACTTCGACCCCTTCTACTCCGAGGTAAGCTGGTATCGTGACTATGCAGCTTACTGCGGCACCCTGGCGAATGGCGAAAAGGTTGACGCCATCGTCATGCAAATCAGCGTTAAGAAGCCGCTGTACCGTAAAGACCTGGGCAAGGCCAGCGGCGGAGACCAGCCGGGCGCCGAATGTTCAGCTCCGCAATGGGAGCGTCAGCCCGTGCGGGTGAGCTTTCTCCCCAAGGCCGGCGACAAACTTACCGTGGCCGTTCGGGGCCATTTCGTGGACGAAGTTTCTGACGATGATGCGGACGAACCCTAAGGGAGAGTTACAACTCTCCATTGAGCACGATTCCTGAAGATCTCAAGCCGGAAGAGTTCAAAGGCTGCGGAAAAAGTCGGGGAAAGGGTTTTGGTGGGAAAAGTTTTGGTGGGAGCCCCCTGCTTCAGCAGGGGGAAGCTGGACTTTAGTCCAGCGGAAAAGCGTTCGATTTCACAATGGGCTTTAGCCCTGGCTTTCCGATCCCCAGCGCTAAAGCGCAAGATCAAAGAGCAACTTTTTTCCGGAGCGCTGAAGCGCTCCTTCTCCCGCATAAATGCGGGACCTCCCACCACAAAAGCCGCACCCCTTCGGGGCTTGCTGTCATCAACTGCCGAAGTGGGTTAGTAATCCGGATGAAGACCTTTGACGAACTATTGCGCGATGCCGAGGTGGCCCACGGACATCTCTGTGCCGGCCAGGTGCTGGGAGTCCGCCTCGCCATGCTCGGACTGGAACTTTTGGGCATCGACGACCCCCACGGCAAGGACCGCAAACGCCTCATCACATTTGTAGAGATCGACCGCTGCGCCACCGACGCGGTTGGCGTTGTCACCGGATGCCGGTTGGGCAAGCGCGCACTGAAGTTTCGAGATTGGGGCAAAGTGGCCGCAACCTTCGTCGATCTTTCCACCGGACCGGGCGGTGCGCATCTGCGCCCGCGAGAGCTCAAAAGCGCTTGCCAAACAAATGCATCCTGAAATCGAAAACAAAAACCAGCAGCAGATGCTCGCTTATCGCGAAATTTCCAACGACGACCTGTTCAGCGTGCAGTGGGTCAGGGTTTCGCTACCGCCGGAGGAACTGCCCGGCTACAAAGGCGAACGCATCGTCTGTGCGCAATGTGGCGAAGGCATCAACTTCCAGCGCGAAGTGCGGCGTGACGGAAATGTCCTATGCCGCTCCTGTGCCGGAGAACGGTATTACGAAGAAATTTCGTAAGCGAAATTCCAAAGTGTCATTCGAACTCAATACCCCAGAACGAAGGCTGTCAAGCGCGAGGTTTCCCTGGCGGTGCGCGACCCCCGCCGGGCACCATCGACCAGATCGAAGTGGGTGCCACGGAATTGGGCCCGCTGATTGTCTGTGCCGACGAATCGTTCTGAACGCTAGACTTTCAGCGCAGGCCTGGTGAGTTTGGAATACTCCGAGGAGCAGCTCACGCGAGTTACTCCTCGCACAGCTTCTGAGCCTGAAGATTGCCTTGCAGCCTCGATAATGACCATAGTGACCATATAGGAGACGCATGACATGGGTACGCATGCATGGACCGTTGCCGAGGCCAGAGCTAAGTTTAGTGAAGTAATCGACAGGGCAAAATCGCAGGGGCCACAGACCATTACCCGGAACGGGACGCAACACCGCGGTGGTGGTGGCAACGGACGAATGGGAGAGAAAGACGAAGCGCAAAGGCAACCTGGCTGAATTCTTTGCCGCTTCCCCGCTTCGCGGTTCGGAGACCAAAATCAAACGTCCTCGTGGACGCGTGCGCAAAGCTGATCTATGAACTTCCTGCTCGACGCCAACCTGGTCTCCGAGTGGATGAAACCTCGGCCCAATCCCGGCGTGGTCGCCTGGCTGGCCGATGTCGACGAAGGTCGCACTTTCCTAAGCGTGATCACCCTGACGGAACTGCGTTATGGAATTGAACGCATGGGGTCAAGCACTCAGAAAAAGCGGTTGGACGAGTGGTTGGCCGAGGAACTGCCACTACGCTTCGAAGGAAGGGTCCTTGCGATTGATCCCGCCGTCGCCGATGCATGTGGAAAGATCGTGGCGCGCAGCGAAGCCGCAGGGCGGCGGATGCAGGCCATGGACGCGTTTATCGCCGCTACTGCGGAAGTGCACCGGCTGACCTTGATAACCCGCGACACGTCCGACTTTCAAACTGTAGTCAAGAGTGTCTTGAACCCGTGGACCTGATTCCCGCTGTGCTCGGCGCCCGCACAGATTTGCGACTCCCCTGTGTTACGCTTTTGTTATTCCTGCCAATCGGCCAATCAGGACTCATGATGAAAGTGTTTCGACTGGCGCTCTTTTGCCCGTTGCTTGCGGCAATGTGCTGGGCACAAGGGACGCGCACCTGGGAACAAACCAAGTACGACGAATTCGAAAAAGGTACCAGCCACGGGGTTGCCATCAGCAGCGATGGCACGCTCACGCTGGCGCCCGCGTTCAACGCGCTCTACACCTCACCTTCCACCTATCTTTGGAGCCTCGCCGCCGATTCCCAGGGTAACGCCTATGCCGCTGCGGGATCGCCGGCCCGTGTCTACAAGCTGACTCCCGACGGCAAGGCCAGCATCATTTTTGCGCCGCAGGAATTGCAGGTGCAGGCTCTGGCGGTCGATGGGAACGGCGCCATCTACGCGGCTACGTCGCCCGATGGCAAGGTGTACAAGATCGTTCATGGCGGACCCTCTCCGGGCAAGAGTCCCGAGGGGTCGCACACAACTGCGGAAGTAGCCGCCGCACAGGAGGGCAGCAAGCCAAGTGCGACGGGAGAGTACCCGCGAACCTCGGTAGCCGTCGATGCCAGTTACAGCTCGAGCGTCTTCTTCGATCCCAAGACGAAATACATTTGGGCGCTGGCTCTGGACCGCCAAGGGCAGCTGTACGTCGGCACCGGCGATCGCGGAGAGATTTTCCGTGTGGACGCCGGCGGCAATGGCAAGCTGTTCTTTCAGAGCGACGAAGCGCAAATCCGCGCGCTTGATTTCGACAACTCCGGCAACCTGCTCGCCGGGACAGACGGCAGTGGCCTGATCTATCGCATCTCGCCGCAGGGTGTGGCCTTCGTGCTTTATAGCGCGCCCAAGAAAGAGATCACGGCGCTCGCCGTCGATGGACAAGGGAACATCTATGCAGCCGGAGCCGGCGAGAAGCGCGGCACAACTCCGCCGCCGGCGCCGGTGGGCAGTGTTCCGTTGGCGACCACAGCGCCTGCGAGCGGCGGAACCGTCATCACGCTGGGCACGCAAGGTGGCGCAACAGCGCCCGGCGCTTCCACTCCAACCGTCATTTCGATTCCCTATCCTAATGTCACCAATCTTGGCGGATCCGAGGTCTATCGCCTGGCGCCGGACGGATCCCCGAAGACGATATGGTCGTCGCATGAGGATCTGGTCTACGCGCTGGCGTTCGATAAGGCGGGGCGTCTGCTGGCAGGCACGGGCAATCGAGGCAAGATCTATGTCATCGGCGCTACTGACTACATCGATCTTGCCAAGGCGAGTGCCAACCAGGTGACTGCGTTTGCGCGTGCACCTAAGGGTGGACTATATGCGGCAACCAGCAACCTGGGAAAGATTTTTCTGCTTGGTCCAGCACCGGTCGACGAAGGCACCTACGAAAGCGACGTATTCGACGCGAAGAACTTTTCCCAGTGGGGGCGCGTGGAAGTTCGTGGCAGCGGCAACTTCGAACTGTTCGCGCGCAGCGGTAACGTCGATAATCCCGACCGCAATTGGAGCTCGTGGAAAAAGGTTGACCTGCAGAAAGATCTTCCCGTTGATGCCCCTTCCGCGCGCTTTATTCAGTGGAAGGCGGTGCTGCATCCGGGCAACCCAGCCTCGGGCATTGATAGCGTAACCCTGAATTATCTGCCTAAGAACGTCGCTCCCGAAGTGGAGGACGTAACTGTCTTAGTTGGCTCGAGGGTCCCGGCGGGGACGCACACCGAGGCGGAGAGCTCCACGGCGAATGTTTATTCTGCTCCCATCCCGATGATTAAGGACCAACATTCCATCGCGGTGAAGTGGAAGGCGCAGGATGAAAACGATGATTCGCTGATCTATAGCATCTACTACCGCGGCGATGGCGAAAGCCGCTGGAAGCTGCTGCGCGACGGGATCGATGAGCGGTACGTAAATCTGGATTCCGATCTGTTTCCAGATGGGGGCTACACCATTCGCGTGGTCGCCTCCGATGCGCCGTCGCACTCCCCCGAAGACACCTTGACCGGCGAGAGCACTAGCCCACGCTTTGAGGTTGACAACACTCCACCGCACATCGAATCGCTGAACACCAATGTCGAAGGAGACAAGCTACACGTGACATTTCGCGCCGTCGATAGCTTCTCGCCCATAAGCCGTGCCGAATACTCGCTGGACGCAAACGATTGGCAACTCGTCGAGCCGACAGGGCATATCTCAGACTACAAAGTTGAGCACTACGATTTCGATGTGCCCATTCCGCCGGCGAGCGCGAGCGCAAGCAACGCCATCGCGAATACTGGCAGTGCTGAGGAGCACACGCTGGTGGTCCGAGTTTACGATCGCTTCGAGAACATCGGGATCAGCAAGGTGGTGGTGAACTCGGCGGAAGGCGGCCGATGATTCGTTGTCCCTAGAGGGGTCCTTCGACTCCGCGCGAGCAAAAGAGGCTCGCGCTGCGCTCAGGATGACACATCAACAATTTTTCTAGGCTCACTTTGAGTCTCGGATCTGAATGAACCTTCGCGCGATTCTCGATCTGCTCGCCCTGCTGGCCTGCTCGGTGTATGGCACCATTCCCTTGTTCTGGTTTGTGGTGCATCCGTTTGTCGGGCGATGGCGCGCAAGCGGGCGGCGCGCCTACGCGTTCATCCTGCCAATTTGGGGCGGATTTATCGCCATCGCATTCGCATTAATGTGGCCGTTCCACTCGCTCCGTTTTTATGCAAACTGGTTTGCCTGGGCGCCTGCGGCCATCTTCTTCTTTCTGGGATTCTCGATCTACCGCGCGGCGTTCCAGAGATTCGACCGGGCACAGGTTTCCGGACTGGCTGAACTCGAGCCCGACCGGCATCGGCAGCAACTGATCACTACCGGAATACGCTCGCGTGTGCGTCATCCTATCTACCTGGGCCATCTTTGCGAGATTGTCGGCTGGTGCATCGGCACAGGATTGGTCGCGCTGTACGCACTGGCTGCGTTCGCTGTGATCACCGGAACCATAATGATCCGCATGGAAGATCGCGAACTGGAAGCGCGTTTCGGGGAGGCGTTTCGCGAATACCGCCTCCGGGTACCTGGCGTGCTGCCGAAACTTCAAAAGCATTAACCGCGGATTACGCGGATGAACGCGGATTTGTAAGAGAGTTCTAAGATTGGTGTATCCGGGTTCCGAGGAACTGCCTTAAGGGCTGGTCTTAGCTGTTATAGAGGTCCTTCGACTCATCGCTGCGCTCCTCGCTCAGGATGACAAAAAACATAGGTTCGACGCGGACGTAACGGCGTCCAGAATCGCAACATCCTTTAAACCCAGAGCTACACTCTAACCAACTGCTAACCAACTGCGACACTCTGAATCTCTCTGATTGATCCGTGTTCATCCGTGTAAATCCGTGGTCAACCTGCTTTTCGCTACAATGAACCTTCGCTGAGCTTCCTCCGAATGCAATTCGAACTCTTCGTTGCGGCGCGATACTTGCGGGCCAAACGGCGCCAGGCCGTCATTGGTGTCATCACGGTCATCTCCATCATAGGAGTGGCGGCGGGCGTCGCTTCGCTCATCATCGCGCTGGCCATTAACAACGGATTTCGTCAGGACTTGCAGGAGCGCCTGCTGGGTTCGACATCGCACATCAACCTGCTGCGGGTCGAAAGTGATGGCATCCGCAACTGGCAAGACCTGCTGGCACGATTGCAAAAGCAGCCTCATGTTCTAGCGGGCGCGCCTGCGATTTACGAGCAGGTGTTGATCTCGCGGGGAGCTCGCGCTCAGGGAGCGATTCTCAAGGGCATCATTCCGCAAGACGAACGCCGGGTCAGCGACATTCTCGATACCATCAAGAGCGGATCAGCCAACAGCCTCGACGACCGCAAAGAAAATCAGGGCGAGACCTCGCCTCCTGACCCCGACGAACCCAATCCGCTCTCTGCGCGCGTTACCGCTTCCCTGCCGCCCATCATTCTGGGCAAAGACATGGCCGACCAACTGGGCGCTACTGTGGGGTCGCTGGTCACCGTCACCAGCCCGCAGGGAGAGCTCACTCCATTTGGTATTGTCCCCAAGTACAAGCGCTTCAAAGTGACCGGAATTTTCTCATCGAGTTTCTACGAGTATGACAGTTCGTGGGCGTTCATCAGCCTGCCCGATGCGCAGAAGCTTTTCGACCTGGGGGATGTCGTCTCCGTGCTGGAGTTCAAGATCGACGATATCTACCAGGCGCCAGAAATCGCCCAGAAGCTGGAAGCCGCGGCCGGCAAGGGTTTCATGTCCACCAACTGGATGGAACAGAACCGCGCCATCTTCCACGCTTTGCGCCTGGAACGCGTGGTCACGTTCATCACCATCGGACTGATCGTGTTTGTCGCCGCGCTCAATATTCTGATCTCGCTAATCATGATGGTGATGGAGAAGACGCGCGACATTGCGGTACTGGTCTCGATGGGAGCCAAGAAGCGGCAGATTCGGCGCATCTTTATCTACCAGGGGATTCTGATTGGCGTGATCGGAACGGTGCTGGGCCTGATCGCCGGATATCTGCTTTCGTGGGCAGCCGGGCACTATCATCTGGTATCGCTTTCCGCTGAAGTGTATTCCATCGATTATGTGCCCTTCGCTCCGCGCGTGCTCGACGGAGTTCTGGTGGCGATGGTTGCGATCGGGGTGTCGTTCATCGCGACCCTGTATCCTTCATGGTCGGCGGCCAGCGTTTTGCCGGCAGAAGCGTTGCGGTACGAGTAGGCTCGCGTGAGCTGACGGTGAAAGTCGCGTCTTGGGAATGCAGCAATGTGATGCTAGAATGTATCACATGAAACAAGCGTCGGTCCGCGATCTTCGCTACGACTTCAAGAAGATTGAGCGCCTCCTGCACCGGGGCGAAGAAGTGCAAATTACCAAACGCCGTAAAGTGATCGCTCGCCTGGTTCCAGAGAACAACCAGTCTCGTCCGCCGCTTCCCGACTTTCGGGCACGTGTGCGCGCTATTTATGGAGACAAGGTGTTGGCGGTCAGTGGCGCTGAGCTGGTAAGCAAAGATCGGGATAGATATTGATCTACCTCGACACTAGCTTTCTCGTCTCGTTATACAGCCCGGATATTAACTTCGACGCTGCCGTCCGGGTGATGCAGGCTTCCGAAGGAGACCGCGTAATTACAACTTTAGGGGCCTTGGAAGTTGTCAATGCATTAGGACTGCGTGTGTTTCGGAAGGACGTATCAGCCTCACAAGCGCAGGCCTCCTTTGACGACTTTGAGAAAGACCTGCGCGATGGCGTACTCCAACTGCGCCCGTTGCCGGAGCAGGTCTTTGATCGTGCGCGCGAGTTATCGCGGCAAACCACAGCACGGTTAGGCACTCGAACGGCCGATCTCCTACACGTAGCGGCGGCAGTTGAATTGGTGCGGATTGCCTCTTCAGCTTCGACAAGCAGCAGCGCAAACTGGCCCGGGCTGTACGCCTCAAGCTCAACTGAGCGGCAACTCCGGAACCGGCACCAAAATAGCTTTACCGGCCACCGTCGTCAGGCCGTCGAGCGTTCCCATGAATGTGGAAGCCAGCATCGGCACAGGCTGAAGATGCCACAAAAGTTCGGCATTGTTCCACGCAGACTCGCGCGCCGCGCTGACGCTCCAGGCGGCAAAGGTGTTTTCCAAGTGAGAAACGGGCGGAAGCGCATCGCCCAGCAGCCGGACGTTCAACTCCTGCTTAGCGGTGTCGATGAGACTGTCCATGGTGGCGTTGATCGCCGTGTACTCGTTGTATTGGGCCGTACCATGCTGCGGGGTGATGCCAGTCTGCTTGCAGTTGTTTACGATGGCCTCCGCCAGGTCGTGATTGATGTGAGCATTTACTCCTGCGAGCGCAAACTGGATACGGGCGATAAGCACCTGGTTGCGGCTGTTGAATAGAACCTGCCAACATTCCGGAGCGGTCTGACCTGAAAGCGCCGACGCCAGCGCTCCGAAATACAACCGCGCAAATTGCACGTCCAGCCCGGCCAGCCACTGCGGGTCGCTGGAACCACCGGAAGCGATCCGGCTCTGGACGGCCTGGGTCACTTGCAGGTACAACCCGTTGAACCACTTCAGCCCGTCGGCTGCAATACAGGTGCTGTCAATGGCCTGCATGGTGTGCAGAACATCGTCGACAGATTGAGGGCTGGTCTTGACCGCTGCCAGCAGCATCGGATCATAGGGAAACATGGCTGGCATTATAGCCGCCGGAAGAACCCGACCCGCTGCATCGCACATCCAAGACTCCCATGAAAACACCATGCGACGAGGCGGCCATAGAATCTCGAGTTGCGAGTTCGCCATGTCGCGGAACGACTGGGGCCTGGGTACTGGCAGCCACCATTCTTGGTTCGAGCATGGCGTTCATTGACAGCACGGTCGTGAACGTAGCGTTGCCGGCGTTACAAGCGAGCTTCGCAGCGAGTGTCGTTGACGTGCAGTGGGTGGTCGAGGCTTATGGTCTGACGCTTGCCGCGTTGATACTCGTGGGCGGCTCGATGGGAGACTTGCTGGGCCGTCGACTGATGTTTCTGATTGGGGTTGCGGTATTCGGGATCGCCTCGCTGTTTTGTGGCATTGCTCCGAATATCCACCAATTAATTCTTGCGCGGGCCATTCAAGGCGTAGGAGCTGCGTTTCTTGTTCCCGGGAGCCTGGCGCTGATCAGCGCATCGTTCGACCAGCAGGAGCGCGGCCGGGCGATCGGCACGTGGTCAGGAGCCACCGCCATCACCACCGCGATCGGTCCCGTGTTAGGAGGCTGGCTGATCCAGCACTTGTCTTGGCGCTGGGCCTTCTTCCTCAACCTGCCGCTGGTTGCCGCGGTAATTGTCATCTCGCTATGGCGCGTTCCGGAGAGCCGCAGCCGCGAGCAAGGTCACATCGATTGGTGGGGCGCGCTGGTGGCCACGCTGTGCTTAACCGGACTGGTCTTTGGGCTGATTGAATCCGCAACTCTCGGTTGGCGACACCCGTTGGTTGTCGGAAGCCTGATTGGAGGTGCTATTTGCGTAGGTTTGTTTCTGCTCATTGAAGCCAACGCCGCTTCGCCGATGGTGCCGCTCAGTCTGTTTCGCTCGCCGGCCTTTAGCGGTGCAAACCTGCTCACGTTCTTTTTGTACGCAGCGATTGGCATTTTCTTTTTTCTGCTGCCGCTCAATCTGATTCAAGTGCAGAAGTACTCGGCGACCGGTGCGGGCGGCGCAGTTTTGCCTCTGATCCTGCTGATGTTTCTGTTGTCTCGGTGGTCGGGAGGGTTGGTTGCCCGCTACGGAGCGCGTCTGCCACTGGTAGTGGGACCGCTAATCGCGGCGTTCGGGTTCTGTTTGTTCGCAGTCCCAGCGGTGGGCGGCAGCTACTGGACTACATTTTTCCCGGCCGTGGTCGTGCTTGGTCTGGGAATGGCCGTGAGTGTTGCTCCTCTAACTACGGTGGTGATGGAATCGATTGATCTGGACCGCGCGGGGACCGCATCGGGCATCAACAACGCGGTGGCCCGAGTTGCCGGACTGCTGGCGATTGCTGTGTTTGGTGTCGTAATGGTGACCGAGTTTGGTGCACACCTGAATCGTAGCCTGACCAATGTCGAGATGGCGGACAGTGTACGGAGCCAGTTGCGAGCCAATGAAATCAAGCTGGCGGCCCTGCAAGCGCCATCTGGAGTTGGGCCTGCGACGGCAGCCGCGATCGGGGCCTCGATTGTTGCGGCGTTCGTATTTGGTTTCAGATTGATGATGGGAATTTGCGCGGCCCTCGCCGTGGCCAGCGCATTGGTAGCGTGGAGAATGATTCCCGGTAAGACTGAGTTGCAACTTGCTGCCGGCGTGAGTACTGCTTGATCGCAAATTTTCGATATCCTGATTTCAGTTGTGAAGAGTCGCGCGACCCCTTTTTCTTATCTAACAAAATTACTGCTCAGATAAATCGAGGAAGGTAACTCAGGCATGGCCAAACCGACACTACTCACGGTCGATGACGATCCCAATGTATTAAAGGCTATCGAGAGAGACCTGCGAGCCCGATATGGAGAGAAGTATCGCGTGCTGCGGGCGAACTCGGGCGATGCGGGCCTGGAATTGCTGCGCGAACTGAGAGTTCGAAACGACGCTGTCGCTTTGCTACTGGCCGATCAGCGCATGCCGCAGATGGATGGCATCGGCTTCCTCAATGAGGCCAGAAAAGTTTATCCCGATGCCAAGCGGGCCCTGCTGACCGCGTATGCCGACACCAGCGCCGCCATCAACGCCATCAACGAGGTCAACGTTCATTACTTCTTTCTGAAACCGTGGGACCCGCCGGGCCAGCATTTGTATCCCATGATCGATGACCTGTTGGAAGACTGGACGGCGTCGTATCGCCCGCCCTACGAGGGAATCCGGGTACTGGGCACACGCTGGTCTTCGAAGGCATACGAGGTGCGCGATTTCCTGGCCAGGAACCATGTTCCGTATCAATGGATCGACGTTGAGCTCTCGGCCGAAGATCCGGAGGTAAAGCAACTGATTGCGTCGGTCGGTGATGACGCCGCAAAGTTGCCCCTGACCCTGTTTCCAGATGGCACGCGAATGTTTCAGTCGAGTCCCGCCGAACTCGCCGAGAAAATTGGCCTGAAGACGCGGGCCGACACGCAGTTCTATGACTTCGCGATTGTCGGAGGAGGTCCCGGTGGTTTAGCGGCTGCGGTCTACGGCGCGTCGGAGGGACTGAAGACAGTGATGATCGACCGCGAGGCCCCGGGCGGACAAGCCGGCCTCAGCTCACGAATCGAAAACTACCTCGGATTTCCTTCCGGTCTGAGTGGCGGCGACCTGGCCCGCCGGGCGGTGATGCAGGCGCAGCGTTTCGGTGTGGAAATTATCGCACCGCAGGAAGTGGTGGAGCTTCGCGCGGAGGGACCTTACCGGATTCTCAAGCTTGCCAACGGCAGCGAAGTTTCCTGTCACGCCGTGCTGATCGCTACCGGAGTGCAATGGCGAAAGCTCGACGTGCCGGGGATGGACCGGATGCAGGGAGCAGGGGTGTATTACGGCGGTGGCAGTCAGGAGGCAATCTCCTGCAAAGGGGAAACCGTCTACGTGGTTGGCGGGGCAAATTCGGCGGGTCAGGCAGCCATTAATTTTGCGCAGTATGCGGACAGGGTTGTGATGCTGGTCCGCGGCGACTCGCTGGCGGCAACCATGTCACGTTATCTTATCGACCAGATCGAGAAGACTTCCAACATTCAAGTGTGGACGCGTGCGGCGGTCATCGAAGTTCACGGCGATACGCACCTGGAGGAGATCTCCGTGCAATGCTCGGATACGAATAGCGTGGAAAAAGTGCCGGCTACGTCGATGTTCATCTACATCGGAGCGCAGCCAAGAACGGACTGGCTCGAAGGCATGGTGGCGCGCGACGAGCGCGGATTCGTGCTGGCGGGGCCCGATCTGCTGAAAGATGGCAAACTTCCGGAGACGTGGACCCTGGAGCGCGATCCCTTTCTGCTGGAGAGCAGCGTGCCTGGAGTGTTTGTAGTAGGGGACGTGAGGCACGGCTCCATCAAGCGGGTTGCTTCGGCAGTGGGCGAGGGAGCGATTGCTGTGCAGTTTATCCATCGTTATATGGCGAAGGTGTAGGCGATGTCGAACGCGACCAGAGAAGAACTTCGCACCGTGGCAGTCTTCCATGACCTTCCGGACGAGCAACTGGATTGGTTCCTGGAAAACGCAACCGAGATCCATATGAAGCCCGGCGAGATTTATGTTCACGCAGGAGATCCTGCCGACAGAATGGCGGTCATCCTAGAGGGCGCCTTACAGGGACGGATTGAAGGAACCAACGAAAACGTGTTCACCACCTATGCAGGCGCTGTCACCGGCGTGTTGCCGTACTCGCGTATGAAGGTGTTTCCCGCGACGGTCCGGGCGATTGAACCTTCGCGAGCTTTGCTCTTTCCGGCGGCCAAGTTTGATGAGCTGCTCATCCACTTGCCGGAATTAGGACGGCGATTGGTGGCCACCATGGTGGACCGTGCCCGCGAAGCTACCCGTGGCGAACAGCAGCGCGATCGACTAGCCGCGCTGGGAAAGCTCTCGGCCGGGCTGGCGCACGAGTTAAACAACCCGGCGGCCGCAGCCCGCCGAGCTGCCGAACGGCTGCGCTGTGCGGTCGCTGAGTTTCGCAGTTCGGCAAGCACGCTGGAGCAGAACCAGCTCACCGCGGACGAGAGGAAGGTCATTGAGACATTCGAATCTTCATGCTGCACGGGGACGCCCGAGACCGACGTGCTGAAGGCGAGTCAACTGGAAGAGGAGATTGAAGCCATTCTGCATCAGCATGGAATCCAGGATGGCTGGCAGTACACATCGGCACTGGTGGAATCAGGCGTCCAGTCCGCGCCGCTGAAAGTCCTGCTCGATGGTGTCCGACGCGATGCGGCTGAGCCTGCACTCAAGCGGGTATCGGCGCTGGTTGAGATCAATGATCTGCTGGGGGAACTCGAAGATAGTACTTCCAAGATCTCGGACCTGGTTCGCGCCATTAAAGAGTACTCGTACATGGACCAGGCGCCGGTACAGGACGTGGAGGTGACGAAGGGCATCGAAAATACCCTGACCATCATGGGTCACAAGCTGAAAAAGGGCGTGACCATTAAGCGCGATTACCACCCCACACCTCTGCTAGTGAATTCCTATGGTAGCGAACTCAACCAGGTGTGGACCAACATCATCGACAATGCCATCGATGCCATGCACGGTGAAGGCGAACTGCGGATCAAGACTTTCCCGGAGGGAGATTGTGCTGTAGTTGAGATTGGAGATTCGGGACCTGGGATTCCTCCCGAGATTCAGTCGCGTATTTTCGAGCCGTTCTTCACGACCAAGGGAGTGGGAGAAGGCACGGGGTTGGGGCTGGATACGACGCTGCGGATCGTAAGAAAGCATCGCGGATCGATCAATGTGACCTCGGTACCGGGAGATACCAGGTTTCAGGTTCGGCTGCCGAGCGTCTTGCCGAGCGGGCGAGATTAAGCAGCCTCGTTGCGGCGAATCCGATACGAAACCGGCTGGCTATATCTTCCGTTGCAGAGTCGCTGACTTTGCGGCCCAGACATGTTCTAATTCCCTTAGGTCCTGGCTCAGCATACTGAGTACCAAAGTGGGCTTGGTTGCAGCGACTTGGCCGGAATTTGTGTCGCGCGGGAGAGCGCCTGCATCCAACTGTTCAAGACGTGGTGTTACGAGCGCAAAACCTGAAAAAGGTGTTCCGTTCGGGCGCTTCCGATTTAGTGCTCTTTGAAAACCTGTCGTTCCAGGTGCAAACCGGTGAGATGCTGGCCATTGTTGGCGAGTCAGGTGCCGGGAAGAGTACCTTGCTGCACATCCTCGGAGTCCTTGATACCGCTTCCGAAGGTGACGTATACTTCGCCCAACTCGACTTGGGTAAGCTTTCGGAAGAAGAGGCGGCGGAATTCCGCAGCCGCGAACTTGGATTTGTCTGGCAGTTTCATTATTTACTGCCGGAGTTTACTGCGGCCGAGAATGTGGCCATGCCGCTGTTGATGCGCGGCGGGAACCGGCGGGAAGCGGAGCAGCAAGCCCTGCACTGGTTGCAGGAGGTTGGTTTAACGGACCGAGCCAGTCACCGGTCCGGCGAGTTGTCGGGTGGAGAACAACAGAGGGTTGCGCTGGCCCGGGCCCTGGTAACCCGACCGAAAATCCTGATGGCCGACGAGCCGACGGGAGACCTCGACAACCGGACAGCAGACGTGGTTTTTAATTTGATCGCCAGGTTACATCGCGACTATCGTCTTACCTCGCTCATCGTTACTCATAATCTTGAGTTTGCGCGTCGCTGCGACCGCGTGCTGCGGTTAGAGCGCGGACAGGTGGTTGAGGTGTCGCCGCAGTCGTTATCGGCGTGATGCAACCGGCAGGCACAAGCCGGGTTTGTAGTTAGTAGTAGTAAATACAAGGACCGGCGAGGTCCTTATGAGTCGGCCACATTGCTGTGATGGCCGACGATCCAAGGGGTACGGCAGGCAACGGGACGGTTCGGGCAACGGGTTCCTCGCGAGGCTGCGGGGAAGGCGCCCCGGAGGGTTCCCTGGAGAGGCTCAATGTTTGAACGGTACACGGAAAAGGCCCGGCGAGTAATTTTCTTCGCGCGCTACGAAGCCAGTCAGTTCGGTTCTCCCTACATCGAAACGGAGCACCTGCTGCTGGGTCTGTTGCGCGAGGACAAAGCGCTCACCAATCGGTTCCTTCGGTCCCATGCTTCGGTGGAATCCATTCGTAAACAGATCGAGGGTCATACCACTATTCGCGAGAAGGTCTCGACTTCCGTGGACCTGCCCCTGAGCAATGAGTGCAAGCGTGTGCTTGCCTATGCTGCGGAGGAAGCCGAGCGCCTGTCGCATAAGCATATCGGTACCGAGCACTTGCTGCTGGGGCTGTTGCGCGAAGAGAAATGTTTTGCGGCCGAAATTCTGCACGAACGCGGATTGCGCTTGTCGAGTATCCGCGAGGAACTGGCGCGCACTTCGCAGGAGAAGGCGCAGCCCTCGCAACGGTCGCGCGAGTCGTCGTTGCTGTCCGAGTTTTCCCGTGACCTTACCCAGTCGGCCATGGACAACCAACTCGATCCATTGGTCGGTCGCGATGCCGAACTGGAACGCGTGGTCCAGATTCTGTGCCGCCGTACCAAAAACAATCCGGTACTGATCGGCGAACCGGGCGTGGGCAAAACGGCCATCGTCGAAGGTCTGGCACAACGCATTGCCGACGGCGAAGTGCCGTCGTTCCTGGCGGACAAGCGCATCCTGGCTCTCGATCTTTCGCTTATCGTCGCCGGCACCAAGTATCGTGGTCAGTTTGAAGAACGCCTGAAGACCATCATGAAGGAATTGATGGAGTCGCAGAATTCCATCATCTTTATCGATGAGCTGCATACGCTGGTTGGCGCAGGTTCGGCGGAGGGATCGCTGGACGCTGCCAACATCCTTAAGCCGGCGCTGTCGCGCGGTGAAATCCAGTGCATCGGCGCCACCACTCCGGGCGAGTATCGCAAGTCCATCGAAAAAGATCGTTCGCTGGAGCGGCGTTTCCAGGCTGTAAAAGTTCCGCCTCCAAACGAGGTGGACGCTGTCAAGATCCTGTTCGGCATCAAGGAGCGCTACGAGAAGTTCCACGCCGTCACCTACACCGACGACGCCATCACCTTCTCGGTTTCGCATTCCAATCGCTATCTGCCGGACCGCTTCCTTCCGGACAAGGCGATCGACCTGATCGACGAAGCGGGCGCACGGGTGAAGCTGCGCCAGACCTCGCTGCCCGAGGACATCACCGAAGTGCAGAAGCGGATCAAGTTCATCGTGCACCGCATGGAAAACGCCATTGCCAACCACGAATTTGAGAAGGCCCGCTTCTACTCCGACGAGGAGCGCAAAGAGCGCGAGAACCTGCGTGCTCTGCGCGAGAAATATCACCTCGATGAGTCGTCCACCGGCGTCGTGGGACGCGAGGACATCGAAGATGTAGTTTCGCGCTGGACCGGCGTTCCCATCGCTTCCATCAAGGAAGAAGAAAGCCAGAAGCTGCTGCGGATCGAGGAAGAGCTGCACAAGCGGGTGATTTCGCAGGACCGCGCAATTTCAGCATTGTCTCGCGCCATCCGCCGGTCACGTGCCGGCTTGAAGAGCCCGAACCGTCCTATCGGATCGTTCCTCTTCCTGGGACCGACGGGCGTCGGCAAAACCGAAGTCGCGCGCACCCTGGCGCAGTTCATGTTCGGCAGCGAAAAGTCGCTGGTGCGGTTCGACATGTCGGAGTTCATGGAGAAGCATTCCGTATCGAAGCTGATCGGATCGCCTCCAGGGTATGTCGGCTACGAAGAGGGCGGCCAGTTGACCGAGCGCGTGAAGCGCGCGCCCTACTCGGTGGTGCTGCTCGACGAAGTCGAGAAAGCGCACCCTGACCTGTTCAACATTCTTCTGCAGGTATTTGAAGACGGCCAGCTGACCGACGGTCTGGGCAATACGGTGGATTTTAAGAACACCATCATTATCATGACCTCGAACATCGGAGCGCGTCATTTGCAGAAGCGCACCGGCATGGGCTTCCAGTCGGAGAAGGAAGATACGATCTCGGGCAAGGTCGAAGACATGGTGAAGAACGAGGTGAAGCGTACCTTCAACCCCGAGTTCCTCAACCGCCTTGACGAGGTCATCATCTTTAACGCGCTCAGCGAGGCCGACCTGATCCAGATCGTGGAGTTGATGGTGCAGCAACTGAACCAGAACCTGGCACAGCGCGCCATTACGGTCACCGTGGCGGAAGAGGCCCGCAAGTGGATTCTCGACCAGACGCTGGTGGACCGCAGCTACGGTGCGCGTCCGCTACGCCGCGCGCTGCAGAAGTACATCGAAGACCCGCTGTCGGAGGCGCTCATTCAAGGCACGTTTGCACAGCGGCCCACGTTCATCGAAGTCTACCTCGAGAACAATCAACTGTTCTATCGTCCGGTGGGCGAAGAGAAGACCGAAGGTGTGCTGCTGTACAGCAACTAGCTTTTGAGCAGAAAGCGAACTCAAAGGGGAGCGAAAACGCTTCCCTTTTTTGTCACGTCGCCAGCCAGAAAATGACCTTTGTTAATCTAAGAAGGTATGGAATTATTGGTCTATTCGTCCTCGTGGTGCCCTGATTGCCGTACCGCCAAGCGGTTTCTAGACAAGCACAACATCCCTTACACGGACGTCGATGTTGAGACCACGCCCGGCGCAGCGGAAGAGGTCATCCGTCACGCCGGCAAGCGCGCCATTCCGCAGTTTGTGATCGACGGCCACTGGGTGCAGCCCTACCGTCCCGGCGAAGGGTTCCTGTACGAAGAAATGTCCGAGCTTCTGGGAATCGTGGACGAAGGTTGAGTACCGGGTTGGGAGTTACTCCTGTCCCGGTTTGCTCTGGCGTGATCTTGGTAGTCGGATCAAGCTCGTATCCTGAATCTTCAGCACATCCTGCAGATATTCGCGCAGCGCCATCAGGATGAATGCCGCTTCGGCCGTGATGAACATCCCCAGGTAGCACACCGTCAGTGCAATGCTGTCGGGGATATCACGATAGTCAGCGGACTTCAGGAGATCGGCGGTAGACGCCATCACCCCACGTTCTGAAAATGCGGTAAGTGAATCCAGCAGATAGTGGTGATACAGAAATATCAGCCCGAGCGATGAGAGGATCAGCAGCAGCGGCACCACCGACACCAGCGCGCGAATTCTCACATGGCCGTCCGGTTTGGTGAAGAACATCAACCTTCCCAGCGTATGGCGAATGTAGAAGATGTAGCCCAGCATCAAGAAACAGAACATTGACGTGTACGTGGAAAGGAACTTCGATTGCGCCTCATACGTGGGAATCAAGTGAAACGCCGCCACCGGGATGGGGAGAGAGGCGGTCACCACTGAAGCCGTTCCCATGTAGGCTTTAAAGAACTGTGCGAACGCAGCGAAGCGCGCCGGCTCCGGAGGTGGTGCGGAGTTTTTAGGTAGCGCGGGCCCGGTCTCAGCGGGTGACGCTTGCTCGGAAATGTAAGGTGGCATGGTCATGGCACCGCTATGTCGCATTGCACAGTGTCCTTCTGGAATGCGGTGACGGTAATGGGCTCGGTTTTCTTGGTCGCACCACCCACTTGCTTCGTGGCATAGATCAGATACATTCCGGGCGGCAATTTCTTAGTGGTGGGCGTGCTTTCCTGCGGGAACTCCAGGTCAACCGAGTTCAGGCCACTGGACGACATCCATTTGTAGCTCACCGTCCATCCGGGGTCGGGTTTACCATTCTTGATGGTGTTGGCCTTGAGCGTAATCAGCCGGCCCATGCCCCATACGCGACAGTCTTCCACCTTCACGAACAGGTCGTAGGCAATATTGGTCAGGACTTTTTCGGCGCGCTCTTTATTGGCCGGCTGGGTGTTCAGTGCATTTGCCACCTTTACGCACCACTCAGCCTCCTGGGCAAGATCGTCAACGTATTCCTTGGGCGGTGCAACCAGCGCCCATGAATTGCTTGGGTTGTTCCATCCGATGAGCAATCCGTGCGACAGCAGGTTTTCGGACTCAAGGAGCTTGGAGGAGATTTGCGGGGCGCTCTTCGCAATGTCTTTTCCGCATTGCTCCAGCTTGCCTAGCGCTTCAGCGGTTGACCCAAGCCGCGGTGGAGGGGTCAAGACCTGTGCAAACGAAGCGGTGACGAGCCCCAGCATCACGAGGACGATGCCATAGACCGCGCAATGGAGTCGGTTATGCCCGCAATTCCGGTTCCAGAAGTTTAAGACACGCTTGGCAGGCATACTTATCCCCACTCCAGCGAACGCTCAGAGTTGATAAGAAGATATACCACGATTCGGGGAATCGTAAGCTTTGGCGTATCCAGCTCGTCACCGCGCCCGGACACATCTTCACCGAAACGACTTCATGCTTTGAGCTCTTGATGCTCCAGCGCTGCGGTACCGAGTGACGCGATCTTGCGCTCGTAGAAACGAATACCGGGTAGCGCACTCAGCCCATGCGCGAAGATGCTGAGTACCACCGTCACTATGACCGCGAGGCGAATCGTCGCTTCGCCGGGCAAGTGCATTTCCTGCTCCAGGTAGACCAGGCCGAGGACAATAGACGCCAACCCACGTGGCCCAAACCATCCCATGAAGACCACGCTGGCCGGACTGAGATGGGTGCCGATGAGCGCGACTGCCACGGGTAGCATGCGGACCACCGTAAGACTGACGATCGCATAGAGGATGAACACCGGAGTGACCTCCGGCCAATGGTTCACCACCACAAGACCGAAGAGGAAGAACACCGCGAGGTTGAGCAGTTGTCCCCATTCCTCGGCGAATTCGACACTGTGTTTCCCGGCTTCCTTGAATCCGATCTGTACGGCCAAGCCAGCGACAAAGGAGGCGATGAACATGCTTGCGCCAACCATTTCGGAAACCAGGAGGCAGAGCAGCGGCAGCGTGACCACACCGATTTGCTGGAACGATTCCGACATCCACTCTTTACGACGCGCAAGGGCCAACAACCATCCGCCGACAAGACCGATCACCGCTCCAACGAACACACCGAAGCCAAGTTGTTCCACAATGAACCGCATCAAACTGGCAGCGCCACCTTCGGTCCGCGCTGCGGCGATGGCTATAAAGAACAGGAGAAAGGGGACTGAGAGTCCGTCATTGAGGCCGGCTTCCACATTGAGCGCTTGCCGGACACGCATAGGAACGCGTGGGCTGTTCACAATGATCTGGCCCAGGCCGGCGTCGGTGGGGGCAAGAATGGCGGCCAGGATGCCGGCCTCTGAAATCGAGAGTTGTGGAAAGATGAGGCGCGCCGCCACTGTTCCGAGGAAGATGGTCAGCAACATGCCGACGCTCAGCAGACGTGCCGGAAGGCCTTCGATGACGCGCAACGCATGCAGTCCAGTGCGGCTGGCATCGGTGAAAAGCAGCATGACCAGACCGACTTCGGCGATGCGGAGGAATATTCCTTCATTGATGCCTGGCTTGAGAATTTCATACAAGGCAGGAAACATCAGCATGCCCGCAATGGTGAACACGATGGGTGCGGTGACGAGGGTCTGTTCCAGCCGGCCCGACAGCAAGCTGTAAAGGAAGAGAAGCGAGACGAAGATCGCGATCGATATGAGCACGGCGCTCAGAAACCACGCAGACCAGTATTTTTCAGGTCCTTCTTTGACTCTACCGCTTGCAGCAGAGACTGCAAAGCAGATTTCAGCAGCAGCTTCAAAGCGACTGAAGGCACAAGTGTCGGGCAAGAAGCGAGGAGCAACCACACCACGCAGCTGCTCCTCGCTGAGGCGAGAATGCACAAATGCGCTGAACGGTTTGCAGATTAGCCGCACAGCCTCCTGCGGACCGCAGTTCCCAAGGCAAGCACTCCGCTACCCATCAAGAGCAGCGAAGACGGCTCGGGAAGATTTTCGGTTCCTATAGGCAGTGAGTCGCCCGCATAAACGAACATGTCGATGCCGGGGTTGTAGGGATCATCTCCCGAGTTATCGCCAAGATAGAAGGTGACGTCATAGGTGGCGCCGGGCGTGGTGGCGATCTTCTGCCAGAGCCCGTCGTAGCCTTGAACAGCACCGTCGCACCAGAAGTTATTACCCGCAAAGGCGCCATTCGGGGTACAGGCGCTACCTCCTGGCCCCGCTACCACGCCGGCAAATGACGGCGCAGGCGGCTGACCCCATTGTCCCCAACCCGCCGGAGAGGAGGTTCCGACGGTGGCACTTTCAAAACCCGGGTCGTTGAGCAGGTTAGTGCCGCTTCCTCCTTGCAGGGTTACCGAGGCATTGTCAAATGCGAAAAACGCCGGAACCTCGCGGAATGCAAACGATACGTAAGTGAAGTTCGAATCCGCCGTAAAGGATGTCGTGAACTGCTGATAGCCGGTCAGGACACCGCTCTGCGGTCCCGGAGGTGCGAGCTGAAAGATCCAGCCTGGAGGCGGGGTTCCCTGTGCCGCCCAAGCCGGAGCCGCTGCCAGGGCCAACAGAAGGAGCGCGCATGCGATCATTCCCAGTTTGAGCTTCATCGTTGCTGTTGAGGTTTGCATTGTGCTTTTCATTGTCTTTCTCCTTTTTGATTTTTCGAAGTTTGACTACTCAGGTCCGTGTTACTGCGACAACCGGTGAGACTTCCTCAGCGAAACCGGGTTCTGGCGGTGATGATGGTTGAGAGGTGAGGAGCAAGTTCACCGCGTAGCTGCTCCTGACCGTGACACTTGTCCCACGTAATGGCTCCGCGATCATGCAAGAAAGCGTCGGCGCAGCACCCCAGTCAGACCTAGAACGCCTGAGCCGAACAGCAGGAAGCTGCCTGGTTCAGGAGTAGTTCCGCCAGTACCAGTCAGGGTGAAGGCTTCCGAGGGGATTGTGCCGATGGAGTTCTCGTAGGCTGTGGAAGGGCAGTTCGCGCCACCTCCGGGGGGATGAGTTCCCCCGCAGCCCACACCGCTATTCTCATCCCAGAAGATTGGGGTCGTAGAGCACCCTGAGGTAGTGCAGGCATTCGACAGCGTTAGAAAGCCGCCATTTGACCATGGAATGTTCAAAGCATCGAAGTCGGCTTGGTAGAGGGCATAACCCTGTGCGTTGATCCCAAGGAACGTATTGCTGCCATTCCCTAATGTTTGGGTGGTACCCCCAAACGAGGAGGCCCCTACCTGGACGTCCACACTGGACAGAAGATCTGAAGTAGAGGCGTCCCAATAGACGAAATGAATGTCATGGATCTCGGAGGCACCCGTCGGCAGCACGAACGAGTCACTGACGGTGTAGCCATAATTGATGGTCCATGCGGTGACATCTCCATTGGGAGGGCCGTTGTCATAAAGCGTGCCTGCCATGGCTGAAGTCGCGGCCAGCATCAGGCAAAGAGTGGCGAACAGTGTCGCTGCAGGGATACGGCTTTGCGTTTTCATATTGACCTCCGTGTGGTCATGGGTTGGGGCGTCGGTCGAAACCGAGTGGCGCCGGGTTATGGTCACGGGACCTTGACTCGCCTTCCGGAGGCAGGAGCCTTCTCCTACCTCCGGACGTTGGTCCCCATGAAAAGAGCAGTTCATCGATGCCTCAATTCCCTGCTCGTGAACGCACAATGCGCTGCATCGCTCAGGCGATCAATACTTGGCGAGTCATTTGGAGGTAAGCGGGAGGTAAGTTTTATGTCAGCGGCTAAGTGATTGAAAGGGCGTAGTTTAGGCAAGAAGAATGGGGGTGTATCAGCGGGGGAGGCGACGAACGTTCCGAGGCGTTTCTTACAAATTGCGTCTTGTCCTAGCTGTCGGCTTCCCGCTGACTCATTCCGGGTCGCACGGAGCGGCTACATTTAGCTGGGGAAGATGACCAAGGATCGCGTCGAGGAATTAGGAATCGGGCGACATGAAGTAGGAGCCGTAACGGTTTCCCGCTTTGTAGAGTAGCCTCACGGAAACGCGAACGGCCTCCGCACCCTTTTGGCGGAAGGTCACGTCGACGATTTCTCCAACAAATAAGTCGGCGGGAGTCTCAAATGCAATACCACTTTCGCTGAGGTCGGTGCAAATCCCGTCTTGGGTAATCTCATCTCGCGGACCAGGATAGGTGACCGTAATGGGCACATGCGTGCTCACCCGGCTTTTCCGGCGTCTCTCGCGCGGCAAAAGTCCAGCTGCCGCCGGCATAATGCGTCGCGTAATCGTGTCTCTCACTGCACAGTTATCGGCAGCATCGCCAGATGCTTTAGCGGTCCAGAAAGTAAGCCTCCCGCCGGCAGGACCGCGCCCGTGTTGCAACCGTTACAATAAACAGTCTGGCTTGACGATAATTGCAGATTGCTAAGGAGCCCTCTTGATAGCCCGTTACACCCGCCCCGAGATGGGGCACATCTGGAGTGACGAAAATAAGTTCCGCACGTGGCTGGACGTAGAAATAGCGGCCACCGAGACGCTGGCCGAGGCCGGCATCGTTCCGCAGGCGGCCGCCAAAGCTATCCGCGAGAAGGGCGGTTTCGACCTGGCGCGTATCAACCAGATCGAAGCCGAGGTGAAGCATGACGTCATCGCGTTCACCACGGCGGTCGCGGAGAAGGTGGGCCCGGAATCGCGCTGGCTGCACTACGGCCTGACCTCGAACGATGTGGTGGACACCGCCCAGGCGCTGCTGGTGAAGCAGGCCTCGGCGATCCTCCGCGAGGACCTGAAGAAATTGCGCGAGGTGTTAAAGCGCCGGGCCTTGGAGTTCAAAGACACCCCGGCCATCGGACGCACGCATGGCATTCATGCCGAGCCCATTACGTTTGGCCTGAAGCTGGCCAACTGGTATTCGGAGATGCAGCGCAACATCGAGCGCTTTGAGATGGCGGCGGAGCAGATGCGCGTAGGCAAACTCTCCGGCGCGGTAGGAAACGCGGCGCATCTCGAACCGGAATACGAGGAGAAGATTTGCCAGCGCCTGGGACTGAACGTAGCCGCAGTTTCGTCGCAGGTGATCCAGCGTGATCGGCATGCGTTCTACGTTGCGACGCTGGCGGTGATTGCCTCGACGCTGGACAAGATCGCTACCGAGATACGCCATCTGCAGCGAACTGAAGTGCGCGAGGCTGAAGAATATTTCAGCGAGAAGCAGAAGGGCTCGTCGGCGATGCCGCACAAGCGCAACCCGGTCACGTGCGAGCAGATCAGCGGGCTGGCGCGCGTGGTGCGGGCGAACTCGCAAGCGGCGCTGGAGAACGTGGCGCTGTGGCACGAGCGTGACATCTCGCACTCGTCGGTCGAGCGCGTTATTCTGCCGGACTCGACCATCCTGGTGGATTACCTCCTCAACAAGACGACCAACCTCATCGACACGCTGCTGGTTTATCCCAAACGCATGCTGAAGAACCTGGAGTCGACGGGAGGGCTGGTCTTCAGCGGGCAGTTGCTGCTCGACCTGGTCGAAGCGGGGGTGCTGCGCGAGGATGCGTATCGGATCGTGCAGTCGAATGCCATGAAGGCGTGGAAGGAAGACCTGAACTTTCGCGAGCTCATCATGAACGATCCGGAGATCACCTCGAAAGTGAAGCGGGAGACGCTGGAGCACGCGTTCGATTTGCAGCGGCCATTGCGGAATGTGGGGAAGATCTTCACGAGGGTGTTTGGGGAGGAGTAATTGCCGCTAAGGCTGCAGGAGCTAGAGGTAGAACGACCATGAGTAGCGAGCCATCCGAATCTCAAAGTGAGGCACCAGAAAGTAGTCTGCTCGTACCGTTTGAGAGCGAGAATATCCCGGCGAATTATCGGGAATATTACAAAGCAAAGCGAAACAACTTCTTCGGCAGCATTCAAAACTTTCCAGAGCAATGGAAATACTGTCTACTGCTCGATGACATATGGATGCGTGAATTTGAGGATTTGAAGCCTCCTCGTGACCCGAATCGATCATTTCCGCTGGTTTTGTTTTTCAACGCCCACGCAAAAATGCGTATCAGCATCGAGCTGGCATTTTCAGGTTGTCTGGGAGAGGCACGCTCAATTCTGAGGGACGCAATTGAGTGCGTCGCGCACGCACACCGAATTCTACTCGACCCCGCGCTCCAGCAAGTGTGGTTAAGAAAAGAGGATGGGGCGGCCGAGTTAAAGGCGTTCAAGGACTGCTTCGAACATCGGAAGAAGGACAATCTTTTCGATGGGCTTGACGAATTGCATGAGAAGTGGGGAGAGTTGTCGGAGACCGGTTCTCACACTACTCCGTTGGCCATCTGTGACCGATTTACGATTGAGAACTTGGAGGATGGCGGTCAGAATTGGAAGCTCAGCTATATCGGCGTCGAACCACGAAGGTGGGCGACGTCATTGTTTACGATGTTGCTCACGTGTTTCACGATGGAGCGGGTTCTCTTCGAAGATAACAAAAGCCGCCTGCAGTTCGACGAGGGCCTCTTGCGAATGCGATCAGAATTTGAGGTCTACAAAGAGCGCCTCAGGAGAATCCTCATCGCGCGCTACAAAATACAACCGCCGCGGCCGACCTCGATGATCCATCGACCATAGCTCATCCGCGTCGCTGCCGACGGTCACGCGACTTCCGCTGCAGACGGGCACGCGTTGCGGCAGGATCGACACTTTCACCCCGATCCAAGGAAGCCAGGCGTCGGCCCAACTCCTTGTTGAACTCAGCTAATTGGGTAGTCCGCATCTTTTCATGCTCTTCCAGGAGGCGAAGCGCCTCGCGAACGACTTCGCTGGCTGAATTGTATCGGCCATTCTCGACCTTCGACTGCACAAACTGTTCAAGTTCAGGAGTGAGCGAAACGTTCATTGTGGCCTCCGGTCCAACGATAATCATGAATAACAGAGATTGTCAATAATTAGCATAAGGTAAGAACATTGTTTGGAGGCGTCTCGTGGAGGGTGTGTTTTGGAATTTGAGTCGTCCCTAAAGGGACTCGGATCTTTTCAACACCTACCCAGCACTCCGCCTGCGGCTGCGTGCTGGGCTAGACTGTTCCGCACCTACGGCGCTGGATTTTGGTCATGAGAACGCTAGTGGCGCTCTTCACACAAACATGCTCACGGAAGGCCGGCACCACTTTGCTTCCAGCAGCCTCCTTGTAGAACTGACAACTGCCAACTGACTACCGGCAACTGCGCTATTCCAGCCGGTTGATGATGGACGCCACATACCCGGCACCGAAGCCATTGTCGATGTTCACGACGCTGACATTCGAGGCGCAGGAGTTCAACATACCGAGGAGCGCCGCGATACCCTCATACGAAGCGCCGTAGCCTACGCTGGTTGGAACCGCAATCACCGGCACACCTACCAGCCCGCCGACCACGCTAGGCAGCGCGCCTTCCATTCCGGCGCAAACGATTACCACGCGCGCCTGGGTGAGGACTTCCCGGCGTGCCAGGAGGCGATGGATTCCGGCCACGCCAACGTCGTACACGTGCTGCACTTCGTTGCCCATGGCTTGCGCCGTGACCACGGCTTCCTCAGCCACGGAAATGTCGCTGGTCCCGGCGGAAACAACGACGATCTTTCCTTTGCCGTAAAGCGCCTCGTCCTGGGTCAGGGTGATGGCGCGGGCCAGCTCGTGAAATACAGCCTTCCGAAACTTGCGCTTGACCGCGCGAAACTGCTCCAGTGAAACCCGCGTTGCCAAAACGTTGTGACCGTGTTGCGCCAGCCGGGCAAAAATTTCGGCGAGCTGTGTGGGAGTCTTTCCTGGCCCAAAGATGACCTCGGGCATACCGACTCGCAGCGCGCGATGATGGTCCACGTTGGCGAAGCCGAGGTCCTCGAAGGGAAGATGGCGCAGGCGCTGCACGGCTTCCTCGGAAGAGAGTTTGCCTCGTTTCACCTCGTCGAACAATTTCTTGATCGCGTCGGAAGTCATGGAAATCAGTAGTCAGGGGCTAGTAAAAAACTCGAGTTTCAAGTGTCGAGTTTCGAGGCTCAAGTTGCAAGTCCCAGCAGTGTCTTCTGGTCAGTCGCCCCATTGTGGCGAGGCAGACCGCGCCTGATGTTACGATGTGGCTTAGATGCACGGGTCGACACCTGCAACACCGCGAAACCTGACCGTCGCCATCACCGGCGCTAGCGGCTCCGTCTTTGCCAGGCACTTGTTGGATGCGCTGGACCGTGACGAGCGGGTGGCAACTGTCAATCTTATTCTGTCCGATAGTGGACTGCGGGTGATGGCCGAGGAGCTCCAACTTTCCGGGCGCAATGACTTGATCCCGAAGCTGCTGGGGCGAGATTCGCAGAAAATCCAACAACAGAATAATGCTGATATCGGCGCCAACGTGGCCAGCGGCTCCTATCAAACCGATGCCATGATCGTGCTGCCTTGCAGCGTTGGAACCCTGGCGCGGATTGCGAACGGAATGGCCATCCAGCTTATCGAGCGCGCCGCCGATGTCTGCCTGAAAGAGCGCCGGCCGCTGATCCTATGCGTCCGTGAAACGCCATTCAACCTGATTCATCTGCGCAACATGACGCTCGCCGCCGAAGCGGGAGCGACCATCTTTCCCGTGGTCCCGGCGTTTTACTTCCGTCCAGTGTCGACCGACGAGATCGCACGCGAGTTCGTGAACCGCGTGCTGGCGCACGTGGGCCTGCCGCAGGCAGATGCGTATCAGTGGAAGGGCGAGTAAAGAAGGAAGAAACTCTTTAACCGCGGATTCGCGCGGATTTCACGGATAAGTCTTCTTCATAAGAGAAATGCCGTTGAAGCCCCTGCGTAACCTGCCCAAATCCGGGTTGAGGTCCGGCCGGATCTACTCTTAGACCCGAGCGGGCATCGCCATCGGTATCACGTCAGCTGTTCAATTTTTTCAATGAGCACTTCGGGCGGCTCGCCCTTGGTAATGAAGGCGTCGGCCATTTCCAGCGCGTCGGACGGCAAGGAGAAGTATGCCGACAGGAAGATGATGGGTACATCGGGCCGGCGACGGCGCAATTCGGCCGCCACTTCTCCGCCATTTAGGCCGGGCATGTAGAAGTCGAGCACGACCAGGTCAATGTCGTGCTGGTCGAAGAGGTCGATTCCCTGTTGGCCATCACTGGCCGTAAGCACCTGGAAGCCATGGGTTTCCAGCATGATCTTTCGCACGCGCAGACCAATGGCTTCGTCATCAACACAGAGCACCGTCTTCTGGCGAACTGCGTTCATCCAATTCCCCGATTCTTCCCGCGGTAGGTTGATTGTCGAACCTGAACTGCTGTTCATGCAGCTATTCACTATCAAGTGTGGCCAGTCCATCCAAGAGTTGCCAAACGCACAGCCGAAGCGGCGCTGTTTGTCTTGTTGTATCGCAAGATCATCTTCTTGCCCATGCCGAAAACGTCGTAGATGCCACGCAACTTGCTGATTTACAAAGCCTTCCTACTATTCAGATCGAATAAAGTCGTAATACTTTCATGGGTATTCCAAAGCCTGGGGCAATATTTGCCTGTCGCGAAAATGCAGTTCCCAGCGGAGACATTAAAGGGGTGGGGTAGCGACCCACGAAGGTATGAGACGCGCCTGTCTGGATTTCGCTTCACACTTCCGGCGTGGTATTTTCAAAGACTTACGAGATTTGTTAACGCAGGTCCGCGGGCGAACCTGTCGCCGCTGGCGATTTCCGTTTGTCAGGTGCCCCTTCCGCTCCAAATGGATCGGCCAGCGCAGGCCAAATCCGTCTGGACGGCTTTGAATTGGTGAAAAGCATGATCCGCTCGTATCAAGGAAAAAGTCCGGCCATCCCGGCTTCGTGCTACGTCGACGACTCGGCCCAGTTGATCGGCGACGTAACCCTCGGCGAGAACGCCAGCGTCTGGATGAACGCCGTGCTGCGCGGCGATGTGCACTTCATCCGCGTGGGGGCGAACAGCAACATCCAGGATTGCAGCGTGCTGCACGGCATGTTGAACCAGTGGCCCGTGATCGTCGGCGATTGGGTGACGGTGGGACACTCGGTCACGCTGCACGGCTGCGTTGTCGAGGACCAGTGCCTCATCGGAATGGGCGTGGTCATCCTGAATGGCGCGCGCATCGGCGCAGGGTCCATCGTTGCGGCAGGCACGCTGATTCCCGAAGGCACAGTGATTGAACCGCGCTCGCTGGTGATGGGCGTTCCCGGCAAGGTGCGTAAGCAGTTGGGCGACGCGGAGCAGGAGACGATCCTGCGGTATGCGCGGAATTACGTGGGGTACAGGGAGCAATACTTAAGAGAACGAGGATTGCAGTGAGCGGCACGCTAGTCGTAGACGTGGCCCTACAGACAAACGAGGGTCTGTTTAGGAAAAATTGGGAGTCTTGGAACTCGATTCCAGACCAAAAATACCGCCTGAGTGATGATCTCTGGGTCGGGCGACTTGATAGCGACCTTGCAAGAAAAGTCATTGAAAGCTGCGAACCTCCTGGCATGTGGATTCACCCTCCTACGCGGCAGTACAGTCAGTTGTATGCGTTTGGAAGAGATGTCGGGGACACTAGCGAACTGGATTGGGACAGGGAACACCGCCTTTATACGTGTATCACGCTGTCACGAGTAGTTCACCCTACAACGGTCTCGCTCGCCTACGCAGCGCGAATCATGTCTTACCAAGCGAATTCCTACTATCCAGGCCAGCTACAGATTATTCCGGGGCCCGTAAGAGGACATTCTTCCGCTGCATTTCTGGCGCGTGAGTCAGCCCGTGACTGGCTCACTATTGAGCAACTGGACGAACTGAGGACGCTCATCGCTAATCTCTCGTGGAAAAATCTTCCAGAGCGAATACAGCGCGCTCTTTGGTTGAACGATCATGCGGCTTGTGAGTACTTCTTGGATGTTCGATGGGGAACCCTTTGTACAGGCCTTGAGGCACTGATTCATACTGATCGAGAAAGATCAACCCATCAGTTCGTGTCGCGTGTTGCGACTCTTGCTGAGCGATTGAGCTTACAAATTGCTGAGGAAGAAGCGAAGTCGTTTTATGAGCTCCGCTCGGGGCTGGTTCACGGCGGGGGTTTCCCAGAGTTATCGGGAGAAAAACTACACCTCTATGAAGCAATGGAAACCCTGCTACGGAAGACCATTTCAGCGGCCATTCTTGATCCCGGATTTGCCGATCTATTTCGTAGCAACGAGGCTGTGCGTAACGCGTGGTCTCGTTCGAAAGCCAGCGAGCCTTCAAGGCGTCCTGGAGTCATTAAGGCAGTCCGAGGAACTCGCGACCTTCTTCCACCCGACACCGATCTATGGAATCAGGTGGATGCGAAGGTGCGTGACGTCTTTGCACGTTACAACTATCACGAGATTCGCACTCCGATGTTCGAAGACACGGCGCTCTTCTCGCGTAGCGTCGGCGAAGAGACCGACATCGTTTCTAAGGAAATGTTCACGTGGGAGGACAAGGCCCGCGCCCAGAGCGAGAAGGCGCAATCGCTGACCTTACGCCCGGAGAACACGGCCGGCGTGGTGCGCGCCTACATCGAGCATGGTCTCGACAAGAAAGGCGCGCTGCAGAAGCTGTACTACATCGGGCCGCAGTTTCGCCGCGAGCGTCCACAGAAGGGACGTTATCGCCAGTTCTATCAGATTGGCGCCGAGATTATCGGACCGCCGAGCGCGGGCAGCGAGTCGCCACTACGCGATGCCGAAGTGCTGGAGATGCTGGCCACGCTGCTGGATGAAGTCGGATTGCGCGACTGGCGGTTGCAGTTGAATTCCGTGGGCTGCGCGGAAGATCGCGCGCGCTACAACCAGGCACTGCGCGAGGCGCTGCAACCGGTGTTGCCGCAGATGTGCGATGACTGCCAGCGGAGGGCGGAGACCAATCCTCTACGCGTGCTTGACTGCAAGGTGCCGGAGGACCAGCCGATCATCGAGAAGCTGCCTAAGATCAGCCAGTATCTCGACGAACCTTGCCGTGAGCATTTCGCGGCAGGTGCGCGCGATGCTGGATGCCATCGGCATTCCCGTACACCATCAACGAGCGCATGGTGCGCGGGCTGGACTATTACACGCGCACGACGTTCGAGTTCACCCATGGCGGACTGGGCGCGCAGAGCGCGGTACTGGGCGGCGGGCGCTACGATGGTCTTTCGGAGTCGCTCGAAGGACCGAAGGCACCGGGCATTGGCTTCGCCATTGGCGAAGACCGGTTGATTCTTGCGCTGCAATCGCAGGGCGAGCAGATCAGCTGGAGAAAGTGCAGGCTTATGTGGCTCCTCTTGGCGCCGGGATGAATGCTCGTGCGCTGACACTGGCGCGAGAGTTGCGCCGCGCGGGCATCAGCGCCGACATTGGGGACGAAACCTTCCGGCTGAAGAAGTCGTTCGAAGCCGCGGAAAAGGCAGGCGCGCGCTTCATTGTCATCGTCGGCGAAAACGAAGTGGCGGCTGATCAGTTCGCGGTGAAGGACCTGGCCAGCGGTCAGCAGGTGCAGGTGGCGCGAGCTGAGCTGGCACGGCATTTGCGGCAAGGTTGAACGGGCTCGACACCTCAGGATGGAGAGTTGGGTTGAAGGGGCGCAGCTTTAGCTGCGCCGTATGACCTGCTGCAAGAACCGGGCTTCAGCCGCTGGAGTCTTCGTCTTCCTGGCCTCTGCCGCCGGCTGAAGCCGGCTGGGGACCAACTATCAAGCGCACGGCGTTAGCCCGCAGGGCGTGCCATGACAGCCCAGCACGCAGCGGGAGCGGAGTGCTGGGAACTCGAGCGAGTTTAGGCCCAGTGCCCCGGGCACCTTAACCGAACAAATATCCCGGATCGTAATCCACGCCTGATTTACGTACCAAAGCCACAAATTCCTGCTCATAAGTCCATTTCCGATGGTGTTCGGATTGAGTGGCGAGGTAGTCCAGAATAGTCGGCCGATGCGATTCACTGACGCTGAACGCCCCATAACCCTCCTGCCAGGCGAAGTTTGGAACGTCTTCCTTCATCCATCGTGAAGAGTGGGCCTTCAGATTCTGAATTGCATTTGCCAATGTCATCACAGGAGAGAGTGCAAGCAGCAGATGCACGTGATTTGCCGTACCGCCGGCGGAGACCAAAGCAATGTTTTTCGCCTTGGCAATCACTCCCAAGTGCTTCCAGAGCACGTCCGGTTCTTGAATCAAATTGAGTCGGCCTTTGGTGCTGAAGACGCAGTGGACCAGGTTACGAGACAAAGTGTGTGGCATGAGAAAACGATATGGCGCAACTCCGCGATGATTCTGTGACGGGCGCACACGTGCCGCGTGACGTGCTGGCCGTCCCCGAGGGACTCAATCCAAGGAGAGCCAGCCATCCGCAACCCAGCGCTCCGCTTTCGCTGCGTGCTGGGCTGTCATGACACGCCCTCCGGGCTTCGCAAATACCTCTTTGGATTGTGCCCTCGAAGCCCGCCGCGCTAATTGGCCAAATACCTGCGAAAATAGAATTTCAATTGTCGGCATTCACCATTCAGCCGGTGAAGTGCGCCAGCTGATTGCTGACTGCTAGTTACTCATAAGGACAATCATGCTCGACTTTTTAGGTGAACTGACTCGCACTCATATGTGTGGCGACCTGCGCGCCTCCGACGCCGGCTCCAAAGTTGTGCTCATGGGATGGGTGAACCGGCGGCGTGATTTGGGCAATCTTATCTTTCTCGACCTGCGCGATCGCAGCGGAATTACTCAGGCCGTCATCACCGCCGATGCGGGAGCCGAAGTGCACGATCGCGCGACCGCGGTGCGCTCTGAGTTTGTGGTAGCAGTCATTGGCCATGTCAAGCTGCGCGACGCCAATACGATCAACAAGAATATTCCGACTGGCGAGATCGAAGTCGTCGCCGACGAACTTCGCATCCTGAACGACTGCAAAGCGTTGCCGTTCTCGCCCAGCGATACTGTGCTGGCCAACGAAGAAGTGCGCCTGAAGTATCGCTACATCGACCTGCGGCGGCCCGAGCTGCATCGCAATATTGAATTGCGTCACGAAGTGGCCATCGCCATTCGCGATCACCTGAACGCCGAAGGCTTCTACGAAATCGAGACGCCCTTCATGACGCGCTCTACACCCGAAGGCGCGCGCGATTACCTGGTGCCCAGCCGCGTCCATGCTGGGAAGTTCTACGCGCTGCCGCAGTCACCGCAATTGTTCAAGCAGATCCTGATGATCTCGGGCTTCGATAAATATTTCCAGATCGTGCGCTGCTTCCGCGACGAAGACCTGCGCGCCGACCGGCAACCCGAATTCACGCAGATCGATCTGGAGATCAGCTTCGCGCGGCCGGAGATGGTCTTTCACACGGTTGAAGGTTTTCTGAAGGCAGCGTTCTCGACCATTGGAGTTGAGTTGGCAACGCCGTTTCCGCAGATGAGTTATGACCAGGCGATCCGGCTCTATGGCATCGATAAGCCTGACCTGCGCTTGCCGGCGCTGGCCGACGTTCGTGAGGCCTTCGCTGCCGAAAACCTGGAGACGCTGCACGTTGACGCCGAGCTTCCGATTGTCGCGATCGTCATTCCGAAGGTCGGAGAGCTTTCGCGCAAAGAGCGCGACGAAATCAAGACCATGTTTGGCGATCGCAAGGACGCTAAAGTCTTCGAGGACATCAAACGGCTGGAAAAATCCTTTCCCGATGCTGTAGCGAAGGTTCGCGAGCTTGCCAATCCAAATCCCGAAGACCTGGTGGTCGTGGTAGCGGGAGCAAAGCGCTCTGAAGCTGCCAGCGAGGTGAAAGCTCGACAACAGGCGTACGGTGTCTATTCGGCTGCCGGACAGTTGCGGCTTGCATTGGCGCAAAAGTATGCCGAGCGGCACGGCGCATATCAGCATGGCAACTTTCGCCTGTTGTGGGTCACCGACTTTCCCATGTTCGAGTGGGATGATGAGGACCAGCGCTGGAATGCGGCGCATCATCCTTTCACCTCGCCGCATGAGCAGGACATGGACAAGCTGGAGAGCGATCCCGGCGGCGTGCGCGCGCTGGCCTACGACGTGGTGCTGAACGGAACTGAGCTGGGCTCAGGCTCGATTCGTATTCATCGCCAGGACATCCAAAGCAAAATCTTCAAGGCAATGGGCATGTCTCCCGAAGAACAGCAGGCGCGCTTTGGCTTCTTCCTGGAAGCGCTGCAGTACGGCACGCCGCCGCACGGTGGTATTGCGCTGGGGCTCGATCGCATCGTGATGCTCCTGGCGGACGCAGAGAGCCTGCGCGAGGTGATTCCCTTCCCCAAGACGGCGAAGGCGATCGACCTGATGGTGGACGCACCGACTCCGGTGAGCGAGCGGCAGTTGAAGGAGTTGAGTATTGCAGTGAAGAAGCCGGCAGTTAGCAGTTAGCAGTTAGCAGTTAGCAGTTAGCGATCACGATTTGAAAGAAGCGCTCTGTATCAGGGCACGTCTTCAGACGTGCCTCAACGGATCCAGCAATATCTTGGGCTTTAGCCCCTGAGAGTTCTGTTTTGCAGGGGCTAAGGCCCTGAGTTTTTCTGCGTTACGCTGGCACGACTGAACGTCGTGCCCTGATACAACCCAGAACGATTCATGAGATGAGTTTGAATTCTGGCAATGACGATTGCAAAGAAGCGCCCGGTATCAGGGGATGAGTCGCGAGTGGAGGCCAAATGCCCGACAGCGGCAGTGTGATACGAACGGAAGTTAGCGGACTCGATCTCTGCCTGGATGAAAACACTTTGCTGTTGTCGCGGTCGGGTGAGTACCTGACTCCGGTCGTCCGTCTCACGCCTGCGGAGGCGGAACAACTGGCCATGGAAATGGCCAAGGCGCAGCTCTGGGAGTGGAACCAGTTCGATGAACTCAAGCGTAAAGCGGAGAAGCGGTATAAGAATTATCTGGGCTCGTGGCTGGTGATGTGTGTGGCCGCCTTCAGCGTCTATGTCGGCTTTCCCAATTACTATTTGCCCGTATTCCTATTGTTGGTTTCGATTGCATTGTGGTGGAGAGCGAGCTTCGTCGAGCGTAAAGAGGAGCAGGCAGCCCACGAAGAAAGGAAGCGGTTCGTCGCGGATTGGAGTTACATTCGGCAGAGGCTTGATGACATAACGGCGACGGATGCAGAGGCGAGTCCGATGGGTGGGAATTAGGGCGTTGGGAATGCTTGGAGAGCCGTGTGACGTCCCTGAAGGGACTCGGTCACTCTTCCCACTCTACCCAGGACTCCGTCCTGGGCTAGACTGAGTCGTCCCGCCAAGCGGGACTGAATTCTCCGCTGCACGCTCGGCAAGTGCCGTCTCTGAAGGGACTCTCTCTGGTTTCCCTCTACCCAGGACTCCGCTTCGCTCCGTGCTCGGCTAATTCACTTCCGCTTCCTACGGAGCTTGATTTCCGCGCGTTCTGCTCCATTGACTAGAACGAAACTGAGTTCTCACACGTATGACAATTCTATCCACCGCACTATTCGCTAGCCGCTGACGTCTCAGTCCTTCGCCATTGCGTAGTAGCCTTGGCGGGCTTGAATCTTATACTCGCCACCCTTGGCGCGGATCTGGATCTTGCGATAGCTGCCGTCGAGTTTGGTATTGGTCGGGGTGTAGCCAATGTTGTACTGGCTGCGCAACTCGTTCTGGATCTGCTCGAACGCCTGGCGAAGCTTGTCCTGCTTATTGCCGACCTCGATAACGCGGCCACCGGTTTGCTCAGCCAGCTTTTTCATTTCGTAATCGCCACTGTAACCGAAGCCACCGTAGAAGCCGCGATCGGCAATCAGGATCACGTAGCAGATGGTGTCGGCCTTCTGGGCGGCTTCGATGGCGTCCTGAATTCGCAGGCGGCTGCCCTGGTCTTCGCCATCCGTGAAGACGATCATGGCTTTGCGTCCGACTTCGTTCTTCAATTTTTCGTTAGCGCCGAGGTAGATGGCGTCATAGAGAAGCGTACCTCGCGGCGTGGTGGGAACCGGGCCACCCCCGAGTCCCGGGGGGCCACCGCCCATGCCCGCGTTGATTTGCACTTTGTTCAGCGCCCTGGTCAAGTCGCGCACATTGTTGGTGAAATCCTGATCGAGATCGACATCCACATCGAAGTTGATGACAAAGGCCAGGTCCTTGTCGCGTAGAACACTGTGCAGAAACTCGGCACAGGACGTCTGCTCAATGTCCAGAACCCGGGTCTGGCTGGCGCTGGTGTCAATCATGATGCCCAGGGTCAACGGCTGGTCCGATTCCGCGGAAAAGTACTTGATGGTCTGGGGCTTGCCGTCCTCCAGCACCTCGAAGTCACTCTTGGTGAGGTTGGGGATCAGCATGCCGTGCTTGTCCTTCACGTTGAAGAACAAGTTGACGACATTGACCTGCGCCTTAAAGGTCTGCAGGTTATCGTCTTCGGCCGGGGGCTGGGATTGCTGGTCCTGGGCTGGCGGCGGCGACGGAGGGTTCTGCGACTGGGCTGCGACTCCCAGGCATGACATCAGCATGAGGGACAGAACGGTGGCGAACTGGCGAAATCGGTAGAACAACATAAGTCTCTTTCCTGTTGGCTGCATCCATTGTAGTGCAGCGTTAGGCGATCCGCCGTAATGAGGGCTGCCGAGGCGTCCGGTTGCGGTTATACTGTGCAGAGTTCCGGCAATCCCCTGGAGACGACCGAGATACATGTTCAATCGCCGATTGAGCCCGTGGATCCAATCCGCCGTGATGGTGGCGGCCCTGAGTCTGGCTGCAAGCTACGCGCTAGCGCAAGAGAAGCTGCCTGACGCACCCACGCCGCAGAACAATGCCCCCGCCCCCAGCGTAAACCTGCCATCGCAGGGTTCGGCTCCCGATGACCAGGCCCCTTCGTCTTCCAGTGGAAACCCAGAAGCGCCGCCAAATACTCGCAGCGGGCCGCAGTCTTCCGAGCCGCTTAATCCCGAAGCACCCCCTCCCGGCTCGCAGGAAATTAAGACGGTGCCACCAGGCAGCGCCAGCAATACCGGGGAGAGCGGCCGCGACGAGTTGTTTCGACTACAGCGTACCGTCAGTTTCGTGACCGTTCCGGTAACCGTGAAGGACAACGAGGGGAAGCTGGTGGATGGGTTGCTGCAGAGCGACTTCAGTATTTACGAAGATGGCGTGAAGCAGCAGATCAAGCTCTTTACCAGCGATCCGTTTCCGCTTTCGGCCGCGCTGATCATTGACCAGGGCATGTCGGACCTTACGCTGATGAAGGTAAACCAGACGTTTTCCGCTCTGGGTGGCTCGTTCGGGCCGTTCGACGAGGTCGCGGTCTTCACCTATGGCAACACGGTCAACCAACGGTCTGACTTTGGCAATTCGACCCGCATGGAGATTGCGTTGCAGCGGATCAAAGATGAGCGTGGGATGAATCCCTCGCCGCCGCTGGTAGGCGGTCCCTTTGGGGCAGGTCCGCAAACCAACAGCAAGCCGATGCCTGGAGGCGCACAGGTACAGACCCCGAGTAAGGAATCCTTCGTGCTGAACGATGCGATCCTGGCGGCGGCCCAGAACCTGTCGCACCGTCCCCGCCAGAACCGCAAGATCATCTTCGTCATCAGCGACGGAAAAGAATATGGCAGCCGCGCCAGTTATTCCCAGGTACTGAAGGTGTTGCTAACAGATGAGATCGCGGTGTATGCGATTGGCGTCGATACCGCGGCCATGCCCCTCTACAAGCAGGTCGAGAAAGCGCGCATTCCGGGCTTCGGGTACAGCAACATTCTGCCTCGCTACACCAATGCTACCGGCGGCGACGTGCTGGATGAGTTCTCCAGGGAGTCCATCGAGAGCGCGTACCAGCGCATCACCATGGAAGCTCGCAATCAGTACACCCTGGGTTACAACACGCTGCAAAAACCTTCCAGCAACTACCGCGAGATCGAAGTGCGGGTGAAGCGTCCCGGACTGGAGGTCTTTGCCAAGCACGGATACTATCCGCTGCCTCCCCAAAGGGCTGAGACTCCGCCTCTGACCGCCGATCAGCCGCTTCCGGGGGACACGGGCACGACGGCCCCACCGCAAACGCCACCGCAGTAGAGCAGTTGGCATCAACATTCACCTTTCTTTTTGTCGTCCCGACCGAGGACTTTAGTTCGCGCGGAGGGATCTGCGGTTCGCTGCGGAAAGACCGCAGATCCTTCGACTTCGCGCCCGCCCGACCCGCAAACCAAGCGGGTCGGAAAGGCACGCGGGCGCTCCGCTCAGGATGACAAAATGGAAGACCGCCTCAGGATGACAAAGTGGGATAGCAGGGATGACAAAATCTTTTGAGAGCAGGATGACAAAATGTGAGAGGCGATCGGGTATAGAGCAAGTGGAGAATGCTGAGTGCTAAGTGCCAAATACTAACTGCGTTCCCGCTCGACTCACTTCAGCCTAAAACTTCGCAGCATCTGCTCGAAAGTTGGTCGCAGCTTGGCGAAGTCACTCTCCGGCGCTATGAACACCAGATACATCACGCTTCCGTCCCCGCGCTGTGTCGTCACCAGCCAGTCGCGCTCATGCAGAAACTGATTCCCTTGCTTAATGGGTGATGTCCCAATCATCTCCTGCGAGCGTCCCGGCAGGCCGTTCACGCGAATGCTTTCATCGTTGCCCACGGTACGCAGGCCGGAATTTGCCTGGCGCAGGTTGTTGATCAATTGATGGGTAGCGGCGTCGAGAGACATATCTGTCTCCGGTTGGAAACCTTCGATGATGACTCCGTACGCTACCGCATTCTGCGCCACTCCACCGTCGGGTGCGATGGTCACCGAGGAGGACGGATCGCCGTAAACTTTCCAGTTCGAGGGATAGCTTATTTCGAAGGCATCGTTGCTTAAATTCTGAAAGGCAGCGCTAGGCGCCGACACCGCGCTGCTGATGGCACCGCTTGACTGTGCCTGGGCTACGCCCTGGCCCTGCTCGATCTGCTTTTCCGTCAGAGGATGCCTCACCATCGCCAGCTGATGGACGCGAGTGAATTCGGGCGTATTTTCGATGAAGGTCTTCCGCGGAAGCGTGGCGATCTCGTGGTCCACCGACTGAACGCGATTTCCAGGATTCGGATGGTCGCTGAGGAACTGGATGCCGGCGTCACCTTGCGCCTCGAGCTTGCGGAAAAATTCGACCATCTGCTTGGGATCGTATCCGGTGTCGTACATGATGTCGGTGCCCAGCAGGTCGGCTTCGTTCTCCGCCTGCCGCGAATTGCGCAGGAAGTACGATCCCACGCTGAAGTTAATCCCCAGCTGCGTCAATTGCGCCAGGACCGAAGAATTACCGATGAGAGCCCCGAGAATCTGCAGCGGCAGTTGCGCCTGCATCTGGCGGGTGGCTGCGCGAGTGCCGTGACGCAGCACGATGTGAGAAATCTCATGCGCCATTACGCCGGCCAGTTGCGCTTCGTTGTCGGCAGCCTGGATGGTTCCCAGGTTTACGTAGATCGGGCCGCCTGGAATTGCAAAAGCGTTGATCTCCTTTTGATTGACCACATGAAAGCTGTACGGCCACCTTTGTCCAGGAGCGTTCGCCACCAGCTTGGCGCCTAGCTGTTGCACGTATTTGCTGATGGGATCGCTGTCGGGCAGAATCGGAAGCTTCTTGCTGATCTCAGCCGCAGTCTGTTGCCCAATCTGGATTTCCTGCTCGTGGGTAAAAGCGTCGGAACTGCTGGTCGGCTTGAAGCGCGCCTCGAGCGGCTGCGGGGCCGTCATCGCAATCGCCAGCAACAGCGTGACGGTCTTAACGGGAAAACGTATTGCAGGGCGCATACTCATCTCAGAGAGTAGTCGAAATCGCGCAAAAAAATAAAGAGTGCCCGCAGGCACTCTGTTGATATACCGATGAGTTTATTTGCGGTCGGCCAGCGGAGCAGTTCCTACCTCGCGTCCGCGGGTACCGGTCGATCCCTTAGTCCCCTTACCGGCGGCGGCTACGTGAGCGCTTGTCTCGGTGTCATACCGCTCCAGCAGTACTGGAACCAGTGCGCCCTCGGCTTCTTTGACGAAGGTCAACTTGCCGTCCGCGCCAACATCGACGCGGATGAAGTCGCCCAGCTTCACCTGTCCTGTGGCCACGAGATTGGCCAGTGGAAACACGATGTTGCGCTCAATGGCGCGCTTGAGGTGACGCGCTCCGTATTTTAAATCGGTGCCTTCCTGCAACAGGAACTTCTTAACGGGGACCGTGCAACTGAAAACGAACTGATGGTTGCCGGCAATCTGTAAAATGCGCTGCTGCACCAGGCCGAGTTCGATCTCCAGGATCTTCTCCAGGTGCTCCGCCCGTAGAGTACGAAAGACCACGATCTTGTCGATACGGTTCATGAACTCGGGCGAGAACTTGCGCCGCGCGGCGTCTATGGCCGTGCGATTGATTTTTTCGTCGAGCCGCGAATCGATGTGCGCCGGTGTCTGGGCAAATCCCATCGACCCATTGATCATTTCGTTCATTTCGGCAGCGCCCAGGTTCGACGTCATGATGATCACGCACTGGGAGAGGTCGACACGGCGATTGTCACCCAGGGTGAGCGTTGCCTTGTCAAGAATGCCGAGAAGCAGTTGCCACAGTGCATCTGAGGCCTTCTCGATTTCGTCGAACAGCAGAATCGAGAGCTTTATTTTTTCCGTGTGCCACTGATTGAGCGCCTCCTGAGTCAGCAGCGGATGGGTTTCGCGATGCCCCAGATACCCAGGGGGCGAACCGATCAGCTTGGCAATCTCGTGGGAGTGCTGAAACTCAGCGCAGTCGATCTTAATGCAGGCGTGGGGATCGCCAAATAGCGACTCCGCCATGGCTTCCACCACGCGCGTTTTACCCGAACCGGTCGGGCCGAGGAAAAGAAGATTGCCGATAGGCCTTCCCGGAGGATTCAGCCCGGCGAGAAACATCTGGTAGATTTCCGCCACCTTTTCGACGGCGGGATCCTGGCCTACAATTCTGCGCCGCAGGGAGGTTTCGAACTCCAGCGCGTCCGTACTCCGCAGCGTAGGATCGAGAGTTGCGTTCAGTCCAGTTTTCATAGTTCTTGCTTCATTCGGCCTGATCTGTAGTTACGACCACACCGTCTCTATGAGATGGAATTCGGCGCCTCCTGAGTTGTTTCCCGAGTCGCCGAGGCTGAGTTGCATCGCCCGGCCAAGCTGCCTCAGCCTTACCGAAACTTGGATGCATGTTAGGTGCCTGCGCGGAGACTTACTGATTAGTCAACAAGTTGTCCAACGCAAAGTAGAACCGAAATAACATCATCCGTAAGCCGGCAACTCAGCAACCTTGGTCACTCGGTTTCGCTCCTTATTGTCACCGCACCCCCGAAATCACTTGCGGTGAGGACCGTTCTCTGCTCCTCGTTACCGTCCTGCTCACAATGTCAACGAATAAGGTTTAGACGCGCTCAAGAAACGTCTCGCTTCAGCCGCTCGCGGTGTTTGCAAGATGTTTACAAGCCGCAGCATACGGCGATAAGCGATAATGAGCGGAAGCATGATTCTGCAATTTCCATCTCTACGCCCACCCGGCGACGCGTCGCGCAAACGTCTGGGTGCGCGAAGGTGCACACTCGCGCTGCGGACCTCCGTGCTCGCGCTGGTGACGCTTCTCGTAGTTCCCGCATTGGCAGCGCAAGGCAATCCCCTGAGTTCGCTGTTGAGCAAGAGTAGCCAATCGGCGAGTCAGACTCCAGCGCCTGTCCCAGCCGCTCCGACCGAGCCGGCGGCACCAACCGCCATACCGCTGCCCGAGGTTTCCATGCGGGCGGAACAGTTGATGCGGCTGCTGCGCGATCTGGGCGGCCAGTTACCTACAAAGGAGCAGCTAGACGCGGTAAAGGCGTCGCTGGCCGAGCGCGACACTGAACTGGCGACCAAGCAAAAGGACGTTGAAACGCTACTAGCTGGTTCTATGGGCGGACTGGAGTTGCGCGAGCAGGAGACATACTGGCACGGATTTTCCTCCGAAGGCGCGGCCACGCGGAAGCAGCTGTCGGATTGGGCGAATACCGCCCAAACGGCGGTGCAGCAATTGCAAGCCCTGCAGCCCCAATGGGATTTGACGCTTCAAGAAAACGAGGCTACGCCTGATCTGGGTCCCACGCTCGAGGTCATTCGCGATGCTGTCAAGAGCATCCAGACGAAGAAAGCCCACGCACAGGACCTGTTGCGGGTGATTGTCAACCTGCAGGTGAGCGCGGCTAATCAGCACCAGGCTGCGCTGGATGTGCTGGATCAGCTGGAAAAATCGCGGGAGCAACTGAAAGGACGCCTGCTGCACCGCGACAGCCTGCCGCTTTGGCACATCGTTCAGCGGCGACAGCAAGCCGAGACTACGGACTTCTTGCGCAGCGCCAGCGCCCGGGTGATCGGTATCGAGTCCTTTGCGCAAGACAACCCATGGATCTTCGTCGCATTTGCGGTGGTGACGCTGCTGTCGCTTTTGGGTGCGTACCGATTGTCAGTGGCGACCCGCGGAATCAGCCCGACTGGGGATATTCAGCAGCGCGCGCTGGAAATCGTGAGTCATTGGGTGGCGTTAGGAATTCTGCCGCCGCTGCTGCTGACTTTCCTGCTGGCACCTATCGCGCCTTTGTCGTTGCTCGGCCTGGCCATCCTGCTTACCTTTTTTTCCATCCTGATCTTGCTGCCACCGCTTATTGAACCACGCTTCCGTTTGCCTCTGTATTACCTGGTCGCGGTCTACGTCTTCAACTCGACCCTTATGTGGCTCACACTGTCGTCCGCCGTCAGACGCGAGATACAATTTCTCGGCTCCATGGCAGCGGTGGTGCTGTTCGCCTACCTACTCCGGCCCAAACGCCTTGCAGAAGTGGAGCGACGAGGCCGGTCGCACGAAGTGCTCGTCTTCGGTGCGCGTCTGGCTGTGGCCATCCTGGCGGCGGCACAACTGGCAAACCTATTCGGGTACTACAAGCTGTCGCAGTCCCTTAGCGGGATTTGTATTTACAGCACGTTTATCGCTCTCGCCGTATTTACGGCGCAGCGCGTCTTCACCATCTTGCTTATCGCGGGTATCGAAGCACCCTCGGCGGAGCGACTGGCAGTGGTGCGACTGCATCGCGCGTCAATCTGTCGCTGGATACCACGGGTAGCGCACATGGCTGGCGTCTTATTGTGGTTTGGCGCCACTCTGGACCTGACGGGCGCGCGCACTTGGGTGCAAGACCGCATTGCCGCCGCGCTGAATTTCAGCATTGCCGGCGGCGCCAGCAATATTACGCTGGGTGGAGTCCTGGGATTCTGGGCAATCCTACTGCTCGGATTCGCGCTTTCCACTTCGTTGCGCTTTCTGCTGAGGGAAGAGGTGCTGAAGCGGATGCACATGAAGCGCGGCATCCCTGAGCTGATTTCCACGACCCTGCACTACCTGCTGTTGTTCTTGGTTTTCCTGTTTGCGGTGAATGCCGGCGGTGTGGCACTCAATAAGTTCACCGTGCTCACCGGCGCCCTCGGTGTCGGCGTCGGCTTTGGCCTGCAAAACATCATCAACAATTTTGTCTCTGGCTTGATCCTGCAGTTTGAGCGGCCCATCCGGGTTGGCGATGTCGTGGAAATTCAGGCGGGCCTCACCGGTACCGTGACCCGCATCGGCATCCGCTCCAGCACTGTGGCGACCTTCCAGGGCGCCGAGGTCATTATTCCCAATGCAACTTTCATCTCCAGCAATGTGACGAACTGGACGCTCTCCGAGGCCAGGCGTCGGCTGGAGTTGCCCGTCGGCGTAGCGTATGGCAGCGACCCCAAGCTGGTTAAGGAACTCCTGGAGCGGCCCGCGATACAGCATCCCGACGTCCTCACTTCTCCCGAACCAGCGGTCATTTTCAAGGGGTTTGGCGACAGCGCGTTAGACTTTGAACTTCAGTTCTGGGTGATGCAGGAAAGCAACACCGTCAAGGTGAAGAGCGAAGTCGCACTGGAGGTCATGCGCTTGCTGAATGAAGCGGCGATTGAAATTCCCTACCCGCAACGCGATCTTCACCTGCGCGGGGTGGACGCGAGTGCAGCGGGGCTCCTGACAGGAAACGAGGCGCCAGCTACCTCCATGAAAATTGATTCAGACGTTGAACTGCGCAGCCGCAGCAGGAGTTCGGCGGGCGGAAAGTAAAGCCAGGGTTAACGGACTACCTCTATTTTCCGCACCACTCTCGTTGCGTCCTCTCCGCCCCCTCCTTGCCGACCAATTGGGAGAGATCCCCGTTTACACATCGTTTCTGCGGTGATAAAGTATCGCCCCACAGGACCCTCCCGATCTCCGAGGGGCGGATGGCCGTATTTCCCTTTTTAGACTTCGCCCCCCATCGAGATTGGTCTACCCGCCATTTCGTGACTTAACGGCCCGCACCATATGCAAGGTCGATGGATAAAGCTGCCTTGATCGTAGCGTCAATCTCTCATGGTGCGAAGTTTGGAGTCAGGGTTTCGAAACGTGTTGTTCCGAGGAGGAGATTTACGATGGCGCAACCTACACAACATTCCAAATGGATTGGCGGAGCGGCCTTGAGAATGACCGGCGCCCCGATGGCAGTTGTGATTCTGCTGATCGTCGTGTCCTCGCATGTGCTGGAGGCGCAAACCTTCACCACGCTTCATGGCTTCAGCGGCATGCCGGATGGGGCAATGCCCATTGCCGGACTCACCATGAGTGCATCCGGAGACCTCTACGGCACTACCGAATATGGCGGCGTCGAGGGTTCGGGCATGGTCTTCAAACTGGTGCACACCGGCGGAACTTGGATCATGCATCCGCTGTACAGTTTTCCTAGTATTCACCATCAGGGAGCCAATGACGGCGCGGAGCCCATGGCACCCGTCACGATCGGTCCGGATGGCAACCTGTACGGCACGACCCAGGGCGGCAGCGGCTCCTCCAACTATGGCACGGTGTTCAAACTGTCGCCGCCGGCGTCGGTGTGCAAAAGCACTCTTTGTCCCTGGAGAGAGACCATTCTTTACCGCTTCACCGGAGGCAGTGACGGAGGAGTGCCATCAGGCCCGGTGGTGTTTGACGGCGCCGGCGATCTGTATGGCGCTACGACCTACGGCGGTGTGACGTGTGGCCGGGGCTACAGTTGCGGCGTGGTCTACAAGTTGACGCGGTCAGGAGCAAGTTGGACGGAAAGCGTCCTTCACGCCTTCTCCGGCTCGCCGGATGGAGCGAATCCAGGCGGCGCGTTGGTATTTGATCGGGCCGGCAATCTGTATGGGGGGGCTAATGGTGGCAGCGCTGATGATGGCATCGTGTTCCAACTCACAGCCTCCGGTTCCGGGTGGACGGAGAACATCATCCACAATTTTGACTATTTCGACGATGGTGGCGGCCCCCAAGGCGGCGTCATCTTCGACAACGCAGGCAATCTGTTTGGCACCACAGCATTTGCCCCCCTCGGAAACGGAACGGTTTTCGAACTCACACCATCGGGTGGTGATTGGGTCTTTAATCAGCTTTACGCCTTGACCAGCGGGCAATCTGGACTTCCAGGCCCCCTCGGCCCGCTCGCGATGGACGCAGCTGGCAATCTTTACGGCATGACCTTTGAGGGTGGAATCGGCAATTGCTTATATTCATGCGGCACCGTGTTTAAGCTTGCACCCTCCGCGGGCGCATGGGTCTACACCTTGCTCCACGAGTTCACGGGCGGTACCGATGGGGGACTACCATACGACGGCGTGATCCTGGATCGCAACGGCAATCTCTATGGGACAGCTTCGGACGGAGGCGCGCGAGGAAACAACGGGACCGTCTTCGAGATCACACCGTAGGTGAAATTCTGCGAATGACAAGGGCCGGCATCTTCGAAATGGGAGCCGGCCGTCTCTTTGCTATCGTGCAGCAATTCCGACGCCCTCGGGCCCGCGCGCAACCCCTCCCGGCCCAACTGTCACTCGCGAAGGTGCTCGATATCACTGACAAATGTTTACCGCAAAGGCGAAGCTTGCCTGTGTAGCGCGGGAGAGAAGTTCCGGCCTTTTTCTCACCCACTCCTATCGCGCCCACACGGCGAGAACAAGACCCTCGGCACCTCTCCCCATGTTCGTCCGAACATGCCAGTCCCTCGGATCCAGTTCAATTTCGAATCGCGTGGCGAGGAGGAAAAGCTATGTACAACAAAGAAAAACTTCGCGGTGCAATTTTCGGCGCGGGCCTACGCATAGCGCTGGTAGTGATAGCCGTGGTCGTCGTTTGCTTAGTCTCATCCACTCAGGCCCAGACCTATCGCGTGCTGTACACCTTCGACGTTGGACGACCGAACCCGTGGGGTCCGAACGCGGGTTTATTCATGGACACCGCCGGCAATCTCTACGGAACGACCATTCGGGGCGGCGGCCAAGGCGATTGCCCTCCTCCGGGAGGATGCGGTGCCGTGTTTCAGCTAACCCCCACCGGCTCCGGCTGGGTGGAGACGCTGCTTCATGGCTTCAGCGGTCCGTACAACGCCACGGTTGGCCTTGGCCCGGGCGGCTTTGGAGGCACGGACGGGGCTTATCCTTACGCGAAGCCAATCATCGGGCCTGACGGCAATCTCTACGGCACAACGAACTCCGGAGCAAGCGGCTGGGGCACGGTATACCAACTGAAGCCATCTGCGGGCGGCTGGACGGAAAACGTACTTCATCGCTTCGCCTATGGCGACTACGGATCACCCTACTATGGCGACTTGGTTTTCGACGCCGCTGGCAGCCTCTACGGCACGACCATCACCTCGGTTTTCCAATTGACGCATTCGGGATCCAGTTGGACGAAGTCCATCCTACACAGCTTCCTGGGTGGCACCGACGGGACGTGGCTCTACTCCGGTGTCATCTTCGACAACCTCGGCAACCTCTACGGCACCACCTCCGCCGGAGGCAGCGACGACTGCCGGTATGGCGGTCCCAACTGCGGCATGGTTTTCCAGTTGACTCCTTCCGCGTCCGGCTGGACGGAGAAGATTATTTACAACTTTCACGACGGAACCGATGGAGGAAGTCCCAGCGGGCTGATCTTCGATCGCTCGGGCAATCTCCTCGGCACCATCTGCGGAGGATCGAGTGGCGGAGGTGCGGTGTTCATGTTGTCACCCTCTGGCGACAGTTGGACCTTCCATGTGCTGTACAGGTTGCCGGGCACATCGTGCAGATTTCTGGGCACCCTCGCTCTGGACGCGACTGGCGATATCTATGGTGCGACTTTCGAGGGAGGCGCGTACGGCAGGGGTCTAATTTACAAACTGGCGCCTGACGGCGGCGGTTGGACCTACACCGACCTTTACGACTTCACTGGCGGCAGTGACGGCGGTGAGCCGAATGGCAGCCTGATGCTTGACCAGAACGGCAATCTGTATGGCACAACCCAGTACGGCGGCGTGTCGCACTATTGCGGTGGTGCGCCCCAAACCGGCTGCGGCGTGGTGTTTGAGATCACCCCGTAACTTACATCGTCCCACTTCAGGGCGGCCGGCATGCTGGATTCGGTGCCGGCCGTTTTCTTTGCTATCGTGCAGTAATTCCGACGCTCCAGGGGCCCGCGCGCAACTCTTCCCGGGCCCACCGGTCACTCGCGAAGGTGCCGATATCACTGACAAATGTTTACCGCGAAGGCGAAGCTTGCCTGGTTAGCGCGGGAGAGAACTCCCGGCCTTTTTCCCACCCACTCCCATCGCGTCCACACGGCGAGAACAAGACCCTTCGACCCTTCTCTTCCCACATCCGAGCGCGATCAAGGTAGGAAATATAGGCATTCGAGCGGATGACTGCTCAGCTATCAATGAGGGTATTCAAATGAACCTTTCGCAAACACATTCTCATTCTCTCAATGCTGTTAGCAATCGTGACAACTGCATGCGTTGCTCAAACATGGGACGCCACGAAGGATTATGGCGCCATCAATCCCAACGGTGCCTGGAGTTACGGGTACGGTGTTACTGGAACATCGTTCACGATCTATCCCTACTACAACCCGAATTGCGGTGATTACGGAGGCGGGCAGGGTTTCGTTTGTTGGACCGCCGAAATTATCGGTCACACTCCGCAAGTAGGGTTCAACACGACAGGCGACTGGCTTGATACAACAACGAACGGGGTTTTTCCTCCAGATGCCCTGATTATTCACCCGGGACCCGATTGGGAGGGAACCCTAGATTCAATGGTGCGCTGGACGGCCCCCGTCGCCGGGAGTTACACGATCTCCGGATTTTTCGAAATATGCGACACCAATCCCACGGGCATCATCGGATTGGTATTTCGTAATGGCACGCTGCTTTACCGGGGAGAACTCCTGGGCCCGCCTGCGCAGCGTCCCGACAAGGTCGGCGGCCGGGAGGATTTCCATATCGCGAAGCTTGTCCTGAACGCCGGCGACATCATTTCGTTCGCTGTTAATAGCGATGGCACCTACTCCGACGGCTCGACCGGCTTCAATGCGATGATCACCAGGCCTGCCGCTCTGTGCGCACTTTGTTCTCCGCCTCCGGCCCAGTTCTTCGCCTACGTGACGAATTCCAACTCCAGCTCCGTCTCGGTGATCGACACGGCGAGCAACGCTGTGGTTGCCACCGTCGGGGTCGGGGCAAGGCCCATTGGAGTAGCGATCACTCCCGATGGCTCTCGTGCCTACGTGGCGAATTCCTTTTCCAACTCCGTCTCGGTAATCGACGCGGCGAACAACACGGTGGTTGCCACCGTCCCCGTTGAATCCGTTCCCCAGGGATTGGCAATAACCCCGGATGGCTCTCGCGCCTATGTGGCGAATTCCTTCTCCAACTCCGTCTCGGTAATTTACACCGCCAGCAATACCGTGATCGCAACCGTCGGAGTTGAGGCTTCCCCCACAGGAGTAGCCATTACTCCCGGCGGAACCCGTGTATATGTGACGGATGGTTCTTTCACCTTTGGCTCCGTCTCGGTGATCGACACCGTGACCAACACCGTGGTTGCCGTCGTCCCCGTTGTCTGGTCCCATTGGAGTAGCGATCACTCCGGATGGCTCTCGCGCCTACGTAGCCAATACCTACTCCAGCTCCGTCTCGGTGATTGACACGTCAACCAACACCGTCATTGCTACGATCGGAATGTTTCAGCCAGTTGGAGCCGCCATCACCCCCGACGGGACCCGTGTATATGTGACGAATTCTTCACCAACTTTCGGTTCCGTCTCGGTGATTGATACGGCGAGCAACACGGTGATTGCCACGGTAGGTATCGGGCCGGACGCTCAGCTATTGGCCATCACTCCGGACGGGACCCACGCCTATGCAGCGAGTTTCGGTTCCAATTCTGTCTTTGTGATCGATACCGCTACCAACACCGTGACTGGCACGGTCGGAGTTGAGGCTGCGCCCGTGGGGGTAGCCATCACCCCAGCAACCGGGCTGTCAACCAACAAACACTAGTGCAAGGAGGGCGTAGAATACGAACATTCGTCATCATCCGGTTCGACGCGTGAGAATGGCAGGGCCGAACCCGGGGGAGGTATCCAGTCCTTGAGCAAACTTCCGCAGACTCTGGGCGAGCTTCGCAGCAGCTCGCAGTTTTCCGAACAACGGGTGCGCAGCCGCCGTGTTAAGGACGAAATGCGCGACAACCTGATCGCGCGCTTGCGCAGTAGTGGGCCCATCTTTCCCGGCATCGTCGGCTACGACGATACGGTGGTGCCGCAGATCATCAACGCGGTACTCTCGCGCCACAATTTCATCCTTCTCGGATTGCGCGGACAGGCCAAAAGCCGCATCCTGCGCGCGCTTGCGGCGCTGCTCGATCCGCATTTGCCGTACCTGAGCGGCTGCGAGATCCACGACAATCCCTACTCTCCGATTTGCCGCCGCTGTCGCGAGTTGCTGGCCAACAATCCCGACGATGCGCCGATTTCTTACCTATCGCCGGACGATCGCTACGTGGAGAAGCTGGCCACGCCCGACGTCACCATCGCCGACCTGATCGGCGATATCGATCCCATCAAGGCGGCCAAAGGCGGGCACGAACTGGGCAGCGAGTACACCGTCCACTACGGACTTTTGCCGCGCGCCAATCGCGGCATCTTCGCCATCAATGAACTGCCCGATCTCGCGGGCAAAATCCAGGTGGGCCTGTTCAACATCATGCAGGAAGGTGATGTGCAGATTAAGGGCTACCCGGTGCGGATGCCGCTCGATGTCGCCCTGGTCTTCAGCGCCAACCCCGAGGATTACACCGCGCGCGGCAAGATCATTACGCCGCTGAAGGACCGCATCGGCTCCGAGATTCGCACGCATTATCCTGCAACGCTTGACGAAGGCATTGCCATCACCGCACAGGAGGCGTGGATGGAGCGCAGCGGCCTGCAGCTACAGATGCCCGAGTTCGTGAGCCAGGTGATCGAGCAGATTGCGTTCGTGGCTCGCGAAGACAAGCGCATCGACAAGCGCTCGGGAGTAAGCCAGAGGCTGCCCATCAGCGCAACGGAGAACGTGATCTCCAATGCCGAGCGGCGCGCTATTCGCTCGGGCGAGAAGCTGGTGGTTCCGCGCATCGGCGATATTTACGCTGCCCTGCCGGCGATGACCGGCAAGCTCGAACTGGAATACGAAGGCGAATTGAAGGGCGCCGACAATGTGGTGCGCGAGATCATTCGCGCCGCCGTCGCCCGCACCTACGACAAGTATTTCCACGGCAACAGCAACATGAACCAGGTGGTCCAGTGGTTCGATCTGGGCGGCGAGATCCAGATGCGCGACTCGGCCAGCGCGCAGGAGATGCTGCACAAGCTGCGCAGTATTCAGGGACTGCTAGACAAATTGAGCGGCCTGGGCCTCAGCGGCAAGGAGCCGTCGGAGGTGCTGGTCTCGGCGGCGGAGTTCATCCTCGAGGGACTCTACGCGCACAAGAAAATTGGACGCAGCGAGGAGCGGATGTTCTCCGCGGGCGAGAAGCAGCCGGTGCGGGAGAAGCCCCGTGTCCGCACCGAAGAGGACGATGAAGTGCCCGATTTTCGACGGAACAGAAGGCCGTTCAATTAGGGCGCTTTTCGCTGTTCGCGTTTCGCTTGTTTACGGCAAGCCTGCGATTGGCGAAAAGCGAACGGCGAAAAGCGAAGAGCGTCCTTATGAGATTTATTCGTTACAAAAAATACGTTCCCGAGCCCGCCTCCGAGATGAGCATGGAGGACCTGCTCAGCGCGCTCGCTGACTACCTGCTGCAGAGCGGCTTCCAACAGCAGTACATGGATTTCTACGATCTCAAGGACGCGGAACAGACGCTGGAAGACCTACGCCAGGCGATCGCCGAGGCGCTGCTCAATAGCGACATGCTCGACGAGCAGCTGCGCGAGCAGTTGGAGAACATGAGCTCCGAAGAGCTCGAGCAACTCATCGAGCAGGTGATCGAGCGCATGGAGCAGGAGAACTACATCAACATCGATCAGCCGCACGATCCCTCGCGCAGCTCGACCGCCGGTGGACAGGTGGGCGAAGCGCAATCGCAGGCGCGCTTCGAGATCACTGACAAAGGGCTCGACTTCCTTGGCTTCCGCGCATTGCGCGATCTGCTGGGCTCGCTAGGCAAGTCGAACTTCGGCCGCCACGACACGCGCGACACGGCCACCGGCATCGAGACCAGCGGCGCATCCAAGACTTACGAATTTGGCGACACCCTGAACCTCGACATCACTGCCACGTTGTCAAATGCAATTCAGCGCGAAGGATTGCACCTTCCGCTGAACATCGAATACCGCGACCTGCAGGTCCATCAGTGCGAATACCAATCGTCCTGCGCGACCGTGCTGATGCTCGATTGCTCGCACTCCATGATCCTGTACGGCGAGGACCGCTTCACCCCGGCGAAGAAAGTTGCGATGGCGCTCTCGCATCTCATCCGCACGCAGTACCCGGGTGATTCGCTGTCTCTGGTGCTTTTCCACGACTCGGCGGAGGAGTTGCCGCTGTCGCAGTTGGCGCGCGTCAAGGTCGGCCCCTACTACACCAACACGCGCGAAGGCCTACGCATGGCGCAACGCATTCTGCAACGCCAGCGCAAAGACATGAAGCAGATCGTGATGATCACCGACGGCAAGCCTTCGGCGCTGACGCTGGAAGACGGCCGCATCTACAAGAACGCGTTCGGCCTCGATCCGCTGGTGGTCAGCGAGACATTAAAGGAAGTTTCCAAGTGCAAGCGCGCGGGGATTCTCATCAATACCTTCATGCTCGCGTCGGACTATGGCCTGGTGCAGTTCGTCCAGAAGGTGACGGAGATGTGCCGCGGCAAAGCCTACTTCACCACGCCGTACACGCTAGGCCAGTACTTGCTGATGGACTATATGTCGAGGAAGACCAAGACCGTGCATTGACCTCGTCTCCTAATCAGGGGCTTCATCAAAGAACTCCGTGCATTTTCCCGCCGTTACCTTTGCTGAGGCCGAGGCGCTACTCGTCGAAGACTACCCGCTTCCGGTGGATTCTCGCATTCTCACGCCAGCCATTGCTGACCAGAGCCCTGGCAGTTGACGATCCTCCTCCTCTAGCGTCCACTATTGCGAGTGGCCCTGCGAATTCCAGCTCCCGTCGTCCGCGCTGCGACTATTCTCGCGCTCTTGCTGTGCGGTCAGGCATCTTTCGCCGGCATCTGGCTGGCCTCGCTCGACGGCACCTGCGTCGACGAACACGGCAAGCCCCTCGCGCGCACTCTCATTCATTTCACCGACCCCAAGAACGGAAAATATTTTGATGTACGCACTGATTCCGCCGGCAAGTTTTTCTACATCGCGGCCCAGCCCTCGATCTACACGGTGTTCATCAAGCGCGATCGCAAGCCGCCGGTAGAATTTGAGGACATCGACATCCAGTGGAGTTCGCAGCCTCTGCAGCTGGAAATCAACCTGGAACGCAGCACGGTCACGGTCACGCGCAAAACGCTGCTGCCGGAATTTTTTCGCCAGGACGAACCGCAGTCGGCGCTGCTGGCCCAGGAAAACGGCGATGCCGCCACCGTCGCTGTCATCAACCAGCATCTGGCGGCCGCTAAGCAGCTCTCCGATCAAGGTGACTGGCAGGGCGCCATCGCTGAGCTATGGAGTGCGATTGAAATCGACACCCAGCGCGACCTGCCTTGGGCTCTGCTTGGCGCGGCGTATTATGGCGCGGCAACACACTCTGCGGATGGGGCGAAGGGACAGCTCGAACAGTGTGTCACCAGTTACCAGAAGGCGATCGCCATCGCGCCTTCGGCGCCTTATCACAACAATCTTGGCAACGCGTTCGTGAAGCTGAAACAATATGACGATGCGGTCGAGCAATACCATCAGGCGGAATTGCTGAATCCCGATCAATCGTCGTTGTATCAGCAGAACATTGGGATGGCGTTGGTGGAGGAAGCGCAGGCGCGTCCGAATAGTTCCGCACTTGAGCTTTTGCAACGCGCCCTGGAAGCGTTCTCCCACGTCTCTGACATCGACGCAAAACATGCGGAAGTTTTCTATTGGAAGGGCATCTGCCAGTTGCGGCTGGCGGCCAGCGGACAGGCTTCCTACCACGACGCAGGCGAGGCGTTGCAGAGCTATCTAAAGCTTGCACCGAACGGGCGTTTCGCAACCGAGGTGAAGGCTATGCTGAAGGCATTACCGAGTGCCGATTCGCGAGGCGCGCCGAGTCGGTGAAAGAGATCGGCATAGGGGGGACGGTCACCCGTCCGCCCCTGCCACACCACCGTACATGCGGGTCCGCATACGGCGGTTCGGTTGGTTGAGTTACAGTTCCGACAAGCGTGGTAAGCCGAGCGAGTCGAAGTAGGCGACCGGAAAGGCGCCTTGCAAAGCGGGGCTGTTGGCCAACCGCCATGGGCCATGACGACTGAGAGCCGTTTGTGCCGCCAGTTTTAGGCCGACACCGCGTGCCATCAGCTTTCCGGTTCGGCGTACGCGCCACTGCTTCCAGATCACGGATCGCAGCCTGCGCCGCATCCACTGCTCCAGCCCACGCAGCACCGAGGGGGTTTGGCAGAATCCAAAGTAGCTCTTCCAGCCACGCAAGTAGCTGGCCAGCTCCTTCATCATCCGCGGCAGACTGATCCCTCGCGTCCGGCGCGTCAGTTCCCGGATTCGTTGCTTACAGCGGAGCAGGGCTTTCGGCGCGATGCGCCGTTTCGGCTTGGCTCCTGCCGTAAAACTAAAACCTAGAAACTTCCGCTCTTGCGGTCGCGCCACCGCGCTCTTCGACTGGTTGACCCTGAGCTTCAGTCGTCGCCGCAGGAAACTGGTCACGTTCTGCATGACTCGTTTCCCCGCCCGCTCGCTGGCCACGTAGATATTGCAATCATCCGCGTAGCGTACGAAGCAGTGCCGACGCCGCTCCAGCTCCCGGTCCAGTTCATCGAGCACCAGGTTCGACAGCAGCGGAGACAGTGGTCCTCCTTGCGGAGTACCCTCCTCCACCGGACTCACCAGCCCGTTCTCCATCACGCCCGACTCCAGGAAAGCTCGCATCAGCTTGAGCATCCTCTTGTCGCTTACCCGTTGCGCTATCGCCGCCATCAGTTTGTCGTGGTTCACTCGATCAAAGAACTTCTCCAGATCGAGGTCCACCACCCAGCGCTTACCCTCGGCGATATACTGCTGCGCCTTGGTCACCGCCTGATGCGCGCTGCGCCCGGGCCGAAAGCCGTGACTGTGTTCGGAGAACGTCGGGTCCCACTTGCTTTGCAAAACCTGCATCACCGCTTGCTGGATAAGACGATCCAGCACGGTTGGAATGCCCAGCTGGCGCACCCCGCCGTCCGGCTTGGGGATTTCCACCCGCCTCACCGGTTGCGGCTTGTAGCTCCCACTCAGCAACTGTTCCCGAATCGCTGGCCAGTGCTGCTTCAGGTAGCCCGGCAACTCGCCGACCGTCATGCCGTCGATTCCCGGACTACCTTTGTTCGACTTCACTCGCTTTAACGCCCGCAACAGGTTCTCTCTGCCGCAGACCTCTTCCATCACTTGCTCGCTGCTAACCGGGCTTTCGCACGCGCGTTTCGCCGTGGACGTTTCGGTCCCTTCCCGCCGAGCCCTTGGAGCTTCACTCCTCCCCTCGTCGGTGAAGGCCAGCACCATCTGTAGCTGGTTCTTCTGCCGCTTGCCGCCCATCGAGTCCCGCCGGCTACTCGCCGCTCCTTCCGTTTGGGCCTTCGTCGTCGTGACGACTACTATGCCCGCTGCTGACTTCTGCGACGCGGTCAGAATGAATCGCTCCACCCTCAGTCCCGATTCCGGGACACGTCACAGATCTCCCGAGGTAAGCTCAACCGCCTTCAGCGCACAACCGCCGGATCTACCACCAGCAGCCTTGATGGACCTGGGCTTCGCGTCCTTTGGCCCGCTCGCCCGCTGCCGTAGGCCTCGTCATCCGGTTCTTGTTCATCGGCTCGCGCCTTTGCTCCACGCTTCTTTCAGGCCTCGCCTCACGACGGCGCCCTTGCGCTTTGCTATCACTTCTCCTCCATCAGGATGTGAAGAGGACTTCCACCTCCAAGCGGTTGATCATGCTCGGCACACCAAAAGAAAAGACCGCTGCTCAGCGGCCTTTGTAAGTCTCGAACTACAGGTCGACGCTAAACTCTTGCCGCAATCAGACGCCGGGTTTGGGCTCCTGGGGCGCTACCTCGTCGGCCTTCTGTACCGCGGCTTCCGCTGCCTGGAAGCCAATCTTGGAATGGGTTCCATCGCAGAACGGTTTGTTCACCGATCCCCCGCAGCGGCACAACGAAAACGCGGTCTTACCGGTTAAGTCATACGGATTGCCGTCGGCGTCCACCAACTCGATTGCGCCCTCGGGCGCCTCCACGCGAAAAGGCCCATTCCTCCGGACCGTGATTTTCACTTGTGCCATCTATTTCCTCCATGAGTGCGCGGCGCATTGCGCCCTGATGACATTGTACTAGCCGTCAGCTATCAGCCGTCAGCTAGGACGGTAGCTTCTTTCGATTGCGAGTTTGTTGTGCGATAGGGTCCTTCGACTCCGGCATGCAAGCCCGGCACGCCTCCGCTCAGCATGATAGCGAAAAGACATGGAGCTCGCATTTTGAGTGCTGGGTGCTGAATGCTAATTGCTAACTGCTTTGGGCCGACGGCTGATAGCTGGCAGCTGATGGCTACTTCTTGAAGGCCACATTCACCAGCAGCTTCTCACCTTCCACGTCGACGACATTGCAAAACGTGCGGTCGCCGCGGCGAGTGAAGTCGAGTCCCACCCGGCTGCTGCCGATCCGGAGATTGCGAATGTGCAAATGGTCGAGCCAGTCGGGCAAGCGCGGATTGATGATGTTCAACTCCTTGCGCGGCGCGCTGGGCCGAATTCCCAGCACCGATGCCACGATGAGAAACATCGCTCCCGAAGCCCACGCCTGCGGCGAGCATGACACCGGGTAGTGCACGGGCTCGTCGTATTCACGCCGCTGCACGCCGCAAAAAAGTTCGGGCAGCCGATAGTCGCGGAACTCCACGGCAGTTTGGTAAAGCGAAGTCAGGATGCTGATTGCGCCGTCCCGCAACTCATTGACTGCCATGCCGTGCGCGATGATGGAGTTGTCGTGCGGCCATACTGATCCGCGATGGTAGCTGAGTGGATTGAACACGCGCTCTTCCTGCGACATGGTCCGCCATCCCCAGCCACTGAACATGTCATCGCGCATCAGGCGATTGGCAACCGTGCGCGCGCGTTCCTTGCTGATGATGCGTGTAAACAGCAGATGCCCCGGGTTGGACGAAATCACTTCCAGCGGCTTCTTGTCGGCATCGAGCGCCATGGCGTAGAAGCCACGGCTCGGCACCCAGAACGAGCGGTCGAAGCGGCGCGCCAGTTCCAGCGCTTCCCGCTTCAGCCGGTCAGCCGTCTTGACGTCGCCAAAACTGCGCAGCAGCGAAGACATGCGATATTTCGCGTCGTAAACATATCCCTGGACTTCGCAAAGCGCGATGGGCGGCTTGGCAATCTTGCCATCGCGGTGCATGTTAGCGTCCCAGGAATCCTTCCAGCCCTGATTAACCAGGCCTTTTGGCGAGCGCCGCAAGTATTCCACGAAGCCGTCGCCGTCCAGGTCGCCGTACTTGTCAATCCACTCCAGCGCGGCGTATGCGTGCGGGAGCAATTCCTCCACCAGTTGTTCATCGCCCGTCCAGTTGAAGGTCTCGCTCAGCAAAGTGAGGAACAGTGGCGTGGCATCGATGGAGCCATAATACGGACCGAACGGCATCTCGCCGTGGCGGGTCATCTCGCCGGCGCGATACTCGTGCAGAATTTTGCCCGGTTCCTCGTCGCGCCAGTCGTTGTATTCCTTGCCCTGGTAACGCGCCAGCACGCGCAGAGTATCGGCAGCGAGTTGGGAATTCAGCAGTAATGACTGATAGGCGGCAATAATCGAGTCTCGGCCGAACATGGTCGCGAACCATGGGATTCCCGCCGCAATAATGTGCTGTTCGCCATCGGGAATTTGCAGCGCGTGGAAATCGCCGGTGCCCGTCTTCAGCATCTCGTCGAATACCTCGTTATCGCTGCGAAAGTTGGTAGAGCTTGACTCCCATCGCGAAAAATTCGCACGCCGTTGCCGCAGGTGGTAATCGAAATCGAAATTCTGCGCCCGCGAGGCCTGCCCTTCCACCAATGGCGTCACCGACATTTCAAGCTGCACACGCTTAAGCGGCTCCAGATGAAGCTCCCAGCGCGCCACCCGTTCCTGCACCTCCGTCGCCTTGGGTGCCAGCTTGATCAGGGTCTGGCGCATCACGTTGTCGAGGCCGCGATAATAGAAGGCGATGCTGTTGTCGCGAACGATGGGCTGGAAATACTGGCCGTGCTCCTGCCGCGCCACGCCTCGCACTTGAAACACGTCCACGAAGTCAGCGTCGAACAGCATCTCCACGGTGAAGTCCACGGACGTGAGGTTGAAATTCTCAAAAGTCATCCGGTCGAACAAGGTCTCCGTAGCCAGCACCTGCTCGCGGCGCACGTGTACCGTGTTCTCAGGAAGGTCAAACGAATCGCGCAGCGTGATGCTGCCGGTAGTTAGCTCAATTTGCGCGGAAAATGTCTTCTCGGTGCTCGACGACAGTACCAGAGCACGATGACCGCCGATACGCAATTCCAGGTGACTGAGAAAGCGAGTGTCGTCATGGAAAAAGCCAACGTCGGGCGAGCCCGGCGGATGGATATCTCCCGCAACATTGGTGGCGCTGAAGGTCTTCCCGTCGATCAGCGTGAGATTGTCAACTTTGCGCGGCTCGGCGGTGGGGAAGGCGAACCGCGGCTCCAGGTGGGGCGATGGAATCTCAATCAACTGCTCGTCGGGAAGTGTGAGATGCCTGTTCATCAAACTAACTTGTGAAATTTTCAGGCCACCAGCGGAATCGTTGTCGTAGTTTTCCCCACGGGGCTCTCCTCATCGGTCATTTCGTAATACAAAGCCAGGTAGTCGGCGACCATGCGTTCTACAGAAAAATATTGCTGGCAATACTGACGCACTGTGGCCGGCTTGAAGATTGCGGACAAATCTCGACAACGTCGCGCCATGTCATCGGCGGTCTGGCAAACGAATCCCGAGATGCCGTCACTTATCACCTCTGGCACCGAGCCTCCGGGCAAAGCCAGCACCGGAGTTCCGCATGCCATGGCTTCAATCATAACCAGCCCGAACGGCTCATTCCACTGGATGGGAAAAAGCATCGCCAGTGAATTGCCCAGCAACTCATTCTTCTCCGCTAGATCGACTTCACCCACATACTCAATGAATTTGCCGTCGAGGTGCGGTTTGATCATGGTGTCGAAATAATCCTGGAAAATCGGCTGCACTTCGCCCGCAATCTTGAGCGGAATGCCGCTCTTCTTCGCCACCTCAATCGCCAGATGCGTGCCTTTAATGGGTGCAATGCGTCCCAGGAAGCTCAGGTAATTCTGCTTCTTCGGCTGCAAGCGGTAGACACTTAAGTCAATGCCGTGATGAATGGTGCGAACTCGCGGCATGATCTCCTGCCGCTTTTGAAAATCGCTGATGGTGACGTATTCCACTTCAGGAAAAAAATTGTAGACCTCGCTCAGGTCTTCCTCGTGAACATGGTGCATGGTGTATACAAACTTGTTCTTGACGTGCCGCGTGAACATCAGCGCCGGAACGTTGTGCAGATGGATGACGTCGCAATCGACGGCCGCTTCGCGGATGGCCCAGGAAGAATGATTGAAGTCCTTAAGGTTGTCGTAAACTTCTCCACTCACCGGCCACTGCTGGTCTTTGTACAGCCAGCGCGTCTCCACTCCAACCGTGGACTCGCCATTGGTGTAGACCACGACGTCGATGCCTGAATTTTTCAGCCCCTCCGCCAGTTGGGCTATGAAGAGTTCTGTTCCACCATATTTCTTGGGGGGGACAGGGAGGAAGGGCGGGGCCACCAGAGCAACTCTCATTCAGAATTCCTTTTCGATTCGCTACCAGAAAACTGGTTGGAAAGTTACTTGCACGTAACAACTGGAGAGCTTACTCGTTACATAGACTAGATGCAGAAAACGACTGCGGGGTGTCCCAGTTCACGGTCGGAAATATCGAATTTGCGGATCGCACGATGTTGCCATCTCGTAAGCTCCTAACTTTTCGGATAGTCCGGCCTCGCCGTTCGGATAGCTGAATTCCTTCAATGCCGCAACCCACAATCAATCCCTGCCACAGACACGGAACTTAGCTTTGTGGTCGCCACCGACCGCGAATGGAATCCTGCTTGCTCTCTTCAACGTTGCCAGTCCCACTATGTGGTACCAGGGCTGGCAATTTCGCGCCCACGCCACCTCGTCTCTATGTGTCTCTACGTCGTGAGTTGACTGGTCAGTAAACCCATACATCACGCAGAACTGAAGGAGCGTAACCCATGAAGTGCGATCCACCAACCCCAGGCCAGCCTAACCCAGGTTTAAACGTTGCCACAGAGTCTTCTGAAGCTGGATATCTCAGCCAGATCGAAGTCTCGGCGGATTACCCGCCGCCAGACTACCGCTGGGTCGCAACGTTTGCCCACATCAGTTCGACCGGTGCAGTCACAACCGGAGCCTATTTTAGGGACCCATCGGACGCGAAGGTCAGGTGCCTCGTATTCTCGCTAGTAGACTGTCCGGCCGCGTAACTAGCGCGCAACTGAAGAATATCCTCGGAAGAGCAAAACGGGACGAATCTTCACTCCGCTCTAGCCCAAGATTTGGCTCATTTTTGGAAGGTAGTGCGGCTACTGTCATGTTTGCGCGCGTAGTTCTTACATGTCAATTATGTCAATTATGAGAAATGCAATGATTGCACACAAACGACTGATTCTAATACGGATATAAACATCCTGATCCGTGTCAAAACCCCGGTTTGATATGCTACACTGGATTCAGAATTGAAGTTTGAGAAGGCCCGGCTAACTGCTGGGCCTTTTGTGTTTTTCCTTCCAAGACGCCTGGAGACCGAAGAACTCGGTTCCCCATGCATCCTCTTCGCCTGTAATGCCTGTCCGGCTGCGAACATCGACGTTTCGCTGGCGGACATTCTCTGGTCTTGGTGCACGCCAAGTTACTGACAACAAAGCCCCCCGGCGTGGCCAGCACCTTGCATTGTCATTGTCGAACCCTCTTCGCGCCGGCAACCCGGTAAGCGGAGACGCGGAGAACTCTATGCTGCAAGATCTTCGGTACGCATTGCGCCAGCTTTTGAAGTCGCCCGGCTTCACCGCGGTTGCCGTCCTCACGCTGGCGCTGGGAATCGGCGCCAACACGGCCATCTTCAGCGTGGTCAATGCTTTCTTACTGCGGGCGCTGCCTTACCCCAATGCCGCCCGGCTTCTCCTGCTCTGGAGTTCCGCGCCGTCGCAAGGCCTGCCGATGTTCGGCTCGACCGTACCGTGGTCGGTATGGTTGCCAACTTGAAGAACAATGACGCCAACCAGCCTGCCGATCCCGAAGTGTTCGTGCCGGTCACGCAGTTCGCGGGCGAAGGCTGGAGCAGCGGTCCGATGTTTGCGGTTCGTACCGATCGCGACCCAACAGCCGTGGCGGGCGCAATTCGGAATGCGGTCGCGGCGATGGATTCGCAACAGCCGGTCGCCGAGGTCCATCCCATGACCGAGTTGCTTGGGCGCTCGGTCGCGCAATCGCGCTTTAACGCGCTACTGTTGGGGATTTTTGCCGCCATGGCGTTGTTGCTGGCTGCAATCGGAATTTACGGTGTGATCTCGTACGGCGTTTCCATTCGCACCCAGGAGATCGTCGTGCGAATGGCCTTGGGAGCGGACCGCCGCTCGGTCCTTTCCATGGTTTTGCAGGAGGCGCTGAAGCTGGTTGCCTGTGGACTGGTCGCGGGGTTGTTGTTGTCACTGGCCCTGACGCGGCTGATCGCCAGCCTCCTGTTCGGTGTGCGCAGTGCCGAACCTGTGGTGTACCTGGTAATCAGCCTGGTGCTGTTGGGAGCAGCACTCATAGCAACTTTGCTGCCCGCCCGCCGGGCTTCAGCACTCGAACCGATGCAAGCGCTGCGAGCGGAGTGAACGTTAGTTGTGTCATCCTGAGCCGAGCACAGCGGATTCGAGGGACCCGCGGTTCCTCGAACGACCGCCAAAGCGCGACCAGAACAACAGCCGCGGATTCGCACGGAGACACAGGATCCAGATCACCAAAAGAATCCGCGCTAATCCGCGGTTAGAAAACGATTATTGCTAACGGCTAATGGCTAAGTGCTAACTGCCACCGGAAAAACATCATGCATACCATCTTGCACGAATTTCGTTACGCTCTCCGTCAGCTCCGCAAGTCACCCGGATTCGCTGCCGTCTCTGTCCTGACGCTGGCTCTCGGCATCGGCGCCAACATCGCGGTGTTCTCGGTTACCAATGCGGTGCTGTTGAACCCCAGTGGCATTCCGCATGCCGACGGAATGGTCGCAATGCGTGCCCGCTATGGTTCTATGCCTGACCTTAGCAACATCAGCATGTCGGCGCCCGACTTTGGCGACGCCGTCGCGGGCAAAAACATTTTCTCCTCGGGCGCGGTGATGCAGGCCGGAGGATTCAACTACGCTCGTGATAACGGCAATCCCGAACTGCTCAATGGCGCCATGGTTTCATCCGGATGGTTCGATACCTTCGGGGTTCGTCCCTACCTTGGTCGTGTCTTCACCCCCGATGAGGACCAGCCCGGCGCGGGCAACGAAGCTGTGCTCTCTTATCGCACGTGGAAGCAGCGCTTCGGCTCCGATCCAGACATCGTCGGCCGTAGCCTGACTCTAAACAATCAGTCGTATCGCGTCATTGGCGTAATGGGGCCTTCCTTCAACTGGCCCAACGCGGCAGAGCTTTGGGTGCCCATCGCGTTTCCTCCATCGCGTTATCACGACCCCAACTACCGCTACAACGAGAATCTGTTTGCCGTGGCCCGCTTGCAGCCTGGCGTAACCCTGCAGCAGGCGAATGCTTATCTCGATCGCAAGGCCCAGGAAAACATCGTCTCCGAAGGTAACACCAGTTACGGCCGCGTCAGCGCCTGGGGCATGTTCTCCATACCGCTCACCGAATTCATTGGCGGCAACCTGCGTAAGCCGCTTACCATGTTGCTCATCGCCGTCGGCATGGTACTGCTCATCGCCTGCGCCAACATCGCCGGACTTCAGATGGCACGGGCTTCCGCGCGCGAACGCGATCTCGCCATTCGCGTGGCCTTGGGAGCGCAACGCGTTCGCCTGCTTGGTCAGGCCCTGGTGGAAAGCACTGTGCTGACGGTCGCCGGAGTTGCGCTCGGATCCATCGCAGCGCTCGCCACCGCTCCCCTGCTTTTACGCTATCTGCCCGCCACGCTTGGCACGCAGATTCAGCCTTCGTTCCATGGCCCGGTGTTGCTGTTTGTCACTGCCATCGCCGTCCTTTGCTCGCTGCTCTGCGGATTGGTTCCCGCCTGGCAACGCACTCAGCCGGGATGGTTCAATGCCCTTCAGGAAGGTGGCCGCTCCGGCACCGGCAGCATGATGCAGCATCGCGCGCGTTCTACTCTGGTGGTTGCGCAAATCGCGCTCTCGCTTCTCCTGCTCACCGCCGCCGGCCTGCTGCTCACCAGTCTCAAAGCCCTGGAGCAGGTCGAGACTGGCTTCCAGCCCAGCGGCGTGCTGTCGGCCCGCTTCTCGCTGCCGCAAACGGTTTACGGTGTCGCTCAGCCAGTCTCCACCGCATCGGCGGTTAAGGAGGCAATCGACAAAGAAACCGCCGCCAAGCAGGCCGCGGCTGAACAAGCAGCCAGCGACGCGAAAATCGCCGCCTTCTTTAGTTCGCTGCAAGACCGGCTGCAGGCCATTCCCGGGGTCAGCAGTGCCGCGCTCGCCGACTCCGTCCCCTTCGACAATCAGGGTGGCTCGGCCAGCTTCCAGGTCAAAGGAGAAACTCTCCCGCCGAATGATCCCGGCTCCCACGGCAACATTCGCGCCGTCTCTCCCGATTACTTTTCCACCCTGCGAGTGCCCATGGTTGCCGGACGCGACTTCACCCCGCAGGATCGTCAGGGTACCGAGTTGGTTGCCATCGTCGACACCACCCTCGCGCACCAGTACTGGCCTGGCAGAAATCCCGTCGGAGAGCACATTGGTTTCAACAGCAAGGGCCCGTGGTACACCATCGTCGGCATGGTGGCGCACGCCCACTCGTCGTCTCTGGAGTCGGACCCGAATGAGGGCTTCTACTACCTTGCCGCCGCCCAGGCTCCGCAGTTGTCAACCGCCATTGTGGTGCGCAGCTCAAGATCACCCGATGATTTAAAGGGCGACCTGGCCGCTGCCGTACGGTCGGTGGATCCCAGCGTCCCCATTTATGACGTCAAGACCATGGAGCGCCGGGTTGACGAATCGCTGATTGGCCGCCGCTTCGTGGTTCTGCTGCTCACCACCTTTGCCGGGCTGGCACTGCTGCTGGCGGCGCTTGGTTTGTACGGAGTCATCAGCTACTCGGTGCGCATGCGCACGCGCGAACTCGGAGTCCGCATGGCCCTGGGCGCTCAGCGCGCCACCGTGATGCAATTGGTTTTGCTGCAGGGCATGCGGCTCGCCGTCGTCGGAGTGCTTTTCGGAACGCTTGCCACCCTGGCCTTCAGCAAAATCTTCTCCAGCTTGCTGTTCAAGGTTGGCATGTTGACTCCGCTGCCCTGGCTTTCCGCCATGGCGATTCTGGTGGCCACCGTGCTGCTGGCAAGTTATCTGCCTGCTCGCCGCGCCGCCTCCATCGAACCGATGAAAGCATTGCGAACGGAGTAGACACAGCTTGGTATCAGGGCATGGCTTTAGCCGTGCCGAACGACGCTGAACAAAATCCGGGCTTTAGCCTCTGTGAGATCGGCTTTTGCACTTTGCTGAAACTCGAACTTGGATACTTTTTAAAGAGGCGCGCCATCCGGTTTTTGTCATCACGAGCCGACGAAACCGGGGTGGAGCAGGGGTGGAAATGCCGTTAGCCCAGGACGCAGCGCAGCGGAGTCCTGGGTAGGGTGGAAAAGAAAAGAACGAGTCCCGTGGGACTCTGTGTGCGTACTCAGTTTCGGTTCGCGCGTGGACAGGGTCAAGCGCAGGTCGAACCCCGCAAGGGTGGAAGTGCCGTTAGCCCAGGACGCAGCGCAGCGGAGTCCTGGGTAGGGTGAAAAGAAAAGAACGAGTCCCGTAGGGACGGCATGCGTGATTAAGACATTTGTTGGCAGTCAGCATCCATTCGCAGCCTCACCCGAACCGGCTGATTGCTGAATGCTGGTTGCTGAATGCCGAGCGCTGGTTGCTGAATGCCGAGCGCTGAATGCTGAATGCCGAGCGCTGAATGCTGAGTGCTGAGTGCTAGGAGCTATTCATGATTCTCCAAGATCTCCGTTTTGCCCTGCGCCAGCTGCGCAAGTCGCCCATCTTCACCCTGGTTGCCATCGGCACCCTGGCGTTGGGCATCGGCGCCAACACCGCCATCTTCACCTTGCTTGATCAGGCCCTGCTGCGCTCCTTGCCGGTGAGCCATCCCGAGCAACTGGTACGCCTGCGCTACACCGGCGACGCTCCCGGACACTACAACTCCTACGGCGGCGAGGACAACGATTACTTCTCTTATCCCATGTATCGCGACCTGCGCGAGAAGAACACGGTTTTCGCCGGCCTCATCGCCAACGATCAGCAGACCGTGTCCGTTGAGTGGAACAATAAGCCCGACATGGCGAACTGCGAGCTGGTCTCCGGCAATTACTTTCCTGTGCTCGGATTGCAATCGGCCATGGGCCGTCTTCTGCTGCCCTCCGATGAATCGGCCAGCGCCGCTCCCGTGGCGGTGTTGAGCTTTAACTATTGGGTTCGTGAGCTGGGGGCCGATCCGCATGTTATCGGTCAAACCCTGCACATCAACGCCAATCCTTTCACCATTGTTGGGGTCGCTCCTCCAAAGTTCCACAGCATCGTGGCCGGCTCGCCGCAAGACGTCTTCGTGCCCCTGACCGCCAAGAACATCATTACCCCACGCTGGCCGGACTTGGACGACCGCAAGTCCTACTGGATGACCGTGGTCGGACGTCTGCAGCCGGGCGTAACTCGCGAGCGTGCCGAGCTGTCGGCCGGCCTTCTCTGGCACAGCTTGCGCGAAGAAGAGTTCAAGAGCTTCCAACATCAGGCGCGCTGGCGCAAGCGCTTCCTCGACGACGCCAGACTGCAACTACTCGACAGCGCGCGCGGCTTTTCGCCCTTCCGTGATCAGGTCGGCACGCCGCTGATGGTCCTGATGGGCATGGTCGGGCTTCTGGTGGTCATGGCTTGCGTAAACATCTCCAGCCTGCTGCTGGTTCGTGCCGCGGGTCGCGCCCGCGAAATCAGCGTGCGCTATGCCATGGGCGCCGGCCGCTGGCAAATTGTGCGCCAGCTTTTGACTGAGGGACTGATCCTCGGCCTGCTGGGTGGTCTCGTCGGAGTGCTGCTGGCCCCTGCCGTCAGTCGCACCTTGCTTCGCCGCATCGTTGGCAGCTCCGCCTCCGATCTTCCATTCAATACCCGCCCCGATTTCCGCATCCTGCTGTTTGCGTTTGTGCTCGCCTTTCTGGTTTCGTTAGCGTTCAGTCTGGCTCCGGCGTTGCGCTTCCTGCGTCCCGACCTGGCAAATTCTCTCAAGCAGCAAAATACCACCGGCTCCGGTGGCGTATTGCGTTTCCGTCGGCTATCCGTCGCGGTGCAAATCGGTCTTAGCTTGATGCTGCTAGTTGGCGCGGGACTCTTCGTCCGCACGCTTCGTAACCTGCACTCGGTCGATGTCGGATTCACCGCCGGACACCTGGTAACTTTTGGCATTAATCCCCGCCTGGCTGGATATCAGTCCGAGCAGACCTTCGACCTCTACAAGCGCGTGGAACAAACCCTGGCGGCCCTGCCCGGTACCCGCGGTGTCGGCGCTACCGACGATCCTGACCTCATCGGCTCGTCGCAGACGGGTGGCGTCACCATCGCCGGCTATGTTTACAAGGAGGAAGACAACAGGCAGGCGGAAGAGCCGGCGGTCACGCCCGGCTATTTTTCTGCACTGCAAATTCCTTTGCTGGCCGGCCGCACTTTCACCGATCAGGATGTTACCGGCAAGCCTAATGTCGCGGTAGTGAACGACGCCTTTGCGCGGCGCTATTTCGGCGACCCACGCAACGCGGTCGGTCACTTGATCACGTTCGGCGCAGCCGACTCCAAAATGGATACGGAGATCATCGGTGTCGTCGGAGACACCAAGCACACCTTGCGCGAACAGCCGCTGGCCACCGTCTTTCGCCCCCGTTACCAACTGGCTGACCCGAACTCGCTCTACTTCTATGTGCGCACTTGGCAGCCGCCTCAGCTTGCGCAATCGAATATTCGTTCCGCAATGCAGCAGCTGGACCCGCAACTCGCGCTGACCTATATGAAAACGGTGGACGACCAGATCGACGAAGACCTCTCCACCGAAAGCTTGATTGCCGTGCTCTCGGCCAGTTTTGCGGTGCTGGCTGTTCTGCTGGCGGCCATCGGCCTTTACGGTGTGCTGGCCTACAGCACCGCGCAACGCACGCGGGAAATCGGTATTCGCATGGCGCTGGGAGCGCAGCGTTCCGGCGTGATGCGGCTGGTTCTAACCGATGTCCTATGGCTGGCCGGAATCAGTATCGCCGTCACCATTCCAGTTTCGTTGCTGCTGGCCCGGCTATTGCGTAGCCAACTGTACGGCGTCAGCTCCGGCGATCCGCTCACATTGCTAATGGGGACTGTGCTGGTGGGGGTGGTCGTGTCTCTGGCCGCTCTCATCCCCGCCCGCCGCGCCGCGTTGGTAGACCCAATGAAAGCCCTGCGGAGCGAGTGATGATAGCGCTACGGTAGAGTGGCGCTTTAGCGGCTGTTACGAAACCCTTGTCCTGGGCGGGTTGGGGAACAAAGCGGTCCGCAGCCGCCCTGCGGCGATAGGTGATAGCCCACCGCTTCATTCAGCGCTGGGAGGGCAAAGCGAGTCCGCTTCAGCGGACGGCCGACGTTTCATAACAGCCCCTGCGGCGCCGCGCTGGCGGCCTGTTTCTATCCAGAGCCGGCTTCCAGCCGGGGCGGCACTTCCACTCGCCCTAAACCGTTCTTCGTCCCGTCACCAGGTTGATGATCAACACGATCACCGCCAACACCAGCACCAGGTGGATGAGGCTTCCTGCAATGTGGAAGCCCCACCCCAATAACCAGAGAACCAGCAGAATCGCAAAAATCGTCCAAAGCATTCTTCTCACCTGCGGTCAGCTCAGCTGCCGTCAGCAATGAGACTCAAATTCCCGCTCTGGCGTTGTACGGAGCGTCCAATTGACTGGTTCCTGCTCAGATGCAGGCGGCGAAAACCCTCCCACCGTCCGCGCCGGCAAGAGTTCAAACAGTTGTGGAATTCTGCTAGGGCTGGCTTGCGCCTGCGCTGCCTAACAGGCTGGCCTCAGTAGGCTCGTTGGCTTCGGACCAGCTGTTCTTCAGCTCAAGATGGTCGGAGTATTTCTCGAAAACTACCACATGCAGAACTGGCTGGCTTTCTTCGATGGGATCTACCATCCCCGATTCTTTCAGGGGCAGCAGGTAAGCCAGGATCCAACCGTACTGCTCGCCCGTCAAGCCGCGGCGGGACAAATCAAAGGTAACTCCGGTCAAGTGGGTGGAAGCCGTGTCACCCCACTCCGGCGCCGCGTAGCGGTTGTGACGGCGTAGCCTTTGCTGCTGTTCCACCGTTCGCACCAGCGAATTCACCTGCAACGGGCTATGGAATTGGGTGTAGTACGCCTGGCTGAAATCCTGCAGAAAATCCCGGGTCCAGGGGCGGCAGTAACGTCGGCTCTCCGGCAAGTCGGCCGCAATCTTCAGCGCATCGGTCTCATTCACCGGAACCAGCACCTGCGTCGCCTCATACCGCGCAAGTTCTCCCTCATCCGAAATCCGAGGCAGTTGCAGACGGTTCAGTTCTTCGTTCTGCTGTACCAGCATGTCGTGCGAGCCTGGAAACATCTTCGTATATCGGCTGAAGTGCCAGTGCGGAACGGGATACACAGCAGAATGACGGGTCTTATGAACCTTGGCGTGGGTCACACCGTACGCCGGAACGCTGGCCAAGAGCGCCAGCAGACACAACGCGGTCGAAGCCAGATTGCTGAGGTGGCTCTGCGATGAGAATCCGTTCGCGGTGCGACGCGATGACCAGAAAGTTAAGAGTGGCAAACCGAGCATATTCCCTAAGGAACTTCGGACTGAATCGTATAAAGACCGCTTTTGCATTAGACCACAAAATACACGGAAGAAGAAGCCTTTCCGGTCCTTAGCCTGACCTAAAGGCGGGTGGCTGCGCCCATTTTGGCATGGTGTCATCCCACCTCACCGCACTCCCACGGTCTCCAGCCGATTGCCGGCCGTTGTCAGTTCAGGCATCCCGGCCTTCTGATATTGAAAGCGCGCCAAAAGTGCATGCAGCTCCTCCGCCATCCTTTCCACTGTCTCCGCCGACTTCTGCGTCTGCACGACTCCTGTAGCCTCCGAACGCGCCGCTTCCGCCACCGCCGCAATGCTGGCGCTGATCGCTACTCCTCCCCGGGCCGCTTCCGCCAGGCTGCGCGTGATCTCATTGGTCGTCACGCTCTGCTCCTCGACTGCGCTGGCGACATTATTTTGTATGTCATTGATTTGGCCGATCACCAAACCGATCTGCCCGATGGCCGCCACCGCTCCTCTGGTGTCAGCCTGAATGGATTCGATCCTGTGGCTGATGTCCTCGGTTGCCTTAGCGGTTTCTTTCGCCAACTCCTTCACCTCGTTCGCCACCACGGCAAAGCCCTTACCCGCTTCTCCCGCGCGCGCCGCTTCAATAGTGGCATTCAAAGCCAGCAGGTTGGTCTGCTGCGCAATCGATGTGATCACCTTTACCACCTGACCGATTTCCGCGCTACTCTGGCCTAATTTCCCGATGGTGACATTCGTCTGTTCCGCCGAATGCACCGCCGCAGTCGCCACCTTCGACGCCTCCGCGGTGTTCTTGGCGATCTCGTTGATGCTGGCCCCCATCTCGTCGGCAGCCGTGGCCACCGTTTGGATATTACGGCTCACCTGTTCCGACCCCGCCGACACCACGTTCGCCTGGTTGGCGGTTTGACCGGTGCTCCAGCTCATCTCCTGCGAAACCCGGCCCAACTCGGCCGCCGCTTGCGATAAAGGCTCGCTCATCTGTGCCACCCGCTGCATCGCCGAACAGAACACCTCCAGCATTTCGTTTACCGAATTCAGCAGTTCAGCGTAAGCCCCTTTGAATTGCCGGGGATCGCCCCGGGCCAACAGGTCGCCCTTTTGCGCTGCCAGAATCAGCCGCCACAATTCGCCCTGCAGGCGAACGATGTTGCTCTTCAGCAACACCAGCCATTCCTGTCGCTGGTCGTCCTCCGACGCCGTTTCCATGCGGGCAGTCATGTCTCCATTGGCGATACGCGTAACGTAATCCACCAGTTCTTTCAGCCAGTCGTGCACCCCGTTGACGGCTTCCTTCATCTTCTGGTGCTCGCCCTTGCAATCAATCTCCATGCGTTCGCGCAGGTTCCCGCCGCGAATCTGCTTCAGCACCCGGTTTCCCTCTGCGATGGGCAGCAGCATGGCATCCAGCAACTGGTTGATGCCCTCGAACAGTTTGCGATGAATGCCTTCATACTTGGTCGCGTCGGCTCGCACCTCGAGCTGGCCTTCGATAGCGGCCTGCACCAGAGATCGCATCCCGGCCTGCGTTTGCTTGACTACCTCAATCACCCGGTTCGTACTTTGCTTCAGATTGTCGTACTCGCCCTGATACTCCTCGCGAATCGGCCAGGGCAGCTCGCCATGACTGAATTTCTCCAGTATGTGGGTCGCCACCCGTAACGGCTTGCGGAGCTCCTCGAAGGTACGATTCAGACCCTCGATCACCTCGCGGAATCCGCCTGCATAGCGGCTCGCATCGGCGCGTACGTCGAGCTTCCCGGCCACTGCCGCCTCGGCCAGCTTGGTCGAGTCTTGCACCAGCGCCTGCACGTTGGCCGCGCAAAGCTGCAGGCTCTTGCCCATCACGTCGTGTGGGCAGGCCACTTCTATGCTGACATCCATGTCTCCCGCCGCGATACGCTGCGTGACACTCGCCCGGTCTTCATACATCGCTGCCACTTTACGGAACGAGTCGGCCAGCGCCCCCAGTTCGTCGCCCGAGCGAACTGTAATCGGCACCTCCGGATCGCCCACCGCCAGCCGCTCTGCCGCTATTCGCAACTCGCCCACCACGCTACCGATGGTTCGCACCATGATCCAGCAAAGTAGAATCTCGAATACCGTTCCTAGTACGGCAAACCCAATCATGAGGACCAGACTGCGGAAGGTTACGGAGCGGGCTTGGTCGTTGGTTTGCTTGGCCGCCGCGGTGACTGCCGTTGAAATACGGTTGATCAAGTCCACCTGCGCCTCCGCGAGGCGCTTCAGCTCGCCGTGGTCGAGTAATTGCTCAGCCCTCTGTCGGTTGCCCGCCAACGCCAGTTCGTCGAACTTTTCCACCTCCACTTGCAGGCCAGTGCGGTTCTTGCGAAACTCCTCGATCGACTGCCGGGCCACGGGTGAACTGATGGACGATTCCAGCAAATCCAGGCTCTGCGTCACCAGCCCGGAATAAGCCTTGCGCAATTCGATCTGCTCACGCATGTCCTCCGGGTTGCCGCTCCGCGCCACGTCGCGCAATGTGACCAGCACTTGCTGGTAAGAAGTGGACAGGTTGGTCACCTGGTCCAGCGAGCATGCGCCATGTTCGTACAAGGCCGCATTGCTCTGCACCATGGCCCGGATCGTGGCGACTCCGCAAACGAAGATCGCTGCACCCATTCCACCGATGATGGCGAAGCTCACAAGAAGCTTCTTGATGATGGACAGATTGCGAAACCAGTTCATCGCTGCTCGCTCCGTAGTGCGGGCTGCCTATTGTTAGCGCAGATTGAAAGTAACGCCGACCGTAACCATCTCCTCCGCTCCCGGCACAAAGACCCAATCCCGCACCGCCGTGCTGGCAGCCTGCCCCAGAATCGGATTGCCGCTGACCACCGTCGCGGACTTCACATGCCCGTCAGCCGCCACCGCCGCCTTCACCATCACCACGCCGCACAGGTTCAGACGCTTGGCAATCTCGGGATAATTCGGCTGGGTGCGATGGACCACTGCCCGCATGTCCGTAACATGATTCTCATCGCCACGCGCTCCTCCGGCCAACACCAGAAAAAACACCACGATGCCTGCAACCGTCATTGCACTTGATTTGCGCACGGACACTCCTCCTTGCAAACGGGAAGCCGACTGCCAAGCTCATCGGCAAACGGACGTACTTCTTTAGGGGCGTCCTCTTCGCGCCTCTCCTGGCTAGGCCGGGGCCACCACCGCCTTCAGCGCCAGCACATGCAAAAGTCCATCCGGCAGTTTGTACACACCCGGCACCAGTTCGCGCGCTGCCGATGACAACGACTCAGGCGCCGTTTCGTAACTATCGTGCCCCGGCGTCACTAGTTCTCCGACTTCATCCACCAGCAGACTGACCGCGCCACTCTCGCCACTCAACACGAGATTCATCGCGGCTTGGCCGGCAGAGCGTGGCAGCAATTCCAGGATCGAGCTTAGATCGACGACGGTCACGATCTGGCCGCGCACGTTCATCAGCCCGGCGATCTCCGGCGGCGCCAGCGGCACACGCGTCAGTGTCTGCTCCCGAAGTATCTCGCGCACGGACTCGACCGGAATGCCGAACCACAATCCACCCACGAAAAATGTGCAAAAGCGTAGCTCAGCATCCATGACTTCACCTGCCCGCTGCCACTGGAGTGGTCGCCCCCCGCGCTAGGGCGAACAAACGGCTCGGGGCAAGCACGTCGGCCACGCGCTCTTGAATCACGGCCGTTCCCTGAAACAGGCCGCTTTGTCCTTGGCTTCGGAACTCCACCGTTTCCTCGACGATGTCCTCTATCCGGTCCACCACCAGTCCCATGCTCTCGCCGGCTTGCTGCAGCACCATGACCTGCAGCACCTCGCGCTCAGGTGATGGCTCATGAAACAGGTTGGAAAGGCGCAAGAGCGGCAGAATCCCCCCACGGTACTGGATCACCTCGCGGCCATACGATCGCTCAACCGTCCGCGCCGGAATTTCTTCCAAGCGCACAACCGCTGGCGTGGACAGCGCAAACCTGGCTCCTGCGTAGCCTCGAAAGGTTATCCAACTTTGGCGAGCAGGTATCGGATGGAGTGCGAGTGTGGTTGGCTCGTCTCCAGTTTGGGATGACAGGTGGCTCGAGAGATTTGCCAGTTGTGCCACGCCCATGACGTCGAGGATGAGCACCACGCGTCCATCACCCAAAATCGCCGCGCCCGCAAAGCACGTCAGTTTCCTCAGTTGCCGGCTCAGTGGCTTGACGACCAGTTCTTCCGTATCGCTGACCCTGTCCACGACCAGCCCGAATTGGCGGGTGCCCGCTTCCACCACGGCGACATAGAGGGCCTCGGAATCTTGCCGCGGAAGCTGCAACAGGCTATCGAGAAATATGAGGGGCAGTAGCCGGTCGCGCAGCCGATAGACCGGCGCTCCGTAAACTTGCTCAATCGCGTTGGGCATATGCCCAGGTTCCAGGCGAATCAACTCAAGCAGACTGGTCTGCGGAATAGCGAAGCGCTCGCCGCCACAGCCGACGATCAGAGCCGGCAAAATGGCCAGCGTCAGTGGCAGGTTGATTTTCAACGTCGTTCCCCGGCCAGTCACGCTGTTCAGGTCGACCACCCCGCCAATTCGTTCGATGTTGGTCCTCACTACGTCCAACCCAACTCCCCGGCCGGAGAGGTTGGTCACCGTCTCCACAGTGGAGAAGCCCGGAGCAAAGAGCAGATTGGCCAACTCGCGCTCGCTCAGGTTTGCAGCCTGCTCCGCCGTAATCAGTCCCCGATCGAGGGCGCGCTTCCGCACTCGACCCAGATCAAGGCCTGCTCCATCGTCACCGATTTCCAAATACACCCGTCCGCCTTGCTGGAAGGCGTTCAATCGCAGATGGCCGGCGGGAGTTTTTCCTGCTTGCTGGCGTGCTCCGGGACTCTCGATGCCGTGATCGATCGCGTTGCGCAGAATGTGGGTCAGCGGGTCCTTCATGGCCTCCAGGATGGTGCGGTCGAGTTCGATCTCCGCGCCTTTCATCTCGATTGCGATTTCCTTGCCGTATTGCACGGCCATGTCGCGGACGAGCCGGGGAAGCTTGTTCCAAAGGTTGCCGATGGGCTGCATTCGCGCCTTCATCACCGACTCTTGCAGGCCGGCGGTCGCAATTGTCAGGTGCTGAGCTGCGTCGGCGAACCCGGAATCGGGTGGCCCTGACGTAAGATGCAAGACTTGACTGCGCGCCACAACCAGCTCTCCCACCAGGTTCACCATGCGGTCGAGCAGTTCAACCCCTACCCTGATGCTTCCAGTGGAGGAGTCCGGTAGGCGCGCTTCCGGCGCCCCATTCTGCGGCGTGGGCGTGGTTCCAGGGCACTTCAGCCCCGAGGGACCCGTCACTCCTTTTTCGGCTTCGGCTCCTTCACCGGGATTTTTGGCCGGCGACGAGCTTGCTCCAAGCACAGTCAGCAAGCTCACCAAAGACGTGCAATCGTGCTCTCCTTCATTGCCATTTTCTTCAACCGCGGTCAGCATCCCGCGAATCCCATCTACCATGGCTAACAACCCGGTAGTGAGCTCCTGACTCATAGATAGCTCACCATCACGCAAGCGGGACAGCAACTCTTCTCCGGCATGGGCCACCGACTCCAGCTTGGCATAGCCCAGCACTCCGCTGTTGCCTTTCAGCGTGTGTACAACCCGAAAAATCTCTGCCAGAAGCTCGGGCGACTCGGGCTTGCGTTCCAGATCGACGAGATCACGTTCCAGCAAGTCCAGGCCCTCCGCGCTCTCGACTAGGAACTCTTGAACGATGTCTTCCATTCCGTCGATTGCTGCGGCCATAGACACTCCCCACGCCCTTCATCGGCGCGCCACCCATCCCCAAGCGGGATGCTCCCTACAACAGCAGTCTGTGCAATGAAATGACCAGGAACATTAGAAGGGTTTAATGCTGCGCCGACACCATGCTTTGCTTCCCCAATCGCCAGGAAGCAAGCAACCGCAGGTTCGCCCGGATGCACACGGATTTTCCGAGTTGCCGCGAAATTCGCCTAGGGCGTGTTAACACTAATTTGTAATTCTGTGTTATGCTGCGCTGCATGGAGATCACCGAAGCGCAGTACCAGCGTATTGCCTCCAGTCTTCCCCGCCAGCGCGGCAACGTGAAACTTGACAACCTGCAACTGCTCAACGCCCTGCTCTATGTCGCCGAGCATGGCTGCAAGTGGCGCGGATTGCCCAAACGCTTCGGAAATTGGCATACCATCTACACCCGTATGAACCGCTGGTCCAAGAGCGGCGTGCTGGACAACGTCTTCGAGCAGTTGCAACGCGAGCAGATCGTACGCATCCGCATCGAAGCCGGGAGCCTGGATTCGACCACCGTCAAGGTTCACCCCGACGGCATGGGCGCTTTAAAAAAAACCGACCGCAAGCCATCGGCAAGTCGCGCGGCGGATGGACCACCAAGATTCATATGGTTGCCGCAGATGCTCGAACGGCCATAACCTTCGCGCTCTCCCCCGGCCAAGCCTCCGATACTGTCGAAGGCCGCAAACTGTTGGGCGGCATCGGACCCTTGCCCGCACCCCTGCACCTGGTCATGGATCGGGCCTACGAGGACAACGAAACCCTGCAATTGGCGCTGGATTTTGGCTTCATTCCGGTGGTTCCGCCGCGACATAACCGCCTGGAGCCGTGGCAATACGACAAAGCCATGTATCGTCGCCGCAACGAGATCGAGCGGCTGTTCCGCAGACTCAAAGGTTTCCGCCGTATCTTCTCACGCTTCGACAAACTCGATCTGGTATTCCTCGCCTTCCTCCACTTCGCGCTCATCGTCGAAGCTCTTAGATACCTAGTTAGTGTTAACACGCCCTAGCCCAGTCGACTCTTCCTGAACCCCACCTACTATGTCTAAACAGAAAACAACTCCCAGTCCCATGCCAACGAGTCCATCCCCCGTCGCAGCATCCCTGTGCTCAGAATACCTCGCGCCAACCTCCCACCTCAGCCATCAACCTGAACAACCCACACTCTTCATCCTCGTGCCCGTGTCCACCTCCCAACCAAGCCGCCAAAACTGTCCACGCCATATCTTCGCAGCCCGCGAACCGCATTCAATCCCCATAGAGACGCGCTAGCGGCTCACTGCAAATCGCCCTATCGACAATGCTCCGCCCATCTCCATCGCCACCGCCCACGTCCTGCCTGCGGAGCACCGTCGATACGGCACTATGGATTTCTCGCCAGCAATCGTTACTTCTCATTTACCGGCGGCCCGACCTGGCTAGGCGCTATTCAGAGCTCGCTTAGGCAGGAAGAAGCCCTCTTTCTTCAGGTTGCATCTTTTTGCAACATACTTGCAGTAGTCAAGGCGGCCGGCTTTTTGATCGCGGGTGTCGGAGCCGAAGGTGAATTTCAGCCCCCGTTCTTTCGCCATGCCAATGAATTTTTTCATGCGGCGTATGGGCGGTGTCGTTTATCCCCACTGCAAGGTTTTTTCCTTTTAGGGCCTCGAGGATTTTCTGCATTCTTTCCTCGGTCCACAACGTGTAATAGTCGCGTGCGATGCAGACCGGCAGGAAGAGCGGCCATCCGAAGATGTTCAGCGGTTCGTTGTTGTTGATGACCTCTAGATTGTGAGTCATGTAGGTTTCCATGAATTCCTGCGGGTCATCAACATATGTGTCGAAATCCAGATGCGCGGCGTCTGTCCGTACCCATTGCCATTGGGAATAGTCTGGGGATCCATCAGGACGTAATCCAGCAGCTTGATGGTTTCGGGCGAGAAACTCTTGGACCAGCCCGGACTCATCGGCTGCAGACCGCAGTACACCGGGTACGGCTTGAGCGAATCGATGAACCGTCTCAATCCGGCGTCGTCAGTAATGGCGCCTCCAGGATGGTCCATGATGCCGAACTGGACTCCTGTCTTTTTGGAAATCTCCATCACCTGGTCGATCGTGAGGGTTTCTGTGAGGTGAATGTGGAGGTCCATTAGCGTAAACCCGTCATCGGCCATTGTCCCGAAGCTTCGGGAAAGCGGCCATGCGATCAACAGCCGCCTGCAATGGTAGCGGTTTTCAGAAATGTTCTTCGTTTCATGGGGATGCGGCCTAGCTGGGACTTAATCGACAATGAGTCCCGCTCCTGTCAATTCTGCTCGAAGTGTACGCGAGTTCCAGCTTACGGGACTGGTAACGTAGATTCCCGTCGATATGGGCCACGGATATGCGGGCCACTTGTCCATTTGTTATCCGGGTCGTTGCCTATGTCTTTGCGCGCAACGGCGTCCTACCGCCCGGTGAGATCGATGCCGGTAAGTTAACCCGGGTGAACTATGCGTTTGCCAATATCCAGGCAAGCCGCATCGTACCGGGCTACCCGTCGGATGGAGACAATTTCGCCGTCCTGCTGGCGCTGAAGCGTAAGAATCCGGCACTAACCGTGCTGGTCTCGGTCGGCGGATGGTTGTGGTCGGACAAGTTCTCCGACATGGCGCTTACCAGAGGAAGCCGAAAGCTATTTGTCGAGAACGCGGTGGAGTTCGTTGATCGCTACCAGCTCGACGGCCTGGATATCGATTGGGAGTATCCCGGCATGGCGGGCGCCGGGCATACTTATCGGCCGGAAGATAAGCAGAACTACACGCTGCTGCTCAAGGAGCTACGCAAGCGTTTCAACCACGGGGAGAGGCGCCTTCACCGCCAACTCTTCCTCACCATCGCAACCGGGGCATCGAGCCAGTTCCTGGCCCACACGGAAATGGAGAAAGTGCAGAGGTATGTGGACTCGGTCAATCTCATGGCTTAGGACTGCTACGAGCCGGAAGACGACAAAGTGACCGGGCATCATGCTCCGCTATTTACCAATCCCCTCGACCCGAAGCATATTTCCGCGGACCAGTCGGTCCGGGAATATGAGCAGGCCGGCGTCCCGGCAGCGAAGCTCGTGCTGGGAGTACCGTTCTATGGACATGTTTGGGGTGAGGTGCCGGACCAAAATCGTGGTTTATTCCAGCCGGGTAAGGCGATGCCGAACGCCTATGCGCCTTACAACGACATCTCCCGAGTGTGGCTGAATGGGGGGTTCACCCGCTATTGGGACCCGGTCGCTTCAGCTCCCTACCTATACGATCCAGCGAAACCGATCTTCGTCAGCTACGAAGATCCGCAGTCGCTGGCGTTGAAGTGCAAATATGTCCTCGTGCACAAACTCGCAGGCGTGATGTTCTGGGAGCACTCCAGTGATGCCTCGGGGGCACTGTTAGGCGCGATCGACTCCTCATTGCACGGCCGGACAAATACGGCGGCAGCGAAGTAAATATACGTTCCGGCCGAGTACTCGCCCGACCCGGGAAACGAGCTTCTGGGAGATCATGCAAGGTGTGGAAGGTCAAGTCTGGCCCATCACTGATGTATTGCCCGCGGCTCGGGAAGAATCCCAGCGATTGTCGGGGCAGGCTTCCCAGCGTGAAGCCTTCGGGACCACGTGGACGTGCCTCATCTGTAAAAGGGAGAACAGGGGTTTAGGAGTGGCCGTGGAAGCCATCCAAAAGGAGTGAGAATCATCACATTTGACAAAAATAACTATTGACCGAGGCAGAGTCAGTGATAACATTCGCTTCCATTCAGACCGACTGAATCGGCCTCCTCGCGATGACGATTCTTCCCGTCTGCAGATGACCGGACATGCCATCGTCCTCAAGGTAGACACGGAACAGCATCCTGACCTGGCTTCCCGCTTCAATGTGCATGGCATTCCAAACTTCACACACGAACCGATTCGCGAGATTCGGTATCGAGCTAGAAATCTGTTGCGGCTCGAAAGCAGGGTGCGATGAGCCTTTCATCCCTGACTCGAGATTCCGGCCAGATCACATTCAAAGAAATCTGCTAACTGTAGGATAGGTACGGGCGTGAAGGGACGTGGGCAAGCGAGTCTCAGTCGCTCCGGAAAGAAGAGGGGGAGATGCTGGATGTCGCCATCATTGGAGGCGGGCCTGCGGGGGTAGCGGCAGCTCTCTCTGCGCAGCAGTTGATGATGGGGGCAAGCATCACAATCTTCGACGCGGGGTATGCCGAGCAGTGGAAGCCTGGCGAGACGCTGTCGCCGGTTGCCATGCCGATACTAGAGGCGCTGGGCTGCGGCGCAGCGCTGCAAAAAGCGTTTGAGCAGGGCACGGCAATCGAGAGTTTTGGAACTCAGGCGGCGTGGGGCGCGGCGGATATCCACGAGCGTGAGTTTTTGTTTTCACTTCATGGCAACGGCTGGCGTCTGGACCGGAAGCGCTTCGATGAGATCCTGCTGGACCGCGTGCGCGCTTCGGGAGTCGATGTGCGGCGCGGGGTGGCCTTGAGGGACTCCGCCGAGGAAAATGGGGGCTGGCGCCTGCAATTTCAGCATTCGGCGTCGCGCGCGCGATTTGTCATCGATGCAAGCGGGAGGGCGGCGCGGTTTGCGATGCAGCGTGGGGCCCGGCCGATGTGCAGCGACAGACTCGCCGGGGTCTTCGTTTTATTCAACGTCGGGAACGCATACGATACGCTGATCGAAGCCGCAGAGAACGGCTGGTGGTACTCGACAGCTGTACCTGGCCACACGACGGTTGCTGGATGGATGAGCGACACCGACTTGATTCGGGAAATGAGCTTGAAAAGCCCGGAGAACTGGCACGCGCTGCTTGCTAAGTCCGAACATACCCGGCGGCGGTTGGGCGAAGCGGTCCCGAAGACGGAGCCGATGATCTTCGCGGCGCACTCGCAGATTTTGAGCGAGGTGGGCGGGCACGGCTGGGTGGCGGCCGGCGATGCAGCGATGACCTTCGACCCGCTCGCGTCGCAGGGGATACTGAAGGCGTTGCGCAGCGGTAAAATGGCGTCGTTTGTTGCGGCCGACTTTCTACTGCGCGGCGCAGAGACTCACGAACGGTACGCGCGTCTGGCGCGCACGGAATACGCCGATTATCAGCGGGCTAAGCACGCATACTACTCCGAAGAGCAACACTGGCCCACCGCCCCGTTCTGGGCTCGACGTCACACCTCCGCATAGAACACTAGCCGTGCTCGCGCGCAGGGTCCCGACTCTCCCAGGTCATCCTTGCGCGGGGGAAGGAGCCCGTTAGGCCACTATGATTTTCCCGCGGGCTGGGCTTGCAGCCAGGCTTTGGCTTCATCAACTGCCTGCGCCACTCCGAATGCTTCGATGCAGCCCTCCACCATGCCGGGATTGTCTTTGATGTCGGTGTCAGCGGGATCTCCGCAATGGAAAAGAGGCTGCGGATGGTATTGCATTCCAAGCTGACCCCGGCGCGCACCGTCCGTTCCATACAGCAGACTCACGATGTAGAGCGCCTCGTCGAGACCGGAGGATATACCGCCACCGGTAATGCGATTACCGCTCTGCACGTAACGCCGGTAATCCTCGACAACGCGACACGGAAACAGCCGCAGCACAGGCTTGAATGCCCAATGCGTAGTAACCGTATGGCCGTCGAGCAGGCCTGCGGCAGCCAGCAGGATAGCACCGGTGCACACGGAGCAGACCAGTTTGCAGTTCGGCGACTGTCGTACGAGAAAGTCGAGAAGAGGATTGCTGCCGAGCTGTCCCTGCCGCAGTACGGATAGCGGGTCGGCAGCACCGGGCACAAACAGCAGATCGAGTTGTGGGCAGGTGTCGAACGTGCAGCGCGGTGGGAGGGCGATTCCTTCAAACGATGTTACGGCGCGTTGCGTCGGCCCGACCAGAAAAAGGTCCATGTTGGCGAAGGTGAAGGTCTGAAAAGGGCCGGTGACATCGAGCGAGTCGAAGCTCTCATAAAGAGGAAATCCGACCGTAAGATTCGACCCATGAGGGTTGGGACTGAGATTGCGCCGCGTCACTTACGGCCGCCGATCTGATTCTCGACGAGCGTGAAGTTGGGCGTCTCTGGTGTCGAATTCGAAGCAGGAACGACGAAGCCGAGCTTCCACCAGATCTCGACCATCGTCAGATCGCCGGCATTGGAGTTCGGCGTGGGCGACCAGGCGAGACCGTTCACATAGACGGGGCGGTGCGCCGGCCACCAGTAGGTGAGCCAGGTTTTGCTCTTGAAGGTGTCGCCGGTGGAGTCCGCCTCGATTAGGTTCCAGTTCTCGTAGGTGATGTCAATGTCCTGCGTGCTGCACTCGTTAAAGTCCGACTGCCAGGGCAAAGCGCTGTACTTGGTGAGGTCTCCTGGCTCGAGGCCGTTGGAAATCTCGGCAGGGGTATCGGCGTCAGCGACGACCACGGGTTGGCTCAGCGAGCCGGGAGTAATCGAGGGGGAGAGACGGATGCGGTAGGGAGCGGAATAGACGGCCGGGTTGCGCATGATCCAGCTGACCTCGGCTCCGGGGCAGAACGCACCGCCTAGCGCGTTGCCCAGGACGCCACGGTCGAGGGCTATGCCTTCCGGCAGCGGTGCGGGTTTGATGTCTTCGAGTTGCTCGTTAAGGAACTTGCCGTCAGCCCACTGCCGCAGCAGGAAAAGCATAGTGTCGGTGAGGCGCAGAAACTTGGAGGGAATGTCATTGGAGAGCGGATTGTCGCCGCAGAGCAGTGGCATGGCGTAGTCAATGTGCCCAGGCCTGTGAGGATCGGCGTGAAGGCTATTCTCGCGGCCAGCCTTGCGTAGCACGTGATAGAGGAACACCCGGCGGGCAGCGCGGTCCTGGCGGTCTACGGGGTCTTCGCCGGCGAAGGGCGGGATGGAGAGCGGTCCGGGGTCGAAGTTTCCGCCGGATCCGCGGCCGCTCTCATGCGGGTCTCCGCCGTCGATGGGGTCGATGTCGGCGACGAACCCGTAGCTGAAAGGCCGCTGCAGGATTGGCCAGATGTCACGCCAAAAATAGACGATGTAATCGCTGTTGTACTGGCCTCTGGAGTAGATCTCCGGGGCGTAACTGGCGGTGCGCACGGCGACGTCGTAAACCAGGTCGTCCATGGTCACTATATCCACGATCTGCGGGGCGTAACGCGGGTAGCCGGTAACGACCCAGGCCTGCGAATCGACCAGGACTGTCTGCCTCATGTTCTGTGACGCCGAAACGGGGACGCCGTCGATGGTGGTGACCAGGATTGTAAGCGCAGCCGTGACGGGACCGTCGGAAGTGTCGTCGAACCAGCCCTCGTTGTTCGCGTAATGCTGAATCGAAGGTTCCCCGAAACCCGGCCGACATGAGCCGGAATTGCCGAGACCGCCAAGCACCAGCAGGCGGTTGTTGCCGTCGCTGTTGGTTATGCTTATCAACTCGCCAAGGGTGTCGATGGAATTCGGCTTCAGACCTTCGGGCGGGAAGCACTCGGGAATGCCGGGCGAGCTTCCGCGGGCGAAGCTGGCGGTGCGCTTGGACTTGTCCGCCCAGGAAACCGTCCGCGGGCCAGGATCGATAATCAGCTTCTGACGCAGGCTGGGGTCGGTGATGCCGGCATTTCGCAGCGCGTGGCCGGCGGGGTAGCCGTGCTCGCCTTCGAGCTCTTGAAATTCATACCAGCTCGCCTTCTTGTTAGCGATGTAGACGGTCCAGTGGATATCGAGTAGCTTGCCAGTAAAGAGCTGGCCGCTTTGGCCCGGACCTGTGGTCTGGACTGCGGTCACCGTGTCGCCGATCTTCAACTCGTGGCCGGGGGAGGCGGGATCGTCGTAAACATAAACGCGGAAGCGAGCAGCTTGACGGCGGATGCGGTTCTTTGTGTCCTTATACTGCGTGACTGGCTGCTCCACGCCATCCTTCATTATGGGCAAACCGTCGGGCCCGCAGTCGATGGGGGCCGCGCCGGTCTGCTCCGGCGAGATGTAGAAGGAGTCCGGGCTGTTGCCGACGCGGGCGATGCCAATTGCCGGATGAATTTGGTAAGTGGGCGTGCTTTTCATTGCTTGTATGTACCCCCGATAGCAAGGCTGAGCGAAGTTAGTCGAAGAAGTCGAGTGAGACGCCCGCCATGTGGAGGGCCTCGGTGGCTGCGGTGCCGTCTATGTTTACCAGGACTATCGTGACCTGGAAGTCGGTGTCGCCCTGTTGGCGCAACCGCGCGATGGTGTCGGTGCAATCGAAGCGGAAGTTCGCTGGGGTCTTGTGCGAACGTGGACGTAAATCGAACTTGCGGCGCGGCGTGGTTGGTGGAGGCGCACAGTGCCCGGGACCGCCTATGCACAGCCCGGTAAACATGCTTTGCATACCGACATAGTGTGGATTGTTCTGCGTGGGCGTGGAGACGTCAGCGTCGGGCTGATTGAGAAAGACGCGGATGAAGAAGCCGGCGACGGTAGTGTATTGCACGTGGTGGAGGCGGACCTCGGCGCGGCGATGGTTGCTCGCCGCGCGGGGATGCACCCCCGCGGGCTGCGAGACAAAGCGTTTGATAGGCAGGTCACTCTCGGCCGGGAAACTGTGCGAAGACTTAACGTATTCGTAGCCCAAAGTCGCAATGCTGTAGGTGTCTGCAACCGTCATGGTCCATGGCGAAAGTATGTCGTCGGGGTCGTCGGGGCCGCCGCTTGGGTTCAGCTTCTGCCACTCGTGCCACAGCCTGTCGACGTTAGCGTGATGGGCCCAGAAGATCGGATCGAAAGCAGTGCGGCCGGCGTTGACCATGTCCCCGTTCTGAGGGTTGTTCACATTCATGGGTTCAGTGGAGGCGCCGTAGTTCGGGTTTACCCCTCCAGAGAAGTTGTGTATCAGATTGTGCAGATTCTCCAGCGCTCCGAAGAAATGATTGTCTTCCGGTCCGCTTCCGAAGTTGAAGAAGTCGCTGATTTGCAGGATTCGTGTGACATCATCTGGCGAAGGGTACGCCTCGAAGATTAGAGAGTGGTTGCCTCCAGGCCAACGCTGATAGTGCCATAGCGGATTGATCGTTTTGAGAAACTGGATGATGGCCTGATCGCTGGTGGGATCGTCTCCCCACTTGATGCCGGCCGCAAGGAAGAGCCGGTTGCCGGAACTGTATGGCGGCTTGCCGAGAATAGAGGCAAGCTTGTCTAGGGTACCCTGCGGTACACCATTAGCTTTCAGCGTATCGATGCCCTGCTGATCGATCCAGCAGCCATACTGCTCGGGGATGTACCCGTTGTCCATCGCGGCCTGGGATCCCATGTCGTTGATGGAGGCGATGACATTCTCGCGGTCCGCAGACCAGTCCCAATAGGGCAGGGTTACAGTCGGATCGATATCCTGAAGACGCTGCTCAAAGAAGTAGAGGTAGGCGCGGTGCCATGTGAGGAATTCCTCCCACGAGTGCTGGCACTGGCTGGCGTGAATACGCGCCCAGTAACCGAAGCTGCGCTCGTCCTGCTCATACATGTCGAGAGACTTCATCTGTGCTACTGCACTGCGGAAGCGTTGCAACTCATCCGGGGTGAGGAACTTGACGTTCTTCCGCACCTTCACTGAACCGTGCGCGTTGCGTAAGGCATTGGTGGGGCCCTGGTGGGCCGCAAACTCAGCCCTTCCGCTGGCCAGAGCTGCAATCTCGCCCGCTGCCTGAGCACCCGCTGCCTGAGCGCCCACATCCGGCTCATCGGTTTCCGGGCAGCCGTCGTCGATCCACTTCTCGATGAACTGAATGTCTGCGAGGGACACCGGAGTTCCGCCCCAGGGAAGACGCGGAAACTGCGAACCGTCGAATGGGGCCAGACCTTTCAAGCCAAGGATCAACCCCGAACTGGCGCCACGACCGGTCATCTTCGGCTGCGGCGCGGGTGTCGCGGATTGCTCCTGCGGTTCGTGACAGCAGGACTTGGCCTGTGGGGCAGTTGCGGCGAACACCGGGAGCGGTGGAGCAAACGGCGAGGCGGAAGCTGGTGCGATCATTCTTACGCCGTAGAGAGTTACCTGTAGGAATTCGCAATGCGGAAGGTTCCAAAAGCGGCCATACCCCTGATAGCTGGGATGAACATCACCGGAAGCCTCGTCGAGTATTTTTTTCACCTGTTGGTAGCGCGACCACTTCGCTTGCGCATCTCGGCTCGATGGCGCCTCTTGATTTGGTTTCTCGTTTGGCATAATCCCTCTTTTCGACCGAAAGCTACGCCGCTATTACTGGTTCCTTGCGGTGGATGAGAATGCGCGAGGGAGGCCAGAACCGGGAGCACTATGCCCGCCGTTGGACATTCCCCGTATCTTCCGCCGCCGCGAGCTTGCCATGACAGCGAGTTGTATCAACATCGGAGACAGCAGCAGTCCGATCAGCAGTGGCCGCAACTGTGGCTGAAAGGAATACAGGAGATAGTGTTGCCAGGTGGCCCCGACGCCCAGGGCTGCGGCCCACGCGGCCACGCACAGCGGACACTTGGGAAGCAGCAGGGCGAGGACAACACCGGCCGCGCTGGTGCCACGCCGACAGAGATGGGCGAAGCGGCCCTGCACTGGCAAACCTGGTAGAGCGCCCCGATTTTTCCGTGAAGGCGTGGGCGACTCGAATTGGCAACACGGCGAGTTTTCCATTGTCATCGCTCTTCTCGTCTCGGCTTCGGAAACCCAGCCAGGCGCTTTATTTTGTGGGCTTCATGCCCGGCATTCCGAGCCCTCCACCAGCCGCGCTGAGGTCGGGTACGATCTCGATGTTCATCATCATGCCGGCATCTTCGTGATCAAGAATGTGGCAGTGGATCACGAACTCGCCGATGTAGCGGTCGTACGTGGTTCGGATGTTAACGAAGTAGCCGTTTTCAACAAAGATGGTGTCGCGGAAGGTATGCCACATGCTGCAGTACTGGTTTCCAAGTCCCTGCGTGTCTGGGGGAAGATCCTTCCTGCAGTGCCCATCTGCATCGAAGATCGACGCCTGTGTCCCGTTTGGCAGGACATAGAGCACGTCCATCACCTCGAACGGATTCACGTGGATGTGAAAAATGTGCGGTTCGCCGGCAGCGGAAAGAACCCAGTCGTCGGTCGTGTTCACCTGACGCCGCACATTGACTACATTAGGGTCATAGGACTTGCCATTGATCGTGAAGCCGGCTGCCCCAATCGTGAAGAAGGCCTGCTGCAGCTGTCCAGGATGAGTCGGGGCAGGAAGATCGACGAACGGCGCCCAGGGTGTCAAGTCGCCGGAACGAAGCCCGTCACGGACGGGAGCCGGCAGTTGGGGATTGCCATTGTAAAGCGCGTCCTCGACATACTTTTGCAGATCGCCGGAGACCGCATGCCCGCCTTCGACGTGGATGATCGCCAGCAACTGCGGGATGGTCGGCCCGGAACCACCGCCATTGCCGTTGCTCGGATTGAAGCGTTGGCTCGCGGGTGCGGACTGATCCAGCAGACAGTAGTAACCGTCCTCAGGAAAGACCACCAGGACGTCGCTGCGATAGCCTGGCTGCAAGTAGTTGGCGCCGTCTGACCCCGCCACGCTGGCACCGGCAAGAGTATGAATTCGAGTCATGGTGAGGCCGTCGCTGGCAATTGCGAACTGCGGCACCAGTCTTTCGGGCGTAGTCGGGCACTGGCTCGCCAAACTCTTCGCCTGCTCCTTGCGGTCTCCCCTGAAGGTGGAATTCGCCAGCAGGTTGTTGGCCCCCGTTTGCTGAGTGCCGCGCACAATTTGAAGGTTGATTGTGTCGTGAATACCCGCATGGATGAAGCGCCAGCGCTGAATTTCTCCGGCTGCGACAGTCACTGTGGGTTGCACCACTCCGTTCACACTGGTAAAGCGGCCATTGGTGTCCCAGATGCTGGCCGAGAATAACTGCAAGTTGAAGTTTTCAAGTACCCCGGGTGTGGCGTAGTTGTCCTTGGTGGGCGTAGGGCAAATCCACGTAGAAATGGACTGGGGGTAAGGGACACCTTGGGCGATTGCTGCCGTTGTTGCCAGCGTTAAAGAGGCCCGCGAAGAGATTGTTGGGGTCCTTGGGATCGCGGTAGCTCGTAAATATCTGCTGCCACGGCCCGCCGTCCTGGTTCGGCAGATTGCTGAAGCAGGCATAAGCAAGCTGCTGAAAGAAGAAGAATTGCTCGGCGAACGGCTTGCCTGTCTCGTTGTGCAGAATGGTGTCTATGTCCGCCATAGGACGCGGATTCGTTTGGGTGGGCGCCGTGTACTCGCGGTTGCCGCGTACCACCAGGATGCCTGCGGCTCCGCTCGACACCTGAATCGCCGTTGAGCCATGGCGGTGAGCGTGATACCAGAAGGTGCCGGCTGGGTGGTCCTCGGGGATGTTGTATTCGTACGGAAAGTGCGTCTGCGGCGCAATGTTCAGCAGTACGTTATCGCTGTTGCCCGCGGGGGAGACGTGCAGTCCGTGTGTGTGCAGGTTAATGGTGTTGAAGCAGCCAACTCCGGGCGGCAGGCCTAGCCCGGCGGGCGGGTTGGCATTGCAAGTCGGATCATCTGCGGGGAGATCGTTAATGAGATCCAGACGCAGCGTGTCGCCCGGGCTCACAGCAATCAGCGGACCCTCCTTGCATCCGCCATACGAGCGCAGGTGCAACGGGTCGTCATAGCCGGTCGACGGGTTGAATATGGAGGAGTCCGCATATATCTCTTGGAGCTTCACCTTAACGATGCGACGGTCGACCTCGACCGTGGCCTGCTCACACCCTCCAGGGGACGACGGCTTGACCCCAAGCATAAGCGTGTTGAACTTGGTGGCTGCCTGCGAACCCACCGGAACCAGCGTTGGTGGAGGTTGAAACGCACGCACTTGGGACGCTGCGGGAAGCGCCAAGCCGACGGCGATGGCGGCGAGAATGATAGGAGCAGCAAGCCAACGATTCATGGTTTTTCCTCCCTGCAACACAAGAAGTGAGTGACAGCAAAGGTAAATGCGATTACACGCGCACGGCATAGAAGGAAGCGACGAAGCCCGCGGGCGCAATGCCTCCGGTACCCGAGGAGTGCGGAATCGTGCGCGTGACCGAGCCGACAATGACACCAACATCGAGTGAGTCCGTGCTGGCGGGCCAGACCGGTACCAACCATCCGATGTAGTCGTAGATCCACTCCTCGCCGCCGACAATGCCTTTGCCTTGGAAGCGTACCTGCGCGGGCGAGCCGTAAGAGCGCGAGCCGCGCAAGGCGAGCGACCATCCGGTTCCGCCGATGGTGCCGGTGAGCCGCTCCGGGGGCGCATCCTCGATGACGATTTTTCCCGAGCCGAATTCCAGCTGGGCAAAAGGCGTAGAGATGTCCGGATCGTTCAACAGACTTCGGTAGGTCCAGGTACCAACAAAAGGATTGCCTTCCATACTCGTCCCCTTCATCCTTTATAGTTTTGAGCAAGATTTTTATTCTCAAGTCCCAGGTAGTCGCCCGCTCACCTAAGCTTTTCCCGTGGGGAATCCTAATCAAGTCAAACTGAAACTGAAAACAATCCTTCTACCTGTTGAAGATCGGCTCAGTCTGTCGTCTCACCTTGAAGTAACAGGTTGCCGGACATGCAAAATAAGTGTGTACGGATGAACGGAGGTAGCTAGCGCCCCGGCTCAGAAAAGAGAGGCTGTATGGCGCGGCGCCGTAGCGAGCCAGGGACAACGAAAGCGGTGCATAGAATTCAGTGATGGGCCGAAGGAAGCTTCCTCATGCCGCTCCGCGAAACGGTCTGCGAGAGAGGGTTAAGGAATTCCCTGCCTAAGCTCTTAGACAGCTATAGTGCCGCCCCCATGCCCCGAAACATTGCTGCCATGTATTGTCAAGAGCAGAATGTTTGTTAAGGTGAAAGCACGTTATTCTGCGTTTGGCACAATGTCAAGAACTATTTTTGATAGTTCTCATAATTTCTTTCTCTGTCTCTAGTTTCTGACATAGCCATAATGTGTTTGTCTCAGGGCGTCAAGAATCTTGCGGGAGTGAAGAGCGTGCGAACTCACTGCACTATCCATATATGCCAAATTATGCATAGTAGCCGAGGTTCCCTTAAATGAGTGGCTTTGACGACCGATGTGTAAGAAAATACCAGCGCCTCGCAATGAGAATGGGAATTAAGGAGGGTTAAAAATGACAACCCATGCACAGTTGGGTAGTGCACGCGCCTCAGCGCAAACCTGGGGCAATTGGAGCGGCAATTTGGTCTACGAGCCCCCCACCAATGGCGCAAGCTTCTACTTCATGCCGAACACACTGAGCGATCTACAGGCGGTGCTGGCCGCCGCCGCCAAGATACCGGGGCTGACCGTCCGCGTATCTGGACAGCGGCATTCGCAGCCGCCGCTGGTTATCAATGACAATCGCGGCGCAGTGCAGCAGTCGCCCACAACGTACTTAGTGGACATGTCGTGCTATGCGGACCTCGGAACGTCCGGCACTGAGTCCATAATTCTGGGACCCGGACCGACCCAGGTCACGGTGAACCCGGGCGTGAAGGAGGACGCTCTCGACGCGTTTCTCACCCAGAACAACCTAATGTTGCCGACCGTGACGGCTGGTGGTTTCTTCAGCGTCGGCGGCATGACCGCGGTTGACGTTCACGGCGGTACAGTGAACGCACCGATCTTCGCCGAGACCGCAGCCGTATTTACGATCATGAACTATGACGGTTCGCAAACCACCATCGACGCACAATCGGAGGACGGGAACGGTAATTCGCTGCTGGCGTTTGCCCGCGTGTCGCTCGGCGCATTAGGCGTAGTAACCAGGATCACGCTCAACGTCCTGCCGCGGCCCTATGCCAACACGCTCCAGGGAGGCAGCGGTTGGTACCTGACAGCACCGTTCCAGGAGTCGGATTTCATCGCGACGTTCAAGAGCCTGCTGGCGCAACATTCCCGTATGGAATGTTTCTTTTCGCCCTACGCCGGTTCGTGGCCGGGCTTTTCCAGCGCCTTTGTGTTGTGGTGGGACCTTGTGGTAAATCCAAATCCGACCATTCCGAATTCGGCTACGACTCCGCGAACCGCCTGTGAACTTGCTGAGGCCAAGCCCCCGCAATATGGAGCTCCGCTCCTGGGTGGTCTCGCTAAGTACGCTCCCCCTATCATTATTGGGGCGCAAAACGCCGACTCCCCAACGTTTCACCTTCCTATTGGCGCTGCTGAGATAACCAGAATTGCGCTCGGAGAGATCGAGACCCAAGGGCAAGCAGCGAATAAAAGCTATTCCGATCTTTGGCTGGTGGCGTCATCCAGCGTCATCTTCATGTCCTATTTCATCCCAATTGCTGATCTGCAAGAAGCTGGTCTTGGGACAACGTGGGCTGGATTGAATGCCGTTACCAGCTATGTGACGCAAGACGGTAACTTCCACACATGCGCTCCGGTGGAGTTCCGTTTTGTTCAGAGTGGCGACACCGCGATGGCTGGAACTTTTTCGACAAAACCCAATGCCGTTTTTGTGAACCTGGATCTCATCGGCTGGGTCGATCTGGCGACAACGTCCCCTCCGCAATATCCCACTAATCTATTGCAGTTCTTCGCGAACGTCGAGCGGCAGTGGGTGAAATTGGGCGGCCTGCCGCACAACGGCAAAATGTATGGCTTCTATGACCCGACCAATCCCGACCAGACGTCCTATACACCGCCGTTCAACGCGAATTTCTTGACCTTCATCACCCAGCAACGCATAAAGAACCAGGCCCCCGTAGCTGCATTCAACAGCTATCGAAAGAGCGTGGATCCAAATGGCATGTTCTACAACCAGTATCTTCAAACCTTGCTGGGAACCTAGACGACTTTCTGGGCCGGTATAGCGGCGAGGAATCTGCGGTTCGGCAAAGCCGATAAAGTGTAGATGCGCAGGACCTGTGCCAAGCTATGCCACGGCAGCGATGGTGAATTGGAGCCAGATCCAGTTCTTGTTGGGACACGCATCGGTGCAGACGACGGAACGCTTGATCTTCCGCATGCCGCTGCGCTCGCCTGAGGGGGTACGTGCAGTCAAGTTGTTTCGCAACCACCCCATCGAATCCGCTGGCACCAAGCTCCGGTCAGCCAGTTGCCTGCCGTCTTGTAATCGCGCACCGCAGGCGAGAGCCGAATCTGCTTCTGTTTTTCGAATTGTCGGAACAGTTCTTCCAGTCGCCCCCAGCGCTCACTCAGCGGCAGCTCAATCAGGGACTTTCCTCGCTCATCCACGAGCGGATCGAAGATCAGAGACGACGCGGGAGTTTCCTCCGACAGCGTTCGGATTCGCCTTTCCGCAAGATGAATGCGCAGCACCAGATCGTCGAACGAGAGATGGCCGTCTTGCAGGATGACGAGCTCGCCATCCTGCACAAACTGCTTTGCCGGAAGCTTCTCGAGCGCTTCGACCATCTCCGGAAATTAGCGTCGCAGCGGGCCGACCCGCCTTCGATTGAAGCAGAACTTTGCTGCCCTTGCGGAATGCCAGACAACAAAAACTCATCCCATTTCGGTTCGTACCCCCAATTGTCGCCCTTCGGAAGCTCCGTAACCGGCTTCGCCTCCATGGGAGGGAACGGCGGCCCGAATAGGAATCGCGATGGACGGAAACTCCTGCTTCAACTCCTCGGCGGGAAACGCGCCTTCAGCGATGTCAAGGTGCTGCTTCGAAAGGCCGCGCCTGCTTGGCATGCAGAGTTGGATGCTGCAGGACCAATCGAGAGCGTCTTATTCAGGTGCGCTGAAATGCCAGTCGCTTTTCCTTCTTGCCTTAATTGTCATTTTTGCAGTTTGGGCCCTCATTGAAGGCACGACGGTTTTCCCCAATCACGTTCAAGCCTCAGACCCGGTAACTTATACCCCTTTGTCATCGTTGTTATTCAACCGTCGTCGTGATTGAACACCCAGCACCTTCTTGCTACTTACAACGATTTCGATTCAGCACAGAATTCATACCTTATTTCTCGACCATAATAAGCGACCACTCAGTCGGGTATATCAAGCGGTAGCCCCGTGGGTAGGAGACCGCCCATCAATCCAGCCTTTCCGCAGAAAGAGAGCGCTTGTGGCTACCCAACAGACAGGGACCGTCTATATCACCAACAATACTGGCGGAAACGCGAACATATATCTGTTTCACGAGAACAGCACTAACGGCACTCAGGCTGGCGCGTGGTATGACGTGCCCTCCGGCCAATCCGCAGGGCCGCTGACGGTCTACTACAAGACCGGATTCCCAGACTGGGGAGTTCTTGATTACTGGTCCGTGCTGATTCACGTCACAAGCGGCCCAAACGCGGGCTTTTATGTCAGCGGCGAAAATTTTATTCCCTTTTGGACGGACTACTGGAAGGAGTGCCAGTTGGAGAGCGGCGACGTCGGCAACACGATCAACCTGTCCGTCGACACCTCGACCTTTAATGTCTCGCTGCCTACAAACGGTTGCACCGGGCCAATGATGCAGCTCACGCCGGCTACGCCGATTACCCACGTATTCGTCGTGATGCTCGAAAATCATTCGTTCGACAATGTCTTCGCCATGTCGGGTATACCGGGAATTACCGCAGCCACCACGTCCAATTCGAACTCGATTGCCACAGGGCAGGGCACAGAGACCTATAACGTGCAGTCAAGCGCCCAGGTACCCATGCCTACGGATCCTGGTCACGAATTTCTCGATGTTGTGGAGCAGCTCTGCGGCCAGTCCGGCGAAAACGCTCCGTATGGCCAGAACGCTCCTTGGCCTCCGCCAACCGGCCAGTCATATCCGTCGATCAATAACTCCGGCTTCGCCGCCAATTATTCAACCTCCACCAGTGAAGACCCCCCACCCTCGCCCCCTGCTCCCCCGCCCTCGCAAGACATCGGCGAGATCATGGACTGCTTCGCCACGCAAACCCAGTTGCCTAATATTTACGGGTTGGCACAGCTGGGTGCGATTTGCGATCACTGGTACTCCTCGCTGCCGGGTCCGACATGGCCTAACCGTTTCTTTCTGCACGGCGCTTCCTCCTCGGGCATGGACGATAGCCCGACTCAGGACCAGATGAAAAAGTGGGAGCTGCCGGGCGACGGTTTCGAATATCCCAACGGATCCATCTATCAGAAGCTGGACGGGGCGAACATTCCGTATCGTTTTTACAACGATACCTATCCACCTATCGTCGGTCCCAGCATATTCAGTGATGACCCGCAGAATGGGTCGATCGTCGGCGGAGTGGCGCAGGTGTCGGCCCTACAGGGCGTGACAATGGCAGATATTCATTCCTTAAAAGACTTGCAGGGCGACCTGCAAGGGCCCTATCCCTATCCTTACACGTTTATCGAGCCGAACTACGGAGATGTGACGGGGGGTACATATGCAGGGGGTTCGTCTCAGCATCCAATGGACGATTCCGCTGGGGGAGAGAATCTGCTGAGCTACGTTTATGGAGCAATCCGGAACTCACCTTACTGGAACACCAGCTTGTTGATCGTCCTTTACGACGAACATGGCGGGTTCTACGACTCGGTCTCGCCGCCCACCGGCGTCACTGCTCCGGGAGACAACCCGCAGTACGGCTACAACACTCACGGCTTCGACTTCACGACCTTGGGAGTTCGCGTGCCGGCCGTATTAGTTTCGCCGCTCATCACAGCCGGCACGGTGGATTCTACGCCGTACGATCACTCTTCGGTCCTGGCGCTGTTGGAAAAGCTCTGGAACTTGACTCCGCTAACCAATCGGGACGCCACGGCCAATAGTCCGTACGACCTTCTGTCACAGGCCACATCGCAGGACATGCCGGCTGTACTACCACGCCGGCTGCCTCCCCGCCAATTCACGAGTCCTACCCTAACGAAGAGCGGAAGGGCCTTGATTTTGTCGCAGCCGCTGCCCCAGTCCGGCAATCTGGTCGGAGCCTTGGCGATCCTTCACAAGACGGATCTTGAGTTGTCGGACGGGACGCCAGAAGATCTTGCTGCCACTCGAACCAGATACGCGACAGTTCGAACCCGGGCCGACGCTGAAACCTACGCCGCGCATGTAATGGAGAAGGCGCGGACTGTGCAGATGCAACGGAAACTCGCCCAAAGGAAAAAGAGCTGATGCTTAGTTTTGTGAGTAGCATCTGGTGCCGCCGTACCCATGCTTCCCTTCTTAGATCTAAGGGGCCATGGCCCTGGTCTCGGTCCGGTATGCTTTCGGATGATCAAAAGCCTGCCCCGACACCGTCATGATGACCTACAACGCTACTCAGGCCGGAACCTGCGGTGGAAAAGAAATACCGGGCAAGGTCGTCGCGAGTTCGCTCTAGCAGAAGAAGAGCGGCAGGTGGGTTTCGCCATTCCACCAGGAAACTCCGATGCCCGGAATGTAGTGTTTTAACAACTCGCTTCAATTGCACGGAACCTAAGCTTACTCTTGCTCTGATATGCGAACCCGTAGTAGTGGCGGCAGGCGAAGATTTCACCACTGTTAGGACTTCCACCCGTCACCCGCAGTGCGTAGCAGGACACCTCGGTTGTCGAGTCCAGGACATGTTTTACAAGCCTCGAAATGTCCCCAGGGTGGTCAGGCGCGGAGGGCGGTGAATGACAGCCGAGGCTCGGAGCAGTACCACTGAATAAATTCATCAATGGATCCACAACTCCCTTCTGAGATTCGGTTTTGCAACCGCAGGCCTTTCGGTTTGCCTATGACAATGTTTTGCGAGCCTGCAATGAAACTCCGAATCCGAATGCTGGATCTACTGAGACCCAAGACCCGTGACGCATCTCGGAAGAGCGTGTGCGTCACAAGAATGTGGTGGGTGAAGCGATTGGGAGGTTGCGGCTGCAAGTATGTCGTGTTTTAATCGGCTGCACGTGCTGTGAAACACGAGGAGCGTAAGAACATGTCTTCTTCGGACAACAGTATTCCATGGCCGAAAATGAGAGGCGATTTCCGCAACACCGGTTGTCGCATATTCGGGTGGAGTCCTCAACCAGGTTCCTCAATTCGCTACGTCGATACTAATGCTTGGAGTCCGGCAGGTTCTCTCAGCCTGATCAACGCCACACCCGTCATCGGGTCCGATGAAACGATCTACGTTGGCTCGTCGAACTTCATTTTCTATGCCTGCACGGAAACTGGCCTGGTGTACCCCTATCGAGACAACAATGATCCCAATATTGTTGATTCAGCTGCCTGTTTGATATCTGACGCGCAGCTGTTTTTCCCCTGTGGGAACTTTAGTCTGTATTCTCTAGAAACCTCACCACTCTTGTCCGGTTCTAGCAAGTTCATTAACATCTCGGGAAACCGCCACTGGCTCGGGGACAGTAAAGTAAGTTCCCCCAGCACCATCCACTGGCTGGAAGGCAACGTGGTCAACGACAGCCGCGGGAACCTGTTTGCCGGTTGCGACAATTTTTTCCTCTTCTGTTGCAGCCCGACGAAACCGGGGTTTTTCCAGTGGGGATTTCCTACCGGCTTCTTTATCTGGAGCGCGTGTGCGTTCTCTTCCGATCAAAAGGCGCTTTATTTCGTCTCTGCCGATATGACCTGTTATGCGCTTGATCCAAGTTGCGGAGCGGAGCTTTGGGAGCGCCGAATCGGCAATCTCAGCGCGTCTTCGCCTGCCGTCACCGTGGATAATCGCGTCATTTTTGGCGCGTTCGACGGGAAGATCTACTGCCTGAATGGCAATGATGGAACTATACAATGGGTCCATCCCACTGGCAGCCTCATCTATGCGTCGCCGGCATTATCCGATCAGGACAACAGAATTTTTGTCACGTCGTCGGATGGTGTGCTGCGGGCCCTGGACATCGGCGGCTCAACCCCGGAGGTCGTGTGGGAGTTCTTTACCGGGATGCCAAGCTTCAGCTCTGCGGCCATTGGACTTGATCCTACAGCGATGCTGAGCCTCAGCCCCGCTGGCCTTGGACCTGATCCCGAGGAGATCGCCCCATACCTGGTCTATGTTGGTAGTGGCAACGGTTTGCTTTACGCATTGGATCCCCAGGGGCGGCGGCGATGGTCCTACGATGTTGCCGCCTTTTACGCAGAGAAATCGAAAGAAGACGGTCCGGATCCGGCGTTCTGGCCTGCTTTTCGCTATCCCGCGATCAACTCTTCGGTGGCTCTGGGTAATCACGGAGTAGTTACAGCTACCTCCGGCGGTATTGTTCTTTCTATCCCCTACGATGCCTATCAAAATGACGTAAGTCTCTTCTTTGACAAGAATCCCAATGACAGCTATTTCGATCATCTGCCGGAGACAGGAAGACGCCTTTGCTATATTTCTCCGGCAGGCCGGATGGCAAAGCAGATCCTGCCTCGGGATGCTGGGACGCAGATAACCATTGATGCCGGGCAGACAATCAGCTTCGCAGGTTTGTCGCGCAGTTCCGGCAGCCCCAGCCAGCGATCCACCTTCTCAGCACTGCCATCGGATAGTCAGGTCCTCGTCAATGGCGAAGTTTATGATGCTTGGAAGCTGAGCGCCGACAAAACTCAGATACATGTAGCGCCACCAGTCCCGAAGGCACAACAGGGTAGCTTTCAGTTGCAGATCAACGATGGCAAAGGATCGGTACTAGGCAAAGTAGAATGCGTTTACCGTCTTCTTTACCCCTCTCTTGAACCCCCGGATCTTCGGGGGCGAGTTTTGACGACTCAATACTGCGTTCAGCAGATGTCGGTCTTTTCACCGTTCATCGTACCGGCACTCGATCAATTAGGATTAGCAACGATAACGATTCCGTTTAAGTTTTTATCGATTGACGAAACCAGTGGCGTCGCTGTGGCCTATGCCTACGAAAGTTATAGCGGCGGAGCTTCCGGTGCACCAACGAGAAACCTGATCTACACGTTTACCGGGTGGTACGTGAATGGTAACTTCAAGCTGTCCTCAGGACCTTGCTATTACGAACTCACCGGTTTTCCCATTCTGCTGGATCAACTGACCATTTCAGGCAAGCTGGGCCACAGCCAGAAGGAAAACGCGGGCGTCTCGCTCACCGCATCTTACACCACTACTCTTCTAAAGCAGATTGAATGGCTCTTTACGTACCTGACCCATTGGGCAGACTTGGGAGAGCTCTTGCCTTCCTGGAAGGATTTGTGGAAGGACCTCAGCCTGGAAGAACTGCGGAAGATTCTGCACGATCTGGAGAAGCTGGCCTCCGGGCCTCCCACTGCGTACACCCGGTTCGCCACTCTTATCACGCGGATCCTGTCTGGCGAACTCTCTGAGTTTTTTGGTGGATCATCCATCTTTGAACCTTGGAAGCTGTTCGACAAGAAGGACGGCCTTTTCTGGGTTGGTACCTATGCGCTGTCGGAAGTGGCATCGATGCTCCCCATCAAGGCCCCAGAGGCGTCGTTTTCCTATGATGCCGTGGTGGGAAACCTTCAGGTTACAGTACACGGCTGTCAGGAAACCGATGTAATTGGAATCATCTTGCTTGACCAAAGCTTCCTTCCAGTCCCATTGAACTACACCGATCGCAACTCGAGTCCTACTTATAAATCCGGAAATTCCGGCGAGACGACCATCACACAAATTTTGTCTTTGTTCGGGGCAGGACTGGACGGAAACGCGCGGCTGAAAGCCGTCGTAATGCTGAATCTGGAACAGGTGCAACAGACCTTCGAATTCTCGCCAGGATGGTTTTGATGTTGCGAATCCAACGATACTCGCCGAGACGTAAGAGTCCAATTTGTTGTCTCTCAGGCGTATCGGCACTTGGATCGTAAGTCGTTGTGAACGCCTTCACGTCACTTGAACGTATAGTCGCTAGCCTTGATCGGAAACACCTCGGGCAGAACCAGTGGCGAGGGCGGAAGACTGAATCCGAGGCGTTTTCGATAAGGAGACTAGGAGGAAGACGCTGGTGCGGCGGACGCGGGCCTATGGGATTTGATTGCGGGCGGGGCGTCAGGTTGCGCGATGGGAGAGCAGGGCGAAGGATCGGAAGCTGGGTTGGGATCATCCGTCGAGCGGCAAACTGGCGCAATGGAAAGATGGCAAGGGGGCGATTGGCATACGGTGCACACACGAGTACGCGGGCGAAAGACACAATTGAGGGCCACTGGATCCGTACTGGCGACAAGTACTATTAGGATGAAGACGGTATTTTGGTACACCGGAAGATCCGACGACATGCTGAAAGTAAGCGGGGTGTGGGTAAGCCCAATTGAGATTGAGCGCGTGTTAATTGAGCATCCTGCCGTGCAGGAAGCGGCGGTGGTCTTCCGAAAGGACGAAGACGATTTGCCCAAGCCGCTCGCCTGCATTAGTATCGAGGGCGCCTCACGATCAATTGGGGACCTGGGTTTCGGAGCTGGGTTCAGCGAGCGGGGAAGCAAGATAAACGAGTTATTGAAATTCGCCGCGCAGTGGGCGAACCGCCTTTCCCTGGCTTCTTGGACTTCCGGTCGAATTTGAGCGCGTTGGTATGCGTACCGTTGTCGTGGCGCATCGCCTTGGCATCAGTAAATGGCATATACCTTCTAACGTGTCCCACCAGCGGCAAACAGTATGTCGGGCTCGCTCATGGGATAGGAGGCTTCTGGGGTCGATGGGAGGAATATGTCGCTTCAGGACACGGCGGCAACAAGAGAATGGTGGACATTCCTGCGTCGGATTATCAAGTGTCCATCCTTGAGGTCGCATCCTCCTCGGCGAATGTTGAGGCGCTTGCAAAGATGGAGTCACGCTGGAAGGAGAAGCTGTTCAGCCGCCAATTCGGGCTTAACGCAAACTGAACTGAATTTTTGCATTTTGTGGATGAACTGTCCACTCCGTCAACTCATCAACATGGTTCAGCGCTTTGCCCTGGATTAGGCCGACCCTCTCGTTGGCAAAGGTAAGTGCGATCTTCTGCAAGAATGGTTTAACCCGCCAGTAACCACTCTTTGCATGTTCGATTTTCATTTCGATCTGTTTCTCAGCTTCGGTTTCGATGTGTGCCAAGTTGCGCAGCTGATACAATTTCTTTATCTCTTCAGCGTATGTTGCGTCTACGAACCCAATGCGGACCGCACAATCCACCTTGTTTGCAAACGGTATGGATTTTATCGACATTGTCACGTCGCGATACACGCATGTATAGAGCTTCTCGTCTCCGAATTTGATTTCGCTGGCATCGCCTAGGGCGTCTACTTTCTTGTATCCCTTGTGCAGCTGAATACTCTTGACCTCTGGTGATTCTTGTATCTGCTCCACAGCAAGTGAGCGGTTACCGCTTCGTAAATCGAGGCGTACTGAATCACCTGAAACTTGACGAATGGATCGACCTCCTGGCCTGCGACGTGCAGCGCTTCCATGAGTTTCGAGATGTACCGAGCTGAATAAAATGCGCGCCCCAATCGACTTTGCAGTTTCGAATCGGTAACAAACGAGAACTGGTCGACATACCACTGCATGTCGCTTGGAATATCCCTCCTACAGTAGCTTGAAATTCTTTCCCGATCTTCGACGGCAAGTGGCATAAAGGACGTCCTATGCAATTGAGATAAAATACGCACTCTTCACGAACGGCATTGCTGCCGCTGAGAGACGCGATGGCGTATGGTATTCATAAATGCCCAAACCCGACTAGGTCTTGGCGCTTTTATAAAATCAAAGCCTTTGACGATTGTTGGCTGCGACACGGTCGTCTATCCTTTTTCCACGGCGCTGGCCGTCTCAGTTTTCACTCTACTGAGGAAGAAGTCTCCGGTGGCGTCATCTTCGAAGAAGACATAGCAACCTTGCCAATAGAACGGGGTTAGCACCGTCAATTTGCGCGGTGATTTCAGTACTTTTTGCGACCGTGCTGTCGTGACCACAGATCAGCAGGAAGACCGGCGTGGCAGGCAGCAGAAAGATGAAACTGGTGACAATCGTCGCTCCCACCGTGAGCTTGGTGCGAGACCCCCCTGTCACTTTCTTGCTGGCAGTCAAACCCTACCCGATCATCGTTGACCAGTTCCACGGAATTGAGTTTCAGGAATCAGGTCAGAGGCGCCGTCTAGGTATCCAAGAAGACTACACAGGAGGCGCAACCCAGAACTACGGTGCCGCCGCGCCGAGGGGCCTCTCTGCAGCAGCCAGGCTCTCCCTGTCGTGGTCACAAACGAAGAGGGAACGCGCAATGGCATCAACTAAGGTTATGACCGCTCTTGAATCTGTAGTCAGTGCCAAGCTTATCAGGGCAGCTTGAGGCGATCGCCTTCCTTGACCATTCGGGTGCTGGTATGCCCCTGGTACGTGTACTCAACCTTCAGGTTTTTGTCCGCGCCTACATTTGGATCTGCGCCCATGTTCTTGTTGTTGACTTTCACATCCAGGGAATTGTTCTGTATCTGCGAGCGGAGATGGTTGGTTACGTCGACTCCCTGCCCGTTCTTGCCGTAAATGGCCTTGTTGATGTGGAGCTGACGACCCTGCGCCTGCGCAGGAACAATCGAGACAATGGTTGTGAAAATCAAAAGCGCAATCATTGGGAAAACTAGGCGTGCAATTCTCATGTCCTTAATCCTTTCCATGTAAGGCCAATGCCTTTCACTTGAAGATAGGTTTGGAGTCGCCGGTAAGATATTCGGAAAACTACTCGCTGAGAGCACCGAAGAACTACGGTATTGCGGGGGTCATCATTTTGCTGGCTTCGCAGGGGCGAGAATCGTTAAGCGAGGTTTGGACCAGACAGACGGCTCAGTGCCTTCGAACTGCCCATCCCAGCATCAGAAGGCCGCTGGCGAAGACCCAACTTCCCGCCACGCGCACCGCTACCCGGGCCCACTGCGCGCGCAACTGGACGACAAATGCGGTTGCGAAGGCCACCAGCACGAACACCGCGAACACTAATCCCAGCAGAGCAACCGACGCGGTGCCGAACTGTCCCATACCAGTCCCGTTGAGGTAGCCGTTGTACAGGCCGAGCAGCGCCGCCAATGCAGTAATTATCCGCAGCGAAAGCTTCGTATCAGCAGCCAGCAACCCGCCTAACAGAAGAAACCAGACCGCCGCGACAATCGCGTTCCCGTTCGTGGCCGCTGCGCTGATTCCAATGAGGCCACCGAGTAACCATGCGGCTGGTAGCGTGAACAGCGCGCGTCGTCCGTAAGCGGCACCCCGCAGTCCGGCGAGCAACGCTAAGGCCAATACGGGCACGAAGTCTTCGGGACTCATCAGAAAGTGCACCAACCCGTCGTAGATCGGACCCATGCCAGTAGAGTTCAGGTGAGCTTCGGCGGGCATCGGGCAAAGCGCGAGGCAGAACAGCACTGCCGCGTACATTGGCAGCCGTGATTTGGTCCCAGAGTTCATACGAGAACTTTCCACATGAAGAAGAAGCCGCCCATTGCGACACCTGCTCCAGCGAATCGCAAGAATCGTTGGCCCCACAGCCACCGATGCACGACGCCGATGCTGATTCCAACTGCGTGTAAGCAACCAGTGGCGATTACGAAGCCCATGCTGTACAGCAGGCCGCTCTGCCCAGGAGGTAACTCGGTGCCATGAGCATGGCCGTGGAAGATGGCGAAGAACGCTACCAACATCGCCGCCAAGGGAAGCGTCGGGCGAAATTCGAACAAGACCGCCGCACCCAGTAGGACAGCCGACGCAGCAATAGCGATTTCAGTTCCAGGAAGCGGCACGCCCATCAACCCCAGCATTCCGCCGAATGCCATAACCATTGGGAAAGCCACCGGCAAGACCCAAATCGCGGGAGCGCCCAACTGGGCGCCCCATAGACCTACAGCGACCATCGCCAGAACGTGGTCTAACCCGGAAATCGGGTGGCGACATCCGGAGAGAAATCCGCCAGCCTCGCCCTTGGTCACATGAGCGAACGCCACCTCTGCCCAGAGAAGTATGAGCGTGAGCAGTGCAGTTTTTCGGGCCCACAAGTTGTGCCGTATTCCTGTCATTGTGATACTCCAAAGAGAATTGCCAGCCGCTGAATCGTCCAGAATGCGCCGAGGCCACCGACGGTGTAACCAGGGAGCACCTGCGCCCAACGAGGCCAGCGTACTTCCAGGATGCGGAACGATCGCTCCAAAAGCAGCACGAGCGCGACGAAACTCAACTGACCGATCTCCACTCCCACGTTAAAGGTGACAAGTGCAAGGGGTAACTCATGTCGCGGTAAACCCGCACTGGTAAGGGCGCTGGCGAAACCAAAACCGTGCAGCAATCCAAAAGCAAACGCCACAACCCAAGGATGGCGAATGGTAAAGCTGGTCTTACCGCGCCAGGAGCGCACGATTTCAGGACCGAGAAAGAGGATGCTCAGCGCAATCGCAGCATTCAACGGAAGCATGGGAGCTTCCGCGTAGCCGAGGGTTGCAATCGCTAGCGTGATGCTGTGTGCCACGGTAAATGCCGTTACGGTCTTCAACAGCATCCAGCGATCTTTCACAATCAGCAGTAGCCCTAGCACGAAGAGCATGTGGTCGGCGCCAAATAGAATGTGGCGGATGCCTTGCACAATGTAGGTACCAGCCACTCCCCACGAAGTTTGCGAAGCAGCGAGATCGACCCACGGCTGCGATGGACGGGCAATAGTGGTTGATTTTCTTCCGTCCAGCATCTCGACTCGCACCAGAACATCTGTGATTGTGCCTTGCAAACCCACGAACTCGATGCGCTCGCCCGCGAGCCCAGCAGGGCCCGCTTCGATCCAACGGCGCTCGACCAGCGAATCAGCCAGCTCCTGCAACGTGGGCTCTTTGATGTTCCGTGCGTTCTCCGGAAGCTTGAGCATTACCGGCAGCCGCATGCCCGAGAGCAAAGGCGTCCGCCACAACACATTAAACTGGCCGGGCGCAGTTTCCTTGATTTCGAGGTAGGCGGGGCGAGCTTCGTGTGCCCACGCAATCGGCATGTGAGCCAGCATCGCGAGCAACAGTCCTGCGCACAGCCAGCGGAAACGCTTCATCGCAACCCGCTCCCGCTTCGAACAGCGCTCTGGACTGTAGGCGCTTCAGATTTGTTGACTGTGATCGAATACTTCTTGCTCAGCCGCTCATAGAGCGACTGAAGCTCCGTTTTGCGACGCTCGGCGAGAAACTCTCGCTCGACCAGCGGCCGAACATGAGACAGCTCCTGACGGGAGGCCGGGATTTTCTCCTCGACCAGCACCAGATGCAGACCGAAGGATGACTCCACTGGGCCTGTCCACTTTCCCGGTTCCAGCTTCGCCACCTGTTGTGCAAAATCATCACCAAACGAGTTGGCGACGTCGCGAAGCGGTCCGAGCGGCTGTTCGGGAGGCAGCATGGTCGGATCTCCGAGATGGTCGGTGGCAACATGCGGGCCGCCAGCGTGGAGTTGAGTGAGCAGCCTCTCGGCGTCGGCGCGGGCGGCGTCGCCCCGACGGGTGGTGTTCACATACACCTGGCGGAAAGCCACTTGGGGCTCCGTGCGGAACGACTCTGGGTGCTGCGACATCCAGACTTGCAGTTCAGTGTCCGTGGGTGGGTTTGAGGCGACCGTATCTTCCGTGATGAACTCCAACTTCTGACGAAGCCTCCGCCTTATGATCACGTCGTCGCGGTCGAGACCCATCGCCACGGCCTCACGAACTGCGATCTCTTCTCTTACGTAGTCATCGATCAACCCCTTCAGTTCGGCCTCGGTCGCGGGCCTTTGCCAACTGCGGGCGAATCCAACGGCCAGGTTCTCCATTTGACCTTGCGTGATGACAATGTGGTTCGATCCGGGCCCCGCACTCCCGCCAGTCCACTTGAAGAACAGGAAGACGAAGAGGCCTAAGACCAGGAAATGGACCAGAGGCTCGCGAAGGAACCTTCTCAAGGACAGCATCAACCGATCCCTCCGCGCCTCTCTCACCGCGTAGTCCGGCGGGTAGTCCTTTAGTGTTCTGGGGTATACCAGATCGGTGACGTCCATGCTCTCTCCTGTTCCTTCATTGGTACTTCCGGTGACATTTTGTCCCCGAAGCGAACTGCATCATAGTCGGTCCAGCGCGGTGTCGGAATCTCAAGCACGCGCACGTAATAGAAGGCGCGCTGTGACGGATCGAAGTTCGGGTCCGTCCAAACGCCCATCAGTTCAGGATCGCCGATGGTATTGGTCCACGTGGCGGTGGCTACGTTAACGGTGTCTCCGACTGGAGGCAGTTTGCCGCCCGGCCGTAGTTTCCGGCGATCTGCGTTACCCCACACCACGTCATAAATCTTTTCGTGGGTCTTGCCATCCTTGTCGAGCCAGCCTTTGATGATTTGAACCCGATCAAGGTTCGCGCCTATCGGGTCCTTCATCGCCGCCACCAGAAAACTGGGAGCCTTCGCGCCACTGGTAGCCTTGGGCAGGTCGGCACCCATCGGTACGCCTTTGCGATAGCCAATCTCCGCAAGGTAGCGGGTGCGGGCATCCTGTGCGTTGAAGTCCCAGCCGCCGAAGAAGCGCACGGTCATGCGCGTTCCGGAAGTGGCGTAGCATTCCTTGCGCATCATGGCATCCCACAGGGCTTCGCGTGTATTGTCGGTGGCCCACACCGCTGCGTATCCCGCTGCCGTGTAAATCCAGTCTTTGCGAGTGAACCCCAATCCCTGCTTGGCGACACCAGCCCAGCGACCGGGATGCGGCTCCTGGATCGGGAACTTGCCGAAGAAGTTGTCTTCTTCAATCGATGTCAGGGAGTTGTGGACGTCAGTGCCTCCGATCATTCCAATCTTGAACGGATTGACTCCCAGCTTCTGCTCCAGAGCGAGGCCGTTGAGTAGTGCACCGCGAATGTACATATAGGGCCGCATCTCTGGAGTCGTTGGCTTGCCCTCGAGTGTCAGGTTGCCCACATCCCAGCCTGCCACGGCGTAATTGGCGAATTCATCGTTGGGTGAGAGCGTTGGATGCGTCTCGCTTGTGCCCTTGGTTTGCATGGCCTCGTGGAGCGGTTCCCAACGCTGTCTGCGCTTCGCGTAGTCGGTGGTCATGGCGTTACCCTCAAAGTCCGTGAGAGCAAACATCAGTCCGTTGGACAGATTTCCGTTGTGCGGGATGGCCAGGAGCTTACCGCCGGTCTTGGCTTCGTACTTGGCCATCCAGTCCCAGAGCTTCTCCGGGTCCTCGCTCTGCCACGAGGAGAACGGGATAATCTGGTCGGCCTTATCTTTGTTGTCGCGGAACAAAACATTCCGATGGAGATTGTTCCCGCCTGGCACCGAAGTCCACTCGAACCCGATCATCGCCGTGAAGTGCCCGGGGTCGTTGTATTTCTCGGCCAGGGCGGTATAGGCCTGCCAAACCGACTTGATCAGAGGGCCTACTATTTTCGGATCGGTGACGACCGACGGGAGCTTACCTTGAGCCTGGTCGGAGACAACCTCGTTCTTTGCCTTTAAAGCCTCTTCCCCTCCAGCTTTCAGCGCCTCGCTCCAGCGCTTGACGATCGGGTCTGCCATCATCACCGGATTCCCCTTATAGACTTCATACATCACGCCGAGACCTTCGGCATGGTCCGAAATGACCAGGAAGTCCAGAGGCCGGGAGAGCTTGACGGGAATACCCGTCGACGAAGTGACCTGTTCGCCGCGTGCAAACCGATAAGAGTCCTCAGGGCCCAGGCGGTCGCCTGCCATGAACGCGTCGCCGGAGTTGGCAGTGTGGTGGTGCGTGTCACCAAAGTAGACATGGGTCGGGTATTTGCGATTTGCGTAAGGCGAATAATCGCGATTCCAATTACCCTTTGGCTCCGGTTGCGCTGCTGGCGCATCGGTTTCCGTGTCAACAAGGCCTTTCGTCGCGACTTGCCCAGCCGCGTCGGGTTGCTGACTCGTGGACTGGAGCGGCTTCGGACTACTGATCGCCAAGGTGAACGCCAGAAGTAGACCAACGCCGATCGCCGTTACCGCAGCCGAGTAGCAGAATGTTTTTCGTCTCTGCGTCGTCATGAGAAGCCTCGTTTCTTTTCGATCTCCAACCACCAGCTGAACGGGTCGTCAGAACTTGAAAACGACCTTGAGGAAGACTGTGTTTCCCTGTAGCCGGTTCTTGGTGTAGAACTCGTTGAGCCACTTTAGGTCCGCCATGAAGTCCACGTGACCCGTCTTCGATTTCGGTCTAATGTAGGAAAGCACCGGACCGATACCGACCGTGGTGCCTTCAAATTTGCCAAGCGTTGCGCCTGAGCCACTGTCGCCCGTGATTTGCTGGTAATAAAACGGGTTTACTCCGATTCCGGCCAGTCCCTTCCACAGCGGCAAGTGCTGCGCCAACGTGCCATCCAAGTGAAACTGCGTACCTGACTGATATTGGGTAGCCGAGTTAATGGTGTTGAAGTCGAAGCCCGTGTACAAAACGGCCTCACGCCCGTTCTTTTGGCCAAAGTACTGCAAGCCGAGCTCCGGCTCGGTCGTAGTGTAGTTCTTTCCGGTGTTGGCGAGGCGGCCGACCGCGTAGTTGCCGGTCGGCAGGTAAAACGCCAGTCGTCCGTTCACGCTGAAGTTGGGATTGATCAGGTAGTTCACCATGACCGGCATCACGATCATGTCGCCGAGCCCGTTTCGGGTGCCTGTGCGCGAGACTTGAGTCAGCATGCTGGTACCACTGCCCGTAGGAATCGGGACAACAGCACTGGCTGAAACGCTGATTTGCATGAACGGGATGGTCGTTGACATGGCATAGCTCCAGTGTTTACCCATGTCGATGGAAGGCCGCCACACCAGAGTGAGGCCCTCTCCCCAGGATGTCGCTTCCAGACCAAGCGCGGTCGTGCCGCCGATAGGAATCGGTCTATTGGCCCCAGCCGATCCGCTGTAATAGATCTGGTTGTACCTAACGATGAATGAGGGCGACGGGGGCACAGTGTCGATGAAATCAGAGATCGAGCCGGGAAAGTAGTGGCCTGAGCCGCCCTCCTCCGCCACGGCAACGGCCGAGGCGAATGTTAGGAAGATTCCCAGCATTGCGGGAAGTACAAGTAAGCACCTGTTCAATGAATGGTCCTTCAACGCTGTTCCTCGGATTCTCTTATTTTTTCGGCGTGTACCAGATGGGCGACGACCAGGCCCGCTCCTGCACCGTTGACGCCTCGTCAGCCAACAAAGGCAGGCCTGCCCGGACAGCGTCGTAGGTGCTCCAACGCGGCGTCGGAATCAGCAGGACGCGAACGTAATAGAGCGCCGGCTGTTTGGGATCGAAATTCTTATCGGTCCACGTACCCATCAGCTCCGGGCTGCCAATCGTGTTGGTATAAGTAGCGTTCTTAAGGTCGACGGTGTTGCCCACGGAAGGAACTTTTCCGTTGGGGGCACGCACTCTCTTGCCCGACCAGACGACATCGAATACCTGGTCGTGAGGTTCGCCCTTGGCGTCGACCCAGCCCTTTACCACCTGAATACGGTCGATGTTGGCACCATCCGGTTCCTTAGTCGCCCAAAGAGTGAAGCTCGGCGCGCCTTTCGCCGGACCCTTGAGCATTCCACCCATCGGAACCCCCAGTGCGTATCCCATTTCGACCAGGCTCTGCGCACTGGTTGGAGTTACAACCTTGCCGAATTGGCCAAAGAAGCGCACCTTGATGCGCGGCCCACTCGTGGCGAATGTCTCGCGGGCCTTCAGGCCGTCCCAGATCGCCTCGCGCGTGTTTTCGGGCGCCCAGACGCCAGTGAGTGCGCCGGGATTCAGGTCTTTGCCCTTGATCCAGCCGCCGACTTCACCGGTTCGCCGTTTCTCGACGGTGTTATCAGCCTCCCCGTGACTTCCGACCTGAAAGTTGTCCTCGGCGACATTTGCCATCAGGCCATCGTGGTTATCCGTGCCGCCAACAAAGCCGTAGTGGTAGGGATTGACCCCCAGCGAGTGTTCGTAGGCGAGACCCTTGGTAACGCCATAGCGAACCCAGTTTGTCTTGCCGTATTTCTTGTAATCGCGATCGCTGTAGTCACCTATGGAATCAGCGTTCTCGAAGTTGGAGAACTCGTCAGCGCTCCAGAACCAGCGGTGCACCTCGGAGTTTCCCTTGATCTGCATCATCTCGATGAGCGGCTCGAACCGGCTGCGCATCTCGGCGTACTCTTGGGTGATCGGGTCTCCGGCAGAGTCGTTTGGAGAGAACATCATGCCCTTGCTGGCATTGGAGTTGTGTGGGATGGCAATGACATGCATCCCCTGCTTCTCGAGGCTTGCGAGCCATTTCCACAAATCCTCTTCGTGGTTGAGGTCGATGTAGCTCATCGGCCGCTCGGGAACGTTCATGTCCCGGAAGAAGACATTGCGATGGAGATTAGCGCCCTTCCAGGCGCAGCTCCACTCAAAGGCTGGGATGGTGGTGAACTTTCCCGGCTCGTAGTTTTCCTGGGTGGCGGCCAGAATTGCCTTCCAAGCGTTCACTGCAGTCTGCGGGCCTTGATAGAAGGGCGGGTGCTGCGGCGTCGTAGAGCGATTACTCTTGACGACGTAGTCTAGAAACCACTTCTCTCGCTCGTCCATGGAGCTCAGGCCGCGCAATTGCTTGAGCAAGTCTTGATCATGGCCGGGAGCTCCGTCGACCATGGTGGAATACATCTCGCCGATGTACTCGGCGTGGTCGGTAACAGCAGCCCAGTCGAGGGGCTTGGCGAGTTGGACTTTCACCCCGCCGACTTCCACCGCTTCGCCCTTGGCAAAGTGGTACGCGTCGGAAGGCATCAGGCGCGCTCCACCGATGTAGGCGTCGAGCGAATAAGCAGTGTGCAAGTGCTGCTCGCCGAAGTAGGCTTCCTTCAGTGGATTGTGCGGGATCGAGGTTCGCGGCTTTTGGAGGGTGGCCGCTAACACCGTCTCTTTGTCTCCTTGAATCGGCTTGTTGCAGGCCGTGATGGACAGTAACGTCGCGCCGACTACTGCAAGCAGTGTTAGTTGGGTGGTTCGCTTGACTTTCATAACCCCTCCGTTTGTTACGGCGCCGACGCGGAGCCCTTGTTGGTGCGCTTTCATCCCGACGAGCCGCAATTTCCGTATTCTTAAATGTCGCGGACATCAGCGGTTTCGCCAATCCGTAAAACCATCACACTTCAGACGGGAAAACTACGGTAGATAGACCTGGGTCTGGGAGGGCAGCGAAACTTGGCGCTGGCTAACGTAAAACTACGGTAGTACACTGACGTGTAGCCAGCCTTGCTGCGCCCACCCGGCTGCGATTTTTCCTCAACGCGAAACTAGTCGAGTTTTGCGATCGGGCAATGGAACTTCAATCTACTGCTCGCGGAGAACACCGTGCGGCCCACCCTTCTGATAGCCGATGACCACCAACTCTTTGCCGAGAGCCTGCGCTCCCTGTTAAGCCCTACTTACGACGTGGTTGGAATCGCTACGAATGGGCGGGAACTTACCGAACTGGCTATGCGTTTCAAGCCAGACCTGACTGTGACCGATCTCTCGATGCCGGTACTGAACGGTCTAGACGCCGTGCAAAACCTTACGGCGATGGGACTGCGCAGCAAGTTCGTCATTCTGACGATGCACGCGGATATAAGCCTTGCCGTGCTGGTGTTCCGGGCGGGAGCTTCAGCATTCGTCTTAAAAACTGCCAGTGGCGACGAACTCAAGGAGGCGATCGCGACCGCCCACCGCGGCGGATGTTACCTGAGTCCACAGTTTCCGTGCGACCTGGTCACGGTCCTGGCCGAAGCGGCCCGACGCCCTATGTCTGACAAGGGCCCCCAACTCACGAAGCGGCAGCGCGAAGTGCTGCAACTGGTGGCTGAGGGAAAGACGATGAAGGAAGTCGCAAGTCAACTGAACATCTCGACTCGGACCGCAGAATCTTACAAATACAATCTGATGAACACTCTGGGCATCCGTACCACGGCAGAGTTGGTTCAACATGCTATCAAGATTGGGTTGATCACCGTAAGGCCGCTCGAAGGCACGGTTTAGTGTCAGTGCGATGGATAATCTCTTTTCCAATAACCTGCAACACTCGGCAGAAGTTGAACCCAACTAATCCCGTCGCTAGACGATTAACGGGGAGGGAGACGTGAAAGCCTACGCTGTATCGCCCAGCTGGGATTACAGCCTGTTGCACTCCTTCATCGAGGCCCTACCCGACGCCTGTGTCATCATTGACGGCACGGGCCGTGTACTTGCCGTTAATCGTGCCTGGAGGGAACTCCCTCGAAGGAATGAGGCCGCCGTCGCCGCTAGCAACCCGGTGGGAATCGACTACCTGGCGCTCTTCAAGTCGTCGACAGGTGATGAAAGTGTCGCCAGGGCGCTGAAGGGTGTCAAAGCTGTATTGAGCGGGCAGCAGGAACACTTCGAGCACGACTACATTCGCCCCACCCCGCCTACGTTTCTCTGGTTCCGTATGACTGTGCACCCATGGCGGGAGCTGGGCACAAACGCCATCATCTTTCATCGGGATATCACCACCGAGAAACTTGGCCACCTTAGTCCACATACGATAGAGCAAGAATTTCGCTCGCTGGCTGATGCGGCGCCGGTCATGATCTGGATGTCCGGGCCAGACAAGGCCTGCATTTTCGTTAGCCGCCGGTGGCTGGAGTTTACCGGGGGGCGGCTGGAGGACACGCTCGGTGACGGCTGGCCCCAGTTCGTACATCCCGATGATCGCGAGGCCCTGACACGGACTTTTCACGCTGCTTTCGAGCAGAAGCACGAGTTCGCGCATGAATATCGCCTGCGGCACAAAGATGGCGGCTACCGCTGGGTCCGAGATCGCGGTTCGCCGCGTTACGATGCGCAGAACCAGTTCCTGGGCTTCACCGGCTCCGTGTGGGACCTGAGCGACCAAAAACGGGCGACGGAAGAGGCGAGCAGGGCGACCCGATATGCAGGCCTGGTGCAAGATGTTGCCGTCAATTGCGAACTCTGCGACCACCATGCGAGAGGCACTGCAGCGCTCCATCGATGTCATCTGCGAAACCATGAAGTTTCAGGTCGGTCATGCCCTCCTCATCCGTGATGATGAGCCGGAATTAGCCAAGCCCGCGCACATCGTATACGTCAAAGACCGGAAGCGGTTCGCCGCTCTATTCGCGATGAGCAATCGCATGACATGGCCGGCCGACGTCGGCTCGCCAGGAGAGGTACTACGCACGGGCAAACCCTTGGTCCAAGACATAGTGGAAACTGCTAAGGACCCGGAACGCTATCCGCGAGCGCCGGCGGCTCTGGAAGCGGGACTGCGCGTGGCATTTCACCTTCCGGTCGTAGTAGATGACAAAGTCGAAGCCATCATCGAATTCGGAACCGAAGAACAAATTACATCCGACCAGGAAGTGGTTGCCACGTTGGTTGCGGCCGGCGAGCGGCTCTCCCGCTTCTTCGAACGGCGTCGGGCGCAAATCAAGTTTCTGATGCAGAAGGAAGAACTGCAGGCCTCAGCGGAGCGGCTTTTTTCCGTGGCCGGGCGACTCGTCGATTCGCAAGAAGATGAACGCCGTAGAATCGCGCGTGAAATTCACGACGACTTCACCCAGCGCCTGGCGGTGGTTTCCATGAAGATTGGAAACCTGGCCGGACGTGATCGAGCGTCGGCATCCGGCGAACTGGATGCTGGTCTTGAGGACGTCAGAGAGTCGATTGTCGCCGTAGCCGGAGACCTGCGCGATCTATCACACCAACTTCATCCCACAATGTTGGCATTACTGGGTCTGACCCGCTCCTTGCAAGCGCTATGCGAAGAGTTCCAGCGTGCCCGCGGAATTGAGACTGTGTTCGCGGCGTCAGCTTCCGACCAGGATGCGTCCGAACAGGCTGCCATGTGCCTGTACCGTGTCCTTCAGGAAAGCATGATGAACATCGCGAAGCACTCCGGCAGCGCCAGAGCCTACGTAAGCCTTACGCGGCAAGCGGACCAGCTTGAACTGCGGGTTCGCGACCAGGGCCGAGGTTTCAACCCCGATGCGGGGGACCGCCAAGGTATAGGCCTGATGAACATCGAAGAACGCGTGCGGCTCCTGAACGGAACCTTGCTCATCAACAGTCATCCGGGAAGCGGCACCGAGATCATCGTTCGAGTTCCGGCAGCACGATAAAAAAAGGAGCGCGGCTGGGGAGCCTATTACGCAGCCTGTGTTCCCTTTTCAGACTCCAGATCGCTTGGTGGAATCGTGGACCTGACGCTGGATGTGGTTATCTTTGGGCTGACTGCCGCCACGATGGTAGCTGTGGGGTTGGAACTCGAAGTCGCCAGAATTCCAGACCTGGCGCGGCGGAGGTTCCTCTTGCCGGGGATGCTGCTCGGCCAGATGCTGATGCTCCCCGCACTGGCCATCCTGCTCGTCCGCATAGTACCCATGCCCGAAGAGACCAGGCTCGTTCTACTCATGCTTGCGGCCTGTCCAACGGGCAACATTGCGAACTTCTTTACCTTGCTGGCGCGTGGTAATCTGCCGCTCTCAGTTTCGGCCAGCGTCCTGTCTTGCCTGCTGGCGCCTATCGTCATGCCACTGACGTTTTTACTTTATGGAGAGCTAGTGGGAGGTGCGTTCCCTTTCCTGATTTCACCGAGCACGCTACTCAACAAGGTCTTGGCGATCACCTGGGCGCCAATCTTCCTGGGCCTGGCCTTGAGAAACATCCGGTCCCAGCGTATGGCGAGGTTCTCCGTGCTATTGCGGAATATTTGCTCCACTGGTGTGGTTGCTCTTTGCGTATTTATATGCGTCACCCGAGTAGGCCAGTTAAGCACCGACCTGAAGTCGAATCTGACGGTCAGCGCCGCCTTCATCCTGATGACCTTGGCTGCGGCAATCGCGACTGCAAAAACTCTGCGCCTGGATGCGGCTTATGCGATTTGCTATGCGACCGCTTTTCCGGCTCGCAATCTTGGCGTTCTGGCGGTAGTTACGGTCGCGACGCTGCATCGCTTCGACGATCTGGTTTTCATCCTCGTCTATTTTGTTCTGGAATCGCTGGTGATTTTAGGCGTCGTTGTTGCCTATCGCCGGCGCATTTCGCTGCAAGCTCTCTCCGCATAGCACTTCGATACGGCTTACCACAGATCGCCCTGCGTCGGGCGGCAAGCAGCCTCCGCAAGCACAGCTACTAGGTCGCATGGAAACTGCACGCTCAGGTAACATCCGCCACCCTGTACAACCGCAAGAGCTTTCGTAAATTCGTCGCAGCTTGCGGTCTTTAGGAGGAATGCAAACGCTCCCAGGCGAAACGCTTCCACCGCGAGGCCAACGTCCCGGTGCGCAGTCAGAATGATGAACTTGCTGTGCAGGCCCATTCTCGCCAAGGCGTGCACCGCCTTAAGGCCGTTCAACACAGGCATCGAGTGATCGGTCACGATCAAATCCGGATTGAACCGTATCGCCAGTTCTGTGAGCTTTTCTCCATTAGTAGCGACGCCAACGGTCTCATAAGCTGGACTCAACATTGAGCGAAGGGCCTCAGCGTATAGCCGGTGGTCATCGGCAATCAGGATTGTGGTTCGCATGCTCTCTGCCCGGAAGAAGCAGTGGGACTCAACTGTGAGATCACCCATTCAAATTGGGAATGCCCACGGTTCCACTTTTTGTTTTCTGCATGCTCGCCTCCTCTGTCGCGGTATCGCCGGAATGTCGATGGGTTTTCTGAGCCTGCCGTCTTCAACCGATGACAGGCTCAGGCCATCCAGCGCCGCTCTAGTTTTTCTTTCCGAGCAATCCGCCCACCGCCTTGGTCGGAGCTGCTGTCGCCGCGCCAGGGACTGCTCCTGCTCCCGAGACCGCGTCTTTTGCCGCACCGGTAGCGAGGCTTCCCGCCACCCCGGCCACGTTCGGAATGAATTTCGGGTCCGAAGTCGTACCCTCAATAGCGAATGGAACCCCGCCTTTGCCGCTGCCAACTGATGCCACCTTGCTGACGCCGCCTACCATGCCTCCGCTCAGATTAGCCAGCATCTTGAAGGCGAGATCTCCCGCTGGGCTTACCGTGCCCGCTCCTGTGATCACACCGATGGCTGGAACATCAAGATTGATGTTGTCCGCCTGCGTGCCTGCAGGTGAGACCCGCGCGTCCAGGCTGAAATTGCGAATCGAAGTGTCGGGATTCGACACTGCCTTTCCGGCAAATGCCGACATTGCTCCCATCTTCGACCCCAGATTAAAGCCCGACAGGCTGGTGTCGGAGAGCTTCACTGGACCAGTGATGACCAACTTGTCGACCGGGCCAGCGATGTCCAGTTTCGCCGACAGAGTTCCACCCTTCAGCTGGGAGCCGGTCGGAAGCACTATGCCGAGCGCAGGCGCCATGGCTTCGAGTTCTTCCACTGCCATCGCGGGCGCATTCAGCTTTAGGTTCACTACCTCCGTCTCACCTTGGGTGCGGAAGGTTCCCGTCAGATGGGCCTGCGCCTTGCCAATGGAAATATCACCTTGCGTCAGAGTGCCCGACTCGCTGTCGAGATCGACCTCCACCGTATGCTTGATTACAACGGCCTTGGGAGCGGGCGTTCCCTTGGGTGACAGTTTCAGTTTTGTGCCGGTAAAGGTTCCGATGGCCTTTGCCTTGCTTCCATCGGAGCTTAGCGTGCCATCAAAATTCGCCATCCCCGCGATACCGGTTGCCGGATCGACGAATCCGTAAGCTGCAATGTTCATGTTGTTGACCTTGACGGCGGTCTCAATCGGAGTCTTGGAAGTGTCGGCCGCGTTGATCGGGCCTGCTTTGCCCGAGATGTCCGCATCCCCCCCTCCAGGCAGCAGCGCGGTCAGCTTGAACGGGAACTGGGACGTAGGGGAGAAATTTATTACTTCGATGTTGACCTTGTCGTAGACCCGAGGCTTCCGGGAGGAATTCAGTCTTGCAACCGTCAGCTTGGCGTCGTTGACGTTAAGTTTGCCGATTGAGATGTCTGGTGGCGCAGCCCGCTCGCCAGTCCTGGGCTGCTCGGGCTTCTTCGTAGACGGTCCTCCCAGGCTGGAGAAATTCCATGTCCCGTTGGCGCCTCTGAGCAGATTGATCTGCGGCTGCTCCAGTACAATCTCGGTCACATTCACTTTTCTTGAGAAAATGAGCGGCATCATCTCTACGCCAATCTTGAGCGACTGCGCGGTGACGAACGGCGACTTGCTGAAGGCGGGGTCGTCCGCGATGGCAATGTTGTCCGCCTCGACGTGACCGGAGAAGAGCGACAAACTCAGATTGCCGACCGTAACTTGGCGTCCCAGTGCACTGCTCGCCTCCGATTCAATCTTCGGACGAAAGCTGTTTACGTTAATCAGAAATGGGAGTGCAATCAGAATTACGAGAACCGCCGCGAATCCAATCGCGACAAAACGCAACCAATGTTTTTTCATAGCTATGATCCTGCCCTTCCGGACTGTACGTCCGCTGAATGTTCGCCTTTTATAAGGCTGGTATTGGCCTCACTTAATCGGGGCTTGTCGCCTCTAGTGCCTCCAACTCAGAGTTAATGTGGGTGAGCATTTCTAGAAGCTGCGTCTGCGACTCGGGCGCTTGTGAGCAGTACAGCCAACGCTCGAGGACTTCCCGCTGCCATCGCAGTTCCATCAGTTTCTGCAGTCGGGACTCGAAGTGACTGGATTGTTCAGGACTCATACCCAAACCTTTGAATTACTCACGGGATTCCGCCGGGAACATGAGTAGAAAGCGCGAAGGGCATCCGGCTACCACTGACAAGGGCGAGCCCTTTGCGACTCGCTGGCTTTGTGACCTTTGACAGCCTCCGCCCTCTACTAATTTCAGACGGTACGTTTGGGGCAAGCACCGCGGTACTCGGAAAACTACTCGATTAGTCGTCCGTAGAACTACGGTGTCACGGGGTTTTGGGGTTTTGGGGCTTTGGAGCTTTGGAAGCTGTGCCGCAGAAAAGGTCGGCCAGCCGGAGCGACTCGAGAGTTTGTCGATGCCGTATTTCTTCGGTGTTCGAAGTGAGTAGTTTTCCGAGTACCGGGCTGGCGGCGCCGAGCCTATTTTCGGTAATGAGAAAGTCTACCTGCCGCAAGCACGACACTTAGTAGGAACAGCGTCCACTCGCACCAGAATTCGGCAATCGCAGGTGTGTCCGGCTCTTGTTCATAGAACCATCGCAAGACCGAAGCGCCGCCGCAGCACGTCAGAAATGGAGAACAACTTGATGAAACGAACTTTTGGATACGCAATCGCGATGCTCACGCTCGCAACGGGCCTTTCGTTACCGTTGCCGGCGCAGCAGCCCAGTCCCCAAAAATCGGACCTGATTGACCCCGTAGCGATGGAGGCCCTGAACAATATGGGAACCTATCTTCGCTCCCTCAAAGATTTTCAGGTTCAGGCTGCAATTACTTCGGAGGATGTTCTGTCCGACGGGGAGAAGCTTCAATTCGCGCACACCACGAACATATTAGCCCAGTTGCCTAACAAGCTTCGGGTTGCAGTCGACGGAGATCAGAAGTCACGTCTTTTCCTCTATGACGGTAAGACGTTCACCCTGTTTGCACGTCGTGCCGGATACTACGCAACCGTGGACGCACCGCCAACCATCGGTGAATTGATCGACGTGGTGAGCGACAAATACGGTATTGATATTCCCCTCCTCGATCTGTTCCTGTGGGGCGGTCCGCGTGCCTCCACCAACGAGATCACGGAAGCCAGCGATTTTGGACCGGGCGATGTCGGCGGAGTTACCTGCGAGCATTATGCCTATCGCCAGCCCGGTCTCGACTGGCAGGTCTGGATCCAGTTGGGCGACCACCCGCTTCCCAAGAAGCTCGTTCTGACTACGCTGACAGACGATGCTCGTCCCCAGCACACATCGGTTCTAACCTGGAATCTTGCGCCGTCTTACAACGATGCAGCCTTCGTTTTCGATCCTCCAACGGATGCTCACAAAATCGTCTTCGCCGAAGAGAGCGCAGCCTCCGCAGGCCAAAACTAGGAGCTATTACATGAAACTCTATATCCGACCCTTTCTATCGCTCACACTCGCGCTCCTTTTGACCGTTCCCTCCGTCGCCGGAACGCGTGGCGCTGGTAATGCAAACAATGGAGCAGTGCGTTCGAGCTCGCGTGCAAATGTTAACCAGCCGAGTGGAGCGAAGAACGCCGCCTCGAACCGGAACGCCAGCTCCAGCTCCAACCGAAATGCGAATGTAAACAAGAACACCAACGTCAATAAGAATACGAACGTCAACAAGAACACGAATGTCAATCGCAATACCAACGTCAACGTCAACCGCGACGTTAATGTGAATACCCACAATAGCTACAACTCGGGCTATTACGGTGGCGGTGGTTGCTGCTACCACAGCGGAGTTGGTACGGCCGTGGCGGTTGCGGCAGCGACCACCGCAACTGCGGTGGTGGTCGGGTCGATGGTGCATAGCCTGCCTCCGAACTGCACGACCGTCGTCGCTAACGGCGTCACTTACCAGCAGTGCGGTAGCACCTACTATCAGCCGCAATTCTCCGGCGGAAACACGACCTATGTCGTGGTCAACCAGCCTTAGCTAACCAATAAACCCGATGAGCAGGGTCTCTGGGACAAGAAAACTCATGGGACCCTTCATATCGGGGCAGCATGTGACCTTAGATCGTTGATCGCGGAAGAAAGCCATCCAGATGAGTGATACTCCGATTAGCGATCCCCGTACAGAGTTAGCGGGCAAGCGCACCACGTTGGCATCATTTCGAACCGCGCAGGCACTGGACCGCACCACTCTCGCCTGGGTGAGAACCACCCTTACTATGGGGAGTTTTGGATTTGGGATGATTGGCTTCTTCCGCACTCTCCAGGATCGCGCACAGACCCCAGAGGCAATTCAGCTCCATCATGCCGCTGTCCGCCTTGGCGAATTGTTGGTCCTCATGGGCATTGTGGCGACGGTGCTGGCCGGCGCTTCCCACTGGAGTACTCTTCATCGTATGAAGCGAGGCGAGTTACCCACAGCATCTCGTTGGCCTCTAAGCATTACCGTAGCTCTGTTCGTGGCGCTTCTCGGCGCAGCTGGGCTTTGGCGATTACTCGCTTCGTAATGAAGGGCACTTTGAGCCGTCGCTTGTCACCGTTTAATTGCTTCCTTAGCGGAGGTTGAATTCATGCATCTCTCGACAAGTTACCGAAGGCTGCTTATGGGCGTCACTGCTGCAGTCTGCCTAGTCGTTTGCGGCTTCCCGATCAGTCTGTTTGCAAGTCAAGGTCCGGTGCTTTCCGGTACTGCCGCACCCCACACCGTGACCATCATGGAAATGTTTACATTTCTGTTCTTGATGCTGGGTCCAATCAAAATCCTGGGGCCCTTCGTTCAACTGACGCGCGGAGGCGATGCGGCTTTTGCCAAGCGCTTGGCCATTCGTGGATTCGTATACGCATGTTTGGCGCTCGCGTTTGCGGCGCTTATCGGCGAGAGATCAATGCGGAAATACCACATCTCTGTTCCGGTTCTGGCGATTGCGGCGGGAATCATCCTTTTCTTGGTTGCATTGCAGACGGTGATGCACCAATTTGACTCAGCTGGGGCGCCCGGGAAGCACGAGTATCAACCCTCCCTTAGACTGGCTGTGTCGCCACTGGCGTTTCCCACCATCGTTACTCCGTATGGTGTGGCGGCTGTAATTGTGTTCATGACGTTGACCCCGGACTTTACCACGCGCAGTGAGATTTTCCTCGTCTTACTGGGCCTGATGTTGCTTGATCTGGTAGCTATGCTGTTCGCTAAACCGGTGCTGAAATATGCGGGCATGCCTTTACAACTTCTGGGGACGGTGTTGGGAATCATTCAGGTGGCACTGGGGCTGCAGATTATTGTGATGGGATTGCGTGGATTGGGCTTGGGGTCAGCAGGATAGGCGAGCTGTAGATCACATCTCTCCTCTAGCAGCAATTCGAAACGTTTCAACGCGAGAATTTCTTTGCGATCAAGATCCGCACTGTGGTTGAACTGCCGAAGCCGCTCAACGCCGTCTCAATCGACGAGCCTTCTTGCCCTTTGGTTCTCTCACATTGGTACTCTCGCTTGATCGCTGGATAAACGCGGCGGACCATCCTATTAGTAATCCGCGTCGAACGAGAGCTGGGTCTAGAAACAGCTGATTGGGAGTAAGTGGCAAAATAAGGGGCGGCGGCTGAGAACTTGCCGGTGAAGTGGTGAGGTCATGCTGCATTAACTGGGCACGGGTTCCCTCAGACCACCACCTCGGTTTGACGCTGGCTACAGATTCGACCTGCCAAGCATGTGGTTGCTCTGACGTTTACGATGTAGCGGTCCGAGGTCGTTCCGTAAGACGCACGGAATGCTTCCAGATCTTTAGCTCTTTCTGCGGCAATTGCGGCTCGATTCGTGGAGCCGCCCTGGCATTCCGATTGGTGCGATCTATCGTCTAAACCGCAGACAACAGCCGTGTGCAAAATCGTATTCCATGTAGCTGCCGAGACGGAAGAAGATGTCCACAAATGTTGTGCGGACGGCTTTTTCGCGCACGGGGCGCCTACGAGTATGTCCAGCCGATCTGCGTTCGGCGTTCTCGACTAACAGGATTCCAAGAGTTTGAAGGCACAAAACCTACAGCGCTGGGCCGCACAATTCGCGCTCTATCTGCGCTCTGTTTGCTGGATTACGACTGCTTTTCATGGTCTTAGGTGTCATCCGCTGACCTGCATGTTGTTGAATTTACGTTTAAGGGCAGATTCGATTCCTTGCCGACGATCTTCGAATACACCACTTTGCCAGGCCGTCGCTTCCAACCCGCTTAAACCCATTAAGGAGCGTGCCTAGAATATGCTCCTGCTATAATATCGTTATGCGATAATATCGTATTGGTATATATATGAGGCATGAGAAGGGGCTTTCGCATACGGATTACGAGGCTCTAGGGGAGTTCCGATACCAGATTCGCTGTTTTCTGCGTTTTACTGAGGAAGCTGCCCGGGAGGCAGGGATTGAGCCCCGGCATCACCAGTTGATGCTGGCGGTAAAGGCGGCTGGCGAGGAAGCAGAGCCCTGTATTGGCCACCTGGCAGAGCGGCTACAAATACAGCATCATAGCGCTGTCGAACTAGTGGACCGTCTGACAAAAAAAGGGTTCATTACCAGAACTCGTAGCATGAAGGATCGACGCGAGGTTCACGTGCAATTGACCGCGCGAGGCGAGAGAATTCTGGAACAGCTGACATTTCATGCACGAGCGGAGTTATGTTCCGCAGCTCCAGCGCTGGTTACGACCCTGCGCAAACTCACCTCCCACACCAAGGCCGGCAACCTCACTCGTCCAAAACGCAGGGCTGCGAAAGTAAGGAAGGGCTAGCCGTTGCGAGAGTACACGGAAACTTTGGGGACCGACGGATTGAACCCGCGGTATCCCGCGGAGCAATCAAGCCGAGCAGCCAGTCCGCTGGATGCCAAATTCCGGATGGGACTGCTGTCGCTACTGGCGGCATTGATTGGGTTGCTGGCGGGCGTAGTCGCCTATCTCTTGTACAACCTCATCGGGCTATTCACCAATCTCTTCTTCTACCATCGCATTTCTTTTGCGTTCGTCAGCGCACGCGACAATCATCTGGGCCTGTTGGTCATCGTGACTCCTGTGATTGGCGGCATCATTGTCGGCATCATGGCGCGGTATGGCTCGGACAAAATCCGCGGACATGGTATTCCCGAAGCCATGGAAGCGGTGCTGGTCAATCGCAGCCGCGTCGAGCCCAAGGTGGCGATCCTGAAGCCAGTATCGGCGGCGATCGCCATCGGCACCGGCGGACCCTTCGGCGCCGAGGGCCCCATCATTCAAACCGGCGGTGCAATCGGTTCGCTGATTGGGCAGTTGATGCACATGACGGCCAGCGAACGCAAAGTGCTGCTGGCTTGCGGAGCTGCAGCAGGCATGGCCGCCACCTTCAGCACCCCGATCGCCGGAGTAATTCTGGCGATCGAGCTGCTGCTGTTCGAGTTCAAGTCGCGCTCTTTCATTCCGCTGGTAATCGCAAGCACCCTGGCAACCAGTGTTCACTTTCGACTCATGGGCCCGGGCCCGATGTTTCAGGTAGGCACACTAAACTTCGGGTTACCACGCGCCCTGCCTTTCTACCTGCTGCTCGGCTTACTTTGTGGTGCTGCGGCACTGGGATTTAGCAAAGCGTTGTACTGGGTCGAAGACCAGTTTGAGAAGCTGCCGATCCACGACATGTGGTGGCCGGCGATCGGCGCGCTCGGCCTGGGTATCATCGGTTATTTTGTTCCACGTGTGCTGGGCGTGGGCTACGACACGATCTCTGACATCCTAAGCGGCAAAATGCTGCTGGGACTGCTGCTCGCGGTGCTGATTTTCAAGTCGGCGGCGCTGCTGATTTCTTTGGGTTCGGGCACTTCAGGCGGTTTACTGGCTCCTATGTTCATGGCCAGCGCCGCGATGGGTTCGGTGTTCGCGATGGTGGTGAACGCCGTCTGGCCCGCCGCCGGCCTGTCGCCGGGCGCGTTTGCCCTGGTGGCGATGGGTGCTGTTTTTGGAGCAGCATCCCGCGCTTCGTTCACTTTCATTATTTTTGCGTTTGAGATTACTCGCGATTACAACTCGGTCCTTCCGCTGATGCTGGTAACGGTGATTGCCGATGCGATTGCGGTGCGCTATGCCAAGTATTCCATCATGACCGAGAAGCTGGCGCGACGCGGGCTACATATCCAACAGGACTACGAGCCTGACGTACTTCACCAGGTTCGCGTGGACGAGACGATGTCGAAGGAGTTCGACACGATTCCAGCGGCGGTGGCGGTGAGGGAGCTGGCAGAGCGAATTGGCAAGCACGATCCGGCGGTAAGCAAGCATCAAGGAATTTTCATCGTGGATGAAAATGAGAAATTGATCGGAATCATCACTCGCGGCGACTTGGTGCGGGCTCTCGAGAAGGACCCATCAGGAAATATGAGGGTGCTGGATGCCGGCAGTCGCAATCTGGTGGTTTCCTATCCTGATGAAGTGTTATACGACGCAGCGGAACGCATGCTTCGCGCTGGTCTGGGGCGGATGCCCGTTGTGAGCCGCAAAGATCCGGGGATGGTGATCGGCTATCTGGGCCGCTCAGGAGTTTTGGCGGCGCGATTGCGCCGCTTGGAAGAGGAGCACGTGCGGGAGCCCGGCTGGCTCGCCAAATCGCAACGGCGTTCAAAAACAGTGTAACCAGAGTCTGCGAAACAGTTAGCAGCCAGCTCCTCTCTAGCACTGGTGATCCTTATGGTCGCTGCGAGGAACTCGCCAGGTAATCGGACACGAATCGTTCCAACGCCGGCGACGCTGGACGCGAAATTAATGAAAGCTAAAAACAGTTTCCGGCAAGCGTAGTCACTTCTCCGGTAACACTGCTGGGGAGGAATTGCATCTAATACTGCTACGGTCGTGATTAAAATTGTCACCATTGAGCGCGAATACGGCTGCGGTGCCGCCGGGATAGCCAAGGCGCTGGCTGAGCGGCTCGGATGGAAACTGTGGGACCAACTGCTAACGCAGGAAATCGCCCGGCTTGCCCACTGCCGGCAATCCGACATAAGCAAACGTGAAGAGCGGCGGGACCCGCTTTACTATCGCCTGTTCAAGTCCTTCGCCCGGGGAAGTTATGAAGGCAGCCCCGATGAGTTCTTGACTCTGCTGGATGCCGACAGCATTGTCCGGTTCTCGGAGCAGGTCGTCCAGCAGGCGGCAGCCGAGGGGAACTGCGTCATTGTTGGACGGGGGTCCCAACATTTCCTCCGAGATCGCAACGATACCTTACGCTTTTTCTTGTATGCCTGCAGACGAGAGAAGGTGAGGCGTCTGGTTGCCGAAGGCAAAACCGAAGCTGATGCTGCGGCCCTAGTCGATACTGTCGATCATGAGCGCGCCTCTTTCATTAAGAAGTATTTTCACGTCAAGTGGCCTAATCGCTCGCTTTACCACGCCATGATCAATACCGAGGTGTCTGACGAAATGGTAGTTCTGGCGATCTTGAGTTTCCTCCATCAGACCCAGGTCCCTGGATCATGAGCGTCCCTAAGCGGGTGCAAGATATTTACGGCTCTGGCGCTTCAGCTAACTGCTGTTTTTGCGGTCGCTGCGAGGTAGGCGAACTGAGGGTTGCGAGCCTCCCGTTCGGAGAATCTGGCAACCGATGGGTCAATCGAGCATAATCATCGACTAATATGCCTGCACGTATCGAGGACTACGCCATCATCGGGGACCGAGAAACGGTTGCCTTGGTAAACAATCAAGGCTCCATCGATTGGCTGTGCTGGCCGAACTTCGCCTCGCCAGCTTGTTTTGCAGCTCTCATCGGTACGGAAGACAATGGCCACTGGTCAATAGGGCCGAAAGAAGCAATATCTAGTACGCGACGTTATCTCGATCACACACTTGTCCTCGAAACGAGATTTGAGGGGGAGCATGGATGCGTTGTCCTTCTGGATTTTATGCCCGTGATGGGCAACGACACCCACATCATCAGGATTGTGCGTGGCGTCCGAGGGGCCCTTCAAATGCGTATGGAGCTAGTGTTACGGTTCAATTACGGTCGCTCCGTGCCTTGGGTGACGCGTTTGGAGGATGGTGCCCTCCGGGGAATAGCCGGTCCCGATATGGTGGTGCTGCGGACCGCTGCGCCGCTGCGCGGAGAAGATCTGAAAACGACGAGCGAATTTACGATTCACCAAGGGGAGTCGTTGCCGTTCGTGCTTACCTACGGCGCGTCTTATGACGAAGTCCCCGCGCCAACAGATCCCGAACAGGCGCTGCAAAAGACGACAGACTTCTGGGTTGAGTGGACCAGTCGCGCCAAACTGCAAGGCGAATATGCCAATGCGGTGGAGCGTTCGCTGATAACGCTCGAGGCGCTCACCTATCGTCGTACCGGAGGAATTGTCGCCGCCGCAACCGCGTCGTTGCCTGAACAATTGGGAGGACAGCGCAACTGGGATTACCGCTACTGTTGGCTGCGTGATGCCACATTTACACTGCTCGCGTTGATGCAGGCCGGCTACTTCGAAGAGGCCTGCGCATGGCGAGACTGGTTGCTACGAGCCGCCGCCGGAAGCCCTGATCAAATACAGATTATGTATGGAATTCGTGGAGAACGCCACTTGCTGGAGTGGGAGGTGGACTGGCTCTGCGGATACGAAAATTCAAGACCGGTCCGCATCGGCAATGCAGCGTCAACTCAGCTCCAGCTTGATGTTTATGGCGAAGTCGCGGATGCTCTGCTGCATGCTCACCTAGGCGGAATTCCACCCAACCCGACCGATTCCGCCCTGCTGGAGACCTTTACGAAGCACCTCATAACAATCTGGGAACAGCCGGATGAAGGGATATGGGAAATGCGGAGCGGCCGCAAGCAGTTCACGTATTCGAAAGTCATGGCGTGGGTAGCATTCGACCGCGCCATTCAAAGTGCCGAGAAGTTCGGCCTCCGCGGCGAGGTGGAGCGCTGGCGAGAGGTGCGCGATCACGTGCGTCGAGACATATGCCAAAAGGCCTACAATCCAAAATTGGGGAGCTTCACCCAAAGCTATGGGTCGAACGAACTGGATGGCTCCCTGTTGCTGATTCCGTTGGTCGGCTTCCTGCCGTGCACAGACCAACGAGTTCGCGGCACAATCGAAGCCATCGAGAAACACTTGATGCCTCAAGGCTTTGTGCTGCGTTACAACACCGAAAATGTAAACGATGGTCTTCCTCCCGGAGAGGGCGTGTTCCTGGCGTGTAGCTTTTGGATGGTAAGCGCTCTCAAGATGCTGGGCCGCAGTCAAGACGCTAAGCGCCTGTTCGATCGTCTACTTCACTTGCGTAATGATGTCGGCCTGCTCGCTGAAGAATATGACGTCACGGCGAAACGGCAGGTTGGGAATTTCCCGCAGGCGCTCTCTCACATTTCACTGATCAATGCAGCCTACGAGTTCACTGATGCCACCAGTCCCGGCCAACGGCGAGCAGCACGATCGAATCCGGACGAACCGAGATAGCCAAGTGATATCGGCGGCCGATTCACGTGGTACCCTTTCGACTTAATGTTCGCCTTTCTTGCGCCCAGCAGACCTGGACCGCGGCTCGGGTCAGCACGTCTTTTCCATCGCAATCGCACGGGGAAACAGGATGTTGTTCTCCAGGTGAATGTGCTGGTGCAGATCAGCCTCAAATTCAGCCAAAGCCTTGTACAGTGACTGGTAGCTGACGCAGGCGTCGGGTGGAACTGCATAGCCGTTGCTGGCTTGACGCATGGAGCGCAACGCCTCTCCGGCGGAATCATGCTCGTGCACCATCATGGAAACAGGATTTTGTACGCTACCGAAGGGTGGCGGCAGGATGGGCTCCTTTTGGATGACTGATTCCTCCATGCGCACGATGTAGGGGAAAAGCATCATCTCTTCCTTCATTAGGTGCATAGTCAACTCGTCGGCAAGACCGCGGAAGCTGGCTTGGATGGACTGCAGTTCGGGGTGGTTCTTGCCATGCACGGAGCCGACTCTATCGAGGAGCGGAACTAGCCGCGCAATCTCCTCGCGAGTGTACTTGTGGTGAGTGCTGGTGATATGCGCAACTAAGTCGGCCAGGGCCTCCTGCTGCCAATCGCGGTCTTTCCCAACCGGTTGAGATGCCCGCTCCGCCTCCTCCAGCGCGTCCAGCACCTGGTCTATGGGCAGGCCAGCCGCGTGGCAGGCCTGTTCGAGGGACTGACTACCACCGCAGCAGTAATCGATGCCCAGCTTCTCAAAAACACGGGTTGCGGCATGGTTTTCCAGAGCCAATTCCCGCACAGTCTTCTCAGTGGTTACGCTCATCGGATCCTCCGGCGCGGCCTGAATCTATGGTTTAGCGGCCGCGTTAATATTCCGAAGTTAATTGAGCGGCCGCGACCTGACGATGACTTTGGTCACGGCCATGACGAATGCTGGTAAGCGATAACCATTCACCAGATGGAGGGTGAATCCACGGATGCAGATACAAGGAATGAGACTTGAGTTTCTTGAGAGTCACTCAGCAGATTGTGTTTCGGCTTCCAACGCTTTCAAATTACAGATAGTCACGCTGCGGCCATCTATTTTGAGCATTCCTTCCGCCTGTAGGCGGGAGAAGTTGCGGGAGACAAGCTCGCGCACCGTGCCAATCTGCGATGCCAATTCCTGGTTGCTCACCGGCAGCGTAACCTCGACGCCTTCAGCAGCGCGTTTACCTTCCTTTTGGGCGAGACGTAAGAGGAAGGCAGCCAATCGGTGACGCACAGTAGTAAAGGAGAGTTCTTCGATAATGCCAACCAGGCGCCGTAGGCGAGCACCCACGACCCGCAGGACTTTCAATGCAACCTGGGGGTGAGCGAGACACAATGCCTGAAAATTCTGCTTGCTCACAAAAAGCAGCGTAGCGTCGTCGATCGCCGCCACTGACGCGGGATAGTTCCCTTCATCAAATACAGGGAGCTCAGCTATAGAACTGCCCGGTCCATCAATGCTGAGCACTTGCTCGCGCCCGCTGACCGAGCTTTTGAAAATTCGGACATGGCCGGACTCGACGACATAGAGTCCAGAACAAGGCTCGCCTTCGGTAAAAACGATCTCGCCCGCCGAGTAATGACGCTGCACCGCACGTTGGGCCAGAAAACCCAACTCGTTTTCTTCCAGTCCAGAGAAAATAGGAACTTTCCCCAATATCTGCGCAATTGTCGTTGTGGATTCCGGCACGGTGGCTATTGTACCGGAGCACTCAGGCGAGTTGGGTGCGGACGAACACCTGATGGGTAAGGACACCTAGAGAGAGGATCAACCAAACACAGACCGCGAGAATGAACGGCCGAAGCGGGGTGAGCAATCAACTTCGCCAGCGATCCCACATCTCCCACCAGAGCAATTTTTGCCATTCGGTAAGGTTGATCTTGGCCCACTCGCGCCTCTCCCACCACGGTTGTCCGAAGGAGTAGTCGTCGTGGGCTGCAGCCACAGACCAGCGATACTGAGGCAGGCACTTACTTAAGATGGAAAGGGCGCGCCGGGTGTGGTAATCATTCGTGACAATCAAGGCCGTGCGCGGCGTTGGTTGCACTCGCGCCAGACATTCACTCAGATCGGCTGTCTCGAGGAGCGTTGAATCGTATTTTATGGTACACACGCTGATTTGGGGAGCAAGTTCTCCCGCCGTTCGGGCGGCGAAGTCTGCCGCATGTTCTGCATAGGTGCGTCCCCAGATGAGTTGGGCGCTTGCGTCTATGATCATCTGGTGGCCATAGCCTGCGCGCAGCAATTCGATGGACCGCCAATAACGGACGTCGTTGTTGTCTCCCCCAAGCACCACAATGACGTCGGACTTCTCGGGGCGATCGACAACCAAGTACGCCCCCGATCGAATAACCAGGAAGATGATGGCGGCAGCAATGACCACACCCGCGACAAGGCGTTTCATGCTTCCTTTGTAATTCAGGGACAGGGCCTAACGCGAGTCTTACTGAAACTCAAGCACCACAATCTCAGGATTGGAGCCGAGCCGCAGCGGCGGTCCCCACGTTCCAGCTCCGCTGGAGGTAAAGACCTGCATCTTGCCGATCCGGCTCAAGCCGTACACAAACTGTCGGTAAATTCGTTGCGCCATCCAACTCCAGGGAATGAACTGCCCGAGGTGAGTGTGGCCTGAGAGTTGCAAAGAAACGCCAGCCGCCTCAGCGATTTCCGGACGGTCGGGTGCGTGCGTCAAGAGGATGCTGGCGCGACCGCGATCCACGCCGATGCCATGCAGTACCGACGCAAGATGCCCGTCCTGAGTCGCGCTTCGGTAGGGTACGCCAATAATCTGCAGGCCGTCCGCTTCTACCTTCTCATTGCTAAGGACGCGGACGCCGGTTGCCGCGACGGCCTGCAAATATCTGCTATCGTCGCCAAATTGCTCGTGGTTTCCCGCCACAAAATATACGCCATGCGGAGCCGTCAGTTGGTTCAGCGGCTCAGCTGCTCGCCCGGCGTCGATAGCGGTGCCGTCAAACAAATCGCCGGCAATAAAAATCAAGTCCGGCTCTTCCTTCGAAATTTTGGCAACCATACGCCGCAAGAAGCTGCCATTACGCACGTGTCCCAGATGCAGGTCGCTGATCAATGCCGCGGTCCGCCCGCGCCATGCCTCGGGCAAGTTCGCCAGACGCACCGTCATGCGCGTGATTCGCGTCCAGCTTGCGTTGAAAACCCCGTACAGTCCGGCCAGTGCGCCGGCAGAGTACAGCACTTCGACTGCCCGATGAGAGGGAACTTCGAGCCCAACCAGCCGCGCAACTCCGAAAATGGTCCACGAGAAAAGCGTAGCCAGGAAGAGAAAGCTCACCAGACCCACCCAAACCGCGGCGGCCCGATAAAATACGCGCACCACAGCGTTGGTATAGCGAAAGGCAAGTAACGAAGACGCAACAAAGCTCACCGACAAGAGGCCAAGAAGCAGTTGGATCCACAGCGTCCCCTGGGTGCCTGGGTTCGAAAAGGTCCACGTCTCATAGAAGAGAAAATGCACCAGGAAAAGAACACCCTGGACAATGGCAATAAATCCGAAGAGGCGTTTCGGTATACGCATGTGGATTAGATTACCCAGCCTGCGATTTCGATTGTTAGCGTTATTTCTGCGGCGGCGCGCTAAACGGGGTCGATCTGACCCGATTATGCTGGACCGGGTTCCGAGACACCCGAGAGTCTACAAACGGGGCGAGCAACTACAAACACCAATTTCGGCATCTCAGGCGGTACCGCCGGGAACCGTTAAGGACCCGAGCCCTTGCGGTCTAAGCAATCCGATTTTTCGCTGTCAATGTACTCGCGGCGCCGCGCCGCCGCAGCTAACGTATGGCCACTACGTCGAAGAAGCGTCTGCTTGATCGCGTCGTTAGCTGTGTCTTCGCAGTGGCCCTCGCTGTCGTCACGGCTTATGGTGTGGCCGATGACCAGCCCGAACCATCCGAGAACCAGCAACTCAAGACGCTCACCCTTGAACAGCTTGGGAATATTGAAGTCACAACGGCCACCAAAGAGCCTGAGGTGGTCTGGAAAACACCCGCGGCCATCTTCGTCATTACGCAGGAGGACATCCGGCGTTCCGGAGCGAATAACATTCCAGAGGCGCTACGCCTGGCGCCTGGCGTGGAGGTCGCGCGCATCAGTGCCGATCAGTGGGCCATCGGCATACGCGGCTTTGGCAGCCGGCTCTCGCGCGCCGTGCTGGTGCTCATCGATGGGCGCAGCGTTTACTCTACGTTCACCGCGGGCGTTTACTGGGAAGTGCAGGACACGCTGATCGAGGACGTCGATCGCATTGAAGTTATCCGCGGGCCGGGCGGGACCATCTGGGGCCCAAACGCGGTAAACGGCGTTATCAATATCATCACGAAGAGCAGCAAGGATACCCAGGGCGCACTGGTTTCCGGGGGCGGAGGCAATGTTGACCAGGGCTTCGGCGAAGCGCGCTATGGCGGAAGCAGCGGCAAGGACTTTACCTATCGCATATATGGAAAGGGTTTCTCGGTCGCCCCGGAATTCCATTCCGACGGCATCGACTACGACTCCTGGCAAGGCGGCCAGGGCGGCTTCCGCATGGATTGGAACAAGAGCCGTGACGCGTTCACCCTGCAAGGTGACCTATACGACCAGGCCGCCGGCGAGAGCGTCCAGGCCTCGACCTACAATCCGCCGGCCGAATTCATTGTTGACGGCGACGCGCACCTTTCCGGCGGCAACATCCTGTGGCGATGGAAAAGAACACTGGCGGAAGGAAAGGATTTTCAGCTGGACGCCTACTACGATAAAACCGATCGTCACGAACTGAACTTCGGCGATAACCGTAACACCGTGGACATCGATTTCCTGGACCGATTTCCACTGCCCCGGCAGGAAATTTCCTGGGGGCTGGAACTCTATCTAAGTCATGGGCATGAAATTGAAGTTTATTCCGGGCTTACGTTCGACCCGCCGACGAGAACGGACCAGCTCTACTCGGCATTTCTTCAGGATGAAATAACGCTGGTACAGAATCGCCTGTCACTCATTGCCGGAACCAAGTTGCTGAAAACGAATTACACCGATGCGTTGTGGGAGCCGAGTGTCCGCCTCCTATACACACCAACCCCGACGCAAACTCTCTGGGCGGCATTTACTCATGCCGTGCGTACCCCCGCCGACGTAGAGCGCGACTTCTTCCTTTCCAGCTACCTCGGCAACGTGGGTGGATTGCCGTTTTTTGCGCGCTTCAATGCCAATCGCAATTTTCAGTCGGAAAAGCTTAACGGATACGAAGTAGGATATCGCCGGCTGATTACGTCGAAGTTTTATGTCGACATCGCCACGTTCTTCAACCAATACACCGACCTCTTGAGTGAGGACATTACGGGTCCAATTTTTGTCGAGACCGACCCTATGCCGACACATCTGCTGCTTCCTGCTGAATTCGGAAATGGCCTCAAAGCGACTACCGAAGGGGGAGAAATTTCGTCGGAATGGCGACCCATGAACTTCTGGCGACTGCGGGGCTCGTACTCGTTCCTGGAGATGCACGTAAAGAAAGAGCCAGGCTCATTGGATGTCGGCTCAGCCGCGGGCATCCAAGGTTCGAGTCCGCAACATGAAGTGTTGCTGCAATCTGGTTTCGACCTGCCCAAGTCGGTTACCGCCGACTTCCAGATTCGCTATGTCAGCAACCTGCCGGCGCAAAAGGTTCCGTCGTATTGGACCGGCGATCTGTCGCTGGGATGGCAGCTCAACGATAACTTTCGCTTGGCGGCCGTGGGACAGAACCTGTTCCAGCCCTATCATTATGAGTTCCTGTCTGACCCGCGAGGCCTGGTCGGAATCGAGCGCGCCGTGTACGGGAAAGTTACCTGGACCAAGTAGGCGCGAACTGCGCGCACACAGGGCGCTCCGCCGCACCCCGGTAGTATTTAGCACAGCTAGGTGGACGAACTCCTCGATGCTTATCCCAGATCATGGCAAGACGCTCGATCATGGCCGGGGCCGGAGGAAATCTCTGCGCCGGTGGTGGCGAAGAGCAGCCATGGGAATGGCGTTCAGTTCTCTCCTGCTAGTCGCCGAAGAGATGGTCTCCCAGGTCGCGAAGCCGTCTGCTTATGATGTAGAGGCGGCCTACCTCTTCAACTTTGGAAAATTTGTCCGCTGGCCGCAGAAGACCGCATTCAACGATACGTTTGTCATCTGCGTGCTCGGTCAAGATCCCTTCGGACCTATCCTGGACAAAACCATCTCCGGCGAGACCATCGGCGGAAAGGCCGTCGTCGATAAACGCATCTCGACTCCGATGGATGCGGCAGGCTGTTCGATCCTGTACATCAGCACCTCGGAGGCAAAGGCCCTCAACCGGATATTGCCCGCCATTAAGGAATTGCCCGCGCTCACGGTCAGCGATATCCCTGACTTCGTGAACCGAGGCGGCATGATCCAGTTCGTGATGCGTGATGGCCGAGTGCGCTTTCAGGTCAACCTTAAAGCTACGGAACAGGACGGATTGGCCCTCAGCTCGGAATTGCTGAAGGTGGCCGTACGCGTAAAAAACACCGGCGGAGAGGAGAGTCAACCGTAAATGTTGAGCCTGCGACACTCTCCGATTTCCAAGAAGCTCACCTGGATGAACGTCCTGGTAAGCGGCGCAGCACTGCTGTCGGCTTGTGTCGCATTCTTTGCTTACGATCAATATACGTTCCGCGAAGGACTCATCCGCAATCTTTCGGCGCAAGCGCAAATCATCGGCTCGAATAGCGTTTCCGCTATAACCTTCAACGATCCGCAGGCCGCGGAGAACACTTTGTCGGCCCTACGGAATGTTCCTGACATCATCGCGGCCGGCATCACCACCTCAGACGGGCGGCTATTCGCGCAGTACTCCAGAAATTCCGGAGAGCGGATCGTGCAGACCCCGAACGTCCGCGGCCAAGTGGAATCCTACGTCTTTCGTAGCGACGAGGTTTTTCTTAGGCAACCCATTGTCTTCCAGGGGAACCAGATAGGGACCGTCTACATACGTTCCGATCTGGCGGAAAGAACGCAACGTCTCGAGCGCTACTTGACGATTGCCGGGATCGTACTGCTGTTGTCGTTGCTGGCTGCACTGCTGGTGTCGTCGATCTTCCGCAGGTCGGTGGCGGCGCCGATCGTTGAACTGGCGGAGGCAGCCCGCATTGTTTCACAAGAGCAAAACTACTCGATTCGCGTGGCCCCAACGGGCAAGCGTGATGAAGTGGCTGTGCTGATCGACGCTTTTAACGCCATGTTGGCGCAGATTCAACGACGTGACCGTGAGTTGAAAAAGGCCCACGATGAATTGGAACAGCGGGTTGACGAACGCACTCGCCAACTGGTGATGGCCAACCGCGAACTGGAAGCGTTCTCCTATTCGGTATCGCACGACTTGCGCGGACCGCTGGAAATCATCAATGGCTTCAGCCATGTCCTGCTGTCTGAGCAGGGCGGCCTTCTCGATTCCTCAGGCCGGGAGTGCGTGCAACAGATCAACGCGGCCACTCACAGAATGGCTGAACTGATTGACGATCTCCTGAACCTTTCGCGCGTGAGTACGGCCGTCATGCACCGCGAGAAGGTTGACCTGACTGATATCGCCAAGTCGATCGCCGATCAACTCTGCCGACGAGAACCCAGCCGGAACGTAGAGTTTGTAATCCATGAATGCATGACCGTTGAGGCCGATTCCCGCCTGGTGCGCATCGTGCTTGACAACCTCTTGCGCAACGCCTGGAAGTACACGTCGAATCACGAGTACGCACGCATCGAGTTTGGGTGCCAGGACCGTCTCGGCAGGACCGTGTTCTTCATCCGCGACGATGGCGCCGGATTCGATCCTAGCCTGGCGGACAGACTCTTCAAGCCTTTCCAGCGACTGCACGCCACCAGCGAATTCCCCGGGACCGGTATTGGACTGGCTACGGTCCAACGCATCATCTCCCGCCACGGCGGTGAAGTTTGGGCGGAAGGCGGAATCGAGAAGGGCGCAACCTTTTATTTCACCCTTTAAGCGGGGCCGTCTAAGCTGGGTGAGGAATGCAACCACCATGTGGGTGCGATGGCCCCCCGCAACAGTGTCTTTAGCGATGAGTGTGAAACCTTTACCGCAAGCTTGCCAGATAGCAGCGGTCGATGAAAAATATTTGGATTGCAGTGTCGATTTCCTACTGGTCGCACGTCGTACGCATAGGAGGACGAAACCGATGCAGTATCTGCTAATGATTTACGAAGACGAGAAGCGCTGGACGACCATGAGCGAAGCTGCCGTAGGCAACGAAGTAGGCGAATACCGAGCATTCGGGCAGGAGTTTGGCGACCGGATCAAAGGCGGTAACGCGCTCCAACCGACGGCCACCGCTACCACGGTACGGGTACGTAACGGCAAGCGACTCACCAGCGATGGACCATTTGCCGAAACCAAGGAGCAACTGGGTGGCTATTACCTGCTGGAAGCGGGCAATCTCGATGAAGCGATCGCGGCAGCGGAAAAAATCCCGGGCGCGCGTTACGGTTCAATCGAGGTGCGACCCATCATGACGTTCTCCTAGGCGGTTAACGCTTGATTGCGTAGATTACCCAGACAAACCGGTTCGACCGCCGGAGAAGCGAGCTTTTGCTCCGGCGGGAAGCGAGCCAAAGACATAGAGGGATGCCATGCGTTACATGATGTTGATCTACACCAATGAAACCGATGCCAAGTCAATGGAGGAGATGAAGGACGTCTCTGAAGCTCATCGTGCGGTCATGGATGAAACCGCGCGGCTGGGAATTCTTGGAGGTGCGGACCCGCTGGAGCCGACCCACACCGCCACCACCGTCCGGGTAAAGAACGGCAAGGTGCTGGTGACGGACGGGCCTTTCGCCGAAACTAAGGAACAGCTCGCGGGATACTACATCCTCGACTGCCAGGACCTGGATGAGGCGCTGGAGTGGGCAGCGAGAATCCCCAGTTCGTGTGGGGGCGCCAGTGGATGCGTCGAGGTACGTCCCATCCACGAGATTCGCAAGCCGGCGCCAGGGTCGAGTGCTGCTGAGTACGCCAAGGCATAGATGGACGAGCTCCGCTCCACGGTCGAGGGGATTTTTCGATGCGAGTCAGGGCAAATTATTGCCGGCTTGATCAGGATTTCGCAGTCCTTTGATCTCGCTGAAGAGGCAATGCAGGACGCCTTCGCTGCCGCTCTGACTCACTGGAGCGGCAGCATTCCCGATAATCCGGGAGCCTGGATCATGGCGGCCGCCCGGCGCAAACTCATCGACTACGCCCGTCGCGAGCGTACCCGGCGCGACAAACAGGACCAGCTTCTGTATGAGACGGAGACGTCTACCAATGCAGCGGACCCGACCGGAGAGGCCGACATGGGCTACCCCGACGATCGACTACGGCTGATCTTCACCTGTTGTCACCCAGCGTTAAACCTGGAGGCGCAAGTAGCCCTCACACTGCGGACGCTGGGCGGTTTGACTACGACCGAAATTGCGCGGGCCTTCCTGGTTCCGGAGCCTACCCTGGCCCAGCGATTGGTGAGGGCCAAGCGCAAAATCCAGGACGCGCGAATCCCTTATGAAATTCCGCCACCACAGGAATTACCCGAGCGGCTAGCCTCGGTGCAGAGAGTCATCTACCTGGTTTTTAATGAGGGCTACACTGCCACCGCGGGCGACGCTCTTATCCGGCGCGAACTTTGCGCCGAGGCCATCCGGCTCGCGCGCACACTTTGCGCATTGATGCCCAACGAACCTGAAACCCTCGGCCTGCTGGCACTCATGCTGTTACACGACTCACGCTGCGATGCGCGGGTGAATACGGCAGGTGAGTTGGTTTTGTTGGAAGAACAGGACCGCTCGCTGTGGCATCGCGCACAAATCGAGGAAGGCCTGCGACTGGTGGAACGCGCATTGCGCCTGGGCAGAGCTGGCCCTTACCAGCTCCAGGCCGCCATTGCTGCCGTGCACGCAGAAGCCAAGGCCTCGGATGAGACCGACTGGAAGCAGATAGCGGCGCTTTACCGTGAATTGGCAAGAGCGGACGGCACGCCAGTTGTTTTGCTAAATCATGCGGTCGCCGTCGCAATGAGCGATGGAGTTCACCAGGGGCTGGCTCTGGTCGAAAAGCTGGGAGCGTCCGGCGACCTTGACTCCTATCACTTGTATCACGCGGCCCGCGCTGACCTGCTGCGCCGGTCGGGGAACTGGGATGCCGCGCTCAACGCATATCAACGGGCGTTAGCCCTGACCAGTAACGCGGTCGAGCGAAGATACTTGCGCCGCCGTATAGCGGAACTCAATAGTTGAGCGGCACAATCAGCGGCTTGTAGTTCTAACCAGCCAGTTCTGGTTCTGGAAGAACCCCCCATCGTAGACAGGCGCGCTAAGATTATGTTCCCTGGTTTAATCTGTGTGGCAGCGCTTCGGCGGGCGGGGCTGTGATCCATCTCTAGAGGCTCCCCTGCCGGCCCCGGTTTACACACTAAAAGATCAGGACCAGAGAGGTTCATGGAGCATCATGAAGGCCATATTTGAGCGCATTATCGCAGTTCTACTTGTCCTCGCGATCGCATTCGGCTCTCCGAGTTTGGCAATTGCGCAGACATCGCCGAAAACCACTGCCGCACCCAGCGCGGGCAATCCGGCCCCGCCGCCCGCGAACGACCCCTGGCCGCGCGCCCTCACCTTCCAGGGAGCGACGATTTCGATTTTCCAGCCGCAAGTTGAGAGCTGGCAGGGCAACCAGCTCAGTGCGCGCGCTGCGGTTCGAGTGAAGACTCCAGGAAAGCAAACCACCGACTACGGCGTCATCTGGTTCACTACCCGCACCGAAGTCGACAAGGTAAACCGCATGGTGACGCTGACCGATCTGGCTTTGACCAAGCAGAGCTTCCCCACCATTGCGAACAATGGCTCCGCCTACGCCGGTGCCTTCAGCAAGGACGCGTCATGGAACAGGACCGTGCCCCTCGACATGCTGGAGGCGGACGTGGCGGTGACCAGCACTGTGGCTCAGCAGAAGTCCTATCCACTACAGAACACTCCGCCAGTTATTTTCTTCAGCATCACTCCGGCGGTGTTGGCGCTGATCGATGGCTATCCTGTGCTGCGGCCCTCAGCTGACAAGATGCAGAAGGTCATCAACACGCGTGCGCTCATCCTGTTCGATCCTGGGAAGAGCACGTATTACCTCGCGTTGATGGATGGATGGATGGAAGCCCCCACAGTCGAAGGGCCATGGTCCCCGGCCAAGCATGAGCCAACGAAGAACCTGGACAAGATTCGTCAAGGGGCCGAATCCACCAATTCGAACCAGCCTCTCGGCAATCCGCAGCAGTCGTTGAAAGACGCGGAAGAGGACGGGATTTTACCGACAGTCTATGTGAGCACCGTGCCGGCCGAGTTGCTGGTGACTACGGGCGAGCCTCAGCTGGCGGCGATTCCCGGCACTAGCCTGCAATACCTATCGAATACCGGCGCAGATATCTTTCAGGACACTGCCAACCAGACCTACTATGTGTTGATTGCGGGGCGGTGGTTCCAGACTTCGTCCTTGCAGAAGGGCCCGTGGACCTACGTTTCCAGCGCCAGCCTGCCGCCGGACTTTGCCAAGATTCCGCCCTATAGTCCGAAAGCCAGCGTCCTGGTCTCGGTGAGCGGCACCCCACAAGCGAAAGAGGCGGTGATCGCCAACTCGATTCCACAGACGGCAACCATTACGCGAAGTGCCGCCAAGCTGACGGTGAACTACTCTGGTGCGCCTCAGTTCCAGCCGATTGAGGATACGACGTTGACCTATGCGGTCAACACCACCACTCCAGTCATCAACGTTCCGGGAAATACCTACTTTGCGGTGGAAAACGGCGTGTGGTTCACGTCGGCTGTGGCCACGGGTCCATGGGTTGTCGCGACTACAGTTCCAGCGGTCATCTACACTATTCCACCCAGCTCACCGCTTCATTACGTGACCTACGTGCAGGTATACGGGTACACGCCGAGCGTGGTTTACGTCGGCTACACTCCCGGCTACTACGGAACCGTGGTGTCGTCCGACGGGGTGGTAGTTTACGGGACGGGCTATTACTACACACCGTATATTGGTCCCACATTGTGGGTGCCGGCGCCTTACACCTACGGAGTTGGAGCTACCTTCGCTTGGAGTCCGGCGGCAGGATGGGCGCTTGGTTTTGGCATGGGCATGGCGATTGGCTCTTGGTGCAGTCCGTGGTGGGGACCGGTGGGATATTGGGGCTGGGGCTACTACGGAGCGCCGGCTTGGGGATGGGGCGGATGGGGAGGCGCAGCCGCAGCCAACGTCTATGGACACTGGGGTAATACCGCGTACGCGGGAACGCGCGCAGCATGGGCCAACCCCTGGACCGGCAATGTCGGCGCAGGCAGCCGCGGTAGTTACTACAACTCGGTGACTGGCAATAGCGGGGTCGCGGCGCGCGGCGCGAACTACAACGAGTACACCGGTGATTACGAGGCTGGATCGCACGTCAGTGGCTACAATCCTTCGACCGGAAATCGCTATGCCGGCAGCCGGGGCACGGTGGGTAATGCGTATACAGGAAACTATGCCTCGGGGGCTCACGGGATGGACTACAACCAGAGCACCGGCGTGGTAAAGGGCGGAGCCGCTGGGACCTACGGCAACGCCTACACCGGGCAATCCACTAGTGGAGCGCGAGGCTTCGCTTATAACACCAACACCGGTAACGGGGTCGCCCACACTGCGAACAATACTTACGCTGACCACGACGGCAATGTGTACAAGTACAACCCGTCATCGGGATGGCAGCAGCACGGCAGTGGTGGGTGGGGAGCGCCGTCGTCGAGCTTCGATCGCTCGTCGGCCGATAACTGGGCTTCGTCACGCAGCGCGGGAGGTTCGCGTTGGGACAACTTCCGCTCCGGAGGCTGGGGCGGTGGGGCTGGAGGAGGTGGCTGGGCCGACCGCAGCGGCGGCGGCTTTGGCGGCGGACGCGGATTCGGAGGGGGAGGCATGCGGGGAGGCGGCTTCCGGCGGTAAACAGCAGGTTAGCTGAGGGTGGAACCAGCCTTCGAGGTTTCGGGTGTGTCGTCCCGAGCGACGACCAGAAGCGGGGGATCGAGGGCCCTACCCCGTCAGCAATTTTTCGCCATAATGGGGCCTTGGAACGCGCACGTCCGGCCGGAATGATGCTGCAGGGAAATTCCTAGCGGCGCCGCTCGGGACGACAAGCCTAGGTACGATTCGTACTCGACCTCACTGGGCCTTGGGTGGCTGAATGGACATCAGTTCGACCTCGAAGATCAAAGTCGAATTGGGGCCGATGTCAGGGCCGGCGCCACGGTCTCCATAGGCAAGATCGGGCGGGATAAACAGCTGCCACTTCGAGCCCACGGGCATTAACTGCAGCGCCTCGGTCCAGCCCTTGATGACTCCATTGACGGGAAATGTTGTGGGTTCGCCGCGCCCATAGGAGCTGTCGAATTCTTTGCCATTGATCAGCGTGCCCCGATAGTTACAGGCAACGGTGTCAGTAGCGGAAGGCTTCGGTCCGGTACCCTGCTTCAAGATTTTGTACTGCAGCCCGCTGGGCAGGGTAACGACACCTTCCTTAGTTTTATTGGCAGCCAGAAACGCGTCGCCTTCCGTCTTATTGGTGGCTCCCATTTGTTGCGCCTTCGCTGCCTGCTGCTTGCGCATGTCTTCCTGGAGCTGGGTAAGCACAGCCCGCGCTTCGTCCTCGCTCATGAGACGTTTAGTGCCGGCGATACCATCCTTCAAACCCTGTTCCAGAATCGCCGGATCTATGTCGACGGATTGGCGGTGAAGATTTACCCCCATATTCATGCCGAGCGCATAGCTGATTTTGTCTTTCTGCGTGGTCAGGGCGGGCGAATTATTGGCGGCGGTTGAGGATTGCGTGGTTGCTGGGGAAGAACTCTGCGTCTTCGCGGGAGTCTGTTGAGTATTGGAGGGCGCCGACTGCTGACTCCAAGCGGTGGCCAGCAGGATCATGCCGACCGCTGCTAAATTTATTGCCGTGGTAAGTGGTTTGGTCATTTAAGTATTGTCACATTGGCCCCGCATCTCGGCAAACTCAGGGCAGTGCCGGCCGGGCGTGTTATGATCCAGTTACTCTGAAGAGCGGCCGCGTTACGGCATCCTGGCTAACGAATGTCTCGTTTTCGAGGACGAACAGTCATCATGCTCTGCATGCTGGTTGCTGAAGGCGTCTCGTACGCCCAGAAAGCGCCTCCCGTTCCCGACCATCCTTGGGACGCTTCCTTGGCGAAGCAACCATTCAAAGCGCCTCCGTCCCTGGTTCCAATCCCCGTACTTGATCCGGCAAAGATTTATACGTTGTCGGAATTGGTAAGCATCGCCGAACAGAACAATCCAGAGACCCGTGTGGCTTGGCAGAACGCCAAGGCGCGGGCCGCCGATCTGGGAATCGCCCAATCCACACTGTACCCGACTCTGGCGGCCGCGGCCCTGGCGGGAAGTACACGGACGGACATCTTCTTTGGCCCTACCTTTGAGCGGCAAACGGTAGAGACCTTCTCCCCAGTCTTTCGTCTGGACTACATCATCTTTGACTTCGGGGAGCGCTTGCAGGAGATAGCGATCAGCCAGAACAGTCTTCTGGCTGCTAATTTTCAATTCAACGACACGCACCGCAAAATCATTTTCCAGGTTATGGAAGCGTATTATCGGTTGCTCGATAGCAAGGGACAGCAGAATGCCGCGGAAGCGAACCTGAAGAACGCACAGACGGTGCAGCAGGCAGCCGAGGCGCGACTCCAGAACGGATTGGCAACCTTACCCGATGTGTTGGAAGCGCGCAGCGCCGCGGCGCAAGCTGATTACGATCTGCAGGCAGCCATTGGCGCAACTGAGATTGCGCAGGGCGATCTCGCGACATCCCTTGGCATTTCGCCCACGACCCCGTTTCAGGTGGAGAGCATCGGAGACATCAAGATGCCAGACAGCATCGCCGAAACGGTTGAGACATCCATTGACAAGGCACTCTCACAGCGGCCCGACCTGATGCAGCGGGTCGCCGAACTCCGTGCCGCCGGCGCTGAGGTGAAGGCGGCGCGCAGGACCTATTTCCCGACGTTGAGCATTGATGGGCAGGCTGGTCTGGCCCACTCCTACGGGCAGCAGGAGCAACTTGCCGGGGTTTACTCCCCAACGCAAGAGGCCTGGGATGCGCAGCTGACTTTGACGTGGACATTATTTGACGGATTGGCGAGGGAAAACCGCGTGGCCAAAGCCCACGCGAATCAGAAACAGGCCGCCGCGACGGTTGACGCGATTCGTGATCAAGTGGAAAACCAAGTCTGGTCAGCGTACTCGACAGCCCGGACAGCCCTTCGTCAACAAAAAGCTGCGGCGGCGCTGCTGGAGGCCGCCACCGAGTCCTACAATGCTGCGTTAGAGTCTTACAACTATGGAGTGCGTAGCCAAATCGACGTGGTGTCAGCGCAGCGTACTTTGGCAGAGGCGCGCACCGCGGACGTCACGGCGCGAACCCGACTATTAACCGGTATAGCTGCTCTGGCCTATCAAACCGGCGATCTACTTTATGCGAAAACTCCGTGACATGAAGATGAAATCGCGAGCGCCATCTAATCCGTTCAGGTTGCGGCTTGGGGCAATCGTCGCTGGCAGCGCAGCCATGTTCTCGGCAACCGGGTGTTCCCGGGCGCCGTCCTTTAACATTCTCGGATCGTTTTTCCCGGCTTGGATTCTGTGCGGAGTTATTGGCATACTGCTGACCGCCGGCGTGCGAGTTTTGTTTGTGCGCGCGAATTTTGAGCAGGAGCTGTCGCCGTTGATCCTCGTATATCCCTGTTTGGCTGCGTTTTTCACGTTCTCGATCTGGCTACTGTTTTTTAGCTGAATGTGCGAGGAGACACCATGCCCGAAAGCGACGCTCCAGTTCAGCGCAAACGTCTAGGGAAGATTGTGAGCATGGCGATCCCTGCCGCCGCGTTGCTCACAGGCCTCCTAGTGGTGAGCGAGACCACCAGATATCCTCGCACCGACGATGCCGAGGTATTCGCCAACTTCATCGGCATTGCTCCGCAGGTCGACGGCCCGCTCATCACTCTTCCCGTGCAGGACAATGAGTTCGTCAAGCAGGGTGGACTGCTGTTTGAGATCGATCCGCGTCCTTACGAATACGCGGTGGAGAAGGCGAAATCCGATCTGAGCACTCTGGAGGGACAGATCGTCGACGAAACTCGAACGATCGCATCGCAGCAGAGCGCGGTCGGTGCGGCCCAGGCCTATACCCAGAATGCAGCGGCCAGCGTTGATCACGCTGCTGCGGCTGTCCGTGAAGCGCAGGCAAACGTCGAGGGCAGTAAGGCAGAACTGGATCGCGTCCAGGCGGAATACGAATACACCTACAACAACTTTCATCGCATTGAGCCATTGTTGGCCAAGCAGTTCGTCACCGTCGATCAGGTCGATCAGGCCAGAACTGCGGTAGCCGCGGGAAAGCAGGCGGTCGACCGGGCGCACTCGCAAGTAGCCCAGGCCGAGGCCCAGCTGATGTCGGCCAAAGCACAATATGATCAGGCGAAAGCCACGCAGTCGCAAAGTCACGCTCAGCTATCGCAATCGCAACACAGCGTCCTGACGCTGGAGCCGCTTACAGCACAACGCAGTGGCAAGGCTGCAATTATCCGCAATGCGGAATACAACCTGAACAACTGCCGCGTGTATGCGCCGTTCGATGCGCGGGTAACGAACCTCACGATTTCACAAGGCGCCTATGCGCACGTTGGTCAGCAGATGTTCACGCTGATCGACACGCGCGTGTGGTGGGCGGTGGCAAACTTCCGCGAGACCCAGCTCCGTCACATCAAGCCGGGGATGCATGCCGATGTTTACGTGCTCTCGCGTCCGACTGTCCGATACGACGGCATAGTGGACAGCGTTGGGTACGGGGTGCAGCCAGATGCAACGCTGGTCGGCTCGTTCGGGCCGGGCCTGCCGGATGTGCAGCGGTCGCTGAATTGGGTGCATTTGGCCACCCGCTTTCCGGTACGCGTGCGCATCCAAGCACCGGAAACCGAACCATTCCGTCTGAGCGAATCGGCCGTCGTGGTCATGCGACCATCTCGCTCCGGAACGACGCAGTAGCATGTCATCCCAGGATCAGACCTCGCCTGCCGTGGCGCGTTCCAAGACATTGGACGATGCCAGCGCATGGTTCTGGCAGCTTCTTAAGACTGAGCTTGCTCCATACCCGGGGCGCGCCTGGGTCGTTGGCCGCATCACGATTGCCGCCACCGTCACCATGATCCTAGTGATGACGTTCCGCATCCCGTACGGATTTCTAGGTGCCATCTTCACCCTTTTCCTAAGCCGCGAGAATCCGAACGTAACCCTTCGCAGCGCAATTCGGCTGGCGGTAATCTACGTTGTCGCCACCGTCTACACCATCGTTGGAGTTATGACGCTGGTCGACGATCCTCTCACTCACTTTCTATGGATCGCGCTTTCGCTTTTCCTGGCGTTTTACCTGATCCATGTTATGCCGGATTACGCCACGGCTGTTGGCTTCGGCTTTACGCTTGCGGGAGCGATTCCGCTGTGGGATGAAACCTACCTCACGATCAACCAGCGTACCGAGAATACGCTGTGGCTGGGCTTTTCCGTGCTTGTCGGATGCGCCGTGACAGTTGCCGTGGAGTACGTTTTTCGGCGCGTGCATCCCATGACCGATCTGACACAGGGCATTGAGAGCCGGCTGCAGGCCGTTGAAGACGTCGTGCGGCAAATAGCAGCAAACCTTCCCCTTGGCGACAAGCTGGAAAAAGAGGTTTCCTTGTATTCGGCCACGGGCACCTCCAGGATACGCAGGCGGTTGCTGCGCTCCGGTTATCCGCAACAATTCATCACGCAAATGAACACGGCGGTAGCGCTGCTGGGACGCCTGGTGGACCTGGCGTCCAGCTTGCAGATTGTTCGTTCCACTCAGTCCATCGCTATTGGCCCAGCAGATCGCGAGCGCTGCCTGCGGCTTGCCGACCAGCTTGCGCAGCTTCGGCAGGATTTGAAACAACGCAAATTGCCACGTGCAATCGAACTCCCCGGCACTTCGCAGCCATCCGATCTGGCGCTTCTGCCCGAGATGGAGAGCACAGCCGCGCTGATACCGCATGCTTTCTCCGGAACGGAAAACATGGATGACCTGTTCGTGGCGCCGCCGATCGACGAGGTTCGGCAGCATCTGTTCGTCCCCGATGCCTTTTCCAATATTGACCATCTCAAATTCGCGGTGCGGGGTGCGGCGGCTACCATGTTCGCTTACGTTGTTTACCAGAGTATCGATTGGCCGGGCCTCAGCACCGCAGTTGCAACCTGCATCATCACAGCGTTGTCGACCATCGGGTCATCGAGGCAGAAGCAATTTCTTCGACTTGGAGGAGCTCTCATTGGCGGCTTCGTCTTCGGCATGGGCGCCCAGGTCTTCGTGCTGCCTTATCTGGATGGAATCACCGGATTCACTGTCGTGTTTGCTGTAGTCGCTGCCATCTCTGCCTGGATTGCGACCGCAACCCCGCGGCTGTCTTATCTCGGCGTGCAGCTGGCCCTGGCTTTCTATCTGATTAACCTGCAGGAATTCGCCATCCAGTCTTCCCTAGCCGTTGCCCGTGATCGTGTCGTCGGCGTACTGCTTGGGCTGTTGTGCATGTGGTTGATCTTCGATCGGCTATGGGTGAGAGATGCTATGCAGGAGATGCAAAGCGCGTTCGCCCGTAGTCTGCAGATGTTTGCCGAGTTGGTCGAGCAAGCGCGCAATAGAGACCGCGAAGAGGCCGCGACGCGGGCGATCCAGTTGCGCGATCAGATTAATGACGGATTCAATGTGGTTCGAGCTCAGGCCGACGCCGTGGTCTTCGAGTTCGGACCGTCGCGCCAGCGCAAACTCGCCATTCGCGACGATTTCAGGCGCTGGCAGCCCGCACTGGGGACTCTATTGCAGGTGCAGGTGACCGGCCTGCAATACCTCTACGAGAAGCGCTATCCCGAACTTACGCCGGAAATCGCGCAGGCGTTAGGCACCTTTGAAGCCGATATGGCCACGACGGCGCGCGCCATGTCTGACGAAGTCAGCGGAAAAATTGCCAGTCCCGCGCCTGACGTGCAGGAGGCGGCGGTCAGGCTGCGAGAAGAAATTGAGAAGCATTACGCAGCATTGAGCCAGCCGGTTCCTCCCTCGCTGGTCGACATGATTACCCTCTCCCAGAATCTCGCATCTATCCTGGCTCCGCTCTACCTGGACATCCATGCGACTTTCACAAATCCACAACAGGCCGTAATCCACCATCCCCAAATCGAATTCGGACAAGCTTGAGCCTACTCGTTCCGCAATTCCCAAATTTCTTCCTAATCTTCATCTTCTTGCTGCGGTGTCTGCTCGGCCTTTTCTTTCGCGTCTTTCTCCGCGGCTTCGGCACCGGGCATCAGGTTCTTCAAGGGCGTCGTACGCTGCTCTTCAAGTTCCGGATGCGGCAGCGGCTTGCGTGGCAGCATCTGGTCACGCATGGCGGTGTTGTACACGAAGATGGCCTCCACCGTCGCAGCCTGTGCTAGGTCCTGCGGTTGTAGCCGCTCGTAGGTGTCCATGTTCGAGTGGTGGGTGCGTGAACCATAATCGAGCGGGTCCTGGATGAACTGGAATCCCGGAATCCCGACGGCATCGAAGTTTTCGTGGTCGGTGCCTCCGGTGTTGCGCATGGTTAGTGTGGTGACGCCGAGGTCCTTCAGAGGCTCAATCCACTGCGCGAAGATGGGCGCGATGGCCGCATTCTCCTGCAAGTAAACGCCGCGAATCTTTCCGCTGCCGTTGTCCAAGTTAAAGTAGCCGGAAATCTTCTGCTGATCGGGCTGGAGCTGCACCGGGCCGGCGGGTTTGCGGATCCACTCTGGCAGCTTAAGCTGGTCTGGCGCAGTGGAGAGCGGCACATAACCGAAATGCTGCTTGACGTATCCGGCAGAACCGAACTCGCCTTGCTCCTCGCCCGTCCACAATGCGACGCGAATGGTTCGGCGCGGCTTGACCTGCAGAGTGGTGAGGATGCGCATCACTTCCATGGCGACGACTGTTCCCGCGCCATTGTCGGTTGCGCCGGTCGCAGAAGCCCACGAATCCAGATGTCCGCCGACCATCACAACTTCGTCCTTCAGCTTGGGATCGGTGCCGGGAATTTCGGCGATGGTGTCAAAGCCGTGCTCGTGATCGCCGGTGAACTTAGTGTCAACGTTCATCTCCAGCGTGACCGGAACGTGCGCCTTCAGTAAACGGTACACGCGTCCGTAATTTTCGATGGCCATCACCACGACCGGAAGCGGATCTGCGGTCTCGCGCTTGTAGGCCTCCCAGCCAAAGCCTGCGCCGCTGTCGTCGAAGATAGTGCCGCCGGACCCGCCGCCATTGCGGCCGTCGCGGCTGGGCGTGATGACCGCCAGTGCGTGCTCATCGGCGAGGAACTTTCCTACTTGCTGGCGCAGCGCCAGCCGCTTCATGTATTGCGCAATGAAGTCCTGGCTGCGCGGCTTAAGCGGATATTCGGTCAGCTTCTTCAGTTCGGCGTCGTCCAGGCGCACCCACAGCGGCTTGTCCACGGGAGGTACGTCACGCATCGCGCCATACAGCACGATCTTTCCCGCCAGCTTGCCTTTGTACTGGTCGAGGTCCTTCTCGGTCTTGATGTCCATCCAGATCGCCGGCGCATTAATCGCGCCATTCGTCGCCGGAGACCACGGCGCGGCTTGCGCAATGAACACCGCCGTGTCCGGCGAAGTCATACGCGCCCAAGTATTGAGCTGCTGCCAGCCCATGCCGAACTCGCCCCAATCCTCAAGGTGCGCATTGCTGCAACCCATGGCGGTGAACTGATCGCGCGTCCACTCATTGGCGTGCTTCAGATTGGCCGAACCGGTCAGGCGCGGCCCAATATCGTCATCCAGCGCCGAGGCAAACTCCATCACATGCGAATGGCCGATGCCTTCGTCACGAATCTGCTGGTACATGGCGAGGTCGAGCGTCTCGTGCGCCGGTTGAGGCAGCTCGTAGGAAGGCTGACTCGCGTTGGCGGCAGATTTGGATTTGTCGGCAGCGGACGAGAAGAGGGTGAGAGTGAAGGCGACAAAAAGAGCAAAGAAAACGCGGACGGTTCGAGAAGGCATCGGGGGAAGAACTCCGTTCGAAAGAGAAAATTACAATCTTGGAGAGTATCAGACAGCAAAACATCGCACCAATCCGGCCACGGTGCCCATTCTCGAAATGGGCTGCCACCACGACGGCGCCCTTGCAGCACGCAAATTTTCGGAATTAGGCCTTTGACGAACCCTGTACAATTAGCTCCATGGAACTGGAGAAACGGAAAACGCCGAACGCCCTGGAGCAACTCTGCCAATATTTTAAAGATCAAACCGGACTTGCCGTGTGTAAATCATGGAACTCCGATGAGTTCATAGTTCGCGTCTGTTTCAGAGAATCGGAGGCGAATAAGTACACATACGTCCTCGACGTGTATTCAGGACACATAAGCCATGATTCTTTTGAAGACCTGAAACAAGGACTAGAGAAGGCAAACTGGTTATGCGCTCTTCAGCAAGCTTCTGGGAAGTATGTGCCACTGTTTAGGGATCGTTTCACTTCGCAGAGACGTAAGTGGCCAGCGCCGGCAGAAACATCAGCGCAATCCTGATTCGTCGTCTTGAACAAGCTTCGCTCGAATCTCCGGGTGCCGCTGGAAGAAATGCTCAACACGTATGTTGGAAGCGTGATCATAGACCTCAGACAGATCCCGGTAGTGACTTTCCTGCATAGGCATGTATGTCAGCGCGCAGCCCAGCAGCACCGTTGCCCTATGGTCAAGCTCTGTTATGCTTATCGGGCCGTCCTGCAACTTTTGAAGTTCAGTAACGGTGACATTCCAATGAATTGCATCAGCCTCGCACTCTGCCTTGCTCCGTGTGCCTTCCTGAGCCATTAGGAATGTCGCTATGCAAAGCGTCATTGGCAGAATAATCCACTTCATACTCGCACCTCCGTCTAGGACTTACTGCGTTTCTTTTTCAGTGGTTTCTCGGCGGCTTCACCTTGGGGCCGGAGTTGTGGGTTTGTCAAGCGCATAATTCCGCAAATTTTGATTGACTCAGCTCCAAGATTGTTCTAATGTCTGTTGATCTCATGTCGTCATTCCGCCTCACGTCCCGGGTACTGACAACAACAACATCGCGGACAGGTGTGGGCACAAGCACGGGCGGGGAGATCAGCAATAGTTCCTAGAGAAACTTCAAGGACAAGATCAAATGACCCACCGCCCGAAAGGCTGGTGGGTTTTGTATTCATGGGCCAATTCGAGCCGGGGAGCACCGCATGATCGTAATGAAGTTTGGTGGAACGTCAGTTGAAAATGAGGCGGCAATCAACCGGGTGGCCGACATCGTGCTTGGTCGCCTCGATGAACGGCCGGTCGTCGTGGTGAGCGCGATGGCCGGAGTGACGGACGCGCTGCTGGCGATGTCGAGCGCCGTCGCTTCCGGATCACTCCCCGAGGCGTTGAAGCTGCTGCGCAAGATTCGTCAGCGGCATCTGGCGGTGCTGTCGGCCCTGGCAAATGGGCCGAGGGAAGCCGCCGTCCGCGGGGAGATCAATGAACTGCTCGACTCCATCCAGGATGTGCTGCGCGGGGTTTCGGCGCTGGGTGAACTGACTGCTCGCACCACGGACAACATTCTGGCGACGGGTGAATTGCTGTCGAGCCGAATCGTCTGCGCCGCTTTTGCAGCGCGCGGAATCAATGCAGCGCTGGTGGATTCGCGCCACTGCATGGTGACCGACGCGACCCACAATCGAGCTGTTCCGCTGTTTGAGCGCACCAGCGAACGATTGCGTTCTCAGATCAAGCCTCTCTTGAGTGCAAACCAGGTTCCCGTGATGGGTGGTTTCATCGGAGCGACGGCCGAGGGTGTTCCCACCACTCTCGGCCGCGGAGGATCGGACTTCTCGGCCGCCATCATCGGAGCGGCACTGAGTGCCAAGCGAATCGAGATCTGGACCGACGTCCAGGGAATGATGACCACCGACCCACGGCTGTGCCTGCAGGCGCAACGCATCGATGTCATCGGATTCGACGAAGCATCAGAGTTGGCGTACTTCGGCGCGAAGGTCTTACACCCGGCAACGCTGATTCCGGCGGTTGAGAAAAATATTCCGGTCCATGTTCTGAACTCGCGCCAGCCGGACAACAAAGGTACGTGCATTCGTGCTCGCGCTCCGCGCAACCGCACGGCGTTTCGCGCCATCGCCGCGAAAAAGGGGATGAAGGTCATCAATGTGAGATCGCCGCGCATGTTGATGGCGCACGGTTTTCTGCGCGCGCTGTTCGAGGCGTTCGATCGCCACTCGTGCGCGGCCGACCTGGTCTCGACCTCGGAGGTGAGCGTCTCGGTCGCGCTGGACGCATCGCGTGATGTGAGTGCGCTGATAAGCGATCTGAAGAAGCTGGGAGAGGTCGACGTCGAGGATGGAAAAGCCATCATCTGCCTGGTGGGCAAACACATTCGCGGCCAAGCCGGCATTGCCGCCAGCGTCTTCAGCACGGTTGCCGCTGCGAAGGTCAACGTGCACATGATTTCGCAGGGGGCTTCGGAGATCAACATCAGCTTTGTGGTGGAGGAGGCGGATGTTCCGCTGGTGGTGAAGCGCCTGCATCAGCGCTTCTTTGAAGCGCCGGAGGTGCGCCGGTTGCGAGAGCCGCTGGCGACGACGCGAGTGCTGGCGTTTCCAGTTCGAGCCGGTGCGCGCCCGGAGGCTGTACAGCCATGACCACGTTACTTCCAGCATATTTCGAACGGCCGGGATACTTTCCGGAGGCCAGTTGCAAGATTGCGCTGGTCGGCTTCGGGACCGTAGGCAGTTCCGTGGCGCACCTGCTGGGCGCACGTAAGGATGACCATTCCCTGCGGCTCACGCATATCTGCAACCGTCGCGTCGCCCATAAGAAAGTGAACTGGATTCCGCCGAACGTGGTGTGGACGGAGGACATCGATGAGGTGCTGGCATCCGACGTTGACCTGGTCGTCGAACTGATGGGCGGACTGGAGCCGGCGCATGAGTGGGTGCGGCGAGCACTCCAATCGGGCAAGTCGGTGGTGACCGCCAACAAGCAACTGATGGCGCACTTTGGCTCGGAGCTACTGAAGATGGCCCGCGACAACGGACAATCGCTTAGCTTTGGAGCATGCGTCGCCGGTGGCATTCCGGTGCTGTCTGGACTTCGCGATGGACTCGCGGGTGACCGGCTGACGAGGATTCGCGGCATTCTCAACGGAACTTGCAACTACATCCTCACCAGGATCGAGCAAGCAGGTATCTCGTTCGCCGAGGCCCTGAGCGAAGCGCAACAGGCGGGCTTCGCGGAAGCCGACCCTACGGATGACCTCGACGGCCTGGACGCAGGCGCGAAGCTGGTCATTCTGGCGCGAGTGGGGCTGAGCGTTGACATCCGGCCAGAAGAAGTCGCGTGCCGCTCGATAAAAGCGGTCAGAGCGGTTGACTTCGAGTATGCACACGAACTCGGTTGCACCATACGGCAAGTGTCAAGCGCGGGAATGGCGGAGGGAAAAGCCCATGCGGTAGTGGAGCCTTCGCTAGTCCCCAAGGACTCGCCGTTGGCGCGAGTTTCGGGAAGCGAGAACCTGGTGGTGAGTACGGGAGAATTCGGCGGAGACGTCGCTTTCTCGGGCCGCGGTGCGGGAGGAAATCCGACCGCTGTCGCCGTGGTCTCTGACCTTCTGCAAGCGGCACAGTACGGGGCAAGGCTGTCGGCAAGGCCACAGGGCAGGGCCGTCATTCCGCACGTGTTGAGTAGCGATCTGGAACGGTCGCAATATGTGCGATTCGTGGTCACAGATAGGCCGGGAATCATCGCGGCGGTTGCAGAGGTGCTCGCCCGTTACCACATTAATCTTGATGCGGTGCTGCAGAGGCCCGGCTATTCCAAGTCGGAACTGCCGTTCGTCGTGACCCTGGAGCCGTGCAAAGAAAGCCGCGTGGAAGCGGCACTTGTCGAGATTGGCAAGTTCGACTTTATGGTCGAGACGCCGGTCAGAATGCCCATACTGAAGTAGGAGTTGTCTGGATGCATTTGCGTTGTAGCAATCCTAATTGTGGCGCAGGGTTGGACCTGCATGATCGCGCGCTGGCTTGTGCCGTGTGTGGCGATCTGCTGGAAGTAGCGGTCGGCAAGGTGGACAAGACTTCCGCGGAACTCAAGCGCACGTGGCTGGAGCGGCGAAGTTCTTATGCTCCGCTGGATGCGAGCGGCGTCTGGCGTTTTCGCGAGTTCCTGCCTAACTGTTACTCCGAAGTAGTGACCATGGCGGAAGGTAACAACCCTCTGGTGACAGGACAGCGAACCGCCGATTGGGCCGGCGTGCGCAATCTTCACTTCAAGCATCTGGGCTGGAATCCGACCGCATGCTTCAAAGATCTCGGCATGACTGTGGGCATGACGGAAGCGGTGTACGTGGGCGCTAAAGCTGTGGCCTGCGCTTCAACGGGTAATACCTCCGGGTCGCTGGCAGCCTACGCGGCACGCGCCGGGCTGACCGCCAAGGTTTACCTGCCAGCGGGACAGGTCTCGCAAAACAAATTGGCGCAGGCCCTAGACTTCGGAGCGGAAGTTGTGCAGGTGGAGGGCAGCTTCGATCTCGCGCTGGAACGTATGCTCAATGCGCCCGGCAGCGATCTCTACTTTCTGAACTCGATTAATCCCTTTCGCCTGGAAGGGCAGAAGATGGCGATGTTCGAGATGATGGAACAGCTCGGTTGGGAAGCGCCCGACTACGTGATTGTTCCCGGTGGAAATCTCGGCAATAGCTCGGCATTCGGCAAGGCGTTCGTCGAACTACAAGCCGCGGGATTGCTGAATAAACTTCCGCGGCTCGTTGTGGTTCAGGCAGAGGGGGCCAACCCGTTCGCGCAGCTGTGGCGCTCGGGCTCTCGTGAGCTCACGCCAGTTGAGGAGCCTGAAACGTCTGCGACCGCGATTCGCATTGGCAATCCGCGATCGTGGAAGAAAGCGTTGCGCGCAGTAGAGCATACGAACGGGTTCGTCATGGACGTGACGGACGAAGAAATTGCCGGAGCGAAAGCCATGATCGGGCGCGATGGCATCGGCTGCGAACCGGCATCGGCCACCACGTTGGCAGCGTTGCGCAAACTCTCGGCACAACGGAAGATCGATCGCGACGCTGTGGTCGTAGCCATTCTCACCGGCCACGCTCTGAAGGACACCGACTTCATCATTAAGACGCAGCAGTTGGAGCGCGCGCTGCAGGGGGAGTTACACGCATGAACACGGTGGCGGAATTCAGCGTCGCACCCGTCGCTGCTGGGAGACCGTTCGAGATCAAGGTACCAGCATCGATTGCGAACTTGGGGCCGGGTTTCGACACGCTTGCGGTTGCGGTGCAGTTGTACTTGCGCCTGTACGTGCGAACCATGCCGGGACATGGAGAGTTAGAGTTTCAGTTCAGCGGCCAGAAGCTTTGCGGTGAGAACTATATCGAGCGCGCCTTCCGATTCCTGGCGCGACAGAACAGCACTTCCCTGCCGTCTTTGTCGATCGAAGTGTGCAGTGACATTCCTATGCGCGCCGGCCTTGGCAGCAGCGCTGCCGCCACGGTGGCGGGACTTCGCTTGTACGAGTCGCTAGCGGGACCATTGCCGATTCAGGCGATCATCAATGCAGCGTGTGCTCTGGAGGCCCATCCCGACAATGCGTCCGCGGCCGTGCTGGGCGGGCTTACGGCAAGCTGCCAGCTTCCCGATGGCTCGGTTTACGCCACCAGGTTTCGCTGGCCTGAGTCGCTGGCGTTCATCGTTGCAACTCCAGATATTCCACTGGCTACGGCAGACTCGCGCAAAGTGCTTCCGAGTTTTGTTTCGCGAGCCGATGTGGTCTTCAACTTACAGCGAATGACGCTGCTACTGCAGTTGCTGCAAAGTGGCAATTTTTCGCTGCTAAAACAGGCGCTCGGCGATCGGTTGCACCAGCCATTTCGACAAAAGGTGGTGCCCGGTCTGGAACAGGCGCTACACCTTGAGCACGAAGATCTGCTTGGGATTTGCCTTAGCGGGTCAGGACCATCCATCGTCGCACTCGCGCAAGACAATCTTGACGAAGTATCGGAATTGCTAGCTTCAGTTTATGAGCCGCTGGAGATTGGGTACAGCATCAGAACGTTGAAGGTACACCAGGAAGAGTCAGTGCAAGAGAACATGGTGTTCAGTCGAGGGCTGGTTTGCTCGTAGAGCGATTCGGAGTGGCCAGTATCATGCCGCGACCACAGATTGATACTCCTCGTATGCGCCCTTGAAGTCGGTGATGCGGTGATCGCCCTCGAAATGCCAGATGCGGGTCGCGACCTCGTCGATCAGATCGTGGTCGTGGGTCACCAGTAAGCACGGTTCCAGGATAGCGTTGCAGCGCGATATTCAGCGCGTTGATCGACTCCAGGTCCAAATGGTTGGTGGGTTCGTCGAGCACCAGCACGTTCGGCTTTTGCAGCATCAGCTTGCAGAACAGCAGCCGCGCCGCTTCTCCACCGGAGAGCACCTCGGTGCGCTTGTTGCCGTCGTCGCGCGCAAACAGCATCTGCCCAGCAAGCCTCGAATTTCTTCGTTGGCTGCGCCCAGGTCCCAGCGATGCAGCCACTCGAACGCCGTCATTCCTTTTTCGATAAGCGCGCGGTGGTCCTGGGCGAAATATCCGACGGCTGCTTCGTGTCCCCAGATGACCTCGCCGCCGGTAAGGAACTCGCCGTCGTAGCCGCTGGTCTGGCGCAGCTCAGATTCCGGAACGGTCGGAGAGTTGGCCAGCAAAGCGTTCAGCAGTGTGGTCTTGCCGGCGCCGTTGCGGCCCATCAAGCGCGATCTTCTCGCCGCGAGTTACACTGGCGGTGAAGCCGCGAATGATTTCGCTGTCACCGTATGACTTGCTCACGCCTTCCAATTCCAGAATGTGTTTGCCCGATGGGCGCTTCTGTTCGAACTTGAGGTACGGGCGCTGGATGTTCGACTTCGCAAGCTCGGTGACCTGCAGTCGTTCCACTTCCTTGCGCCTCGACTGCACCTGGCTGGAGCGAGTGCCGGCAGAGAAGCGCGCGATGAAGTCGTTCAGTTGCGCGATTTTCTTTTCGCGCTGCGCGTTCTGGCCTTCGATCTGCGAACGAATCTGCGTCTTGGCCATCACCATCTCGTCGTAGCTGCCGGTATAGGTGATGATGGTTTCGTAGTCGATGTCCGCGATGTGAGTGCAGACACTGTTCAGGAAATGGCGATCGTGCGAGATGACAATGACCACGCCGTCGTAGCTCTTCAGGAAGCTTTGCAGCCAGTGGATCGAGTCCAAGTCGAGGTGGTTCGTGGGTTCGTCGAGCAACAGTGCCTGGGGATGACCGAATAGCGCCTGCGCCAGCAGCACACGGACCTTCTGTCCGCCTTGCAACTCGCTCATCGGACGCTGATGCATTTCGTCGTGAATGTCGAGACCCTGCAGCAGGAGCGCGGCATCGGTCTCGGCGGAGTAGCCATCTTCTTCGCCGACGACGCCTTCCAGCTCGCCCAGCCTCATGCCATCTTCGTTGGTGATCTCGTGCTTCTCGTAGATGCGGTCACGCTCCTCCATCGCCGCCCACAGCCGCTTGTTGCCCATGATGACGGTATCGAGCACGCGATAGGCGTCGAAGGCGAACTGGTCCTGCCGCAATACGCCGAGCTTGCGCGGACGCACCACCGTGCCCTTCTGCGGCTCCAGTTCACCGGTCAACAGATTCATGAAAGTGGACTTCCCTGCCCCATTGGGACCGGTGAGGCCGTAGCGCTTGCCGGGAGTAAACGCGGTGGACACTTCGTCGAACAGAACTTTGGCGCCGTAGCGCATGGATACATTGCTGACTGAGATCATGATTTTTATAGAGGAACTGCGGGAAAATTGCCTACAAGGAGGGTCGCAGCTATCTAGATAAGAATATCATGAGCGGCGCATGGGCTTCTGGCTCGCCGACACGTGGACTCCTGGGCGGCAACTCTGCCTCTATAGGAGCTCAAGAATTATTGTAGCGGGCGAGTACGGGTAGTGGGGCGCTTCAGCGCCTGCTACGAAACGTCTGTCGTCTGCTGAAGCGGATTCGGATTTCCCACTTCCGCTTTCCCACTGCTGAGGCTGGATTATTCATCTGTTCTCCCGGCAGAAGGCAGCAAGCTTTGAAGGGGCACGGCCTCAGCCGTGCCGCAAGCTGTTCTCATCATGGCGGCTTTAGCCACTGAGGGACTTCGGTGCTGACACGACCTGCGAATTCCCTCAGGGGCTAAAGCCCGACGCTCCACGCTCACGTGACGGCACGGCTGAAGCCGTGCCCTTTCAAACCGTGAGTTCCTCGTGAATAATCCAATTGAAGCAGTGGGCTATCGCCTTTCGCCGCAGGGCGGCTGATGAATGCTTTGTTCCACAAGCTGGCCGCCGATCAGAGTTTCGTAATAGCCTGTTCAGCGCCGCGCTCGCGCTGAGCCGTCATGTCCGAGCCGGCTTCAGTCGGCGGCACTTGTTGCAGTTCGACTAGACAAATGCCACGAGCTATAGAGTAGTGATCCTACCAACTAGATAGTTCTAACTTTTTTCGTTGAATAGTTACTTATGTGTCTTGACTTTTGAATCGACTAGGCACATTGTTTGCAAATCAAGGGAACTCTGGCCCCCCTCTAAATGGTTCCCTAGTTCCGACCCCTTGTACGGAGCAGTTTTTAATAGCCGTTTCGGCACCATCTATCTGGACTCATCGGGCAAATTGCCCCGGCTGAAAAGTCAGAGAATCATCCCACCGATGCCAAGGAAACTTGGGATGGAGATATATAAAAGAAGGGAGCCAACCGGATGAACTACAAACTAGGAATCCTGGGTCTTCTCACCGCAGGCCTCAGCATGCCAGCAGCCAAGGCCGAACAGGTCTCGGTACCTGCCCCTCCCCTCTACACCATCACATTCACTTGCGCAAAGCCAGGCTGCGTGCTGCCCACCAACCCGGCGACCTTTAACTGGGATGGGAAAAAATTTAGCAACTTTGTAGTGACCTGGAAGAAGGTAACATTCGATATGGCCCCACAAGCCAATAAGGGCTTTGTAACGCCAAGCCGCCCGCAATGCGTTAAGACCTTGTTCGGCTCGCAGGCGTCGTTTGCACTCATCACAAATAAGTGTCCGAACTCAAATTGGACCGTATACCCTAACTCATTTAAGCCGGGGCTGCCGTTCGGGCCGAGCATATTTCATTTCGGCGACATGGAACACATGGGACAGACACCCCAAGAGGTGTATTTTGACGGAAACGGGGCGGCGATACCGAATGTGACTAAAATGGGTGGCGAAAGTGGAACATTCAAGTGCACCTTGAACGGCAACCCGTGTTAAACGAGTTTGGTGATTAGATTCGCTCTTTACTAATGGATAATAATCTCGGCAGAGACACATTCGTGTCAGCCGACCCCGACGCACAAAGCGGATATACTCCCGGCGCCTAGAAGTGTTTCCCAGTGAGTGCCATAGAGGACGAACCTGATGCATTCAAGTGCATTCGTAATTAGTCACGCACGTCTTCAAGACCCCTTGATAGTCACACACAATCGCATCCTGTGGGAGCCCCAGGAAGCTACATTTGCTTGGGTGGGATTTCGATGCCGAGCGGTCGCCTTATCCATTCGTGCATGTCGCTCATGATTCGCGCAGCACGATGTTTTCGTAGGGTCAGGCAGCAGCATCAATCGACTCTGAGACGAGAATCCCCACCTGGCGATAGGAAGGCCTGGAGGGCCGGGCACCCCAAGTTAAGGGTTGATAGGATTATGAGCCGCGGAAAGGCTGGGCCACTAGCAGCTTTCGACTCTGGAACTAGAATCCCAAGCCTAGCCAAAGGAAGGCTAGGATGAGGCACCCGAGTTCGTCCACGTCCTTCGGGCGCGCGAGGTAAGGTGCATCGTGGTTTCGATCTAGCCTTCACGCCGCGCTAGCACCTCGACTGGCAGCCATGCGTCGATTCTAGTTCCTGCCAGGGGCCACGATTGAATTTCCAATTTACCTCCTAGAAGTCGCAAGCGTTCCTCCATGCTGTGGATACCAATTCCGCGCTCGGCCGGCGGGTGGTTCGGATTAAAACCCTTTCCGCGATCGGAAACTGACAAATGGAGCCTCCCGTCCAGCTGTTCCAGGCGAACCTCGGCGCGGTTGGCACCGCTGTGCCTCTTTATATTCCGCAGAGCCTCCTGAGTGATGCGGAACATACACAGCGCGGCGTCTGCTGGGACGCCACGAGGAACATTCTCATGCACAAAATCGACTTGTAATCCGTGCTGTTCCGCGAACTCCTGGCAGAAGGCTTCCAGGCCAACGAGCAGCCCTAGGCTCTCCAAAGTAGAAGAATGCAAGCGGTGTGATAAGGAGTGCAGATCGGCACCGAGCTCGCTGACGCGATCAAAAAGTTCATGGACCTTCTGGCTGGTTTTGCCGGAAGAGTCCCCGACGTTCTCAGCCAACAGTTCCAGGTCAATGGCCAGCATGGCTACCCGTTGGTTGTAGTCGTCATGAATCTCACGGGCGATTCGCTTACGCTCTTCGTCTTGTGTTTCGATCAAGTGACCGCTCAAGTTGGCAAGGGCCTCCTCGGCCTGCTTGCGCTCGGTGACGTCAGCAATCACAGAAAGAGTGCACGGCTTACCATGGACCTCAATCAATTCCGCAGAACCGAGAGTTGTCCGGATCTGACCGTCCTTTCTGCGAATCCTAAGCTCCAAGTCTCGCACGCTGCCCTCGGCAAGAAGCTGTTGAATGAACACCGATCTTTGATGGGGATCTACCCAAAGGTCGATATCGGACGGGCTCCGGCCGAGGACTTCGTCGCGGCTCCAACCAGTTTGCTGTTCGAAAGTCTCATTGACGTCGAGGTAGCGATCATCCTTCGTACTGGCTATGCTGATGGCAAGAGGACTCTGTCGAAAGGATTTGGAGAATTTTTCCTCCGATCTTATAAGCTCTGCCTCTATTTTTCTTCGTCGGGCTCGTTGCCAGAGGAGTCCAAGAATGGCCGCGGATTGCAACAATATGAGAAAAATAGCGGCGAAGACATACTGCTTATATGACTCCCAGAAGGTCGGCTGCCGATGGAGCAGGATGCTGCCGGGGGGAAGGTTCTTTTCGTTGATCCCCCAGCGCTTAAGCGCCCGCCAGTCGAACATGTAGACGTGGTTGCTGGTGACGACGGGGATATCCTGGGGCTTCTCGCCGTTGAGAACCCGCACAGCCATCTCTGCCGCGATGCGACCGTCGTCGGCCCAGTTCACCAGATCGCCACCCACTGTTCCTGCCCTGAGATCCACATCGTCCATTACAAAGACAGGAGCATCGGCTGCACCGGCCACCATCGGTATCGATTGAGCTGAATCGATAAAGTGGTCTCCCCCTGCATCTTGGGAGATTGCAGTGTGATAAACAATCGTATCGCTGGGTAGATGCTTGAGCCTCTCAAGCAGCGCGGGCATGGTCAAATCAAAAAGATACGTGAATTCAAGCTTCGATTCGTAGTTGTGGAAACTCTGCTTCGTGATGGCTTCGAATCCTTCGTCAAACTTACCCACTCCGCCGACGACCACCACGTGCTTGGTGCTGGGCAGCAAGCGCAACGCCGCATTCAGGGTTCCCTCGGGGTGTAACTGGGCCAAAACACCAGTAAAGGGCACGCTACGGCTTAGCTCGTCCGGAATTCCGCCCAAAATTGCGCAGAAGATAATCGGAGTGCCCTGGAACTTGTCGTACAGCTTGGCGCTGAGCTTCAGGGACGCTGGCCCGACGGCAATGATCACGTCGGGCTTGCGGGCTAAGTATTTTTGAATAATCTCTTCTCGAAACCTGTCTTGGGAAACTTGGTCTGGGAACAGGGTGAGATCCAGGCTCTCCTGATAGAGTTCGATCCGGTACGGAGATTTTTGTAGACCAGCGAGGACTGCCTGATCGACTTCAGCGAAGCCGGGTGACGAGATAATGCCAAGGTCGTTAATAATGAGTACGCGCCGGACTTCCCGCATTGGCGACACTGCGGTTGACCGCGACACCAGCAAGGCCACAGCAATAACAGAAAGGATGAGCGCCCGCCCCGCCGCTCTCACAGATTTCGAGAAGTGGGATTGACCGGGATTGCACCGACGACCGGCGCCCCGAGACCGGCCGGCGATCTGCTCCTTCAGATAAGGCGGCACCACCAACCCCCAGCCTGTGTTTATTGATCGCGACCGATAGGCGATCGACCACAACCGACCCCGACCAGGGCGCCCCGCAGCACCCAACTCGACCACGGATAAACCAGTATAGTACCTGCCTTTTCGGACAGTTGGGGCTGCTGAAACAACCTGGCATGAGGCTGGTGCTTGTCCATTTTGGGAAGCGGCGGTTACCTCCGTGCTCGGGAGTGCGTTTTCTTGACTGTCTAACTCAACTCTGAATCGTAAACTGCGAGCGCGGGAGCCAGTCTGCCGCATCGCTGATCCGCTGTTTGGACTGCGGTATCCGATCTTTCAAAACTTGCTAGTTGGCGGGGCGAGAAGAAGTGCGCGTGGGGTAAGTCCTTATTTCGGACTATTTGAAAACAAAGATGCGAGAGAAGGGGGAGAGGCTAACCTTTCTGCTCTGAAAGGAAAATCCCCAGCCTGGCTAAAGGAAGGCCAGGATGAGGCCCCCGAGTCCTTCAAGTCCTCCGGGCGCGCCCAGTCCAAAGGTCGCGAGAAGCTCAGGGAGAATGGGTGAATGACTCAGAACCGGAGATCTGTCACCGACTGAAGTTCGGTTCGTTATGAAAAAGATAAGGCATATCGGCACGACTGAAGTCGTGCCCTGACACAAAACGCGTGCAAGCCTAGTTTTCCGGAGGCTGTGAGGTCCGTTCGTGATGAAGAATGAAGGATAAGTCTAGCTCTCTCCTCGCTTGCGCAGGAAGGCTGGGATCTCCAGGTCGTCCGTGTCGTAGGTGATGTTGACGCTGCTGCTCACGGTTTCGATGGTGGGCGGCTCGTCTCGATTGGCAGCTGCGGCCCGCGCCTGGATTTGGGCTTCGTCCATCGGTTCGGCGTGGCGAACGATCTCGGAGTCAATGTCGTCGAGATTGTCGGGAATGTACGGGAGCACTCGCGGCCGCTCTGAGGCCCGCGGCGGTTCCGGCTCGGAAGATCTGACGGCCTCTAGGCGCGAAGGCGCAGTCCTTTCCGGCGCAGCTTGCGGTTCGCGCATGCTCGGCACTTCATACGTCGCGTGCGCTGCGGTCGCTCGCACCTGGTGCACGACTTCAGCCACGGGGTTCGATGCATCGTGCCGGCGGGAAACATCTTTGAAGCCGGTCGCAATCACCGTGATCTTCACTTCGCCCTTCATCTTCTCGTCGAGCACGGCGCCGAAGATAATGTTGGCGTCTTCATGCGCGGCGCTCTGAATAATGGTCGACGCTTCATTCACTTCGGCGAGGCGCAGCGAACTGGAGCCGGTGATGTTGATGAGGATGCCGCGTGCGCCGTCGATCGCACCAGCCTCGAGCAGCGGAGACGCAATCGCAGCCTGCGCCGCCAGCGTGGCGCGGCCTTCGCCCTTGGCTGTAGCGGTACCCATCACGGCGTAGCCCATGCCCGCCATGATGGTCTTCACGTCGGCGAAGTCGCGATTGATAATGCCGGGAATGGTGATGATGTCGGAGATGCCTTGCACCGCTTGCCGCAGAATGTCGTCGGCGACGCGGAACGATTCGAAGAAGCCCGCGTCCTTGGCAACGGCCAGCAGCTTCTCGTTGGGGATGACGACGGTGGTGTCCACCGAGTCGATCAACTCCTGCAAGCCGCGCTCAGCCTGGTTCTGGCGGCGCTTGCCTTCGAAGGCGAAGGGCTTGGTCACCACCGCGACGGTGAGCGCGCCCATTTCGCTGGCCAGCGAGGCGATGATCGGCGCCGCGCCCGTGCCGGTTCCACCACCGAGACCGGTGGTGACGAACACCATGTCTGCGCCTTCGAGAGCTTCGATGATTTTGTCGGCATCTTCGAGCGCAGCTTTGCGGCCGACGTCAGGATTGGCACCCGCACCGAGGCCGTTGGTCAGCTTGACGCCAAGCTGGATCTTCACCGGCGCGTTCGACAGCTTGAGCGCCTGCAGGTCGGTGTTGGCGACGACGAATTCCACGCCTTCCAGGTGCGACTCGATCATGCGATTGACGGCATTGCCGCCACCGCCGCCCACGCCGATGACTTTGATCTTGGCCGAGTTCAGCAGCTCTTCGTTGAAGTGGATGCGAATGTCGTTTTCAGGCTGGCTCTTGTCGTTGAAATCTTCGATCATCGTTACTCCGGTGTGCGCCGCCGCGACGACGCTGGTCAGTTCTGCAAAATTGTTATGCGTTCTGTCTGGCGAACAACGCTTTGAGTTTTGCTCCGAATCCTCGATCAACATTCATACGCGCCTGGCGAGCGCGATGTCCGTAGAGCACCATTCCGATGGCCGTTGCGAATTCCGGTTCCAACAGATTCGAAGGCAGTTTGGCGATAGGCACCGGATAACCGAGTCGCACGGGACGTCGCAGAATGTCATCGGCAACCTCCAGAAGCGCACTGAGCCGCGATGCACCGCCAGTGAACACCAGTCCTGCGCCCAGCAAGTCGTAAATACCGGCTTGGCGCAGATGATCGCGCAGCAGTTCCATCAACTCGCGCGCACGCGGCTCCAGAATTTCTCCCAGCATGCGTTGCTGCATCAGACGCGACGGGCGATCGCCAACCGATGGCACTTCGATTTCATTGCCCTCCGGAATGCGTGTAACAATGGCGCATCCAAACATCTTTTTGATTTCCTCGGCATTAGGAATCGGCGTACGGAAGCCCACGCCCACATCGTTGGTGAAATGATCTCCTCCGATAGGAATGGCGCCAGTGTGAATCACGACGCCTTCGTAGTAAACGATGAGGCTCGTGGAACCCGCTCCAATGTCGACCAGGCATACGCCAAGCTCGCGCTCATCGGTTTGCAACACCGAGTCGGCGCAGGCGAGCGCTTCGAAGACAGTATCGTCGACGTGGATGCCCGCACGGTTAATGGCCGAGACAACATTCTGAGTTGCGGTAGTTCCCGCGGTCACCACATGAACTCGCACCTCGAGCTTTCTGCCCATCAGTCCGGCGGGATCGTGAACTCCACCCTGCCCATCCAGAATGAACTCCTGCGGAAGCAGGTGCAGCGCCTCGCGGTCCTCGGGCATGGCGATGCTGCGGGCCTTTTCCACCGCCTGGCGCACATCCTCGCGGCTGATCTCGCGCGAACGCGATCCCAGCGAGATGCCGCCATGACTATTCACGCCACGGATATGCGAGCCCGCCACTCCGACCACGGCGTGCTCCACTGGAGCTTGCGCCACGTTCTCCGCATCCTCGACGGCTTTGCGGATGGAGTCGACTGCCTTGTCGAGATCGGCAATCACGCCCTTGCGCATTCCACGCGAATCGGAGATGCCATGGCCGCAATAACGCAGGGCGTAGTCGTTCACTTCGGCGACGATAACGCAGGTCTTGGCGCTACCAACGTCAATTACGGTAAGCAGGTTCTCTGTTTGACTTCCCATGATTTACGGGTGCTTCTTCTTCTTTGCTTGCACTACCGGCTTCTTTTGCGCTGCTGCGGACGGCGCCGACGCATCCATGTTACTCGCCTGGTTCCCCGGCGCAACATCACTCTTGGCACTACTGCCTGCAGAATCGGGATTCACAATCACCTGGTGTTCGTAGCGCAAGTCCACGGACTCCAGCTTCTGGAACTGCGTTCTCCACTCCTGCACGTGGGCGACGTAGATTTTGAATCGCTCCAGAAAATTCGACGATCCCAGATGCACCAGCGCGGCCCCGTTCGGATCGGTGACCGTGGCCTTCGCGTCGTCAGGGTCGGAAAGATCGACATCACTGAGATCGCGCGCGTAATGCGCCCCGCCCGAATCCAGTTCCTTCATCAGCTGAGTGTAGATCTTCATCCGCGCCGCTCGTGTCGACTGCGGTTCCGTGTCAGACATCCCCAGCACGACCGGGAAGGAATATTTGGATTGTTGCCCTGCGGGAGGATCGAGGATCACGCCGTTCGCGTCAATCAGTTGAATGTGGGAGTTGATTGCAACAAAAGCAACCGGGATCCGCTCTTTCACGACGATCTGCAGGCGGTTGGGCAGCAGGCGCATCACCGAGGCCGATTGCACCCAGGGAATCTGTTCGAGCTGCTGCTTGCGCACATCCAGTGGAACAAAAAAGATGTTGCGATCAAGATCGCTGGCCATCAATTCCATCACCTGCGAGTGGCTAACATTGCTGCTACCGCTGACTTGGATGTTGTCGCTGGAATCGATACGGAAGCGCCAAGACTGCGTGGCGTACTGATGAACGGTAATCCACACCAGGGCAGCGCCCGAGAGAACCAAAATGAGGATGAGCGCAATCTTGAGGCGGCTCGCAGCCTTACGCGGAAGGGCCCCGCGGCGTACCGGAACGCGCTTCTGCCCGCGCAGAAATGGCGACTCGGCTTCGTCATCGAGGTCGAGCATGCGAGCATCGAGCGGCGATTCGTCGTAGCTGCGCGAGCGAGCGGCGGAGTCGCTAATACGCTCTTCGAGTTCCGCTTCCTGCGTTGCTGATGAGTTTTTCCGAGCCATGAAAACCGGGTGAAACGCCCTAAATTTCGGGTATTCGCCCCACTATAACTGTTTTCTTTGGGATTGCGGAGACGCTTTTGCAGCTAGAGCACCGTGTGCGGGAAGTGGAACCACAACAGTAAACGCGTGGGTATAATTTGACGGTTAGAGTAGCAGCTTCAGCCCGCGAGGAGCTGCTTTCCCTGCGACTGCAGAGGCTGCTCTACCTGACTGGCTCCGTTGCGTGCTTCTGTAGTTCGTCCAGCACCTGCGGCCCCAGATGAGAAACACTTCCTGCTCCCAACGTGAGAATCACATCGCCTGATCTCGCGGCGGCGGCGGCCAGTTCCACGGCTTCGGTGAACGAAGCTGCGTATCGCGCGTCCCGTCCTTCCGCTTGCTTGACGCGGTTGGCCAGCAACTCCCCGGTTATTCCTGGAATCGGTGGCTCGCTGGCGGGATAAATATCGAGCACAATCAGCGAATCTGCGTCGCCGAAAGCGGTAGCAAATTCCTCAAGCAACAACTGGGTTCGCGTATAGCGATGCGGCTGGAAGATGACATGGACCTTGTCGAATCCGCACTGTCGCGCGGCAGCCAAGGTGGCGCGAATCTCCGTGGGATGGTGTCCGTAATCGTCGACGACGGTCACACCGCCCGAACTACCGATTACCTGAAAGCGCCGATCCACCCCATTGAAACTCTGCAGAGCACTTCGGATTTCCTCTACCGGCACGTCCAGACCGATACCCACCGCGATCGCCGCTGTCGCATTCCTTACGTTGTGTTCTCCCGGAACGCGCAGATGAAACTCGCCCAACGGGCTTTCACGGTAGCTGACCTGAAAGCTGCTCAGCGCAGCAGAGCCTTCGTGAGGCCCGCAGCAGACATGCGAAATATGAAAGTCGGATTGGTCGTGGGTTCCGTAGGTCAGGATCCGACGCTGTACCGCTGGAAGTAGCCGGCGCAGATCATTATTGTCATTGCAGGCCACAACCATCCCATAGAAGGGCACCAAATCCATGAACTTCAGGAAGGTCTGTTCCACGTCTTCCATGTTGCGGTAGCAATCCATGTGTTCGCGATCGATGTTGGTGATCACGGCTAGGATCGGCGAGAGTTTCAGGAACGAACGATCGCTCTCGTCAGCCTCAGCCACCAGGTATTGAGACTTTCCCAGGCGTGCGTTGGACCCCATGGCATCCACACGGCCTCCAACGACGACCGTGGGATCGAGACCACCCGCGGCCAGCACCGCCGCGATCATCGAAGTGGTCGTGGTCTTTCCATGCATGCCTGCGACCGCGATGCCGTATTTCAGCCGCATCAATTCCGCCAGCATTTCGGCGCGCTGAATGACCGGGATATGCTGCTGGTGCGCTGCCACGACTTCGAGGTTGTCCTGCTTGATGGCCGAACTGGTGATCACAACGTCGGCACCTGACACATTGTCTGCATTGTGATCGGCGAATATCGTTGCTCCGAGTCCGGCGAGGCGATTGGTCACCGGCGAGGGTTTCTGGTCGGAGCCGGAGACCTTGTAGCCCAGGTTCAGCAGCACCTCGGCAATGCCGCTCATGCCGATGCCACCGATGCCGACAAAATGGACGCGCTGGATCTTGGCAAACATGGGAGAGACGAGCCTTTAGGCTACAGCGTGTCGGCTCTGGACGCCAGCAGCCCGAGCCGCGAGCGCCGCAATCTTGGCCGCTGCACCGGGGTGAGCAAAACTTCGCGCCGCCTCCGACATCGCGGCCAATCGCGAGCGATCGCGCAATAGGGATGCTATCTCGTCTACCAGGCGGTCGCTGGAAAGCTCCGATTGCGGTAACAGGCGCGCTGCATTCCCGTCGACAAGCGTTCGCGCATTCTGGGTCTGGTGATCGTCGGCAGCAGTCGGCAATGGGATGAAGATGGCGGGCTTCCCTGCCGCGGTGATCTCGGCGACGGTGCTGGCTCCGGAGCGGCAAACCAGCAGGTCAGCACGGGCGAAGGCTCGGGGCATTTCATCGATGAATGGCGAGACTTCCGCCGAAATCATGGTGCGCAAATAAACGGCCTGCGCCGAAGCATAATCTTTTTCTCCCGTCTGATGAATCACGTGGACGCCCTGCACCGCGTCCATCAGCTTCGGCAAACCATCCAACACCGCCTGGTTAATGGCATGGGCGCCCTGGCTGCCTCCAAAGACCAGCAGCGTTGGACGGGGATCTTTCGGGCGCACTGGCACACGGAAGAACTCCTGCCGCACTGGTACGCCAGTCACATGACAATTGCGGAAATAGTGGCAAGTTGCTTCGAAGTGCACCGCGGCCACGCTCACCATAGGAGCAATGATGCGATTGGCAAAGCCAGGTATCACATTCGGTTCAAAGGCAAGCGTGGGCACGCTCATCATCGCGGCCGTCAACATTGCTGGACCAGAGGCGTATCCGCCCACACCGATCACGACGTTGGGCCGAAATTCGCGGATCAGCTTAGCCGACTCCATGAAAGCCCGCGGAAGATCGAGCATAGTCTTGAGCCGGGTCGCCAGATCTACGCGGTTCAGCGCGCCAACTTGGATGAGATGCAGCTCAAATCCCGCGGCCGGAACCAGGCGGGTTTCAATGCCACGCTGGGTGCCGACGAAAAGAACTTCCGCGCGGTAGTGGGAACGCAATTCCTGGGCGATGGCCAGCGCAGGGATGACATGGCCGCCGGTTCCGCCTCCAGCCACAATTACTCGCATGGCTAGTCCATCTGCTGGGTGATGTTGAGCAGTACTCCGACACTGGCCAGAGTAATGAAGAGCGACGACCCGCCGTAGGAAATGAATGGTAGTGGAATGCCCTTTGCCGGCATCATGGCGAGAACAACGCTCATGTTGAACAGCGCCTGCACCACCACCATCGCGGTGAAACCCGTGGCCAGGAACTTTCCGAACATGTCTTCGGTGCGCAGCGCGGTTCGCACACCACGATAAAGGAAGATGGCGAACAGCGTCACCACCAGTACCGAACCCCACAGGCCCAACTCTTCCGCGGTAACCGCGAAGATAAAATCGGTGTGCGGCTCCGGAAGGTAGAAGAGCTTCTGCTTGCCTTCCATCAACCCCAGCCCGGTCAGTCCTCCGGTGCTCACGGCGATCATTGACTGAATAATGTGAAAGCCCTTGCCCTGGGGGTCCTTGAAGGGATCAAGGAAAGCCTGCACGCGAGCCCAGCGCCACGGTACGCGAACGACCAGGAAATATAGCGGTAACAACGAGGCGCCGAGTGCGTACCACAGATACTTCATGTTCATCCCTGCGACGAATAGCACGGCGGCCGAGATTGCCAGGCACGCGATCGCGGTACCCAGGTCAGGCTCTTTCACAATCAGCAGCGCAAACAAGACAACAGGAGCGGCGGCAGGGAGCAGCACGTTCTTCCAGTCGGTGATTTGCTGCCAGCGTGACTCCAGAAAGTACGCCAGGTAAAAGATGATTGCCGGCTTCGCCAGTTCCGAAGGCTGGAGGGAGAAGCCGCCGAGCTTGATCCAGCGGTGCGTGTTGTGGGAATCGCGAAACAGGAAGACGGCGATCAGCAGAAGCGAAGTGAACCCCAGAAAAGTGAAGACCACCGACGCCCGCCGGTATTTCCGGTAGTCGATGTTCATGATGACGAGCATGGCTGCGATGCCCGCGCCGGCCCAGGCCATCTGCCGCAGCAGGAACCCATAGGGCGAACCGAAGCGCTCCTTCGCCATCACCGCCGAGGCGCTGAAAACCATTACCAATCCGATGAAGACGAGTAACAGCGTAACCGTGAACAGCCACTTGTCAACGCTGACGCGCTTGGCCATTATCCCTTGCCCCCACGAGCGCCGCTGCCCACATGCTCTCGCTCCTGCTCTTTCGAAGCCAACTGCCGAACCAGATCTTTGAACACCCGGCCGCGGTGTTCGTAACTGTCAAACTGATCGAAGCTGGCACAGGCGGGAGCCAGCAACACCACATCGTCCGCGGTGGCAGATTCGCTCGCGCGCTTCACTGCTGCGTCCAAAGTTCCGGCGCTCACAATCTCAGTTCCCTGCGCCTGCGACTCGATCTTGGTAGCTGCCGCGCCGATGGTATACACGCGCTTCACGCGCTCCTTGAGCAACGCGTTGAGTACGCTGTAGTCACTGCCCTTGTCTTTGCCGCCCAGGATGAGGTGAATGCGGCCCGGGAATGACTCCAGCGCCTTGATCGTGGCATCGACGTTGGTGGCCTTGGAGTCGTTGTAATACTCGACGCCGCGAACTTTGGCTACGAACTCCAGGCGATGCTCCACCGCCTTGAAGTGCGAGACCGCGCGACGAATCTGTGCCGGCTCGATTCCCGCCAACATTCCGACGCAAACGGCCGCCAGCACATTTTCGAGATTGTGCGCACCCTTCAGCGAAATCTCGCCAATTGGCATGATCTCGCGCTCGCCATGTCTGATCGCGCCAGACTATGCGCTCCTTCTCGAGTGAAGGCTCCGCGCTCGACTTCCTTAAGACGGCTGAACCAGTACACTGGCGCCTTTGACTGAGCGGCCATACCGACGCAAGGCTCATTATCAGCATTCAGCACCGCAAAATCATTCGGGCCTTGGTTCTCGAAAATGCGCGCCTTGGCAGCAGCGTAATTCTCGAACGTAAGGTGCCGGTCGAGATGATCCGGAGTGATATTCAGAACCACAGCAATCCGGGGATGAAAGCTCTCGACCGTCTCCAGTTGGAAGCTGCTGATCTCCAGCACGACCCAGGTGTCGTCTGTTGACGTTCTCGACGAAGGTAATTGCGGGAGTCCCGATGTTTCCACCGACTAGAGTCTTACGGCCTCCGGCTGCAAGGATTTCGCCTGCCAGCGATGTCGTCGTGGTCTTCCCGTTAGAACCGGTGATGGCGATGATCTGTCCTTTGAGGAATCGCGCCGCCAGTTCCACCTCACCAATCACCGGGATACCGAGTGCCCGCGCTTGCACGAGTTGCGGAACATCGAATGGCACGCCTGGACTGATGACGATAAGGTCCTGATCGCGGAACGTGCGTTCGCCGTGCTGTCCGGTCTCGACGCTGATGCCGTGATCGAGCAGCAGTGGAATCTCGTGGCGGAGTTGCTCTTGCGACTTGGCGTCGGAGACGGCAACCCGGGCACCGCGCTTCTCCAGGAACAAAGCGCTGGCCACGCCGGACTTGCCCAGTCCGACCACCAGCACGCGTTTGCCTTTGACGTCCATCGGGAGATCTGCTCGCCTGCGCCATTGTGCCACGTCTAACGTGCTTCTAGCGCAACTTCAAGGTGGTGAGAGCAAAGAGTGCAAACACCAGGGAGGCAATCCAGAAGCGCACGATCACCTTGGATTCGCTCCAGCCCATCAACTCAAAGTGGTGGTGGATGGGCGCCATTTTGAAGATGCGCTTCCTGCGCAACTTGTACGAGCCCACCTGCAAAATCACCGAGAGCGCTTCGATCACGAAGATACCGCCGATAAACGGCAGCAACAGCTCCTGCTTGATGATGACGGCGATCGTTCCAATCGCGCCGCCTAGCGCCAGCGATCCCACATCGCCCATGAAGATTTCCGCGGGGTGGGCGTTGTACCAGAGAAAACCGATCGCGGAACCGACCATCGAGCCGCAGAAGATGGTCACCTCCGAGACCTGGGGCATATGAGAGAGCTCGAGGTAATCGGCGAAGACGGCGTGGCCGCTGACGTAGGTGAGCACCGTGAGGGCGCCCGCGGCAATCACTGTGCAGCCAATCGCCAATCCATCGAGGCCATCGGTAAGATTCACGGCATTGCTGGAGCCCACAATAATAATGGCGACGAATACCAGAAACGGAAGAAATGCCAATGGCGAAAGATAGCCGTGGTGCAAGCGGCTGATCACCAAATCGGGCCGGAAGTGTTTGAGGAAGGGCACAATCAGCCGTGTGGAATAGAGTCCGTGTGTCTCCAGCGCACTTAGAATCGCACCGATCACAAAGGCCGCCAGAAACTGGTAGCCCAGTTTGGCCCGCGCGGTCAGGCCGAGATTGCGACGGTGCACCACTTTCAAGTAGTCATCGGCGAAGCCGATCGCCCCAAACGACAGCGTTGCCAACACGGCAATCCACACAAAGCGATTGCTGAGATCGGCCCACAACAATGTGGGGACGATCATGCCCACGACGATGAGCAGGCCACCCATGGTGGGGGTGCCGGCTTTCTTGAGATGGTCTTTCGGTCCGTCTTCGCGGATGTATTGGCCAATCTGGAATTCACGCAGGCGACGGACGACCGCCGGACCAATGATGAGACCGATGAACAACGCCGTCAGACTGGCGAAGGCGGTACGAAACGTCAAATAGCGGAAGATTCGGAACGGGCCGATATGAAAGACGAGAAAACCCTTCTGGTAGAGCAACCAATAGAGCAAATTCTTCCCCGTTCTCGACGATATCTGGGAGCTGCCACCCTAGAGCAGCTACATCGGCGAACTCCGGTAGTGCGGCGCTTTAGCGCCGCGTATACCCCCGGCGAAAACCCGCGCATCAGCACTGAGGTCGTGACCTCAGTGCTGATGCGAGTTTCTCTCCATCCGCTAACGCGGGCCTAAAAGGCCCGCACTACCCATACCTGCGGATTACCAATTTCGGGCCGTCCTATTGAGCAGTTCCCAGTGTTTTGCCAAGCCAAGCCTCAAGCGCGCGCTCCAGGCGCACGCCGCGTGACGCTTTAAGCAAAACTACATCGCCGGTCTTGATTTCCCGGCGCAGCCAGTCACCGGCTTCTTCTGGCGTGTTGACGAACTCAGCCTTCATCCCTGCCCCGCGTGCAGCTTCCACCATCGATTTCGCCAATCCGCGGACTCCCAGCAATTTATCGATTCCATAACTCGCCATGTGTTGTCCACAATCGCGGTGCATCGCCTCGCCTGCCGGACCAAGTTCCAGCATCTCGCCGGCGACTACAATCCTGCGCCGGGCCGGAATCTGGGCCAGCGACCGTACCATGTTGTCGAGGGCCTTTGGATTGGAATTGTAGCAATCGTTGATAATGGTCGCACCGCCGTAAGTAAGAATTTCACCGCGCTTATCTCCCGCCGCGATGGTCGCCAGCGACGCAGCCGCTTCTTGAAGTGAAACGCCGTACTGCAATCCCACGGCCACCGCGGCCAGCGCGTTGTAGATACTGTGCTCGCCCAACAACGGGAGCGCAGCCACAGCGCACTCACCGCGGGCCATAATTTCGAAGACCGAGCCTCGCGGGCCACGTGACTCAACCTTCCGCGCCGACACCTCGGCCGGCTTATGCAGTCCGAAGGTGACGACCTTGCCGTGAAAGTCGCGTCCGAACTGCGAAACGTATTCATCGTCGGCATTCAACACCGCAATACTTCCTGCGTGCAGGGACGCGATCAGTTCGTACTTGGCGCGTGCAATCGCCGCAATCGACTCAAAGAACTCCAGGTGAACGGGCGCCACGATGGTCACTACACCGCAGTCTGGCTGCGCCAGCTTGGCGAGTTCGGTGATCTCGCCGGCGTGCGACATCCCCATCTCGACCACCGCAATGTCGTGCTCCGGCTCCAGCTTCAGCAATTGCAGCGGCATGCCGAAGTGATTGTTCAAATTACCCTGCGATTTCAGCACGCGATGCTTTGTCGCCAGCACATGCGCGATGGCTTCCTTGGTCGTCGTTTTGCCTGCCGACCCGGTCACAGCGATGAGCGGCTTTCCCCAGAGCCTGCGAACGGCCGCGGCCAGATGCTGCAAGGCGAGAAGCGGCTCGTCCACGAGCAGCAGTTGATGCTTCTGCTCGAACCGTGCGCTCTGGTGCTTCGCAACAACAGCGCCTGCCGCCCCTTTTGCGAGTGCTGCCTCGACAAAGTCATGCCCGTCGAGCCGCTCGCCGCGAACCGCGAAGAACAGATCGCCCACGGACGACGTGCGCGAATCTATGGAATAGCCCCGTGCCACTGAGTCTGGGGCAAACTCGCCACTTGCCTGCATGAATTCGGCGGCGCGCCACAGGTGTAATTTCATGATTTTGCCGACTGCGCCGTTTGGGCTGTTGTGTAGCCGGCGCCAGCCAACGCGTGACTCGCTACTTCGATGTCGTCGAATGGAATGGTTCCTGCAGCCGTGACCTGGACCTTCTCGTGACCCTTTCCGGCGATAAGAACGATATCTCCCGCTTCCGCCTCGTGCATGGCCAACGCGATGGCCTTGCTACGGTCCGGTTCCAAGGTGTAACGAGTTCCGGAGCGCTGCAAGCCCGGGAGGGCATCGTTCATGATGTCGAGAGGGTTCTCGCTGCGCGGATTGTCGCTGGTAAGCACCACAAAGTCGCTACCTTCTCCAGCGGCCTCGCCCATCAGTGGACGCTTGCTGCGGTCGCGGTCTCCACCGCAGCCGAATATCGTAATGATTCGGCCCGAACCTCCACGCTGCGCCAGAAAGTCGCGCGCGACTGCAGTAAGGTTCCGCAGCGCGTCGTCGGTATGGGCATAATCTACAATCACGGTGAACGGTTGGCCGGCATCCACACGTTGGAAGCGCCCAGGCACCTGCGCCAGTTCATCCGCCGCGAGGACAATGGCGGAGGGCTCTATGCTGCGGGCATAGGCAGCGGCGCCAGCCGCGATCAGATTGAGCACATTCACCCGCCCCAACAACGGGCTCCAAACAGGATATTGCCCCGTCGGCATCACCAGCGTGAACTTTGCTCCGCTCATCTCGATGCTAAGATCCTGCGCATGAAAATCGCCCTTATCTATACCGTACGTGATTAACTCTTGCTGCTTCTTAAGCACCTTAATTAATCGCTGACCGTAGTTATCCTCAACATTAATTACAGCCACTCTCGGCGGCTCGGTACCCAGGCCCTTGAACAGGAGCGTCTTGGAAGCAAAATACTCTTCCATGGTGCGGTGATAGTCGAGATGGTCGCGCGTGAGGTTCGTAAACACGGCAACGTCGAATGGCACTCCGAAGACCCGCTGCTGTTCTAAGGCGTGTGAAGACACTTCCATCACTCCTTCGGTGCAACCTGCCTCTACCGCTCGCGCAAAAAGTTGATTCAACTCCAGCGCCTCGGGAGTCGTATGCGGAGCAGGAAGGACTTGATCATCGATGCGATATTCCACCGTGCCTACCAAGGCAGCTTTGCGTCCGGCGGCGCGCAAGATGGTATTCAGGATGAAGGCCGTCGTCGTCTTGCCGTTGGTACCGGTGATGCCAGAGATGGCTAGCCGTTCGGCAGGGCGGCCATAGAAGTTTGCGCTAAGCCGCGCCAACGCCCGCCGCCCATGGGGAACCTGCGCCCACGCGACTTCGGAACGCGGCGGCAAAGAGTCACTAACGACAGCGACGGCTCCGGCGTGGAGAGCGGCGTCGACGTAGCGATTGCCGTCGGTAGTCTCACCGTGGATCGCCACGAAACACCATCCGGGCCGCACTCGCCGGCTGTCATAGTCGAGTCCGGCTATCTGCGGATTGCCTTGCTGCGCCAGGTATTCGGCGCCGTCCAGCAATTGGAGGAAGTCCATTCTACCCGCATTATAGCTACGCTTTACGCGTATGAGGGCAGCGGAATCGCCGAGGTTCCCAGTAAGGAACTAGGCAAGCTGTAGAGAAATCCGAAAGCTGAGTTCGCGTCAGAGAATCGAGAATCGACCGCTATGCTGCTCTCAAAGATTATGGATTGGGTTTGGGCCGGCAATCCCGAGAAAAACGAGGATCGCGCGGTTCAGACGCACCATGTCTTCGTCGGACAAACGACCGATACGTCGCCCTACTTTGGTCTTTGGGACAGTGGTGATCTTGTCGACCATCAGCCGGCATTCCGCCCGCAAACCGTTTGTCTCACTCGGCGCGATGGGCAAGCGAAACAACGGAGCATCGGTTGGATTGGTTGTGAATGCGCACCCTGTCAAGGAAAGGATCCCGCCAAAACGGTCATCCTGAAGAATCACGACGGGGCGAGGCTTACCTACATAGTCTTTACCACCGGCAACCGTCCAAATCTCCCCGCGCTTCACTCACCGGCCCAACTGGAGATCGCATCAATGAAGTCCTGATCGCCCTTTTCCTGGGAACTGCTGGCAACGGCGAGAGATTGCTTGCGTGCCTCAGCGGCAAACTTAGGGGAGCGCACGTCCGGCACCCAAATCTGGATGGGCCGCAGTCCCTGTCGACGCAGCCTTTCCCGATGCGCTCTGACCTTGTCCCGCGATGGCTTGGATCGACTTCGTATCGACATAGTTCGCTCCCAGTGGTTACATGTAACTTAGCAGAGTTCCTTCGCAGAAGAAAGAGGCATCACCGCGATCCGGACCGGCCAGGCCCCGGGGTCCGACAATGATGGCTTGTCGCTTCATGGAAGCGCAGCCAGCTATCGGCAAGCATCGATGGGCGGGCAGTTGTGGTCGGCTCTCGCTCAAACACGCAACGTCGTGAATCTTCGCCGTCGCATTCAGCGCCTATGCGGAACTTGAAGAGGGTCTTCCGTGACCCAGTGGAAGCCTCGATTAAGGAGCAGGAACTCCTGCGAATTGGAGATATCGGCTCGCTGCAGACTGGCAGTCACACTTTGATCGCCAAACTGGCCGCTCAGCGTCATCCTGTCCGGCTGCTCATCCGTGATGTTGAGTTTGGCCCGCCAACTGGGATGAGCGGTGTCCCACAAATTGAAATTCTTGCCGTCGCTGTCCAACTGCATGTAATAGTTCTTCACGCTGCCATCCATGCCCTGGATGCTAAGGATTTTCGGAGCATCAAAAACTACGCGCTGCCAACGTTGCGAATCGGTAAGCAGCGGTGGACGCGGCACGTTATCAAGCTGGAACTGGTCCACCGACCAAATGCCACGGGCGGGCCCGGAAAGCATCGCAGATTCCGTCACAGCATCCTGGTAGGCGGTGTTGCAACAAACCACCACCGCGCCTACCCCGATGAATACTTGAAGCAGTGCGACTCCGTAGTTGAGGACCTTGTCCTTGTCCTTGAACATTGGAACCGGTGGCGTCAGCCGGGCTTCCCGATTCAGCAGAAAGAAGTCCATCAGCCGGCGCAAATCCGGCAGCAGCAGGAACACGCACATCAGGATCAGGTGGACAGAATAAATCTTTCTAGGTACGTCATAGCCCAGGTTGAGCAAAAGCACATTGACCATCATGCCGCCACTGATAATAGCGCCCATGACGGTGAAGCGTGGAACTAGCAATAGCAGTCCGCCAGCCATTTCTCCTACCCCGCCAAAAAAGCTGTAGAGGTGCGACGTCCCCATGAAGAGCCAGAGAAGTCCCATCGGAGAGGATTGGGCGTAGGTGAACAAAAAGCTCGCCAGGAACGGCTCGGGAAACTGTCCACGGATCAGTTTGCTGGCGCCGTAGCTGATCATTGCCACGGCCACGACCATGCGGACAAACAGGCGGAGCCACTGGTAGAGTACAGAGTAATTCGGCCGCTTGCTGTCGACCCAGGACCATATCACCGCGATGACCGCGGCGAACATGAGAACGCAAAGCACCTGGACATAGTTATAGAGCTCGTCGCCACTGCCGGTGGCGACCTCATTGATGGGCGCGGTCAAATGCAACCAATTGGCGCCCACCCACGGGACCACCACATGCCACATATCACGCAGCGGGTTGCTGTATTTGACCTCGAAGCCAAGCGATCCGATGGGCCGGGGATAGACGTACAAAATGAAGTAGGAGAACAGGAATCGGAAGGCGAATTTCTTTCCGAGTGACCACTGCGTCTCTTCCTGCGGTGCGGAAATCGCTGCTTCCCGCTTTACCTGCGGCATCATAGGGCCCTCTTGGTCGAAGAGTGATAGATTGCGTCGCTGCGCGCTGAAAATCCGATTTGATCTCAGCCGCAGAATCAAGGCTCTCGCATTTTCGCCCGTACGGAAATTTTGCGCAACTGGGAAGATTCGCTTCGCTCGTGGTGACATCGCGAAATAGCGGTGGCTAGTGCGTGAATCGCACTGTGATCTTTTGCCCGGACGGAAGGTGGCTGCCGGGAGCAGGCCATTGTTGGCGCGCAACGCCACTGCCAATAGCATTAATCTCCAGGCCGGACTGCTCGGCGGTCTCCACTGCCGACCGCAGCGGCTTGCCCAGGAACGACGGCACCACTACTCCGCTGTCCACGTCGAGAACTACCGTTCCTGGTCCGGCAGCCCGCTGTGCCGGGCTTGGCTGTGGCGTTGGCGGCGTTGGCTGCGTGACCTCCGTTCCAGTTGAAGACTGTGCTGGCGGCGCGGGCATGGCCGCGGCTGGTGGAACCAGACCTGTATCGATCCCGGCTGACGGCTTCGCAGTCGCCGCTATCACCTGCGACCCTGACTGAGGTTTTGAGTTACTGGAGGCGTCGGCTTCGATTTGCAAGGGTGCGCTGAGCCGGTCGGACGACTCATCCCCCGACTCATCATCTTTTGCCGACGCCCGGAGATTTAGACGCTGCGGGTTCTTGACGTCGGCATCGTGCGGCACGTGCATATACTCCAGCACTTGCTCGGCAATGCGCTTAAAAACCGGAGCGCAAACCTGGCCGCCCTGGTGGAGTCCCACCGGCGAATCAAGAATTACCGCGATGGTTATCGCTGGAGTATTGACCGGCGCGAATCCAATGAACGAAGCGACATACTTGGTCTTGGAATACGCTCCTGTGGCGCTATCGACCTTCTGCGCCGTACCTGTCTTGCCCGCAACGGTATAGCCGTTGAGAATGGCCCTCCTGGCAGTCCCGAACAGCACCACTCCTTCCATCATCTTTTTCATCTGGGCGGCAGTCATCGACGAAACCACCCGATGCTGCTGCGCGGAATGAAACATAACCGGCTGCGGAGTTCCATCGGGAGGAAGCTCACCAGCCACAATGCGCGGGGGCGTATACACGCCGTCGTTCGCAATCGTTGAGACCAGCGAGATGGTTTGCAGTGGCGTCACGCCGATCTCCTGCCCCATCGAGATGGCGCCTATAGAGACCTTAGACCAGCGGCTGACCGGCCGGGCCAGTCCTCGCGTTTCGCCAGGAAGCTCGATGCCGGTCTGCTGGCCGAACCCGTAATCGTGAATGTAGTGATAGAGCCGCTCGTCTCCCAGCTTCATGCCGACCTTGATCGCGGCCACATCGCTGGAATGGGCCAGCGCCTCGGCGATGGTGATCACGCCCAGGCTTTCGTGGTCGTGGATCTTCATGCCGAACACGTCGATCGAACCGTGCTGGCAGTCGACCTTGTCCTCCGGCGTTACCACGTGCTGATCGATCGCCGCTGAATAGGTGACAATCTTGAACACCGAACCCGGCTCATAAATATCGCTCACCGCGCGGTTCTTGAGGGCATCCGCTGGAACGCTATTGAAGACGTTGGGATTGAAGGTGGGCCGATTGGCTAGCGCGAGAATCTCCCCGGTCCGAGGATTCTCTACGACCACGGTCCCAGCGATCGCCTTGGTATCTTCCATTCCCTGTTGCAGTTCGCGCTCGACGATGTACTGGATGGTTTGGTCGATGGTCAGGACGAGGTTCTGTCCGGGATCGGGCGGCTTCTCCACGCGGCTGAACCACTTACCCCGAGCGTCGAGTGAGACCAGCTCTTTACCGGGAATGCCGCGCAGGTCGTCGTCAAATCCGCGTTCCAGGCCGCCCAGACCCTCGCCATCCATGCCGACGTAACCCAGCACCTGCGCTGCAAGATCGCGCTTGGGATAGAAGCGTTTGGGCTCCTTGCGGAAGCCGATGCCACGCAGATTTAACTCGCGAATACGGTTGCTGGTCTCCGCGTCAATCCGGCGTGCGATGAATACGAAGGGGCGCGCCACCTTGAGCCGGACCAGAATGTCCTGGGGATCAAGATTCAACACTTTGCCTAGCATCGCTGCCGTGGTTTCCTTGTCGTGGACCTCGCTCGGCACGGCGTAGACCGAATCGACATCAATGGACATGGCCAAGGGATGGCCATAGCGGTCGTAGATATTGCCGCGGCGTGGCTCGACGGGCACGGTGCGGGTGCGTTGGCGCTCCGCGAGGTCTTCGAAGAAGCCGAACTTCACGACCTGCAGACGAACCAGACGAAAACAGACGGCAAAAATCCAGACGAACAGCACGACGCCAAAGATGTAGAGCCGTCGGCTTGGCGTCTTGGGAGCGCTCGCCCGCATTCCCTCTTCACTCCGTTCTGATGCGCTTCGGCGCGCATGCCGAAGGTCAGGAATCGTGTCTTACAGCTGGTGGCTTACATGGAGAAGGCGGTCCGTTACTGGCGGACCGCCGCTTTACCTCACCGTGCCTGGTTTAGCCGGTTTTGCAAGGTGGCGCGAGCGAGCCCATCCTACGGGAGCGCCGAGACCACCATAATTCCGTTTGCCTGCGCCATTACCGGAGTTGCCGGGTCGGCGACTGTCGTATCCATGGGTTGCATTTGCCCACCCGCAGGTCGCTGCATTCCCATGCGCTTGGCTATCCGGTCGATTCGAGCCGGGTCCTTCAACGAGGCCTCTTCCAGGCTCAACGCGCGGTTCGACTCGGAGATGGTGTCGCGTTGCATCTTCAGCTGCTCGATTTTGTAGCCGTATTCAATCGCGCTGAAGTGTTGCCATAGATATACCATCACGAAGAGGAACAGCACGCTCAAGGTGATGCCGAACGAGATCATCTCGCGGCGCCGCTTGGGGTCGGCAACTTTGGCGACGCGCGAGTTGTCGATGCGCTTGGCGAAATAAATTTCGGGAGTGCCGATGAACATGCCGCGCGGTGGTTGCGCAGGCTGCTCGTTCCATTCACCAATCTGCGCCATGGTCGGGTAAAGAACTCCGGCTGCCATTACCTTCTCCTGCCGAACGGCCTGACGTCTGCGGCCTTTGTCCAGCTTGCATTTCTGAAACGCACGGGCCGAATTTCAGGGGCCCTGAACTTATTCACATTCCGCACAGCTTTTTCAGCAGCAGCCGTAAGGTGGAGCGACCTTCAGGCCCGCGTCCAGCCAATCTGCTGATATCCCTAGCGGGCTTCAGCCCGCGACACTCTCCAGCATCAACTCTTCTGCTGCTGGCTGAAGCCAGTTCAGATCCCAAGCAGCGCAAGGCGCTGGCCTGAAGGCCAGCTCTACCCAAATCGCTGCATCCGTCTAATCGCTACATCCGCTCCGCGGCCCGCAGTTTTGCGCTGCGCGAGCGCGGATTGCGATCAACTTCCTCTTCGTCGGCCGTGGCCGGCTTCTTCGTCAACACGCGGTAAAGACCATCACGCGCGCCTTCTCGCAGTGCATCTTTCACGATGCGATCTTCCAGCGAGTGGAAGCTGATGATCACTAACCGGCCGCCACGCTTTAGTACCTGCGGCGCCGCGTCTGCACCCAGCAGCGTTCGCAGGTCATCGAGTTCACGGTTCACTAGAATTCGGAGTGCCTGGAAAGTTTTTGTCGCTGGATGAATTCGCCTCTCAGCCTGGTTCATTGGCCGGGCCGCGGTCGAAATCACACCCGCCAGTTGTGCGGTAGTGTGAATCGGCCGCGCCCGAACAATGGCTCTGGCGATTCTCCGCGACCTCCTTTCCTCACCGAATTCGTAAATCGCGTCGGCAAGCTCGCGCTCGTCGAAGCGATTTACCACTTGTTCGGCGGTCAACCCCGACTGCGAATTCATTCGCATGTCTAAGGGGCCATCCGCCTGAAAACTGAATCCACGCGCCGCGTTCTCCAACTGCATCGAGCTGACACCGAGGTCGGCGAGCAAACCATCTGCGGTCGCCGGCGCTACGCGCTGCGCCACTTCCGCGAAGGAGGCATGCACCAACTCGACCTTCGGCCAATCGGAAGCCAGTTCCGCCGGCGGGTTGGTCAGCCGCTCGCGTGTCCGTTGCAACGCTGCCGGGTCCTTATCGAAGCCAATCAAATGACCCTGTGCGCCGAGGCGTTTTGCGATTTCCCAACTGTGTCCGCCTAAGCCCAGGGTCGCGTCGATGTAGGTCCCGCCGCGCTTTACGGCCAGGAATTCGATCGCTAGTTTTAAAAGAACCGGTACATGGCCAAACTCTCTGCTCCCGCCATGTCCGCGCCCAGGGGCGCTGTCCGTCTCTGAAACTCCGTTGTCCATTCACTCCCATTCCGAGATCGCGAATGGAAACCAAATCTTGCGTCGCGCTAAATGCCCAAACCGCTGAGGCTCGCGTCATCTTCCTCGGTAAACGGCTCCGCCGCGATTTCCTTGCGAAGCTCGTCGGCGTTGCGCACCAACAGGTGCCTGAGGCTGCCCATTACCGCAACCTCGCCCTTCAGGTTGCCCTTCTCCCGCAGCTCGGCCGGAAGCAGCAAGCGGCCCTGTCCATCCATCTCCACCACGTGACCGTAATAGTTGGTGACCTTCAGGAACTTCTTCTTGACCGGATGCGAATCCGGCGTACCCGCCAGCTTGCGCTCGATCTCCTCCCATTCCTGCATGGGATAAACTTCGGCAACAGTCCCGGTGCGGCTGGTGATATAGAATTGGACGCCATAGTTCTCGTCGATCTGGCGCTTGAAGTCCGCCGGCACTTTGAGCCGCCCTTTTTCGTCGAGCCGGGTTGTGTGCGTGCCGCGAAACATAACTTTCAGCCCTGCATTGCTGGGCTTTCACCACGGAGGTGAACATCAACGGCCCCATTGAGCAGTCGGCATCGGGTTACGAGGCGTTTTGGCCGAGAAAACCATTTCGACCTATTAGCTCCCACGAGGATTAATGTTCTTACCACTGTGTCCCACTTCTTACCACTTTGGACGTATCCTACTCCTAAACCGTTGTGTGTCAAGAGGAAATTAGGATTTTTTGCGGCGGTTGGGCCGTGCCTTCGACCGCCACAATTTCTGGTAGTAACTGAGTGGTACAGGCCCAAGGAATTGCGTTTACCAAGAAGGTTCAATTCCGGCGACTTCCGGACAAAACAGGCAGGAAGGCATGAGCCAGCGGTTTGAAGCCGAACAATGGATCGCGGCCCCTCTGCCGCGTGTGTTTGCTTTCTTCGCCGATCCCCACAATCTCCCACGCATCATGCCGCCCAGCCAGGGTGCGCGCTTGCTGAAGCTCAATCTGGTTCGTCCCCGCCTCACTGCCGGCGAGACCACTGCCGAGACCGATCGCATGGCCGGCGTCGGCACGGAAATCATCTTCAAGTTCCGCGCCCTTCCGCATCTTCCGCTTCACGAGAAATGGACCGCACTCATCACCGACTTCACCCTTAATCAGTTGTTTCGCGACACCCAGAAGCAGGGACCCTTTCGCCGTTGGATGCACACTCATTCCTTCGAAGCGAAGATTGTGGGTGGCCGCGAAGGCACTCTCATTCACGATGTCGTCGAGTATGAAGTCGGCTTCGGAGTGATTGGAACATTTCTAGAGAAGGTAATGTTCCAACGCTTGATGCGCTCGACCTTCGAATACAGAAAGCGCGCGCTGGAGAAAATCTTTCAGACGGAGTGAGTCCTCGCACCGGTTGTCGACCTGGCCAGCAATCAAACTTTGGAGAACGCTTCGATCAGCGGGCGTGGCCTATAATCTTGCCAGTGGGGGATGTCATGCAGACGCTGACTGCGCGCCGACAGACCGTCACCGTCATGACGGTGAGCACCCTGCGCACGCACTTAGAGCGCATTAGCAGTCCGGCGTGCAAGTTCACGGTCGACAAGGTGCAGCGCGACCGCGTCTCGATTCGAAGCGACTATATTCTGGACGGCAGGAAGAAGCATTCGCATGCTCTGCTGCCCGCCTATCCTACCGGCTATCCCGACGACGCAACCTGCAACAACTTGAACGTTGTGCTCGAACCCCTGGACTTCACCGGCATGGACACCCCCGCCGAACGCGTCATGTTCGCGCCCCTGCTTGGCGTCGAAATGCTGGCGCATTACGAGAAGATGCATCCAAAGGCCGGCTTGACCGTTTCACGCTGCTGCTGATTCCGGCAAGCCGCCGAGGTAATTTCGGGACGTATTGTTTTTCTTTTGAATTCTGCAGCTGGTTCGGCATACCCTTGTGCGGCACAGCAGCTTCATCGGACCGAGGATCCCATTGTGCCAGCAGTCGCCCCAGCTTCTTCCGCGAAACCGGTCAGCGCTCCGCGGAAACCACCACATCGTTTTCTGTTTCTCTTGATCACCGAACTGGCCCTCATCGTCGGCTATCCATTTACCGAAGGGCCTGAAATCTCGGCGGAGGTGTTCCGCATGTTCGCGGTGCTGGTCTTCTGCGCCGCGCTGTACGCGGTCCTCGGAAGAGGAAGAGTCACCCTCGTCGCCTTCCTGCTGGGCATTCCTGCCATCGTGGTTCACATCGCCAATGCCGCCGGTTATCTTCCTCGGCTGCAGTTAGCAACCGTGGCCTTGGGCGTGTTGTACCTTGCTTTTGTCACTTGCATATTCATCTGGGCGGTCATTTCCGCCCCCAGTGTCACCGGCGATACTCTGGCCGGGGCCGTTGCCGCATACCTGCTTATCGGCATCACCTATGGCTTGGCTTACGGGCTGCTCGCGCGTGTCAATCCCGATTCATTCCGCGACACCGTCCGGCCCGACATGGTGCTGCAACCTGGGGAGTTCATCTTTTTCAGTTTTGTGACGCTCACCACGGTTGGGTATGGCGACATCGTGCCCTGGAGTGCGCACGCCCGCTCGCTGGTCATCCTCGAATCGGTCACCGGAATCATGTATCCCGCAGTATTGATCGGCCGCCTCATTGGATTGCACAGTAGCAGGCGCAGCACCCCCTAGCCGGAAGCTTGCGGAACACTCCGAAAGCCCTGCGTCCGTCCGCCTCTGCGCTGTTCAGGTGTGACCATAGGCGTCCGGTTACGAACACTGCTCGCCCCGCACCACCCAGCGATTGATCCTAACGACTATGGAAATCAGGGCCTTACGACGCCACTCATCTGGCAGCGGTATTGCACCTAGTCTCCGTTTACACGAGGGAGTGCTGATGCGCAGCTTTGTCGACGATATCCGCTACGCCGTTCGCCAGATGTTCAAGTCACCGGGATTTGCCGCAGTCGCAATCATCACGCTAGCTCTGGGAATCGGAGCGAACACGGCGGTATTCAGCGTGATCGACGCGGTGGTCCTGCGTCCTCTGCCTTACGACAAGCCGGAGCGGCTGATCAGCGCGCAGTCTTCCGGCACGCAAAATCCGGCAGCCAGCTCGATGTCGTACCCCGATTTCTTCGACTTTCGCGCCCAAAACAGCACCCTCGAACACCTGGTCTCGTACCATGACAACTCATTCACCCTGACTGGACTGGCACGGCCTACCCACGTCGACGCCGAGATCGTTTCCTGGGACCTGCTGCCCACGCTGGGAGTGAATCCTGAATTGGGGCGAGGCTTTGCGCCGGATGAGGAAAAGCAGGGTACGCATGTTGTGTTGATCAGCCATGCTCTGTGGGTAGAGCAGTTCGGGTCGGACCCCTCTATCGTGGGACGATCCATTAAGCTCAGTGGCGATCTCTACACCGTCATCGGGGTTATGCCGGCGTCCTTCCGCTTTCCGGTTACCGAGCCTCAGAACGGCATTTGGACCACGCTGGCGGTCGATGACGACCCCAGCGACCCCAGGCCGATGACCAAAATGCGGGGCGCACATTTCCTCAGCACCATTGGACGGATGAAGCCCGGCGTGACCGTCGCCCAGGTCGATCAGGACCTCAAGCACATTGCGGCAAACCTAGCGAAGCAATATCCCAATTCGAACTCGCGTCACGATTCTGCCGTAGTGCAAACCGAGTTGGCGGAGCTGATCGGCGACACCCGGACGGCGCTTGCGGTGGTGTTGGGCGCAGTGGCTCTTGTCCTTCTGATTGCATGCGCCAATATAGCCAATCTGCTGTTGGCGCGAATGCGCGAACGGCAGCGTGAGATTGCCGTGCGCGCGGCTTTGGGTGCGGACCGCAAGCGGATCATCCGGCAATTGCTGGTGGAGAGCCTCGCCTTGAGCACGATTGGCGGTCTGGCTGGCTGCGCTCTGGCATTTGCTGCGACGCCTGCTATGCTTGCGCTCATCGGAAACAGCGTGCCTCGCGCGGCCAATGCCGGAGTCGACCTGCGCGTACTTGCTTTCGCCGTGCTATTGTCCTTCGCGGCAGGGCTCATCTTCGGTATCGTTCCCGCCATTACCGCTTCCAAGACCGACCTGGTCACGACCTTCAAAGAGGGTGGCCGCACCGAGACCTCACATCGTAATTGGCTGCGCTCCTCGCTTATCGTGGCGCAAGTGGCACTCGGCCTGGTGTTGACCGCCGGAGCGGGCTGCTGATCACCAGCTTCCTGAATCTCCTGCACACCGGGCATGGTTTCAATCCTGACAATCTGCTGACCTTCGTCTTTGAATTACCCGACGCACAATACAAGCAGAAGCGACCCGAGATTTATCGTGACTACTTCGAGAAAGTACGCGCGATTCCAGGCGTGCAATCGGCCGGCGGCGTCACCATTCTTCCCATGACCCGCGATCGCGTCGTCATCACGTTCGAAGACCCGGAACATCCGGTGCCGGAAGCCCAGCAGCCTTTCGCCGACCTCACGCCGGTGTCGCCGGGATACTTTGGCGCCATGCAAATCCCAATACTGCAAGGCCGGGATTTTACCGATCGCGATGACGACAAGGCGCCGCAAGTCATGATGGTGAACCAGGCGTTCGCACAGAAATTCTTCCCTGGGGAAAATGTGATCGGCAAGAAGCTTAAGCCCGGGGCCGGCAATGGGGACCCCGGCGGGCCACCATGGAAAGAGATTATTGGCGTCGTCGGCGACATTCGGCTTTCGGCAACCCAGCGCGAGATGCGACCTGCCATGTATTTGTCCGCGGCACAGATGAGCACGTGGTGCTGCCTGTACACCGTGGTACGCACCTCGGTTGAACCGCGCAGTCTCGAGCCGACCATGCGCCAACTGGTTGCGTCCATCGACCCGGACGTGCCAGTGACCGAGGTCCACACCATGCGCGAGCTGATGTTCAGCGAACTTTCGCAGCCGCGCTTTGCGATGGTGCTGCTCGGCACCTTCGCCGGACTCGCCATGGTGCTTACCGTGGTCGGGCTCTACGGAGTCATGACCTATTCCGTGGCCCGCCGCACCCGCGAGATTGGGGTTCGCATGGCATTGGGAGCGCGACGCGGTATTGTGCTGAAAATGGTATTGCGCGATGCCGCCATCCTGTTGGCGATCGGGATTGCTGTGGGAATGGCTGCGTCGCTGATTTCAGCTTCGGTGCTGAAAAGCATGCTCTACGGGACAGGATCGCGCAATCCGCTGGTGCTGACGCTCGTCTGTATCGCGGTGGCGCTCGCAGGCTTGATCGCGGCCTATATTCCCGCCTTCCGGGCCGCTTCGATCGAGCCCATGCAGGCGCTACGTAGCGAATAGGCCAATCAGTTGTTCAGCAACTCCGTCATGGCCACAGCCGCACTTGTGGCATGATGTCGGGATGACTCCGAGAACAAAGAGAGTGCTGGAAGGGATATTTTGGTTTGTGCTGGGTCACCTGAGCTGTGCCGTCATGCATCACCTTCACGGTGTCGCATGGAGATAGCCCCTCCGGTTTTGTAACGCAACCGCGCCCACCAAGTCGGCATGGGGGTCGCAGCAACTCTAAGCTCGAACTCCCATCACAGCCGAAACGTAATTGAGCGGAGTGTGGTCGGCGAGTTCGCGGGCCGCGACATTTCCTCGCTTCCAGAAATACTTCTCGAAATACTCTTCCACGGCGCTGCGCCGGTCTGCATGTATGAAGTCATCGCCCGGGTTGGACGTGATCTTGCCGTTACGGTCAATGTATTGGGGCTCGCCGAGATGCTGGTAACCCATGATTTGTGGGGGCACACGAGTAACACCGTCACTGCAGTCGACGTAGCGGGTATTCGAGATATTCGCAAGAGTAGCTACAAACTCAGCATCTCCGACCCGTGGCGAGCCGAAGGTGTACAGGGCGGAGGGAGGCTGTGTGCCTGGAGGTGACTCCGACAGCCACGCACTTGCCAACAAGGTTGCCATCGCCGCACCTAGACTGTGCCCGGTAATGAGGAGCTTGCCATCGATGCCCGGCCGCGCGTTATCCAGTCCGTCTTTAACTTCCGAGAGCGCCGTCGCGAATCCGGTGAATACGCGTCCCTTTGGCTTCCAGTCCTCATGCAGGAACTCAACATCGTCGACCAGATCAGAAGGATCGTCGGCGTCGGTCCCGCGATAGGCGATGATCGCAAGTTTGCGACCGGTGTGGCTGGTCAGGAAACAGTGAGATCCCCGGTTCTTGGGCGAGCCTTTGGTCTCGAAGCATTGCGGATCGGAAAATCCAATGTTATTGAGCACCGCCTTCAGCTTTTTCTGGTCCATCGCGAAGTCGGACATGGACGTACGACAGTAGGCAAGGCGTGATATCTCGGCACAAATCGCCGCCTCGGATTCCGGAAGTCCATCGGGAAAGAACTCTCCCCGCTGGCAAGGAAAATAAAGATCCACCTTGGATGCACTATAGGGAATGGCCATCTTGCGACCTCCTGCCTACAATCAAGCTGACGAAGCATACGCCAAGTGTTAGCGCGAGGATATCCACTTACGTGGGTTTTTTGAGAAAGAATGTTCTAGTAGAGTGGTGTGAAACCTTTCTCCGGGAAAACTTAAGGAGCTAGCATGGCCGAGATTACCGCGACCTTTACCAATTCCTATGGCGAGAGCCGGCAGTGGGTCATCGTGGATACCGGGCGCGACCCGAACAGCCCGCCTACAATCTTCAACGGATATTTGGCGCCCGACCAGTCAACCGATCCGTTGACCCTGTATAGCAGCGACGGCGTCTATGGTCAGGTCACATATCAGCGGTCGGATGGAGCGGCGACAGTCGCGGACTCGATTACGGACGGCAGTAACGTCTCGATGGAGTGAGCTTATAGCTCCCGATAGTTCAGCAGGCCGACGCCGATCAGCGCGAAGCAGACCGGCCATATCCAGCCGGGAACGGTGCGGTCTTCAGGAGGCAGGCGAATCTCCAGCCAGCGGGCCCACCCGGAGAGCACCGCAAGAATTCCCATGGGCACATGGCTGGCTTCCGCCAGGAATTCCTCCTGAACATTGGTGAGCGAATGCGAATGGGTCAATAACAGCGCACCGCCGGCAGCGCAGAGAAGCGGAAACACCAGGGCCAGAGAGCTATTGTGGGATGGACGCCGCCGAACCCGCAACTCAAAGATAGCGAACGCAATGCACAGCAACGCGGCCATGCGATGCTGAAACACTTCGGTTTTCGTCCAGCTTATCCAGAAACCTTGCGGTCCCAGAGGCCAGCATTCGGGGTCGCCACGTACGAAAATGAAGATAGCAATTCCGATGAGCACCAGCGGCCAGTACTCGGCCCATTTCGCGCGACCCGTCCTGGCTAGCAACGCCAGCAGGCCCATGGCCAGAACCAACACGCCCATCCAGTGATGGTTGTATTCCGACCACTCGCTGTCCGCCACCTCGCTGCGCGACAGAGGTTCTCCGTCGACCGTGTACGCGGCCGCTGCGGAAGCCGGTGTGACCGTGCCGAACTTTGGCTTGGGAAAGGCGGACGACAGTTGGGTAAGTTCCGGACTCGCCAAGCGCGGCCATTCAGGCTTCATGCGGGCGGCAATGTGGGCGTAGTCTACTGTGTCGTTCACCAGGTCGACCGCCGGCGGCTGCGACGTCAGCGAAGCCGCTGTCAGGATGATGGTGATACCGATGCCGACTTCTGCTTCAACCAAATAGCGCAACCTGGGCACAACCTGGCCTTCGCTACTGTTGCGTAGCATCAGAAAGTTAATGCCACCCAGGACCAGCATGGCAACCAGCATGATCGCCTTGGCCGAGACCATCACGCCGTAAGCCGTGCCGAACAGAGCGTGCGCCGACCCAATGTACTTAAGGCTGAGCGCCACTCCTGTGAAGGCAATGACAACCACGCTCATCAGCGCAATCTGCGAGAAGCGCCGGGTCAAACGCCACTGGGTCGCGCTGGTCTTGCCGACGAATAAACCCAGCAGCAGGAATGGCAGCCCGCCAATCCAAAATCCGGTGGCCAATTCGTGCAGGAAGCTGAAAATGACCAGAGGCGTGCGGCCGTCCATTCGTGAGGCAGCGTGATTCGTCATCACCGACGCAGCCAGTATGGTGACAACCAGCAGGCCCAGCCATATCGCGGCACTCCTACCCCGCGCGGTCGCCAGTATCGCAACCAGTATTGCCGCAATAAAAACAATGCTGCCGGAGATAAAAAAGTTGGCTCCGACAACATCGCGCAGCGAGATCTCAGCCGAAACCATGAGTACCGCGGAATTTACATAGAGGTACAGCGCCTGTATTACGGCGAGCCCGATGGCAGCAATCCAAAGCACGCGCAAGGAAGAAGACTGCACTTTTTCCAGGCTGTTATCCAAAATTTCCGGTGACGGGCGGGCGATCCAGAAAGTGAACAGTACCCCGCCCAACAGTAGAGACTGGAAGATGAGCGTCCCCGCCCGCAACAGTACCGAGAGATAACCGAAAATATCGACGAGCTTAAGCAACATGGATGATTAGTTCACGGTAAAAGCAACTTCGCCGCTACTGATGTGTCCATCGGACGCCAGTACTTGCCACTGCAACTTGTAGGGCCCGGGCTTCAGTCCTGTGGCCTCCGAGCGCAAGATGTCGGGACTGGTCTGTTTCTCGAGGGGAAGAGAGCGCAGCGAGCCGTCCGAGCTAAGCAAGCGCAGCCGCGACCGGGTGCCGTCCACGCGCACGTTGAAACGCAACTGGATGGGAATGTTGGGACCGGTGACCGTGCCGTGTATCTTGGGCGACGATTCGATCAGGATAGCGTGTGCCCACGCCATTTGAGAGGTCCCAGTGAGCACAAGAAGAGTTACCAAAATTGGCACCCATGGCCTCGTAAGCACGCGGTGCAATAGTTCCTCCTTATCAATGCGGTGTCGCAGGAAGCTAGTGTTTATTATGCCACGCTCAAATGCTTAAGGGCAGGCGCAACGCCCTTAGCGTTGCACACAGCTAGGCCGTCCGCACCTTCGCGCCGCAGATTAATTCCACGATCTTCACCGCTTGCGCGCACTGCTCGCGGCTTACATCAAGATGAGTGACGAATCGTAAGAACTGCGGGCCGAAGCCGCTGGCCAGAACATTTCGTTTCGCTAATTCCTGCGACAACTCGTACGACGTCATCCCGGTGCCGGAAACTTCGCACATCAGAATGTTGGTTTGCACTTTGGCGGGATCGATTTTGATGCCGCCCACCCGGGCCAGTCCCTCGGCGAGAAACTTTGCATTGGCGTGATCTTCGGCCAGCTTTTGCGGCCCCTGTTCCAGCGCAATTAGCCCGGCGGCAGCCAGAATGCCCGCCTGCCGCATACCCCCTCCGAGCGCCTTGCGGTAGATGCGAGCTCGGTCCATCAACTCCGCGCTGCCCACCAGCAGCGATCCAACGGGCGCACCCAGTCCTTTGGAGAGGCAGAACATGACCGTGTCGGCCTTGGCCGTCAGTCGCGCCACTGGGATGCCGAGGGCGACGGAAGCGTTGAATACCCTGGCTCCATCCAGATGCACCGGCAGGCCCATCGCATGTGCGCGGTCGCAAAGTTCATCGAAGATGCCGGGCGGCGTGACCGCTCCGCCAGCCATGTTGTGCGTGTTTTCCACCGAGATCAGGCCGGTCTTTGCTCCGTGATAGCTCTTACTCTTCAGTTTCGGCTCTACAAGTTTCCAGGTGAGAACGCCGTCTTGCGCCGACACCGTCCGGGGTACCACGCCCGAGAAGTGCGCCATCATTGCCATCTCATACTCGAAGATATGGGCGCGCTCCCCGCAAATAATCTCCTCACCGTGATGGGTGTGCAGCTTAATCGCGATCTGATTTCCCATGGTCCCACTGGGCACAAATAGCGCATCCTCGCGTCCGAAAACCTCCGCCGCGCGCTTCTCCAAGCGATTGATCGTGGGATCCTCGCCGTAAACGTCGTCACCGACTTCGGCCTCAAACATGGCGCGGCGCATCGCCGGCGAAGGCTTGGTGACGGTGTCGCTGCGCAGATCAATGGTAGCGGTGGAACGCTGGTTGCCGACGGTGCTGTCGTTCATTGCTTCGCAGGGGTTTCCGTTTGGACGGCCAATTTGCTGGCCTTCTTCGCAGCGAGAGCTGCTTTCGCCTTCGCGGATTTTTCCCTCATCTTGTCAGCGAACTTCTGGCGCGCGCGATCTTCCTGTGCTTTGCTCATAGCAAAATTCTACAGGGGGTTTCTGCGCCGCTGCCTCTCTGTCGTTCGTGTCTTCCTGTAGAAATCGCCCGAAGACTTCGTTGGAGAGCAGGCGGCCTCGCTCAGTCAAACGCAACCGACTGCCGTCGTCTTCCATCAGTCCATCCGCAACCAGCTCGATGATCACTGCATCGCAACGATTCACCGCCTCATCGCTGAACTGCTCTCTCAACTCCGCCAGAGAAACGCCACGATTCATCCGCAATCCCAGGAAGAACGACTCCTCCAGCGCCGCGTGTGCATTGACCATGGTACGAGACGCCACGTAGTTGTTGCCTACGCGCCGCCAACGAGTCCTCACCTTTGCCAGCCGCCGAGTAATCCTCCAGCGAATCTGGCGTGGCAAAGCGAACCGCATGTACTCCCTGCCGCCCGCAGATCATCTCCCGCCGGCAGCATGGAGTGCGCATCCACGCCAAATCCAAGATATGGCTGGCGGGTCCAATACTTGAGATTGTGCCGGGAATCATGCAGCGCCGATCCCGTGCGTTACCGGTCGCGCGAAATTGGAGATTTCGTACTGGCGCACTCCGCCCTGCTCCAGACGCTTGCAAGCGGCCAAATAGAGGTCAGCGGTGAGATCGTCGTCTGGAACAAAGTGGGCGTGGTAGCGGCTGCCCCCGGCGAGTAGTTCGGTGCCGAGGCGCGAATCCTCATCCACTTCCAACATGTAGACGCTGACGTGAGGCACGCCCGTGGCGAGGGTTTCAGCGAGCGGAAAAACTCCAGCTCTCCTCCGTCTGATGCGGCAGACCCGCGATCAGATCGATGCTGATGTTGCCAATGCCGCCAGCCCGTAAGCGCGCGATGTCATCCAGCGTAATGACGCGGGTATGCAGCCGGCCAACCGACGAAGACTCCTTGTCGACGAACGACTGCACGCCCAAGCTGACACGATTCACACCGCAGGCGAGGAGCGTGTCGATAATCTCGCTGGAGATGGTGCCGGGCGCGCACTCGACCGTGATCTCGGCCATAGGCTTAACCTCGAAGGTCGCCCCGACGGCCGCAAACAGCCGTTCCAGCTGATCGGGTGCGAGTACCGAAGGTGTGCCACCACCAAGGTAGATGGAGTCCACCTGGCGTTCCAACCGCCCGCCCAATGCGCTCGCGATATCGTTGGCAGCATGGATTTCAGCACATACCTGGCTGACGTACTTGTCGAATATTGCGCGCGAAAATACTCCCGAGGCGAAGTTGCAAAAACTGCACTTCGTGCGGCAAAACGGCACCGAGATGTAAATTCCTTGTGACAAATTGATTCGCAGCAAGGTCCTTCGAGTACTAGAGTAGCAGTTGCCGATCAGCACTTGGCAATTAGCAGTTGGCAATTAGCAATTTGCGATTTGTCATAGCTGGTAAGATCGTGTGACTCATCGAGTCGGGCACCGGCGAGGCCAATAAAAGCCCTTTGCTGTTTGGCTTGAGAACTAAGGAAGCTCTGATTAAGTCCGGGCTTTGAAAGGGCACGGCTTCAGCCGTGCCGTAAGTTCGCAAAATCATTGCGGCTTTAGCCGCCGAGGAAAAGATCGAGCAACTTAATCAGAGTTTCCCTAACTGCTAAAGGCTAAGAGCCAACTGCTAATTGCTGCTTCCATGAAAAAGCGCGTCGTCATCACCGGAATGGGCGTGGTCAGCCCCAATGGCATCGGAAACGAGGCCTTTTGCCGCGCTATCCTTGCCGGGGCCAGCGGTGTGAAGCGGATTCGCAGCTTCGATCCCAGCGACCTGCCGGTGCAAATTGCCGGCGAAATACAAGATTTCGACGAACTCGCATGGGTCGACGCCCACGAGCGCAAACACGTGTCGCGCTGTGTGCCTTTGGCTTTGGCAGCTTCGACTGAAGCACTCCGTGACGCCGGTATTGATACGTCGCAACTCACTCTCGACCAGCAACGCCAAATCGGCGTTGTGCTGGGCTCGGGCGGTGGTGCGCAGGAGTTTTCTGAGGAACAGGTCCGGCTCTGGCTAACCGGCAAGGTAAAGCAGGTCAGCCTCTTCTGCATTCCTAGCGGGACCATGGGCACGATGTCCAGCGAAGTCAGCATGCGCTTCGGCCTGCGGGGCATGAGTCACGTCATCACCACCGGCTGCACCTCATCGACTGATGCATTCGGTTACGCGCTGCGGCAAATCCAGTCCGGCTTTCTACCCATGCTGCTGGTCGGAGGGGTGGACGCGCCCATCGCTCCGGGAATCATGAAGGGCTTCACGCTGATGAAGATCATGACCTCATCATGGAACGACCAACCCGAGCGCGCCTCGCGCCCTTTCTCGTTCGATCGCGACGGCTTCGTGGTCGCCGAAGGGGCGTGGATGTTCTTCCTGGAAGAATACGAGCATGCGCGCGCGCGTGGAGCGGAGATTCTTGCGGAAGTTGCGGGCTATGGTTCGACCTGCGAGGCCTTCCATCGCGTGCGCTTGCAGGAGTGCGGCGAAGAGCCGGCCCGCGCCATTCAGATGGCGATGGACGACGCCGGTATCGACCCCGCCGCGGTCGATTACGTCAACCTGCACGGCACCTCGACGCAGCTGAACGACCGCATCGAGACCCGCGCCCTGAAATTGGCGCTGGGTGAGAAGGCGCGCCAGACGCCCATGTCCAGTCTGAAGTCGCAAATCGGCCATCCTCAAGGGGCCTGCGGCGCCGCCGGCATCGCTGCCACGCTAGTCGCCATGCATCACAAGCTGATTCCTCCCACCATCAATCTGGAACAACCCGATCCCGAGTGCGACTTGGATTACGTTCCGGACGCGGGGCGGCAAGCTGAAATCGAACACGCCGTCTGCAATTGCATCGCGTTCGGCTCGAAAAACTCGGCGCTGGTCCTGAGGAAGGTAAGCGAAATCGGTCTTAGCCCGTTTCTCGACAAAATCTAAGTCCGCCTGGCAGCTCGATTTTGCAGCAGAGATGCTTGCGTTTGAGGACAGCGAGCTGTCCGTTCTGCACAGCCTTTGGTTCCGCTTTGCATCTAATATCCGGTGAGGAAACCCACATGAAACGGATTATCTTCGCTGGAATGTTGATGGCTTTTCTGAGCGGCGCATGCTTTGCGCAACCGCGCGGCTCCGCCAAGCGTGAGAACCGCTCCAAGCGCGAACACGGCGGCGCCCAATGCTCCCACGATGCCTAAGAATGCACCTACCGTGGCTCCTAATGCGAGCACTGTAGCTCCAAATGCAGCCACAGCAGCGCCTCCCAATGCGCCCACCGCAGCGCCGAGCACACCTACGGTGGCGCCCGATACACCCAATGCACCGCCAAATACACCCACGGTAGCTCCTGAAGCGCCTGCGGTAGCTCCGAATGCGTCGACCACGCCGCCGAACGCGGCTATCGCGCCCCTTGATGTGAACCCTGTGACTCCCCCAACGAGCACCACGGCTCCTGACTCGCCGAAGCAGTAACATTGGAGTACGAGGGATTACGTATGGGCTGGTTTCGAACCAGCCCATGACCTCTGTTTTTCTTGGCAATTTCGCCCAATCGCCGCGATACCGCACTCGCCCACGCAAGTCCAGCGCTTTAACTTTTCCATCCCGCCGCCCTCCGTTCTCGTCTATATGACTTCCGGCATTTGTTTACAATCCTTATAGGGCTCATGGCTTCCATCCACGAAGAAGAGGTATTAGGCAAGGCATATGACAGCAGGCTGATGAAGCGCCTGCTCACCTACCTGCGCCCCTATCGGCTGCAGGTCATCATTGCCTTGATCAGCATCGTGCTGAAGGCGGGCGCCGATGTGCTCGGCCCCTATCTCACCAAGGTTGCAATCGACAAATACCTCGCCAGCCACACCGAAGCGCACTCGCTGCTCGACCGCTTCCTCAGCCCACGTCCGCTGACGGGTATCGCGCAGATCGCGGCCATCTACGTTGGCTTGCTGCTGTTTAGCTTCCTGCTGGAATTTACCCAGACTTACATCATGCAGTGGACAGGACAGAAGGTGATGTTCGACCTGCGAGCGCAGATTTTCCGTCACCTCCAAGGGCTGCACATTGCGTTCTTCGACAGGAACCCGGTTGGACGTCTCGTGACCCGCGTCACCAGCGACGTGGACGCTTTAAACGAGATGTTCACCGCCGGCGTGGTTTCCATCTTTGAAGACATCTTCGTGCTGCTCGGCATTCTGGTCATCATGCTGAACATGAACTGGCGGCTGGCGCTAATCACTTTCGCCGTGCTGCCGCTCATCTTCTACGCGACTTCGATTTTTCGCCGCAAGGTTCGCGAGAGCTACCGGCGCATTCGCATCGCCATTGCACGGATCAACGCCTACCTGCAGGAGCATGTGACCGGCATTGTGGTGCTGCAACTGTTCAATCGCGAAAAGAAGTCCTACGAGGAGTTCGAGAAGATCAATCGCACTCATATGGACGCGTACAAAGACGCGATCATGGCCCACGCCGTGTACTACCCGGTGGTGGAAGTGCTCTCGGCAACGGCCATCGCGTGCGTGGTATGGTTCGGTGGCGGCCAGGTCATACGCAACCTGGTCACCCTGGGCGTGCTGGTCGCGTTCATGCAATACGCGCAGCGCTTCTTCCGCCCTATCCAGGACCTCAGCGAGAAGTACAACATCCTGCAATCGGCCATGGCATCGAGCGAGCGCATCTTCAAGCTGCTCGATACGACCCCGGAGATCGTCACCCCGGCATCGCCGAAGAAGCCCGCCGGACCGGGGCGCATCGAGTTCGATCACGTGTGGTTCGCCTATCGCACCATGGCACAGGCCGCGGAAGAAGCCGCCAGCAAAGGCGAAAAGCTCAAGTCAGCCGCTGTGGGAAACGCCGATCTCGCCTTGGAATATGACTGGGTGCTGCGCGATGTGTCGTTCACCATCGAACCGGGCGAGACGGTCGCCATCGTGGGCCACACCGGAGCCGGCAAGACCACGATTATCTCGTTGCTGCTGCGCTTCTATGACGTGCAGAAGGGCGCCATCCGCATTGATGGTGTCGATATTCGGGACATGGATCTAAGCGATCTTCGACGGCGTTACGGAGTAGTGTTGCAAGACCCGTTCCTCTTTTCTGGCACGGTTGCCACCAATATCCGCCTGGGTTCGCACTGGATCGAGGACCAGGCCGTCGAGAATGCCGCCGAACAGGTCAATGTCGCCGATTTCATCCGCTCGCTTCCGGGCGGGTTTGCCGAGGACGTGCGCGAGCGCGGGAGCACGCTTTCCACCGGGCAAAAACAGCTCATCTCATTTGCGCGTGCGCTGGCACACAATCCGAAGATACTCATTCTCGACGAAGCCACCTCCAGCGTTGACACCGAAACCGAGTTTCGCGTCCGCGAGGCGCTCACGCGCATGGTGGCAGGCCGCACCTCGATCATCATTGCCCATCGGCTCAGCACGATTCAGCGCGCCAACAAGATCATCGTGATGCACAAAGGCAAGGTGCGCGAGATCGGATCGCACCAGCAGCTTCTGGCTAACCGCGGGATTTACTGGAAGCTGTATCAGTTGCAGTACAAAGACCAGGAAATTACAACGCCGGCGACCATTGAAGCCAATGAGTACTCGGAGCCGGGCGTCAACGTCTCAGCCAACGATTGAGGCGAGCCCGGTCTCCTCGCGGTTCAGGGGTTACACTACCTCAACCCCTTTCAGTCTCGAACCCGAGGTGATTACCGTGTGGCAGATCCATCCCTGGCTGGCTCTTGGCGTGATCGCATCCACTGCCGCAACCGACGCCGTATACGTCATGTTCAATGCAGCCGTATCGTCACGCCGGCGCGTGCCCGCTGCCACGTGGAGCAGCGTGTGGTATCTGCTGTCGGCCTTCGCGGTCATCAGCTACACGCGGAACTGGGTCTACGTCTGCTTCGCAGCGCTAGGCTCGTGGATCGGAGCCTACGTGTCGATGACCGTACTGGGCAAAGCGCGCAGCGACTCGCGGGATACTGAACACGGTGGACCGAAAACCGAGAGATAGTCCGGAAACGGTAAAGCCCTGTTAAAGCACCCGTGCCAGGCAAAGCCAGGTATCGGTACATGCTCGGACAGACAGGCGCTGGACGCGGGGATTGCTTGGTGCAGCATCCCCGCGCTTGCTCACAGTCGCGCATTGCTACTGCGTACTTGCAGGAGCGATCCCGGCGTTCTTTACCAAAGATGATTCCTCCGGCTTCGGGTTGCTTGTGGCACTGGTCGTCACCCGACGAGCTACCGGCGACACAAGCCAAAACTGTGCAAGGGTTTTATCCTTCACATTGATATCTCCGAATGTCCTGTCGATGGAAGGGGGCTGCAGGGCGCAGCACAACGGCCTGTTATTCGTCGAGCCACCAGGAAGACGCACGCTGCAATCAGTTCCCGGCGGGCATATTGGGGGCGGTCCTCCGTCGCCCGCAAGAGCCGGTAGAGCCAGTACCGCCAAACAAGTTATCGTCACGGTGATGCTGAAAAGCTTTTTCATAACAATCTTTTCCTTTCGGTCAATATCGAGTTAGAAGCTGAGCTTCGTGCAATGCATGTTCGACATTCCTGATACTTAGTGGCTGCCGAGCAGTGACGAAAAGGTGGCGCCCCCACTGGAACTTAGTGGCATTATTTTATCCCTGACTAGCTCATCGCGCACCACAGTGTGCTGGGCGAAATACGGAGTCAAGCACACCGAAGTGCACGTTGAGACTTGCAATTTTGAAGCCGGACGGCTTCCCGACAGCTGGCGGCCCTCTCCTGTCATAATCGCACTGTGCGAATCCTCATCTCGGCTGGGGAGGCCTCCGGCGAATTCTACGGTGCAAAGCTCATTGAAGCTCTGCGCAAACTAGCACCTGCCGGGGATTTGCAGTTCTTCGGCGTTGGCGGTGACCAGATGCGCGCCGCCGGATGCGAGCTTCTGGTGGACGCACGAGAGATTGCCGAAGTCGGCATCGTCGAGGTGATCAAGCACATCCCCACCATCTATCGCCGCTTTCGCGAGGTCGTTCGCGAAGCGGAACGGCGCCGGCCCGACGTAGCAGTGCTCATCGACTTTCCCGACTTCAATCTGCGCGTGGCGCGTGAACTGCACAAGCAAGGAGTGCCGGTCGTCTACTATGTCAGTCCGCAACTTTGGGCGTGGAAACAGGGCCGGATCGAGCGGGTTCGAAAATACGTTCGCAAGATGCTGGTGATCTTCCCTTTCGAGGAGCGTTTTTATCGCGAGCGCGGCATCGAAGCAGAGTTCGTCGGCCATCCGCTGGCAGACCTGCCTTTGCCGGGGGCGTCGCGCGAACAGTTTGCCGCGGAATACAACCTCGATCCGTCGCGGGACTGGATTGCCTTGCTGCCGGGCAGCCGTCGCGGTGAAGTTTCCCGCATCTTGCCGGCGCTTCTAGAAGCAGCGCAACTTCTCGGTCCGGAATACGTTTACATAATGCCGGTTGCTTCCACCCTCGATATGAGCTGGGTAGCGTCGCTATTGGGCAACTACGTAGGGCCTGAAATAACGTTTACCCGTGACGCTCGAGGTAGTCTGCTGCATGCGCGAGCGGCCGCGGTGGCAAGCGGGACGTCCACGCTCGAGGCAGCACTGATCGGAACGCCCTTCACAATGGTGTATCGGGTCGCCTCGCTCACCTGGAGCCTTGGCCGCCGTCTAGTAAAGGTAGACCGGTTTGCGATGGTGAACCTGATTGCAGAACGTGACGTAGTCCCCGAACTGGTACAGGCGGACTTCACGGCACAGCGGGTTTGCGACGAGCTTCGGCGGCTCATTCCCGACGGGACCGCTCGAGAGAGCATGATTCGGGACTTTGCGGAAGTGCGGCAGCGTTTGCAGCCCAGCGAGAGAGGCGGCGATGCATCCGAGCGGGCAGCTCGGGCCGTACTTGAATTGGTGGGCAAGTGACCGGTGGGAGAAATTCGGTTCACCAGAGAGAAACCGAGGCACAGAGAAAACACAAATCAAGAACCACCGATTTCACGTACAAGCCCTGGCTTGATGGAAGGCCGATGAACCAACTGCTGGTTGCTTCTTCCTCTCTGTGCCCCTGTGTCTCGGTGGTTAGCATCATTTATAGTTGAGGTAGCAGGAGCAACTTTCCCTAATGCAAATCGCAGCGCGATCGTTCCAGCGTGTCCTAATCGTGCTTAATGTTCTTGGGCTTGCCTTGCCGTGCCTGGCGGTCGAGAAAGCGCGGATCGAGGTCAACGACTACGCCATCCAAGCGATCGTCTCTCCGCAGACCCACCAGATTAAGGCGCAGGCCCGCGTCCGCTTTACAGCGCTCGACGACATCACCATCGCCATTTTCGAATTGCACAATGCTCTGCGGCCGACACGCGTGGTCGACGCTAACGGGCAGGCGCTTTCGGTTGAACGCGTTAGCCAGGACTCAACCATCCGCATCTCGCTACCCAGCGGCTTGAGCAAAGGGGCCAGCGACACTCTCACCTTCGAATATGAAGGAACGGTCCAGTCGGGAGATGACAGCCCTGTGCCCGGGCTGAAGCTTGCCTACATTGGCGATCCGATTACTTACCTGCTTTACGCCGGGCGCTGGTTCCCCATGGTCGGCTACGGTACCAATCGCTTCACTTCAACCATCAGCATCAGTGTACCCAGCGATTACACCGTAATTGGCAGCGGAAAACAGAGCTCCGGCGCTGCTTCAGAGTCCGATACCGGAGCGCACAAGGGTGCGGCGCGCACGTCTGCCGGCAAGGTGGCTGCGCCCGCCGGGTACAAGACCGTTACCTTCACCTACCAGGACAAGCCGAGCTTTCCAGGGACGATTTTGGTTGGAAAGTGGGAGCCGACCAAGAACACGGAAGGTGGACTGAATGTGACGGTGTATACCACGCCGGAGCATAAGGCGCTTGCGACCCAGTATGCCGACACCGCCGTGAAGGAATTTTTCTTCTACACCTCGACCTACGGTCCTCCGTTCAGCAACACCCTCAACGTGGTTGAGTTGCCCAATGACACAGTTCCGTCAGCGTGGGCACCAGAGATAGCCGCGCTGGCCTCGCGCGCCTTTATAGGCAAAATAAATTACCGGTTGCTGGCCAACACCATTTCACACCAGTGGTTCGGCACCATCGTGAGCCCCGCAACTAAGAATGACTGGTGGTTGAACGACGGCTCTGCCCGCTATTCCGAGGCGCTTTACGTGGAGCACGTAGCCGGGCCAGCCGGCTTCCAGGAAGTTGCCAAAGACATGTCGGTAGGCGCGCTGGCTTACGTGTCGGTCCCGCTGGCAGATGTCGGCAAACTGGACACCTTCTCGCCTGAGTTCCAGTCGCTGGTGACCGATAAAGGCGGCATGATCCTGCAAATGCTGCGCTGGGTGATTGGTGACAATCCTTTCGATAAAACCATGCGCACCTTTGTAACCCAGTATTCCGGCAAGTCGGCCTCGGTTGACGATTTTCGCAAGATCGCCGAACAGAGCTCGGGACAGCAGCTTACCTGGTTCTTTACCCAGTGGCTGGACTCGACCGGAGCGCCGGAGTTCAAAAACAAGTACACGGTATACCGTACGCAGAAGGGTTTCCGTGTGGTCGGCGAGATTCAGCAGGACATGGACCTGTTCCGTATGCCGGTGGAATTGAAGATCGACACGGACGGCAAAACCGAGACCAAGCGCGTCGAGGTTTCCGGCACCAATTCGGCCTACGCGGTCGAGACCTTTGGCAAGCCGCGCCGCATCACCATCGACCCGAACAACGATGTGTTGCAGAACTCGCAGGACTTGCAAGTGCGCACGTCCATCATGCGCGGCCAGCAGGATGTCGAGCAGGGTGACTTCACTGAAGCGCTAAAGGAATTCCAGAAGGCGCTGGACATCAACAAGAACAGCTCGCTGGCGCATTATCGCATCGCCGAAGTGTTCTTCCTGCAACACAACTATCAGTCGGCTGCAAATGCCTACCGCGAATCGCTCAACGGGGATGGCGAGCCGCGCTGGACTGAGGTTTGGAGCCACATTCAGTTAGGCAAGATCTTCGACCTGACCGGACAGCGAGAGCGCGCCACCAATGAGTACCGCCAGGCGTTGCAGACGAATGACAATACGCAGAATGCGCTCGACGAGGCACGTAAATATTTGCAGTCGCCGTTCCAGCCGCCCAGCCCGGATAAACCGGGCCTGCAGTAACCCGTTTCAGCGGGACAATTTCAGGCCGCTCAATGCAGCGGCCTTTTCTCTTGCCACTCCCTTCGACATCAGCAGCACCTGGAACGTATCTCCCATGGCGTTTGGCGAGATCAGGTGCTTCAACTGCAACGCTACTTTGGCGCGCTCTTGGGGAAGCACGCAATCCTGAAATGCGTCCGCGAATTGAGTTTCTTCGGCGATGCCGATGAGGAATTGCGACTGCGTCAGCAGTGCAACTTCGTCGAGTCCACCGTCGATGGCTCGTGCTCTCAAGGCCGTGAAGTTCACATGGGCGGTGATGTCCTGCTCGCCGGGCGCTTCGTAGGGCGACGTGCTAACGGCGTGCTGACGGTAGCTCATTACCGTATCGCGATGGCGCCCAGCCAACTGCTCCTCCCGCGTGTAGCCGTAGTCAATTAATACGACATACCCGCATCTACTTTCCCGCTCTTCCCTTCTTAGGCTGTCATTCCGGCCGAGGACGCCAGTCTGAGCGGAGGACTCTGCGTTTCCGGGGGACCGAAATACTCTCGCAATCCGCTCGATCCAGTTCAATGATGCTAGCGCCGCCTCCACGCGCTCGCCGGCTTCGGGATGAACACTATAGCGATCGAGAAACTCAACTTCCGCTATGCCGGGCAGGGCGAACGTCTCGACAAATCTCCCGTTCTCGACCCTGATCCGCAATGCCCCGCGATGGTCAACCACCTCAACCGGAAGAGCGTCAAAGAACTCATTGCCGAAGATGATGAGGTTCTGGCCGCACGCCGAAGCCGCAGCTTCCAGAGAATCGAACACCTGCGCCTGTCCGACGGCCATATGCTGAGTCAAGCGCTCTTTCAATCGATCTTGCAAATGTGCCGACTGCTCTACCAAAACGTAATGCAGAGCCCGCGAGAACTCTGGGAACTGTTTCGCTGACCAATCGAGCACATCACGGGCGAACAGGCCGCGGCCGGGACCCAGTTCGATGAGGTCGATGCGGGACGGAGAATCTAGTACACGCCACATCTCCTCGAACTGGCGCGCCAGCAGCCGCCCAAACACGGCATGAACGTCGCTTGAGGTGTAGAAGTCCCCAGCTTTGCCAAACTGCTCCCGCGAACGCGAGTAGTAGCCGAGCTCGGGCTCGTAAAGACACATCTCCATATAGCGCGAGAACGGAATCGGACCGTCGCGGCGAATTTCGTCCTCGATGCGCTTACGCAGGCGCGCTTCCCTGTCGCCTTTCTCAGGCTCGCTGGGATGCATGATCACAGCTTGCCTTCGCGCTCCATCTGCTGGTTCTCTTTGCGGTGCTGCGGGGTGCGTACGAACATCTCAACAAGATAGTCGTGCAAACAGTCGAAGATCTGGCGCTGAAAGGCCCACTCGAATTGCGGATCGTCCAGATCGCGGGGATGTAGCTCAAAGTAGTACGTGTGGACAGGCGGCTCGGTAAAGCGTGGGCGGATGATCACTTCCACGGCATCGCCTTTGGTGCGGGCATCGAATTCGACCAGCGGATGCTCATATAAGCGCAACTGCTGGTGCACGCGCTCCAGGCGGGAGGTCATCGGCCGATTGTAGTCGGCTCTAGAGTTTTAACAAAGAAGTTACAACTTCGCGATTATGGCTTGACAATTGACGGCCGCGCCGCAGCTACTCTCTGGATGAAGTGCAAGGCGGATATGGCGGAGAGCTGAAGTGAGCAACCCAACCACTACGGCTACCCGCCATATGTTTGTGCTTATTTCAGTACCTCGCTGCTACCTGCTGGTGTTTCAATTTCGGTTCGGTGTAACCCTTGGATTTCTGCCGTGACGGCAACTTTGGAGGTTGATAGGGCACCTCTTCGTACGGAATCCGGCTGAGGATGTCGGCGATGCAATTGAGCCGAGCGCGCTTCTTGTCATCGGAAGGCACCATGATCCAGGGCGCCATTGCGGTATCGGTGCCCGCCAGCATAGCGTCGCGCGCGCGAGAGTAGTCATAAAAGCGGCGGTGCGACTCCAAATCCATAGGGCTCAGCTTCCAGCGCTTGGATGGATCTTTGATACGCGCGACGAATCGCTGGTGCTGCTCTTTCTCCGATACATCCATCCAGTATTTCAGAAGAATAATTCCATTTTGCACCAGACTGGCCTCCACCTGGGGACAGCCCTTCAAGAATTGCGTGTACTCCTCCTTGGAGCAGAAGCCCATCACGTGTTCGACACCGGCACGGTTGTACCAGCTGCGGTCGAAAATAACGATTTCCCCGCCCGAAGGCAGATGCTCGATGTAGCGTTGCCAATATATCTGGGTCTTTTGGCGCTCGGTCGGCGCCGGCAATGCAACCAGCCGGAAGACACGCGGGCTAACCCGCTCGGTGATGCGCTTGATGACGCCGCCTTTTCCGGCTGCATCACGGCCTTCGAAGATGATGATGATCTTCGCGCCGGTCTTCTTCACCCATTCCTGCAACTTCACCAGCTCAACCTGAAGCTTGTAGAGCTCGCGCTCGTAATCTTTCCGGCTCATCTTGTTGGCCGAAAGCCCAGTCGGTTTTACCGAGCTGTCGGTCGTGTCGCCTGCGGACTTTTTTGCATGCCGGGCGTTCTTAGAGTGCTTAGCCATGGGACCTCCCATCGATTTCAATCTGTGCTTATGAGAAACACGATTCTACGCCCTGACGGCAAAGCAATACAGCGACAGCGCGAAAAGACCCACCCCTCTGAGCTGAAACCATGGCTCCATTTACCATTACCAGGGAACCGTCGGCTGCAAATTCCTGCCGCTCGCCGCATACCTGGTTCACTTCTCCAGGTGAGCCACCGCACTGCAACCACGTGAACCTAGGGGGGACAATCTATTGCATGTGACAGCGCCTCGGTGTGCCTTTCTTATTCCCTTACTACTACTCTTCTTCCGCCGCGGCGCTGCCCTAAGATTGCAAGGAGTCCATTTTGAGCACCCAGACATTGTCGCCCGAAGTTAATATCCCTGCATGCCCAAGTAACGTCGAAGATTACACGCCGTCGCCGACACGACGGCCCGGCCTGCGTATTCTGCAACCGGACGTAACCTATACCGGCGCGGCGATCAAGCCGCTGCAGAAAGGATTGCCTAAGCAGACTGAGTCGCTTTGCCCGGAGTGCAACAAAGTTATCGCGGCAGACATCTTTGCCGAAGCCGGCAAAGTGGTGATGCAAAAATCTTGCGCCGAGCACGGCATCTTTCGCGACATCGTCTTCAGCGACATCGAACTTTACCTCAAGATGGAGGAGTGGAACTTTGGCGACAATCTTGGCCTGGCTAATCCTCAGATAGAAGGCGGAAAGTCATGTCCTGACGATTGCGGCCTCTGCGGCATGCACACTTCGCACACCGCGCTCGCCAATGTTGATCTCACGAACCGTTGCAATCTGACGTGCCCGGTCTGCTTTGCCAACGCAAACGTCGCGGGATATCTGTACGAGCCGGACATCGAACAGGTCCGCGGTATGCTGCAAACGTTGCGCGGCGAGCGCCCCGTGGACGGCCGCGTGGTGCAGTTCTCCGGCGGCGAGCCCACCATTCATCCTCAGTTCTTCGAAATCCTCAGCATGGCGCGCGAGATGGGATTCACTCACATTCAGGCCGCCACCAACGGCATCGAACTGGCTGACCTGGAGTTTGCGAAGAAAGCCAAGACCGCGGGTCTGGCCACGCTCTACCTGCAATTCGATGGCGTAACCGATGACGTTTACCGGCGCACGCGCGGACGAGCGCTACTCAACACCAAGATGCGCGCTATCGAGAACTGTCGCGCCACCGGCATGAAGGTCGTGTTCGTACCGACCATCGTGAAGGGCATCAACGAGCACCAGATCGGCGACATCGTCCGCTGCGCCATCGAGAACGTTGACACGGTCTCGGGTATCAGCTTCCAACCGGTGGCGTTTACTGGACGAATCGCAAAGCACGAACTATTGGCCAAGCGCTTTACCCTGGCCGACCTGGCGCGCTGCGTCAGCGAGCAGACGGGCATCACCGATCCACGATCGGATTGGTTCCCCCTGGCGTGTGTTACGCCGTTCTCGAAGCTGACGGCCGCGCTGCGCGGCACAGGCGTACCTACCATTTCGTCACATCCGCATTGCTCACTCGGGACTTACTTTTTCGTGGATGAGAAGTCCAAGAAGGCTGTGCCGATAACGCAATTCGTTGACGTGCCAAATATGCTGCAGGACATGGAAGAGCTGTCGCGCTCAGCCGGCAAGGCACGCTTCAAACTCTATAGCAAAGTGAAGGCATGGAACTCGCTGCAGAAGCACTTCAAACCGAGACTTGCGCCGCCGGGACTGACGTTCACGAAATTCCTACAGACGTTGCAGGGCATGACCAACAAGAAACTCGGCCGCGACGGAAAAGATGGGACATTCACCTATCGCACGCTGCTGGTGGCGGGCATGCACTTCCAGGACGCCTACAACTACGACATCGAGCGGGTGAAGCGCTGCGTCATTCATTACGCAACGCCTGATGGCAAGCTGTATCCGTTCTGCACCTACAACTCGGGGCCGTGTTATCGCGAGAAGATCGAGCGTCAGTTCTCGGTGCCGTGGAGCGGGAAGGCAGTGGTTAGTTGATAGTGGATGGTGGATAGAAAAGCTGCTACCCAATCCTACACTGGTGCGTGACGTCGGCTGTGCCGCATTCCCTTAACCACTAGCCCCTAATCTCTAACGCCTGCTTCTCTACCCCGGCGGCCAGGTCATGGTGCGGCCACCGAGCAGATGCAGATGCAGGTGAAAGACCGATTGTCCTGACTTTGGTCCCACGTTGTACACGGTGCGGTATCCGTCCTCGATGCCGCGTTCACGACCGATCTTGGCCGCGATGAGTTGGCAGTAGCCGAGAATTTCGGCGTCTTCCGGCGTGGCTTCCTTCAACCCCACGACATGCCGCTTGGGAATGATGAGCACGTGCGTCGGCGCCTTGGGATTGATGTCTTCGAAGACATAAACCTTGTCGTCCTCGTAAACCTTCTTCGAGGGAATCTTCCCGGCAATGATCTTGCAGAAGAGGCAGTCGTCCATAAGAGGTTGCTTCCTAACGAGCACGATCGTAGCAAATCGTGTTAGACAGAATCCAGGGCCAGCGCTAGGGAATGATCACGAGCCGCGCCCGCGATTCTCGTTCCCAAGCGATTTCGACTTCGGCAAGTGGCACCGTCTCCGTTTGGATGCGAAGCTCTCCACTTGCGATGCGCGACAGCACCTGATGATAGGCGTCGCGCAGCTTTTCGAGCGAAGGTGCTGCGCCCGAACCACTGCCCAGAATCTCCAGTCCTGAGCTGCGCAAAACCGCAGCGGAAAGCGAAATAGTTGGGCCGGCGCTTTCGCCAACTTGAACCAGCCGAATGCTCCCCGACGGAGCGAAATCGCCGCCTGTGATGGCCGACAACAACGCCTCGGTAGGGCGGCCCCATAGATAGTCAATGACGATGTTGAATCCTCGTTCGCCAGCATGACGACGGAACGCCTCAGCCAGTTTCTCAGTTGACTGATTGAGCGGGATAATCGAGTCTGCGCCTAGATCGTAAAGCGCATTCAGCGTCGTCTCGTCACGTCCAGCAGCGACAACTCGTCCGGCGCCCAAGAGCTTGGCTATCTGTACCGCAAGCCTGCCAGTGGCGCCGGTCGCGCCAAGGACCAGGACATGGTCGCCTTTAGCCAGCTTCGCGCGCTCCAACAGCGTGAGCCAGGCCGATATACCGGGGTTGACGACGGCCGCGGCACTGACGTCATCAACGTCGTCTGGCAGCGGCCAGCACCGGGGACGGGCTACAACGGTGCGCTGCGCCATCGCACCATAGGGCTGTCGTGGCGCGGCAAAGAACACACGCGAGCCATCATCAAGCGTGCCCACTCCGTCGAGTCCGCACACAACCGGCAGCTCACGAAAACTGGCATAGTGCGAGCCACTGGCCATCTGTTTGTCGACGGGCTTCAGCGCTGCGGCGCGGACGTGGACGATGACCTCACCATCGCCAGCAATAGGCTCGGGAAACGGCTCGCACTGTGGCGGCTTTCCAAGAGCGTGCAATACTGCAGCATTCATTAGCGACTTCCTCTGCGAGTCCGCAATCACTGCGTTGCAGGCAATCGGACGCCTACACGGTGGCTGGAACCTGCTATCCCCGCTGCTCTTTCCTTCGTAGCTGCAGATATCCTCGGATCAGTTCGTTCAAGTCGCCGTCCAGCACACGGTCCACATCGCCAATCTCCACTCGCGTACGCAGGTCTTTCACCATGCGGTACGGCTGCAACACGTACGAGCGAATCTGCGAGCCGAAGTCGATGTCGAGCTTGGAATCCTCGATGCCCTTGGTGACCGCGCGCTTCTTCTCCAGTTCATACTCGTACAGACGTGAACGAAGGATGCTCATGGCGCGCTCGCGGTTCTTGTGCTGCGAACGCTCGTTCTGGCAGGCGACCACAATTCCGGTAGGAATGTGCGTAATCCGCACCGCCGAATCCGTGGTGTTCACGTGCTGGCCACCCTTGCCGCCGGAGCGATAGGTATCGGTGCGAATGTCTTCCGGCTTGATGTTGATTTCGATGGTCTCGTCGATTTCCGGCGAGACATATACGCTGGCGAATGAGGTGTGCCGCCGCTTGGCCTGGTCGAAGGGCGAGATGCGCACCAGCCGATGCACGCCGATCTCGCTGGTCAACAGGCCGTAGGCATGCTCGCCATTGACGCCGAAGGTTGCCGACTTGATGCCCGCTTCGTCGCCTGGCTGGTACTCGTAGAGTTGCGTGGAGAAGCCCTGGCGCTCGGCCCAGCGTAGATACATCCGCATCAGCATCTCGGCCCAATCCTGCGACTCGGTGCCGCCGGCGCCGGGATGGATGGTGACAATGGCGCTGCGCTCGTCGTTCTCGCCGGAAAGCAGAGTCTCTGTCTCAAGCTTCTCGACCAGGCCACGCAAGGCATCGACCTCGCGCCGCAGATCGGAGGAGACATCTTCTCCCTCCCGCGCCAGGTCGAAATAAGCGGCGATATCGCTCGAGCGCCGCGCCAGTTCGCCTTCGGTGGCTAACAGACTGTCGAGGCGCTTCTTCTCGCGCATGACCTGCTGTGATTTTTCGGGATTCGACCAGAGCGTGGGATCGGCGGTTTGCTTCTCGATCTCGCTTAGCTTTTCGCGCAGCTTGGGCGCGTCAAAGATACTCCTGTAGATCGCGCACTTTGTCGCGAAGCGCTGCGTATTCCTGTTCCAGTTCTTCGACCATGTTTTTCGCATTCGCTTTTCGCTTTTCGCTTTTCGCCTACTCAGCCCTAGCTTTCAATCTGATCCGCGTTTACCCGTGAAATCCGCGGTTGCTTCGATTTTCGAATTCTCTGTGTCTCCGTGCCTCTGTGGTGGATTAAGGCTTTTCCACCTGTGGCGGCGCCATCAATCCGGCTGGCCGGAAAACGCGTAACAACAATCCCAGCAAGGTGATTATCGCACACACCCACGGAAACCAGTCGCCGTGGCGCGTATAGAACGTGGTGGTTTCTTCCAGGGAATAGGCCGCTTGCAGTTGGGTGCGCTGGTTACGTGGCGCCTCGGCCACGACGCGTCCCAATGGGTCAATCGACCGCGGTGACGCCGGTGTTGGTGTCGCGCAGCAGCCAACGATTGTTTTCCACCGCGCGCATGCGCGCCTGGTTCAGGTGTTGCCAGGGAGCACCGCCCTCGCCGTACCATCCGTCGTTGGAGATGTTAACGAACAGTTCAGCGCCATTTTTCGCGAACTGCCGGACTTCGTCCGGGAAAACCGACTCATAGCAGATGAAGGTGCCAATCTTCGTATCTCCTACTTCCAGTGGGCGCCGCGATGTACCACGGGCGAAGGTCCCCACCTGGTCGGTGAGGCCGCTGGCAAAACTGAATATCTTGGCAAACGGCACGTACTCGCCAAATGGGACGAGGTGAATCTTGTCGTAGCGCGCCGTCCATGCACCATTGGGAGCAATCACGGCTGCGGAGTTGTAAATGTCCGGCTGGCGATTGCGTTCGCCAGCATGTTCAATCCCGAGCGAGCCAACAATGATGTAAGAATCGGTAGCGCGCGCCACATTGGCCACGGTACTGCGAACATGCAGGTCGGTGACAAAAAATGGCGCAGGTGACTCCGGCCAAATGATCAACCCGGGCGTGCCGGGCTTGTTGTGCACCGGCGTTACGCTGAGCGCCGCGAGTGAATCGAGGGTCTGGGTGAGATAGTCGAGCGTCCATGCACCAGAATCGAGGATGGGAATATTGGCCTGTACCAGGGTCGCGCCATCGGAGGCCGGAAGCGCTGCGGGCCGTACCAATTTGCCGGCGTGGAGAGCGATGGCTGCAGCCAGCGCCGCGGTTAGCAAAACTTTGCGGCGTGCGTGCGGCACCAGGAAGGCAGCCGCAACTGCCGTATTGACCAGCACAATCTCGAAGGAAATGCCGTACACCCCAGTGACCGTGGCGACACGTGAGAGCGGGATGTTGTCGATCTGCGTGGTACCCAGCAGGTCCCAGGGAAATCCTGTAATGTAAGTCCGCGCCAGCTCGACGGCCACCCACGCAAACGGTGTGAAGACCAGCGCGCGCAGGCTGAACCCGTTGCGCCGCGCGGCGATGAGCGCGAGCAGCAATCCAAACAGCCCGTGATACAGAGCGAGATAGAGCGCATACATCAGCAGCAGAAGCAACGACGTCGCAATGCCAATACTGCCGTAGACGTGCATTACGTAGAAAACCCAATAGCAGCTGCCGAGATACCAGATAACACCGCTTACGTAGCCGAGCAGAAACCCTTGCCACGCCGTCGCGGGAGCAAGAAAGAGTCCGCCATCAGCGAGGGCCAGGCTTACATCCTGGTCACGACACTTCAGGATGGCGTAAATCAGAGGCGCAAGGGCGACCCAGCTCAGCAGATAAAGAGCGGGTTTGGGGAAGATCAATACCTGGAGGACTCCTGATGCGCAGGCAAAAATCCAGGCATTCGGGCGGATTCTTCTCACCTTGGGAGTTTAGCAAAGAGAGGTAACAGAAAAGCGGCCCTGAAGATTAGGACTTGATCACATTGAACAGCGGAAGGAAAGCAGCCCGCAGGATTACGAGTTGAATAAATTGGGCAGTAGAGAACAGACACTCCGCCTAATTGGGACGATCTTCCAGGCGCCCTAATCGGCGCTCATGCGACTCGATTTCTTCCGATTGTTTGGCTACAGTCCCGGCCAATGTCACGATCATAGAGGCCAGGCGATCGAGGCGCGCGTCGGTGGCCTGCATCTGCTCTCCAAGCTGCGCGATCTGCGCTGCGCTGGCAGCAATCTGCTGGTCCTGTTTCAACTGTTGGTCGTAGAGGCGGCCAAGCGCCGCCCAGAATTGATCGAAGCTGCCAAATGCGGTGCCCATGGGAAGTAGTGTATCCCGTTCAAGGCTCTCGGGCTACGTCAATGCCGAGACTTGGAGTTACGAAGGCGCAGTGGCCTAAGCCGCCCCAACCTCGACCTCGATGCTTCGCATTTTAGGTAGCCGCGTAGCTTGCGGTGGCTCGAAGTGTAGCTCCAGCGCCTCTTTCAGGTTCGCCAGCGCCTCGTCTTCAGTTTCACCCTGACTGGCAACATCCAATTCGAGGCATTGCGAGACGTACCAGTCTCCTTCTCGCCGTACCGATGCGGCGAAAGGACGTTTCATAAGCCGCATTATTTCACAAGTGCGGCCGCCGACCCAACCGGAATTCTTGGTAGTGTCCTAAAGTTGTGAGATCGCGCAGAGCGAGTCGATAAGCCCGGTTTAGCCGAAAGCTGACGGCTGATGGCCGACAGCTATTTAATCGCCACCAGCTTGTTCATCAGCTCCGAATAATCCTTCTTCTCGACTCCATGCACCTGGCTGTTGTACTCGTCCACCTTGGCCGAGTAGTTCATGGAGCAGAACTTCGGGCCGCACATAGAGCAGAACGCCGCTTCTTTGTAGTAGGCATCGGGCAGCGTCTCATCGTGCATGCTGCGAGCGGTCTCGGGATCGAGAGACAGGGCAAACTGCTTGTCCCAATCGAAGGTGTAGCGCGCATAGCTGATGGCATCATCACGGTCGCGCGCTCCCGGACGATGCCGAGCCACGTCGGCGGCGTGCGCCGCAATCTTGTAGGCGATGATGCCGTCCTTCACGTCTTTGTCGTTGGGCAGGCCGAGGTGCTCTTTCGGAGTCACGTAACAAAGCATGGCCGCGCCATACCAGCCGATCATCGCTGCGCCAATGGCGGAAGTAATGTGGTCATAACCGGGCGCGATGTCGATCACCAGCGGCCCGAGCGTATAGAACGGAGCACCGTAGCAAAGTTCGACTTCCTTCTCTACCTGCTCCTTGATCTTGTCGAGAGGGATGTGCCCCGGCCCTTCGATCATGACCTGCACATCGCGCTCCCAGGCCTTTTTCGTCAGTTCGCCCAGGGTCTTCAGTTCGGCAAATTGCGCCTCATCGCTGGCGTCGGCAATGCATCCCGGACGAAGTCCGTCACCTAGCGAATAGCTCACGTCATGCTTGGCGAGAATTTTGGTGATGTCGTCGAAGCGGTCGTAGAGGAAATTCTGCTTATGGTGGTGAGCCATCCACTGCGCGAGGATCGCTCCACCGCGGCTCACGATGCCGGTAATCCGCTTGGTGATCAGCGGTAGGTACTCGACCAGCACTCCGGCATGGATGGTCATGTAATCCACGCCCTGCTCGGCCTGCTCTTCGATCACTTCGAGCATGATGTCTGCATTGAGATCTTCGATGCGCTTCACGCGCGAGACCGCCTCGTAGATCGGCACGGTCCCGATCGGAACGGGCGAATGGCGCAGAATGGCCTCGCGAATCTCGTGAATGCCGCCGCCGGTTGAGAGGTCCATCACCGTGTCAGCGCCGTAGTGGACCGAGGTGTGCAGCTTGCGCAACTCCTCATCCACGTTGCTGGTGACGGACGAATTGCCGATATTGGAGTTGATCTTGCACTTCGAGGCCACGCCGATGCACATCGGTTCCAGCTCAGGATGATTAACGTTGGCCGGGATAATCATGTGGCCGGCAGCGACCTCGTCGCGGACTAGTTCGGGCGCAATCTGTTCGCGCTCGGCGACGAAGAGCATCTCTTCGGTGAGCAGTCCTTTGCGCGCGAAATGCATTTGCGACAGGTTGGTGTCGCCGGTGCGCGCCGCTTCTTCCCGACGCTTCGTGATCCATTCGGTCCGCGGCTTCACCAAACCCGCGTCATTGCCGTTGCTGCCGTTTGTTCCACTCATATGTTGGGAAGCTCCTACGATATCAGTCATTATACCGCCGTACCACGCTCTCACCGGTGAGAACGGGTCCCTTATCTCTGGATAGAATTCTACCGGTTCTCGTTACCGCGGCCACAGCCACCCAAATGTTCCCGCGGTGAGCAGACCGTACACCAGACCGTCGATGACTTCCTTGATGGTCATGCCCCACGGCTGACCCTTCCAGATGCCGTTGCTGAGTTGGCCCAAACCGTACGCCATGAAAGCAGCGGTTCCCGCGACGCGAAAGACCACCAGATAGTTCACGCCCGGGGGAACTGTGTGTCCGGTGAGGTACGCCGTGAAGAACCCAATCACCAGGCAATAAACAAACCACGAGATCAGGTACTTCGGCATTGGCGGTGGGCCGCTGGGAAGTACGGTCATCGTGCCGACCGGCCCCTGCTTGAATTTTTCCTGCATGGCAGGCGACTTCATTTCCTTGTGGCTGCTGTACGGGAACATGTAGAAGCCCCGCTTCAGGCCAGCAGTGCGCATGACAGCGCGGAGATTGTCCTCATCGGGGAGCTGGTAGCAGTCGCTCTGGTGGTAGGGCAAAAGCATGTGCATGATGGAACTGGCGACGAAGACGATAACCGCGGACAAAACGATAGGGGCCCACAAAGCGGTAAGAGGAACCATGTGCAGCCTCCTGGGGCGCGGGCAAGATGTTGGGGATTTCCCACGCGAGACTACGCTGGAGTTGAGGAGTGGTCAAGGAAGTTCTGGAATGCTTGATGGACCCGTAGAGCGAGCCCGCATGTCCGCGCCCATCGGCAATAAGAAAACAGCAAATTCGGAAACTGCTCTAGCTGTCTGTTTCGCTGTGCGGGCTCGTCGTTGCTCTTCTCTTCCCTGCAAACGTACAGCAACACCCCTCCTCCCAACAGCACCGCGCTCAGTATGAGAATCTTCCCCACCGCCCACAGCTTATTCGGCTCGCTCGCGTCGGGAACCATAGAACCGAGAATGACAGCGCAGGTGGTGACGAAACCTACAACTGCCAGTGTGATGGCTACGGGCTTACCACCAGGCACTCGAATTACGCCAGGCTCGATCGGCTCGCGTTGCAGTCGAATCATCGCGGCGAACATGAACAGGTACGGCACGAAGTTGGTAATGATGGTCATGCTCACCAGCACCTGGTACGCACCATGAACCGTGCTGCCGAACTGGCCCATAAGGATGAACAGGCCGCAGCAAATTGCCTGCACGATCAGGGAAATGTACGGCGTTCCCCACTTGGGATGAACCCGCGCAAATGCCGGCGGCAGGAAGCGATCGATTCCGGCAACAAACGGTATGCGCGAGAGGGCTGCAAGATAGGCGCCGACGCCCCCGAGGTTGGAGATGCAGATCAGCAGCGCAACCGCCGGCCCCAGACCGTTCCAGCCGACGCGCTCGGCGCTGCTGGAAATCGCTTGCATGATGCCTTCCAGGCTATTCAGTTGACTGTGTGGGAGCACGACCAGTATCGCGACCGTTCCCAGCATGTAGCCCGCAGTAATCAGAACTCCGGCGACAATGAGCGCTCGCGGAATGGCGCGGCGCGCATTCTTGATCTCGCCGCCCATGAACGACGCGGACTCCGCGCCACTGAAGGCGTAGAGCACAGTGGACCAGACGCCAATCGTTCCCCAGCTTAGTTTCGGCTTCATCGAGGCTGAAGAGAAGCTGGTGGCGGAGCCGAATTTCATCCAGGCCAGGACTCCGACTACGCAAAGGAGCCCGATGGGGAGCCAAGTTCCGATTGCCCCAAGATTGCTAAGCCATTTGCCGATGTCGAGACCGACGAGATTTAGCGCGAGCGCCAATCCCAGGCCCAGCAGCGAAAATGCCACGAAGAATGCCGCATTCCCTTGCAGTCCTTTCCACTTGTTGCCGCCCACATAAAGTGCGTTACTGGCCGCGAAATAAAGCACTGCCGGAAAATAGGGGAGGTTGCTGGTCCAATAGATCCATCCGGTGAGAAAGCCGGCGAAGTCGCCGAAGGCGCGCTTGCTCCAGACATACATGCCTCCTTCCTGGGGATAGCGCGAAGAGAGTTCGAGTACGCACAATGCCAGCGGGATGAAGATGGTGGCCAGACCGATCAGCCAGATGATCAATGTGCTGGGGCCGGCGCTGGCCGCGACCGCAATCCAGCGCAGGCTGAGGGTCGCGACCACGTAGAACATCACCAGGTCGCGGAAACCCAGGACCTGCTTGGGTTGCGGAGAAGTGTCGGGCTGAGCTAATTGCGGACTTGTTGTGGACCGATGCCTTAGATGCGCCATTTAGGTCCGCGTAGTTGGCATCCCCATTCGCGTTCCCTCAGTGGGTGAAGCCGACTCCTTGAAGCAATCTATACGACACAGCTAAAGCTGTGCCCCTTCAAAACCGTCAGAATCCGCCGTCATCAGAATTCGCCAACACAGAAAGAGGCATGCCCGGTGAAACTCCCACCCGTCACAATGGTAGGCAATATCTGTAAAACTCCTCATCGCGCTTCCAACCCAAACTTTCGTAGAGCTTTTGCGAGGCGTGATTGTCCATCGCCGTCTCCAGCGTCAGTGTGTCGGCTTGCGTGTCCTCGGCAAGTTGGTGAGCGCGCTTCATGAGGGCACGGCCCACGCCCAGCTTGCGCGCATCTGCAACCACATAGAGGTCGTTGAGAATCCATTGTCGCGTCAAGTTGACGGAGGAGAACACCGGATAAAGATGCACGAATCCAACCGTCCGCCCGTCAAGACGAGCTAGAAACAGCACCGACTCGCCCTTGCTCAAGCGCGCGAACAAGAAGCGCCGGGCCGCTTCCAGGTCAGCAGGCTTTTTGTAGAACTGCCGGTAGGCGTCGAACAGTGGAGCAACCTCGCCCACATCGGCTGGGGTGGCCTGCACCACTTCCAGAGACTCTGCTGGAGAAGGCATGGGGACAAGGAAACACGACGGCGGCGGCGCGTCAACTCTTTTGTGGCGCGCGTGCCTGTTATGATTTTGGCGAATCAAGCATGGGCAACCTGGACATGGATTCTTCACTGCACGACATCCTCGCTTCCTACAACGAGCCGAAGCTCCGCTGGAACAGGCTTCCACGATTCCTGCTTCGTGGTACGTAGATGCGCGGGTCGCCGAGCTCGAGCGCATGAACGTGTTTGGCCGGACGTGGCAAGTGGTAGCGCGAGCGGACCAGTTGCAGCAGCCCGGCCAGTACGTCACTTGCGATCTTGCCGGAGAACCGCTCGTCATTGTGCGCGGTAGCGATCAGGAACTGCGCGCGTTCTACAACGTATGCCGGCACCATGCCGCCGCCGTCGTGACCGAGGAACAGGGCACGGCGAACATCTTGCGCTGTCCGTATCATGGCTGGAGCTATGGGCTGGATGGGTCGCTTAAAGGCGCGCCGGAGTTTGAGGGTGTCTGCTCGCTTCGATCGCGCGCAGAATGGCTAGCTGCCCGTGCGGGTAGAGACGTGGGAGCAGTTCGTGTTCGTGAATTTGGATTCACAAGCCGGCCCTCTGGCCGAGTTTCTGGGTGGGCTGATGCATCGAGTCGCTCCACTCGATCCCGGCTCGCTGCACTTCTTCGAGCGCAGGACGTATCGCCTCAATTGCAATTGGAAGGTGTTCGTCGATAACTATCTCGACGGCGGCTATCACGTCCCGCACCTGCACAAAGGGCTGAACAGCGTTCTCGACTGCAAGCAGTACACCATCGAAAACGAGGACCGTTACTGCCTGCAGTCGAGCCCCATGGTCGCCTCGAATGAGGACGCTGCGACCTCAGCCACGCGCACCGGCGCGCGCGCCTGGTACTTCTGGCAATATCCCAACTTCATGATCAATCTCTACCGGGGATACATGGATACGAACCTGGTGCTGCCGGATGGGGTTGACCGGTGCAAGGTCATCTTCGATTTCTACTTCGACGACGTGAGTGAGGCGGCAGATGAACGCAATCGGCAGAGCATCGCAGTCGGCGAACGGGTTAACGACGAGGATGTGGGAATCTGCGAGGCTGTACAGCGCGGACTACATTCGCGAGCGTATGGGGCAGGGCGTTTATCGGTTCGACGAGAGGCGGGCGAGCACTTGTTTCATCGGCTATTGGCGGCGGATTTGAAGAGAGGGTTGGAGTGTAGGTGATGTAGGGGCCCTTCGACTCCTCGCTTCGCTCGTCGCTCAGGATGACAGCAGAGAAAAAATCTCGCAGGCGATGACAGGCGTATGAGCTCGGTTACTTGTGCAGGTGCTTGACGATCTCCCTCGCCGCGTTCGCCCCCGATGCTCCCGTCAGGCCAATTCCTGGATGTGTTCCCGACCCGCATAGATACAGGTGCCGGACCGGCGTTTGATACTGCGCCCAGCCTAGCAGCGGACGCATGGTGAACAACTGGTCCAACGCCAGGTCGCCGTGAAAAATGTGGCCGCCGGTCAGGCCGTAGGTCTGCTCCAGGTCCTTCGGCGTGATTACCTCGCCGGCTTCGATCAGGCCGGGCAGATCGGGCGCATATTCTGCGAGAGTCTTGATGACGGTGTCGCCCAGCGCGTCGCGCTTCGAGTCCCAATCCGCGTCGCGAAGTTGGTGGGGCGCGTATTGCATGTAGATAGACATCACATGCTTACCAGCAGGCGCGAGCGATGCATCCCACAACGTGGGAATCGTCGCCTCGATGTAAGGATGCTGTGAGAACTCGCCATACTTGGAAGCATCGAAGGCCCGCTCAAGGTAGTCGACCTCCGGTGAAATCTGAATTCTGCCGGACAAGAGCGCGGCATCGCCATTCACCCCCTTGAAAGTCGGCAAGCCGGCGAGCGCGAGATTCACCTTGGCAAGCGTACCGTTCATCCGGTAATGCTGAAGCTTCTGCAGGAAGCTCGGGGCCAGATATTGAGGATCGACAAGCCCCAGCAGGGTACGCTTCGGATCGGCATTGGAGATGACCGTCCGGGCGTTAATCTCGTCGCCGTTGGCCAGAACGACTCCGGTGGCAGCGCCATCCTTGACTTTGATGCTTATGACTTCGCAGGATGTTTGAATCTCGGAGCCGGCTGCTGTTGCCGCTGCAGCCATGGCCGCTGTGAGCGCGCCCACACCTCCTACAACGTAGGAGGCAGGGCCTGCGGGATTTCCATCCGACGCGCAACGCAAGAGAAACGTAGCGCTGGAACCCGCGGACCACGGGCCGAGAAAGGTTCCGAAGATTCCCTGCGCAGCGAGGGTGCCGCGTAATAGCTCGGTGTCGAACCATTCGGCGACCAGATCGGCGACGGCCATCGGTCCCCATCGCATCATGCGATAGAGGTCCTTCTCGCCCAGGCCGCGTACTTTGCGGCCCGCCTTCACCAGCTCCCACAAATTGCCAGACGCTGGGTCTTCGAGGTCAGGTGGCGTCATTTCCATCAGCAGTTTGGCAACTTCGCCGATGCGAGCCAGGGGCTTCTGAAATTCAACGTAGCTCGCTGCGTCCTTTTGCGAAAACCGGGCAATCGCTTGTTGCGATTTCGCCAGGTCGCCATAGAGCGCCAGAGGATTGCCGCTGGGCGATAGAGACAACACACGCACATCGGGCGTGTGCATCTTGAGCCCGTGCTTTGGCCAGGTCCATGTCCCGCGCAATGTTGGGGCTTATCGGTCCTGCGCTGTGCGCGAGCCGGGAGCAGCGAAAGCCGGGATGAAATTCTTCCGTGATGGCACAGCCTCCGACGGTTGGCCTACGCTCAAGGACGAGCGGTTTGAATCCGGCCCTGGCTAGATAGAATGCCGTGACCAGGCCGTTATGGCCTGCACCGAGGATGACGATATCGCGCGTCTCTGGCATGGGTTAGAACTGTGAATTTCATTGCGGGGCTAAAGCCCTACATACATTTACGATTCGGGAGACGCTGGCCTAAAGGCCAGCTCTACCGAATCTGTGTGAGAACCGTGCCGTCCCTACGGGACTCTGACTTATTTCCCGCTTTACCCAGGGCTCACGAGTCTGTGTGAGAACCCGTATCGTCCCCGGGGGACTCGAATCTACTTCCCACCTCACCCAGCACTCCGCCTTCGGCTACGTGCTGGGCTATCATTATTCCGCCCTGCGGGCTCGATTTTCGCTCGATCCGTTCCACACGCGAACCAAAACTCTTGTTCTCACACAGACTCTCACGCCCTGGGCTATGATTGTTCCGCCCTGCGGGCTCGTTTTGTCGACGGGCTTTGTTTTCCTCACCCCACCGTAATTTTCCAATTCGAGTTCTCACGCAGATGCATAAAGCTCTCTACGTATACAGTCGCCCATACGCTGGCCTAGAGGCCAGCTCTACCGCGCATTCGCTTTCGAGTGCTTCAGGATCTCCAGCGCGGCCAACCGTCCTGGTGCTCCCATGATGCCGCCGCCGGGATGGGTAGCTGATCCGCACATCCACAGGCCTTTGACCGGCGACTTATACTGCGCAAAACCCGGCACCGGACGCAGAAAGAACAACTGCTCCAACGAGAGTTCGCCCTGAAAGATGTTGCCTTCGGTTAAGCCAAACTCGCGCTCAAGATCCAAGGGCGTGACCACCTGCCGGCCGACAATGATTTTCTTAAGGTTGGGCGCGAACTCGGAGATGGTGTTAATCACGTTGTCGGCAAAGGCCTCGCGCTTCTCGTCCCATGTGCCCTCTTTCAACTTGTACGGTGCGTACTGCACGAAGCACGACATCACGTGCTTGCCCGGCGGCGCGACCGACGGATCGGTGAGGCTCGGGATGACCATATCAATGTAAGGCCGGCGCGAGTAATTGCCATACTTGGCGTCGTCGTACGCGCGCTCCATGTAATCCACGCTGGGCGAGATCGAAATGGCGCCGCGCAAATGATGTCCTTCGCCCGGCAAGCAGGTGAAGTCGGGCAGGCCGTCGAGCGCGAGATTCACTTTTCCCGATGAGCCCCGGTACTTGTAACGTTTCACCTCGTCGCGAAATTCGTCGCTGAGGTGCTTCGATTCCAGCATCTTCAGAAACGTGAGATTGGGATCGACGCTCGATGAGATAACAGGCGCATAGTACTCGTCGCCGGTGGTTGTCGCGACCCCAACTGCTTTACCGTCACGAACCAGAATCTGTGCGATCGCGACCTGCGTTTTGATCTCCACGCCAAGCTCGCGTGCCGCATCGGCGATTGCATTGGAGATAGCTCCTGTGCCGCCGCGGGCAAAGCCCCACGCGCGAAACGCGCCGTCAATCTCGCCCATGTAGTGATGCAGCAGCACGTATGCAGTGCCCGGCGAACGCACACCCAGGAAGGTGCCGATGATTCCCGAAGCCGACATCGTGGCCTTGAGGACATCGGTCTCGAACCACTGGTCGAGGAAGTCGATGGCGCTCATGGTCATGAGCTGCACCTGGTTGTACTTGTCTTCGCCGCTGAGGTCTTTGAAGCGGCGGCCCAGGAAGAGCAGCTTGAACAGGTCTTTCGGGTTCAGCGTGGTCGGGTCGGGTGGCACCATCGCGAGAATCGGCTTCACGAAGCGGCACATCTGCAGCATGGCCTTGCCGAATTCTTCGTAAGCCTCGGCATCGAACTTTGAGTGGCGCCGAATCTCGCGCATGGTCTTGCCGTGATCGTTGACGCGCCACAGGTAGTCGCCGTTCAACATCGGCGTGAAAGTGCCATCGAGAGGAAGGATTTCGAGACCGTGGCGAGGCAGATCGAGGTCGCGAATGATTTCGGGCCGCAGCAGCGAGACCACATACGAGCAGACGGAAAACTTAAAGCCGGGAATGATCTCTTCCGTAACCGCCGCGCCGCCCAGGACGTGACGACGCTCCAGCACCAGGACCTTCTTGCCTGCCCGGGCAAGATAAGCGGCGTTTACCAGGCCGTTGTGGCCGCCGCCGATTACGATGGCGTCGTATTTAGCAGAATCGTTTGAGGGCATGTGCCGTGAGGCCTCATTCTAAAGGCTGGCGGCAGGGATTTGTCGTGATAGCGTTCGTGGTGCGCCTCATTCTAAAGACCGAGAAGCGTTAATCGTTAAACAGTCTGCTGGTGACGCAGTTAGTTCCCTTGTCACCTCGAGCCAACCTTGCCGGGCAGCGCTCGCGCTCGCTACAATCCGAGCACGGCAACGTCAGCGAGGAATCACCGTGCCCATAGGAACAGCAGTCCACGAGAGGACCTTTCCACTTTGCCAGAGCCTGAATTACCGGGAGTGGTCTGGTTTCTACGCGGTCAGCGTTTACGAGACCCATCACGAGCACGAATACAATGCCATTCGGAATGCCGCTGCGCTCATCGATGTAACGCCGCTGTTCAAATACATGATCAGCGGCCGCGACGCTACTCGTTTCGTGAATCGCGTCATCGCTCGTGATATCAACAAGGTCGCTGTCGATCAGGTAATTTACTGCTGCTGGTGCGATGAAGAGGGCAAGATTATCGATGACGGCACCATCACCCGACTGGAAGAGAACCGCTACCGCTGGACGGCTGCCGATCCCAACCTGCGCTGGTTTCGCCAGAATGCCGTCGGACTGGACGTGCAGATCGAGGAGATTACCGAGCAAGTCGCAGCCCTAGCCTTACAAGGGCCCACCTCAGGAAAACTGCTGAAGAGTTTAGCTGAGGCCGACATTGTGAACCTCAAGTACTTCCGCAAGACCAGCGGCAAAATCGGTGGCGTGCCGGTGGACATCTCGCGCACAGGTTACACAGGTGATCTGGGGTATGAGATTTGGATTCCGTGGCAAGACGCAGTCAAGGTGTGGGATGCGATCATGGATGCGGGCCGCGGCTTCGACATCCACCCGACCGGCATGCTGGCCCTCGATGTAGCCAGAATCGAAGCTGGACTGATCCTGGCGGACGTAGATTACATCAGCAGCAAGAAAGCACTGATTGCATCGCAGAAATACACTCCCGCCGAAGTGGGATTAGGCAAGCTCGTCCACTACGAAAAGGAAAACTTCATTGGGCGGCAGGCACTCCTGGAAGAAAAGCAGAGCGGGCCGCAACGCCTCCTGATGGGGCTGGAAATCGACTGGAACGAAGTTGAATCGCTGTTCGATCGGATGGGCCTCGCTCCGCAGACCCCGGCCACGGCTTCGCGCGTTCACGTACCCGTGTACAAAGGGCGGGACCAGGTCGGGAAGGCAACATCGACCACCTGGTCACCGCTACTGAAGCAGTTGATTGCTTTGGCGAGCCTGGAACCTGAGCATGCGACCCCGGGCAGTACGGTGCAGATAGAAATGACTGTGGAAGCCGTTCGGCACAGGGTGTCAGCTACCGTGCGCACCCTGCCGTTCTTTAATCCACCGCGTAAGACTAAGACACCAGTCTGAAGGCGGGCAATGGCAGTAAAGGGGCCTATCGCAGGTGCAAAACAAAATCCGTCCCGACCGAGGACGGATGCGGAATCTAGAATAGCTTAAGTCCTACCGCGCGCCGCTCGACAAGCCTGCCCCGACTACAGTTACTCTGGAGTCGGCGGGAGGATAAAGCAGCCGCTCGACGGTGCGATCCATCGTGTCCAACAGGCTATCCTCGGCGGGTTGAACCCGGGCATCTTCCAGCGCGTAGTTCCAGTCCTTCGACCGGGCGGCGGTAGCAACCCGGCTGCGAGCTGGCGCGAACGCGGTATATGCCAGCCAGATCAAGACTGAGAAGTTGTATGCGCCGCTGTTGATCTGGCGCAAAACTGACACATGCACAAATGTTCCATGCGCCACGGCCGCCGCCCACAGCATATTGACGGAGGCAAAGATACCGAACCCGAGCGCGATGCCAAACAGAACGTGGCGTCGCGAGATGCCAAGGTACTCACTGAAAAGCAGGAGGAAAAACACCAATCCGCATTGCATTAAGCGGACGCCACGTTGTACCAGAAGAATGCTGTTGGTGACGGCGTCAACCTGGCTCGAGTGCGCGGCCGCGATGGCCCACATCACCGCCACCAAAAGCACCACCAAGGCCGACCAACGAAATAGAATCACACTCAGGTCTCGGAGGGCCTCGTAGGGGCGAAACGCGTCGTGGAATATCTCCTGGAGAACAGCAAACGAAACCAGAGCGCTGAGTGCGATCGAAACCCAGTAACCCCAATAGTAGACAGTGTATGAAAACCTCAGAATCACAAACAGGATGGGTTCGCAAAGGACTTGCAGTACGATGTAGTTGAAGAAGTAAGGATAATCCCGGTGCAGTCCACGCCGGTACATGGCCACAAGTATCCCCACCTGCATAACGGGGCCTGTGAACCAGAGGACGTAATCGATCAGGCGTAGATGCATGCCTGTTAAGGATATCTCTGAACGCGAGCTAACACAAGAACCATCTAAGTTGCACTCGTATAGGCCCTTAGGGGTTGGTGACCATCACACACCTACGAGATACTCTAAGCCGCTGTCAGTAGGCCTGACTGATCGTTGTTGCACGGCTTGCCCGGAGCGCAAACCGGCGCGGGTCCGCCATCGCCTGCCTGCAGCCGCAACTGATCGTTGTTGCACGGCTTGCCCGGAGCGCAAACTGGCGCGGGTCCGCCATCGCCTGCCTGCAGCCGCAACTGATCGTTGTTGCACGGCTTGCCCGGAGCACACACCGGCGCGGGTCCGCCATCGCCTGCCTGCCAGCCTCAACTGGTCGTTGTTGCACGGCTTGCCCGGAGCACACACTGGCGCGGGTCCGCCATCGCCTGCCTGCAGCTTCAACTGGTCGTTGTTGCACGGCTTGCCCGGAGCACACACTGGCGCGGGTCCGCCATCGCCTGCCTGCAGCTTCAACTGGTCGTTGTTGCACGGCTTGCCCGGAGCACACACCGGCGCGGGTCCGCCATCGCCTGCCTGCAGCCGCAACTGATCGTTGTTGCACGGCTTGCCCGGAGCGCAAACCGGCGCGGGTCCGCCATCGCCTGCCTGCTGCCGCAATTGATCGTTATTGCACGGCTTGCCCGGAGCACAAACTGGCGCGGGTCCGCCGTCGCCTGCCGTCAACTTCAACTGGTCGTTATTGCACGGCTTGCCCGGAGCACAAACTGGCGCGGGTCCGCCGTCGCCTGCCGTCAACTTCAACTGGTCGTTATTGCACGGCTTGCCCGGAGCACAAACTGGCGCGGGTCCGCCGTCGCCTGCCGTCAACTTCAACTGGTCGTTATTGCACGGCTTGCCCGGAGCACAAACTGGCGCGGGTCCGCCGTCGCCTGCCGTCAACTTCAACTGGTCGTTATTGCACGGCTTGCCCGGAGCACAAACTGGCGCGGGTCCGCCGTCGCCTGCCGTCAACTTCAACTGGTCGTTATTGCACGGCTTGCCCGGAGCACAAACTGGCGCGGGTCCGCCGTCGCCTGCCGTCAACTTCAACTGGTCGTTATTGCACGGCTTGCCCGGAGCACAAACTGGCGCGGGTCCGCCGTCGCCTGCCTGCTGCCGCAACTGATCGTTATTGCACGGCTTGCCCGGGGCACAAACTGGCGCGGGCCCGCCGTCGCCGGGCGTCAAGGAGGACTGAGATGACATGGTCAAAGCGCCTTGCGTTGCAGAGGCGGCTGGTTGCATAGAACTCGTCGCAGCGGACAGAACACCAACAGATAACAGCATAGCGGTAACAATAATCAGAATATTTTTCATACTTTCTCCTGGCTCGTTGAGAGCTCCGTCGTTTGGGATATCGGACAGCGATGTCTTGTGACTACTTTTCATCGCAAGGGGGCAAAGTGGGCATAGGCGCCGTCCCTTCCCCAATCATGACCACGGTCTTGAGCGAATGCACGGAGGTCGCATCACTAACGGCACTAAGAGCTCCGGCTAACATCAAAGCGGCGAGGGCTGCAATCATTGTCTGTTTCACGGTTCTTACGACCTCCCAGGTCAAAACTTTTTGCGAAGCGGCGATTTCAAATCTCAGTCCGAGGGAAAAAGTTAACTATTTGACTATTAAACATATAGTTAACAATGCCGCTGAAAACTTCCCGCGGTCCGCACGCGCGTTTTTTGCAATTTTTTGAAGGCTTTTTCGGTCGCGCGTGTGAGGCTGCGTGAACCTACTGCCACGCTTCGCATTATAGATACCACCCGGGAGAATCCCACAGAAATCCGCGTGCGCTGCTAATGACGCAGGTACATGTACTAATGGGGGATGTCCCACGGAACGTAAAGGCTCGCGTAATTTGTACCGGGCGCAGCGAAAGAATTTCATCTATGCTGATGCTGCGCGCTTTGACTCCTTCCGCGAAATGACAGACAAAGAACATCAAGAAGCGAACCTTGTATCTCGACCCGAGACTGCGGGCAAAGCCGCCGAAAATGCTTCTCCGCAGCCTTCCGAAGTCTGTCCCAACTGTTCCGCAGGGCTGCAGCAAAACCACTGCAAAATGGTTTGTCCGCAGTGCGGATATTTCCTCAGTTGCTCCGACTTCTACTAGTCACGTTGCAAGCTGGTCACCACAGTTTCTTGGAAGGGCTTCATTTAGACTTAAAGCTTTAAGTAACGCGCTAGGGAGGCTCTGACTAAGTCCCGGCGTTGAAAGGGCACGGCTTCACAGGCCGCTGAAGAAGTCCTTTCCGGAGCGAGTTCGGGTAGTGCGGCGGTTCAGCGCCGCGTCAAGCGAGTACCGTGAAACGGCCTTCAGGCCTGGGGACATTGCATAAAAGAGGCTATTTTAGCGGCTTTGGACGAGGTACCTCAGGGGCTAAAGCCCTCTTCACAAGACCCGGTGAACGCGGGCCTGGAAGGCCCGCACTACCCGGGCTGTTGTCAGTAGGTAGTTTTTCAGCGGCCTCTTCAGCCGTGCCGTAAGTTCGCAAAATCATTGCGGCTTTAGCCGCCGAGGGAAAGATCGAGCAACTTAATCAGAGTTTCCCTGGGTGGTTTCGTCGGAGCATCGTTACTCAGGTAACGTGGACACGATACAATTAATTGCTTAATCGATTCTGAGGAGGACTGAATGCAACGCACAGCCACGGCCCATTGGTCAGGTGGTTTGAAGGATGGAAAGGGCACCGTTTCGACGCAGAGCGGTGTGCTCAAGCAAACTCAATATAGCTTCAGCACAAGGTTCGAAAACGGAGTTGGTACGAATCCCGAGGAACTGATCGCGGCAGCACACGCCGGTTGTTTTTCCATGGCATTGTCTGGGCAGCTGGGAAATGCCGGTATGACTGCGGAGAGCATTGATACCAAGGCGACGTTGAGTTTAGATAAAACCGATGCAGGCTTTACAATAACCAGCGTCCACCTCGATGTGGCGGTTAAAATTCCCGGTGCGGACCAGGCAAAGTTTGACGAGGCCGCCCAAAATGCGAAAAAGGGCTGCCCGGTTTCGCGGGTCCTCAACGCCAACATCACCATGGACGCTAAACTGGTACCGTAATTCTCTGGAGTGCTGCCGGAGTACACTTAAGGCGCAAGCTTTTCGACTGCTGGATCGCCAGCATGAACAATGTTGGGCAGTTTCGGCGACACTTCGAAGCACCTGAGATTCGCTTTACAAGGAATGTATCTACCACTAATCTGTAGCCGTGGGTAGCCGCCCTTTTTCCTTTCCGGGTTGTGGAAATCGTGCTGCTGCTTTAAAGTTCTAGGGCGGGTGAACAAAGGGATTTTCGATGACAAAGGAGATTATTTTACTGAAAGAAGATTGGTTTTGCTGATGGTGCGCGTCGCAGTTGCGCTGCCCCTATTCGCCCAGAACAAAATGTCGAACGTTTGTCCGACTCGACCACAGTTCTGAAAACTACCCCCGGTAAGCAGGACATGCCAAAAGCATTCTGGACAATTAAGCACCTAGGAGAACAAAATGAAAGTTTTAGCCAAGAGATTCGTACCTATTCTGCTCGTGTTAGGGATTGTGTGGTTGGCGGCGCCAGTTTGGGGTGCCGACAAAACGAAAGACGAGGAGACCATCAGAAATGCCGACTCCGTGCTACGGGCAATGGTCGGCAGCAAAGACGTTCCCGCCAGCACCGTAGCGAAGGCTGAATGCATCATCATTCTGCCCAGCGTTAAGAAGTTCGCCATCGGCATCGGTGGAACCGGCGGTCGTGGTCCGATGACTTGCCGCGAGGGAGCTAACTTCACTGGCAAATGGGGACCGCCCGCCATGTACAGCATCGGTGGCGCCAGTGCCGGTTTTCAGGTCGGCGGCACGGCCAAGGATTTCATCATCCTGGTCATGGCACCGTCGGCAGCGAACAAGGTGTTGGACGGCAAGGTTAAGGTCGGCAGCGACGCGACCGCAGCGGCCGGTTCCGGAGCCAGCGCGAGTACGAGTACTGCTGACATGCTGACCTATTCCCGGACTTCTGGACTCTTCGCTGGAGTGTCGCTTGACGGCGCCTCTCTGGAGCCTGACAAAGATGCTAACCAGCGGCTCTACGATAAAATGGTCAGCGCCCGCGACATCGTGGGTGGCGGGGTTACGCCCACGCCCGCTGGCCAGGCCCTAGTTACCCTGCTCAATAGCAAAGCCGGCAAGATGTAGCAATTAGGAAACGAGCTCCACATCAGCTCGGCGGAGACGTTTCGTCTCCGCCGGACTGGTGGGTCGTACCATGCCTGAATGGGCAGGCCCAAAGGTTTCCCTGATCCAGGTTAGTTTCGACGCGACGGCCATTCACGCAACCCCATTGCCGATGGGCGGTCCGAGCGCCTCACTACCAAACTGTCGGCGGTTCGCGCCTGCTGGGAATTTCCGTCTTCATGAACTATGGCCCCCCGGCAATCTCTCCTGATAGATACATGATCGGTAGGGATCTGGCGTGCCTGCGCGCGTCAGCCGCAAGACAGTTGTGACTGCGCGCAGCGAGTCCAAGTAGGGATACACGTATGAATGATTGGGTCAGTGTGAAGGAAAGGTCAACCACACTAGCGGCGTTTGCCGTCTGAAGTTGGCAGTCCCAACTCCTCCGGGGATCAACCACGACCGTCAGTTCTGCGAACGCAAAATCTCGCGAATCTCGCGATTCACACGGGCCGCGTCTTGCGCTGCCTTGTCAACCATGTCCAGCCACTTCTTATTGTTCTCGTCGAGTTTCGCCTGGGCCAGAAGATAGGAAGCCTGCATGATGGTTTCAATGTAATTGCTGAGGTCGTGAGACAGGACTCGAAGCTTGGTCACGGTCTCACTTTGTAGTTTCTTGCTTTCTTCCATTGCCGGTTGGGCCACCTTGTCGCTCCTGCCTTACGTATCGAATTCAACCAGACACACGTTCGCCCGTCAGCGGGCACGTAAGATTGGACGCTAATCTGGCGGATTCCGTTGTTCCGACACCGCAAGGCCCAAGCAACCTTATCACATCGAACGGCTGCGCGCTGGCCGCCGCCGGAGCTAAACCACTGTGATTGCGATATTTACCCCAGAGGGCAGACGGTTGCGGTTTTTTCGTGGCGCTCGGCTTTTCCGCCGTGCTCACGACTGATATGATTCCGGCAATAGCGCGCATTATGCGAGCGTCTCGATGGCTCAAATCCGCCTTAAAACAAAGCTGGTACTTGCTATTAGCGGGATGGTTTTCGCGCTGCTGGCAGTGTCTTCGTATTTATATATCTCTCATGTGGTACGCCAGCGAACCGCCCAGGCCTACGATAACGCCGCTTTTGTGGCCAAAGAGATCCGGGAAAGTGCACGCGAAGCCTCGCAGATCGATCTGAGCAGCACTTTCGTCAATACCAACGATCCCAAACAGGTGGAGGCGGTCCTGGAAGAGGCCCTGCAGACCGATCCTGGGCTGAATACTCTACTGCAATCCATCGTTGGCTATTCTCCGACCATCGCGGATGCAGCCATTGCTGCGGTGAACGGAAGGGCCATCGTCCACACGGATCCGTCCGCCATCGGCAAACAACTGGAGTCGCGCGAAGACTTTCAGGACGTGCGCAATGGCAGCTTTTTGGGTCAATTGGAGGTAGTCTACGGCGCGCCGAAGGTTTATGACGTTTACCTGCCGCTGCAGCGTGAAGGGCAGCCGTTCGGCGATATCCGGGTGGGGGTCTCCTCGGTACTTCTTAAGAGCGAGATTACGCCGCAACTGACGCGCGCACTGTTCTTCTCGGCCCTCGCCATCCTGGTGTCACTGGCATTGGCGGCGGGGGTGTCTAACATAGCCTTGCGCCCCCTGGAGGCTATTGGCCGCCGATTGGACCAGATGACCTCGGGCGTACCCGACATTACGCCGGAGCCTGATCCCAGAGGCACCGACGAGTACGGTTTGGTCAACACCAAGATCGACCGACTGGGAAGGCAGATTCGGGACGTCAAAGAGGTTTTCAGCGCCCTCAAAGAGAACCTTGACCAGATCATGGGCACGTTGCAGGACGGACTGGTCCTGTTTACGCGCGATACTCGGGTGGTTCTGGTAAGCGCGTCGGCCGAGCGCTTCGTGGGGCGTCCGCGGGGAGAAATTCTGGGCAACTCGGTGGAAGGCGTGTTTAGTGACGCCAATAAACTAGGGCGTATCGTGCTGGACGCTTTCGCGCTGCACCAACCCATCCCGCAACGCGAGATTGAACTGGAGAACGGCCAGCGCATACAAATCGCGCTGGACTTCATCGCCGAACGCGGCGAGCGCATTGGCGCGCTTCTTACCATGCGCGACGCCGAATCGGTGCACCGGATCGAGAACGAGATTGAACTGTCGCGCCGTATGGCCGCCATCGGCCGGCTTACCTCCGGGGTTGCTCATGAGGTAAAGAACCCCATCAACGCCATCGTCGTTCACCTCGAACTGCTACGCGAAAAGATGCGCGAAATCGATCCCGGCAGCAGCCGTCACATGGACGTCATCGAGCGGGAGATTCACCGCCTGGACCGGGTGGTGCAGACGCTGGTGGATTTCACCCGTCCGATGGAGTTACGGCTTGCGGACTTTGATTTGCGCCGTTTGACTGAGGATGTCGCCGCGTTGGCGTCGCCGGAAGCGGCGCTTCAAGGCGTGAAGGTCGAGACCACTCTGGGAAACGAGGCGCTGCCTGTCCGGGCTGACGCCGACCTCATCAAGCAGGCCCTGTTGAACGTGGTGCTCAATGGAGTGCAGGCCATGGTCCATGGCGGCGTGCTCAGCCTGGTGGCCCGTCGCGACGAAACCGCCGCCACCATCGAGGTGCGCGACCAGGGCGCCGGGATTGCCCCGGATATCCGGGACAAGATTTTCAACCTGTATTTCACCACCAAGAAAGCGGGCAGCGGCATTGGCTTGACGATGAGCTATCGCGTAATGCAACTGCACAACGGCGCTCTTCATTTCGTGACAGAAATGGGACAGGGAACCACCTTCCGCTTGGTTCTTCCTCTGGCGAACACGCAAGAACCAAAGAACGCCGAGATCGCGGCCCGGCGCTGAGAATGGCAAGGTGTTAAGGTATTGGACTCTGAGGTTTATGATGGGTAGCAGTTGTTCTGCTCGCTTGCTCTTTGGCACTCGTGGATGCAGAGATTAGCGCGGCAGCGATATTGCAGAACTTCGCATGAAAATCTGGCGCCAATTCGCTGCTTGGGTTCTGGCCTTGTCGTTGTTGCTAAGCGTGGCTTGCAAAAAGAAGAAGCCGCAGCTTCCACCACAGGCGCAGGCTCCGACTGTCGAAGTCCCGGTACCGGATGAGATTTCCGAGGCAACGCCGCCTCCGGCGCCGCCACCCAAGCAGGAAGCGCCTCCTCCCGAGCCCCAGAAGCCAACGTCGAAGCCGCGTCGCAAAAAGAAACCAGCCCCGCTGCCGCCGGCCAGCACCCCGGATACAACTGCGACTGCGCCTGCGAATACGAATGCGAATGCCAACGCCAATAACACAGTCGCCGCTGCGCACCCTGCACCGAACCCGGCGGAGGCAGTTCCGGACACTGCCATCGCCGCGGGTGTCAGCAGCCAGCAGTTGAATCAACAGAAACAGACAACCGCCGAGTTGCTGGCTGCGGCCGAGAAAAACTTGAAGAGCGTGAATCGCAACTTGAGCCATGACGAGCAAGCCATGGTTTCGCAGATCAAGACTTACATTGATCAATCGCAAAAGGCCACGAAAGAGAATGACTTCGAGCGTGCCTACAACCTGGCGACCAAGGCCCGCCTGCTTTCCGATGCACTGGTGAAGAAATAAGTGGAGTCTCTACTTCTTCCCTGCCGCGCTCACTTTGGCCAGCATGTCACGAGCCATCGCCTGATAGGGACCATTCATCGAAGCCGCCTTCTGCAAAGCAGCTACTGAGTCTGCTTTCCGGTTGGCCTTGGCATAGGCATAACCCAGCCGGAACAGCGCCGCCTGCTGGGCCTGGGGATCTTCCTGCAACATTCCGACCGCAGTCTTGAGCTCTGGGATGGCGGCGGCCAGTTTGTCCTGTTTCAAATAGGCGTAACCGATGGTGGAGTGCGCCACTCCGACCGATAGCTTCTTCGACTTCTCGTCTGCGCCGGTATTTGAGCCTTCCAGGGAAATCACCTTGTTTGCATATGTAACTGCCTTGGCTGCCTGTTTCGGGTCATCAGCGTAAGCATTCGCCAACATCAGCAATGTGGGCACGCTATCGGGATTGGCCTGCAGCGCCTTTTCGCCATAAGCCTCCAACCGTTGCGGCTGGTTTAACTGTTGCAAGCTGTAGAGCGCGAGTTGCGACACCGGCTGCTCGAACTTCGATTTCGGAAATGCTGGCGTGAATTTTTCGATGTAGCTCATGCGCTTGGCCGGATCCTGCTCGGAGGCAATGGCATTGTAGGCAGCGGTCTCCAGAAATTCGTAGTTGGAGCGCGCCGCGTTCTGCTCATCGCTGATATGCGCGGCCCAATCCGAATCGGAAACGTCGGCGGGCTTGGTCTGGGCCGCGATAGAGTGGAAGACAGCGGCCCCTTTTTCGGCGTAATCGACGACCTTGCCGTTGTCCTTCATGGCCTGGGCAACGCCAACCATCGACACGATGATGTCAAGATTATTGGGATACAGCGCAAAGGCCTGATTGCCATAGTCCAACGCTTTCGCCATATCGCCCGCCGCGAGGTATTGCTGCGAGAGCTGCCAGTCGGCGTAAGCCACCGCCGGTTTGTTGTCGGCATAGGTCTTGAGGAAATCCTGATAAAGGTCAATGCGCTTCTGCGCATCCGACTCGGCGGCGATGGTTGCTAATGCTCTGTCCTCCGGCGATCCGGCAGGAATAACGATCTTGACGTCTTGCGACCAAGCGGCAAGCGAGAAAATTAGAGCACCGCAGAAAATCAACTGATGAGCGAAACGCATAGTCCACCTCGAAACTGCTGGGACAGCTGTGCATGAAATATCTGCCAGGAGTCCTGTTCCCGCAAATCGTAGCGCTTCCGGCCCGGTTCCGCTATGAGTTATCGCACATCGCTGAGTGAGATTTCCGACCGGCGGGCACGCAGGAATACGACCGCGGAACTGAGCGCCCATTCACTGGAAATTTGTGCACCTTGAACAGCAATGTTCGCGTCTTCAGGGCAGGCGAGCAGAATTGCACAGCGTCGCTGGGTTAGAGTTGAACGATGCGCGAGATGTTCCGGCACCGGGGCATGAGATTGATTTTCATAGCCAATCTCATTTCCATGATCGGCAGCGGGATGAATTCGGCTGCGGTCATCTGGTACATCCTGCAGGCCACCCATTCCGAGGTGTCGCTGGGAATGCTGGTGGCGTTGCAGACGCTGCCTTCGTTGCTGCTCCTGCCGTTTACCGGTGTGCTCATCGATCGCGAAGACCGTCGCCACCTGATGTTATGGCTCGACGCCGCGCGCGGGTGCATTATCTTCTTCGTCGCCATGCTGGTGTTCACTCATCATGTGCGCCTGTGGCACCTCTACGCCATGAACATCCTGGTCGCCATCGGCTTCTGGATGTTCTTCCCGACCGTAAACGCACTGATCCAGGAACTGACGCCCGACGACAAGATGCTGGATTCGAACTCCCTGCTATTGGCGGCGCTGCAGGGCGGCTGGCTGATGGCCGGAGCGGTGGTTGGCTTTCTTTACAACCACATTGGTCTGGGCGGCGTGTTGCTCATCGACTGCGCCAGCTATGCGGTTTCGCTGGCCTGCATCCTGCAGGTGAGCAAGGGCCGGGTGAGGGTTGCGCCGCCGGCAGCCGCGGCTGAGTCGCCTTCGGGTTCCGTGGCGCGCTACCTGCACGAACTCCGGGAAGGCAATCGCTATGTCCGGGAAAACCGGCGCGTGCTGCTGATCGGTATCGCGTGGGCGCTGTTTATCGCCGCCATGATGACGCAGGGCGTGCTGTCGGCGCCGCTGAGCGAGCGCATCCTGCACGGCGGGGCCGTCGGCTATGGATGGTTGAATGCCGGCTGGGCGATTGGTGCGTTCGTCAGCGTCTTCTACGCTGCAACGTTCATCCGGCGCCATGGGGCCAACCGTTCGGTGACAGTGACTATGTCCGTCATCGCACTGTCGCTCTTCCTGCTGCCGGTTTCGCGATGGCTGGCGCTGGCGGTGCCGATTTATTTCATGATGGGCTCCAGCCGCGGCGTCGGCGGCATTGCCCTCTCCAGCGAAATGATGCAGCTGGTGCCGCGTCACTTTATGGGACGGGTGCAAAACAGCTTCTATTTCGCGGCCAGCGCTCTGCAGATTGTGACCTCGCTGATCGCGGGCGAAGCTGCCCATCGCGATGGGCTGACCTACGGCTTCTGGATTGTCGGAGCCATGTACCTGGGAGCTGGATTCGCGGCCTGGCTGCCGGTTCGTCATGCGCCAGTGGAAGTTTACGAGGCAGACAATTCGGCGGCAGACTAGAGCAATGCCAGAGTTCGTGTGGCCGGTTTTGAAACGGCACGGCCTTCAGCGCGGCCGCAAGCGCGACAAGTAAAGAATAGCGTGCGTTTGAGCCGCGTCATGCGAGAGATACCCCAGCGGCTCGAAAGGTCCCGATTTGCGCTTTGCGCCGGACTCTGTGCCCCCTCAAGGCGAAGACACAGCAATACAGGGAAAAGTTCCCAAGAGGCTGGCTCTACCCGATCTTGAATCCGACCCAGATAGCGGACGATTGCCCAATGCCGCAGTTTCCAACGGGGTTCGCGGAGTGTCGTGCAAGAGGAAGTCGCAGATCACCCGGTTAAACTTGTCGGGCACTTCTTCATAAGGAACATGACCGACGCCATCGAGCATCACCAGCACGCTGTTCTTCAAGCGGCTCTCGAGAGTATCGCGCCGACGAAGGATACACGGCATTGTCGACGGGAGCCCCACAATAGCAGCGTCGGAATCGTGCTGATCGCCGGCAAAGACTTCTCGATGAGTGCCAGGTCACGATGCCACCAGCGCAAAACTCGCAACAGGTACTCAAAGCTTCCGGGCACGTCCAATCCTGCGGTGTAGCCTTCTATCGCGCCAGGGGAAACGCGCGTCGGATCCCCGAAGAGTCTGCGAAGTAGCGGAGCATCAAGGGGTGCAGCCTGGGCAGAACCCGAGTTACGGCGAGTCCGCCTATCGCGGCGGAAGCACGCGCGTCAACGTGCCGGCCATAGCTCGACCAGGGATTGATCGGACAAACCAACAGCAATCGCTGGATACGCTGCGGCGCCAGGGCAGCGATCACAATAGCCACTCCGCCGCCACGTGACGTGCCGAGCACGTGGCCTGTTGCAGGCTAAGATGGTCCATCAAGCGTAGAACGCCTTGGCGTCGCTGTTCAACGAACATTCCGGATTGTCAGTGCGTTGCGAGAAGCCGCACCCTGGCAGGTCGATCGCATAAACCGTAAAATGCTGCGACAGCGCTTCCATGTTGAAGCGCCAGGAAAAAGAATACGCCATGAACCCGTGGAGCAGCAGCAACGGAGGACCTGAACCAGCGCGAAGATAGCGCCAACGCACCCCGTCGAGGGTGACGCTGCATTCTTCGGTTCCGGGAATTCTGGCGATCTCAGGAACGTTACTAGATTGCGCGATGGCTTCGAGTTCTGGCATGTGTAAGTGATTTGCTCGGTCAAAAAATTATAGAAATCGATATCGTCTCTATGGCACTTGGGGACGTGAAGGCCGTATCTGTTTCTGTCCTATGTGAATTCTAGACCTTGATGGCTTCTTGTCGAAGTGAGGCTTCCCAGTTCGGAACTTCGTGATTCGACTTTTGCGGTTCGATCACAGCCGCGCTATGAGTGCTTGATGACCGGATCGCCGATGAGGGCAGTCGAGTCGAGAAGAGCTAGGAGCAGAGACTTTTGGGCGGGGGGTTACAGCTAATCACAAGAGCCCTTACATTGCCGGGTACGGCAGATTCAGGAAGTGGTCCGGTGAAAGAATTTGAATGCCCTGAAACGGGTTGAGTACAAGAAGGTCGGAATCGCCGGTCACGATATATCTTGCTTCTCCACTAACCGCGAGATCTAGAACCTTGTCGTCCTTGGGGTCGCGGCACAGCCGAATTCCGGCGCTCGTCTCGACCCACTGGGACTCCCGCGTCAGGGCCGCTAGAAATCCACGAACATCTTCCTCATCAATATATCGACGAAAACGCTGTCTGCTGAGAACGTCATAGAGCTCAGCAAGCAACGCAAAAGACAGCAGGAGTTTCCCCGCGGCCAGCCCCAGATCTAGCGCACGGCGAGGTTTGGAATTGGGCAACAGCAACGCGCTGATAAGAACGTTGGCGTCGAAGACGTAGCGCAATCACGCGCCCTTTAGGAGAGATTCCAACGTTTCGGGTGTGAGTCCACGGGCTTGCGCCTGCCGGCCGAGATCGTCGAGAAGTCTTTGTAGCGAACCATGCTCACCCGCGGCAAGCTCCCGCAGCCAGAGGCTCAAGAGCGCTTGAATCTTGCGCTTTTCCTCTGGGGCCGCAGAGTCGTAGGCTCGCGCGGTTTGCGGATCCAGCGGAATCGTAATGGTTGAGTTCGCCATTTGTATCTGCCTCGCACTTATTCTAAAGCAAGAACGGTAATTGCCACGGGTCTAGCCAAACGATCCAGGCCGGTTTCCGAAATGAAATTCAAGATGGCCCGCCCCTTTAGGAATGGAAAATGTAGATAACAAATCTCAGGCCCGGGGACGCCAATGCCGTTTGATCGTTCGGATTGTGCTTGGGATCGATGAAATTCCCTTCAGAATCCCTAAATCGGCCGCAGACAATGACGAAGCCAGTAGCTACAATGCCAGACAAAACGTGATCGAGCGCATGATAGATACACTTCCCGGTCACTGACTTCCGAACTGCACCTTCACTGTCTTGATCTCGTAAGGGTTCGTGGGCACTGTCAGGACGTTGGGGTTCGCGGCCAGCGACAGCGGACTCTGCGCCACCTCCATCAGGTTCATCTCCCATGCTGCTACGCCCGGCTGTGGCAGGTTGAGATGAATGTCGCCCTTCTTGCCGGCCCATTCGTAGAAGCGAATGATGAGCCCGCCTTCCTCGGGATGAACGGTTCGGGGCTGGCCGTCATAGATGGCCTGCACCGGCGGCTGCGGAGCCTGTTTCTTGATGGCTGTTATGACGACGTTGTCTTCGCGTCGTGCTGAAGAATGATTTCTCTGCCGGCAGCGTGCCGGGATGTCTGCGTGGTCGTGACCGCCATCAGCGGATAATTCAGCTCGTAGCCTTGGTGCACGGTCATCGCTTCGCGCCAGGTTCCGCCATGCGGATAAAGCGAGTAGGTGAACTCGTGCTGTCCCTGATCGGTCTCGGGATCAGGCCAGGTCGGCGACCGCAGCAAGGAGAGACGCAACACGTTGTCCTTGGCGTCGTAACCATACTTGCTGTCGTTTAGCAGGCTGAAGCCGTGGATGGCGTCCGAGATGTCGGCCCAGCGCAACGCCGGAACCTCGAACTGCGCCTGCTCGGCGGGCGTATTGCGCGTCGTCGGCCGTTCGACGCTGCCGTAGGGTATTTCGAAGGTCGCTTTGTCACTCTCCGCTCTGACCGGGAACGCGACCTTCAGCAGGATGTGTTGCTCGTGCCAGTCGACCTGCATGTGGACGTCAACCCGCGGCACGCCAGGATACATGGTGATGTCCTGCACAAAGGTCGATTTCTGGAAGTGATGCTTCACCCGGATGACCGCACGCAGAGGCGTGTTCTCCACCAGCTTCACTTCGTCGGCTTGCATCAGGTCCCAATGCTGCTTGACGAAGTCCGCATCGATGTTCCACGCGTCCCAGCGCTTGGGCTTGTCCACGAAGGCTTGCAGCAGGTTTCCGCACGGCAGCCCGTCCGGAGACGCCGCCGGCGAGCCCTCGCTCGGCACCGGGAGTGCGAGAGCTTCGGTATTGCTGCGCTTGTCAACCAGGCTGGTAATGCAGCCGGTTTTGGGGTCGACCTTGAGGCGGACGAATTCGTTTTCCAGCGAATCGGCACTGGCAGTAACGAAATGCTTGCCCAGGGAACGCATTTCGCCGCAGACCTGAAAGGCCGTCGGCGACAGTTTCCAACCGTAAGAGCTTGTACCCGGTCGCGGGAATGTTCTCCGCCAGCAATCGCAATCGTCACTCGACCTGTCTGCGCATCGTTGCTGAGCACTTGAAGCCGGCAGTGGATTGCCATCCGGATCCACCGCCCAACTCCCTTCACCGGCGCCGGGAACTGCGCGTCGAACTCAACTTCATCGGTCCTCGTCCACGACAGCGGATTGAAGACCAGCACGCTCACGCCATCCGACTTCACGCTGCGACGCAATATCGGCCAGCGCAGCCGTTGATGATGTCGTCGTCGATGCGCGAAGCCACGGCGTACTGGCGCGCCGCGTCCACGTAGTTGATGTGAATGCCCGAGCCTGGCAGGATGTCGTGGAATTGGTTGAACAGGATGTCCTTCCACGCGGTGTCGAAGTTCTGCTGCGGATAAGGGGCGCCGAACAGCGTCTCGATCGAGGCCACTTTCTCCGCGTTCAGCACCAGCTCTTCGTTCTGGCGATTGCCGCGCTTCTCTTCCGATTGCGTCGTCTGCACGCCGCGGTGATATTGGAAATACAGCTCGCCATCCCAGGTCGGAATCTTCAGTTCGCTCTTGTTCTTCTCCAAGTCTGAGAAATATTGCCCCGCGGTGGAGAAGTTGATCTGGGGATAGACCAGGTCGCCCTTCTGCCAGCGCAGCGCGGTGTCGAGGTCCTGGCGCGTCGGACCTCCGCCGTGATCGCCCACGCCGTACAGGTACATCATGTCCAAGCCGCCGGCGGGCGCCGAATTCGTTCCGCCGTTGTACTTCCACATCATCGGGCCGTAAACAGCGGAGTCGCGCGCCATCTTCTGCGGATCGATCGGTTGGCGTAGTCGCTGGGAAAATAGGTCAGCAGACGGCTGCCGTCCGGCGCCTGCCACCAGAACAACCGATAGGGAAACTTGGTGAACTCCGACGCCCAGAGCAGCTTCTGAGTGACGAAGTAGTCGATGCCAGAGCGCTTGTAAATCTGCGGCAGTTGCCAGTTGTAGCCGAACGAGTCGGGGTTCCAGCCGATGTTGATGTCTTTATCGAACTTCTGCTTGAAGTAGCGCTTGCCGTAGAGGATCTGGCGCACCAGCGATTCGCCGTCGGGCATGTTGAGGTCCGGCTCGACCCACATGCCGCCGATCACCTCCCAGCGGCCTTCCTTCACCCGCTGCTGGATCTCCTGGAACATCGCCGGATATTTTTCTTCGATCCACTCGTAAGCCTGCGCGGCGCTGGCGGTGAATTTGAAGTCGGGATACTCGCGCATCAGTTGCAGCGCGGTGCCGAAGGTGTTGCGCACAACTTCGACGGTCTCGGTCCACGGCCACAACCAGGCCATGTCGATGTGGCTGTTGCCGACGGCGGCGATGCTGAACTGCTTCATGTATGGGCGCAAGGGCGTCGAGCTTGGTTTGGGCGTCGCGCAACGACGCGTCGAAGGCCTGCTGGTCGCCGTGGTCGAGAGCAGCGACGTTGATGGCTTTCACGGCCGCGTCGAGTTGCTGCTCGCGCTCGGCCTTGCCGTCCGGATACGCGGCAATGACTGGCTCGGCCGAGAGAATTTGCAGCCGCATCAGCGCGGGATCGGGACGGTTGGGCGGAGGCTCAATGCGAAGCTCAGCTTGCTGGATGCGGGTGGAGTCGCCGCCACAGCAGCCGCCACCGCCGGTGTCCAGCACGCGAACGGCGAGGACCAACTTTCTGGCCGGGCTGCGCGTTCTCGATCAGCGTGACCGGCACCTGTCCATCTTCGTCGGTGCGCGACACCATGTTGCCGTTGGCGAAGACGCTGACCTGGATGGCGTCGTCGCTGCTGACGTGCAGATCGAGAGAGACGCGTGCGCCTTGCAGGTTGTAGCCGTTCAACTGTGCCGGAACCTCGAATGTTTGGCGCAGCCAGCGCGAGCCCTTCCAGTCTTCTTTGACCTTCACAGACTGCCAGTCAGATGCATTCAACGCGGGGTCTTCCCCGTGCGGCAGGTCGGCCGCGTGCGCCTGCCAGGTCTCCAGAGGAATGGCAGTAATGGATTGCAGACGATCGAGCACCAGCTTGTGGGGATCGGGAGGATCAGACGAGGTCTGCGCGAATGCGCAGCACGCAAAAAGAACAACCGCCAGCACAGGGAGACTACGCTTCATTGGAGATTCGCTCCAGTAGTGTTCGCGATATAGCGCTCCGCAATCCTACGCTCGAAATCTGAAACCCGGAAGCGCAAGCAAGGGCAGCGACCAGACAGCCAGCAGGGGAAAGGGCAAGAAGAGAACATTCGGGAGCAGACCTTCAATCCAATTTCTGAGGACGCTCTGGGATCAGGTTATCCAAGTTGAATCTCACTAGAAGAAGATCTCTGGCGACACGTGAAATCGCTGGCTCAACCGCCGAATTTGCTCCTTGGTAAGTTCTCGCTTGCCGTTCATCACTTCCGAAACGAGGCTGCGGGCGCCGAAGATGTCTGCGAGGTCCTTCTGTTTCAGACCGTGCTGCTCCATCAAGAATGACAGCGCCTGGAGCGGCGTCGCGGGCGGCATCTGGTAGCGTCTCTCCTCAAAGTCTTCGATCAGAAGCGTGAGCAGATCGGCGAATTCTTTTTCCTCGCGGGTCAGCGACCGCTTTTGCTCAAGCGCATATAGCGCCTCAATGTAGTACTCGTTCTCCGCTTCGCTGCGGATGACTTTGGGAGGCACCTTGGCCAGCAAGTTTGTGTAAGCGGGATTGGCAATAGCTACATTCATTGCTTCCAACTCCCTCGATCATACTCAGCGTGCGTGAGCACATGCCGAACAAACAGCCGTTGGCTGCGATAATTGATTTCGACGATTACGCGATATGAGTTCCCTTTGATGTTGAATACGGTGTACTTGCCAACCGCATCAGCCGACGGGAATGTCGCCCTCACTTCACTCAGCGTTTTCCAATTTGCCTTCTTTGCCACCCGGAACCACACGTCCAGCGGAGCAAGCAGATCGCCATGCTGTCGAGCAGCCTGCAACAGCTTTTTTCGGCTGATTACGTGCACTGACTAGGATGTTCGCAAATTGCGAACAAGTCAAGGAGAGTTTGCAAACTGGCACCGTCCCTAGTACTCAATCCCCAGTTTGTGCTGCATCTGCTCCAGCGTGACTCCTTTGGTTTCGGGGAAGGTGAACAACACCACGAAGAACATCAGCGCCATCATGGCGGCGAAGAACACGAACGGATATCCGCCGCCAAAGCGCACGGCGAAATACGGAAACACCAGCGAAATGGCGAAGTTCATGATCCAGTGAGTCGAGCTACCCAGGCTCTGCCCCTTCGAGCGCACCCGGTTGGGAAATACTTCGCTGATGTACACCCAAATGACTGCGCCTTCAGAAATCGCAAAGAACGCGATGTAAGCGACCAGGAACCAGACCAGCAGCCCCTGGTGCTGATGCGTGAAAAAGATTACGGCCACGCCACTCAGGCAGAAGGTCATGCCGACTGCGCCAATCAGCAGCAGCGTCTTGCGGCCCAGCTTGTCGATGAGCGACATGCCCACCAGCGTCGCCACCAGGTTCATCGCGCCAACTGCGACAGCCTGCAGATCGCCGGACACCTTGTTGAAGCCCGCCATGGCGAAAATGTAGTTCAGGTAATACAGGATGGCGTTGATCCCGGCCAACTGGTTGAAAGCGGCGACGGCGAAGGCGAGATAGATCGGTAGCAAATACTTGCGCTGGAAGAGCGGCTCTGAGTGGGGCGCGTCCTCCACGTGCACGGAGGCGACGATCTCGTCGAGTTCGCCCTGGGGATTGTCGGCGCCAAAGTTTTTCAGGACCTCAAGCGCCTCCGGCAGGCGATATTGCGTTACGAGCCAGCGTGCGCTGCGCGGAATACCGAACAGCATAATCAGGAACAGGATGGCAGGAGCTGCAGCGACGCCAAGCTGCCAGCGCCATTCGTTCATGCCAAAGTTGGCCAGTTCAATGAGGTAGTTGCTGAGATAGGCGACCAGGATCCCGATGACGATGTTGATCTGGAACGAACCCACCAGAAAGCCTCGCCAGCGGGCGGGAGCGATCTCGGCGATATACACCGGGCCGAGGACTGACGAGCCCCCAATGCCGAGTCCGCCGATGAAGCGAAAGATGAGCAGCGATGGCCAGTTCCAGGCGAAGGCGCAGCCGAGCGCCGAAATGATGTAGAACGCAGCCAGGATGCGCAGGCTCTCGCGGCCTCCCAGCTTGTCTCCCAGAACGCCCGAACACAGGGCGCCAATGATTGTTCCCAGCAGCGCGATGGAGACGGTAAAGCCCAGTTGGTTCGCGGTCAGGTTGAAGACCTGGGTGAGCTGTTGCGTGGTCCCGGCGATGACCGCGGTGTCGAAGCCGAACAGCAGGCCGCCGAGGGCTCCGACGACGATGCTGCGGATCAATAAGGCATTGAGCCGGGTGCTGCCGCCAGGCTGAATCGCAGTTGGCGGTCCTGCGGGGATGGCCGGCATTTACTCGCTCCAGACAGCCAGTTCGTTGCCGTTCGGGTCGGCGAAGTGGAAGCGTTTGCCGCCGGGAAACTCGAATATCTCGCGGACGATTTTCCCGCCGGCTGCGATTACCTTGGCACGAGTGTCGTCCAGCGAAGTGGCATACAGGACGACGAGCACGCCGCGGGTGGTTTTGCCATCGGCGCTTGCGGGTTCGGATTCGCTGTTGAAGCCCCCTCCGAGACGGCCATCGTTAAAGCTGGTGTAACCCGGACCGTAGTCGGTGAACTTCCAGCCAAACACCTGGGTGTAGAACTTTTTGGTCGCCTCAATGTTGGTGGCGGGAAATTCAATGTAGTCCATCTGGAAGTTGTGTTTTTGCTGGCTCATGGATCCTCGCTCAGGTACGGCTGAAGTACGAAGATGGAGATTAGCACAACGGGAATTCAGCCTTCCCGGCCGAAGTGAATGGCCACCGAAAATATCCTCTTCCCAGGTGCTAACAGGGAGGAGGAGTGCATAAGCAAAAGGTGCGAAAGCCCCGCGCCAGGCCCACTTAAGTTGAAAAAGTCTCAACGCAATTCGTTCTGATACCTTTGATCACCGTCCACTTTAGACAAAGATCTTGTCGGACAAAAATCAAACTCCATGACGGATTTTTCCGGTTTCTGGATTGCCGGCAATCAGGGAGCCATCTCCTGGAATCGGGACGCCAAATGGGTCAGTTCTGCGGAACGGGTTCCGGGTGGACGATGGCTAAAGTTTTTGACTGGTCTAACGAGTAGACGAGTCCTACAATCACGCCAGATGGTGATGCCAGTCCGTTCGCGCGGCTACAGTCGACCGACTAGGCCCGCGGCACTGACAGTGCGACAGCGGGAGGATCGCTGAAGGGGAGCGCGGAATCATTGCGTCGTCCGACCCGATGCGTGCTTCGGCTCCTGCCGCAATAAGACTTGTGTTTAACACGGGCAGCAGCATCCGCCTGTCGTTGCATCCCGGGATTGCCAGTAGTTCGCTTCGCCTTCGGTAAAGAGGAGGGCGCCATATGCTATCTGAACTGCCTTTCGTATATTGGCTCATCGCGTTTGTTGTGGGTTCTCTCGCAATCGGGGCGTCGATGATCTTGAAGACCAGGAATCCGTTCACGGCGCGCGTCGGCTTTCTCATCGTGCTTTTCGACTTGTGCGTCGTGACGTTGGCATTCGGAGGATTATTCGACGAGGAACTTACATGGCGTATTCCGCGATCGGATTTTGCGCATGGCACAGAGCCTCAATACATGATTGTCGTGCGAAACCTGCTACTTTTCTCTCCTTATCTGATCTTGCTCTGCTACTCATGGTGGAAGTTAAGAAGTGAAGGAATCAGGTCGACGAAGGGCTGGCGCACGGTGTCAGGCTTTCTCGCGCTGACTCTCGCTACGGCTTCGTTCATGTTATATGGGATCATTGAGATATACGAAGCTCAGGAGGGCGGATTTCCCGACATTCTGGCGAGCGGATTGGATCGACTGACGCCCTTCGTCGCGATTTTCCTGTTCAGCGGCTACTGCCTGTCGGTAGCTGCCTTGGTTCTCGCAGTGTTCGGCACAGGGTGGCGGCGAATCAGCTCCTTGATTCTTTCACTTTCTACGATTCCTTTCTGGTGTGCTTTGGCCATTGCCGCCGACGGCCACTTGATGTCGGGTAAGGCGCATTTGGGCGACAAGCCGGCGGCCTACTCTACCGAACGCGGCTTCGACGAAATCAAGAGTTTCGCACCCTCCTATGCCGGCGTCTACGCCAACGGCGACACCTCACGTTCGCTTCACCCCTGGTTCCCATCGCCCAATCCTGCGCCAGAATTTCCCGGCAAGCCGCAACTTGGCGATTACTCGGACCCTTTCAATGGCGCGTGGCTAGATGCCTATCCGGATGCCGTAACAATTTCGTTTGGCGGCGACAAAAGCTCTGCCGATGAAGGTGGCCGGCGTTCGCCGGGAATCAAGAGTGGGCCGGAACCAAGTCCGGCGGGTCAGCAGGAAAATCTTACGGCAGGCAGTGTGTACAACTTCAACACGGACCCGTACGAGAAGTACCATATGATGTTCAACGGGGCGGCACCCGGTAGTGCGATGACCACTTCGCCGGGAAGCTATTCGGGTCAGGATAACGGATGGGTTGGGCCGTTGGTCAGTCCCGTCAAGCATGAGTCTAGCCAGTCAATCATTGACTATCCGGGCATTCGGCGATTTCCGAGGGGTACGGACTTAATACCAAAAGTCGAGAATCCTTACGACCCGGCACCTAGGTTTGTGAATCCTTACGACCCGGCGCCCATGTTCGAGAACGCAACAAAGATGAAGCTTTAGACGAGCTATCGCGCGCATACAAAAGGCGCGGAAGGTCCGCGCCTATCAAACTTCAAATACCTGCTGCTCTTATTGCTGCTCGGTCGAGCCGCCGGGCTGAGTTCCGTTGTCCACCCCGAGTTCATGCGGCGAAGGGATGTTTGCTGTCTCCGGATTCAGCAGGCCCTTATGGTCGGGGCCCAGACCCAGCTTGATCAGCGCCCGCGAGTCCGGGGTGAGCTTGGTTTGCCAGCCGTTGGCCGCCTGGTAGCGGGTCATGGCATCGCGGGTATTGTCGTCCCATTTGCCGGACGGCTCACCACTAAGGTAATGCTCCTTGATGAGGGCGTTCTGAATGGCCAGGGTACGCTGCTCGTCGATCCCGCGCTGACCGTGGGTATGAGCGGCAGTTTTCGTTTTGGACTTGGACTTGGCGGAATGATGATGGGTCGAGGAGTGCGTCTTGGTGAGCTGGGCGGTGCTGGTTTTTGTCTTGGTTGTCGATGTTGCTGAAGCCATGGTGGCCACCAGCAACAACCCAACCAGAATACCTGCGCATTGAGATATACGAATTGCGATAGGCAACGACCACCTCAAAGAGAAATCTATGAAATCTAGAATGCGGCTCCATTGTAATGAAGCCTTAACCTGTTGGAAACAATAAAAAGCATCCCGGAATCCCAAAATGAAACCCCGGAGCACCGGGCATCGTTTTGGTTCGATGCCCCGGTGCGTCCGCCTGGTTTGCTTAGTTGTTACCTGAATTGCCGGGAACGTTACCTACTGGTTACTGCAGGGTCCCTCCCATGAAGACCGTGGTGTTGTCCCGCGTACCGCGCGGGCGAACCAGGAAGACAACATCCTGTCCGCTCTTCGTCTGGGACTCGATCTTCTGGAAGTCGTCTTCGCTATTCACCGGCTGCTTGTTGACCTCAAGGATGACATCGCCACGGCTTAAGCCGACGGTGTCGCCGAAGCCGTCGGGCTTCAGGTCCTGCACGATCACTCCCTTGGTATTGGGGAGCTGATAACGGCTGGCCATGTCGGGCGTGATGCCGCGAACTTTAATGCCGAACTTGCTTTCCTGCGGCTGAGCTTGCTCACCACCCTCCTCCTGGTCGCCCAGGCGGGCGGCGAAGAGCTTGGAACGGTCAGCAATGGTCACTTCCGCACTCGAGGTCTTGCCATTGCGAACGTACCCGATCTTGGCAGTGCTTCCGGGCTTGATGGCGGAAATCTCAGCCACCAGTTCGTCGCCCGTCTTCACTTGCTTGCCGTCGACCGAGACGATGGTGTCGCCGGTCTTCAGGCCCGCCTTGTCTGCCGGGCCGTTCGGGGTAACGTGCGCGATGGTGACGCCGCTTGTGACTCCATAGACACGAGCCACCGCCGGATTGGGAACGGCGTTAAACTCTACGCCGATCGAACCGCGCGAAACCTTGTGCTCCGGTCCAATCAGCTGGTTGTAAACCGCGACAACGGTGTTGGACGGCATGGCGAAGCCGACGCCCTGATATCCGCCTCCACTGGTGTAAATAGCGGTATTGATTCCGATCACTTCGCCGGCCATGTTGACCAGCGGACCTCCCGAGTTGCCGGGATTGATGGCAGCGTCGGTTTGGATGAAGGACTCAAACTGCCGGTTGGGAACGATGTTGCGGCCCTTGGCGGAAACGATGCCGGCGGTGACGGTCTCATCGAGACCGAACGGGCTGCCTACGGCCAGCACCCAGTCGCCGACGGACATGCTGTCAGAATTGCCCAGCTTCGCGGCGGGCAGCGACTTCTTGGCGTCAATCTTGATGACGGCCAGATCGGTTTCCTTGTCAACACCGATCACGGTAGCGTCGTAGGTGACCGTGGCGGGGTCGTCCATCAGCTTTACGCGGATGCGATCAGCCTTCTCGACAACGTGATTGTTGGTGACGATGTAGCCCTTGGCATCAACGATGACGCCGGAGCCCAGCGAGCGTTCGCGAAGATCGTCGGGGCCGAGGCCCTGGTCAGGCCCGCCTTGGCCGCCCTGACCACCTTGCCCGCCCTGGCCGCCGAAAAAGCGATTGAAGAAATCCTGGAATGGATTGTCTTCGTCGCCGCCGCCCTGTCCGTCGTCGGGCCCCTGCTGCATGCCGCGACGTCCATGCGGGTTTTTGATCGAGGTTTCGGTGCTGATGTTGACCACCGAGGGTTCCATCTGCCGAGCGATCTGGGAAAACTGGCTCGATAGCTGTACCGGCGAGGGAACCTGCAGCGGAGTTGCGTCAGCAGAAGAGTTTTTCTCTTTGCCCTTCACCCCACCGGACACAACCGTGCCGATTAAAATGCCCAGCGTTAGAGTGGCCAGAACCACCAAGGTTGAGGCAAAACGATTGCCTTTAAACTTTTGCCTGAAACCTGAAACTTGCGAATCCATTACTTACTTCTCCTGGGGCTAACATGCCAAACGAAAATTATACAGTCGCGGTGAGCTTGTGGCTGGAATGTAAGGGGATTCACTGCGGCTTCACACGTTGTTAGACGCAAGTGGCAATAAATACGTTACCAGAGCCGAAGGGCTGGGGGTGCGCTGTATTTCGACAGGCGAGCGTCCCTCTTTGAAGGGCTCCTCACTTTGCCCGGCCTTCGGCTTCGGCCAACCAGCCACGGCGAAGCTTCTCAGGCGGAATGCTCGACAGGTAGGGCTTGATGTCGAGGATCGGTGTCCCATCCAGCATGTCAACCCCGCGAACCTGCAGATCGGCGCCTTGGCGGCGGAGTAACTCGACAATGGTCAACCCAATCGGATTGGGACGCCGCGGAGAGCGGGTCGCGAATACTCCATGCGGTTGGTTGTCAACAGGCGGGTTGCAGATGAGTTCGAAGTCAACGGAGCGATCGAACTCCCAGAGGACAATGAGGTGCGAGAAGCCCTCGATGTCGCTGAGTCCCGGTGCAAACTCGGGCAAGATCTTAAGCACACCGTCGGCGTGGTGTTGAGCTCCCAGACCTTTGGGAATCTCCTTTGTCTCCCGGTAAGGACTGCTGATGAAGCCGATAGGTTGCGAGGTGAACATGAGGGACAATGCCTCCGGCTTCCATAGTAACGCCGACGCCAAGAAGCCAGGGCGGAGTCACTGCAGGCGTGCGTATTCGGCCTTGGCTTGCCGGTAGATGGGGATGTCGGGATCGGCATCTTTCCAGAGGGTGAGGAAATCCTGATACGACTTGCGTGCAGCCTCCTTGTCGCCCATCATCGCTTGTGCGCGGCCGAGCTGCAGATGGGCTAGCGCACCGATGATGAAGTTCCCCACTACACCATAATGATCGAGAATCTTCTGAAATTCGGCGGCGGCCTGCTGAGCTTGCCGCGCTTGCAGGTAGCACAAGCCGCGCATGTAAACCGGATACAGACGTCCAAACGCTTCTGTTGTAAACGATACATCGCCCAGTTCATAGGGGTATGCATGGTTCAACCGGCGGATACCTGCCTGCGGATCGGTGCCCAAATTAGCTGCCGCGAATATACTCGGCAACCAATTGCTTTGAATCGCGTCGTTCAGAGGGTGGTTGCGATTCACGTCGTCTGCGAGTTGCTGTGCCTCCTCAGCTCTACCGGCTCTCGCAAAGGTCACGGCGCTCAGGATTTCCACCCCAGGGATCTTGTGCAAAGCAAGAGCGTCATGGGCAAATCCCAGCGCTGCATTCGTATTGCCGATTTCGGCTTCTCGCAGCGCCAGCTCAGCCCTAAATGTAGCTGCCTTCTCTTTGTCGCCTGTACGGAGCGCGAGACCCATGACACGCTCTGCCAGCTTGCGCGCTCGGCGTGAGTGTCCGTGGAAGGCCTCGGTATCAGATTGCATCCAAAGCAGGTTTAAATTGTTTTCCCGCTCTGCCCAGGCAACCTGTTCTTGCATTCCCGGGCTGTCGTTTAGAAGGAAAGCCAAATCATAACGGACTCGGCGTAAGAAGGCAGTATCAAGACCTCGAGCTCGCGCCTCTTCGGACACCGACCTGGCTTGGCTCAGTCTGCCTAATGCGAAATCGCACCAAATCAGCTCAGCGTAATTAGACACCAAGTCCGGCTTGTCGCGATGATATTCCTCCGCCACGGAGACACAGGCTTCCCAATTCCCCATGATTCTGTGCAAATCGCCCAGACTTAAAAGGAAGGCGGGATCAATGCGGGCTCTTGGGTACTGTTGGAGCCATTGCAGCAAGACCTGCTCGGTTTTGTTTAGTTCGCCTGTGACCTCTTGGTAGTATGTGTGTTCGATCTTGTAACGTGTCAGCTGGTCGACTCGTTCTTGCAGATTGAAAGCCTTTGTAAGACTCTGCGCAGCCAAACTGCTTCCCAAGTCCAGAGCGGCCTCATTCGTGAGTGCGACCCCCATTGTCCAATAGGCCCGCGCGAAGTTGGGGTCAATCTCAATAGCGTGGCGGACAAGAGGAATCTGATCTGCGGGTTTCTGGCGGTTATAAGCCTGTTCGACTGCCTGAAGTGCTTCGAGGGAGGGAGACGCAGCCTGCTCCAGCGGCGCGTTGAATTTTCGCAGCGAATCCTCAGGTTCGCCTAAGCGCGCCCTCATACGAAGCCCTAGGACTCCTAGGGTTTTAACGATTGTGCTTCTGTCAACTGCGTCGCCTTCGCCGCTGGCAAGAAGCACCCCGGTTTGGCAGCTCACAGCTCTTAGTGCGAGGTGATATCCGTTACCTTGATCGGAGATTGACCCGCCTAGAACGGCAGTGCTGTTCGTCCTCAGGCAAATTTGTTTCGCTAAGTCAAACGTCACTGGTTCAGGTGTCGGCCAACCAATCCCAGGGTGGCCCATCAGATCCAGCTCCCGTTTGATTTTTCCCTGTGCCAGAATGTTCAGATATGGCGACTGGTAAAGATCGATACGAATAGCAAGACTCAACGCCTCGTAAAAGACCGGGTCACTAGTTTTGTTCTCCCAGTCAGCCAATACGATGGTGTCTTTGTCGGTCAGCGGGCGAATCGTCATGTTGCGCGTATCCGGCAGCAGCAGGGGATTCTTATGGAGCTGTTTGTAGGCCCCAATCGAAGCCGCCGCCGCGAAGGCCGCGATCACCGCTGCCATGCCGATCAGCCTGGCCTTGCGTCGCCCGTCTCCGGTTGCCGGCAAATGGAGCCGGACGTTGCCGCCGTTAAGTCGGCACGCATTTCCGCGGCGGACTGATAGCGTCGCTCACGATCTTTCTCCAGCGCCTTGTCAATGACGGTGAGCAGCTTTGCCGGAAGTGTGGGATTGAGCTCGCGCGCGGTAATCGCTGTGTCGTTGACGATGGCCTCGTGCACGACGGCAGCCGTTTCACCGCTAAAAGCACGCTGCCCGGTGGCCATCTCGTACAGCACCAGGCCGAAAGAGAAGATGTCGGTGCGGGCATCCAGCTTCTCGCCGCGCACCTGCTCCGGCGACATGTAGCCCGCCGTGCCCATCGCCGATCCGGTGCGGGTAAGAGTGGCGTCGGCCGAGCTCGGGCTTTGAAAGGGCACGCCTTCAGGCGTGCCGTTAAAAGCATCATTCTTATCATTAGTAGCGGGCTCCAGCCCCGGTCGGGGCTGAAGCCCGCTCACCTCAAATGAGGACGCCGCAACGGCGCGGCTGAAGCCGCGCCCTTTCAAATCAGGCTCTCCGTTCGCCGGTCTGAAGCCCGGCTCTTCCATCGTCGGCGCTTCCACCAGCTTGGCCAGCCCAAAGTCCAGAATCTTGCACACTCCCTTGTTGGTGATGAAGATGTTGGCCGGCTTGATGTCGCGATGGATGATTCCCCTCTCGTGCGCGTCTGCCAGGCCATCGGTAACTTGCAGCGCGATGTCCAGGATCTCTTCGAGTCCAAGCGCCCCCTCGCTTGCCGCCAGCCGATCACGCAGCGTCTCGCCCTCCAGCAACTCCATCACGATGAAGGGCTGGCCTTCGTATTCTTCCACTTCGTAAATCGTGCAGATATGCGGGTGGTTCAGCGACGAGGCGGTCCGCGCTTCGCGATCGAAGCGCTGTAGCGTTATCGAGTCCGTTGCCAGTTCCTCCGGCAGGAACTTAAGGGCGACGCGGCGGCCCAACTTGAGGTCCTCCGCCTTGTACACCAACCCCATGCCGCCGCCGCCGATTACCTCCAGGACGCGATAGTGGGAAACCTTCTTCCCAACCAGCCCATTGGCTTCAGCGGGCGGGTCTTGGGTCCTGGTTACGGGCGCGATGAAGCGATAGCCGCGCCGCGGCAAGGTTTCGATGTAAGCAGGGGCGTCGGCGTCGTCGCCCAGGGCGATACGCAGCTTCTTGACGGCAATATTCAGCCCGTTGTCGAAGTCAACGAAGGTATCGGAGGTCCAAAGCTTCTGGCGGATGTCCTCACGAGAGACGATCTCGCCGCGGCGTTCGAGCAGCAGAACGAGAATCTGAAAGGGCTGGTCCTGAAGTTTGACCTTGCTACCGTTGCGGCGCAGCGCACCAGACCGAGGGTTCACCTCGAAGTCTGCGAAGCGAAGCTCTGCCGGCGCGCCCATGCGTGTCCCTGAGTGTTTCTGAGGGTTGCGTGAGTTTACCACCGTGACACGAGGGACGAAACAACCCTTTGGTGTGGGCGGCGCCGCTACTGGCGGGCACCCGTTCGAGGAAACCGAAACAATCCGACCTCCCCCAAAAAATGCTCCACACAGTAAGTACAAGTCGAGGCGACGTTGAAACCGAACAACTTACATCCGGTACAGGGCTAGTACAGGCGCAAAACAGTCCCGGTCTATTGAGCGCAGGAGCGAGGTCGAGCAAAGTGGCTCGCGTGACAACCCACCAACCTCAGGCCAACGACAGGCCCGGTTAATGGGGAAGTAGGTGCACAGGCTCAAAAGGGTACAAGCGTCTTTCACGAGGGTTCTATGTACCAGGAATTTCCCACAACCCGAAATGACTGAAAGGACAAAATCATGAATTTCATTGACTCTGGCTCGAAACCCAAGCACGGCCCAACCCTGACGATCGACTTCAGCGTGGAATTTGAAACAGCGCCAGTAGTGCTGGTCTCCTCGTTCTGGGATGGATCAGACTCGGAAGTAGGACATGCGGAAACGATCCGAAAGATCACTCAGACCGGATTCCAAGTGATCAGCGGCAACCAAACCCCCCCGGGCGATCTGCAACCTTACAAGGTGAATTGGATTGCAATCGGCGTCCCAAAGAAGAAAGACTGAGCGCCCATCCTGCTGCGGCTACTTCAGGCTGGCGACTCAGTAACTCAAACAGGACGGACAAGCCGTCTGCGCGGTAACGAGCCAGCGCAAGGCGCGCACAACGCAGGCGGCATGAATCCTGGTCGCCTGGAATGGGGTGAGAAGCTATGAGAAACACAAATGACCAAGCCGCTGCAGGAACCAACCAGACCACGCGACATAAGACAACGGTGTTGTGGTGGTTGATGGCAGTGTGCCTGTGCCTTTTGGCAACGGCAATGCCGGGACGAGCCGACTCAAAAATATCCGTGCTCTTCATTCGTACCGCGGATGATGACGGAGCCCACGCCAGTACGCTAACAGAAGCTACTGCCAAGGCTGCAATCGAGGGTGCCAACGCAATCTACAAGCGTAATGGTGGGGACGTGCAGTTCGTGCTTGATAGCGCATCGAGCTTCACGACGGTCCTCCAGAGCACAGCGTTAAATCACGACTGCATCCTGCCTCCCGGGGCGACGGTCGCATCCATTGCAGGCATCAAGCACCAAGTATCCGACACCGACACACTGTGCGACAAAAGCCCGGCAGCGATGGCGCGCGCGGCCACCGCGCTACAGTGTGCGGGTAAGCTGGTGGTCTTCAGCCGCGGCGGCTCGGAGTACGTGAAATGGGACGACCAAGCCCATCACTATGAACTGCTCTATGCCAGTGGGGGTTATTCCGGCCGCAATTTGTACTACGTCGTTCTTGGATCGGGGTTCTCGGGCCCCGACCTGGCCCATGAAATAGGACACTACTTCGGCCTGAGCCATACTTTCCCCGGCGATACTCCGGCGACCGTAGCCCAGGCCGAGACGGACGTCCGAAGCTTCGTGGCGGGCGGCCACTCCTCCGAGGCAAATGGACTGAAGGTTTTTGACGGCGACGGGCTGAGCGACACGCCGCCAGACGCCGCCGGCTCCGTGTTCTTGGACTACTACAAGAGCGACCCCACGGCTAACTGCGATCCCAGCCATCCGACGGTTCCACTCACCGTCCACTTCCCCATTCATCATGACCCGAACGTGCCGGCGCACGACCGTCCGTACACGCTCGCGCCCGACCGTCACGACGTGATGTCCTACTTTAAGGATTGCCCAGGGTTCGATCAACACCTGACCAAGCAGCAGTACAAGATCGTGGATGCCTCGCTCGCGAGTGGTGGAAACCGAGTGCAGCTGGTCAAGGGGTTGCCGGTCGTCTCAGGGGATGGCTGCCGCACCAAGGGCGCTGGGTTTGCCTGTCCGCTACAGCCACCGCCGGCGGATCCGAGCAAGCAACTCACTGAATCGGCACAGCGCATCGCTGCCTGCTACAAGCTGTGGCACGACCCTGTGCCCGGTGAGATCAACGAGTGGGCAGAGCCAGGTACACCATTGCGGCGCTTCACGATTCCAGCCGGGATCGTGGCCGAGTGAGACGGTGCTGTTTCAAGGTTGATCTAGATTCACAGACGGGAAAATTAAAATTCAAGGAGAACATCGTGTACAAGCAACTTGTAAGATTCTTGCAGATAACTCGCCAGATATCCTGGCTCACAACCGTAGCACTGGGATTGGTGGCCCTGCTCATAGCAGCGGGATCGCCGACCAAAGCCGCCGCGCAAGACAACCCCAACGCAACCTTCACCTTTCCGATGTCCGCGATCGTTGAAGGCGAAAGCGCGCGCCTGAACATTGTCAACCGCACTGGTTCGCCCGGTAATCTGCCACCCGACGTGTGTGACGTAACCCTTCAATTTATGGACAGGTTAGGAACCGTTCGAGCTCAGTTCAGCATTAGGGGTTTAGCCAGCGGGCACGCGGGATATTTGGATTTATCGGCAAGCAAATTAGGCGGCGGAGCAGGCGTACGCCATGAACTGCGGGCTTTTGTCAAAGTGACGACCCGCCAGGGATCGCAGCTTCCTCCCGACGTTTGCAAGCCGTCGGTCGAAGTCTACGACGAAGCGACCGGCGGAACGAAGTACTTACGCAATCCGCCGGACCCTGACTTGCCGCCGGAACCTGAGCTGCCGGCCCTGCAATAGCGCATTCGTGAAGCCGGCGAATGATGTGGATCGCCGGCCTTTTCGTGCCAAATGCGATAGGCTGACCGCTCCGCAATTTTCGAAGATGAAAACCAAACGATGATGGGGCGGTGCCGCAGACTCTTGTCTGCACACTGGCCGCCCCATCGCTGCGCCTCCATCCACGGGGACGGTTGAGCGTGAGCTGAATCGCACGTATCAACCGTTCCCGCCCGTGAAGAGCACGGGCTCATTACGCGTCAGACCCGAGGAGGCTTGGGCCCCACCGGCCGCGGCGGAGTCGGTCCGGGCGGCGTAATTGGTGCTTGCCCGTCACCCGCTACAAACCGGGGCGGTATCGGCGGCATGGGCCGCGGCGGCGTCGGTCCAGGTGGCGTGATTGGTGCTTGCCCGTCACCCGCTACAAACCGAGGCGGTATCGGCGGCATGGGCCGCGGCGGCGTCGGTCCGGGTGGGTGGATTGGTGCCTGTGTGTCACCCGCTACAAACCGAGGCGGTATCGGCGGCATGGGCCGCGGCGGCGTCGGTCCGGGTGGCGTAATCGGTGCTTGCCCATCACCCGCTACAAACCGAGGCGGTATCGGCGGCATAGGCCGCGGCGGCGTCGGTCCGGGTGGGTGGATTGGCGCTTGCGTGTCACCCGCTACAAACCGAGGCGGAATCGGCGGCATGGGCCGCGGCGGCGTCGGTCCGGGTGGGTGGATTGGCGGCTGCGTGTCACCCGCTACAAACCGCGGCGGTATCGGCGGCATGGGCCGCGGCGGAGTCGGTCCGGGTGGCGTAATTGGTGCTTGCCCGTCACCCGCTACAAACCGCGGCGGTATCGGCGGCATGGGCCGCGGCGGAGTCGGTCCGGGTGGGTGGATTGGCGGCTGCGTCGTTCCCGTTACAACCGCCAGCGATGTATCGCGAACGGATGCAGACGCGAACACGCTGACCGCACCTGCCACAAGCAGTAGGGTCAGGAACAATATCATGAAGCTCTTCATAATCTCACCCTTTCGTCGAATGGTCGTTGAAGTTGAGGTTTACGCGCCACCCGAGTTCAACTGGCCGGCGGGTGGCTGAACGTTTGATCGCGAAGGGCGCAAGGTTCGGCTGTCGGAGCCGCTACGCACGCCTGGCACTAGCGGAGGCGCAGCGGTGGCAGCAGGCCGGAAATTCCTGGCTTCCACAAAAATCGAGTGGAGATAAATTGGCCAGATGGTGATCTGTCGTACATGGGCTTCGCCTCCTAGTCACGTAGGAAAATCAAAATCGACCGAAGGGAAGGGGCACCTGGGGACAACTGGGAGAAGGCAAATCGAGGGTCAGATTTCGTATCGCATGGGCGCGATTGCAAGGTGGAAAAGAGGCCGGGAACCTTCTTCCATATGACCCGACATTATTTCACGCGTTCGCCCCGCATTTGTCAGTGACGTATAGCGCACCTGTGAGTGATAACGGAAAAGTTACCAATCGCGCGAAGGGCTGGGCACCACCATGAAGATGGGAGCACCAGCGTTGGTAAGGCAAGGGATCTCGGGCGGCGCAACTGTTGTCAGATCGCGATTCACTACCACCAAGTCGGCCCACATGTCGGCGTTGCGGCTGCGTTATTCCTCAGTGTCCCATGTCGTGGGGCACGGTTACGGTCGTCGCTGCGGAACCGAGGTTGCCCGCCAAGTCTCTAGCACTGACCGTGATCGTGTAATGACGGCCGTCTTTGTCGCCTCCCTGTCGTGACGCCTGGAGTGAAACCGTGAAAGAGTAGCCTCCGCCCGACCCCAAGGTCACGGGTCCACTGGGCTGAACCTGGCCGTATTCGTCCTGCACTGCGTAAGCCGCAGCGCTGGGATTGACGCCCGACAAGCTATCCGTGATTGTGCCCGCGACGGTAACGGGAACCATCTTGCCGGTGGCCGGCCGGATATTGGCGGCGACACTGACTGCCGGGGGCATCAGATCGATGTTCACGGGCAGAGTCACTAGCGAACTAACATTGCCGGCATTGTCGCGTGCACGCAATCCCACCATCTGCGTACCCACGCCGGTTACTTGCGCCGACGCAGTGCTTCCCGCAGATACAGTCACCGGGCCATCGTCTATCCAGTAACGCAGCTGTTCGACGCCACTACCTGAATCGGTTGCGCTGAAGTGCACCGTGACCGCGCTGGTGTTGTACCAACCACTTCCGTTAGAAGATGGGGTAGTTGTGATGGATCCAATGGGCGGAGTCAGGTCCACCTTCGCCGGAGCCGGCAGCAGCAGAGCGCCGGTGCGCGCTGCGAGAGTGATAGTGACCTTTCCGCCGAGCACTAGATAGTGAGTACCGCTCAGCGCGTCCTGCAGTTCCGTGCCATCAGAGAATATTCCGTTCACCGGAATTACTGCCAGGTTGGTGAAAGAACCATTATTCATGGCGACCATCGCGCTGTCGGCGTCGTCGAGCACGCGTGCATAGGCGTAAGTGTTGCGGGCCTTGTTGGGCTTTTGACCTATGGCCAGCGTATCTCCGGTAAATAACGAGATGAACGACCCGTTGCGTAGTGCTGGGTACTGCTTACGCAGGTGCGCGAGGGTCGTGTAGTACGACTGGACGCTGGTATCGGGGGGCCCGTAGACGGTCGGATCGCCTGGTTGATCCAGCCAGGGATAAGGCGGTCGCGTGTAAGGATCGCCAATAGGGCCATTCCCGCTGCTGGCCAGCGACGGCGAGTTAATCGCAACCTCATCGCCGTAATACACCATAGGCGCGCCGATGTAGGTGAACTGGAAAAGTGCCGCCAGTTCCAGGCGCTGCTTGGCCTGCACCAGTCCCGTATCGCCTGGTTCGGTCATTACATAGAGGGCGCGATTGACATCATGGGAGTCTAGAAGGTTCAGCATTGCGGCGGTCGCCTGCGGTGGATAGTCGTCGCGCACGGCGCGAATGGCGTGGTCGAACTGGCTGGGCGTCAGACCGGGGATGTCGTTGCTGCCGTTGTTATTGTCGTCGTGCCATTCGGCGTTGCGGACGAAGCCGGTAATGTTTTTGCGGAAGCGGTAGTTCATGACCGCGTCCATCTGGTCTCCGGCCAACCACTGACTGGCATTGGGCCAGATTTCCCCGATCAGCGGCCCGTTGCCGTTGTAGTTCTTGGCGTAGTTGCGGTAGTCAACCCACCATGCGTGCGGGAAGTTGCCGTCGTCGGCAACATCGAAACGCCATCCCGATGCTCCCTGGCCATACCAGTACTGGGTGACGTTTCCGGGTGCGCGATAGAAGAAGTCCTTCACCGCGTCGATGCCATGATTGAAGGTCGGCAGGCTGTCGAGCCCGAACCATCCGATGTAGTCGCCCGTCTGGCAGGGCACATTGTCATCAGTAAAGTTGAACCACGAGCGCCACTCCGACCCCAGCGACAGGCAGGCGCCGATGTCGGGGTCCGTGCCCCCGTAGCGATCGTAACGGTCGAAATACTTGCCATCCGACGACGCGTGATTGAACACGCCATCCAGGATCACCTGCATGCCACGCCGTTGCATTTCGGCGGACAGCGAAGCGAAGGCCGCGTCGCCGCCGAGCGCCGGATCGATGTGCAGGTAATTGTCGGTGTCGTAGCGATGATAGGAACGCGCCGCAAAAATCGGGTTCATGTAGATGGTGTCCAAACCGAGCGACTGGATGTAGTCGAGTTGGTTCTGCACGCCACCGAGATCGCCGCCGTAGAACTGGTTTCCGAACTCGCCGTAGCAACCTGAGTTCGGATCGCGAGGATCGCAGATCTGCGTGTTCCACAGATTGTAGGTAAACGCCTGCTGACCTCCCTGGTCGATGGGCCCGTAGAAGATGGGACAGCCGGTGGTACCTCCGGGACGGCAGTAGTCGTTGGTCTGGTCACCGTTGCGGAAGCGGTCAGGCAGGATATGGTACACATTGGCATTCTGCAGCCACGCCGGCGTCTGGAAGTTGGGATCGTAGACCGTAATCTGGAACGACGGGAACGGCTCGCCATCGGTGGCTGTGCCGGTGCCGTCTTTGTGGACATTGTCATTGTCGTCCACATAGTCATCGCTGTACCAGCCATTCGTCTGGTCGCGATTAATCTTGAACTTGTAGTAGTAGACCGTGGTGGTGGAGGGCATTGTTAGCGTGGCCTTCCACACATCTTGTTCGATGCCGTTGATGGTGATGTTCTGGTCGAAGGGCATCGGAGTGTCGACCGGACCGGTGGTCGTGCCTGATGCCGTGTCGAACAAGTACGCGCGGGCGGTCAGACCCCAGATGCCGCTGGAATGCAACGTGCGGAAGCGCAACGTGACTTGCGTATTCTCCGGAACGGCGCCCTCTTGATCGCGATAAAACGGATCGAATGTGTTGTGGTAGAAGCCGGCTTTGTCGCCGCCGCTAAAGCCAGATGGCTGTTCGTTGGAGAAGGGTGGCGTGCTGGTGCCGTCGCCGGTGTTCGTGATTGCGAAGTACTGCGTAGCCGTGCTCTGCCCGATGCCTCCAATGTTGTTATCCGTTGGGACTTGGCCGTAGATATAACCGCCGCTGGAAGTGAGGTAGCCAAAGAATACAAAGGAAGATGGAATGCCTCCGTTGCTGGTTATCGCGTTCCAGGGAATCGCGACCTCGCGAGTGTTATTGGCGCCGCTGTTGTCGGCATACATACCGTAGCCGGAAACCGGCGCGGTCCATCCCCCCGCCCCGTCGGAGTTGCGGTACTCGCGGTAATTCGTCTTGACATAGGTCACGAACTTCGCGCGAAAGGGCAGCGAAGTGATGTCGGAGCCGTCGTAGTTGAACCCGGAGAGATTGCCATCGGCGTTGGTGCAACAGGTCGGCGGGTTTTGTGGATTGCCAGTGACGTAGACCACCGCGCCTTCGGAAAGATTGGCGTTCACGATGCCGATGTAAAGATTGTTGGCGTCCCAAGTCATGTACCAGGTCTGGCCGGTGCCGCCCGCGTTGTCGTACTCATTATTGTTTCCATATTCGCCGGGAGTGATGACGCCATCAATCGTAGGCGTGTTCCACTGCGCGCTCACCGGGGCTGCAGCGGCGATCAGGACTGTCAGGATAAAGGCAAACCTCAACAGGGAAGAGCGGCGAATCATAATTCCTCGCAATTTCTCTGACCTTTTAACAGCCGGTCAACAACACGAGCGTTTCTTGATTTCACAAACTCAGGAAGTAACGAACATCGGGGTCTTACGGGGCCAAGGAACTGGAATTATCCCCGACGCGCAGCACAATCTGGATATTCTGCCGCACATTTGTCGCACATTTAACTCACTATTGCAATCACTAAGGTGCCTTAGTTTGTGGAAAATGGTATGACCTAGCGGGAAGTTAGTTGTTCATGGGTTTTGCCGGTACACGGTCTTCCCGCCGACCACAGTCCGGAGCACTTGTGCCTTCAGGATTTCCGGCGGCGCGACTTTGGTTAGGTCGCGATCCAGGACCACGAAGTCGGCCAGCATCCCCGGTGCGAGAGTTCCCTTCTCTTTCTCGGCGAATTGGGCATAAGCCGAGCCTGTGGTGTAAGCAGCGATGGCTTGCGCGATGGTGAGCTTCTGCTCAGGAAAATATTCTTTGGTACCCGCCTCGTTCTTGCGGGTCACCGCCGCATAGAGTCCGCGAAACGGCGTGATTGGCTCGACCGGGTAGTCGGTACCAAAGGCCAACGGTATGCCATCGTCGAGAAACTGCTTCCAGGCATAGGAAGTCTTGGCGCGCTCCGGACCGATGCGCCCCATCACCCAGTTCATGTCGGTAAGCAGATGACTGGGCTGCATGGAAGCGATAACTCGCAGCTTTTTGTACTGCGCAAACTGCGCAGGCGTGACTAGCTGGTCGTGCTCAATGCGGAAGCGGAAGTCGCGGGTCTTGTCATTCTCTTTCGCGCTGCGTTCCGCCTCCGCGAAGGCGTCGAGCGCCATTTGCACGGCGCGGTCTCCAATGGCGTGAAACCCAATCTGAAAGCCGGCGAGTGCGCGCTCAATCGTCATGCGATTCAGTTTGCCCTGCTCAAAGCGCGTCAAGCCGGAATTGCCGGGGTCGTCGGAATAGGGCGCTAACAAGGCCGCGGTCCGCGAACCCAGCGAGCCATCCATGAAGCCCTTCAGCATGGCGGTGTGCAGCATGGGGTCGTCGGCGGGATGGTGCGCGCGATGTGTCTCCAGCAGCTTTACCGAGCCGTTAAAGTCGAGCCACTCGCTAATGCGTAGTGTCAGTTTGCCTTCCCGTTCCAGGTCTTCGTAAGTGAGAAAGTCCTCCCAGTCCGAATAATCCTGCGCCGAAGTGACACCCCAACTGGCGGCATTGGCCAGGGCGTACTCCGCAGCCCGACGCCTCTGCGATAGAGTGGGTGGCGGAATCTTCGACCACACCAGAGTTTCGGCAGGCTCTTCGCGAATGACTCCGGTGGGCTGGCCGCTGGCGTCATGATCGATCTTGCCACCTGAGGGATCGGGCGTCGCCGCGGAGATTCCCGCCGCCTTCAGTGCGGCCGTGTTCCCAACCGAGATATGCCCGTCAACTCGGCTGAGAAACGCAGGATGACCGCCGGTCACGGCGTCGAGGTCCTGGCGCGTCAGTAATTGCTGCCCCGGCCAAAGGGTGTGGTCCCAACCGCCGCCAACGATCCATTCTCCGGGCTCCAGGGTCTTGGTATGCGCCGCGATTCGCTGTTGCATCTCCTGCAGCGAGCGAACACCAGTCAGATCGACCTCGAAATGGCGAAGTCCCCCAGCACCGAGATGCGTATGAGCATCATTGAAGCCGGGCATCACGAAGTGGCCGCCCAGATCGACAACCTGGGTCTGGCCGCCCTTCAACTTGCGGATGTCGGCATCGGAGCCGAGGGCGAAGATACGGCCATTGCGAATGGCCATGGCCTGCGCACGCGCCGGCGTCGCCTGCGTGTATATATTGCCGTTGAGGAAGATGATGTCGGCGAGCCCACCGGATGTTTTACCCGCAGGTGACCCCGAGTTGGCGAAGGCATTCTTATTCGAAGCGGTTACCGATAACAACGTGAGGAAGAGTATGGCAATCACCTGGATTATCTGGCCAAGCTTGCTGACCGCTCCAGGGCCAGCAAAAGCATTATTTTGAAGGGGCGCGCCTGAAGAGATTGCTAAAAAAGTCTGGCAAACGCTCTTGGTGGGAGCCCCCTGCTTCAGCGGGGGGAAGTTGGACTTTAGTCCAGCGGAACAGCGCTCGATTTTGAAATGGGCTTCAGCCCTGGGTTTTCCAAACTCCGGCGCTAAAGCGCGTGAGCAGAGTGCAACTTTTCCCGGAGCGCTGAAGCGCTCCTTCCCCCGCATGAATGCGGGGGCTCCCACCAAGCAGTACATTCCAAGAGTCATCCTTCGACTTTTCAGTAGCCTCTAAACCTGTGCCCCTTCAAAACCGCGAATCAGACGCTGCCGGTGCACTTTCACTCGTCCGACACTCCGGCGAGTGCAAGAACCAGCAACAGAATGCGCTTCAATCCAAGGTCCCGGCCAGCCGGATCGTACCATTCGCTGATGGTATGAGCGCCGCCACCACTGCCTCCGGCGCCAATGGCAATTGCCTCCCTACCGAGCGACAACGGGACGTTGGCATCGGTGGATGCCCGCTGGATGCGTGCCACGTTGTTGAGCTGCGCATCCACCGCACGAATGCATTTCAACAGCTGCGACTCGACCGGCAAGTCGGCCGCCGGGCGATTGCCGATCATGCGGACCTCAGCCGTCAGCAGCTCCTGCTTCTTGCGGCCCGTGCTGTCGGAAATAACCGCGTCCACCGCTTCGTGCAGGGCACTCTCCAGCCGGTCGAGTTGCTCCACCGAAGCGGACCGCGTGTCCACCTTCATGGTCGCCGACTCGGGAATGGAGTTGACCGAGGTCCCGCCGTTGATCATGCCGATGTTATAAGTCGTCTTCGGTTGGGTCGGCACTGGCGTGCGGGTAAAGCGATCGATAATCCGTGCCAGCGCAATGATCGGATTGGCAACGCCGAAGTCGCTCCACGAATGGCCACCGTGGCCCCGCACCGTAACTTCGTAGCGCCGGCTGCCCAGCCCTTCCGCGATGATGGTGTCGGTTCCCGCGCCGTCAAGCACCACCAGCGAAGCAATGGTCGCCGACCACTTGGGCTGCTGAAAGATGTGACGCATGCCGCGCAGGTCGCCTTCGCCTTCCTCCCCTACATCGCCGATGAAGAGAATGGGGGCGGCATTGGACAGATCCGCCGCCTGCATTGCGCCGGCAATGGCCAGCAGGGCGATGACCCCCGACGAATTGTCGGAGATGCCGGGGCCGTAAAGCTTGCCGGCATCACGGCGTACTTCGATGGGCGTTCCGGCGGGAAAAACTGTGTCGATATGTGCGCTCAACGCAATGTAGGGCGCGCGTGGGTCGCTACCTGTCCGGATGGCGAAAACGTTGCCCAGTTCGTCCTGGTGCACATCGGTCAGTGCGAGGTCGTTGAAGCGAGCCTCCAGCCAGGCGCTGCGCGCCGCCTCGCCCCATGGAGGCGCTGCGATCGACGTCAGTTGGAGTTGTAAGTCTTCCAGTTCGCGAGCGTGTGAGCGGAACCAGGCAAACGCCTCATGCACCTTGCGCAATTCGGCCACGCGGGCCACCTGCTGCTGCGCCGAGCGTGATCCTTGCGATTCACTGAAGGACAAAGCTTCTGGAGAAGGCGAACGCGCTGGAGGACCGAGACCCATGAGAATGGTCAATGGTAATACGGCAGTTGGAACGAACGATAGGGTTTGCGCGAGATTAACTTTACTCAGAAGGCGGCCGGTTCCGCTTACTTGTGTTCGGTGCTACCGTCCAATGCACCAGCTTTAGGCACAACCGCCCGGAGTAAGGAGGCTAGCATGCGCATTGCTTGGCTACTGAGCTGTCTGCTGTTCGTGTCGACGGTTGCAGCCCAGATAAAGATCACGCCCGACCAAGGCCGTCCGGCTAAAGAGATAAAAGAAGCCGAGCTGGTAGCGCAGCTCTCGAAGACTATGGATCAGCTGACGAGCGAAGACGAGTTCTCGGGCGCCGTGCTGCTGGCTAAAGATGGAGTGCCCATCTTTGAGAAGGCGTATGGCATGGCCAGCCGGGAGTACGGCGTCGCCAATCGCACCGACACCAAGTTCAACATCGGCTCCATCGACAAATTGTTTACCATCGTCGCCATCGGGCAGCTCATTCAGCAAGGCAAAATCGGTTCCGTTGATGACAAGCTAATCAATTATTTTCCTGACTACCCCAATAAAGAGGCAGCGGAGAAAATCACGCTGCGCCAGATTCTGACCATGCAATCGGGAATCGGTGACTTCTTTGGCCCTAAATTTCGGGCCACGCCGAAGGACCAATTCCGGTCTATCGCCGATTATCTACCGCTGTTCGCCTCCGAACCTCTGCAATTTCAACCGGGCACCCAGAGGAAGTATTCGAACGGCGGATTCATCGTGCTGGGTGAGGTGATTGAAAAGGTGAGCGGGCAGAATTATTACGACTATGTGCGCGCGAACATCTTTAAGCCTCTGGGCATGGACGACACCGACTTTTACGAGGTGGACGATGTAGTGCTTAATCGCGCATCCGGCTACACCCGGCGCGGAATTCCGGAGACCGCGCCACGCAGAAACAATGTCTACACGCTGCCGGCACGGGGCTCGTCGGCCGGCGGAGGATATTCCACGCTGGGCGATCTATTGAAGTTCGGCAACGCGGCGGCTGCGGGGAAGATCCTGATTCCGACCTTTGATGACGCTGCGCCCGCGGGACGACCGTTCGCGGTGATGCGGGGCCTCGGTTTCGCAGGAGGAGCGCCTGGTTTGAACGCAATCGTCGAGACCGGTCTCCCCGGCGGCTACACCCTGATTGTGCTGTCAAATTACGACCCGCCGTCCGCAGAGCGCCTCTCCGAAGCGCTGCACGGATTTATGGGGCTGAAGATGGATTAGCCGTGCCGCAGGGCGAAGGCCACAATGGTTCTGCCTCGCTGACCGCTACTTCGTCCCAGCTCATCAAGCAATGCGAGCTCCATTTCCTCGGGATCGACGGTCATCTCGCAGGCAGCAATTTCTTCTTGGCTCGCGCCGTGATAACACAGCTCGCAGACGCCGAGGCCGCCTTCGGACTGCACGGGCGGCCCGAAGACGCGGCAGGTCATTGGGCGCGCCGCATAAAGATCGCACATCCCAGTTTGGGGATCGAGGACCGGGCAAGTCTCGTCGTCGGCGAAATCTTCGAAGAGCGCCTCGGCCGCCTCGCCCTCATCCAAAATGCCAGTCGCTGAATCTCCGGGAAAGTCCGGCGCGAGCCGGGCGATCGATGCGCGTGCACGATTGCGCACTTGCGCCGCCCGGTCTGGATCCGTCACTTCGAGTTCGGCCAAACCTTGCTGCAATCGCAACGCGTCGAGCTGGTTGATGGCAAACACCCCTATGCAGCATTGTGTGCATCCCGGCTTGCAGACCAGCCACTCGCCACTGCGGCGCGTCGTGTCGGCGAGAGCCGCATCGATTATCTGCACCAGTTTTTGATCGCCGGGAAGAAGCTGGACGTCCATGGCACGAGCATAACGCAGTTGCACCTTGGGCGGTGTTTGCCCTTAAGAGGCAGTGGCGCAACCTATAGACCGATTCACCAGGTCAGCAATTGGAGAGACCACGCAAGTTTCTCTGAACCCTGGTTTACGAGGCCAGGCTCGACCGAACACCCGGCTCGGATTGCAGGCACTCCAGGATCTCGGCATCCGTCAGCATGCGGTCCGAATCCTTGGCCCGCTGAAAGACGCGGTCGACCACTTCATCGGTGGGCTCAATGCCGTGCCGCTCAAGCCAGAACACCACGTTCGATTTACCGCTCATGGGGCCGACCTCGATGATCTGCTCCATGCCGAAGTGATGGGCCGGCACGCCTGAGTAAATACTGTTGGCCAACATCACGTCATTCTTTTTGTAGGCCTTGATGACCGCTGCCGCGTGGACGCCGGTCCCGGTCTTGAACGCATCCTCGCCGACCACCGGATAGTTCTTGGGGATGGGAACTCCAGTCGCTTTCGATACGGACTCGCAATAATCTTTCAGCTTGGTCAGGTCCTGGCTCTTCCAGGGCTCGATGCCGAGAAGCTTCAGGTTCATCAGCATCTGGTCCATCTGGGTGTTACCTACGCGCTCGCCAATACCGCAAGCAGTCGCGTGAACAACTTCGGCTCCGGCGACCAGCGCCGCGATGGCATTAGCGACGGCGAGTCCGCGATCGCAATGCCCATGCCAGTCGACGCGAATGTTCTCGCCGGAAGGCTTCACCACCTCGTTGATGACGAAGTGCATGAGCGCCACCACACCCATGGGAGTGGCGTGTCCGCAGGTGTCGCAAATCACAATCGCTTTCGCGCCGCAGGAGATGGCCGTACTGTACAGCCGTTGAATGGTCTCAGGATCGCAGCGCGTGGTGTCTTCGGTCACGTACATCACTTCCAGGCCTTGCGCGACCGCGTACTTCACGGCATTCTCCGTGGTGTGCAGGAGGAAATCGTCGGTCCAATCTTCGGTGTAGCGCCGGATAGGACTGGAACCGATAAACGTCGCGGCTTCGATGGGCACACCGGTGCGCTGCACAATCTCAGCGATGGGGCGAATGTCATTTTGATGGGTGCGCGCGGCGCAGTTGGGCTTGATCTTCAATTTCGCCCGGCCAATCTCACGCGCCAAGGCTTCACAGTGCGCCACCGCACGCGGACCGGCGCCGGGCAGACCGATGTCGAGCATGTTGATGCCGACCGCTTCCATCAAATGCAGTATCTCGATTTTCTCTTCGATGGAAGGATCGCGCACCGAGGGCGACTGCAACCCGTCGCGGAGAGATTCGTCGTTCAGAAGCACCCTGCCCGCCGGAACCATAGACCGGGCATAAATCGTGTTCCAGTCGTAGATGAGATCAGAAACTTTGGCAGACACGTTTTGTCGATACCCCACTTCCGGAGCCCCCACAGCACCGGACCATCTCAAAGGAATAGATGCGGGATGCGTCCCGCCGCTCCGTGCATTATCTCGCAAACCAGAGCTACTGCTTTTCTTTTTCCTCACCCGGCTTGGCGGTCAGCGTCAGTCCAAAGATGGACTGGTTCCCTACCCCGGCGACATTGCGGCCGCGCGGCTCATCCGGACCGGGAAAGTACAGCGTCTTGCAATGCTCACAACGATAGATTTCAGCGTGATCGCCAAAAGTCTGCCGGACGTCGCCGCAGGCCTGCTCCAGTACGTCAGCGAGGTAGAACCAGCGTTTCAGGTGTCCGCCGCAAAGCTTCCCTTTCTCGTTGGGCTCGTTGCAAGCGCGTTGAAACTGCTTTTTGTATTTGAGCTTGTGCTTGTCAAGCTGCGGAAGCTCCGGCGCGGTGGTCTCGGGCATGAAGGCAGTATCGCTGGTTGGCAGGAATATCTCAAGACGGCCCTGGGCTCTCGACAACCCGTGTGCGTGTTTAAGCTTCGGCGCGGAGATGAATGACCTGCCCTCGTTCATGGAATCCAATCTCAAAGAAAGAGAAGATCACATTGCGACCCAGAATGTTACGGGAGGCATGACCCGAGAAGAACCCAACTTGCCCTGCGAAGCGGGGTCCCGCTCCTATCAGTTGAATTTCCAAGTCGAAAAGATAAATCTCGATCAAACCGCCAAATGTGCTTATGCCTTCGGGATGGCCGGACGTCACGTCCTCAATTCCAATGAGCCATGCATGTTCAGGACGAAAAACTGTATAGGGTGAACCTGAATCGAAGATGCCTACCGCCTTTGCAGCCATGGCCCCATTGAAGAGTTGCACTTCCGCAGCAGGCTGAAGCCCGCGCATATTGGGCACCATCCGGTAACGAAGGGACACGGGATAGCTGACAGTAGGCACGCTAGATCGTCACTGCATTCGATTCGTCATCGGTTGGGACATAGTAAACAAACGGCGAACTTATCTGCCGTTTTTGAATTACTTCCTTTAAATCGGCGAAATCGTGGCTGTGAACAAGCAGCTTTCTTCCCTGAATGAGCAACCACTCCCCTGCGTGCTCTCCAAGCTCTCGCGCATTCGCTTCCAACCAAACCATCTCGGGCGACCCGATTTTTTCAACCGAATTTGCTTGGGCCACAGCGCGCGAGTGGACATTCTCCCTGTACGTTTTCGTCTTTGGCATAGTAGCTGGTACGGGTTTTCTCCTTCGCCGCGGGCGGTTCCAATACGGACTATTGCAGCGCGGGTTCGGACAGTGCCCGGGCTGCTTTGGACCACGCGGAAACCACCGGTAGCCGCAACGCAAACATCGCAACTCACGGATCACTCTTACCATATATATGCCTAACTATATAGGTCTATCGGGAAATGAGTCAAACTCTTCCACGAGGCTACCCGCGCATCGCCTGCACCAGCAGCACCGCCCCAATCACGACCAGTCCGACGTGAACATACTTGAGAAACGCGTCACCGTGGAGGCGGCGATTGATCACCCTCCCCAACATCACCGCCGCCAACGTTAGCGGCAGGGACAGCAAGTAATAGTGGGTTACGGCGGGAACCCAAAGACCAGCCAGCCAATAGCCTGCCATGCCGATAAGGCTGGCGGGAAGAAAGTATCCCTGCAGGGTGGCGCGGAAGTGTTGGGCCGACCAGCGGCGCATGGCTCCGTAAATTGCCAGTGGTGGCCCGTTCATTCCGTAAGCCCCGCCCAGCACGCCGGCAAAGAACCCACACAGCAGAAGCCACAGCCGGCTGTCGCTCTGGAGCTCCGGCGGCCGGCGCCCGATCAGCGCATAAACCGAGAAGGCCATGATGATGATTGCCAGCGTCGCTTTCACTGCGCCGTGGTTGCCGCTGGTGAGAAGCAGCAGGCCCAGCGGAATTCCAAACAGCGTCGGGAGCACCAGCCATCCCGTGCTGCGGAAGTGTATCTTCCGCCAGTCCTGCAAAATGATGACAGCGGCTACGGTGATGGAGACCAGCACGGTGAGCGGCGCGGCCACGTTAACCGGAAGCCGAAGGGCGAGCAGGGGGACCGCGATGAGCGCTTCGCCAAATCCGAAGACCGATCGAATCAGCGTGGCCGCGAAAATCACGATTAGGACGAAGACGGTGGTGCCGTCCAAAAGGTTCTCCAGGGCTAGGGCAGTTTCAGACTTAGCCTGATCCCTTAAGTGTTGCCTGCGAACTCTAAGTTAGCATGCTGAGTCGGGCCCGACATTCGGATATTGGGCAAACGTTGCGGACTCGAATGATATAAAACTTAAATGCTATATATTGGCCATCTTTTGTGAAACTTATGTGATAACTCATTTAACCACTATTTGGCCACAATGGCCTCCCTAGGATGCCGTTTAAACGCGCTGGCAGGCCCTAGGCCAGACTTAAGGCGGTTCAGACGGCCCAGAAGTAGCTCCGAACGGCCCCGGTGGCCCATAAAAACGTCTCTAATCGCAGAATCCAGGGGTGGGGTCGCAGTCCCGCCGATTGGTCCCGATTTGGGTCGCCTGGAGCTATTACGTCGATGGCGGATCCCCCTTGTCGCCCGCAGTCGGCTGAGCAGAAAACAGCAGTCTGAATCCTAGCCAGGTACCGATCCTTTCGCTGTCGATATACAAGCTCGTAGCTTATGCGGCAGGTTTTCGTCAAGTAGAACCCTCACTGAGGCAGCGGCTGGTGAGAGTTGGCGTAAGCGATGCAGCTTCCGGATTGTCTCAATAGGAAGTGAGGGGTAGTTTTCCGCAATTTCTTCGACAGGGCTGCTCGAGAGCTGCGTCCTCAATGATCGAATCGGCGAGAATGCGCGTGCCCTTCACGAGAGGCTCGATATCCGAAACCTTGCCGGGAACCTGCTCAACGAGATCACATCCTGTCCAGTCCACTGCAATCCCATTCCAAATCTTGGCACATTCCGCCTTCCGAGTCAATGATGGCGGCTAGCCAACCACTCTCTGGTCTGAACAATCGTCAGCCTTCGATGCTGGGTCTTCTAGATGCGATTGCCGCGCCGCAGTAGCCCCGCTGCCCGCAGCACGCCTTTCAGCTTTTTTCCCCAGCTCGCGGCGAACAGCACATCGATAAATCCATCCATCTGCCTTCGCAGTTTCGCTCCATACCCAAACCACCAGACCTTCGCCATGCCAGGCATCAAGTCAGTATCTACGTACTTGACTTGCACCATCTCGGCCAATCCCATTCTTCCGTGTGTGCGGCCGATACCGCTGAGTTTGAATCCACCATGCGGCGCCTCAGCGATCCCGAAACACGAAATCACGTCATTGATCATTACCGTTCCGGCCTTGATCTGCCGGGCGATTGCCTCGCCACGACGGCGGTTGCTGGTCCACACACTGGCGGCCAGGCCGAAGTCGCTGTCATTGGCCAGGCGAATCGCATCTTCGTCACTGTCGAATGGCGCAACCGGAAGCACCGGGCCAAAGGTTTCTTCCTGGATGATGCGCATCTCGCCGGTGACATTGGCGAGCAAGGTGGGCGCGTAGAAGTTCGGCCCCAGCTCGGTCAAGCGCTTTCCGCCTTGCAGCAGGCGTGCGCCATGCAGGACCGCGTCACGCACATGTTCGTCCACAATGCGCAACTGGCGCTCATGGATGAGGGGGCCTACTTCGACCTCCGAGTCGATCCCATTGCCTACGCGCAATTTGGCGATCTTGGCGGCGCAAGTCTCAAGAAACTTCTCGTACAGACTGCGCTGCACGTAACAACGCTCTACCGAGAGGCACGTCTGTCCCGCATTCATGAACGCGCCCCACAATGCGCCGCTGGAAGCAATCTCCAGGTCGGCATCGTCGAGCACGATCATGGGATCTTTGCCGCCCAGCTCCAGCACCACAGGCAACAGCTTTCGCGCAGCAGCCTCCGCGACGCGCTTGCCAGTCGCGACACTGCCGGTAAAGATGAGCTTGTCGATGGGCGCGTCGATCAAGGCAGCACCGGCGAGTCCTTCTCCGATTACCACCTGCATCAGATCGGGATTCAAGCCCGCTGCCAGTAACAAGCGCTGCAACTCCAGCGCGATCAATGGGGTAAACTCCGAAGGCTTCAACACTACGGCGTTGCCCGTGACCAGCGCGGCTAGCGTCTCGGTTGAAGCAATCGAGAACGGGTAATTCCAGGGCGAGATAATGCCGATCACGCCAAAAGGCTCGCGCAGCAATTTGCCGCGCTTGGTCTTCATCGCGAGATTGGCGTGCGGCAAGGGCTCTTCGCGCAGGAAGTTGTGCGCGTTGCGAATGCAAAACTCAGTCGCATCGAGGATGACCAGGACCTCGGTGGCCAGCGCCTCGACTGCTGGCTTACCGGCTTCGCGGCAAATCAGGTCGGCGACCTGATCGCGCTGCTCGCTCAGCAATTGTTGAAACCGCCGCAGCACGGCGATGCGTTCCCGCACCGACGTTGCTTCCCACTCAGGCTGGGCTTGCCGGGCGCGCAGGACGGCGTTCAGCACATCGCTGGCGCTGGCGCACGCCAGTTCCCCCAGCACTTCTCCCGTAGCGGGATTGGTGCTGACGATGGTGCTGGTCCCGATCGATTTTGGTTCCGTTACCAATTGTTGAAATCGCTTCCACCCGACTGAAGAGTCAGTGTGAGAATCGTGCCGTCCCTACGGGACTCAGCCTCATTTCCACTCTACCCAGGACTCCGCTACGCTTCGTCCTGGGCTAACTTCACTTCCGCTCCTACGGAGCTCGATCTGCGCGCGTTCTACTCCGCAGGCGAAAACGAAACTGAGTATTCACACATACTCTTGAGTTCAGCTACCCCTGCTAATATTCCACGCTCACCAGGTACAGTCCGCACGCCGCAGCCGTCGGCCCCGCAGCGCTGCGGTTGCGAGCGTCAAGGATCGCGGACACGTCCTCGACCTTCAACGCGCCTTTTCCGACCTGCAAGAAAGTCCCGACCAGGTTTCGCACCATGTGGTGCAGAAATCCATCTCCGCGCACAGTGTAAACCAGCTCTTCGTCGGTTCTCATCCATTGCGAGAAGTGAATTGTGCGCACATTGGTTGTGATTCCAAATTGGGAAGCACCCTCTTCTTCCCTTGCTTCCGCCAGCCGCGCGCTACGCTCCGGGTCCGAGGCCGCAAACGAAGTGAAATCGTGGCGCCCGACCACGTGCTCTGACGCACGAATCACCGCCTCTTCGTCCATGGGATAAGGGTCGTGAAAAACGTATCTCGCCAGGAAGGGCGGGCAGATGTCTTTGCGATAAATGCGATAGCGGTAAGTTTTCGCGCGAGCGGAATGGCGCGCATGAAAATCATCCGCCACCACCTCTACCCGATTCACCCGCATCGAGGGCGGCAGGATGTCGTTCAACGCGATGACCAGGTTTGGCTCAGGAATCGGACTGTCGAGCTTCACCGAAGCAACTTGTGCGAGAGCATGGACGCCGGCATCGGTGCGTCCCGAGCCTTGCGGCAATACTTCTTCCTCCGTGATTCGGTGTATGCATTCAGCCAGCGTGCCTTGCACGGTCGGCAATCCCGGTTGGACTTGCCATCCGTGAAATTCCGCTCCGTCATAGGCCAGCGTGATTTTGAGATTGCGGCTCACGTTATTAAGTACGGCCAGATGAAGGTCGCAAGTGTTGCGTTCTGTTAAGCAAAGTAAAGCTGTGCAAAGCTCGCCCAGAGGATGGCAATGTGTCAGCTATACTATGACATTTCCTGCTGCTTACGAGGTTGGCACAGCTCTCTTGCCTCCGCCGCGTCATCTGAGACCGACTCCTGGCGAACTCTCCCGCATCCCAGATAGGACGACAGGAAGCACGCAAGAACGTGAAACCTACGTACTCTCAACTTCACTTTTCTGGAGACGAAGGAATGTCTGGTTCTAAATCCGTCATGCCGGTCCGCTCGATGTTGCTGTTCATAGTTCTGCTGGGGATACTTGCTGCGGCGGGTTTTTCCCAGGATGCGCCGCCGCAAACCGGGCCCACCAATCCTCCGCTGACTCCGCTGCCGCAGGCGCCCATGCCGCAGAAGAATGCTCACCTGTACTCCGATCAGGATTACAGCCGGGGCAAGCGGCAGTGGCCCAATCCCTTCGTGGTGTATACGGTGCGCGACGTCGCGCCGCTGAATGTAGCGAATAGCGGCCACATCGATCAGCTGCTCAAAGACGGCAAGATGTATCTATCGCTCAACGACGCGGTGGCCATGGCGCTGGAGGACAATCTCGACATCGGCATTCAGCGCTACAACCTGTCGATTGCCGATACCGACATCCTGCGCACCAGTTCGGGGGCAGTCGCGCTCGGCGTTAATGCCGGCCTGCTCCAGGGAACGCCTGGCGGTGCCACGGGTACGACCTCGGCTGGTGGCACGGGAACATCCACTACAGGCTCGACCGGCGGTGGCGCGGGAGGCACGACCATCGGAGTTGGCGGCGCCGGCGCGGGTGTGGGAGGCATTGTCGCATCCACTCAGGGCGAAGGCCCCCCGATCGACAACTTTGATCCTGTGCTAACCGGAACCGTAGCGTTTGAGCACGCCACCACGCCGGAGTCAAACATCGTGATCACCGGCACACCGGCGCTCAACCAGAACACGACCACGGCCAACTTTCTGTACACCCAGGGATTTTCCACCGGCACCTTAATGAGCGTGGGATTCGATAACACCCGCATCGCTTCCAATGCGCTCTTCAACACGTTGAATCCCAACCTGACACCCAACTTCCGCTTCGAGGTGCGTCAGCACCTGTTGTCGGGCTTCGGCTACGATCCCAACCTGCGCTGGATCCGCATTGCGCGCAATAACAAGGAAATTACCGACGTCACGTTCCGGCTGCAGGTGATCCAGACGGTTTCGCAGATCGAGAACATTTACTGGGACCTGGTGAACGCCTACTCCAATGTGACCGTGCAGCAGCGCGCCCTGGACCTAGCCAACAAGACGCTTTCCGACAACCAGAAGCAAGTGGACGCCGGGACGCTAGCTCCTCTCACCCTGGTGCAGTCACAGAGCGCCGTAGCCACGGCCAAGCAAAACCTGATTACCGCGCAAGTGGGTCTGCAGCTGGAACAACTGCTGATGAAGAACGCAATCACGCGTAACATGGCCGACCCGATATTGGCGGTCGCGCCCGTGATACCAACCGATACTCTGAATACGACCGAGCCGTACGAGGTACGGCCGGTTGAGGACCTGATCAATGAAGCGCTGCAACAGCGTCCGGAAATCGCCACGGCGCGCCTTACCCTTACCAACAACGAAATCTCCCGCAAGTCGATTCGCAACCAGTTGCTGCCCACGGTCGACGTGTACGCTTTCTATGGAGCTTCTGGGCTGGGGGGCCCGCCCAACCCTTTGTGTACCGATCCGACCACCTGCACGGACGTGGGTTTTCCCCCCGGCTACAGTGGCGCTTTCAAGAATCTGTTCAACAGCTCCGCGCCCGACAAAGGTGTCGGCGTGAACATAAACATCCCGCTGCGCAACCGCCAGATCCAGGCCGACCAGGTACGCTCGGTGTTGGAATATCGCCAGGCCCAGATGAGTTTGCAGCAAACCGAAAACACCATCCGGCTGCAAGTGCGGCAAGCCGAGTTCACCATGCAGCAGAACTTCGTGGGACTGCAGGCAGCCTTGGCGGCGCGTGACTACGCCGCCCAGAGCCTGGACGCCGAGCAGAAAAAACTGCGCATGGGAGCTTCCACCAACACACTGGTGTTGCAAGCATCGAGCAACTTGACGCAAGCCGAGTCGAATGTTCTCGCAGCCGCTACCAACTACGAAAAGTCGAAGGTGCAGCTTGATCTGTCCACCGCCGATACACTTACTAAGCTTGGCATTGATATGTCGGACGCCGAATCCGCGAAGGTAACCCATCCTCCGAAGGTGCAAGGCGTGGTGCCGGCAAATACCAACGACTTGACGCAGCCGAATCTGAAACCGATTCCGGTGCCGGGGCTGACGCCTCCGCCGCAGACGGGTACGCCACAAACGCCAAGCCAGACGCAGCCGCCGCAGGAGCCTCAGCACTAAACGAGCTCACCCCCGGAGCGATTAAATCCGCTCGGTGGCGTGACGCCAGCGAAGGCCTGCGGTTGAAGGAATGACCTTGACTACGTTCGAGCGACGACCTACGCTTTGAGTGGTTTCGCGGATGTGTTCAGAAAAGACCCCGGAGAGTTAGGGGTCTTTTCCTACATATGAGTGAGGCGGAGTGCCGCCAAGATAGGCTGACCAAGATGGCGAATCCACAACAACTCGCGAAGCTGAACGAGGGCGTTGAGACCTGGAACCAGTGGAGGGTGGAGAACCAGGAGGCCGCTGTTGACTTGAGTGAGGCGGATCTCGCGGGGAAGGACCTGACCGGCGCCGATTTGCAAGGCGCACTTCTTCCGCATGCGAGTTTGCGGGGTACTAAGATGCGCCATGGCACGCTCCTATGGCAGGCGGATCTACAACAATCCGATCTCTGCGAGGCCGACCTAAGCGGCGCCGACCTAAAGGGTGTGAACTTCGCCCAAGCTGACTTGTTCGAAGCCAGCCTGCGTGAAGCCGATCTGCAGAGTGCCGATCTGAGCAGTGTCAAGGGTGGATTGCGAACGGAGCAACTTGCCGGCGCTGACTTGACCGGAGCGAAGCTCCCCGATGATCTCAAGAAGCTGTACGACAGCCTCGAGAACGTCAAGGGCATCTCCGAAAGCGCGCGCAAGATTTTTCTGGCAGTGCTGGCGGGATGTCTTTATTGCTGGCTGACCATTGCCACTACGCTCGACGTCAACCTCATCACCAATCGCGCATCGTCGCCGCTGCCGATTATCCAGACGCCAATTCCGATTGTCGGGTTTTATGTAGTTGCGCCGCTGCTGGTGCTTTGCGTCTATTTCTATTTCCACTTCTATCTGCAGAAGCTGTGGGAGGAGCTCGGTTCGCTGCCCGCGGTCTTTCCCGACGGACGTCCACTCCACACCAAGGTCGATCCTTGGCTGCTGAACGACCTCGTGCGAGCGCACCTGCCCAGGCTGAATGACGGCCGCCCTTTCCTGTCGTACTTGCAATTGTGGATTTCCGTGCTGCTGGCGTGGTGGATCGTGCCCATCACCATGTTTCTGTTCTGGGGACGCTACCTGCGGCGGCACGAGGGAATCGGAACGACGTTTCATGTGGCACTGCTCGTCATCGCGTTGGTGGCTGCTGTCAGCCTCTACCGGCTTGCGGTGGCCACGGTGCGGGGAGCCGAACGAGTGCCATTTACGTGGAAATTGAGCCGTAGGCTGCGGCTGACAGCCGCGGTGGCCGCGCTGGTAGTTCCGATTTTGCTCGGCATGATATTGGTTTCCGAAAATTCCCGGGATTACGTTACTGTCGGCTATTTGTCACTGGTGGCTGTGGGTTGTCTGTACTGGCTTGTGGTTGCCGTCGTACGTCTCTACCGGTTTGCCGTGGGCAGGCTACGTGGAGCCGAACGCAAGCCGTTCACGGCGCTGTCCAAGACCGCCGCTTTCACCGTCGCTGCTGGAGTACTGTTCGGGCTGATTTCTTGGCAAGCGATACGGGGAGCAGCGGGTTCTTTCGTACCAGTGGCGATGACGCTATTCGGCTATGCTCCGTTCGCAAATCTAGACGGATTGGAGGTGTCTCAGAAAAAGCCGACCTGGAGTCCTAAGAAAAAAGACGGTAACGATCAAGATCTGGATCCGGTGATCGGGGCCCAGTTGTTCGGAGCCAATCTTCGATACGCGTCAGCAAAGCGAGCTTTCTTCGCTGGCGCCAACCTAAATCTAGCTGACCTGAGCGGCGCCGACCTGAGCGGTACCGACCTGAGCAGTGCCCACCTGCGCGGTGCCCACCTGCGCGGTGCCAACCTGTTCGATGCCCACCTGAGCGGTGCCGACCTGAGCAATGCCGACCTGAGCGGTGATGACCTGAGCAATGCCGACCTGAGCGGTGCTGATCTGAGCTATGCCCACCTGAGCGGTGCCCACCTGGGCTTTGCCGACCTGAGCGGTGCCGACCTGAGCGATGCCCACCTGAGCGGTGCCCACCTGGGCGTTGCCCACCTGAGCGGCGCCAACCTGAGCGGTGCCGACCTGGGCGATACCGACCTGGGCGATACCGACCTAAGCGATGCTGACCTGAGCAATGCCGACCTGCGCGGTGCCCGCCTGACCGGTGCCGACCTGACCCACAGCGACTTCCGGAGAGCTAAGAATGTAGATCCCGAAGCAGTGAAAGGCGCACAATCTGAAACATGGAAAAAGGCCCTTTACGATTGCACGATAATCGAAGCGCTGCATCTTCCCCTCGACCACAACGTCAAGCTCTTCGAAGAGCTACCTAAGGATCAGCAAGATCGAGACAAAACTTTGGAGAAACCGCCAGAGCCTTGCCCGTCCCAACCACAGCAATAGCCGCCTTGCTCCCCTTCCCCACATCCACTAGCATGTAGATTCTGTCAGTGGGGATATCTCATGCCGAATAGCCGCAAGTCCAACGGGAAAGTTCTAGCCGAATCGCCGGTCACCGATCTCTTCGACGCCGGCCGCCAGCCCTCCGAGTCCGAAAAGCAGTGGGCCGAGAAGACCCTCGCTCCGAGCCTGGAGAAAGGGCCGGAGAAGCCGATCGGCGCACCCACGGGCGTCAACGTCGACGAGCACGGCCACGCGCGCTACACCACCATCTCCGGCTTGCCGATTCGCCGGCTGTACACGCCCGCCGACCTTCCCGCCGACTGGAAGTACGAAGACTACCTGAACTATCCCGGCCAGCCGCCGTACACGCGCGGCATTCACGCCTCGGGCTATCGCGGCAAGATGTGGACCATGCGCCAGTTCTCCGGCTTCGCCTCGCCCGAGGAGACCAACCAGCGCTACAAGTACCTGCTGGAGCACGGTGGTCAGGGGCTGTCGGTCGCCTTCGATCTGCCCACGCTGATGGGTTACGACAGCGATCATCCTTTCAGCGAAGGCGAGGTTGGCAAGTGCGGCGTGGCCATCGATTCGCTCGAAGACATGGAGATCCTCTTCGACGGCATCGATCTGGAAAAGACGACTGTCTCGATGACCATCAACTCGCCCGCGTCCATCTTGTGGGCGATGTATCTGGCAGTTGCCGAAAAGCAGGGCGCCGACTGGAAGAAAATTTCCGGCACCATTCAGAACGACATTCTGAAGGAATACATCGCGCAGAAGGAATACATCTATCCGCCGGCGCCTTCGATGCGCTTGGTGATTGATACCTTCGAATTCGGCACCCGCTTCACCCCCCGTTTCAACACGGTGTCGATCAGCGGCTACCACATTCGCGAAGCGGGCTCGACCGCGCTGCAGGAGCTGGCATTCACAATCTACGACGGCGTGGAGTACGTCGAGTGGGCGCGGCGTCGCGGCCTCGATGTCGACGAGTTCGGCCCACGGCTCAGTTTCTTCTTCAACGCGCACAACGATTTCTTCGAAGAGCTTGCAAAGTACCGGGCGGCGCGCAAAATCTGGTATCGCCTGATGAAGAACCGCTTCGAGGCTCGGAACGAGCGCACCTGGCTGATGCGCTTCCACACGCAAACTGCCGGCGTCTCGCTGACTGCGCAGCAGCCGATGAACAATATCGCGCGCGTGGCCATTCAAGCGCTGGCTGCGGTGCTGGGGGGAACACAGTCGCTGCACACCGACTCCTACGACGAAGCGCTGGCGCTGCCGACCGAAGAGGCCGTGCGCATCGCGCTGCGCACGCAGCAGATCATCGCCTACGAATCCGGAGTGGCGCAGACCGTCGATCCTCTGGGCGGCTCGTACTTCCTGGAACGCCTCACGCTCGACATGGAGAAGGGCGCGTTCGACTACTTCGACAAGCTCGACGCCATGGGCGGCATGGTTTCGGCCATCGAGAAGGGCTACCCGCAGAAGGAAATCGCCGAGGCCAGCTATCAGTTCCAGCGCGCCACCGAAGCGCGCGAGAAAATCACCGTGGGCGCTAATGAGTTTGTGGTCGAAGAGCCGGCGCCCAACATTCTCTACATCGGCGAAGAGGTCGCGCAGGCGCAGACCAAAAAGCTGAATGCGTTGCGGGCCCGCCGCTCCAACGACGAGGTTCGTCGCTGCCTCGATGCGCTGAAAAAAGCCGCGGCGCAGGAACCGAAGGCCGGCACCAACGGGCAAGTCTCGCCCGCGAACACCATGCCTTTCATCGTGGATGCGGTGAAGGCCTACGCGACCGTGGGTGAAATCTGCGAGGCCCTGCGTGAGGTGTATGGGACGTACACCGAGACGGCGTTTGCGTGAGAAGGAAGCTGTCAGCCGTCAGCCGTCAGCCAAACCGAAAACGCATCAAGGCCCAACGCCACTCCAATAATGAGACTCTCAAGTAATTTTCAGTCCGACAGCTCGCGCCAGCTTTGCCTGGCGCTCATCAAAGGTCCAAAACCGTTCCGCACCGAGTTCAAGAGCTGAGGCCACGTGCAACATGTCGAATGTGGCCATTCCGAGGCGGGTTGCGTATTGCTTTGCCAATTCGATGCAGCGTTCAAACGCCAATTCTGGCATGCCAACCTCAACCCAGGAGTGAGCTGAGCGGTCGCGTTCGAAGCTCTTGGAAAGCGTTTGTGCCTCGCTGTTAGAGATGTGACCTTGAAAAACGCGTCGGGCGACGGCATGCGCCCACTCCGCACGATGAAGCGGCGTGAGCCAAATATGAGCAGGTTGTTTCAAGAGACGGCCCGCTGCCGGGGAGTGCTCGTCGGGAATGTAGAGCGAAACAAAAAAACTCGAATCAGCGTAAATGCTCAATAGCGTGCTCGCCTGCGTTCCTCGATTACTCCGTTCGGAAAGACCCGGTCGCCAAAAAGCTTCTTACGGCGCGCCGCGAAATCGGGCAATGGGTTACCCGGTTCAGCAGCGTTCGAGGGCACGATGCGAGCGATTACACGGTCGCGTTCGCGCAACTCGACTGTCTCACCAGCTCGAAGCCAGGCTTTCCAGCGGCGGGTATCTCGGAGTTGACGAATATTCAAGGAGTGCATGGAAACAATGTGTCACAAGACGTGCCACACGTCAATTCGGGCTTAGACGTTCGATACTGGGCCCGCCGGCGCTCCGCAATCGGCATGTCCACTGCGTCAAGCACCCGGTCTCCGAAGATCTCTTTACGACAGGCGGCGAGTGTCGCGAAGCTGGCGGATGTTCACAGTAGGCATGGAGCTAACGTGTCACAAAATGTGTCGCATTGTCAATTCGAAGGCATGTTCGGCCGATGGCCCCGCCGTGTGTTTGCTATATTGGCGAGCCGCTTCCCGGACACCAGCCTTGGTCCTTCTGGCTGCGCGGGCGTTCCCTGTCGTCAAACGTCTTTATGCAGCAACATGGCTCTGATGGTGATGCGCCCGGCCGGTGTGTTTGCTGGCCACGCGCACATTGCCATGAGCCTTGTGAGTCGCAGATGCGACCTTGTGGCTGCTTTGGCTGACCTGCGCCTTCGGTGCCTGGTCGTAGTGGTCGGGGTCGACCTCTGCCTGGGCCTGCGCCATCATCGAGAACGCAGGGAAAACGCCAAGTGCGAGCATGAGAGCGAGTAGTCTGAAGTTGTTCACGATTGCCTCCCGGAAATTCGTAATCTTCCTGACTAATAAGCAAGCGTGGTTCCAATTCGGTCCGGTTTTCAGCCATCGTCTTTGACTCTCGCTAGGTGATTGACAGGACGTAGCCGTGACCCTCTGAAGCCTTCCGGCTTTGAGTGGACGAAAAACCGCTTGGCCGAAAAGCTATCCGGACAGATAGAGCGCCTATCCCGGTAGATAGCTGTGAGGGCCGGCATCAAGACAGCGAAGTAAATTAAGCTTGTGGGAACAAACTAGCGCTCTGCCAGGTCTAACGTTAAAAGGGGCGGAAGCCGTGGAACAAGAAGGCAGAACGCCGCTCGCCTCGATTGCCGTACTCGTCGCTCTCGTATTTATTGGATGGGTCGCACTCAGCGGGTATCAATTTTTTATCTTGCCCTCGTTTCCTCCCGATCTCGGACCGGACTCGATGCAGCGCGAACTCATCGCGGTTGCGGGCCCGATCGCTGTGGATTGCGGGCAGGTGACGATCCGCCAGGATCCTTCGTCTGCGAGCGAGTGCGCAATGAACGCATTCGAAAGCAGGAAGGCATTTGTTGTACGGTATGACTTCGACTCACAAATTGCCATTGGACTGGCCGGCAACGTCGCTGGCTACATCTTTGCGATCGTATATGACAGGATGGGTTGGTCGAACGAAGGTGTGCGCTGGCCATCCGTAAGGAGTAAGGACCACCATCTCATCACGACGCCTTGTCCTAAGCCTGTGAAGCTGAGGAAGACTGCAAGCGGCGGGCTCACATGCTTCCCACCTGATCCGAAAGCAAAGCCAAACATCATGTCGCCAAATGCGGAACCGTACTAAAGCTACCGGGTAAGATGTGGTAGATGAGCTCTCTGCCAACGGCTGCTGCGAGGTGTGCGTATCTGGTGGTCGCGATTGCCGTCACTTGCGCTTTCGCGTCCCCGGCCGCCGCCCAGGAACGGCCCTTCGATGTCACCGCCTGTCAACTGGCACAGCATCCCGAGAAGTACAACGAGGGACTGGTCAGCGTCGACGGACTGATCACGGTCGGCCCGGAAGAGTTCATGCTGCACGACGCCAACTGCAGCGACGAGAACGGCAAGATTTGGCTGGAGTTCGCCGGTGGTGTCGAAAGTCCGGAAACGACATCGACCGGCCATAAGAACAAATCGAAGACCTATGAGACCTTGGGCTTGCCCCTCAACCAGGACCGCGACTTCCAGGCTCTGCAGAAACTGCTGCAGGACGCACAGAAATCCGGCAAGACCAAGATGCTGCATGCCATCCTCATCGGTAAATATTTCGCCGGAAAGCCGACTCCAACCATAGCCGGCGTGGTCCGTGCCGGCTACGGACGCCTGAGCTGTTGCTCGTTGCTGATCATTGAGGAGGTCGGCACTGTCGAACCAGATATCGAGGAGCCCGTCGACTTCTCGCCGGTCTCGAAAGTGAGTCCGAAAACACTGGCCAAAGCTTGTACCATCGTCGAGTTGACCGTTCCGCCTCGGGAAGACGAAGACCAACTCGAGCGCAAGAGTCTGAAAGACGAGTATCAGTATCTGCACGATCCGAAGAAGGTAGCGGCGCGGGCGATTTCGGTGCACGAAGCAACCTCAGCCGAGGACATCGAGAAGCAGCTGCAAACCGATTCCGCAACATCGAGCTTGGCGTCGTATACCTGGACGTCGACCTCGGCGGACGCAACCACTTACTACCGCATTGTGGTCAACAAGCCGTATTGGTTGATGGAAACTGCCATCAGCGGAGACGCTGTGATCTGGGTGCCGAAATCCATCACCAAGACGGAATGCAGCAATGCCCACGCCCCTGCGAAAAATCCTTTCTCTCGTTTAGTTCGGGTGACTCCAATGGCGAACCGAAAAGTGACCACCCTCACTGACGGAATTCAAAGGGAAGGTTTATGATTCAGAGTTCGTCTGGGACCTGCCCGAACGACAAGGCGAACAGCGAAGAGTTCACTATGCCCACCGACCAAAAAATCCGCGTACTAGTTGCCAAACCCGGCCTCGACGGCCACGACCGCGGCGCCAAAGTGATTGCCCGCGCCTTGCGCGACGCCGGCATGGAAGTGATTTACACCGGCCTGCGCCAGACTCCCGAGATGATTGTCAACGCGTCTTTGCAGGAAGACGTCGACGTCATCGGCCTTAGCATTCTCTCCGGTGCGCACAACGCCATCGTGCCGCGCGTGATGGACCTGCTGAAACAAAATCAGATGGACGATGTACTGGTATTGGTGGGCGGCATCATTCCCGATCAGGATGTCGAGGCGCTGAAGAAGGCGGGGGTCGCCGGCATCTTCCAGCCGGGTACCCCAATGGATTCCATCATCGAATTCATCCGGACCAACGTGAAGTCGCGCGGGGTGCCGGCAAGTACTTAGTTCACCACACAGACACAGAGGCACAGAGAAGAACATGCTTTTTGCTAAAAGCTAAGAGCTAACTCCTCAGCCCGGCAACACAAACCCATCGATATGCCGCAGCGGTGGCTCTTCTTTCCTCAGCCTTCCCACCACGGTGCCCTTCATCACCTTCTGAAATGCCACTTGGAACTGGTTCATCTCTTCGCGAGTCCCAACGGTAATGCGCGCATAAGTGGGCATCAGCGGCCAGATGCGTCCAATGTGCACATCTTGCTGGGCCATGGCGTCGATCACCTGTTTAGCCGGTCGCTTGGTATCGAGCATGAAGCAATTGGAGACTGAAGGAATGTATGAGTAGCCGTTGCGATCGAGCCACTGGAAGGTTTCCTCGCGAATCTCCGCGTTGACGCGCTTGCGCTCGGGCACCAGCTGCGCCTCCTTCAGGCTCGCCGAAGCCGCCGCGACCGCGGTCACCGGCATAGGGTTGCCGCCACCATAATTCTCGATCTTCTGCATCAGGTCCGCCCTGCCGATGGCGAATCCGCAACGCAGGCCGGCCATTCCGTAGAGCTTCGAAAAGGTGCGCAACACAATGATGTCCTGCCCTGCTTTCACCAGGTCGATGGCTGATGGCGCATCGCAAAAGTGGATGTACGCCTCGTCCACCAGCACGATTGAACCCTTGGGCTTGTTCTCCAGCAGGTACTCAATGTCAGAATGGCTGGTCAGCGTACCGGTGGGATTATTCGGCGTGCAGATGTAGAACACGCCTGCATCGGGCGCGGCGGCAATCATGGCCCGCACGTCGTGGGCGTAGGTTTTGGTGAGCGGTATTTTGACCACGCGCGCGTCGGAGCTCGCGGCGGCGAACATGCCGGCTTCGTAGCCAGGGTCGGCAGTCACGTAACTCGCCTTTGGCGAGGTAAAGCGCATGACGGTGTAGTGCAGCGGCTCGCTCGATCCGGCAAAAATTCTGACCTGCTCGTCGCTTACGCCGATGCTTTGCGCGTAGAACTTCGTAAAGTCTTCGACAAAGCCGAACTGATAGCGGCCACTCTCCGGTGTAATGGCTGCAATCGCGCTGCGGGCGGCTCCGCATGGGCCGAGCGGATTCTCGTTGGCGTTAATTCGCACTCCGGCAAATGCGTGCGGACGTTGCTGGGCATAGGCCAGCATGGGCTCGGTGACAATGCGGAATGCCAGCGCGGCAGATGCAGCCGTGGAAACGCTCAGGAACGATCTGCGAGAGAAAGAGGTCGAGCTTTCAGGGTGGGCCATTGGTTACGGTCCTCTTGCCTTGTGAAAGACATCTTAACGCGTTCCCCGGACGGCCGCATTTGCGCCTGGACGGTGGGAGCCCCCTGCTTCAGCACGGGGAAGCTGGACTTTAGTCCAGCGGATAAGCGTTCGACTCCAGAATGGGCTTCAGCCCTGGACTTTCCGATCCCCAGCGCTAGAGCGCAAGATCAAAGAGCGCCTTTTTCCGGAGCGCTGAAGCGCACCTTCACCTCATAAATGCGAGGGCTCACAGGAAGAAATATGTCCACCAACCATGCTCTGATTGTGTCCGTAGCCTGTGAAACCGCGCCCTCAAGCTTAAGCTTCCAGTCCCGCGCAGCAAGCACGCCGACGCTGTCGTTTTGCTACGCTAGGCTCTCAGTGCATCCTAGTTCTCAGGAGCTTCTGTACACCGTCGAACATCATGGCGACGCCGTGCTTCTGCGCCTCGCCTCCGATGATGGGACCAATCGTCTGACACGTTCCCGCGTGCAGGCGCTTACCGCTGCTGTCGAGGAACTTGCAACCCATCCGCCCGCGCGCCTGGTGCTCGCCGGCAATGCGAAGTTTTTCTCGGCCGGGGCCGACCTCAATGAAATTGCAGCGCTCACCGGTTCCGAAGCCTTCCGTTTCGCGGAGATGGGTCAGCGCCTGATGAGTGCGATCGCCAACTTCCCTTCCCCGACGATTGCCGCGATTCACGGCTACTGCATGGGCGGAGGACTCGATCTGGCGCTTGCCTGCGACCGGCGCATTGCAGGCCCTCATGCATCGTTTGGACATCGCGGCGCTGCCCTCGGACTGATTACCGGATGGGGAGGGACGCAGCGCCTGCCTCGCCTTGTCGGCAAAGGCCCGGCGTTGCAGATGTTCCTGGCCGCCGAAAAGCTGCACGCTCCGCAAGCACTGCGGGTCGGACTGGTCGACGCGATTGCAGATGACCCGCTGGCCGCCGCGCTGGCGGCGACATCGTAGAGGAATGCAGGGGCGACCTTTAACCCTGCTGCCGGAAGGGGCGCATCTTTAGGTGCGCCGATAAGCTCTTTATTTTTGTCATCCCGAGCGGGCTTCAGCCCGCGAGGGATCTGCTGTTTCGACTTTTCCGCAGCCTGAAGGAGTGCGCCAGCCGTTTGCCAACGACCCCTGGGATAAACTGCAGCAGGACCTCGCCGGCGTTATGCTCTTCCTATGCGCGTCTCGCTTCCATCCGGCGATCAGCAACTCGTCCAGATTATTGATGCGGCGCTGGCCGACACGGCCCGCCGCAGCGGAGAGTGGCTGGTCTGCAAACCGGGATGCACGCAATGTTGCGTCGGCGCATTTGCCATCAACCAACTCGACGCGTTGCGATTGCAGGAGGGCCTTGCCGAACTGGAAGCCACCGATCCTGCCCGCGCTGCGCAAATTCGCACTCGCGCCCGCGCGTCCATTGCCCGGCTCTCGCCGGACTTCCCTGGCAATCCGGAAACCGGCATCCTCGATAAAGGCGAGACAGCCGAAGCGCTCTTCGACAGTTTCGCCAATGACGAACCTTGCCCGGTGCTCGATCCGGCGACCGGAATGTGCGATTTGTACGCGGCCCGCCCCATGACCTGCCGCGTCTTCGGACCGCCAGTGCAGTCCGAAGGCGGATTGGATGTTTGCGAGCTCTGTTATCACGGGGCGAGTGAGGACGAGATTGCCGCCTGCGAGATGGCGGTCGACCCCGATGGGGTGGAGGCGCTACTGCTGGGTGAGCTTGAGCGCATCACCGGCCGCCCAGGCACAACTATTGTGGCGTTTGCGCTGGGACTGCCTTAAGCACAGCACTGCCGGGCCCTCCGGCCCAAAAATAACCTTCTCTGTGTCTCGGTGTCTCTGTGGTGAACTTGAATTTTCTCCACTCTCGTGTCCTCCGGGGTGAAACCAACAACCCCGCATTGCGCGCCGTGCTTCCCTGCTTTATCGTTGTTAGTTTGCCTCTCACTCATCATGACCGACCATAGTCATCATTCCGGAACGCCCGCGCAGTTCGAAACCAAGGTCAAGCCCGACTCGCCCCGCTTCGAACGCAACCTGAAAGCCATGGCCGATCTGGTCACCAACGTTCGCAACGAGGAACAGATTATCGCCCTAGGTGGCGGCGACAAGGCCATCGCCTCGCAACATAAGAAAGGACGCCTCACCGCGCGCGAGCGCATTGCGCTGCTGATCGATGCCGGCACCGAGTTCTTCGAACTTGGCGGTTACGCGGCCTGGGGCATGTACGAAGAGTGGGGCGGCGCGCCGTCGGCCGGTACAGTGACTGGCCTGGCGCGGGTGCAAGGACGACTGGTCATGCTGATCGTGAATGACGCTACGGTGAAAGCCGGTGCGTTCTTCCCCATGACGGCCAAGAAGGTGATTCGCGCCCAGAACATCGCCATCGACAATCACATTCCCACCATCTACCTGGTCGATTCGGCTGGCGTGTTTCTTCCACTGCAGGAGGACGTCTTCCCCGACACCGACGACTTCGGCCGTGTCTTCCGTAACAACGCTGTGATGTCGGCGATGGGAATTCCGCAGATCGCGGCCATCATGGGCATGTGCGTGGCTGGGGGCGCTTACTTGCCGCTGATGTGCGATCACATTCTGATGACCGAAGGGAGCGGGCTGTTTCTCGCTGGACCGGCGCTGGTGCAGGCTGCCATCGGCGCGAAGTATTCGGCAGAAGAACTGGGCGGCGCGAAGATGCACTCACAGATCAGCGGCACGGTTGACTTCCGCGAGCCTGACGACGAGTCTTGCATCGCGCGCATTCGCCTGCTGGTCGACAAGATGGGCAATCGCCAGCTCGGCGTCTTCGACCGCAAGAAAGCCGAGGAGCCGCTCTTTCCGGCGGAAGAGATTTACGGCATCTTCGACGGCGATCCCGCTCGCCAGTACGACATGAAGGAGATCATCGCCCGCATCGTGGACGGCAGCCACTTCGGTGAGTACAAATCGGAATACGGCGAGACGGTACTGTGCGGGTATGCGCGCATTGGCGGCTTCGCCGTCGGCATCGTCGCCAATCAGAAGACGCACGTGCAGCAGGTGGACCACGCCGGCAACAAACGCACCGAGTTTGGCGGCGTCATCTATACCGAGTCGGCGGAGAAAGCGGCGCGCTTCATCATGGATTGCAACCAAAACCTGGTGCCGCTGCTTTTTCTCCACGACGTGAACGGCTTTATGGTCGGACGCGATGCGGAGTGGAGCGGCATCATCCGTGCCGGAGCCAAGATGGTGAACGCGGTATCGAATTCGGTGGTGCCGAAGATCGCAGTGATTATCGGCGGCTCGTTCGGGGCGGGGCATTACGCGATGTGCGGCAAGGCCTACGATCCGCGCTTCCTTTTCGCGTGGCCTTCGGCAAAATATGCGGTGATGGCGGGCGCTTCGGCGGCGGGCACGCTGGTGGAGATCAAGATCAAACAGCTGGAGCGCGGCGGAAAGAAGTTAAGCGAAGAAGACCGCAAGAAGCTGTTCGACGAAGTGAAGGCGACGTACGACGAGCAAATGGACCCGCGCTACGGGGCGGCGCGGCTGTGGATTGACAAGATCATCGATCCCGCCGAAACGCGCGAGGCGATCATCACCGCGCTGGAGGCGGCGGCGCTGAATCCCGAGGTGCCGAAATTTAGCGTGGGGGTGCTGCAGACATAGCAAGGCCGCGAATCGCGGTTTGCTATTGGCTTTTCGCTCTTCGCTCTTAGCTTTTAGCTCTTAGCCATCGGCGATGAAGGCATATGTTTTTACTTTGTCATCCCGAGCGCAGCCGAGGGATCTGCGGTTCGCGGGCCGCGCTGAGGAAAATCGAGGCCCGCGACAGAGACATAGTTGTTTTCGGGTTACAGCTAAAAGCTAAGAGCTAACTGCTAATGGCTGATTCTCTCAAACTCATCGAATGCCCACGCGACGCCTGGCAAGGATTGCCCGGCCAGATCCCCACGTCCGTCAAGGTTGAGTACCTGAAGGCCCTGATTGCTGCTGGGTTCAAGCATATCGATGCGGTGTCCTTTGTCTCGCCTAAAGCGATTCCGCAAATGGCCGACTCGGAGAACGTTCTTAGCGAACTTGACCCTCCGGACGACGTGGAGATCATCGGCATCGTGGTCAACGAGCGCGGGGTTGAGCGCGCCATCTCCACCAACGCAGTCCGCACTGTCGGCTTTCCATATTCCCTCTCGCCGACCTTCCTGAAGAGCAATCAGAACCAGACGCTGGAAGAGAACCTCGACATCTTGGAGAAGGTGAAGCTGAAAGCTGACGAAGGTGGATTGGACACCATTGCTTACATCTCGATGGCCTTCGGCAATCCTTATGGCGATCTGTGGAACCTTGAAGAGCTGATGGTAGGTGTGGGCCTGCTCGCCGACATGGACTTGCAAGCCATCTCTCTCGCCGACACGGTGGGATTGGCGACGCCGCAGCAGATCGCCGACCTCGTCGGCCCGGTGCTGGAAAGATTCGACGGCGTCGAGATCGGCGTCCACCTGCATAGCCGTCCGGATGATGCCGCCGCAAAAGTTCTGGCAGCTTATGATGCGGGGTGCCGGCGCTTCGACTCCGCCATTGGCGGCCTCGGTGGCTGTCCTTTCGCGCAGGACGTTCTGGTTGGCAACATCCCAACGGAGAAATTACTGGAAGTGCTCAAGAGCCGAGGTGCGGATCTGCCAGTAAGGAAGTCAATTACAGAACCGCTCCGCCTCGCACAAGAGATTGCAAACAAGTTTAGCGGGCCGAAGATGTGAGAAAGGCCGTGTTTCGCTGTTCGCTTTTCGCCAGAAGCGCTTATCCATTAGCTCTTAGCTGTTAGCATTCAGAACGTGTCCTATTCAACTCTCACCCTCGACTTCGATGACGCACTCGCCCTTATTACCCTTAACCGACCCGACAAACGCAATGCCATCAGCTACGAACTAATCGACGACATCCTGCGTGCGTTGCAAGAGGTTGAACAATCACCCGCGCAAATTCTCATTCTCACCGGCGCCGGTAAGGCCTTCTGCTCGGGCATGGATCTCGACAACTTACGCACTATCACCGGCCGCACGGAAGCAGATAATCTGGCTGACTCCGGCACCATGGCGCGGCTGTTTCGCAGCCTGTTTGAGTTTCCCAAGGTCACCATTGCCGCTGTGAACGGGCCTGCGATAGCGGGCGGCTGCGGCTTGGCGACGCTGTGCGACTTCACTCTGGCATCCTCGGAAGCCAAGTTTGGCTACACCGAAGTTCGTATCGGCTTCGTTCCGGCCATCGTTTCGACCTTTTTGCTGCGCCAGGTTGGCGAGAAGCACGCGCGCGATCTCCTCCTCACCGGACGAATCATTGGCGCCGAAGAAGCTTTCCGTATAGGACTTGTCAACCAGATTGTGGCTCCGGAAAAGCTTCTCGAAAGCGCGCGCGAACTCGCAGCCAGCCTGCTGGCCAACAGTCCAGCCTCGCTGCTTGCGACCAAACGCCTGCTCAAACGCTATGCTGCCGACGATCTCGATGGGCAGATTGCCGCGGCGGTGCAAGAAAATGCGAGTATTCGCCAGACGGCGGATTTCCGCGAAGGTGTAAGCTCGTTCCTGGAGAAGCGAAGCCCCCGCTGGACCGGAAAATGAGTGCATGAACTTCGACAAATCCATCGAATGTAGCCTGCGTCGCACGGCGTCTAGACGCAGGTCGCTCCGGAAGCGCCGCCCACTTGCGATAGAATTGGCGGTACCTTAAGTTCAACCAATCGGGAGTCGAACAGTCCCACGTCTCTATTGCCACAAAACGTCGCTTCAAGCATTATTCATCGTCAGAGTTTCAGCAGGTACCCGGGCGGCGGCGGACATGAAAACGCGCGCCCAGGCTGGGAGATACGGTTTCGGTAGGCCCACAAACTCGCGACTGGAGGGGCAAACCGCAAAGAACACAGGGAGAGTCATGATGACATTTCGTCCGCATTCCGTAATAGCGGTAATGCTGTTTTCCACTATGCTCTACGCTCAATCTTCCGAGCCGACATCGACGCCGGAGGCGCCCGCTGCCCGGGCCCCGAGTGGCCATGTGGTTTACCCGGTGATGAGCGAGGCAGCCAAGGAGCGCGGAAGAAAGCTCTTCGAGATGTTTATGGCCGGCCAAACCAGCGCGATTTGGGCCAGCTCGCCGCCGGAGGCCAGAAAGAACGCGGCGGAAGAGAAAAAGTTTATGGCCAGTATCGGTGGATTGAAGGGAAAGCTGGGACCTGAAACCAAGATGGTGCAGGAAACCATTGTCCCCTATCTGACGAAGCGGATAACAGTTTATTCCCGGCTGTCGCAATTCTCCAATGCCAAGGTTCCAGTGGCAACCGTGGTCATGATCAACGAGGATGGCTACACCGATGGTTTCACGCTGCGGCCGCTTCCCTCGCCTCCCGAAGGTCACGATGCCGGCTATATAGACACGACCAAGTTCAAGCTTCCGTTCGCTGACAAATGGATGGTGTTTCAAGGCGGCCACGGTCTCTTCAATAATGGGTACCAACAGACCGATGACCAGCAGTTTGCCATGGATTTTATTCTGCTGAAGAACGGAGTACCTTTCCAGGGAGACGCCACCACCAACGAGCAGTTCTACTGCTTCGGCCAGCCGGTATTGGCCCCGGCCGACGGCACGGTCGTCCACGTCGTGAATGACATTGGAGACAACCTCCCCGGCAAGCCCAGTCAAGAGACGCCCAAGGGCAACATGATTATGATCTCCCACGGCAACAAGGAGTATTCTCTGCTCACCAATCTCAAACAAAACAGCGTTAAGTTCAAGGTGAAGGACACGGTCAAACAGGGCGAACCTGTGGGAGAGTGCGGCAACTCGGGCTTATCGTCAGTCCCCAAGATTCACTTCCAGTTGCAGAACTCGGCGGGCTTCCCCTCTACCGAGTCGTTGCCGGTGCAATTCGTTGACTACGTCGCGGATGGCAAGCCGGTAGCCTCGGGCGAAGTCGTACGAGGACAGATAGTCAGCAATGGAGCCGCCTCGGGCGCCTCTCAGCCGGCGCAGAAAAAGTAGAGCGGAACCGGCTGCTTCCGCGCAGAAGAGCGACGATTTCTCCACGTGAGCAGGTGGCAGGGTGAAAGCGGAAGGCAAGCAATTGCGACGTGGAGATTCGGAAGCGCGGGTGTACGAAACCAGGTTTCGGGTGCGTTACGCAGAGACCGACCAGATGGGCGTGGTCTACCACTCCAACTTCGTCATCTGGTTTGAGGTTGGCCGGGTCGAGATGCTGCGGCAGCTCGGCTTTACCTATCGTGAGATGGAGAAGCAGGACGGCACCCATATTGCAGTCGTGGACGTCCGCTGCCGCTATAAAGCTCCCGCGCGCTACGATGACATGGTCACCATCCGAACACGCCTGGTCAATGTGCGCGATTCCCTGCTGCATTTTGCCTATGAAATCGTCCGCAGCGAAGATGACACCCTGCTGGCTGAAGGCGAGACCGTGCACATCGTAGTGGATTCGGAATTTAAACGAATGCCGTTGCCTCCCAGGTATCTGTCATCGTTTCTGGAGGCAGCAGGAAAGCATTAAGTCGTCTGAGACCGGCCCGTGACACCCCTTCGACGACAGAAATCGATTACTGATACATCATGCAGGCACTCCACATTAACGGCAATGATCTGACCCTGGACGAGGTCCGCCAGGTAGTTTACGAACGACGCACGGTTCTGCTGCAACCCGAAGCGCGCATCGCAGTGGAACGCGCGCGCGCCGTGGTCGACGACCTGCTTCAAACCGACCGGGTAGCCTATGCCATAAATACCGGTGTCGGGAAGCTGGCCGACCTTCGCATTTCTCTCGACGACATCCGCACCCTGCAAGTTAAGCTTTTGCGGTCGCACGCAGCGGGCGTGGGTGAACCGCTGGCAGAAGATGTTACCCGCGCCATGGTTCTGCTGCGCGCTAACTCGCTTTCCAAGGGATTCTCCGGCGTCCGTCCCGCCGTGATCGACACCCTTTGCGAGATGCTTAGTCGCGGCGTGCATCCCGTCATTCCATCGCAGGGAAGTGTAGGGGCCAGCGGCGATCTGGCTCCGCTCGCTCATCTGGCGCTGGTCCTGATCGGCGAGGGCGAAGCGACGTTCCACGGCAAGCGCACAACCGCAGCGGAAGCGCTGAAGCAGGCTGACATCAAGCCCCTGGTGCTGCAGGGTAAGGAAGCGATCTCGCTCATCAACGGGACGCAGGGAATGTTGGCCGTCGGGTTGTTGGCCACGCTGCAGGCGGAGATCCTGGTCGACACCGCGGACGTGCTTGGCGCTCTTACCCTGGATGCGCTGAAGGGTACCGATACCGCATTCGATAAACGCATCCATCAGGCCCGGCCGCATGCCGGACAGGTACTGGTCGCGGAAAACATGCGCCGCATGCTGGAAGGCAGCCTGATTCGCGAGTCCCATCGCGAATGCCAAAAGGTGCAGGATGCCTATTCTCTGCGCTGCATCCCGCAGGTCCACGGCGCAGTCCGCGATACCCTCGCCCACTGCCGTGAAATTTTTGAGATCGAAATGAACTCGGCGGTAGACAATCCGCTGGTCTTTCCGGAGGAAAAGAAAGTTGGCGCTCCCAAGCGCGGCGTGGGCTCTACGGTCCCGGGAGACATTCTGTCAGGCGGGAACTTTCATGGGGAGCCGCTGGCCTACGCGCTCGATTTTCTTGCCATTGCGCTCAGCGGATTGGCGGGCATCTCCGAAAGGCGTTTGGAGCGGCTGGTGAATCCCACCTTGAACGAAGGATTGCCCGCGTTCCTGGCTCCGGGGGCTGGCCTGAACTCAGGATTCATGATGCCGCAAGTCACCGCGGCCGCCCTGGTCAGTGAGAACAAAGTGCTGGCGCATCCCGCGTCCGTCGACTCGATTACAACGTCGGGAAACCAGGAAGACTACGTATCCATGGGCATGATCGCCGCCACCAAGCTGATGCGAGTGATTACCAACTCGCGCAACGTGCTGGCGATCGAAGCCATGGCCGTCGCCCAGGCGCTTGACTTCCGTGCGCCCTTAAAGCCGGGCAAGCGTGGCGAAGCCGCCCAGGCAGCTATTCGGTCAGTATCTCCTCCCATTACCGAGGACCGAATCTTCACCCCGGATTTCGAACGCGTGGCCGCCATGATCGCCAGCGGCAAACTGGCGGAAGTGTTGCGGTAGTGCTTCCGCAACATCGCCGCGCACCAACCAAGCCCGGCTGCACCCTACACGATTTTCTCGGGCTAGGCTTGCCGACTAGTCACACCGCAGGCACTCTGCAGGATCGACTCGTGCAGCACGGCGAGCCGGTATCGAGGTGGCGACTAGAGAGATTACGAGCAGCAACAAGGGGATGGCGCAGAACGTGATTGCGTCTGTGGGCTCGACGCCGAAAAGAAGGCTTCGCATGAGCCGTGTCAAAAGCAACGCTCCCGAGGCCCCGATTACCACGCCACCGAGAGCAAGCGCAATTCCTTTGCGGACCACGAGGCCCACGATGGCATTCCGTGTGGCGCCGAGGGCCATACGAATGCCAATCTCGCGCGTGCCCTGGCTGACCAGGTAGGCCAGCACACCGTAAATACCTATAGCAGCCAACACCAGCGAGATAAGGGCAAACCCACTGAGCAACATCATGGCAAACCGCCGCCGCGCCAGTGACAAGGCGACGCGGTCTTCCATCGTCACCACGTTGTAAAGTGGCAGCTCGCTGTCCATTTCATGAATTTGCTGCCTCACTGCACGCGCCAAGGCAGCGGGATCGGTGCTGCTATGCACAACCACGTTCATCGCCCGGATGGGATATTGGGTGTGCGGAAGATAGAAGGCAATGCGGGAGTCGGAGTCGAGTGTGTACTGCTTGACCCGGCCGACCACGCCGACAACGGTAATCCATGGGGCCTTGGTATCGTCGATACCTCCGATGTGAATGCGTTTGCCCACCGGGTCCTGACCCGGCCAGAGCTGCTCCGCCATATAGCCGTCGATGATGGCTACACCGGCATTGGTCGGGAGGTCGTGGTCGTCGAAGAAGCGTCCCTCGAGCAGCGGAATTCCCATCGCTTGAAAATAATGGCCGCTTACCATGCGGGTGTCGGCATTGATGAACCTCTCGCCCGGCGGCGGCACTCGCCCCTCAACCGTGATGGGTCCCCAGGCATACATCTGGCTTAACGGGAGTGAAGTTACGGCTCCTGCCGCGGTCACGCCGGGCAGACTTTCGAGTCGCCCCCAAAGCTCGTGATAGGCCGCCCGCACCGCCTGCTTGTCCTGGTACTTTGGCCCCGTCATGGTGAGCTCGAGAGTTAATACATTCTGCGGACTGAATCCCGGCGGCACATCCTTGGCGCGGTAGAAGCTGCGGACCAGCAGGCCGGCACCAATCAGAAGCATCGTGCAGAGTGCCAGTTCCGCAATCACCAGAAGATGACGGAGGCTCTTCCCCTGCCCCCAAAGGACGCCGACTCCCCCTGATGTCCGGCTGGTGTCCTGCAGCGCCTTCTGCACATCGGTCCCAGACGCTCGACCTGCAGGAGCAAGACCGAACAGGATCGCCGATGCTATTGAGATTGAGCCGGTGAACAGCAGGGCGGTTAAGTCGATGGTTACATCGTTCAGCCGAGGTACGCTTTGCGGACCCAGAATGCGGATCCAGTGAATGCTGATATAGGCAAGAACCAGGCCAACGGCGCCGCCGCAGAGCGCCAGAACAATGCTCTCCGTCAGCAGTTGACGTACCACGCGCATGCGCGTGGCGCCCAACGCGGAGCGCACAGCGAGTTCCCTTTGCCGGGCGACGGTTCGTGACAACTGCAGATTGGCTACATTCGCGCATGCAATCAGTAGAACGAACCCGACCGCACCCAGTAGCAGATACAAGGTTCGGCGCACATCGCCGACAACCTGCTCCATCAGAGGCACAACCCCAAACGTCAGCCCGCCATTGGGTGGATACATCTCGGGATGATCGTGGCGCAGCCGGGCCGTGATCGTGTCCATCTCAGCCTGCGCTTGCCGCACGCTAACACCCCGCTTAAGCTTGCCGATGATGTTGTAATCCTCGTGGTCCCGATTCTGCGCTGCGTCGACCGGAAGTGGCAGCGGCAGCAACACTTCGGCTTGCTCTGCGCCATCGAGGGTTGGCAATACCTCACGGGGCAGCGAGAACGAACGGGGCATTACGCCCACCACTTCGTAAGCAATGCCATTCAGCCTGATGGTTTTGCCCACGATGCCCGGGTCCGAACCATAGCGCCGCGCCCATGTGCCGTGGCTCAGCAAGACTGCGGCCGTGCGCCCGGGCCGGTCTTCATCGGCGACAAACAGCCGGCCGATCTCGGCTTCGGCCCCGAGCATGGGAAGAAGATTGGAAGAGACACGAATGGTTCCCACCCGCTCGGGTTCGCCGTTGCCGGTGAGGTTGTAGTTGCCTCCAATAGCAATCGCTACTTGCTCAAACCCGTCGTGGCTGTTCTTGATATCGAAGTACTGCGCGGTCGAAAACCAGTCCTGAGTAATCCCCAGCCCCGGCGAACGGTTCCACAGGATCACCAACCGATCGGGGTCTTTGTAAGGAAGCGGGCGCAGTAACAACGCATTGGCAATACTGAATACAGCTGCTGTCGCACCAATGCCAATTGCCAGCGACAATACCGCAGCCACCGTAAAGGTGGGACTCTTGGCAAGCGATCGTATCGAGTATCGGAGGTCGAGCAGGATGGTGTTCACCGGCGGATCGCCCTTTCCGATGTGATCATATCAACCGCTTGAAAGCGATACCTCGGAACCTGCCCAGAGCTTGTCGAAGGGTCCGCGTCCGTCTTCGCAACGCTAACCCGGGCAGACAAAGATTCCGGCGAGGCCACGGCCCCCAACCGATCTCCAGAATGGGCTGCCGCCCGGTCCCTGCGCACCAATAAGAAAAGAAACAACCAGCGCCTAATCAAACGAACGACCAACGGTATCGCGCGGGCCCCAATGGTCAACGTCACCTCAGTGCTATTGACTTCACCTTGAACCAGTCTTTATATCTCACTCCTCTTGATTTTGCTAGAAAGGGGCACCGGTTTTTGGCCCTGCCCGATCCAGGTCCTGTTTTTGGGAGCCATTTCGTCTCCTACCGACGGCCCTCGCCAGTAGCAGTGTCTTCAGGGCACGGAGCTGGACAGTTGTACTGAAAATGGGTTGGGTTCCTGCCGGCCAAAGTTTGGCTCGACGCCCAATCTTGGTAGATTTCAGGTGCACCTTAGAGCTGCATAGTCTAACTTAACCAAATCGGAGGGATGTTCATGGCGAACCTAGGGAAATTTCGGAGCTTGTCGACCAGTCTAAGCGTGAGCGCCAAGAGAGCCGCGGTGGCGATGGCCATTGTGTTGGTGCTGACAGCTATTACAACCAGCGTGGCGCACGCGCAAAACTTCCAGGTGATTTACAGCTTTATCGGTTTCGTGGACGGGGCGAGACCATATGCCGGCTTGACGATTGATCCGGGAGGAAACCTCTACGGGACAACGTATGCCGGCCATGAGGGTGTTAATTGGGGCGGCGTCTATGAGCTGCAGCGCGGAACAGGCTGGACCTTTCGCGTTCTCACCGTTTTCGACGGTACGCTATCCAGCGGAGTAGTTTTCGGTCCCGATCACGGCCTCTACGGCACCAGCCCGAATAACATAGCCGGATACTACTATGGCTACGTTTACGAGGTTAAGCCTCCAATCAGTGTTTCTTGCCACGTCACGTTCTGCCCTTGGACTGGAACTACGCTATACCACTTCACAGGGGGTGCTGACGGAAATGACCCTACCTTCGGCAGCCTCCTCTTCGACCGCGCGGGTAACATGTACGACACCACCGCCACCGGGGGTACCGGCAATGGTGTTGTTTATGAGATGACAAAGTCGGGCAGCAGCTGGAGTGAGCAACCTCTTTACGCCTTCTCGGGCACTCCCGACGGAGCGGCTCCTTATGCCGGACTTATCCTCGACAGTGCCGGCAACCTCTATGGCACAACGACGGCCGGCGGCGCATTCGGGCAGGGCACGGTCTTTGAACTGTCGCCCAATGGCGGAGGTGGCTGGACGGAGCAAGTCCTCTACAGTTTCACGGGTGGCAGCGACGGAAGTTTTCCTACGGGCGGGGTGCTCTTCGACCAGTCGGGAAACCTCTACGGCTCTACCAACAAAGGCGGCTCCGGTGGCGGCGGTACCGTCTTTAAGCTGACACCCTCTGGCGGCAGTTGGAGCTATAGCTTGGTTATCAGTATTAGCGGAACCAGCGGCTGTGGGCCGTTTGCCAATCTCGCCTTCGACGGGGCGGGCAATCTCTACGGCACCACGTTGTGCGATGGGGCGAGTAACGCCGGTAACGTTTTCAAGCTGACACCATCAGGCGGCAGTTGGACGTATAGTTCGCTGCACGACTTCACGGGCGGCAGCGATGGGGGATATCCCCGCAGTAACGTGACCTTCGACACGGCTGGGAACTTCTATGGCACCGCCTCCCGCGGCGGGAATGGAGTTGGTGTCGTCTGGGAAATCACGCCGTAAAAACTGGATGAGCTTAGCCGACACTTGCCAATGTTCGCAGTGATGGCTATACAATAAACGCCGGCTGCCAGGCGACGGTATTTCGCCGTCGCCTGGTGCGCCAGCGAACGTGGATCTATGCCGGTCGGGCCAGCGACCTGCGTGGAATCCTTTTGAGAGTCAATGCAGAGAGGGTCCGCCAGCCCCTCAAACAAAAACGAATCGCTCGGGCCGCCTCGTCCCCGATTAGCAATTCCACATCGATGCGCAACTGGGAGTTTCTGCGCCTTCGATTCGGTTGAGGATGTTCTGTCCGAAATGATATGAGGTAGGTACCCCTCGGCCAAGGTTGAGCAGACCAGGGCCGAGAGGATTCCGTTCTCTGCTGCCATGACGAAGGGATTAGGATCACATGGCAACGAGGGACGTCACTGCGTTAGAAGCCTGAACTCCCGGAATGTTACGGCCACGCTAAACTTTTTTACTGGACCCTCCGGAACAATCGGGTTCCGGGGTTCCCTGGAGCCGGGTGCCCAAAACCTGGCGGAGCCCGTTATCAATGGTCCCATTACGGGTCCTATTACGAGCAGCTTCCCGATTCCGTTAGATTCTTCTTGACATTAGTGGTCTTTGCACTCAGGATTTGCGGAACAGGGGCGGCGAAGAATTGGATATGACTGCAAATCTTTGATCATTTCAATCTTTCCCGTGTTGCCCTGTCGGTGATGTAGGTCGAAGTATCAGTTACTCGGTAGGCTTCGGAGGGTTATTACCTCAAGTAGGAAATGCGAGCCTGAGCAGCTTTGCACCTATCTTGTCTAGCTCCCCGGCCAGCCTTGTTTCGTTAGTAAAAAATCGAAGGGAGATACAATGAAAGATCCGCAAGATTCTTGCGAAGCCGCGACCTCTCTCCCCAGCGAGGACGCTAACCACAATGAGGGAAAACGTAAGAGCCTTCCGGCTGACGCTAGCCGGCGCTCTTTCTTAAACAGAGTCGGCGTGGGCGGCGCCGCCGCCGTCGCGCTGGCTGCCATTCCACTGGAACCGCTTATCGAGGGCAAGCACGGCGAGGCAGAAGCCTCCGTGGTTCAGTACCAGCCTTACAACCGCACTAACAACAGCTACAATTACCGCAAAGGCATCGCCCAGAACGAAAAGATCGACAACGGCGTACTCCCCGACAATGGCGACTCGCAGCGCTTTACCGACTTCAGCGGTAGCTGGAGCAAATGTCTTAAGCATGACTACCTGGGCATCGTGAATCGCGCCTCCTGGTTGAGCCTTACGCACGCGCTTCAGACCGGCCGCTGGCAGGATTTCCAGAATATTCTCGTCGGAAATCCGGGCGGTCCAGGTTTTACCGGCACTCTGAATGGTCCGATGGGCGCCCTAGCCTTCGATTTGGAAGGATTGGATCCTTTCGCCACCGTGATCCCGCCCGCGCCGTCGGTGTCCAGCGCGCAGACCGCAGCCGAGGAGGTCGAGCACTATTGGGCCGCTCTCATGCGCGACGTGCACTTTGAGGACTACCCGAGCAGTTCCGTGGCTGCCCAGGCCTGCGCCGACCTCAACAGCCTGTCCTATGTGCGGCAGCACAACAGCATCTTTCCCTACCCGGTAACGCCCCAGAATCTCTTCCGCGGGCAGACTGTTCCCGGCGATGGAAGTGTGCAGGGACCGTACCTGTCCCAGCTCCTCATACAGCCGACGATGATGGGTGTGCAGCCGATGAGCCAGCAGATGCAGCGGTTCCTGTCGGTGAGCGAGGGGGGCGCCGACTACCTCACCAATCCGGTCGAGTACCTGAGCGTCGAGAGCGGATTTCCGCCGTCCTTTAGCCTGCAGTTCGATCCGGTCTATCGCCACATGCGTATGGGCCGCGACGTTGCCTGTTACGCGCATGTCGACGCGCTGCATCAGGCCTACTTCGTCGCCTGCCTGGTGCTGGCCGAAATCGGATGCCCCGTCAACCCCGGTAACCCTTACAACGGCTCGCTAACCCAGCACGGCTTCGGCACCTTTGGCACACAGGCAGGAGGCCCGATCGATGCCAAGGGGACGGTCCCGGAGATGGCGACGCGCGCGTTGAAAGCTAGCTGGTTCCACAAGTGGGTGGTAAACCTGCGGCCGCGCCCGGAAGAGATTGGCGCTTTACTGCAGGCGCGGATGACCAACCAGCATCCCATGCCTCAGGCCGCGCAGGCACTGCATCACGACCTGCTCAACTCCGCTGTGCTGCCCATCATTCGGGGACAATACGGCAGCTACCTGCTACCGCAGGCATTTCCCGAGGGGGCGCCAGCCCATCCCTGTTACCCCACCGGACACGGAACTGTGGGCGGCGCCTGCATCACTGCCATCAAGTTCTTCTTCGATGGCAACCAGCCGATCCGGCCGCTGCTGTTGGCTGCCGGCTCCGATGTCATGGTGCCTACCTCCGACGGTCTGGGGCTCACGCCGTACACCGGCTCCGACCGCGATAGCTTAACCGTCAACGGCGAGCTGTCGAAGCTTGCTTGGAACATCACTATTGGGCACGGCATCCACGCCGGCATCCACTACCGCAGCTCCAGCTACTACTCGATCCAGTTAGGCGAGCAGGTGGGAATCAGCGTGCTAAACGATCGCGCCAACTCCTACGCTGAGCCCTTCACCATCCACATCACAAAGTTCGACGGTACAAGGGCAACCTTCAGCAATCAGTAGCAACCAACCTTTCATCTGGGGCGGGCCTTCACGGTTCGCCCCAAAAAATTGCCCTCCGCCATCGCCGCCCTCAAGGTTGAACGGTTCTATTTCCAACCACTTGAGACAGCAGTAGAGCTTGCAGCTTCCGAATGAAAGGGTACAATCCCCGCCATTAACCACCCGCTCACTCCGCTGTCCCTTCGCCATCCTGCTGCTTTACAATGAGGACTGCTCTGGAGTCGTCCTTTACCTCGTCTGGCCGAGCGCCGTTTGCTGCGCTGGGTCTTGGGCCGCGCCACTTGGATGCCAGAAGTTTCGAGGATTTCCTCAGGCAACCGGCATCTGAGATAACGGAAAGCATCGCATCCGCGTCTCACAAAGAGCGGCTTCTCTGCATATTCATAAACGTGGCAATCAAGATCAAATTACCTGATAGCAGGGCTTCGGCCCGTCCCGCCTCCGCAGGAACTTCCCGCGGCAGCCGCAGCAAGCCGGTCCGCTCGCATTTCTCCATCGCCGATCCATTGGTCAAGCTGTTCGTCTCAGGCTTTGTCATCGCCGGTGTCGTCTTCATGGCGATGTTCCTCTACTTCTATGTGAAGTACGAGAGGCTTGTAGACCGCCGCATGTCGGGACCGATTTTCAGCAGCGCCGCCCGGATTTACGCCCGTCCGCAGACGGTTGCGGTGGGTGAAAAGCTTGACGCCGCGGAGGTTGCCGCCGAACTGCGCCGCGCCGGCTATGTGGAGGAGCGCGGAAACAATGACTCGCCCATCGGCCATTATGCCTTCAGGCCGGACGGCATCCAGATTGTCCCCGGGCCCGAGTCTTTCCATGCCGAGGAAGGCGCCGTCATCCGTTTTGAGAACGGCAAAGTCACCGCCATCGACGAAACTGGCAAAGACAGTCGCAATCTCGAGGCTTACGAACTTGAGCCGCAACTAGTGACGGCTCTCTTTGAGGGTCAGGAGCGCTCCAAGCGCGAACTCATCCAGTTCGCCGATATTCCACAGCCCTTGGTGGACGCGGTGCTCGCCATCGAAGATCGCCGCTTCTTCCAGCACAGCGGCGTCAACTATTTTCGCCTGATGGAGGCGGCTGCCATCGACGTGCGCGAAGGCCGTCACGGGCAAGGCGGTTCCACTCTGACCATGCAGCTCTCGCGCGGCTTCTTCCTTTCGCCGGAGAAAACCGTCAAGCGCAAGCTGACAGAGATGTTGATCGCCATCGAACTGGAGCACAAATTTTCCAAGCAGCGCATCTTTCAGATGTACGCCAATGAGGTGTACATGGGACAGCGTGGCTCCTTCACCATCAACGGCTTTGGCCAGGCCTCGCATGCCTATTTCAACAAGGACATCAAGAACCTCACCTTGCCTGAGGCTGCCCTGCTAGCGGGAATGATCCAGCGTCCGAATTATCTGTCGCCGTACAAGAATCCCAAGCGCGCCCTGGAGCGCCGCAACCTGGTCCTCGACTCCATGGTCGAAACCGGCGCCATCACCCGCGAACAGGCGGACCGCGCCAAAGCGACTCCTCTGAAGGTCGCAGCCTTCAACGTAGAGGCCAGCGACGCTCCGTACTTCGTGGACTTGGTGAAAGACCAGCTCTCCTACCAGTTCAACGAAGGTGAGTTGAACGATCACGCCTACCGCGTTTACACCACGCTCGATCCTGACCTTCAGCGCGCGGCGGCTGAGGCCGTGGACACCGGCATGAAGCTGGTCGACGAGCAGGTGGAGAAGCGGCGGACCCACAAGACCAAAGTCGGCACCGGCAAAGATGCGAAGACCGAGATCAAGGTCGACACCGGCCCAACGCCGCAAGTCGCATTGGTGGCAATCGATCCGCACACCGGTGAAGTGCTGGCGCTGGTGGGCGGCAGGAACTACGGCATCAGCCAGTTAGACCATGCCATCGCCAAGCGCCCCACGGGCTCCATCTTTAAGCCTTTCGTCTACGCTACGGCGATCAACACTGCTGTGACCGGACAAACACTGGTCGCCACCGGTGGCGCGGATTCGAGTGGCGATGGCGCCAGCAGCAATCCGTCTGGCGTATTCACCCCCGCCACCCTAGTTGACGATTCGCAAGTCAGCATCGTCACCGGAGATCAGGTTTACGAGCCTCACAACTACCACGACAGCTACAACGGAGAAGTGACCGCGCGCTACGCCCTGGCCCTGTCGCTCAACAATGCGACGGTCAGGATTGGCCAGGAAGTGGGTTTCGACAAGGTGGCGGCGCTAGCCAAGGCAGCTGGGATCCAGAGCGTGCGAGCGACTCCGGCAATCGCGCTCGGCGCCTACGACGCAACTCCGCTGGAGATGGCGGGCGCATACACCGTCTTTGGCAATCAGGGCATGCACCTCACTCCCCTGATGGTGAAGTCAGTGCGCGATGCCCGCGGAAACATTCTCGATAACTATAAGACCGACAGCAAGCAGGTGCTCGATCCTCGCGTCGCCTACGTGATGACGACCATGATGGAAGCGGTCGTCAACAGTGGCACAGGCTACCCGGTTCGCGCCCGTGGCTTCGCGGCGCCCGCTGCAGGCAAAACTGGCACCTCGCATGACGCATGGTTCGCCGGATACACCACCAACCTGCTGTGCATTGTCTGGGTAGGTAACGACGACTACACGGACTTGAAGCTGGCCGGAGGTACCACCGCTGCGCCCATCTGGGCCGAGTTCATGAAGCGTGCGGCCAAGCTGCCGCAATATGCCGACATGAAAAACTTCCCCGCCCCTTCCGGCGTGGTCGAGGTAACTCTGGACAAAGTGACCAACCGGCTGGCAACCGCGTCTTGTCCGCAAACGTATACCGTTGCCTTTATCGCAGGCACCGAACCGAAGGAGACCTGCGATCAAAGCGCCGGGGACCATCGGGGATTTTTCTCCAAGATTTTTGGCTTGGGAGCGCCCGCCGTGGCCGCGCCGCCTTCCCCGACTACCAATGGCGCTGTGCAGCCTGGACCGGCCGGAGTTCCAGTCCAGGCGGCCGACGGGCAGCCAGTAGCCGGCCAACCGCCTCCCCCGAAGAAGAAGCACGGCTTTTTCAGCCGGCTCTTCGGCAAGGATGACAACGGAGACCAGCAACAGAATACTGGGACGGATAACTCCGAGAATGGGAACAATCCGCCACCAAAATAGGTCTAATATTGCACAGGACTCCTGGAGGTCCGCCCATGGCCCTCATTCCATCGCCACGGACGCTGCTGCCCCTATCATTGCTCACCCTTTTCCTGCTCATGCTTCCGCTCGGCCTCCGCGCCCGCGCCGACCAGCAGGTGAATCCACCTCCGCCCATTCCCGATGGCAGCGCTTCGGCTAAAGATCTGGAAGAGGAAGGCGATGCTCTGAGGGCGCAGAAGCGCTACCTCGATTCCGTCGACTTCTACTCGGTAGCGATTGCCAAAAAGCCCACGGCTCTGCTGTGGAACAAGAAGGGCATGGCCTACCTGTTTCTGCAAAAATACCCCGAGGCTACCAAGTGCTTCGAACGGGCGATCAAGGCAGACAAGAAAGCCCCCGAGGGCTACAACAACCGCGGCTACATGGAGCAGCGGGACAAGAACTACAACAAAGCGATCAAGTATTACAAGAAGGCCGTGACGCTGAATCCCAATGACGCCGTCTTCCACTACAACATGGGAACGTCGTACTTTGGCAAGCACGATTACGAGTTGGCCGCTCAGCAATATCGTCTCGCCTACGGACTCGACCCGGATATTTTCAATCGGGTTTCGCGCATTGGCGTGATGGCACAATCCAGTTCCCCTCAGGACCGTGCCGCGTTCTCTTTCATGGTCGCCAAAATGTATGCTCAGGCGGGCGACTTTGATCGCTCTCTCGAGTATCTGCGCAAGGCCATGGAAGAAGGTTATAAGGACATCAAGAAGGTATATACCGACTCGGAGTTCGCTACCTTGCGGACCGACAAGCGCTTCGAAGAGTTGATGTCGCAAAAACCGGAGCCCATCCCGTGAAATTTCTCTTTCCTCGTTAGCTTCAGATCGCCTCCTATTCGCTGTGGTCACGACCGGCTCCCAGCGTTCAATCCTGTGGCCCAACCCGCTCCCGCAATTTGCAGCCTATTCCTTCCCCAAGATGTACCATGAGAACAGGCCATCAATGTAATCAGCTTTATAAGTTGTTTTATAAGGAGGCCATCATGTGGAGGCCCGTTATAGTCGTGCTGGTTCTTGTGTTTTGCGTGTTCCCTGCGGCAGCCCAGCAAAGCCCCAATTCCCCCAATCCCGCCGCGTCTGCCATTCCCGCCGAAGCGGCCCATCAAGTCAATCCGGTTAAGCCGACGCCGGAGTCGCTCGCGCAAGGCAAGAAATATTACGGCTACGATTGCGCCATGTGCCATGGAGCCAATGGCAACGGAAAAGGTGAGGTTGCAGTCGACGAAAAGATGACGCTCGGCGACTTTAGCGATCCCGCGACGCTAAAGGATAAGACCGACGGCGAACTGTTCTACATCATCAAGAACGGCAAAGGTCAGATGCCGCCGGAGGGCGATCGGGTAAAGCCCCCCGAGCTCTGGAACATGGTCAACTACATTCGCTCGCTCTCGGAGAAAGGGCAATGAGTCTGAATCTTGGCGCTGTCTTCCAGCTTCGAGCCGCCCGGCTAGGGTGTGATCTCAAAGACAACGCCGTTGCCATGCGCTCCGCCGTACGCAGCGGTGCCGTAAAGATTGCCGCTGGAGTCGAATACCAGCGTGCTCTGCGGAGTTGACCCGTCGCTGCCGCCGGTAAAGTCATGCAGTGACGTATACCTCCACGCACCGCCGCCCATTGGCGTCAACTTGAAGACCGAGCCTGCCAAATAGGCGCCGTCGGCAACAGTGGTGCCGTACAGATTACCCTCTGCATCCATCGTCAGGCTGGCGTAAGGCCCGCCGTTTCCCGACAATCCATAGAGCACCTTGAACGCATATCCGTCACCCGCCGGCGTCAACTCAAACACGTTTCCGCCCAGGCGGCCGCCCGGGCCTCCGCTCAGGGTAGCGCCATAAAGATTGCCCAGGTTGTCGAAGATCAAGCCTGCGGCAGGTTCAGCCCCATCGCTACCGCCCTGAAAAGTGTAGAGAGGTTTTTCCGTCCATCCGCTTGCCGAGGGCGCCAACTGGAAAACTGTTCCGACTCCAGACACTCCACCATCCCAAGTCGTACCGTAGAGATTGCCGCTTTGATCGAAGACCACTTCTGCAAAGGGGTTCGCCGGGGCCGGTCCACAACCGCTGCATCCTGTGAAGTTGTCCAGGATGTTCTCCGTCCAGGAACCGCCTGAGGGCGTCAGTTCGTAAACCAGGCCGGAGCCGTTACCGCCGTCGAACGTTGTGCCATACAAATTGCCTGCGTGGTCGAAGACAACCCGCGCAAACGGGTTTGCCCCGTTGCTTCCGTTGAAGGCATACTTGGTCTCGGTCCAACTGCAGATTACGCTGCGGCAAGCTCTGGCGGGAGGGCTCAACTTGAAAACGGTGCCACAGCCCGCGAATCCAGATTGCTGGCAGCTTTGATTGCCGCCCGCTGCCGTAGTTCCATAGAGATTACCGTTCGGACCGATCGTTACTCCCGCCCACGGAGCCGCGCCATCGTTGGCGCTTGCGAACTGGTACAGCGGGGTCAAGATCCAACTGGGGCCCAGACGTGAAAGCCTGAAGACCGTTCCGTAACCGGCGCCGCCAGCGGCGGCTGTGCCGTAGAGATTTCCCGCTCCATCGATCGTTACACCGGCAAAAGGATTCGCTCCATCTGGCCCGCCACTGAAGGCGTGGATGACGCTGAATGTCTGCGCCTGAGTCGCTCGAGTAGCTACAAGGGTCAATGCCAACAGGATTAGCAGCGCCACGGTTTTGCCGGCTTCTCGCGGGCTGTTTCTGGAAATCGAACTGCGATGACGCCTTGGATTCGCCATGAGCGGCACAATTATGCGCCCCTTTCCTGCGGTGAGGCAATGAGCCCGTATCAGCCTTCTTGCAAAGCGATAGTGACTGCCGAACTCCGCTCCATCGGATAAAGGGGTACAGTAATCACGAAACCACACTAGAATTGATTTCATGCGACGCCATCTTCTCGTCTTCCTGTGTTTATTGATGCTCACTTCGTTCTCCTTCGCCGCCGCTCCCGCTACCATGCGTCTGGACTATTACCACACCGGCAACTCAACCCGGGAGATGTTCAGCGTTGACCGGGTCGGCATCGAGCCTTTGCCCTGGCCTGGAGATTTGGCCAAGGCGATCGACGACACCAATCTTGGCAACTACCTTTTCGAAGTGCACGATCAGGCCACCGGCCGTCTGCTGTACTCGCGCGGTTTCGGCTCGATTTATGGCGAGTGGTCCACCACCGACGAAGCTAAAACGATGAACCGCACGTTCTCCGAGTCGTTGCGCTTTCCGGCTCCGGCCGCGCCGGTGAAGATCGTCCTCAAAGAGCGCAAGGAAGGGAAAGAGCTGGATTTCCACGAAGTCTGGAGCACGACGATCGATCCTAAGGACAAGTTCATCGACACTTCGCATCCGCCGTCTCCGGGCCCCCTACTGACCATTCAGAAGATGGGCGAGCCCGGAACCAAAGTAGACCTCTTGATCATCGGCGACGGCTACACCGCTGCCGAGCGCGGCAAGTTCGAGCAGGATGTTCGCCGCTTCACCGAGATTCTGTTTTCTCGCTCGCCATTTCGCGAGCACCGAAACGACTTCAACGTATGGGGGCTGTGCCCGGCCGCCGAGGAATCGGGCATCTCGCGGCCTTCCACCGGAGTGCATCGCCGCTCGCCACTGGGTTCCTCCTATGACACCTTCGACAGCGAGCGCTACATCCTGACCACTGACAACCACGCGCTTCGCGACGCCGCCTCGTATGCACCGTATGAGTTCGTCGAAATCCTGGTCAACGGCAAGACGTACGGCGGCGGCGGGATTTTCAACCTCTACGCAACCGTCGCTGCCGATAACGAATGGTCGCCCTACGTTTTCGTACATGAGTTCGGCCATCACATCGCGGGCTTGGCCGACGAATACTACACCTCCGATGTGTCCTACAATCCGGCGACGCAGCGTATCGAGCCTTGGGAGCCCAACGCTACAGTACTGGCCGATCCCGCCACGCTGAAATGGAAAGACCTCGTCACGCCCGGCACCCCTCTGCCCACCCCGTGGAGCAAACAGGAGTTCGAAGCGTACGAACATGACATCCAGGCGGAGCGGCATCGCATTCGCGCTGAGAATCGCCCTGAATCGGAAATGAATGCGCTGTTCGAAAAAGAAAAACAGCACGAGGACCAGTTGCTGGCGAAGGACAAGTACTCAAGCCGGGTGGGAGCATTCGAGGGCGCGAATTACGAGGCCCACGGCTACTACCGTCCGCAAGAAAACTGCATCATGTTCACCCGCTACGATTCGTTCTGCGCCGTCTGCCGCCGCGCCATCGAGCACATCATCGCAATGTATGCGGCGCAATGATCAACCGCTACCGGAAGCCACTTGAAGAGCTCGCACCTTCAGGGGTTGCCGAAAAGTCTGGCAAACGCTCTTGGTGGGAGCCCCCTGCTTCAGCAGGGGGAGATGGACTTTAGTCCAGCGGAAAAGCGCTCCATTTCAAAATGGGCTTTAGCCCTGGGTTCTCCAATCCCAGCGCTAAAGCGCGTGATCGAAGCCCAACTTCTCCCCCGCATAAATGCGGGGGCTCCCACCCAAAAAGTACATTTCCCGAGTTATGCTCTGAGTTTTTCCGCATCCTCTTTAGCCAGTGAGGGATAATCGCGCCCAGATACAAGACCTCACCCACTTATCCTTCGGCACTGGCGTTATGCCTCGGGCACCAGTCCGCCTCTGGATTTGCATCCAACCTCAGACTGATGAAAACACCCTTGCGAACGGCAAAATTAACTACCCTTCTCACCACCGGGTTGCTGCTGGCGGCCACCTGCAGCGCCCAACAGACTAAGCCCGCGCCGCCAACGCCAATCGACGTAAAGAAGGCCGACCTCGGACAGAAGACCTGGAATCCCGACTGGGACGCTATTGTCGAGAAGGCAATTCCGCCGCAGATGTTATCGCCGGCTGTCTCCCACGATGTCGCGCGCTTCTGCCCAAAATTCTCGTCCATGAGCGAGAGCGACAAGCGCGCCTTTTGGGCCTACTTCTTCCAGGCGCTGGCGGGAGCCGAGGCCGGACTGAATCCGAAGACCCGCGTGCACCATACCGATCCCGCGGTCGCCAAGATCGACAAGGTGACTGGCGCCGGCGTTCGCAGCGAAGGCCTGCTGCAGCTCTCTTATGGAGATGGCAAACTATACGGCTGCGACTTCGACTGGCAAGCCGACCGCAAGCTCCCGCCCAGCAGTCCAGCCAAGAGCATTCTTCAGCCCAGGAACAACCTGGAATGCGGTGTGAAGATTCTCTCCAACCAGATCATCGATCAGCATAAACCGCTGTTCACGCGGACTTCTTACTGGTCTACGCTGCAGCCGGGCCGGAAAAGCTACCGCGTCTTCGCCAGGCAGATGACCAATCCTCCCGCTGCTTGCGGCTTACCGGTGCGCACGCCGATCAATAAGGCCGCCACCACGCAAACCGTAAAGGAAGAGGCAGACGCTACGAAAACAACGCATTAGTCTGCGTCGCCGCGCGTTTTAACGATCACGAGTTTCCGCGCTAATGCCCGGAGGTTTGCCAGCGTTCAAAGGCCGCCACGGCGTCATGCAAGCGCGGAAAAATCACACCATCGCCGATCACCTCGGTTAAATGGTGCCGGTCCAAGTCTGCTTTCAGCGATGGCGCGACCCGCGCGAACGCCAGTTCGATATTGCAGCGCAGCAGCGCTTGATGAAGTTGTCCCACAACATGCGCTGCGGTGTAATCGACGTTCGTGATCGCTTCGGCATCGATTACCAGCCAGCGCACCGGGGATGGCGCCGGCCCAACAACGGCAAGGACCTCCTCCGAGAACCTCCCGGCATTGGCATAAAAGAGCGCCGCCCCGAAACGATAAATCACCAATCCCGGCTCGGTCATAGCACCTGGAACGGCCGGGGCCAATCGCCAGGTTTCTCCTTCCGGGACCAGCACTCCGGTATGGGGACGATAACTGTGGCCTACGATGCGGAGCAGAGACAACACCATCGCCAGCACAATCCCCGGTTCGACACCGACCAGCACGACGCTCCCCGCAGTGATCAGGGCCAATCCAAACTCGCCCGGGCTCTCCCTCCGAATGCCGCGCAGGCCACGGATATCGATAAGCCGGACAGCGATGAAAAATACAATCGAGCCCAGCACGCAGCGCGGCAGGTACTGCAAGGGCTTAGTCAGGAACAGCAGCACCGCAGCGACGACGACGGCCGTTGACACTTGAGCGAACTGGCTCTGCCCTCCAGAGCTTTCCACCATCGCCGTTTGCGTGGGGCTGCCATCCACAACAAACGTCCCGCTCAATGCCGCCGCGGCGTTAGCTGCGGCAAGACCCACCAGGTCAGCATTCTCGTCCAGGTGTTGCTGGTGGCGGGTCGCGTAGAAACGAGCGGTTGCAGCACTTTGCGCGACGATCATCACAAAGCACGAGGCGGACACGCCCAGCAGCGAGACAACATCCTTCCATCCCACATCCGGGATGCCCAGGTGGGGCAGCCCGCCAGCCACCGGCCCAACCACGGTGATGCCGCGGCCTGCGAAGTTCCACATTGCACTCGCCGCTATCATCGCCACCACGGCGATCAGCGGTCCGGGCACCTTGGGAGCAAACCGGCTACACGCGAAAACGGCGAACAACACGACCGCCGAGATGGCCACGGTGGGCAGATGGACTTGCCCGCCATTGCGATAGAGATCACGCAGCTGTAAGACCGTCCTGTGGGAGGGAACCTCCACACCGACCATCTCGCCCAGCACGGCGATGCTCACCTGCACGCCAACGCCGGTCAGAAAACCTACCAGCACAGTTTGCGAGAGAAAGTCGGCCAGAAAGCCAAGCCTGAGTATCCGGGCCAGCAGCAGAAATATGGCTGTCAGCAGAGCGACCGTCTCGGCTAGTGCCATGTAGCGGGCGCTGGCCAGGGGCGCCATCCCGGCAAGTCCCCCGGCAAGGATTGCGGCGGTGGCGGAGTCGGCCGACACCACCAGGTAGCGCGAGGAGCCGAATACCGCGAACGCCAGCAGCGGCAGCAACAGCGTATAGAACCCAGTCACAACCGGCGTTCCCGCTATCTTGGTGTAGCCCAGCGCCTGCGGAATGTTCATCGCCGCCAACTGGAAACCGGCGAGCGCATCCTTCAGGGCCTGCCGCCGCTCAAGGGGCAGAATGCCCTGGAAGAGCGTGAAGCGCGAGTTGTTGCGGCCGTTCGCGTTCATACTGCTATCGACACAAGGAAACAAACTACTACGTTTTGACGTTGCAGTCTTTTTGTTTCTTGCTCTGGTAAGGTCTCAGTTTCAATTATGGGAAGACGACTTGGGGTAGAGCGGGCCTTTCAGGCCCGCGTCCGAAACGCGAGGAGAATTCGAGTGCGAGGCACGGCACAAACCCCTTCCACTGCTGCCCCTCAGGGGCTCTCCTCAAAGAGGACTGCCTTGACGCGGACCTGAAGGTCCGCTCTACGCCCCAACCGTACTGCTTTCCAGAAATATGCGGAGAGTACTGCGGAGTGCCCGAGGGGGCGGGAGCACTCGGTGAGAAGACGGTCAGAATTTTCGGCCGCACTCCCGCGCATCCTTCGGAACGCCGGATCCGCCCCCTATTTCGTTTCAATATCCTTCGTAGACGCTAGAACCGATTCCACAGGAACTGGTTATAGACGTCGTGGTGGTATTGCACCTCGGGCGCTTTCACGAAGGTCCCGAGCAGACGCGGACAGCGATCCGCCGAGGCTTGCTTCAGGTCGGCGTAGCGACCCTTGACATCGTCACCGAGCATGGTCGTCGTCCACTTCGCGTCACGGAAATTCTCGATCGCGGTGTAGATGTTGTCGGGCAGATACCGCTCCGCCTGGCGCAGGTTCTTGATCTTCGCCGTTTCGCCGTCGAGTCCTGACTTGAATACCCCATACATGACCATGTAAGGATTCGCATCTGGGCTGACCGAACGCACCTCCACGCGCATGCTCTTCTCGTTGCCGATGGGAATGCGGATCATCGAGCCGCGATCCACAGGCGAAGCCTTGAGCTGGTTGGGCGCTTCAAAATGCGGATCGAGCCGGCGATAGGCATTCACGCTGGCGTTCAACATCAGGCACAAATCATTGCCATGGGTCAGGATGCGGTCCACGAACGACCATCCCGTTGCGCTCAGCTTCTCTTCACCCTTCGCGTCCCAAAAGAGGTTCTTGCCTTTCTTGCTGACGGAGACGTTGGTGTGCATGCCGCTGCCGTTCACCCCGACCACCGGCTTGGGCAGGAACGAAGCGGTGAAACCCATCCTCGTCGCCACCTGGCGGCAGATCAGCTTATAGAGTTGGATCTGGTCGGCGGCATTTACCACTTCCGAATACGCGTAGTTGATTTCAAATTGTGAGGGTGCGACCTCGGGATGGTCCTTCTCATTCTGGAATCCCATGGCCCGCTGCACTTCAGCGGTCGTGTCAATAAAAGTGCGCAGCGGATCTCCCGGCAGCGAGTGATAGTAACCGCCGGTATTCACGTAGTCGAACTTCTGGGTTTCATGATAGCGTCGCTCCGCGTCTGCTCCGTTGAATAGAAAACCTTCGATCTCGTTTGCAGCGTTGAGCGTGTAACCCTCGCGTTTGAACAACTCATCGGCGTAGGTTTTGAGCACGCCGCGAATGTCGGCGCGATAGGGGGTTCCACCTTTATCGATCACGTCGCCGAACACCAGCACTTTACCCGGACCGAAAATGTCGGCGGGCCCCCAGTAGAACGATGGCCAGTCAATTCCCAGGCGGAGATCGCTCTCCCGCTGTGCCGTGAAGCCACGAATGGAAGAACCGTCAAAGGTCAGGTTGTCCCAGCTCTTCAGCAGGAACTTCTTGTCGTAATCGAGCATGTGGAGGCGCCCTTCCAGGTCGCTGAACAGCACGGTCACGGCCTTGATGCGCTTCTCGTCGGTGAGGTACTTGAGACGCTGCTCCTGGATTTCGTGCAGCGGGACGCGGTTTTTGCGTTGCTCTTTGGAGGAAAGGTTCAGGTCTTCGAGCTCGTCGTAGGAGAGCGTGAGAAAGTTACGCAGTTCAGTAGACATGGATTTCCTTGCTGTGAGGCCGTGCTGAATTGAGGACCGGTAGCTTCACCTAACAGACTAACGCAAACGTTTCGCGCGCCGCCAATCGAAAATCTCAGTCTCAGAGCAGAAATTGCTTTGGCGGCCAGGTGCACGCCCCAGTTCTGAGCTTGGTCTATAACCGAACCGAACGCCCGGAAGAGTCACTTCCACCGCCTTCGAGATGGCGACACTAGAAAAAGAACTTCGCGCCCAGTTGGACGAGGCGAGGTGGATCGGCATTGATGACTCTTCCGAAGGTGGAACTATTGATACTGCCGTCAACGGTTGCCGGTCCAAAGAACTGGGGGTGATTGAAAACGTTGAAGGCTTCGAACCGCAATTGCAACGACTTGGATTCGGTCAGGCGCACGGTCTTGAGAAGGGCCATATCGTAATTGTCTAAGCCCGGCCGATAGAAGAAACGCCGCCTGGCGGTACCGGGCGTGCCTAGAGCGTTCTCGCTGAATTGCGAGGGATCGAAGTAAGGCTGTCCGTTGCGCGGGTTCTGATTAAGATCGAGAGGACCGCCCGTGTAATCCGGTTCGTCAACACCATAGTTGTTGATGCCATTCGGTTCGGCTCCGAGCAGGGAATTGTCACCGTAGTTGACCAGGGTAACGGGAAGGCCGGAACTCAAATGCGTGATCCCAGAGAGCTGCCAACCCTGCGTCCAGCCGTTCGAGGCGCATACGCCTTCGATTTTCGTTGTCGAGCTAACCCGTCATTCGAACAGGTGTGTTGGTCAGACGCTTACCCTTCGCCGGCTCCCGTGACCTCAGCCACACGCTTTCCCGGGCCTCCTGTGCTGCAAAGAATTCACCGGCATCATACCGTCGCAGGCCTTCAGCAAGTTCTCCCTGGGTCCAATTGAATTTCATCGGCCGCGCCCCTAATGTCACCAGCTGGCATGGTTTCGGACCGGATGGCAGCCGTCCAGCCGAACCATGAATCCGGCCACCGCTGCGTGCGGTCTGACGAGCAATTCTGACCAGACTCCGGCAACTTGCTTGCTCGTTGGATACTGATCGATATAAGACTCTACTTCAGGCAAGGAACTTCCCCAACCCACCTTGCCTGGTTGCAGACACTCATGGCATAAGGAGTTCTCGATGAATCTCAATCTAATGGATCCGAAACTGATTGCCCTCGCGGTCGCAGTGGTTTTGGTAATCGTCGTTGCCGTTACCCTGTACCTGCGAAAACGCAAGAACACAACGGCCGAACTACGCGACCGTTTCGGGCCGGAGTACGACCGGGCTGTTAAACAACATGGTTCTGAAAGCAAAGCCGAAGCGAAGCTGGCCGATCGCGAAACCCGGGTTGAAATGCTGAAGATCCGCGATCTTGACCCAGCGGAGCGTGAACGCTACCTCGCCCAGTGGAAGGCGGTGCAGTCCCGCTTTGTCGATTATCCCAAGGGCGCAGTGACCGAAGCCGATGAGCTGGTGTGTTCGCTGATGCAGACGCGTGGCTATCCGGTCACTGATTTTCGTCAGCGTGCAGCGGACATTTCCGTCGACCATCCCCGAGTAGTGGAGAACTACCGGTCGGCGCACACCGTCACATTGCAGCTTGACAGAGGCGAAGCCAGCACTGAAGACCTGCGGACCGCCATGATCCACTATCGCTCACTCTTCGACGAACTGGTGCAGGTGCAAACACCTCGCGAAAAGAGAGTGGCGTAACACGAGGTCTCCGATTCTCCGGCAAAACGCATCAATTGAAACCCACTAGCGAACTGAGGAGAAATTCATGATGAAACCGAGCACGGACGACAAAACAACAGGCAAACTTCACGAGGTCAAAGGAACAATCAGGGAAAAAATTGGCGAACTTATCAACAACCCTGACCTGGAGGCCGAGGGCAGAGCCGAAAAGAACGCCGGCAAAGTTCAACATTGGGTCGGCAAGGTCGAAAAGGCCGTCGGACAATAAGCGAATCAACATCGAACAGGGAGACGAGAGAGGTCAAGAGATAACGGCGCAACCAGTGTTGGAACAAACGGGCGAGCAAATTGCCGAAACAGCGCGCAAGGCTTCGCGGGCGACATCCGCCGTTGCGGATGCACTTGAGGATGGCGTAGGAGCAGCGCGGCGTGTCGCAAAACAAGGCGGCGACGCTGCTGAAGAGCCTTTTGACGACACAGTCAAGCGCCTGCAACGACATCCTATCGAAACAATTGCGGCGACATTCGCCGTAGGCGTTGCGGCTGGAGTGGTGATCGGCTGGATGATGAAGCGAAGGCAGACCCAGTCATGGAGCGACTATGCGAGAGAAGGGTCCAGTGCGCTGGGCCCTTCTTGCTAGGCGTCAGCTTTTCGCGACGGTCAAAAGGATACAGCTATTGGTCGCTCGTACGCCTACTCTTGTAGTTGAGGCAATACCAATGAAAGCATTTGCAACTCTCGGAACAGCAATCCTGCTTCTGTCTCTAGGAACCATTGTTACTGCCTTCGCACAGCACGAACAAGAGGAAGCGAAGCCGCAGCAGAAGCAGCAAGAGCATGCCCAGCCGCAGCAGCATGCGCAGCGGCAACCACAAAAAGCCGAGCAACAGAACCAGAACAAACAGCAGCAACAACAGCAGGCCAAGCAGCAGAGCCAAAACAAACAAGCGCAACAGCAACAGGCCAACCAACAGAACCAACAAACAGCAGCAACAACAGCAAGCTAAGCAGCAGAGCCAAAACAAACAAGCGCAACAGCAACGGGCCAACCAACAGAACCAGAACAAGCAGCAGCAACAACAGCATGCCCAGCAGCAGAAACAGAACAATCAGCAACAGCAGGCCAGGCAGCAGAGCGTCCAGCAACCGGCACGGCACACCCAGGAACAGCAGCGTGTCCAGCAGGCCGCATGGCAGGGACATCGATCGGAAAACTGGCAGTCGGACCACCGCTCGTGGGAGCAACGTGGTGGATACCACGGGTACCGCATCCCTGACAACCGGTACAACCGATACTTTGGCCCGAACTACGGGTTTGTCATCTACAGCCAACCCTATACGGTTGTTGGCGGCTTCCCACGGTTCCAGTACAGCGGCTATTGGTTCACTCTTGTTGATCCGTGGCCAAGTTACTGGGCAAATAACTGGTACGAGACCGACGACGTTTACGTTGCCTATGTCAATAATGGGTACTACATGTACAACCAGAGATACCCTAGCGTTGGCATTGCAATCAGCGTCTCGATGTAGCTACTCGTCGGATGATAATGAGGTAGCGAGCAGGAATTGCAACTCGATTCGGCCAGCTGATAATCTGCAATTCTCATTGTGAAGGCAGCGGTGCGCAATCCTGGTTGCAGGATGGCCTACGCGCCCGCTAACTTTTGGATGGCAGATAGATTCTGGATCTGCAGCGTCGAACCATGAATCTCGGCAATGTGCTGCTTACGGAAATTGGCGAGGGTACGCGTAACTGTCTCACGCGACATGCCGATGATTTGCCCGATCTCATCGTGGGTCAGAGCCACCTTGATTCCGTGAGCGGTGGCCATCCCGGAGTCTGCCTGGGACCAATCCAGCATGAGGCGGGCGATTCGCTCCGGCGCAGAGCGCATGACGAAGGAGCGGAGCTGTTGATATGCCTGCTGGCACTCGCGGCTGAGATGGATTGCCGCATGCACGCAAGCTTCGTTGTGGTCTTTCAGAAACTGAAGGAATTCAGCCTGCTTTACAAAGTTAAGCTGGCATGCCTGGCCAGTTTCTGCGGTCGTATCGTACGCTGTTCCAGACACGGCTGCGTTCAGCCCTAACACCGCACCCGGCTTCGCAATCTTGAGTATGAGGATCTGGCCTTCGCACGAAATGGCCGACAATTTCACGCGGCCCTTGCACAGAATGTAAATACCGCGACATGCCTGACCTTCGACGAACAGAGTTGCGCCAGCCGGATACGCAAGCGTGAACTTTATTTTTTGAAAGGCCTCTATTTCTGCTTTAGGCAAATGACAGAAGAACCCTTCGGAACAAAGGTTGCAGGAGAGACAGTTTTCTACCAACTCCATCCCGTATGGTGCATGCATTACGCGCTCCCTATTTGAGGCCCAGATTGCTGCAGAATCCGTAACGGTGGATGAAGGGGATTGACTTTGCTCTGTTATTGGCCGACTGCCACGGATCCTGCCGCAATTATTGGGGGACGATACAAGTTTCGACGGGGCCAGTCTGTGCAATATTGCTCACATCGCTATTTATCGTAGATGGCGGTCCGGCAGCCGGGCTGTCACTTGATCCCTCATTTTCCGGGATTGCTATTCTTCAGGATTACTTTCAAAGCGCCTTCCTTTGCCGCGTTGCCGAATGTATCGTAGGCCTTCATGATGTCGTGCATCGCGAAGCGATGTGTCACCAGCCTGTGCGGCTGCAACTTTCCCGACTGTACCATCTTCAGGAGTCTGGATATCGTGATCGTGTCCACCAGCCGTGTCGTGAGCGAAATGTTGCGGTCCCAGAGCTTCTCCAGGTGCAGTTCGACGGGTTTGCCGTGGACGCCTACGTTGGCAATTCTTCCGCCTGCCGCGACAATGGACTGGCAAATGTCGAAGGTGGCAGGGATCCCCACTGCCTCGATGGCCACATCAACGCCTGCGCCCTCCGTTAGTTCCATTACCTGGTGCGCAGCGTGTCCATCCGAGCTGTTAATCAGAGTAGTTGCACCAAGTTGTTTGGCCACTGCGAGACGCTTTTCATCCAAGTCGATCATGAAGATCGCTGCCGGCGAATAAAATTGTGCCGTCAGCAGAACCGCAAGCCCGACAGGTCCTGCGCCCACGATGGCAACCGTGTCCCCAGGCTTTACATGCCCGTCCAGCACACCGCACTCAAAGCCAGTTGGGAGGGCGTCGCTGAGCATTACCAGGGCTTCTTCATCGCCACCCGAGGGAAAGCTGTAGAGACTGCCATCAGCGTGTGGGATGCGCACGTACTCAGCCTGAGTTCCGTCCGTGGTATTGCCCAAAATCCAGCCGCCGTGGCGACAGTGGGAATACATGCCCTTTCTGCAGAAATCGCACCGTAGGCATGCTGTGATGCACGAGATTACGACCTTGTCTCCAACATGAAACTCCGAGACGCCAGCCCCAACTTGGTCGATTACACCAATCCCTTCGTGGCCGAGTATGCGTCCGTCGGTCACGGAGGGAACATCCCCCTTCAGAATGTGAAGATCGGTCCCGCAAATCGTTGAAGTGGTAACCCGCACAATGGCATCGCCGACGTGCTGGATGGTAGGGCGCGGTTTGTCCTCCCACGCGGGCTTGCCGGGGCCGTGATAGACCAGCGCTTTCATCGTAGTGCTGGCGTGTGAATCTGGGGTTTCCAAAGTCTTTAGTTTCAATCCAGCGATTGTCATCGTGGTTCCTCCTCCACCTCTGTGGATGACTTTGAGCCTGACATGTTTGCAGAATTTTCCTGAGCTAGAGTGCTCACTCTGTAGTGCCCGGCCGGGGTGTAGAGTCCTAACAGAGGATATATGGATCAATCTGAGGCAATAGCGGAAGTCGTAGAAATCGCGGAACCGACTGCAACCCCGACAAAGACGCTAACGAACCCAAGAAAGGTGGTTCCGGCGATCGCGTCGCTGGTAAGCGAGCTGATGTCTTACGCGCCAAAAAGAAAAAGAAGCGCGCCGCACACCGGGTCGCCTTAAGAAGGTCGCACACAAAGGGATAATTGCGTTTAAGGCGTGAAAAAGCAGGCTTGAAACTCGCTTCGACGAGTCCGGAAAACATTAGCTGTACCTCAGTACTATCGCAATCAGAAGGAATAGGCTTTCATGAGCGATGCGATCGATAAGACCGTGACCAACGATTGTGTCAGGATCAAGGACCTCGGTTACAGTTCTTCCCACCATATCCACATGTACGGCGAACGATTTGAGATCCTTTCGGACCCCTTCCCCGACGGCAATGGAGTTGCGGTCCACGTCACGACCGCCAAGGAATCGACGAAGCGGACACTGCGGCTTCCAACGTCGATTCTCATGGGGCTGAAGAAGTTATTTCTGAAGGCAGGGTGAGCCGCAGTCCAGCGCGATTTCTGGCGCGTGAACGGACGAATGTCTACATCGAAGAAACAGAGAGGTTGGTTGAATACACTTGGAACACTGGGGAATCTACGTCGCTTATGGATGGTTAGCTACGATCATCCTGGCCTTCGCAGACGCCGTGCAGGCCATTCGGGAGGGGCCGCAGCCTCAACCGCAATCATCAGGACCGTACACCCACAACTAACGGGTGGAGGGGGCGCGCCGAGATTGCGCGTCTCCATGGATGGTCAATCTTGACCAGACTCAAGCTGTCATTCTCAAAGACAATTGTTGTGAACCCGGAATTCACAAGGTTGATGTAATTGGAGGCCTTTTGACTGCGAGCCCGCACTATCCG
>CAWJXA010000004.1:0-394739 GCA_963846715.1 uncultured Acidobacteriaceae bacterium | reverse complement strand
AGGGCGTGTTAACACTAATTTGTAATTCTGTGTTATGCTGCGCTGCATGGAGATCACCGAAGCGCAGTACCAGCGTATTGCCTCCAGTCTTCCCCGCCAGCGCGGCAACGTGAAACTTGACAACCTGCAACTGCTCAACGCCCTGCTCTATGTCGCCGAGCATGGCTGCAAGTGGCGCGGATTGCCCAAACGCTTCGGAAATTGGCATACCATCTACACCCGTATGAACCGCTGGTCCAAGAGCGGCGTGCTGGACAACGTCTTCGAGCAGTTGCAACGCGAGCAGATCGTACGCATCCGCATCGAAGCCGGGAGCCTGGATTCGACCACCGTCAAGGTTCACCCCGACGGCATGGGCGCTTTAAAAAAAACGGACCGCAAGCCATCGGCAAGTCGCGCGGCGGATGGACCACCAAGATTCATATGGTTGCCGCAGATGCTCGAACGGCCATAACCTTCGCGCTCTCCCCCGGCCAAGCCTCCGATACTGTCGAAGGCCGCAAACTGTTGGGCGGCATCGGACCCTTGCCCGCACCCCTGCATCTGGTCATGGATCGGGCCTACGAGGACAACGAAACCCTGCAATTGGCGCTGGATTTTGGCTTCATTCCGGTGGTTCCGCCGCGACATAACCGCCTGGAGCCGTGGCAATACGACAAAGCCATGTATCGTCGCCGCAACGAGATCGAGCGGCTGTTCCGCAGACTCAAAGGTTTCCGCCGTATCTTCTCACGCTTCGACAAACTCGATCTGGTATTCCTCGCCTTCCTCCACTTCGCGCTCATCGTCGAAGCTCTTAGATACCTAGTTAGTGTTAACACGCACTAGTTCGAAAAGGTGGAGTCGGATCCGCACAAGTCCAACCAGGTTTTATGGTTCGCTAATCCGTGTTCATCCGTGCCAGTCCGCGGTTAATGTTTGGCTCTCGCTCTGATCGGGTTTATCCGTGGCTTACTCTTAGTACGGGGCCTGGTCCGCGTGAGCCGCGGTCGAAACCCTTCACCCCTGCCCGCGATAGATCATTTCGGTGATGGTGCAGTCGTCGGTCAGCGCGGTATCGCCACGGAAATCGTTGACCGCCTGCTCGATCGCGGGAAACCCGCCCTTGCAGCAGTTTTCCAGCCTCTCCATGCCGAAGAATTCGCCCTCCGCATCCTCGGCCTCCGTGACTCCGTCGGTCACCAGCACCAGTCGATCGCCCTGCTTCAGCTGTACACGCGTGGCTTTGAACTCCACACCCGGCACGAGGCCCACCGGCAAATTGCCATCCTCCAACTTGGTAGCGGTGTCCCCAGAAATCAGCAGGGGAGGCACATGCCCGCAGTTAATCAGCTCAAGGTCCCCGCTTCCCAACAACCGGGCGATAACCAGGGTGGCGTACTTCTGGCCGCCCACTTTGTCGCAAAGGAAGCGGTTCACCGCCGAAATCATCTCGGGCAAAGACGAGTCGCGGGCCAGCTGCGAGTACAGCATTCCCTGCAGGATCGAAGCCACCACCGCCGCCGAGACGCCCTTGCCGGAAACATCAGCAACAATCAGAGACAGTCCGCCCTCGGTGTAAACCAGGTCGAAGAAGTCTCCGCCAATGTCTTTGCAGGCATAACTGGCGGCCGTGACCTTCGCGAACGGCACCTCGGGAACGGTCACGGTCATCAGGCGCTGCTGAATTTCGGCCGCAATTGCCAATTCCTGGCGGTAGCGTTTGGCCGCATCCTCGGCCTGCACCAGCGCCGCATTCTCTACCAGCGTGGCCGCGCCGTTAGCGATCGTGCGCAGGATATCGTGGCTCACCGACGAGAGCTTGCCCGAAAGAAAATGTGCGTCGAGATACAACACGCCTTGCACATCCGACTCTCCCGGCTTGGTTTCTTCTCGCGCTTTTTCCTGGATAACGGTCTTGCGCAGCGGAATACAGATCACGCTGTGCAGGTTGTGCGCCACCACGCTTTCGCGTCCCGCGAGCTTGCCGGTGTCATCGGTATCGGTGACCAGAAACTCGGATGCACTCTTAGCGGCGTCGCGCAGCACGGACCGCGAGATCGTGCTGTCGTCATGAATGCTCTCGCCCTTTTTGTCCCGTCCCGCGGCCAGGTGCAGTTCCCCGTCGGCATGACGCAGGAAAACGAAGCCGCGCTCGGCGTGGGTCAGCCGCAATGCTGCTTCCAGTAGCGTGTGCAATACGTCGTCCAGTACGCCGCTGGTATTCAGCTTGCGCGCCGCCTCCAGAAACACGTTGAGCATCTCCAGGTCGGATCCCGCTCCGGTCGCGGGCTTCCAGGTCGAGAACTGGCTCAGAAACTGTTGCGCCGCGCTGGAAGGCGAGCGATCGGGACTGAACAGCGCGTAAGCAGCGCCTTGCACCCCAAACTCGACTCGGTCGTTGCGCGCCAGTTTCCGCCGGTTGACGCGTTCTCCGTTTACGAACGTTCCGTGGCGGCTGCTCTGGTCGACGATGTAGGTGCCATCTGTTTCGCGAACGAATTGCGCGTGCTCGCGCGACACCCGTGGATCGGCCATCACCAGGTCGCGGTCCGTGCGTCGGCCAACAGTGAAGGGAAAATGCTCCAGCACCAGGGTCCGGCGGTCGCTGCCTTCCACCACCACCAGCACGAGCGGATCGCCGGTGGAGGCAGTGTCCAGCTTGCGCAACCACATACCCGTAGCGCCCATCAGAGATTCTCCTCCTCAACCATGCACGGCAGAACGTTTGCAACGAAGTTGTTAGGAATATAGTCCAAGCGCCGACGCGCTATCCACTATTGTTGCGCCCTTCCTACGAAAAAGCCACCCGGCCCCTGATTCAGCGACCGATGCGCTGATGCCCCGTGAGGCACCTTGCTTTTCAATAACATAACCCTGTGATCGCGGTCACCATTCAATGTTCGTTAGTCCCGCTGAACCGCTAATTCCGCCCACTTGCTCTATCTTAGTTGGCCCTTCCGGCTGCCGTCATTAACCTAATAACTGAGTACAAGTGTTCGACTTGGCCCGTACAACGTGGTTGGGCCATCCTCAATCCATTTTCTTCGAGTACGAGAGGCGTAAATGCATAAGCCAGTAAAGTATGTTGAGAAAGCCGTCACCGTTGCCGCCAAAGGCGCATGGGCTGTCTTCGACAAATTCAATAGCATTAATCCTAACCCTTCGTTTACGCCCAAGTGGTCCGATAAGCCACTGCTGAAGTCCTACCAGAAATCGAAGCCGCCGCTGGGCTGGCCGCGTGCCACCGATTCGCTGTGTCCCAAGTGCGTCCCCGAAATCCGCCAGGAAATCATCGACGGCAAGTTGCCTCTCGAAATTCTGATGAATGAGAAGGCCGGCGAGATCAAGGCGCAGATCATCGAGCGTGATGGCAAGATCCTGATGGTGAAGGACTGCCCGATTCACGGCCACTTCGAAGACGTGATGGCCATGGACACCGCGTTCTTCAAGCATCTCGAAGAGGTATTCCCCGGTCGCGATATCCGCGCCCACAACGACGAGAAGCTGCATCATCACGGCAGCAGCACCGTGCTGCATGGCAGGGGATCGGTGCTGACCATCGACCTGACCAATCGCTGCAACATGATGTGCGATCCCTGCTTCATGGATGCCAACCAGGTTGGCTTTGTCCACGAATTGACGTGGGACGAGATCAAGACGATGCTCGACAACGCCATCACCATCAAGCCGCGCCGTCAGATGTCGGTACAGTTCTCCGGCGGTGAGCCTACGCTGTCACCCTACTTCCTGGACGCAGTCGCGTATGCGCGCAAGGTCGGCTACAACAGCGTGCAGGCGGCGACCAACGGCATCGAGTTCGCCAAGAGCCCCGAGTTCGCCAAGCAGGCCTTTGAAGCGGGCCTGCGCTATGCATACCTTCAGTTCGACGGCATCGGTAACGCCGCCAACTCACATCGCCTAGTCGGCAACCTGTTCGACGTGAAGCTGCAGGCCATCGAGAACCTGCACAAGGCTGGCGTGGAAATCGTTCCCGTCGTGACCATCGTCAACGACCTCAACAACGAGCAAGTCGGCCGCATCATCCAGTTCGCCCTCGACAATCCGAAGCGCATCTCGTTCCTCTCGTTTCAGCCGGTATCGTTTACCGGACGCGATGAGGCCATCACCGACGAGCGCCGTCACGCGCAGCGCTACACGCTTTCTCATCTCGCGCACGACGTCAAGAACCAAACGGGCTTAGGCGTGCCCACGCGCGACTGGTTCCCCATTTCGTTCATGAGCACCTTCTCCGACTGGGCCGACCTGGTTCACGGGCCTGACAAGGATTGGGGCGCGTTGAGCTGTGGCTGCCATCCCAACTGCGGCGTTGGCATGGCCGTCATGATCGATAAGGAAACCAAGGAAGCGGTCCCGGTCACGGCGTTCCTCAACGGCGACACCATAGCGAAAGACATCGCCAAGGTGAATGACGCGGCACGCGGCAAGTGGATGTCCATCGCGGGCATGACCCTGGCCCTGCTCAAGAACTACGACCCATTCAAGTCGCCCAAGCACTTCAAGTTCACCGACCTGTTGAAGAAGTTTGACAAGACCTTCGGCGCAACCGGCAAGGACTACGGCAAAGTCAGCGGTGACCGCACCGAAACCGACATCGAGAAGCGTCGCCGCGACCGCTGGAACTTCCTGTTCGTCGCCGGAATGTGGTTCCAGGACCTGTTCAATTACGACTTCCGCCGTACCGAGCAGTGCATCATCCCGTACGCTACGCAGGAGGGCGAAATCAGCTTCTGCGCTTACAACACCGGCGTGGGCTGGCGCAACATTGTCGAAAAGATGCACATGACCGCGACTCTGACAAAGTGGTACGAGGAACACGGCCGTCATGAGATCTTCGCTGGCGGCAAGAAGGTCGGCCTTGAGACCACCGAGCACACGCTCAAGCTAGTGGACGAGCACGTTCACGCGGAAGCGAATCACACGCTCGACGATCTTGGCATTGCCAAGAACGCTCGCCAAGAAAAGTTCAAAGCTCGCGACGAGCGCGTCAAAGCCGAAGCCGAGAAAGCCCGCATGTTGGCGCTCTACAAGGAACACGTCCTCGGCGAGAAGCCGGTAGTCAACGACGGATTCATCCCGCTGGGTAACATCGGTGGTATCAAACCCGCTGCGCAGGCCGTGGAAGAGCGCGAAGCGGTGTACGGAGACTAGAATCACCTTTGTAATAAGCATTCGCTAGCCGGTCGCGAATAGTGGCCGGCTTTCCTTTGCGCGCACCCTCACGGCGCTAGTGGGAAAAAGGCTGTTTACCAAATCAAAACCATTCAGGCTTCGCAAGAGTTTCGCCAGCCGGTCTTGTCTTAATTTCTTGCGGTACAATACGGAGAAATTCAAACGACTTCATTTCACATGCTGTAAGGAGAAATAATGCCGACTGTTACTCCGCAGCAGACCATCATTAACTCGTGCGAAGCACGCTTCAGCGCGCACAGCAACGATTGCAGCGGTTTTGTGAAGGCCGTCGCCACCGATCTTGGGATCACGCTTACCGGCATGGCCAACGACATCGTCAACCAAATCCAGCAGGCGCCATGGACCAAGCTGGTCGACGGTGCTGATGCCAAGAGTAAGGCCGATCAGGGTTTATTTGTGATAGGAGGCCTGCAGGCCGACCCCCATGGCCACGTCGTCGTAGTCGTCACCGGTCCGGTGTCGCAGGGTAAATATCCTACCGGCTACTGGGGACGTCTCGGCGGAACGGGCATGAAGAACACCACCATCAACTGGGCGTGGAACCGGGCTGATCGCGATAACGTAATCTACGCCTCCGTCGCCCTCCCGGGACAATGACGCTGCTCGGCGTGCTGTTGTACTCTTTGCTCTTCGTTGCTCCGCAGCAACCGGGCGGAGGGTTTCAGCAACTCGTCTTCACCGCTGCCAACGCTATTACCTTCGGTGATCACAGCTTCCGTCTCGCGGAACCTAACAATGCGGAGAAGCCCACTGCCTGGCAAGGTCCACTAACTATTTCCTCCGCGGGCAAGTCCTGCGAGGCGGATGTCTCGCTGGTAACGGCAGTCTATGCTTCTACCGAGGTTCCGTTCTTGGTCGTCGTCACGTACAGTGGCTCCAACACCTACGTCCACTTCGTCGCTACTCAGAACTGTAAGACAAAGTGGAAAACCATCAAGGCTTTCACCGAGGGTGTACGAGTCGCCGATGATCGCCTTTCCATCCTTCCGGCTTGTGACAGCGCGGGCGACAATTCCCCGACACGCTGCTTCTCCGGCCGCGTCTACAAGCTGACCAGCGCTGCTGCCCCGGTGTTGTTACGAAATGAATCTTTCCGGTTGACCAAAGATAAGTTGGGCGTCGGATTTACCGGCCAAGCGAGGGTGGCGCACCCCAAGAGTGCTCAGGCCGTAATCGTGCCCGCGAAGTAGCGCGGCGCTAACTCACTTCCCTTTGAATTGCGCTGGCCGCTTCTCCAGGAAGGCGCGGGTACCTTCGTTCTTGTCTTCGGAGGAACAGCAGACCGCGAACAGGGTAGCTTCGAGAAACAGGCCATCAGCCAGCGTCAGGTCGAAGCCTCGATTCACTGCCTCCATGGCGTACTGGATGGCCAGCGGCGCATTGGCGATGATCTTGGCGGCGATGGCTTCAGCGCGCGCGATCAGCTCAGCCTGCGGCACAACCTCGTTCACCAGACCAATGCGATAAGCTTCCTGCGCCGTGATCATCTCGCCAGTCAGGATCTGCTGCATCGCCAGTCCTTTGCCCACCAGTCGCGACAACCGCTGTGTACCGCCGTAGCCGGGAATCAGTCCAAGCTTCACCTCGGGCTGGCCTAGCTTAGCGTTGTCGCTCGCCAGGCGCATAGTGCAGGCCATCGCCAACTCGCAGCCGCCGCCGAGCGCGAAGCCGTTAATGCAGGCGATGACCGGTTTTCCGAGATTCTCAATGGCATCCACGATCGCCTGTCCGCGATGCGTGTACTCCTTGGCTGACACCGGCGTTTGCTGCGAAAGCTCGCCGATGTCGGCACCGGCGACGAACGCTTTCTCGCCTGCGCCGGTCAGAATGACCACGCGGATGCCGGCATCGTCTTTCACGCTGGCGAAGACAGTCTTTAGCTCTTGCATGGTGGCCATGTTGAGGGCGTTGAGCACCTTTGGCCGGTCGATGGTGATGTAGGCGATCTGGTTTTTCTTTTCGAACCTAATGTTTTGGAAGTCGGTCATGGTAGTTTCGCTAACCCAGTCCTTCATCCGTTGACGTAACGGCGTTTGAATCTGATCAGGCGTTTTGTAGAAGTACTCGCGCGCATTGAAGCGACATGCTCCAGATAAGGCTTCCAGATATCTGGAAGCCCGTTCCAAGCTGAACGGTTCTCGGATTTTATCTTCGAAGTTGGGGGGTAAATCGGTCCAAATTACTACATCAAAGTTGTGGCGCGCTCCCCACTCCCTTATCGTATTCCCTACATTCTCATCTCGTGAGTGGAACACCCCATCTCTTGTTTGCACAATCCCAATCTTGTTGTCATTGGTGCCTCCCTGTGTCGAAGATCGCAAACAGCGTCGGCATAGGCGGTACGGGCGCTTACGGCGTAAAGAGAGGCAACTTGGACGCCATCGTTGCGATCAATCACTAGAGTGAGCCGGCCATCACTCGAGACCCTGGAAAACTCTAAAGGCAGGGAAGGACCATCCCTTTCCCATTTTCCGATAATCGGTAGTCCGCGAAGATCCCAAACTAAGGATCCCCAGCCTAAAATCGCGATCCCCGGCATTCGAGTTTCCTCTATACAAACTTTCCCGGCACCGGATTCTTCGGGTCGGTGTAATCGTAGAAGCCTTTGCCTGACTTCCGTCCGTACCAACCCGCCAGCACCAACCGCTTCAGCAGTCCGCGGCGCGGCGAAGCGACGCTCCTTGAATTCGTCGAACATCACGTGCGTGATGTAGTAGGTGGTATCGAGGCCAACGAAGTCGAGCAGCGTGAACGGCCCCATCGGGTAGCCGCAACCCAGCTTCATAGCTTCATCAATATCGGTGATGGAGCCAACGCCTTCCTCGTAGGCGCGAATCGCGTCCAGCAAATAGGGCACCAGCAGGCGGTTCACGATGAAGCCCGGCTTATCCACGGTGCGCACCGGGACCTTGCCCACCTTCTTGCCGAAAGCGACCGCGCTCTCGTACACGTCGTCGGCAGTGGCGATCGTCCTCACTACCTCCACCAGCTTCATCATCGGTACAGGATTAAAGAAGTGTAGCCCAATGAAGCGCTCCGGGCGCTTGGTGGCAGTCATCAACTCTGTGACCGAGATCGACGATGTGTTAGTTGCGAAGATGGCATCTTTCTTGACGATTGCATCAAGTTGCGCGTACGTCTTGCGCTTCTCGTCGACGTTTTCGATGATGGCCTCGATGACGATATCGCAGTCGGCGAGGTCCTGCATGTTGGTGGTGCCCTTCAGGCGCGACTGGGTTTGGCTCTTTTGTTCAGCGGTCAAGCCGCTCTTCTCCGGACCGCGCTCCACCAACCGTGACAGAGACTTCTCAATCCCGGCAAAGCCCTTGTCGAGAAACTTCTGGTCCTGTTCGAGCACCACCACGTCGCAGCCAGAAGTGGCTGCCACTTGCGCTATACCCGAACCCATCAACCCACAACCAAGTACTCCAACTCTATTGATATCCATGTATGCGTCTTCCTCTTAGCGAATCAATATGTTTAACGATCTATAAATTAGCTTTGGACGTCGTTCCCGCTTCCGTGATCCTGGTATTTTGCAGGTTTACAATCTGCCATCGGTCGTCGCGTTTTTCGGCAACGATCGTCGGTCGCGCTTCAAGGCTGCCCGAAGCACCACCCTCGGAAAATTGCAGAAACTGACGAAGAGAAACGATCGCGACATCGGGCCGGACAAACTTAATCTTCTCCACGCTGTACCGCACCGTGCTGCCTTTGTAGATCGTTCCGAAAATCATGCGATGTCCGGCTTGAATGGCCGCGCGACCGCTGTAATAGCCTCCAAGAATGTGGATGAAGTCGGCATCTTCCGCAAAGAGTGCGGCGAAACTCGCCCCGTCGGCTGCGTTCCAAGCCGCTTCCAACTGATACACGGTCCCGTGCAGCGCTTTTTCGTCGCTAGTCATTCGCCGGAGTCCGCTCCCGCCGTTGCGTTTTTGCCAAGCACATCGCCCAACGCCTTGGCTAGTCCCTTGATGGGGTGTTGATCAGCAACCGCGTCTCTGTCAACCGGCGCGCCCTCAGGTGTAATCAGCGTATTCTGGAAGGCCACAATCTTCCAGTCGCCGTCGCGACGCTCCAGGACCATCGTCGGGCGGGCATTCAGCTGTGGCGGCATTCCAGGCGTCGTCAACCTGAGCGTCGCAAACACAAAGACGATGGCGACGTGGTCGCCCACGAGCCGCACCTTCTCCACTACAAACTTGTTGGTGCTCCCTTTGTAGATCGTGTCAAAGATGGTGCGATGCCCGCGCTCGATGCTGGTACGCCCAGTAAAGTGCCCACCGAGAATGTGGACGAAGTCAGCGTCTTCCACGAAGAGGTCGGCCCATGCGACGCTATCTCCGCGGTTCCAGGCCGACTCGAGTTGCTCAACAATTTTGTGGAGAGCCTGTTCTTCTTTCGTCACTTTCCTGCTCCTCTTGTTCCGGATGGTGTTCGCTGCAAGCGCACCGTCCCGCTCCTCTCCAGTTCAACGCTGCAGGTTCTCGACGATCACAGCGATGCCTTGCCCGCCACCAATGCACGCCGTCGATAACCCATACCTGCCGTTGCGGCGGCGAAGCTCATTCATCAGCGTGATCAGCAACCGTGTTCCGGTTGCACCCAGTGGATGCCCCAGCGCGATGGCGCCGCCGTTGACGTTGACCTTGCTGCGGTCCAGCCCCAACTCCTTCTCGACGGCAAGATATTGCGCCGCGAAGGCTTCATTCACCTCGACCAGATCGATGTCGTCGAGCTTGAGTCCGGCCTTCTTCAGCGCGATTCGAGTAGCCGGAACCGGCCCCGCACCCATAATCTTAGGATCGACTCCCACAATGCCCCAACTCACAATGCGGGCCATTGGCTTCAGGTCCCGCTTCTGCGCTTCGTCGAGTGGCATCACGACCACGGCTGCGCCACCATCTACAATTCCGCTGGCATTTCCCGCAGTGACCGAGCCGTTCTTCCCGAACGCAGGCTTTAACTTAGCGAGGCTCTCCATGGTTGTCTCGGGCCGGCGATGGTCGTCTTCGCTGAACATCTCTCCAGTCGGCTCGCCTTTGCGGTTGCGCAGCGGCACTGGAGTAATTTCTTCCCGCAAGCGTCCAGCTTTGGAGGCGTCGTCAGCCAGCTTCTGCGAACGCAAAGCAAACTCGTCCTGCATCTCGCGGGTAACGCCCTGCTGGCTGGCATAGAGCTCAGCGGTGTTTGCCATATAGAGACCGCAATAGGTGTCGAGCAACGCCACCATGAGCGAGTCTTCCAGCTTGCCTTCGCCCAATCCAACGCCCCATCGCATGCCGCGAATCACGTGTGGCGCTTGCGACATGGATTCCATGCCACCCGCCAGCGCCATCTTCGACTCGCCGAGCTGAATCATTTGCGCAGCACTCACCACCGACTGCATTCCCGATCCGCATAGCCGGTTCACGGTTAACGCCGGCACTTCGATGGGAATACCGGCCTTTAGCCCCACGTGGCGCGCTCCGTAGAGCGCATCTCCCGAGGTCTGCTGTGCATTGCCCATGACCACGTGCTCGATTTCGCCCGGTTCGACTCCGGAGCGCTTCATAGCTTCCGTCGCCGCGATTGCGCCCAGATCCATGGCGGTGAAGTCGCGCAGTTTGCCGCAGTAGCGGCCCATGGGCGTGCGGGCCCCGTTGACGATTGCAATATCAGTTGTTTTCGACATAGATAGTGAGGAAGGTGAAGGCGAAGAAGCTTACCTAAACTTTAAGTTTAGCAGTGGTTGAACAGGCTCCGCAAACGCCCCCTCACCGTACAAGAAGTAGTAAGCGCGACAACCGTCCCTGTCCGTTCGCGGACAGGTAATCCTGAATTCGGACGCCGCCGCCCGCGTTCTTGCGCCCGTGGTCTATCTAGGCCTTTATTTTTCAAGACTTGCCACCGCCCGATTTGGCCACTGGAATGTAGCGTGCTGAGCTTAGGCCAACTTTCCTTCGGAGATTCGGGGCATTTATGGCAAAGATTGAGCGCATTCGTCAGGAAGTGCCAGCTTCATTTGATCAGAAGGACCTGGCACAGAAGGCCGAACAGGGCTGGAAGATGGTAGCGGTCGAGTGGGAGCGCGAAATCCCCGAGGATCAGGCTGAGGCTCAAGCCGCCGCAGAAGTTCCGTTTGGCTTGCAGGTGGCAAGCGATCCTGCGCGTCTGGAAGAAAACCCGACGGAGCGGGAAATCCTGTTTCTGATGATGGAGTTGACCATCCAGGATGGGCCTTATTCCGTCATTGCGGAGGAGCTCAATCGGCGAGGTTATCGCACTCGTCAGGGAATGCAATGGACGCCGATTTCGGTTTTCCAGATGCTGCCGCGGCTGATCGAGGTAGGGCCGCGAATCTTCGCAACGGCGGAATGGCAGCAGCGAAGGGCCCGTCTGGCGAAAATCGCCTCATTATAGGAGCGGGTAGCAAGGTCAGGTTAGTGGATGCTTTCGCTCAGCGCTTCACCCCAGGACTCATGCCAAATGCCAAAGGTCTCTTCGCACACATCGCAGTACCATTCGGGACTGTCGGGGCGAATGCAGCATCCGCCGAGTATGTACCCATCCGGCGCCAAATCCGAGGGCCGGTCTGACGGCAGTCGGCCGTAGGCTATCTTCTTGACGTCCTCATTGCTATTGCACCGCGGGCAGGTTGGCACTTGGCGGGGCTTCATGACTCAATAATTCTACTGCCAGCCGAAGCCGTCAAGCTGCGCTTGTCCGTCTTGCCTGTGATAGTGCGTGGCAGGCTCTCCACGAACGTGAAGGAGCGCGGGACCTTATATTGCTCCAGGGACTCGCGACAGGCGGCCCGCAGTGTGCTTTCATCAAGCCCACTTCCCTCCTTTTTCTGCACAAAGGCGTGCAGCCGGGCTCCGTGTTTCTGATCTGGCAAAGCTATGACTGCGACCTCCTCAACTCCTGCGATCCGTTCCAGCGCGTTTTCCACCTCAGCGGGATAGACCTTTTCGCCACCGACCTTCACCATTTCGTCGGAGCGGCCGGACAAATAAAGGTAGCCTTCGGCATCGAAGAAGCCTTTGTCCCCTGTATGAAGGACGCGATTGCGTATCTTGCGTGCCGTCGCTTCCGCATCGTTCAGATACCCTAGCATGACACTCGGTCCTTCGACGCAGACCTCGCCAATCTCGCCGCCCGGGCAGATCGTGTCATCGTCGCTGCGGATGGTGACCGTCAGATTCGGCAGGGGACGGCCGACGCTAGCCGGACGGTTTGATGTAGGGATGTTCAGCGAGATGACGGGCGCAACCTCAGTGGCGCCGTAGCCCGGCAGAATGGGATGTCCGAAGCGTTCCGTGAACTCGCGTTCCGTCGTCTCCGGCAGGCGTTCTGCCCCGGCGATGCACAACCACAAAGAACTGGCATCGCACGGCGTGGGATCAATCGCCAGCAAGCGGTACTGGCTCGGCACCGCGACCAGGCAAGTCACGCGGTGGCGCTCGATCGCGCTGAGCACCGTGCGCGGCATGAACCGCTCCAGCACCACAACGGTTGAGCCCGTCATGAGCGGCAAAAGGTTGGTCACGGTCAAACCGTAGGCGTGAAAGAGCGGAAGAATCGCCAGCATCACCTGACGATCGTCGAAGCCAGTAGCGTCCTTGCATCCCTCGGCATTGGAGATAATGTTTTGCTCACTCAACGCCACCGCCTTCGGCCGCCCAGTCGTCCCCGATGTGTAAAGCAGCACCGCTGCGTCATGCGAACGTTTTTGCGGTGCAAAGTCCTTCGCCGGACGATAAGTGGGATCGATAACGATATGCGGCACGCCCGCCTCTGCCAATCGCGGAACCAGGTCTTCCGATGTGAAGACCGTGGTCAGTTGAGCCTCGGCAAACATGAGTCTTAATAGCGGAGCAGGAGCCAGCGTAGGCAGAACAGCTACCGTCTTACCGGCCCACAATGCGCCTAGAACATGTGGGGGGAAATGAATGGAGTTGGAGAGGAATATTCCGACGTTCTCGCCCGACGAGTGCTCCCCGATGTGGGCTGCGGCCGATTGCATGCGGCGGACGAGCTCAGCATAGGAAATCTTTTCGTCGCCGCCAACCAGCGCGATGCGGTCCGCGTAGCGGTCAGCAGCTGCGAGTACCGCCGCAACAATGGCGCTTGTGTTCATACGTCACCTTGGAAACATCATGGACGCCAACTTTGGGGAGTGTAGCACTTTCAGGTGGCGCGGGACGGTGCTCAAGAAGAGCCAAGCCGCACGCAAATTCGGATTCAGGAGAGTCGGAGGATTGATTGATAGAAACTTGGAACCACGCAAGAAAAACGGGGCATGCTTCCATCGCACCGTTTCGTAGAATCGACCTAGACGGAAACAGAGAGTGCAACCAGGGGGCGTTAGCGCGTGCTTCGAACACTGGACTTCGCCGTATCGGAGCGATGGGCGTTCCAGCTGTTGGAGGCTTGTCCGGCACCGGCATCATCGGCGCCCTCTGCGCCGGAATCCTCAATTTCGGAGGAAGCTTCCCGCGCGCGCTCTGCGACCATTTGCAGTCTCACGCTCTGGGCCGCGAGGCGTTCCGCGAATGCCGCAGTTCTGGCCTGGACACGCTGATTCACATCGATGGCGGTATTCACTTCCCATGCAATCGGCATGCCTGAAGCCTTCGCAGTGGTGTGCGCCATCTTCTCGCGCATTTTCATCGCTTGACGCTGGGCACGTTCGGCTTCCCGCAGAGCTGTGGCGCGTGCGCACTGAGCAGCAGCCATGTTCTGCTTGGCAACCTGCTCGGCGGCCTTCGCCTGAGCCATTACGATGGGCAGGTCCATTTCGGCCAACAACTGCGCCTCTTCGGCGTAGCCCGGACGCAGATGGCTTCGCACCCTGCCAATCCAACGGGATGCGGCCGACGCATCAGTATTGCACTTCGCCTGGGCATTCGCTTCCAGGTGTTGACCATACGACAGCGAAACGCGTTCGAGGGTCCTCAATCCATGGGAGAACACCGCAAAGGTCGCTACGATCGCCAGGGCCGCCACCAGATATCTGCGCTCCATATTGCCTCCTTGTTACTCCTTAAGACGCGATTGCTGCCTAATCGTTAGTACTTTTTGATTATGGACCGAAGTTTGCTAATTCAGGTGAGTACACGTTGCATGCCATCAACGGTGCTTCGCAAGTACTTGTCGCATTTACGGTTATTAGCACCGAAGACTTCGAGGAAGCTTCAGAACGTCCGGAATCAGAATGCTTTGTCCAAGAGTGGACAAGTCCGCGTGCCAAGAGAATCACTGTAGCCGACAAAAGCCGGATGGGCCGGTCAGCGTATGGATGGACTTGCTGTACTGGTGCTGAGATTCACTTCATTTTGAATAGCGAATCGTCACAAAATTGGCACGCTTTGTCACAGCAGCATCACTGGGTCTCGCGCGAGGTACGGCACCATGCCTTAATCGTCTGCAAGTGATTCTGATGGAAATACAAACGGGCACGGGAGGCGAGTGCGCGGCTCTGCATCCCCGAGAGCTCGCGATGAAGAGCAACCAGGTTGTCGCGGTAGTGCCTGAATTCCTCGCGGATGGCTGGTTCATCGCTGTTGTGCAACCCATTGCTCAACAGTACGCCCACCGACTGCAATGTTTTCTCCAACGTCAGCAGGGCCTCGACCTCACGGTCAGTGCCCGATGCCGGCGCGCCGGAAAATCGATCCAGGAAGTGAACCAGACTGACGTTGGCGAGGCGTAGAGTATCCAGATGGGTGTTCGGGTTCAGGCGTTCCATTCGCTGCCGGGACCTCCCTCCTCGCCCCTGATTTGAGTGGCAGAGATGATTGCTGAGGCATCGGGGCTAGGCTTGGGTTGAATCTGCTTTTCGGCGTGCATCCAGCACTCGCGAACCTCAGACATGAACTGGATCTGCTGGCCCATCAGTTGCGAAGAGTTGCGTACATGGGACTCCAGCAGCTTCGCCCGAATGAGGTTATAAAACTGTTCGAAGCGTCGGGCAACTTCCCCGCCCCGCTCGAAATCGAGGGTGCCTTGCAGTTGTTGCAGGACGAGCATGGCGTGGCGAATGGCTTTCGCCCGCTCCTCGACATCGCCCGCCTGAATTGCCGCCGCCGCCCGCTGCATATCTTCAATGGCGGCGTCGAACAGGATCACCACCAGTTCGATTGCGGAAGCGCCACGCACTGCGTTTTCCCGATAAGCCAGCTTCGCTTCCACTGCATTTTTCATTGCGTCTAGCTGCTCTTGCTGCTGCTGGGCAGGCTGCTGAGTTGGGAAGAAATCTGCTGCATCAGTAGGGGATACTCCTCCAGGGTGGCGTTAAGAGCGCTATATTGCTGGGTCAACTCCTGCTGCATGGAGGTCATGCGGACCTCGAAATCATTGATGTCGTTGTTGAGCGACTGATTGGTTTGCTGCAGTCCGGTCACCGCCAGCGCGATCGGTCCCAAGGTTGGGTCAGTCATCTGCATCATTTGGGTGCCAAAAAAGTTGCCGAACCCGTTTGGGGAAAGCGACTGAAAGAAATTCTGGAAATCCTGGTAGTGATTGCTGAGCGCGTCGTTCAATGCCGTGGTATTGACCTGCAGCGTGCCGTCGTCTTGCATCTCGATGCCCATCGACTGCAGGTTCACGTACTGACCCGTTCCAGAGACCGAAAACGAGATCGCGCTGAGTAACTGACTCTGCAGGCTGCGCAGCCCGCTATTACCCGCCAAGGCCCCCTCGTTGCCATTGGCATCCACGGCAAACTGGCTGTTGATGTCGTTCATGACCGTGTTGTAGGCGGACACGAAGCTATTGATGGTTTGTGTCGCCTGATTGGTGTCGGCAGCCACGCTGATGGTTACCTGCGTATTCGGGGACGCGCTTGCCAAGTCAAGCGTCACGCCCGGTAAGGCCGACGTTACGGTGTTGGTGGAACTGTCTATCGGGACTCCATCGACATTGAGTTGCGCATCCACTCCCGCCGTGCCCTGGGTGAAGTTCAGCGCCGGACTGGTAACCGTCAAGTTGCCGGCCGCGCCGGAGGTCTTACTGACCAGCACCAGGCGTGATCCTTGCGCGTCGGACACCACATTGGCTGTAACACCATAGCTGCCGGTGTTGATGTAGGTAGCGACCTGCTGCAAAGTGTTGTCACCCGTGGGAATGATTATTTTGTCGCTGGTCGTGGGATTGTTGGGGTCGCCGTAGGCAACATCGATTTCTCTGCCCCCAAGCTGGGTTGTCGAAGGCACCGGATCCGAATAACTGGACGAGATGGTTGCCAGCTTGCTGACGATTACGGTGTGGTTCCCGATGGCGGCGGTGGTATTCGCGGAGGCGGTGACGATAGCACTGTCGCTCGAGGCCGCGGTCTTCGCCGTGAGGCCGCCGGTGACATCCCGCAAACTGTTAGCGGCCGTGTATAAGGCCTGGAGATCGCCGCTCATGACGCCAAGCATGCTGATCTGCTGGCTGACGTCGGACTGCTGCTGCTGCATCTGGGTTTCCGGCTGGCGCTCGATCTGCATCAACTCGGCCACTGTAGATGCCACATCGATTCCGCTGGTCTTGCCGCTGAACGCGTCATTGATGCTGGAGAGAATACTCGAGAGTCCGGAGGTACTCACGATTTAGCACGGCTCCTTCCCGACGATCGTTTCAGTTTCGTGCTCCCGCCGGCCAGTACCGGAAACTTGCAGGAGAGAAGGGGAACCCGAAGGTCCCACCTTCTCCCCCGTGCAACCCGTAGTGTTCCAAGCGGCCGGTTGCTCGCCGTCAGGAGAAACGTCTGTCTACTGAAGCAGCTTGAGCACGCTCTGCTGCATCTGGTTCGCCTGGGCCAAAGCCGAGATGCCGGTCTGGTTCAGGATGGAATACTTGGTCAGGTTTGCGACTTCCGTCGGGATGTCGGCCGAAGTGATATCGCTTTGCGCGGAAGTCAGGTTCTGGATCTGGTTGTTGACCACATTACCGGCCGCCTGAAGACGATTGACGCTGGCGCCAATGTTGCCGCGCAGCGCGGCCACCTGGCTGATGGCGTTGTTAATGTCGGTCAGCGCCGTCTGTGCGCCAGCTGCTGTCTGCAGGTTGTCGTTGGCCAGGCTGATGCCGTTCATGTTGTTGCTGGAGAACTGCCCCAGCGTGACCCCGATGGTGCTGCTGCCCGCCGCCGTGGAATCGCTGAGAAACACGTTCATGGTGCTGGAGTTGATTGCGTTGTCAAAAGCGCCACTGGCCGTGCCGCCAATTGTGAAGGTGCCAGTAGTGGCGTCCGCGGTGAGTTGGTTGGCAGCCGAAGTCCCTCGGTTCTGGGCGTCGGTGACCACCAGATGGCCCTGGTTATCCAGCGTAGCCACCAGGCCCTTGCCGGAGCTGTTGATGTCGTTGATCACGGCTCCCACGGTGGTATCGGCAGCCTGGGTGGTATAGATGGTAGCGCCGCCGGTGGTCTTGATGGCTAGCGTTCCGCTGACGGCCGTGGCGAGCCCGGCTGCGGCAGCAGCATTATCCCCAACGATTTGGTTGAAGTTGGTGCCACCGCCGGCGAAGATGGCCGAGCCGTTGTAGGTGGTGTTGGTGCCGATGCGGTCGATTTCCGCCTTGATCGCGCTGAACTCGGCATCCAGCGCCTGCCGCTGCGAGCCGTCGTTTACGGTTCCGTTGGCTGACTCGGTGGCCAGGGTGACAGCACGATTCAGCAGGGTGGTGACCTGCGACAAAGCGCCGTCAGCCACCTGTAGCTTGCCGGCGCCCTCGGTTGCGTTCAGGGCCGACTGGGTCAGCGCGGTGATGTTGGCTCCCAAGCCGTTGGCGATGGCCAGACCAGCCGCGTCATCGGCGCCGGAGTTGATTCGCGAGCCTGTCGACAGGCGGTACAAGGTGTTCTGCAGGCCGGTATTGGTAACGTTTAACTGGTTCTCCGCAGCCAACGATGGAATGTTATACAGAATGCTGATTGCCATGGGATGTCTCCTCTCTCATGGTTCCACCTTGCCCGAGCTCCACTTGAGTTCGTTGCCCGCAGGTGCGCTGCCGGGGGTGTAAGACCGGCGGAACCTACTTCACGTTCACCAGCCACATCGGCCCGCTGGTGCTTCAGCTTTAATTGCCTCTCCACGAGGCGGAAAACAAAATGCTGCGACGTGGAATATTAGTTGCTTCTTATCGTCAGCAAGGCTGTTGCATTCCAGAAGGGGGCATGCATCCCGATTTCCACAACGTCTTAAGAAGACGGCAACCATTGCCGATGTGTTGGCTGAATTCCTGTCGCTGCCCGAGGGCCTCGCATGATCCAGCTTACCCGTTTGAACAATGCACGCCTGGCCGTTAACTGCGATCTCATTAAGTACGTCGAAGAAGCACCGGACACGGTGCTCACCTTGGTCAGCGGGGAAAAGCTGGTGGTCCGCGAGACCACAGAACAGGTCATCGACCGGGTGCGCCAGTTCCGCCGTTCCATCCTGGCCGGCAATTCTGAGGTGTTTTCCGGCACCTCGGTCGGCAACGAGTCCTCCGCTCGGTCAAGCCCACCAGTTCACTCCAAGGAGCTCAACCGTGGATAAAAGCAGTGTTGCCGGACTGATCGTAGGAGTGGGCGGAATCATTGCCGGACTGCTATTGGAAGGCGGCAAGATTACCCAGATCCTGCAGCCGACCGCCGCCATGATCGTCTTTGGTGGAACACTCGGCGCGGTCATGCTGCAATTCCCCCTGCCCGTGGTAGCTTCCGCATTCCGCCGCCTCGCCAACGTTTTTTTTGAACGCAAGCTGGACCCGCAGCAGGTGGTGCGGCAACTGGTCTTATTCGCCAACAAAGCCCGTCGCGATGGCATCGTGTCCCTCGATTCCGACTTGATGGGTATAAAGGACCTCTTTCTGCGAAAGTCGCTCATGCTGGCGGTGGATGGGACTGAGCCGCAAGAGCTACGCAAGATGATGCAGTTGGAAATCGACAATCAAGAAGAGTACGAAGACAACATCCCCAAAGTATTCGAGTCAGCCGGAGGCTTTTCTCCCACGATCGGCATTATTGGCGCGGTATTGGGCCTGATACAGGTCATGCAGCATCTGGACAACATCGACGAGGTAGGTAAGGGCATCGCGGTAGCTTTCGTGGCGACAGTCTACGGGGTAGGCTCGGCCAATCTCTTTTTTTTGCCGAGTTCGGGCAAGCTTCGTATCCGGATACGCGAAGAACAGGTCATCCGCGAAATGACCCTGGAGGGGGTGATTTCCATCCTGGAAGGCATGAACCCGCGAATGTTGGAGGCCAAGCTGGTTGGCTTTCTGCAAGACAACCCTGACGCAAAACCCACCGCCGGTGCAGCCCTATGAAATATCGGCGCCGCTCCTCGGATCACATCAGTCATGAACGCTGGCTGGTTTCTTACGCTGATTTCGTTACCCTGTTGTTCGCTTTCTTCGTGGTCATGTATGCCTCAGCCCAGGTCGACCAAAAACGAGCAGGACGATTGTCGGTCGCCATCGAATCAGCTTTTCAACAGCTCGGCATCTTCCAGACCGACAGCCACAAACCGGGCAGCGTAATCCACAAGCCCCTATCTGGCAGTCGCACGCCTGCAGGCGATTCCGCCGTGGAGTTATCGCGTCTCGCCAGCGAAACTCTGGGGCGGCAAACAGCAACTCACAATCAGGAAGACTTCACGGCGATTCGCACGGAGTTGGAAAAGGCGTTGGCTACCGAGATCAAGCGCAACGAAGTTGCTCTTCGCACCGAAGCTGATGGATTGGTGGTGAGTCTGCGCGAGATGGGGTTCTTCGACAGCGGCTCGGCCGCAATGAAGCCGGAAGCGGAGGCCGCCTTTACCCGCGTTGCCCAGATTCTGCAGGAGCATGCCTGCGCAGTGCGAATTGAGGGCCACACCGACACGGTTCCAATTCACACTTCGCAATTCGCGTCCAACTGGGAATTGTCTACGGCTCGCGCGACAGAACTGGTGAAAGCCCTGATCGAGAAGCATGGCATCGCTCCGGAACGGCTCTCTGCAGCCGGTTTCGCAGAGTTTCATCCGGTAGCTAGCAACGTGTCTGCAAAGAATCGGCAACTCAATCGACGGGTGGATGTTGTCATCCTTACGGCGCCCTCGCCAACGGCCCTACTATCTGACCAGGCCGCCAGTCTGGCAGACCAGCAACTCAAGGCTGGCCATGGTCACAACGACGGCGGCGAACCGGTCGTCAAGCCGTCAACAAGCGGTAAAACCGGGTAGATGCTGGGCCTCGTCGCTTCCCGAATGTCCTTCTAGTGCTTTCGCCACGCCTGACAGCAACACATCTATAGTGAAGGGCTTCTGAATGTATATAGTTTTGCCGCTTTGCATAACTTTGCGCAGCACGCCAGACTCGGCATATCCGGACATGAAGACCGTAATCAGTCCCGGTTGCAGATTCTGCAATTGCAACGCTAGCTCAGGCCCGTTCATTCCCGGCATCACCACATCGGAAAGCAACAGCCCGATACGGCCGCGATTTTCCTTACCGAGACGAAGCGCATCTTCCGGGCCGACGGACTCCAGCACGCGATATCCCGCATGTTCTAATACCGCACGCGTCACTTCACGAACATCAGGTTCATCTTCCACCAGAAGGATTGTTGGCTTACTTCTTTCCCATAGACTAAAAGAGGTTTTCGCACTCGCCGGAAATGGGTTCATCATTCACCACCTGGCGTTGGTCGCAAAGCGCGAACAACACCCTTTGGAAATGCAGGTTCCATGCCAGTCGGGTGAGATTTCAACCGCTACCGTAAGCTGGGTGAGGTCAATGGGATGCGAATGAAAGGCGAACGTCCGCGCCCCGACCAAGGGTGATCAGATCGGGACAATTCCTATTTTGAAGTTCAGGTTCGGGAAGAGGCACCTTCGCCGATAACGACGGTTAGGGTATCTCACTGCAACGCGATTTTCAGGCGGAGAGTGGAAGACGAAGGATGTCTCTGAGTCCCGCGGCCCGCTTCAGGAGTATGTGGAAGACAGCCAAGTGGACCGCCAGCCCAACATGCTCCGTCCGCTTCGGCCTTCGACAAGAACAGTTCGCAATTTTGCGCGACGTGAGAGCTAGGATGGGTTCGTAATTTCGGCGTTGCCTAAGACGACGCAAGTTGCCGCCACGTTTGATATACGACGTTGTAAGAGAAACCCGACACACCGCTAGCGACGGCGCTAATTTATCTCGGGACTGAGCTCATCTGCTTCAGCCTTTTGCGCGAAAAGCTCTTCTATTCGAGCAACTAGCGCGTCAGGTTCCTCGTCACGCGGCACAAAGCGATCGACCGCTGTGTCAGAGGAGTTGTGAATCGCGAAGTAAGGAGATAGCACGACTGTAATTACCTCGGGACAAGCTCGTTTTACTTGTTGCGCCACATGCTCCAGATCAACGCCCGGATAATTATGGTCCATCAACAGCATATCGGGACAAATGTTGCCCGCGAGGCTGGTGGCGTCTTCAACTGAACGGGTGGGCCAGACTTTATATCCAAAGTGCTCGAGTAACATCTGCCGCACTTGGAGCATCGTGGCGTCATGACATAGACACAAGATAGCTCTACGGCGTGGTTGCATGTACACTCCCGGATGTATCGCAGCTGTCATAAGACTTTTTCGGCGTCAGCGAACTCGAGACTGTGCATACCCTGTGCGAATGGCACCGAACTTCACTGATAACGTATTGCAATGCCGGTGCCAACAGAACCGACCAAGAAAACATTGGGGTTACTTGAGCAGGTTTGGTAGAGGCGGGAAACTTTTACTCGCCTCAAGAAAATGCTGCTATAACGCCGAATTCATCGCAGGGGATGAACAAATTTGATCCTACGGGCAACCAATTTGATCGGTGCAAACTCACCGACTTCGTGGTATCGCGGAATAGCTTGATCTGCAGCGCGCCGCTATTGATCGTTGAAGCGACGATACTGGACTCACCCGTGTTTTTTTGCGGACCTGGGACGGCCTATCCATTTGCGCCTCGCCAGATCTTCGGAATGAAAGCCAAGGGGTCAAACCCCTTCCCAATTTCTAGGTCGAGAGAGCAGATGGGGGATCCAAGCTCCCGAAAACCGGCGCTTACCGACCACCATGGAATCCACGTTGATGCCTATATTGTGTCGCCATCCGTTCGTAGAAGAAAGTGGTACCGAAATTGGTCTGATGGCAGTACTCTATCGCCGAGGTTTTTGATTTCATAAGCAATGTATGTACATATTCTTGTCGAGTCAGACGATTAGCTTTGGAGTTCCATGGTGGGGTGCGATTGAACCGCAGTACTTGCAGAGGCTGCTTACTCCTGGATTCATATGAAAAAAATATTGTCGTCGAGCAATCATTTTGCACCTACCAAATCACGGCGGACAAAGACCGCTCATCTAACCATCGCTAAGCATCATGAGTTTTCCGAAATCCCTTCGCCTATTGCCGGCGACGGAGGAACTATTCTGACCAAGAAAGAGCTACACCTCCTTGAGCTTTTATCGTACGGATACGAGAACGGCGACATCGCGAAACATTTTCAGACATCACTGCAGGCGGTCAAGAATATGCTGAGAACCATTAACCTGAAGCTGGGAGCCGATAACCGTACACATGCAGTGGCCATCAGCTTTCGCAATGGATGGCTGCCATTAAAGACGAGCCGACCTGAGGCCTAGTTTGCACCAAGCTGTGAAATCCCGGAGCGAATGCATCCTGGACGCCTTCGATACAAGGCCGCTCTACGAGGAACTCCTTCTCAACCAGTCTTCCTGCTCGCTGATACCAGAAATGCTTTTCTTCAGCTACTCTTCAGCCCAATGGCTGTTGTTGGATCAGCACGCCCACGTCTTACCGGCCGCAGACTTGCTTGGTAGGGTCTTGTGCGCAGGATGAAAACGCAACGCCGGGCAGCTAACCAAGGCCCGACAATCCTGAATCGGTTGTGGGCATTTTTTGTTGCTGATGGCACCAGGGACGAGATTCGAGGTGCCGTGGAACCGGGGCGAGCAAGCATGTATGATGGAGGTAGTATCGCCGATCAGATTGATTGAGCTGAGAGGAGCATGTATGGCCGGAAACTCACGTCCATCCTTTACCAAGCGCCAAAAAGAACGATCCCGTCAGGAGAAACAGGCCGAAAAGGCCCAGAAGAAGGCACAGCGCAAGCAGCAAACCGACGCTGAGGGCGAGGCTCCCGTCACCCAATCCGTGGCCGATTTAGTGGTCACCCACGACGAAGAAGGTCAGCCGCAAGGCTTTGATTTTCATGACTTTGCGAAATAATTACCGGGCAGCGGCCGACCAGGGCCGCTGCTTCCCGCCCTTAATTCCACAGACCTGTGATACACTTCTTCTAGACGCTATTAGCCACGGTTCGCTTGTGGTGCGACAGTCCGATCCGATTTGCTGATCTGATTTCCCGCCTTTCCTGCTTCCGTTTCTTCAAAGCGCCCATAAACCATTGAGCGGCATCAGAAGTTTCTTCGCGAATCGCATGCACTTAAATGCAATCGCGAGACGCCCCTCCAGAAAGTACAATTCGATTGACACAATTTTCAGAAATGCCTCTATCTGCTGAACTTAAGCAGAAGCTGGCAGTTGCTAATTTCATTACCCCCACCGCCATTCAGGCGGAAGCGATCCCGCACGCTCTTGCGGGCCGAGACGTCTTGGCCACGGCCCAAACCGGCACTGGCAAGACCCTTGCCTTCCTGGTGCCCTTGATTGAGCGCCTGTTGCAGACTTCGTCTCGCAATCCGGAAGCGCTGGTCTTGGTACCCACCCGCGAACTCGCGATGCAGGTCCACGAGCAGTACGAAAAATTGCGCGAGAAGAAACTCGCGCCCGCGGCGCTCGTAATCGGCGGCTTGGCCGAGAAAGCGCAAATTCACGCCCTACGGTCCGGAGCCAGAGTCATCGTTGCCACGCCCGGACGCTTGGAAGATTTCCTTGGCCGCAAGCTGGTTCGCCTGGAACAGGTGAAGATCCTGGTTCTCGATGAAGCCGATCGCATGCTTGATATGGGCTTCCTGCCGGCGATCCGTCGCATCGCAGCCGTTCTGCCGCGTGAGCGCCAGACGCTGTGCTTCTCAGCAACGCTGGAAGCCTCTGTCGCCGGACTAGTCAACGACTATATGCGCAAGCCGGTTCGCATTGCGCAGGGTTCCATCTCCAAACCGGCCGACACGGTCGAACTGCACGCTTTTGAGGTGTCGGCAGCCGAGAAGTCCGAGGTCCTGCGGCAGCTCCTCTACGCCGAGAAGGGACGCACCCTGGTGTTCGCCCGTACGAAGCGCGGTACTGAGCGACTGGCGAAGAGTCTGGTGCGCGACGGTTTCGCCGCGGCGATGATCCACGGCGACCGCACCCAGTCACAGCGGTCGGGCGCGCTTGCCGGTTTTGACGCTGGCCGGTTCAAGGTCCTGGTAGCTACCGACGTTGCCTCGCGGGGCATCGACGTACAGAACATTGCGCATGTCATCAACTATGATTTGCCGGCAATTCCCGAGGACTTCATCCATCGTGTGGGACGCACCGGACGAGCGGGATTGCGCGGACGCGCATCGACGCTGGTATCCGGCGCCGAGGTAGCGGAGCTTCGCTCGATCGAGCGGGCGCTAAAGCTGCGTATCACGCGCAAACAGCTGGTGGGCGAAGACCGCATCGTGCATGACCGCCCGGTGCGCAACACTCTTCCGTCGAGGACGCTTTCGGCCATGGTGGGCGAGGTTTTCTCGTAAGCTTTCACCAACCGATGTTTTGACTGGGCGCACTTTCGGGTGCGCCTTTTATATTTGCCGAGAAATCTACTCTGCTCCGTTTCGAAGAGGAACGGCGTCGGGTTTGGCGCCTTCGGTTGACCATCGCTCTGCCCCAGGTATAATCTCCGCCCATGTCACATATCGATTCCCACCCCACGGGCTCATTCTGCTGGATCGAGTTAGGCACTACTGACCAGGCCGCCGCCAAATCGTTTTATCAATCGCTGTTTGGATGGGCTCCCAACGACATGCCGATGGGGCCGGACGACTTCTACACCATCTTCAGGCTGGAAGGGCGCGACGCAGCCGCCGCCTACACCTTACGGCCCGACCAGCGTTCGCAGGGTGTGCCTCCGCACTGGATGCTGTACATCATGGTGGCCAGCGCCGACGATGCCGCCAAGCGGGCCGCGGAACTTGGAGGCACGCTTCTAAAGGGCGCCTTCGATGTCTTCGATGCTGGCCGGATGGCGGTGCTGCAGGATCCGACGGGGGCGGTGTTTTGCGCGTGGGAAGCAAAAAAAAGTAAGGGTATCGGGATTGCGCACGTGGATGGCACTCTGTGCTGGGCCGACCTCAGCACTCCCGATCCGCAACGTGCCGGCAAGTTTTACAGCGAACTGTTCGGCTGGCAGCTTATGTCCGATGACGAAGACCCCGAACATAACTACCTTCACATCAAGAATGGCGAGCACTTCATCGGAGGCATACCTCCGGTGTCAGATCGCCGGCCTGGCACGCCACCGCATTGGCTGCCGTACTTCAATGCGTCCAACTGTGACGCCTTCGCCGATAAAGCCAAAGCCTTGGGAGCGAAGTTTTACCTGTCTCCCATGACGATGGAGAACGTCGGCCGCTTCGCGGTGCTCGCCGATCCGCAAGGCGCGGTGTTCGCGCTGTTCCAGCACATGCCTAAAGAGGAGAAGTAGCGAACGGCGGAGGCGCGGGAAAGCTAGCGTGTCTTTAACGTGGCGAGCAGTTGCTCAATCTCGCTGCAACTGAGCGGTACGGTCAAATAGCCGTTGAGATTATCATCTGTGTGCCAGATTTCGCCCCTGCGCTCCTGAGTAAATGTGACTTTGTAGTCCGCACCCCACATAAGCCAACCAGGATGCGACTCGTTCAAGTCGCTCGTAGATCTGACGGCGGAGGCTTTAACTACGATTTCCGCGCGCCAATCCGTCCCATTCAGCTTGTCAACCTCGGAAACCGGCTGCGGCACGAGCGTCCATTCCAAATTCTTGTACTGGTAAACGTAAGTATGTTGATCGTCCACGGAAAGCTCCAGATACTCCTTTCTGAAATAGTCGTCGCCGCACTGATGAAATCTCTTTTGCACAAACTGCTCCGCTTGGAACCTGGCGCTCCAAGCAAGCTTTCTATGGAACAATACTCCAGTATGCGTGTCCGATGCCGGCGCTTGGCACAGAGCGCTCATCGGCAAGAGCTGTAACACTAGTACAGAGAAAGCCAGCGTTCTGAGGATCGAGTCACGCAAGGTCGCTCCTGTTCTCTGACCACACCTCGCCTACGGACTCCCGCCCGACCGACAACATACACTCAACTGCCACTCCACGCAACTGTCGATGGCTCTTGCCGGGTGCTCCCTCGGGCACCCCACCCAAGCCGCTTTTGCTTGGGTTGGGGGTGTTCGAAAGCATTCCTCTGAGGATCCCCACGCTCTACCACTGAATTTGCGGATTCCTGCTACCGAACTCCCTACCCTAACTGTCTAAAACCTTGGCAGGGGCGAGCCTCGTCCGGTTTCCTGTCGTCCACGGAACTTAATCCTGAGCCCCGCTCGTACCAATCATCAGAACGTAATCCTGCCCGCTCAGGGAGGCGACAGTGGCTAACGGCAACGGTAAGAAAAAGAAGAAGCGCTGGATCATCATTTCGATCGTGACGGTTGCGGTCCTGGCGTTAGTGATCGTTGCGGTGGCAGCGACCCGGGGCGGCACCAAGATCGATCCCACCAAGCTGGCAAAGGTGGAAAAGGGTGACCTTGCCAAGAGTGTGGTCGCGACGGGCAAAGTCACTCCCATCACGAAGGTCGAGATCAAGTCGAAGGCCAGCGGCATCGTCAAAAAGCTGTACGTGGACACTGGCGACAAAGTAAAGGCAGGCCAGGTGCTCGCAGAACTCGACAAGATTGAAATCGAGGCGCAGGTTAATTCCGGTCGCGCCCAATTGCTCTCGTCGGATGCCAACCTCAAGGGCGCCGAAGCCGATCTGAAGCGCGCTGAGGTGGATGCCGAAGGCGTCGACATTCCCACTTTGCAGCGGGCCTATGAACGCGCTCAGGAAATGTCGAAGGACGGCGTCGTATCGCAGTCCACCCTCGACGATGCGCAGCGAGGCTATATTATGGCGGTCAACAAGCGTGACCTGGCGCGAGCACAATACACGGTAAACAAAGCTAAGGTTGCGCAGGCCCAGGCGCAAGTGAAAAAAGATCAGGCCAGCCTGAATCAGCTCGAGGAACAACTCAGCTATACCACGATCGTCGCCCCCATTGATGGGGTTGTGCTTTCGCGTGACGTGGAAGTCGGCGATGCGGTCAGCTCGATTCTGGTTTTGGGCTCGGGCGCCACGTTGGTCATGACCCTGGGCGACACGAGCGAAGTATACGTAAAGGGCAAGGTGGACGAGAGCGACATTGGAAAGGTCTATCTGGGACAGCCTGCGCGTATCCGAGTGGAAACGTTCAAGGACAAAACGTTCACCGGGCACGTAACTAAGATTTCGCCGATGGGCGTGGAGAAGGACAACGTGACCACGTTCGAGGTGCGGGTATCCATCAACAATCCCGGGGGCGAACTGAAAGCCGAAATGACCGCTAATGCCGAGATCATCCTTGATGAGCACAAGAACGTGCTGATGATTCCGGAAGGCGCAATCCTCTACGACAAAGACAAGAAGGCATCCGTGGACGTGCCTGACCCGAAGGGCAAGGACGGAATGCGCAAGATGGCAATCAACATCGGAATCTCAAACGGCGCAAAGACTGAGGTACTCTCGGGCCTCAAAGAAGGCGAACAGGTAGTTCTGCAGCAGTAATTGAAGCAATCTTCCCTGGGCTGCCGCCAACGGCAGCCCAAGTTCTTGTAACGCAGCCACCGCGTTCCTGCGAGGCAACATGAAAAAACACTGCACTGCCATTTTCCTTGCTCTCCTGCTGGCTCCGGCGCTGCTGCATGCCCGCGTCGAAGGCCATTTTGATCGCACGCTGCAAGTCTCCGGGACCGCCAGCCTAGATATCACCACGGGCTCGGGCGATATCACGGTCAAGGCTGGTGGGGCTAATCAGGTGGTGATCCATGGAACCGTCCACTCCAGCAATGACTGGTTCTCCAGCGCCGAAAGTGTCGTGCGCTCCGTCGAATCCAATCCCCCGATTCAGCAGAACGCAAACAGCATCCGTATCGGCTACAACCTGCCTGAGGATGCGCGCCGTCACGTCTCCATCAGCTACGAGATCACCGTTCCCGCCGATACTAGCGTGCAAGCGCATAGCGGCTCCGGTGCCCTCGGAATTGAGGGAGTACGCGCCGAGGTGCAGGCCCAGACGGGATCGGGCGACATCCGGGTCCGGGAGCTGGGGGGACGCTCGCGGGTGCAGACGGGAAGTGGCAGCATCCGGGCAGAGAACGTGGCGGCCCCATTTAATGCCCAGACTGGCAGCGGTGACATTGAAGCCGACCTCACTGGCTCGGGCGATGTGGACGTGCAGACCGGTTCCGGTGGCGTCCACGTTCGAGGCGTCAAGGGTGGACTGCATGCACGTAGCGGCAGCGGCGATCTCAGCGCGGACGGCAGCGTTGGTGGCCCCTGGAGCTTGCATACCGGCTCAGGATCGGTTCGGCTGGCGGTCGGCGCCGGTGGCTTCAATCTGAATGTGCACACCAGCTCTGGTTCCATTCACTCCGATCTCCCAATCACCGTCCAAGGTTCACTCGGCCGGCATGAGCTGAAAGGGGCGGTTCGCGGCGGTGGTCCCGAGGTGGAAGTTTCCAGCGGCTCCGGCGATATAGACATCCGCTAAGACCAAAGCATTGACTGCTACAGCCACCTTTCGGGGTGGCTCTCTTTTTGCTTCAAAACTCGTGGCGAAATTAAGGTAAACGTCTGACAATCTGTAACTTTTGCTAGTTCCCAAACGCGAAGAAATCAGGCATTCTAAAGGCTCACCATAATCCCCAGAGATCTGGTTGTAGGCTGATATGACGATATTGACCAGAGGGCGTGTTATTGCCGCCGTTTGCGTGGCCCTGCTGTACTTCAACAGTGCGGTATATGTTCGCGCCCAAGCCCCGGCCGACAGCACCGACACATCGGCGCCCGACGCCGAGTTGGCGTCCAGTTCTCTGAACTTGCCAGATGATGAATCTACTGCGGCTTATGCGTCCCGCACTGGTGTCCTTCGCGAACCTTCTGAAGTCTCCACACCAGTTGCACGGTCATCCAGTTCCCTGGATGCGCCGCTTGATTCCGGGGAGACGGCAGCTGCGTCCGGAAGCGGCATTATCGCAGTATCTCCTGCCTCCCAACAGGAGCACGGAATTTCCTGGGCGGGCGTATTTAAGAGTTCACTTGCGTTCCTTGCCGTCGAGCATACCTTTCGCTACGCCACTGAGTACGGAACCCGCGACGCCTTCCACACCCCGTTTTGGCCCGGCTACTTCGATTCGGTGGAGAACCTGCACGGCTGGGCTGATGGCGACCCATTTTTAGTCAACTACGTAGGACATCCCATGCAGGGCGCTGTGGCCGGATTTATCTGGCAACACAACGACCGCGCCTTTCGGACGGTGGAATTCGGCAAGAACAGCCGCTACTGGAAGGGAAAGCTCAGGGGAGCAGCGTTCGCCTACTTCTATAGCCTGCAGTTCGAGATTGGCCCCTTGAGTGAGGCCTCGCTGGGACATATTCAGGCTTTCTTCCCGCAGACCGGATTTGTGGACCAGGTCATTACCCCTTCGGTCGGCTTGGCATGGACCCTCGCCGAGGACTCCATCGACCGTTACGTGATTCGGGCAATCGAAGCTCACACCAGAAGTCCGTACCTTCGTTTGCTGGCCCGCGGGGGACTGAACCCTTCGCGCTCCTTTGCCAATGTCTTAACAGGTGAGCTTCCGTGGCATCGGGACGATCGCCCGGGCGTCTTCAAGCCTTATCCCGAGGCGGCTGCAGTGAAAAGCTTCATGGAACAGGCGACTGAAAGCAAGCCTGCGCATCCTCCGGAAGGGGTTGCTCCTTTCGAGTTCACGATCACTCCCAACTACCGGGCCTACGTAGGCACCGACGCCAAGGGCTCTTGCATAGGGGGCGGGGGAACAGGAGCAATCCGCATTGCCGCGGCATGGCAGATCGTGGTGGACCTGAACGGCTGCAAAATGCTCGATCTTCCAACTAATCTCAGCGGTGACTCGTTCAGCTACATGGTCGGACCTCGCTGGACGCCGTCGACTTCGGGCCGCTGGAATCCGCATGCCCAGATTCTGGTGGGCGGCACTAAGCTGACTCAGGAGTTGCTGTACCCCGAACTAAAAGAGGAGATTATCGCGGCCACCCCAAAGGCCGACCAGGGATATCCTCTTCACCACCTGTACACCAAGAATTGGGATGCCAACGGCTTTGCGATTGCCGCGGGAACCGGCGTGGATTATCGAATCAACAACGCGCTGGCCTTCCGTGTCGCCAGCCTGGAATATTCGCATTCCTGGACGCAAGACCTGAATGGCGTCAATTATCAGAATGGGCTGCAGTTTTCCACTGGGTTGGTCTTGCGCATGGGAACCTGGTAGCGCATCTCAACGTCGCACGCTTGACTCCGGCCTCAGCTACGAATACTTTGCGAGTGCATGTCTGACACGCGCATCGTAACCTTCACCACCGACTTCGGCCTCAACGATCCTTTCGTGGGCATCATGCATGGCGTGGTGCTCAACGTTCATCCCGAGGCCTCCATCGCTGACATCTGTCACGCGGTTGCTTCCTACGACGTGTTCGACGGAGCATGGACAATCGCGCAGGCTTACCGATTCTTCCCTCCCCGTACCGTGCATGTGATTGTCGTCGACCCAGGCGTCGGAGGTACGCGCCGCCCCATCGTTGTCGAAACCGACGACTATGTTTTCGTCGCTCCCGACAACGGAGTGCTCTCGCTGGTCGAGATGCGCGAGCCTAAATTCACTGTCCGTCATGTCACTGCCGAACGCTACTTCCTCCAGCCGGTAAGCCAGACCTTTCATGGCCGCGACGTCTTTTCGCCGGTTGCTGGATGGTTGAGCAAGGGCGTCGCGCCGGCAGAGTTCGGCCCGGAGATCTCCGATTATGTGCGCATTGCCCTCCCCGCTGTAGAGCGCGTCGGCGAGAACGCCGTGCGGGGCGTGGTGCTCAAGGTAGACAAGTTTGGCAACCTGATCACCAACATCAGCCAGCAACAGGCGCCCGCGTTGTTCACGGCAGCGCCTCCGCCGGTGAACATCCTGGTTGCGGGCCAAACCATCACACGCGTCTGCCGTTCCTACGCGGAAGGGGGGGACGACGAGTTTTTCGCAATTGTCGGAAGCTCGGGGTATCTGGAGATCGCAGCCAGGCAAGCCTCAGCAGCCGAGAAGCTTGCATCGGGAGTAGGAACACCGGTGGGAGTGGTGTTACAGATCTGACTATGGATTCTTCGGCTTGACGCGCGCATATCGTTCCATTTCGCCCGTCCACTTTAGGAAACGAAAAAGTTCCGCGCGCTCGCGCCAGCTAAAACCAAAAAACTCCAGGAAGCCGATGCTCTGCATCTTGATGCCGGTATATGTTTCGATTCTCCAGCGCAAATAGGGGCTGCGCCAGGGGCCAGACGGTGGCCGCGGGTCGCATTCCACAAGAAACGCAGGATGTAACGCATAGCTGTAACCAGTATATCGGCGACGCAGCATCTGCTTTCGGCGTCAAAGTTATTCGCCCTTATCTCGGCTTCGTCAAGGTTACGACACCTGCTAAACTCAGGCTCGGAGCCGCACAAGGCCGCATGACCAAACACCAATCTCGACAATCCGCTGAAGAACATTACTACGCAGCGCTCGATCTCTATGCCGAGGGACATCACCAGGAAGCCATCGGCCAGTATGAAGCCGCCATAGCCGACGATCCGTCCTTCCTCGATGCTATGCACGGGCTGGCCCGCGTTTACCAGGACACAGAGCAGTTCGACAAAGCCATCGCCGTCGCCAATCGCATCGCCGAACTCGATCCTGACGATGTGTTCGCGCACACCAGCCTTTCGATTTTGTATCAGCGGAAAGGCATGGTGCCCGAAGCCGAAGCCGAAGCCAACAAGGCGCGCGTGCTGGGATGGAAGCAACAACTGAAACAGGGCAAGCAGTCCGCGGAGTGAAACCCGATCCAGCCAGAAAGCCGGAAGCCACGATTCGGGCGATCTATCGCAAGCTTTCGCGCGCCTGGGGACGGCAACATTGGTGGCCCGCAGAGACTCCGTTCGAAGTGATCGTTGGCGCGATTCTGACCCAGAATACTTCGTGGAGCAATGTCGAGCGCGCCGTGGCAAACCTCCGCGCGGTTGGAGTTCTTACCGTCGAAGGAATTCGCAGTCTACCGATGACGAAGCTGCAAGAATTGATCCGCTCTTCGGGCTACTTCCGTCAGAAATCACAGCGGCTGAAGAACTTCGTGGCGTTCCTCGATGAGCGTTATGGTGGCTCGCTGGAAAAGATGTTCGCTACTCGTACCGAAGAGCTGCGTGCGGAACTGCTTGCGCTGAACGGAATCGGACCGGAGACTGCTGACGGGATTCTACTGTACGCAGGGCATCATGAGGTATTCGTGGTAGACACCTATGCGAGACGTATCTTGGGACGCCATCAGGCAGTGAGCGCCGCCGCGAAGTACGATGAGATTCGCGAACTGGTCGAACGCGCCCTGCAGGGCGAACCCTCAGTGGAGTCACACCGTCCAGGCTGCCAGGATCGCCCGCGGGTTCACGAAGCCTCGACAATGAGCACAGCGCAACGCAGCCCTCGGGCTCAGACTTACAACGAAATGCACGGTTTGCTGGTGCAGGTAGGAAAGCACTATTGCCTGAAACGACAGCCCAAGTGCGAAGTTTGTCCGCTCGAATCGGTGCTACCAATTTCGATAGAAAAGAATGTAGTCGAAGTGGGTAGGCGAAAACGAAAGGCAGAAGTCTTCACGCCTCCGCGACCAAGACCCCAGCCAAGGAATAATGCGTCAGGTTCCTAACCCAGGATTTTCACGGATAAACACGGATTTTGTTCGGTCAGGAACTCAAAGCTAAATCCGTGCGAATCCGTGAACATCCGTGGTTGATCTCGTCTGTGCCTAGCTGTCTCGCTAACTTCTAGTCTAAGTCTTGGTGTTGCGCGCTAGCGCCCGCTTAATGGTCTCGTCGAGTGCGGCCTTGGCCTTGGCGTATTCGTCGGGAGTGACTTTGCCTTGCTGACGATCAACCTCGAGTTGGAAGAGTTCTTCCTTCATGGCCTCGAGCAGAAGCGCATTACGGTCGCGGGACGGTGGGGATGGCTCCATGAAGTCCGCGAAATCGCCGGCTACCTCTCCGGTATCGACTGCGCTACCGCCTTGTGTCCCCGCGCCAGCCGCTGTGGGATACGGACGCGCATTTGACTTAGAGACGACGTAGGCACCACCCATCACCAGCACCAGTGCGAAGGCCCCCAGGATGTAAGCGCGGTAGTCGTGCAGGGGATCGGGAGCGTCGATGGGAGCACCCAGTCCGCCGCCGGGACGATTGTCATTGGCAGCGGCTTGCTGGCCGCCCATTGCGCCGCCGCCGCTCGCGTCGCCTCTGCCTGTGGACTGCGCACCCTGCTGCCCTTCGGCCTGAAACTCTCCCGTGCCCGCAACTCGGAAGCTGAGGTCCTGACCCGGCTTGACGCCGGTAACCACCATGATGCCTGCACCGCTTTCGTCGGGCATGGACTGAAATTGTTGCGGATTCTTCGGTGTGAACGTCATGCCTTTGGGAGTCATTACGACAAAGTGCTGAATCTCGCCGAGCGGTTTGGGCGAGATGCTGGCCTCGCCGCTATACGGCATGTGGTACGACACTTGGAACTGCGTTTCACCCGGGCGGAGAGGGTAATTGAACGCGTAATGATTTTTCTGCGGGCCCGCAGACGCCTCGACCGCGATGGGCTGCCCGCCGGGACCCTTGGCTTGGGCCGAGTCCAACTCCGCGCCATCGGGCAAAACGAACTCGAACGTATGCTTGTCATCGGCCACGGTGCGGGGCGGCTGGGACTGGTTGCGAAGCGCGTAGAGCGCAATGCCATCCAGTTGTTTACCGCCACTTTGATAACGGTCTACTTCGACCGTTTGACTGAGGCCCTCAACCTTTTTAGCCGAGTCGTACACGGTAAGCTCAGCGGTAGTTGTACCCGGCATCAGCGGGCCACCCGGCGGGAAGTAATTCACGCCTTCGTGGGTGACACGCACCATGTGCGGCGCGGCATCGCCAGCAGGTGATGGTAGAGAGAAGTGGCCCTGCGTGTCGCTCTTCGTGCTTCCCACCTCCTGCATACCTTGCGACAGTGAGAGGAGCGTGACCTCGTCTCCGGCGGAAGGCTTGCCTGTGGTGGCATTGGTCACGGTGCCGGTGATGTTCTGGGCGAGGGCGAGGGAGCTCAAGGCGAACATGCAAAGGCCCAACCATGCCCAAGTAAACAGATTGATGAACGTGGGTTTGAAGGGGCACGGCTTCAGCCGAGCCGTACGCTGCGGTAGGGCATGTTCGGCTTTAGCCGCTGAGGGAATTCGAACTCCCTGACTTCCCTCTGGGGCTAAAGCCCCGAGTTTAGGAAGAACATTTGCGGCACAGCTAAAGCTGTGCCCTTTCAAGGCCGGCCCTGCCCAACTTTGTTGCAAGACCGAGGCTAGCCTATTCCTCACGCCCGGCCTCCGTTCGTGGGGCGCCTTGTGCCACGCCGCACCACCGCGCGCGTTTTCTCGATGCTGTCCATCTCGGCGAGAATGGCAGCGGCTTCGTCCTCCAGCGAGGCGCGCTGTACGGCGTAATCCGCCTCGCTCAGCTTGCCGGCTTTGTACTCGAAGCTGAGGTCGCGCAAATTTTCGTAGGTCGCGTCCTTGCGCTCCTGCAGATACATCTGGCGGGTCTTGGCTTCTCCCACTTCAACATCGCCCGGCTGATAGAACACGTAGAAAAACAGCAGAGCTGCAAATAGCGCGCAGCCAAACATTATGAAGGCGGTGTCCTGCCCGGAAATTGCAAAAGCCATCAATGCGAACATCAGTAATCGGTCTCCTGACGGGCCTTCTTACGAAGCTCATCGAGTTCAGTGGCGTCGAGATTAGGAGGGGGCACCGGTTGAGCGAGGGAGCGCTGCTTCCAGACCCGCACCAGCCAAACGGCCAGCGCCAGCGCGCCGGCAAACACCGCGAATGGCATGATCCAAGCGACTCGATTAAAACCCGTCGTAGTAGGTGCGGCCAGCACGGTATTGCCGTACTTCTGCACAAAGCTTTGCAGGACGAGAGAGTCGCTGTCGCCGCGGTCGATACCCGCGCTGAGCTCATTGCGCATGCGTTCAGAATAGGTGCAGCCAACGTGGTTGCACTCCAACAACACCTGACCGCATCCACACATGCACATCAGGCCGTGACCCAGTTTATTGAAGCGCGCGTCATCGCCGGCGCCGAGAAAGCCAATCGCCAGCACCCCGATCAGCAGGAGTTGCACGATGCGGAGTTTCGAGTTTCTAGTTTCGAGTTTCAAGATATGAATACCGACCTTTGAAGGGGCGCACCTTGAGGTGCGCCGTTCAGCCATCCCAATAAATCTGTCATCCCGAGCGGAGGCGCGCTTCTTTTGCGCGCCAGAGTCGAGAGACCTGCTTTTCATGCGACCGCGTGATATTGTGGCGCTCCAACCTCTAGCCACTCTACGATGCACGACAGCACTCCATGTTCGGGATCCTCCTCGGCGAAGTCCACGCTGGTCGTCGTAGGTTCGGGAATTGGATCGCCGTCGGCCACGAGAGCCTCCAAATGGAACTCGACCGCCTCCCGCATTAGCTGACGCATCTGCTCTAGGGTGGCTGCTGTAGAGACGACCCCGGGCACGTCCGGTACGAAACCGCTGAGATTGTTAGGGCCAACTTCATATACCGCCAGAAATTTCTTCTTCATCGCCAAGGTCATGTCCTTCTCATCTATTTCTTAATCCAGCTTGCTTGAGCACGCTCGACAACGTCTTCGGGTGCACATCGTCCGACGGAGCACCGGCGATTGTCACTTTCCCCGCCCTCGCATGGTGCTTGTACTGTCTGTGGCTTCCTCGCTGTGCGACTTGGCGCCAGCCGTCTTCCTCGATCCGCCGGATGAGATCGCGCACCTTCATTTTGCGGGCATCTCAGTCTCCACCAACTTCCACCGTACCTCTTTGCGCTGCCTCTGCATCCTCACGCGCCCTCTCTCTCACAGCGATCTTCACCGGCTTCATGTTCGGCAGCAGCGCAATCAGTGTCCCGATAATCACGACGATCACCCCCGACCAGATCCACATTACCAATGGATTGACGTGTGCCTTGATAATCGGCTTTCCTGTGTCCTGATTGCGCCCGGTATAGACCAGGTACAAGTCTCCACTGGGACGCGAGCGATTGGCCACGATGGTCGATGTCTGCTCGCTCGCCTTGTAGAAGCGGCGTTCGGGATACATGGTGTCGATCTGCTTGCCATGTTGGAAAACATCGATGACGGCCCACTCGCTAGAGTAGTTAGCTTTGTCGTCCTGGGTGTAGGACTCGCACACCAGGGTGTACGAGCCGATCTGCATCTTGTCGCCGAATCCCATCTCCTGCTCTTTGTCCAGATTGAAGGGCAGTCCCGCGAAGCCGATCATGATGACGATGAAGCCGAAGTGCACCAGGTATCCGCCGTAACGTCGCGTGTTGCGCCGCGTGATGGTGACCATGCCTTCGACAATGTTCTTGCCGGTCTGCCGGGCAATGACCCGCCCGCCTCGCCAGAACTCACCCACCACCGTCGCCGCCACCAGCACCGACAACGAAATCGCCATCAGCGAATAGAAATAAGCAACGTCCTCCCAGGGTCGCATGCCCCCGATTAAGAGCGCGGTCGCCGTCAGTAGGGCGAGAATCGTCGGCCACAGGAAGTTACGTTTCAGGCTGTCGAGCGACGTCTTCCGCCACGCCAGCAACGGTCCCACGGCCGTGAGGAAGATCAGGAACAGGCCAATCGGAACGTTGACGCGATTGAAGAAGGGCGGCCCCACGGTGACCTTCGAGCCGGTCACCCACTCCGACAGGACCGGGAAGAGCGTGCCCCACAAGACCGCGAAGCAGGCAACCAGCAGCACCAGGTTGTTAAAGAGGAAGCTCGACTCACGCGAGACCAGCGACTCCAACCGGTGCTCACTCTTAAGCGTTTCGCGGTTGCGCACAAAGAAAAACACGCAGGTGGCAAACGTCAGCGCCAGGAACCACACGAACCAGTCGCCGATGCCCGACTGCGCGAAGGCATGCACGGAACTGACCACACCGCTGCGCGTGAGGAACGTGCCGAAGATGGCCAGCAGGAACGTGGTGAAGATGAGCCACATGTTCCACATCTTCATCATGCCGCGTTTCTCCTGCATCATCACCGAATGCAGAAAGGCAGTCATGGTGAGGAACGGCAGGAGCGATGCGTTCTCCACCGGGTCCCATCCCCAGTAGCCGCCCCAACCCAGCACCGCGTACGCCCAGTGAGCGCCGAGGAAAATGCCGCAGGTGAGGAAGAGCCATGCCACCATGGTCCAGCGGCGGGTGATGTGGATCCACTTCTCGCCGGGATACTTCATGATCAGCGCACCCAGTGCGAAGGCAAATGGAACGGTCACGCCGACGTAGCCCAGGTAGAGCATCGGCGGATGAATGACCATCTCGGGATACTGCAGAAGCGGATTCAATCCGTTGCCATCGGCGGGAATCTGTCCGCTGACCAGACCGAAGGGATGCGCCGCGAAGTTCACCAGCAGGAGGAAAAAAACCTGTACCGCCGCAATAATCGCTGAGGCATGTGCCGTCAGTTGCGGATCGACTTTGTAGCGCATCCGCAGCACCAAAGCATAGGTGGAAAGCAGCCACGCCCAGAAGAGCAGCGAGCCTTCCTGGCCCGACCACAGCGCCGCAAACTTGTAGGCGATCGGCAGGTCGCGGTTGCTGTGGTGCATGATATAGGAGACGGAAAAGTCGTTGCCGAGCGCGGCGATCACCAGCGCTACCGCGGCGACCGTGACCGCAGCCCAGCAGGCAATGCCAGCGCGACGGGCGGTCTCGCCCAGACGATCGTCTTTGCGGTACAGGGCCAGCGAGCCTGCAATAAACGAGTAGGCGGCCAGCGCGAGAGCCAGCAACAGTGCAAAGCTTCCAATTTGCGGCATTTGAATTATTTACCCGTATGAATCACGACCGGACGAATCCGGTAAATGACGCCATCCTTGAGCGAGTGGTTTAATTTTACTCGCAATGGCAAGAGCAGGGAGCGGATCGTCCCCGTGAGGAATACAACTTTGCGGGAGTGCAGATGTCAGCGGCCTTGGTCTGAAAAGCGGATACCTCGCCGGCTAAGGCCGCTCGAGAGAACGCAATGAAAGACTTCCCCACCGGCGAACCTAAAGGAACCTACCTTCAACGCTCGTCTTCAGGCCTTCTCAGTGGCCAAATGAACTCCACTCGGAAGAAGCTGGCTCCAAGACAGAAGAGTCAGGAAGGAGAACATCTCTCCCCTGACTCTCTAATTACATTGCAGCACGTTTTGGCAGGTTTGGACACGATTTCGGATATTTTTCTATTCAAGCGCCAGCAATGGGTTACAGAGATTTTTGCCACGTTTGTGGGGCTTGACAAGAATTTCCCAAATCGAGAATTCAGCCGCGGCTTCTGGTCCGAGCTGCCTTGCGGGCCGCCCGCTTCCGCCCCTCGGCGCCCTTGGTGCGGGAGGCTTTCTTAGCTGCCGCCTTCCGAGCGGCACTCCCACGCGCGCGAGCGGACTCACGAGCCTGCTTCGACAACGACGCACGAGAGGCTGCTCGATGGCCCTCCCGCTTCAACACGCCACTGACCGCTCGCGAACGTTTGGCGGAAGTTTTCTTCTTGGTCGATGACTCTCCTTGGCGCACGTCGCGTTCTGCTTTTGTACGAGTTGCGGCCGAGGCCTTCCCTTGCTTTGGCGGCGGCAAATTTACGCCAGCCCGGCGCGCCTTCGACAATCCAATGGCAATTGCCTGCTTGGTTGAAGCGGCACCGTGTTTGCCTTCGCGGATGTGGTCCATTTCCTCCCTGACGAATTCGCCGGCCTGGGTGCCGGGCGACTTCCCTTCGCGTTCATCTTCACGCGCCCGCTCTAATGTTTCTTTCTCTGGCATCGAAATTTCCTCCATGTACTTTGAAGGGAGATGCAGAATTCAGCGTCGGGGATGGACTAAACTAGCCTTACGCACAAGCGCCAGCCATGTCTACAGTCGTTCAACCCGCCCTGGCCGCACCGGCCATCCAATCGCGCCATCGCCGGCCAGTGGTAGTGGCGCTTGCGATCATCTTCGCTACGGCGACCCTGCTATACAGCGCCGCGTGGATGTATTACATCCGGAAAGGCACGGTTGAGCTTGGCATCGATACGAAACCAACTCCAAACGGCATCGAAATCACTGATGTATACAAGAATAGCCCGGCCGAAAGATCGGGGTTAAGGGCACACGACCTTATCACTGCTCTCAACGGTCGGGCCTTAACTTCGGAAGCTTCCTGCTCGGGAATTCTGCAAGATGTTTGGCTAGCGGCACGACCCGGCGATCAGGTGGTCTTGAAGGTTGCGCGTGCAGGACAGCCGCTGCCGTTGCTCATCACCGGGACGTTTCGGGCCGCCATGGGCAGGGGCGACAAGGTACCGCTGACCCAACGGCTGGCGGACCTGATACTGAACTCCTACCCCATTCTTTTTCTTGTTGTCGGACTCGTGGTCTTGTTTCTGCGCATCAAGGACCCCAATGCGTGGCTGCTGGCCCTGGTTTTTGCGGCTTTCATTGCCGCCTCCAGCATCCCAGATCCGGTTGCCGTAGCACCACACGGCCTCCGGGTCTTCCTCTACGCCTATCGGACCATCTTCGATTCCTTGCTGCCCGGACTCTTCTACTTCCTATTCGCCGTCTTTCCCACGCGTTCACCGATTGAGCGCAAAGCTCCGTGGCTCAAGTGGCTGCTTCTAGCTCTAACCGCTTGTCTTTGCCTAGGTGGAATAAGCAATGGCAATTCCGACGTATTGCCGTTCCTCAAGAACCTCGCCGGAAAAAGGGTCTGGGACAACGCCAGACTGGTCCTGGGATATGGAAGCATCCTCCTCGGTCTGCTTTCCCTCGTCTTAAACGTTCTCAGCGCCTCCAACAAGGAAGACAAGCGCAAGCTCAAGGTAATTCTGTGGGGAACCGTGGTGGGCATTACCCCTGCCGTCACAGTCGCGCTCGTGTCCGACCTGTATGTCGTTCATACTCCGTTCTGGATACAGTTTACAAAAGTTATTTTCTTGTTCTTGTTCCCGATTTCTTTCGCCTACGCCGTGGTAAAGCACCGGGTCATGGAGCTTCCGGTGCTGCTGAAACGGAGTGCCCGTTACTTCCTGGTGGAGCGCGGGTTCGTGATTCTCATACTCTCGATCTCGGTGGGGCTGACAATCTGGTTCGGGCAGGCGTTCTCGCGTCATTTCTCGGCGGGGTCGAAGGCGGCGATTCCCATCGGTGCGACCTTCGGCGTGCTCCTGATCTCGGGTGCAACCCAGGTCCACCGGCGGGTGCGAACGCGGCTGGACCGGGCCTTCTTTCGCAGTTCTTACGACGCGCAGCAGATCCTGGAGAACCTGGCCGCGAAGACCCTTACCGTGAGCAGCCGCGAAGGGTTGGCGGCGTTGCTGCACGACCAGATTCAGGACGCGCTGCATCCCAGCTCGATGTATGTATACCTGGAGGCCGGCAACGGGCACCTGCAGGCTTACGCGGGGGATCCTCCCGCCGAAGCGAGGAGCCTGTCGAAGGGCGCTGCCGGAGTCGCGGAATTAGCGGAGCGACGCGAACCCTTGGAACTTCTCCCTGAAGCCATGCATGGCACCGAATTGGAGCCGTTGCAAGCGGAGTGCCTGGTGCCGATTCGCGGATCGAGCGAGGGGCAATTGCAGGGAGTCGCGGTACTAGGGCCACGGCTTTCCGAGGAACCTTACTCCATGGGAGACAAACGCCTGCTGGCTTCCGTTGCGAGCCAGGCCGGCATTGCCATGCGAAGTATCTCGCTGGCTGAGCGCATGGCCGCAACCATGGAAGCGGAGCGGCGCAGTGCGCAGGAAATGCAATATGCGCGCCAGGTACAGAGCCGGCTACTGCCGCAGCAGTCGCCCTCGTTGCGAACCCTGGACTGCGCCGGCAAATGCATCCAAACGCGTGCTGTGGGCGGCGACTATTACGACTTTCTCGATCTGGGTTCGGGACGTCTTGGGCTGGTGCTGGCCGATATTGCCGGCAAAGGAATGTCGGCCGCGTTGCTGATGGCCAACCTGCAGGCCAACCTACGCGGTCAATATGCTCTGGCGTTGGAAGACATCCCCCGTTTACTGCGCTCCGTCAACTACTTGTTCTTCAAGAACACGGAAAGCAATAATTATGCGACTACGTTCTTTGCCGTGTACGACGACGAGACGCGGCGCTTGCGTTACGTCAACTGCGGGCACAATCCGCCAATACTCTTGCGAGCGACAGGCGAACTGGAGCGACTGAATGCCAATGCAACCGTATTGGGACTATTCGAAGAGTGGGATTGCAGCGTGGCTGAGAACCAACTGGCTCCGGGCGATGCGCTGGTGATTTATACCGATGGTGTTTCTGAGGCGGGCGAGAGAGACGAGAGCGATAGCGAGGAGTTCGGCGAAGACCGACTGATTGCCGTGGCCAGGAGATATCAGCAGCAGTCAGCAGACGAGATTATGGATGGCATTCTTGACGAGGTCCAGCGGTTCAGTCCCGACGAGCAGGCCGACGATATGACACTGATCGTGGCGCGGGGACGATAGCTATGGCACGTCAAGACCCCGAAGAAGAGCAGCAGCGCCTTACCAAGCTCTACGCCGGATTGTCAGACGGTGAGCTAGAGGCCATTGCCGCAGATTCGGCCGATCTGACCGATGCGGCGCGCCAGGCTCTGACGGATGAGCTCGCTCGCAGGCGCCTGGAAGAAAATGGCGTGTCAGACATTGGCGCGAATCCGGAACGCGATTCAGCTGAATTAGCTGACGTCGTTAGCATTCGCCAGTTCAGAGATCTGCACGAAGCGCTGTTGGCCAAAGGTGCGTTGGACTCTGCGGAAATCGAATCCTTCCTGGTCGACGACAATATGATCCGAATGGACTGGTTTTATTCGAACCTGGTTGGTGGCATTAAGCTGTGCGTTAAGCAGGAAGACGCTGATGCGGCGCTAGATCTTTTAGAGCAGTCCATCCCCGAAGAGTTCTTGGTAGAGGGTATCGGACCGTACGAGCAGCCGCGCTGTCCGAAATGTCAGTCGCTGGATGTCGCTTTTGAGAACTTGAATCAGCCTGTCGCCTGGATCAGCGCATACCTTCTGGCGCCAATTCCTCTTCGTCGCAAGAGGTGGGTGTGCCATTCCTGCCGAGAACGGTGGCGGGAGATAGAAAACATCGAGGAAAACATCCAAGACGCGACCTAGTTATGGAGTTAAGCGAAAAATCCCCATCCAAGCAAAACCAGCTTGGATGGGGTACCCAATTCACTATCCCCTAATCCCTAGCCCCTGCTTTCTCACGCCTGCGCCGGCAAACCTCCGTTGGACATCCAGCGAGTCGATGGTTTGATGGTGACCGCCTTGGGAAGAATGTCGAGGTAGATCACCGCGTAACGGAACGCGAGCACTCCGGCTGCAATGACCAGGACGCTCGACGCCAACTCCGTCCACTTCGGCACATAGTGCGTTCCCATGGCCGTCTGCAGGGAGTTGATCGACACGTTCAGCCGGTCAACCATAAATCCTGCTACAACGATGGCCGAGGTCCAATAGAGGCGCTCGGGATTGGAGCGCACACTGTTGTAACTCAAGAGGAGGATCGGAATCGCCAGGAAGAGCACGACCTCCAGCCAGAAGTATCCGGCTTCGTTGGTGCGCTGGAAGGCATAGCCTAGCGCCTGGTTCGAAACCAGGTCGAGCAATTTGAAGAAGGCATACACAATCAGCAACAATTGAATCATGCGTCCGCAGTCGCTAAGAATGCTGAAATCAATCCGCACATTCAGCGAACGCATGCACAGGTAGATCGCCATCACGGTCAGCGCCAGCCCCGCGGGAATGGCGGAAAGATAGAACAAGGCGTGCATGTACTGCGAATACCACAAGGGATGAATCTTGCCGCGCGCGATCAGGAATAGGCCCCCCAGATACGACTGATGCATGGAGGAAAGCAGCACCCCAGCTAGTACGACCGCGATAAGAATCTTGTGGTGATAGTGCAGCACGGTTTCGCGAAATGCCTTCCACGGCAGCTTCTCTATGACGGCCGGCGCGAACTCAAACGTTAGCACGGTGGTATAGGTCATGATACAGATGCACACATCGAACAAAACCGAGCGGTGGTTCCACATCACGATGGGATGCCAGAATCGCCAGGGCAGGCCAATCTCGTAGAGATAACCGACCATGACGGTGAGGTAGCCCAGAAATGAAATCAGGATTGCCGACCGTAGAATGGGCCGGTAGCGCTCCATGCCAAGCAGGTAAACCGCGGCACTGATGCCGAAACCGGCAGCGGAAAGTCCGACACCGCAGAGCGTACCTAGACCGACCCACAGGCCCCAAGGCATCTGGTCGCTCAGGTTAGTACTGGCCCTGAATCCCTCGAAAAAACGAACGTAGGTCGCATAAAGACCGGTAGTAAGTATGATGGCTACAATGACGCGCCATAAAGTTATTTCCGATTTGATTCGCGCGATCATGGCTAGCTCCTTTCCCCTTTAATGCGGTTGATGGTGGCTTTCTCTTCGGCTTCAGCTAGGGCCACTTCACGGCGCCGCTGCGTGACCCAGTACAGCGCCGAAAGAATGGTGCCACCCATAATCACAACTTTGGGCGAGTCGCCTAGGGCGCTAGCGGTGAGCGTCGGCATGGGCTGATTGCCCGTGGGGGCCGGCTTGAATCCCAGCTTCTCGAAGGCAACGTCGGAGACGAAGAAGACATTTCCGCCACCGAGTTCTTCCAGTCCGTAGATCCGGGGCACGTACGACGAGTCAGCGCGGATGCGGTTCCAGGCTTCGGTAATCAGATCGTCGCGGTCGCCAAAGATGGTCGCCTGCACCGGACAAGCTTCCGCACAGGCGGTGGACTTGCCAGCCTTAATGCGGTCGGAGCACATGTCGCACTTCTTGACGAAGGGCGCGAGCTTGGTCCACTGGTAGCGCGGCACCTGGTAGGGGCACGCCAGCATGCAATAGCGGCAGCCGATGCATTTGTCGGCGTTGTACACCACCGGGCCCAGCGGGCTCTTGCCGATCGCGCCAACAGGACAGGCCGAAGCGCAAGCTGGATCGTTGCAGTGCATACAAATTTTGCGAACGAACTTGTCGCCGCGCGTCTCGACCACGGTGAAGGCAGTGTCGGAGAGCGTGGGTTCGGGGTCGGGGCTGAAGCCATGAAGTTGTTTGCAAGCCGTCTCGCAACTCAGGCATCCGATGCAGCGCTTGATGTCGATCAACATTGCTTTTTGTCTTGCCATGGGGATTCTCCGTTGTCCTTTCCGATCAGCGCTATGTCAGGAAGAATTCTTTCGCCAGCTGCTGCTGCGTGCTGGCATCCACCTGAAAGAGCAAGCCCTTGACCGGCAAGCCGCCGTCCTGGGCCAGAGCGGGATTGAGTTGCTGCATCATTGCGCCAACGCGAGCCAGGCTGTTCTGCATCCATGCCGGAACGATGGGCCCGCTCAAAAGGTTCTTTACGTTAGTGGAAAGCTCGGGTGCCTTCACCATGCACAGCCAACCGTTCTTGTAGGGGTCATCCACGACGAGGTTGGGGTTCTTCAACACTTCGTGGTTGACTGAGATCATCACACCTTCGATGGGCGACAGCAGATCGATGTTTTGCCCTTCGCGAGTCACGGTGCACAGCTTCTGTCCCTGGCGCACCCAGCGGTTGAGATCGGCGATCTCGATGGAGTCGATCTTGCCGATAAGGTTTCCGGCAAAGGCATCGATACCCACGCGGGCGTTCTGCCGGCCTTCGTCCATAACCCAGGTGTGGCCAGGATGGAAGGCGTAACCTTCAGGAACATCAAAGCCTCCGTGCTTCAACATGACTGGCGCATTCAGCTTTTTGGCCGGCGCCACTTGCAGGGTTGCAGCCGCCTCTTGCGGACGACGGAAATACATGACAGTAAGAATGAGAAGGAATGTAAGCAGGACAAATAGGATTGACATAAAGCCTCCTTCGTTGGCCTGGCGCTGGAGCTATCCACTATTCACTAACCACCGGCCACTGCCTTACGGCATCGTGCTCCACTCTTGCTGGTGCACGTATGGGGCAAATCGGTTCCCGAAAGGGGCTGTAATTCTAAAGGGAGTTAGCCGAGCAGTGCAGATTGCGGAAGTTCTGACCCCTGCGTTTTGCAGGTAACCGTCGCACTTTGCAGTAGTGAGAGCGCGAAGTAACCACTGGTCAGCGTGCCCCAGTCAGTGAGGGTCGGCGGTCGATCTGCCGAGGCTGGATTCCTTTTCCGGCGCCGCCGCCCTCGGCGAGCCTCAGATCGTAGTCATTCTGAAGGTTGAGCCAAAACTGCGCGGGGAGTCCGAAATACTTCCCTAGTCGAATCGCTGTATCCGCGCTGATCGACCGCTTTCCCCGCACAACCTCATAAATACCCGGGAAATTCAACGTTTTCGAAAGTTCATAGGCGGTAATGCCCATAGGATCCATGAATTCAGTCTTAAGAATCTCTCCCGCGTGAACCGCAAAAACCTTCTTTCGTGCCTTGGACATCTGTCCCACCTCACTCTCTAGTGATAATCCACGATTTCAACATCAAAGGCGTTGCCATCGCGCCATACAAAACAGATCCGGTATTGATCGTTGATCCGAATGGCGTGCTGTCCTGCTCGGTCGCCGCGAAGCATTTCCAGTCGATTCCCTGGCGGCACGCTTAGGTTGTCGAGCGTGACGGCCGCATTTAAGATGGCGAGTTTCTTGAACGCCCTCCGGTGCAAAGCAGCAGGTAGGCGACGACTCTTGCCCGAGCGCCACAAGTTCTGTGTCTCGCTATCGCTAAAACTGGCTATCATCGCTGGCCCGGATCCTAATGCAACACAATACTATTGTAAAGCGTTAGGAAGCTCCCTCTAGACCAGCTCCGGAGTTTTCTTCAGGCGGCGCAACAACGAGGTCGGATGGATGCCGAGAATCCGTGCAGCATGGGTTTTATTCTGCCCAGTAGCGTTCAATACTTCGTGGATGTAGCGGTCCTCGAGTTCTCGCAAGCTGACAAACTGGTCGCCGGTGGGCGAGACCTCGAACGATGACATCTCTTCGTGGGCTAGTTCCTCGTGGTAATCGCGAACTTCTTCCGGCAAGTTCTCTTCATCGATCTCGTTACCCTGGCAAAGAATCATGGTGCGCTCGATCACGTTGCGCAGTTCGCGGATGTTTCCCGGCCAGGGATATTTCTGCAGCAACTCGGCCGCGGCAGGCGTAAAGCCCACAAAGCTTTTCTTCAGCTCGTCGTTGAAATGCTGCATGATGTCGAGGGCCAGCGGCACAATGTCTTCGCGGCGCTCGCGCAATGGAGGGATAAACAGCGGCAGCACGTTCAAGCGGTAATACAGGTCCTCGCGGAACTCTCCCTTGCTGACCGCTTCTTTCAAGACCCGATTGGTCGCGGTAATAACGCGGACATCCACTTGCACCGCCTTAGTCCCGCCCAAACGCATGAACGTCCCCTCCTCGAGCACGCGCAATAACTTTGCCTGCAGGCTGAACGAGGTGTTTCCGATCTCGTCGAGGAAGAGGGTGCCGCTGGAAGCTTTTTCGATCAACCCTTCTTTGCGGCGGCGCGCGTCGGTGAAGGCGCCCTGTTCGTAGCCGAACAATTCGCTCTCGAGCAAAGTGTCAGGGAGGGCAGCGCAGTTGAGGCTGATGAGCGGCGCCTGGGCGCGGGGGCTGTTGTAGTGAATGGCCTTGGCCAGTACTTCCTTGCCGGTCCCGCTCTCACCTTGGATGAGGATGGTGGTATGGTCACTCTCGGCGGCCCGGCGCGCCATTTCGAGGACCTCGCGCATCAGCGGACTCTCAGTCACCACGCGCCCGAAATCGTAGCGGCCCTTGGCGCTCTGCACGGTGTCATGAACCCGCACGCGCAGCGCCAGCATCTCGGTCGCACGCCGGATGGTGCTGACCATGTCGGCAATGTGAAACGGCTTGATGAGGTAGTCGTATGCGCCCAGTTTCATGGCTTCTACGGCGCGATCAACCACGTGATAGGCGCTCATCATCACGATGATGGTGGCGGGAGAAAGCTTTTTGGCTTGTCGTAAGACTTCGATTCCATTGATGCCCGGCAGCACAACGTCGAGCAGCGCCAGGTCGGGCTTTTCATCAGAAAGCGTGGTCAGAGCTTCCTCGCCGCTCATGGCCAGGAAGGTTTCAAAGCCCTCGCTCTCCAGCGCACGCCCAATGGTGCGCACGGTCAGCGCTTCGTCATCGACGATGAGGATGGAATACGGCATCGCTAAACGATGACCTCCTCGTTAACCTGTGCCGCCTTGCCCACCTGCCGGATCGGCAGCGTGACGCGCACCGTGGTACCCAGGTTCGGGATGCTTTCAACCTGGATGTCTCCGCCGTGGCTACGCACATAGCTTTGCGTAATGCTCAGTCCCAATCCAGTACCTTTGCCGCGTTTGGTGGTGAAGAATGGTTCGAAGACGTGCGGCAGAATGTCAGCGGGAATTCCGCTACCGGTGTCACGCACGCGGAGCTCGACCATGTCCGCAAACTTCACGCTGTCGGCGAGCACCGTAATCCTCCCGCCGGGCGGAGTGGCTTGTGCGGCATTCAGCAGCAGGTTCATCAGAATCTGCGAAAGCTGGTTCCCGTCAGCGCTGATGTTGGGGAGATCCAGAGGAATGCAGTTCTGCAGTTCGATTCCACGGAACATGGGCTGGTGCTCGAGAAACTTCAGTGTCTCGCTGGCCAGACGATTCAGGTTTACCTTGCTGAGCACCAGCGGTCCGGGCCGCGCATAGTCAAGCAATCCTCGCACCGCGAAGGAAATTCGTTTCGCGCCTTCGATGCACTGTTCAATTTCTTCGCGCCGTTCGCCGCCAGCATCCTTCCACTCCAATTCCAGGTGCGACATGATACCCAGCAGCGGGTTGTTGATTTCGTGCGCGGCGCCCAGGGCAAGCTGCGCCAGCGATGCGTACTTTTCGTACTCCGACAGTTGCGACTCGAACTGCATCTTCTCTTTTGCGAGCTCGCGTTCTTCTTCCAGGCGACGCAACAACTCCTGTTGCGCCACGTTGCGCTCATACTCGCGATGATCGGCGAGTTCTTTGGAGCTTCTTGCTTGGCGCTCGGCGGTCCTAACCCGCATGCGAGACAAGACTGCCACGATGATCAACAGGACGAATCCAACCGCGATGCCGCTCCAGAATTCGCCACGAGGGGGACCACCGGCGAGCGAATGGGACGTCGCCGGGAATGCCAAGAGAGATAAGAGGCACAAGGGGCTGCCCACACTGCGGCACGCGCTCCTGCTGCGATCACTCAGCCAAGCTGAGCGGTACATAAGCCCTCCTACTATGACGTTCGCGCAGTATGGCCACAGGAGCAGTGACCGCAGTCACCTCACCGGGTGATGGCTGAAGGTTCGAGGATGGCGTGGTCAAACGGATCCGCGCATGCTGGGTCGACCGTAGACGCTATTTCGGAGAGCTGGGCAGGTTCGGATGCGGGCACGGGATCGGGACTGCTAAGCTCCGGTGCGAGCAGAGGATCGGGAGGGGTGCCGAGACCCGGCTCGGACATGGAATGCGCGTCGTCTTCCGCCAGCGAGGCGTAGGCCCCCAGGCGGGCAAGATGCAGAAAGTCAGCTCCCGCGAAATAGACGAGGGCGATAGCCGCCATGATGAGTAACACCCACCCTGGATGCAGGCGTGGCACCAGGCTTAGCGGCGAGAAGATAGCTAGGGCCATAGTGCCGAGCCACACGAGGCGTAGCAGGGAAAATCCCAGCCCCAGCAGAGACAGGCGGCCGCCTCGGCGCGAGACGAAGTCAATGGATTGGGCGAGAGCGTCCATCGCCGGGGCTCCATTGCGAATGCAAAACAGTGGCGCCAGCCCGAGAAACCAATTCAAAGCTACCCCAAACCAGCATGATAGTGCGATCCCGAACACAAGGAACAGTGCGGCCAATCCCGCGCGGTCGTTCTGGGCCATGACACTGCCGATAAGCAAACACGCCATCGCTACCGCGAGGGCGATCAATGACCAGGCTGCGCGCAGTAGATGCAGGACGAAGATCGACCCGAATTGCCAGGTCATCGAAAAGGATTCGTCATCGGCACTGAACATCGCAACCATCCGCCGCAGCGTGGCGGCGCGTCCTGCGGCGGCGGCAAAGCACCACAGCAAAGTTACGCCCAGCAAAAGCACAGACTGCTCCAGCACAAAGCGTGTGAGGCTACCCTGAAAAATGTGATGAAGCGCACCAGAAAGCAATTGCGGCTGAAATGTGCCGAGCAGAAATTGGTCCGCGGGTGAAACTTTCAGACTGTCGAGGAAGAGCCCGCCGGAGACGATGACCAAGGCCCACGCCGCAAATCCGAAACACCAGCGCCAGGTGAGCTCGGCAGCCAGCAAAGCCGGGTCGTGCCAAAGAGCAGCAAAACCATCCCGAAAGGGCGAACGATCGCGGGCCAGCTGCGACATGGGTCAAGGATAGCAGTCGATGCATATGGGATACCCTAACGCTGCGGTCGCTCCTTTTCTTTTGCCTCGCTTACCGTCAGCGCGCAACCCAGCTCGGCCGGTGTATCCACCAGCACGTCGGGGGGGACCTGCTGCAGAGTCTGCGGCGCAAATCCGTAGGTCACGCCGACGCTCCAGAGCCCTGCATTGCGAGCCGTGAGCACGTCCACTCCCGAGTCTCCAACCATCACGGTTTCTTCGGGAGCCGCGCCCAGTTCGCGCATCAGAGTATTTGCCCCGAGGGGATCCGGCTTCTTGGTCTCGAAGCTGTTGCCCCCGTAAACCTGAACAAAGCGGTCAGCCAATTTGAGGCCAGCGAGAATGTCGCGCGACACTCGCACCGGCTTGTTTGTTAGCACCGCCAGCTGGCGCGGCGCTCCATCGCGCTGACCGGCCTGTTGCAACGCCTCGCCAATACCCTCGTACACGCGAGTGTTGTCGAGCTTGTGTTCGCGGTAATAGAGCAGAAAATAATTGAGCGCTTCCTGCAGGAACTCACTATGAGTGGGGTCGCCGAGCGCCCGGCGAATGAGCATGGGAGCGCCATCGCCAATGTAAGTGCCAATCACGTCGATGGGTAGTTCCTTGCGGCCATAGTGCCTCAACATGGCATTGACCGCGGCTGCCAGGTCGTGTTCCGAATCGATCAGGGTGCCATCGAGATCAAAGATGATAAGGTTTATTTTCTTAAGCGGAATTGGGCGAAACGTGCGTATCATTCCCTTCCAGTATAGCTACAGGTTCCAGGCAGACCCGGGCCGGAGAGCTGCGATGACAATTCAAGAAATCCTGCAGAACATTTACAATGAGAGTACGTTCGTCGCCGTGTCTGGGATTGGCATTTCACACCTGAGGTAATAGATGGCTACCGCAAAAGTAGAGCCGAAGTCTGCTTCCAGCGATAAGTATGCAGGACTCAGCAGCCAGCAGCTGATTGACATCTACCGCCTGATGTATTCCTCGCGGCGCATCGACGATCGCGAGATCCTGCTCAAGCGCCAGCAGAAGATTTTCTTCCAGATCTCAGGCGCGGGGCACGAAGCCTTGCTGGTCGCCGCCGGAATAGTGCTGCGCCCGGGTTACGACTGGTTCTATCCCTACTATCGCGATCGCGCGCTGTGCCTGACGCTGGGCATGACACCTTATGAGCAATTGCTGGAAGCCGTGGGCGCGGCGGACGATCCCAACTCGGGTGGACGGCAGATGCCGTCTCACTGGGGGCACAAGAAGCTGAATATCGTGACCCAGTCTTCGCCAACCGGGTCCCAGTTCCTGCAAGCCGTCGGGTGCGCCGAAGCGGGACGTTATTTCGGCCGTCATCCCGAGGCCGCGCAGAAGGTCAACGGTGATTATCGCCAGTTCAAAGACGTGCAGTTTCAGGGCGACGAAGTGGTTTACGCCTCCTGTGGCGATGGCACTACCAGCGAAGGCGAGTTCTGGGAGTCGTTGAACACCGCGTCCAATCTGAAGTTGCCCGTCCTGTATCTCATCGAAGACAACGAGTACGCGATTTCAGTGCCGGTGGAAGTAGGGACCGCCGGTGGCAATATCAGCAAGCTGGTCAAGGGATTCCCGAACTTCCATTTCGATGAAATCGATGGGACCGACCCCATCGTCAGTTACGCCGCGCTGAAAACCGCTGTCGATTACATTCGCGCCGGCAAAGGTCCGGCCTTCGTACACGGCCATGTGATCCGGCCGTATTCGCATTCGCTGTCGGATGATGAAAAGCTCTACCGGCCCGACTCCGAACGCAAAAAAGAAGTAGAACGCGATCCCATCACGCGCTTCCAACTTTTCCTGGTTCGCGAAGGCATTCTCGACGAGAAGGCTATCGACAATCTCGAGAAGGATGCAGAAGCGGAAATCCAGGACGCAGCTGACCGGGCAGTGGTAGCGGCGTTACCCGCACCCGACTCGTACAAACAGTTCGTGTACTCTGCGGACCTCGATCCCACATCAGGGTCGTTTCAGACCGAGCCGGTCCATCCCCAACCCGCCGAAAAGGGTGCGCCAGCCGCTCCTGAAAAGACGATGGCTGACCTAATCAATGCGTGCCTCCGCGACGAGATGAAGCGGGATGCGCGCATCGTAATGTTTGGCGAGGACGTTGCCGACTGCAGCCGCGAGGAATATCTCAAAGACAAGCAGGTCAAAGGCAAAGGTGGCGTCTTCAAGCTGACGGGCGGACTGCAGTACGAGTTCGGCAGCGACCGCGTCTTCAACTCGCCGCTGGCAGAGGCCAACATCGTAGGACGGGCCGTGGGTATGGCAACACGCGGCCTGAAGCCGGTGGTGGAGATCCAGTTCTTCGATTACATCTGGCCTGCCATGCAGCAGCTTCGCAATGAACTGCCGCTGATACGCTGGCGCTCCAACAATAACTTCTCGTCGCCAGCAGTGGTGCGGGTCGCGATCGGGGGTTATCTTACCGGCGGCTCCATCTACCACTCGCAATGCGGCGAAAGCATTTTCACCCACACGCCGGGAATGCGCGTGGTGTTCCCATCGAATGCGCTCGACGCCAATGGGCTTCTGCGCACGGCGATTCGTTGCGATGATCCAGTGCTGTTCCTGGAGCACAAGCGCCTCTACCGCGAGACGTTTGGTCGTGCGCCCTATCCCGGACCGGATTACATGATTCCGTTCGGCAAAGCAAAAATCGTTCGTCCCGGTCATGACCTGACGGTGGTGACCTACGGAGCAGTGGTTCCGCGCGCGCTCCAGGCGGCGCAACGCATTGAACGCGAGCATGGCGTCAGCGTGGAGCTTATTGACCTGCGCACGCTCAACCCGTACGACTGGGAGGCGATTGCGACATCAGTGGCAAAGACCAGCCGCGTGCTTGTAGCTCACGAGGACATGCTGAGCTGGGGGTACGGCGCGGAGATTGCGGCCCGCATCGCCGACGAGCTCTTCGACAAGCTCGATGCTCCTGTGAAGCGCGTGGCGGCAAAGGACACGTTTGTCGCCTACCAGCCAATTCTGGAGGATGAGATTCTGCCGCAGGCGGAGCATGTGTTCCAGGCAATGGCGGAGCTGGCGAAGTATTGAGTTAGTGGATAGTGGATCGGGAATAGTCGGAAGCACCCACGCTTCCCACCTATCCGTCTGCCTTCAAAGAACGCCAGCGCAACGGGCGGGCGGTTTTCCTGGCGTTGAATTCCCTTACCGTCCGCCTTTACTGCCCCACAGCCAATCAATTGCGATGGGGCCGCCTCCGCTCCATAGCAACGAAAATGCAATCGCCGCGCACACCATGGGGAATTCGAAGCCGCCATTCTTGGAAAACAACCCGTTATGCAGATGCACCTTGCTGATCGCAACCAGCATATCGATGAATATGGCGAGTGCGGCTAGCCGCGTCAGAAATCCAAGCACAAGCAGGATGCCGCCTCCGAACTCCGCCGCGACTGTCAGGTAGCCCATCCATGGAGGAACCCCCATATGCGAGAGCATGCCCATGAACTGACCCATACCTCCAAAGAGCTTCTGGTACCCATGCGCGATCATGACCGTGCCCAACGCCAGTCGCAGAACCAACAGTCCCAGCGGGTGCAGTCGATTTAGAAAGTTCAATCAGTTCCCCTGTGCCGCAGCCAGCACTTCCTCGCGGAGTTTCTCGACCGACTCGATACGGTAGTGAATTACGACCTCGCGCAAAGCCATTTCGTTGAGGAAGAGCTGCGCCGGAATATCGACTTCCTGGCGCACACCGCCGCGCTTGGAAATCTCGCCGCTAATCAGCATCTGCAACACAATGGAGGCTGGCCATGCCGTGGTGCGCATCATCGATGTGGTCTGCGTAATCGGGTCGGTATAGTCGGTCATGCTGAAAGACGCAACGACACTGTCGTGGTGAGCCTCCACGCGCAGCAACGTGACCTCGGGTTCCTCGCTGGTAAATTTCTCTTCGAACAGCCGCGACATCACCTGACGTGGCGCTACCTCGGTTCCGTTCACCACCCGCTTAATGCTGGAAAACAAGCCCAAGTCATAGAGCGAACGCAGCATGCCAACGTGTCCCGGATAGCGCAGCGTTTTCTCAAAACATTCGCCGACCCTTCCCTGAAAAGTTTCCGGCAAGGTGGAAGCGCCGCCCGAAGTATGAAACGCCTCCAGCTCAGGGAAGCCTTCCATGTGGAAGGGTTCGACCTCAGTCAGCGGCTCGATGGTCATCAGCTTGCCATGGCGCAGCACTTTGGCGGGCTCGCCATATTCGTTGATCAGGCCTTCGACAGAGAAGACGAGTTGATAATTGAATGGCGGACGCGGGCGCTGCGGCAGACCGCCGACATAAATCTTCAGCGCGTCGGCCTTGCCACCAATGCGGCGCAGCAACTCCGCCGCAAGGATGGACGCCATGCCCGGCGAGAGACCACAGTCTGGCGCAATCGCCACAACCGCTGCTTGCGCTTGAGCGTGCAGCGCGAGTTCCTGCTTCACCACCGTGTTGTTGCCGCCGAGGTCGACGAAGTGACACCCGGCTGCAATCGCCGCCTTCGCCAATTCCAGGTTGAAGAAGTACGGCACCGCAGAGAGCACGCCATCGTGACCCGGCATGAGCTTTCGCACTGCTTCAGTGTCGGCAACGTCGAGTTGCACAGCCGTGACCTTGTGGTTGCCGGTGAGTTTGTGGATTCGAGCGACGGCGTCGTTTAACCGCTGCAAGTTGGAATCTGCGAGAGTTACTGCCTCGACTCTTGGGGTCCGGGCCAAGTCAAATGCTGCCGCCCAACCCATCATGCCTGCACCAATTACCACAATTTTCATGATGCCCTTCTATGAAACAGAATATGAGTATCTTGTAGAAATGCGAGCACTTGAATTGTGAATTCAGGCCAGAATCAACAGGATAAATCACGGCGCGAGTTTGACAAAGTCTAAGCGCAAAAATCGTCCCCGCGCCAGGTCGCAAGAACGCGGGCTTCTATGGAAGGTGTCGCGCCATTTCGACCCCAATCCCTGCGGGGTTACTTCCATTCTGATTCACGGCGATGAACAAGGTCAGGTCCTTGGCAGGATTGACTACGATCACCGTACCGAACCCAACCGTTCCGCCATTCTTCAGGATCACCGGGTGCGTTCCCGGGCCGGCAATATTGTTGACCCACGCCATGGCCTGCTTGTTCCGGCCGTTGGGAAGTGTGTAGATCGGCGTCTGCGCCAATTTCATCGCCGCAATGAGTTCATCGGAAATCGGACGGCCATTCACTTCCTTGTGTCCGAGGTTCGCTTCGCCAAAGCGCAGCATATCGCGCGCCGTAGAACGCAGTCCTCCGGCGGCATACCAGGCGAAAATCGGCCATGGTGGCGCGTCGCTGCCGTTCGCATGATGTCCCTGCGCCAGGCGCTTGCGCTGCTCCGGAGTCGGGCGCAGAGTAGTGTCCTGCAAATTCAGCGGCTGCACAATCGCGGAATTCAGTTGATCTTCCCATTGCTTCCCGGTCGCCTCGGCTAGCAGATAACTCAACAGACCGATTCCAGCATTAGAGTACAGGTATGGGGCGGGAAGCTTGGTGGCTGGCTCCCAGTGCGAGACCCACGTCAGAAACTTGTCGGTGGTGTAGTGCTCGATATTGCGCTTCCACAAAGGGCCAGACGGCAAGTTGGTGGGATCGTCGGGCATGCCCGAGGTGAAATCCGCCAATTCAAGGGGAGTAACTTGGCGTGCCCCTGGCCGCAGCGAAAACCCCTTCGGCATGTACTGTTCGGCCGGGTTGTTGGGAGCTATTCGTCCGCGATTGGCAGCTAGCGCGAACAGAGTGGTGGTAAAGACCTTGGTACAGGAGCCGATTTCCACCAGTGTGTCTGGTCTGAACGGGTCGCCCGCATCGGTAGCCTTTCCATAGGGGAAAAAATATTCCTTGCCGCGTAGCGAAACTCCGACAATCGCCCCCGGGATGTGGTGCTGACTAAGAAAGGGCGTTATGATCCCGTCGACGATCTGTCGAATTGCAGCATCCTGGCCTGCGTCAGTCGGCTGTGGCTGAGCAGCGCACCGCGGTGGGGTTAGCAACAGAAGCATCACTGCAAACCGGAGGTGTGTTCGGCTCTGGCGCATAAAATTCTCCCCCCTCTCGTTGGTCTGCTCAGGCAATCCTGAACATCCGTGAGGCCCGGATAGAGCTAGCTTTCAGATCAGCATCGGCGTTGCTACGGATTTTTTGGGAGCTCGCGCAGAGAAAGGGTCAGCCGCCTCTTTCGATTCTCCCAAGCACAGTCATGATCCTGTCATGCGCACCGGACCACACAATTCTAAAGCTCTCGAGCCTGCCTCACGTCGTATTATCCAACTCGACAGATACTCAAGCCTTGCCGAAGCATGCGACACGATTGGAATATGTCCTTATGACGCACTCGCTCGCGTAGATACACGGCTTATACAAAATTAGATAGCCGCTAAACTACTACCTAAGTAGTTTTTATTAAGAGATTGACCTTGTACGCAGCTAAGTCGTCGGATAAGTACCACTCTAACAGTTTTTATTTTGGGCTTATGGAATTGTAGTTTTCTGCGGGGCTCTTATCAAGATATTAGTTCTTATCTACTACTATGTACGATAGTACATATATTACAAATTTGTAATTCCCTGGCTATCCCGCTTCTGACCACTTGATTCCCGTAGACTAGACTACTTCACTTGCGATACGATGCTGTCACTCAAGTACCGCTCGTAGGGAACATTTTTCTTGCTACCACCTCAGACGTCTAGCTAGTGCATGCTTTCAGAGTAGTCCGTCTTACGTTTGGCTTGCGCCTCTAGTGACTGGATTGTCGCGGGACAGATCGGATACCTTACGGTCGCGCTTGAAAATCAAACATTGAATGTGGGTTTAAGGAGAGTTCAATCGAATGAAGACACGCATTGCAGGCTTGTGTCAGCTGATGGCGCTGACCCTTTTAGTGTGCTGCTGCTTCTCGGCGCTGGCTTCGGCGCAGCAGAGCGATGAGAAAGTAGTACCGCGGTACGTGGTGATGGCACCGAAACCGGCAGCACCGGGCACCCCCGAGCCGGCCGTTTCGTTGCTGACCTGGAACGGGTCGTTTACCTATCAGAGTCACCAGTACAACTACGTTATGGTCGGCAACACCCCAGCTACTGGTTCGGCGTCCATTATCACGACCTACCTGATCCCAGTTAAGATCGTGCTCAGCACCGGCCAGAGTTTTGACCCATTTTCTGGTGGGCCTTTCAGTCCGGTGGCCATGACCATTCGCTCGCCAATTTATGACAAGAGCACCGACTACACCCAGGGGGGCGTCGACTTGGGCGCTACGCAGTACCTGGATGCCTACCAGCGAGGCAACTTCTGGCAGGATGGCGGTGTGTCCGCTAACCCGAACTATCACGTCTATCTGGGCGGCCCTACCGCAGGCATCCAAATCCTGCCCGAACTGACCCTCAACGTACCTGCTGGAAGCGGCCACATCGGATCTCCATTTGGGTTCCAGGTCGCCGAGGTTGACATCAATTACTTTGACACCCAGATTAGCAACTACATGACCCAGCACGGCCAGATTAATCCCGCCGGCTTTCCCATGTTCATAGTCGAGAACACGTATCTCACCGAGGGCGGTTGCTGCATCGGCGGCTACCATAGCGCTAACGGCGCTCAGAGCTACGGAATGTTCGATTACGACACTCATCCTGGCGTCTTTTCGCAGGACGTCTCCGCGTTGTCGCATGAAGTAGGCGAGTGGATGGACGATCCTCTTACCAACGGCGGCAACGGTACGCCTTGCGGAATCATGGAAAACGGCGATCCCCTCGAAGGCGGCAGCCCGGGTCACCCCTACGGTACCTGGACCTACACCTTGAACAACTTCACCTACCACCTGCAGGATTTGGTGTTCCTGCGATACTTCGGTGCCGATCCAAATACCTCGGTCAACAGCTGGTGGAGCTTCCAGAACTTTGGCTTCACCACAATATGTCAGGCAGGTAGTTAGCATTCTGACGTCAACACCGCCCGCCTCGAAAGAGGCGGGCTTTTTTGTTGTCTGTGAATTCGCGCCGTCGCCGCAGAAGAGGTATACCTATGCGTTGCAGCGCAAGTCGGGACGGGGCTCACTGAGCAAGCCATACGGCATCGCTGCCGCGGCATGAGTAACTTCCATCTCGCTTAAACGTAATGCCAGACATTTGGCGGCGCCGCCGGCTTTCAGAAATTCGCTCAGCCGCACCTGTACGACGGTGAAACCCAGTTCCTGTAAATGCCTAGAGAAGGCGACGCTAATTTCATTCAAAACGATTACCCGCCCGACATTGACGGCGTTGCAGGCAAAACGCAGGGAGTCTGAATCGCCAACACAAATGCGCTGTTCCGGGGAATATCGGGCTTCGATCCTGGCCAGCGATTCTGCGTCGAAAGCCTTCGGGAAGTACATCACGTATCCGCCAAAAAGCGGGCAAAAGCAGGTATCAAGATGGTAAAAGCGAGGATCGACGAGCCGCAGCGAGATGACTTCGATGTCCCACAAGTCCACGAGCCAGCGATGTGTGCATTCCGCGGTTCGCACTCCATGCCCTGCCCAAAGTCGCGAGCCATCCCACTCGAATAAAGCATCTCCTTCGCCTTCAAATGACGTTGGGCTGGACATCTCGCGAACGGTAAAGCCAGACTCCAGGAACCACTTGCCAAAATGAGGTTCCTCCCCCTGCCGTTCGCGATGAAGAAAGCGACTGAGCGCTACCACACCATGCCGTACCAAACCGGCATTGGCCGTAAACACCATGTCCGGCGATCCCGGCTGCGGCTGCACTAGCTCGATGCGGGCGAACCGTGAGATGGCGCTGCGCAAATGTTCCCACTGCGCGCTAGCCTTGGCTTTCGAGGAGTTGTGTACGTTGCCCTCCATCCAGGGATTGATAACGTAGTTCACGTCGTACAGTTCGGGAGAGCACATCAGGAAGGTTGGACCATTGGTGGCCAGCTCGCGCGCTGATGGCGGGACCATCTCTGCCGGGCTCATGGGAAATCTCCTAGCCGAGTCTGTCCGCGACCAGGAAGGATGTCCAATAGAAAATTCTTATGTTACGTATGCGTGAATGAATGGGACGGTATCTCTGTTTGAATTCTGATTGGTGAGTGTCGGTAGAGCGGACCTTCAGGTCTGCGTCCAGTGAGTCCTCTTCATGGCGGAGCCCCGGAGGGGCGGCAGGAGAACGAGTTTGTGCCGTGCCTGAAGGCACTCGAATTCTCCTCGCGCTTCGGACGCGGGCCTGAAGGCCCGCCCTACCTCAAATCGTCTTCCCACAATTGAAACTGAGACACTGCCGACTGAGACACTACCGATAGGTCTGCCGACTGGACGCCTCCAAGCCGTCGTATAATGAAGAGATACCCACTCGAGGAAATTGGCTTCTGTGCAGGCCCGGAAGCAATTCGATCGAGACCAGGCCAAGTTATGGAATTCAGATTAGTCAGTTCGTACAAGCCGCAAGGCGACCAGGGGACTGCCATCGAGTCACTGACGCGCGGCATTTTCGATGGCGACAAACACCAGGTCCTGCTGGGGGTCACCGGCTCAGGCAAGACCTTCACCATGGCCAAGATCATCGAACAATTGAACCGGCCCGCGCTGATCATGGCGCATAACAAGACCCTGGCGGCGCAGCTCTATCACGAGTTTAAGTCGTTTTTCCCGCACAATGCGGTCGAGTATTTTGTTTCGTATTACGACTATTACCAGCCTGAGGCCTATATTCCCGCGGGCGACGTTTACATCGAGAAGGAAGCGACGGTCAACGATGAGCTCGACAAGCTTCGCCTGGCGGCCACCAAGTCGCTGTTCGAGCGGCGCGACTGCATCATCGTGGCTTCGGTGAGTTGTATCTACGGACTGGGCTCGCCGGAAGCCTATTACGGCATGCTGCTTTTCCTGGAAAAAGGGCAGAAGATCAAGCGCGACGACATCGTCCGCAAGCTGGTCGAAATTCTCTACGAGCGCACGGACGGCGATTTTCGCCGGGGCACGTTCCGTGTGCGCGGCGACATCATCGAGATTTTTCCCACCTACGAGGACAGCGCCTATCGCATCGAGCTATGGGGAGACGAAGTGGAGTCGCTGGCGCAGATTGATCCCCTGTTCGGCACCGTCAAACAGAAATATGCGCGACTGCCCGTTTATCCCAAGACCCACTACGTGATGAAGCCGGAGCGCAAACAGGCGGCGGTGCAGACCATTCTGGAAGAACTGGCGTGGTGGGAAGCTGAACTGGAGAAGCAGGGGCGCATGGTTGAGTCGCAACGCATCCATCAGCGCACCCGCTTCGACCTCGAGATGATCAAGGAGATGGGCTACTGCCACGGGATCGAGAACTACTCGCGCCACTTTACCGGTCGTCTGCCCGGGGAGCCCCCGCCGACGCTGCTGGATTACGTACCACGCGACTACCTGCTTTTCGTCGACGAGTCGCACCAGACGATTCCACAAGTGCACGGCATGTGGCATGGCGACCGCTCGCGCAAACAGAACCTGATCGAATACGGATTTCGTCTGCCCAGCGCGCTCGACAACCGTCCCCTGACATTTGAAGAATTCGAGCACCGCGTAAACCAGGCGGTGTATGTTTCCGCCACGCCCGGACCTTACGAACTGACGAAGTCCGCAGGCGTCGTGGTGGAACAGATTATCCGCCCGACCGGGCTCATCGATCCTGAAGTGGAAGTGCGTCCCGTGAAGGGGCAGATTGACGACCTGCTGCATGAGATACGCCGTCGCGCAGAGAAAAATGAGCGCGTCCTGGTCACCACGCTGACCAAGCGCATGGCCGAGGACCTGGCTGAGTACTACAGTGAGGTCGGCGTCCGCTGTCGTTATATGCATTCCGAGATCGAGACCCTGGAGCGCATCAAGATTCTGCGCGATCTGCGCAAAGGCGAGTTCGATGTGCTCATTGGCATCAACCTGCTGCGCGAAGGGCTGGATTTGCCTGAGGTTTCACTGGTGGCCATCCTCGATGCCGACAAGGAAGGCTTCCTGCGTTCGGCGGGCTCGCTGATTCAGACGATCGGACGTTGCGCGCGCAATCTGGAGGGCCGCGCTATTCTCTACGCCGACAAAATGACCGACTCCATGCAGAAAGCTCTGGACGAAACCAACCGCCGTCGCGCGATCCAACGCGCCTACAACGTCGAGAACGGCATCACGCCGGAGAGCATCGTCCGACCGCTCGACATGACCCTGGTCGGCGTCGCCAATGCTGACTATGTCGACCTGACCAACGAGGCGGAAGGCTTGCCGGAGTTCCGCTCGCAGGAAGAGTTGGACGCTTACATTGCGAAGCTGGAGAGCGATATGCGCGAAGCGGCCAAGCGTTTCGAGTTTGAACAAGCTGCCCGGCTGCGCGATACGATTCGCGACTTGCGCACCAAAGAGTTCATGTTCACGTGAGGTTCAGGATCTTCCTCGCGCTACTGCGTCAGAACCATAATGGGCGTCTGCAATGCGCAGGACGCGGTGCAATTGGGGTCCTGGGGAGGGGCCGCTATTGCCATGGTGACCGCGTCATTTGTGGTCGAGATGATACTCGTGGAGAAGCTGCCCTGATTGGTTACGTAGACCTTGGTTGAAGTAGGATCCGCAGCGACAAATGTGGGGTTGGCCCCCACCGCAACCGTCCTTAGCACCGCGAAGCTGGTCGCGCTCACTACGCTGACAGTATTGGAACCGGAGTTGGCCACATAAACGCGCGAACCATCCTGTAGCGCCGCAACCCCGGTGGGCGCAGTACCGACGGTGATCGGCGCCGAGAGCGACGGGATGGGCGGCATGTTGGCGGTATTCACGTTTGAGGCATCGAAGACGCTGACCGTATTGTCACCCGTGTTGGTCACGTAAAGCCGGTTGAGATGAGGGTCCAGGTAAGAATAGGTCGGTTTCACGCCCAGGGGCACCGATGCCGCCACCACAGGAGCAGTGCCTGTGGTAAGAATGTCGAGCGTGCCGGGATTGACGCCGTCTCCCTGGGTCACGACGAAGATATAAGCATCGTTAAGACTGGAGGTTGCGTAGACGGGATTTAGCCCCAAGCCATTTGCTGACGTCAACGTCGTCACCACAGCAAGCGATGAATCCAGGACGGTGACCGAGCCCTGCCCCATGTTGTCACCCTGGTTCAGGACGAACAGCTGGCCTCCCCCCGCACCCTGAACCATATTGATTGGGTTTAGTCCGACGCAGGTAGTGGTCGTAACCGATCCTGTAGCTGCGAGGATGGCACTGACCGATCCGGTATTCGGACACGTCGAATTCGGGCTCGCACTGAGTACATACATATTGCTGGTCTGGGTGGAGGTCAGAAAGACAGGATGCGATCCTGGCAGCAAGCCAACCGTCGTGACCGCGCCAAATAGAAAAGCCGCAAACAGACTTACGCTGTCGTTCCCACTGTTGGCGACAAAAAGTGCGGTCGAGGACGGCAGCAATGCTTCATAAATTGAGCCGACCCCCTGGGTTTGCACCGAGCTGACGCTATCTCCGGAGACGTCGATCGTAGTGGTTGATCCGTTGCCGTTAGCGCTGTAGTTCACCACGTAGGCATAGTGTGTGCTCTGCGGCTGGCCGCCGGGCCCCACAATCGGATTAGCCACCGGACGGTATTGATCGCCGCAGCCCATTTCCATCAACAATATGAAAGCGGCCAATAGCAACAAAATGGTTCCGCGAAAACCCTTCATCCACACTCCTGACGATGACCTGCCATTTCCTCGAGAATGCAAACAGGAAAAATACATTGTATAGGGGCACGCCTACCGAGGTCGAGATAGGACGATGGCTCTCTGCCCTCACCATCAGAAACAAACCCGAGCGGTGTACTGGGGTTGTGGTCCATGGCTTCCTGGTAAGCGAAACTCATCTTCAGGCCGCCACCGTGGACAGATCGGCATAGGGGGGACGGTCACCCGTCCGCCCCTGCCACACCACCGTACATGCGGGTCCGCATACGGCGGTTCGGTTGGTTGAGTTACAGTTCCGACAAGCGTGGTAAGCCGAGCGAGTCGAAGTAGGCGACCGGAAAGGCGCCTTGCAAAGCGGGGCTGTTGGCCAACCGCCATGGGCCATGACGACTGAGAGCCGTTTGTGCCGCCAGTTTTAGGCCGACACCGCGTGCCATCAGCTTTCCGGTTCGGCGTACGCGCCACTGCTTCCAGATCACGGATCGCAGCCTGCGCCGCATCCACTGCTCCAGCCCACGCAGCACCGAGGGGGTTTGGCAGAATCCAAAGTAGCTCTTCCAGCCACGCAAGTAGCTGGCCAGCTCCTTCATCATCCGCGGCAGACTGATCCCTCGCGTCCGGCGCGTCAGTTCCCGGATTCGTTGCTTACAGCGGAGCAGGGCTTTCGGCGCGATGCGCCGTTTCGGCTTGGCTCCTGCCGTAAAACTAAAACCTAGAAACTTCCGCTCTTGCGGTCGCGCCACCGCGCTCTTCGACTGGTTGACCCTGAGCTTCAGTCGTCGCCGCAGGAAACTGGTCACGTTCTGCATGACTCGTTTCCCCGCCCGCTCGCTGGCCACGTAGATATTGCAATCATCCGCGTAGCGTACGAAGCAGTGCCGACGCCGCTCCAGCTCCCGGTCCAGTTCATCGAGCACCAGGTTCGACAGCAGCGGAGACAGTGGTCCTCCTTGCGGAGTACCCTCCTCCACCGGACTCACCAGCCCGTTCTCCATCACGCCCGACTCCAGGAAGGCTCGCATCAGCTTGAGCATCCTCTTGTCGCTTACCCGTTGCGCTATCGCCGCCATCAGTTTGTCGTGGTTCACTCGATCAAAGAACTTCTCCAGATCGAGGTCCACCACCCAGCGCTTACCCTCGGCGATATACTGCTGCGCCTTGGTCACCGCCTGATGCGCGCTGCGCCCGGGCCGAAAGCCGTGACTGTGTTCGGAGAACGTCGGGTCCCACTTGCTTTGCAAAACCTGCATCACCGCTTGCTGGATAAGACGATCCAGCACGGTTGGAATGCCCAGCTGGCGCACCCCGCCGTCCGGCTTGGGGATTTCCACCCGCCTCACCGGTTGCGGCTTGTAGCTCCCACTCAGCAACTGTTCCCGAATCGCTGGCCAGTGCTGCTTCAGGTAGCCCGGCAACTCGCCGACCGTCATGCCGTCGATTCCCGGACTACCTTTGTTCGACTTCACTCGCTTTAACGCCCGCAACAGGTTCTCTCTGCCGCAGACCTCTTCCATCACTTGCTCGCTGCTAACCGGGCTTTCGCACGCGCGTTTCGCCGTGGACGTTTCGGTCCCTTCCCGCCGAGCCCTTGGAGCTTCACTCCTCCCCTCGTCGGTGAAGGCCAGCACCATCTGTAGCTGGTTCTTCTGCCGCTTGCCGCCCATCGAGTCCCGCCGGCTACTCGCCGCTCCTTCCGTTTGGGCCTTCGTCGTCGTGACGACTACTATGCCCGCTGCTGACTTCTGCGACGCGGTCAGAATGAATCGCTCCACCCTCAGTCCCGATTCCGGGACACGTCACAGATCTCCCGAGGTAAGCTCAACCGCCTTCAGCGCACAACCGCCGGATCTACCACCAGCAGCCTTGATGGACCTGGGCTTCGCGTCCTTTGGCCCGCTCGCCCGCTGCCGTAGGCCTCGTCATCCGGTTCTTGTTCATCGGCTCGCGCCTTTGCTCCACGCTTCTTTCAGGCCTCGCCTCACGACGGCGCCCTTGCGCTTTGCTATCACTTCTCCTCCATCAGGATGTGAAGAGGACTTCCACCTCCAAGCGGTTGATCATGCTCGGCACACCAAAGACAAACGCGCAACCGTTAGTTGCGCGTTGTGCGATTCACATTGTTTCTCAGGCTCAAGCACGCCCTTGTCCCCTGCGTCCTACCCGCGGGGATAATTGCTGGGCCCATCTCGCCGCCCGGCAGCGTTCAGCCGACAGCGGTCAGTAGACTTTGTTCATCTGCTGCCAAACGGCCATGCCGGCGATAAACAAGATCAAAAGTCCCGACGCAGCACCCAGGATGCGCACGTACGGGGTCACTCGTTTCATCCGAAGCTGCAGCTGTTCTTGTTCGATCCGGAGGTTGGCACTGGCTTCGTCCAGGAAGAGTTGATCGTCTTCGTGTAAGGTCAACGTACTGCGATAGATCAGCAGCAGCACCAGCACCAGCGTCAGTGCACCCCATACGATCAGCAATATCGTCATCATTGACATCAGCCACCTCGGTTCACCATGAACCAGCCCCATGTCGCAGGCGTCTTGAGACACCCCGAAACGGGCTCTTATTGCAGTACATTATATCTCCGGCTACGACAGGGCAAGCGCAAATATTTGCAACTGCTTCAGCCACGCCAAACAGGCACCCGAGAGCCCGCAAACGAGCTGATTTTCGGCCGCCCGCCCGCCTACTTGCTACTTTCTTTCCTGGGAAACCTGGAAAGGCCGCGGGGAAAAGCCCCCGAAAGTGCCGCCCCTGCCATCCCGTCAGTGGTCTTGACTATGTTAGGAGACAGTGACAATGTCACAAGAGCGGAACCACTCTCCTTAGGCAGTACGAGCGAAGCTGAAACAGCAGATGGGCTGCCATCCTGGCGGGGGCAGCCCTTTTCATCGGCGTTTCCAGGATGATGCGGCTCGAGGGTTACTGCGACGAAGTGTCTTTCAGAAGCATCCAACCAGGGTAGCCGTGAGCGGACGTTTGCCTGCAAGCGGCTAATCAAAGATTTGCGGTATTTGCTATAATCCCGCTAGTTTCATTAGGAGATATCATGGCGACCACAACCACCACACCGAATACCGCAACCCCTACACCTGCGGTCGAAAATAAGCCACTTAATCTCACCGCGACGGCGATCGCCAAGGTGAAGGAGATAATGGCGCAACAGAACCCCGTTCCGGCAGGACTCCGCGTGGGAGTGGTCGGAGGCGGATGCTCCGGATTCTCCTACTCGATGTCGTTCGAAAACGGCGCCGGGATGATGGACAAGACCTTCGACTTCGAAGGTCTGAAGGTTTATGTCGATGCGACCTCGCTCATGTACTTGAAGGGCGTGAGCGTCGATTACATCGAGACCCTGGAAGGGGCCGGTTTCAAGTTCGACAATCCCAACGTGAAGAGCACCTGCGGCTGCGGTTCTTCCTTCAGCGTCTAAGTACGCGTTGTACCGAGTTTAGTAAGCCCTGTCTCCGGCGACAGGGCTTTGTTTTTGGTGTGCCGAGCATGATCAACCGCTTGGAGGTGGAAGTCCTCTTCACATCCTGATGGAGGAGAAGTGATAGCAAAGCGCAAGGGCGCCGTCGTGAGGCGAGGCCTGAAAGAAGCGTGGAGCAAAGGCGCGAGCCGATGAACAAGAACCGGATGACGAGGCCTACGGCAGCGGGCGAGCGGGCCAAAGGACGCGAAGCCCAGGTCCATCAAGGCTGCTGGTGGTAGATCCGGCGGTTGTGCGCTGAAGGCGGTTGAGCTTACCTCGGGAGATCTGTGACGTGTCCCGGAATCGGGACTGAGGGTGGAGCGATTCATTCTGACCGCGTCGCAGAAGTCAGCAGCGGGCATAGTAGTCGTCACGACGACGAAGGCCCAAACGGAAGGAGCGGCGAGTAGCCGGCGGGACTCGATGGGCGGCAAGCGGCAGAAGAACCAGCTACAGATGGTGCTGGCCTTCACCGACGAGGGGAGGAGTGAAGCTCCAAGGGCTCGGCGGGAAGGGACCGAAACGTCCACGGCGAAACGCGCGTGCGAAAGCCCGGTTAGCAGCGAGCAAGTGATGGAAGAGGTCTGCGGCAGAGAGAACCTGTTGCGGGCGTTAAAGCGAGTGAAGTCGAACAAAGGTAGTCCGGGAATCGACGGCATGACGGTCGGCGAGTTGCCGGGCTACCTGAAGCAGCACTGGCCAGCGATTCGGGAACAGTTGCTGAGTGGGAGCTACAAGCCGCAACCGGTGAGGCGGGTGGAAATCCCCAAGCCGGACGGCGGGGTGCGCCAGCTGGGCATTCCAACCGTGCTGGATCGTCTTATCCAGCAAGCGGTGATGCAGGTTTTGCAAAGCAAGTGGGACCCGACGTTCTCCGAACACAGTCACGGCTTTCGGCCCGGGCGCAGCGCGCATCAGGCGGTGACCAAGGCGCAGCAGTATATCGCCGAGGGTAAGCGCTGGGTGGTGGACCTCGATCTGGAGAAGTTCTTTGATCGAGTGAACCACGACAAACTGATGGCGGCGATAGCGCAACGGGTAAGCGACAAGAGGATGCTCAAGCTGATGCGAGCCTTCCTGGAGTCGGGCGTGATGGAGAACGGGCTGGTGAGTCCGGTGGAGGAGGGTACTCCGCAAGGAGGACCACTGTCTCCGCTGCTGTCGAACCTGGTGCTCGATGAACTGGACCGGGAGCTGGAGCGGCGTCGGCACTGCTTCGTACGCTACGCGGATGATTGCAATATCTACGTGGCCAGCGAGCGGGCGGGGAAACGAGTCATGCAGAACGTGACCAGTTTCCTGCGGCGACGACTGAAGCTCAGGGTCAACCAGTCGAAGAGCGCGGTGGCGCGACCGCAAGAGCGGAAGTTTCTAGGTTTTAGTTTTACGGCAGGAGCCAAGCCGAAACGGCGCATCGCGCCGAAAGCCCTGCTCCGCTGTAAGCAACGAATCCGGGAACTGACGCGCCGGACGCGAGGGATCAGTCTGCCGCGGATGATGAAGGAGCTGGCCAGCTACTTGCGTGGCTGGAAGAGCTACTTTGGATTCTGCCAAACCCCCTCGGTGCTGCGTGGGCTGGAGCAGTGGATGCGGCGCAGGCTGCGATCCGTGATCTGGAAGCAGTGGCGCGTACGCCGAACCGGAAAGCTGATGGCACGCGGTGTCGGCCTAAAACTGGCGGCACAAACGGCTCTCAGTCGTCATGGCCCATGGCGGTTGGCCAACAGCCCCGCTTTGCAAGGCGCCTTTCCGGTCGCCTACTTCGACTCGCTCGGCTTACCACGCTTGTCGGAACTGTAACTCAACCAACCGAACCGCCGTATGCGGACCCGCATGTACGGTGGTGTGGCAGGGGCGGACGGGTGACCGTCCCCCCTATGCCGATCTGTGCTGGCGGCTTATTGAAGAGCTAAAGTTCCCACATGCGCTTCTCCCATCGGCAGAGATTTCAACAAATCCAGCGGGCATCCGGCGCCTCATGTTCTGATAAAATTAATCATCGTTAAACTGGGTGGCAATGAAAGTGATAAAGCGTTTCTGACGCCTTGGGGCCGTTGCTATCCACAGCTTGAATCGCGGCCGCTCGGTCAAATAACGCTGGCGGCAATCGCTAACCGCACGTCAGAAAGTTGGGTCTTGACGCAGTCAGTTCCCTTTCTCGCGGCTGGTCCGAAAGAAGAAGCGATTCGTTATCATCCGCATCTTAAATAATCGGGGACCTGGTATTCACAATATCCGCAGCCAAATTGCCTGCGTCCCCGGCACAGCAGTCAACTTGCAATCTTAGAGGTCAATGTGGCAACGCAAGAAATCAGTAATGAAATACTGGAGTCTCCATCGCAACCGGACATTGAGTCGGATGAGGAAGTCGCAGAATGGTTGGAAGCCTTCGATCAGGTAGTGGAGGGTGAAGGCACAACCCGCGGATGCGAGCTTCTTGATGCGTTGATCGGACGGGCCCGCGAGTCGGGTGTCGAGGTCCCCGTACAGTTAAACACTCCCTACGTCAATACGATCCGGGTGGAGGATGAAGTTCCGTATCCCGGCGATCGCCTGCTGGAACGGCGGATCAAGAGCTTAATCCGCTGGAACGCGATGGCCATGGTGCATCGCCAGAACAAGAAAGATGCAGGCATCGGCGGCCACATTTCGACTTACTCCTCCCTGGCGACGTTGCTCGAGGTCGGTTTCAATCATTTCTTTCACGCCAAGTATGGCGACCAGCCGGGCGATTTCATCTACTTTCAGGGTCACTCGTCACCCGGAGTTTATGCGCGCGCATTTCTGGAGGGACGTCTTACTGAAGAGCAGGTAAAGAATTTCCGCCATGAATTACGCGGGGCCCCGGGATTGCCATCGTATCCGCATCCCTGGCTTCTGCCCAATTTCTGGAGCTTCCCCACCGTTTCCATGGGCATCGGCCCGCTCAATGCCATCTACCAGGCGCGATTCATGCGCTATCTGGAAAACCGCGAAATCATCCCTCAGACTCCGCGCAAGATTTGGGCTTTCGTAGGCGACGGTGAAACCGACGAGCCTGAGTCCATGGGCTCGCTGACCTTGGCCTCGCGCGAGAAGCTCGACAATCTGATCTTCGTCATCAACTGCAACCTGCAGCGGCTGGACGGGCCGGTGCGTGGCAACGGAAAAATTATCAACGAACTGGAAGCCGCCTTCCGCGGCGCAGGCTGGAACGTCATCAAAGTCCTATGGGGTTCCGATTGGGACCGGTTGTTTGCCCGTGACAAGTCCGGCATTCTGATTAAGCGCATGGAAGAGGCGGTTGACGGCGAATACCAGAGCTACAAGGCCAAGGGCGGAGAGTACATTCGCCGGGAGTTCTTCGGAAAATATCCCGAGCTTCTGGCATTGGTCGCCGACATGAGCGACGACGACTTGCATCGTCTCACCCGCGGCGGCCACGATCCGCAAAAGGTCTACAACGCCTACAAGCGTGCCGTGGAACACCACGGCGGCCCCACGGTCATTTTGGCGCATACGGTAAAGGGTTACGGCTTGGGTTCAGCCGAGGCCCGTAACGCTACCCACCAGGAAAAGAAGCTCGCCGACAAGGCCCTCACCGCCTTCCGCTCGCGCTTTGAGATTCCGATCCCGGAAGAAGCGGCGCGCGATGGCTCGCTGTATCTTCCGCCGGACGAACAGCCCGGAGCTCGCCTATCTGCGGGAGCGTCGCAAAGAACTCGGTGGATATATGCCGGTGCGGTCTGTGCCTGACTCGAACTTCCAGGCGCCGGCGCTAAGTGAGTTCGCAGAATCGCTGGCCGGATCGAAAGGCCGCCCCGTCTCCACCACCATGGGCTTTGTCAGCATGTTGCGGCAGCTGTTAAAAAACCCGGCAATGGGCAGGTTTGTGGTTCCCATTATTCCTGACGAAGGGCGTACCTTCGGCATGGAGTCCATCATTCGGCAGGTCGGCATCTACGCCAGCCAGGGCCAGCTCTACAAACCGCACGACCAGGACATGCTGCTGTACTACCGCGAAGAGAAGAACGGCCAGATCCTGGAAGAAGGCATCACCGAAGCCGGATCGATGGCGTCGTTCACGGCGGCAGGAACCGCATACGCCAACTACAAAGTGCCGATGGTTCCCTTCTTCACCTATTACTCCATGTTCGGGTTCCAGCGCATCGGCGACATGATTTGGGCCTTCGCCGACGCTCGCGGCAAGGGCTTCCTGATGGGCGGCACGGCAGGCAGAACCACCCTTGCGGGCGAAGGTCTGCAACATCAGGATGGGCACAGCCTGGTGCTTTCCAGCACCGTACCAACCTGCCACAATTACGATCCGGCGTATGTCTACGAGATCGCCGTCATTGTGCAGGACGGCATGCGGCGCATGTATCAAGCGGGCGAGGACCGCTTCTATTACATCACTTTGTACAACGAAGACTATGCGATGCCGGAAATGCCCGCCGGAGCGGAAGAAGGAATTCTGCGCGGCATTTACAAGTACAGGTCATCTCCGCAAGGCCAGGCGACGGTCCAACTGTTCGGCAGCGGGCCCATGCTGAACGAAGCGTTGCGCGCCCAGAATATTCTCTCCGAGAAATACGGTGTGCACTCCGACGTGTGGAGCGTCACGAGTTATAACGAGCTGCGTCGCGACGCGTTGGCCATCGAACGCTGGAACCGACTGCATCCCGCGCAAGCGGAGAAGCGGCCGTACATCCTGACCGCACTCGACGGAAATGACGGTCCCATCATCGCCGCGACCGATTACATGAAGTCGGTTCCTGATCAGCTATCTCCGTGGATTCAAGGACGGCTGGTGACGCTGGGAACCGACGGCTTCGGACGCAGCGATAACCGCGAATACCTGCGGCGGCACTTCGAAGTGAATGCCGAATCGATTGCGGTGGCGGCGCTGTCCCGGCTGGCCCGCGATGGAAAGTTTGATGTGCAGCGCGCCCAGAAGGCGTTTGCCGAACTCGGCGTGGACAGCGAGAAGATCGACGCCGCGACGGCGTGAGACTCCGAGGTTCCCATCCAACATCCACTGTGCCTGCCAACTCTGAGCCGTGAGGCGGCAGTATTTTTAGCCCGTGACTGTAAGCCCCAGTAAGCAGACGAAAAGGCAGGGGCCGACCGCCCACGCCTCACTCAGGACAGTCTTTGAGCTTCGAGACGCCTTGCACTTTCCACTCGCGCATTTAGAGCTCCGCGGGTTACCATAGGCAAACAATTCTTGCCACCCAAGCGCCGCGCACAGCACGACGGCAACCGCTTTGGTCGAAGAGTGGTGCACACTAGCAGGTTCTCTCACTTCACAGTATTTTTCCGGCTCGGCGTGTAAAATGCCAGTCGGCTTATATCGATTTGAGCTGGGCAGAAATACGTACCACCAGGTCCACAAGGAGATCCGATGAGGTCAGGCAAAGGGTTTGCAGCACTGGGATTGGCACTTATTCTCTGTGTGTTTCTGGCAGCGTGTGGCGGCAGCTCCAAATCTGCTACCTCCAATCCCCCGGTGATCTTTGAATCCTCGTTGCCGTCTGCTGCCGTCAATGCACCCTATAGTGCCACCGTGCACGTGACCCAAGGGACCGGAACGTCGCCTTATGCCTTCAGTATCGTTTCCGGCAGTCTGCCCGCCGGACTGACTATGGACGTCGGCGGCAACATCACTGGCACTCCGACGACGATTGGCTCCTCAGCATTCACGGTACAGGTGAAGGACGGAAATGGCCTTACCGGAACCAGGATGCTAAGTATCAATGTCCGCGGAGCGGTCTCGATTAACCCGGCAACTCTTCCTGGCGGTACGGTGGGTATGGCGTATAGTGGCACCGTGACGGCGACTGGCGGGGTACTACCCTACACCTGGAGCGTGTCCAGCGGTACTCTGCCTCCGGGACTTGCCCTTACTTCGAATCCGGACGGCTCGGCCACGATTTCGGGGACGCCCACCACCCTCGGGTCCTCGACCTTTACCCTCCTGGTAGCCGACTCGGAAAGTCCGCCCGCGACCGGGACGTCGTCACCGCTAAGTATCGCCATCGAGGGGTTCCTGACCATCACCAACACCTCACTGCCGACTGGCTACGTGTCGATCCTTTATGACACTCAACTCATGGTCACCGGGGGGACGGCGCCCTACCGATGGAGCCTTACTAGCGGACCATTGCCGCCGGGCTTAACTCTGACTCCTGCCACTGGCGTAATCTCGGGAACGCCTACGACGACCGGCAGTTATCCCATCACGGTGCAAGTGGTCGATTCAGAAACAACTCCTGCCACCGCGACCGGGTCGTTCACGATTACCATCGACCCAACGCCTCAGCTCCAGATCACGACCAGTTCGCTGGCGGCTGCGACCCAAGGCATTTACTACAACGGTCCGTTGGCGGCCACTGGCGGAGTTCCGCCATATTCCTGGTCCATTACCGCCGGGTCATTGCCCGCAGGCTTGACGCTTAGCGGCACGGGGGTAATCTCCGGCACAACGAACACAACCGGCACCTTCCCCATCACAGTGCAGGTGACCGACAGCGACAGCCCCACCAGGAACACGGCGACTGCCGACCTGACACTCACCGTTAACGCCGGACCCTTGTTGGTGGAAACCATAGGGCTGCCTGCGGGCACGCAGTCGGTGCCCTACAACGCTACCCTCGCGGCTGCCGGCGGAACTCCGCCGTACACTTGGTCGATCTACTTTGGTTCACTGCCTGCCGGGTTGACTTTGGATCCCAGCAGCGGCCTCATCTCGGGAACGCCGACCTCGACCAACACCAATTCCATTCAGGTGGCGGTGCAGGATTCGGCTTCGCACACAGCCCTATCGCACTCCCTTGCCCTCCTTATTAATCCGGCCCTCACCAATGCGGCTTTGACCGGCGATTACGCGTTCTCGTTTACCAGCTACAACACTACAACTCCAGTTTTCATTGCAGGCAGGCTGACCGCTGACGGCAACGGTAACATCAGCAATGGCTTGCTCGACGGAAACGGGGCCGGCAGCGTTCCAGTAACCAGTCTGCCTTTCACCGGAACGTACTCCATCACGGCAAGCGGTCTCGGCACTATGATCTTCAATCCGACCGCCGGGCCCCCTATCAACTTCGCCATCGTGGTCAAGAGCAGCGGCGGAGGCCGGCTGATTCAGAGCGACCCCACCAATCCGAACGTATACGGTTCTGGTGCGATCAAGGCGCAGACAGTTGGCAATCTGAGCGGTGGAAATTTTGTTTTCGGGGCCAATGGAGTCGACGTGAGCGGAAATCGGTATGCCAGCGTCGGCGGCTTCCAGGCCAAAGCCACGGGGGGCTTGAACTCGGGTGCCATTGACATCAATGACGGCGGCACTGTAACTCCAACGGCGGCACTGAGCGGTTCTTATTCCATGCCCGATCCCAATACTGGTCGCGGCACGGCAAGCTTGAGCGTGAATGGTGGCCCGGCGCAGAACTTCAGCTATTATGCCGTGTCTCCCACCGAACTGGTACAGGTCAGCATCGACCAAGTGTCGGCCACTTCCCCTGCCATTCTGCTTTCGGTGTTACGTACCGTGACGGCCGGCGCAGGTTTCACCAACGTAGCCCTGAAGGGCACAAGCGTTCTTCAGGCCAATGGGGTTGACCCCAACGGTGGTAGTCCGGAGGCCGTCGGCGTTGCCGGGTTGTTTACAGGCGACGGCACTGCCGACGGAAACGGTTTTGGCAATGCCACTCTGTTGTACGACCAGAATACTGGCGGGACGCTTGCCCAGCAGCAGGTGACCTCCGGCCAATACAAAGTTAACCAGTTTAATGGACGGGTGACTTTGACTGGCTTCGGCGGCACTCCCCCGGTCTTGTACCTGGCGAATCTGAATCAGGCCTTCGTGCTCGGCACCGATGGCAACGCAACAGCGGGAACGCTGACGCCACAAAATTCCGGTGCGGCGGGCATACCCATCGGCAACAATTCCGTCATCGGGTCCTACGTCGGAGGCACATTCCCACCTGACTTACCCACCGTGACCAATCAGGTTGCCTGGTTGCTCGCTGACGGGAATGGCAACATCAATGCTTCGCAAGACACCAGCGGCCCGGGTGGTCCGCTGACCAACCAGTTTGCCGTTACCTACCAGGTAGATTCCACAGGCCGGGCGCTCGTCTATTCGAACCCAGGTGGCACTCTGCAAGGAATCCTGTACCTGGTATCACCGACCAAGATAGGCATTCTCTCGACCGATGCGAATCCGGTCTTGTCGACATTCACGATTGGGAAGTCGACAAATTAAAACTCGTAGCCGATGCCGGGTGCGCAATAGAAGCGCACCCGAGACATGGTAAGGGGGCGCTCACGGATTTCTGCAACCCTTACGGGCTCGTTGGGGCCGGCGCTGATGGCCGGAATCCCACCAACTTCATCGCGTGTTGGGCTTCGCGGTTCTTCATAAAATTCTCCCATATGAATGCTGTCCGGTAGTTTTCCGCCATCAGCATCGTGATCCCGAGGTTGATCCCTATCACGTCCAGGTCAGTCCAGCCGGTGAGAGAGTTGAACGCGTCTACAAACCCGTAGCGCTTCCACGCGCGCAAGCCATGCTGATTGTAAAGATTCGTAAGACAGGCGATGGTTTCGCGTGGCTGAAAAGGGATTGAACCTCCAGAGGCGCAGGGTACGATGGTGCCGTCCGGATATCCGATCTCTGGCGGTCCGCCCCAGATTTGGTAACCGAGCCGGGAATCGGAAGCGGTGATGCCCCAGGCGTTCTGTTCATAGGCGGGGTAGCGCCAACGGAGCGAAAGGCAAAACTGCTGATGGACGTACGTTGCAGTCGCTGAGTTCTGAAAGTAATCGGCGTACGCATCGTGCTGGTTGCGAAAATCGAACCAAGCGTGCGAGTACTGGTGGACAAACAGTGGATCCTTTCCACTGATGTAGCTGTAACCCTCGAACTCCATCGTTGGCCGAGAAAATGCGTCCCATGCCGATGGGCTTATGTTATAGATAGGCGCCGCAATGGCCAGCAGGTACATCATCATGAGCTCGCAGTAGGTGTCCCAACGCGCGCCGATGAACTTGTACTCTGGCGTCCAGCCCATGGCGATGGTCTTGCCTCCGTTCAGCGCCCAGCGCCAGTTCGCCCGCTCGTACAAATTGTTTGCCAATCGGGAAATTACAGGGTCGCGGAAATGGGCGCGCGCGGTTAGCACTCCGCAGAGGAGAATGCTGGTGTCGATGGGCGAGACCTCCGACATCAACACCCTACGGCCGGTATTCAGATCGATGAAGTGATAGAAAATTCCATTAACGTGCTCCACATGGTTCAAGAGAAAGGTGAGGGTATTGACCACGCGGGCGCGGACCTGGTGAGCGGGAAGATATCCTCGCTCGTGGCCGATGCACAGAGCTGCTAAGCCAAATCCGGTGGCAGCAATACTGGCAATGCGTCTCTTGTCTGGTTCGCCGTCGGCCAGGGCACGGTCCCGCACCAGTCCAGTGTGCTTTCCGGCTTCGTTCCAGAAAAACAGAAAGGCCCGGCTGACAATCTCCTCCAGAAGCTCCTCGCTGGTGAGTTGCCACTCGGCAGGAACGGCTTGGGACGACTGCGCCTTACTTGCAAGAGCGGCTACCGCAGAGCCAGAGAGCGGATAACACAGTGCACCTTTAGCCAGGAGCGATAGGACTTCCCGGCGCGTCAAACCGGGTCTTTCAATCGCCAACTTGCCTCCGCATCGCGCAGCAATCTCTGGTTGGAAGTGGGTCAAAACGAGAAAGTTTAATCAAGCGCAAGAGCAGTCACAAACCACGTAGCGAACGCGTAGAGCATTTCAACTAAGAATACCTTAGGCGCTCGGTACGTTGCTCCACCATAGGCATAGGCGCAGATTCAACTGCCGCCGCAGGGACTAGAGAGATCTCCAGAGGTGGTGGTGCGACTACCTTCCCGAAAGGGGAAGTATTCCGGCACTCAAGTGCAAGTAATTGCACTAGATAACGTCTCAACCATAGTGTTTTAAATGGGTTACAGCGGTTCCAAAATTGCATAGGTGGTTGTGGCAGAGTCTGCGCAGGGCAAACGCCCTCGTCTGCCATTGCCGAGGAAGTGGTTGCGCTTCTCTTACTTCCGGCGCTTCCACAGTCTCCCCAGCGAACCCCTCAAGGTGTTCGGTTTAAGGCTTCAGTTCGTGAGTCAAGACTCTCAGCCACGGAGGAATAAAATTGAATAAGAAACTCGTTTGCTGTTTGTTCAGTGTCGCCCTGTGCGCGTGTACCTTACCGGCGGGAGCGAGTACCTTGTTTTCCGACTTAGGGCCTCCGGGAAACCAGTACCAGTGCTGTACCGGATGGACCGTATCTGGAACCGGAACCATCGGTGTTGCCTTTACCGCAGCGAACCTTTTCACGGTAGGCGGCAGTGGCAACTTCAGCGTTGACCAAATTGATCTAGGCGTGGGCTTTTTCAGCTCGCCTCCAACATTCCAAGCAAGCATTTGGACTGACGTCAACAATCTGCCTGGCACACAGGTAGCCGGTGCTTTTTGGAGCCCTTTGACCACCATCACACAATTCGGATCCTGCCCCCCTACCTGCCCGGGTACTTATGACGGTGGCGGCTTTGTCACCATCTCTGGCATCTCCGGAGTAACCCTGACCGGTGGTGACTCGTATTTCATGATTCTCAGCGCGGTAAGCCAAAGCGATAGCAGTGCTAACGCCTGGAACTGGAACAGCCAGGGCGTCAACGGCTTGGACCTCTTCTCCACTGACGGTGGAAGTTCCTGGACGAGTAACGGCGACGGAAACCCGCTCAGCGCGTTCGACCTTCTCGGTCATCAGGGCGGCGGCACCACACCGGAGCCCAGCTCCGTTCTGCTGCTTGGCACCGGATTGCTCGGCGTGTTCGGCACGATTCGGCGCAAGATGAATCGCTAACTCTCCCTGCTCTTCAAGTCAAAGCCGGAGCCAACCAGCTCCGGCTTTCTTGTTGCTGTCTTCGATTCAGCACCCACGACTTCGATCCAGACTAGCGATGAGGTTCGGTCTGCTCCTGGGGAGGAGGGGCGGGTGGTGTTGGGGTCTGCGGCTGGGCATAAGGCCGTATAGGCAAAGTCAACTCCTCCACATTCGCCGGGACCACACCTTTCACGGCCGGGGCGTGCTTAACTTGTCCGGATTCGGCATCCGCCATATCAATGCCGAGCTTGGTCAGCGTTTCCGCTGTGGACTGATCAAGTGCCACCTTCGATTTTTCGTAGTTGGCTGCAGCATTGAGAACGTTCGATTCCGCGGTAGTCAAGTTGCTTGACGCCTGCAGCACCAGCGTAGGCGTTGACGCGCCGTAGCTAAATTTTTTCTCCTCCGCAGCCAGGTTTTCCTTGGCATAGTCGCGGGCCGCGATGGCCGCTTGAAGAGCGGCGTAATTCTGCTGCACGGAAAACTGAGCTTGTCGCACCTGGATGGTTATAGTGTTTTCGGTTTGTTGCAAGCCGACCTGAGACTGCCGGTATTCCAATTCGGAGCGCACCTGTTCAGACTGCGCCGCCCGGTTGCGGAGAACAATGTTGAGGTTGAGCCCGATACCTTTGTCCGGCCCCGAGCTATTGAAGAGGTCATGAAACGCGTTAGGGTAGCCAGATCTGGGAATCGTTCCCGGGTTCAAACAATTATCCCCCGGAATCGCTCCTGGGAAGTCACAAGGGGGGAGCAGAGAAGTTTGATCGCCGGCTAATGATGAGGCCCCATAAAACGCGTACACATCCAGAGTCGGACGCAAGGCATTCTTGAGCGATTTACGTGAGATCTCGGCATTGGTCAGATTGATTCGGGCAGTGGCAATCTCGGGTCGGGCCTGCAAGGCCTCCTGAATCAGTTCCTCGACCGGGCGCACCTCCAGCGCTTCGTTGAATTGCAGCGTATCCGTCGGAACCACAGTCGCGGCCGCCAGCATCGGGTCACCCATGTTCTTGGTAATGGCGTTCTTCATCAGCAGTTGCTGGAGCTGAAGCTGGGTTTGCGACGTGATCAGGTTCTGGTTCTCAGTGGCAACTCCGCTCTTGGCTTGCACCAGGGTGATAGGTGCCAAAGTTCCAATCCTGATCTCCTCTTCATCGTCGGATTGCGTTTTCTGTGCCAGCTGAAGGGCCCGCTCATTGACCCGCACAGCTTCGTAAGCGGTCACCAGGTCCCAATAAATATTTTCAACCTGAGACACGGTAGAAATAATCTGCTGGCGAAATACCACGTCCCCATTCTCACGGGTGTTACGAGCGATCCGAATCCATCGCAGGTTGGGATCGAAGCCGAAGCCTTGCAACAGGTGTTGGGTCAATTGAAACCGGAAGCTGGGCGTCACGGCTGGATTCACCAGGTTGAAAGGTATGTTGTTTGTGATGCGGCTGTTATCAAACGTAACTGAGGCGAGGGTACCGGTTGCAAAGGCCTGGGTATAGCCGAAGTTATAGATATTCGTATTTTGTGTCGTGGTTGGCAGGCCGCCCGAGAAAAAAACGTTCGCTTGGGGCGTGGTTGCGTGCTCGCCCTGGATCGTACCGGTGAGGACTGGATCATAGCTCTGGAGTGCTGGACCTGCGCCAAAAGTGGATCCCACCAATCCCCCGATGCCCGCGCCGGCACCGCCGACTCCAATCTGGGTGCCTCCCGCGCCGGTACCGGTCGCGCCGGTAGAGGAACTGCCTGTTCCTCCGGCGGAGGTAGAACCGCCCACGCCGCCGAGCGTGCCTTGCACCACTCCCTGGTTAAGACCAAGTGCGAACGCTCCGGATTTGGTGCGCAGCAAGTCTGTATCCGCAATGGAGAGGTTGTAGCGTTGGAGGACGATGTCCAGGTTGTTCTCCAGCGCCATCGCCACCGCATCATTGATAGACAAGTACATTTTGCCGTCGCGGAAGAGCTGATCGGTCCGCGACGAATTGGTCAAGTTGGGTGCTGGCACGCTGCGTGATCGGTAAGGCGCAATCACATTCGGAAAGGGAGAGTTCGGCTTCGAGTAGTCCTGCGAGGAATACAGATGAGCGTTATGCTGCGGCGCCGGAGCCTGTGGCATCGGTGTCATTGGTGGTGCGCTCGCCTGGCTGCTGGGTGGAGCTGCATTCTGAGCAAAACCCGCCGTTACAAGCAGAACCACTATTCCCAACGCCACCACTGTCCTGCGCACCGCGCATACAACCAATCTGGCAACGAACATTTCCTTATCTCCTGAAACCGACATTTGTGTCAGTTTGTGTTTCCCGCTGTAATGAATTGCTGTGGCCTCTGTGTAATACGCACCAAAGTGCCCAAAGGTTCACGGTGAGACAACTCGGGCCGCCGCGAGTCGGTTTTGACTGGCAATCTCGCGGTACATGGACTCCATTCACACAAAGAACGTCAACGGTAAAGATAGCCGAAAAAGCTGCAGAATCGAATCTCCAGCGGTCGGACTTGGCTTGCAGACCAGGAAAGCGCCTGCTCGCCTCAAATTTGTTGCCGCTTCCAACGGCCACGCTTGAACAGTATGGCGCTTACACCTGCGATGGCCGACTCCGCCACCACAATGGCAATGAAAACACCATTGGAACGCAGATGTCCGGGGATTGCCAGCCAATAAGCCAATGGTATTTCGAGCATCCAGAAACCGAACAAATAGACATAAGTGGGAGTAACCGTGTCCCCTGCCCCGTTAAAGGCCTGCAGCATCACCATTCCGAAGGCATAACCGATGTTGCCGTAGCTGACGATGCGCAAGCAGGCTGCACCCAGGGGCACCACTGCGGGATCCTGGCTGAACAACCGTATACAAGGTTCCGCAAAGAAAATGAATAGCACACCGACACTGCCAAGAAATAACATGTTGTAGATTCCCGTTCTCCACACCGATTGTTCGGCGCGCTCCGGCTGCTTGGCCCCAAGGTTCTGGCCCACAAGGGTCGCTGCGGCATTGCTCAATCCCCACGCGGGCAGAATAACGAAAATCACGATGCGGATGGCAATCGTGTATCCGGCAAGCGCGGCCGCTCCGAACATGCTCACAATGCGCACCAACCCAATCCAACTGGTATGCGCAATGCCAAATTGCAGGATGCCGGTCACCGACACTCGCGCCAGCCGCAGAAGAACCTGCAGATTAATCCGGATCTGCCGGCGAAAGATACGGATGCGTTCGGTGCCGCGTAGCAGGCGATAGAACTGATACGCCACCCCAATGCTTCGGCCAGTAATCGTGGCTAGGGCCGCACCAGTTACACCGAGCCGGGGAAATGGTCCTACTCCGAAAATAAAGCACGGATCGAGTATCAGGTTGATGATGTTTGAGACCCACAGAATCCGCATGGCAATCGCGGCGTCGCCGGTGCCGCGAAAGATTGCGTTATTCAAGAACAGCAGCAGCAGGACTCCGCTTCCCCCCAGCGCGATTCTTGCGTAGCCACTGCCGACGGCGATGATCTCAGGCGAAGCTCCCATCAGCCGCAGCAGATGCGGCGCAAAAATAAGACATGGAACACCAATCGCGACTGAAACAGCCAAACCCAATATGATCGCCTGCACTCCGGCGACCGCAGCTCCCGCGGGGTCCTTTTCTCCGATACGCCGCGCCACCATCGCCGTGGTCGACAAGCTCAGTCCCAAGCCGACCGCAAACACCAGGCTCAGCAGCGATTCCGTTAGTCCCACGGTAGCCACTGCGTTGGCGCCCAGATGCGCCACCCAGAAAACGTCGACCACCGCGAACAGTGATTCCAGCACCATCTCCAACACCATGGGCACGGCGAGCAGCAGAATCGCGCGGTTCAGGTTTCCGGTTGTGAAATCCTGATGCGAGCCGCGAATAGCCTCGCGCAGGGAGTTCCATAAGCTAGGCTGCGTGTTGGATGGCGCTGTGGACAGAACGTCCATGACAACTTACCCTCCGCTCCACCTCCCAAAATAAGAGATGGAGCTAGCACATTGAGTTTCTTACGTGAAGATAGGACTCCGCTTCAGCAGATGCGGCCAGCGGATTCGCAAGGATGGCGTACTACCGGGGATCAGACATCTTAATCGTCTCCGTTAATCGGGGCCGAAACGCCAGGCGTTCATCACAGCAAACCTGGCGTGAAAAGAATGAGCCAGTAAAACGCATTCTAGCCGATTTTGGACGGAATCATCAACCTGGGATCATAAGAGTCGCGAGCTTGCTTCAATGTCTGCCGTTATTTGCTATCAAAGAAAAAAGCTGCCAGCGCATGCGCCAGCAGCTTTGGAGTTAAAGCGTCTTACTGCTTTGGCGGAATGGCTTTGCCCGGAATTTCGTTGTCACGATCTTCAGGCCGTCTCGCCGGATGGTCCGACTTCGCGCCCGCTACGGGCTGGTCGTCTTTCGAGCTCATCCGCGGCTCCGTCATCTCGTCTGCGGTAAAGCCGTAACCCTCGGTGTAAATGGCCTGGTGGAAGAAACCGCCAGTCGGCTGCAAGGCAATGGCGTAAATCGGGAAAGCTCTGCCTCCCGCGGGATACACCGTTGCCACGTAATCGGCCACCATTCTGCCGGAGAAGGTGTTTGGCAACCAGCTCAGCTGCATGGAGTTCGAAAGCTGCCGGCCTGATGTCCAGGTTTGCCCACCGTCATTCGAAATGGTGAAGCCGGCGTAGAGCTGACAGCTACTGCCACAAGCCGATACCGGATAGAAATAGTAAGTGATCGCCATGTGGGCAGAGGTTCCCGAGGTCCGAGGGTCAATCCCCAGACCGTGAATGAAGTGGTCCACTCCGCTATTGATGGGACTGATGGGAACCCGTACTACCGGGCTCCAGTGAATACCGTCGGTGGAACTGCTGTACACGATATCGTTGGCGGCGCAGCCGCTCTCATAGCGGCAGTCCGGCCACGATACATACACTGTGCCAGCTCCATCGATCGCGGTAGAAGGCAGACCGGCGCTGCGCAGGCCGCCCGCCTCACCATGGCTGGGAGCGCTGGAGATACTGACGGCTGCGGTCCAGCTCTGGCCGCCATTGGTCGATTGGAAGGCCGACATGCCACCGTTGTAGTCAGCAAACCCGACGATTACAGTGCCATTTGGCTGCACCACCGGATTGACTCCGATGCCAAAATCGCCGGCCGCTGTGGCTTTCGCTGCACCCCACGTCAGTCCGCCATCGCTGGAGGTGCTCATCTGGATCTCGGAGTTGTCCCAACCGGTATAGCAATTTCCATAAAAAGGGCTGGTGGCCGTGTTATCGCAGATGATCCAGTTCTTGTCGGCATCGCCGGCATGGGTCACGTAGATCGGATTGCCCCAGTGAATTCCGTCCGGGGAGCGGCTAGTTGCGACATTATCCCCAGCCCCGATTGGCAGGGTGCTGATCAGCCACATGCCATGCTTCGCGTCGTATGCGACCGAGGCGTCGCTAGCGGCGCTATTGGTACCACCACCGCCGGCGACCGTCAGGCCGGGCAGGGTTCCGTTGTTCCAGGTAATGCCGCCATTCAGAGATGTGGCCCACCCGATATCGTCGCCACCACCGCTGGAGATGCGGGCGACTTGAAATGCAGCCACGATGACTGGGCCGTAGGCGAAGGCGCCGGGTTCAACTTCGGTCATGTGCTGGGCAGCCGGATCGGTATAGCTGTCCTGGCTGAGTTGTCGCAAAACCCCTTGGGCCGAGGCTGGGATCGCCGCTAAACTCACGGCAACTCCCAAAGCACAAGTAAGCGCTGCCCGTCGGATTTCCGGGCAGGAAAACGAGTACATACTTTTCATTTATAGATTCCTTCTTCGTTGTGGTTAAGTCAGACTGGTGTCTAGTGTAGGCACGAGGAACTGAGTTTGCGCCGGACAGGAGGGCATTCCGAACCACCAGTCATGGCGCCCAAACTGTAACGTGAGCGGCCATCGCATGTCAATTACCTGTAGTAGTAGGCAGGCGTTTACCGCGGACCGTTGACGCCACTCAAGTACCCTCCGAGGTGCGCGGTCGTCGCAATCACGATGGCCGCCACCACCTCGATGGGCAACCGATAGAAGGGCAGGTCACTTCGCGGATTTCTGCGTGCTCGAAAATGGATGGTCCAGACAAGCCAAATCATCGCGCCTGAGAACATCCCCATCACCAAATGAAGAAATAGTGTTCCTTGGAGCCGCTGGCCTTCCAATTGCCAGCGCCATGCCAATAAGCCAGTCACAATAACTGGGATAGAGGAGACGGCCGCTATCAGCAGATCGTAGTAGGCTGCGCTGACGAGTGTGCGCGCCCTCTTCCACTGGCCAACAAAATCGAAGCCCACACCGACTAGAAATAGCGCGATGGGAAAGTGCACCAGCACCACGTGTTGAGCGTGCTTGGCGAGCAGTGCCGACTTGAGATCGAAGGGATGCAATGCGCTTTCCCGTTACTGGACTACAATGCTGGCCGTCATCTTAGGGTGAATGGAACAGAAGTAGCCGTAGGTGCCCGGTTTGGTAAAGGTGTAAGTGAAGTCCTCGTCCGTATCGAGCACCTTAGACTTGAAAGCTTTGTCATCGCTGACGACGGTATGAGGAATATCGTCGCGGTTCGTCCAGCGAACTGTCGCACCCACAGGAATCGTGACGATGGCTGGAGAGAAACTGAAGTTGTCTATCTTGACCGCTACTTCCGATGAGGGGTTTGCCGGCGGATTGGCGGCCGCCATCCGCGAACCAGCACTGACAAACAGCACGGCCAGCATCGCTACGCTCAATATCCATCTTCTGATTTTCATCCTGATTGCTCCTTATGTTCGTCGCGTGAATCTTATCGATGGGTTCGTTGTTCATCCCAAGCTGGAGTCAACAATGGCGAGCGAGTGCTTCCCGCGAACGTAGTTGACGTCGGTTACGCCCAACAAAGTACGCAGCTGTTCCGCCGGAACCTTCATCGGACCCGGAGAAGGCGCCTCGCCTGGTTTTGGTTGCGGGAAGGCCGTAGATGCGGCGGTGTGGAAGGTGATGTTTCCTTCCACTTTCTGCATGGTCTGATGAATATGTCCGTTTAACACCGTGACCGAGCCAAACCGTTTCAAATAAGACAGTGCTTGCCCACTGTCGTCCGTCCCCCAGCCCCATTCGGGATAAACGCTCCACAGCGGCATGTGCGCGAAAACTACGATTGGTGTGCTTTTCGAAAGGTGATGAATGTCTTTCTCCAGCCACTCGAGTTGTACGTCGCCCAGGCTGCCCAGACCTCCGGCTTTCAGATTCAGGACATTCACCAAACCGACGAAGTGCACGCCATCTTTATCGAAGCTGTACCAGCCCGAGCCCTGTGTACCTTTCCCATATCGTTCCAGATATTGCTTTCCATCTTCGCTTAGCACGTCGTGCTCTCCGGGAACAAAGAAGACATTCTTCGTGGTGGCACTCTTCAGCACTTGGTCCACCGTGTCGAATTCACCCGGTTTCGAGAGATGGCTGATGTCTCCCGTGTGCAGGATGAACGCTGGCGCCACCGGCAGCGCATCGATCTTGTCTACCGCCGCCTTCAAGGTGCCAACAACGTCGGGGTTCGCCGCCTTGTCGAAACCCATATGGCTATCGCTGATTTGAACGAAACTGAGTTCTCCTTTGAGCTCGCGGCTATCCATTTCAGCGATGCGCCCGAATGCGTAGGAGCGGAGCACTCCTCCTTTGATCACGCACAACGCGCCCGTTCCTGCCCATGCCATGCACTTCAAGAAACCTCTACGGTCGATTCCGTCACGGTTCTGGTCGTACAACATCTCGGCGTCTTTAATTTTTTCGCTCATTGCTTCCCCTCTCGGTCGTTGTGGCGAGCCAATTCGTCTTCCGTGATTTGGTTCACCTACGCAAACTGGCCTGCGAGAGATTTATTCCAAGCAAAAATTCCGATGGCTTAGAAAAAAGCTTTAGAATCGCTGGAATAAAACTCACGGCCGGCAGTTAGCGGGATTAAGGATTGAAAGCAGAGAGCAGCAGTCACGAGGAATTCGAGCGGCTGGCGATGCCGCTGTTCGACTCTCTGTACAACTTCGCACGCTGGCTCGCGCAGGATGCTACCGAGGCTGAGGACCTCGTTCAAGAGACGTTCAGAAAGGCCCTGCATGGATTTTCGTCATTCGAACTGGGCACCGATTTTCGCGCCTGGATATTTCGGATTTTGCGAAATACTTTCCTGACATCGCGTACCGGGTTACGCGTGAAGCTCACTACCGAGTTGGACCCTGAAGACGAGGAAGCTATTCCAGTAACGTGGGAAACGCCGGAGTCGTTAGTGCTTGCCACGGCCACCCGCGAGGCGTTACAAAGCGCGCTCGAGAGTCTTCCCGTCGCCTACCGCGAAGCCGTCCTGCTGTGCGATGTAGAGGAGATGAAGTATCAGGAGATTGCGCAGGTGTTATCGGTTCCCGTCGGGACCGTCATGTCGAGAATTGCGCGCGGCAGGAAGCTGCTGCGGCAGATGTTGGCCGGTGAACGCACCTCGAGGCCGATTTCAGCCAGAAGATAATTGAATGATGAACTGTTCAGAATGCCAAAGCCGAGTTGTTAGTTATGTGGATGCGGAGTTGCCGCTGCCTGAGATGGAGGACCTCCGCGCTCACCTGGCAACCTGCGCCTCTTGCGCCGCGGCTACTTTGGCTCTGATGGAAAGGAAGGCAGCCGTCCGGCGGGCTGGGAATCGTTATGCCGCACCCTCGCAGTTGCGAGCTAAGGTCTTAGATCTGGCCAAAAGTGAGACGGAACTGGCGCCTAACGCAATCCGAAACAAGCGAACCGTACGCGGGACATCGTTCTTGCAACTCTGGCCCCGCTGGGCGCTTGCGACCGCGGCGCTTCTTGTCCTCGCAGCCGGATTGTTCATTGCGGTAAATCGACAGCAGAGCGCGAAGACCGTTGCCGAACTCGCCGATCTTCATGTGACTACGCTCGCCAGCGCGAATCCGGTTGAAGTTGTCTCCACCGACCGGCACACGGTAAAACCGTGGTTTCAGGGCCGTATTCCGTTTACCTTCAATCTTCCGGAGCTTCAAGGCACGCCCTTCACCTTGTTGGGAGGAAGGGTCGCCTATTTCCATCAGGAGCCGGGTGCTCACCTCCTGTTCGCCTATCAGCGCCACTTCATCTCGGTCTTCATTTTCCGGGACACTTCTCAGCTCTCGATTCCGGCATCTTTCTCCGCAGACAAGGCTTCATCTTTCACTCTGCGGACCTGGACTAAGGAAGGGTTGCGCTACGTGGTTATAGGCGACGCTAATACAGCCATCATCGATAACTTGGCGGGGCTACTGCAACGCGCTGGGTAAGCTCAGGGGGAGGCTGCCTGTCAATGAGCTGCGAGCTGCTATGTCCCGATGACCACCCCGCCATCCACGGAAATGACCGCTCCGTGAATGAAGGCAGCCTGATCGGAGGCAAGCCAGTAATACGCGTTGGCCACGTCTTCCGGCGTGCCCATGCGACCCAGCGGAGTGCGAGCCACCAGGGCGTCCAGTATCCTCTCTGGCATCGCCTTCACCATGTCAGTCGCAATAAATCCTGGTGCGATGGCATTGACGCGAATCTTGTACTTACCGAGTTCACGGGCCCAGGTGTGGGTCATCCCGATTACACCCGCCTTGGAAGCAACGTAGTTTGTTTGCCCGAAATTCCCGTGCAACCCCACCACGGAAGCCGCACAAAGAATCACACCGCCACCGCCTTTGATCATGTGCGGGACCACGGCACGGGCGCACAGGAAAACGCCTTTTAGATTGACGTCGATCACCGAATCCCACGTCTCCTCGCTCATGATCGATGCCGGGCTGCCACCGTTCCACTTCACCAGTTGCGCGTCACGAACGATGCCGGCGTTGTTAATGAGGACATCGATTCGGCCCCAGCGCTCCACCACCGCCGCCGCGGCCGCTTCGACCGCGCTGGCATCACTGACATCCACGGCGGTGAACATCGACTCGCCGCCTGCCCACTTGATGGCCGATTGCAGTTGCGGAGCCGTCTTGTCGGACACATCCCAAGCCGCGATCCGGGCCCCTTCTTCGGCAAAACGAAGCGCCGTGGCGCGACCGATACCGGCCACCGCCCCGGTAATCACCACAACTCTTTCCGAGCGTTCTTTCATGGCGAAGCGCTCCTCCCTTACAACCAGTTCTGGCTCGGCATCGACGGGTGTCACGCGACCGACCCGCGGCACATATCATGAGCACCACGTTGCTGCGCAGTATTCGGCATCGTCAGGGGTTCACCTTTCTGTTGGGGAGTTGGCTCTCGAGATATGTAGGCGGCGACATCTCGCGCCGGTGACTGCAGTCCGGTGGGCACGAACCAACCCCGTAGACTAGTCCGTTTGCCGCACTGCGTCAAGACTTGCGGCGGGATGGCGCTCTTCTCTTCCCCGCCTTCCGTTTCGCCGGGGCCTTGGAAGCCGCCTCCAATTCGGCAATGCGGCGCTTCAGCTCCTCCAGTTCAGCGGGCTTCGTCCCGATTTGGGAATCCCCCGGGCGTTCCTCACGCGACGTTGATGCGTGCATTTCAGGCTCCACTGACGGCGGAATCGCTCCCGTCGCAGCCGGCGGAGACCACCGCATGAACTCCAGAGGGTTCATCGGAGACGGCATCGCGCGGTACGCATTTTGGTATAGGTCCACCATCGCCTTCATATAGTGAAGCGCACTCTCCTGCGTGGCCCGTCCAGAGGCTACGATCATCTGCCGCAGTACGTCGAGGGGAAATACCGAGTCCGGCGCCTTTGCGTCTTCCACTACGATTTGTGCCAGGATCAGTCGAGTCAGGTCTTCCCCGGTCGCAGCGTCCACCACCCGGACGTCGTGGCCTTCGCGCACCAATTGCGCTACCTGGTCCTGATTTATGTATTGGCTGGTGGCCGTGTTGTACAGCCGCCGGTTCTCATACTTCTTAATAATCAACGTCTTAGGGGCCATTCATTTTCGCTCATTTTGCCCTTGACAGGCAGCGCCAAGGGAGTATGATTCTCTTATGTTGCAGTGCAGCATAAATTGCAGCATGAAAAGCTTATAAGGAGCCCACAATGCCTACTACCACTAAATCAAGCAAGAAGACTACTCCGGCAGCCGCCGCTGGTAAACCTCAATTCGCAGACCCCATCACTCCGCTTTACGTGAATGGTGTGGAGCGTTTGGCTGAACTGCAAAAGAAGTCTCTGGACATCGCCGCCGAGCAGAGCGCCGAGTGGATGAACGCCTGGAAAAAGGCTTTCAGCTATTTCCCGCCCACGCCCGCGACCTATGTATTTGACATCGCTGAGAAGGCCGTTGAGACCTTCGTGGAGACGCAAAAGTCCGCCATCGATCTCGTGGTCGAGCAGAGCCAGACCGTGGCCGGTATCAACCAGGTGCGGGCTGAAGCTTATGCCACCATCGCCGACAGCGTGACCGGCATTTTCCAGCAGTCGGTCGAGCGTTCGGTGGAAGCGCAGAAGAAGGTCCTGGACTTCGCTTCCGCGCAGAGCAAGACCGCTTTTGAAACCACCAAGAAGCAGCTCGGCGCGGCCGGCGCCCCGGTTACAGCCGTCCTCGATTCGTTCCAGCGTGGAACCGAAACCTTGATCGAGACTCAGAAGGCAGCTCTGGAAATCGCAGCGAAGCCTTTCAAGTCGGTTGCCTCGCGCAATTAATGTAGTTGACCGTGGTACCGAGTTCTAGACGGCCTCGAAAACTTCCGGCTCCTTACGTCAGGAGACTCCGTGGAGTGTTTTCGGGGCTGTCGCTGGGTATATAGTCTTGGGTAAAGGGGGCCGTTGATGGCCGACGAACAAGCACGAAATGGCAAGCCAGTCGATCCCATGGATCCCTGGCGCGGTATGCGTGACGCCTACATGGAGGTCTGGGCGAAGACCATGGTGGAGGCCGTCAATAGTGAAGCCTATGCCCAAGCCAGTGGGGCGATTCTCGATTCCTACCTCACGGCATCCTCTCCTTTTCGCGAAGCGGTGGAGAAGACGATGCTTAAAGTGTTGGAGCAGATGAGCATGCCATCGCGGGCGGATATCGTCTCGCTCGCCGAGCGCATGACCAATGTCGAGATGCGGCTCGATGACATGGATGCGAAGCTGGACAGCATCTTACAAAAGATGTCGCGACCGGGGCCGACTGAACGAAGCAAGCCGCAAAGCCCCGCCCAGCACCGCAAGACAGCGGCGAAACCAGCATCGAAGAAGAAGGGGACCAGGTAGGATGGCCGAGACGCAGGTACTGACGGACCCAATGACGCTCGCAGTCGAGCGACTAAAGACGCTCTCCAAAGTAATGACCACGCGTGCTGCCATCGCGCAGACACCGAAGGAACTCATCTGGACGCTGAACAAGGCCAAGCTATATCGCTACATTCCTGTTGTGCCGAAAGAAAAGCGCCATCCGGTTCCGCTCTTGCTGGTCTTCGCGCTCATGAACCGGCCCTACATTCTGGATCTTCGTCCTGGCCACAGCTTCGTCGAGTACATGGTCAAGAACGGTTACGATGTTTATTTGCTCGATTGGGGAGCTCCCGGGCCAGAAGATAAGAACCTCAAGTTCGACGACTACACCCTCGACTACATGCCTCGGGCGATCCGCAAGCTTAAAGCGGTCTCGGGTTCGGAAGAGTTTAGTCTGCTTGGGTGGTGCATCGGCGCAATCCTGACGACCATCTACGCCTCGCTGCGCGGTGAGGACGGTTTGCGCAACCTAATTCTGCTCACGGCTCCACTATCTTTCTCCGATAAAGAAAACCTTACTTTCGCCCGCTGGACCGACGAACGCTACTTCGACGTCGACAAAGTGCTCGGCGCATTTGGCAACATGCCGGGAGAGATGATCGATTACGGCGCCAAAGCCCTCAAGCCCGTCGAGAACTATGTCGGCAACTATGTGAAGCTCTGGGACAATCTCGATGACCCCAAGGTTGTCGAAGCCTGGCACGCGATGAACACCTGGGTGACGGACAACGTGCCGCTGGCTGGCGGCGCATTCCGGCAGCTCATCGTCGATCTCTATCGCAACGATAAGTTGATGCGGGGCGAACTGGTGATCCGCGGTGAGCGCGTGGATCCGGGGCGAATCAAGGCCAATCTACTGACCGTCATTGCCGAGGGTGATCACATCACTCCCTCGTGTCAATCAGAGCCCATCATGGGTAAGGTCAGCAGCAAGGACAAGGAGCTCTTCCGGGTCGCCGGTGGACACATCGGAATTATGGCAGGTAGCGGCGCCAGCAAGCATACTTGGCCGCATATCAACGGATGGCTGGGCCCACGGTCCAAGTAGGCTGTCGCCAGCTGGACCCCAACAAGCGCTACATGTGATACCCGCCGTTGACGTTTAATTCCTGCCCGGTGATGTAATCACCATCGGCAGCCAGGAAGCTGGCCGCCTTGGCGATCTCCTCGGGTGTCGCGAATCGTCCCAAAGGAATCTTGGCCTTGATCTGGGCAGCAATCTCTTCGGGGATTGCGTCCACCATCTCCGTTGACGTGAAACCCGGCGCAATTACGTTGGCCGTGATATTGAACTTCGCCATCTCGAGGGCGAGCGTCTTGGTGAAGGCGATAATGCCGCCTTTGCTGGCGGAATAATTCGCCTGTCCAAAAGCTCCCATCTGGCCAACCACGGAGCCAATGTTAATGATGCGGCCAAATCGCTGGTTGATCATCGCCGGCACGGCCGCGCTGGTGCAGTAGAACGTGCCGTTCAGGTTGACGTTGATGACCGCGGCCCAATCGTCGTCGGTCATCTTACGCATCGAACGATCGCGCGTGATACCGGCGTTGTTCACCAGAATGTCGAGCCGCTGCCATTTGTCCAGAACCTCTTTGACGATGCGGGCAGCCTCGCCTTTCTTGGCGACGTCGCCCTGAATGAGCATGCACTCGACGCCCAACTCGCGAATCTCCGCCGCCGCACTCTCGGCATGGGTAGCTTCGGAGCGGAAGTTCAGCGCGACATTTGCCCCGCGGCGCGCGAGTTCCAGCGCGATCGCGCGTCCGATGCCGCGCGAGGCTCCGGTCACCAAGGCGACCCTTCCGGTCAGCGAAGTCGGTTGGTAATTGCCATTTCCATCTGCCACATTTGCCATTTCTAAACTCCTGTCTTTCGAATTGCAGCTCACGATCGCAGGATCGATCCGCATGACGACATAGCCGCCCACAGCCCCGGCGCCGAAGCCCGGCGCAAAAATTCGCATAGGACGGTCGATCCTTCCTTCGCGCACAGCATCGTGAACAGCCATCAGAATGCTGGCGGAAGAGGTGTTGCCCACTCGCTCGATATTGAAGAAGATATGGTCACCAGGGATTCCGGCCGCTTCGGCCAGCGTCAGCACCATGTTCTTGTTGGCTTGATGCGGAACCACCAGCTCGATTGCGTCGATCAGTGAACCGTCGCCACCATTGGGGTTCGGAAGCTGAGTGAGCTCGCCCATCATTTCTTTCAGATAGCGAGTCACCAAGGCCTTCACTTCCGGTCCATACACGGTGATGTTGTTATCGAACTCAGGATTGGGCCAGATAATCGAGTTCACCTCTGACCAAGGACCACTGGCGTAAGTCTGAAAGATCTCGATATCGGAAGGAGTTCCTTCGGGCGCAGGAGCCACCACCATGGCCGCTGCACCGTCACCGAAAATCATGCGCGACGTCCGCACAGTACCGATCTTGTCGGAGAACTTCTCGGCGCACACCAGCAGCACCGGACGGTCAATCTCCTGCAGCAGGCGGACGGTTTCGGCAAGCCCGTAAGACATACCTGCGCAGGCCGCGACGATGTCGCAGGAGGAATGAGTCTGCATGAGTCCGAGCTCACCCGAAAGCCAGGTAGCAACCGATGGAATGAGCTTGGTGCTGGTGCAAGTGCAAAACAGGACCGCGCCGATTTCCGCCGGCCGCCGCCCGGATTTCGCGAGCGCTCTCTTGGCGGCCAGGAGGGCCATTTCCTCCAACGGCAACTGGGTGTAACGCCGCTCCTCGATGCCGGTTTTCTGGCTGATTTCCTCGGCGCTCATGCGCGACCAGCAGTAGGCGTGGTTGCGGATAAGGTCCGCATTAGTGCAAGTGACCTCGCCTTCGTAGACGGCGATCGCCTCAAAACGGGGAAGGATTTTGAATCGCTGGTTTACCTCGACTGGAGGATACGGCTTAACCGGCTGACTCAGAGCCAGAGTGTCAGCGCGGATCATCCGGTTGGGACGAATTCGCGGTCCCCAATTTTCATCTTTCTTCACACGCTGGATGAAACGGAGCACTTCTTCGTTGCGCGGATAAAATGCCACCACGTAATCGTCATCCTTCAACTTGCCAATCTCGGATTGCGTGCTGGTCGATGGATCCCAGGGATATTGGTTGTGCAGGATCATGCACTGCCGCATTAAAGCTTCCAGTTCAGGCACGGGATGCAGGCAATCGACGACATCGTCGAACGTGTAGCTGAGATAATCGGGGTCATAAGCCTTGAGCTGACGCGTAAGATTAGAGGGTTCAGCCAAGGCCTCTGCAACCGTTGGGCGGACCGGCCGGAGTTCCCCTCCCGCGCTAAGGGCGTTCTTATAGACAGCCAGCAGCGTCGCGAAGCTGCGATCTTCGAGTTCTTCGTCCCAGGATGCGGGCAGATCCTGGTAACCAGCCGTAATCCTGGTCGCAATCGCAGAGGAATCGCGTTGCTTGTAAACCGGAAGAAAGATATCGTCGCGCTGACGCGGCAGATCGCCCCAACGCGTGGGACGTTTCTCGTACATTGTAAGGGTGTAGCGATTGACCCAGAAGCGATTCAATACCAGATCGCGGCAAAGCTCGTAGCGGCTCTTGTATTCGCCCGCCTGCAAACGCCCAACAATCTCGAGATCGGTCGGAGCTTTCTCTCCGAAGTCGCGGCGGATAACTGCGGCGAACTGTTTCAGGCTCTTAAATACCCTGAAGTCCAGCTCAGGGAAAAAATTTCCTGGGAAGACAATACGGCCGTGAGAATTAATAACGAAAGGCTTTAAGAACATGAGGTTTTTCTTCCCGCCGCGCCTCTAAAACAGGGTCGAGCGTTATCTATAACCTATGAAGAGTTTAACCCAACGGGCTGTGACGCTGACCGTCAGTTATGGTGACGCAGGTCATAGACCTAATGTACTCCATGATGTGTGGGAAGGCTGATTCGATTGCAGGCTTGATGGAATGGACATTCCCGCGGCTAGATCAAGACTTCAATCCGGTTACTCGAACTCGATCAGAATCTCGTTCATCTTTACCGCATCGCGTGACGATACATTGACCGCTTTCACCTTTCCCGCGATTGGCGCCGTTACGTTAGTCTCCATCTTCATGGCTTCCAGTACCACCATCAGATCGTTAGCCTCGAGCGGCTGACCCGGCATGACCTCGACCCGCACCACTATTCCCGCCACCGGACTGCGGCACAGTTTGGATTCGTCGACATTAGGATCCGAGGAAGCTCCGGGCCTGGGAGGCGTGCGTAGCACGGTCGACTGAATGGTCGCTGTCGCCGGAGCAGGACGGTTGTCCTGCGCTCGTGAGGAGTCGTCTTCCTCGGCAACCTCAACTTCGACTTCGTATCTTTGCCCGTCAATCGAGATCTCTAACTTCATGCTGCATTCCTCTCCGGAAGCGCTTCCCACGTTGCCTTCACCATGCTGCGTTCACATGTCATCGTCTTAGCTGGCCAAGGTTATGCGACGTCTGGACGATCAACCGGCCTTGCTGCGTCCACCGACCGACTACGTACGGTGTCCGCAAGGCCCGCGCAGACCGGACTCGAACCTTCTTGCCGAGAAACGCAGTTACGCTGGCCGCGATCATGGCCAGAGTCTCGGGGGTGATAGACGTATCAGTAACCAAGATGCAGCGCCTCCGTGCCTCAGAGTGGAATCAAACCGTGCTTCTTCGCAGGACGAAGCTCTCGCTTGGTGTGTAAAGCTTCCAATGCTCGTGCGAGATATCTCCTGGTCTCAGCGGGCTCGATCACGTCATCAACGAGTCTTCGGCCAGCCGATATGTAAGGAGTCGCGAATGTGCGACGATACAGTTCGATCAGCTCATCGCGGCGTTGCACCTTATTTTCCGCCGAGTCGATCTCGTGGCGGAACACAATTTCCGCAGCTCCTTCAGCGCCCATCACCGCGATTTCCGCCGTCGGCCACGCTACCACGCGGTCCGCTCCCAAGTCTTTGCAGCACATCCCGATGTAAGCCCCGCCATAGGCTTTACGGATTACGATCGTTATTTTAGGAACGGTTGCAGCCGAATAAGCAAAGAGCACCTTTGCCCCATGCCGAATAATTCCTCCGTATTCCTGCTCTACTCCAGGCAGAAATCCTGGGACGTCGACGAAGGTCAGCAAGGGCACATTGAACGCATTGCAAAAGCGAACGAATCGCGCTATTTTGTCCGAGGCGTCAATGTCCATTGCCCCCGCCAGGACGCTGGGCTGGTTAGCGACAATCCCTACAGACCGTCCTTGCAAGCGCCCAAACCCGATCACTACATTGGCTGCGAAACCCGGCTGAATCTCGAAGAAATCCTGGTGATCTAGCACTCGTTCGAGCACCGTCCGAATGTCGTAGCCAACCTTCGATTCTGCCGGCACGATCTCGTTTAGCTCAGGATCGATTTCCAAATCATCGGTGTAAGCCAGGCGAGGCGGATCTTCCAGATTGTTGGATGGCAGGAAGCTCAGCAGTCTCCGGCACAGGGACAACGCTCCATCATCATCTTCCGCAATCAGGTGGACCACGCCCGACCGATTCATCTGTGCTGCCGGACCACCTAACTGGTCCGCCGTTACACTCTCACCCGTCACCTGCTTGATCACCTGTGGACCGGTAATGAACATCTGAGCACGCTTGGTCTGGATGATGAAATCGGTGAGGGCTGGACTGTACGCTGCTCCACCCGCGCAGGGCCCGCAGATGATGGAGATCTGCGGCACGGTACCGGAGAGCATCACGTTGTTATAAAATACGCTGGCGTAACCCGCCAGACTGTCAATGCCTTCCTGCACCCGTGCGCCACCGGAATCATTGATGAAGACGAACGGGCTTCCTGTCTTCATCGAGAGCTGCATCATCTCCTTGATTTTTGCGCAGTGCACCTCGCCCGCCGCTCCGCCGGCAACGGTGAAGTCCTGGCTGGCAAGGTGGATAAGCCGGCCATCGACGGTTGCGCACCCGGTCACAACTCCGTCGGCCGGCAGGTCCTTGTCCGCCATACCAAATAAGGTGGCGCGATGCTTGGCGTAAAGACCGATCTCCTGGAAGCTGTCGAGATCCACGAGCTTGGCTATACGCTCCCGGGCGGTAAGTTTGCCCAACTCATGCTGCTTTTGGATTCGCTGTTTGCCGCCGCCTAGCTGAAGCTTCTCGCGCTTCTCGTTGAGCTCGCTGATTCTCTCGGCCATCGTCGTATTGGCCGGTTTAACCGTTGGTGTAGCCATCTATGCCTCCTGGCTCGCTGCAATAGCCGAACGCAGCTTCGTGCGTTTCGTTACTTGGCAGGTGCTACCGTAACTTGGTGTTCCTTGCCATTAAGGGTAACGACGTAAGTCACTGGTAATGTCGAGGTACTTACTCCGCGATTTGCGTCTCGCGGTCCCGGAGTCGTGGTTCCCGGCTGGTCGCCGACCTGCTTCGGACCTTCCACCCGAGTCTTGAAAAACTGTGGCGCAATCTTCGGAAACATGGCGTAGGTCAAAACATCCTCATCGGTGCCGTCGAAGCCAGGCAGCGCCTCAGCTTCTGCTCGCCGATGTTCCCATTCCCGTGGGAGGAGGTCGGCCGCTCGGCATGTGATGGGCTGTTTGTTGGCACGAGCAGCTGCCATCGTCAGTACTTCGGCATTCTTCTCACCCAGAGGGGTGCCGTAATAACCCAGCATCAAGTCGGCAAATTCACAGGTGAGCACTCTGTACTCGCCTTGCAGTTGGTTGAATATTGCCTGCGTGCCGATGATCTGGTCCGCCGGGGGCTCCAGCGCGGGATATCCAGCATCTTTGCGCACCTTCTGGATTTCGGACAATACGTCCTGCAGCAAGTGCCCCGTGTCCTGCCCTTTAAGTTGGTACTCCGTGCTCGAAATCATCGACGCTGGAATATGATTCTCAAACACCTCAGTTTCCACACCGGCGTGCCCGTCCAGGAAATTCCGGTACTTCGGCCTGACGGTCGCGATGTGCTGCTTAACACGAAGAACCTTCTCCATGTCTAGCCGGCATTCGTAGCCCGTGCCCTCCAGCATCTCCACAAAACTTTCCGTCGGATTGTGCCCGCGACCGAACGCTAACGAACTGATCGCTGTGTCCACCACGTCACAGCCTGCCTCGACAGCCTTCATCAGCGACACCATGGTTACGCCCGTCGTTGCATGCGTGTGCACGCTGACCAGCGTGTCTTTCCCGCACTTTTCCTTGATGCCCTTAACCAGATCGTAGGCAGCTTGTGGTTTCAGGAAACCGCTTGCGTCCCGAATACAGATTGAGTCACAACCAATTTCTTTTATCTTCTGCGCTAGCTGTACGTATGCGGCGGTTGTGTATACCGGACTTGGCCCATAGCAGATCGCCGCTTGCGCGTGCTTTCCAGTCTGCTTGACCGCCTCCAAACTGGTCTTCAGATTTCGGACATCGTTAAACGCATCATAGACTCGGAACACGTCGATTCCGTTTAGGGCCGCCTTCTCTACAAACCGGCTGACGATGGAATCGTCGAAGTTGCGATACGCCAGCAGATTCTGACCGCGCAGCAGCATTTGCAGCTTGCTCTTTGGCAGCAGTTTGCGGTACGTCCTCAGCCGCTCCCACGGATCTTCATTCAGCAGGCGGATGCAGGAATCGAAGGAAGCACCGCCCCAGACCTCCAAGGACCAGTAGCCCGCGTTGTCGAGGTCTTCGCAAACTGGGATGATGTCCTCGAGAGCCATGCTGGTTTCCAGAAGGCTCTGCTGCGCATCTCGCAGAATCAAGTCAGTCACTTCAAGCATGCGTGCCATGTCAGCGTTCCTTCCGTAATGTTCTTGCTGGATCCAGGAGATGGCGCAGTGTCGTCTATGAAAGAGGCGTCTGGAAAACTGGGGCCCTATGACCACCCTAAAACAATATCGCCCAATCCCGACTCAAGAAATTCAACCTACCATTGCCAGTGCGCCCTAAAACATCTGGGACGTTTGATGTGTCTTAACCATGGTGGCACTGTGGGCGACGTGTTCTCTGTAACCATTGTCACACGATTGTGGTACAACGTCACAGAATTGGCGAGGATGCTGCGGTTTGATTTCTGCGCGCTGATAACAGCGCCAGAGCGCACGAGCCAAGACCTTCCAGGGTGCTGTCAGTCCGGCTGCTCACGACGATAGGCACTCGAGCGCCAACCACCAAGCCCGCAACCTGCGCGTCCGACATGTACTCGAGCTGCTTTACCAAAATGGCGCCAGCCTCCAAGTCCGGGACCACAAGAACGTCGGCGTTACCCGCAACCGGCGAGTTCACGCCTTTCGCCTTTGCCGCGGCTTCAGAGACTGCCACGTCGAATCCCAGCGGCCCGTCCAGGATGCCTCCGGTGATCTGCCCGCGGTCAGCCATCTTGCACAGCACCGCGGCGTCGAAGGACGAAGACAGCTTTGAGGATACTTCTTCCTGCGCTGACAGGATTGCAACTTTTGGAAGCGGCATTCCCAGGCAATGTGCCAGATCAATCGCGTTTTGCACGATGTCGCGCTTCTCTTCCACCGTGGGCGAGATATTTACCACGGTGTCGGTGATGAATAGTGCACGCGGGAAGCTGGGCAGCTCCAGGGCTGCGACATAGCTCATGCAGTGGGCCGTGCGCAAGCCTTTTGGGCAGTCCACAAATTGCAACAGCTCGTCAGCGTGGAGGCTGCCTTTCATCAGTGCTTCCACCTTATGTTCACGCGCCATAGCGACGGCACGCTCTGCCGCCTGATGGCTGTGTTCCGTGAATTCCATTTCGAACTGCGAAATGTCGAGCTTCCCTTTCTCCGCAGCGGCACGGATCTTGGCTTCAGGCCCTACCAACACTGGAACAATCAGGTTCGCTTCCGCCGCGTCGATCGCAGCCACCAGAGAAGCCACTTGGACGGGATGGACGATCGCCATGCGGATTGGGTACAACCCCTTCGTCTTCTCGATTAGTTTTCGGTATTGCCGCCCTTTCTCAAGTAACCTGATCTCGGGCAGCGTGACACGCTCGCGCGCGATTTTTTCTGTCGGCGCGATCACCTCGGCAGTCCCGGAGATGACGATCTCGCTGTCCTGGTTCGTGGCCTGACACTCGAGTGTGACCCGGTGTTTGCCCTCGTCCATCTCGACCACCTTAACCGTCACCGTAATCGTGTCGCCTACGGCAACTGGCCGGCGAAAACGTAAAGACTGACTAAGGTAAATCGCCCCCGGCCCGGGAAGCTGAGTGCCCAGCACCGTCGAAATGAGCGCGCCGCCCCACATGCCATGGGCGATGATCTTGTGGAACATGTCGCTCTTGGCAAATTCCTCATCCACATGAGCAGGGTTCACGTCCCCCGACATGATCGCGAAAATCTCGATGTCCTTGGATGTGAGGGTCCGGGAAATGCTGGCGGAGTCGCCCAGCTTCAACTCAGAAAAGGTCCGATTTTCGATGAGGTCAATACTGGCAGTAAGACTCATGGTTACCTCGGAAGCCTGGGTCGGCTCCGCTCTCATCAGCGTAAAACAGATTGATCGCTGCAGCAGTGAGCTTCGTCACTCCGCGCCACCAAGCTCGTGTTCATACGGCCCGACTAATACTGATAAAACCCGCGCCCGGACTTCCGCCCCAGCCATCCGGCATCGACCATTTTGATCAGCAGCGGACACGGCCGGTATTTGGGATCGCCCAGCCCGGACTGCATCACCCGCATAATGTCGAGACAGACGTCTAGTCCGATGAAGTCTGCCAGAGTCAACGGGCCCATCGGATGTGCCATCCCCAGCTTGAAAACTTCATCCACCGCTTCAGGAGTGGCCACACCCTCCATCACGGTATAGATGGCCTCGTTCAGCAAGGGCATCAATACTCGGTTGGAGACGAAGCCTGGCGCATCATTCACCTCGACCGGAGTTTTCTCCAATTTTTCGGCGAGATTTTTGACCGTCGCGAAAGTTTCATTCGACGTCGCCAATCCGCGGATTACCTCGACCAGCTTCATCACCGGCACAGGATTGAAGAAGTGCATTCCGATGACTTTGTCTGGCCGCTTGGTCACTGCGGCCAGCTTGGTTATCGAGATAGACGAAGTGTTGGACGAGAGCAGGACCTCCGGCCGGCAGGTTGAATCCAGATCGCGGAACAGCTCGGCCTTGATCTCAAAGCGCTCGCTGGCGGCCTCCACGACAAAATCGCAGTCCGCCAGCCGCTTGCGGTCGGCCGTGCCCGTGATGCGCTTCAACGACTGGTCGCGCTGCTCTGCTGTCAGCTTGTTCTTGGCAACTTCGCGTTCAAGGTTTTTGCCGATAGTCTGCAGACCGCGGTCGATGAAACGTTGCTCCACGTCGACCAACACGACGTTATATCCATTCTTTGCGAAGACATGAGCAATGCCGTTGCCCATTGTTCCCGCCCCGATTACTCCCACCGTTCTGATATCCATGATTGCCTCGAATTAAAGTTGATACCGCGTCTCGACGCACCGCAAAACAGTCGAGTTTAGCAGAGGTCGCGTAGGACGGCAGTGACAGCCCCAACGGAGAAGCTCAGCGTCGCATTTCATTGCCTGCGGCTTTGCCAAAACGTCACTGTGGCATTCAAAATAGATACGTGAGGTGAAAAATTAAACATGGCGCAACGAACTGCATTAATTACTGGGGGTATGGGCGGACTGGGTGAAACCATTAGCACGAAGATGCACGACGCCGGCTATAAGGTCGTAGTGACTCACTCTCCGGCCAACGCAACCGCTAAGAATTGGCTTTCCACTATGAAGGAGCGCGGTTATTCCTTCGCGGCAACGCCAATTGATGTGGCCGACTACGATTCTTGTGAGCATGGCGTGGCAGGCATTCACGAGGAAATTGGCCCAATCGACATCCTCGTCAACAACGCCGGTATCACCCGCGACCATACCTTCAAGAAGATGACCAAAGCGCATTGGGACGAAGTGATCCACACCAACCTGGATTCCGTATTCAACATGACCAAGCAGGTTTTTGACAGCATGGTCACACGCGGGTGGGGTCGCATCATTAACGTTTCATCGGTGAACGGACAGAAAGGCGCATTTGGCCAGACCAACTACTCGGCGGCGAAGGCGGGAATGCACGGGTTTACCAAAGCTCTCGCCCTTGAAGTGGCGAAGAAAGGCGTAACCGTCAACACCATTTCGCCGGGCTATATCGGAACCAAAATGGTGATGGCGATCCCCACCGACATCCTCGATGGAAAAATCATCCCGCAAATCCCCATCAACCGGCTCGGCAGGCCGGACGAAGTCGCGGGGTTGATCATCTATCTGTGCTCCGACGAGGCGGCTTTCGTGACAGGCGCCAACATCTCCATCAACGGCGGCCAGCACATGCAATGAACGAACGCCAGCCGAGATGAAAGACAACGTTTGTATGCCTTTACAGCTTTTGGCGCATCGGCTGAGGGTCGGCGTGGACTGACACGATGGCGATCTCATCCTTGGTCCGTCGGGGCTGGCCGACCCATCCGACCGAGTTCCGGGAAACGAACAAACCGAAGTGGAGCAATTGGTTAGCGCGTTGATCGTTGTGAAACGGTACATGCTTGGCGCTATCTGATCACTATCTATGAGGCCGAGTAATACCGTAGTAACCGCCTTAACGACGCTGCCAGAATGCGTCATCTAACTCAAAAATGCCGCTTCTGCGCCGATAGCATCTGCTCTCTTTACCTCAAGATTCTGTGCTGGACCGCTTAAATTGTGGTCGAAACCGGAAATACCTGGGGTATAATTCCCCCCACTTTTGAAGCCGACTGCGGCAATGAGAATGCATCCCTGGCCCCCTTCCTATGATGGAGTTGATCCCTTCCCTTCGAAGCAGCGGCGGCAATCTGCGGTCTTTTCGGCTTTCAAGGTGATGCTCATTCGATCCATCAGATGACGGGAGGAGTTTCATGGTACAGGCGACGCGATGCTGGCGGAGTGGCAACGCTCAGGTGCGGCGTTCAAGCGGTTCAGGGCTTACTGCCCGGCTCGTGATGCTCACAATGGCGCTCGTCGCTTTCTCTAGCGTGCGAGCTGACGCGCCGAAAGTTCTGAGTGGTCACGAGATCACCGAGCGCAACAAGCCTGGCGTGATAATGATCAATAGTGTTTGGCAGGCGAGACTCGGAGTGTGGAATCCCGCGATCAGAAATTCTGCCGCCCTTGAAGACAGTATTCGTCGCCAAGCGAGGGCCGGACTCATCGCCCCCAACGAGGAAAGCAGGGCGATGCTCCAGGAGATAGCCAAGCACTCTGACCTCTATTTGACTCGCTCCGGCGATGGCATCATTGAGCGCCGCGCCATTAAGGGCCAGGGCTCGGGCTTCATAATTACTCCCGATGGCTACATTGTCACGAATGAGCATGTCGTCAGCATGGACAAAGATACCCTCATTTATTACACAGCCAATCTGGTGATTAAAGAACGATCCGACGCACTAATTAGAAGCTTGGCTGCGAAGGTCGAATTGCCCGAGGATGATCCGCTCCGAACCGACTTGATGAAGGCATTTCGAGAGTATTTTTTGAGAGGCTATAGCAAGGACGGGGGCATCAAGGTACTCGACTACGACGAGAAGCCGGAAAGGGTAACAGCAAGTATTCCCGTATTTAATGGCGTGAACACCACCGTCAAAGAATTGGAATGCGATATCAGGAAACAGGGCGAGGCGACACCCGGCAAGGACGTCGCAATTCTGAAGGTCGAGCAGAACAATCTTCCCACCGTACCGATTGGCGATGACAGTACGTTATCGCAAGGCGACCAGATCTATGTAATGGGTTTTCCAGCAGCGGCAGAAGTGGGGGGTACACACGAACAGGCAGGAGTGGAAGCTACCTTGACCGCCGGAAGGTACAGCCGGGCAGCGCCCATGCCTGGAGGTTGGAAAGCTATTCAGACCGATGCAGCCATTAACCATGGGAACAGCGGTGGCCCGGGATTCAATGAGCGCGGAGAAGTCATCGGGATTGCGACCTTCGGAGCTTCAGGTGAGGATGTGCAGGGAATTAATTATCTGGTTCCCATGTCGGTAGCGGAACAGTTCATCCAGGAACTGAACATTAAACCCAGGGACAGTGAACTCTCCGTCCAATACAGGGAAGCGCTAGCTTCGTTTGAAGCTGGGGACTACACCAAGGCGCGGGCCCAGCTATTGCAGATCAAAGAAGAGAGTGCCGGTTTTCCGTTTGTGCAGGAGTACATCGACCGTATTCCCAAGAATACTGGTTTCCAGTATTGGGGAACGCTTATGTGGGTAGCCGTAGCCGCGGTATTGCTCGCGGTCGGCGGATTCATCATGAGTAAGCGCAAGTCGCAGCTAGCGACCGCTCCGCTCGTCACCGCAGCAGCGGCAGGCATTCCCGCCGGAAGGGCCCAGGCTCCCGCTCTCCCCGCCACCGGGGTCCAGTCATATGGAAGCTTGCAATGTTCCGCGGGACCACTCTCCGGACAACGATTCCCAGTGCCTAAGCAGGGCCTCTTGATTGGCCGTGACTCATCCAAGTGTCAGATCGTGCTCTCCGAAGACGATGTTTCCAAAGAGCATGCCTGGGTCGTTCCTTTGGACGGTAGTGTGGTGCTAATCGACCGTGGATCTACCAATGGGGTGTTTCTTAACTCCATGGACTCTCCGAGAGTCAGCAAGGTCCCGCTTAAGAACGGAGACAAAATTCTCATTGGTAAGTCTGCTGCAACATTCACCTATTATAGTGTCTAACCACCAGGAAGCACGAAAGATCGGGGGATACGTTGGCTAAGTTCTGCGCAAACGGACATCAGATGGAAGACTCATGGGATATGTGCCCCTACTGTCAAAAAACGGGCTTCATGCCCGTCCCCGGGGACTTAAAGAAGACCCGTATTGACTCCTCCGCTTCTACACCCACAGCCACTCAAATCCCCGCGCCAGTGGTCCGCAAGACGGTGGTCATGGCCGACCTCCACAGGGCCCCTTTGATGGGCTGGGTAGTAATCCTCGATGGTAATGACAAGGGCAGGGATTTTCGTGTTCGCGATGGTCAAAACTCGTTAGGTTCCGATCCTGCATGCAACATAGTGATTTCCCATCCCACAATTTCTGGAAAACACGCCAGTCTACGCGTCCAGGATGGCAAATTCTTCCTGACCGACCTCGACTCTACGAACGGTACTTATTTGAATCGTGACGACAAACGCATCGCACGCGAAGAAATCAAAGACAATGACCTGATTCGCCTGGGTGAAGTTACTCTAAAGCTTAAGTGTTTATAGACTGAAGTGAGTGCCTGTGAAGATTCGAGCTGGACTTGAGTTAGCCAACCTTACCGATGTTGGCCTGCAACGCGAGAACAATGAGGACTACTACGGCTATTGGGAACCTGATAGTGATGAAGAGTTCCTGCGCAAGGGGCGCCTCGCAGTTGTAGCGGACGGCATGGGCGGCCACGAAGGTGGGGAAGAAGCAAGTCATCTAGCTGTCGAAGCCGTGCGTCAAGGCTATCGCGAGAGTGCAGGCAATCCGCAAGACGCACTATTGGCCGGCTTCCAGTCCGCGCACCATCAGATCCAACTACGTGCTCGACAGCACTCCCAGCTCTCGGGAATGGGAACCACTTGTACCGCCGTTGCACTGGCGGATGCTTATCTCTGTTATGCCCACATCGGTGATAGCCGGCTCTACCTCGTTCGAAATGGTATTTTGACTCGCCTTACTACCGACCACTCTCATGTCACTGATTTGGTCAATGCCGGCATCATTCGCGCCGAAGACGCAGACACTCATCCGGACCGGCATGTGCTTTCTAAGGCGATGGGCGTAAGCGACGAATTGCAGCCGGAGGTTCCGCATGAGCCGATCCCGCTGTCGTCGGGAGATATTCTCCTGCTGTGTACCGATGGTCTTTGGAGTTTGTTGAATGAGCAGGAGCTTCTCGGGGTTCTGCAAGACCTTCCCCCTACCGAAGCCTGCAAAGAGCTCGTACGACTCGTTAAGGAGCGCGGGGCACCCGACAATATCACTCTGCAAGTTTTGAAGCTGGATACGAACGGCACGAACTAATCGCAAGGTGAGGTGGACCCTTCATGATTGGCACACAGATCGCGAACTATCGTATCGAGGAGAAACTCGGCGAAGGCGGCATGGGAGTAGTGTACAAAGCCGTCGATGTTAACCTGGAACGTACTGTAGCGCTAAAGTTTCTCTCCACTGAGTTGAACCGCGATCCAGGCTTGATCGAGCGTTTTCAGTCGGAAGCCAAAGCGCAGGCAAACCTCAACCATACCAATATTGCCACACTCTATAACTTCATCAATGTCGATGGTAACTGGCTCATCGCCATGGAGTATGTGGATGGCATAAACCTCGAGCAAACCGTCCTGCGCAACGGCGTAATGCAATACCACGACGCTATTCCACTTTTTAAGCAGGCGCTGCTCGGTATCGGTTTCGCCCACCGTTTCGGAATCATCCATCGCGATATAAAGCCGGCCAATATCATGATTAACCGGCACGGCATCGTGAAAGTGATGGATTTCGGCATCGCCAAGGTTCTAAGTGGCAGGAGGTTGACTCGTACTGGAGTGGCAGTCGGGACAGTTGCGTACATGTCTCCCGAGCAGATCCGAAATCAAGGGGTCGATATTCGTTCGGATATTTATTCCCTCGGGGTTACGCTTTACCAGATGCTCACCGCACATGTTCCTTTCGAAAGCGAGAGCGACTTTCAGGTTCAGTACGACCATGTCAATACGCCCCCGCCTCCGCTTAGCCTTTATTACCCATATATACCGCCGGGAATTGAGGCGGCCGTACTGAAGGCGATGGAGAAAGACCCAGCAGCGCGATTCCGGACCGTGGAGGAATTTGGCGCTGCTCTGGAGAGGCTAGATGCGGTTTCTCCGGTGCTGAGTTCGGACGGTACCGCAATACCGACACCCGTAGGCGGAAGCATCCATAAAGTTACACCTGCATTAGGGGTTGCCACTACCCCAGCGCCTCAATCGGCTCAAACGCCAACAACGACGGCGAACGCTGGGCAGATCGACATTCGGACAACTCCTCCGCCAGTCACCGGTTTCTTGACATCCAGGAACCTGAAGATTGGAGCGGTTGCATGTCTGGCTTTGATCTTGATCGCGGGAGCTGTGATCTGGAAAACAGTTGGCTCGCGTGAAGCGGACAAGACTCGCATAGCTGGCAGCCTCTCTTCTGGAGGAGGTACGTCCTCATCGACGACACAATCTCCGCCCCGATCGGAAGAGCAGACGTCTACTAATAACCCTCCGGCTACTCTTGCGCTGCCAACTGTGCCAAGCGAACCGGTGGAAAAACCCATCCAACCCTCACCGCAACCAAAGCAGGAGCGGCAACCGAAGCCGCAGCCACCGGTCGATTTGGGCGCTGTAGCACTAAACAAGGCCAGAACTATGTATGCGGCCCAGCGACTGCTGCAGCCCCCAGCAGACTGCGCGTTATATTGGGCCCAGCAAGCCACCGCGCACGGAAGCAGTGGTGGCCCTCAAATGGAGCGTCAGATACAGGACCAGGTTCGTACCCAGTTCGAGAACGCGCTGCAGACCCAGAATTATTCTCAGGCAACATACCTGGTTACCGCTATGAACCGCTTTTATCCGGGACAGTACCAATCCTGGAACAGCGAATTACAAGCGGCTGAAATGAGTCAACGGAGAGTTGCAGAAACCCAGCCGAGACAGTCCGTGCTGCCCACGCCCGCGCCGACGGTGCAGGCTTCCGCTCACAGTTTTAGAGTGCGCCATCGTCACGTTAACAAGCTTGGATTCTTCGTCAAAACCACTCCTGGAGAGGCCACCGAATGGTACTCTAATGGTAGCTTGACAGTGTCGGCTTCCAGCGGCGTAACCTATCATTGTGTATCGGCTCCCAGCCCCAAGGTTTGCGAGGCCGATATACAGCTAACAGAGGGCGATATCAAGAATTTTAAAGTTAACTCTGAAGGAATGCTCCACTTGGCTACTAGTCAGGGTAACTATGATTTTATGGCTGACGGGAACACCATCGCAGAAATCAGAAATGAACTGCTGGCTGCTAAGAACAAGCAATAGACTGCAATCTTCACCAATATAGAAATACTCTCCTCCTGTGCCGCGCGGTTTTTGCAGCACAGGAGAAGGGCTGTCTAGGGTCGTTAGTTGACTGTTATGTTGAACGGAAGTGATGGAATTCCGTTAGCCACTACATACAGGCTGCTCGGTCCGGTCTCCATTCCAGCAGGTACGTCGAAATGGGTGAAGGTGGGGACAGCCCCTGTAGCAACCCCCATAGTGTTATGGTCATGGGTTTTGGCGTAGAAAATGTGTCCGGTGGCGATATTCTTGATCCGCACCAGGGGATAGTTGGTTGCGGTCTGATACTCGTCTCCAAACGCATTAGCTTGCGACAAGCCATTGAATTGCCTGCCGAAGATCATATACGTCTGACCGCGGACTACCGTGGTTGGGCAGATAGAGATGGATGGCGTCCACGGTTGAATATAGGTCCCACTCGCCGTATAGACTTCCGAACCCCCGAGAATTATTTCTCCCGTAGGCAGCACGAGTAGGCTGCCGAAGTTGCTCTGCAATGTCGCAGTAAAGTTGGTTCCGTCGAACTCGTAGAGCCTGCCTGAGTTACCTTCGACAAGAACCTTTCCGTTGGTCAGCAAAGCGGCAAAATTATCGCCTGCATCGTCGCGGTTGGGAAAATCCGGGCCGGGAACCCAAGTGCCGGGATCGGTAGAATGCGCTCCGCGGTGATAGACGGACGTGTGTCCAGTAGAAGCTCCGAGGTGGAGCGCTCCGGTTGCGAACACGGTGCCGTCAGGACGCAAAATCGCCGGACCGATTTCACCCGGCGGACAATATTCACCACCTCCGTACGGAATGCAACCCTCTTCCGGCGGCCCTTGCAGATTCGCTATCGTGCTGCCGTCAGACACCCACTCTTGCATGGAGGGGATGTATCTTTCCGAGTTAGGATTGTCCAACACATCCGCTGTTAGAACGGTGCCGTCGGGCATCAGGGTCCAGCCTTCCTCGGCATTGAAATCGCTCTTGCCAGTTGATCCTAATAATGTCCACTGAAGTGTCGCCGGATCCAATTCCGCCACCTGCATATCCAATTTGCGGCCAATCAGAAAATGGCCATTGGGCAACACCAGTGCCGGCGAGTCTCCAATGTAATCCCAGCCGGGAGGAGGATTCAGCGGCGTCCAGGTGTTGAGCTTGGGATCGTAAATCGCACCCAGATTGGTAAGCACGAACTGATTAAAATTGTACTCACCGCCTTCGATCAAGAGCCGCCCATCTGAGAGCACAGCTGATGCGAAGGCGTCCGGCTCATAACCACTGGGCAGGCTGGCGAGTTGGCTCCAAGTTCCGTGGACATAGCTTCCATTGATATCGGGTGTGAGCTTCCACCAATCGTTCCCGATGTTGCCTTGGAAGATTGCCGTTCCATCGGTTAAGACAAAACCGATGCCGGCTCCGTCCGGGGGCTGGTTGGTGAGTCGGGTCAGCGTCTGCGCCTGCGAGATGCAGCCGACAGCGAGCAAGAATGTGAATACGACGAGGAGCAGCTTCTTGGTCAAAACATACCTCTTTCTAAGCTATCAATTGGGCAAGTGAATACAGAGATTCTCCCTCAATCTTCCTCTCGAACCGCACCGGCATCGCAAGATGAGATGTCACGCCGAAGGTTTTTGGGAGAAATCACGGGACAGCGCAAACTCAGGAAACAGAGTTTCAGAATTGTGCTTCACGAGGCGACTGGGTGTCAATCAGTCTGAGAACAGCAGGTAGTGGATAAATGTACAGTTTTACAATATAGATGACGCCTCTGTGCCATGAAGGTATCGACGCAATCGGGTCCATGTCGAGAATAGTCTGGTAGGACAAACGTCATAGGTTTAGGTATTCAGTCGCCCCCATGGATCATCTTGCTCAGCTATCTAGAAGTATCGCGCGCCGATCGCAGAGTCATCAACGCAACTCGTGCTTCTCGCGAATGGATCGAGTTCATCTCAGAAGCTGCATGAAGGTAGCGTTCCGCCTGAGCGCCGTTACCGAGCTGCAACTCGATTTCACCGGCATGGTAGAAGATTGAGGCGTCGCGCACTCCAACCTTCAGTGCCACTTCCAACTGCTTCTTAGCCTCGGCGTCGTGGCCATTCTTGTGTAACGCCCAGCCATAAGCATCGAGCGTATAAACGTCATGGCGACTCGACGCTTCTTCCTCGGCGACTTGCAACGCCCGAGCCGGCTGGTTCGCGCGGTCGGCGTAATAGAAGATGAGTTCGCGATTTGCATTGGCGTCGTGGGACGACTCAGCCTCTGCCTGCCGTTCGAATTCTGCGAAGGTACCTTTAGCTGCGTCCTTCATACCTGCGGCGTCCATCGCCTCAGCTAGCCTATACAACGTTTCAAGCTCTGGCGCAGCTTTGTAGGATTGACGCAGCAACTGCACTGACTCAGCCAGTCGTCCTTGGATGAGGCAAAGCTGAGCTTTGTTAGTAAGTGCATTGCGAGCGTTGGGTAGCATGGTCAAAGCCTGCTTTAACTCCCCTTCCGCGGCGTCCAGGTTCCCGATCTCCAGATTCAGATGTGCAATTTGTGACAAGGTATTAACATGCCGTTCTACGTCGCCGGGTGCCGCCGTAGCCAGAACCATTCTCAACAGTTCAATTGCGCCCTCTTGATCGCCAAATACCTCCCGCAGCCGCGCTGCGCGTATCAAGGCGGGCGTATTTCCGGGCCGCAGATTGAGCATCCATTGGGCTGCTTTTTCTGCTTCACCGTAATTACCCAGGGCAACATTCGCATCGACAAGCATTCCATACACCAACACGTCATCGGGCACGCGCTTATTCAGGACAGTCGCCATATCAAGCGCGCGCGCAAACTGGTGACGGCCTAAGGCAACGCACACCTGCCCTTTCTGTGCCTCGAAATCATTGGGTGCCAGCTCCAACGCCTTATTGAAGGCCTCGTCGGCCTGGGCGTACAGACCGGCATCGGAGATTTCCTCTGCCCGATGACAGAGGGCAAACCCGAAGGTGGCATAGCCATCAGCACTCTTGGGATTTCTTGTCACCATCGCCTGGGCATTGATGACCGCTTGGGCGGAGGATGTTGCGGTAAGAACTGTTGCCGGCCCACTGGGCGCAGCAGAATCGGTAAGTTTGGGGACGGCCTGCTGGGCAGAAGCACTGATTGTCCAGAGCGTCAGCAAAACTAAAGTGCATATTTTCTTCATACATTCATTCCTTAGGGACCCGTTCTCGTGCAAAGAAGGAGACAAGGCCACCCGCCTTCCGAGCGGCCTTGATCCCGGGTCTTGTTCAGTTGGTCGGGCAAATGCCATTTGCATAGCCCGTACAACCGAACTGGCCAGGCCCTATGTGATGGCTGTCGCGACCGCTGTACGCAGGTAGCACGTACGGGAATCGTCCGAACAAGCCGTTGGATGGAATGTTGACTCCGTCGCCTATCTTTGTGTTGTACATCGAAGGATCGGCGAGATAGCCGGACACGACGCGAGCGGCGATGTCCACTACATCGTCAATCGGTCGACGCCCATTGGGAAATCCCCCGAAGTCGCCGGCGAGCACAGCCAAACGCTTTTGCTGGAAGAAAGGCGTCTGCGGTATGCCGGTATTGATCCGCAGGAGGTCTGCAATTGGACCGGCGTCCCCTGGGCCGCAACCGGGACAAATGGGAGGCAGGTACTGCACAAGTGGTAGCAAGTCGTTACGCGGTGGAGGTGGTACCGGAATCCCGAACGACGCAAAAATCTGCGCTAGCAGTGGATTCAGGAAGTAGTTGGCGAATTGGCTATCGTTGGTCGGATCGTCCATGCTGAATCTGTCCTTGGAACCCGTTCCGATAATCAGCTCATTGATGAGGGGGTTCCCCAGCCGCTGGACTTGCTGCCAACTTCCATCGCCCTGAGCCCCGCCCTGTAGGCGCCGGACCATAGTTTGCTGTCGAGAAGTCGTCGCGTAGGTCCCGATGACCGCTCTGGGATCGTTCGCATCGTGACGTTGACCATCTACCGTCAACATTGTTATGGGAACCTCCAGGACGATGCTGTTGACGTTGTAGCCTGCGACAGCGTTGGGAGCGTAGTTATGCTTGTCGTCGGCATCTACTGAGGCAGAGAGGACCCCACCACCGGCCGCCATGCGGAAGTTCAGCGAATCGAACGCCGCACCCAGGTCGATGTAGAACGGGTCCGAGACCGTACCGGCGAAAACCCTCATTCCACCGCCCAAGTCGTAGATCGCCTGTTGATACAGCGAACCGTAGCTAGGCATGGTCCGCGGACCTACGTTGCTGGGAAGAGCAAAGAGCGTTTGACCTTGGCCGAGCTGCACCTTGCTGCCGTCATGCCGCACCATGGTTACGGTGTAGGTCTGGCGAAGGCTTAACCCTTCTGATCCGGGACCATCGAGGGCGGTGATTGGTGGAATGCCGGCGATGCCGCCGACAAACCCGGTGAATACATCTGGTAAGCGAATTTCCGTTGTGAAACGGAATTGGAAGGTGACGTCTTCGACGCCATCGTGGTTGTTGTCTACCTTTATTTCATACAGCACATTAGGATCGAACGGAAAATAGTTCGGTCCGTTAGAGGGCTCGAGAAAAGGATCGACATTCATAATCATCGTCACACGATCCGGGTGATCGTAGCTGACGAAGGTGTACCAATCGGTAATGTCGGCCTTAGTGTCGAGCGCGGTGATAGGGGCCTCACGGTGGCTCGAAGCGAACACTGATTGTGGAATCATGATGGCCACAGTCAGCATCGCCGCGAGCACTGCACGCAATTGCTGTTTCTGCATGTGCGCCTCACAGGGTTCTTAATCGTTAGTCCCCGGCCGGGTACACGTGATGTACGGAGCAAAGCAGCTTCCGGATTGAACAAAAACTAGGCGAGGCGTTCGCGTGCGCGGCCATCATCAAAGTGGGGTGGAATATTAACTTCCTGTTACCGGCGAATTGTTTTTTGCCTGGCACATCCAACTGACCGCTTAAGAACGTACCCACCACGATTCGTTCTTTGACTACTCATAGAGGCGACACATGATCGGTCGTATTCTCCCGGTTCTGGCTCTTTTTGGAGCGCTAGGTTTCTCGCAAAGCGCGGAAACTGGTGCGGGGGAACCAATTTCTCCGACGGTATCCAGTCAGCTCGACGGAAGAATCGGGCTCGGAGCCGTCAGCGAAACCGACAGGCGAATCACAGCCCTGCAGAATCAGGTGAAAGAGGCGCCCGGTGATTCCGTTAGTTATGACCGGCTGGGTGCGGCATATCTTCAGAAGGCCAGAGAGACCGGAGATGTTGCGTATTACGAATTGGCTGATAAGACACTCAACCAATCAATCGCATTGGCGAGAAAAAGCTTTTCGACCGTGGACACGTTGGTTGATCTCTCGCTTGTCTATATGGGAGAGCATCGCTTCACGGATGCGCTTTCGTCCACACAACAAGCGATTGCAATGGGAGCGGGAAACCTGGTGGCCTTCGCCATTGAGGGTGATGCCTACACCGACATGGGAGAGTATGAGAAGGCCTCTAATGCATACAGCACACTCCGGAGCTTCGGAGGGGCCACTTCTTCGCCGTTGAACGTCGCATATATGGCGGATAGCCGCGTCTCTTATCTAAAGTTCCTGAATGGCGATACAGCAGAGTCAATACGGCTCTTAAAGCAGTCCCTGCTGGCCGCGATGCAACTCAACATCCCAAAGGAAAATCTTGCGTGGCTCTACTACGAGCTTGGGGAACGATACTTTCAGCAGGGAGATTTACAAAGCGCGGGAACGGCCTACAGCGTAGCGCTGGTGTCCGATCCAAATCACTATCGCTCTCTCGCCGGATTGGCAAAAGTTCGGGCCGCTCAAGATAACTTCGACGAGGCAATCCGGCTTTACAAGCTTTCTATCAACATCGTTCCCTTCCCTCAATACATTGCCGACCTGGGGGATGTTTACCTGCGGACGGGAAATCGGGTGGACGCGCAGCAACAATACGACATGGTCGAATACATCGGATATCTCAGCAAGGTGAATCAAGTGCTGAACAATCGCGAACTGGCACTCTTTTATGCAGACAGGGAAATCAAGCTTCCTCAGGCTCTTGACCTGGCGCGCAAAGAACTGGAAGTCCGGCACGACATCTACACGTGGGACACACTTGCCTGGGTTCTTTACAGGAACCATCAATTGCCCGAAGCCAGGCAGGCCATGGAAAAAGCTCTCCGTTTGCAGACTAAGGATTCAATCCTGTTGTTCCACGCAGGCATGATCGAGTGGTCGCTGGGCAACGACGAGGCTGCTCAAAGCGATCTCAACCTTGCATTGAAGATAAACCCTCACTTCCGCATCTTCTATGCCGAACAGGCTAGGCGAACTCTCGAGGAAATCGCTCGCAGCCGCCAAATGAGGGCCAAACATGAAATCCGCTAGTCGTTTTTGGAGTGGGCAGATGATCGCGTTGTTTCTGCTGATCCCTCTGCTGCTGAGTTCAAGAGAGGCCTTGGCTCATCCCATGGGTAACTTCAGCATCAACCATTATGCCAAAATCACGGTTGGAGCCACTTCAGTTGACATTCTCTACCTGCTCGACTTTGCGGAAATACCGACCTACCAGGACATTCGCCAGTTCGGACTGACCCCAAAGGCTGGTGATCCTAGCCTTCAGCCTTACCTATCGAAACAAGAGGAACTCCTGGAAACCGGCTTGTCCCTGGAAAGTGAGGGGCAGCCTTTGCCGTTGCAGTGTGTGAGTCGGCAAATCCTATTTTTGGCGGGAGCAGGCGGGCTGCCCACGATGAAAATCGGGTTTGTGTTTCGAGGCACGTTTCCCCCAGGGAGCGGCCCCGTCTTGCGGAAGCTGACTTATACCGATAACAACTATTCCGGTCATGCAGGATGGAAAGAAGTTGTCGTGGTCGCGGAAGCAGGTGCCTCCGTTCTGAGTAGCTCGGCTCCCGCCACAGACCGCAGCCAGCAACTAACAAATTACTCGACCGATTTGTTGAACAGCCCACCACAACAGACCACCGCCAGCGTGGAATTCAAGACGACTGCCTTATTTCCAGACAACACGGCCGCGAGGAGCCGCGTGTCAACCGCCAGAAGCATTTCCCCGGCCGTCCCGAAATCAAAGCAACAAGAGCAGCCGCCGACGCCAGCGCTCACAGACCATTCCGCCGTAACCCACACAAAGCCCTCTCTGCCTACGGCACCCCCAGAACCGGCCGAGATAACGACTGCTATACCGCTGCGAGCCAATTCTCAAAAGACGCCGCAGAACAGATTCACTCAGTTGATCTCCACACAGGGAAGCTTGGGCCCCTGGGTTCTGCTATCAGCAGCGCTCATAGCGGCCGGCTTGGGAGCGCTGCACGCGCTCGAACCTGGTCACGGGAAGACCATTGTGGCGGCGTACCTGGTTGGGTCGCGAGGGACCGCACGTCATGCTGTGCTTCTCGGTTTTGTGGTGACTGCTGCGCACACAGCAGGGGTTTATTTGTTGGGCGTGCTGACGCTCTATGCTTCGCGCTACATCGTTCCGGAACAGCTCTATCCGTGGCTCGGAGCGGTCTCAGGTTTAACGGTTACCGGCCTTGGCATATTCATGTTCTTGCGTCATTTGACCGGTCAGACGGGCGAGCATTCGCATGCTTCCGGCGAAAAACATTCGCATTGGTTGACGTCGATGTTCAAGCAGTCCGGCAATACCAACGTCGTATCTTCAGAGGTTCACCCATCTGCGGCTCCGATTTCTCTTCGCCAACTCTGCGCCTTAGGCGTTACGGGAGGAATCGTTCCCTGCCCCGCGGCGCTAGTCGTGCTGCTCAGCGCGTTTTCTCTCCATCGTATCGGCTTCGGTTTGTTCTTAATCACCGCGTTCAGTCTTGGCTTAGCACTAGTTCTGGTCGCAGTCGGATTGACGATGGTGTATGCGAAACGTTTTATCGCAAGGGTAGGGCCCGCAAGGCCACTCCAGCGTTATCTCCCACTATTATCGTCGGCATTCATGGTCGTGCTGGGAGTAGGGATCGCGGCGTCAGCATTTACCTCAGCATTCTCCGGTGGCTTCGGTTTCGTTTCCCGAGACAAGCTCATACCGTTTGTGACGGTCGTTCTACTGGGGCTATTTCTCGGAATGCGCCATTCCACCGATCCCGACCATGTGGTGGCCGTATCAACCATCGTGAGCCGCCAAGGATCGATCAAGAACTCGGCCACCATCGGGGCACTTTGGGGATTGGGGCACACACTGACGATCTTCCTGGTAGGGTCCGCGATCATCATTTTTGGCGTCGTCATCCCTCCCCGGCTCGGGCTGGCCATGGAGTTCTCAGTCGCATTGATGTTGATTCTCCTGGGCGTGCTGAACTTGACGGGCATTCTAAGTTGGATCACTACACGATTCACTCCGGCGACGATACCCGACGCCAGCTTGGGCAGCACCTTCGACAGGACGGTAGGGTCGCTCGGTATCTATCAGACACTACGGCCGCTCGTGGTTGGTCTCGTCCATGGACTAGCCGGGTCCGCCGCGGTAGCTTTGCTAGTGTTATCCACCATTAAGAGTCCATTCTGGGCCACCGCCTACTTGCTCGTGTTTGGACTTGGTACGTTGGGGGGAATGATGATGATGACGGTCGCCATGTCTTTGCCGCTGATATTCACCACGAAGCGTTTCCATCGGACTGGCCGCTGGATTACTGCGACCTCAGGCCTGGTAAGTGTCGCGTTCGGCCTTTTCCTGGTTTACCAGATCGGCATCGTGAATGGTCTTTTCTCGTCGAAACCCCATTGGATCCCGAGCTAGACGCTGCCGTGAGGCGCAGCATATACCGCCGCGATCTAATGCACGCTATAGACGGCGAGACTGGTTGGCGGCAGTGTCACCGTTAAGGCATTTTGCTTCAACACCGTTTTGCCTGGCCCAAAAAGATTTTCAAGCTGACGGGCATTTTCCAATGGCGTGCCCTCGGTCGCGATTATTATGTCCCGCGCGGTCCCCGAATTATTAAATACGACGAAGAACTTTTCTTCAGCGGTTTCACGTACGAACGCATAATAGGTGTCATCCCAGGCGACGTGCCATTGCCGTCCTTCCCTTAATGCGGGATGCGCTTGCCGCAGCCGAAGCAGCGATTGCACATGCAAGAAGATATCCTGCTCTTCCGGTGAGTGTCCGCTCGCCAGGAAGCCGTTGTGAGAATCTCCCGGAAAGCCGCCTGGAAAATCGTGGCGATTGTCGGGATCGGCGCCGCCGGTCATGCCGATCTCGTCGCCATAGTAAAGCTGAGGGATTCCGCGCAACGTGGCCAGCAGAGAAAACGCCAGCTTTAACTTTTCATACGAACCATCAGCATCTGTGAGGAAACGCGTCATGTCGTGGTTGCCGATGAACGTCACCAGCAGCTCGGGATGCGGATAAAGCCGATCCTGCCGAAGCACTTCGACAATCTTTTTTGCGGACGCTCCGTGAGCCACCACGTCGCGAATGGCGGAGTTCATCGGGAAATCGAATGGAGTGGTCAACCCGGTATCAACGCCGTCGAACCCGGTCTGCCCTCCTGCCCAGTATGAGGTCACCGTGGGATCGGAGTTGTAAATCCCGCCCACGGTGAAAAAGTGCGGGTAGATCGAGAATAGGCCATCGTTGTAATAGGACCAAAAACTCCGTGGAACGTAGGGAAAAGTATCAATGCGGAAGCCGTCGATGCCGCCGCTCTCAGCCCACCATAGGGCGTTCTGCAGCAGATACTCTGCGACCAGAGGATTCTCCTGCGCCAAGTCTGGCAAGACATTGGCAAACCACCCTTCCAGGGCGCTCACGTAATTTGCCTTCACGCCATGCGGATCAGTAATCGGCGGATAGTAATAATCCGTATTCAAGTGATGCTCAATCGTGCCGTGCAGCCAGTTCGGAGCGGGCTGCGATGTGGCCCACGGATGCTTGGGACCCACATGATTCGGTACCATGTCCAGCAGGACTTTCAACCCGAGCTGATGAGCAGCCGCGACCAGTTCCTGATAATCCTTCATCGTGCCGAAGTGGTCTTCGACGGCATACTCGTCAACCGCACCATAACCGTGATAGTCCGAGGTGGAGTCGTCGTTGTCATAGAGCGGCGTAAGCCAAAGCGCGGTCACCCCAAGTTCCTTCAGGTACGGCAAATGTTCCTGAATGCCCTTCAGATCGCCGCCGTGATAGGTCTTGGGACGAGCGCGATCGTATGTTCCGGGCGCCGCTCCCTTCGGCTGATCATTGCTGGGGTCGCCGTCGGCGAATCGATCCGGCATGATTAGATAAATGACGTCGTCGGGGGTGATTCCCTGGAACCTGCCCTGCTGGGGTGACCTCTGCAACAGCGGAAGAGACGCACGCGTCTCGTCCGCAGGTGTCTTCACCCGAATAACGAGCTCTCCGGGATGCACAGTGGAATCGAATTTCAGCCACACGAAAGCATGTTTGCTGTCAGGTTGAGTTTCTACTTTGGTGACAGACGCACCCGGATAATTCACCGAGATGTTCGCTCCGGCGAGGTTATCCCCGTAAAGCAAGACCATAACGGTGGGCTGGAACCCGACCCACCAATTTGGAGGTTCGACCTTCGAGATGCGGGGCTCGCTACTGGGCTGGGCCGATGCCGCACATGAAAATACAAGGACCACCGCAAGAGCAGAAATGCACCGGCGGACAGCACGACTCATTCGCCGAACTTCCTGATCGACGAGGGCTTCCGGCGTCGTGATAACCATCCCGGCATTCTCTCACGGTTGAAATCGAGCTCACAGAGGCTTTGATTGACAATGTCATCTTTTGGCGCTTAGGCTTCGAGTTCATTGGCGAAGCAGGGATCGGCGACAAGGGACCCACGACTGCCTGCTGTGAGGCCCGGATAAAAAGCATGCAAAAGCCCCGCAAAAGCTTCTGGCAAATCTGGAACATGAGCTTCGGCTTTCTCGGCATCCAGTTTGGCTGGGGGCTGCAGATGGCCAACATGAGCGCCATCTACGAGTATCTGGGGGCCCGCGCCGATCAGATCCCGATTCTATGGCTGGCGGCTCCGCTCACTGGCTTGATCGTGCAGCCTATCATCGGCCACGCCAGCGATCACACCTGGACCGGCCTGGGACGCCGCCGTCCCTACTTCCTGACGGGTGCGATCCTCAGTTCTTGCGCGCTGATCTTGATGCCGCGTTGTTCCGCTTTGTGGATGGCCGCTGGGCTGCTCTGGATCCTCGATACCTCGATCAACATCAGCATGGAGCCGTTCCGCGCGTTTGTCGCCGACCTGCTGCCGGAGGAACAACGTACTGCCGGTTTCGCTATGCAGAGTCTCTTCATCGGCCTGGGCGCGGTGGTCGCGTCGGCCCTACCTTGGTTGCTGACGAATGTGTTCCATCTGGCGGCGGAGAGTTCCAGGCACGCAATCCCGCTAACCGTCCGGTTGTCTTTTTATATCGGCGCTGCGGCTTTCTTCGGTGCTGTCTTGTGGACCATCCTATCGACAAAGGAGTACCCGCCGGAAGACATCGAGGCTTTCCGCCGGAGAAAGTCCGAGCGCCGCGGCATCGCAAGTCATGCCTCGGAAATTCTCACCTCAATTCGTGAAATGCCGCTGACTATGAGGCAGTTGGCTCCCGTGCAACTCCTGACCTGGCTTGGACTCTTCTGCATGTGGCTGTACTTCCCTGTCGCTGTGGCACACAACGTATTTGAAGCGGCTGACCAGACATCGCCGCTCTACACCGCTGGCGTCGAGTGGGCTGGGATCTGCTTCGGAATGTACTCCGCCGTGTGTTTCGGATTCTCATTCTTCCTGCCAAGCTTGGCGACGCTGGTTGGACGCAAGTGGGCACACAGCCTTTCATTGCTGTGCGGAGCGTTTGGCCTGATCTCAGTGGCATTCATCCACGACAAAAACTTCTTGCTGCTCTCCATGGTCGGAGTGGGAATCGCCTGGGCGAGCACATTGTCGATGCCATATTCGGTTCTGGCCGGATCCCTGCCGGCTGAAAAGACTGGTGTGTATATGGGCATCTTTAACTTCTTCATCGTCCTGCCCGAGATCATTGCTTCGCTGGGTTTCGGCTGGGTTATGAATCACCTGCTGCACAACAATCGGCTGGCCGCAGTCGTTGCGGGTGGAGTTTTCATGGCAATCGCGGCGGTCCTGATGCAGCGAGTGGTCGACCCTGGATCGCAGCGCGTCGTTCTAGTGTCCGTACCCGAGAACGAGGCTGCATTGCCTAATCTGTAAGAGTTGCATTGTAGGTTTTCCGCACACTAATCGCCGGTCAGCACCTCGTATTGCGCGCTCGTCAGCGGAACGACGGAAAGTCTTCCCTGGCGGACCAAAGGCGAATCTGCGAACAGCCGGTTGGCTTTGATCTTTTCCAGAGAGACCGGCTGCGCCAGCGGTTTTCCGGCCTTGATCTTCACAATGGGATTCTTCGGATCAGCGGGGTCGACGGAAAGCACCGATGCGGTGCCCACCGCACTCTTGTGGTCACCGGTCTCGTAAATGACTAACCTTGCTCCGGCTGTCATCTCCCGGAGATGTTTCACAGCAGCCGGATTGGTTACGCCGTCCCACACCGTTTCTTTCTCCCGTTGCAGATCGGCAAAAGAATACACCGTCGGTTCCGTCTTGAGCAGATAGTCTGACATGAGATTGCCCGTCCCTTTGCATGAGTTGAACTTCCGTGGTTGCCGCTTACGGTTTGCGACTATTACTTTCTCTCGCCTGACCGAATGAAGCGGATCCGCTTCACCGCCCGTTCCTGTTAATCTTGAACGCCCATCATTGCTACTTTCCGCTTGTGCTGTGCGCTTGCAAGTAGGCTTTGGTCAGCGCCTCTGCGATGGGTTGCACTTTCACCTCATCGGTATTGGCCATGATAGCGACGGCAAATCCCTGATTGGGCAGCATCCACAATACGCTGCTGCAGCCCGGCTGACCGCCGGTGTGCCCGACCGTGAGCACACCGTTTGCGTCACCAACTCCCCATCCGTAGGCATAGCCGGTCGCTTTGCCATCAGAGGTTTTCTGCGAGGTCCACATTAGTTGCGTGGTAGCCGAACTCAGCAGCCGACGGCTCTCTAGCGCGATGGCAAAGCGCGCCAGATCGTCGGCGGTTGAAACCAACCCACCGCCGGGAATTTTATTGCTGGTATCCACGAAGGGCGAATTGCGCAAACTATGATCAGCGGCCAGGGTGTAGGGCCGACTGCGATGCGGGATAATGACGAAGGCGTCATCGGTACGAGTTGATCTCATCCCCGCCGGAGCCAGCACCAGCGTATTTAACGCTGTGACAAAGTCCTCACCCGAAGCGCCCTCGATGACGCAGCCCACGACGTCGTAGCCGAAGGTGGTGTACTGCATCTTCGTGCCCGGCTCGAACAGTAGGGGGGTGCCAGCGAACATTTCAAACGCGTCACTGATGTGCGCGTAGTGCTTGGTACTGAAAACGTCAGAATTGTCTTGCTTGTAGTGGCGAATGCCCGACAAGTGACCGAGCAACTCGCGCGTCGTAATCGTCCATTGCTTCTTCGGAAATGCCGGACAGTATTTCTGTACCGGAGCGTCGAGATCAAGCTTGCCAGCCTGGTACAACGCCAGCGCCGCTGTCGAGGTCATAGGCTTGGCGATCGATCCCGTGCGGAACAGCGTGGCCGTAGTCACCGGTACCTGGTTCTCCAGATCGGCGAAACCGTAAGCCTGCGAGACCACAATCTTCTTATCCATCACAATCGTAAGCGAGAGGCCGGCAATGTTCTGCTCTTTCATCTCTTGCCTGACCAGAGAGTCGGCCTTCTGCGATAGCACCGCTACTACTTCTTGCGAAAAGGCGCACGACGCGCAAAGCAGCAGGAGCAGTGCGCACAACCAGGTCCGAAGGTGTATCGAGAGTCTGCAAGCGACAACCATGGGGTCCAGTATTCCTCTTAACTAAAAATTCCATGCGACCCAACCAAACGCGACATCGAACCTGCAAAAGCATACTGCGCCGGCGGCTGCCTCGCTTGTACCTCTTCCTGGATTAGGCGCACTTCGCCAGATGACCCTGATCGCCCTGCACCAGATCAAAAGTCCGCGGCATGTCCTGCCCCTCGATGAAAACCTCGAGCCGCAAGCTCGACCCGCTGAGGGTCCCGGTATAGGTCGCCTTGACCCCTGAAGCAGTTAAGCCGCCATCAACCGCGGCAGGCGCCGGCGTCTCCGCCATATAGATACCCTGGACCTTGAAGCGCCCCTTATCGTCAAGCTCCAAGCGTTGCGAAATACTTCCCCTGGCGCAGTCGAATTCAATGTCTGCGCCGCTGTCGTTTACTTCCATCCGAATGTGCTCACCGCCCCACACGCCGTTCGGAACCGCTTTGGTCGGAGCAGCGGGGCCGGATTGCGCCGGGCGCGAAGCCTTCATCTGGCCGGCGCAGGATAGACCGACGCAGGCGGTGATTAGTACTACGGCCACGAATCGCATTTCGCCATCTCCTCGTAAGACTGCCCGCGTCACTACCACGGAGCTCTCTTCCGCTTTTCGTCGGATCGGTTGGTGATTGCCAGCTCAAAATCGAAGACCTCGCCGACTGCGATTTGGCGCGTGTCAAGTAAGGTAAAGGCAAGTTGCTGCGCCTTTACTCCTGCAGAAGTTCTGCTCTCGCCGGTGCCCCTCGTTATGTGCACACTCCGGGTGTCAATGGTCACACCAACCTGTGCCGACGCAACTGACTTGCCAGCAGAAGAAAAGCGAGGCCGGCGAGAGTCGCCGTTCTCATGATACTGACCTCCAAGCAGGCCAATCATAGCTGATCCGGGAAAGCCAGACTCGTCCGCCGGAATAAAATGAGGCACGCGAGCGTCTGCCGTCCGCGCAAAAAGCCGCCCCGCCGAAATCATGGCGGCACGATCTGCCGGAGGGGCTTGCTGTACGCGGCTCACAAGAAAGCAGGGCGGGATTTTCATCCGCGCCCTGCTAAAGCCGTCGCCGGTTAGCGGCGGTGAATCACTTCAAATCTTACGGATTCGATGTGTAGGTATAAGCATTGCTCAACCACTGTCCACCCACATAGGAGTACAGGGTCACGTAGATGGTGCTGCCATCGGCCGGCAAGCTATACACCGTAGTGGTCAGCACGTTGCCCAGGTTGCCCGATTGATAGTACTGGTTGCCGCCCGGAACGTTTCCGATGTCCAACCAGTACGCTGTGGCTCCCGCACCTGCACTCCAGGTGAAAGTCGCCTGATTGCCGCTCAGCATGGAACCAGGAGGCGGAGTCTGCATCACTCCCAAAGCACCGGCCTGGTTGAACGCTGTGTAGGTGTAGCCGGTACTCAACCACTGTCCACCGATGTAGGAGTACAGGGTGACGTAAACGGTGCTGCCATCCGTCGGCATAGTGTTCGCCGTAGTCGTCAGCACGTTGCCCAGGTTGCCAGACTGATAGTACTGGTTGCCCCCAGGGCTGCTTCCCGCGTCAAGCCAGTAGGCCGATGCGCCTGCGCCAGCCGTCCAGTCGAAGGTCACGGTGCTGCCAGTGAACTGCGAACCCGGAGTCGGAGTCGTAAGCATGCCTTGGCCGCCGGCTATGTTGAACGCGGTGTAGGTGTAGGCGTTGCTGAGCCAGTTTCCACCGACGAGAGAGTACAGGGTGACATACACCGTGCTGCCGTCGGTCGGTAGATTGTTCACCGTCGTCGTCAGTACGTTGCCCAGGTTTCCGGACTGGAAGTACTGGTTGCCGCCCGGAGCGCTGCCGGCATCAATCCAGTAAGCCGTTGCGCCGGCACCGGCGTTCCAGGTGAAGACCACGCTGCTGCCGGTCAGGGTCGAACCCGGAACCGGAGATGTGATCACGCCCTTGGAGCTGCCGCTGTTGAAGGCGGTGTAGGTGTACTGATTGTTCACCCATTGGCCGCTGATCTCGGTCCACAGCGTGACGTAGATGGTGCTGCCATCGGTGGGCAGGCTATTGACCGTCTGCGACAGCGTGGTCGTTGGCAGGCTGCCGGACTGGTAATAGTTGTTGCCGCCCGACGTGCTGCCCACGTCGATCCAGTAGGCCTGCGCCGCGGCGCTCGGGTACCAGGTGAAGCTCACCGAGCTCCCGGTCAAGGTAGAACCCGCCGCCGGAGTGGACATCGTCGCCGGACCGGCCGGCCCCCCCTCCGGACCGGTGGGCAACGGCCAGGCATAGGCGCCGCGGCTGCGGGTCCACAATGCCAGCGTGGTCGAGCCACGATCAACCGACATGTCCCAAACCATAACGTTGGGCAGGCCGTTGTTGAAGCGGTTCCATACCGGAGGATTGGCGGTGATGTCATCGGTGTAGTACAGCCCGAAGTCAGAGCCAGCAAACACCTGGCTGGGGTAGTTCGGGTTGACGATGATGGAATCGACCGGTATGTCGGGCAGGTTGCCGGTCTCGTTTGTCCAGGTGAACCCGTCGCATGGGGTCAAGGTCATGGTGCAGACAACGCGGAACACGTGGCCGGGAGTGCTGGGAGTGTTGGCGTTGAAGCCACCGACCGCAGCGTATCCAATTGGAGTGCTTGCCGCCGCAGCACTTGGATCCAGGGCGATGCCCATGATCGGACGGTTGGGCAGCACGGCGTTGCCGCCGGTAACGTTCACCCAGTTGGCTTGCGCTTGCGTGCCCGTACCCAGACCGAAGCCGATCTGCACGTTGCCGTCGTTGGTTCCGGCGATAGCCACGCTCTGGTACTTGGGCGAGTACTTGACCTGATTGATGTACGAGCGATTGCCCAGAGTACCTTTCGTCAGGTTTGCCATGATCGGGTTATTGGTTACATACCACTGGCTGGTGCTGAAGGTTGACGAGGTGCCGCTGATGGTTTCCCAAACGCGGGTGGTACCGGCAAGCAGGTGTCCGCAGCCGGAAGTCGTGCCCGCGGCGGCGCAGTCATCCCCTCCTGGTATGCCTCCGTGGAAGAGGTGAACCGGCAGAACGAAAGACTGGGTGTCGCCCGTCCAACTGCCTCTCCAGGATGTCCAGGTCGCGTTTGGCAGCGTGCAGTTGTGGATACAACGGCTGAAGCCGCCACTGTTATTGCCTTCCCAGTAGCGAAGACTACCGGTGTCGTCACCAGGCGTCGTGCCGCCGAGGAACCCGCCCCCGTTCATGGAGAAGTTGCTAACATTGATGTTATTAAAAATAATCGAGTTGCCGCTGCTGCCGCCTGTGACGGCGGTTACAACGACCGTGGAACCGCTGCGCGCGGCCGTCACCAAGGACGGGAGGTCGGCGGTAATAGCGGTCACGATGTTGGTAGCTTCCGTCGTGGTGCTTGTGCCTATCGTGACCTGGCCGGTGCCGCCTCTCGTGGTGACGAAGGTGAAGACCTGCGTACCGATCTGGAATTGCTGACCGGCAGTCGCAAGACCCGACACTGTGATCGTGCCCTGAGCTTGGGTTGAACCCGTGCCCATCGGATCGATCAACCCGGAGAAGCCGTCGCCGCCCAGGCCCATCTGCCACTGCGCACCGCCTGTGGGGGAGCCGGTAGAACATCACCGAGCTGGGTCCGTTGTCCTGAGCGCCGCCGACGGCAGAGGGATTCGCCGAGGTGGCGAAGTTGCCGCTGATGTCGCCGGAGTAGAACTCGATAGCATTGATGCCGCCATCTTGATTCATCCATGTGGGGCGAGCGGTGTTAAGGGCCGCGGTGCTGGCATTTAGGGTGGCATGAACGCCGCCGTCGTTGCCCGCCAGAAGAATGTCGGACGAGCCGTGAACGAAAGCGAGAGCGTGCTGGTCCACATGCACCACGTGGTTGGCTCACGCTGGTGCCGTTGTATCCGCACGTGAGGTCGTACCAGGCCGTGCCGGTGCGGCTGGCCAGAAAGACTTCGAACGTATCGAAGAAGACACGATCCGGATTATTGGGATCGACCGCGATGCCCTGGTCGTACCAGTTCTGCGGATAGTCGGCGGCACCGCTCGAGCCGGTGCCGCTGCTAGCGCATCCCAGCAGTGAGCCGCCAGCCGAGCCCGTCATAAAGCTCCAGGTCGCGCCGCCGTCATTACTGGCCCACGCGCCAAGTTGGCAGCCGGTGGTGTTGCCGCAATTGGTGTTGTTATTCCAGTTGATGGACCCCACTTGGGCGTAAATGACGTTCGGATTGCTGGGTGCGACGGCGATGTCGATGCGGCCAAGGTTGTTGACCGTACCACCGTTCGTTGTCGTGCCCCCGGTAGCGCCGTTGCCGCAATAGGTCGCGTTGCCGCGCGGTTAGGTAAGGATAGTTGCACGGAACGCCGCTGCCGGCATTCATCAGTGCGCCCGTAAGGTACGGGCTGCCGGTCACCTGAGTGCCAAAAACAAAACCGTTGGCGTTGCTCGCTATGGATGTAAACGCGGGGCAGCCACTGGCTTGCATAGTGCCCTTATAGATGCCGTTGGCGCCATTATTCCCTAGATCGTACTGCACATAGGTGGGGAAACCACGCACGCCCACGGCTGCCAGAATGCGGGTTACTCCGCCGCCCATGTCAGTGAGTTCCAGGCCGGTTATGTCCTGGCGCTGGCTAGCGAAGCTGTTAGTAAGGCAATTGGTCCAGGTCACGCCCTGGTCGTAGGAGAACCAAAGTCCCTTCTTGGTTCCGGCTACGATGTTGTTGCTGTTATTGGGATCAACCCGAACTTTGCCGACCGAGTCGTACTGCGGGTAGTTGCCTGCCGGCTGGATGTACTCGGGGCCAAAAACGTCGGCGCCCAGAACAGTCCAGGTATTGCCGCCATCGGTAGACTTAAAGATACCCTGGCTGCCCATGGAGAATGAGCCGTAGTTCAGATCGCCGGTTCCGGCATAAATGGTATTGTGGTCGTTGGGATCGAGCGCCAGCGTGTCAATGCTGGTGGTCGACAACAGCGGACTATCGGTGGTGACGGTCCACGTGGTGCTGGCGGTGCAGCAGTTGGTTGTTTTCCAAACGCCGCCGCCGACATTGCCCATGTAGGCGACGATACTGCCGTTCGTGGTGGTCGTCGGATCGGTCACGATGGCATTGACGCGTCCCTCGGTGGTTCCGTAGTCATAACAGCCGGAACAACCCGTCATGTGCTCGGGCATCGGACCAAGGGCAGTGAAGCTTGAGGTGCTCAGACCTTGGATGCCGAGTTCGGGGTTCAATACCAAATTGTTGCGCCCAGCCGGCACCCCGCGCTTGATCGCCGAATCCTGTTCGGCAGCCTTACGCAGCCAGGCGGGCGAGTAGTGGCCCGTCGGATAGGTTAGCCGATGGAACCAGAATTCTTCCTCGTCGATAAGACGCTCGGCATCGGTAGGAGCATGGCCGGGAGTGAACTGAGTAGAGACCGATGACCCCGAGGAACCGATCGCGGTAGCTGTGAGAATCGGCGTGTTCTTGCCGCCAGTGTTAGCACTGCCCAACGAAGGCAGCTTCGGCATAGTTGCGGAGATGTTTAAGATGCCATTTTCGTCGGCGCTGCCGTGGATGGTGGCGACGATGCCCGCGGAATCGGTTTTAATGACGATCGTGACACCCTCTCCCGGCTTCCAGCTTCCACCGCTAAAGACGATCGTCTCGCCTGGCAAGTAGCTGATCTTATCGGCAATCAGCGTCGGTTTTTCGGGGGTGGGGCCGTCTCTCCTCTGCGCACCGGCGATCGGCGACAGAGCGAGGATTGTGGCCAGGATACAAAGAAAGACAACATCACTACGACGAGGTAGGCGACGATTCATCATTTGTCTCCGAGGAGAATTTCCGGGTTCAGGAGCGAATCCGGCGTCTTGCAATGGCGGGCTCTGATCACGGCCATAGCCCTGGGTAACTATGAAGCTCGTAATTAGTACTATCTCGCTAGTAAATGTGTAAAGAAAATTATTGGGAAGCGGTTACAACTTTTCGGTCATTTTATGACCACTAAGTGCCTGCCCTAGGCGACTTCGAGCGGAAGATAATTTGCACCTTGTGTGCCGAGCCGGTGTAACGATACAAATTCTGGGAAGATATTGAATTCCGGATAGGCCGCGCCGGCTGGGTTCGATCAGCAAGCAAGGGTGATCCGTTTATGGCGCATGTTGCTGCTCGAAAGCGTAAAGTCGGTGAACCGGCTCGATGAAGGATTTCGCGAGCAGTATCAGCATCGCTGTCACCACAAGGCCAAGGCAGTGCAAGATGGCGGCAGCGCGAAGATTAGCCGTGCGACTCTATCGGATGCTGCGCAGCAACACGCCGTATCCGGAGATCGCTGGCATCGAGGAGCAGCTCGCGATAATGGCGTGGTCGGCACAAACTAAACTAGACCAGTAAATGTGTATGGGTTTTTCGGGCACATCGCTGTAGTCGATTCTGTAAACGGTCCCTGCTCTTCGTAGGGTAAGAAGTGCGGTATTCATGCAGCTAACAGTGGTAGGACACCTGGGCCACAACCAGGTAGGTCTATCTTGCGGCCTCGGCAGACGCTATAAGTAGTTGCAAAAGATTGGTCGGGGAGAGAGGATTTGAACCTCCGACCCCCTGGTCCCGAACCAGGTGCTCTACCAGGCTGAGCCACTCCCCGACATTGAAGGGACTGCGCGAGCCATGCAACGCAGTCGGGCGCCTCAATCACTTAGCTGATGCCGATGAGAGAACGCCGAGACCCTCATTATAACAGAGGTTTTTTAGAACGGCGGCGACCGTATGATGCGAGCTTCAGTTGTGCGGCGAGTTCGGCTGCGAAGTTCGGCGGTGCGGTCTCTCACCCGGGCACCCTTAGGTTGGCAAAGCAGAAAATTTTTGCACAAAACGTCGTTGCCTCTGGCTGCGGCGTCGTACACTCATGTGTCGAACACCCGTTGGAGGATGGAAGCGCGAACCTTGTCAACCGTTCTACTTGCCCGCCAACTTCTTACTCCTATTGAGCAAATTGAGGATGCGGTCCTCGTGATCGATAGCGGAGTCATAGCGGCCGTGGGCAACAGAGATTCCGTGTCGATTCCCCCTCAGGCGCGAGTTGTCGACCTCGGCGATTCCATCTTGACGCCCGGACTAATTGACATCCATGTTCACGGCGGCGCCGGGCACGATGTCATGGAAGGCTCGGAAGAAGGACTAGCGGCCATCGAGCGGTTGATGACGCAGCACGGGGTCACCAGTTATTGTCCGACAACCGTCACCGCCCCACTGGATCGGACGCTGAAGTCGCTGGAAGATCTTGCCAACGCGGCGGAACGGTCGCAATCTGGCGCGGTTGAAGACCCGTCTCGTGCGCGCCCACTCGGCATCCATCTCGAAGGCCCATTTCTGAGCCATGCCAGACGTGGAGTTCACCCCGCCGTCGATCTGCAAACGGTCTCAAGCGAAACTTTCAACCAAATGTGGGATGCGGCTTCGGGTCGCATCCGGGTACTCACCATCGCTCCCGAGTTGGAGGGTGCGGTCGATCTTATTGAAGACGCCGCGCGACGAGGTGTGTGTGTGAGTGTTGGGCATTCCAACGCCACTCTGGAGCAAGGTCTCATGGGCATCCAGGCCGGAGCGCGACACGCTACGCACACCTTCAATGCCATGCGCAGATTTGACCATCGCGACCCGGGATTACTGGGCGCGATTCTTACCGACCGCGAGGTGACGGCAGACATCATTGCTGATGGAATTCATGTGGACCCGATCATTGTGGATCTTTTCGTGAGGTGTAAGGGGGTAGATGGTGCCGTGCTGATTACCGACGGCATCAGCGCGACCGGCATGCCGGACGGAACTTACCGGCTAGGTCCGTTTGAGGTACAAGTACGCGATAACCGCTGTGAGTCACATGGAAAACTTGCGGGCAGCGTCCTGACGCTTGACCGCGCAGTTCGGAACATGATGAGTTTTGCGAAAGTTAGTTTTCAGGACAGCATTCGCATGGCAACCCTAAACCCTGCGCGCGTATTGCGCATGGAACACCGAAAGGGCATGCTGAAACCTGGCGCCGATGCCGACCTTGTCGCCTTCTCGCCAACTGGCGAAGTAGTGCGAACTATCGTAGGCGGCGTGCTTAACTAGTCAGTCGTTTAGTGCACCAATTGAAAGCGTTCTTCTTCCTTCTTCATCCTCGCAATGGCAATCAGTTCCACTGCCTTCTGCGCGATGTGTTCGGCGCTGACTTCGAATTCTTTGATCAGTTCCCACGGGGCTCCGGAATCGCCAAAACGATCCTTCACGCCAATCGCACCTGTAATGACGGGCGCGCCTAATAGTTCGGCGCTTTCTGTAATCACGGCACTGACGCGCCACGCAAGGGCACCAATCTGATGCTCCTCGGCCGTGACAACAACTCCCGTCTCCTTGGCCGCTCGCACGATAGCTGTTTCATCAATCGGCTTCATGGTGTGCATGTTGACCACGCGCGTCTCGTAGCCAAATTCCTGCTTCAGTATCCAAGCCGCGCGCATGGCCTCTGGCACCATGGGCCCGCAAGCGATGATGCTGAGGTCTTCTCGCTCATTATCGTAGTTGGGGGCAAGCACGGTGTCGAACGCATCGATCATTTCCGCAGCTTCGCGGCGAAGACGGCTCACATTCGCCACTCCAAAGACGAAGGGAGTGTTTTCGCGAGTCACGATCGGGGTTGCTTCCCGCGCGAAGCGGATGTACTTTGGCCCGACATGCTGAAGCAGCAGATAGTCGGTTGCCTTGCGTGTCTCGATGGCGTCGCAGGGCACCACGACGGACATGTTCGGCAGCCCACACATGGCGAACAAATCTTCCAGCGCCTGGTGCGTGGCTCCATCAGGTCCAACCGAGACTCCGCCATGAGCGCCTGCGATCAGGACGTTGAAATTCCCGTAGCAGATTGATACGCGGATCTGGTCGAGATTGCGGGCGGCGGCAAAGGTTCCGTATGTACCGAAAACAGGCAACTTCCCTTCGCGCGCGAGTCCGGCGGCGGCGGCCGTCGCCGATTGTTCTGCGATGCCCATGCTGATCCATCGATTCTTGCGCTCCGGCCTGCCTGCGTAGAAATCGCTGATGGTGATGGAGCCGGAAATATCGAGCCCCAGACAAACCACTCGCTCGTCATCCCCATTATTCTGCAGCGATTGCCCGAAGCCTTTGCGAGTGGGCTCCATCTTCACTTTCATCTGGCTGGTGGTGTTCCACCAGTAGTTGCGGAGGAAGCTCGGAGTCTTCGTGGCAAGCGTGACGTCAACCTCGTTCTGATACTCCTTTGCTTTTCGTAGCAAAGCATCATAAGCGATGGTCTGCTCAAGGCCGAGTTCCCTTAGCCCCTTTGCCATCTCGTCATAGCTGGGAGCTTTGCCATGCCATCCGGCGATGTTCTCCATGAAGCTGACGCCTTTGCCCTTCACCGTGTTGGCAAGGATCAGCGTGGGCTTGCCGGAGACCGGGTCATTCTTCGCTTTCTGTAGACTATCCACCACTTGCGAAAGATTGTGACCGTCAATCTCGATGACTTCCCAACCAAAAGCTCGATAGCGCTCGTCGAGCGGTTCGACGTTCATTACGTCCTTCACCCAACCGTCAATCTGTAGGCGGTTGCGGTCGATGATGGCAACCAGATTGTCCAGCTTGAAGTGCGACGCTTCCATTGCCGCTTCCCAGATGTTGCCTTCCTGCTGCTCGCCGTCGCCCATGATGCAAAAGACCGAGTGATTGCCGCCATCAAGTTTGCCGGCCAAAGCCATGCCGACCGCGATACTGAGGCCTTGTCCGAGGGAGCCGCTAGAGACTTCTACACCCGGCAGCTTCAACCGATGAGGGTGCCCCTGGAATGGTGAATAGAGCTTGCGCAGAGTAACGATATCTTCGATGGGAAAGTATCCGGCAAAGCCGAGGCCGAGATATAGAGCGGGCGCTTTATGTCCGGCAGACCAGATGATGCGGTCGCGCCCTTTCCACTCCGGATTGTTGGGATCGTGGTTGGCGACCTTTAGGTACAAGGCAGCAACGATCTCCATCATGGAGAGCGTGCCTCCAGAGTGGCCAGAGCCAGCGGCGCAAAGCGCAACCAAGTCGTAGCCGCGCATTAGACGGGCGGCCTGCTCCAGCTCTTCCAGGCTAAACTCGCGAACCACGGCTTTAGAGAAGGCGTTGACGATAGGCATGATGAATCCTTTGAGCGAGGCGCAGGCGCGCCTCAGTGAAACACCCGCAACAACGGGGACCCCGTAGTTAAGGCTAGGCGGGAGAAAACATTGGGTCTGTGAGGTAAATCACGCGGGGGGGTGACGGAGCGTGAGAAACAATTGGCACTAAGCAAGCAGCTTATGAGTAGTGATGGTGAGGGTTGGGCTGAGCATCGGCCTTTTGGACTCGTGCATGTCTGCTGCGGACTACAATGCTTGCATCGGTCGAGGCCCGAAGAATGCAAACTGCGGAAGTGGTGATTATCGGTGGCGGCATCGTAGGTTCGAGTATTGCGTGGCACCTGACGGAAGCCGGTTGCCGCAACGTTTTGATGGTTGAACGCGAATCGCATCAGGGGAAAGGATCTACCGGCAAGAGCATGGGAGGCGTACGCGCGCAGTTTGCAACCGCACCCAACATTCAAATGTCGCTCTACTCGATTCCCTTCTACGCGAGTTTTGAAGATCGTCTCGGCCATCCCTCCGAATACCGTGCGCAAGGCTACTTGTTCGTTGCTACCAAACCAGCGCACCTAGAATACCTGCGCACCAACCAAAAGCTGCAAATATCTCTGGGGCTGACTGGAGTGCAGATGGTAGGGCGTGAAGATGTCCTCGCGATGGTTCCGCAACTGCGTGGCGACGACATCCTTGGCGGAAGCTTCTGCCCGACTGACGGATTCGTTGATCCCTACAGTGTGATGGTGGGCTTCACCGCTCGGGCCTGCGAGCAAGGCGCTACGCTTTGGCGCTCGACCGAAGTCACTGCTATCCGCCGCAACGACAAAGGGATCAGCGGGGTAGAAACCACGCGCGGCCCCGTCAGCACGCGAGTGTTGGTAAATGCGGCCGGTCCCTGGGCAGCCGAAGCTGCGGCCCTTTCCGGCATTAAGCTGCCCGTCGAACCATTGCGGCGCATGTTGATTCCAACCGAACCCTTCGACGGCGTTCCGCACACTGTTCCCATGGTGATCGACATGACCAACGGCTTTCACTTCCGGCCGGAGAGCCTGGGATTTCTGCTGGCATGGAACGATCCGGAAGAGACGCCCGGATATAAGACGGACTTCGATCCGTCGTTCATTGAGAAGGTGCTAATTCGCGCTGCTGACCGTGTGCCCTGCTTTGAGAACGTGGCCGTCAACCCGAAAAGGGCATGGGCCGGGCTGTATGAAATGTCCCCCGATCACCATGCCATTCTGGGGCCCATTCCCGAGGTACGCGGTTTCTACTGCGCGAACGGTTTCAGTGGACATGGGGTGATGCATGCCCCGGCGACGGGAAAGATTCTGGCGGATTTGATCCTTCAAGGCTCTACGAATGTAGTGGACAACATTGAGGTGCTCAGTCCAGCGCGCTTCGCGAGGGGCGAAATGTTGCACGAAACAGCGGTACTGTAACCGAACCGACCTTTGACTGGTCAGGTCAGAACCCGCCGTAGAAAACCGCGCATCCCGATCCATCCGAGACCAGCCAAGCCAACAGTGAGCGCAAGGAACGATACCCATGCGGGCATGTGCGGAAGACCAGGGGTTAACGTGGCGCGCAGCCCTTCGCTCATGTAAACCAGCGGATTGATCAAGATCAGTATCTGCAGCCAGCGTACGTGCGCCAGCATTGCCCAGGGGTAATAGACGCAGCCGAGAAATGTGATGGGCACAACGACAATGCCGAACATCAGCGCGATCTGTTCGGGTCTTACAACTGTCCCAATCGTAAGGCCGACTGCTCCCGAAACTAGACTAGCCAGCAGCAGAATGCCAATGAGAGTTGGCCAACTGGAAACATGAATTTGCACCGGCGAGACGGGAATGAAATACACCATTGGGAAGATAACCAGTGCCGCCAGGATGCTCTGCAGAGCGCTAAACACAATCTTCTCGATCGCAACCCAGGTGACGGGCAGGGGAGACATTACGCGATCATGGATCTCGCGCGTAGCTCCGATCTCCATGGAAAGAGGCAATGCCGTCGCCATGATGCCCTGAATGAAGATGCCTACCGCCAACAGTCCGGGCAATACCAGCGTACCGAAACTGGCGCCAGCGGAACTCTGGAAACCCTGGCCCACTTTCGGAAAAAGGTATGTAAAGACGAAGACAAAAAAGAGAGGGTTCATCACGGTGCGAATCAGAAAGGCGATGAATTCCCTTCGCAATACACTGATATCGCGCAGAAACAATCCCCAGAAGGCGCGCCAATACAGGACAGAGTTAGTCACGTAGTTCCCTTCCCGTCAGCTTGATGAACACCGTTTCCAGGCTGGTTTCGCTGACTGACATGTCGCGCAGATTGTCGCCTGCCTGTACTACAATTTCCGGCAGCAAACCACTTCTTCCGTCAGTAAACACACGCAATCCCGAAGCCTGACCCTCCACCGCTGTCACACCGGGCAGCTCGCGCAAACGCACGCGTAAGGCGTCGGCCTGCGCATCCTGAAGGTGCAGTTCGAAAACCTTCTGCGCTCCCACGCTGTTCTTCAACCTGGCAGGCGTGTCGCATACCAGAATTTCGCCGTGGTCAATAATGGCAACGCGATCGCAGAGTTCATCGGCTTCTTCCATGTAATGGGTAGTCAGGACAATCGTAATGTTTTTCTCGCGAAGTCCCCGGATGATGTCCCACAATGCCAGACGTGTTTGGGGGTCGAGGCCGGCACTGGGCTCGTCTAGAAACAGAACCAGAGGCTCGTGCGCAATGGCGCGGGCAATCTGGACACGCTGTGCCAGGCCTCCTGACAGTTCGCGCGGAAAAGCCTTAGCACGCTCATTCAGTTTGAACAGATCAAGAAGCTCTCTTGTCTTTTGGGATGCCTGTTCATGACTAAATCCGAAATAGCGGCAATGAAAGTAAAGATTTTGCCAAACTGTGCATTGCCGGTCCAGCGTGTTGAACTGTGTCACTACCCCCATGAATCGGCGAGCCTCGGCAGGATGGGCCACAACGTCCAAGCCTGCTATGGTCACATGGCCACTGGTCGGTAGCGCACGAGTGGTACAAACACTAATGGTCGTGGTCTTACCAGCACCATTCGGACCCAGCAATCCGAACAGTTCCCCGCGAGCGACGGAGAGATCGATTCCCTTCACCGCTTCAACCGGGGTCTTGCCGGGATACGTTTTGATCAACTCTTTGATGTTGACGATTGGGTCCGCTGGAGTGCTCACGTTTCTCCGCTTGTGTCGCGTTCAGAAATAGTTGAGAGCAGTTTACCAACCCCCTTCAGGAGAGCAAAACGGAGGGTCTGGTGCAGCGACGCGACGTATGCCATTTCTAGACAGCTTGTCCGGCGCAGAATCCGGAAGCCCACGCCCACTGGAAATTATGGCCTCCCAGATGACCGGTCACATCGACTACCTCACCGATGAAAAACAATCCGGGCACTCTGCGGCTCTCCATCGTTCGTGCCGAGAGTTCCTTGGTGTCCACTCCTCCGGCCGTCACTTCCGCTTTTTCGTAGCCTTCAGTTCCTTCCGGGCAAACTTCCCAGCGATGAACCTGGCGTTCCATTTCGTCAAGAGCGGAATTCGTCCACAGTTGAGGTGGATGGAGCTCGACCCATCGGCTCGCCAGTCGAACCGGTAACGCAGAGTGTAATGCGGATTTAGCGGCCGCAAGATTGCGACGCGCGCCATCTTGCCGTAACGCAGCCGTAACCTCCAGTCCTGGAGCCAAGTCAATCGAGATCGGCGCCGAACCTTTCCAATATGAAGAGATCTGCAGCATGGCAGGGCCGCTCAATCCACGATGGGTAATTAGCAGCTTTTCGCGAAATTGCTGACGTCCAACCGATGCGGTGACCTCGGTTGCGACGCCTGCCAGGTCGCAATAGTTTCGCTTGTCTTCTGCGTCGAACGTGAGCGGGACCAAAGCTGGACGGCATTCGCAAATCTTGATGCCGAATTGCAACGCAATGTCATATCCGAAAGCCGTTGCTCCAACCTTCGGTATCGACAGACCTCCGGTTGCAACCACCAGAGAACGCGCATGGAATTCCCCTGCCTCAGTTCTCACGACAAATCCGTTTGGTTTTTGAACTTCCCGTGGCCGCGCCTTCACGAAAACTTGTACACCAGCAGCGCGACACTCGGTCTCCAGCATTCCGACGATGTCCTTGGCGGAGCGATCACAGAAGAGCTGACCGAGCTTTTTTTCGTGGTAAGCAATTGCGTGTCTTTCGACGAGTCGCGTGAAATCAGCAGGGGTGAATCGCGCCAGGGCCGATTTGCAAAAGTGTGGATTCTCCGACAGGAAGTTCTCCGGCCGGCAGTGAAGGTTGGTAAAGTTGCAACGACCGCCACCGGAAATGAGGATTTTCTTGCCGATCCGGTCGGTGTGTTCCAGCACGGCAACTCGACGACCACGCTTACCGGCTTCGATTGCGCACATCAATCCAGCCGCGCCGCCTCCGAGAATAATTACGTCAAAATTTTGCGCGATCAAGTCAAGAGTTTCAGGTTTTGAGAGCCGAGTTTCAAGTCAAAATTGGGACCGGGATGGAAAATGCGAGGACACTTAGACGCTGGAGTGCGTCTGTGCGGTGGATCTTGCCGCAGTTGTTGACGAACTTGACGAGATGGAGATCAGCAACAGTGTGGCATCATCTCCAAAGCGTCCGTGAGCATAGCGTCGCACGTTATCTATGATATTTCCATATTGTTCGGGCAAAGACCCTTCAAACTGAGAGCTTAGCAGCGATGCGAGCCGGTCGGCTCCGAACTCTTCCCCCGTATCATTGGCTGCCTCCGTGACACCGTCGGTATATAGCAACAAACTGTCGCCGGCAACCAGCCGCAACCGCTCTGAACGAAAGCCCGCGTCGGGCAGTAGTCCCAGCACAGGACGAGTAGATTCGAGTGCCTCGATTGTTCCATCGGCATGCAGCAGGATGGGAGGGCAATGTCCGGCATTCACGAAACTCAGCACTCGAGTCTTCAAGTCGAATACGGCATAAAAAATCGTGACGTAATGACCTTCTCCCAGTTGTTTCCGCAAGATGGTCTCCACGTTGCCGAGGATGAGATCAGGACTGTTGCTGGTAGCAGATAACGTGCTAACCGAGGCATACAACATGGCAGCGATCAATGCGCCTGGAGTGCCCTTGCCCGACACATCGGCGACGCAGAAATGCAGCACGTCGGGAGTCGGCTGCCACACGCCGAAGTAGTCTCCTCCCACAACGTCCGCGGGAATACTCTCGCCTATGAGTTCAACTCCATCGGCAATGACGTGACGTCGAGGCACGATCCGGGTTTGTAATTGTTGCGCATCCTGGCGTTGGTGATCGGAGATGCGCTGCGACGAGCGGACCTGACGGACGCGCTGCGTCAGCGTGCGCACTTTCTCGAGCAGCGATTCGTTGCGCCAGGGTTTCTCGATGAAATCTGAGGCGCCGTGCTGCATAGCGCTGACGGCGAGATCGACATTGCCCCAGGCGGTGAGCGCAATGATGGGGACGGCGCCGTCCACCTGCCGCAATTCTTCGATGAGATGCAGGCCTTCGATTCCCGACGTGCTGTCGCGGTGATAATTCATGTCTACAATCGCGAGATCGTGCGGTTGCTGTTTCGCCGCGGCCAGCGCCTCATTGGGCGCAGAACAAAGCGTAACGGCATAGCCATGGCCACGAAGCAGCATCGCTAATGCTTCTCGCACATGTTCCTGATCTTCGGCGATCAAGATTGTCGATTGGTCAGAGGAGACTGGCATATTAGCTATAGATGATGTTGCAGATCAAGTGCCAACGCGTCGACCGATGGATGTTCTGGAGGGAGAATAAGATAACTCATTAGTCGGTTGAAAGCTCGCCCACAAATGCGAATCAGCTGTCCGAATATGGACAGGCGCTGACCCGACCGACAATCAGGCCGCCACACGGGCCGATTTGGCGCCACCGTCGTGCCCGTTCGCCTTCGGTCGGCGGATTTTCCTAGGAGGTGTTGGCACATGGCGCACGGGACGCTCTTGTAGAAGTAGCTCCGTGGCTTGGATCCTGGCATCCCGGTGAAACCAGTTCTGCGCCGCGTGTCCTTTCAAGAAATTCGCAATCGCCAGCAGGCTCATGCCCTGATGATGCGTCATCCATGACCTCACTAACTGGTAACGCTGGCGCCGTCTCTGGGCCAACGGTGTAAAGTCAGCCGCTTCGTAAAGGCCATAAGCTCCAAGCCAACCTTTCTTCACCATCCAGCGCAAGTTCCTGATAGCTGCGGCGGGATCAACGGTGAGAGCAAGAAAAGTTGCGTATGGCGCCACCACCAATCGATCCTCATCCTGCTGCAGGGCCAGCTGCGGTACGCCGAAGGCGCGATAACAATAGTTGCCTTCTTCATCGGTCTCGGCAAAAGCGGACTCCGAGACGCCCCAGGGGATATGTTTGCTAGTTGCATATGCCTGCTGAGCTTCTACCGCAGCTTCCTTGCTGCGCTCCAAGAGAGTGTCGGAATAAGAACGCATCCAAAGGCTGGGCATCAGATACTCAAACATCGTGCCCGTCCATGAAAGCAGCACCGGACGACCATCAACTACAACGTGAGAACGGCTCGACAGGAACCAACTCTCCTGTGGAATGTCTCCCTTCGCCACCGCGACAAAGCAGGCGATGCGAGCCTCCGACGCCAGCAAGTCATAGCACGCTGAATGCAGCTGCGCAGCTTCGACATCGTAGCCAATAGACAGCAGCTTGCGCCGGCGATCCAAAAGAAAGCTGAAGTCGGTTTCGCGAACTAGCTGCTCGCAAAGGGAAGCAATACGCTGTAGATCGTCGATGAGGTGCAAACAGTTGCGGCGTGCATCCGCGAGCTGGGCCAGCAAGGTTTCTATCAACGCTTGTGATTGAACGCTGCGAGCGGTTGCGGCTTCCAGCTTCAACCGCAATTGTTCTATAAAGCCGGGCAGGCGCGAAAGAGGGACCTGATCAGTTCTGCCCTCCAACTGGAGCGCAGGGTCGGAGTAAAGAGGTTTGAATGCGGCGAGCAGCCAAGGAGTATAGTCGCTGACCGCTTGGCCGATCTGCTCGGCTAGATCACGAGTCTGCTGCGAGAACCAGCGTGCGTCTTCCGCGTGTTCGCAATTTGCGCCGACGGGGGGCACTTCCGCTGAGACAGCAAGCCGATCGAGCCATGGAATCTCGCTTTGCTTCTCGAAAGAATGCGCGGTCCGCCTTGAAACAACTTTCAGTTCCGCCAGCACACAGAGGTAATCGGCGTACCCCTCGAGCAGAGCGGGGGAGAGCAACGGCCGCTGCAACAACTCCAAACAACCATTTTTTAACGTGATTAATGACGCTACGAAATTCCCGCTGTCTACGGTTGAAATGAACCGTGGGGTCAACGGTTGCAAGGTTTGCGTGTCGTACCAGTTGAGCAGGTGGCCACGTTCTCGCAGCAAACGTAGCACTGTTTCCATGGTTCGGATCGTCTGCGCCGCAAATTCTGGAACGGAAATGTATCCGAACTCGCATGCAACCTGGCGGGCATTCAAGAGTAGGCCGAGGTTCGTCGGTGATACCCGCGCCGCAACCTTGAGTGGATCCTCTTGGATATTGTCGGGAATCAACCAATTGTGTTCCTGGTTGCAATAGGTAGCAAAATAGCGCCAAGTGTACAAGGCGGCATGGCGCAAGAATCTCTTATCTTGCGGGCTGGTTACCTTCTGCAACTGCCTTGGCGGACGATTCAACCACAGGGAAATCGGCTTGCTGGACGCCCAAAGAATTAGTACCGGCAGCGCCACCTCCAGGGCGTGATGACGGGAAAAATAAACGATCACACCAACTATCAACGCCACAACCGGTGTCCAGTTCAGCAGGACGTCAACGAAGGTTAGCTTGCCGGTTCCCATTTCGGCTTCGGCGGCGGTCTCCCATTCCAGCAGACGATGCCGGGATACGATGCGTCGATAAAACGTGCGCAACACGGCGTCGGCCGACAACAACGTTTGGTGGGCCAGGAAAGTCAGCGCAAGAAACTCGCTCATGGTGGCAGTACCAAGCGCCATGAACGCATCACGCACGGCTACCAAGCGAAGCGACATCAGGCCGCGCAGGGCGGAAAATCCAAATTCAAACCATGGAGGTACAAACAGGACTGCAATCGTCACCAGCGTCCAATATACGGGGCGGCCGGGAAGCAGGGTCCATCCCAGGACAAACAGCAGAAATACGCCGGGATCCACCAGACTACGGCGCAAGTTGTCGAGAATCTTCCAGCGAGAAAGGAAAGAAATAGGATTGGGTACGCGACGACCGTTCTCATCGGGAACTCGCCCGAACAGCCAGCTCACGATTTGCCAATCGCCGCGCAGCCAGCGATGCTTGCGGCGCGTGTAGGCGCTGTAGTGGGACGGATAGTCGTCTATGACCTCTACGTCGCTGACCAGTCCGGCGCGGGCATAGGCGCCCTCGATCAGGTCGTGGCTGAGCAGCGCGTTGCGAGGAAAGCGATGCTCCAGCACCCGGTGCAACACCTCAACTTCGTAGATGCCTTTCCCCGTGAAGATGCCTTCGCCATCGAGGTCCTGATAGACATCCGAGACGGCACGCGAGTAAATGTCGAATCCAGTTTGTCCAGAATAAATGCTGGCCAATCGGGACTGTGCAGCGCTGGTCACGCTTATTCCAACGCGAGGCTGCAAAATCCCATAGCCCGCAGTGACGATATTCGCTTGAGGATCGATGATTGCCTGGTTTAAGGGGTGGGCCAAGGCTCCCACCAGTCGGTGAGCAGTCCCCCTCGGCAACTCGGTATCCGAGTCCAAGGTCAAGACGAACCGCACCCGCCGCAAAATGGAAAGGTCACCCACCTTGACTGGGAAACTGTCATAGGCTCCTTTGATGAGGCGATTGAAGTCAAGCAGCTTACCGCGCTTGCGTTCCCAGCCCATCCAAACTCCTTCGCGCGGGTTGTAGATACGGTGGCGATGAAATAGCGCGAAAGGGCCAGATCCGTTGAAAGAATATTTTTCGTTGAGCCCTTGAATCAGTTCCTGGCAGAGACCCACCAATGGATCGTCGTGATTGGGCGTCTCCGTAGAGTCGGGAAGGTCGGTCAATAAGGCAAAGTGCAGGTAGGGGCTCGTGTTGCCAAGGTAGCGAACTTCCAGGTCTTCCACCAGGCGGCGCACCTGTTTCTCACCAAGTAAAAGGGTGGGAACCACCACCATGGTCATGTAATCCTCGGGAATGCCCTCCGAGAAATCAAGCTTCGGAAGAATGCGAGGATGCAGCAAAGCTGCCGTAAGGTAATTCATCACCTCAACTGCGCTTTGGCTACATGGCAAAAGAAGCAAGAGAATTGCTAGGATTCGCCCGCATAGGGTGTTGAAGGCGTTGTAAACCGGACTCATGATCGCGATCACGATCAGCAGGGTAAGCACCTCGATGCCGCCGAGGTAAAACTCCTCAGGATGGCGACGCAGGAATGCCTGCAACCGCTCCCCAAGGGGAAGCTGTACCCCGGCCCTGCGCCGCAGCTCGTCCGCACCCTCCGCAACCAGGTAGTAGCCGATGTGAGATCTCCGCAAAGCCAGACGTGGATCACGTTCACGCTGTTTCTGAGAGCTTCGTGCGAGGTCGAGAGCCAGCTGCGCAACTTCCACTTCCGAACAATCCGAGTGTTCGGCAAAGTGGGCTATCGTATGGCGGTAGAGTTGGCGGCTTTGGAAATCCATCCGCAAGTACGCGCCGGCCGGATCGGCAGCCAGGATTGGCTCGAAGGCAATCAGCGGTTCTAACAAGTCTTTCCAAGGCGCTTCGGTCAGGTCGCGAAGACTAGTAATAAGAACACTGATCTGCGGCGACGAATCGCTATCCGCCAGCGCTCTGTTGCCGCGCGCCGCGAGTTCCTCAAGCAAGACCAGTTTTAGGGCCGGCACGATCAAAGAGAGCTCACGCATGTTCAAAGGCGTTACAGTCTGGAACGCTTTCATGTATGCGGCAAATGCGTGGTCTGAATAGCGGTGTTCGGCAGCTTTGAGCAAACCTTGGGCGACTGCCATCACCCGGGGCACGACTACCTTGGCGGAAGCTCGAACGTGAGGAACCTGACGCAATGGATTCGCCGCCTCGTGCAACTCCCTGAGCACGGAGCGCACGAGTCGAGAATTGTCATCCAGCCACTGCAAATCCGTCGAGGGGCTGGTTCGGGAGGATGCTTGAGCTTCCGCTGCCGACAAAACGGCGTCGAGGTGGCGGCTTAGAGACTTAAGGCGCTCCTGGAAGTGAGCGCTTTCGACGACTGCAGGAAGCCACGTCAGGCTATGCGCCCACTCCTGAGCTTGCACCGCCAACTGCACATCGTCCGACGTTGCTTCGACCACGGTCACCTTCACGCGGTCGGTCATGTCGGTAAGCACACCCCGATAGTTGTTGTTGCCCATTGTGAAGTTCCCGGAATCTCTCAGCGATAACTCGCGGCCTGCATTTCAAACATAGCCGCATAGGAGCCACCAAGTGCCATTAGCTGTTGGTGGCTGCCGTCTTCAGCGATTTGTCCGTCCACCAGTACGACAATGCGGTCGGCCATTCGTACGGTGGAAAATCGATGCGAGATGAACAGCGCCATCTTGCCATCCGTCAGTTCCGCAAAACGTTCGAATACTTCGTACTCACTGCGTGCGTCGAGCGCCGCGGTCGGCTCATCCAGAATCAGCAATTGCGCATCCCGCAAGTACGCCCTGGCCAGCGCTAGTTTCTGCCACTCGCCACCCGATAAGTCGACTCCACTTTCGAAACGACGCCCAAGCATTTGCTCGTAGGCAGCGGGCAATTTAGCTATCACTTCGTCGGCCAGACTTTTGTGGGCTGCAGTCATGATTCCGGGAATGTCCTCTATCTCTTCGATGCGTCCGACGGCCACGTTCTCGCGGGCGGTCATCTCATAACGCATAAAATCTTGGAAAATGACGCCTATCTCGCGGTAAAGATCTTCCAGGCTGTATTCCCGCAAATCTATCCCGTCGAGCAAAATCTGGCCCTCCGTTGGGTCGTAGAGGCGCGTAATCAACTTGACGATGGTGGTCTTGCCTTGACCGTTTTCGCCGATAAGCGCTACCCGCTCTCCCGTGTGCAGCGTGAAATCGAGGTTCTTCAGGATCAGCCGCGAGCTTCCCGGATACGCAAATGACACGTTGCGAAACTCAAAACCGCGCATAATGGGTCGCGGCGCGGGAAGTGCGTTCGGTTTGGAACGGATGGTCGGCTGCATCTGGAAGAATGCCAGCAAGTCGGTGAGGAACAATGCCTGGTCGGCTACGCCTGAGAGTGTTGAGAAAATCTGCTGGATGTTGCTGCTGGCCTGGAGAATCGCGCCCGCCAGGAAGTACAAAGAGCCAATGGTGAGCGCCCCAGTCACGGTCCGCCAAATCACGTAAACGTAGGCCGAGTAGTACCCCAGCGAGCCCACGATCGAGAGCAATGCGCCCGCAATCAGCTTGCGCCGCGACAGTGCAACATTCTCTTCGTAGACCTGGTCGGATAGGAAGGTGAAGCGATCCGTCAGGAATTTGCTTAAGCCGAAGAGCTTCAGCTCCTTGGCAGCCTCCTTGCTGCCCCCCAGCACGCGCAAGTAATCGAGCTGTCGCCGGACAGGGGTCTGGCGAAAATTCTTGGCATAGCCGAGAAAGGCAAAGTGGCTCTCTCCAACAAATGCCGGAAGAACGCCTGCGATGAGCAGCAATAGAAGCCAAGGCGAGAAATAAATAATGGAAGCCGAAAGAGTGACCGTGGTGATAACTTGCTGGATCAAACGGCCAAGCATCTGGATCATGGCCAGCCGGTCTGTGGCCTGCACCCGGGCACGTTCCAGACGGTCGTAGAAAACGGGATCTTCATACGCGATCACGTCAAGTTCCGCCGCGTGCTTCATCACCTGGATACTTACGTGACGTGTGTACTTGTCCCCGAGCAGGGAGTCGAGATAATCGATGATGCGAGTGACGACGTTACCCAATACGGCGATGAGGAACTCGGCGGCCACCAACCACCAGAGACGCGTGGGAATCGGCAGGTGCCTGGTGAGGATAGTTACGATCGAATCAATGATGAGCTTACTGACGTACAGCAGCGCCAGCGGCTGCAGTGCGGCAATCAGGCGAAAAACCAGGCCCAGCGTTACAACCAATGGGCCGGAACGCCATACGATCGCGAGCACAGGCGGCAGATTGCGCAGAGCTGACATGCGCTCCTGCCACGCGCTTGTGAAGGTTTTTTTCTCCTGAGTCATTCGTCTCGCGCTATTCGGTCAGCTCGCCGTTGGTTATGTATTCTGAATCGAGGGCGTCACAAGAGAAGGCTTGCCCTTATAAGGGATGCGGAAGGGTAACTATTGGTTTTATGGGCACTTAGTGGGAATAGATTCCAAAATAGGACTACCGTTGCGGAAAGCAACCGTTCCATCAATCTGATACCTGACGTATGATGTCTGGCGCGGTATCATCAGGTTCTGGGCCTACATCTCCTACGCGGAGGCACAAATGCACCGACCGAACCCATCCTTCCTTTTTCTTGTTCCCTTATTCCTAGCCTGCACCGCCTTTGGGCAAGACGCGATTTCGACGGTCACTTGCAGCTTTGACGCGGAGAAGGAATTGACCGTTGAATATCAAAAGCTGTCGTTCAATCTGAAAAAGCCGGTGTTGGGACGGGAGATCCCCTATGGTAAAGCCTGGGCCCCTGGGGGTAGGCCACTAACTCTGTTCACGAATTCGGCTGTCGAAATTGGGGGGAAAGTACTGCCGGTGGGCGCCTACACCATGTTCGTGTTGCCGACACCAAAAGTATGGACTTTAATAATTTCGAAGAGCGTGGACCTCACGGGCAAATATGATCAACAGCAAGACTTGGTGCGGGTTCCCATGGGATCGGGGGAGCTTGCATCGCCTGAGCCAGATTTCAGCGCGTCATTCGCTCATGTTGCCCCCGATCAATGCAACTTTCGGATTGAACTGGCCAAGACCGGAAACTGGGCCACTTTCCAGAAAAAATAAGCTACGCCTGAAGGCACGAGTTTCGGACGGCGGAGCCTGGAGCGGTTCAAGAATCACTAATCCGCAAAAACCGGGACCTCTTCCTTCTGCACGGCCCTTCTTCGGCCGCCGGGCAGATGGCGTACTACCCAATCCTTGAAGTGATCCATATAGAGATAGACCACAGGGGTCGTGTACAAGGTGAGCGCCTGGCTCACGATGAGTCCGCCGACGATGGCGATGCCGAGCGGACGGCGGATTTCAGAGCCGACTCCGTGACCGAACGCTAGCGGAACCGCGCCCAGCATGGCTGCGGCTGTGGTCATCATGATAGGCCGGAAGCGGATCAACGCCGCCTCGTGAATCGCTTCTTCCGCAGTCTTGCCGGTGCGCTCCACCTCAAGCGCAAAATCAATCATGATGATGGCGTTTTTCTTCACAATGCCAATCAGAAGAATGATGCCGATGAGCGCGATCACGTCGAGCTGCAAGTGGAAGAGCAGCAAGGCCAGCAGAGCGCCGGTTCCCGCCGAAGGAAGCGTGGAAAGAATGGTAATGGGATGGATATAGCTTTCATAAAGCATTCCCAGCACGATATATACAGCGACCAAGGCGGCCAAAATCAGGATCGGCTCCGACGATAGTGAATCCTGGAACGCGGCGGCTGTCCCCTGAAAGCTGCCATGAATCGTCGCTGGTATGCGCATCTGTAGCTCTGCATCGGAGATGGCCCGCGTAGCAGTTCCCAAATCTCCACCCGGCGCCAGGTTGAACGAGATGGTCACCGCTGGGAATTGCCCCTGATGGTTGACGGTGAGTGAAGTAGCCGCCTGGCCAAAGTGAGCAAAAGCCGACAAGGGCACCTGCGCTCCCTGGCTGGTGATAACGTACACGCTTTGTAACGCATCTGGAGTGAGTTGGTAGCGAGGATCGACTTCCAAAACCACGTGATATTGGTTCAACGTCCGGTAGATGGTTGAGATCTGCCGCTGGCCGAATGCGTCGTAGAGAATGTTGTCAATCTGGGATGGAGTGATCCCCAAACGCGAAGCCGTGTCACGATCAATGATGACGTTCTCTTCCAGGCCGCTGATCTGCTGATCGCTGTTCACGTCCTTCAACTGGGGGATTTTTCGAAGTTGTTGCAAGAGTTTAGGCGCCCATTCGTAGAGTTCGCTCAGATTTTCGCCGGACAGCGTGTATTGAAACTGAGCGTTGGACGAACGTCCACCGATCTGCAGGTCCTGCACCCCCTGGAAGTACAAGGTCGCACCGGGAATGTGCGACATTTTGGGGCGCAACCTGGCAATCACCTGGTCGACGCTGATCTTGCGTTCGGCCAATGGCTTGAGGGTGACGTACATGCGACCTTGATTCTGCGCAGCATTACCGCCCACGAATGCGAGCACATTCTGCACGGCTGGATCTTGCCTCACGATCTGAATGAACTCATTGGTTTTGTTATTCATGTCATGGAAGGAGACGTCCTGGTCACCCATGATCACGCCAGCCATGCGTCCGGTATCCTGCTGCGGGAAAAATCCCTTCGGCACACCTGTATAAAGCAATGGATAGCGGTCTGCAACGCGCTGTGAAAATAAAAATTTAGGCAGACCTGTATAAAGACATACATTAAGTACGACCATGAGGATGGCCACGGTCAGTGTCAGCCGCTTGTGGCGCAGCACCCAGCCCACAGTTACCTTGTAGGTGCGATTCATCCACACCCATCCGCGCTCACTGATGCGATACAACGCCCCATGACCGCCGGGATCGTGGGCTTTCAGAAAGCGGGCACAGAGCATCGGGGTGGTGGTAAGAGAGACCACCAGCGAAACTGCAATGGCGGCGCTCAGGGTAACCGCGAACTCTCGAAAAAGCCGGCCTACGATACCGCCCATCAGCAGAATCGGAATAAAGACCGCGATGAGCGAAGTGCTCATGGAAACCACGGTGAAGCCGATCTCGCGGGCACCCAGCAGAGCAGCCTGATAGGGCTTCATCCCACTCTCCACGTGACGCATCACGTTTTCCAGCACCACGATGGCATCATCCACCACGAAGCCGGTCGAGATAGTAAGGGCCATCAGCGAGAGATTGTTAAGGGAAAAGCCGCACAGATACATGATCGCGAAGGTGCCCACGATGGCCAGCGGCACGGCGACGCTGGGAATCATGGTGGCACGTACTTCGCGCAGAAAGACGAACACTACCAGCGTAACCAGGATGACGGAAATGATGAGTGTGCGCTGGACATCCGCCACCGAGGCCCGGACCGTTGTAGTACGGTCAAGGCCGACTACAAGATTGATGCTTGCCGGCAGCGAAGCCTTGAGGAACGGCAGAGTCGCCTCTACACGATCGGCGGTGGCGATCATGTTCGCGCCTGGTTGGCGGAAGATGACGATCAGCACACTCGGCTTGCCGTTGAAGCTGCCGGCATTATTGATATTGGAATAGGAATCCTGAACGTCAGCCACGTCGCTTAACCGGACTGGCGCCCCATTTCGGTAAGCAACAACGATCGGTTTATAGTCGGCCGCCTTCTTGAGCTGATCGTTGGCCCTGACCATCCAGGTCTTGCTGCCATCGTCCAAAGATCCTTTGGCGATATTGGCGTTTTGAGCGGCCACCGCAGTGCGTACTGCCTCCAAACCGATGTTGAGTTTGTTCAGCAGGTTGGGATTGGCCTCGATGCGAACCGCCGGCTGCGACGAACCCCAAACAAAGACCTGCCCGACTCCCTCAACCTGCGCCAACTTCTGACCCATGATGGAGTCGGCAGCATCGTACATCTGGTCCTGGGTCATGGCGTCTGAGGTCATGATGAGAATCATGACCGGGGCGTCGGCCGGATTGATCTTGCGGTAGGTGGGGTTGCTGGGTAGATCAGCGGGCAGATAACCGCGCGCGGCATTGATAGCGGCTTGCACATCACGCGCGGCCGCATCAATGTTGCGGTCGAGGTCGAACTGCATGGTCACGCCGGTGGAACCCAGCTGGCTTGACGAGGTCATCTGGTTGATGCCGGCGATGCGGCCAAACTGCCGTTCCAACGGAGTTGCCACCGAGGAAGCCATGGTCTCCGGGCTGGCTCCGGGCAAGGACGCGCCCACGGAGATAACCGGAAAATCGATTTGCGGCAGGGGCGCAACCGGAAGCTGCAGATAGGCCAAAACTCCCGCCAGAAGCAAAGCTAAGGTGAGCAGCGTGGTAGCAACGGGCCGCTCGATCGCCGGTGCGGAGACGTTCATGACTTAATCTCCGAGAGCCTCCGCGGGTTTGGGGGCACGCAAGTGACGAAGCGCTTCTCCCAGGCGGTCAAACCACAGGTACACGACCGGAGTCGTATACAGGGTGAGCAACTGACTGAACAACAGGCCCCCGATGATGGTGACACCGAGGGGGCGGCGCAGCTCGGAACCGGTTCCGGAGCCTAGCGCGAGGGGCACTGCGCCAAACAGGGCAGCAAAGGTCGTCATCATGATAGGCCGGAAACGCAGCAGGCACGCCTCATAAATCGCGTCCAGCGGTTTCTTGCCCTCCTTGCGCTCGGCTTCCAGAGCAAAGTCGATCATCATGATGGCGTTCTTTTTCACAATACCGATTAACAGGATGATGCCGATTAAGGCCATCACACCAAGGTCCATGTGGAACAGCGTCAGCGCGAGGATGGCCCCGACCCCGGCCGACGGCAGCGTGGACAGGATGGTGATGGGATGGATGTAACTCTCATAGAGAACGCCCAGCACAATATACACGGTGATGATGGCCGCGAGGATCAGCCAGCCCTCATTTGCCAGCGAAGCCTGAAATGCTCGGGCCGTCCCCTGGAATGCCAATTGGATACTGGGCGGCAATCCAATATCGGAGGCAGCGCGGTCGATTGCCTTGACTGCCTCGCCCAGCGAGGCACCGTTGCCAAGATTGAAAGAGATCGTCACCGCGGGGAACTGCCCTTGATGGTTGATGGTCAGCGGCCCGGCAGTGGTTTCGAAATGGGCGATAGCGCTGAGCGGTACCTGGCTGGCACTCGTACCCAGGACACCCGTAGTCGGAGCATTCACCGGAGGGGCATTTGCAGCCTGAGTAGCTGGACTTTGTCCGCCCCCCGCAGGCACGTAAATACTCTTCAGCGAATCTGGGTCAACGCGAAAACTAGGATCGACTTCCAGCACGACATGATATTGGTTCAACTGGGTGAACATGATCGACACCAGGCGCTGACCAAAAGCATCATAGAGGGTATTGTCAATCGCGCTGGCGGTAACGCCCAGGCGCGACGCGGTATCACGATCGATCACCAGATTGGCTTGCGCCGCTTGGTCCTGCTGATCGGTGGCGACATCGCGCAGTTCCGGCAGCGTCTTCAGTTGAGTGAGCATCTTGGCGGTCCACGATGCCAGCTCCTTGGGATCGGCGTCCTCCAGACTGAACTGATACTGGGTGCGGCTAACGCGGTCTTCCACCGTCAGGTCCTGCACCGGCTGCATGTACAACGTGATGCCCTCGACGCCGGCAACTTCATGCTGCAAGCGTTTCATGATGGTGGTGACGTCGTCGCTGCGTTCATCGCGCGACTTCAGGTTGATCTGCAGGCGGCCGCTGTTGGGCGTGGTATTGGTGCCATCCACGCCGATAAAGGAAGACAGGCTCTCTACGTCCTTGTCCTTCAAAATGGCAGCGGCCATTTCACGCTGCCGCTCCGACATGGCGGCAAAGGAAATGCTCTGCGGAGCGTCGGTAATACCCAGGATCACGCCGGTGTCTTGTACCGGAAAGAAACCCTTGGGCACGGTGATATACATCAAGATGGTGGCCACCAGGGTGCCAATCGTGACCAGCAAGGTAATGGTTTGGTGTTTCAGTACAAACTTGACGGTGCGACCGTAGAACGCAATGGTATTGTTGAAGGCCCGCTCCGACCATTCATAGAGGCGCCCGTGTTGGGCCCGGTCTTTATGACGCAGCAGCAGCGAGCACATCATCGGCGTTAGGGTGAGCGAAATGATGGCCGAAAAAAGAATGGTCACACTCAGCGTTACCGCAAATTCGCGGAATAGCCGGCCCACGATATCGCCCATAAAGAGCAGCGGAATCAGCACGGCGATGAGTGAGACGGTTAAAGACACAATGGTGAAACCAATCTGTCCTGCGCCTTGCAGCGCCGCCTCCAGCGGGCTGTGGCCTTCCTCGATGTAACGCTCGATGTTTTCGATCATCACGATGGCGTCGTCCACCACAAAACCCGTGGAGATGGTGAGCGCCATTAGCGACAGGTTATCCAACGAGTAACCCAGCAGATACATCACCCCAAAGGTCCCGACCAACGAGAGAGGAACGGCAATACTGGGGATGACGGTTGCTGCCAGAGTGCGCAGGAAGACAAAAATGACCAACACTACCAAAACGATAGTAAGCATCATTTCGTACTGAACATCCGCGACGCTAGCGCGAATGGTGTTGGTCCGGTCGGTTAGGACGGTCACTTTGACCGAGGCCGGCAGGTTCGCTTGCAGCTGTTTCAGCCGCAGTTTGATGCTGTCGACGACCTTGATGATGTTGGCGCCCGGCTGCCGCTGGATATTTAGAATGACTGCCGGCGTGTTGTTCATCCACGCCGCCTGATTCACATTCTCCGGCCCGGTGACTACGGTGGCGACATCCGACAAGCGCACCGGATTGCCATTCTTGTAGGCGACAATGGTGTCGGCGTAACCCTGCGGGTTCAACAACTGGTCGTTGGCGCCGATGGTGAAAGCCTGCCGATTGTCTTGCAGTTGTCCCTTCGCCTGATCAACGTTCACCAGTGCGACAACACTGCGGAGCTGCTCCAGGCTCATGCCATAGGAAGCCAGTGCCGTGGGGTTGGCCAAGATGCGAATGGCGGGCTTCTGGCCCCCGCTGATACTCACCAGTCCCACACCCGGCAACTGCGAAATTTTCTGCGCGAACGTCGTGTCTGCCAAATCTTCCACTTGCGGAAGCGGCATGCTGTCGGAGGTCATCGCCAGGGTCAGGATAGGAGCATCGGCCGGATTGACCTTGCTGTAGATCGGCGGTGTCGGCAGGTCAGCGGGAAGATAGGTCTGGGCGGAATTAATCGCCGCCTGTACCTCCTGCTCAGCTACGTCGATGTTTTCTTCCAGGTTGAACTGCAAGGTGACGACCGACGCTCCGAAGGAGCTGCTGGAAGTCATCTGGCTGAGGCCGGGGAGCTCGCCGAACTGCCGCTCCAGAGGAGCGGTGATGGAAGAAGCAGTTACATCCGGGCTTGCCCCGGGATAGAACGTCAGGATCTGGATGGTCGGATAATCTACCTGCGGCAGGGCGGAGATGGGCAGCTGCCGGTAGGCTACGATGCCCACCAGCAACAGCCCCGTCATGAGGAGCGACGTAGCGATAGGCCGAAGAATGAATGGCCGCGAAATACTCATGTCTGCGATCCGATGTTGCCGCTAGTTTGCTGGCTCTGCTTGGCCGGTGCCTGCGGTGCTACGCGGCTTCCCGCCTGCAACTTCTCCTGGCCATCGGTCACGACCCTTTCGCCGCCTTGCAATCCGGACGCAACCACTACCGTACTACCCTGAGTAAGGGCGACCTGCACAGGTCTCATTTGCACGGTTTTGTTGGCGTCGACCACATAGCTGAACGGTCCGTCGGGCCCGCGGAGAATGGCACTTGCCGGCGCGGTGATAGCGTCCTTACGTACCTGCAATAGCAGGTGCGCGTTGACGAACTCATTGGGCCAGAGCATGCTGTCGGGATTGTCGAAGACAGCCTTCAGCTTGGCCGTGCCCGTGGTCGGATCAATCTCGTTGTCAATCGTTAGCAGCTTGCCCGTGGCCAGCTTTTTTTGGTCGTCCTGGCTATAGGCGTCTACTTCCAGGGCCCCTTGTTTCATGTGCTCCCGAACCGTTTGCAGCTGCTCCTGTGGCAGGGTAAAAATAACCGCGATGGGATGAAGCTGGGTAATAACCAGCATAGCGGTTCCGCCGGCAGCCGTAACGTAGTTGCCGGGATCCACCTGGCGCAGTCCCACCCGACCGTCAATTGGCGACTTGATGTAGCAGTAGGTCAGATTCAGTTGGGCACTTTGAATGGCGGCCTTATCGCTCGCAATGGTGCCCTCGTAGGTCCCAAAGGATGCCTCTAACGTGTCCAAGTCCTGCTTGGCGATGACTCCCTGCTCATAGAGCACCTTGTTGCGTTCGTACTGCGCCTTGGCATTGGTGAGTTGTGCCTCGTCCTTTTGCAAATTGGCCTTGGCCTGCGCCAATGCCACTTCATAAGGCCGGGGATCAATTACGATCAGGAGATCACCGGTCTTGACGTCCTGGCCTTCGCGGAAATTCACCTGCATGATCTGGCCATCGATACGGGTTTTCAGGGAGACCGTATAGAACGCCTGCACCGAACCCAGGCCAGTGAGATACACATCAAAGTCGCCTTGTTTTACTGTGGCGACTCCAACCGGAACAGCTGGCGGCGGACCGCTAGCTTTCGCGCTCTTCGCCTGCTGTGAACTGCAGCCGGCGAGTGCGGCGCAAAGAACCAGCGTCAGTCCCCAGAATGCCCGTGTCTTCACTAACCCTCCTAAAAGTAAGTGCCTCGCGCGTTTCCAGTGAGATGCCGGCGCGCTCGCCCTGGTCGTATAACAGCAACCCGATGCGTCAGTTGCAGTAATATTAAGTCCATACTATTAGACCGGACAGGGGTAGCGACAGCCGTTAAGAGAGGGTGAAGGAAAGTTAAGATTTGTGAAGGATACGAATCCATCTCGAAACAATTCTTCACCGCACACGCGCGCGGGAAAAGGCAAAATGAATCCCGTGAATCGTCTGCTCATCATCGATGACGACCACGGGCTGGTCAATCTGCTGAAGCGATTCCTAGAAGGTGAGGGCTTTCACGTGGATGCGGCTTACGATCAAGCTTCGGGCTTGATCGCAGCGCAGTCCGGTAATCACGAGTTGATCATTCTGGATGTAATGCTTCCAGGCGGCAGCGGCTTTGAATTGCTAAAAGCGTTGCGGGTTGAGTCCGCAGTCCCGGTTCTGCTGTTGACGGCGAGAGGTGAGGCTGTCGACCGCATCCTGGGCCTCGAGATCGGCGCTGATGATTACCTGGCAAAGCCCTTTGACCCGCGCGAACTAGTGGCCAGAATACGGGCCATCTTTCGCAGAACGCGGGAAACGCCACCGGCGGCGGGTCCCCGACCTGATCATGACGAAGTCCTCAACGTGGGCGATATCAGAATGTCCCTGGGAACTCGCACGGTTACCTGCTCGAATGCGCCGGTCGATCTCACGTCGGTGGAGTTCAATGTTCTTGAACTGCTGCTACGCAATGCCGGCAGCGTGGTGACCCGAGAACAGATTGCCGCCGTGGCACTGGGCCGGCCTCTAAATATATTCGACCGCAGCGTCGATGTTCACGTCAGCCGCCTACGCAAGAAACTGAGCACCTGTTCAGGAGCTGATGAGCTGATCCGCCCGATTCGTGGAACGGGATATTTTCTGGCGGCGAAAGCGCCGGAGAAGAGCAAGGTATGAGCCGCCGCCTGTTCTGGAAGATATTTCTTCCCTTCTGGTTGGCGCAGGCGGTGCTCCTGGGAGCACTTTATCTGCGCATTCATTACCGCATTTCTTCTGAACATCCCTGGTGGACGCAGCCCGAACGGCGCGAAATGCCAGTACTGGCCGACTATGCCGCGCAAATCTACGAGAAGCAGGGGCAGCCGGGACTGGCGAGCTTGCTCGACAGCCTTTCGCTAAGGAACCGCTCACGATTTTGGTTTATCGACGCACAGCAGCGGGAGCTGTCTGGGAGAACGGTTCCGAAGGTGGTGCTCGACGGCGCTGCCGCCGCCGAGAAGACGGGAGGGCAATTCCGTTCTTTTGAAGCTAACGTGCTGACCGCTGCCGCGACGACCGTCCAGGGACATTACTTACTAATTGCAGAACTCGTGCCGCCGCCCATATCGGAGCGAGTTCCGGGAGACATACTCTGGACCTTGAAGCTGGGAACCATCTTTTCGGCCATCATCTGCCTCATCATCGCGCATTATCTAAGCAAACCTATCGAACGCCTGCGTGATGCCACGCACGAATTAGCCCGGGGCAACCTGGACATACGCGCGGGAGAGAACTTGGGCAATCGCCGCGACGAAATAGCCGATCTGGTGCGCGATTTCGACACCATGGCCGGAGAGCTCCGAAACCTGATCCAAAGTGAAAGGAACCTTCTCAGCGGCGTCTCACACGAACTGCGTTCGCCCATTGCTCGCATCCGGCTGGCCCTGACGTTAGCCCGCGACGCCGATGATGACGAACGCGCGGAGATGCTCGATCGCATCGAGCAGGACACCATTCAACTGGATTCCATGCTGGAACAAATTCTGACGGTTGCGCGGCTGGAGAGCGGACAAAACCAGCCCCGCTTCGAGCTCCTCTCACTGCATGACATCCTGAACAACGTGCTGCATGACGCCAACTTCGAAGCCGCCGCCGTGGCGGCAACTATAACCTTTGAGGGGGCTGGTGACGTTCAGGTAAATGGCGATGCGGGGCTGTTACGCAGTGCTATTGAAAACATTGTGCGCAATGCGATTTTTTACTCCGGCCAAGGCGGGAAGATCAAGGTTCGGCTTGATCAAGAGAATGGTACGGCCACGATATCTGTACAAGACAACGGCCCAGGAGTTCCTGAGGACGCGCTGCCTTTGTTGTTCAAGCCGTTTTATCGCGTGGACGATTCGCGTGGGACAACTACCGGGGGAATGGGACTCGGACTTGCCATCGTCCGCAACGCGGCGGTTGCACATGGCGGGAGTGTCTCCGCGAGAAACGTAATGCCTCATGGACTCGAGGTGGAGTTAGGTTTGCCGATCGCGCCTGCGGCACAACCCACCCGCGGTTCCGGTGTGCATCGTCTGGTACAGACAACCAGCACCACAACGTAGAAGCTGACACTACTTCGCCTTCCCGCGGCCTTTACCACAGACATACGCCCCGCAACAGTGTTAGGTTTATAGCTTTCCAGGGAGCGTCATGTTTACGAACGATCTTCTGCAGGGCAAACGCATTCTCATCACCGGCGGTGGGACGGGCATAGGCCGTGCCATGGCCGAGCGCTTTCTGCAGCTCGGAGCGGCAGTTTTCATCTGTGGACGCCGCGCCGAAGTGCTGCAGCAAACCGCAAAAGCACTTTCCGCCTCAACCGGCGGAACGATCGAGGGATTCGCCTGCGACGTACGCTATCCCGACGAGGTCGAGTCGCTCATAGAAAAGATTTGGAGCAACGGTCCGCTTGATGTCCTGGTGAACAATGCGGCGGGCAACTTTCTGGCACGCACGGAAGAGCTATCAGAGCATGCGTTCGATGCCGTCATTAGCATCGTGCTGAAAGGCACCATCAACATGACGATGGCGTGCGGACGGCGATGGCTGGCGTCTAAGCACAAAGGCGTTGTGCTCGATATTGCGACGACCTATGCGGACACCGGCTCGGCATACGTAGTGCCAAGCGCTGTGGCTAAGGCGGGAGTAGTTGCGCTGATGCGGAGCCTCGCGGTCGAATGGGGCGGGCGAGGGATCCGATTCGTCGCCATTGCACCCGGTGCGATTCGTACAGAGGGAGCATTCTCGCGACTCCTGCCGACCCCAGAGATAGAGAAGAAGTTGCTGGAGCACAATCCTCTGCACCGCTTTGGAACGCTCGAGGAGATTGCCAACTTGGGAGCGTTCCTGGTCAGCGATCAAGCGGGATACATCAATGGCGAGATGGTGTATATGGATGGCGGAGAGATGCTGGCGGGAGCAAGCGTATTCAGCCTGATTGGCCGCCGGATGCCCGACGCGGCGTGGGAGATGATGAAGCCGAAGAAGAAGTAGGCGGTTGTCAGTTGCCAGCTGTTAAATATCACGCGTCAGGGTTACATCTTCTTCGATTGTGCCCGCCCACGACTCGAATCGCGCTCGAGAAATTTAATCCAAATACGCCACAGAGACGCACGGCGCTCGGAGTCGATTGGGTTGTTGCCCCATTTTCTCTAGCTGAGAAAGTGCTCTCCGTGCCCCGGCCTCTCTGTGGCGAACCCGCAGCTAATTCAACACATGAATGTTCTTCTTCTCGCACATTTCCTTAAGCACTTTTGGCCACACGGTCACGCTGACCTCACCGAGATGCGCCTTGCGGAGCAGCAACATCAGGGTGCGGGACTGGCCGATACCGCCGCCGATGCTCAACGGAATCTCGTGATTCACGATTGCCTTGTGGTAGGGGAAGTTAAGGAAATCAAGCTGGTTGGTGAGTTCCAGTTGTTTCTTGAGAGATTCCGCGTTGACGCGAATGCCCATTGACGTCAGCTCATGGCGGCGATGCGTCACCGGGTTCCAGACCAGGATGTCGCCATTCAAGCCGTGGCGCACATGGCCTTCATCCTTGGTTTCGGTGACCCAATCGTCGTAATCGGCGGCACGCATCTCGTGCGGGTAGCCGTCTTTCAGTGTCCAGCCGATGCCAATGATGAACACCGCTGGATATTTCTGAAGGATCGCGGTTTCCCGCTGCTTGCGCGGGAGATCAGGGTACATGTCGAGAATCTCTTCGGCATGCAGGAAGGTCAAGTTCTCAGGCAGATTGGGATATCTCGAATCCTTGAGCTGCGGAAAGAGGTCCTGCGCATGACGCTCGGCGCCGACGATCACCTTCCAGATCTTGCTCACAACTCCTTTCAAGAAGCTCAGGTTGCGCTGGTCCGCCGTGATCACACGCTCCCAATCCCACTGATCAACATAGGCGCTGTGGTCGTGATCGAGGAAGTAGTCCTTGCGGACCGCCCGCATGTCGGTGCAGAGGCCTTCGCCCGGTTGCAGGTTAAATTGCTTCAGCGCCATTCTCTTCCACTTGGTCGCCGCCTGGACTACCTGGGCATTAATGGGATTTTTGTCACGGTCATTGGAGATGTGGAACTGGATCGGCGTGCGTGATCCATCGCGATCGAGATAGTCGTTAACCCCCGAGCCCTCATCGACAATCAGAGGCACCGTGACCATCATCAGGTTAAGTTCTTTGCAGAGGTTCTCCTCGATATAGTTCTTGACGTCGAAGATTGCTCTCTGAGTTTCTTTGGGTGACAGCAGCGAGCTGTAATCCGCCGGAAGTACATGTTCCAGTTCTGTGTAGTCGCCAATTCCGGGGCCAGCGAGGTCTGCTTTTTTGTCCGCCATGCTGTTCTCCTTACTATGCGGTCGACGTGGGGCAGGAGCTGTCTGCCACGGTGCGAATCGGATAGCGCACGTCGCCAAACCAATGAAAGCACCGGGCGGGGAGGAAGGCAGTAACCGGCGTCACGTAGATGTGTGCGATGGAGGGGTGTCCTCTCGGTCCTTCCCGGCTGGGCCTCAATAGTGATGGGAGTTCAGCCCGGAGGGCGATATTTGTGTTAGCCGCGGACGCAAGCCCGCGGGTGGAGCTTTTCCAGCCTGACCTCTATATCCAACCGCAGAACGATATCCCCACGCGGAGGGTTTTATGGATAGGGGCGTCAATTCTCGCTCGACAGCGCAGTCTTCCTCTACACTAGGTGAGTTCTTCCGATCGCGCTATCGCGAACGGGCAAAGCCTCATCCAAGCCATGAGGAGAGAGAATCGATGACACCTTTGGCGTCCCAAGAGCACGCTTCCACGCTTCTGACCAGCTTTGATCTTCACCTTTTCAACGAAGGTAAACACAATCGGTTGTTCGAGAAGTTTGGCGCGCATGTGACCGAGCTCGATGGCAAGCAGGGCACCTATTTCGCCCTGTGGGCTCCCGACGCAGAACGCATCTCAGTGGTAGGCGACTTTAACGGCTGGAACCCGGACTCACACCCCATGACTCCGCGGGGAAACTCAGGAGTTTGGGAGGCCTTCCTGCCCGGCCTGGGTAAGGGAACGGTGTACAAGTACCACATCCGTTCGCGGTACAACATGTATCAGGTGAATAAGGCCGACCCTTACGGCTTTTACAACGAAATTCCACCGCGCACCGCGTCCATCGTTTGGGACCTTGACTACGAGTGGAACGACAGCGAGTGGATGCGCACCCGCTACGAGCACAACAAGTTCGACGCGCCCATCTCAACCTACGAGGTACATCTCGGATCCTGGATGCGGGTGCCAGATCAGGATAACCGTTCGCTCAGTTATCGCGAACTAGCGCCGAAGCTGGCGGATTATGTCGCCGAGATGGGGTTCACGCACGTCGAGTTCATGCCCGTGATGGAGCACCCGTTCTTCGGTTCGTGGGGATACCAGATCACCGGCTATTTCGCTCCCAGCGCGCGCTTCGGGACGCCGCAGGATTTCATGTACCTGATGGATTATCTGCACCAGCGCGGCATCGGCATCTTCCTGGATTGGGTGCCGTCGCACTTTCCTAACGACGAACATGGCCTCGCTTATTTCGATGGGACGCACTTGTACGAGCATGCTGATCCGCGCAAGGGCTTCCATCCCGACTGGAAGTCGGCAATCTTCAACTATGATCGCAATGAAGTACGCGCATTCCTGCTGAGCAATGCAATCTTCTGGCTCGATCGCTATCACGCAGATGGCCTGCGTATGGATGCCATCGCTTCCATGCTTTACCTCGACTACTCACGCAAGGCGGGTGAGTGGATTCCCAACGAGTTTGGCGGCCGAGAGAACCTGTCAGCCGTATCGTTGCTGAAAACTGTGAATCGGGACGCCTATAAGGCGTTCCCCGATATCCAGACCATTGCAGAAGAATCTACAGCGTGGCCGATGGTGTCGCGACCGACGTACATCGGAGGGCTTGGCTTTGGCATGAAGTGGGACATGGGCTGGATGCACGACACGCTGCTCTATATGTCGAAGAACCCCATCCACCGCAAGTACCACCACAGCAAATTGACGTTTCGCGGCCTGTACGCGTTCACCGAAAATTTTGTGCTCCCGCTGTCGCATGACGAAGTAGTGCATGGCAAGGGTTCGCTGATCGGGAAAATGCCCGGCGACGAATGGCAAAGGTTCGCCAACCTGCGGCTGCTGTTTGGGTATATGTTCACGCAGCCGGGGAAAAAACTTCTGTTCATGGGTGGCGAGATTGGACAATATCGCGAGTGGAGTCACGACGACAGCATCGAGTGGCATTTGCTCAGGTTTGCGCCCCACCAGGGCGTGCAGCGCTGGATGCGCGACCTGAACGCTTACTACCGCAGCGAACCCGCGCTGTACGAATGCGACTTCAGTCCGGACGGATGGCGTTGGATCGACGCGGACGACTCAGACAATAGCGTGCTGACCTACATGCGCTTTGGAAAAGATCAAGACACTCCCGTAGTTGTGGCTTGCAATTTCACTCCGGTACCGCGTCGGGGATACCGCGTTGGCGTTCCAAAGGAAGGCTACTGGCGTGAAGTGCTGAACAGCAATGCTGCTATTTACGGCGGCACCGACGAGGGCAACATGGGAGGCTGCCCCACCGACCCGATTTCAACTCACGGACAGGACCATTCGTTGCTACTCAACATTCCTCCGCTGGGAATGGTGATCTTCAAGCAATAGCTGCTGCCCGGATTACGACACGGGGTCGCAATATTCTGTGCGATGCTGTTTGGGATGGCGATCCGTTCTCTGCTGTCGAAGCTTCTCGGCATATTAGCGCTCTCCCTCTGGAGCGTTGTTTGCGGGGCGCAGGACAATTACGAAATTCAGGTTTACGGTTCGGAGACGGTCGCGCCGAAAACAACCATGGTGGAGTTACACAGCAACTTCATCTTTCAGGGATCGAAGACGACTGTGGAGGGTGTCCTCCCCACCGAACACGAACTGCACGAGACGGTCGAGATCACGCAAGGCATCACGCCGTGGTTTGAAACCGGCTTCTACATTTTCACGGCGGTGCCAAGTGATCAGGGATGGCAGTGGGTCGGTGATCATATCCGACCGAGGGTACGTGTCCCGGAGGATTGGCATTGGCCGGTAGGAGTTAGTATGTCGGCGGAATTTGGATACGCGCGTCCGAATTTCTCTACTTCAGTCTGGAGCCTGGAGCTGCGGCCCATTGTTGACCAACAAAAGGGGCGGCTGTATTGGTCAGTCAACCCGGCGTTCGAGAAAGCCTATACCGGACCCGAAGCCCGCCGCGGATGGGAGTTCGCTCCAGATGCGAAGATCTCCTGGAACTTCACTAAGGTCGTGGCCTTCGGTCTTGAATACTACAGCGGTTTGGGGCCAGTGGGAGACTTCGATCCGTTCCCTCTCCAATCGCAGCAGTTCGTTCCCGCATTCGATCTGGATGTTTCTCCGAATTGGGAAATCAACTTTGGAGTTGGGATTGGTGTAACCGGCGGGACGGACCACATGCTGTTTAAGGCGATCATTGGTCGTAGATTCGAGTGGGAAAGGCGGCATCCGGCTGCGCCCCAAGAACCACCACAACCGTAATCAAACAACTATAGGCGTCCGCTGGCGCGACGCCATTCACAGCCCATCGCCGAATGCCGCTAAATATCAGAGTTCGCTTCCAGTATCGCCGGTCGGTTGCCGGCGCATTATTTCTTCGGTCAAATCGGCGAACATTTCCTCGACGCCATCACCGGTTTTCGCACTGGTGAGCTTAATTTTCCATCCTTCGCCGGCTAACGCTTCCAGGTCCGGAGAGGTGATCTGCCATTTATCCCAGAGGTCTTTCTTGTTCACGATGAGCAGGAACGGAATGTCCCCCACCGCTTCGACAGCACGTTTGTGGATGCTCTTGGCGGTCACCAGAGATTCCGACCAGGTGCCGTCGACAATCAGGAAATATCCGGCGGCGCCGCGGAGATAGGACGTCTGCACTTGCGAGCGCGAGTCCTCGCCGGCAAGGTCCCAGACCATGAGCAGCACATCCTTGCCGTCCACTTTCAACTCCCGCTTGTCGATCTTCACTCCGACCGTGCTGATATATTTTGTGGAAAAAATGCCGCTGACAAAACGTGCTACCAGACTTGTCTTCCCTACACCGAAAGAACCCAGCATGCAGATCTTCTTCTGGATCATGGCTTGTCTCCCTGGTGCTGCGACTGGACTTTAAGCGAAACACTGCGATTGACTTCCAACTGATAGGAGGGCGAGCCGTGACGAATCGGGTCGCTGTCGCCCAATCCAACAGCGGTGATCATGGAGGCAGGGATGCCGCGCTCGCGCAGAGCTTCCAGCACGCGCTGGGCCCGTTCCTTGCTGAGAGCAGCATTCTTGGTTTCAGCGCCGGTCTGATCGGCACGGCCATAAACCGTGATATGAATCTGCTCGCCCAAGTCACCAGCGATTTCTTGAAGTCGATTGAGATGGTCCTCGATGGCGTCCAGGCGCATTTCCTGCTCGGGCTGCAACGTACTGGAGTTCACGGGAAACAATACCACCTGCTGCTCAAGTTGCTGCTGCTCCGACTGAAACTCGCGGGGACGGGAGAAACGAGGATCCAGCGATTGATACGATTCGAAGTGAGTTTCCAAGCTGGCAGGCGCGATGCCGGAGTCGGCGGCTACTTGTGCGGGATTCGCCGCCAGAGGATCGCGCAGACCGGTGACGCTGTAGTGCCCCCAGCTTTTCTGCGAGCCGGTAACCACAATTCCCGGCTGGCTCTGGAGGTTCGCCAAGAACTGGTTCCAGCTGGCGTTTCGGCGGTGAACGAAAAAGCCGATGGCAAAGATTACGATGAGCATGCCAGCCAGCGCTGCCAGCCACCACCGGGACGGTTTCTGCGGCTTCCCAGTCTGGCCTAGCAGGCAATTCTGCAGGTGAGGACGGGCGCCGTCGAAAACGCTTGCGTCTCCGTTGAAGGCCGCGAACGCGCCGGCAAACTCCTGGTGGATGAGTTCATTTTCGCGGGCGAAGACATCTTTCAGTTCCGGAGGAGGCGTACCCAGGATGGTCGCAGCCAGCGATGCCTGTGGGCCATGGTTGACCCACAGGGCAAAGTCGTCGGTGCGTGTCTCTTCGAATGTTTGTGACCGCTTGGCGCCGAAGGAATCGGTGACGAAATCACCTATGGCAGTCAGCATGCTAGACATCAGTTCGGCTTCCTTGATCCCCTCGCCGGGCGCTTTAACGTATTGCAACACCGATCCGGTCGCGCGGTGGATGAGGACCACCTGCTGGACCTTGTAACGGAGGCTGCGAAGCAGGGCGATCTCGCCGAATGACTTGCCCGTGCGCATCGCCTCCAAGCGCCACTTCACGCTCTCCCAAGAGAGGCTGCGTTCCATCAAAAAATTGACAGATTCGGCAAGTCCGCGGAAGGCATTAGCAACGGCCTTGCGGACCGCTTCGCCAATAATGGGAGCCAGAGAAGTGGCGAGAATGCTGGGATCGTTCTTGATCGAGATCTTCAGCGCCTGCTCTACGATGGGGTAGAGCGAGCGTTTCAGACCGCCGTCACGCTTGCTGGAAAGTGCGACCGCTTGGCCGAGGATTTGGCTGAGTTCTTCGGCTCGAAGTTCGGGATCGTCGAGCCGCTTTCGCAGGGCGTCCAACTCGACGAGTTGCTGACCAAGCAGCAAAGCCCGGAGTTCGGCCAGCTCGTCGGGGCGCTGGTTGTACTCAGAATCGGGCTTCAGGTCAGCCGGCGTCGAACCCATAGGACCCTCATGCTTCGGTGGCACTACGGATCGGCTTGGGCCGCGGCTTGCTGTCGTCGCCCTCGTCCTTCAGGCGCACCGCGAGCTCGACGAAGAGCGCGGCCAGCGCTGACCGATCGGTCTTGGCATGACGCAGCTCCTGGACGCGATTCTCCAGCAGGCCGCTTAAGGATTCATGGCGCTGCCGGATTTCGTCGAGCAGCTTGCGCGACTCGGCCATCAGTTCCTGACGGGAAGCGCTGCGGTCCTGGGCAGCCTTGTTGTCGAGATCGAGGATTTTCTTGGAGAGCTGCGCTGCCGTCGCCTTCAACTCGCGGCCGATAGTGTTCAGCGTTTCCTCGCGTTCATCGCGCTCCGACTTCAAGCGTGCCGCCAGGGACTCGGTCTCGCTCTTGAAAAAGGCTTCCAGCGAGTCCAGCCGCCGGCGCATGGTGTCCTTGATTTCGGCGGTCTCTCGGGCCAGCGCTTCTTCCAGACGAGCGAAGCGCGCCTCATAGTTCTTGATCTGCGAACCAAAGAGTATCTCGCGGATCTTCTCCACACTGGCGCCGCTGGCTTCAGCGGTTTCGGCAACGGCAGTCTCTACCGAGTTGGACTTGTGCGACGGCTTCTCTTTTTCCTTTTCGCGCGCCGGGACAGGACTCATGTTGAGCTTCCTCCGTACTTTAGCTGCAATTGGGCTGGACAATCATGCTATACCGAAACGGCGCGGCTGAGAACAGGTGTTTGGAGATTCCCGGGAGCGATGAGGGATGGGTCGAGAAACTGGCGAGCTGAAAGAACTGCCGCGAGATTTACTAAAGCAGATCCTTCGACTGCGCGTCCGTCCGACCCGCAAGGGCTGCGGGTCGGAGACCTACGCGGACGCTCAGCTCCGTCGAAAACTCAACTCTTCACGAAAGCAAGCGACACGGAATTCATGCAGTAGCGCAAACCGGTCGGCTTGGGGCCGTCATCGAAGACGTGCCCCAGGTGCGCGTCACATTCGGTGCACAGGACCTCTGAGCGCGACATGCCAAAGCTGCGATCGGTGTTGACCTTGACGTTCTCTTTGGCAATAGGAGCCCAGAAGCTAGGCCAGCCGGTGCCCGAATCGAACTTGGTTGCCGAGCTGAACAGTGCATTCCTGCAGCACACGCAACGGAAAAGCCCTTTGGCATGCAGGTCCCAATATTGGCCGGTGAAGGCCTGTTCCGTTCCCTTCTGCCGAGTTACATTGAACTGCTCAGGCGTGAGTTGGGCGCGCCACTCGACATCAGTCTTGACCACCTTCTTTACCTTCTCAGACCCGATCTTTTCGCCTGAGTCTTTGAACTCCACAACCTCGACGAAGTCCGCGGCGGGCGCAGCTTCGGCTTCCGTGCTCTTAAACATGCTCATAAACGCCACTCCAGATAGAGATAGAAATGTTGTCTTCAGAAAATTTCTTCGATCAGTCATATGGATAAACCGGCCCCTTCCCAAGCTTCTAGTTTCCCTTGATTGACGCGCGATAGAGATTGGGAAACTGCTGTTGAAGGTTCGCCACCTTGGGAAGATCGTTGTACATGATATATGGGTTGTCAGGGTGCAGCGTGGCGTAGTTCTGATGGTAAGCCTCCGCCGGATAAAACCCCTTAAGCGGAACGACTTGGGTTACGATGGCACGCGGAAAGACTTTGGCCTGATCCAACTGCGCAATGTAGGCCTGCGCGATCTGCTTTTGCTGGTCGCCGCTGTAGAAAATCACCGAGCGATACTGCGTTCCGGTGTCCGGACCCTGGCGGTTCAGCTCGGTCGGATCGTGCGCGACCGAGAAAAACACCTTCAGGAGCTGACCGTAGGAAACTTTCGAAGGATCAAAGACCACCTTGACTGATTCGGCGTGACCCGTGGTTCCGGTGCTGACCACTTCATATTCCGCAGCACTGGACGGTCCTCCCGAATAGCCAGAGGTAGCGCTGATAACGCCCTTCACATGCTGGAAGACGGCTTGCACACCCCAGAAACATCCGCCGGCAAAGACTGCGGTTTCCTGCCCACTCTTGGTTGCCGCCGGCTCGTCGGTGGCTGGATTGGGAAGAGCCGTCGAACTCTTTTCGCCCGCAAGCGCAAAGACGGCCACGAAAGTCAAAAGCAAGCAAGAGAAAACAAACATACGAAATTTCGACATAACCATCCTCCCTCGGATTGCTCCGAGGCCCTTACATTCGGTTAGAGTCGCAAGATCCGCGAAGGTTACAGGCAATCCGGGGCGGCGACTTACACGTTGTAACATTTAGCGTCAAGGCGGTCAGAGGCTGAGGTGCGTCGCAACTTGTGTCGCCGCTACGCGGCTCGGGAATTATTCCCATTCACCCCCGGGGCTTGCGCCCCGGGCTAACTTCAACGTCGCCGCTCCGCGGCTGGATCGACTGGTGTCCGATCATTTGTACCAGCTTAAAATCAAAGCGCGGTTGCGAAGCAGTCTCTGAAGCCCCAAGTAGGCTATTGGCGGCACAGCTGAAATGTGTTCTGATACAAACCGCAATCGGCAATGCCACCCGGCTAAACCACTAGTTAGAGTATGCAAACGTGAAGCCTTCGGATTCTGAAACCCCGCCGCCCAAACCCGCACGCCTGCTGTTGGCCTGGGCCTCATTGGCATTGGCGACGGCGGAAAGCATTTGCGTGGCTGCAGTTGGGCTCAGCGGTGTGCGAGTTGCGCTAGGATTTACATCCTTACTGGCCGCCGGCGCTGGTGGCCCTGCGCGCGGGTTTCACAGCAATGCCATCCGCTTACCGCTGCTGGCGATAGGAGCGGTGGGAGCCCTCATAAGCCTGCTACTGCTCTGGAATGAAGAGCGATTGCGGCGAAATCCCTCGGCTGCATGGAGGATACGTCCTCTGACTACGGCGCAGCGAAGACGGCGGTCGTTTCAGCTCTGGGCAGCAATCGTGACGCTGGTGCTGGTGGCACTCGAGTTGATAACGCATCCCTGGTTTCACCACGAGATCTAAAATCGCCCACGGTGGGGCCGTACCCTAATAGGGATCCTTCGACTCCACACGAGCAAAAGAGGCTCGTGCTCCGCTCAGGATGACAGCGTTGAGGGAACCAGAGCCGAGTTTAATCTTAGCTGGGAGCTTCTATCTCCTTCTGCAGCCGGGCATGTAAGCGATGGGTGTAGCCCACGGGCAGGGCGAAGGTACGGTCGTCGGCGATCAAATAGAGAATGTTGCGGGTTGAATCCAGAACGGCGGCGCAGTGACGGCAATGGGCAAGGTGCTCCTCGATGGCCTCGCGCAGATCGGGTGCGACATCACCTTCGATGTAGTTCGAAATTTGATCCCACACGTGCCTGCAATTCACAACCATGATCCACCTGCCTTATTTCGGAACAGTCCAAACAGCCCAGTGCGCTTCGACGCCAATTGCGGTGCCAGGATCTTTTGCATCATGAGGCGAGCCCGAAGTAGCCTGGTCTTCACCACGCCGTCACTCACGCCCAGCGCGGCCGAAGTCTCCGCGATACTGAAATCCTCGACATCGCGCAACAGCAATACCTCGCGGTAGATTTCGGGCAAACTGGATATCGCGTTTTGCAATAGCTGGCGCAGTTCCTTGCGCTCCAAAGCCTGCAACGGAACTTCTCGCCAGTCGGTGATGACGGCCGGGGTAAAGCCGGCGTCGTCCTCTTGCGGCTGCTCATCGACCGACTCGAACTGAAGGACACGCGCATGCCGCAGGCGCGCCCGAGCTTCGTTGATCGCGATCGAGACCAGCCAAGTGCTGAACTTCGATTCGGCACGAAACGTGTGCAGGTTTTTCAAGGCCTTGAGAACGGCTTCCTGCGCCACATCTTCGGCATCCTGCTCGTTCTGCAGAATGGAAAAGGCCGCGAAGTAAACGCTCTTCTCGTAAGGCTGGACCAGTTGGTGGAACAACTCGCGCTCTCCGGCCAGAATCCGAGCGATCAATTCCGCATCGGGAGTGGGGGAAACGCCGGTCATAGGATGCGTGCTGGAGGCGCCCGAAGTCACAACGGTTGGTCTCTTTACGAAATCACGAAATTCTACCCGCGCTTGATAGTGTGATCCGCCGGCAACGTAAAAGTTACAGCGGACGGAGGGATTCTGAGTGTCGAATTCGGCCTTGAATGCGATGGTAACCTGAAACTTAGCGCGGAGTTGCGCGTCCTAATTCTGTGTCATGAAAAAGATTTTTATGGTCATGGTCGCAGTGGTTGCTCTTGCAGCCTTGGTTGATGTTGGCGCCTCGGCCCAAACACCGGTTGTGGTTGAACTGTTCACCTCGGAAGGATGTTCCAGTTGCCCGCCGGCTGATGCGCTTCTGGTACAACTAAGCCAGAAGGCCCCGCCCGGAGTGGACCTCATTCTTTTGGGCGAGCACGTCGACTACTGGAACCATGATGGATGGCGCGATCGCTTTTCCTCGGCACAATTTACGCAGCGGCAGAGCGATTATGAAGACCATCTTCATGTCAACGGCCCATACACCCCGCAGATGGTAATCGACGGGCACCTCCAGTTTGTGGGAAACAATACGGCCGCTTTGAAACATAATCTCGAGGTGGCGTCGGCCGAGCCGAAGGCCGCGCAAGTCACTTTGCAGTGGGAGGCAGGTGACCATTTGAAGATTGCGGTGCAGTCCCCGGTGGGCAAGCAAGCGCACGTTTTACTCGCCGTGACAGAGGATGGACTGACAAGCTCAATCGGCGGCGGCGAGAACAGCGGGCGAACCCTCCACCATGCTGCTGTCGTGCGGGAGTTGCGTAATTTAGGAAGCGCGAAAAACGGATCGTTCGAAAAGACTGTCGAAGTCACCCGACATCCCGAATGGAACCCCGCCAATCTCAAAGTCGCGGTGCTGGTGCAGGATTCCGACAGTGGACCGATCGTGGGCGCAGCCGCACTGCGCTACCAGCCGTGAGCACAACCGTTTCGCGTGGTCTTGTCGTATAGTTTCCTGCGGAGGAGCCGCGGATGAAGCACGCAATCTTGGGAGCCGGAGCAATAGGCGGGCTGGTGGGAACGGCTTTGGGCTCGTTGGGAGAAGATGTCACTGTAATTGTGCGGCCAGATAAGCTGTCTACTTATCCAAAGGAGTTGACGCTGGAACGGCCGTCCGGCACGCTCACGGCACCGGCGCACGCTGTTGCCAAGCTATCCGAAACAGTCGACGTGCTGTGGATCGCGACCAAGACTTACCAACTTGAAAGCGCGCTCGGAGCCGTAGAATCGGAGCCCAAAGCGGTTGTTCCCCTTCTGAATGGAGTGGACCACATCGCGGTGCTGCGGTCTCGCTACGGGAAGGACCGCGTAATTCCCGCGACGATTGCAGTCGAAGCGGAACGGCCGGAGCCGGGACACTTCGTGCAACGCTCGCCGTTCGTGCGGTTGAGTGTTGCAAGCAGTGGGGAGCCTCTGCTGGGAGCGATTGTCGGGCACTTCACGGACCTCGGATTCACTTGTCAGTTCATACCAAGGGAACAGACGCTGCTGTGGGGGAAGCTGTGCTTCCTGGCCCCTTTCGCGCTGGTGACGTCAGCATCGGGGAAGAACAAGGGAGAGATTTTCGAGGACCCGGTGTGGAAAGGGAAATTGGATTCGGCCGCTATTGAAGCCTGTGCAGTAGCGAAGGCAGATGGGGCCGAGGTTGACGTGTCGAAGCTACGCGAGACATTCGCAAGCTTGCTGCCGGGCATGCGCAGTTCCATGGCCAAGGACGTTGTCGCAGGGCGGCAACTTGAGCTCGATGCCATCGGCGGGCCGATTGTGCGTGGAGGGGAACGCTACGGAATACCTGTTCCCACAACGATTGAACTGATGGGAATGATCGAGGCGATGGTTCACAACTAGTGGATCGGGCGGAGTCTGCCGTCGGATGAAAGCCGACTCGAATAAAAAGAGCATTGGCGGCGCTAGGCAGGCTGCGGAAAAAAATCTGGCAAACGTTCTTGGTGGGAGCCCCCTGCTTCAGCAGGGGGAAGCTGGACTTTAGTCCAGCGGAAATGCGTTCGATTTTACAATAGGCTTTATACCATTTTCAATCAAGGTATATAGTAATTTCACAATGACGAAACCAGGAGCGGGCGTTGTCCGGGGTGATGCAAGGGAGAGCCTGGGTAACCGCCTGTTCCAGCGCCTCGGCGGTTCTGGCTTGCAGCGAACGTAAGAACTGTTTCAGTTTCGCCCACGCCAGCTCGATGGGATTCAAGTCGGGAGAATACGGCGGCAGGTACAGCAGTTCGGCTCCCCGAGCTTGGATCAACTCCCGCACCCCACTCACCTTGTGAGCGCTGAGGTTGTCCATTACCACCACGTCGCCGCTTTGCAGAGCCGGACCCAGCACTTGTTCCACGTAGGCCAGGAAGATGTCCCCATCGGTGGCTTCTTCGATGGTCATGGTGGCCAGCAGGCCGCGCAGGCTCAAGGCGCTGAGGATGGTCAGCACCTTCCAATGGCCTTGGGGAATGGCTTCCACTACCCTTTGCCCGCCGCAGGCGCGGGCGTAGCCGCGCGTCATTTGCGTGGTCACTCCGCTCTCATCCAGAAAAATCAGCCGCTCGGCTGCGATCTTGCCGATCGTTTGCCGGAAGGCTTGGCGCCGCTGCTGGTTCGCTTCCGTGTCGCGTTCGCTGGCGTGGAGTGACTTTTTTTCAGCCGCAGACCCATCTGACGCAGCACCTGCCACAGCCGTCCGAGGCTGACATGCAGATGGTGGGCCTTCTCCAGTTTCTGCTGTAACTCGGCTAGCGTTAGATCCGGCTGGGCCTGTACCCAGCCGCGCAACCGCTGCTTGACTTCGGCGGTGACTTTGCGGACCGTGCCGCGCCGCTGCTCCACCCGCTCCATCTGCCCGCTACGCTTACGTTGGGCCGAGATCTTCCACGCCCAGGGCGCGCTCACGGAGAAGCGCTCGGCCAGTTGTTTCAGTGTCCCTTCCCCACGGTCATGCGCCTGCAGCAGCTTGCGCCGCAGATCGTCCCCATACGATTTCGCCATTGCCGGTTTGCCGCAGAGTCTCGCCGCAATCCACTATACACCTACACTGAAAATGCTCTAGCCTTGGGGTTTCCGATCTCCAGCGCTAAAGCGCAAGATCAAAGAGCAACTTTTTTTCGGAGCGCTGAAGCGCTCCTTCCCGCATAAATGCGGGGACTCCCACCAAGAAATATGTCCACCGAGCTATGCCAAGAAATGTGTGGTGAGCGGAATTTCTCAGCCCAGATATTCCGGGTCACGCTTCCATCCGGTGAGCATGGAATAGAAGTTATTCCAGCCATGCAGGAGAACCATGATGAGGTGGCCGGGGATGAAGGCCAGAAATCCGCACATGGAAAGGAAGTGCCAGATGCGGGTGAGATGAAAGCCACCCATCAACCACGCCAGCCACCAGAATTGAGCCGGCTTGAAGAGCACGATGCCGGTCAGCGTGGACAACACGCCGAAGAAGATGGTGGAAGTGTAGGCCAGCTTCTGGAGAGGGTTGTAGGCGGCATCAACCGCGGGCTTTGGCCCGAAGAAAAAGTAATAGCGGGCCATTGGCCAAACGCCTTTGATGTCGTGGGTGGTAAACAGCACCTGCCGCCAATGACCGGTGACGATCTGGTAGATAACATACGCCAGCCCGCTGGCGACGAAGATCCACATGAAGGTGAAGTGCCATTGCAACGCGCCGCCAAGCCATCCGCCAAGAGTAATCAGCCGGGGAACGTCAAGCAAGTCTTTCTGAGGAATCTTGGGTCCGAAGCTGGGAAAGGCACGAAAAATTTGAAGACCGGTGCCGACCAGGACCAGCACGGCAACCGCATTCACCCAGTGAGCGAAGCGGACAACCCAGGGATGCTCATAGGCAATGGTGATGGGCGTGGTTTCAGCTTTGTTTTGCGGGCGCAAGTTCGTCGTCGAGGTCATCACATTACTCAGAGGCCGGCGAACCAGTCGTAGCCCTGGTCCTCCCAGTAACCGCGCTTGTCGCCTCTCAACACATTGGTGACGCGGATGGTATCGAGATATTTCGCTTGCTTGTAGCCGAGCTTGGTGGGCATCTGTAGACGCAGTGGCGCGCCATGGCCGCGGTCGAGCGGCTTGCCATACATCTCGTAACAAAACAGTGTCTGAGGATGGAGCATGGTGGCCATGTCGATCGATTCGTAGTATCCATCCGCACATTCGGTCTCGAGGAACCGAGCACTGGTATCGGCACCGACGGAACGCAGAAAGTCGGAGGCGCGCGTGCCGCCGAAGTTGCCGATGACGTCCCACCCTTCGACGCAGACGTGTCGAGTGTTCTGGGTGACCTTGGGGAATGCCTGAATCTGTTCCAGTTTGTACTCGCCGGGTCGCTGCACCAGCCCTCCCACCGTCAACGTCCACCGCTCCAAATCGACTCCAGGATCGACAACATCATAGAAGTTGTAAGGGAAACGTTCGAAAGGAACCACCTCGTTGTCGGGGAAGGTTTGCGCCAGGCGGTGGCGGCTGAAGAGCTTTTCAGAGGCCCAGTCGCTGAGGTGAAGTCCTTCGTTCAAGAGAGGCTCCCGAAGCTTGGGAATCGCAAATGCGCCGAGCGCCAACACCGGAACCAGCTTGAGAAGCTCGCGCCGATTCATGCGTCCGCGTTCAGGGCGAGTGATGCGACGCACTTCTTCACCCGATGGACCTACACTGCGCAGCACGGCAGGAGCAGCGACTTCTCCCTCAGCGGCATGTTCCGGCTCCTGCTGCTCGGATGGCGCGTCGCCATCGGCTGCAGACTCCGCCCGCAGATTCGAATCCGGCTCGGATGGCTTTTGTTCTTCGGGAAGATCGTCTTGCATTCTGACCTCTGTACCACCCCTATAAGTGAGATTAGCAAGAGGGACGCAAAGTTACACCGGAAATTCACTCGATGCAAAGCGGAACTGGCCTGCCGATCAAACTCGCTGGCAATCGATGACAAATCAAGCAAAGGTTGAACCAGCAGCTACCGGGACGTATGTAGTGAGCCTAGCTTGCATTGCGTAGATTTTGCTGCACGATCGTCTACCAGCGGCGGCTCTTAGGTGGCCTTGACTTTCCGCGAGGAACGGGTGTAACGTCGCCACACTCTACCCCAGGGGGCTAAGCCTCCGACCTTCCTGCGATTAAAACTGGTGATGATGTTTTTCACCGACACCCAAGCTTCCCGACTGCACTTCGTCGGAAAGCGAGGAACGCTACATGACAGACAGGGGCGAAATCCAGCAGTTACCAGCTGCCGCTGAATTCAGGGAAGCGGCAAGCTGAAGGCTGGAACTTAAGACCTGCTCTAAACCACATCTCGCGTTGGCTCGCAGGAAGGCAGGCGAGAGTCTGCGCCCGTGAGTGCGGCGGTGTCAAAACCGGCCCGCCAAAGACGCCACTTGCCTAACGGTCGCAGCTCAGAACTGCAGGCCAGGAAGGAAACCATTATGAAGTACATCTTCAAAGGCAGACTCTGTGGTTACATCTGCTCGGATTGTCCAGAACCACTTTCGCAAGTCAAAGTACGGCTTTACCGAAGCCGCGCTAAGGAAGGCGTCACCCTGCTGGCGGCAGCCGCCCCAAAGGACACGTTCGCTATTTTGTCGGACGATGACGTCAAGCAGAAGGCATCCTCGTTGCTGGCCGAAACCACGACCGGCGATGACGGCTCCTTCAGCTTCGAGCTCGGCGACGAGCAGAAATACGGGGGCGAGGCTTTCGAAATCGACGTTTACTGTGGGACCGTTCCCCAGCGCAAGCCGACGCCTAAACCTCCCAAGCCGTTGCAGTTTTCCATCACCACTTTGCAACCGGCGTGGCGTAATACCGACGCAGGGCTGGTGGCAGCGTTTGAGTATTGCGTGCCCCAGCGCTACTGGTGCAACATTCGTCACCGGTTCGGAGCTTGGGTCATCTGCGGCATCGTGGTCGACTGCGAGGCCGGCTCTCCGATCGGCGGTGTGAAAGTGCGAGCTTTCGATACCGACTGGCTGCAGGACGACGACCTTGGGTCTGCCATCACCGACGGTACGGGGAAGTTCCGCATCGATTACCTTCCCATCGATTTCGAGCAGACACCGCTGTCGCCGTGGATCAACTTTGAACTGGTAGGCGGTCCGGATGTGTACTTCCGGGTGGAAACGCCCGGCGGCGTTGTATTGCTGGCGGAGCCGCGATCAGAAGGGCGTACGCCCGGACGCGACAACATTGGGCCATGCTTCTGCGTTCGGCTTTGCTTGAAAGAACCGCCACCGCAGGATGGGAATCCGATTCCGTTATTCACCCATGTTGGCGAATACCGGGTCGACCCTATCTACAACGATTTCACTGCTGACGGCTTGACCACGGCAGGCAACTACGCCTTCACGGACACCATTCCACTCATCGGCCTATTGCCCAATGGCAGCGATCCCGATGCCCTGGAGTATCACTTCCTTTGGGGAGAATACAATGCCGCGGGAACGGTGCTTGGGCCGGTGTCCGATATGGACGCCTCGCAGATTGCGCCCACCGTAATCGGACAACTGGAGTATTACGATTGGGACGGCACTGCGTGGGTACTTCGCTCAGCCAATTACTGGGTGAATAATCCCGGAGCGCCGGTCACGGTGATTCACCGCAATGGTCCCCCCGACATCTCGCTCACGCTGAACCAACCCGTGAAGGCGGGCGGTTGGATCGAGGTACCGAGGCAAAACGATCTGGTCATTAACGGCACAGGTCTGTTTGTCGGCGGGTTCGTCAGCATGGTGGAACTGGATACCACCAAACTAACCTTTGAGCAGTTCGATCTTACGACGCCTGCGCCGCCACTGAAGGCGGGAGACTCGTTGTCTGCCAGCCAAAAGTCGCGCATGCACCGCTTCAAACTATTCTTCGAGGCGCGGAAGGTTGGGACCTCAACTATTCTCGCTTCGAATGTGCGCGAGAAGATCGTGATGAGCAACACCCAGTACAAACAGCAACACCATCCGAACTGGGGAGGCTTCACCGACAGCGAACGCGCGGTGGTTCTGATAGACGCCAAGGAACTGGCGGTAATGGGAGGCGGCTGCGGAAAAATCACCACCGACGTGCATGCGCTGTTCACGTCGTATCATCCGTTCCTAGGCTCGGCGCAGGTCTACATCGAAGGACCAACGCCACCGCCGCCTTTGCCACCGGCAGTCAATCCACCGATCTCGGCGGATGGCGAGACGGTATCGCCGGCGGGAGGACAGGACTTTAACCTGGCCCCCAATCCGGATTGCGCTTATATCTTATGGATACAGGTGACGTTGAACCTGACCTATGGATATGGAGCGTTCCTGCCGGCGTTCTACGATCACGTCGCGTTCTGTAAAGGGAAGTGATCGGACTGGGGATGGGCACCGAATATTTCGGCGCCCATCCGTTCCTCGTGCGAATCGAATTCGCACGCTACCAGGGCGCACTGCACCGCCGGAGCAGGACATGAACGTGGGTTCTGCCGCGTCTTGTGAAGTGCGCAACACTCACTTCAACTTTTCGTATTCTGCTTTGGCTTGTCGCAGAATGAGATTGTCGGGATCGGCACCCTTCCATAGGGTGAGGAAGTCGCGATAGGCTTCGCGGGCCCCGTCCTTGTCTCCAATCATGGCTTTGGCACGGGCCAACTGGAGATGGGCCAAGGCGGCAGTAGGAAAGTTCAACACGATCCCGCGGTGGTCAAGGATTTTTTGAAACTCGGCAGCGGCCAGCTTGCCTTCACCCGCCTGCAAATATGCCAAGCCGCGCAAGTAAACGGGGTAGAGAAAAGCTATTCCCGGAGGAGGCGAGCCGAGTTCATAGGGCGCCGCCAATTGCAAAGCCTCAAGAGCAGCGTTCGGGTTTTTCTCATCCAGGGCAATCGCGGCCCGGATAGCGGGCACCCAGTAATCGTTGACGAAGGTGTCGGAGGGATATTGCTTGCTGAGGTCATCGGCCAACGACTGGGCGCGTTTGCGATCGCCGCTGCGCGCCAAGGCGAGGCCTGCCATGATCTGGGCGTTCTTGGTGGACCCCGCGGCGAGAGCTTCCAAGGCTTGCTCACGGGCGCGCTGAGGCTCGCCCAATTCAGCTTCGTGAAGGGCACCGTCCAACTGCCACAACGCGGCAGCTTCCTGAGAGCCTGCACGCAAGGCAGAAGCACGCGCGGCCCGCGTAGACTCTCGGGCTGCTTGCAGGCGGCCAAAATAGGCGTCGGTATCGGCTTGCAGAGCAAGCATCTGGTCTTCCATTCCAGGCTTACCCATGGCGCTGGCTAAATGGCGCGCCATACCCTCGGCATCGCCTTGCACGAAAGCCATCGCATAGAAATCCCAAATCATTGCCTGGTTTTCCAGATGGCGGGCCTGGGCTTGCTCCAGCACTGCCTTCATGTCGCTGAAGCGGTTGAGATTGAGATAGGTACCCGCGAGATTGGTGTAATTTATGACGTCGCTGGGATCGACCTGCAGCGCGTTTTGCGCTTCCACCAGGGCCTGCTCGTACCTCCCACTGTAGGTGTAGGCAGAATTCAGGTTGGTGTAGGAAGACTCCTCGTGAGGGTAGGTCTGACGGAGTAGGAGATAGGCGGCAATAGTCTGGCCCACATCACCGGTGACCAGATCGTGATAGTGGCAGGTGATGTACAGCTTCTCCTTGGCGCTGGTGTGATCACGAAGTTCGTAGGCCTTGGTAGTATTTTCCGCTGCCAGGGTGGGCTGATTGAGATTGAAATAGGCCACGCCCAGCCGAGCGTACGCCATGGCAAAGTTGGGATCGAGATCGATGGCGCGCTTGAAGAATGGGACTGCCGAGGCGTCTCCTTCGGTATTCTGCATTTTGAGTCCGAGACTGTAAGCCTGGAGTGCCTCCAGCGAGGGAGTAGTGGCCTGCTCGACCGGAGTGTCGTATTTTTGCAGTGAGGCCAGCGATTCGCCCAGCTTCCCGCGTAACTGGGTGGCTGCTTTGCCGAGCGCGCTCAATACTTGCTCACGACTGGCCGCCTCGGCTTGTTCATTCCCGAGCGAGTCGCCAGTACGGCAGTTGATGGCCTTCAGGCCGAGGGCGTAGTGGCTACCCAATTCGGAGATTGAGCCTAGCAGGAGAGCTTTGCTGCCCGTCCTTTGGCAGACTTGGCGCCCGATGTCTTCGGTGAGACGAGTATCCGTGGAATGCCCCATGAAACGAAGCTGCTCGTTGACCTTCTGATCGGAGAGAACATTGAGGAACGGTGATTGCTCCAGGTCGACGGTCAGAGCTTGCTTAAGCGCCGCATCGAAAACCGCCTCTCCAGTCGTGTTGTTGAAATCCGCGACAATGATGGTATCTTTCTCGGTCAACACCTGATTTTGCCGGGAACGCCAGTACCACACGCCAGCCGCGGCGGCTACGACCAACAACAGCGGTAGCAGCCAGATCAACTTGCTTCGCCGGGGCGGCTGCAGGTCCGTGGCCCGCCTGTGCGGGGTAGACGCCACGCTTACGGAGGGCGCCGGGGCGACCGCGGCCGAAGCCCCATTCCTGCGGTCGTATGCCGGTTCCACATCGACGGCGACGGCTAGGGGAACAGTCGGATCATTTTCAATCCTGGTATCCCGCTCCAGACGCTTCAAATCGGAGCGCATGTCGGAAGCGTGCTGGTATCTCAGGTCGCGATCTTTCTCCAACGCTTTGCGGATAATACGTTCCAGTTCGGACGGCACCTCTTCGTTGAAGCGCGCCACTCCCATCGGCGGCTTGTGCAGGATGGCATCGAAGACGGCGGCTGTGGTATCGCCCTTAAAGGGCAAAACACCTGTAGCCATTTCGTACAAGACAGCGCCGAACGAGAACAGGTCGGTGCGTTCGTCAAGCGGCTTGCCCAGTGCCTGCTCCGGGGACATGTAAGCTACCGTCCCGATGGTGGTGCCGGGCTCGGTCAAATGACGGGGCCCGTGTTCCACGGTATCCTGGGCATCCACCATGGCCGCTGTCTTAGCGGGAACCACGGTGGCCAGTCCGAAATCCATGATCTTGGCGTGCCCGCGCTTGGTCACGAAAATATTTGCGGGCTTGATGTCGCGGTGCATGATCCCTTCGGAATGCGCCGCATCGAGAGCATCGGCGATATCCAAAGCAATTTCCAGGAGCCGATGTACTTCGACGGGCTTACCGCCGATCAGATGGCGGAGGGTGACGCCATCGAGAAATTCCATGACGATGAAGGCTTTATTATCGTAATCGTCAATCTCGTGGATGGTGCAGATGTTGGGATGATTTAATGCGGAAGCGGCTCGCGCCTCGCGACGAAAGCGGGTGAGGGCGAGGGGATCCTGGGCAAAATCCGGGGGCAGGAACTTGATGGCCACGAAACGGCCGAGTTTCAGGTCCTCGGCCTTGTAAACCACTCCCATACCGCCACCGCCGAGCTTCTCCACAATGCGGTAGTGGGAAATGGTTTGTTCGAGCATCGCAGCCAGTAAACACCCTTGCCGTGCCATGTTAGGGATAGGCGCTAGGCAAGTCAATGTCTGCAGATCTCCTCTGCCCGTTGACCCGCGGGTGATACAGCCTGAAACGGGTGCGAGTTCGGCCAGGGAACTCACGCTGAGACCTGCGCACCCCGGTCTGCGGAGGGTTGATGTGCAGGCAGAGCAGGCTTGCGAACAAGGCTACCCGTGCTGGCAGAACTTGAAGGGTCGCCGCATAAAGCAGCGATATCAGGCGGTATAGAGCGGGTGGTCACCTGGATTTGCCTGCGATCCGGTCGCTCCTCGCGAAGCAAGCCGGCGCGAAGAAAGATTTCACTAAGCGCGTCCAAGGCTTCTGCAACGCGATTGTTGACCCAGGCCCGGCTACAGCGCAGCATCTCCGAGACCTCCTCCCGAGAGAAAGCATAGAGACCGACCAGGGTAATCATTTCGGCATGGGGCTCGCTGAGGCGCGCAAAACAAAGCTCGACATCGCGAACGAAAACGGCTTGGTCCTCGAAGCTGGGAATGGCGTGATGAGAGACCCGGGCGCGGAAAAATTCTCTTCCCAGCAACGAGGGCAGCCTTCCCACTTGGGAAGAGATCTCAAAGAAATGCCGAACGATGGCCAGGGTTTGCCCGCGGTAGCAAAGGATTTCCGGCCGCGGATCGAGCTCGTCCCCGTCATCGGGCGAGTGGTTTGGGTTGAACAGCGGAAGCTGCGGTGACGATGACCTGGCTTTCATTGCAGCCTCCCGAACGCCAGTGAAGTCTGCAGCCCGGGCCCGATCATGGGAACGACGGATTTTCCGGTTGGCTTGCGATGCAATTGACTGGCGCGCTCGGCATGGTTCAGAAGCGAGAAATTGATCAGCATCCTTCTACACGGCTCGCAATACGTTTCGGCAGACGCGGCCCGGCGCAGCCCCAGCGAGCCGCAGCGTTCACAGTATTTCAATTCATAGCTAAGTGGCGGCATGATTTCCTACTTTCCTTTCGCATAAAGCGAAGAGCCCTGCGACAGCCCCAAATAACAATCAGGGTCTGTGCACAGGGCTCGTTTGAGTTACGATGACCTGCTGTCGGTTATTTAATTACGTGCAAACGGTATGCGGGCGCAGCCGGACGGCCATCATCCCGGAGTGCGAACCCGAGCGTCCTGGCCACGCGGCTTCCATTTGGTTTCAAGGTATCATCCGCTCATCTTGCCGGCGGCTGAAATACCCCTCTTCGTACCCGGACTTCAGAATGCATCCGTTCTTCACGACCACACTGAGTCTTCCCGAGAAGCGCAAGTTGCGCAGGAGCTTTTCCGTGGCTGCCGACAGCAGCTCGGCCTCCCTGATCTTGCGACGTAACTCAGCAAACGTTCTTTCCTCGACTTTGGGTTCCGTCTCGGTCATTGCTTCCTTCACCTCGGCCAGAACCACCGAACCTGGCGACACTTCGAATGTGGCACAGGGGAATCAAGGCAGTCAATAAAATTATTGCTTTCGGAATATTACTAAAGTACATGTATAGCTCTCAGAAAATATCACCCATCATGACACTTCAAGAGCTCCAGGACAAACTACGTGCGCACATCCGGGCCAGGATCGACCGAAGGGAGCTGACCGGAAGCGGTTTGTCCCAGGAGGCCGACTTTCAGCAGGGCCACCTTTCCAACTTCCTCAATTCCCGGCGTGGTCTGAGCCTGGAATCCATGGACCGTCTGCTGCAGACGCTGGGTATCAGCGTGCTCGATCTGGTGGATGTCAGCGAGATACAGCGGCGTGCCTCACTGCCGGCCGCCGCCGAATACGAGAGCGTGGCAGTGGTAACCGGGGAGCAAGCCGCACGCCTACCCCGCTTCACTCCGGAGCAGGTGCGGGAAAGCGTTAGGTTTCGTACATCGTTCCTTCGAAGACTAAAGCCCAACGATGCCAGCAATCGCAGCGAATGGCTGCGATTCGTGCTGCTCAGGCTCAACGCCAAGGCCGCCGCTGGCGTGATGGATCGAGTGCCGGCCGGGGCCGCGCTGCTGTTGGATCGCCACTACAACTCGCTGCAACCCTACCGCCGGCTTCATCCCAACGTTTATGCGGTCACCGTAGAAGCCCGCTGCTTCATTGGTTACGCTTCGGTTTCCGGCGATCAACTCGTGTTGCGGCCCCAGAATCCGCAGCACCCAGTGGAACTGGTTCGTATCGAGCGCGGGCGGAGTTATTCCGACTACATCGTGGGCCGCGTGTGCCACGTTGCATTCGAAGTGTGAAGCCGGGCTGTCTGCTATCATTCTTCCCCGTCGGCGTTCGAAGCCGGCGCACGAGGGAGGTCAGCACTTATGGAGGAGCACGGCGTCGGTAATGTGATCACGCGCCGCAATGAAGACATCGCGCTGGACATGATGAAATTCATCGCCGTCACCACGGGATACGGAAAAACCGGCTCGCCGGAGGCGGGATTCAAGGGCGGGACCGTTTCCAAGGCTGAAGATTATGCCCAGCACTTGCTGGACCTGTTTGGCAAATGCCTGGCGGCGGTGCAGGGGAAAAAGTAGTTCTTCGGAAACGCCTGGGGAACCCCGGAACCGGAGTTGACAGCTCCGGTTCCGCTTTTTGCGAAGACAGGCTGGGGACATCACCTCGGCAAGTGACATTCATCACTGCCGCGACGAACTTCCGGGACGACCATCAACCTGACGAGGTGCACGATGGCAAGCCTGGATCCAAAGTTCCACGAAGAAACCGTCACCATCCACCAGGAACACGAGGAGCTGCTCGCCCGGCTAGATCAGCTGGATGCCGCTGTGGAGCAGATGGTCTGCTACGCGGAGGTCTTCACCGATCTGGCGACGGCCAATCAAGCGACAAGCCAGGGCAAGTGGATAGCGGAATGGCTCCCTCGGCACTACGAGCGCGAAGAGACGACGGTGCTGGAGACGATTGCCAGGATGAGTCCGGAGCTGGCGTCTTTCGCCCGCGAGATGAAGCGGCAGCACAACGAAATGCGACTGCGGCTGGAAAGCTTTCGCGACCGCATTGCCCACCTGAGTGAGAACGCCGACCTGGAACGTGCCGTCAATGAGTTGAAGAGGGACGGCAAAGACCTGACGCGGATGATGCGGCTGCACATGGCGGCGGAGGAGAAAAAGTTTGCCAGCGTGGAGAACTAGGGCAGAACTCGTTGAACTTGCCACGAACTAGTTTTTTTCGTAGTCTGAAAGGCCATGGAAGTACATTTCACGCCTGAGCAGCAAGCAAAGCTTGCGCAGGTCGCGACGAAAGCCGGGACCGCCCCTGAACGATTGGTGACAAACCTTGTTGCCCGTTATCTCGACGAGGAGGCCCGCTTCCTGGCCGCCGTGGAAAAAGGAATAGCGGCAGCCGAGCGGGGTGAATTTATCGAGGAAGAAGAGATGGATGCTCGCCTCGAAGCTATGTTCAAGTCCTGATGCGCATTCGTTGGACCGTTCCAGCTGCCGACGATCTACAAAATATCAAGAACTATCTGCAACAGAACTACCCATACCTCGCGGAACCTACCGTGCGAACAATCTACCGTCGTGTCACGTCCCTGAAAACCTCGCCTAACCGGGGCAGACCCGGCCACCGTACCGGCACAAGGGAGCTGGCGCTTACCCCCACTCCCTTATGTGGTGGTCTATTCGCTGAAAGCTGACGCAGTCGAGATCCTGCATGTCTATCACGGAGCACAAGACTGGCGCTGAGTTGGACTTTCACAATGGGGGACATAAAAGGGGCGGTGGCCCAGTCTTTCGAAAGTAGACTGATATTGCCAGCCCGCGGTGCCCCAGCATGAAAGTCGATGATCGTTCTGATCATAAAGGGTGAGCCACCCCTCTATAACCGTGTCGGCATTGTCAAGAGACACGTAGAGCGGGAGTCACGCACAATGGTGCTGCGAATCACATCCTTAGCGACGAACTAGAAGCCATGCTGATGGAGTAGAAGGAGGATCTCGACTATGTTTCGAAATCTGGCAAGACTCTCCGCATGGATGGTTACCATCCTGTTCTTATTCGTCGCCATGACTACGGCGTCAACCTATGCCACGGCGCAAATGGCGAACGAGAAAATGGCGGCGGCCCAGACCGTAACCGGTTGTCTACAGAAAGGTGCCGAACCCGGTGGATATTTTCTTGTTACCAGCGACAAGCACTGGGGGCTGTACGACAACGGCAATATCTCCCTCGCCGATCACGTCGGCCAGACAGTGACTGTGACCGGCACGTTGCCCACTCGCACGGCCGCACAGGAGGAAAAGAGCCAACCTTACGAAAAAAGAAGGAGACCGGTACCCGGATGCACGGCGACTTTCAGGTATCCGCGCTGAAGGTGGTCAGCCAGACCTGCGGTAAATAGGGAGAGGCGGATAGCCCAGCGCTCTGTAGATTGCTGGGGCTGACACGTTCTGTGCCCACCCTCTCGCCAAAAGAGGGCGAGAACCCCGATGTTTAGGGGTCCAGCAGAAAGGGCGGGCCATCCGTCCAGCGTGGAGAACTAGCGGCGAACTGAGATACAAAGAAAAATGACTCACGCTACCGCAAGTTTTTTCTATCGCCAGCCGACAGACTACTGGTATCCCGTAGTATCATGAAATTGAAATTTGAGTGGCACGACGCCAAGGCCGAGGCCAATCTGGAAGCCCATGGGGTGAGCTTCGATTTGGCAACGACGGTGTTCAAAGATCCGTTTGCTATTGAGCGCCACGACGATCGCGAAGACTACGGCGAGGAGCGTTTTGTCATTATCGGCATGGCGGAGGGCCACGTTCTGCTGTTCGTAGCCTACACAGAACGCGAGGAGCGGATTCGTATTATTTCAGCTCGGAGAGCAACGCAATATGAGCAAGACGACTACTTCCGGCAAAACGCCTAAGCCTCCCCGGCCGATGACCGCCGAGGCCATTGAGCGCAGCGCGCGTGCCGACCGCGACGCACAACCGCTCACCGAGACCGACCTCAAGCGGATGAAGCGAACCCCGCAGACGAAAATCATCCGCCGGGCTTTGGAGCTGACACAAGAGGAATTTGCGGCCCGCTATCACATTCCTCTGGGTACGCTACGGGATTGGGAACAGGGACGCGCGGAGCCGGATCAGCCTACCCGCGCGTATTTAACACTCATTGCCCGCGACCCCGACCATGTAAATCAGATGTTGAATCTCGAAACACTGCGGCAACTTCGGGGTCGAGCACCACGACGTTCGAACTTTCCTTGACGCGCTCGTAGTACTTGCCGCGTTCCAGTTTCTTGAAGTCCAAGCGCTTGTACTCGGGACGGAGTTCATCAGATCCAGACTTAGTCTTCTGACGATTGACAACCGACAACTGGCAAACTAGTGAATGTCGAAGTTCTCCTGGTGCAGGAGGGGATCGCTCTTCACCAGCACGGTCTTGCCGGTCAGGTCTTCCATCTCGGAGATGAGCTTGCCGTTGTTGGCCTTCAGGGCCTTGGCAACTTCGGGATGAACGCGCAGCGTGATGTCGGTTTTGTCGTGAACCTTCGCCATCTTGCGCATCTCGATGTAAAGCTCGTTGCAAACGGTCGGTACCGATTTCACAAAGCCCGCGCCCACACAGTAAGGACAAGTCTCACCCAGAGTGCGTTCCAGGGATTGCTTCACTCGTTTGCGGGTAATCGCCACCAATCCGAAATCGTTGAACTGCAGTACCTTCGACGGGGCGCGATCGTTGCGCAGGGCTTCTTCGAGCGCCTGCATCACCTTCTGGCGATTCTTGCGCTCGTCCATGTCGATGAAGTCGATGACGATGATGCCGCCCAAATCGCGCAGGCGGATCTGGCGTACGATCTCCTTCACCGCATCCACGTTGGTCTTGGCGATGGTGTCTTCCAGTCGCTGCGTCTTGCCGACATACTTGCCGGTATTGATGTCGATGGCCACCAGCGCTTCGGTCTGGTTGATGACGATATGTCCGCCGCTCTTCAACCAGACTTTGGACTTCAGCGAGCGATTGATCTCGTCCTGAATGCCGAACTGCTCGAAGAGAGGCGTGTCCTTGGTGTACAGCTTGATGCGCCGCACCAACGACGGCTGGAAACGGCTGGCGAAGCGCACCACGCGCTCATATTCGTCTTCGGTATCGACCCAGATCTGGGAGAAATCGGCGTTCACCTGATCGCGCAGTACCCGTTCGACCAGGTTCAGGTCGTGATAGATCAGCGCCGGTGGCTTGCTGTTCTCAGCGCGACTCTTGATCTCGGCCCACAGATGCTTGAGGAAGCGGATGTCGGCGCGGAGGTCTTCTTCCTTGATGTTGACGGCGGCGGTGCGGACAATGAATCCGCCCAACCCGTTTTCGCGTTCACTGGTGACGATGCGCTTCAGCCGCAGGCGTTCTTCTTCGGAAGCGATCTTGCGCGAAACCCCCACGTGATTGACCGTGGGCATGTACACCAGGAACCGGCCGGGCAGCGCAATATGGCTGGTGATACGGGCGCCCTTCTTGCCAATGGGCTCCTTGGCAATCTGGATCAACACCTCCTGCCCTTCTTTCAGCAGGTCGGAGATGAGGGGGAGATTGCGATTGGTATTGGGACGGGCGCGCATGTTGCGGCGCGGACCGCCGCGTCGATTGCGATCGCGAAAACCACGACGATCGTACCCCGGACGCTCAGCTTGACGCTGCTGGTAGCCCGAGGTCGGCGACGGCGCACGTACCGAAGCTTGTCCGTTGGCCTCTTCTTCGTCGCCAGCCTCTTCGTCCTCTTCCTCGTCAGATTCGGGTCCGAAGATTTGTTCGCCACGCTCCTCAGCGGCTACGACTTCGTCTTCATCCACGTCGGCAATCTTGGGAATCCAGCGGCCATTGTCGCTCTCGTCGGCATCGAGGGTCTCTTCCTCGAGGACCAATTCCTCGTCGCCCGCCACCTCGCTCATTGCGCTGAGATCCTCGGGGACGGGATGAAATTCCATTTCCTCGTCTTCCAGAACTTCGTGCTCCAGGGTACGGCCCTCAGGAGCGCTGGAAGGAGCCTCATGCAGTTGGACCGCCGTCGACTCATGAGTTGCAAGTTCGTTCTGGTCCCCCGCCTGGTTGTCGCTGACCGGCGAGAATTCTGCATCATGCAATCTGGCCGGTGGCCCTTGCACCAGGGTCTGATTCTGCGGTGCTGCGGTCAGGACCTCGGTGCCCGTAGTATGCGACATCGCGGGGACTTCGCCCTGGCCGTGAACCTCGGGAGACGCTATGCTCGAGCCTTCCAACCGTTCATATGCATCGTCACGGCGCGGGGACTCGGTCGGTGGGACTTCCGGGTACGCGACCGCTGCCGACATATCTGCGAGACGCGGAGTTGCATGCTCCACCTGCTCTACTTCGGGGGAAGCATAGCCGGGTTCGACATCAGCTGGTGATCCGGTTTCATGGTCCGCAGGGTTGACGTGCGAACGCAAATCGACCGGCGGAATGAAATCTTCAACCGGAAGAGCGACCGAGGTCTGCTGAGGCGGGTTGTCGTCCTGAGGCTCAGAGGTGGGCTGATGCGGCAGGTGACGATATTTCGAGATCGACTCGCCCGGCAAAACGATGGGCGTATAGCCGGCAGGGGGCCCGTAATCGGAGCGCGGACGTTGCACCGGCCGCGCCTCCGCGTGATAAGACGGCGTTTCTTCCACCGGCTTGACGGTTTCGGCCTTAGGCTCGGGCTGGCCGTTACGTTCCTCACCCTGGCCACGGCGACCACCACGACGGCGTCGACGTCCCCTCCAGGGCCGCGCTCCCTCTGTAGGCTCTTGCTCCTCGCTGGACGAAGGTTCGGATCCCTCGACCGCTGACTGCTCCTCGGCGGTGACATCTTCAACCGCGAACTCGGATTCCTCTTCGACCTCAGGTTCGGCAGTCGAGGTCAAGGCTTGAAAACTGTTCTGCGACGACGGCTTACTTACGTCAATGGTGGCGCGGGGCACGGGAATGCTCCCAAACTCTTCCTCGTCTTCCTCATTGGTGTCGAGGAAATCGGAGACGTAGAGGAAGGCGTCGCGTTCCAATCCGATATCGACGAAAGCCGACTGCATACCGGGAAGCACGCGAGTGACCCGGCCTTTGTAGATTGACCCTGCAAGGGTGTATTCGTTTTCCCGCTCGAAAAAGACTTCGGCGAGCTGATCGTCCTCTACCAACGCCACTTTGGTTTCGTGTGGCGTTGAGGACACATAAAGTTCCTTGTTCATGGAATGCTCCGGTTTAACCGGCGCGGTCGATCGGAAGGACAGGAAAAACTCTACAGGTGATTAGGCCGGGCGCACACATCGGCCCTTGCCGGGGTGTGAACCTGACCTGATTCGTGAAGCAACATGTTGTGGAATCTTTAGCACCGTATAGAGCACGCCGTTGGAAGGTTGTGGCCTCACTCTCAGCATCAGCCAAGGGGCCGTTTCCCGCTTCGATTAACGTGCTTTGCAATCCTGTCCGGCCCATTTCTCCGGCGGCCGGCATGCCCTCGTACGTGAGGGCGATCGTAATCTTGTTGTCATCCTTCGGAAGCCCGACATCCAGTCTGTAATGGCTTCCCCGGCGAATGAAACCGGTCAGTTCTGTGATGCGTCCCAGCGACGCGAAAAAAATCCAATACTTAAAGTTTGCAATTCAGTTCACAAACCGGCGCATGCGAATGTTCATCACAATTCCCAACGCCAGGAACATGAACAGTACCGATGAGCCCCCGTAACTCATTAACGGCAAGGGAATACCCGTGACCGGCATGAATCCCACCACCATACCTACGTTAACCAGGACGTGGAACGCGAGTACCGCAACCACTCCCATGACCACGAAGGCACCAGCCCGATCCGGGGCCGTCTGAGCGTTCTGAACCAGACGCATCAGTACTATGAAGTATAACAGCAGCAAGCCCATAGCACCTAGGAATCCATGCTCCTCGGCGAAGGCGGCGAAGATAAAGTCGGTGTGGGGCACAGGCAGAAACTGCCCCTGGGTTTGACTGCCGTGCGCCGTTCCCTTGCCGAAGATGCCGCCCGAACCGACGGCGACCAACGACTGAATCACCTGATATCCATGACCTTGAGCGTCAGCCTCGGGCTCCATGAAGCTGGTCAACCGGTCGCGCTGGTACGGCTTTAGAACATGCCAGCCAACGGGAGCAAGCAGCGCCCCCAGCACCAGGATGACCACGGCATGGCGGGCTTTCATTCCACCCAGGAACAAACCCATAATGGCAATTGGGAGGTAAGTGAGCGCCGTACCGAGGTCCGGCTGGGCAAGCACCATCAGCATGGGGACGCCGACCAGCGCTCCGGCCTTGACGATGTCCTGGGCCGTGCATTCCGACTTAGTGTCGGCAAAGTATTTGGCCATTGCCAGAATGAGCACCAACTTCACCCATTCCGACGGCTGAAAGTGAAACGAGCCCAACTGTACCCAACGGCGCGCGCCCAGATACTTCTTGCCAAATACTTCGACCGCGACCAAGGACGCAATCGAAATCAGATACATCAACGGCACGCGTTCGAGCAGCGCCTGGTAGTTGAAGAAGCTAACGATGAACATCAGCCCCACGCCGCCGAGGATCCAGTACACCTGCTTGAGATGTACGCCCATGAACTTCGTGCTGAGGGTTGCACTGTAGATTTCGACCACGCCCAGAGCGCAGATCAGCAGGACGAGTACCAGCAGGACCCAGTCGAAATCGCGGAATGAGATGTACCGACTCAGGATTGTCTCCGTGGAACAACCGCGGCAGCGGGGGCGGCCGTCGGCTGCGGGGCAGGCTTCTTCGGCTCAGGCGGTGCTTGCTCCTCAGGCTTTATTTCCGGAGGCGTCGGCTGCGCCTCGGCTGGAGCCTGGGTTTCGGGATGGGCCATTTCCACGTGCGACTCTGTGGTTTCCAGATCGGCAGCAGGAATCGGCTTGTCGGATTCCGCCATTCCGGGGGCCGATGCTACCGGCTTAGTCTTGCCATCGGCCGAGACCGTGAAGTGTCCCGCCTGCATCTTATCTGGCGACTTGGGGTCGCCCTCGTGCCACACCGCAGCGACTTCCGCCTGCTGACCTCCGGTGGCCGCTCCGCCTGCTTTAGCCACCTGCGTCTTGGCACTACGCTGTTTCTCGACGTATGCCTTAATCACCTTGGCTGCGACTCGCGCTGCCAAGGCTCCGTGCTCGCCACCCTCGAACAGACAGGCCACCACGATTTCAGGATTGCGACGCGGTGTGACTCCTACAAACCAGCCATTGTCTTTGAAGTCGCGCTTGCCTTCGGCTCCCAATCGTTTCTTCAGATCGTTGGAGATTGTCTGCGCGCTGCCCGTCTTCCCGGCAAAATCGATACCGGGCAAATGAGCGCTGCCCGCCGTGCCCATCGGTGAAACCACTTCGGCCATGGCATCGGTGATGGTGACCCAGTTTTCCTGGTCCAGCCCGATGTCCTTTTTGTCGGTGTAATTGGCCACCTGCTTGAACCCTGGCGGAAACTGCTCAGGAAATGCCACATGCGGGCGAACCAGCACTCCTCCGCTGGTGATGGCGCCGATAGCTCGCGCCAGTTGAATTGGCGTGGTAGCGACTGCGCCCTGACCGATACCCACCGAGATGGTCTCGCCGGCGTACCATTTCTGCTTGAAATTCTTGATCTTCCATTCTTCCGAGGGCATAACGCCGGAAACTTCCTGGGGCAGATCTACTCCAGTCTTCTGCCCCAGCCCAAGCAGGGTGGCATATTTGGCGATGCGGCTGATGCCTAGCTTCTCGGCGAGAGTGTAAAAGTAGGAGTCGCAGGATTGGTAAATCGCCTTGGTGATGCCAACACTGCCGTGGGTGCTGTGCCTCTCGGAAATCCAGCACTTGAAGAAGCGGCCATAGAAGGTCTTGCCGCCGCCGCAGTTGACGATGAGGTCCTGGGCAATGCCTTCCTGTAGTCCAGCTGTAGCCATGATGATCTTGAACACCGAGCCGGGAGCAAGCTGCGCCTGGATGGCTTTGTTCAGCAGCGGCTTGCCGGGATCGGTGACGAGCGCGTTCCATTGGTCGCGCGTGATGCGCACGGCAAATTCGTTGGGGTCAAATGCCGGACGGCTGACCATGGCAAGGATTTCGCCGTTGCGCGGGTCCATGGCCACAATTGCGCCGGGCTTGCCTTCGAGTGCTTCTTCGGCGGCAATCTGCAGGTCCAGATCGATGGTGAGCTTGAGCTGTTTGCCGGGAACCGCCTGTACGTCGCTAAGCGTTCCTACTTCCTTACCGCGACTGTTGACCAGCACCTGGCGCGAGCCGTTCTTGCCCATCAGGATATCGTTGTAGTACTGCTCGACGCCCGACATGCCCACGATGTCGCCGGAGTTATACAGCTCCCACTGCGGCTGGGTCAGCATGTCTTCGCTTACCTGCCCGACGTAGCCGATGATGTGCGCCATGAAACCGTTGCGCGGATAGAGCCGGCGGTGGACGGTGATGGTGTCGAGTTCAGGCAACTCAGCTTTGTGCGATTCGATGAAGGCCAGCTCGTCGGGTGTGATGTCGTCCTTGAGGAAGAGCGGCTGATATCCCGGCACCGCGGCCATGCGCTTCAGACGTGCGCGCAGCTCATCGGGCGGCATGTGCAGCCCGGCGGCAATCTTGTCGGCATCGGCTTGCAGATTGCGGTTCTGGTCGCGCAGCAGGAGCACGGAGAACGAAGGGTAGTTGTCGACGATAATGCGGCCTTCACGGTCAAGAATCTTGCCGCGCGGCGCCAGGATGGGAACCTGCTTGATGCGGTTTTGTTCTGCCAGAGAACTGTAGTAATCGCTGCGTGCGACCTGTAAGCGCCACAGGCCAAACGCGAGAACCAAAAAAATTCCCAGCAGGACGTATTGCACTGCGGTAAGCCGAAGCTGAGAGACTTTTTCGTCGCGACCGAACATCAAGAACGACTGCTTTCAGGGTCTTAATGATTGCAAAGTTTGTGAACTCACCAACTGGCATCGGACAGCTACCGCGCTGTGGGATACGCCTGAACCCGGCATCAACCCTCGCTTATAGCAGGTAACTGGCGATGAACTCTGGGCTCATTGTAGCCCGAATCGGGGCAGGAGCGCAGGGGAAAACGCCGTAACTCGTTGCCGACTGAGGGCGACGGCGCTAGGACGTAAGGCGCGCTGAGTCCCATCTGCGGTTACAATGTTCCAGAATACAAACGCTATGTGAATCGGAAGCAGAATTGAACCGAGCCGAGTTGCACGAGCTTGCAAGAATGCGGCTGCTGGACGCTACTGCGTTAAGCCAGGCGGGGCGTTTTGACGGAGCCTACTACCTTTTCGGGTTGGCGGTAGAATGTGGTCTGAAAGCGTGCATCTCTCGAAAGACTCGGCGGTACGATTTTCCAGACAGAGATCTGGCCCAGAAGAGCTACCAGCACGATTTGTCTAAACTCGTGGAGGTTGCCGGTCTGGTAGCAGCTCGTGATGGCGCGATGAGAGACGACGCTCAGTTTACTGCGTATTGGGGCATTGTAAAGGATTGGTCAATTCAAAGCCGGTACGAGACGACTGGAAAATCTAAAGCGGAGGCGCTCGATCAGGCGATTACAGATCGGCGCCACGGAGTAATGCGATGGATAAGGCAACATTGGTAGACAAGGATTTACGGATCGGTAGAGATGTCATTGGACTGCTCAGAGCGGCCGATCTATCTGTGGACGATGCATTCTGGGCGTATATGCCACAGGTGGAAGAGTGGAGACTGGTCCTGTCTTCGCCAAGGGTTAAGGAGTTAGGGGTGCGCAACTCCTATTTGAAAATGTCGAACGCCCTGCACAAATCCCCCCTTTGGGAGGAAATTCCGGTGAGCCGGATATCTTTGTTTGCGCCAGATGACGACGTTATCGAAAGATTGAGGGGTTTGGAAAAACATCGCTACGAAGGTGCATTAGAAATTATCAAAAGTGATCGCAAGGATGGGTCCCCTGCCTTCCTAGTCTTCTTCGCGCCATACAAAGGTCAAGGTGGCGCAGTTGAACTGAAGGGAAAGTCAAAACTGGAAGAATTTCTGCGTGACCAGATCGGAATCAGCGACTCTAACCTGGAAACAGCATTTAGGGATTTGGATGCGCGGGGCTCCTACGGTTTTGAAAACCTCCGATTGACCACGGCTAAGCTCCGCAAGCTCGGTCTCTTGCATCCTTTACACCCGCAGAGGGTGTATCGCAAGCAGTAAGCGCACTCGACCTTTCTCTGCTGTCATGCATCCGATGAACAGGGAACCTGCCAACTACGCCGCTTTGCTTTCCGAAACGAGGCCTGAGGTCATTCGTGACGAGGGGCAGAACCAAGACTACGTTCGTCTTCTCGAAAAGCTGACCGACAAGAAACCGGTTACGCGAGCGCAGGAGAAGCTCATCGAACTCCTGGCAGTGTTAGTTGAAGACTTTGAGTCGAAGCACTCGCCGGTCCCGGAAGCGACACCCGTAGCCATCATTCGGCACTTGATGGAGGCCCACGGTTTGCGACAGAAAGACCTGATGGACATCTTCGGTACGGAAAGCATCACGTCAGAGGTCTTGCATGGCAAACGAGAACTCACCAAGGAACACATCGAGCGGCTCAGCGCGCGGTTCGGCGTGTCGCCCGCGGTGTTCTTCTAATACGACCTGTCCTACCTCTGCTTGAACCTATCCAGAAACTTGAAGACGAATATCCCGATCACCGCGTTGGCCAGTGCGGAGATGGCCACGTGGCTCCAGCTCCATTCCTGCAGCTGGCGCAGCAGTCCGTGCGCCACGCCGTAATAGATTGCCTGATGGACGACGAAAAATACGTAGGTGATGATGAAGCGCGAGCCGGGGTTCTCGACGTCAATCTTCAGCCCAAGCGATGACGCCATGTATCCGATGAGAGTCAAGGCAATGCCGTACATGCCTAGCGGATGGCTGGGGCCGGCAAACAGGTCCTGCATCAGGCCGATCACGCAACCGGTGAGGCATCCGCTGACCGGATTACGCCGGGCGACCGCGAAAAAAATTGTCACCATGAGCGGCAGGTCGATGATGGGAAGAAAGCGGACCCGCACCGGAATGAAGATCTGGATCAGCACCGCAACCAGCGGGATGAAGATGACCGCGGGCCAACTAAACTCGTAGACCGCGACCTGGTCGCGCGAGGTCAGGCTTCCCCTGAATGGCATGACTCGGCTACTCATTGGGGAGGCTGCTCTCCGGCAGGAGGCGTGGAAGGCTGCTGTGGAGTGTTTGCGGGCGCCTGCTGGGGAGTCGGCTTGGCTTGCTTGGGTGCAGCCACGGTGTCCTCCGCTGGGGCGCCGTTCGCCGGCGATGGCGTCCCTTCGGACGCGCTGCCATTAGACTTCGGCGCAATTGTGGTTCCAGCTCCGTTCAGCGGTTTCGCAACTGTTCCGGCAGGACGCGTTGCGCCGGTTGTTGTAGGCTTCGGCGTCTTCGGAGTTCCTGCGGTTGTGCCCGGCGCAGTAGCCGCTCCTCCGGTGGGCTTGGGAGTAGCTGTCGCCGCACCGCCAGTCGCAGGCTTGTTTGCCGCCGGCGTTCCCGTTGTGCTGGGATGAATAGCGGCAGCGCCCGGGACAGTGGCGGGAGCTGCGCCGGTGGCAGCCCCATTGGCGGCGCCAGGTTTCAAGTTTCCGGCAGCGTCCACCTCCGGCTTGTTGGGCACGGTGGGCAAGCGTTCGGCCAGAATATCGGACGCACGTAACGGCCCCAAATCTTTGGCGTCCGGCATCTTCTCCAGGATTTTCGTGACCACCAGCACCTCTTCAACTTGATCGAGACGGGCCGCGGGTACGACGCGAATGTTCAGGAATAGATCTTTGCCAGGCTCGACCGAAACTACTCTTCCGACTGGGAGACCTTTGGGGAAAATTCTGTCTCCACCGCTGGTGATCACTTCTTCGCCGGGTTCGACCTTCTCGTCGCTCATGACGTACTGCAGCGTGGTCGCACCATTCGGCGATCCCTTCAGGATGCCCTGCAGACGCGAAGATTTCAGCGCCGCACCGACTCCGCTGAATTGGTCATTGATGGGAAGCACTTGCGAGGCGTCGGGAAACACCTGCACCACCTTGCCCACGATGCCGGTAGGGGTAATGACAGCCATGTCGGGCTTGATGCCATCCTTGGAACCTTTATCGATGTACAGGATGCGCGATTGCTCGCTGCCACTGGTACCGATGACCTGGGCCGCCACCGTGGTATCTACGTACTGCTCTTTGAATGCGAGCAATGCCTGGATGCGGTGCGCCATGCGAGCATCTTCGGCATAGCGGGCGTCTTCAACCTTCATGCGGCCGATCTCGGCGCGGAGTTCCCGATTTTCCCGGCGCACACCGCGAAGGTAGGCGTAGTTGTGCCAGATGTCATAGACCCATTGCTGGGTGTGCACCACCGCTTTTTCCACGGGAGTTACGGCTGAGATCGCCCACAGGCGGAGAAGGCGGGTGTCACCGCCCTGGGTTGGACGGCGCACCTGTACGGCCAGGGCGATGATCTGGGCAAACAGAATGACCGCCAGCACAATCAGGTTCTTATAGCGGCCGAGGAATGTATCCATACTGCTGCCGTTTTGAAGGGGCATGGCTTCAGCCGTGCCGCAAAGGTTCATTTAAGAATGGCTTTAGCCGCCGAGGGAACTCGCGTCTTCCTCAACAGAGCCGCAGCCATTCGGGACGAGCCCGTTTGCTGGAAAAGCTGAAAAGCAAGTCCCTCACCGACTGAAATCGGTTCGGGATGACAAAACTGGAGTGCTTGAACGGCGCACCTGAAGGTGCGCCCCTTCAAAACCGTCCAGCTTAGAGCTCTTCAGTTACTCTGACAGCCTGTCCTTCGAAAACCAATCCAGTCTGCCAAGTATCTTCAGTCAATCGATATCTTCCGCAGCAGCTTGAAGTCGCTCAACATTTTTCCGGTGCCCAGCACCACGCTGCACAAGGGATCGTCGGCAATCGAGACTGGCAGCCCGGTTTCTTCACGGATGCGCTTGTCGAGGTTCTTCACTAACGCGCCTCCGCCAGTGAGCACGATGCCGCGGTCGCTGATATCGGCCGATAACTCCGGAGGCGTGCGCTCCAGGGCGACGCGAATGGCGTTCATGATGGTGGAAACACACTCGCCGAGCGACTCGCGGATTTCGCTGTCGTCAATGGTGATGGTTTTGGGTACGCCCTCGATCAGGTTGCGGCCCTTGATCTCCATGGTCAGCGGCTTGTCGAGCGGATAGGCGGAGCCAATCTCAATCTTGATTTGCTCGGCAGTACGCTCACCAATCAGCAGATTGTACTTGCGCTTGAGGTAATTCATGATGGACTCGTCCATCTGATTACCCGCCATGCGCACCGAACGCGAATACACGATGCCGCTCAGGGAAATGACAGCGATGTCGGTGGTGCCGCCACCGATATCGACCACCATGTTGCCGCTGGGCTCGGTGATAGGCAGGCCCGCGCCGATGGCGGCCACCATGGCCTGTTCGACTAGATGCACTTCACTGGCCTTTGCGCGATAGGCCGAGTCCATGACCGCCCGCTTTTCCACTTGCGTAATTTCCGACGGCACGCCAATCACGATGCGAGGATGCACCAGCATCTTGCGGTTGTGCGCCTTCTGGATGAAGTAGTTCAGCATCTTCTCGGTGACTTTGAAGTCAGCGATGACGCCATCTTTCATCGGCTTGATGGCGACGATGTTGCCTGGGGTGCGGCCAAGCATTTCCTTGGCCTCTTTGCCCACGGCTTCGACTTCACCAGTGTTCTTGTTGATGGCGACGATGGAAGGCTCGTTGACCACGATGCCTTTGCCGCGCGCGTAGACCAGCGTGTTCGCCGTCCCCAGGTCTATGGCCAGATCGCTTGAGAACATGCTGAACAGCGAGCGCATATTGCTGAATCGCGAGGCGCTGCTATGAAAGCCGTTCGATGACATTACGAGCTATTTCTTTCTAAGTATGAAGGTGATGCCTATAGTTTATGACAAGCGACACATATGCGCACTCAATCCAATGCCCTCGTCCAGCAGATAAGCAAGGTTTATGTTCCGAGGATAACCGCCGGCAGGCCGCTTTGCACTGTGTGGATTGTAGATTACCACCTGAGATTAGCACAGAAGAACGTGACTTTCGCGGCAATAGGCAAGGGGAAAATCGAATTTCCTACTTCACAACCGCCACAATGATCATTTCGTAGGGAAGCTTCCGGCTCAGCGTCTGCCCTCCGCTCGCCTTGATAAAGCTGCTGATGGCGTTCAGATTAATACGCGGAATCCCGATCACATGCATGGTATCGCCGTCCCCCAGTTTCTGGTTCAGCAACTGCTGCAGCGGAGGCGTGCCCGGCACAAAAATCATGCGCACATTCGACGCGATCGATTCGTCAGCCTTACCGTTTACGTTGGCCAGTACGGCATAGCCACCATCAGCCAGTTTTTTCGGACTGCCTGCGAGGGTCATTTCAAACTCGGCGTAGTTATAGGCTGCCTTGCTGGCGGAAATTGTCACTGCGGAAGCAGTGGCTGACACCGTGACTTTCAGCTTTTCGTAACCCCCGAACGCGGTCTCGGCGTCGTAGGGTTGAAAGCCATCGATCGGCTCGAACGAACCCGACACATCGTTCTTGTCGAACTTGACGATGGGATGGATTTCGAAGGAGTGGTTGGGGTTGGTATTTTTTGGCGCTGGCACCGGCGCAAACTGAATCTGCCGCTTGTCCGGGTGTTCGAACCAGAAGCGCCACACTCCGGTGATCCGAAGTGGCGTGTTCTTGCCCTCCACGCTATGGATTTCGTCTACTGCATCCTTCTCACCCGGCTTCGCCGAATTCACCACTTCGGCGACCATAGGCAAGCCAACTTCCTCCTGCGCGCGTCCCGCTACGTGCATGTCGCCGTCATTAGCCGGCGGGTTGGGATGCTTATGCGCGTGGTCGACGATAAAGGTCGCATCGATGGTGGCGCGGTCCTTGTATTGCTCCACGAAGGCACGCTTCAGCACCACGGTGTTGTTTTGAGCACCTAGCGGAAGCGCCAGCAGCAGAGGCCCAATGAGACGGAGCCGCTTACGGCATTTCATGCAGTAGTCACCTCTAGCGGTCAGCCGGCGAGTCAGGACCTTTCCCGACTTCTGTGGTGGTCACGGCGCCGGGCGTGGCTACGACTTCGGTAGTCGTTACAGGCTCAGTACTTTTGTCGGGGGGCTTTCCGGCGCTGCGGACGTTCATGAACTTGCTGAGCGTATCGAACCAGAATGGCGCCCCGAGGGATACCGCCAAGATGGTGATCACCCATCCTCCAAAACGCTCCTTCAGTAGATAGAGGATCCACGACCAGAACCCGGCGCCAGCAGGATGCGGCCAGTCGGTGATCCAGTCGCCCTGCCACCCTGTGACCTGCCCCAGAAGTTGCTTTTCTTGCGAGGTGATCATGTCCCTCTCAGGAATCGCAGTGGGGGTGCTGGCGGTCGGATCGTCGGGATTATCGTAGGTCACCATCGGCTGCCCTTCGGCGTCCGGACGCCCCTTCTGCAGCCGCTCCTTGGCGTTCTCTACCAGCACCGCGCTCATGGTCGGGTTGTCCCAGAGGGTCCTGAGAATCTTCAAGCTGTCGGCGTTCATGAAGAGGGTGACAGCCGCTGCCAACACGTAGATTCGGATCTGAGTGGTTCGCTTGTACCAGCCGGACACGCGGCTCATGCTTTGTTCGTACCAGGCCTGTAGTCGCTGCTGGTCGGTCGCGTAGGCGGGATTCTGCAGCACCGCCGTTATAACGGTTTTCGCTGCTGAGTCCGCGAGTTGTTTCACCCCTTCACGCAGCGCAGCGGGATTGTTCGCCGCGGCGTTCGGCCCAGTCAGGATGTCCATCATTGCCAGGGCAAATTTGTTGGACGCGATATACGAGGGCAACCTGCCTACGTCCTGTTGCATGCCCTGGATCAGCGGGTGCGCGTAGAGCTGCTGCTTGAGGGCCGGATCTTGCAGCAAGGCACCCACGCCCTTCTCCAGCGTCTTACCGCGAGAATTGATGACTCCGGCGATGGTCTCGTTCAAGGTGGAGCAGACCAACGCCATCAGCAGATAGACAAAGCAGATGGCGATTGCGATATCGAGATATGGGAAAGAGGGCATACGCACACTCCCTGAGCGAGTTCTAACGCCCCTACAGAAACAAAACTGGCAGGAGAAAGCAGAGTATGGGCGGAAGACAGGTTTCAGGCAAGACAATAATCCGTGTACGAAACCAAATGGTCATCGGCGATGGACTCGGCGGATGGCCACGGCTCAAGATGACAACCTGCGAGCCACCAGATAGCATTAAAGGTTTGGAGTTCGCTGTGGAGGGCAATCTTATGGCTACCATGGAACAGAAGACGGCAAGCGTTCATACTGGCGCGAAAGCCAAGGTGTACAAGAACTTTATCGGCGGCGAGTGGGTCGAGAGCCGCACCGGCCGCACCTTTGAGAACCTCAATCCCGCTGACACGCGCGAAGTGGTCGGCATCTTTCAGAAATCGGGCAAAGAAGACGTAGATCACGCCATCGAAACCGCCAAGCAGGCGTTCAAGAAATGGCGGCTGGTGCCTGCGCCGCGTCGCGCTGAGATGCTGTACAAAGCATCGGAGCTGCTGATCGCGCGCAAAGAGGATTACGCGCAGGACATGACTCGCGAGATGGGCAAGGTCATCAAGGAGACGCGCGGCGACGTACAGGAAGCCATCGATTGCGGCTACTACACCGCCGGCGAAGGCCGCCGCCTGTTCGGACCGACGGTGCCGTCGGAGCTGCCGAACAAGTTTGCGATGGCCATCCGGCAGCCGCTGGGGGTCTGCGCGATGATCACGCCGTGGAATTTCCCCATGGCGATCCCGTCTTGGAAGCTGTTCCCTGCCCTTGTGGCCGGCAATACTGCCGTCATCAAGCCGGCTCAGGACACCCCGCTTTCCACGTTGAACTTTGTGAAGACACTGCATGACGCGGGTATTCCGGCAGGCGTAGTCAACATCGTCACCGGATTCGGCGGCGAAGTCGGCACGCCGATGACCGAACACCCGGAAGTGCGAGCGGTCTCGCTCACCGGATCAACCGCCGTGGGTCGCATCGTCGGGCAGGAAGCCGCCAGAAGCTTCAAGCATTGCTCGCTGGAGCTTGGCGGCAAGAATCCGATGATCGTCCTCGACGATGCCAATCTTGAACTCGCGCTGGAGGGCGCGCTGTGGGGAGCGTTCGGCACCACCGGACAGCGTTGCACGGCGACCAGCCGCATCATCGTGCAGAAAGGCGTGTACAAGAAGTTCGTCGACGAATTAGTGACGCGCGCCAAGAAGCTGAAGGTAGGCAACGGTCTCGATGAGAGCGTGGACATGGGCCCGGCGGTCAACTCCAGCCAGATGGAGACGGACCTGAAGTACATCAAGATTGGCAAAGAGGAAGGCGCCAAGATGCTGTGCGGCGGGCATCGTCTGGAAGGCGAGGCGTGGAACCACGGGTGGTTTGTTGCACCAACGGTCTTCAGCGATGTCGATCCGAAGATGCGGATCGCACAGGAAGAGATCTTTGGGCCGGTCGTTTCGATCATTGCGTGCGACGGTCTGGAGAACGCCATCGAGATTGCCAACGATATCGAGTACGGACTGTCGTCGTCGATCTACACCAAGGACGTGAACAAGGCGTTCACCGCAATGCGCGATCTGTATGCGGGCATAACCTACATCAATGCGCCGACGATTGGCGCCGAGGTGCATCTGCCGTTCGGCGGGACGAAGGCCACAGGCAACGGGCATCGCGAAGGCGGTATCGGCGCCATCGATTTCTATACCGAGTGGAAGTCAGTTTACGTGGATTACTCGGACACGCTGCAGAGGGCGCAGATCGACAATCGGTAGACGAAGCAGTTTGAAGTCGCGAGGCGATTCTCAGACAATATCCCGCCCGCGAGAAATTAGTCCTGCAACGCTGGACTAACCCTCGCGCTTAGGACGGAGCCCTGGGTAAGGCGGGGTATGAAGACTTCCCTCCCGGTGGCACATGAAGGAAATCGGTAACAGCACCGTGTTCGCCGGAAACTGTCCCGCCCTACGGGACGGCTCAGTTCAGCCCAGGATGGGGTCCCGGGGAGGTTGTGCGGGCGCAAGCGATGATCTCTGCATCACGCGAATCCCGTCCCGCCCTGCGGGACGGCTCAGTTCAGCCCAGGACGAAGTCCTGGGTTGGCTGCCCCCTTGAAATCCCCAGTCCCGGCAGGGACCACACATGAATACGTGCCGCACGTCACGGCACACATGCGGTATCTGCATTACCGTGGCGCTATGTCCCACACGCACGCATCCGTCCTTGTGCACTGTGTGTTCAGCACCAAACAGCGCGCCAACATGATTCATGATCCCGAGGCGCTCTGGCGGTACCTTGCCGTGGTGGCCCGCGATCACAAGATCATGCTGTTCGCTGCGGGCGGCACTGCGAACCATGTTCATCTGCTGCTCGCGGTTCCTCCCGCGCTTCCGCTGGCGAAAGCAATGCGAGAACTGAAGGGCATCAGCTCGCATTGGTTGCGCGAACATGGGCAGCGTTTCGAGTGGCAGGAGGGTTATGGAGCATTCAGCGTCAGCCAATCGCAGGGGCAGACGGTGATCGATTACATCGGGAACCAGGAGGAACATCACAAGAAGTGGAGCTTTGAGCAGGAATTCATGACGCTGCTCCAGAAATCCGGGCTGGAGTACGATCCGCGATTTGTTTTTGGATAACGCGGCGGTCCCTGCCGGGACTGGATTTCATAATGCTCGTATACCCAGGACTTCGTCCTGGGCTACACTGAGTCGTCCCGCAGGGCGGGACGGGGATCGTGCGCGCTTGGGAATCCTGCCTGCAAACAAATTTTGCGCACGGCGGGGCCGTCCCTCCCGGGACGGGTTATTAATGCTCGTACACCCAGGACTTCGTCCTGGGCTACACTGAGCCGTCCCGCAAGGCGGGACGAATACCAGCCCTATCGAGGGCAATCGGTGCATTGCAATTGTTGCGGAGAGTTGTGACGTCCCTCCCGGGACCCTGGATTTATTTCACCCAAGGTACCCAGGACTTCGTCCTGGGCTACACTGAGTCGTCCCGCAAGGCGGGACTGATTTCATGTGCGATTAAGAATCCTGCCTGCAAACAAATTTTGCGCAAGGGCGCGGCGGTCCCTGCCGGGACTCGGGGATTATTTCGCCCAAGCTACCCAGGACTGCGTCCTGGCTGAACTGAGCCGTCCCGCAAGGCGGGACGGGATCGTACCTAATCGAGAGCAATACCTGCATCGCAATTGTTACGAGAGTCGCGGCTGGCGCGCCCCTTCGAAATAATGAAGTTCAACTCGCGTCTTTGCTCGCTTCCGGCTTACTCTTCTCCTGTGGCTTAACCGTTGAACGGACCACCATGAACTTGTTCAGCACGTCGAACCAGAATGGCGCGCCGAGCGATAGAGCAATCATGGTAATGATCCAGCCGATGACCTTCTCCATCCAATAGAGACCGTTGCCGCCCGTCTCCGACGCCCAGCCGAAGGGAACAGGCATACTGCTTCCCAAGTCAGACAGACTCTTCGCCTTTTCCTTTAATCCCTGGTCACTGGAGGGCAGGTTCTGATGCTCCTTGACATAGCTCTGTGCCAGATCAGCCGTAGCTTGAGCCGCAACGGGGTTGTTCCAGAGGGTCAGCGCAATGTGAAGGGTGTCAACATTCAAGACGACCGTTACCGCCAGTGCGATGGCCAGCAGAAACCTTTGGGCATTGCGCTTATACCATCCCGCGGCCCGGTCCATCGAGGCGTTGTACCAGGCTTCGACCTTCTGCTCGAAATCCGAGAGTTCGGTCTGGGTGCTCGCGGCGATGCTGGAAAGGGCCTCTTTGGTCAGATTATCCGGCAACGCAGCGATGCCTTTGCGCACATCGTCCAGCGTTCGCGGAGCCGCCGGATTGGGCGGCGAGATGGTGTCAATGAGCGCAGTCGCAAAGGCGCCTGCGGGAATGTACGACGGGAGAGTCACCTTTTTGAGTTTCTGGGCGGCCTTTGCCAGCTCAGCTTGGATGCTCGCCGCGGCTCCCGCTGCGACTGCTGGAGGGTCCTTGAAGAGTCCCCGCACCAACCCATGATCGTAGATTGCTTGTACAAATGGCGTACCATCCGCGGTCGCGCTGCCTGAGAACAGGCTGGTGATGCCGGCCACAAGGTTCTTGGCGCGTAGAGAAAGAAATCCTGCGATGGCTTCGTTCACGACCGAACAAATCAGGCTGAAAAACAAGAAGACAAACGCTATTCCAATGGCGACATCGACAATCGCGGTACTGGGCATGGCGATCCTTTCGTGCCGTACAGCTCAAGATGTTGCGCTTCAGCTAAGTCACCGCGAGCTGATTCGGATGCTCAAGCAGTATTTGCCGGCGAGCGCTGTTCTGTGAGGTCGAAGAGTATAACCCAGTATCGCTTGACGCAAGAAAATCTTTTCCATACTCAGAGGGTCACTAAAGTTGGGGTGCCGCTATAGCTGGAAGGCCTTAGTTTCCGCCCACGGGTCGGGTGGTTCATAATGTTAGGGTCGTCTACACGCAGAGCCTTTTCTCTATCAAGGACGCCCTCATGGCTACTCAAGAAGTATCGAAAGTTCTGGCCGCCAGTCGCATGGTTAACGTGCGGTACGCGATTCGCGATCTGGCCGTGGTGGCCGACGAAGTTGCCCGCGAAGGCCACAAGATTCTCTACCTCAACATTGGCGATCCCTGTAAGTACGACTTCCCTACCCCGCCGCACATGATCGAGGCGGTCGTAAAAGCCATGGTGGATGGCCACAACGGTTATGCCGAGTCGCTGGGCATCAAGCCTGCGATTGAAGCGATCCATGGCGAAGCCGAGCGCAACGGCTTCCGCGAAATCCAGAGCATTTTTGTCGGCATCGGCAGCGGCGAAGTGATTGACACTTGTCTGACCGCGCTCCTCAATCCGGGCGACAACGTACTGACACCGAGCCCTGAATACCCGCTGTACGGCGCCATCATGGCCAAGCTGGATTGCCCGGCCAATGCTTACGATTTGGACGAAGCCAATGAATGGCAGCCGGATGTCGCCGACATCGAGCGCAAAATAAACTCGCGCACCAAAGCCATCCTGCTGATCAATCCCAACAATCCGACCGGGGCGGTGTATTCGAAGCGAACATTGGAAAGGGTCCTCGAACTCGCCCGCCGGCATGGACTGATCGTTTTCGCCGACGAGATTTACGACAAGCTGATCTTCGATCCGGGCGCCCGGCACATCTCCATCGCGACCCTGGCGCAGGATGTGCCGATCGTGACCTTCAACGGACTCTCCAAGTCGTACCTGGTTCCCGGCTGGCGCATCGGATGGGCAATCGCGACCGGACCGCGTGAGGTCCTGCACCCGTACATGGAAGCCGTGCACCGTTTGTTGCGCGCGCGGCTGTCGGCGCCGCATCCATTTCAGCACGCGATTCGGGCGGCGTTGGAAGGTCCGCAGGACCATCTGATTGAGGTCTGCACCAAGTTGCGGCGGCGCGCCGAGCTCACGGTGGAGTGGGCCAAGCGCACTCCGCGCGTGAAACTGGTGGCTCCGAAAGGTGCGTTCTACGCGCATCCCTCGTTGGACATTCCCGAGGATGACCTCGCCTTCGTCACCGACTTGCTGAAGCAGAAGCATGTGCTGGTGGTGCATGGCTCCGGATTCGGCGAAAAGCCGGGCACGCGGCACATGCGCATCGTCTTCTTGCCGCAGGAGCCGGTACTGAGCACAGCGTACGAGGCGATGAGCGAATTCATGCAGGAGCGGTACCGATAGGTCTCAACTACCGATGACTGCTAGTTCGCTGGGCAGCGACGGGAACTTGAAGGGGCACAGCTTCAGCTGTGCCGGAAGAATGGAGAAGCGGCGGCCTTTAGCCCACTCAGGTAATTTTTCAAGTACTTGTTGCGCAGCTTCCCACTGAGGGAAGGCTCCTTCCGCGCTTTGGCAACCGCGATATCACAGGACGAAAGCGTTCCCGCAGCGGCTAAAGCCGAGCGACATTGCGCAGCAAACGGCCTGGCTGAAGCCAGGCCCCTTCAAGGCAGGTTGTGCTCATAGATTCCCATGGTTGATATCCACTGCCACATTCTTCCCGGCATCGATGACGGGCCGAAGTCGTGGGAAGCGACCGCCCAGATGTGCCGCATGGCAGCTCGCGACGGCATTACCCACGTCGTGGCTACCCCACATTGCAACGATGAATTCGCTTACGACCGGGACCGCTACACTGAAATGCTGGGTCAATTGCATGACACGGCCGACGGCAAGCTGACCTTCAGCCTGGGCTGCGACTTTCATTTTTCCTACGAAAACATTCAAGACGCTCTCGAACACCCGCGCAAATACACCATCGGGGAATCGCAATATCTCCTGGTAGAGTTCAGCGACTTCGGCATCCCGCCGTCGGTCAGGCAGAACCTGCTTTCCATCTCCAGTTGCGGAATGGTCCCCATCATTACCCATCCGGAACGCAATCGCCCGCTGCTGAATAATCCGGAGATGGTGTTGGACTTCGTGGCCCAAGGCTGCCTGGTGCAAGTCACCGCCAACTCTTTCACCGGATACTGGGGAAGCCGCTCGAAAAATATGGCCGAGTGGCTACTCAAACGACAAGCCGTTCACGTGATCGCCAGCGATGCGCACGACGCTGTGCACCGGAGGCCGATACTGTCCGAAGCTCGCAAAATCGTAACCAAGCTCGCGGGCGCCGAAGTCGCGGAGGCGTTGTTTGTGCAAACTCCGTCCGCCATTGCGGAAGGCAAAGACCTGCCCGGCCGGACCGCTTGGGATGAGTTGGGCTCCTAAAGCGATCACTCCATTGAATGTCACCTGAATATCACCGCGCCACGTGATGGCCATCACGGTCATACCGGCAATCCGAATGCTCTAATGACATACCTCTCAGACCCGGTAGGTGGGGGTTCACATGCCGCCTTACAAGGTCCTATTTCTATGCGATGACTGTGTTGCGAGTGCTCCGGTCCTGGAGGCACTGCGGGTCGGAGGACTTCGGCTGCAGGTCGCCCACAGCTTTCATCAGGTCACGGAACGTCCCGGCCACCGGGCCGACGTCATCGTCATCCTGAGCCCGCATCATGCCAACTCCTGGATCGCCAGATTGAAATTGCTGGCAGGCACTCCCGCCCCGGTGGTTTTGTTGTGCGGCCGAGACCAGACGATGACGACCATGCCGCCGCCAGTAGATGCCGTGTGCCACGTCGACTCGCTTCCATCGGTGGTGAACGCGGTGCTCTTGGCGGCTGCCTCGTCGGCGCGCGTCCCAGCACTTTATCCGCCGCTCGTACCTGGATTTCAGCCCGGCTAGCTCGCGGAGCACGCCGTCCTCAGCTTTGCGGAGGACGTTTGCGCACGAATCGTCGGAATAGCTGAATCCGGGTCATGCCCGGCCATAGCCGCGAGCCGTGAATTGCCGCCAGCTCAACTTCCCGCTCCAGCACCTTACGCTGCAACGCCGCAGACTGGTGCTCCAGCTGCAACCGCGCCGCCTCAGTTCGCTCGACACGCTGTATCTGCACTGCAACCTCGGATTGGCTCGCCTGCAAGGCAGACTGCTCCTCGCGCAATGCCAACTCAGCCTGCTGTGCACGCAAGTGTTGCCCGGCTGCGTCAGCTTCGGCCAATCGACGCTGGTGGTCCAGTTGGTAACGGGCTTTGATGAACTCGGCTATGCTCCGCAGGTAGTCACTCGCATCTCGCAGAAGTGCGTCCTTGGAGGGGCTGGTCTCGCCGTAGCTGGCAATCGCCTCCTGATAGACGGCGATTACCTGCTCGACCGCATCGTCCAGACCGGCTTCGGACCGCGCCCGCAACGAAACCACGCGTGCCTGGCCGGCGTTGTAACGATCCAGTTCTTCTGCGACGCCTTCCATGGTGATTGGCCTTCCCAGGCAGCGGATGCCGAAGTTCCAACGCCGCATCCCCTCGTAATTTTCAGGTGTGACCATATTGCCCATGCCGGCAGCGTCGCACACCACCACCGCGGTGCCCGCAGCGATTGCTTCTAATGCGCAGCGACCCTTCCCGAACACGATGTCGTACTCACCGAGGAGTCGCTCCGGCCGCGCCGCGACCTGCCCGGTGGACGCACCAACAGCATCAAGCTGGATCTCACGGGCGGAGCAAGCACGGCGCAAGATCTCAAGGCCCGACTGAGGCATGTAATTGCTGAAAGCCAGGGCGCGGCGGGGCTGCACCGGCAATTCACTTCGCAAAGGAAAGCGTTGCAAGTCGACAAAGTTGCGAATTACCCGAATTTGCTGCGGGGGGATGCCATGCACGCACTCCAGACGCTCGACGCAAAGGTCATCGATGGCGACATAGCACTGTATCGCAGGGAAACGCGGCGCCATCTCCTCCCACGGCAGCCACCCGTGGCAAAAATAAACGGCCGGGACATCGGGAAATCGCAACATCGCAGTCATGGCGTCAAGGTGGTGCTGGCCGTGGATGATGTCGGGAGGCACGGTGAGTTTCGCTAAATCGTCAATCACAGGGATGGTAACTGCACGCAGCTCCTCAGCGACCTCACCCAAGCGGCTGCTGTAAGCGACCGGCTGGTGTCCACGGCGGACGAGCGCTACGGCCAAGTCGCGGACGTACAGCTCCGATCCCGCACGCTCGGCCAGAGTGTTGTTAGTGATAAGGACGCGCATCCGACCTGCCGAGATGGTTTTGCAGTGGGGCTGACGCGAGTGCATCGAGGTGGCGCATCAATGGTGCGACGTGCTCGCGAAAACGGATTATTGAGGAATATCGCCCTGCGGCGACCTGCGCATCGCCATAGGATTCGTAATAGGGCTTCGCACTTTGAAAGAGGCGCTCCGGAAGGTTGTCGGAACCCGTTGCCATAAACAGATACTCGCGGGCGAAGGCCTGCTCTCCAAACTCGTGTAGTGTATCCTCCAGTTCCTTCTGCAAAGAGCCTCCTCCTTTGCAGGCATAATCCCGCGCTGTTCTGAGCTTCTGTTGAAAACACCTGACGCTAAGCTCAATCTCAAGCCACGAGGACTGCGCTTGTGGTCGGGGATCTCCCATCAAAGGAAATGTGTAATGCTGCACGCGCCGGCATTGGGCCCGGTTCGCCAAGGCAACTGCGTTGCGTGTTAACGCCTCGCAAAGATCGTGGGTGGGATTGTAGCCTTCCACGGCATCGCTCGCGACCACATCCGCACCAGTGGCGATGATAACGTCGGCCAAGCGCTCACAGAGGTCTTCGAAGAAGCGGTAGTTGCAGCCCAGGACGTGGGCATACATCTGGCGATCCGTAACCTCTCCGCAGATAGGGCCGATCTTCGCTTCCAGAGTTTGCAGTAGGGCCAGGGATTCCGCCAGTCGCGGGACGCAATCGTTACCGGAAGCGTCAGTCAGAATGCAAACCAGCGGCGAGGTGCGAACGATCCAGCCATAAACCCGCAGTTCGTGGCCGGGATGGCCGATCACCAGCAGATTACGGCTACCGACGCCCGCGTGGTTCATTGCGGCAATTCTATGTCCAGGAACGACGGGCTGCCCATTTTAATTTTCAGGTGCGGGAGTCCTCCGATGTTGATTGTGAACCAGGACCTTCGCGCCTCCGTTAATCGCCTTGCTTCAGAAACACATGGTCAATCATTTGGCGCATGAAGTGTCCGCCGAAGCCGCCGGCACTGGCCGCGAGCAATTGCAGAAATGCTCCATACACCTGTCCACGATCGTGCGGCCACTTCACTACAAGCTGGTAGTACGCAAGTACGATAGGAACGCCCACCCACACCAGCAGCACCCAGCGCCACGGACGACGTGACTTCCACGCGCCGAGGGCCATGGTGAAGGCGAGTACGCACAGCGCGGTGAGCAGAGCGTCGTCCACAGTCTGATTAACCCAGCCCGAGAACAAGCCGAGCACTATGGCGATCAAGTACACCAATAAGCTGGTGGGGGCAAGGGGTTTGGTCTGGGAAGAATCGGCAGGCTGACCTGGGCTGTGCAAAACAGTTGAGTGTAGCAGAGCAGACTGTGAGAGTTCAGCCGGGCAGGTCTAACTTTCGTTCGTCTGGCCGCCGTTCACCTTCGCTTTTCGCACGCGAACCAGAACGCAGGTGGCGTTGTCTTCTCCGCCTCCTTCATTGGCTGCGTCAATCAAAGTTTGGCAGGCGGCTTCGAGGGAGGGCAGTTGCAGCAGAATGTTGCGCATCTCCTGGTCGGTGACGTGGCGCATGACGCCGTCAGTGGTCAGCAGCAGGATGTCGCCGTCCTGCGCCGGAAACTCACCAAGATCGGGAAGCGTGCTTTCGTCGGTACCCAGGGCCCGAGTGATGATGTTCTGCGCCGACGAGCGTTTGGCTTCCTCCAGGGTGAGCATTCCGCGGCGTACCTGCTCCATCACCAGGGAGTGGTCTTCCGTCAACTGCAGAAATTGTCCTTCGCGAAACAGGTAAATGCGGCTATCGCCCACGTTGGCAATGCTGAAAACGCCGTCTGCGAAGCGGGCTGCCACCAGCGTGGTACCCATTCCCGACGTGTTCTTGTGCTCTTCGGCATAATCCAGAATCGCATCGTTGGCCTTCTTCACAGCTTCAGCAAGCAGGCGTGCTCCTACTGGAGCGTCCTCCAGGTAAGCATTTCTTTCAACTTCAGGAGCGTGCTCGCGAAAGTATCTCAGCAGAGTATCGACGGCAATTTGGCTGGCTATTTCGCCGGCAGCGTGGCCTCCCATGCCATCGCATACCACAAAAATGCCGAGCCGCTGGTCGTAGCCAAAATTGTCCTCGTTCGACGGGCGCACCCGTCCCACATCGCTGCGGCCAGCAACCTCGAGTGTTAATGACATTCGGGCAACAGTTTACGCTGTCGAGCAGAATCGTGCGAGCACAGAAAGTGTTATGACCTGCGCTTGGTCCCAGCAGGCACAAAGATGGGGAGAGGCAGGGATCAGGCGTTAGGGGCTAGGGATTAAGGGCAAGACGACGGGGGCTTGTTTGCATAGCCACTGACGACTGACCACTAGCCCCTGATCCCTAACCCCTGCCTTCACGGTCTGGTCTTGGCGATCTCAGGTTGCTTTTCGCGTGCGTTCCACTGGTCCATGTGATGGGTGGTCAGGTCTGTGCGCAAGCACTCGAAGGCTTCCTCGGGGGTGTTGGCCCAGTGAAATAATTCCAGATCCTTCGGCGAGATAGTACCTGCGTCGACTAGCGCCTGGAAGTTGATGACCCGGTCCCAGTAATCTTTGCCATAGACCACGATGCAAATTTTCTTGGCCAGCTTTTCGGTTTGCGCCAAGGTCAGCAACTCGAACAATTCGTCGAAGGTACCGAACCCTCCCGGAAAAACTACCAGCGCCTTCGATAGATAGGCGAACCACAGCTTGCGCATGAAGAAGTAGTGGAACTCGAAGTTCAGCTCGGGCGAGATGTAAGGATTCGGCATCTGCTCGAAAGGCAGATGAATGTTGAGTCCGATGGTCTTGCCACCGGCTTCGGAAGCGCCAAGGTTGGCAGCTTCCATGATTCCCGGCCCGCCGCCGGTGGTAATCACGAAACGATGCCGCGGCTGATTGATGGTGTTCGTCCACTGGGTCACCAGGAAGGCCAGCCTGCGCGCGTCCTCGTAGTAACGCGCCATCTGGACGTCGGCTTTCGCCCGGCGAATGCGTAGCTGCTCCTCCTCGGGAGCCGGGGCCGCCGAACCCGGCTTGTCGAGCAGTTGCAGGGCTTCTTCCGCTTGCGAGCGGCTATGGAATCGCGCCGAGCCAAAGAACACGATGGTGTCCTGGATACGTTCGCGGCGGAAACGCGACATGGGCTCCTGATATTCAGCAAGAATGCGCAGGATGCGCCCGTCCGGCCCGTTGAGAAATTTCTTGTTCTCGTAAGCCAGCGGCGCGCGGTTGTGACGGAGATGGTCTTCGGTTTTTTCAGCCATGGGATTGGTCTATCAGTCCATCGAGAATTTCCAGGAGATAAAGATTGGATGCGACGGAAACAGCCGGCGCATTTCAAGCGTCCGGAGTTTCGCGATAGCGGACGGCTTCCGCGACTCCCATCCAAATATCGACCAGGCCGAGCCCGCTGATCAGCCCGCGCACAAAATCCTGCATGAGGAATTCCCGAATTTGCGGGAATCCCAAAAGCAGGGAGTTGTCTGTCCAGATGCGGGTCCAAGGCAGCACGATGAGCAGGATGCCAACTTCGAGACAGAACAGTACAAACACTACCAGCCAGATACGCTGCAGCCAGAGGTGTGGCCGCTTCGGAGGAGTCGGCGGTGGCATCACCAATACGGGGCCGTTTGGGCCTGGTCCAATGCTATCCGAAGGCTCTTGCGCAAAGGTGCTCATGACACGCCCGGGACTAGTGACCTGGCCGGAGAATGGAATGCACCAAGTCACCCTCGCTCCGTGTACGATACCGCACGACCGCTTGCCAATCCCTTGGGTGGTGAAACTCCCATAGCAGGATTCTATCAGCGTGCGCTGCCAAGACGGCTGGGAACAAAAACAATCGGCGGCGGGTTGATATTCTGTAGACAGGTATTCGGCGACCGTGAAGAACACTCTAACCGTAATTCAAAATCTGTCCTTAAAGGGCACAAATGAGTAAGCCGCAATTGCAAAAGAAGCTGGCCGCGCTCAGCTTTTTCGAGAAGATCAAGATTCTGGAAAAACTTCGCCGGCGCAGCCTCGCAATCGGCGGCGCCGGTTTGCGACCCAACAAAACCGATCCCCACCCAAAGTAAAACGGCAGGGCCCATTACCCTGCCGTTTTCGTTAAGCATTGGCTGATGGCTGACAGCTGACGGCTGACAGCTTCCTACAGCAGCTCCTCGTTCCAGTTCTCCAGGAACTTCTTCACCTCGGCCATGAACTGGTCGGCTACGGCGCCATCGATGATGCGATGGTCATAGCCGATGCTCAGGTGCATCATCGAACGAATGGCGATGGAGTCATTGCCGTCTTTATCGGTGACCACGACCGGCTTCTTCACGATTCCGCCGACGCCCATGATGGCAACCTGCGGCTGGTTAATGATGGGCATGCCGAACTTGGCGCCAAAGATGCCGGGATTAGTGATGGTGAACGTTCCACCCTGCACCTCGTCGGGCTTCAACTTCTTGGTGCGGGCACGCTCACCAAGGTCGGTAATGGCGCGCTGCAAGCCGACGAAACTGCGCTCCTCGGCGTTTTTGACGACGGGCACGATCAGGCCCCAGTCCAGCGCGACCGCAATGCCCAGATTGATGGAGGCGTGATAGCGGATATTATCGCCCTCCACCGACGAGTTGATAATGGGCCACTTGCGAATGCCATGCACCACCGCACGCGCAAAGAATGGCGTGAAGGTCAGCTTGTTCCCGGTGGCCTGCTCGAACTTCGTCTTCATCTTCTCGCGCAATTTCACGATGCGGGTCACGTCTACTTCGAAGACGCCATGCACATGCGCGCTGGTGCGCTTCGACATCACCATGTGCTCGGCAATCTTCTTGCGCATGACCGACATGGGCACAACGTCGCCGGGAGTTACCCCGCCAACCGGCTGCAGCGGCGCGACTACCGCCGGCATCGATGGTTCGGAAGCCGCAGGCGCAGGAGCGGCCGGCGCCGAAACTGTGGCCGGTTGCGCTGGGGCGGCTGGCTGCTGCGCGCCGGCGCCGTGCTTGGCGATGAACGACTCAATGTCTTCCTTGGTGATGCGGCCGCCAAGACCGGTTCCGCGGACCTGTGCCAGATCAACTTTGTTGTCCTTGGCGATGCGGCGTACCAGTGGACTGGAGCGTACCCGGTCCTGCTCGCCCTCGGAATAGTCGGCGCCAGTCTGCTCGGCGGCTTCGGTTGAGGGCTGGGCAGAGGCCTTCGCGGTAGGCTTCTTCGGCTCCTCGCCGCTGGGAGGCTGGGCCGCTTCGGTCTGGGTCGAACGGCTACCGTCTCCGCCGGGAGCAGCTGGTGTCGCGGTGCTGGCCGCTGCGGCGGGTGGCACGGTTGCCGCAGCTTCGCCTTCGCCCGCGATGGTTCCTACCACAGTGTTCACCTGCACGGTAGCGCCGGCTTGCACTTTGATGTCCTGCAAGGTGCCGGAAGCGGGCGCGGGAATCTCCGCGTCGACCTTGTCGGTCGAAATTTCAAACAGCGGCTCGTCGCGTTGCACTTTCTCGCCGGGCTGCTTAAGCCACTTGGTAATGGTTCCTTCGAAAATCGATTCCCCCATCTGGGGCATGATTACATCAGTTGGCATATTGTCCTTCCGAGGTTATATGGCTGGAAATCAGAACAAATCGCAAACGGTTATTATATCGCGGCGGACGCCACTGCATCAGCGGTCGGGATTGGTTACTGGGCAAGCAATGTGGACCGCGGAAACCTCTTGCTCCCGAGCCGCACCAACACTAAGCTGGTATCGCAAAGTCAAAACAACATCGAAACGAGGAGCGGCCATGTTATCAAACTCCATCGTAAAATTTTTTCTGGTCTTGTTGCTAGCCATGGTCTTTTCGCCGACAGCGCCTGCGCAGATGCCCAATGCATATGGCACTCCCATCGCTTTGGACACTGCCAAAAAAGTGGCCGCACCCGCGTTGGCCGAGGCTGCCAAGAACAACTGGTTGGTGGCAGTAGCAATCGTCGATCCTGCAGGCAATCTCGTGTACTACGAGAAAATGGATAACACGCAACTGGGCAGCGCCAATGTCTCGATTGACAAAGCTCGATCGGCTGCTCTTTTTAAGCGGCCTACCAAGGCATTCCAGGACTCGCTCGCAGGCGGTGGAGACGCTGTTCGCATCCTGAGGCTGCAAGGCGCCATGCCACTCGAGGGTGGCATTCCGTTGCTCATCGACGGCAAGATTGTGGGCGCGATCGGCGTCTCCGGCGCTACCAGCGCGCAAGATGCGCAGTGCGCCAAGGCCGGCGCCGACACGCTGAAGTAGCCCTCCACTATTTGACTCTCCGAAGTCACTGGGCTAGCCTCAACTCTTGCGTTTACATGGCTGTAACTTCCTGCCTGGAGCGCATTTGAGCGGCCAGAGACTCGGGCTCTCCCGCCTTTTCTTATGAAGCGACGACAACACCTCCTGAGCATTGCGATTGTGCTGGCTCTCTGCGCCCAGGCTTGGGCCGGCAACGGGATGTTCCCGGTGCATGCGCCCAAGGCCATGGTGGCGACGCTGCAGCCCGACGCATCCGAGGCCGGAGCCGCGATCATGAAGCAGGGCGGCAACGCAGTGGACGCTTCGGTGGCAGTCGGCTTCGCGCTGGCGGTGGTACTTCCGCAGGCGGGAAACATCGGCGGTGGCGGCTTTCTGCTCTTCCGCCGGGCCGATGGTGAAATTCATTTCCTCGACTTCCGCGAGAAAGCTCCGGCGAAAGCCACCGCCAACATGTATCTGGACGCGCAGGGCAACGTGATTCCGGGCATGAGCACGATTGGCTACAAGGCGGTCGGCGTCCCCGGCTCAGTGGCCGGCCTGGTCTATGCGCAGAAGCATTGGGGCAAGCTCAGCCTGAAGCAGGTAATGGAGCCGGCGATCTGGCTGGCGCGCGATGGTTACGTCCTCGACTACGACGCGGCCAAATCGTTTCACGACCCCAACCTGGCGAAGTTCCCCGAATCGCGCCGCATCTTTCAACGCAACGGCAACTACTACCAGCAGGGGGACGTTTTCAGACAGCCCGAGCTGGCCAAGACGCTGGAGCGCATCGCGGAGAATCCTGACGACTTTTACCATGGCGCGATGGCTCGCGACTTGGCTGCGGCCATCGAGAAGGGCGGCGGCCTGGTCACCCCCGAGGACCTTGCGCAATACGAGGTGAAGGAGCGGCAGCCGATTCGCGGGACCTATCGCGGCTACGAAGTCATCAGCGCGCCGCCGCCGTCGTCGGGCGGCATCACCCTGCTCGAGAGCCTCAACATACTTGAAGGATACGACCTGGCTAAGCAGGGTGCAGATTCAGCCCAAAATATTCATCTCGTGTCCGAGGCTTATCAGCGCGCATTTTTCGATCGCGCAGAGTTCCTCGGCGACCCGGACTACTCCAAGATCCCGGTTGCGCAATTGATTGACAAGCGTTATGCCAATGCCTGGCGCGAAACCATTCCTCTGCGCCGCGCTACGCCCAGCACCGAGTTGCGGCGTCCGTCGATCTTCTCCCAGTTGGATAGCTACGCCAGCGCGCATCCCCAGCCGAAGTCGGTGATTGAGCCGGTCCACACTACGCATTATTCGGTGGTCGATCCCGAGGGCAACGCGGTTTCGGTGACGACCACACTGAATGAGAGCTTCGGCTCGCACGTCACTGCCGAGGGTTTGGGCTTCCTGCTTAACGATGAAATGGACGATTTCTCATCCAAGCCGGGCGTGCCCAACATCTTCGGATTAGTCCAAGGCCCCGCGAACGCCATCGGTCCCGGCAAGCGGCCGCTGTCTGCCATGGCACCAACCATCGTGCTCAAAGACGGCAAGCTGTTCTTGGTTCTCGGCGCCGAAGGCGGACCCACCATCATCACTACCGTTGCTAATGTGCTGATGGGCGTAGTGGATTACGGATTGAACATTCAGCAGGCGGTCAATGCGCCACGCTTTCACGACCAATGGCTGCCCGACGAGATCAAGATGGAGACGGTCGGCTTCTCGCCCGACACGATCCACATCCTCGAACACATGGGACACAAGGTTTCGGTCAACGCCAACATCGATACGCTGCCGGGACAACAGGCTGCTTCGACCGATGAATATTGGGGCGATGCCCAGTGCGTTGCGATTCATTCCACCACCGGCGAACGACTTGGCGCCAGTGACGGACGCCACACCGGAAAGGCAGTTGGATTCTGATGCGCCGCGCCATGTCCACCCTGTTCTATGCAAGGCGCGAACGGCTGCATCCCGGCCTGCTCGATCAGATGGTCTCGGGCGGCGCGGAGGCGATTGAAATCTTCGCCGCCCGTAATCATTTCGATTACACCGATCGGCAACACGTTCGCCAGATCGCCAACTGGTTTCGCAGTACGGGAATTACTTTTCACTCGATGCACTCGCCCATGTATTTCGACGAGGAATGGGGACGAGGCGGCACGCCGCCCGTAAACATTGCGTCGGTTGAAAAACTGCACCGCGTCGCGGCGACGGACGAAATCAAGCGTGCTATCGAGGTGGCCGAACAGGCGCCATTTCAATTTCTGGTGCAGCATGTCGGCATCGGCCATGAAGAAGCGGACGAGCACAAGATGGAAGCGGCGGTTAGTTCTCTCGAGCACCTGCACGCTTTTGCCAAACCGCTGGGTGTGCAACTGCTGGTGGAAAACATTACCAACGAGTTGTCGACGCCGGAGAAACTACTGGAACTGCTGTACGCGGGACGCTTCGGCGACATCGGCGTCTGCTTCGATGTCGGTCACGCGCACATCATGTCGAGCGTGCCGCAGGCGTTCGAGGTGCTAAAGGACCGAATTCGCTCGACCCATGTGCATGACAACGGGAAAGATCGCGATTCGCATCTGTGGCCGGGCGCAGGCAGCATCGATTGGAATCAGACGACAGAGCTGCTGCGGACCGCGCCGCACGTGCCGCCGGTGTTGCTGGAGATTGAGGGGGTGGAGGGCGAGAAGGTCGCGGAGAAAATGGCGGAAGCGTTCGGGAGAATGGAGAAGGCGTTTTGAGATACCTTAACGCCAGTTCTGAGCACCATGCAAAATACGGTTGATTTCAATGACGTCTGCACGAACTCGGTATACGGCCAAGAAAGGCAGACCTGGAAAGATCAATTCACGAGTACCGAGTTTCCGGCCCTCACGACCTCGGTACCGGAACTGTGCGAGGGAGCTTATGCCTTCGTAGATTGTGAGAGCCACGCGCCCGGCCATCGCCGCGCCGTCACGTTCGCCGATGTAGTCGCAAATCTGTGTGAGGTCGCCGACGGCTGGTTCCGTCCAGCGGATGCGCATCAAACAGGATACCGGCCGCTAATCATCTTGCCGATTTCTTCGTGTTCAACGAACTCTCCACGATCAGCAGCGGCCAAGCCCTTCTCCACCTCGCGAATAAACCATTCGTCGTGGTTCACCAATCGCTCCACTGCCTCTCGCACGAGGGTTTTGGTATCGCGGCCCTGCTCCGCGGCAAGCCGCGTGAGTTTGTTTTGCAATTCCGGGCTAAGATCAACTTCCATGCCGTCAACATAGGCTCTGCGCGGTTTTGTGTCAACGTCAGGGATGGAAGAGAGCATGCAATCTCGAAAGTGTCGAGAAGGACCCTGTCGAGCCGGCGGGACATTGTGACCAGTCAAGCGGCATAGTAAGCTCCTAGAATCATTCTAACGCGGCCCGGAATCAAGGACTCATGAACGAACCTACGAAAACGGAAGCTGCCGAAACACCAGTCACTACCATCCGCGAAATTGGCCAACACGAAGGCCAGAGCGTCACCATTCGCGGCTGGCTCTACAACTTGCGCGAGAGCGGAAAGCTGCTGTTCCCCATCTTCCGCGACGGCAGTGGCGTCATTCAGGGCGTGGTCGCCAAGAATGCCGTCTCGCCTGAGCTGTTCGATTCCATCAAAGGCCTGACCCAGGAGTCCAGCGTTGTCGTCACCGGCAAAGTGCGCGCGGACAAGCGCGCTCCGGGCGGCTACGAAATGGACGTGACCGACGCGCAGGTGGTGCAGCGCGTCAACCCGGACGATCCTTATCCCATCTCGCCCAAAGAGCACGGCGTCGACTTCCTCATGGAGCACCGTCATCTTTGGCTGCGCTCGCCCCGTCAGGCCGCCATCTTGCGGGTTCGCGCTGAGATCATCAAGGCCGCGCGCGACTATTTTGATGACCACGGATTCACGCTTACTGACCCGCCGATCCTGACGCCGGCAGCCTGCGAAGGCACCACCACGTTGTTCCCCGTTGATTACTTTGACGAGCAGGCTTTCCTCACGCAGTCAGGCCAGCTCTACATCGAAGCGACGGCGATGGCCCTTGGCAAGGTCTACAGCTTTGGACCGACGTTTCGCGCAGAGAAGTCGAAGACTCGCCGCCACCTCACTGAGTTCTGGATGGTCGAACCGGAAGTTGCCTACGCCACCCTCGACGACCTGATGACCCTGGCGGAAGGGTTCATCACTTTCATCGTTACGCGGGTCTTGGAGAAGCGGCGCCCGGAGTTGGAGACCATCGGCCGCGATCTCAGCAATCTGGAGAAGATTGCCACGCCGTTCCCGCGCATCTCGTACGATGAGGCGGTGAAGATGTTGCAGGAAGGCCACGCCAAGGGCCTGGTTGAGAATAAGTTTGAATGGGGCGGTGACTTCGGCTCGCCGGATGAGACGTACGTCTCGTCGCAATTCGACCGCCCGGTGATGGTGCATCGTTATCCGGCGGCGATCAAGGCGTTCTATATGGAGCCTGACCCCCAGCATCCGGAGTACGCGCTCTGCGTCGATGTGCTTGCGCCCGAGGGCTACGGGGAGATCATCGGCGGCTCACAGCGTATCGGCTCTTACGATTTGCTGCTGAAGCGCATCCATGACCACGAGCTGCCTGAGGAGTCGTTCAAGTGGTATCTCGATTTGCGCAAGTTCGGCGGGGTCCCGCACGCGGGATTCGGCATGGGCATCGAGCGCGCCGTGGCCTGGATCTGTGGATTGGAGCATGTGCGCGAGACCATCCCGTTCGCCCGCACTCTACATAGGCTGTATCCCTAGTCGCGGATTATCGTGTACCACGTTGGGGTACATCTTGAGATTCGACACAAGCATGGATTGTGGGATGAGAGAATAGCTTCATGTGTTTTTCGTGTGCCCGGGGAAGCAAGCCTTGAAGGGGCACGGCTTTTAGCCGTGCCGTTAGGTGTGTTGTGAAGATCCGGGCTTCAGCCCCTGAGGGAACTCGCAGCTCGCTCCAATACCGAAATCCCTCAGTGGCTAAAGCCACCGCATAAATAGAAGCTAATGACACGACTGAAGAGGCTGCTGAAAAAGTCGGAAAAGCAAACTTCTCGCGGGCTGAAGCCCGCTGGAAGTACAAGAATAAATGACTTATCGGCACGACTGAAGTCGTGCCCTGACACAAACCATGCGCTAATCAAGTTTTTCAGCAACGGCTGAAGCCGTACCCCTTCAAGAGCGCGGCCCTTATGATCAATGCAGCGCTCGACGACGCGCCGCGCCACTTGGATACATAGATTCCAGCACCGGCCTAGTTAGGAAAATCTTATGGCAACCAGCCCGATCACGAAGCCATTACAAAACGTCGAAACCAAACACATTCGCATCATTGGCGTGCCGCTGGACCTGGGCCAGTCGCGACGCGGCGTTGATATGGGCCCGTCGGCGATGCGCGTCGCCGGACTCGAATCCAAGCTCGAGGCCCTCGGCTACGAAGTCGAAGACGGCGGCAACGTTCCTGTCGCTCTAGCCGAGACCAAGGCCGAAGGCGATCCTAACGCCAAGTACCTGAAGGAAATCACCGAGACGTGCTCGAAAGAAGCTGAGCTGGTGGTGAAGACCTTGGAAGCCGGCCAGATTCCCGTGGTCCTGGGGGGCGACCACTCCATTGCCGCCGGAACCGTGTCGGGGGTAGCCGAGTTTTATCGCCGCAAGAACCAGCGCATCGGCCTGTTGTGGATTGACGCCCACACCGACATCAACACGCCCGGCAGTTCCCCGAGCGGCAATGTGCACGGTATGCCTTTGGGCGCGATCATGGGACTGTTCGAGTCGCCGCTCACCGACCTTTATGGCTTCAGCCCAAAAGTGCAACCGCAAAACTGTGTGCTGGTTGGCATTCGCGACGTCGATAACCACGAGCGCGAGAACATCAGGAAATCAGGCGTGCATGTCTTCACCATGCGCGACATCGACGAGCGCGGCATGCGCTCGGTGATGGAAGAAGCTCTCCGCATCGCCGGACGGGGTACCGTCGGCTATCACGTCTCGCTCGATCTGGATTGGATCGACCCTGAGGATGCTCCCGGCGTCGGCACTCCCGTCTGGGGCGGCGCAACCTATCGCGAGGGCCACCTCGCAATGGAGATCATCGCCGACCATGGACGCATGCTCAGCTTCGAGTTGGTGGAAGTGAATCCGGTGCTCGATGAGCGTAACCAGACAGCCGAGCTGGCGGTGGAGCTGGCGCTGTCGGCCTTCGGGAAGAAGATACTGTAGCCAAATGCGGGATGTTACATGTTCTACAGCGAATTCGTAAGGATAGCGCATTTTGGAAATCGTCTTTACTCCGGAGCTGGAGAAGCGCCTGGAGCGGCTGGCCAAAGAAACCGGGCGTAGCAAGAGCTACTATGCGAAGCTCGCAATCCGCCAGTACCTGGAGGATCGCGAAGACTATTTGCTAGGCATCGCCGCCCTCGAACGCAACGAGCCGAGGATCTCGCTGGAAGATTTGGAGCGCGAACTTGGCTTGGACCGTTGAGTTCCAACTGACGGCGCAAAAACAGATTCGAGAGCTCGATCGTCCCATCCAGCAGCGCATCTTCACTTATTTCCGTACCCGAGTTCTCAGCGGCGGAAGACCCACGACAATTGGGCAAGGCGCTCACAGGTGACAAAGGTGGCTTGTGGAGATATCGCATCGGTGATTACCGAGCGATCTGCAAAATCGAAGACGATCGCTTGGTCGTGCTGGTACTAGCGGTCGGACATCGTCGTGATATTTACCGATAATCCCCATCCATCAAAGATCTTCCCTAGCGTGCTGGGATCGGAAGGGTAAAGAGAGGTGAACGGCATGTAGAATTGGCATGATGAACACTCATCATCACGTTTACCAATGGCCCTCGCGATGCTCACCCGCGATGAGGGGAGCACAACGTCTTCGGCCGGAACATCTTTATACGAGATCCAGGGCCATGGACCAATCTGGTGCGCGTTCTTGGACAGCGTGACGCCGACCAGTGGGCCTTCTGCTTCGAGGCGCTCACGATATATATCGCGTGATCGCATGGATTGATCAACTTCGGCCGCTATGACAAACCGGACTAAGTACCGCCTCGGCGGATTTGTCGAGTACCGAGGGTTTTCTTAAAGCACTCGGAATCGAGCTGTCATTCCGCGACCATTCTTTTGGACGATGGATCGTAGCGGGTTCGCCTTGCAAATTCCCAATCAAGACAGACTCAATAAGAATGAAGGTTGCGGACTTGGCTCCGGCGACAACAAGTCGTCGATCTGAGAATTCTGATCATGAGCATATGCGTGCGATGATGGAACCCATGTTCTAGGTATGAGCTGGTTACCGGTGATTAGTTGACTTGCTATTCCTTGATCTAACGACGACGCCCTAGATTCGTAGTTCGTGATTTCATTACAACCCGAAGAAAAACTTGACGCAGCTTATCATAGCGGCTCAACTTTGCTTCTCTGGGGCGAACAGGATGCTCTCACTCCAATGGCCGTAGCACGCAACTTCCACCGGCTTATCCGCGGCTCTCCACTGGAAATAATCCCAGAATGCGGCCATTTCCCGTGCCTCGAAAACCTGGACGCAATTTACGCGACGAGTTCTAGAGTTCCTCGGATAGTTAACCGCAGATCCCTCGGCTTCGCTCGGGATGACAGATGGATAAAGCGCCGTGAACCGCGGGCCACATCAATTTTAAAAAACGCGCCTTCGCGAGACCAACGCGCAAAACCGCTTCGCGCCGCTTTGCACGACCGCACTTGCCGTTTGCGGTTCCTCTCCACGAACTCCATGGTGGAGTCACATTTCTGTGGATTCAGAAGCAAAACAATGACTAAAATTCGGGTAGGTGTCCTGTTCGGCGGACGCAGTGGTGAGCACGAAGTCTCTCTGCTATCGGCAGCCTCGGTGCTGAACGCAATCGATAAGAAAAAATACGATGTTGTCCCCATCGGCATCACCAAGGAAGGACGATGGGTGACTGCCGCTCACGCCGAGCGCCTTTTGCAAGGTCAATCTCCCGCCGCCCACGAACCCCGCCATCTTCGCGCCGGAGATCCCGAAACGACGGAAGCGGCTGCCGTGCTCGCCAAGGGCGAAGGCGTCGTCGTCCCACCGATGCCGGGCGCAAACCATTCTTCGCTGATGCCCTTTGAGACTCACGCGACCGAATTGCACGCAGCTCCCAGTTCCATCGACGTGGACATCATCTTTCCCGTGCTGCACGGCACCTTCGGCGAAGACGGAACCATTCAGGGCTTACTAGAACTGGCAGACATCGCCTATGTTGGCGCGGGCGTGCTCGGCTCCGCCGCCGGCATGGATAAGGACGTAATGAAGCGTCTGTTCCGCGATGCCGGTCTCCCGATTGTGAAGCACGTCACGGTGCTGCGCAGCGCGTGGCGCGAGCAGCCCAAGAAGGTGCGCAAGCAAATCGAATCCACGCTGAAATATCCGGTGTTCGTTAAGCCGGCGAACCTGGGTTCGTCGGTCGGAATCAGCAAGGTGCACAATAGCGGCGAACTGGCCGCCGCCATGGGCGAAGCGTCGCGCTACGACCGCAAGCTGGTCATTGAGCAGGGGGTCGGCGGCGCCAAGGGCAAGGCCCGCGAGATCGAATGTTCCGTCCTGGGAAATGATGACCCTATCGCTTCTCTTCCCGGCGAGATCGTGCCCGTCAAAGAGTTCTACGACTACGACGCGAAATACCTGGTGGAGGGCTCGGAGTCGATCATCCCGGCCAAGCTGCCAAAATCCAAACAAAAAGAAGTGCAGCAACTCGCCATTGCGGCTTTCAAAGCGGTGGACTGCGCCGGCATGGCGCGAGTGGACTTTCTCTTGGATCCGCGCCACGACAGGCTTTACGTCAACGAAGTCAATACGATTCCCGGCTTCACCTCCATCAGCATGTATCCCAAGATGTGGGCCGCGACGGGCATCGATTATCCCGAACTGATGGACCGGCTGATTCAACTCGGATTAGAGCGCCACGCAGAGAAAAAGCAGAATCAATACAGCCGGTGACGCTAACCCTTTTCTGCCCTCCTCGTCTATTTCAACAAGCAGGGAGCGATGCTCGTCAGGGGCGTGCGCGAAGATCCACTCCGCTAGAGTAGCGCATGCCCCGGGCACCGCATCTGCCCTCCGTATCTCCTGATCGCAACCACTACGGAACAAAAGCAGTCTCCTCCTCGTAACAACCAACGAGGAGGAGTGCCTGTGCGGAAAACCTTCCTGATCATTTTGCTATGTCTCCCGGCGCTGGGACTCTCAGCTTTGGCCGAGGAATGGACCAAGACCTACCAGGTCGGCGACAACCCCAGCCTGCGGGTCGACACCAATGACGCCTCGGTGGAGATCACCCGAGGAGCCAGCCACACCGTTTCAGCGCGTATCGTCTCCGAGGGCCTCAGCATCGGAAGCAGCGGCGTGCGCGTCACGGAGCGCCAGGATGGCGACAAAGTGGACCTGCAAGTTCACGTGCCGAGTCATTGGGGCATCCACCTCAGCATGCACGAGGGAGTGCGTATCGAGATACAAGTCCCAACCGAAACCGCCCTCGACTTACACTCGGGCGACGGACACATCGCGCGTCGACGGCACCTCAGGACAGGCGCGCCTTGATACTGGCGACGGCCATATCGACGTCCGAAACTTCACCGGTGGCCTGCATGCTCATACCGGTGACGGGCACATGACCATCGACGGAGTGCTGACTGACGTTGACCTGCGCACCGGTGATGGCCATATTGACCTCACCGTACGGCCGGGCTCGAAGATGAACAATGGATGGCTGATTCACACCAGCGACGGCCGCGTGGAAGCTCGCTTGCCCCAGGACTTTGCCGCCGAGCTTTATGCCCACACCGGCGACGGGCATATCCAATTGGACATGCCCGTAACTGTGAATGGCTCCATTGAGCGCTCGCGGATTCGTGGCAAGTTGAATGGCGGCGGCCCACTGCTGGAAATCACCACCGGCGACGGCAGCATCCGCATCGCGAAGTTCTAGAGCATTTTTGAGTTGCTGTAACCGCCTTGAAAGGGCGCGGCTTCAGCCGCGCCGGTCCGCGCTACCAACAACTCGGCCTTTAGGCCCTGAGGTACGCCCCTCCGCGGCTAAAGCCGGTCACTTCCCGCTGGTTTTTCGGCACGCCTGAAGGCGTGCCCTTTCAAAACGGATACAGCCACTGCGGAATCGCTCTAGGGGAACAGTCGTGGCCCGCCGACGGTCCTGTTCTATCGAAGCGGCAGCACCAGCCCCTTCTCTCGCTAGAACACTTCCCGGATTGGTGTATCAGCTCGTACGGGTAGTGCGGGCCTTTAGGCCCGCGTATAGGGCAAGAAGAAAAATCGCTTAAGCCGCTGAGGTTGACGACCTCAGAGGCTTAAGCGGGGTGTTTGACCGAGGCAGAACGCGGCGCTCAAGCGGCCGCACTACCCGTACAAATCGGATACATCTATGGACGAACCGCTATAGCCCCGAGACTTAGGGACGAGTCTCTTTACGCACGTCAATCAGGACGCCCGACGCCGACTGAAACTACTTACAGGGCTGCCCGTGATCTGGATGGGCACCCTTCGCCTTGGCATCAGCTTCGCTCATATAGGCACCCGCTTTGGTCGTGCCGTAAAACTTACTTCCCGGACAGTGATAGACATTGCTGGAAGTGTTTACCCAGACCTTATCTGCGCCTCCGCCCGGCGCTTGGGTCGTACTGGCATTCTTGGAAGATTTCGCCGATGTCGAAGCCGGCGGTGTTGAAGCGGGAGCTGCTTTCGACGTTGTAGCCGGAGCCGCAGTTGTTGTGGCCGGAGCCGGCTTCGAACTTGCAGCCGGAGCAGATGACCCACTAGAAGTGGCCGCGGCTTTCCCGCTGCTGGCCGGCGCTCCATACCAATCCTTCACGCCCTGATGCCCACGGCAGGCGCCTTGTTTGCTTGCCCCCGTGTAATAGGTTCCGTCCTTGCATAACCCGGTCGCGCCGGCTGGCGCCCCGGCGGGAGCCTGCGCCATGCCTACCTGCACTGCGAGAACACCGGCGACGAGTAGCCAGTAAACCGTTCAGCATCTTTCTGTTCATTCGATCTCCTATCACATTCATCACAATGGAAGATGGTTTTACCTTGACCCAGGGGCAACGCTCCTCTAAGTGCTCTCATTGTCCCAGTACGAGGGTTGGGCCCAAGGTGACCTTGGCTGCAACCGCCCCAAACCTACCGGGTGAGACTACCACCGATGAAACGGCCGAACAAATCTATCGTGACAAACACAACGCCGCCCGTTGGACCCCAAGCTTTCGGCATCAGTTACGATATGGCCTGTTCGCGACAGAATCGTGAAAGTGACGGTCGTCATGCCGCACAGTGACCTGCGTCACATTCATCTTTCCCTATTGGTTGCTGAAATTACGCATGAACGCCAGACCTCTTGGGAGGCCAGCTTCCGGTTGGGCGGTTCACTCGGCTGAACCCTGCCACGTAGTCGGTCTGCGAGTCGCTGCAACGTATTCGACATGGAAAGGAACAGCAAATGAAAAACGCAATGCCAGAGGGTTTGAGGAAGGGTGTGAAGGCGCGGTCGATCGGCGCAAGGCTGTCCATTGCGCTAATGTTGATGACTGGCTTGGTTGCCTCCTCGATGGCTCAAGATAGTCTGGACAAAGATTACGCTTTGATCCAAGCGTGCGGCAGCGATGTGTGGAACCTCTGTTCGGGCGTGCTGCCCGACGTCCTAAAAGTCAAAACCTGTATTGAGAGCAAGATGGGCTCGCTTTCGAAAGGTTGCGTCGAAAAGCTCCTCGACACGATGGCCGGCCACTCATTCAAGATTTGCAAGAACCAGACTTATGCGCTTTGCGCTGCGGCGCGCTGCAATGTGTACGACGGCGTCGCCTACTGCCAGTGCGACGTGATGCACGGAGACAGCATCAGCCTGCCGTTTCACATGGGCAAAGACCAGGACGTCTGCTCGGTCAATGCCGCAGGTGCTGACAACAAATACATGATCAGCACCTATAGTCTGCCTGATTCGATCGCTTCGCCCAAGGGAGACCGCGCAGTGTACACTTGCTCGGGCGATGGCTCCGGCGCGTACGCTCAGTGCGACGGCGGAATCTGCTTCCAAAGCACAGAGAATACGACGTTCCCGGGGTTCGACAACCCCGTGCGAAAGGGGCAAATCGTTTGTTCGTGCCCTATCACTAAGGCCCAGGCCGGGGACGCGCCAGGGTACCAAATCCTCGGGCCCTATCCTTGCGACAACTCCTTCTTCAAGTATTGCAAAGCCGAAACGGCCACTGGCAGGACGGGTTCGACGATCTATGTCGGTGCTCCGATCGGCACGGCCCAGGGTCTGGCGGTTCTGCTCAACGGCAAGGTCCCGCCCGTCAACGAGTGCCATTAGCCGGGCGGAGCAACCCGCCACTAGAGGCACCTGCCAGAAGGCCTGAGCCTGGGAGAGGTAGAGTCGCTGAGAACTGCATTCGGAGCTTGCGAATGAAAAACAAGGTCCTTGCAATCGCCGCAGCCGCCGAAGCGGGTATGGGGCTACTTCTGCTCGCGTGGCCGCCGCTCGTGGTTCGACTCCTGTTCGGCGCGGAGATCAGTGGGGCGGGCGTCATCATGAGCCGCATCGCCGGTATCGCCCTGATCGGCCTGGGTGTCTCCTGCTGGCCGGGTGACCCCGCCCTCCAACGGCTTAACGGAATGCTGACCTACAGCACGCTCGCCATGGTGTACCTGGCCGTCATCGGGCTCGACGGGTATGCGGGCATCCTGCTATGGCCGGCTGTTCTGCTCCACGCAGTCCTGACAGTTCTTCTCGGAGGCGCGTGGTTGAAGCAACGCAAGACTCCGACCGCGTAAGGGTCATTCACTAGGAGGCACGACGATGCCGGAAGGTGGAGGTTCCAACATCGAGGTGGCCCATCACCTCAGCGAACGCAAAGAGCAATCCGAGTACCGAATGCCTCAGGCTGTGGAGATTGCCGAAGCTATCGTGCTCGCTATCGTCGCCATCACAACCGCCTGGAGCGGATATCAGGCGGCGCTTTGGACCGGACATCAGTCCAAGCTCTACGGCGTAGCCAATAAGCTGCGAGTGCAAGCTGCGCGAGCGGAAGCCTCCGCTAACTACGAGCGTTTGTATAACGCCGCCACAGTGGCGCAGTGGCTGCAGGCCGAAACCGACGGGAAAACGAAGCTTGCCGACCTGTATGAGCGTCGCTTCCTCTCTGAGTTTCGCCCGGCGTTCGAGGCCTGGAAGAAGACCGATCCACTCAACAACCCCAATGCTCCTCCTGGCCCCTTCCACGTGCCTGAATTTCGCAGCTCCAAAGCGGAAGACGCAGCCAGGCTGACTGAGCAATCCTCAGAGACCTTTGAGGAGGGCGATCTGGCGCGCCACCACGCCGACGACTACGTCCGAGAAACCGTGATGCTGGCAACGGTCCTGCTGCTCACTGCGATCAGCCAGCGGTTCAAGGTCCGCGGTGTACGGACCGGGCTGATTGTTGTGGCTGGCGTGCTGCTGTGCCTTTCGATTTACCATATTCTTTGTGCTTCCACGAGCCTAGCGAGACGGCCCGTCGTGGACGAAATAGAACCAAATTGTGATTGCCGTCACAACGACATGGGCAGGACGGGAAATACCATATTCGTAGCGAGGTAGTCGCGAAACGACCACATGTCGGCAACTAAGAGGAGTCTCGCCTGCGCTGCCTATGCGCTCACTTTGAGTGTTACAGGCTGTTATCGCCCCATTGGCCCGCAGTCGGTGGCGCGCGATCGTCATCTCTACGCTGCCTCTCTGTCGGATTCCTGGAAGGAACAAACGTTGCTGAACATCGTCAAGATGCGTTACCTCGACCCCCCAGTTTTTGTGGATGTGGGAAACATCGTAGCCAGCTATTCGCTAGTGCAGGGAATTTCTGCGACCGGAAACATAGTTCCGAACAACCAAACACCTGACGCGACCGTGGGTGGGTTTGGAACCTACAGCAACACCCCCACCATCACCTACACCCCGCTAACCGGCAGCAAGTTCATCCGAGGCCTCGCAACTCCATTTCCGCCCGAGGCGATATTCTCCAGCATCGAGGCCGGAATGCCGGCCGACGTCATCCTGTTCGCCTCGGTGTCGTCAATCAATGGCTTGCGAAATCAAGAGGCAACCTTGCAGGGAATTGCGCCCGCCGATCCGGACTTTCATCGTGTGCGTGCCCTGGCTCGTCAGATCCAGCTTTCGGGTGCGGTAAGGATCGAGGTCAAGAAGCAAGCCGGCGAGGAAATGGTGAGCTTCATGACCTTCCGCACGGAAAAGGTTCCGCCGGAAATCCAGGCGGACATCGTGGAATTGCGGCGTCTGTTGAAGCTGAATCCCAGCGCTACTGAGTACAAGGTTCGCTTCGGCGCTCTGCCCAGCAACGATACGGAGATTGCCGTCATTACGCGCTCCATCCTCGGCGTGATGCAAACCATGGCAGCGGAAGTAGGGGTGCCCTCCGAAGACCTGGCGCGAGGGTGGGCATTTCCCGGGTTTGAACATGCTAAGGCTGATCCTGGCGTGGCCCGCCTGATTCGTATCCACAGTGGGAAGTCTGTGCCGCCTGACGCATTCGTGTCGGTCAAGTACGAGAACAACTGGTTCTGGATCGACAAGGGCGACCTCGAATCCAAGCAGATGTTTTCCCTGATCATGATGCTCTTCACCATGGTCGACACGGGACCAACACAGAACCAGCCGGTACTCACGATTCCAGCGCATTAGGCTTGACCGAGTACCAGCCCTCCTCCGTTTGACCCCCGATTCTGCGCCCTGTTAAACTTAACTTTTCCCACCTGTGGCATACCAGCTCCAGATAAGGACCATTCGTGCGTAGTTACACTCGACATCAGCTTAAGCAAGATTCGTTCCGAACCCAGACCACCGAGACCATTTCCTGGGCGGTAGAAAACCGTTCCACGCTCACCGTGGCCGTCGTGGCGGTGGTGGTAGTGCTGGCCCTGCTCCTAGGTGGCTGGGCCTTCATCAATTATCGCGACCAGCAGGCCCGGTCCGAACTGGCAGGGGCGATCCAGAAGTACAACGCTCCCATTCGTCCCGCCGGCACGCCCGCCACCCCGGACATGCTGAGCTATGGCTCCATTCAGGAACGCGCCAAGGCCGCCAATGCCGACTTCACCCATATCGCCGACAAGTACACCTTTACCCAGTCTGCCCGGGTAGCCCGCTACTTCGAAGGCGTAACCCTGCGCGATATGGGCGACAATGCCGGCGCCGAGAAGGCGCTGCAAGAGGTTGCCGACGGCCGTTATAAAGAGATTGCCAGCCTGGCGAAGCTGGCCCTGGCGTCCATTTATCACGACACCAACCGCGATCCCCAGGCCATTGCCATCTACAAGCAGCTGGCCGAGCATCCGACCCTTTCTGCCGATAAGAGTACGGCGCAATTCCTATTGGCCTCGCTCTACGAGGAAGATCATCAGACGGATGAGGCCCGCAAGCTGTATCAGCAAATGGCCAAGGAAAACCCGCAAAGCGCCGCGGCACAGATGGCCGCTCAAAAATTGCAGGCGCTCAAGTAGGCACGGCCTCGTTAGCTTCAGAAGAGTGACTCCGGTCGCCCTCGGCGGCCGGTATTTTTTTGCGATTCAACTCATCACAGGCAGGTTCTTATTTGCGCTTTCCCCGAGCGGTGCGGGGGCGTTCTAAGTGCCACGTCAACGCTGCTCCAGAGCAATTTTTGAGTTGCTGTAACCGCCTTAGCTTCAGAGGCTGCTGGAAAAGTCGGAAAAGCGAACCCCTCGCGGGCTGAAGCCCGCTCGAAGTGACAAGAATAAATGACTTATCGGCACGACTGAAGTCGTGCCCTGACACAAACCATGCGCTAATCCAGTTTTTCAGCAACCTCTGAAGGCGTGCCCTTTCAAAAGGGATACAGCCACCGCGGAATCGCTCCAGCCGCTTACTTGCACGCACTACCGTGGCAGCTAGTAAACTGGGGACGTCATGACTTTGTTCGAGGCCAAGCCCTATGATCCGGCGCCAGCACGCAAACGGCGTCAGTTGATTTTTGTGATCGCCGGCATTGTCATCGTGGTCGGCCTCCTCTGGTGGATGCTGCGCTTCTGGCCCGAAGAGCGTGCGGTGAATCAGTTCTTCGATGCGCTGCAACAACAGAATTACGAGCAGGCTTACGGCGTTTGGATGCACGATCCAGAATGGAAACAGCATCCTGACAAGTATTCGCGTTACCCGTATAACGACTTTCTGAAGGATTGGGGACCAAGCAGTGAGTGGGGCATCATCAAGAGCCATCACATCGATGGCGCCGCCGTGCCCAAGGGTTACAGTGGTACGCCGTTTGCCACGGCTAGCGGGGTGGTGGTGGTGGTCACTGTCAATGAGCGGGTGAGCGACAAGGCGCACATCTGGGTGCAGAACGACGACAAGACCCTGGGATTTTCACCGTATTAGATCGCCCATCCGCGAAACTTGCTGACGTCTGCTAACGAAGCGCTGACATCTAAAGGTCGAATATGTCCAAAGTCCACGGTCCATTCATCGTAGCCGCTTACATTCCCTGCCAGACTTGCAACTACCCGTGCGTCCTCACTCATAAGTTCGATCACAATCCGACCGACGATGAACTGGATCGCCACGTCTTCTATGCCAGTTGCGACAATTGTGGAGAGCGCCAGACGCGCGTGGGCCGCGACGCCTTCAAGCGCACCATCGTGGAGTGGGGTCTGGAGATTCGCCCGCCGCATCCCGACGAATTACCGCCGATGGAATAGCTATCAGGCGTCACCGTCAGCCATCAGCGTCAGCCGTCAGCTTCACTTCAGCTGTCAGCTAAAGTTTGCAGATCGAGTGGGTCGCCAACTCGAAGAAATCTCGAAGCTACATTCGAAAGGAATCTTCGCGTCGTGGCAAGCGCATTCGTTGAGATGAGCTCCGAACGGATAGGCGAAAAGCGAGTAGCCACTGGTGGGATGATCCAAACGGCTGATAGCTAGTATCTAGTTGCATAAATGAGCGAATGGTGTATAGTGCCATGCATGAAGGCTCGCAGCATTGCACTGACGCCGCAGGAGCAGGCGGATCTGGAGTTGCTAGTGCGGCGCCCGACCAGTGCGGCGCGGGATGTGTTTCGTGCCGGGGTGATTTTGCGCGCCGCCTCCGGGGCCAGCAATGAGCAGATCGCCGCGGCCATGGATACGCGGCCGGCTACGGCCAGCAAGTGGCGGGGCCGGTTTCTGCGCGACCGGATCCACGGCTTGCAGGATGCGCCGCGACCGGGCAAGCCGGCGACCTACGATCGCAACAGCGAACGTCGCATCCTGGCGCAACTGGATCAACCGCCGCCCCAAGGTTATGCGCGTTGGAACGGAGCCCTGCTGGCCGCGGCGCTGAAGGACATCTCCGACGATCAGATTTGGCGGGTGCTGCGCCAGCATGGAATTTCGCTGCAACGGCGTCACACGTGGTGCGTCTCTACCGATACCTGTTTCGCCCGCAAGGCCGCCGACGTGGTGGGGCTTTATCTGAACCCGCCGGAACATGCGCTGGTGTTCAGCGTGGATGAAAAGCCTCACATTCAAGCTCTGGAGCAGCCCAGAGCTGGCTGAAGCTGCCCAACGCAAACCCTCACCGGCTTTCAGCACTATTACAAGCGCACGCACACCACTCTGTTTACGGCTCTGGAGGTGGCCACGGGCTGGTGAAGGCGATCATTACAACGCCGCCGCCGCACCAGTTCCTCGACTTCATAACGCATCGTCGCCAGCACCCCGCCGCAGATTCATATCATCGTGACAATCTCAACACCCATAAACCCAAACGCACCATAACACCCGCCACAAAACTGCACTTTCATTTCACACCCACCACACCTCGTGATATCATGAATGGTTTTCCATCCTGCAAGCCAATCATACCCACTTCACCACCCCCCCATCTAAACACATACACTTCATCCCCCTACAACCAACCCACCCACCACCAAACCCCCACAGATACTAGATCGTTCCTCATAGATGTATCCGATTTGTACGAGTAGTGCGGCGCTTCAGCGCCGCGTTCCGACTCGGTCAAACACCCTGCTTAGGCCGCTGAGGTCTACGACCTCAGCGGCCTAAGCGATTTTTCTTCTTGCCCTATACGCGGGCCTGGAAGGCCCGCACTACCCGTACGAGCGGACACACCAATCCGGGAAGTACTCTAGTCCGGTTTGGGTGAGCTGGCGCTGAAGTGATTTACCGTCTTCTGCAGGGAGGCCTCGTCTTCTACATTGACGCAGGTGCGTGAGCGGTCAATCTGGCGCAGCAGCCCGCAGAGCACCTTGCCGGGGCCGACCTCGACAAAGTTCTGCACCGAGAGCGCCACCAGTCCGCGCATGGATTTCTCCCACTGCACCGATCCCGTAACCTGTCGGATGAGCGCATCGCGCGCCTGCTCGGCGGTCGTAACCAGACTCGCATCCACGTTGCACATCAAAGGGACGGAGGGCGCGTGAAACGTCAATGCCTGCAGGTCCTCCGCCAGCCGGTCCTGCGCGGGCTGCATCAGCGCACAATGGAACGGAGCGCTGACCGGAAGCATGATGGCGCGCTTTGCGCCACGCTGTTTGGCTAACTCGGCGGCACGTTCCACGGCCGCTTTGCTGCCGGAGATGACGATCTGGTCGGGGGAGTTCAGATTCGCAGCCTGGCTGACCTCGCCTTGGGCCGCCTCTTCACATATCTGTTGCACCTTCTCGCTGGAGAGCGCAAGAATTGCCGCCATCCCGCCAACGCCGACCGGCACCGCCTCCTGCATGTATTTACCCCGATTGCGAACGGTGCGAACTGCGTCCGTAAACGCCAGAGTACCCGCCGCCACGTGCGCTGAATACTCGCCCAAGCTGTGTCCCGCCACATAGGAAGGCGTGACCGCCTTCGACTGAAGTACGCGCCATGCCGCGACTGACACCGTGAGTATCGCTGGTTGGGTGATTTCCGTCAGCTTAAGCTGGTCCTCAGGCCCCTCGAAGCAGAGTTGTGAAAGTTTGTACCCGAGCGCTTCTTCAGCTTCCTCGAAAGTTTCTTTCGCCACCGGATACAGGGCGGCAAGTTCCTTACCCATGCCGACTGCTTGCGAACCTTGTCCGGGAAAGAGGAATGCGATGGGCGAAAAGTGGGAGGTCGTCATGTCTGATCAGGAGTGCACACGAAAGATTAGCACGGCTGTCACTCAAATCCGTGGGCCGTGCTCAGGATGCGTTCGCCGATCTCCACTGTCGAAAGCGCTCGAGAAGAAATTGACCAGGGTGATGCCGCCAATCAACAACGGGAGGCTGCGGGGCCGGACGCGGCTGCAGCGCGGCCTGATAACATTCCCGCGCCTTGGTCTCGTCTCCCAACGCGTCGTAAGCATGCCCCATGTTTGCCAGGATTTGGCTGGTTGTCGCGTTGTCTTTGGTTTCTGCCAGTACTTTCTGGTAGTAGACGATGGCCTGTTTGGCGTTCCCGCGCTTATGTTCAAGCAGGGCAATGTTCTCGTTGATGACGAGTGCGTCGGGCTTATCTTCTGCCGCCCGATAATAATGTTCCAACGCTTGCTCGGTCTGCCCGCGGCTCTGAGAATCATTACCGAGGCGTACCTCGGCCACCCAGTTGCGATGGGTGACATCCAGAGTGTGGTTCCACAGAGTAATTCGGTCGCTCCAGAATCCGACCTGGTGGCGCGTCGCCACCGAGAGCGCCAGCAAGACGATCAGGCTCACCACCGGCAAGATCGCCTTAGAAAATTGTTTCCTTTCCACCCACTCCGCCACCCCCCAACAGACCATCAGAAACAAGCCCACGAAAGCGATATAGGCGTATCGATCAGCCAGCGCATGCAGGTCGATTTGTATCAGTCCAATGGTCGGCAACATGGTTCCCACCAGCCACAGCCATCCCACCGCGAGGTAACGCCGGCTTCGTTCCACCACCACAAATACCGTTATCGCGATCAGGAAAAACAACGACGCCCATACTTGCCACCAGCGCAGGGAGTATCCCGGATGAAGGTACATAAGCGCCAGGTGCACGGGCCAAAAAGCCTTACCGATATAGCGGGAATAGGACAGAATCGCGTTGCCCAGGCGAATGGAAAACGTGTACGGCCAGTCCTGTGGAGAAGCTTTTTGCTCGGCAAACATCGTCACTACCGCGTCCCCAAGAGCAATAAGGAACAGCGGAATTTTCTCGATCAGCAAAGCCCAAAAACTTCTGGGCGGCGGTAGCGCAGCCCTCGTTCCCAACTCCGACCTGTCCAGCCGGTTGCTGAACATCCGGCATAACGGCCAATAGTCCCACAACAGCAGCACAAACGGCAGGGTGATCACCTGCGGTTTGGCCAGCAATCCCATCCCAAACAGAAAGGCGATGACCGCCATACGCCACAGTTTCGGACGGAACGCATACCAGCGGTAAACGCCGATCGCCAGGAAGAAAAATAGCGTGCTGAGCATCGTCTTCAGCTCAGAAATCCACGCCACGTTTTCGACGTTGATCGGGTGTAAGGCAAACAACGCCGCAACCATGAAGCTGCGCCAGGTGTAGCCCGTGGCTCTCCATAAAATCCAGAAGAGCAGCACGGCGTCCAACGCGTGCAGGATCACGTTGAGGTCATGGTGCAGGCCGGCGTTCAACTCAAATACGTGTACTGCAGCGTTGTGAGCGAGGAACGTTACCGGGTCGTAGTTCAGAACAAACGAGTGGGTAAATGCCCACTCGATGTTGGACCAATCGAGGGGAGCCAGGACATGGGGGTCCTCGGCGACGTACAGGCCATCGTCGATATCGACAAATGCAAAACGATGGACCGGGTAGTAAACGGCCAGGATGGCAACTACCAGAACCAGGCCGAGGAGAAGAGGTTGTCTTTCCAGCACGCCGAACCATCGTCTATCGGGACGGGAGCCGGCTGGTTTGGTATCAACAGCAGGAAAAGCCATCCACTACCCCTCGATTTTGTTCAGTATACGACCGGTAAGTGACCGCGGCTACAATGCTCCGGTGCCTACGGTACCTTCTTCCCTAGCCGTGGCAGAGTGGTGGTTCAAATTGTTGCCAGCCGCGGCAATACGTTTTTCGATCACGTTATTGAGCTTGCTGTTGGCCGACTCCATTGCGACCCGAACCGCATTCTTGATGGCGTTCGAGTTCGACGACCCGTGGCTCACGATGCATACGCCTTTGATACCCAGCAGCGGCGCTCCGCCGTACTCCGAGTAGTCAAGGCGCTTCTTGAAATCGGCAAAAGCCTTGCGTGACAACAGGAATCCGACTTGGCTGCTGATGGTGGCTTGCAGCGATTGCTTCAACAGGAAGCGCACCGTCTCCACCATGCCCTCGGAGATCTTGAGCGCCACGTTGCCGACAAAGCCATCGCAAACCAGCACGTCGGCCTTCCCGTTGTACAGATCGCGCCCTTCGACATTGCCCACGAAATTCATGGGCAACTCTTTGATCAGCTTGTAGGCTTCGCGAGTAAGTTCGTTGCCCTTGCTTTCTTCCTCGCCGATCGACAACAAACCCACGCGGGGATGCTCCGCGCTGGGGAACTTGCCCCCGAAGATACTGCTGAAATAAATATCGCCCATGATGGCGAACTGCTGCAGGTTTTGCGGCTTGGAGTCGACATTGGCGCCGACGTCGATGAGGATGGTGGCGGTACCTTGCGCGGTGGGAAAAACCGCTGCCAACGCGGGACGGTCCACCCCGGGGATGGCGCCCAGAACCATCTTGGCAGTGGCCATGGCCGCGCCGGTGTTGCCGGCCGTGACAAACCCGGCAGCCTTGCCGTCGCGCACCAGGCGAAGTCCGACGCGCAGTGAAGAATCGCGTTTGCTGCGCACCGCCTGCGCCGCCTTTTCGTGCATGCCGACGACTTCGCGGGCGTTGACGATTCGGATGGAAAGCCTGCGCCAGAAGGGGTGCAGGTCGAGCTCGGCGCGGACGACATCTTCTTTCCCCACCAGCAGGACTTCCACGTCATAGTGACGTGCGGCGAGGATGGCGCCTTCCACTTCTGGTTTAGGCGCTCGATCCGAGCCCATGGCGTCAAGAGCGATGGTGGTTGGCATGCTTGCCTGTCAGTTGCAAATCTTCGTGACCGTCAAACCCAGGAAGCAATCCAGCTTGATCGCCAACTTGCGACTGCAGCTATTCGCTCCTGGTCTGGCCGGAAAGAGCGCCACCGCAAATCTGCTAGCTTGTGCTCTCTTCCACTTGGATCACTTCGCGGCCCTTATAATAACCGCATTTGGGGCAGGCACGATGCGGCAATTTGCGCTCGTGGCAGTTGGGACACTCGGACAACGACTGCGCCGTCAGATGGTCATGGGAGCGGCGCTTGGATGTTCGCGCCTGAGAATGACGTCGTTTCGGATTAGGCATTCAAAACCTCGTAACTATGACCGCCCGGCTCGTGCCGGCGATCGAAACTTTAGCTTTGCAGCTTCTTCTTGATTTCGTTCAACGCATCCCACCGGGGATCGCTAAGATGTTGCTCACAATGGCATTGCTCGACATTCAGGTTGCTGCCGCAATGCGGGCATAATCCCTTGCAATCTTCGCGGCACAGGGCCCGAACCGGCGTGGCCAGCAAGACCTGCTCGCGCAGCGCATCTTCCAGCAAAAGACCTTCACCTTGATAATACCCGATCTCGGTCTCCGCCTCGGTAATCGCCACCTCATCGGCGCGGCGATCCACCCCTAAGGGCCGGTAGATCAGGTCAAACGCCCGGTTTACGTCCTCGCCCACAGGTTCCAGGCAGCGAGCGCAACTGAACTCAAGGTGCGCTTCCACCTTGCCCACCAGCCGTATGTCTTCCACGTTCTGGTGGTGCCCGCGATGCTCCACGATCAGCTCGGCGCGGCCTGCGCTGTGCAACGGGCCAATCTGCCGGAAGTCGGGACCAAACTCGATGTCGCCGGGCTGATAGTTCTCGTCGAACTCCAAATTGCGGAGTTCCAGTTCCCGAACCCGAATCAGCATAGCCAGCACCCGCCTAAAAAACGCCCAGAATAGCCCTTCGCTCCGGCCGGAACCGGGTCTGGCAGGCCAAGCTCCTGACGGGAAACGCTGGCAGGTACAGACGGGCGGGATCGTTCTTAAGGCAAACATCAAGGATAAATTTATGGGAGAGTAGTGTCAAGGCGAGGGGGCGAGGTAGTGTCCTAACGAAGAGTTGCTCGAACTCTAAGGGATAGAAGCCAAGAATTTCTCGCGTTCAGCCTTAATGGTTTCGTACACTTTGAGCGCGATGGGATCGTCCGCCAGATCGCCGGTGGGCCGAGTCGGGTCTGCAGGAATTAGAGATTGCGGAACGCGTATCGGCTCATGAGACAGTTCATGTACGGCCACTTGCAGCGACAGGTAATAGAGCGCCAACTTCGCTTGGAGCCAAGGTACCGTGATCGCCGTATGCTGCTCGACCACTATCTCGCCTGGATTGTCGGGCAAAACGTCGAGTTCGCCAAAGATAATTTTCAAGTCCCATTCGAAGGGCTGAAGCTGGACATTGTTCGCGTATAAAGCTTCAAAATTTTCTCCGCGATGAATCCCCGCCGCCTTCGGCTGTTCCTCATCCATTGGCATATTTCCTCACACGCGTAGAGCGCTTTCTTTGCTGTCTTTTATTCAATGCTCGGGTGCCTGATGCAGTGCGTCCCTGAAACTGTTGAAGTCCCCTTCCCTGATCTATACATGTTACGGAGGCGAACTTTCTAGGAGTAGGGGAAATTGCGGTTTCGGGCGAAATAGTAGTAGCCGCTCCCTCGCGTGCTGCCGTTGGCGGAGAAGCGACCATTTCTCCTAACAGGGAGGACAGCGCTCCTATCCCCATGAACGGATGGCTGGCCACGCTGGCCGCGCTCAATAGGCGCTGAGTTTCCTCAGCACTTGCTTGCGAACGGGCCGCTTGTTCTTGTTCTTCGCTGTTTTCTGTCTCAAAGTCAGAAACGCTGAATGCAATTTCATCACGCAGGTTCCTTACCCAACGCGCAAACTCGCTGAAGGGAACGAATCTACCGATAAAAGCCACATCAAATCCTGCGGCTATGTCGATAACGGTATTAAACGTGAGATTCCCATAGGCGGGATTCGCCGCACGAGAAATTACGCCTTGCGTGAGTCCGGATTTCTCTGCCAGTTGCGCCTGCGTCCATTCTCTCTGTTTCATCATGCCCTGAATCTGCATAGCGGTTCCCCGCTTTAGCATCGAGGACACAATCTCTCTACGATAGTCTCTTTCGCTTGCTAACTTCCCCCAAAGCTCATCTGTGATCATCGATTGCCCCTCTTCCATTTTCGTATTGAGCTTTGTATTTAAGGGCCTCTTTACAAGCATCGAATGGTTTATAGATATATCCACTTTTTTCAAAGCCGCCCAAGAAAACAAAAAAGCGTTCTTCTGAATGCCACACACCAAGCGGCCTGACGTGTCGGAATGGCTTTCTGTCTTTGATATCTATGATCAGTTCCCAAAGACCAGCACAATCCCTCTCCAATAACTTGAAAGGGGGGTTAAGCCTTTCCCAGTCATCTGGAGAATACGATTCTATTAGGCTGACAGTGCCGTCAAAAGCCGTCCGAACCCTGGCGTCTTGTGATGAGTACCAAAACCGAATCAAATTCCTTGGTGGCCGTTCGTCCGTGTAGTAGTCCTTAAATACAGAACTCATCGTAGCGAGGCTTCCAGGATTTGTCAATGCAATTTTGCATTATACCCTTGCCGGACATGATGCAATTTTGCATAATAGCGCTATGTTGCTGAAAATGCAAGGCCAACAGTGCCGAGTATGGAGACTTGGAACTGCTGGCCTTTGGTCTTGTGGGGCTGTTGGCGGCAAGAGGGGTCTTCCATTGACACGGTACCCGTCGAGGGTTCGATGCCCTTTAGCTCCACCGTCGAATAAACGCCCAACCCGAAGCTGGTAACCGCGAGCCTGGGCTTTGCCTCTGGATTGCGGCCAAAGGCAGGGTTCGCACCCGCTGTCATTTTAGCCGCTTGCCAGAAGAAAGCAAGGCCGAAATGACCTGCCACAATTGCCAAAACTGAATGCAAGCGGTTCGGTAGAACTTCCTAATAGGACACTACCGCGTGAGCGCTACCTCTTGCGTTCCTTCGCTGCGATGCCCGCCTTCACCATTTTCTTCAACAGAGTGGCTGACGGAGGCTTGTCCAGAGGAAAGCGAATCGTGCCTTTGGAGGTGTCGAAGTTCTTGAGCTCGCTTTCGAACCTACTCATCACTGCCATGCTCATAGGAAAGAAGCTGCAATGCTTTGAGAACGCGGCGAACGCAACCAGTCCGCCTTTGTACCTGAACGTTGGAATCCCATAGCTGATGGCCTCCGTCGCCTCGGGAGGCACGACGGAGCGAACCACGGCGCGAATCTTGTCCAAGGTGCTACGCGCAGGTTCTGGGACGCCGGCCAGGTACTCGTCCATGTCCTTCGGCCCAAGCTTGCTCGTAACGGCGGAACTGCGGCTGGCTGATTTCTTCTTCTTCATAGGCGCAAGTCCATCGGCGCGCTCGGTCCGCGTCGCCCATCAGGCTACCATGCATCGATTGGCCGTCGAAACGTCAGGAGAAGACTCCTGGCTGCGTTGCCTGTGGGCTGGATGCCGAAAAGCGTCGGGCTCGCGTTGCCGAGTGAAGAAATGCGCGGGTGCGGCACCCAAGCTCCTTTGCCCGGGTGGGAGTGTTATCTGATCGCGCTCCACCCTTCACGCGGGTGCCCACCCAAGCTTTTTCTTTTGCTTGGGTGGGATTTTTCATTGCTCGTGCTCGACCCTTCACGCACTGCAGTTGGACCTAGAAGTGGAATCCAATCTCCGCGGTCAACGCCCTCGGCGTCACATAATGCGTGCCACTGAATGTTGACAGGAAGTTGTACAGCGCGTAGTTGTTCAGCAGGTTAATTGCATTAAATTGCAGACTCCACTTGTAGCGATCACCCTTGAAGAGGTTATCGTCACCGATTGCCAGATCAAAGAGGTTTCGTGATGCGATCCGCGGAGGATTGTGGTCGTCATTTTCAGTTCCCGGCGAGGGTACCTGTGTCAGCGTTGAGCCAAATTGTGATGCCAAACAGGTAAAGGGCAACGCAGTTGTCGGAGTAGCATGCACGCCGTTGCAAGTGAAGCCGGCTTGAAACTCCTGGTCGGCGGTTAACGGGATTCCCGCTGGATCGGTCATGGTGATGGCGGGTTGTCCGTTGAGCGTGGTCGATTGCGGGCAATCGTTTTCTGGGCCGATTCCGTAACAAGGCACTGCGCCGGCGACCAGTCCGCTGTCGTAGCGCCAGTTGAAGCCGAACCACGGGCCGCGCTTCCAAGGCGTCTGGTATTGCATGTGTGCGGTCATGTTATAGGCTTCGTCGTGGTCAATGCGGAAAACCCCGAGCGGCGCCGAGGGAGTAGCTCCCGCTCCCGCGATCTGCGGAGTGAAGAACCGGGCGGCGACACTGGACATCACCACCAGCGCGCTGAAGCCGTGGTATGACCGGCATGCTGGCGCGCAACGCCCATCCCGGAATCTTTGAGTTATGCCATTCGATCGGGAAGGTGATCGGGGTATTGCCCAGCACGCTGAAGTCGTAGGCGCTATGCGTGTACTTCCAGATGTATTCGCCGTCGATCACCAGGAACTTTCCGACGGCTTGTTGCAGGCCGGCATGGAATTCATTGCGAAAGCCGGGTGCCAATGGCGTCAGTCGTCTGGATGAGCAGGCCAGAAGAGGATTCAGCACGGGCGAGCCGCATCCCAGGCTGGAGAGCACCAGGTTCTCGTTGAAAGGAGTCTCCAAGGTGCGCGCATAGGAGACGCGAAGAACGGTATTGGTTTTCTGGATGTTGTAAGCAATCCCCACCCGGGGCTCCGCCTGGGTGGCGGTCGACAAGCCCGTTGTAGAAGTCTCCGCGAATCCCCAGGTTGAAGCTCCAGTTGCGCACGGTGATGTTGTCGATGCACGTACATCGCGAGCTCCTTAACGTCGGTGTGGCCGACAAATGGGAACAGGACCCCTCCGCGCGTCAGGTCGTAAGGCAGCAGAACACCGTTGAATAACGGATACAGCAGCGGAATTGGGCGCGTTCGGGTTCGAAGCGATGTTGGGCTGGTATCCGGCTACAGCGCACTGCGAGGGATCGGTAAAACCGTTGACCGGGACGGCATTTCCATTTAAGCAAGGTGCGTTGTACGTTGGATCGACAATCCCGAGCTGGTCATTCTCGTTCAGGAAGGTCTGCTCATACATAACCCCGGCCTTCCAGTTGTGAATGCCTTTCGTGTAGCTGATGTTCGCAATCGCGCCGGCATTGAGAAGGCTGCGCTGCTGGGCAACGGTTTCCCTCTGGAGATTCGCCGGAGCGCCAAGGTCGTCGAAGGGGTCGTTGCTGGGGTAGTAGTTGTAGGCGTCGCGCCGCACGTAGCCCGTCACATTCAGGACGGCATTCGGGCTTAATCGTGTGGTCCATGTAGGCGCGATGTTGAAGGTGAGAATTTTGATACGCTGATCGGTCGGCCCTAAGTGAGCGCCCGTCATGGGGTTGGTTTGCAGCGATGCCACGTGAATATCGTGATACTGCTGGTCATACGAGTTCGGGGTCTGAAACCACGAGCGGGTAAACTGGAAGTTCAAGTGCAGCGCGCTCTTTCTGTGAAACGCGTAGTCGAAACGGTCGAACATGTTCTCCTCGTTGCCCTTGCGCATGGAAGACCGCGAACTCCGGCCGGATCGAGAAAGCGGCCGGTGTCGAGTCCATTGGCCGCAATGAAGTTCCCCCAGTTCTTGCCGCCGTAGGAGAAATTCATATCCAGGTTCGAGGTGCCAAACGTAGCCGTAGCAGGCGGTGACGGCGCCGTGCGGCGTGGTCGAGCCCAGTCCCGAACGCGTGCTCACGTCAATCACCAGGCTTGTCTTGTCTCCGTACTCGGCCGGCGGAGCCCCGCCGATGACCGTCATCGATTGCACGGCGTCCAGCGGAATCTGGTTGGAGAATACCTTGCTCTGCTGGTCGGTGATAGGCTGGCCGTCCAGAGAAAAGGAGTTTGACGCGTGATCGCCCAGTCCGTGGAACAGGCCGTTGGAATCGGCGGCGATCCCTGGGGATGCCAGCGTGACCATCGAACTCAGCTCCGAGGAGGCGCTCTCCGACTGGAACCTTCTCGAACAGATTGCCGGTCCATGTCGCGTATGGAACGTCGGATCGTTTTCCAGCAGGTCGGTCGCCTCGGCCTGGACGGTAACGTTTTCGGCAGAACCAGCTATCTGCAAAGTGATCTTGAGGTTCAGCGGCACAGCGGAATGCACATCAACGTCCTGCGAATAAGCAGCGAACCCGGTCACTTTGACACTGAGGTGGTAAGGATTAAGGGGAATGTTTGTAAAGCTGAATCGGCCTGCGCTGTCGGTCGTGGTTGACCGGTCGAATTGGCTGACCGGGTTATGAATCTCGACAGTCGCACCCGGCACTACCGCCCCGGTCGGATCGGAAACCACGCCACTTAGCGATGAGTTTCCAGTGGTTTGCGCGCTTGCGGTCGATAACCCAAAGCGCCACCCAGAACACTACTACCACAGCTGCTTTGCCGGACCTGTGACGGAAATCCGTCTCGATACTTTCCTGCTTCAAAACCATCTCTCCTCCAATTTCGCCAGCTCTCGCAATCGTGTTCAGCCCGCGCAACAAAGTGCGGGCAGCACGACGAGAGCAATGAAAAATGCATGCATGCGCGCGTACGAGGACGCGCCATCACAAGTTTTCAGAGTTGGGAGTTTGGATTAGAGGCTGGGCGGCGCCCGGGAGGGGATTCGCTGGTCGGCTTGAAGCGACGCGTAGTTAACTGCCTGAAGCGTGACCCGAATCCACCGCGGATTCAGTAGATCGGTCTGCGGCAGTTTTGGGGTGACGATGGTGTTATGTCCAACGCGGCAAAGCTCGCATTGATCGCCGGTAGCCAGACTGCTGTCTAATTCAGTCGAACTGGCGGATACGCGGACGAGGTCACTTGCCGCTCCTGATGTGCCGATCGCATGCACCAAGGGGTGCAGCAGAACGTGCACAAACAACAACATCAGTAGCCATCCTCGAAACTTCACGGAATTCCTCGCTGGGGCCCGATTTGCTGACTACCATTCTGACGTACACCCTCGCCAAAGTAAAGCCGAGTACCACTCGTACACAGGGGGAGCCAGCTAGCGTTCATTCGTGGTTGTAGGGATTGTGTTCTTGCAACTCTTCCTGTCGCGATAAACCGGGCCGGTGTAAACTTCTTTGCGAAGTTGGCGCACTCACTTCGTCATCTCAGGCAAGCGTGATGAGGATAAATGCGATGCAGACCAAAAAAATTGCCTTCCCATTCAGAATGACGTTAGGAATCGTGCTTCTGTTCGCTACGCTTCTATCTCCAACGACGCATGCGCAAACATTAACCGTGATTCATAGCTTCACCGGCGGTGCCGACGGCGCCATTCCTCAGGCTGGCCTTACGATGGATGCCGCTGGAAACTTCTACGGGACAACTTCGTCCGGCGGCTACATGGGAAACGATGAGTGCCGAACACGAAATGGCTGCGGCGTCGTGTTCAAACTGACGCACAAAACCTCAGGCTGGATCCTGGTTCCGTTCTATAGCTTTCAGGGAGGAACCGATGGGAACGGCCCCCTGTCTCGCGCAGTGCCTGGTCCCAATGGAGGCCTTTACGGTACGACGTATTCAGGAGGAATTCCGGGATGCCCAGGGGACAGCTGCGGCACGGTGTACCGAGTTACGCCGCAAGCTCGCGTATGCGAGAAAGCTTTCTGTAGTGGGACGGAGACGGTGCTCTACCGGTTCACCGGCGGTCGCGATGGTTCGAATCCAACCTGGGGCGATCTTAACTTCGATCAAGCAGGGAACGTCTATGGCACGACGCTTCAAGGTGGCGACAACGGCGTCGGGGCTGTATTTGCGCTGGTGCCCTCCCATGGTGGCTGGACGGAAAGCACGCTTTACAGCTTCGCGCTAGAAACCGGCGCCTACCCCCAGTCAGGGGTGATCTTCGATAGTCGTGGCAATTTGTATGGTGCGGCGAGTAACTATGGTCTCTATGGATACGGCATGATCTACGAGTTGGCGCCGTCCGCATCCGGTTGGACCGAGAGCACTCTCTACAGCTTCCAGGGAGGCGGCGACGGGTTAGGTCCAGTTGGCGGTCTCGTCTTCGATAGCGCCGGCAATCTCTACGGCACTACCGTCGCGGCGGGTGCAGGAACGAATGGTGGAACCGTATACAAGCTGGCGAACTTACACGGAAGCTGGAGCCTTACCACGCTGTCCAGCCTTAGCGGGGCATACGGCGGCCCTGAAGACAGTCTGACCATGGACGCGGCCGGCAATCTCTACGGCACTACTTACCAGGACGGCGCTTTTGGATATGGCTCGGTGTTCAAGCTGGCCCCGCAGGGCGACGGAACCTGGCTCTATACCGACCTTCACGACTTTACTCCAGCGAGCGCCGACGGGCGGTGGCCGGTTGGGAGTATCTTCGTCGATGCTAACGGCAATCTTTTCGGAACCGCTTCCGGCGGAGGGGACCGATCACACTGCGAAACCATTGGCTGTGGCGTCGTCTGGGAAATCACGCCGTAGATTCGACTAGGAGTTGACGGCAAACCGCTCAAGGCTAGTTAACTCCCGAATTTGGTTGCGCGGAGGGCGTTGCGTTATTCACGGGCGGTTTCATCAAGCCGAAATTCTGTAGGTAGGCGACGGTCCGCTGGGCGGCTCCGTCAAAGCTGAGCTGGCAATTTACAAATTGCGTGTTCTCCCAGGTCACATCACCCCCGCCATAGACCAGTTTGCAATCGGTCAGCACGCATTTCACGAATCGCTTATCGTCCATATAAACGGTGACGCCCTGGGGATGCCAGTTTTCCAATACTTGCATGTAAGTTCCTCTCCTCAGAAGCTCAGAATCACTAGAATAACCGACTCGAAGAATTGTGATCGTCGGGGTGGAAGATTTGCGCGCAGCAAAAGGCAGACGATGCTCCGTCTGCCTTAAGAAGAACCCTTCCGAGAGTGAGTTATAGCGGATCCTGAATAGATGTATCCGATTTGTAGGGTAGTGCGGCGCTTCAGCGCCGCGTTCCGCCTCGGCCAAACACGTTGCTCAAGCCGCTGAGGTCGTTGACCTCAGCGGCTTGAGCGATTTTTCTTCTCGCCTTATTCGCGGGTCTGAAGGCCCGCACTACCCGTACGAGCGGAGATACCCTTCCGAGAGTGATTTAGATGCCGCCCGGCATGCTGCTCTCGGTACCTGTGGCGTGGGCAACGTCTTGCGTGGTTGAGCGAGCTTTGCCCATGGCGCGCTCGGCAGTTCCGCGGATCGACTGCACTCCGCGTTGGACCTTGTCGCGTCCCTGCTCATAGGTGTCGCGGGCTGAGCTGGCCAGATCGTTGGCTTTGTCCGATAAGTTGTTGCGGGTTTCCTCCCCGCTCATGGGTGCGAATAGAATGCCAAGGCCAACTCCCAGCCCCAAGCCAATCAGAAAACTCTTCATGCCGTCCTCCTATAGATGATGTTCTTTTGTGAAGTGTGCGGACTCCGAATGTGACAGGACATCTCTCAAATAAAAGAGATGCCACCAAGCGATAAGGGTTTGCCGCGCTCCGTAACGTTTTTTGGTGATGTTCAAGATGGCAGCTGCTACAGGGTCCGTTTGAACAATGCGGTTGCGATGGTGATCATGATTGCCGCCGCCACCGTCAGATATAGTAGATCGGTGCGGATGGCCGCAAAGCCCGCATCCTTCAACAGGATGGCCTTGAAGCCGTGCACCGAGTACGTGAACGGATCGACATAGGCTATTCCGCGAAGCCACGCCGGAAATGCCTTGACCGGATAGATGGCGCCGCTCGGAAAAAATAACAGCGTATTGAGGATTCCGAACATGGCGCGCGGCACCAGAGGGTCCTCCACTCGCACCATGAGCAGGAACATCATGGTGTTAAACGCCAGCGAGGTGGCCACCACCATCAGAAAAACGTAGAGCATGTTTTGCGGCGTGAAGGCAGTCCCCAGCCCAGCCAGCAGTGACCCCAGCACCGTAATCACAATGCCGGCCATGATCGCTTTGATAGCGCCTGCGATATTGAGCCCAGCCACCAGTTCGAACTTGGTAATCGGCGTCACCAGGTAACCTTCATGCACGCCGCGCGCTTTGTCGTCGATGTACAGCATGCCCCCGCCGATCATGACCGAAACGAACATGGCCAGGGCGATCGATCCCGGCAGGAGATACTTCATATACTCGATATAGGGATACAGTTCCACCGTATCGAGCGTGATCTGCTGCAAGATGCGCGAGGGCTCGACATCGGGATTATTCAGCGCCTTGGTCAGGTCGCTGAACTCCTGCTCCAGGGTCGAACTCATGAAGTTGTCGGTGTTGTCCACCACCAACGCAATCCGCGGATGGTTCTCTTCGTACACGCGCCGCGAGTATTCCGGCGGAATAATGATGGCTCCGTCCAGCCTTCCCGTGCGCACGTCTTCCATCGCCTGTTTGTCGCTGTCGTAGGGCACGGGGACAAACGTCCGCGCATTGGACTGCACCGCTGCCAGCGCCTCGCGGACCTTCACCGCCTGTGTCCCGTGGTCCTGATCGACGACCCCGAGACGGGCCTCCTTGATCTTTCCACCAAACGCGTTTCCGAGCACGATGAGCTGCACTAGGGGAAAGACCATCGCTACCAGCATCAGCGTCGGAGAACGGAAGAACTTCCGTAGTTCGCGCTCGACAATAGCCCACATTCTGTTCATGGCCGCATCCCCGGACGCTCTGGCATTACAAAGCCGTAGGCCTTGACCTGCTCATCGCGTAGCTGCCGGCCGGTGTAGTGCACGAATACATCGTCCAGCGTGGTGTTCTGCACGGACAGCGATTTGACCTGCACGTTAGAGCGCACCGCAAGTTCCACCAATTCTGTCGTGGTCTTCGAACCGTTGCTGCTAAGAATGCGATACATGTCGGCACCCACGGGCTGCACCGAGGTAACATCCTCCAGCTTCCCAAGTTCCTCATGCCAGTCCCCGGGGGCATTGAGGAACTGAGCTTCAATGACGTTGGTACCCGGCACACTCGCCTTCAGCGCCATGGGAGAGTCCAGCGCCACCAGCTTCCCATGGTCCACAATCGCCAACCGATCGCAAAGCCGGTCCGCTTCGTCCATATAGTGCGTTGTGATCAGGATGGTCAGGGCGCGCCGATTCTTGATCTCGGTCAGCATCTCCCACACTGCCACGCGCGACACCGGATCTAATCCAGTAGTCGGCTCATCCAGAAAAAATATTTTCGGGCTGTGTACCAGGCCGCGCGCGATCTCCAGGCGGCGTCGCATGCCGCCGGAGAGGGTCTTGGTTTGTGCGTTCCGCCACTTCGTAAGGTCCACCGTTTCCAATAGCTCGTCGATGTTGTGCTTACGAGCTTCGGCTGAAACCCCGTACAGCTTGGCGTAAATGCTGAGATTTTCTTCCACGGTGAGGTCGATATCGCTGGTCAGCGCCTGCGGGATTACGCCGATGCATTGCCGCGCGGAGTCGGGGTCCTTGGCCACGTCGAAACCGTTAATCAGGGCCCGCCCGCTGGTCAGGGGCAACAGCGTCGTCATCATGCGAATCAGGGTCGATTTGCCGGCGCCATTCGGTCCTAACAGGCCGAAGATTTCGCCCTGATGCACGTTGAACGAAACCTCATCCACCGCGGTGAAGTCACCGTACTTCTTGATGACGTGGTCCACCACAATGGCATCGCCGCTGGCAGGCGCATCACAACCAGCGCTGGGTTTCGATTTTGCACTGAACCAGCTCATCGCGCGCCTTTCGTCAGGTTTTGAGGAAGGAGTACCTCAGCGGTCATTCCGGGCACCAGCGTGCCGTCAGGATTGTCAACCTTCAGCTTCAGACCAATGGTCTTGATGTCGCGCTTCCGGCGGCTGACGTCGCGCTGGGTTGCATAATCGCTCTCCACGGCCTTAAAGATCACCGTCCCTTCCATGGGCTGGCCTGCAGGTAAACGCACCTTAAGTTTGTCCCCGTCTGCAATGAAGCGGGCCTCGGTTTCCGGTGCTTCGGCACGGACCCAGGTGTCGCCAAAATCAATGATGGTTACAATCGGCGTTCCGGGATTGACGACCTCGCCCTGTCGCGTTGCTCTAACCGAAACCGTTCCCGAGACGGGCGCGTAGATCTTGGTGTAGCCCAGCCTGGTTTCAGCTTCAGCCATTTGGGCACGCGCATTGGCCACCTGCGCCACATCCGCTGCAACATTGCTAGCTGCAGCTCGTTGCTGGTGGGTCCGCGCGATGGCGGTGTTGAGGTCCGCCCGGGCCGCATCCACGTTTTTCTGCGCGCTCACCACCGCGGCTTGTTGCGCCTTCAATTGCTGATCGGCCCGTACGCGGTCCTGGTCAGATTCGACCCCCGCTTGCGCCAACGCGATCATGCGCTGCGAATCGCTTTGAATCCGCGCCAGGTCGGCTTGCGCCTGAAGCAATGTGGCTTTGGACGCAGCCAATCGCGCCTGCGCGTTCACGACGCCGCTATTGGTTTCGCCAAGCGTCTGTGCCTCAGTGGCCCGCATGGAAGATACCTGCGAATCGTACGCATGAATCGTGGCCTCGGCCGCGTTCTTCTGGGCTTCAAGTTCGGCAGAGTCGATCTCGGCTATCAGGTCTCCCGCTTTGACTTTCGATCCCTCATCCACATACAGCTTTTCGATCCGCCCCATGACCTTGGAACTCACCAGCACTTGATTTGCATCTACGATTCCGATCAGCACGGTGTCGGTGGTGCGGTCCGTGGAGTAAAAGTAGTACCCGGTCGCTATCGCCAACAGAACGAAAAGAAATATGAAAAACTTGCTTGGCTTCATTTACGTTTTCCTTGCATTTTCAAGCGGCGTTGGGATGCCTTCGTAAGCTTCGAAGCGGCGCCGGACTCTAATTCATCGCGGCTTGCGACTTCCGCGGCCATCCTTAGGCCCTTAGGTTGGTTCGCAAATAACGCCGCCGCAATGAAATCGAGGACTGCCGCCCGCCGTCGCTGCAGCGCTTGCGGCGAGAAGGGATCTTGGAAGAAGAGCTTGCGCGCCACCGGAGCGACCACAAAATAGTGAACGATCAATCCCGCGATCGACGGGGCAAACTGCATCGCATCCACGGAACGAAATTCTCCGCTGTCAATGCCCTCTTGCAATACCCCGGTCAGACGTACCGAGATGGGCCGGATGTATCGTTCCACGACGCGGGTCAGGTGTGACGGACGTCCCAGGCCGGCACTCATCAGCTCTCCCTGAAAGAGCCTCGCGTAATGCGGCGACTCGGCGATGCAGTCGAAATGCGCCCGCACGTAGGTGAGGAGACGTTCGCCGGCCGGACCTTCGCCATCGAAGGCCGCGGTGACACGGCTGAGCAGTCGAACGAAAAAATCGTCAAGTACGGCATCGTAGAGTGCTTCTTTGTCGCGGAAGTAGTAATACAGGAGGGCCTTGTTTACCCCAGCAGCTGCAGCGATGGCGTCCGTGCGCGCCCCGGCCAGGCCTTCCTGGGCAAATTCGCTGAGTGCTGCCTGCAGAATCGAGCTCCGGCTTGCCTCCGGCTGGCGCCGGGTCCCCCGTCGTGCCGTAATCGTGGTTGGGTCTGCCATATTTTTAATTAACCAGTTAGTTAGATTAGCAGAAGCTGCGGTCTGGATTCAACTATTTTGGCTGGCCGAACATGGGAATCGCCTGGAAGGAGCCCGGCGCTGCTACGAGGTGGCTAGAGCACTTCCCGGATTGGTGTATCCGCTTATACGGGTAGTGCGGGCCTTCAGGCCCGCGTATAGGGGCAAGAAGAAAAAATCGCTTAGGCCGCTAAGGTCGACGACCTCAGCGGCCTAAGCAGAGTGTTTGGCCAAAGCCGAACGCGGCGCTGAAGCGCCGCACTACCCGTACCAATCGATACATCTATTGCTTCAATTGTGTGCGAATATCCGCTGGTGTGCTACACGGCGCATGACTGCTTCAGAAGATCTGGCGCCAGTCACGAGGAATGACGCCAGACCGTCTGGGCAGCACAGCAGATGCCAATGAACTGCAAGCCTTATTGCAGAGATGCCAAGGTCTTTTGTGCTTCCTGCGCGTCAGTACCCTTCAGGTTCAGCTGCAGGGCTTTCTGCAACTCCGCCTTGGCTCGGTCCGTTTCACCCGCTCCATGGAGGGCCATTCCCAGGTGATAGCGGTAGTCAGCCTTCGCTGGGTCCTTCTTGACAGCATCCTCGGCAAGCGAGACTGAAACCTTATAGTTGCCCTTCTTGTACTGAATCCAGGCCAGCGTGTCGCTGACGGCAGTCATATCCGGAGCGATCTGCTTCGCCTGGGTAGCCAGGCTCAACGCCATGTCAAGGTTCTCGCCCTGAACGGCATACACCCATGCCAAATTGTTAGCTGCAACCGGATCATGAGAATCCTGCGCCAGCGCCGCCTGGAAGTACTTGCCCGCAGATTTCAAATCATCTTTGCTGAGATAGAGACTGCCAATCGCGTTGTTCACGACAGGCGAGGTAGGTTGGATTGCGAGCGCTTTCTGGTAGGAGTCAAGGGCGGCGTCAGGCTTCCCCATCACCTGGTACACCTGGGCCATCCGGAAATAGGCCATCATCGACTTGGGATCGATTTGTACCGTCTTCTGGAACTCTGCCATCGCCTGGTCGTACTTCTTGACGGTAGCCAACGCGGAACCGTTAATGAAGTGCGCCTGTGCCCGATTGGGATTGGCGGCAGCATACTGACTTGCCAAGGCTAGGGCCTTGGGTGTCTGGTTGGTGCCAAACATCATGGAGATGTAATCGGCCCAGGCCGTGTCGAAGGTCGGATACATCTTAGTGGTGAGTTGGAATTCGCGCTCCGCATCGGCGTATTTCTTCTGTCCGGCGTAAGCGAATGCCATGTTGAGATGGACCATTGGATCGTTGGGCGCCGTCTTCTCTGCTTCCTTCAACTCCTCAATCGCCGCCGCATAGTCCTTGGCGCCAATGTCGATGGTAGCGTTCAGGAAGTGGGCCTCGGGGTTGTTTTCGTTCAGCTTTTGTAAACGTGCCGCGTATTCCCGGGCTGTATCGTAGTCGTGCGAGTCACGATAGACTTCGGCCAAAGCCTTAAGGACCATCGGATTTTCGGGCTGATTTCTGAAGGCCTGCTGCTTCATGGCCTCTTGCAACTCACTCTTGGCGCCTGGCAGATCGCCGGTTTGACGCAGTACTTGTCCCAGGATGTAGTGGGCCTGGGCGTTTTCCGGAGCATCCTTTATGACATCACGCAGAGTGGTTATGGCCTCCGCGCTGTTACCCTTAATGGCCAGCAGGCGGGCATGAGTAACGCGCGCCATAATGTCGCCCGGCTTATCCTTCAGCATCCGGTCGGTCATCTTACTGGCTTCATCGATTTTGCCGGTATTGAGGTAGGTCTCCAGCAAGCGCAGTTCCAACTCTTCGTTCTTGGGATCGTACTTCAGGCCGCGCTCGTACTCTTTAATGGCGCCCTCAGAATTTCTTGATGCCAGATAGTAGTCGCCAATGGCACCCGCCACATCCGCCGATGTCGGCTGCTTGTCCCGCAGCTGTTGAATCACCAGTTCGCCCTCTTCCTTGCGATTCTCACGCAGCAAGAGACCGGCCAGACGCAGATACGGGACCGGAGAGTCGGGATTATTTTGGATTGCCTGCCGGTACACGTCCTCCGCCTTCTTCGTATCTTTCATGTACAGGTAGTAGCCAGCGAGGTTGGCATAGGCCGGCAGTTTCTTCGGATCCAGGCTGATCGCTTTTTGCATGTCCGCAACCGCTGAAGCATCCTGCTTCATATAGGCATACACCACTCCGCGATTCAGGTACGCCTCCGCGTTGTCCGGTTTTATTGCGATCGCTTTATTGAACGCATCAAGGGCTTCCTGCTGATGCTTTTGGCCGAGCAGTACATTCCCGAGCAGGACCCAGCCTTCCGAATTCTTGGGGTCATGCTCCACCAGATACCGGGCCTGTTCTTCTGCCTTGTCGAATTTGTGGGCGGCCATCAACAAGCTGCCCAACTGGAGCCGCGCTTTGAAGTGGTTCGGGTCAAGATCAACTGCCTGGGTGAGCTCTTTGTAACCGTCGGGATAGTGCTGCAGGTCCATCTCGGCAAGCGCCAGCTGGTAATGGGCTTCGGCGTAGCGAGGATCGATCTGCAGGGCCTTTTTGAATTGGATGACGGCAGAATCGTACTTCTTCTGGTCCATGTACTTCTGGCCGCTCTCTAAATATTTGCGCTTGGCAGCTTCCGGGTTACGAGTGCAGCCGACTAAGACAATTGCCAGTACAGCCATGACAACAAAGACGATGTAGCGATTACGCATGCCTTCTCCTGGGTCACCGAGGAATGATCTGATCAACGTCACTTGTAATTTGTTTCGCGAACGTCAGCGCTCGCGTGCGCGCCTGTTCTTCATCACCACCGTAAATTGGCGTGGTGATACGGACCAGAGCGGCATCGGTGCGGTTCAACCGCAACGCGTCATACACCAAGTAAAATTTCCCCCAAAATTCACTGGCCACTACCCGGCCGTGGGCCTGGTACCAATACAACACCAGCTGTTCATCCAGGTCCTTACGGACAACGTACAGATTAATCGGCACCTTACGGCCGTCGTCGAGAGGCAGCTGGTAGACGGTTTCCGTCATTGGGGTCCACCCCGCTCCCGGTAGACAATTCTTGGGAGAGTGAATGCTGGCCCCGGTACGCTGGCTCCGAAAGTAACCGATGTACAAGAACATGGGCCCTTCAGCCTTCGAACCATACCCCCGGTTGAGATAATCCGTCACCCCGAGCAAATCGATGGTTTCCTTGTCCAGCGGCCAATTGGCGGCGGTAGTATATGGCCCAATCTGGTTTGGAAACTGGGAAAGAGGGCGGGCGGGCGGAGTTGATTCCCCGTGCGACAGATAGGCCATGCCGGTCGTGGCCCCCACGAGCACGGCAATCATCAGCCAATAGCGGGCTCCGGATTTCATTAACTCACCTTTCCTGTAAGGGCATTGTCACCTTGCGGCATCCATCCCATTTTCTTGCGCACCACGATCGTCAAGCTGTGCAACGCCAGGAACAACGCAGTGGCCACGATGAAGATCACCCAACCTGAAAACTCATGCATGAAGCCTTCGGCTGCCTTGGGACCGATATAGTTTGCCATCACGGCCGTTATCATCACGCGGGTTCCGTTACTGATAATGGCCAGCGGAACCATGGCCAGGAACAGAAACCAGCGCACCACCGTGCTGCGCTCCGCCAGGTATCCATAACCCGCGGCCAGGGCCAGCAATGACATCAGCGAGCGGATACCGCTGCACGCCTCCACTACCTCCAACGACATGTTGGGCAGGATCAGTACGTTGCCCTCGCGCATGATCGGGAAGAGGTTGAGCAACTCCAATGTCGATGTGGCAAATTTAGAAGCGATGAACTGTAGCGGGAAAACGATCTCGTTATAAATCAGAGCGGGAATTGGAATAGCAAACAGCAAGAACGCTATGGGGAAGGCCATGGCACGAAGAAGCGCAGCGCCAGAAAAATACATGATCAGCCCGCAGATTGTTCCGAGCATCGAGATTCGAGCCAGGAAAAGCTCCGCGCCCAAACTTCCCAGAAAGAGCAATCCCACCGAACACAAGACGATGGCCATTCCCCAGGGAGAAGGCCGCCGGACAACTTGGCGCAGCTTGTCACGCCGCGCCCAGATTAAATAAAGCGACAACAACGGTACGATAAATCCATGCGAATAGTCGGCGTCGGTGTACCACTGTTGAACCAGGTGGCTCAGAACGCGTGCGTACAGCGCCACCAACACTGCAACCAGTAGCAACCCCTGCCAGCCGAACGGCTTCAAAGTTTGCCACAGGGTTGTAGATTTCGAAGTAGCACTGTCGTCCAGAACTACTGAACCATCTGACGGACGGGGTAAAGCAGTACTCGTCGGTTTAGTGCCGGCCAGCGCCACTAGTTCTCACTCTCCTCTGTGGTTTCTATCGCAATCCCTTTGTGTGTGCAATTATTTGGCCGAGAGCGCAACTTAGCATACTCGATAAACAGCTGAGAATCCAGTAGTTCCGACCTCGAATTTCCCGAAGCGCAAAACTTTGAATGTAACTGGTGCAAATGTTTGCACATCCGTTCCAGCCGAGTTCACTCCCCGCTTGATTGCCCTAAGCAGAAATACTCAGAGCTGACCGCACAACGATGCCGCCCCTTCGAGGCAAGGAATAAGAATTTTAGTACATCGCAATGCTGTTGCCTTAATCGTGAGGGAAGAATTTATTAAATCAGGGCGATAGTAACAGATTTCCTGGTTACTTAGCCCCAGGGGTAATGAGCGTCCCGTACTTCCCTTCAGCCGTTCGTGCAGCAAATCCCCGCACTACCGAGGCCTTCATGAGTGCCCATCTCCCATCTCGCTCCTAATGATGATTCGTCGAAAGCTCCAGAACCCATTTCCGCAGCGCAAATTTCGGATAACGCAAAATACTTTGGCCTTTGACCCCTGTGATGATGCGCTGTTCCGCTATGAGCATCCGAAGCGCGCATCTCGCAGATGCTCTTTACTATTCGCACGTATTCGCTCGAACCCATCTCGCGCGCGACGTCTACATACGGATGCTGTAAAATTGCGCTTCAACGCCGTACGAAGGATACTTCCCTTGTCAAATCAACGTAACCTCGTGATTGTTGGCGGCTGTGGACATGTCGGCCTACCCCTGGGCATCGTACTGGCCAACCGCGGATTGTCCGTTTCTCTCCTGGATATCGACGCAACCAAGGTTGAAAAAATCAACTCCGGCCAGATGCCCTTCCGCGAAGCCGGAGCAGAACCTCTCCTGCGGCAAGCTTTAGGCAAAACGCTTAGCGCCACGACGGACTCGAACTGCCTTCGAACCGCGGACATCGTCATCACCGTTGTCGGCACCCCGGTTGACCGGCACCTCAATCCCACAGTCAACGAGTTGTACCAGAGCGTGGACGGCATGCTTCAGTACATCAGTGACGGGACCCTGCTCATCTTGCGAAGTACCGTCAGCCCCGGCGTTACCAAACTGGTGTATCAGCGGATTAAGTCTCTCGGCCGCGATATTGATTTGGCCTTCTGCCCCGAGCGAATCGCCGAAGGTAACGCCATGGAAGAACTGGTCAAGCTACCGCAGATCGTGTCGGCCTTCGAACCGGTCGCGCTCCAGAGGGCGAGCGAATTATTCCTGACCATCGCGTCTACCGTCATTGAACTCTCGCCCCTGGAAGCCGAGTTGGCCAAGCTTTTCACCAACAGTTGGCGGTATTTGAACTTCGCCATCTCCAACCAGTTTTACATGCTGGCCGAGAACTATGGCCTCGATTTTTACCGCATCCATGATGCCGTAACTCGCGAATATCCCAGAATGCGGAGTTTTGCGCGTGCCGGCTTTGCTGCCGGCCCATGTTTGCTGAAGGACACCCTGCAGCTTTCCGCGTTCTCCGGCAATCACTTCTTCCTCGGACACGCTGCCATGCTGGTGAACGAGGGATTGCCGGACTTCGTCGTGACCCAGCTGCGTCCGCTAGGTCTCGCGGACAAGACGATTGCGATCCTGGGAATGGCGTTCAAGGGCGAGTCCGACGACAATCGTGACAGCCTGTCTTACAAGCTGAAGAAGCTACTGGAAGTCGAGGCCAAAGAGGTGCTCTGCACCGATCCGTACGTGCCCGATCCGCGACTGGTTCCGCTGAGTGAAGCCCTCAGCCGGGCCCAAATATTCGTACTGGGGGCGCCACATTCGGCTTATCGCGATCTTCAGATTCCCGCTGACCGAGTCGTGATCGATATTTGGAACTATTGGCCGGAGCGCCATGGGGAGTCTTCCCTACCTGCGATGCCGGTTGCAGCAGGAGGAGCACATTCATGAAGGTACTGGTCACTGGTTCTGCCGGCTTTATTTGCGGCTACCTCGTCGAGGAATTCCTTCAAGCCGGTTATGACGTTATTGGAGTCGATAACTTCAGTAAGTACGGCCGGGTGGAGAAGTCGTACGACAAAAACCCTCGCTATCAATTCGTCGAAGCTAACTGTAAGGACGTATCTCTGCTCAAGGACCTGCTGTCGGATTGCGATCACTTCGTCGCCTCAGCAGCGATGATCGGAGGTATCAGCTACTTCCACGAATTTGCGTACGACCTGCTGGCGGAAAATGAGCGTATTACGGCAGCCTCGTTCGATGCGGCCATCTATGCTCATGAGCACAAGAAGCTTCAAAAGATCACCGTGATGTCGTCCAGCATGGTCTTCGAGAGTACTTCGGAGTATCCCACTCCCGAAGGCGCTGAACATCGCTGTCCACCGCCGCGTTCGACCTACGGCTTTCAAAAGCTGGCAACCGAGTACTTCGTTCAGGGTGCATGGGAGCAGTACAAGCTGCCCTATACCATCGTGCGTCCTTTTAACTGCGTTGGTGTTGGAGAGAAACGCGCGCTGCACGATCGTGACATCTATAGCGGCAACGTAAAGCTTGCCATGTCGCATGTGGTGCCCGACTTGGCTCAGAAGGTGCTCAAGGGCCAGGATCCCCTGCACATTCTCGGTACCGGAAGTCAAGTCCGGCACTACACCTATGGTGGCGATCTCGCCAAAGGAATACGGACCTGCCTGGAACACCCGGCAGCACTCAATCAGGACTTCAATCTTTCCACTCCGGCTCGCACTACGGTTCTGGAATTGGCCGAGATCATCTGGCGCAAAGTCCATGGCGACAGCAAACCGTTCCGCTATGTTTCCGATCCGCCATTCGAATATGACGTGCAGGAGCGCTCGCCGGATACGCGCAAGGCAAAGCTAATGCTCGGATTCGAAGCCACCACCAGCTTGAGCGAGATATTGGACGAAGTCATTCCTTGGGTGGCTGGGCAAATCGAAGTGGGTCAGATCTAGTGGATGTCGTTCCCGAACCGGCCCCGAACGAACTAAGCCTCGTCATTCCTGTTTACAACGAGGGAGCCAACTTCCCCGCGCTATGGAGCGCGGTGGATTCGCAAATCAAGTCGCGCTTTCGGGCTTTTGTGGTGTATGACTTCGACGAGGATAATACCGTCCCCGTGCTGCGACAGATCATCTCCACCGGCGAGACTCGGTTGATTCCGGTCAAGAACAATGTCGGAAGAGGCGTAATCGGAGCCATCCGCACGGGCTTCAATCAGGTCGACGGCGGTCCGGTGCTGGTCATCATGGCAGATCTCTCCGATGATCTCGCCCAAGTAGACCAAATGGTCGAGTATTACCGCCGGGGATACCAAGTAGTCGTCGCCAGTCGCTATATGCCGGGCGGACGGTTGCTGGATGCGCCTCCCATGAAGGGCCTGATGTCGCGAGTGGCCGGGCTCTCGCTGCATTGGTTTCGCGGCATTCCCACTCGTGACGCGACCAACGCGTTCAAGCTCTACGACAGCAAAATCCTTAAGACCATGACCATCGAGAGCAAGGCAGGCTTTCGAGTTGAGCCTTGAAATTACGGTGAAGGCTTTTCTCGCTGGCTATCACATTGTGGAGCTGCCAACAACCTGGCGCGGCAGGACCCAGGGCGAATCGCGGTTCCGGGTTTGGGCGTGGATGCCGCAATATTTGAAGTGGTATTTCCACGCCTTCCGCCCCAAGCGCATCTCCCCGCAGTAACCCCCCATTCTTGTCATCCTGAGCGCAGCGCCCGCATGTTCTTTCCGACTCGCGTCCTTTGCGAGTCGGGCGGGGCGCGAAGTCGAAGGATCTGCGTTTGTTGCTGTCCCTAATGCAGATGCACCAGCCGGTCCAGCACAAACAGCGCCGCCACTCCAATGAACACCACCAGCGCCATCTTCACTCCCGGTTCCCGGTTCACCTCAGGAATAAGATCCGATGCCGCGACATAAATTGTCACTCCAGCGGCAACAGGCAATCCATAGCTGACGGCGTGCTTGCCGATAGCCATGGTGAGCACTCCTGCAATCGTGGCCAGCGCCAACATCACGGAAGCGAACCACGACCGCGTCTTGCTCAACCCGCTGGCCAGCATCACCGAAGTCACCGTAAAGCCTTCCGGTATTTTGTGGAGAAAAATCGCGAGAAAGATAATCCAGCCCAGCCACGACGAGATTAGAAAGCCGGCAGTGATGGCAATGCCGTCGAAGAAAGCATGGATCATCAATCCAAACAGCACAGAAACCCGCCGGTGCGAGTGGAGGTATTCGTCGGAGTGCGTTTCTTCTCCGTAATGAAAGTGCGGGGTAATGGTGTGCTCGAAAAAGTGCACCAGCAGATAGCCGCCTAGCAGCAGCAATGCTCCGTTGCGTCCGGCGAGCGCCAGGCTCTCGGGGACCATCTCGACCAGCGCGGTTGCCAGCATGAAACCCGCGCCCAACGCGACGAAATAACGCAGGTAGCTGCGGTCCCAGCTCTTCTGCACGATGACCGCGCCCCCGAAAACGTTCGCTCCGGCAGCCGTCAAGCCAAGCAGAATGCTCGTAAGGATGGGATTCATCGGTAGCAAGCCGCTCATTGCGGGCGTGGAAGCCGAGCGTTGAGGGCAGCGATGTCTGCCTGAAACTGGAGTGCATCTTCAATTTGACGCTGAACCTCAGCGTCCAAATTTATAATGTCCCGGCTGTCATAGTCTGCCTTGTGGCGTCGCTTTTTCATCCGGTCACCATCCACACCAACTTGCTCACAATCGACATCATTCGTGTCTATATATTGCTGCCAGCACCAAGCATGAGTGCTCAGGTTCTTATGCTGCGGTAGTCGAGTGGCATCTTTCCGTCTGCTATAAGGGCCAACGTTCGTTTCTGCTCTTGGAAATGCGAGATGATAGACGGTGTAGTAGGCGCGGCTGATTGAGCTGCGCTGAGAAGCCTCGTCGTTTCCACGCGCGAGTTCTTCCGCCAGTGTGAGAAATTCGTTGAAATCGAACGGCATCAGTTCAGCTTGAAATCGAAATTTAGCCTGCCGGCAGCTTGTCGTGCGCGAGACAGCCACCACTCACGATCGAAAGCTCTTAGTGCCCGACGGTTCTGCCGCAAGTCTCCTGACGTGACGACGACACAGAACAATGACTCGAAACCCTCGTCGTCGGACACGATTGACAGGGTTTTAATAGAGTCATCTCCGAATTTTTCCTTGAGCGGCTGAGATGCTTGCAAAAGCAGGCCATGCAAGCGGTGAACCTCGATGAAACGCGTTACCTCTGGACGGTTCTCAAGAACATAGCTTTCGTCAAGACCTTGCGTAGTACGATCCGCCAGAACATGTTCCCGAACACCCGGGTTTGCGATTTCCCAAAACAATTCTACGGCCTGAATGAGGTGACTCGAGGGTTTCTCTGGAGTTGGTTGAATAGACCAGTCCTGTGGCTGGTATACAGGAGGGGGTTGGAATTGAGGCTGCGCCTCACGGAAATTTGCAAATTGACAAGTCGGCGCTGTGCTCACAGAGTACCTTCCAAAGCCAAGACATTGAATAATCGCTCTTCGTCCGAACGCAGGATTTCAGCCATCCTCTCCAGAGTAACCTCCGAGCCGTGTTCGCGGTTGATTCGCACGAACAGTGCATTAGCAAACGCCAACGATGCGTCAACTATTACGCTCGCTTTCTCGCGTAGCAGAATGATTCCCGGAAATTTCATTTCCCCGTCGAGCAATTTCAACGCTGCAGAGCTGAGCAGCGGGGCCGTGACCTCTTGACGCGGTTTCGTCTTAAGCTGAATGTGTATTCCTAGCCCGAGATGTTGCGACTGGATTTCGGCTCCTGACTTCGTCAGCACCGTGCCAATGGCCGCATGTGCAGCAGTGAGGAATTGCTCTGCATCTCCCCAGTCGAGATTCTCGGCCGCTATGATGAGTTTCCCCAATTGAACAGTTAGAGTCACACCCGGAGGAGTGCGCCTGAACACGATTGCATACTCGTTCAGTTTCTCTGTGTGAGTCTTGGCCTCGACTCCATCGAGTTTGAAGCCATGGGGCTCTAACGCTTCAAGAATAGCGGATACTAACAAAGCAACGGCTGGCCACGCTTCCAGAATTGGCTTCTTGAAAACCGCCGTATACTCGACAAGACTGTAGGGTATTTCGGCATGAGCTTTCTCGGGATTGGCTGGCTCGTGCATTGGGCCCTCGAACGACGGCTAAGAGTGTACATCGAGCGATCGAAAAATGTCAGCCTAGTGCCAGGTTCGCGTCCTTCGTTTGGACGCTAACCTGGGTTACGTCGCCGCAGAAATCTCGTCTGCCGCCCTCCGAGAGCCTGGGCCCGGTGCCACGCTGCAATTCGTTTGTTCAGAAGATCCGGCTGATACCTGGGAACGAATCGAAACCTGCGTCAAAGCTCATTATCTGCGCGATATCGTGCTGTTCCATCACCGACACGTGTACGGCATCCCGAGCCGACAGCCGCAGGTAACCCAGAACAATCTCCTTGCCGCGTTCCACCGCTGCGTGATCGACGGGCAGCACTTCGTCGACGACTCCAAGCAGTGCATCGAAAGCGGGCTGGATGGCGTCGCGCCGATCGATGGCCACGTAGCGGTGCAGTATCTCCTGCAAGACTTCGGCGTCGCTTACCAGACGCTCCCGGCCGCGTATCAGTTTCTCCAGCAGTCGCTGTGCATCCGTTTTGTGCGCGTGCGGCGCGCCGACCAGATACATCGGGACATTGGAATCGATGAGAATCACGAGCGCGGGCCGCTAAGGTAACCCGCTTCGATCTCAGCCAGCATGTGGTCCACGTCTCCTGCCGGGTATTCGTGTTGGACAGCCGTACGGATCGCTTCAAGCTTGCGGGTAAGACTACCGGCCGGCTCTTCCCGGCGGGCGGCTTCCAGCGCCTGGCGGACCCATTCCGCAAGGCTCATATGACGTGAGCGCGCAACCCGCTGGATCTCCCGGTATTCCGGGTCTTTCAATATGACCTGCAGCCGCTTAGCCATTGCATGAGTCTATTTGACTCATAGGAATGAGTCAACTTGCCTGGACACTCTCGGAAACCTGGAAGTCGGACGTGGAACTCGAACCTAATCCCTAATCCCTAGCCCCTAACCGCTGTGCCTTATGTGCATCACGTCGCCATCTTTCACGATGTATTCCTTCCCTTCCAGACGCAACGTTCCACGAGCCCGCCCTTCAGCTTCCGAACCCGCATCCAGCAACTGGTCCCAATGGATTGTTTCCGCGCGAATGAAGTGGTGCTCCAAGTCGGTGTGAATCGTGCCGGCGGCGTTCACCGCTTTCGAGCCGCGTTCCACCGTCCAGGCGCGGCACTCGTCTTCGCCTACGGTGAAAAAAGAAATCAGCCCCAGCAGCTCGTAGGTCTTGCGGATGAGGCGCACCAGTCCACTCTCCTTCAGCCCGTAGCTGGAGAGAAACTCAGCAGCGTCCTCGTCGCTCATTTCGGCAAGCTCGGCCTCGACTTTCGCACACACCGCAAGCGCACCGGTATTGGGCCGCGCAGCCACATCGTTGACACCGTATTTTGCAACTGCTTCCTCCAGGTCTTGGCCCAGCGTCGGACTCTCGCCGATATTCAGCACGTACAGGATCGGTTTCTCGCTTAGGAACATGAAGCCGCGCACCCGTTTCTTGTCCTCGGGAGTCATCTCCATTTCGCGCAGCGGACGCTCGGTCTCAAGATGAACTTTGGCGCGTTTCAGCAAATCGTGCTCGCGCTCCAATTCCGCGGTCTTCATCTTTTTCAAGTCTTTCTCCACCCGCTCCAGCCGCTTCTCCACCTGCCCCAGGTCGTTCACGATGAGATCGAAATCAATGTTCTTAATATCGCGCAACGGATCGATGGAGCCGACGTGTGGGATGGAGTCATCTTCGAAAGCGCGCACTACATGGGCCAGCGCGTCCACGTTGCGCAGGTTCGCCGCGAAGGCGGTTTCATTCAACGCCTCCTGGCTCAGTGCCGCCACATCGGTGAACTCGACGCTGGCATGCACCAGCTTTTTAGGGTTGTAGAGCGCGGCCAGGCGGTCCAGACGATCGTCGGGTACCTTCGCCACTCCCAGATGAGCTTCTCGCGGATTTCCGCTGCGCTGTCCAACCTGCTGCTTGGTCAACATCACGAACAGCGACGTCTTGCCAACTTGCGGCAAACCTATGATTCCAGTTTTCATGATGATTGGCTCTCAGCCGGAGCTGCTGCTGGAGACAACTCCTTTCTTTAGCCCTCAGCCGTCAGCTATCAGCTATCAGCTTTCAGCTTTCAGCCAGACTTACGGTAAGTTGAGATTCTTTGCTAAGGGGCGAGACTTCGATCCGAACGTAAGACGATCGTTGCCTGATACCGCACAGCTGAAAGCTGACGGCTGATGGCTGACAGCTTCTATGTCATCCGCCGCGCGGTCAGAAACAACAGCGCCAGCCCGAGCACCAGCACCGATCCTTCGATGCGCGTCGACCACACGTGCAGGCGATTGAATTCGACGCGACGAGCGTCATCTTGCGGCACGTCGTCGATGATGCCCATCTCCTGACGCAAGACCAGCATCCGCGACGCAACGCCAAACATTCCAACCAACGTCAGGATGATCATGGCGTAAATCAACAAGTTCCTCGCTGCAAAGGGATCGACCACGCCATTCACCATCCGCGAATCGATCATGGAAGTGACCGCGAATACCACACCGCACGAGATCGCCATCCAGTGCATGATTCCCAGGCTGCGGTTGACTACATTCCCGGCCAGTTGCCGGGTAGGCAGGACCGCAAAAACCGTCGGGGCAAGTACAAACGCGAAGAAGATCAGCCCGCCAATCCAAATTACCAGCGATAAGAGCATGAGATATCGAATGAAAGACATCACCACCATTGTATCTGCTGGAAGCCGTCCCCGGCGCCAGTTCCAGTCCCGGCACAAGACTTCGAATTCGTTGCTGTCAGGAGGCATCCCCGGTTTTGCTCTCCCCATCGGAATACCTGCGGCCATTTCGATTTTCTGATCAAAGGTGGGAAACATGAAGCGGAGACTACTTCTTTTGGTAAGCACGGTATTGCTGTGCGGCTGCTGGGCCTATGCTCAGTCCAGCACCGGCGGATCCACGACGGGATCAATGAGCGGCCAGTCCAACAGCCCCAGTTCGCAGAGCACGATGGGTTCACACAACTCGCAGAATCCGACACCGGGGGCGACAAATCCGCCTGCGGCGACCAATCCCAATTCTTCAACTATGCAAACCGAGCCCGGAGCGACGCCGGACGTAACCCCAAGCGTTCCGAGCACCACCCCGAACACGGCGCCGAATTCGCCGAGCAGTACGCCGAGCACCGTGCCGAATTCGACCACGAACCCAAATTCAACGATGAACCCGCCGTCCTCAACTCCGCAAACCACTAACCCAAACAGCGGAACCAATGGGACGCCGCCACCGGCCAGCACCACACCGCCGCCGCAGTTGTAAGTCTGGAACCAGCGACAGCAGAGCACAGGGGGAGCCGCGCGGCTCCCTTTTTGTCATAGGCGAATTTTAGGAGTGTGCGGTTTGCAGCTTTGCTCTCGCTCGCTCCTGGCGCGCCTGCAGCCATTCCATCCAGCGATCGAGACCTTCTCCGGTAGTGCTGGAAACGTCGATGATTTCCATTCCAGGATGCACCCGTCTCGCGTTTTCGCGCGCCACGTCCGCCTTGAACGGAACGTAAGGTAGCAGATCAATCTTGGTCAGCAGCATCAACTCCGACTTGAAAAAAATGGAGGGATATTTGAGCGGCTTATCTTCGCCTTCGGTCGTGCTCAGCAGGACAATCTTCGCGTCTTCTCCCAGATCGTAACTGGAAGGGCAAACCAGGTTGCCGACATTCTCCACGATCAGCAGATCGAGGTCTTCCAGCTTCCAATCTTCAAGGTGTTTTCCAATCATCTTGGCATCGAGGTGACAGGTCCCGCCGGTGGTAATCTGCTTCACCGGAAATCCGAACTTCGCCAGCCGCTGCGCGTCATTTTCGGTTTGCAGATCCCCGGTAAGTACTGCAACTCGCGAGCCTCGGTCCATGCGCTGCAAGGTCCTCTCCAGCAGGGCGGTCTTGCCGGAGCCGGGAGCGCTGATGAGGTTGATGCACAGCACTCCGAGTTGCCGATAGCGCTCACGCAACTGTTCGGCGAGAATCTGGTTTTCGTTCAGGACCTTCTTTTCGACTTCAATACGGTTCATTCATCCACTTCCATATAGGCGATGTCGAGTTCTTCTCCGCGGATGCACTGAGTGACGAATTCGCTGCACTGCGGGCACTGCGGGTCGAATTCAGTCATGCGAAACTCGTGCGCGCACTTTGAGCAGCGCTGGATACGCGGTATGTATTCCAGCTCCAGTACCACGGCCTCCCAGTCCGTATCTTTCACCAGGACTTCGAAGCCGAACTGCAGCGCGTCGCGATCCACGCCAGACAGCTCCCCGATTTGAACGCCTACTTTGGTGATGCGGCCGTCGGGATGGCGCTCGGCCTCTTGCTGCACAGATTCAAGAATAGAAGCCGCAATGCCGAGCTCATGCATGCAGAAATCCTGGCGTGTCAAGGTTGAGGATGCGGCGCAGCCGTCTATAGCTCTCCCGAGCCGCCAACACTAATTGTCTCTCGCTGCGACCTGTGTTCCGAATGTCCACAAACGGACATGACCCATGTCGAGAACCAAAGTCATCATAGCTCTTTCACGTTTCCCATGAAACTTTGTCATTTTTCGGGAAACATCCGCCGCCGGATTTCGTCTATCACTCCGTAGGTGCAGCTCGTCTCGAATTGTCTTGGGTTCAATGCAGAGTAGGTAGCTCACCATGCTGAAACAGTGGGGCCGCGTCTGGGCCATCGGCTTTGTCCTATGGACGGTGCTGGCTTTCTTGAGTGCTGCGGGCGCGCATGTTTATACCGCGTCCATGGGCAGTCCGGAGAGTTGGGCGCAGTTACTCGCCTGGAATGTCACCATCTCATTTGTCTGGTCGCTGCTGACGCCGGTAGTGTATGCGCTGGCCCGACGCTTCACCTTCGACCGTAACACTTGGAAGCTGGCCCTGCCTCTGCACCTGGTCGCGAGCGTCGTACTTGCGTCCGTCGGGGCAGCCGTCATCGTATCTTTGTACCCGCTCGTGACTTGGACGCCGGAGACTCACGCGCCGTTCCTGGCCCACGCTTTCTCTCGCGCTCTGATGGATTTGCAGCGCTACTGGTACGTTCTGCTCATCACCCAAGCGATTGGCTATTACGCCAAGTATCGGGAGCGCGAATTGCAATCCTCGCAGTTGGAAGCCCAGTTGGCTTATGCGCAACTTGAGGTCCTGAAGATCCAGCTCGAGCCCCACTTCCTGTTTAACACCTTGAATTCCATCGCCGCGCTGGCCCGGAATGACGGCCTGGCTGCGGAACATATGACTTTGCAGCTGGCCGACCTACTACGTTGCTCGCTCGACGCTGTCGGAGTACATGAAGTCCAGCTCAGTCGGGAGTTGACCTTCCTGCAAAAGTACGTGGACATCCAACAAACGCGCTTCCGCGATCGTCTGCGCGTGGAAATGGATATCCAGCCGCAGACCTTGTCCGCCTTGGTCCCCAACCTCCTTTTGCAGCCACTGGTTGAGAATGCCATCCGCCATGGCATAGGCCCGCGCCGCGCCCCCGGATGGATTCGCATATCGACCCGCCAGGTTTTCGATGAGCTGTGGATGGAGATCACTGACAACGGCCAGGGGCTAACAACATATCGAGGCTTTGTTCCCCCTGAGGGCGTGGGGCTGCGTAACACGCGCGCCCGACTGCAGCAACTGTACAACCACGATCACAAGCTGACCCTGGAGGACCAGCCCGGCGGAGGCTGCGTCGTCAAAATCCACATACCGTTCCGCGAAAGCTCCGAGGAGGTCGTGACCCCAGATGTCCATACGAGTGTTGCTTAGTGATGATGAATCGCTGGCGCGCGAGCGCCTGCGCCGGATGTTGGAAGATGAAGCCGACCTGCAGATTGTGGCCGAATGCGGCGATGGCAAGTCAGCCATCGCGCTGATCAAGCAGGAGAAGCCTGACCTTGTCTTTCTTGATGTTCAGATGCCGGAGGTCGATGGCTTTGGCGTAATCGCAGCTCTCCAGGGAGAGCACGTGCCGCTTACCATCTTCGTCACCGCCTATGACCGGTATGCGATGAAGGCATTCGAGGTGCACGCGCTCGATTATCTGCTTAAACCGGTGGGGAAAGACCGGCTCTCTGAGGCCCTGGGTCACGCTCGCAAGCAACTATTGCATCCGTCGGAGGCGACTTTTCAGCGCAAGCTCCTCGATCTGCTGGCCGACCTGGAGTCGCGGCAGCAGACCCCACAGCGCATTGTGATCAAGGCCGATGGAGAAATTGTCTGCCTCAAGCCCAACGAGATTGACTGGGCCGAATCGGCCGGTAACTATGTCTGTCTGCACGTGGGACCGGCCACCCACATTCTGCGCGAGACCATCACGTCGCTGGAAACGCGGCTGGGACACCGGCAATTTCTGCGGGTGCATCGCTCCACGCTGGTGAACGTGGACCGCATCAAGACTTTGCGGCCCTCGCTCTATGGTGATTACTCCATCCTGCTTCGCGATGGCACCAAGCTGACGCTCAGTCGCGGATTCCGGGAAAACGTGTTGAAGCGACTGGGAACCGCCTAACCGCGTTGGGTGCCCCATTCATTCGCCGGGTTTGCGAATGAGTGGGATACGGCGCTCCTGCGCAACGCAGTCACCGCCAACCAAGACATCACTCCGCTTACGCTTCGCCGGCGCCTTCGGGCGCTCGCGGGCCTTCGATATCTGTCAAACGAATGCCCAATTAGCGGTCAGTGAAGCCTTGATTGATTCTTGCCCTGTGAGCAATGCAGGCTGCGCGCTACAGCATCCCACCCGTCTTAGTGGTCAGAACGCTGAGGGCCATTTCGAGTTTGGCGATGGCTTCATCCAAATCAGGGTGCTTATCCAGTTGGCCTCTTAGTCCGCTGAGAATGCGATGCGCTTCGGCGACGTGTTCAGCTGCGCCGGGATTTTGGGTTGGGTCGGACTTTTGCGCTGGAGACTCAGGGCTCATGGGTTCACCTGAGAAACATCTTACCCGCTGGCTGCGTTGTTGAAAACCGCCGCTATAGGTGCTTTTCCGAATTCACCGGGTTCCCGCGCATTTCGACTTGCGCTCGAAGCCAGTTCCGGTGCAAACTCGGCCAACGCACTCGTCGGAATCGCTTCGTGGAATCCAAGGAAAAATCCAATCCGATTGCCATCGCAATTCTTTACGGAATTGCTACAGTAACCATAGCCGCTTATGGCTACGGGATTGGCGGCATGGACTCGCTTCGCGCCGGTGCTATCTACGCCGTCGTCGGTCTGGTTCTCGCGTTCGCCTGCGTCGGCTTCGCGCCACGATTTATCGTCGTCGTGGCTCTCGCAACCGGCATGCTGGGCAGCATGATGCGAGCTTCCATTTCTCCTGAGATCTCGTCACTCATCCCCCGGCAGAACACGATCGACTACTTGCAGAGGATGGTGACCGTCTGTGGCGCAATTGGTTTTGGAGGCGGCCTGTATGGCGGGTTTCGCTTCACCAACAAGGGCTTCTTCAATTGGATCAGCAAGGTCGTCCTGACCCATCTGCCGCCTTCCCAAAAAAATAGAGTCGTCCCTCTGCGATATCACGCGATGCGTGAGTTAACTCATCACTTCTACGCTTCCGAGCGGATGTATTTCTCAATCCTGGCGGCCTTCGGTAGCGCATTGATTGCCGCCATCGAGATCCGCCCGGTTCCGCGTTCGGTGCTTATCATCATTCTGGCGGTCCTGATCGCCACTAACCTAGCGTGGTTTGTGGGTGAGTGGTTGCGACCACGGCTGCGCGTACTCGTCGGTGTCTTCCGTATCCTGCAGCAGATGTGGCAAGCGCTTCTGGCTTTCCTGTTCGGCTATGCTGCCATTATTTTCATTTTTGCCTGCTTCTATGCCGCGGCATGGCAACACAACCGCGCCTCCGCGTTTCAAGGCATCAGTCTCTTATCGCCCGTTCCTCCTAGCTTTGGTCAGTTTGTCTACTTTTCGGTGGTCACTATGGCCACGTTGGGCTATGGAGACGTCATCCCCGCGGATGCCGTCACCCGGACGCTCGCCTGCATCGAGGTGGTGATTGGTGTCGGCTGGGTGACCGTCGTTCTCAGCGCCGCCTCAGCTCTGGCGCGGCCGCGTGTAAACCAGATGCTCAAAGAGGTCTGGCAGGAGGAAGGCGAGTCCGATCCGGATGACGCCCCCCGCTCAGGCAAAGGTCAGGTCGTCTCGCCAGGCGATTAGTTTGACCCGCTTGAAATCGTCAGCCAGCAGCATGGGCGCGATTCATTTATCGTAGAGTCGGGAGCGCTCGTTGCCGATACCCTTATACAGAGGGCCGCAACTGGCTCCGGTTAGACAATCTCATGGGTCAGAAGATCGCTATCGCCAACCTTGGTCCTCGCACTGTGCGCTCGCCCCTGCGGGTCGACGCTCACGGTCCCGTCGAAAGCACATTCGTACACGACGAAATGTATTACCGCGACCCGGTCGAGGTCCCCACGCAGTTGGAATCATCCGTTCAGCTATTCGAGCGGGCCGGGCCCCGCGAACATCTGCTTTTTGAGCCTGCCAAAGCCAAGGTGGCTATCGTAACGTGCGGAGGCCTGTGTCCCGGCCTTAACAACGTTATCCGCTCGGTGTATGTACAGCTTCACTATCACTATGGAGTACCGGCAGTCCTGGGAGTTCGTTACGGCTTCTCCGGATTTTCGGCCGAAGCCTCCCGTCCACCCATCTGGCTGAACTCGGAAATGGTGAACAACATTCACCAGCTCGGAGGAACGCTGCTGGGAACATCGCGAGGTCCGGTCAGCGCCGATATCATTGTTGATTTCCTGGAGCAGCGCGGCATCAACATTCTGTTTACGGTTGGCGGCGACGGGACGCAGCGCGGGGCCCACGCCGTGGTCGAAGAAATCCAGCGTCGCAAGCTCAAGATTTCGGTGATCGGAATTCCCAAGACCATCGATGACGATGTGCAGTATGTGAATCGTTCGTTTGGCTACTTCACCGCGATCGAGAAAGCCAAGGAGGTCATTGACTCGGCCCACGTGGAAGCCCATTGCGTGCTAAACGGAATCAGCATCGTGAAGGTCATGGGACGCGACTCGGGTTTCATCGCAGCGGGTGCGACTCTCGCCAGCCAGGAAGTCAACTTCACACTGGTGCCGGAAGTGCCATTCAAGCTCGAGGGCGAGTGTGGATTGTTGTCCGTGCTGCACCGCAGGCTCCTGGAGAGGCATCATGCGGTCATTGTTGTGGCCGAAGGCGCAGGACAACACCTGATGCCGCCGTCCGAGGAGCGTGATCCTTCAGGAAATCTGCTTCACCGGGACATCGGTCTCTTCCTACGGCACAAGATTCGCGACCACTTTGCCGCCCAGCGGCTGCCGGTGGTGATTCGCTATCTGGATCCCAGCTACTACATTCGCAGCGTGCCCGCGTCCACGGTTGATTCGGTCTTGTGCGATTCCTTCGCGCGCCACGCGGTACACGCCGCCATGGCCGGCAAGACCGACATGATTGTCGGCCTGCAACATGGAGTGTTCATCCATGTCCCAATCCCGATGGCGACTACGAAACGCAAGCGGCTATCGAATGAAGAATGGGCCATGGTGGTGATGGCCACGGGCCAGGGGGATCTGGGATAACTTTCCGTGATCGGACTTGCAGGGGCGCACCTTCACAGGCTGCGAAAAACTGGATTAGCGCATGGTTGTGTCAGGACACGACTTCAGAGGCCGCTGAAAAAGGCAAAACCGCAGATCCCTCACCGACTAAAGTCGGTGAAGGATGACAAATATAAAAGACTTACGACGACGTACCTAAAGGTACGCCCCTTCAAATGCGGTCCAAAGCGAGTTTTTCAGCAGCCTCTTTCAGTCGTGCTGATAAGTCATTTATTTTTTGTTACCTCGAGCGAGCTTCAGCAGGCGAGAGACCCACTCTTCTGCCTTTTCCAGCAGCCTCTTCAGCCGCGCTAATAAGGTGGGAGCCCCCTGCTTCAGCAGGGGGGAAGCTGGATTTTAGGCCATCGGAAAAGCGTTCGATCTCAAAATGGGCTTTAGCGTCTGCGTGAGAACTCGAATTGGAAAATTGCGGTGGGATGAGAATACCCGACCCCGCCGAAAAAATCAGCCCGCAGGGCGGAACAATCATAGCCCAGGGCGTGAGCCCTGGGTAAAGTGGGAAATAAGTGCGAGTCCCGTAGGGACGGCACCAGTTCTCACGCAGACACTTTAGCCCTGGGTCTTCCGATTGCCACCGCTAAAGCGCATGGTTGAAGCCCAACTTCTTACCGGAGCGCTGAAGCGCTCCTTCCCCCGCATAAATTCGGGGGCTACCACCAAAAAGCACATTCCCAAGTTATGCTCCAACTTTTTCAGCAGCCCCTAGCCAATCTCACCGTCCAGCGGGACGTTGCTTGTCACCAGATGGCTTTTCGCTTTCTCCTGTAACGCCTGGGTCATGGGCACGCTTTTGCCCGACTCCAGGCTGGCCTGTACGGCGACGCTATCGCAAGTCGCCATCATCTTTCCGGTTTCGTCGTTGTACATCTGATGGAGAAAGCGAAAATACTTTTCGCCCACGGCCAGGAAGCCGCTCTTGATCTCCACCAGTTCCCCGCCACGCAGCTCCTCCAGAAATTGATAGTTCTGGCGCACGATCGCTACCCGCAGATGCTGCTGCTTCATCGACGCTGGGGTCATGCCGATGGCGTGCAACAGGAACCAGGTAGCCTGATCGAAGCGCGAAACATACATGTGTGAGTTCATGTGACTTGCGAAGTCATACTCCGAAGCCAGAACCGCGCCTTTAAAGGTGTGAACCCAGTCAGCCATGATGTCGCCTTTCGGAAGAAAACGCTGCTCGCATTTCGCTCCTCGCTTTTCGCTCTTCTTAACCCATCAACATTGCACTATCATTGCTGCTAACTCTGATCGTGCTTAGAGGAGCGCTCGGAGGCATCTTCATCAGACATCTCTTAGTTCTGTCATGCTGAGAAGTTCCTGTCATCCCGCGCGAGCCCAGCGAGTCGAAGCACCCCTATTCGGGCAATACTGTTTGCTCTGCCGCGAGCGCCGCTTCCGAACGCCCCTCTAAGCTCCCCACAAACTCTGCCATCCTCTCCAGCGTCGCGTCCGCCTGATCACGATGTGGCGAATGTTTGCAATTCGGCAGGAGCAAGATCTCGGTCGAGGGTACGACGCTCTGGATCGCCTCCACCTGTGCGATGGTTCCGTACTCATCCTCTTCGCCCTGGATGCACAAGATGGGGCAGCGTATCGCCGGCAAATACTCTTCAATGTTCCATTGCCGAAATTGCGGATCGAGCCAAATGTCGTTCCAGCCCCAGAACGTCGCATCCACGTCACGGTGATACCGCCCGAGTTTCTGTGGCAGATCGGTCGTCAGATAGGCCACTTTCGCCTGCGTGATGCTGGCGACGCTCAAGTCTTCCACGAAAACATGTGGGGCCTCGAGTATCAAAGCTCTCGGCCGCTCTGGATATTTGCCCGCAAAGATTATCGCGATTGATCCGCCGTCGCTGTGACCCAGCACTATAGGTCTTGTGATGTTCAGCTTGTCGAGCAACTCCGGCAACACCACTTCGCCTTCGTGGTGCATGAACTCCACCGGCCGCCTCTCCAGCAGCCGGTCGGAATTTCCCAGCCCGTAGCGCGAGTAGACAAGGACGCCGCAGCCTGTGCGTGCTGCGAGCCTTTGCGGAAAGTCCTTCCACAGCGCAACGGAACCCAGCCCTTCATGCAGCATCACGATGGTCGGGCTGCCGTTGTCCGCAGGCGCAATCCATAGCGTCTCGAGCCGCTTGCCATCCACCACCACTTCGCCGCGTTGTTGAGATGATTGCAAGGCCTATTCCGCTGACGGGTCCGCCGCCTGTGCTGCAAGCGTTGACAGCGTCGGTGCCGATACCTGCATGGCGACTCGCTGATGATAGAACCACAATCCATGCAATCCGCCTAGTTCTTCACCGCCGCCGGCACGGCCGGGTCCGCCATGCATGAGTGATGGCAGAACGATGCCGTGTCCACTATGACTGTCGCCGATGGACGGATCGACCAGTAGAAGTCGCCCGTGTGTGGTGCCAAGCGCGACCGCCGCCTCGGTGAGAAACCCGGTGTCGCCACTGAATACCGACGCCGCCAGCGAGCCGCCTCCACGCCGCGCCACAGCGAAAGCATCGGCTTTGTCGCGATAGGGTACTACCGTCGCCACCGGGCCGAAGATCTCCATCTCGTGGACCATCTCTCCGTCGACACTGTTGCTAAGCGTCAACAGCGTGGGAGGAACGAAGGCCCCCTTTGCGGCGTCTGCATCGACCGTAGTGAACGGCTCCGGCCAATACGCAATCTTCGCCTGGGCAGTCAGCTTGCGAATCCCTTCCTCCACCGACTTGCGCTGCGCCATGTTCACGACGGGCCCCATGGTCACCGACGGGTTGACCGGATTGCCGACCACGATCTTCGCCAGCGCTGCCGCTATTGCGTCCGTCACGGCCGCTGCGTGTTCGGCAGGAACCAACACGCGCCGGATGGCTGTGCACTTCTGGCCGGTCTTGACAGTCATCTCACGACACAACTTCGCGGACGAAGAAGTCAAACGATGGCGAACCCGGCGCTGCATCGGCACCAAGCAGAGCGGCATTCAAGCTATCGGCTTCGATGTTCACGCGCACGTTCTGGCGGAGAATGTTCGGGTGCTGACGAATGGTGTAGCCGGTATCGGCGGAGCCAGTGAACGCGACAGCATCGCCCAGTCGAAGGTGATCGAGCAGATCATTGGGAGAACCGCAGAGAATGGATAACGCGCCCGGCGGAAGAATTCCGGCGTCGATTATGGCGCGCACCATCTCCTGTGCAAGCCACGCGGTCGAAGTGGCCGGTTTGCTGAGGACGGGAACTCCTGCGAGCAAACTGACCGCCGCCTTTTCCCAAAGACCCCACGCGGGAAAATTAAAGGCGTTGATGTGGATGGCCACTCCGTCGAGCGGGACCCCGACGTGCAGTCCCTGGAAATTCTGATCGCGCGCCAGCCGCATCGGCGAGCCATCGCGAAGCATGTGCGCGTCGCCCAGCTTCGCACCGATCTTGGCAAAATATTTCAACGTGCCGATGGAGCCGTCCACATCGATTGCAGCATCGGCTTTGGTATTTCCGGAATTCTCGCGCGCGATGTCGTACCACTCGTCGCGACGGGCCGCAAGCACGTCGGCAATTTTCCCCAGCAATTCTGCGCGCTGCGCGTAGGTTAGCTTGCCCAGTTCCGGACCTCCCACATTGCGGGAGTAGTCGAGCGCAGCTTTCAGGTCGAGGCCTTTGGAGCTGGCGCGGGCGAGCAGGGTGCCGTCGCACGGATTGACGAGCAGTGTGCCGTCTTCCGCACCGGCCTGCCATTTGCCGCCAAGATAGCTTTCAAGAACTTTGGTATCTGAAGCAATTTGGTTTTCTAATGTAGTAGCCACGATTTATACCTTCTCCGATAACAGATGCCGCTCGGCCCAGGGCACAACCCACTGTGCCGCGATCTCTTCGGGCAGCGTGCCCGAGCTCGCATCGTGGGTCAGGATTTCGCCGGCACGCCGGGCGCCCAGGTCAGTCAGCAGCTTGTCGAAACGAACTCCGCCATGACAGTACGTGTCTTTGTAGGTGCGATCGCCGAGCGCGATCACTCCATAGATCACATTAGTGAGGTCAGGCTTCTCACTTTCCAGGCTGGCAAAAAGCGCTTGCGCGTTGTCGGGAACATCGCCCTGTCCGTAAGTGGAGGTACAGATCAGGAAAGCGCCACCGCTCCGGAAGACACTGGCATCAAGGCCATCCATGATGCGAATGGTCGCCTGATGACCGGCGGACTCTAGCGCCTGTTGCACTTCCTGCGCCACCATGTCGGCGGTGCCGGTCATGGTGCCCACCAGGATCGTGATGTCGAGGCCCATGCCTGAATCGCTCCTCACCCTGCCACTATTATACGTGCGACGATGGAAGTATAATGCATCCACGGTGAACCGAAAACGCGACATAGTGCATCTGGCGGAAGACTCGAAAGCTGGAAGTCTGTCCTCCGAGGGTCCGACATCCCCGGCCGCTGACTTCGGTCCTGAACCTGATTATCTCCGCCTGCTGGGAGAGCGAGTACGCGAGACTCGCACGCGCCGCGGCATGACCCGCAAGATCCTGGCACGCGATTCGGGAGTGTCCGAGCGATACCTGGCGCAACTGGAAACCGGGCAAGGCAATGTGTCGATCCTGCTGCTGCGGCAGATCGCCCAGGCCCTCGACACTCCTGTGCAGGCGCTGGTGCTAGACGGGCCCGAGCCTCCCGTGGACTTGGTTCATACCATGGAATTCTTGCGGCGTCTGCCCGCGGCAGAACTGGTTGAGGCACGCCGTCTGCTGGTGGAACACTTCGGCGGAGTTGACCTGTACGCAAGGCGCGGCCGCATCGCGCTGATCGGTCTTCGCGGCGCTGGTAAGTCTACGCTGGGGGCGATGCTCGCTGATCGAATCGAGGCGCCGTTCCTCGAACTCGATCGGTTGATCGAGCAGGAGAGCGGTGTCAGCCTCAGCGTGATCTTCGACTTATACGGGCAGAGTGGCTTTCGCCGTTTGGAGCGCCGCGTCCTCGACCAGGTCATCGAACGCTATCCGCGATTCGTGCTGGCTACCGGCGGCAGCCTTGTCTCCGAACCGGCGACCTTCGAACGTTTGCTCACGATGTGCTTTACCGTCTGGCTGCGGGCCACTCCAGAGGAGCACATGGAACGCGTGATCGCGCAAGGCGATATGCGTCCCATGGCCGATAATCGCGAATCGATGTCGGACTTGCAACGCATCCTGGATGTGCGCGAGCCGTTGTACCGCAAAGCCGACGCGACTATCGACACCGGCGGGCGTTCGGTGGAAGAGAGTTCGCAGAAGCTCGAGCAGGCGATCGAGAACTAACGAGAAAACAAATCAGGCGGCTCAGCCAGCGCTTCCAAGCGTCGGCTGAGCTGTTCTTTAGCCCAGCCCAAAAATCTGCACCATATTTCCTCTTACCCTGTCGCAGAAATGCACTATAATGCATCTATCCAAGTGGGGACCTGCATGCGCCTGTCCGGCGCTGCCTTGAGGAGAGTTCGACCTGCATGACAACCGTAAATGAGAAGGAACTGATCACGTTCGACGTGGCCTCAGAAGGGCCTCGCCATTGGCGGCTCACCATCGACGGCCGCATTGCGACCCTCGCCATGGACGTCAATGAAGATTGCGGCCTGAAACCCGGCTACAAGCTAAAGCTCAACTCCTATGATCTGGGCGTTGACATTGAGTTGCACGACGTTCTGCAGCGCATTCGCTTCGAGCATCCCGAGGTCGCCTGCGTGGTTCTGACCAGCGCGCGCGAACGCATGTTCTGCGCCGGCGCCAACATCTACATGCTCGGCACCTCGAGTCATGCCTGGAAGGTGAACTTCTGCAAGTTCACCAATGAGACTCGCAACGGCATGGAAGACTCCAGCCGCCACGATGGCCTGACGTTTCTGGCTGCGATTAACGGCACTTGCGCTGGAGGAGGTTACGAACTGGCGCTAGCCTGCGACGAGATCGTGCTGGTCGACGATCGTTCCAGCGCCGTCAGCCTGCCGGAAGTTCCGCTGCTGGGCGTGCTGCCCGGAACGGGCGGCCTGACGCGCGTGGTCGACAAACGCAAAGTGCGACGCGATCGGGCCGACATGTTCTGCACCAACCCAGACGGAGTAAAGGGCGAGCGCGCAAAGGAATGGGGACTGGTCGATGACATTGCCGTCCCGGGAAAATTCCAGGAACTGGTCCGCGCCCGGGCGCGAGCCTTGGTAAACGACTCAACCCGCGCTGCCGACGCGAAGGGAATCAAGTTGACTCCCTTGCAACGCACGGTTGACGACAACGGCTACCACTACAAACACGTTGACGTCACGTTCGATCGCACGGCGCGAACGGCGACGCTTACCGTACGAGCGCCTGAAGGTTTACAGCCTGCGGAGCCGGATGCGATTCACGCTAAAGGCGACCAGTGGTGGCCGCTGGCCATGGCGCGCGAACTCGACGACGCCATCCTCATGCTGCGGGTGAACGAGTTGGAACTGGGGCTTCTGCTGCTCAAGACGTCTGGCAGTGCTGAAGCAGTGCTCGCTTCCGACGCGGTTATGCTGCAGCATAGCAACGATTGGCTGGTACGCGAAACCATCGGCATGTTGCGACGGACCCTGGCGCGGCTGGATGTTTCGTCGCGCAGCATGTACGCCGTCATCGAGCCGGGATCGTGTTTCGCCGGTTTGCTGTTTGAACTGGCGCTCGCCGCCGACCGCAGCTACATGCTGGCGCTTCCCGAAGATGAAGGCGACTCGCCAAAGATTGCATTGGACGAAATGAATTTTGGTTTGTTGCCTGCCGTTAACGATCGCAGCCGTCTCGAAACCCGATTCGGCGGCAGCGCACGATGCATAGCAGGAGCGACGGAATCCAAAGGCAAACCGCTCGGCCCCAAAGAGGCTCTGGAACTTGGACTAATTACCCTGGCGCCAGACGATCTCGACTGGGAGGACGAAGTGCGCATTGCCATCGAAGAACGCGCGGCGCTTTCGCCCGACGCGCTAACTGGCATGGAAGCCAACCTGCGCTTCCCCGGCGCCGAAACCATGGAGACGAAGGTATTTGCTCGGCTCTCTGCGTGGCAGAACTGGGTGTTTATCCGGCCGAACTCGACGGGCGAGCATGGCGCGCTGAAACTATTCGGCACCGGATCGAAGGCGCGATTCAACTGGGAGAGAGTGTAATGTCGATCAATTATTCAGACCGGATTCCGAACAACGTTGACCTCGGCTCCAATCGCACCCTGCAACGGGCGCTGGAACATTGGCAGCCTGAATTTTTGAAGTGGTGGCAAGATCTCGGTCCACGCGACTTCCAGGTCGCCGATGTTTACCTTCGCACTGCGACTTCGGTGGACGCCAAGGGCTGGGCCACCTATGGATTCGTGCAGATGCCGGATTATCGCTGGGGTATCTTTCTCGCCGACCGCGACCCCGACCGCAAGATCGGCTTCGGCGACAACTATGGCCAGGAAGTATGGCAGCAGATTCCTGGTGAATTCCGAGCCATATTGCGTCGTCTGATCGTTACGCAAGGCGACACCGAGCCCGCATCGGTCGAGCAGCAGCGCATGCTGGGGCACACTGCTCCTTCGCTCTATGACTTGCGCAATCTGTTCCAGGTGAATGTCGAGGAGGGCCGCCATCTGTGGGCGATGGTCTACTTGCTGCACGCGTACTTTGGACGCGATGGTCGCGAAGAAGCCGAAGAGTTGCTCGAACGCCACTCCGGCGACGCGAACAAGCCGCGTATCCTCGGTACCTTCAACGAGCCCATCAGCGACTGGCTCAGCTTCTTCATGTTCACCTACTTCACCGATCGCGATGGCAAGTTCCAGTTGAAGTCGCTGGCGGAGTCGAGCTTCGACCCGCTGGCGCGCACCTGCTCGTTCATGCTGACGGAAGAAGCGCACCACATGTTTGTCGGCGACACTGGCATCAATCGCGTAGTCCGGCGAACACTGGAGGTAATGAAGGAATTAGGAACCGAGGATCCGCTGGCTGTCCGGAATGCCGGCGCCATCGATCTGCCGACCGTACAAAAGTATTTGAATTTCTGGTTCAGTTCGTCACTTGACTTGTTCGGGTCGGAGACTTCGTCGAACGCTGCTTCCTATTTTGCTAATGGCCTGAAGGGGCGGCCCGACGAGGCGCAATATGAAGATCACATCGCTGCTGAACAGACCTTTACGCTTGAGCTGCCGGACGGAAACGGCAGCACCAAAGCTGAACAGATCCCGATGCGCAATGCCATGAACGAAGTCACGCGCGGTTCTTACGTTCGCGACTGCGAACTGGGCGTGAAGCGCTGGAACCGGCTGATCGAGAAGGCTGGCTATTCGTTCCGGTTGTCGCTGCCCAGCACGCGCTTCCGGCGGAATATCGGAAGCTGGGCGGGCGTTCCTACCGATCTAGCCGGAACTCCGATCAGCGCGGAACAGTTCCACTCCCAGACTTGGCGAATTGGCTGCCCAGCGAGAGCGACCGGGCTTACATCATGAGCCTGATGAACGGAGTGAACGAGGCCGGCAAAATGGCTGCCTGGATTGCGCCGCCCGATCGTGGCATTAACAACAATCCCGTGGACTACGAGTACGTGAGACTGCACTGAGGCAGTGGTTAGTGGATGGTGGATAGTTCGTCGGAAGGTATACAGAGCAAGCCCGAAGTGGGATGTGTGAGAACCAAGTTTTGTATCCGTCGGTAGCGTCTAGTTGACGAAAATTCAGCGCCGTAGGCGCGGAACAGTTTAGCCCAGCACGGAGCCGTAGGCGGAGTGCTGGGTAGAGCGGAAGATGTATCCGAGTCCCTTTAGGGACGGCACCATTTTGCACGATTAACCCGCGAGATCTCGAGAAGAATAGGCGTTATTTGACTCGCCGGTGGAAGCAGCCTTCTCACTCAGGTTTTCAGCTGAAAGCTGACCGCTAACAGCGAATGACACCCCCGCGAAATGCGAATGCCGAATAGCACGCCTTCATGAAACACATTGCCATCGTCGGCAGCGGGCCGGCCGGGTGTTACCTGGCGGAGAGCCTGCTGCGCCTGATTCCCGATGCGACGGTCGACATCTTCGAGCGGCTGCCGGTGCCGTTCGGGCTCGTCCGGTATGGAGTCGCTCCGGACCATCAGGGAACAAAAGCAGTGGCACGAGTGTTGGACCGCGTACTCTCGCGCGAGCGCGTCAGCTTCTTTGGGAATGTTGAGGTTGGTCGCGATGTTCGACTTGAGGAGTTGATGTCGCTCTACGATGCGGTGGTACTGGCAACCGGTGCCACGTGCGATCGCCGTCTCAACCTTCCGGGCGAAGACCTTCCGGGCGTTGTCGGATCGAGCGCATTCACTGGCTGGTACAACGCCCATCCGGATCGCCAACTTGCGGCTGCTCAAGATGTTCGGTCAGCAGTAGTCATCGGTAACGGAAATGTTGCGATCGATGTTGCCCGCGTGCTCGCTAAAAATTCGGCGGAGTTGGCCGGGTCCGATCTCTCAGCGGAGGTGACCTCGTGGCTCGAGACTCAGCCGATCGAGGCCATCCATATTGTCGGGCGGCGTAGTGCGGCCGATGCCAAGTTCACGCAGCATGAACTGGCTGAATTGGGCACCTTGCAGCGGGCCCGTCCAGTGGTAGCTGAGCCGGCTGGTTTGACCGGCGATAGCGCGGTCATCGAGACCTTGCGCAGTTTCGCCTCGAACAAATCAGCGGACGCCGCAGTTAGCATTTACTTTCATTTCAAGTCAACGCCGGTGGCATTCCTTGGCGATGGACGGCTGAGTGCCTTACAGCTCCGCTCCTCCGATGGAGCAGTGCGCGAAATCTCTGCGCAGTTGGCTGTGACCTGCATCGGCTACGAAACCCGCGCATGCTGCACGGCGAGTCCGACGAATGGGGCCTTTGCCAACCAGGAAGGAAAAATCAAAGACGGACTGTACGTGGTTGGATGGGCCAAGCGCGGGCCGTCGGGGACGATTCCGACGAATCGCAGCGAAGCCCAGCAGGTAGCCCAGAAAATCGCCCGAGAGGTGGTGGACAGCGAACGGCAAGGAGGTGCCGGCGTGCGTCAACTGCTCGAACAGAAACAAGTTTGCTTTGTGGATCATGCTACATGGCGGCGAATTGACGCGGCAGAATTGGCGCGCGCCGTGGGCGATCGTTGCCGAACAAAATTCAGCACCGTGACCGAGATGTTAGACGCCGGCAAGGCGGAGCAATCGCGGCCTGCGTTACTTTGACCGTTTTATGCGATGAATAGCTGCGCGCTGCTTGAATCTTCGAAAACCCACCGATGAAATTGAGCTTCCAATGCTGGATGGGGCAAAATCAACCACTGCAGGATGCAACGGCGGCCTTTGGTGATGTACGCTGTGCAGGGCGCTTCTCGGGCGAAAAGATGAACACCAACCTCACTATTGCGGCACGAGTCACCCGCCGCCGCACGCACCGCGGCGGATTGCGAATGGTAGCTGTGCTGGAGGCACTGAAGGGAGCACTAGCCCTGGTTGCGGCCTATATCGTCATTTCGATGATTCATCGCGATGTAGACTTCGAGAGCGCGGCGGAGAATATTCTCTTCTTTCTGCATCTCAATCCTGGCCACCGCCTGTCGCAGGCATTCCTCAACGCCGCCGACAAAATGTCGGACGTAAACGTGATGCTGATCGCGGGGCTGGCGGGCGCCTATGCCTTGCTGCGTTTCCTTGAGGGCTACGGCTTGTGGAAACAACGGGCCTGGGCGGAATGGCTGGCAATTATCTCGGGCTGTATTTACATTCCGTTCGAGGTTTACAAGGTAGTGCGTCACCCCAACGAATTTCATTGGGCGCTTCTCGGGATTAATATTGTAGTGGTTCTCTACATCGCGTGGGTGCGGTGGGACGAGATCACGGCTGCCCGACGGCAACGTTCGGAGATGTCCAGCGAAAGCGGCTAAACTGCGCTGGTCTTCTGCACCGCTTCTTCCCTCAATACTTCCAGAACGCCCCGGCGGGCGTCGCCATTCTCGGCTCCAAAGGCTGGTGGCTCAATCTCCTCAAAATAACGCCAGGCGCTGTGAGCCTGCGTGAATCCGTTCCCCGCGGCTTCGCATAACAGTGCAAACGCCAGGCTCTGGCTTAAGCGATGTAGTAATTTTCTCGCATAGCGTTCTCCGCTCTGGGGATCGCGTATCGACACGGAAACTGCTTCGCGGTCACCTGTTAGCCTGGTTTGCAAAGCGATGCGTAGGTTGTCCTGCGCCGGAGGAAGCTTCTCATGGATAGAGCGCACTCGCGTCTGATATTGCTCCCACCCCCGATAGCGCGGACCCAGCAGGCGCAGCAATTCCAACGCCTGAATATTGGCGGGGCCCTCCCACACGGTCAGCACTTGCGCATCACGTAGCAGTCGGGCCACAGGATAGTCGCTGGTATAGCCGTTGCCGCCAATTAGCTCTAGCGCCGCCCGCGCCGCTGTGATGGCGTACTCGGCCATAAGATATTTCGCCAGAGCGGTGGCCATGCGCAGCCAGGTGCGGCGTTCCGGATTTTGCTGGGTTTCGTCGAATGCGATGGCAGCCTCAAAGGCTAGTGATGCGCCGGCCTCAAACTGAACACGCATCCGCAAAAGATCATCCTGCACCATGGGATAGTCGACCAGGGCGTGACCGAAAGCGTGGCGAGATTTCGTCCAGGAGAGCGCTTCGCGCAGTGCCCGGCGCTGTACGCCCACCGAGCCAACGGCGTTGTGCACGCGGCTATACTCCAGCGCCTCCATCATCAGGCGAAAGCCATCGGGCGGAGCGGCAACTTCGACCGCTTCAGCGCCCAGCAGGTCGATCTCCCCGGTCGGAAGCCCTTTGGTACCAAGCTTGTCTTTCAAACGGCGAATGCGATAGTGGTTCGGCTTGCCATCTTGTAGATGGCTGGGCACCAGGTAGAGACCGAGTCCCGCGGATCCTTCGGCGGCTCCCTTCGGCCTCGCCGTGGCCAAGGCGAGACCGCTGTTAGCGTTGCTGGCGAACCACTTCAACCCGTGCAGGGCGAAGCGATCGCCGTTAGGAATCGCCGTCGTAGTTGTCGCTCCCACGTCGCTGCCGCCATGTTGCTCAGTAACCCAGGTACCTCCGGTCTTTGCCAGCCCGTCCATGCGAATCAGGTCATAGTGAAAGGGCTGCCGCACGGCGTCGGACGCATGCGTGCTGAGGACGTACGCCACCGCTCCCGTGAGGGTGACGGGACAATGCAAGCTGATGTCGGCTTGCGATAGTAGATATCCCATGGTGAAGGTCAGCAGGTGAGGGGCATTCTCCGCGTAAGGCAATCCGATGATGCCACGCCGATACAGTTCCTCGTGCTGCTCTTCATACCAGCGGTTAAGCACGACATGGTTCACAACCTCGCCGCTGCGGTCGTAGGTCTGCAACGCCGGAGGCGCGTAACGGTCGGTGTAATTCGCCTGTGCATCCACATGCGTGCGCACCCAATTATGGAAATCGGCGAGCATCGTGGAGTAAGCGGCTAAGCTTGGCACGCGTGCTGTAAGCCAAGGTTCCAGATACAAGTCGAAGCTGCCGGATTCGTGCAAGGTCACCTCCGCAACGCGGTCAGGAACTAACTGGGAAGAGCTTAAACCCTTTATAAAAATCTATTGCATTTTCAATTTCGTTCTTGCATTTCACATGCGAGTTGTGGCAAGGTAACGTTCGCGTCACGAGAAATTCCCCATGATCACACGCCCACACAATTCGATATTTAGGCAATCAACGCCATCATTGGTGCCGGATTGCCGTTGGGCGTGGTCTGTCCTCGGCAGTTAACCACCGGCGCTCCACGCCAGCCAATCGCTAAATCCTTAGGCCTTCGCTTAACCGCGCGTTAGCGAACCGGAGGTACCCTTTGTCGACGCACTTCCGCAACGAAGCGCGACGGCATCAATCGCCAATGACCTGCAAGTTCGGGGATCGTTTTCGTTCCCTGCTTACAGGTCGTTTGCAACCAGGTTTCTTGCAGTCTGCAGTCGTGAGGTGAGCCATGTTGACCTTGAACATTCTGGCCAATGTAAAGCCCCGCGAGGCCCTGTGCACTTCGTGTGTCTACGAAGTTACCCAGAAGGGCTACCAGGGCGAGCGCCTCACCTTCTGTAACTACGGAAGCGGAATGCGCGAGCTGAAGTTCGAAGTTCACGAATGCACGGTCTACAGTGACAGCCGCGTTTCCAAGCCTGCCAAGCCCATCGGATTCGTTAAGCCTGGAGAAACTGTCAGGCCAAATGTGACCGTGATTAAGATCGCGTAGAGGTGAGATCTTGAAACACATCGATCGGGACACAGGCCATCGTACGAACCTGTTCGGTGGCGCCCGGTCGGTACTGCGTTCAGTGATTGCGCCGATGAGAGTAATCTCTTGACGGGCCTTGCCATGTCTGACATTTTGCTGGAAATCTGCTGTGGTTCAACTGAGGACGCCGTCGAGGCGCAACGCGGAGGCGCGGACCGCGTCGAGTTATGTTCTGCCTTGTTCCTTGGCGGACTCACGCCGTCCATAGGCTCGCTTATCGAGGCCAAGCAGCGCCTGAAGATTCCTGTGATTGCGATGGACCGTCCGCGTCCGGCCGGCTTCTATTACTCGACGGTGGAGTTTGCCGTGATGGAGCGCGATGCTGACCTGCTGTTGCAGCACGGAGCAGACGGAATCGTCTTCGGCATCCTGAACGCCGACGGCACGGTCGATGTGCAGCGCACCGGCACAATCCGCAAACGCATCGGACCGAGACAGGCGGTGTTTCATCGCGCCTTCGATGTCACTCCCGATCCCTTCCGTGCTTTGGAAGAGCTGATCGACCTGGGAATTACGCGAGTGCTCACCAGCGGCCAACGCAGCGGCGCTCCCGAGGGCAGTAAACTCATTAGCCAACTTATCGAGCGTGCGGCGGGCAGGATCGAGGTGCTGCCGGGCGCGGGCATCGCAGTCGACAATGTACCCGACCTGGTGGCCGCGACTGGTTGCACCCAGATCCACATGACAGCGTTTTCAGAGCGGCAGGAGAGCTCGACGCAAGCAAATCCACAAGTCAGGTTTGGACACCCGTCCAGTCCGGCGGAATCGACCTACGAGGTAACTGATTCCGTTTTCGTGCAGCGGATGAAAGAGATACTCCGAGCCCTCTGATGCAAAGCTTGATGGCGGGGAATGCTTCCCGAGGGGTAGGCAGACAGGCTTCCAACATCCCACCGATCACGTTATGAGATAGTGATTCTCTTCCTCTTGTGGCCCGGCAATGCCTTCGGGCAACCGGCCTCCGTTGTATTCCATCAGGCGGTTCTTCCACTTCAGAAAGTCGGTGATGGACTGCGGCTCAATGCGCACTTCCACCCGCCGCAGGCTGGCCAGCAGAAGGTTCATCTCCTTCATCAAACCCACGGGACCTCGCAGCTCCGGCTTTCCGGGTTTAACCGACATTTTTACCTGCCGGCCTTTGCACTCCAGCAATCCCCAATGCGGCGGGAGTTCTTCACGCGCGATCAATCCCGGCGGCGCCATATAGAACCGCCGGCTGCCGAGGCCCTCTTCCGGTTTAAGACGAAACGGTTTGTTGGCGTCGGCGAGAAAATCGCTACGCGAAACTTTACATTCCACCAGCACCGACTGGCAGAAGCTTTTCCACCCAATCACGTCAGGAACTTCGCCGCTGGCGCAATACTGCTCGGAGAGGATGATGCCGCATCTGTAGGTATGGCGCAGCCACTCTACGGCCCGCTCGATTAGCTGTGCGTGTTTCGCCTCGCAAGATGCTCTTGCCATGCTGTTGTTGTAATCCCAAAGTTCAGGCTTGGGGAGTATCGGACGAGTGGCGGGCAGCGCGAGTTCAGCGACTCTGGCTCCAGCGATTCCAGGATTGAGTATCCGCTCGTACCGGTAGTGCGGGCCTTCAGGCCCGCGGTAAGAACGCCCGTCTAATTCCTGGCTTCAGCCGCTGAGGTCGTCGACCTCAGCGGCTAAAGCGATTTTATTCTCGCCCTCGGACGCGGGCCTGAAGGCCCGCACTACCCGAGCTCCAGCCACCTTGCGCTGGCCCCGATCCCGTAATCGTTTCGTGTAATAATCAAAGATTCGCATGGCGTGGATGATCCAAGCTGAGGATGTTCGCAAAACCTACCACATCGGCAAAGTGGATGTACCGGCATTGCGCGGAGTTTCACTCGAGGTCGAGAAGGGTGAGTTCGTCAGCATTGTCGGACCCTCCGGCAGCGGAAAATCCACCCTGTTCTACATCCTGGGTGGCTTGACCCACGCCGACTCCGGACGTGTGCTGATCGGTGGTATCGACTTCACCGCGTTGTCCGATTCAGCACGGACGCGAATGCGAAAATCGAAAATCGGTTTTGTTTTCCAGAAATTTAACCTGCTGCCGACCCTGACTGCACAAGGCAATATCGACATTGCCCGCGACATCGCAGGCCGCAGCAACGGAAACGGCAACCGCGAATACATTGAGCGAATCACGCGGCTGTTGGGCATCGACCAGCGACTCGACCACCGTCCTTCCGAACTGAGCGGCGGTGAGCAACAACGAGTGGCCTTGGCGCGTGCGCTGGTGAATCAACCCGCCATCGTGCTGGCCGACGAGCCCACCGGCAATCTCGATTCGCAGAATTCCGAAATCGTTCTGAAGATGCTGCGGCAATCCAACCAGGAGCTAGGCCAGACGGTGTTAATGATCACGCACAATCCCGAAGCCGCGTCCTATGGCGATCGCATCATTCACATGCGCGATGGTTCCATCGTGCCGCCCGAGAAGGACCCCCAGTGGAGTCTCGCCCATGACTGAAGATCTTCGTTCGCCTATCCTGCCGGGAAAAGGCGCTTCCGATTACGAGCGCTACTTGCGCAGCGATGAATTACTGGCGCTACAGAAGCCGCCGGAAGAAATGCTGCATCCCGACGAGCTGACTTTTCAAGTGACTCATCAGGCTTCGGAATTGCTGATGAAGGGGACAGCGTGGGAACTGGATCGCGCGCGGCAATGCATTCTCGAGGGAGACTTCAGGAATGCGGCGCGGCTGCTGAGGCGCGCCAACAAGATGCTCGATTATCCGGTGCGCATGCTCAGCTTGCTTGAGACCATCACGCCGTACGAGTACCACATCATCCGCGCAGGACTGGGGCACGGGAGCGGACTCGACTCGCCCGGGTTCCTGGCGCTGTTGCACATCTCGCCGCGACTCGCCGACGCGTTTTTTGAGCAGCTGAAGAATGCGGGCCTGACCCTGGAAGAGCTCTATCGCCGGCACGCAGAATTCTTTGAACTGCACGATATCGCCGAGGAGCTGATCGATTACGACGAGCACATGCAACTTTTCCGCTATGCCCACCTCAAGCTGGCGCAGCGAATCATTGGCGGCGGCGTAGTCGGCACGATGGGGACGCCAGTGGAAGTACTCAAGCAGAGGATGGAATATCCGCTGTATCGCGCACTCTGGGATGTACGCAACGAGATTACCTCACGCGTCAACGCCGACCATGCCACCGGGCACGGTGGAGTCTACTGACTGGCACTTATCATTCACCACGGAGACACGGAGAACACGGATTTTTTGCTTCCGCAGGAGTATCTCCGTGGCTAATTTCATTCCTATGGATTGATCGCAGGACCACCTGACCCGCAATGACAACCCCAAACGCTATGAGATATGGAACTCCGTGCCCTCCGTGTCTCCGTGGTGAATGATTTCGACTTAACGGTGTGTCTCGTGTTCATTTGCCCGGCAGTTCAGGCTTTCGCTATAATCGAATACGGCGAGCGGGAGTAACTCAGTGGTAGAGTGCGACCTTGCCAAGGTCGAAGTCGCGGGTTCAAATCCCGTCTCCCGCTCCAGAAGTTGTCGCCCTCGCCGTGCGCGAGGGTTTTTCGCTTCACCCATTCGAGGCGCGGTACCCAAGTGGTAAGGGAGAGGTCTGCAAAACCTTTATGCGTGGGTTCGATTCCCACCCGCGCCTCCAGTATTCAGCCGTCAGCTCTCAGCATTCAGCTCCACCGGCTCGGCAGAAAAGTCTTCCCCTGTGATTTAGGTCACAGCCCGTTGTGCGTCGGTTTGGCACAATGGGGCTGTGTTTATGGATCGTTTTGCCATCATCAACAATCGCAAGCGCGCCATCATCGCGCTAGTGCACTCTGTATTCTTTCTCGGCGTGGCTGGAGTACAACTCGCCATTTCGCGGGCCGAGGCTTTTTCAATTCACCGCGAGAAGGTTACCGGCAGTATCGTGCTGCTGGCGATTTATGTAATCGTCACGACAGTCCTTGTGGTCCTGCTGCGCTTTTCGCATTGCGCTAAGGAGAAGCTTTACTTCGCTTTTTGTGCAGCGAGTGCTGCTTTTGGGCTGGTGAGAATCTTGCTGGGCGATCCCGTGCTCCACGCCAACGTGGCTCGCGTGCTACTGCTGTTTTGCGCCGTGCTGACCGGTACGGTGATACTTCGCAACCACTCCGCCGCTGTGCGCACCGAGTCGCAATAGCCCTATCGCGGCAGACCTTCTTACTTGCGGGACGTCAGCAGCTCCGCGACCTCCTTGTTGCCGCTTTGCGTAGCCATGTCGAGCGCAGTCTGCCCCTCGTCGCTCTTGATGCCCGGGTTGGCGCCTGCATCCAACAGCGCTCGCGCCCGCTCCACGCTGTTATGCATGGCAGCTTCGTGCAAGGCGGTATAGCCGCGTTGCTGTTGAGCATCGGGGTCCGCACCCGCCTGCAAGACAAGCTTCAACAACTCTGCATTGCGCGAAGCGGCGGCGCTATGGATGACCGCGATTCGGGCAGGAGAAACAGCGTTAGGGTCGGCCCCATGAGCAACCAAAGCCTTTGCCGCCTCGAGGTGTCCGAAGAAGCAGGCCAGATGCAAGGGCGTAAAGCCATCCGCGCTTCGCGTCTTGACCAGCCCAGCATCCTTCGCGAGAAGCTTGTTGAGCTGCACGACATCCCCTAACCCGGCTGACTCGAACACATCGAGTTCACCGGCCGACTGCCGCAACAACTCAACGATCTCCAACCTGTTTTCGTAACGCGCCTGCATCAATGCAGAAATGCCACCCGAGTTGCGGGCATGTGACGCGTTCGGGTCTGCCGCAATCAACTGCGCGACCCTGTCCTTGTCATTTGCGGTAATCGCGGCAAACATGTCCTGCTCCATCTTGATCTCCTGCATTCCATGGCAGTAGCTTCCACAACAGAGTTTAGAACGCAGCCGCACCAGCCTCGGCAACGGCATGGTCCTGTTCGCCCGAACCGCCGCTGACTCCGATCGCACCCACAACTTTGCCATCGCGCTTTAGCGGAATGCCTCCGGCGAAGATCATAATCTTGCAGTCATTGGATACATGAATGCCGAAAAATTGCCCGCCTGACTGGGTATGGGTAGCCAAGTCCTTGGTCGTGATATCGAATGCCCGCGAGGTGTAAGCCTTTTTTATGGAAATATCGATGCTGCCAATCCAGGCTCCGTCCATGCGTACATGGGACACGATATTACCGCCCTCATCAGCCACCGCAATGTTCATGGGCTGACCAATCTCCTGCGCCTTCTTTTCAGCCGCCGCGATCACGCGGCGCGCGTCTGCAAGGTTTACTCCCGCCATTCTTCCTCCCTGTGATGTAAAAATTTGATCCGCCCGCAGAGGCGGCGGCTTTCGACAATAACGGGCCGAAGCGTTTTTCGCAAGTTCGCCGCACGGCCAAACTTACACGCCGGACATGAACAAACTGTACAGCAGGATTCCCAGTACGACCAGGGTGATAGCGACGTAGAGGTAGTCGCGCTCAATGGCGAAGGCGATCGCCGAAAAGAGTACTCGCGCCACTGGAGTTGCGATCAGCAACAGTAACCCGAGCTGCACAATCGCGCTGCCGCTCATGCTCAGCGCCCCGTGAACGATAGCGCTCAAGCGTGTCAAGTTGTGAGGATCGCCATGGAACACCGTATAGCTCGGTATTTCGCTACCGTGGCGAGCCAGGTAAATTACAACACCCAGGAAAACTACGCTGGCCGCCAAGAGTACGCCCGTACGCAGTAGCGCGCCGATAATCACTTCTATGCGTTGATCATTCCAGTCTTGGGCGCTCATATTCGCCCCACAATTCCCTTGTAGATCATCTCAGACCCCAATACCACGATGACCGCGGCGAACAAGTATCGCAACACTTTGACTTTGACCTTGACCAGCACCCGGGCTCCGATAATCGAACCAGCCAGCACCCCTAGCATTACCGGCCCCGCCAGCCCGGGCGTAATGTATCCGCGATGAAGGTACAGACCGGCGCTCGCAGCAGCAGTCACCCCGATCATGAAGTTGCTGGTCGTGGTCGAGACTTTAAAGGGGATCTTCATCGCCTGGTCCATGGCCAGCACCTTGACGGCGCCCGAGCCGATGCCCAACAGTCCGGAGAGCACTCCCGCCAGGAACATAATTCCGTAGCCCGCGGGCACGCCGGTAACGTTGTAGGGCTGCTTTCCCTCAGGACCGGGATAGGTGCCGTTCAGGCGTAATCGCTCCGCCAGTCTCGAGGATGCAAGGCCGGCATTGTCTTTATAGTGGCGGCTCGAGAGATACGCTGAATAGAGAAGCACGCCTCCAAACACAATTGCGATTGCGTTGGTGGAAACGTACAGAACGAGGGCAGCCCCAGCCAGCGCGCCCGCCGTGGTTGCAGTCTCCAGAAACATGCCAATGCGAATGTTGGAATAGCCTTCGCGGACATACGCCGCAGCCGCGCCGGACGAGGTCGCGATCACCGAAACCAGCGACGCGCCGATGGCGTAGCGAATGTCGACGTGAAATAGCAGCGCCAGCATTGGCACCAGCACTACCCCGCCGCCCAAGCCGGTCAGCGCTCCGAGAAATCCAGCCAGCAGCGAACCAAGGCCGATCAGCGCGCTGAATTCAATGACGTTCATGCAATGTTAGCGAAGTTCGTGATGAGAGCTATCAATTTCTTTACCACAGCAAAGTGTATGGATTGTAAATGCAGGATAGGCGTTGTCCAGTCAGCAGTGGTGAACAACCTAGAGTTTAGGAGTGGAACGGGTTATGTTGGGCATTCGGGCGGCGCGGTACCCAAGTGGCTAGGGGAAGGTCTGCAAAACCTTTATGCGTGGGTTCGACTCCCACCCGCGCCTCCAAACACCCCGCCAAGAACCGCCTTCACCGCAACGCACTTCGCGGCCTTCCACAGTTCGTGGTCATTGAGAGTGGGAGCGGCCAACGTGGGCCAGAGTTGGCCTTTTTGGGGTTGTGAGTGCAATGGCGATATTACGCCAGCTATCCGAGTCGTCGTGCAGAGTCACTCTCCTTGCTGCCGACAATCGGAGATTTATCGCACCTTGCTCGAATCAAAATGTTGAGCGCAGTTGCTTGGAATAAGAATCCGGGACGGCTTAGTGCCGCCCCGGCATAACGGGCCGAGCTAGTGCGCTGACTTGACCCTGATTGCCAGATCAGCCAGATTGCTCATTTCAGAGGGCGCCTGGCGCTCTCGCCATACCAGTAAGCGGGACCATCTGCGGACTATCCGGGGCATTGTCTATGATGGTCAAGTTTGCGGTTCTCTGTCCTGTGCCCCTCGCGGTGAAGGCCACCGCGATGGTGCAGTGATCTCCGGAGGCGAGCGTTTGCGGGCTGATCGGGCAGTTGTTGGCCTGTTCGAAATCGCCCTGATCGGTGCCAGTGATCGCGATGCTGTCGATCATCAAAGGCAATTCGCCGGTATTCGTTAGCGTGATAGTTTTTGTCATCCCAGGGGAACCGAAGCTCAAGGCGCTAGGATTCAGGCCAACGTTGGACGATGGCGCGATCTTCGTCACAAAAGCGTCAACGTTACCACCGGTGCCGCAGCTTCCGTTGCAGGCATCTGATATCTGATTCATCCGGGGAAAGTCGCTAGAGAGTGTACAGCCGCTCAAGTAGACATCATGCAAACCGTCCACGGTGATGCTAGCGTTGCAAACGAAGGAACCTCCATTATCGTCGCCGCTGCCGCCGAGATAGCTGGAGTAAACCAGCGCATTACCGGCAGCATTGATTTTTGTCACGAAACCGTCGAGGTTAGCTCCGCTGCCGCAGCTTCCTCGACAGGCGCCGAGGATGGGATTGACTAGCGGGAAATCAGTCGATTCGGTTTCGCCAGTCACATAGGCGCTGCCTGAACTGTCCACGGCGATGGAGTGTGCTTGTCCGTTGCCGCTGCTGCCTCCGAAGCGGCTGGAATAAACCAAAGCGGTGCCTGAAGCATTGATTTTGGCAACAAAGGCGCTGCAGGAGTCCTGAGGACAAGCACCGTAGATCTGATTCACGGTGGGAAAGTCGACCGAGGAGGCACGGCCGGCCAGGTAGGCATTGCCCGCACCGTCCACGGCGATGCCTCGACCGTAATCGTCCGCGCTGCCACCGAGGTAGCTGGAGTAAACCAGTGCGGTGCCCGCAGCATTGATCTTGGTTACGTAGATGTCGTAATTAATCCCGGCGCCGCAGCTTCCATTGCAGGCACCTGGAATCTGGTTCACCCGCGGAAAGTCGGGCGAACCGATGAGACCCGTCAGATAGGCACTGCCGGCGCCGTCCACGGCGATACCGAACCCGATGTCTGTGCCACTGCCGCCGAGGTAGCTGGAATAGACCAGCGCGGAGCCGGCAGCATTGACCTTGGTCACGAAGACGTCGATGGATCCGCTGCCGCAACTTCCGTTGCAGGCGCCTGGTATCTGGTTCACTCGGGGAAAGTCGGTAGAAAAGGTGTTGCCCGTGAGATAGGCATTGCCGGAGCTGTCCACGGCGATGCCAGCGAAGCCGTCGTCATCCTCGTCACCACTGCCGCCGATTAAGCTGGAGTAAACCAGGGCATTACCGGCAGCATTGATCTTGGTCACGAAGGCGTCGTTGTTGGATCCGCTGCCGCAACTTCCCTGGCATGCTCCCGAGATCTGGTTTACTCGGGGAAAGTCCGAGGAATTCCCCCCTCCCGTTAGATACACATTGTCGGCGCTGTCCACGGCTATGCTGCTCACACTGTCTCCACCGCTGCCACCCAAATAGCTGGAGTAAACCAGTGCGGTGCCCGCAGCATTGACCTTGGTCACGAAGGCATCGTCGTTCCCGCTATCGCAACCTGCTTCGCAGGCGCCGGAGATCTGATTAATCTTCGGGAAGTCGAGCGACTGGGTGTAGCCTGCCACGTAGACATTGCCCGCGTTGTCCACGGCAATGCTGGCCGCTTGATCGGTGTTGCTGCCGCCGAGATAGCCGGAATACGTCAGCACGGGATCGATGATTAAAGGTTCTGTTCTGTCATAGGCGCCCACTTGGAAAGTTACTTGGTTGCCTGCCTCCAGCACGTAACGACCTTCTGAATATCGGCGTTGTAGAGACGAGTATATGCCCCGATCTCGCCGTTGGCTGGACGAACCCGCATCTACCTCCTGATAAACCACGGGCTTGTGGAAGCGGACTTCGTCGCCGTTAAGACTCACCACCAGATCACCATTCGTTGCGATCCGAAGAGGCGCGTCTACATGTGCGCTCTTCTTTCCACCGGCGGCAGACGATGGGCGCACACCCAGGGCCGCCATTACATCCAACTTGATCCGATCAGGGTTCGCACCCGGCGCCACTACAAAGTCATATTCGAGCTGTCCCTGGTTGCCGTAATAGACCAGATCGACGCCAGGATAAACGTTCTGGTATCGCACCTTAGCGTAATTCGCCACGTCAGTCCGCCACTGCTTGGGATCGTTGCCGATGAAGTAATTGCTCTTGCCTGGCAGCTGTTCTAAGCCGCTAACCAGCGCCGACTCGCTCGCACCTACTAGGCTCATCCTCAGAACAGAGGCCGCATGGCGAGTGGCAAGCGGCGAGCGACGAGTTCCGAATTCCGATGTCCGAGTACCGCCGCTAATTTCTGCCTTGTTCAACGCCAGCACTGCTTCGGTGCCAGTCAGAAACAGTGTGTATCCGCGGCCTCGCGAGAGGAACTTTACCTCGGAATTGGTCTGGCCTTGGTTGGCCTCAAAGCTCAACGGCAATTTGCCGTAGGCCGCGTCCAGCCGCGAACGCGAAGCCGGGCCCGGTGAAACGCTGGCTGTGACCCCGGGTGCGCTCGCATCTCTGGTTTTGGCGAGGCTCAATGTTGCGGCAGATTGTGAAAGTTGGCCCGAAGCGTTTCCGCCCACGAGACAAAGCAAGGCGACAAACGACAGTATCTCCGCCGCGCCTAGAAATTGGCGCCAGCAGGTCGGCGAGTGCTTTTTCACGATGTCCTCTTTTCTGAGTCGGCCGGTGGGAAAACAGTACTAGGGGCTGTCCCCCATTGGTGGCCGGAAACGGTAGCACCTTCGCCTTACGTTTGCAATCACAAAAGGCACATAGGGAACGCCTCAGTTTGAAATTTTCGGCTGAGTCTATGACGCATCCCGTTCGGAGAGGACCGATGCTGTGTCACGACCACACCACACATTGCCACCTTGCGGATTGCTGGCGCTAACAGGCAATGTGGTAACCAACCCTGTTCCGGGTGACCAGCGGGGATCGTGAACGAGTTGGCGATGTTACGACAGTTATGAAACGCTGGAATTAGGAGCGGCCGTTACGGCGTGATCTCGAATGCCACGCCGTCGCCATATACGCCACCTTGATACGTTGCGCCGTAAAGATTGCCGGCCCCGTCGATTGCCATCGTGCCTATTGGCTTAGAGCCGTCTGAACCACCGGTGAAGAAATGCAGGATGCTTTCTGTCCACTGACCTCCGGCCGACGGCGTCAGCTTGAATACCGTACCGCATCCGAGGATGCACGAGTTGTTGCCGCCGTTGTTGGTCGTGCTATAGATGTTTCCTGCCCCATCAAACACCAGACTACCCTCAGGAAATGCTCCATCGCTGGTGCCGCCTCGAAACGCGTACAGCGTGCTCTTCGTCCAAGTGCCATCTGAATTAGGCGTGAGTCTAAAGACTGTTCCACAGCCGCAACGAAAACTCCCCCGGTCCCCGCCGATCGCAGTCACACCGTAGAGGCTGCCATCGGGGCCAAAAGTTGCACCGATGGGGTAAAAGCCATCAGCGCCGCAGGCGAAGTCGTGCAACACAGTCTCCTTCCAAAAAAAGCTTCCCTGATTCGTCAGCTTGTAGACAACACCACATTCATGAGCGCCACCGAGGATCGTCGCGCCATAGAGATCACCGTCGCCATCGAGTGTGATCGCACCCTGAGGGCTAATCCCGCTAGGATCAGGATCCCCGTCGAATGAGAGCAGAAGCTGCTCCTGCCATCCTGACGCTCGATTCAGCTTAAAAACAGAGCCAGTATCATTCACGCCCCCACCAGCGGTTACTCCGTAGACGTTGCCGGCTGGGTCGTAGGTCAATGCCCCCGGGCTATTGTCTCGAGAGTTGGGAAACTGGTAAAGGATCGATTCCGTCCAAGTGCCATTGGACGTTGGTGACAATTGGTAAACGACAGCTGGGAATGTTCCCGCACCGGCGTGACCGTCAGCGGTACCGTCAAGGTTGCCCTGAGGATCAAAGCTCGGGGATGTTAAGGGGAATGCGGCGTCGCTCCCGTTGAACGCGTGAATTACCGACTCCGACCATGTACCGTCTCCGTTCGGCTTCAGTTGATACACGGTGCCGCATCCTTCGTTACCTAAACACCCATTGCCCAACGGACCGGCTTCGGTAACTCCATATAGATTTCCCTGGCGATCAAACACCTGGCCGCCTACAGGCAATAAGCCGTCGCCACTGGCGCCAAAGGAATGCAACACCCTGAAGGTTTGTCCCCAAGCACCTGAGATAACGAAAAAAGCCGCGAGGATTGTCAGCAGCGAACTTCGAGCGGACGTGAGTTTAATGTTCGACATCGTGGTCCTCCAAATAGAAGCCGAGGCAGAGGCAGATCGATCTCGCTCTAAGCAGTTTCGTGGACCGGGGAGCGAAATGGCCCCAATCCTAGCACGGGTCGGGGCTTTCGTAGCAGATAACTGGCGATAACAGGCCATTGCATGAGTAACCTGGAGTCCTGCGCGGCCGTATGCTTGATTTTCCGTGAGGTGTTAGCCCTGCAGCTGAAGCTAAGGCTGGGCGGCGCTTGTGCCGGCGCTGTAGTATCCATCTCGGGTCTGCACTACCAAGTCTTTCTGGGTCGTGGTCACGTGGATCTTGTGATAGCCAGGTGTGGCGTCGGCCTTGTCGGGAGAATAGCCCAGGCTGTACTGGTTGCGTAGCTCTTCTTCAATGCTGGCGTAGATCTGATCGATCGATTGCTTTTTGGAGACTTCGAAGAAGCGGCCGCCGGTCTCTTTGGAAATCTGCTCCAGAACTTTCTTGCCATCAGGATGGGATTGCTGCGGATATCCCATAGGACCGCCGCGACCCATGCCGCCGTGACGACCCATGCCGCCTCCCATCCCGCCTGGGTATCCGCCGTAGCCGCCTCCATAAGCATCTTTATCGGAGAACAGGATGGAATACACCAGAGTGTTCGCACGCTGGGCCGCCTCGATAGCGCGGCTCAGGGTTACCTTGCTTCCGGTATCGACGCCGTCAGAAAGAATGATGAGCGCCTTGCGGCCTTGCTGCTTCTGCATCAGTTCGTCCGAGGCAAGGAAGACAGCGTCATACAGTGTGGTACCTCCGCCGCGATGATGGCCGCCCGAACCGCCCGGGCCCCCGCCTCCCCCACCGCTCTGCTCGAACTCCGGATTGTCCAGCTTCTCCAGCGCGATGTTCAATTTCTTGCGCGAGGAAGTCAGGTCCTGCAGCAGCTCAATGTCCCAATCAAAATGGATGACGAATGCCTTGTCCTTGTCTTCGCGCATCAGGTGTTCCAGGAAGGCGTAGCTGGCAATGCGCTCCTGCTCCAGCACGCGGCGTTGACTCATGCTGGTATCCACTAGCAAGCCCAGGGTGAGCGGGAGATCACTCTCTTTGGCAAAGTAGCGGATGGTCTGCGGCCGGCCGTCTTCCTCCAGCTTGAAATCGTCTTTGGTCAGGTTATTTACGATCTGGCCGTGTTTGTCGCGCACCGTCGCCAGCACGTTCACAACTTTGACGTTGGAAGAAAAGGTGGGCGTCTCCTGACCACGAAGTAGCAGATATGGCGCCAAGAGACACGTCAGCGTCGCCAATAAGATGCAGCGTCGTGGCGCGCTCGCGCGCGAGTGAGTCGGCAAGGTAGCTCGCTTCCAGGGATGGCGGTGACAACCAGCGTGGTGAATCAGAAATTCGTTCACGAATTCAATGAGGTCATTCGACTTTCGCCCTCAGGGCCTAAAGGCCACGTTTTCTTACGTCGCGGTTCGGCACGGCTGAATAGGCAGCTGAAAAACTACCTCCTGACAACAGCCCGGGTAGTGCGGGCACTCCACAGGGGCGAATTCGGATCGCGTTCCGCATGCCACCGGGTCAGATTGTGGCCGATAGCGCCCAGGGCAAACTCGATGCCCACCTTCACCACGCCGCACAAGCGGAAGCGCTGCAGATCGCCTTCGCTCTTCAGCGTCCCGAAGGCCCCTTCCACCAAGGCCTTGCGCTGGGCATACCATTTCCTGCCCTCCGGAGTCCGCAATCGCCGCCGCATACGCTGCATCTCCGGAGCCCGCGCTCGCCCGTGCACGCGGCGCCCGCGATTGAGCGCGGCAGCCATTTGGAGTCGGGAATATACCCCGTGATGTTGTGGCCTTCTCCAGTTGCCGCAGGTTGCTGTTTCTTGTAGTAGCCGGCATCGGCCAGCACGGTATGCGGCCGCGCCCCGCACTGGCGCTTGACTTCCTCCAGCATGGGCAGCAGCGAATCGTTCTCGGTACTCGCTGATCACGCGTTGCGCCACATGAAGCGGTCCTGCACTACCCGAACTTCCGCCGTGTAGCCAATGATGGAGCGACGTTTTTGCGCAGCACCCGGCCTCTGAATCCGTGCCCTGCACTGCGGTAAGCCCGCTCTTATTCAAAGACTTGCTGATTCAGGAGCACTCCGCCAGGCGTTGCTGCAGGCGCTGCAGTTGCGTCGCGGCATACTCGGCCACCACCGGCTCCGTCGCCGCGCACTGTTTCTGCCAATGCCGCACCTGGCGGCGATACTTCAGCCGTTGCTCGCGCAGCCGCCGCCGGGTGTCGACCCGCTGCTTGCTGTTGTGCGCGGCAAGGGCAGTCGAATCCACCGCTACCACCCCGAACTTGCCCAGCCCACCGTCGCGTACCAGCTCCAATGTCTGGGTAAAGACGTCATTGATCGCCCGCGGATGCCGGCGGCGAAAGGCGCTCAGCGCCCAATCGTCGGGCGTCTCGCCCCCCGCCAAATAGCGCAGGGGCAAGTCTTCCTTAATCCGCCGCTGCAGTTCGCGCCCCGAGGTCAGCGTAACGGAATACATATCAACCCGTGCGCGGCCGGGAAGTTGTTAGACAGACCGCATGCGCGGATAACGGGAACCGGTTACGGAAAAAGCCACCGAATGGCCAAGTCCATCGAGGCCGTCGGGGGCCTGGTTGTCCGCCTTTCCCAGCAAGTCACATCCCCATGTGCGCCGCGTCACTGAACTGTAGTGATAAGGCGGCTTACAAATATCTTGTCGGACCCGTTCCCGGCGGCAGGTGAGTTATGTTGACTTTTGCTTTGTTTCCCATCGTCCTCTTCTTTCTTGGCGCGGTTCTTGTCACCGGACTGCCTGTGGCACTGAGCCTGCAAAGTTACTACCAGAACCGCGGCCGGCAGGCGGCACTTTGTCCGGACTCGGGCCAGCCAGTCGACATCGAAGTCGACCATGAGTTTGCATTCTGGACCGCTCTGCGTGGCTTGGAGCATACGCGGCTGAAGTCATGTTCACGCTGGCCCGAGAAGGGCGACTGCGGTCAAGAATGCCTGGCGCAAGTCAATCCGTCTCCAGAAAATGTGGACCGGCTCCTGACCAAGTGGTACGAAGGCAAAATCTGCGCAATCTGCGAGCGCAGCCTTTCTGCGTCGGATTGGAGGCGGAGCCGCCTCGCACTGCTTAACGAGCAGCACCAGCTGTTCGAGTTGCGCCACATGCATCTCGAGGACCTGCAGTCAACCTTGCAGCACATGCGCCCGCTATGCTGGAACTGTCACCAGGAAGAACGCGCACGGCAGCCTGTGCCCACGCGGTTCTTCAAGGGCGATCGTCAAAGTCTAAGCCCCGTAGCCGGCGAATAATGTTCCGCGCCTTGCCTGCAGTCGTGGCGGGTTGCTACCGCCCGACTGTGCCACTCGTCCCTAGAGGAGAACGCGCTCCCGTTCTCCTTATTTCGTATTTCGTAGCATTCGCTACTTGAACTCATCTCATAAATGGCACTGCTTGTATCAGGGCACGACTTTTACAGGCCGCTGAAAAAGTCCTTTCCGGAGCGAGTTCGGGTAGTGCGGCGCTTCAGCGCCGCGTCAAGCGAGTACCGTGAAACGGCCTTTAGGCCTGGGGACATTGCATAAAAGAGGCCATTTTAGCGGCTTTGGACGAGGTACCTCAGGGGCTAAAGCCCTCTTCACAAGACCCGGTGAACGCGGGCCTGGAAGGCCCGCACTACCCAGGCTGTTCTCAGTAGGGAGTTTTTCAGCAGCCTCTTTTAGTCGTGCCGAACGGAGCGCAGAAAAGGTTAGGGCTTTAGAGCCTGTGTGAGAACCTGTGTCGTCCCCGGGAGACTCGGACCTACTTCCCACCTCACCCAGCACTCCGCCTTCGGCTACGTGCTGGGCTATCATTATTCCGCCCTTCAGGCTCGATGTTCGCTCGATCCGGTCCACACGCGAACCAAAACTCTTGTTCTCACACAGACTCTTTAGCCCCGGCAAAAACAGGTCCCCGCAGGGGCTGAAGCCCAAGACGTTTTTGACCCATTGCGGCACGTCTGAAGCCGTGCCCTGATACAAAACAATTTATGAGCTGAGTTCTTGTTAGAGAGACGGTTGGTCGACGCCCGAAGACGCGCCTTGTCGATATTTTCACAACTGCGTTGCGATGCGAGTTCAGAGTACAATTTTGTAGCAACTACTTGGAGATTATCGATGGGATATCGTGCGATTGTCATGATGGCCGTGCTGGCGGTTGGTAGTGTCGCTTGGTCGCAGACCTCGTCGACCCAAGTCAAGCCCATCAAGAAGTCCCCGCTGGCGGGTTACGCAGGAACCTGGACAGGAACTTTTGAGCAGCGCCCGTGGTTGACAGTGCAGCTTACTCTGCAGGGCCAACAGTTTTCGGGGTCATTGCGTCGTGCCAATGACCTTAAATTTAATGACGCGGGCAACCTGAAGAGTGTAGGCGACACGCAGGTCACCGAACTGATCCAGGATGCGACCCTGAACGGCGATGGCTTGTTGATAACCGCAAAAAACCCGAACACCAAAGATACTGACCGGTTTACCATGCGGCTTACGAGCGAGACTGCAGCCGAACTCAAAATGAGCGCCATGTCCATGCCTCCGGGGATGCCGAAGCTGCAACCCTGGAAGCTAACGAGAACTGTCGCGCCTACTGTACCGGCGGCGCGTTAAGCTGAACGCGGGTTTGTGCCGTGCCTGAAAGGCACTCAAATTCTCCTCGCGCTTGGGACGCGGGCCTGAAGGCCCGCTCTACCTCAAATCGTCTTCCCACCGTTGAAACTGAGACACTACCCACAACATCGCGGTTTCGGCCCTCTCCGTTTGAACTGTTACACTGCTAGCAATAACGATGACGTCTCCAATTTTGCGCTTACTTGGCGCCGTCGCAGGACTAGGCAGCGCGGTATTGTGTTGGTTCCTGGGAAGCGCTCTGGCGTCTCCTCTGCGCCAGGACAAATTATTTGCGCAAAGCGGCGCGCAGTACGCCTTACTGGCTTTTCTTTTCGTGCCGGCGTTGATTCTGGCGGTTGTGGCCCTGTTCTGGGTGCCGCCTCGCGTCTCCGGCGGAGGTCCGTTGCCCGAAGGGAGGCGCTGGCGGGCAACTTTGGTGTTGGTCCTTCTGGCTGCGTTCCTGACAGGGCTGATGCATTGAGTCTTCCGTTTTGCTCTGTGGGTTGGAAAAGCGAGTGGTGTAGTCCTGCCTGACACCGTTCTGCTTCAGCCGGACTCAAGGGGAGGAAACGGTAAAAACTCCCGCGACACCACTCGTGACGCTGCCCGGAGACGATGATCCGCCCGAACCATCCAGATAAGAGGCGTCTCGTTCCGGACGTGATATTGGATTCGCTCGGACCATGTCTGGGATGCGCGAAATTTTAAGTGGGAGGATCCATGACGTCGCCTGCGATCCTTCGAGTCTGCGAAAAACCTCCGCTAAGACAAGCGGAGGCTTTGGCCAGAGCAAGTTTCTGAGTTGCTGTAGTCTCTTTGAAAGGGCACGGCTTTTAGCCGTGTCGATCGGCTGTAAATGACTCGGCCTTCAGGCCCTGAGGTACGTTTCCCTCAGCGGCTAAAGCCGATGGCTTCGAGCGACCTTTTCGGTACGCCTGAAGGCGTACCCCTTCAAAACGGATACAGCCACTACGAAACCGCTCTAGGGATTGCAGCCAGTTTTTTTAGTACGAATACCCATCCGGCTGCGATACCGCGCCCACTTCAACCTCGGTGTCCACGTAATCGCGTCCGGCCTTCATGGCCTGCCGGTCGAGTTCGAGCAGCTTGGGATTCTTCACCGTCGTCTCCAAGACCGAAATCGCCGACTCGGCGGGCAAGCACTCGGTCTCTTCCAGCAACGCCGCCAGCATGACCACATTGGCAACCTTGGCCGAACCCAGACGGTCGGCAATCTCCGACGCAGGCACGCATACTATGCGCGCTTGCGGCGCGCTGAAGCCCTCGGGCAGCGCAGTCTGGTTGTAGAGGATCAATCCGCCGGAAGCCACGCTGGCAGCGAACTTGTGAAGAGAGAGTTCGTTCATCGCAATCAAGACTTCGGGCTGCGAGATGAGCGGCGAGCCGATGCGCTGGTGCGACAGCGAAACGTGACAGTGGGCGCTGCCACTGCGCATCTCCGGACCGTACGACGGCAACCAGCTCACTTCCATGTGCTCGCGCAATCCCATTTCGGCCAGCAATTGTCCCATTAACAGGATGCCCTGTCCGCCGAAGCCGGCAATCTTCACCGTCAGATCGCGGGTGTGATGACGGCGCGCGGGCGCGATTTCTGAAGCATTCTCGTCCACGTCCAGCGCCTCGGCGACAGTCTTCACCGGAATCTTGGGCCCGGGCGGCAACTCCGGCTTACGATCGCGAAAGACTCCCAATGGAAAGGCTTTTACCAGCGTGTCGCCGACCCACTTGCGCGCCACGACCGGATCCATCTTCATGATGGTCGGGCACGGAGAAAGAATTTCGATCAGCGAGAAGCCGCCGCCGTTTTTCTGGATATCCAACGCCTTCTTCACGGCGCGCTTGGCCTTCATGACGTTCTTCATGTCGTGCAGCGATACTCGCTCGATGTAAGTGGGCGTTTCCAGCGCAGCCAGCAGTTCGCAAACATGTAACGGCAGTCCTTCATTGCTGGCGCGGCGTCCCCACGGCGAGGTCGTAGTCACTTCGCCCATCAGCGAGGTCGGCGCCATTTGTCCGCCAGTCATGCCATAGACTGAGTTGTTGACGAAAAACACGCAGATGTTCTCACCGCGATTGGCGGCGTGGACGATTTCCGCGGTACCAATGGCCGCCAAATCGCCATCGCCCTGGTATGCCATCACGATCGACTCGGGATGCGAACGTTTCAGTGCGGTCGCAGCGGCGGGTGCGCGTCCGTGCGCCACCTGCACGTTGCCCACATCGAAGTAGTAATACGCGAAAACCGAGCATCCCACCGGGCTCACCAGGACAGTACGGTCCTGCAAGCCGAGCTCGGTGATGGATTCGGCAATCAGTTTATGAACAATGCCGTGTCCACAGCCAGGGCAGTAATGGGTCTGCTGCTGAAGCTCCCCTTTACGTTCGTAGCGGTCGTAGAATGCCGGCGATTTTTCATGGATGACTTCGTACCCGTTCACAAATGCCTCCTGCCTAGACCAAGGCTGACATGCGCGCGAACACCTGCGCGGTAATTTCTTCTGCCGCGGGAACGTTGCCGCCCGCGCGCCCATAGAACTCCACCGGTACTTTGCCGTTGAGCGATAGCTTCACGTCTTCCAGCATCATTCCGGTATTCAGTTCCACCACCATCACCGACTTCACATGCGCTGCCGTCGCGTTGAGTTCGCGCACCGGGAATGGCCACAGGGTAATGGGACGGAACAGTCCTGCCTTCAGTCCCTGGGCCCGCAACTGGTCGACGGTGGAACGCAATACGCGCGACACGATGCCGAAGCCAACCAGCAGCACGTCGGCATCTTCCGTCAGATATTCTTCGCAGCGCGTCTCCAGCTCTTGCGCCAGTTGGTACTTGGCTTCGAGCTTCTGAACATGCGCTTCCAACACATCCGGCTCCAGAAAGATCGAGGTGACCACGTTCTTCCTGGTTTCAGCTGTGCCCTTGACCGCCCAATCTTTTTCCGGAGCTTCAATCTTGCGCAACTGGATGTCCAGCGGCTCCATCATCTGGCCCACGTAGCCGTCGGTCATGATCATCACGGGATTGCGATAGCGGTCGGCGAGATCGAAGGCCAGCACGGTGAGATCGAACATCTCCTGCACCGACGACGGCGCGAGCACGATATTGCGATAGCAACCGTGGCCGCCTCCTTTGACGATGCAGAAGTAGTCGCTCTGCTCGGGCGCGATATTGCCCAGTCCCGGCCCGCCGCGCACTACGTCCACAATGACGCATGGCAGCTCGGCGCCCGCGATGTAGGAGATGCCTTCCTGCATCAGGCTCAATCCTGGGCCCGAGGAGGCGCTCATCACTCTCATGCCGGCAGAGGATGCGCCATAGACCATGTTGATGGCCGAGACTTCGCTCTCCGCCTGCAGGAAAGTTCCGCCGACTTCCGGTATCAGTTCGGCGGCATACTCCGCAATTTCGCTGGCGGGGGTGATGGGGTATCCGTAAAACGCCCGGCAGCCGGCCAGCACTGCGCCTTTAACGATAGCGACGTTTCCTTTACAGAGTTGCCGCATGGGCGACCTCCTGTTTTGTTGGTATGGCCGCGGTTTTCGCTTTTGTCGGGATCAGTCGCTCCACCGTAATGGCTCCCGGCTCAGGACAGCAGTAGAAGCAAGCTCCGCATCCGGTGCAGTCCACTCCGGTGTACTGCGCTGGATGCACGCCATACTTGCTCAGTCCCGGCGCCAGAATCAGGCACTCGGGCGGGCACGACTCGATGCACAAGCCGCACCCTTTGCATTCTTCAACATCGATGATTACGTTACCGCGCGGTTGGGTTGTCATTCCTACGCTCCTTACCCTCGCACTTCAACGGCACAAGCGTTGCGCTGAAACCAGCGCTGACGCTCGCAATATTCGTACAACTGGTTATGAAACTTGGGATGTGCAATCTGGATGAGTGCCTCAGCCCGCTGGCGAATGGTTCGCCCATGCAGATAGGCAACACCGTATTCGGTGACCACATAGTGCACGTCGGCGCGCGTAGTGAGAACGCCCGCGCCATTGGCCAGCCGCGGCACGATTCGCGATATCGTGTCGTTCTTGGCGGTCGACGGCAGCGCGATGATGGGCTTGCCGTATTTCGAGCGCGCCGCCCCGCGGATGAAATCGAGCTGGCCGCCAAAGCCACTGTAGAACTGCGAGCCAATCGACTCAGCGCATACCTGCCCAGTCAGATCCACTTCAATCGCCGAGTTGATGGCCACCATGCGATCGTTCTGCGCGACGCGGAAGGGATCGTTGGTGTAGGCCGAGGGATGAAACTCGAAGATAGGATTCTCGTCCAGGAAATCGAACAGCTTTTTTGTACCCAACACGAAGCTGAGAATGACCTTGCGCGGCTTCCAGTTCTTGCGCTGGCCGTTGATCACTCCCGACTCGATGAGGGGAATCACGTTGTCGGAGATCAGCTCGGTGTGGATCCCCAGGTCTTTGCGGTCCATCAGGTTGGGAAGGACAGCGTCGGGAATGCCGCCGATCCCACATTGTAAGACAGCACCATCTTCGATCAACGATGCCACTTGCGTGCCGATGGCCCGAAACAACTCCGTACTGGGTTGGACCTTTAACTCGCACAGCGGGCGTGTGAGTTCGACGATAGCGTCAATTTCACTGACATGAATGAAGCTGTCGCCGTAGGTGCGCGGCATCTGCGCGTTCACCTGCGCCACCACCCGGCGGGCATATTTCGCCGCTGTGAGTGTGCATTCCACCCCCACGCCAAAGCTGCAGTAGCCATGCGAGTCGGGTGGCGACACTTGGATGAAGGCCACGTCAATCGGCACTTCGCCGCTCTCGAACAGGGCTTCGACTTCGCTTAGGAAAATCGGGGTGTAATCGGCGCGCCCATCATTCACGGCTTCGCGCACGTTGCCGCCGACAAACAACGCGTTGTGGCGGAAATGATCTGCCATTTCAGGCGCGCAATACGGCGACGTGCCGTGGGTGAGCAGGTGCATTACTTCGACGTCTTTCACGAAAGGCGCGCGACCCATCAGCGCTTCTACCAGCGCTTCCGGCTCGGCGCAACCGGGGTGAATGTAGACCCGCATACCCGATTCCACGCAGGCGACGGCTTCGCGGGCGGTCATCAGTTTGCTGCGGTATTGATCGATCCAGGACATAGCCAGCGGTCCTTGTCTAAGCCGATACGATTTCGGATTTCACTGAGTAGCCAGCCGTGGCGCGCTCGTGGCCCAAGGCTGCGTAGTAAATGGCAAGATTGAAAAACTTGTCCAGCATTTCCAATAGTTCCAGCTCGCCAAATATCTCTGCCGGGTGCTCCAGTTCGGCGTGTTTTTGCATGTAGTCCCAAAGGTTCTCGCGGACCAGGCAAATCATCCACACCACCTGACTGGCGGGAACGCCTTGGGCGGCGCGCTGCGCGCCAACTTCGAGATAACGGCGTTCGATGTCGGCCTCGGTCTTGCCCAGCAGCCATTCGCCGAGATGGCGATACACCTCATAGACTTTTTCGGTGAGCTCACTGTCGGGCACGTTGGCATAGGCCGAGCACTTATCGCATTGGCGATAACGATTGTGCAGGCTGCGCGCCAAGCCATCGGAATGGCTCTCGATTAGCTTTACCAGGCGGTATGCAAGCAACATGGCGGACCTCTCTCACCTCGGCCGACGGTCGCATAAGGCAGGGTGCGACGTTTCGGCTCCGGCCCCTCACTCTTACAAACAAGTGTCGCCTGTGGAACACCCAACGAGCCGTGATTGCTATCACTTGCAAATGTGACTGAGGTCACCCGAGAACTGTTTTGGGGTGATGAAGAATCGGACGTTGAGCGGACGATTTAGCTGAAAGGAAAGAGGTTGGCGTGGTTCAGGACCGAGTTTTGCGCTTGGCCGCGGTCTTCTTCGGTCTGCCACCCAGCCGGCCATTGTTCCGCGAAGCTGCGACCTTGGTCGTGCTTCTGGATTTTCCGCCAAGGGAGCCCAGTTGAGCAGCGATCCAGCGCCTGGAGCCCATGAAACCTTGGAGCAAGGCAGGCAGGTAAACATCCGCATCCAGTTTTGGAAAATGAAGGCCAAGGCCAGACGGCGTGATCTCGATGGGCTCGAGCTGCGAAGCCTTGGCTTTCTCCAGTCCTTGTACCGAACGGGGGAGAATGTTACGTCTAGCTCGTTGGAGAGGCCAACCACAATACGGCCACTGCTGGGATCGTAGTGAGCTGTAATAGCCAGAGGAAGGCGGTTGCGGCGTCTCTGGGCTCGCTGAGTGGCTAAATCAAATTCGTCACGCCTTGCCATGTATTCTCTCCCAATCTCTGTACAGTTGCGTCGTTCTGGACGCCAACATTGCTTTGATGCGGACGATATCCCGCCGAGAGAACGAGTAGTTCTCTCGCAATGTCAACGGTCCTCTTGGACAATTCAGTTGGAATACCGCCTCACAGCCCGGCCCTATAACGTGGATGTGTGCCGGACGATGATCGTTCGGGTAAATTACCACCCTGAAGCCTAGCAACCTCAACAAGGTTGGCACGGCGAAAATGATCTTAACATAACCTAAGCGCTTGGGTTCTTTCGGACGTAACAGTGCCGAAGCCTCACACGTATTAGCGAAAAGCCAAGAGCGAAGAGCGAAAAGCGGCCCTCCATGACATTTGTCACCCTGCGCCGCTGACAATCCACACTACCGCCTGTCTTTGACATGCCTGATGATCGCAATCGTGGCCACAAGAAAACAGGTCACGGGAGCGAATGATGTCAACCGCTTTAGCCGAAAAGCCATACCGTAACTCAGCCTCGCGGCTGGCCAGCGTGGCTACAACGCGCAATCTGAAGAAGAGCTACGGAGAGGTTGTTGCCTTGCACGACTTGAACCTCGAGATTCGTGCCGGCGAACTCCTGGCGCTGCTCGGCCCAAACGGCGCCGGCAAGACCACACTTGTGCGAATGCTGCTCGGCCTGGCACGCCCCGATTCCGGCAGCGTGTCGGTTCTGGGATCCGATCCCCATTTGGGGCATGTGCAAACTCGCCTCGGCGCCATGCTGCAAGTTGGACGCGTGCCGGAGACGCTCAAAGTCCGCGAGCACATCGACCTTTTCTCGTCCTACTATCCGGCGCCTCTTCCGATGGAGGAAACGCTAAAGATTGCAGGGCTCGACGACATCAAGGAGCGCCCTTACGGCGAGTTGTCAGGCGGGCAGAAACAGCGTGTGCTCTTCGGTATCGCTATCTGCGGTAACCCCGACCTGCTTTTTCTGGACGAGCCCACGGTCGGCCTTGACGTGGAGGCGCGCCGCCTGATGTGGGTGCAAATCCGCACCTTGATTGGCCGCGGCAAGACCGTGCTCCTGACCACTCACTATCTGAACGAAGCCGACGCATTGGCAGATCGGGTGCTGGTGCTGGACAAGGGCGCGATTGTGGCTGAAGGCACGCCCGCTGAAATTAAGGCGCGGGCCATGGGCAAACGGATTCGTTGCACCAGCAGGCTGTCGCTCGAAGAAGTGCGAGGGATTCCCGGAGTGCTCAGCGCGAAGGCAGACCGCAACGCTTTTGAGCTGCAAGTGAATGCCGCCGAACCGGTCGTACGCGAATTGTTGCAGCGAGATTCCTGGCTGGGCGATTTGGAAGTCACGAATGCGGGATTGGAAGAGGCGTTCCTCGCGCTGACCCAGAACCATAACGCCGATGCCTCGAAGGAAAGGAACTAACATGGCTGCCACTACATTTCCCACTGCGGTCGCGGTGCCGCGCCGCTCATTATCGCGGACCGTTGCGGCTTATGCCAAGGAAGCGAAGTATGAGTTGCTGAACAAGACGCGCATTCCCGTATACGCCATCTCGACCATCGTTTTCCCCATTATGTTCTACGTGTTGTTCGCCATCGTGCTGAACTCGGGCAGTGCGCAGGACCGACGGGAAGGCGCAACCTATGGGCTGGCAACCATGGGATGCTTTGGAGTGATGGCGGTTGCGCTGTTTGGCTTTGGGGTAAGCCTGGCGATGGAGCGAGGACAGGGCTGGTTGCAGGTGAAGCGCGCCTCGCCCATGCCGGTGGCCGCCTATTTTCTGGCCAAGCTGTTTGCCGCAGTGGTGTTCAGCACCGTGATCATGGCGCTGCTGCTGAGCATTGGTTATAGCTTCGGCGGGGTGCGCCTGCCGTTGGGCACGGCCGCGAAGCTTGCCGGAATCCTGATTGTAGGCTCAATTCCCTTCAGCGCAATGGGACTGGCCATTGGCTATTTCGCCAAGCCCAATTCGGCGCCGGCGGTAGTCAACCTGATTTATTTGCCCATGTCATTCTGCTCGGGCCTGTGGATCCCGTTGGCGATGTTGCCGCACGGGTTGCGGGTCCTGGCCACGCTATTGCCGCCCTATCATCTTGCCCAGTTAGCACTGAACAGCGTGGGCATGGTGCAGAATCCTATTCCGTCGTGGAGACACGTCGAAGCACTCATCGCCTGTACACTGCTCAGCTTGGGCATGGCGGCTTGGGGATACCGCCGCGATGAAGGCAAAACGTATGGATGAGATGCAAGTCCCAGGGACTAGAGGTCAGCAGGCAGAACCAGAATGTCGAACCCTCTGATCACTAATAGTCGATGACTAACAGCTAGAAATGAATGAGGAGTAGCGAGTCATGAAAAGCAAAACTGCGCAATGGATTCTCTGGGCCGCGGCTATGGCGATCTTTACCGCTCTTACTCTCAGTGGTGAATGGGTCTGGCTGGGAGTGGCGATTACAGCAACTGCCGTGATTTGGTACACAGTTGTGCCGAAGACCCATTCCAGACAACAATAGGGATCGAGCAGGCGATGACTACCCTTCGCACAATCTGGTGGAAGATTTACCCCAACGATGACGAGCATCGTGGGATGCCTCTCATCTGGCTGCCGTTCATGGTCTGGTTCTTCGTGGACCCGCTGTGGCAACACTATGGTCCGCTGGGATGGACGATCAACACCATCGCGGGACTCACCTTCATTCTGTTTTACCTGCAGTCCTTTTCTCGTCCTGAGCCCTACAGATTATTGAGCATCCTGGCCATGATGACTATGGCTGCCGTCTTCGTCCCGCTCAATGGCGGCGCCATTGGACTATTGGTGTATGCAGCGGCGGCGGGTGGCTTTCACACAAACCTGCGCCGCGTGTTTTGGTTGATTGCCCTTGATCTCGGCGTCCTTGGCTATGGCATCTACCACCTCAAGCTGCCGCTGCCTTTCTGGGGTTCGGTGCTGCTGCTGATTATCCTGGTGGGATTCGGCAACCATTACGGAGCGCTGAGACACTGTGCAGGGGAAAAGCTGAAGCGCGCCGAGGACGAAATCGAGCACCTGGCCAAGGTTGCCGAGCGCGAACGCATTGCGCGCGACTTGCACGATCTGCTGGGACACACCCTGTCGCTCATCACTCTGAAAGCCGAACTGGCACGCAAGCTGGTGGACCGTGATCCGCAGCGAGCCAAGCAGGAAATGCAAGACGTGGAGCATACTTCGCGTGCCGCGTTGGCCGACGTGCGCGAAGCCATTAGCGGATATCGCGGTCAGGGACTCGCTGCCGAACTCCTGCAGGCCCGCCGCACGCTGGAAACCGCTGGCATCACCGTGGACTGCGAAGCTTCCGCTGTTCCCCTCAGCCCGGCACAGGAGACCGTTCTCGCCCTGGCGATTCGCGAAGCCGTGACCAACGTCGTCCGTCACGCCGAAGCTCAGCGCTGCACCGTTCGCCTTCGTCGCGACCAGGATGTTTGCACTCTGGAGATCGCCGACAACGGATGTGGCGCTAGCGGCGTGGAAGGCAACGGTCTGCGCGGCATGCGTGAGCGGCTGGAAGCTATCGGCGGCTCGCTGCAACGCCAGACCGCCGCTGGAACTCGGCTGGTCATTCATTTGCCTCTCGCTCCAACAGCCTCTGCTCTGCGAAACTGAGGGCATGCCGCCCAGCAAGCGCGACAAAATCCGCGTAGTCCTCGCCGAAGACCAGGCGATGGTCTTGGGTGCGCTGGCCGCGTTGCTTGAGATGGAAGACGACATCGAGGTCGTCGCCCGCGCCCGCTCCGGCGACGAAGCTTTACGCATGGTGCAGCAAGCCCGGCCAGACGTATTCATCACCGATATTGAAATGCCCACTTTGACAGGTTTGGAAGTTGCTGCTGAGCTCAAGCGCGGCTCAGTGCCCGTGCGCGTGATTATTCTCACCACCTTCGCCCGCGCGGGATATCTGCGACGCGCGCTGGACGCCGGGGCTTCTGGTTATCTGCTCAAGGACATGCCCGCCGAGCAACTCGCCGACGCGGTGCGCCGCGTGCATCGAGGCCTGCGCGTCATTGATCCCCAACTTGCCGCGGAGGCCTGGACGGACGAAGCCGATCCCCTGACCGAACGCGAACGCCAGGTATTGCGCCTCGCTGGAGAAGGCAAGGCCAGCTCCGAAATTGCGACTGACCTGAATTTGTCCGAGGGCACGGTACGCAATTATTTGTCGGAAGCCATCAGCAAACTGGGCGCTGCTAACCGTGTGGAGGCCGCAAGAATCGCGCGCGCTAAAGGGTGGTTGTAGAAGCTGGGAGAGTTCGTGAGGTTAAATGTCCGGCGGATTCGGGCCGGACTCGCAACGGTGAACCCTTCGGCAAACTCCAGGCAGGCTCTAAAGGTACGCCCCTTCAAAAGCGGGCATAATTGAGTTTTCCGCAGCCTGTGAAGCCGGCTTAGCACCGGGAGCTCGGGCCGCGCCCTTAGCGGCCGCCCAGGAACTCTGTCGTATTGGTAATGTAGAGTTCGTGGACCTTTTCATTAATTTCGTCGGGCGTGAGGCCGGCTGCCGCCATATAGTCGCGCATTTCGTTTCGCCGGTTCGCGTCAACCGTCACCTTGGGAGTGCCGTCAACGAACACTCGCACCTCGGACCCTGTTCTCACGAGCCGATACTTGTGCATGGCCTCATTGTAGCGGGAAATCATCCGGGGCACGGGAGCCTACGCGCTGGGTTGCAGCGGAACTGTGGTCTGAGCCTCTGAAGCTCGCGGGCGGAATGCAATCAGCGGGATTTGCTTGACCAGACGCCGGCGCTCACTGTCGCTGCCATGATATTGCCAGCCCAGCAGCCAGCTCAGCCCAGCGCGGACAACCGGAGCAATAAACCGGTTCCGGTGTTCGTAATCTTGGATCACCCTGGCCGCTTCCTCCTCGCCGAGGTAGCGATGCGCGGCGACGAAGTGCTGTGAATCCACCGTCACCTCTTCGCTGGGCGTAGCTTCAATATTGCGGACCCAGTCGCAATCGGGGCCGAAACCATTCGCCACCACGACCTCGGGACCTTGCTGGCGGTACTCGACAACTTCAAGAACGGTTTGACGCCGCAGACCGGTACGGCGCCCGATGTGGGTCAGCAAGAGCAAGCGCCTTCCGAACAACCAGCCCAGGTGCCAGCGATAAAGATAGACAGGGCCACGGAAGAGATACCACATCAGACTCTTTGGCTTCACCGTGACCATCGCTGAATCCCTACTGTTATTAGGATGCGCTGCCGGCAGGCGCGGTTTACAGTCTGTGTGGGATCGAACTCCAGAGCCGCAGGGCAACACAATCGTTAATAAGCACGAGTCCCGAAGGGACGGCACGTCATTGAAATACGTCGGTCCTATTGAACGTAACGCCCGATTTTTCCAGCAAGGCAAGGAACTCCTCTTCGAAACTTTGCTGCCGGTGATGCTCCGGCTGATTTTGAAACTAGTGCCTTACGGCGTCAACTTTTGAAGGACTCACGGAGAACGCACCGTAGCCTTCCTGCCATCCGGGCCAGGAGCCGTGCTCGCGAAGCCACCGCGATGAATTCGATTTCAACTTCTGTGCCGCCTCCGCAGCCGCGACATGAGCAGGCAGGCACAGCAGCGGGTGGATATGATTTTCTGTTCCACCGATCGCGCGCGCCTCGTAGCCAATGTTGCGAGCGATTCCGGCAAGGTAGGCCCAGAGTTTTGCCGGCTCCTTGATCGCCGCGCGCCGTTCCTTGGTAGAGAAGACAATGTGGAACAAGGTCGAGCTGTAGGTGTGGGCCATGGCCGTTAGTATGAAGCCACGGTTGATGTTACGCGGTATTGGTGATCACACGTGCGCGTGATGTAGGGATGATGCGGGAGCCCGCAGGGCGAAACAATCGTAGCCCAGGACGTCAGGGTTGAGGTTGTAACGCGGACGAGTCCGATAGGACGGCACACGGGGTTTGGCGCTGTTGGCGAAGAGGTGCCGTCCCTGAAGGGACTCGGATTCAATTACAACACTTACCCAGCACTCACGTGCTGGGCTACGATTGTGACGCCCTTCGGGCTGCGGGGTTGGTGGTTCCCACTCGGTCGCAAATTCGGGGTTTAGCGACGACCGTATTCCCGAGCCCGCAGGGCGACATAATCGTAGCCCAGGACGTGAGTCCTGGGTCGACGTTGTCGAGAGCAAGGAGTCCGGTAGGACGGCACACGTTGTTCGAGGTCGAGAGGTGCCGTCCCTGAAGGGACTCGGGTTCATTTACAACGCTTACCCAGCACTCACGTGCTGGGCTACGATTGTGACGCCCTTCGGGCTGTGGATTGCTGGCTCCAACCCTGCCGCAAGAGACGGGTGCCCCACACATTCGCGGTTTTCGAATGTGTGGGAAATCGACAGTCAATTCTTACGAGACGAGTGCTGCAGGCGGAATCGATCCCCACTCATTCCAAAGGCAGGAATGAGGGGGCATCCGGCCTTTACCGTTCAGCTTTGTCGGCAGCAGTTGCTATCGCGTTACCGACCTCGACCACCGACTTTACAAAGAACGAGTCAAATAACCGTTTCCATATTTCCAACCACTGGTCATCCACAACCTTCGATCCCCTTGATAACAGATACTCTTTCACACGCTTCGACAATTCGACCTTCCATGCCGGTGCAGCCAGCTTCAAGCCGACCCTCTTAGCCCAAGCGTCAATCTGAGGTACCACGGCTTTCCCGGACTGCAGATCGTCTGCAAAAGCTCGATCTGGACCACGTTGCCACCGGTCCAGCACCTGAGCAAGTAGCCGTGGTGGTATTAGGTCCTCAATCTCCGCATCGGGAAGTCCTATGAAGGTCCCGACCTCCAGAACTCGTTCTGGCGAACCCGCGTATAGACTGGTTCGAAGCTGATTAGCCATGGCCCTGCCTTGGGTGTCACTGTCAAAGAGGGCGATCGGCAACGATTCGTCGCGACCGCTAAGCAAGCTCGCTACCACTTTCACTCCCTTGGCTCCTCCGGCAGGAGGGAACACCAACTCTCTACCCGGCTTTAGGTCTCCGCTTGCAATCAGCATTGTCTTGATGGTGCTTAGATAAATCTGATCAGAGAGACCCTCGACAATTATTGGCTCACAGCCTAGAAGGAGGCTTTCTGCCACGGTTAACCCCAGAGCAGCGTGAACTGCATACCCTGCAGCTTTCTGCTCATGGTCACCCTCAGGAGCGCGGAGGTCAGCCGTTGCCTTTGACGTGCCGTCCTCTGCGACATATACCTTGCGGGCACGATCCAACCTATCAGCATCGACCAAGAACGGTGAGTGCGTCGTGTAGATCAGCTGATTTTTTTCAGCGAGTCCATCGAAGAAAGCGGACAAATCGCGCTGCGCAAGTGGGTGTAGCGACAAGCCGGGCTCATCTAATAAAAGAATAGAACCTTGATGTGAGTCGCGGCTCTCGACTAGGAACACGAGATAAAAACTAAGGAACCACTGTAGACCTGTACTTCTACCCTCCAGTTCGACCTCTTCCGGACGTCTGTCATCTGAAACCCAAATACGGAAATGATCACCATCGGCTTCGAACCTGAAGCGATATTCACCCTGCCGCCACCACTCCCTAAACTCGTGAGTCAGCTTCGTAGATGCCGATTGCAGCAGGATGCTGCGCTCTTTCTTCTTCTCAGCAATCGAGGCAATTTCTTCACTGGTAGGTTCACGGTTTGGGTTGACCTTGAAGTCTTTACCGAGTTCCAGAATCTCCTCGGGTTGTAACCCTACAAACTCGAATAGCACCTTCAGCGTTCTGGCTTTCGCTTGCTCCCTTGCTCCAAGATCGTCTCGCCGCATGTTATCGATAACGTGCGGCAGGTAGATCTCCGAATCCAAGTTGCCGTAGTTTGAGTAATAAACAAAGTTGGGGATTTGTTTAGCTGCTAGATCGCGAGCGGCTTTCACTGAGTTCGGGTGCTCCTTACTAATCTCAGTCCGAAGCTCCTCAAGCTCATCGATGAGGTGGTTATAGCGGGGGACGATGGAACTGCTCTTGAGCGCATCGGTCTCAGGTGGTAGCAAGGCCAGAACTGCGGCGAGACCCTCCGCATCCAACAGCATCTGTTCACCCACGCTTGCTATGGCGGTTGCAATTGCGGCCTTCAGTCGTACGACAGTCTCCTGCTCCGACTTCATAGGAGTGAGCGAATCTATCTCAGACTGTGCTTTCTGCAGAATCACGAGCGCCTTTGCGCTCTCCACGGTCTCTGGTGGCGTGGCGCCGGGAAATGTAATGTACCATTTGCCGTCCAGCCTGCGGTGAGACTCAATCTCTTGAAACTGTTCTTGAGAAATGCCTGTAATCTCCGAAAGCTCACCGGCGAGGTCAGGAGTGCTTTCAAAAACTGCCCTGATGAAGATCGGCTTTATTTCCTCGTTCCGGAAAGTCGTGTAGTGTTTTCGGGGAAAATCAGAAGTGGGCTTGATCTCTCCATCTTTCGCAGGGTGAAGCTTCCACAGAGGCAAGAGAAGATTGGTTTTTCCTGACTCGTTAGTCCCAATTAGAGCAGTAACCTCGTCAGTCTCAATCCATCCACTGTCTTCGACTGAGCGAAAATCTGTCACGCTGAACCGCTTCAACTTCATCACAGGCTAATACCGCCTCCGCTCGGGGTGACAACATTAAAGAGGGCACGGGATGCGGAGGCTGAAGCCCCGCTCTACCCATAATCCCGCTTGACGCGGCGCTGAAGCGCCGCACTACCAACCGCAGATCCTTCGACTCGGACGCGCTCTGTTCGGCGCGTCCTCGCTCAGGATGACAAATGAGGTGTAGGTATCAGGGGTGAGGAACGAGAAGACAAACCCGCACCACATCTAGTCAACTCTTAACGCATTTTTCTGGGACATCTTCCCAAACACTGCAGTGATGATAGACCCGTTTAAGGAAGAACTTGAACAACTCGTTCCGGTCGTAGGACATTTCGGGCGCAAATGTGGCCATAGTGTCGTCCAGAGCCTTCTTAAACTCACTGTCTAGGTGATACACCACGTCTTCGATTTTGACTTTCATATCCTGCTCACCTGACTTGCCCTCCTGATCCGCCAACCGCTTACGAGCACCCGCTCGTACTCCCGCAGCTCATGCACCGATAGCAACTTCCATTCCGCGTCATGATGGCGCCGCAGACTTGGCAGCTGGGAGAGTCTCCCATTTCGATCATGTCTTTGAGCGCGTCAGACGCGTGGACAAAGCGGTTGTCAGTTGTCAGTTGCCGGTTGTCAGTAACAGCAGATCCCTCGGCTGCGCCTCGTGATGACAAATCAGGTGCACCTTCGCTGAAGTCGCCGAACGATTTCTGTCCGCTGTCCTCCGGCGTGCCCGGCGGTGGGGCGTTAATGTACTTCGGACGGAGGCCGTCAAACAGCGCCTGCTGCTGACCGGTGAGGAAGCGCAGCTGCAGCCAGCGGAAGATGTAATCCATGATCGACTTGGCGTAGCCGATGTCCTGGTTATGGCTCCAGCCGCTGGGCTCGAAGCGGGTATGCGCGAACTTCTCGCACATCAGCTTGAGCGGCACGCCGTGCTGCAAGGCCAGCGAAACCGCGCAGGCGAAGCTGTCCATCAGGCCGCTGACCGTCGAGCCTTCCTTGGCCATGGTGATGAACAGCTCACCGGGCATGCCGTCCTTGTAGAGGCCGACGGTGAGATAGCCTTCGTGTCCGCCCACGCTGAACTTGTGGGTGATGGAGAGACGCTCGTCGGGTAGACGGTGACGGATGGCGCGCGGAGGAGCGGCGGCCTCGTCGATGAGTTCCGCGGGCTGAAGCCCGCCTTCATTTAAAGAGCCCCCTTGACGCGGGGCTGAAAGCCCCGCACTACCCGAGCCCGCACTACCCGGGCCGGACTTGTGCGTGGCCGAGCCCATGGAGCTGAGCGGCTGCGCCTTCTTCGATCCGTCACGATAGATGGCGACAGCCTTTAGTCCCAGCTTCCACGCCTGGATGTAGGCTTCGGTAATGTCGTCAACGGTGGCGTTCTCGGGCATGTTGATGGTCTTGGAAATTGCGCCCGAGATGAACGGCTGGGTGGCCGACATCATGCGCAGATGTCCGAGATAGTGAATAGTGCGCGTGCCCTTCGACGGCTTGAAGGAGCAGTCGAAGACGGGCAGGTGCTCTTCCTTGATCGAGGGCGCGCCTTCGATAGTGCCAGTGGCGTCAATGTAGCTGACGATGGCGTTGGTCTGGTCCGCGGTGTAGCCCAGCTTGAACAGCGCCGCCGGCACGGTGTTGTTCACGATCTTGATCATGCCGCCGCCCACCAGCTTCTTGTACTTCACCAGCGCCAGGTCGGGCTCGATGCCGGTGGTGTCACAGTCCATCATGAAGCCGATGGTGCCTGTGGGCGCCAGCACCGTGACCTGCGCGTTGCGATAGCCAAATTTCTCGCCGTGTTTGAGGGCTTCGTCCCAGGTGTCTTTGCTGGCCTCGTAGAGCGAGGCGGGAACGTTGGTGCGGTTGATGTTGTTCACCGACGCGCGGTGCATACGGATCACGTCGAGGAAGGGTTCGCGGTTGATGTACCAGCCGGGGCAGCTCCCACCCACCCTGTCGCCAAACGAGGGCGACGAGGATGGGGCACCCGGCAAGTTGTCGGTTGTCTGTTGTCCGTTATCAGTGGAAGAGTCGTCGTTACCGACAACCGGCAACTGACCACCGACAACTTTTTCCGTGGCTGGCGCCAGCGGCTGGCACAACTCGGCGATCTTGGACGACTGAAGATACGCCTCGCCGCACATGATTGCCGTCACGCAAGCGGCGTAGTCGCGTCCAGCATCGGAGTCGTAGGGCAGGCCCGCAGCCATCAGCAGCGCGCCAAGGTTGGCGTAGCCGAGTCCCAGCGGACGATAGTCGTGCGAGTTTTTGCCGATTGCTTCGGTCGGATAGCCGCTGTTGTCCACCAGAATTTCCTGCGCGGTAATCATGATGGCGCACGCGTAACGATAGGCCTCGATGTCGAAGGTGCCGTTGGGCGCGAACTTCATCAGGTTCAGGCTGGCCAGGTTGCAGGCCGAATCGTCGAGGAACATGTACTCGCTGCACGGGTTCGACGCGTTGATGCGCGCGGTGTTCTTCGAAGTGTGCCAGCGGTTGACCGTGGTGTCGTACTGCATGCCAGGATCGCCGCAGTGCCAGGTGGCATCGGAAATTTTCTGCAGCAGATCGCGCGCCTTGAAGGTCTTGACGGGACGGCCGTCCTTCACCGAACGGGTGCTGAAGTCGCCATCGCGCAGCACCGCGTACATGAAGTCGTCGGTAACGCGCACCGAGTTGTTGGCGTTCTGGAAGAAGATGGACGAATAGGCCTCGCTGTCGGGACCGCTGCCGTCGTATCCGGCTTCGATGAGCGCCCAGGCCTTGGCTTCTTCCTTCTGCTTGCACTCGATGAATTCGGGCACGTCAGGATGATCGATGTTGAGGATGACCATCTTGGCGGCGCGACGCGTTTTGCCGCCGGACTTGATGACACCGGCGAAGGCGTCGAAGCCCTTCATGAAGCTGAGCGGGCCCGAGGCGGTGCCGCCGCCGGAGAGCGCTTCGGCGGAGGAACGCAGCGGCGACAGGTTGGTGCCGGTGCCGGAGCCCCATTTGAAGAGCATGCCCTCGGTCTTGGCGAGGGTCAGGATGCTGTCGAGCGAATCGTGCACTGAGTTGATGAAGCACGCCGAGCACTGAGGGTTCTTGTAGCCGACAGCGCTGTATTCCACGCGCTGCGCCTGGGGATTCCAATGCCAGTTCTGCGCGTCGGAGTTGGGCTCGATGCGATCGCAACCCACGTTGAACCATACCGGCGAGTTGAAGGCCGCCTTCTGCTGCAGCAGCAGGTGGGCGAGTTCGTCGTGGAAGATGGACGCGTCGTCGTCGCTGCGGAAGTATCCGCCCTTGATGCCCCAGTCGCGAATAGTCTCCGCGACGCGGGTCACCAGCGCGCGGACGCCGCTCTCGCGTTCGGGCGTGTCGAGCGGGCCATGCAGATATTTGCTGGCGACAATGTTGGTTGCCGTCATCGACCAGTCCTTGGGGACCTCGACGTCCTTCTGCTCGAAGATGACGCCACCGTGCGAGTCGGTGATTTGCGCCAGGCGCAGCTCCCACTCGAGCTCGTCGTAAGGCGAGACGCCGGCCGTGGTGAAGTAGCGCTTGAAGCTCAGGCCGGGGGCGCGCTTCTTGGGCGTGCTGGATCCTGAGGCGGCGGTTGTCGTTGTCGTCGTGGTGATGATGTCGGCCATGGAGAGTGCTCCTAAATAATGTTATGTGACCCTTATGATTGGTTTTCTGTAACCTGCACGTCGAGGAGTGCGGGGCGAAGCGATTCGCGCATCTGCAGCACGCGATTGGAAAGCCTGACGGCGGCGCGATTGCTTAAGGAGCGGTGAATAGAAGGGCTCAGACGCCCCTGCCCTTAGCGCATAGCTATGGTAGACGTTTGTATAGCTCGAGCCGCCTACTAAAGCTCCATTGAAAGTCGGATGGATTGTTGCCGGTAAACCAGTGAATTCGCCTCCCGTGACCTTAACCGTTTGCACGTCAGCGCAGAAGTTAGTGCTCACCAGCTCATGAGCATGTGGTTGCTCTGCGCAGGCAACTCCCCTTCGGCGATCGCTATCGCGAGCGGCTGAAAGCCGATCACCAAACTTACAAAAAACTGGCATTACAAACAGCATCAAAACCAATGCCCAAGTGATGGCGCCGGCACGGACAGTCGTCATTATTCTTTTCATTCTCAATCTCCTTAGAATGACTTTTGGTCGTGCCGGACAGATTTCAGCTCAAAAAGATTTCTTTTCACCACTCCATCAAACTAGCTTCTACCCCTATTACTCCCATTTCCTCCCACAAGGTTGTGGGGGCCTCTTCGCCTGCCTGCGTATCGTGGACAGGAAAGAAGCCCCCGGTTGATTTTGTCCGGCGCCACCGCACGACGGCATTCCGCCGCGGAAGTTCCCGTGGCGGATCCGGACTGGCACATCGGCGCAGAGTGGCGCGTCGAGATGCCGCTGACTTGGAAAGGAACACCGCTGATGCCATCGGCTTGCGATGACTTCGTCGGTCGTGCTGGTGCAAACTTCCCTACCGCTTGAAAGAACCCCGGGCCCAATTTCTCGCCAAGGCGGTCACCTCTGCCGCCCCGGCCTGGGGGAGAGATACTTCCTAAATTTCCAACTTCCGCACAAGCTACTCCCGACATCTTGTGGATGTCAAGGGGGTAGCACAATATATTGTATTTTACGCCTCCCGACGCGAATCGAAAAGGTAACCCCTACCGGGCCGGGTTTCGCTCGTCAAGGCGGACAAGTTGCTGTCGCCTCTCCACAACCGTGTTGCCACACGGTTACCTTTCTTCCCATATTCTCCAGCGAGACAGCCCGAGCCGCACAAATCAGTCATCGCTGTCTCTGCCGAAAAGTCGTAGCTCACTCACTCGACTCTAGCCCCGCAGCACCTCCGCTTCAACGCCCGTTCTCGGTGCAGCTATGTGGACGCCTGTGGATTGTGCGGAAAAGCGGGACCTCAAACCTAAGCGCGGTTCCCCTCTAACATCTGCTCCGACGAATCTGTTTCTGAAAGCCCTCCGTTCGTGGCGTATAGTTAACTCCGATTCCGGTCTCTCGCAGCACCCTAAAGGAGATCGCACGTGCGCGTCATAATTCTCGTCTTCATCGGATGGATTGCCGGCATGTGCGCCAAGCTGCTTCTGCCAGTCAAGTCTCCTGGTTTTGTGGGCACCACGCTGATCGGCGTGGCCGGGGCAGTGATCGCCGTATTCATCGGACGCGGGATAGGCTGGTGGCATCCGGGTGACGCTCCCGGCTTTTTTCTTTCACTGGCGGCAGCAATTGTTTTGCTGGCTGTCTATCGCCGCTTCAAACGCCAGAGCGCTTAAGCTTTTCGCTGCGATTGCCGTACGGCGATACAATCATTTCTTATGCTTTCACGATTTTTCTCTTGTCTCCGCGGAACTCATCTTCTTCTCGTTTTCATCGTCGCATTCGCCCCCGTTGCCCTGCTGTCGCAAGCTCCGTCGTCAGAGTCCGGCCGTTTCCGCTTGCATAAGTTCGAGCAGCCCATTGGCGAAGAGACCTACACCATCACCCGAGAAGGCGATGGCCTGACGCTGAAGTCCGACTTCGAGTTCACCGATCGCGGCAGCAAAGTTCCACTCACCGCGACCCTCCGCGCCACCAACGATTACACGCCGCAAAGCTTCGTTATCAAGGGCAGGACATCGCGCATCTCCACCATCGATACCGACGTCGAGATTAAAGGATCCAGCGCGACCATCCGCCAAGGCAGCGACACGCGTGCCTTGGTGACCCCTCAAAGTTTTTTCACCATCGCCGGCTACGCACCGGTCGCCATGCAGATGGCGCTCATTCGTTACTGGCGCGCACATGGATCGCCCGCGCATCTGGCGACGCTGCCCTCCGGCGAGGTCCAAATCCAAGACCGCGGCGCAGAAACTATCTCCCTTGACGGCCACGAACTTCACGTTGAGCGATACAGCATCCGCGGTCTGATCTGGGGACTGGAAACATTATGGATGGACAGCAACAACAACCTCGCTGCGCTGGTTTCCACCGATGCTGAGTTCGATCACTTCGAAGCGGTGCGCGAGGAGTATGAACCCGCCCTGAGCAAGTTCGTGGCCAGCGCCGCCCGCGACGAGATGGCTGCCCTCACCGAATTGAGCAAACAGATGCCGGGACGCCGCACTGGCACTTTTGCCTTCACTGGCGCAACCCTGATCGACGGAACCGGCGCTGCGCCCGTTGCCAACGCGACGGTAGTCACCCGCGACGGAAAGATTGTCGCCGCCGGGCCCGCTGGTAAAGTGAAGCTGCCGGCCGATGCGCAGCGCATCGACGTCGCCGGCAAGTACATCATCCCCGGCCTGTGGGACATGCACGCCCACTACGAGCAGGTCGAGTGGGGTCCGATTTATCTCGCCACCGGTGTTACCACAGTGCGGGACGTCGGCAATGAGTTCGACTTCATAACCGCGGTACGCGATGCGGTCAACAGCGGCGCAGCCCTCGGTCCGCATATGCTGCTGGCCGGCGTGGTCGATGGCGACGGCCCCTACGCCCTTGGCATTGAGCGGGTAAATTCGCCCGCCGACGCCCAGATGTGGGTCACGCGCTATCATGACGCGGGATTTCAGCAGATCAAGATCTACAGCTCCATGAAGTCTGACAATGTAAGGGCTGTCTGCACCGACGCCCACAAGCTGGGCATGACCGTAACCGGACACATCCCCATTGGCATGACCGCCTATGACGGCGTAAACGATGGCATGGACCAGATCAACCACATTCACTATGTCCTCGACATGCTTATCCCCGCCAATATTGACTTGATGAAGCTTAAGTTTCCCGACCGCCTGAAGCTGTTGGCGTCTCTCGATGTGAACTCGGAGCAGGGCAAAAAGGCGATTGCATTCTTGAAGGAACACAATACCGTCATCGATCCCACCATGGCGCTGATGGAATTCGGAAATCGCCCGGCCGATGTGCCCGTCGACAAAATGGAGCCTGGCATCGACCACGTCGCGCCTGAACTGCGCGAGCAACTGGTCAATGGAGGCATCCCACCGCAGCTCGCTGCGGACGCGCAAAAAACCACACAGGTGGAGTTGGATCTCATTGGCGCATTGCATCACGCCGGAGTGCGCATCGTTGCCGGAACCGACCAGACGGTACCCGGCTATTCGCTCTATCGCGAGATCGAACTGTACGTCCAGGCCGGCTTCACGCCCATGGAAGCACTGCAGGCAGCGACCATCGTCCCGGCGCGCGCCATGAAAGTTGACTCTGACAGCGGCAGCATCGAAGTGGGCAAGCGCGCCGACCTCGACATCCTCGACGCCAACCCATTGGAGAACATCCACAACATCCGCAGCGTGCGCTCGGTGGTCGCCAATGGCGTACTCTACGAGAGCGCTCCCCTCTGGCAAAGCGTGGGTTTCAAACCGTAGGTTTTTGATTTGTCATCCTGTGTGGAGGCGCGCCTACTTGGGCGCGCCGAGGTCGAAGGGCCCATTACACTGGCAGCAAATCCGGCCCGAAATAATCTGGCCTCACACTTCCACACCCCGAAGCGCCACCAGGGTAAGATCATCGCGTTCCTCCCCTGTGCTGAACCGGCAGACTTCACGCACACATTGCTGCAGCAACTCAGGCAAAGGCGTATCTTCTTTTTCCAGCATTGTCACCAGGCGCGCCTCGCCAAACTCCTCCCCGGCGTCGTCCGCAGCCTCGGTGACGCCATCGGTGTAGACCAGCAACGTGTCGCCCGCCGCCAGTTCAACTTCACCCACACAACACCTCCAGTCGCTGAACAGTCCCAGCACCTGCGACGTCGTTTGCAGCCTCCGGACCCTCCCGCCACCGAAAAGAAGCGGCGCCGGATGCCCGCAGTTTACGTAGCGCAACCGCCCAGCGTTCTCGTCGTACTCGGCGAAAAACAGGGTGGCATACATCGCTTCCGGAGTGCTTTCGAACAGCAGATGGTTCACCAAGGCCAGCGACTGATGCAGGTCCTGCAATCCCGCCGACCACAGTGTCCGCAGGCTGGCGTGGAGGGTCGCCCGTACCAGTGCCGACGCCATCCCTTTGCCCGACACGTCGCCTACGACGAACCCCAGCCGATGTGGACCGAGGTCAAAGAAATCGTAGAAGTCTCCGCTGGCGTGGCGTGCTTCAAGGCACAAACCGGCGCATGCCACACTCGCCAGTTGCGGGAGCGTTCGGGGGAACAATCTGGCGCTCACCCGGCGGACGTCCTCCAACTCATGAATTGCCCGCCGTCTGGCATCTGACCACTGCGACTCAGGAAGGTATGGCACGAAGCTGACCTCCTGGCCACAACCTGCCGCCAGCGTTTGAGGTATCTCGACGGTCGCCCACTCCGGCGTGTGCGTATAAGTGTCTGGCGATTGATACATGGTTCCTATCCCCTCTTGCTGCTCTCCGCAGCCCCTGCGCTCTCATCTATACGACGGTCGAAGGCTCGGCGAATCGACACGTCGGAAGCAGATTCGCGTGGCTTTGCCGCAAGGAAGGAATATGTCTCTTTAGTGATCCGCCACCTTGCTGTGACCCAGGGGTACTACCAAAGCGGCGACATTCCTTCCGTTTGTGTGCAACCTGTTGCACTCGGACTCGGGTCGCTCTCGCGAGCGTTATCTACTACTGCCAGTAGTTTGTGATAGTTAAGGTGCCGTCTAGCCCCCGGAGTTTTGGAACGAGAAGTGCTCCTACTCTTAGCGGTGGTTCGAACATTATCCGGGTGAACCAGCGGCTTCCTAGCCCAGTCGGGACTCGCGCGAAGGACAATAGCCACTGTAGCCCCAAAGCTGATCGCCTCTTAAGTGGTAGTGTATTTAGATGCCCCGGATAAACTTACGAGCCGTACTTCGCCCTCTATTGCCTTGTCTTGTGGCTGTCGCGGTTTATTCCCAACAGCCGTCCACTCCTGTCTCTCCACCCTCGAACTCTGCACCTCCCGACCAGCGAGTAGTACTCAAGGTAGGAGATGTTCAGGTGACCCAGGCGCAGTTCGAGGCCATTATCAGTACCTTGGAGGCCCAACAGGGTCCCGCCGACCTCAGTCGTGAAGCCATCGGCGAAAATTACGCTTCGCTGCTGGTGCTTTCGCAACAGGCAGTCGCCAATCACCTGGATACAACGCCCGACGTGGTTCGCCAGCTGGCCATCGATCGTACTCAGATACTGTCGAACGCCGAGTTCGCGAGTCTGAAGGCGCAATCCAAGCCCACTCCGGAAGAAATCAGCGCGTACTACTCCGCCCATTTGGACGACTACGACATGGTGCAAGTGCGGCGGATTTTCGTCTTCAAGAAAGGCGGACCTGCCAAGAACGCGAAGGGCGTGGATCCAGCTCAAGCCAAACCGCTGGCCGACGCTATAGTTCAGGCTTACGCGTCGGGAGGCAATCCCGCGAAACTGATACCCAGCCCCGAAGATGTCGTGCTGGATGAAGAACCGCTCGCATTTCGACGGGGAGAATTGCCGGACAAGATGGCCAAATCCGCCTTCACCATCAAGGATGGCGAATGGGCAGTGGTTGACGACACTTCCGACGCCCTGGTCATGCTTCAGCTGGTCAAGCGCAGCCGTCTGACCTTACAGGAAACCTCGCCATCCATCGAGAAGAAACTGCAGTCGGAAAAATTGCAAGCCAAGTTGGACAATCTCAAGAAGCAGAGCGGTGTCTGGCTGGACCAGGCTTACTTTGCCCCCGCCCCGCGTATGTCGGGTTCCAATACGCGGCCTCAAACTTTGGGCTCCACTAACTCAGTGCAAAAGGAGAAAGATGAAGACCAACGACAGAAGTAGAACGTTCTGGTACGTTGCATTTTCCCTTGCCATTTTGGCAGCATTTATCCTTCAACCTCAGGCTTGGGCCCAAATGACTTCTACGGGCATCGATTGTTCGCAAATTGCGACCCTTCACCTATTGCAGCAGGAAAATCTGCGTGCGGGTGCGGCCCTGATTGAGTGTGGCGTCGTCCAGGGTGGCACTCCTTCCGGTGCTGGCGATGAAGTGTCCGGCGACGAACCTTCTCCTCCCAACATTCTGGTCAGCAATCGTACCTGCAGCGGACCCACCAGCTGCACCAAGAGCGAAAGCATGGTCTTCGCCAGTCCCAAAGCCGGCGACCGCACCGTCATCGTCAACTACAACGACCACAATGGCAGCAACTACTCCGGCACGTCGTATTCCACTGACGGGGGCGCAACCTTCACCCAAATCCTGCCTCCGCCGTTTGCTAGCGGCCATGGGGAGAACTATGGAGACCCCATCGTTGTTTTCAATTCCAAGTTGAACATGTGGTTTGCGGGCGACCTGGTGACCGGTTGCGGTGGTCAGGGCATCGGTCTCTGGAAGTCTCCCGACGGCCAGAACTGGACGACCGCGTCCTGCGCTCACAATGGCAGCTCGGATGATCGCGAGTCCATGTGGGTTGACAACTCTCCCTACAGCGCGGTCTACGGTCGCATGTACATCTCCTATGGCGACTACAACTTCGGCGGCGATCTGTTCGTGGTCCATTCCGATGACGGGGTAACCTGGAGTACTCCGAAACAGCTCTCCACCGTCTTTGTTCGCGACGTGCAGATCACGGGCACGCTTCCTGGAACGGTTCCCCCCTCGGCTGGGTACAAGAGCACCGTGTTCATCGCGGCCATGGACGAAGGCAGCGGTGGATTAGATACCCGCCAGAACATTATGTATCGCTCCACCGATGGCGGTCTCAATTGGACCTCGGTCACCATGGGTCCGCGCTTCAGTCCAGTCGGCGACGGCACCTGCGGTTACTTTGCAAAGGTCAACCCTATCTGGCGTCACATGGGATGGGGCGAGCCGGCGGTTGGTCCTAACGGAGTAGTTCACTATGCCTATGCCGGTAAGGGACAGGTCAGCGGTGACAACGGAGACATTTACTACGTGCGGTCCGCCGACAACGGCGTCACCTGGTCAGCTCCGATGAAGCTGAACGACGACTCCGGCGGTCAGTACAAGACGCAGTGGATGCCTTCACTCTCCGTCAACTACAACACAACTACTCCGCTGCCGGGCACCAAGGTTACGGTGTCCTGGTACGATCGCCGCAGCGCCACCAGCGCGTGCAACGTCGCTACCGACCCTGGATGCAGCTACGAGCGCTATGGCATTCAATCGGCTGATAACGGCGTCACCTGGGGAGCAAATATCGCCATCAGTAACGGCCTGATCCCTCAGCCACAGCAGCAGGACCCCGGCGTTCAGAGCTGCTATGCCGGCGACTACGACTACAGCACCGCGTTGGGCTCAAGCGCCTACGTAACCTGGACCGACGGACGCGTCTCGATCGGCGGCGTTCAGGTACAGAACGTGGAGTTTGCCAAAGTACCCGAGCCGTAGAGCGATCGGCTCTGCCAATCGGACAACAAAAGGAGGGCAGTTCGCTGCCCTCCTTTTTCTGTTTACGGGTGCTCTTCTACAGATACGGCCCCGGCGCGGAAGGCGGTGCAGGCTCCGTCCGCGCGGGCGGAACCTCTCCCCGCCGCAATTTCTTCGGCGGCGGCGGAAGCGGTATGTAGGTAGTCTTCTCGAACTTCCCGTTGGCATCGAAGTCCCAGCCAAACAGCGCCAGGCCCACGTGGGCGCAGGTCTGGCATCCGTTAAGGATGGGATACCCAATCACGATCTGCGTCCCTCCGTCCGGCAACGGTTTTACCTCCGGCCACATGGAGCCACTGCGGTCGCCTGGCCAGACATTGGCGGCCGGATATCTCTGCTTCACTGCCTGAAATTGTGGAGTGACGTCCATTGCTCCGCGGTTTAACCGGTCCAGGTTGTCTACGTCGAGCACCTTCGGAGTTCCGTTGACCAGCAGAAATCCCGAGTTGTCGGTCGCACGCAGCGGAAATTCGACGCGCGCCATGCCAACCGGACCGGCTTCCTTAAAATCGGTCACGATGGCGACCTCGCCGAGGGTCTTGTACATCAGACGCGTGATGTGCACCGCTTCGGGCGACGCGCCCCCGTTTGACATATGCACCATGAAACACTCATCGTAGTCGGGACCTTTGCCCTGGTCGCACACCCCATAAACCCGCTTCAGAAGCTCTGGGGTCGGCTTCCACACAGCCGCCGGCCCAATCTGTCCATTCGTAGCTAGTCGATTGGTGGGAGGAGGCGGCGCGTCACCACTCTGTGGAGCGGCACTGGCGATCGACAAGCTACCTAGAACTAACGCGATAAACAGTCCGGCGTTCCTCAAATTCGAACCCTCCAAGGTTTTCTGTGCGCGTTGCTATGAAGAATGAATTCTACCGAAAACCGAACGGCCTTCACGATTCGGAGTCGCCTGACACCATTTTCAAACACCCGACACCATTTTCAAACATGCTACGTCAAACCCGAGGACAGTGACCCTGATCACAGACTACCGGTACATCGAACGAAAGAATGAGATGGGCATGGTTTCGCGGTGGGCAATGCGGAGAACCGAAATTCTGAGGAAATTATGAAATCGAAGATGCTGGTAATTCTAAGCACGCTGGTCATGGCTCTGGGTCTGATGGCCCAGAACGCGACCCAAACTCCTGCCGCCCCATCGGGCGACAACTCTAAAACCTGCGCCTGCTGCAGCCACGATACGGCCGATGGCAAGATGTCATGCTGCGGCAAAGACGGAAAGTGCGGGCACATGTCAGCCGACGGTAAAAACGCCCCCATGTCCCACGACGACATGATGTCAAAGGACGGCAAGTCGGGGATGAAATGCCCGATGATGGCGGAAAACAAGGGCGGCAAGATGTCGTGCTGTAGCAAAGATGGCGGCTGCTGCAAAGACGGCAAATGCGACATGACGAAGTCCGGCAAAGGCAAGAGCTGCTGCGACGGCAAGATGTGTGAACGTCCGGCAACAGGTGTGTAAGTAGCTGTTCGCCGGGAGACGCGGAGGGGATCGAATCGAGAGAGTTCGGTGCTCTCCGTGTTCCCGGCGGCAATTATCGATCTCAGTTCTTCCGTATGCCCTGATGTATTCTTTGGTCGTTCACCATACGGGAGCGTGCCATGAAACCTCTCCTCGTCCTTTTCCTATTTCTCGCGGTCACCATCGCTTTCACCCAAACCAAGCAGCAATCTTCAGCGCCCACGATCACCTACGTTCGCTGCGGAACCCTCTACGACGGCAAGAGCGATGCTCCTCAGAAGAACGTCACTCTGCGTATCGTTGGCGAAAAGATCGATCAGCTCAGTGACCATACGCAACCCGAGAACGGCGCCCAAGTCATCGACCTCTCCCGCGACGTCTGCCTGCCCGGATTGATTGACACCCACACTCACGTACTGCTGCAAGGCGATATCACCGCCGAAGATTACGACGTGCAGCTGCTGAGGTACTCGACCCCGTACCGCACCATTCTCGGCACGGTAGCGGCGCAACGTGCGCTCGGTTACGGCTTCACCACCATTCGCGATCTCGAAACCGAAGGCGCCGGTTACGCCGATGTGGACATCAAGAAGGCCATTGACGCCGGAGTCATTCCCGGCCCGCGCATGCAGGTGGCCGGACGCGCCATGGACGTGACCGGCTCCTATCCTCTGCTGGGGTATTCCTGGGAGCTGAAGGTGCCCAAGGGCGTGCAGGAGGTGGACGGCGCAGAAGGCGGCCGCAAGGCTGTGCGTGAGCAAATCTCCAACGGAGTGGACTGGATCAAGGTGTACTCCGACCGCAGCTATCGGGTGCGGCCTGACGGCGTGCTAGATGACGTTCCTACGTTTACCCTCGATGAGCTGCGCGCCATCGTGGACGAGGCGCATCGCGAGCGGCACAAGGTCGCCTCTCATGCAACGGCGCTGAATGGCGTTCACAACTCGGTCGAGGCGGGTGTCGATTCCGTCGAGCACGGCTTCTACATCGCCGATGCTGACTTGAAGGCTATGGCCGCTAAAGGCACTTACTACGTGCCCACGTTGTTCGTCGGCGAATATGTCGCCGAAGGCCGCGCTGCCACGGGAGCACACGTTTGGATCGACATGGTCAACATTCATGCGGCAACGTTCAAGCGTGCACTGAATGCCGGCGTGAAAATCGCCTTCGGCACCGACGCCGGCGGCTTTGCCTGGACCATCGATCCGGCTAAGGAATTTGCCCTGATGGTGAAGTATGGGATGACTCCCGCACAGGCGTTGCGCTCGGCCAACATGAGTGCGGCTGAACTGCTGGGCATGCAGGACAAGATTGGTTCTCTGGAACCGGGCAAGTTCGCCGACATCGTCGCCGTTCCTGGCGATCCTATGGCGGACATTACTCAGCTCGAACACGTGAACTTCGTGATGAAGGGCGGCCAGGTGTATAAGGCGCTAGCGAGTTCGCAATAACCTGTCAGAATCCCGGAACGGGCTGCTCGGGCTGGGACGATTCTCGACTCGTTGCCCATGATCTTTCCAGGTTCCATGGCAAAAGCGGAGACCGCTCCCTGGCAGCCGACCTCTCGTTGATCTGATTCGAACTTAGACAATCTCTTTCAGTTGACTCCCTCTCGCGCCGTCGCTCCGTATGGTCTGTTCGAAGTGTGGGAGAGTACGTGGACGCCGCCCTTCGACTCCCACGCAAGACGCCCCGGACCGTGGAATTTGTCGGCCGAACCGGCATCAATTGTTTCCCAGCCCCCAGATGTTTCCCAACTCCAGAAAACGTCGTCCCCCGTGAGGGAATTAGGCAACCAACGTCGCATATGTAAGTGAAGGCGAAAGACGACGAGTTGCATCGTAGCCGCCTGAAATAGCGCCGTCCGCAGGGCGCGCCTGCACGGAGAAGACAATGCCAACCAGCAGAACTTATGTTTCGTCACCCAGCACCCTGAATCCGAATTGCTTCAACTTTTCCGGCGGCCCAGGTGCGTTGCCGGAAAGCGTCCTGGAGGAAACTCAGCGTGCCATTCGGCAAGTACCCGGACAGGAGCTCTCGGTCCTGGGCATGAGCCACCGATCAGACTGGTTCCGCAACGTGGTGGACGAAGCCGAAGCGAACATCAGGGAATTGCTGCAGGTCCCCGCCGATTACCGTGTGCTGTTTTTGCAAGGTGGGGGAACGCTCCAGTTCTCCATGGTGCCCATGAGTTTCTTGCGTGGGACCGGCCGCGTTGCCGAGTATCTTCATACCGGCTACTGGAGCGGGAAAGCGATCGACGAGGCGCGCCGCGAGGGACAAGTGCGGGTGCTATGGAGCGGTGAGAACGGTGGTTTCCGCCAGTTGCCGGGAGAAGACGAACTCCGTTTCGATCCGAATGCCGCTTACCTCCACTATGTTGCCAACGAGACGGTCGAGGGTTTGCAGTTTCACCGTCTGCAAGGCCTTGAAGGTGTGCCCCGGATTTGCGACATGTCTTCCGACTTCCTGAGCCGCCCGTTCGACGTGAGCCGTTTTGGATTGGTCTATGCCCATGCGCAGAAGAACCTTGGCCCCGCCGGCGTCACCGTGGTTGTGGTACACGACGACATGCTCCGGCGGATCCCCGGCAACCTGCCCAGCATGCTGGACTACAGGAGGCACTCCGAGGCGGGATCGATCTATAACACGGCGCCGGTGTTTGCCATTTACGTGACCATGCTCGTAACCCGCTGGCTGCGGGAAGAAATCGCCGGTGTCGAGCAGATGCAGATTTTGAACGCCGCCAAGGCAGCCCGGTTATACGCCACCATCGACCAGAGTGATGGCTTCTACCGGGGCCACGCCGCCGCTGAAGACCGCTCGTTGATGAATATTGCTTTCAGGCTGCCCAGCGTGGAACTCGAGCAGAAGTTCCTGGAACTCGCCCAGATCGCCGGCTTCCACGGCCTTGCCGGTCATCGCTCACTCGGGGGCATACGGGCCTCCATCTACAACGCCGTTACCCTTGAGGCCGTCGAGTCGCTGTGCGAGTTCATGGAATTCTTCGGCAACTCTCATTGCGAAGAGGTGGATTAGCCATGCAGCATCCACCTGTCGTCCGAGAATCCGCGTGGCCTGAGATTCGTAATGCCTTACTCGCTTTTTTATGGCTGGGCAGGCCCCACGTCATGCACGGCACTACCGAAGTGGACGTCACCGATAGCCTGGCGGCGATTCGCCGGATAGAAAAGGAACTGCGCATTGCAGTTTCATTCCACGCCTTCGCCGTGTATTGCGTGGTGCAGGCGGCCATGCAGCATCCCCTGATGCATACCTATCGCTACGGTAAGAAGCTGATCACCTTTGAGGACATCGACCTGCTATCGCCGATCGACAAGCGGCTTCCCGGTGGAGTGCGAATTCCGGTTGGCCACATCATCCGGGCCGCGCAGAACAAGACGTTGGCGGAAATCAATTGGGAGATACGCCGGGCGGTACGAGCGCCCGATCTGGCCGAAGATGCGGCGGTGCAGGCGCGCCGAAAACTTGCCCGCTCGCCCTATTGGCTGCGGCGAATCTGGGCGTGGCAATGCAAGCGCAACCCTTATTGGCTCAAACGAACCAGCGGCACCATGCTGGTAACCAATGTGCAGAATCAGACGGCCATTAATCCTGCATTCGCGGTAGTCGGCACCGCACATACGACCTCGATTGCCATCGGCAACATCACGCCACGCCTGCAACTGAACAGCGAAGGAAAGGTCGTATCGCGGAAGATGCTTTGCCTGTCGGGTGCGGCCGATCACGACATTGTCGACGGCATGGGCATCGCCCGCTTCTCTCACCTGCTGGCCCGTTTGCTCGAGGCTGGCGCCGGGCTCGACGAAAACTTCGTGCAACAAACCAGAAGCTTGATCAACAAGGAGAGTCATGAGCAGCGCTCTGTCGCCGTCATTGCCTAGCGTCGAGGTTAGCCGGCCGGATCCTTGTGACGACGTGCCCCGGTCAATTCCCAGTGCGGACAGCCATTGGCTGTTGGGAAGCGCCCGGGAGTTTGCCCACGCTCCGCATCTGTTTGTTGCCGAGCAAGGGCGGCGGAACGGAGGGTTGACCCGGTTCCGAGTCTTGCACAAGCAGTTTCTGGCGACCGCCAGCCCTGATGTCGCCCACCAGATTCTGGTCACCCATCGCGAGCACTACGCACGAAGCGCGCACTACAAAAGGCTGGGAATGCTGATCGGCAATGGCCTGGCCGCCAGCGAAGGTTCTACCTGGCGCAAGCGTCGAGCCCTGATTAATCCGCTCTTGCGGGGTGAGCACCTAAAGCAGCTAGTTCCCACCGTATGCGATTCGGTTTGCGAAGTCCTGAAAGACTGGGAAGACAAGCGCGTACACGGAATACCGATCGAAGTGGTTAGCGAAACCCAGCGGCTGGCCATGGGGGCAATCAGCCGCATGCTGCTCTCCACCGGCATCGGCCCAGATACGTCGCATCGACTGGGGACCGCCATGCGGGAGTCCATGCGATTCTTGCGCGAGTACAACACTTCGTTATTTCCCATTCCCCTATCGTGTCCCGTCCACCGTAATCGCAGGTTTCACGGCCACCGCGAAACTCTGGACCGTTTCATCGATGGGCATATCAAGTCACGCCAGGACAATGGTCAGCCGGACAAGCCCGACTTTCTGAACGTGCTGATGGCGGCCACGGACCCCGACAGCGGAGAACGGTTGCCCCAGCAAGCGCTCATGGATGAAACTAAGACCCTGTTCCTGGCGGGCTTTGAAACCACCGCCAGCGCGATGTCCTGGGCATTGTATCTTCTGGCTTCGCATCCTGAGTGTGCGGCCAAGTGGCAGGAGGAAGTTGACCGCGTGCTGCAAGGCCGCCTGCCGCAATGGGACGACTTGCCCAAACTTTCCTACATCGCTCAGGTTTTGCAAGAAACCATGCGCCTGTACCCGCCCTTTTACACGCTGGCGCGACAGTGTGTCCGGGAAGACAGGATCGCCGGCTATACGGTTCCCAAGTTCGCAACGATTCTGATCTCGGTATACGGTATTCATCGCGACCCTGTGTGGGGCAGCGACCCAGAGAAATTTCGCCCGGAACGCTTCGCCCGGAAGGCCGACGTACCCCGCACCGCGTATATACCCTTCGCAACCGGCAAGCACGTCTGTGTGGGAAACGACTTCAGCATGACGGAAATGATCGCTACGCTTGCCATCCTTGGCCAGCGTTACAGGTTGAAACGCACCGACGACAGGCCGGTGGCAGCCAAAGCGCAAATCGGGCTAGTCCCGGAACGAGAGATCCAGTTGTATTTGGAGGCGAGAAAATGAACGACTTCCAGTTTGAACTGCTCAACCCGTCCGATCCCGGCGCGGTACAGGAATACGAAGCGGCCTTTTACAAGGCATTCGCCAGGGTCACGACCAACCGGCTGGTGCAAAAGCTGTGGCTGTGGGACGACGAGACTGCACGAGTCAAGACGCGCGTGCCCTACCAGGACCAGCTCATTTGTACCTTGCGCGATCAAGCCGGCCGGTTGCGGTCGGCGATGGCCTTCAACGTCGAGCTGCGCCAATTTCAAGCGGCGGCATATGGCTTCGCGGCTCCGCCGGCGCCCCTGGCAAGCTTCGAGGTCTTGACCTTCTTTGCTTCCGCCGCTCAGACGCTCGATGTGGTTTGGAACTTCTGGTCAAGTTGTGTCGCGCTACTTAGTGGAAGAGGACTCACGACCGGCTATGCCACAACGGCGCCCCGCCCGCTCCCCATGTACCGTCGCGCCGGTTGGCGAGTCTTGCAGGAGCAGGAAATTGAATCGGAGAAGCGTTACTTTCTTCGCTACGAGATTCCACAATTCGGACAGAGAGACGTGGCTGCACAGCTCACTCCAGGCTGCTGAGCTCAGACATGTTTTGATCGGTATCGGCCCTGCTCCGTTGGTCGCCAGCTTGCATGCTGGGCCACCTTGTCTGCGCGAGCTCTGCACCTGGCTCAAATTTCTTCTTTTCCGCTCTCGTAGTAGTCTAGTACTAACTAGATGCCTTCGGAAAAAGTCTTAATTGTCGACGACGAGAAGCTCGTTCGTTGGTCTCTGCGGCAGAAGTGCGAAGAGTGGGGTTATCACGTACTAGAGGCTGACAACGGCACGGCTGCGCTCCGCGTGGCCCATAACGAGTCTCCCGACCTCGTGCTGCTCGATGTGCGCCTACCCGATGCCAACGGCATTGAAATCCTCGAACAACTGAAGAAAAACAACGACGCACGCGCCATCATCATGATTACCGCCGACCCTCAGTTGGAAGACGTGAAGACCGCCCTCAAGCTGGGAGCCTACGACTTCGTCGGCAAACCGCTGGACTTCGACGAACTCGCGGTTGCGGTCAAGAATGCGCTGGAGACCACGCGCTTGCGTTCCGAGGTCGAGTCTCTACGCGGCGAGGTCCGCCGTCGCGCTGGCTATCACAACGTGATCGGCGTCTCCCAGAAGATGTCGGAGTTGTTGGGCTTCGTGAGCAAGATTGCCACCAGCGAAGCCACCACGATTCTGGTGCAAGGCGAGAGTGGCACTGGCAAGGACCTCATCGCCAAGGCCATCCACTACCAGAGCCGCCGCCAGGACAAGCCCTTCGTCGCCATCAACTGCTCGGCCATTCCCGAGACCCTGATGGAGGCCGAACTCTTCGGCCACGAGCGCGGCGCTTTCACCGATGCCAAGGCCATGAAGAAAGGCCTGTTCGAGATGGCCGACGGCGGCACGCTTTTCCTCGACGAGATTGGCGAGCTATCGCCGCTGTTGCAGGCCAAGTTGTTGCGCGTCCTGGAAGACCAGGTCATTCGCCGGGTCGGTGGCGTGCGCGACATGCAGGTGGACGTACGCGTCATTGCGGCTTCAAACCGTGACCTGGAACGCGCAGTGCGAGACAATCAGTTCCGTCAGGACCTGTATTACCGGCTGGCAATCATTTCCATCTTTCTCCCCACGCTGCGCGAACGCAAAGACGACGTTCTCCCGCTGGTGGAATTCTTCATCGCCCGCTACAACCGCAAGTTCCGCAAATCGGTGAAGGGCATCACCGACGAAACCCGCAAGCTGATGCTCAAGTACGACTGGCCGGGCAACGTGCGCGAATTGAAGAATGCCGTAGAGCGCGCCATGATTCTGGAAGACAGCAACGAGCTTCATCCTGAATACATGCCGTTCGCCGTGGCCCAACAGCAGTCTGCCTACACTGCTTTTGAACTCTCCTCCGCCAACAACAACGCCAACGCGGCCGGCAGACAGTTACCCGATGGCCGCAGCCTGCCCAAGCTGGAGATTCCCGAGGGTGGAACTTCATTGGAAGAGGTAGAACGCGAGTTGGTGGACATGGCCATGGGGCAAGCGAATGGCAACCAGACCCATGCCGCCCGACTGCTCGACATCAGCCGCGACGCCCTGCGCTACAAGCTGAAGAAGTTCGGCCTGATACACGCCGAAGAAGACGAGCCTACCACCGCCGCATCATAAGCCCCGCAGTCCCCTCTTTTTGGCCCGCTCAAGCTTCGTCACACGCGCTCGGCGCGATTTTGACCTGGCAACGTCCCCTCGCTGACCGCCTTCTATCTAGGTAAGCCCCTATTCACTACAATTAACCCGTAACTGGATATCGGACGGAGGAAGACCCATGCGAAAGCTCGCAATCGTAATCGGCGTCATTATCGTCATCGTCGTTGCACTGGTCCTGATATTGCCTCATGTGATTGATGTCAACCAGTACCGCGGACAGGTCCAGTCTCAATTGCAGCAGCGGCTCAACCGCCCCGTGCAGCTCGGACAGATGTCGCTAAGCGTTATTCCCCTCCAGGTGGAAGTACATAATGTCGTAATTGGCGACGATCCCAGCTTCCACAGCAACGTGCCTTTCGCCCAGGTCGGCCAACTCAATGTCAGCGTGAAGCTCTTCCCACTCCTGATGGGAAACGTTGAGGTGAGCAGTCTGGAGTTGAAGCAGGCCAAGATCGAATTGATTCGCAATGCCCAGGGCGTGTGGAACTTCTCAACCGCCGGTAATGCTCCCACGCCTGCAACCGCGGCGACCCCGGCTCCGCCATCGCAGCCAGCCAAAGCAGCAGCCCAGGCTCCGCCCGCCGAACAGAAACAGTTCACCCTCGCCGAGCTGAAGATCACCGACAGCCAAATCGCGATTACGGATTATCAGAAGCACCAGTCGCGCGCGGTCTACGACCATATCGACGTGACCCTCAAGGACTACGCTCCCGGCTCGCCATTCTCGCTTGACGCGGCCGCGCGCCTGCCGGGAAGCGGCTCGCAGACCCTGCGTCTGACCGGAACCGGAGGCCCGGTCAACAATGCCGACTTCCTCAGCACGCCTTTCAAGGGCACCGTGAAGATGGAGCAAGTCTCACTGTCGGGCGCACAGAAGTTTCTGAATGCTGCCGCCCTGGAAGGCACCGACGCGGTAATCTCCGGATCCACCAACCTGGTAAATTCCAATGGCAAGATGACGGCCGACGGTTCGCTTAAGCTGGAGAACGCCGTCATTCGCGGCGTTCAGGTCGGCTATCCCATCTCCGCCGATTTCGATGTGACTGACGACCTCACCAGCGACGTAATCCAAATCAGGAAGGCCTCCCTCAAGCTGGGTTCAACCCCTCTGGCGCTGAGTGGAACCATGAACACTCGGCCCAATCCATCCGTAGTCGACGTCAACGTGAGCACCTCGAATGCCTCGATTCAAGAGGTGGCGAGGTTAGCCTCGGCATTCGGCATGGCCTTCAGTCCCGAACACCAAAATCGCCGGACAATTGACGCCTCAACGTCCATGCTCAGGGCCCGACCGATCGCCTGGCGCTTAACGGCAACATCAACGGTCGCAACCTTGAAGTCACTGGAAGCGACATTCCTCAGGCGGTGCGCGTGCCTGCCATTGACCTGACCATGAATCCGCAGCAGATCCAGTCCAACAATTTCACCGCAACTTCGGGCGCCACCACCGTGGCTGCGCAGATGACGCTGTCGCAGTACACCAGCAATTCGCCCAATGTGGATGCGACCATCAAGACCGTGAACGGCAAGGTGAATGAACTGCTGGGCATCGCCAAAGCCTACGGAGTTACCGCCGTTGAAGGCATGAGTGGCACCGGCAACATTACGCTCGACATTCACGCCACCGGCCCCATTAAGAACACCGATGCCATGACCTTCAGTGGCAGCGGCGCGTTGCAGAATGCGTCGCTGAAGACGCCGTCGCTCACCCAGCCCCTGAACATTCGTAATGTGAACATGCAGTTCACGCAGAACTCCGTGAACCTGACCAATCTGGCAGCCTCGCTAGGCTCGACCAATGCGAGCGGTAACCTCAGTGTGGCTAACTTCCAGGCTCCCAGGCTGACCTTCGCCCTCACCGCCGACAAACTGAATGTCACCGAACTGCAAAAAATCACGGGCAGCTCAACACCCCCTCCGGCCAAAAAGAAAGCCGAAGCATCCTGGAGCCTTGTTCCCGCGGCCAATGCAGCGCCTGCGCCCGCCGCCCAGCCGGGTTTACTCGCCACTGCGACGGGAACCGGAACCATTTCAGTCGGCACGATTCTCTACCAGCAGATGGAACTGACCAACGTGCACTCCAATGTGACTCTGAACCATGGAGTCGTCCAACTCAATCCGCTGACCGCGCAGATTGATGGCGGCCAGGAGAACGGCAGCGTCACCGTCGATACGCGCCCCGCTAACATGGCTTTCGCCGTAAACGCCAAATTCACCGGCGTGGATGCAAATCGCTTGCTGTCCTCCATCTCGTCCGTGAAGGACACGGTCTACGGCACGCTTGGCGCGAATGCGAATGTCACCTTCTCCACGCCGCCATCGGGCGATGTCGTCCAGACCTTGAATGGCGTCACCTCTCTGAACCTGGCCAACGGCAAAATCACCAAGCTCGACCTGCTGAAGGAACTATCGAAAATCGGCAAGTTCGGAGGCGGCGCCGACAAGGGCTACACCGCTGTCTCACAAATGAGCGGGACGTTTAACCTTCATAGCGGCGTGGCCCAGACCAATGACCTGAAGGCCGCGCTGGATGTGGGGACGATGGCGGCCAACGGAATCGTGAACCTGGTCAACCAGGACCTCAACATGCACGTGACGGCGGTGCTTAGCAAAGGTTTCAGCCAGTCGGTGGGCGGCACAGGAGTTGGCGGCTACCTCAACACGGCGCTGGCCAACAAGAACGGCGAGTTGGTTCTGCCGGTCATCATCACGGGAAATATGAACCATCCGATAGTCGCTCCCGACATCCAACAGATTGCTCAAATGAAACTGAAAAACCTGTTGCCGACCGCAGGAGGATTGATGAACGGCGGCGGCGCAAATAATCTGGGTGGTCTGGTAGGTGGGTTATTCGGCGGCCAGCAGCAACAGGCCAAACCCGGCCAGCCTCAGCAGAACCAGCAGGCAAACCCCCTGAACGATACTCTGAATCAATTGCTGGGCGGCAAGAAGAAGAAATAGCCGCAAGCTCAGGTGCAGCAGAAAAGCCGCCCCCGTGGGCGGCTTATGTCATATCCGACGGTCTCGACACTAGGTGCTGCTGTGTTCCAGCAGACCTTTCTCGAGTTTCTCCTGACACGCAATGCAATGCCGCGTCCAAGGCACCGCTTCCAGTCGCTTGGCGTTGATCTCAGCGCCACAAGAAATGCACTCACCAAAAGTTCCTTCGCGGATCCTTTCCAGTGCCCCGTCTACCATCTGCAACAACTGTCGCTCATTATTGCTCTGATGAAACAGAAATTCCTTGTTGTAGGAGTTCGCGGCCCGGTCGGCAATATCCTGTGCCGACTCCACGTCGGCTTCACGCCCGTCCTGCGCGGTACGGCTCATGGCCTGCCGTAATTCCCGCTGTCGTTCCTCCAAGCGCTTCTTGAAAACGTCCAGCTTTTTCTTTTCCATAGGTTCGTCCCTACCGATCCCTCGCATCGAGGACGCCGGTCCTCAAGGCGAAAATTGGGTGCGCGAAACCGGAATCATATGCGTGGGCGCAACCCACGTCAACTGCCAGCGCTCATGCAATCCCTTCCGAATTCCCGATTTGGAAAGGTTGGATGCCGAACCGTCGCTCGGTGATTCCGGCTATTGCCGCTACGTAAAAAAGCGGCCCGCTGCGGGCCGCTCTTCGTAAAGAGGCGAAGGAGGAAACTTCAGGGAAGGTACCGCAGGAGACTGTCTCGCCTAGCGAGAGCAGCAGAGAGATGTCGAGATTGATGGAAGAGAATCGAAGTCAAAGTCTTGTGCCTCTTTGGTTGTCATAAGACGTTGCACTTTCAGAACCAAAATTGGATTGCGATAGCTCCTTAAATGTGTGGAAATGATAGTCAAACCATCTATAACAGTGGTGATATTTTTTATCGAAAGAGCAACTTTCGCCACACTTATGCCAATTTAGGCGCGGGAACATGTGGAATCCTGATGCCAACCTTAGGCGCTGAGGTTCTCATCCTGCGTCGCCTTCTCCCCTTCTATGATCTTCAGTTTGTTCAGTAAAGCCTTGTAGCTGATCTTCAAGATCTTGGCAGCTTGACGGCGATTCCAGCGAGTTTGGGTCAGCACCCGTTCGATTGCTTCCCGTTCGGCCGACATCGCCGCCCGCCGGCCAATTTCCAGCAGCGATGGCTCGTCAGCGTCCGACACCTTGACCTTCGCCACGCTAATTGGGATGGCGGTCGAGGCTGGTGCGCTCGCTTCCGGCTGGTCTCCGTTGGACTTGCTGTCCTTTAAGCCCCACAAAGGGCTGCTTCCGGACGTAGAACTCATGATCGGCTTGTGTGTCGATAGCTCACGAATGATCTGCGCTTCGTTGCCCACGATCACGTAACGCTTGACCAGATTTTCCAGCTCGCGGATATTGCCGGGCCAACTGTAGTCCAGCATGCGACTAATCGCATAATCGCCAAAGGGGGCGGGATGCTTACGGTAAAATTCGCTATATTTTTGCAGAAAGTATTCTAGAAATACCAGAATCTCTTCCCGGCGCTCGCGCAACGGAGGAATGTGAATCGTAATAACGTTCAGGCGGTAGAAAAGGTCTTCGCGGAAAAGTCCTTCTTCCACCGCGCGCTCCAATGGCTTGTTGGTGGCTGCCAAAACCCGAACATCCACCGAGATGTCTCGCTTACCTCCGAGCCGCGAAAATTCGCCACCTTGCAGCACATGCAGCAACTTGGCCTGCAGCGCGGGATGCATCTCGCTGACTTCGTCCAGGAAGATTGTGCCGGCGTTTGCCAAATCGAACTTGCCCAGCTTTTGCCGGTTCGCCCCGGTAAACGCACCCTGCTCATAGCCGAACAGCTCGCTTTCCAGCAGCTCATGCGGAATGGCAGCGCAATTCACTTTAACGAACGGCTTATCACCACGGCCTGATTGCGCGTAGATCATGCGCGCCACTACTTCCTTGCCGGTACCGCTCTCGCCTCGTATGAGCACCGTTGCCGTGGTATCGGCCACCTGCTCGATGGTGTGCTTCACCTCCTCCATCCTCGGACTGGTTCCGAAGAGGCCGGCAAAGTCGCTGTTTCCGCGTACATGGTCACGAAGCTGCGGAACCTCGGTTGCAGGTCGCTGCTTCTCCAGAAGTTTGTTAATACGAAGATCGAGTTCTTTCGGCTCGAAGGGTTTGCTCAAATAGTCGTCGGCTCCGAGCTTGGAGGCCCTGAAGATCAAGTCCGGACTGTGTTTGTCCGACAGCAGGACAACTGCCGTCTCTGGCTTGATCTGTTTGATCCGTTCGAGTGTGTCCAGCGAGCTCATGCCGGAGCCGGAAAGGTCTACAAGCACCAGCATCGGGTCGTAAGTCCGGAACAGGCGGATGGCATCTTCCCCGGTCGCCACATGGCTGACGTCGAAACCGCGACGTGCCAGGTAGGAGGTGAGAAATCTACCCATGTTGGCATCATCGCCAACAATTAGGGCACGCAACTTCTTCTCCGGAACCATACCTCTCCAGCGTAAGAACGAGGCAAAAATGGGTTTCCCTCACCCACGCAGGGAAACCAGCGTTCCACTATGAGAACCGCGATACCACTTACGGGTTGCACGAGAGTTTCACGCCGCATAAACCGCGGCACGAACCTCCTCCCCCGAGGCAGGCGGTCTACTCTCAATGGCCATTTATTGGTGAGGAGATTGTACCCCTGGATTGGCTAATTCGACACTACTGGGAGAGATTTTCTCGCGGTCAAGGGCTCTACGTTGGAATGGACCAGGGGCATGAGCCCCTGGTCCGCAAGTCTTCCAACAGTACGGCGACTGCTATGAGTTTCCGCCTGAGACCGTCCGCAGCTTCCCAGGCATGAAGTGATAGGGCGGCCACGGTCCCGTGATGGTGACATGGCAATCCTTGAAATGCCGGGTCGCAGCCCCATAGCGATTTTGATATTTGGCGATGGAGGCGGAGTCGATCAGGTGGGCAAAGTCGATCAGCATTCCGCCGGAGTCAGTCCGTTTGCAGATCACGTCTTCTTCCAACGGCGAAAAAAGTTTGTGCACCTGCATGGAAAGTGCCCGGGCTTTGGTCTGGCGTTCGCGGTCACGCGTAGCCCGCTCGCGCAGCTGGCGAAGATACTCTCCACCCACTCCGTTGGGAAGTTCGGCAATCGCTTCCTGCAGCGTTCCATCCTTGAGGAGCAGCTTGAAATGCATCTCCGCTTTTCCCCGCAGACGGTCCACCGACTCCAAAAATGCCTTGCGGTTCGTTCTCACCGCTCGGCGAAGGGCTTCATCGGAGTCGAAGATGGTGCCAAAGCGAAAGGGCAGCACAGTCAACGTACGAAAGCACTCACTAACCACGTGAGCATGGTCCAGAACAGCTTTTTGGGTGAGAGGTTGGGCGGCGGAATAATCGCTTACAATGACCGCGAATTCTCCGCTGGGACAGGCGAACACCGGAGCGTCGTTCACGCCTCGGAGATTCTCAATTGCAACCGGACGACGGGCCCGGATACTGCCCTGTAAGCTCTGTTGCTCGGTAATACAGTACGCGTACCACGCCATCTCAGTCTCTCCTGGGAGTTGCTCGCACACAGCTTCATTAAACGCTGCCTACGAGGGAATGCTGACTTGCGAACGTGGGACTAAAGGGTCTGTCTTTGAATTGCAGATAGACTGGAGCTATCTCCAACATTTCTATCCTAAGCCTTCCACCCCTGAAACCGCAACCTACAACTTTAGGGTAAGGGTATTTTTCTTCGATCGCCTCACTAAAATAGGTTTTGCCAGGGTGCCCAAGGGCCGCCGCTGGCGTCCCTTTCCAGCCGTCCGGGGAAATTAGGCGGACGGCGTCGAGAATCCCGCCAGGCCGGATGGCCTAAGTTTTGTCGGTTCTCACCCTGCCGCCTGCATGAGCCTGAGCAATTCGAGGTACAATTTGCCACGACTTCCGTCTCAGATTGAATGCCGGCTTCCCTTGGAGGCTTCATGCGTAATGCGGTCCCAATCTCTCTCGCTGCCGTTCTGTTCTCCTCCTGCCTTGTCGCACAGGTCGCCGCCCCGCCGGTTGCCGCGGTACGTCCCGTGACTGAAGACTATTTCGGCACCAAGGTCACCGACAACTACCGTTGGATGGAAGACATCAAGTCGCCAGAGCTGCGCGACTGGATGAAAGCGCAGAACGATTACACGCGGACGCAACTGGATCGTATTCCCGGCCGTCCCGCCTTGCTGGCCGAAATCAGCAAGTACGACAACGCCCGTACCGTCGTCGACAGCTTGCAGGTATTTGGCGGTCGCTATTTTTATCGCAAGATCCCGCCCGGCGAAGAACTTTTTAAGCTGTACGTGCGCGATGCCAAGAGCGGCGAGGAGCACATGCTGGTTGATCCCGAGCGCTTTCGTCCGGCGGACAGCAAGGCGCACTACGCGCTCGACTACTTTCTGGCCTCGTGGGACGGCAAGTATGTGGCGTATGGCGTCTCCGCCGGCGGATCCGAAAACAGCGCACTGCGGATCATAGACGTCGACACCGGCCGCGATATGCCGGAAGTTATCGATCGTGCCCAGTTTGGAGTGAGCTCCTGGTTGGGCGACAGCCGGTCGTTTTTCTTCCTCCGACTGCAGAAGCTGGGGCCAAACGATCCCCCAACCGCCAAGTACCTGAACATGAAAGTGTACCTGCACAGACTGGGCGACGACCCCGACAAGGACGTTGCCGTGCTGGGGCGCGGGATCACTCCGCAGGTTGACATTGCCGAACCCGATTTTCCCGTAGTGATTTACTCCCCCGCCTCACCCTGGCTTATTGCACTGGTCCGTCACGGCGTACAGAACGAATTTCCAATATACGCCGCCAAAGTTTCGGACTTGGCCGGGGCAAAAACCCCCTGGACAAAAGTTGTCGGCGACGATGATGAAGTCAGCAGCTTCGACATCAAAGACAGCACGCTGTTTCTCATGACTCACCGCAACGCCTCGCGTTACAAGTTGGTCAGTCTGGATATGGCTCGCCCGAACATGGCTACGGCGAAGACGATACTGCCGCCCGGGGAAGCGGTCCTGCGAAATATCGCCACGGCGAAAGACGGATTATATGTCCAGGAACTCGATGGTGGAATCGGCAGAGTGGTGCGCGTTCCCTTTGCAGGAGGCAAGCCGGACGCAGTGTCGCTGCCGTTTGAGGGAGCGCTTGCCGAGATGTTCGTGGATCCACGTGAGCCTGGCACATGGGTGATGACCGAATCCTGGGTTCGGCCGCCGATGTATCTGCGCGCCGGCGCCGGCATGAAGACGGCCGATCTGCAGTTGATTCCCAAGCCTACTTTCGACTATTCCGATCTGGAATCGGTGGAAGTGAAGGCGCCGGCGGCAGACGGTACCATGATTCCGTTGTCCATCGTGTACAAGAAAGGTCTGCAGAAGGATGGCGCCAGGCCAACGTATCTCCAAGGCTACGGTTCCTACGGCATCACGCTCGATCCCGGATTCGCGCCGCGGTACTTCCCGTGGCTGGAGCGTGGAGGCGTGTTTGCGATCGCTCATATTCGCGGCGGCGGCGAGTACGGCGAAGACTGGCATAACGCCGGACGCAAGCTGACCAAGCAAAACACTATCGGCGACTTCATCGCTTGCGCCGAGTACCTGGTGAAGAACAAGTACACTTCGCCAGCGCAGCTTGCGGGTGAAGGCGGCAGCGCCGGAGGCATCACCGTGGGAGGAGCGCTCACCCAGCGGCCTGACCTATTCGCCGCCATCCTGGACGACGTGGGTATGTCCAACGCCTTGCGGGCGGAGATCCAGACCAACGGTCCGGCAAATATTCCCGAGTTTGGCACGGTCAAGACGGAAGAAGGATTCAAGGGCTTGTACGCCATGGACGCCTACGTTCATGTCAAAGACGGCACACATTACCCCGCTGTAATGCTGACTACGGGCATTAACGACCCGCGCGTGGATTCATGGGAGGTAGCCAAGATGACAGCGCGTCTGCAGGCAGCAAATGCAAGCGAAAAGCCGATTCTGTTGCGAGTGGATTATGACGCCGGACATGGCTTTGGTTCGGGCCGGGCGCAACGCGACCAATTGCTCAGTGACGAACAAGCGTTCGCGCTGTGGCAGTTCGGCGACGCAGAATTCCAGCCCAAGAAATAAAACTGACGACGATCGCCTGTGTTCCCTCGCCGACACCGTCAGCGCAGTTGGTGTGCACCCGTTGTGTTTTCTGGAAAGATGAGGTGCCTTCGTTCCGACGGTCGGGCAGTTCTCGGACTCACCGCTCGGAATGAAACTGGCGCAAGGATAGCTATTTGCGGGAGGCCTTGGCAGCCTTGCCGGCTGGTTTGGCCGCTTTGCGGGCTGTTTTGGTAGCGGGTTTCGTTTCTTCCGTATCTTCCTGCGCCGCTCGGCGCTCCAGTGCCTTGGTCACCACATAAGCCATTTCAGCCACCGGGGCCGGCTTACCGGTCCAGATCTCAAACTGGCGAGCGCCCTGTTGGACAAACATCTCCAGGCCGGAGATCACCTGGATGTTCTTGACTCGCGCCATCTTTATGAGTTTCGTTTCGGCCGGATTGTAGACCAGATCGAAGACATACTTCGTGTTCAGTTCTTTGTCTTCCAGCGGAGACTGTTTGCTATTGTTCATCCCCACGGGAGTCGCATTGATGATGACGTCGAATGCGTTTTTCGCGATGTCGGCGCGCTTCAAGTATTTCGCCTTCGCTTGCCGCCCCAAGGCCTGCGCTTTTTCGGGGGTGCGGTTAGCGACAAAAACCTCTGCTCCCTTGGCCTTCAATCCGAAGACCGCGGCCCGTGCCGCCCCTCCCGCCCCAATCACCAGGATGCGTGCGCCCGCCAGGTGAATTCGCTGCTCCAGGGGAGCCACAATTCCCCCCACATCCGTGTTGAACCCGTACAGCTTACCCTCGAGGCTGCGCACCACCGTGTTGCAAGCGCCGATCTGACGAGTCAGGGGATCGGAATTCTCCAGCTCATCTACGATGTCCTGCTTGTACGGCATTGTAATGCTGAGGCCACGAATGGGTATGTCGCGGACGCAAGCCAGCAAATCCTTGAGACTCTTGGCGTGGAGCGACAGATAGACCGCATTCACCGACTCGCGACGGAAGGCCGCGTTCATCATGATGGGGGACAGTGAATGCTCAACCGGGTCGCCCGCCACGCCGTAAACCTGGGTCGCCGCATCCACGTTTTCGATGCGGTAGATGTCTCTCAGCTCATTGAACGGTACTTGTCCGGGAGCGGTTTCTTCGCCGCTCTTGGCCGCCCCGAAGGTGAAGATGCTGCCCGCCCGAACTCCCAACACGCGACTGATGATTCCCTGTTCCCCCATGCACAGGCCTACCATCTCGTGCTTGGCCGAATTCGCCTCCAGGAACTTCATCATGGTCACGTTGTCGGAGAGATTGGTCGCCGTCGAAACCACTTTGTAGAAATCGGCCGGATACTTGTTCATCTCGGCAAACTGCTCCTCCAGCTTCCTAGTGGCACGGAAGTCGTGGTAGGAGATAATCAAGCCCACCCGGTCGGTAAGGGCCTGCAATTGGTCGGCTTTCAGGCTCTTGGCGCTCTGTAACTCGATGTCCACCAAGGGGAAACCGACCTCGGCCGCCTTCAATAGGACCGCTAACTCAGCAGCGACGGAACCTTTGAACTTGCCTCCGTTTACTGCCCTCCTGCACGTGGCAATTGCAGTGGCTTCGGGGTGCATCTCGATGAAGTTCTTAAGCTTTGGAAGCGCCGTAGCCGGTTGCGTAAGGTAGTCTAACCTTAACTCCAGAAAAGGGTTATCCCTCACCAGAGACTCGGCGCGTTCGATCATAGTGGGAGCGTCGGAACCCACCACCGGAACACACACCCGAGGCAGGCGGAAGCGATGGATGCGAGAGGCGAAACTATTAGCGGATGCACGCATGTAGCTGCCCGATGTTACAGATGCACAAGAATAGTTGCAACCATCTTCTTCTCGAATCTTGGCTAATAAGCCGCTAATGTCTATGGGCGGGCACGAATCAGGCGTGCTACTAGCGCTGTAATGTACTGATTAATAATGACTTATCAAATCTCGGTTTGTTATCGTCGTGCAAGCCGAGGAGCCCGATCCGCTGTGCTTCCTCGACGCTGGGCTAAGGTTCGCCAAAGACTTCTGCGGTGAACGCTTGCAATTGCGAATCGTGCTGCCACGCGTCTGCGGGTAGCCCCGCTTTCAAGCAGGCCTGTGCCAGGAAGGTTTCCTGGTCCCACCCCCATTCAATCGGAACCTGAGGCAACAACAATCCCCGGCGATTGCCCTGTGTGACGATAAGTCCGTGTTGGCCAACCAGCACGTCTTCTGGTCGAATGAGGTACGGCAATGAAAGCACGCTGATCTCAATCTTCAGATTCGGCGACTCGGCGGGCGTTACCGGCGCGAAACGGGGGTCGTCCAGGGCAGCCGCTCTGGCGGTTTCCGCAACCGTGGCATAGAGCGACTGGCTGGGCAGCACGTATCCGATGCATCCGCGAAGTGCGCCCGCAAGATGGAGGGTGGTGAAAGCGCCGCGGCGTTCGGCCAGGTGAGCGGTAGGCGGAGTAAGGTCGACCCGACGCTCTTCCAGCGCCAATTCAATCGAGCGGTGAGCCAACCTAAGAAGTAGGTTTCTTTCTTCCCGTGAATACTCACACGACTGGACTGCGGTCGCGGCGTGCGGCCCTTCAGAGAACGGGGACATCATTGCGCTTTCTGCGCCGGCTCAGCACAAACGAGCGCCGCCTGCGGCGCTTCTCAGCGTGGCGGTCAATCTTGCTCCAGAATCCCACGAAGTAATCCACCGCCGACAGCAGCGAAAGCGCAACCATCAGCCAGATCGACACCAGCGCGATAGGGTGCACCGGCAGGTTGAGGAAATACCAGGGAAGATGTGTCCAGTGATGGTCGATGATGGCCGCCACCACCGACACGATCTGTACCAGCATCTTGCTCTTCCCCAAATCACTGGCCTGGATGGTGAAGCCTTCCGAGGCCGCAATCGATCGCAAGCCGCTCACCAGGAACTCCCGACCAATGATGATGACCGCCATCCATGCAGGCACGGTTCGCGGATTAAATTGCACCAGGGTGATGAAAGCGGCGGCAATCAGCAGTTTGTCCGCTACCGGGTCCAGCAGCATCCCCATCGTGGTTACTTGGGCACGGCGGCGCGCCAGGTAGCCGTCAATCGCGTCGGTCAAGGAAGCCGCGATGAATACAAATGAAGCCAGCAGCTCACGATCACCGTTCGTAGAATTGAAACGGCTGCTCGACAAGATCCAAATCAAGTACGGGAATGCTGAAGATGCGCGTAAGCGTGATGTAGTTCGGGAGGTTCACAAAAAGAAGGTGCCACACTACGGCGCTGGCTGCCGCTACAACAGCCGATTATCCTCCACCGGTTGGATTGAATGCAATTAGAGAAAGGTGGCCACGCGGTCTATTCGTCATGATGGACGGCGATCTCGTCCAGCATCGACGGCGCCTGGTACTGTTCCCAATAGCTATAGCCCACCGGAATCGCCCTGGCCCAGTCGAGGACGCCCATCCATACCCGCAAGGGAGCGCGGAAGCCGTCTCGCACGGTCATGATTGGGTGAAGGACGACAAGCAGAACCACATAGGCCAGGATGACCGGAAAGGCCACCGCTACCGCCAACAAACGCAGACAAAAATATAGGCTTTGCATCATGACCCTACAGGAGGCGTTCCCCACAGGCAGCACAGCTTTGGCGATATTATGCCGCAATTCGGGCCCTGAATCGGCATTGTCACAGAAATTTATTTTGTCCCAGAATGGAACAGCCGGCGCTGCCTGGGATTCCCCAGAATTGACTAGTCGGCTGACTAGTCATATACTTGGGGAGTGGAGGTGCGGGATGGCGGCATGGCAGGTTCAGGACGCCAAGGCTCGATTCAGCGAACTACTGGAGACTACGCTAAAAAAAGGTCCGCAAATTGTGACCCGGCGCGGAGTTGAAGCCGCGGTGCTGGTCCCCATCGAGGAGTGGCATCGCCTGCAGCGGTCCGCTCGGCCCGGCTTGAAGGAACTGCTGCTGGCCGATGCTCCCCGGTTCGAGGATATTGTTCCAGCCAGGGGTAATCTTCGAAGACGGAAGCCGGTGAATTTTTAAGTGAAAAAATACCTGCTGGACACGAATGTTGTTTCTGAATTCCGCAAGCGCAGGCCCCATGGCGCGGTTATCGCATGGCTCTCGGAGTTGCACGAGGAGCAAGTCTCGCTTTCGGCGGTGACCATGGGCGAACTGCAGGCAGGAATCGAGTTGACACGGCTCCAGGATCCAGAAAAGGCGACGGAGATCGAACTATGGGTCGACCAACTGGAGGCTACCTATAAGGTTCTTGCCATGGATACAAAATCATGTCGCGAATGGGGACGGCTCATGCGCGGCAAATCGACCCACTTGATTGAGGACGCCATGATTGCCGCCACGGCCCGCATCCACGGCCTGATTGTGGCCACAAGAAACGAGGACGACTTCAAGCAATTAAGCGTTCAGGTATTTAACCCCTTCAAAGCAACTGCTTGACATCGTCCGGTTCACGACTCAGGCATAGATCCCGCGCTGCCGGATCGTATAGGCCACACGATCGATGGCCAGCATGTACGCGGCAATGCGGTTATTCACCTTATGAGTTTCGGCGTAACGTACCACGTCTTCGAACGACGAAACCATGATATGCTCGAGCTGTTCGTTGACCACGGACTCCTTCCAGAAGTAGCCCTGCCGGTCCTGCACCCACTCGAAATACGAAGCTGTGACGCCACCGGCATTCGCCAGGATATCGGGCATAACGAAGACATGTTTGTCGCCCAGGATGTCGTCGGCGGCGGCCGTAGTGGGACCGTTGGCGCCTTCCACCAATATCTTCGCTTTCACCTTGTGGGCATTCCCGGAATTAATGACGTTTTCCGTTGCCGCCGGAACCAGGATGTCGCAATCCGTTACGAGCAATTCTTCGGTGTCAGCTTTCTCAGCACCCTTGAAGCCATGAATGGTACCTTCCTTCTGCCGGTACTCCGAGAGCGCGAGAATGTCGATTCCTTTGCTGTTATACAAACCGCCATCCCATTCTCCGATGCCGGTTACTTTGTAGCCGGCTTTGTGCATGAGAATTGCGGCGTTGGACCCGACATTACCGAAGCCCTGTATGATCACGCGACTGCTCTCGCGCGTCATGTTGTTCTTCTTGATGGACTCGTCGCAGATGATCATCACGCCCCGGCCCGTGGCTTCGCGACGGCCGCGCGATCCCCCCATGTTCAACGGCTTGCCGGTCACTACCGCCGTCACCGTTTGGCGCATGTGCATGGAGTAGGTATCCATCATCCACGCCATGGTCTGCTCATTGGTGTTGACGTCAGGCGCGGGAACATCTTTTTCCGGGCCAATAAACTCGATTAGCTCCGAGGTGTAGCGGCGGGTCATGCGCTCCAGTTCGCCACGCGACATGTTCTTGGGATCGCAGATGATGCCGCCTTTGGCGCCGCCGAAGGGAATGTTCACTACCGCGCACTTCCAGGTCATCCAGCTCGCCAGGGCGCGCACTTCGTCGAGCGTCACATCGGGCGAATAGCGAACCCCGCCCTTGGCCGGACCACGAGCGATGGAGTGTTGCACCCGGTAGCCGGTGAACACTTCCAGTTGTCCGTTGTCCATGTTGACTGGAATGTGGACGATGATCTCGCGGTTGGGCTGTTGCAACACCCGCCACAGGCCTTCATCGAGCTTCAGTTTCTCGGCGGCCAGGTTGAAGCGCGCTGCTTGTTGTTCCCAGGGATTGCTTTCCTGCTCAAGAGTGTGTGCGGTAGCCATAAGGGTTCTCCGGATTATTGCAGACGTTTTGCGGCACGATCAGGTGGACGCTCTAGCAGACGGACGCATCCAGCATCGGTGGGCAAACCTTCAAAGTATATGCAGCCGGATGTCTTGCGCGCAAGGTAAACCAACCACTCGGCTGCCTCCCGTATAATCCCAGTAACCTAGGCGGTTCGCACGCAAACACATGGTCGCTCCCGACTACAAAACATTCCTGCAGCTCAGCCGCGACGCCTCGCTTATCCCGGTTGTAAGGACTTTAAGCGCCGATTTGCTCACCCCAGTTGGTGCTTTCCTGAGTTTGGCTGCGAAGCAGAAGTACGCATTCCTCCTCGAGTCGGTCGAAGGCGGCGAGAAGATCGGCCGCTACACTTTTCTGGGCGCGCAACCGCGAATGATCGTCACGGCGCGCGGCAAATCTCTCGCCATTCGGCGCGGTTCTTCGGTGGAACGCCGCGAAGGCAGCGTGATCGACTTCCTGCGCGCCAGTCTGCGGCAATATCGGCCTGCAACCTTGCCTGACCTGCCGCCCTTCACCTCCGGTTGCGTCGGATACTTTGCCTACGACATGGTGCGTCGGTTCGAACGGCTTCCTCAGCAGGCTAAAGACGACGTTGGAGTTCCGGATTGTGTCTTCACCTTTTACGACCGGCTGCTGGCCTTCGATCACCTGCGGCATCAGGTGCACATCATCGCCGCCGCCGACGTGCACGCTGAATCGCCAAGGAAAGCCTATGATCGAGCACTCTCTGACATAGCCGCAATCGAAACCAAACTCGCACGCGGAGTGCGCGCTCACGACCTTCACTGGTCGGGCGACGGTAAGAAGAAGACGATCAAGGTGCACAACTCCACGTCGCACGACAAGTTCGTCGCCAGCGTTCGCCGGGTCAAGGAGTACGTCGCCGCCGGCGACGTCTTCCAGGTCGTGCTTTCCCAGCGCCTCGATTTCAAGCCGCCGGCTGAGCCATTCCAGATTTACCGCGCCTTGCGAACGGTGAATCCTTCGCCCTACATGTTCTATCTGAAGCTGGACGATATGCAGGTCGTAGGCGCGTCGCCGGAGATGCTGGTGCGCGTGTCGGGTCGAAAGCTGGAATACCGTCCTATCGCCGGCACTCACAAACGAGGAGCCACTGCGGCCGAGGACGAAGAGCTGATCGCGAAGTTGCGTAGCGATGAGAAAGAGCGCGCCGAGCACGTCATGCTGGTGGATCTGGGGCGCAACGATTTGGGACGGGTCAGCGAATACGGCAGTGTGAAGGTCCGTGATCTGATGTACGTGGAAAAATATTCTCACGTGATGCATCTGGTGTCCGCGCTGGAGGGAGAGCTGCGCGGCGATCTCGACGCCCTGGATGCGCTTGCCGCCTGCTTTCCAGCGGGCACGCTGAGCGGAGCACCCAAAGTTCGCGCCATGGAGATCATCGAGGAACTGGAGCCTGTGCGCCGCGGTGTCTATGGCGGCTCCGTCCTCTACGCCGACTACGCAGGCAATCTCGACTCCTGTATCGCCATTCGCACCATGGTCCTGCATCGCAACCGCGCCTACCTTCAGGCGGGAGCGGGAATCGTCGCCGACTCCGATCCCGAGAGCGAGTACCAGGAGTGCATGAACAAGGCCAGTGCGTTGTTACGGGCCTGCGAAGCAGCAGGGGTGAGGGGCTAGGGGCTAGTGATTAGGACTAGTGTGGCCTCTACTCGGCGCGATATGCTCGCATCAGGTCAGGCGCTGGATTTTTACGCTGGGCGGAGGATTCCCTTATGCAGGTGAAGAGCTATCAGGATTTGATTGCGTGGCAGAAGGCTATTTCGCTGGTCACTGAGGTGTACACCATCACAGCGCAGTTTCCGGGTCACGAAATATATGGGTTAACGAGCCAATTGCGACGAGCGTCTGTATCCATCCCCAGCAACATCGCCGAAGGCCATGGTCGTGCCACACCCGGGGAGTTCAACCAATTTCTGTGTCAGGCGCGCGGCTCGCTGTGCGAGGTACAAACCCAAATCGTCATTGCACACCGATTGGCTTACATCAATCGGGAGCAGGAGCAACTTTTCTTAACCAAGACAAACGAACTGGGACGCATATTGAGTGGCCTGATTACTTCCATCCAAAAGAAGAAGCTGAAGCCTCCGATGCTAGCCCTAACCTCTAACCCCTAGACCCTGATCCCATGGTTTTCGTCTTGGATAATTACGATTCTTTCACCTATAACCTCGTGCAATACATCGGGGAACTAGGTGTAGAGGTAACCGTCCGTCGCAACGACCAGGCCACCATCGACGAAATCGAAGAACTTCATCCCGATCGCATCGTGATCTCGCCCGGTCCATGTACGCCGCAGGAAGCCGGAATCAGCATCGAACTGATTCGACATTTTGCCGGACGTGTGCCTCTGCTCGGCGTGTGCCTTGGCCATCAGGCGATCGGCGCAGCCTTCGGCGGCAAGGTCATTCGTGCCGCCAACTTGATGCACGGCAAGACCAGCTTCGTCGAGCATGATGGCAAATCGATTTTCCGCGGCATTCCATCGCCCATGACGGCCACTCGTTATCACTCGCTGATCGTCCAGGAAAAAGGCTTGCCCGGCGAGCTACAAATTTCCGCCACTTGCACGGACCGCGACGGACAGCGCGTAATCATGGGACTGCGCCACCGCGAGTTCCCGGTCGAGGGTGTGCAATTCCATCCTGAGAGCGTGCTCACCGAGCATGGCCGGCAAATCGTTCGCAACTTCATGGAACTTTGAATTGTCTCCGCGGGTAAAGCATTTATGGCCGATGTTGTAGAACTTCGTGGAATCCGCAAGACCTACGACCAATTCGTAGCCGTCGATCACCTTTCCTTCAGCATCCGCCAAGGCAGCGTCTATGGACTGCTAGGCCCCAACGGTGCAGGCAAGACTTCCTCCATCCGTATGATGATCGGCATCACCATGCCCGACGCCGGCGAAGTCTGGCTGTTCGGCGAGAAGTTCCATCGCCAGCAACTGCATCGCATTGGTTACTTACCCGAGGAGCGAGGGCTCTACAAGAAAATGAAAATCCTCGACCATCTGGTGTTCCTCGGCCGCCTGCATGCGCTCTCGGAGCAGGAGGCCCGCAAGCGCTCGCTTGCCTGGTGCGAGCGCCTGCAACTCAGCGATTGGACCCAGAAGAAAGTCGAAGAGCTTTCCAAGGGCATGCAGCAGAAAGTCCAGTTCATCGCGGCTCTGCTGCACGATCCTGATCTCATCATCATGGACGAGCCCTTTGCCGGGCTCGATCCTGCGAATGCCGTCATGCTCAAGGACGTGTTGCTGGAAATGAAGAAAGCCGGCAAGACCGTCCTCTTCTCCACTCATCGCATGGACCAGGTGGAGCGACTGTGCGACGCAATCTGCCTCATCGATCATGGCCGTGTGGTGCTGGAGGGCGATCTCGCGAAGATCAAGGCCAGCTATGGCAAGAACCATGTTCAGATGCAGTATGAAGGTGACCCCGCCCTGGAGGACAGCGCTCTGGTGCAATCGTTCAACAACTATGGGAACTATGTCGAAGTGCGTTTGAAGCCTGGGGCTGATGCCCAGGAGTTGTTGCGCCTGGCCTCAAGCCGGGCGCGAATTACCCGTTTCGAGTTGTTGGAGCCTTCCCTGGAAGAGATTTTTATCGATGTGGTGGGGAAAAATGCATAACGTGTGGATCCTGATTCGGCGTGAATACCTGGAGCGCGTTCGCTCCAAGTCGTTCATGATTTTCACTCTTCTGATGCCGGCATTGATGGCGGGCGTCGTTATCATTCCCGCAAAACTGGCGGAAATGAAGTCGGGCGGCCCGCGGCGCATAGTCATTGTGACCAGCAGTCCGGAAATGGCCGCGGCTGTAAAGCAACAGCTCGAGCAGAACGCCTCAGTCCCCGCACCTTCCGAGCTCGGGGAACGGCGGCCGGAAAGTTATGCCGTCAGCATTGACACCACTCCCACCGAAGGCGAGCGCAGCCTTCTGCTCCGCCAGATAGCCGACGGCAAAATCGATGGCTTTCTATGGCTCAGCAACGAAGCGCTGGCGCAACACAAAGTCACCTTCTTGACCAGGGAGGCTGCCGACTTCCAGCAGAGCCGCGAGTTGGGCGACGCGGTGACAACCGCCTTGGCCAAGCATCGCCTGGCGGAGAAGGGGATGAGCGGGCCCGAGGTAGATGCGCTGTTAACGCCCATCGACCTCGACACGGTGCATATTGAAAAAGGTAAAGAGGGCGTCAGCGGCGCCGCTGTCTTCGCGACTGCGGTGGCTATGGTGATGTTGCTGTATGTGGTGGTACTGATCTACGGGGTGACCGTAATGCGTTCGGTCATCGAGGAGAAGAGCTCGCGCATCATGGAGGTATTGCTCTCTTCGGTGACCGCGAAAGAACTGCTGGCGGGAAAGATCCTGGGCGTCGGCGCGGTTGGGCTGACCCAGATTCTGATTTGGATCACCTTCGCGATGGCCTTCTCCGTCCCGGGCCTGATGACCGCTAAATCCTTCGTATCCGAAATTCACATCCCAACTATCGGCATCATTTTCTTTGGCGTATTTTTTCTACTGGGATATTTCTTGTACAGCGCCATGTATGCCGCTATCGGCTCCATGGTCACCACCGACCAGGAGGCGCAGCAGATGCAATGGCCGGCCATGGTACCCATCATTCTGTCGGTAGTCCTGATGAATCCGGTGCTGCAAGATCCAAATTCGCAGCTCGCCTTCTGGTTGTCGATCGTACCCTTCTTCGCGCCTATCCTGATGATGGTCCGTGTCCTCATCGAGCAGCCGCCGGTATGGCAGTTGGCACTGTGCCTGGCCTTGATGCTGGCCACCATCTACGGACTGCTATCGCTTTCCTCGCGCATCTACCGAATCGGCATTTTGATGTACGGAAAGCGGCCTACCCTTCCTGAGTTGCGCCGCTGGCTGAGGTACGCAGGTTAGAATTCTCGCGTGCCTAATCCCACCAGCGCAGCTGCCGAGGAGAGCCGCCATCTTCGCCTCACGCTCCTGCAACGGATACAGCTAACGCTGGTTTCCTCGATCACGTCAGCAGTCGTCGCCCTAATTGGCCGGACACTGCGTATGACCATCACCTACGAAGAAGGTTCCATCGGCGGTCTCGACAAGATTGCTCCCGGTATCTATCCCTTCTGGCACCGCTGCGTCCTGCCGGCCACCTGGCTGTTCCGCAATCGTAATATCGGAGTGCTCACCAGCCTTAGCCGCGATGGCGAATACATTGCGCGCGTGATTCGCCGCTTTGGCTTCGTTGCAGTGCGCGGCTCCAGTTCGCGCGGTGGCCAGCGCGGCTTGCTGGAAATGGAGACCATGGTCGAAGCGGGAGGCGCTGTGGCTTTTACCATTGATGGTCCGCGCGGCCCGCGCTATGTCGCCAAGAAGGGTCCGGTGATGCTCGCTCGCCTCACCGGTGTGCCGATTACCGCGTTCTACGTTGCCATCGAAAAACGCTGGGTGCTCAAGACCTGGGACGCTATGGTCATTCCTAAACCATTTTCCCGCGCGTATGTGCGTGTAGCGAAAAACATCTTCGTTCCTCCCGATGCCGATACGGAGGCGCTGGATCGCTATCACGCCGAAATGCAGGCCGCGCTCGAGCGCATCATGACTTTCGCAGAAGCGCAATTTTTCGCACGCCCTGATTGACACCGGCTTTCCCGCTCAGTACAGTCGAGTCTCATCCTTAGCCTGCTTGGTTGGGGATTGTTCCTTGCCAATTTGTGTTCGCGCGTTCCGCCATCCCATCGGCGGAACTGGGAAGCGGGTGTGAAGCCCGCGCTGCCGCGCAACTGTAAGCGAGTACTTGGCGGATCGGCCACTGTACCAACGGGAAGGCCCCCGCCGTCGTCCGCGATGTCAATCGCAACTCGCAAGCCAGGAGACCGGCGCGAACTGCAGGGTATCCGAAGCACGCCGACCATGCGTGCGATGGGTCGCCCTGATTACCAGACCCCTTTCGCGTGTAAAGGAGGAGTGCCGTGTCTATCTCTCGCTTGTGTTTGATCTTGTTGGTCTCCACAACCGTTCTCGCCGCCGATTTCAAAGTTTCCGTCGAAAGCCCTTCCGGCGAGCGTGTTTCCGGCGTGCAGGTCAGCCTGTTTCGTGTCAGCGACAACGCCGGCGTCGGAATACAAACCACCGCCGGAGACGGTACCGCAACCTTCCCGCGTCTTGCCGATGGGCAATATCGTCTGGTGGTGCTCGCCCCGGGATTTGCTGAGCAGTCCCAGCAAGTTTTCATTCCTGCGACAGCGACTCTCAGCGTTGAATTGAAGCTTGCGACCACGCCACAGACCGTGGTGGTTTCCGGTACGGCTACTCCCGCTACAGCGGAAGAAACCGGTACTTCGGTCGGAGTGCTGACCAGCGAGCAGCTGAACACGATCAATCCCGTATCTGCTCCCGATGCGTTGCTGTACATTCCGGGAGCGATCGTCAGCACCACCGGGCGCCGCGGCAATCTCGCCAGCTTGTTTGTGCGCGGCGGGGAATCCAATTACAACAAGGTCCTGGTAGACGGTGTGCCCGTGAACGATCCTGGCGGCGTCTTCGATTTCGGCGTCGTTCCCATGAATAATATCGACCGGCTCGAAGTGGAGCGCGGCCCCGAGAGCACGGTGTACGGATCGGACGCCATGACCAGCGTGGTGCAGCTTTGGACGGCCACCGGCAGCACCCGCACTCCGGAGATTCAATTCGGCGTGGATGGCGGAAATTTCTCTACCGCCCAGGGCTATGCTTCGGTCGCGGGAGCGCGCAGCATTTTCGACTACAACGTCTTCGCCAACCAGTTCAACACCCAAGGCCAAGGACTGAATGACGCCTATTCGAACTCGCTGCAAGGCGGAAATATTGGAGTGAAGATTTCCGATCGTGTGGCGTTCCGCCTTCGTGCGCGCCACTACAACAGTTGGACCGGCATCCAGTCGAACTGGTGGTTTAACGGAAATCCCGAGCTACCGCCGGACCCGAACCAATACGCGCACCAGAATAACTTCCTTGCCAGCGGCGAGCTCACGGTCAGCGGACCGGGCGCATGGCAGCACCAGTTCAGCGGCTTCGAGTACCACCATGTCGTTCTTAACGTGAACCCCGTTGATGATCTCGACCGCCCCTTCGACAGCGCTTTCAACAGCCTGACCAAATACAACGTCGCCGGTTTTGCCTATCAAGGCATCTATAGTCCGCGGCCATGGGCACAAACAACACTGGGGTACAACTTCCAGGATGAGAACGGCTACATCAACAACAATTCCGACGCCGGAGTCAGCACCACGCATGGTCTTCGCTACAACAATTATCTGTTCGCGCAGCAGACCATCGTTTGGCAAAGACTGTCCGTTCTGGCGGGAATTGGCTACGTCAACAACAGCAACTTTGGCGGCAAGGTCAGCCCTCGCGCTTCGGTTACGTTCCTGGCGCTGCGCGGGAACACCCTCTTCAGCGGCACGCGCCTGCACTTCGGCTACGCAGAGGGAATTAAGGAGCCGAGTTTCGAACAAACCTTTGGTATCACGGGGACTTTTCCCACACAGCCGAATCCTAACCTGCAGCCGGAGCAAAACCAGGCCATCGAAGCCGGTGTACTGCAGTCGCTGTTCAGCAACCGCGTGTCACTCAGCGCGGTGTATTTTCACAACCAGTTTCGCGACCAGATCGAGTACGTGTACAACTCCGATACCAATACCAGCCAGTACGTAAACTTCAATCGCGCGATGGCGCAGGGGGCAGAAGTAGTGCTGAGTGGTCGGGTTGCCAACCACCTGTCGGCGACCGCCGCTTACACATACACTTCGACTCAGATTCAGCAAGCGCCTTCGTGCGATCCCGCTGCTGGCTGCGACCCGCGCATCTACGGCGTGGGAGCTCCGCTGCTGCGGCGTCCCAAACAGGCTGGCATGCTGCTGCTCAACTATGACCGACGACGTTGGAGCGGCTTCGTTGGCGTCACCGCAGTGGGACAGCGGCCTGACTCTGATTTCCTGTTCGGATACATTCCGCCTATCTACTATGCCGCCGGCTATGCGCGGGTGGACCTTGGAGGTTGGTTCGCGATCAATCGCCACGTGACCGCCTATGGGAATGTCAACAACGCGCTGAACAATCACTACAACGAGGTCTTGGGATATCCCGCTCTGCGGGCAAATTTCCGCTTGGGGATGCGGTTCACATTCGGCGGCGAATAGCGATTATCCGGCGGAATCTTCTGCAAGCCGGACAGGATTCAGTTTAGCCTCTTTATTATTGTCATCCCGAGCGAAGCGAAGTCGAGGGATCTGCGGTTCTTCTGGAACACCAATGCTGAACCGGCCTAGTCTTTGCCCTGCGGCACGGCGAGGTGGTTGCGATATTTCACTCGCATCTCTCGCAGTTTGTCCACGTGCTGATCGCTGAGGGGTTGCTGCTTACCCAGTAGATGGGTCACCAGCGCGATCTTGGCAAAGTGCTCCACGGTTTCCATGTTCATGTAGGCGGTAAGCAAATCTGCTCCGCAGGTGACCACACCGTGGTTCGCCATCAGGATGGCGTCGTGCTCGGCGATCAGCGGTGACAGTGCCTCTGCCAACTCTTGCGTGCCGGGGGTCTCATAACTTGCCAGCGGCACCGAGCCCAGCGTCACAATAATTTCCGAACACAAAGCGCTGTCCAGTGCAATACCGGCAGCCGCATAGCCAGTCGCGGTAGGGGGATGCGCGTGCACCACCGCGCCGACATCCGGTCGTAGGCGGTAAATCAACAGGTGCATCGCGATTTCGCTGGACACGCCGCGGGCCCCATTTACTTTTTTGCCGCTCGGATCCACGATCACCAGGTCGCTCGCTTCCATCAGTCCCTTGCTCATCACCGTAGGTGTGCAAAGAACATTCCCGTTCTCCAGGCGCACCGACAGATTTCCATCCGTCGCCGCCACCTGGCCGGTCTGGTGAAGCATCTTGCCAAAACGGACAATCTCGTCCCGGTGTTGTTGCTCGGTCTTCATGAACTTGGGCCCGGACGTGCTTGAAAGGCTTAGATTGCTATGGTACCGCAGGAAACGCTTTCCGGGAAAGCACGGCTTTAGCATTCGCGTGCGCTTTGGCTCGGCTCAGGCATAATCACTCTGTGCTGGTTTCCGACTTCGATTATCACCTGCCGGAAGAACTGATCGCCCAGGAACCGCTCTCCGACAGGGCTGCCGCGCGGCTCTTGCAAGTCAGTCGCAGTGACAATCGCCTCGACGATCTCACGTTCCGCGATTTCCCCGAGTTACTGCGAGCCGATGATTTGCTGGTTTTTAACAATACGAAAGTCTTGCCGGCCCGTCTTTTTGGACATCGCAGCGGTTCGCGCGCGCAGCGGCTCTCGTCTGAAAATCCGGCAGCCAAAGACTTCCTTCGCGGCCGTGTTGAAGTGCTTCTGACGAAGCAACTCTCCGCCAATCCACTGGAATGGGAAGCGCTGGTGCATCCTGGCCGCAAACTGGGAGTGGGTGAGCGAATTTATTTCGGCGGCAACGCCGATGAATCGTCCCATGAACTGGCGGCCGTGATTGTGGGTCGCGGAACTTTTGGAGAGCGCCGCCTTCGCTTCGATCCGGTGGATGATTTCTTCGGTGTGCTCAATCGCATCGGCCACATTCCTCTACCGCCGTACATCGATCGCCCTGACACGCCTGCCGATCGCGAGCATTACCAGACCATTTACGCAAAACCACCAGGTTCCGTCGCTGCACCGACGGCGGGCCTGCACTTCACGCCGGAAATTCTTGAGCGCATAAGCCGGCGTGGAATCGAGACGGCCGAAATCACTCTGCATGTGGGCTTGGGCACTTTTCAGCCGGTACGCGAAGAGGTAGTCGAGGAGCACAAACTGCATCGCGAGTGGTACGAAACTTCGACGGATGCAGCGCAACGAATCCAGCGCGCGCGTGACGCCGGTCGGCGAATCGTGGCCGTGGGAACCACGACTGTGCGTACGCTGGAATCTGCTGCCCGCCAGAATGCCGACGGTCGCATTACTTCGCAAAGCGGCGAAGCTGACATCTTCATCTACCCGGGATTTGAGCTCCGCGTGGTCGGCGCGATGCTAACCAACTTTCACTTGCCCAAGTCAACGCTGCTGATGCTGGTTTCGGCATTCGCTGGCCGGGAGCGCATGCTGCAAGCCTACGAACACGCAGTCCGCCAGCGCTATCGCTTCTATTCGTATGGGGATTGCATGTTCATCGGATAGGGACCTGTAAAGGGTCCACCCGTCAGCAGCAACGGTAGCTACTGCACAGTCGCGGACGGAGTCTTCGGCCGCAAGAGTTCCGCAGCCTGCGAAGCGCCTTGCAAGGCCCCGCGTCGACCGGGAGCGTTCACGAGTGCTGCCTGGAATTCTATGAGCGCCAAGTCTGGATGATTTTGCTCCAGTAGCAGGGAACCAAGCTGTTCTCGAGCCGGCACAATTGGCCCCGGCGTTACCGGAAGTTTCTCGATCGCGTCCTCTTCATCGGCTGCCTGGCGCAGCAAAACCACGGCCTGCTCTGGCTTGCCCTCCTGCTGGGCACACCACGCCATGATTTCTCGTGCGAGAATACTCACTTGAATCGGCCCAATAATCGTTGCCTGACGAATGCAGCAGCTCTTCGATCTGCTGCAAGCGCTTAACTTCGTCGCGAGCTTCCGCGGCATGACCACTTCGAGCCAGTCCCAGTCCCCGTGCCCACACCGCTATGGCGATAACATGGCCTGGGCCCGCAGTCGGAGCAACGATCTTGGCTGCGTCGTCCCATTGACCTCGCTCGACCGCATAACGAATCGGCATCGCGGTAGAAGCGTACGAGGCCTTAAAGCCTCCGGCTTCCTGCCTCGGTGTGATTCCCACTTTTCGGATGACCTCCGCAGCTTCTTTATCGCGTCCGCTTTGCAGGTACGCATAGACAAGATAATCAGAGGCGTGGAGCTCTTCTCCCGTGTCTCCCTGTTGGCGCGCTGCGTCCCGCGCCGCAAGATTGCTGGCGATGGAGTCGTCCCATAAGCCGAGCCGCGTGAAGATATGCGACGGCATGTGCAAAGCGTGAGGGGCTGAAGGCGCGATCCTGGCGTAATCCCTTGCGGCAGGCAAGCCTCTAGGCGCGAGCTCCGCATTATCGTAGGCATGGATCAGGTAATGAGGAATTCCCGGATGCTGCGGATGGGCACGATACAGGGGTTCCAGTAAATCTGCCGCCTGTTTTTGCTTTGCGTGGGTCTTGTCGGACGGGGACGCATTCGCAAGCAGCGCCAACGCGTAAAACACCTGCGCCTCCGTATCTTCTTTGCTCTGCGCTGCCACCTGTTGTATCGCGTGCTCATAATTCACGGCCGACGTACGATACGGAACTGCCGTATCTCCATAGATCAGGCCCAGCGCATCGATGAACTGGCGCTCACGTTTCGAGCTTGATCCAATCTGCTGTGCCAGATGGATCTCGCGTTGGGCGGTGGGTAGCGTCGCTGGCGAAAGTGGTGGATCCCAAAGCTGATGAAACTTTGTCATGGCCATCCCCCAATGCGCCATGGCACAGCCTGGGTCCTGTTCTGCCACATCACGAAATGCGGTTTCGGCGGCCGCGTATGCGAAGGAATGCAGCAATGCGACTCCCCGATCGAACTCATGTTGGACCGCAGCATTACAGGAAATGGGAAACGACACTTGCCCTAGTTTTTCGGGCTCCGGATGGGAATGTACTTCTTGTGCCGTCAGATACGGCGCATAAACCATCAGAATCGCTAACAGCATTCTCCACATACGCAACCCACATATCGCACAACAATCAGGCTCTTAACGAGAAATTCTACATGGAAACGACTAGGGGTGAGCCACGCCTTACGATAGTGGCATCACATCCTCATCGCCTTCGCCAGCAATACTTCGCCCCGCTTGTGGCAGGGCTTCCCGTGACTTGTTAGAATTTTCACTTGCCATCCACGAAGAAGACCCCGAAATCCGCCACCGTTTCCAGTGCTGCCAAACCGGCCAGCGCTGCCAAGGCGACTCCTGCGAAGTCCACCATCGTTACGCCCGAGGAGCACGCCGGCTCCAAAGGACGCATCTTCCTCATCGACACCATGTCGTTCATCTTTCGCGCCTATCATGCCATGCAACGGCAGCGGCCCATGTCCACTAAGACCGGCATTCCCACCAGCGCGACGTTCATCTTCGTCAACATGCTGCGCAAGTTGCGCGCGGACTTTGAACCGCAATACCTGGCAGCGGTCTTTGACGTCGCGGCGCCCACGTTCCGGGATGAGCAGGCCAAGGCCATCGTCAGTCTCCGCAAGTTCGACAGCAAGACGCAGACCTTTGTCGACACGGCCTACGGCGGCTACAAGGCCAATCGCGCCCAGATGCCGGAAGATTTGGCGCAGCAGATTCCCTACATCCGGCGCGCTTTGGAGGCGTATCGAATTCCCATGATCGAGGCGTCCGGCTTTGAGGCTGACGACGTGATTGGCACCTTGGCACGGCAGGCGGTCGAGGCCGGTTACTCGGTATTCGTCGTCTCCAGCGACAAAGACATGATGCAACTGGTCAGCGATCGCATCTGCGTCCTCAATCCACCCAAGGACAATCTCATCTGCGACGCCGCCAAAGTGGAGGAGATTCTCGGCGTGCCGCCCGACAAGGTGGTAGACGTGATGGCGCTGCGCGGCGACGCCATCGACAATGTCCCGGGCGCTCCCGGTATCGGCGATAAGGGCTCGGTGGAACTCATTCAGCGGTTTGGTAGTGTGGAGAATGCACTGGACCATGCGGCCGAAGTTGAGCGCAAAACCTATCGTGAATCGCTGCAGAACAACCGTGAGGCGGTCCTGACCAGCAAGGAACTCGTGACAATCAAGACAGACGTTGCCGTCGAGTTCGAGCCCGCAGCCATGCGCGCGCAAGAGCCTGACCCGGCTGCCGCTCGCACGCTATTTACCGAGCTGGAATTTACCACCTTGGTCCAGGACTTTCTGCGTGAGAACGTGGACCTTGGCGAAACTGACTACCGTGACGCGAAGTCTGCCACTGAAGTCGAGGCGGTTGTGGCCATCGCGTCCAAGACTGGCGGTTTGCTCGCTATTGCTTTGGAATCGACGACCCAGCCAACCACCACCGCCGACGAAGAGAGCGAAGAGGAGCAAGACAACCAACAGCTCTCGTTGTCAGAAGCGCCGCCGCAAGTCCCGTCGACGCCCGCAACTTTGCGCGTGGCGATTTCCGCCGAACCCGGCAAAGCGCTAATGCTGTCTCTTGACGACTCCGACCTCGCGCAGACTCTGAAGCGGGCCCTTGCCGATGAAGCCATACCGAAGACGATCCACGACTACAAATCGGCGATGCATGTCTTCGCCCAGCATGGGCTGACGCTCGCGGGCGTGCAGCACGATCCTCTGCTGTACGGCTACTTGCTCGATCCCACCTACTCCACTTACGGCCTGAGCTGAAACTGCCTATCGTTTGTTCAATTTGAAATTGGGTCCGTCTTCGGCGGAAGCGGCCGATATTACTTTGCGGCTCACCGGCAAACTGCGCGACGAGATTGAGAAGTCCGCACTGCGCAAAGTGTATGACGAGATTGATCTGCCGCTGGTGCCGGTGCTGGCACGAATGGAAGAAGCCGGCGTCAAGCTGGATTGCGACGTTCTGGCCGCAATGTCACAGCGCCTTGAGCGCGAAATTAACTCAAAGGCGCGTGAGATTTACGATAAGGCTGACTTCGAATTCAACATCAACTCTCCCAAACAACTGGGGGACGTGCTGTTCAATAAGCTGAACCTTCCCAAGCCCATCAAATACGGCAAGGGCAAGACGATTTCGACTGCTGTAGATGTCCTGGAAGGGCTTGCCGGCGAACATGAAGTTCCGCGCATGGTGCTGGATTACCGCCAGCTCTCGAAGCTTAAGTCTACCTACGTGGACGCACTGCCGGCGCTGCTGAACTCATGCACCCGCAGGCTGCATACCACCTTCAACATGGCTGGCTCCGCAACCGGCCGCCTCTCATCCGTAAATCCCAATCTGCAGAACATCCCGATTCGCACTGAGCTCGGTCGCGAAATTCGTGCCGCCTTCATCGCCGAACCGGGACACGTGCTGCTCGCCGCCGATTATTCACAAATCGAGTTACGCTTGCTGGCACACTTTTCCGGCGACAAGCTGCTGGTGGAAGCGTACCGCACGGGAGAGGACATTCACACGCTCACAGCTTCGCAGGTGTTCGGGGTACCACCGCTGATGGTGAATCCCGAGCATCGCCGCCGCGCCAAGGCAGTAAACTTCGGCATCGTCTACGGCTTGTCGGCTTTTGGGCTTTCGCAGCAGCTCGGCATTGACACCAAAGAAGCCAAGCACTTCATCGATGCCTATTTCGAGAAGTACAGCGGAGTGCGCCAGTTCATCGATGCAACTTTGGAGCAGGCCCGCCGCGATCAGAAAGTGACGACGCTGTTTGGGCGGGTGCGGCCCATCCCAGACATCCACAGCAAGAATTTCAACGCGCGCGGCTTTGCCGAGCGCACCGCGGTAAATACTCCGCTGCAAGGTACTGCGGCGGACCTCATCAAGATTGCCATGATTCGGATCGATGCCGAGCTGCGTGAGCGCAGGCTGCGCACCCGAATGCTGCTCCAAGTCCATGACGAGCTGGTATTCGAAGTTCCCGAGGATGAAGTAGATACAATGAAGGTGCTGGTTAGCGAGCGCATGGAGAATGTGCATGCTCTCAAGGTGCCGCTCAAAGTTGAAGTCGGCGTAGGACTAAATTGGCGGGACTTGGAGTAGGCTTTGCTATTCGCAAATAAAGAAGAAGGCCGGCCACCGCGCACCACCCTCTCGCCGCTGCAGATTTCGTTGTTCACTCACCTTGTCTCCGAGTACATTCATGCCCAGCGCGATAAGTATTACGAGCAGGGAAAACAGCTGGCATTTGGCGATACCTGGTCGAGGTATTTTTCGGCAGTCGATCTAAAACGCGTTCGCATACTCGAGCCGGACGAAGAGCGCGTCGGAAATCCCCCCTTTTACGCCGATCTCGAGCAACTGGGCTTCGTTGACCTGCCCAACTTTACTTCCATGGGCGCCATAACCTTCGACGATGTTGTGGTTTTTCACGAGCCGCTGACGCCGCAGCTTGTCTTCCACGAACTGGTGCATGTGACCCAGTACCGTCTACTCGGGATCGAAGAATTCGCACGCCTGTATGTGCGAGGCTATCTTCATGGAGGGTATGACGGCACACCTCTCGAAATGAATGCGTACCAACTCGATGGGCGATTCATTATGGGCGGGCCCGGATTCGACGTGGAGGCTGAGGTCAAGGCTTGGATGGACAGCAAGCGGTTCTGAACGCGCTGCATCAAGCTCCGATGGCCTGCTCGATCGCATTGGCAATTGCATCGGTATGCCGCCGCATGACCTCTTCGCTTTCCGCTTCGATCATGACGCGCGCCAGCTTCTCGGTACCTGAGTACCGGACGACCACGCGTCCATTGCCGTCGAGTCCGCACTCCGCCGCACGGATTGCATCGACCACCCCGGGAAGATTGTCCAGGGGCACTTTTTCGCGCACCGAGACGTTCCTGATTTCCTGCGGGAAAACCTTCATATCGGAGACCAGTTCCGCGAGCGGCTGGCCGGTGCGCGCAATCACTTCCAAAACGCGCAAAGCAGTCAGGATCCCATCGCCGGTAGTCGTATCCATGTCGCGGAACAGGATGTGTCCCGACTGTTCGCCGCCCAGCGTCGCGCCGGTCTTCAGCATCTCTTCCAGTACGTACTTGTCGCCGACTGGCGCGCGCAACATCTGAATACCACTACGTTTGAGTGCGGCTTCCAGCCCCATGTTCGACATGGTGGTTGCGACCACCGTGTCGTTATGCAGCCGCACGTGGGTCTTCATGTCACGTGCCGTCAGCAGCAGCACGCCATCGCCATTTACGACTCGTCCGTAAGCATCCGAGAACATTGCCCGATCGGCATCACCGTCGAAAGTAATGCCCATGTCGTACTTTCCATCGGCAGCGGCAACTGCACGGGCCACATTGTCCGGATACAAGGCCCCGCACCGGGCGTTAATATTGCGTCCGTCCGGATGAATGTGGACAAAATCGGCCTTGAGGCCCACTTCGTCGAAGACCACGGGCGCCACCGAACTGGCGGCTCCATTGGCGCAATCCACCAGAACCCGTAAGCGGCTGAAGTCGGTGGCACAAACCAGGTCTGCCAGCCAGTCAGCATACTGTTCCCGCAGCTCTGGCTCGCCTGCCAGCATGTCGGAAACCGACACCGACGCATCCTTAGCTCCTGCGGCCAACTGCTCCACATGGGCGAAGATGTCAGTCTCGATCTCATGCTCCAATTGGTCCGATAGTTTGTAACCGTCTGCACCGAAAATCTTGATGCCATTGTCTTGCCACGGATTGTGTGACGCGGAAATCACAATGCCTGCCGAGAAGCCATCCATGCGCGTCAGGTAGGCAATTCCAGGCGTAGTAATAACGCCTGCACTTACTACTCGTACCTTCTCCGCTTCCAGCCCGGCGGCGAGAACCGCGCCGATCAGCGCGCTCGATTCGCGCGTGTCCTCTCCGATGACGACGCGGGCGGCTGCGTCGCGCTGGGCAAGGCGCTGCCCCAACGCCCGTCCGATTGCGTACGCGGTCCGCCGATCCAGCGGGTATTCCCCCGCAACCCCGCGAATGCCATCCGTTCCAAACAGTTGTCTCATCTTGGTCATTGCAGTCGTGCCGGCTTGCGTGATTCCTTGGAAGCCTTGCCCGTCATCACGGTAACATGGATCGCCGCCGGTTTTTGCACGCGTACCAAAGGGTCCGCCACATAGGCGTGGGTTGCAAAGGTGGCCTTGCCGACCACGCCGGTAGCATCTACTGGGTCAGTGAGCGCATTTTCCACCGCATCAACCCGCTTCTCCGGACCCACGATCATGACCTGCGGCGGGTCGGCCTTCACTTCGGTTACGCCGTATCCGCTGAGTAAGCTACCGATGATGCGCGGTTCCACATCCACCGACCGCGTGGCGCTGTGATCGAAGCTGATGTGAAATTGTGCCGGCTCAACCTGCACAACTTCGACATTGCGGGGCACGTGGATGTGGGCGGTGGTGAGATCGAAGGTCCGTTCGCCCGGGACCGCGCCCTGGAGATCGATGACTGCATGCACTTCCGAAGCGTTGATCTGGCGCAGCAAACGCTCGGGACCACGCACCGTGATCTGGGCCTGCAGCGGAGAATCGGAGTTCATCTCCAGGTTTTCCGGAGCGTGGTGAAACTCCAGCGGAACGGTCATCGGAATCTCAATGGTGGGGTCGCGACCTATCGCCCACCACAACAAGATCGCCACCGCCAGTGAGACCATCTTGAGAGCGAGGTTTTTCAGGACATACTTGCGAAAGAAATTGCGCAGCGATTCCAGCATGGCTTTATCGCTCCGTCCCATCGGCAAGGTCCTGGTTGTGACTTAGGCGCTCCACTTGGCGCTCGTCGGAAGACAATTCGCGGTCCGTGATGATAGTCGGCAGGGTCGCCGCCGGCACATATCGTCGCAACACTTCGCTCAATCGCTCACGCAAATACTCGACCGTGATGTCGCGCTCAATCTGTCCTCCCACGGCAATGCTGATGGAGCCGGTCTCTTCCGATACCACGACAGAGATGGCGTCGGTTTCTTCCGTAATCCCGATGGCCGCGCGGTGGCGAGTGCCAAACTGGGTGGAAAGTACAGGATTCATCGACAGCGGCAGGAAGCAGGCAGCCGCGGCAATACGCCCCTTCTGCACAATGACGGCGCCATCATGCAAGGGTGCGCTGGGACGAAAGATGGTAACCAGCAAATCGAACGAAAGATTGGCGTCGAGTGGTACTCCGCTCTCAATAAAAGTTCGCAGGCCAATCTCGCGCTCGATAACAATGAGTGCTCCGCAAACGGTTTGGGAAAAGTGATTCGCCGCCAGCACAATGTCTTCATAACTGTCGGGGCCATGGAACGCACCGCCGCGGCCGGCCGAAAGTCGGCGACCAAGTCGCGCCAACGCGTGCCGGATTTCAGCGCCGAAGACCACAATCAAGGCAAAAATGGCGTAGGGCAGCAGAGTGGTAATCAGCCAATCCACCGTCTTTAGCGCTTCAACGTGTGCAATCCAAAAGGCGACGCCCAACATTACGACCGCAACCAACATCGGAATCGCGCGCGTGCCCTTGATGAGCTTGAGGAACTCGTAGACGAGAAACGCCACTACTAGAATATCGAGGACCGAGGTCACCGATAAGCGCGGAATGTAGCTGAGGCTTGGCATTTTCGCGGTTCCGTTTCGCGGCCAGAGTCCGCGCTGAATGCCCTCATTCTAATGCACGGGAGCGGCAAGTAGTCAGTGCTTAGGTTGAATACTTATTCATGTCGAGCAATTTCTGTATTAGACGAATTACCCGGTTCCTTATTTATCTGGATGGACAAGCTACTTGATTGGAGATCTCATGGCTCATCCTTTACCTTTTCCACGTTGGCAGTGAACTCACCATGACCGAGCTGGGTTCGTACACGGCTGCCCGGCTTGAGCTGTGCGGCTTGTTTCACCAGACGGCCCGCATCGTCGAAGACGAGAGCATAACCGCGAGCCAGGATCGCCTTGGGCGAAAGCGCCTCCAAACTGCTGTGGAGCTGCTGCCACCTGGAGCGCCGGTGTAAGAGCGTCCTGTCTTCCGCCCGGCCCAAAGCCATTCTTAGGCCTTCAAGTTCGTTGTGTCGCGCCACCAATTGCCGCGTCATTGACGACTGCAACGTTGCAGTCTGTGCATCGAGCCGGCGGCGCATCAGAGCGAGGCGCACTCTGGGATCATGGTGGCGGAGATTGGCATCGGCTTGCCCAAGCCGCCGCGACAGGTTTTTCAAGGCCTCCGATTGGGACTGCGCCATGCGGAAGACCAAGTCATCGAGGCGTTGTTGACGGCGCGCAATGGTGTCCCGCATGCGCGCGAAAACCGCATGCTGGGCCAGACGGGAAAGGGCATTATGCGCGCGCAAAAGTTTGTAGTTCACCGCCTGTCCCATGCGGCGGCGAATAGAAGCGAGTCTCTCAGCCAACTCCTGCTTTGACCCGATGACCAATTCCGCCGCGGCCGAGGGAGTCGGCGCTCGAAGATCGGCGACAAAATCGCAGATAGTGAAGTCGGTCTCGTGACCGACGGCCGAAATCACCGGAACTTGTGCGGCAGCAATCGTACGCGCCAAGGCTTCATCGTTAAAAGCAAAGAGGTCTTCGAAAGAACCGCCGCCACGCGTTATGACGATGACATCGACTTTGCCATGACGATTAAAATAGCGGACACCCGCACTTACTTCAGCCGCGGCGCCCTCGCCCTGTACCTGGGCGGGATAGATGAGCACACTCACCGACTCATGCCGGCGGCGCAGAATGTTCAGCATGTCCTGGATGGCAGCGCCACGAGGCGAGGTCACCACTCCGATACGCCGTGGCAGGGCCGGAATCGGCTTCTTACGGCTGAGCTCGAACAAGCCTTCGGCGCCCAGCTTGGCCTTCAATTGTTCGAAAGCAATCTGCAGCGCGCCGGCGCCTTTGGGCTCCAGATACTCGGCTTGAAGCTGCAGGTCACCGCGCTCGTCGTAGATGGTGATGCGACCGCGAGCGATGATCTGCAGACCGTTCTCCGGCCGAAAGCGCAGAAGCCTCGCCTGGGTCCGCCACATCACGACCCGCAGCTGTGCGTTGCCGTCCTTCAGCGTGAAATAAAGGTGTCCCGACTCGGCTGGCCGGTAGTTGGATATCTCGCCTTCGACGTAAATGTCCGTAAAGGCGCGCTCCACCTGGGTACGAATGGCTGCAACCAGCTCGCGGACCGGATAGATTTTGCGCGATGGCGCCTGAAAGCTTAGGCCGAGCTGTTCTGTGCCGGGCATCGGAGAGAGTCTGAAGGCAGTGTATCGCACGAAGGGACGCTGTTCGCCTTTCGCAGTTCGCTCTTCGCTCTTCGAAGTTAGGCTGTTAGCTGTTAGCTCTTAGCAATCAATGCGAATGACTATCGGTTTGCTAAAGACTAAGAGCTAAGGGCCAATGGCCAATAACGAATAGTGAAGAGGGAGTAGCGAGCCGCGAGAGCAGCTATCTGCGCATCCGGTTCACCACATACAGCACCAGTGACAGTATTACGCTCAGAACGATGGAAGTCGCCAAGGGGAAATAAAAAGTCGTGTTCTTGCCGCGATAGATGATGTCACCTGGTAGACGTCCTATGGGCAGGTTCACCTTGCCGGCGAGGATAAGGACCAGCCCAAGAATGAGCAGCAGTCCGCCAAGAAAAACCAGCATTCGGCCCAAATCGCCCATGGGACTATTAAACCAGATGGTCGGTGCGACCGAATGAGACGCCGAACCGAGGCAGAGGAATGCGGATCGTCAGAGATTCGTGCTTACGGCTTAATTGCTCCGCATGCGATGCGGTCGCCAGCATTCCCGGCTGGATCGGTTTTCATGTCGTCGGCCTTAGCGTGAATCATGATCGCCGTGCCTCCATTGGCAAACAAAGAGTTGGGTTCGCTGCCGGTGCCGAGCACGACGTCATCGTCCTTGACTGTCGCCTTCGCCGTTCCGTTTTCCTTAACAGTGAAATTCGGCATATCGCCAGCATGGTGGCCTTGGGGGTTCTCCAAGCCGTGCTGCTTGCCCGTAGGATTGAAGTGCGGACCGGCTGATTTGAAGTCCGGCGGATCGCACTTCGCATTTTGATGGAAGTGCACCGCGTGTTCGCCTGGCGGCAGGTTTTTCAGGTCGAGTTTCGCTTCCACGCCTGCTCCCTTGGGAACAATGGTTGCGGTCCCGACAGAGTTACCCTTCGCGTCTTTAAGTTCGACAGTCTTCTTCTTGACGGGTTTTGCCTGCGCGAGCGCCGAGACAACGCACAAACTGAATGCCGTGGCAACGGCCAGAGTGCGAATCGCAAGTTTGTAGTTCATAACGTCAGAGTTTTATCACGAAAGAGCGCTTCTTAGGGCCGAATCTGGCGAGAAATTACAAGACATTAACAACCAAGTCCAGGCCCGAAACTCACCGCCGGCCCGATTGGCGCTCCTCGTCCTTCTGCTAGACAACTTCGACTCGCGCAAAATGCCCGGGTGCCAGCGCAAGTTTTCCGTCGCAAGTAACCAGCGTCGCATCCAGCGCTTCTGCCAATGCTACATACAGCGCGTCGTAAGCGGTCAGGTTGTCACGCAACTCCCAAATGCGCCGCAAGAACAGAACATGCGGATAGCGACGAATCCGAAGATCCATGAGGTCTTGTAAGGCCTCCTCGGCACGCGAAACGGCCATAGTCCCACCAGCCACGTAGCGCCTGAAGACCTGTGTCACCTCTACGTCGAGTAGATGCGGTGCGTGCAAGGTTTGCCGCCGGGAAGAGATTCGTCGTGCGACGCGCAATCCGGTCGGGGTTTGCAGGATCCATTCGATGGCCGCAGATGCGTCAAGGACGATCACCGCGCTTCACGCTCGCCGCGTACGACCACTGCAGCTGGGATTGGCAAATTGACGGGCTGGCGGCGCTCCATGCGCTGTTGCAGTTCGGCCAGGGTTGGACGCTCTGCGACTTCACGGATTTCGGCCAGCAGATAGTCGGAAAGCGACATCCCTGCCATTGCGGCGCGAGCTTTCAGCGTGCGATGCAAAGCATCGGGGACATTGCGGAGCTGTATCATGCGCGACATGTGATGAGCATATTTGCATGTGTTACACATGTCAACCTTGATGAAAACCGGACCTCACTTCCCTCGCGATGGTCCTTTCGCTGTTCTGGTATGCTGTCGAGTTTGTCTCTCGGTAATCCGATTCGAAAGATGGCAGGTCCTGATTTGGCAATCAACCCAGTAATCCTGGTCCATGGCGGTGCCTGGGCAATTCCCGACGACGCACTCGAATCCCACTTGCAGGGGGTGCAAGCTGCGGCCGCTTTAGGCTGGCAGGTGCTGCAGCGGGGTGGGAGCTGCCTTGACGCAATTGAGGCCGCCGTCGTCGCAATGGAAGAAGATGAGACGTTCGATGCCGGGCGTGGCTCCTTCCTCAACATGGACGGCCGGGTGCAACTGGACGCACTCATGATGGACGGAGCAACCCTGCGCGCCGGAGGGGTGGGTTGCGTGGAACACATCCGCAACCCCATTCGTGCCGCCAAGAAAGTGCTGACCGAGAGCCCGCACGTGTACTTCGTCGGGACTGGCGCGGAACGCTTTGCCCAGGAGCACGGCATCGAGCTATGTGCCAACGACGAACTGATCATCGAGCGCGAGGTCCTGCGTTTGCGCGAAGCCAAGAAGCAGGGATATCTCGAGATGCCCGATGAGTTCGGTCCTATGCGCTCGCACGACACAGTGGGCGCAGTTGCACTGGATAGCGACGGCAACATCGCGGCTGCCACGTCGACCGGCGGAACCTTGAACAAAGCTCCCGGCCGCGTGGGCGATTCGTCCCTGATCGGCTGCGGCTGCTATGCCGACAACCGGAGTGCAGCCGTTTCCACGACCGGCTGGGGCGAGCCGATGATGAAACTGGTTCTCAGCAAGTGGGCGGCAGACCGGGTCGAAGACGGCCTCGTACCCCAGGAAGCTGCGCAACGCGCGTTGTATTACCTTCAGAAACGCCTGAATGGCCATGGTGGAATCATCATCGTCGACACGCGAGGAAGAATTGGCCTGGCCCACAATACACCTCGCATGGCGTGGTCTTTGACTTCCAAAGAGGGAGCTTCTACGGGCATCGAGGTAAGAACAAGTTCCTGAGCGCCTATCCTTCGAAAGGGCACGCATGAAAGGAAAAGCGGATCGGCGAGCCGACGCTACACGCTGTGTCCATTCCGGCGAAGATCGTCACGGTCAAGCGGCGCCACTGACCACTCCTATCGCGCAAACGTCCGTCTTCGTGCTCCCCAATGTCGAAGCGTTACGCCGCTATGCCGAGGGCGATCGCGACCTGTATCTCTATTCGCGTTATGGCAATCCAACCATCGCGGCTGCCGAAGCGAAGATTGCGGCGCTAGAAGGCGCGGACGCCGCGGTCGCAACCTCCAGCGGAATGGCGGCGGAACTGGTCGCAGCCTTGATCACCTGTCAGGCTGGCGACGAGATTGTCTCCATGCTCGACATTTACGGCGGAACGCTGAAGCTTTTCGAGCAGGTGCTGCCGCGCTGCGGAATCAAGACGCGGTTCATTCCCTATCAAGACATCGGGAAGGCTCATCGTTACCTGACTCGCCAGACGCGAATGCTCTTCCTGGAGACTCCTACCAACCCAACTGTGCGGTGCATCGATCTGGCCAGGCTTGCCGAGATAGGCCATAAGCACAAGTGCTGCGTGGTGGCCGACAACACATTTGCCACCTCGGTCCTGCAAAAACCGCTGAAGTTGGGAGCCGATATCGTCATCCATTCGGCTACAAAGTATCTTGGTGGGCACAGCGACCTCACCGCCGGCGTGTTAGCCGGGTCGAAGAAGTGGATGGATGCTGCCCGTCAGATGATGATCCTCACGGGTGGATGCATGGATCCAGGCTGCGCGTACTTGCTGTTGCGCGGGTTGAAGACCCTGCATGTGCGAGTGGAGCGCGCCTGCCGCAATGCTGCCCAAATTGCCCACGCGCTGCAGGGCCACCCCAAAGTTGCTCGTGTGTACTATCCCGGCTTGGAGAATCACGAGGCCCATCAGTTGGCGAGCCGCCAGATGAAAGACTTCGGCATGATGGTTTCGTTCGATATTCGGGGCGGCGGACGTGCGGCCGCGCGATTCATTGACTCGCTGCAGCTCTGGTATCTGGCGGCGAGCCTGGGAGGCGTAGAGTCGACGGTGTCGTACCCGGTGCTGTCCTCGCACGTCGGGCTGGGAGCTAAGCGGCTCGACCTGCTCGGCGTATCGCCGTCTACGATTCGGCTTTCGGTGGGCATCGAGGACGCTGGTGACTTGATGGCAGACCTCAATCAGGCGTTGGCCCGCGCTTGAGCCAAACCTGCGGGCGCTTCCGCCGTCAAATTATTGTGGAAACCATCGGTTACTGGATAGAGCCGCTTCCGTTGACCCTAAATTTCTACGCGTAGTAACATCGCAGACATCGTGGAATAGAGAGGGCTGTTTCGAGGTAATGAGAATTTTTCGTGGTACGCTTCCGGTTGCCCTCTTGGCAGGCTTGGTGTTCGGCACCGGTTGCGAGACCAGCCAGCCAAAACCCGCTGCAGCTTCTCTTCCAAAACAAGCTAAAGCTCCCGAGATTACCGCTCCGGCCGCGCAGAAAACCGATCCCAAACCCAAAGCCCAGACCGAAACGAAGCCCCAGCCTGACCCGGCTGACGCGCTGATCGCCCAAGCCGAAAAGCAATATGCGGCCGGGCAAGCCAACTATCAGGCTGACCATCTCGAAGCTGCCAAGCAGAACTTCGACCAGGCATTCAACACCCTTCTCTCAAGCAATCTTGACATTCGCAATGACGAGCGACTGGAGCGCGAATTCGACAAGATTGTCGAGGCAGTCCACGAACTCGAGATGGCCGCAGTCAAGCAGGGAGACGGTTTCAGCGAACCGCGCTCCGAGCCCGCTCCCATCGACGAAGCTAACGACATCACTTTCCCGGTCGATCCCAACATCAGGGCCAAGGCCGAGGCCGAAATCAAGACCACCAAGTCCGACCTGCCGCTGGTCCTGAACGACCAGGTCGCCATGTTTATCAATTACTTCTCCAGCCCCCGCGGACGCGCCACACTGGAGCACGCATGGATCCGTTCAGGCCGGTACCGGGAAATGATTTCGAGAACTCTCAAAGAAGAGGGCGTTCCCCAAGACCTTATCTACCTGGCGCAAGCGGAGTCGGGATTCCAACCCCTGGCCCTGTCCCGGGCAGGAGCCCGGGGCATGTGGCAGTTCATGGCCGCATCAGGTGCGCTATACGGATTGCAACGGAGCTGGTGGGTGGATGACCGCCAGGATCCGGAAAAGGCGACCCGGGCAGCAGCCCGCAACCTGAAGGACCTCTACAACCAGTTTGGCGATTGGTACCTGGCGATGGCGGCCTATAACTCAGGCGCCAGCACGGTGCAACACGCGGTGGAACGTACCGGCTACGCGGATTTCTGGGAGCTGTACCAGCGCGGGGTGCTGCCCCAGGAAACCCGCAACTACGTGCCCATCATTCTGGCCGTAACCATCATGGCCAAGAACCCGGAGCAGTATGGGCTGGCGCGTGCCACGCCGGAGCCCGCTCCGCCGGTCGACCAGGTGACGATTAATTACCCGGTGGACTTGCGCCTGGTAGCCGAGTGCGTCGACACCTCGGTAAATTACCTGCAGGAACTGAATCCCAGCCTGTTGCGGATGACCACTCCCAAGGACCAAAGCTTTACCCTCAATCTTCCGGCCGGATCGCAGGAAAAATACGAAGAAGCCATGGCCGCCATCCCATCCGACATGCGGACATGGTGGCGCTATCACCACGTGGAGTACGGGGATACCCTGGCTTCCGTCGCGCACAAATATCACACCTCACCTTCGTCGATCGCGGAGGCTAATAGCCTGACGGGCGGTGAGCTCAAGGTTGGCTCAAAACTCATTATTCCAGTAGCGCCAGGCCATTCTAACGGCGAAACGGCCTCGTATTCGCACCACCCAACGCATTACAAGGTGCGCAAAGGCGACACACTGTATTCCATTGCCGACGATTTCGAGGTTCCGGTCGATAAACTGCGGAAGTGGAACCATCTGGGAGGTACCGCCGTCACCCCAGGACGGAGCCTGGTGATCTACAAACCAGTCGCCGGAGCTGGTTTAGAAGACGCTTCTTCCGACCGTGGCAGCTCTCCGGTCAAGAGCGCCGGCAAGAGCAAGTCCGGGTCCACATCATCGGCAAAGCTCGCCGCTGCAAAGTATCACAAGGTCAAGAAGGGCGAGACCCTAAGCAGCATTGCCGAGTCAAACCATACCTCGGTAGCCGCGCTGAGGCGCGACAATCCCAAACTGGCCGCCGATCTTCGCGCCGGCGAAGTGCTGGTCATTCGCAAGTAGGGGATTGGGCCGGCCACCGTGCGATTCATCATCATTTTCTATTTGCGCTCTTCCCTTCCCGCGGATGTTCTGTTACAACAAGCGCGTTACGAGTTTTCTGTACTGCGCGAACGCAGCGGACCTGTCGTCCTGCTGTGCTATAATCGCGCGCTTATTGCGGCGGTAATTTTTCTGGTATCGATCTAAATTTAGCCTTACGAGCTGCCTCCGCTCAGTTCAGCGGAGTCGGGCAACATTAGGAGGACACATGACGTTTTTCGATGAGACGCTCTACGGTCGAGACGACGAAATGGATGATTACGGAGACAGTTCCTACGGCGATTCCCTCGAAGACGAGGAATACGAAGAGGAAGAGGAAGAAGAAGAGGAACCGGAATCGGTCTCGGTGGTAGAAGAAGTTGACGTGGAAGAAGTCGAGCCGGAGGTAACTACGGAATCGCGCGCGCCCAGCGGGGGCCCGCGGAAGAGCGCTCCCAAGAAGGCAGCGAAGAAAGCGGCCCCGAAGAAAGCGGTAAAGAAGGCAGCAAAGAAAGCGGCCAAGAAAGCGGCAAAGAAACCTGCTAAAAAAACCGCAAAGAAAGCTGTCAAAAAGCCCACCAAGAAGCCGGCCAAAAAAGCGGCAAAGAAAGCTGCCAAGAAGCCAGCAAAGAAATCTTCGGGTGGTGCGAAGAAGAAAGCGGCCAAGAAGGGCAGACGCCGCTAAGCGATAGTATTAAACCAAGGCCGCGGCCTAAACCGCGGCTTTTTCGTGTCTCGCAGTCGCATAATGGCCATGCCACCAGCGCACATCGGGTCGCGACGCAGGACACACTCCCAAGGTAAATATCGCACCCGGACACGTGACCTAAGTCCATGCAAGCCGAGGTGGCTCGACTTATGATGGTGACGCTGTACTCATCCAGATGTCGCGCCGTATTCGCTGCCTGGCGGGTCAGACCCCCTGTTCTGCCGGCCGGCCTTCGGCGCGACGTTTTCTGCTCGGTGGCTGCATTGATTCAGCAGCCGAGCAACCCCGCCCCCGGCGTTTAGGTTCACAAGCATGTGTGATGTTGGTCACCGCGCGACAGGCCGGTGCTCTGGCATAAAAGCACAATGAAAAATGTGGGTCCAGCTTCTAACATCCTCAGTGCTCCGCCAGACTTGCAAAATAGCCTGGAAACCCTCGGCCAAGTGACACAAGTTTCTGCCGGAAGCGTCATCTTTAAGACGGGAGACGAAAATCTCGGGGTGTTTCTGATTCGAAAGGGGAAAGTGTGTCTTCGGGTTGAGGACTTGCCCCTTCTGGACCGAGTATTCCCAGCAGGCTCGCTACTGGGCTTGCCAGCGACATTTACGGGAAGCCAATACAGTCTTACCGCAATTGCTGTAGCGAACTCGGAAGTGTTGCGAGTCCCGCGCGATAAGTTCCTTCACCTGATGCAGGAAAAACCTATACTCTGCCAGCAAGCCGCCGACATGCTGAGCCGGGAGGTGGCGTTCATCCAGACGGCTGTGACACAACGCATGCACTCGTTGGTGTCGTCGAAATAAAGCCACTTTTTCAGCCGCTGAATGCCCGCAATTTTCGTCTGGCCTATCGTTTCGATCTGGCGCGAGCTTCGCGCTTTGTCCGAAACTTGCGTAGAATAGCTTCGCACTAACCTCGCAAGAAGAAGGACATACATGCGACTCATCCGGCTTTTTCTGCTCGTCAGTTTATGTTCTGCCGCCGCCTCAGGCCAGCAAGCTCTTGTGGGAATCCAAACTGCCGATCTTGATCGCGCGGCGAACCCCTGTAGCGACTTTTATGAGTTTGCCAATGGCGCGTGGCGAGCCGCCAATCCGATTCCTGCCACCATGGATCGTTGGAGTCGCCGTTGGGCGGCGGGCGAGTCGAACAAGGACGAGCTCAAGGTCATCCTCGAGGAAGCCTCCGCTAAGCATGATCTGCCCAAGGGCAGCGTAGACCAACTCATTGGGGATTATTACGCCGCATGCATGGACGAGTCGCGCATCAACCAGGCTGCCGCCAAGCCGATCAAGCCAATGCTTGCCGAGATCGACGCCATCCAGGACCAGGCCGCTCTGCAAAACATGCTTATTCGCTTGGCGGACCTTGGAATCCAGGTTCCGTTCGGGGTAAACGCCGCCTCCGATAATCACAATCCTGCGCAGGTCATTGCCGATGTTCAGGCTGGTGGCTTAGGACTGCCGGACCGTGATTACTATCTGAAGACGGAAGAACGCTTCAAGGACGCGCGCGCGAAATATCTCATCCACGTCGCCAACATGTTCCAGCTTGCCGGCTATAGCCCGGAGGCATCCAGCAGGGCTGCCCAACAGGTCATGCAATTCGAGACGGCACTGGCGAAGGCTACCTTGGACAACGTCGCCCGTCGCGATCCGCAGGCCACCGACCATTCCACGACGTATGCCCAGCTCCAGCAGCTCACGCCGCATTTTGATTGGAACGGATATTACAGGGACGCGAGCCTGCCGAAGGTCAATTTGAATGTGCAAGAGCCCAAGTTCATGGAAGAGTTTGACCGGCAGCTGAGCACCACTCCGCTCTCGGACTGGAAGATCTATCTGACGTGGCAACTCCTGCATGGCTCGGCGCCTTTCCTTTCGCAACCCTTCGTGCAGGAAAACTTCAACTTCTACGAGAAAACTCTCGGCGGCGTCGGAGAACTGAAGCCGCGCTGGAAGCAATGCGTGGAATCGACCGATTTGTTTCTGGGCGAAGCGCTTGGCCAGGATTATGTGGCGCGTTACTTTCCTCCAGAAGCCAAGGCCCGGGCTCAGGAGATGATCAAGAACATAGTGGCGGCAATGGGAGACACCATTACCGGCCTGGACTGGATGACACCCGACACCAAGAAGAAGGCGATGGAAAAGATCGCGACCCTTAATGTAAAGGTGGGGTATCCGGACAAATGGAAGGACTACAGCCACGTTGTGATTACTCGCGGTTCGTACTTCGACGATGTCATGGCGGGGGCGCAGTTTGGGGTGGAAGACGACCGCTCCACCATCGGTAAACCGGTCAATCGCGGACGCTGGGGAATGACCCCTCCGACTTCCAATGCCTACTACAATCCGCTGCTGAACGAAATCGTCTTTCCCGCAGGAATCCTGCAGCCCCCGGCCTTCAGCGTGAAAGCGACCGATGCCGTCAACTACGGCGCGATCGGCGTAGTCATTGGCCATGAGATCAGCCACGGCTTCGACGACCAAGGTTCGCAATATGATTCGCTGGGCCGCTTAAACAACTGGTGGACGGCCGACGATCTGAAGAAGTTCCAGTCCAAGACCCAGTGCGTCGTGAACCAGTTCGACGGCTACTACATCGAGCCCAACATCCATCACAACGGCAAGCTTGTCTTGGGCGAATCTATCGGTGACTTGGCGGGAGTTAAGATCGCCTACCTGGCATTCCAGAAGTCGCAGCAGGGTAAACCTCCGGCGCCTACCATTGACGGATTCACGCCCGATCAGCAGTTCTTTATCGCCTGGGGGCAGTTCCGAGGTGACGAGACCAGGCCCGAAACGCAGCGGCTTATGGTGCAGGGAGATCCGCATCCGGTTGCCAAGTTTCGCGTGATTGGACCCTTGTCTAACTTCGCGCCGTTTGCCGCCGCATTCTCCTGCAAGCCGGACTCGGCGATGGTGCGCCCGGCCGACAAGGTATGTGTCGTCTGGTAATGGACAGCGAACAAGCCCGGTCCTGGCATTTCGAAAGTGAGGAGCTTAGTAACCTGGGCTCGGAACAACACATGGGCTGGTCGCGGCCGATTGGCATTACAATGGATCGCCATAACCACGAGGGACTGTGGTTCGATCTGATTCCGTAGCTTACGGACTGGCCTGCTGCACGTCGAAGAAGCGTGCCGGTCTCATGAAAGTCAGCAGCTGAGTTGCTTTACACCAGGAGTGAACTGCATGCGTGTAGTGCTTAAGATAGCGCTCGGAATCCTTTGCCTCACTGCCTTGGCGTCAGGTCAGACCGCCGAGGAGTTGGTTGCCAAGAATATTCAAGCCCGCGGTGGCCTGGAAAAAATCAAGGCCGTCAATACCATACGGATGACCGGCAAAATCTACGTCAGCGGCTTTTACGCCGAGGTCGGGGTTGAGAAGAAGCGCGGCGACATGCTGCGTCAGACTTTCACCGTTCAGGGTATGACGCAGATCCAGGCCTACGATGGTTCGACGGGTTGGCAGATAAGCCCGTTTGGAGGCCGCAAGGATCCGGAACTTATGGGCGAAGACGATACCCGTGACCTGCTGGAAGAAGCCGACATTGATGGGCCCCTCGTCGATTACCAGGCCAAAGGCAACAAAATCGAATACCTCGGCCATGACACGGTTGATGGCGACGACGTTTACAAGCTCAAAGTCACCCTGAAAAATGGCGACCTCGTTTATTACTATCTCGATCCCGACACCTATCTCGACATCAAACGTGAAAAACAACAGTTCATCCGTGGCTCCGTGCGCGAAAGTGAAGAAGATCTGGGATCGTACAAGGCGGTGGATGGCGTTTATTATCCCTACTCGCTGGAGGCGGGCGTGAAGAACGATCCCAGCCAGCACGCAGTTATCACCATCGAAAAGATAGAAGTCAACGTCCCCATCGACGATTCAGACTTCAAAATGCCAGTCTCGAAGAAATAAAAGTACAGGAAGAAGTCACCAGCCTTCGCTTTGTTCAAACGATCTTCGCGTTAGAGGGTTTGATCGAAATGATTACTACTTCGAGTGGGAGTAAGACCATCCGAACATTTTTGTTGTCGTGCATAGCCTGCCTGTTGCTCGTTATCGCGGCCGTGGCCCAGACGCCCGTCAAGTTCGATTCCTCCACCATCTCCGGCTTGGCGGCCCGCAACATAGGCTCCGCCACTATGAGTGGGCGAATTGCAGCAGTGGATGCAATCAATGACCAGGGACGCCTGACCGTCTTCGCCGGTTCCGCCAGCGGTGGGGTGTGGAAGTCCATCAACGGTGGCACGACGTTCAAGTCGGTATTCGATAAGCCGGACGTGCAGTCGATCGGCGCCGTCACCATTGATCCTTCCAGCCCGCAGATCGTGTGGGTAGGGTCGGGCGAGGCTTGGACGCGCAACAGCGTCTCTGTCGGCGACGGCATTTACAAATCGACGGATGGCGGCGAGAACTGGACCAATGTCGGTCTGAAGGATTCCGAACATATTGCCCGCATCCTGGTAGACCCGAAGAATTCCAACAACGTTTATGCATGTGCGACCGGCCATCTCTGGAATGACAATCCCGAGCGCGGAGTTTACAAGACCAGCGACGGTGGCAAAACGTGGCGCAAGGTATTGGCGGGCAGTAACGGCTCGACTGGGTGCGGCATGCTCTCTATGAGTCCGCTTGAACCGAACACTATTTATGCCTCAATGTGGGATTTTAGGCGTCAGGGTTGGACCTTCCGCTCCGGCGGACCCGGCAGCGGACTCTTCAAGTCCACCGACGGCGGCGAGCACTGGACAGAACTGACCGAAGCCAACAGCAAAGGCCTTCCTGCGAAGCCCTACGGTCGCATCGCGTTGGCAGTTGCCCCAGGCAAGCCAAACGTTGTCTACGCCATGATTGAGTCGGCTGCCAGTTCACTTTATCGTTCCGATGATGGCGGCAAGACGTGGGACAAGCGGGACGCTAGCCAGTTCATGATCTGGCGCCCGTTCTACTTCGCGAACCTTATTGTCGATCCCAAGGACGACAACAAGATATTCAAGCCTGATCTAAATCTTCTGCTCAGCGTGAACGGCGGGCGCAGCTTCAGCACGGTTTCCAGCGCGGCGCATGGCGACTTTCACACGGTTTGGATCGACCCGGCGGATACGAACATCGTGTATGCCGGTGATGATGGCGGATTGTGGCGCAGCGAGGATGGTGGCACCCGCTGGAAGCACCAGATGAACCTGCCAGTCTCGCAGTTCTATCACGTCAGCGTGGACAACGCAGATCCATACCACGTGTACGGCGGTTTGCAGGACAACAGCGCATGGGTGGGCGATTCGTCTTATCCTGGCGGCGTAACCAATGCACGTTGGGAAAACATGTACAACGGCGATGGCTTCTGGATGTTCGAAGATCCGGCCGACCCAGCGTACCTCTATGCCGAATCCCAGGGTGGAGCGATTGGACGGGTGAACCGCTACACGCACGAAACCCGCACGATCACGCCCTATCCCGAGTACGGCGAGAAGAAGCTTCGCTTCAACTGGAACACGCCCGTGGCCATGAGCCCGAACGAAAAGGGCACCATCTATATCGGCGCGCAGTTTCTGTTCCGGTCGCGCGATCATGGCCAATCGTGGGAGCGTATCTCACCCGACCTGACAACCAACGACCCTGAAAAGCAGAAGCAGGAAGAGTCCGGCGGCGTCACGATTGACAACTCCGCCGCCGAGATGCACACCACCATCTACTCCATCAGCGAGTCACCAAAGAACGGGCAGATCATCTGGGTCGGTACCGATGATGGAAACGTGCAGATCACGCGCGATGGCGGCAAGACTTGGACCAACGTTACCGGCAACGTCGGCGTGGCGAAAAACTCGTGGGTGTCCAAGATAACGGCCAGCAGCTTCGACGAAGCGACGGCCTACGCCACCTTTGATCGCCACACCTTCGGCGACATGGATCCTTATGTCTATAAGACCACCGACTACGGCAAGACCTGGACCGCATTGCCCGCGAAGGAGAGCGGCGCGCGCGGTTATGCGCACGTCATCACGGAAGACACCGTCAGCCCGAACATTTTGTTTCTGGGCACGGAATTTGGTCTGTGGATCTCGGTGGACGGCGGGAAACAGTGGGCGCAGTACAAGGGCAGCGATTTTCCTGCGGTTGCCGTGCATGACATCGTGGTGCAGCCTCGCGAGTCTGACCTGGTCATAGCCACTCATGGCCGCGGCATCTGGATCATCGACGACATTTCGCCGCTGCGTGCCTTGACGCCCGACCTGATGCCAAAAACCGCAGCCTTCATTACCAGCAGGCCGGCCATGGAGTACATCGACGCCAATGCCTCATGGCCTCAGGGCGACGAGACTTTCATTGGACCGAGCCGGCCCACGGACGCGCTTATCACCTATTACCAGAAGAGCCGCCACATCTATGGCGACATGAAGATCGAAGTCTTCGATCAGCAAGGCAAGCTACTCGACACCATCAACGGCTCGAAGCATCGCGGCCTGAACCGCGCCACCTGGTCGATGCGGCTGAAAGCGCCGACCATACCGCCGGCGGCCAGCGCGGCTTTCGGCGCTCTCCAGGGACCCCTGGTTGTGCCGGGCACTTATACCGTGAAGATGACCAAGGGCGATGAGGTGTACACCACCGAATTGAAGGTCGTCGAAGATCCACGCACGAAGTACACCATGGCGGAGCGCCAGGCTCAATTCGATCTGGCAATGAAGCTCTACAACATGCTGGACCACATGAGCTGGGCAGTGGATTCGATTATTGGCATTCGCGATGCCGCCACGGAGCGAGCCGGCAAGCTGCCGGCCAACGATCCGCTGCGCCAACGACTCACCGCATTGGCTGCTTCGGCCGACAAGATTCGGTCGGAGATTGTCGCTACCAAGGAAGGTGGCGCAATTACGGGCGAAGAGCGGCTGCGCGAATTCCTGACTACAGTCTATGGCGATGTGAACGGATACGCGGGGCCTCCTACGGCATCGCAGATTGATCGCACCGAAGTATTGGGTCGCGAACTGGAAGATGTGATCAAGAAGTTCCAGACTCAGGTCGCCGGCCAACTGCCCAGCATCAACAGCGCGCTGGAACAGAAGAAGCTGGAGCCGATTCAAGTCATCAGCGAATCGGATTGGCAGAAGCAGCACCAGGAAGCACCGCCGCAAGCGAAAGCATCGGGGATGCAAATGCGAGAGCGGGACTGAACTGGGGTGTGTAAGGCAAGGTAAACAAGCAAATCCCACCCAAGCAGAAGCGGCTTGGGTGGGGCACCGGCACCAACGAAAACCCACCCCTTGGTTAACCGCAGGGTGGGTCGCAATGCGCCGAAGATCGCAGTTGGCTGGGTGTCGAAAAATATTGCACTCAGCCTACTGCGGTTTCCGCCATTGCTATCACTTGCACTTTCCGTGCGCGCCGGCCAGATAGAGCGTCTGCACTTCAGTCAAGCTCAATGCGCGATTGAAGATTTCCAGTTCGTCCAAGCCGCCCTTGAAAGATTCGCCGCCCCCGCCCTGCACGCCGATATCGAGCGCGGAACCGGAATTCAGTGAGCCCACGTGGGCAGTGGGATCGAAGGTGCCCTTCGCAACTCCGTCAACGTAAAAAGTTCCGCCTGTGTGCGAGTTGCGTACGACGGTAACTGCCACCAGATGCCAATGGCTGTCCGCTGGAACTGCGGCCGTCGAGAGGTAGTTGGCGTAGCCAGTGCCGACTCCATCGGCCAATTGCAGCCCAACCTCCGAGGAGCCTGTGCCCAGGTAGTTATACAGGAAGAACTGAAATCCCAGGCCGCTCTGGCGCTTGTCAACCAGGGACACTACGCCAGATGGCGCGCTGCTGAGCTTTACCCAGACGTCGAAGGACAAGTTTCCCGTGCCCAGGTTCAACTGTGGCGCATTCGAGGCCTGCACGTAACTGCTGGTTCCATTGAACTGCAATGCGTTGGATACTTCGCCGGCGATGCTGGTCGTTGCGACAGCTGTGGCCGTGTTGTGATAAGTGGTCAGATCGTTCTGCGAACTACCAGTCTGATCGAAGGAATACCAGGCAGCCATGCTGGGCGGAGGAGGAGTGCACGCATTGCAGCCCGCCCCTGCACACAGCAGGCCTGAAATAGCATACATTTCCTTTTGGTTACCAATGCTATCTGAGCCCGAAGCGATCCAATTTGAAGTTGCATGTACGATATTCGACCACGTGACGCTGCACGGGGCGGTGCATCCGCCGAGAGGAGAAGCGCCGGTCTTCGTGCCGTTGGTGTTATTGGTGCCTGTCCATGCGCCGAAGTTACTTCGATTAAATTCCCCGAACTTGTCGATGTTCATGCCAATGTTGGGATCCAATAGCGTTTGCGTGAGCCAATTCGTGGGACTAAGCGAGACGATATTCGGTCCGCCGGAGTGAACGTTGACAACGGGATATGTGAACGGGATCGGGGCAATGTTATCGATCGCGTTCACAGTGGGAGTGGACCCAAGGGCATACCAGACTGGGGCCCCGCCCACCCATTTCACTCCTTTGGCGGCGATGACGGCGTTGAGACTGGGGTTGGCGCCTTGCGGTGCCGCGGCGGCGGCCATGACGAAGTTGTTATAGACCCCGATGTTGTTGGATGTCGCAGCGATCAGGGGTAAGTAATTGTTCCATGGGTCGATGGAGCCGGTGACGAAGGTCAGATAGTAGTAACAGGCGGCGTTGGGAATGCAATAGCTGGGTACGACGGATGGGGTTTGGGCCTTGGCCACCGCCATACTCCCAAGCATGAATATAGCCATCAGAAAAACGCTCTTTGCGCGGAAAGCAAAGGAAGAGTTTTTTTGGTTTGGAGTGGCCGTAACAAACGACAAGGTTGACTGTTGGACTGCATAAGTGTGCTGTTTGCTGATCTGGGTTTTCATAGTGACCTCCTTGTGGTCATGGGTTGGGGCGACGGACGAAGCTGACGCGCCGCTGACTAGGTTGTCGGTTGACTGGTTAGCAGACTGTGCGAAGAAAGACCGCAGAGTCATTTCGTTGCTGTGAATGGTTTGCGTTTTCATGATGACCTCCTTGTGGTCATAAGGTTGTGGCGGCGTTAGTGTTGAAAGTAAAGGAGCAACTTCACCGCGTTAGCTGCTCTTCGTCAGGGCACCTCCCCGAGGAGTGACACGCGCTAGCCAAGTTGTCGAAGTCGTTTACGTAGGAATCCACCGAGGCCGAGGATCCCCGAGCCAAACAACGCCAAGCTGCTAGGTTCAGGAGTTGTGCCGCCCTCGGTGTAGCCAATGAGGTCGGGATCTTCCGAATAAATCTGGCCCGCGGCGCCGCCGGGAAAACCTGTGCAAGTACCGCTCGCGCAGCCGAGTGATCCGGGTAAAGACGCGTTCGTGAAGGCTAACGATGGACAGTGCGCTGTCGGGAAACAACCAACGCCGCTGTTCTCCTCCCAATAGACCTCGCCTCCAGAGGCGGAGCAGCCCGCATTGGTGCATGCATTCGAAAGGGTGAGCCAGCCGTCCCCGCTCCAAGGGACATCCGGGAAATCCGCCGTAATGTTATAGACGTCGAAACCAAACTTGGTTCCACCCCACACGCCGGACAGGCCGGCAAGCGTTTCGGGAGAACCGCCGAAGGCAGTGGTGCCGAACTGAGCGTCCACCGAAGTCAGGGTGACTCCAGGGTTCACCCAGACCTCAAAGGTCAAGCTTGTGATAGAGGAATTAGGTGGTACCCACAAACTATTGGTCACGGAATATCCGAAGTTGATCTCCCAGGCATTGGAATCCGTTGGGCTGGATGGCCCGTTGCTGTACAGAGTGCCAATGCTGACTGCCTTACTGGGAACTACAGCAAGAGTCAGGCAAAGAAGCAGGAATAGGGGAAGCATGGCGATGCGAAGTTGCGCTTTCATGGTGACCTCCTTGTGGTCATGGGTTGCGGCGGCGTCGATGTTGAAACTGAGGAGCAAGTTCACCGCGTTAGCGCTCCTCACCGGGCATACCTGAGAGTAGTGAGAGTCAACCGTCTCGCCGCATGCGTTTTCGCAGGAATCCGCCAAGGCCGAGGACTCCGGAGCCTAGGAGAGCCAGACTGCCGGGCTCGGGCGCAGGGGTGAAGTTGAGACTGACGGCCGACTGCCATGCATACACTTGTCCGTCATCGATGAGGAAATAGGCGTCGCTCAGCTCGCCTGTACCAAAAGGAGAGGTGCCGTCCATTCCCAGATCGTGGAGGAGAGTCGCATCGACGTGAGTGACCTCAAGTGGCGAATTGAAGGCACGCGCATTGAACATATCGACCCCAGTGCCACCGCTAAGAAAGAAGCCGGAGATCAATGTGGTAGGGGAAGTCAGACCAGGAACGGTTCCGCTGATTGAGAAGCTCCCGCCTGCGAGGTTGAATTGCGAGTCGAACCCAAAACCGTCGGGAGTTACCTGCGTAGCTCCGGCGCTGATGTAGGTCAGGGTCCCGCCAGTGATGGCAAGCCCGTTGGCGAAGGTGATAGCGATATTGTCGGAAGCCGGCGTGCCGACAACACCCGGCACAGTGAGGTTTGAACTGCAACTGCCGCTGGCATCGCAGCTGTTGTTGTAGGTGAAGCTAATGTCCCCGGCGTGCGCTGCGACCGGGACAGCGGCACAAAGGAATAGACCGAACATGCCGGCGAGAACACGGGCCTGCCAAGGTTTCCGGTTATGACTCATGGTGGTTGCGGTACGGATCGTTTGCGTTTTCATGGTGACCTCCTTGTGGTCATAGGTTGGGGCGATCGAGCTCGATCAGCGGTTAAGTTGCCCGGCGCAAGACTTGCTATCGCGCGGGTTCGGAAACGATTTCCACTTCTGAAGGTTTCGTAAACCAATCCGGCAGGGTCGACTGACACTCACGGGCCTGCTTCATCTCCCTCACCAGGCGCGCCATACAGGAGTGCAAAATGCAGCCCGCCAGCCCTTCGCCATTCATCGGCACCGGAGGTGTCAGGTCTCCGCCCTGCATGCGCGGTTTGAGGTAGTGGAAAGCGCGGAACAGAATCCGCGTGGCGTCGTACAGCTCGATGGCCGGCGAAGCGGCCGGTATGGCATTGTTCTCTGCCACGGTCTGAGCGGGTCGCCGGGTAACTGTGTTCGTGGTTCGCGTCTTCATGGTTTCCTCCTTAGTTTTGCCCGCTGGCCCGGGCGGGGGGAGTCTTCAAATCACGCCCGGGCGCGGCCAAGAGCAGGTGCGGCCAGATTTCGTTCGCTAGTTCCCGCTCTCGTGAAGGCACAATGCGCTGCTTGGCGCGAACGATCAATACTTAGCGAGTCATTTGGAGGTAAGTTCGAGGTCAGTTTTATGTCAGCGTCCAAGCCCTTGAAGAGTTAGGGGTTAGCGGGGGATGTCATCAAGAAAACAGTAACGTTTACGAAGGCGCGCGATGTATAATCCGGCGAAATGCCACGGCCTTAGTCAGGGGGGTCGTTCTGAGCGCCACGCAGAAACTTCTCCGCTTCGGGATATTCGAGCTGAATCTCGACACAGAAGAGCTGCGCAAAGATGGCCTGCCGTTCAAGTTGTCCCCTCAGCCATTTCGAGTTCTGGCGCTGCTGGCCAGCCAGTCGGGCCAGGTCGTCACTCGAGAGGAAATTCAACAGCAGGTCTGGGGTAGTGAAACCTACGTCGACTTCGATCACGGACTAAACCAGTGCATTAAGCAGATTCGGACGGTGCTGAACGATAATGCCGACCGGCCGGTCTACGTAGAAACAGTTCCCCGGCGCGGATATCGTTTCCTGGTCCCCGTTACCTCGAAGACCGTCGCTGTGCCTGCGCCGAAGGTAGTCGAGTCGGTCTCCGGGGTTCAGCCGTCGCTGCAAGCTGTCGCTCAGCCTAAAGCTGTAGCGCTGGCGGAAACGCCGGCTCCGGCAAGGGTCAGCCCCGACGGAGGGCCGCGCAGTTGCAGCTGGAGCCTGCCGGTCTCACCGGCAAGACGGTCTCGCACTATCGAGTCCTGGGGGTGGTGGGCGGCGGGGGCATGGGCGTGGTGTACCGCGCCGAAGACCTGAAGTTGGGCCGCGCGGTGGCGCTGAAGTTCCTGCCGGAAGAAGTACGCAGCGATCCGCGCACGCTAGAGCGCTTCGAGCGCGAGGCGCGGGCGGCGTCTTCGCTCGACCATCCCAACATCTGCTCCATCTATGAATTCGGCGAGCACGAAGGCCTGCCCTTCATCGTGATGCAGTTGCTGGAAGGCCAAACGCTGCGGGACTATTTGGCGTCGGGAGGGTTGAAGGGTACGGCGACGGCGGTCGACCTTCGCCCAGTTACTGAATATTGCGATGCAGATTGCTGATGGGCTGGAAGCGGCCCACGAGAAGGGCATCGTTCATCGCGACATCAAGCCGGCCAATATCTTCATCACCAGCAAAGGCACGGCGAAGATCCTCGATTTCGGCCTGGCGAAGCTGGTGCACACAAACAGGACGAGCACCGACCTGTCGGAGATCACGGGAGTCGGCCGCAGTTGCCCTGCCGCACTCCCCGCCAGAAGAGGCGACGGTGAGCCGACCAACGACCACCAAAGGAACGGCTGCCTACATGTCGCCGGAGCAGGTCCGTGGCGAGCCGCTGGACGCGCGCAGTGACCTGTTTTCCTTTGGGCTCCGTGCTCTATGAAATGGCGACCGGCCAACAAGCATTTAACGGCGACAGCACGGCGATGCTTAATGATGCCATCCTGCACCGGAGCCCGGTGGTGGTGACGGACTTGAATTCCGAGTTGCCGGCCGAGTTGCAAGAGGTCATCCAGAAATGCCTGGAGAAAGACCGTAACCTGCGCTACCAGCATGCGGAAGAGATTCGCTCGGCGCTGGAGACGGTGCAGCGCGCAACTCAGCAAAGCCACTGGCGCCGCCACTGGAAGACTGTTCACGGCGGCAGCGGTGTGGATCCTGGCTCGCCCTGATTGGCGGCGGTTTGTACTGGCGCTCGCGGCAGGCGGCGGTGTCCTGACCGAGAAAGACACCATTGTTCTGGCCGATTTCGTCAACACCACGGGGGATGCGGTCTTCGACGACACGCTCAAACAGGGGCTCTCAGTGCAGCTTGAACAGTCGCCCTTTCTGGCACTGATTTCCGACAGCAAGGTAAACGGGACGCTGAAGCTGATGGGGCCGTCCAGCGGGCGACCGGCTGACGCCGGAAGTGGCCCGCGAAGTCTGCCAACGGGCAGGACAGTAAGGCGGTGCTGGTTGGTTCCATTGCCAGCTTGGGCAGCCAATACGTGATTGGGCTGAAGGCGGTGAACTGCAATACTGGCGACGTGCTTGCCGAGGCCCAGGAGCAGGCGGCGGGTAAAGAAGGGTGCTGAAGGCCTTGAGCGCTGCCGCCGTGAGTCTGCGTGCCAACTTGGCGAGTCACTTACTTCAGTGCAGAAATACGCCACCCCGTTGGAAAAAGCAACCACCCCGTCGCTGGAAGCTCTGGAGGCTTTCACGCAAGGCCAGAAAATGCTGACCCAGGGGGCATGGCTATTCCTCCGTTTAAGCGGGCAGTGGAACTCGACCCCAACTTTGCCCGTGCCTACGCGGCCTTGGGAGTGGTTTACTACAATCTCTCGGAGACTGGACTCGCACGGGAGAACTGGGAAAAGGCGTTTCACCTGCGCAACCGGGCGAGCGAGCGGGAGCGTTTGGAGATCGAGGGATATTACTACGGATTTGTAACGGGACGAGGGAGAAAGCAACTGAGACCTACTCCAACTGGCGCAGACCTATCCGGGCGATTTTGTGCCGCACGCGATACTGAGGAGATTTACGCTGAGCTGGGCCGCTACGAAAAGCGAGCTTGAGATAAAGGAGCGAGATAAGGTTGTCGATCCGAGCACTCTGATTTCAACACTGGTAATGGTGTACGTCTGCCAGGGCCGGCTAGACGACGCCCAGGCACTCCTCGAACAGGCTCGGGCGGAGAACGAAGTCCTTACTTGCACGAAATCACGTACTCGTTGGCCTTTCTTCGGGGTGACGAGGCCACTATGCAGGCGCAGCTGGCATGGCGCCAAAGGCAAACCGGGACGTTGAAGACTGGCTGCTGTCAGCGCAGGCCGACACCGAGGCCTATTCGGGAACCTAGGCAAGGCGCGCAACTTTCCCGGGAAGCAGTCGAGTTGGCCAAGCATGCTGAGCAAGCGGAAAGAGCGGCTGATATGGAGGGCGAATGAGGCTTTGCGAGAGGCCGAGATTGGTGAGCCAACCCGTGCGCGTCAGATGGCGAATGAGGCGCTCGCCTTGAGCAGAGCCCAAGACGTGAGGGTTAAAGCGGCACTGGCACTGGCGCGCGCAGGTAATCCGGCCGATGCAGGCAACCTGGCCGACAGTTGAACGAGGAAGCACCTCTGGATACGAAGATGCAGGCCTATGCACTGCCCACAATCAGGGCCGCAATTGAGATTGGGAGGAACGATGCCCTCCAGGCGGCGCAGGTCTTGGATGCCGCCATTCCCTACGAATTGGGAAGTCCCTCTGCCGGCGTAAACTTCCTGGCCAATCTTTATCCCGCTTACGTTCGCGGGGCTGGCTTATCTAAAAGCAGGAGATGGAAAGTCCGCAGCCGCAGAATTCCAAAAGCTTCTCGACCATCGCGGAATTGTTGGAATCTCCGTGCTGGGCTCCCTCTCGCATTTGCAGCTTGGACGAGCGCAGGAAATGATGGGCGACGGCTCAGCGGCGCGCAAGTCGTATGAGGATTTCTTTGCCCTGTGGAAAGATGCTGACCCCGATGTCCCGATCCTCCTGCAAGCTAGAGCGGAGTATGCAAAGCTGAAGTAGCGTCCTTCCCGCGGCGGGTTTTATGAACCCTTTGGTGATGCGGCTCCCACAAATTCGGCCCTTCCCCTACAATGTTTCTCATGTCTGACGAACTGCTACGCTATCGCCCGGAGTTTCCCATCCTCAGCCGCACGACATATCTGATCAGCAATTCGCTGGGGGCCATGCCGCGAGGCGTTGAAGAATCGCTGCATCAGTACACCGAACTGTGGAACACACGCGGCGTGCGCGCCTGGGAAGATGAATGGTGGATGCTGGCGGCCGAGGTCGGGGACCAGATCGGCGCCCTGATGAACGCTCCGCAAGGCACGGTGGCATGTTTACAGAACGTAACCAGCTGCCAGGCGACGGTGGCGTCGTGTCTCGACTTCAGCGGCCCACGTAACAAAGTTGTTTATACCGACTTGAATTTTCCCTCGGTGATGTACTTCTGGGAGGCGCAACGGTCGCGGGGCGCCCGGGTTGAGATGGTGCCCAACGATGACGGCATCCATGTCAACACGGAGCGCCTGCTGGATGCCATCGACGATAAGACGCTCATCGTGCCCATCTCGCACGTAATCTTTCGCAGCGCCTTCATCCAGGATGTTGAGGCCATTGTGGAGAAGGCCCACCGCGTAGGCGCTTACGTCTTGCTTGATTCGTTTCAGGCGACCGGCACTCTGCCCTTCGACGTGCAAAAGCTCAACGTGGATTTCTGCACCGGCGGCGTGCTGAAGTGGCTCTGCGGCGGCCCGGGAACGGGCTATCTGTACGTGCGCCCCGACCTGGCGAAGAAGCTTGCGCCGTCCTTCACGGGATGGATTGGCCACGAGAATCCCTTCGGCTTCGAGATTGGCGCTACGCGCTACTCGCCAACCATCTATCGGTTCACTCAGGGCACGCCTAATATTCCCGCGCTGAAGGTGGCGCAGCCAGGATTGAGAATTGTTGCTGAAGCCGGCGTCGAGAAGATCCGCGAAAAGTCCAAGCGCCAGACTGCGTTGCTTATCGAGATGGCCGACCGCCATGGCTGGCGCGTGAATACGCCGCGCGATCCTGAGCGGCGCGGCGGTACGGTGTCGATCGACATGCCCAACGCGCAACAGGTCTGCAACGAACTGCTCAAGCGCGAGGTGCTGGTGGATTACCGCCCCAAGGCGGGTGTGCGCTTCTCGCCGCATTTCTATAACACCGACGAAGAGCTGGCCAAAGGTATCGATACGGTGGAAGAGGTCCTAAGCGAAATGAAGGTCGGAGCGTAGCAAGGAGTTCACCACCATCACGAATGCCCATTCAAACCAGCACGTCGTACCAGTCCTTCGCGGTGTACCCGCCCGTCTTCCTAGTCGTAGCATTCGCGATAGAGTGGAATAGCCGCACCAATCTCGCTTGTGATTAAAGGCGGCCGAGGCGGAGTGTGCATGACTGACCAATCGACCAACGCTATAAAGTCCCCCTCTCGTTCGATGGGTGTGAAGCTAATCATTGTTTGCTTCCTCGCACTATTGATGACGATTCCTGCGCTGTTTGTGTGGAGTCTTATTGAAGACCGTAGCAATCGTGCCGCTGAGGTCATGAACGAAGTCGGCGGACTCGTCGGAGGCCCACAGACCTTCCTAGGTCCGGTGTTGGCGATACCTTATGAAGTTCCCGCGGGCGTGGTTAAAGCTGCAGAACGTGGGGTCTACATAGTATTTCCAAGCCGAGCGGAGGCAGCCGTTGGAACGAAGACCGAAGTGCGCCATCGATCACTATTTAAGGTGCCGGTGTACCAATCTGACATCGCCTTCAGTGCATCATTCGACCTCTCCGGGGTCCCCGCTAATGCGCCCGATGGTGCACTGCTGGACTGGAGTCGGGCCGAATTCCTAGTGGGCGTCACTGACCCACGCGGCGCGCAGGCCGACGCCACCATCATCGCCGGAGGCAAGGTCGGGTCGTTTGCGCCGGCGGCGGCTCTCCAAAGCATAACTGTCAATTTGCAGCATGTAGGCGAAACTCAACTTACTTTGTTCGGCGAGCGAGCCGCAGGCATCGCCCAGCCAAATGCGAAGTTCGACGTGACCGCCAAGCTAAAGTTCACGGGCGCACAGCGGTTTGCTGTTCTCGCTTTTGGCAAGGCTACGGCAGTATTTATCAAAGGTGACTGGCCGCATCCGAGTTTCAACGGAGGCTTTCTACCGGTCAAGCAGATAGTCACTGACCAGGGGTTTGAAGCGGATTGGTCTGTGCCGTTCATCGCGCGCGGAGTACAGGCGGAAGGCAGCTCCGACGTCCTCAACCGATTGGGCGGCACGGCGTTAGGGGTTTCCTTCGTCGAGCTGGCCGATCCCTATCAATCTGTAACTCGGTCCCTTAAGTACGCGTTATTGTTTGTGGGACTGGTCTTTCTCTCCTACTTTCTATTTGAGGTGGCGACCGGCAAACGTGTCCATCCTGCACAGTACATTCTCATCGGCGTGGCCCAACTGGTTTTTTACTTACTGCTTCTGTCGATTGCCGAACGCATCGGATTTGATTTCGCGTTTGTGATTGCCGCTGCCGCGACGGTGGCCCTCATTTCAGCCTATGCTGGATGGGTTTTCGAAAGCCGGAAATTCGGTCTGCGCGCTCTGGTCGCCTTCGGCACACTCTACGGCCTTATTTATCTGTTGCTCCGGTTGGAGGACCAAGCCCTGCTGGTTGGTGCTCTGGCTAGTTTCGCAGCAATCGCGGCCGTAATGTACTTCACCCGTAGAATGGATTGGTATGCCTCTTCCGGCGTTCCACCGCAGGTGTCGTTAAGGGGGCGCGAGAGCGAAGCGTCAGGAACCAACTGAAATAACTTCTTCAGTCACACTCCCGTTGACATTTCGCCTTTTATTCGCTCACAATAGGGAGCGGAGGGCGCTCAGCCAATGGCCATCACACGCCGTCAGAAACAGGTCTACGACTTTATCTCCGAATTCGTAGACAAAAACGGTTATTCGCCATCGTTCGAAGAGATTGCCGAAGGACTTGGCCTGAACTCTCTGGCGACCGTGCACAAACACATCACCAACCTGGAGCAGAAGGGCTTGTTGCGTCGCGACTACAATCGCAGCCGCTCCATCGACCTTCTGAAGCCACGGGGAGTGATGAAGCAATCGCTCGCGGTGGCCGCGGCCGCCGCAGCCAGTTCCGGCATGAGTTTGCCGTTGATGGGACGCATCGCCGCCGGCCGTCCGCTGGAAGCGATGGAGAACCCTGAGTCCATCTCGCTGGCCGACTTCACCCGCTCCAAAGACGTGTACGTGTTGCAGGTGACGGGCGAGAGCATGCAGGACGAACACATCGTGGACGGCGATTATGTGCTGGTGGAGAAGACCAGCATCGCCCGCGATGGCGAGATTGTGGTCGCCTTGGTGAATGGCAGTGACGCCACCTTGAAACGAATCTACGTCGAGGGCAACAAGATTCGCCTCCAACCTTCCAACGTCGCCATGCAACCGATCATCATCCCTGCAGCCAGTGTGCAGATCCAGGGAAGAGTGATTGGAGTATTGCGGAAATACTGAAAGTGCTACCGCGGTAACAGCGCTTCGGGCACACTTTCCCAAAATGGGTAAAACTTGCCTGACTCCCCTCTAGGTTGAATTGCGTAACCCCAATGTTTCCATAGAGTTCTTCCTTGGCACAGCTATTGCAATTTTACTCTCCGGTGCTGACGCGAGTTTGGTCGTAGTAGCACCAGCAGATGGTAATCCTCTTGACTGGCCGCAGGCAAAAACCCATCTAGCGGAGGACGTGAATATGAAAAAGGTGATTTTTGGTGGCTTGTTGTTGGCCTTGCTGAGCGGCGTATGTTTTGCCCAGCGGGGCGGAGCGCGCATGGGAAGCATGGGCCCAGATGCGAGAATGGCTCCAAACGTCAGGATGGGTCCCGAAGCGAGACCGTTCCCTGATGCAAGGCATGTTGGGCCCGTCATCGGCGGTACCGGTTCGAACGTAGGAGTTGGAACCCACGCAAATACGTTTGGACCGAATGTCGGACCGGGCAATATCGCGAAGACCGTCGGACCCAATGCCGGACAGAGCGGGAACGCGAAGACAGTTAGTCCCGCCGCGGCGGGTGTGGGCGCGAATGCAGGGACCGTGGATCCAAACGCAGGCGCGGGCCCTAGGGAGACTCTGATTAAGCTCTCCCTTTCCACAGGAGTATAGGTTACAGTCACGCCAGCATGAAACAGAGGACACTGGCGATGATGACAGGATTCGAGCGGTACACGAAAAAAACCAAGCGGGCATTGTTTCTGGAGGAGATGGAGCAGGTGGTGCCGTGGCAGAAGCTATGCGCGCTGATCGAGCCGCACTATCCCCAGGCAGGTAACGGGCGGCCGCCGGTAGGAGTGGAGCGGATGCTGCGGATTTATTTCTTGCAGCAGTGGTTCAATTTGTCGGACCCCGCGGTGGAAGAGGCGCTGTACGACTCGGTGGTGCTGCGGCAGTTCGTGGGCATTGATCTGGGGCAGGAGCCAGTGCCCGACGAGACCACGGTATGCAAGTTCCGCCACTTGCTGGAAGAGCACAAGCTGGGCGGGCAGATGCTGGAGACGGTGAACCTGCATTTGCAGGAAAAAGGAGTGCGCATCACGACCGGTACCATCGTGGACGCGACCATCATCCATGCGCCCAGCTCGACCAAGAACCGCGAGGAGAAGCGCGATCCGGAGATGCATCAGGCCAAGAAGGGCAAGCAGTGGTACTTCGGGATGAAGGCACATGTGGGCGTGGATAGCAAGACCAAGATCATCCACTCGGCCGCGGTGACGGCGGCCAACGTGGCTGATGCCACGGTGCTGCCGGAGTTGCTGCACGGAGAGGAGACGCGGGTGTGGGGCGATCAGGGCTATGTCGGGCAGACCGATGCCATCCATGAAGCAGCGCCGCGGGCCCGGGACTGCACCCATCGCCGCTATCGCTATAAAGACCGCATCGACGAAGTGGAGCGGGCCAAGAATCGGACCAAGTCGAGCGTACGCTCTAAAGTGGAGCATGTCTTTCAGGTTCTGAAGTTGAAGTTCGGCTTCGTGAAGGTACGCTACCGAGGACTGACGAAGAACGCCAACCGATTGTTTGCCACGTGTGCGCTGGTGAACCTGTTTATGGTGCGCAAGAAGTTGCTGCGGCTGGCGGCGGTATAGGCTAAAGGACGGCATTTTTCCCCTTCACGCAGCGATCTCAAGCATAGCCATGCAGCCGCAAGGTTGATGCGCTGCTATGGAGCTATGGAATCGAAAAGTTTCTCATGCGCCGCCCTTGAAAGCGGTGCTTATTCAGAGTTTCCCTAGGGCGAGGACCGTGGGTCCGGATGCCGGACCGGCCCCTCAGAGTCATTAATCGTTCCTCCCAGTAAGGAGGAGCACGCGACTCGAGCTGCGTGCGGTCAGCCAAATTCTTTCCAAAGAGGGAAGTCGCTTAGGAAAGGAGGAATGAAATGCGACTCGGGGAAAGGCTTACCTTAACTCAGTAAAACGTTGGAGGCGCGACCGCAGCCGCGCCTCTCGATTTCAAAGGCTCTTGTCTAAGGCTTTTTCGATGACCTCGCGCGAAACGTAGCCGACGATCTGTTCGCGCACCTGGCCATCCTTAAACACTAACAACGTGGGAATACCGCGGACCCCGTAACGCTGAGGGGTGGAAGCGTTCTTATCCACATCCATTTTGCCGATCTTGACGCGGCCGGTATAACTTTGTGCCACCTCGTCCACGATAGGCGCCAAGGCGCGGCAGGGCCCGCACCATGCTGCCCAGAAATCCACCATGACCGGTTGCTCTGACTTGAGCACCAATTGGTCAAAATTGGCGTCAGTCACCTCTACAATTGCGTCGCTTGCCATTCATCCTCCTGAGGGGTCGTCGGTCGTGCGCTCGGCCGCGGCGGTCCAAACGCGTCACTTTCATCGTAACATCTCGACAACGTTTAGATGCTGGAGCTCGCTTTCGGACGCAAACGGACCGCCGGTAGCCGGCCGGAAGTGCGTGGAACATTGATAGAAAGCCACTAAACCCCCGCAATTAGGGCGGCAAAATTCAAGGGCGCCCAGCGTACGAAACGCCGAGCGCCCGGAAGGCAGCCCTCCCCCAGAACTGCCTAACTACAGACAAAATTGTGCCGCTAAACTCTGAATTTGTAAATACATCTCAGGTTAATTAATTAGGTGAGTTACGATGACCCATAGTAGTCGCGGAACGCTCGCCGTTGCTGGTTCAGGCGAGCGTGCTGACCAACAATTCCGCCGGGTGGAATACCCTGCGCCCTAAGCCTGCCCCCAACTGTTCGTGGCAGGAAGTTCCACTGGCGACTAAGGTTCGCTGGCCGCCCTCCTGGTCGGCGCGCCGGACCTGCGCAAACAAGTCCTCTCCGACCGCCATGCTCAACTCGTAATATTCGCGCTTGTAGCCGAAGCTGCCCGCCATGCCGCAGCACTCCACCGACGATATGACCACATCGAAGCCCGCCGCCCGCAAGACTTCGACGCTTTGCGTGGCAGAATTGCACGTCCTCTGTTGACAATGCGAGTGGTAGAAGATCCGCGTACCCTGTGGACATTTACTTGCGGGAAACATCTGCGCCAGATTGAACTGGAGTTCCTGCGCGATTCCCCACAGCACCTCCAGCGGCTCGAAACTGTTCTGCGCCAGCAAGACCTGCGTTTCGCGGTCGTCAAGCAGGTGCTTGAAGTCGGAGCGGAGCATGGCCAGCACACTGGGCTCGAGCACGACAATCTTTCGGCCTTCGTCTACATAATGCTTGAGCACCGGGGCCAGCGCGCGAGCCTGCCACTGTGCAGTTTCCATCATTCCCTGCGACATCGCCGCGCGACCGTCGGGCATGGACGGGCTCAACACTACGTCGAGGCCAATGGCGCGCAACAGGCGGACGGCCGCCATCCCGCGTTCCGGCGACCCGTAATTGGTGAACACGTCGGCCAGCATCACGACGCCAGGTTCTATGGTGGCAGGCTTGACGTCTCGCTCTTCGCGGTACAGTTGCTCCCACGTTTTGCTGGGAAACGCCGGCAACTCGCGCCGGCGATCGACGCCGAATGCCGACTCCATGAAGGAGCGGGCACCCGGCAGATGCATCGATCCGTTGGCCAAAGCAGAGAACCGGGTGCCCCACTTTCCGAAGCTGTGATAGTTGCCGAAGAACTGTTTCTGCAATGGTGCGACGCGGTCCTGCTGAGCGCTGCCCGTCATTGCGCCAAAGGCGGATTTCGCAGCTGACGCCGGTTCCTCCTGATTCATGCGCTGGCGCAAGTTCTCGTTGAGCCACGGAATATCGATGCGCACCGGACACTGCGGAACGCAGCGTGAGCAGGCGGTACAAAGTTCGCTGAAGCGCGCATTCATCAGCGTACCCGTGCCCGCTTCCCACGAGCCGCCAATGCCGCCGGAATAGGTCTCCCCGCCGAAAGCATGTCCGCCGACGGTTTCGAAGTTGGCGCAGGAGTTCAAGCAGGCGCTGCAACGAATACAACGCAGCGCTTCTTTCAGCACCGGATCTTCGCGCATGCGACTGCGTCCGTTATCGATGAGCACCAGATGAAACTCCCGCCGCTTGGCGGCCTTGCCGGGAGCGACAAACGGCGGCGCTTGTATTGGCGGATGCAGAATGCTCACGTAGGACGTCAGAGGCTGCCCGGTGCCACTGGCCGGCAGCAGTTCAAGGAATGGGCCAAAGTCGGCGCGCGAGGGTACGACTTTCTCAATGCCGGCAAGGGCGATATGGAGCGAGGGCAGCGTCATCGTCATGCGAATGTTGCCTTCGCTCTCAACCAGCATCAGCGAGCCGCTGTCGGCGGCAATCAGGTTTGCGCCGGAAATACCCGCATCGGCGGCGATGAACTGTTCGCGTAACTTTTCGCGCGCAAACTTGGTGAGCTCTTCGCCGGTATCGAGCGGCAGGTCGGTGGTGAACTTGCGTTTAAACAGGGCGGTGATGCGTTCGCGCGAATAGTGCAAAGCCGGCGCGATGATGTGCGAGGGCTGTTCGTCGGCCACCTGCAGAATGAATTCGGCCAGGTCGGTTTCGGCGACGGTGATGCCGGCGGCCTCGATAGCGTGGTTAAGCTTGATCTCCTCCGAAGTGATGCTTTTGCCCTTCACCACCAGCTTGACCTGGTGCTTCACGAGAACATCGCGAATGTACTGGTCAGCGTCGGCCGCAGTTTTGGCCAGGTAGAAATGGCCGCCGTTGGCATGGACGCTCGCCTCCAGCCGCTGCAAAAGCTCGGGAAGATTCGCAATCGCATTTTCCTTGATCTGGCGCGCGCGGTCTTTGAGTTCGTCGTAGTCGGCGATCAGTGCGGTCGCAGCGTAGCGGTTGCGGTTGAAGGTCTGGGTGTTATGACGGACGGCGGCGCTCTGCACATCCAGCGTCATACGAATAGCGTCGAGCAGCGCTTTCTTGTTGCTCTTGTTCGCGACCTGTCGCGGCTGGATGTCCGCGGAATTCAAGGGCGTGGCCATGGCTCACCTCACCACGATGATGTGCAGTTTGTGAGGTCCGTGTACGCCGCGCACCAGCGGGCCCATGTCCGCGGTGGCACTGGGGCCGGTGA
>CAWJXA010000003.1:0-180347 GCA_963846715.1 uncultured Acidobacteriaceae bacterium | reverse complement strand
AGCTGATTCTCGCTTGGCATTTGGGGCGTCGCAGCGCACACGAGGCGCGGCTCTTTGTCGAAAAACTGCGCATGCCACGCTTTTTGCAGACAGAACGAGTCGCACGGGTTTTCGAGCTTGCATTTCCCAGGAACTCCCATCATGATTTCGGGGGTCACACAGGAGCCAATGAATGACTACTTTCCGCAGAGACATCCAGATTGTAATGTTAACGATGGTTGCAGTTGTCTTGTTTGCAGGTGCAGCCCTTCGCCCAGCATCCGCACAAACCCGCCACGAGTCTGTTTACAACGGACACACGATTATCTATCCCGAATCCAACATCCCCCGGCCCGGTCGCCCACACACGAACTACTTTTTTGTCGACTCGGACCAACCGCAACCGAATCCCAACCCGGGTGATGAAACCCCAGGCTCAGTAGCCTGCGTATATAAGTTCGTAGCTGGACCGACCGGCTGCCCCATTGCCACAAGCACAACAGTGCCAAACGGTGGTATTGGCGCCATTGCCATCGTGGACGCCGGTTATTACCCGACCGCACAGTCCGACTTGGACGCTTTTGACTCCTACTTCGGTATTCCGGCCACGACCATTACGCAGGTCTGGCCCGGCCCGATACGGCCACCCACTTACCGGGATTGGGAGGTCGAGGAAGCATTAGATATCGAGTGGGCTCACGCCATGGCGCCGCAGGCCAAGCTGTTCCTGGTCGTATCGGCCCTATGTCAAAGCCCGCAATGCGCGACCGACCCCACTTGGCAAGCGGTGCAGCTCGCCGGATATCTAGTGTCTCAGAACGGCGGCGGCGTAGTGAGCATGAGCTTTGCCGATGCGGAGATTGCTCAGGAAACTAGCTTTGATCAATACTTCACTTCCCCGGGGGTAGTCTACTTTGCAGCCGCCGGCGATGGGGGACTGGGCGTGAGCGCCTATCCGGCAGCGTCGCCGAACGTTGTGGCGGTTGGAGGTACTTATTTCAACCGCGACGGTAGCGGAAACTTCACCTACGAGCAGTACTACACTGGCGGCGGCGGGGGAGACATTAGTCCATACGAGCCGCGCCCCAGCTATCAGAATGGCATTGCCGGCATCGTAGGAAACTTTCGCGCCTATCCTGATGTCTCTTCCGACTTTTGTTGCGCTGCCATTTACCTCGGAGGCTGGGGTTCGGTGGGAGGTACCAGTTGGTCGTCTCCTACCATGGCTGGTATCGTGAACGCGGCCGGCAGCCGACAACAGTCGTCCTTGGCGCAGCTCACCACCATGTACAACGAGCTGTTCAGTCCCATCAAGTACCATGCTGATTTCAACGACATCACGATGGGTGATCCGCGTTGCAAAGTTGGTTGGGACCTGTGCACCGGCATTGGCTCACCCAAGACTTACGCCGGCAAGTAACCAACCAGACTTCCCGGATTGCCAGTTCGATCTGGTCAAGACGCGGCCTTTGCCCGCGGCACCCTTACCTTGTCCAGGCAACTGGTAATCCGGAAGTCGAAGTATCGCGGAGGTCGCGGCTCAGCTGAAAAACCATTAGCTTGCGTGGGTCTGCTACTCGTCGCCGAGTGGCGAAAACAGCTCGCCTTCTTTCCGCTCGCCGATGTCCTGCAGCGCGTTAATGGCGTATTGCTGGAAGTGCGCGGACTTGCGGTGAGTTTCCAAGGCGGCATCGTCGCGATACTGCTCATAGATGAAGAACCGCCGCGCGTCGGTCCGGTGCCGGTGAACGATGTACATGAGGCAGCCCGGCTCCTGCCGCGAAGCGGTCTGTAGTTTGCCGAAGGTCGCAGCGACGTCATTCTCATGCCCGGGTTTTGCTATCCAGGTTACGGCCAGCACGACCATTTTTTCCTCCTCGACTCCTATTTCTCCGCAGTCCCGCTAATGCCTTCCAGGGTCTTGGTGAACTCTGGAATGAACATCGTCTGCTCGCGGTCCGGACCGGTGGAAACGATGCCGACCTTGGCGCCGGATTCCTTCTCCACGAACTCCAGATATTGCCTGGCCTTCGCCGGCAGCCGATCGTAGCTGTCCATACCGTACGTGCTGGTCTGCCAACCCGGCAGCTTGGCATAAATCGGCTCGATGGCTTCGTATCCCGAGACCTGGGCAGGAATTTCTTGCGTCTCCTTGCCGTTTATCTTGTAGCCGACACAAACCGGAATCTCCGGCTGGTCGTCGAGCACATCGAGCTTGGTCACGACGAGCCAGCTGGTACCGTTGATCATGTTGGAGTAGCGCAGCAACGGCAAGTCCAGCCAACCCGTGCGGCGCGGACGCCCGGTCACGGCGCCGAACTCATTGCCTTTCTTGCGCAGCGCCTCGCCCACAGTGTCGTGCGATTCCGTCGGGAACGGCCCCTCGCCAACTCGCGTGCAATACGCCTTGGTGACCCCGATGACCATGTTGATTGCCGTTGGCGGTACACCGGTACCGGTCGAAGCTCCTCCGGAGGTCGCGCTGGAAGAGGTGACGAACGGATACGTCCCATGATCGATATCGAGCATGGTGCCTTGCGCACCTTCGAACATGACCGATTCGCCATTGGCGATGGCACGGTTCAGTAGCAGGGCCGTATCGGTAACGAAGGGAGCCACGCGGTCCGCAATCTCCGCGTAGTCGGTGAACATCTTGTCCGGATCGAGAGGCTCGCTGTTAAACAGAGCATGCGCGATGGTGTTCTTCTCGCGGCAGGCATTCTCAATGTGCTTCTTCAGCAAGGTCTTGTCGAGCAGGTCCTGCACGCGCAATCCGCTGCGCGCCATCTTGTCTTCATAGGTCGGCCCAATGCCGCGCGAGGTGGTGCCGATCTTCACCCGGCCGGGAGCGTTCTCCGACGCGAGCTCAATCATGCGGTGGTAGGGAAGGATGACATGGGCGCGGTTGCTGACAAACAGGTTGCCGTCAACATGCACGCCGGTCGCGCGGAGCGCGTCAACTTCCTTCATGAAGGCGAAAGGATCGAGCACAATGCCGTTACCGATGACGCCGCGGCAGCCTTCGCGCAGCACGCCGCAAGGGATGAGTTGGAGGATGAACTTCTTGCCCTTGATGGTCACCGTGTGCCCGGCATTGTGGCCGCCGGAATAGCGTGCTACTACCTTGAATCGTTCCGAGAGAACGTCAACGATCTTGCCTTTGCCTTCGTCGCCCCACTGCGCGCCGACAATCACTGCTGTCTTGCCAGTTTTCAAGCCTTCCACTCCAGTCGCGGACGCCCGCCATCAAGCGCGAAACGGCCGCGCAGATTCGCACACAACTCGCCTCTGAATTGCACAACAGAATCAAAATTCGGGGGTATTGAAAGGAGACGAACCGCGTACCCTAGATTTTACAGGTTCGGCTCAGGCCGGCGCAATCGAGGTCTAGTTCGGGTAATCGGCCAGTATGATTTCCGCAGCGAATCAATTTGATAGTTACTACATGGAACCACCAGGACGAACGTCCTCAACACCTTTCTTGTAGGAAATGAAGGCTCCGATTGAGTAGAATACTGCCGTGTAAAAAGGTGCCGTGAAGAAGGCTTGGTAGAGACATTCGGTGCCACCGCAATTGGTGCCAAAATATGTATCCCAGGTGGAACTGTATCGAGACATTTCACGATTCCAGGACCATACGTTCCAAGCAAGCAGAAAGCCAGGGATCAGCCACACCCAGAAAGCAAAGCGGCTCGGTATCTTCCGGAAGAAAAAGTACCCGGCGAATAGACCCAAAATTGCCGCCAAGAGACCGAATAGAGGTCCCGATCCCGCTGCCACGCACAGCGACCCCAGGTACACAAGGGGAAGGTGCAGAAGAAGCTTAAATCGTGGGCCACTCGGCATCGCTTCGAAGGTGAACATCAGTCTCCTAGTTCGCGTATGAGTTCCTGGCCCGAATCCACGCATAGGCGGAAAAGCCGTACAGCGCGGCGTTGGTCAGAGGGCATACGTACCACCACGTGGATGAGCTGTCCGTCAGCAGCAAAATTGGACAGAGTACATACGGAACACGTACAACTGCGTTGATCCAAAAGTTGCCAGCGCGGGAATTGAACAACAGCACCGCGACGAACCCAAACATCACGGGCAACAAAAAGCCGATTGCGGCTGCCATGGCGACTCTAAGCTTCATGGGTCTCACGCGTACACTAGCAGTTTATGCCCGAGCTTCCCGAAGTTGAAACCATCGCCCGCGGGCTTAACCAGCGAGTCGCCGGAGACGTTATTGAATCGGTCTGGCTAGGCGAAAAACCCGAGCCGCTGAAATCGACGGCGGCGGAGATAGCGTCGGTGCTGGAGCACGCCCGCATCGCTCAGGTCCGGCGCGTCGGCAAACACATCGTTTTCGATTTGCAGAGGGACGGGCGCAGGCATCCGCAGCGAGCGTCTTCCATCAATGGACAGTGGATTGTGCATCTCGGAATGACCGGCCGTCTGCTGATTGCTTCCCCGGAAACAGCGGTGGCGAAACACACCCACGCGGTGCTCAAGCTGGCCTCGGGACAGGAACTGCGCTTCGTCGATCCCCGGCGATTTGGCCGCCTGGCCGTGGTGCGGATTGAGGCGAAGGGCGGCGGATTTGCCGCGCCGGGCGATGAGCCGCTGCTGTCGCAAATTGGTCCGTTCATGGCGCTTTTCCGCGGACGCAAAACTCCCATCAAGAGTGCATTGCTGAATCAGAGGCTGTTAAGCGGCGTCGGGAACATTTATGCTGACGAGTCGCTGTTTCGCGCGGGAATTCGGCCCCGGCGGCGGGCAGCGTCGCTAACCCGCGCCGAGCTGCAGAAATTGCACGTCGCACTGCGCGCCGTCTTGCGCGAAGCCATCAAGCTGGGCGGTTCGTCGGTAAACGATTACGTCGATGCCAATGGTGAAGAGGGGTTCTTCCAACTGCGCCATCGCGTATACGGCAGGGAAGGCCAGCCTTGCCGGGTATGCGGCACGCCCATCAAGCGGGTTACTATCGGAGGGCGGAGTAGTCATTATTGTTCGCGCTGTCAGAAATGAAGCGGTCTGATCGCGTCCGGCGAGTATCTTCAAACGAGAGGAGCCTAGAGGCTGACTATGGGTGTTTATTCGATCGGAGTTGATCTGGGCGGAACCAACCTGCGCATCGCCGCGGTCGACCTGGAAGGCAACCTGTTGGAGAAGCTGACCACCGGGACCGAAGTAGGGCGCGGCCGCGACTCGGTGATTGGCGACATGTGCGAAGCCATTCAGTCGGTGGAGGTGAAGTTTCGCGACTCCGGACAGCTGGCGGGAATCGGCATTGGCGTTCCTGGATTTATCGACATGGACACCGGCACCATCATGGAATCCCCGAACCTTCCCGGCTGGGCAAATTTTCCCGTGCGCGATGAAATTCAGAACCGGCTGGGAGCGCCGGTGATCCTGGAGAACGATGCCAACTCTGCAGCCATGGGTGAAAAATGGCTGGGTGCGGGTCGCGACACCGACCACATGGCGATGTATACGCTCGGCACCGGTGTGGGCGGCGGGCTGGTGTTAAACGGACGCCTCTGGCACGGCATGAACGGCATGGCGGGAGAGCTTGGTCACTTTTGCGTAGAGCCGGAAGGACATCCCTGCGGGTGCGGAAGCCGAGGCTGCCTGGAGCAGTATGCGTCGGCAACGGCCATCGTGCGCATGGCTCATGAGCTTATCGCCCTCGGACAAGCTGACGAACTGGCCCAGGTCTCACGCGGCAATGTTGAGTTCAACTCGCGCGTCATCTACCAACTGGCGATTCAGGGCGATGCATCGGCGCAGCGTATTTACCACACCGTGGGACGTTCCTTAGGAATTGGAATTGGAGGCATGGTTAACGCCCTCAACCTGCCCATGTACGTGATTGGCGGCGGCGTCGCCAGTGCCTGGGACGCTTTTGCGCCCGCGATGCTGGAGGAGTTGAAGCTCCGTTCTTTCATCTATCAAGTTACCGCCCCCGATGGCGCTATTGCGGGGAAGAAGCACACCATCGTCACGCGTGCGCTCATGGGCAGCGATGCCGGACTTTATGGCGCAGCCAGGCTGCCGATGCTCACGTCGCTTTCCCAGACCGAGCCGACGCGCAGCACGGCGCACTGATAGCTGGAGTTGCCGGCTACGGTCCGATAACAGACATAGCCTTACAGCGAAAGTACCTAGAGAAAAATTTTCCATTGTGGTTCATACTAGTGCCATATTTCGAGGCGACCCTCAGCTTTGTGCCTCGTTACCTGTGGGTAGGTTCTGTGTCTCCGGAGTTGGAACAAATCCGTCGCGAGGTCGAGCGCGTCACCGCCGCCATGTCTGCGGACGATTGGGCCTATGCTCCGCCAGGCAAGTGGAGTTGCGCCCAGATTCTGGAACACCTCCTGCTGAGTTACAAGGCCACCACCAAGGGAGCACAGACAGCCATACAAAGCGGCAAGCCGCTCGGGGGCCAACCCACATTGAAGGACAAGCTGGCTACGTTTTATGTAGCGAGGCTGGGGTTGCTTCCTTCAGGCCGGATCGCGCCGAAACAGACTATTCCTAACAACGGTGCCGGGATTCAATCCTTGCGCCAATTCAATGACGCTTTGGTTGCCATGGATGCGTCGCTGACGGATGCGGAGAAGCGGTTTGGCACGGCGGTCAAGATACTCGACCATCCCATCCTTGGTCCCCTGGACACAAAGGACTGGCGGCGGGTTCATCTCACCCACGCCCGACATCACCTGAAGCAAATCTCGAGACATATGAAGAAGGCCAGCTAGAGACCTTCCCGGGATTCATGTATCCACTCGTACGGGTAGTGCGGGCCTTCAGGCCGGCGTATAGGGCAAGAAGAAAAATCGCTTAAGCAGCTGAGGTCGGCGACCTCAGCTGCTTAAGCTGGTGTTTGCCCGAGGCAGAACGCGGCGCTGAAGCGCCGCACTACCCGTACAAATCGAATAGATGGATTGAGGAATCGCTATAAGCCTGGACGCGCAATAGGGTTTGAGATCTCAACTTGCGGGATCTCAACCTGGCCGCCAAGAAACTGCGAACTGCCGATTCCTGACAGCCGGAATTTTACGTCCGGCCGCCCGCTTCGCTTTCCTTGAACATGTACTTAATGCTGGGCTTGTAGATGAGCAGGTTGGACGCGCCCGTGCGGTTCACCTTCAGGCAGTACTTGTCGTACCACTCGATGACGCCATGGATCTCTTCGCCGTCCTGCAGCACCAGGACCATCGGAGTCTTGGTCTGCATCTGCTTCTGATAGTAGAAATTTTCGGCGTGGGTCTGCTCGGGTGGAGGTGTCTTTTTGCCGCCGCCGTTCATGGGGCTTGAACGCTCAGGGCGTTCGCGACGCTCGGGCGCTTCCTGCCGCGGATGATCGTTGCGATTAAGAGCGGGACGAATCAGCTTGCGGTTGGCAAACACTTCAGAGTCGAGAGCTCGCCCCACGGCAGTGGAGTCCATGGAATCTTTCATGGTGTTTGCTCCTTTGGTGGTTTGCACACCAGCCTCACGGATGCCACCAACTCAAGCGCGAACACAATGCAGGGATCTCATACACTCGGGGCTTGAATTGTCCCAGGCTGTCAAAGGTGTGAACTTGGGGATACCCTAACACAGCCGATTCCGCAAAACAATCCAAACTAGGGATGCGACTTTGGTGTCAATGCTATAGGCCGCACGTTAGCGCTCTAACGATGTCGCAAACGTGTCAAGTGCCAGCGAGCGTAGTAAATTCCGGCGCATACCGCTCTCCAGTTCTCCCAATTTTTGCGTCGCGGTAACGATCCAGTCGAACTCAACCTGTGCTGCCATTTTTTGCAATTCGGACTGCAGGTCCGTATTGCGAATTAGCTCAGGCGTCTCCGACTTCAGGAACAGCAAGTCTTCCAGCAGGGAATACAGCGTCCGGACCAGCATCTCGGTTTTGGCCTTGCCATCGGCACCGGCGCGATAGGCGTCGGTTACGCGGAACAGCGCGCTGTGGTCTGCACTACCCATGGCAGGAGCGAGCACGGCCAGCGCATCCGCGCGCGCAGCCATGTAGGCTGCCAGATCGAAGCTGCGCGCCCGGCCCAGCCCTCCTCCACACACCCGGGCTACCAACGCCCGCTCGCGGGCCTTCCATTCCGGACGCACTTCCGCAAGATACTTCTCCACTTCGGCGGCAGGCAGCGGGGCCAGTCGCAAATGCATGCAGCGCGAACGAATCGTAGGCAACAGCGCCGAAGGGTTATCGGTGAGCAGAAATATCGTGGCGGTCGCCGGCGGCTCCTCCAGAATCTTCAACAGCGAGTTCGCCGCCTCCTTCATGAAGTCGGCATCGCTGAAGATGTAAACCCGCTCACGGCCCTCCACCGGCTTGTAATAAATCTCGTGAATGACGTGGCGAATCTGGTCCACCTTCACCAGCATCTGCGGCGGATCGGGGGGAATGATCAACACGTCAGGATGCGTCTGCACCAAGATGCGGGTCTCGCGCTTGTCGGCCTCGCGCAGATTGTCGCGCGCTTCTACAGCCTCAGCAAAACGTTCTTCCAGGGCGTCGGCCTCGGCGATGCGAATACAGTTGGCGCAGTGGCCGCAGAAGTCCGGCAACCCATCCGTAATCGGCTGCTCCAGGCAGTTCATCGTCTTCGCGACCATCTGGCTCAGCGTGAACTTGCCTGACCCTTGCGGGCCGGAGAGAATCATGGCGTGCGGGAAATGATCGTGCGCCAGCATCTCCCGCAGCGTGTGCACAACGTCAGCGTTGCCGTGAAAATCAGAGAAAGCCATGGGCGTCTAATTCCTGGAGCGACCAGTTTTGATTGGGTAGCCTCACATGCGGCACTAACGTGGCTGTCGTTCGCGTCGCCGAGACTAGATCTGCTTGTTCAGATCCTGCGTAATTGGCCTTCTAGGGCCCTAAAGCAATTCAGGCATATCTAGAGCGTCCAACCACGCTCCTCGCTGTCCTAGGCAATCCTAGCGCATTCTGGGGTCATTTTACCAAGCCCGGCTGGGTGCAAATACGCCGCACGCGCCTCGCACCCAAATTTATAGCCTATAAGTGCCATATAGCAGGTGAATTTCTTCCCAAATCAGCCCTCCGACTGCAGCAGCCGCTCCCGCACGAGGCGCACAATTTCCGGATGCACGATCTCGAGCTTCGGACGCGCGTCCACCACTACCACCCGCTGCGGCTCGCGCCGGGCGATCTCCAGAAACGCGTTGCGTACCCGGCTGAAGAAAGCGTGGCTTTCTTTCTCGAAGCGGTTCTCGTCCGGCATCTCCAGCGTAGCAGCTTTGTTGCGACGTCGGGCCCGGGCCACACACGAGCTCACATCGCAATCCATCAGGAGGGTGAGGTCGGGCCATAGATCGCGACAGAGTAATTTGTGCAACTGCAGCACGGCCTCATTGCCCAGTTGACGTCCCGCGCCCTGGTAGGCCTCCGTAGAATCCGTAAAGCGATCGCACAGCACCCATCGTCCGGAACTCAGCGCGGGCGCAATTACCTCGGCGATGAGCTGCGCACGGGAAGCAAACATCAATGCCATCTCGGCGTAGGCATCCAAGCCGGCGGTGCGGGAATCGAGCAGCACGGCGCGAATGCGTTCGCCGATGGTAGTGCCTCCCGGTTCGCGCGTGGTGACCGCGTCAATTCCTTCGCGGCGTAACACGCCGGCGAGCTTCTCCATCTGCGTGCTTTTGCCGCAACCATCCAGCCCTTCGAAGGTGATGAATTTGCCGCGCCCCGCTGGTTTGGCCACGCAGGCATCATACCAAGCTCACCGCGGCACCGTTTTCAGACCCGCAGTCGCGGAACCAAGGCTCCCGTGCCGCGCCGGTATTCGTCATATTCCGGTCCGAAGGTCGCCCGCATGAAGCGCTCTTCAATCTTGCTCTTGAGAGTGAAGGCCACCCACAGCAACACCACCGCAATGACGCCTCGCACCGTGCGGCGATTCAAGGCCGTGCCGATCATTGCCAGGATGATTCCGGAATAAATTGGATGGCGTACCCAGCGGTAGGGGCCGGTGCGAACCAGTTGATGGTCGACTTTGACGGTGACGTTGCTGCTCCAGTTGCCGCCGAGATAAGCCCTTGCCCAGATAGCGAAGGCCATGCCGGCCACGGTGAGCGCAATCCCGAGTGCCTCGATCCAACGCTCTCGCGGGATGATGCGGGTGTGCATCCAGCCCAGCGGCACGTCGCCACTGAACATCGCGTAGAAGGCGGCCACGGCGGCGATGACGTGGGAGAAGCGCGACCCCAGACTCTCCCGCACTTGCGCCGGCTTGACGCGCAGCGCCCACACCAGCCAGAGCACCCCGAAAGCAATCCAGAGATAGCCGCAGATCGACATTCCGCTCATCATCACACCGACAATATACGGTATGGCAAAAATGATCGTTCTTGAAAGCGGCTAGATACGGGCAAGGTGTTCATTATCGAATACACCGCGCATCCTGATCGGCGGGTAAGTGCGTTAGCGAATGAAACTCAAAAGAACCGGCGGCAGAATACAGTTGTGGGGTCTGGGGTCGAGTAGTAGTATCCGCATGACTTCCCAAAACCCCCAATACAGAAAGGAACTCTGTTATGGAGCCGTTTCTCGGTTCACTATTGCTTGTGCCTTACAACTTCGCGCCTACTGGATGGGCGCTCTGCAATGGACAGCTTCTACCTATCTCACAAAACACAGCGCTGTTTTCGCTAATCGGCACCACTTACGGCGGCGACGGGGTATCCAACTTTGCGCTTCCGGACTTGCGCGGCCGGGTGCCTATCAGTGCCGGTCAGGGCCCGGGACTGCAAGCTTATCAACTCGGTCAAAGCGGCGGCGCTGAGACCGCAACTCTGACAGTCGGTAATCTACCGAGTCACAACCACTCCGTGAATGCCGTATCAACCGCGGCCACCAGCAAGTCCCCAGCGAACCAGTTGCTGGCGACAAGCACTGGCGCGTCCGTCGCCGGCGCGCCCGACATCTACGCTTCGGCATCACCCAATTCGACACTTGCCGCCAATGCTGTTGGCCAGACCGGCTCCAACCAGCCGTTCAATGTTCTCTCACCGTATCTCACATTCAACTGGATTATCGCGCTTCAGGGCGTCTACCCCTCACGCAGCTAACCTTGGGATTGATCACAACCTCGTCTCCATGCGTCACTTCGACCGGCCCGCGCAAGTATCTCTGCCGCGGGCATGTCGAGGTGGTTGAGCGCGCGAGATGTTGGTGAGGATTTGGAGTTCAGGTGTGGTTGCCTCCCGCTGGTAAGCTGCATTTGCGAAGATGGGATAATATCGTTGGCAGTGCGATGAGCGTGCAGCTCTGCTGCATCTTCATGCGTACACGGACCTCAATTTGTCTTAAGCGGAGCTTGCAGCGATGAAGAGTCGAATTCTCGCCCTCGTTGTTCTTAGTTGTTTAGCTTGCGTTACCGCCGTGGCCCAGCAGACCAACATCGATTGGGACCGTCAAGCCAATTTTTCGCAATTCCACACTTACGCCTGGGAACAGAGTCCGCATCCCGCCAATGGTCTGTGGCACCAGCGCATCATTGACGCGGTGGACAAGCAACTCCAGGCCAAAGGGCTGCAAAAAGTCGACGCCAGTGCGAATCCCGACATGTGGGTGAGCTACAGCAAGAGCATCAAGGACCAGAAGACGGTGGTCGGAAGCGGCTACGGCTATGGCCCAGGCTGGGGATGGGGTGCGTGGGGAATGGGCGGACCCGCCATGTACAACACCTATGTGACCAGAGAAGCCACGCTGGTGGTCGAGTTGGCCGATGTTAAGGACAAGCAAATACTTTGGCGTGGCTCCGCCACTGACACCGTGTCGGACAATTCCAACAAAAACATCAACAACCTCGACAAAGCTGTCGCCAAGTTGTTCAAGGGATATCCGCCAAAAGGGAAGTAGCATCACGTGAGACAAAGCCATGCGTCTAGGCGATTACGTTGACGATTACTGCTCGCATTGCAAGCTCACCACCGACCACGCCGTAGTTTCCATGGCAGCGGACGAGGTACAGAAAGTCCGCTGCCGCACCTGCACCTACGAACACAAGTACCGCCACAACAAGACCGGCAAAAAGGAGCTGACCAAGGAAGAAGCCTTTCAGAAAGTTCTGGCCAGCGTGACCGGCGAAATGGGTGGCTCCTCTCCGGAGGCCGCTAAGAAGAAGCGCACCAAGTAGGCCAAACACATTAATCCCCAGTAAAATACGCCAGAAGCGGCAGTCCGCATCCGGACAGCGTGTTCCAGAAACGAACGCGCCCCAGTGTCGCGTCATCCAGCCCGACCGCTCGCTGGCGGAGCACTGGGCCTTGCCGTCGCCCACTTCGGCGTGACCCTGATCGTCAAGTTCCTCGGCGACCAACTGCCCAAGTCCGCAGACGTCTATCCCGATGTCTGGGTACTCGCGTTTACCTTGGGGATTTCCGTCTTCGCCGGGCTGGTCGCCGGATTACTGCCGGCGATGCGTTTGACCAAGGCGGATGATGACACCTTACGTTTTCGTGTGTTGAACCTCGCTCTACTCTTCAACCACTCCCTCGAACAAATCGGTTTCGGCCTCCGCCTCCCTCGGCTCGCGCGTCAATGCCAGGTGATACATCTCTACCCCACCGCCGCGTCTTCCGAGGTTCTTTCGCACGCGCTCAAATAGCGGCGCTTGCGTCTTGTGCAAATGGAATGCCGCATTCTTCTTTTCGAAGAGCTCTGCGCCTATCTCGATGCGCGCGCTCACTGTGGGCGGCGCGATCGTCGGCAGGTCGGGTATGACATAGTCCGCCGCGGCGTAATACAGCTTCTGCGCGCGGTGGACTTGCAGCCCCTGCTCGATCTGCTCGGGAAAGCGATCAGGACGGCCGGCCCATTCGAACGCCATCGTCGCGAAGACACCGGCCATGGCGTGGTCAGGATGACCGGTGAGCCCGCCATCGGGTCCAAAGGTGAGCACCACGTGCGGACGAAGCTGGCGCATCCGTCGCGTCAAGTCCTCCACCGCCCGATAAAAATCGGTGCGGTTAAGCTGCCCGTCGGTGTAGTCCAGCACTTCGTAGTGGCTGACATTGAGCAGCTCGCACGACGCCGCAAACTCGGCGCGTCGCAGGGTGGCCAGCTCTTCATTGGAGCGCGCGGTGCCTCTATTGCGCGCCGCGGTTCCGGCGGTCATGCAGATGACCTGCGTCTCCACGCCGCGCTCGTGGTAGAGGAGCAGCGTGCCGCCAAAGGCGCCGGCCTCGTCATCCGGATGAGCAGTAACGCAAAGAAGTTTGAACATAGGCGTACTACAGATTACAACGACGCCTGCGTGCAACCGGGCCGGTACGAGAGATTATGATGCTCCACGCTCTTAACGAGCGCATACTTGCCGCGCCGTCAGCCTTTATTGAACGCGTAGCAGAGACCGTGAACAAACCTCTGTGTCCTCCGTGTCTCCGTGGTGAATAGGTTTTCCTTCCTCGGCCTCAGAACCCCCCAAGTGACGCACATCACACGACTCCGTGATAAGACTCACGGCTCCCTGGGTCGTGAAAATCCTATCTTGGATGCAGACAACGAGCCGATGTTCCGCAAGAGCGGGGGAGGAAACCAACAATGAGCGAAGGCAACGGCAGCACCCATTCGGCGGCCACCAAACAATACACACCGCGCCTGATTTTCTGGGAGGTGACCAAGGGTTGTAACCTGCGCTGCATCCACTGCCGCGCTACCGCGACGGAGTTGATGTCCCCGGCCGACCTGCCGACCGATAAAGCGCTCGACATCATTTCTCAGATCGCCGACTTTGGAAATCCCATCCTCGTCCTAAGCGGGGGCGAACCGCTCTATCGTCACGACATTTTCCAGCTTGCCGAGTACGCCACCAGCCGCGGTCTGCGCGTCGCGCTGGCCACCAACGGCACCCTGGTCACCAAAGATGTTGCGCAAAAGATCAAGCAGGCCGGAATCAAGCGGGTCTCCATCTCGCTGGACGGATCGGACGCGCATACCCACGACTCGTTCCGCGGCATCCCCGGAGCGTTTGATGCCGCCGTCTACGGAATGCGCAACCTTCAGGAGGTGGGAGTTTCGGTGCAGATCAACACCACCATCGCCCGCCACAATGCGCACCAGTTGCCGGCCGTACTCGACCTGGCGCGCAGCCTCGGCGCCGACGCGCTGCATACCTTCCTGCTGGTGCCCGTGGGATGCGGAGTAGACATCGCCGCCGAGCAGATGGTAGCTCCGGAAGAGTATGAGCGGATGTTGAATTGGTTCTATGATCAGTCGCTCGAAGGCGGGATCGAACTGAAGGCCACCTGCGCTCCGCATTACTTCCGTGTGGCACGGCAGCGTAAGGCCGCCGACCGCATTGCGGGCCGCAACCAAGAAGCGGCGACCGCCCCGAGCGCTAACGAAATTGGACCAACGGACATAACCATGCCGGGTTCAACGGGTATCAACCTGAAGCCGGGTGGCGGACCGCCGGTCGGACACAGCGGTCATCCCGGCGGCCATCCCGCCGGTCATCCCGGCGACATGAATGCAATGACCAAGGGCTGCCTGGCGGGGACCGGTGTTTGTTTTATCTCGCATGAAGGCGAAGTCTTTCCCTGCGGATACCTGCCTGCGATCGCGGGCGACTTACGCAAGCAAAGTTTCGCGGAGATATGGAACGACTCTGACGTTTTCGCCCAACTGCGCGACGACGATAACCTGAAAGGGAAGTGCGGCTGCTGCGAGTTTCGCCACGTTTGCATGGGATGCCGCGCCCGCGCGTTTGCCGCCACCGGCGACTTCCTGGCAGAAGAGCCGTTCTGCGTGTACGAGCCGGGCACCTCGAATAAAATGATCCGCGAGGTGGCTGCAAAGCGCTAATAGCGGTCCAGAAACACATGAGAAAATTCCCTCGGTCTAATCACCCATTCCATGGGAAACGGGCAAAGCGACAGGAAACGACTTTAGTCTCACTTCCTCGATACGACACCCAGGCGGACTTTGATGCGTTTCATCCGGAGGAGGCTGGAGACGATTTTCGCGAACAAAACAAAATGGTTGAGCGTTTCGCGCGAGACATTCAGCATCCGGGACTTCTGATCCAGTTCGTGACGGTGCGCAGGGACCACTTCGCGACCTGGCTGGCCGGCAGGGAGATCACCTCTGAATTGCGCGCCCAATATTTAGCCGATCACGGGAGGGAACACTATGAGGCAAAGTAGGAATGAGGAAGGCCGATAGGATGTAGTTCCCCCTTGAGACTTAAGTCATATCCGGCGCACTCCAGCAGCATTAGCATCGCAGCATGGCCGCTCACATCAGCACTGTACCAAATTCCCGACTGAAAACCATGATCATTCCGCGCGAGCACGGCGCGTGGGGCATGCTGCTGGTGCCACTCGCGACCGGAGCCGTGGCGGCGATGAGCTCCAATGTAAACGTTGGCGCAGTTGTGCTTTTCATCCTGACGGCAATGTCGCTCTTCTGGCTGCGCACTCCCGTCGAGAGTTGGCTGGGAACTTCGGCTATCAAAGCGCAAACCAAAGACGAGCGGGCCTATGTAGTGAAGGTGATTGCGAGCGTCGGCACGTTCGCAGTACTCAGCGTGGCGGTGCTGCTCTGGAGCGCACCACCGCGAGGGCTCCTGCTTATCGGTGCAATTGCGGGCCTCGCTTTCGCGATACAGGCCGGAGTCAAAAGGCTCGGCCGCAAAGGAAGAATGCCGGCGCAGATCATCGGCGCCGTTGGTCTCACCTCGACGGCCGCCGGAGCCTATTACGTTGCCACGGGCAAGTTCGACCGTGTTGCCTTGGTTTTATGGCTGGCGAACTGGCTTTTCGCTGGAGACCAGATCCATTTCGTGCAGGTTCGCATACGCTCCGCGCGCGCTGCCAACTTCGACGAGAAGATGAAACAGGGCCGCCTCTTCTTCTGCGGACAGGTGGTTCTCATCGGCGTCATTCTCGCAGGCTGCCGCGTTGGGCTGTTCTCGGCCCTCGTTGCCGTGGCCTTCGTACCCATATTAGTTCGCGGGGCGCTGTGGTTCTTCCGCGGCCCGCGTCCTCTCGACGTGCACAAGCTCGGTTTCAGCGAGCTTGCCCAGGCCGTAATTTTCGGCGCGTTGCTGTGCGCGGCATTTCTGGTGTAAGCCTCTGTTTTGCCCATGCCGTACAATGTTGCCGATGGCCACCGCGAGCAACACTCTCTCAGGCACCATTCACAACCCCCTCTCGTCCGTCAGAAAATCTGCTGTGCTGCTGTCCTTGCTGGTGACAGTCGGGAGTGGCATGCTTACCGCGCAAACAGACCCGTCGACGGGAGGCGCCGCTATGACACTAGTGCTGAAAAGCTCCGCCTTCGCGCCGGGCTCCGAGATTCCCAAAAAGCACACCTGCGATGCCGAGGACGTTTCCCCTGCGTTGGAATGGAACGCCCCTCCGCAGCGCACCGTCAGCTTCGCGCTGGTCATGGACGATCCCGATGCGCCCAACGGGACCTGGGTGCACTGGGTGATGTGGAACCTGCCTGCCGGCGCGCATGAACTCCCCGAGGGCGTCAAGAAGCGCGACCCGTTGGAAGATGGCACGCGCCAGGGTCGCAACAGCTTCGGCAAGGTCGGCTACAACGGCCCCTGTCCACCGCACGGCAAGCCGCACCGGTATTTCTTCCGCTTGTATGCGCTGGATGAAAAACTCGATCTGACGCCCGGCTCCAGCAACGTCGTCTTGCAGCAGGCCATGCAGGGTCACATTATCGTGGAGGCGGATTACATGGGAACCTACAAACGATAATCGGCGGCGTCTTTAGCTGTGTGCCTTTTTCATAGTTCGAGCAGACGGGGTAGCGAGCGTCTGGCATCCCGGTAGTGCGGAGCTTCAGCTCCGCGTTCCAGCTGCTCCTCTGAGACTCAGGCTTTCAGTCCACTGCGCCGCAGTGGGCTGAAAGCCGTTCAATATTAGGCATCGCTTAGGCGGCGCTGAAGCGCCGCACTACCCGAACACAATTATTTAAGCGATAAGGTCCTTCATCCGCTCGCCATGGCGACCGGACTCGTCGCTCAGGATGACAACTGAGCACATGGATCTTCCGTTGCCTTGCGCTGTGCTCAGCAGCGCACGATTTTAGGCGAATCGATTCCCTTGGTTGCGTTGCGCGTATCCACTACCAGCTTTGACTCCCGCACAATTCGCTGATAATCGTAATCGCTGTGGTCGGTTACGATCATCACGCAATCGTACTGGTCCAGATTCTCCAGCGGCGTGCAGGTCATGTTCAGGGCATATCGTCGGCCTTGGCCGACAGTAGGAAAGTAGGGATCGTTGTAGCTGACCACCGCACCGCGCTTCTGCAGCAATTCGATAATCGTCAGCGACGGCGATTCACGCAAGTCGTCAATGTCCTTCTTGTAGGAAAGCCCCAACACTAGAATCTTCGAGCCGTTAAGCGGCTTCTTTTCCTTGTTCAAGGCGGCGGCGGCAGCTTCCACCGAGAAGTACGGCATGTTGGTGTTCACTTCGCCCGCCAGCTCAATAAAGCGTGTCCGGAAGTCAAACTGCTTCGCCTTCCACGACAGATAAAACGGATCGATGGGAATGCAGTGTCCGCCAAGTCCTGGGCCGGGATAAAACGCCTGGAAGCCGAACGGCTTGCTCTTGGCTGCGTCGATGACCTCCCAAATGTCGATGCCCATGCGCAGGCACAGCAGCTTCAGCTCATTCACCATTGCGATATTTACGCAGCGGTAAATGTTTTCCAGCAGCTTGGTCATCTCCGCCGCTGCCGGCGTCGAGACCGGGACCGTGCGGTTAAAGATGGCGCCGTAGAGCTTCGCGCCCAGTTCGCTGGCCCGCGGATCGAGTCCTCCGATGACCTTGGGAATATCGCGCCGTGCGACCGTGTCGTTACCCGGGTCTTCTCGTTCCGGAGAGAAAACCACGTGGAACACGTTGGCGCCTTCCATGCCGGCGCGGGCGGCCTTCAGCCCACGGCCGTTGGCGCGTTCCAGAATCGGCACCAGAATCTCTTCCGTGGTGCCGGGATAGGTGGTGCTCTCCAGAATGATCAACTGGCCCGCGCGCAGATGCGGGGCAATCGATTGGGCCGTGGCAGTGATGTAACTGAGGTCGGGCTCATGATACTCATCCAGCGGAGTCGGAACGCAAATGATGATTGCGTCCATACTCCCGATCTTGCCGTAGTCTGACGTTGCGGTGAAGCCCTGGGCGCGCGCTGTCTGGATCTCGGTCGATGCGATGCGGTAAATGTACGACCCGCCGGACTCCAGCACATCGATCTTTTTGCTGTCGATGTCGAAGCCGGTGACGGGAAACTTCTGTTCGCTGAACAGCAGCGCCAAGGGCAGGCCGACGTAGCCCATTCCAATGACGCCCACGTTGGCGGTGCGTGATTCGATCTTGTTTTGGACCAGTTCAGACAATTCGGGACTCGAAGATTTCGATGGTGAAGACATCATCAATTCCTTTAACGCGCAATTCTGAGCAATCTCATCTTGGAATCCAAGCTAAGACTGCTCGGGCCGGGCCGACGAATCCGGCCGCGCCAATTACCAGATGAGAGGCATGCTTACAAGGTTAGCATGCTAAGAGGTGACGGTCGCCGGACTGCGCGGCGACAGGTCAAATCGTTCCGCCAGCATGTCAACAATCTCGCGACCAATTTCGAGCGAAGCGGTAGCCGCCGGCGAAGGTACGTTACAAACATGAATCATCTGTTTGCTGTGGACGAAATAAAAATCGTCTACCAGATTGCCGTTCTTATCCACCGCTTGGGCCCGCACTCCCGAGCCGCCGGGGGCTAAATCCGATTCCGTCAGTTCTGGAACCATCTTCTGCAACGACTTCACGAAGGCCGTCTTTACCAACGAGCGGTATTGCTCAGCCCACCCCATGCGCCAGTACTTTTTAGCCATCTTCCGGAAGCCGGAGAACCGCAGCATCTGCATCGCTTCGCCAAGATCGGGCGATGTGCCGGTGTACCCCTCGCGGCGGAAAGCCAGCAAGGCATTCGGTCCAGCCTCGACGCTACCGTTAACCCGGCGCGTGAAGTGCACTCCCAGGAACGGGAAGCGTGGATCAGGCACCGGATAAATCAACGACTTGATCAGATGGCACCGCTCCGGTTTCACCTCGTAATACTCGCCCCGGAACGGGATGATCTCGAGGTCTGTCTGCACTCCCGCCATGCGCGTGATCGCGTCGCTGTACAGGCCGGCACAGTTGATGGCGTAGCGCGCCCGAAAGGTTCCGGCGCTGGTCTCCATGAGGTTGGAGGTTCCATCCTCGCGCAGGCCGAGCACCTTGGCCCGAAATGCGATTTCGCCGCCCGCCCGCTCGATCAACTCGGCATACTTTTGCGCGACCTGGGTGTAATCCACGATGCCGGTGGTCGGCACCTGCAGCCCGCTGACGCCATCACAATGCGGTTCGATCTCGCGAAACTGCTCGCGAGTCAGCATTCGCAACCCAGGGACACCATTGGCAATCCCCCGCTGATGCAGTTGCTCGAGTCGCGGAACCTCCTCGGCGCTGGTGGCGACCACAAGCTTGCCGCACTCTTCGAAGGGAACTCCATTCTGCTGGCAGAAGCGCTTCATCGAAGCAGTCCCGGCGACGCAATTCCGCGCCTTCAGCGAGCCGGTCCGGTAGTACAGGCCGGAGTGGATGACTCCGCTGTTGTGCCCGGTCTGGTGCGCGGCCACGCGATCTTCTTTCTCCACGATGACCAGGCTCATTCCGGGAAAGCGCAGCGTTATCTCAAGGGCGGTTGCGAGCCCGACAATCCCTGCACCAATAATCAATAGGTCGGTTTCGCGGTCGGCCATAGAATCCTGCAACTGTCTTGCGAACCCGCGATTATAAGAGCTTGAGGTGGCGGCGGGCTATGACGCAAATCACAAGCATTGCGCTGTAGCCTCCGGAACATTAGTCTAGGGGGGCGAGGAAGTTGCAATGAAGGTGCTCATCACGGGAGGTGCGGGCTTTATCGGGTCGCATCTCGCCGAGCGGCACCTCACCATGGGCGACGACGTCTGCATCGTCGACGATCTCTCTACCGGCGCCATTGCCAACGTCCAGCATCTAAAAATTCATCCGCAATTCAGCTATTACATCGACAGCGTAACCAACCGGCACCTGATGGCCGAATTGGTTGACCTCTGCGACATCATCTATCATCTGGCGGCCGCCGTCGGCGTACGCCTCATCGTCGATAGCCCGGTCCGCACCATCGAAACCAACATCCGCGGCACCGAGATCATCCTGGAACTGGCGGAAACGAAACGCAAGCGCGTCCTCATAACCTCCACCTCAGAAGTGTATGGCAAGCTGTCACGGGTGCCCTTCCGTGAAGATGATGACCTGGTTATGGGACCGACCAACAAGAGCCGCTGGAGCTATGCCTGCTCGAAAGCCATCGACGAGTTTTTAGCCATCGCGTACTGGAAAGAAAAGAAAGTCCCGACCGTGATTGCGCGCCTGTTCAACACCGTGGGCCCGCGACAGACCGGACGTTACGGCATGGTGGTCCCGAACCTCGTGGTCCAGGCCTTGACCGGTCAGGACATCACCCTCTTTGGAGACGGCGCCCAGAGCCGCTGCTTTACCCACGTCAACGACACCGTGGATGCGCTAATTGGGATCGCTGCCCACCCTGCGGCCAAGGGAGAGGTATACAACGTCGGCAGCGATCACGAAATCACCATCATCGAGTTGGCGACGCGCATCAAGCACATGACCAGCTCGGATTCGCGAATCGTCTTTGTGCCCTATGGCAAGGCGTACGAAGAAGGCTTCGAGGATGTGCGGCGACGCGTTCCCGACATCGCCAAGCTGACCCGGCTTATCGGTTATCGTCCGCGCCTGTCATTGGAACAAACTCTGGAGAGCATTATCGCCGACCAGCGCGCCCGTTTGCGCGAGCACGGGGTGGCTGTCGCTGTCCGCTAAAATCCCAACTATGCGCGTGCTGGTGACCGGCGGTGCCGGCTTTCTGGGTTCGCATCTGTGCGATGCTTTGCTCGCGGAAGGCCACTCCGTTCTCTGCGCCGATAATCTGCTGACCGGACGCATGGAGAACGTCGCGCATCTGAGTCACGAGCCTCGCTTCGCCTTTATCGAGCAGGATGTCAGCCAGTCTTTCGATTCTGGCAAGGTTGACTACATTTTCCATTTCGCATCGCCCGCCAGCCCGGTGGATTATCTCGAACATCCCATCGAGACGTTGCAGGTCGGCTCCCTCGGCACCATGAACTGCCTCGAGCTGGCGAAGAAGTACGGCGCCAGGTTTCTCCTCGCTTCCACTTCCGAGTGCTACGGGGATCCGCTGGAACATCCGCAAAAAGAAACTTACTGGGGACACGTGAACCCCATCGGCCCGCGTTCGGTGTACGACGAGTCCAAGCGCTTTGCTGAAGCGGCTACCATGGCCTACCACCGCTGTCACCGCGTCGATACGCACATCGTTCGCATCTTCAATACCTATGGTCCACGGCTGCAAATTAACGATGGCCGAGTGATATCGAACTTCGTGAAGCAGGCACTCGGCGGCGAAGATCTCACCATCTACGGCGACGGCTCGCAGACACGCAGCTTCTGCTATGTAAGCGACGAAGTGGCTGGGATTCTGGCGTTGTCGAAGTCCGACGAGCACGAGCCGACGAACATCGGCAATCCCAACGAATTTACGATTCTGGAGTGCGCCCAGACGGTGCTGGAAGTGACGGGCTCCAAGAGCAAACTGCGCTACCAGCCGCTTCCGCAAGACGATCCTAAACAGCGACGGCCAGACATTAGCAAGGCCAAGCGACTGCTTGGCTGGGAGCCGGCCATCGGTTTACCAACCGGCTTGCTTCTGTCGCTGGATTACTTCAAGTCAGCCGTACAGGCCGGCTCGGATTCTCGTAGAATGAGTGAGTAACCCGAGGTCCATCGGAATGGACGCTCAACCCCAATTCGAGCCGCTTCGCCGCGAAAGTTCTTCGTGGTGGTACGCCTCTCGTCGCAGCCTGCTGCGGGACGCTGTCGGCCAAGCCGTGCATGACAAACGCGAAGCTCGCGTGCTCGACCTCGGCTGCTCGGCGGAACTCGATTTTTCCCAGGGAGCGACGCTGCGCACCGTCAACGCGCATAGTTCCCTGCCGACCCTGGCCTTTCGCCAGATTGAAGGCTCGCAAAATCTGGTCTGCACCAGCCCTGAAGACCTGGGCTTTGCCTCGAATTCGTTCGACGCCATCGTGACCGGTGACGTCCTGCAGATGGTTGCCGATGACCGTGCGGCCCTGCGCGAGCTGCGCCGCGTGTTGAAGGATGGCGGCCTACTGTGCCTTACCGTGCCCGCGTATCCCTTTCTCTGGGGCGAAGAAGACGAAGCGCGCGGCCATCAGCGGCGTTACACTGCGGCCGAGTTACGCCGTAAGCTCAACAACTGCGGTTTCGAAATATCCCGGGTTTCGTACCTGGTGGCCTGCGGATTTCTGCCGGCGGTGCTGCAGCGAACATTTACCAACATGTTCCGCAAGACGGCCGCACCGCGCCCGCTAGCGGACGGCAATTCCCGCCTGGCCAACGCCGCGATGACGGCGCTGCTCGATTGCGAGCGTCATCTGATTCGCTACATCAATCTACCTTTTGGCACTCGTCTAGTCTGCTGGGCACACAAGCCCGCACTGGTCGCAGAGCGCGTGACGGTTCCCGCCTGGGACCGTCAGTGGTCGCGTCCTCCCTTGCCGCAAGGCATGACTATGAGCCAGCCCGACCTGCCCGAAACTATGCCTGCACGTTAAAATCGATGTGTGGCCCTGTTTCGCAGCATTGGCACCACCCTGGAGATGATCAAGTGGGAGCACTCCGTGCTCACGCTCCCCTTTGGGCTGACGGGTGCGGTGCTGGCGGCACGCGGCATTCCCAGCCTGCATACCTCTCTCTGGATCATTGTCGCGTTGGTCGCGGCGCGCTCGGCGGCGATGGCGTTCAATCGGCTTGGCAGATGCAACTATCGATGCCGCCAACCCGCGCACCCGGATTCGCGCGCTTCCAGCCGGCAAACTGAGCAAGTCATTCGTGGCCTGGTTCGTTGTGGTGACGTCAGCCATCTTGATCTTGGCCGCGTATCAACTGAATCCTCTAGCGTTTTATCTGTCTCCAGTCGCGCTGGCGATTGTGTTTCTTTATTCCTTCACCAAGCGCTTCACGCGGTGGTCACATGTGGTGCTGGGACTCGCGATGGGCACCGCTCCGGTAGCCGCGTGGATCGCGGTCCGCGGCTCGCTCGACCCGCGCATCCTCATCCTGACGGCGGCGGTGGTCTTCTGGGGCGCCGGTTTCGACATCCTCTACAGCTGCCAGGACTACGAGTTCGATTGCTCGACCGGCGTCTATTCCATCCCTAAGGCGTTCGGCATCCGCACCTCGCTAAATATCGCCAGGCTCTTTCACGTCATCACCGTTCTGCTGCTGGCGTGGATGGTTATAGCATTTGGGCTGGGCAAGCTAGCCGTCGCGGGAGTGGTATTCGTAGCCTTGCTGCTGATCTACGAGCATTCGCTGGTGAAACATGACGACCTCAGCCGAGTGAACGCCGCATTTTTCACCATGAACGGTCTGGTCTCGATGGCGTTTCTGTTCTTCATCGCCGGAGATTTGCTGTTGCGGCGTTGAGTATGAGGTAGAAACTTTCAATGACCGACGAGCCAAATCCTGCTAACGATCGCAAGGCGTCAGTTGCTCCTATGCTTGCTGTTCGCAACGGGGCCAAGGCGATTGAATTCTACAAGGCGGCGTTCGGAGCGATTGAACTGTTTCGCGTCGACGACGAGAATGGGGCAGTCGTTGCCCAGTTGTCTGTCGGATCATCGGATTTCTGGCTCGCAGACGAATCTCCGGAGCACTCAAACTTCAGCCCCGAATCCCTGGGCGGCAGTACTCTGCGCATGGTGATGATCGTCGAAGATCCCGATGCCGCCTTCGAACGGGCCGTCGCCGCAGGCGCCAGCGTCGTCTGGCCGGTCAGTGACCAGTCCTATGGTTGGCGCGTTGGGCGCATCGTGGATCCCTTCGGACATCATTGGGAAATCGGCAAGCCTGGGCCTAAAGCCTCCTGAGCTTCGACGTATTGGCGAGCCAAGGCTATGGCTGCTCTCTCTACGGGAAGCTGACCTTCAGAATGCTTCCGTTCTCTCCTACCATCCATCCATTTTGAGGATCGGCGAAAGCCACGGCCCAATATCCCGTGATGCCGGGCAGCGTACTCCATGTAGTTCCTTCATCCGGTGTCCAGGCTGCCCCTCCGATATCGGCCGTGATCACTACGGTGCGGGTGTAGTCCGTTCTGCTCCGTATCTTATTCTGCGGGGAACGCTGCTGTCCGCCGCCGACACCGGTTGTGTTGCTCAGGTAAGCCAGCCCGAAGATGGCATAGCCCACCGGAGGCCAATTCGTGAGCTCCCAGGTCTGGCCGCCGTCATGCGACGCCGCGACCTGCGCGGCGGTCGAGGCATTGGCGGGCACCAGATCGCCGCCTCCTAAAATACCGTTCGAGGCGTCGCGAAAAGCCACGCTGAAACCACCTGCCGTAGGTGAGCTATGCAGCGGAGTGTCGTACGCAGCCCAAGTATTGCCGCCATCGGTGGTGGCCAGAATTCTAGCGATGCTCGAACCACCGGTGGTAATCCAGGCATTACTCGTACCCTGCGTCGCCACGCAGGTTCCGCTCGACGAGAACGAGGCTTCGCCCGGCAGAGCCGGAGGCATGTTGCCGGCAATGCTCTGCCAGGTCATCCCATCGGTAGTGCGCAGGTCAGGGAAAACGCCATTCACCGAATCGCTATGGGCAATTCCGTTGGTGGGGGTCCAAAAGGCAAAGCAATCGTAAAAAGCGTCAACCAGCTGGTTTTTGAACTGCAAGGACCATGTCGCACCGCCGTCTTCGGTCTTGTAAATCCGGAAATCGCCGGGGAAATTTCCGATGGACATCAGGTAGGCCACTTGCGCGCTTACTCCCTGCACATCGCGAAACTGCAGGTCTCCACCTGTCTCGGTCGGGACGATACCGGCTCGCCAGGTATTGCCACCGTCGGTAGTGACAACGAACGTGCTGTTGGTTCCGGCTGCCCATACAACATTTTCATCGACCGGACTGACGGCAATCAGCAGGGCGTTGGTATTGCTGTTCTGGGGCGTGAGGACCGGTTGCTGACTTGCAGCCGCGAGTGCGCTGAGGACCACGAAAATCAAAATGGAAAAGAGGTGAATGGCTGGCGGACGTTTCGACACGAGACTACCCTCCGAAACGAGATTTGCAGCGCAGTATAGGTCTGCCGGAAAGGGCTGTCAAACCCACCCGCTGCAGGGTATTGGTGCAGTTTGATTTTCCACAGTCCGTTGCACGTCGAGTATCGAGGAACCGTATGCGCTGCTTCCTCACGCCGAATCCTCAGTCCGACGAATCGACAGGCGGCTTATTCTGAAAGCACTCTGAGAACACTCAGGAATAAGCAATGAGATATAAGGTGTTTTTCTATTTTGGCGATGAGCTTACCATCAAGACTAGGGCGTGTTAACACTAAATAGAAATCGAAGGGCTTCCACGATCAGGGCGAAGTGGATGAAGCCCAGGAAGACCACGTCGAGTTTCTCGAAGCGCGAGAAGATGCGGCGGAAGCCCTTCAGTCTGCGAAAGAGCCTCTCCACCTCGTTGCGTTTGCGGTACATAGCCCTGTCCAGTTGCCAAGGCTCGAGACGATTATGCCGGGGTGGCACGACTGGGATGTAGCCAAAATCCAGCACCAGTTGCAGGGTGGTGTTGTCGTCGTAGGCGGCGTCCATGATCAGGTGCAACGGCGCGGGCAGAGGCCCGATGCCGGCCAACAGGTCGCGACCTTCGACCGCGTCTGAGGCTTGGCCGGGCGAGAGCGCGAACGTTATAGCCGTTCGAGCATTCGCGGCAACCATATGAATCTTGGTAGTCCAGCCGCCGCGGGACTTGCCGATGGCTTGGGGGCCGTTTTTTTTAACGCGCCCGTTCCATCGGGATGAACTTTCACCGTGGTCGAATCAAGTTTTACGGCCTCGATGCGAATCCGCACCAGTTGCTGGCGCTGCAGCTGCTCGAAAACGACCTCCAGCGCGCCGTTCTTGGACCAGCGGTTCATGCGCGTGTAGATGGTGTGCCAGGGGCCAAAACGCTTGGGCAAACCGCGCCATTTGCAGCCGTGCTCGGCGACGTACAACAGCGCGTTGAGAAACTGCAGGTTGGTGACCCGTAGGTTACCGCGCTGCCGGGGAAGACTGGGAACAATACGCTGGTACTGCGCCTCGGTGATCTCCATACGCGCAGCTTATCACAGTTTTCCTAATTAGTGTTAACACGCCCTAGGGTAGCAAAGGGCTACGCATTGTTAGATGATTCCGGTCTGCACATAGAAGGTTCGGGGGGAATCAGCATTCCCTCTGCCGACTTACAACACGCGGAACTGTTTAGGCTCCACGGCCTTGGCCGCGTAATCCAAATAGAATATCGCCATGGTCGATTGTTCCTCGCAGTCATACGCTTTATGATCGGTCAGTTCGCCACCATCAATTTCTTGAAGACCGGAGCTTTACAGAAACAATTGGCCGCTCTCGCAAATCGCGGTAACTAGCCTGTGGAAATCAGACTGCACCACTACCTCCTCAGTTTTCTGGAGTGGCCAGCCGCCCGGAAACGTCGCCGTGTGATTTCAACTCTCCCTGCGATATGATTGAGGGGATGTCCACCGCACCGCATCAGCCTGTGAGCGCCCGCAAGCTTCACCCCTTCCAGACCGACGATCCACGGTTGCAGCCCATCCACGACAAGGTGATGGCGCAAGAACGCCTCTCGGCCGATGACGCGCTGGCCCTCTATCGTTCCGGTGACATCCTGGCGATTGGCTGGCTGGCGAATCACGTCCGCGAGCGCATGCACGGCGACACTGCTTACTTCAACGTCAACCGGCACATCAACTACACCAATGTTTGCGTGGCTGCCTGCCGCCTGTGCGCTTTCGGGCGCAAAAAGGACGCGCCCGGTGCTTACACCATGGCGCTGGAAGAGGTCTGGAACACCGCCGCTTCCGGCTACACCGAAGCGATCACGGAGTTTCACATTGTCGGCGGATTGCATGCCGATCTGCCGTTCCAGTACTACGTTGATCTGATCGCGGGATTGAAGGAGCGCTTTCCCGAGGTGCACCTCAAAGCCTTCACCATGGTGGAAATCGCGTTCTTCTCGAAAATCGGTAAGATGACGCCGCGCGAGGTGCTGATCAGATTCAAAGAGGCGGGGCTGGACTCCATGCCCGGCGGCGGCGCCGAGATTTTTTCCGACCGCATCCGCCACATCATCTGCGATCACAAGATCGATGGCGACGACTGGCTCCAGCTCGCCCGCACCGCGCATGAAGTGGGCCTGAAGTCCAATGCCACTATGCTCTACGGCCACGTCGAGAACGACGAAGACCGCGTCGACCATCTGCTGAAGCTGCGCGCGCTACAGGATGACACGCACGGCTTCCAGACGTTCATCCCGCTGGCCTTCCATCCCGAGAACACGCCGCTGCAACACTTGCCCAAGACGACGGGCATGCTCGACCTGAAGCAAATCGCGGTGTCGCGTCTGGTGCTCGACAACTTCCCGCACATCAAGTCGTATTGGCAGATGGTGACGCCGAAGATGGCGCAGATTACGCTGCGCTTCGGCGCCGACGACATTGACGGAACCGTCGTGGAAGAGAAGATCTACCACAACGCCGGCGCGACCACGCCGCAGGGCTTGCGCCGTCAGGACCTGATCCGCCTCATCACCGAAGCCGGCCGCGTCCCCTTCGAGCGCGACACGCTCTATCGGCCGGTCACACGCACAGAGACTACGGTTACCGTCGCGGTTTAGGAATTACTCTTCCATTTGTCATCCTGAGCGCAGTACGAGCGTCCTTTGCTCGTGCAAGGTCGAAGGACCCCTATTTGAACACCTCACGCACTTGATACGTGTCGCAATATAGGGGTCCTTCGGCTCCGCTCCCTTCGGTCGCCGCGCTCAGGATGACAAACTGGAAAGGTCTACTTCTTCTGCTCCGGCGCCAGATGTTTTCTTCCCGGCATCGGCGGCCATCCCAGCGACTGTCCCTGGTACAACGCCACGGCGTTCTCATAGCGCTTGCCGTTGCCATCGTGCACTGCAAAACGCCGAGGATGCTCAGCTGGCCCGCTCCACATGCAGACGCCGGCGTAGGCCCCATCTTTGCGCAGAATGTAATAGCTCATGTCCACATATTGCAGCTTCTCCGGATAGCCCTCGTAATTGCGCACAATGCGCTTCAACGCATCCATGCCCGCCTCCTGCGGCGACATGCCGCGCCGCATGTTCTCTACGATGGTGTGTGCGCCGCATACCTTGATGTTTTCCTCGCCGTTGCCGGTCGCCCCCGCCGAGCCTACATCCTGGTCGGTATAACTGCCCGCCCCGATGATCGGCGAATCACCCGCACGTCCGGCAATTTTCCACGCCAGGCCGCTAGTCGTGGTGGCGCCCGACATCTCGCCTTTCTCATTCACCGAGGAGCAATGAATCGTGCCGGTCGGTGGCCGCAGAACGCGTTCGATGGCCGCCATGCGAAACTCGGGCTCAATGCCAATCTTCTCCGCCAGCTTTTCCATCCGCTGGATGAGATCGTCGTTATATTGGGAGATATTGCCGGCGGTATCGGGAAACTTGAATTTCGGACTGGCCAATCCCGGTCCCCACCAATCGTCGTTCGACATGGTCTCGCGCCACAGTTGCCACGTTTTCCGCGAACGCTCGGTCAGCAGATTTTCCTTGGGAAATCCCATCTTGAATCCGAACTGCTGTGCGCCCTCACCCACCAGCATCACGTGGCCCGTGTGCTCCATCACTGTCTTTGCCAGCAGGGAAACATTCTTAATATCGCGCACTCCGGCGACGGAGCCTGCCATGCGCGTGGGACCATGCATGCAGCAGGCGTCAAGTTCTACCACGCAGTCTTCGTTGGGCAGCCCGCCCAAGCCGACGCTATCATCGTTGGGATCGTCCTCTGGCCCGGTGATGACCTGCATGACGCCGTCGAGCGTGTCGCCGCCGCTGGTCAATACCGCATAGCCCCGGTCTAGGTATTCATAGCCATTGGCGGCGGAGATGATGACGGGTTTCTTGGGCAGCGCGCCCGGCGATGTGGCGGCCTGGTCAGCCTTGCCCTGTGCTTTCAGATCCAGCGCAAGTGACGCCGAGCCGATGGCGGTCGTAGCCATGAAGTCGCGACGGGTAACGCTCATATGAATTCTCCGATGAATCACTAACGGCCAAGCAGAATAGCACGACAGTGTGCTGCTGCGCCTCGGTGCTGCGCGAGTTCCAGCGAGATTGGCCTGCTGCTGCGACCAATCACACGTGAATGTATCGCCTGCGTGGGCGCTAGATAGAATCTTGTGAGAAAATCGAGTGACGTTAAGCAGCGCTCGGTGGTTGTGCCGAGGTCAAAAAAAGCTTGCATTTAAGCACGGGTGAATTAACCTGCTGTGTAATAGGGACCTCTTCCGTCATTCAGCGCAAACGTTCGTGCCGGGTCAGGCTGCGCTGGCTAGTCAGTCGGTCTACCGGGAGTGGCGTCCAGACAAAACCAGCTTTCCGAATCATCAAGGAGTTGCATGAAAGGGTCTAAGCCTTTTCCGTTTCTCGTGTTGTCGCTTGGCCTGTGCGCCGTGCTCTGCGCCTGCTCCACACACGCGCCGACCGATATAGTTGCGTTGAACATCGCCAATTCGAGTGTGCCCGATGGCGTAGTGTTGTCTCCTTATACCATCACTCTCGTGCCCTCTGGAGGTGTCGGACCCTATACCTGGACGCTGGACAGTGGGACTCTGCCTCCGGGCCTGACCCTGAGCAGTGGCGGAGTGATCAGCGGCACGCCGCTTTCGACCGACTTGAATTCAGACGGAACCGCCAAGAAATACAGCTTCACGGTCCGCGTGACCGATTCGCAAACCCCAACTGCTGCCTATCAGAAGGGCGGCTTTTCCATCACCATCAATCCGCTTCCAGTCGTGACCTCGACCACCCTTCCGAATGCATTCATCGGCGTACCGTACACCACGACCTTGACTAACACGGGTGGGCTTTCGCCCTTTACCTGGTCCTGTGCTGCTCCCGCGAAATCTGACTGCTCTGACGTATTGCCTCCGGGATTGACGTTGAGCGCGAGCGCCGGCACGATTTCTGGCACGGCCACGGGCACGGGCATGACCTACCCCTTCACGATTCAAGTAACCGACGCCGACTCCAATACGAACAGCGCGGCCGTCAGCATTACGGTCAAAGGAAAGCTTCAGGGAAACTTCGCTTTCTCGTTCAATGGCTATAGAAACGGAACCCCGTTTTACACCGTAGGCAGCTTCATCGGCGACGGATTGGGGAACCTTTCTGGCGTTCTCGATCAGAACGATTCCGTGAATGGACCTCTGACCAATACACCCTTTACTGGGACCTATAGCATTACCGGAACCAACAACTTGGGCTCCATGACGTTCACAATTCCAGCTTTGGGCGTGACCTACAGCTATGTCCTGGCGGTTCCGCTGAACGGAGACGTTAGATTTACTCTGAGCGACACTAACAATCCGATGGTTTACGGTTCAGGCGTCATCAAGGTACAGACTCTACCCAAGGTTCCGGGGTTGATGCAGTTTTCCGGGGCTTACTCGCTGGGCTTTTTCGGAGTTGATCCTGCAGGCCATCGATCCGCAGGTGCAGGGTCTTTCAAAACGGACAGCACTGGCAGTACCATCACCAGCGGCGTAGAAGACACGAACGATAACGGAACTGTGCAGAGCGACGTGGCAATTACTGGCGGCACCGTTACCGCGGATACGGACTTCACCAGCACCGGCCGCGGAACGCTGACTCTCACCGTCGGTTCCAGCACACAGAACTACGCTTTTTACGTAGTCAATACATTAACCGAGTTCGTAGCGGTGCAGACGGATGCCCCCTCCAGCGGCGCTTCTCTCAGCCTGGTCTCGGCACTTAAGCAATGTGTCGGAGGCACTGGCAACTGCACCATCGGTGCGGCTACCTTGAACGCTGCCGCGGTGATGGAGTTGAATGGAGCCACGCCGACGGGACCGGACGTGCAATTGGGCGTCAGTACCTTCGATGGGCAGGGCAACATCACGCTGTTCCAAACCGACGAAAACAACGCCGGCACCGTTACCCGCAACACCTTCACCGGCACTTACACCGTAGATGGGAACACCGGACGGGTTACGGTTACCGGTATCAGCAGCACGCCGCCGGTGTGGTACATAGTGGGTTCTAACAAGGGCTTTGTGATCGGTACGGATCCGTCGGCCACGGAAGGAATATTCGAACCTCAGACCGGTGGACCGTTCACTCTGGCATCGTTCTTGTTGAGCTATGCGGGAACGACCGTACAACCTGTATCGTCAAGCGTTACCAACGAAGCTGATTCGACCATCATCCCCGCGCCTGGCGGTACCCTGAAAGTGACCTACGACAGCAGCGGACCGGCCGGACCGATGATGAGTCAGATGGTATCGCTCCCGTACATACTGGATCCCAGCGCGATCAACCCTGGCACGGCTACGGGTGCATTCTTCCTGACCATGCCGACCGGGGCCCCCACCCCCACCAACGACTGCAGCTGCGACGACATCGTGTATATGGTCACGGCCGGGGCAGCAGTGACTGGCGGCTCGCCAGACTTCTCGAACAACAAGTGGGTATCGCTCAATGTCGCGGTTCCAACCACTGGGGCGGCAGATCCGAACCCCAGAATCACCTCGGTGGCCAGTACCCATCAGTAAACAATCCACAGGTGACTGCCGGTGCCCCCTTGGGCGCCGGCATTTTTTTTCATGCGCTCACGACCCGAGTTTCGGCGGTGCAAGTCTGCCGAAAAGTGCTACCACCACTTTGATGCTTTTAGGCCATGACTATAACGGCTAAGTCCTATCGAAACATAGCTTCAGAAGCATGAAATCGGCGTATACTTTTCGATAGTTGAGTTCGGGTGGGAAGCCCACCTCCCTACACACCCTCACTAGCACAGCCCTGGAAGGGGAGACATGGCTGGGGACAGAGAAGGCGCAGCGCGTCGAGCGCAAGACGGGATAGCCGTGTCCAGCGGAGAAAGTTCTTCCGCCACGCCCACGCCCGCGCTTAACTCCGACGGCGCAACTCTGCCTGGGGTTGATCCCGCTGATGTTACCTTGCCAGGTACTGGCGAACCACCGTCCTCTTCCAAGGGAAGCATTCCTTCTTCGGCTCCCAAGAGCGATCCCTCCGATGCTGCGACGATTGTCGGCGGAGGGCCTTCATCTTCATCGGGACCGGGGTCGCCTCCGCATCCTATCTTCTCGCACATCGGCGCGACGGTCTTTCATGAAGGCGACGTTCTCGGCGGGCGTTACGAAATTCAGAAACTGCTCGGCATGGGCGGCATGGGCGCCGTCTACAAAGCCCGCGACATGGAAGTCGAGCGTGTCGTGGGCCTCAAAGTAATTCGCCCCGATCTGGCTGGAAATCCTGCCATCCTCGCTCGGTTTAAGCAGGAGTTGGTGCTGGCTCGCCAGGTCACCCATAAGAACATCATTCGCATTTATGACCTGAACGAAGCTGACGGCGTGAAGTTCATCACCATGGAGTTCATCGAGGGTGAGGACTTACGCTCGATTCTTACCAGCCAGGGCAAACTCTCGCCTCAGGACGCGGTCGGCATAATCCTGCAGGTCTGCGCCGGCTTGCAGGCAGCCCATGCCGAAGGCGTCATTCATCGCGATCTCAAGCCCAGCAATATCATGCGCGACCCTGTTGGCCGCGTCGTGATCATGGACTTTGGTTTGGCGCGGACCCTGCAAGGCGACGGCATGACCCAGACCGGCATGATGGTCGGCACCATGGAGTACATGTCGCCGGAACAGGCGATGGGCAAGGACCTGGATGCGCGCTCCGACCAGTTCGCCGTCGGTCTCATTTTCTATGAGATGTTGAGCGGCTTCGTTCCTTTTCACGCTGAGAGCGCCATCGCCAGCCTGGTAAAGCGCACGCAGGAGCCGGCTACTCCGCTGGTGGATGTTGACTCCGCTATTCCACCGGTGTTGAGCAGTGTGGTCAGCAAGTGTTTGGAGCGCGATCCCGATGCGCGCTTCGCTTCGCTCCAGCAGTTGATTGATGAGCTTGAGGTCTGGCAAGGCAAGAAGACGCGAGCAGGGCAGTCCGTATTGGCGTCCTACGTCCCTTCCGGCGCCGCGTCAGATAAGTGGTCTCCCCGCAAGTGGATCGCGATCGCTGTCGCCGCCCTCGTGCTAATTGCCGGTACCGGTCTTGGGATTCGCTATGCCATGCATCGCGGATCTGAATCCAGCGCCGTGCAGGGCCCGGTTACTTCGGTGGCGATTATTCCCTTTTACAACGGCACCGGAGATCCGAAACTGAATTGGATGGGCGCCAGTTTGGCGGAAACTTTGAGCTCCGACATTGGCCAGTCGGCTCATCTTCGTTCGGTTTCACCCGAGCGCTTGCAACGGGTCTTGAGCGATCTGCACATTTCGCCTGAATCTCAGTTGGATATTTCGACTCTGAAGCGGGTCGCCGACTTTGTCGGCGCTGACACGGTTGTTTTCGGCCAGTATCAGAAGTTCGGAGAACAAGTGCGGATCAACTCGACCGTGCTCGATCTGAAACAGGATCGTAGGTCGGAGATCCAAACCGATGCTGCCAGCGAAAAAGATCTGCTCGGCTCCTTGGACAAGCTGGCCGCCGAGGTTCGTCAAAAGCTGGCGACAACGCCGGAGATCTTGAAGGAGTTGCAAGCCCACTCCCAGCGCATCTCCACCACGTCGGTGCCCGCTCTACGCGCCTACAACGAGGGACTGGCGCTGGCCCGCTCGGGAGACAACACCAAGGCGGTCACCAAGTTTGAGGAGGCCACGACCGACGATCCAAACTTTGCCGTGGCTCTTTCGAAATTGGCCCAGACCTATGCCAGTCTCGGCTATGACGATAAAGCCGAAGTCGCATCCCGCAAGGCCATGTCGCTAAGCGACAATCTGTCGGAGCATGACCGCTACCTGATCGAAGCCAGTCACGCTAGTATCACCCACGACACGGCCAAGGCCATTGCCGCGTATGAGAACCTCACCAAAGTCAATCCAACCGATCTCGACGCCCAATTCGCGCTGGCGAACCTGTACGAAAACGCCAATAATTTCGATGCCGCCAAGAAGCGCCTGTCTCTGGTGTTGGCCGCCGATCCCAAGAACGTCAGCGCATTATTGGCCAGTGGCCGCGTCGATGTTAAGTCGGGCGATAACCAGGCCGCTCTGGACCCACTCAACAACGCTCTGAGTCTGGCCATTCAATTCGACAACCAGGAACAGAAGGGCGCCATCCTTCAGGCCATGGGCGTCGCTTATCAGTATCTCAACAAGCCGGATGATGCACTGCGCAATTATCAGCAGGCGCTCGAGATACGCAAGACCGTGGGAGATCAAAGAGGGATAGCGGCCACCCTCGGCCAGATGGCGCAGTTGCAGGACGCGCAGGGCAATTTCAATGGCGCCTTGGCCAGCTACAATGAGGCGATCGAGGTCGACCGCAAGATCGGCGATAAGACCGGATTGGCCCGCGACTTGATGGACCTGGGCACGCTCTACCACGACCATGGTAAATACAACGAGGCGCTTACCTTCACCGGCGAAGCACTGCAACTCTATCGCGATACCGGAGACGAACTTAACCAGGCGCAGTGCTTGAATAACATCGGTAGCTCGCATTTCAATAAGGGCGAGTACCAGGACGCTCTGACCTATTTCCAACAGGCTTACCAGATTCGTGACCGGCTGAAGCAGGACCCAAGCGAATCTCTGCATAATCTAGCGGAGACCTACGTAAAGTTGGGACAGTATGACACTGCGTTGTCACAATATCTGAAGGCAAAAGATGCCCTCCGTGCCGCCGGCGACAAGTCGGGCGAGGCCCTGCAGTCGAGCAGCATGGGTGCACTGTTCGCCACGCAAGGAAAATATGGTCAAGCTGTAGGAGCTCTTCAGGATGCAGTCCAGAATTTCCAGGAAGTCAAGGATCGCACCTGGTTCATGGCGGAAGCGCAGTCGCGTTACGGAGATGTTTTGTCGGCCGTGGGCAGGGAAGACGAAGGGCAGAAATACATCGACGATGCGCTCAAACTCGCTACCGACCTGAAAAACGATACCGTAACGTCAGAGGCGCTGAACGCGCTCGGCGACAGCTACTTCTATCGTGGCGATTACGGATCGGCGAGACAACAGTACGACCGTGCACTGCAGACTGCCACCAAGGCGGCCTTGCGGGATCTGATCGTCATTTCGAAACTCAACATCGCCAAGGTTGATGTTGCTCAAGGACACTTTCAGGCTGCTGCCCCCATCTTGAAGAAGCTGATACAGGACGCCGACTCAATGGGATTGAAAGCGCAATCCGTAGAGGCTTCGGTCTATCTCGGAGAAGCATTGCTGGGGATGAATCAAATAGATGCCGCCACTCAGGAGCTTGACACCGCGGATGGCCGGGCGGAAAAGCTCGGTTTGCGGGTCGAACAGGCGCGTGCACAGTATCTTCTCGGCAGTGCAAGCGCTCGTAGCGGCAAGCCGCAGGCTGCTGTTCCCCATTATCGGCAGGCGGTATCAATCCTGGAATCGATCAGCCGGGAAGAAGGCGCCACTCGCGTCTTGGAGCGCGCCGACCTGAAAGACATGTACCGGGACGCCTCGAAGTCTTACCAGGGCGGCTCATAAGAACTGCTCGACCAACTTACGCATTGGTGTAATTGCAGGTGCAGGTAGAGCGGCGCTTCAGAGGCTGTCACCAAACGTCTGCCGTCCGCTGAAGCGGACTCAGGATTTCTTACTTTGTCCTTCCCACTGCTGAAGCGGTGGGCTATCACCTGTCGCCGCAAGGCGGCTACAGAGTGCTTTTTTTCCACCAACCGAACTCAGAGGCATCTCTCCTACTCTCCACTCCGCATACACCAATTCCGAATTCGCTCCCAAAAATTAGCCGCTGCGGTCGTTGTCATCGACCGCAACGGCTAGTTTGTTTCCCCGATGTGTACCGCGCTAACCGATCACGGCTTATTGCGGATGAACGTGGTCACGATATCGGAGAAGCCTTTGCCTTTTCCGGACACCGTGCCGTCCACCGGTAGGGTCGTATACGAGAAGAAGATGCTCGTCCAGTTGTTCGATCCGATGGGATCGGCCTCCAGGAAGTCCGCATTGGTCGGCGAAATTGGACTGGAAGTATAGAACGTCGAATCGATGTCGATGCATTGGTCCTGCTGCTGCGGACTACACAGCGGCTCCTGCGGACAAACCGTCGAACCCGTGACCGGGTCAAGGCATGTCACCGAATACACGATGCAATCCCCTCCCGTTCCCAGATAAATGGCGCACGCTTCGTTGGCGAACTGCGTTCCCAGCAGACGTTGCTGGAAGAAGGTGGTCTGATTCGTCGGCGTCGCCAGCACCGTCATCGTGATCTGGTCCGGATTCGTAAACCCAGCGGGGTAGGTGACCGCCATCTCGTGCGCGCCGAAGGGATAAGTGGCCTGCGTCCCGCCCGGAGGAATCACTTGCGTGATCTGGGTGGCCGTGTGTGGGGTGAACTCCCAGCTGAGAATGTCCTGTGCCGTTCCTTGCAGCATAGGCTGAGAAGCCGTGAATCCGACCCAGGCCGCTCCGTTGTTAAGCGACAGCGAGTTGATGTTGTAGGGCACGTTGATGGTCGGAACTGCCCCTGGCGCCGGAGTGTGCGTGCCAGACATGAAAACAGGGTCTAGCCATATCATTAGCGTTCCCATGGACTGGTGTCCCACCGGAGGCGTGTATTCAATCACGACTTGGTGCACTGCCCCATTGGTGCAGGTAATGCCACCGCAATTGCCGCCCATCGGGGGAACCGCGACCAGTGAGCCTGGCTGCTGGTACAGGCAATTCGGAACGTTTTGGTGGGTTCCGATTTCGTAGCTGCCCGCCATGTGCACCGGAGTATTCGTGCTGGTTCCGCAGGTCTGTATGGCAACGTGGCTGGAATTCGGGTCCCACGCGTCCTGGTGAATGTCGAACTCCACCGCCAGGTTGTTATTGATACCGGCGTAGCCCAGTGCCCCGGATTGATTAGGACCGGCGCCCGCGCCCAAGGCCGTCAGACCAGAGCCCGACGCTCCATAGCTTGAGTCGGTGCCGTTGGAGTTCTGAATGATGAACGCAATTCCATCTCCCGGGTTACAGCACAGGGTCGGGTTGTGGAGCTGGAATGCAAACCAGGTTGTGAAACCGCTGGTGAGCGGTTGCTGGACATTGAAGTATGTGGCCGACGCCTGGGCCGCACCGTGCGGAATAGCTAGACCGCCGTCGGTCAGGCGCAGGACTTTGGCCCCTAGCCAGGTGGCTTGATGGGGGCTGCCATTCAATTGCAAACCGCTGATGGATGAGAAATCCTCGAACCTGATTTCCTGTGCAGCCGATGAGGCTACTAACAAAGCTGCCAGAGCGGAGACAAATATCAAACTCCGAAGACGGATACCGAATCGCATGTGTGAACTTCTTTCTCACGCCGGGTTAGGACGCATTTGCAGGCTGCCCAAAAGCAGGGACAGTTCATGGAATTTCCTCAGGCAAGCGCACGGCTCGCGCGCATTGCCGCAGGGTAGATTGCCGCAATTTTGCTGTGGTCACAGATACAATGTCAAGCAAATCTCTAAAGATTACCTAAGATGCGTTCCCAATTGAATAGAGGGCTGCCGGCGTTGTGCTCGAAGGTGTTTTCGTCTACCTACACCTTTAGACCGTGACTTCTTACTGTGGACCTCCACTTTAGAACTATGTCAGAACTATGTCGGCTACCGGACATTCGGCTACCGGACATATAGAACCCCAAATCTCATGTGCTTAATTTTTGGACCGCAGTGACATGTTTTGTTCGCTTTTGGGAAACATTGGAAAAAAGGCAGCGGGTTTGAAATGGCCTACTTCGCCCACTTGATGGTATAGTGATATTGCGTATGTGCGAACGGCGTGTCTAGCAGCCATCCCTCCCTGTCTTAGAGCGATTTCTGCCTGTAACCTTCCGATCACTTCAGCGCAACATCAACAACAAGGATATACAAAGAAACAAATGGAACAAGGAACAGTAAAGTGGTTTAACGATGCCAAGGGTTTTGGTTTTATTTCACGTCAGAATGGCGAAGATGTTTTCGTCCACTTCTCGGCCATCCAGTCGAACGGCTTCCGTTCGCTGCAGGAAGGTCAGGCGGTCAGCTTCGACGTGAAGCGTGGCGCTAAGGGTTGGCAGGCTGAAAACGTTCAGGTACTCTAAACAAGAATTCAACAGAAGGGCGGCAGGTGCTGCCCTTCTGTCTTTACGCGGCTAGAAGTCAGTTGAGTCTCAAGTCTTCAACACCCAGCAGGGCGACCGCCCGCGCGATCGATGTTCGGTCAGCAAGCGGCTTACTCTAAAAGCGAGGATCCAATGAAGAACATCTACGTGGGAAATTTAACTTTCGATGCGACGGAAGACCAGGTGCGTGGGCTTTTCGAAGCTTATGGACCGGTGGACAAGGTCAGCATCGTTACGGATCGCGATACCGGGCAGCCGCGCGGATTTGCCTTTGTCGAAATGACTGACGACGATTCGGCTGGCAAGGCGATGGAAGCTCTGAACGGCACCAATCTCGGAGGCCGCAATTTGACCGTGAATGAAGCGCGTCCCAAGACCGACCGTCCTCGCGGCGGTGGCGGCGGCCGTGGCGGCTTTGGCGGCGGCGGTGGACGCGGCGGCGGTGGTGGTGGCCGTGGACGCTCGGGCGGCGGTGGTGGCGGCGGCGGTTGGGGCCGCTAATCGTCAGCTCGCCTGACTGCTGATTGGCTGGCAACAGCCGTGCGATTTAAGCTTATGCCGGTGCTCGTCCTAAAAGGGCGGCCCGGCATTTTTTGTTTGTCCCGCATTCCATCGCCAACGCTCTAGAACGATCGCCTTCACGGACTGTTGAAAAAGGGCTGTCCGTGTCCTGCTCGGGTAGTGCGGCGCTTCAGAGGCTGTTACGAAGCACCTGTGTTGGGCCGGTTGGTGGAACAAAGCGGTCTGTAGCCGCCCTGCGGCGACCGGTGATGGCCCAACGTTTCAGTGGTAAGAAAATGAAGTGGAAAATCTCGACTCCACTTTTTCCGGAGCGCTGAAGCGCTCCTTCCCTCGCATAAATGCGAGGGCTCCCACCAAGAAGTACATTCCAAGGGTCATGCTCTGACTCTTTCAAGCAGCTCTTAGCCGCCGAGGGCCCTGCACAAACCATGACTCTGATAGCCTGTAACGGCACTTCGGCTAACCGAGATGAGCGACTCCCGCGCCATTGCAATCGAGTTCGTTGATGTCGAGTTTCGTGTCTCGGAAGACAAGACCCTCCTCTCGGGAGTGAGCCTTGCGGTGTCTCAAGGCGAGACCTTGACCCTGCTCGGGCGCAGCGGCTCCGGTAAGACCACTTGTCTGAAGATGATTAATCGTCTGCTGGTCCCAACCCAGGGTCAGATCTCCGTGGATGGAACACCGGTCGAGCAGTGGGACGCAATCAGGCTGCGACGAAGAATCGGCTATGCCATTCAGGATGTCGGCCTCTTTCCGCATTACACGGTGCGGAAGAACGTTGCCCTGGTCCCGAGGCTGGAGAACTGGGAGCGGCAAAAGATTGACGCGCGGGTCCAGGAGGTATTGGATCTGGTAGGCCTTCCCAGCGCAGAATTCGCGGATCGCTATCCGCATCAACTCTCTGGCGGTCAGCGCCAGAGGGTGGGGCTGGCACGTTCCCTCGCCGCCGACCCTCCCATCCTTCTCATGGACGAGCCTTTTGGCGCACTCGACCCTATCACGCGCTCCGAACTCCAGTTGGAGTTCAAGAAACTTCAACAGAAGTTAGGGAAGACCATCGTGTTCGTCACCCATGATGTCGGAGAAGCCCTGCTGTTGGGTGACCGAATCGGCCTGATGGAAAGTGGCCAGCTGCGCGGTGTGTATACGCCCGAGGAATTTCTCAGCCAGACCGACAGCGCGGTGAAAGCTTACGTGGAGGTGTTCCGCGCCGGCCAGCAAATATTTCGTAACTGAAGAAAGCAGCTTTGCAGGCAGCGCTGACTGCGAGGCGTGTGACCATGAAAAAGGGGGAGCACCTTTCGATGCTCCCCCCTTTGCTTCGCGATCGGATGGCCACGCTACTGCGATTTTTTGTGCGTGGTGGTATGGTGCACGGGCGCCCCAGTGGAGACCGGGTTCCCATTCTTGTCCAGCAGGATGCCGCCCGTCATGGTCATCATGAACGGGTTGGGCGTATAGCTGGACACCGTACCTTGAAAAGCCATCATGGTACCGGGTTGCGGTGCCAGCTTCGCCGGAATCGGCTTCTCCATACTCAGCCCGATGTCCGCCTTCTTGCTGTCGATGTCGTCATCGCTGCCGGCCAATTGGACCGAGCTGGACGTAGCGCTAATGACCGACGCCTGTAACTTCACGGCTTTGTCTTTGATTGCGTTCCATACGGTGTCGGCGGCTTGCTGGTTGCCTGAGGACAGGACCAGCTCCCACTCGGCAAAGCTCATCTGCTTGGGATCTTTGCTCTTGACCAAATCCGCAGCCTGCTCTGCCGGAGACGGCGGCGGTGGTGCTGCGGCGACCGTAAAGCCCGCCGGCGGCATCACGCTCTGTGAGGCTTGCGCCTGTTTGACAATGTCATTCCATCCGTCTTCGGAGCCGTGATAGCGAATGTACTTCTTGCGGCCATAATCCAAAATTTGCTGTTGGCCGGTTCCTTGCGCCAGTTGCGAGGCCTTAACGATAAACCAGAAGCCTTCCGGGTTTACGGGCTTAGCTTCGAGGTCGGCCGTAGCCAGGGGATAAATGTCCATGATGTTGGGCTGCGATTCTTCCCGTACTGCGTCGTGCAGGTCCTTCTGCGCCGTGGGGTAGTCTTTCTGCTGCAAGGCCGCGAATCCAACCGCGCCTTCGAAGATCGCGCCCGTCTCGTTATGCAGCTTGGTGAAATCGGCATCGCTCATACCGTCGGGCTTCTGCATGTTTTGCAGTGCACTTAATCCTTGTTGACCGTATTTCTGCGCCTGCTGCAGGTTCTGCTGCATCTGCGCACCGCCCTGCGAAGCCGCCGCACGATAGTTGTACGTCAGCAGCGCCAGCGCCCGGATGTTATTAGGATTTGCCTGCAGCACGCGACCCGCGGTGTCAATCGTCTTTTGCGCGTCGCCGGTCTGCTGGTACGCCACCATCAGCTGCTCCAGCGCATCTTCCTTCATGACGCTATTGGGGTAAGTCTGAAGAAACGCCTCCAGTCCCTGCGCCTTGGCCTGCGGACTGGTCTGCTGGATCGCATTCACATATGCATTGTATTCAGCGGGGTCTTTGATTTCCTTCTTCTGCGTTTGAGCTGGCTGACCGCCTTGCCCGGGCTGCGCCGCCCCCTGAGCTGCCGATTGCTGGACTAGCGCTCCGGTTGCGAGCACCAGCAACATGGTGACTAGCGACTTCTTCATTCTGTTGGCTCCTTGATTCTGGGAACTGTGACGATATTCATCCAGACACGTTCACGTACGCGCAGGGATTTCAGCCCGGCTATCCCGCCGGAAATGCATAATAACAGGTTCAACATTCCGCAATCCCGTCTCTGAATGTTACGTCGATGTCTAAATCATGCGGAGACGGGATTATAAGTACGGGCATCGACTTAAGGCAAGCGACCTACAACTTTACACGATTGTGTCGTGAGATGCTGGAAAGATCGCTCCCGGATGTGCGCATGATTTAGCTGCCATCCGCGGCTGCTCGGCTTCGCATTTCCGAACCCAGCGCGGTCGAGTTGCGGTCCGTTTCCGCATCGTCGGGGCGGTGCCCTTGGATATCAAGTGGGGCCGCTGCGCCTTTTCATTGGCAGCATCAAACTCAATCGGATAGGTTTTATTGCAAGAAAGAGGAATGACCCTATGAAGCTAAATGAGTTCATTTCGCTGTCAGGCTCCGTCGCCGTCGTGACCGGCGGCGGCCGTGGAATCGGGCAGGCCATTGTCACCAGGCTCGCCGAGATGGATGCCACGGTCGTGCTCACTGGACGGGACGAAACCCGGGTGCAGCAGGTCGCGCGCGATCTCGGGGGACAGGGCCACCGGGCCGAAGGCATAGGATGCGATGTGACCAGCCTGGAAAGCGTCGAGGCACTGGGTGAACGGCTTCGCAAAAGCTATGGCCGGGTCGACATTTTGGTAAACAATGCCGGAATCGGTGGCCCGTCCGGCTTGCTGCATGAGCTTGCGCCCGAGGATTGGGAGGCCATTCTCAATACCAACCTGCGCGGCGTGTACTACATGCTGCGCGCCGTCGTGCCGTTAATGATCGCGAGCGGGTCCGGTCATATCATTAACATCTCCTCACTGGCGGGGAAGAACCCCTTGCCGCGCGGCGCCGCTTATTCCGCTTCCAAATGGGGATTGAATGGCCTCACTTACGGAGTCGCGGAAGAACTCCGTGCGCAGAATATCCGGGTTAGCGTTATCTGCCCCGGCTCGGTCGATACCGACTTCAGTCCGCGGCGCGGCGGCAAAGACACGCAGAAGATGCTGCGACCCGACGATGTGGCCCACGCGGTCGCCATGCTGGTGACTCAGGAGCCGCAATCGTTCATCAGCGAGGTCTTGCTGCGTCCCACTCAGAAACCGTAACGTGCGTTGCTCCTAACCTGTAATATACTATTTGGAGGTTAGGAGGAATCATGCACGACGTGCAACGCATACTCAAACAATATGATCAGGTACTGAACGGCCCAGCCTGGCACGGCGATCCCATCTCGCAGATTCTTGGCGGCATCTCGCCAGAAGTGGCGGCGGCGCGTCCCATCGCCAATGCGCATAGCATCTGGGAAATCGTCGGCCACATGGCGTTCTGGGAAGAGGTGGCGACCAGACGACTGGGCGGTTTGCGCGCCGGACTTGAAGAGGAGCGCAACTTCCCCGCCGCGCCCGAAGCCACGAATGCGAACTGGGAGAAGACACTTGACGAGTTCCGTGCATCCAACCATGCATTCCGCGAGGCGCTGCAAGAATTCGACCCCGCGCGCTTGGATGAGCTGTCAGCGGCTGGCAAGAGATCCTTTTATGAAGAGGCTCATGGACTGATCGAGCACCATGTCTATCACGCAGGGCAAATTGCCTTGCTGGCGAAAGCAATAAAATAAGGCTGATTCGCTTGCCTGAAGTCGCGCAACCGGCGCGAGGCAGGTTTGTAATTCTACAAAACGGGTGCTACCATCCGGACTCGTAAAGATTTTTCGAGGAGAAAAGTATGTCTGATCGTGACGGAAGTGGTTTCCTGTGGTTCCTGGCTGGGCTGGGTATCGGTGCGGCGGTTGGAATCCTGTATGCTCCGAAGCCGGGCGATGAGACCCGCCAGCGCATTCGCGAGGTTGCCGAAGAAGGCCGGGATACGGTCAAAGAGCGCGCTCGCCAGGCCCGTGAGCAGGCCGGCAGCTGGGCTGATAAAGGTCGTGACTACCTCAACCAGCAAAAAGACCAGATTCGCTCGGCTTATGAGGCTGGACGCCAAGCCTATCGCGAAGCTACCAGTGAGGATGTCGAGGGCACAACCCCCAACGTTCCCTAGTGAGCATTTGCGGCGTGCAACGAACGCACTCGCTCGAGACTCCAAATGAATATGTCTGACAATTTGACGATTTTCATCGCCGTGACCGCAGCCGCCGTGGTGCTGCAGATGCTCATTCTCCTTGCCATGGCAGTGGTGATGTTCAAACTCAGCAAGAAGCTGCAAACGGTTACCGACGAGGTCAAGACGCGATTGATGCCGGTCCTCGACGACGCCAAAGTAATACAGACTGAGGTTAAGTCGTTCCTCGAGACTTCGCGTCCCAAGATCGATGTCATCCTGGATAATGTCGCTCACGCGACCACCACAGCGCGGACCGACATCGAACGCATCGATACCACGCTGCATGACCTGCTGGATCGTCTGCGCTTACAGACGATCCGTGTTGATGAGATGGTGACCCATACTTTGGACCGGGTAGAAGAAACGTCGGAAAAAGTACAGCATTCCGTCATGGCGCCCGTCCGCCATGTCTCGGGAGTGATGCAGGCGATCAGCGTGGGGGTGAGCACATTCTTCAACAGCCAGAAACGCGGTCGCAACGGCGGCCCATCGGACGAGATGTTCATCTAGTTCCGAAAGAGCGGGAATTCTGCCGTCGACCGGTGGGACGATAGCGTAACGGCAGCCCCGTAGCCGGGCGCGAGATGAGGCGCAGGCGAAATTGCTTTTCGCCTCCTGTGAGAACTCAGTTCCGTTTCCGCCGGTGGAGTAGAAGCTGCGTATATCGAACCCCGAAGGGGTGGAAGCGCAGTTAGCCCAGGACGGAGCGCAGCGGAGTCCTGGGTAGACTGGGTAAAGAGAATGAGCCCCTTCAGGGGCGGCACAATTCCCCGACTCGAATAACCGTTCCTCTAACCCGACTTCTACTCGATCAACGCCGCTTCCTTTTCTTCGGCCTCGGCCACCGCCCGAATCGAGACATGCTCTCGCCGCGCCAGCAGCAATCCCATCGGAATGACCGACATGAAGGTAATCGCCCACAAAAGGATGCCGCAGCTTACGGCCAGTTCTTTCTCGATGCCGAAGCCTGAGCTCAGCATGCTGATGGTAGCCAGCTGCGATCCGCCGCCGACCGCCGGCAATTGCAGCATCGAACCAACCATGCTGGAACCCATCAGCACCACCTGATGCGGTAGCGTGAGCCGGCTAAGCTCGCCCGCATAGGCATGCGTTACCGCGAAGTAAGCGAAGGCGATCAGCACCCACATGAAAATGGACACCGCCGTCAATTGCAGGGCCGAGCTGAGGTCGTGGATGGTAGCGAGCCCTTCGCTGAACGAGCGCACCTTCTCACGCAAATGGTGTGCCAGCTTAGGTGCAAAGCCGACAAACCTGTCGTGCAGGACTTGGCCGACGCGATCGCCCCAGCGTCGCACCACAAACGCTCCCACACACAGCCCGGCAACCAGCACGATCAAGGCGAACGCGGCCTCACGCAAACCGTGATAGAAGGGAAGCGCCCGCAGGTCAGGCGACAGGAAACTTAGCGCAAGAAGAAATGCGAAGGCCCCCATGTCGAAGATGCGCTCCACTCCCCACACCGCAATCTGTGAGGTGAATGTGAGCCGCTCCTTCTTGGCGATGATGTAGGGGCGGATCATCTCGCCCGCGCGCCCCAACAGCGCCAGCGCAGCAAAGCCCACGAATTGCGGCGCCAGCAAATGCATCGTGGTGGTTTTGCGGACCGGCTTCAGAAAGATGCGCCATCGCACCGCCCGAAGTACGTAGGCGAAATAGGTCAGTGCGAGGCCGTAGAAAGCGTAGAGCCAGTTAATGTGTTTGGTGCGGCTCCAGAAAATGTGCCAGTCGAACGTTTTCCACGCCCGAATCTGCAAATAGATCAGGAGGCAGAGTGCAACCAGAACTATGCCGAAAATAAGAGTGCGTTTCTTGCTCATGGGGAGAAATCAGTAGATTCGCCGCTGAAGCCTAAGCTCAAGGTAAATGACCGGATAAGTAGGGTCAAACCCCGCGGCTATTCGGTATTCGCAGCGGGGCTCGTCCCGCTCTGTGCAATCTCCGGCTTGCCCGCAGCCGGGCTACGCACGGGTGGCTTCTGCTGGTGCTTGCGCTGCGCCAGTTTCTTGCGGTTGTAATCGTTGATGACCCGCGCCACGTAAGCATGGGTCTCGTGGTACGGCGGCACGCCCTTGTATTGCTGTACGCGCTGCGGACCGGCATTGTAAGCAGCCAGCGCTTTGACCATGTCGTTGTTGTACAGCAGCAGCAACTCACGCAAGTAGCGGACCCCGCCGTCCACATTCTCCGTCGGATCGAAGCTGTTTTTCACCCCCAGCTTGCTGGCGGTGCCGGGCATCAGCTGCATCAATCCCTGCGCGCCTTTCCGCGACACGGCACGCGGATTATTGCCACTCTCGGCCCGGATCACGCTGGCAATGAAGTCGGCATCCACCTGGCTACGTGTGCTGGCGGCGTTTACGATACTGTTCAGGTCCATGGGGCTTTGGGCTTGCGAAGTGCTGGCGGATTCCGGTTCCGGGGGCGCCGGCTCAAAGCTTTCGATCTGCGCTGTAGGCACATCCACGTATCCACTGCTCGCTTCCGCGCTCATGTACAGGCGGGTGGTATCGCCGACCACCTCATGATGCTCATGGCGAATACTGAAACCGTTACGCAAATTTGCAATCTCGGCAGCGTGAAGCTGCGACGCCATGAGCACGCCCAAAAATCCGAAATGTAGAAACTTACGCATTTACGCTCGCTGCATTGGCGTCCAGTACCCGCTCGATGGCGGCCGCAACTCCGCTTTCGTCGTTGTGCCCGGTAACCGTCCAGCCGTTCTGCTTCAGCTCATCGGAAGCATTTCCCATGATGACGGGGTGGCCGGAGAAGGTCAACATTTCGATGTCATTGTAATTGTCGCCAATGGCCATTACCTCGGAGCGATCGATGCCGCGGTAGTTGGCCCAGCGCTCCAGCGCGTGTCCTTTCGAGCAGCCCGAATTGAGGATGTCAACGATGCACAGGTTGCGCAAGTCGTATTGCGTGCGCAGCATGGTGAAACTTTGCGTGAAATCGCAGGACAGAAGATCGCGTTGTGCCGTCTGCATCAGCTCGACCGGACCGCAGAACATGGCCTGGATGGGATCTTCGGTCAGTGCCTCTACAATCGGGCTGACGTATTCAATGTAGGGCGCGTTTTTCTCCATCCAACGCTGGATGACGCCGTACAAGCGCTCGCGGTCCTCGCACACAATCGCGCCCATGCCTTCACGATCAAACGTGAGCACAGTGTTGTTGCGGTAGCGCTCCATGTGCCGGCAGAGCTTGATGGCCGTTTCCTTAGGCAACAGGTCTTGATGGAATAGTTCTCCGCGCGTAGACCGCGTCACCGCTCCATTCGAGCTGATCATCCACAAATCGAAGCCGAGCGACTCCGCAATCGGCATGGCAAACCGGTGCCTGCGTCCGGTGCCCAGCACAATTTCAATGCCTGCCTCATGGGCGCGGCGCAACGCCTGCAGATTGGCTTGGGAAATTTGGACATCTGAATCCAGCAAAGTGCCATCCAGGTCGATGGCGATGAGGCGTATGGGGCGCTTCACGATGTCTCATTTTAGCAGGCAAAAGCTGGCATTTAGCATTTGGCACTTAGCATTTAGCCGTTAGCAATTAGCAATCACACCAATGCCGCTCCGTATCCCGCGAATTGCTGGTTCTGCTTGCTAAGAGCTAACTGCTAATTGCTAAATGCCAACTGCTAAGTGCCAAGTCCAGTGCCAAATGCGAACTGTCCTGAATCCGATGGTTTATTGCTCATTGCTTGCTTACCATCCGGCGACGTAAAGTAAAAGAGCAATGGAATTGCGCAAAGACCCCATTACGCGTTCCTGGGTCATCTGCGGCGACGAGCCTGACGACGCCTCCTCGCCCGATTACTTTTGCCCTTTCTGTCCGGAATCGGGCCAGCCGCTCCAGGTGATAGCCTCATCGCCGACACCAAATGGCAGCCCGTGGTCGGCGCGTGCGGTGGTCCATCCTCATCCGCTGTACGGAATTGACGGCGAGCCCTCGCGCACGGGCAATGGCCTGTATGACAAGATGCGTCCCATTGGCGCCCATGAGGTGATTGTCGAAAATGTGCGCCACGACCGGCATTTGTGGAATGCCGCTGACCAGGAAATCGAGGAATACCTGGCGCTGTGCGGCCAGCGTATCCAGGACCTGAAGGGCGATGTCCGCTTCAAGTACGTCAGCGTTTTTAAGAATTTCGGGGCCCACTCGGGCCAGGAGTTCGACCACCCCACCTCAGAGGTCGTGGCCACCACGTTCGTTCCGCGGCGCGTCCTGTATGAGTTGCGGGCGGCGCGGCAACATTATCAGGTCAAGGAGCGTTGCGTTTTCTGCGACATTCTGCGGCAGGAGCAGGAACAGAAGCTGCGCGTCATCGAAGTCCGCGGCGATTACATTGCCTGCTGTCCTTATGCTCCACGCGTGCCGTACGAGACCTGGATCGCTCCCCACACCCATGAAGCTTATTTCGAGCGCATGGCGCAGAAGTCTGGAGCGATGCGCGACCTGGCTGCGCTACTGCGGCGGACCCTTTTCCGAATTCGCACCATCGCCGATGGCTTTCATATGGTGCTGCACACTTCGCCTAACACTATGCACCGCTCAGAGACGCTTGGCTTCTGGAAGACCATCGAAGACGACTACCACTGGCACATCGAGATTCTGCCCATCCTCGGCGCTAAGGCAAAGTCCTACACCTTCAAAGAGGTCTATTACTCCCCTGTCAGCTCAGAGACCGCAGCAGTCATCCTGCGCGAGCGCCCGACGGAGTGAGAAGCAGCTAGCCATTAGCAATCAGCAATCACACCGATGCCGCTCCGTTATCGCAGGGATTGCTGGTTTCTGCTTACCAAGAGCTAAAGGCTAACTGCTAATTGCTAACTGCTTCCGCAGTACAATGGTCCTGCATCATGACCATCCGCCGCGTCAAAACCTACACCGCACAGACCGGCTACGTCTATCAGTACTACTTCGTCGGCAAGCGGCCGGCAATCGCTAGCGACCCCGAAGCTCCCTCCACAGAATTCATCTTCGACGTGACCCCGGACCGAAAGACAATTTTCGCGGTCAGTGTCTTTCTGCATCCCGAGGCGCTCTCGGCTTGGGCGGCCAGCCGCGGCCGTACGCTGAGCGATTCCGAACAGTACGCCGCCATAAAGCTGCGCCTGATGGAGGGCTTCGATGAAATTCCGGACATGCTCAACCATGGGCGCCGTTTGCGTCTAGAGGTTGACGAACTGCCGGTGCTGCTGGACTCCATCGGCGTGGAATAGCGTTACAATTGTGCAGCTAACCCCTTCTGATTGCTTGCGTCCAACCGAGCAGTACGGACGGGGACGGGCCAAGCTCTTCTCCAAGAAGGCGCGGGTCCCGAGGGTGGGGATTTCCTGATGTTCACGCAGCTCCAGTGGTCCGGTCGCAAGCGATGGAACCGTGCCTTGCTTGCTTCTTTTGCGGTTCACTGCGGTCTACTCTTACTCCTGATCCATCACGCCCCTGCCGTTTTCGTAAATCCGTCCGACGTTGATCTGGGAATTAAAGGTTCCTCCGGGTCATTGTCCATCGTTTACCTTGCACCAGTGGGGATGGAAAAGACCCCGTCGCCGTTGGATGATCAACGGCCGCAGCTTCGCGCCGCGCTTCAACCTAAATCAAAGCCGCATAAGCCAGAGAAGAAGATTCTGCCAACTGACCAGCCTACTCGCGACGATGCGCCCGAGCAAACCGCGCGTGGCGGCTCTCCTTATGGCCGTGTGCCCGGTTCTCCGATCACCGGAGATGAGATCAAGCCCGCGCTACCGGAAGTCTTCCCCGATCCTCCGGTATCGCGCTCGGACATACCAGCCGGCGTTCAGGGCGACGTCATCGTCGAGGTCACGATTGACGAGCAGGGCAACGTAGTACAGACCAAGCTGCTGCAAGGCATCGGCTATGGAATCGAGCAAAAGGTGCTCTCGGTGCTGCCGCGCTGGCATTTTCGGCCAGCTTCCAAAGATGGCGTGACCATCGCCTCGCAGCACATTGTGTACTTCCACTATCCCAGTTAGGCGATTCCTCATTGCTGGAATCGGACGCCTTGGAAGGGGCGTGCCTTCAGGCACGCCGTCATGAGCGCTTGTTTTGGTCATCACGAGCGGGCTTCAGCCCACGAGGGATCCGCTGTTCTGCGTATTTCAGGAAAGTCTTCGTCAACCGAGGAATTGGCTTTTGGGCTTTTCGGCAGCCCGGTTAATGGTTCCGGCGTCGTGCAGCTATCATGTGACGCAAATCACAGGGGGACGTGATAAGCACACTCCGTCCCATGGCCCCTCCCGTTATACTTAACCTAGAAGAAACAAACGAGCTAAGCGTTACCTCCGTGGGGTTTATGCCTTTAATCTGGCTCCGAGTCGCGGTCTGTTGTTATGGCGTCGGGCTGCTCTATTCTCTGCTTCTGCTCAGTAAGCAGGGCAACGTCCTGGCCAAGGTGGTAGAGCCCGCGGTCGGACTGGGCCTGATCTTTCACTTCGTTTCTCTGGTCGAATCTACCGTCCTGATCGGACACCTTTCCCTGGCGTCCATCCATTACTCGGAATCAATCCTGGCATTTGTGGCCATGGTGGTTTTCTTCGTATTCTTTGTTGGCTATCGCACCATCTCTCCGGGAATCATAATCTTCCCCATTGTCTTCCTGCTGACGTTCGCGTCGGCGATCGGCCAGAAGCCCGTCACCTTGACCTCACCACTCCTCCGCAGTGGCTGGATTTTCGTTCACGTGGTACTCATTTTTACCGGATACGCAGGGTTGTTCCTGAGCTTCGGAGCGAGCCTACTCTACCTGGTGCAAGAGCGCAGCTTGAAGTCGAAGAGTTCCGTGGCGTGGCTCACGTGGCTGCCTCCGTTGCAGACCATCGACGACATTTGCTATCGCTCGTTGCTGTTCGGATTTCCCTTCATGACGCTGGGGCTGGTGGCCGGCTCGGTGCTGGCCATCGATAAATATGGGCCGCTGTTCTTTTACGATCCCAAGATTTTGTTGTCGTTCATGATGTGGGCAGTGTACTTGCTCTTGCTTTACACCCGCTGGAGTTCCGGCTGGCGGGGACGCCGTGCGGCCTTCCTGGCGACGTTTGCGTTTGTCATCGCTTTGGGAGCATGGGCCGCCAATAGCTTCAGCCGTACGCACAGGTTTCTTTCATGAACTTTGTCGTCATCGGCGTGAATCACCAGACCGCACCAGTCGAGGTGCGCGAGCAATTCGCCATCTCTGAGGCGCGCCTGCCGGAAGCGGTCAAATGCCTGGCGACTTATCCCGGTGTCGAGGAAGGCATGATCGTTTCCACTTGCAACCGGGTGGAGATGGTGGCGCGCACCACCAATGGTTCCACCGATCTGCAGGGATTCTTTCGCCAGTTCTACGGCTTCGATCCCGCGCCCTACCGCCAGTATCTGTACGAGTACCACGAGCGTGATGCCGTGCGTCATGTTTTCCGGGTCGCCTCAAGCCTCGATTCTATGATCGTGGGCGAGCCGCAAATCCTGGGACAGGTCAAGGAAGCCTACGCCACGGCGCGCGCTGTTGGAGGGGTCAATTCGCAACTCGACGCCCTGCTGACGCGCTCTTTCGCCGTCGCCAAGCGCGTGCGCAATGAGACTGCTGTTGCCACCTCAGCGGTATCCATTGCGTCGGTAGCCGTGGACCTTGCCAAAAAGATCTTCGGCAACCTGCAAGGTAAGAGTGTTTACCTGGTAGGCGCGGGCAAGATGTGCGAACTGGCTGCCCGCCACTTGCTGGCCCACGGCGCCACCCAGATCTATGTTGCCAACCGAACCTTCGAGCGGGCCGCAGCGCTGGCCAAAAAATTCAACGGCCAGGCGGTCCCCTTCGAGAAGCTTTACGAAACCGTTCCCAAGGCCGACATCGTTATTAGCTCCACGGGTGCGCCGCACACTATTTTCCGCAAAGAGCATGGCGAGAAGTTTCTGCATCAGCGGCGCAACAGCCCTATGTTCTTCATCGATATCGCTGTCCCCCGCGACATCGATCCCGAGCTCAACAAGGTGGATGGTATCTTTGTCTACGACATCGACGACCTGCAGCAAGTGGTGTCGTCGCACATCGCCGATCGCAAGACCGAAGCCGACCGCGCTGAAGCCATCGTGCAGCTAGAGGTGGAGAAGTTTGAATCGCGGCTGCAGACACTCGATGTGGTGCCTACCATAGTTTCTTTGCAGGAGCATCTCGAGACGGTTCGACAAGCCGAGATTGACCGCGTGCGCGGCCGCTTGGGAACGCTCACTCCCGAGCAGGAACTGGCGGTCGAAGCGCTGTCGCGCGGCATTATCAACAAAATCATGCATACGCCTATTACTACTCTCAAGACTGCAGCCCGCGAGTCGTCGGAAGCCACCACCGTGATTGATCTGGTGCGCAAGCTTTTCGGATTGCGCGAACCCAGAAAAACCGCCGACGAAGATGCAGCTACCGTAGGCAGCGGAAAACCAGGAGCGCCAAACTAATGGCCAAGCTCCGGATTGGTTCCCGCGGATCACAACTCGCTCTCTGGCAAGCCAATCACATCACCGCGCTGCTGCGCGAACGCGGCCATGAGGTTGAGCTCGAGATCATCAAAACTACCGGCGACAAGATTACCGATGTTGCCCTCGCCCAAGTTGGCACCAAGGGCATGTTCACCAAAGAGATTGAAGAGGCGCTGGCCGAAGGCCGCGTCGATCTCGCCGTGCACAGTCTGAAAGACCTGCCCACCGAATTGCCGCCCGGATTCGAACTGGTCGCCATCACCACGCGAGTCAATCCGCGCGATGTGTTCTTGTCGGTCAAATACGACAGTATCGCGGCCCTGCCGCGAGGTGCGCGCGTAGGTACCAGTAGCCTGCGTCGTCAGGCGCAGTTGAAGGCGTCCCGTCCCGATCTCGTCATCCATCCGCTGCGCGGCAATGTTGACACCCGCATGCGCAAGCTGGAGGAAGGCGAGTACGATGCCATCATTCTTGCCGCCGCAGGACTGACCAGGCTTGGCAAGACCGAGCTGGTGAAGGAAGTTCTGTCGGAAGATTTCATGTGTCCAGCGGCCGGTCAGGGAGCTCTCGGCATCGAGATTCGCGAAGGTGATGTGGCCATGCGCGAGCATCTTGCGTTCCTCAACGACTCCGCTGCCTACGCCGCGACGACTTGCGAGCGCGCATTGCTGAACAAACTCGGCGGCGGATGCCAGGTCCCGATCGGCGCATTCGCGGAAACGAAGGATGGTACCTTGCATTTGACCGCCATCGTTGCGCGTCCAGACGGAACCGAGGTCCTGCGCGAGCAGCAGAGTGGCAGCGACCCGGTTGCGCTCGGCGAAAAAGTTGGCGACACTCTGCTGCGCCGGGGCGCGACCCGGATTCTTGAAGAGGTTTACGGCGCGGCCGCCGCAGCACCACAGCAGCCGTGAGATTGTGGCTAGTGAATAGTGGTTAGTGGTTGGTGGTTCGGTACGGCGGCAGCGCGCCTCCCACCGCCCTTGGGATTTGGGATCGAAATGACCCTTCGGCGCACGATGGCTAGCCCGAAGGGCGACACAAACTTAGCCCAGGGCGTAAGCCCTGGGTAGCCTGAGTGGAGGAGCCGAGTCCCGTAGGGACGACAGAAAAACTGCTTGGGATGCCAATCCTGAAACCGGCAAACGTAAGCTCGTAACACCAAAAACTTCGTATGACTCACGAAATCTGGAAAAGACTTCTCGACAACAGCTGTCATCCGAATCAAATCCCAAGCGATCCAGGAATTTATGCGCTGTTCCTCGCCGTCCCGTCAGCTCTTCCCGGGATAAAAGTGAGCCGCGACTGTCCACTATATATCGGCATGACGGAGTCGAGCCTCGATCTGCGAAATCATTTCGGTCATCTCCATTCAGGATTTTCGACATTAAGACGTTCCTTGGGGGCACTCCTGAAAGAAATGTTGCAATTAAGGGCCCTCCCCCGAGCTTTCGGATCATCCAAAACGAATGTCACTAATTATCGCTTTAGGGACGAGGACGAGGCTGCTCTAACTGAATGGATGAGAAACAGCCTTGCTTGTGGCTTCGCCAGCGTCAGCGATAACCTTCGGGCAATCGAACAAGAGTTGATACGGAAACATGAGCCCCCGTTAAACCTAACTGGCTGGCAAAATCCGCAACGGAAATATCTACGGCAACTGCGCAAAATCTGCCAGATCGAAGCGTTCACACGGCGATCCAACCTAAGCCAAGTCGACGCCATAGACTCTAGTGCCCCGCCCCTCACCGGCTGCCGCATTCTTGTCTCGCGCGCCAAAAAGCAAGCGGCCGCTCTCTCTTCGGCGTTGCGAGAACTGGGTTGCAACGTCATCGAAATTCCCTTCATCGAGATTCGCAAGCCGCGTTCCTACAGGCCCCTCGATACTGCACTGCGAAAGCTCGCGACCTACGATTGGCTCATCCTAACCAGCGTGAACGGAGTGGACGCGCTGTTCGAGCGTCTGGCCGCGAAGAAGCTTGCAACCTCAGCTCTGGCGCATTTGAGGATTGCTGCCATCGGCCCCGCTACCAGCAAGGCAATCGAGCAACGCGGTCTGCGCGTGACGGTGATGCCCAAGGAATACGTAGCCGAGTCGGTCGTCGCCTCGTTACATCGCAGGGTCGAAGGGAAGCGGGTACTACTGGTGCGCGCCAAGGTCGCTCGCGATGTTATTCCGCGCGAACTGCGTAAAGCTGGCGCAAGGGTTGACGTCGTCGAGGCGTACGAAACAATCGCTCCGAGATCGTCCAAGACGAGGCTGCGCGCCGCTCTCGCCAGCAAGACTCGCAGGCCGCACGCCATTACCTTCACCAGTTCGTCTACGGTGAAAAACTTCGTGAGCTTGCTGGGATTGCGCAGCGCACGCGCCGCCTTGAAGAAGCCCGCGCACCATCGGGGCGTGCACACCGCATCCATCGGCCCTGTAACTTCCGCGACGCTGCGTGAGTTCGGCCTGCCGGTCGACATCGAAGCCAAGGAGTACACCATTCCGGGCTTGGTCGCGGCGATCGTGAAAGCGAGAAGCCGGATTCGCGGCACCCGGTGAAACCTCGCTAAACATTCTCGGAGGTGCAAGGATTCGTCGCTTCCGCTCAGAACGGCACGGTTTGGCTGACAGCTGACAGCTGACGGCTATTCATAAGTCGAGCATCCGCATCCCGGCGACGGCACATGTACCTTCAGAAAATCCGACACCCGCTGGTAGGCGTCGATCTGGTTCTCCACCCGCGCAAAGCCGTGGCCCTCGTTCTCGTAAATCTTTAGCTGCACTGTTCCGCCACGTTTCTTGACGGCATCCGCTACCTGCTGCGCTTCTTCATGCGGACAGCGCGGATCGTTGCCTCCCGCCAGCAGCAGTAGCGGAGCCTTGATCCGGTCCACAAAATTGATCGGCGAGCGATCGTCGTACAGCGCTTTGTTCTTCACCGGATCGCCCATGGTTGCCAGGTCGTACTCGCGCAGCAGCGGATCCTCGTTGGCAATCTCCGTCGCCCAATTCACGAACGGCACAATGGGCACAGCCGCCGCCCACATCTCCGGAGCCTTGGTGACCGCCATCATGCTCAGGTAGCCACCGTAACTGCCCCCCATGACAATCAGCTTCTTGGGATCGACGAAGCCGCTCTTTTCGATCCAGAGCGCCGCGTCGAGCACATCGTGCAGCTCGCCGCCTCCGGCATCGCCACGATTGGCGTCGGTAAACTCCTTGCCGTACCCGGTTGAGCCGCGATAATTCGGCGCGATCACCACATAGCCCTGGTTCACGATGTACTGAATGAAACGATTGAACGAGTTGACCGTCTGCGCCGCCGGCCCGCCGTGAATATAGACGATCGCCGGAAACTTGCCGTTGCGCTGAATATTGTTTGGCACATAAGCGAGCGCCGAGATCGTCCACTTGCCGTCGCGGCTGGGATAGTGCACCAGGTAAGGCTCAACCATGTCGGCGCTTTTGACTCCCCCGACCAGCGAATGCGTCACCTGTTGCGACTGTTTCGAGGCGATGTCATAGGTCCAGAGGTCATTGGGAGCGTCGGCGCCGTTGTGGTAATAGAGCAGCTTCGACCCGTCGCGGCTGTAGGGAAGCGGATTGCCGCCCAGCGTGTTCACACCTTTCTTCAGCGGTAATGACTGCGCGCGACGGCTTGCTATGTCGTACAGATAGATATCAGTGTTGCCATCGACGTTCGCCATCCACGTCAGCGATTTGCTGTCCGGCGAAAACGTTCCTGCGCTCAGCCGCCATTTCTCGTCGGTCAGCCAGGTTATTTTCTTGGATGCGATGTCGAGCAGTCCTACATTGTCGTAGCCGTTTTGCGCGTCCGAGGTGATGAGAATTGCCTTGCCATCGGGCGAGATGTCATCCGCTTCGTAAGTGTGCTCGCCTGCATGTTGGGTCAGGTTTGTGCTCTCGCCGCTGGCGAGATCGAGCACAAAGACATTGGAATCCTTCCCGGTAGCGTGCGACTGCGTATAAACCAGAAACTTGCCATCGCGCGAGAAAATCGGGCCGTTGTTGCTCAACTCCTTGGCTGTGTTCTTCGTCAGATGGCGCAGATGACGCGTAGCTACGTCCATCAGTTCCAGCTCATAGCTCGATCCGGTCTTAGGCTTGGTCGCGTACGCAATCTGCCGCCCGTCCGGCGACCACGCCGGCTCTTCTTCCGCACTCTCCGGCGAAATCGTCAGGTTCACCACGTCGCCGGTCTTGGGCGACACCAGGAAGATGTCCCACTGCTCGTCGCCGTCGTGATCGGAGATGTAGGCGATCCAGGTTCCATCGGGCGACCACGCCGGTTCGGTCTGCCGCTGATCGCTGATAGTCAAGCTGCGTCGGCCATCCACCGGCCGCCGGAACCAGCCAGAGATTATTGCGCCCGCTGATGTTCGAGATGAAAGCGATCTGCTTGCCGTCGGGCGACCACGTCGACTCGCCGATGGCGCGCGTCATGTAGAGCTTCTCGATAGAGAACGCCTGCATATCCGCGACGTTCTTGCTCTCGAGCTTGGTAGGGTCGGTAATGGCTTGCGGTGCGGCAAGCGTTGTCTGGGCGATGGCGGTTAAAGTCATAGAAAAAATAATTGCGCACGCAAGAATCAAGGTTTTCAAGTGTCGGGTTCCAGTTTGCAAGTGAGCTGTTGTTACAGACCTCTATTTTAGATGAGGTAGGGTCTTGTTCCGCTAAAGAACATCGACAACGATAAGCGTAATGTCATCCTGCTGGTTCACCGCGGACGGCCGCCATCTCCGAAGTTCGGAGAGCACTTGACGCGACAGCTCGGAGGCGGGCTGCAATCGATTCGTGCGTACGACCTGTTCCAGTTGTCGGTCGCCAAAAGCCTCCCCTGCGGCGTTCTCCGTTTCGGTCACGCCGTCGGTGTAGAGCAGAAAGCGATCGGACGGTTCAAGCGGCACGCTGCACACCGGATACTCAGAATCAGATCCGACTCCGAACAATAGCCCGTTACTTTCGATCCGCTGCATTTCGCCCTTCGCGTTGCGCCAGCAAAGAAGCGGCGGATGTCCAGCAGCGGAGTAGAGCGCGTTGCGATTGGCGGTGTCGATCCAAACATAAGCCGCCGAGGCAAACTGGCCGTGCGCCTCACTCGACAGGATGCGATTCAAGCCGCCAAGCACCTGCGCGGGATCATGCGCGTGGATAGCGACAGCCTGCATGGCCACTTTGATCATCGAAGAAATGAGCGCGGCCGGAATGCCATGTCCCGAGACGTCGGCCACAAGGATGCCCAGATGGTTGTTGTCTGTGCGGACGAATTGGTAGAAATCGCCCGCCACGGCGGTCATGGGATGGTAAGAGGCAGCGACGCGGAGGTTCTCAAGCTCGGGAACTCTCTCCGGAAGAATGGAAGACTGAATCTGCCGGGCCGTCTCCAGTTCGGTCTCGATGGAAAGCAGGCGGCGTTCGTTCGCAAATAGCATCTCCAACGCCACGTACCCCAGCGCAAACAAGAGGGCAGCAAAGCCGAAGGACGCCACCAGCGGCAGGACTTGGTAGTTCAACACCGGCGACAAGTTTGTGTACAGGACCTCTACGGCAAAAATCAGCGTAGCGACGGTGAGAATGCGGTGATTAGCTATAACCAGGAACCTGGAAAACTTTGGAATCAGCACGACCGTTAATAGGACGAGCATGGAAAAAACTGCCAGCAAATGGTTGTAGAACATCCATTTTTCGTTTGGGCCTCCGAGGACGAACGTGCCAATACCAAGCAGAGCAATTGCCAACCCCGCGAAGATGGCCCACTGGAGGAGGAGCCTGAGTTTGCCCAGGCTCAGCTCTCGCCAGGCGGACAAGGCAGAAACCAGCAGCAGGTACATGACTGCTGTACTCACGTAGGGCGTGGCAGATTTGAGGGCGTGCGGCAGAACCTCCTGTACGATTGGCGTCTGGATCAGTGCCTGTACGCCGTACAGCCCGCTAAAAATTCCGAACCATACGAGGATGCGCACACCCTGGCGCCAGCGGATGGCTGCGATCGCACAGGCGATCACTCCAATGGACAAGAAAACTGTTCCCAGGACGATATCAACCACCTCGCCGCGGAGGGTCTCCAGAGCTGCATCTGCCGGATTCATGCCATTCCTCGAAAGGCTCGTTCTCGTTTCTCTCTTGCTTTGTCTGGGATAAAGTCGGCCATCGATTAGGAGTGGGGCACGACCGCCTCAATCCGGGAGCGGATCTTATTCATGGACACAGCCACTCACGCAGTGCTGCAACTGCAGAGAAGAAGCGATATTTCAACCCAATCTGCGAATTCGACCTGGCCGTGAGGACTCGTGATAGAAGAGTTCGGAGGGGTGGCCCGCTGTCTCCACGCGGCGCAAACTAAATGGCTTATAGCACGGTCACTTTAGTCCCGTGCTCCTTGTTCCACTTCTCCATCTGTTTCTGTTGCGCTTTCAGTCGTTTCTTCTGCTGCTTAACGTATTGCTTATTGTATTTCGCGTAAGACTTCTGCGCGTCCTTCTGGGTTTTGGTTTGGCTGGAAGCATGGGCGGATGCCTGCACACACAGAGCCACGCTAACAAGAACCAGTAGTAAACACGCGGTCATTCTCTTCACAAGTTCACCGGATTATTGGCCTGCCCGGATTCTACATCCAGGCGAAGCAATGCCTCAACTAGGCCGATTCTCTCTCCCAGCCTCGCAGGCGCGGCCACCAGCGCCTTACGTTCTTGCAATAGATTTCGTAATCCTCGCCAAACTTCTTACGCAACGTTGGCTCTTCATAAAAAACGACAAACAGATGCACACCAAGCGCCACGGCCACCACGGCGGCGATCACTCTAGGGTTAGGATGGCCGAACACGACCCAGAGTCCAATCCATCCCACGGCGAAGTCCACGTACATTGGATTTCGCACGTAACGGTAAAAGCCCACCACCACGAGTCGTTGCGGCGGAGCCATTGGCGCAGGGGTTCCGCGGCCCGTCCATCCGAAGTCCCAGACGCAACGCAGAGCTACCGCGAATCCCAGCACCGACGGAACTGCCGCCAGCCATCTCCAATTCGCCGTCCCCGCGGTCTCCACTGTGAAGTGGAGCCATCCCGGCAGGAGCCAGAACCACAGGGCGAAGAAAGCGGCACCTACGACTAACGCCGCAAGCCCTGTCAGCCATCGCTCGGGACCAACCGCTGACGGTTCATCTGTCATAGGCCCTCCCGTTTAACACCGGGCGCTAAGGTTTCGCCGATTTGTGGATGTCCACCGTGCTCCATGTCTTGTCGGCGGCGTGGCAGAGGTTTTCCAGCGGACAGTCGGCGCACTTGGGTTTGCGCGCGATGCAGATCGCTCGACCGTGCAGGATGATCTGGTGCGAGAACAGAATCCACTTGTCGCGCGGGACCACCTTCATCAGGTCCTGCTCGATCTTCTGAGGGTCTTCGTTTTTCGTCAGTTCTAGGCGGCGGGAGATGCGTTGCACATGCGTATCCACTACCACGCCGTCAGCGATCTTGTACCAGGTTCCCAACACGACGTTGGCGGTCTTGCGTGCTACCCCAGGCAGTTGTAGGAGTTCGTCCATGGTGCGCGGGACCTGGCCGCCAAATTCGCTGATTAGCTTGCGCGCTGCACCCACGACTGACTTCGACTTGTTGCGAAAGAATCCGGTCGAGCGAATGTCGTCCTCTAGTTCTTCCGGCTCGAGTGCGGCAAAGGCTTCAGTTGTCGGGTACTTTTCGAAGATGACGGGCGTCACCATGTTGACGCGCACGTCGGTGCACTGGGCCGAGAGGATGGTGGCCACCAGTAATTCCCAGGCACTGTTGTGATGCAGAGCGCATGTCGCCGACGGATAGCGCTGATCGAGACGGCTCAGGATCTCATTGACCCGCCCCGGCGCGACTGGATTGTAGCCCTTAGCTTTGGCAACCTTGGTTCTAGCGCCGGTCTTCTCCGGCGTAACGATACTTCCCACAATGGGTGCAGCCACTTTGCCCGCTTTCTTGGGGATGGGCGCAATTATCTTGACGTTGAGTTTGGCCCGCAGTGGTTTGCTCCAAACTTTGTCCTGGCGACCGGTGCGTGAAGGCCGGCGAGGCATGGCGCCGCGTGGCATACGATATTGTCCTCCCCGGCAGATTACAATGATTGGAGCACTATCATCAATCGACAGGTGGAGTTTCCTAATGCCTTCCAGCAATGCCGGAGTCGCGACTGTGTCCACAGACCTGCCAGCTGTGCCGCTCACCCTTGAAGGGTTGAGCGTGCTGCATCAAATGTTCCGCTTTCGCTGGCCGGAGTGGCGCAAGCTGGATCCATCCCGTCAGGCGGACATAGCGCGCGAAGCCGCCACCGCCTTTTCCGGCAGTGAAGACGCTGGGCAGAGCGCGTTCTACTCCATGCTCGGCCACAAAGGCGATCTGATGCTCGTGCACTTCCGCGATTCCTTTGACGAGCTTAACGCGGCCGAGTTGCAACTGAATCGAACCGCATGGCAGGGTTTCCTCGAGCCCATGCACTCGTACCTGTCGGTGATCGAACTAGGCTTGTACGATTCCAGCGTAAAGATGTTTCGCCAGCTCACCGAGCAAGGCGTAAAGCCACTCTCTCCGGAGTGGAACGAAGTCATTGAAGAGACACTCAAGCGCCAGCGCGAAGCGATGCGGCCTCGCCTGTTTCCCAAGATTCCCGACAGTCGCTACTTGTGTTTCTATCCCATGGACCGGAGACGCGGCGAAGACAAGAACTGGTATACGCTGCCCATCGAAGAACGCCAGCGGCAAATGGAAGAGCATGGCATGGTGGGCCGCCGCTATGCCGGCAAGGTGCAGCAGATCATCACCGGTTCCATCGGCTTCGACGATTGGGAGTGGGGCGTTGATCTCTTCGCTCCTGAACCTTTGGTGTTCAAGAAGCTGATCTACGAGATGCGCTTCGACCAGGTAAGCGCCGAATATGCGCTGTTCGGGCAATTTTTCCTGGGCCTGCGCCTCCCAGTGCAGAAGCTAGGCGAATGGCTCAGCGGGAATTTGCCAGGGCGCGAGTGACGATTTTTTCCGTTGTCATCCCGAGCGAACGTAGCGAGTCGAGGGATCTGCGGTTGTATCCGCCGTCGGCGACCTCAGATTCTTCCGCTCCCAGCCGAACATCGCGGCTGCTCGGTCGGAATGACAAACTACAAGGTTTGGGGCTAATTCACACAATATGATTGCGCACATTATTGAAATCGTCGGGGCTTGGATTATCAGCGTCATCTCGGCGGGCGGCTATGGTGGCGTGATGCTGCTGATGGCCATCGAGTCGGCCTGCATTCCGCTGCCGTCGGAAATCATCATGCCGTTCTCCGGATACCTCGTGTATACCGGACGCTTTTCGTTGCTGGCAGTCGCCACCTGGGGCGCAGTCGGCTGCAACCTGGGGTCGGTGCTGGCCTATGAGATTGGCTACTTTGGCGGGCGGCCGCTGGTGGAGCGCTATGGCCGCTACATTTTTCTAAGCCAGCGCGAGCTTGGTATTGCTGACCGCTTCTTTGAGCGGCGCGGTTCCATCGCCGTGCTGATCGCTCGCTTGCTGCCCGTGATACGCACCTTCATTGCGCTGCCTGCCGGAATCGCCCGCATGCCGCGGTTGAAGTTTCACATCTACACCTTCATCGGATCGTGGCCGTGGTGCTTCATGCTGGCCTATGTCGGCATGCGCCTGGGCGAGCGCTGGGATACCGATCCGCGCTTGAAAATGTGGTTTCACAGGCTCGACGCAATCATCCTGGCCGTGATTCTGATTGCTGTTGTTTACTTCGTGTGGTCACACATCCAGCATCGCGTGGGCAGGGAAGAAGTGGAAGCTGCCAAATAGCCAGAAAAGAAACAGTCAGCCGTCAGCGCTGAGCCATCAACTGACTACTGACTACTGACTACTGCTACTGGCTACTGGTTCAGTCAATCTTCACTGTCTTCGCCACAAGTCGCTCGTACCTCCGCCAAGGTAGCACCCTCCTTAGCCACACCTGCACTTTGGCATCGCCGCCAATGAGATAACGCAGCTTGGGGTTCGGGTTCCGAGCAATGCGGACGATCAATTTCGCCACCTCCCGAGCGTCGCGCCGCTGTTTTGCGCTTTGCTTTACGAATTCAGCGAAGCGCTGGCTGCGTTCCTTGTTGGGCGATGCCGGGTCAAGCGAGCCTTTAGCGATAACCACATTGCGCTCCCAAATGTCGGTGTCATACGCGCCCGGTTCAACCAGCGACACGCGAATGCCCAGCGAGTGTGTCTCCAGACGCAGCGATTCGCTCCAGCCCTCCAGCGCATATTTCGACGCGCTATAGGCGCTTAACATCGGCTGACCCAACCTGCCGGCAACGGATGTGACCGTGATGATGTGCCCCGACTTTTGCTTGCGCATCAAAGCCAACACCGCTTTGGTCATCGCCACGTTGCCGAAGAAGTTGGTTTCCAGTTGCTGACGTAGCTCGTCGAGCGTCATATCTTCGGCGAAACCAGCCACGCTGAATCCGGCGTTATTAACCAGCACGTCGATGCGTCCATGGTCGTGGACGATCGCGTCAACCACTCCGGCCAGCGAGTCGAATTCCGTGATGTCGACCCGGCGTAGGTCGAGCCGGTCGCTAATGCCGGCCTTTTTAGCCGCTTCTTCCAGCCGCCCGCTGCTCGCCAGATTGCGCATGGTGGCCACCACGCGATAGCCGTTCAGCGCCATTTCGACTGCGGTCAGCAGACCAATCCCGCTGGAGCTTCCCGTAATAACTGCAACTTTTTCTTCAGCCATGGCTTTCCATCGAATCCTTCAAATTGCCGCACAGGGCAAAAACGCGTCCGTTCGCGCCTGTTCAATTGCAATGTCCGCGACCCATACGAGAAGATGACTAGAGGCTATCTCATAAGTCGGTTTTGAAAGGGCACGGCTTCAGCCGTGCCGTAAAGAGTCGCTATAACACTGGGCTTTAGCCCCTGAGCTGACTCGGTTTGGGCTGCGCCGGCATTTACCAGATGGCTTCTAGCTTGTACATTCTTTCATGAAACGGACTGATAGCATGCCGACACGCAAGAAGCAGGAAAATAGCAAATACCACTCAAGAGCGAGCTCGCCCCCGCCAAAGGAAAGCTCGGGATCATGATTCCCGGTATGGGCGCCGTCGCCACTACATTTGTCGCAGGCGTTGAAGCCGTGCGCAAGGGCATCTCAGCGCCCATTGGCTCGCTCACTCAGATGGGCACCATCCGTCTCGGCAAGCGCACCGAGGGACGCTCGCCTAAGATCAACGAATTCGTGCCACTCGCCGGGCTGAACGACCTGGTCTTCACCGGATGGGACATTTTCGAAGACAACATGTATTCTGCCGCGCGCAATGCGGGTGTGCTCGATGTCTCGCTGCTCGACCAGGTCAAGCCCTTCCTCTCCAAGATCAAGCCGCGCAAAGCTGTCTTCGACAAGAACTATGTAAAGCGGCTCGACGGCCCCAACGTGAAGAAGGGCAAGAACAAGATGGAGCTGGCCGAGCAGCTGCGCGACGACATCCGCGACTTCAAGAAGTCCAGCGGTGCCCAGCGTCTGGTCATGATCTGGTGCGGCTCGACCGAGACCTTCATCGAGGCCGGGCCAGTGCATCAGTCGGTGGCGGCCTTCGAAAAAGGCATGCGCTCCAATCACGAAGACATTGCGCCCTCCATGATCTACGCTTACGCGGCGCTGAAGGAAGGCGTGCCCTTCGCCAATGGCGCGCCCAACCTCACGGTCGACATCCCGGCCATGCTGAACCTCTCGCGCGAGATGGAAGCGCCGATCTGCGGCAAGGACTACAAGACCGGGCAGACGCTCATCAAGACCATCCTTGCGCCGGGTTTCAAAGCCCGCATGATCGGGCTGAACGGCTGGTTCTCCACCAACATCCTGGGCAATCGCGACGGCGAAGTGCTCGACGATCCCGGCTCCTTCAAGACCAAGGAAGAGTCAAAGCTGTCGGTGCTGGAGCACATTCTGCAGCCCGAGCTTTATCCCCAGCTCTACGGCAACATCTGTCACAAGGTCCGCATTAACTATTACCCTCCGCGTGGTGATAACAAAGAGGGTTGGGACAACATCGATATCTTCGGCTGGCTCGGCTACCCCATGCAGATCAAGGTCGATTTCCTGTGCCGCGACTCCATCCTGGCGGCGCCCATCGTGCTCGACCTGGTGCTCTTCCTCGACCTGGCAAAGCGCTCGTCGGAGCTGCGCGGCCTCGGCATCCAGGAGTGGCTGAGCTTCTATTTCAAGTCGCCGATGACAGCCGCCGGGTCTGTATCCCGAGCATGACCTGTTCATCCAGTCCATGAAGCTGAAGAACACCCTGCGCCACCTGAAGGGCGAAGAGATGATCACGCATTTGGGGCTGGAATATTACGACTGAAAATCGCTGTCGTGAGTCGCTGGTGTAATGGTCCGTTCACAACAGCAATCTCAACCGCTGCCCCTGTGGCCACGTCATAGCCCGCCGCTGCTGTTGGTGGTGTAATGGCCTGTTCTCAACAGTTATGATTGATTTCTCAGCGAACTAATTGCTATGGTGGGCTTGTGCATCGTTCTCGCGGCTTTCGTTGCAGCAACTTCCGCGTTGATTATTGGCTGGATGCGCGTTGCCAAGCACGTACAACCACGCGCTCCTGCGTCACTGGCTGGGTTTATCCTCGGAACTTCGTCATTGATGCCGTTGATCTTTGGCCTGACAGTCGAGGGCTTGCAGCTTCACACCTACGTTCCCTCGTTGTTTCGGGTTTACAAGTGCGGCACAGTCCTCGCCGTGATCGGATTGATTGTTTCAATCGGCGGCGTGCTCCAAAGAAATTCTCTTCGTTGGCTTGCGCCGCTTCTCTCCATCAGCATGATTGCGCTCTGGCGTATTTGGACGATTGACGTTACTTGAACATGTGCCGGGGTGCTCCACTCATTCCTGACGTTGGAATGAGCGGGGACGAATTGTCGTAACGGCCAGTCTCGGCGAGGTCGCCTCCGATTGATTCATGGTCTCCCGCACATTCGAAACCCGCGAATGTGTGGGGCACCCGTCGTTTTTAAAATACTGGATTGACTTAGTCCACGACTTAGTCCCATACTAAAGCGCATGGAAGTAAACGTGCATGAGGCCAAGACCCACTTCTCCAAGCTGTTGCAGCGGGTCGAAGCGGGAGAGCAGGTGATCATCGCCCGCTCTGGGAAGCCAGTGGCGCGGCTGGTCGCCATCAAGCCGAAGCGCGCTTCCCGTCCCCTGGGTACCGGCAAGGGCGACTTCGTGGTCCCTGACGATTTTGACGCGCCCATGCCCGACTTTGAAGCGGAGTTCTACGATGAAGCTCCTCCTCGACACCCACACGTTTCTCTGGATCGTAGGAGACGACGCCAGACTGTCGCCCGCGGCGCGAAACGCGTTCCGCAGTCCACAAAATGAAGTGTTGCTGAGCGTCGCCAGCATCTGGGAAATCCTGGTGAAGGCAGCCTTGGGCAAACTGCCTTTCCCACGGCCGGCGGCGCCTTATCTGCGTGAGCAGATTCGGCACACGCAGGTTCAGGTGCTGCCCATCCTGCTTGCGCATGTTCTCAGGCTGGAAAGCCTCCCCATGCGGCATCGTGATCCGTTCGACCGCATTCTGGTGGCGCAGGCTCTGGAGGAACGAATCCCCCTGGTAAGCCGCGACCGCACCCTCGCCACCTACGAAGTCAAGATCCTTTGGTGAGAGCGCCTATGCCTGGTGCGCCAGAGCCTGCCCTGAGCCAGCGACGATTCCTTCGGAACGTCAGTGACGACAGAAACTAAACGAGTTACATGTTTAGTCTCTGGAGAGCTTGCCGAAGGGTTCGCCCTTCTTTTGGGCCAACCTGGGATCACTGCCGTTCTTCCGTTTCCCCGCTTGGCCTTACGTTGGATTGGTGAAGGTCACCGTGTAGCTCGTAACCGACGGCTGATTGAATTGGCATGGCGGTTGGGTGTTCACATGACCCTCCTGCGGGTAATTCTTGCCCGGACAACCAGAACCTGTCGGCGGATTGGATGGTCCCGTGCAAATGTCGCATCCTAGCGGATACACACCGGGATTCTTGGCATTGCCGGTCGCCGAAGTCACGGTGATAGCGTTGCCGGAGGACGGCTTGATCGAAACCCCATAGTTGAACCCATTCACCAGACTGACGTCATACCAGTCATTGCCCTGAGTATTCAAGTTCAGTTCGGCCATGGTCAGTCCCGTTCCCCCTCCGCACAACGACCAGACCAATATGTCCGCCGAAATGGCGACGTTGAAGTTACCTTTCGTAAGCTGAATAGGCTGCGACTTTCCGGAGGCGAGCGTGAAGGAGCATGCATAAGGATTTCCCTGGGCTGGAAACGTACAAAAGGGAAAATCGCTTTGACTGTAAGGGCCCAGGGACGCCCCGTTGAAGCCGATGTAAATGGTGTGGCTCGCAGAGCTGCTGTTTGTGATCGTAACCGTCTGGTTGATAGCTCCGAGATGGGCGGCAGCGAGAGTAACGAGTATCGCGACCAGCAGACACTTCTGCATTGTTGCAGTCACGGTAGTCCTCCAAAGTTGGCAATGCGGGATACGGCGAGAAAACTTACGCGCAGCGGGAGAGGATGTCAAAGCAAATTTCAAGCTGGTGGCCACCCACCCTACTCTCTTGCGGGTGCCCCATCCAAGCCGGGTTTGCTTGGGTGGGGATTTTTCTCCTATCTATGCCCAGACTACTTCTCGTCGAAGATGTACTCGTGCTGAGCATCTCGCGTAATCAGCGTCTTCTTCGCACCGCTGCCGACCACGAACTCGAATCCCTCCATTCCGGGCACGATGGTCACGAACGAGAGTGTCCCATCGGGATTCTTCTTGGTCGCGACCTCACTCTTCCATTCGCCGAAGTCGAAGTACGTCTTCCCGCTCGCCATGCTCACATCGATATCTCCCAAGGACGCATTCCAGTAATGCTTCGCCAGCTTCGTGCTTTCGGTAGCGTCCGCCGGCACGGTCAGAAGCTTCCGTTCCGCGGCGATATCAGCGAAATAGCTTTTAGCATCCGCCGCCAGTAGATTGTCAGCCTCTGGGTGTCCATCGAACAGGACCTCCAGCAGCTTGCGGCGGAACCGGCTTCGGATCAGCCACCCTGGATTGCCATTGGTCAGGATCACTGCTCCCACGTTCTGCTGCGGCAGCCAAATCATGTCGCTGTGATAACCGATCAGGTCTCCACCGTGATGGACCACCAGAACTCCGTAAGTGTTATCCACCATCAACCCCATGCCGTACGAATCGTCCTTGCTCATGTACACCTGCGGCTTGCGACGCTCCAGCAAAGGCTCCGCGTCAATGTACGTCTTGCCGTCCGGCAGCTTGCCATCGGCTAGTTCCATCGAAACGTACTTCAGCATGTCGTCAATGCTGCTCCACGCGCCACCCGCCGGACGCAACGGAATGACCGAATAATTCACCGCCATGATCGCCTTCGCAGGTTTACCATCGATGTCCGTCGCATGCGGCCCGGCATGATTTGCCTTCAGCGCCTTCTCAAAGTCGAAGGTGGTCTCCGTCATCCCCAGTGGATCGAACACCAGCATCTGCATCCCTTTGTCATAAGCCTTGCCAACTTCCATGTTGGGATACAGTACGTGTCCGCCGGTATAGCCGGCGGCCGCGGCCATCAGGTTGGAATACTGGAATAGCTCGCCGAACTTCGACGTAGGTTGCATCGTCCCCAGCAGCGTCATGGAACTTTGCGGAGTCATCTTCCCGTAGTCGAAGAGCCACTCCATATCTTGCCGGGGCATTCCGGTACACGCGCAGATCAGCTGCTTGACCAGCACGCTCTTGGTCGTCGCTGCGTCGCCCAGCTTGAAATCGGGATACAGCGTCGTGACCTGCGTATCCCAGTTCATCTTCTGCTCGTCTACCAGCTTTGCCAGCATCAGCGTGGTGAGCGCTTTGGTGTTCGACGCGATCATGAACAGCGTCTCGCCATCCGGCTTCGCGGTGCCGCCCAGTTCCTTGACGCCAAAGCCGTCGGCAAAGATCACCTTCCCGTCCTGTACCAGTCCGAGCGCAACTCCAGGAACTCCCGTTTCCGTTTCTCCTTGCTCAATGAAGCGGCCCAGCTCTGCAATCCGTCCCTGGTCCAGCGTGTTCGCCTTCTTGCCGGCGAAGGATTCGCGCGAATAGCCTTTCGGCAATAGCCTACTCAGCGCTATGCCAACCTGTCCGCTGCGTTTCCCGGCCACAGCGTCGGCCATATCTTCGATTACAACGGTCCAGCCGGTGCCCGCGTATTGGACCTGCGCGGCCACGCTGCGCTTTTCATTCGGCGAGGTCAGGTAGTCATACGCGCGCCGCTTGCTCCAGCCGTCGCGGTCAGGAAGATCGTTGCTCACCATTACCGGCCACTTCGCCTCCGGCCTGTACACCTTCCATGCCGCTGCCAGAGCTTCGTCATTGTCCTTTGCCGCAACGTCCACTAGCGCAATCCACGAACCGCCCTCCGGAGCTTCCAGGATCGTCGCAGGACCTTTCACCGTCACCGTCCAGTCCTTTGGAACGATGAATGTGTTTCCCATCACGGTAGTCATCGGAGTGTCGGCCGCAACCCGCTCCGGAGTCTGCGGACCTGCCAGGGTCGCTGCCGCGGCCGTCTGACTTGGTAAAGACAGCAGGGAAGCACCGAACAGGAGAATGGCGAATACTTTGGCACGTGTTTTCATAGTGCTGACATGTTACTCCCGGCGAGCTTTCCGTAGCGGTGATAGTGGACGGTAAATCGCCATTTCGTTGAACCAGTGCGTGCGACTTTCGTCGCTCCCTGGCATGCCACTTCTGGCCCTTGCGTATAATTCCCTTCGTTATGCGCGAATGCCGAATTGTTTTTCTCATCTCTGCGCTCCTGCTGTGCAACAGTGGTATCAGCCTCGCCCAATCCAATGACGCCGTCATGCAGCAGGCACTCAGTTCTTCAACTCCGCTGCAGGAGAACCTGCGTGTACTGACCGACGAAATTGGCGGACGCATCCCAGGCACTCCGGCGTTTCAGGAGGCCGCGCAATGGGCCGTCGATGGGTTCAAGGCCGCGGGCGCTGACTCAGTCCACACAGAAGAGTTCACCATGCCGATTTCCTGGGCCGAAGGAGCCACCGAAGTTGAAGTGGTCGCGCCGGTGAAGTTTCGCGTGCGGGCGCACTCCATTGCGTGGGCCCCGGCACTGAGGCCGACGACGGCGCGCGTGGTGGACGCCGGCATGGGAACCGCTGCCGAGTTCGCTAAAGCTGGCGACGTGTCAGGCGCCATCGTGCTGGTGCACAGCGATGTACTGAAGACTTGGGACGACCTTTTCCAGGAGTACTATCGCGCTCCCGGAATCATCGATCAGGCCCGGAAGGGCAAGGCCTTAGCTATTGCTTTTACCTCCAGCCGTGAGCATGACCTGCTGTATCGCCACATCAACGCCATGAACGGGAATATCGACGTCATTCCTCAGGTCCTGCTGGCGCGCGAAGATTCCGAGCGAATCGCGCGTTTGCTTGCTCATGGCGAGAAAGTCCAGATGTCGTTGTCCATGCCGAACCGCATTGGGCCAATGCTAACCACCAGCAACGTAGTGGCGGAGCTGAAGGGAACCGAACTGCCCAACGAGGTCGTGATCCTGGGCGCTCACCTGGATTCATGGGATCTGGGCACAGGCGCACTCGACAACGGATGCAATGCGGCGCTGGTCATCGACACGCTGCGGGCGATCAAGGCAGCCGGCATTCGTCCGAAGCGAACCATGCGTTTCATCCTTTTCTCAGGAGAAGAAGAAGGCCTGCTGGGTTCGTACGCGTATGTGCGAGCACATCAAAACGAACTCGACAACATTGTGGCTGAACTGGTACTAGACGAGGGCAGCGGCCCTGTCGTCAGCTTCTCAACCGGTGGCCGGAACGATGTGGACGCAGCGCTGACTCCGATGGTCCAGCCATTTGCGCAATGGAATGCCAATCAGGTGACCAACGATGCGACGGTCGGCACCGACAACTACGATTTCATGTTGCAAGGCATTCCCACCATCCTGCCGAACCAGGCCGAAGCCAACTACCTGATCAACTATCACGCCAGCTCCGACACCTACGACAAGGTGGATTTCGCGCAACTAAAAAAGAACGAAGCCATGGCTGCGGAGTTGATGGTTGAGCTGGCGAATGCGCCGCAACGCATCGGACCGCGCATCAGCCGGCCGCAGATTGAAGCGACCTTCAAAGACACCCATCTCGACGACCAGATGAAGGGCTTCGGCCTGTGGGACGACTGGCAGAATGGCACGCGGGGACGCAAGCCGTAAGCTGAAAATGAAAAAACGTGAGGGCAGCGGCGGCGCGCCTACGGTTTCAGGCGGTAGCTATCGCCAAGTTTCCCCGCAGCCTGCAGGTGTTTTCGCGCTCTCACCAGCTCAGCGATCTGCCGGATATGTCCCAGATCGTGCATGGTCCACTCATGCAGCATTTGTTGCAGGGTGATTTCGCCGGCCTCGTGGTGCCTCGCGCGGCGTTCACCGGCACTTCGCGGCAAGGTCCGCAGATACTCCACGTTGGTCTCGCGCTGCTCTTCAAAATGGTCGAAGGCATCTTCCGCATTGGCATTGCGGTACAACTCGAGGTACATCTGCGCATCATCCGGCTCGAACTTGGGCAGCTCCTCACTCACGAACCGGTCCACGCGTGTTCGATAGCAGTGTCCCTCGGAATGGGAAAGATGCGCGAGCACTTCCGCCACCGAAAAGCGATCGGGCGCGGGCTTCCATTCGGTATCTTCGACCGATAGGTCGCACATCAATCCGCGCAGGATCGCGGGGGTCGCTTCCAACTGGTCGAGGCAGTCTAATTCCAATTTTTGCGTCATGCGATTCATCCTACGATGTTCGCCCCGCCCGCACTCGCGACACCATCACGAAAGAAGCGTCATTGACTGGGCGGCGTCGCAGGCTTCGCCGCGGGCTTGTGGGCCGCCGCCGCAGGATGACGTGGGTCGATAATCTTGATGCGAATGATCTTCGGCGGATCGAAGGGCCGGTCCGTGCGAGGGTCAGTCGACAATCGCGCAATTTTCTTCACCACATCGAGGTCCTGGCACTGTCCAAAGATGGTGTGCTTTCCGTTGAGGTGAGGCGTCGGAACTTCGGTGATGAAAAATTGCGAACCGTTGGTATTGGGCCCGCTGTTCGCCATCGCCAGGCGGCCAGGTTGGTCGAAGGTGAGACTGGAGCTGAATTCATCTTTAAAGCTATAGCCCGGATCGCCAGTTCCAGTTCCAATGGGATCGCCGCCCTGAATCATGAAATTCGGCATGACCCGGTGAAAGATTGTGCCGTTGTAAAGCGGCACTCCGTGCATCATCTTGCCTGTCTTCGGATCTTTCCAATCCTTGGTTCCCGTCGCCAACCCGATAAAGTTCGCCACCGTCAGCGGCGCCTGGTCAGGGAAGAGTGTGCAGGTAATGTTGCCCGCCGTGGTTTCGAAGGTGGCCGTAGGCTCCTTAGGCTGGGTCGCGGCCGGAACGCTTTTTTCAGTGTTCGCGTGCTGCGCCGAGGTACTGGTTCCCGCGCTCTGGGCCCCCGCGAGAGTGGTCAAAGTAAAACAAACCAATACTGCCAATAGATTTCGCATAAGTTCTCCCCAAGAAATGTTCCTTATTCGTTTTTCTGCGGTTGCTCGGTGGGCGCAACTTCGCGGCGCGTTTCGTGGTTGGTTTCTGACTGAATCTGTTTGGCCATCGCCTCCACTTCGGCGAACACTCGCATTAGATTTCCACCAAGAATCTTATCAAGGTCGGAGGCCTTGTAGCCGCGGTCGTACAACGCCTGTGTGATCTTCGGCAGATCTGCAGCAGAGTCAATTCCTTGCGGTGAGCAATCGATACCATCGAAATCGGAACCCAAACCAACGTGGTCCACGCCCGCCACCTTCACCATGTGGTCAATATGGTCGATGAGGTCACTCATTGGTGGGCGAGGCAGCTTGACCGCCAAGGCGGCCTTGGCCTCGTCCAGTTGCTTCTTCACTTCCGGCGTTTGTGCTTTCAGGAACAGCGATTGTACTTTCTCGTAATCCGGATCGTGCTCCTCCTTGAGCTGCTTGGCGCGATCCACGTACTTCTGCGAGATGAAGCCGCAATAGAAGTTGACTTGCGCGACGCCGCCATTTCGTGCCAGCGCGATCAGCATGTCATCCGTCATATTGCGTGGAACATTGGTCAGCTCGCGCGACGAAGAGTGTGAAGCGATGACCGGTGCGCGGCTCGCCACCAGGGCTTGAAAAAACGTACGGTCTGCGACATGCGAGATGTCCACCATCATTCCCAGCCGGTTCATCTCGCGAACCACCTGGCGCCCGAAATCGGTGATGCCGTTGTGATGCTCGACGGTCTTGTCGTCCAGGTCGCCGCTGGAGTCGCCCAGTTCGTTGGTGTTTGACCAGGTCAGCGTCATGTAGCGCACGCCAAGGCGGTAGTAGTCGCGCAAAATGCGCATGTCTCCTTGAATCGCGTGGCCGCCTTCCACCCCCATCAGGGCCGCCAGCTTGTGCTGGCGATGAGCGGCGAGAATGTCCTGCGTGCTGAAGGCCATCATCATCTTGTCGGGATGACGGCGCGCCTGCTCGTAGACGGAGTCAATCATGTCGAGCGCGCGCTTGGCCTCGTGGCCCTTGTTGGCTTTGGGTTCAACCCAGATGGAGAAGAACTCGGCTCCCAAGTTTCCGGCCTTCATCTTGTTGAAGTCGAGGTAGCCGGTACCGGCATCTTGTGCCAGATCGAAATTCTCGTCGACGAAGCGGCCGGGAGTGTCGGCGTGCGTGTCAATGATCAGGGCCGAATTGTGAATGGCGCGCCAGCTTTGTTGGCTGCCGTGATTCACACCTGCTGCAGCTTTTGAACCCGATGGAGCTGGGGATGTCTGCGAAGGCTTGGCGGGTGCGGCAGTCTGAGCTACGGTGAGAGCAGGCAAGAGAAGGACAATAACGAAGACCCGCTTCAGGATGGACATGAGCGCTGGATGAACTCCAATGAGGAATCGGCGTGCGCTTGGATTGTAAATGAAAGCGCCCCATCAGCCCCAGCTGAGGTTGTTTGGCAACCGCGCCTTTGATTTTGTGGTGGTACAAAATGATCAAACACCAGTCGAACCAGCCGCGGAGCGGCGACGCTGAAGTTAGCCCGGGGCGCAAGCCCCGGGGGCGAATGGAAAAAATTCCGAGCCGCGTAGCGGCGACACGAGTTGTGACACAGCCCCTTAAGACGCCGGCCTGGTAGGGAAGCGTGGACGGCGGTTCGCGTCTCCCGTCGCGCTATTGTCGCATCCGGCGAAATCGCGACGCACACAGCGTTTGTCAGCCCAAACCTGCCGCTACTGCGATCTCGGCGGCGATCTGAGCGACGACCTGCTGTTTCCAGGTATCGTCCCATGCGCCACGCTTGGTCATGTAATGCTGCATATGCGCCAGTGGATCCTGGAAAGATGTCGCCTCGGTCTGGCATTCGATGAGCGTGGGCCCAGCGCCATTGCGGGCGCGATGAACCGATTCCTGTGCCGCACGCCACACCGCGACTACGTCGTTTCCGTCCACCAGGATGCTGGGGAATCCGTAGTCCTTGGCGACAAAGCTGAATTCTTCCAGGGCGCTGCGCTTTCGGCTTCCCATCTCTTCCTGCGTGCCGCCCCTGGTCAGATAGAGGATGGGCAGTTTGTGGACACCGGCGAATTTCAGTGCTTCCTGGCTTGCCTCAAGCGAGGCTGCATCTTCGTCCCAGAAAGCGACCACCACGTTGGTTTTCTTTTCCAGCTTATGGGCCAGAGCGATGCCAGTCGCCAGATTGAACGGATCGGCTAGGAAAGTTGCGGTAGAGATCGAGCCGGATACGGTGCTTCGGCACGAGATGACCGCCGCTCTGCTTTCCGCTGAATCCTTTGTGGCCGTTTCCTTCAACCAAGGCTTCAGCGATGCCCCCATCGCGATTAGAGCAGTAAGGTTGTGACTGGAAGCAGCGACAGTGTCCTCCGGCCCCAAGTCAATGGCGGCGCCAATCACGACCGCCTCGTGCCCCGCCGTAACATCGTCACCAACTGTTGCATTCTCGCGGCGTACGCGCTCTTCCATCATGCGGCACTTCAACATGGCAGCGTACATTCGGCGGAGGATTTCGTGGTTCGATGTCGAAGCGGCGCTCCCGTTAGCAGGTTGGAGAGCGGTAGGCGCAGGCTTCTCTTTGGCAGCAGCACTCCTGCGGTTTGAGGTCTTGGCTTTCTTCTTACTGTTCGTAACCATCGTTTCTTGGTCCCCAGGGAATCGTCATTGTATCGCAGGAAAATCTTCGCCACGATTCTGAAGAGCGGCGACTTGGCGGCGCCGTGAGCGAGTTGACGACTACCTCTGACGGGTGCGAATGCAATGCGCAACCGCGTAGATGAATGCCGTGTTGCAGTTTTCAACATCAATGTGCATAACGCTGTGGAAAACAAAGACGGACAACTACCTAAGTTGTATGAATTCTGAAATCTTCACCACAATGCACCGAACAAAGTGCGGAATGAGCAGGCTCTGAAGCGCCGCACTACCCGCCCGTCGCATCTGCGAACTCATTTGCAACGTGCTAGTCTGGCGCGGTGAAATCGCGACTCGACAAACTGCTTGTCCAGCGCGGGCTGGTGCCATCGCGGGAGCGCGGCCAGGCGCTGATTCTCGCCGGACGTGTACTGGTCAACGAGCAGAAAGTGGAGAAAGCTGGGACGCTGGTCGAAGAGGATGCCATCACCCGCATTCTCGGCGACGACCAGCCATTTGTCAGCCGTGGCGGATTGAAGCTGGCCCGGGCGATGGAACACTGGCACATTGATGTGCGCGGTAAGTGCTGCATGGATATTGGAGCTTCCACGGGAGGCTTTACCGATTGCCTGCTGCAAAATGGTGCGTCGCGCGTTATCGCGGTGGATACTGGGTACGGACAAATGGACACGGCAGTGCGAAACGATCCTCGCGTGCGCTTGCTGGAGCGCACCAATGCACGCTATCTCGCGCCCGAACAGATCTGGGCAGCCCCGGAGGCGCGGGAACCGGTCAGCTTCATTGCCATGGACGTCTCCTTCATCTCTGCTACACTCGTTCTCCCGGCGGTGCTGTGCTGTGCACAGGCCGGCTCGCCTGACGGCGCCGTGGAAGTGGTTCTGCTGGTGAAGCCGCAGTTTGAAGTTGGCCGCGGTCTGGTTGGCAAAGGTGGAATCGTGCGCGATCCACAGTTGCAACAAGCGGCCGTGACCAGGGTCGCGGACAGCGTCGAACAGCTGGGCGGCACCGACATCGAAGTGATCGAATCTCCCATCCTGGGTACGGAAGGAAATCGAGAGTTCCTATTGCACGCGCGCTGGCTCTCGCTTTCGACAAGATAGCTGACCGCGCTACACTGGCTTATCCGACATCCTTATGAAGTCCGTCGCCATCATCTCGAAGCCCTCGAAGACTGAGTTGGCCGGCATTCTGCCGGAGTTGCTGAGTTGGTTTCGCAGCCGCGGGTATCGAATCTACCTCGATATTGAAACCGCGGCATACACCAACGGTGAAGAGACAATTCCACGGGAGCAGATAGGGGTCAAGCATCCCGACTTTGCCCTGGTGCTGGGCGGAGACGGTACCTTGCTTTCGGCGGCGCGCTCAGTCGCGCACGAAGGCGTACCCATCCTGGCGGTCAACCTTGGCTCCCTGGGATTTCTCACCGAAGTGCCGTTGAGCGAGATGTACTCCACGCTCGACGCCGTGGACTCGTGCCTCTGTCCCATGGAACAGCGCGCGGTCCTGGATTGCAGGTTGTTTAGGGACGGCGAATGTCGGGCGCACCACTTTGCCCTCAACGATGCGGTGGTGAACAAGAGCGCGATCTCGCGCCTGATTGACTTCGACCTGCTGATTGATGGCTCGTTCGTTTTCAACTACAAAGCAGACGGTGTCATCATCGCGACTCCCACCGGTTCCACCGCATATTCGCTGGCGGCGGGCGGTCCCATCCTGATGCCGTCGGTCGAGTCCTTCGTGGTAACGCCGGTATGTCCCCACTCGCTCACTCATCGTCCTCTGGTGGTTACCGACAAGGCGCAGATCGAGTTGCGGGTAGAGACTTCAGACGAAGAAGATGCCTTCCTTAGCATTGACGGACAGGTAGGGCTTCCGGTGAAGCAGGGCGATCGGTTGGTTTGCTGTCGTGCCAGCCACAGGGTGAAGCTGCTGCGCATGCGGAGAACGTTTTTCGAAGCACTGCGCGCCAAGTTGAAGTGGGGACAGCGCTAGAGCAAGCTGCCGGCAGAATTGTCCTAGTGTCATCCTGAGCGACGAGCGCAGCGCGGGGTCGAAGGACCCCTATCGCGGCAGAAACCCAACGGTGACCGCCGACGCGGTTTAGGGTGACACCCGAAGGAGCCGCGGGGAACGATCGTGGAATTTGGGAAATGTCTGAAAGAAAGGGCGCGGCGGGAAGCCGCGCCTTTCGGTTATTCGCTGTCAGGCTTCAAGCTGTCTTCCAACCAGGAACGTCCAATCAATTCACATTTCCTGGAGCAAAACGTCTGCCCGTCACGAGCCCGGCTTGTGCTTTTAAGATATTGGGAATAACACCAGAGACAGACCGCAGTGGAAGTGGCTGCGTCATACTTATTTGGTTGCATGCAATCTCCAGTGGAAAGCGAGGATAGGACAACTCGCCGCCAAACGCAACCAGCAAAATCGTGGAATCAAGAGAGTTAAATCGTATGAGACTCTGGTGGGGTGGTCAGGTGCGCTCAAGTGCCAGTAGGTCGCCGACAGACTCCCGCTTCCGAATGAGTCGTACCCGCTTGCCATCCACCAGCACCTCAGCCGGACGGGGACGGCTGTTGTAGTTGGAAGCAAGCGACATCCCGTATGCGCCGGCATCGAGCACAGCGAGCAGTTCGCCCTCCTGCACCGACGGCAGTTCGCGGTTGCGGGCCAGGAAGTCTCCACTCTCGCAAACCGGTCCCACCACATCCACCGTTTCCCTCGCTTGGTCTTTGCGCAGAACCACCGGAACGATCTCGTGATAGGCGCCGTAGAGCGAAGGGCGGAGCAGGTCATTCATGGCCGCATCCACCACCACAAATTGCTTGCCATTGTTGCGCTTGCGATAGATGACGCGGGTCAGTAAGGCTCCGGCGGGCCCCACGATGGTGCGCCCCGGCTCCAGCAAGAGATGCAGTCCGAGACTTTTCAGCGGATCCAGCAGGGCCTTCGCGTACCTCTTGGTTTGGGCGGCAAGCTCAACTTCGCCGTTGCGTTCATACCCGATGCCGAGACCGCCGCCGGCATCGACAAAGCGGATGTCGTGCCCTTCAGCACGTAGCGAGCTCGCCAGGCTGACAACGCGCTCCATCGCCTGGCGAAACGGATCCACGTCCGTAATCTGCGAGCCGATGTGAACGCTCACGCCGGCTGCCAGCAAATAGGGGCTTTGGGCGCCTTTTCGGTAGAGCGCGGTCGCGTCCCGCCAGGGCACACCAAACTTATGCTGATGCAGTCCCGTGGAAATATAGGGGTGGGTTTCAGCCGCGACATCAGGGTTCACCCTTATCGCGAAACAGGCTGACTTGCGAAGATGCGTCGCGCGTTCTGCAAGCAATTCCAGCTCGCTTGCGCTTTCGACATTGAAGAGCAGGATGCCGGTGCCAAGCGCCAAATCGATCTCGTGGGCGAGCTTGCCTACTCCGGAAAAGACGATCCTTGGCTTGATTTTGCTGGCAGCCTCGGTCACTCGCTGAAGCTCTCCGCCAGACACAATGTCAAATCCGGCGCCCAGCCGCGCCAGCAGGCGCAAAATGGAAAGATTTGAATTCGCCTTCACCGAGTAACAGATGGTGTGCTCACTACCGCGAAACGCGTCGTCGAACTGTTGAAAGCGTTTACGAGTGGTCGAACCGGAATATACATAAAGCGGCGTGTCATAGAGCTCGGCGAGCCGCAGCAGTGGAACGTCGCCCGCTTGCATTTCGAGCCGGGATTGGCCTCGGGCCTGCTTCACCCGGCGATAGGTGAAGGCAGGTGGACGTTCCGGCGGTCGCGCAGCTTTCACTTTTTGGCCGAAGCTCCTTTCACCTTGAGGGCAACGATGGTCTGGTCATCGAATGCCTCCACGCCTTCCGCATGGCTGGAGACAGCCGTGAAGATGGCGTCCACCAGCTCTTCGGCGGTACCGCGGACATTAGCCAGCGCGATTTTCTCCAAACGATGGCGTCCGAACATTTCCCCTTGCGCGCTGGTAGCGTCGAGAATGCCGTCGCTGAAGAAGAGGAAAACGTCTCCTGCCTGCCCGCGCAGGTTCAGCTCGTCATAGGTTGCGGTGGGGAACAGTCCAATTGGCAATCCGGTAACCTGAATCTCCTGCAACTTTCCATGGCGAAGATGCAGGGGCCGAGGCAAGCCGGAGTTTGCGATCTGCAGCAAGCGTTGGGTGTCGTCCCAGATGGCGTAGATCATGGAGACGTACTGTCCCTCGATCGGCCGTTCTGAAAGAGACAGGTTGATGGCTTCCAGCATGCCCGCTGCACTGGGTTCTTCGTTGGCCATCGAACGCGCGAGACCACTGACCAGCGCGGCATAGATAGCAGCCGGTGCGCCTTTACCGCTCACATCGCCAACCGCGATGCCACTCATGCCCTGCCCGCTGTACTTCAGGAAGTCGTAGAGGTCGCCGCCGATTTGGCGCGCCGGCGCAAAGCGCGAAGCCACCTCGGCATTGCGGAAATGCGGCATTTTCTGCGGCAGCAGCCGGAACTGCAACTCTCGCGCCAAGGCCAGGTCCTGCTCCAGTCGCTTCTCCTGACGGGCGATTCGCTCATAGAGCGTGGCATTTTCAATTGCGATGGCCACCTGCGCGGCCAAGGTGGTCATGGTGCGCACATGGTCTTCGGTGAAGTAGCCGCGACGCGTGTGCTCGATGTCGAGCACGCCGATCACCTTGTCTTTGTAGATCAGCGGAATACAAAGCTCCGAGCGCGTTTCAGGATTTGCCTTAATGTAACGCGGGTCCTTGCTGACGTCCGGAACCAGCACGGCCTGCTTGTGCAGAGCGGCGTATCCTACCAGGCCGACGCCCAGCGGAATCTCGTGCTTGAGTTTCACGCTCTCGTTGAAGCGCAACGAGAAGCGGTGCTGCAACAGAGTTCCGGTCGGGTCCAGCAACAGGATGGAAAACATCTGATAGTCGATAATTCGGGTTACCAGGTCGGCAATCCGCTGCAGCAGTTGATCAACGTTCAGAATGGAGCTCAGTTCGCGGCTGATCTCGGTCAGTAGAGTCAGCTGCCGCGCCTGCCGCGAAACGCGAGTATAGAGGCGGGCGTTTTCGATGCCGCTGGCGATACGCGAAGCGAACAACGTCAGCAGACGCTTATGTTCCTCAGTGAATGCGCCCGGTTGGGCGGCTTCCACGTCGATCACGCCGATCACCTTGTTCTTGGCGATCAGGGGAGCGGCCAACTCAGAACGCACGCCCGGCGTGAAGTTGACGAAATTCTCTTCGGCGGCCACGTCGTTCACTAGCACCGTCTCGCGGCGCTGTACCGCCTGCCCGGTTACGCCTTGCCCAACCTTAATGCGAATGCGTTCCGCTACTTCCGGAGGATGGCCAACCTGAAAGCGCACCCGCAACTCTTGCGCCTTCTCGTTCAGCAGGAGGATGGCAAAAATTTCGTAATCGATCACCCGCTTCAGCATCTCTGCCACGCGTTGCAGCAGAGTGTTTAAATCCAGCGTCCGGTTCACTGCGTCGGCTACTTCGAGCAAATAACTATCGACGGAAGCTGGCGCAAGAGGCTGTTTGATTGGGGATAACATCGGGCTGGAATTTTTGTCCTTCATCATAACAGTCGCATCGAGGGTGATAGGGCCTGGGGGGCGCGTTCTGAGCCTCTATCGCATCGACGCAGTGGTGCAGTCAAAGGCTCTCAGCCCAACGCAGCATGGTAACACTGCCACTCGCCTGCTGATGTATTCTCTCGGTGGACAAGCGCCGAGTGCGGCGGTGGGTCGCGGACCCGGATTTTCGCCGGTCAAAGGTGCGTGCAATCGAGTGAACTTCATTCTTACCCATAAGCGCGAAGTGGCAACCTTGACCGCCGAACACCTTTGGCTGGTGGGAATCTCGATGGCGCTGGCCATCCTGATCGGTGTGCCACTGGGAATTCTGCTGACCCGCCGTCCCAAGTGGAAGGCCTTTGTCCTCGGAAGCACCAACGTAGTGCAGACGATTCCCAGCCTCGCCCTTTTCGGATTGCTATTGCCACTACCATGGCTGGGTGCCCGCGCCGACCGTCTGGCGATTATCGCCCTCGCTCTCTATGCGCTGCTTCCGGTGGTTCGCAATACTTATGTGGGGATCTCGGGCATCAGCGCGCCGGTCCGCGAGGCTGCAATCGCCATGGGCCTTACTTCGGGCCAGCTGCTTTGGCATGTGGAACTCCCATTGGCGTTGCCGGTGATGCTTGCAGGCGTTCGGGTGGCAGTAGTGATAACTATCGGCGTTGCGACCATTGCGGCAGCCATCGGCGCTGGCGGACTTGGCGAGTTCATCTTCCGCGGCATCGCCATGGTGGATAACGGCGTGATTCTTGCCGGCGCCATTCCGGCCGCGCTTATGGCATTGGGTGCCGACTTGCTCCTCAGTGGCTTTGAAAAGCTGATGGTCCGCAGGATCCACTGACATGGACCGTCGCAGCTTCCTGGCCGGACTTGCGCTGCTTTCCGCTGCGGGGTGCTCACGGCAGCAGAACGATCTCACCGTCGGCTCCAAGAATTTCACCGAGCAACTGATCTTAGGCGAATTGCTAGCGCAATACTTGGAGAGCGTTTGCCGTCAGCCGGTTCAGCGCCGCTTCTATCTTGCCGGCACCTACATCTGTCACCAGGCCCTGCTCGCTGGACGCATAGACATGTACGTCGAGTACACCGGAACCGCGCTCGCCGCCATCCTGAAAGAGAACCCTTCTGGCGATTCCCAAAGCGTCTACCAGCAGGTAAAGAACGACTACCTGCGCAAGTTCGGCCTGGATGTGATGCCGCCGCTCGGGTTCAACAACAGCTTCGCCATGGTCATGCGAGGGGATGATGCGCGTCGTTTGCAAGTTACAACTTTGTCGCAAGTGGCGAAGGCCGCACCTGACTTACGCTTGGGAGTCGGATATGAATTTCTCGAGCGACAGGACGGTTACAAAGGACTGGTCAAAACTTACGATCTGAAGTTTGCGGAAGCGCCACGCGTTATGGATTTGGGATTGCTCTACCGTGCACTGCAAAACAAGTCGGTCGATCTAGTCGCCGGTAACAATACCGACGGCTTGATCGCCGCGCTTGGGTTTGTCGTGCTCGAAGACGACAAGCACTACTTTCCTCCCTACGATGCCGTGCCAATTGTTCGTCCGCAGGTCTTTCAAAAATGTCCGCAAGCGAAACCAGCCTTCGAGCGACTGGGCGGCCGCATTACGGCCGAGGAGATGCGGAAGATGAACTACGCAGTGGACGGCGAGAAGCGCGACGCCGCGGAGGTGGTAAGGCAATTTCTTCAGCTTCAGGGTCTTAAGAGTTGAGACAGTTCCGAACAATCGCGAGCATCGGATAGGGCACAGAATTATCCTTTTGCCCCGAACCTCTATGCAATAGTCTGCAACTTCTTTCGGTTGTCACACTGCAAGCACAAGATTCCATTGACTTTAGTTTGGTGGCTAATTTGCATTACAGCTCGATGGATATGTCCAGCCTCGTCGATAGGAGGGCGCTTCATGCACCTGCGTCGTGGGATGTTTTTAGTGCTGTGTCTCTGCCTGCTCAGCGTCGGAGCCTTTGCTGATTCCGTCACTGCCCAGTTCAACCTCAATACCAGCCTCCAGATGGTCCCGAGTCAGGGGTCGATTACATTTACGCTCAACCCGGACGGAAGCATAGCAGCGTCTGTGACCGTTACCAACGGATTCAATATCCTAGGGATCGGGTTTAACTCGCTCACGCCTGACCTTCCCGAATCGAACTTTGCTCCCGTCCAGCCCGACAACCCGGACGGCTGGTCCGACGCTTTCGGCCTCCAACCTTCTGGATTTTTTTGCAGCCAGTGCGGGCCGACAGAAACCTGGACCATCGACGGCAACTATTCCTCGGTCTTCGATGTTCTAGACGGGGACGGCCAGTCCACGGTCGATTTCTTCCTGCTTGACTCAGGAGGCAACCAGTGGGGCGGTAATCCCGGCTCCGGAGGAACTACCCCTGAACCAAGCAGCCTCTTGTTGCTGGGCACGGGTGTCCTCGGAGTTCTTGGTTCCATCCGCCGTAAATTGCTGTAACCGAATGGCAAATTTTATTGTTCGCGCGCCGGGACGATAACCATCGCCCGGCGCCTTTTCTTGCCCCCAAGAAATCCGTATTTTTTCCTGCCGATACCCTGCATACTGCAGGCAGCCGTCATTCCAGACATCGCGCGCCTCACGCGCGCCCTCTCACCGAATAGTCACGGCAGGCTGAATTAGACTGTAAAGCTGGGAGAACCGATGTCACCGCACTTCCGAAATCCCCGTTGGCTGCTCCTGTTGGTCCTTTTCGCGCTGCCCCTGTTGGCCCAGGCACCCGTAGAAACCATCACCATTGACGCTGACGCCCCCGCTCATCCGTTTCCACATTATTGGGAGCAGATGTTCGGTTCCGGACGAGCCAGTCTCAGTTTGCGCGAGTCTTATCGCCGCGACTTGCGTTGGGTCCACACGATCACCGGATTTCGTTACGTGCGCTTTCATGCCATTCTCGACGACGACGTGGGCGTGTATTCCGAAGACAAGCAGGGCCATCCAATTTACAACTTCTCCTATGTCGACCAAATCTATGATGGCCTACTGGCTAACGACGTGAAACCGTTTGTCGAGCTCAGCTTTATGCCTTCCCAGCTTGCCGCCCGGCAAGATCTGCAATCGTTCTGGTATCGCCCCAACGTCTCGCCGCCGAAGGATTACGCCAAATGGGACGAGCTGATTACCCAATTCATGAAGCATCTGGTCGAGCGCTACGGTATCGAAGAGGTTGCAACCTGGTACTTTGAGGTGTGGAACGAACCTAATCTCGACTTTTGGGCGGGAACTCCCCGGCAGCAATCTTATTTCGAGCTCTACGACCACACCACCAAGGCTATCAAAGCGGTGAGCCCGCGATTGCAGGTCGGCGGTCCGGCGAGCGCGCAAGCCGCCTGGGTTGATGCCATGATCAAGCATGCGGCCCAGACCCACGTGCCCCTCGACTTTGTCTCCAGCCACGTTTATGGCAATGACAAAGCCAGCGACGTTTTCCACACCAATGAACAAATCCCGCGCGATCAGATGGTCTGCCGTGCGGTGAAAAAGGTACACGACGAAATCAAGGCCTCAGCTCTTCCGGATCTACCGCTTATTTGGAGTGAGTTTAACGCCGCTTACGACAACCATGTGGCAGTCACCGATTCCATATACATGGGTCCTTACCTGGCAACCACCATCAGCCAGTGTGACGGTCTTACGCAGATGATGTCCTACTGGACCTTCTCCGACGTGTTCGAAGAACAGGGAGTCGTGAAGGAACCGTTTTATGGCGGCTTTGGAGTGATTGCCGCTGGCGGCATTCCCAAGCCCTCGTACTATGCCTTTCAGGTGCTGCACCGGCTGGGCGATCAACGCCTCGAAAATGCCAACCAGGATGTGCTGGTCACAAAAACCAGCGGCGGCACGCTGATGATCGCATTGTGGAACCTGGTGAATCCTGGTTCCACCGGCGGGCCGCGAACCGTGAAGCTCGACTTCAAGGGAGTGAAACCCGGATCCAGTGTACGGACCACCCGCGTCGATGCGGAGCACGGCAACACCCTGGGCTTGTACGAGAAAATGGACAAACCGCGTTATCCCACGCCGGCCCAGATCAAGGAATTGCGAGAGCAGTCGGAATTGCCTTCCCCGGATTATGACGAGCTAACCGACACTACCTTGACCGTAGAATTGCCGGTCAATGGGTTGGTTGTTTTGCAGGTTGTCCGGTCAGGTCGCTAGCTCAGGATTGGGGCTGGTGCAGCCCTGGTTGTAAGTGCGGAGTCGTCTGCCGCCTCGACTCCTGTCCTATCCTCTCAATGCAGGGAAAGCCCTAAGAGGTTGCGAACACTGCACTTTGCTGTGCTGAACTTTCGCCGTACAAGGGAAACTGCGATACTTAATTGCAAGCGCGGGCCTTGGCATTCCAAACCGTCAGCGAAATTTATTGACGTGTTCGGCGCGCGACGATCCTGCGGTAAAACCGCAACCTAACACGAATGAGCGATTTTCTAAAAGCCGTGCAAGAACGCGTCGTCATTTACGACGGCGCCATGGGTACCAGCATCCAGTCCCGCAATCCCTCTGTCGACGACTACTGGGGCAAGGAGGGCTGCAACGAGCTGTTGGTGCTGAGCCGTCCTGACATCATCAAGGACATTCACGCTGCTTTCTACAGCGTGGGAAGCGACGTGGTCGAAACCGACACCTTTGGTGCGACCCGCGTGGTGCTGGCCGAATACGACCTGCAGGACAAAGTACACGAGATCAACTTTGCCGCCGCCAAGCTGGCCCGCGAAGTGGCTGCAAGTTTCTCATCGAACGGCCGCCCGCGCTTCGTCGCGGGATCGATGGGTCCCACTAGAAACTGCCTTCTTTAGGACACATCACCTTCGACGATATGGCCGCGTCCTATACTGACCAGGCGGTCGCCCTCATCGAAGGTGGGGTCGATGTTCTCCTGCTGGAAACCTGCCAGGACATCCTGCAAGCCAAGGCGGGATTAGTTGGCATCTTCGACGCGCTGAAGAAGACGGGCAAGACCGTTCCCGTACAGGTGCAAGTCACGCTCGAGGCCACCGGCACGATGCTGTTAGGCACCGAGATCGGCGCAGCCCTTACGACGCTGGAGATGTTCGACGTTGCCGCCATCGGATTAAACTGCGCCACCGGCCCGAAGGAGATGAACGACGCCGTTCGATACTTGGGTGCTAATTCGCCGAAGCACGTTTCCGTGCTGCCCAATGCCGGCTTGCCGCAAAACGTAGGTGGTCATGCCGTGTACCTGCTGCAACCGCAAGAACTGGCTGATTATCACAAGCAGTTCATCACCGAGTATGGGGTGCGCATTGTGGGCGGTTGTTGTGGCACTACGCCCGAGCATCTGAAGGCGGTCGCGGATACGTGCGCCAACCTCGATCCTGCCAAGCGCGCAGTGACGACTACCGCGGCCGCAGCCAGCGCTTATTCCATGGTGCCTCTTGACCTCGATCCCAAGCCGCTAATTGTGGCCGAGGAGATGAACACCACCACCCGCGTCGAGCACTTCAAGAACATGGTGCGCGCGCAGAACTACGATGGCATCCTCACACTCGCCAAGAAGCTGGTGAATGAGGGCTCGCACATGCTCGACCTGTGCTGCGCCATCGTTGGGGAGGACGAGAAGGGCTACGTCAGCAATATTCTCGAAAAGATTGCCACCCGTGTTCCTGCGCCGATCACCGTCGATTCCACCGAGGCCGATGTGGTGGAAGAAGCGCTGAAGCGCATTCCGGGCAAAGCGATCATTAATTCCATCAACTTGGAAGATGGCGAGAACCGCACCTCCAAAGTTCTGCCCATGGCGAAGCGTTACGGCGCGGCGGTGATAGCGCTCACCATCGATGAAGATGGCATGGCGCTAACGGCAGAGAACAAAAACCGCAATCGCCAAGCGCATTTTCGATTTGGCCGTCAACAAGTATGGCATCCGTCCATGCGATCTCATCTTTGACGCGCTGACTCTGCCTATCTCGACCGGGCAAGAAGACTACCGCAACGCCGGAATCGAGACGTTGAAGGCCGTGAAGGCAATCAAGACAGCGTTGCCCGAGGTAAAGACCATCCTCGGCGTCAGCAACATCTCCTTCGGACTGAACGCCTATTCGCGCCGCATCCTGAACAGCGTCTTCATGCACGAAGCCGTGGATAACGGTCTCGACATGGCCATCGTGAACTACAGCAAAATTTATCCCTTGTACAAGATTCCCGAGGCGGAAGTCGATCTGGCGCGCAAGCTGATTTACTACGATCAGTCGAACGGCGACCCGCTGCAGGCTTACATGGCGCACTTCGCCGGGACGAAGGGCAAGGAAGAGACGACCACCGCGCATGTGGACACGCTCTCCATCGAAGACAAGCTGAAGTGGTCGATTATTAACGGCGAAAAGACAATTGGCGATGGCGGCAATAAGAAGTCGCTCGACCAACTCCTGGAAGAAGCGCTCGTCACTTACACGCCTTTGGAGCTCATCAACAACGTGCTGCTGGATGGCATGCGCACCGTGGGTGATCTGTTTGGCGCGCGTAAGATGCAGCTGCCGTCCGTGCTTGACTCCGCAGGCGTCATGAAGGCGGCCGTCGCCTATCTCGAGCCCAAGATGGAGAAAAAAGAAGGCAGCCAGAAGGGGACCATCGTGCTGGCCACGGTGAAGGGCGACGTCCACGATATCGGCCAGAACCTGGTGGATATCATCCTCACCAACAACGGCTACCGCGTGGTCAACCTCGGCATCAAGCAGCCGTCGGATGCCATCATCAAGTCCGCGTTGGCAGAAAAAGCCGACGCCATCGGACTAAGCGGTCTGCTGGTGAAGTCGACGCTAGAGATGAAATACGTTGTGCAGGACCTGCACCACCAGAAGCTCGAGTTCCCGGTGATCTGCGGCGGAGCTGCGCTCACTCGCAAGTACGTCGAAGACGATCTCCGCCGCGAGTACACCGGCGGCATTTTCTACGCTGACGATGCCTTCGCCGGTCTGCACCTCATGGAAGACCTCGCATCACCGAATGGGGCGCGCGAGAAGCGCATCGCCGAGGGTAAGGTCGTCAAAGAGTTCGCCCGGGCCGCCGTTGCCTCTGGCGATGGCGCAGAAGCCGCCACTGCGCCGAGCATCGAGATTGCGCCGGCGCCGAATATTCCACACCCTCCGTTCTGGGGCATTCGTGTACTTAAGCCGCAAGATTTCGATCTGCGGGAAATCTTCCAGTACATCAACGAAACCGCCCTGTTCAAGAACCAGTGGCAGTTGAAGACCGCCTCACAGGAAGACTACGGCCGCCTGGTCGAGACCAAATACCGGCCGATTCTGAAGGACCTGGAAGAAGAAGTAATCGCCGCCGGATGGTTTGAATCCAAAGTTGTGTATGGATACTTTGGAGCGCAGGGCGAAGGCAATGACGTCATCGTGTACAACCTGCCCGAAGGTTGGAAGCAGGGCGACCCGGTCCCGCCGGAGACGCTGCGCTTCACGTTCCCACGTCAGCGCGAAGGCCGGCGTTTGTCCATTGCCGACTTCTTGCTGCCGAAGAGCGGCGGGCGCATGGATGTCCTTGCCATGTCGTGTGTGACCATCGGAGCAACCGCGTCCCACGAGACCCAGAAGCTTTTTGAAGGTGGAGAGTACACCAAGTATCTCTACCTCCACGGACTCAGTGTGGAATCAGCTGAAGCGCTGGCGGAGTTGGCGCATAAGCGGATTCGCGAGGAACTAGGCATTGCGGGCGACGACTCGCCGCACATACGCGACCTGTTCCACCAGAAATATCGCGGCTCGCGCTATTCGTTTGGCTATCCAGCCTGCCCTAATCTGGAAGACCAGACGAAGCTGTTTGCCCTGCTGCATCCCGACCAAAACATCGGAGTGCATCTGACCACTGGGTTCCTGCTCGATCCCGAACAGAGCACCTCGGCCATCGTCGTGCATCATCCCGCAGCAAAGTACTTCGTGGTGTAGTGGAGCTACTGAATTGCCACGTGCTCCAGGACTGCGTTTTCCAAGCGCCTCATCCTGTTTTGGGAACGCGGCACGATGAGTTTCTGGCGGTCCTTGTGCGAGACGTAGGTTCCTACGCCAAACCCGATTACCGATCCTGAAAAAACATCAGCAGGAAAGTGCACTCCACCGGTTACACGAGTTGTGCTGACCGCGGTTGCCGCGCCGTACATCAGCAGACGCATGGGCCAATTGGGGTATTCGTGCGCCATGACCGAGGCCAGGGTCCACGCAATGGTCGCGTGGCCCGAAGGAAACGAGCCGCTAGTCCAATTGCCGGAAAAAAACTTTCCTTCGCCCTCGCCCGTATACGGACGCTGGCGCGCCAAGACTGCTTTCAGGGCTGCATAAAGAATCACGCTGTCAATGCTCGCCTCCGCGCTACGTATTCCGGTATCGATGGCGTGATCGTTGTGAGTGATCAATCCGGTGACCAAAATACCGCCCGCTGCCGCGCCCAATCCGTAAACGCCCGCGTCGGAGATATTGATACTGGTGTTGTGCCAACTAGCGGGAACTTGGTGCAACACGCTCTCGTCGTTCGCAATCAGAATTCCGGTTGAGCCCACGACGAGAGCGTCCCACTTTAAGCGCGCTTACGGAAAATGGCGATTTGATGATGTGGAGTTCGTCTTCCCCGATCGTCTTGACGGCTTTTCCCAGCGATTTCCGGAAAGAATTCGACTGCGACTCTTCGGAGGCGGAAGGCGCATCGGGCAGGGTCGCGTCGGTCGTCGAAGCCGCCTCTGCCGCAGCAGGATCAGACGCATATCCTCGCGCGGGCGCGGCGGACCAGAGAGTCACCAGCAGCGCGAACGGCAAGACTGCTGCGCCGACGGAGCGGGGACATGAAATGCGGCCAGCAACGCGTGTTTTCGTTAGACGCTTCGAGTGATGGATTCTAGTAGTCGGATACCATGCCATGCTCGACTCCTGGAGACAAACCGGTGACCGTCATTGGATTCCTCTTACCAGCCGAAGTCTGCCTATGTTAGCGCATTTGATCAACTTTGTTTGCGCCAAGCGATGAGCGACACGAGAGGAGTTTTCTGCATCTCACTCCGAACATGTAGGCCCCGGAGAGAAGAGAATGAGAGTAGCAGGTACGCTTCTGCTTGCAGCCACGCTCGCGGTCGGACATTGCTGTTGCCCAGGACAATAACACGACCACCACCACAACCACCACAACGCCTCATCCCACCGCCAAACAGGACATGAAAGACGCGGGTCATTCGACGAAGAACGCAGCCAAAGATGTTGGTCACGCCACCAAGAACGACGACGAAGAAAGTCGTAAACAAGAGCGCATCCAAGACGGAAGAAGGCGCTGCCAAAGTCGAGAACAAAACCAACCCGCAATAGCAGGGACCTTTCATTTCGTTGGGGCCTTTCCCGCCATGTGCGCTATGTCCGCCGGGTCTGTGACGTATGCCACAGACTGAGTGTGCGTACCTCCGGAGAATCAAAGGCGGAGGGTACCGTGTTCGACATCCTGGAAGCGCGTCCTCTGGCGCGAGGTATCAAGCTCTTTGTCATCAAAGCTCCCCGAATCGCACGCAAGCAGCGGCCGGGGCAGTTCGTCATTCTTCGGCTGGATGAATTTGGCGAGCGCATCCCGTTGACCATCGCCGACGCTGATCCCAAAGCCGGCACGGTCACCATCGTGGTGCAAGCTATTGGCAAGACCACCATGCTGCTCAGCATGATGGAGGCGGGCGACTCCATTCTTGACGTGGTCGGCCCGCTCGGTAAGCCCTCTGAAATCGAAAAGTTTGGAACCACGGTCGTGGTCAGTGGCAGCGTGGGAACCGCCATGGCCTACCCCACTGCGCGGGAACTGAAGCGCGCGGGCAACAAGGTTATCTCGATCGTCGGCGCGCGCAGCAAAGACCTGCTGGTGCTGGAAGACGAGGTCCGGGCGGTCAGCGACGAAACCTATGTCGTTACCGACGACGGCAGCTACGGCGACAAGGGATTGGTCACCGACAAGCTCAAGGAACTGGTGACATCCGGGCAGGTGGATTACGTACTTGCTGTCGGTCCGGTGCCCATGATGCGTGCCGTAGCAAACCTCACCGCGCCGCAGCATATCAAGACCATCGTCAGCTTGAATTCGATCATGGTGGACGGCACCGGTATGTGCGGTGGCTGCCGCGTTCTGGTGAATAACAGCAGCCAATTCGCGTGCGTGGATGGACCTGAGTTCGACGCCAGCCAGGTCAACTTCGAAGTCCTGATGCAGCGCAACAATATGTATCGCGAGCAGGAACGCGCCAGCATCGAGCGATTGCAAGCCGATCCGGAAGGGGAGTTAAGAACCTTGCGAGAGAACATGGTCACGCGTCGAGAATGCGCCGCAATTGAGGCGGGGGTGTTCGATGAGTAGCAAAGAAACTAGTAACAATCCGTTGCCCAACAAGGAGCGCATCAAGCTGCCACGGCAACGAGTGCCGGAACAAAATCCGGAAGTTCGCGCGCACAACTTCCTGGAAGTCAATCTGGGCTTCCCTATCGAGCAGGCACGGCAGGAATCGCTGCGCTGCATTGAATGCCCCAAGCCGGGGTGCGTCGAAAAATGTCCAGTGTCAGTGGACGTGAGAGCGGTAATCGATCTCATACTGGCCGGTGACTATCTCGGTGCGGCCTCGAAAGTTCGCGAAGACAACGCGCTGCCGGCAATTACTGGTCGCGTGTGCCCGGTCGAAGACCAATGCGAGTCGGGATGTGTGCTGGGCAAGAAGGGCGAACCGGTTGGAATCGCCTACCTCGAACGTTTCGTGGCAGACTGGGAGCGCGAAACGGGGCAGTTCGGGTCTCCGGTATCTGCTCCGGCGACGGGTAAAAAAGTGGGACTCATCGGTAGCGGCCCGGCGAGTTTGGCATGCGCCGGCGACCTCATTCAGATGGGACATCAGGTGCATGTGTTTGAAGCCTTGCACGAACTCGGCGGCGTGCTGGTGTACGGCATTCCAGAGTTTCGCCTTCCGAAGGACATTGTCCGGCACGAGATTGACGTGCTGCACCGTCGCGGCGTCGTCTTCGAGACCAACGTCGTGGTCGGCAAGACGGTGACCATCGACGAGCTGATGCAGGAAGAAGGTTTCGACGCCGTATTCATTGCCACCGGCGCCGGCCTGCCCCGCTTCTTGAATGTTCCGGGCGAACACTTCAATGGGGTCTATTCAGCAAACGAGTTTCTGACCCGCGTGAATCTGATGCGGGCCTACCGTTTCCCTGAATTCGACGAACCGCTGTACCCCTGCAAGGACCGCAACGTGATCGTGGTCGGCGGCGGCAATACCGCTATGGACGCCATTCGTAGCGCGCTCCGCTTGGGCGCGAAGAATGCCAGCATCTACTACCGCCGTACTGAGAAAGAGATGCCCGCTCGTGTCGAAGAAGTGCACCACGCCAAGGACGAAGGCGTTCACTTCGAGATGCTGGTGAATCCCGTGGAGTTCATCGGTGACGAGAAAGGCAATCTCACGGCTGTGAAGTGCATTCGCCAGGAGCTAGGCGCGCCCGATGATTCTGGACGCCGCAGTCCGGTCGCGGTCAAAGGCTCGGAATTTGTTGTGCCGTGCGACGTAGCGATTATTGCCGCCGGCACCTCGGCGAACCCGCTGATTCAGTCAACCACTCCGGGACTTGCGGTAACCAAGCGCGGATACATTTCGGCAAACGACGATCTCGCGACTTCGAAGCCGGGCGTGTTTGCCGGTGGCGACATCGTGACCGGCGGCGCAACCGTGATTCTCGCCATGGGCGCGGGACGCAAAGCGGCGAAATCGATCAATGAGTATCTGATGGCCGCGACGCCAACAGTCGAAGTGGTGCAGATGGAGGCCCAGAACTAAGTGGTCTCAGGTGATGCGCGGCAGCGGGCGACTAGAGAAGCGGCGCATGATTGTCAGTGCTCCTCATTCGCAAACGATCCGAATGAGTAGGCACCCGGCGGGCTAAGAAACGAGGAGATATTGGTGCCGGGAACGAAACCAAAAACGCCGCAGAGAAAGGCCGGGACGGGAGCCCGAAGTTCTGAAAGTGCAGGGCAACTTGAAGGACGCGGTTAAGCAGTCATTGAAAAAGAAGAATCCGCCCGAGGGCGGGCCGAAGTGAAACTGGGCATCGGCCTATTTCTAACGCCGCTCTGCTCGCAGGAGTGTCCGCTCTGCTCTCAGGAGATCCAGCCGCAACAGCAGATGTCTATTAATCTGATTCTCATTTACGGGCATAGCATGTGCCCGTCCTGTCGGCAGCCAGTCAGCCAATCAAAGGAATGCGAGACGGAATACCGCCGTAGCTGGCTGTCCTTTGTGGAGGGCTTGAAGCTCGATCTTTGAATTACACGGTCTTGCGTAAAGTCCATACTTCCGGATTTTCGACTCGCCGATCCCCCTCCCCTAAACCAGTTCGATTGTTACCCGCAGCCCGACCATCGCAGCCGCCCGTTGCAGGCTGCCGAGCGTAATGTCGTTTTTCGGATCCAGGATACGGTCAACCTGGGTGCGGCTTGTCTTGAGCATCGCCGCCATCTTGTTCTTGGAGATTTTCTTCTTCTTCATGGCCTCGGCGAGCTGCCACGCGACGACCTCTTTGACCGCCTGCGCTTGCGCCTCTTCGAAGATGCCCTCCTCCTTGAGGAAGTCGTCAAGGCTGGAACCCATATGTTTCTTGCTCATCGCTCCAACTCCTTCTGGCGCTTTCGCGCGATTGCCAAATCCTCATCCGGCGTGGCCCGCGTTTTCTTGATGAACCCGTGCAACGCGACCAGGTGCTCGCGATAAAGGCAGAGCAGCACACGCGCCGCGCGTTTCGTCGGCAAGTCCGTCCGGATCTCCCACAGCCCGCTTCCTATAGGGCGGCAGAGCGGCATCCCCACCGGCCACCGCCATTGCGCCCGCAGCAGGTCCTTCCCTATTGCACGGCGCTCCGCTTCATCCAGCCCTTTCAGCCAATCCCTCACTGGCTCGCTACCCGCTGCCGTGCGGAAAAAAATCAGCGGGATTTTTCGCGGCGGTGGAGCGTCCGTCGCCTTGCACCTTATTTAGTACACTGTACCATAAAAGGTTCACACTCGCATCGCGGAAGGAAGCCCTGTATTTTTCGCGTTCGCGTGCCCGGCCATGCCTTGCGCGACCTCGATACTGCTCCGCCCGCCCATTCACCGCCCGGTCCGAACTGCCTTCGCAAGTTCGCCCAGCAATTCCACTGTCTCGTCCCATTCCATACACGCGTCGGTAATACTCTGCCCGTAGACCAACGGTTCTCCCGCGACCAGCTTCTGAGCTCCTGCGACCAAATTGCTTTCCAGCATGACGCCAATGATATTCCGGTTTCCCGCGGCAACCTGTCCGGCCACATCGCGGCAAACCGCAGGCTGGCGGGTGTGGTCTTTGTTGCTGTTGGCATGGCTGCAATCGATCATCACGCGAGGTGGCAGTCCGGCTTCCAGTAGTTCCTGGCACACCTGGGCGACCGCATCGGCGGTGTAGTTTACGGTCTTTCGTCCACCGCGCAGGATCACGTGACAATCGGGATTGCCGGTTGTGACAAAGATCGCGGATTGTCCATGCTTGGTGTGTCCCAGGAACGTGTGCGGGTGTGCAGCCGACAATACCGCTTCGATAGCAATCTGTACGTCCCCCGACGTTGCGTTCTTGAATCCCACTGGGCAGGAGAGGCCGGAGACGAGTTGGCGATGGACCTGGCTTTCGGTGGTGCGAGCGCCGATAGCTCCCCAACTAACCAGGCCGGCGAGATATTGGGGAGTGATCATGTCAAGGAACTCGGTCCCGGCGGGCACTCCCATTTCTGCCAAGTCCAGCAGCCGCCGCCGTGCCAGTCTCAGACCATCGTTGATCTTGTACGACTGGTCGAGGAACGGGTCGTTGATCAATCCCTTCCAGCCGACCGTGGTGCGCGGTTTCTCGAAGTAGACGCGCATCACAATGCGCAGTTCGGTTGAGAACTCGGCAATGGCACGCTGCAGAAGGCCCGCATACTCCCGTGCCGCATCCGTATCGTGAATCGAACATGGCCCGGTCACCACCAGCAGACGACGGTCTCTGCCGGCAAGAATCTCGCATATTTCATGGCGAGCCTGATGCACGGTCGCCGAAGCAGCTTCGGTGGTGGGCATCTCCTCCTCCAGAAAAACAGGGGGAAGCACGACCTTGGTCCACTTGATGCGAAGATTATCGATGGGGTAGAGCATGATGGGCGCCGTAGCTCTATTCTACGAGTGAGGAGTGAATGTTCACCACGGAGGCACGGAGCGCACGGAGACGTGCAAGATCCTGTTTGTCATCTGTCACCCTAAACAGAGGTGTGTCTGATGCAACGTCTGCCGAGGCCTTCTGCGAGCGATACGGAGTCCAAAGGTGACGCTCTTCAGATTTCCTTGATTTACTCGTGCGCTCCGTGCCTCAGTGGTGAATTCTACCCCTCACGCCCACAGGGCCGCCGAGCCGCCCACCCATTCCAGGTTCTTGTTGTGATCGACACCCATCATCATGCCGCGGCCCATGCGAACCAATGGCAACACCGGCGTGAGCTCACCTCCGTCGGGCCACACAAACATCATGCGAATTTCCATCTGGGTTGGACCGTGCGGCGTTTGAATGACCGGCTCGAAGCGCATCCGCTCCTGCAGAATGTAGTTGTGACGCTGGTCCACCGGGATGGCGTCAATGTCAGCCTGCGTCGGCGAAAACTTGATCCCCACTCCGGCGAAAGAATACAGCGGCTTCAGCAGGTAGTTCTCGTTGTCCTTCGGCAGCTCGCCCAGTTTGTCGAGGAACCATGTCTTCGGCACGCACTCATGTTTCAAGTGCGGGATGGAAAACTTGCTGATCCGGAAATACCAGTTAGGATGGCCCGCCCACTCGACGTCGAGTTCATCGCGCAGATCGAAGGGCAGCCTCACCGCCTTGCGTTCGAGTTCGTCGACGATGCAGCGGTTGTAAATGCGCCGAACCTCAACCTCGTGCCCGTCCTTGGTATAAAACAGCTTTTTGTCCCGCTTCTTCAGCGACAGAATGTCGACGATGCCGATCTCCAATTCGGCCTGTGTCACCAGGAAATCAGGCAAAGTTTTTTGGTGCTGAGGATCGATCTCCATCAAGATGACGTTCTCCGGCTCGTGGTCCCCAACAATCAACTGGCGCATCAGCGTCCAGTACGAATCGGGCTCATAGCCGCTGAGATAGATGCCAAGGCTCGCCGGCAAATCGTAAGTCTCAATGTATTGATGGGCCGATACCGCCTGGTATCCGTAGAGGGAAGGGAAGGCTTGAAGCTCGACGAGTTTGGGCTCCAACCCTCCGGCGGCGTTGCGCACCAGGCCGAAGTCCACCTGCACGAACATCGGCCTTGGCGGTTCGTTCGGCACGTTATATTGCGGAGGGACCGAGGCGTCCGAGGCTCGCAGGTAGTCAGGATTATCCACTAGTTGCAGGACTAGTTCGCGGCCATATTGTGACATCTGGTCGAGCAACGTTTTCGGAACGAAACATGGCGTCTCTGAGACGCGGAAGCCAATGGGCGTACCGCAGACCCGATCCAAATCCTTCAGGAGCTGCTGGTACTTGGCGGGTGTGAAGTTGCGGTTGAACTCCTCGCGCAGGCTTGGGATCATCCTCAGGCCTCGATCAGGAAGCGGCCCTTCTCCATGATTTGACGGCCGTCAACCCAGATATCGAAGTGCGTGCCGACCACGTCAATGTGGGTGCTGGAATACCAGTCGGCTCCGGTGTGCGCGCCATAAGGGTTTCCAAAGGCAATGTGCAAGCCGGGAAACTTCTCATCCTGCAATATCTGCCCAATGACGTGCTTGAGTTCGAGGTTGGTTCCGATGGCAAACTCGCCGACCAAATGGCTGTTTTCGTCGGTGTGGGTATAGGCCCAGAACTCCTCTTCCAGCACTTTGTTGTCGCTGAAGACCTCGGTGATGCGATTGTTCCGCATGTGAATCGTCAGGGGTTGACTTGCCAGGTCCTGATATTTCTCGCACAGGTAATCGCCCACCACGCCATCGACAACATACGTCCCGTTTACCTCTCCGGGCGTGGTGAACACCTCGCCCCCCGGCAGGTTCCCCCACTTGTCGGGGCTGATGATGCCACTGGTCTTGACCCATCGATAGTTCGGATTCAGAGCGGCCGACAAATCGCTGCCGGCTGGGTTCTTGGCCCTGATCTCCTTTGCCTGTCCGACAATCTCGATGACCTTCTTGCTGAGCTCGTCCACGCGATTGAAGTCGGCGCGCATGCCTTCCAGCATGATTTGCCGATTGATATTGACCATATGCGCGTGCCGCATCTTGCGCCGATTTACGATGTCCGTCATCTGCATGCGCGACTTCAGTTCGTTGCGCTGCACCTGGACGGCGAAGATGCTGACCTGGCTGGTCTCCATATCGGCCGCGACCTCCGCTGGCAGGTCGACCAAGGGGCGTGGCGCAATGTCTTCCAGCACAAATGCTTTGAACGGCGAGCCCACCTGTAGCAGTTCCTGTGCGATGCTGGCTGCGATGTCGCGGCAAGCGTTATCGGTGATGAGCGTGACTTTTTCCCATGGCTGAATGCGCAGGCAGGTATTCACCGCGTTGTGAGCGCCAGGAGCAAGCTCGGCATCAACTGGGGTTTTGGTGAGATCGGTCAGAACGGGTTGAATCAAGAAAAATCCTTTCTGGATGTTTTGTCTTGAAAGGGCACGGCTTCAGCCGTGCCGCAAATCGTGATCCGAGAGCTCGGCTTTAGCCGCTGAGGGACTTCGCACTCGATTCGAACAGTTCGAATTCCCTCAGGGGCTAAAGCCCATTATTTCCATCGACCCTGGCGACACGGCTAAAAGCCGTGCCCCTTCAAACTAGTTGGTTGCTAGGTGCGCGCGGCGGCCTGATCAAAGACCCCGACGCGGGTCTCGGCTACGATGTAGTCCACGACCTTTTTCAGATCGCCAGTTTCTTCGAACACTTTCAACTGCCGGTCGGCGCCAGTGCCCATCTCCAACATCTGGTGAATGTAATCAATCTCCTCGCGCGAGCCAAGTTCATCCACTACGTCCTCAATCAGGCGGAGGTACTCCTCCATCAAATCGCGCAGCGGTACTTCCTCTTCCTTGCCGAAATCGATCAGATTTCCGTGCAAGCCGTAGCGCGAAGCGCGGAACTTGTTCTCCATAAGCAAAGCGCGGCCGTAAATGCGGTAACTCTTGTTGGATGCATGCAGCTTGTAAAGCATCGCGACGGTCGCCTGGATGAGGGCCGCAATGGCAATGGTTTCGTCGAGGCGCATCGGAATGTCGCAAACGCGTACTTCCAAGGTGCTGAAACTTGGGTGCGGGCGGATGTCCCACCAGATTTTCTTGCCGTTGTCGATACAACCCGTCTTGACCAGAAGGTTAACGAAGGTTTCATAGTCAGCCCAGTTGGCAAAGACGTCGGGGATGCCGGTGCGAGGAAAGCGTTCGAACACTTTGGAACGATACGACTTGAATCCGGTTGGAATGCCCATCCAGAAAGGCGAGTTGCTGGACAGCGCCAGAATATGCGGCAGGAAATACCGCATTGAGTTCATGATGTGGATGGCGGTGTTCCGGTCCTCGATACCTACGTGCACATGCAAGCCAAAGACGAGATTGGCCCGCGCCAGCATCTGCATTTCTTCCAGTACTCGGTGGTAACGCTCATCAGGATAAATCTCCTGCACCTTCCAATCGGCAAACGGATGCGTGCTGGCGGCGGCGAGCAAAAGACCGTTTTGACCTGCCAGGGTAATCATCTGCCGGCGTAAAGATAGGATATCCTCTCGCGCTTCCTTGATCGTGCGACAGACCTTGGTTCCCACCTCGATGACGGCTTGGTGCATCTCCGGCTTGACCGCCTCGTGCAGTGCCAGCTTCGCTTTGGGAAGGATCTCAGAGGCAATGTGCGAGCGGAGATCACGCGTCTCCGGATCGATCGTCTGATATTCCTCTTCAATACCGATGCTGAGGCTTGGCCGCTCCATTTAATTATCCCTTGGTTGCTCGCTTGGCTGACGGCTTGGATGCAGACGCCGCTTTAGGTGCTTTCTCTACGCTCTTGGAATCCGCTTCCGCCGTGTAACCACTTAGGAAAGCGCTCCAGCGATACTCCGGAGATAGTCCGGAGTGCTGCTTGGCTTTGCGCACTGCCAGCTCCGCGACGGCGTTCACGATCCAGTCAAAATTTTCCTGGCCCACGGAGTTTACATCAGCGTCGGGAGCAGGGTTCATGAAGTCGATGGCGTAGGGTATGCCATCCTCGCAGGCAAATTCAACCGTGTTCAGGTCGTAGCCGAGGGCACGGCACAATGTTAGGCAGTCGCGCTCCACCCGCTCCAGCAGGTTGGCATCGGTAGCCGGCGGATTCTTTACGTAGCGCTCGTGAAAGGGCGCCGACGGATCGTAGTGCATGATGTGGACCTTCTCCTGACCGACAACGTAGCACCGGAAGTACTCCTTGAAATTGACCCCGCGCTGCAGAGTCATGCACAGATCGCGGCTCTGATCGTAGGCATTGAAGAATTCTTCGGGCGAGTTCACTTTGTATACGTCTTTCCAGCCGCCGCCGTCGAAAGGCTTCAAGAACGCTGGAAATCCTACATAGCTGAAGATGCTGTCCCATGGCATGGGGAACTGAAGGTTGCGCATCGAGCGCTCCGTGGTGCCCGGGGGATGTTCCTTATGCGGCAGGAGGACAGTCTTGGGGATGGCCACGCCCAGCTTTGTTCCCAGTGCGAAGTTGAAGAATTTGTCGTCAGCGCTCCACCAGAATGGATTGTTGATCACGATGGTTCCGGAGAGAGCTGCATTTTTAAGGTAGCCACGATAAAAGGGGATGTCGTGCGAAATGCGGTCCACGATAACCGCGTAGGGAGAAGGCTCTGCCATACGAACTTCGCCAACAACGGCCAATTCAGCCTGAACGTCAGGCTCATTCATGGAGTTGATCTTGTCGACCAACGCAGGCGGAAAGGTGGTCTCCATGCCAAAAATGACTCCGACCTTCTTCACGGCTTCTCCTTCGAGAGCGACACCAATCGCTAGCCTTCGCTCGCAGTTATTATGTGGGAAATCCCAGGAAAACGGCGCCGGGGTGCGCTACGACTCTTTAATTATTGTAGGCGAAAGCGGCAGGAATTTACAGCGGAAATGGCGGTCTCAGCGGCGGACGAATTGCTTAAGTGGGTTGCGGTCGTCTCTAGCAGAGCGCGGCCCTAGGAACCTGTAAGGAAGACAAAATTGGAAGTGATCGTGGCCTAAGCGCCAACCAATTTCTCCAGCACGGCCTTGTTGCGAACCGTCAGCGTTGATCCCTTTAGCACCGCGATCTGACGCTTGCGAAAGTCTGCGAGCACGCGCGTGACGGTCTCGCGCGAGGTGCCGATAATCTGCGCAATCTCTTCGTGAGTGAGCGCCAGTTTCACCTTGGGCTCTGCTTGCTCAGCACTGGTAGAAGTCCACTCCAGCAGCAGGCGCGCCAACCGCTCGGGCGCGGAATGCGACAGGCCCAGGCTGCGAATTTGCTGGTAAGCGCTCTGGCAGTCTTTGCTTAAATGTTGGGCCGCCTTCAGGCAGGCGTCTCCGTGCTTTTGCAAAAAGTTCAAAAAGTCTTCGCGCTTGACGAAATTCAGTTGGCAGGGCTGACCGGTTTCGGCGGTGATCTCATAGGGCGTTCCGGAGACCGTGGCGTGCATCCCCAGGACTTCCCCTGGCTGAGCAATTTTCAGGATCAGCGTTTTGCCTTCGGCCGACGTGGTGGAGAGTTTGACCCGGCCCTTGCACAGCATGTAGATTCCGCGCGGCGATTGGCCTTCGACAAACAGTACAGCTCCAGCCGGATAGGAAGCCGTATATTTCATCTTGTCAAACGCTTCGAGTGCCGTCTTAGGGAGGGAACAGAAGAAGCTGTCACTACGCAGCTTGCAGATGAGGCAATTCTCAACCAGCTCAAAGCCGTAAGGTGACCCCACGATTGTCCTCCGTGCGATATAGCCATGTTAACACCTTAGGCAGCCCCAAATGCAGCCATCCCCTATAAGTGGCATTTTACGTTTCGCGACCCAGGAAACCGCGCTGCAGTCCCTGATCAGGCGTCTGCGACAATGTCGGTCCGGTAACGGGCGTGACACACATCACAAGCACCCGTATCCACAGTCACAGACCCATGGCTATGCGGCGAAGGAAAATTCCGCCCACAACGGCTCAAAAAGGCGGGAGGCGAAGGTCTCACAACTTCACCCTGTCGGGTCCGGGCGCCGAACTCACGTTCACGGTCGGAAGGCTGGAATCCTAGTTCTGGCCGGCAGCTTTGCACCGAAAGGGTGGAGATTTTGACCACTCTCCTCTACCCCAAGTCGCCTCCCGCCGACGGTTTTTGTGACTCGGCCCGATCCCGCCCAGATCAGGCAGGGGTGGTTGCGTAGCAGACAGGTTCTCAGGAGGTCGAGTTCGCAATGGCCAATGAAAACCGAGGACACCCGGTTTCGTGCGCTATATGATTTGCATCCAGGGTTTTCCACGCTTCAAATCGGTTCTTAAACGTTGACGAAACCGCGGCGATAGTTCTTCGCTTCGTTCGAAGGGAGACTGGAAATGGCAGCAACGCAAATGCAAAAAATCGATACAGTCGAGATTGGCAGCACCGGGCTGAACCGTTGGTGGCGAGTGGTGGGCGGGATGTCCATGAATCTCGCGCTGGGTACGCTGTACGCGTGGAGCGTGTTCGTGGCTCCGTTGGAGAAAGAGTTTCATTGGAAGCGCGCCGATACCTCGACGATCTTCACCATCGCAGTGGCGGTCTTCGCCCTGACGTTTATCGTTGCCGGGCGGCTGCAGGACAAGTTCGGCCCCTTCTGGGTATCCCTTGCCGGCGGAGTGCTGGTCAGTTTGGGCTTTTTCTTGTGTGCGTTCACCCATAGCCTGACGTACCTGTTCATCTGCTTCGGCGTGATCGGCGGATTAGGCAACGGTTTTGGCTACGCGACCCCGATTCCTGTGATGTCCAAGTGGTTCCCCGACAAGCGCGGTCTCGCAATAGGACTAGCGGTGGGTGGCTACGGCGCCGGATCCGCTATCTTCGGACCCTTGTCCGCCAGCTATCTGATCCCCAATTTCGGGTGGCGCGCCACTTTCCAAATCCTGGGCGCGATCTTCCTGGTGATGACCATCATCGGCGCATTCCTGCTAAAGAATCCTCCCGCAGGCTACAAGCCCGCGGGCTGGGTGCCCGCCCCGAGCTCGAAAGCTGCGGCCACCGCGTATGACTTCTCCCCGGGGGAAACGCTGCGCACCCCCACCTTCTACTTCATGTGGATTGCGTATGCGTTTGGCTGTACAGCTGGTCTCATGGTCATCAGCCAGTTGGTGCCTTTCGCAAAGAGCGTCGGCATCCCCAGCACCATGCTGGCTTCTCTCGGTCTCGTGGTGGGCGCAGCCGGCAATGCTTCCGGACGTATTCTCTCCGGCTGGATGTCGGATCACCTGGGCCGCATCAATGTGTTGCGTTTGATGATCGGCATCTCCATGGTGGCCATGCCGGTCTTGTATGCCGTGGGCGGCAATGTAGCCGGCTTGTTCGTGATGTTGTTCATCGTTTACTGGTGCTATGGCACCCAGTTGTCCGTAAACGGTGCTGCCGCTGCCGATTTCTGGGGCACCAAGAATGCCGGAATTAACTACGGGATGCTGTTTACCGCATGGGGCGTGGCCGGCCTTCTCGGTGGCCGCATTGGCGGGAAGCTCTTTGACACGTACCACAATTACCAACGGGCGTTCTACACGGCTGCAGTGCTGGCCTTGGTGGCGCTGATCGCCGAGTTCCTCGCAAAGCGTCCGAAACATGTGTGAAACATAATGATGCTGGCCGGATGGCGCCAAAGCAGTCCGGCCAGATTTTCGGTTGGCAGATTGAAAGGAATCTCTCCCATGGCTACTGCAACGAAAGTACCTGAACCCCAGAACACATCGACGCCGGCAGTTGAAGGACCCGCCGCTCATGTTGCCGCGCATGGTCTGATCAGTCCGGTAACGCAGAAATGGATCGAAGAAGGGAAGCAGGATCCGGAAGGTTTTTGGGGACGCGCGGCCGACCAACTGCCCTGGTTTCGTAAGTGGGACAAGGTGTTGCAATGGGACGCTCCCACCTTCAAGTGGTTCGTTGGCGCCCAGACTAATCTGGCCTACAACGCCCTCGATTATCACGTGAAGCGTGGATGGGGCGGCCATACGGCATTGATTTACCTCAACGAACGCGGTGAACGGCGACTGTACACCTATGCGCATTTGCTGCATGAGGTTGAGAAGGTGGCGAGGGCGCTGCGGGGCATGGGCATCAAGAAGGGCGATCGCCTCACCCTCTACATGCCGACTTCTCCGGAAGCCATCATTCTGATGCTGGCTACCGTGCGCATCGGAGCGATTCACTCGGTGGTCTTTGCCGGTTTTGGCGCAAAGGCCTTGGGGGACCGCATTCAGGCCAGCGGCTCGCGATTGGTCTTTACCGCGGACGTCACCTATCGCAAAGGTAAAGATACTCGACTCAAAGAAATCGTTGACGAAGCCTTAGAGAACGCCGGCGACAAGGTTGAGCACGTGATCGTTCTCAAGCGAACGCCAGGTGAAAGTCCCATGCGCACCGGACGAGACATTCTTTGGGAGCAGTTCCTGGAGCACGGCGCCGGCGAGAGCGGCGATTACGTGAAGATGGAAGCCAACGAGCCGGCCTTCATTCTGGCCACTTCCGGTACCACGGCCACTCCCAAGCTGGCGGTGCACACCCATGGCGGCTATCAGGTCCACATTCACAGCATGGGTCAGTGGCTCTTCGGCCTGAAGCCGACCGATGTCTGGTGGTCGACTTCCGACATTGGCTGGATCGTGGGTCACAGCTACATTGTGTATGCACCTTTGATTGCAGGTGCGACCACGGTCGTCTTCGAAGGCGCGCTTGACTATCCGACACCGGAGGGCACCTGGAAAACCCTGATTGAGGAGTATCGCGTAACCGGAATTTTCACCTCTCCCACCGCTGTGCGATTACTGATGCGTTATGGCGATGGGCCCTTCGGAAACATTGATTACAGGTTCCTCGAACGGGTGTTTTGTGCGGGCGAGGTCTTGAACGCGCCGGCGTGGGAATGGCTACAGAAGAAGATTTTCAAGAACCAGATTCCGGTTATCGACCACATGTGGCAGACGGAGACCAGCGGGCCGGTGTTCGGCAATCCTTATGGATTAGGAATGTTGCCCATCAAGCCCGGTTCGGCGACGGTGCCCATGCCAGGCATCGATGCCGAAGTGGTGGCGCTTGACGGCACACCCTGCGGCGTCAACGAGAAAGGCATCATGGTCATCAAGCGGCCTTTTCCGGGACTGACGCCGGAGTTGTGGGGCGAAAAGGAACGCTACGGCCGCGATTACTGGTCCATTATTCCGGGGGTCTATTACACGGGCGATTCCGCGCAGATTGACCAGGACGGATATGTCTGGTTTGCCGGCCGGGCCGACGAGATCATTAAGATCGCCGGTCACCGCATCGGGACCATTGAAGTGGAGACGGCTCTGCTTGGTCATCCCGCAGTTGCGGAATCGGGCGTCATTGGCCGGCCCGATGAACTGCGCGGCGAGGTCATCTCAGCCTTCGTGATGCTTAAACAGGGCTTCATTCCGTCGGAGGAACTGAAACAGAAGCTGCTGGAGCAGGTGCGTCACGAACTGGGCCCGATCGCGGTTATTGGCGAACTTAACTTCGTGGATATGCTGCCAAAAACACGAAGTGGCAAGATCATGCGAAGAGTGCTCAAGGCAGTCACCCAGGAGAAGAACCCCGGCGACATAACCACCATCGAGGATGAGGGCTCGGTGGAAGAAGCAAGGCACGCCTGGCACCAGATGAGGGCGGCACTGGACAACCAGCCGGTGGGAGCTTCCAAAGGCAAATGAAACCGGTCATCAACCTTGTTCGGCCCGCTGAAATGGCGGGCCAGGCCATGCAGGACGACCCAATAATGTTCCAGGGCCAGATGGATTACATCGGCCAGTCGATGCAGTACAGTATTACCAAACACAACCATTCATCGGAGGCATCTTGATGTCGACAACATCGCAGGCACCCGGCCCCAACATTGATTCGATTCTTACCGAAACCCGCAGTTTCCCACCCCCAGCAGAATTCAGCAAGAACGCACACATCCACAGCAAAGAGGAGTACGACAAGATTTGCGCCAAGGCGGCTGCCGATCCGGAAGCCTTCTGGGCCGATATCGCGCGCGAACTGCATTGGTTCAAGCCGTGGGACAAAGTGCTGGAGTGGAATCTACCCTGGGCGAAATGGTTCCTCGGCGGCAAGATTAACCTCTCGTATAACTGCCTTGACCGCCACTGCGAGACCTGGCGTAAGAACAAAGCTGCGATTATCTGGGAGAGTGAACCGGGCGAGGTCACCACTCTCACTTACCAGCAGCTGCTTACCGAAGTGAAGAAGTTCGCCAACGTGCTGAAGTCGTTGGGAGTGAAGTCGGGCGATCGCGTCGCCATCTACATGGGCATGTGTCCCGAGCTGGCCATCGCCATGCTTGCTTGTGCGCGCATCGGTGCGCCGCACTCGGTGATTTTCGGCGGCTTCTCGGCGAACGCACTGGTGGACCGCATTACCGACCAGGAAGCGATTGCCGTGGTCACGCAGGATGGATCGTATCGTCGCGGCGGAGAAGTGAAGTTGAAGGCAGCCGTGGACGAAGCGATGGACCGCTGTCCGTCGGTGAAGCACGTAGTCGTGTTCAAGCGCACCGGCTCCGAGCAAACCATGAAGGAAGGTCGCGACCATTGGTGGCACGAGTTGATGGCCAAAGCCAGCGACAATTGCCCGGCAGCGGAACTCGACTCCGAGCATCCTCTCTACATTCTTTACACCTCTGGTACGACTGGAAAACCGAAAGGTATCGTTCACACCACCGGTGGCTACTCAGTGGGAACATACATCACTACCAAGTGGGTCTTTGACCTGAAGGAAGAAGACACTTTCTGGTGCACGGCGGACATCGGCTGGGTCACGGGCCACAGCTACATTGTTTACGGTCCGCTCCAGAATGGCGCAACCGTGCTGATGTATGAAGGAGCGCCTAACTGGCCGGCCTTCGATCGCTTCTGGGCGATCATCGAGAAGCACAAGGTCAATACCCTGTACACGGCGCCAACGGCAATTCGTACCTTCATCAAGTGGGGTGACGAGTGGCCGAAGAAGCATGACCTGAGCAGCCTTCGCCTGCTCGGCACGGTTGGTGAGCCTATTAATCCCGAGGCGTGGATGTGGTATCGCGAGGTGATCGGCGGCAACAAGTGCCCCATCGTAGATACCTGGTGGCAGACCGAAACCGGCATGATCATGATTACGCCTATTCCGGGCGCAGTGGCCACCAAGCCTGGCTCCGGAACTCGTCCATTTCCGGGGATTTCAGCCGAGGTTGTGACCCGAAGCGGCGAACGCGTCCCACTAGGATCGGGCGGATACCTCGTATTGAAGAAACCGTGGCCGGCGATGCTTCGCACCGTCTATAACGATCCGGATCGATATGTCCGGCAGTATTGGTCCGATATTCCGGGCGTGTACTTTACGGGGGACGGAGCCCGCGAGGACAAGGACGGTTACTTCTGGATCATGGGCCGTGTGGACGACGTTCTCAACGTTTCCGGGCACCGTCTGAGTACGATGGAAATCGAGTCGGCCCTTGTTGCCCACGAGAAGGTCGCGGAAGCTGCGGTCGTTGGCCGTCCCGACGAGATGAAGGGACAGGCTGTAGCGGCGTTCGTGACTCTCGAGATGGGACATGACCCCTCACCGGAGCTGAAGGAAGAACTGAGGCTTTGGGTAGCGAAGGAAATCGGGTCTATGGCGAAGCCCGATGACATTCGCTTCACCGACCAGTTGCCCAAAACGCGGTCAGGGAAGATCATGCGGCGTCTGCTGCGTGAACTGGCTTCCAGCGGCGAAGTGAAAGGTGACGTCACCACGCTTGAAGATCTGGGAGTCATCGCCAAGCTGCAGGAGGAAGAATAGAACAGTAGTTGAGAAGCATTCTTGAAGCGGGGCGCGTGAGGCGCCCCGTTATTTTGTGGCTGGTCCGTTCCCGCTTGGTGTTAACGATATCCTTGCACCATCCGCTATCATGCAAAGAGACCAGCTTCGCTCATGCGCGAGGGCCAGACAATGAACATCGAAATCCACGATCCGGATTTGGAAGCCAGAATTCGGAAACAGCTTCAGGCGACCAGCTCCGGCAGTGTCGAGGAGGTGTTAATCCGCCTCCTTGAGACGCAGGAGGAGCAGGATCGCTGGCTGTTGGAGAACCGGGAAGCGATTACCACTAAAAATTCGACGGGGCATTGATCAACTCGACCGGGGTGAAGGCATTCCCGAGGAACAGCTTGATTCTTACTTGGGCCAGCTGAAAGCCAAGCCCGAGTGACACCCCGCTACCTTTTTGCGCCCGAAGCCGTATTCGATCTTGTTGAAATCTGGCGCTACATCAAGAGACAGAGTACGGCCAAAGTGGCGGATCGTGTTGAATCGGTCATCCGGAACAAGATTGTCCTTCTCGCAGAAAACCCCGGCGCTGGGCATTGGCGCAAGAATTTGACCGACGAGGCCGTGAAGTTCTTTCCGGTTTATTCTTACCTCATTGTTTATCGGCCCGACACGAAACCATTGCAAGAGGTTTCCATTCTTCACGGGCGCCGAAATGTGGAGCAAATTCTCCAAGATCGCCTGCGAACGCCGCATCTTGGGCCGCCTCAGGCGCCCGCAGGGGGCATTTCCAGGTCGGTGCCGGGAATCGGCTCACCTTCCGGGGATGGCGCAGGCGGGGCGACCTCTTCCGCCGTAGAGGGTGGGTGGATGATCGGGGGGGCTGGGACGACTTCCGCATATCGCTCGTACCAGATGGTGACGCTTGCCAGTTGCCACAGGCGAGTTGCCAATTGCACTAGCATAACCAATTCCAGAATAACGAACGTCGCTGGAACTGCGGTTGGCGGTAGCTTCGTCCAGATCAGCAGGCCGATCAGTAGCACGATCCATGTGACGACACTGATGCGAAAGTACATCCAGAACAACGTAGCCCGATTGCGCCAGGTCATACCACAAGCCGTCCACATATTGGACCACATGCGGGGTTCATTCCGGGCTACAGTCCGGACCTTGGAGAGATCGAACCATAGCCGTATCAGAAGCGCGAGGAGGGTCAGGATAATCAATCCGGAATGTTGGAGCCAAAACCCGACCTGATCGGCAACTACTCTGTCGCCCACGTAATCCGAGAGTTTGGTGACTACCGGATACATCGTCCACAGAAATGCAAAAGGGACCAGTGATAGGAGTAGCAGGCGCACGAATCGCCAGAAGAAAGCGCCGGAAGCGGCGAAGAACTCGCTCGTGGACAGAGTGCGGTCGTCGCGGTAAGCCTCCAGAATTCCACCGCTGACGAACAGCATGAACAAAAAAAACAAGAACGCAAATATGTACGAGGTAGTTGACGCACGCATCAGGCTGACCTCTGGCAGCCTGAGGAGTTCGATGAACATCCCGAGGTTAAAGCCTTTAGCGAGAGGCTGTCCGGCTAACGTGTGATGGAGTGCCCGATTCAGTGATATGGCGGCTGGAAGGGTTCCCATGGCGCCGCAAACGAAGTTCACCGCGAATACCCACCATAGAATCCTCCGGCGTCGCCAGAGGAGGTGAAAGCCGGAAGTGAGCAAGCCTTTGCTATTGTTCGCCACGGTTTGCTCCTATGCCAGCCAGCTCAGGAATTGAGCCAGGAATTGCGTCAGCAACATCCAGTAAGTTGCGATCTTCACGGTCGCTCCCCGTTGCGATTTGGTAACCCGGCTGTTGTTGAGGTAGTTGCGATCGAGCGTGACCTGATGGGCCGGATCGATCTGGACCGATTCCAGCTTCGCTTTTTTGCGGAATACGTAGCGAACCCAGCGGTCTTTGCCGTCCCATCGCTCATAGGTAGTTTCGCCGTTGTCGAACTTCACCGCTGCCTCGACAGGGAATACGAAGTCGCCCTTGCGGTGCAGGATGACCTGCGTTTCGTACGTCGTCTCTCCCTTTTTCTCCTCTGCGTTCTTGTCATACCAGTTCACGGGATTAGAGTCGGCGCGCTCGACATCGTAGTCCAGCAATTGGGTTCCATATACCGCCTGCTCCCAGTACCATTTCAAGTTGCGACCGGCAACTTCGTTCACCGTTCGCATGAAGTCTTCCTGCGTGGGATGGGTGAACCGGTATTTTATGAAGTAGGTATGCAACGCGTTTCTCAGGGTCTGCTCGCCGAGAATGGCTTCCAGCGAAACCAGCATGGTGGCCGTCTTGCCGTACGTAATGCCATCATAGGAAGCCATGCTCATGTCCGTGTAGCTAGGCCGCGAAAGCGGATCGGTGTCGTCCACTTCCAGATAGCTCAAGCGCTGCAGGTCGCGCTCGCCAAGCTGTGCTCCCAGCAAGTTGATCACGCTGGCATCGGCTCCGTACATGCTGTCCAGGACCTTGACTTCGGTATAGCTATTAATCCCTTCGTCCAGCCAGCCGTTCTCGAATTCGTTAGTTGCCACCATGCCATACCAATATTGGTGGCCGAATTCATGCTCCGTGACCAGGTCGATTAGATGAATGCCTTTGGGGATAAACCAGCCACTGTCGCCGGTGATGAAAGTGGGATACTCCATCCCGCCAGCCTCGGCCGCACCATGGGGAGGATCGACGACCGTAAGCTGCGCATACGGATACGGGCCATACCACTGGTCGAAGCGCTTCATGCTTTCTTGGACGGAGTAAATGTAGGGCTGCCATGAACTCTTGTGAGCTTCGTAGGTTAGCAACCGAATCTTTACCCGCCCGACGCTGCCGTCAAATTGAGCTTCTACGGTCTTGAAATTGGGATCGGCGGTCCAGGCAAAGTCATGGACATCTTCGGCATGGTAGGCGACGGTCTTGGTACCGTTGCCGTTGTCGGTATCACCGGTTTGCACTCCGGTCGCGCCGATGACGTAATCCTTCGGCAGCGTCACTTTCACGTCGTAAGTGCCGAAGTCGGCGAAGAATTCAGTCTGGGCGTGGAACTGGTGGCAATTCCATTGACCGTGCCACCACACTCCAACCTTGGGAAACCACTGACCAGCGAGCAGGAAAGTACGCTTGTACCCGGTCCGGGCGATGACCTCGGGAAAGGTCGCCTTGAACTTGATTTTGAATTGCACGTCCTGGCCCGGCAGAACGGGGCGCGGCAACTTTACCTCGAAGACCGTTTTGTCGTCGGGATTGCCGTCGTCCGGCGAGATGAACTTCATCTGCCTGGTCAGATCGCCCATGCCGACAACCTCGAAGGAAGTTACCTCGTTCGCTCCATAATCTTTGGGGCTCCATTCATCCAGAATGCTCGTACGAAAATTCCCGTCGCGGTGCGCTTCACGAATCCACGTTGCCTTTGGCTGAAACCCGTTCAGGTAAAGGTGGAAAGGAAAGCGGTCGAGCGGCTGACCCGTGAGGTTGTGATAGGTGAGTGTTTCGGCTCCTTCGACGGTGTGTTTTACGGGGTCATACCTGGCATCGATCTGATACGCCACCACGCGCTGCGACAGCGGCCCGGAAACTTTCGGAGCAAAAGGACTTTGCGCAAGTGCTGAAGCGCCGCAAAGCAATCCCACCGTGAACAGCAGCAGCCTTCGTTGACGATACATCGCTGATCTCCCCAACATTTCTTGTTGTCCTACTTGTTGGCTGGGCCGGCGGGAATGGGATCGATCAATCCCATTGCCACTTCCACCAATTCCGGATCGACGGGGCGGGTCTTGTGGATGGCATCGATCAATGGAATGGCGACGATGTCGGTTCCGCGGAGGGCGACCATCACTCCGAATTCGCCTTTGTGGACCTGGTCGATGGCGCCGATTCCATAACGCGATGCCAGCACGCGGTCGAAGGCGCTGGGGCTGCCGCCGCGCTGGATGTGACCGAGGACTACGTTGCGCGTCTCCAGCCCGGTACGATGTTCGAGCTCGCGCGCCAGGATCTGGCCAATGCCGCCCAGGCGCACGTGACCAAACTCGTCTTTGCCCATGTCGGTGACCACCGGTGCGGCATGCGTCACATCGAGATCACTTGCGAACTTCGCGCCTTCGGCGACTACGATAATACTGAAATAACGCCCGCGCGAATGGCGGAGGCGAATGCGCTCGGCAACTTCTTCGATGTCGAAGGGACGCTCGGGAATCAGGATGACGTCCGCGCCGCCGGCGATGCCGCTGTACATCGCGATCCAGCCCGAGTCGCGGCCCATCACTTCTACTACGATGACACGCTGATGCGCTTCCGCGGTAGTATGCACGCGGTCGATGGCTTCCGTGGCTGTGTTCACGGCGGTATCGAAGCCAAAGCAGAAGTCTGTCCCCATCAGATCGTTGTCGATGGTCTTGGGAACACCGACTACCTTCAGGCCCTGCTCATACATGCGCTGGGCCACGCTCATGGTGTCGTCTCCACCAATGGTGATGAGCGCTTCCACGCCGTTGGCGCGGAGATTTTCCATGCAGTGCTGCAGCCCGCCTTCACGCTTGGCCGGGTTGGTTCGCGAGGTGCGCAGGATGGTGCCGCCGCGAGGCAGAATGCCCGAGATTGCATCCATGTCCACTTCCATAGTCTTGTTCTCGAAGACGCCTCGCCAGCCTTCCATGAAGCCGACAAACTGGTCGTCATAATGCATGACGCCCTTGCGCACCACGGCCCGTATCACGGCGTTCAGCCCAGGGCAGTCTCCCCCGCCGGTCAAAATCCCGATTCTCATCTTCTGGAGCACCCCCTATTGAAATAGTAAAGCTATCGCGGGATTTCTGCATTCGGGGGTACACTGACGCGAGTGGGCCAAGCCATCTTGAACGGAAAAATGTTCACCACGGAGGCACGGAGGACACCGAGTTTATTCTTGAATTAGAAGCCATCTGGCGATCTCATGTATCAGGGTATTTGCCATGCCTCGCCCGCGAACATTTCGCTCGTATGGCGATTTCTTCGACTTCTACCTGGAGCAGCACCGGGAGCCGGGAAATCGCTGGATGCACGCCATTGGAACTGCGCTCGGGCCTGTGGTCGTGATCGTCGCGTTTGCCACGCATCATCCCTGGTATGCGCTGCTGTGGATTCCGCTGGGATACGGTTTTGCATGGACTGGCCACTTCCTGCTGGAGAAGAACACGCCCGCCACCTTCGGCCACCCCTTCTGGTCGTTCATCAGCGATTTTCGGATGTTGGGATTGATGCTGACCGGGCGGCTGGCTTCGCACCTGAAGGCGGACCGGAGTTCGCAAAGCGGTTCCTGAGTCGCCGGTTACCACCCGGCTCCCAGTGCCGATTTACCCTCTCAGCTTGCTGTGTCTCCTGCTAAACTCGCGGACGTAAGCACATGCGCATCCTCGGAATCGATTGCGGCGGCGAGTACACGGGTTACGGGGTTGTTGAGCAGGACGACCTTGGCGCGCTGCATCACCTATGTAGCGGGGCCGTCCACCTGCTGCCGCGTGATCCCCTGGAACTTCGACTCAAGAAGATTTGCGAGCAACTCACGGCAGTCATTGCCACCTATACCCCAGAGCAAGTCGCCATCGAAGACGTTTTCTACGCGGTGAATGTTAAGTCGGCGCTGAAGCTGGGGCATGTGCGGGGAGTCGCAATGCTGGTGGCCGCTCAGGCCGGGCTGGAGGTGGTTGCCTATGCTCCGCTCGCCATTAAGTCAGCCGTGGTTGGGTACGGCAGGGCGGAAAAATTCCAGGTGCAGATGATGGTCGCACGGTTATTAGAGCTGCCTGCGCCTCCCGAGCCGCCCGATGTGGCGGATGCGCTGGCCATAGCTATTTGCCATTTGCATACCGCGGGGACTTTGCGGCGGCAACAGGCAAGTACGGGCTGAACGCGTACTCTTGAACCCCGGAAGATTGCGCCGCAGACGGCCGTCACGCCAGCAGACCAGACAAAATCGGATAAAATCTCACTTCAGCATGACATTGCGTTTTGCCCTCATCCTAGTTCTATCTATCTTGCCGGCCTCGGCGCAACGGGACGCCACCCCCGAGCCATCGATGACCTTCAACTTTGAGTGGAGTCAGGGAGTTCCGTGGCAGAAGTACTCCATCACCGTACAATCGGACGGCAAGACGAGTTTCCAGGGGCAGCCTGCCGCCGAGGGTCCAAACAGCGACACCGACCCATTTCAGCAGGACTTCACCATGTCTGAGGCCAACCGGGCGAAGATCTTTGACACGGCCCGGAAGCTCAATTACTTCCAGGGCGATTTCGATTCGCACCTGAAGAAAATTGCGCAGACCGGAAGCAAGACGCTGGAGTACAAGTCGGCCTCTACGCACGGCTCGACTACGTACAACTGGTCGCAGAATGCCGATGTGCAGGAGTTGACGCGCCTCTTTCTTGCGATTGCGAACACCATCGATTGCGGCCGTAAGCTGGCCTTCCAGTACCGTTTCGACAAGCTGGGCATGGATACCCGGCTTAAAGAGTTGGCGGAGCTAAGGACGAACCATCAGGCCGAGGAACTGAGCGCGATCGCACCCATCTTGCACAAGATCGCGGACGATCCCAACATGATGCACATCAGCCGTCAGACCGCTCAACAGCTCCTTCGCTCTTTGAACAGCCCTGCCCCAGCAGGCGAAACGGCCACGCAGCCCTAGTCTGGGTGAGTTACCGCTAATTTTGACAACTTCGCATCCAATCGGTGTTATTAAGATTGGACGGGGCGGGGATAACGAGGGTAAAGCTGTCCACCCCAAAACCCTGCGACACCGTTAGAAACGCGCGTACAATAAAGACGCCTAAGGGCCCAGGAGTAAAGGTATGTCAAGGCAGACTAAAGTCGCGTTAGCACTGATGACCGCGTTTATGCTGGCCACGGCGGCCGGTGCGTTCGCGGAGTCGCACGTCAGGATCGTCCGCCTCAGCTACCTTAATGGGCCGGTGCAGGTGGACCGTGCGGTAGGACAGGGATTAGAGCGGGGCATCCTGAATACACCCATTGTGCAGGGAACCCGGATTGTTACGGGGACGGATGGGCTCGCTGAAGTGGAGTTCGAGAACGCCAGCGCTTTGCGTATCGCGGAGAATTCCAACATTCAGTTCCGCACGTTGTCCATGAATAGTAACGGAGCCAAGGTCAATGAGATCGAGGTGGTCAAAGGAATTGTCTATCTCGATGCACGCTCCAAGGGTGACGATATCTATCGCATGCGCACCGGCGATCTGAGCTTCGTTGTGCAACGCGATACCCAGCTGCGCTTAAGCGCGAGTGCCGACCAGACCCAGGTAGCCGTGTTCAAAGGCAATGTCGAACTCATGGACCAGCCGCAGATGGTGAATGTTAAGAAGAAAGAAACGCTCACTATCGACCCGAAGAATCCGACCGAATACAAAGTCGCGATGGGAACCGAAGCCTTTCCGGCCGATACCTGGAACCGGGAGCGCGCCGCGTATCAGGAAGCCTACAACACCAACCCTGGTAACCCTGGTCCGAGGTCCGGTTACGGCTTGCAGGACCTCAATTACTACGGAAGTTTCTTCATGGCGAATGGCTACGGATACGTCTGGCAGCCCTACGGATTCGCGAACTCGATGAACACATGGGATCCCTACTCCGCCGGTGCGTGGATGTACTCGCCTGGTTTCGGGTACGGATTTGCGTCATCCTACCCCTGGGGATGGTTGCCGTACCACTATGGATCCTGGGCTTACTTGAACGGAATCGGATGGGCATGGCTACCGGGCGGAGGTTATGGGGGCAGCAACTGGTATAACAATCGCTTCCAAGCCGCGCCGGTGGTAGCGAAGGCCCCCGCCGGGTGGACAGCCTCTGCTCCTCCCGCGGTGGTGGCAAACCAGTCAGTAATGCCAACTGTAGTGGTCGGCAAGGTTAGTTCCGCCGCAGTTGTCCCTGGCGGACGCATGCCTCCTAACTTCGGTGGCGCGATTCATGGACGTGGAGTGGGCGCAAGCGCAACTGGCAGCAGCTTCGCGCACGCGAATGTTCAAGATCACGCGATGAATGACAAGGCGTTTGCGACCAGGTACAACGCTTTCGATACCCACGGCGCAAAGTCGACGCATGTATTTGCCGCTCCGCCACCGGTTGCGGCTGTCGCCAGTCCGGCGGCGGCTGTCGGCCCGGGTTACAGTGCGAGCTCAGCTGGAAGGGTGGGATCGCCGGCGGCGGCAAGTGGGCACGCGAGTTCAAGTTCAGCACACGCCTCGGCGCCCTCTCACCACTGATGAAAACCGAACGTTCGAAAGGCGGCCTCGTCTGGCCGCCCTTTTGTCTGCCGAAAAGGTTTCAATACACCGCGATACCCGCGTACCCGACCACCATGTCCCGGTCTCCAGAGACGTCACCAGAAGTGGCATAACGGATCAACTTCGCGTTCTCGGCTCCTAGCTTTTTTGCCGCAGTCAGCATCACGACCGCAGGACCGTATCCGCACATGCTGATGTTGCCCTCGTGCACGGCTTGGTAAAGTCCACGAGGATTGAGAGCCAATATCTGGTCGATGGCGCGACGATCTTTAATCCGCGTTATGTCGTCGCTCTCGTAGTGGTTCATGTCGCTGGATGCGATGACCAGGACCGCCTCAGCGGCTTCGGCCGCGACTGCGCCGATGATAACTCCAAGCGCGCTCAATGCCTCGAAATTGCTGGTTCCTACGGTGATTGGCACAAACTGAAATCCGGGCGCAAGCACCTGCAGAAAAGGTAGCTGGACTTCCAGCGCGTGTTCGTAGCGATGAGCTTCCTCGTCTTCGGTGAGCAGTGGCATTCGCGACTTCAATTGATTCGCCATGGCTTCATCGATTGTGGCGTCGCCCAGCGGGGTATGCCATGCGCCATCGCTCATGATAGCCAGCGGCTCCCCCATGCCGGTATGGTTGGGGCATAGGATCACCAGACGGCGCGGCAATTCGAGGCGGCGATAGACCGCGCCAGCGACGGAGCCGGAGTAGACATAGCCGGCGTGTGGGACAAGGCAGCCAAGAGCGTGGATCTTCGGCTCTTCTTCCGTCGAAGCGTCGGCGCGCGCTCTGGTGAAGGTCTCAACTTCCGCCCGAAGATGCTGCGCATTGGCGGGATAGAAGCGTCCGGCGACGGCTGGCTGACGCACGGCGGTAGCCATGGTGCTCGCTCCTTGGCAGTCTCTAAGGCAAGTCTACGCCTGTTGCAAAGCACGAAACACCGCCGCCGTTTTTTCCAGCGACATGGCTTCGGCGCGAATATCGGCGCGCAGGCCCGCCGACTTCAAGGCAGCTCGAATGGCGGCCTGATCGTACTGTCCGCGAAGGTTATTCATTAGCGTCTTGCGCTTCTGCGCGAAGGCAAGCTTGAGGAAGGCGATGAACGGCCCTTCTTCGACCTGCAATTCCTGCAAACGGGGAGCCATGGTGAGCCGCACTACGCTGGAATGGACCTGGGGCGGAGGCGAAAAGGCGCCCGGCGGCAGCGTGAACAGGTTATCGACGCGGGCAAACAGTTGCGTGGTAGCGGAGAGCAGTCCGTAATCGCGGCTGCCGGGCTGGGCTGCAAGACGATCGGCGACCTCGCGCTGCACCATGATCACCGCGCGCTCAATGTGCTCGTGCAGTTCAAGGATCCGCAGAATGATATCGGAGGTGATGTAATACGGCAGGTTGCCAATCACATCCACCGTCTCCTCCTGAGTGGGCCGGAGATCGTGCAGCGGTCCGGGCCTGCGGCCGACCATGGAGGTAAACTCCGCGGTCACGAAATCCGATTCGAGGATTTCGACATTTGGTTTGGTCGCATACCGCATGCGCAACTGCGCCGCCATCACGCGGTCAAGTTCGATGCCAATCACGTGCCAGGCGCGTGGAATCAGCAGGTCGGTGAGGACGCCCCGTCCTGGGCCAATCTCGATGACGGTGCGATTGGAAACATCTCCGAGGGCCTCCACCACCCGCCGTGCCGCGCCCAAATCAGTGAGAAAATTCTGGCCCAGCTTGGGCTTGCGTTTGGAGCTGGCAGCGGATTTCTTGAATGCGGTCTTAACCACATTGACCCTCTTTCAATTCGCCAATTAGACTCAACTGTTTCGGCATTTCATACATCTTACGTGCGCAGTCCAGTTACGCAGTTCGGCCAGCTTGCGGAAAAACATCTCCGTTGGCGCCGGGAGGTCTCATGAACATTGCCTTTGCGGCGTCCGAGTGCGTACCCTTTTCCAAGACCGGTGGGTTGGCCGATGTTATTGGCGCCTTGCCGCCTGCGCTTGCCAATCTGGGTCATAAGGTCACGGTCTTCCTGCCACGGTACCGGCAGACCAAACTCGACAACCCGCGCATTGTCATTCCCAGCATTACCGTTCCCTTCGATGACCGCTACCGTTTCTGCTCCGTCGTCGACGGCGGTGCGCGCTCAGGTGTGCAATTCTATTTCATCGACTACCCGCCGTTCTTCGATCGCGATTCGCTCTACGGTACACCCTTGGGCGACTACCATGACAACGCGGAGCGCTTTGCATTGTTTTGCCGGGCCGTACTGGAGTCGGCCAAGATACTGGGGACGCCTGACGTCCTTCATTGTCACGACTGGCAAACCGCTTTGATTCCCATTTTGCTGAAGACGCTGTACGACGAAGACCCGGCCTTTGCCAACACCCCGTGTGTCTTTACCATTCACAATATCGGATATCAAGGACTGTTTCCGCCCGAGATATTACCGCTGCTCATGTTGCCTTGGGACTTGTTCACCATGTCGAAACTGGAATTCTACGGCAAAGTGAATTTTCTCAAGGGCGCAATCACGATGACCGACTTCATTACCACCGTCAGCCGCAGGTATAGCCAGGAAATCCAGACTGCGGAGTACGGCTTCGGGTTGGAGGGAGTGCTGCGGGCGCGCTCCAGCACCGTCGCCGGGATTCTTAACGGGGTGGATTACGGCGAATGGAACCCCGAAACCGACCGATACATTGCGGCTCACTACTCAGCAGACGATCTCAGCGGCAAGGCAAAATGTAAGGCGGCTTTGCTGCAGGAATTCGGACTGGCCACCGACACGCAGCTGCCCGTAGTGGGAATTGTTTCGCGCTTTGCGGCGCAGAAGGGCTTCGACCTGATTCTGCAGGTGGCCGACCGGCTGGCCCGGCAAGACTTGATTATGCTAGTGCTGGGCAGCGGCGACCGAGAGTATGAAGAGCTGTTCCGCAGGCTGAACAAGCAGTATCCGCAGAAAATCGCGGTGAAAATCGCCTACGACAATCCGCTGGCGCACAAGATCGAAGCGGGCAGCGATATCTTTTTGATGCCTTCGCACTACGAGCCGTGCGGGCTGAACCAGATCTACAGTATGCGCTATGGAACCGTGCCCGTGGTGCGAGCTACGGGCGGACTCGACGACACGGTCGAGCAATTTGACCGGCATACTCTGAAGGGTACTGGGTTCAAGTTCAAGGAGTACAACAGCGAAACCTTGCTGGAGACGGTGCAGATGGCCGTGGCGCTATATGGGTCAGATTCAAATGCCTGGCACACCTTGATGCGCAACGGCATGGCGCAGGAGTATTCGTGGGCCAATGCAGCTCGCGAATACGTGAAGGTGTACGAGCGGGCGAGGCAACTAAGAGCGGCGGCGGGAGGCTAGGAACTAGCAACTGGCAATTACTATTTGGCATTTAGATTAGGCCGCTCTCCTAGTTGTCATTTACTAATTGCTTTCCCCTTCTTCCTCGCGAAGTAAACGTAGATGGGCACGCCGGCCAGAATTACCACCACGCCCCACGCGGAGTTCCGCAAGTTTTGCGTGAACGTGTAGTACAGCAGTACGGCTGCCGCCACAACGAAGATCGCGGGCACGACCGGATAGCCCCATGTGCGGAAAGGTCGTACCGCGTTCGGTTCCTTCCTGCGAAGTACGAAGACGGCGCTCGCGGTAATCATGTAGAAAAGCCACTCAGAAAAAATTGCCAGCGAAAACAGTTGCCGGAAATTGCCGGCGAACAGCAGAAGAAACGCCGACAACGCCAGTTGCACCAGCAGCGCGACGGATGGCGTATGAAAGCGAGGATGGACCTCAGCCATTGCTTTGAAGAAATAGCCGTCGCGCGCGAGCGCAAAGGGCACCCGCGCGCCGCTCATGGTGGTGCCGTTCAATGTGACGAGCATGGACAGCGCCATCCCAGCGGAGACGATGGCCGCGCCCCAGATTCCCACAGCGATTGCCGTCGCGTCTGACGCAGGACGCTGCGATGCGGCGATGCTGGCGGCAGGCATCACATATTGCACGGCCGCGTTGGTCAACATGTAGAGCCCGGCAACAATGGCGACTCCCGCAATCAGCGCGATCGGAATGTTGCGTCCTGGATCACGAATTTCGCCGCCAACCATGTTCAAGTCGTTCCAGCCATCGTAGGCCCATAACGCCGCCACCAGCGCGGCCATGAACCCGGCAATGCCTCCGGTCGCGCCTGCGAAGTGAGTGCCGAAGTTTCGCCATGTGCCGCTGGCTGCGCTGAAGGCAAGCAGACCCACCGAGACGATTATCGCCACTTTCAATAGCGTGAATAGCAGCTGAAACTCTCCTGCTCGCTTGACGCCGATGTAGTTCAGCCAAGTGATAAACGTCGCGGCAGCGATAGCGACAAGTTGTCCGTAGGTGATGACGAAAGGCAACCGAGTCGCTGCGTGATTCAAGAATGTCAGCGCCGGGAAAGTTCCGAGGATACGCACGAGTCCGGTTGTGATGGTCGCAACCGAAGCCGGCTTGGAGATGGCAAACGTTGTCCAGGCGTATAGAAATCCAGGCAGCGGCCCGTAAGCGTCGCGGATGTAAACGTACTCGCCTCCCGCTTGCGGCTTCATCGCGCCAAGTTCGGCATAGGTCAGCGCTCCCGCGAACGAGAGCACTCCGCCAACCATCCACGCCAGGTAGACTAACCCAGCGGATCCGACAGCCTGCATCATCTCGGCAGGAACCAGAAAGATGCCGCTTCCGATCAGCGTCCCAACCACGAGCGCAGTCGCGTGACTGACACCGAGATCGCGCGAAAGAGTAGGAGCGGCGCTGTGCGAGTTAGGAAGTTGGGCCATGCGAGGCTTCATCCGGCGATGGGAGCATTAGACTGGAACTATAACCGACGGCGAAGGTAATCACGCTGCCGATGAGCACGTACCAGGGGAAGGGAATTGGCCGTGCTAACGCCATTGCCACGAAAGGCACGCCAGTCAAGCCTTGCAGCCTCTGCAGAATCGCAGCGCCCTGCCAGATGTACACATTCGCGCAGAAGCCAACTGCCATCCCGATCATGCAGCCGCGCTGGTTGGCGCGACGAGTGAGGACTCCCAGCAAGAACACTCCCAGCAGCGCGCCGTAAGCGACCGACGCGATGCTCAGTCCAAGCTCAACCACTTTTCCCCCACGACGCGAAAGAATCGCCAGCGCGAACAATATCAATCCCCATGCGATCGTCGCCAGGCGCGACAGCAGGATGCGTCGCCGCTCGGGCGTGTCAGGCCTACGTCGGAGATAGAAATCGACCATCGTCGTGGACGAGAGCGCGTTCAATGCGGCACTCAAGTTCGACATGGCAGCGGCAAGAATGGCCGCAATCAGAATCCCCGAGATGCCATGAGGCATATACGTCACGATGAAGGTGGGGAAGATACGGTCCGTCTTGTCGAAGGGAACCGCTGGCGGCGAGATGCGATAGAAGACCCACAACATCGCGCCGACCAGCAGGAAGAGCGAGAACTGGAAGAATACGGCTACGCCGCTGCTCAGCAGCGCCAGTTTCGATTGTCCTTCGCTGCGGGCCGCGAGCAGTCGCTGCACAATCAGTTGATCGGTGCCGTGACTCGCAGTGGTGAGGAAAGCTCCGCCGATCACGCCCGACCAGAAGGTATAAGTGCGGTAGAAATCAGGAGTGAAGTCGAAGACGCGAAACTTGCCCGCGCTGGCTGCCTGCGCGTGAATGGTGGACCAACCTCCGGGAACCAGGTGAAGAATGGTGAACACGCCAATCAATGTACCGACCAGATAAATGCCCAACTGCACGACATCAGTCCAGATGACCGCGGCCATCCCGCCTTCGAAGGTATACAGCAACGTCAGCAGTGTAACGATGCCGATGGAAATCACATCGCGCTGCAGTGCGCTGATGTTGCCGAGCAGCGGCCCCAGCGCAATTCCCACGACCAGCGCAACCGCAAAGATGCGCACACCTTCCGCGGCGGCGCGAGTCATCAGGAAAAGGCCGGCGGTGAGCGAACGCAGGCGACCTCCAAAACGCCGCTCGATCAGTTGATACGCCGTGAAGAGATCGCCGCGAAAGTAATGGGGCAGAAGCAGGTAGCAGATGATGACGCGACCGACGAGATATCCCATCGCCAGTTGCAGGAAAGTAAAGTTGGTGTCGTAAGCCAATCCTGGCATGCCGATGATGGTCAGCGTGCTGGTTTCCGCAGCCACGATGGAAAGCGCGATTGCCCACCAGGGAATGTTTCGATCGGCGAGGAAGTAATCGCGCAGGGAGCGTTGCTTCTTGCGGAAGCGCAGCCCGAAAAGCGTGATGCCCACGAGGTAAATCCCAATCAGCGCGAGGTCGAAGAGGTTCATAGCAGTGGCTAGTGAATGGTGGTTAGTGGATAGTAAGACCTTCTATTCATAAGCCACTATACTGGCGCGTGGACTATTTCCTCGGGATTGACGGCGGCGGTTCGCAGACGACTTTCCTGCTCGGCGACGAAACCAGCGTGCTGGCTTCTGTGCAGGCAGCTGGCAGCAATCCCACTCGTGTCGGTGAAGAGCAGACATGTTCGGCTTTGCAGCAAGGCATCGACGAGATCTGTCAGCGGAGAGGAATCAAGCCTGCGCAGATTGTCGCTTTGTGCGCGGGAGTCGCTGGTGCTGCGCGCGATCAGAGTACGTCAGACAATCGCACACGCGCTCAGCAAGTCTGTCGCCGGACAGGTTGCTGTTGTCGGCGACATGGTGATTGCGCACGAGGCCGCGCTGGGCGGAGCTCCCGGAGTTATCGTGCTCTCTGGAACTGGTTCGATGGCTTATGGTCGTCACCAGTCTGGTCGCACGGCGCGAGCTGGAGGTTGGGGATTCGCGATCTCTGACGAAGGTTCTGGACATTGGATCGGCGTGCAAGCTGTGGCTGCTGTGACGCGAGCACTCGATTCCGGCAACTACACCGAGCTCAGCGATCGCATTCTGACGCTCTGGCAACTGGTCTCTTACGACGAGCTAATCGCGCATGCTAACGCGTCCCCTGCTCCGGAGTTTTTCGCTCTCTTTGACATCGTCTTGTCCGCAGCCGAAGCGGGAGATTCTTACGCTCACCACATTTTGGTTCAAGCTGGCTCGGAGTTGGCACGATTAGCGGAGATTGTTTTTCGCCGCTTGTGGCAGAGCGATGATGTTGTTAGCTTCGCGCTGGCTGGGGGTGTATTTCAGCACGCCTCCATCGTCCGCGAATCCTTTCAGCGAGAACTGCACACTTTCCTTCCGCGAGCCTCGATATCTTTATCGACTAAGAACCCGGCGGAAGGCGCGCTCTCGTTAGCCCGAAAGCTGGCGGCGCGATCGTAATCCGATACCGCTACGCCGGAATACGTGACATGGCTCCCTTCAGCGCCTTCAGCAAATGCTGATTCTGCTCAGGAGTACCGATGGTGACGCGAAAGGCGTCCGGCGCTCCCCACGACCCGCTCATGTGACGAACGATTACACCCTCATCCTGCAGGGCGCGACACAAGCCGCCGGCATCTTCGCCAACCCGGCAGAAGAGAAAATTCGTCCACGTCGGAGTCACGCGAATCCCCATCTTTGAGATGGCCGGTATCAGCAATTTTGCTTGGGCGGCATTCGTCTCCAACGCCCGCTGAACATGTTCTGCATCCGCCAACGCAGCCAGCGCAGCTGCCTCGGCGAGCGAAGAGACCATGAACGCTGGTTTCAGTCGCGCGAAGTAGCCCATCAACTCTGCCGGGCCCATGCCGTACCCCACTCGGACTCCCGCCAGTCCATGCGCTTTGGAAAAAGTTCGCAGCACCACTACTCGGCGTTCCTGGCGCACATAGTCCAGCGCGTGCGAGTAGTCAAAGCCGCGCTCCGCTGCGAAGTAGCCGGCATAGTCGCAATAAGCCTCATCCAACACGGTGATGACATGCGACGGCAGCTGATCAAGGAAACGGTCAATCGCCTCCGCATCCACAACTGTGCCCGTCGGATTGTTCGGATTCGAGAGGTAGATCAAGCGAGTATTGACATCCACCGCTTCCAGAATGCGCTCGAGATCGTAGCCATCGTTCAGCGTCGGCACCTCGATGAACTGAGCTCCGGTCGCACGCGTAACGATGGGATACACGATGAACGACAGCTTGCTGGTGATGGCGTTCAGTCCCGGCCCGAGCAAGGTCCGCGCCATGATGTCGAGTAGCGCACTCGATCCCGCCGTAACCAGGATCTGCGCCGGCTCAACTTCGTGAATCTCGGCCAGCCGTCCGGTGAGTTCGGTAACGCAGTTGTCCGGATAAAAGTTGACCTCATGCGCCGCCGCCTCCATGGCTTCAACTGCCAGCGGAGAGGGCCCGAAAGGATTCTCGTTCGAAGCCATCTTGATGCAACGCATGCCACTCTCCAATTCCGCCTGCCGCAGGGGTTTCCCGGGCTTGTAGCTGGCCAGCTTTTGCACGTGTGCTGGAACCAGCTTCCCATAATCGGTCATCCTATCTCCCGGTAGTTCAATCTTCTTACTATCGCCTCTTCATCTCTCACCAACTTGTCATCCCGACCGAGGACGTCAGTCCGAGTGGAGGGACCTGCTTTTCTTCGTTAACGCACCCGTTCTCACGCCGCCCCTCAGCTGCACTACTTCCTGCGCCGTTAGATGCCGAAATTCACCCGGCTCGACGTCCAGTACCAGCGGCCCATAACGCACGCGTTTGATTTTTTCCACGTGATGATCGATCTGCTCGAACATCCGGCGGATTTGCCGATTGCGCCCTTCCACCAGCGTGACCTCGTACCAGGGATTGGCCGCATCGCGCACCAGCTTGATTCGTACCGGCGCCGTCTTGACCGCTACCGACCGCCTTCTCTGCCGCTCATCGGGCAGCTTCCCCACCGGAACCTTCAGCGCCGCTCGCTCCGCGGGAAGCATGATGCCTGCACGCAGTTTGTCAATCTGTTCGTCGGTGGCCTTGCCGCTGATTTTGACCAGGTACGTCTTGGCCACGTGCGACGAGGCGTGCATCAGCTTCTGCGCCAACTCGCCGTCGTTGGTCAGCAGCAGCAGTCCTTCGCTTAGGTAATCGAGACGTCCGACTGGGTAAATGCGTGCTCCAACGCCTCGCACTAAATCTAATACCGTCGGCCGCCCCTCTGGATCAGTAACGGTGGTCACGTAACCTCTCGGCTTGTTGAGCACAAGATACACAGGCCGCTCCGGCCCCTTCAGCAGTTTGCCGTTGACCTTGATGTGGTCGTGCTCGGCGTCGGCCTTGCTACCGAGTTCGCTGACGATCTGTCCGTTGACCGACACGAGTCCGCTGGTGATAAGTTCTTCGGCCTTGCGGCGGGAGGCAATTCCTGCGGCAGCGATAATTTTCTGGAGACGCTCAGCCGCCATAGGTAGCCGCCTCCACGCTGTTCGCTCTTCGCTGTTCGCTATTCGCCAGGTACGCGTAGCAACTTGGGAGCACTCCAGGCAGGCGAGACTGCGTCGCAGCCCTCGGCCTGATTCGGCGGGTGAAACAAACGGCAGGAAAACGAGCGCCGAAGGGGCGAAAGAGCTTAGCCCAGCGCTTCAGAGTCTGTGCGAGAACCCCGTTTTCGTCTCCGCCGGTGGAGTGGAACGAACGAAAATGGAACCCCGCAGGGGTGGCCGTGCAGTTAGCCCAGGACGGAGCGGAGCGCAGTCCTGGGTAAGATGGAAAAAATGGATCGAGTCCCGTAGGGACGGCAGGGCACTCACGCCGACTCTTCAGCGTTGAGTAAAGTAGGAAATAATCCCGACTCGGGTGGCGATGATAGAGTTCGCCCTTTCTGACTGGCGACTGACCACTGACTACTGCCAACTGACTGCTGGTTACTGACGAGTGACCTACCCCCCTCCCCCCTCCATTTGCAAAATATTGAAAACAAAAGGCGAGTCTAAGAAATTCCCCGCAAAATCTTCCATTCAAAGGGCTTAGAGGCAAAATATTAAAAAATAAAGGCTTAGAGTCAAGCTGACGAACCCTGCCGGCTGTCGACAGAGTCAAACTCGCAACTTCCAGCCCCGCAATTGCGGTTCTGAGCCCACGCCACGATTTCTCGAAATTGGCCAGCGGAGCGGAAAATTTGCTCCTATCCCCGAGCGTGAAAACTCGGCTTTGTCCGCGCTGCTGGAGCCGAACCTGCAGAAATCGAACCCCGCCAGGGGTGGACGTGCAGTTAGCCCAGGACGGAGCGGAGCGGAGTCCTGGGTAGCGCGGGGAAAAGATTCGAGTCCCTTCAGGGACGGCAGAACTTGCGGCCAAATGTTGGGGAAGACAAGGGGCGAAATTGCTCTTATCCCCGAATGTGAAAGCTCGGTTTTGTCCTCGCTGCTGGAGTCGAACCTGCGTTAATCGAACCCCGAAAGGGGTGGACGTGCCGTTAGCCCAGGGCGGAAGCCCTGGGTAAAGTGGAATGAGATAACGAGTCCCTTCAGGGACGGCACAATTCTCCCAATTTTTCGAATAATGAGATGTACTACTCTCGAAAATCTCAAACGGCGGGCAGTCGGAAGAACAACGCTGGTCTCGAATCACTCAATCACGCTCTAGAGGTCGTGCGCGGTGCGACGCCCGTACTCTTCCACACAAATTATATCCTGTGGAGTGCGTGATAGCCTACGCCTTTTCCGGCGAACTTCCGGCTTCGGCTTCGGTCGCGTAGGTGCCGTCGGCGGGCATCGCGCTGTCGCCCACCAGAGGATTGGCGTTGGAGCTCTCCGGAACCGCCTCGGTGACCGGTTCTGATTCATTTGCTCCGGTATCCTCGGTGGGACGTTTTACGTCCTTGATACCTGCGAACAGTTCTGCTTGTGGCTCGCCCAGCTTCTCGAACTCCTCCATGCTGGGCAGCTCGGAGACATCGTTGAGTCCGAAGCGAAGCAGAAATTCCTTCGTCGTCTTGTATAAGATCGGCCGCCCGATGACCTGCTTGCGCCCGGCAGTCGTGACAAGCTTGCGATCCAGCAACGTGGAGATCACGCCGGAAGTATCGACGCCGCGAATCTCGCTGATCTCCGGGGCCGTGACCGGTTGCTTGTAGGCGATGACCGCCAGCGTTTCCAGCGCCTGCAACGACAACCGCACCGGCGGCTTCAAACTCTTGGCAAAGTTGACCACCACGTCGTGGTGCTCAGGCTTGGTCGCCATGCGGTAGCCGCCGGCGATCTGCCGAATTTCCATGCCGCGTGCGCTGGAGGAATATTCGGTAACCAGCTCGTCGATGATGCCGCTGAGCCGCGATTTGATGAGCTTGAGTTCCTCTTTGGCTTCGGCTTTCTTGTCCTTGTCGCTTGGGGGGGCGGCCTCGGCGATATGCGGAGCTTCCGCGAGTGCATTCTGAGCCGCTTCCGCTGGCGTGGGAATATCGTCGAATGCAGCGTCATCTTCCAGTTCGGCTTTTTCAGCCGACGCAGCGGCATCCGAAATGACTTCGTTGAGCGCCAGCCGAGCATCTTCCTCTGCGCGCAACTCGGCAAGCACTTCGTCGCGTAGCAACGACGCTAGCTGCTCCAGCGTCACCGGTTCTTCGGTGGCGTAGATAATGGCTTCGACTTTGGCCTTCACGCTCATGTAAATAGCTATTAGCTGTCAGCTATCGGCTGTCAGCTCAATCCTAATCGGTACTGTGCAACAAAGAGCTGACGGCTGACAGCAGCTCACCGCCAATCATCCTTCACCGGCGGATTCTCCTCCATCAGCGCGTCGAAGCCGGTGTGCTTCTTCAATACGATTTCGCCGAAGACGTTGTCCTGCCGCGCCAGCACCGCTTGCAATCGAATCAGTTCCAGAATCGCCAGGAACGCACATACCAGCGCCGACCGCGAGCGCATGTTCCGCAACAATTGTTTCAGCCGGACAGGCCGCTCCTCCAGCGAGAGTCGCCGCCGCACGTAATCGATCATCTGCGAGACCGTGACGCTATCGTCATCCACATTGAACGACGGCTTCTGTCGCGCCCGGTCCAGAATTTGCTGGAAAGTCCTCACCAAGTCTACGACATCGGTGGCCATTTCCGGTTCCGTGCCCTCGGCATCGCGAAACTCCTTCAGCGCCGGATTCGACCACACTGCCTCTTCGATTTGCTGCTTCTGCATCAGCATCTGCGCCGCAGTCTTGAAGCGTTCATGCTCGAGCAGACGATTGACCAACTCGAGTCGCGGATCCTCTTCGCCCGCAGGTGCGTCGGGATCGCGTGGCAGCAGCATCTTCGACTTGATGTGGATGAGTAACGACGCCGTGTAAATAAACTCGGCCGCAACGTCGACATCGAACTGCTTCATGCCCTCGACGTACTTCAGATATTGTTCAGTAATCTTCGCGATCGGAATGTCATAGATATCGATGTCCTGCTTGCGGATGAGGTCAAGCAGCAGATCGAGCGGCCCGTCATACACCTGGTCCACCACCACCGCGAACGACGACTGGTCCTCGCCCTTGTGCGCGTGCACAGGCGTAGCAAGCGTCTTGACCGCGGGATTCGCGACGTTCTCAGGATTCTCGGCCATGGAAATTAGCTGCGATTATAGGGGGCTTTCTACTTCCTTCGTTGCTTGCGCGGCTCTCTTCGCTCAGGATGACAAATCATTCACCACGGAGGCACGGGGGACACGGAGTCTTGTTCATAGAACCAATTTTATAGGTTGCTTTGTATCAGGGCACGGCTTCAGCCGTGCCATAACCGTCAGCAATGACTTGGGCTTCAGCCCCTGAGGGCCTTTGTTCTGCAAGGGCAAAGCCCTAGCCTTTCTGCCTCGATACGGCCCGATCAAAAATCCTGCCCTGATGCACCCAAGAAACCCAAAAGTCTTCCTCTGTGTCTCTGTGCCTCTGTGGTGAATCTTTACTTCCCCCCGCCCGCACTCTGTGCCGGCGGTTCGTATTCATGCGACAAATTGGCTGCCTCGCGCGCCTCCACCATGGTCGCCTCTGCCACTGCGCGCGCCTTCTTCGATCCGTCTTCCAGAACGTCCCAAGCCAGTTTAGGATCGGCCTCGTACTTGGCGCGCCGCTCCTGAATCGGAGCCAGCACCTTCGACAAGCTGTCCGCCGCCCATCCCTTGCACTCGATGCAGCCTATGCCCGCACTGCGACATCCCTCATACACTTTGGCCATAGTTTCCGTGCTGCTGAAGATCTTGTGCAGATCGCCGACCGGACACACGTCGGGATTGCCGGGGTCGGTCCGCCGGATGCGTGCCGGATCGGTCACCATCGTCTTCAGCTTGGCGCGCAGCGAAGCCTCAGGCTCGCTCAGCAGGATGGTGTTGTTGTACGACTTCGACATCTTTCGCCCATCAGTGCCGGGGAGCTTGGCCGCGGGCGTCAGCAGAGGCCTGGGTTCGGGAAATACCACCTCGCGTTTCGGATCACGATCGCCCGTGTGCACCTTGCGCGGATAAAACTGGTTAAACCGCCGCGCCACTTCGCGTGTCAACTCCACGTGCGGCACCTGGTCCTCGCCCACCGGCACAAAATCCGCCTGGTAAATCAAAATATCGGCCGACTGCAACAGCGGATATCCGAGAAACCCGTAGGTGCTGAGGTCTTTGTCCTTAAGGTTTTCGCGCTGCTCCTTGTAACTGGGTACGCGCTCCAGCCATCCCAGCGGAGTGATCATGCTGAACAGCAGGTGCAACTCCGCATGCTGCAGCACATGCGACTGGATGAACAATGTGCTGCGCTCGGGATCGAGCCCGGCGGCCAGGTAGTCGATGATGACCTCAAGCGAGTTCTGCTTGACGCTACGCGTGTCGGAGTAATCGGTGGTTAGCGCGTGCCAGTCCGCGATGAAGAAGAAGCACTCGTAGTCGTCCTGCAGACCAACCCAGTTGCGCAGCGCTCCCACATAGTTTCCGAGATGCAGTTTTCCGGTCGGTCGCATGCCGCTCAGCACGCGGCCCTTTTTGTTTTGGGAAGGCATCAGAGTCTCAAAAGGAATCCGTTAAAGAAGTTCAGCACCGGGTACATGAAAGCGCCCAGTATGCCGCCGCCAAAGAACAGCAGGATCACCAAGCCCCACATGCCGATGTTGTCATACACCCGCAACGCTCCTTGCGAGAGGAAGTGCCGTATCACATGGCTGCCGTCGAGCGGCGGTATCGGGATGAGGTTGAAGACCCCCAGCAGGACGTTGATCTCCATCGCGGCATACAACAACGCGCCGATGGGGACGATGGCTCCGGCATCGGCTGGCATAAGCTGCGCCAGGTCGCCGCTGGAAGCGCCACGCGCCAGCGCAAACACCACCAGCCTTCCGACCTGCGAAATGTGCGCTACCACCGTCAGTCCCACCACTGCGGCCGCCGCCGTCAGGAAGTTACTCACCGGTCCGGCCACCGAAGTCAGGATGTCGTCCCGGACATAATGTTTGAAGTTGCGGGGATCCACCGGCGTCGGTTTGGCCCAGCCAATGACCGGGAAATGCGTGATCATCGCGATCGCCGGCAGCAGAATCGTACCCACTGGATCGATATGCTTAATGGGATTCAGCGTCACCCGCCCCAGCATTCGGGCAGTCGGATCGCCCAGCTGCGACGCCATCCACGCATGCGCCGACTCATGCACGCTGATGGCGAACAGGAACACAATGATCTGGAAAACAATATCAATAGTGCTAAAGTGCATCGCAGTTTGAGTTTGATACTAACATGCTGCAACGACGCAGTGGCGGCGTCGAAAACGCTCGTCTATTTCTGCGTCACCCGCACATGTCCGGTGTCGACGGTTGCGGTGTCAATGCGCAGAGGCAGCTTGAACGTACTCGTGATGCCGACGTTGGGATATTTCGGCGTCAGGAAATGTTGCACAAAAAGCTGCAGCAGCATCTGTGGCACTTCCACCCCGTCCAGCGAAACCGATTGTGCACGAATGGTCCCGGTGCGGTTCGCGCCTGACGCCTGCGCCACCACGTGGATGTCGTGGGTCCCGCTGAATAGGCTGAGCAGCGGATTCGCCGAGCTTTTTCCTTGCGTAAGGGCTTCGAAGTCCACCTCTGCGTGACCATCGATCATCCCCGGCGTCGCTGCCAGCCGCACATGGCTCACTCCCTTCGGCAACTTCACGCCTCCTTCATTAAAGTAGGCGTTGGCCTCGTGTTCAGTTATTTCGGTCGGCTTGGGATCCGGATGTGACTTCGCAGCATTCTGTTTCAGGTAGGCGATCTTCTGTTCCATCGCGCGGTAGTCCGCGCTGTGTGTGTCATGCTGAGGCTCTCCCTTGCGATCGGCTACTACGGTGGCGGTCGCCATGCACACGAGGACCAAAGTCGCTAGGCTACGCTTCATCGCAGCGCCGCCTCCGCTGCTGGTGCAGCTACGGTCTCGACACGCGGTTTGTCCAGGGATCCCGATATCACGTAGGAATGTCCACCCGCCCGCTCCAGCCGCACCGCCAGGCTCCGGTCATACGACGCCGTACCCTTAACCGTGTAGCTGGTGCCGCCCGTTTGCAGTCTGCAGTCGGCCAGGCTAAAGCTCCCACTTGCCAAAGCAACTTTGCCCGTAAAGCGCGAAAACACAAGGGGAGCGCCTCGCCCTTCGAGCATGACATGCCGCAAGGAGCCATCATTCCACGTGAAGTCGGCTGAGCCTGTCGCCGAATCGCGCAGGGTGGCGGGATTCAAACCATGCAGCGCCAGGCTGTACTGAGCGTCAACCGTTCCCGCTGCCCAGTTGTCGTGCATCAGGGACGCCACTTCCGTCATCGAGATTCGACTCACGCTGCCGGTTCCGGAATACGTAGGCGGTCCGACCGTGAAGTCGGCAGTCCACGATCCGTTGTGCCGCCCTCCTAGGATGTCGGCGCGCAAATCATGCACGCGCAGCTTGCCTGCGTCGAAATCGACGGTCGCGCTTACGTTATTAGCCACCACCGTTCCCAACTCGAAGCGAGCGCTCGCAAATTTTCCGCTGGCTCGCAATTTCAGGAGCGCATCTTCGTGCCGCTGACCGATCTCCAGCAGGTGATACCACGGCCGATTGAAGAAATTCGGATTGACCAGCTGATTCAAACGGGCCAATGACGCGTCGTCCGCGCGGACGTCGAAGTGCAACATGCAGCTCTCTGGAGTGAGGCAATGTACCGGGAAACTCGCCGACCCACTGATCTCCGGTCCTTTAGCGAATGCTGCCGCAAACGACGTGACCGTTGCCTCCTGGTTTGCCAGCGTGGCCGAAGCCGTGGAAATCAGTAACGGCTCGGCGACGCCCTGCAACTCGGCTGTCACCGTGTGTAGTTGCACGGTGCCCGACGGAACCGGCGGCGCAAATCCAACCCAGGTCCCGGCCACATCCAGGTCGATTTGAGCGTCTCCGGCCAAGCCTACTCCCGGTGTGCCCACGCCCATGGCTTTCGCGATGTTCAACAATCGTGCCATTTCCGCTTCGCCCTTGAGATTGACGCTGTAGTGGTCCTCGTCGAATACCGCACTGGCTGTGGCGGGCGAAATTGCGCCAAGCGAAATCGGAAACGGTTTTACCTGAAGCCGCAACTCAGGGTTTGAAGCCGGCGTCGTGCTCTGCGCGACCAATCGCCGCTTTGGATGCGAGCCGCTGGACACAGCCCCTTTGGGGACCACGACCTCGATCGTTCCAATTTGCAAATCGTGCTTCAGCACGTCGGACTGCAGCGTCAGCAGATTTGTGCGTCCTCCGCCTGCCCACACCGGTACACCTCCGGGGTCCTTGCGGACGGAAAATACTCCTTCAAATTCGCCGGTCGCCGTCAGGTCCGCGGGTAGGTCTTTTTTGGCGTGGCGCGCGAATGCGACAATGCGCGCCGCCGGAATCCGCTCCGCCGCGACGCTCAAATCGTATCCATCGGCTGCCCAACCCTGCGCGTTGCCGCGGACCTCCAGAACGCCCGGCCCAACCGGCGATTGGCATTGCAGATCATGCAGCCCGTCGTCGGGAGACGAATAGGTCCCGGTACAATGCACCAGCAGGCGCAGAGCTTCACCCGTCGCAATGTCGTAGCGCCGAAAGTCGTCCACTCGTGCGTCCAGCGCAATCACCAGTGCGCCGGGAGTGCCGGTCAAGGACGCGTTGGAGCGCAAGTCTCCTCGCCAGCCTCGGTCGCGTCCGTAGATCAGTTTGGTTAGCTGGCCCAGCGGACCATTGCTGAAGGTGAACTTGAGGTCCACCGGGGTGTCTCGCAAACTCGACGCTCGTTGGAACCGCCCATCCAGTTTGAGGACGCCGGTGTCGTGGACGTCTACATCGGTGCGCGTGGGGCGCGCTTCCAACCGGATGCCCCATTGATTCTCTGACTCCAGCCACAGCGCAAAGTCGGCGTCGGTGAACGCGAACGCCTTTTTCACCTGACCAAGTTTGAAGTTGACTCGTCCGCTTGAAGCTTGGACATAAGGGAAGCGCGGGCGCGCTCCTGGACGGGTTTTCGCGGTGGGCTCTGGGCTGACTTGCGAAGCCCGCTCCACCAGATCTTCGACGTTCCAGTGTCCATCTGGGCGGCGAACCAGATTCAGGCTGGGACTATCGAGGTCCAGGGTCCCAATCTCGAGCCTGCCGCGCCACAGGGAGGTCAGTCGAAGATAGGCAGTGACCGTATCGGAACGCAGCATAGGTTCGGCGCCGTAGCTGGGATTTTCGGCTACAACAAAATTAGACAGCACGATTCCCGGGCGAGGCAGCAGCTTGAGTGCAATGTGGGACACCGTGACCTCGCGGCCCAAGGCGCGGCTGATGGCGTCCGCGACCCGGTTGCGATAGCGGTTTACATTGACGAATGGTGGTACCAGCACGGCCAGCAGGACAGTCAGGGCAACCAGCCACATCATCCACCGCGCCGTACGGCCGGGCATTAATGCACCACGTGCAACATGCGCGACCAGCGGGTCTGATCGAAGAAGTGGATCACGATGTTGAACATCCAGGCCAGTCGATCTCCCAGGCTTTGCCGTTCGTACTCGTCGCGGGGCGTGACGAACGACCAGTAGACGAACATCGGACGTCCGATGACGTTTTCGCGTGGCACGAAACCCCAATAACGGGAGTCGAGGCTGACGTCACGATTGTCGCCCATGGCAAAGAGGCTGCCCGGGGGCACCACTAGGTCGCCATTCTCGATGTGCGAAGGCAACGTAAGCCGCCACTCTGGCGTTACGTTTCCGTAGTCGTCAACCGGCACGTTGGGAAAATTATCGCGGTATCCGTTGTAGGTGCCTTGCCGGATGACGTACGGCTCGTCGAGGCGTTGCCCGTTACGGTATACCACCCCGTCCTGCAGATGAATCCGGTCGCCCGGAACGCCCATGACGCGCTTGACCAGGTAAAGACCTGGCTGCGCCGGTGAGATGAACACGAAGATATCGCCGTGTTGAGGGTCGCGATAGGGAATCAGTTTGCCGATCCAACTGGTTTTTGGAGCCAGAATGGTGCGGTCAACGAACAGGTGATCGCCAATCAGCAAGGTGTTCTCCATCGAACTTGACGGGATGGTGAACGCTTGCAGCGCGAAGGTGATGATAAACAGTCCAGTTACCAGGACAATGGCGATGGAGGCGATAAATTCCGAAGTCGTCTCTTTCGCCTTCTCCGGCTTTTCCGATTCTCGCGCCACCACAGGCGTGACCTTCGTTGCGGATTTCACCGGTGCGTCCTTCACGATCTTTTTTGTAGAAGCCAAATCAACTCTTCCTTAAACCTCGGGTTGCCTGCCCATCTTCCAACCCACGGGTGAAACCGCACCTTATTGCACGGTTCGAAACATGCGGCGCCAGCGTAGGCCTCGCAACACATGAGTAAAATCGTATGCCAGACTCGAAAGTTTATCAGACGGAAGGCGGTCAGCGGGTGCCGACCGCAGCACCGACCAGTAGATGACCAGGGGACGGCCAACAATGTTTTCTTCGGGCACGAACCCCCAGTAGCGCGAGTCTGAGCTGTCATCGCGATTGTCCCCCAGCACGAAAAACGAACCTTCAGGGACAATCAACTCGCCGTCTTCTAGCAGTTTCTTTACTTGCAGGTACCAGGGGGACGACATTCCCAGGACCAGCAAATTACCGTCGGGAAAATCGTCGCGGAAACTATCTCGCTGCTCCCAGTGAAACGTGGCATAGGCATCGTCCTGGCGAACCCCGTTGACGTACACATGTTTGTTGATAAGCCTGACCCGATCGCCGGGTACCGCTACCACACGCTTGACGAAGTGCTGCCGGGGATCGAGTGGATAGCGAAAAACGATAATGTCCTGTCGCTGCACCGGCTTGTAGGGCATCAGCCATCCCCAAAGCCTGGAGTGTCCGTCGTGTGCCTTGTCCACCAAAAGATAGTCGCCCACCAGCAGCGTTTTCTCCATGGAGGGCGAGGGAATTTGGAAGGCCTGCACCACGAAAGCAATCACGAAGACCGCGATCACGATCGTCGTGGCCAGCGACTGCAACGAGTGCATCCCACCGGAATGGCTGCGCGCCGGCGGGCGTGCCTCGACACTCTTCGGTTCTTCGGCAGCAACCTCGACGGACGATTCAGTACGGACTTCGTTCATGAATGTTCGGAGGGCTTGGCGGAGGAACCGGTTTCCTCCGTTCCCGTCTTTAGCGATTGTAGAAAATCCCACGCCTCTCGCGCGGCCCTTTGTTCAGCCAGTTTCTTGGTGTTGCCTTCGGCGCGGCAGGCAAAGCCCTTTTCTCCGCCAGGAGAAGCCGGCACTTGGGCCTCCATCGTGAACAACTTGCGATGGTCCGGACCCTCTTCTTTCACCAGCACATAACGCGGCTGCGGGCGACCGCTGGCGTGCACCGCTTCTTGCAAGGCGGACTTGTAGTCGATTACGGGTAACTTGCCGCTGCCGCTCTGGTGAACTTCCTCCAGCCCCGGTTCGAGGATGGATTGCAGGATGAATGCACGCGCTTTTTCCAAACCGGCGTCAAGAAATAGTGCCGCAATAATGGCCTCCAGTGCGTCCACCAGCAAAGCAACCTTGTTGCGGCCACCGCTTCGTTCCTCCCCCCTTCCCAGGCGAAGATATTGTCCCACTCCCAGTTCACGGGCGGGACGAAGCAGATGGCGGGCGCTTACCAGGTGCGCTCGCAGCTTCGAAAGCTCGCCTTCTTGATATTCCGGAAATCGTTCGAAAAGTTCCCGGCTCACCACGAAACCCAGCACCGCGTCGCCCAGAAATTCCATTTGCTCGTTATCCGGCGCTGCAGTATGAGCTCCCTCCGTCGCGTTTTGGGCTTCCATCTCGCGGGCGTAGGAAGTATGGGTGACGGCCTGCTCCAGGAGAGCGCGGCGACCGAAACGATGCCCCAGAGCTTCCTCTAAAGCGGACAGGTCATGCGAGGTAGAGTTCATTTGCCTTCGATGGCTTGGGCCGCACGGTTACGGCGGCCCAAAACCATCCTTAATATTCCTGTGTCTTAGTGCGGCGGCGTATTCGCAGGAGTCTGAGCAGGCGCCTGCGCCGGCGGCGGTGTGCTCGCAGCGGGCGTCGCCGGTGCCGGAGTCGCACCTGCCATCAGCTTCTGCAACCGCGCCTGTTGCTGCTTGGCCAGGTTTTGCGCTGCACTTCCCGCGGGCGCATATTGCTCGGCCTTATTGGCGGAGTCCAGTGCCTTGGAATACTCCTTCTGCTGGTCCTGGGCCACGGACAGTCTCAAGAACACGACCGCTTCCGGTTGACTTTTGCTGGCATCCACCGCTTTCAAGAACTGCTGCTCCGCAGCGGGGTAGTCTTTCTTGTTTAGGTTGACCATGCCGAGCGTGTCGTAGGCCATAGTTACAATACTGGCTTTCACTGCCGCCACCCGATCGGCGGGAGCGTCGGGAGGCGCCATCAGGTTGTTGATGTTATCGATCGCGCCTTGGGCGTCCTTGGCAGCTTCAGCCAGACGCTGGTCGCGGTCCATATCCGTATCGCGAGTGCCCTCGACGAATGCGGACCCCACTTGCACCAAAGGCACCGGGTTCGTCGGATCGGCCGCGATGGCCTTACGTCCCATCTCGATGACCTTCTCGGAATTATTTGCCTGGCCATACAGGTTCATAGCGCGAACGTAAAGGGCGGCTCTCAGGTCGCTGGTCGGATATTTCGCAGCGAAAGCATTGGCGGCGGCCTCTGCTTGCGCAGGATCAGTCTTGCTGGCCGCATCCTGATAGGCTTTCATCTCATCCTGCGTCTTGGCCTGGAGCATTTTGTGCGCGCCTGCCGGCGGCGTCGCGGCATGCGCACTGCTGGAGGAAGCCGCTGGAGGCTGCGTCTGCGTGCCACTCTGCGCTGGCGTCTGCCCGTTAGAACCTGCCTGATTAGGGGTAGGCTTTGCCATGGCCATGGTGGCGGCCAGCATTACCGTGAAAATTACGAAACTTGCTCTCATGAATGCTTGTCCTTTCTTGGGGAGTATTGCTGGCCTCCCGGTCATGCGAACTTGTCACTGCTCCGGCTTTGCGTTCGGGGGCTGGTATGCTTCCTTGAGCCCGCGTTCGGCCGCCTTCTTGGTGTCTGCCGACGTGTCACCGGCGTTCAAGGCCGCCTGATACTCGGCAACCGCCTTTTCTCTCTCGTCCTGCAGGTCCAGAATACGTCCCAGGTAGATGTGACACCAGGCCGCGATGCGCGGGTCCTTAGCGGCATTTAGCGCCTTTTGAAAGTTGTCCTGCGCCCCCTGCATGTTACCGCTCATCGTGGCCGCCCGAGCCAGCACGAAATACGCTCGCGCCGGATCTTCCTTGTCATTGAGCGCTTCTTCCGCCAGCTTTTGCGCCCCCGCAGGATCGCCGCTTGCCAGCTCTCGTTCGGCCAAGTCGATCTTCTGTTGAGATGCAGGTTTCGCGGCTCGCACCACCTCGGGCGTGGCTTGCGACGCATACTCAATCTCGCTCGCCCGTTTCTTCTCGTGGTCAACATCAATATTGTGCAGCCAATCCGGGAACGCGTCTTGCAGTCCGGTGTTTTCCTTCTCGAAATCCCTCAACTGATCGTAGAAATACCCGGTCAGGATGAAACCTTCCGCTTCGTCCCGCTGCAACATCTCGCGGCGCTCTTTCTCGGGCAGTTTGGGATCGGGAGGGGTCCGCGCCTCAATCGCCCGAATCAAACATTCCACCACCAGCAGTCCCGGGTCCACCTTGTAGTCTTCCGCCATGGGAGCTTTCTGCACCGCCACCAGGATTGGCTTCAGGCGCTGCAGGGCCGTCGCCCGCTTAGCTATCAGCGGATCGAGCACGAAATGCAGGTAGGTATGCCGCAAGGCCTGCATGTGGATGTTATCGCCACTGGGAGAGACCACCAGATAGTAATAGTCCTGAAGATAGTTGCGCGAATTGATTTGCCCGGGCGCGCTCATCGGTTCCAGATACACCGTGAAGCTGCGCCCCAGATATCCCGACAACGGCATTCGCAAATACGTGTCGGTCGAGGTAATCATGTGTGCGACGGGTTCGTGGTAGCGGTCAATCAGCGCTAGATATTCAGGTTGATGCTTGAGCCAGATGGAATGCAGATTGGCCGCGGCATAATACTGTTTGACCAACGGTACAAATCCCAACACGTAGGTCGAATCCGGCGGCATGTCGGATTCTTTTACCTTGGGAGTGAAATCCGGGGGCGGTCCCAGATACAAAGCCAGCGACACGTATTGCGCCAGGTCGTGCGCTCCATCGCCCTGCTGGTGCTCGCGATAAAACTGGCACATCTCTTTTGCTGCTGATGCCGCGGCCGGCGATTTGCTCGCCTCAACAAGTTCGGCGCGGACTGCGGTGCGAATCGGCGAGGATGCCTGGAGCTCCGAATCGTACCCGCAGACGTTCATGGCCGCCACGATGCTGAATAGCGTCTCGTTTACGTCAAGCGTGGCCTTGGACTGCGCTGTGGCGGCGCACGTAAGGCAAACCAGCACTAGCGGCACGAAAGACAAACGGCGAAAACAGCCCAGACTAGCCTCCTGGCACAATTTCGACGGGGAATCAGTTACTACAGTTTACGAGCAGTGATTGTGGCGCGCAAATCGGAAATATTCGGTGGGCCATCCGAAGCTTCCTCTGTCCAGGTCAGACCAGTTGCGCAAGAGATGTGTCCGGTGTGCACGGGTAGTGCGGGCCTTGAGAGTGTGCGTGAGAACCATGTTTCGTTCGCCTTAGTGGACTGAATGGTTAGAAAACAGCCCCACAGGGGCGGAACTGGTGTTAGCCCAGGGCGTGAGCCCTGGGTAGAGTGGCAAATTGATCTGAGTCCCTTCAGGGACGACAGAGTTCTCACGCCGGACGTATGGCCGCGGCGAACGCGGCGCTGAAGCGCCTTACTACCCGAACGGGCGGGTACACTAATCCGGATCTGCTAGCGTCCAAGAGACGGACGAACAACCCGGGGCATACCACGCTTGATAAAGCAGGACTGCTACTCGATGAGCCGTTCCACCGTGCCTGAAACCCTAAGGGGACCATCATGCTTGCCGGGCCGGGGAAACCGCGCTAGGGTTATAGACGATGAGTGATTTGCGAAATCAGATAGAAAGTCTGTCGGCTGCCGAGAAGATAGAACTGTTGGACGCGGTCTGGGAAAGCCTGGAAGCCGACGCGCTCTCACTGACCGAGGCGCAACGTGCGGAGCTCGATTCCCGGATCGCGCGCCATGAACAAAATCCCTCCGATGTTATCCCGTGGGAGCAAGTCAGGGCGGGCCTGTTCAAGAAACCGTGACGCCCCCGGTAAGCAGGTAGGTTATGAACGTAAAGCTGAAGTTGAAACCTGAACTCGAAGTCGACCTGTTAGCGGCAGCACGGGCACGCGGGCTTCCGCTTGAGACGTACCTTGAGCAGGTGATTCAGGAGCATGGCATAAACCATAGCGCATCCCCTCCAGAAGATTGGGAAAAGGAATTCGATGCATGGGTTGACAGCTTTCCGGAGACACCGCTTCTCTCTGACGAAGCTATTTCGCGTGTGAGCATGTACCCGGATCGCTGGTGATGCGGATATTGGTGGATACCAATGTTCTGCTCCGCGCTGCACAACGCCGACGTGAGTCAGGGCAGTCTGCAAACAACTCAATCAAGAGATTGAATCGCCAACAGCACATTTTGTGTGTTGCGCCTCAGAATATCGTTGAGTTTTGGAATGTATGTACCCGGCCAGCCGATGTCAACGGCTTCGGCCTGAGCGTCACTGCCACGGAACGGTACGTAAAAAAACTCAGTCGACTGTTCGTCATCGTTCCTGACTCGCTACAGACCTTTGAGAAGTGGCTAGAGTTGGTCGTGCAGCACAGCGTCGTTGGCGCTAAGGTGCATGACGCGCGGCTGGTTGCCGTCATGAAGGTACATGGGATCAGCAGCATTCTCACGTTCAACGTGAAGGACTTCAGCCGCTATGATGGTGTCACAGCCATTCACCCGGATAGCGTCACATAAACCCATGTCGAAACAGAGGGCTTGGTGCTGGTGCCCCATGTTCGCACCTCTGCTTGGCTAACCTCGGGCACTAGACACGATAAGTGTCCGCCATGATTCCCACTCATTCGAAAACCGCGAATGAGTGGAACCCGGCAACTGTCAAGTAGATGATTGCGGTTTTGGGGTAATGAAGTAATGTTCCTTACCGTCTGGGATTCGTCGGAGAACAAATTTGACGAAGTTTTTCAAAGTGAAGTGAGCTGGCCGTTCCGTCTTTTCGATCAAGATGCAAAGGCGATTGCCTTGATTTTTACCGGAGGGATTTCAGGGGAGTCGGGCTTGAAGAAAGTATCCTTTTCGAAACGATGGATTATATGCTTAGCATCGATCTTATCGGCCTTCATGATTGCGACTTCATCGTTAACAACCTGTTGCAATGTGGAGCATCGCTCGCCTGCAGAGTCGTAAAGGACAAACTCGGAAAGCACACGTGGAGCGAAGGAAATCTTGGACTTGTCAATTTGTTGGCCCACCGGGTCTTCGTTAAACCATTTGGAGTCCATCTCGACCGTCATGTTAGAGCGCACAGGGTGGAAAATCGTCATGTGGATTCCGAGGACCAGTTCTTCTCGGGTACCACCTTTTTCGTCTGGAACGGTGAAGCTCCGGATTTCGGCCCTTCCAACCACCCAGTCGCCAACCATCGCTTTCAAATTCGGGAGAGGTTTTTCGCCTTCAACCTGACTCAGCTCGAACAATTCAATGCCAGTCGCCTTTGCGACCTGTAACGCACCACGTTGATAACCGGTGCGGGTAACGAATATGCCTCTTGGCTGACCTGGCAGGTCTTCAAGAACCTTCTTAAAAGCAATCAACTGCTCCTGTTTCACGGGATTGATCCAGTCTTTCGCTTGAACGACCGTCCTGTAAGTAACTCCGCTCCTCTTAAATTCCCAGTAAACATCAATCTCGTGAGATGTGAGGTTTCCTTCCAAGGTGACATTGCATTGAACCTTCACATTGGTAAGTTCTTCCTGATCATTGAGTGCTTGCCAGATGGCTTGCGCAAGCAACTCATATGGATGACCCGTATTCTTCTTTTTCTTTTTCACGAAAATGTTTTAGCGCCATCCTAGCCGGGTGCCCCATCCTTTTGCTTCTTTTGCGAAAGGGTGGGAACAAGGAACGCCGTGAACGGGCACCCAGCTCCTTCAAAGCACCTTCGAACCAGCCAGAACGAGATTTGACCTACCCCTTGACCTGTACCTTCGAGAACGACAGGACCACCCGGCTAGCGGTGGGTTGTCCGAAGGCCGTCGCCGGATGAAAGGTGGTGAAGATGAGCATGTTCTTCAGTTGCGGCAAAATCGCTTCTGCGTTTTCAGGAGCCGACAGGATACGGTAATCCTGCACCCTGCCATCAGGTCCGACATAAGCCTCCACTACCAGCGACTCTGCATTGGCCACGCCCGCCAGCTCGAAGGGAGTGAACTGCAACTCCGCCGGCGTGTACAGCATGGTGGGCACGTCGTTGGACGCCCTCACCGGTGTTGGATAAAGGAAACTAATCAGCAATCCAAAAACAATTAACGTGGTCACTACGCCGGCGGTCGCGGGCACCATGATCGCATTGAAAGCATTCTCCCAACGCACCCGCAGTATCTCCCAACGCGAACGCTGAGCGTTGGCCAGCACCTGCGAAGCCGCCACTCGCAGCCTAAGGGCCAGGTCGGGAGGCGCGGGCTTCCGTCCCAGCGAGCCCACCAGCATCTGCATTCGCTGTCCCGACGAATAATATCCGGCGCATTCGCCGCAGCCTTGCAAGTGTTCATTCACTTGGGCCAATTGGCTGCGCGTCACTGCACCGTCCAGATACGACGACATGAGCCGCTTCGCAACTGAGCACTTCATGGCATGACCTCAACCTTCTGACCGCCAACCGGACCATCTTTGCGTCGTTTTCTATCACTCGCCACGCCGCAATTCATCCCGAAAGCTGGCATATGGCGCTCCATGCGTTTTCGCAGGGCCTCGCGTCCCCGCACCAGCCGTGACTTCACCGTTCCCAGGGAAATGTCCATCACCTCGGCGATCTGCTCGTACGATAATTCCTCGATGTCGCGCAGAATCACCGTCGTCCGGTAGGGCTCGCTAAGCGCTTTCAGTTCGCATTCCACGCGGGCACGTAACTCTTCGTCATATACGTTTTGCAGCGGAGATTTGCCTTCATCCACCAGCGTGGCTTTCCTACCCCAGCCCTGCTCATCTCCGTTTTCGCTGGCGGGCTCGATCGACAGTTCCTGCACCTTGTGCCGAAACCACCAGCGGCGGTGATTCGAGGCCTCATGCACCGCAATCCGATAGATCCATGTCTTCAGGCTGGAATCCGCATTGAAATTCCTGATTCCACGGAACACCTTGATAAATACTTCCTGGGTGGTGTCGGCGGCGTCGGACGGATCGTCCAGGATTCGATGTACCAGGCTATAAACCGGCTGATTATAGTGCGCGATGAGCCAGTAGAAGGCATCTTCCGATCCCGCCTTGAGCTCAGCGACGATACCGGATTCCGCGGTGCGGATGTCCAGCGCACTTGCGAGGTCACTCAATGTTGTTGCTCCCGCCATGAAGGCGTACCTCAATGATAAATAGATTCGAAGCCTGCAACAACTTCCCGCCGCGTTAAAGGCCTGTCTGACCAGTTCAGAACACCGGGCAATCCTGCACCGCCCACACAAATGCGCATTTCCGGGTACGGACTGATGAGATAGACCCCGGACAACGTCCAAATGTTCCCGTCAAAGGCCGCTTCGCTTGGCTGTTCGGGCGGATTCGGTCTTAGGAGAACGTGCGGAAACTGAACGCGGATAGGGTCTGTGAGAACTCAGTTTCGTCTTCGCCTATCGAGTAAAACCCGCGGAAATCAGCCCCGCAGGGGCGGAAGTGAAGTTAGCCCGGACGGGCGCAGCGGAGTCCTGGGGATCGGAAAGGAGATCGAGTCCCGTAGGGACGGCACGGTTCTCACAAAGACTCGGATAGGCGGAATTGCAATTCGTTAAATCGAATCCATCGTTCGCCTAACGTTTATGGTTTGGGAGTGGAAGCTCCAGAGCTGGACGCATCGGAAGGCGAACTGCTACTGGTGGCCACGGGCTTCTTCTTGTGCACCGGCTTCTTCGCGGGAACCGTGTCGTCCACCACGACTTTCTTCACAGGCGTCGGCGCTGCAGCGGCGGCCTGCTGGTAGGTCCGCACCTGGCTGCGTAACTGAGCTATCTCGGACTGCGTTGAGGAGGTCAACTGCTCGAGCGTATCTCCCAGGTTGCGCCGCACGGAGTCGAAAGTATCGAGCTGCTGCGCCAGGGCATCGTAATCGCTCCGCGGTCCGAAGGCGCCCGCCGATTCGGTCAGCGCCGCGAACACGTCATACAAAGCGTTCAGATTGCGATAGAGCTTGAACTCGGCATTCAGGTCCTGAGGCGCCGCGCGGACTGCATCGATGAGCCCAGGCAACGCAGACGTTAGATTGCGCTCCAACGAATCGGCATTGGATTGGGCTTGCCGCTTGGACTCTCCGTCGGCCTTCCACTTTTCGATTCGTAGGCGACCCAGATCGAGCGTGGCCTGTGACGAGGCAGTCTGCAATCTGTCTAAATCAGATGTCACTGAGCGCGTCGGGGTGCTCGCGGCTAGTGGAGCACTTTCAGAAGCAGGACCGGGGTTCGCTGTCGTCTGCGCAAAAGTCGTCGCGCTCGCCAGGCACAAGCACACCATGGCCAATCTCATTTTCATTTTTCGCCCCTCGCAACGGGTATTCCCTATAACTGTTGCCGACGAGTGGGAAATATGGCTGGAAGTCACAGCCTAATTGGATGCTATGCCACGACTACGTGGTGCGCCACTTCATCACCCATACTTCGGCTAGCTCGCGCCCAAGATGCGACTCGAGCTGCCTGCGAAGTTTGACTAAGCCATGCTGCTGGGAGAAAATACTTACGACGCCCACCTCTGGGTGTCTGCCTTCGCCAAAAGTGGGCCTGTGGCGCAGCTGGGAGCGCGCTTCCATGGCATGGAAGAGGTCGTCGGTTCGATCCCGACCAGGTCCACCAATTTTAAGGCTACTTATTTTCAATAATTTATAAGCGGAAGAGTCTGGCCCCCACGTTCCTCTGTTTCTTTAGGTCCTGACATCGAAATGCGCTGCTCGTCCGAGGAGGTCAATGTGCCCCCCGGGTTTCGATGTGCCTGCACTTCTGTTTTGCTCATCGCGTTCCCCTGGCTTGCCTCCGCGCAGGTCGCAACGCCAGAACCTCCTCGCGTTGAAGTTCGTCTTGAAATGAGCTGGCCAACAGCACCGGGCTCGCCGCATCCACAGACCGCCTGGGTGAGGCTCGATCCGCTGGACCGGCCCGGCCCTGCGTCGACGCTTCGCGTGAGCGAAAGCTCCACCACGATACTTCGGCTGCCTTCTGGCCGCTACCAGCTGACCACCACCACTCCGCTCACGTATAACCAGCAGGCTTACGGCTGGAGCATCGAGTTGCCGCTGGTCTCTCCAGTGAACCATGTGCGGCTCTCGCAGGAGAACGCTGTTCGCCTCGCTCGCGACAATGGATTAGAACCCGCGATCACCGCGGCGAGTGCGGCGCTGAATAGCCATAGCGCGGACACCTTGGAAGACGATGCCGATGCGCGCGCCCAGATCATGTCGCTCCTCAACATCTGGATAACTTCGTTGAAGTCCAGAAGCCTGAAGATGCAAATGGCGTGTTATGCGCCTCGACTTGTCAACTACCTTCAGCAGGGAAGTCTGACGCGCAAGCAGGTGGAGATGCAAAAGCAGAAGATGCTGAGACTTTACACCCAGATCAGACGTCTGCAACTCAGCAATGTGGTGATAAGCGTCCAGGGATCAGAAGCCGTAGCCACCGTAATCAAGAGCTGGGACTTCAGCAACAACGAAATAGACTGGCGTGGCCGCACTTTGGTCAACCTTGGCCTCAGCAAGATTAATTCGGGCTGGATGATCACCTCTGAGCAGGAATCTGCGGTGCCCGCGCAACCACGAAGCACACAGCCGCGCCTTGCGGCTCTACCTGCACCGCCTGAGCGCTGAACGAAGCCCTAAAGGCTACGCCGGGCCACGCTTGAGGCTCTTCTCCCAACCGTTCGCTGAACACACTCGCCGATGGCAACAGCGGAGTTTTCGAGCCCCGGAACATTTCGACGCCTTCGCACGGTTCGTCACCATTATTCGATTGAGTATCGGATGCTCATTTGTCCGGTTCGTCGGCGGGTAGGATGTGTGGGAAGGGAAGGTCAGGCCGGGAGCTTCTGTCCTCGAGTGCCTTCAGCCACTCGCGAATTTCTTCGCACAGTGGACTTACCGATATTCCGCCAAATTTAGGCGAATGAGGATCTAGCCGTCGGAGCGCGGCTCTTAGTAGAGAAGCTGTTCCTTCCAGGTTGCCCTGCTGAAAGTGGTGTAAAGCGGCGCTTACCTGAATTACGCCTTGCAGGAAGGTCTTCTCAGGCTCCTGTAACTCCAGCCACACGACCTCCCAATGCTCATGGGCTGCAAAAAAACTTTCGGCGCGGTAGCACCGCAGACCCTCGGCAAGTTCTCCGCTTGTCCAATCGAGTTGCTTCACCGGGACGTCGCTCCGCAAAGCCAGTACTGAGCTCGTTATTCGTAGCGCAGAGCTTCGATGGGGTCAAGATTGGCCGCTTTCCAGGCGGGATAAATGCCGAATACCAGACCGATTGCTATCGAAGCGGTGGTCGCAGTCATTACCCACGACAACGACATGCTCGCCGGCAGGGAAGGGAAGACCAGCGGTACGAGCGCGGTCAGGAAACCACCAATGATTATTCCCAGAACACCACCTATCCCGGTCAGGGTAATGGCTTCCAGCGTGAACTGCAGCAGGACATCGCGCCGGCGCGCTCCAATGGCTTTGCGTACTCCAATCTCGCGCGTGCGCTCGGTCACCGACACCAGCATGATGTTCATCACACCGACTCCGCCGACGATGAGGGCGACGCTCGACACGGCAAACATAAAGACGAAAAGGCCTCCCGTGAGCTGGTTCCAGGTGTCGCTCAGCGCATCCTGGCTGAACACGGCAAAGTTATCGGCCTGGTTGGGAGGCACATGCCGACGCCGGCGCAGCAGCGCGCGCATCTCGTCCATCGTGGTTTCCATGTCAGCGTGCGATGTGGACTTCACGGTGATCCAGTACTGTTTTTGCTCCGGATGCAACTTGTGCATCGTCGCGATGGGCATCCGCACGATGTTGTCTTCGGGATTGGAGCCATTGCCGAACGCCGCTTTGCGCTTGGCCATCACCCCGATCACTTCAAACAACTCGCCCTCGATGTTGATCTCCTTGCCGATGGGATTCTGATCTTCGAAGAGCTTTTCCGCAGCGTCATTGCCCAGAACGGCTACCAGGCTGCGATGGTCGTTCTCGGTTTCTGTGAACCAGCGACCGCGAACGATGTTCAGGTCGTCAGTCTGCATGGTGGCCGGCAGATTGCCATCGAGGATGGTGTTCTTGGTCTTGCGCCCCTCATATTTCACCGCAAACGTACCGGTCCCGGTCTGCGGCAACACGATGCGCAAGCTGGCAGTGGCGGCTTTTACATGCGGAAGCTCTCGCATGGCCAATGCATCGTCGAGAGTCAACTCTTTGCGCGACAGCATTTCGGTGGTCGGCCGGCCGAAGGTGAACGGCGAAAAATGGTAGGCGAAGACCTGGTCGGAGCCCATGTCCTTCAGCATGCCCTCGACATTGGAGTTTAAGCCCCGCACCACCGACGAGATGACGATGACCATCATGACGCCGATCACAATCCCCAGCACGGTCAGTCCTGATCGCATCTTGTTCTTGGCGATCGTCTGCAACGCCATGCGCAGGATTTCTTTGTAGTCACTTCGCCGCATAAATTATTTTGGAACTCTACCCTGCCCAGTGCTGTCTAGGCCACTTCACAACTCGAACCGCAGCGCCACAATCGGGTCCAGCTTGGCCGCCTTGCGCGCCGGATATACTCCGAAGAAGACGCCCACCCCAGCCGAAACCGCCAGGCCCGCGAAGATGGCCCAGAGCTCAATCGCGGATGGCATTCCGATGAGAAGTGTCACCAGCTTGGCAATACCGACTCCTCCGACAATGCCAAGGAACCCACCGACCAGCGCCAGCGTGATCGATTCAATCAGGAATTGCCGTAGCACATCGCGCGGGCGCGCTCCCAGCGCCTTGCGGATTCCGATCTCCCTCGTGCGCTCGGTCACCGAAACCAGCATGATGTTCATGATTACGATTCCGCCGACGATCAGTGAAATGGAAGCAATCACAATCATCACAATAAAGAATGTGCCGCTCAAGTCGGACCAAATGGAAAGGAAGCTGGCATTGCTTTCGATGACGAAGGTGTCTTTCTCGCCCACCCGGTCATGGCGCCGCGAGCGCAGAATGACGCGTGCCTGGTCTACCGCCTGATCGAAGGTCGCCCCGGCATCGTAGGCTTTGCCCCAGATGGTGACGCTGTTATGCGAGCCGTAAGTCTTAAGCCATGTAGCGATGGGCATGATGACGTAATTATCCCGGCTTTGGCCGAGCGTCTTGCCTTCCTTCTTGCCCACACCGACGATGCGAAAGACTCGGCCGTTGACCCTGATTTCCTTCCCCAGAGGATCGATCCCTTCCAGCAAATTCTCGCGAATATCCTGTCCGATGATGACGACGGAAGAAGCGCTGTTCTCGTCGCTCTCGTTGAGCATTCTTCCGGCCACCAGGTCGAGGTCGTAAATGCGGGCCATGCTGGGGGTCCAACCACGAATCCAGGTGTCGGTGCTGTTCTGGGTGCCGTAAACGACCTTGCCATTGAAACTGCGCAAGCTGGCGCCTACTTCCTTACAAGCACTGCATCCCTCGGCGACTGCGCGATATTCGTCCATCGTCAGATCTTTGTGCTTGTTGGCCTCGATGAAATCGTCGACATCCGTTATCACGTTGGGCTGCTTGCTGATGAGGAAACTATTGGCTCCGAGGTTGAAGATCTTCTCGGCAACATAACCGTTGATGCCATTGACGAACGTGACTACCGCAATCACCGCGGCAACGCCGATGACTACACCCAACAGGGTAAGCACCGAGCGCAGCTTGTTCGCCCACAGCGACAGCAGGGCTATGCGGATGGCTTCAACGATACGCATGATGCAAGGGTTCCGGCCCAGGGACTGTAATAGCTAGTATCTCCGGTTTGGGGGATAGAAGTCGCGGAAATTGTGTGAACACATTCGTAACGGGCAATTTTGTCCCAGCACGTCATTACTCGAGCCGGTGTCCAGGCCCGGTTCGAACACTACGGCTTAAGAACGCTTGTCAGGCATCGTCAAAACGAAGATCGGCGAAGCGCAGCCAGTTTATTTCAGCATCGTTGCTTGGAATTTGGGAGCAGAAAGCATTGTACGCGCATCCAAACTTTGGAAAGGAGATCGATTATGGTGAAAGTGGGATTATTCGTCCGGCTTGAGGCCAAGCCCGGAAAAGAAAAAGAGGTTGAAAGTTTCCTCAACAGCGGCTTGGCGCTGGTGACTGAAGAGCCGGCAACAACCGCCTGGTTTGCCATCCGAATGGGCCCAACAACCTTTGGCATCTTCGACGTGTTTCCGGACGAATCAGGCCGCCAGGCACATCTCTCGGGCAAACTTGCAGCTGCCCTCATGGCCAAGGCTTCCGATCTACTTGCCAAGGCGCCTGACATCCAGAAGGTTGACGTTCTCGCGGCCAAGCTTCCTTAAGCTGCGCGCTGCTTCGCCGGTGTGTGGACAAGCGCGGCGATGCCAAGCAACGGCTGCCGAAGCGGTCTGTTACCGCGGTCCTTGCCAGAGCAATTCTGAATCCTTTAATAATAATTATCATCCGATAAATATGCGCCAGGAGACTCACAACGAGTTTCGCCGGTTGTGCCAGGAGCACAGCCTGGCGGCGACACACCAGAGGCAAAAAATCTACGAGGCGCTGGTGTCACGACCTGGGCATTATTCGCCGGAGGAGGTCTACGAGCAGGTAAACAATACTTGCCGTCGATCTCACTCGCGACGGTTTACAAGAACCTCAAGACCTTCGTGCACGCGGGCATGTTGCGCGAGGTCAGTCCACCTCATCGCTCATGGCTTATCGATGCCAATCACCATCCTCATGATCATCTGGTTTGCACGCGCTGCCGCTCCCTCACTGATTTGGATTTCGATTTGCTGGGGCCGGTCAAACTGCGAGGCAAACTTCCTTCCGGCTTCCGGCTGGAAAGGCTTACTATTCAAGTGCAGGGCATTTGTAAGACCTGTACAACATCCAAAACAAAGCAGCATTAATTCTTACTATCCAATGGAGAAATGCAAATGTTAAGCGTAGGAGAGCAGTTCCCCGACTTCAGCGTTACAGCAACGGTCAGCACTAATAAAGACAATGCTTTCAAAACCATCACCGGCGATGACTACAAGGGCAAGTGGAAGTTGTTCTTCTTCTGGCCGAAGGACTTCACGTTCGTCTGTCCCACCGAGATCGCGGCATTCGGAAAACTGAACAAGGAATTCCAGGATCGCGACACCCAGATTCTGGGTGGCAGCATCGATTCCGAGTTTGTCCACCTGGCGTGGCGCAACAACCATCCCGACCTGAAGGACCTGCCGTTTCCCATGCTGTCGGACATCAAGCGCGACCTGTGTTCCACGCTGGGCATTCTCGATGAACAGGCGGGAGTGGCGCAGCGTGCCACCTTCCTCGTCGATCCACAGAATGTCATTCGCTTTTGCTACGTCACCGACCTTTCGGTGGGCCGCAATCCGCAGGAGGTATTGCGCGTCCTCGACGCTCTTCAGACCGACGAGCTCTGCCCCTGCAACTGGCAGAAGGGACAGGAGACGCTGCACGTCTGAGCGCTATTCTACAGAGACGAAACAGCATTCAGTCGGCTCCGCTGCATGGGCGGAGCCGTTTCCTTCCGTCTAAATCGAAAGTAGGACCACGTGAATCTCGACACCTTGATCGAATCCATTCCCTCGTACGCTAAGGACCTTAAGCTCAATTTTTCCAGCACGGTGCGCCAGCAGACCGACTTGAACGAGCAGCAAGCGTGGGGGACCGTGGTCGCGTCGGCCATCACCTCGCGCAATCGGGCCTTGATAGCGGCTGCCTTGGACGAAGCCGCAAGCCACCTGACTCCGGAGGCGCTGGAAGCTGCTAAAGGGGCGGCCGCCATCATGGGAATGAACAATATTTTCTACCGCTTTCTTCACCTTACTTCGAACGAAAAGTACCGCACCATGCGTGCCGGGCTGCGCATGAACGTCATGCGGACACACGGCATCGATCCTCTCGATTTTGAGTTGTGGTCTACCGCGGTCTCCGCCATCAACGGCTGCGGCGCGTGTGTTGACGCGCACGAGAAGGTCATGCGCGACAAAGGCGTAACCGAGGAGCAGATTCTGGCGGCAGTGCGAATTGCCTCCGTAGTCCACGCGCTTGCAGTGGTGCTCGATACTGAAGCGGTCGCCGCACCGCAACCCGAAGCAGTCTAAGACAGTTGCACCATCACGGAAACGCCGGGAGCCACACTGAACGGCGCGCTTTTGGTTTTCAATATCGCCCAGCGATGCTAGTGCCGGGCGAGCCTCGACCTTCATCGGTCTCAGACCGCCTGAAACGACTTCTCCTTCCGTCAGACAAGTGGTAGATCATCGCTGCGCAACGGCCGCGCCGGCGAACCGCAGTCACACATCACAAACGGATGTGATCTGTGTACTTGTTGGGTGTGCGGTAGGAGTGTTCCGCTGGACTGTATCTGGAGTAATAGCTTGACTGCCACCGCTATCCGAGCCGCCACGGAGCGACCAAAAAGGGCTTTGTCCGCCGACTTAGCAGATCACTACGGCAGGTGATCGCCGGCACGCACGCAAGTGCGGTAGAGGATCGAATGGCAGGAACAGGCGTCCGGCTTGCAGGCGCTGCATGCGCCGTTCGGGAGCAGGACACCGGAGATACGGTTTTAACGTACAGGGGGTCAACGTGCTTACACCATATGGCTTGGACATCATAGAAAGCTGCCTGGCCTGCAAGATGCGGGTCGAGCATATATTTTGCGATCTTCCGCCTGCTGCATTGCAGTCATTCGAATCCATTAAATACGCTACTGCCTACCCAAAGGGTGCGGTCCTGTTTGTGGAAGGCCAGACGCCGCGCGGCATCTTTGTGCTCTGCAAAGGCCGCGTAAAACTATCCATCTGCTCGACTGACGGCAAGACCTTGATCCTGAAGATTGCCGAACCCGGAGAAGTCCTTGGCCTGAGCGCCACCGTCAGCGGCAAGGCCTACGAGTTGACCGCCGAGACGGTCGACCCCTGCCAGGTGAACTTCGTGAAACGCGAGGATTTCCTGCGCTTCCTCAAAGAACACAGCGATGCCTGCCTGCGAGTGGCTGAACAATTAAGCGAAAAGTACAACAGCGCCTGCCGCGAGATTCGCTCTCTTGGTCTTTCGCACTCCGCCGGAGAGAAGTTGGCCAAGCTGCTGTTGGAGTGGAGCGCCAAGAACGGCGAAGCTGCGAAGGCTGAGCCGCGGGTGAAACTGGCCCTCACTCACGAAGAGATCGCGCAGATGATTGGCACCTCCCGCGAGACCGTAACCCGGCTTTTTGCCGATTTGAAACGGCGGCAGATTGTGCAGGCCAAGGGTTCGACTTTGCTGATCCGGAACAAGGCGGCGCTGAAGGCGCTGGCGATCACTGCATAAGCTAAAGTCCTGTGAACGCTGGCCGTTTGCGGCACGGCGGCCAACAATTCCTGGCGCGGACTGAATGCCCCTATCGAGATTTCCGATAGCACCTTGAAGGCTAACGTGCACGCCCCTGTGAACAAGGTCACGGAAATGGGTGACTGCAATCACTGCATTGAAGCGGGCCGGAGCAGTATTACCTCGATTATGGAGAGCATGATTCAGTCGAGTTGCTTGGCCTGCGACTTCCGTCCGGATCGATTTTTCTGCGATATGCCCGCGGAGTCCTTGAAATCTTTCGACGAGATCAAGTCGCTCGCCTCTTACCCGAGAAACACGGTTCTTTTTGCCGAAGGGCGGCCGGTTCGCGGGATTTACATTTTGTGCGATGGACGCGCCAAGCTGTCGATTTGCTCCGATACCGGCAAGCGGCTGACCTTCCGGGTCGCCGGCCCCGGCGAAGTTCTGGGGCTGGGCGCCGCTCTATCGAACACCCCTTACGAGATCACGGCAGAATTGCTGGACAACTCGCAAGTGGTTTTCGTCCGTAGAAAAGAACTGATGAAGTTTCTACGGGAACATCGCGAGGTCTGCATGGAAGTGGTGCGCATGTTGAGCCAGGACCTGCATGGCGCCTACGAGCGCGTTCGCACCCTGGGCATGATACGCACCCGTCGCCCGCGCATGTTGTACCGCTCCGGTCCCATGCTGGTTTAAGCTGTCCGCTCCCTGCGGCCCGCGCTCCCCCGCGGGCCTTTTGTTTTAGTAAAGGCCGCCCGGCCCGGGCCACGAGTGGTTAGAACGAACGTTCGGAAACCAAACGGAAATAGGGCAACTCCAACCTACCCCACGGACAATGCGGTCACCTGGATTCGGGGCAATCGCAGCGTCCGAAGCCGATGAACATTGCACCATTCTTCGCGCACCCACGGCCCTGCGCCTGGTGATGGCGCTCACCTTGACCTGTGAGAACCGGGGACGGTGTGACCCCAATCACACCCGCCCGTGAGTACACTCACTGCCCCTGGACGCCGTCATCGGCGATGTTAATAAGTGACACGGAGTAGCCGCCGGGTCCGGTGAAAGTGAGGGTTGCGGTGAAGCGTTGCGGTCTGGTTTTCTTAGTCGCGTTGCTCCTGGCAGCGGGAGCGGTAGCCAAGAACGCCCCCAAAATGACCAATGACGACTGCCTGGCTTGCCATAACGATGCCACTCTCACCAAAGACGAGAACGGCAAAACAGTCAGCTTGCACGTGGATGATGCGAAGTTCAAGGCCTCCATCCATAGCGTTTTTGGTTGCACCGATTGCCACAAAGACATTAAGGCATTCCCGCACGATCCCGCGCCCGCCAAGCCGGTATGCGCCACCTGCCATGCCAGCGAGCAGACAGCTTACGATCATGGCGTTCATGCCAAGGCCGCGGCCGCAGGCAACACCAACGTCGCCAAGTGCCAGGACTGCCATGGCAGCGTCCACGAAATTCTGCCTTCCAGCGATCCCAAGTCAAAAGTGGCTCGGGGCAACATTCCGCAGACCTGCGGCGCCTGTCATGGACAGAAATTCGTGATGGCGTCGAGCGGCATCAGTTCCGCTCCCTTCAACTCCTATCAGCAAAGTGTTCACGGCAAAGCCGTGGCCGCCGGGTCCGACAAAGCGGCGGTGTGCACCGATTGCCACGGCCAACATGACATTCTGGCCGCCACCGATCCCAAGTCTCCGATTAACAAGTTCAATGTCCCCCTGACCTGCGCCAAGTGCCACGACAACATCAAGCAGGAATACATGCAGAGTATCCACGGCCAGGCCATCGCGCGCGGCAACTGGCAGGCGCCGGTGTGCACCGATTGCCACGGCATTCACACCATCAAAGCTCCTACCGATCCCAATTCTTCGGTAGCCGCAGCCAATATAGGCAGCAGCTGCGCTCAATGCCATGGAAGTGTGCGTCTCTCCAACGAGTTTGGAATGCCTTCCGGCCAAGTCAACACCTATTTGTCCAGCTATCACGGCATGGCGTCCAAGATGGGTTCGACCACGGTGGCCAATTGCGCCAGTTGCCACGGAGTGCATAATATTCTGCCCTCGGCCGATCCGCGCTCCACCATCAATCATGCCAACCTGGCCAAGACCTGTGGGCAATGCCATCCCGGCGCGAATGAGAAGTTCATCAGTTTCAAGGTGCACTCCGACGGTCTGGCCAAAGCTGACTTTGGCAGCAAGGTAATCGGGTATATCAGCAAGTTCTACGTGTGGATGATCATCGGCGTAATCGGCGGTATGGTGCTGCACAACCTGATCGTCTTCCGCAAGAAGCTGCTGCTTCATCGCATTGGGCAGCCTCGAATCCTGTTCCGCATGACCTGGGGACAGCGAGTGCAACACGTCATCCTGCTCATCAGCTTCTCCATTCTGGTGCTGACGGGCTTCGCTCTGCGCTATCCGTCGTCGTGGCTGGCCACGGCATTCGTCAACGAGGCGGTACGAAGCATCATCCATCGCGTGGCTGGAGTGGTGCTTATCACCGTCAGCTTGTTCCATCTGTGGTATGTGATCAAGACTCCCGACGGCCGCCGCCTGATCAAAGACATGCTGCCGGAGTGGAAGGACGTCACCGATGCGCGCGATGCCATGCAATATTACCTCGGACTCAGCCAACAGCGTCCCCTGTTCGGCCGCTTTACCTACGCTGAGAAGGCGGAGTACTGGGCGTTAGTGTGGGGCATGTTCGTGATGGCCAGCACTGGATTGATGGCGTGGTTCAAGGTGGGAGTGGGCGAAAGAGTTCCGGGCTGGTGGATTGATGTTGCTATTACGATTCACTGGTACGAAGCTGTACTGGCTACGCTGGCGATTATCGTATGGCACTTATACGGCGTGATGTTCGATCCCGATGCATATCCCATGAACTGGTCGTGGTATGACGGCAAGATGTCGGTGGAGGCTTACGAGCACGAACATCCCCTCGATTTGCTGGCGATTGAAAAGGCCAATGGCTCGGAGGTGGAAGAAGGAGCACCGGCTGACGCAGGCGCAACAGACCAAGACGAGGTTGTCTCGAAGTAAGAACTAGACCTCGGCTGCTGGCTCTGCAACTTTAGGGTGAGTAAACACTAACTACGGGTTTTCTTGATTGCAATACGGCTTCATTGTGGTAACTTCTGCACACTGAATGTGTTACATTCGCACCGGGGTGAGGCGAAGAAGGGACAATTAAATCGATGAGCGAGGACACGCGGAAAGTGGATCCTCTGGGCGATCATCCGCCCGTTTCGCAGAAATTAATCAGGAATCCTATCAGCCTTATAGGGTTGGCGCTTGCAGCCGTAGCCCTCGTCAACATTATTCTCCTCATTCTGATTGACGTTCTGGCCAGCCACCCATCTCCCTACATCGGCATTCTTGCCTACATGGTGGCGCCGGGGTTTCTGGTTGTCGGCCTGATCTTGATACCGGTGGGAATGGTGATCGAGCGACGTCGCCGGCTTCACGCAGTAGGAGCGCCGCCCCACTTCGCAAAGCTTGATCTCAACAATCCGGCCCAACGCAGCACGGTTGCGTTTGTGCTCAGCTTCGTGGTGATCTTTGCGCTGGTCAGCGCGGTGGGCAGCTATAAGGCCTATGAGTTCACCGATTCGGTGGATTTTTGCGGCCAACTTTGTCATACCGTGATGCATCCCGAGTTCGTGGCTTACCAGGCTTCGCCGCATGCCCGCGTAGCCTGCGTAGATTGCCACGTGGGATCGGGCGCTGGTTGGTATGTGAAGTCCAAGCTGTCCGGCATTCGCCAGGTTTACTACAACGCCTGCGGCACCTATCCGCGGCCAATTCCCACGCCAGTGCATAACTTGCGTCCGGCGGCCGACACCTGCGAACAATGCCACTGGCCGAAAAAATTCTGGGGCGCACAACTCAAGACCTTCACCCATTACGGCTCCGATGAGCAGAACACGCCGCGGGTGATTCGCATGCTGATCAAGACCGGCGGAGGAGATCCTTCGCTCGGTCAGGCCGGTGAAGGCATTCACTGGCACATGAACATCAACAACAAGGTCACCTATTTCGCTACCGATGAGCAGCGGCAGGTGATTCCGTGGGTGCGCATGGAGGACCAGTCCGGCAAAGTAACCGAGTACGTCGTTAAAGACGGCGCGCCCACCCCGGCGCAGATTGACAAAGCCGATAAGCGCCGCATGGATTGCATCGACTGCCATAACCGCCCGTCCCACGCCTATATCCCGCCTGATCTTTCGGTGGACCGTGCGATCTCCGGGCGCTCCATCGATTCCACGTTGCCCTTCATCAAGCAGCAGGGCGTTGAGGTGCTGACGGCTGACTACAAAACCTCAGAGGAAGCGCAACAGGCGATTGCCGAAAAGATCCCGAAGTTCTACCAGGATAAGTACCCGCAGATTGCCTCATCCAAGGCGGACAGTATCAAGGGCGCGGTGGTTGAACTGCAGCGCATCTACGACACCACCTTCTTTCCCTACATGAAGGTCAACTGGAAGACCCATCCCAACAACATTGGGCATTTCTACTATCCCGGGCTGCTTCCGCTGCCACGACGGCAACCACGTCAGCAAGGACGGTAAGGTCATCAGCAAGGACTGCAACTCGTGCCACACCGTCCTCGAGCAACAGGAGAGCGGCACGCAGATCGCTGCATTGCCGACCCAACCGTTCAAGCATCCGGTGGATATCGGCGACTTGGCCGGAGTGAACTGCTCCGATTGCCATAGCGGAGGCGTGGGACCCTAGAATCGGCACTTGGACTTCTGTGCAATAAGTCCGGGCAGTCGAATGCGAACAAGAATCACTGCCCCGTTCCAGCCCATCGTTGGTTAGGCCGGGGCAGTTAAGGTTAGTTCGCTAAATCAGTCAGGATTGCAGTCGGCCTGGTTTGTGCCTACGGAACCGAATAGAAACCCGTAAACACATCCATACCGCCGGCGTTTTGCCCGACCATATTGCCCGATGTATATCCAGCGAGAACGCGAACCTGACTGCCATTCGGCGGTTGGAAAATCGCGATTCCAGTAATTTGGTCATTGCCCGAGGAACCGAACTGGGTGGTCTCGATGACAGTGCCGTTGGTAGTGTACCGGCGAAGAAAGGCATCAACCCCGCCAGCGCTGTTCCCGCTTAGCGTCCCGCCCGTCCATCCTGCCACCTGGATTCCGTCCGCATCGGTCGCGATCGCCCAGGCAAAATCGTCATAGGCTGTGCCGAATTGATCTGCCCACAAGACGTTGCCATTCGGATCGCATTTCCACACCCAGGCGTCCCAGCCGCCAGCGTTGTTGCCGAACAATGATCCGGTGGTATAACCCACCACGTAGATTCCTGTGGCGTCCGCCGCAATGGCGTTCGTGTAATCGGCTCCCGCCGATCCGAACTGCTTAGTCCACGCGACGTTTCCATTGGCATCGTATTTCCGGACAAACGCGTCCCACCAGCCTGCGCTCTGGCCAGACAGGGTCCCAATCGTAAATCCCGTCACGTAGATTCCAGTTGCGTCCACCACGATCCCATTCGCAAAGTCGTCAGTGTCGGTGCCGAACTGGTTTGTCCACACGACATTGCCATTGAGGTCGTACTTCCGAACAAACGCGTCCCACCGGCCGACGTTCGGACCGCCGAGCGAACCGAGCGTATTACCAACCACATAGACTCCGGTTGCGTCCACCGCGATGGCGTTGGCGTAATCCTCGGCTGTAGTTCCGAACTGCCTCGTCCATAGGATCTTTCCCGTGGTGTCGTACTTCCTCACGAACGCGTCACCATTGGCGTTAACCGCATGGCTCCCGTCAAGTACTCCGTAAGTCCATCCCGAAACGTAGACTCCGCTCCCATCCACGGCAATGGCGTAGGCGCAATCATCGCCCGCCGTTCCGATCTGGCTTGTCCACAATACCTTCCCTGCAAAGTCATATTTGCGAACAAACCCGTCATCGCCGCCGGCGTTATTACCCACCAGCGCCCCAGTAGTATCTCCCGCGATATAAACTCCGGTTGCGTCCATTGCGACCGCACGAGCCTGGTCGTCGGCCGTAGTACCAAATTGTCTCTCCCATGAAGCAGGGTTCTGTCCATTGGCGATCGAGATCGTCACGGCCGTAATTAGAACCAGAAGCGTACTCAACTTACCGAAGGACCTCATGACGTCCGCCTTTCCACCCCGGGAGCTGTTGATTGCAAGGCCGCCGCACGTACAGCATGGCGCCGGCTGCCAAGTGTCGATGGATCAGATGAGGGCCTCCCTTCCACTCTGATCCTGCCTGGATCGTACGCTGCTGAACAGATTCCCCAACGCAAGACTGCATCTCTCTAAAAGAGAAAGAGTCATGCGTGCCATTTTGGGAAAACGCGCGGCGCCAGTAACGGACGTGGGCTGCCAAGAAAACACGGTGTTGGGGCTGACCGCAATCGGGATGCTTCCGAAAAAAGCCAAGAATGGAACGTGTCTATGTCTTGATTTTCACGGGCACTTGAACGCCTTACCCGTCAGCGTAAACTATGGATATGAACGCCATAGACTTCGAATGTCCAGCTTGTGGCGCCAAGCCCGGAGAGCGGTGCCACACGCTAACCGGGAAGGCCAATCCGGTATCCCATGCCAAGCGGAAACAGGCGGCCCTCGATCGGGAACTCCATCGAGAGGACGCGAACGAAGCCGATGCTGGTACCGTCGAGGAGACCTCGGAAAAAACTGGCTCCGTCGCTTAGGTAGCGGCAGCAAGTCTGGTCATGCGCGGTCGTTCCAGGCCGCGATTCCAAGCGAACACGCCACCCTCTCGCTTGCCACACAGCGTAACCTAAGCGATAATAGGTCTTTGCCTCCAGTAGCGGGGCCCCGGCAAGCACCGCAGTGGTGCTTGATGGGGTGCAAGTAGCCGGGGTCCAACTAACGCCCAGCTGCGTTGGTTGGGGTGTGGAGCGAAGCTGTATCTCGCTGGAGCACCCGCCCGAAGCGCCGATCGCGCGCTTCGGCGACCGCAAGCGGTTCTCGCCTGAAGGGAATTTTGTGCCACCGGCGCCTCCCAGCGCTCTCAGCCTAAATCTGTTGTCCTGGATGGGCGAGGGAAGGCGCACATGTGTGGACACTGACGAGCGAAAGGAAACAGCCTCTGTGTTGATGATTCGTCTATCGCGTCGCGGTGCGCGCAAACAGCCTTACTACCGCATTGTGGTGATCGAAAAAGACCGTGCGCGCGATGGCCGCTCGGTGGAAGTAGTCGGCACATATAATCCGCGTACCAATCCCGCCAGCGTGGAATTGAAGCGCGAGCGCATTGACTATTGGACCAGCAAGGGAGCCCAGTTGTCGGACCGCGTACGCAAGCTGGTGGAAAAAGCCGCCAGTGCGCCGGCGCCGACTCCGGAGCCGACTCCGGAGCCGACTCCGACTGCTGCTGCTTAACCTCGCAGCCGCCCAACCTCCGATATCGGGAGCCGCCTAAGCTATGACTGACAGCGCCGTAAATATGGTTGCGTTGATGGAACATCTTGCCAAGGCCGTGGTAGAAGCGCCTGACGAGGTGACGGTGGAAGCCTTTGAAGAAGGCGGGCAGACGGTGCTGGAGTTAATTGTGGCTGAGACCGATCTGGGGCGTGTGATTGGTCGCCAGGGACGCATGGCCCGCAGCTTGCGCACCATTATGAATGCGGCCGCCTTGCGCACTCGCAAGCGCTACCAGTTGGAGATTGTGGAATAGCCGGCGACTTCATTACGATCGCTCGCGTGTTGGGCCCGCAAGGGCGGCGCGGCGAAGTTATGGCCGAGCTGCACACGGATTTTCCCGAGCGCTTCCAGGAGCGCCGGCAGTTGTCGGGCTTGGCGGCCGACGGTAGCCGCCGGCTATTGCAGCTGGAAGAGCACTGGTTTCACAAGGGCGGCGTGGTGCTGAAGTTCGCCGGCGTGGACAGTATCAGCGACGCCGAGCAGCTGGCCAGACTGGAATTGCAGGTTCCGATCGAGCAGCGCTCCGAGTTGGAAGCGGGGGCGGCATACGTAAGTGACGTTGTCGGCTGTGAAGTCTGGATAAAAGTTGCAGACGGCCAGCAACTGCTGGGGACTGTGAGCGAAGTACAGTTTGGGGCAGGCGAGGCTCCACTACTGGTAGTGCGAACCAAGGCTGACGCGGAGCAGGAAGTTCTGGTTCCGTATGCTGAAGAGTTTTTGAAGTCGGCAGACCTGGAGCACCGGCGGATCGAGATGGAGCTGCCCGACGGATTGCTGGCGCTGGACTCGCCGTTGAGTGGGGAAGAGAAGCAGCGGCAGAAGACCGAAGCCGACGAAGCACGCTCGGCTGGGGTTCGCCGCAAGCGAGGGAAGTGAGATCATCCCCGCGCGCTTAGGCGCGAGTTGGGGAGGCCCGAATGAAGTTCGAGATCCTGACGATTTTTCCGGACTTTTTTCGCGGGCCACTGGATTACGGCATTGTGCGCAAGGCGCGCGAGGCCGGGCTCATTGAAATTGGCGTTCACGATCTGCGGGCGTTCACCCACGACCGGCATCGCACGGTGGATGATCGGCCATTCGGCGGCGGAGAAGGCATGGTGCTGAAACCTGAGCCTATCTTCGAATGCCTGGAATCGCTGGGGGTTTCGCCGCGTGCAGAACGAATGCAGGATGACGCACCCGAGACTGTGGTGCTGCTTTCGCCTCAGGGCGAGCTGTTTACGCAGGCGGTTGCGCAGCAGTTGACCAGACACGAACGCGTGTTGCTCATCTGCGGACGTTACGAAGGCGTGGATGAGCGCGTGAGCCAACATCTCGCCGATCACGAGATTTCCGTCGGCGATTTTGTGCTGAGCGGCGGAGAGTTAGGCGCGGCCATTATTGTGGACACCGTGGCGCGGCTGGTCCCCGGCGCGCTGGGCAATGCGGCGTCGGCACAGCAGGAGTCGTTTACGGCGGCGGCCGCTCCGGAACAGCCGAAGGCTCCGGGTGGGCCGCCCAGTTCGACGTGCAGTTCCGGCGGGTTGCTAGATTATCCGCATTACACGCGTCCGGCAGAGTTTCGTGGGATGCAGGTTCCCGAGGTGCTGGTGAACGGGGACCACGATGAGATTCGGAAGTGGCGGCGTCGTAGCGCGCTGCAAAAGACATTGCGCAATCGTCCTGATTTGTTGCGCGATGCCGAATTGAGCAAAGAAGATCGCAAGCTGCTGGCCGAGATTGAGGGAACGACGCGCAAGGAATGATGTTATGAATTCGAGTGGACCTGCTATCGCTGGGGTGAGCCGCGATGTGATTCTGAAGCGGTTCGAGAGTCCCGACGAAACTCGGGTGTTCCCCAAAGGCAAGTTTGAGCTGGTCCATATTGGGGGTATGACTATCGGGCGCGCCACCTACGAACCGGGTTGGAAGTGGTCGGAGCATGTTGGGCAAGGCGAGCGGGCGCGACGAGGTGTCAGGTCGAACACGTTGGCATGGTGATTTCTGGCTGCGCAACGGCCGCCATGGACGATGGGCGGATTATCGAAATGCACGCTGGCGACGTGTTTTACATTCCACCAGGTCCGCCGGGGCATGACAGCTGGGTCGTAGGCAATGAACCCTATGTTTCGCTGCACTTCATGGGCGCCAGCGACTATGCCCGGGAGCATAAGAAGTAGAGATGGACTTGCAACGGTTCAGAGCGCAATTATCTAAGATTTTGATTTCTGCCGCCGCGAGGCGTGCGACACGGAAGGAAAAGAAAAATGTCGAACAACTCACCTATCATTGACCGGCTTCTCGCCAAAACGCGGCGCACTGATTTGCCCGACTTCAAGCCCGGCGACACCGTCCGGGTACACGTGAAGATCAAGGAAGGCGACAAGGAGCGCTTGCAGGCGTTCGAAGGCGTGGTCATTTCCAAGAGCCATGGCGATCAACCCAGCTTCACCGTGCGCAAGATGAGTTTTGGCCAGGGCGTCGAACGCATCTTCCCCACACACTCGAAGGTCATCGACAAGATTGAAGTGCTGCGTTCGGCGCACGTGCGTCGCGCCAAGCTGTATTATCTGCGCGCGTTGCGTGGTAAAGCTGCCCGCCTGCGCGAGGTGGATACCAAGCGCGGGTAAGCGTTTTGTATCAGGGCACGACTTCACAGGCTGCTGAAAAACTACCTACTGACAACAGCCCGGGTAGTGCGGGCCTTCCAGGCCCGGGTTCACCGGGTCTTGTGAAGAGGGCTTTAGCCCCTGAGGTACCTCGTCCAAAGCCGCTAAAATAGCCTCTTTTGTGCAATGTCCCCAGGCCTAAAGGCCGTTTCACGGTACTCGCTTGACGCGGCGCTGAAGCGCCGCACTACCCGAACTCGCTCCGGAGAGGACTTTTTCAGCGGCCGTCGTGCCGATAGGCTCCTTTATTTTTGTCATCCCACGCGGGCTTTAGCCCGCGTGGGATCTGATGTTTTGACTTTTCCCGCAGCCTGTTCAGCCGTGCCTTAAACTGCTTCTCGGTGTCACCGTTTCGCCTTGGGCCGCATAAATTTCAGCGCCGTGTGCGTTTCTGAAAAGCGAACCACCTTTACATCCACTAAGCCGGCTTGCCTTCCGGCCTCGATTACCTGCAACTCGGTAATCTCCTGTTGGCCTTTTGGGCAAACCATCCACAGTGCGCCACCACTGGCCAGTGAGGCAACCAGCTTTCTTGTCCGACTGAGTTCGGCGGTCTTTTGCGCGCCCAAAAAAATGAGATCAGAGTTGCTCAACGGCTTCGTATCGGAGAACGTCTTCGCCGTCGCGCGAAGATCGTTGACGAAATTGCCATCGTCGACGCCCAACGCCGAAATTACCAGCCCGGGCTTGATGCCAAGCTTCTCCACCGTCGTCTTAGGATGAAGAATCTTGTCCGCCCACTTCTCGGCATGGTCACCGATCTCGAAAACCGCGGAGCCTTCCGGCCATTTGAGATGGAGTTCGCCATCCCGCGCCACCACCGACTTCAGCGACGAGAAAGAAATCTTCAGACGCAGCTCCCCGCGAACGATGATCTCGTCGGTTTCCAGCAGCGTTTTGGCGGTTGCAGTCTTGCCGCCTGAGCGAACGGTACACAAAAGCTCGCGTCCCATCGACCCTCCCAGGATTGCAGAATCATGGGGCCGATGGGGAGAGCATGTCAAACGGTTTATCAGATAGCAGAGGTTGCAGAGTCGCTGCATTGACCCACAAAAGCGAAACCCCGCGGAGGAGGCGGGGTTTCCATTCGCGACCTGCTGTCGCGTCATTGCGGGTAGTCAGGCAGGTGCAGTTGCAGCTAGATTTTTGTCGCCAGTTCCATCAAACCCACGGCCATGGCAATCCAGAGCGCAAACGCTACCGTATTGAGAGTGAGGCGAACCGCGCCATTGTCGATCAGCCAGTTGTATTTCGCGTCCATTGTGATCTCCTTGTGAAAGCGGGTTTCCATCGCGACATCGCAACTGCGCTATCGGGAACCCCGGAGGTTGCGCCCGGCGGCCCTGCGGCGTCACCGGATCCTGTTCTGCAGCTATATACGAACCAGCAGCCAAAAGGTTCCGTTACGATTTGATGAATACTGGCCAGTTGCAGGAATTCAGTGGCAAACGCAGGTTGCAGCGGTGTAAAGGGTTAAACGCTTTCTGAGAAGATAATTTTGGTAGAGCGACGCTTCCTAGCTCGGTTTCTCGCCCGGGGCCGCGATTTCACTCAACTCCCAGTATCTCTTCAGCAAGGTTTCGGGAACGTTGACGGCACGTCCGGTCAGCATGTGTTTCAACTGCAGCGCGTTGACTGCCGCTTTGCCTTCGAAGTGATTGTTGGCGATGACAAATGTCTTCTGCGCTTTGGCGGCGATGGTGTCAATGCGCGTCTTCCATCCCTGTAACTCCGGATGGGTGTAGAGATAATTGTAGCGGTCGTTGCGTGAGTCGCTGTCGAACCACTGATCGTAATTGCGTCCATGCAGGCGCACGTAGGCAAACGCCGCGGTCACGTGTTCGCTGGGAGCGATCGCCTTGCCCAGACGTGGCTGGTCAATATTGCAGAAGGCCACTCCTCGCTCGGCGAAGTAGCGCAACGTGCCCTCGTTGGTCCAACTGTTGTGCCGCACTTCAACCACTAGAGGATACTGTTTGAACTTCTCGACCACGGTCTCCAGGTAATCGCGATTGGCATTCGTGTTCTTGAACGAAATAGGAAACTGCGCCAGCACGGCACCCAGCATGTCTTCGGCGGCGATGGAGTCGAGTCCATCCTTGGCCAGTCGTTCGTCTTCGGCGGTAGCCAGAATGGTTTCCGATGATGTGCTTTCGACGACGGCAATCGGCGAGTGGGTGAATGCCTTGTTCAGCTTGGCCGTGAACATGAATTCCGGATTCACGGCCCGCGATTTGCGGCACCACAGTTTGCCCCACTCGGGCTTGATGTGTCCGTAAAACGACGTGTTGATCTCGATTACGTCCAGGTAACGTGCCAGGTATTCCACCGGATGGAGTGACTTCTTGATTTGCTGGGGATAGACGATGCCGTCCCAGTCTTTGTAGGACCAGCCCGCCGTGCCGACATAGACCCTGGCCTGTTTCTCCATGTTCGAAGGCGAGATTAGCACAGAGGGGAGTGCGCCGGGGAAGGCGACAAAACAGGTGCCGTTTCGAGATCACAAGAGAGTGTGACCAGCGTCACAGGCGGAGGTGACAGCTGCCATCGTGCCCGGCCCGCCGGCATCGTATTTTGAGTCTCGTAATACAGATTCATTCTGTCGGGAAGCAGAAATGATTGACCTCAAGAAAAAGTGCTGGCGCGAGAAAGTGACCGCGGAAATTACCGTGGCCCACATGCTGCAGTTCGCAAGAGAGCTGGGCACTAACATGAGCGCAGCCGAAGTGGCGGCGTTCCTCAACCAGAACGGCCGGGCGCAAGACGTCTGGATGCACATGATGCAGGCAGGCGAGGACTACATTAAGTCGAAGCTGGAAGCGAATCCAACGGTTATTCATAGCGGACGGCGAAGTGCATCGCAGGCGAGCGTGGCGCACTAAGGGCTTCAAAGCGAAAGACCAGGGACGCTGAGTCAGCGTCCTTTCATATCAGTAGACCACCATTACTATCCAGTAAATTCCTCCAGGATGACTCACGCTGGGAGCGAAACAAGCTCCCAGCGAATATTTTGCGGGCGAGGGGCGCGACAATAGACTCTCAGCCACGCTGGGAAGCTCCGCCGGAGCTGCCGCCGTCCAAACTGCTACCGCCTCCACTCCGGGCAATTCGGAAGCCTTCTGACCCTGCAGGGAATCGTTTAACGCCATGTCGCACGCCATGTGACGCAATTGCGACTGTGGCTGGCGCACCGGCGTCGCCATGCCATGGCCCGCGGCATACCTCTCGACGGCCTTTTGCAAGATGGCATCCGCTTCGGGTTCGGAATACTCCTCGATGCGATGACCGAAGTCTTCGGTCACGTACACTTCGCCACCGCTGCGCATAATCGCCACCCCGACGGCGTTGAAGTTGGGGTCGAGCACGTTGGCACGGTGCGGCGGCGAATGCATCAGACCCTGATGCACTGAATCAACATCCTTAGCGAAGCCAATATTCTCGCCTTGCCGGTCGGAAGGGAAACTCTCGTCACCGAAGCGGAGTTGAAGAGCGGGTTCGCCATCGAACTGGTGAGCCAGGGTTTTATGCTGCACCATCAGGACCGTGTGCTTTTGAGCGGCCTCCGTTAGACGTTGATCCACGGCCAGCGGCTGCAGTCCCTGGTTGGCTCGTTCCTGGTTGATCAATTGGACCAGTTGCTGCTCGCCCGCTGCATCGAATTGGGCTTGAGCAAGGCAAGGGTAGGTCAACAGTGGGGAAACCATCGCCGCGACGAGGAACACACGCGGAGAGTGCAGATATCGGGAGAGTCGCATGGTGTTAGGTAAGTTGGATGAGAATTCTCGGTCGTGCGTCACGGCAGGCTCGGACGCACTGAAGTCACTCCGTGACGTTTCGGAAATAGGCAGCAGAAACGTTCTTTCATCGGCCTCAATAAATGACCATGGCAGTCCAATAGACGCCACCGGGACGAGTCGGCGTGCGAGCGTAACAAGCTGCCAGCGAATAACCGGAAGGGGCGGGCTGGGAAAGCGCCTTTTGCGTTTCCGGCGGAAGCCACGCGGGGTCACCGACCGCCCATACCACAACTTCTTGCACATTCAGAATCCGCCGCAGAGACTCCTCGTCAAGGGCGTCGTTCTGGGCCATGTTGCAAGCCAGCTGATGGAGTTGGGGTTGCGGCTTTCGCACCGGCGCGGGTAGCCCGGCGCCGGTCATATATTTTGTAATGGTGTCCTGCAACACTGCATCAGCCTGAGCCTCGGAGTAGTCAGGAAACCGGTGCGCGAAATCTTCCGTGACGTACACTCCGCCTCCGGCTGGCAAAGCGCACGCGCCGACTGCGGTGAACTTGGGATTAAGGATATTGTCACGGTGTGGCGGCGAATGCATCAGGATGTCGTGAGCGGTGGACACATTCTTCGCCGCCGTAATATTTTCTCCTTCCGTACCGAAGTTCAGATTTTCCTCCGCAAAACGGACGGGTGGGGCAGGCTCACCATCAAACTGATGCTCAGTAGCTTTGTGTTTCACCATCTGCTCCGTGTGCTTGCAGGCGGACTGGGACAGACGGTGATCCACGACCAGCGGCTGCAGCCCACGGCTGGTGCGCTCTTGATTGATCAGCTCTACCAGTTTTCTTTCGCCAGGTGCGTTACGCCCTGTCTGCGTTTCCGGCGGCGGAGTTTGCTCGGGCATGTAGTTCGCCTGCGCCGAAGACAGTGGAGTTGGTTTTCCCCCCAAAACCGGCGGAGGCGGTTTTTCTCCCTGAGCCGGCGCCGACGGAATCTCGGCCAATCGCATCTCCGGAATGGGGCCGTCGGCTGGAGTCCAACCCTTTTGGAGTTGTTCCAGGATCGCTGGATCGTTATGCAGCGGTAAATCGACTCCGGTCCGCACATCCTGCATCCCAATACCGAAATCTTGCAGATCGTAGTGAGTTCCAAAAACGTCGCCCTGACCTTGAGAAAGCAAGGTAGCCCGGGCCATGGAAGAAGGCGTGGACTGAGGGAGCTTGCCACTTTTCGCCGACTGAATCACTCGGTTCGCCAGCATCAGCAGTTTCTCCTGCTCGTCCGGGTCGCGTCCCATCAACTGTTTGAATGCCGGAACATCCTGCGAAAAGTTTTCCAACTGCCAGTTCAGCTCGCGCAGACCGTGGACTTCGGCAAAGTCGAAAGCGAACGCCACCGCTTGTTCGGACTGTAATCCGAAGCTGCTAGCAGCACTTTGGGCTGATCGCATGAGCGACATCAGGTGTGCGACCTGTATCCGCTGGAACTCATGCTCATTGCCCAGGCTCCGGAGCCGGTCTCTCCATTCGGGTTTCAACCGTCCCGCATCTTCCAACATGCGCTCCAGGGCCGCCTTGGAAGATACCTGGCAAGATGCTCGCAGCGTCTTGCTCAACCATTCGGTATCAGGCCCAACAATTTCTGCGAATCGTTTTTCATTGCTCTGTTGAAACTTCAGCAGGACAGGTTGAAGGGTGCAATCGCGGAAGCTCCACGTGCCAATACCGAAGAACAGGTTCCCAGACACAACATGAATCGCAGGGAAAGGATCAGAGCCTCCGTTTTCGATGGTGGCAGTGAGAAGGATGGATTTCCATAACAGTGCATCGCCTCCCCAACTAGCGATGGCTGCCTTGAGGTCAGCGACCGACAAGCCAAACTTTGTCGCCGTGGCCTCCAGCGCAACCTGCTGCAATTCCTCAGGAGAAGGGGACGAATCCGACTGGTTCGGAGCCGCAGATCCGGCATTGAACGCTACCGTTTGAAATCGCGGAACGGAGGGATGCAGATAGTTTTGCCGATTTCGCGAGCTGTGCGCTGGGGCTTTCTTTTTCTCCGCTGTGATCGCATGGCTGACGTTGGCGTGCACCGCCAGCATGGCAGAGCCACTCTCGAGCATGGCTTTGTCGCTGCGTTTGGTCAGCACCACGGGGTCGTAATTGTCCTGTTCATTGTCGTAAGGCGGCACGCGCACCCGGCCGTCGTAAGGCGAAATGAATACCAAGTCCAGGCCCCCCGGAGCGTCACCGAGGAGAAGGGTTACCCAGGTGTTTGGCTTCGTGTTCGGGGCTAGCTTCAGGCGTGCTTTCCCATGCGCATCGGTAGGTTGCGGCGGTCCACCGTCTCCGGCAGCGCCGATTTGCACATTGGCGAAGGGATGCTGTCCGGTGTCGGTTACGATCAGCACCAGCACGCCTTCTTCCGCGGCAGTGCAGGTCACAAACAGAACGAGCATTAACAATATCGCCGCTTGGCGGCGATAAGGACATCGGTCGAGGCCCATCGGTCTTACTCGGTTCCCGACTGCTCCCAGACGAAGGGGTTAGTCGCGCTTCAACTGAATTGTGCACGGAGAATCTCCAGCCGGACACCATGAAGTGGACCCGTGGTATCCGGATTTCTCCGCGTGTACTTGAACTTGTTGACCGTCGGCCGCGTGGGCTGGAAGCGAGAAGCTGCCCGAAGCCTTGGTGGTCTCGGCTTCGGCGTCGTACCCGATCACGCTCACGGTGGCGCCGGCGATTGCGCTCTGCTGGTCATCTTCGATGATGCCGAGGACCTTGGCGGCGCGCGCGTTGTCGAGCAGTACGGTCACACTGGGATTGTGGTCGTCGGTCAGTTGAAGAGGCGTCTGACCTTTGAGAAAGGCGGCATCTTTCGACGCGTAGAAGGTGACTTTGCTATCGAGGGGCTTGGTATCTTTGGCGATGACGAACAGCCAGCCGCCTTCGACCCGCATGGGCTCGCCGCCGATCGAGGACCAGACCTTAGCGCCGTCAACCGGGGTCTGTTGCGGGCCAACTACGATTACGCGGACGCGATAGGACGCGTCCTTGGCGGAGTCGGAATTAGCGCGGGTGATAGCCACGCCGTAGCCGATGACGCCGCCCAACATGGCCAGGAATATTACCGCTTTGATCTTGCTATCCGCATTCTTGAAGAAGAGCAGGCCCAGAGTGCCGAGCATGAGAATCATCAACGCTAGAATGCCCAAGGGACTCTTGGAGGCCGACTCGATGATGGAAGTCCAGTCTTTGGTTACGAGTTCACTTTGTAGCACAAAGATGGCGATCGCCACTGCTTCCTCCTAGGCAAGCTTAAGTCACGGTCGCTTGACCGGCCAGAAACTGTTTCGCCCGACGGGCGGCGGGCGGATGTAGAAACACAAGAACTTTCTGTTTAAGAACTGGGGAGAAACTTATCTCCAAGGGCGCTCCGTGTCAATCTGTCAATCAGGGTTACCCTAAAAAAATGACCCCACTTTCGTTCCGGGCTCTGCCAACATACAATACGACATACTTTCCCAGGCCCCACCATGACCATTTCCGTTGTTATCTTTCTGATAGTCGTCAGTGCACTGCTGAGCGCGGCATTCGTGATGCTGGCGGCCAAGTCGCGAAGCGCCGCGCTGGCTGAGCGCAAGAGCGCGCTGGAGAATGAGTTGGCGGCGGCCAGAGTTGTTGTCGACCGCCAGACTGCCGAAGTGAAGTTACTATCGGAGGCCAAAGCGGCTGCGGATGCAACCCTGGCAAGCGAGCGCCGCAATGCGGAAGAGAAGTTGCAATTACTCTCGGCGGCTGGAGAAGAACTGAAGCTCCAGTTCAAGGCGCTGGCGGCGTCCGCGCTGCAGAACAACAACTCGAATTTTCTGGAACTGGCGCGGAGCACGCTGGAGAAGTACCAATCGCAAGCCAAAGGCGACCTGGAGGCGCGCGAGAAAGCGGTCGAGACGCTGGTCAAGCCCATCGCCGAAACCCTCAAGCAGGTCGACGAGCAGGTGAGGGAACTGGAGAAGACGCGCGCCCAGGCGTACGGCACCCTGACAGCGCAGGTGGCATCGCTGCTCGACACCCAGAAGGTGCTGCAGACCGAGACCAGCAACCTGGTGAAGGCGCTGCGCGAGCCACAGGCACGTGGCCGTTGGGGGGAATTGCAACTGCGACGGGTCATCGAAATGGCCGGCATGCTGGACTACTGCGACTTTGACGAACAGAAGTCGGTGACCAACGAAGACCGGCGCTATCGTCCCGACGTGGTGGTGAAGCTGCCTGGCGGCAAGAACATCGTCATCGACTCCAAGGTACCGTTGACCTCTTATCTCGCGGCGCTGGAATGCGAGGATCCCACAGGACGCGCGACCTGGATCACCGATCACGCGCGGCAGCTCAAGACCCACATCGACAACCTGGCCGGGAAAGCGTATTGGGCGCAGTTTCAGCCGACGCCGGAGTTCGTAGTGCTGTTCCTCCCCGGAGAGGTATTCTTCCGCGCGGCGCTCGATGGCGATGCCGAACTCATCGAGTACGGCGTGAGCCGCAAGGTCATTGTGGCGTCGCCCACGACGTTGATCGCGTTGTTGAAGGCGGTTGCTTACGGATGGAACCAGAACAATCTGGCCGAGAAGGCGCGCGAGATCAGCGAGGCGGGACGGATGCTGTATGAGCGGCTGTGCGTGATGACCCGGCATTTTGAAGATGTCGGCGGACGGCTGGGCTCGGCCGTGGACTCCTACAATCGCGCGGTTGGGTCGATGCAGCGCTCGGTGTTTCCGGTGGCGCGCAAGTTTGTCGAGTTGGACAGGTCGCTCGCCGCCGAGGCCCTGGAAGACGTTCAGCAGGTGGAGAAGTCGACACGCCAGCTCGACGCTCCCGATTGGCAGGACGGCGATGGTGATACCGGGTTACTGTTTCCGGGAGAGAAGTCCGATAGCGCCAAGATCTGAGCGGATCGACAAATTCCCATCCAATCAAAAGCGTCTTGGGTCTACGCCGCACTCGCCGCGCCTGTCCAGTGGCGGACGCTCCATCGCGCAGCCGGACGGAGAAATGCAAATCGCGCGCGTAAGTGATTGAGTTTTCCGCTCCGATATTGGCCAGAATATTGCACTAGAAGCGAAGGGGTTAGTCCGCCGCATCGCCGGCTATCGTCTTGAGGCACCCGAATGATCCAAGACCTTCGTTACGCTCTTCGCCAGCTGCGCAAATCGCCGGCCTTTACGGTGGTGGCCGTACTGGCCATCGCGTTGGGCATCGGAGCCAATACCGCAATCTTCAGCGTGGTGAACGCGGTGTTGTTACGCCCCTTGCCGTACCAAAACGCGGACCGCCTCGTGACTATCCTCCATAACTGGGATAGTCCGGTGGCGCCAGCCAACTACCTGGACTGGCGCGCCCAGAACCACGTCTTTGAAGACATGGGCATAGCCGAGAATTGGACGCCGAATCTGAGCGGCAACACCCAGGCTGAATCTGTGGATGCGCTGCAAGTCAGCACGAACTTGTTTCCCATGCTTGGTGTGAAACCTTCACTGGGCCGCTTCTTCCTCGCGGAAGAGGAGCAGAGCGGCAAGGAGCACGCGGTCATCCTCAGCTACCGTCTGTGGCAGCGTCGCTTCGGCGCCGATCCCGGAATTGTTGGCCAATCGATCACTTTACAGGGAGAGCCTTACACGGTTGTCGGCGTCATGCCTGCCGGCTTTCAGTTCGCGCCGTTCTGGGCGACCAAGGCCGAGTTGTGGGCTCCGTTGGCGCTGGGCGAGCGCGTGACCAGCCGCGGTGGCCAGAGTCTGCGAGTGTTTGCAAAACTCAAGCCCGGCGTGAGCGTGGAGCAGGCGCGCTCCGAGATGGCGACCATTACCGCCAGGCTCGAGCAGCAGTTTCCCGGTACCAATCGCGAAGTCACGGTGCAACTCCTAAAGGAGAAAGTGGTGGGCGATATTCGTCCGGCGCTGCTGGTGCTGTTGGCTGCGGTGAGCTTCGTGTTGCTCATCGCCTGCGCCAACGTTGCGCACATGCTGATGGCGCGCGGCGCGGCGCGGCAGAAGGAGATTGCGGTGCGGGCGGCACTGGGCGCCGAGCGCTGGCGAATCGTGCGGCAATTTCTGATGGAGAGCCTGCTGTTGGCCGTGCTGGGGGGCGCGGCCGGCTTGCTTCTGGCATTTTGGGGCATCCGCATGCTGGTAGCGTTAATACCGGTGTCGATGCCACGGGTTGACTCCATCGGTCTGGATTCGCGGGTGCTGCTGTTCACCGCAGTGGTCTCGATTTGCACGGGAATCGTCTTTGGGATCGCGCCCGCGCTGCAGGCGAGTGGTGTTCATCTTCGTGACGCCTTGCAGGAAACCGGAAGAGGCAGCGGCGACAGTCTCCGTCGCAGCCGTCTGCGAAGCGTGTTGGTGGGATCAGAATTCGCGCTCGCTCTCCTGCTGATGATCGGCGCCGGCCTGATGATCCGCACCTTCTTCGCTCTGCGCACCATCGATCCAGGTTTTCGCGCGCATCATGTGCTGAGCGCTGTCATTTCAGTCGCCGGTTCGGAAGAAGCACAACCGCAGAAGCGGGCAGCGTTCTACCAGCAGGTGCTGCAGCGCGTGCGCGCGCTGCCCGGAGTTGAGTCGGTGAGCGCGATCAATCACGTTCCGCTCGCGGGAGACACGTGGGGATTTCCCTTCGACATCGAGGGACGGCCGTTGCCGGTGCCAGGCGAATCTCCTGGCGCCATCTATCGCGTCATCTTTCCGGGCTATTTTCGGACGATGGGAATTTCGCTCTTGCGCGGGCGCGATGTCAGCGAACACGACGATCTGAATGCGCCCGGGGTCGTCATCATCAATGAGCGCCTGGCAAAGAAATACTGGGCCGGCGAGGACCCGCTCGGCAAGCGAATCACGCTGGACGATCCGCGGAAGAACCCTTCGTGGTTGACCGTTATAGGTGTGGCCCACGACTCCAAACAGGACGAATGGACCGGTGATCCGCGTCCCGAGATGTATCTGCCGCTAACGCAGAGCACCGAATACCTGCAGAACCCCGCCGGGCATTTCGCATACATCACCCTAGTCGCCTGCACTACTGGCGATCCGGCCACCATCGTCAACGACATCAAGAGCCTTGTCGCATCCCTCGACAAGAACGTTCCCATCTCGGAGATCGAGACTATGGACCAGGCGGTGGACGACTTAAACGCGCAGCCGAGGTTCGAACTCTGGCTGTTGGCGAGCTTTGCCGCCGTCGCGGTGCTGCTGGCGGCTCTTGGAATTTACGGCGTCATGAGCTATTCCGTGTCGCGCCGCACTCACGAGCTAGGGGTTCGTATGGCTTTGGGCGCGGGGCAGGAAGACGTCATCAAGTTAGTCGTGACGCAGGCAATGATGCTGGCGTTAGTGGGCTCCGCCTGCGGACTGATCGCTGCGTTCGTTCTAACGCGCATGATGTCGAAATTACTGTACGGAGTGCGTTCGAGCGATCCGCTGACGTTCATCGCCGCGGTTTTGCTGGTTAGCGGAGTGGCGTTGCTGGCGAGCTATCTCCCAGCCCGGCGTGCCACACGTATCGATCCAGTGACGGCCTTGCGTTGTGACTAGACAGTGCCGAGAACCCCGTCTTTGTGCGATGCAGCTTACGCCCTGGGCTAACTTCGGTTCTGCCCCTGCGGGGCTTTGTTTGTTCGGAGGAGTTACACTGAGCGGCCATGAAACCAGCGTATGCACAGTTCTGAACTCGCAGTAGCCGGGCTGCTCATCTCGCCGTTCGGAGCCGCTTATGCAATCTCTACTCCCGAACGCTCGCGGTGACTTGGCTGCTCAGATCTTTTCCTTGCAGCCGATCATGCAACTGCATGACCTGCTCGTGCAAAGTGCGGCTGAGGTCCTTGCGATCGCCGGACGCCACCATGGGTTCGCCGAATACGATTCGCGCGCGGATGGCTTTCTTGGCCAGAAGATTCCAGAAATGACCGAGCGCTGGCATGTCGTCCCACCAGCAGACTTCGGTGCTCACGTCTCCATCGTCGACGTCGTAGGCGATGGCGCACGGCGTGACTTGCGCAGAGGCGTCAATCGCGGGCTGCAACATGGTGGAATGAAAGCGCAGGACGGTGTGCCCGTCGGTAGTCGTGCCTTCGGGGAAGAGCACCAAGGGAACGCCGCTGGTGAGGCTGTCAGCGACACTGACGTTGGCGCGCGCGGCGTCGGCGCGGTCGTGACGGTGGACGAAAACGGTGCCGGCCCAGCGCGCGTAGCGTCCGAAGATGGGCCAGCGCACGACTTCGGCCTTGGAGACGAAGACGCAGGGCAGCGTGGCGCTGAAGACCAGGATGTCGAGGTAGCTGAGATGGTTGCTGACGATCAACCCGTGCGTCGGCAAGGTTCCAGTGGTGGATGTGTGAGTGTGAATGGCAGATATCCCGCGCACGCAAGTCCGCTGCAGCCATCGGGCACAGTCGGCGCGAGAGGCGTTACGCGGCAGCTTGCGATGTGTCCAGAATCCATACCAGGCCGCCGAGAAAAAAGCAGACAGCCGGGTACAGCGTCGCAGCTGTGCCGGGATCAGTTCGCGCATATCACATCCGGACGCAGGAGAGCGCCTCTTCGGAGTCTATCTGGTATGCGGCGAAAGTGATTGCGATTTGTTGGGCGTGAGACGCGCACGATGCTGCCGATGCGAGTAGGGTGTGGCGATGAGGTGAGTGTGATGGTACGCAGGGTGTGCAGAGCACACGCAATTCCCGTCTTTATACTACCTGTACTACCAACGCCACTCAGTGCTGTTGTCGTCGCGGGATTTGCAGGCCGGGATGAGCGCGCTTAGCGAGCTGGAGGCCTCGATGTTGCGTAGCGAAACGGCGCACGACGCCGCGGGACCCGCTTTTGACACTGCTTCTGAGCGGCTGCTACTATCAAGTGCTTGGTAAGCTTCCCTTCAGCAAGCGTCCCCGTCGTCTAGCCTGGCCTAGGACATCGCCCTTTCACGGCGGTAACACGGGTTCAAATCCCGTCGGGGACGCCAAATCTTTTCAGAGACTTGCGGCTGATTTGGTCAGTTTCCCGCGGTACAACGACGGTACAAGTTGTTTTTGGCCGGATCATCCCCACTACTCGGCTCTGTGCCGCCCTCTTATCCGGGCTCAAAGCCTGCGTGTATGTATCCAGCGTCATTCGCGACGTAGAGTGCCGCAACAGCTCTTGAACGACTTTCACGTCTTCTCCGTTGCTTTTGAGCAGCGTTGAGAACGTATGGCGAAAGGTGTGCCAGCCGATTTTTTTGTTGATGCCGAGCTGTTTCGCCATCGGCTGGATATGGTCACGCATTACCGTGCTCAGCCAAACCGGCTGCTTTCCCCGCTTCGAACCGGCGCGATTCGCGTCAGTTGCCCACAGGTAATCGGACGGTTGCTTATAAGGCGTTTGCTCGTACCAGGCCATCAGATCGCGAGCAACGTATTCGTCGATCGGCATCAGCTTTCTTGATACCTCAGTTTTGACCGGGCCAACGTGCTGGTCCACCAATGACCGGCTCACATTAAGATGCAGATGCTTGAAGTCCACATCCTCCCATTTGAGGCCGGCCAACTCACCTCGGCGCAGCCCCGCCGGCATGTCGAGAAATACCATCGCTGGTGATTCCTCCAAGAATGGAAATCGGGAGAGCCCGCAGACATAGTGGTCGGCGACTCTCCCAAGTTGGTTGTGCCGCTTCTGGCGGTTCGGCGCCTGACCGCAACACACGGGTTTGTCTTCGCGGTCGAGCAGTTTGCGAACGAGAGATCTCAGGCGGCGCGGACTAAACCGTTGGTAATGAGATCGAGGAACCAGAGTTGGTCCACTTTGCGCAGGTCAATGTCGGTTGGGTGTTCGAGGATGAAGCGGCGGACATCCTTCTCTTGGATCAGGTAGCTGTCGCCGTTTTGCTGTGGGCCTCGTGCTGTGCCTCGGAATTTGGCCTTCAAATGGCCGCTCTTGATCCAGCGGGTTACTGCATGGGGATCGATCCCCAGCGCTTGCGCAAGACTGTAGGCGGAGTAAAAATTCCCGTCATGCTTGAACCGCATCCGCTTAAGCTTGAGGTGGATTCCGGTCACGGTTCGAGAATATCCGGCAGCCTTCAGCTTCAGACGGATTCGCTCGTCGCTCATCCACGCATACCGCGCCAGAATGCCTAACTCTGCCTCGCTCCAGGGCAGCTCTTTGGTTCGTGCCAGGCCCAATTCGCGGGCACGCTTCTTCAGTACCCAATGCGGCATGCCGACCTTCTTGGCCAGCGGCCGGATATTCAAACGCGTCTTTTCATCTCGACGATTGTGATAACACTCCCGGATGAGGCGGTCGATTTGGTCGGTGAAGACGTACTTGCGTCGGCTCTTGACTTCGACGCGATCACGGACGCCGCAGAGGGTTGCCTTACAATCCGGCTGGGACTGGCTCGCGTATAACTGTTCCATAACAATTCCTGATGTGCAGGTTCTAAGTTCTGAAACCTCGGTGAACAAGGGATGACCGACTGGAAGACCACAACGCTGGGTAAGACAGGCTGGAAAGTGGGCCGTCTCGGTCTGGCATCGAGTTACGGCGCCGACGAACGCTGCGTACAGATGGCGTTTGAGCGAGGCGTCAATTACCTGTATTGGGGCTCGATGCGTACCGCCAAATTCGGTGAGGGACTACGCAGCCTGCGATCACGTCGGGATGAGTTCCGCCTCGTTATCCAGTCTTATTCGCGTGTCGCCGCAATGGTCCTGTGGAGTCTGGAGCGCGCATTAAAGTCGCTTGGCATGGATCACGCTGACATTCTTCTGCTGGGACTCTGGAACAAGGACGTCAGCCCTGCAATCTTCGACCAGGCGTTGCGGCTTCGAGAGCGCGGTTTCATACGCGCTATCGCTGTCTCAACTCACAATCGGCCACAGGCAGCGGCGCTTGCCAACCATAACGGCAATGTTGATGTCCTTCACGTGCGTTACAACGCCGTGCATCCGGGCGCGGAGCGAGACATCTTTCCAAAACTGCCTTCGCCTGAGGTCAGGCCCGGAATCGTGTCGTTCACAGCCACCTGCTGGGGCGACTTGATGAAACCTGACAAGGTGCCTGGCGGTGAAAAAATCCCCTCGGCGGGTGATTGTTATCGGTTCAATTTGACGAACCCGGCGGTTGACCTGTGCCTGACGGGTCCCAGATCAGCGTCCGATCTGGCAGCCGCGCTTGACGCGTTGGACAAAGGCCCAATGACTCCAGAGGAAATGGACTGGATGCGTCGGGTCGGCCAAGCCAAGTACTTCAAGCCAACCCTGTTATCCATCAAGGGATAAAAGCACGAAATCCGGCACGTCATCCGTGGATCGAATCAACACAGGGATCCAGCCCCTCCGCGTGCTGAGCCAGAGTCAGTCAGTACATGTCTCTCTGATTGATTTGAACTGTTACGGGCAACGCTTATCTTCCACTGCGCCTGCTATCCAGCAATCGACGGACCGTTAATATGCCAGGCATTCCACCCTGGATCAGGAACACAAGAGGAGGTTGGTTCTTGAACATTGGGTTGCTGTTCGGCCGTGAGATCCACTGGTTAGCAAGTTTCTCACTGAACAAAGCGTTAAGCGCTTGGAAGATTCCGATCAGAAGCGAGACTCGAGTCAGTTCGTCCTGCGTCAACAGACCTCTGCGGTTCTTCTTCAGCGCGTAATACCTTCCGCTTGAAATGCCTCCCAACAGTATTCTGGCATCGCGGCTTCCCAGGCCCCATTTGTCGGAGATATCGAGAAATACGTCGATGGCCGCTGGACTCAGTCGCTTCCGGGTGGCAGAGTCAGTCAGATCCGGCGGGCTTCGAAAATCCAAGCCTAAGTCGCGGCGGGTGGTTCGAAGCGCCACAGGAGAGTTACCCCCAATCATGTATTTTTTCTGAACGTACGGTGGCTGTCAGCTGTGTACCTTCGCTGGGATCCGGCTGCTCCGGCATACTTACAGCTTTCGTATCGGGCCCGGATACTGCGCCACGACCGGATCGTTGGTAAGCAGCGTAATGCCCTCGACCGTCGCCTGCGCCACCAGAACACGATCAAAGGGGTCTTTATGAATCGGTGGCAGGCTATCGATGGCAACGACGTGGTCGCTGACAATCGGCAATTCGCTGTAACCGTTGTCCAGCAGGCCGCGGCGCAACAGACGGGCTTCGACCCGAAAGTCCTTTCGCCCTAATCCGCTCTTGATCGCTACCTCCCACAAACTGGCAGCACTGAACAGTAACTCGTTGTCCCGGTCCTCCAACAAGGTGCGGATGTCTTTCGGCAACCGCTTGGGTTCGCCGGCCGCCCACAGTAGCAGGTGCGTGTCCAATAAGAGCTTCATTCCCCACCACCGAAGAGGTTCTCGATCTCCTCGCTTCCCATTTGGTCGAAGTCGTCCGGTATGGTGAATTGTCCCGCCATGAACCCCAGACGCTTTACCTGGTCGTAGGTGGGGGCGGTCAGCGCGGTAACCTTGACGACTGGTTTGCCCGCCTTGGCAATGATGAAGGGCTCGCCCTTGGACGCTGCTTCCACCAACTTCGAGAGCTGCGTTTTGGCTTTGTGGATGTTTACAGTTTTCATGACATCTATAGGACTTAGTTTATTGAACTTAGTCTATCAAGAATTGACCGCCCTGGCAAGGTCACCCTGATCGCCAAGGGAAACGAAATCGGCGCTTTCGATGCCCTGCACGATGGTAGACAACTGGATGAAACGATTCGTCTAAGTAGCCGCTCTTGGCCGCCTGCGTCGGACGCGGCCGCCCTGTTTGGCGGCGGCACTCGAGGCCGGGCCGCAGCGCAACCTGTTAGAACAACGAGAGCTGCTCGACGTCCTGGATTCTACGGACGCATTGCCCAGGAATATCTCTATCGTTCCTCCGTGCGGAGTCCGGGAGTGATTCCACTGAAAACGTGGGTGACTCTGGAACTCCGGCACCCTTGCTTTCTGTTGTTGCAATCAGAGCTCCGTCTCCTGCGGTTGGAAACGTGGACGGCCGTAGCTGCTGGACGCTTCGCCAGATTGAATCGGCAGATTCCCCGATCCCCTTGTTCTCCACCAGCTCGCGCGCCATTGCCGTAAGCATGTCGTCATCACCATCGATTGCCTGCAGGCCTTCGGAGGCAAATTTACCCTCCATCGCTAACGCCACCAGCAGTTTCTTCCCCATCAGCCGAAGACAGACTTCCTGCATTGTCCCCTTATAGGCAAAGAACTTCACTTCTACCGGACGTCGCTGTCCGATACGCCACGAACGCCGGCTGGACTGACGTAAGGTATGCAGTGAATAGCCCGTCTCGTGAAACAGGATTGTCGGAAAGTCCAAGAGATCTAATCCCGTCTCAACGATCTTGGGATGGCAGATCGCGACATCGATTCCACGACGCAACTGCTCGCGGTACCAGGCTTCCCGCCTGTGAGTAGGAACACTGGCACGCAGGATTGAGGCGCGTATACCCTCAACGCGAAATAGCTGTTCCAGACGCGCCGTTACGTCGTGCTTGTTAGTGTAGACGGCAAATACCTGGCATTTGCGGCCGCGCGCGAGCTGGGCTTTGACTTCCTCGATAAGTGCCCGCTCTTTGGCATACGTCTCGTTCTTGTCCAGATCAACCGTTTCGGCAATGACGAACGATTCGCGGCATTTGGTTTCCGGGTCAAATTCAGAACCGTACAAAGTTCCGAAACCATGCGGATGGTCCGGCCATGCCAGCAGTGCGTTCAGCATGGTGCTGGCGACGCTGCTGTTTCCGCGATGCTCCTTCAGGCAGGCAGTGATTTCCTCTTCGAGTTCCTCATACGCGGTCTTCAGCGGCTCTTCCATAGCCACTGGTACGACTTCCTCCCGATAGCTTGGCAAGCCGTCCGAGATGTCCTCCAGGCCGATGAATGCGCAGTGGTCCATCAGATACTTGCCGAACAGCAGCGGCGAGGCGCCGGGTTTACGCTTGATCGTGACCGTCTTCTTGGTTTTCTTCGAGCAGGCATTGTCTTCAACTGTGATGCGCTCTATGGTCTCGATCACGCCGAAGTCGCGGGTAAATCGTTCCCGTCCGGCTGAGCCCCATTCATAGCCGTCTCCGGTCATGCGTTTGGCATCGGTGCGGAACAGGGTGTTGAACAGATCATCCGCATAGCCAGAAAGCAGGGTTCCCGTGAGTCCGAGGAACCGTCTTGCCGTCTTGTTGAGCACGCCGAGAGCATTACCTTGGGCTGTGTCGCCGGCAAGTTGGTGGATTTCGTCCGCAATGGCGTAGTCCCACCATTCCGGCATGAAGCGTCCCATGTATTCCGTCGGAGCCATGCGAACGATCTTGTTGCCGTCCGCCTGCCAAAGCGCGGAGTACTTGGTGTTGCCTGCCTTCGAGTCCTCCACGATCTGGTGCAGGCGCTTCTTCTCGAAGTCGAGCGCACTCAGTCGCACCCCATCCGTCTCCACAGGACAACCTGTATCCGGGTTCGTAAGCGACCCGAGGTACCTTCCGGAGCGGCTTTTGCCGTAACAGTGCTTCCAGAAATAAGAGAGTTTCGCCTTCTCTCTGCCAACGCAGAAGATCGTGGTTCCGGGACAGAGACTTCGCCACCCGTTCCGCCCCAGACGCCGCAATTCAGCCAACGAGGTGTGCAGCCCTTCGCGCACGATTTCACCCCGACGCAACCGGACTTCGTTGATGCCATGCGGTTCTTTCGGATCGCCACCATTGCGCATGTCATCGATGAGGAATACGCGCACCTGAGGCAGTGTTAAGAAGGTCTCCCGCGCCCATTTCTCGACCAAGTGCGGTGGCGCCATCACCAGGCCCGAATATGGCCTGCCGGCGCTATGAACCAACATGCTTCCGAGAGCAGGGTACGACGACAAAATGCGTTCGCCGATCTCCTCACTGTGAGTTCGGAGATAATCATGGATAGTGTCGAGGTTTTGCATGGATTTCTCCGGGAAGGGCGAGTGGGTGAGATGAAGCTGGAGGTGGAGTGCTATTCCGGTCGGATAGCGGACGAAAGACCGGTGCGCTTTCGGCTGGACGGACACGAGTACATGGTCGAGGAATTACTGGATCAGTGGTACGGACCTTCCGATACCTATTTCAAGGTCCGCGCCGATGACGGCAATCTCTACATCCTGCGCCGGGAAACATCGACGCCCGACGGATCTTGGCACCTGGAGTCAATAACTCTTTCCGCCTGGCCTTGACGGCTACTCCGGCGAATCCAAACGCGGGAAGTGGCTGAATACGCTTTTGCTGGTGCAATTGCGAGATCATCCACGATCCCCATTCCGGCGTGGCGGGCAGGCCGTAGTGCCGCACCAGCGAAGACCAGATAAAGGATTGGTCGTCACTGATCAGGAGCAATTTCCCATCGCAGGTGGTGTCCACTAATTCCTGCGAGCAACTCACAAGATGTCTCAGCGGCCGTTTCCGGCCATGGACCACGATCGAACCTCGGAAGCACAGCGGCTTCTCGCCCAGCGAGACGATACTCTCTTCACCGTAAGGATCGACCACGGTGAATGAGTCACCGTTGGCAAAAGCTGCAGCCAGGGCGCCGATCTCCACGTCGCCGCCAAGGACCGAGATCAAGTGGGCTTTGCCTCCGTCCTCTCCTACAAAGGCATCCAGGAAGACGCGAAGGTTGGTTGCCGTCTTTTCTGTGCGCCGCCGATAAACAAGCTTGCCGAAACGTTCATGAGCGTTCTTCATTGCTGGGCTTTGTCTCCTTGGTCTCCTTTAGCTCAATGATCTGGCCACCCTCATAGGCGAGGGTCAGCTCATGGCTGAACCGTTCGCGTTTGCGAATGATGGTCTCTCCCTCTGAGTCCCCCTCCTCATTGAACTCGTCCACATACTTCACCGATCGCCAGTGTGCGATGTGCCTCGTCTCACCTTCCCCGAAGAAGCCGTTGAGCATGCCACTACAGGCCAATAGGCCATTT
>CAWJXA010000002.1:0-939618 GCA_963846715.1 uncultured Acidobacteriaceae bacterium | reverse complement strand
ACGACCGCGGTCCTCTCCTGCGCGTCTTGTGCCTCGGCACGCAGGAAACGTTCTCGCTCCGCAATCTCTTTGCGCAGGCGGCTCATTGTCACGTGCGTGCCTACTCGAGCCAGGAGTTCACGGGCGGTGAACGGCTTCACAACGTAATCGTCAGCACCAGCTTGGAGTCCTTCGATGCGAGCCTCTTCTCCCGCTCGGGCGGAAAGCAAAACAACGGGGATGGTGCGGGTTGACTCGTTTAAACGAACCTCCCGCAGCAGGCCGAAGCCATCAAGTTCGGGCATCATTACGTCAGTCAGGATCAAGTCTGGCGGGTCATCGCGCAGACATTGCAAAGCTTCTATGCCATTGGCGGCTTCCCTGACCGTGAATTGGGGCGCGAGCAAGCGCCTGACATAAGCGCGCATGTCGGCGTTATCGTCAGCGAGCAGGATTCGTCCATTGGCCCCGGCGAGATGCGGCGCCTGCACCGAGTCGGCCGCAAATATTGGCTGTTCGTGAGTGGACCGCTTCTCTGGAGGAAGCCATTGCAAGGCTTCGTTGACATAGGAGGAGGCGACGCTGCCCGTGGTGTTCAAGCGAGAGTTCACCTCAAGCTGCTCCGAGGGCAGGTGCGCATGACCTTTCGGAATAGAAACGACGAATGTAGTGCCTTGCCCTTCGACGCTCTCCACACTGATAGAGCCGCCGTGCAGTTTGACGAGCTCCTGCACGAATGCGAGGCCGATGCCTGTTCCTTCGTGGCTGCGTGCGATTGTTCCTTGCACGCGATGAAAGCGGTCGAACATCTTGGGGAGTTCGTCCTTGGGAATGCCGACTCCGGTATCTTCGACCAGCAGTTGTACATGAGTCTCTGTAGCCTTCAGTCGAACCGAGACTCGTCCCGACAGCGTCGCCTTGAAGGCGTTCGAAATGAGATTGAGAACGATCTTCTCCCACATGTCGCGGTCGATGTAGATCGGCTCAGAGAGAGCGGGACAGTCGATTACGAACTCTAATCCGGCTTGGTCCATGGCCGAGCGGAATGCGCTGGCGGCATCCGAGGTCAACATGGCCAAGTCGGAGAGTTCGTATACGACATAGGCCCGGCCAGCTTCGATGCGTGCGAAGTCCAATAACGTATTTACCAGTTTGAGCAGCCGCATACCATTGCGGTGGATGAGTTCGAGGTCCTGCTGCTTTACCTCTGACGTGGCGGCGGCTGGATTGAGCATGCCTTCAATCGGTCCCAGCATCAGGGTGAGTGGCGTACGGAATTCATGACTGACGTTGGAAAAGAACAGGGTTTTCGCTCGGTCCATCTCAGCTAGCGCTTCGGCACGCATGCGCTCCTGCTGAAAGGCTTCGACGTCGGCAATTGCGGAGGCAATGTGATCGGCTACCAGCGCCAGGAAAGAATTGTAGTTTTCGTCAAGTCGCTTCCGCGGATTGAGACCTGCGAACAAAAAGCCTCTCGGTTTTCCTCCTCCGGCCTGCGTGATCGGCAGGAATATGCAATCACTAACCGCGATGTTGCAGGGTGCTTTGGGAAGATCGCCCTTGGCAAACTGTGAGAGGGTCGTGACGATTGTCTTTCCTTCCAGAACCGGCCCTAGCGGAGGCCACTGCATCGCGGAGTCGACGCGCCGGGGACATAAAACCTCGGCGAGATGCTCTACCGATGTGGCTGCAAGAGTCGCCGAGGCAGTGCTCTCGTTAAATAGGTAGATGGAGGCGAACGGGAGATCGTTCGCATTGTGTCCCAGCTCTGAGGCCAAGGCCTTGCATGCCTCTTCAGCAGTTCGCGCTTTGCCGGCGCGTACCGCCGAAAGTTCCGTGAGCGTTTGAAGCCGGCGTTCGCCGATGATGCGCTCCGTAGTTTCCTGTACCGGAGTGAACACTCCGCCGATGCCGCCGGACTCATCGAGGATCGGGCTGTAGCTAAACGTGAAATAGCATTCCTCCGCGTAGCCGTTGCGCTCGAGTACAAGCAATAGGTCGTCCGCGCGTACCGCCTCTCCCCGTTTCAATACGCCTTCTAACATGGGGCCGATCGTGTCCCAGACTTCCGGGAAGATGTCTTTGCCGGGAGCGCCTAAGGCCCGGGGGTGCTTATTCGAAACGACCGCGGAGTACGCGTCGTTGTACAGCATTACCAAATCGGGGCCCCACCATACCAGGATGGCGAAGGCCGAATTCAGGCAAACGCTGACACTCGTGCGAAGGCTTTGAGGCCACTTTTCGACAGGCCCGAGCGGAGTCTTCGACCAATCGAGTAGGCGCATCTCGGCTGCTATTTTGCCGGGTCCCGCGAGGCATTGGTATGCAGCGTCGTGCGGGGTAGGCGCTGTCCGCGATGACATGATTACCCCTCCTTCCCACACCTTACGTCAGAAAATAGTAGACTTCTAGGCCAATCAGGCACAAACGTCGTCCAGTTTTTGCAGCTCCAAGTCCATTCCGCTGTGATCGTCGCTTCGCCGACCTAGTGCCCAAACTCAGCCCGCTACGGTCGTGGCTCCGCTCAAGATTCCAGAAATCACTGACCGTTGGCGAAACAGCCTGGGTCGTAACAAGTCTTGGCGGAGGTGCTTTCCCTCGCCCAGAGTCTCCAGCTTTACTGGCCTCTCGTGCCACCAGAGAGGCTACGGCCTCGGAAAAGTGGCTGAGTCCAGGCACTCCACGGGCATACCTCCAACGACTCCCAAGTAGTCAGAAGTTGTTAGTGCTTTGAGGCACCGGATCGGCCGGATCGCTTAGTGATTGCGCTCTTCGGCAATCGCGGAACTGCCTGGACGCCCGCCCAAAGCGTCGCGATGGTTTGCTCGATCACGAGAGTCCGGTCGGGCAAGTCAGACACAACCCCTTGGATAACAAAGAGTGTGGCGAGGCCAAAGATCGTAAACCACCAGGTGTGGGCTATCACTATGTCATCCCTATTTGGCAAGCCTTCAGCCTTGGCAACATCGAAAAAGAGCTGCACGAAACGTTCGAACAACGGCGCGCCAATGTCGTTGATGTATTGTCCAGCGCGGACGCCGCTTCGGTTCTCAGGCCCGAAGAAGACGTTGCGAAACTGCTGTGGATGGGAAATGCAGAATTGAATCAAGCCGCGCGAAGTCGCGAAAAGGCGCTCTTTCGGTGCGAGATGTTTAGCGGCAATCGCGTCGAAGTTCTGAATCATCAGCCCGATCGTCTCGCGGCTCAACTCGGCAAGGATGTGTGATTTGTCCGGAAAATGCTGGTAGATCACGGCGTGCGTATAACCGATTTCTTTAGCGATCTCACGAAGCGTCACGGCTTCGTAACCGCGATCGGCGAACAGTTTACCTGCAGCCGCAAGGATTTCGCCGCGCAACTTCTCCTTGCGCTCTACCCGGCGACTTGGTGATGGGGACGTCACTTCCATAGCTTAGCCTTTCTCCGCGATTTATGCGACCACTTGTTAATTTACATCCACTGGTTTTGTAACCATTGATTATTTTGCAACCAATGGTTTGTCAAGGCTTCTAATAGTCAGGTTGCTCATTTTGGGTGGGCGCCCGAATACGAGGCAAGAGCCGATTCATGCGACAGATAACTGTGGAAACCCACGGGACTAGCGGAGTGCTAGCTGCGCAACTCACAAGCTCTGGCGTTCGCAGCAGAGCATTACTTTCGTTCTAACAAGGAGAAACGAGCATGTACTTAGTCATGGGAATTACTGGAAACGTTGGGGGCGCCACCGCGCGCCATCTGCTGAAGCAAGGCAAACAGGTGCGAGCGCTTGTCCGCAATCGCGACAAAGCGGCGAAGTGGGCAGACCAGGGCGTGGAGTTGGTGGATGGAGACTGGAACGATGCGACAGCCATAGCGGCGGCTCTCAAAGGCGTTGAGGGCGCATTTGTTATGTTGCCGGCGGTATGGGCACCCTCGCCTGATTACAGAGAAGCAAAGGGCGTGATTGCGAACTATGTCGAGGCGCTGACCAAGGTGGTGCCCCCGCGGATGGTAGCGCTCTCGTCGATGGGCGCGAATAGAACAAGCGGGTTGGGGATGATCACGGCCTTATCACTCTTGGAGCAGGGTTTTCGCAGCCTGCCATCTCCTGTCGCATTTGTGCGCGCAGGCGGCTTTTTCGAAAACTTCCTTTTCGGCTTACAGGCCGCCCAAGGCGGAACACTACCGGTTTTCTACAATCCTACAAACCGGAAATCGACAATGGTCGCGTCAGACGACATCGGCGCAGAGGTGGCAACGCTTCTGACCGGGCCGGCGTGGTCAGGGCATCGCGTCATCGAGCTGGGTTCGATGGTAAGCGCGGATGAAGTAGCCGGACAATTGGGTGAGGTCCTGACACTCGATGTAAAAGCCTTCGCAGTCCCGCGTGCAGGCTGGGCGGAAGCGTTCGAGCAGTTCGGTATCCCGAAGGGCCACACTGGGCCCGCCGAAGAAATGTACGAGAGCATTAACGCGGGATGGATGGACCTCGGAGTCGCGGGTACGGAGCACGTAGCGGGTACGACGTCCGCACGCGACGTGTTTGCGGCTGCACAGAACGCCGTCAAGGCGTAAGTCCGAGGCAAGCTGGCGAAAGGCCATTATGTCGTGGCCCGGTTTGCTCGGAGGCGAGCGCCGATCTGCCGGGAGTAGACAGGATCGAGGGCGATGCTCGTTGCGAGGGCGCCCTCACCTGTTCTCTTGTGGTGAAGGGTGCAGAAAGCCCTCGTTGAATGCACGACCCGGAGGCCGTCCCGCGCATGCTGCGCGTGGATTTCAGTCGCGTACAAGAGCCGGCTTATTGCGGAACGATTTAGACCATTTAAACCGCAAGAGGAGGAACTTTTAATATGAAAGCTGAACAGACAATTGATAAATCCGCAGGGGCAGGTCGAGCAACTCAAATAGCCGCGATGTTAATAACCGGCCTTGTTGCCTTCATCTGGGTGTACTTCGGAAGGTTATATCTAATTCACGATCCCGGCGAATGGAGGATCGCCAATCAGCAACTCGGATACCCGCTCTATGTCATCCCTCTGATTGGCGTGACCCACATCCTTGGTGGCGTGGGCCTTCTGATTCCCAATTTGCCTCGACTAACCGAGTGGGTTTATGCCGGTATCGCGATCGATCTTTTACTCGCGTTCTATTCACACATGAACGGCGGTGGCAGTACCTGGGATAGATTTGATCCGATTCTCGTCTTGGCGTTCGTTTTTGCTTCGTATGTATTGAGACGCTGCATGCCCGCAAACATGTGGTCGATATGAAGAACACGTTCGGCGCGCGGTTTTACTTTTTCCAGGCACGGTCGCGGAGGCCGAACGAGGGGCCGGCCCACCACACATCCAAATACAGGTACGAAGTCGTCCCGATGAGTCCAGTCCCACCTCCGACATCAGCGTCTGCGCAATCCGGACGTCGAGGCTGTCGATCTGAGTCAGGTCCACCCCGGTAATACGGTACAAATTCCCCCGAGCGCTTTGTGTAAGGACGAGTTCAAGACACAAACGCTCGACAGTGACATACGGGCAAAGAGGATCGGCGTGACCCAGTTCCGCCCTGAGCGCATCGAATATTGAATTGTTCATCAAACACTCCTCATGTGAAACGGCGGTCATGGTTCCGTGCAAAATGCAGGAGCCGGTCTTTGGGCATGCAAGACCGAATGAAAGCGTCAGAAGCCCTGTTCTTGGCTTACCCATGGGCTGTGAGAAACTCACTTGGAGGAGGCTTCCCAAACATCCTCCTTCCTTCTGCCGAATGCGGTTGGACCTTTGAGATTCAAAAGTGAAAGTCGCCACCTTCAACATCAACGACATCAACAAACGGCTGCAGAACCTTTCGGCATGGCTGTCGAGGAGCAAGCCCGATGTCGTTTGCCTTCAGGAACTCAAGGCGGAACAGGGAGCATTTCCTGCGGGTTCCCTGCAAGCTTTGGGGTACGAGGCTGTGTGGCAAGGCGAGCGCTCATGGAATGGTGTCGCGATCCTCGCTCGCCATCGCGCGCCCGTCTTGACTCGTACTTGTTTGCCTGGACTGGAAAAGGACACTCAGGCTCGCTACATCGAAGCAGCGGTGAACGGGGTATTGATTGCCTGTATCTACCTCCCCAACGGCAATCCTCAGCCTGGTCCAAAATTCAGTTACAAGCTGACTTGGTTTGAAAGCCTCATTTCCTATGCCGGTGGACTAATGACAAGAAACCTTCCTGTCATCTTGGCGGGCGACTTCAACGTCGTTCCTACCACACAGGACATCTACCCAACTCGCTCTTTAGATAACAACGCCCTGATCCAACCAGAGAGCCGGGAAGCATTTGCCCGGCTACTTGCTCAAGGCTGGACCGATGCCCTGCGGAAAATGCATCCACAGGGACCGCTTTGGACATTCTGGGATTACAAGCGTGAGCGATGGCTGGCTGACAAGGGAATGCGACTTGATCATTTTCTGCTCTCGCCGGAGCTGTCAGAAAAGCTGGTAGATGGCGGCGTCGATCGCTGGGTGCGTGGCGAGGTGAACGCCAGCGATCACGCACCAGCGTGGATCACGTTGAATCCTTAATTGCGCAATATCTTGCGCGCTTCTAGTCCGATACGGCAAGAACTGCTCAATTGGGTCATCGCAGTTGGAGAGAAGCAAGCGCGGCCGGCTTAAGTAGCCTCTGAGACTCTGACCGGACTCTGCGGCCACCGAACCGGCCCGTTGAATTCAGGCAAAACTAGTTTCTTTCGTCGTAATCCCAGTTCGACGAGCTTCAGCAACTCATCCCGGTTCGTCTTGACAGCGACTCCTTTGTAGCCGAAGCCCATCATAGGCTGCATCCTGTTGCGTGAATGCAACTCCGCAAGAAACCAGTCTGCCCACTCTGGTACCGCCGGGAGTCCGAAGTGCAACACAAGAGAGGACCATACGAATGTCGGCTCCTCGCTGATCAGCAGCAGGCGATCTTGGTTGCTGGTTCCAATCATCTCCTGCGAAATGGCAACCAAGTGCTTGAGCGGCCTCTTGCGCCCGGAGAGGTTGATTGCTCCTCGAAAGCAGGTTGGTGATTCACCCAGGGAAACGATCTTCTCCCGGCCATCCGGATCAACGACCGTAAAAGGATCATGGCTGGCAAACGCAGCAGATAGGGCGCCAATCTCCGTGTCGCCAGCAACAACGGAAACCAGGTGGGCCTTGCTATCTTCGCCGATCCAGGCGTTGAGATGAACGCGGATGTGCGTCCGCGTCTTTTCTGAGCGCCGAATGTAAACCAGTTCTCCAAAGCGTTCATGCGCATTTTTCACTTGTCTTTACCTCCTCTGCCTCTTTGAGAATGACCACCCTCCCACTCTGGTATGCCAGCGTCAGTTCGTGGCTGAAACGTTCTCGCCGCCTGACGATCTGGTATCCGTTTTCTTGCTCGTGATAGACGTCGACGTGTTTCACCGAGCGCCAGTGCGCGATGTGTCGCTCCCGATCTTGCCCGAACACCCCGTTCAGCATTCCGGCAGTGCACAGCAGACCGTTTCCGTACCTTCGCCGAAAATGGGCCTAAACATTGCCTCGTCTGATGGAAACTATGAGGCGTTGCCGTATAGTCAGCATCGTCTCGTCCACTGACTTGGGTGTGCAGAAGCTGCACAACCAGGTGGAGGATGACGACCATCCAGGACGAGTGGGATCGATCGGGAGAGATTCAACGTAGAATGGCGGTCTCCCCGGAGGCGTACAGCAGAATGAGTTCGTTGGTAAACCTCTCCCGCTCGCGTCGAATGATGGTGCCGTCTTCTTCAACTTCTTCAGAGCAGTCTGTGACCTTGACGGATCGCCAGGTAGCGATGTGCCGATCTTCGCCGGAACCAAAGACGCCGTCCAGAAGTCCCGCTATCGCGCACAGTGCGACGTGGCCCCCATGCAACGGGGTCACAGGACGCCCTTTGATCTCCGCCCGGCACACGGCAAGGATTCTGGCTGCCTGACGATATGCTGCTGACTTCAGCAACAGGTCTTCGATCTCATCCAGAGGCAGGCCGCGATGAGTCAACTCGACAGGTCCGCCCTCTGGAACCGAGTAGACTGCACCGGCAGAGTCAGGGAGGACGGGAAGTTGCTCCCACTTACGACTCATCTCAGCGATTAAGTTTTGCGCCTTGATGAGATCGGCATCAGACAGCTGATTGCATTCACGGCGGGTACGCCTGGTACCGAGCAGCACGACCTGCTTGTACTTAGCAGCCTCCGGCGTGCCCAGCCGGTAAGCTTTCTTGCCCTTGAAGTGGAAGGCGAGAAGGCGCCCGCAAACCGCGAGACGATCTCCGGGAACGACCAGAACCAGCACGCCAGCAGGCTTGAGCCAGCGGTAGCAGTGCTCGAAAAATATCTCTTCCAACCTGCGGTTTTGGGATTGGCCGCATTCGAAGTCGTAGGGTGGATTCAGATAGAGCAGCGACAGGGACTCCACTGGGCAGTGCACATCCAGGGCATCGCCATGAATGACGTATGGCCGACCTCGCGGGCCTGTTCGACGCGGTAAGCGTCCAGTTCGATACCGTATCGGATCGCTAGCGGATTTCCGGCGATCACGGTAAAAGCGGCGCCGTCGCCGATGCAGGGGTCCAGTGCTGCGTATCCAGAAAGCGGAAACTGCAGGAAACGTCGAATCCGTTCGGCCTCCGCTAATGGAAGAGGAAAATAGCCGAGTTTTTGCTTACCCGCCAAGCGCATGGTGCCTCCCTATCGAACCATTTGGGGATGATGATGATAATGATCTGTGCTTGCATTCACAGCGCCATGGGCAGTAATGTCGCAACTGTTATGGCTCTTCATGCGTCTGCGAAGATCGGAAGAAACGAACCCTGCCCCTGCGGTAGCGGCAAGAAGTACAAGCATTGCTGTTTGCCTGGCTATGCTCCATCTATCGACCACGTGTGGGCGCGGCAGCACGAAGAGTCGGACCGCTTGACGCGGGAGATCACCAGGTTTGCCTTGCGTAAGTTCGGGGATCGGATCGATGAGGCATGGCAGGACTTCAACCTGCGTGACGTTCCGAAGCCGCTGGAAGAGGCCGCAGACGAACGTCAGATCTTCATGCCCTATTTCTTGTTCCAGTGGAATCCAGGCGCTCGACGTTCCACCGCGCGCGGGCACGGCGGCGTTGTGGCTCGCTGGTACATGCTGGAGAAGTCGAAGCAGTTAACCGCGATGGAACGGATGTTTTTGGAGCAGGCCACAACACAGCCGCTAAGCTTCTACGAGGTGGTTTGGAACGAACCCGGTGAGCGTTTGGCAGTGTGGGACGTTCTGATTGGCGGAGAAACCGAAGTCATCGAGCGATCGGGGTCGCGAAACTTGCGGCCGGGAGACCTGCTTTTTGCGCAGATCTGGCACCAGCCGGAACTTGCCGTGTTCGGCAGTTCGGCGCCCCTCTGCATTCCGCCGGACAAGAAGATCGAGGTCATCGAACTCCGAAAAAAACTGAAGAAGAAAATCGCGAAACAGAATCGCTATCTGGCGCCGCACGATCTGTTGCGATATGCAGATCTGGTTCGCGCCACCTACCTGGACATTCGCGACCGGCTATTCGCTCCGCCGGTGCTGTGCAACACGGACGGCGACCCGCTGCTGTTTCACACGCTGACGTTTCGGGTCGAGTCGGCGGAAGCGGCGTTCGACGCGTTGGCCCCGCTCGCAGTGGGACGTTCCCGTGAGGAGTTGCTCGACGATGCGGAACTGGAAGACGACGGAAAGCTGCGGAAGGTGGACATCGATTGGATCAAGGAAGGCAACCGTAAGTTTAAGACTTGGGACAACACCATCCTGGGCCACGTCAAGATTTCCGAGGGACGTGTGATCGCGGAGGTGAACTCGGAGAACCGCGCCAAACGGCTGCGCAAAGAGATTGAGAAGCGACTCGGTGTGCTGGCGGTCCACGAGAGCACCCGCGCCCAGACGCTCGAAGAGATGCGGAACAATGCGCCACAAGAGGCCGAGGATGCGGAACTGCACGAGTCCGAGATGGAAGCGATGTTGCGCGACCCGGAAGTGAGAAAGCAGCTGCAAGCCGTGATGCAGAAGCAAGTCGAAAGTTGGATTCATCAAAAAATTCCGGCATTAGGCGGGCGCACACCCATGCAGGCCGTTCGTGATCCGGACGGCAAAGAAATGGTCGAAGCATTGCTTCTTGATTGGGAGCGCCACGATGAAAGAGTTATATCTCCGAATCAGATCCGTCCCGACATTGGCGCCATCAGGCGCTTGTTGAACTTGCCTTTTCCTGAGGCCTGAGTTTGCTCGAGCCACTGCCGTTCCATTTGATTGATCCGCAGTTGCAGGTAGCGCCAGTAATCCTCCGACATCTGCAATTCGCCAGCTTCCTCGATCACATTTTGGAAGTAGCTGAAACTCACGATGAGTTCTTTACTATTGCCGTTCAGCAAGGTCACGTATTTGCGTGTGCACCCTAGCAGGAATCCACGCTCGACCTGCTGAATCGGGACTCCGCGTTGGAACAACGCATTGGCAAGTTTCTCGTCCGCAGGAGCAAACGAGTTCGCGACACACCGCCGACTTCCCATCAGGCGCTGGATTTGTGCGACGTAGCTTGCCCGGTCTTGTGTTGCTGTTTCTTTTCGAGTTTTCTCGTATGGCCAGAACGCATCGCAGATTTCGATGTGACCAGAGTCATGCTGATTGGTGGCGCTCTGAACGCGGCAGACCTGCTGCCGCTGCAGTTCCTCCATATAGATAATGATGGAGCGGCGGCTGCGACCGACTGCCTTTGCCAGGTCTCCGTGGGTAATCCTCATCTGCCCAGTTCTGCGGTCCGCATTCAGGCAAAGATAGATGAAGAGCCGGAAAGCTCCATCCGAAAGCAAACCGAGAGCGCGAGAAACTTCCCGTCCGGCGGCAAACCATCCGCTGGGGTGCTTCAGCTTTCCGGCTGGTGCGGTCACCGCGAACCAGCCTGCGCCAGACGCAGAATCTCTTCGCGTAGTAGATTCTCCGCGCTCTGCTGCTGCCTCACCCTACGTTCCAGGGAGATGAGTCTGGCGATGAGCGAGTCTTTGGATTCGCGCCGTAATCGGGCAGTCTTCGACCACATGGATCGCTTCTCCGGGCCAGATGCGCTGTTGACTAGCTGCATGAGGACCGATTCCCGCAGTTGCTTACGCCTGGGCGGCCGCCGACTCGCCATATAAATCCGATAGGAGAGTTCGTTTCTCTTGATCGTATTGGGAGAGATCGAAAGACCGAACAGGATACTCACGCGTTTGCAAATACTCGCGTACGTTACCTCGGCATGGTCCTTCTGCAGTGCCCTAACAGCAGCTTCCACGCGCGCAGCGGTATCGCGCTTCTGACGTTCCCATCGCGGCTGCAGCCAGCCAGGATGCCTTTTCTTATCTCGGAGACCCATGCTCGATGCTCACAGTCTGCGCTGCATCTTTCCGCATCGTTTCGATCAGATCCATCTCCTCCTTGATCAGTTTGCAGTCGGCGATCAACTGCTTCATCTGCCGTTCTTCCGCTACAAGCTTTTCCCGGCGCGCATACTGTAGCTGTTGTTCGGCCCAAGCCTGCTTTTGGTCGATCTGATATCGCTTCGCTGGATCCGGCGCGTTGCCCGCACAGCCTACACAGACGAACTTGGCCGGGCACATGTTGGCCACTACGCAGGTTCCGCCAAACACCTCCGTCAGAGCTCCGACCTTACCTTCAGCCTCTCTCAACATTCTTCCGATCTCGTCGGGGCTGCGCCGCCCCTCGGCACCCAGATCGATGCGATCCACAAAGATCATTTCTGCTGCGCTCATCACCTTCGTCGGAGTCGGTCGCGCATAGTACTTTGTGACGGTTAGGTCGCGCTGGTGAAGCAGTTTGGCAATGACCTCAACCGGCGTATTCAAGTCAGCCATTTCGGTGGCAAACGAATGCCGCAGCAGGTGCGAACTAAGCTGAACCACATTCCCGTCGAGTGAGCGCAGGATAAGGCCATGGAGAAGGAACCGCATGAACGTATTCAGAACGTGCAAGCGAAGGCCGCGGCCATTCCACTGCAGCACGTACCGATCGGGCGCTCGCTTGTCGTCTTCTATTTTCACGATGGGAATCAGGGGACCACCCCACTTCTCACATTGAAAACGAATCAGCTCGACCAGGTGGCGTTTGGTATCCTCGTCGATGAAATAGTCCTCCCGCTTCTGCCTTCCTTTCGGCACCAGCCGGAGCATCCACCGCGTCGCCGCTTTGGGGCCCACGTTCTCAAGCTGCTTGAAGCAATCCGGGCTTTGCGCAATCTGCATGATCTCGCCAATGCGCGCGCCGGTAATCGTTCCCATGCGAATCACCAGCCCGCCAAACATGCAGGCTGCGTAGATACCCTCATAAGGAAGGAACTCGTGTCCTTCGCGCTGTTGCAGGAAGTCGATCGGCCGGAAGTCGGTCGGGCCGAACGCCAGCAGGCCGCCGTCCGCCCAGGCGCTCTTGCTTTCGTATCCCCACTCAGCATGGAAGGCTTCGCGTCTTTCTGCCAGATCGCTGTCGCTGCGCACATCCAGGTGGCGAAACACCCGATGCCGGAAAAGATCAAGGAACCAGAAAGGCTCTGCTGGACAGCCTTGCGTAAGACTTGTGGTGGCGTTGTACTCGACGAAATAGGCGCGATTCTTCGGCGAGAAACTGCCTTCCCGCCAGCGCCTTTGAATCGTCGTGGCGGGCGCCTCGTGATAACCAAGCGTCACCGCGTGCTCCCGCAACGAGTTGGAATCCCACAGCGTCAACTCAACCCGTTGCCGTACTGCCCGCCGGCCCATCGTTTGCGCGGTTTCTTCATAGCTGAACTCATACGGACAGCGAAGATCGTTGGCTTCAACGGCTGCGATGGCTTGCCCTGCTGCCTCATACAGGCGACGCAGCTGGTTGCAGCGGATCCCCGCTACATGTCTTATCTGATAAAACTTCGACTGCACTGCGTCGGTCTTAATCTTGACCCGCTCTTGCTGTTCGCGAAGATACGCGCCGTAGGTCTTGTGGCGCATGAACCTTCGCCGATCGGTCACTGGCCCGATGAAGAAGTTCTTCATCACTTCCAGTTGCCCCGGCGTTAGTCGCTCCGCATATTCATCGAACGCGTTGCGCACCGCACTCCATTGACCCAGAAACGTGCGTCGCTGGTGCTCCGACAAGCCCTTCCCGATCTCACCTACATGAATACGAAACAACAGATCATTCGCATCGACGCTGGTAATGTCCTCGATGGACTGTTCGATCATCACACGACGCAGCACCCGGACGAAGTTCGCAATCTGATTGTAGATGGACTTCTGCTGCCGGTCAGATCGCAAGAGCGCAAACAGCGCCATTGCATCCCGCACGGACGGATTTTCAATCCGGCCCAGGTAGGACAGGACTTTTACCGAAGGGACTTGCCAGCGCCCATCGCCTGACGGATCGTAGGAGGTCAACGGCGCGCTCGCCATTGCGGGACTGATGATCTTTGCCAGTTCGCGAAGATTGGTAGGTAAAGCGCAGCGGACATGAGTTCCTTGCTCGGGGAGTCCTTTTTCCCTCCTCCACGCCACGATGCCGGGGCCGAATGCGTGGTCGTTCCACACCGGCATTCGCTGTTGCACGATGCGACGGTTCGGATTGATCCCCTCCTGCCACAGCGCCTCGCAGATCTCCGCTACAACTTCGTTCGGAAGGGACCTGTTCCTGGGCCAGGTTAGTCCCAAGTCGGCCTGAATGCGGAGCGCGATGTCGTCGGAGGTCACGCAAGTGCTCCCGTCAGAATCGCGAAGTCCTCATCCAACGATTTGCTCACGTCATGGGATTGCACAGTCGCAAACTGCGCCAACAGGCCTGGATCCTTCTTGACCTGTTGCTCACGCTGTTTCATCGCCATGTGGATGGAGCTGAGAGTGGTATCAATGAAGTCGCTATCCCGCACGACGTGTTCGTAGGCCCTGAGAGTCCGCTCCGCCGTCTTCCATGCCATGTATTGAACCAGTTCCGCCTTACGGCGGACCATTTCATTTTGATCTTTCGCTGTCCGCTCGATGGTCCGAAGCGCATTGGTGACGAACCAGTGCCGCGCGATATGTGGCGGAGCAGCGATCCCGGCCGCCCGCAACGCAGGATTCCAGTAATCGCTACGAAACATCCGCGGACTCACGGGGCCTCCGCGCGTGGTTAGAAACAATCGGACCTTCGCCAGATCGGCAGCGTCCATTTTCCCCAGATCCGCAAGGCAAAGCCCTTGCGGGTCGTGCGCACGCCGTCCGTTCGCATTGTCATCGAAGTATCTACGGACCAGCTTCGCCGTAGCCGACGAAACCACGAAACGTTTCGTCCTGACTCCAAAGCTCCCTTTGTTCCGCGCTTGAAACTGATTCAAGAATTGGCTCGTAAACCAATCCAGGGCGGTCAGATCGAGCACTTCGCTGATTCTTCCACCGCCTTCAAAGAGAATCCGCACTACGCAGAGTTCTCTTAGGCCCCACCCGTATTCCTTGCCCGCCTTGTAGACCAAATGAGGAAAATCAAAATCGTCGATGGTCTTGGGCAACCATTCCCGATCCACGCAGCGGAAGAAGTTTGCGGAAAGGCGGATTCCCGAGGGCGGATCCACGCCGCTCACTGCCGGCATGGGATCGCGCCCCTCGATTTCACGTACCGCTCGGCGGTACTGGGCTCGCAGTTCCTGAGTGACCCGCCCCATTTCAGCATGGAGCAGTGGGTTAGGCGGCTCGTAAATCTTCGACGAGATCAGATGATCGTAAAAGCGCCGCAGGGCGGCGAGCAGGATACGAACGTTGATTCGCGTTTCCTGCGTTTCGCTCACGTAGGTCGCCTTTACGCCCGTTCGGTCGGCGCGATACGTCAGCTTGCATTTGGCAGCACCCGTCAGATACTCACGAATGATGTTCCGAGCCTCGCCAACGGAACCCAGCATTTTCCACTGATGTCGCTGTACCGTCGAATCGCTGAGTGCCCAGTTGAAAAGCGCCAGTACTTCGCGCATGTAGACCGGCACCGAGCCGGGCGATAGCGATTTCATCAACTCGCTTGCAAACAGCGACAGCGTGATATCCGGGAGGCCGTCATCGCGGACCACCTGGTACTGATGAATGAAATCCGGCGTGGATACGAGTTTGAGCACGCGCTCGCCCTTTACAGTTTTGGTCGGCCTCACGAATTCAGCGCCGCGCCTTCGTCACCGCCAGAGACGAAATGATGATGACGAGTCGCTCGGAATCCGATCAGCCGCTGCTACGCTCCCGGATATTAAACGTCGCCGCATAGGAAAAGTCGGCCTTTACTTCATCTTTCACCAACAATTAACAAGGTCCCTTATCGTACCAACGTGGCCCTTGTGTCGCGGCGTCACCGGCCGACCACTCATCTTCTGCTGTTTGCGGACGAGTATGCCGCGGGCGTTCTGCATGGCCACAGAACGTTGGAGTGCATCCTCAATCTCATCCAGAGGCAGTCCCGTGAAAGAGATCTTTGCGGGCGGTGACGGTGGAATCGCGTAGCGCGCCTGCACCTCTTGGTTCAGTACGGCTAGCAATTGTGGCTTGTAGGCAATCCGCAGCAACTCCTCCGCTCCCTTGGGCTCGCCCCTCAAATGTGCCTTCTTTTGTCTGCCGAACACCACGACCTGGTTGAAGCGGACTGACTCTGGATGTTCCAGACGAAAGACACAGATCCGGTCAAACTGGCTTGTAAGTAGACGCGCGCACGTTCCGACGGCGGGAGTTGGAACCACGAAGACCAAGACTCCGTCACCGCCCACCCAGCAATAGCAGTGCTCCAGGAAAACCAGCTCCATCCTCTTATTACTGTGCGGTCCGAACTCAGTGTCGTATGGCGGATTCAGGTACAGCAGGGAGCATGTTTCCGCCAAGACTTTGCACTCAAAGGCGCTGCCGTGAACGGTCGCAATTCCCTTCTGGGCCGCTGCCGCAGCTCGGTCCGCGTCCAACTCGATACCGGCCAAGTGCGCGCCAGTATCCTTCGTGAGCTCAAATAGCGCTGTACCGTCGCCGATGCAAGGATCGATGGCGCATAAGGCCCGGTTGCGACGAGCATGGCGTGGATGTTTTGGGCTTCCTCAACAGGCAAGGGGAAGTAGCCCAGCTTGAGGCGACCAGCATTTCTCATTCTTTGCTCCGGAGCGTGATCGTTTCGAGTGTTTGTCAGACTAGGCGGCGCTTACACGGCCAGCCGCGTTTCGCTTGCCTCTGTCGAGCAAGGACCCGCCCGTCTCGTAGCCCAGTTTGGAAAGGGGTTTCTGCTGGATGCCCGGAAGTCTTCGATCAGCCGCCGGACTATGCTTCGCCGCTCCAATAGCCGTTCCAGCAAGCGTTGCAGCTCATCGCGCCCTCCGTACCACTCGCATGGGATCTCGTCCACTATGCTCTGCAAATGCTGCTCGGAGAACACCTCGATCCGCGACAACCATGGTTCAAAGTCATCCCACGATCCGATCCGCACATAGACATCATTGAGCCCGTACACTCCCCGCAGCGGAGCATCGTGAAAATTCCACTCGCCAGCATTGAAGCAGTAACCAAAATCGATGAACGACGCGGTGTATTTCCTCTCGCGCATCTCCTTGTGGAATACGACCTGGCGCCCATCGGCGTTGCCGGTCCACTTGTCAAAAGCCAGCACACCGGCAAATTCCCTGAGATTCCTGACACGCCCTAGCATTGATCCTGATGGCCAATCCCAGACCTCGCCACTCACTAGGGCAGAACCAAACTGCAATCCCGAGCGCACTGGAACCGCGCGGCCAGCCAAGTTGAAGACGATTTGCTGCTCCTGGATTGTTTTCTCATCTACTTGGATAACGTCCGGCTCCGGTACGCTGAGCCCGATCATCCGAGCCATCCGACAAGCTAGGTAGTCGTTGGCCAGCACCCTTGTACATTGTGGGTTTCCTTGAAGCTTGACCACATACTGTTTGCCGTCATCGGCTAGCATGATGCGCGCTTGTGAGCCGCCGCGAACCTGACAGATATGTGCGACTGCCGCGATAACCATTTTGTTTCTCCCTGAATTTGTGCGGAGGTTCAGTTGCGGCTGCTTCTGGGGTGGGTTGAGGGAGCCAAGGCACATATGTGCCCTCGACATTTCCGTGGTTTGTGGGGCAGTGACTAAGCGGCGTGGTGTTGATCGGGGCCGGCGAGTTCTTCGAGGCCGAAGACCACGTGTTGCAAGGTCTTCATGTCCGAGATCTCGGCCAAAGGCGGGGCTTGGAGTTTCGCCAACAGAGCTTCAACCGTTTTCGGTTCCAGCCGCTTTGTAACGGCTTCCAATCGAGTGAAACCCCGGGCTGCCGATTCAAGTAACTGCAGGACGCTGCGCTTAACTGCGGGATCGCGGATCAGCTTTGGCTGGTTGACCCGTCCGCACTCCCGCAGGATGTTTCGATACAGCGGTGTGCCAACAGTCTTTTCCAATCCTGCGATGCGTGCATCCACGTCGTCGCTATGGGTTCCGTTCGCATCGCCATTGCCGCTGCTAATTTTGCTGTGGCCGTTACCCGAGACTTTCGGAGTGTCGCTCCCGTTGGCTTGGCGTCGTTCATTTGTGCCGTTGGAAGATCCAGCGCCGTTGCCGTTCGCATTCCTGCTCGAAGGCCGCATTCCTTTGCGCCAGTTCTCCGGAAGCGCCCAGGCAAATAGCGCGGGTGTTCTACCTGGCTGGCGATTCTGGTCCAGATCGACCCAGATGGCGTTGAAGTCATAGAAATAACGGCCCAGACCAAAGCACGAGCATGCCCTCTTGAATGCTTGCGCGTCGGCCGATGTCAAACCGTTGTCGTCGTCTGCCCATTCTTCGCCGGTGCCTGAGTGTGAGCCGATACCAACGATCGTCACCGTGCAAGTGATTAGCACCTTGCCGGAGAGAATGCTTTCGCCCTTCTTCACCCGGGTTATATTCGTCATCGTCTCGACCTTGTACTCGCGCGTCCAGCCCTGCGGCGTAAACAGCGAATTCAGCCGGTCAGTGTAGGCGCGGGTATCGGCGTAAGGCACGATCTGCCCACGTTTCTTGTCGTTAGTTGTGTTAGTAACCCGCCACCGGACCTGGTCGGGTGAAAACGGGACTTCAAGCTCCGAAAGGAGCTTGGTGACATCCAGCCCCGAGAGAGATGTCGTTGTGTCTTCAGTTGGCATGGCAAGGCACCCTCCTTCAGGTACCAGAGGATTTGTTGAACTCGGTTGGGATTGGAGGAAATGCGAGTTGGCTATTGGCTGGGTTTGGGTGGATACAACGGGTCGCCACTCGCCGAACTAGAACGGAAGCGAATGGCTTTTGCTGTGGCTAGTTATCGCGGTCGCCGGCGCCAGCCCGAGCCGGATTTCTCAACGCCCACGGAGTGATTTTAGTGGGATCGACGGGCAAAATCCGTGGCTGAAGGAAAAGTAGGACTGTCGGATTGCCGACGAGAGGGCGATCTTCCATTAAACGACACGAGTGTGGACAACGTACGGAGTGAGAAACTGGGAGACGATGGATGCTTCGGCGTTTGGCAGTACTGATTTAGCAGAATTGTGTTCTTCAAACGCCTCCTCCCACGATGCCCAAAGAGGATATAAAAGCATAGTTCGCATCTGAGCAGCTTTAGATTACGTAACTCTTCGAAGTGCCCTCGCGAGATCCTCAAGGCCAGCATCGTCCGGGAGAGTGGCAACTTGGTTTGCGAATCGTCTCTGTTGATCGGCGATGTAGTCGGCCGGATCTCCCGCGTATACGCCGCCACTGAAATGTCGTGCTTGATCAGCGAAGGCCTGCACGATCGATTCTCTTTGTTCGCCAGTAAAGCGCCCTATGAGATCTCTCGTGAACTCGGGATTAGTGAAAGCTAGAAGTGGAGTCGCCTTCTCAATCAACGTCGCAATATTGTGAACGCTCCGATCATCAACGCCGGGTGCAATAGTGAGGATGAGCTGGAGCGCGGGCTGCTCGTAGCCTGCGACATCCCAGAACAATTTCGCAAGATCCTCCGCTGAATCCGATCTGATGAGCCGAGCAACACAGTCGTGACCAAGTTGAAGCCGTTTCTCAGCAGGAAGGCCACCGAAGGAGATGTTCTGATGCACGAGACCGAAGCTACGAAACCCCGGTTGATTACTCTCTCTCGCCCGGGTGCTCCGCTCGATCCGACGGAGCAGAAGGTCATAGGTCTCATCGGGGAACAGATTCACAAACCTGTTGAGGAACCGCGGAATCGCTCCTTGATCGAACTCCCAATCGTGCACGGGAAGGAACTCTGAAGCGACGGCTGCGGCTTCGTCCCGCGTCAGACTGGTTAGAGGAATACCGTAGGGACCGAAAGCGTCTGCAAGATCGGCGGCGATAGCCCTGTCTCCTTCTGTGTGAATCGACAGCACTGCATCTTTAAGATTCTGTCGTAATTCAATGAACTTCCCCATGTAGGTAATTGCGAAGATAGCCCCACGCTTCGCTACGGGATCGGGATAGCCCGCGTAAGCCTGAATGACAGCGACATCTTCCTCTGTTGCTCCCGCAAAAACACGCAAGTTGTTCGCTGAAGCGCGAATGACGTGAACTGCTCCTGATTGCAGGGCTGACAAAGCCCTCTGTCGGAAAGCTGGCGGATCCGCATCATGGATCGAATTCAGTACCGAAGAGAGATAGCTCACCATCTCGTCGATTCGCGGGTGCGCGATTAGTTGCTCCGCCATCTCGGCCAGGAAGTCTGGCCGCTCGGTGAAGGCCAACATGAACCGATGAAAACCGCCCGTATTGACGCGGACCTCGATACACGCCTGCGTCTCGTCGATTGTGAAGCGAGCCTGATTGCCGGTACCGGCGATAAGGCGTTCCAGACTGGACCTCCCCTTAGTCATCAGGTCGGCAATAGGTCGTTCCCACCCAACTTCCGTGAGGTCTGTCGAGAGCAGCGGAAGATCGTGGTCGGCTGTGCAGATCGCGTCCACAACTGCAACAGCGTCGTCCACCGTGATAGCTGTAAGAGCGGCTGTAGCAGTATGTCGTATCGGTTCGGGACAGCTAATCGAAGTTGCGGATCGCAACGCATTGTAGAGTCTTGCCTTGAGAAGATGGGTTGCGGGCTGCTCGTATCTACGGAGAAGCGCTTGGAGACACTGTTCGCGCTCTCGGTGTTGCCACACTAGCTCTTGTTCCGTCGATTCGCGACCCACGCGATTGAGATAGTTGTGCAGCAGATTCTGCATGATGGAGATGGCGTGGAGCGCTGGATTGCCATCGCCTTCCAACGCAAATTCTAGATAATCAAGAGCGCTCTCTCGAACCGGTCCCACTGCTGCATAGTTCAGTCCGAATCCCCCGAACGACATGGTCATTTCGTCCTGCCACTCGTTGAATTCGCCCTCTCTCTCCAGGGTCTGTTGAATCAAGGTGAACGGGGTATAGTCGCTCGTAAACGCGTCGGCGCGGTGCGTGAGACGTATCGCCTCGACGAGCATGGCAAAGTTGAGAACTGGATTACCGAACCGATGCCAGGACGCGAGTCGCTTTAGAACAGCCTTTGCGGCATCAGCGCTACTGTTCCTAGCAGATTCGCTCTTGACGAGCTCCCACAGAGTGGTCACTGATTCTCTGAGTCGATCGGGGTGATACGCCGTGGCCTCTAATAGGCTTGGGAGAGCTGATAACACGTAGTCCTGGCCCGCTCTGTATTGGCTGCCCTCGCTTGCGATGCCTATCTGGATGGGATCATCGATCGCGGTTCTTATGAGTGCAATCACGTGGTCGGGCTGGTAGATCGCACCACCCGAAAGTTCCGTCATGAGTCGATGGCGCTCATATTCGTCACCTGCGCGAAATCGTTGGTGGATGTCGGCCCAGATTCCATCGAGCAGGTTTAGTCCGGTCTCTCCTGACTGGCTACGTCGCCAATCTAACTCCGCAAGGTTCCGCATTAGACTCTTCAGTGAATGAGCGCCAAAGTGCTCATAAACCCGATCCGCGTAATGTGTCGACCGACTCCCTGAGCCAATACAGCGTTCCTCGAGAAGATAGTCGGAAAGCACATCGGGAATAACTCGCACCGGCTTCGGTCGTGGTGTAATGATGCCGTTCGCAGCTAAAGCATCGACGGTCGCGAGTATCTCGTCAATTGGTCTGCCGAGAAGTGCCTCCGCTGATTCCTGAAAATTATGGCTTTCCATGTCAACCGGGCCAAGCGCAGCAGCGAGCTGAAGCACTGGAAGAGGTGGATCGATGGCGAACCTTGGACCTCCAAGATCCATTTCGTCGAGTAAGCGACTGAAGATCGTGGAGCGAAATTCTTCGAGCGTCGTCAGCGTCGATGGATCGATCCTGCGAGTGGCGATCAGGCGTCCCCCTGCGACAATAACCAGAGGGCTATTGCTCCCAATTTCAGCAAGATGGGCAGCGAAATTGCGAAAATCGTCTCCTAAGACCTGTTCAGCAAGATCTCGGCTTTGTTGTCTGTTAAGCTCCTGTAGTTCGGGGAGTTGCACCACCTGGCTGGCATCAATCTTTCGCAAGACCTGCTGTGAGAGGAGCATGGCGCTTCCGGGACGGGTGGAGACAATCACCTTCAGATTTCTGTGAGCCATGGTGTCTTGAAGCAGCTGGAGAACTTTGCCAAACGTTTCCTGCCGGTGCGCGTCATCGACAATCAAGATTCGGCAAGCGGTCGGTATCTCCTTCTCGGAGTCTTCATACCATAGGGGCTCGTCTTTCAAAAAAACAGCTTTGGTTGGATTTGAATTGGCCCAGTCATGCAAAATCTTGCTCTTGCCAATGCCTCCTCTGCCACTCAAGATGCAGACCCGCCGCCCGTCGTCTTGAGCAAACTCGTCGAGTGCACGGATTTGCTCTTCGCGCCCGAGAAGCGTGGTGCCAAAGTCCAGAATCTGGAAGTGACCAACGGGGTTCTTGCCTGCAAAGTATTCAGCAGTTGAAGCAAAGGTCTTTCTAGCGCCAGGCCTGCCTCGCGCTTCCCAGTCGTCGAGCGCCAGGACAACGGCAAGAGCGAGCTTATCCGGCGTGGTGAAGTAATTCCAGGTCCATTTCTCGCCCACGCGAGCCTTGAAGTCGTTGAGAGCCTTCCTCTTCTTGGGGTCTCGTTCCTCGTTGCGCCACGACGCAAAGCGCTGCCACCAGCGCTTCGACTGTTTAAGGAATACGAGTGGCTCTTTCCCGAGCCTCAGAAGTTCGTCGTACTCCGCGGAAGTGTATGTAGAACCGGAACCGTCCGACAGTAAACTCCCAGCCTTGAAGCCGATCACCAGGACCATCACGTCAGAATTGCGCAGATTCTCCAAGGCGGTCTCTAAGGGACGGCTCGGAGACGCCAAAAAGTCTTCCATCGCCAGCGTCAACATGCGCTTCTTGCGGAGCGCATCGAGAACGGCATGTCTCTCTTCAACCAAATCTAGGAATGTCGAACTGAGAAAAAGCTTCAAGCAGTTACCTCCATCCGAGAGGAGAGTGAAGCAAGCTCGGATGATAAATATCGACCTAAGTGTACCCCTCGCCGATTTACAACCTCAGAGGGTCGTATCGGTGCCAATATGACAACCTCCGATGATCTGGATGCTTCGCTATCAAGACTGATGCGAACAGCCGCAACAACAGATCTGTACTCATAAGTCTTAGTGCTGTATCTGAAGCGCCCACGGCGGAACAGTCGGCAGTAGCATGATCCTTTGCCGGGCGCTTCGGATACAGCGACTTGAAGGAAGCCGCCCTGGGGGAAGCTATGTACTTTGAATGGGGCGAAGCGGGTGCGGAGGTTTAAGCAGCCCGCTGTGATCGGTATGATCTCCCGTTTTGAGGTCGTGTCGGAGCGGCGAAGCGTCGCACCGAGGCGTTCGGCCTAGTATCTAGTTGCATAAATGAGCGAATGGTGTATAGTGCCATGCATGAAGGCTCGCAGCATTGCACTGACGCCGCAGGAGCAGGCGGATCTGGAGTTGCTAGTGCGGCGCCCGACCAGTGCGGCGCGGGATGTGTTTCGTGCCGGGGTGATTTTGCGCGCCGCCTCCGGGGCCAGCAATGAGCAGATCGCCGCGGCCATGGATACGCGGCCGGCTACGGCCAGCAAGTGGCGGGGCCGGTTTCTGCGCGACCGGATCCACGGCTTGCAGGATGCGCCGCGACCGGGCAAGCCGGCGACCTACGATCGCAACAGCGAACGTCGCATCCTGGCGCAACTGGATCAACCGCCGCCCCAAGGTTATGCGCGTTGGAACGGAGCCCTGCTGGCCGCGGCGCTGAAGGACATCTCCGACGATCAGATTTGGCGGGTGCTGCGCCAGCATGGAATTTCGCTGCAACGGCGTCACACCTGGTGCGTCTCGACCGATCCCTGTTTCGCCCGCAAGGCCGCCGACGTGGTGGGGCTTTATCTGAACCCGCCGGAACATGCGCTGGTGTTGAGCGTGGATGAAAAGCCTCACATTCAAGCTCTGGAGCGGGCCCAGGGCTGGCTGAAGCTGCCCAACGGCAAGGCCCTCACCGGCTTTCAGCACGATTACAAGCGGCACGGCACGACCACTCTGTTTGCGGCTCTGGAGGTGGCCACGGGGCTGGTGAAGGGCGATCATTACAAGCGCCGCCGCCGCACCGAGTTCCTCGACTTCATGAACGGCATCGTCGCCGAGCACCCCGGCCGCGAGATTCATGTCATCGTGGACAATCTCAACACCCATAAGCCCAAACGCGACCGATGGCTGGCCCGCCACAAGAACGTGCACTTTCATTTCACGCCCACGCACGCCTCGTGGATGAATCAGGTGGAGATATGGTTTTCCATCCTGCAGAGCCAGTCGTTGAGCGGGGCCAGCTTCACCAGCCCCCGCCAGTTGCGTAAACACATGGACGACTTCATCGCCGCCTACAACCAGACGGCGCACCCATTCGAGTGGAAGAAGCAGGTCGTATTCCAGAAACACCCCAAACAACTGTACGCTAACTTATGCAACTAGATACTAGGCGAGAAAAACAGGTAACAGAGCACTCCGGGACCGATGAGACAAGGGATCTCCGTGCGTGCCGGAGCACGAGTAGATGCCGAGGATGCGGATAGAGGTTCATGCTGCGCACTGCTCGGGTTGAGGTGGAGAGCGAAGCAGGAGTTGGACCGGGGTGAGCCGTTCGACGACGTGCATGGTTCCACCGCAGACTGGACAGTTCCATAGCGACTGAGGCTGGTGGGCGGGCGGCGATGCCGGTGAAGCAGTTATGTTCTCTGAGCCGTGGAGCAGTTGAAAGCAGAGCGGCAGGAGGATGGCGCGTTGCCGGTTGGCGAGGAAGCCGAAGTTGCGGATGCGTACGAAGCCACGTGGAAGCAGGTGCAGGAGAAAGCGGCGCAGGAACTCCTCCACATCCAGAGTCATGAGCCGCTTCTTGTTGCCATTGGCGGAGTCTCGCCAACGGAACGTAACCTCGCCATCGTTAAGAGTGACGAGTCTGTGGTTGGAGATGGCGACGCGGTGGGTGTAGGCGCCGAGATAACGTAGCACATGTTCCGGTCCACCGAAGGGTCGCTTGGAGTAGACGACCCAGTCATGGCGGAACAGTACCCGCAGCCATGCTGCGAGAGCACGCGGCTCCGCCATGGGCACGAGGCTGCCGTGGAACTGGAGGGTGCCTTCGCGGAAAGCAGTCTTCAGCGCAGCAACGAACTTACCGCGGAAGACACGGCTGAGCACGCCGATAGGCAGAAAAAAGGAGCGCCGGGCGGAGATCCATCTGGAGTGATCCGGCGCCAGACCACCGGCGGCCAGTACGCAGTGGACATGGGGATGAAACTGCAAGCGCTGATTCCAGCTGTGGAGCACGCTGAAGAAGCCAATCTCGGCCCCAAGATGCCGGGGATCGCGAGCGATCTCAAGCAAGGTCTGGGCGCTGGCATGAAAGAGCAGGTTGTAAATCAGCCGCTTGTTCTGCAATGCGAGCGGGGCTAGTTCCCGCGGCAAGGTGAAGACGGCGTGTACATAGCGAATAGGCGGTAGTTCCTGTTCCCGCGCCTTGAGCCAGCGCAGGCGCGCGTTGCCCTGGCACTTGGGACAGTGACGATTACGACACGAGTTGTACGAGATGGCAGTATGTCCGCAGTCCGAGCACTGATCGCGATGTCCGCCCAGGGCGGCAGTACGGCAGCGCGTGATGGCCAGCAACACTTTTTGGTGTTGCCAGTTGATCCACTTGCGACTGTGTTCAAGAAATGCTTGTCCAGCACAGCGAACGATGTCAGCCACCTCCAGCGGCGGCCGGCTCATGAACTGTGCTTGTGTCCTCCTTGTGCAGAGAAGGTGAGGGCATCCAGCGGGCTGGCGGTGGCGCTGAGATGCCGTTGGGAGAGATGCAGATAGACGGTAGTTACTTCGAGGTCGCGATGACCGAGCAGGATCTGGATGGTGCGCAGGTCGGCTCCGGCTTCCAGCAGGTGGGTGGCGAAGCAGTGGCGTAGCGTGTGCGGATGGATGTGCTTGTGCGCCAAGCCGGCGCGCTCAGCGGCGTTCTGACAGGCAGTCCAGAGGACCTTGGTGGTGACGGGATAACTTGCGGTATGCCACCGATTGCCGGGAAACAGCCACTCAGTCGGCTTGCGTCTGAGCCCGCGCCAGTAAGTGCGCAGCGCTTCGAGAAGCTTCGGGCTCAGCATGACGTCTCGGTCCAAGCCTCCCTTGCCTCCCCGGATGTGGACAACCATGCGCTGGCTGTCAATATCGCCGATCTTCAGATGCGCGGCTTCTGCGCGACGTGTCCCAGTGGCATAAAGCGTCATTAGCAGGATGCGGTGGAAGGGGCTTTCTGCGGCGTCAATCAGACGCGCAACCTCCTCCTGGCTGAGCACCTGCGGAAGGTGACGAACCTTCTTCGGATATGGCGTCTCGGCGATGCTCCAGCCGCGCTTCAACACGTGAATATAGAAGAAGCGCAACGAAGCCAACCGCAGGATCACAGTGTTGGGACTGAACTTCAACTCGGTGAAGAGCATCGCCTGGTACTTGCGAATGTCCTCAGGGCCAAGCTGGTCAGGTGGACGATGAAAGTATCGGCTGAAGTGCTCAACACCATGGATGTATGAGCGAATCGTTGTCGCGGCGAAGTTGCGGCGGCGCAACTCCTCAAGCATGATCTGGCGTAGACGCGTCACAGAGAGTTCCTCCTCTGCGACACAAGCTAGCTCACATCACCGCGAGACCGCCGGCTCAGCAACACGCGAATGCGTCCGCCGCAAAGCGGCTTCGTTCAAGTCGGCCAGTGTTCACCTATGTGTCCGCTGCACACGATACGATCTGCTCGAATGTCTTCTGATGACATCAGTGCTTAGCACACGTATAGGATTTGAGGGACGCAGGAATCGACATCGTTCGTCAAAAAGGCATCTCTTGGTCGGTCACCGTTGTCTCTTCAGAGGCGCTTTCGGCGGGATCCCGGTGGCCGGTCCCGCTTCCCCTGGAATCCAGGAACTCGACCCTGTCGACGTAGACCAGATCCCTGTAGTGCTTGGCTCCCGTCTGCTTGTCGTCCCAAGACTCCGTACGCTTCCGGCCTTCGAGATAAACCCGGCTTCCTTTATGCAGGTTCTCGCCGACGATCTCTGCCAGGCGATTGAAGGCTTTCACAGCAAACCACTCCGTGTGCTCTTGCGGTTCGCCGCCCTTGTCCTTCCATCGTTCCGTAGTGGCGACGGAGAACTGTGCGATGGCCGTACCCTGTTGGCTGTACTTCACCTCAGGATCACGGCCGAGATTTCCGATCAGCAGAACCTTCTGCATGGCGTTTAGCCTCCTTATTGAAAATGTGAGATTGATTGCGAGAGTGGTGAGGCAAGGTCTTTGACAACCAAACAGTGGCACTGACCCGAGGCATGCGGCCTTGGGCTTCATGGTTGGCCCGCAATGCTGGTCAGTATGGTTCAGGTGGAAGAATCAGGGGAGAATCAGAAAAGACCGGATATTTCGCGAACCGCGGGTACGCAAAGATCACACCGATCTCGCGGACTGGCATCTAGGCACAGAATCGCACCCTGTTACCGAATTGTGTTATGCAGCGGCACGGGCGTGCTTCTTTTTGGGCTTAGGGTCTGGGGCGTCATCGCAAATCCCTGACAAAACTACGGGCGCTCGGTCTGGAAATTCGGCCACCAGTGAGAGTTGTCCTCCCATCGCCTCGACATAGCCCCGCAGAGTGGAAATCAGGAGGTCGCTGCGCTTTTCGATTTTTGAGACGCCTTCCTGTCCGATGTGCAAGGACTTGGCGATTTTCTGCTGTGTCAGCTTGCGCGCCTTCCGAATCTCCCGGAGCGTCATTTCCTCGGCAATCAGCTGAGCCGCGCGGGCCTCGACCTTCTTGCGCTGCGCGGCGCTGAGCCTCTCAATAATGTCGTTCACGTTCCTGGCCATGAACTACGTCCTTTCCTTCTTTCTTTGACGGTCAAGATGCGCATCAAATCGATCATCGGCCTTGGCAATGAGCTGTCTATAAAACTTCTTTTCGCTCACGCCAGACTTATCTCCCGCCACCAGCAGGATGGCTTTGCGTTTCGGATCGAAGGCGAAAGCGACTCGCCACTCGCCGTCAGTCGCACTAAACCGCAGCTCCTTCATATTGGCGTGGCGCGAGCCATTGAGCGTGTCGACGCGGGGCCTTCCCAATTGCGGTCCGAACTGTTGTAAAATCCGCGACAGAGCGAGGACTTCGGTACGCACGTCCTCGTGCAGTTCGTTGAATTCCGGCTCAAACTCGTCGCCGATTTCAACAGTCCATCTCGTCATGCGAATATTCCTACTATGCTCTGTGAGGCATAATGCCGTCAAGTGCATTATTCTAGATTGGTGAATGTGGGTGGACTCATAGGATGAAAATGGGGACAACGCGGAATCAAGGACTTAGGCTACCTTGGACCGCATAACATTAAAACTCACAGACTCCAAGAGATGAAAATAACGCCGACAATTTACGCATAAGCTGAAAATCTCGCCAATCCGCCCGTTTCTGGATAACTTGCGAATAGCCGACGATCCGGGAGTGGACGGGTTCGTGAAAACAAGCTCGTTTGGAGGGAGCTTCAGGCGGCCTGTCAGTTCTCACCATACCGACTATACGACCATCTCCAACAATGTTGGGTGTGTCAAGAGCTTTCTTGAGCACACTACTCCCGGCTCTCCGAGAAGAGCGCCATTTCGCTCTCATTGAAAACTCACCATCGTCAACCCAGGCTCGCGTCTAATCTTTCGGGCGGAACTCAGTCCGACCCAACCATCTCTCCGGTCACAACTGCGATCATGATTACCACTTCGAACTCCCTCTTAGGAGGGAGCGGGAGGTCCAATCAAGTGGGCGGTGATTTACTGCACACCATGGACGTAGTCGGACTCTCCCGCGTACGAACCGAACTTTTTTAATTGCTCGTGATTCCATTCCTTGCGCATCATCCAGTACAGACGTACGGCTAGCTTCCTCGCAATCGTTACCTTGGCAATTTGTCTTTCGCGTCGCATCGCCAGGTGGGTATAGCGGCGTCGCCAGTCGGGGTCGCGCCGTACCGCAGCTTGCGCTGCCTCCACCAGCAGGAAGCGCAGCAGAGAGTTGCCTTGCTTGGTGATATGTCCCAGCCGCCTCCGATCGGCGCTGGAGTCTTCACAAGGGATCAGCCCGACATAGCTGGCGGTCTGCTTGCCACAAGCAAAGCGCTCCGCTGAGTCAATGATCAGCACGAAGACCAGGGCGGTAATAGGTCCCACGCCAGGATGCGTCATCCGGCGCAAGCCCTCGGGCCGTTGCTGGGCTTCCTGCTCGACGGCTGCGCTTAACTCCTCAATCATCGGGTTCAATCGATCCAACAGCTCCAGTAAGTCGTGCCGGCGCCGTGCCGCCCAGGGAGCGAGCGAAAGCGACTCTAACTGCGCTCGCCCCAACTTGCTCCACAGCGCCGTCTTGCGGCGTACTCCTTCATTCATGGCCACGGCCTGCAACTGGTTCATAATCCGCGTCCGCATCTGCACCAGCCGATGCCCGGTGCCACAGCAGCTGACGCAGGTCTCGATTTTCTGCACTGGGTACCCACACCCGAGGAAAGCGATCCTCCAGCAGCAACTGCAGCAGCAGTGCGGCATCCAGGCGGTCCGTCTTCTGTTTTCGCACCTGCTTCGCCTTGATCTGCGCGGGATCTCCGATCCACAGCTCGAACCCTAGTTCCGCCAGCAGCCGCTCGAACCAGCGGACATGTCCGGTCGCCTCCATCCCCACTCGCACCTTGCAGCCAGCTGCCTTCAGCTCGCGATAGAACTTCTCGGCTTCTCCATCGCTGTGACTCAGTCGCCGTTCACCACATTCTCCGGTGTCGGTATTTACAAACGCGATTTGCTGAACGCTCCGTCGAAAATCACACCCCACTAAGTTTGCATCGCCTTTGCGGCCATAGCTGGGTGTATGGGGGTGAGGGCGACGTCGTAGCCGAGCTTGCGAAGGGCTCGCGCCAGAATGCGGGCGCGGTGCTCGCGGACCTTGGGATCAGATTCGGTGCCTTGCTCGATAAATCGCACTCCCTCATGCAAGATCTTCCAAATGACGCGGCAGAGGCGATGGGCGATTGCCCAGATGGCGGACTTATAGCCCAGTCGCGGCAGCAGACGCCGGAACACCGCCTGAAAGTGACTGCCTTTCTTCTTCACCGCTGCGTGCGCCGCCTGGTTCAGTATCCGCCGCAGATATCTATTCCCTTTCGCCGAGCGACTGCTGTGGTTTACTTCGGCACTTTCGTCCTTTCCCGGACAGGTTCCCACCCAAGAGGTCAACTCCGCCGCCGAGGGGAACGTGCTGGCCTGCACTCCCACTTCCGCGATCACCTGCTGCGCCGAATCCACTCCCGAACCCGGTACTTCCGCGAGTCGGATCACCGTCTCTTGATGCGGCTTCATGGCCTGCGCGATGAGGGGCCATTGAGCTTCTCGATTTGCCTATCGATCAACTGCAGCCGCTCTAGTTGCAGTGCGAGCATTTCCCGGTGCATCGGCTGCGGCCTTCCCGTCAAAGCATCCACCAGATGCTCCTCGCTGCACCTTAGCCGGTCGTCTCCTAACAGCGCCAATCTCCTGGGATCGGTCTCGCCCTCGGCCAAAGCTCGCAAAATGCGAAGCCCGCTGACGCCCAGCAGATCGCTGACCACAAGGGACAGCTTGATCCGCATCTCTTCCAGCAAACACTCCATCTGACTCTGCAGCCGTACCCGGTCGCGCGTGAGCTGCGTCTTCATCCGCGTCAGGTTGCGCCAAGTACGCTGCTCCCCATCCGGAACAAAGCTCAAGATCAACTCGTTGGCGATCAGCCGCCGCACCAACCGTTCGGCGTCCTTGAAGTCATGCTTACGCCCCCGCGGGGCACGGTTGGAGAATGCCTGCGCCAACTGCAAACGCATATACGGCTCCAACTCCAACCAGACCGATCGCCAGTACTGGGCTGTAGATTCCATCACCGCTTCTTCCACACCCTGCTCACGCAACTAGGTCGATAAGCGGCGCAACTCGCTCGGCATCGTGGCAAATCGTCGCCGCTCCGGCCTCTCCTCTGGCGTACTGGCATCGACCACGACCACCATCAACACTTTCTTGTGTACGTCAATTCCCGCTATCTTGTAGGACATGGCTTCCTCCGGCGCGGAAGCGGCAGAACGCGCGCACATAGACGTTAAGCACCGTCACGTGCTACCCCCTTCCCGCCGGGACGGCGGCGCGACACAGATTGGTTCAAAACGCGCGTTCCAGATCAAACTCGGGTACGGCCTCACTTCATCCAGAGCGTTTACGACCTTTGCCGTCACACGCGCCGGCCTGATCGTACACCCGCCAACTCGGTCTGATTTTCATACCTATGGGTGGGCCGCAGGCCCATGTCAACTCGGGTGATAGTCCACACCTATAGTCCACATATCGGCTCCTTCCTGCCGAGCCTTGGGTCGTTGACAAACCAAAGTCTACTCGGTGGTCGAGGGGGCCGACATTGTTATGAAATCAAGTGGTTTCCTTGACCGACGTTTCACGGGAGTGACCAGGTCGGGCCGGCAGACTTCCCCCAACCAGACTTCGGGACAATCTCCTGGAAGGGGGGACTCGCCGATCGGCTGTTGCTCAGGATCACTTGCGAGGTGGCGATTTACCAACACCTATCTCTCGAAGTTTTCCGACTGGCCATATTGCGGCGGCAGCGCCGATATTCCAGTCTAATAAATACTTTGCTGGGGAACGTCGGAGGTTGTTTCCAGTAACAAAGTCAGCCGAAGGATTGGTATTGCTTCCAGAACTCGGTCCACGGCAAGAACGGGGGGCCGCATAGAAAAATATCAGGATGGTCGTCGCTGTCCTCGTTGTGGATGCCGTAAGAATTCGTGTTATGGCCGACTAGCTGACATGAGCTGAAGGTCTTTTCGACAAATTCACGCGAATGACCTACGACGATCAGCATCGATGGCGGCGGGTTGGGGTATCCGCGAAACCATCCTGAGTTAGTTCCGGTGATGGGTGGAGGCAGGTGATAGGCAAGCCCGATAGCGCCCTGTTCCCCGTAGTTGCCGACCAGTATGCCAACTGTGTCCCGCTGCGGTGAAGGCACCGACTCCCAAATCGTGGCTACCGTCTTGACCAGTTCATTCCAGCTTATTTCTTCGCGCAGGTCCCCGTTATTCTCGAGAGCCCAAGTTCGTACGGGACCACTCGACGCGAGCGGCAGAATCGATGCGCTGACGTACAGACCCCAGGCAGTCAGCGATAAGGTAGACGGCCTGTACGATACCACGCCAGAGGAGGCAAGTCAGGGTGCAGCTCACGCCGGAGGTTTCCACGAACTCCCCCCGCCGCCCCGGTCACATGCGTCACCAGCGCATACGGCAGCTTCCGCATACCCGATTGAGAGATCATACGCCGCGGCAAGGCGCAGGCAGTCAGTCGAAGGGCGGACCTGCCGCGGGGGAAAAACGGGCACATTGAGCCAGTTTCTTTGCGATGTTGCGGTATCTGCACCCTAATTCCGGACTCTGTTAGCTAGCCACCGGCTACGTCAGGATTCAATCTGCGATCATAGTATCCCCTTTCGAAGACGATCACACCCATCACGGGGAGATCCGGTTCTTTTCGCGCCGATGGTGCATATACGCCGAACCCGAATTCATAGCTGGTCAGTCCGGCAGGGTCTAGAACGATGTGCGGGTCGAAGGTTCGAATCCAGTCCTCGATCATGCGATACGGGTGACCGAGGAAGTCGCGGCTTCTAAAGGTTGGCGAAGACGGCCCGGCAAATTCGACGGCTTCGACAAGTCCCGGTTTGCTGTAATAAACGAAGATGCCCTCCGCGCTGAAAAAGTCGGTTGGAATGCCGGTATCAGTTCTGGCCGAATCCTGTACCGGGCCACCCAGCACTCCTCGAACATCCCGACGGGACATTCCGAAGGTAATGGGGCCCACGCCAACATACGATTCAATCGTGTAGAGCATATGCATCATTCCTTATGGTCTCAAGTCGATTGGATTAAGGCTATCGATATAGGCTCTCATCTCCTGGATGCCTTTTGCATACTTGTCGCCGAATTGCTCTTGAATATCTTGAATATCGAGCTCTGCGGCATCCCGAAACCGGCCCTGCTTGATCAGGAGAGCCTGACGCGATCTCCACGCCTTGGCGCTACTACTTGATCCCCAACTCTTGGTCGACCTATGATCGGCTGTCTCCATCCATATCGCAGGCCCCTTGCCCGTGGAAAGTGGGCTGACGGAATCCGGAGGAATATGATTCCTCTCCCCACCGGCAGTCGGGATGTCGTTATGGGCTCCCCCGCGAGGTTGGCCGGGGCCCGGACCGACTGACGGACTTGGCTTGGGCTGTGGGTTGATCTTGTTTTCTATGCTTCGGTTTTCCGCCTCCAGTCGATTGATTTCTGCCTCTTTTTCGGTTGCCAGCCTTTCCTGGTTTTGAGCTTGTCTCTTTGCCTTCGCAGCCAGTTCGCGGAAGTCGGGTGATGATCTATCTTTTTCAATCTGAGTTGCTCTGTCATAGTATTTCTGCTTTTGTGCCCGATGTTCGGCGATCCGGCGGTCCAAGGCATCGATACGTTTCTGGTTTTCGATCCGCTGTTGCTGCAGCCCATCGACCGTCTTGGCGTCGGGTGGAGCTGGATCTTTCGGGTTCTCTTCTTGTGTCTTGGGGCTTGGTTCGTCAGAAGTCAAATCGGGCTGCTGGTCGGATTTTGGGGCGCCGGCTTTCTGCGCGACGGGCTGATCGGATGCTTTCGGAGAAGCTGTGTCATGAGCGATTTGCTGCTGAGTTGGCTGAGGTTCTCCACTGCCGATCGATGGAATGTCGGCGCCTGGGTTTCCGGGCGTCACATCCGACGCCGGAGCCCCCTCGGTGATTGCGGCCTGGGGTTCGACCGGCACGCCGCCGCGAATGGGGATGACGCGCCCTGTGCCGGGATGAATCAGTTCGCCGTCAAGGGTGGCGCCATTGATGCGCGCGATCGCATAGTCGTTGCCGGACCGCGCAACTGCTGTAATCTCTCCGGTTTGTTCGTTGACGCCGGTGACGCGCCACTCGACCTGCGAAGAGCCAACTGAGGGTGCGATTACGCCGCCTGGGGCGTAGAGAGCGGGTAGCCCGCCGCCAGTGGGCAGAGCTTTACCGACACCATGGGTAGCTTCACCCGCGGCGGCCTCGCCGGCGGCAAGCAGTTTGGGATCTTCCACCGGCACGGCATCGAGTGTTCCGCCGGCGGACTTTCTTCCCCCAGCGATTCCTGCGCCAAGAAAAATAAGATTTGCGCCGAGATTGAGGGCGTTGGCTATTTTCTGGCCGGTATCCAGTGACTGCCCAGTCTTGAGGTCCTTATCAAGAATCAGTTGCAGCAATCCGGTGCTAACATCATGGACCGCGATCCCGGTGCCGATCGCCGCCAATATTTTGCCAGTGAGTGGGCTCGCCTCCGAGATCGCGCCCAGCCCCTTGGGAAGGACTCTTGCCATGAGAATCGTCTCGACGGTGGTATCGAGGTTCTGAGGCAAAAACAGCGAATCCAAGGTTCCCCACAAGTAGGCCATCTTCGAGCCTTCGTTCGCTTTGTCGGCCCAGTACTCGACACGCTCTTCCGCCATCTCTGAGATCTTTCCCGTGGTAAATGGAAGAGTGCGGCTGATGAGTCCGCGTCCACGTACCAGGGTGTCCGCGACCTCCGGCTTGAGGACGTGATTGTCGACGAGAGATTTCTGCACTCTTTCCTTGTCGTCACCAGTCATATCCTCAAAGAACCAGTACAGCATTCCCGATTTATTGGCCTCCCCATACTTGCCGACGAGTCCGAACCATTTGGTCTCGTCGTAACGGCCCATGATGTCGTTCAATACCGCGGCCTGTTCCGGGCCGGGCAGTCCGGTGATGGTGTCGGCGATGACCTTGCTATCTTTCTTGGAAGTGCGGCCGGACAGCATGTCGAGGATCAGGTCGGCGCTGCGTGTCACCAGTTCCTGGTTGATGGCGGGACCTTTCCCCGGCGTCGATGAGACAGGGGACGAGTTGTCCGGAGACTGAGGTTTGATGGCACTCTCTACCAGCGCCCATGCCGGGCGATACGCTCCGAACTCGCGGCTGTGCTGCGCAACCAGAGTGCTGACTTCTCCAGCGCGCGACCCAGCCCAATCAAACAGAGAGTCGAAATAGGTGTGATGCGCTCCGGTCGTCACCAAGTAATCGCGATACCAGTAGTCGGAGCGAAGACGCCCTAGAAAAACGTCAAAGTACGTTCTGCCACTGGATGTTCGCACGTGACCGTATCCTGCCCAACGACGAAGAATGTCTAACCCAATGTCAACATCCGAATCATCGAAAATCAGATTCTTGAGCTGAACTACGTCTTCATCGAGCTGAGTCTGCATCTCCTGTTCAAATCGCGCGCGATATGGAGGGCGCAGCAGTTCAGGGTCGGCCTGATAAACCTGTTGGCCCAGTATCGGAATCGGCGTCATCGATTTGAATGAAGTTAGGTCTGCCCCATATATCTCAATGGAAAGATCCGCCGGGGTGGGCGTTCCGTCCACAGTAAAGAGCCAGGGGACGAGCTTGTTCCAATGAATGGTGATGGGAACACGCGCCGGAGCAGCGGAATCCTTTGGAGGGAGACTGCACTGATTCGGACTCCCGGAACATCAATCCGGGAGGCTGAAGGCGCAAAGCGTCGGGCACAACCAGACTTTGCATCGCTTGGTTTCCTGCCGGTTGCTGGGAACTGGGAGCGAGAGCAAGCGTGGGGCTTGGATCGTTGGCCTTGACCGGCGGGTTTTCTGCCAAGCACTGCTGGCCAACATCGACGCCAGATCCCATCTCTTTTCCTCTTATTCGCGATGGTGGACAAGGCTGGTGAGTTCTTCTTCAAGCCGTGCCGGTTGGGTGTGGTACTGCTTGAAATCGGCGGCGGCGGGGACTTTGCCGCGTTTGATGGTTTGCTGGCGCATGGCGTCGATCAAATGACGCATGGTTATGAGTTGGCCATCCTGGGCGGCGAGGAAGGCGGCGGCGAGGACTACGTTTTTGATGTCGCCGCCGCTGATGGGGAATTGGCGGGCGAGAAAAGAGAAGTCGACGTCGTCGGCTACTGGAGCATCGGGCGGGAACATGCCGCGCCAGAGCTGGTCGCGTTGCGGCTCGGCGGGAAGGGGGAATTCGACGACGTAGTGCATGCGGCGGGAGAAGGCCTGGTCGATGTTGCGACTCAGGTTGCTGGCCAGGATGACGGCGCCGTCGTGCTCCTCCATTTTTTGCAGGAGGTAGGCGACCTCGATGTTGGCGTAGCGGTCGTGCGCGTCGTTGACTTCGGAGCGTTTGCCGAAGAGGGCGTCGGCTTCGTCGAAGAAAAGAATGGCGTTGCTGGAATGCGCGGCGCGGAAGATGCGGTCGAGATTTTTTTCGGTTTCTCCAATGTATTTGCTGACGACGGCAGAGAGATCGATCTTGTACAGGTCAAGGCCGAGGTCGCGCGCGACGACGGCAGCGGTCATGGTCTTGCCTGTACCGGATGAGCCGGCGAACAGGATCTTCAGGCCGCGAGCGGCAGCCAGGCGCTGGCCGAATCCCCATTCTGCGTAGACGACGTGCCGATGGCGGATGGCGGACGCGGTTTCGCGAACCTGGCGGAGAGTGGCGTCGGGCAGAACGAGATCATTCCACGTGTGAACGAGTTGTACCTTGGGAGCGAGACGGCCGAGTTCGTGTCCGGATTGAGCACGCGCGGCTTGGAGCAAGTCCTCCTGTTGCAGAGGGATTTCGGAATGCTCGCCGAGGAGACGATTCTGCTTTGCGGCCCGTACCGTGTCCTGAATCTGTCTGTGAGAAAGCATGAAGCGACTGGCCAGATCGTCGAATAAGGAGGACGGGGAGTCTATGACTTCCTGCGACAAACATTCCTCCCAGGCGGCGCGCCGTTCCGGGTATTGCAGGCTTTGAAAATCGATGGTGAGGCAGCGGCGCGATCGCCCGTGCCTCTCCAGTTCGTGTCGGCTGAAGACGCCAAATCCGTGCTCCGGCTGATCCCCGGCAACGAAAACCCGCCCACAATTCTCGATCACGGAGAGCAGCAGGCGGCCTGCGTCGGTGGCGGGTCTGGGGTCGGTTTCCCACAGAGATGCCGTGTTCGTGACGTAGAGGACCGCGGGGCGAAGCAACATTTCGAGCGATAGCGCACGCGACAAAGTTGGAGCGAGGTCGGAAGCACGCTGCGCGGCTTGCAGATCGAATTCATAGAGCCGCGTGCCCAACTCGCCGCAGATGGCTTGCACCGCCGTTTGCTTCTCTGCGTTACACGATCCGGCGAGAATAATGATGGGGGCTTCCGAGGCGTCAGTTCTCAGGATCTCTGGAACTCGCATCAGACGTGCCCGGGCAGCGGACGACACCCTGAGGTCTCTCCATCCAGCAGCGACGGTTACGGGCTTCAACGCCGCGGCGAGTGCGGGATCGATCACGTCATGGCCGAGCAGGAAGTGCGCCACCGAGGGATTGAGAGAGAAGCCCTGCGCAAGCCATGATGACTTGGGGGGCGTCTCGGGCAGGACTTGCAGCAGACCGATGCGTAACAGCGAAGATTGAGGCAGGAGAGACGATCGCAGCCGCGCTTTTTCCGCCGCCTCATTCCCGAACAACTGCAACGGGAAATCGAGGGTGGGCCACTTTCTGGAAACATCGTTGTTGAGATAGGCGTAGATGACTTCGTACTTGAGATCGAAGTGCAGAGCAAAGGCCAGAAGAATTACATCCATTTCAAAGATCGAGAGATTCAATCGGGAGGCGAGACGCTTCCAGGGAGAATCGCTGGCAAGGGCCTCCCAGTTGCGGTGGCGCATGGCGGCGGCGCGGGCTCCAAGATCGCTGAAATCGGGCGTCGAGCCGTTGGAGTGCCAGTCGCAAATTAAGCTGTCGAACGTGCGAGTCGCTGATGTAGAGTCCGCGAAACTCGTCGAGTGAAAGTTGATAGCGGGCGCGCAGGCGCAGAATCTGGCGATGCAGGAGCAGATCGAGCCGCGCCATCTCTGCACAAACGAATTCGGCCGCGTCGGTTGTCATCGTCAATCCGGGAATAATGCGAAAGTCTCCGGCCTCCAGCTCAGGCGGTAGGACTGGCGGTTCATGCCCGCGAGGCTCAGCACAACGTGCAGCGGAGGCCGCCCCAGGCGAACCACGCTCTGGCATGAGTCGGTCAGCACGCTGGCGTGCACGTCCAGGAAATTGCGGAACAGGTATTCGAGGCTGGACTGCGCGAACCCCATCAGCCGCCCGCTGAAGTTGCGGAGCAAGGTGCGGGCCGCGACGTTGAAGGCCAACTCTGATCGCCGCGAACCGCGGAGAGCGGCGGGCAACCCGAGGAAATCCAGGTCGCCGAGCAGAGTCTGAAGATCGGCGGATTCGAGTGGAGAGCCTGCGAGTTGATTCTTGTCGTTCTCGGAAGTGACGGCCGAGTCCGCTACGGCGGGCCAGGCGGAGAGTGCGTCCAACAAACCTCTGCGCGATGAAGGAGAATCGGGCAGCGCGAGCAGCAGAGAGAGACGGTGTCTATCGCAACACAAAAGCGATTGCGGCTTGCGTCCGGCAACGAAGACGCTAATGGGATGCGTTGCTTCGATGGACTCTGCGAACTGCCAGAGAGCGATTCGATTTTGGAAATCGAGAAGCTGGCTGTGAGTGAGGGCGCGCTGCCAAGTTTTGAGAGATGAAGCGTCGACGTTAGGGGGAACGCAGAAAAGGTCGCGGATCAGCGGATCGTGAAACGCCGGCCCGGCGCCGAATGCGCCAAAGCATTTTATAAAGACGATCCAGCGGACCAGCGGCGCCGCAGGGCAATCGTTTAGTGAAGGCCAGTGCTGCGTGGCTTCGGCGATCGGCATTGCATCGAGCAATGGCAGCAGCAGGAAGACGCCGCCGCCCGCGGTGTGGCGAGGCTCGTCAGGGGCAACGGATGGTGGTGTGGTAATTTGCGCCGACTGAGCCAGGGACTGCAACCATTCGCGCGGGCATTCGAGCAGAGGTAACAGGCGCTCGGCATCGGACGGGCCCAGCAGTTGAAACAGGACGACTGCATCGCCATCTGCCAGCGCGGCGATCAGCGATAGCTGCTGCACGCGCGGTGTGTTACGCAGGCAGCGGATCAGGCAGACGAGCGCGGTGGCACAATTCTTGAGCTGCGCTTCTGCCGTCTCTGAATGCTGTTTTGAGAGTTGCAGGTAGAGATGCAGCGCGGCGCGATTTTCTCCATCGAGCGCGGTCTGCAGAACGGACTGCGGGTTGATTTGCTCGAAGCTGAACTGTCCTGCTGACAGGTCTTTCCGCGCGAGTTCGTTCAGGATCCATTTCGCGTCGTGCTCGTCGAGCGCGCGCAGAACTCGGCGAAGATTTGAGCCGCTCATTTGGTGAAGGGCTTCCAGGCCAGTCCGGGGCTCGCGACAAACGGCCGTGCGCAGCGCGGCTGAGAGTGAAAGAGAGCGCAGTCCCTCGAACTTGCGGTAGTACCACTTTTCCCAGACAGCGCCGTCGGTTAGATCGCGCAGGAAATGGGCGAGGTACGCCGCGGAGCTGGAAAAATGCAAGACCTGGTCAGCCTCGGCGTCTTCCTGAAGTACGTGGGCAACCGAGACAGCCGCTTCTTTGGCCCAGATCTGCGCCAGCTGATCTTCATTGGCGTCGAGGTTGAGGTCGACATTAAGCGTGAGGGAGCGGATCAGCCAGACGCCCGCCGTGGAATCAGGGAGGGCGCGGGAGAGAGCGGAAGCCATGGCTTCGCCCAATTTGTGCTGGGCAACGTCGTCCAGTTTGTGGCGAATCGTATCCGGTGCCGGGTGATCCGAAGGCACAAGGTACAGGGAACGATGGCGGTGAATGTTCAATCGGTTGATCGCGCTCTCCGGCGTGGACATGTGGATTCTCGAATCTGAAACGCTCAGAAGGGCAGCTCCAGAATGGTTACGCTGAAAACATCGTCGGAATTAGTGAGTGTGCCCGTGCCCGGCAGAGCGACAAGAGTGATCAAGTGCGCACCGGGGAGAATATTCTGGATCAACGTCGCGCTTGAGGTGAAGGACTTGTGACTGTTTCCTTCATTGGTGAAGACCTGAACCACGCCCTGGGCAACTCCATCGATGCGAATTTGAACTCCGATGGCTTCTTGACCGAGCGGACTGAAGCCGGAGCCGGAGACGAACACAAGCAAGGATCCGCCGCCGGTGACAAATGGGGCCTGTGTCCAAAGAGGGCCCGGAACATTAATCATGGGTTGCGAGACCTTCCAGCGTCGACTGGAAATGCTGCCGTCGGCGCCGAACCGAGTGGCGCCTGCGATATCGAGGAGTGCAGTGGGCTTCTGGGAGCTACCGATGCCGATGTTGCCGCCGAAAAAAACGGTGTCGGCATTGTTCAGGGCCTTGATCGCGAAGAGTTGGTCGTTGCCCCCGTCGTAACTGATGTCGGCATCGGGTGCAAAAAAGTTCAGCAGGCCGTGCGCCGGTACTACGCCGTTGACTGTGACGCGCGCCGTGGTTGGAGTTGTGGCAAAGCTTGCGTTGCCGCTGTTGCCGTCGATGGCAAAACACAAAGCAAAGCTCTTGCTGTTGGTGGTAGTCGTGCTGAAGATCTGAAATCTGGGAGCTCCGTTATTGTCGTCCATCTCAATGCTGACGGCGGTGCGGGACGGATCTGGATAGACCCAGGAGCTGTTGTCGCCGCTGTGGTAGGCGTTGTAGGTCATGCTGCACCAGACGTTGCCGCCTTGCATGTCGCCACCGCTGACATAAAGCCGGTTTTGACGGATTCCAGAGCTGTCGTTGACGTGCAGCTTATGTGTGGGACTGGTGGTGGCGATGCCGACGTTGCCGTTGTCGAGAACCACGACTTCGGGAGTGAACTTGTTGGTAGCGTCAAGGGGGCCAATGGCGAGGTCGTTCCGGCCGGCTTTCTGATTTCCGATGACGAGTTCGAGTTCGAGGCCGTTGTTGGTGTTTTGCCTGGTCTGGATCTGGAAGTTGGAGTCGACTGCGGACGTGTCTTTGAAGTCGATGGCCCCGCCAAGGAGATTGATGTTTTTATCCACACGGAGATCGCCTTCTACCCGCACCAGGTCGGTGGTGGAAACGGCAGAGGGCGGATTGCCGCGGTCTTTAAGGCGGATCAGGCCGTCGGGGGCTTGCACAGCGCCGGCGACCACGCCGATGTACTGGCGAAGCGCTTCGCTTTGTGTCAGGAAATTCTGCTTCGCCAGTCTCAGAGGCCCGCTGTCGGAACTTTGCAGTGTGGTTGCAACGAAAGAGCCGGGCTGGCCCAGCACTTGATTGGGCAGCCATTGCACGCAAGCGATCGGCACCAGCCAGACAGCGGAGGCATGGTCTTCGGGAAAGTTCTGGTGCGGGACAGAAGCGTCGGTGAGCGTGCTCGCACTGGGATCGAAGGCAATCAGGGCGTCGGCCGCATCGCCGACCCAGGTGTCGATGGTGATGGGGTCCCGTTGGGCGGAGAGATTGAGGTCTCCGGCGAGTAGTTGAAAGGTTTCCTGCACCCGCGAATTCTGACCGGTCGCCCCGCAGTTGGAGAATCCGGTGGCGGGTGGTTGCGTGGCATTTTCGCTGTACTTGAGCCAGAGCGGATAAGTACGACCAGCTAGGGGACCGGCGTCTTTCGAGCCGTCGTAGACGATCGACTTGAACAAGTCGGCGGGCACCTCGTACGGCGCAAGAACGACGATGGGCCGGCCGAAACCGTCCCAGGCGTAGCCGGGAGCGATGGTAACAGTCACGGCTCCGGTGCCGTCGGGCGTGGGCGTCTCGACCAGGGTGAGGCCGATGGCGATGCCCCAGGTGTGCGCGCCCAGATAGTGCCGCTGCGCAAGCAGGCGGCTGTACTCCACCGTGGCGGTGAGGTCGTCAGCGCCTAAATACTGGCCTTCGAAGAATTGTGGGCGCTGCGCCTGGTCGATTGCCATGCTCATCCTCCGTCTTTACTTATCTGTACTTACTTTTTTTTCAGTTCCTTCTGTAATTCGTCGAGCTTGGACTGATGCTGCTTGAGCGTGCGCTGCAGATCGCTGATTTGAGCCTTGAGATTGTCGGTGGTTGCGGTGGAGTCGCCGGCCGGTGCGCCCGCTTGTCCAACTGCGGCGATCACTTCGCGAAGAACGCCGCTTATGTTGGAGGGCAAGGCCGTCTCCAACACGGGCCACGCGACCTGATTGAGAAAGATCGCTTCAAAGGGATGGCCGAGGTCGGCGGACGACATGAAGTTTTGTCCGCCATCGTGCGTGAGGCCGAGACTGGCGAGTGCGAATGACTGGGCATTGACAGTCTGGGAGCGCTCGAGGAACGAACTCACCAGGAAATTGCTGAGATCCGTCATGGGATTGGGTGGAACCTCGATTGCTGCCGCACGCTTCAGGTTGATCTGCGGATTCTGCTGCGGCTGATCAAGTTTGGTCTGGGGAATCTGCGGGATCGTGCAGCAGAGGTTGGCCAGACCGGTGCGAAGACCGCGAGCGAATGATCCAAACGGCGACAGCCAATACTGCAGGGCGGGAAACGTGGTGCAGAATTTACGGACATCGAGATTGCAGACTTTCACCAACTGGCAGGGATTGGCGGCGGTCTTCGTGATTGTGACCGTGGCGATGGGAACGCGGTCGTCGCTCACCGGACACGGGCATGGCGGCAGAAGAGCGGAGCAGATGCAATCGAGAACATACTCCCACAGGATCTGGGCTAGCGCCATGCGCGGGTCGCTGTTGTTGTTGCACATGTTGGCCAGCAGGGTTCCGATCTGGCAATCGTGAATCGGATTTGCGGCGAAGAATGTGAGCAGGTTCTGGCGCAACGAGCAGCACCATTGCTGCCATTGCGCAGGTTGCTGGGGTGGAAGAGTCAGCTCGGGAAGAATGTTTTCAATGCAGCACAGGACGCGGTTGATCAGCGTGCCGCGGTCAATCGTTTTGCGGTCAGGCACCGGAGCCTTGCAGACATCGAAGGTGTAACCTTCGCAGACTGCTGTGGGCTCGCACTGGGCCAGAGCCGTGCTTGAGGCTGTCTGCGCGGACTTTGATCCGGAACTGCAACCGCAACTGCAGCCTTTGCCTTTGCCGTTGCCGTTCGATTTCGATGAACTGCTGCTGCCGCAACCGCACGAGGGCATTCCGCCGCAACTGCAGTTGGTGCTGCAAATGGTCCCGCTGGCGCCTTTCAGAGGGGTGACACCGCGCGACATAGTCTCGCTGTAGCGGATGAAGAGGATCCAGTCTTCGGTAGTGGAGGAACAGGCATCGTTCGCGCCCAGCGCGAGCGGCTGGCAGTCGGGCGGCGTTTGGGTCTTGCATTTCTGCACCAGGGCGCAGATGTTCACCGGCGTGTCCTGGCAGACGATGATGTCTTCGCCGCAGGGACTGAGTGCGTAGCCGCTCTTCACCGTGACGAGGTTATTGCAGGGGCTGCAGACAACTTCCATGCCGCACACCACCCCCCAGCCGTGGAGATAGCGATTGTGCAGCTTGTTCTTCTCGACGATGTAGTTGTTGAGCAGGCTGAGATCGTCGTCGGTCAGAAGCTGGCCGGCAAAGAAGCGCGGGCGGCACAGGCACTGCAGGCCTCCGCACGAAGGACACGTGGTCACGCAAGGACCGGTGCATGGCGCCGCCGTGGAGGCCATACTGTAGGGACTGTTGGTGAGAGTAGGGCTCATAGAGTCGTCCTTTTATTCGAACGTGATCTGATCACGGAGTGCGTTCACAATTTTGTCCGACAGATTCACACGCTTGGCGAGATCGTCGAGATTGGCGAATGGGCCATTGACCCTGCGGTCGGCTACGATCTTTTTCGCAATGGTGGCAGAGAGACCTGGAAGTTCCGCGAGGCTGGTGGCCGAGGCGGAGTTGGGATTGGTCAGATTTGCATGCGTGAGATCGGTATTTTGGGGTGGTTGAAGAAAAAACCAGCTCTCAAAGTCTCCGCCTTCGACCATGTCTCCTGAAGGATTTTTGCCTCCCGTAATAGGCCCGCCGCGAGTTTCGCTAATTCCGAGCTGGCCGCCGATGTTATCGGCATCAAGCATGGCGCCGTCGCTGAAAGCGGTGGCGGCATAGATGAAGTCGCCTTTGAGGCGAATCGAAACGCAGGGCAGATCAAGAGGCGGTTTCAGCGTCGTGGCGCCGGTGAAGATGGCGGTGATAGCGGCCCCGTTGTTGTTTTCCAAGTAAGGAAGCAGGTTGCTGTCGATCACAAACGCAGCCGCGGATTGGGCCGTCTCGCCCGTGTGAGGCGTGGTCAAGGGGCCGGGGATCAGGGTTGGATATCCGTACAGCTTAAGCGGAAGAGCGTACAGGCCATCCGGCACCTCGGTTACATTCGAGAGGTATGGATTGTAGAATCCCGGGTATTCGATCGTAACGGTGAAAGTTTGGCGATCGATCCCGGTTAGCGTGGGCTGGTTGAAGTAGACGGTGAGAATCGGCGGATCGTTATCCGCCAGGTGCCTCTTAATCTGCGGCAGAAGCGATCCGGCGGTTTGATACCCGGAGATATAGAGCTGGAAGGTCTCCCAGGGGATGGACTGTTTGTGGGACCATCCGATGTCGATGATTTTGGGCAGACCGGGATTGAGGCCGAGACCAGTTTGGCCTGGCGGCCCGGGAGCTCCGGGATCTCCCTTGGGGCCTTTTGCGCCTTTCGATTCGCAGAGGCATTGCACGACCTCAGCGATGGTGGAGGTGCTAGGCAGTAGATGACGCGTGTGGTTGTCAATGCGCGCGAAGTGCTGCGTAAGGTCCTGGGCGGGATCGGCAGGAGGATCGGTCTGATCCTGGAGGAAGAAGCCGACTTCGTAGTTCTTGATGGTGGCGAGAACGATGCAGTCGGCGGTAGCGCAGGAGGGGCAACCGTCGAGCGATTTCCAGAAAAGATCGCAACATGCTGTTTCGCTTACATTGAGAATCGCGACGCCACCGTCGGCCACGACTGCGGCGTTGCCAACATACGGGACATAGAGCGTATCGCCAGATAGCGAGAGTACCAATTGCTGACTGTTGGCGCCTACGGGCAAGGGCGACGAAGTCACGAGCGGCAAGTTCTGGCGCAGGTCTCCTAGGTTGACTGGCTCGACGAAGTTGTTGCCGGCTGCATCTTTTTCCAGGGCATAGGCCCAGAGGCCGTCAGGGGAAGAGGCAACCGAGATGCCAGGATTGGCCAAAGGGGCAGTGCCCACGAGAGTGGGCGGGCTGGTCATGGCGACGAGAAAAAGACGACCCTTTTGATCGACCACCGCGAGTTGATCGCCGGAGGCGCTCGCGACCAGAGCGATGGCGGTGGGAACGGCGTCGGAGGGTAGAACGGATGTTGATACCGCCGACGCCGTCGCGATGGTGCCGACCTCGACGTTCTCGTTTGTGGTGGCGCCGGAGTTTGTGCCTACGGAATACGTGAGAGTGGCACCACTGCTTGCCTTAATTCCTGTCGAGGCCGATCCCAGATTTATGGTGACGGCGGGGGCGACGCCAGTCGTCATCGATAACGGCCAGACGGCGACGGCGCCCGTCGTTTCGACCAGGGATAACAGGCGGTTATCGGGATTGGGAGCGACGGCGAGGTCTACCTTGATGCCAACTCCAGCGCCGGGAATCGTTGTGGTTGCAGCTTCGCTGAAGTCACTGGTGTTGAGTACAAGAAGAGTTCCACTGCTGAGAACGACGAACAGTTGAGAGCCGTCATTGCTGATGGCGATTGCCTGAGCCGCGCCTTCGGCCGCCGTGATGGTGTGGGAGGCAACAATGGAAAGATTGTCGATACTGACTTCGTAAATCGCAGCAGGATTGTCGCTGGTGAGGATGTAGAGGCGGCGCGTGCTCTCATTGAGAGCAACACTCTGCGAGTGAGCGACGTTAATCGTGTTGTTCCATTGCAAACCCGGCGACGTGGAAGATTGAGGTTTGTCGGTGGGATCGACGATGACGTCAACATCGTAAGATTCTAGGACTCGATTTGGAGCACACTGGGTCTCGTTGCATCCACAGTCGTCATAGAGAACGGGTATCTGCTCGGTGGGGCATTCGCGGTAGCGAATACAGATTTGCAGAGTGTGGGCAGCTGAGTCGTTTTTAGCAGCGAGGGCCTTGATGGCTGCGAGTTGAGTAATTTCGATGTAGTCTTCGTCGTGGACAAGGATTTCATGTCCGCAGCAATCAATCGCCGTTCCCGGTTCAATGCAGACAAAACGATTGCGGCACTGCGGATTCTGGTGCGCCTTGACCTTTAGTCCACAGACCACTCCCCAGCCGTGAAGGGTCTGGTCATGGTGGCGGAACTTGTTGACGTAGTATTCCTGCTCCTGCTTGAAATCACGCTCAACCAGCAGCTTTCCGGTGAAGTAGTAATTCCTGGTGAATGGCTCAATGTCGCAGTCAACGCATGGAGCCTGGCAATTTTTTGTTTCTGACATTGGCGTCTCCGCAAATTCCTGTCGATCAATCCGGTTCAGTCATTCCTGTTCGTCGTTCCTTAAACCGTTGCTGTTCAATCCAATCGCGTCGTGGAGCCGATGCGCGCCTGATTTCCAACCGACAAGGACGGCCCGGCGCGGGCGTTCGGCGCGCTGGTCAATAAAGTTCCGGAGCCGAGTTCGGACGTATTCAACGTGACGCCCTCGGGATAGCGGCCGACGACGCTATCGAGGCCGATCATGGATTGAAATCCGATACGGAAGCGGGGTTCGACAAATTCAAGTTGGTACTGGGTGTGAGCCGGCTTCTCGGAGTTCAGCAGATTCATCAGCGACCGCTTCTGCAGCTGCGACTTGCCGCAAGCGGCTGGAACGAACACGGAAAATTTGTGGGCATAGACATAAAAAGGGTCGCGCAAGGGATCCTGGGTTGAAATCAATTTCGATACTGACACCTGCGCGTTGGCGTTCAGCTGGCTGCGATCAACGATGCGCTTGCCCCAGAGGACAGCATCGTCCGAGAGGCGGCCGGTGCCGACGAACAGCCAGCGGCGCAACTGGAAGTGCTCCAGGATCAGAGGTGGAGGCTGCCAGGCGCAGGGCTTCTGCTCCGGCGGACTGCAATTGAGCGGCGTGCAGCGGCAACGCTGCCGTGGCTGATCGTTGGGGCAGCAGCAGGTATCGGAGCCTACGCCGAGTAGCAGGAGCAGCTGCTGCCAGAGGCCGTAGCGCGTGCCGCGGATCGAATAAAGTGACGGAGCTTTCTTCAGCAGATTGCGGCGCGTTTTCTCGGGCAACTGGCGATCGAGACTCACGCTGACCCACGAGGCCAGCCAGGTGAGGAAGTCGACCGCCGCGCCTTTGGGCTTGGTGGAGGGCGCGGAAAGAGGATCGAAGTTGCGCGCCTGGTTATCGATTTCTTTTTCGACGCTGCGCAAGGTCGTGTCGAAAATGCTCAGGAAGCGGTCGGTAAACTGCGTCCCTTTTGGATCCTCGCCGAACGCGGCGGGCAGATATCGCCGCAGACTGATGCGGGGAAATTCGACCTTAACCCATTCGAGGCACGGAGTCGAAATGCCGTTGGAGGAGAGTTGCAGCTGTAGCCAGAGATAGCGGCCGGGGCCGCTCATCACAAGGCAGTCCCATTCTTTGTTCTGCAGATTGACGACTTGCTGGTTGGTGAGCCAGTCGGCATCGGGAATTTCGTCCCGCGTGCGCTGCGCTTCGGAAGTGTAGGTCGAGACCACGACACTGGCGCCTTCGGGCACGCATCCGCGAAGAACGATGCGGTGCCACTGGCAGCGGTAGAACTTGCTGTCGAGCCCCACGGTGATGAAGGTGCCGCTTGCAGGATAGGTAATGGGAGGAATCACCGGCGCGACGGGAAGCTCGGCGCCGCTGGGATCGAAGATGCCGGTGCTGGGAACGCAGGCACAGAGGGCGCCCAGATTCAGATTGCCGGCGCCGTCGACTGAAAATTGGAGTGGCGGAAACGAGGCGAAGAGTCCGGCGGGATCGCCGACTGTTCCGAGACTATTGCCATGAGTATCGACGATGCGAGCCTCACTCTCTCCCTGCACCACGACGTAGATCCGGTCTTGCCGATCGATGGCGATGAATGTGACGACGCCGAAGCCGGAGAAAGATTTCTCCCAAATGCCGGATGCGGCGAAGCGGTGAATGCATCCGTTCGCAGGATCGGTGACGTAGGCCCTGCCCCTGCGATCGAAGGCGAGATCGTAGGGCTCCCAAGTTTGCGCGAGATTGGCGGCGGGTACGGTCCAGAAATCGCGCAGAAGGAATCCGTGCAGCGAGAAGACGCTGGCGCGATGATTGCCGGTATCACAGACGTAAAGATTGCCGCCGCGAATGGCGATGCCGTGGGGATTGTTCAACTGCCGCGGCTCGGAGCCGACTCCGCCGAAACATGGCACGGTTTGACATGAGCAGGTGCACGGATCGAATCGCTTCAGCTGCGCCTTGAAGGTGTCGAGCAGGAAAATGCCGCATTCGGGGCCAAGTGCGACGTTGGCGGGCGGAACGACGCCGCCGAAACTGCCGCTCGGTTCCATCGCTGAGCGTGACGCTCCAGGAATTGGTTGAAGCGTCAGCGTGCCGTTGTCGGGAGTGACTTCCACGTTCAGCATCGCGCTGCTTGCGGGCGACGCGGGACGCCAGCCGACCTTCCCGTTCAGCAGCCACCACTTGGGATCGTGGGGTGGAGCGGGAATACGCGGCAACATGGATGCGATGCTGGAAAGCATTTTTCAGTCCCTAATCGAACGAATAATTCACCTGCACTTGGTGGTCGGTGGAATACACGAGCGCTCCTGCGATGATCGATACGTCCTGACACGGCGGATATGCGGTCCCGTCGAGATTGATGACGACGCTCTCCACCCGCTGCACGCCGGGCGTGCTGAATATCTGCTGAAACAGAGCCGAGTAGTAAATGGGGCCGCCGAACGGCCATCCCAAGCCATCGTCACCGCCGGTAAGGGGATGGAGATACGTAAGCAAGGTGTTAGTAATGGCCGTCGTGACTTCGGCCAGGTCGGCGGAATCCTGCGCGATGACGGAAGCCTGAATCTGAACTTTCTGGTACGTGGGCGGCACGACATACAGTTCCGCCGTGAGCAACCGCCGCTGATTGAGATAAGCGCAAACTGTGCGCAACGTGGCCGCCGTGGGCATGGGCGCGGGATCGGGCGTGTTGGGGACGACGACGACCGTGATCGATCCCGGAACCGTCACTCCGGGAAACGCAGGATTGGCCAGTGGAATCGTGTTGGCGCGCGCGATGTTGGCGGCCTGCCGGGCCAGAGTCTGAAAGTCGTCGGCGGTGACCGCGCGGCAGCGGGTCTTCAATACCTGAGGTGCGCGCTGCTTGGCATCGTCAAGGCTTTCTTCGTCGCTGCCTCCCGATGCGGGGTAGAGATTCGTAACTTTGCTTTCGTCAACGCCGGTCACCGATGTTTGCATCGCGGTGAGGGACCCGGCTGCGACGTTGCCCGCGAGTCCCCCGCCGTAACGATACGTTTGGGCAACGATGTTGGCGGTGGCATTGTCGATGTTGGCGAGCGGGATGGCGCCCTGGACTCCGTCGCCAAACCGAATCACTCCGGTCGAGCGGTCGAGGACGTAGACCTGAGCATTGGAGTCTGAGCCTAAGAAATCAGTGACCTCCGTCCAGGGTTCGAAGTCCGTGCCGGTTTCGTTCACCTGCAATTGCAAAGTCCCGGCAAGGACAGGCGTATTGACGAGCGTGAATGTTTGATTGGGACTGCCGTCACTGCCGCCAAGAACTTCCGCCGTCACGGTCTGTGCCTGCGTGGCGGTGACTGTGTTGGTGCGAATCGTGAGAATGCGTGGCCGCTGTTCGTAGGATCCGCCGGCGATCCGGGCGCGAATCCAGTACAGATTCGTTGTGATCTTGCCGAACATGCCGGGCTGCATCAGGCCCGTGGCGGGAGTCTTGAGGTAGACGTGCCCGGTTCGTTGGAGGGCGACGGTCTCGTCCTTTAGCAACGTGAGCGGATCCCATTCGCTGCCCGACCAGTACTCCCACACAAGTTGAGCGGAGGGAAAGGCCTGCGTATCGGGCAGGCCGCAGGTCATCATAGCCACGGAGGGCTGTGTGTTGGGCGTGAACAGCGCGAGATTGACTTCCACCTGCGGAAACGGGCCGGGATACAGAAAGCCCAGCATGAGGGCGGACCCGACGGGCGCGGCTGCTCCGAAGGGTTGATAACCGGGTTGCAGGAGCGTGTTGGGATTAGTGTTGTCGGTGAAAACGTATCCATCGAAAACCTGAACCGCTGCCAGCGGCGCGGTGAGCGCGTAGAGGGCGCGTTCGGTTTCAAAAACCACCGGAGTCGTGCCATCCGAAGACTGCGCCGAAACCTGCGTGTGCAAGGGCACGATCACGTAGGGTGTGGGGGTGGTTGCGACCACCGGGAAGCTGATCTCCGCGGTAGCGGGCTGCGCGGGATTGAGTTCGATTCCAATGAGCTCCAGAAACTTCAGGTAATTCAGATCGGGGACAAACCCGAGGCGGTAGATGAGCAGATCGGTCATCCAGGCCAGAAGCTGGACCATGGCCATGCCGGGTTCGTTATCGTTGACGTCGGTCCATTCCGGTGTGTAGCGCTCGATGCGAGTGCGCGCTTCCGCCACGATGTCGTCGTACTGACGGTTGTCGATGACAGGGATATAAGTATCGAGCGGCATGAATCAAGAACCTTCCGTTATGTAGAAGGGATAGACCAGGTTCCCCAGAGCGTTGTTAGCGCGAATACGGTAATCGACGCGAATCAAAAGCAGGTTCGGCTGACCGGGGGCGGTTTCCGTGGCGACGTCGAGCACGTCGATGCGCCGTTCGTAGCTCACCAGAGCATCCCGGACTTCCTGCACTACGGCGCTCAGGGTTTGCGGATTGTTCGGAGCGAACACGAGGTCGTGAATACCGCAGCCGAACTCCGGCAGCATGACACGCTCGCCTTTCGCGGTGGTCAGGATCAGGTAAATGGACTCCTGCACGCGCTGCTCGTAGCTCGACTGGGCGATGTTTCCGCCAGCCGTGACCTGAAGCGGGAACTTCCAGCCGATGCCGAGAAAGGCTCGCGTTCTGTCGGTCAGCGTGTTCATGGCGTCACCTGGAATGAAGCCTGGGCGTAAGCGGAGAGTCCCCGCTGCGTAATACCGGTGAGATAGAGATCGTGTTTGCCCAGGGAGAATGTAGCCACATACTCGCCCTGCAGCGTCACGTTGATGGTGAGGGTGGGTGAATCCCAGCTTCCGCCGGGGGGAGAAACAATCGCCATGCCCGGGATTCCGCCGGTGAGGTCCTCGTTGCCCCCGGGAAGAGGTTCGTGGATCAGCGCTATGATCCACCGCAATGGATAAGTCGCCGACAGCGTGAACGTGGCAGTCACCGGAACCGGCGGCGTGACCGACAAGCTAAAGTCCAGCGGTGGCACGGTGATCTCCACGACGGGCGTGGTTGTGTCGGCCATCGCGGGCGGCGGCGGAGGTGCAGGCTGTCCCACAGGCAGGGGCGCGGGAATAGTGCCGTCCACGATTTTGTGAATTTCCGAGATCAACAGTGGCAGGCCGGTCACACTCTTGGTGAAATCGGTGACCAGCATCACTTTGCGTCCGTCCATTTGCACCGCGTTCAGCCCCATCGATTGCAGGACGTAACTGGCGCAGGGGGGAGTGAAAATGCAGGAGAGGGTGCCGGTGTCGCCATCGAGCGCGACGTAGCCACCGTTGATCGACCAGTGCGTGCTGGTGTTCAAGGTGGTCCCTACGCCGCCGTGAGGGCACGAGACTTGCGCGTTTGTGGTCAGGACCTGTGGCATGCTTCCGCTTTCACGTAAATTTCACCGTGCCGTCACTCATCTCGATCTGGCGTTGTCCCCCAGACAGAGTGATGGAGCTCGCGTTGTCGTCCAGTGTGATGCTCTGACCGCCTTTGGTCTGCAGGGTCAGGGTGTTGGCATCATCGTCGATGATGAGTTCGTGTTCGCCTTTGCTTTGCAGAGTCACCGTCTTGGCGTCATCGTCGATGACCAGGGAGTGGCCGCCGGCAGACTGCAAGATAATCTTCTTGTTCTTGTCCTCGAAGCGAAGCGTATGTTTCCCGGGAGTGAAAATGATCCGGTTCTCGGGGTCGGTTTCCGGCGGAGTGTCGACGCCGTTCCACAAGTAGCCGATCACGTAAGGATGATCGAAGTCGCCGCGCTCGAAGGCGACGAGCACCTCGTCCTCCAATTCGGGCATGAAGTACATGCCGCGGCTCTTGCCGGCGAGAGGAACGGCGATGGGCGCCCATCCGCTCGCCGGAGTGTCGGGCAAGCCGCGAAATTCCAGCTCGATGCGTCCCTGACCTTGCGGATCGTCGAGGCTTTTGACAACGCCGGTAATGACCCCAGGAATGTCATTCATTGCTTTGTGGCCGAGCCGTTGTCTTCACGGCGTGCGTTGAACTTTGTTAAGTAACCATTGCTACCGATGGTGTGGGTGGTGTCGGTAACGAAATACAGCCCGCTGAAACGCGCACCCACTCCCTTGATGAGCACCTGCCGTCCCGCCCGGAGATCGGGAAGGCCGACCGTGGTGACACTGGCCTGCACTATTTTTTTCTGGCAGTCGGAAAGGATGCTGAAAGCCCGGTCCTTGGCCTGCTTGGTGCTGAATACCGGCTCCTTCACGACTTTTGCGTCGCGCGGATCGTTTTTCTGCACAAGGTCGTCGAGATCCTTGTTGCGGTTGAGTCGAGGGTCGTCGAGCGTGGCGGTTTCGACGATGGGCTTCTTGGTATTTCGATTCCAGCCGTGCACGGTGACCGACTTGACCTGATTCGCCGTGGTCAGCGTGGGATGAAATTCAACCAGCGACTTTCCCCATTCCAATTGGAAGGTCACATCGCGAGATCCTGAGTTTTGCGATGGACCGAAATAGAGCTGCTGACCGCTGGGAGACTTATCCGATTGCTGCAGGACGACCACGTAACCCCGAATGCGTGCACGCTGGAGCAGGAAGTCGATGTCGTGCTGGTTGTTCTGGGCGATGTAGTCGATCGTCGGTTCCTGCGACTTGGCGTTATCGTCGGTCACAATGGGAATGGGGAAAAGCTTCTGGCCGGTGGTCTTGTCGGTCAGGGTCGCCATGTTTTCGGCGATCTCGCTGTCCTTCTTGCCGCTCCACGAACGGGTGTGTGGCGTGGTGCGCAGACGGTGCAGAACGTTAAGTCCTCGCACTGTGAGCGTCGGGCCGCCGCTGCTGGGGAAGCTGGGTTCCAGAGTAGTGAAGTTCGCGACGGTCATGATCTGAAGCTCGTCCAGGTAGCCAAGCTCCAGGGTGACCGGTTTCCTGCTGGGATCGAATAAGTGGTAGGGGCCGGTTTGACTTTTTAGATCGGCGGCAGTTTCCGATCCTACGTATTTGAATCTGCGGGTGACCGTGTCCCAGTTGTTCACAATTAGCTCGAATCCATCGATCTCTTTCAGACTGTCGGAATACGTGACCTGGATGACGTCGCGCAGCACGTCGCGCGGCAGGCCGGCATTCTGTATTTTGACGGCGAACTGCGGCACGTAAAATCCGCGCTGGTTCTGCGACTCCTGGGCCAGGGTTACAAGCTGCATAGTTCGTCCTCTACAACTTCGTCCTTTTTACGGTTCTGGTGGAACAGTTAGAAACGCTCCCGGATCAATGCGGCGCGGATCTTCAATCGAGTTTTGCTGCGCGATCAGCCGCCAGTCACTGGGCCGGTCATAATGAACGCCGGCCACGCTCGACAACGTTTCTCCCTGCTGCAGGATGTGAACCTGAGTGCGGTCGGGAGAATTCAGATTGAGTTCGTCAAATTGTTTATCGATGGTCTTGTATTCCCGGAAAGTGACGCTGACGGTTGCACGCAGCGGAATCCCCTCCGGGCTGAACAACGTGTACTTGTGGCGCACGCTCTCCACCAAGCACCGGAATTTCTCGCGTTTCTGGTTGCCGAGCTGGTTGGCAGCGTTGCAGCCGGGAAACTTGGTATTCCACTGAAACGTGCAGATCGGCGGCGCGTGGCGATTGGGATCGATCTTGACCAGGGAATAGATCTTGTCGGTCCACTTGGTCACGCTGGTGGCGCCGACGCCGGTTCCATCTTCCGTGCTGTCGAAGAACAAATCCATGGTCAGGGTTTCATCCTGGCCGCGGACGAATTGCAGAAGCGGAGAGTCCAGCCCCGGAATCACGATCTCAGCGATCTGCACACCTTTACTGAACGAGATCTCGGTGGGATTGAACTTGAAGTCAATGTCCTCCGGATTCTTGCTCCATTCCACGTGCAGACGCGCTTGTTGTAGAGGTAGCATCGACTAGTCTCCCCCTTCCTGCTCGGCGTAGACTCCGCCCTTGACTTTGCGCTCGGCCTGTACCCGTTCCTGGTGCCGCTCTTTCATCTGCACTGCCTCGAGTACGGCGCCGACAATTTTGTCCATCGTCTTGTCCGACAAGACCGAGTCGCCATTGTAGGGGTGAACCTGACTAACGAACTGATCGACATTGACGTCCCATGCCATAGATCACACCGCCGCGGCCGCGGCGCTCGATACGGCTGCGCCACCGATGCCAATTCCTGGTAACTGAAAAATTCCTTCGTGGGCAATTTCCAACGACTCGACCGCGACGCTGTTCTGTGTGGCGTTCAAGGGGGAGACGGTGTAGCGAACCGGCAGCCCGCGGCGGAAATACCAAATGTTATTCGGGACATGCAGGTTGTTGAGCAGAATCACCAGGCCGTCGCGGCGCTTGCCCTTGCCTTCGACGAAGCTGTAGTGCCAGTCCCAAAGATCGGTGCTGACGGCGATGCCGCTCTTCAGGGTCATCTTCGACCACTTGATGCGCGTGGGGAATTGCAGCACCTCGCTGTTGCGTGCGCCTTCGCGGTATTCCTCCACCTCGAGCGACATCTCCAGGCCGGAACACTCGCTGAAACCGCCGACGAGGGCGTTTCCAATGCCACTCGCGATGGAGCCGAGAGCTAGCGAGCTGCTGCTGTCGAGCAGCTTGATCACGAAATTGAAACTCAGGACCGGATCGATCCGCAATGCATTTGCCACGCTGGCCGCCATCAGGACGCCCCCGGATATACAGTCTGTTCCGTTACTTCGAACTGGTTGTCGACTCGTCCGACGCGCAACACGACGAACTCAAAGGGATACGAAGGAGAGACTCCGACTTGCGCCAGCAACATTCCGATATCCGTCTGGTCGGGCGGATTGTTGCTCGGGTCGCACTTCACGAAAAAAGCCTCGGCAGCAGTCGCGCCCGCGAGCCCGCCTTTTTGCCACAGAGAAATCAGGAAACTGGTGAGCGACAGCCGCAGGCTGGCCTGGATAACCGAATTGTTCGGCTCAAATACAGCCCACTGCGTGGACTTGTAGATCGCCTTCTCGATCATCATAATGAGGCGGCGGACGTTCACGAACATCCAGTCGGGATCGCTGCTTACCGTGCGCGCGCCCATGATGCGCAACCCGCGTCCGGGCAGGGCGCGAAGCACGTTGATTCCGCCCGAGTTCAGCACTCCATGCTGCTTGCTGTTGAGGGGAACGGTCACGTCTTGAATCCACGTGAGGGGAGTGTTGGCCGGAGCCTTGTGAACTCCGACCGCAAAATCGCTGGCGGCATATTGGCCGGCGACGTGGCCGCTGGGCGGGATATCGCGCGTGATGGAAGTGACCGACTGCAGCGGATCGACCACGCAGCCCCAGGGATAGTACAAAGCGGCGTACTTGGAATCGAAGCGTCTGCGCCACGCTATGACGGCTCCCAGGCCGAGCTGATCGTTCCCGGATGCGGAGAGGGGTGGGTCAAGAATCGCGATACGATCGCCAAGATTTTCGCAGTGCTCGACCAGTGCGGCTTCCACTTGCGCGATCGCGGCATCGGAGAATACCGGGGGCAATTCCGTGCTCTCGACCGGAGCCGGTGCGACCGCGGGCGGAATCGCCGTGGGCAGACACGGATCGGGAATGCAAGGTGCGATCGGGGCGCTCTCGGGCAGTAGAAACGGCTGAATGTGAATGTCGGGAACGGCAACCATGGCGACTTCGTTGACCGCTTCCAGAACTCGCAGACCGCGCGTCTTCGTTTTTTTGATCTCGTCGCTGTCGAGTGGATCGCTTTCTTCGCCAATGAACTCGTAGGTGGTGAGAAGACTCAAACCGTCGCGTCCGAGGATCAGGGGCACCGGCGCGGGGGGAACATCCAGCGTTTCGAGCGTACGAGTGAGGGCCAACTCTGCAAAATCCGGGCGCAGGTCTTCGACAACGATCGGATGCGGAATCGGCGGGAGCGTTTGCGCCGGATCACTGTCGACCGGGATCGTAAGCGGGACGAGAACGGCGGGAGCGTAGTTTTCGTTCTCGGGAATCAGCGACAGATTCTCGTACAGCGCGACGGGAACTCCGAGTTCCGCAACCAGCAGGGTATACTCCACGCTCTCAATCAGGACCGGACGGTTCAGGTCAAATCCGCCGATGGGGGTGTCGTACACCATCCTGCGCGCCGGCTTGTCGTTAAGCCAGACCAGCGCCTGGTTGAGGCCATCGACATCGGACACAACTTTCAAGATCGACGGAGCGCCAGGTTGCGAGAGGCGAACCAGCGACGCGCGCTCAAAGCCGTTGGTGGAATCGACCACGGAAAAGCCAGTCTGCATCGGACCTGGAATGGTTACGGTCTGCGCGCGGTGGGTTTCCTGAACCGTGACGCTCAGGTTATCGCCCCAGACTCCGGGGCTGGAGGCGCTGATGCTCAATATGTCGCGCGGCGGAGTAGTCGCGCTCCGCACAACGGCTGCAGCAGGCGCGGCACCGCCGACGGGATCGCCGGACGCGACCCGCACAATCCAGCAGCGGCGGCCTCCGTTTTCGAAAAAAGCGCGCACGGTGTAGGCAAGGAACCCGACGCCAGCAAAGGTCCCGAACTGCGCCTGGAACTGGCGGAAGGACTCGACCGGGATTGCGGTATCGACCGGGCCGCGCACGGCGATACCGACGAATCCGGCAATGTCGGTGCGGATCGCGGTGATCGTCGGCGGACTGGCGTCGACGCGCTGGTAATATACTCCCGGTGTCAGATACGTGGCCATGTTTGCAGGGTCCTACGGTTTTTCCAGAGTCAGCATTTCGTGCACCAGTTCCACGGACTGGACGGCGACCTCGTTGGCCGTGGCGTTGAAGCTAGGCGCCTCAATCTTCTTGATCCAGGCGTTCTCCACGCTCCATCGCATCACCGGATTGCGAGCTTCATCCATCAGGATGATCGAGCCGTTGCGGCGGTCGGGAATGCCGTTGACTATGTTCGTGTACCAGTCCCACAGCTCGGTATTGGTGGTGTAGCCGTTCTTCAGCATAATGTTCGTGTACGTTTGCAGGCCGACGAGCTTGCGGACGTGGCGGGGGAAGTCAGTGCCCTCGCGATAGTCGATGGAATTGCCATCCGCCGTCAGGCCACTGCATTCGCGGAAGCTGCCCACCGTGAGGCCGTCAAACTCGACTTTGAAATTAAATGAACGAAACGGATCCACGCGTTCTGCAGTTGCCATGATCTGATCTCCTTCTCGATCTGTTTGCGCCTGCGCTGTTTAGGTTTGCGAACCTGCCGTCCAGAGGCCGATGCGAATGATGACGAACTCGGCGGGGCGCACTGGCGCGACCCCGATCACCACGATGAGACGGCCATTGTCGATATCGTCTTGCGTCATGGTGGTGTTGTCGCATTTCACGAAGAACGCCTCCTCGGGCTTGGTGCCTTCCAGAGCGCCGTTCCGCCAGACCGTCGTAAGGAAGTTGGTGATGGTGCGTTTCACCCGCGCCCACAGCGGCTCCGCATTGGGCTCGAATACCACCCACTGCAAGCCGATATCTATGGACTGCTCCAGGAAAATCAACAGGCGGCGCACGTTCACATAGAACCAGTCGGGATCGCTGGTGATGACGCGCGCACCCCAGATCCGGATGCTGCGATTGTCCTTACGGAAATCGCGGATCACGTTGATGTTCACCGGAAAGGGATTCAGAATGTCCTGCTCTCCCTTATTCAGAATGCGCTGCAGCCCGATGATTCCATTCACCACTTCGTTGGCGGGCGCTTTGTGAACTCCGCGCTCGTCGTCGGTGCGGGCATACACGCCAATCACGCTGCCCGAAGGCGGGATGGGGAATGTGCCGATCTGTTGCAGGTTGGTGGGGAATGGATCCTCGATGAGGAGCCACGGATGATAGAGAGCGGCATACTTGGTATCGAATTGCTGCCGTTGATTCTGCACGTTGGCCAGCGCATCATCCGGCGGAGGCGGGCCATCGAGCACGGCGAAGCGGTAGCGCAGGTTCTCGCATTGCGTGATCATCGCCTCCTGCACGGCGGCGGTGGTGCGACCGGGCACGGCGAGAATGCTGATTTCCTCGACGCTGACGAAGCTGAACAGGCCGGTCCGCTGCTCGGGATCGTCGTTGTCGTCGCCGATGTAGGTGTCGTCGCCGACCGTGTCGATGGAATCATCGCCGCCTTCAAGTGCCTCTTGCGCCGGCTGCTCCGAACCGCTGGGGAGAATGTCGATCAGCGCCTCCGGCCCCAGGCGGATGCTTTCTAAAGTTGCGGTCGGATCAGGAAGAACGTCCTGGCCAACATCGTGAACGCGGATATACCAGGATTGTCCTTCGGGCCGGCGATCTTCGAGACGCAGCGGACCATTGATATCGCCGATGACGGTTTCAATGTAGTGGCTGTGGCGCGGGTCCATGGAGAGATTACGGAATACTTCGCTGTCGATGGTAACGTTGTCGCGCGCTGGCAGAGCGGGATCGGCTTGATGGAGCAGATACACCGTGACGCGGAATTCTCGCGAGCGCACACCGAGAGCCTTTCCGGCAAGAACTGCGTTCGCCTGCGCGGTCTGCTGCGGACCGGTCAATGGGGCTTGCAGCGTGATGGTGTTGTTGGAACTGCGGTCGAGCAGCACAACTTTGATAGGATCCCCGACGACTGCGTTGTTGTTGAGAGGATCCAACAGTTCCAGAATCGTTCCCGCCTCCACCCCCGCCGGCGAAGACAGGCGGATGTGTGTGGGATTAATGATCGTCTTGAGAGTGCTGCCGTGAACCAGTCCCGGAGACTCATCCTGTACGCTTAGCCTGAGGCGATTGCCCCACGCGCCCGCGTCCAGAGCTTGAACTTCGATGAGGGGATCGCGGCCCACGATCGCCGATCCGGGCGGATGCGCGCGCTTCAGCGGAGTTTGCAGCGTCACTTCCACGGGAGCGGCGGCAGTGGCGGCAGTGACAGAGTGATAGAAGGTTTCCCCGCTGGGAATAGTGACACTCAGAAACCCGGCGGTGAAATTTGTACCGTCGCTGAAGAGCAGGGTAGTGGCGCCCTGGTCTACCGCTAAGACCAAAGAGGTTACAGAAACCGAGGCGGTATTGACCGAGGGCGGGGCCGCTCCGGCTACCAGCCCCGTGACCGGTTCCGTAAAGCTGGCACCGATGTTGACGGTGGCCTGCAGTTTCTCGGATCCGGCAACCTGGTCGGCATAGACTCTGTATTCCGTCACGCCCGCTTCGGCGGCAGGAGAAGTCACGATCAGGACATCATTGGCTGGAATGGCGATCGAACTGGCCGCACTCGCGGTGGTTTCGCCTGTCGCGGGGTTGAAATAGGTAACAACGACAGAATAATTGCGCGCCGGCAACGCCCCTGCAGCTGTTGTGGAAAGAATCGGGGCGGGCGGAGGAGCAGCCGCACCATGAACTGGAAGCTGCCGCCGAAAATCGTCGCCATTGGCATGGTCGAGAACCAGCCGGTGATCCAGCACGACATTTCCCGCGTCCGGAGACACGCCCGCAGGGCTGCGGTTGGGCAGGCCGACGATGGTCGCGTATTCGTTGTTGGGAGCGTCGCCGATTCGGACCACATTGCCTAGCTGAAGCGTGATGCGATTGCCGAGAGCCACCACGCGCGATCCGGCAGGCGCGGCGGAAGTCAGGATCTTGAGACTAAGGCCGGGGGTCGCCGATACGGGCAGCGGAGTATGTGGGTTCCCCAGCGCAGCGGTCAACGTGACCTGATTCGTGGCGGTGTTGACGGACTGGATCGTTCCCTTTTCGCGGTTAAGGCCAGCGTCGACCCACAGCGTGTCGCCAACGTTCAGCGAGGAGACGTCGTCGAGCGTAAGCACCGCACCAGCGAAAGCCGTCATCTGGCGATCGTCGTCGGCCAGCGCGGCTCCTCGTACGACCGAGTCCGCGGGATACTCCTCGTAAGCATCGGGTGAAATATCGACGCTGAACAAGGCTCCAATGCGGCGGACTTCATTGCGAGTAGGGTCGGTCGCCTCGATGAAAACGAGGTCTGTCACCGTAGTAAACGCGCCGCTGCGATTGTCAAGGTAGATCAGAGTGTCTCCCGTGTTCCCGTCGAGCGCGAGATGCGACGTGGGAGCGAGCGCCGGAGTTTGTAACGGCTTTACCGTGGCCGTGTTCGGGTAGGCCATGGCGATTGGAGCCTCCAGGACTACTGTAGCGGTCGTTCCCGATATCGTCGTGGACACGGCAAAATGATGTTCCCCTTGCGCTCCGCCAATTTCCAGAAGCTGGTTGGGCGAGGCGGCCAGCTTGGTCAAGTCACTATTGGTGAGACTAGTTACCACGAGCTGCGTGGCACCCTGATTGACTGCGGCAGTTAAGGTAAATCCGGCAGGGGTGTAACCGACAGCAACAGTGGGGGCAAACTCCTGAACCCCGCTGGTGGCTTCGTGCAGAAAATTCAGCGGAAAATTCAGCGGCACGTGCGTGTTGCTGGCCACCGCTCCGATAGCGGACACTTGCTTGTACTCTGCCGGTGAGCCGTCGCCGACGCGAATCCAGTTGTGCGGTGCAACATTGGTCAGGTTGGCCGGGTCGAGCACGTAGAGCAGCGGAGGATTCGCGACCGTGCCGGTGCTCTCTGCCGCGGCGCGCAGAATGATAGAGTCGGCCGAGGCAGCCGAGCCGCGATCAAAGAGGTCGTCGGTAGCGGCGACTGCGCCTTCACCGGCGACGCGTGTGATGAACGCGCGCTTCCCGCCGTTGGTGAAGAAGCCCTCGACGGCGTGGGGCAGGTAACAGTGCGCGCCGGTGGCGTTGGTGAAATCTTCAATGTTGAGGTATCCCCCAAACCAGCGCACATATTCCCCGTACCCGGTCACCAGGATGGGGACGTTGAGGGGACCACGCTCGGCCAGCCCTTCCATTCCGGCGGTGCTGGTACTAACGCCTTCAATGGGCTTATTCCCAGTGTCGATTTCTTCTACGTAAACGCCCGGTGAAAGATATTCCGGCATGGCTATTCTCCTCTGGCTGCTGAGCTCTAGTACGTGATGTCAAACTTGTTTTCTTCGCCCGCATAATCCGGAACAAAGGTTAGGACCGGCGAAAGTGTCCCGTTATTCGCTTGCAAATTGAGTTGCGCCACGCGACTCAAGGGAGGAAGCCGATAGAATCCCCCGGCGACCGTGGTCGCTTCGAAATAGCTCACGGCGTGATACTCGACGGGATTGACGCCGTCGTCGATGCTGACGGTGGTGGCGGGCTGCAGAGTCGCCGCACTTCCCACGAAGGCGCAAACGTCGCCTATGATGGCGTCGTCCGTCAGCGGAGTCGGAGCACCGGCGGCTCCGACAGTCACTTTGCGCACGGGAGCGTTGAAGCGATGCGTCGCCTGCACCGGAATCGTCAACTGGATTCTGGCCGGCTGGATGGGCGTGCTGGCCGGGAAGATGGCTTTGATCGTCATGTATTCGGTGCGGTAGGGATCTTCGGCATCGATCGCGATGACGTCGTTAATGGCGAGGCCTACGCAATCGGAGAGCTTCACGATCGCGTCGCCCGGTTGAGTATCCAGCAGGAGACCCTTGTCCGCTCCAGGAATCTGGGTCAGCGGCTGCTGACGGACTTGAGTTCCAGCCTTGGATCGCGCGAGGTAGACCGCGGGCATGAGTGAAACGAAATCCGGAGGAACCGGCGGCGTCACCACATTGGCGGCCGGCATGGTTCGCCAAATTCCTGTGACCGTGACCGTTGCGCCAACGGACGGCTGGCTGGTCACGCCGGAACTGACCGCGACCTGGCCCGTGATCGTGATGGGCGCACGATGCAGCGCGACAGGCGGGAGTGGAGTTGTGTCGAATGCATCGGGGAAATTTCCGATGGCTGCGATGGACTGTTGAATGCTGACAGGAATGTATCCACTCGCGGAAATGGTCAGGTTGACGGAACCGTTGCTGCTTTTCAATGTCGAGAGTGCATGCACCGGAATGCCAGCCAGTCCTACGATTCCGCCATCCGCCACTCGCGGAGTAACGCCGAGATTTGGGGACTCCACCGACAGCGGCACCAATGGGGCGAGCGTGGTGAGTTCATCGGTCACAACTCCCTCGACCAGCGCCCATACACGTTGTCCGATGGCCGGTTCGTCATCAGGAGCGATGGTGTAGGTGATTCCGTTGTCGATATAATTCTGATGAGGCAAAGCGCCTTCCTTTTCTAACTTGTGCTGACGATTACTCCGGGCTCAGTCAGAAGAATTTTCACCGGGCTCACCGACTCCGACAGTTCCGAGTCGATGTAAACGACGGTCACTTCATAGGAGACGGAGAGCTCATACGAACGCTCCAGCGCGTACCAGACTTTAGTGATGTCTTCTAGGCTCATCGATTCCAGGCGCGCCGTCAGTTGCAGCGGCGTTCCGCTGAGATCGCCTTGCAAGTCAGTCCCGCTAAGCGTGGGATGGTCGTACAGGACCTGCAGCACTTTTCCCAGAATCGTCTGCTCGGTTTCGGCGCCGGTTGGATTTGTGTTGGCGACCGTTGGCGTCACGAGGTAGTGAAGTCGCAGCGGTAGCGGAGTCTTGCGGATTTGCCCCCGGCTTAACCGCTGGGGCGGATCATTGAGACGCTCATCGTCCCGGATGATGCGATAGAGCCAGACGGACAGGCCCTCCTGCGCGTTCTCCGTCATTTCTTCGGGAGTGCTGAGGGAGACCACCATGGTGCCGCTGTTGAGTGGATTGAACAGCAGCTTCAGATTGAAATCCGCTTCCAGGTTTTGGCGAATGTACTGCGCCAGGGTCAGACTCGTGCCTGCAATCGCGGTGTACATGGTCTAGACGTCCTGATCCGGGACAATGTGTCCGTGGGCTTGCTCGTATTGCTCGATGGATTCGGCCAGTAGGCGCAGCAATACGCGACCGCAGGCAGGATTCATAATGATGCGCGCGTGCACTTCGGCCACCTGGTGGTTCGTCGAGGATTGAGCAAAATCGATCATGAATTCGAGTGCGTTAAATCCAACTCGAAAGGAATTGGAATAACACCCTTGGAGCCCGGAGTTCTGCCAGACCACCGTGTCGTCGTCCAACGGGCACCTCGCTACGCCAGGCCACCAATGTATTGAGTTTTGGCACGACCCGTCACCTCAATTCCCCATCTGCACGTGCCGTGCCGCTCGGGGCGGAGCGGGGGCAAATGAACTAAGTTCAATTCTTTGAGCGTCACCAAGCGATTACGAGAATGAACGCGCGCGCGTTTCAAAGGGCGATGTGTAACAGGGACAGAAACATCATTCCGCGATTGCAGCTGCGCAAATTCAGCGGGCATAGGGAGCCCAATTGCTTTCGATGGAATGCTTTCTCGACGCTCCGGTCGTTGAGTTTGGCTCTGTAACAGGCAGTGTCACTTCGCTGTGACACTCGGTTCAGCTCCACGACAGGATTTCAACAGCGAGCGAAGCAATGCAGAACAGTCTGGAGATGGTTTACGCGCAGAGGCGATACTTCGCGATCTTGCGGTAGATCGTCATGCGGGACCAGTTCAATTGTTTGGCCGCCTTGCTTTTATTCCAGTGAGTGCAAAGCAGCGCCGACAATAGCAAGTCCCGTTCACTGGCTGGAGCATCGGCGGTCGCGTTTAGTTTGCGCAGGAATTCGGCGGGCAGGTCGATCTGTTTGACGTCATGCGACGGCAGGTTGACGAAGATCGCTTCCACGAGATTTCTAAGCTCGCGAATGTTTCCCGGCCACGCGTAGTTCAGCAGGTAGTGGCAGGCATCCTCGGTGAAGCCCGTGATGGATCGCTTGAACCGCCGGTTCATGTTGACGATGTAATAGTGAAAAAGATCGGGCAAGTCTTCTTTGCGATCACGTAGCGAGGGCAGATGCAGCGTCACGATGTTGAGCCGGAAAAAAAGATCCCGGCGAAAGCGATTTTCGCCGACTAGTTTCTCCAGATCTTGATTTGTAGCGGCAACAAAGCGCACGTTCAGCCGGATGGAGGAACGGGCGCCCAGTCGGCTGATTTCCTTTCCCTCAATGACGCGCAGCATCTTCGCCTGCGCCAGCGGACTCATTTCCCCAACTTCGTCGAGAAATACCGTTCCTCCATCCCCCCGCTCGAGTTGGCCCGCCGTTCTGCAAATCGCGCCCGTAAATGCGCCGCGCTCGTAGCCGAAGAGTTCGCTTTCGATGAGGCTGTCTGGAATCGCAGCACAATTGATGCAGACCAACGGCTTGTTTCGCCGGGCGCTGGCGTGATGGATAAATTGCGCCGCCAACTCTTTGCCCGTTCCGGTCTCGCCCGTGATCAGCACGTTGCTGTCGAAGGCGGCGGCCCGAGTGAGGCAGGACTTGATGGCTCTCATGGCTGCGCTGCTGCCCACCATCTGCCCGAACGGATATTCCTCGCACTCTGCGGCCCGCCTGTCCGGAAGAGAATCTACGCGATTCAACAGGCGCGTGACGGAACCGGCAAGTTCCTCCACACGGGAACTTTCACTGATGTAGTCGCTCACGCCGGCGCGCAGCGCACGCACCGCCAATTCTTCGGAGCTATGATCCGCGACAAAGATGACCGGCGTGCCGGGATGCATCTCCCGCATGTGACGAATGATTTTGAAACTCCGGCCGCCGTCGCTGGAGCAATCGCCGCAGATCAGCAAAGAAAAAGAGTCTGGGGAAAAAGGCAACGCGGCCGCATCGGCGCTGGACCCCTCGAGCGTGCGAAAACCTGCCCGCAAAAGGCGCTGCTTCCAAATCTCGCGCACCGCCGCATCCTCATGCAAAAGCAGGATTGGCGGTCCGGTCATGGATCCTCCGCAGGGAAAGCGCGCGCACGAGCGAGCGTCCGCAGACACCACAGAATCACAAGCCAGCCGACGGAGATCGACTTGCCTGAATTTAATTTGTCAGCCTTACGACATCACCGGGGGCAATTTAGGTATTCTCCACCGAATCGGAGGACTGTCAACAGAAGAATTCACTAGTTTCGGATTTCGTAACAAGAAGTGCCGACTCAAACCGTTCTGAGAGCCGACGAGGGAAGGTTAAACTCTGATGCGTCCGTAAACGAGGCGGGAAGCCACAAACGGCACTATTTAGCGCCCCCCGGACTACCCACCGGAGCCGGCCCACTTACTGAGTCGCGAACCATTTTTCCACACTGAGGGCGGCACCGAATACCGAAGCACTTTCTCGTTCCGAACACCTACAACGCTGTTGACTGCTTCCGCCACTAGTTCCCATGTCGGTGCTACAGAAGCTCCCACCTGTGGGAATATCCAAGCTCTCGGTTCTACGAAGTCAGTCTTAAAAGGTCCGCGACGCTCTTCATCCGAGGCGTTGCGGAGCGGTGGGTACGCATCCGCGAAGGCCCGACCATCCACCGGCCATTCTGCGACGGGACCCACGATCGCAAGCAGAGCAGCTCTGGCCGCTGCTCCACGCGAATGAATGCCTGGCTCTTCTTCCTGCCCGCCTGACCTGCGACCAGCATCGGGAGGTTGCGCCTCTTGCAGAGGTGCTGGAGCGCCCACGAGGCCCTGTTGGTCGTTCTCGCGATTGATAGAAGAGAGACATACCGCTTCTTGAATTCAGCGATCGACTCCTCCGTTACCCGGAAGGCTTTCGGAGTCGGTGTGGCTCTGAGCCATTCCAATTCAACCAATCGCCGGACTGACCTGGTATTGCATTCTAGCTGTCGCGCCGCCTCGGCAATGGTCCTGGTACCTCCGTTCGCACGCGCCCTTTCGTCGTGCGCCAAACGCTGGAATCCTTCATACGACACCAGTAACCCTCCAACCCTTCCGTCTACGTTGCCAACGACCGGCAACTCTCTCGACAACACGGCTCGCACGATGTTTGCCTTGGTCTCGACGGAACCGTACCATCCGCGCGCAACGATTGCGAACGGGACGCACTTGGGCGAGGACGGATCCGCGGGGTTAATTGGAGGTGCGAGCCTCTTCAATTTCTGAACGAAGGCTTCAATGTCCAACTCATGAAAGCCCGGTTTCGTTCTGAGCTGGTGGTGAACTTGGAAATCGCCACTGGCTTTCAGGTGTTTGAGCAAGCCGCTGGAGATCCCGATCATGGCAGCGGCCTGTCGCAGCCTATAGATCCTGCCCGGGACTGTGGGGGAGGGCCTTGCTGCCACGCTGTCAATTAACTTGCGTTCCGACCTCCCCCATCGGAACGTCCTGGACGGCACTCCCTGGTCTTCGCGGCCGTTAAGTGTCCCCGAGTGCCATCGACCTGGCTGTTGCAGGCAATCACCGATATCCGGTTCGCCGAATCATTCCCTGCGCTCAGCCATTCGCAGGAGCTTACTCCGCATGCTCCTGCGGATAGCCTGCTTTGCCTTCGCGAGCGGGAGTTTAATCGAACACACACTACTTACATACTCAGTGAGAATCCACGATATTCAATCTTCCCAAAAGGCTCCCCTCCTTTTGGTCAGAGTAAAGCAGAAATGTCTTGGCTCTGAACCTAAGAACTACGTTCTGGGCCTTTCCTGCATACGGCAGCCCATAAATCGCAAGTTCTCCCGTGGAGTATATTCCTGGAATGTTCTCGGAAGTCGCGCCTACATTTTCGATCTTAAAGACTTGCCCTGGTTGAGAGACGTATGCCTCACTTACAGGCAGCGCGGTGATGTCTCGCCATTGGAAAAGTCCGATCGCCTGTTCGGGCACGCCTACCCCGGGTCTAGATGGCACGAAGGTGCCGCGCAGCTCGCCAAAAGGCGTTTGTACGGTTGCCACAGTCTCTTTTCGAACGGTCGATGTCACCCCGACAAGATTTGCGGCAAACCCGCCGATCAGTCGAGCGGCATCTTTGACAGGAGGTTCGGCCAGCAATTGGTGCGCAGACATGTCGCTCAAGACGCGTCCTTTGGACAATAAAACAATCCGGTCGCATAAGTGAACGGCCTCAAGTGGATCATGGGTGACCAACACTAAAGCACTTTTTGACGCTAGCTGGTGTTTACGAATGAGTGGATAGATATCGTGCCGCAGCTGAACATCTAGGCTGTTGAAAGGCTCGTCCAGCAACGCGAATTTCGGATTCCATACCAGTACCCTAGCCAGATGTGCGCGCTGGGCCTGTCCACCTGAGAGATCTGACAATCGACGCTGCGCAAAGTCTTGCAATTGGAGGTCTCTCAAGACGCTCTCGGTGATTTGTTTGGCGTCGCTTTCAGAGCGGTCGCGTCGAGCAGGTCGGAGCGCCAGGTCGGTTACGGTGATTCCAGGCATAAAGGGTGGCCTTTGAAGGACCAAAGCGAAGTGACGATCAACTGGACTTACCGTTGAGACTTCTCTACCGTTCAAGAGTATCTTGCCCTGTGACGGTCTAACTATTCCCGATAGCAAGTGCAAGAGAGTTGACTTGCCTGATCCCGATTCACCAAGGATCGCAACACGTTCGCCAGCTTCGACGGCAAGACAGACATCATCGACTGCTGCAGTTCCGTCGATGTCGTACCTGAACGTCGCAGACCTAATCTCCAGGCTAGCGCGATCACTCATGAGTTACCACTCGACGCCGTTTGATCAGAGTAAAGGTCAGTAGCATCACAACCATTATTGGAAGTAATGAGACTGCGAGCGCTGCGCCCATCTTCCCCCATTGCGTCCCACTGAATGCCTGAAACTTAAACAGCAGACCGGTCACGGTTTCCATGTCACTGGGCAAGAAGAACGAGGCGACCACAAAGTCCGACCAACACAAAAGGAATATAGAAACAGCCGCGAGAGCGACGTCCGACCCAAGTGCGTCACGCCAGTACCGCAGCCGATCACCACGACTTAGCGCCGCATCTAATCCCAAAAGTTGCTGTGCAATCATGATTTCTTGCCACGGAGCTGCGGCCAAGAGCGCAGATGCGAATGGCAGAAACAGCGCAACATAAAGTACTAATGTGAACTGCCAACTATTCCCTAGCCGAAGACCTGCTTGTACCGCCGCAAAGACGGGCAAGGCCGCTGTGACGGGAACTACGCGGGTTCCGACGGCCGCCGCCGCTATAGTCCACATTCGCATCTCATAGCGCAGGCCTATAAACTGACCTGTAGGTGCGGCGAGACAAACGGTGATAGTTGCCGCACTCAAGCATATCCACAGACTGGTGAAAAGGGCTCTCGGAAGGCTAGAGCCGCCCGCCTTGTTCACCTCGACGACGGAAGCAAAATTCGAGACAGCCGTCCTCCAAGCTATGTGTCCTCTCTGAGTGGCGTGATCTCCACTAATGCTTGCAGCGAGAAAGATAGAAGTACAAAATGGTACCGCGAGAATGGCTATCCATAATATAACGAAAGGCCTATTTGTCGCCATGGTTGCTGCCACTGGAGGTGCTCCATTTAAGTGCAATCAAAATTGCCCAGGCCGCAAGAATATTCGTAAGAATCAACAATAAGGCCCAGAGCGCCTCCTCGGGATTGTTCATTCCGTTTGAGGGGACTTCGCGAAAGCCCTTTTCAAATACCAGATAAGAAAAGGTTGTGGTGGCAGTCCCAGGCCCGCCTGCGGTAAGAATCTCGATAATATCGAAGAAGCGCAGGTTTTCAACCATCAACGCCAAGATTATAACTGCTAGCCATTCTCGACGAGTAGCCCACAAAGACCATAAGGTCGCCAAGTGCTTCTTTCCACCATCGAGTAGGTATAACGACCTTGCGGTCTTGGTATCCCCGACTGACAGCACAGCAATAGCGGCGGCCCCGACTAAGCCCCAGCTCCAGATCTGAACCATTGATATCACGATGCGTGCTCCCCACTTACTCTGGCTCCAGTCGGGGAATGGAAGGCTACATGTCGCCAAGAGTTGAGCTATGAGTCCGCCCGGGGCAAGCAGCGATTTCCAGAGCAGAGCACATATCGTGGGACCAACCGCTAGTGGCAAGCAGAATGTTAGAAGCAATCCCACACTCGACTTATCAACCACGAATAGCTGCCCTATGTGAAGAGCGATGATGACCTCAAAGATTAAGCAAACGCTTGCGATGCCGAGCGATAGCGTAAATCCACTCCAGACACTTCCTACATTGTGCCCCAGGCTAAAATAGGGAAAGTCCAACAAGAACTTACATAGCGGAGCGATTACCGTGAGAGCAAATGCCAGCCCGATAGCTACCGCGGGGACACCAACAAGTATCCACCGACGAGACAAGGAAACGCTCCGTTTCCGATCACAAATACCCGTCGAGGTGAAATCAACTTGCATTTCGCTCAAACTCGGCAACTGCCCTCGAGGCATCTGCGAGAGCCGTGGCGGCAGATGTTTCTCCTGCTAAGGCACGAGAAACCCCTTCCCCAATTGCGGCCTCGATGGCTGCATAATTGGATGATCGCGGTCGAAACATCGACATCTCCAATGACTGAAGATAAATAGGCACCGCAGGATTTCGTTCGGCAACCGCGGGATTCTTATACGCAGATTGTCGCGTGACGATTTCACCAGCGAGCGCGGCTTCGGACATGATCTTGCGACTAGTCATGAACTTAATGAATTCCCATGCCTCATCTCGGTTTACGCTGTTGGCGGAGATTCCCAAACTCCCCCCTCCGATACTCGGTTTCCTGAGCACTTTTCCATCTTCGAGCCTCTTACCTGGCATCAAATCAACGCCTAAGGTGTTACCTAGTCCCTTGCCCGGTTGTTTTAGCAAAGCATAAAAGGCGAACCATTGAGGGATCATCGCGACGTTTCCGCCGACGAAAGCGTTGATCGTCTCGTCATGGCCGGCATTGAGACTCCCGGGCGCCCAAACGTCTCGCAATGACCTCAAATACTCAAGAGCAGCAATACCTTCCGGGCTTGCGAAGACCGGCTGGCCGTTTTCCAAGAAATGTCTCCCCGAGAACGACCAGTATCTCGTCGCAAAAAACTCGAATGCAAAGTGAGGTCTTTTCAGGGTCTCAGCGCATCCTACAACCGGGCCAGCTGGTGCCTTGAGCCCGCTAAGAGCCCTCGCCGTCTCCGCATACTCTTCCCAACTCGCAGGAACCTGCAAATCCCTGCCTAGTTTTCGCCGCACTTGTCGGCGCACACTATCGTCCTCAAAAATTGCGCGATTATAGAAAAGAACCTGAACATCAGCCCGCTGGGGAATCAGCCAAATCTTGTCGTCCAGCTTTCCTTCGGCATCAACCACTTGTGGCTTCATGTCGTCGAAGTCATAGTTACTACGTCGGACTAAATCAGTGAGTTCGAGGACATATCCCTTGTGTGCATATTCGTACATCCAAATGTCATCGACAAACACCACGTCAAAATCCGCCGTCCTATTGCGGAACGATTGCAACTGTCGTGGCCTAATATAGTCATATGGCAACTCCTGAAAATTAACCTCAATGCCACTCGCTTCTGCGAATGCTGGAAGGTTGTCCTTAAGGCGCTGACCCTCTGGGAGACCCGCGAAATACAGAACGGAAATCTTTGGTTTCGCGGGTCTTCTGCTGCAGGATGCCGCGACTAAAGCGGTAGCCGCAAGCCCGCTAACAAACGAACGCCTTGTAACAGTACCGACCGGCATGTCACCACCTCGCATCTGGTTGCGTAACCTGTCTATCTCCGCGCCTAAGCAGCTGCTCCTAGTCGCCGAGCGTGGATATCAAAATTAGACCAGCATCTGCCCGCTAATCCGTTGGCATTGACAGCAAACTCGTCACCTGACGAGCAGCTTCATCCAAATAAGCTTCAATTGGCTTCGTTCCAGAACCCATAATAGCCGCATGAACCCTCTCCCCGATGATTGTTTCGATCTCAACGAACTGCTTCAGTCGAGGACGAGGCACTGCGAACTCCAACGAGGTCAAGTAGGTATCGACAGCAGGATTACGATTCTTGATTTCAGGATTCCAATACGTCGGCTCGCGGGCAACGATCGCGCCTTTCAAGGCAGAAGTCTCGCAAAATCGCTGACCCGTAAGATAGCGAATAACAGCCCATGACTTCTCCTTATCCCTTGCATTCGTTGGAATGCCCAATCCGCCGCCACCGAAGCTCGGCGTTCGAAGAATGCCGCCCTGGGTCTTTGCATGCGTTCCCGGCATGAGCGCTACACCCAGGCGATCACCTAAAGCACGCCTTAGGCTAGCGTCCGCATAGAACGTGTACCACTGCGGGCACAACGCAACATTTCCTTCCTTGAACTGCGCGATCGTCTGTGCATGATCCGCACTGTCGCTCCCTTCAGCCCAGCACCCCCGCAGGGATCTAAGATGCCGAATCGCCTCAACCCCTCCTGCTCCTTGGAAAATCGGCTCGGAGCGCCCACCTACCTGTTGGAAAAAGTCTAGCCTCGCAGCAGTGCCTCCCGCGGTGGCTCCCAACATCGACCAATATCGTGTCGCAAAAAACTCGAATGCGTAGTGATACTCGTTGGACTTACCTAGCGTTTCAGCACAGCCCACAATCTGACTACCCTCAAAAGTGAGGCCATGCAGGCCCTGAGCAACGACTGAATACTCAGGCCAAGTATTAGGAATTTCTAGCTCGCGCCCGACGCGACGCTGATATTGTTTCTTTACGTCAGAGCTCTGAAAGATTGCTTTATTAAAAAACAACACTTGCACGTCCACTCGTTGAGGAACCATGAATATCCGGCCATCTACTAGTGATTCAGACGAGCGAACATTCTCCGGGTAGACATCGGTAAACTCGGCTACATCTCTATGTATTTCAGCATCAAGCGGACAGAGCAAGCCTTGCTTTGCATATCCATTCAGCCACACGTCGTCGATCCACACAACATCAAACCTGTCGCGACTAATGTTAGGGCTAACAACAAAAGAGTCCCTGATTGAAGTGTCAATTTGTCCATAACTTCTGTCATCTACCAGAATCTTTATCCCCGACCGCTGCTCGAACTCCAATTGTTGCGATTTGATGATTTCGTTTTCTGGCACATCCCCGAAATAAAGAAGCCGTATGGTTGACCCTTGAGAATGGGTCATTTCCAACGGGCCTAAGATATCTGCGGCTGCGGTAGCAGCAAATACAATCACAAAATCACGGCGAGTGATCATGTGTCATAAACCTCAGGATCTCTAGTCATATATCTGCCAATTTCCACGAGAGTATTTCACTATGCGACCAGCCTTGAGGGGATCCCACCTCATCACAGCTTACAGAGTCTGGGATACGGAGGAACCCATTGTTGCGTTAACAATATTTTCCTTCAGATCGGGAGAATATCTATCCAACGATGCACCGGCATCCAGGGTGTTATAAAGAAGATAACCAACCAGAAAAAGATAAACAGTTCCTAAGAGCCATAACGGCAATTCCGGATAATAATAGTCTTCTGGGAGAGGATATCGAGACAAAACTCTATGACTTAGGATGAGCACCCACCAGAACGGGTCAAATCCTATTCCGGTAGTTCCAACTAGCGAGCTCAGAACCAGAATGGCCGCGGCATTCCTCTGCAATCTGGAAAGACTCCGCTGTAGTCCAAGCGAGTGCGACTTTAGCCACAAGAAGTATGAGACCGTTCTCGCGGGAGTGTCGCCGGTTGCCGCGGAAGAGAAGGTGCGGACACGGGAAACAGAAGACGTTCGACCGATATGTTCCGTGATTTTGTCTAGCGGCTCTTCGAGAGTCGATAGCTCTACCATGCGAGCGCAATCAGTTAGATCGTTCAAGATGGCCTGCCCGGCGGAGGTCGTTTCAGTGTCAATCGCTTGCCCCATCGCGAGTCCGGTAGTATCCGCTTGAGCAGGTGCCGACTGTTCGTTCAGGCCAGCCGGTCCGGTCAGGCTCTGAAGAAGGTTGGCGGGCACGGCTATCGAACGGCACCGGGTTATTTCATTTGCCAGTTCATCGAAGGCGCGCAATCCCTTGTTGTAATGAGGAATGGAGACGGCAAGCGTAGCTGCTACCAGGCCAAAGGAAATCTGGGCAAGCCCGATCGACCAGGGAATAATGGTTTCGCGCGGTATCGTACTCGTCGAGAAGACGAGGCCGCTGGCCCAAGCTCTCGCAAGAAGGTATTCGAGGGCAAAAAAGCTCAACCCCCACAAGAGAGCGTATGCGATGAAGCCGGCCTCTTCGTATATTCGTTTGCGGCGCAAGGCGACAGCCAAACTTGACCACGTATGCGCGAGGGCCGACGATGGCGGATTTGTAGACATCTCTGTGGCGCAAAAGACAGTAAATGGTATTCTGTCAATGCCTTGAAAGGCAAGACAAATAAAGTAACGTAGTATGCTGTGGGAAGGCCACGGGGTGACAAGCGATTTTTTCTTTCGTCGTCCATCCGGCTATTGGGAAACGATGTGCGCGTCTTAGTAGGTTCTTGAATGGGCATCCGCACCGCAATCGTAGGCGTTGGTAATTGCGCCAAGAGCCTCGTTGAGGGCATATCCTTTTACCGTTCCAATCCCGAGGAACGGAAAGGGTTGATTCATTGGAAGATCGGTTCGTTTGCGGTTCAGGATATTGAGATCGTGGCGGCTTTCGACATAGACCAGCGGAAAGTCGGCCGGACTCTTGACGATGCTCTTCTCAGTGAGCCTAATTCGACAAAACCACTCGCCAGCATCCCCCTCTCTGGAGTCATTGTGGAGCGGGGCCCGACCTTGGACAGCGTCATTCCGGAGTTGCGCGATTTTTATATCCATGAGAGCACGGCTCCCCCTGCTGACATTTCGTCGACCCTGCGACTGGCAGGCGCGGAGGTAGTTCTTAATTATCTTCCGACTGGAAGCAACATAGCAGCCCATCACTATGCTGAGGCGTCATTGGCCGCAAATTGCAGCTTTATAAACTGTATGCCGGCCGTCCTGGCCAGAAGTACAGGATTGCGGGACCGATTTGTTGACGCCGGACTTGTTCTTCTGGGCGATGACATCAAAAGCCAGCTTGGCGCAACCGTCCTGAATCGTACATTGCTTGAGCTGTTTAGCGGCCGAGGTGTCCATATCGCAGATTCAAGTCAAGTTAACTACGGCGGAAATGCTGACCACTTTAACCTCCGCTTTCGATCAACGAGCAAAGAAGCCTGCAAGGAGGCCGCCCTCAGGAGCGTTGCCGGAGTAAATATTGATCCAGAAGTGCAAATGATCTTCAGAGAGGATTTGAGCGACCATAAGAATGCAGTCATTACTCTGTCGGGAAGCATCTTCGGACTTTCTCCAGTCCGGGTGAAGCTCGAACTTGAGGACGAGGATAGCCCTAACAGTGGTGGAGTTGTAGTCGACGCGATCCGAATGGCGAAGTTGCTTCGAGACGCGAGGATTGCAGGCGATGCTGTCGATGTTTGTCCTCGGATGATGAAGGCTCCGCCTAAACAGGTGTCTGAGGCCGAAGCCGCTGTCCTGTTCGAAAGAGTCTTACAAAAAGCGCTGGAGTATCGCGATTAGCTATTGTAGTCGGCGATCCTCGATTGAGGTCGATTTTCGCTCGTTGTTTCTGGGACATGTAGTGCCTGTCATGCCGGTGGGTCTGACAGATAGAGGTGAACAGGCGATGAATGCTGATATTTATTCCGAATCGTTTTACGAGCAAACTACGCCAGGAAGTCTGGTAGCAGCGCGCCACGTGTTACCTCAAATCTGGCAACGTCGCCAATTTTCGTCGGTGATCGATGTCGGCTGTGGTGTCGGAACCTGGTTGCTTGCCGCTAAGGAACTGGGTGCGTCTCAGTTGTGTGGAATTGAGGGACCGTGGTTGCCCGCCAACCAGTTGCTCGTCGACCGGAATTTGATTAGACGTCGTGACCTGTGTCAGACCATAGAACTCGGCGACACCTTTGACCTCTGTATTTGCCTTGAGGTTGCCGAACATCTTCCCGGAAGTCGGGCCGAGAGCCTAGTCGAGGACCTTGTTCGACTGAGTTCGGTGGTTGCATTTTCTGCGGCAGTTCCTTTTCAAGGTGGAGACGGTCATCTGAACGAATTGTGGCCTGAATATTGGGCTAGATTGTTCGGCCGGCATGATTATCTTCCGTGGGGCGGCTTAAGGCGCGCGATTTGGCACATCAGAGACATTCCTTGGTGGTATCGCCAAAATTTGATCGTATATGTAGCTAGGTCTGCTTGGAACAGTTTGTTGCCGACTGAGACTCCAGACCATGCGGATTACCTAACCAACATTCATCCCGAGAGTTATCTGTGGAATATACATCGCCCCCAAGGTCAACTTACTAGTACCTATTGCTTTGACGTCGAGGCATACTATTCTCTCGTTGCTGGAGATACCAAGATTCCCCTTGAATATGGATCTCAATTTCCAGCTCCGCGACCATCAAAAGAGGACGGCTGAGCAGCAATCACGGCTGCGTCTTCGTTGCAGTCAGGCAGCGCTAGATCAGACCAATACTTGCGTCTATACGCAGGAAGACAAGGACGGAGCATCCGCGGCTGCGGGCGAGATTCTTGCCCTTTGCGAGCGAAATCGGGGGCGATGCGATCCAATGGTGACTTAACGACGACTGAGAAGTACTGGGCGACAGATCACTTACACGCAAGGTCGTGTAAGACAAGTCTTTATGTGAAAACGTCGGAATGATGACCGTCGCCTTTTTGTGGCAGGAGTGCACTTTCGCGGGCACAATCGACGGCACAGTCCGGCAAAACTAGGATCTAAGCGATTGATTTCAAATAACAACGGTATCGGATTCTCAATCTTCAAACCCTTCGATGCAGTCGTCGCGAGATGGGACGAACAACAGCGCCACCACAAGTCCGATTATTGTTCACCCCCTTGCTGCTTGTCGACGAGGGCGAGGTATTCCTCGATGGCGTCCTGCCACTCCTGCAGTTTTTCAACGGTCAGAAGATGTTGATTTGACTCTGTGACGATCCTGCCTGTCTTCTTCATTGCGTAGATGAGTTCAGGCCGAACGGCAGCTTTGCCAGCGGCACTCAGAATCTGGCCCGTCATTTCGTCAAGACCCGCTTTGGAAATCGGCTGCGGTGTGTCTGCATCGGGATCGAAGAAGATCGGGTCTTCGGGGCCAGCTTCTCGTCCGAATTTCTCACGGAACTTTCGAAGCTGTTCTTGGATCGCTTGCTGGGCTTCAGCGTTCAGCGAAATAGTTTTCGGTTCGCCTTTTTTGCGACGTTTGAAATACGCCATTTGCTATGACCGCCTCGTTTATACTCCTTCCGACATGGTACTCGTCAGAACGAGGCACGTGACCTAGCTTGGTGGTTTCTCGCGGTACAAGGACGGTACAAGGAGTACCTGTGCCCTAGCGTTCTTAAAAGGCTCTTACGGTACATGCAGGAGCGACCGCTGCCCTGTAAGTTCCTTTATTTGCAATAGGCTAACGCCCTTTCACGGCGGTAACACGGGTTCAAATCCCGTCGGGGACGCCAATAAAATGAATGACTTATTGGAATCGGCCCTTTTCGCCGAGGGTTCGAAACCTTCGATAAGAAAAAACCACCCGCTAGGCGCGCGCTCTCCCGCCGTCTCTTTCCCTGCAGAAGAATCATTTTCAGGAGCTTTGTCTGCGCTGCACGCTTCGTAGGAGTGACTGCTTAAGTGTAGGTGTCCGCGGTCACTTTCTAACTGGAATGGCGTAACAACTCTTGAATCGTCTTGATGTCTTCGCCATCCGCCTTCATCAAAGTGCCAACGTGTGTCGAAGCGTATGCCAGCCGGCGTTGCCGGGAATCCCCGCCGCTTCGAGCGCCAGCTCAGATGCATGGAAGAGCGAACCGAGCCAATATGGCTGTTTGCCCTTGTTGTAAGAACTCGCAAACAGCCAATCGCTCGCGTTTGGATAAGAGGCGAGGTGCAGCATAGCACCGTGGCTCTCGGAATTGCAGGGCACTTCGTTTATCTCGGGTATTTGTGAACTGCTGTTCCGATGCTGAGGCTCTCGACAGAGCTCTTCCAAAGCGTGTTGCCGTCCTTGACTTCTAGGAGGCCGTGAGCTATGAAAGAGTCGTACAACATGCAACAAGGGTGAAGGAGTTCACCCCCAACTGCTGTCCTTCCGATTACCGGGACAGATGATGACTCCTGACGAGGGAACCTTGTCGCGGGGTCGTGTTCCCGGCAAGCTTCCCAGCAAAACTTAGGAGCAACGTTCCATGGAGAACGTGTGGGTACTTGTCGCGCTTCTCGATGCCGGCCTGAAGTCTGGCGAGGAGAGTTAGTGCGCGACGGCCACATCACGTTGAATGCCAGCCAGCGGCAGCGCTTGCTGATCACCTGTAAACACATCGATAAGCTGCTGGGCGACATCGAAGCTACGCTGAATGCCGCCGCATCGAATAGCGTATTTCCCAGTTATGTGGGGGATATCAGCCCTATTCAGCGAAAAACCATTGAAGACTACATCGCGCGAATGCGTGGCCAACTGCTCCAGGTACTCGCTGGGCAATCACTTGCGGCGGAGCAACCCCACATCTCGGCATCGCATTCCGTCAGAGTCAACCTGACATTCATTGACATCGCCATTGCGGAACTTGCGCCGCACTATATGCGGGGCTATGGTTCCGTTTCAGAAGAGGGCGCTGCCGACCTCAATGGCATCGTGGCCGAACTGGAATCAGCGGTGAAGGAACTTACTCAATACGTCTCACGACCCGGCACAGCCGATTTTCGGCAGAGAGTCCAAAAGCTGGCAGAGCAGGGGTGGGATGTAGCCGCAATTCGCAGTCTCGCGGAAATCATAGATCGGCACGGACTGACGGAGTTTCGCCCGACCATGAACATGCTGCTCGATCGGGCGGAGGAAACCGCATTAGAGATCGCGGTATTCGGACGCGTCAGTACGGGAAAGTCGTCGCTACTGAATCACGTCATCGGCGCCGACTTGCTTCCAGTTGGCGTGACACCGAGTACCGCAGTCCCGACCAGAATCGGTTACGGCCCAAAACCACTTGTAAAGCTCTGGCAGGAAGGCCGTGGTATTTCTGAGCGCACAGTCGAAGATCTGGCCAGCTTCGTCGATGAGCGCCTGAACCCGGGAAACGGCAATCGGGTGGGACGGATACTAGTGCTGTACCCTTCGGAGCGCCTCCGCGAGGGCACCATTTTTGTTGACACACCTGGAATCGGATCGCTGGCCACAAGTGGTGCGGCCGAAACGCTGGCTTACCTTCCGCGCTGCGATGCCGGTATTGTCCTGGTGGATGCCGGATCGACACTTACGCCCGACGACCTGAAAATCATTCGAGCGCTGCTGCAGGTTTCAACTCCGACAAGCGTGCTCGTGAGTAAGGCCGACCTTCTTTCGGAACGCGATCTTGAACAGCAGACGACGTATATCCGGCGGCAACTTCAGGGCGAGTTCGAAGCGGAACTGCCGGTATATCCGGTGAGTGTCATGCCTAGCCATGTAGCCCTGCTTGAGCGATGGTTTTCGGAAGAGTTGACCCCTTTATACGAACGAAAGCAACGACTGCTTCGAGAGTCCTTAACCAGGAAAACGCTGCTGCTGGCCAGTAGCGTGCGCTCGGCTCTGGAGGTGGTTGTTTCTTCTCCGCGACCGGAAGGGGAGGATCGCGTTCAACTGGAAGAAGCGGACCTCGGCTTACGACGAAGCGCCGGGGAGTTACAGGAATTTCGCGCCGACGTCCGCCGCATTACCGATGACGTTCAAATGCTCGGGCCATTCATCATTAAGAAGGCCGCGGAAGAGATTCGTGACCGCTGGCAGAAGCAAGAGGAGGTCGATGCCGGAGAGACACTTCAAATCGTCGCCGGGAAAGTCGCGCGCGAGGTTTCACGAGAGATCCGGGATGAACTCGACAAGCTACAGCAACAGCTGCAACAAGCGCTCTCAAAGGTAGCCTCGTTGCTGAGGACACCCGATGCGCCTAGCCCGGAGGACTTCGAGTTGTCCACGGAGATGCCTGTCTTGCACTTGAACCACCAATGCCAACTCGCTCGCCCCCCACTGTTGGCGCACTTCGGAGATGCAGTTCGAGTCCGAATGGCCACGCAGAAATTAGAGAGCCACGAGCACGGGCTGAATCAAGCCTTGGAGAGTTTTTCCCGATTGCTTTATGCCTGGGGAATGGATGCGAGTTCCGACTTGGAGGGTCGCTTCGACGGTTTCGCCAACCGTTACCGGGCACAATTAGTGAGGCTGCTGCTGGACCGAAAGCCGGCAATTAATCCCGAACAACTCAGGTCTGATCTAGAAACACTGTCCAGAAAGTTCGCTCTTGGTGTAACCGAAGTCCCGAATGAAGCAATGGCATCTTGAAGACGACTGAAAGAGAAAGGAGCGTAGATTGCTCAAATACGTTGCGATTGGAATCGGAGGTTTTGCGGGCGCAATCGCCAGGTACGCACTTGGAAGCTACATCGGAGGCCGGTTTGGTGTCCGCGTTCCGTACGGGACATTTGTGATTAACGTGAGTGGGTCGTTCCTGGTCGGCTTCATTCTGGCGCTGCTCGCAAGAACGACAGCTAGCCAGTACTGGCGGTACCTGATTCCAATCGGTTTTATTGGCGCGTACACGACCTTTTCAACTTTCGAATATGAGACACTCAGGGCCATTCAAGACGGCCAGCCCATGACCGGATTGCTCAACGTCGTCCTGAGCTTGGTCATAGGATTCGTGGCAGTCTGGCTGGGTTCCGCGCTAGGGCGAGTGCTCGTATGAAGACAGCAACTGCTCTTTCTCCAGATGCTCCGATGGTGCAATCGCTCGCCAGGGGTGTGTGCCCGCACGCATGGTCCTTGGCCCATGCTTCTCCTGCCGTCGAGGCGATACCGATTTTTCGCGCCGTGCTCACATGCGCCGAAACAGCAATAGGCGGCCCTGTACGGGTCCATTCGTGCGATTGGTGCGGCATCCTTCGTAAGTTCGAGGACGAGAAGGTAGCTGAATACTCCCGCCGGCTAAAACACGAGAATTCTCGTAGCTGGTCACTCAGTATGGAACGGTATCTCTATTTCACGGTCAACGATTGGTGCGAACCCGATCCGAGTCAGCAGCAAAGAGGAATTACAAGCGCAGCTACGGGCATTTGATATTAGTGCGGCGTTGCGAAAGGGTGGCGGAAGGAGGATGGGCCACATGGCCGAATTCCTCGTCTCGCAACGAGGCGTCACTCGCTAGGAGGAAAAGAATTGCTCAACACTGGACCGGCCAAGAAGGTGACGGTTTACGTCATTGAAGGGCAGACTTATCACGGAACGGCATGTTATGCCGCCATCCTCGATTACCTTTTCTTCCGAGGGATATCCGACGCAACGGTCACGCGCGGCATCGCCGGCTTTGGGACCGATCACAAGCTGCACACGAGTCGGCTCGTCGATCTGGCCGACCAGATGCCGATCAAGATCGAATTCATCGAGAGCCCCGATCGGGTGCAGGAGGTCCTACCTAAGCTGACGGAGATCGCCTGCCAGGGGCTGATTGAAGTCCACGACACAACCGTCATTCGGCCTACACTCCCGGGCAAGAAGGAGCAACCCGAACTTCCGGCGGTGAAGCTCGAATCGCAGGCGAAAATGATGCGCATCCTCATCGGCGAGCACGACAAGTGGAATGGCAAGCCGTTGCACGAAGCCTTGGTGCAGGCCTTACGCGCCAACGACATCGCAGGTGTGACCGTCTATCGCGGCATTCTTGGTTATGGAGCGAATCGCCGCATGCACAAGGACTCTACTTTGAACCTCTCGCATGACGCGCCCATTCTGCTAACGGTTGTGGACTCGGAGCATAAGCTTCGAGCTTTTTTCCCTGTGCTCGATCAGATGGTGAAGCAAGGCTTGGTGGTCCTTTCGGATGTGGATGTTATCAAATATTCGCACGCGCAGCCGCTGCGGGAAACACGGGAGGCGCAGAAATGAGACTCGAAGGTAAGGCCAAGATGTTGCGCATACACTTCGGGGAGGACGATCAGTGGCAGGGACGGCCACTGTATGAAGCCATCGTGGAGCGTTGCCGGAAGCTCGATATCGCCGGAGCGACCGTGTATCGCGGCATTCTGGGCTACGGGGGAAGCACCAGAATCCGCAAGTCGCACCTGCTGCAATTCTCGCCGGATGCGCCGATCCTGGTCCAGATCATCGATACGTACGAGAATATCCAGCGCCTCATACCGGCGCTGGACGAAATGGTTTCAGAAGGTCTAATCGCTGTGTCTGATGTTGAGGTCATCAAGTACGTACATCAACATGGGCAGCATCCGCAAGAATCGTGAACACTGGCTACCATCCCGAGCTGAATGGCGATAAGTCGCTGGCTATTCCATCGGTGTTCGCTCGTGAGGGGGAATTGCAGGAATTGCGCGGGCGCCTTGCGTCCGGACGCTCGTTTTTGCTTCACGGTCCAGCCGGAGTTGGGAAGACGCTGTTGTTATCGCTGCTTCTTCCCGATTGTCCGAAGGTCTTGTACAGCCCGCAAAACCCGACCCCTCAGGTGCTGTACCGAAATGTCGCCGAGGCTCTGCTTGCGTCTGGAGATCCGACTCTGCCAGGAATCGGATTGGCAACGCGTTCGTCTATTCATAGCAAGACTGCCGTCGCGCTCAAAGGCATTGTTCGAGACGCTCTCCGCAATTCTGAGTACTTTCTGGTTTTCGATCATCTGCGACGACCTTCGCAGCCGCTTGCGGCAGCAATCCGTGAGCTGAAAATCAGTTGCTCCGTTCCCGTCGTTGGCGTCTCGCGCTCGGATCATATGGAGGACGCTGGGTTCGTTCTCCAATTGTTTCCCGACCGAAAGGAACGGGCTGCTCTTCGCAATTTCGATCCCGAGGCTGCCGCGCAGTTTGCAAGATTGAGCGCTCTAAAGGAAGGTCTTCGAGCAGAGAATGCGAGTCAATTTCTGGAGAAGATTGTGGAGTTTAGCGCCGGCAACCCAGGGGCCATGCTGCAGATGATCCACATGGCCAAGTCCGCCCGCAGTACTCGCACGACGGCCAAATCAAAGTAATGCCGCTGTATATAGACTACAAACTCGCAACGCTCGCGAGCCCTTGAAATGTCGAATTTGGAGCAAGGACCGACCAAAACTCTCCCGGCCACGAACCCGACCGATGCCCAAGAGCTCTCACGTTTGGCGCAGATTGCCGAGCAACTGGGGGAAACCTCGGTCGCGGCAGATGTGCACTATCTCCTCGCGAGAATCAGTGAAGGCCGCTTCTTCGTCGCCTGCATCGGTCAATTCAAACGCGGGAAATCAACGTTGCTGGATGCTTTGGTAGGGGAGCCAATACTGCCAACTGGCGTTCTGCCCGTCACTACCGTGCCCACTGTTCTGCGGTACGGCGAGCGGCGCGTGGCGCGGATTCTGATCGATGCGAAGTGGAGGACGGTCCGCGCCGAGGATCTCGCGCACTATGTCTCGGAGGAGATGAACCCCGAGAACAGGAAGCGGGTCGAAGGCGTTGAAGTTTTCCTGCCGTCCTCGATGCTTGCCTCGGGAATGTGCCTGGTTGATACGCCGGGAATCGGTTCAGTATTCGCCGGCAATACAGAAACCACCAAGGACTTCATCCCGCAGATTGATGCTGCAATTCTTGTCGTCGGCGCCGATCCGCCGATTTCGGGTGACGAGTTGGCCCTGGCGGATGCCGTTGCCGCCAATGTGAATGAAATCTTCATCGTGCTCAATAAGATTGATCGCGTTTCTGTTGCCGAGCGCGAAGAAGCCTCAGCATTTGCCGCCAAGGTGCTCGCGTTTCGCCTCAAGAGGCCCATTGATCGCATTTATGAGATCAGCGCGCTTAACAAACTGCATCAATCTCCTGAGCCGGGCGAATGGGACGCTTTAATTGAAGACCTGGGCAAGCTAGCCACCAACTCAGGGCGGGAGATGACACGTTCCGCGGCAGAGCGCGGGTTGCGGCGCTTCTCGGCCACGCTGAACTGGTCGGTCGAGGAGCGTATCCGGGCGTTGAAAGAGCCGATCGCGAATTCCGAACAACGCGTCGCCAAGCTTCGACAAACCGTGAGCCAGGCCGAACAGTCATTGCGTGATCTTGGCGCGTTGTTTTCTGCCGAGCAGATGAGGCTGTCGAATACTCTGCTGGCCCGGCGCAAAGAGTTCTTCAGGCAAGTTCTTCCTGTTGTGAGTCAGGAGTTTAAGCAGGAATCGCGTGCCGTTCACACGAGCTTCGGGCCCGAGCGCCGCCGCAAACTCATGGCGCTTGCCCAAAGCGTGGCGAGACGGCACGTCATGCCCTGGCTTGATGAAGAAGAAGCACACGCCGAGGAACTGTACGCTGCCGCGACGCAACGGTTTGTGAGTCTTGTCAACGGTCTACTGCAGCGGATCTCGGAGGGGCAGTCGGCTGAGTTCTCCCATCTGCCGAGATCGCTTGACTCTGGACAAGGCTTCCGTATTGGCTCGCGCTTTCTATTTCACGACATGATCACCATTGCGCAACCGGCTTCGCTCTTGCTGTACTCCTTCGACACTTTGATGGGAGCATTGCACGTGCACAGCTGTTTTCAGAGGGACGCTGAGCAGTTTCTGGAACATCTCGTGGACACCAACGCTTCGCGCGTGCAAGGGGACGTTGAGCAGCGAGTAGTTGAGAGCCGGCTGTGGCTCGAATCAGAGATTCGCAAACTGCTGCGCGAGGTAAGCGCCAGTGCCGAGCAAGCTCTATCGATGGCTCGCGAGATCATTGCGGCTGGGAGCAATGCGGTGTCAAGTGAACTGCAGCGGTTGGACAAATTTCACGATGAACTCAAAACGTTTCCTGGCGATCATTGCGAACTTAACTGACAGTGCGGCCTTCAGGCCCGCATTCTTCCTCGCGCCACGAACTTCGGACCTGTCCGTGCGTTCAATGGTCAGCTTGCTCCGCCGGGCAGGCGAGCAACTCGAAAGGCGCTGCTCCTTGGTGAGACAGGACCTTGTGGCGGGTAGCCAACACGGGTACGCCACTGACAATCAAACTAGCCCACTACCCAGGTTGCAGGTTACGCGGAACACATCTAAATTAGGCCAGAGTTGGAGCTGCACATGAAAAAGTCTGTCCCGGCGAAATCTCCATCGGCATTGTCTGCCTCTTCATTCATCGACGCGAAGATCGTGGAACTGGGGGACTGGCGCGGGAAGACGCTCGCGAAAGTTCGCCAGATCATACACGAGGCAGACCCTGAGATCGTCGAAGAATTGAAGTGGGCTAGGGCGACATCGCCGGGCACTCCCGTCTTCTCCCACGCCGGCATCGTTTGCACAGGTGAGACCTACAAGAATGTCGTCAAGATGACATTTGCCAAAGGAGCGGCGTTGAAGGACCCATCAGGTCTATTCAACTCCAGCCTTGAAGGGAACGTCAGGCGCGCCATCGACATCCACGAAGGCGAGAAGATCGATGAAGCGGCGTTAAAGACCCTCATCCGCGCTGCGGTAGCGCTCAATCTCAAGAGCAACCCGAAGAGGGAGCGCAGTGCCCCAGGTTCTCGCCCGGCTTCTGGACGTTAACCCTCCGGCAGGCTCAGGGCAGGGAAGCGATACCAACAATTCATCCACGTTAGCCCGAACGAAGGGCGGCCGTGGGGCACCTCGCAAGCGGGCCCATCTCATAAATGCTTTGTGTCAAGGGCGTCTTCAGACGTGTCGAGAGCTTCGCGTTTTCTGAAAGTCGACTGGAGTAGACGAATGCTTTTCACCCCAGCCGGGGCGCTGGAGCTAAAAGCCCGTTTTTTCGCGCCCATCGGCACGACTGAAGTTGCACCCTGACACGAATTAAGATCGATTTATGTGATAGTTCTTGCTTCGTCGTGTGCCCGGGGGTCTGCTTTTTGCCGGCTGGGGAGAAGATCCCATCCCTATCGCTCCAGACCATTCAATCTTGCTCGAAGCGCCGGATCTCTTCGAGTTGCCCTTGGGCTTTTCGCAAGGAGCGACCTGTCATCGCGTCGTCTACCCATCGATTCAGCCGTGGCCGCGACGTATCGCGCGAATAGGAGTAGAGCCACCAGCTCGCGAGCATGCCAAGCGCACCGACCCCGAGTCCGCCCCAAATTACCGACGGGGCGTTTGCATACAGGTCCACTCCGCCGAATTGCGCAAGCACCATCAGAAAAGGCACCCACATGAACCACCAAGGCAGGCCGGCGACGATGCCGGCAAGGACGTAAGCTCTCTGCACCCGCGCCAGCCGATTCTGGATCTCCAGCACCGAACCCGAGTAATCAACGCTCCTGATACCGCTCAATACCACGCCAGCGGAAATGATGCAGGCAATGCCGTAGAGTTGAACGGCGACACCAGCCAGGATGATCGAGATAGCTGTCGGCTGTGTGCTCCACAGATATCCCGTAAACAGGATGATGCCGATGCCCGCCAGTAGCTGGGCGACCAGTTGCCGGCGGAGCGGCTGCAGGCTGGAACGCACCTGGTCGAGTTTCCGATCACGGTAGAGCGCCAGATTGATGGCGCTTTCGCGCGAGAGCTTTCGGTCGAGGACCTGCCATGCGGATTTAAGTTCGTCGAGTTCCATCATTCTGTCCCTTTCCTTAGGTCACTACATTTCGTTGCGAATGCGTTGTTTCAGCCGGCCAATCTTGGTGGAGACATTGGTTTCCGTGATGCCCAAGATCTCCGCGATCTCACGTTGGCTTCGTTCTTCGAGATAGAGCAAGAGCAGAGCGCGATCGAGTGGCGGCTGCCGGTTGATGTAGTCCAGCAGCTGCCGCACCTGGGCCTCGCCTTCCGGGTCGCCTCTGCTCCTGTCCGCCGTGTCATGCAAACTTTCCTCCAAGGGGACGGTGTTACTCCGGCGCTGCACTTCGTTGCGAACAAAGCTGATGGCGACGTTCAGCGCGATGCGATACATCCAGGTCGTGAATTTTCGTTGAGGATCGTACTGCGGCCACGCCCGCCATAACTGGGCGGCGATCTCCTGAACAAGGTCGGCGCGGTCGTCGGGGTGAAAACAATAGGTATGGGCAACTTTCAATACGATGCCACGGTTAGAACTGAGCAGCTCTTCAAAGTCCTGGTGAGCTTTGTCGTGCATCGCGATATCGCTCTCCTCGGTGTAGCCGGCGATCTCCATCTTCAGCCTGTGAACCTCCCTGTCTACACCATGATTCGCAGAAAGGGAGCATACCTCACACCTGGACGGAGATTTTTTGGTTAACGACGTGTAAGGAGGGAAGAGGCGGGTGGTGGAGGCTTGCTGTCTAGTACTTGCGCATGTGGATTTCAGCGCCGTTCTTCTCGAACTTCACTTCATCCATGAGTTGATTGATGAGATAGATGCCGCGGCCGTGGTTCGAAAATACGTTTTCCCCGCGGCAGGGATCGGGAATCGCGAAAGGATCGAAGCCGCTGCCCGGATCACGAACCACGATCAACATACCACGCTCTTCGTCGCAGCCTACGCAACATTGGACTTTCTTGGTGGGATCGTTCTTACAACCGTGGACGATAGCGTTGGCGAGGGCCTCACGCAGCGCTGTTTCGACCTCGAATTCCTTGCCGGCGGCGCATTCCAATTTGCGCGCCATCTCCATAATGCCTTCGACCACGGGACTGATGGCCGTGGAGTCGGCGTTGAGCGTGACCTCAATACGTATCATCAGTTTGCTGCGATCAAAGTTTACCGCGGGAAAACAGCCGGGCTGCTGCATGGCCAGGTCCCCAATTACGAATCGCGTGCGGTTACTTTTACAGAAAAGCTCGGTTGGGTCAAGCGGGAAACCACAGAACGGGGAAAAGTCCTAGCATTTTGGTGGTGATAGTAGACGGCGGTTATCTGTCATGACGACCGTTCCCCGGTTACGAACGTACGTTTATCAGAATGGCCGGGCATCCACAGCGACTCGAATTCTTAAGACCAGCAACCCAATCGAATCGTCTAGAATCGAAGAAAACTTCCGAATTCAAGTAAGCTAATAACGAATTGGTCCCAGGCTTTCCGTCCCTTTGGATTATCGTATGCGGACAATCGTGCCACTGTTCTTAATCGCGGTGTTCATGTGTTTCCCGGCGCACGCTGACGACATCACCGTAGCGGCCGCCTCCGACTTCAACTACGCGCTGAAAGACCTGGCTTCGCGCTTTGAAAAGAAGACCGGGGAGAGGGTAACGTTTTCATTCGGTTCTTCCGGTAACCTGTACTCTCAGATTCAAAGAGGCGCTCCTTACGATTTATTCTTCTCCGCTGACATTGCATATCCGCAACAGCTTTCCGCCATGGGCTTTGTTGAGAGTTCTTCGCTTCGCACCTATGCCGTCGGTCGCTTGGTGCTCTGGGTTCCCCAAAGCTCTAGTCTGGATCCCGAGAAGCTAAAAATGAACTTGCTGCTTGAGCCTTCGGTGCACCGTATCGCTATCGCCAATCCGCAACATGCACCCTATGGCCGTGCTGCCATGGCTGCGCTGGAACATTTCGGTTTGAAAGACAAGGTGGCCGGAAAACTGGTCTTCGGTGAGAACATCAGTCAGGCAGCACAGTTCGTCCAATCGGGCAATGCCCAGGCCGGGCTTATCGCGCTATCGCTGGCGGTCTCTCCAGCAATGAAAGACTCCGGCCGATATTGGGAGTTACCAACCGATTCTTATCCCGAGCTGCAACAGGCCGTCGCAATCTTGTCGGCTTCGAAGCACAGGGTATCCGCGAAGGTTTTTCTGGATTACGTTTTTTCCGACGAGGGCACAGCCGTGCTGGAGCAATACGGTTTCCGAGTGCCTTCTAGAAAATGATTCTGCAAGCTCTCACACTTACGCTGCGATTGGCGGTCCTGGTGTCGGTCATCCTCCTCATCATCGGCATTCCGCTCGCGTATTGGTTGGCGTTTTCGCAGCGACGCTGGAAGTTCCTGGTCGAAGCAATTGTCTCGATGCCCATTGTGTTACCGCCGACCGTCCTGGGCTTTTACGTCCTGGTCGCGGTCGGCCCGTTTACGCCATTGGGACGCTGGTATCGTGCACTCACCGGTCACAGCTTGGCATTCACCTTTGAGGGCCTTGTGCTGGGCTCGGTCTTGTATAGCCTGCCGTTTGCGGTGCAGCCGATGGCCACTTCCTTTGCCGCCATCGACCGCAAACTCCTGGACGCATCCGCGCTCTTGGGAGCATCCCGCTGGCGCACATTTTGGCGCATCGTGCTGCCCCTGGGACTGCCCGGCGTGCTGACCGGCGTAGCCCTCAGCTTCGCTCACACCCTGGGTGAGTTCGGCGTAGTGCTGATGATTGGGGGAAACATTCCCGGGGCCACGCAAACCATTTCGATCCTGATTTACGACCAGGTGCAATCGCTCGATTATGCTGCCGCAAACCGCACTGCGCTCCTTCTTTTATTACTCTGCTTTTCCATGCTCGCGATTTTGTACGGTTTGCGCCGCCGCGGCGGATGGAATGTATGGGAGTGGAGATGAACGAGGCGACCGCGGCGCCCCCCGACGAACAACTGCCCGACGAACAACTGAAGGCGCAGCTGCGGAAGCGCTTTCGCGGGGAAAGCGGGTCCCAGTTCGCGCTCCAGGTTGAGCTTGCGTTGCCGGCGGGCTTCACCATTCTGTTCGGAGCTTCCGGCGCAGGAAAGACGACTCTGCTCGACTGTATTGCCGGGCTGCAAACACCCGACCAGGGCACCATTGCGATCGGGAGCTTGACTCTCTTTAAGTCCCAGTCACGCGTGAATCTGCCGCCAAACCGTCGCTCCGTCGGTTACCTGCTGCAATCGCTGGCACTGTTTCCGCACATGACGGTCGAGCAGAATGTGCACTACGGCTTAGCGCCTCTCACTAAGAGCGAGCGCGACACTCGCAGCGGTGAGGTGCTGGAATCGTTCCGCGTTTCCTCGCTGATGCAGCGGCGGCCCGGCAAAATTTCTGCTGGAGAGCGCCAGCGAGTTGCGTTGGCACGCGCCCTGGTGATGCGTCCGAGGGTACTGCTGCTGGACGAACCACTGACGGCCCTTGACGCCATCACGAAGGCTCGAATTCTGGACGACCTGCGCGCTTGGAATCGGTCGCATCGGATTCCAATCCTTTACGTGACCCACGACCGCGAAGAAGTACTGGCGTTGGGCGAAAGCGCGATTGTGCTGGACCACGGACGAATTGTCGCGCAAGGTTCACCGCATGAAGTTCTGCAGCGTCCACAATCGGAGACGGTCGCGCAGCTCGCCGGGTTTGAGAATATCTTCGATTGTTGGATGACCGCTTCGCATCCGGAGCAGGGAACCATGACTTGCCGCATCGCAGGTTCAACCCTTGACCTGGAAGTACCGTTGGTACGAGTGAATGCTGAGTTGCCACTGCGCGTCGGGATTCGCGCCGGAGACATTCTACTGGCGTCTTCCAAGCCGGAGGGACTCAGCGCCCGCAACATTATTGACGGAACAATCACCTCGCTCGAACGGCGCGATGTCAAAGTGATTGCCATCGTGAACTGCGGTCCAGCTTTCGAGGTGCATCTCACTCTCGCCGCGCGCGAGTCCATGCAACTGAAGCCAGGGGCGCGAGTGTGGATGGTAATCAAGACGTACTCCTGCTACGTGCTGCAAGGGACTGGTTAGTGGAGGGTGGTTAGTGGATAGTTTGCCCGGCGCAAGTCCAGGCCGCCGCGGAAAAGTGCAATGTGCTTGACGTCGTTCAAGTTGCACTGCGGGCTCATGGCCGACTATCCACAGGCCACGATCCACAATCCGCGTTCACTCCTCACATCGCCCGGTGACCGTCCTCACTGCGTCGTAGTTTGTAGGGTCCATACTGGAATTGTTTATGGCTGCCCGCAGTCCGGCGTGGAAAAGCCCATGCAGCTAGCGAAGGCCCTTGGCCCCTTCTTCATGGCTGGCCTCGGTACTCGCGGCTGGCAGCACGTCTCCATCGGAGGTGTCAGCAATGCCGACCGTCATCGAACCAAAGACCAACGAGGATTCGCAACAGCAAACCACAACAGTCCCCCCCGAACGCGAGCTCTTTGCCGCAGAAATCGAGATGGAGGGCAAGAACTCCGGCTTCATGCCGTTGATATTTATTGCCGGGTTGATCCTGGTCGTTGGTGGAACCATTTACTACTTTGTGAAAGGCGCTCGCGACGTCTTAACCGTACCGGTTGCGACTACCAGCATCACCAAGATCCTGAACGCGCAAGGACCGGCCACGATTCGCTTTAGCACCGGCACCATTGTCTCGAATGTCAACGAAAAGCCGATGGATCCCCACTACAAGCTGCTGGCGAAGACCGGCGTCATTGTGACCAAGCCTAAAGGCTACAGTTCCTTGATTGTCGCCCTGACCCCCGCGGGCGAAAAACTGTTCAGCACCATCAATGGCGTGGAGAAGAGCAGCAATCACGACGGGACCGTCACCTACGTAGTTCCGCTGGCTGAGCGCAAGTTGGTGAGCATCGATAATGCGACCATGATCAAGCCGCACCTGGCTCGGGTGGAATACAGCTGGCGGTGGAACCCCAATCGCCTGGGAACCGAGTTCGACGCTTCCGGCGACCTGGTGAAGAGCTTCACCAGTTGGGATCGTGCCACGCTTATCAAGACTTATGGCGCTGACTTCTACGGTGCACCACCGACCAAGGCCAGTATTGTGCTGATGGAAACCGATAGCGGCGCGTGGAAGCCATACGTCGAGTAGCGACCGGCTTTCTGACGAACCGGACAAGCCGAGGGCTCGGCGCTTCGAGAGACCAACAAATGGCTTGAGCCCGCTGCGATCATTGCGAAATGGCCGCAGCGGGCTCAAGCTTTTATATTTGCCGGTGACGCTCAGACACTGATCTGAACGCAGCCACCAGGTGGATGCGAGCCAGCATGAGCAGCATGGTTGCAGCAATCGTTTCATCCTCCACGGCTCGGTTGTGAGTCTCACCGGTGACGTTTACCGCCACGATAATATTGTCTACCGACCGTTCGGAGTTGCATTCCCGCCTGGGTTCTCGACTTTGTGACGGAGGAGAGCACGGTCCTATGACTCGTATCTCGACCACCGCTTGCCTGGTAGTGCTGGCCTTCTGCGGCACCCTGGTCGCGCAACCGCCACAATCGCGCGGCTCGGTCACGAAAAGTGCTACTTCCATCGTCACCATTACCGACGCCGACAACGGCAAAGACGTTGACCTTCCTGCAGGCGACACGCTCATAGTACGGCTGAAAAGCAACCCCTCAACTGGCTACAGTTGGGCGATAAAGGGCGACCCTTCGCCCCTCCGGCTGGGGAAGAGTTCGACAAAGAAGAATAGTCAAACCGGCCATGCCGCAGGTACACCGGTGACCCAGGAATTCCGTCTGAGCGCAACTTCAGCGGGTATGGCGTCGCTTACGTTGGAATACCGGCGGCCCTGGGAGTACACCGCGGGTCCAGCCAAGAAGTTCCACGTACAGGTGAATGCGCGCTGACGGGACGATGTAGCCGGCAAGATGCTCGGCCAGCCTGTTTTGGGAGGCTTCGCATCAGGTTTCCCCCGATGGTCAGATGTCACAAGACGCTGTGACTTTGGTCGTTGCCGATCCCCGGGAAAGAGTTAGAATAGAGTTGGAATTGAAAATGATTTTCAACTTCATATTCGGACGTCATAAGAAATCATCCCCGCGGACGACCGGCGCCCTCGCCGATCTGCACGTCGGCGAGAAAGCCATCCTTGCCGATCTGGAACTATCAGCCCCGGTCGCCGAGCATCTCATGAACCTGGGATTTGTGCCCGGCCTGGAAGTCACAGTCGCGCGCAGCAGCCCTGGCGGCGATCCTCGTGTGTACAGGGTCGAAGGCACGGAAGTTGCCATGCGCCGCGATTTGTCCTGCCACATTCATGTGGAATTCATCGGCGCTCCTGCGTTCGGAGACTAGCGCATGGGAGCTTCGACAATGAGCTGCCATGCGGTCGCGCCGACCCGGGAACAAACCCTGGGCGCGTCGTATCGCACCGTTGCTGTTGTCGGGCCGCCCAACTCGGGTAAGACCACGCTGTTCAATCGGCTCACCCGTCTGCGGCAAAAGGTCGGCAATTTTCCCGGCGTCACGGTCGAACACCACACCGGATACGTACGCGATTCCGCAGGCCACGAGGTAGCGCTCGTCGACCTGCCCGGTGTATACAGCCTCACTCCCAAGTCCGAGGATGAAAAGGTGGCGGTTGATGTCTTGACCGGACAAATGCCTGGAACACCAGCCCCGGACGCGGTCATCGTAGTTCTGAATTCCACCAACCTGCATAGCCATCTTGTATTGGCCGGACGCGTCATCGCGCTCGGCTTGCCGACCCTGGTATTGCTAAATATGGCCGACGAACTGCGCAAGCAGGGCGGGCATGTGGATGTACTATCGCTGGCGCGTCAGTTGGGCACGCCGGTCGCGCTGGTAAGCGCTACGACAGGCGAAGGCATCGTTGCGGTGCAAAACTTCCTGTCCTCGGCGGGGGCCAGCCCTGAGCCCTTGGAATTGCCGGTGGTGGGCGGCACGCGCGGTTATCGTGAGTGGGCCGTAAAGGTAGGCACGAACGCCAAGTATCATCGTCCCGCCACTCCGGTCTGGACGCAGCGGCTCGACTCCGTGTTCCTGCACCGAACTTGGGGCGCCGTCATCTTCGGCATAGTGGTCATCGGCGTCTTTCAGACCATCTTCGCGGTCGGGCAGCCACTTTCGAATCTGTTACAGCACTTTCTAGACGTGACGGGCGCACAGCTGGGAACTCATTTGCCTGCGGGCATGTTTAGCTCGCTCATCATCAATGGCGTCTGGAAGGGGACCGGGTCGGTCCTGGTTTTCCTGCCGCAGATACTTTTGCTGTTTCTGGTGATCGGAATTCTCGAGGACTCCGGCTATCTGTCGCGGGCGGCGGTGATCGCGGACCGCACTATGTCGCGCGTTGGTCTGAACGGCAAGAGCTTTATACCGCTCCTGTCTGCTTATGCCTGCGCGGTGCCGGCCATCATGGCGACGCGCACCATCGAGAACAAACGCGATCGTATAGCGACCATTTTGATTGCCCCGTTCATGACTTGCTCGGCGCGCCTGCCCGTTTACACCATGGTGATCGCGGCGTTTTTGCCCAATCGTGCTGTGCTGGGTGTGCTCCTGGGAACGCGAGCCCTGGCAATGCTGGGATTGTATGTTCTCGGATTCCTGATGGCGGTGTTCACCGCCCGGCTGCTGAAGTCGTCGATCCTGAAGAGCAAAGACTCTCCGTTTATTTTAGAGATGCCACCCTATCGTTGGCCCACGCTGGCCTCCTTAGGACTGCGGCTGGTGGATCGCGGAAAAGCGTTCCTATATCGCGCGGGCACCGTGATCATGTTGGTGTCGCTGCTGCTGTGGGCGGCGACCAACTTCCCCATGCATCATGGCCAGCCGCCTGCCGTGCAGGACAGCGTTGTGGCATGGGTGGGTCATGCCATAGAACCTGCGATTCGCCCGCTGGGTTTCGATTGGAAAATCGGAGTTGGGTTGTTGACCTCCATCGCCGCGCGTGAGGTGATTATCGCGACGTTAGGCACCTTAAACGGGATCGATCCCCAGTCGCATGCCGTCGATTTGCAGGCCGCTCTGAAACACGAGCTTACGCCCGCTGGTGCTGTTGCTCTGCTGGTTTTCTTTGCGTTTGCCATGCAATGCATGTCCACGATTGCCGTGGTGCGACGCGAAACCAACGGATGGAGGTGGCCGGTGCTGCAGTTCAGCTACATGACGTTAGTCGCGTACGTGGCCGCGTTTGCGGCGTACAACATCGTCGGACGCTTGGCCCACTGAGTCTTTCTTGCCTATCCTGATTCCGGTTCCAAGCGCGGGTATCCTTACGTAAAGTGAAAAGCCCCATAGACGTTACTAGTAACTTGTAAGCTGCTTCACCAATCCCGGTAATACCTCTCCCGCTTTTCCCAGCACCACCTCATCGAAGAACTTGCTGTTAGCCGGCTCTTCCGGACCAATATAAATAGCGCGGGCACGATTGACGCGGGCCATACGAACGAAGCTGGCCGCCGGTTCCACCACTCCGGACGTGCCGATGGTTAGTGATACTGTGCAGACTCTAATTTGCTCGAAGATGCGGTCCATCGAGTAGGGAACTTCGCCAAACCAGCAGATGTGTGGCCGCAGCATAGCTCCGCATTGCGGGCAGGTCGGAATTTCTGCTCGCGAGAGGTAGAGGCGCTCGTCGTCAAAAGGCGCGCTGCGGCAGCTCTCGCGCGAACAGCGCGTCTGCATCAGGCGCCCATGCATGTGGATGATGCGCTGCGAGCCGGCCTGCTCATGCAAGGAATCGACGTTTTGAGTGCAGAGGAAGAATCGCTCGCCTAAAGCGCCCTCCAGTTCCGCTAAGGCGCGATGGGCGGCATTATGAGTTACGCTGGCGTGACGTTTGCGCCGCTCCGAATAAAACTGCCACACCAATTCCGGGTTGGCATGGAAAGCCTGCGGGGTGGCGACCTCTTCCACGCGATGTCCGCGCCACAGCCCATCGGCCCCACGAAAGGTTGGAAGTCCGCTTTCAGCGCTGATGCCGGCGCCGGTTAGCACGAATACGCGGTCCCGCGATGTTAACAGTTGGGTCACAATGATGCTTGCTTACCCGAAGCTTGCCGCTGCCCCTCCGCCCGCCGGAATCACCGGGATCCCAGGAACGACTTCGGACGACGGAACGACGGGCCCGAGGTTCCATAATCCTACCGCGTTTCTATATACTGAGGGTTCGGTCGCCATTGATTCCGGGTTCGTAATCCGTGGTAGCATCCGACCGCCCGGCAGGGAATCTAAACTTAGACATCCGATGTGCTAAGGCAGAGGCTACCAGATCGTGGAAGCCGGCTAAGGGAGATTTTCATTCTTGTCCACTGTAACGATATCGAGCCAAAACACGGGCGTTGACAGCGAAAAGCTGGAACGCGTCATGGATGTCTTCCGCCGCTGGGGATATTTGCAAGCCAACCTTGATCCCTTAGGGCACTTCGCACCACTCTCTCATCCGGAGTTGGACATCTCCGGCGATGGTGTCGAGGAAGCGCGCCGTATCTACTCTGGCAGCATTGGTGCCGAGTTCATGCACATTCCTGATCCAGAGCGGCGGCAATGGATCCAGGAACGAATGGAGTCGCAGCAGCAGGAACCGGTTGACCGCTCAAGAATTCTCGATCAATTAGTGCGCGCTGACGTTTTCGAGCAGACCATCCATTCGCGCTACATTGGAACGAAGCGTTATTCCCTGGAAGGAAATACGGCGCTGATTCCGCTGTTGGACGAGATCCTGAATACGGCTTCCATTCAAGGGGCGGAGCAGGCCGTGCTCGGGATGAGTCATCGCGGGCGCCTCAATGTCATCATCAACATCGTGAGCCGCCCCGCGGCAGAAATCTTTGCCGGCTTTGAAGACGTTGATCCGCGCAGCGTATTAGGCGGCGGTGATGTGAAATATCACATCGGCGCCACGGGGATATTCACCGGAGCCAGCGGTGGCCAAGTGCGTATCCATATGGTCTCGAATCCCAGCCATCTCGAAGCCGTTGATCCCGTGGTTCTGGGACGGGCGCGCGCCAAACAAACCCGGGTTGGCCGCGATGGTAAGACCAGGATACTGCCCATCTTGATGCATGGAGACTCCGCGTTTGCGGGGCAGGGCATTACGGCCGAGACTCTAAATCTGGCCAACTTACGGGGCTACAACGTCGGCGGGACGGTACATATTATCGTCAACAATCTAATCGGATTTACCACCAATCCCACCGACGCCTATTCCAGTCGCTTTTCGTCCGACTTGGCCAAGCGGTTGCCTATTCCCATTTTCCATGTCAACGGAGAGGATCCCGATGCCGTGGTTCGGGCTGGTCGCATGGCGCTCGAATATCGCTATGACTTCGGGACCGACGTGGTCGTCGATCTGATCGGCTTTCGCAGGCATGGGCACTCGGAAGTGGACGATCCGACCATTACCCAGCCGATCCTGTATCGCAAGATCAAAGACCATCCGTTGCTTTACGAGATCTACGCCAGCAACGTCGGCCTGGATGCCCGGCCGCACGTCGAGAAGTTTCAAGCGGAACTCGACGCCGCAGAGAAGGCTGGCAAGAGCATGGTCAAGAAGCCGGCGATGCGTCAGTTGCCCAGCTACTGGTCGCCATTCCACGGCGGCCCTTATAACCCCGCTGACGAGGTTGACACCGGACTAGCTGCCGACCGGCTGCACGAGATCACCGATGCGCTGGTGAAATATCCAGATGACTTTCATATCCATCCCAAGGTACAAAAACTACTTGAGCAGCGGCGCGAGATGGGCTATGGCAAGCGTCCGGTAGACTTTGGCATGTCGGAGGCGTTGGCATTTGGGTCGCTGGCCCTGGAGAACACTCCAATTCGTCTCAGCGGCCAAGACAGCCGCCGCGGCACATTTAACCAGCGACATTCCGTGCTGATCGACATCGTTGATGAGAAGGAATACGTTCCTCTCTGCCACCTGGCTCCGCATCAGGCGCGGGTCGAGATCTACAACTCAGAGTTGTCTGAAGCGGCAGTCATGGGTTTCGAATACGGATATTCGCGCGACTATCCGGAAACTTTGGTGGCGTGGGAGGCGCAGTTCGGTGATTTCGCCAACGGCGCGCAGATCATCATCGACCAGTTTGTCGTCTCTGGCGAAGACAAATGGAGCTTGCTGAGCGGACTGGTGTTGCTGTTGCCGCATGGTCACGAAGGCCAGGGTCCGGAGCACTCGAGTTCCCGCATCGAGCGGTATCTTCAGCTGTGCGCCCGCGACAATATGCAGGTGTGCCAGCCTTCAACTGCCGCACAGTATTTTCATCTGCTGCGACGGCAGGCGTTGCGCAAGTGGCGCAAGCCGCTCATCTGTTTCACCCCGAAGAGCATGTTGCGCCATCCGGAAGCTATGTCGCCCCTCGGCGAATTGGAACGTCCGCGCTTCCTGAACGTCATTCCCGATGAAACCGCGCTGCAGGCAAAGCGCGTATTGCTCTGCACGGGAAAGATCGGTCATGAACTGAGGATGGAGCGCAAGAAATTGAAGATGCAGGGACCGGCGATTACTTCCCTGGAGCAGATGTATCCCTTCCCGGAAGAAGAGTTGCGCGAGGTCCTTGGCCGGTACAAGAATGCCTCTGAGTTTATCTGGGTGCAGGAGGAGCCGGCCAACATGGGAGCGCTCAGTTTCGTTACGCCCCGCCTAAAGAGAGTAATTGGCTCCAAGCTGCGCAGCATCAAGCGCGCCGCCAATGCAACGCCCGCAACCGGGTCGGCAAAGGCCCACGAACTGGAGCAGAAGACGCTTCTAACGCTCGCCCTTGGCAAGGGTGAGTGACGTTCAGCGGCGTGGATTTTGCTCCCCAAAAAGTGACATGCAAATCTGTCCCATTAGCACCAACGACGCTAACGAGAGACGGGTAAACCACGATTGCAATCGGTACCTAGTAGTTATTCAAATACGTCAACTAAGTTAATCAAAAACTAAACACTTCCGTGCGACCGATCCCACTTTCCTACAACTTCAGTCGTAGGAAAGTGCGGCCTATCCCCTCTGCATTCTACAGAATACAGAATACGGGAACTGGTTTTTCTACAAAAAAAAATAGGCGCACGAGTTTGATAGACGTAACATGCCTGTAATCAGCGAGGCCCTAGTGGCTACTCCCGTGCACCAATGAGGTAGGGCGAAGCATATCCTTCCCCTTCCCTACAATTTTGGTGCGGAGAGTGCGATGAATCGAAACATAGTGAGATTTATTTCCTTGCTTGCGATTCTGAGCTTGTTCTCGGTATGGGCTTTTGGTCAGGCCGAAAGCGGCGTGATCAATGGCAACGTTACCGACAAAACAGGGGCAGTAGTTGTAGGCGCAAAGGTCACAGCGACCTCGGTTGATACAGGACTGGTTCGCACTGCGACCACTCAGTCGGCCGGCGAGTATACGATCACCAACTTGCCACCTAAGACCTACGACGTGACGATCGATGCGCAAGGCTTCCAGAAGTTCACCCAGCGCGTAAAGGTCGGCGTCGGGTCCGTGAATGATGTTTCGGCGAAGCTAGGTGTCACCGGCGCTTCCACCACCGTGGAAGTCACTGGTTCTGCGGAAGTCGCAGTAGTAAATACCGAAAACCAGACCCTGTCGCAGACCATCAACTCAAAGCAGATGGTCGATCTGCCGACCCTGACCCGCAACCCCTATGACTTGGTTGCGACGTCGGGCAACGTGACCGAAGACAACAACAGCGCTCGCGGCGCGGGTTACGCAATCAACGGTGCGCGCTCCGCTGACACCGACATCCTGCTGGACGGCGGCGAGAACGTCGATTTATTCACGGCAACCGTGGGTCAGAGCGTTCCGCTCGATACCGTGCAGGAATTCAGTGTTCTGACCAATAACTTCACGGCAGAATATGGTCGCGCCGGAGGCGGCGTGGTCAACGTGGCCACCAAGTCAGGAACCAACAGCTTCCACGGATCGTTGTATGAGTTCAACCGTCTGTCGGCACTGGCGGCCAATACCTATAACAACGACGCCAATGACATCAACAAACCGGGATTCACCCGCAACCAGTTCGGATACTCTATCGGCGGCCCGATCATCAAGAACAAATTGTTCTTCTTCAGCGGCACGGAGTGGACGAGGGTCCGCAGCACTTCTGTAGCTACCCAGAGCATCCTCGATCCGGCGTTCCTGGCGCTGCCAGAGGTTAATTCCAGAACCAAGGATTTCTTCAGCGCCTATGGCAACAAATTCGTCCCCGGCCTGAGCGTCCTGCAGAACGTAAATTGGCAGCAGGCGAACGGCGGAAACTGCCCGGCCCCGCTACCTTGCAATGCTCCATTTGGACAGTATGTGCAGTACACGGTTCCCGCGGATTCGGGCGGCGGTTCTCCGCAGAACACCTATAGCACTGTGAACCGTGTGGACTGGAACATCTCCGACAAGAGCACCCTTTACGGTCGCTATGCTCTGTACAGCGAAGACGACTTTGCTGGAACGATTAATGCCAGCCCGTATGCGGGCTATAACACCGGGCAGACCAACTTCAACCAGAATGTCGTCATTAACTATACCCACGTATTCACGCCCAGTTTCGTGAGTTCCTCGAAGGTAATTTATAACCGCCTCACGAATTTGCAGCCGCTGGGAACGAACCCGGTCAGCCCGACACTGTACACCTCGGCGACCGCGCTTCCAGACCTGCCGGGAACGAACGGCTCGCTGGTGTTTCCGGGCTACTCGGAAACCACGCCGGGCAACGCGATCCCGTTCGGTGGTCCTCAGAACTTGTATCAGTTTTACGAGGACTTGAACTGGACCAAGGGTAAACATCAGTTCAAGTTCGGCGGCGACTACATCCAGACTCGCGACAACCGCCAATTCGGTGCTTACGAGAATGCGGTAGAATCGCTGGCTTCGGGTGGAGATATCTCTTCGGCCGCTGCCAACCTGGTTTCCGGACAGTTGTACCAATTCCAGGGTGCTTCCTATCCACAGGGCAAGTACCCGTGTCCCAAAGATGCGGCCGGGCACTACGTCGTCAGTTCGGCTTGCACGCTTACCCTGCCAGTCACGGCCCCTTCGTTCAGCCGCAACAACCGTTATAACGACGGAGCGTGGTATGTGCAGGATTCCTGGAAAGTACGTCCCCGCCTGACCCTGAATCTCGGTCTTCGTTGGGAGTACTACGGCGTCCAGCACAACGCCAATCCGGCGTTGGATTCCAACTACTACCTGGGCTCCGGGGCGAATCTGTACCAGCAGGTGCGCAACGGTACAGTCCAAATCGCAAACCAGAGTCCAGTCGGCGGCCTATGGGCTCAGGACAAGGATAACTTTGCTCCGCGTGTTGGTTTTGCGTGGGACGTGTTCGGCGACGGAAGCACGAGTCTCCGTGGCGGATACGGATTGGGCTATGAACGTAACTTCGGTAACGTAACCTTCAACGTCATTCAGAACCCGCCGAACTACGCCGTGGTCAGCCTGGTGGCGGGCTCAGATGTGCCGGTGTTACCTATCTACACCGACAATGCCGGTCCTCTGGCAGGTACAGGAACCAAGTTCCTGCCGGGCGTCAGCCTGCGCGCGGTCCAGCAAAACCTGCCCACAGCTTATACGCAGTTCTGGTCGGCGTCCATTGACCGGCAGGTCATGCGTAACTCGGTCCTGTCGGTCGAGTACGCAGGTTCCAAGGGTACCGGATTGTACGACATCGCCAATCTAAACGATGCCGGCTACGGTTCGGCCTTCCTGGGCGACCCGCGTACAACCAACCGCGTCAATTACCAGTACACCAACATCAACTACCGTGGCGGCAGCGGCTTCAGCAACTACAACGGCCTCAACGTGAAGTTTTCGACCAGCAATCTGTTCAACAAAGGATTGCAGCTGGTTGCTAACTACACCTATTCGCATTCGATTGACAACCTGTCGTCCACATTCTCGGATGGCTACTCCTCGTTCTACGGCCTGGGTTATCTGGATGCTTACAATCCCAGCCTGGACAAGGGCAATTCCGACTATGACACCCGTAACCGTTTCGTCGTCAGCGGCGTGTGGGATTTGCCGTGGATGAAGAACTCCAGCAACGCGGTCGCTCGTCAGATACTCGGAGGCTGGAGCATGTCACCGGTGTTTAAGGTGCACTCCGGTTATCCGTTCTCAATCTATGACTGCACCAACTTGGGCGCGACGGGTTACACCTGTCCGCGTTACGTACCCGGAGTTCCAGTACCGGGTTCGGGCAGTGCAAACGTCAACAATCCGATTCCAGGCTCACCGAACCTGTTTAACTACCTGCCCCTGCCGTTGGATTCAACTGGCGTACCCGTGGGGAACGGTAACGTTCTTGCGGTGCCAAACTGCACCGGCCTCTACGGCGTAGGTTGCAGCTTTACCCAGAATGGACAGACGATCGGGCAGCGCAACGGATATCAATCTCCGGGCTATTGGAACATTGATTTCGTAGCTATGAAGAACTTCAAGTTAACGGAGCGCTTCACTATGCAGTTCCGTGGAGAGTTCTACAACATCTTCAACCATCACAACATGTACATCCAGGCCACCAACCTCGACATTGAGAATGGCACTGGCGTGACGGCGATCCAGGCGGTTAATGGTGAACCCAGCGCCGGTTCGTTCAACAGCACCCTGCCCGACGAGCGTCGCAATATTCAGTTCGCGCTCAAGCTGTTGTTCTAGGGACACTGGATAAGACTGCGGTACTCGGGGAGCCTTCGGGCTCCCCTTTATTGTTTGGATTCCGTGCTTTTGATCGGTGCTATAGGGGTTCCATTGTTCGAAGATTGACCTGAGGAATGGGATGTCTGCGGATTCGTTATTTCTTCGAGCTCGGCCGTGTACCCACTCCGCCCGAGGCGAAGTAAGCGCTCGCGTCGAGGCCCCAGAGTTTCTATCGGCGAAACTCGTAGCCCCACTTCTGAGGGAGTCATTAAGGCCTGCGAATCGCCTGCCCGTTCGCGTTTTTCCTTGACCAAGTAATGTGGTTTCCCTATATTGCAAGCGTCGACTAAAGTCCAAAATTGATTTTGAAACAGATCAGAGCGCCGCAAGTGTGCGCTTGCACTCTTGTGCTTGGCGCCGATTGTTGATGAGGTGGCGTTCTCCGCTCCTCGGGACCCTAAAGGAACTGCGACGGAAGTTTGTCGGATGTTTAGTAGCTTGCCTTATTGGAATAAACACCTCGTCTAAGTGAGGATGGCAGAGCCTTGCTGTTGTCATGGGACCTGCCGAAGGTTCCTGCCGATTCTCTTTCTGGGCCTCTCGTCTGTTTTGTCCACACCCTCAGTTGATTTCTTCTCCGAGAGACATGCCTCTTTCCCAGATGTGCCCAGTCTTGCCGAAAGATCACTCCGGCGGTGTCGGCACCCTCGTAAGCTTCGCTAGGAGGCTGCTGAAAAAGTCCTCTCCGGAGCGAGTTTGGGTAGTGCGGCGCTTCAGCGACGCGTCAAGCGAGTACCGTGAAACGGCCTTTAGGCCTGGGGACATTGCACAAAAGAGGCTATTTTAGCGGCTTTAGACGAGGTACCTCAGGGGCTAAAGCCCTCTTCACAAGACCCGGTGAACGCGGGTCTGGAAGGCCCGGACTACCCGGGCTGTTGTCAGCAGGTAGTTTTTAAGCAGCTTGCTAGACAGTTGAAGGATTGAAGATGGTGAAAAAAACACCGGGAAGAAGTGTTACGGAAGTACGCATCATCGAGGCGGCTGTGCAGCTCTTCTCCCGTCAGGGATATAAGGGCACGAGCACGCGGGAGATCGCCCATCTCGCCGAGGTGAATGAAGCCACTCTGTTCCGCTGCTTCGTACGGAAAGCGGACCTCTTCTGGGCGGCGACGGAGTCGCGACTGAACCGACTGAAGTTGGGGCGAGAACTGCAACAAGGCCTGGCGATGGACTTGGACCCTGCCATTGTTGTGCCTATGCTGGTTACATTCATGGTCGAGAACTTATTGCAACATCCCGAGTTGTTGCGACTGCTGTACGTGGCCGGTTTCGAGCTGCCAGGCGCGGACCAGATGTTTCGCGAACATCTCGGGCCTATTTTCGACGCGGTCAATGCGTATTTCGGCAGATGTGCGGCACGCGGCGTCATTTACGATCTGGAGCCGACCATCGCCACACTCGGCCTGGTCGGGGCGGTGAGCGCGCACCAGAACCTTCATCTTCTCTTTACCGGGCGCGAGCTGCCATGGAATGCAGGGGAGGCAGCTCCGGCCTATGCCCAGTTCTGGTTGAACGCCCTACGCCAGCCGGTTGCGGCACGGCAGACGGTCACCAGCAACGACTAGATCGCTCCACAAGTCTTGCTGGCTGCGAGCCGGCGTTTTTCATTGGCCACAATTCATACGACACCCGACCTGGGTTTAGGGAGATCGAATTGAGAGCTCTTCCGAAAGAGATCGAAGATTCACAAGGCTTCTGGAAAATTCTTACTGCGATGTTATTGCTACCGGCAACCTGGCTGGCGATTTCGCTCAGTGCCGCCGCGCAGACTCCGGCAAATACAGCTCCATCACAAGCACCTGCGTCAACATCGACACCGGCTGGCGGGCCACCTCCGGCCGCCGGTCAGGCTGCCACGCCGTCGCCTACGGTTGTCAAGGATGAGACGCATACCCTCCCGACCGCCAATTCTGCCAATGCCGCCAAAGCGGTGCCAGGAACATCGTCAGGCCCCCCAAAGCCGGTCGATCTCACTGACTTCCAGCAGATGGTTTTGTCGTCCCTGGGGAAAGTGCTTCCCATCTACGGCCTTAGTCTCTTCGACAACGTACCAACCACTTTTGCTCCCGTGGATCGAGTTCCCGTCACCGCGGACTACGTCATCGGTCCTGGTGATGAGTTGCTGATTCGCGCCTGGGGGCAGATTGACCTGGACATTCACGCGCGCGTGGACCGCAATGGGAGCATTTTTCTTCCCAAGGTAGGCAATCTGAATGTTGCCGGGTTGAAGTATGCGCAGATGGAGGATTTTCTCAAGTCGCACATTGGGCGGATTTATCAGAACTTTGATTTGAACGTTACTATGGGGGAGTTGCGCTCGATCGACGTGTTTGTGGTGGGTCAAGCCCGCCGCCCGGGACGCTACACGGTCAGCTCGTTAAGCACGCTGGCCAATGCAGTTTTTGCCTCGGGAGGACCATCGCCCACGGGGTCGATGCGTCACATCGAGTTAAAGCGTGGCTCTACCGTGGTGACCAACTTCGATCTTTACGAGTTATTGCTTAACGGCGATAAGAGCAAAGATGTTCTTCTGCAGCCAGAGGATGTGATCTACGTTGCTCCGGTAGGGCCTCAAGTTGCCATAGGCGGACAGGTGAACGTTCCCGCAATCTATGAACTCAAAGGCAGTTCGGATCTGGCGGAGGTACTTCGTCTGGCGGGTGGGCTGTCGACCACTGCGTCGGGGGGCAAGATCTTTGTGGAACACATCAAGGACCGGCAGATGCGCAGCGTTGAGCGTGTGAGCCTGGACGCGTCTGGCTTGGCCCATCCCATCAAAGATGGTGATGTGGTGAATGTCGCGTTGGTGTCTCCCCGCTTTGAAAATTCCGTCACCTTACGCGGTAATGTGGCTTCACCGGGTCGCTACCCTTGGCACGAGGGCATGCGAATCAGCGATTTGATACCTAACCGCGAGTTCCTCATCACCTCGGAATACTGGATGCAGCAAAACTACGTGGCTTTGCAGGCCACGGAATCCAATGGGCGATCGGGCAATGCCACGAACGAGGTGAGGCGCAACGCCCCGGAGATCAATTGGGATTACGCTGTCGTTCAGCGCATGAGCCCGCAGGATCTTTCGACCCAACTTTTGACCTTTAACCTTGGCAAGGCGATCCTAAACCACGACGATGCCAGCAATCTGCTACTTCAACCAAGCGACATTGTCACCATTTTCTCGCAGGCCGATCTTCGCGTCCCGGAAGAAAAGCAAACGAAGCTGGTAAGACTGGATGGCGAATTTGAGGCTGCCGGAATCTACCGGGCAAAGCAAGGTCAGCGACTGCGCGACCTGGTGATGCAGGCGGGGGGGCTTGCCCCATCAGCCTACCTCTATGGCGCCGAGTTTACTCGTGTGTCGGCCCGCATCGAGCAGCAGGAGCGCCTCGACATGATGATCACGCAGACGGAGCAGCAAGTGGCCCGTCAGGCGGCGCAGATGGCGCAGAACGCTAGAACGGCTGACGAGGAAATTGCCGCCAAGGCTTCTCTTGAGGCGCAACGCGCCAGCCTCGATAAGCTCCGGCAGTTACGGGCTGACGGCCGCATTGTTCTGAACCTGCACCCGAATGATCAGACGGTGGATAGCATCCCGGATATTCCCCTTGAGGACGGCGACCAGTTCTACGTACCGAGCCGGCCGATTGTGGTCAGTGTTGTTGGTGATGTTTACAATCAGGGCTCGTTTCTGCAACAACCCGGGAAGACCGTTTCGACATATCTAAGGAATGCTGGCGGTCCGACTCGCGACGCGGACAAGGGCAGGATCTTTGTGGTCCGCGCCAATGGAGCGGTAGTCAGCAAAGATTCTGCTTCGTTCTTCTGGTCAGGAGGATTCGACAGCATGGTGATGATGCCAGGGGACACCGTAGTGGTTCCAGAACAGACCAATAAAGGCAGTTTGTCGCGCGGGATCAAGGATTGGTCGCAGATCCTGGCGAACTTTGGATTAGCGGCCGCAGCTATCAACGTCCTAAAGTAAGCCCACGGCTGCCGAGGCAGTTGTCGCTGTTAATCATGTCAATCCTCACGCCGAAGTTGGTTCTATGATGCAAAGCGCAAAGGTATCGGAAGCACCTGCTGACAACGGCGCCAGAGTGGACGAGCGCGACGTTGTTTCGAGCCTGCGGCCGGCAAGCGAGGCTTCGGAAGAGGTCGACGCAATTGCCGTGCTGCTGGTGCTGGCAGAGAACAAAGTGCGGATCTTGAAAATCACTCTTGCAGCCGCGCTTATAGCACTAATCGTTGTCATGCTGTTGCCGAAAATGTACACAGCCACAACTACTCTATTGCCGCCGCAGCAAAATCAATCGTCCGTAACTTCGATGCTTGGGCAGCTAAGCGCTATCACGGGCCTAAGTTCAGCCGATCTCGGGTTGAAAAACCCGGCCGACCTGTTCGTAGCCATGCTGCAGAGCCGGACCATCCAAGATCGCATGATCGACCGTTTCGATTTGCGCAAGGTCTATTCGGTGAAGCGCTATCAGGATGCGCGGAAAACTTTGCAGGGTCTCAGCTACATTGTTGCTGAGAAGGAGGGCTTGATTTCGATCAGGGTTACTGACCGCGACCCTAAGCGTGCAGCCGAATTGGCCAATGCCTACGTTGATGAACTTCATGAGTTGAATTCAAATCTGGCGATCACCGAAGCGGGGCAGCGGCGCGTGTTTTTCCAACAGAAGCTGGATGCTGAGCGAGAAGATCTCGCTCGCGCTGAACTGGCCCTCAAGCAAGCTCAGCAGAAGAGCGGTCTAATTCAGCCCGATGCCCAAGGGAGAGTAATCATACAGTCAATGGCTGATATGCGCGCGCAGATAGCAGCCCACGAGGTACAACTGCAAGCCATGCGGTCCTCGGCCACCGAGAACAACCCCGACGTGAAGCGTGCGGAAACGGAATTGGCCGGTCTGAGAAATGAGTTGGCAAAGCTTCAGCGGAACACCGGAGAAATCGGAAATGGAAATATCGAGGTTCCGACTGGGCAGTTGCCGGAAGCCGAGTTGGAATATATCCGCCGGGCTCGCGACCTGAAGTATCACGAAGCTTTCTACGATTTCCTGAGCAAACAGCTGGACGCTGCCCGTATCGATGAAGCCAAGGATGCGATCCTGGTGCAGGTAGTGGACAAAGCGGTAGAGCCGGAGAAGAAATCGGGCCCGCGGCGAGCGCTCATCGTATTAGTGACGGCGGCCACTGCGTTCCTGCTGTCATGTTTGGGCGTGCTGGCGACCGCGGTGCTGAGACGCAAGCAGGAAGATCCCGTTGAGGGCGCGCGTCTGGCGCAACTGCGGCAGTCCTTGAAGTTCTCTTCGTGGAATTCATGAGCACCGCGACGCAACGTCTTCCCGCATTTAGACCTATGTCCTTGCCCATGCCAACAGCTGCTTTTGAAGTGTTGAGCTATCTGGGAGCGGTCGGGATTGGGACGCTATGTTATCTGACGGGCTGGCTTCAGCCTAAGGGTGGCGCGGTCGTAACGGCGCTTCTGCTGACCTCTCTGATTGCCTTGGCCTACTGGCGCTTCGATCACGGCCGTCATCCGTGTTTTCTTTTCCTGGGCACTTTGACTTTCTTTCAGGGGGGCAAGCTGCTGGCATATTGCCTCGGCGCCGAGGACGATCCCTTGCGGGTGAGCAACATGACGCCGTTTCCCTTTGACATTTCACGTGACGAGGCCGGCATTGTTCTTCTTTGCCTGGTATTGTCGGCGATATGTATTTATGCGCCTTGCCGTTGGAACTATAGGCAACTCCTTCCGCCCACCGACGCCGGGGTGAAGGGTTACCTGCCGTATCTATATCTTATTTTCTTTCTCACTCTTCCGATTCAGCTCTACAAAAACTATAGCTATTATGCGTACGCGCAAGCGCACGGCGGCTACACCTTCCTCTTTGTAAACCATTCAGCGCTAGCGGCCAGTGTACCTTTTTTTGCGCGTGCGATTCAGTTGATCACATTTCCTGTGTTCATAGCGATCTTCGTCTTCGAGCGGAGGAAAAAGTTCCTGATTCTAGTCACGACCCTTTACTTCTGCACCGCTGCATTCATTCTCCTGCTTGGGTCTAGAGTGGGTGCATTCTCATTGGCGTTGGCACTTTGGTATGTCTCCAGGGTGAAGTCCGCTAAGCAGGGCCACATCCTGAGGCTGGGCGTTTTTGCTCTGGTTCTGATGATGGTTGGCTACGCTGTCCAGCAGATGCGAGAAGATTCCAGCGATCAAACTGTTACAACCTTCTCGCCGGTAAAGGTTCTGGATGTGCAAGGAGTCTCTCTTGACGTAACTGCCGTGTCGGTCAAGTATCGGGAAGTATTCAGACCGTACCTAGGATCGTATTTTTTGCAGGAATTACAAGATGCATTCGTGGCAAGTGACGCCTCGAATTATTATCGGGGCAGGGCTCTTGGATTTGATGTGTCCGTTCTTCTTAACCCGGTGCTATTTTCATGGGGCTATGGAACCGCAAGCTCGTACCTTGCGGAAGCGTATGTTGCCGGCGGTCTGCTGGGCGTAGTCGTAATCTCTCTGCTCATTGGGGTTGGCCTTAATCTCTTGCACGGCAAGAGCAGAAATGCTTTTTCCCTCTTCGTAGTAGCAATGATTTTGCCCGACGTAGTGGTCATGCCGAGGAACGGTTTGCTGGACTGGATGACCGCCCTTCTGAGAAGCATCATCGCGATAGGTGTGCTTGCAATCGGATGGAAACTCTACGAATTGTTCACCCCTTCTCGGCCCGGCTCTCCCGATCGCGGATTGTCCCCCACCATGGCTGTAACCAACTGACGCATGGTAAGCCTGGTTGTCGCAACTTGGAACCGGATCTCAGAGTTGGAGCGACTGCTGGCGAGTCTTGAGGTCCAAACCTTTCAGGATTTTGAGCTCATTGTGGTCGATCAAAATCCCGATGATCGCCTGCATCACCTGTTAGGCAAACACCCTGAACTCAGGATCCTGCATCTGCGGAGCCAATTGGGAGTATCAAGGGCTCGCAATATTGGCCTCAGGGCTGCTCAAGGCGACATCATTGCGATTCCCGACGACGATTGCTGGTACCCACCCGATCTGCTTTCCACCGTAGCTCGGTGGTTCGAGACAAATCCTGAGGTTGAAGTGTTATTCACCGGCATGCGTACTGCAGATAACAAGCTTATTGCGCCTAGAGGGTCGCCCGGCCCGTGTTTTTGTACAAAGAAGAATTTTCTAAGCTGTGTGACGGCCGTTACCGCCTTTTTGAGGCGGACGGTGGTTGCCTCGGTGGGCGACTTTAACCACAACCTCGGTCCAGGATCAGGATCGAGATATGGATCTGGAGAGGATATAGACTATCTTCTTCGGCCTCTTGAGTTAGGCTTCCGTGTTTGGTACGAGCCTAGCTTCACCGTCTACCATCCCGAAACTCAGGAGATTGGAAGGCTGCTCCCCAAAGCACACCGGTACGCCCTGGGCGTCGGTCACGTCTTAAAAGTCCACGGCTACCCGTTACATCTGGTCGCCGGACAAGTTATACGTTCGCTAGGTGGTGCAGCGGTGAACCTTTTCAAGGGCGACATTGCCCGCGCACATGCCTACCTATTACGGGGCACTGGTCAGCTGGTTGGCTACGTTTCCACGCCTCGCCCTTTAAAAAGTAAACCGCCGCTCTCGTCTAGCTGACGAACGTTGAGATCAGACTGCTTGAACGCAAGCGAGCTGGACCATTCATGAGCCTCGCAAACCATCACCGCGATTGGGAAGATATGGCGGCGCTAGATCCAATGTGGGCGGTACTCTCCGAACCCGAGCACCGGTATGGCAGATGGAATGTCGATGAATTCTTCTCGACAGGCACTATCGAAGCCTCAAAGTTGAGAGCGAGGCTCTTAGCGCTGGGGTTCCCCGACACGTTTGAGTCTGCTTTAGACTTCGGATGCGGACTGGGTCGCGTGACCAGGGCATTGACTGTTTGTTGCCGCGAAGTAATTGGCGTGGACATCAGCGAAGAAATGATCGATGAGGCTCGACAGTTTACTCCGGCGTGTCAGTTCATACACAACCCCTACTACGATCTTCGTATTCTTCCCTCGGACCGATTTGCCCTCGTATATTCGTGTCGCGTTCTCCAGCACCAGCGTTCGAGCCGGCTGATATTGAATCATGTCTCCGAATTAACCCGTGTGGTGAAGGCCGGAGGGATCGCAGCGTTCCAAATCCCATGCAATATCCCGTACCTCCATCGCATTCAGCCTCGACGACGAACGTATGAGTTGTTGAGAGGTGCGGGATTGCCGAGTCGATTGCTTTATCGAATCGGACTGACTCCGATCTGTATGACATCGGCTTCCGTCGAGGGTGTAACCCGCGCGGTTGAAAAAGCTGGAGGACGGGTTCTTTCCGTGGACGCGGACGATTCATGTCCGGGAGTTAGCAGCAAGTTCTATTACGCAACAAAGTGACGGAGCTAGCTTGTCGCTCCGGCTAAGTCCCCTCGTCTCGATGAAGGCATTTCCGGCCCTCCTATTTCGAAACATGATCAAGCTGGGCTCCGGTGAAATACCGGCGCGCCTGTGCGGGATCGTTACCCTACTGTTGTTAGCCCGGCGATTCGGTGTCGTTGTGGTGGGGACGTATGCTCTTGCCCAGACCATGGTGCAGTATTCATACCCGTTTATTGACTTCGGCCTGAGGCATGTAGGCGCGCGGCTGATATCGAAATACCCAGAAGCCGGGCAAGAGATCGTCGAGCAGGTGCAGAAGCGGCGTCTCGCGATGGGGGCCTTGGTGGTGCCCTTCCTGCTGGTATACGCGACGTTGACGAACATGCCTCTGAAGTTGAGGGTTTTTCTGTTCTTGTTCTCGGCGATCAGCTGCCTTTACGCGGTTTCATTGGACTGGGCGGCCTGGGGCAAGGAACGCTTACGTCTCGTAGGCTTGGCACGGATTATCGTTCCTGGTGGCGTTCTGGTATTCCTGCTTTTGGGGAGCCGAGGCGAACATCCCTTGAGGTGGCTGGTGCTGGGCAACGCCGCCGGCTACCTGCTGCAAGGCTTTATTTTCTGGCGATGGTGGCAAACGCAGAAGCCGGCAGACAATCAACGTATCTCGCTAACCGTCATCCGGCAGTCCCTGGCCTGGCAGGCCACAAGCGTTATGGGACTGGCGTGGCTGTGCAATCTCGCGTTCAATACCATCGATATGCTCATGCTGGGCGTGTTGTCAAACCCGCAGCAGGTCGGTCTTTACAGCGTCGCCTACAGAATAGTGAATCAAATTCTCATCACATACTATTTGCTTACGCAGGTTCTCTACCCGCAACTGGCAAGGCAAGATCTACAGCAAAGGGTGCGGATGCTGCGTCCCCAGATTCTTTTGTCACTTGTGGTGGCCGGGATCGCCTTTGCTGCCGTGCTAGTGGTATTCCGACGCCCCTTGGTGGCCATCCTATTCGGACATCAGTTCCTGCCGGCTAGCTTGCTTCTCCTGTTGCTGGCGTGGGCCATACCGTTTGATTTTCTGACGTCTTACCTGAGCAACGCATACATCGCGTGGGGCATGGAGAAGAAAATCCTCATGTGCACCGCCGTTGCCGCAGGAAGTAACGTTGTCCTGAATTTCATATGGATTCCGGTTTACGGGGCGACAGCAGCGGCGGTAAATACCCTGATCTCATACGTGATTTTTCTGGCGGCCTTAGCCCTAGCGGGGCGGTTCGCGAAAGAACTCAGCACCCGCGTCCAGCCGACGCCGGAACTGATTGCCTAGGACTGCGTGCGGATTCTTTACGACCACCAGCTCTTCTCGTTGCAGAACGCAGGCGGCGCTTCCCGGTATTTCTACGAGCTGATGCGCTTTCTGGCTACGATTCCCGAAGTGAAAACAGAATTGCTGATGGGAATCACGGGTACGGTCTATCCATTTCGGGAGCTTCCTCGCAGCAATGTGCGGGTCATGGGGTTTAATGAGTTGTTGCCACCCGGGACGCTACGCTACATTGCAAATGAAGCTTGGAGCAACTTGGTAGCTCCGTTCCGCGGCAAGATGGACGTGTACCATCCAACGACGTACTTGCGTATGCCTATGGTTCGGGCTCGCAGAGTGGTTGCAACTCACCATGACTGCACCCATGAGCGTTTTCCGGAACTCTTTCCCGATGTAAAAAAAGTACTCTGGGCCCGAAAGTGGCTCTTTCCGCGCGTTGACGCCATCATTTGTGTATCCGAGTCCTGTCGCCAGGATTTGCTGAAGTTTTATGATGTCGATCCAGCGAAGGTTCGCGTGATTCATCATGGCCTCAGCCCTCTTCCGCGCAGCGCGCAGGCCGCGGCAAACCTGCGAAACCTCTTGCGGCGCGATTACGTTTTGTATGTTGGTATGAGAGCGGCTTTCAAGAACTTCGACGGCCTGCTGCAAGCGTTCCACGACACCAAACTGTGTGACTCACTGGATTTGCTGGTGCTTGGCGGCGGAGCATTAACGGCACGGGAAAACGCGCGAATCGCTAGTTTAGGCATGAGAGATTGTGTCTTGAGTTTACCGATGGTCTCCGACGAGCTGCTTGCCGAGGCTTACGTTGGAGCGAAGTTATTCGTCTATCCATCGTTGAACGAAGGCTTCGGATTTCCACCGTTGGAGGCAATGTCCGTCGGGTGTCCTGTATTGGCCAGTCGGGTGTCGTCTATTCCCGAAGTTTGCCAGGATGCGCCGTTCTATTTCGATCCGGAAGATCAAGGCTGTTTCAACCGCGAATTACTTCGGGGGATCAATGACGAGGACGCGCGAAAGCGGGTCATCGAGCGAGGCAGGGAAGTGGCAGCACAGTATCGCTGGGAGAAGTGCGGGCAGGAGACCTTGGCCTTGTACCGCGATTCCTAATAGAGGCGCCGGCGAGAGTCGGGTATAGAACGGCCGTGTTGCGGGCGGGCAAACCTGCACATTCTTGTGAAACATGTCTCAACTGAAGGAATTGCTGTACAGCGATCTCGCTCGGCAATACGAACTGGAAGGCAATCCCAATAGACGGCCGAACTTCATGGGCTTTCTGGGAAGACTGTTGCATTTCCGCTTTCTTCCAAACGTGCTATGCCGGACCAGCCGGGCAGCCATGCTCGCCGGCATCCCGATCTTTCCCAACCTTCTGACTTATGTGAATCTGGTGCTCTTTGGCCTGGAAGTTACTCCCAAATGTCAGGTCGGCCCAGGGATTTTTTTCGCCCATCCCGTGGGGACCGTAATCGGAGCATACCAGGTGGGAAGTAACGCGACTATATTCCAGGGAGTCACGTTGGGCAGCAAGCACCCCGACATGAAATTCGACCCAGCGCTGCGACCCCAAATTGGCAATAATGTCGTGCTGGGAGCGGGTTGCAAGGTTCTTGGAGGCATCCGAATCGGTGACCATGTGACCGTCGGTGCGAATTCCGTTATCCTCAACTCAGTTGAAGCGAACCAGACTGTTTTCGGTGTTCCGGCGAGGGAAAGGACATCGGCAAGGAAGTCAGAATGACAGAGTCCCTTCTCGATCTTACGGTAATTATCCCCAGCTACAACACCCGGGAGCTGCTGCAAAACTGCTTGGATTCGATTTACAGGCACACCGATGGGCTCGCATTTGAGGTGATCTGCGTCGATGGCAACTCTCCTGACGGAAGTGCCGAGATGGTCGCCGAGGTATTTCCCGATGTGATTTTAGTCAGGAACCCGGTCAACGAGTCTTACGCGAAGAGCGTGAACCAGGGTATTCGCCGCTCGCGGGGGCGCTATGTGTGCCTGCTGGACAGCGATACGCTGATGGTCGAGAACGCGCTTGAACCGCTGGTTCGATTCATGGACGAAAACCTTCAAGTCGCGGTCTGCGGGCCCAAGCTGCTTAATCCCGACGGGAGCGTTCAACACCACATTCGCAGTTTCGCGAGCCTGGGTGTGTTCTTTCTTCAGACCCTCAACTGGCACAAGCTGTTCCCCCGCAGCAAGCTGATGAACCGTTACTACAATACCGATTTCGATTATTCCAAAGCGCAACCCGTGGAGAGCATCGGCACCTCAGTGTATGTGATCCGGCGTTCTACATGGGAAGCCATCGGCATGCTAGACGAGCGTTTCCGCTGGGCCATGCCCGACTTGGCTTACAACTACACTCTGAGCCGAAGAGGCTACAAGCTCTTCTACACACCGTGCGCGCAAGTGATCCACTTTGGCGGCAAGACTGCACCGTGCCTTTGCAACCGATTTATGAGATAGATCCTCGTTACCCCGACCAGTCGATCTCCATCCTGAGTCAAAGCGGCCATGGATCAGCGCTCGACTGACTATCAGCATTTCAAACTACAACACCCGGACGTTACTGCGGCAGTGTTCGTCAGCCAGGACGTCCTCAGAGCGCTGCACGAGCAATGTCAGGGGTTGATCAACTTCAGCGAAGCGTACGATTACTTCGGAAAGGGACGGATTACCAAGGCGATAGTCCGCTTGGGAGTCCGGGCACGTTACTACAGCAAAGTGTTGGGGTACTTCTTGAGCTCTGACAAGAGGGTCATCAAAGGTCCGGGCGCTCCTAAGAAGGAAATAGCTGCCAATGCCATTCGATCCGCCGAGCCAGTGGCCCGCGGGATCGACACTAAAAGCCTTGAAGAAGCCGCATGTGCCTCCTTTTCTCAATCCGGACCAGACGTAAATTCCCTGCGCCAGTAGGGATGACGGAATTTTCTCTGAACGATACGCCATGCGTGCACGAACGGCCGCGACATTAGCCAAGTCACTGAGCCTTGCGTGACCAGCCGGATGAAACCTCGGACAAGGCTACCCGGGCTACGCATCTCCTCCAGGGCCAATCCTGTAGAGTAAGTCATTCGGCGGTACGCAACGATGTTAGGATCAAGGCAACTCGCCCACTGATTGATAATCAATTGCGGTTCCTCGAACAGCTTGCTCCGGTTTGACTGCGACATGCTGCCGGCGTGCATGCGATAGCGGCATACAGCCTCCTGGACAACCCGCACCGGACGGCGATGGGCCACGGCGACATATAAATAGTAGTCGGGAACAGTTTGAATCGCTTCCGGAATGGGCCCGATCTCTTCCACGGCTGAGCGCCGAATCACCACTGAACTCATGGCGATGAAGCAAGCTTCTGAGAATAGCTGGGCAAAGATGTCGCCCTCCGGAAGGGGTCGAAATTCGTGCGCATAATCATAGTCGCGCTCTTCACCGTCGGGAAAAAACTGAATGGCACGTCCGTAGATCAAGCCGGTACGGTCGTCCGCTAAGGCCATTTGCTGTTGCAACTTTCGGGGTAACCAAACATCATCTTGATCGAGAAACGCCAGCCACTCTCCCTTTGCTTCGCGCATTGCGTTGTCCCTGGCTTTGCCTAGCGGCGTTTCTTCCGGAGCGAGGAAGTAGCGAATTCGTGGATCGTGATACTCGCAGACGATTCGGGAGCTGTCATCGGTGGAGCAGTCGTCCCACAGGATTATCTCCCAATCCTGGAACGTTTGCGCCAGCACGCTGTTCAGGGCTTCGCGAAGAAACGAACCTCCGTTACGGACGTTCATGATGACGCTGACCCGGAGCATAGAGTGTTGCCGGCCTTCCGGCTCGCAGTATAGCTGAGACGACTTGGCAGATGAGAAACCCGTAATAGCTGACCAGGATCCACGCACCTCGATGAAGATCCGAAACGTTTTCGTCTCTTTCGCCAGGCTAGCCACCGGTGAGGTCTTCGGCAGAATGGCGACGTTTGCGCTATTCGCCTACGTGTCGAGGCGGTTCGGGGTGCAGATTCTCGGAATTGTCGCCTTGGCGCAAACCGTGGCCGCATACGTCATGGAGTGTTCGGACCAGGGCCTGAAGCTGATCGGCGCACGGCTACTAGCGCGGAACCACGCCCTGATCACGTTCGTAGTTCCTTTTGTGCTGAAACGACGTGTGGCGCTTACCGCGATTGCCATTGTGTTAGGCGCAACCTACGCGCTTTTGGGTCCTGTGCCGCGGGCGGCTCGCGCATGTGTGCTGGCGTTCGACTTGGCGGTAATACCGTATGCGTTTGCCCTCGACTGGGTAGCCTGGGGGCTCGGGCACTTTGGAGTGCTTTCAGTCTGGCGAAGCGGAGTTAGCATTCTGTATGTCGCGATGGCCATTGCCGCCATGCAAGTGGCCATGCATCCGGTAGCCGCGATATCCGGCGCTAACATTTTGAGCGCGGTGGTCGGAGCCGCGTTTCTTTGGATGATGTGGCGGTTTCGTTGGAAGAGATTCCAGGGAGGAGTTACGCAAGAGGAGCTAAAAGCGGCTGCCGCGGAGCTGCGGCCAACTCGAGTTGCAATGCTCGGAATGTCGAATCTCTTGAACCTGGTATTCATGAATTCCGACATCCTGCTGCTCGGGGCCATGATCGGAACCGCCGAAGTCGGACGCTACAGTGCAGCATGCAAACCGCTGTACATCATTTTTACGGGATTCTGGCTGCTCACAGATGCACTTTATCCACATGTGGCAAGGGTGCAGGCTGGACCGCGGGCCTACCAGCTCTTGCTGATCGCATTGGTCATGTTGGCCGCCATCGCCTCTGCCGCGGCGCTGGGCATCGCCTTACTTGCTCCGCAAATTCTGACCTTAATTTACGGATCCACCTTGGGCGCGGCGCGACTCTTCCGCGTTCTGCTCATCGCATTGCCGATCGATTTCTGCTTCTCGCTGCTCTGGACGGTTATGGTGAGTCGAGGATTCGAACGGGCAGTGCTGTATTCGCTTGGAACCGCCGCCGGGCTCAACGTAGTGCTGAATCTGGTCTTCGTCCCACGCTTTAAAGCTAACGCTGCTGCTTGGGCAACCGTCGCTTCCTACGCCGTGCTCTTTACGGTATTGCTGGTTTTCGTGTTGAAGAACAAAGTCCTGGCAAGCGAGCCGCTCAGCGATAAGGCCGAAGTAAGTCCGGTCTTGGCCTAAGCGTTGCGCTTGGTCAGCTCACTGGAAGAGCCGAACTTTCGCCAGTACGGACGCCAAACATTCCTGCGGATGACATGAAATGCGAACATGGCTGGGCGCGCCAACTGTGAAGGCACAGAGCCTTGCGTAAAGAGCCGGCTAAGCCCCGTGATAGCGGTGGCTGGAGAGTGCATTTCCTGCAATGCGATAGCGGTAAAGTGCCGCTTGCGGCAGCGAGCAATGATGCTCGGATCCAGCTTGCTTGCCCATTGGTCAATCAGCCAGAGTACCTCCTTATGCATCTCGAGCGCCGACAGCCGAGAGGTGTTGCCTGCATGCATGCGATAGCGGCAGACAACTTCTTGCACGGCGCGGACACGGTACCTCTGTGCGATGGCCACATACAGCCAGTAGTCTGGAATGATTTTGATTCCATCGGGAATGCCGCCCATGCTTAGGACCGCGGCGCGTCGAAACACCGCCGAGCTCATGGCGATGAAACAGGAATCGGTGAAGAGTTGCTTGAAAATGTCCCCTTCGGGCAACAATTCGAACTCGTGCCGTTGGTCGTAGTCACGTTCCAAACCGCCGGGATAGAACCTGACAGTCCGGCCGTAAATCAGGGCAACACCGTCGTCTGCCAAAGCCATTTGCTTTTCCAATTTTCCGGGCAGCCAGATGTCGTCCTGGTCCAGAAAAGCCAGCCACTCACCGCTGGCGTGGCACATGGCGCTCCTTCTTGCCTCACCTAGCGATGTTTCCTCCCCCGAGTGGAAATACCGGATTCTAGGATCTTTGTACTCGCCGACGATTTTTGCGCTCGCGTCGGTGGAACAGTCGTCCCACGCGATCAATTCCCAGTCCTCAAATGTCTGCACCAGGACGCTGGCCAGAGCTGCGCGCAAAGTTGCAGCTCCATTGCGGACATTCATGATAACGCTCACTGAGGGCATGACGATCTCGCGGACGATTCCGAGCTTAGCTGATTGTCCAGGTTTGATGGGTTGAAATCATCACACAGTAGAACAGCACCTGCCAGAAAACCAATGCGATGGAGGTGACCCCAAACACAAGCAGGAAGGCGTCCGCTATTTCCATATTCTTGGGCGCACCGATTACCAACCAGGCGCGTACGAAACCCGCGACGAGGGCCACCGCTAGCATCCCTAGAACAATCAAGGGCCCGGAATTAGCCCTTGCGGCACCAGTCGCCGGTGCGGGCTGTGTGCGGCGATACCAAAGCATGATCCAGATCGCCAGCGCAATCAGTCCGGCCGCGGTACTCGCATACTGCAGAATCCTGAACATCGGAGTAAGTCCCACCACTGGCAGATTGAGATTTCGTTGCAGCCAAGCCGAGCGCCACCATAGCCAGTTGAGCGGATGGGTAAAGGCATCCCAGACCAGATGCGTGGCGATGCCCAACACAATGGAAAACAAGATAGCGGCGAAACGGGCGCCGCCGCCAAATTTGAAGTTTCCGAGTTCAGCGTGCAATCGTCGTTGCATTCCGGCCGGCAACAATGTTGCGGCGGGGCGTTTGAGGACAACATGAAACAGCCACAGGGCCAAAATAGAAGCTGGAAGTGTGAATTCGACTACGCCCGGGAACTGGTGTCCCAAATTCCTGTAGTCGGTGGTGCCTACGACATAGGGGAAGTCCGGGGCCATGCTACCTACGACGAACGCTGACCACACCAGGTTTAATCTGCGCAGGGGCAGCACCGCAGCCACGTGGGAAAGAGTGAAGGGCATAGAGTGGAGCAGGTTTATGTGGCCACGCTGGCAGATTCGAAAAGCTGGTCAGTAGCCCCAGGAGGCGGCGTTTGGAGCGAATCGTTCTGCAAGGCATCCCAGCCGCATTACACAGTATAGCCGACCTCCTGCCCGCGCGCGCTCGACGCAAGTCAGCGGGCATCGTTGAATCAGTTACAATCAGGTCAAACCTAGGATTTCCGACTAATCTTATGAAGCGTGCTCCGCTGGCAGGCGGGCAATCCCATCCAGTCAAAGACCCCAACGGCACTCCCGCGATTGCGGGAGGAAAACCCATCCGCGCGCGTGACCGCAGGCTGATTTTTGGTGCTCCAGTAATCGGCGAAGCCGAGATAGCGTCCGTCACGGAATGTCTGCGTAGCAATTGGATCGGGTTGGGCGGAAGAGTTGAGCGCTTCGAACAGGAATTTGCCCGCTACAAAGACGCACCCTATGCCGTCGCGGTAAGCAGCGGCACTGCAGCCATCCATCTCGCATTGCTTGCCTTGGAAGTCGGGAATGGCGACGAAGTGATCGCTCCTGCCATGACATTCTGTTCCACAATTCATTCCATCGTACACACCGGTGCCAAGCCGGTCTTGGTGGACTGCGACCGTTCGACCTTCAACATTGATCCGGCGCAAATCGAAGCACGAATCACTTCGCGCACAAAAGCCATATTGGTTGTACACATGTGCGGTCGCTGTTGCGAAATGGGCGTCATTCTCGACATTGCCGCCCGCCATGGTTTGTGCGTCTTGGAGGACTGTGCGCATGCCATTGAGGCCACGCATAATGGGGTTCCAGCAGGCCTGATGGGTGATGCCGGCTGTTTCAGCTTTTATCCCACCAAGAACGTCACTACCGGTGACGGTGGGATGGTGATTACTCGCCACCGGCAGTTGTTCGAGCGCGTAAAGGTTCTGTCCTTGCACGGTATGACAGCTGACGCATGGACTCGATTTGTGGGCGGTCCCACTGGGTACGAAGTGATTGCAGCGGGCTTTAAGTACAACATGACCGACCTGGCTGCAGCTTTGGGCCTGCCGCAGCTGGCAACCATCGAGCAGCGCTGGCAGCGACGGGAGCACATATGGCTCCGCTACACCGAGCGTTTGAGGGACTTGCCATTGCTGGTGCCGCCACCGGCCGACGCCGGGTCGAGGCATGCCTATCACCTGTTCGCTCCACTTCTTGCGTTGGAGGAGTTTGGTGTTGACCGGCAAGCGATCATCGCTGCGCTGGATGCAGAAAACATTGGCGTGGGAATTCATTACGTTCCTGTACATCAGCATCCCTATTACCGCCAGCAGTTTGGATTTGTCGACTCCGATTTTCCCAATGCCTCGTTTGTGGGCGAGCGCACCATCTCGCTGCCCCTTTCGCCCGCCATGTCGATACAGGACGTTGACGACGTTGGAGCCGCGCTGGCGCGTATTTTCCATCACTACGCAACCGCCGCATGAAGCCTGCGGCGGCCACGGCGTGATCTTGCTACCGTCTTCACAAAACCGGCAAGAAGCAAACAAGGGTCGAGGACACTTTTGAAGAATCGCCTTGCGGAGTGTCTCCTTGTCCTCACCCTTCTCAGTGTTTGCGGCAGACCTGCGTTATTCGCACAACAGCCACAGGTGCCAGTCCCCGCCGCAGGACAGTCTCAAGCTACCCTTCCCCCTCCCGATGGCAGCATTCCTCATCCCAACGAAAGCAAGTTTTTCATCCACCTGGCGGAAGACCAGAAGGACATCTGGACGAGTCCGTTTCACTTGAAGGGGGCTGACGCCAAATGGCTGGTTCCGGTTGGAGGGATTGCTACCGGACTGTTCGTCACCGATCCACAAAGTTCCTACGCCATGCGTCTAGACAATCAGCACGCCCTCAACCTCACGGCTAATGCGGGAGTTGCTGCAGCTGCCGGGATGACCGGAGCCGCTTATCTATGGGGGCGTCTGGCGCACAACGAGCGCGCCCGCGAGACCGGCGTGCTGGCCACAGAAGCCATCATCAGTGCGATCGGCGTTGACTATGCCCTCAAGGGCATAACTGGCCGGGAGCGTCCGTTTCCCTCAAACTTCCAGAATGTCTTCTTTCATGGAGGGACGTCGTTTCCGTCGGATCACTCCGCGGTGACCTGGGCCTTCGCCGCAGTCGTTGCGCAGGAGTATCCCCATCCGGTGGCTGAGTTCGGGGCCTACGGACTGGCCTTGGGGGTGAGCCTGGCTCGCGCTGCCGCTGACCAGCATTTTCTCTCCGATGTCTTTGTTGGAGGACTTCTCGGTTATCAGATTGGCCGGCACATTTACAAGACACGACACAACGCAAGCCTGGATGACGATCTGAAAATTGTCGCGGAACAAACCTCGGCGCCGCGCCCCGGCAACATCGGCAGTACCTATGTTCCGCTGGACACTTGGATTTATCCCGCCATGGAGCGGTTGATCGGCAGCGGGTACATTAACAGCGCGTTTCTGGGATTGCGACCTTGGCCGAGGATGTCCTGCGCTCACATGCTCATCGAGATGGACAAGAACGTCGAGTTCCACACGGACGTGCCGTCAGAGGTATGGAAACTCAAGAAAGTCCTCGATGAGGAATTTGCGCCTGAAATCGCGGCTTGGGATGGCACACCGACCGAGGCCATCCAACTGGATTCGGTCTACACGCGGGTAATGGATATCGCGGGTAGGCCAGTGAACGACAGCTATCACTTTGGCCAGACCCTAATCAACGACCACGGCAGACCTTATTGGCAAGGGATCAACAACGTTACTGGATTCAGCGCCAGTGCCAATGACGGAAGGTTCGCGTTCTACGTGAATGGGGAGTATCAATACGCGCCCACCATTCCCGGATATCCGCTTTCAGTCCGAGAAGTGATCGCGAATGTCGATCTGAATCCCTTACAGCCGCCTACCCCAATTTCCACGAATCAGTTTCGACTGCTCGACACCTACGCCTCCGTCAAGTACGGAGGCCTGGATTTCTCGGTGGGCAAACAGAGTATGTGGTGGGGACCGGGCGAAAGCGGCGCCTTGTTGCTGAGCGACAATGCAGCTCCGTTCTGGATGCTTCAAATCAACCGTACCGAACCGACCAACATCCCAGGGCTGTCAAAAGTTCTAGGCCCTTTCGAAGCAGATAATTACTTCGGAGCCCTCGCCGGGCACCAGTTTCCTGCCGGCCCCTACTTCTTCGGACAGAAGGTAAGCTTTAAACCAACCGAGAATCTTGAATTTGGATTCACGCGCAACGACGTCTTCGGCGGTCAAGGACACGTACCGATTACCTTTGGATCGTTCTGGAATAGCTTCACCAGCTTCAACGACGTTCCCGCGGAGGTAAAGTTCTCGCGCAACGATCCGGGCGCCCGTCATGCCAGCTTCGATTTTTCCTGGCGATTGCCATTTGTGCGCCGCTGGTTGACCCTCTATAGTGACTCACTCGTGCACGATGACGTTAATCCCGTCAGCGCCCCCAAACGCTCTGCCGTAAACCCAGGTATCTACCTCACACATTTTCCTGGCCTGCCCAAACTCGACTTCCGTGCCGAAGCTGTTTATACGGATCCGCCGACCCCCGCTAGTACAGGGGGACACTTTATATACTGGGAGGTCGTCTACCACGACTTGTACCTCAACAATAGGTACCTGATGGGAAACTGGATTGGCCGCGAGGGCAAAGGCTACCAGGCGTGGAGCACCTACCATCTCAGCCCCAAGAGCAGCATTCAAGTCGGTGTGCGCAACAGCAAAATTGCTAACGACTTTATCCCCGGCGGTAGTACGCAGTGGGACTGGAATGCTTCAGCCATCCTCTGGGTGCGCAAGGACCTCGAGGTCAAGTCCTTCCTGCAATATGAAACATGGTGGGTCCCCGTGCTTGCTCCCACCCGGCAAACGGATTTCACCAGTTCTTTCCAGCTAACCTGGTGGCCGGGAAGCGTTGGCATACGTAAAGCGTTCCACTAGCACTCCGCCGCATCGATGCCGCCGGGGAGAAAAGATAGAAAACGGCCCAATCCCTCGATTTTCCGACCAAATCCTACCTTTTGATTCTCTCGCCTAGCCGCATCGAAGCTCTCCCTTCCCGTTTCTGCCGCCTCTCTTTCTCGTAGGTCCCCCGCTCCCATTCGCGTAGTGAGAGTGGCGGCGCTCGCCTTGCCGCGGAAGCCGAATGGGCTGACGAGTCTGTCTTCCCGCCGGAAGAGATTTCGGATTGACATATTTCTCCTAACGTATTTATATTCATAATGCTGTATAAATATCCTATGTCCAAGCTGTCCCGCCATGCCGCTATCCGTGACCTGCTTGCGGGCCGGGAAGTGTCCAGCCAGGACGAGCTGCGCAGGCTGTTGTTCCGGCGTGGGCATCGGGTAACGCAGGCGACCTTGTCGCGCGATATTCACCAGTTGCGCCTGGTGAAGACGCCCGAAGGCTACAAGCCGCCGCAGGGCGAAGACGCAGAGATGCATCTGCCTTCGATTGAGCGTTTGATCCAGGAGTTCGTGTACGACGTAAAGACCGCCCAGAATCTCGTTGTGGTGAGAACCAGTGCTGGCAGCGCCCAGCCGGTTTCGGCTGCTATCGATGCTGAGGATTGGGAAGAAGTGATTGGCACGATTGGCGGGGACGACACGATCCTGGCAATCGCTCCGACTGCCAAGGCGGCGGACCGGCTGGCGCAGCGCATCAGGAGTTGTTTCGCGTAGACCATGAATGCTCTGATTCAACCCGCAGTGTTTGGCTCAACTGGCTACTCCGGATTCGAGTTGGTGCGCCTCCTCACCCGGCATAGCGGAACCAGGAAGCCTTTGCTGGTGGGTCACAACGGAGAGAGCAGCGGATGCGGCGATCTGACCCAGCTCTATCCCCAACTGTCGGGAAACGGCGGGTTTCCGCTGAAGGCTTTGTCGTGGCAGCAACTGAAGGCTGCTGGCGTCGATGTAATTTTCTTTGCGACCCCGCACGAATTCTCTCGCGAGATGGTTCCAGGGGCGATCGATCGGGGATTTCGAGTGGTGGATCTCAGCGGCGCGTGGCGGCTGAAGCAGCCGACTCATCGTGCGGTTTACGGTTTTTCTGGCACGCATGCAAGCGGCAAAGAAGATCTGGATGCCACCGCGGTCTATGGACTCCCGGAAGTGCACGAGAACTTAATCCGGGATGCTCCATTGGTTGCGAACCCGGGTTGCTATCCAACCTCCATCATCCTGGCGTTGATGCCGTGGATACATGCCGGTTTGGTGGACGTGCAGCACGGAATTATTTGCGATTCAAAGTCAGGAATTTCCGGGGCAGGGAAGCAGCCCTCTCCAAAGACTCACTTCGTAGAAGTTGACGGAGATTTTTCTGCCTACAGGGTTTTTGGGCACCGCCATATTGGGGAAATGCTCGAGCAGTTGGGAGTGGACGGCGAGTCTCTGCAATTCACTCCGCATTTGTTGCCGATTCCTCGTGGCATCCTGTCCACCATCTACGTGAACCTCACCAGGACCGTGACCGCTTTCGAATTGGAGCAAGTAATACGGGAGTTCTATTCCGAGAAACCGTGGGTACGGGTTTTTGGGGCCGCGCGGCTACCGCAGATCAAATTTGCGCTCAATACTAATTATTGCGACATCGGTTTCGCGCTGTCCAGCGACGGCAAGCGGGCGGTGCTGGTCTCCTGCCTCGACAATCTCATCAAGGGCGCCGCGGGGCAGGCCGTCCAGAACATGAACCTGATGTTTGGCTTCGACCAAAAGGACGGCCTGCAATGAAGCTGGTGTTAAAGATCGGCGGAGCGGCCCTCGACGATAGCGAGCTCGTCAGGAGGTTCGCTGCCGCGATTTCCGACCTGCACCGTGACGGCCACAAGATTGTGATTGTGCATGGCGGGGGAGCAGCCTTGACGCGCACCCTAAAGCAACTCGGGTGTGAGACGACCTTTGTGGACGGTCTGCGAGTGACCGACTCATCTACTCGCGATGTCGCGATGATGGTCCTCGCCGGCCAGCTGAACAAACGGCTCGTGGCGGCCGTCGGTGCGGCTGGGCAAGCGGGCATCGGCATCTGCGGCGGTGACCTGGGACTTTTTCGTGCGGTCAGGAAAAAGCAGCCGGATATCGGCTACGTAGGCGAGATCTGCTCGGTGGATGCCAACTGGATTGAGCGCCTGTGGTCAGCGGGAATTATTCCCATCATCGCCAGCATGGCCCTCGGGCTAGATGGCGAATACTACAACGTCAACGCCGACCAGATGGCTTCGGCTTGTGCAGTGGCTTGTGGCGCCGACGCCTTGGTTTATCTGACCGACGTTCCGGGCGTAAAGGACGCAGACGGAGCGGTCATCCGCTGGCTCAAGGTGGGGTCGATCGCCTCAATGGTACGGCATCGCACGGTCAGTGGCGGCATGCTGCCGAAGCTCGAGGCCTGCAGCGGCGCACTGAAGAAGGGCGTGACTCGTGTGCGTATTTTGCCGGCGACCAGGGCTGAGGTCTTGCCGGACTTCTTCACCCATCTCATCGACTGCGGTACCGAGGTTATTGCGTCATGACATCTCATTCCAGGTATCGCTCTATTGAGCGATGCTGGTGAACATCGTCATTCCGTAGACGCCTGATGGCGTATTCGCATTTCCGCATCAGTTGGTCCAGAGGAGGTACGAAATGGTTGCTACAAGTATTTCGCCAGTCGCTGGCTATGCGCCCTACATGTTCCGGGGCGTATCCGGTCGTGATCTAATTTCGATTCAGGATTTCTCGCCCGATGAGCTCGCCTATGCGCTTGAGCTGGCGGCAGTCATGAAGGCTCGTCCTGCGGACTTCCGCGGCACCTTGATTGGCAAGCAAATTGTCCTCTTCTTCGAAAAGGCCTCCCTGCGGACAAGACTCACGTTTGAAGCTGGGATCAACAGTCTGGGAGGGGTCTCGTTTTTTGTTGACCAGATGCAATCGCGATTGGGTGCTCGAGAAAGTTTGAGCGATATCGCTAGGAATATTGAGCGCTGGGTGGACGGAATTGTCCTCCGCACCTTTTCGCACGAAACCGTCACGACCATCGCTTCCCATGCCTCCATACCGGTGGTCAACGCTCTCAGCGAGTTGGAGCATCCGTGTCAGGCCATGGCGGACATGCTCACCCTGCAGGAGCAGTTCGGAGATCTGCACGGAGTGCATCTAGCGTACGTTGGCGACGGAAACAATGTTGCGCACTCCCTGATGTTGGCGGCCGCCGGGTTGGGTGCCTCTATATCCGTGGCCACACCGGAGGGCTACGAGCCGAACGCAGGCATTACTACGGCAGCGCGAACACTTGCGAAGTTGACGGGTGCCAGCGTAAAAGTCTGCCATGATCCGGTAGAAGCGGTGAGCGGCGCCGATGCTATTTACACGGATGTTTGGGCCAGCATGGGGCAGGAATCCGAGGCGCTCGAGCGGCGCGAAATCTTCTCGGCCTTTCAGGTCAATGAACGCCTGCTGTCGCACGCCGCCAAGCATGCTGTGTTTATGCATTGTCTACCGGCCCATCGCGACGAGGAAGTCGCTGCATCCGTAATTGACTCGCCTAGGTCGGTGGTATTCGACCAGGCGGAAAATCGTTTACATATCCAGAAAGCCATTTTAGTTTTACTGCTGGAAGGTGGCGTTCACCGCTTTCCTCCGAGGAGGACCAATGCGTGAAAAAGTTGTCCTTGCATATTCAGGAGGGCTCGATACCTCCATCATCATTCCGTGGCTGAAGGAAAACTATGACTATGAAGTGGTCGCTTTCGTAGCCGACGTTGGCCAGAGTGATGATATCGATGCTGTGGTTGAGAAGGCACATCGGACCGGTGCGAGCAAGGTCGTAGTGGAAGACCTCCGGCGGGAATTCCTAACTGACTATGTTTTTCCTGCCCTGCAAGCAGGCGCCGTGTACGAGCACAAATACCTGCTGGGCACGTCTCTGGCGCGGCCGGTCATCGCCAAGTACCAGGTCGAGGTGGCCGGGCGCGAGGGAGCTACTGCGCTCGCTCACGGTTGCACGGGCAAGGGGAACGACCAGGTGCGCTTCGAGCATGCGTATCAGGCTTTGGCGCCGGACCTGAAAGTGATTGTGCCGTGGCGTGAATGGGACCTGCAATCGCGCGAGGACTGCCTCGATTATGCCGAGCGGCACGGGATTCCGGTGGCGCAAAGCCGGGAAAAGATTCACAGTCGCGACCGCAATCTCCTGCACGTCAGTCACGAAGGCGGCGAACTGGAGGATCCGAACAATGCTCCTCTGCCCACTACTTGGACGTGGACGACGTCACCGCAAGACGCGCCCGATCGGGTAGAGAAGGTTCTGATCGAATTCGAACACGGAGTTCCGATCGCGGTAAACGGTGTGAAACTGGACCCGGTTTCGCTGATTGAAATTCTGAATGAGACTGGCGCGCGCAACGCGATCGGTCGTGTCGACCTGGTGGAAAACCGCTTCGTCGGTATTAAGTCGCGCGGCTGTTATGAGACGCCCGGTGGGACGCTTCTACTGACGGCGCATCGTGAACTGGAGGCATTGTGTCTCGATCGCGATCTATCGCACTTCAAGCAGCACGTGGGGCTTAAGTACGCCGAGGTTGTCTATTTCGGTCTCTGGTTTACGCCTTTGCGCGAATCGCTCCAGGCATTTGTAAGCAGCACACAAGCCGACGTAAATGGCGCTGTAACATTGGCACTTTACAGGGGCAACATTGACGTCGCCGGTCGCCGGTCAGAGACTTCGCTGTATCGTCCAGATATTGCAAGCTTCACCATGGGCGCCGGCTACAACCAGAAGGATGCCGAGGGATTCATCCGCATTCTGGGGCTGCCTGCCCGTTCGCGCGCTGTGATCCACGCGGAGGCAACGAAATGAAGATGTGGTCAGGCCGCTTCAGCCAGGCATCCGACAACTATTTTGAACAATGGCAGCGTTCGTTCCCTTTTGATCGCGTACTGCTGAAATACGAAGTGGCCGCAAGTCAGGCCCACGCGGGTGCGCTCGCCCGGACGGGAGTCTTGAGTGCGGAAGAACTGACCATGACCGTGTTGGCTTTGGAACAGATCGCGCGAGAAGCGATGACAGCGGACGATGATCCCGGCATTGAAGATATCCACCATTATGTAGAGTCGCGCCTGGTGGAACTGGCGGGAGAGGTGGGATATAAGCTGCACTCTGGTCGCAGCCGGAACGAGCAGATCGCAACCGACCTCCGGCTCTATGTTCGCGAACAGATCGACGGCATCGGGAAATTGCTGATTGATCTAGCTGGCGAATTTCTCAAACAGGCCTATGCCGCAGGTGAAAATGCGATGCCCGCGTATACCCATCTGCAGCGGGCCGAACCCGTTCTAGTTGCCCACTGGCTTCTCGCGTATGCGGAGATGTTTCTGCGAGATTTGGGACGGCTCAGCGACTGCCGCGCGCGACTCAACGAATGTCCCCTTGGATCGGGCGCGGTGGCAGGGACGATTTTGCCGCTGGACCGCATGGCCATGGCAACACAGCTGGATTTCGATCAACCCACCGCCAACAGTATGGATGCGACCGGGGACCGTGATTTTGCCATCGAGTTCGCCCAGGCCCTGTCCTTACTAGCGTTGCACCTCAGTCGATGGGCGGAAGAATTCATTCTGTACTCGACCGCAGAATTCGGTTTCATTAAATTGCCGGAGCAATACTCTACCGGCAGCAGTGCCATGCCACAAAAGAAGAACCCTGACGCTTTGGAACTCATTCGCGGTAAGGCGGGGACACTGTTGGCCGACGTGACCGCCCTTTTCGTGAATATGAAAGGGCTTCCATTCGCGTACAACAAGGATTTGCAGGAATCGCAGCAGCCGGTTTTCCATGCTGCGAGCCAGACGACTGGCATGCTCAAGGTAGCGATCGGTTTCACGGCAGCCGTCGGGTTCGATTTCAAACGAATGGAGCGCGCTGTCAGCCGCGGATGTATGAACGCGCAGGCAGCGGTTGCGCACCTGGTTCACCTGGGAGTGCCCTTTCGCCGGGCCCATGAACTAATGGGGAAAGCGGTGCGCCTTTGCGTCGAACGGAATTGCGAACCGGAACAACTTTCGCCTGAAGATTACGCCACTTTTGGTATCGAGGCGGATGAGGCGTTTTACGAGGCGATGTCTCTTAGCAAGGTATTAGCCATACACGATGTTCAGGGAGGAACCGCTCCTGCACGGGTGCGTGAAGCCCTGCAGGAAATGAAAACAAAAATATCGATCTACGCAGGAGTCGCCCATGCATGCGCGTAACGCCACCCTTCCCGATGCATTTGTAATCGAGCAGTTGATCCAGGTTCATGTGGCAGATGGGACGCTGCTGCCTCGTTCGCTGGTCGAAATTTGCGAAAACATTCGCGACTTTATAGTGGTCGAGCACAACGGTGAGATCGTGGGCTGCGGTGCCCTTCATCTTTACGGAATGCATTTAGCCGAGGTCCGCTCTATCACTGTAACCTCAGGTTCGAAGGGTAAAGGAGCCGGCCGGGTTTTAATGGACGCATTGTTGGAGGAAGGCCGCCGCCAGAGTGTTACTTGTGTATGCCTGTTCACACGAATTCCAGATTTCTTCGCTCGCATGGGTTTTCGGGTGGCCGACAAGGAAGCTTTGCCTGACAAACTGCTGAAGGATTGTCTCAAGTGCCCGCGGCAGCATGCCTGCGACGAGATTGCGATGTACGTCGGAACGCTGCCGCAAGTCGCGGTCATGACCCGGCAAAGGCCCAGCCAGACCGCCTACGTACAGATCGACCAAATCCAAAGATGAATTGCGCCGTTGGGTCGATCGGCTGATTTCCGAGGCTCGTGAATCTCCCCTTTGAAACGTCCCATTAGCCACGAGTTCGTTTTCGATGCCAAGGCCCGGTTGTCTCCCAGCACGTTGGCCGATTGGGCACGATTTGGCAGCCACCGGCTTTGTAATTCACTCGTTACGCCATACAATGCTCACGGCCCTGGAAAACGAGCGTCGATGCCTCAAGATTCCAACGGCGGCGACGCCTGCGGGCTGCCTTGCCAAGGCTGATTTCAACGCTTGCCCGGCTACAATTGTCGCTGGAGGCATCGCGTATCGCTTCAAACGATTGACGGGCCTGTAGCTCAACGGTTAGAGCAGGGGACTCATAATCCCTTGGTTGGGGGTTCGAATCCCTCCGGGCCCACCACCATCCAAACCCGGAGCGCTGCTTGAGCTGGCTGAACGCCTGGTTCGGTTTCGACCGCCACCGCACTTCCGTGGGCCGCGAATTGGTCGGCGGACTCACGACCTTCACCACCATGTCCTACATTGTGGTGGTCAATCCAGCGATTTTGTCGGCGGCAGGAATTCCAGGAGGCCCGTCGTTTGTGGCGACGGTACTGGTGGCCGCCTTCGGTTGTTATCTGATGGCGTTTTACGCCAACCGTCCCTTCGCGATTGCGCCCTACATGGGCGAAAACGCCTTCATCGCCTTCACGGTTTGCAAACTCCTGGGTTTTCGTTGGCAGACGGCGTTAGCGGCGATCTTCATCGCCGGCGCTGCGTTCGTCCTGATGACCATTCTGCGCCTGCGTCAGTGGGTGGTGGAAGGGGTTCCCACATCTCTACGCTACAGCTTCGCAGTAGGGATCGGCCTGTTTCTGACCTTCATTGGACTGAATCAGACAGGGCTGGTCACTCTTGGCGTTCCCGGGGCGCCGGTACAGGCTGGACATCTGACCTCGCATCCCGCGCTGATAGCCATGTTCGGCTTTGTGTTGATCGCCATTCTCGTAATCCGAAAAGTTCCGGGGGCAATCCTGTTGGGCATCGTGATCACCGCGATCACAGCGTTTGTCGCCAAAATTGTCCCACCGCCGCACGGTTTGGTCAGCATGCCTCCGACGGTAGTGCCAATTCTTTGGCAGCTTGACTTTCGCGGCGCGTTCACATGGCGTGCGTTCCCCGTAGTCCTCACCATCTTCATCATGGCCTTTGTTGACACCATGGGCACCTTGATTGGACTTTCGGCACGCGCCGGGTTCCTCGACGAAAATGGACAGCTCCCGCAGATCGAGCGGCCAATGCTGGTGGACGCGATCACGACCTGCGTTGCTCCCATGCTGGGAACCACGACCGCCGGCGCTTACGTGGAGTCGGCCACCGGAATTGAGGCTGGCGGGCGTACCGGGTTCACGGTCTTCATAACCGGAAGTTGTTTCCTGCTGACGCTGTTCTTCTCACCGTTTGTGGCAGCCATCCCCCCACAGGCATATGGGCCAGCCCTTATCATTGTCGGCCTGTTCATGCTTGCGCCCATAACGCATATCGACTTCGCCGACTACACCGAATCCATTCCGGCATTTGCGGTGGTTTCCCTGATGGCATTTACCTTCAACATTGCGATCGGAATCTGTGCGGGCTTTGTGCTCTATCCAATTTGCAAGCTGGTTGATGGGAGGGCGAAACAATTAAAGCCCGGGCTGTGGGTATTGACCGCACTGTCGCTGCTGTTCTTTGTCTTTTATCCCTACCGCTAGTCGCGGCTGAATCCGACAAGTTGGACTGACGGACGCCGGATGTCCCCGATTGGGTCTTATGATGGTGTAAGAAAAGCCTTCGTATGCGGGCGAATGAGGAGGGTCCGATGGCCAAATTTCTGGTCGTAGAAAACTTGTTGCAGGAAGTTGAAATCCCAAAGGATGGAACGCTAAGCCGCACTATTCATCGCGATGATTACGTGAAGATTGTTCTTTTCGGTTTTGCGGGTGGTCAGGAGCTATCGCAACACACGGCAGCTGTGCCGGCCGTCATAGAGATTCTTCAGGGTGACGCTCGCGTTACTCTGGACGGCGAGGAGAAAGAATTGTCGGCGGGTTCATGGGTGTACATGGAAGCCAAGCTCCCGCATGCTATCTACGCGCGAACTGAGGTGATCATGCTACTAACCATGTTGACTGGAGCAGCGGCGAAATAGTGCTGCGCGTCGAATTGAGCGTGCAGCTGGAAGTCCCTAAACCATCGTGGCCGATATCACTCAATCTGAATCCGCAATGCTCCCGGCACACGTGAATTTTCGCGATGCGGAAGTTGCCGCGCGAAACTTCGATCTCATTCGCCGGCTCGTGCCAACGGGTGTTCTCGAAGCTCTTACAGCTTTGCTCCCCAGCTCGCCGAATCCGGACGCAGCACTCAATCAATTTGAACGATTGGCCGAGTCCGCCTCACCCGAGACGTTGCGGCTGCTGGAGAAACACAGCTTCCTGATTCACTATGCTGTCGTCGTGTTCGCAGTCAGTCCATGGCTGGGCGGGACCTTGATCCACAACAGTGACCTGTTTCAGGTTTTTGTGCGCGACCGCAGCCTGGACCGGACCCACTCGCGGGAGGAGTTTCAGGAGAGCTTCGCTCGTATGCGCTCGCGCTCGTTTGAAACCGATACGGCGGTTCTGCTGGCACGTTTCAAGAAGCGCGAATTCGTTCGCATCATGTTGCGCGACGTACTGGGTGTGGCGAGTCTGGCGGAAACCACAGGCGAAATTTCGGCTCTCTCGGACGTATTGATCGAAGAAGCGCTTCGCGAAGTACACTCCCAGCTGCAGCACCGTTATGGCTCCCCCCAGCACCTTGACTCGGAAGGTCGCGTGACCGATTCCCGCTTTGCGGTGCTGTCTTTGGGAAAGCTGGGCGGCAACGAACTGAATTACAGTTCCGATATTGACCTGTTGTACCTTTACGACGGCGGCCAGGAATCGCCAGCGGCGGAGATTCCCAACCGTGAGTACTTCATCCGCCTGGCCCAGCAAACCACGGAACTGCTTTCACGGCACACTCCTGAGGGGCAAGTCTTCCGCATTGATCTGCGCTTACGTCCCCAAGGCAACGAAGGAGAGCCTGCCGTCCCGCTCCCCCATGCCATCCATTATTACTCGCACGTCGCCCATGATTGGGAACTGCAAGCCATGATCAAGGTGCGCCATTCCGCTGGCGATGTAGGTCTGGCGCGCGAGTTTATCCGACGGGTACAACCTTTCGTCTATCGTCCCGAGTTGAATTTCCGTGCCATAAAAACGGCGCTGGCCTCGCGGGAGAAAATCGGAAGTCATCGCCGCCAACGAGCTTCTCAGGCAGACGGGCCAGGGCGGAATCGATGTGAAGATCGACCGTGGCGGTATTCGCGATATCGAGTTCCTGGTGCAATGCCTGCAGCGTGTTTACGGTGGAAGCGAATCGTGGCTGCGTTCCCGGGGCACGATGTTTGCGCTGCAGAAGCTAAACGACAAGGAGCACATCAGCAGCAAAGACTTCCACAACCTCACCAATGCCTACGAGTTCCTGCGTAACCTGGAGCACCGCCTGCAATTGCGGCACGGCCAGCAGACGCATCGGCTGCCTGAATCGCGTTGGGAGTTGGAGGCGTTGGCGCGAAGCCTTGCCCGGGAAGGCACCACGGCGCCCACGCCGGAAGAATTTCTGGCTCACGTGCAACGGCGCATGTCGGCTGTAACGGAGATATACCAACGAGTTATTTATCAGGAGCAGAACCAGGACCGCATCGCGCCCCAGGAATTTCATTTGCATGCAGGGGTTGCAGCTACGCCGGAGAGTTCCTACAGCCAAATGATGCAGCGGCTGGCGGTCGATTCTCCCCGGCTGCGGGAAATAGCCGGAAGTGCCGAACTGTCGCAACATGCACGCCGCAATCTCGATCGCTTTCTTAGTTCCGCGGGAACAACCTCGGAGAGGTATGGAGCGGTGTTGCGCTCGCCTGAAGCCGTGAGCAAGGCGCTAACCATCTTTGAGTTCAGTGAGTATCTCACCGACATTCTGGTTCGTTATCCGGCGGAAGTCTCCCTGCTGACTCAAATTGAAGGACCCTCAACCCCCCCGCTGGAAACACTGTTTGAGGAAGGCCCGCGAAACGAGATGGTTGGGACAGACCCGGTTTTTGCCTACCTTGCTCAGGAAAAGATCGACCGTTCCGAAGCGACCGCCATCTTGCGGCAACATTATCGCCGTCGCACGTTCATTTCAGGCGCTCGCGACTTGTTCCAGTTGCGCGAGGTATTCGATTCCCTGAGCGAGAACACAGCCGCAGCCGACGCCGCGATTCAGGCCGCCCTGGCTATCGCCGGAGTGCCAACCGGATTCACGGTGATGGGGCTGGGAAGGCTGGGTGCTCGCGAATGCGATCTTCTATCCGATGCCGATGTTTTATTTGTTTGCGAGGACGGTTGCGGTCAGGAAGAGGCGCGCCGAGCGGCGACAGAAATGATGGATGCATTGACGGCCTACACGCTCGATGGAACCGTTTTTCCTGTGGATGCGCGACTGCGTCCCCATGGCCGCGAAGGCGAACTGGTTGTCACTCCCGCGCAACTGGCCACCTATTTTCGGGATGAAGCCAAGCCCTGGGAGGCATTGACCTATCTCAAGCTACGGTATGTTGCGGGCGATCGCGAGGTTGGTAATCGCGTGCTGGAGGCAGTCCACCGCGGAATAGCGGAGATAGCGAGTCGAGCTGATTTCGACCCGGAATTGAAGGAGGTTCGTACCCGGCTGGAGCGGAGCGAGGCCGCGGCGAACTTTAAGACTTGTCCGGGCGGAATCTACGACCTTGATTATCTGGCGGGTTCGCTTCAGGCGAAGCATCAGCGGTGGCTTGCAGGAAATCTTGGGGAGCGCCTGGATCTCCTGCATCGGCACAAGCTGCTGGAGGTTGTGGAATACCGGGGGCTGGTGGAAAGCGCGCTGTTCTTGCGTACTCTCGAGCACTTGGTGCGGCTGGTAACCGGACGGGCGCGCAAATGGCTGCCGGTTGCCGAGCATCCGCATCGGGCCCTCCAGAAACTGTTGTGGCGAATGCTGCGTGCCGAGGACAGCTTCGACCCGGAAATGCGACTGGCTGATGTGCTGCGCCAGACCCGGGCCATCTACCGCCAACGTGGTATGCCGTGAGCGGGGATTTCATTGAAGCCCCTTGGCTGCGGTGGTAACGTAAAGAGTTCGGGATAAACCGGTAAGCCTTTCTGATCCGGACGCGGTGGGTTGGCTAGTGGGGGCCGTGCGTCGTTTTTGGTGCCCAAGAAAACCTGGTTGTAGCGTGCTGCTGGTTCGGCTAGCGTTTCCTGGCCCCGACACATGGCTGTTCGCAGCTTGCGATTACTTTATATCCATACTCCTCGAGGTGCCTTGTGGCGGCTTCTTACAATGAAATTCCTTTGCCCTCCGGCGGGACCAAGATCACTTACGAAAACGGTAAGCTTGTCATCCCAGACAATCCCATCATTCCTTTCATCGAAGGCGACGGCACGGGCCGGGACATCTGGAAAGCGTCCGTCCGGGTATTCGATGCCGCAGTCGAAATTGCCTATAACGGCAAGCGTCGCGTCGCGTGGTACGAAGTCTTCGCCGGCGAGAAAGCCATGGACCGCTTCCAGACCTGGCTGCCCGATGACACCGTGGCGGCTTTTCGCGAGCTGCGGATAGGCATTAAGGGTCCACTGACGACCCCGGTGGGCGGCGGCATCCGTTCGCTCAACGTTGCCTTGCGGCAAATCCTCGACCTCTATGCCTGCGTTCGTCCGGTTAAGTACTACCAGGGCATTCCGTCTCCGGTAAAGCATCCCGAACGCATGAACATTGTGATTTACCGCGAAAATACCGAAGACGTTTACGCCGGCATCGAGTGGAAGCAGGGAACGCCTGAGGCGAAAAAGCTGATCGATTTTCTTAACAACGAAATGCTGGCGGGCACCAACAAGAAGATTCGCCAGGACTCTGGCGTCGGTATCAAGCCAATCTCCGTCACCGGGACCAAGCGACTGGTGCGTATGGCCATTCAGTATGCGTTGGTCAATCGTCTGAAGTCGGTCACCCTGGTGCATAAGGGCAACATCCAGAAGTTCACGGAGGGCGCATTCCGCGAATGGGGTTATGAGTTGGCCACGCAGGAGTTCCGTGACCAGGTCATCACCGAGCGGGAGAGCTGGATCATCGATAACCTCGATAAAAATCCGGGACTGTCCGTGGAAGACAATGCCAAGATGGTTGAGCCCGGCCTGGAATTTGCGCAGCAGGACTTCCGCGATGCGCTTTACAAAGAAGTGAAGGGCGTAATCGAGAGTATCCATGCCACCCACGGTAAGGGTGCGTGGAAGAAGAAGCTGATGATCAACGACCGTATCGCCGACAGCATCTTCCAGCAGATTGTTACTCGTCCCGACGAGTATGCGGTACTGGCAACTCCTAACCTGAATGGCGATTACATTTCGGACGCAGCCGCGGCCCAAGTGGGCGGACTTGGCATCGCGCCGGGCGCCAACATCGGCGACCAACACGCCATATTCGAAGCCACGCACGGCACCGCTCCGAAATATGCCGATCGAGATGTCATCAATCCTGGCTCCGTGATGCTGTCCGGGGTGATGATGTTCGATTTCATGGGCTGGCATGAGGCGGCCCGCCTGATTGAAGGGTCGATGGAACGCACCATACTGCAGAAGAAAGTCACTTACGACTTCGAACGCATGCTGGAAGGAGCGACCAAAGTGAAGACCAGCGAGTTCGCAGCGTGCATGATCCAGAACATGGCTCCGGTGGCAGAACTCGTGGCGGAGTAGCGGAGCCATACCCGATATCAGATCGAGGGCTTAGGCGGAGCCAAGGTAGAGCGGGCCTTCGGGCCCGCGTCCTCTATTCATCGTGCCAAGAGGCCACTGCGTAGGCCATCCCAATTAAGAATGCACGCTATGGCAGATTTTTTTATTACTTAAATACTGAGAGGCATCATGCGTAAAAAGGTAACGGTAGTAGGCTCTGGCAATGTGGGCGCCACCGCGGCACACTGGCTGGCGTCGAAGGAACATGCGGACGTCGTGTTAATTGACATCATAGAAGGAGTGCCCCAGGGTAAGGCTCTCGATCTGTTGCAAGCCATGCCCATCGAAAAACGGGACTCCTACATCCTCGGCACCAACGATTACGCGGACACGGCAAACTCGGACATCGTAGTCATCACGGCGGGCATCCCGCGCAAGCCCGGCATGAGCCGGGACGACCTGCTCAACACCAACTTCAAGATCATGAGCGATGTGGTGGGAAAGGCGGTGCAGTACTCGCCCAATTGCATCCTGATCATCGTCTCCAACCCACTTGATGCCATGGCGCAGGCGGCTTACAAACTCAGTGGATTTTCTCGCAATCGTGTGATCGGCATGGCGGGCATTCTCGACTCGGCACGCTTTCGCACCTTCATCGCCAGGGAGCTGGATGTTTCTGTCGAGAACGTGACGGCTTTTGTACTCGGCGGCCACGGCGACACCATGGTTCCGCTGCCGCGTTACTCGACTGTGGCCGGCATTCCTATTACCGAGCTGATGGACAAGACCACCATCGAACGTCTGGTGCAACGCACCCGCGACGGCGGGGCCGAGATCGTAAAGCACCTCAAGACAGGAAGCGCTTACTACGCACCATCCTCCGCCGTCACCGAGATGGCGGAGGCCATCCTGAAGGACAAGAAAAAAATAGTTCCCTGTGCCGCTTACTTGGAGGGCGAGTACGGCATCAACGGGCTATTTGTCGGCGTGCCATGCAAGCTAGGCTCGAATGGTATCGAGAAGATATTTGAGATCAAGCTGACTCCGGAGGAGCAGGCCGCCCTGCAGAAGAGCGCCGACTCGGTGAAGGAGTTGGTGGCAGTGATAGGGGTATAGCTCTTCGGAAAACGAAGACCGTCCGCTGGTGGCGTTCCACCCAGGCTCCAGTGCTTGGGTGGAATTTTTTGTCTGAGCCTGCGCTGGAAACCTCGCGCAGCAACAAAGTACGTGCCCACTGCAAGCCCTAACTCCCGGGACATAGCTGCGGATCAAACTCTCCTACAGCAGAGCAGTACTGGCTCTGCTACCGGTCCTGTGCTATTTTCTTGGCGACAAGTAACTGTCTTCTGTCGGGCTAGCTCGCCGGATCCTCGGTGATGCAGCCTTGGTAGAGAAGGGTGGAGACAAGCAATGCGCCGGTGTTGTCTTCTGCTTACGTTCTTGCTGGTATTTGCGGTCATTGCGCCTGCGCAGGGCGATGACGAGGAAAAAGCACATAGTGCGCTAAGAAGTGGCGCCGAGATTTCCATGGCGCTGGCCACAGTCACCAGTACAGCTATCTCTCCACTGGTCGGGGTCTGCGTGATGGGCATCTGGCAGTACTATCGCACCCCCAAGCTTGAACGGGACCAGCTACCGCTTATCCAGAAGCCTAAATTCTGGATACCGGTGATACTGCTGCTGGTGCTTATTTTCCTCAAGGATACAATCGGCGGATTTGCCCCACTCATCAAGAAGCCCCTGGACGCGGCCGAGGTGCTATTCGTAAACCATGCAGCCCTCGTACTGATTGCGTTTCCGGTTGTAGTGGACCAGGTGGCGCGGGTCATGGGTTTCGCATCCTGGAAAGGATTATTGGCATACCTCGTGTCGGGCCCGGTCGTCTATGCTTCCACGGCCCAGACGAGCGGTGTTCACCATGCGTTTGGGATCGCGGCGGCGGTTTTGTTCACGGCCCTTGGCCTAGCGATTACCTTTGTCGTCTGGTTAGTGGGGCACTCGTTCGATGTGCTGGTCATGATCAGCCCGTTCCCATTCCTTGATTTTCTGCTGAAGGGCGCACGGAACGTCCTGTATGTATTGTTGCTGGTCACCGCTCTGCTCAGTCCTGTGCTCGGCATCATCTTTTCGTTAGTCCTTATCGTCGTTTGCTTCCTGATGTTCGGATGGGCCCTGCGGCTGGCGTTTTTTGGGAGCATCTTTGCATGGAGTCTGCTGCGTGCCCTGGTGATGCACGAGCACGTAAAACCGAGCACAGGCGACGCAGTAGTGGCCTTTACGGCCCGTATTAACAAGATGCCCCGGCGAACCTACGGGCACCTATCCGTCTCTGGCGATGGAACTCTTTTATTCTGCTATCGCCGGCTGTTGGTCGGGCCGAAGAACACCATCAAGGTCGGTCATGCGAATAGCTTTGCAGTGGGTCAGGGCGTGTTCTTTCCGTCGGTGATCGAGCCAATCGAATCAACCGACAAGCATAACGTAGCTTTTCGGCTGCTACCCACGTATCGCGGATCCGAGGAAAACATACGTACGTGCCTGTCCCTTGCACAGGTGTGCGATCTGCGCTGGACAAAGGGCCTTCGGTCCTTCTGGAAATTCGTAACCAATGGAGGAGAATCAACCGTGAGCGCGCAAGCTGCGGCGAAGTAGACTGGCTCTGCCCTCCGGTGCACCCAAATAAATGCCGTTGCAAGGCCTTGGGATTTCGAGCATGGTTGGCGGCGCGCTAGTTGATAGCTCACGAGTCGGAGGCAGGTTTTGTGAAAGCGCTCTTCACGACGAGTCGATAAGCCGCCAGTGTTTCATTCAACGCCGTCTTTCTCGCTCCGAATATGGCCCCGATCGCACGTAACAGCATGCCGGCCGCGATGCCGGCCCGCAGTAGCTTGACTTGTCTTTCCGGGAAATGTTTTCGCGCGTATCGCAACATATTGCCGTACCAAAAGAGTTGTTTATCGCGAAAGGATAGTTGTCCCACGCTGTGTGCACCACGGTGCCAGAATCGAGCCTCCGGGCAATACGTGATCTTGCCATCGTTATCCAGTATGCGCCTGCAGAAGTCGACATCTTCAAACCACACAGGAAAGAACCGCTCGTCAAAGCCGGCAACGGACTCCCATGCTACGCGCGTGAACGCCAGACATGCCCCGGCCGGCTGTTCGACCTCCTGCTGCTGGGAATAATCGGCATCGAGACAGCGGTACCTTCGATTGATGGGATTGCGTGGCCAGATGCGGTTTACCAGCATCGCTTCGCACAGCAAGTCGGCCAGGGTTGGCAGGCGTCGGAAAGCAAAACCGCGCGCAGGGGCGCCATCTTTTTCCTGCAACGCACCGCCTGCAGCGACTGCGCCTGTCGCGCTTAGGCATTGCAGCAAGGCTTTTACAGCCCCTGGCTCAGCAATGGTGTCAGGATTGAGCACCAGTAGGACGTCTCCGGCACTGTCGCGTACGCCCTGGTTCACAGCGGCGGCGAAGCCAAGGTTCTTGGGATTTGCCACCAGATGCACAGGGTGCCATGCTACGAATTCCTCCACTTGTTCCACCGAGGTGTCGTGCGAGGCATTGTCCACGACCACAATCTCGCAATCTTCGCGCACCAGTGCCTCCAGGCAAGGTCCGATGCTGGTGCCGGAGTTGTACGTCACGATGATGGTGGAGCAGCGCAACATAGGTTAGGAAGCACGAATTATAATCGTCGCTTCGTCTATTCTTTGGAAAGAAGTGCGCGGTTCCATTGCTCGGCCGCGCCTGGAGAGAACGTGGAGATCATCGAAACGCAGTTGCCCGGTGTGCTGGTTGTGAAGCCACGAGTACATGCGGACCCGCGCGGCTTCTTCATGGAAACCTATCGCCGAAGCGTCCTGGACGGTGCGGGCATTTCTGAGCTATTCGTACAAGACAACCACTCCCGCTCGACGCGCGGAGTCCTGCGCGGCCTGCATTATCAGCTGCGACATCCGCAAGCCAAACTATGTCGTGTGGTACAGGGCGAGGTGCTCGATATCGCGGTCGATGTCCGGTTGGGTTCGCCCAGCTTCGGCAAGTGGGTGAGTGTATTGCTCTCCGCGGAAAATCACCTGCAGCTCTACATTCCGAAGGGATTCGCCCACGGCTTCGTGGTTCAGTCGGAAACTGCCGACTTCCTTTACAAGTGCAGTGACTACTATGATGCCAGCGACGACCGCGGTGTGCTTTGGAGCGATCCCAAGATAGGTATCGATTGGGATACGCCCGCCCCAATCTTGTCTGAGAAAGACCGGCGCTATCTGCCACTCTCGCAGGTTCCTCACGATCAATTGCCGCGGTACCAGCCATGAGCCTGCGACTACTTATTACCGGGGCGACTGGACAGATCGGCTGGCAGTTGCAGCGGACTCTGGCGCCTCTGGGTGAGGTGACCGCTCTCACGCGGGATCAGCTGGACCTGTCTGATCTTGAAGCCGTCGCGCGAGCGGTTCGAAAATTCGAGCCGGATGTCCTGGTGAATGCCGCTGCCTATACGGCGGTAGACAAAGCCGAGAGCGAGCCGGAGCTGGCGCGAACCGTCAACGCCGCGGCCCCAGCGCGTATGGCACTGGAACTGGCGCGCAACGGCTGTCTCCTCGTTCACTATTCCACGGATTACGTTTTCGACGGTAATAAGCTTCCCACCAATGCCTATCGAGAGGACGACGCGACTGGCCCGCTTAACACGTATGGTAAGACGAAGCTGGAAGGCGAGCAGTTGGTCATGGCTTCCGGGTGCCCATACCTCATTCTGAGAACTACCTGGGTATACGACACGCGGGGCAAGAATTTTTTACGTACCGTTTTGCGGCTGGCTCGTCAGAAGGAAGAACTTCGCATGGTCTCTGACCAGTACGGAGCGCCGACGTGGGCACGCACGATCGCAGAGGCAACCGCCATCATTCTGGCTAAGTCGCTGCAGCGCAATAGCGAGACTGGCAGCTGGCAGAGCGGGCTTTTCCATCTGACGGCCGCCGAGCAGACCTCGTGGGAGGGGTTCGCTCGAGCCATTCTGGAAGACTATGAGGCGCTCCTTGATTGGCCGGCGGAGACGGGGGAATTTGGCGGCCCTTTGAAGGCCAAGCGGGTAGTCCCTATCACCAGCGAACAGTATCAGACGCCAGCCCGCCGGCCTCGGAGTTCTGTGCTTTCCAATGCGAAGATGCAAGCTACGTTCGGGATTGTGCTTCCGGATTGGCGGAGCCAACTACGGCTTGCCATGCAGGACGCGATTCGCTGATAATCATAAGTACTCGTTGCTGAACAGTTCATCTTCCCGCGCGCCCTGGCAAGGTGCTTCCATGACTTTGAAGTGGAAGCGCCGGCAGATTCCGGAGTACGGATTCGCGCTGTTCGCGGCACAAGAACGGAGAGCTATGAAGGGAATAGTCCTGGCGGGCGGCATTGGCACACGCCTGTATCCGCTGACTCGCGTTACCAACAAGCACCTCTTGCCGGTGTACGACAAGCCGATGATCTTCTATCCTTTGCAGACGCTGGTGGATGCCGGTATTCGCGACATCCTCATCGTTACTGGAGGGCAGAACGCCGGCGATTTTCTGCGCCTATTGCAAAACGGCAAGGAATTCGGTCTGCAGCAACTCAGTTTTGCCTACCAGGAGGGAGAAGCCGGAATTGCCGATGCACTTCGGCTGGCCGAGCCTTGGGCAAAAGGCGACAAAGTTTGCGTGGTGCTGGGCGATAACATTATTGAAGGCGACATTCGCGTTGCGGCGACGGCCTTTGAGCAGCTCGAAAAGGGCGCCATGGTGATGCTGAGAGAAGTCACCGACCCCGAGCGTTTCGGAGTGCCCGTGTTTGAGGAAGGACGGATCGTTCGCATCGAGGAGAAGCCCAAGAAGCCGCTCTCATCGTACGCAGTCATCGGTATCTATTTTTACGATGGCACCGTTTTCGACCGCATACGAACCCTGAAGCCCTCGGGGCGCGGCGAATATGAGATTACCGACATCAACAACAGTTACATTACGGAAGGCACCCTGCAACACACCCTGCTGGAGGGCTGGTGGACCGACGCCGGCACCTTCGAATCGCTCTGGCACGCCAGCAATATGGTGCGGGACAAGGTTCTGCGCACCGCAGAAGAGCCGGCGACGGTGCGTAGCGTATGAAGCTGCTCGTCACGGGAGGCGCTGGATTTATTGGCTCGAACTTCGTTCATCACGCGCTGGCGCGGCATCCGGAATGGAAATTGGTGGTCCTCGACAAACTTACCTATGCCGGTAATCTGAAGAACCTTGAACCGGCACTGCAGCAGGGCCGCTGCGAGTTTGTGCAGTTCGACATCTGCGACCCCGCTGTCCGGGATGTGATGCGAGGATGCGATGCCGTCATACACTTTGCCGCGGAGAGCCATGTAGACCGCAGCATTGAAGACGCTGCGGCTTTTGTCCGCACCAATGTGGACGGGACCCATAACCTGATTCAGGCTTGCCGGGAAGCAGGCGTACCCCGTTTCTTGCACGTCAGTACTGACGAGGTATACGGCAGCTTGGGCGAAGAAGGGGAGTTCACGGAAGAATCGCCGCTGCAGCCAAACAGTCCCTACGCGGCGACGAAAGCGGCATCCGACCTGCTGGTGCTGGCCTATGTGCGCACCCACAAGTTTGCGGCGGTAGTTACGCGCTGTTCCAATAACTATGGGCCATACCAGTTTCCGGAAAAGTTCATCCCACTGATGATCGCCCAGGCGATGGCGGGCGAGCGTCTGCCGGTTTATGGCAAAGGCAGCAATGTTCGTGACTGGATTCATGTCAACGATCATTGTGCGGCTTTGGATGTGGTGTTACAGCGGGGACGTGAAGGCGAGGTTTACAACATCGGCGGGGGCTGCGAGAAGCGCAACCTCGAAGTCGCGAAGTCGATTCTCGCTGCGTTGGGCCGCTCCGAATCGCTCATTCAGTTCGTGACCGACCGTAAGGGACACGACCTGCGCTATGCCATCAACTGTGAAAAGCTGGAGCGCGAGCTGGGTTGGCAGCCTAAGGTTCGTTTCGATCAAGGGCTGGCGCAGACCATCGCCTGGTATCGCGAGAACCAGCCGTGGTTGGACGAAGTACGCACCGGTCAGTACCGCGACTACTTCCAGAAGCACTATGTGCAGCGGGAAAAGACCTTCGCACCCTAGGGCCTGATATCCCGACGACACTGAGCTGGAAATGAGACTGGTCACCTTTCTCGACAAATCAGGGAACCAACATATTGGCGCGCTGGCGGCGGATGACCGAATCGCTGACCTGAATGCGGCTTACAAGCTGTATCTTCGTGAAAAAAATAGCGGCTACGAATCGGTTGCGAATATTCGCGTGCCCAGCGATATGCGGTCCCTCTTCGAAGGTGGCGATCGCAGTCTGGATGCAGCTCGTGCAGCACTGGATTATCTGAAGGCGGAGCAGCCGCCAATTGGTGTCGATGGCGAGCCTGTCACTTACTCGCGTGATGAAAGTCGTATCAAGGCGCCGATTATTCCCAAGAAGTTTTTCCATACCGCCGGCAATTTTCGCGAACATCATCATGAAGCTCAACAGGCAGGGTTCTCTCACCCAGTTCTGCCGTGGATTGTCTTCTTCCAGAATGTAGACGCTATCATCGGGCCCGATGAGCCGGTGATTTTCCCGCCGCATCTTACCCAGGAACTCGATTACGAACTCGAACTCGCTGTTGTCCTGAAGAAAGCCGGCAAGCATTTCACGGCCGCGGATGCCTCACAGTACATCGGCGGCTATGTGATTTTCAATGATATTACTGCGCGTGATATTCAGCGGCAGGAGATGAAGTCGGGCGTCTTCAGCTTTTGCAAGGGGATTGATTCCTTCTGTCCGCTGGGGCCGCACATCGTCACGGCTGACGAGATGTCCGATCCACATAACCTGGCGATGGAACTGCGTGTGAATGGGGAACCGCGGCAGCGTTCGCACACCAGCAAGATGTCGGTGACCATTCCCGAAATCCTGGCGCACTATTCCGCCATGGGCTATAGCGCGGGTGATGTGGTGTCGACTGGAACGGTGTCAGGCGTGGCGGCCTTCAGCGCCGATCCCAAGGCATGGTTCCTGAAACCCGGCGACATGATGGAGTGCGAGATCGAGCAGATCGGCATTCTTCGGAATCCAGTCATTTCGTGGGAAGAGGCTTATGGTGTGAAAGCGCCAGAAAGCGCTTCAGAGCGGATGGAGCGCTAAAGTGACCCAGTTCGCCGGGAAAGTCTGGACAAGCGAGTTGAATGCGCGGCCGGATGTGTGCCCCAGCTTCGAACGCTCGCGGCCGGTGCGCTTCTATGACACCACGCTACGCGACGGAGAGCAGACGGTCGGCGTCGTCTTCAGTCCCCAGCAAAAGCTTGAAATTGCAAAGAAGCTGGATGAACTCGGTGTGGGGCGCATCGAGGCGGGCTTTCCCAAGGTGTCGAAGGAAGATGGCGAAGCCATCTCGATGATCCTGCAGGCAGGTCTGAAACACTCCGAAATATGGGGTTTTGCACGCGCGACCCTGGGAGACGTGGAAGAATTGATGCGTCTGGGATTGCAAGCCTCGGTAATCGAGGTACCCATCAGCGAAATCAAGCTGAAAGCGTATGGCATTTCCCGTGATGAGGCGGTTCGGCGTGTGACGGAAGCCATCCGATACGCCGCGGAAAACGGCATTCGGGTTGCGTTCTTCGGAGTAGATGGAACCCGCGCCGATCTCGACTTCCTCAAGCGTATCTATTCCAAGGCACTGGACGCGGGAGCCAGGGAAGTGGTTGTGGTGGACACGATAGGAGCATGCACGCCGGAAGCCGCCGAATTTCTGGTGCGTTGGGTGAGTGAATGGATTGGCGCAGACGTTCCGATCCACTGGCATGGCCATAATGACTTCGGACTGGGCACGGCTGCGGCGATTGCAGCCGTGCGAGGCGGCGCAACCTGGATTCAGGGAACCATCAATGGCATGGGGGAGCGTGCCGGAAACACCGACCTCGCCGAAGTAGCGCTGGCCCTGCAGTGTCTCTACGGCGTCCCGGTCGAGATGGATATCCCAAAGGTGCGGGAGGTGTCGGAAGTGGTGTGCCGGGCAGGGAAGTATCAGCTTGAAGGTTGGAAGCCGTTGATTGGGGACAATCTGTTTCTGCGTGAGAGTGGGGCGGTCGCAAGCCAGTTCCATATCCCGCAAGCCATCGAACCCTACGCTGCCGAATTAGTGGGCGCCAGGCGTGGCGTGGTGCTGGGGAAGAAGAGTGGACTCGATAGTATCCGGCTCAAAGCCGAAGAGCTCGGCGCAAACGTGGCTGAGTCGGATCGCGCTGCCGTCCTGGAACTAGTGAAGCGCAAAGCCATCGAAAAAGGCGGTCTGCTCAGCGACGATGAATTTCGCTCGATTATCCGGCAGTACGCTGCGGAATAGCGAAGTCCTGATTCCTTAGCTAATGCAACAAAGGCGGCCGCGAGGCCGCCATTGCTTTTTATGCTGCGGCGACTACTGTGCAAGCACGTGTGTAGCCTTGTCGCCGGCAAAGGTCATTTGAACCAGGACGCGCTCATTCTTCGCATTCTGCTTGAACTGCTGCTCCGAGCGCGAGGCTTTTGCGGTCAGCGGGACGAGAGTGCAGGTTGCTTTAGTCTCCGCGGTTCCGCCGATCTGCTTGAAGATCATGACGTGGGTCTGGCCCTGCATTTCGTGGGTTATGTTGTAGTCGCCTGCGGGCAATAAAGTCCCGCCTACAAGTGTCGGTTGGGTGAAGTTTACGGTTTGCTTTAAGGCAATGCCCATAGCATTGTCTTTTGCTGCGATGCTGCCGACGAGCATCAGAACTACCGCAATGAGGATGATGAATGTTGCTTTCCGGGTATGCATACGCCTCCAATGACGCCCGAGTGAGCGGGCGGTAAGAATCCGACTTTAGTGTAGACAAATCTACCGTAACGTGGTGTGTCGGCAGTCACATGGCAATGTGAGTCGAAGGGAGAGAAGGGCAGTCAGAGGAGCTTGCGCAGCTCGCGACGCAGAATTTTTCCCGAAGCGGTGCGGGGCAGCGTTTGTACGAAATAAACTTCACGCGGCATTTTGTAATTGGTTAGGCGGTCAGCGACGAATCCCTGGAGGAGAGCCTCGGTCTGCTTGTTGGCCACCTCTGCTTCTCGCAAAACAACGAAGGCGCAGGGAATTTCTTCGCCAGTACTGTCTAGGCGCGATACTACGCCGCAGTCGAATACTGCGGGGTGTTCGAGCAACACGCTTTCCACCTCGGCGGGCGCAATCGAGAAGCCCTTGTACTTCATCATTTCCTTGCGCCGATCTACTACGTAATACTGGCCGCTGTCGTCCACCCGCACAACGTCGCCAGACCAATACCATCCGTCGCGGAGCACTGCGGCGGTCGCGTCCGGCGATTTCCAGTAGCCCAGCATGAATTGCGGTCCGCGCATCACCAACTCGCCGATTTCACCGGGTGTGACGTCCTTCTCTCTTTCGTCCACGACCCGACATTCGGTTTGGACAACCGGCGCGCCAACAGAATTCGGGCGGTACAGCTCGGGAACTAGAAACCCCATATGCGTGACTGGCGAGGCCTCGGTCATTCCGTAGCCCTGGCGAATAGGAAGCCCAGTGCTCTCGGTAAATCGGCGTGCCAACTCCGGGGCAAGGGGAGCCGCACCCGATTTTACCCACCGCATTTGATGTTCCTTCGGAAACTTCCCCTGCTCTGCTGCCTGGCAATACGCCAGCAACGTTGGTGGCACACAAAGCGTGACCGTAACGCCATCCTGTACGATGGCTTCCAGCGAACGTTCGCAGTCGAAACGCGCCATCAATACAAGCGTGCACCCGCGCATGAGAGTCAGGTTCAAGCCTACCGTCAAGCCGTAGATGTGATAGAGCGGAAGAAAGCACAACAATACATCCTGATCGCTGATGGCGCCGACTTCTCCTGGAGTGAGGGTCTGGAAAACATTGGCCACCAGGTTGTAATGCGACAGCATGACGCCTTTGGGCAACCCTGTGGTTCCACTGGAGAAGGGAAGCGTGGCGAGGGTGAGTCGCGAATCCCGCGAGGGCTCGGGCAGGCGTGTACTTAGGTTGGGCTCGAAGAGCGAATCCCACGACTGCGAGCCGCAGGGGCCGGGATTGCGGATGGTGTACACGTTCCGCAAGCCAGGAAGGCCTGAGAGGTCAATATTCGTGAGCAATGCGCCGTCAGTGATCAGCGCGACCGCGTCCGAAGTTTCTAGTTGATAGCGGACCTCGCGTTCGCGGTAGGTTGGATTCATTGTTGTCGGTACCGCGCCAGCTAACGTAGCGGCATGATAGACGATGCCGAACTCCCAGCAATTGGGCAGATAAATACCAATCATCTCTCCAGGACGAATTCCGGCTGCGACCAGGCCACGCGCTACCCGCTCCACCAGTTCACCGTAGGCCGCATAAGTAATGTGTCGGGCAGGCACGCACGAGGTATCGATCACGGCGATCTTGGCTGCATGCCGGCGGCAGGAATCGAGTATGACGTCGTGGACGAATTTGCCCTCGGGATCGGCGTACAGTTGGGTACGGAGACCTTCTACATTCGGGGTCATATCGTTTTCGCAAGAGTGTAACAGGTATTGACGCCAATGAGGCGGGGAAGAGCGAGAGGTGCGTTTGCTATCCTGTCTCCCGAAGATCGGTCGAGCTAAGCGAAGGAGAATATGCGGGGACTCAAAGGCAAGCGCGTGGTTATCACTGGCGGCGCGAGCGGCATTGGAGCGGCCACCGTGGTGCGGTTCCTGGAGGAAGGCTCAGCCGTCGCTGTTCTCGACCGCGATCCCGCCGCGTGCGAACGGATCCTGGCGCAACAGCCTGGCATTGCGGGGACCTTTGTGGCCGATGTCTCCGATCAGGAGCAAGTCCAGCGTGCCTTCGCCGCCATTGTCCGCGACCTGGGCGGAGCGGACGTCGTTATCAACAATGCGGGCATCAGCATTCGTCACAAGTTTCTCGACATCACGGCCGGCGAGTGGAAGCGGGTGTTGGCAGTGAACCTGACGGGGGTTTTCTACGTCGCGCAGACAGCGGCCCGGTACATGATGGAACACGACGGCGGAGTGATCCTGAACACTGCGTCCACCAATGGCATCATGGGCTATCCCTACTATGCAGACTACAACGCTACCAAGGCTGGGGTGATTGAGTTAACGCGCTCCATGGCACTGGAGCTGGCTCCGAAAGTACGGGTCAACGCGGTTGCGCCCGGATATGTGCTGACTCCCATGCAGCGTGCGGAGTACTCCGACGAAATGTTGGAGGCTGTGAACCGGAAGATTCCATTGCAGCGTCATGCGCAGCCCGAGGAAGTTGCAGCGCTTTTCGCGTTTCTGGCCTCTGACGACGCCACGTACCTGAATGGACACGTCTACGTGATAGACGGCGCTGAGACGGCTGGCGGACTGGCGAGCCGATAGGTTCACGCTCTTTTCTTTCTGACCACCAAACTGGAACCGCATGCATTTGTTTGCTCTCATTGCCGGGTTGGTCTGCGTCATGGCCTGGCTCTACCTTGTGGTTGGGCATGGGCGGTTTTGGCGGGTGAAAGGCTTGGTCGTACAACAGGCGCCTTTGCCGGTAATACGAGGCCCCATCGCGATAATCATTCCCGCTCGCAATGAGGCCGACACAATTGGCGAATCGGTACGGTCTCTGCTGGGGCAAACTTGCGCCGACGCGATTCACATCTTCCTTGTGGACGACAACAGTACGGATGGCACTGCGGAAGTAGCGCGTCGAGCTGCCGGGGAAAGCCCGCGCCCAAGTGCGCTAACCATAATTCATGGCCAGCCCCTGCCGGATGGCTGGACTGGCAAGCTCTGGGCGATGCAACAGGGTATCGATCAGGCATTAGGGCTGCATCCGCAATTTCTGCTGCTCACCGACGCCGATATTCTGCACTCGCCGGAAAGCGTCGGCACACTGATTGGAATTGCCGAGAGTGGAGGCTACGATCTGGCGTCGTTCATGGTAAAGCTGCACTGCCGCAGCGTGCCCGAGAAGCTGCTTATTCCAGCGTTCGTGTTCTTTTTCTTCATGCTGTATCCGCCTGGCTGGATAGGAAATCCGCGACGTAAGACGGCAGGCGCTGCCGGCGGCTGCATCTTGCTTCGGCCAGAAGCGCTGGCGAGTGCAGGCGGAGTCGCGGAGATTCGTGGTGAGATCATCGACGATTGCGCTCTGGCACGCAGGGTAAAGCATGGTGCTGGCAAAGTGTGGCTCGGGGTGACGCCAGACACGAGAAGCCTGCGTGCTTACGAGTCGTTCGGAGAAATTGAGCACATGATTGCGCGGACTGCGTTTAATCAGTTGAAACACTCGCTATGGCTGCTGGCTGGCGCAGTGATGGGGCTCATCTTGATTTACATAGTGCCGCTGGCGCTGCTGGTGAGTGGTTCGCGAATGCTTACCCTGCTTGGAGCAACGGCTTACATTCTGATGTTCATCACGTATACGCCGATGGTCCGGTTTTACAAGTTGAACGCCTTATGGGCATTGACGCTGCCCATCAGCGCGGTATTTTATATGGCCGCCACGGTGCATTCGGCACTCAACTACTGGTCAGGCCGAGGTGGGCAGTGGAAGGGCAGGACGCAGGACACGGTGCAGTCCCGGCGGGGCTAAATTGCCAGCGCAGCCCGAATCTCGTCTACGAGGTCCGCCGGCGACAAGCAGGCATCAACCGTTAGGATATCTTTCGGCTCTTCGAGAGTGTCAAATTGGCTGCGCAGTAGATCTGGATTCATGTAGTGTCCCTTGCGCGCAGCCAAGCGTTTGGCAATCACCTCGAAGCTGGCATGCAGGTACACAAACCTGACGTCCGGGCTCACCCGCAGAAGATCGCGATAAGAAGCTTTCAGCGCCGAGCAAGCCAAGACAACATTGTCGCCCGCGGCCAGCCACACGGTAATCGCCTGGCGGAGCGACTGAAGCCAGGGCGCGCGGTCTTCGTCGGTTAGCGGAATTCCGGCGTGCATCTTGGCGATGTTGGCAGCGGAGTGTAAGTCATCACCTTCGGCGAAACGCCATTGCAGCTTTTGGGCGAGCGCCTGTCCGACAGTGGTCTTGCCTGCACCCGACACTCCCATCAGGATGATGACCATTCTCTCGACCGCCAAATCAAAGCGGCTCCGTGCAAGATAAAGGCAGCTAACGTGGTGCTGAGGCAGTGCTCTACCCGTTACCGCGATTGCATGACTTCGAACGAATCTAGTCGGCAGCGACCTGGCGGTTCCGAACGCCAAGGATGAAATGTTCCATCGCGTAGGCAAAACCGTCGTCCGTGTTACTCCGGGTCACGTAATTGGATTGCTTCTTGACGTCGTCGGTTGCGTTACCCATGGCGATGCTCAAGCCGCTGTTTTGAAACATCAGAACGTCGGTGTTCATGTCACCGATAGTGGCAATCTGTTCGGTTGGGATGGCTAACATCTTGGATAGCGTGAGAACGACCATGCCTTTATTGGCATCAGCATGGGTTACGTCAAGATAATAGTCAGAAGAACGAGTCGCCGAGATTCCAATACAACACAAGCTCTCGAGGTCGGACTGGGCTCGTCTTACCGCCTCATAATCGTCACTGACGCCAACCAGCTTCAGCACATGAAGCTGCGACATGTCGTAGTTGAGGAGCGGCGTGGCATCGCACCGCATCAGTTCTTCCTGATGTTGCACATGCGGGCCGGATGGGTTGCTGACGAACCAATCGCTCCCGGTATAGACCCACAGGTCGAGTGGGCTCTTGCGGATGTAGTCGGCCACTGTCTGGGCATCGGTAGGCGCCATCGGTAATTGATGCAGCACGTTGCAGTCCGGATCAATCAGCAAGGCTCCATTGAAGCATGCCGAGGGCTCGGTAACGTGAAGGTCCCGTAATAACGTACGCGTGAGCCGCGGCGGACGCGCACTAGCGATGGTAAAGCGGACTCCAGCCTGCCTGAGCCGTTTTACCGCTGCCGGAGCGCCGGGAGTGAGGTTCTTGCCGGGATCGAGTAAAGTTCCATCAACATCCGATATGGCCAATGCGATGGCAGGCCGGGCGTTCATGCCAGCCATTAATCGTCCTCAGCGGCCGTCCGCTTCAGCCCGCGCCAGCGGTGATGGTCATATTGGATGAGTCCGTCGGCAGCCTCTGGACCTTCGCTGCCGGCGGCATAGTTGGGGAATTGCGGCGCTGGCATCCCCGCCCAAGCCTCTTCCATCGGCGTGATGATACGCCACTCCGCCTCCACTTCGTCGCGGCGCGTGAAGAGCGTTGCATCACCCCGCATGGCGTCAAGCAAGAGTGTCTCATACGCCGCCGGGCTCTCACCGCCGAATGCATCGCGATAAGAGAAGTCCATATCCACACGGCTCGCGCGCATCTTCGATCCGGGCTGCTTGGCGCCGAAGCTCAGGGAAATACCTTCGTTCGGCTGGATGCGCATGGTGATTACGTTGTGGTGCACGTCCCCGGGGCTTCGGGAAAACAGAGCTTGTGGCGTGCGTTTGAAGTGAACCGCAATCTCGGTCAACTGATTGGCCAACCGCTTGCCTGCGCGGACATAGAAGGGAACTCCCGCCCAACGCCAGTTGTCGACGTGAAATTCGACCGCGACATAGGTCTCAGTTCGCGAATTCGGATTCACGCCTTTTTCCTGCCGATAGCCGGGCACCGGTTTGCCGTCGATCTGTCCCGGCCCATACTGTCCGCGAACGGTCCTGCGAGCGACCTCGTCCTTTGACATCGGAGCAATGGCACGCAGCACTTCTACCTTGTGCCCACGCACGGCCTCGGCGTCGAAGGCAACCGGAGGCTCCATGGCGGTGAGCGTCAGCAACTGGAGGAGATGGTTCGCGACCATATCGCGCAGAGCGCCGGTCTCTTCATAAAATGCAGCGCGATTCTCGACCCCCAGAGTTTCTGCTGCGGTGATTTCGATATATTCGATGTAATTTCGGTTCCACACCGGTTCGAACATCGAGTTGCCGAAGCGGAACATCATGATGTTCTGTACGGTTTCTTTGCCGAGATAGTGATCGATGCGGTAAACCGAGGGCTCCTCAAAGACGCGTGAGACGATTTCGTTGAGCTCGTGGGCGCTCTGCAAATCGCGCCCAAACGGCTTTTCCAGGATGATGCGCGTCCAGCCTTCGCTGCGGCGAGCCAGCCCAGCGGCGCCGAGACCTTCAACGATTGGCGGAGCCAATGAGGCCGAAGTCGATATGTAGAACAGCACGTTCTGGCTGGCGCCGTTCTTTTGCATCTCTTCGATCTTCGCTTTCAGCTGAGGGTAGAACTCCCGCTGGTTGGCGTCGCCGACCAGGTAATGCAGGCGCTTGGCAAAATCGTTCCAGCCATCGCCGGTGAAATTGCGGGCGTCCTTTGAGTTGGCAGCGCCCTCGCGCAGGCGCGCACGAAGTTCGTCGTCGGTAAGCTTGGTACGACCGATCCCCAGTACGTCGAAGTTGCGGCTGGTACAACCAACGCAGGCCAAGTCGTAAAGCGCAGGGATCAACTTGCGATGGGTGAGATCGCCGGTCGCGCCGAAGATGACCAGCAGGCAGGAGTCACCCTTGGGGAGCGACGGTTGCTCAAGTTGCAGAGGCTTCGGTTGGACGACTGTGCTCATATTCATCGCGCTCCTCGCGAGTGAGAGTTGGGATTCGAGGACCGGTCGAGCCACGTCTTATTGGCGAACACCAGCCTCTGCAGCGGCGGCCTGCGTGACTCCGTTCTTAATCAGCACCAGCAGGCGGCGCAGCCCCTTCTCCACGTCACGTCCGAGGTCAACCCGGACGATGCGGCGAGAATGGGCAACGAGAGCCTCTAAGTCACCCAGCGCCTGGGCCTGTTTGAGCACGCCAAATGTGTATTTCTCGCCGGGGATCTCAATATCATTGATGTCCTCCGAGGTGATCTGAAGGAACACTCCGGTGTCGGGACCACCCTTGTGCAACTGGCCGGTGGAGTGAAGGAAGCGTGGTCCGTAGCCGCTGGTGGTCGCCACCTTTTCCTCGTCCCGCACGGCGATGCGAATCTGTTGCAGCAATCCTTCGTAGTTGTTCAGCTCTTCAATGTATTGGGTGACGGCGAAGTAGTCGCCGGGCTTGATGCGTGCGAGATGGGCGTTAACGATCTCCTGGATGGACGATCCCCCGCGACGCAATAGATCGCGCGTGCCTTCGTCGCCAAAGACGCGCATCGATTCCTCGGCAATGATTAGCTTCTGTTGCGGGAGCGAGCCGTTCTGGACGTATTCAGCCAAGCAGGCGCTTGGTGTTGTCCTTGGCGGCTTGCACGTCTGGCTGATCAAAGGGGTCGACGCCGAGCAGCGCGCCCGCCACGGCAGTGGCAAATTCCCACAAGAAGAATTCCTCGCCCAGATCAAGAGGATCGTGCAGTTCATGGCGAAGCACGGGATGGCCGGCAGCTTCAAGCGCGGCGAGCTTGGCATCGATATCGCCGGTCTTGGCTCCTTGCGTGTGAATGAAGACGAAGACCCGGTCGTCGCCGTAGTCGTCGGGCGAACCCAGGGGCTCACCGGCGACGGGTACAATGCCCTTACCTTCTTTGCCCGTGCTCTGGGCCATCAGCTGTTCGATCCAAAGGCCCAGGGACTCGAGGGGCGCGGGCGTAATCAGGGTCAGCTTATCGCGTCCAGCTTTGGCGAGCGAGCCCAGAACTGCTCCCAACCGGGCGCCGGGATTCTCATGGATGCCGACTGGCCCCACACACGCGTGGGCGACCTGGAGGGCGTGTTCGAGCAACATCTTCACGTCGCCGCCCATAACGGCGAAGGGAACCATGCCGAAATACGAAAGCGCCGAGTCGCGGCCACCGATGTCGGGCAGATTGAGGAAGACGCGCCGGAAGTGGTGGTGCGCGGCGTCCTTGGTTAGCTGCGTTCCAGGATCGGTGATAACGACAAAGTTCTCACCAGCCGTGTCGCCCTTGATGCGCTTAACTTTATCGTAGAAATAACGCTCAAACATCTGAGGTTCGGTGGTGTCACCCGACTTGGATGCGACGATGAAGAGCGTCTTGCCGAGATTGATCTTCTGCTCCAGGTGGCGTATTGCGGTGGGCACGATGGAGTCGAGGACGTAGAGTTGCGGATAACCATCGTTCCTGGCGAAGGTGCGCGCCAGCACCTCTGGACACAGACTGGAGCCGCCCATGCCCAGGACCACGGCATATTCGAACTCCGCCTTGCGAACATCTTCCGCGAATGCAGCGATTTCGGCGACATGTGGCTGCATGCTCTCAGCAAGTTTGAGCCAGCCAAGAGCGTGGCTGATGATCTGTTCGTGGTCGGGACCGTCCTTCCAGATCGTGGGGTCCTTCTTCCACAGGCGGGAGACGACCTTCTGCTTATCAAGATTTTTCAGAGCATTCTCGAAATCGTCCTGATACTTGCCGAGCGCCGCTTGATGGCGGGCAAGGATGGAACGCATCACCTCGACCCGACGGGCTTCTATGACTTCGAACAACTCGTCGAAGGATTCTGAGAAGGAGATCACGCCCTCTTCGGTCAGTTTGTTGGTGACCGCGGTCATGTCGATGCCGACGGCTTTTAGTTCATCGAAGACGTGGTGGGCTTCTTCGATTCCGGTGTCCAGAGTTGCCTTGGCGGTGCCGTGGTCACGGAAGGCGTCCAGAGTCGCAGGAGGTACGGTGTTGACCGTATCGGCGCCGACCAAAGTGTCGAGGTACATGGTGTCGGGATATTTCGGATTCTTGGTGCTGGTGGAAGCCCAAAGCGGTCGTTGGACCCGGGCACCTTTTTCTCTCAGTTTGGCAAAACGATCGCCGCCAAAAATGCGCTTGAACGACTCGTAGGCTAGCTTTGCGTTGGCAATGGCAGCTTGGCCCATCAGGGCATCGATGCGCTGCTTTTGCTGATCGTCGGTGGCCTGTTCAGCGAGCTGCCCGAGCTGTTTGTCCACCATGCCGTCAATGCGGCTCACGAAAAAGCTTGCCACTGAGGCGATACGGTCGATCGGCAGTCCGGCCGCGACGCGGCGCTCAAGGCCCTTGATATAGGCCTCGGCGACCTGCTCGTACACTTCCGACCGCGAAGATGAGCGTGATATTGATGTTCAGGCCGGAGAAGAGCAATTCCTCAACGGCCGGAAGGCCGGCAGGCGTGCCCGGAACCTTGATCATCACGTTGGGACGATTCAGGCGGGCGAACAGCTTCTTGGCTTCCTCGATGGTTGCCTTGGTGTCGTTAGCAAGCAGCGGAGAAACTTCCAGACTGATGAATCCGTCGGCGCCGTCGTTGGCATCGTAAACACTGCGCAGGGTGTCGGCACCATTGCCGATGTCCTGGAGGACGATTTCTTCATAAATGCGGGAAACATCGCTACCGCCGCGGGCCAGGGTCTGCAACTGGTCGGCATAATCCTGACTGCCACTGATGGCCTTCTGGAAGATCGTAGGGTTGGAGGTCACTCCGCGGAGGCCATCCTCGGCGATCAGGCGCTTGAGTTCGCCGGTCGTGAGCAGAGAGCGGCTCATTTGATCGAGCCAGATACTTTGCCCAAAGGCGTGAAGCTGCAATAAAGGGTTAGTGCTCATTTCAGTCCTCGCAAGTTTTCTTTTCGAGTGCGTCGATCTTGGCCGCGCGCCGGCGCCGTCCCCTGCAAGATTAACCTTTGATTTTTTTCATGACGTCCTGGGCCTTGGCCACCACGTCATCCACCGTAAACCCAAAGTGCTTTAATAGCTCTTTATAAGGAGCAGATGCACCAAAGTCGGTCCGAGCCACAACATATCCGTCGTTGCCCACGTAATCCTTCCAGCCCAGGTCGGTCCCCGCCTCTACCGACACTCTGGCCCGCACTTCGGGCGGAAGCACCTGTCGCTTGTACTCGTCGGATTGCTCGTCGAACAGCCTCCAGCAGGGCATGGAGACGACCCGTGCCTTCACCCCACTGGCGGTGAGTGTTTCATAAGCCCCGACGCAGAGTTGGACTTCTGAGCCGGTTCCCATGAGGATGATGTCGGGAGTGCCGCCGGAATCGGCCATGATGTACGCTCCCTTAGCGACCCCCGAGGCCGATGCGTATTTAGTGCGGTCGAACGTGGGGACTGCCTGGCGAGTAAGCACCAGTGCCACCGGTTGCTTCTGCAAGCGGCATGATGTAGCGCCAGGTTTCAGCGACCTCGTTAGCATCCGCCGGACGGAACAGCAACAGTCGCGGAATGGCGCGCACGGCCATGAGATGCTCGATCGGTTGATGCGTCGGTCCATCCTCACCTAGGCAGAAAGAGTCGTGGGTGTAAATCCAGATGACGGGCTGATCCATCATTGCTGCCAGGCGAAGCACCGGCCGCATGTAGTCGGAAAAGACAAAGAAGGTCGCCCCATATGGACGCAGGCCTGATAGCGCCATGCCGTTAATGATGGAGCCCATGGCGTGCTCGCGGATGCCGAAGTGAAAGTTGCGGCCACCGTAGCTGCCTTTCTCGAAACTGCCGGCATCTTTGATGAGGGTCTTGGTGGAAGGATCCAAGTCAGCGGCGCCTCCCAACAACCACGGCACCGTCTTCGCCACCGCGTTCAGTACTTTGCCGCTCGACTCACGCGTGGCGACGCCTTTGGCATCGGCAGGGAAGGAGGGAATGTCTTTGTCCCAGTTGTCGGGCAGGCTTTTATCCACCATGTGTTGGAAGGTTGTGGCGAGATCGGGAAATTGCTTTGCCCAGGCGTCATAAGCAGTCTGCCAATCCTTCTCCCACGCGGCGCCGCGATCGATGGCCTTACCCATGAAGGCTTTCACCTCATCGGGGACCAGGAAATGAGCGTCGGGCGGCCAGCCGTAGGCGATTTTTGTCAGGCGGACTTCGTCTTCACCCAGGGCTTCGCCGTGGGCCTCCTTGGTGTCCTGGCGATGGGGGGCGCCGTAGCCGATGTGAGTGTCAACGATGATGATCGTCGGGCGCGCCGTTTCCCTGCGCGCGGCCTGGATAGCAACGTCAACCATATCGAGGTCGTTGACGTCGGTAACGTGCAGCACGTTCCAATGCCAGGCCTGGAAGCGCATGGCCACGTTATCACTGAAGGCGAGCGAGGTACTGCCCTCGATAGTGATGTGATTGTTGTCGTAGAACCAGATGAGGTTCGAGAGCCCAAGATGTCCGGCCACGGAGGCGGCTTCGTTGCTGACACCTTCCATGAGGTCACCGTCGCCACAAAAAGCGTAGATGCGATAGTCGAATGGGGCTTGATCTTTCTTGTTGAACTGCGAAGCCAGCCAGCGCTGGGCGATGGCCATGCCGACGGAATTGCTGACACCCTGACCCAGCGGCCCAGTCGTGGCTTCAGCCCCTGGTACCAATCCGTATTCGGGGTGACCGGGAGTCTTGGAACCCCATTGCCGGAACTGCTTGATGTCGTCGAGCGAAAGATCGTAGCCCGTCAGGTACAACAGGGAGTAAAGCAGCATGCAGGCGTGGCCATTGGAGAGAATGAAGCGGTCGCGTCCGGGCCACTGCGGATTCCTGGGATTGTGCCGCAGATAACGGGTCCACAAGGTAAATGCCAGTGGAGCCAGGGCCATGGGAGTTCCGGGATGACCACTGTTGGCCTTCTGCACCGCATCCATGGAGAGCGTACGAATCGTATTGATGCAGAGATAGTTGAGCTGACGTTGCTCCGGGGTTTCGTCGGCGAAGCCATATTGCGCCGCCACGGCGGCGAGATCGCTCTTTGCGCTCGTTTTTTCGTTTCCTTGTGCGACGCTGTCCACTTGACTAGCCACCCGTTACCGCCTTTCTGATCACAGCTGGTGTTGCCGGTTCAACGTTAACCTCATAATTCGTCCCTTGCCACTCGCTCTCTTGCGGCCAGTACAAGGTAAATCGCAAGGGCGCTGTTTGCGAAGGTCCCACCTCGATATCTGCGTAGTCCACTCCCACAGCGGTGGGAAGGGACGCCGTGTCCTTAACCGTCTTCCATTCGTCGTCACTCCAATGCAGCACAAAGGGAGAAGAGGCCTGCACACGCAGTAAACCTCCAGCAGGAATAGAACGGACTTGCCGGTTCATCTTCCATACTTCGATTACCGGCCGGGGATTATCGTTGCGATATCGCTCGGCCACCGGGTCAATCAAATCGAAGACTCGCTTGTCCACCACCGAGCGCAATAATTTTACATACTCGGAATGGGCCCACATGAGAGGAATGGCGGAGCCGGTGGCCCCACCATGGGTCAGGAAATTGTCCGGCATGTCCGGACCATCCCAAATCTGTTCGGGAATAAGTCCGATGCCGGTGGTGAAGTTTTCAATGGCCCGCAAGTAAGTATCGACGTTGCGGCCTGCGGCCAGTTCGTAGGTTGCTCGTTCCCCGGTGAGCAGGGGCCAGGGACGGCCCACGCCCCAGCCGTCAAATGAGCTGCCGTCGTCGCGCTGTCCGTATCCATCATGGTTGTAACGCTTCCAACTGGGGCCTTTGGGAGTCTCCACCTTCAACACCGCATCCACGACTTTCAACGAGTCCTCGATGAGAGGATCGCCAGCCCTGCGGATTCCGAAGCGCACCAACTCGAGGAAGCCTGGGTCGACAATTTGGTTGGCTGGATATTGGTAGCGATCGCCGGGACGCTGATTCGCCAATACCAGTTCACCGCTGTCGGGGTCCTCATCGCCACTATTTCCTTCCCAGATCTTTGCTGGATTGATGCGGATATAGTGCCGGGTGATGCCGGGCACGAGCGACCCCTGGTTGGTGACGGTCCATTTCTCGAGGTGCGACTCGAGGAAGTCGGCGTGATCGCGCACGAATTGGGCGCTAGCTCTGTCGCCGTGGGCTTCGATGAACTCGGCGGCACAGATCAAGGCCGCAATGTTGCTGGCCAGTGTGGAAGGGGAATAACCAGCTGCTTCCTCCCAGCGTTCCTCGGAGGTCGACGGTCCTTCGCGAACGAGATAGCCGCAGGCGCGAACCACATTCACGTAGGGATCGAAGTTACCGAGTGCGTTGGCTTTCCACAATCTCCAGGCCAGAATGATAGGGAAGGAGACTTCGTCGAGCTGCACGCCTTTCCAAAAAGGACGGCCATCAATCCAAAAATTCTGATAAAAACCACCGTCTTCGCGCTGGGCGATGGCGAGATAAATGAGAGCGCGAAGCGGGGTCGCGGTGTCTCCCACGGCAAGCAAGGCGGTGGCGGCGTTTACCATGTCGCGCGTCCAGACCAGGTGATAGCCGCCGAGGTCATCGTCCCCGCGGTCTTCTCCCCAGGGAATGCTCAAGCTGGCAATCATGGCCCCGGGATAGACTTTGTCCTCGTGGGCGAGAAGCAGGTTGACGCTGCGAGCGAAAAGCGAGGAATCGCGCTGGTCGATTTTGTCCATCAAAGCGAGGCGCTTGTTGGTACGCTGCCACTGATCGAGGAAGCTCTTTAGGGCTGCGTCGAACGGAATACTCAGCGACTGGAAGAGGGTGGCACCGGCGTTGTGGGCGGTATAGCCGAATCCCATCCCGAGAGTGAACTCGGTGCCGCGCGAGAGATCGAGTTCGGCGGTGAGGGCAATGTTGCCGTCGAGCGCGGCATCGTATTCCCAATTCATTTCAAAGTTGTTGGCCAGGTCGGTCCAGCCATCGTTTACGCCCACATATCCGCACGATGTCTTGCAGAAATGGGCCGTAGCGGCAAGCGCCAGAAATGCATCATCGCGATACGCCATGAGGAACCTGCGGCCGCGCGCTCGCAAGGACAGGCCGTTGTTGTGATAGCCCGCAATCTGCAAGTGCGGGGCGCATAAGACATAGAGATGCAACCGTCCCTGCCACTGGGGCGCGACGTTGAACTTGGTGTGCACCAGCAGACAACTTAGGTGAGGGTCGCCGATGATGACCTTCTCGATGGAATAGCGTCCGTCAGGGTCTGAGTTGGTGACCTTGAACCCCAGGCCGTAAGCGCCGAAGCAGTCCAGGTGGGTCACCATGTGGCGACGCTCATCGTGGAAGAAGGTCTCGCCGTCGGTGACCAGATACTGCAAGTCGCGGATTTGCGGAGTGTCAATGGTGGGGTAATAAACTTCAGTGATCACCCCATTGGCCATGGTGTACCAGACACGACTGGAGACGGAGTATGCCGTTCCCACTGCATCCTTCGCGCCTCGCGTCCAGTGAGGCACTATGCCCGGCCCTCCGGGCGCGGGGTTCCTGCTGATCATAGGATTTAACATTTCCAGCCCAAGGGACATTTCGCTGCTCCAGGACTCTGGCAGTGTATCGCGGCGACGCCCCGCGAGGACAACTATAGGGATAGTACTTACCGCTTTGTAAATAATTGTAAATATGAGCTAAATCGCATTCAAAAAGAGTCTGATAACGCCACCCGCTTGTTATGATTGCAAACCAAGAAGGCGCTTTCCGGGAGCGCCGTGTGGGGTGGAAACATTCAGCAGTGCGTGGTTGAAGAACGTTGCGTCAGGGGATGCGCGCGCCTTGGCTTGCGCATCTAAGCGTTGTGACGACGGCACAACCGATCGAGGTTGTTTCGCGACCTGCAACTCCCGAGGTGAAGGAAGTCGCCACTGCGGGCCTCGCTTACATAGTGCGCAACATCTGGCCAGATTGTCGGAACCATTCCGGGGAATTGCGGGAATGGTTAATTGGAAGAACCTGTGGGCGCGACCGACCAACGCTCACACGTTCCGTGCCCGCCAGCACGGCGAACTTAAACAAGTTGCATAGACGACAGAGGAGAGCAAACGTGCGAATCGCAATCGGATCCGATCAAGCCGGCCAAGCAGCAAAAGAACGAATCGCCGCGAAGCTGATGGAAGCAGGCCATGAAATAACCGACGCCAATTCCGCGGTCCAACCTCATAGCCGCGATGATTACGCTGAACAGGTAGCCATGCTGGTGCTGCGTCACAACGCGGAACGGGGCATTGTTATCACCAGCCGAGTAGTGGGCGCTTCCGTAGCTGCGAACCGAGTGCCCGGCATTCGAGCGGCCGCGTGCCATGATGCCTATTCGGCTTCGGTGGGCGCCAAGTCGGAAGGAATGAATGTGCTGGTACTGGCCCTGCACTCTCTGGAACAGAGCTATGCAGAGGAAGTAGTAAATGCCTATTTGAGTGCAACTCTGGCCCCGGTGGAGGTTGTGGGAGGCTTGCCGCCGCGGCGCTTGCAGCGAGTGTTTGCGCACGTGCGCGAAAACATTGGTCAAGAGTTGGCGGTAGCGGAGCTGGCGCGAGTGGTTGGCATGAGTCAGTATTACTTTTCCAAGCTATTCAAGCTAAGCACCGGTACTACCCCCCATCAGTACGTCATGCGGCAGCGGGTTGAACGGGCGCAAGAAATATTGCGCGAGGGCGCAACACCATTGGCGGAAGTGGCGACGCATGTGGGGTTTGAAACCCAAAGCCACTTTACCAGCGTATTTCGCCGTCTCTGCGGCGCTACTCCGAAACACTATCGCGAGATGCATCACACGACTTCGGCGATGGACGCGGCAGTCCAGGAGCAGGACGCACGGGAAAAATCGGCGACCGCGGCCTAACGAGCATCGTTTCGGAGGCGCGCTGGAAAATTTCGGGTGAGGGAGAGTGCGAATGCGAAGCTTGTCGCTGCTGCGCGCGCTGGTTGACCAACTGCCTGCCCGGCTGTCAAAGCTGTCGGCTGATGAAGTGCAACGTAAGCCCTCACCAGCCGGGTGGTCGCGGAAGGACGAACTTGGGCATCTGCTGGACTCCGCAGCCAATAACCATCAGAGAATCGTCCGCGCTCAACTGGAGAATAATCCGGCCATGCCTGGATACGATGGAGATAAGTGGGTAGCTCTGCATCGCTATCAGGACAGAGAATGGTCTTCTCTGATTGCAATTTGGACAGCGCTCAATCGTCAACTGCTGGCGGCCGCAGAGGCCGTGCCGGATTCTGGCTGGTCGAGAACTTGCACCATCGCCGATTCAGCATCGCTCACGCTGAAGTTTGTTTTCGACGATTACCTGGACCACATGATGCAGCATCTGCGGCACATGGGGGTCGAGGTAGACGACCTGGTAGCGGCGGTCGCAGGTGCGGCTTAACTCCGAAACCGGGCGGTTCGTTTGTCCACACAGTATCCTCCCTGAGCATTCCTTCGCAGATTCCGCTATGTCCCGCTCGCAGGCCTGTAGGCAATCACAAAGATCGTCGAGGGAGACAACTCAACGCACGAAAATCTTGTAGAGCATCAGGTAGATAACAACGCCGGTCACCGAGACATACATCCAGATAGCAAAGGTGTATGGTGCGATGGCTTTGTGGCGCGCGAATTTGCCCTTCAAGGCGCGCGCCAAAGTGACGAGAATGAATGGGACAACGACCGCAGCCAGGATGGTATGTGAAATCAGGATCGTGAAATACAGCGGTCTGGAGAGTCCTTGACCTTGGAAACGGGTGATTCCGGCGCGCAGCACCAGATGGTAGTAAAGATACGAGATGAGGAAGAGCGTTGAGGTGATAAAGGCCGCGAGCATCACTCGCTTGTGAGCATCGCGGCGGCCGCGCTTGATGAGATAGAGACCGGTGCCAATCAAAACCGCGCTGCTGCCATTTAGAACGGCGTTCAGGGCCGGATAAAAAGTCAGGCTGACTTGCATCAGGCCGCGGGCTTGGTGGAACGGCGGTTGGCCACCAGGAAGGAGAACCCGAACATAATCAAGGTGAAGAGGGCCAGCACGGCGAAGTTGGCTTGCAGAGAAAGTCCTGTCGAAGCCGAACCGGGGAAGAGCAACGAACGCAAAGCTTCCGTGCCATAAGTCAGCGGATTGACGCGCATGAGCAGGCGAATCCAGATAGACGCGCCGGAGAGCGGAAACAACGATCCCGACAGCAGCCACAGCGGGATGAGAAACAGGTTGATGACGGCGTGAAAGCCGGCGGTTGAATCCATGGGCCACGCGATTATGAAGCCCAGTGCAGTGAGGGAAAACGCCACCAGGAAAATGGCCAGTAAGGTAAGGCCGAGACTGGCGAGCGTGAAGTGCACGCCCAGCGCGGGCGCGAACACCAGGAAGATGACTCCTTGCGCTGTCGCCAAGGTCGCGCCACCGAGGACCTTGCCCAGCACGATGACCGAGCGGCTCACCGGCGCTACCAGTACAGAGAGCAGGAAGCCCTCTTTACGGTCCTCGATCACCGACATCATGGTGAAGATGGCGGTGAAGAGCACAATCATGATGAGCGCGCCAGGAAAGAAATAGTTGAGATAGTGTTGACCACCGGGGCCGTTGGAGCGGAAAGAGGTGCCGAAGCCCGAGCCGATCACTATCCAAAAGAGTAATGGCGAAGCAATGACGCCGACCACCCGCGCGCGCTGTCGGTAGAAACGCACGATTTCGCGCCACCAAAGCGAGAACGATGGCAGCAGCACACCGGCACTGCTGGGAACGGTGGTCGCGGCGAAGGCTGTGGTTTGAGTAGCTGCCATGAAGCGATTTCAGAGTCGGCAACGAGATCGAGCGTGACGCTCGACCCGTGCCATGCGGATTTTGTGTCCTAGATCATTCTAGCATCTGCAAATTATTCCGCTGAGCGCTCTTGTCGGTGGTGGTGAGGGGGAAAATATTCCCAGCCCCTATGCTACGATGACTGCCAACCCAATCGCATGACCTCACCACCTCCAGTTTTTAACTTGTCCACCTCCAACCCGTTAACCACGGACGCTTCGCAGCTCAGCCAAAGACTGTTCTTGATTCTGGCCGCAGTTGCGCTCGTATACGCATTTCTGGCTGGCCTGCGCACGACTTCGGATTTCGACCTTGGCTGGCAACTGGCCACAGGACGCTGGGTGGTGCAGCATCACCACATCTCTTCCGTCGATGTCTTCTCCTACACGGCGCCAGGTGAACCATGGGTTTATCCGGTGGGCGCTGGGCTGGTGCTTTACGCCACTTACCTGCTTGGCGGCTATGCGCTGATTTCCTGGCTGGGCGCCTTGGCATGTGTTGGCACAGTCGCCTTGCTGCTGCGGCGAGGTTCCGCGGTCAGCGCCGGCATCGCGATACTCGCGGTGCCGCTCATCGCCTGGCGCACAGCGCCGCGCGCCGACATGTTCACAGTCGTGCTGTTTGCGGCATTTCTGTCCCTGCTGTGGGAGAACTATCACACTGGCCGGGCGCGACTCTGGCTGTTGCCATTGCTGATGGTGGCGTGGGTGAATCTGCACTTCGGCTTTGCCGCCGGCCTGGCTTTGATGGCGGCCTACGTCGGGGTGGAGGTGTCGGAGACGATCTTCGGCGAAGAGCGCCGCCGCGCCGCCATGCAACGGTTGCGGCATGCATGGGGATGGCTGGCTGCTCACGGCGTTGGCAACTCTGATAGACCCGTGGGGCTGGCGAATCTATCAAGCCCTGTTGCGGCAAGAGCAAGCTGCAGGACAGCAGCAACTCAACATCGGCGAGTGGAGCCGGGTGCCCATAACCTGGACTGCCTTCAACTCCGTCTTCTCGTTGCGCGAGACCCAGGGCGCGATCTATCTGCTGCTGGTCATCGCGGTGGTTGCGGCGGTGTTGGCATTGCTGAGGCGGCGGTTGGGAGCGGCACTGATGCTGCTGGCCGCGATCTATCCGCCGGTCCATCATGTCCGCATGGGAGCGGTGTTTGCTTGCGTGGTGGTGGTGGTGGGCGGGCCGATTCTGACGGCGGCGATAGCCGAGTTCGGTTCTGATATTAAGCAGGCACGAATGCGCGTAATCGTCGCCTGGGCTGCCATCTTGCTGTTTGCGGCGCTTGCTTCGCTGCGCTCTTTCGATCTGATCACCAACCGTCATTACTTTCGCGCGGTGGATGAGTCGACCTTCGGCGCCGGACTGGGCTGGTGGTTCCCCGAACGCGCTGCAGAGTTCATCGAGCGCGAGAACCTTCCCGGGGAGATCTTCAATACCTACGACGTAGGCAGCTACCTGACGTGGAAGCTCGGCCCGCAACGCCGCGATTACATCGACGGCCGGGACACGCTCTTCGGAGTGGCGAGGATGCAACGGGCCGGCCAGTTGCTGCAGCTTTCGCCGGATTCGGAAACTTGGCGGCAGGAAGCCGACCGCTACAACATCAACACCATCATCCTTCCGCTGGCGCGCTTCGATGGCGCGCAGCTGGTACAGCTCAAAGGATTCTGCGACAGCCGCGACTGGCGGCCTGTTTATATGGACGAAATCTCCGCCGTCTTCGTGCGCCGCAAGCCGGAGACGGAAAGCCTGATCCAGCGCTTCCCGGTGGACTGCGCGACCGCGACTCTGCCGTTGCCTCCGCTCGACTATTCTCCGGCAGGCTCGTTCAATCAGTCGGCCAACGCCGCCAACCTGCTCGCTGTGCTGGGGAGAAATTCCGAAGCTCTCTCGGCGACGGACAGTGCGATGCAAGTTTTTCCTGACAGTCCGGTCGTCCATTGGCTCCGCGGCAATATTTATTACTCCATGGGCAGCCGCTCCGACGCCGAAGCGGAGTATCTCGCAACCGTCTCGCTGGAGCCCAGCGAGGTGGCTTGGACGGCTCTCGCCAACTTGTATCAGCGCGAGGGCCGAATTCCCGAGACCATCCACGCGTGGCAACGGGCAAGCAAGCTCTCGCCCAGACCCGATCTGGTTCAGATGAAGTTGGCGCAGTTCTATCTGCATGTCAGAGAGCCTAAGCTAACGTTGCAGGCACTCGACCAGGTTGTGCACGACGCTCCTGCTGACGCGCTGGCCAGCGGCGGACGCTCCCTGAGATTCGATGTGGCGCAAGGTCGCGCCGCCGCTTGGAACGCACTCGGCGACCTCAAACAGGCGACTGCGTTTCAGGAAGAAGCGGTCCATCTTGCTCCCGACGAGGCTAGCGCTTGGGCGAGCCTGGCCAAGCTGTACCAGCGGCAAGGACGATTTGAGGATCAGTATCGGGCGGAGGAGCAGGCGACAAAACTTGGGGGAGCCCCGGGGCATTAATGAAGGATGAGTCTGTAGGATGGGTACGCTCTGGTACGCGTTGCACATCTGCCGGCAATCATTCTTGTCGGTCTGTCTTGACCACGGATTTTCACGGATGAACACGGATTTTGCTTTGTTCAAGAATACAAAATCAAATCCGTGAACATCCGTGGCAATCCGTGGTTGATTTCGCATTCTCAGCGCCTCAGTGTCTCAGTGGTTAGTCGCCGTCGACGCTGCCCTCATCGGCGTCGTTCTCGGTCCAGAAGCGGTGACCAGTGCGGCGAATGAATACGTCTTCGAGACTAGGTTTGTGCACTGAGACGCCTTCGATCTCGCCCGGAAAGGCCTCGACCACATCGGTTACGAAGCGGTGTCCATTCTCGATTTCCAGCCGGACGCGATGGTCGAGCACGGTGGGATGCAAGCCGAATCGTTGGGCGATGCGCTGAGCTAAAGAATCGGGCTGTTCCGATTCGAGCAGAATGACGTCGCCGCCGATCTCGCTTTTTAATTCAGCGGACGTGCCCAATCCCACCACGCTGCCGTTGGCGTAGATGGCAAGCCGGTCGCAACGTTCCGCTTCTTCCATCAGGTGGGTCGTGACCAGCACGGTTACGCGCTCTTCGTCGCGCAGCACGTGCAGATACTGCCACAAGTCGCGGCGCGCGCCCGGATCAAGTCCGGTGGTGGGCTCGTCGAGCAATAACACCGAGGGATGATGCAGCAGCCCCTTGGCCAGTTCCAGCCGCCGCTGCATGCCGCCGGAAAACGTCTCCGCCTTTTCTTTGGCGCGGTCGGCGAGACCGACCCGGCCCAGCATTTCGCTGACGCGCTTCTTGAGTGCGGCGCCGCGCAATCCGTAAACATGGCCGATCAGCATCAGGTTCTCTTCCGCCGACAGCTTAATGTCGATGCTCTTCTCCTGGAAGACCACACCGATGCTGCGGCGCACTGCGGCCGGTTGGCGCGCTACATCGTGCCCCATGATCAGCGCGCGTCCACCCGAGGGCACCATCAGGGTCGAGAGAATGCGGAAGGTCGTGGTCTTGCCGCTGCCGTTCGGCCCGAGCAGCCCGAAGATCTCCGCCGGACGCACCTCGAACGAAACGCCGGCCAGCGCGACGCGGTCTCCGTATTGGTGGCGGAGGTCCTGGAGTTGAATGACCGCCGCTCCAGTGTCGCCAGAGTTGGTTGCGGCCGCATGATCGATAGTTTCAGAAGTTGCCATGTAGGAAGCCACAGATGATTGTATTACGCGGGGAAGAAGCGGGCGAAGTTCGCGCTGAGGGCGTTTCCAACGGAGAACATTCGACCTTCTCATCCCGACCTAACCTTCCCTAATCCCCTATCCACTAGTCACTATCCACTGCTTCTCGGGTGCCCCGTTCTAGCCCTCTTTTGGCTAGGGCGGGGGTTCGTACGCACCTTTATGCACTCTCCTCTTTCTTCTCACTGACCCTCGCTCTTTCCGGCGACTTCTTCGAGAGTTTCTCGCCGGCCGCACTATTCGCCTCCATCAATCTCAAATTCGCCGCCGCCCCGTGCAGCGCCGACAGGATCAGCTTCGCCCGGTCCGGCCGAATCAGCTCTTGCGCCACCCCATGGATCAACTGCATAAAGCCGATCTGTATGGCCGCAGCGTCCTCCAGATAGGGCAACTCGTACCGGTAATCAGGATGCGTCTCCGGATGAGGGTTAAACAGCCGCACAAAGAGGTTGGTCTTGGGCGCGCGTTTGCGCACCTCGGTGTGGTGATAGCAGTATTTCTCATCCTGCCGTGCGGGCGAACCGCAACGCTGGCCGCCCGGCTTGATGTGCTCGCAGATCGCATAAAGGCTCGTATCGGTAGCTTCTAGAGTAGGAAGACTCACGGGGTCCCCCCTTTCTGTAACTCGTTTGATATCACGATCTTGCTCGTAAGATCCTGTGTTTACAGGAGTTAGGCTCGCCAGTAACTCGCGTCTTTTCAGCATCTTGCATAATCCCCGGCCAAGATCCTGAGCCCCTTAGACTTACACGTAAGATCCTGCGGAATAAGGACTTGGCGTTATCACTAGCCTTTCCCTCCTCCCCCCCCCTCCTCTCCCCTTTCCTTTACTACTTCTCTCGGATTGTCACTCCGACCGAGGACTTTAGTCAGAGTAGAGAGCCTGCCCTGAGCCAGCAACGGTTTGGCGAAACCGTCCGTAAAATCAGAAGCTAAACGAGCGTGTATGTTCGCCTTAAATTCGCTTTTTTGGCGTTGCATTCATCTCGTCACATCACATTGATCCGCAATGACTTGCTCGTATAGCTTCTGGAGAGCGAAGTCGAAGGGTCCTGGGCTAATCTTGTTCCGCCCTGACGGGCTGGCTCTTTCCCGTGATGGGGCTTGATGCAGCCCGAAGGGCGGCACAATCGTAGCCCAGCGCGTAAGCGCTGGGAAATCGTCGTAAATTGATCCGAGTCCCGTAGGGACGCCAGAGCTTACATGCGGCGCTAACGTTCTGCCGTGCCTACGGCACTCAGATTTCTTCTGACGAGCTACCCAGTGCCGAAGCACTGGGCTAAGAGAGCTTACATGCGGCGCTAACGTTCTGCCGTGCCTACGGCACTCAGATTTCTTCTGACGCTACCCAGTGCCGAAGCACTCTCTCTTTCGTCCCACATGGCTGGACTGGCGCGTTGGCGATTCCAACGTTATCCGCACAGATGAGGCTGCACTGGGCGGCCCGATGTAGCGACACTTCGTTTACGAGACTGGAGCTGTCTCATACAGTGGCCTTCCAACATATTCCCGGAAGCAGCCGACGTCACGCGGCAATGGCGATCCCCTGAACATCTCAAAATCCTCAAGCCGAACTCATCCTCAATCTTCTCGACAGCATCAGAGTTTGAACCACGACACTCCAGTCCCGCGCAGCGGGACGCAAGAGCTTAGCCCAGCGCTTCAGCGCTGGGTAGGCTGTGTAATGAACCCGAGTCCCGTAGGGACGACAGAGAGAACCTACCCCAGCACAAACCTCGGATCATAGGCGATCCCCGACTTCTTCAGCATCGTCAGGAACTCCTGCTCGAAACTCCATTTCGCGTGATGCTCTGCCTGACGGTCGATGTAGTCCACCACTGTCTTGCGTTGCGACTGGCCCACGCTGAAAGCACTGTATCCCTCCTGCCACGCAAAACGCGACGATTCATTCAGCCATCGTGAGGTATTTCCTTTGAGTTCCTGCACCGCCTTGGCCAGTGTGATGGTCGGCGGCAGCGAGATGAGGAGATGAAGGTGATTGGCCGTCCCGCCAGCGGCCAGCAAGAGAATGTGTTTCTGGCGTGCTATTCCTCCGACGTATTCCCATAGTCTCTCAGGATCAGCAATGAGGTTGGCCCGGTCTTTGGTGCTAAAGACGCAATGTACCAGGTTGCAGGTGTGCGTGTGAGCCATAAGCCGAAGATAGTCGTGTGCAATCTGCCGTTGCGGTGATCGTCGGCACATTGCGATGTTCGTCTCTGCCGTCCCTAAGGGACTCGTCGTCACAAAAATGCCTACCCAGCCTTGAAAGGCTGGGCTAAGCTCTTTCGTCCCGCGGGGCGGGACTTGTGCATCGGCGATTCCAGCCTCATCCGCACAGATGAGATTGCACGCGGGCGGCCCGATGTCGCGACATTTCGTTGACGAGACCGGGAAGGTCGCATACAGTGTGCCCTTCCGATTATCCGCAGCATCCCGGAAGCAAGCGAGGTCACGCGGCCATGGCGAACCCTGAACATCTCAAAATCCTCAAACAAGGCGTCGAACAATGGAATAGGTGGAGAGAGGAACATCCTTTTTACGTACCGGAGCTGAGTGAGGCTGACCTGCAGAATGTGAGGCTCAGCGGGGCTGACCTGCGCGGGGCGAACCTCCTGCGAGCGAACCTTACTGGGGCCGTCCTGGAGAAGGCGAACCTGTTCCGAGTGAACCTCCACCATGCGAATCTACGCGGAGCGGATCTTCGAGAGGCCAACCTCGGCGCAGCGAGCCTCCGTAGGACTAACCTTCGGGAGGTAAACCTGAGCGGGGCGTCCCTAGACAGGGCGGACCTCAGCGGTGCCGATCTTCAATGGGCGTACCTTAGCGGCGCGAGTCTCAGCGGCTCAAACCTCAACCAAGCGGACCTCAATTGGGCGAACTTCAGCGCGGCAAATCTCAGCAGCGCGCAACTCAGTGAAGCAAACCTCGATTTTGCCATCCTGACCAGCGCGGATCTAAGGGGTGCCAACTTCAATCAGGCGATTGCCAATGGAACCTACTTTGTTCGCGTTGATCTCAGCCTTGCCGAGGGCCTCGAAACTCTTGTTCACCGCGCACCCTCCACCATCGGTATTGACACCATCTACAAATCGCGCGGCAAGATTCCGGAGGCATTCCTGCGCGGCTGCGGCGTTCCCGACGAGTTCATCGCCTACATCGGCTCGATGGTGGGACGGCCTCTCGAGTTCTACTCCTGCTTCATCAGCTACTCGACCAAGGACCAGGAGTTTGCCGAGCGGCTCCATGCCGACCTGCAAGCCAAAGGCGTGCGCTGCTGGTTCGCGCCGCACGACCTGAAGGGAGGCGAGAAACTTGACGAACAAATTGATAAAGCCATTAGCCTGCACGACAAGCTGCTGCTGATCCTCTCCGAGCACAGCATGAGCAGCAACTGGGTCAAAACCGAAATTGCCAATGCGCGAGAGCGAGAGAAGCGCGAAGGCAAGCAGTTATTGTTTCCCATCACGCTGGTCCCGTTTGAGGCAATCAAGCGATGGAAATTGTTCGATGCCGACATCGGCATTGACTCGGCCCGCGAGATACGCGAGTACTTCATCCCCGACTTCAGCAACTGGAAGGACCACGATTCGTATCAGACAGCCTTTCAGCGGCTGGTGAAGGACTTGAAAGCAGGGGCTGGGGGTTAGGGGATAGTGGATAGTTGACCAGCAAGCCTCAGCTGATCGCTGATGGCCGACAGCTGACAGCTCTCTTACGCCCGATTCAGCATCATCAGCGCGAACAGCAGCGGAAGGTAAATCACGGAAGCTTGCAGAACGTGACGGGCACGGGGCTTGGAATCGGCAGCAGCGGGAGTGAGCTTCATGGTCCACATGCGCAGGCTGAACCACAACATGCCACCACCGAGCAGAAGCGCGCCCGCGAAGTACGTCCATCCTGCCATTCCCATGAGGGTTGGTGCGAGCGACACCGGCACCAGCGCGAAAGCGTACATCACGATCGCCAACGCGGTGGAGCGGCCGTCGCTCTCGACCACGGGCAACATGCGGATGCGCGCGTTCTCGTAGTCCTCGCGGTAGAGCCACGCGATGGAGTGAAAATGAGGGAACTGCCAGAAAAACAGAATCGCGAACAGGACCAGCGCCTCCCAGTCGAGGCGGCCGCGAATGGCGGTCCAACCAAGCACTGGAGGCATGGCTCCGGGAAAGGCGCCGAGAAATGTGCAGATGGGATGCACGCGCTTCATCGGCGTGTACACCGTGAGATAACTGAGCGAGGTAAGCGCCGCCAGCGCGGCAGTGAGCCAGTTGGTCGCAACGCCCAGGTAGATCACGCCACCAATGGTCATGCCGAAGGCCACCACCGACGCGTGCAACAGGCCCATGCTGCCGGTGACCAGCGGACGCTGCGCGGTGCGGCGCATCAGCGCATCCAAGTCGCGCTCCACCACTTCGTTGATGGCCGCAGTGCCTCCGCTGACCAGGCCGATGCCGATGAGCGCGTGCAGCAGCGTCCACGACAGCGACGACCCCCCCGACTTGGCGGCGGCAAAATATGCGCCCGCCCACGCGGTCATGACGATGAGCGTAGTGACGCGCGCTTTGATAAGCACCGAGTAGTCGCGGGCGAGCGCAGCGAATCCTGCGCGTGGCACGGCCAGCGGCTGCGAGGCGGTGCTCATGCGGTGACGGCCTTTCGCGGTGCAGAATGAACCGCTGCTTCGCTAGCGTGGACGTTAATCATGCGCCGGGTCTGGATGGCCAGCACCACGCACGTCGCCAGCACCAGAGCACCGCCCGCGACATGCGACACGGTGCTGATCACGATGACAATCACGGGTTGGGAAGGATTCACCATCCATTGCAGGCGCGTCAGATACGCAGCAAAGCCGAGGCCGAGTTGCACCATCAACAAAGCCAGCAGGAGTTGTGCCGGCCGGCGCAGGTGAGCAACATCGCCGTAATGGGTCAGCACCCGAACGATGGTCCAGCAAACCAGCGCGGTGACCACGCACGCTCCCACCAGATGCGGCAGCAGCTTGATGCCGGAGTGACGGAAGGCCGCGCCCAGAATCAACTGTACCCATACGCAGGCTGCGGTCCAGGCCGCAAGCGCTGGAGTACTAAGTCCGAGCTCGCGCTCCGGAATAGGTTTTTCTTCCTGCAGCCAGCTGCGACTGGTAAACAGCGCCATGGCCACGATCGCGCAGAAGATGGTCTGCCCCAGCGTGGCATGGGCGGTAGAGATGGTCCACGGCAGCAGGTTCAGCACCGTGAGGCCACCGAGAACCCCCTGGCCGATGACCGCAGCCAACGCGATCCATCCCAGCAGCCGCATCCATTTGCGTTTCTCCACCAGCTGTGTCCACACTCCCATCACGATGACCAGCAAGCCGATAAATTCGGCAATCATGCGATGAGTGTGCTCATACTGCACTCCGCCAACCATGGGAGGAATTTTGTAGAGCGATCCGAAAGAGGTTGGCCAATCGGGTACCGACAAGCCGGCCGCGTTGCTGGTAACCAGGGCTCCGGAGACAATTAGTAGGAAAGTGGCCCACGCCAGAATTACGGCGAATCGATGATACGACGGATTGTAACTAACCACACCACGTCGGGACGTCAGAACTTGCTCCTGTCACAGTTGCGTCCGCAAAAGCGACTGCGCCGCTTGAGGGCGATGTTCATGTCGAGTTCAGTAGGAAGTGAGGTCCAAAGCTGCTGCGAACGCCCCAGCCTCGCGTGGCGCTCGTGGCGACATTGTACCAAACCGGTGCCAGAGAAAGCGCGCTGGAAGATAGACGACCTAGGCTGGCTTACGAGCGGCGCTAGCCTATTCGTGTTCAAAAAGGAATACACGCTAGTATTCTCAACGAGTGAACACGACATACGGCCTTGGCGTCTAACCAGATACTCTGCAGAACGGCTAATCGGGAGTGCGTCATGCGTATTTTGTTGCTTGCAGTGATAGTGATCTTCGGCCTATCGCACCAGCCTCTCGGCGAAGCTGCGGACAGCGACCGTCGGACCGTTGTGCTGGCCCATGTGCGGCTCATCGACGGCGCGGGTGGTCTGCCGCTGGAGAATGCCACCATCACCATTCGCGACGGAAAAATCGCCGCCATCGCAGCCGGCAATGCCGTCAAGCCCGCCGCTGGTTCGCAAGTATTTGACTACTCGGGCAAAACCATTATTCCGGGGTTAATCAACGCCCACGGACATCTCGCGCTGGTATGCGGCACGCAGAATTCAGCCACCTGCTACACGCGCGATAACGTCATTACCGAGCTGCGCCAGTACGAACGCTCTGGCGTGACCAGTATGTTGTCGCTGGGCTTGAATCGCGATCTGATTTATGAGGTTCGTGCCGAGCAACGGGCCAGCAAGCTGGACGGTGCGACGGTTTATAGCGCCGACCGCGGTATCGGAGTGCCGGACGGCGCACCCCCCTTACCGCATGCCCCTGATCAGCTCTACCAGCCGAGAACGCCCGCGGAAGCACGCGCCGACGTCGATGCGATGGCGGCCCGTCACGCTGACTTCGTCAAAATATGGGTCGATAACATGCACGGCACGAAGCCTACGATGGATCCAGCGATTTACCGTGCAGTCATCGACCAGGCTCACCATGACCGGCTGCGCGTGGCCGCCCATGTCTACTACCTAGCTGATGCCAAGGCGCTGGTCAGCGATGGCGTGGATGTTCTGGCGCACAGTGTTCGCGACCAGACGGTTGACGAGGAGTTGCTGGCGGTAATGAAGCAGCGCGGCGTCTTCTACATTCCCACACTCACGGTGGATGAGTCATTCTTCGCGTTCGCCGAACATCCGGAGTGGAAGAACGATCCGCTGCTGCAGGCCAGTGCGGGTTCCGATTTGCTCAACGCGTTGACCGGCGCTGCTGCCCGGGAGAAAGTTGAGCAGGATCCCAGCCTGGCGCTCCACAAGCGTGACTTTGCCAACGATCAGAAGAACCTCAAGCTAGCTTACGATGCGGGCGTGAAGGTCGGATTCGGTACCGACTCCGGCGCAATGCCATCGCGCGTCCCTGGTTTCGCCGAGCATCATGAGCTGGAGATGATGGTGGCTGCGGGGCTGACTCCGATGCAGGCCATCATGTGCGCGACCGGGGCAAACGCGGAACTTCTCGGCATCTCGCGGACGACGGGAACGCTCACCGTCGGCAAACAGGCTGACCTAATCGTGCTCAACGGGAATCCACTGGACGACATCCGCAACACGCGGAAGATGGTGGCCGTTTGGCAGGGAGGAAGGGAAGTGCAGCCGATAGTGGCCAACAAGTGAAACCGGGAATTAGTCGAAGGTCATGTAAGTCAAAGCGAACCGCAAACTGCTACAATGGCCACAGGAGTGACCACATGAAGATAAGCACGGTCCGGGAATTTCGCGACAACGCCACCGGCCTGCTGCGCTCCAAAGACCCCATCCTGGTGACCCGTCGCGGCCGTCTGGCGGGCATCTTCTTCCCCCGCCCGGAAGGGACACTTCCGCTTGAACTGAAACGCGAAATGTTTGCTTTGTTAAGCTCAGAGATCTCGCGCCAGATCAAAAAGCGCGGAATTGGCGAGGATGAAATTCTCGCCGATTTTCGCCTCTGGAAGCAGCACAAACGTGAAACTCGCGGCCGACGCTAACGTTCTTCTTTCTGCGGTGCTAGGCGGACGCGCCAAGGTCGTTCTTACCCATCCGAAAATAGAAAGCATCTTTACAACGGAAGTCACTCTTTCGGAGGTTGAGGAATATGCTGCTGTCTTGGCGCGCAAGCGGCGGCTTCCGTTAGACATGTTGCTGCTGGCAGTAGCTACTCTCCCCGTTTCTATAGTCGAACGTGAAACCTACGCGAGAGCAATACCTCGCGCTCGAAGGCTGATCGAGCGGCGCGACCCGGATGATATTGATATCCTGGCTCTCGCACTGCACCTGAAGATTCCTCTATGGTCAAACGACAACGACTTCCGCAACACCGGTGTTGAGTGGTACACCACCGCCGAGTTATTGCGACGGCTCGGAATCCGTGGAGAAAAGTAACCGACCTGGCTTTGACGGGAAGGCAGATGTACCTGGTGGAGGGAAGTGAAGGCGGGGGCGGAACAATCGGCGAATTCGAGGTGTCCAAGAAAGTATGCGGAGGCTGGCAATTTCGGCGCTGATGACTTCCGCGATTGTATTCGCGTATGGCTGGACGAACCTTCGCATTCGCTGCCTAGAAGCTCCCACCGTTCATGCTCAGCAAGAGGAATTGCAGAAGCGTGGGTTGCCGCCACCACTTTCGCCGACTCAATCGCCTCCCAAGAAGACGCCTCCCTTTGCGGCGCTCGGCGGTATTCAATCACGCTGGGACTATTCCGACCTGGTGTGCGTTGGCAGGGCAGATACTCCGGTCGCCACTGGAGTCATCGAGCGCTTCGGCGAACAAGATCGCGACCAACTTGAAAGTTGGGTGATTCCAGAAAAATGCTTAAAGGGACAGATGCCTGGGGGCCGCATCCGAGTCCTGGGAGATTGGGTCTATTCCTCGAAAGAAAACTCTATGGGAAGCATTTATGCCGGCCCGGCTCCGGGGTTTCTCATGACGGGACGCAATCTGCTGTTCTTGAGGAAAACCGATGACCCCGGCGTGTGGCGTGCGACGATTCCAGTTTACGCAACGTGCATTGCGCTCGCTGATGTCGCGCCCGTATACCAGGTCGAACGAATTGGCCGCTTCAATTCGTCGCGCCCTAATCAAAGAATTTGAGGCAGTCATCGACCAGGGCAGGAGGCCCTTCGTGGTTGGAACGCAATCGGAGACCCTCGATGCTGACGATATTGCGAGGGAATACCTTCCCTACATTTTGGAGGTCTTGGGCAGAGTTCAAGGCATTCGAGAATTCAAGAGTCTCATGTCGAGGTCGGCCGAACCGGTGCGTAGTGAAATTGCCGTGGCTCTGTTGCAACTCGGTGATCAGGAAGGCGAAGCGGAAACGCTCGCGCTGCTGGAGGACAAGACTGCTGTCTCGTGGAAGCGGGAGAACGCAGCATTTGCTCTTGCGAACGCAACCTCAACGCAGGCCAGGCAAGCACTGGAGCGCGTCGTAAGTGAGCCTGGACCAGACGAACTGCGTAACGCGGCCCAGGAATCGCTTTCGCGAATGAACCACTGAGTGCGCCGCCGATCTACAACTCCACTTCCTGCAACTGCGGCTTGGGTGGTGGAACAACTTGCAGCGCTGCAATCACCGCATCCGCGAACTCGCTAGTCCCGGCAGTGCCGCCAACATCACGGGTAACATGCTTCTTCTCCGTGTACACATGCACCAGCGCCGCCTCAATGTGGCCAGCAGCCTGATCTTCGCCGATGTGATGAAGCATCAGAATGCCGGAGCGCAATACCGCTGTCGGGTTGGCCAAATCTTTGCCGGCAATATCGGGCGCAGAACCGTGTACCGCCTCGAAGATGGCGCACTCGTGTCCGAAGTTTGCGCCCGGCACCAGGCCCAGCCCGCCTACAAACGCCGAGCACAGATCGGAGATGATGTCGCCGTAAAGGTTTTCCAGCAGCAGCATGTCGTACTGGTAAGGATTCATCACCAGCTGCATGCAGGTGTTGTCCACAATGTGTTCGCCGTAGGTGATCTCGGGATACTCCTTGGAAACATTGCGCGAGCAGCGGATGAACAGGCCATCCGACAGCTTCATGATGTTGGCCTTGTGGATGGCGTGGATCTTTTTGCGTTTGTAGCGGCGTGCGTATTCGAAGGCGAACCGCGAGATGCGCGTCGAAGCCTTCTCCGTAATGATCTTCAGACTCTCAACCACTCCCGGCACAACTTCATGCTCGATGCCGGAGTAAAGGCCCTCGGTATTTTCACGGACCACAATCAGGTCTACGCCGGGATAGCGCGTGGGAACTCCGGGAAGATTGATGATGGGCCGGAAGTTCGCGAACAGCTCAAACTGTTTCCGCAGCGCGACATTGATGCTGGAGAACCCGCCTCCAATGGGCGTTGTGACCGGACCCTTCAAGCCGACATGGGTGCGCTCAATCGACTCGGTGAGTTCTTTGGGGATGTACTCTTTGTACTTCTCGTAGGCCTCGGCGCCGGCCGCGAAGCTCTCCCACTCGAACTCGACACCAGTGGCTTCTAGGATCCGGACGGTCGCATTCACGACCTCGGGACCGATGCCATCGCCGGGTATTAACGTGACTTTATGTGACATGCGTTGTCTTCATCGAACTGCCGGAGTCAATCTCCGGACTTTATCTTAGGATTAGTATTTTCTTTAGTATCCAGCAATTCCTTCAATTCCGACATGAACTCACGAACGTCCTTGAAGTCGAGGTACACCGAAGCGAACCTCACGTACGCAACTTTATCAATGCGCTTCAGGCGATTCATAATTAGCTCGCCCACTTCGCTGGTCTTGCGCTCGCGATCCGCCGAGTCCACCACGAAACCTTCGGCGTCGTTGACGATCTGCTCCAGCTTGCTCATGGAAACGGGACGCTTCTCGCAGGCCCGCAGCAGCCCATTCAACACTTTCTGGCGCTCGAATTTCTCGCGCCGGCCGTCTTTCTTCACCACCATGTAGGGAATCTCGTCGATCCGCTCATAGGTGGTGAACCGCTTCTCGCACTTTAGGCATTCGCGGCGGCGGCGAATGGACTCGCCTTCCTTGCTTTCGCGCGAGTCCACTACCTTATCGTTTTCAAAGCCGCAGAATGGACACTTCATGAAAGAGAAGGGTGCAGGGCAGACAGCCTGCACTTCGATTGTAACAGCGAGAAAAGGAACAACCTGGTCTAGGTCAGCTCTGATTAGTGTGATTCTTTGGAGGAAACGGCTTTCATGCCATGCGTAAAATGATGGACACTGACTCTTCGAAGGGGGCGGCCTTCAGGCCGACCGTAAATGGCTGACATAAAGGTTGGGCTTTTAGCCCCTGAGGGGATCACATCTGGCTTAATCAGGGAATCCCTACGTTATCCAACCGCCTCCTACGACCGCATCCCCGTCGTAGAACACCACAGCCTGCCCGGGGGTGATGGCGCGCTGTGGTTCGTCGAAGGTCGCCACCACTTCGTCGGGCCGCTCTTCTCGAGTACCGCATCCGCGGCTTCGTGTCGATGGCGGATCTTGGCCTGCACGCGCATGGGCTCTCGCAAATCGTCAATCGCGATCCAGTTCAGGCGCTTGGCGCGTAGCGTCCGCGAGAACAACTCATCGGCGCCTCCCACCACCACTTCATGCTTCTCTCCCCGAATTTCCAGAACGTACATCGGCGAGCCCGTGGCCACGCCGAGCCCCTTGCGCTGGCCCACGGTGAAGTTGTGAATCCCCTGGTGTGCACCGACCACCTCACCGCTGATTGTGACCAGTTCTCCCGTGGTGTCGGGAAACTCTTCGCCCTGCTCATCCAGATAGGCGTCAAGAAACTTCTTGTAATCGCCGCCGGGGATGAAGCAGATCTCCTGCGAGTCTGGCTTTTCGAACAGCCGCAGTCCGGCGCGCTTGGCCTCCTCGCGCACCTCGGGCTTGCGCATCTCGCCCAGCGGAAACAGCGTCCGGCTCAGCTGCTCCTGGGTCAGGCCAAAGAGAAAATAGGTCTGGTCCTTAGCGCGGTCGGCCGGGCGCTTCAACACCCACCGTCCGGTGTGCTCATCGAACTCGTTGCGCGCGTAATGTCCGGTGGCCAGCAACTCCGCACCGATCTGTCGCGCTGTAATCAATAGCTGATCGAACTTAAGATGGTTATTGCACAGGCTGCAGGGAATTGGTGTGCGGCCCGCAAGATACTCCGCCACAAACGGACGCACCACATCCTGCTCGAAGCGCTCCTCCTGATTCACAACGTAGTAGGGAATGCCGAGCGTTTCGGCCACGCGGCGTGCGTCGTAGACATCATCGATAGAACAGCAGCGCCCCTGCACCGACTCAGGCATGCCGTCGTGGCCAGCCAGCCGGCGCTGGTTCCACAACTGCAGCGTAAGTCCCACCACGCTATGGCCCTGCTCGCACAAAAGCGCAGCGACGGCGGAGGAGTCGACTCCTCCGGACATGGCGACGGCGATGGTCTTAGAATTCGGCATTTAGCAATTAGTGAACAGCATTTAGCATTTAGGACTTAGCGGCAAGCAACTACCAATAGCGAACAGCGAATAGCGAACAGCGAATAGCGAACAGCGAATAGCGAATAGCGAATAGCGACCAGCGCGTCCTAGCTGAGAGCCGACGGCTGATGGCTGACAGCTTTCTTCCACACCGGACTCATCTCCCGCAGCCGCGTCACCGTTTCCGGGACCAGCGATAGCGCAAACTCCACATCCTCGGCCGTATTCTGCTTGCCCAGGCTGAAGCGAAGGCTCGCTCGTGCTCGATCCGGAGACAGTCCCATCGCTGTCAGCACATGCGACGGCTCAATTGCTCCCGACGAACACGCAGCTCCCGTCGAAACCGACAGCCCCTTCAAGTCGAGCGCAATCACCAGGGCTTCGCCTTCGATGCAATCGAAGTAAATGTTCGTCGTGTTGGGCACACGCGGCGCATCACCGCTGTTCGCGCCAATCTGCTCGACGGTCTCGACAAGCCCGCCCTCTAACCGGTCGCGCAGCTCTGCCATCCGCTCGACACTGCCATCGGTAAATCCATCTCGTGCTATCTCCGCTGCTTTGCCCAGTCCTACGATGCCCGGCAGGTTTTCTGTTCCCGCTCGCCGCGAACGCTCGTGACGCCCGCCGTACATCATCGGTTGCAGCAATGTGCCCCGTGCGTACAAACAACGCACCTGCGCCCTGAGGACCGTGCATCTTGTGGCCCGTGATAGTCAACAGATCGCAGCCGATCTCTTTCACGTCGAGCGGCACCTTACCTGCCGCCTGCACCGCATCCGTGTGGAAGTACACATCAGCTTCCGTCGCAATCTTGCCAATCTCGCCCGCCGGTTGCAGCACGCCGGTTTCATTGTTCGCCAGGATGATGCTGATGAGCTTAGTCTCGGGCCGCAGAGCTCGCCGCACATCATCGGGATCGACTAACGCTCGCCCGTCAACTGGCAGGTACGTTACGGCGCATCCCATCTCTTCCAGCCGCTTGCACGCGTTCAGCACCGCGTGATGCTCTACCGCCGAGGTGATGACGTGATCGCCCGGCTTCACCAGTCCAAGCAGAGCCAGATTGTCGCCCTCGGTACCGCCGCTGGTGAAGACAATCTCCGCTGGCCGGCAGTTCAGCAACTCCGCAACCTGCTCGCGCGCATGCTCCACCGCCGAGCGCGCCTGCTGGCCCTGCTGATGAATGGACGACGCGTTGCCAAACTTCTCGAAGAAGTAGGGGCGCATCGCCTCAAACACTTCGGGAAGAAGTGGAGTTGTAGCGTTATTGTCGAGGTAGACCCGATGCATTTCTGGCTCTATTCTAACGGTTTACTTAGATTCGATGCGGCGAAGCGGAGATTCGGAGAACGCGGGCGACCGAGGTAACACGAATAGCGAAAAGCGAATAGCGAACAGCGAATCGCGCCTTTCTACCGCTTCTCCATCGGCACATACCGACTCGGATACGCCGGTCCCTGATAATCCGCACGCGGGCGTATCAGCCGGTTGTCATTTAGCTGTTCGATCACGTGTGCCGTCCAACCCGAGACGCGCGACACGGCAAACACTGGCGTGAACAAATCAATGTCGATGCCCAGCGTGTGATAGGTGGAAGCTGAATAAAAGTCAACATTCGCGTTGAGCTTGCGGTCGGCGACGATGAACTCCTCGATCTTGCGCGAGATTTCAAACCACTTGGTGTTGCCGCTGGACTCACCCAGATCGCGCGACATCGTCCGCAGATGTGTAGCTCGCGGATCTTCCGTGTGATACACGCGATGCCCGAATCCTGGAACCTTCTTCTTCTGCGCCAGCATTCCCTTGACGTAGTCGACGGGATCGGCGCCAGACGTATCCACGGCTTGCAGGATATGGAACACCGCCTCATTAGCGCCGCCGTGTAGTGGCCCCTTGAGCGCTCCAATGGCCGCCGTTACCGCGGAATGCATATCGCTCAAAGTCGCCGCCACCACGCGCGCCGCAAATGTCGAAGCATTCAGTTCATGATCGGCATGCAGAATCAGGGCGATATCGAACGCCCGCTCCGCGGTCGCGCTGGGGATCTCCCCGTTCAGCATGTAGAGAAAATTTCCCGCATGCGACAGCGAACGATCGGGCTCAATCAGCGGCTTACCTTTACGGATACGGTCATAGGCGGCAACTACGTATGCGATTTGCGCGGTGATGCGAATCGCCTTGCGCACATTCGCTTCGTGGTCATTTACCTTCTCCTCGGGGTCATAGTAAGACAGCGCGGAAACGATGGTGCGCAGCACGTCCATGGGCAGCGCGTGTTTAGGCGCTTGCCGAAGCAAACTGATAATGGAGGCATCGAGTTTGCGTTCTCGCGCCAGGCTGAGTCTCAACTCCTGCAACTCAGTGCGATTGGGTAGGCGGCCAAACCACAGCAGATAGCAAACTTCTTCGAAGGTCGAATGGTCGGCCAGTTCATGAATGTCGATGCCGCGATAAGCCAGCACGCCCTGATCGCCATCGATGAAACAAATACTGGAATTGGCAGCGGTGATCCCTTCCAGACCCTTACCGCTATGTGCCGTGGTAGACATGGATACCTCGTGCGGTTCACTGTCCCGCCATGGAAATACAAAAGTGAATTACGCGGTTAATAAGGCCGGAAAGCCGCGCTGGAGTACAAGTGGAGCATAACTTACTTTTATACTCCGTAGCTTCTGGACTCGTCCATCCGCCAACTGCTGCTGCTCCCTTTCCGTCACAATGAAGTGCAGCTCATGAGCGGATGACTATATATTCGTCCCGTCGCCGCTCACCCTCGAGTCCAGCGTGCGTCCAAGCGGACGTCACATCCGTGGCGTCGGATTCCCATGTCAGCAGGTGCGGTGCGCTTCCAATTCGCCCATCTGAAGGAGGGTTCTTCCATGTACAAACTTCGTTTGCTTCTCCTGCTCGCGGCCTTGTTACCGGCTGCGGCGCTTTGCAATGCCCAGTCCACTCAGCTCGATCTGCCTCGTCAGAGCCAGCACGCCGTAGTCACGCAGCGTATCGGCGTCACCGATATCACCGTCAACTACCATCGCCCGCTGGCGAACGATCGCAAGGTTTGGGGTGGCCTCGTACCTTACGGCCAGGTTTGGCGGGCCGGCGCCAATGAGAACACGACCATAACCTTCAGCGGTCCGGTCACCATCGAAGGCCAGCCTCTGCCCGCTGGTACCTACGGTCTGCACATGATTCCCAACGAAGACCAGTGGACCATCATCTTTTCGAAGATGCACACCGCCTGGGGAAGCTTCAGCTATGACCAGAAGGAAGATGTGTTGCGGGTCACGGTCAAGCCGGAAACCGCCGATCTGCACAATGCCCTAGCCTATGACTTTAATCAGCTTCAGCCTGACTCCGCGGTAGTCACCATGAGCTGGGACAAGGTGGCTGTGCCCTTCAAGGTGGCCGTGAACGTGAACCAGGCCGTCGAAGCGTCGCTGCAAAACCAGCTGCGTGGGTTGTCGCAATACACCTGGGACGCCTGGGACGACGCTGCGACTTACATGCTGGACAACAAGATGGACCTGAACGAGGCGCTCAAGTATGAAGGCAAATCCATCCAGAACGAAGAACGCTTTGAAAATCTGATGACCAAGTCGCGCATCCTTGATGCCATGGGACAGAAAGACCAGGCCATGGCCATCAAGGACAAAGCTCTGGCCATGGGCAACGCGCAGCAGTTATATGGCTATGCCCGGCAGTTGCAGCGCCAGAAGCAGCAGGACCAGGCCTTCGCCGTCTACCGCACGATGGAGAAAAAATATCCCGACAATTGGCTGACCTATGCCGGAATGGGCCGCATCGCTTGCAGCCAGGGTGACTACTCAAAAGCCACCGAAGAGATGAAGCTTGCCTTGGCCAGCGCGCCCGACGTAGGAAAGCCCAGCGTCGAAGGTCTTATTAAGCGTTTGCAGGCGAAAGAGGACATCAACAAGTAGCTTAGGCAAACTCTCACCGATACCGGCGCGGGACCTGCCCTGCGCCGGTAATAGCCATCAAACAGGGCCGCTCCCGAATTGCGCGCGACGCTCTATTCCATTTATAGTTAAGGGTTTGCTTACCTCGCCCGGCGTTCTCTGTCCGGCCGAAGACCTACAAGCCCGCCCTGCGGGTCCACATCTGGAGTAATCATGATTAAACGCTTCGCGCTTTTGCTGTGTGTCCTCGCTCTCTGTCTCACCGGTCTCGCCTTCGCCGACGAAGGCATGTGGTTGTTTAATGCTTTTCCCAAGGATAAAGTCCAAGCCAAATATGGTTTTGCTCCCGATCAGGCTTGGCTCGATCATGTGCGTCTCTCTTCCGCCCGCGCTCCTAACGGCTCTTCTTCCTTCGTTTCGCCCGATGGGCTCATCTTCACGAATCACCATATCGCGCAGGAGTGTGTTCACGATCTTTCCACCAACGGCAAGGACTACATGAAGAACGGCTTCTACGCCCCCACCAGGGCGGAGGAACCAAAGTGTCCCGGTGTTGAATTCATCGTCCTTCAGGATATTCAAGACGTCACCACTCAAGTGAATGCTGCGGTCAAGCCCGGCATGTCAACCGCCGACGCCGGCAAAGCCCAGCGCCAAGCCATGTCGACGCTGGAAAAAGACTGCTCCACCAATGGCATGCGCTGCGATGTCGTGACCCTCTACTCCGGCGCAATGTACAACCTGTACAAGTACAAGAAGTATGACGACATTCGCCTGGTGTTTGCTCCCGAATTCCCCATCGCCTTCTTCGGGGGCGATCCCGACAACTTTGAATATCCCCGATACGACCTGGATATCTCGTTCTTCCGTGCCTATGAGAATAATGAGCCGGTCAAGATTCATGATTATCTGAAGTGGTCGCCGGTCGGCGTCAAGGAAGGCGACCTGGTCTTTGTCCCCGGACACCCCGGCCGTACCGGCCGGCTGCTTACCGTGGACCAGCTCACCTTCCTGCGTGACTACCAATATCCTCTGCAGCTCAATTCCTACAGCCGTCGCATCGACGTCTTGCAAAAGTTCAGCGCGCAGTCCGCAGAAAACGCACGCGAGGCTGAGAGCGACATGTTCGGACTGCAGAACTCTTTCAAAGCGGTGACCGGATACGAGGGCGGCTTGAAAGACAGCGACTTGATGGCCAAGAAGGCGGCGAACGAAAAAAGCCTACAAGGCTTTGTACAGTCCGATGCCAAGCTCAAGGCTGAATTCGGCGATCCTTGGGCCGAAATCGCTAAGGCCGTCGACGTCCAGAAGCAAATCTACAAACCCTTGGGATACCTCGATAACCTGGGCGGTTTTCGTGGCGATCTCGCTCGCTTTGCCCGCGACATCGTGCGCGCCGCTGGGGAAAAGCAGAAGCCCAGCAGCCAGCGCATTCGTGGTTTCCAGGACTCAGCTCTGCCCACGCTGCAGCAGCGGCTTTTCTCCACCGCTCCCATCTACAAACCACTGGAGCAGGTCTTGCTCGCCGAAAGCTTGGCCGAGATGCAGGATGTTCTCGGCGCGGAAAATCCAGATGTGAAGAAGGCTTTGGCTGGCAAGTCGCCCGATGACCGCGCCAAGGAGCTTATTGACGGAACCAAGCTCGATGACGTGGCCGTCCGTAAGCAACTGTATGAAGGCGGTCAGGCTGCTGTGGCAGCCAGCAACGACCCGCTAATCGTGCTCATGCGGCAGATCGAGCCGGACGCGCTCGCTGTTCACCAACGGGATGATGATGAAGTGCAATCGGTGTTGCGTCGCGATGGCGGATATATCGGCAAGGCTTTGTTCGCCAAGGAGGGACTTAGCGTTCCCCCGGACGCGACCTTTACCTTGCGTTTAAGTTACGGCGCTGTCGAAGGCTACAAGCTGAACGGTAAGAACGTCCCGTGGTTCACCACCATGGGTGGGGCCTACAAGCATGCTGCCGAGCACGGCAGCAAGCCTCCGTACGAGCTTCCCGAAAGCTGGCTCAAAGCCAAGACCTCCATTGACCTCAACACCCCGTTCGATGTGGTTTCCACGCCTGACATCATCGGGGGTAACTCCGGCAGTCCTGTCATTAATAAGAACGCCGAAGTGGTTGGCATCGTCTTCGATGGCAACATCGAGTCGCTGGCTTGGAACTTTATGTACAGCGATACCGTGGCACGGGCGGTCGAAGTGGACTCGCGGGCCATCATGGAGGCGCTGCGGAACATCTACCACGCTGATGCATTGGCCAGTGAGCTCACGGGCACGCAAGCTGCGTCCATGAAGCCAAACCCGCAGAACAAGATGCGGAAGCCGGTGACCAAGCAGCAATAACCGGGCGAATAAGGAGCACGAAGGGCGCGGCGAAGGCCGCGCCCCCTCAAATCTGGGCTGCGTTAGTCCGATTGGGAATTCGGATTACAGCCTGCGTATTGGGCCGGGATACCGGGCAACGACGAGATCGAGGGTTAGCAGCGTGATTCCCTCAACTGTCGCCTGCGCCACCAGCAAACGATCGAACGGGTCCTTGTGAATCGCTGGCAGGTCCTCCACGGCGACCACGTGCTCGCTCATGATGGGCAATTCGCCATAACCGTTGTCCACTAACCCGCGGCGCAGAAGTCGTGCATCGACTTGAAAATCCTTTCGACCCAATCCCCGCTTGATGGCAATCTCCCACAAGCTGGCGACGCTGAAAAGCGGTTCATTGTCCGCATCATTGATCAATCGGCGCGCACTTGCCGGGAGCCGCGCAGGCTCGCCGGCCGCCCAGAGCAGAACATGGGTATCCAACAGTAGCTTCATGCGCCACCGGTGAATAGCCGCTCAATCTCGCGCTGGTTCATTCGGTCGAAGTCCTCAGGGACAGTGATCAGTCCCGCCATAAACCCGAGGCGGCTCACTTGACGGCCTGTAGGGGCGCTCAACGCCGTTACTTTGACGATAGGCTTACCCGCCTTGGCGATAATGAAAGGTTCGCCTCTGCTCGCCTCATCGACGAGTTTTGAAAGCTGAGTTTTCGCTTCGTGAATGTTGACCTGCTTCATAGCTGTTAAACCAGACTAACTTAGTCTAGTCCATCTGCGCATTGGCCGCAACCAAGTTCGACATGATGGCGAAATGCCATCGCCGCCGAAGGGACTCGGAATCATCAACTCGCCCGAATTAGCCGCGCAGCGGCGATATTTGTGTTAGCCGCGGGGGTGAGCCCGCGGAAAAATGGGAAATAAGCTCGAGTCGCGGAGCGGCGAGCCGAGCTATGACATAGACATCACAGCGACGGCAGAGGTTGTGGCGCCGTCTCTCGGCCCGCCGTGGAACACCATTCCTGGACCCGCTCGAGATGTGCCCTCCAATCCTGCGACCACCGCTTCTTGCGGACATCCAATGTGTTAGCCTTTTAGTTTGGTTGGAGTGTGTTTAGCGGGCGTTTGCGTCCCCGCGAAGCAAAATTACACGCAGGTTCCTGTCAAGGTAAACAGCATTGATCAACAAGCTTATCGCCAAGGTTTTCGGCACCAGTAACGAACGGGAAATCAAGCGCATTGTGCCGCTGGTCGAGCGCATCAACGAGCTCGAGCCGGAAACCAAGCAGCTCAACGACGAGCAGCTTCGCGCCAAAACCGACGAATTCCGGCAGCGCATTCGCGAGCGCGTCGATGCGGTTGAGGATCCCGACGAAAAAGACCGCGAGCTGAAGCAAGCGCTGGACGAGATTTTGCCCGAGGCATTTGCTGTCTGCCGCGAGGCCAGCTGGCGCGTGCTGAAGATGCGCCACTTCGACGTGCAACTTGTCGGCGGAGTCGTGCTGCACCAGGGCAAGATCGCCGAAATGAAGACCGGCGAAGGTAAAACGCTGGTCGCGACGCTTCCCGTCTATCTTAATGCGCTCTCCGGACGTGGTGTCCACGTCATCACGGTCAACGACTACCTCGCCAAGCGCGACTCGGAGTGGATGGGCAAGCTCTACACCTTCCTTGGCCTGACGGTTGGCGTTATCGTGCACGATCTTGATGACCGCGAGCGCCGCGAAGCCTATGGCGCCGATGTCACCTACGGCACCAACAACGAGTTCGGCTTCGACTACCTGCGCGACAACATGAAGTTTGATCTCGCCGACTGCGTGCAGCGTGGGCACAACTATTCCATCGTCGACGAAGTGGACTCAATCCTCATCGACGAAGCGCGTACCCCTCTCATTATCAGCGGTCAAAGCGAGGAGTCCACCGACAAGTATTACCGCGTGAACCGCATTGTTCCCCAGCTGGAGCAGGGTGAAGAGATCGACAGAGGCCTGGGGGAAGACAAAGTCCTCACCGGCGATTTTGTGGTGGACGAGAAGCATCGGACCATCACGGTTACCGACGTGGGCTGGGAAAAAGTGGAGCGCCTTCTGGGTATCGGTAACATCGCCGATCCCGAGAACTGGGACCTGAAGCACCACGTGGATACCGCAATTAAGGCGCATTCGCTCTACCGTCGCGATGTCGAGTACGTGGTTAAGGACGGGGAAGTGCTCATCGTGGATGAGTTCACTGGCCGCCTGATGCCGGGGCGCCGCTGGTCTGATGGACTGCACCAGGCAGTGGAAGCCAAGGAAGGTGTGAAGATTGAGCGGGAGAATCAGACCCTCGCCACCGTCACCTTCCAGAATTACTTCCGCATGTACAAGAAGTTGGCCGGCATGACCGGTACGGCGGAAACGGAAGCCGCCGAGTTCGACAAGATCTACAAACTTGAGGTGGTGGTTATTCCCACCAACAAGCCCCTAGTGCGTATCGAAAACTCTGACGTCGTGTACCGAACCGAGAAGGAAAAGTTCTTTGCCTCAGCCGACGAGATTCAGAAGCTCGCCGAAAAAGGCCAGCCCATTCTGGTGGGCACAACCTCGGTGGAGAAATCAGAGCGCCTGTCGGAGCTGCTGAAGAAAAAAGGTATCAAGCACGTGGTACTGAATGCCAAATACCACGAGAAGGAAGCGGAGATCGTTGCGCAGGCCGGCCGCAAAGGTGCAATCACTATCGCCACCAACATGGCCGGCCGCGGCACCGACATTTTGCTTGGCGGTAACTCCGAGTTCATGGCCAAGCAGGAATGCATCAAGAAGGGACTGGCGCAGCCGCTCAAAGTAGTAGCGGGTGAGGTCACGGCCAAACCTGACGATCCCAACCTCTCGTATTTTTACTACGGTGGCAACGAATACCAGGTCCCAACCGCGCAGTGGAACGAGATCAACGCCCGCTTCAAGGAAGTCACCGACGCCGAACACGAAGAAGTGATTTCAATTGGCGGTCTGTTCATCTTTGGAACGGAACGCCACGAAGCCCGCCGCATCGACAATCAGCTTCGCGGGCGCGCCGGCCGTCAAGGCGACCCGGGCGCGTCACGCTTCTATTTGTCGCTGGAAGATGACCTGATGCGCATCTTCGCCAAGGAGTGGGTGTCGAACCTGCTTCAGCGGCTCGGCATGGAAGAGGGCGTTCCCATCGAGTCGCGAATGATCACAAAGCGCATTGAGGCCGCGCAGAAAGCGGTTGAAGGCCAGAACTTCGAGGCCCGCAAGCACCTCCTGGAGTACGACGATGTCATGAACAAGCAGCGCCAGGCGGTTTACGGACTGCGCCGGCAGCTACTGGAAGGCATCGACCAAAAAGATCTCATCCTGGAAGATTACGTTCGGGAGATTCTTGGCGGACTGCTGGATAAGTATGCCGCCAAAGAGACCCATGCCGAAGATTGGGACATCAAGAGCCTGAAGAACCAGCTCTTTACGCGCTTTGGGGTGGACATCGCGGCCGAAGGCATTCAGCCCGAAACCCTGAACCGCCAGGAACTCGGCGACACCATCTTCGAAAAGCTGAAAGAACGCTATGAGGCCAAGGAGCAACTGATCGGCCCCGATGCCATGCGCCATCACGAGCGCATCATCATGCTGAGCGTCATTGACCAGCAGTGGAAGGACCACTTGCTCAGCATGGACCACCTGCGTGAAGGCATCGGATTGCGCGGTTACGGCCAGCATGATCCGCTGGTGGAATATAAGCGCGAGTCGTTCGACATGTTCGAAGCCATGATGGAGCGCTTCGAAGAAGAAACCGTCCGCTACTTGTATCTCATGCAAGTCATTGAAGCCCCATCTCAACCGGTGGCGCAACACGCTATCTCTTCTGGAGATTTTGACAGCGACAGCCAGCCAGCCAGTGCGTTTACTGTGGGCGCCAGGCGTAATCGCGCGACCACTTCCATGGACGATATGGAGGAAGCGTTCCAGCGCCGCAAGCGCCGCGAACTGGAACAGGCGCGCATGGCCGGCGGGGGTGACATGGGAACTGTGCAGCAAGTGGTTCGTGGAGACAAAGTCGGCCGCAACGATCCTTGTCCCTGCGGCAGCGGTAAGAAATACAAGAAGTGTTGCGGAGCCTGACAGCGCACTTTCCTTGATCACCAAAGAGCCACGCATGCCACAGTGAAGGCGCTTCCCGCTGCAATCTTAGAGACTTGATGGGGAACGGTTTTCCCGGTTCTTGCTCTTTTCCCGTAATAGTTTCCGCCCCGCTATTGATACGATTATTGCTTTGCCTTCGGGCTGCGACTCTGTTATTGTCCGCCCCAAATGGAGAGCCGTTCGGGGCGTGGACGCTAATAGTGGTTATGGTCTGCGAACGTCGATAGGCTTTCTGCTTGGACAAATCCAGGGAGGTTACCATGGCATTTTGCGCGTCTTGCGGTGCCCAAATGACAGACAATGCCGCGTTCTGTCCTAACTGCGGCAAAGCGGCTGCTCCGGCAACGGCGGCAGCTGCCTCCGTCCCGGCGCCCGCACCGGCACAACCTGCCGGTTACGCGAGCGCCGGTGCTTCGGCCATGCCGCTGGAGGAAAACATTGCCGGCATGCTTGCCTACTTCACCATAATTCCGGCGATCATATTTCTTCTAGTCGATCCCTACAGTCGCAATCGCTTCGTCCGCTTCCATTCGTTTCAGTGCCTGTTTACGGTTGGGGCTCTCATCGTGCTGCACGTTGTGCTGTCGATCGTCAGTTACGCTTTGCCGCTGATGATGTTCCCCATCTGGGGACTTCTGGGACTGGCGGAACTTGCCCTTTGGATACTGCTGGTGATCAAGGCCTATCAGCACGAGATGTTCAAGCTGCCCATCGTAGGAGACTTGGCAGAGAAACAGGCGAACGCCTGAAATTCCTCACGCGCGAAAATCTGCGGGGCCATTGTGCCCCGCTTTTGATTGCTCGTCTCCCCAACATCATTTCCATCTACTTTTTGTCCCCCTAACGCGATATCCTGTCAGGCTTGTCTTAAGACAAGCGATGCAAGGCAATGGAAAGGGCCTGTGAGGGTTCGAGTCTTTTATCACGATAAGTGTTTCGATGGCGCCTGTTCGGCGGCACTGTTTTCGCGTTTTTATCGCGAGCGTATCCGCGAGCGCGTGGAATTCGAATACATGGGTCTGGTACATCGTGCCGGCTCGCTTTTCAACGAAGACGACTTCACGGGCGATGAAAACGCCATTGTCGATTTCAAGTATTCATCTTCGCCCCGCATCACCTGGTGGTTTGACCACCATCAAAGCGCTTTCCTGACTCCGGATGACGCCTCCCATTTCGAGCAGGAGCTTAGCAATACCAAGTTCTACGATCCCGATTTTCGCTCCTGCACAAAATTTATCGCTTCGGTGACCGCGCAAAGGTTTGGCTTCAATCCCGCTCCCGTGGCGGAGTTGATCGAATGGGCCGACATCATTGACGGGGCCCTCTACAGTGACCCGCAGACCGCCGTCGAAATGAAGGATCCGGCGATGAAGTTGACCATGGTGATCGAGTCGAACCAGGATCCACAGTTCATTCCTACCTTGATCCCCATGCTGGCGTACCGGTCGCTGGCTGAAGTCATCGCCGAGCCCATGGTCGCGGCGCGAATCCCTGCGCTGACGGAACGGCATTTGCGTTCCATCGACATTTTGCGGGAGCGCACCCGCTGCACCGACGGCACCATCTTCTTCGATATAACCGATCATGAGTTGGAGGGATACAACAAGTTCGTCCCTTATTATCTGCATCCCAGTTGCGTTTACAGTGTGGGGCTCAGCAAGAGCAGCTTCAGGACAAAAGTTTCGGTCGGCTCCAACCCATGGTCGCAAGTCGAGCCGGCCGAAAATCTGGCCAAGATTTGCGAACGTTACGGGGGCGGCGGTCACGCGCGAGTAGGCGCCATTTCTTTTCCCCCAGGGAAACTGGAAGAAGCTCGTCAAGCCGCGAAGGAAATCGTGACTGAGTTACGGGCCAGCTACCGGCGGCATTTGTAGAATCGTGATGCGGATTTACAGAAGCCATGGCTGCCGAGAGTAGCGGCACCGCCTAGCCTTAGATGTTCTTCACCAAGAAGCTACATAATTTTGACATCCTGTTGACAAACACGAAAACCCTATTGGGTAGCCTTTGGTCAGAGCACCAAGGGCGGATGGTATTCGGCAACTTGTTTGTCGGGGCAATTCAAACTTGCTTGCTGTCCGTCCGCCCACGTTATTGAGTTTGGAGGTGATGGTCCCCGGCGCGTTCCGACGAGCCGGGGAGCCTTACCCAAGACTGCACGTAGCTTCCCGTAACGCCTAATTCCCACTCGACCTCCGCCATCCGCTTTTGAAAACCGTCCAGCTCGAACACGCGCACCGTGCCGGTGAGGAATGCCACCGCACGAATGCGACATCCCTTTGAGACGAATTCGTGTACAGTGTTTTCGAGCCACGGAGTAGCCCATGATTTCACAACCGGTCCCGTCTGGTGCGAACGCTGCACCGGTTCTGCCGGCGCTGCCTCTCGATAGTTGGAAAGACACCCTCGCGACCTTACACATGTGGGCGCAGATTGTTGGCAAGGTTCGCTTGGCACTTTGTCCGCTGGTAAACCACTGGTGGAATGTGACCTTCTACGTCACCAGTCGCGGCATGACCACGCTGGCAATGCCGTATCAGGACCGGGGCGTGGACATCCAGTTTGACTTCATTGATCACAAGCTCATCATCCAAACCACAGATGGCAACCGGCGAATTCTGGATTTGAAGCCGCAAAGCGTCGCCGACTTTTATCGAGAGTTTATGGCGGCACTGGCGGAACTCGGCTTGAAGGTAAAAATCTGGCCCATGCCGGTCGAGATCCCCGATCCCATTCGTTTCGAGCAGGACCACACGCACGCCTCCTATGATGCTGAGTCGGTGCATCGCTTTTGGATCATCCTGACATGGGTTGATGAGGTGTTCAAGGACTTCCGGGCGCGCTTCATAGGCAAAGTGAGTCCCGTTCACTTCTGGTGGGGAAGCTTCGATCATTCCGTGACCCGCTTTTCCGGACGGCCCGCTCCTGAGCGGCCCGGAGCCGATCGAATCACCCGCGAGGCCTATTCCCACGAGGTGAGCAGTGCAGGATTCTGGGCTGGTGGAGGCGACATCAAGAGTCCCGCGTTCTACTCGTACGCCGCGCCCGCGCCTGCCGGATTCGCATCGCAGCCTATAGGGCCGGCGGCGGCCTTCTACCATCCGCAGATGCAGGAGTTTCTCCTGATGTATGACGACGTGCGAACCGCCCCTTCGCCCAAGGCTGCACTGATGGAATTCTTGCAAAGCACTTACGAAGCGGCGGCTACGTTAGCGAAGTGGGACCGCAAAGCCTTAGAGCGTTAGCCGAACTGGAGGAGGACGATGCCGAAAACTTGCACTCATCTCGATCAAATCAAGATCACTCACACCAAGAAGCACGTTTGTGAAGAGTGCGTCAAACTCGGAGACACTTGGGTGCACCTGAGATTGTGCCTGGAATGCGGAAATGTGGGTTGTTGCGATTCCTCCAAGAACAAACACGCCACCAAGCATTTTCATAAAACCCAGCATCCGCTGATTCGATCCATCGAACCGGGGGAGGCCTGGGTGTGGTGTTACGTGGACGAGATCATGGCGGGCGAAATTCCCGATTGAAGAGCGACTCGATTCACCTTGCGCTCTGGCGCGAAAGCAGCGGCTTGCTACATTCCGGTTACAGTTTCATAGTCTATAAACACCGCGAACATCAATTCATTCGCTTTTTATCCTGCATTCACCCCCACGGAAATCCGAGGTCGTAAGTTTCTCCTCACGCAGGAATTTCCATGCCGGGGTGACCGGGCGCAGCCGCGACAATCTCCCCAATCCAATACCGAGCACCACAAATCCGTACGCTCCTTCTAACGCTCCCGCCATTGGCGATCTGACCGATCTCTTCACCTTTGGTGGAAAGACGCAGATCAACCGGCATTAAACGGCTGACAAGCAAAACAAACAGGGCACCAAAGCAGGCTCGCTTCGGTGCCCTCAGTTCCGGCCACGGGTTAGTGCTAAGTTTGGCCTTGCGTGGCTGCCCCTCACTTAAGTGCCAGTTGACAACCCGTCCTTTGGCCATCATCAAAGATCGGGTGGAAAGTGCTTAGCCCCGAAATGCAAACTCCTGCGCAAGCCCGGCGCCTAAGCAGTCTCTATTAGAGGATATTTGTCCGAATACAGCGTTATAAATCAATGGATTACGGTTTAACCGGGACTGCTAAATTCGCGGCCACTAGATTGCACTACTATCAAACACGGCAAGTTCCGTAAGAACTCAGTTGTGCGCCTTAGAGCGACCGATAGCCGCTGGGCGCGCGTAACTTCACCTCGGAAAAGCGAACATTCCTTCGAAAGGATGAGATCCAATGCGATTGGTCAAAGTTGCGACATTGGTTGTACTTAGCGCCCTGCTGCTGGCCAGCCTTCCGGCATTTGCCGATAGCTGGGCTACCTACCCACAACCTGCTGGTGCGTATCTCACCACCACGAATTACGGCGGTGGAGACGGCTCCGGAAACTTCATTACCTCCTTGGGGCCATTCACCTTCAGCAATCCGCAGTCGGAAAACAACGTGCCCAACAGCTGGGCTACCTGGAATTGCCCTCCGGCTACCGAGAGCTGCACGCCTAACGTGCTCTGGAACGAGGGGTTTAGCACGTTAACTATTACAAGTAGCGCCGGACAGAACACTCTCGGATTCGAGCTTGAGCCTGACCAGTTCCAGCAGGAATTGGTGGAGGCGACGTTCCATAGCAGCACCGGCGACAGCTTCACGCTTTCGCTTATGCCGAATGGCTCTGCGGGAGCCCTGCTGTATGCTGTGACCGATACGACTGCCGGAGCTCACATCACCAGCGTCGACATCACGGACACCGCAGGCGACGATTTCTCGATCGCACAGTTGCGTTCGGGAAATATCACCGGCACCGGCACGACTCCTGAGCCCAGCAGCATCATGCTGTTCGGTTCTGGCATCCTTGGCCTGGCTGGCTTACTACGTCGCAAGATGAACCTCTAGGTCCTACCCTCCTCCGTGGTTTAGTGGTAGTGTCCAATAGCCGGAGCGATATCGCTCCGGCATTTTCATGCGCTCCGAATATGCTAAATAGTCTGCAGGCAACTTCACTGCCCAAAAGCGAACCAATCCAGTTGCTGCGAACCCCTGGGCCGCAGCGTGATTTGAATCACATACAGCGGCAATGTTAGCGTGATATTAGAAAGAGTTGTGAGCTCCTGCAGGGACGGACCAGCATTCGCTTGTCCGGTAGTTGCCGTTAGGGGACGGTCGCTCCCCGGTCATTTCGAGGAGGAGTAATGAATCAGTCGATTTATATCGCCGCCTATAACCAGTCTAAGTTCGGCAAGCTGATGGACATGACCGTTCCTCAGATTCTGGCCAATGCGGTGACAGGCGTTTGTCAGCAGATCGGAGTCGAGCCTTCGGCCATCGATACCGGATCGATTGGCTCAGCTTGCAACTTCACCCTGAATCAACAGGGATTACTCTCGGGCCTGGTGGCGTCGGTTCCCGGACTGGAGGGAAAACCGCTGGAGTCGGTTGAGAACGCCTGCGCCTCGGGCGGGCAGGCTGTGCTCTCGGTGATTTACAAGCTCCTGAGCGGCGTGGGAGATGTGGGGATTGCGATCGGCTACGAAAAAATGCGCGACCGGGAAGGGAAGATGGACGGCAGGCTCATCGGCGAGGTCCTGGGCTATTATTCGCATCCCGACGAGCGTCCGGGAAAGGTCTTCATTTTCCCGCATCTGTTTGCGGAAGCCATGCAGTGCTACCTGCAGGTATATGGAGTCACCGAAAGCGACCTGGCGCAGATCGCGGTCAATGAGTATCAGAATGCGAGATCCAATCCCTACGCCCAGATGAACAAAGTCCAGATTACTCTTGAACAGGCGATGAAAATCGAGGGCATCAACCGCTACGTTGTCGATGGCCTGCCGCTCAAGACCTACGACTGCTCGCAGATTACCGACGGCTATGCAGCGCTGATCCTGGCTACGGAAGAAGGTTTACGCAAGCTTGGCGTCGCGAAAGCCGATTGCGTAGAGGTTGCCGGCTATGCGCAGGCCACCGATCCTTTGCAGAAGGAAGGACGCAACACGCTGGTTCCTGCCGGCGCGCATCGGGCCATGAGAAAGGCGTACGAAATGGCAGGCGCGTTGCCAGCCGACGTCAATGTGGCGGAGGTTCACGATTGTTTCACGGTGGCAGCGGCCATCGGAACCGAAGTCATCGGGAAGGCCTCTCCCGGCAAGGGAGCACGATTCTGGGTTGATGGTAAGGCCAACGTGGATGGGGACTGCGCTATCAATATGTCGGGTGGCTTGATTGCAAAAGGGCATCCGGTGGGTGCGACCGGAGTCGCGATGCTCGGTTCTTGTTTCTGGCAGCTGAAAGGGAAGGCGTCGAAGGAAATTCAGAGAAAAGATCCCAAGATGGCTGCGACTTTCAACATCGGGGGCGCCATGTGCGCTTCGGTGTGCACGGTCCTGCGAAATCCTGCGTGATTTCCAGCCGTCGAGGCAGTTACAAAAACGGGATGCAGAAAATTGCGGAACTCGTAGGGGATTTCAAATGCTTGATTGTTCGATTTTCCGCAACTAAGCTGTACGGGGCGGACACGACGTTTCTCCCTCCAAGTTTTGGGCGGTGCGGTCGGGCCGGATAGAACCTTTGCGCACGCAGCAGGGGGAGGAAGATGGAAAACACACTTGGCTTAGTCATGACAGGGGGCGGCGCTCGCGGCGCTTATCAAGCCGGTGTCCTGAAGCGTATCGGCGAGATCAAGCGGATCCGGACTCACGGCAATCCCTTTCCTATCATTGGGGGCTCTTCCGCAGGGGCCGTGAACGGTGCGGCCCTTGCCGCGGGTTGCGACGATTTTCCTTTGGCCACCCAGGTTCTCGCCGGCCTGTGGTCGCGTCTCAAGCCCACCGATATTTTTCGCTGCGATGTTCTCTCCCAGGCTCGTAATTCCATGACCTGGATACTTGATCTTTCTTTTGGAGCCGTTCTCGGCGGGGGCAACGCCAGATCTTTATTGGACGCGAGTCCGCTGCAGCGCTATCTCTACGCGCACCTCAACTGCGATCGCATCCAAGACAACATCAAGCGCGGGCATCTTTACGCTCTCTCAATTTCTGCGACCAACTACAACTCAGGCAAAAGTTACCTCTTCATTCAAGGTGCCAAAGGCCACCCAATGTGGAACCGGAGCCGCCGCGTGACCCTGGCGACCAAGATAACGGTCGATCACATTTGCGCTTCGGCCGCCATTCCTCTAGTTTTTCAGCCAGTAAGGCTCAAAACAGCCAAAGGCACGGCTTACTTCGGAGACGGGTGCGTACGCCTTCAGCAACCTCTCAGTCCTATCATACGGCTGGGAGCCCGGAAGGTTTTCGCAATCGGGGTCCGCTGTGAAAATAAGGAACATCAAATCGAGGTTGCCAATCAGAAGGAACCGTCGCTGGCACAAGTCATGGGCGTTCTCTTCAACGTCATGTTCCTCGACCACCTTGCCAGCGACGTGGAACACCTGGAACGCCTGAACCAACTGTTGCAAGACGGCCATATCAGCCAGACCGGCATCGAGGGTTGTGAGAGGATGCGGCCCCTGAAAACATTCCTGGTTACGCCTTCCGTCGACTTGTCAGAACTCGCAAAGCAACATCAGAGAGACATGCCTTATTTGATCCAGTACTTTGTGAGCGGCTTGGGACGGGACGCCGCGTCCTGCTCCGACTTGATGAGTTATCTCCTTTTCACACCGAAGTATACGAACGACCTCATTGCTATTGGCTATGACGATGCCGACCAGCGGGCCGATGAAATCGAGGATTTCCTTTACGCTTCCGAGGATGACGACACCGATGGGCCGCCAGTTGGAACGGGAAAGGTGCAAATAGGTTCATTAACGAAGCGGGCTTCGACTACCGTCAGGCCGCGCGGCTAACCATTTGCAACCCCAGTAGCATTCCCCGCCGTAAGAACTCTTACTGCTCTCCGGCTCCAACGCCGTTATCATGCGCGGTTTTGCCTTCCCACTGAGACATCTGCGTTCCAATCAGCCCCTCCAATCGGGACAAGCGTTGCTCCAGCTCACTGATTTTCCGCTCCTGCGACGTAATCAGCTCGGCCTGTTCTTCGGCGCGATGATACTGCTTCTGTACCTCGTTCAGCAGCATGGTGGCGATGTACTGATAGCGCACTGTGTAGGGTTTGCCATTTGTGTCCCAGGCCACCAATTCGGGATATACCTTGGCCACCTCTTCGGCAATTAGCCCATACTGCAGAGTTCGCGGCCCGTTCTCATATTCGGGCTTGTAGAAGAATGTTACCGGATGCAGCTTCATTAGGGCGCTGCTGCTCTCACCCATGTCAAGAACATGCTCTTTAAAGCGGAGCGAAGAGGTCATCGTTCCGAGCTTTCCGTTGGAATTGACAAATACCTCTACACCGGATGAGGAGGTCGAACCGTAGATGCCCGCAATATAGGCAGCATTTTGCTGACCGTCGCTACTCCCTTGAGTCCCGATGCGGATCGTATTGTTTTCTCCGCCGCTACCTCGGCTGCCCAGGTAGATATTGCTGGCGCCGGTTCCGTTGTTGAACCCAGCCATGTAACCAACATAGCTGTTATTACTGCCCGTCGTATTGTTGTACGCGGCTGCGTATCCGACGTAGGTGTTGTTATTGCCTGTATCGCCGGGGTATCCCCCGTACGCCACGCTGGGCCCCAGGTAGATATTGTTGCTTCCTGTGCTTACCAGGCCCGATTGAAAGCCCAGATAGACATTGTTATCGCCAGCGTCATTGCTGTAGCCGGCCTCCACGCCAACGAAAGTATTTCCGTCGCCGCTGGTGTTAGAGTATCCCGTATCTTCGCCAACGAACAGGTTCAAGTCTCCCGTGTTGTTAACGCCCGCAAAGCGGCCCACAAATAAGTTCTTCTGGGAGCCAGGTGGAGCGCCGACGCTGAGGACGGGTTGTCCAGCGATCTGGTAATTGATACCCGAAGTAATGCTGCCCATGGCGGCAACATCACCACTGCCATCAACCGAAAAGGCGGTGACAGGACTGAGTAGTGGGCCAGTGGTGGCCGTAATCAGCGGGCCGCCGGCAGTATTCTGTAACCACGCTGCCGTACCAGTCGGGCTTTGTACGGTTGCGTTCAGGCCATAGGTGGTTCCGGTGGGCGATGATTCCAGCGCACTGATGCCGACGCCGGCGCTGCTGGCGGCTGCGGCGAGCACTCCCGCCGCCGGGCCTGTGGTTGCGAGAGACTGACCCCATACACCAGTGCCGCCGTTACTGGCTTGTGACTGGCCCCACACGCCCGTCCCGGTGGGGCTCGTCACCGCCCCACTGACGCCGTAGGTGCTGCCCGTGGCTGACATTGCCAGGCCACGCACGCCAGTCCCGCTTATGCTATTGGAATACCCTTTTAACCCATAGGTATAACCCGTGCTGGCATAGGCCAGTCCCAGCAGGCCGATGCCAATTGTGCTGGCCGTGGTACCCTCCACGCCATACGCCTGCCCGGAACTCGAATAGGCTTGACCGAAGACGGCCACTCCTGGGCCATTAATCGCGGCGAGCACGGCATTGGAAATTCCCGCGCCAACTGTCGTAGCGACGATGGCATTGCCACTTCCGGTTTGGGTCACGCCCACAATCTGGTCGCTGGTGGAGCCACTGAAGTTTGTTGGGCCGGCACTGGCGGCCCCGGTCTTCGTTCGGGGCCGCAGTGTCCGGGAGCTATCGGCAGTGGACGACCCAGGTTGACTGGAGATGTTTATCTCAGCCGCCGTCTGGGTGGAATTCAGGTCCTTCGCCAAGACGAAGTCAGACACGCTCTTTCCCGATAGGGTCTCAGCTTCGTGCGCCCTGAAGGCATAAGGCACGCTGACCAGCAATACTCGTGTCTGTTCGGGCTGTCCCTGCACCTGCACGCCGAGCCAGCGCTGTTCACCTTGAGAGAAGAGATCTGAAGGTACCCCCGTCGCTGAGCCGCTGCCCAGCAGTACACTGTATTCGCCTGACGCATCAGGAGTGACGTTCTGGGTCTCCAGCCAAATAGGTGCTCCGCCATCCTGCTGTTTGTAAATAGCGAAGGTTACGCCGGTGGTCGTATCCAGCGGCGATCCATTCGTATTCTTCAGCGTTCCCCCATATCGAATGAGATTAGGAACTGTCGTGCCGGTGATTTGTTGCGCTGAACAGAGGAAAGCCACCAACAATACAGACAAAGTCACCAAAAGTCTCATTGTAAAACGATGCATGTGTCTTCCTTTCCGGTCGATGCCAGGAAATCTTAGGGTGCTGTGAATGAGGCACATCTAAACCCGCATGTCCAAAGCAATCATTCGCAAAAAGGGTATCTTTGAGCCGATCCCGTTACCGATTCTCGCGAATGCTCGCCGCGCGCTTACCTCAGTAGGGAATCGCCCGGCCCATAATTGAAAATGCCGCCCTGGTGGCGGCTGCGTGAAAGTGTTTGTCGGGGGGCGAAAGCCAGAGGGGCGTGATCAGCACATACTCTTGGGGCTGTGTCCCAGAATCAGATTACAGACCGTGTCGCTAACGTTCTCCCATAAGTACTCCGGAGGCGTGGCGCATCGGCCTCCCCTCTCCAGAATCACCTTTACACAGCGCATAACACTCTCTACCTCTGCGCCGCTCAAGATGTTACTTCCATATTCCAGGGTCTCGGGCCTCTCGGTGGTGTCGCGGATGGTCACGTTTGGCACTTTGAAAATCGAACACTCCTCCTGCACTGTTCCACTATCGCTCAATACACAGTAGGCATTCTGTTCCAACTTCACGAAGTCGAAGAAGCCAAGCGGTTCCATGTAGCGTACCCCAATCGTCTCTGTTATTCCGGCTGTGTGCATCCGTTTGCGGGTATGAGGATGAGTGCTCACGATGACCGGAAGCCCGTATTTCGCGTGAAGTGAGCTAAAGGATTCGGTTAGGGATCGGAGACGGTGCTCCACGTCTACGTTCTCTGCTCGATGCATCGTGACCAGGAAGTACTCACCCGCGGCGACCTTCAGCTTTTTGTGAATATCTGATCCCTCAATCTGAGTTCGATAAAAGTCGAGGACTTCATAGATTGGATTGCCGGTAACGAAGATTCTCTGGCCCTCTATGCCCTCGCGCAGCAGGTTCTTACGACTTCGCTCGGTATAGGGCATCAAAATGTCGCTGCTGTGATCAATCAGGCGGCGGTTTGTCTCCTCCGGCACACGGTCATCGTAACAACGATTGCCCGCCTCCATATGAAAAACGGGAATGCCCAGTCGTTTTACCATGATGGCTGCCAGGCTGCTGTTGGTGTCGCCTAAAACCAGGAAGCGGTCCGGCTTTGCCTGCAACAGTATCTTCTCGATGCTGGAGAGGATGGTGGCAATCTGCTCGCCGAAGCTGCCTCTTGCGCCCATGTAATGGTCTGGACTCCTGACGCCCAGTTGTTGGAAGAAGATGTCGTTCAGATTCAGATCGAAGTTCTGTCCGGTGTGCACAACAACGTGATCGCACAGTTTGTCTAGCTCAGGAATGATTCTGGACAGACGTATAATCTCTGGACGAGTGCCCAGGATGGTCATTACCTTCATGATGTTGAGGATCCGAAGCGATAGTCGAACTTGGCCAACTCCGCGACCATTGCGGAGATCGTCGGAGGCTCACTATAGCCCGCGTTCAACCATAGAGCGCGGTTGAGGTTTTGGTATTTTGTGGCCAAGGTCCGATCAACTATGGCTTTAGCTTCGGTGGGTCTTATCTTGATATCACTGCGCTGAAAGTGGTCCGCGAAAATCTGCAGAAGCTCATATTTGGATACCAACCCGTTCGGAATGACATGCTGCAAGCTCGACATGGGGGTTCCAGACTTGATGGCGCCCATGCACAAGCGTGCGAAGTGCAGGGTGGTTATGCCATTCCACTGATGATTGACGAATCCGTTGAGCGCCGCGCCAGTGGGTTGCTGCCGAAACCACTCGATGAGAAAGACGAAAGATTTCGGTTCCGGCCCAATGATCGAACAGCGAAGACAATGTGTGCCCGCATGGGATGCCTCTCCAAGACTTTTCGTTTTCCCGTAAACATCCAATGCGTCGTGCGGGTCGGTCTCGTGGTAGGAGCCAGTATGACCTGAATAAACACAATCGGTTGCGATCTGGATTACTTTAGCGCCTGAGGCTTGGGCGATAGCAGCGACTCTATACGGAAACAAACTATTGATGGTAATAGCATTCTCAACTTCCGTCGCATTGTCATCATGCACATAGGGTTTTGTTATTCCGATGGCATTAATTATCCAATGCGCGCCGCCAAGTTCCCGCGCAATAGAATCTGGTTCTTCGGCGCCGGCACGGAACACCTTCCATTCCACCGTCGGCAGGAGTGCATTGAAATGCTCGGCCAGCGCGGAGGTACGGACTGTGGCTGAAACGTTAAACTCGGGGTCGCGGCTCAGGACGTCCACAACCATAGACCCCAACATGCCGCTCCCACCCAGGACGCTCACATTTATTTTTCCCATAGGGACCTAGAGCCTCACCGTTCGACTATTTGCCATGGGTTCCAATAGCGAGCATCATACCGGACATCGTCGTCGCGGCTCTCCTCAAGAGTCGCGGTTGAAAAGAACAGTAGTTTGCTGTCCTCAGTTAGCGACATAAATCCGTTAGCATATCCTGGGGGAATAAAGAGTACCGAAGGCTGGACCGCGGATAGCACGTGCCGGTCCACCTGAGCATTTTGATTCGGTTTGTCCCAATCGTCAATAGAGACGGCGCAAACAATAGCGGCTCCCTCTACCACGGTCACATATTTGGCTTCGCGTCGATGCGCATGCCAGGCACGAACGAAACCAGCGCGATGGTTGCTGACGACATAGAATCTTTTTACATCCTGAAAGCTAAAGTCATTCACAAATGATAAGGAGCCGCGATCGTCGACGGCGATGCTCCCTCGTATCAGCACAGGTTGTTGGGAGGTCATCCGAGGACCCCGGATGTCGTTCCCTTTGCCATCTCTTTATGCGTGTTGAACATCGAAAGGAAGGCTTGGTTTGTATATCTCGGATTGAAGACATCTTTGATGCGATTGTCCTCTACCAGGCACTTCATCTCCCCAATGCCATCGTCGATGGAGTGAGTAGCTTTAAAGCCAAGGACGCGACCGGCTTTGTCGCTGCGTACCCGGTAGTTCCGCAAGTCCTGGAAATGCATCGGTGTCTGCTCGATAACCAGATCTGGAAAATGATTACGCACCTGGTATGCCAAGTCAATGATTCTTACGTTCTGCCGATGCAAGTTGAATATACCTTTAGCCGAAGTTGTCAGATTATCCACCGCCGCTTGTGCAGCATCTTTAACATGCAGCAACGGGCGAAACTGATCTCCACCGAATACGCTGATCTTACCATTCTGCCAGGCGCGAACCGTCAGAGTATTTACCACCAAGTCCAATCTCACCCTCGAAAACTCGTCTCCGACACCGAAAAGGGTGCCTAGTCGAAAGGTGATGGCGTTAGCATCGCGAAGATAGGCCTCCGCCTCAAGCTTACTTGCCGCATACATTGATAGAGGAGCCGTTGGCGAGCTTTCCGTAAGTTCGATATTGTCCTGCGCCCCATAAACAGAGCAGGTTGACATAAAAATGATCCGGCCATTGAAGTGATGGACCATCCACCCGACGGCCTCCTGATTAACCTCAACAGTGATTTCTGGGTTGAGTTGGCAGGCGCCATCTCCCACAATCGCCGAAAGCCAAATCACTGCGTCTGCCCACCTCAGATGAGGTATCAGGCGATCTTGGTCTCTTACGTCGCCGAATACGAAATCGACAGGCTTACGATAGGACTCTTCGTAAAGCAGAGCATCATACACTCTGAAACAGTGATCGGAGTTTAGAAGCGCATCAGTAACCGCGCCACCAACATACCCGGCGCCGCCCACAACAAGCACATTCATCGTGATTTTACCCCTGGTTGAATCTTAAGGTCAGCCTATACGGCGTATAGCTGTGTACCTGATAAAGTCCTGAGAAGCCGCTCTCAATACGCATTCTTGCCAAAAAGACCAAACCACAAAGTGAGGCAAATAATACGGATGTCGAACCAGAAGCTCCAGTTCTGCAAATAATAAAGATCACATTCCACCCGCTTATGAATGGACGTATCGCCGCGCCATCCGTTTATCTGGGCCCATCCAGTGATACCCACCTTAAGGCGATGGCGAGTGTTATAGTGTGAGATCTCCTTCAGAAATTCGTTAACAAAAAACGGTCGCTCCGGCCGCGGACCTACGACACTCATGTCGCCCCTCAGGACATTAAAGAATTGCGGCAATTCGTCCATACTGCTCTTTCTTAGGAACGAGCCGATGAGGGTACGTCGCGGATCGTCCTTTACCGTCCACACAGTATCACTGTTTGTAAAGTCATCTTTATTCATGGTTCGGAATTTATACATCACAAAAAGTTTACCGTTTAGGCCTACGCGTTCCTGCCTGAATAGGATGGGACCGCGGGATGTAGCTTTAATGAGTAGCGAGACTATGAGCATGACGGGAGCAGTGACAACAAGTGCGCAGATGGAGAAAAGTATGTCGAACACTCGTTTGGATACGGCATAGTACAGTGATTCAGCCGGTGCTGTCGCCAGGTCCAACATATGCAAGGTCCCAAACTGAAAAAGTCTCTCTCGCACCAAGGGGATGTCGCCAGTGTCCACTACAACGTGAATCGGCGCACACAACATCTGTAGAGATCGAACCACCGCTGAGAGAGTAGACAAACGATCGGCAGGGAGGGCTATTACGATATCATCAACATGCAGACCGGCGCTGCCCAGCATATCCAGGTCAAAGACAGGTACATACTCGATGGCTGAGTCTTGGAAAGGCAGGCGGACGTGTCCCACGATCTTGGCCGGCGCAAATGGAACCCGGGCAAGTTGACTAGCGATGCGAGCAGCGTAGGAATCGGAACCTACTATCAAGACTGAGAGTTCTCGGTGCGTCCGGTTCTCACTCCAGAGTAGAAGGCGGATTACAGTTCGAATTAGTACCGTGCCTACAAACAGGGATACAGCAGTAGCAGTGAAAAACACTCGTGACAGATCGTGACCACGATAGAAGAAAAGCGCGGCTAGTTGTAGTATGCAGGTGGCCAGACATGCCGCCGCGGCCTTCTTTAGGCCCGTATACTCACGAAAAAATTCCTCTATGCTGCAGAGTTGATAGTGTTCTACAGCAACAATCCATACCAGGGTCGTAAAGACGAGTAAAGCCACATAAAAAGAGAGATCATAAGCAAAAGGGGAGAGGCCCACCTTGTCGGACGCGAAGCGGATGTAAGCTCCCGTCATGAAGGCAAAAAATGGAAGCGGATAGCAACAGAGTCGGATGATGAACCGGTAGTAGCTTAGCCGCAAAACCATATCTAAGAATCCTCAGACTTCTCGGAGAGGGCGATTGAGAAGGGTGATAAACGGGTGTGGAGCGAGACAATCATTCGTGGACCGTGTGGCCAGCACTCGTTTTGCCCCGGAGTTTAGCGGCGAACCGTCTCCTTTAGAACGCTACCATCCAAGTCGGAAGCTTCACCGAGTCCGAAGTGGCCAAGAACCTGGTCGGCAGCATGCTGGGGAGAAAAGGTCGTCCCCAAGAGAGACCTGCCGCGCAGTCCTAAAGTGCTGCGTAAGCCCGCATCGCCTGCGAGGGCGAGGGCATATTCCCGGAGAGACTCATCGTCGCCATTCTGACAGCAGCAGCCTACTTCGTTCTCGTTCAGGATGGCAAAGAGGTCACTGCCGGGATTGACGCTGGCCAGTACTGGGAGTCCAGCAGAAAAGTAGGCAAGTAGTCGTCCGGGTAGGTTGTTTATCTTGAAGCGTCGATCAAGGGAAATGACGCCGATATCAGCCTCGCATAGCATTGCCGTAAACTCTTCCTGTGGCACCGTGTCCAGCAATGTGACGTTAGTTAGGCCGCACTCAGATATCATTGAGCGCATCGCCGCCAGATGGCTGCCCCAACCTACAAGCAGAAAGTGGATGTGTGGTTCCGCTCGCAGCGTGGTTGCGAGCCTCAAAACATTAAGTGGATCCTGCGCGACGCCAAAATTCCCACCGAAGAAGAAGACAACCCGATTACCGAGGCCAAGCCGTTCGCGATAATCAGTTCGACGGACGGCTCGACTATCTACGGAATACCAGTTGAATAAGAGTTCAACTTGTGGTGCAGGCGAGCGATGATCGCTGTCAAAGTAGCTTAAGTCGCCGGGAGACTGGACTCCGATGACATCGGCAACAGAGTACTGCTTCTGCTCGAACTGGGTTAGATACTTATGGACTAGTCCCGGCTGGAGCTCGCCGACATCCAGCATAAACTGAGTCCAGAGGTCGCGGAGCACTAGATACGCGGGGCATTGAAATAGCGCTTTTAGCCGGTCAACCAAAGGCCCGAAGAAAATCGTCGGAGAGAAGAAGATGATTAGATCGAATGTACGTTGAGCCAAAATAGACTTGGCACGCCCCCAAATCTGTTGAGAGAAGCGAATTTCACGCACACCACGAACCAGTTTCCCTGCGCCTTTGGTTTTACTCGTCCTGATCCGAATTACTTCGAGGCCATCTTCTGTTGAGACTTCGCTGGCTGCCTGAGCGAAGGCAGACGGCACGAGAACGGTGACGGCAATTCCTCGCCGGACAAGCTCGTCCGCCAGGTCTTTGACAAGCTTGGCCGTTGATGTCGTCGTCGGAACAAAGGAATCGGTCAGTAACAGGACACGCGTCTGCCCGATTCCTGACTTCGCACTAAAGCTTTTAGCTGTTGACTTAAGTAATTTCAAAGGTTTGACATCCACGTCTGAAGAAGGAATCAGGCACCTTTGGGCACGTCACGTACCAGTGAACCCTTGACCGATGTCGAGGGGTGTTCAATAACCGGCGTTGGTGCAGAGTCCAAAAGAAAATCGAACAGCTCATCCCATGAGTACGCGAAAGGCGGCGCTATACTTGGAGCCTTTGAGGCGACGAATAACTTGGCTCCTTGCATGGCGTCCTTCATCAGGCGCGACAACTCAATGGCAGAATTGACAGGAAAGAATGCAGTACACGGATGATTACCAACAGCCTCGCGTGCATATGGCGCATCTGCGATGATCATCGGCCGGTTGTAGGGCTTGAACTCGCTGATAGGCAGCCCCCATGTTTCAAGTCGTGACGTAAAGAGTAAGCAATCGGTCGCAGCGTATCGCTGAAAGACCTCTTCTCGCGACAGCCGGCCTAACAGCCGAACCTGGGGAATATGGGCATAGCGGTCAGCGAGCTGTCTCGCATAGCGGTTATCGGACTGGGAAAATGTTAGCCAGATCTCAAACTCGGTTATGCCGTCTTGTAGTAATTGTTGTGCCGCATCGCCCACCACCTGGAAGTTCTTGTGAATCGTCGGGTGTGAAGGATAAAAAAATACATAGGGCAAACGCCGTTCCTGCGGTGAAGGAGGGACAGGCGGTTCTGAAACGACGGGATGAGCGACGACAACATTATTGAGTTTAAATCGGCTTCGGAACGCCTGCCGAACCCACTCTTGTTGAACGACTACGACCGTATTGTGTCGAAGATTCACGCGGTACATTAAGTCCAAGAAGCGATTCACGACCGCGAATCGAGGCTGCATCAAAGCTTCTCGCCAATCGAGATCGTAGAGGTTACTTACGTTCTGGCAGTAAACCGCGCGTTTCTTTGCCCGCACTCTGGGGGTGGTGTTGTGTAACGAAAGCCAAAGGAAGGGGTTGAGTCGTCGTGACAATCTCCAAAACACCCAGTATTCATGATGCAACCGATCTAGGATGCTTCGCTTGGACTTCGGATACTCGCAGTAGTGAATGCCCGGAATGCCAACCAGTTCCTTCTTATGCACCAGGGCGACGATGGTATAGTCGTCTGCTCGACGGGCCAACTCGCTTAGACAATCGGTCAGAACCGACAGGCCCCCCATCTCGGTGAGGTTCACCGCGGAGACTACGATGACGGGCTTTGCGGTATTAAGTCTACCGTGGGCCGTTTCGTCGATGGTCAGGGGATCTAGCACAGGGTTTTAAGACGTAGGATAGGACGGGTTAAGGCGTACCGGCGAGACTAGTGTCCGCCGGTGAGCATGTTCGTGCAAAAAGCTGAATACATATGCGAAAACGAAGAAGAAGAACTCTGGTGGAAAATAATGGCCCGCCCTGATCAGCTTCAGAATGAGATATATCAAGACCGCGGTATTCATTGTTCCGGACTCATCCGGAGTGGAGAGGCGAAACTTCCATAAGAAAATAGCGATTAGGCACAATCCGAGAAAACCAAGGTCTGAAGCAGACCGCAGGAACATCGAAGCTGCTTCTTTCTTATTCAGGATCTGGTTCTCCTCACTTATACCGCTTAAGCCTGCGATAGCCGGGAGATACTTCTCGTGCGAAGCTTCATGCGAGCCCAAGCCATTCCCTAAGACCGGGCTTTCCTGCAGCACTTGGGCGGCTACAAAGGCATTCGAAATTATAGCGTAGGTGCTCGTGTTGACATTGGCAACAGTCAATTCGGTGACAGCACTAAGCGTGTCGTCAAAACGTACCCGGAAGTTCTGTGAAAGCTGGCGCAATCCGCTAATGCCCAGGACAAGAACGAGAGGAGCCGTGACGAGGAGAAGCTTATGCCGCGACTTGGCGATGAGGTAGATCAGGATAAACAGAAGACCCATGTAGCCAACCGAAGAGTCAGCAAGGATTATCGACAGGAGGCCAATTATTGATTCCAGGCGGTGCTTGCCGCGGAAGAGTGTCGCCTCAAAAAAATAGTAGATCGCCGGGATCACGATCATCATAAACTGGGCCGGCTCGGTCAGCACACTGTGCGCGCGAAGATACGCAGAGTGGAACAAATACTGGAACGGCAGCATGAGAATGCCGATCCAACAGACATAGTAGGCAAGGCGGGTGTAGAGGAGGAACAACCGCCGAAAATCGAAGTTCTCGAAACGGAAAAGATTGTAAAAATACAGAGACGTGAAAGTAATGCCGACAAACTGTTCGGAGAAGGCTCGAAGCGTATTGGTTCCCGCGGCAAGGCTTACCAGCCCGGAGAACGCCAGGTAAGTGTAGAACAGGACGAGTGGTTTGTTGATAACGAACTGGCCCGAGCGACAAGAGCACAAGGGCGTTAAACAGCATTACGAAGTAGAATGCCTTAATATCGACGCCGGTCTTGTACCGGGCCGCCTCGCTGAAGAGAGCAATCATAGTGCTCCCACAACAAGGGCAGCGCAGAGACATCAGTGTAGCCACGGGATACGCGATCGATCATGGCTTTACCACGCTTGATGCGGGCTCCATTATCGAGGGCGAAGGCAGGTTGAATGTCTTAGCCAGCCGTAGAAAGCTGCCGCAAGCGATGCATCCATACAGGAGGCGCGAAAACGCGGCCCCGAGAGTCCCGATATGCGGAACCCACCAGGCGGCACAAGCGGCCGCGGCGATTCCGGCGAACAGGTTCAACAGGGAAACGAATCGCACCTGACCGGTTCCCAATAACGCGTAATAGGGAACAACGCTGATGGACACGATGGCGAAGGCAATGGTGAGGACTGGCAATATCGAATAGTTAGCCTTAGCGAACTCAGTCCCCATATAGAAAGAAAGTAATGGTTTTCCAGCCAATAACAAGGGTAGCGACAGTAGCAAGGTAAGGCCCACGCTTACTGTCAAGATATTTCGTACGAAGTGGTGGGTAGAGGCATGGTCTCCGGCTTCCGTTTTGTGACTGATGCGGGGGAAGACGAAATTGAATGCCTGGACACAAATGGTCTGAATGGGCTGCACGAGCTGTAGGCAAATCGAATATGCCCCGGCAGCGGCGGGCCCTATCGTCGCGCCAACAATCAGCCGATCTGCCTGTGTGAAGATTATGTTGGCAATGGATTGAATGCCCGAAAATGCTCCGAAGCTCGCCAGCTTGCGCCATTCCGCCAAGTCCACTACGGGCAGAAATGACATGTGGGAGTCGAGCCGGCGGACTTGCCACGCCAGGAGCAATAGGCCCATAAAGGTCCAGCCTGCTGTGGTGAGCAGAATGGCGACCACTCCATAGCTGTACAGAACCAGGACTATCATGCTGATGATTGCTAGAGTCTTTATAGCGATACAGACCTTGGCTGAGATATCGTAGCGTTCATGGGCCTTTAAGGTGCTGGTGTACGCCGACTCTATCCAGCGTAAGGCCAACAGCACGGCACCGGCTCGAATGGCGGTGGCAGCCAGCGCATAGTCTCCGGCCTCCATATGGAAGGCATATCGTGCGATCACATTGGCTGCCAGAAGCACAAGACCCCCGCCGATGACGCCGGTCGTGATGCTAAGGCTCAGGGTTGCTTCAAATACTCGCGCAGCGCCTGGATAATCTGAGCGGCCGCGACAGGCCGCAACATGCTTGATGGCCGCATCGCCGATGCCCAAGCCGAAGACTGCGAGACCTCCGGCTAGACCATTCACCACAGCCCAGATCCCGTACGATTCCAAGCCGAGATGGCGAACTACGATGGGAGTAGCAACAAGCAACAGGAAGGGCTGGGAAACATAGTCCAGAACGTTGTAGAACGCACTCTTGGCATCGCGGCGGATCGGCGCCCGACCCAACAGGGAGCTTAAACGCAGCTGGAGTGGGCGAATTCGCGATATCAAAGCTAGAACTCACGATTGTCGGGCGTGGATGGAGATGACGGTCTGGCGAGCGCGTATGACCGCAGCAAGGCCAACTTGGCAGCATATTGCGTGTCCTGTTTGGCGCGCGCGTGCAAATCGGCCGCAATCGACCACAGCGAAGTAAGTAGCAACGTGCCCAGAAAAACACCCAGAACGATCAGACTGCGGCGAGGTTTTGTTGGCCTGTCCGGCGCCATGGCAGGATCGAACGCCTGGATGCTCGTAGCTTCCTTTGCTTCGTCCAGTTTTGCCAACTCGTATTGCTTTGATAGAACCTCAAACACCATTTCGTTATACTTCACGTCTCGCAGCTTTCGCAGATAGTCCAGGCTCGCTGACGGCATGGCAGCAGTCGGAACTTGAGTATCGCCGCCACCGCTATTTCTTTGCCGTTCGAGTTTGCTCAACTCCCCCTGCAGAGCGCCCAGCTCTCTCTGGGTGCGCTGTACGGCAGGATTGTCAGGAGTGGCGTAACTTCGCATCCCCTGCAACCTTACTTCTCGTGCAGCAATTTGTTGCCTTACATTCGCGATCTCCTGAATGATCGCCTTCGCCTGGCTGTCGAGCTGTATGAGGCCGGTCTTTTCTTCTACTCCCTCCAAACCTGCTTCCGACCCGGCCAGCTGCGTCTTGGCCTCTTCTACCTGCTGCTCAAAGAATGCCCGCCGCTGAGACGCTTCAGTAACAGCAAGCTTTTTCATCACTTGTCGCAATTCTTCAACATAAGTGTTCGCGATATCCGCCGCCCGCTGGGAATCCGTGTCTTCGAACTCAATTGTAATAACGCCACTCTTGTCGTCGCCTATCTCAGCGTGATCTGCCAGTGCGCGAAGCGTATCTACGAGGTGCTTTGTCTTATAAACGTGTTGCAGGTCAAAACGCCGGATTAACTGCTCCCCAATGGCATTACTCTTCAAGATGAGCACATAGGCATCGCTGGGGTTCTTGAGACCCAGGTCTTTGCCAGCAAGCGCAGCCACCGACCCTAACTGCCCCATCATGGCTGCCGCCAGGCCTTGATTCTGCTCAGGCGGAAGGATACTTGTCTTGGCGACGTAGGACCGCGGTATCAGAAGAAGAACTATGACAGTCAAAATAGTTACGGCGAGGGTCACCTTCGCGATTAGCCACTTCCGCTTAACAACCGATAACAATAGGTCGATCGCGAGAATGTCCCGGTCGGGGTCGGCGCCGTACTCTTTAATCTCTCCGCCGGTGACTTCGTGATCGAAGGCGGATTGCGGTGGTGCTGATGGATTCAAAGAATTTACCGGTCTTGCGCTGTGGTTGTCGTTGTTAACGCACTACAAAATATTTGGGAGTGTTTTGGTTCTGTGACGGGCGACGCACATTCAAAATGCTGCTAGATCGTTGTCTTCGCTTAGGCCGGGAGATCCGAAATCCGCCACAATGCGAGAACTTTATCTCGACAGCTCCCGTGGCCTAGTGTGCATTCTTCGTCGATTGTTGTGAGTGGTTCGGGAAAATTCCACGGAGGCCCTTGCAGGTTGAGCGGCCGCCACTCGCCGGTGACAATGTCGCGGTTTTCTCGCTGGCCGGTGAAGGTGGTTGTAAGTAAGTACTCAGAGCCGCTCTTCTTAAAGTTTTGAATGGCTCTAGTTATATCTAAATTGGCGAGATGGACTAAGCAATCTCGGCAAAGAATTACGTCGCAGGTAGGCAGAGGTTCTTCCGTGATGCTGTGCACCCGAAACTCGCGCACCCTATCGGCGTATAAAGTCTGGTTGTGAGCGATCAGGGCCGGAACGATGTCCAGACCCAGATAACGTTCCAGCGGTAGGTCTACTTCCTTCATCCAGTAAAAATCGCCACACGGCGCGTCGACCAGCACTCTTGCACCGAGTTGCTTTAGCAATAGCGGTAACGCCTTGCGTACTGCGGCGGTCTGAGCTAGGTCAGAACCAAGGCCCGATACAGACTCGCCGTTACCCCATAAACGTTTGTCGTGAATCTCCGCAAAAATTGACGCCGGCGACTTCGACCTGTGACGCAGTCCCCAATATGCACTGCGCAGCGGATGCCAGACTGAGAGCAGCCAATCCGGACATACTGCGCGGAGCGTTTCTTTGGCTTCTTGAGCGCGTGTCATTGCGGAGATTCTGGTGGCGACTATTTCAACACATTGATCGCTGCGGCCGCTAAGCCGAAATTGGACAGGATCTGAGACCAATCTTTAAAGCCTCTAAGAAATGCTCCCTTATTGGTCTGTTCTGGGACAACCAGCGTATCGCCCGGCATCAGATGCATCGTGTCGAATCCGCCAGTCCACAGGCGGGAGGTCGCCTGTTTGCTGATTACGGTGCCGTTGGCGCGATATACAAACTCTCGTCCTTTGTCAGCGTCGCGCGTGGGTCCCCCGGCATTTTGCAGATAAGCGGAAAGCGGTTTACCGGTTTTCTGAAGGAAGGCGCCTTGGTTGTAGACGTCACCGATTACGCTAACAACCGCCGGGCGGCTAGGTACGTAGAATCGATCACCATCTTCAAGCGGCATGTTAGGAAGCGCATCGATGGTGTGGGCGTCAGGAGAAAGGTCAAGGACAATTCGGCCATCGGCCTTGAGCTGCCGGAGCTGGTCGATGGTGGCGCGTTGGGCTTCCAGGGAGGCCTTCGCCGCAGCGGATTCTTCCGACGATTTTATGTTTTGCGACATCAGGGCGGATTGGCGCAAAACATCCCGCTCCATCCCGGAAATCATCATGTTAAGACGCTGTTGTTGATCGATGCGAACCGTCTCCCGGGTAAATTCGGAGCCATACAAATACGCCGTTGGAGCAAACCCTCCGGCGCGCTCGACAATATCGCGTAGGGATTGGCCGGACTCGACTCGATAGACTCCGGCGGCCTTGAACTCGCCTTCCAATCGAACGAACTTTGACTGTTCGTCCTTGGGCACGCGAAGGTCAGCCTGCGAGAAGATGGTTACAATATCACCTGCCTGAAGGACCAAGTCGCTGCTGGGGTCGTGACTTAAGACGGCCTGTGCCAGATTGAAGGGAATCAGCTGCGTAGCAAGATTCTCCGGGTTCATGCGCTGAACGACGGCGTAATCCCAGTTAATTTCGGGCGCATTTTGCTTCACGTCATTTTGCAGAGTTTCTTTGCCGCCCTGTTCAACTTTGGCCTGATAGGCGACGGCATTTTGGCGCTTCCAATAATCCCGCGTAATAAGGAAATCGCGATTCGGGATGAGGTCGCTGACCCGCATGTTCTGATGCCACGGATAGCGCCCGGGTCGAGCAATGTTGCCTCGCAAGGTCACAGAGTTTTCAAATCGGGGTGATATCGAATCTACGCTGACAACATCACCATCCTTTACCAAATGGCTTAGCCCGTTGTAGTCAAGCGCCAGTTCCTCGATCCGACGACTGTGGCGCTGGTCGATATGCTCGATCCAGACCTTGTCCCCCGACGCCGTTGTCGAAAGTCCGCCTGCCAGGCGCAAGAGTTCAGCCAGATCGGTTTCCTTCTTAAGTTCGTAGATGGCGGGGACATTTACCTGGCCGGTAATGGCGACCTGAGGTCCGGCGGGGGGCACATAAATTACGTCCTCGGGACTTAAGATCATGTCTTTCGACTTATCGCCATTCAGGAGGAGATCGTAGAGATCAAACTCCGACACGATTCCCGAGCCACGTTTCAGTTGTATGCGGCGCATCGAACCGGTAGGCAAAGGACCGCCTGAGGCGAATATTGCGTTGGTCATCGTGCTGAGCGAACTGACCGTGTAACGTCCTGGACGCCGCGCCTGGCCCACGACGAATATGTCGATCGAGCGCAACTCACCCAAGGTCACACTCAAGTCAAAGTTCTGGAAGAGACGACCAACCTGAGATTTTAGGAACGGCTGCAGTTGATCGTACCTGACTCCGGCAACATAAAAGTTTCCTACCTCGGGTATGAAAATATTTCCGCTTCGGTCCACCCGGCTGCGCACATTTAGGTTAAGTTGGCCCCATCCGCGGATTAGCAACTGATCTCCCGGACCAATGACGTAGTCGGAAGTCACGGGGATATGCTCGACCGGAGCAAACGTGGTTGGAACATTCTCAAAGAGACTTTCCCCGTAGATTGGGATTATTTTTCCGACGGAGGCAGAGACAAGCTCCTGAAAATCTGTCAGTTCGAGACGCTTTCTGGTTTGGGGGATTTGAGTTGGTGAAACTTCGGACGGGCGGAGGCCCCTTGGAGCGTTCGGATGTGCGGGACTCTCCGGCTGAGTTGGATATGCGGGTCGCGTTCCTGATTGCGACGGCGATGGTACGTTCTTCGGCCCGACATCCTGTGTCCCTTGAGAGTCATCCATGGTTATTGATTGCGGATAGTCAGAGGGAGAAGGACAACTCCCGTCAATTTCACAGCGCGATTCTGGGCGAGGATATGAGTTATCTTGCATGTCATTGTCGCTCTGCGCCCATACGAAAATCGGCACAACAAAGACAATCGTTAGCAGCATCCCTCTAATTAAATTGTTGCGATGCATTTTATTTGTTTCCAAATCAACTCCTGACCACTTACTGCGATCCCGCGCCATGTGGCTTAAGTACAAATTCGCCGTAAGTCCCGTACGGTACCGTGAACGAGAAGCTCAGACCCGCGGGGGTCATCTTGGCGAAATTGGCAGACGTCTTGTCTGCCGCCCGGGGCGTCGAATTTATTGTGGTCGCGTCTAGATCATAGCTGGACGTCCCTCCAACTCCGGTCTGGCTCACGGTAAAAGTAGATACTGCGGGCTTCCTGGCAGGCATAACCTTCGGAAACTTGTCGGTCATCCAGTTATAGTTCCAGAAGACAACGTCGATGGTGCCGTCAGCATTGGTCGCAGCTACACAGGAAATCCCGGACGTACCCAAACACGGAGCTGCCTTGCCCTTGAGATTAGCGACAGCCAGAAGGGCGAGCATGACATGCGATGGAGAACCATCTAGCTTATAGAAGGCTGGCCAACCCGCCTGAGCTTGGATCTGCGAAAGCGACAGAAACATCGTGTCATGAAGGCCAAAGAGAGCCATCTTGGCAACAAAGTCCAAAGCAAAAGCTCCCGCAATGGGGTCATAGTTCAGCCCGGGTGTGCTTTCGTAACTCGGTCCCCATTCAGTGATTGCAATGTCGGCGGTACTGTGAGTGTTTGCCAGTTCGGCCCGTATAGCGTTGACAAGACTCTCGATGGTCGAACCCGACGTGGCGTTGCCGTAGACGTGAAGACTCACGAAATCGGCCGGCACATGATTAGCGGCGACATAACGCACAAAGCGTGTTACCCAGTCCGACTGGGGCGGCAGGTGGCCGTCCTCGGCTTCCGCCGGACCCCCGACTCGAAGTTTAGCGGTCGGGTGCTGGCGCCGAAAGGCATCCACGTCCTTTGCAATATGGGAGTACAAAACCGCATATGCGTTGAACCCATTCTCGTCGGTAGATGCGGCTGGCAACGTGGATGCAGCCCAATTCTGGGAGGCAGAATTCATCTCATTTCCTACCTCCCATTCCGTTTCCGTGAATCCCTGGTCGATTACGACATATTTGAGAAACGTATTGATGTATTGGTCATAAGCAGGCCATGACGTTGGGCCATATTTTCTGCCCGATGAATCAACCTTAGCCAAAGGAGGAGGCACTACGTGCCCGATGATGATATGAGGAACCCAGTGGTTCTGACGGCATAGTTTGAGAGGGTAGGTCAGCGTGACTGGCCACTCCACTGTCTGAGTGCCGTCTGCTGCTATTGCCTTGAGGTTGCCAACATCTACATTCATCAGCCGCAACCTGCGTGTACCTAACTCTTTGAGTCCATTTATTTTTGCAGGAGTCACAGTTTCCGGAGTTGTACCACCTGCAATGACAGCCTGCATTCCCGCGAGATAGGCGGGTTTTGCGGACGGAGCTTGTCCCAGGCTCGGAGTTGCAGCCAGCGTCACGATCAGAGGTAGAGCCCAGATTATTTGCAGCTTGCTCCAACGAGCTATGTTCATCGGATGCCTACCTTCTTACTTAACGTGGGTGGGCCATAGCATCACTTGCAATCCCACGGCCACATTATTTTTAGGAGCGGGGCTTATCAGAGGAAAGTTGAAGCGCTCGTATTGCACAGTCGGTGAGATTTGAATATCACGCTTAACGAGCCAATCGACTGTGGTCGACACATCATTGAGGCCGCCGCCGCCTAAGAAGATAGGATCGTTATACTGCCGGCGATAGCTTAACTGAATTTTCTTTTGTCCGGAGAACCAATAAGTAGTCCAGGCCTGAATGCCGTCTCCCTGGCGCCCCAGCCAGCTACCAATAATCTGCCCGTAATTCGTATAGCCATTTGCATAGTGAGTGTTGAGGTAGACAGGACCAATGCCTGGGTAGCTTGGGATGTTCGTATAGATGCCTTCCACTCGAAGGTCAAGGTTGCGCAACTTGGGTAACTGTGGAAAATAAAGGCCTACATCCCATGCTGATTTTGTGGGGTAAGCGATGGGATTAGGCTCGTCGTTGGTCATGCCATCCGCATACAGGGTGGCCCAGTTGCGAAAACCAGGGATGCGATAAGAGAAATTGAATCCGTTGAAACGTTTGCCGGGATCGACGGGCTGGGCATTACCGCGACTGGAGAAAGTATGTAGCCAGGTGGCGAGAGTTGCAGGCCGTCCTTCGCCCGCAAACATGACCGCTATGGTAACCCCGATTTCGAAATTCGGCGTAAACTTTAATGCGAGCTTGTCGCCCCAGGTATAGGGTTGAGGGTTCACAGTCTGATATCCGTTCCCAATAAGAGGGAACTCTGGGTAAGGACCTCGAAGGTAGTAGTAACCCCCAACGCGACCGACAAAAAGTTGATTACGGATCTTACCCAGGAGGCTGAAAATACCGGGAAGTTGATACGGAGTGACCCGTCCAAACCGTAACATCGGCATAGCCTGAGCATTGTTTGACAACATGAGGGAGCTTCCAGCGTCTGGAGTCCACGAAAGGCTTTGTTGCCCAAAAGAGAGTTGCCAGTTAGAGAAGTTCAACGCGACATACGCTTCGATAGTACGGAATCGACTGGTGCCCGGAAATGTAGGGACCGAGTTCAGAGGAAGATTATTAGTCTTTGCAATGTCCTGCGCTGTAGCTGGGCTGTAGTCTGCAATCGCAGCCGAGCGCTGATATTCCCCACGCACGTAGAAGGCCAGCGGTCCGGCTTCTGCCCGGCCTGAGATACCTACTATTGCATTGAACCCCTGTCCGTAAGGCCGACCGTAATCATCGTAGATGGTTTGGGCGAAGTCGTAGCTGTCACGCAGCGGCATGCCACTGATTTGAGTAACCCGCGCGTAAGCGGACTCCAGTTCTATCCCGACATTCGGGGCGCCCTCCAGTTTCGCGAGTTCAGCGGCAAATTCCGTGCGAAGGCCAGCCACAACCCTTGCCGATTCGGTACTTGAAATTTCCGGATAGCCCACCTGCTGCTGCGCTTCCAGAGTCAGGCGTGCGCACTCCATCCTGGCTAACGGCCGGATGGCGGTGATATAGGTGGGCAAGTAACCAAGTGCCGAAAGGCGTTCCAATGCCGCATAGATCCAACTGTCCAGCGGAACATAGGTGGTTCCCATGTAGCCTGGATCCCGCACCTTGTCCTCCGGCGCTTTTTCGAAGGTTCCCCAGTTGGAGCTGTCGATCTCGGGGTAGCTGCTTCGGGCTCGGTAGATCTGACGGCCCATATACCATCCTAATGCGCTGCCCAGCACGGCGTCGGAAACCCAATGCTTCTGTCCCACTACACGGGCGGCACTTACAGCGCCGGCAGTTCCGTAAGCCAGCAGCTTGGTGAGAGGGCCCGGATATTCGTGCGCTATGACGGTGGCCGCGGCCCAACTTACGGCTGAGGTGCTCGATGGGAAAGAATCGCCACCCTGAAAGAAACGGCCACGATCATCGCCCGTGTAAGGACGCTCTCGGCCTGCCAGGTACTTGAACGCCGTGGAATCGATGTAGGCATCTATTGCTGCCTCTCCCGCCAGAAAACCGGTCTCGCGTTCATGTTCATTTTTTGTGAATTGGCCCCACAAGAAGAGTCCGCCACCGGTGCCCAACAGAGCTGCCATGCCTGCATTCGACGCGTTTACCGCCATTTTCACTGTGTTGGTTCCGGTAGGTAAATGGGACTCAAGGTCGGTGTCGCTAGCGACCAAGACAGTACTTACCGCGGTCGCGGGTACAAGGAAAAATAAGTTGCCGGCGCGCATGCGAAAGGGGGTGGTGAAGAAAGCTTCCTGATCCTCCAAGAGGTTCTTCGGCAAAGAGCGCAAGCTCACGTGCGGTTCGCTCTCATAACCGGCAGTTGCAGGCGAAATGGTAGGGCTGCCGTTGGGAACTGGGTTCGCAGATTGGGAGACTCCAAGGCTTGGATACAGCATGGCCCCAGTCAGCATCGCAATCAGGATCAGCCGACTCCTGAAACCAACAGTCATCCGGCGATCCTGAATGCAATCTGCTTCAATGACACGTTCTGAGGTGTTGCGCGCACCTCGTATCTCCCTACAAGTCCTGCTGGCTTATGACGAAAGCGCTCAACACATCATTTGTGAACGAGATTCGTGCAGGATGTAGGGGGGTTGAGGAATCCGTGTTTCGGGCTATGATGGTCGCCCGACGTTGAATCAACGGCATTTAGTAGGAAATAAACTCTGATCTCGCGATTGTGTATCTCGACAATATCGCTGAAAGAGTGGGGAAGTAGCTGTGATCGGCAAACTAAGGGCGTTAGAGGCGCGCCTTCCGACTGAAGTGGACATGGCTCCGCCCTCCTCGCTTAGCAAGGTCGCTTGCTGCTGTTGCCTATGACGAGCCGAACACATTTGCTCGGGCGGCGAAGTGGAGCCTCAACAATCGTTACGAAACAGATACAGTTCTCCGCTTGCTTCTTCCATCCCGAAGAAGACCCACAAGCGGACTTTCCTAAGCTGTTATGGAACCCAATACTGGCATGAGTTTAGTCGCTCGGTCAAGGAAAAATTTGGGGCCAAAACTATTGCCTTGGGTGCCGTTTGGCGATGTAAACGCCGCATTGTTGACAGGAGTGTCTTCCGAAAGATAAGTCACGCATCCGCCGTCTGGTCTACTACCGCCGGTAGTTTTTCGTCGGTCCCGACGGAGGTTCACCAGGTTGCTCCCACCGACGCGAGGAATTACTGGAACAACGCTACACCCGGATTGGTTGTCGACTGTCCAACCCTTGGCCGCAAGTGTTAGCCTTCTCTCCATGGCTGACGAGAAGCGGGACGACAAAGTACAGAGCGCTGCCATCCTGTGGGCGCGGTATTCGGAGATCGCCTTCATCATTCCAGCCGCGGTCGTGGTTGGATTACTGCTCGGCAAGCTGCTCGATTACTGGTTGCATACGCATTGGCTGTTTATTGCCGGAGTCATCGTTGGGGCGGTCTTGGGGTTCGTACAGATGATTCGCATGGTGAGCTCGCGGAAAGAATAGCGGCGCCCGGGTCTGCGGCGAGAATTGAGAGTCATCCGTAACTAGAGCTGCCCGCCGGGGTACATTGGTATGTGCCTACCACGATGCCCGAAACCACTTCATCGGCAGCGGACGAATTTTTTGGCGGAGCGCTGAAGCGTATCCGCAAGTATCTTGTCGCGTTGTCGGTCCTGGGCTTGGCTGTGTGCCTGATACTCTTCCGCTGGCCGGTGTCCGCGGGATTTCTGGCTGGAGCGATCGTCTCTTACGTCAACCATCGCTGGCTGGAGCGAGCGGTGGACGCCCTGGGAGAACGCATCACCACAGGCGCGAGCAATGAGCGGGGAGGCGGTATCGTCCTTCGCGCCGTGCTGCGATATGCCTTCATCGCCGGCGGCGCCTATGTTATATTTAATGTTTCTCTAGCAGGGCTTTACGGCTTCCTGGGGGGCGTGTGCCTGCCGATAGGAGCCGTGGCCTGCGAAGTCGCAGTTGAAATATTCGTTACCCTGCGGCGCGGATTCTGATTTCCCAAATAACTTCGATGCGCGTACCGGTGAGAGCCGGGGGTGTGTCAAGCGGCAGCGAATGTAATACGAAATTCGTCATTCTACGAGCAAGCCTTCATGCCTGAGCAACTTTGGATAACCGCCCTTCTGAATAAGTACTTCGCCGGGCTGGCGAACGCTATCCTGGGTGTCTTTCATCTTCACGCGGCCTACCCGAAGGCGCCTATCCCTAATTACGTGGCGATGCAGTTGGTGGTTTTTGTGCTGATCCTGTTGTTTTTTGCGGCCGTCCGAATGCGCTTGTCGGTGGACGATCCCGGGAAATTGCAGCACTTGATGGAGGAGATGGATTCTTTCGTCAGCCAGCAGAGCCACGAAGTGATTGGCCACGGATACGAGCGATATACGGGATATTTAACTGTCCTGGGCATTTTTATTTTGCTGGGATGCCTCATCGGTGTGATACCGGGATTTGAAACGGCGACCGCAATTCCGTCGGTGCCTTTGGGGTGCGCGCTGGTCACCTGGTTCTACTATCACTTCCAGGGAATTCGCGCGAACGGTTTCGGCTACGTGAAGAACTTCATGGGACCGGAACCCTGGCTGGCGATCCTGTTGTTCCCGATCGAGATATTCAGCCATCTGGCGCGAATTCTTTCACTTACCATCCGTCTTTACGCCAACATGTTCGCCAGCGATTTGGTGATCCTGGTATTTTTCTCTTTGGTTCCGCTCGCTCTGCCAGTCATTTTCATACTGCTGCACATAGGCGTGGCAGTTATTCAGACCTATATTTTCGTGCTGCTGGCGACGGTGTATATCGGAGAAGCGGTGGCGCATGAGCATTAGAGGAGCAGCCCTTAGCTTCTAGCTATTTAGCCTTTAGCAGGCTGAATTCAGCTAATGCCCGCAGGCCAAGAGCTAACCGCTAAAAGCTAAAGGCTACTTACAAGTTTGCTGTCAGCGTGAGGGCGTCAGCACGGTGAACGTCAACCACCCACTGGCAGCGATTCATAAAGGAGAAAGAAATGAAGAAATTGATGACGATATTGTTTGCGCTGGGCGCCCTGATGTTGATGGCGATGCCGGCGTACGCGCAGGGCGGAAGCGCCCCTGCTCCGACCAATTGGGTCCCTATCGCCTCCGGATTCGGCATGGCCATTGCCGCCGGATTGGCCGCTCTCGGCCAGGGTCGCGTCGGTGGCGCCGCTTGCGAAGCCATGGCGCGCAATCCTGCTGCCCGCCCGGCAGTTCAGCTTGCCCTGATTCTTGGCCTCGCCTTCATCGAATCGCTGGTGCTGTTCACGCTGGTGATCATCTTCGTCAAGGTCGTCTAGGTTAAGGTTTAATCACATCACAAACGCCCTGTCTTCGGACGGGGCGTTTTGCTTGCGCGTGACATAGAATCGCTCACACTGACTTCCCGACGGTTTGCTATGGCTGGAGTGCTGGATTACGAGAACGTCACCAAGGACTATGGCGTGCCATGGTCGCGCCGCCGGGTACGCGCACTCGACGGCTTCAGTCTCTCGCTGGAGCGCGGAGAGATATTCGGTTTCCTCGGACCGAATGGGGCAGGGAAGACAACTGCCATTCACCTGGCGCTGGGATTCATGCGGCCGTCGTCAGGTACTGGTCAACTGCTGGCGAAGCCGTTCGGTAACGCTGCGACGCGGGCGCGAGTGGGGTTTCTGGCGGAGAACGTTGCGCTCTATCACCGTCCTGCTGCCCCGCTGCTGGGCTTCTATGGGGCCCTCAATCGCATGCGCGAACCGGAATTGCGGCAGCGAGTCCACGAGGTGTTGCGTCAAGTCGAGCTTCAACTGGAAGCGAACCGCAACGTCGCCAAGTTCTCTCGCGGCATGCAGCAGCGCATCGGCCTAGCGCAGGCGCTCATCAACGATCCCGCACTGCTCATCCTGGACGAACCAACTTCGGCGCTTGATCCGCTGGCGCGAGTTTCGATGCGCGAGCTTTTGCTGGAAGCCAACCGCGCCGGGATAACCATCTTTCTCAGCTCGCATCTGCTCTCGGAGATCGAGATCATCTGTCATCGAGTCGGCATCCTCAACAAGGGACGGCTGGTGAAAGTGGGCCGCACCGCCGACCTGCTGGTGTCCCATGACCATTACGAGGTAACTGCGAGAGGAATCGCCGCTGACAGCTTCGAACAGTCGCAACTTCGCGATGGACAGATTGTCTTTACCGTGCCGGCCGCGTCGCAACGCGAGGCGCTGGAACGAGTGTGGACGTTGGGCGGCGAAGTGCTCAGCGTGAATCCGATCAGGCGGACGCTGGAAGAAGTGTTCGTTTCCTGGACTGAAGGGAACGGAACAGACGCGTGATGCCGACCTTACTGATCGCGAAAAACTTCTTGCGCGAAAACCGCTGGCCCCTGCTGATCCTGCTGGCGTGGATTATCTTTACGGCAGGCGCGACGGCAGGCTTCGGGCGGGAACGGGTTTCGCTGGACGACGTGGTTTTCTACGTACAGCAGCAGGCCGTGTATATCTGCGGGTTCAGCGCTTTTCTTGCGGCCAGCGCGATTTACAACGAACGCAAATCGCGGCGCATTCTCCTGGTCCTTTCGAAGTCCGTGGGGCGGGGCGAGTACTTACTAGCCATGCTGACCGGTACGATTGCCATGGCGGTCGTCTATGCGGCGGTGTTCGCCGTTAGTTGCAAGTGGCTTGCCCACCGGGCCGGGCTGCCGACTGACGCAGTGTGGTTGGTTGCGGTGCTGGTCGTGGCAGGTTCAGCAATAGCCGCCGCGGCCGGCATGTTCTTCTCGACGTTCCTGAATCCGTACCTTGCGATTGCATGTACTGTGACCATGTTCGGGGCTACCCGGGCTGTTGCATCCCGAACATCAGCCGTGGTTCAGGTTGGTCCCAGCGCTGCCGGTGTTGCTCGATGTGTTGCATTTCCGCTTTCGTGCAGGATGGACTATGGACTGGGGGGCTGTACTGATTGCATTGCTCGAAGCCGGACTGTTCTGGGGGTTGGCGGCGATTGTGTTTTCCTACCGGGACATTGCTGTGCCGGTGGAGTAAGGCGGATTAGCAAAGTTGCGGCCAGAACCCATGCGTTGCGACGGCCACTCTCTGCTTCGCGAAAATATAGTTACGGCGTGATCTCCCATACCACTCCATTGCCACTCGCGCCTCCGGCTTTCGCCGTGCCATAGAGATTGCCGCTAGCGTCGAGTATCACCCCACCGACAGGGTTGGCGCCGTCGCTGCCGCCGGTGAAATCATGCAGCGAGGTGTATAGCCAACCGCCGCCCGAGCGCGTGAGCTTGAAGACCGAACCCATACCGTGAGCCCCGTCCTTTTGCGTGGTGCCGTAGAGATTACCCGCCGCGTCCAGCGTTAAGCTGTCGTAAGGTCCCGGCTGGTATTGGGAGCCGCTCAAGCTGTACAGCAACGAGAAGGTATAGCCGTCGCCAGAAGTCGTCAGTTCGTAGATAGTGCCGCCGCTTCCCGTCCCACCGCTGCTGGTTCCACCGTAGAGATTGCCCGAGGTGTCAAACGCGAGGCCGCCATACGGGCTTCCGCCCGAGCTCGCGGGGTGAAAAGCATACAGAGTGTTCTCGGCCCAGCCCGAGCCAGAATGGGTCAACTGAAACACCGTGCCATAGCCGTTGGCTCCGGCGACATTGGTGGTGCCGTAAAGATTGCCGGCGGAGTCAAAGATGAGGCCACTATAGGGATTCGCTCCATCGTCGGCCCCGGTGAAGGTGTAGATGGGAGTCTCCGTCCAGCCGCTACCCGACGGCGTCAGCTCGAACACCACACCTTGGGCATTGATGCCTCCATAGAAGGTGGTGCCGTAGATATTTCCCGCCTGATCGAGTACCAGATCTCCATAGGCGGGATTGGCGCCATCGGCATCTCCCGCAAACTCGTACAACACGGTTTCCAGCCATGGGCAGATGGCGGATTTGCACGGTGTGGGTCGCGGCTGCAACTTGTAGACTGTGCCGCAGCCGGTACCGAGACCGCAGTTGCGTCCGCCAAATTCAGTGGTGCCATAGAAGGTTCCTTCCGGCCCCGGAATGACTCGGCTCAAGGGAGAGGCAGCATCCGGCTTGCCGGCAAAGCTGTACAGAGTGTTGAAAGTCCATCCTGTGCCTCTGCGGGTCAACTTGAAAACTGTGCCCCGGCTCGATGCGCCGCCTTGATATGCCGTGCCATAAAGGTCGCCGGCTCGATCGATGGTCAAACCCGCCTGAGGGGCCGCGCCGTCTACCCCTCCGGTAAAGTTGTAGATTACGCTGAAGGTTTGGGCGCTGGCCGGTTGGGCGACGACGGCTATCAGCAGAGGCACGACCGACATACTCAGCGCGAACACTGCCGTGCGCGAGACGGCCCCGAAACTCAGATTGCGGAATTGAACTTTGCCCTGCATGGTTTACCTCCTGGGCAGGTTACCTCTCTCTAGACGCGCGGCGTGAAGCCATGTTCGCAATGAAAGCTATCGCCTGTCAGTGATTTACCGCACAGGGACGGAACGAGAGGATTTTTTATTGGCGGGGGACCAGTTATTTCAACAAATCCTGCGCGCCCTGAATTGCGTACTCGAGCACTCGTCCGGGCAGCACACCGAGGTAGATGGTGGCGATCAGGCTGATCGCCAATCCGATCCCCAGCCCCACCGGAATGCGGGCCACCGCAGCGTCGCTCCGTTCGTCACGCATGTACATGTAGACGATGACGCGCAGGTAATAGTAGGCAGCAATCGCGCTGTTGATGACACCAATGATGGTGAGCCAAACCAGGTTGGATTGCAGCGCGGCGGAGAAGACGTAGAACTTGGCGAAAAAGCCGCCGGTGACCGGAATGCCGATCAGCGATAGGAGGAAGATAGTAAGGATGCCTGCAAGCAAAGGCGAGCGGCGTCCGAGGCCGGCATAATCGTCGAGAGTGACGTACTTCTCGCCGGCCGACGCGAAATGGCTGACGACTGCAAACGCTCCAACGTTCATGGCCGCGTAGGACGCGGTGTAGAACATCACGGCAGAGATGCCGGTCTGCTGCCCGGCCGCGAAAGCGACCAGCATATATCCTGCATGGGCGATGGACGAATAGGCGAGCAAGCGCTTGACATTCTGTTGCACCAGCGCGCCGACGTTGCCCAGCGTCATGGAGAGCGCGGCCGACAGCCACACCATCCAGAACCAGCCGGGCGCCCCCGTGCCGAAAAGCACGCGCAGCAGAACCGCAAACGCCGCCGCTTTGGGCCCCGTGGACATGAGTGCGACCACCGGCGCCGGCGAGCCTTCGTACACGTCAGGAGTCCACACGTGGAAAGGCGCTGAGGCCACCTTGAAGCCCAGTCCGACAAACATGAGTCCCACCGCCAGATAGGCCAGGGTGGACGGCTGCGTCTGCAACATGTGTGCAATGTCGTAGATGTTGGTGGTACCAGTGGCGCCGTAGATCATGGCCACGCCGTAGAGGAAGAACGCCGTGGCGAAAGAGCCAAGCAGGAAGTACTTCAACGACGCCTCGGCGCTTTCGGCGGCGCGCCGGCGCATGCCGGCGAGGATGTAGGTCGAGATGGAAGAAATTTCCAGAGCGATGAAGATGAGGACCAGTTCGATCGCGGACGACATAAGCATCATGCCGACAGTGCCAAAAAGAATCAGGGCGTAATACTCGCCACCCGCACGGATACTCTGCACGTCGAGGTAGTCATACGAGGCGAGGATGACGACCAGCGAGATCACCAACACGACTACATGGAAGAACACGCTGAAGGTGTCGACCCGGACCATGTGGTAGAAAGCTTCGCCATAGAAGCCCGCCTGGTAAACAGTTGCGGCCAGCGCGGCGAGCGTGCCGATTAGCGCCACAATGCCCAGAGGCTTTTTCGATCTCTGGTCGGGGAAAAGCGGGTCCGCCATCATGACGATGATGCCGAAGATGCTGAGCACCACCTCGGGAAGGATCCGAATGTAGTCAACGGCCGGAATCATCGTCCGATCACCTGCATGAACACCTGAGTTGCATGATTAGCAGCGGTCGCGCTCGCCTGGGTAGCGCTGGAGAACTGTTTCAGGGCGGCGACGACGGAGGGATCAATAGAATGCAGCCAGAGCATGGGCGCAACTCCCATGACCAACGCCGCAATCGCCAGCGGCCACAACGAGACCCGCTCGCGAGCATCTAGGTCACGCAAGGAGCGGTTAGCCGGGTTTGTAATGTTTCCGTAGAACACCCGCTGATACATCCAGAGCAGATAGCAAGCGCTCCATATGACCCCGGTTGCGGCCAGAATGCCGTAGAGTTGCTTTGCCTGGAAGGCGCCGCTCAGGACCATGAACTCACCGATGAACCCGTTCAGCAGCGGCAATCCTACCGATGACAGCATGATGAACGCGAAGAAGGTGGCGTATACCGGCATGGGCGTCGCCAGCCCGCCATATTCGGTGATGTCGTAGGTGTGGCGTCGATCGTAGATCATGCCCAGCAGCATGAACAGCGCGCCGGTGGAGATTCCGTGGCTCAACATCTGGTAGACAGCGCCGTCCACTCCCAGTTGGGTGAAACTGAATATGCCCAGCACTACGAAGCCAAGATGGCTGACCGAGGTGTAGGCGACCAGGCGCTTGATGTTGGGCTGAACCATTGCCACTAGTGCGCCATAGATGATGCCGATGATGGCGAGGGTGATGATCCAGGGAGCGTTGCGCCGTGCTTGTTCGGGGAAGAGCCCCAGGTTGAAGCGCAACAGACCGTAAGTGCCCATCTTCAGCAGCACCCCCGCCAGCAGTACTGAGCCCGCGGTAGGAGCTTCGACGTGCGCGTCGGGCAGCCAGGTGTGCAGGGGGAAGAGAGGCACCTTCACCGCGAAGGCCACGAAGAAGCCCAGGAAGAGCCAAAACGCAGCGTGTTCGAAGCCGGGCACTTGCCCTGACTGAATTTTGCTTTGGATGTCGACGAAATCGAAGGTCCCGGTCTTGGCGTACAGCCACAGCAGGGCTGCCAGCATGAACACGGACGCGATCATGGTGTACAGAAAAAACTTCACGGAGGCATAGATTTTTCGCCCGTGCCCGTACATGCCGATAATCAGGGCCATGGGAATGAGCGTGGCTTCCCAGAAGAAGTAGAAGAGGAACAGGTCGAGCGCGACAAAGACGCCGATCATTGCGCTCTCGAGCACCAGCATCAGAACGAAGAATTCCTTGACCCGGTCGTCGACCGACTTCCACGAGATGAGTACGCACAGCGGCACCAGGAAGGTGGTCAGGATGACCAGCCACATGGAGATGCCGTCGATGCCGAGGTGGTAATGAATGTTAGGGTGCGGAATCCACGGGATGTTCTGCTCGAACTGGAAGCCGCTCTGTCCGCGAACGAAATACCAGGGCAGGTGTAAAGACGCGAGCAGGGAGACCAGTGACACGGCCAGCGCAAACCAGCGGATATCGCGATGGCGGCGCGGGAATAACAGCAGCAGAATCGCTCCCGCCAACGGCAGAAATACCACGATGGTGAGGATGTTGTTGTTGATGAGGTTCATCGCACACCCCTCCACACCATGAAGGCGATCACCGCTGCTGCGCCGACAGCGACCCAGCCTGCATAAGAGCGGATGTTGCCGGACTGCATGCGGCGCATTTCGTCGGAGACTTCACGCGCACCGGCAGCGCCGCCGTCGACTGCTCCATCGATCAGGCCACGATCGATGCCCTTCCAAAAGACATTCGTGGAAAGGGCGATCAGCGGCTGTATGAATACCGCACTGTAGAGGTCGTCCACTTTGTATTTGTCGAGTACGAAGGTGTAAAGTCCGCCGGCAGCCTTCGCCATCCTTGCGGGCAGCTCTGGCCGCTTGTAATACAACCACCAGGCAGTCAGCAAGCCGAGCAAAGCGATCGAGACCGAGAGGAAGGTGAATGCCAGTTCCGTGGTTGACTCGCCATGCTCCGGAGCTCCTTCCGCAACTGCTGCCGTCGCGTGGAAGACCGGCGAAAGGAAAGCGTCAAAGTGATCGGAGCCATGGAGAGAGTGCGGGACACCAACCCATCCGCCGACCAACGAGAGCAAGGCAAGAATCGTGAGCGGAACAACCATGACCCAAGGGCTCTCATGGGGAGCGCCGTGTCCATGACTGCCACCTGCGGCATGTGCATCCTGCACATCGTGAACTGCGCCCGTATGCCCGGCATGCTGCGCGTCGGCATCGTGTCCGTGACCCGCCGTCTCAGGATTGGGCCCGCGATACTCACCAAAGAAAGTCAGGAACCACAGCCGGAACATGTAGAACGAGGTCATGCCGGCGGTGATGACGCCAATCAGCCAAATGAGGGGATGGCCTTGGCTCCAGGCGGACCAGAGAATTCGATCTTTGGAGAAGAAGCCGGCGAATGGCGGCAGTCCGGCGATGGCAAAGGTGGCGATGGTCATAGACCAGAAGGTATAGGGCAGATACTTTCGCAGGCCGCCCATGTGGCGCATGTCCTGCTCGCCGCCTAGGCCGTGAATGACCGATCCGGCCGCCAGGAACAGCAGCGCCTTGAAGAAGGCGTGCGTCATGAGATGGAAGATCCCGCCCACGTAGTCCGCCACGCCGCAGGCCATGAACATGTATCCGAGCTGCGAAATGGTGGAGTACGCCAGCACCTTCTTGATGTCGGTCTGCACAATGCCGATGGAGGCTGCGAAGATTGCTGTCAACGTGCCGATGACGGCCACCGCGAGCATTGCATCAGGCGCGTGGTTAAAAACCAGGTGAGAACGGGCCACCATATAAACGCCGGCGGTCACCATGGTTGCGGCATGAATTAAGGCCGACACCGGGGTGGGACCTTCCATCGCATCCGGCAGCCAGACATACAGTGGAATCTGCGCGGACTTGCCGGTGGCGCCGACCAGCATGAGCAGGCCAATGGCTGTCAGCAAGCCCGCCCCAGCAGCTTCAACCGGGTACGTGCTGATCAGCGGCCACAGACTCTCGTATTGCAGTGTGCCGAAGTGCTTGATCAACAGAAACAGCGCAATCAAGAATCCGAAGTCGCCAACACGATTGGTGATGAATGCCTTCTTGCCGGCATCTGCCGCCGACTTCTTTAAGAACCAGAATCCGATCAGCAGATAAGACGCCAGGCCAACGCCTTCCCAGCCAACAAACATCAACAGATAGTTATTGGCCAGTACCAGGGTGAGCATGAAGAACATGAAGAGGTTGAGGTAGGCAAAATAGCGGTAGTACCCGCCTTCATGCTCCATGTAGCCGACGGAATAAACGTGGATGAGGAAGCCGACACCGGTGACCACCAGCATCATCACCAGCGAGAGTTGGTCGAGGTAGATGCCGAAGTCTGCCGAGAACGAGCCCGCGCTCAGCCATGTGGCATAGCGTTCGATGTGCGGGACCTGCTCCGGCGGCAGGCCGGCAAACTGCGCAGCCACCCATAGGGCCATGGCAAACGCGGCTGCCGTGAAGCCGAGTGCAATCGCGTTCACTACTCCCTTGGGGAAGCGCTTGCCCAGCAGCCCATTGATAGCGGCACCGGTCAGCGGCAGTAATGGAATGATCCACAAGTGCATAGCTTGCTCTTGGCTCTTCGCTTTTCGCTCTTGGCTCTTCGCCAATACGGTTCGCGTGTCACCTCTGGCAAAAAGCGAACAGCGGAGAGCGAAAAGCGTCCTTCTACAGCTTCAGCAGGTTCACGCGATCCACATTCAGTGTTTCGCGGGTACGAAATACGGAGATGATGATGGCCAGTCCCACCGCTGCCTCCGCAGCAGCCACCACCATCACGAAGAACACGAAAATGTGACCGTCCAAAGATTTCAGCTGCGCAGCAAAGGCCACGAAGGAAAGATTGACGCCGTTCAGCATCAGCTCAATCGACAGGAAAATGGTGATGATGTTGCGCTTGATCAGGAAGCCCGCAACTCCACAGGCGAACAGGATGGCGCTTAGCACCAGGTAGTAAGAAAGAGGGACCATCTATTCTTCCCTCCGCGCCAGCACCACGGCGCCCATGATGGCGATCAGGACCAATATCGAGGTCACCTCGAAAGGCAGCAGGAAGGTGCGAAACAACATGTGCCCGACCGCCTGGGGATTGCCGAATACATCGGCGCCATTCATCACCATAGGACCGCCAATGGCGATGCGGTCAAGTCCCGCGAGGTGGCTGACCACCCAGACGGCAATGCTCAATCCAACGATGAGCCCCGGGACGCCGAGCACCATGGCCACGCGGCTGGCATGCTCGGTGCGTTCTTCCACTCCGGCGTTCAGCAGCATGATGACAAAGACGAACAGCACCATCACGGCACCGGCATAGACGATGACCTGCACGGCAGCGACGAATTCCGCACCCAGCAACAGATAGAGGAGGGCCAGCGAACCCATCACCACAATCAGCGATAGAGCGCTGTTGATGGGGTGCTTCTGCACGAGCAGGTTGATCGCCCCACCCACACACAGCGCCGCGAAAATGAAGAAGAGAATCAGTGGCAACATGGTTATTCGTTGAAAACAGCAATTAGCTGTTAGCTCTTAGCCTTTAGCCATCAGCATTCAGTGCTGTCCCCTAAAGCCACAAGCCGTCTTGTATTCAGGGCACGTCTTTAGAGGTGCCGTAGCGGCCGTCTATTGTGTCTGGCCTTTAGGCCCCGTCTCTCCGAGCTAAAGCCCGGATTGTGGGCGCATCGCGTTCGGCACGACCAAAGTCGTGCCCTGACACAAAACGATTTTTGCAACACGCTCTAGTAAGAATGATCCAACCCGTGAAATACGGGAACTCTTCAACCCTTCAAACCGCAATATCTGCTAATTGCTAATTGCTTATTTCAACGCCACGACCAGACTGGTGACGACGATATTGGCGATGGCGAGCGGCAGAAGAAACTTCCAGCCGAAGGCCATGAGCTGGTCATAGCGAAAACGCGGCAACGTGCCGCGGACCCAGATGTAAATGAACATGAAAACGAACACGCGTAAGGCAAACCAGAACACGGGCAGCAGTGACTGCACAATCGGTGGACCGAAGACGGGGCCCGACCATCCGCCCAGGAACAAAACTGAAGCCAGACATGCCACCGTGAACATGTTCGCGTATTCCGCCATGAAGAACATGGCGAACTTCATCGAGCTGTATTCGGTGTGATATCCGGCAACCAGTTCCGTCTCCGCCTCCGGCAGATCGAAAGGGATGCGGTTGGTCTCCGCGTAGGCCGCCATGATGTAAATGAAGAAGGCAATGAACTGCCCTCGGAACAAATTCCATTTAGGAATGAAGCCTAGCCACGTGCCCATTTGCGAATCGACAATGTCGCGCAGACTGAAGCTGCCGGTATAGATGAGCACGCCGATCAGCGACAGGCCGAGAGCAATTTCGTAGCTGACCATCTGCGCCGAGGCGCGCAAGCCGCCAAGCATGGAATACTTGCTATTCGACGACCACCCCGCCAGCGCTACTCCGTACACACCGACCGAGGTGACACCCAAAATGATCAGTAGCCCGATGTTGACATCCGCGATCTGCAGTGGGGTGTTAACGCTTCCCAGCCGGATCCAGGGACCGATCGGAATGACGGCAATTGAGGTCAGCGCCGTGGTCAAGGCGATTACTGGAGCCAGCATGTACAAAGGCTTATTGGCAAAGGGTGGTGTGATGTCTTCTTTAAAGATAAACTTTAAGCCGTCGGCGAGCGGCTGCCAGATGCCGAACGGCCCCACCCGCGACGGTCCCCAGCGGTTCTGTATGTGGGCGACAACCTTGCGCTCCATCAACGTCGTATAGGCCACAGCCGTCAGCAGGACAAAGAGCGCGAGAGCGATCTTGACCAGCGAAACCAGAATGTACGTTCCAATACCCATGCCCTTAGCCGTTAGCACTTAAGCCTTTAGCAAAATATCCCGTCATACGGACCGAGGACTTCAGTTCGATTCGAAGAATCCGTTCTCTGCCGTCCCTACGGGACTCGATTGCGATTTCCGCTGACCCAGCACTTCGCCTTCGGCTTCATGCTGGGCTAGACTATTTCGCGCCTACGGCGCTCAAATTTGGAACTCGAAACTTCAACTTGAAGGCTCAGTCTTGAGCCCAACACCTGAAACCTGAAACTCGGAACTAACCACTAACCACTAACTCACCCTTGCCTCGCCGTGGGGTCGTAGTCGGGCGCAATCTCAAGGTCCGCCGGAGCGCGGTAGCGTTCCATTACGGTGCTCAGAGTGGACGAATAACGGCCCAACGTGCCCGACGTAAACAGCGTGTCGTTGGAGGGCATCACGAGCTCGGGATGTCCCGAACCGGTTTCGCCGGTTATCTGCACCAGTTGCGTGTGTTCGTCGTGACCGCTGAGCAGACCGAGCCGCGAGATGTCGTACCCCGGCACCAGCCGCTGAATTTCGTCGAGCATGGCGGTGGGATCGTAAGGGCTCATCTTGGGTTCGAGATTGTGCTCACTGAGCCATACTGCATGACGGTCGGCTTCGCCCGATTGCGCGCCTCGGGTCTGGCCCATGTCGGCGCGCGTGCCCCCGCCGCCGAACGGCACCAGCTTGTGCACGTCGTGTCCCATGCCCAAGGCGATACGTACAATGCACTCGAAGTCGTTGCGTACCCCGGAGAACTCGCCGGCCTTCTTCAATATCTGCACATCGCCGCAAGTATTGGTGTAGGTCCCGCCCTTCTCATAGGCGTTGGCAACCGGCAGTACCACGTCAGCGATGGCAGCCGTCTCGGTGAGGAACATGTCCTGCACGACGACGAAGGCCTTCGACAGCGCGAACGGATCAACGTTGTAGCGCGCGACCGGATTGGAGCCGACGACGTACAGCGCCTTCAGCTTGCCGTCTTTGGCGGCGTCCATCATTTGCAGCAGGTCCAAGCCGGGGGACTTGGGAATCTCGTCGACCCAATCTTCGTGGAAGCTGGTTGCACTCGCGACCGGAGCGTAGCCCGGCAGCATATCCGGATAAAGACCCATGTCGGCTGCTCCGCGCGAGTTAGCGTAATCGCCCAGGCCGATGAACTTCGCGCCTTGCGCCAGAGGGGAGTTCACCAGCGCGGTGACGTCGTTGCCACGCAGCTCCGATCCAAAGATAACGACCAGCCCCTTCTCATTCTTCAGCGCGTCGCGCATCTGCGACAAAGCTTCACGAGAGAGCTGCGGAGTGACTACGGCATCAGCGGCAGCGTCGTTACCGGCGAGGAACTGCGCCAGGCCGCCTTCCGATCCGGGAGCGATCTGCGCAAAAGCGGTGGCCTGCCGGCGCAGCTTGATGGGATACGAATTCACCACATAGAGCTTGGCCCGATGCAGGCGCACGTTAGTGCGGATCTGCCATGCCAGCAGCGGATGCTGTTCGGTAGGGTTGTTGCCGATCAGCAGGATCGCGGGCGCGTCAAAGACCTCGCGCATCGAGGCCGTAGCATTGGCTTTACCGGCCAGCGCTGAAGCAAAGGCAGGGAAGTCGGCGGTGCGATGGTGATCAATGTTATTGGTGCGCAACACCACGCGCGCGAACTTTTGCAGCAGGTAGTTCTCTTCGTTGCTGGTGCGGTTGGAGCCAATCACGCCCAGTGCGGACGGCCCATCGGTATCAAGCACATCCTTGAACTTTGAGGCGATCAACTCCAGCGCCTGCTCCCACGTGGCAGGAACGAACTTGCCGTCGCGCTTGATCAGTGGCTGCGTGAGGCGTTCGCTGTTGTTGGCGAAGTCGAAGGCGTACCGTCCCTTGACGCAGAGGAAATCGCCGTTGATGCCGCTCTTGTCGCGATTGTCGCCACGCACGATTTCCATGCCGGTGTCGGCGCGGCGCACACCCAGAGTGGTCTTGCAGCCGTCACCGCAATGGGTGCAGACGGTGCCGACGTGCTTCATCTCCCAGGGCCGCGTCTTGTAACGATAAGCACCCGAGGTGAGTGCGCCGACCGGGCAAATGTCGATGCACATGCCGCACTCTTCGCACTCCAGATGATCTTCGTGGTTGGGCGCGATGATGGAGCCGGTGCCGCGGTTCTGGACGCCCAGCGCCCAAACGTCCATGCCTTCGCCGCAAACCCGAACACAGCGATAGCACAGAATGCAGCGCGGACGGTCGAAGTAGACTACTGGCGACCATTGCTGCTCGTCGCGGTGGTTCTTCATGTCCAGGAACTTCGATTCGGCTGCGCCGTACTTGAAGGTCATGTCCTGCAGTTCGCATTCGCCGCCGGCATCGCACACCGGGCAGTCGAGCGGGTGGTTGGCAAGCAGCAACTCGATCATGGACTTGCGCGCCTGCTTGATCTTGTCGCTTTCGGTCGTGACCACCATGCCCTCGGCGACCGGCGTGGTGCAGGCGGTCTGCAACTTGGGCATCTTCTCGACTTCCACCAGGCACATGCGGCAGGCGCCTTGCAACGAAAGACCGGGGTAATAGCAGAAAGACGGCACCTCGATGCCCGTGCTCTTGCAGGCCTCAATGAGCAGCGTCCCCGCGGGAACGGTGAGTTTCTTGCCGTCGACAGTAAGGGTTACGTCAGCCATGGAAAAACCGCTATTCGCTTTTCGTTATTCGCCTTTCGCTATTCGCCGGGCAAGCCGATGATCTTCTGGCGAAGAGCGAAAAGCGAATAGCGACAAGCGTGTGTTACACCAGCGCCGCTTCCTGCACTTTCTCGAACGGGCACGGCTTGCCGTCGAGATGATCTTCGAACTCCTTACGAAATTTTTGAATGTACGAAATGATCGGCATTGCCGCCGCATCGCCCAACGGACAGAACGTGCGCCCAAGCATGTTCTCCGCCAAGTACTTCAGGTTGTCGATGTCCTTGGCCACTCCGCCCCCCGCATGAAAGCGGGTCAGCGTCTTCTTCATCCAGTCGGTACCTTCACGGCAGGGAATACACCATCCGCAACTTTCGTGCTGATAAAACTTGGTCACCCGCAGGGCAAACTTCACGATGCACATCTGGTCGTCAAGCACGATCACGCCGCCGGAGCCGAGCATCGAGCCCGCCTTCATCATCGAATCGAAGTCCATCGCGACATCGATTTCGTCGGCGGTGAGAATCTGCACCGACGATCCGCCGGGCACTACGCCCTTCAGGCTCTTCCCCTGCACCATACCGCCGGAGACGTCGTAGATCATCTTCTTCAAGTTGTAGCCCATGGGCAGCTCGTAGACGCCTGGCTTCTCGAGTTCGCCGCTCATGCAGAACAGGCGCGTCCCGCCATTTCTTGGCGTCCCCAGATTGGAGAACCATTCACCACCACCGAGAATAATGTGCGGCACGCTGGCCAGAGTCTCGGCGTTGTTGATCACGGTTGGCCCGCCCCACAATCCTACGACCGCGGGGAAGGGAGGGCGAATGCGGGGAATGCCGCGCTTGCCTTCGAGCGACTCCATCAGTGCCGACTCTTCGCCAACTTCGTAGGCACCCGCGCCGGAATGGGTGAAGATGTCGAGGTCAACGCCTGAGCCGAAAATATTCTTGCCGATAAAGCCGCGCGCGTAGGCGTCGGCCACGGCCTTCTCCATGATTTCGATCAAGTAGCGATACTCGCCGCGCAGGTAGATGTATCCGGACTTGGCGCCGACGGCGAGCGCGGCAATCATCACTCCTTCGATGACCGAGTGGGGATCGTGCTCGAAGATGAGGCGATCTTTGCAGGTCCCGGGCTCGCTCTCATCGCCATTGCACAGGACGTACTTTGGTTTGGCCGACTGCTTCGGGACGAACGACCACTTCAGGCCAGTGGGGAAACCCGCGCCCCCACGGCCGCGCAGGTTCGACGCCTTGACTTCATTGATGATCGCCTCAGGCCCCATCGAGATGGCCTTCGGCACCGCCTTGTAGCCGTCGAGCTCAAGATAGCGGTCGAGATTGGTCGCGCCCATGCCGAAGCGCTTGGAGACGACTTTGACCTCATCGGGATGGGAGACTAAATACGCCATTCGCGTTGCTGATTCAGGTAGAGCGGACCTTCAGGTCCGCGTCCTGGCCACTTGATATATGTGGGGCTTTAGCCCCGGTTCAATTCTGTCGCCGGCTGAAGCCGGCTCTTAATCGATGAGGCAGCTGTGACGCGGATCCTGAAGGTCCGCTCTACCTCACTGCTGTTCCTTCTTCCTAATTCCGTCCACGAGCTCGTCAATCTTTTCCGGCGTCAGGTTCTCGTGAAAGTCGTAATTCATCATTAGCGCCGGCGCCCAGGAACATGCGCCGATGCACTCGACCTCTTCCAGATGAAACAGGCCGTCAGGGGTCGATTCCTTGTTGCCAATGCCCAGGTTCTTTTTGCAATGCTCGAAAATGTCGTCCGCGCCGCGCAGCAGGCAGCTCACATTAGTGCACACTTGGAAGTTGTACTTGCCGATTGGTCGCGTGCGCAGCATCGAGTAGTAGCTGATGACGTTGCGCACTTCCAGGTCCGACAGCTCGGTGCGCTCGGCGATCTCGTGGATGGCCTCGTCGGTCAACGCGCCTACTTCGTCCTGGATGTAGAGCAGCATCGGGACAAGGACCGAGCGCTTGGTCGGATAGTGCGTGACCATGGTGGAAAAGCGCTGTTCGAGTTGGTCGGAGAATTTCATAAATCAGCCGTTAGCATTTAGCACTTAGCAGTTAGCCAAAACATCCCGCACCCGGTGCCTTGGCCAATTGCCAACTGCGCTTTATCATCTGTCACAATCCCCCAGCACGATATCGATGCTGCCGATGGCGGCGACCACGTCAGCGATGAGGCGGCCTTCGCACATCTTGCGCAGCGACTGCAAATTGGCGAACGACGGCGAGCGCATGTGCACGCGGTACGGCTTGGCAGTGCCATCGCTCACCACGTAGTAGCCCATTTCGCCGCGCGGCGACTCGATCGGCATGTACACTTCGCCTTCCGGTACCGTGAACCCTTCAGTCACAATTTTGAAGTGATAGATGAGCGCTTCCATCTGCGTCTTCATCTTCTCGCGGTCGGGCAGCACGACATGGGGAGCGGCAGCCTTGAACGGGCCTTCGGGAACGCCTTCCAGCGCCTGCTTCACGATCTTCTGCGATTCACGAAGCTCGGCCACCCGCACCATGTACCGCGCAAACACATCGCCCACGTTCGACACCGGAACGTTGAACTGGAATTTTTCATAGCAGCTGTAGGGCTTGTCGCGGCGCAGATCGACATCGATGCCGCTGGCCCGCAGCGTCGGCCCGGTCGCGCAAAGAGCGATGGCATCTTCCCCTGAAATGTAGGCAATTCCCTTGGTGCGTCCGGTCCAAATCGGATTGCTGGTCAACAAGCTCTCGTATTCGTCAATGTTGGCAGGGAAGCGATCGTTAAAACTCTTGACCCGGTCGAACCAACCGAGCGGCGGCTCTAGCGCCAATCCGCCAATGCGGAAGTACGACGTCATCATGCGCTGCCCGGAAACGGCTTCAAACAGGCGCAGCACGTCTTCGCGCTCGCGGAAGCAATACAGGAACACCGTCATGGCGCCGATGTCCATGGCATGCGTGCCCAGCCACACCAGGTGCGAGTTGATGCGCGTCAACTCGTTCAACATCACGCGAATCCACTGCGCCTTGGCTGGAATCTCCAGCCCGAGCAACTTCTCCACCGCGAGGCAGTAAGCCAGATTGTTGGTCATGGGGCAGAGATAGTCGATGCGGTCGGTCATGGGCACGACCTGCTGGTAGAACTTGGCCTCGCAGGTCTTCTCGATGCCGGTGTGCAGATATCCGATGTCGGGCATGATGCGCACGATGGTCTCGCCGTCAATCTCGAGCAGCAGTCGGAGCACGCCATGGGTCGAAGGGTGCTGCGGACCCATGTTGAGGATCATCGTCTTGTCGTCAGACGGGTCTAGCACCGGCGTGGGAGTCATGTGGGCCATGATTAGCGGTAGCCCTCGACGGGATAATCTTTGCGAAGCGGATGGCCTTCCCAATCCTCGGGCATCATGATGCGCCTTAGATCGGGGTGCTGGTCGAAGCGAACGCCGAATAGATCGAAGACTTCGCGTTCGAAGAAATTCGCTCCCGGCCAGATGGGCACCAGTGAATCGAGGCTGGCATCTTCACCTGATACTTTAACCTTTAGCCGTAAATAGCTCTTGCTAAAAGTGGAAAACAGTTGGTACACAACCTCGAAGCGGGGATTTTTTGGATACCAGTCCACGCAGGTGATGTCGGCCAAAGCGTTGTACTGAAGGTGGGTGTCATTCTTCAGTGTCGAACAGGCTTCGCGAAGGGAAGTGCGATCGACCCAGATGGTGAGTTCGTTGCGATCGAATTTCGCGCCCGTAATTGCGCTTGCATTCCACGCGAGCAGGCGCGACAGTTCAGCGCGATCTTTGAGTTGCTCGATGTCGGTGATTGCCGGCTCCAGTGGCATCGCTTAGATCTTCTCCGCCTTCCCCTGTTTGTTCCAGTCGAGCACGCCCTTCTTCCAGCAATACCAGTAGCCGGCGAGGACGATGCCGATGTACACCAGCATCTCCCAGAACCAGAACATGCCCAAGCCGCCCGATTTCAGGTCGCGCTGCACCACCGCCCATGGGTAGAGGAACACAGCTTCCACGTCGAACAAGATGAAGAGCATCGCGACCAGATAAAACTTGACGCTGAAGCGCTGGCGGGCGTTGCCAACCGGCTCCATGCCGCATTCATAGGGAGACATCTTGGCCTTGTTGTATTTGTGCTGGCCGATGAAATAGGAGAGCAGCACAATGGCGGAGGCAACGCCTCCGGCAACCAGGACATGGATCAACAAAGGCAGATATCGATCGAAGTAGAAGTCCGGCATGATTGTGCGAGCACTCAGAAACTTTCGAGCAAGTGCAGGTAAACATTTGAGTTTAGTGACCGTGAATGCACATTGTCAACCGCGCGCCAGCGGCGGATTCACACGCTTTTCACAGAGCGAAAATGAGTTCAGCCGCCGCCGACGAAGTGAACGATCTCCAGGCGGTCGCCGTCGTTTAGATTGGTCTCAGCCCACTGGGCACGCGAGACAATTTCGCGGTTGAGTTCGACTGCGACCCGGTCGCCCTTCATGCCGAGCTGTTCGATCAGTTGCGCCAGCGATAGAGAATCCGCAAAACTCTTCTCGTCACCATTGATGAATAAGTGCATACAGACAGTTTCAAGTTTCAAGTGCGAAGTTTCAAGTCGAGGCTGGTCTAAGCGTTTCCTGCGTTTGTCATCACGAATGGCCTTTAGGCCGTGAGAGAATTGTTTTTTCCTCCATTGTCGTTTCAGTCGCAGACAGCAGCAGATTCCTCCCTGGGCTCGTAATGACAAAGTAAAAGAAGTCTCTAATTCGAAACGCCCGCAGGAACAATTCGTCAGACAGTCGCGTATGCAATTTTCATGACGTCGCCTGGAGCAGTCGCGACCAACATCGAGAAGACGCCGAAGACACGCATCGGTCCGGTGCTGCTGTTGGGATACCTGGCGCTGTATGCAATTACGTTGCTCGCGATGCAACGCCTGGGCAACTTCGATGTCACCGAACCGCTGCTGGTTCTGGTTATCGTCGGCATCGGATTCAGCTTGGCCGCATGGCTGCTGACCATCGGCGTCAAACCACCGTCGTACTCTGTTCGCCAGCCACGAAGTGAGTTGACTTTCATCACGATTTACTTGCTTTCGGTGGTGGCGTTCATCACGTGGGGCCTGGGTGCGATTCACCAATACATTCCGGCCGACCCGGCAGACGCATTCACGATATTGACTACCAAGTTGCTGGTGTTCGTCGTCATTCCTGCAGCAATCATGCACGGGATGTTCGGTTACAGCTCCCGCCAGTTGGCGCCGATGTCTGCGCAGTCCAGGCAAGTGCTGGTCATGCTGGCGATGTCTATTCTGTTGCTGGGGTTTCAGGCTGGGTTGGGAAGCGGGATGCGCGACATTGCAAACGCACACCTGCCGGCATCGAAACTGTTGGCCGGAGTCCCCCTGGCTTTCCTGTGGCTGGCAATCGAAGCAGGGGTGGTAGAGGAATTCTTCTTTCGCGTGCTGCTGCAGGCCAGATTGAGTGCCGTATTGCGTTCCGATCTTGGCGCCATCATCGTGATGGCGTTGCTGTTCGGCCTCGCGCACGCTCCCGGCCTGTACCTGCGCACCGGGATTACGCACGAAGGCTTGGCCGCGCATCCTTCCTTCCTGATGGCTACCGGCTACTCGATTGTCGTCATCTCGGTGGCAGGGTTCTTTCTGGGCGTACTGTGGGCACGAACGCGCAACTTTGCTTTGGTGGTCGTCATCCATGCTGCGGGCGATCTGTTGCCTAACCTCCTGCCGACCCTGCATTCGCTCGGGGTGGTGAAGTAACCGGCATGGGCCATTCAAAACGACCTCTCTGAACTGGCGAAAATTATGTAAAATGCCGGACACTCGCTGCCAGGAGGTCCCATGGGCCTTCCGGTAAGATTGCTATGTTGATTTCCTGAGGCGCGTTGCTGGGTATGCTGCTCATCGCTCACAAGCCGGTGCCACCGCTGTCCGAATTCGTAGACTTGATGTGGCTGTGCGAAGACTACGCCGCTTCGCACGAGAAAGAGCGGCTACTTCCCGACGGTACGGTTGAGCTGGTCATCAACCTGAGGGAAGACCGCATCAAGGTGTACGATTCGCACAAGCCGGAGCAGTTCCACATGATTTCGGGCTGCGTGGTTTCAGGGCCGCGCTCGGAATTCTTCGTGATCGACACTGAGGGCGCCTCAGATACCATCGGCGTGCATTTCCGTCCGGGCGGCGCATTTCCCTTTCTGGGGATGCCGCCGAGCCAGCTGAACAATCAGTCGGTCGCGCTTGAGTATTTGTGGGGGGCGGCGTCGAACCGGCTGCGCGAGCGGCTACTCGAAGCTGGCACAGTCGCTGCCAAGTTCCGCACGCTGGAGAGCTGCCTGTTGGAGCAACTGGCGAAACCGTTGCAGCGGCACCCGGCAGTGGCGTTCGCCTTGAAGCAGTTCTTCGGATTCCGGAAACCGCCGCCGGTGTCGCGCGTGGTGGAGCAGGTGGGGTTCAGCCAGCGGCGATTTATTCAGCTCTTCAGCGACGAGGTGGGCTTGACGCCGAAGTTGTTTTGCCGGGTCAACCGCTTCCAGCGCGTGGTACGGAGCCTTGCCTCAAACCACGAGGTCGACCAGGTCGACTGGGCCGAAGTTGCGCTCGATTGCGGTTACTACGACCAGGCGCATTTCATCCATGATTTTCAGGCCTTCGCCGGGATTACGCCTACTGCTTATCTGGAATACCGCACTGAACATCTGAATCACGTTCCCCTGATTGAGTAAGTGGAGGATGGCAATGCCAATGCGAAGCGCGGTCTGGGCGCTGTCTTTCTTCGTTTTGTCGAGTTGCAACCGTGCATCCCCGGCGGGAGGAAAGCTGACGCCGGTTTCACGCTCCGCGCTGTGCGTTACGGAAGGAGCAGTTGCCGACTTGTCCGGGCAGCGGTTCTCGGTGAATGTGCCTAAGATGCGCGCCTACCTGGCGGAGCAGACGCAACAGGATATCGAGGCGCAGTTTAAGTACGTCGGCGCCACGGACCAGGAATCACCGCTTGGTTCAGGCGAAGTGAGACGCCAGTTTGGTCTGAAGTTGCGAGCCCAGGATGCCTGCAATCTGGTTTATGCGATGTGGCGAATCGAGCCGGAGTCGCAGCTTGTGGTGTCGGTAAAAAGCAATCCCAGCCAACACACCAGCGCGGAATGCGGTAATCGAGGCTACACCAACATCAAACCACTCCACAGTCAGCCGGTTCCTGCTCTGCACGCGGGAGATGCGCACTCTCTGCGGGCCGAAATGAACGGAGCAGAGTTGAAGGTACTCATCGACGGCAAAGTTGTTTGGGACGGCGCCGTTGGCAACGACGGGCTTGCTTTCGATGGGCCCGTCGGAATTCGCTCGGACAACGCCAAGCTGGAGTTGGGGCTTAGCGCAGGTCAACCGCTCAAGGGGCAATCCGGAAACGCTACTGGATGTCGCTCGGGAGCAGAGGATTCGGACTGACAACGCCGCGGAGTTGAAGTCCAGTCCTGAAAAACTTAGGTCAAATTTTTACAATACGTCGCCGTCGCCGGCGTGTCAGTATGGCTCTGGAACACAGAAAGGCTCTTAGCTTTTTAGCCGTTAGCTCTTAGCCGGCGATCAGAGGTGCTGCGGTCGTGAAGGGCTGAGAGCTAGCCAACAAACGCTGGTCCGTTTGATATCTCAAACTTGCAACTTGGAGGAGCAGAGCAATGGCAGTTAAACCAATTCCCGATGGATACCACACCGTTACTCCTTACCTGACTGTGAAAAACCCTGGTGCGGTGATCGATTTCCTCAAGAAGGCATTCGATGCGCAAGAAAGCTATGCCATGCGTGATGACAAGGGTAATGTTCACCACGCCGAGGTCAAGGTTGGCGACTCGATGCTGATGCTGGGCGCAGCCCACGATCAGTGGAAGGCGCGGCCCTCGAACTTCTACCTTTACGTCGAGGACGTGGATGCCATGTACAAGAAGGCGATCGCGGCAGGAGGTAAGTCGATCAGCGAGCCCGCGACCCAGTTCTACGGCGACCGCCACGGCGGCGTGGAAGATTCCGAAGGCAACAACTGGTGGGTGGCTACGCACCTCGAGGACGTTTCACCCGCAGAGCTAGAGCGCCGCGCCAAGGAGTCGATGAATAAGCGGGCAGAGGCCACGGTGGGCGCAGAGAAGTCGAAATGATCGCAGTTGAACAAGAACTGGATCAGAAATAGCTTCGCAGCGGGATGAAGTTCGTCCGACGTCGGCGCCGGCGCTGGCGCCGGGTAGGAAATCATCTCAAGGAGATCTCTGTGGGCACAAAAGAGAAAATCAGCTCAATTGGCCAGCCAGTGCCGGAGTTGCCGGTCGCCGATGTCGAACGCGCACAGCAGCATTACAGAGATGCACTCGGCTTTGAGATCGGGTGGCTTTACCCGGGCGGAGAAATCGGGGCCGTGTCCCGCGGCGATGTGGCGATATTCTTTCGCCAGAGGAAGCCGCCGTTCGAACCTGCCATTCACTGGGTGTTTGCCGAAGATATCGATGCGTCGTACCAGGAACTGAAGTCGTCAGGTGCGAACATCGTGGATCCTCTGGAAAAAAAGCCTTGGGGATTACGGCAATTCACCGTGAAGGACCTGGACGGGAACCTCTTCTATTTCCACCATGACTAAGAAAACGCCGCATAACAAGCGGCTGGTGTCGGCAAGCAGTCTGGCTCAGACTAGGACACACTGAAAAATTCGACAGCGGACCAGGACAACAAAGTTGCAGGACTTACGATGGCCTGCCCTTCGCAAGCTCAGGGCAGGCTCTGAAGGCACGCTGGGTCAAAAGAGCCCCTGACTCGTCCTTGTAGCCGGTGCTATAATTTCTGTTTGCCCGCCCTCTTTCCGCCTGCTTTAAAGCGGAATCGTCGCTTGATCCGCGGAACCGGCGAGGCATCCGGTCTTCTAGCTGAACTTATTCAAAATCTGAGGTCTTTCCATGTCCGGCCATTCCAAATGGGCAACAATTAAACACAAGAAGGGCGCGCTCGATGCCAAGCGCGGCAAGATTTTCACTCGCTTGATAAAGGAAATCACCATCGCGGCCAAAAGCGGTGGCGACCCTGAGAAGAACCCTCGGCTGCGTGGCGCGGTGGCAGCAGCCAAGGCGGAGAACATGCCGGCGGACAATATCAAGCGCGCCATCCAGCGCGGCACCGGCGAATTGCCTGGGGTCTCATACGAAGAAATCACCTTCGAAGGCTACGGTCCGGGCGGCGTCGCCATCCTTGTGGAAGTCTCTACCGACAATCGCAACCGCACGGTCAGCGAAATGCGGCACACCTTTTCCAAGAACGGCGGGAACATGGGCGAAGCCGGTTCGGTGGCGTGGATGTTCCACAAGAAGGGCGACATTGTAATTGCGAAGGCGGCGGCCAAGGAAGATGACCTGATGAACATTGTGCTCGAAGCCGGCGGCGACGACTTGAAGGACGATGGCGACAATTGGGAGATCCTGTGTGACCCTGCGGTCTACGAGACCGTACTGGAAGCGGTGAAGAAGGCCGGCATCACGCCCGAGGTGGCGGAAATCGGCATGGTCCCGCAGACCTATACCAAGCTGGAAGGCCATCAGGCCGGCACCATGATCCGCTTGCTGGAGGCGCTCGAAGATCAGGACGACGTCGAGCACGTGTACTCCAACTTCGATATCGATCAGAAGCAGTTGGAGGAAGTGGCGGGGTAGGGAGCCGTCAGCCATCAGCCATCAGCCATCAGCTAAATCAAAGGCCGCTCTTCGGGGCGGCCGTTTTGTTTGGAATGATCACCACAGAGACACAGAGAAAGTCCCTTTCACCACGGAGGCACGGACGGTACGGAGAAATACATTGGGGTTTTGCATCTGTGTTCACCGTGGAACCCGCGTTTAGCTTTTGCTTCAGACTCTCTCTCTGCCTCCGTGCCTCTGTGGTGAATTCCTTCCGCCGTTTACAATGTAGTGAGCATGATGTCTCGCCGAATTGCGTCTCACTCTCATTCTGCTGGCGATGCTCGCCGCGGTTACCCTCGGATGCAACAAACAGCAAGCCCCGTCTGAGGCATCGGCGACGACCGCGTCCGCTGCAGCGACGAGTGCGATGTCGGCTTCTGCGGCGACTCCAATGCCTGTTAATTCCGACAACTCCGGCCCCAAGCCCGACATCAACGGCAACCACGTCATGCAGTACGTGAAAGAGATTGTCGCGATCGGGTCGCGTCCGGTGGGCAGTCCGGGACACGCCAAGCTCGAGCAGTACATTCTGTCCAAGCTTAAGGGCGTGGACGTGGAGCAGGACAAATTTACGGCGCAAACTCCCGTCGGCAAGTTTCCCATCAACAACATCATTGCGAAGTTTCCCGGGCGCAAGGACGGCATCATCGTGGTCGCGGGACACTACGACACGAACTATCCGCTGCCGAAAGCCTATGTCGGCGCGAATGATGGCGGCTCGTCGACTGCACTGCTGCTGGCGTTGGCAGACCAGTTTCGCGGTAAAGAGTTGGACGGCTACAGCGTATGGCTGGTGTGGACCGACGGCGAAGAGGCGTTCGTAAAGTGGACCGACAGCGACAGCCTCTACGGCACCCGGCATCTGGCAGAGAAGTGGCAGCAGGATGGGACCGCGAAGAAGATCAAAGCATTCCTTCTGGTAGACATGATCGGCGACGCCGACCTCGACATCCTGGAGGAGACCGCCTCAACGCCGTGGTTGAGGGCACTCGTCTACCAGGCTGCGACCAACCTGGGATACCAGTCACACTTCTACGCATACAAAGCCGGCATTGAGGACGACCATCTGCCTTTCCTGAAAATTGGGGTGCCGGCAGTGGACATCATCGACCTCGATTACGGCTACAACAACGTTTTCCATCACAGCGTGCAGGACACCATCGACAAGCTGAGTCCGCAATCGCTGGCCATCAGCGGCGATGTCGTGCTGGAGACGATACGGCTGCTGAACGCGCGGTAGCACGCTTTCTACTATTTCAAGCCAATATAGATGTCTACCTGCGCGTTAGCCGGATCGGCGGCCCGATCGTCATAGAGTTCGAAATCGGCGCGATAGGCTCGCGCGCCATGATCGGGCGATTGGTAGTAAGCCCAAATCCTCTTCCAGGTTTCCACCACAACCCGAGCCACGGGTCCGCGTTCCGAGGTGAATACAGCGTATCGCCCGGCGGGAACAGTGTTCATCACCATGCCTTTTGGCACAACGATTTCAGGGGAGGATTGGACCTTCGCGCACAAGACCAATGTGTAGTCGCCGTTGGCATCGCTTGCGTAGTCGGTGTAAACGGCGTAGATACTCTGGTCGAGTTTGCCGGGAACATTGTCGAGGACATGCTCCTGCATCAGCCGCTGCCAGAGCTTCGGGATTGTGCCGTCTGGGCCTGCCTCTTTGGCGTTATTGGTTCGAGTGGCGATGCCTGCAACTTTAAAGGCGTCGAGCTGGTGGTCTTTGGAGTACATAAGAGTCCTAGTAGTCATAGTGCCGAGAACCGCCGCAGGCTGAATGCGGACAGATCGATCACCGAGGGCCTCCCCAGCGCCTGCAATGCGAGCGCCTCGCCCAGGGCAGCGGAATGCTTGAAGCCGTGGCCGGAACAGGCGGAGGCAAAGACGATATTTTCGCAGCCTTGAAAGGTATCGACGACGAATTTCGCGTCGGGCGTCACCGTATACAGGCAGGTGGCGGTGCGGACGCATTTGCTGGTGATGCCAGGAAAATGCGGCGCAATGTACTCGGTGTACATGGCGGAGATTTCCGCATCGCTCACGGTGCGCGGCACGGCGTCGGGATCGACCGTCGTGTCGTATTGTTCGGCGGCAATCTTAACACCGCCATTCGGTCCGTCGACGACGGGGAAGCCATACATCATGTCACGCGGGCGAGTGCCGGCGATCCAGATGAATACAGGAAATCGTCTCGGCGTGTATTGCTCCGCATTGCCGGCCACGGCGAACCAGTACATCACCTGGCGATAGATTTTGAAGTATTGCGCATAACTCGGACCGAGTAACTGCTGGATCCAAGGTCCTGCGGTTACGATGACCTTGGCAGCGGCATAAACATTAGCGTTGGTGGTGACTTCGACGGTGCCGTCTGGCATCGGCTTGCAATCGACAACGGTCTCCGAGGTGATGACTTGTGCGCCGGCGTGCCTCGCCAAGGTAAGCTGCGTCTCGATACAAGCCTCAGGACCGAGAAACCCGGCCCCGGGCTCGAAGTAGCCGATCTCGTCCCCGCGCAAACGAAACTGCGGGTAACGACGCCGCAGCTCGCCGGTGCTTAAGATTTCGTGCGCAATGCCGAATTCCCTGGCTACTGCGATCGTGTCCTGGATGAACGAAGTAGAGCCGTGATGATTGCCTGGTACGTCTGGGGAGGCGAGAACCAGGCATCCATTGCGCGTAAGCAGATTGCGTCCGGTCGCAGCTTCGATCTCCTGCCAAATTTGAGTGGAGCGCACAGCCAGCGGAACAAACTCGCGGCCCTCGCCTATGGCTTCGCGCGTGATGCGCGTATCGCCGTGCGACGAGCCCTGATCGTGCGGCGGATTGAAGCGGTCGATGCCAATCGCACGCGCACCCAGCTTGGCAGATTGATAGAGCGCCGCGCTCCCGACGGCGCCCAGTCCAACAACAAGCACCTCTGCAAGGTTGCGCATACGCGCCATCATAGAGCACAGCGCCGCATTTTCGTTTGCGTCCGTGAGTTTTACCGTCGCTCTCTGACTTGAGTTAGGTGTAAGATGCACCGGTATCTCAAAGCAAATAAATTTGCGGATTGTACTTTCCCCAGGGCAGTTGAAGAGTGGGCTTGCGTCCCGCTGGCGCGTGAGTACAGGCTGGCGATGGGCCACGACGTCTTCACCGAACTCACCACATTTCAGGAGACGAGGACAAATGAGAACGAAAGCGATGTTGTCGGTTTTTGCTGTCATGTTGTTTGCAGTTTCGATGGTTGCCCAGAGCAAACCAGGCACGGTTGCCGCACTGGAGTTCCAGAAGCCTAAGAATGGCATGGTCAAACAGTACGAAGATGGACGGAAGCAAAAAGCGGCGTGGCACAAGCAGCAGAACGACACTCAGCCGCTCTATGTGTGGGAGACGCTCAGCGGCCCGGATACCGGGACTTTCATCGTGGGTCGCCTCGATCAACACTGGGCAGATTTTGACAAGCCGGCGATTCCCGACCAGGCTGACCTGGATGAATTTCAGAAAGTGCTCGGTAATTACGTGGACTCCATCGTCGCTCGCTACTACGAATCGTTGCCGAAGGTCAGCAATATGCCGCCTCCCACGATGGCGCCCAAGTTCGACGACATCATTACCTTCCACGTGCGCTACGGCAAAGAATCGGATTTTCGCAGTGCCATCAGCCGGATTTACGATGCTTCTCAAAAAACAAAATGGCAGGTCAATTTTGAGTGGTATGCGCTGGCTAGCGGCGGCGACACCGGAACCTATGTGCTCGTTCTCCCGCGCAGCAGTTGGGCAGACTTCGAGGACAAACCTGACGTGAAGCCTTTCCGCGAGATGCTGAAAGATGCATTCGGACAGGCGGAAGCGGATTCCATCGTTGATCGTATCGACGGGTCGGTGATGAGTGAGACCAGCGAAATCATCCAGTTCCGCGCGGACTTGAGCTACCTGCCAGGCAAATAAAAAAGCAGTTAGCAATTAGCATTTAGCAATTTGCTAATGCTGCACTTTGTAGCCTAGGTGGCGGAGGGCGATGCCCCCCGTCGCTTCGGCGATTTCTGTTGGACTCGGGCCACCTGAAGGCCAGTCTATCCGAACTCAACATGCGATCGGGAAAAGCTGTGCCGTTCTACCGGACTCCTTCGAATCGAATGTCACCAACCCGGCACGAGTCTGTGTGAGTAACCTGCCGTCCCTACGGGACTCGATCCCTTTTTTCCACCCTACCCAGGACTCCGCTGCGCTCCGTCCTGGGCTAACTGCGCTTCGACCCCTGCGGGGTTCCATTTTCGTTTGTTCCGCTCCACCGGCGGAGCTGAAACTGGGCATTCACGCAGACTCTCACGTGCTGGGCTACGTTTTGTGTCGCCCTTCGAGCTTGGCGTTGGGTCTCAAGGTCATGTGGGGCCGCGATGCTAAGGTCGACGCCTTTCGGCTAAATGCTAGTTGCTAATGGCTAGTCGCCAGTTGCTAATGGCCAGTTGCTAATTGCTAAGGGCTAATTGCTAAGGAAACTCTGAATAAGCACCGCTTTCAAGGGCGGCGCATGAGAAACTTTTCGATTCCATAGCTCCATAGCAGCGCATCAACCTTGCGGCTGCATGGCTATGCTTGAGATCGCTGCGTGAAGGGGAAAAATGCCGTCCTTTAGCCTATACCGCCGCCAGCCGCAGCAACTTCTTGCGCACCATAAACAGGTTCACCAGCGCACACGTGGCAAACAATCGGTTGGCGTTCTTCTTCAGTCCTCGGTAGCGTACCTTCACGAAGCCGAACTTCAATTTCAGAACCTGAAAGACATGCTCCACTTTGGAGCGTACGCTCGACTTGGTCCGATTCTTGGCGCGCTCCACTTCGTCGATGCGGTCTTTATAGCGATAGCGGCGATGGGTGCAGTCCCGGGCCCGCGGCGCTGCTTCATGGATGGCATCGGTCTGCCCGACATAGCCCTGATCGCCCCACACCCGCGTCTCCTCTCCGTGCAGCAACTCCGGCAGCACCGTGGCATCCGCCACGTTGGCCGCCGTCACCGCGGCCGAGTGGATGATCTTGGTCTTGCTGTCCACGCCCACATGCGCCTTCATCCCGAAGTACCACTGCTTGCCCTTCTTCGCCTGATGCATCTCCGGATCGCGCTTCTCCTCGCGGTTCTTGGTCGAGCTGGGCGCATGGATGATGGTCGCGTCCACAATCGTACCCGTCGTGATGCGCACTCCCTTCTCCTGCAAATGCAGGTTCACCGTCTCCAGCATCTGCTCCGCCCAGCTGGTGCTCTTCCAGCAAGTGGCGGAACTTGCATACCGTGGTCTCGTCCGGCACTGGCTCCTGCCCCAGATCGATGCCCACGAACTGCCGCAGCACCACCGAGTCGTACAGCGCCTCTTCCACCGCGGGGTCCGACAAATTGAACCACTGCTGCAAGAAATAAATCCGCAGCATCCGCTCCACTCCTACCGGCGGCCGACCGTTACCTGCCTGGGGATAGTGCGGCTCGATCAGCGCGCATAGCTTCTGCCACGGCACCACCTGCTCCATCTCCTCCAGAAACAATGCCCGCTTGGTCTTCTTCGTGTACCGCTCGAATCCAGTCATCATCGCCAGTGTCCTCTGTTTCATGCTGGCGTGACTGTAACCTATACTCCTGTGGAAAGGGAGAGCTTAATCAGAGTCTCCCTAAGGGCTAATTGCTAAGGGCTAATTGCTAACGGCTAATTGCTAAGGGCTAGTCCCTTCTACTGCTGTATCGCCTGGATCGCCTTCGGATGTACCTGCTCATTCTGGATCAGGGAAGCATCCCAGCCTCCGCCGACGGCCTTCACCAGATACACTGACGTCACCATTTCCTGGCCGAGCAACTGCGTGGCCAGTCGCTCATTGGTGAGCAGGGCCGACTGGGCTGTGATGACATCCAGAAAGCTGGTCACGCCACCCACGTAGCGATTGTTGGCGATCTCCAGCGCGCGGCGCGCGTCGGACACAGCCGCGTTCTGGCTCGTCGTCGCCTGCGAAAGCTCATTCAGTCCCGACAGTCCATCTTCCACCTGCTGGAATGCCGTCAGTACCGCCTGGCGATAGTTGGCGACGGATTCATCGTAGGCAGCCTTCGTGGCCGCGAGATTGGCACGATTCCGTCCGCCTTGAAATATAGGCTGGAGAAGATCGCCCCCTAGCGACCAGATGGCGCTGGGAGCGCTGATCAGGTTAGTGATGTCCGTGCTCTGAAAGCCGCCTGTCCCGGTGAGCGTAAGTTGCGGATAAAACGCCGCGGTGGCGACGCCGACTTCTGCATTCTCGAACGCCATGTTGCGTTCGGCGGTGGCGACGTCGGGCCGACGCTCCAGCAGATCAGAAGGCACCCCCACCGGAACAACTGGAGGCGTCGCATGCAAGGGTGCGACAGGCACGCTAAAGGTGGACGCGGGGTTTCCCGTGAGCACCGCTATGGCGTGCTCATACTGCGCCCGCTGCTGCTGCACCAGATAGAGTTGCGCGACGGTGGAATCGAGCAGTGTCTGCTGCTGCGCCAGATCGAGTCCCGAAGCCACTCCGCCGGCATGCCGGTCTTCCACCAACTTCAGTCCCTTCTGCTGAATGTCCACGGATTCCTGCACAACTTTGGTCTCGGCATCAAGCTCACGCAGGGTGAAATAGTCAGCCGCCAGCTCTGCAGTCAACACCAGGTTGACGTTGTACATGTCCGCTGCCGTGCCTTGCAGAGAGGCATTCGAGGCTTCGAGCGTCCGCCTGTATTTTCCGAAGAGGTCGGGTTCGTAACTCAGCAGAAACGGAAGTTCGTAGGTGCTCTGAGTCAGTGGCCTTCCCAGTGTAACCACCTCGGGCCGGTGTGCGGAATAGCGGTTGCGCAATGCGTTAGGATCCGTGCTGGCTTGCGGAAAGAGTCCCGCTGAGGCTACCCGGGCGAGCGCACGCGCCTGGTTCAGACGGTCCTGCGCTGCGGCCAACGACTGATTGGCCTTCAGCAGCTCCTGCTCGTAGTTGTTCAGCTCAGCGTCGTTGAAGATCTCCCACCACGCGCCTTTGGGCAGCGAGTCCTTGGGAGCTGCGACACGCCAGGGGCCTTCGGTCTTATACGCTGTGGGTGCCTGGACCGTTGGACGCTGGTACTTGGGTCCCACTACGCATCCCGCCAGCAAAGCGCCGGCGGCAATGCCGGCCGCCAGAGAAAGCCGCTTCATGACGGATTGCCTCCCTGGCTCGAAGGTGCAATATGGACCTGTTGTCCTTCTTCCAGTGAATCCGCGGGATTGACGACCACTGTATCGTCGACAGTTACGCCGCCGACAATCTCGAGGGTACTGCCGTAATCACGGCCGATCGTGATGGGACGTAGTTGTACCTTGTTGTCACTACCAACGACCGCCACGCGCGGCCCTTCCTGGCGAAAGAGCATGGTGTTGACCGGCACGGTGACCTTCTGAACGTTGGTGGCCACCTTGAAATGGACTTCGCCAAAGGATCCCGGGAGCAGGCGTCCATCCTTGTTCGGCACATCAACTTCTGTCAGCAACGTGCGCGTGGTGGGATCGATGGCTTCCGCGGTGCGGGCCACCGTCCCCTTGAACTTCTGGCCAGGGAACTCCTGCAAAATCACTGTGGCTTCCATTCCATTCTTGATGGCGGGCGCGTAGGGCTGCGGAACGTTGACGTAGACGCGCAAGGGATCGACCCGGGCCATATCAAACAATTCTTTGCCCGCCGCGCCACCGGTTGACCCGGCATTGATCAATGCACCCGGATCGACGTTGCGCCGGGTCAGTACTCCGCTGAAGGGAGCGTAGACGTGCTTAAAGGCTTCCAGTTCCTCCAGGCGGCGAACGTTCGCGTCAGCCGCGGCGAGATTGGCCGTCGCCTGTTCGTAACCGCTGGTCTGCTGGTCGGCTTCCTGTTGCGAAACGGAATCGGTCTTGCGTAAGGCGACATAACGATCGGAGTTGATTTTGGCCAGGTCCATCTGCGCTACGATCTGCTGACGCGCCGCGCGCGCCTGCATCAACTCCTGATCTACTTCCGGAGTATCGATGTCAGCCAGCAACTCTCCCTTGTTGATCCGGCTACCGATGTCTTTGTACCAGCGCAGCAGGTAGCCGTTGGTGCGGGCAAAAATGGGCGACTCTTCGTATGCTTGCAGTGAACCCGGCAATACCAGTTCTTCGTCAGGCTTCTCCGCAGTCGGATGAATTACAGCAACGGTTGGAACTGCCTCGCGCTCGGTTTCCCCCGCCAGTACATGATCGTCGTGCACTCGCGTCAGCATCGCGATTGCCGCAGCCGTGGCCAACACCACCAGTATGGCGGCGATGATCCACAGCGCTTTGCGCGGCGTTGCTGGAGGAAGCTTTGGCGGAGGTGTGATTTCAGCCGCGTGGTGCTCCGGCTCAGCTACCTCGGTTTGATGGGAACGCGAATCCATAATTTATGAGTCCTTAGAACAACAGCAATTAGCAGGTAGCAATTAGCTGTTAGCAATTAGCAATTAGTCAAAGCTGGTCTTGCCACGATTTGTTTTCCCCGCTAGTTCGGAGAGTCTGCTCAGCGTTTTATTATTAGTTGCCACTTGACGCTTTAACGGTGCTAAATTCTCGTTTCTAGTCGCTAATTGCTCGCTGCTAACTGCTAGTTGCTTCCCTTGCCTGCCGTCGTCCGTGAATCATCGCAAAGATGGACGGCACGAAGAACAAAGTGGCCACGGTTGCGAACAACAGACCTCCGATTACGGCGCGTCCCAGTGGAGCGTTCTGCTCGCCGCCTTCCCCCAGTCCCAGCGACATGGGCACCATACCAATGATCATCGCCAAGGCGGTCATCAGCACTGGACGAATTCGAGTGTAGCCCGCTTCCAAAGCCGCCTGCGCAGCGGGCACTCCAGCGTTCATGCGATCGCGGGCAAACGAAACCAGCAGAATCGAATTGGCGGTGGCCACGCCCATGCACATTACGGCACCCGTGAGCGACGGAACACTGAGCGTAGTGTGCGTCAGCAGCAGGATCCAGCAGATGCCGGCCAGCGCGCCCGGCAGGGCGGTGATGATGATAAAGGGATCGAGCCACGACTGAAAATTCACCACGATCAGGAAATACACCAGCGAAATTGCCATCAGCAGCCCGATACCCAGGCCAAGGAACGACGACTGCATAGTCACTACTTGCCCACGAACGATGATGCGAGTGCCGCGCGGCAGATGCTGCTGGAAAGGTTGTAGTACCTTCATCGTGTCTTTGTAGACTGCGCCCAGGTCACGTCCTTGCGTGCTGGCATAAACATCAATCACCGGTTGCACGTTGTAATGCGACACTACCACCGGCCGCGCCACCGGGCGCAACTGCACCAGGTTGCCCAGCACTTGCGAGCTCTGCACCGCGGGATTGTTTACCGGCACGTTCATCAGGTCTTGCAGCGAAGTCATGCGGTATTGCGGAGACTGCACCGCAACCTGGTAGGTGACGCCATTCTTCGGATTCAGCCAGAAGTTCGACGCAGTCTGGAAGCTGCCGCTCAAGGAGACCAGCACGCTCTGTGCCACGTCGTGGGCACTCATTCCTATCTGCGTGCTCTTAATGCGGTCAATATCAAGATGTAGCGTCGGCAGATCGAGCATCTGCTGCACGTGAACATCGGCAGCGCCGTTCACGTGACGCAGGCGGTTGGCGATTTGATGCGCGATTACGTAGTTGCCCTGCATGTCGGCGCCGGTAACCTGAATGTCAATCGGCGCCGGTAATCCGAAGTTCAGAATCTGAGTCACGATATCAGCTGGCTGGAAGAAGAATTCGACGCCGGGGAAGTGCCGCGGCAGATCTTCGCGCAGCTTGCGGATGTAGCCTGCCGTCGAGTGATGATGTTCGGCATTGAGGCCAACCAGGATCTCCGCATCGCTGGTCCCAATGACGCCGGAGTTGCTAAACGACAGGTTGATGCCGGAATAGGGCAGTCCGATATTGTCGAGGATGGTTACCAACTCGTCTTTCGGAATCTGCTGCCGTAAGTAGCCTTCCACCTCATCGGCCAGGCGCGCGGTTTCTTCCACGCGCAGTCCGGCTCGGGCGCGCATGTGCAGGCGCATCAGGCCGGCATCGACGCTGGGGAAGAAGTCTTCGCCCAGGAAGAAAACCAGCCCCAGCGAAAGTACGCAGAAGGCGAGGAAGCAGGCGGCAAAGAGCTTGCGATGTTCGAGCGTGGTCTCCAGAAGTTGGTAGTAGCCGCCGCGAAAGCGGTCGAAGGCGCGTTCGAAACCGCGCTGATAGCGGCCAAAAACTGTCTTCGGCGCCTCGGCCCGGTGTTCATGGCCGCGCATGATGTACATGACCAGCGTGGGTATCAACGTTCGCGAGAGAAAATACGACGCCAGCATCGCGAACACCACGGCTTCCGCCAGCGGCACGAACAGGTACTTGGCCACGCCAGTGAGGAAGAACATGGGCACAAACACGATGCAGATGCACAGAGTCGACACAAACGCGGGTACCGCGATCTGCGACGCGCCATCCAGAATGGCCTGCTTCATCTCCTTGCCTTGGGCGAGGTTGCGCTCGATGTTCTCGATCTCGACGGTGGCGTCGTCCACCAGGATGCCCACCGCCAGGGCCAGACCTCCAAGCGTCATGATGTTGATGGTCTCGCCCAGCGCGCTTAGCAGAAGCACCGAAACAAAAATGGAGAGCGGGATGGAAATCGAAATCACGATGGTGGGACGCCAATCACCCAGGAACAGCAGGATCATGACCGCGGTCAGGGCGGCTGCGATTATCGCTTCCTTCAACACCCCATCGATGGACGCCCGCACAAACAGCGACTGATCGAACAGCGGCTTGATGGTAATGTCGCGCGGCAATGACTGCGCGGCGATGGGCAAAATGCCTTTCACCGCGCCCACGATGCTCAGCGTGGAGGCAGTGCCAATCTTGTAGACCGACATCAGGGTGCCGCGCACGCCGTCCTGGCGGACGATGTTGGTTTGCGGCGCGAAGCCGTCGCGGATGTGAGCGACATCGCGCATGTAAATGGTCGAACCGTTTATCGTCTTGACCGGCAGGTCATTCAAGTCCGCAATCGTCTGCGGGCTGCTATTCATTTCGACCTGGTATTCCAGAGGACCGATCTTGGTGGTGCCCGATGGCGTAATCAGGTTCTGGGAATTGATGGCATTGACGATGTCGTTGGGAGAGAGCCCGTTGGCTTGCAGTCGGGGCAGATCGAGGTCAACCTGGATCTGGCGTATCTTGCCGCCGTAGGGATAAGGCATGGCCGCGCCATGCACCGTGGCCAATTGGGTGCGTAGAAAATTCTGGCCCAGGTCAAACAGTTGCTGTTCCGGCAGGGTCTTGCTGCTAAGTCCGAGCTGCACTACCGGCGTGGACGAGGCCGAATAAGAGATGACGAGTGGCGGCGTGGTGCCGGGCGGCAGGCCGCGCACCGTGGTTTGGACGATCGCGGTCACTTGGGCGAGCGCGGTCTGAATATTCGCCTGTGGGCGGAAGAAAATCTTGATCACGCCTACGCCCGCCACCGACTGCGACTCGATGTGCTCGATGTCATTGACCGTGATGGTGATACCGCGCTCGGAGTTGGTCACGATGCGGTCGGCCATGTCCGAAGGCGCAAAGCCAGTGTAGTTCCATACCACGCTGACGACTGGGATGTTGATGTCGGGGAAGATATCGACTGGAGTGCGCAGGACGACGATCGGCGTCAGAATGATGAGCACCAAGGCCATCACCACGAAGGTATAAGGACGCCGAAGCGCAAGAGCAACAATCCACATCGGTGGGGTAAATCTCCAGTCGGGACACGACCATTGCTGGTCCGCCTACGTCGCAAGCACTACAAAAAAATTATGATTCGATACGGTACGTAGTGGATTCAAATATATGCTACTGTTGGGCATGGCGCAAATGCGTTCCTCTGGTCAAAAGCGGTCGCTGGAAAGCGGTAACGGCGCCCGGCGTTTGCCCGGACGGCCCCGCAGCGAACACGCGCGCCAGGCCATTCTGCGCAGTACCAGCCAGTTGTTACAAAGCACTGGCTTCGCCGATCTCTCGATTGAAGGTATCGCGGCGCACGCCGGAGTCGGCAAGACGACGGTCTATCGCTGGTGGCCCGACAAAGGCGCTTTGGTCGTCGATGCATTTGCCTCCAGCTCCGAAGAGGAGTTGCATTTTCCCGACAGCGGCTCGGTCTTCAAGGACATGAGTCTGCAGATGAACCAATTCCTCGCCGTGCTGCGTTCGCGGCGCGGTCGCATTGTGGCGGCGGTGATTGCCGGCGGTCAGTCCGATCGCGGTTTGATTGAAGCCTTTCGCGAGCGATTTCTCTGGCCACGGCGCCAGGAGGCGTACCAGACGCTTCGACGTGGAATCGAACGCGGTGAGCTTCCGCGCAGCCTCGATCTCGATCTGGTGCTCGACATTCTCTACGGCGCCATCTACATGCGCTTTCTCATTCGCCATGACCAGTTGAGCGAAGACTACATCGCCGACGTTTGCCAACTGGTACTGAGTGGCGCGGCGAACAACGGAAACCACTCGGCGCTGATGGGAAAGCGGCAGGGAAGTGGGCGTAACGGGAAAAGTGGGGCCGGGTGTTGATGGCGTAGCCAGGCCCTAGGTCGGAGGACAGCGGTCTTCCCTCCGGACAAGAATGAAGCCTAACCTTTGCTGCGCTTTCGCGTGGCGGTTTTGCTTTTACGTTCAGGGGCTATGGGCTCGTGCGAACCGAATGCCTCGCTCATGGCCTGCATCCTGTCCGCATCTTTCCGTACCTTGGCTGCATAAGCGACGGGGTCGATTTTTTTCTTCTTCATGTTCCCAGCATGATACACAGTCCGGCTGGCGCGTGCCTGAAAATTCCAGGCAGCCAAGTCCCTGCTCGCATTGACACACCTTATCCCCCTGAGTACGATTCGGGCGCTACCCATGCCCGCCAAAATTTCTTTGTTATCGCGCACCATTGTGTCGAAGCCCGACGCGTTGCGAATCCGCCGGGCCATGTTTTGCGTGGTCCTGGCCTTCTCGCTGCTGGCCGCCGGGACCGCACCGTCGCTCGGCCCTGCCGATTCCACGCGTTATCTCAACGACATCAAAACGCTCTCAGCTCCCGACATGGAAGGACGTGGCGCTGGAACCAAGGGACTGGAGCGGGCCACTAAATTCCTCGAGCACCGCTACAAGAGCCTAGGACTCAAACCCGCTGGCACAGACGGCTACCTGCAGCCGTTCACCGTGACCACGGGTGCGAAGTTAAAGTCGGACAATGAATTCGTGGTGGACGAAGCCGGTAAGAAGAAACAGCCGCTGACCTTGAACCAGGATTTCGTGCCGGTCAGTTTCTCGTCTTCCGGCTCACTGACCGCCCCGGTGGTCTTTGCCGGTTATGGCGCGTCCGCCGATGAATTTGGATATGACGACTACGCCGGTCTGGATGTGAAGGACAAGATCGTCGTTGTGTTGCGCTATGAGCCGGACGTGTTTGGCGTGAAAAGCGGCCAGCACGGGCTGACGCAGCATTCCCAGCTGATTACCAAGGCGATCAACGCGCGCAATCACGGGGCCAAGGCGGTGATTGTGGTCAATGGAAAACTTGCCGACGGCGAAGAGGACCTGCTGATGCGCTTTGGCGGAGTCAGCGGGCCGCAGGACGTCGGCATCATGCTGCTGCAGGTGAAGAATGCCGTCGCTGAAAGCTGGTTCGCGGTCGCCGGCAAGTCGCTGCTTGGCGCGCAGCAGCAGATCAATCACCTCGGCAAGCCGGACTCATTCGCGTTTCCAGCAACGCTGGAGTTGTCTTTGAAGGTGGACATCGAGGCCACACATGCGCGGGTCGACAATGTTCTCGCCTATCTTCCCGGCAAGACCGATGAGTACGTCATCATCGGTGCGCATTACGATCACCTGGGGCGCGGCGATTCCAACTCACTGGCTCCGTCACAGATTGGGCAGATCCATCCCGGTGCCGACGACAACGCTTCCGGAACAGCGGGGGTCCTGGAGCTGGCGCGCTTGTTCGCGCCCATGAAAGGGCAGCTCGACCGCGGCATTTTGTTCATGTCATTCTCCGGGGAGGAGCTTGGATTGCTGGGTTCGGCAGAGTGGGTGAAGGAACCGACGCTGCCGCTGGACAAGTGCGTCGCTATGCTGAATATGGACATGATCGGGCGCATCAAGGACAACAAGGTTTATATCGGCGGTGTCGGCACCGGATCGACGTTCAAGGCGATCTTGGAACAGGCGCAGAAGCAGGAAACAGATTTCAAGATCGAGTATTCCGCGGGTGGATACGCCGCCAGCGATCACACTTCGTTCGTGGCGAAAAAAATTCCAGTGCTGTTCTTCTTCTCGGGACTGCACTCGGATTATCACAAGCCCTCCGACACTTGGGACAAAATCAACGCGGCGTCAGCGGCGCAGTTGGTTGATCTGGTTGGAGACGTGGCGTTGCAGTTGGCGGATGCTCCCTCGCGGCCGACCTTCGTCACCGTAGTGGAAGACAAACCCGTGAGTAGTGGTGGCGCAGGCTACGGGCCGTACTTCGGATCCATTCCCGACTTCGGAGAAGTGAAAGACGGAGTGCGCTTCTCCGATGTTCGGCCGGGATCGCCGGCGGCGAAGGCCGGGTTGAAAGCGGGCGATATCCTGGTGCAGTTCGGAGACAAGCCGATTCACAATCTGTACGACTTCACCGACGCGCTCCGTCGCAGTAAGGTAGGCGAGGTGGTGGAGGTACGAGTGCTGCGCGACGGGAAACCGATTACCGCCAGCGTGAAGTTAGAGCAACGGAAGTAGAATCAGCGTGCTTCGAAGGGGCGCACTTTCAGATGCGCCATAAGCGGACGGACCTCTGCTCAGGATGACAGATTAGGGTTGGGGAGTTGCAGTGACGAAAACTGGCGAGGTAGTTTCTTGATGGCTTTCAATTTTTCGCGTACTTTCACCATCGCGATGCTCGTTCTGATTGCGGCGACATCGCTTCTCGCTCAGCAATCCTCCGCAGCTCAAAGTGGCACGCCATCTTTGCTCACTCCCGGCGAGGAAAAGCATCTGCGCAACATTCGCCAGCTCACGTTCGGCGGGCAAAACGCCGAAGCCTATTTCTCTGCCGACGATCGCATGTTGAGCTTTCAGCACCAGGGCGAGGGCGTTCCCTGCGATCAGATCTACACCATGCCGGTCGACACGCAAGATGGCAAACCTGCGACTCCTAAGCTGGTCAGCACCGGCAAGGGCCGGACGACCTGCAGCTACATTTTTCCTTCGGGCGATCGCATCCTGTTTTCTTCCACGCATGCCGCCAGCCCCGAGTGTCCGCCGAAGCCGGACTATTCGAAGGGCTACGTGTGGCCCATTTACGACACCTACAAGATCTACACCGCCAAGCTCGATGGCAGTGATCTCAAACTGCTGACTGACGCGCCCGGATACAACGCCGAGTCAACCATCAGCCGTGATGGCAAGAAGATCGTCTTCACCTCGACGCGCAATGGCGATCTTGACATTTACACCATGAACGCCGACGGCAGCGATGTGAAACAGTTGACCCACGAGCTCGGCTACGATGGCGGGCCGTTCTGGTCAGCCGATGGCAAGAAGATTGTCTACCGCGCGCAGCATCCCAAGACCCCGCAGGAGGTTGCCGAGTACAAAGCGCTCTACGCCCAGGGTTTGATTCGGCCTGGCAATCTTGAGATTTGGGTGATGGATGCCGACGGCAACAACAAGCGCCAGGTCACACACAACGGCGCAGCCAACTTTGCGCCCTTCTTTCATCCCGACGGCAAGCGAATCATCTTTGCCTCCAACCTCGCCGATCCCAACAGCGGACGCGCCTTCGATCTCTATATCATCAACGTCGACGGAACCGGGCAGCAGCGCATTACGTTTTACCCTGACTTTGACGCCTTTCCTATGTTTACTTCCGATGGCAAGCGCCTGGTCTGGGCCTCGAATCGTAACGGCAAAGTGCCGCACGAAACCAACATCTTCATAGCCGATTGGGTGGACTAGGCGTGGCGATGCCGGTTGTTATACTCATCGGATGTCTCGTTTACTACTCATCCTGACCGCTACATTCGCGCTCGCCATTTCCGCGGCGGCTGAAGTAACCACCTGGCAGATCGATCCGAACCACACCGCGGCACAGTTCTCGGTGCGTCACCTGGGGATATCCACGGTCCGCGGTGCGTTCACCAAAGCGTCCGGCACGGTGGTGTATGACCCTTCCGATCCCAGCAAAACCGTAATCGATGTCACCATCGACGCCAATTCCGTCGATACGCGAGTGCAAATGCGCGACAACGATTTGCGCAGCCCCAACTTCTTCGACGTTGCCAAATATCCAACGCTGACTTTCAAGTCCACGCACGTGGAAGCTGCCGGCTCCGGAAAGCTCAAAGTGACGGGCGACCTCACTATTCACGGGGTTACGAAGCAGGTTGTGTTGGACGTCGATGGGCCCTCAGAACCGATGAAGGATCCACGGGACAAGTTGCACATGGGCGCATCGGCGAGCACGAAGATCAATCGTAAGGATTTCGGAGTGAATGGAAATCCAACCGCGGTGGGCGACGACATCGCAATCACCATCGATGTGGAGTTGACGCATACGCCGCCGCCGGTGAAGTGAGGCGTATCGAATTGGGTCGATGTTAGTTGCTCATTCGTTTCCCATTCCTTAGATCTGGTAATCCATCTCGATCACCTGCTGGAGCTTGTCGGTTCCGTTAGTCGGCGATGGTTGGCGGCCTTGCAGTCGGCAGACTTCCTCCTTCAGTATCTTGACTTCGTTGGCCACCGCCGAGAGCGCCTCCGACAGCGGATCGTTGATCTGTTTGGGATCGATGATCACCACGCGCTTGCCTTCGCGCAATACGATATGCCCGGGCACGCCGACCACAGTGGAGTCGTCGGGCACATCGCGCAGCACCACCGAACCGGCGCCGATGCGGCAATTGTCTCCAACCCTGATGTTGCCCAGAATTTTGGCTCCCGCCCCCACCACGACGTTGTTGCCGATGGTGGGATGCCGTTTGCCGTGTTCCTTGCCGGTGCCGCCCAAGGTGACGCCTTGGTACAACGTGACGTCGTCGCCTACGATCGTGGTCTCGCCGATGACCGCGCCCATTCCGTGATCGATGAACAGGCGTCGGCCAATGGTGGCGCCGGGATGGATCTCGATGCCAGTGATGAGCCGAGCGACTTGCGAAAGGAAACGGGCAGAAAACTGCCAGCCATGAATCCACAGCCAGTGATGGAAGCGGAAGCCCCAGAGCGCGTGCAGCCCGGAGTAGAGCAGTACGATTTCGAGCGAGGACTTAGCCGCGGGATCGCGGTCTTTGACCGCGGCGATGTCCTCGCGCATGGATGCAAACATGTTTAAATACCTTCCGCCACCATGGCCATCGACTCGTTGCGCAACTGATCGAATAGCAGGCTGCTGAGATACCGTTCGCCGAACGACGGAATAATCACCACAATCAGCTTGCCGGCGTTTTCGTCGCGTGCGGCAACTCGCAGCGCTGCCACTACCGCCGCTCCTGACGAGATGCCAACCAGAAGGCCTTCCTCTTTGGGCAATCGCCGCGCCATCGCCAGGGCATCCTCGCTCGATACCTGGATGATTTCGTCGATGTAGTCGGTACGCAAAATACTCGGCACAAAACCTGCGCCGATACCTTGAATCTTGTGCGGACTGGGCTGTCCTCCCGAGAGCACGGGACTTTCTGTCGGTTCCACCGCGATGGCTTTGAACGATGGTTTCTTCGGCTTGATGTATTCGCAGACTCCAGTGAGGGTGCCGCCCGTGCCGATGCCCGAGATTAGGATGTCCACCTTGCCATCGGTATCGTTCCAGATTTCCGGCCCGGTCGTCTCGCGGTGAATCTTGGGATTTGCCGGATTGTCGAACTGCTGCAGCATATAACCGTTGGGCGTTTTAGCGAGTAACTCATCGGCTTTGGCAATTGCCGCCTTCATCCCCTTCGGACCGGGCGTCAGAACGATGTCCGCGCCGAACGCCTTCAGCAGCACACGGCGCTCCAGGCTCATCGTATCGGGCATCGTCAGGATCAATTTATAGCCTTTCACCGCGGCAACAAACGCGAGCGCAATCCCGGTGTTGCCGCTGGTTGGCTCGATCAAAACGGTCTTGCCGGGTTGAATTTTGCCCGCCCGTTCGGCCTCGTTAATCATACTGACGCCGATGCGATCTTTTACGCTGGAGACTGGATTTTGGCTTTCCAGCTTCGCCACTACGATGGCCTTTGATCCGGCAGTCACTTTGTTGAGGCGCACCAGAGGAGTGTTCCCAATTAACTCCGTAACGTCATTCGCAATCTTCATGGCGATCTCCCCAATCGTTAACCTGAGAATAGTGAATATACGGTTTGATTCAGCGGAGGCGAGCAAAGAATCAGTTAAAGACAACAACAGCGCAAAGTGTGAAGGCTGGCGCCAACCTTGCATCGAGAGCACGTGTTGGCCTGGTTGAGGACCATAACCCCTAAGGCTACGAGGAACGCTTCTCGGCTTACTACTATTGGGTGCCGAAGCCTCCCTCCGAGATTCAAAATGTCAGGCAGAAGCCGAGGATGCGCTAAAACTCCGCCCTCGCTACGGCTACGGCTGCGATGGCCGCGGTCTCGGCACGGAGTATGGTATCGCCCAAAGATGCGGCGATCCACTGTGACTGTTCGAAGAGTTCCAACTCATCCGTGGTCCAGCCGCCTTCGGGGCCGACCGCGAGAGCGACGGACTGCAGCTCGGTGCGCGAACGTAATACCTCGCGAAGAGTGGCTTCAGGTTCACTCTCCGCTAGGACGATTCGCAGATCGGAACCGGAATAACTCGTGCTGTCTCGAGTCGAACCGGGACCCTCGGCCGGAACCGCACCCATGCAATGATCTGACTGGGTTAGCGCTTCCTTCAGCTTCGCTGGTTCCAAGATTTCCGGGGGCGACATCCGGCGCGACTGCTCGGCCGCTTCGCGAGCGATACGCCGCCAGCGCTCGACGCGTTTGTTTGCAGCCGTGGCAAGATGCTTCTCGGTGCGCCGCGCGATCACGGGGATGACGGTGGTGACGTTCAGTTCCGTACACTTTTCAATCGCCCACTCCATGCGATCGAACTTGAAGATGGCCAGCAGCAAAGTAATCGGCACAGCCTTGCGGGCCGTTATTTCTTCGCCCAAGGTGAATTCCACGCGCTCATCTTGCACGCTGGTAACAGTGGCTAGTCGGACATGATCGCCGCATGCCACTTCGAAGCGCTGTCCTACATGCGCACGCAAGGTTCGCGACAGATGCGCGGCGTGCGCGCCAGTCAAGGCCGCGCCATCGCGGGAGTACTCGTCGGCAATCCAGCGGCGTCGCGTCATCGGGTCATCAGCAACAAGACGGTGGCGATGGCCATGGAGGCGTAGACCCCGCCGAAGACGCGGTTCTCGCGGGCGAGGTCATCTTCGCTGAAGAGGCGGCTATTGAGCAGGAACTCCAGCGCCGAAACCATGCCGACCAGCACCGCCATCACCAGCCAGCGCTCCTGGTGCATGCGCGCGCGAAGCAAGAACGGGATAGCGACTAGCGACAATCCCAAGTAAATCAGCCCACCGATACGGGCGCGTTTGCGGCGCTTGGGGTCCTGGTAGCGCATCAGAACAATGCGCGCCAGTTCGCGAGGCTTGGCTAGCCGCGCGGCGGCCGGCAGTGCGGTCACCACCAGCAGGAACCACGCGTAGATGCGGAGGGCTTTGTCCAAGGGAGGAATCGCTTTTCGCTGTTCGCCTTTCGCTTTTAGCTAGCGCAGCAGGGACGTCGTCGGCATCTACAAACTAACAGCCCGAAACGAAGAGCGCGAGGCGAAGAGCGAAAAGCGCTACTGAAAGATGTCTTTTACCTTGTTGAGTAGCGAGCGGCTGACCGGCTTGTTCTCCACCGAGGTCGTGCTCTGCAACTCCTGCAACAGCTCGCGTTGCCGCTTGGTAAGCTTCGCCGGTGTCTGCACTTTCACTTCGACATGCAAATCGCCTCGGCCGTGACCGTTCAGCACTGGCACGCCCTTGTTCTTCACTTTGAACGTCGCGCCGGTTTGTGTGCCCTCGGGTATTTTCACGACATGGTCGCCGTCGAGCGTGGGAACCGTAATCTCTGTGCCCAGCGCTGCCTGTGCGAACGAAATCGGGACCGCGCAGAATAGGTGTTTTCCTTCGCGCTCGAAGAACGCGTGCTCCTTGGCGTGCAGCACGACGTAGAGATCGCCGGAAGGTCCGCCGTACAGGCCGGCCTCGCCCTCGCCTGAGTAGAGCATGCGCGCGCCTTCCTCGACGCCGGCGGGAACCTTCACCGTAACCGTGCGCTGGCGGGTGATGCGGCCCTGACCTCTGCACTGGTTACAAGGATCGACAATCAGCTTGCCCGAACCCTGACACGTGCTACAGGTGCGCGCAATGGAGAAGAAGCCTTGCTGAAAGCGCATCTGCCCGCGCCCGTTGCAGGTGGTGCAGGTGATGGGCTGCTTGCCCGGAGCCACGCCGCTCCCCTTGCACTGCTCACATTCCTCGAGCCGCCTCACCTGCACTTGCTTGGTGACTCCAAATACAGCTTCTTCGAACTCGAGGGTCAGGTCCTCCCGCAGATCGGCGCCGCGCTGCGCACGCGAACGGCGACGTCCTCCACCCGCCTGCGCACCGAATACGTCGCTGAACAAGTCGCCGAAGATATCGTGGAAATCGGTGAACACTGTCGTGTCGAATCCACCGTCACCGCCCGAGCTGCCGACTCCGGCGTGACCGAAGCGGTCATAGCGCGCCCGCTTCTCCGTGTCGGCAAGGATTGCGTAGGCCTCGCTGCACTCCTTGAAGCGCTCTTCCGACTCGGGATCGTCAGGATTGCGGTCAGGATGATATTGCAGAGCGAGCTTGCGATAGGCGCTCTTAATTTCCTGGTCGTTGGCCGAGCGGCTGACGCCCAGCACTTCGTAATAATCGCGTTTTACGTTGGTAGCCAGAATTGTTTACCTTTTCCAAAGTCAATTACTGCTTGGCATGGCGAGCTACGCGCACCATCGCCGGACGAAGCAGCCGGTCCTTCAACTTGTATCCGCGTTGCAGCTCATCGAGCACGTGGTTGTCGGCGACTTCCTCGGTATCAACCATCTGGATGGCCTGATGTAAATTGGGATCGAACGGCTCGCCCGCTGCAGCCACGGGCTGCACCCCTAACTTCGCCAGCGCATCGTGAAACTGCTTGTCGATCAGCTCGATGCCGGCGTGAAAATCTTCCAGCGATGCGGCCTTGGTATTCAAGGCGCGATCCAGGCTGTCGAGTATAGGCAACAGTGTGGTCATCGCACCAGCCAGCGCGTATTCCTTGAACTCCTGCTGTTGCTTCTCACTGCGCTTGCGGAAGTTTTCAAACTCGGCCTGGATGCGCGCCGCCCGATCCAGATACGCCGCGCGTTCGGCCCGCACCTGCTCCAATTCCGACTGCGGTTCTTCGGCGGCGGCGCCGGCCTGCGCAGCAGGTTCGTCGTCTCCACCTTCTCCTGGCGGAAGCTCATGGTCCAGCTCCAGTTCCGCCTCGCTGGAGCTTCCATTGCGTTTCTTTGCCTGCATAATTTTCTACGTCGATTCGTTCCAGAGTTTATCGAACAGCCGCGCGATGTATGACACCGCCGTCATGGTGTGCTCGTAATCCATGCGAGTTGGGCCTATTACAGCCAGCGAACCCATCACCTCGTCGCCTACTCGTGCCGGCATTCCAATCAGCACAAAATTACTTAGATGCGGCATGGCGTCTTCCAGACCCACAACTACGCGCACCGCCTCCTGGCGGACGTCGAGGTAAGCGGACAGCAGGTCTACGATGCGCTGCTTTTCTTCCAGCGTAGCCAGCAACTGCCGCAAGCGTTCCTGGTCCTGCTCGGTGATCACCAAGTTGGCCGCGCCTTCCACGTACACTGCCTGGGCGGCGCCTTCGGCAGCCAGCGCACCCTGTGCGTACAGCTGCTCCACCGAACGCATCAGCCGGTCGTATTCGCTGCGCTCCTGCTGGACTCTCTTGCTGATCTCGTTGCGCAGCGATTCCATTTCCCAGCCACGGAAGTTCTGATTGATATAGGCCGCTGCGGCTTCCAGGTCGGCCACGGACAAATCCTGATTGAGCCTCAGCACCCGGTCACGAACCACACCGTTGCGCATGACCACGACGGCCAGAACTTTCTTGTCGGCCATCCGCTGGAAGTACACATGCTCCAGTGCGTTGCGCTGTCCGGGCGCCGAGCTGACCGCCACACCCACGCTGTGGGAAATCAGCGACAACACATGCGAGGTGCGCTCCATGAACTCGGGCACATCCTGCAGACCTTGCAAGCTGCCCTGGATCAAGCCTTCGTCAGCAGGGGACAGACGGGCTTCGCCGGTCAACTGCTTCACATAGAAGCGATAAGCTTTGGTGGTCGGAACACGGCCCGCCGATGTATGCGGCTGTTCCAGAAAACCGGCATCGGCAAGATCGGCCATCACGTTGCGAATGGACGCCGCGCTCAGGCTCTCGGGATTGGCGCGCGCCAGTGTGCGCGAACCCACCGGCTCACCTGTGGAGATGTAGGACTCCACAATGGCTGTGAGGATATCGCGTTCCCGTCTTCCGATACTTGCCGGCGTGTCCATGGGTAGCCCTGCGCGGAAGCTAACCTTCGTTTTTGCAATTATTTAGAGACGAGCCAAGGTGTAAATTCCGCCCCTTTATTCTAGAAAGTGAGCGAGTTGCTGTCAAGATTGGCACTCAACTTAATCGAGTGCTAAATGCTCAAGTCAAAACTGGCGCCGGAAACGGGTCTCATTTTGCGAGACAATGCCGTTCCATTGCGGGAACGAACCTTGTCAAGCCCCACATACGTGCTGAAATCGCTGTAAGCTTTTAATTCAAGGCACAATATAAACTTCCGCAATCGTGTCCAAAACCGTCCAAAACGTGCTATAATGTGATTAGTAGAGTCGGAAAGGCGGCAACGCCTTGTCCGGCTCTTTTTGCTTTCCGGCCTTTTTTGTCGCCGTCGCGCTGAGCTCGCGCGAAGGAAACAGAACCGGTGGTCTCGATCGTGTGCCGAGCTCGCACGCGTGTCGAGGTTACCGCGCCGCCATGTGCCAAGCTAGCGCATAGCGAAATGGCCGAGACAAGCAAAACGGACCGGCCCAGTGCCTTCGCCCGACTCTGCTCTTTGAAATTTGAAACCCTTGCGCAAGGTCTTGGTCTGCGCAGGCGCAGCAGCAAGGGGAACCAGGACCTTGCTGTTTTTCTCCGTGGAAATCGAGTTTTTTAGATGCTAATTCCCAGTTGCTAATTGCCACTTACTGACACGTATCCGAGATCTTCTTCATCGTCGAAATTTTCAGAGTCTGTGCCTTCTTGGAGCCGGTCATGGTTCCCGAGATTGCGACCTGCTTTCCGTTATGGCCGACCAGCGCGTCATGGTCGCCTTTCAGACGATAGACTTCGCCGCCGCGCGTTTCGAGCGTGAAGTAGCCATTCAGAGAGGCGACGCACCCTACCACCGTCACCGCTCCAGTGCTGCCTGAGGCAGCGTTGTTCGTTGCATTCTGACCCGAGGATGACTGTTGAGCAACGGCCACCAGCGACAATAACACAAGGCAGGGAAGTAGAATCCAAGTTCGCATTCGCAACTCCATGTACAGCCGTGGATTATATCGCCCTCCGCCCGGTGTTCCAGAAGATTCGCTGTAGAAAGTCACATCGCATCAAACCTCAGTTCCGTGCTCCTGTGACAACCGCGCATGTCGAAAATACATCATGACTACTAGGGGCCGCGTTTCATACCAGGTAAATCTTGAAATGCGATTAGGTGGTGGGACATGTCGTGGACGAAGGCATTTTTCGCGGGTATCGTAGGCGCTGCGCTCATGACGGCTATCGTCGCCATAGCCAGAGCAGCAGGATTTGACGTCATGGATTTTTCCATGATGTGGGGAACCCTGATCGGTCTTCCGATTGGGGTTACGGCATGGATAGTTGGCTTTGTTATCGATCTGCTGGTCGGCGGCCTTTTCGCCCTCCTGTACGCGGTAGTCTTCAAGGCCTTCTCCGGTGCCGGTTTGCTGAGAGGCGGCGCAATCGGAATTGTGCATGCTCTGATAACCGGACTCGTGATTGCTCTGCTGCCACTGATCCATCCGCTGATGAACAATGGCAAGATGAGGTCGCCTGGTCCGTACTTCTCCGGGCACGGCATCGCTGGAATCCTGTTCTACTTCGCCATCCACATCGTGTATGGCGCTACCGTAGGCTGGCTTTATGCTCGACAAGTGCCCGAAGCGCGGCAACTAGCGCCGCAGCACGATCTGCACATCGCGGCATAAGGCTTGGCTCTTGCAGTGGCACGCCGAACGTTGACGTGCGCAGTTCGGACGTTCCGTCGGCTTCCGGCTGATGCGGTTTTCCGGCTGATAACGATGCCTCCTGGAACCAAGCGGGGAACTCCGTGCTTCTGTTTTTTTCTTGCATAACTTCGCTTTCCAATACAAACTCGCCTTGGCTCTCAGCGGCAAATGTTCTCCGGAGGAGGGCAACTCGCGCGAAATCAGCCATGGACAGTCGAATCCACTTCGTTTTCGTACTTTTCTTCATCGGTACCCTTCCGCTTGCGGTTTCGAACGCAGCTACCGCCTCCAAAGCCGTGACCTGGACGCCGCGAGAACTGCAAACCGGCTCCGCGTGTTTATTTACTGTGGAACTGGATGGCTCGCCGTCGAAGCTAAGCGGTAGATGGATGGGACATGAAGTGTCTTTCTTCCTGGCGCGCGACGGCGACGTCTGGTACGGCTTGGCGGGAGTTGATGTCGAGGGCTTGCCGGGCACCTACCCGTTGGATGTGGTCGCAACCATGCCGAATGGCGAGATTATTCATCTCGCCCAGGATGTTCCCGTCGGCCCCGCGAACTACAAAACCGTATCCCTTCACGTGCCTGACCGTTTTGTGAAGCCCGACGCTGCAACGCTGCGCCGAATCGAGGCGGACAAGCAAGCCAAGGCGATCGCGTTTGCGCACGACGATCCGCTTCCCGAGTGGTCCGGCGATTTCCTTCCTCCGTTGCCCTCGGCGGTCTCCGATTCATTCGGCACACGCCGGGTCTTCAACGGCCAGCTAGTGAGTGTTCATCGCGGTTTGGATTTCCACGCCAAGTCGGGATCGCCGGTGCGGGCCGCAAATTCCGGCGAAGTTGTGCTGGCTCGCGACATGTTTTACGAGGGCAATTGCGTCATCATCGATCACGGCGGGCAGTTCATGACCCTGTACATGCACCTCTCTCGATTGGAAGTTGCGGCAGGTCAGAAGGTAACGAAGGGGCAGGAGATTGGACTTAGCGGCGCCACCGGCAGAGCGACCGGCCCGCACCTTCATATGGGCGTGCGTTGGGAAGGGGCGTATCTCGATCCGGCAAGCCTCCTGAGTTTGACGCTGAACAATCTTCCGTAAACAGCAAGAACAGCCGGTTCAACCGCGGAGCAATAACGGACAGCTACCACTTAACGCTCCGTGGGCCGCACTAATTTGGCTATTCGCAATCGTCGTACGTGTAGAATTTCTGCAGTCCCCAAGGGAGGGGCCGGAACATGTACGCACGCAATGCCCATTTCCGGGTGAAGTCGCTCAACATGGCTGCTGAGTTTGTCCGCGCACTGGAGAACGACGTCCTTCCATTGCTTCGCAAGCAGGATGGTTTCAAGGGCGAAATCACGCTGTCGAATCCCGGCAATTTAGAACGGATTTCAATGAGCCTTTGGGAGAGCAAAGCCAACGCTGAAGCCTATGATGCCGATATTTACCCGCAAGTGTTGAAGATCCTGTTGCCGATCATTGATGGCAAGCCCAAGATACGAACCTTTGAGGCTGTTGCCTTAAACCTGGAGCAGGGGACGGTCGGCGAGCGCCAACGTCCTTAATTGTTCTTCACGCCGCAACACCCGCAGTGCACCCTCTATCAGGGCGCGCAGTTCGTCCTCGCCCGGATAAGCAGTGATGGGCGCGATCCAACTCACGTACTCGGATAGCACGGAGATTAGGCGCTGCGAATGCGCCATGCCACCGGTGAAGAGCACGGCATCTACCCGCCCATGCAGGACGGCAGCCATCGCGCCAATCTCTTTTGCAATTTGATATGCCATGGCATCGAATACGGTTTCAGACTTGGCATCGCCTCGCGCAATACGGCGTTCCACCTCCTCCAAATCCTTTGTGCCTAAATATGAGGACAATCCGCCATCGCGGAAGAGAAATTCCTCCACTTGTTTCCGCGTGTACTCGCCGTTAAAGCAGAGATCGACCAACTGCATCGCTGGTACCCCGCCTGCACGCTCCGTGGAGAACGCTCCTTCTTCGCGCGAATTAGTCACGTCCACCATCAGGCCATTTTTGTGTGCTGAAATCGAAATCCCGCTGCCCAGGTGCGCCACAATCATACGCAGCGACTCGTACCGTTCCCCGCGCTCGCGGGCATAACGCTTGGCAACCGCCTTCGAATTCAAAGCATGCGACAAACACTGCCGCTCCAGCACCGCTGACCCGGAAAGCCGCGCACATCCCGGCCACTCGTCCACGCTGACGGGGTCGACCACGTAGGCTTGCACTCCGGCTTTTTGCGCGATGCTCTGCGCCAGGAAGGCGCCCAAATTCGACGCATGCTCGCCACGCCTGGCCGCGCGCAACTCCTCTAGCATTTCCTCATTTACAACGTAGGTGCCGCTGGGTAAGGGAGGCAAAAGGCCTCCACGTCCGACCACGGAATCGAGTTCGCGTATGTCGTGTCGTGCCTCAGCCAGAGCAGCTTCAATCTGCGTCGCACGAAACCCTCGCTGCTCAAGAATCGGGCGTCCCCGGAACTGGGCCATCTCCGTGTCGGAGTGCCGAATGGATTTGCAAAATATGCAACGCTCGTTTACGTACAGGGCCATCTTCGTGGACGTGGAACCGGGGTTGATCGCGAGAATTCTGAATTCATTGAGCTGCAAACAGCACCCCCAGGGCGATGGAGTTCACCTTATCGTCCACGCTCTCCACTCGCGAAGGAATCAGTATCGGGACCTTTGCGCCGGCGACCACATGCGCGCACTGCGAGCCGCCGAGATACTTCACCGATTTCCCCAGCAGGTTGCCGGCTTCGATATTTGGGACCACCATGCAGTCGGCGTGACCTGCCACCGGATGCTCGATGCCTTTCGCTTGCGCAGCAGACTCCTGAAGCGCGCAGTCGAGTGCAAGCGGCCCGAAGATTTCGACATCACCAAACTCGCCGGCTCTCCCCATCTCCGTCAGTAACTTGGCATCCACACTCGAAGGTACCGACTCACTGACCACCTCGGTCGCGCTCATGATCGCAATTCTCGGACGCGCCACTCCCAGAGAACGCATGACCTCGATTGCGTTCAGCACGATCTGTTTCTTCTGCTCCAGATCTGGCGAAACATTCAGCCCGCCATCGCTTATCCCGACCAGCCTAGTCCCGCCCGCGAGTGTGTCCTCATACAGGAGCACGTCGCTCAGCAAGCGTCCGGTCCGCAATCCAGCCTGCTTGTCCAACGCCGCTCGCAGGAGTTCGTCGGTGCGGAGATGGCCCTTCAGCAGAAGGTCGACGTCGCCGCTGCGGGCCATGCGGGTTGCGACGGTTGCAGGGTCATCCGTGCTCACAAACTCCGCGCCACCTATCAAACCAAATAGCCCAAGCGCCTCAGCTTTGCTACGGATTCTCTGCTCGTTGCCAATCAGCACGGGAACGGCAATCCCAAGTTTCAGCGCGCCGTCCGCCGCGGTCAGCGCAACCTCATCGTCAGCCTCGACTACCGCAACGCGCTTGGGACCGAGGGGCTGCGCGCAACGGCGAAGGTCACTGAAGTTCGTTATTTTCTGTTTGCTGGGCACAGCAGTGCTACAGACCATGACCCATTGTTAGCCGAGCGAGCTTTCCATTGCAGTGAGGCCGGTCACAAAGGCTGGGAACGCAGCAGACTTGCAAGAATTCCAAATTACTTGCCGACCGCAGGCAGCCCTTACGTGCCACATGCATCTCACTTTCGGATAGAGGTGCAGTCCATGTCAGACCAGTGGCAACCTCGACCTTTGCCCGACTCACGGCCTTGCACATTGCCCGATTTTCCCCCATCCGATTATCAACGAATACGGGGCACGCGGAAGCGGGGGAGATCGGCCTCACCGGAGTCGCCTCAGCGCTGACATCGGCGGTTTATCACGCGACCGGGGTTCGGGTACGCCATCTACCCATCAGGATCGAGCAGCTGATGCGCTCGCAGGTGGCTTGAGATCACGTCGTTAGGTTGGCAAGGGAAATGAATTACAGAAAGGTAAGAACAGAATGCCGCTACTGCAAGTAATTGTGACCCTCATCGTGGTGGGGATCCTTCTCTGGCTTGTCAATCAATTCATTCCGATGGCAGGCTCCATCAAGTCAATTCTCAACGCCGTGGTTGTGATCGCCGTCGTCCTGTGGCTGCTGAATGTTTTCGGGCTCCTCACATTTCTGTCCGGTGTTCGTGTCGGAAAGTAGAGAGGGCCGGCTGCTGCTCGGCCGTCGAATCCCGGCTCAGTCCTGAGGTCACTGAATCTCGATCACGCTGCCGCTATCCGCTTCTTGCAACTCTTTGGTGCGCTCGATCACCCGCTGAGTGAAAGCGAACAGCGACTTGGCATGGGGCGACTGGTCGCCTTCCAGCACGATGGGCTGGCCGCTGTCGCCGCCTTTGCGGATATCGGGATCAAGTTCGATGCTGCCCAGGAACGGCACGCCGAATTGCTGTGCGGTACGCGCACCTCCGCCCTTGGAGAAGATGTCGATCTCGTGCTGGCAATGCGGACACACGAAGTAGCTCATGTTCTCGACGATGCCCAGAATATCTACTTTGACCTGCTTGAACATCTCGATGGCCTTGCGCGCGTCCTGCAACGAAACATCGCTGGGCGTGGTGACTACGACAGCGCCGGTCAGCGGCACCGTCTGCACCAGCGAGATCACCACGTCGCCCGTGCCCGGCGGCAGGTCGACGACCAGGTAGTCGAGATTTCCCCACTCGACTTGCCCGAGAAACTGTTTCACGATGGAATGCAGCATAGGACCGCGCCACACCAGCGGCTTATCGCCTGGACTGAGAAATCCAACCGACATTACCTTCAACCCATAACGCTCCGGCGGCAGAATGTGATCTTCGCCCACGACGCTAGGCGACATTGTCGTGCCGAGCATCAGGGGAACGTTGGGCCCATACACGTCAGCATCCAGCAATCCCACTTTGTGACCCATCCGGGCCAGCGCAATGGCGAGGTTCACCGCAAGAGTGGTTTTGCCCACTCCGCCTTTGCCTGAACCCACGGCGATGATGCTATTAACTCCCGGAAGCGGCTGCGGACCAGCCTGCGGCTGGCCTGGCATGTGCGAATGCTGATGGCTCACGTGTATTCCTGTAGGGATGAGAATGAAGTGCGCAAACGACGATTATACGCTGTAACGAACGCTTCTCCGGGAATGCCGGATTCGAGTCGACTCACTTCCGCTCATACCGAATCTTGAATACCTGCGCCCACTCGCCGTCCTTTTGCACGAAGACGGAGAACCAGTAGGCGTCATTCCCGTCGCGCACCAGCGTTGAGCGAATGTGTCCGGTCTTGCCATCCGGATGCATAATGTCGAACTCCTGGTGAAGCGTCTTGCCATCAGCGTCGGGAGTTGCCGTGCCGATCGTCAATTCCCCCTCTGAATTTGTGTAGTAGAAGCCTATTGTTTTTGCAACCGGATTGTAAGCATAAAAGCCGAAATAATGAGGCTTGCCGTTGAAGTCCGTGTTGAATTCGATGGCTTCGTGATTCGCTGCCCAGCGGATGTGGTTCTCGACATGGGTCATGCTTCCGTCCGACGGATCTTTCACGTCCGAGACCCATATGCCTCCCACCAGCCACGCGACCGGCGCGAGTGGTCCAGCGGTAGCCGTGGACGCGGCCGGTTTGGATTGTGCATAGCCGCTCGCGACAAAAGTAGCGAGCATAAGAAAAACTGTGGCGCTCGAGAATCGTTTGGTCATGAGTGCCTTGCTCCTGGTGCGGTGACGCTGTGGTAAACCTGCTGAAGGTTCCACTTGCCATCGGGCCGCCGACCAAGCATAATAGCATGTTCGCTTTTTCTTCGCGCAGAAGGATTCCCGGGTGCAGAGCTACCTGCCTTTCGATTTCGAACCCACGGAGGAACAGCGCCAGGCCATCGAGCATGCGCATGGGCCCATGCTGGTGGTGGCGGGCGCCGGGACCGGCAAAACCACCGTGTTGTCTCGCCGTATCGCCCACCTCATCGAGAACGAAGCGGCCAAGCCGAAAGAAATTCTAGCCGTAACCTACACCCGCAACGCGGCGGCCCAGCTAATCGCCAAGGTGGGAGAGATCCTCTACCCTCATCTCGACCAGGCCAGCGCCGCGCGGAAGTTGATCGCCAGCGGGCTACGGCCTCACACCTTTCACTCCTATTGCTACGGCTTGCTGCACGAGGCCAACATTCAGTTTGCACTTCTCGATGAGAAGGACTTGCAAATTCTCTTGCGGCGCCGGATCGCCGACCTTCCGCTCAAGCGTTTCATCCGGGCGGCTGCTCCCGGCGAATTTCTTAAGCATCTCCTCGAGTTCTTCCGCAGTTGCCACGACGAACTGCGCACCCCCGATGATTACGACGCCTACGTGAAGCGTCTTGAGCGGCGGGAGATTCCGCTGCCGCGTGTAGGGAAGTCGAAAGATGCCGCAGTCATGCCGGACGAGGAAGTGCTGGAGCGCTGTCACGAAATCGCGCATGTCTTCCGGTACGTCGAAGATCTTTTGTCTCAAGAAGGTCTGGGAACCTTCGGCCACATCATCACCCGCGCAGTCGAAATGCTCAACCGCCGCCAGTCGGTGCTGCAACGCGCGCAAAGACACGCTCGCTTCATTCTGATCGATGAGTTTCAGGATTCGAACGTTGCTCAAATTCAGCTTGCCCGGCTGCTTGCGGGCGAAGCAGCCAATGTATTTGCCGTCGGCGATCCCGATCAGGCGATCTATCGTTTTCGCGGCGCCACCAGCGGGGCCTTCGACCAGTTTCTGAAAACGTTCGATCCTGCCCGCGTTAAGCGCGTCACGCTCTCCAAGAATCGGCGCTCCACGCCGTCGATCCTGCGTTGCGCGTATCAGGCCATCGCTGAGAACCCGCAGATCGGCAGCGTCGAACTGCCTGACGGCGGATGGCCGCGGGAGCAGCTGCGTTCCGCGCGCGCCGAAGATGATCCTGGCCTCCAGCAGGCTTTACCGGCGCAGGCGGTCGTGCACCACGGCCCCGATCAGGAAGCGGCGTTCATAGCCGATACCATCCAGGCCATGCGTAAGCAACAGCCGTCGATACAATTGCACGACATCGCGGTCCTGTATCGCACTCACCTCAACCGGAAAGAGGTACTGGCCGAACTTCGCCGGCGCGACATTCCTGTCCACGTCGAGGGTGTCGATCTTTTCGAGACTCCCGAGGCCCGGGACGCGCTGGCCGCTCTGCAGATCATCGGCTCGCCCAACCCCATCGCGCTGGTTCGGGTGGCCGCGTTTCCCCAATTCAGCGTTGACCCGGAGGAGTTTCGTGCCGGTCTTGCCTTGGCTGGCAAGAAAGCTTCGATTGAGTCCGTGCTGGAGCAGGTTTCAGGCGGTTTGGTGGTCATGGAAGCAGTGCGCCAGGCGCGACACGACCTGGCCGACGCGAGCGATCTTTTAGGACCGGCAATGAAGATTGCGCAGCGCGTGTTCCAACTTCCCGACTCGCTCCCGCTGCGCCGCTTGCAGGAACTGGCGGACCAATGGTGCGTGAAGCCCAAACCGCTGGTAGGGCAGGGAACTCTGCAGGAGTTCGTCGACTATGTCGATTGGTTTCGCGAAGCGGGTGGATGTCTTGCCGAGGATGGCGGCGAAGCAGATCCGGTGGCGGCCCTGGCGCCGGCCGACTTCGGCAGCCGCCCCGTCGAGGATGCTGTGCAGTTGATGACCGTGCATGCCGCCAAAGGATTGGAGTTTCCCTGTGTCTTTGTTTTGCGCGTCAGCACCGGATCGTTCCCCCACTCCTACAAGGAGTCACTGATTGAATTTCCGCAGGAACTGCGGAGTAAGGACACGGCTGCTGAGAGTCCCTCGAAGGAGCTTCACGAGGAAGAAGAGCGTCGCCTGTTTTATGTCGCCATGACTCGTGCCATGGACGAGCTGTACATCTGTGGAAGGCTCAGCCGGGCGAAGAATGACCCTTCGCCGACCAAGTACATGCGGGAACTAGTGACCGCAGCAAAGTCTAAGCTCAAGGGCGCCATCCACTGCCGCGTATTGCCACCTGACGATATCGTTCCAACGCTGCACGCTGCAGCAGAGCCGCTGCCGCTCATTTCGCAATGGGTACAGCTTCCGCCACGGTGCGACGCGCCCCTAGGCGAACTCAGCGCCAGCGCCATCGAGCAGTACGAGCGTTGTCCGCTGGCGTTCAAACTCAGCCGCGACTGGTGTATCCCCGAGGAACCGGCCGCCATGTTGCAGTTTGGTTCTGCCATGCACCTGGCCCTCAAGGCATACTTCGACGGCATCCGCGCCGGGCGATCGCCTGATGAGGAGGCGGTCATCGCGTGTTTTCGCGACGAGTTCGGCAAAGCAAAGATTGAAGAAGCGGCGCAACGCGACCTTTATGAGAAGGACGGCTGCGAGCAGCTTCGGCGATTTCTGCGCTCCGATTTGGCCCAGCCAACGGGAGAGATCCTCAACAATGAGCGCTTCTTTCGTGCTGCCATCGGAGGCGCCGTGGTGAAGGGAAGAATGGATCGCCTTGAGCGGATCGACGGCGACCGGGTCAGCATTATCGACTACAAGACCGGCAAGCCCAAGACGCAAGATGTTGCCGACGAGAGCCTGCAACTCTCGATCTATGCTTTGGCGGCAAAGAGCATGGGCTTCGTCGCCGATTCTCTGGTGATCGTCAATCTTACGAATTGCACTTCGATCGAGTCGCGGCGCTCAGAGAAGCAGCTCAATGATGAAGCCGACCGGGTCAGCAAGGCCGCGAGCAACATCGCCGCCGGAAACTTCGATCCGAAACCCGATCGGCACTGTCGCTTTTGCTCGTACCGAAACATTTGTCCCGCCCAGGAAGATCTGATGTTGGTCCAGCCCGTCGCGCGCGCAGCCAATGTGAACTAGGGAAGCTCATGGGTTTGTCATCCCGAGCGCAGCGCAGCGGAGTCGAGGGACATGCTGTTCCTTTGCGCCGCATCAATCTACGACTGACGCTGGTTTATTATCTTGCACGGAGGCGACGGCTCACGTGCGAGACTTCAACAGTTTGTCGCAGAAAGAAATCCTGGCCCTGGCGATTTCGCTTGAGGAAGAGGACGAACGAATCTACTCCGACTTTGGCGAAAATCTGCGGGAAAACTTTCCCGGCACGGCTCAGGTGTTTGAAGAAATGCGCCAGGAAGAAATAGGCCATCGCCGACGCCTGATCGAACTCTATCAGCGAAAGTTCGGCGAGCACATCCCTCTCATCCGCCGGCAAGACATTCGCGGCTTCGTGCAGCGCAAGCCCATCTGGCTGAACACGCCGCTGCGCCTCGAACAGATTCGCAAGCAAGTGGGGACGATGGAGGTGGAGACGCCTCGTTTCTACGAGCGCGCCGCGGCGCGCGCGGACGACGCCGGCGTTCGTCAATTACTTGACGATCTTGCTGTCGAAGAAGCCTCGCATGTCGAACGGGCCGAACAGTTGGAGAAGAGCGAACTCAAGCCCGAGGTCCGCGAGGAGGAAGAGAAGGCCCAGCGCCGGCTCTTCGTGCTGCAGATCGTGCAGCCCGGTCTGGCCGGCTTGATGGATGGTTCGGTCTCGACGCTGGCTCCCGTCTTCGCTGCCGCATTTGCCACCAAAAACACCTGGGACGCCTTCGCGGTTGGTCTGGCCGCATCATTGGGGGCCGGCATCAGCATGGGCTTTGCCGAGGCGCTATCGGACGACGGCAGCCTGACCGGCCGCGGCACTCCCTGGTTGCGCGGATTGGTGTGCGGAGCCATGACTGCCCTCGGCGGCATCGGGCACACCCTGCCGTATCTCATTCACGATTTCCGATTGGCCACCACCATAGCGATCATCGTCGTCTTGTTCGAACTAGCGACCATCACGTGGGTTCGCAATCGTTTTATGGACACGCCACCGTTGTCGGCGGCAATTCAAGTGGCTTTTGGAGGCGCGCTGGTATTCGCGACCGGCATCCTGATCGGCACTTCCTAGGTCGACCGTACGGTGTCCTAGGCTTTTCATGGCCCGATCGTGTCGCCTCGGTGCGAAATGTGCGATATTCGGAGCGTGAGGTTGGCCCTCCCATCTCGACTTGCTTGGTTCGCCATTGCCTTCCTTTTCCTTGTTCCTCCCATGCCGGCGCAACAGCCGGCAACTTACCTTGGCATGGACCGCAACGATTATCCCGGCGATTCAAACATGACGGCGCTACGTAAGACCTTCGCGTTCACCGGATATTGGCTGAACAATCCGCCGGGCGCGAATGCCAATACCTGGCAAGGCAAGCGCAGCACGCTGCAAGCTATGGGCTACGGCTTCCTTCTGCTGTTCAATGGCCGCGAGTATGGCTATCTCAAGGCTTCGGGAAATGCGGCCCGAGTCGGGAGTTCCGACGCTGCGGCGGCCGTGCAATCCGCGCAACGTGACGGTTTTCCCAAGGGTTCAATCCTGTTCCTCGATCAGGAGCAAGGTGGCCGCATGCTGCCCGAGCAGCGCGCTTACATTCATGCCTGGGTCGACGGCATGGTACGCGCGGGCTATCACGCAGGCGTCTACTGTTCAGGCATCGCGTTTCGCGAGTCGAGTTCAGTGTCGGTGGTAACGGCCAACGACATTCGCGATCACGCCGGCGGCCGCGAGATTCACTTCTTCATCAGCAACGATCAGTGCGGTCCTTCGCCGGGCTGCGTTTTTCCCCAGCCGCCGCCATTTCCGGCCACTAGCGGCGTTTCATTCGCCGAAGCCTGGCAATTCGCACAATCTCCGCGGCGTCCAGAGGTGACCGCAGCCTGCCGTCAAACTTATGCGTCCGATGGCAACTGCTACCCGCCCGGCACAGCAGCCACTTCCGGCTTGCACATTGATGTCGACACGGCAAATTCGCCAGATCCCTCACACGGAAGGCAACAATAAGGGACAGCCGATGAAAGTTCTCTCAGTCAACGTAGGCAGGCCGGAACGGCGCGAATGGAAGGGCGCCATCATTTCGACCAGCATCTTCAAACGTCCCGTGGAAGGCGAAGTGAAGGTCGGCTTTCTGGATCTTGCGGGCGATGAGCAGGCTGACTTGAATGTCCATGGTGGTCCCGACAAGGCGGTCTACCTTTATCCGTTTGAACATTACACGTATTGGAGATCGCAACTCCCGGCAGAGCCGCTGACCATGGGCAACTTCGGAGAGAATCTGACCACAGAAGGCCTATCGGAGGAGACCATTCATCTCGGAGATGAGCTTGAAATTGGTACCGCGCGATTCGTCGTCACGCAACCCCGGTTGCCCTGCTACAAGCTTGGACTTCGCTTCGGTCGTGAAGACATGACCAGGATTTTCTATCGCAGCCGCAAATTCGGTTTTTACCTGCGCGTCCTGCGGGAAGGCTCCCTGCGATCGGGTGCCGCCATCGAGGTCGTGGCCAAGGATCCGAACGGAGTTTCAGTCGCCGACTTCATACGGCTGTTCACGAGGGAGAGTCGCGATAAGGATCTGCTCACCCGCGCACAAAGCGTACAGTATCTACCGGACGGTTGGCGTGAGGAACTGAGCGCCCGGCAGGGATAACATCCGACAGTCGCAAAATTGTCTTTGATTCAGAAAGCGTACTTCAGCGCCAGCGTGGTGTTGTTGGCGTGGAAATAACGCGGGCGGTCGGACCTACGAATGAGTCTTCTCCGTACTGGTAATAATTCCACCCGGCTTTGAAGGTCACATCCTTGTAGACCCTGAAATCTACTGCCGCCAAAGGAGACTGGTATGTGGACGAAAGCGGCCCCAAAGGCAGTAGCGCGTTCAACGATGTTGTGTTGCCCTGGTTGTCGACAATGTTGTAGCCCAGGCGCAGCGTGAGCCGCTCGATAGGGCTAAGGGTCAATGCAAAATATCCGAACTGCGTGTGAGTACGATAAAAACCATAAGTCTGCAGCAAAGTGGGATCTTCGGCGCAGGTTGTGGTGTCTGCTGGGGTCACGGTTCCAGCAAAGCAGAGGAACATGTTCTGCTGAATAGCGTCGTAGTTGTAGGCCAGGTCCAGACCCCAATACTTATTGGGATTGACCATGGCGTTCACTACCGTAGAGTAGTTGTGCTGGTTGTACTGGATGTCGCTGGTGTTGTTCTTGGCTTGCTGGAAATTCAAGTTAGCGCCCACTGTCAGCCAGGGCCGCGGTGTATACGAGACGTTCCCGGAGATGTTGAACGAACTCAGAGGATCGATGCGATAGAGCCAGTTGTCAGCGCCGCCAAATTGGGCGTTGAAGTTGGCGTGTAGTGTGCTCCCTTTCCGGAACCACGCCCCCACCACACCGGAGTAATCGTTGATCTCCGTAGTGGGACTGCCAAACGGCGCAATGATGCCTGTGAAGGTGCAACTGCCATCCGGATTCAAGGGCAAACCGGCGCAATTCCCGCGATTGGGATTGTTGGGGTAATAGATATCGCCTAAAGCAAGCTGCTGAGTATTCCCCGGCTGGATGATGTAATTGCTCCACACAAATCCGGCGCGTACTCCGAAGAAGCGCGAGATGTCGTACTGCACCTGGAAGTCGTTCTGCTTCATGTTCTGGCCGATCACGTTGAGCGTGGATTCGTTGACGATGTCGGCCGCCGAGCTTGAGCCGTGAAGCAGTGTCGTGGGAGGGAACATGAACACCGAACTGAGCAGGGTTGCTGGACCCTGGCTGGCTGCCGTGTAGAAGTTAGACTGCAGGTCCAGATAGTCTCCAGACACGCTGAAGTCGTGGAAACGGAAGGTCTCCACCAAGCGAAGCTTGCTGCTGATATGAAAGATTGCCGAGATATCGGCGGATTGCGAATTCCATCGCGAACTGGAACTACTGCCCGAGGTGTTGTACCCGAGGTTGTTACTGCGCGTCGTAAGACCGCTGAAGATCGCCGTCAAAGGCGTATCGGAACGCGCGTGGCTGTACTGGTACTGCCCATTAAAATCCAGCCATTTGAGAGATGACGACCGCAGGTTTACCTGTTCCGTCGGAATAAAAGTACTCACATGTTGGTACTGGCTATAACTGAGGAATCCATTGCAGGAAGGGTTGGCGATCCCATTGTTGAGCGGCGTGCTGCAGGGACTTCCGTTGTTGAACCAGGGCAGCCCGAAGCTGACCGGCGTCCCGTTCGGCAGCGGCCAGGAGTTGAATGGGTTCAGCCCATAAAGCGTATCGCCGGAATATTGCTGGAACATCTGGGTGAAGCTGAGTGTGGTTTTCTTCGCCAGGCGGGCGTCGGCGCCGAAACGGTATCCATTGAGAGTGTTGTTATAGTCTTGATTGAGCAGCGCTTCGGTGCCTTCATGCAGACTGCTGTAGGAAGGCCCGATGAAGCGGTTACGGTTGTAGTCGAAACGAAATGACACCGTGTGCATGGGCAGCACTACGATGCCGAAATTGTATAAATTCTGCCGGTTGAAGTAGCTGTGCGGAGAGTTCAATACCGGGACGAACGGTGTGCCTGTCGGCGGATTCAACGGGTTGGCAAACAAGTCATAGTCAAAATAATTCTGCACGTGCTGGTAGCTTCCGCTGAAGATATACCAGCCGTACTTTGCGACGCGCATGCGTGCCGCCTGCTCAGGATCACCTCCCCATCCGAAGCTGTTGAAGGTCAATGTATCGAAGACGTCTTGATGGGTCAGCGACTGCATGGTGAGCGACTGGTCGAGGATGCGAGCTCCCGACTGCAGATTCACCAGGGTGTCGTACATAGGCTGGCTGCCCGTGACTTCGTTGATGCGGCCGCCGATTTCAATCGACTGCGTTACCTGAAAACCACCGATTTCCTTGCCTTCACCTGAGGACGGTGCCGGGCTAGGAGGGGCCGGAGACGTCGTTTGCCCGGAACTCTGGCCGAAAGCGCCGTCAGTCAGCAACAGGCAGGTCAATACCAGCGCGGTGCCGACAATATAGGTACGGAGACTCCTCTGATAGTCCATCGCCATCCCTCGCAGCTAACGGAAGAAGACCGGGTCAAAGTTGGAGCCATGGATTTGCGTGTGGCACATCGTGCATGCCTGGTACTTCGTCGCCTGGTTGTGGAACGAGGGTGCGCCGGGCGCTGCCCCGTTCATATTGGCGGTATGGCAGCGGAGGCACAGGAAATTCACATTGTTGACCTGAAGCAGCCGCGGATTGGTTGAGCCATGCGGCACATGGCAGTTCAGGCAACTATCCTCGGTCTTCACCGGAGTATGCTCAAAAACGAACGGCCCCATGGTGTCGGTATGGCACTTGGTGCAGACCGCGAACTGTCCAGCCGCCGCCCGCACCTGATGGCCGGTCGCCGTTCCATGAGGATTATGACAATCGCTGCACTGTATGAGTCCGACATCAACGCGATGGCGGTAAGGCCGGGCAAATTCGGCTTTCTGCGCGGCGTGGCACCCATAGCACAGCTCGGTCTGCGATTTCACCAGCAGGAAGTTGACGTCCTTCGAGCCGTGCGGGCTATGACAGCTCGTACAACTGACGCCGTTCGCCAAATGTTCGGAGCGCGAAAAGTTCTGCGTCTCCAGGCTGGATTGGTGGCACTTCGTGCAAATCGCCGCCGTTTCAGCGGGACTGAGTTTTTCGAAGCGAATGATCTTAGTCACATCGCCGCCACCGTCCACATGCGCTTGGCCCGGGCCGTGACATGCCTGGCAACCGTGCTGGTCGCCTTTCAGCAGGGCTGCATGCGGAGTACCGGCAAAATGCTTGTCCCAAATTTCCTGATGGCAGGTCTGGCAAATGTCGGTTTCAGCATATTGGCCGGCATTCGAACTCGGCAGTGCGGCAGAGGTCTGGGGACTGGGGCGGCTCGGCTGCTCCTGGGCTTGCCCAGCGACAATCAGGCAGCAGCCTAGGAGGAACGCGACGAAGATGGGTCGAATCGCTTTGCGGCGGATGAATTCCATACCGCTCCCCTTGGATCACCCCGAACGTTCGGGGGTCTTCACTACTTGAGTTTCACGGGCCAAAGCAGCAGCGCGATCTAGACTTTAAATTTGCAAAACAGGGTAGCTGTTCTCCGGCAGTAAAGCAACCCACATTGGTGCTGCTTTTGCAATCATATGTCCGGTTGAATTAGCACATGAAGTGTCCGCTTCGCAGGCGGCAAGGGTAAGAGAGCATGGAGGACATGATCTCTTACAGCGAGGCCGCGATGGAGCGGGCCATGAAAGTAGAAGAAGTGATTTTGCGAGCGATTGCCAGGAAGATCACCTGGTGGCAGGCGGCAGAAATCATCGGCATCAGCGACCGGCAGATGCGGCGCTGGCGCGAGCGCTACGAGGAATTCGGGATTCGCGGTCTGTATGACCGGCGGCGGGGCAAGCCGTCGCCCAAGCGGGTGTCGTTGGCGGAGGTGGAGAAGGTATTGCAACTGTACAGGGAGAAGTATTTCGACCTGAACGTGCGCCACTTTCACGAGAAGCTGGTGGCCGAGCACCAGGTGAAGCTGAGCTACAGTTGGGTAAAAGGCTTGCTGCAAGGGCCGGTCTGGTGGGCAAGGGGCGCAAGCGCGGAGCGCATCGCAAGCGGCGGCCGCGACGACCGTTGCCTGGCATGCTGCTGCACATGGACGGCAGCCGGCATCGCTGGTTTCAGGACGAACGCTGGTACGACCTGATCGTCATCCTGGATGACGCCAGCAGCCAGATCTACTATGCGCAACTGGTGGAGGAAGAATCGACGGCCACAGTGATGGCGGCGCTGTGGGAGGTGATCGGGCGGCAAGGCCTGTTCTGCGCCTTGTACAGCGACCGGGGCAGCCATTTTTGGCTGACGCCGAAGGTGGGGGGCAAGGTCGATCCCCATCGCCTGACGCAAGTGGGACGAGCGCTGCGCGAGCTGGGAGTGCAGATGATTCCGGCCTACTCGCCGCAGGCCCGGGGGCGCTCGGAGCGCAACTTCGGGACCTGGCAGGGACGATTGCCACAGGAGCTGCGGCTGCGCGGGATCCAGACGGTAGCCGAGGCCAATCGGTTTCTGCGCGAGCACTACATGGCGGAGTTCAACCGTCGCTTTCAGGTGGCGCCAGCGCAGCAGGGCACGGCGTTTGTGGCTTGCCGGCGCAAGGATCTGGACCTGGTGTTCGCGCTGCAGTACGAGCGCACTGTGAACCGCGACAACACCGTCAGTTTTCAGAACCTGAGCTTGCAGATCGAGCGGGTAAAGTGGCGGGCAACGCTGGCCGGTTGTAACGTCACAGTGCACCAGCACCTGGACGGAACCCTTACCCTGACTTACGGGCCACATCGGCTGGGGCGTTACACCGCCCAAGGTCTGGCACTGACCGCCACTCCCAAGACGACGGAAGCAGCGGTGGAAAAGACGCCGGGTGGAAAAGTCCCAAAGCTGACTTTTCCACCCGGCTTGGAAATCCCGCCAACAACGCGGGATTCCCACTTTCCCACCGCCACGACGGCTACGGCTATATGAACAAAACCAAAAACTTCAAACCGGACATTTCACTTGCTACAAAAAGCGGACATTTTAACTTGCTACGAACACCCACATTGTCTCGAGCCTGGAACGACAGCCTTCTGTGCAGAGGCGCGAAGGGCCTACAGCTTATTGCGAAGAAGGATCAGCACTATGAGGCATCAACCGCAGCAATAAGCCGCTGCCTGCGTCCAAATGTGCATTCTTGTCGGACTCCAGGATGATCTTGCCTATCGGGTCCCGCCTGCCCGTGTGAACGATCTTTAAGTCTGCCAAGCCATAAGCTCCGCACGCGGACGGAGAGAATAACCACAGCGCCTGCTCCCGGTCGTTCCCCGCGACTCCATCCCGGCAGCCTTGTTGGCGCGAGGCAATCAGCTTTGCGGTCACTTCACCCGCGTGGGTTGTCTTGCCCACCACTAGTCCGTCTAACGTCACGGTCCCATCCCCTCGAAAAACCCCAGCCCCTCCGATCTGCACGGTGTTCCAGTCGCTCGGGCTGGTTCCGTAGTCGTCGATGGCGTTCGTGGGCAGTTGCGCCTCGAATACAGCCATCATCGAAGCCAGCGAGCGCAGGCTCATCGTCACCGGAATGTCGCGGTCGCCCATCCTCAAGCGATCGAATGACAGCACCATGCGTGAACCGGAAGTCCCACTAGGGCGTACTACTTCAATCACGTGTCCAATCAACTTCGTGCCGGCCCGGATCCGCGACTGCGGAGATAGAGGCACATCTTGCATGATTCGGGCAGAGATTGGCTGTCCTGTCCTCGCTTTTCCTGCGTCCAGCGTGGTCTGCAGCATGACCGGGATGACCGTGCCGGCAGGAATTTCTTGCGCGACTAGACTCGGAGCCATCCACACTAAGATCAAAACCAAAGTGGTGATTCGTAACATAAGACACTTCCTGATTTTCCGCCGTTATCGTCGCTATGTCTTCCGCTTTATGATGCAACAGGTGCGCCCGGGACGAATGTTTTTTGAATCGCATTTGGAGGGATGGTAGAGGATCAGCTAACCTGATTCTTGGATAGGCGAAGTGACAGGGGCAGGAGGGGTGATTTGCAGGGATATGAGAGATACCGTAGATGTCTCAAGTTCGGGCTCACGCTAGCTATTTTCGTCGCCACATTCGTACTCGCGTCCGACGCTCGGGCCTTGCCACAACAGGACCAACCGCAATCCGCCGCTCCGGATCTCGCTCCCGGAAGCGCTCAACTTATCAATCCAGACGATCTGGTCAAGGTCCTGCAATCGTCGGGCGGCGAGAAGCCACTCATCCTCAACGTCGGACCTCACTTGGTATATATGCAGGCTCACATTCCCACTGCCGAATATATCGGGGCTGCTTCAGACCCTCAGGGAATCGAATCTCTGCGAAGACGGGTGAAGTCGCTGCCGCACGACCAGTTCATCGTGCTCTATTGTGGCTGCTGCCCATGGAGCCACTGTCCCAATGTTCGTCCCGCTTACAACGCCCTGCACAAAGCAGGCTTCACCAACGTAAAGGTGCTCTACATCGCCGACAACTTCGGGACTGACTGGGTCGACAAAGGTTATCCCACCATTAAAGGCCAATAAAACCGATGAGAAAAATCATCCTGATTGTCGTTGCGGTCCTGATCGTGATCGTCATCTACGTAACCAGCCACCGCAGCGGACCCGGCAAGCCGACGATGGCATCGGTTACCGCGCATTCGGTCGCGCCTGACTTCTCTCTGGAAGGTATGAATGGGCAGCCACTCAACCTGTCGGCCTACAAAGGCAAGGTGGTTCTCCTCGATTTCTGGGCAACATGGTGTGTGCCTTGCCGCTCCGAAATTCCTCATTTCGTAAATTTCCAGGAAAAGTATGGCCCCCAAGGGTTGCAAGTGATCGGTATTTCGATGGATGACGGCCCCAAGCCGGTGCGCCAGTTCTATGACGAGATGAAGATGAATTATCCCGTCGCCATAGGAACTGAGAGCATGGCGCAGTCGTACGGTGGAGTCTTAGGGTTGCCGATCACATTCCTGATCGACCGCGACGGCCGTGTCTACAAGAAACACATCGGCGAGGTAGACATGTCAGTGCTCGAGCAGGAGATTCAAAGCCTATTGCACTCCTAGTAAGGGAAGAGAAGACGAGGAAGCGACGTAGAACCAATATCCATGGGGCAATTCCTGGGTCACGTAACTTAGGTCTAGTTCAAGCCATTCGGTAGCTTGGCATATTCCGCCTGCGCCTGCTTCAGTACGGGTATGTCGGAATCGGCGTTTTTCCACAACGCAAAGAAATCCTGGTAGGCAGTCTTAGCTTTCGCAGTATCACCAACCTGGGCGTATGCGCGCCCCAGACCCAAGTGCGCCAATGCACCGATAGGCTCATTCAGCACTACGCCAGGGCGATTCAGGATCGCCCTGGAACTCTCCGGCAGCGGCCGTGCCCTGGCCTTGGGCCAGATAAGCGTTGCCTCTTAAGTAGACTGGATATACCCACACCAGGGGCGCTCTGCCTAGTTCGCAGGGCGCAGCCGGGGCAAGGGCCTCCACAGATTTCGCCGCGTCGCCGCTTTGAAGAGCGTTGCATGCGTAAATAACCGGTAGATAGTCGAATTGCCCGGCAGTATCTTCGGGGTATCGCTGCAACAGTTTTGCCGCCAACCGAGTCGCCCGCCGCGAGTCGCCAGCCAAAGCGAACGTAACAGCCGCGAGCGCCTGCACATCTCTACCGTTGGAAGCCTCGAGCGCAGACTGCCCCTGCTGTTTAGCAGGTTCCAGATTGCCGGCTAATGCGTCGTGCACACCACTGATGGCCTGATAGGTTGCCGCCGTTTCCTTTTCATTGGCGCGCTCGGCAGAATCGCTTGCGCGGCGCATCAGGTCGCGTGCCTTGGCAAACTGCCCCGCGTAGGCGGCGCCATTTGCCTCGAAGTAGATCATGGAGTCTTCCCATCCTGGCTGACCCATAACAGCATTGGCATCCCGTTCCATCCCCTCGGCGTCGTGCTCCAGGAAATCGACCCAGTAGAGATAAGAAGGAATGAGTGGAGAGTAGACTTTACGGGCTTGTGCCTGTTGAGCGATGGTCTTGGCTTCATCCAGGCGATCAAGGGACAAATAACCAAACACAGCATTCCCGCGCCGACGCTCATGGAAAGCGCGTGTTCTGTTGATGCTGACGATGATTGTTGTGGCAGCCGCAATGATGGGGGGTTGCGGGAGCAGCAATAAAAGTACACCGAGTACTCAGGGCACACCGACCGGCTCCAGTCTTGTGACTGTAACTGCCAGCTCGACCGGATCGGTCCAACATGCGACTACCGTCCAGCTCACGTTCAGTGACAAGAAACTAAGTTGGGCGTGATCGCTGAGGTCACGTCCAACTAGTTTTTCTTAGGGCGCTTTGTTTGTGGTCCAGCAGGACTTCTTGCGATCGCAAGGCGGCACATGCCTCATCGCACAGCAGTGTGTTCCGGACTGCGACTATTGTTGCCAACCGCCGCCGAGGGCCTGATATAGCTGTACCAAGGCAATGAGTTCATTGCCCTCGGCTTGTGCCAGTCCCAGTTCGGCGCTAAAGGAATTGGTCTCGTTGGTTAGCACCTCGAGGTAATCGGTTGTACCGGCGTTGAAGCGCTCATTCGATAGTTTCGCTGCATCCTGCGCCGAATCCAGCAGGTGCTGCTGCTGAATCCGGAACTCGCGGTCTTTACGATAGGCAATCAGTGCATTCGATACGTCGCGAAAGGCGCCTTGAATCGTCTGTTGATAGCTCAGCAGCATTTGTTCGTGCTGGGCTTCCGTGAATCGAACATTGGACTTGAGGCGGCCTCCCTCAAAGATTGGTTGCGTAAACCCTGCAACCAGGGTCCAGGCACCCGCGGGGCCAGTAAAAAGATTCGCGAGCGAGGGGCTCTCATACCCAGCGGTTCCGGTCAGAGAAATCTGCGGAAAGTAAGCCGCCTTAGCCACGCCGATCTGTGCGTTGGCAGCAATCAGATTCTGTTCAGCTTCATGAATATCCGGCCAAGCTCGAGCAAGGATGATGGGAGCCCCGCCGGGACTTCCGGGGCATGCGGTTGCTCGGTCAGTTTGAGTCCCCGCGGAATATCGCCGGGGTTTCTGCCGAGAAGAATACTGATGGCATTTTCCTCTTGCGCGATCTGCCGCTCGAGGTCGGGAATCTCGGTGGCGGCGGTGTATACCAATTGCTCCGACTGCCGCACGTCCAACAACGAGTTGATGCCGGTTTGCTCCAGTTTCTGCGTCAATTGTAGAGAGTCCTGGCGAGCGCCGAATGTGCGCTTCGAAATTTCCAATTCCAGGTCCACCTGCCGAAGCGTAAAGTAGTCGGCCGCTACGTTCGCGACCAGAGTTGACATGACTTCCTTCTGGGCCCACTCGTTTGCCAGCAGATTGGCTCGTGCCGACTCGGTAGCGCGGCGATACTTCCCCCAGAAATCCGGATTCCAGCCAGCCGAAGCGCCCAGGAAGCCCTGCGTAACTTCATAAGCTGGAATCGGGCCGATCTGCGGACTCTGCTGGCTGGTTATGTTGCCGCTGGCGCTCAGCGAAGGAAATTGGTCTGCGCGAACGATCCCGAGTTGCGCTTGGGCCTGCAGAACCCTGGCCGCCGTAATGCGTACATCATAGTTATTCTTTAGGGCAATACGAATCAGGTCCTGCAGGTTTCTGTCCTGGAAGACCTCCCACCATTTCTCGTCACCTAGCGACGGCGTTGCTGGTTGTTGAGATGGTGTCTGCTCAGGCGGGGCGTAGGACTTGTCCGATACATCGGGCGCTACAGCACGATACTCGCCCGGAATATCAATACTAGGCCGCTTGTAGTTTGGTCCGACCGTGCATCCGATCAAGCCGCTGATGCCCAGTACAAGGCCAAGAAACGAGAAATAATGACGCCGCATGAATTGAGTCATTGCCGCTAGTCTCCGTGTCCTTCCTGCATCACCAGGACCGGACCTTCCGACAGAACCGGTTTGCGGGTGGAACGCAGGAAAGAAAACCGATCCAGCACCTTCTCCTGGAACTCCTCCAGGTAGAGATAAATCGCCGGCGTCATGTACAACGTGATGAACTGGGAAACGATCAGTCCGCCGACGACCACCAACCCCAGCGGCCGGCGCGAGGCACCGTCGGCGCCGAAGCCCAGCGCGATCGGCACCGCGCCCATCACCGCCGCCATCGTGGTCATCATGATCGGACGGAATCGATCCATGCTGGCGTCGTGAATCGCCTGCTCGTCCGTGACTCCGTGCGCGCACGCGCTGGTGCGCGAAGTCCACGATCATGATGCCGTTTTTCTTCACGATGCCCATCAGCATGAACATGCCGATGAACGCGTAAAGCGAAGCTTCTGCTCCGAACAGCCATAGCGTCAGCAATCCGCCCACCAGCGCCACCGGCAGCGACGAAAGCACGGTGAGCGGGTGCAGGTAGCTCTCGTACAGAATCGCCAGGATCACGTACATGACGAAGACCGCCAGCACCATCAGGATGGTCAGGTTGGAGACGGTGTCGCGGAACGTCAGCGCTTCGCCCTGCAGGTTGCCCTGAATGCCTGGGCGGCACGATTTGCTTTGGCGGCCTGTCTTCGACGATACTCGGTCGCCTCGCCGATCGCGTAGCCGGGCTTCAGATTGAAGAAGATCGTCACGCTGGTGAACTGGTTGATGTGGTTCACCGCCTGCGGGCCAATCGACTGGGTGCCAGCTGGTCACCGCGTTCAGCGGAACCATGCGCTGGCCGTCGTCCGCTCTTGATGTACAGCATGCTCGAGATCTTGCGGGCTTGCGAGCGATCGGATGTCCTTCACTTCGAGGATCACCTGGTACTGATCGTCGGCTTCTTGATCAGGTAGATGTAATTCTGCGAGTAGGCGTTGCGCAGCAGAGTTCAGAATGCGCGTCTCCGAGACGCCGTAGAGCTTCGCCTGGTCGCGCAGGATGTCGATCTGCAGATTCGGCGTGTGATTGATAAAGGTCCGAGTTGACGAACAAGAAATCCCGGGATACTGCGTACATCTTGCGCCATCAACTTGCCGGCGACGCTCGTACACCTGCTTCGGATCGATGCCGGAAAGCGCGTAGGCGAACTGGCCCTGAGTATTGGCCGTCGCGCCCGTGCTGATCTGCAGCACCGGCTTCGGCTGAAGAAACGCCATCGCGCCGGGAATCGTGCCCATGACTCGCGCCCATCAGTTGTCCGGCCACAACATGCAATGGGCGGCCGCTGCGATGGAGGTCTTCAGGAACGCCAGCAGACATGCCCTGATTCGAAGCCAGGAACGTGGCTGTTGCCGCTCATGGTGAACGTGCTGTCGCACCGCGGGATTCGCCTGCAGCATCTTCTCCGCCTGGCTCTGATAGGCGTGCATCTGCGCCGGCGAGGATCCTTCCTGCGCCACCATCACGCCGCGGATGAAGGAGCTGTCGCCGACCGGCAGAAACGCCTTGGGAATGACGTAGAAGAAGTAAGCCGTGCCGACCAGGCAGATCACCCAGATCACGACCGAAATCCAGCGATGGCGCAGGAAGAACCAGAGCGATCGGCCATAGACATTCAGCACGCGGTGCTCGACTGCGCCGAATGACGCGCTCCATCCAGGTCTTCTTGGCGTCCTCGCCGCGCTTGCTCAGCAGCCGGGAGCACATCAGCGGCGTCAGCGTCAGCGAAACCAGTCCGCTGGCAAAAATCGAAACGATGATGGTGATCGAGAATTCGCGGAAGATGCGCCCCACCAGCCCGCTCATGAACACCAGCGGCATGAAACACCGCCGCCAGCGAAATGCGTCATCGACAGAATCGTGAAGCTGATTTCCTTGGCGCGACTCCAGCGATCGCTTCGAGGGCGCTCATGCCCCTCTTCCATCAGGCGCACCGTGTTTTCCAGAAACACGATGGCGTCGTCCACCAGGAATCCGATGGCCAGCGTCAGTGCCATCAGCGAAAGATTGTCCAGGCTGTAGCCGAGCAGCTGCATGGCCATGAACGTCAGCAGCAGCGACAGCGGCAGCGCCACGGCGGGGATCAGCGTGTCGGTGGCCCGGCCGAGGAAGATGAAGATCACCAGCACCACCAGAACGAACGCGATGACAGAGCGTCGCCTGCACGTCCTCGACGCTGTTGACGATGGTCTGCGAGCGGTCGTAAATCGGCATGATGCGGACCGAGCCGGGAAGCTCCGCGCTGAATGCTGGGAAGCAGATCGCGGACGGACTTGCGACACGTCGACCGCATTGGAGCCGGCCTGGCGGAAGACGGCCACCACCACCGTGGCCGCCGGGCACTCGGCATACCCGCGCACCCAGAAGCGCATGTTGATGCGCTCGTCCTGCACGCTGTTCTCGGCGCGTGGCGACGTCCTTCAAGTACACGGGCGCGCCGTTGTTCTGGCCGACGATCAGATTGTTGTATTGCTCAGCGGTGGTCAATTGGCCTTGCGGCTGCAGCAGGAAGGTTCGGTGTGGCCCGTCGAATTGGCCCGCGCCGGTGTAGCTGGTGCCGTTCTTGATCGGCGGTGGTCAGATCGTCGATCGTGATGTCGCGGATCGCCATCGCCGAGGGATCGGCCTTGATGCGCACCGCCGATTGCGTGCCGTAGACGTTAACCTGGCTCACGCCGGGCAGAATGCTGATGCGCTCGCCGACCTGCGTGTTGGCATAGTCGTAAAGCTGCCCGGCGGTGACCGATGTCGCTCGTCAAGCGCGATGTACATGATCGGCTGATCGTTCGGGTTGGTCTTGGTGAACGTCGGCGGGCTCGGCAAATCGACCGGCAGCTGCCCGTGCGCCTGCGTGATGGCCGCCTGCACGTCGGTGGCCGCGGCATCGATGCTTTTGGACAGGTCAAATTGCAAGACGAAGCTCGTGTGGCCCTGGCGTGCTGTTGGAGGTCACCAGCTCCAGACCCGGAATCTGCATGAACTGCCGCTCCAGCGGCGTGGCGACGTTGTTGGCCATCGTCTCCGGAGTGGCGCCCGGATAGTTCACCTGCACCTGGATCACCGGGTAGTCCACCGCCGGCAGGTCGTTCACCGGCAGCTGAAAATAGGCCAACACGCCAAACAGAATGACGGAAACGGTCAGCACAACCGTCATTACGGGACGTCGAATGAATAGCTCGGAGATATTCATTACCGGCCCCCGTTCGAAGGCGCTTACACGGGTGCCTGTTGCCGCGGCCAGCACGCCAGGCTCAACCCGGACCTTCCCGCCCGGTCGAACCAACATTTGTCCGCTCAGCGACCACGCGTTCGTTGGCAGCGACGCCCTCCTTCACAACAACCTGATCACCTTGACGCTGTCCCGAGCTTGATCGGCCGAAGGTCGGCGGTGTCGTCCGACTTGAACGACGTAAACGAAGGGCCCCTGCTGACTAATTTGTGCCGCCTGACTTGGGATCAGTACGGCTCCTTTCTCGGTTGCTAACACGAGTTTTACGTCCACGAATTGGCCAGGCCAGAAATGGTGGTCGCGGTTATTCACCGTGGCGCGCAAGTTGACCGTGCCACTGCCGTTCTGCACGGTGTTATCGAGGAACTCGACACTTACCGATTCTCGCTGCACTTTCCAGGTCGGAAGGGAGTCGCACCGGATGCTTTCAGTAGTCCGCGAGACATCTCCCTCCGAACCTCCGGCAGATCTCCCTCCGTGATTGTGAAGTTTGCATAGATGGGATCAAGCCGCTGTATCGAAAGCAAAGAGGTGGTATTTGCCTGCACAATATTTCCCACGTCCACCAGGCGAGATCCGGCGCGGCCGTCGATTGGAGAGTGTATGTAGCAGTACTCAAGGTTGAGCTTCGCGGTTTCGAAGACTCGCTTCCGCCGCTTCCACCTGGGCTTCGCTCACATCGACAGCATTCTTCTTCGTATCGTAATCCTGCTGTGAGATGGCCCTGGTTCCTATCATCTGCTGATCGCGGGCGAACTCGATTTTCGCAAGGTCCAGCGCCGCTTTTGCCTGGGCAAGGTTGCCTGTGCTGAGTCGACCTGCGCCTTGATAGGGGCGCGGATCGATCACAAACAACAGCTGTCCTTTGCTCAGATTCTCGCCATCCTGGAAATGCCGCTCGACGATGCGGCCAGCCACTTGCGGCGTCACCGTGACCGCCTCGAAGGCGGCATTTCTTCCAATCTCATCCAGGTACTTGGGCACGTCCTGCGCAGTCGCCTTTACCACGCTCACCAGTGGCGGCGGCATGGCAGGTGTCGCAGCCTGTACGCTATTTTTGTTGCATGCCGTGGTCGCCAACAGCATCAGCGCCATCGCTGCAAGCGAGAGATGTGCATTACGAAAACCCACGTTTACCTCCGTACTTCAATCAAGCGACGTTTGAACTTACTGGAAATCGACAACTCACCAACTCGAATACGCTTCACAATTTGCGCCGGCATCTCCTGGTCAGCTGCTTCACCAGGTGTCGAGTAAGGACATCACCGCAGGAAAATTTCGCGCCGCTTCTCATGAGTTCGAAAAGCGTATTCTCTCCATCCGGGCTGATCAGAGTGACATTGGTTAAATCGATGATCAACTTTCGGCCCTGAAGCTGCTCTCCCGCTCTTTTCCAGGCAACCTCAAGTTCCCCCAGTCCAGGGTCTGACCAGCCGTCCTTCCAGAACCAGCCTTCGCCGGCTGCGCGTATCAACGATGGAAATCTTGAACATTGCGTCAATCGTCTGACGCAAACCAGAAGAGCAAAGTCTGTGCCAAACGCGAGTCGGCTGTAAGTCAATGATTAACGGGAGAAGAAAGGTCTGTCGGAAGCAGAATGACGAAAAGTGTCGAAGATCATCTCGACAATTGACGAAGCCGTCGACAGATGACGAGCTCTACGTAGAAAGAACAGAAGCGACAGTCGACGTGGCGAAAGGTGCAAAATCAAGAATCTTTGCGCGGGTCGATGCCTAGCTTTTTCATGCGGGAGATTAGCGTCGTGCGCTTGACGCCCATGCGGGCGGCGGCGCCTTGCGGCCCTGCAACGCGACCCTTCGTGTCTTTAAGGATACGCAGAATCTCGTCTCGCCCAGCGACTTCCCGCGCGCCCGCCTCAAGCGCGACTTTGCCATTGCCGCCCAGTTCGCCCACCGGCACCTGAAGTGCCGATCCATGGGTCAAAATCACGGAGCGCTCGATGAAGTTCTGCAGCTCACGAATATTCCCCGGCCAGTGCCAACTCGCCAGCTTCTTCATTGCAGCGGCTGGAATGGATTCGATCTGCTTCTCCATGCGACGCCCGTATTGTTGAGCGAAGTAGCGTACCAGCAATGGGATGTCCTCAGGGCGTTCCCGCAACGGCGGAATGCGAATGGGAAAAACATTCAGTCGGTAATACAAGTCGCTTCGAAACTCTCGGTTCTCGATCATTGTTTCGAGATCGCGGTTGGTTGCTGCCACTAGCCGGACGTTCACTCTCTTGGTGTGGGTGCTGCCCAGGCGCTCAAACTCTCACTCTTGCAGGGCGCGCAGCAGCTTGGGTTGAATTTCGAGCGGAATGTCACCGATTTCATCGAGGAAGAGCGTACCCTGGTGCGCAAGTTCAAGCCAGCCGACCTTTTCCGTGAGATCGCGCCGGTGAAGGCGCCCGCTCGTGTCCAAAGAGCTCACTTTCCAGCAGTCCGGTGGGGATCGCGGCGCAATTGACTTTGACAAATGTCCGGTCCTTACGCCGACTGCGATCATGGATGGCGCGAGCAATCAATTCTTTGCCCGTGCCCGTCTCGCCCAGCATCAATACGGTCTAGTCACTCGGGGCCACCGTCTCCACCAGATTCAGTAGATGGCGAAGCGCCGAACTCTGCCCCACAATTCCTTCAAAGTCCATCGCGCCACGGAGTTCATCCTCCAGATATAGCTTCTCCTGCGCCAGTCTGTCTCTCAACTCGGCGATCTCGCTGTAGGCAAGCGCGTTTTCAACGCCGAGTGCCACCTGGTTTGCAACCTGGGTCAAAAAGTCAACCTCGGCGTCGCCGAATGCATCTTCCGCGCGGCGCGCGACCGCCAAGACCCCAAGCAAACGGTGCTTGCTGATCAGGGGCACGTCGCAAAACGAGTTCAGGCCTTCGCCGAAGCCTTGCGCAACACCTCCGGCGGCATCCCGGTTGATCAAGGCGTTAACGACGATCGGTTTCCCGCTCTTGAACGAATCCCCCGGCATAGTGCCTTCAATAGGGACGAGAGCTCCTTCGGTAAATATTCCCCGGCTCTCGGGATAGTCGAGTGCATGTACGCGCAGATGCGTGCCTTCGGGCTCAACCAGCATTACAGCGCCGCATCGCAACCCATGACGCGACGGACGCTGCCGGAGGCGGCCTGTGGAGATCATGAAACTCCAGATTAGACACCACCTGATTCGTCAGGTCGAGATAAGCTTAAGTTGTCCTGTACCCTCTGGGATATGAAGAAGTTCACGGCAGCGTCGATCGCCAGGCCAATTTGTTCTGCCACCAGACCGAGGAAGCGAACTTCCTCTTCATCGTAGGCGTTCGGATAGAACCTGCCCAGCTTAGAACACCCAGGCGGCGCGACCTTCTGGTAAGCGGAAGGGTGCAGGTTGACGCAATGCCGAAGTTGGACAGCACGCAGCCATATTCCTGGAAGCGCGTCTCTCGGCTCCAATCGACCGTAGTCAGCGGCGGCCCACTCGTGCACCCGCTGAATAGGGAATCGTCAAGCAAAGAGCTCCGTCGATGAAACGTCTATTTTCCTGCCATTCACCGCGAATAGCGACCAGCAGGTGCGTTCGTCTCTTTGTCGAATACGACCACATGCAAAGAGTTAAATGGTGACCTCCGCAGTTCCCTGATTAGGTCTTCCGACCAGCACTACAATCGCCAGATGTCGCAATCGCGTTAGCTGCACGGAGTAACGATAAGTACCTTTGCTCCTCGACCTGGGGAGTGATTGAGGCTGCAGTGACCATGAACACCTTTACAAATCCGACTTGGCTGTTATCTGTTCGCTTGCGCCCGAAGGCCGCCCTTTACCCGCCAGACGCCCGCAGGAAGAGCTGATGTATGCCTAATCTGATGCGAAGAGATTCCGGAAGGCTTCTGAAAGTGGCAGCACGCAGGACACTTAAAAGGCCCCTTCACCTCACTTCAGCTTTTCCCGCAGCAGATCGTCAATATCTCCAGTCTTGTCGGCCAGCAAATCAAGGTCCACGAAGCTACACGGCGGTACGCGAAACCTTAGATCGGAGAGGTGCGTTGCGCAGTTGTCTCGGTGCCACTCTTTCGAAACTCAAAGGCTAGAATCCACTCGCTGACTTGCGGTTTCTCGTCGTGAATTGGAGCGACGAAGGTCCACTTCCGCGCGGCTTGCAGAGCCAGGTTTGCGAAGTATCTGCTTGACCCGGGTGCCACCAGTGTTGCATCCGAAACTTTTCCCTGGATATTCACCGCAACCCGTACCTTCACTTTGACCGTGCCATTGATGGTATTTCTCGCCTGGCTAGAGACATCGGGCATGACCTTATGGAGTACAGTTCCGTGAACGGCAGCCGACGGTCGGAGCTTGGCAGCGCCCGTGCTGACACTCGTTGTGGCAGGTGAACTTCGCTATCCCGCTGCGCAACTGTGGTTGCAGCCGATGGTGAATTCCTGAACTGTTGCGCATCACGCGCAGTCCTAGCGCATCGCCAGTATCACGAACATGCCGCCGCCGAAATTACTAACGGCTTCTTGCCGGCAAGCCCCGAGGTTTTGACGATTTCATCTCGCGACGATAAATCCGCAGCAGTCGAAGCAGCGTGGTATGCCGGCGCCATTTGCCTTCCCGATAATGCGTTTCCGCCGGCTTTGCAACAGCCGTCGTCTGCGCTACCGACTCGATGACAGGGCGATCAGCAACCGCGGATCGCGGTGGTGGAGAGCCGGTGCTCCGGGCGGCATCAGCACCCTTTCGCAATGGCATCGAATGGCGGCGAGCCTCTCAGGCAACTCTGGATTGCGATCCTCGTCGCGTGCCGGCAAACACTCGTCAGCGCCTCGAACAAGGTGATGCCCAATGACCAAATGTCGCCGCTGAGCGAGATCGTCCCTGCCGTCTTCTCGGGCGCATCGTAAGGGCCGGCGACGCGCGACTGGTCCGCGTCACCAGTGCGGCGAACCCCATCAGTCGAAGCTTCAACTGGTCAGCAACCGCCAGGATGTTTGGCGGCCTTATCTGTCCATGCGAGACGCCCTGTGCGTGCAGATAGCTCAGCGCGTCGAGCGCAGGCACAATCATCTCCCGCGCTTCGGTCGGCGTAGCGGCCGCTGGCGCAAGACTTCCGCAAGGCTCTCCTCGCAATATTCCAAGATGGCAAACTGTATGTCCGGTTGATCGTCGGCGTGCCAAAGACCAATCTCGATAATCCGCACCAGATTGGAATGGGACAGCTGGCTTGCAGTTTCCAGGAGGCGACTTGCGCTTGCGCGTGCGGTGCACCAGCCGGCACCAGCTTGATCGCAGCTCTCACGCCCTCTATTTCGGTGAGATAAACAGCGCTCCATTCCGAGGCCCCCAGGAACTGCCGCAACGGAAATCTTCCGTTGACGATCCGTCCGTCCCATTGCTGCCAACTTGGAGCCAGTGCATTGGCCTTTGTCTGCGCCATAGATATCCCGAATTCTATCGCTCCCGACGCTCAAAAGCCGGAGAAGCTTCCAATTTGTGGGTTGGTAAAGTATGCAACCCGCCACCTGTCCGGAGGACCGCGATACGGAGTCTTTCCGGCTGTCGACGCTAGGAGTCTTGTTACTCCTCTAAACTAACTGGAGCGCAGGAGCGGTCGGGCTCCGCTCCTGCCAGTGAAAGCACCTGTTGTTGTGCCGGTTGTAGCGCGGGGTGGCACAGCTGAAGGACGTTAATCCGTCTGACGCAATCAGCCTCAACCGCCGAGCGTGTCCACCTTCAGGTCGTAGAACACCAGGTCCGCACCTCCAGTTGTCTGGAAGACAAGTTCCGTGATGCCACCCCACGAAGATGGGAAGTTCACAGTCTGCATCTGTGTACCCAATTTGTAGACGCAGAACCCACGAAGTCGCCGTTGTTGTAAGCGAAAACAGTGATGCTGGTCTGACCGAGGTTTCCGGGCGTGATCTCGTTACTTTTCGGGCCGACGCCTGCCGTCATGGTCGCGCTTACCGGCTGAAATCCCGTCGGTCCACCGGCCGAGCTGATCGTGCCGTAACATGCTTCCTGCACCAACTGGCAAACTCTCCCGCCGATGAAAGCCACATCACGGCCAGCGAGGCCATCTCGATAACCAAGACCGGAGCCAACCCACAGACTCGGAGTCACAAAAAGGATATTGCTCCAGATGAGTCCGCCGTAACCGTTGGGCATCGGGGAGCGAACGCTTACTTGGGGAAGGTTGGCAAAGTTAAGATCTTCTTGTGCAGTGGCGCCAACCGCCAGTGCCAAAACACAAATCAGCAGCACGAGGCTTGTCTTCATTTTTCTTCCTCCTAAGAGTTTGAATTTCGCGAGCTCAAAACCTGTCATGGCCGTTGTGAATGCCCGCCCGAGCCGATTGCGAACCCAAGCCCTTCACAGGGTCGCTATCGCTATTTGTGTGTATTGTTTTAGCTATGCTCGCTGTAGCAGATTCTATGCCAAAGTCTTTCCAGCCAAGCAGAACTAAGGTGTCAAGCTCTTCAGTCAGCTTAGGGATTGAGGCAAATGAATTGCCAGAAACCGACAACATGATTACAGGCACGGTTTAAGAACAAACGAAAGCCGATGCAAAACCATTTAAAGAATAAGGAAGAACTGCCTGAGTGAATGGTCCGGTTTGTACTGACCTTGCATGGCAAGTAAGCGCGAAAGGCAGCGGCGATCTTGTGGCGCTTTTTCGATATTGTTTTTCAACCAAACACCTGCTTGCCTTGTTTTCCTCGGTCTATCCTCGAATCGCCTCTTCGCTGATGATGCCGAGTTGGCTCTCCGCCTCCGCAAAGCAAGAATCGTTCCATCAGAACTTCTTACGCAGAGGGGGAAATTTCTGCATAGGTTCCAGATTTTGTACCCGGTCCTCCTGCGCAACAATCGAGCAGCAGAGATTATCTCGCACTGCGAATGTCCTTCGGACTAAGGCTAATCTCACGATGAGCAAACTACGGATTGGGCACATCTGCCCTCATTGAAGTGGCGCGCAAAGACGGTGTCACCTGCGGAAATCCCGAAGGCATGGTGGCCGGGGATGCGTTAGAAATGTAACAGAATATAGGGCATTGTATTTGTATCTCCAGGCCACCACGCCAAAGACTCGAGTGACGCGTGGTCTTCAATCCGCTCAAAGACGAAGCGCTGCCTTCGACACGTGTGTTGTCACACGAAGAGAAAGAAATCCAGTCTGGTGAATGAGGCCGCAAGGCGCTATGAGTGAGCTCCCGCACCTGACAGAATCGGAGCAGATGCGCCTCGGTGAGATGGCCTGGTACCTGGGGCTTATTTTCCAGCCGCAGCGCTCGGAATCGGAGCGGATTTCACGAAGTTGAAAAATCTTCGTTGGAAGTAGAATGCCACGTTCACCAGCGCGATCATCACTGGCACCTCCACCAGGGGCCCGATAACGGCCGCAAACGCCGCGCCTGAGTTAATGCCGAAGACGGACACCGCGACGGCGATCGCCAATTCGAAATTATTGGAGGCAGCGGTGAATGCGAGTGTCGTCGTCTTGGAGTAATCCGCTCCCAGCTTGCGTCCCATGTAGAACGAGACAAGGAACATGAGGACAAAATAAATCAGTAGAGGTACGGCAATCCGTAACACGTCCAGCGGAAGTTGTACGATGTACTGCCCTTTCAGGGAGAACATCACGATGATCGTAAACAGCAGTGCAATCAAAGTGAGTGGGCTTACACGGGGCACAAAGTTGTGGTCATACCACTCGCGGCCCTTGGTTCTTATCAGGAGCGTGCGCGTCAAAAAGCCCGCGAGGAACGGGATGCCTAGATAGATGAATACGCTTTTCGCAATCTCCCCAATAGAAACATCAACCACTACTCCCTTCAGCCCAAGAAGCGAAGGAAGAACTGTGATAAAGATCCAGGCATAAAGCGAATAGAACAGAACTTGGAACAAGGAATTAAAGGCGACGAGGCCGGCAGCATATTCGGTATCGCCATTGGCGAGTTCGTTCCAGACAATTACCATGGCGATACAACGTGCCAGGCCGATCATAATCAGACCTGCCATGTATTCCGGATAACCGCGCAGGAATACGATCGCCAGAACGAACATCAGAATCGGTCCGACCACCCAATTTTGCAGCAGAGACAGACCGAGAATCTTCTTGTTGTGGAACACCTCCGGCATTTCTTCGTATCGGACCTTTGTGAACGGTGGATACATCATCACAATCAATCCGACGGCAATCGGGATGGAGGTAGTGCCGATGCTGAAGCGATTCAGAAACGGCACAACGGTTGGAAGCAGCCAGCCAAGAAGCACGCCGAAACCCATGGCGGCAAATATCCAAGCCGTGAGATATCGGTCAAGAAAACTGAGCCGACGCCCGTCTTTCACTCTTTCGCCTCGCGGTTTGGAATTGCCATGGATGTCTGCCCTATGTCGTCGAGCTCTCTCTTGAGTGCCAGTCGATCGAGACTCGCCAGCGGAAGGCACAGGAAGAGGCTTATTCTGCGGTCCAGCATGAAGAAAGCGTCACGATATGCTCTCTCGATTTCCGTTGAGCTGCCCTGAACAGCCGCTGGGTCGGGCACGCCCCAGTGTGCCGAGATCGGCTGGCCCGGCCAGACCGGGCAAACTTCCTTGGCGGCGTTATCGCAGACAGTGATCACGAAATCGAGCTTTGGCGTATCCGGTCGCGAGAATTCTTCCCACGATTTGCTACGAACGCCCCAAGTGGGGACGTGCGCGAATTCGAGCTGTCGCAAGGCTTCGGGCCGAACGATGCCTGACGGGTGGCTCCCCGCACTGTACGCGGTGAAGTTCGGCCTGCCTTTGAAATTCAGAATCGCTTCGGCCATGATCGAGCGCGCTGAATTACCCGTACACAGGAAAAGGACGTTATAGTGTCGAGGCATTACGATCTCTCCGCAGCTAATTGCAGCAGGTTGGACCACAGCAAGTCTGGGCTGCACTGGCCGGTTTGACCGCCCGAATGAAGGCGCTCATGAACTTGCCGTCGGCTTCAGCGGCAATAGCGTCCACGTCGAGTCCTTCGGCAGTCAGCATCTCCCGCGCTTCCTCCGTTTTGTAAACGCGAGTGGTTTCCATCTCGACCTGCCCGAAACCAGCGGCTACAAGCTTGTCTCCATATTCCGTTTCATCCAGCGCGCCGGCGATGCAGCCCACCCACAAGAGAATGTTCTTGCGAATTTCTGCATTGATCTCGCCGCGAGTGACAACATCGGAGATGGCCAGGCGTCCGCCGGGTTTCAGGACCCGGAACGCCTCGCGCAACACCTTGTCCTTATCGCCGGAAAGATTGATAACGCAGTTCGAGATAATCACATCTACCGAGTTGTCGGGCAGCGGTATGTTCTCAATCTCTCCCTTCAGGAATTCGACGTTCTCTAGGCCTGACTTGCGCTTGTTCTCGTATGCCAGGGCCAGCATTTCATCGGTCATGTCGAGACCGTAGGCCTTCCCGGTGGGCCCGACACGCCGCGCTGATAGCAAGACGTCAATGCCGCCGCCCGAGCCCAGATCGAGGACGATTTCACCGGGATTAAGCTTGGCGAGAGCGGTTGGATTGCCGCAGCCGAGCGAGGCGAGCAGGGCCTCCTCTGGAATCTGGCTAATCTGCGAAACGTCGTAAAGGTTTGAAGTGATCGGGTCACAGCAATCCTGGTTGGCCGAAGTTGCACCGCAGCAACTGCTTCCGCCCGTGGTGACTCGCAAGGCGGCTTGGCCGTACTTCTCCTTCACAACCTCCCTTATGTCTTTCGCCTCGGTTGTACTCATTGGATATCTCCTATTTACAAAGCTGAATGATGGCTTGGGGTTTGACTGCTTTGTTGCGCGTGCAGCACTCGGAGTACAGGAACTGAAGTAATTCCTGCAAGGTTTCTGTATTCGCGGTGTAGCGGAGAAAGGTACTTTCGCGCTGCACATTCACCAGGCTTTCGTTTCTGAGTTTGTCGAGGTGGTGGGATAGGGTCGAATTTGGAATGTCGAGCTCCTCCTGAATCTCCCCAACAATAAGCCCCTCCGGATGCGCTGACAGCAGCAATTGCATGATTCGCAGGCGCGCCTCCGTTCCCATCGCCGAAAACATATCTGCATACGTCGTGACCTGCTCCGTGCTTCGCTTGGACTTCGTGCTCGACATATTTCGATATTTGCAGAAATATGAGACAGTGTCAAGCCGGAGATTCTTACAAATAAGCCAAGACCTGCCGAGGGGCAGCCCAGCGACGCTTTAGGAGAAATGGCAGTTGATTGAAGACAGATTCAGCTTGGGGGCGGGAGGGTAGGAGTTTAAGAAAAATTTTGATTTTATTGTAGTTATTATGGTGGAGCTAGTCGGGATCGAACCGACGACCTCATCGTTGCGAACGATGCGCTCTCCCAGCTGAGCTATAGCCCCACAGGTCGGGAAGAGAAGCGCGCGTTAATCCGTCTCGCGCTCTCGCTTTTTATTATACAAAGAATAACCGATACAACGAATACGGCCCACCAAACATGCGAGCATCATTCGCGATATCGGCCGTGCTCCCACAGATGCGGGCTCGTCAGGACGACATGTGCTGTTCCACCGGCGAAGCTGCCGGCTGGTGGGAATGCTTCCAAATATACGACGCAAACAGGACCATGCCAAATGCCGGAAAGAGAAAGTAAGGCCAGAAATCGGTAAGACCACTCTCGCGTTTCACCACGTGTAGCGGCAATGAGAGATTCGCAATTTCGGAATTGCGGCTCACCCCAACATCCAATATCCACTCGCCCGCCGTCGGAAGATCAAGTTCCGCGGTTTGAAGCAGCTTGTTTTGGGAGTTCCGGTTGCTCGCCGCGTTGAGGGAAGCCCCACCATCCATAGCATCAGACGGCCGTGCACTGAGTTGCACCGCCGAGTCGAGCAGTACTTCCTGCGTTCTCTGATCCTGTACGAGGATGCTGAAGCTTGTGGCGCCGGCCGCAAGGTCGCCAAGCGGCGCAAAGACTGCGACGCTGAACGGTCCGCTCTGTTTCCATAGCCGGAGGGCCTGATCGTCATCATCCGACGAGTTCGCCATCAAGAACGAAAGGCACAACCCGGTTGCGAGGAACACTGCCACAAACCAAACCATTTCTGCCATTCTGCTTCGCATTCGTGGACGGAGGAAATTGCTGAAGAGCGAAAACTTCATGCCCAATGACAGCCCGCCAGCCGAAGGGCGCTCGTCCTTACGGTTCGGAACAACACTCCGATGTGTGGCACGCTTAGACAGGCAGTGAACGGCAATCACCACTGCCGGAAATACGTACGCAAACCCTCCCAAGACCCACATGATGGCGCCCGCGGCAGCTTGGTCTTGTTGCGCCGAGAAACCGAACAGACGAGGCGTCAGGGCATACGAGGGATAGAGCACTTGATCGGAGAAAACCAGGATGGCGGACAGAATGGTGTTTTGAAGGTCGCCAATGAACAGGTACGGCACCATCGCCCACCGAGGCCATTGCGCGCGACTCGGCCACGGCTGCACCACAGGCCACCAAAATATTATCGATGTGAGAAAGAAGCACGCATGCTCCACCTCGTGCCAGGAACTTGAACCGAGGGCCAACTCGTAGAGCTTTGGCGTATGCCACGCGAACGTCACCAAGCCCATCAGTATCAGTGCACAAATCGGATTGGTTACAGCTATTCCAATCCGATTGGCGACTGGCCAATTCAGAAACGGTCCTGCAAATTCGCGTGCAGCGAAACGCGGCAGTCCGCGTACGATAGGAATAAGTGGCGCACCCAGAAGTATTAGCGGCGGGGCCACCATCATCAGCAGCATGTGCTGCAGCATGTGTGCCGTCAGCACGAATCCGGAGAACGTATCGAGTGGGGAAGCCAGTGCGACCCACAGCAAGAACAGTCCGACCACAAAACTGCTGGCTCGCCACGCCGGCAACTCTGTGGAACCCGCGCGGCGAAGATTGATCCATCCCCGCAGGTACACCAACGCTGTCAGTAACAGGGCGAACGTTGCAACCGGAGGAATAGACCAGGAGCGCAGCGTAGCTTGATAAACCGATTGCATGCTAGCTTAGCGGCTGCTGGCCGGAGGATTGCTGCGTTCTTCCTTGGTGACGACGGCTTGTGCCGCATCGCGCGCTGGCGGGTGGCCGGACGGGTACAGAGTTTCGAGGAAGGAAACCAAGGCCGTCACTTCGGCAGGGTTCAGGTTTTTGCCATAGGCCGGCATGTTGCCGCCGCCTTGAATCACCTGTCGCACGAGTTGATCACGGGTCAGTCTGGTGGCGACTGCGTCCAGTGCAGGGCCACGCTTGCCTCCGGCGTCGCCGATCGAATGGCAGTTGCGGCACTGCTTCACCTGGAAGACCAGCGCGCCTTGACGCTCCAGTGGCGAGCGCCCGTTGAGATACTCCACCGGCACCGCATCGCCGCTCCAGCCGTCCATCACGGGACTCCAAGGCGAATACGTCGCCAGTTTGGTGAAGGTCCCCAAAGCCACTGCGGTCAGCAGGACCGTGACCACGGCAATCGGTCGCCGCTTCCAACTCTTTTCCCCTTCACCCGAAAGGAAGGGCAATAGAATCAGAAAGCCCAGCACAACTACTGGAGCGATAAGCAAAATCGGCGTTTCCATCTGTGGCGGCAGCAACGCCAGCATGGCGTAGATCCACAGAAAGAAGAAATCCGGCTTGGGAATGGTCTGGACGATGGTGGGATCGGGATAACCGCTCGGACCGAACGGCCCGAAATACGCCGCGCATGCCATCACGCTGACAATGATGGCAGCCGCGAAAAACATGTCTTTCCACACTGCATCCGGTACGAACGGCACGCCGTCTTTGTGTGCCATCGCGTGATATTCCTTCACGTAGGTGGAGCGGCGAACAAGCCGCCCAGGCATCGGCCACTCGTTAATGCCCAGCTTCAACACCATTAGCAGGTGCAGGCAGACGAAGGCGATGAGCAGGCCCGGAATGACAAAGACATGCAGCGCGAAAAATCGCGAGAGCGTATCGCCGGCGATTATGGGGCCGCCCAGCAGCAGATGTACCAGGCTGCCGCCGAGAAGCGGAACCCGGCCGACGATCGCGACCCCAATACCGAGACCCCAATACGCGTCTTGATCGAACCGCAAGACCTGTCCCGTGAACGCCATGCCGAGCGTCATCAGCAGCAGAAACACACCGACGATCCAGGTTAGCTCCCGGGGAAACTTGTAGGCTCCGAACAGGAAGACCTGCGCCATGTGAATCAACACCAGCGCGACCATGAAGTTGGAACCCCAGCCATGCACCCCGCGCAGGAACCATCCCAGAGTGACGCCGTGGTTGAGATACTGCAGGCTGTTCCATGCTTCGCCAGCCGAAGGAACGTAGATGATGGCCAGCATGATGCCGGTGAAGACTTGCAAGATGAAAACCGTTAGGGCGGCGCTGCCGAAGACGTACCACCAGCTTGCCGACTGGCGAGGCACTGGATGTTCAGCCGTATCGCGGACGGTGTTCGCGATCTGCAGCCGCTGCTCAAACCAATCTCCGATCCGCTTTAGCCTTGACATCCACCTCTCCTCGTTTGCAGGCTGGCGGTAGTTGACAAGGTTGGTATCTGCCCGGCTTGAATCATCAACTTGCCGTTCTCAACTTTGTAGGAATACTCGAACAGTCCGCGCGGAGGCGGTCCGGAAGCGCGTGAGCCGTCCTGGTAATACACCCCACCGTGACAAGGGCACATGAACAAACCGGATTGCGCGAACCAACGCACCGGGCAGCCTAGGTGCGCGCAATTAATGGCGAATACCTGAAACTGTTCGCCGGTGAGGCGGCGTACCCAGCAGGGAATTTTGTCGGTATCGCCGTCCCACGCATTGGAGATAGGATTGCGAAACTGCGCGAGTCGCGTCTGGCCTTCGGGAAACTCGTCGAGCTCACCCAACTCGATCCAGCGCTGATACTCTCCGCGGTCAGCGCGCAGCAGCGGCGAGATCAGATATCCCACGACCGGCGTGGCCAGGACCACCACTGCCAAGCCGTTCAGCAGCATGCCAACTTTCGCGAATAGGTCGCGGCGGGAAACTTCGGTCTTAGCTTCAGGAGCGTCGGACTGTTTGCCCTTCGCGGGCGCTTCGCTCAATGCACACCTCCGGGCGAAGATGGATTCGCTGTCGCAGTGGAAGACTTAAGGGCTGAAGTTGTGTTGGCGGTCGCGGGTGGGCTTGATAGGTTGGGACGCTGCTCGACCAGCCATGCCACCACATCAGTAATTTCCTGATCGCTCATCGGATGCCCCGCAATGTTACTCCGCCAATCGGGCGCGTTGAAGTCAGGCCGGCCAGTGATCACAATTGTGCGTAGCCCCTGATTGCTGATCAGGCTGAGATATGCCCCGTTAGTTACAGAGCCTGCCTTCGGGCCGCCTTTGTTGTCGTCGCCATGACATGAAGCGCAGAACGTGCTGTACACAGCCTGACCCGACTGCGCATTGCCCGGTGCCCTGGCCGTGTACGGCGGGGGCGCCACGCCGTTCAACACACTCGGTTGACCCCAGCGCTGCCGTATGCCGTGAATAATGGCATCGATCTGGTGGTCGGTCAGCATGCCGCCTTCCTTCTGCGCGAAGGCCGACATAGCCGTACCGGACCGGCCCTTGGAAATCGTGTTCCGCAGGGTGTCGTCGTCGACGATGGCCAGATAAACCGGATCGGACAACGACATGGCCGCACCGTTTTTACCCTCGGCGCCGTGACAACCCGCGCAATTCTCGCGATAGAGCACCACCGGATCCAGCACCGAATCCGGGCGCGGGACTTCGGGGCCTGGAGCGGGCTTACCGTGCAACGTACAGCCCGTAGATGCCAGCAACCCGGCTAGCATTAACAGCAGCAATGCCAAACCACTCCTCATCGCCGAGTGTCCTCGCCTTCGTGCTCGCCAATGATGCCGGGCGCTTCGATTCCGGCGCGCATGGCCAGCGGCAGGTTCTCCGTCGTCCACACTTTGTTCTGCCTCACCACCACCAGCCCAGCAACTACGCCGAAGGCCACCTGCGATACCGCAAACCAAATCCAGTTAATTTCCTTGTCAAGCAAGGGATTTATGTAGCCAAGAATGTGGTACAGCAGGCCTGTCCACAGCAATGGCCCGATGATGCCACCCAGAACTATCGGGCGCGTGGGCAGCATGGGCAGCATCGCGCCGTACAGCAATCCCACCAGCAGACACATGGTAAGGTGCATGGCCAGCGCAAACGCGAACCATCCCAGGTGGAACTGCAGAAGCTCAGCCCTGGTGGGAATCGCAGGGGCATCATACAAGCTGCCCGCGATCAGATTGATTGGGTACCAGAGACTGCGAAAGAAAACGACGCCATAAAGCATGGCCAGTACAGCCATGGCCACACCGCCGGCCAGTCCACCCTTTACTCCGGCGGAGACGGGATAGATTTTCAGGGGCAGCCACGCGCGCTTCACCGTGGCTGCCACGGGCAAGCGCATGACCTCGCGGGCCACCACCTCGGCCTCAGTCTCCGCTTCCGCGGGCACCACCACGTGGCGTTCATGCGGCAACACTTCACGAAACCAACCCACTGCGGCGCACAGATATAACACCGCCCCAAGTATGCTGATCGACACGTTGGTTAGCAGCCCGGCAAAGATGAGCGCCACGCCCAGCGCCAGAGCGAACGGCCACGCAGTGGGTGCTGGCAGGATGATCTCGGTGGACTCGACGTTGCCGGTTTGCGGTTCCTGCATGTACATGCCTTTTTCCATCAGGCCCCCTTCCGGGGAGACTCCGAAGGAGTTAGTTTTCGAGCAGACCTGGCCTTCGGGCCAGCGTTAACGTGATCCAAACCTTTAGAGCTTTAGCCCTGGAAAATAGAAACCCTTTCAACTGCGCTCAGCGTGCGATAAAGTACACCACCGACAAAACCACCACCCAGATAGCGTCCACGAAATGCCAGTACATGGCAAAAACCCCGATCCGTTCCGCGTGCTCCTGCTTCACGTATCCCAGGGCGGTGATGGCCATAATGATCGACAGCCCCGTCAGGCCCACCAGAACGTGGAAGGCGTGCAATCCCACCAGCGAGTAGAACGTGGTCCCGAACAGGCTGGAGCTAATGGTTACTCCGTCGTGGTAAATCAACCCATACCACTCGCGCGCAGTGCCCAAGATGAAGATCGCGCCCAGCACGATGGTCAGCAGCAGCCAGATGCCGAACACCTTCACCTTGCCGCGGGCGATAGCGTGCTCCGCCCTCACAATCGTGAAGCTGCTGGAGAACAGACAGATCGAGTTGAAATACGGTACGTGAAGAACTTGGGCGGGCGTCGGCCCGCTCAGGCTCTTACCGGCGTAGTACAGGTACGCCACCACGAAGATGCTGAAGATCGCCGACTCGGCGGCAATCAGACACCACATGCCCACCCGCCCGCGCAATTCGTGCGAGAGCGGCATTTCGGGTTGCGGCACCGCGATGCTCGTAGCTGCCAAGCGCTGGTCTCCTTCTGCTCGATCTCTACTCGTACTTCCAGTCCGGGTCTTCCGGATGTTTCAGGTCCCACAGTGGACGGCGGCTGCGCACCACCGGAATGCGCGCAAAGTTGTAATCCGGCGGTGGGGAACTCGTACTCCACTCCAGCGTCCAGGCGTCCCATGGATCATTGCCCGCCAGTTTGCCTTTGAAGTACGAGGAAATCAGGTTGTAGACAAAAATCAGAATGCCGACAGCCTGAAAAAACACACCGACAGTAATTATGAAGTTCCATGTATCCCAGCCGCGTCCCGGCTCGTACGTATAAATCCGGCGCGGCATACCCAGGATGCCTGGGATATGCATAAAGTCGAACGTCAAATGGAAGCCGATCAGGAATATCCAGAAGTGCAGCTTGCCCAGTTTCTCGCTGTACATCCGGCCCGACATCTTCGGGAACCAGTAGTAGAAACCCGCAAACAGGGCAAACAGGATCCCGCCCACGATGACGTAATGGAAGTGCGCTACCACAAAGTAGGAGCCGCCCAGTTGCCAGTTAAACGGCGCCACGCTCAGCATGACCCCGGTCAGTCCGGCGATAAGAAACTGAAACAGGAACGCCACACAGAAAAGCATCGGCGTCTTGAATATCAGCTTGCCGCCCCACATTGTGCCCAGCCAGTTGAAGATTTTTATCCCGGTCGGAACCGCGATCGCCATGGTGGAAGCCACGAAGAACGCGTTGCCATATGAGGTCATGCCCACCGTGAACATGTGGTGGGCCCAGACGCTCATGCTGATGAAGCCGATCGAAATAGAGGCCGCCACCATGATGGGATAGCCGAAGATCGCCTTGCGCGAAAACACCGGAATGATCTCGGTGATGAAGGCGAAAGACGGCATAATCAGGACGTAAACCTCGGGATGGCCGAAGACCCAGAAGAAGTGCATCCAGATAATCGCCGATCCTCCGGCCTGGGTGTCGAAGAAGTGACCGCCCAGATAGCGATCGATCAGCAGCATCAATTGCGCGGCAGTTAGCGGCCCAAGAGCAAGCACTACCAAGCCGGCCGTCACCAGGTTCAGCCATGCGAACAGCGGCATCTTTCCCAGGGTCATGCCGGGACAGCGCAGGCAGAAAATTGTGGTAATGATGTTGACCGCGGTAGCGATGCTGCCGAAGCCGCTTATCAGCAGCCCGATAATCCAGTAGTCGGTGCTGTGGCCCACGGAGAACGACGGAGAGGTCAGCGGCGCGTAGGCAAACCAGCCCACGTCAGGCGCGCTGCCGGCGCCATACAATCCGCTGCCTCCCAGGAAGCTGAAATACAGGATGATGCCCCCCAGCGCGGTCATCCAGAATCCCCAGGCGTTCAAACGCGGGAACGCCATGTCGCGCGCCCCGATCATCAGCGGAATCGCGTAGTTGATGAAGCCGAACATTACCGGCATGGCGACGAAGAAGATCATCGTCGTGCCATGCATGGTGAACATCCGGTTGAAGAGCTGAGGCGAGACGAAATCATTATGTGGCCGGATCAGCTGCAGGCGCATGATGGTGGCTTCGATGCCGCCGATGACCAGAAATATCAGGGCGTAAACGATGTACATAATCCCCAGTCGCTTGTGATCGACGGTCGTGATCCAGCCATGCACGCGATCAAACAGCGGCAGGACAGCGTCACTCACCGGCGGTACCGCAAGCGGTTTCGGAATCGGTTCAGCGTCCCACATCGGTCCGTTCCTCGGTTATTGCTACTTCAACGTCACTAGGTAGTCGGTCACAGCGTCCAGGTCAGGTTGATTCAGCTGCATCGCCGGCATCAGTACACCGGGCTTAAAGTAATCCGGGTTCTCGACCCATTGCCGCAAGTTGTCGCGTGTATTCAGCGCCGCCCCCGACCCGATCGTCTCCCGGCTCATCAGATGAGTCAGGTCGGGACCAAACTTCCCGTGGGCATTGGTTCCGGCTACGGTGTGGCAGTTGACGCACGCTGTCGTCTCGAAGACTTGCCGACCCCTGGAAACGGTGTCGCCAGCCGGTTGCTTTTGTCCCGCCACCCAACGGTCGAAGTCAGCGCGCGACTGCACAATCACTCGCAGCAGCATCTTGGCGTGCTGCGTGCCGCAATACTGCGCACACTGGCCAACGTAGACCCCGGTCTCATGGGGATCGATCCACATATGGTTAGTGCGGTTGGGAATGAGGTCGGTCTTGCCGGCCAGTCGCGGTACCCAGAAACTGTGGTCCGTGTCGGCCGATAGCAGAGTGATATGCGTGGGGGTGGGGTGCGCAGGGTCGCTGACAGGCACGTGCAACTCATTAGCCGCAATAAAGCCGTCCTGCGGATACTGAAACTCCCACCAGAACTGGTGTCCCACGGCTATGACTTCCACTGTGCCGGCGGGCATACGCGCATCCTCGACTGCATGGATGACCCGCGCCGTGGCCAAAAACAGCACCACCACGATCAGCACTGGAATGACCGTCCAAGCCAGTTCAACCTGGTTGCTGCCGTAAATCTGCGGTGGTTCGCGCCCGTCATCTCCAGTTCGCCGACGGTACTTGATTACCGAATAAGCCAGCAAGCTGAACACCGTCACAAAGATCGCCGCGCAAATTATCAGTACGAATAACGACAGGTGGTAGATCGAATCGGCTGGAGTGGATGCCGGCGAGAATATGCTGGCCGGATCGGAGCTTGCTTGGGCGAACGACACTTTCGCCATCCCAACGCAGAGCCAGGCCGAGCTGATGCGAAAGATTTGTTGGGGTCCCCAATTCAAACTCAAAACACCATTCTCCAGTTGGTCGGCGTTGCGTGCGCCTTCTGGTTCTGCTGTAAGAAGTTAAGAGTCTGCGTTCGACCAACAAACTTAAGGATTCTGCCGGTGACGGGATGATTGCTGCTCACGTGATAGTTTGTCAAGAACTTTTGTGGGCCAACTTTGCACGATTTGGACATAGGTACGGTCAAGGCCCACTTCGAGAGGAATGGCCTGCTCGGACCGAATGTTGGCGCAGCGGAACCTGGAGAAACCCAAAGGTATGGGCCTTCGACAAGCCGTCCTCCCCAACCGTAGTGCGTGACGCACAGGCAGTAGCTCTAGGACCTTCCTGTGACTCTCCGTGAGAAAGCCTTCAGCGGGAAGCGTATCCCTTCGAACAGGATCTTCCGGCTGAATTTTGATTTGCCCGATTCACGCTCCGAAAAAATGATCGGGAACTCCCCGAACTGCACTCCACCTCGGTGCAGGCTGAATTTCATTTCCATCAGGAAGGCGTAGCCTTCGGAACCGATGCGGTCGAGGTCGATCCTTCGGAGTACATCGGCCTGGTATCCGACGAACCCTGCTGTCATGTCATGAACCGGAACCCCGGTTAGAGTTCGGGCATAGAGATTGGCTCCGAAGCTCAAGAAGCGCCTCGGAAGGCTCCAGTTCTTCGCGCCTCCGCCCTTTACGTAGCGAGAACCGATGACTACCTGGAACGTTTTGAGCATTTCGATCATTTGGGGCAACAATTCTGGTGGATGTGAGAGGTCCGCGTCAGACTGAATGACGTAGGTGGCCAGGTTCTTTCGGAGAATTTCCTTCATCGCGTCGCGGCATGCCGATCCATACCCGCCTTTACCGGGACGAGCCATGAGGTGAACATGGCTATCGCTTCGCTGCATTCGACGAATTTCATCCGCGGTGCCATCGGGAGAGTTATCGTCGACAAAAAAAATCGGTTCCTCCCCCACCGCCTTTCGTATTCGGGCCACGAGGACAGGGATGTTTTCCCTTTCGTTATAGGTGGGGATGATCAACATTAGGCTGGCATTCCAAGGATGGGGCTCATGATGGACAGAATCGGTAATCCTACAAGATTCAGGGACTAGATGGGCGATTATTGTGCGGGCATCGTGAGCGTGACCGCATCGGCGGCCTCGAGCGTGATTGCGTCTGGCGTTTGCGAGACCCAGTCCAGCGGCGTCGCGATCAGGCGCAGCCGGGTAATCGCCGAGCGTGGGCTGGAACGCCAACGACCCTCCTCCGCATCAAAATAATGCACTAGATCGGGAGCGCTCCACGGATAAAACCAGACTTCTGTAGAGACATTGGGAGCCAGCACGAACCATTGCAGGTTCTGACTGCCATCAGCCCGCGTAATCTCAACCTGCATTCGCTCTGGCTTGCGCAACTTCCACAGTGGACCATAGTGGACAGTGAGACGTAGCCGGAGAAAGTCCGCGTTGGACGGCCATTTAGGAGATCCCAGATCAATCGTCGAACTGCGATTCACAATCGGGTAGGTCTGCGCCGTGAGTCCGAGGGGCTGCGATTGCATTGCGATTCGAGATGCCCGCGAGTCATCTCTCTGGAGGCCGAAAACTCCCGGGCTCAACTGTTGTTCTGATCGGTAATGATGCAGCAGCCAGAACCAAACTTCCGGCGTGCGGGTGAAGTTCGCCACGCCATCGACGGGCAAACTTAGGTCCAGATTGCGCCAGCCGGCAATCTCGCTGTTGGACCAGTGACTGAGATCGGGGTCAGGCAAATAGAGTCCAGTCGGCACGTGCACGCGCTCCAATCCGGAGATCTCCAATTGCGCCAGGTCGGGGCCACTAGCGGTATAAGGCTGCATCAACCCTCCCGCCACGTTACGGCGCGACGCAATCCCAAACATAGTTTGGTAAGGGAAGACCACCATAGAGTCGGTAGCGATACTATGCTGTTTCACATAATCCGCTGCTGATCGCAACATCCCCGCAAATGCCGGCGCGTAGCAGACGCGGTCGAATTCTGTAAACCCATCAGCGCATTCCGTTATTGGATTCCGCAAGTCTGCGTAGATTTGAGTCAGGCTTGAGGGCTGAAACGCAGCCTCTCCAAAAAAGACTGAACACATCAGCCCGGCCAGCACCGCAGCCATCGAAACATTAGGCGATTCGAACGAAAATAGAATCGTTCCCGCCAGCAAAACCATCGCAAAGCATGCCGACACGATGTGTCCGTTATCGGCGCGTACCAGGCCGCTCTGCATCATTACCAGCGCAAAGGCAAAACCGCTAAGCAGAAATCCTGTTCGCTGTACAATCGCAAAATTCTTGCCCCGCCCGATCAGCGCGCGAAGCACGAAGATAGCGGCACCGGCAAGAATCGTGCCAAACAGATGCGTTGCCCCCGTCTCCGACATGTGGAACGCCGTGGCCCAGCGATAGGCAGACACCTGGGTAAAGGAATCTCTCCAGAACCGAAAATCGAAGGTCCTTGCGAACAGGGAATTAATCACCAGGACCAGAACCACCGAGGACGCTGCAAGGGACAAGACCGCCGGCAGCCATGTTCGACCCAGATGGCTTGTGCGGCGGGTATCGAATGCGACCGCTACGAGCGTAATGCAAAGGGCCGCCATCACGTAGAACCCTTGGTCAGCCGCGACCAAGAACGCCGTTCCGCATAAGAGCGCAGCAGCCCCCCCAAAGGCATACGCCTTCACGCGTCCCTCAGCGACAGCGTACCAGCCACGCAGGAACACGGCGAAGGCCAGAACCGCGAATGTCGTTCGCAACGATGGTCCCCAGAACACGCAGAGTAAAAGCAGAAGCAAAAAGCGCTTCCAAGAACGTTGCTCGGGAAGCAAGAGTCGCAGCGTCAGAAACCCGAAAAGCACTGCGCACCACCAAGGTACCGTGTTCCACGTTGGGTAGATGCCTCCCATCGACACCCCCATGGAACGGCCCGGAATGCTCGAGAGCCATTGAAACAACGGACCGTGCGTGAACGCCACGTCGCGGCCAATCCAGATTCCGCGCGACGCTTTGAACACGGCGTCGAGGTGCCAATTGTCGTCGATGAAGCCGGGATTGCTTACAACGGTCACCATGCGCGGTGAGAACCATACTGCCGGCAAGGACGCTACGACTATGAGCACTATCGCCAGAAAATCCCAGTTTCTACCGAGGCGGCCCATCGGTCGTCGTCCAGTAGAGCGGGACGTCGATGGACCTGCCTCACTCACCACAGATTCGAGTTTCTCCGTCATTGAATCCAGCATACCTCGCCGAACAGAAATCGTGCGTGTACGAGTAAAGCTATCCGTAACGCCAGCGCCCCGGCTGTTAATAGTATTTGAGAATCTCTCTCAGTTGTCTTTTGTCGTCGAAAGTGATTCCTGTCATACTCGAAGTGCAGAGGCGATTGCAGGATCGTCGCGTCCAACGCCTTTTTTGTGCGCTCAACTCCACGAGGGGAAATGCAGACTTCGAGCAAGGATACGGCAGACTCCGCCAGTTCGCCGCAAAAAACAGTGGGGAGTCGCCGAGCGGTCGCCGGTAGTTTTATTGCCGCGGGGATCCTGGCTGCTTTCTACTTTGCCACCAGTATCTATGTCGCCGCGCATCGCGTCTTCTGGTTCGACGAACTCTTCACCATCCACATCGCTCGCTTGCCCGACGTTAAAGCCATTTGGACAGCTCTTGGTCATGGCGCGGACTCTTTGCCGCCCACCTACTACATGGTTGTCAGGCTGTTCGGCAATCTGTTTGGCAACAGTGAAGTTGCCGCGCGGCTGCCCTCGGCCCTGGCGTTCGTGGTTGGGCTGCTCCTGATTTTCGATTGTGCCCGTCGCATGACCAGTGGCTTATACGGATTGATAGCGTTCTCGGTGGCCACCTGTTCTTTCCTGCCCTATTACGGTTACGAGGCTCGCTCCTACGCCATCTACTTCATGCTTTCTGCACTTGCCCTGTGGGTTTGGTTTTGCACCAGGGACGAAAAGAAGTCGTCGGCGATTTTGTTCGGAGTCGTGTTGTGCCTCGGCGTGACCATGCACTATTACTTCGTTCTGTGTCTGGTTCCCTATGCCATCTGGGAGGTCCTTCGTGGAAAACGCGGGCAATTAGCTTCGTCGAAACTGATTGCCGGATTTGTGGGAGCCGTCATTCCCGCAGTGCTGCTGTCTCCAATCATCCTGTCGTTCTCCCATAAATTCTCGACCGGCTTCTGGAATCGTCCGTCCTTCGGCGAACTCAGGGCAATCTTTTCGCAGCTGTTTCCGGACGGCTTGTTTCTACTCGTGTTGATCGTCATCTGGATTGTTCTGTCCGACTCGGACAACAAGAATGTCGCTTTGCAGCCCATGCAACATGGCGAAGCCATTGGTTGGTTATTTCTGTGCATTCCGTTGGTCGGCTTCCTTCTGGCGGAGTGGAAGACCAACGCATTTTACAGCCGCTATTTCATCAGCGTACTTCCCGGAGTGGCCGTTGCATTTGCCTATTGGGTGTGGCGGCACTTCCGCAATGTGTCAATGGTCTCCGCGGGAATCTTTCTGCTTCTCACTGGATGGGGAATGGCGACGCAAATGACCGTAGTGCGACATCCGGAGTCCATCGAAGCCACCGGGATAAGGCAGTACCTGGAACTGGAAAGTTCGTTTGGGATTGAGGGCAAACACTACTTTGTGTTTTCGAATCCACTTCTTTTTCTCGAGGCCCAGTACTACTCCAACCATCCCGAGCAGTGCATCCTGCTGCTGCCGCCCGACTTCACCCCGCAGGGCGATCCGAGGCGCACTACTCCTGACCCCTATCTCCACCAGCGTCTCGAATTGAACCTGTCGCAATACTATCCCATGCAGTTTTGGGGGATGGACGAGCTAAGGAAGCATGCCGGAGAAGTCGCACTAATCGAGGCGTCTCCCGACATCTTGAGTGAGTTGAAAAAGGCCGGCTTTAGCATTGAGATGCGGTTCTCAAGGCCCCTCGCAGTGGAGTATTTACACTGAAGCGGTCAGAAGCTAGCTGGCTTCGGCACGGTCGGCTATTGGCTGTGCCACTGGCAACAGCACCGTTAGCCTGGTTTTGCCACCGGAGCACTCGGCCAGCAATTGACCTTCGTGCTTTTCGATCAGATTTCTTGCGGACCATAGGCCAAGTCCGGTCCCGACATCCTTCTTCGTCGTGAAGAACGGCTCGAATATCTTGTCCAGATGTTCCGCCTGAATGCCGCTACCGTTATCTTCGATCTCGACCCGCACCGCTGGAAGTCCATGGTTGTCGTTGCTTACGTTGAGCGTAAGCGTGCCATCCGCCGGAAGCGCGTCAATCGCATTGAGAATCAAGTTGGAGAAGACCTGTCTCAGTTCGCCCACTGACCCCACCAACTGAGCATGGTCCTGGTAATTGCGAATCACCCGGAGATTTCTGGTTTCTATGCGCCCCCCATAAAGCGCGAGAACCTCGTCAAGCAACCGTGGAATGTCCACTTCGGCCGGAGAGTTGGTGTCTTTGTAGAAAGCCAACGTCTGCCTGGCCACGGCCGCTACCCGGTTGAGTTCCTGTTCCGCCAATTGCAGGTAGCTCTGGCCTTCGCGGCTCAGTCCAGGCTCCCCGTTCAATAAAAACAGTGAATTCATGACGGCTTCAAGTGGGTTATTGATCTCGTGAGCGATAGTGGCCGCGAATCTCCCGGCTGTCGCCAGTTTCTCAGCATTACGAAGGGCGGCCTCCACTTGCCGCTGTTTGGTTACGTCGCGAAATACCAGCACCACTCCAATCAGCTCGCCTCGAACACTCCTGATGGGTGCGGCGCTGTCGTCGATGGCGACCTCGGTGCCGTCCCGGCGGCACAAAATGGTGTGGTTAGCCAGACCGACTACGGTTCCGCTGTGAATTACCTTCGCCACAGGATCTTCCACGGGCTGACGGCTGGTTTCGTTGAAGATGGGGAAGACCTCGCTCAGTGGGCGCCCTTGGGCTGCGCTTTTCGAATAGCCGGTCAGATTTGCAGCAACCTCATTCAAGAATGTAATGTGCCCGGATGTGTCAGTCGCAATTACGGCATCGCCGATGCTGTGCAGCGTGGTATGAAGCCATTCCTTCTGCTCCAGCACTGCCGCCGCGGCGGCCTCGGACTTACGAATCTCGCGGGCTAAGAGGCCCCCGAAGACTAGCAAGGCTGCCACTGCAATTGAGGTTGCGATGACAAACGCGGAGGTGGCCGAGCGCGCGCTGGCACTCATCTCCGAGACCCTGCGGGCCTGCAAGCGGCTCTCCACTCCCTCTATCTCGGCGATCGAAGTGCGAATGTCATCCATGATGTTCTTGCCGACATTCGATTGGATCCGGGCCTTGGCCTGCTCGGGCTGACCAGCCTGCGCCATAGCGATGGTATCAGCGAGCTCCTTCAGCTTGGCGTGACTGAGATCGCGGAGTTGCTGCACTTGGTTTCGTTGCAGGGCAATGTTGGCAGTCAGAGAAGCTACCCGGTCGAGCTGGGCATCGATTTCACGGGAGGCCCGGTTGTACGGTTCCAGATAGTGTTCATCGCCGGTGTAGAGATAGCCTCTCTGGCCGGTTTCCGCGTCTACCAACAAAGATTTCAGTCGCTCAGTTTCCAGCAGTACCCGTTGGCCGTGCTCCACCAGAGAGTTGTTCCGGCTCACCTGCCGAAACGATAAGAAAGTGACGTATGCATTGACACCCAGAATGATCAGGAGGAGAACAATACCCAACCGCAGAGAGTGCGATTCGTTGCGCATAAGGCCCGTTGACGTCGATTGAAGTGACGTCCTCAAAGCAGCTTGAGGGAAAGATTCTAGCAGGTTTCAGACCGTGTGCAGGAACATGCAGGTGGATAATGCGTGATGGGTCGAGCCGGGTTTCCGGCATTTGGAACGCGGAGTCTGGGCGGCGGTTTGTGTCTCCGCTGCCCCTTATCCCGAGCGGTTGAACTGAGTCACTTTACGACTCGCAATTCATTGGTTACCTGGAAGACATCGGGCACCTGTTTGGCGGCTATCGTAGCCAGGTTCTTGTCCATCTCGGAGTTGACGAAACCCTTCAGGGTGACGTGCTGATTGTCAACAATGACGTGAATACTTGGCGCCGCCTGCCAGAAATACCTGGACAACGATCCGGTGTTGGCCAGTGATCGATAAACCTTCAGGCGTGCTTGCTCGTCAAACGGGGCCGGCGGAAGGATTTTTATGTTGTTGATCACGGTGTCCACGCCTTCAATGTGCTTTACTACATTTTCTGCATCTGACCTGGTCACCGAATGTTCGCTGGTGACGCTCCCGCTCAGAGTCACAGTCCGTCCCTGCACAGAGTATTCGAGGTCGTCAAAAAGAGAGTAGTACGGAAGCATGAGCAACTCATGCCGGACTTCTTTCGCGATCTTGTTTTCTACTGGGTCGCTCGACTGTGATTGCTTGCCGTAGTCGGCCACGACTGGTCCATTGCTCGAAATCAATGCTGTGGCGGGTGATGGATTCGCCGGCATGACCGGCGAGGTCTGAGCTACCATGCCTGCGCCCAGTGCCAGCAACAGCCCAAATAGCAGTAGATTTCGCATACTCTTGGTCCTCCAACTCACTGCTTATTTCGATGCCACAATTGCCTCAGCCGACACAGCTTGCGCCGCTAACATCAGAATACTTAACAATTATCCGGCGCACTCGGGGCAGTCAGGGAAGTCCCAACCTCGGATGCAGGTCGCAACATACATCCGGCGTTCGAAATCAAACGTATGGTTCGGGACGCGCGGCCTGCGCTATGATTCTTCAGCAAGACTTCGTGGGGGATGGTGGCCAATGTTTAAGGTCATTACAGTTGAACGAGAGTACGGCGCTGGGGGCAGCCTGGTCGCTGCGCAGTTGGCGCGTCGCAAGGGGTGGCAGCTTCTGGATCAGCAACTCACGTGTGAGATTGCGAAGCTCGCGGCCGTGGACGAAAAAGCAGTCGCGCACCGCGAAGAAAAATGCGATCCGCTGATGCATCGCCTGGCAAAGGTGTTTTGGCGCGGCAGCTACGAACGCTCACTGCCGATCTCAGACGATAAGCTCTTCGGCGCCGACGAAATGGTGGAATTGGCCACCACGATTATTGAGAAGAAGGGCGAGGAAGGGAGCTGCGTCATCGTCGGACGCGGGGCGCCTTACATCCTTCGGAACCGACAGGACACGTTTCGCGTATTCGTATATGGCTCGCGCGAGGAAAAAATACGCCGCATGGTCAAGTTGAAGATGGAAGAGAAGTACGCCGAGGAAATGGTGGATACCATCGACCGTGAACGTGCTGCCTTCATCCGCAAATACTTCAATGCGGAGTGGCCTTGTCGGCGGCTTTACCACCTGATGTTGAACTCGGACCCCGGAATTGAACTGGTGGCCGATACCGTCCTGGCGACCATGGATGCCCTGGAACGGCAAGCGCAACCAGTCGGTTAGCGACCCTCCTGGCGTTCTATTCCTTTGTCGAGCGTCGGCAACCCCCGGACATTTTAGTACGCCATCAGAATTCTGAGGTCCCTGACATTGTTGCCGGTAGGTCCTGTCATGATGCTGTCGCCTACGGCGTCGAACAGAGGGTAGGAATCAAACTGCTTTAATGCTGCTGCCGCCGAACATCCGCAATTTCTCGCCCGTTCGACGGTGGTCCCATCCGCGATGGCGCCAGCCGCATCGCTATTGCCGTCGATTCCGTCGGTTCCCGCGCTAAGCACAGTGATGTTCTCGCCGGCAATTTTCTGCGCGCAATAGAGCGCGAATTGCTGGTTGCGTCCGCCTATCCCTGGATTGTCTCGCACTTGTACAGTGACTTCGCCGCCCGAAATAAGGCACGCGCGCGAGACGCCGCGGCGCAGCTCGCGTAGCCGCCCCAACAGACGATCGGCGGCACGCTCGTAGTCCCAGTCGTCGCAACTATTGTCCACCTCGACTGCAAAGCCCCCCAGTGCCGCGCGTTCGACCGCAGCATTGATGGCCGTAGCATTCGAAAGTACCGTCGTATATTGCGAACGTCCAAATGCAGGATCGTTCTGCTTGGGTGTTTCCTCCAGCTGCTGGTGAGCGAACAAACCCTGCACGCTTCCCGGAAAGTTCTTTAGCAGCTTGTAACGCTTCACGATGGCATAACATTCGGCGACGGTGGTGGTGTCCGGCATTGTAGGACCTGATGCCAGCGCATCGATAGACCGCTCCGGCACATCGGAAACCAACACGGATACCTGATGGGAAGGCGCTGCGGCTCGTGCCAGTCGCCCTCCTTTCAATGCCGACAGATGCTTGCGGATGGCATTGATCTCGGCGATTGGTGCTCCAGAGTGCACCAGCGCCCTGTAAGTCTGGACGACATCGTCCAGCGAAATGCCGGCGCTGATCGGTTTCTCTGCGATTGCCGAGGCGCCCCCGCTAATCAGATAGATAACCAACGTTTCGGAGGTCGGTGCGCCAACCAGTCGCAGTATTGCGTCTCCCGCACGTAGCGACTCCTGATTAGGAAGGGGATGACCTCCCAAAAAGTAACGAAAGCCGAACAGTTGTGCTGGAGGAGCATTAGGACACGCGACGATTCCCGTGAGGCCGGTACCGACGGTATTGACTAGCGACTCCGCCATACTGTGCCCCGCTTTGCCAATGGAGATCACGAGCGTCCGCGTGAACGATCCGAGTACATACACATCGTTTCCAATGCGCAAACTGCCGCGATCATAGAGGACCTGTTTGGAGAACGCCCGTGGAATGCTGCACTCCGACAAAGCGTAATCGAATATCTCTCTCGCGCGAACGCGCATTTCGCTGGTCACTGCTTCCATTGGGGAATTGCCAGGCTGCTCTGGGGACTCGGGCATGCGGGGAGATTATAAGCTCTTGGCCTTGGTTCCTTGATGTTTCAAGCCCATCATGGCTGACCTTGCTGAAACCCCTTTTCCCAGATCAAACATCCCGGCGGAAAGCCGAGGAAATAAACTTCAACGAGCTGTCCGTATTGCCTTAATGCAAGGCGAATGCCCTTTTCATCAACTATTCACGATATGTTCATCGCTCTCTGATGTATTTGTTGGGCCGCCTGATTAGTCTTACTCTCAATTGCAAACCTGATCGGAGAGAGGGGAGACTGGCCAAACAGCCGCTCCCCGTTTTCGTTTCCGAAGGCTTCAGCCGCATGCCCAGCTGGATACTGACTGCTGGCTGCTAACCACTCCTTGCAGTTTGCCTTCTGCCTCTCCGCCGCACTACCATCGAGTTGTCATGCCAGTCGCAACGGATTCCTCGGAAGGTATCTATTCTCCAGTAAAAGCGCCGCGCGGCAATCAGCTCTCCTGCAAAGGTTGGGGCCAGGAAGCCGCCATGCGCATGTTGATGAACAATCTCGATCCCGACGTTGCCGAGCGCCCACAGGACCTTGTGGTCTATGGCGGCACGGGCCGCGCAGCACGCAGTTGGGAGTGCTACCACGCCATCGTCAACTCGCTCATGTCTCTTGAAAATGATGAAACGCTGTTAGTGCAGTCGGGCAAGCCAGTAGGTGTTTTTCAGACACACGACTACGCTCCGCGTGTGCTTATCTGCAACTCGAACTTGGTGGGCCACTGGTCAAATTGGGAAAAATTCAACGAACTGGAGAAGCTCGGCCTCATCATGTATGGCCAGATGACCGCTGGCTCTTGGATTTATATCGGTTCGCAAGGAATCATTCAGGGCACATTCGAGACTTTTTCTGCTGCCGGCGAAAAACATCTCGGTGGCGATCTCGAAGGTAAGCTGATCGTATCCGGCGGTATGGGCGGCATGAGCGGGGCGCAGCCACTGGCCGCAACCATGACGGGCGCCTGCTACCTCGGTATCGAGGTTGATCCCGAGCGCATCAAGAAGCGCCTGCGCACCGGCTATTGTGATTTCATGGTCAACTCGCTCGACGAAGCTCTGCGCATACTGAAAAACGCGGTCCGCAAAAAAGAGAACATCTCGGTCGGCCTGGTCGGCAACTGTGGCGATATCATTCCCGAACTTGCTGAGCGCGGCGTTGTTCCCGACATTCTCACCGATCAGACTTCCGCGCACGATCCGCTCAACGGTTACGTACCCAGCGGTGTGCCGCTGGAAGAAGCGCTGGCCTTACGCAAGAGCGATCCCGAAGCGTACACCGAGCGCTCGCTCGACACCATGGCCCGGCATGTCGAAGGCATGTTGAAGCTGCAGAAGATGGGCTCCGTTACCTTCGACTATGGCAACAACATTCGCACCTTCGCATACGAGCACGGTGTGAAGGACGCTTACGACTTTCCAGGATTCGTGCCCGCCTACATTCGTCCGCTGTTCTGCGAGGGACGCGGGCCGTTCCGCTGGGCGGCCCTCTCCGGCGATCCCGCCGACATCCACACCACCGACGATCTGGTGCTGCAGATGTTTCCCCAGAACAAAATTCTGAGCCGCTGGATTGACCTGGCACGCAAGCGGATTAGGTTCCAGGGATTACCATGCCGCATCTGCTGGCTCGGGTACGGTGAACGGGCTGAGTTCGGCTTAGCGATGAATGACATGGTGAAGAAGGGAACACTCAAAGCGCCTATCGTGATGGGCCGCGACCACCTCGACTGTGGCTCGGTGGCGTCGCCTTTCCGCGAAACCGAAGCCATGAAGGACGGTAGCGACGCCATCGCCGACTGGCCTCTGCTGAACGCCTTGCTGAATACGGCAAGCGGCGCATCGTGGGTGTCGATTCACAATGGTGGAGGAGTGGGTATCGGCTATTCGCAGCACGCCGGGCAGGTGACCGTTGCCGATGGCAGCGACGCGATGGCAAAACGTATCGAGCGCGTGCTCACCAACGATCCGGGGATCGGCGTTGCGCGTCATGTGGACGCGGGCTACGACGAGGCGAAAAGCTTCGCAAAGCAGAAGGAAATTAAAGTGCCGATGGTATCGCGCGACTAGCAATTAGCGATTATGAACTAGCATTCAGCACTAAGCTCGCGATCGATTATGAGTTGCCATCCCGATTGCGGACCTCAGTACAAATCGGGGGGCGTTTTTCAGCGACGAGATAAACTCTTGGACCTCGATCCACTGCGTTCTCACGTAACCCTACTAACGCACTCTGCGCAAGTCCTGACCCTGCGCAGTTCCTCCAGCAACACCGGATCGCGCCGTGGCACGCAGATGCGCGAGTTGGGCATCATCGAGGACGGTGCGATTCTCATTACCGGCGGCAAGATTGTCGCGGTTGGCCCGACTGACCAGGTGGCAAAGCACGAACTGCTCACCTCACGACCGACGCATATCGACGAAGTCGATTGTTCCGGCAAGGTCGTTGTACCCGGCTTTGTTGATGCGCACACCCATCCAGTCTTCATCTCGCCCCGGCTGATTGACTTCGAGCAGCGCATCATGGGCGCTACCTACGAGCAGATCGCCGAGGCTGGTGGCGGAATTCGCTCCAGCCTGTGCGGCGTACGCGGTGCTTCGCGCAAGGCCCTGGCGGCGCATGTGCTGGGTGGGCTCGACGAGATGGCCGCATACGGAACCACGACGGTTGAATGCAAGTCCGGCTATGGACTCAACTTTGCTTCGGAGATGAAATCGCTGGAGGCGATTCGCGAGGCTTCACACCAATGGCGGGGGTGGGTGGTGGCGACGCTGCTGGCCGCGCATGTGGTCCCCCCGGAGCACCGCGAAAACCCGGAGGAGTACGTCCGAATCATCTGCGAAGACATCATTCCCACCGCTGCAAAGCTGAAGCTCGCGACGTATGTGGATGTCTTCTGCGAGCGTGGCGCGTTCACCATGGTGCAATCGCAGCGAATTTTGCGCACCGCTGTCGAACACAATCTCGGCGTGCGGGCGCATGTGTGTCAGCTCACTTCCGCGCAGCTCGCTCCACTCCTTCAATTCCACCCCGCCTCGCTTGATCACCTTGACCTCGTCAGCGACGACGATGTCGCGGTCCTCTCGAAGCTTGAGACGGTCGCGACCTTACTGCCTGCGGCGAATTATTTCCTCGGCCTGGAAACGTTTCCGCCCGCACGGAAGTTGCTGGACTCCGGCGTCGCGGTCGCCCTGGCCACTGACTTCAACCCAGGCACTTCGCCGACCACTTCGATGCCATTCGTGCTGTCGGTCGCATGCACGCACATGAAGATGTCGCCGGCGGAAGCGCTCGTGGCGTCGACCTACAATGGGGCTTGCGCGTTGCAACTGCAGGGACGAAAGGGCAGTCTTGAGCCGGGGAAAGATGCAGACGTCGCGATCTTCGACGCCTCGGACTATCGCGAACTTGCGTACTGGTTCGGCATGAACCGTTGCAGCGAAACATTTCTGAGCGGCACACGGCGGAGGCACGTGCCGATCGGTCATTAGCGGGGTTGGCCTACGTTCGAGGTTGGGCTTACTTCACCCCGCCCTCTCTTGCGACCATTTCACCCCGGCTTTTTCGCCGCTCAGCGCCATCTGCTTACTCATTCTGGTCGCATTCGTCAAAATATGAGTAAGGCTTTCGTGGAACCGAAACCCGGTCCTACGAGTAACTCCGTTCAAAGTAATTGGGGCATCTTAACTTCCTGTGAGAGAGTGTATGAAACAAACCCTGCTTGTGTTCGCAGCCGGCCTGCTGGTTTGCTGCTCCGCCGTAGCGCAACGCCTTCCCGGCGGCGCGTCGCCTAGCCATTATGGACTGACGATCAACATCAACTTTCCGAGCAACACCTATGAGGGCGACGAGACCATCGATCTCACACTCGCCAAGCCCACGAAGATCGTTACCCTGAACGCAGTGGAAATCGACTTTCACTCCGTGACTATCACTGCAGGCGGGCAGACCCAGACTGCCAAAGTGTCCGGCGACGAAAAAAGTGAGACGGCCACCTTCAATGTGGACAATGAACTTCCGGCAGGAGCCGCGACTGTACACATCCAATTCACCGGGCATCTTAACGACAAGCTGCGCGGCTTCTACCTGAGCACCTACAAGGGCCGCAAGTATGAAGTCTCGCAGATGGAAGCTACCGACGCGCGCGTGGCCTTCCCATGCTTTGACGAGCCGGACTACAAAGCCACATTCGACATTTCAGCTATCGTGGACAAAGGCGACTCCGCGATTTCGAACGGCAAGGTCGTCTCCGATACACCCGGTCCCGGCGACAAGCACACCATTAAGTTCTCTACTTCTCCCAAAATGTCCAGCTACCTGGTGGCGCTTACGGTGGGCGATTGGAAGTGCGCTGCCGATTCCGTGGATGGCATAGCGTTGAACGTCTGCACCGTCCCCGGCAAAGAAGGGGAAACCCGTTTTGCGCTAGATGCGACCAAGGCGATTCTGCACTACTACAACAACTACTACGCGATTAAGTACCCCTTGCCGAAGCTGGATCAAGTCGCGGTACCTGACTTCCAGGCTGGCGCTATGGAAAACTGGGGCGCCATCATCTACCGCGAGACTGACCTCCTGATTGACGATAAAACGTCCTCGGTTGGCGCGAAACAAGGTGTAGCCGACACCATTGCTCACGAAGTGGCGCACCAGTGGTTCGGCGATCTGGTAACCATGAAGTGGTGGGACGATATCTGGCTTAACGAAGGTTTTGCCACCTGGATGACGCCGCATCCGGGCGCGCATTGGAAGCCCGATTGGATGGTTGGCCAACATGTTGTAGCTGGAACCAACCACGCTCTGGGTGTGGATTCCGTCGAGAACATTCGGCCTATCCATCAGGAGGCGGAAACCCGCGGCGAAATCGAGAACCTGTTTGACGGTATCGCGTACGACAAGACGGCCGCCGTGCTGCACATGCTGGAGTCATACCTTGGGCCCGAGACTTTTCGCGCTGGGGTCAACCTTTACTTGAAGGAACACGCGTATGGCAATGCAACAGCATCCGATTTCTGGAATGCTATGGCGCGCAGTTCGAAGCAGCCGATCGACAAGATCATGCCCACTTTCGTCATGCAGCCCGGAGCTCCGTTTGTTGGAGTAGAAGCCAAGTGCGAGGGCGGCAATACCACACTGAATCTCTCGCAAAAGCGCTATGTGGAGTCGCCAGAGGCTTTCAGCAAACCTGATGATCAGCTCTGGCAGATTCCCGTCTGCGCCAAGGGCGTGGATGAAACTTCCGCTGGCAAGCAACAGTGCTTTCTACTGACAGAGCGCCAGCAGCAGTTCACTCTCAAGGGCTGCCCCAAGTTTGTCTTTCCTGACTCCAACGCGCTTGGATATTACCGGTTTGACTACGACACCGCCGCTCTCCATCAACTCGGTAACGCCGTGGACAAAGTTCTGATTCCCGAAGAGCGTATTGCGTTGCTCGGCAACGAGTGGGCCCTGATGCGAATCGGCAGGCACGGCGTGGGCGATTACCTGGCGCTGGGCGCGCAGCTGAAGAACACCCCTGGCAGTGCATTACTGAAGGAGTTCAGCAACCGCTTGGATTTCGTCGCGCAGCACATGGTTACAGACAGCGATCGTCCCGCTTTCCAGGCTTGGGTGCGGCAGACATTCCTCCCCATGATGCAGCAAGCGGGCTACACGGCGAAACCGTCCGACAGTCCTGAAGACGAGCAAAGGCGCGCCGACCTGTTCCGCATGTTGGGTACGATCGGGCAAGATCCTGAGGTTATCCAGCAGGCCCGTGTCATGGTGCAGCAGTATATGAAAGACCCAACTGCAATCGACCCAACATTGGCCGGTTCCGTGGTTTTAGTAGCGGCTCGTAACGGTGATGCCGAACTTTATAACCAGTACAAGGCCCAGTTGAAGAACGTTAGGTCGACTCAGCTGTACTATCGCTTCATGTTCGCGCTAGCGGAGTTTCCGGAGCAGCCGCTCATCCAGCAGACCCTGCAGTCGACGCTGACCCCGGAAGTTCGAGGCCAGGATTTATACATTCTGGTGCGACTGTTGGCGAACCCGATAAGCCAGGATGCCACCTGGGACTTCGTGCGTCAGAACTTTGACGCGCTCATGAAGAAGACTGGCGGCGGCCTGGGTGGCGTCGGAGTATTCCTTTATGGAGCCCAGAGTTTCTGCGACGCTCAGAGGGCCAATGAGGTGCAGCAGTTCTTCCAAGAGCACCCCTTCCCAGGGACGGAACGCAATCAAAAGGAAGCGGTCGAAACCATTAATGGCTGTGTGTCTCTGCGCGGTCAACAACAGAACAACTTGGCCACCTGGCTAAAGCAGAACGGCAGCACAAATGCATCAAACGGTGGTCACACTGCCGTGGAGAGCGTGCGCTAGCACTCGGCTTCAAAACTCGTGACCGGAAACAGGGCGTCGCTATGGCGCCCTATTTTCTTGGACGCTAAGTTCGCGACAGCGACGATTCTATATGAGCCGCTCGTGACGGTTTGATACTCTTCTTGTTCATCTCATCCCGAGTGGAGTCAATGCTGCGATCCAATTGGTTTCCTAAACTGAGGGCATCGAGCCTTGTTGTCATCTGTGCAGTGTCGCTAGTGGCGACCCTTCGTGGGCAGGTGGACGACGCCACACGGCAGCTCTCCCGTGACATTTTCAAACAGCTCATCGAGATCAACACTACCGATTCCGTCGGCAACGTGACTTCAGCCGCGGAAGCCCTGGCCCAACGCTTCCGCGATGCTGGTTTCCCCGAAAGCGACATTCAGGTGTTGGGTCCGAATGATCGCAAGAAGAACCTGCTTGTGCGTCTGCACGGTACGGGCGCGAAGAAGCCCGTGCTGCTGATCGGCCATCTCGACGTAGTCGAGGCGCGACGGCAGGACTGGACGACCGATCCCTTCCAGTTTATCGAGAAGGACGGTTACTTCTACGGCCGTGGCACGCAGGACATGAAATCGGACGACGCCGTCGATGTAGTTACACTCATCCGATTCAAGCAGGAAGGCTACAAGCCGGATCGCGACATTATTCTCGCGCTGACCGCGGACGAGGAAGGAGGCAAGTCGAACGGCGTTGACTGGCTCCTGCGCAATCATCGCGACCTGATCGAGGCCGAGTTCGTGCTGAACGCCGACGGCGGCGGAGTCGATACCATTAACGGCAAGCCGCGCGCTCTGTCGGTCGACGCCGCCGAAAAGCTCTATGGGGATTACCAGATCGAGGTGACCAATCCCGGCGGCCATAGCTCACTGCCGGTTCCCGACAACGCGATCTATCACCTGGCTGACGCTCTCACGCGATTGCAGGCCTACCAGTTTCCGTTCGAATTAAATGCAATTACCCGGGTATTCTTTGAGCGGATGGCCACGGTCGAGACAGGCCAAACCGCGTCAGACATGAAGGCCGTTGTGAATAAGCCGCCTAGCCAGGCAGCGATTCGGCGGCTTTCTGCCAATCCTATCTACAATTCGACCATGCGCACCACCTGCGTGGCGACGCGGCTCGATGCCGGCCACGCTAACAACGCGCTGCCTCAGCGGGCCACGGCCAACGTGAACTGCCGCATCCTGCCTGGACACTCTCGCGAAGAAATTCGTCAGGCGCTGATAAAGATCCTTGCCGATCCAAAGATCAGCGTACGCTACGTCAGCAACGATGGGACCGTGCTGGATAAGGCCCCTCAGGAGACATCACTGCCGCCGGTAGTGCTACAACCTGAGGTCATGAAGCCGCTGGAAAGTGTGGCCGCCAAGATGTGGCCGAGCGTACCTGTTATTCCCTCCATGGCAACGGGGGCGTCGGATGGCGTGTACACCAACGCGGCGGGAATACCGACCTATGGATTTTCCGGTATTGCGATCGACATCAATGATGTGCGTGCACACGGCAAGGACGAACGTCTGCGGGTAAAGTCGTTCTTCGACGGCGTGGATTTTTACTACCGCTACTTGAAGGCACTCACGTCGGAGCCGTAGCTTTTGCTTTGCTGGCATAGACGTCGCAGGCCTGGGACGCCAGCCACGCTTGGACAAGGTATTCTTTTTACATGGATCGCGAAACAGTAGCGAAGTTGGACACCTTTTCTTTCGATGTGGTGGTGATCGGGGCTGGGCCAACCGGCTTGGCCTGCGGGATCGACGCCAAGCGTGCCGGTCTCACAGTAGCCAACATCGACAAGGGCTGCCTGGTGAATTCGCTCTACAACTACCCCAGCAATATGACGTTCTTCACCACACCAGAGCTGCTGGAAATCGGCGGTCTTCCGTTCTCCAGCCCCAACCAGAAGCCCACGCGTCAGGAGGCTCTGGAGTATTACCGCAAGTGCGCCGAGCACTACGAACTCGACGTACGGCAGTACGAGCCAGTCTCAAAGGTCGAGGGAAGCGACAACGATTTTGTTGTGCATACTACGAATCTCCACGGTCACAAACGCGAATACCACGCCCGCAAGTTAATTCTCGCCACCGGCTATTACGATCGGCCGAATTACATGAACGTTCCCGGCGAAGACTTGTCCAAGGTTATGCATTACTACCGCGAGCCGCATCCCTTTTTTGGGTTGAACGTATTAATCGTCGGCGGGAAAAATTCGGCAGCAATCGCCGCCCTGGAATTGTGGCGTCACGGTGCGCGAGTCACTCTGGTGCATCGCGGTCCCGGTATCAGCAGTTCGGTGAAGTACTGGATCAAGCCGGACATCGAGAACCGCATCAAAGCAGGACAAGTCAACGCTTATTTCAATACGTGTGTGCGCGAGATCACGCTGGAACATGTTGTGCTGGTCACGCCGCAAGGCGAAGTCACGCTGGAGAACGACTACGTTTTTGCGCTGACCGGCTACCATCCGGATTTTGAATTTCTGTGCGCCCTCGGTATCAAGCTGAGCGGGGAAGCAGACAAGCGTCCAGTTGTCGATCCGCGAACCCTGGAAAGCAATGTGCCGGGAATTTATCTGGCAGGGGTAATTGTCGCCGGAATGCGCACCAGCGAGGTATTCATCGAGAACGGACGCTTCCACGGGCAATTGATCGCCGCGGATCTGAAGCAGAAACTGCGAGTGGATACGGTGACGGTATAGCCGGGACCTAAAGCCGACTTCACGTCACCAGCGGCATGGAAATCTAAATTGACGGTTGACAGCTAACCCAGAGTGACCGTACCCTCGCCGATTTGCTCGTTGATGAGGCGTGCAACTAGCGGCTTTAATCCTTCACCAGTCTTACTGAGCACGAAGTCGTTCTTCTCGTCCGACCAGTCGAGTTTGAAGCTGGTAGACAATGCCGAGATCCAGATTTGCCGTACAGGCGAATTCGGCGAAATGACAAATTTTGCCGGCGGCTCCTCAAAGCCAATATGCAACGCGCCAGCATTCTCTTCTACTTCAAAGTCCGCGTCGCCTTCCGCGGCGTAAAGACTGCGCTTCAGTGCTTCCAATGCAGCGTCGGCGCGGCGGCGAAACTCTTGCTCGTCCATGGCGAAATTATACGTGCTGGCGCAACTGGTGAACTAGCGCACCACGCCTTCCAGCGGAGAGCTTGCGGTTGCGTACAGTTTCTTCGGCACGCGGCCTGCAAGGTACGCCTGGCGTCCCCCTACCACCGCATTCTTCATGGCTTCAGCCATAAGTACCGGGTCTTGGGCGCCGGCGATACCGGTATTCATCAGCACCCCGTCCACTCCGAGTTCCATGGCGATGGCTGCATCTGATGCGGTGCCCACGCCGGCATCTACAATCAACGGAACTTCTGTGATGATTTCTCGGAGGATGCGAATGTTGGGCTGGTTCTGAATACCCATGCCGCTGCCGATCGGCGCCCCCAGCGGCATAACCGCGCTGGCGCCTGCGTCAATCAGGCGTTTGGCAACCACGATGTCGTCAGAGGTATACGGCAGCACCGTGAAGCCTTCTTTAACCAGCACGCGAGTGGCCTCGATGGTGGCTTGCACGTCCGGGAAGAGGGTCTGCTGATCGCCAATGACTTCGACCTTCACCCAATCGGACAGTCCCACCTCACGCCCCAGGCGCGCCGTGCGGATGGCGTCGTCGGCCGTGTAGCACCCGGCTGTGTTGGGTAGCAGGAAATATTGCCGCGGATCGATGTAGTCGAGCAGCGACTCCTTGCTGCGATCCAAGTTGACGCGGCGCACCGCGACGGTGACCATTTCGGCGCCGCTAGCCGCTATGGCGCGCGCCGTCTCCGGCCCTGACTTGTATTTGCCCGTGCCCACAATCAGCCGCGAGCGAAATTGCTTGCCTGCAATAATGAATGAGTCCATGAGGATATTGTAATGAACACCGGCGTAGCCGGATATCCGAAAGGTCCGTCTCAATCCGCGACTAACAGCTCTTATTCCGTACCGGCCTTAGCGGCCCGCTTCTTCCGCTGCGTCGGATGCACAAACCACGCGATGGCGATACTCAGGAGGTAAAGCACGATCATGGGAGCGGCGAAAGATGCACATGTTCATGATGTCGGTGGTAGGCGTAATGATAGCGGCGATGATGAAGATCACGAGAATCGAGTAACGGAAATTGCGCCACATCCAGCCCGCCGTCAGAATACCCATCAGCGACAGGAAGAACACCAGAATGGGCATCTCAAAAACAAGTCCTAGTCCGGCGATGATGGTCAGGAATAAGTCGGTGTATTCGCTGATGGTGATCATCGGCTTGAACTGGCCGCTCCAACCGATCAGAAAATCCAGTGCCGCCGGATAAACCATCTTGTACCCAAAATAGCCACCCGCCAGAAATAGTCCCACCGTGCTGAACATGAACGGCATCACGTAACGCCGCTCATTGCGGTACAACCCAGGCGCAATGAACGCCCACACCTGGTAGAGCACGAACGGCGAGGCCACGAAAATACCTGCGAGAAACGCAACCTTCAAGTACATGTTGAAGGGGTCGGTGGGATTCAGGTAGACGAGTTTCTGCTCCATCTGGTGGTTCGCCAGCGCCTGCATGATGGGCTTCTGCATGATGGCGAAGATTTGCTCGTGATACCACCAGCAGACGCAGAAGCCGCCGACGACATACAGAAAGCTGTAAATGATCCGGCGTCGCAGCTCCTCGAGGTGCTCGAGAAAGCTCATGCCGGTCATTTCCTCGGAAGCCCGCTTCTGGGCCGTTTCTACGACGGGACTAGGCATCGGGAGCCGACCTGGCAGGGGCTGAAGGTTCGTCGATAGATGGATTGGCAGGAAGGCCTAAAGGCTCGGGCTCGACCTCAGATTGCGCGAGGGCATCCGTGCTGCCCCTGCTGACCACTCTTTGTGGAGGCAAGATCATCGGTTCCCAGGGCTTTTCAGAGAATCCGGTTTCGCCGCTGTCAGCTTGCTTTTTGGCACGTTCATCGAGCTCGATGTTCATCATTTCGGTTTCGAGCTGATTCTTAAACTCGTTACTGGCCCGTTTGAATTCGGCCATATATTTTCCCAGCTGGCGAGCCAATCCTGGCAAGCGCTTGGGACCCACGACCACGAGTGCCAGCAGAAAAATGAAGATCATCTCTGGCATGCCAAGATTCATGAGTTCATCATAATGCCCGCGGGCCGAGCCAGCAATTTAGCCTTTAGACGATTACGGTCGGATTTCGGGCTCACCAAGGCACGTCTCCCACGTCTGTTACAAAGGCGGGAACTAAATGGATTTCGCACCCTTCTGTGGGAACCAGCATCCAAAATAACGGCTGCTCTGGCTGGCCCAGAGTGCTCTAAGTGCATGGTATACTGCGTCAAAGTGTCGCTCCGGTGCGCTTACCTTGATTCATCCCGGCCAAGCGAAGGAAACATACATGGCAAGCAGTCCGCGTCGCTCCGCTATTATCGTCCTCGGCATCATTCTGGCTTGCGGTTGTGCAGGCGTGGTTTTTGGCCAACGTCTTGCCTCTACTGCTACTTCTGGCGACACCGACATCCGTGACAGCCTGCGTAGCTTTACTCAGGTATACGAAGTCGTCCAGCAGAACTATGCCGAGCCCGTCAACCCTGACAAAGCGATCTACAACGGGGCGATTCCGGGTATGCTGCGCGTGCTTGATCCCCACTCTAATTTCTTCGATCCCAAGTCGTATGCGGCGCTGCGTGAGGAGCAGCGTGGCAAGTACTACGGCGTGGGCATGCAGGTCGGTCCTCGTAATAACAAAGTCATCGTGATCGCGCCTTTCACCGGCGCTCCCGCCTATCGAGCCGGCATTCGACCGGGTGACGTCATTATTGCCGTTGACGGCAAACCCACCGATAACATGAGCACCAGCGATGTTGCGGAGTTGTTGAAAGGACCGAAGGGAACTGCGGTTAAGATCACAGTCCTTCGGGAAGGCTCAGAGAAGCCGCTCGACTTTACCGTGGTGCGCGACGAGATTCCACGCTACAGCGTTGACGTGCACTTCATGATCCGTCCAGGTATCGGTTACATCCACGTTTCGGGATTCCAGGAGACCACGGAGAAAGAAGTCCGCGACGCCCTGGACGAGTTGGGCGACATTCACGGCTTGATCCTCGACCTCCGCCAGAACCCTGGTGGCTTGCTAAGCGAGGGTGTTGGCGTGGCTGACCAGTTTCTGAAGAAGGGGCAAGTTATTGTCTCGCATCATGGGCGCGCTTCGGCGGAGAAGGTTTACAAAGCGACTCACGGCAACGGCGGCAAGGATTATCCGCTAGTGGTACTGGTGAACCGGGGAACGGCCTCAGCTGCGGAGATCGTAGCAGGCGCGATTCAGGATCATGATCGCGGTCTCATCGTCGGCGAAACGACGTTCGGCAAAGGTCTGGTGCAGACCGTGTATCCGCTTTCGGAAAATACCGGTCTGGCGCTGACGACGGCGAAGTATTACACCCCGAGCGGCCGTTTGATCCAACGCGATTACAGCAGCATCTCGCTTTACGATTACTACTACAACGATCGCGATAACGACGCCAGCAACGCCAATCACGAAGTTAAAATGACGGATAGTGGTCGCACGGTCTACGGCGGCGGTGGCATCACGCCCGACGTAAAGATTCCGCCGATTAAGACGAACAAGTTCCAAGACACCCTGCTGGAGAAGTACACTTTCTTCAATTTCGCCAAGCACTACGTGATCAACCACAAAGTCACTAAGCAGTTCGAAGTTGACGACGCGGTGATGCAGGAATTCCGCAAGTTCCTGGATGAACAGAAGACGCAGTTCACCGAGGCAGACTTGGCTGAGAACAGCGATTGGATAAAATCCAACATCAAGGCTGAGCTTTTCATTAACGAATTTGGTCAGCAGGAAGGTATGAAGGCCCACGCCGAAAGCGATCCGGCGGTGAGCAAAGCGTTGGAACTGCTCCCGCAGGCGAAGCAGTTGGCGGATAATGCCAAGCGCACAATCGCGCAACGCAATAATGCCCGGCTAACTGCCCAACAGGAAGATACTCCCGAACCGCAATCAGTAAAACGGTAGTTGCGCAATACGGATGAAGACGATAAAGCCCACGTTAGCGGGCTTTATCATTTGCGCAGACCCTCGAGGGCCGGCTCAAGCCATCTGGTACTCGGTGTTTCGTGCCGATGAAAAGTTCAGGACCTCGGGCCGCACCAGCCTGTCGAAATCGGAATACGTCATCCTGATCAACTCATAATGCGAGCCCGCATTGAAGGCAATCTCGTCGTCTTCGGTCAGGGTCTCATCTACATACACCGGGATACCGTATAAGTTGCCGAATGGAGGCATTGCTCCAGTCTCGCAATCGGGGAAGTGCTGCTTGAACTCGCGCTCGCCAGCGAGTTCTGCGTCTCTGACGCCAATTGCTCTCTTCAAGGCGGAGAGGTCCACCTGGTACGAGGCCGGGAGCACCGCCATGGCGAGGGCACCGTCGAGTTTCACGATTACGGTCTTGGCCAAGAATTTGCCCGAGATATGCGAGACGGCGGCAATACCTTGGGCGGTATAAGCCTTGGAGTGGGAGATCACGACGTATCTCACTTCATGGCCGTCGAGGAAGGCTTTGACTTTGGTGAAGGGCATATCGAACTCCTCGCAGCGTTATGCGGGCCAACGGCCCGGAAGATAAGGTAGATGCCATCGAGCACCTCAGAGGCATCATTGAGGCCTCTTTCACTTGCCCTGTCGTTGTCGCAGGGTGCGCGATATCGCTCGCGATTGCTTGAGAAGGGTTTTAGTCAGGTGGGTTACCTCCTTGCGGTCGGTCGACCCTCTTATAGCCCCAGTGTAGTGCGGCCGGCACGCAGCGCAAGCACAGCGGTCACATCACCTTTGTGACGTGACGGCTTTAACGCGGCGTCCGAAGCTTTAGCCTTTCTTGACGTCTCAACGCACGGCACAATAGAGTCAAGTTGTCTGGAGATTTGAGCTTGGATAACCTGGTCGGGATCAGCATCCTTCATTACAAAATTCTTGCAAAACTGGGCGCCGGCGGCATGGGCGTAGTTTACGAAGCTGAGGATACTCGGCTCGCCCGCCACGTAGCGCTGAAGTTTCTTTCTAAGGACTTCGAGCAGGACAAGTTTGCTCTGGAACGTTTCCAGCAGGAGGCACGTGCCGCCTCGGCTTTGAATCATCCCAACATTTGCACCATTTATGCCATTGAGGAGTGCGATGGCCAGCACTTCATCGCCATGGAGTTGCTCGAAGGCCTAAGCCTGAACGAGAAGATCAACGGCCATCCGCTCTCGGTGGACAAGATTATTGATATTGGCGTTCAGATTACTGACGCTCTCGACGTCGCTCACAGCAAGGGCATCGTGCATCGCGACTTGAAGCCGGGCAACATCTTCCTCACGACTCGGGGGCAGGCGAAGATTCTGGATTTTGGGTTGGCAAAACTTACCTACGATCGGCGCTCGGCGGTGGAGACCGTAGCTGGGGAAGCCGTCACGGTTGCGCCAACCCACTTGACGATGCCGGGTACTGCGGTGGGCACCATCGCCTATATGTCTCCTGAACAGGCCCGGGGAGAAGAACTGGACGGACGCAGCGACTTGTTTTCTCTAGGCGCGATCTTTTACGAGATGGCGACGGGACGGCTTCCGTTTGAAGGCAACACCTCCGCAGTGGTTTTCCAGGGAATTCTCGACCGCAACCCTCGATCATCAATCGACCTGAATCCCCTGGTGCCTGCTAAGTTGGAGGAGATTATCTCCAAGGCGCTGGAAAAGGACGCAGACCTGCGCTACCAGAGTGCAGCCGAAATACGCAGCGACCTGAAGCGCCTCAAGCGGGACAGCAGCGGTCATTCTTCGACAGGAATCGCCGCAGCGCCAACGTATCATCCCGCTGCTCGCAACGAAAATCCGACACTGCGAACCAGCAGCAGTGCGGTGATCCTCGACGCCGCCAAGCGTCACAAGAGCGGCGCTGGCCTCGTGCTTGTTCTCAGTCTCGCCATGCTTGTCGCGGGATTGTACGGCATTTACACGTGGTTCTCGCGGTGGCTCGGCGACTCCGGCCCTGTGCCCTTCCAGAACATGAGCATGGAAAAGATCACCAACTCTGGCAAGGCAATGCTGGCCACCATCTCTCCGGATGGAAAATATGTCGTGAACGTGAACGATGAGGGAAGCGGCCAGCAGAGCCTGTGGATGCGCCACGTCGCGACCGGTAGTAATACTCAGATCATGCTGCCCGCGGAGGTCCGCTACACCGGACTCACGTTTACACCGAATGGTGACTTTTTGTACGTCGTGAGGATTGAGCCTGACAGGCCCGGTGTAGGGTTTCTTTACCAGGTTCCGGTTCTCGGGGGCACACCGCGCAAACTGGTCGAGGATGTGGACAGCGCCGTCAGCTTTTCGCCGGATGGCCAACAGATGGTCTATTTGCGCAACAGTTCTTCCGAAGCCACTTCCAAGCTCATCGCTGCTAATGCCGATGGTAGCGGGGAACGGGTCCTTGCATCGCTTCCTTTGCCTGGATATTCCGATCCTGCATGGTCCATGGATGGCAAGTCTATCGCTGCTGCAGTGCTGGATCCTGGCAGTCAAAATCTCGGCAGAATCGTGGTTCTCAATCCCACGACCGGAAAAGAAAAGACCGTCTACGCAGGATCTGCACTTCTACAGAAGCCCACTTGGATGCCCGACGGGCGCCACCTGGTCCTTATCTTCCACGATATTTCCAGCGACTGGAACGGACAGATCGGAGAAATCTCTCTTGCTGGACAAAAGATCCATCGCATAACGAACGATCTTAACGTCTACAGCAATCTCACGCTCGGCGTGACCCGGAATGGGGAGCAGTTGATTGCCATCCAAGTGACTCCCCAAGCTGGTGTGTACACCATAGACTCTGATCCAACTTCCGGCTCCAGCGCCAAAGAGGTCGATAATCACGGGGACATCAATGTCGGTTGGCTGCCCGACGGACGGTTGCTGGCCATGGACTACGACAGTCACATCGCTGTGATGAACGCCGACGGCAGCAACCGCAACGTGATCTACAAGGAACGCTTGCCCATGGGTGGCTTGTCAGTTTGTGCGGATGGCGCGCACGCTCTTTTTTTCATGGCCAATAAACAGACTAAGGCCATCAACATTTGGCGTCTTGACTTGCAGAGCGGCAACGCAACCGTACTCACCAGCGGAAAGGTAGACCAGAATGCCGTTTGCTCCCCCGACAGTAAGTATTTCATCTATACCAGCTTGCAAAAGGGCAAACAGATGCTGATGCGGTTGCCACTTGCTGGTGGAGACTCCAAGCAGCTGAGTGACAAGTTCGTCAGTGTTGCGGCAATCTCTCCCGATGGAAGCCAAATCGCCGCGCTCACGGCTTCCGGCACGGGCGTTAACTACAAGACCATGATCGACATTATCCCAGCGCAGGGAGGATTACCTGTCAAGACCTTCGCGCCGAGCCGTTTCATTTTTTCTCCCAACCTCCAGTATTCCGGCGATGGACAGTCCCTCTACTATGTTGTCAATAACAAGGGCGTTTCCAATTTGATTTCGCAGCCGATTGGAAGTGCGTCTGGTACTCTTGTGACTAATTTTGATGACTTGCGCATATACGGATTCGATTACGACTGGAAAAACAAGAAGCTGGCAGTGGCGCGGGGTAGATCGAACGATGATGTGGTGCTACTGACCCAGCAACAGCCGCAATAAGCTGAAGGGCTTGCGTCGAGCTTTAGCCGTTCTGGAACACAATCTACCCAACTTTGCTCGTCCGTGGGATGCATCTACGCTCGGTCACGACCCTTTTGTCGTGAACCTCTCGCCTAGCATCGGCCAGCACTCATTGACGTTCCATCTGGGCGTTGCACCGGGCCGGCTTGCGACCAGCGCGCCCACAGCATTCGCAAAGCAACCAAGGCGCGCAGCGTTCCAGTGCTGTTCCAGGCCGTGCAGCAATGCCGCAGCGAAAGCGTCTCCGGCGCCGACCGAGTCGGCCACTTGTATTTTATAGCCCGTACTCTCCTTGTATTCGGCTCCGTCCATGATTGCGCACCCGCGCTCGCCCAAAGTTACACAAACCATGTCGCAGCTGTACCTCTCCTTCCAACGTCGACAGAGGTATTCCACCGACCCCTCCTGCTCGCCCGCGTTCAGCAACCCATCCAGGAATTCCGCCTCGCTGTCGCTTAGTTTTATGACATTGGCATGCGACGACAATTGCTCTACCAAGGCAAGGCTCCAGTTGCCTTCACGCAGGTTGACGTCGTAAAAGTGACGGGCGGAGGGTGCGGCGTGAAGCAACTTAAGCGTCGAATCGAGCGCTTGTGAGGACATGTGATAAAGCGTGCCAAAGTAAATCCAGTCTGGATTCAACTGGCTAATGCAGCGTAGCTGGTCATCGGAAAGACTCACAAAATCGTAGGCCGCAGGTCGCACAATTCGAAATGTGGGCTTTCCCTCCGGGTCGAGCTCGACCTGCGCCGTTCCTGTCTCCTTGCCATCGAGTGCCTGCACAAACTCGGTCGAAAGATTCCACTCCTGCAGGCGGTCGAGAGTACGGCGTCCGCGACGGTCGTTACCGACCGCGCTCACCAGGAAGGCTTCATGACCCAACTTCTGTGCGTGGGCGGCAAAGTTTAAAGGAGCACCACCGAGATACTCGTTCTCGCCAATTACGTCCCACAAAATCTCGCCGATGGTAACGATACGCAATCTAGCTGCCTCCTAGTTTCCGCTATCCTATCGTGCCTTGGCGCAATTTGCTCATTCGACAGGAAATCCTCTACGAGATTCATTGACCGCCGACACGGAAGCGTGACCGACCCAGTCTGGTGGGAAACCCCTCGGCTTCCCCTTGCAATCCGTAGGATTTCGGCTATGATTGACGACTCCTATGAAGCTTTCTTTTCAACGCGAGCGTGAGGCGCCTTCCCAGGGAGGCACGACCCAGGCAGATTTTCCTGCCGTCTGCGGAGCCGACATTGCCGGCATGGTCCAAGGCCAGCGGGTAGGCGGCGACCTTTACCACTTCCTGCGTGCCAATCCAAACCGAGTTGTGTTTGGCCTACTTGACATCGCGGGAAGTCACGAAGAGAACCACCGGATTGTGGCGGCGGCGCGACAGACCTTCCAACAATTGGGCTGCGAGAGATTTGCCGACAAAGAGATTAACGAGGCCGACACCATGATGGAGTTCTGCCTCGAGCTGAACCTGAGCATTCGGCGTGCGGCCGCCGGGGTCCGTTCCTGCTCGGCTTTCCTGGGTTGCTACAACGAGGAACTCGGCACCATCTGCTATGCGAATGCCGGGCACACACCGGGCCTGCTGCGCGATCCTTCGGGCATCACCGAACTGCCTGCCACTGGCCTTCCGCTCGGACTGTTTTCTGCGTCGACTTACGAAGCGCCGACTGCTGCTTTGCAACCCGGCGCGTCATTGCTTCTGGTGTCACGGGGTGTGGTGGAGGCTGCCTACAAGAAGGAAGAGTTTGGATTGGAGCGCGTCAAACAGCAGTTCGGGCGGTCCTCTTCTGCCAGCGCGAAGGAAATTGCCGCGGTGATTCTTGACGGCGTACAGCAGTTCATGCGGGCCGCGCCAGCTCAAAACGACTTCACAGCACTGGCGCTGCTCCGGGCAGCAAGCGGCCAAGTTGCCGCCGGCGCTTGATTTATCGATTGTCATCCTGGCCAGCCCGCTTCTCGCGAAAGAACGTCTGCACCAGGTGAGTGCAGCGTGCGGCTAACACTCCCGAGCTGACTTCGACCTTGTGGTTCAGCTTGGGGTAGTTGAGCACCTGAAGCATGGAGTGCACGGCGCCGGCCTTAGGGTCTTCGGCTCCGTAAATTAGACGGCGCACCCTTGCATGAGTGATTGCCCCAGCGCACATCGAACACGGTTCAACCGTAACGTAGAGATCGCAGTTGAGGAGACGATAGTTGCCGATGGTGGTTCCGGCTTCGCGGAGCGCGAGAATCTCGGCATGCGCCGTGGGATCGTTGGCGGAGACGGGTCGGTTACACCCCCGACCGACAATTCGGCCTCCGCTTACGACGACTGCTCCGACCGGAACTTCGCCCAGTGCCAGCGCACGTTGCGCCTCGCGGAGAGCTTCCTCCATCCACAGTTCGTCGGAGACTGGCATGTGGGGGAAGGGTAATGCAGCCGCCAGCAACTAGCAACTAGCTTTCAGCGAGATCGCGGGGTGCTACACCGTCAGGGCAACCGAGCCTTAAGAAGTATTAGCCGACAGCTGACAGCTGCTCTTATTCCTGCCGCAACAGGATTCGCTGGATCCCCGTTGCCCGGCCCGTCGTCGCATCGCAATCAATCAAGGTCGCGCACAAACGAACGTCGTTGACGGCAGGCTCGAAGCGCCCTGGCATGTTGGTGAGGAACCGGGCCAGGATTAGTTCCTTTTGAACGCCGATGACACCGTCGTAGGGTCCGGTCATTCCTACGTCGGTCTGTACGGCAGTGCCCCCGGGCAGCACTTGCTCGTCGGCGGTGGGTACGTGCGTGTGCGTTCCGAGGACCGCTGTTACTCTCCCTTCAAGGTACCAGCCGAGCGCGATCTTTTCCGAGGTTGCCTCTGCATGGATGTCGACCAGTATCACCTTCGCCTTGATCTGCTGGAGCAATCCGTCGGCAAAGCGAAACGGGTCGTCGTTGCTGGTCATGAATACGCGGCCTTGAAGGTTGATGACGGCATAGGAGACACCGCCGCGCGTCTTTCCTTCATACCATCCGAAACCCGGTGACCCCGCCGGATAGTTCGCCGGTCGCAGAACGCGACGGGCCAATGACGGCTCATTCCCATTAGCTGAGTTCATGTAATCGATGATCTCGCGCTTGTCCCAAACATGATTGCCGGTGGTGATGACATCAATGCCGAGTTCGAACAGCTCCTCCGCAATTTGCGGAGTAATGCCGAAGCCACCGGCGGCGTTCTCACCGTTTGCGATAGTGAGGTCAACGCCGTGTTGCTTTTGCAGTTCAGGCAGGCGCTCGTGAACGATAGTGCGTCCAGGGCGTCCGAAAATGTCACCGACGAAAAGTATGCGCAAGCAGCTGAAGTCCTTGGCAATAGAGGGTATTTCGATGTTATCACGCGTCTGATGCTTGGATTTCGGTCAGTGCCTCAGTTCCGCCGTGCGCAAAAAATTGTAATTACCCGAGGGGCTCAACTCGATCCCACTCACGCGGTTGGTGTGCACGAGCACGTTATCGAGATACCAAAGATTGATGTACGGGAGATCGTCCGCTAGGATGCGTTGTATCTCGTCATACATGGTTTTGCGCTGGGATTGATCGACAGTGCTGCGCGCCTCACGGATCAACTCGTCCACACGTGGATTTGAGTAGAACGTTCGATTGGCGCGCTTGGGAGCGAAGCTGTTGGAGCCAAATATGTGCTCGAAGATGTCGGGGTCAAGATTTCCGCCCACCCAGCGCAGCGAATGAACCTGATACGCGCCCTTGGTGATGTCGGCGAAGAACGTTGCGAACTCAAAGCTACGGATGTCGAGCGCGATTCCCACTTCGCGCAGTTGCTGTTGGAGCACCGCGGCCAAGAGCCGAGTCGAACTCGTCGGTGGAGGTCTTCATCGTGATGTGGAAACGGACCCCGTTATTCAGACGGTAACCGGCGTCATCCAGTATCCGCCGTGCCCGCGCCGGATCGTGCGGATACTTCGCAACGTCGGCATTGTAGGCCCAGTGCTGCGGAGGCAGCACGCTATAGGCGGGGCGCGCCTCGTCGCGCAATAGGTAATGAATAATAGGCTGCACGTTGATGGCGCAGGCAATCGCGCGTCGGACCCGCACATCCTTCAGGATGGGGTCGCGCAGGTTCATGGCAATATAAGCGTAAATCGTTCCCGGCGATTGCATAACCGTAAGATCGCGATCGCGCTGCAGAGCGACCACCGTGTCCGCGGTGAGCGCATTGATGGCGACATCGGCGCTTTGCTTTCGGAGTTCGAGCGCCCGCGTGGTGGCGTCAGGGATCACCTTGAACTCCACTCTCGTCAGCTTCGCCGGAGCAGCCCAATAATCAGGATTGCGTTCGATCAGAACGTCCTTGTCCAGTTGCGCGCTGACAAAGCGAAAAGGTCCCGAACCGATAGGCTGTCGATTAAAGTCCTCGCCGACGCCATACGGCACAATGCCGATCGCTCCGTCAGATAGATTCCAAAGCATCGGAGCGAACGGTTCTTTCAGGTGGAAGATAACGGTGTAATCATCAGGCGCGTCGATGCGGTCAATCGGCGCGTACGTGCTGGTCTTGGCGCTGCGGAGCTTGCCGCTGAGCAGCGAATCGAACGTCCACTTCACATCGCGCGCCGTCAGGAGCTGCCCGTCGTGAAAGCGAACCCCGTGATGGAGATGAAAGATGTAGGTCCGCGGATCCGGGACCTCCCAACTCTCAGCCAGCCAGGGTTTCAGCTCGAAATGCTCATCCCGGCGGACAAGCGAGTCGAAGAGCAGTTCGTCGATTCGCTCCGACTGCGCGTCAACCCCAACTCGCGGGTCCAGATTGGTTGGGCTGCTCTCGATGACCATCACCAGCGTGTTGGGATTGGGCTTGCGCGCGCAGCCAAGAAGAAATAGCAGCAGTGCTGCAACGGAGCAGAACTGAACCACGGAGGCAAAGAGACAAAGAGCAGATCGCAGTAAGAATGAGCTGCGGAAGGCAAAGCAGCCAATCGGGTAGCGCTGGGAAACAATTCGAACTCTTCTGTGTCTCGGTGTCTCTGTGGTGAGAATTCCCCTACGCATAGCTTACTTTGCCCAGAATCGCCGCACGCTTGGCTCCGGTCGCTGACGGGACGTTCGATGGAAGATGACGCCAAGTCTGATAGGCAAGCATCGCGAAAGCGACAGCTTCCTTCGCCGGTGAGGGGAGCCCAAAATCGTCAGTCGTTCGCACTCGAATTTTCAGAGGCGCCAGCTCTTCGCGAATCATCCGCATCAGGGTGAGATTCTTTGTTCCCCCACCGGAGACCACGAATTCGCGAAAACGCACAGGGGGTTCTACCAGTGGTAGTACAAACTTGCGGACAGCAATACCGATCGAACGTGCCGTAAGCGCAGTTGCCGTAGCGACCATGTCGTTGTGGTCTGCGCGCCGACATAGTTGCAGAAACTCGCGAACAAATTCGTGGCCGAACTGCTCGCGGCCGGCGGTTTTCGGTGGTTTCAGCCGGAAGAACGGATTGCGCAGTAACTGTTGCAGCACTCGTTCGATGGGTTCACCCCGGGCGGCGATTCGGCCGCTGCGATCGAAAGGGCGTTCGAAGAGATACTCGGCCACGGCGTCAATCACCATGTTGCCGGGCCCTGTGTCGAAGGCCAGCAAATCCTGAGGAACCGCTCGGGGCGGAATGGCAGTGAGATTTCCGATACCGCCAAGATTTTGCACAATTCGTCCATACCGGCGATGGCGGTAAAGCGCATAGTCGAGAAATGGCACTAGCGGCGCACCTTTTCCGCCCGCAGCCATGTCGGCAGCACGAAAGTCGGCAATAACCGGGACTCCGAGTTTTGCCGCGATAACAGATGCTTCGCCGGTCTGCCAGGTGCAGGCAACGCGGCGGCCCAGGTACAGTGTTGAGTCTCCCTGGTGATAGAGCGTTTGCCCGTGACAGCCGACCAGTTCGCACTCCAGGCGGGCGCGTCGTTGCGTAGTGCGGACCGCTTCCGCGTAGAGGTCTCCCAGAAGGAAGTTGAGTCTCGACAGATCGGCGACACTGGCCGAGCCAGCATTCATGGCTGAGAGGATGACCCGTCGCACATTTGCGGGGTAGGGAAACTCGTAATGCGCCAGCAGTTCGAAACGTGAGCGGAAACCGCGACCTTGAATGCGCACCAGCGCGACGTTAATCCCGTCAGCCGAAGTTCCGCTCATCACTCCGGCGACGATCACTGAGGGCGCCCCAGCGTATGCATTCGCACTTCTTCGCTGAACTCCCAGATATTACGTCTAAGTTTGTCCACGGTCCTTTGTGTCGGGACGGCAGCCGCGCGTGCCTTCAAGGCAGGAGACTTCTTTTTCATCGCTAGCACTCTTCGCGCCTTCTCCGCGATAAGTTTGGCGAATTTCTTGTCGCGCTCAGCCTGTTTGTAGACCGTCTCGAACGCCCGCCAGATGCTCTCTTCTTTCTGGCAGATGAGAAACATGTCGGCTCCCGCGCGCAGGGTTTGCACCGCGGCATCTTCCACCGACGCTGCAGCCAACAATCCACCCATGTCCAGATCGTCGGTCACGATAAGCCCGTGATAGCCGATCTTCTTGCGCAGTATGTCGCTCATCCATTTCTTCGATAGCGACGCAGGGGTGTGGTCTCCGGTCATCTGCGGGTAAGCCACATGTCCCACCATGACAAATGGAAAATCACGCCGCAACTGGCGATAGGGAAGCAGGTCTTCGCTCCATAGCCGCTTCCACGACTTGTCAATTACGGGCAGGCTGTCATGTGAGTCGAGATTCGCTTCGCCTAGCCCGGGAAAATGTTTTCCGCAGCCAAGAACCTTACTGTTGCGAAGCCCGCGCAGAAACTCGCGAGCATAGACGATTGTCTCTTTGGGGTCAGAGGAGACCGTTCGCGAGGTGAGCACGCTTGTGGAGGGCTCCAGCCTTAGGTCGACTGGCGGTGCAAAATCAGTGTTGAACCCCAAAGCGCGCACCTCTTCGCCAATGATGCGTCCATGCTTGCGAAAGAGTTTCTTGGAACCCGTCGCGGCCACTTCGGCAACGGCTGGCGCTGGAGCGATCACATCGCGCAGGCGATCGACCGTTCCACCTTCCATGTCCACGCACAAGAACGGGGGGGTAAAAATTGCTTTTTGCAAACCGCGCAAAAGCGTGTGCGTTTGCGTGGCCTCCTCGATGTTGCGCCGGAAGAGAATGACGCCCCCGGGATGCATGGTTCCCAGCATAGAGCGCAAGCGCGCCGAGATGGTGGTACTCCCGCACCCCATGATGAGCAGTTGGCCGACCTGCTGACGAAGTTCGAAGCTGGATTTCGTTGGCATGAGTACTAGAAGAGTGTAACGCGTGCAGGTTCGGAATTCAGGTACGCAGCAAGGTACATCTCACTCCATCTGTTTCTTCAACTCGTGCAGTAGATTCAGCGCCTCTAGCGGGTTAAGGCGGTTCAGGTCGGTGTCCTTGATGCGATCCACCACCTTCTGAGACAGCGGCGTGAAGATAGTCAATTGCAGGGGCGCGGGACCTTGCGTTACGTCGTGCGCCAGGTGCTTGACCGCGTTCCGCTCAGCGCTTTCGTGTTCGGCCAGGACCTCGCGCGCACGGCTGATAACGTCGACGGGTAGTCCCGCGAGTTTGGCGACCTCAATACCGTAGCTTTTGTTGGCTGCTCCTTCTTCCACCTTACGCAAGAAAACAATCCCGCCGCCGCTTTCCTTCACCGAGACGCGATAGTTCTTAACCCCGCTCAGCCGGTCCGCCAGTTCCGTCAATTCGTGATAATGGGTAGCGAACAGCGTCTTGGCTCGTGTGTTAGCGTAGATATATTCGATAGCGGCCCAAGCGATGGCTAAGCCGTCGTAGGTTGAAGTTCCACGGCCTACTTCGTCGAGCAGGATTAACGAGCGCGCAGTCGCGGTATTCAGAATCGCCGCCGTCTCAGTCATCTCCACCATGAAGGTTGAGCGGCCGCGCGCCAAGTTGTCGGCGGCGCCAATGCGCGTGAAGATGCGGTCCACCAGGCCGAGACTTGCCGACCGGGCCGGAACAAACGACCCCATCTGTGCCATCAGGATGATGAGTGCAGCTTGCCTCAGGTACGTTGACTTGCCTCCCATGTTTGGCCCGGTGATGACCAGAATCGAATGGGTCGTGCCATTCAGATACAGGTCGTTAGGAACGAAGCGATTGCTACTGCCGGGGACCTCGATCTGCTCGATCACGGGATGACGTCCTTCGATGATCTCTATATTGGCACCATCTTGGAATACGGGACGGCAGTAGCTACGATTAGCAGCCAGCGCGGCAAACGAAGCAAGCACGTCGATTTCTGCCAGTGCCAATGCGGTCTGCCGGATGCGGCGTGCCTCAGCGGCAATGGCACTTCGTAGATCCGCGAACAGGCGCCGCTCGATCTCGACCATCTTCTCCTGGGCGTCAAGTACTTTGACCTCGTACTCTTTCAATTCGGGCGTGGTGAAGCGCTCAGCGTTAACCAGGGTTTGCTTGCGTTCGTATTCAGCAGGCGCGAGGTGCAAGTTCGCTTTAGAGATTTCCAGGTAATAACCGAAGACGCTGTTGAATTTGACCTTCAGTGACCCGATGCCGGTTCGATGGCGCTCGCGCTGCTCGATCTGGGCGATGTATTGCTTGCTGTTGCGGCTCAAGTCACGGAGTTCGTCAAGGCCTGCATCGACCCCCGAGCGAATTACCCCTCCGTCGGCCAGTGTAAGCGGTGGCTCTTCTTCGAGCGAGGTAACCAGCCGGCCACGAAGGTCGCCCAGTTCATCACATTGCGAATGCAGCGCCTTGAGGCGTTCAGAAGGGAAATGCGACAGCGCGACGCGGACCGTCGGCAATTTAGCCAGGGACATTGCGAGCGCTAGCAGGTCACGAGGATTTGCCGTTTCCAGGGTCACGCGGCTCAGCAACCGCTCCAGGTCGAGAATCCCCCCTAGAGAGCGACGAAGTTCCTCGCGCGCCACGACGTCCTTCACCAAGCTCTCGACGGCATCGAGCCGTTGGTTGATCTCGGCGGCGCCGATCGAAGGCCGCAGCATCCAAGCGCGCAGAAGGCGCTTACCCATCGGGGTGACGGTGCAGTCGAGGCAGCGAAACAACGTAGCATTGTCAGCAGCGCCAGCGAACAAAGGCTCGATCAGCTCTAGATTGCGGACCGTGACTGCGTCTAGCACCAGGCAGTTTTGCCGTTCGTAGAAGCCAACGCGGTCAACGTGATCGAGTGACCCACGTTGCGTGGTGCGAACATAGTGCAGAATCGCGCCCGCCGCAGTTGCCGCTGCCAATCGGTTCGCCAGACCGAAACCCTCCAGGGAAAGCACACCGAAATGGTTTTCGACCTGCGGAATGGCGTAGTCGGGAGAGAACACCCAATCGTCAAGGGGGGTCTCAGCCCACGAGACATTTTCGAGTGACGTGATTCGCGGCGCCGACGCAGCTGCGGGCGAGGAGGCGTCCGCGGTAGGCCGGTCGAAAAGCGGAAGAGATGAGGCGAATAACACTTCACGCGGCTGGATTACCAACAGTTCCTCGCACACGCGGCGCTCGGCATCCTCGCCTTGAAATTCGGTTGCCCGAAATTCACCAGTCGAGAGGTCAAGGGCCGCAAAGCCGAACGCGTTTCCGGCTCCCGCCACGCAAGCAAGGAAGTTATTTTCTTCCGATCCGAGGTGCACGTCAGCGGAGGTGCCGGGAGTGAGCACGCGCGTTACCTCGCGCTTGACCAGCGTCTTGGCGATACGAGGATCTTCCATCTGTTCGCAGATGGCGACCTTAAATCCCTTGCGGATCAGCTTGGCGATGTAGTTCTCAGCGGAGTGATAAGGCACGCCACACATGGGTATGGCGATGCCCTTTTCCTTGTTGCGCGAGGTCAGTGTGATCTGTAGTTCCTGCGACGCGACTACGGCATCCTCGAAGAAGAGTTCGTAGAAATCGCCCAGACGAAAGAAGAGCAGCGCGTTGGGGTGCTCTTTCTTGATAGCCGCATACTGCCGCATTAATGGCGTGGAGGACTCACTCATGGCGATGGCAGGAACTGCGCGGATTATAACAGCGAAAATCAGGTCGGCTTGGAGGCGTTGGCATGGCAGTGTAAGCCTATCAACCTGGCGCCGGGGCGCGCTGGAGCGGCGATGGTGTTACACTGCGAGGTTTTCGAGGCACTCATTTTATGGCGAAGATTATCGGTTTCGAATGCAGCAGGTGTGGCGAGACATTCACGGCGGAGACCGCCCAAAATGTCTGCGTGAAGGACGGCGGTCCGCTGTACGTGCGCTACGACCTCGCGGAAATTCGACGAAACACGACTCGCGACTCGGTTAACGCCGGACCGAAGAGCATGTGGCGATACTCGGCGGTGCTCCCCGACGCCGATCCCGTGACCCTCGGCGAAGGATTTACACCGATGCTACCCAGCCGCAAATATCCCAATCTCCTGATCAAGGACGAGGGACTGAATCCGACCGGCTCGTTCAAGGCTCGCGGTATGAGCGCCGCCATCACGATGGCGCGCCATTACGGGCTCACAAAGCTGGCTGCACCCTCGGCCGGAAACGCTGGAGGATCGCTAGCCGCCTACGCTGCCGCGGCCGGCCTGGAGGCATACATCTTTATGCCCCAGGATGTGCCGATTGCAAATCGGTTGGAGGTCGAGGCGAGCAGTGCTCATTTGACGCTGGTGGATGGGCTTATCAGCGATTGCGGGCGAATGGTCGCCGAGCGCAAAGAGAAGGAAGGCTGGTTCGATGTCTCGACCCTGAAGGAGCCTTTCCGTGTGGAAGGGAAGAAAACCATGGGCTACGAAGTGGCCGAACAGATGGGATGGACGTTACCGAATGCCATTTTGTACCCGACTGGGGGAGGCGTGGGGCTAATCGGCATGTGGAAGGCGTTCGAGGAAATGGAGGAGTTAGGCTGGATTGAGAAAGGCAAACGGCCGAAGATGATCTGTGTGCAGTCAAATGGTTGCGCGCCAATCCCTAAAGCTTTACATGATGGGAAGGCCACATCGGAAATGTGGCCGGACGCGCATACGCTTGCAGCCGGGTTGCGCGTGCCGAAGGCTTACGGGGACTTCATAATCCTCGACATCGTGCGCCAGAGCGGCGGAACGGCCATTGCCGTCAGCGACGACGAGATTATGGATCAGGTGAAGGCGATGGCCTCTGTCGAGGGCATCTTCGCGTGCCCGGAAGGTGCCGCCGCGCTCGCCGCCTATGAACAACTGTTAGAGACAGGATTTCTGAAGAGCAGCGATCGAGTCGTGCTGTTCAACACCGGCTCAGGATACAAGTACTTAGACGTCTTTGCGAAATACTGGGGTATGGAGACTTTTGGCCCAAGAACCAAACTGCCCGCCCCGCGTAACATCGGAGGAATCATCGGGCCGTACTAGCCAAATTGCCTCCGAGAAATTTTGTCGCCACTCTTTGCTACAAGCTGCCGTGCGATGGTCCGACATGTATGCTTCCGTTCACGTTGCTTAGCTGAACCCGCGTTCCACCGCTGCCCAACGTGCCATTCAGGTTCTTGCCTACATATCCGCCTTGCACCTGAAGTGGGAAGTCGGTTTTGATGCCACCGCTTACAGTGCTGGCTTTGATTTCGGCGTTCGGTGAATCGGGCAGTCCCAGTTCAATGGATCCGTTCACCGACTTCAGCCGGATTTCGTTGACATTGTTCAGCGAGGCATAATTGGCCTGGATTCCTCCGTTGACCGAGGACAACTCAGCCCGACCGGCCAAGTTGTCAACCCGCAGCTTGCCATTGATTAGGTTCGCATTTACCTCGCCGCTGACTTTTTGGACGGTAAGCGAGCCGTTAACCAGATTTATGCGATCAATACGCGCATTCTGCGGCACGTGCAACTGGTAGTGCACAGAGGCGGGATTATTGTTGGTATGGCCTTCAGGATAGCGGGTGCGAATCTCGACGGAATCGGCGGTGGTGTTGACCTCAATACTGGCTTCATCAAGTTTCTGCTGGTCCCGCGCAGACTTCACCGCATCGATCTGCACTTCGTTTTGGTCCCAGCCAGTAACCTCCACGTTGCCGTTTATGTTGTCGACCGATATCCGGCCATTGGCGGAAAGAGGGACAGTACGATGAAAATCCTGGGTGACCTCCGCATAAGTTGGGACGGCCAACAGCAGAGCTAGCAGCGCTCCCAGAATTGTGATGCTTAGACTTGTAGGTTTGCGAATATCAAACATGCTGCCTCCTGTCCCGGGTTAGACGCAGGATGATACGAATCGTAATGGAGTTTTGTTCAACGCATCCGCCTGCGGCGCCGCCGGCTGCGATGGTGGTTTGAGTCCTAGCGAGTGATCACGTCTGGAGTCGAGGCAGCTACGCGGCCCCCCTGCCGTTTCGCGCTGTTCAGCCATTTCCACGCTGAGGCTATCGTCTCTTCCAAAGAGCGTGACGCACTCCAGCGGAGCAGTTGCTGAGCTCGCGTCGGATCGGCGACCAGGCTTGGGGGGTCTCCTGTCCGGCGTCCGACGATGCGGAGAGGCAAGGGACGCGAGGTAACCTGCTCGACCGCTGTCGCGATCTGACGAACGGACTGGCCTTCGCCGGTGCCAAGATTCAAGGCTGTAAATGAACCGCCACTCTGGCTTTGAAGGAAGTCGACAGCCTTGGTGTGGGCTTCGGCCAGGTCGGTAACGTGGATATAGTCTCGAATGCAGGTGCCGTCGGAGGTGGGATGATCGTCGCCGAACACTTCAAGATACGGGCGCATTCCGGCCGCGGCCTCCAGGGCTAGAGGAATCAAATGAGTCTCGGGAGCGTGGAACTCGCCGATCTCTCCGGACTCGTCCGCACCTGCCGCATTGAAGTAGCGCAAAGCAATTGCGCGCAGGTCATAAGCGCGACTGTATGCGTCGAGGATACGTTCAAAGAACAGCTTGGTCTCGCCGTAGGGATTGACCGGCTGACAGCGAGTGTCCTCCGTAATCGGCAACTGCTCCGGCACTCCATAAACTGCGCACGAAGAAGAAAAGACGAAATGTTTGACGCCGGCGTCAATCGCCGCGTTTACCAGCGCCAAGCCATTCTGGATGTTATTGCGAAAGTATTTTCGAGGATCTTGCACCGACTCCCCAACATAGGCGCTGGCGGCAAAGTGCATGACCACGTCGACGTCGGAGATAGCGCGGGACAAGGGGGCAGCGTCGGCAAGGTCGGCAGTGATGAGTTCGAATCCTTCGGCGAGAAAGGCATAGCCGGTGGACAGATTGTCGTACACGATGACTTGGTGTCCATGCTGTGCCAGTGAGCGAATGGCGTGACTGCCGACGTAACCAGCGCCGCCCGTGACCAGAATTCTCATGAGTGCAGTTTGTCCTACTTTCTCTCGGTTGGACTTCAAGCTCGAGGATCTGCATTGCGGCAGGGATCGACCGGAAATCCAAGTATGAATACTGTATACTCGGCAGTCCAAAACGAGAATTCCGGGTCCATTGCATTTCATCAGCTCGGATTCGATTGAGTCTTTCGTCGATGGGTTTGTCTGTCGCCATTGTCGCCATGAACGAAGAGCCCATCATCGGCCAGACCCTGGATAGCGTGCGTTGGGCCGAGGAAATTGTTCTGGTTGACTCCGGATCGACCGATCGAACTTGCGACATCGCGCGCCAGTTCGACGCGAAGGTGTTGCTAAGGGAGTGGCCGGGATTCTCGTTGCAGAAAACCTACGCCTTTGAAAACTGCACCCAGGACTGGATACTGTCTCTGGATGCTGACGAAGTGGTCACTCCTGAACTGGCAGAGGAGATCCGTACGGCAATCGGCGATCCCGAGGCGCTCAACGGATATTGGATACCGCGGAAGAATCTATTTCTGGGGAAGTGGACCCGCTTTGGAGGATTTTATCCCGATCCGAAGCTACGACTTTTTCGTCGTGGTCGCGGGTTCATGACTGGCGCCGAACCACATCCCCGCATTGCTTTGATATCAGAAGTTGACCAGAGGACTGGACGGCTCAAGCATGCAATGGTGCACGATGCATATCCAACGCTGGCTTCCTACATGGCCCACATGAACAGTTATTCTTCGGCAGGTGCGAAGGCAGCGGTGGCGAAGGGTTATCACGGCTTCAACATTTTCGACATCGTCATACGTCCTATGGTGACATTCATTTACAACTATTTTTTTCGCCTGGGATTTCTAGATGGCCGTGAGGGCCTGCTGTTGCACCTTTACCACGCGGTGTACGTGTCGAACAAGTACGCTAAGGTGTGGGAGCTGACGAAGAGGAGCTCTTCAGCGAGAGACTAATCGTGACAGCCTTCATACCAGTCTCCGTCGCCTTTCCAAAGCGTTAGATCCTCGTGAATAATCAATGGGATCGCTCTACCTGAGAGCGTTCCTGCGAATGCAGGTGAATTAGGGTGGGAATGTCTGCAGTAAGCGTAATCGCCACGGTGCTGAACGAGGTCAATGACATTGATGGCTTGGTGTCGAGCCTCATCCATCAGACGCTCACGCCGGCGGAGATCATCATCGTGGACGGCGGTTCAACGGACGCCACCTGGGATCGCTTGTTGGCTGGGGCCGCAAGATACCCAAATCTGAAAGCTATCCGAGACCCGAGCTGCAACTTGAAAGAATCTTTGGGTCCGATTGCCCGGGGAAGAAACGTTGCCATCGCCGCCGCTTTCTCCGAGGTAATTGCCTGCGCGGACGCTGGTTGCACTTACGCAGTTGACTGGCTGGCGAGGCTCACAGAACCGATCCGTAATGGCCGGGCTGAATATGCGCTTGGCGGGTCTTGCCTGGATGCGGATGAGCAAACCACTTGGGACGTGGCATCGGCGCCCTTTTTCGGAATTAAGCTGGACCCTAACCAACGAACCAAGTCATGCACTGCCCGTTCCATGGCCTTTCGAAAACAGCTGTGGCAGCAAGTTGGAGGCTTTCCTGAGACCAGTCTCACGGAGGACAGTCTCTTCGATCAACGCGTCCGCGCCATCGTAGAGCCGGCATTCCCGGACTGCGCAAAAGCACACTATCGGCCTCGTCATACCTTGAAGACAGCGCTGCGGGACCTTGGGCGCTACGCGACTCTTGACGGGGTCATGGATATAAGGCGCGGACGTCTGTTTCGCAATTTGGCCCGCTGTTTGGCGGAGGTCATTGCGCTGGCACTGCTGCCTCTAACTGTTATTCCGCTCGTCTGCGTGCTGGCGTTGGAAATCTATTTTGCGTTTCGGCTTGACTGGAAAAGCTTTCCCGGAAAAACATCGCCCCGGCAGTTGGGCGCCAGGCTGTTCTTCTCGCTGATCGTTCCATGGCTGGTCACGATCAGTCACATCAGAGGCGCACTAACCAAAACCAATCAGCCTAACCGGCAGAACGTAGCCGGTTGAGCATTCCGATGCAGCAGGGGCGGGCTGCTCTAGTCTTTGAAGCGATAGCGTACGAGGTGATAGACGGCAGCAATGCCGTCGGTCCAACTGATCTTCTTGCCTTCGGCGTAAGTGCGCCCGTGGTAGACGATCGGTACTTCGTAAATACGCACCCCCTGCTTCGCCAACTTCACCGTGATTTCGGTTTCGACGCTGAAGCGGTCAGAGCGCAAGGTGATCTGCGAGAAGATCTCGCGACGAAAGACCTTGTAGCATGCCGTCACGTCACGGATGCTTAGGCCGGTAAGCATGTTACATAGCATAGAGAACGTGCGGTTGAGAACGTATCGCCAATAACGCGGTACGCGGTGCGGCCCATCGTGGAAGCGGTTCCCAAAGACCGCGTCGGCATGGCCTTCAAGAATGGGAGCGATCAGCGCTGGATAATCTCGCGGATCGTATTCCAAGTCAGCGTCCTGAATCAAAACCAATTCGCCGCTGACTTGCTCTAGGCCGCTCCGAACCCCGGCGCCTTTGCCTTGATTCTTCTGGTGCAGAACCAGCTTTACGGTGTTGGCACCGTTGCCGCCCAAGAGCTCTTGCAAATTGGCTTCCCGCAAGAATTCCCGCGTACCGTCGGTTGAGCCGTCATCAACGATAATCAGCTCTTTGTGCAGACTGAGAGGTTGCCGCGCTACCTGCTGCAGCAGCGCCATGACAGTTCGCCGTTCGTTGTAAACCGGAATAATGACGGAAAGCGTATGGAATTGCGGCGTTCCCTCGCTTGGCGAGAGCTCGGGAAGATCGCCGGTGTCGCGGCGCATTGATCCGGCGGATCGACTTTCGGAAACCAGATAAACTCCGAGGATCAGAAGCTCCGGATCGATAGGATGCCGATAACGGAGTTCAGGAAAGCATACATAGTAAACCAGGGGATAGAAAATCAGCAGAGCGGCAAACAGAAAGACTCCATGAACGCGCCGCTTCCATGCCAAGAGCAGTCCCCAGATTGCCAATACGGAAGTCGCGAGGAAAAGTAGGTTTTTGGCGGCAATCAATCCTACGACATCGGAGACTCGCGGCATCCCGTCCCAGAAAAAGATGAAGCGGCGGAAGGTCAGAAGCAGGAAACGTCCTGGATGCTGTTCGATCCACTCTCTTGCCAGACGACCCTGTTCCGCCGAGAAGGCGGCCTCACCCATCTGTTTGTACTTCGCAAACTGGGTGACGCTGCTGCCAGGATGGTACGCGATCACGTAGATCCCTTCCGCCAGAGGGTTGTTGCCTACGCGTAGCTCGACCCCGAAGTCGTCGCGGACGAATACGGGTCTGCCGAAAACCTCGTAGTTGCGTACCAGCCAGGGCATGATCGCCATCCAGAACATGCCAGCGCTCAGCAGAGCTGGGATGAGCCATCCCCTTCGGCGGCGGTGCAACTGGTAGGCGAGCCAGCATCCTGCGAAGGGCAAGAAGGAAAGCGCGGACGGGTTGGTGAGCGCCGCAATACCCCATAAGAGACCATAGCCAATCCATGAGGAGAGCCGTTCGTCGCCTTCCATCTCCACCGTCAGCATGAATAGCAGGCTCAGGAGGAAAGCCGAGACGCTGGTTTCCCATATCTCGCGTACCGACCAGAAGATGGTGTAGGGAAGCAGCGCCCAAATCCAACCCGACCAAATGGCGACCTTCTCATCGAAGACGCGGCGGGCAGTGCGATAGACGGTCCAGGAGGTGAGCGCGCCAAAGAGGCTATTGAATACCAGCAGTGAAAACGCTGCGGCGCGAGAGTAGTTGCCGAAAATACGAAACGCCACCGAGACAAAGCACGGATAGACGGGCGCAGTCCATGCTGAAGGACCGGTATCTCCGCCAAAAGGAGAGCTAAATCCGTGGCCGTTAGCGAGGGAATATCCCAGTCGGCCGATCTCCCAACCAAATCCCCAGTTGTCTTCCGACGTCCGAATGCGATAGGTGTGCGCCAGCAAGATCCACAAGACGCGCACTAGGAAAGCGACCAGCACCATCCAGCCGACGGAATGAGCGACGCTTTGCCAACGTGAGCGAGACGCAGATTGCGATGGGAGTGTGGTAGGCGCCGTCTGCGCCGGCTGGGTCTTCAAATGCATGGAAACAACGCAAATTGTACCGTACGCGGGCGGGGGCTGCTGTCAAGACATGCAGGGTTCACTCCATCGCAATCTGCTTGAATACCCCCCGCAACCCGCCTAGACTGCTTCTATCGGCTACTGTGACGCTCATCACAGCTTGGATGTACAACGATCGGCGAAGATAGTGGGTTGAGAAAACAGGCTCCTTCGCTCGGATCGAGCAGCCTGCAAGGCGTGTGGACATCAAGGAAGGCATCATGGGTTGGATTGATAACCGTTTCGAGAAAAATTTCCTGATCACAACGGTCGACTACGTCTTCAACTGGGCGCGCAAGTCCGCTATTTGGCCGATGACGTTTGGTCTGGCGTGCTGCGCGATCGAAATGATCGCTGCTTCGACATCGCGCTTCGATATCGCGCGTTTCGGGTCTGAGGTATTTCGTCCCAGCCCGCGTCAGAGCGACTTGATGATCGTGGCCGGAACGGTGACATTGAAGATGGCGCCGGTGGTGAAACGGATTTACGACCAGATGCCCGATCCGAAATGGTGCATCTCGATGGGCGCGTGTTCGTCGGTCGGCGGTCCCTTCAATACGTACGCCGTTCTCCAGGGCGTAGACCGCATCGTGCCGGTCGATGTATATGTGGTTGGCTGTCCGCCGCGGCCGGAAAATCTGTTCTATGGATTGCTGCGCTTGCAGGACAAGATCGACAAAATGACTATCGCCAAGAAACCAACGGAAGTTCGCCTGCACGAAAACATGATGGACGACTTCAAACGGCAGATCCGCATAGCACAGGCGGCGAGCGAGAATCCAGAACAACTCGTACAGCCGGTGGACATCGGGCTTGTCGTGGCGGGCCGCTAAAGCTGGCGCAAAACCGCAATCTGCTGCGATCGAGGCTGCGACGAATGCGGCAGGTTGGCTTTCAAAACCAATCTTCCTATTTGAACCGGTCGCCCTGAGCAGCTACACTCAAGAAATCGAATCTACCTCCATGCAATCTTTTACTTGCCGGCACTAGGATGGCGAAGCTGTACCACGATTCTGCCTCTCGTATCGCCGCTGAACACTGCTACTCGTCACCGGGTGCACGGAACCGCCCAATTCGCCTGCCGCTGACCTCAGCTTGGGCCGTCGCCACATTCGTCGCGCTGGTGCTGCTGTGTGCCGGAGTTCTCATGATTGCCGCCGTCAGGATTGCGGGCAGCCAGGCGCTGGCAGCCTCAATGAAGGTGGCAAACCTGAGGCGCGCGATGTGGCTCTGGCCTGCCAATCCGGAGGTTTATTACCGGCTGGGAATGCTCGGGCAGAACTCGACTGATCCACGCGATTCCGCCGAAACCGTTGCCCAACTACGCCGAGCCACGGAACTCGGACCCATGTGGACCCGTTACTGGGGCCTGCTGGGCTGGGCGTGCGAATCCGCCGGTGACACTCACTGTGCCGACGAGGCCATGCTTCGCATTCAGAAGCTGGCGCCCATGGATACTGAGGCTGTCTCGCTGGTGGCCAACTATTATCTTGTCTCCGATAGACCCGCCCTCGCTCTGGAACAGTTTCGTCACTTGCTTCGCATCGATCCTTCCCGGGACCAAGACGTTTTTCGCATTTGCCAGTCCGCCGGGTATCCGGAGCCGCAGTTGCGAGAGCAATTCATCGAGACTGGGGCCGATGTCGCGCTGGATTATTTTTCCTACCTTGTGCAGCACGGGAGGATAGATTCGGCGCGAGCGCTTTGGACCGAGCTGGTGGAGAGGGCAGGGAAGCAGCAGTTTACCTTCACTGCCGCTGCAGTAGCACGGCTGGCTGACATTCTCCTGGCGCTCGGGCTTGGCGAGGATGCCCAGACCGTTCGTCTGGATATGGCGAAGCTGAAGGTCTTCGATGAGTTGCAAGTTGCGGATGGCAATCTCGTCTTCAACGGCGATTTCGAGCATCGACCTTCCAACGATGGTTTTGACTGGCGGCGCTCGGAGTCGCCATACCCCATAGTGGACTTAACCTCGGGCAGCGCGTACAGCGGCAAGAACTGTTTGCGGGCGAATTTCACGGTGGGCACCAACGAAGAGTACCTACTGGCGTACCAGTTCCTGCCGCTAGAACCGAATTCCCACTACCGTCTCTCGGCGTATGTGCGTTCCGACAGCATCACGTCCGACAGTGGTCCCCGCCTGCGCATCTCTGATCCTGCGTGCCCGGAATGCCTCAATGCGATGAGCCAGACAACGGTAGGAACAACTCCCTGGCACGAGATTTCTGTAGATCTCTCGACTGGGCCGAAGACCCGACTGGGGCGCCTCGAGTTGTTTCGTTCCGCCGGGAGGTTCTTCCCGAGGGACATCACCGGAACCTTCTGGCTGGACCAGGTCACACTGAAGCTCGCGCCTGCCGCGTTCCAGGCGGAAAGCGAGCCTACGCACTAGCCTAGCCATGACATTCGCCGAGCACAGGTCAATCGTTTCGAGAGAACAGGTCGCTGCCGGCTCAGCGTCGTTCGCGGCTGCGCGGGTTCTGCTGATCGCACTGCTATTTTGTGCGCCCCTGGCCTTTGGCTCGGTCGAGCCCTGGGGCTGGGGACCTATGGCGCTGGTTGCAGTAGCTGCGCTTCTGGCCTGGGCTGGTGCTAGCTTCAGAAACCGTGTGCTGGTGCTGGCATGGTCCTGGTTGTTTGTGCCGGGACTTGTGCTGCTCGGCTTCGTACTCCTTCAGTTGTACGGCCGCTGGAGTGTCGACCCCGCAAGCACCAGCGAGGCCACGCTCAAACTCGCGATCTGCCTCCTCATTTTTTTCCTCACAACGCAGCTGTATTACGCTGCGCCGGAGAGCCTCTGGGAGCGGCTCGGACTCTACGTGCTCATCTATTCTTCACTCGTCGGCTTATTCGGAATCCTGCAATTCTTCTCGGCGCCAGGATCGATCTATTGGTTTGGGCCTTCACCGAATGTTAACTTCGGTCCCTACATCAACCGCGATCACTTTGCCGGATTGTTCGAGATGCTCGTTCCCATCGCGGGAGCGTACTACATCGCAATTGGCCGCAAGTCGCGTTTTTCACTGCTGTGGGGATTCGCGTTGCTGATTGCAACGGCCTCGCTGCTGTTTGCCGGTTCACGCGGCGGCCTGCTTTCGCTGGTCACCGAACTGCTGGTGCTCATCGTCATCGTCATCGCACGTACCCGCGATAGAAAACGTGTTGGTCTGCTCTGCGGAGCGGCAGGACTTTTCCTCGCGGCCGTGGCCTTCCTGCTTTTTCTTGCTCCCAGTGAACTGCCGGCGCGACTCGCCACGGTGACTCGCTTCAGCGACACCGAGGTCACGGGTAACCGGCCGAAGGTCGCGCATGACACGCTGCGCATGTTTCGCGATCACCTTGCGGCGGGCACAGGCTTGGGGACGTTTGAGGCGGTCTATCCCCAATACGAGAGCTTTGTGAGCGACAAGACATGGACCTATGCCCATAACGACTATGCTCAGCTTCTGGCTGAAACGGGTCTGCCTGGCGGATTAATGGCTTTGCTTGGGCTCATCATCTTCGTTCACGAGGCGTTCTGGATCCGGCTGCGCTCCAATCTCACCGGCAGCAGATCATGGCTTCAACTCGGGGCCTCGCTGGGTTGCTGCGGAATCCTCGTGCACAGCTTGGTGGATTTCAATCTGCACATTCCAGCCAATGCGGCGTGGTTTTCGACGTGCGCTGCACTGGCCACGTTAAGAGTGTCGGCGGGGAAGGACCGCGTCGCATGACTCCGGTCCCAATCACGTTCTTGCTTTGCAGAAAAGTAAATCCTCCCTTGCGCCATTGAGCCGCAAGAGTAAGAACGTCATGCAAGTATCAAAACTATTATGGGAGAGGACATTTGCAGGTGACGTGGGAAGACATGCCAGGCTTGCAGGCTCCCACGCTGGGACACCATGGAAGATCGTTAGGATTTGCAACTAAACTATAGAATGGCCCACTCGCAAGAAGCGTAGATTGGTGAATGAAAGGCCCATCTACGGAATGCGCAGAACCGGCTCCGGAGGCTGAAGCTAAAGCCACGGTGGTGTGATTGCCCGGTTGTAGCATGGTTGTGTGCCCGCGGTCATTCACGGCGACATTCCCTTGGAGGCTGGTTACCACCACCTGATTATTTACGCGCGCGACACTGAATTCTGCCGATCCGTCTTTGGGCGCAATGGTGATGTTGCCCACTTCCGCGTACATGCCGTTTACTGTGCTGATTTGGGCAGTGCCGTCAATTAACTCGATTGCAGATTTCTTGTACTGAATGGCGGAGTTTGGCTTTACCACCACCGACGAACCGCTGCGATTGACGGAAACCATGGACGAACTTGACGTGACGAGTTGATCGCCACTGAAAATGCTGCTCGCCTTTTGCACGGAGGCGCCATTGAGCGTCACATTGCCCGTGGCGTAGAGCATGGCGCCGCTAGATTGAGCGGCCAGGCTCGCGGCGAGAAACAGCACACACAATAAAATGGTGCCAGCAAAGTGGCTTGAGCGACGCATCATTACCTCCGGCAATATCGAAGTGGCTGGCTTCGTCGAACCGATGGTAGCCAAGGATGGTCGCTAAGTCAACAAGTTATCGCGAGGATTCCCATGTCGCCCCCGGGCTATTCCCGGGCAGTCGCGACCCGGGCAGAGTCGTCATAGTAGTCGCGATATCGATTGCCATAGTAATAGCGATCCGGCTCGGTGGAGTCCGCCGCATTGAGCACCACGCCCATGATGCGGGCATTTACATGCGAAAGCACCTGATGCGCCCGGCGTAGCGCAGCCTTGCCGGTCACGCCCGAACGTATGACGAGGACCGTGGAATCGGCCAAAGCGGACAGCAGGACAGCATCCGTGACATTCAACACCGGAGGGGTGTCGATAATGATGTGGTCAAACTTCGGTCCCAGGCTGATAAGTAACTCTCTCATGCGCGTGGACGCAAGCATCTCGGATGGATTGATGGGTACCGGCCCGGCCGGTAGCACAGATAGATTTTGAACTCCGGGAATCGACTGGATGGCTGAATCCACGCTAGTGTTCTGGCCTAACACCGTACTTAGTCCGAGGTCGGATTTGAAAGCAAACACCTCGGAGATGCCGGAGCGTCTCATGTCGGCTTCGATCAGGAGAACGCGAGCGCCATGTTGAGCCAGCACAATGGCGAGGTTGACGCTGGTCGTCGTCTTACCTTCTTGTGGCAGAGCGCTGGTCACCATCAGTACTTTGGCCGACTTGCCGGCCTCGGAAAGCAAAATGGAGGTACGCAGCGCGCGGTAGGCTTCAGCGATCTGGGATTTAGGACGCGCAACTGATGCGGCAGCCGCGGGTTGGCCCAGGAGTTTGTCGCGAGACAGAACTCGGTTGGCGCGGGACGCGAGCGGGATGACAGCTAAAGATGGCAGGGCGGTGATCATTTGCGCCTGTTCCAACGAGTGCACAGTGTTGTCGCGCGACTCAAGAATAAAGGCAAGCGACACGCCACCGGCCAGGCCAACCAAGAGTGAGATCATCAGATTGCGGGGGATGTTGGGCGACGACGGCGCCGTTGGAGGAGAGGCGGGATCTACGATGCGAACGTTGCTCGAACGCAGCCCGGTCATCACTCCAGCTTCCTTCAATTTTTGCAGGAGACCTTCATAGAGCTGCCGGTTAGTCTCGACATCACGCTTCAGTAGGCTGTATTCGATGGCGCTCTCATTCAGCTGGTTCTCGGCAGTCTTTTGATTTTCCAGAGAGGCGCGAAGCAGCTTTTCACGCTCCAGGGCGGCCATGTAATCCTTCTGGAACTTGGCAGCCAGGCGCGCAACTTCGATCTTGATGTCGGCTTGAACGGCTTTGAGCTCGTTATTCAGTTCCTCCACCTTCGGATAGGTGGGCTGGAAGTTTACGCTCGCCTGCGCCAGTTGCCGATGCAAGTCCACTTCCTGATTTCTTAGCTTGACCAAGGGACTGGAAGGATCGAGGTTGGACAATAAATCCGGATCGCCAGAACCAGCCAAACGATAGACTGACTCCTTCTGCATGCGGTCGGCTTCGGCGACCGTAAGCTCCTTGTTGATCTCGTCGAGCTTCGAGGTAATGATGTTTTCCTTCTCATCGATACCGAGGATTCCGTGCTCCTCTTGGTAATGAACCAGCTTTTCCTGGGACTCCTGAACTTTCAGCTGCAACTCGGACAATTGCTGAGTCAGCCACGTCGAGGTGCGGGTGGTGGCATCCAGGCGGGTTTTGTAATTCTGCTCGATGTAAGTATCGATAACGGTATTGACAGCCTTGGCGGCGAGATTTGGGTCGGTGCCGGAGAAACGGATCTCCAGCAGACGTGTCCGTGGGATTGAGTTGATTTGAAGTGAGCGGTGGAACTTGCCGACCAGTCCGGCTTCACGATGCGGTTCGATGCTTCGGCCCTCTGCGGAAGACAGGTCGTCTCCTCCGTTGATTGGAGAAGCGCCTTTGCCTGCGAAGGCAGGATCGGAATCAAGGTTCAGCTTCCGGATTACGAGTTTGGCGATAGCATCGCTTTGGAGAACATGGGTCTGCGTGTCCATGGCGACCATATAATCGTCGTAGGAATCGCTCGCGCCGGCATCGGAACTCTTCAGACCAGCCGTGTCGGCTCCTTCACGATTGATCACGACGCGGCCCACTGCTTCGTAAACGGGAGTGGTTGAAAAGGCAACCACAGCGCCCATAATCAAAGCTATGACTACGACTGACAACACCGTCCATTTATGCCGAAGTAGAATCCGCCAGTAATCCCATAGACTGGGAATATGGCTGCCACCGGGATGATAGGCAGCATGAAAAGTGTCGCCCGGGGGACGCAACAGCTGCAGCGCATCCCTGTGAGGGATCAACGTTCGAGGGGTATTTTCAGGTTCCATTCACAACGCCGTCCGCAGCATAGGATTGCATGACGATGCAGCCGCGGCTGCAAGTCCGTTCAAGCTACCGCCCAAGAATGTACTTGGAATGTAACCGATTGTACAGCATCGACAACCCAGCCGAGGCGGCAGGAAAGCGCGGCCTATGACTTTAGTGGGATTGGCGTGCTGGGGATGTGCGAATCCCCGTATGATAAGACTCGTTGTGCGATCGTGACACGGTGTCCCATATGCTTAAGGGCTCGACGCTGGACATTCCTGCCCCAAAACTTCGAGGGCTGCAATCGGGCTTGGGTCACAGCGGCTGTATTCCGGTGCAGGCACCCACTAATCAATAAGAAATGAAGCAACGTCCGCTGTTTCTCGATCAGAATCTGCCGCTCGAAGCCAGCGACATCGCTGAGGCCTGCGCATCGGTTCCATCGCCTGGCGGCTATCGCGCGATGCTGCAAGCGCTGTTCCGGGGCAAGCTGACGGGCGCAGCCATCGCCCTGGTCATTCGCCAAATCGTGATCATGGGACTCGGCGTGGGCAGCAGCGTTGCTGTCTCGCGCTGGCTTGGTCCGGAGGTGGTCGGGCGCTTCGCGATTCTGATTTTCGTGACCCAGGGCATCCTGGGTTATTTCGGCGACTTGGGACTGAAAGCTGCGTTGATTCGAAAGCGTGGCGATTTGGAGCCAACCGAGTTGGCTACCGCTCAGAAGGTGATTTTTGGTATTTCGCTGATTTTCGCAGTTGTCATTGGCGCTCTTTTGCCGATTGCGTTGCGCCTCGTGAAACTCGGGCCGGAGAACTATCTGCCGGCCGCGATTTTTTTGGTGCTGCTGGTTGTCCGCAACCAGCGAACTGTGCCGCTTGCCATGCTCGAACGGGCCATGCGATTCAAAGTTGTGAGCGCGGTGGAGGCGGTTGAAAGCCTGATCTACACCGTTCTGCTGGCCACGTTTGCTTTCCTTCATAAAGGTATCTGGTGCTACGTCATAGCAATGGGCTGCCGCGACGTCTTTGGCAGTGCGGCATTTAATCTCATTACCCGTCCGCCCTTTCGAAAGTTCTCATGGGCCTCGCTACGTCCGCATGTAGGTTTCAGCCTGGTGTATCAGGGCGGGTCGCTACTCAACATGATTACCCTGGCGTTTCCGCCCATCATGATTGCACGCCTGCTGGGAAAGAACGCCGTGGGCTATGTGGCATGGGCTACCACCCTTTCGCTTTACCCATTGGTAATTTGCAATGCTATGGCCCGCATCTACTTGCCTGCGTTTAGCAGCGCGGCCGCCGAACCAACGCTGCTGCGGTCACGGGTAGAAAAATCGCTGCGCATCAATGCCAGCATTGCGTGGCCCGCGTGTGCCGTGTTGGCCAGCCTGAGCACGCCCATCATTCTGTATGTCTTCACGACGAAGTGGTTGCCGGCGCAGCCGCTGCTTTACGCGTATTGTGTGAACGCCGTAATGAGCTCGGTTGGAGTGCCTTTAACGGAGCTGTTTTTCTCGCAAAACGACGCCTGGTTCAACCTTCGTCTGTGTTTGTGGTGGACCATCCCAACGTGGACCTTCGGGACGTATGCGGTATATCACTACGGACTATTCGGGTTTGCCGTGTTCCAGGCCGGGCTGCAAAGCACATGGCTCCTGGCATTTCTGCATGCGCGGCGAACCGAAGGTTTGCGAGTCTTTGCTCCTTTGCGAGAGCCGTTAGTCTTAGGAGCCGGGTTGGTAATTGTGAACGTATTGCTGGTGCATTCAGCGGCCTTGTCTTCGATTTATCGACTGGGGGGCGTGTTGGCTGTTGAGGCAGTGGTTTGTGGGGCGTTTCTGGTGCGCATGCTTTTGAGCTGGCGAAGCGCAGCGGAGTGGGTGGGAATAGGGCCGGCCGCGGAAGTAGTCTGATTGTGGAATCGCTTCTGAGTTCAACGGGCAGAGGGTCGGCTGCGCGGTTGCGCGTCGGCATCGACGGTCGCATCTTGATGCATTACGAGATGCGCGGTTTTGCACGCTACACGGTGGAATTATTCCGGGCGATGAAGAAGCTAGCGGGCGACACCGTTGACCTTATTTCGTTCTCGCCAGGCCCGCTCGCGTCCGAGTTTCTGTCCGTTTTGGATATCACTCCCGTGGTCTTCCAGGCACCAAGAGAGATTCTATGGGAACAGTTGGAGCTTCCGAAGCAATTGAAGCAAAACCGCATCGATGTTTTCCATGCGACTGCGAACCGCGGGCTGCCGTACCGGCGAGTCTGCAAGTACGTGCTCACCTGTCATGACATCATCGATCGCCTGCCGGAACATTGCGGACAGGAACATTGGCGCGGGCGCTGGCGTAAGAAGTATGCGGATTTTGTTTCACTCCACAGGGCAGATAAGTACATCACCGTTTCGGAGTTCTCAAAGCAGGATATCTGCCGGTTCTACGGTGTGTCGCCCGAGCGCGTGGTAGTGATCCACAACGCAGCGAGTGCGAGATTTCATCAGCGGTTATCGGCGGAACAGATAGCGTCCGTGCAAGGCAAATATGGTTTACCGGCGCAATATTTTCTGTTTCTCGGAGGGTTCGACAAACGCAAGAATGTCGGTGCACTGGTGGAAGCTTTCGCACAACTGCCGAAGGATACGCCGCCGCTGGTGCTGGCGGGCGAGCACAAGTGGGAATTTGCCGCCGCCTCAGAGAGAATCGCCGAACTGGCCCTCGGCGAACGAGTGCTGTGTCCGAACGGGGTCGCAGACCAGGATCTACCCGCGATATATCAAGGAGCGATTGCTTTAGTGCATCCATCGCTTTACGAAGGCTTCGGGCTGCAGCTCGTCGAGGCGATGGCGTCGGGACTGCCGGTACTTGCTTCGGAGACGACAAGCCTGCCTGAAGTGCTGGATGGCTGCGGTTTGCTGTTCGATCCGAAAGACCCGGCTTCCATCGCGCAGCAAATGAAACGAATAAGTCGCGATGCGGATTTGCGGACTGCCATGGCAGAGAAGGGTCGCCAGCGGGCGCGATTTTTCTCCTGGCATAAGGCGGCGGAGAAGACTCTGAATCTGTACCTTGGTCTGATGGACCGTGGCGATGCAGTTTCTAAGGCCCGCGATAGCGAAGCCCTGGAGCAACGCCGTTGAGAATCATCGTCGTCACGCCTGCCGTGCCGCATCCATTCGGCGACACCGCCGCGCGCTGGTTCTATGTTTTGATTACGGAATTAATAGCTCGCGGTCATACGGTAGCGGCGGTGATTTCGACGGAGGAGTCCGAGCAACGGGTGGCGGAGGCGAAGCAGTGGCTGGCGAAGCAGGAAGGGAAGCTCACTGTGCATTGGCACCGGCTTAAAGTGGATTCGGCTGCGCTGCGACGAAAATGGCAAAACCTGGTGCGCCCACGCAGCGAACTGATCCAGGATTCAGAGTTGACCGCTCGATTGTCGCGGGAACGGGCACAAGGTTACGATGTGCTGCACCTCGAGCAGATGTCGACAGGCTGGTTTGGCTTGGACGCACCACGCGCGCTGCTCAACGTGCACTATTTCGACGTCATCGATCGGGCCGGCGGGGACGATATGAGTTTCCAGAAGCGTAAGGCGCTGTGGCAGGCGCAACGCGCCACCAAACATCTTCTGCGCGAGGTAAACAACGTACGGCTGCTCACGCCACGGTTGAAAGAAATAGCAGAATCGATCAATCCAGCGGGACATTATTGGGTGGTGCCCCTTGCCTTGGATCCTGCCCTATATGAAATGCAGCCGGCCGCGCAGGGGCCGGTAGTGGGACTGATTGGTTCCATGCACTGGGAGCCTTCAAGATCCGCAGCCGAGCGCTTGATCGCGCGGATTTGGCCGCTGGTGAAGCAGCAGGTTCCCGGAGCAAAGCTCTTCGTCGCGGGCTGGAATGCCACCAAGTATCTGGGAAAATATTCGTCGCAGCCAGATCTTACGTTGGCCAATGACCTGACGCATCCGTCGGAGTTTTTTTCCGAGGCCGCCGTGATGGTGTATGCGCCTTCGCGAGGCAGCGGCATGAAGGTGAAAGTCATGGAGTCGATGGCTTACGGCGTTCCTGTGGTCACTACGTGGGAAGGCGTCGAAGGTATCGATTACGAGAATGGACGGGAATGCTGGGTTGCCGAGACCGACGATGAACTGGCGGCCAAGGTGTGCCGTTTGCTGGAAAACTCAGCCGAACGACAGCAGATGCGCGACGCAGCGCGCACCTTGATTGAGGAACATTATTCGCCACGTCCTGTGGTTGATAAAATGATTTCCGTCTATCAAGAGTTGACCGGTTCCGCCAAAGTGCCTTTCCGCGCTTCTTTATGTATCTGAAAAGTGTTCTCCAGATGGGTTCGCTGATGCTGCATTTTCGCAATGGCCGAACCTTGGTGCAGAAGATGCGTGCGGCGCAGCCATGCGATGGAGTCGTGCTTTGGGACGGCACGCGCATCGCGCACCCTCCCCAGCGGGATGGTTTGTTGGAAGCCGTGCAGGAGATATGGCTCGAGCGGATTTATACTGACGGGTTTTATCGTCCAGCCGATGGAGACATCATTGTTGATGCTGGCGCGAATATCGGTTTGTTTGCGATTTACATTGCGCGGCAAAATTCTAAGTGCAAAGTGATCGCGCTCGAGCCCTTCGGGGAGAATTTCAAATACCTGCAAGCCAATGTCGAGCGAGCTAATCAGAGGAATGTGACCTGTTACGAAGTGGCTCTGGGCGCTGGATTCGGCTCCGGGCAGATGCAGGCGGTAGGCAATCGCTCGCTCGATCACCTACTTCACGTCGATGCAAAAGGGGCCGGGGGAATTCCGGTCATACCATTATCAAGATTGTTTGAAGTGGTTCGCGCCCAGGAAATCGACTTCCTGAAGGTTGATATTGAGGGTTCGGAGCATGATGTTTTCGCGGCAGCATCGCCGGAGCTGCTAGGTCGCTTCAAACGAATTGCAATGGAGTATCACGATCAAATTGCGCCTGGCACGTTGGCTCTCTTGCGGGATGTTCTAAGCGCGAGTCACGAGATTACGGTTCGTCCATCAACAATGGAAGGTTGCGGGATTCTGCTGGCCCGGCGTCGCGACTTTGACTCATAGCCTAATGCCTATCACGGAAAAAGAGCCGGGCTTGTCGCGGCCCTCCAGCGGAGCGCGGGTGCTCACCGTGCTGCCGGATTTTCCGTTCCCCGCCACGACTGGGCTACACCTTAGGCATGTGGGTAACTTGGAACTCCTGCATCGACTTGGCTGTTTTAGTGCGCTGCTGTACTTTTCCACTGAGGAGCGCGAGCCTTTGCCGGTTGAGTCCACGCCACTGGCGCGAATCTGCGACGAAGTTCGTCATGGGGGTCGAAGATTTCCGCATCACGACTTCTCGAACGCTTCGCTGATTTTTCACAAGGCCGATTTTCTGCTGCGCGGCGCGCTCGGCATTCCGGGAAAGCATTATCCATTCTCTATGTCGTACGACCACATCGGCGCAGCGGAAATTATTCTGGCCGAGGCGCAGCGCGTCGATGCCGAGTTTGTGGTTCTGCCATCGATGTTCATGCATTACACCGTTCGTCTTCAGCAGCTTAGAGTCAAGGTCATCGTTGATGCGGCTGATGTCTTGTCCAAGCTCAGCGCTTCCTTTATGGAGCTCGACGGACGCGGGGGTCGCCTCGGACTCTATGCCAATCACCTGGCCTGCCGAACGCAAGAGCGTGTCTTCTTGCGAAAGGCTTCGGAGCTCTGGACGACCTCTACGGTTGAGGCCGACCAATTTCGTCGCGTTGCTCCCGAAGTTAGAGTACTGGTGATTCCGAATAGCCTCGACGAACAAGTCCTTCCTCGTGCATCTGCAGGAGGCCAATCGATCGTCGGTTTCATTGGTACATATTCGTATGCTCCTAATTTGCAGTCTGCTTTATTCCTGGCCGAGCAAGTTTTCCCGCATGTGCTTGCTGAGTGTCCTAATGCGACCTTGCGCATCGCTGGAGCAAATATGCCCAACTCTGCGATTGCGAAGCTCAGGCTTTTGCCGCGCGTTGAGGTGCATGGCCTGATTGCGGATTCTGGCCGCTTCATGGATGAGTGCGCGGTGCTTGCACTTCCTGTTTTCCTGCGCGGTGGTGTGCCGCTGAAACTTGTGGAGGCGATGGCGCGAGGCAAAGCTATCGTGGCTTCGCCCGAACTCGTCAATGGCGTCGACATCATGGACGGAGAGAACGCTCTGATACGCACTAAGCCAGAAGACTTCGCAAGTGCAATCGTTTCGCTGTTACGTAATACTCCGCTACGCGAGCAACTCGGCCGAAATGCTCGCGCTACCTTCGAGCGAGATTTCTCCTTCTCCAGGGCGGAAGCAACATTGCGTCGCGACAGCGTGCTGCTGCAGCAGGTTTCGAGTGCCTCGGACTGCAAGGATCTTATTCCCCAATGAATCGTAAAGTCCTCGTCATCGGACCGCTGAGCGAAGGAGCGCTTGCTGAAACTTACGCGCGTGCCTTCGAGCGTCTCGGCATGGAAGTGGTCCGCTTCGACTCCGAGGTTGCGCTGCGGCGTGCGAGCCGCTTTTCGGGCAATCGTATTCTGCGTCGTGCGATGCGCGCGAGACTGTGGAACGTGGTCAACCGCGAGGCTACCGAAATTGCGCTGCGCGTTCAGCCTGCGCTCATCTTCGCCGTCAAGTGCTCCTTCTTTCATCCCGAGACGATTTGTCAGATACGCCGATCGACAGGTGCTCCGTTCGTCAATCATTATCCCGATCATCCTTACATTGGCGTGCGCTGGAGTCCGCGCGAAGCTTCCGCTCTGCGTCGCGATCTCATCGCCGTGTTCCGCGAGTACAGCATTGTCTGGATGTGGGAACGCGCTCTGATGCAACGCCTGCAGCGCGACGGGGTCGAAGCGAAGTACCTTCCATTCGCCGTCGATCCCGAATTGTTCCGGCAGCAATCGCAGCCCAACAACGAGGGACTGTATTGCGACGTGTGCAAAGTCACGCACGACGTTGCCTTCGTGGCGACTTACTCGCGCGCGCGTTGCGCCGAAGTTGCCGCGATTCGCCGGCACAAGGTCGCGATCTGGGGCAACAACTGGCCTGCGCAATGGAGCACTTCTTCGGGACAGCATCGCGTTCATCAGCCAGTTTGGGGAAGCGCTGTCAGCAGCATCATGGCGAAGGCGGCAGTGTCGCTGAATGTGTTGAATGCGGAAAATCTCGGCGGTCCCAACATGCGCACTTTTGAAATCCCCGGCAGCGGAGGCGTGATGCTCGCTCGTTATTCGCCCGAGCAGGATGAATTCTTTCCCGAAGGCGAAGCGGCGATGTACTATCGCACCCCCGAGGAGATTGACGACAAAATCGACGAGTTGTTGCGCGATCGCGACCTGCGTGAACGCATTCGCCGTAACGCCATCCAGCTTGCTGCCGCACAAACGTACGATGTGCGCGCCGCCACCGTGCTCCGCGAGTGCGGACTGCTATCTTCCGCCCTTGCCAACCAACGGAGCTCGGCAACTTGAGCGACGCGTTGCGCATTGCCTTCGTCAGCGGTCACAGCCGCCTGTGGCGCAAGCAACGGTTGGCGGCGAAGTATTTGAAGATGCGTCTCGAAGGCCTCATCTATCCCGACGTCTACTGCCTGGCTCTGATGCTCTCCGACAAGTTCGACCTGCTCCGCGAAGACGAAAAAATTCCGCGCGGCAAATATGACCTTGTCCTCGCCGAGCTGCAGAGTTCCGAAACCCAACTTCGTTACCTCGAATCGCTGGTCGCCGCCGCCGACCCGCCCGTCGCCGTCATTCCCGGGCCGCCGGCGATTCTTTCCCGCGACCTCACCGACCCGAAGCTCCGCTCGGTGAAACACATCCTCGGTGCGGCGCGATACGTATGGGCATATTCTCCCGAGCTCAAAACATTCTGCGACGGTCTCATCGGACGCGAGCGCGCCACCGTCATTCCGTGGCCATACGATTTTGCGGCTACGCAGAAGTTGGGACAAACTTCGCAGCGCAACCTGCGCGCCCGCAAAATCCTGGTGCAAGTTCCCATCAGTTTCCACGACATCGTGCAGAACCATCCCTTCGTGCTGAAGACCATTCTGCTCGACCTCTGGCAGGAGTTGCCTACTGCGGTGCGCGAGCACCTCACGTTGCATACCTTCGTGTACAACTCCACCGACCGCGAGCGATATAAGTCGTCTGGCTTTGCCGACGGTCTGCCCTTCGTGCTCGAAGGCAAACGCGGATATCGTTCCTTCATTCGTTTTCTGGCCGAGTGCGACGGCGTCATCAATTTGACCGCCGGCAGTATTCTCGGTCGGGTCACCTTTCTCGCGGCCGCGCTTGGCCGTCCCGGAATTTTCAGCGACAATAGTCAGCTCAATCAGCGCCTCTACCCGGGCTCGACGGTCGCCCTGTTTGACACCGTGCGTTTGCGCGAGCTGCTGCGCGCCATGTTGCTCGGGCTGGCCAATGGCACCACCGACGGGCGCCTTTTGCCTTCGTCAGTCGCCGCAGCCGACATTGGGAACTTCCCGGCGAACCAGGCGCTTCTCCGGCAGATTCTCGGGATGCCTCCAACATCTGAGCGCGAGTAGGATGGCAGATTTTCCTGGTTGCTCTCACAGATGTCTCGTAGCCCTCGATATATAATCGCGCCTAACTTCCCCGACCCAGGCGGCGGCCATGCTATCGGCACTTACTCCATTGGAATTTCTTTCGCGTAATTGCATCTGCTACAGCGACTGCACCGCCGTGGTGGACGGGGACCGACGCTTTACCTACTACCAGATGCAGCATCGCGTGTGCGCTTTCGGCGCTGCTTTGCAGCAGGCGGGCATAGCCCCCACGGATCGCGTTGCCGTGCTGGCACGCAACGGGCTGCTGCCGTTGGAAGCTCACTTTGCGGTTCCGCTCATCGGCGCGGTGCTGGTTACGCTGAACATTCGGCTCCAAGGCGGCGAACTGGCCACCATCTTGAACCATAGCGGCGCCAGAATTTTGCTGGGCGATGCTGACCTTCTCGCGCCACTGCAGGCGATTCGTCCTGAAATTCCGCACGTGGAGCGAATTATTGCCGATTACGAAGCTTTTCTCGGTGAGGCCGATAAGCCTGTCGTGCCGCATGCTCCCAGCGAGGACGACGTCATCTCCATCAATTACACCAGCGGTACCACCGGAGTGCCCAAAGGCGTGATGTACACCCATCGCGGCGCGTACCTCAATGCCATCGGAGAAATAGTCGAACACGGACTCTCGTATCGCTCGGTCTACCTCTGGACGCTGCCGATGTTCCACTGCAACGGCTGGTGCTTTCCCTGGGCGATTACGGCCGTAGGAGCGCGGCACATATGCCTGCCTGAAGTGAACGCCGAGCGTGCGGTCAAGCTGATCGACGATGAAGGCGTCACTCATCTCTGCGGCGCTCCTGTCGTAGTACGCACGCTGACCGAGTACTGCTCGCGTCACGGCATCAGTTTCCGCCCTAAGCTCAAGATGGCGATTGCAGCGGCGCCTCCGCCGCCAGCCGTGATCCGGGCGGCCGAGGAAGTTGGCATCGAGATGACCCACGTTTATGGACTCACAGAAACCTACGGTCCGCACTCGGTTTGCGCCTGGCACTCAGACTGGGACGATGCGCCGCTGGAGAAACGCGCCTTGCTCAAGGCGCGGCAAGGCGTTCCTTACGTCGTCTTCGGAACTGACATGCGAGTGGTAGACGAAGACATGCATGATGTTCCGGCTGACGCACTCACGGTCGGCGAGGTGGTGATGCGCGGCAACAACGTCATGCTGGGTTACTACCGCGAGCCCGAAGCAACCGCGACCGCATTTCGCGGCGGCTGGTTTCACTCTGGAGACTTGGCGGTAATGCATCCTGACGGTTATATCGAGATCCGCGATCGCGCCAAGGACATCATCATTTCCGGAGGAGAAAATATTTCCTCGCTCGAGGTCGAGCGCGTGCTGTACGAGCATCCGGCTGTATTGGAGGCGGCGATTGTCGCCCGCCACGATGATAAGTGGGGCGAAGTGCCTCACGCTTACGTGCTGCTCCGCGAAGATGCCGTCGTCAGCGAGCAGGATCTAATTGAGTTCTGCCGCGCGCGCCTGGCACATTTCAAGTGTCCTAAGGCGGTACACTTTGGGGCGCTGCCAAAAACCTCCACCGGCAAGATTCGCAAGAACGTGTTGCGCCAGCAATCGCGCACCGCGGGAGAAGGAGCTTCGTGATGTCCGAATCGCAGACTGTCAGCGCTGCCAAGTACCAGAACATCCTCTTCGACGCCGAAGGCCAAATTGCCGTGGTCACGCTGAACCGTCCACAGCGGCGCAATGCGCTGTCGCTGGAGTTGATGACCGAGCTGATCGCCTGCCTGAACGAAATTGGCCGCGATCGCGCACTGCGGGTAGTGCTGTTGCGGGCCGCCGGCAAAGTCTTCTCCTCGGGCCACGACTTAAGCGAGATGGTGGGACGCGACATCAACGAGTACCGCCAGGTCTTCGATGTCTGCACTGAGCTGATGACACGTGTGCAATCGATTCCGCAACCCGTAATCGCCGAGGTGCAGGGCATTGCCACCGCCGCCGGATGCCAACTGGTTGCCACCTGCGATCTGGCCGTCGCCTCCGAGCAGGCATCGTTTGCCACCCCCGGCGTAAAAATTGGGCTCTTCTGTACCACCCCGATGGTCGCCCTCAGCCGCGCCGTCGGACGCAAGCGGGCACTGCAGATGCTGCTGACCGGCGAGATGATCGACGCGGTGACCGCTGCGGATTGGGGGCTGGTCAACATGGTTGTTCCGGCCGCCGAACTTGCCCAGCATGGCCGCAAGTTGGCCGAACGCATCGCCCAGGCCAGCTCGCTCGTTGTCGCCCTGGGCAAGCAGGCGTTCTACACCCAGATCGATCTCGACCAGCCGAAAGCCTATGCCTACGCCAAGGAAGTGATGAGCATGAATTCGCTGGCCGCCGACGCGCAAGAAGGAATCTCGGCATTTCTGGAGAAACGGCCCGCCTGCTGGACGGGAAAATAGGCAATGGGCCTGCTTTCTGGAAGGGGAAGGCCCTCAGGCCGTCCGTAAATGCGGCAGTATCATCGCGGCTTTCAGCCACTGAGGGGCTTTGCCGTGACCCAATCGGACTCTCCCCAATCCCTGTCATCTTCCCCTCCTGCAGGGTCCTTTGCGCCGACAACTGACTCCTAGCCGCTGACAACTGACAACCCTGGCCGCTGCCTACTGACTACTGACTACTGTCAACTGGCGACTGGTCCGAGCCCCTGACCCCTAGCCCCTGACCCCTAGCCCCTGACCCCCCCTCCCCCCATACCTCGCAAAATATTGAAAACAAACGGCCGTCAAAAATAAATCCTCGCAAAATCCTCAATCCATTGGACTTATAGCTAAAATATTACAAACAAATCACTTACCGTCATCTATACGGGCTGGTACTGACGAACTGACTACGACAACCGACAACTGACAACTGACAACTGACCAACTGCCTTCCAGCCTACGTCGTCCACGCGCTCTCCCAAAGCACAAACCGCCGCTGCCAGAACGAAGGTAACAACGATTCCCGAAATGGCAGCTCGTTAGCCATCTCGGCGCGCCGGCGGCCACCCTTCCCACTGGAGGTGATCACTCAGAATGCCGTTTCCATTCTTCAATCGTCTTCCAAGCTAGCGACTCTCCCTTTTTCTCCTGTGCCGCTAGGCGTCTTTCAAAGCGTGATCGACCGAGAAGTCTGGCGAACCGGATGGTGCGGCGCGAGAATCCTGCCTTCTGGGGCTCCGTTCGTAGTCCGTGCAGAAAATCCAGAAGAGTGAAGGAATATCCACCACCGTAGGCAGCTTTGAGAAAAAAACTTTCTTCCAAACGGTTCTTGGGAATGAGGTGAACCAACTTTAAGTTTGGAAACAGCCCCATTCCCAAGCCAATGCGCCTCGCACATAGGGCCATGTCGGAGTCTCCTCCGGCAAAAATTAGCTCTCCTTTGCGATCGAGGATCTTTCTGCGCGGATCACTGGCTAACAGCGCCACGTATTCCTCTGCGACGCCACGGCGAAGGCACATTCCCGCTCCGCAAGGCGTCGTCTCGTGGAAATTTATCGTGTTCGACCACTTTGCCTCGTGAAATTGTCTGATTAGCAAATAACGCAAGAAAGGTTTGATCGCCTCGCTGGGCCGCACCTCGTACTCTGGAATTACTTGGCCGCCCCAGGCCCCTAAAAAGCCGTACTGCGCCTCGATGCTCAAGCACTCCATGAGATAGTCGGATTGCAGTATATTGTCGTCGTCAATGAAAACAAGTAGGTCGCCCCGCGAGTCGCGGATGCCCCGCAGTCGTGCTGCGGTTAAGCCCAACTCCTCTTCCCGTATCACCTGACCGCGCGGATGCCAAGAAAGATCCCACCTCGATGCCAATGGCTCTTTAGACCCATTGTCGATCAGTAACAACTCCCATTGGTCTTTCGGCAAAGTCTGGGCTTTGAGGCCCTCCAAAACTCGATGGAGAAAGTCAGCGCGCGGATTGTGGGTGCAGATGATAACGGAGAAGTTAGGCATGAAAGTTAGCGCAGACCCGAAACCCTGCAGGATTATATCCGTCGAGGCCTCCGGCCATGGCGACCTGCCAATCTGGCTGCTGATCTCGTCGGAGGCGGAGACTCGCCCAAAGGCATCGCCGCGCGCCTGCGCTTCTTCGCCATGCGCGTGCTGTGCTATTTAATGGGCGTGGACTACGCTCAAGGCATCATGGTCATCGGCAAGAAGAAGGCGCGAGGTCGGGAAGGCGACTAAGCTAAAATTCTAACGATGCCCACCCCCGAGCCGCGTCGCAGTCTCCTCCGAAGGTTGATATACCCTGCACTGCGTCCGGTCTACCATCCTGCCCGCTATTATTACCAACTCTTGAGGGTGCGCTCTGCCGGGCTCAACGTCTCTGCGCCGCGGTCCATCTCAATGGATTGCTCGCATCAGGAGCAGGCGGCGCGCATGCAGCAGGCAATCTCGCCTCGGGTTCACTGGAGGCAGGTCAATCTTGGTTCCGCACCAATCCGCGACAACCTGGAAGGGTATTTCGCGCGGCACCGCGAGTTCTACGACATCGACAAGGGACGAGCTAAAGCGCTGGAACACGCTCTCGGGCTGGAACTGCTCGATTTCAGCCAGGTCAAGCGATATTGCGATGTGGCCTCGTGCGCCAGTCCAATTCAAAAAACATTCGCCAAGCTTTATCCACAAGTCGAATTTTGGATGCAGGACCTGACTTATCAGGACGACTTGCCGCACTTTCAACTCGGCGGATTTGCCCAGAACATGACCGCCATACCAGACGGCTATTTCGATGCACTCACCCTGCACAATTCCTTCGAGCACTTCATGGGGAACGCCGATAGCGAGTTCATGCGCGAGGTCGATCGCGTTCTAAGTCCGAACGGGGCATGCCTTATCTTGCCGCTCTATGTTGCGGCCACACCGCGGATATATTTCGACCCGGTAGCGGTCACCCCAACCCTGCTGCGAACCTACGACAAAGAGGCAGAGCTGATGCCGGTGCGCGGCTTCGCGAACCAGGAGCACGCGCGATGTTACGATGCCATGACGCTGCAAGAACGGCTCATTAGCCGCATTCCCTCCACCTTAGAGGCCACCATCCTCGATTTCTCCGGTGGCGAGAGCATCTGCCCGGAGATGTTTCCCGAATTCGCGTTGGTTCTGCATCGGGCGGAATCGGTATTTCGGTAAGAGGCATGAGTGGCGACGAATGGTGCAATTGTCCGGCGGGCACGGTGGTAGAATCCTGCCTCATGTCGTGCCCCCTCTGCGAGAGCCCGCGATCGTCACTGGTACAGAAAGAGCCTGCCAGTCCCGACCCGACCCGGTCAGCCGCCTATACGCAGCGGCAAATCAACGTGGTCGCATGCGCCGATTGCTCGTTCGTCTACGTTGAGCGCGACTTTCCCGAAAGCTACGTGAACGGCTACTACGAGGAGCGGGCTGGCGGCGGTTACGGCCTGAGCATGGAAAATTTCTTCTGGTGGCATGAAGCCACAAAGTATTCCAATCGTCACATTCTGTCGCTGCTCGGTCCGCCGAACGGCAGAACAATGCTGGAGGTAGGTTGCGGTATCGGGACCTTCCTTGCCGATGCCCAGCGACGCCGGGTGGAAGGTGAGCGGCCTGGAAATCAACGCGGAGTTCCCGGAATTCTGCCGCAAAGAGCTTGGCATCGAGGATGTGAAATGCGGCGTTATCTCCGATCCGCCGTTTCCAGAAGCCAGCTTCGACGCCGTCGCCATGCTCGACGTACTGGAGCACATGTACGATCCGATGGGATCGATTACGCAGTGTGCGCGACTGCTCAAGCCCGGCGGACTGCTGGTGGTGAAATCTCCCAACGGCCCCATGCAACTCCGCAAAGAGCGCTTCAAGAAAATGCTGAAGCGCGGCGACGGCTATGTGGCTGGAGTTGGACACCTGAACCAGTTCACTCCTAAAACCTTGTCGCTGGCTTTCCGGAAGGGCGGGCTTGAGCCGGTCAGCATCCGCCCGGCGCAAAGTTTTCAGCAGGGAATCGTCCGCGATGGCTTCACCGCCAAGCGTGTGGCCCGACACGTTGCCGTTGCAGCCGCAAATACGATGATGCAGGTCACAGGAACTGGATTGAACCTGGTCGGCATCGCTAGGAAAAATACCTCTGCGCCCGTGTATACAATGCCTGCAGCCTGACAGCTCAAAAATGGAAACTCCAAACAAATCGTCCACGGCCTTTCGTGAGCATCTCTACGACCACTACGTCTCAACCTTTAAAGGGCCAAGAGACGAAGCTGCGGACCTGCGCTGGTACCAGTGGTCGGAATATAAGCTGTTTCCCCTCTTGCGCGATCTTCCGCCAGACGCTGCCATCCTCGATCTTGGCTGCGGGGCGGGACAGATGCTCCAACTCCTCAAGGATAAAGGCTTCAGGAATGCCTCAGGCATTGATGTTTCCGCCGAGCAGGTTCGTTTAGCCACAGAGCGCGGCCTAAATGCAACGGTTCGTGATGTGTTTCAACATCTGCGTGAGTCGCAGTCGAGCCTCGGTGCCGTCATCGCTTTGGATTTTGTAGAGCACTTCAATAAGAGTGAACAAATTCCGCTATTCGAACTAATCAACGCGGCACTGCTGCCTGGCGGAATATTGATCCTCGAGACTCCCAACGGCGAGGGGCTTTTTGCCAGTCAAGTGATTTATGGAGACCTTACCCATCTCACGATATTTTCCGAAGGCTCTCTGACTCAACTGTTGCGGCTGACTGGATTCGAGAAGATCGAGTTCTATGAGACCGGACCGGCGCCGAAGGATCTCAAAGGGCGAGTTCGTGGCTTCCTTTGGCGAATTATCAAACTCGCCGCAAACAGCGCTCGCATCATCGAAAGCGGCGAGACACAACGCCTATGGACAAAGAACCTGATCTGCTACTCTCGAAAACCGCAGTAAATTCTCGGCGAGCTCAACGGCGTCCCGGATTGACGATGGGCACTAGTGTTAAAAGACGTTGACGCTCGCGTCACACATGCTCGAACGCGATTGCCCGGCGTGTGGAAGCTCATCCCACACGGAACCCCTCTCCCGCGAGAACGAGTATGAACTCGTCCGCTGCTCCGATTGCCGGATGCTATTCACGCATACGGTCCAGACGATTGAAGGAAAAATCCTGCACTACGACAAGTTGGCGCTAGAGCGCACGGACACGACCTCCAGCCTGTCGCCCGCACACTATGGCCTCGCCAATCAGATTAAATCGGTAGGCCTCTACGAGCGTGTTCTGCAATTCATCGTAAAGACAATTCCGCAGGGCAACATCAATTTCGTGGATGTAGGATGCGCGGGCGGCCTGTTCCTGCTCGCCGCCCAGTCGATCGACGGCTACCACTGCGGCGTTCCTCCGCGTTTCAACGTGCGTGGTATCAGCATTGATCCGCGCGAACGAAGTGAGACTGAGCGAAATGTCGGATGTCCGGTTGTCTTTCCCGACGAGGCTGCGGTGTCATGGGCAGGCTGGGCCGATGTGGTCACCCTGATGAACGTGCTGGAGCACGTGAGCGCTCCCTTTGAATTGCTTTGCCAGCTAAAGCGAATTCTGAAGCCCGGCGGCCTGCTGCTGATTGATGTTCCCAACAACGCCGTTGTCTCACTGCGCGGACGATTGCTGGGTAAGTGGCCAGAGCTCGACCTTGGTCGAGCATATCAATCACTTCGTCCCATCCACTCTCGATATGCTCATGATCAGGGCTGGCTTTACTCCGGCCAGGCGATTCACGGGAATGTTCAAAGGCGTGGAGTCTTTAACGATTACCCCGGGAGTGCGCACGGCAGCACGCTGGTCAGCGGCTTCCGTCATCATGTTCGCGACCATGAAAAGAGTACAACTATTCCCTCACATGACGATGGCTTACAAGGGCTGACAGCAAACTACACCGCCTCGAAATCCTTCCACCGCTCTACCACTTTCTGGGGATACTACGCGCATAAGCTGATTTTTATTGGGTTTTTCGCTGCTTCGCTCCAGGAAAAATTCTAATTACTTAATTGACCCGAACCATTCGCATCTGTAGACTTAGCCGTCGCCATTACATCGTCACCCTCCGGATTCGGCTCTGGCCCCGAGTTGATTCCCTGACTAAAACCCTCGCCGCCTTGCTTCACCAGGCGAACATTACTGGTCGCACCTCTTGAGGTGAGTTCGTTGCCCTACCGCCGCGGTACGGCGAATAGAGTCTATGCCTGGTTTTGCCGGCTTACGTACGGACCTTCAATCCTGGTTCCTCATGGCGGGAATGACCGCCTGCTGGCTGGTCTCGGTACGCCTCGTCCCCGACTGGAAGCGTGACGGCTGGCGCGCGCTTCTGCGTTCGCTCTATGGATTTGTCTGGCTCGACTTCGGTCTCGACATCGTCCTGCGCTTCTCCATGCTGGCCTACAACGCCGTGGAGTGGGGCAATGGCGGCCTCCGTCTGATCGCGCTGCCGGTCCCCACGGTCAACACCACTCTGTCCTACTGCTGGATGTTCTGGGTACTGGTCGCAGCGGCCTATGCGATCGCGGTGCGTCGTCGTGGCGCTGGGCCGCTGGGAGTTGCGCGCGCGCTTACGCCTGACGTGGCCTACGCGGCTGCCATTCCATTTGCGCTGCTGGCTTCCGTCATCTTCTACCTGACCGAGGGCGGGCACGTTCCACTGATGTTGCTCACACCGCTGTCTTTGCTGGCCAACTTCTACATGGTGCCGGCGGCCATCATCTGGTGGGACCACTTCCGCCAGCCTGGTCCCAAGTGGCGCATCGGTACCATCCAGGTTGTAGTGTTGCTGCCGGCCCTGGTGCGCGGAGTGGTCAGTCCCTATCGCGAGAACCTCGCGCCCATTCTCCTGATTCCCCTGATCGCGGCCATGTTCGCGGGCAGGCGTCCGTCGCTGCTGAAGATCGTGCCAGCTGGACTGGCGTGTTTGCTGGTGCTCAGCACCGTGGTCCATTCCTACCGGCTCATCAAGTGGCAGAACGTTCGCGCCGAAGAAGTGGCGCGTGAGGTTGGCGAAGGCGGCCTTAGCGGCTGGCTCGCGGCAGCTTCCGACGAACCGACGCACCGCTTCCATGGTTTCGACTCCATGCTGCTGACCGTCGCGCTGGTGCCGTCGCTCGAGCCGCATTCCGGACGCAACGTACTGGTCTCGCCTCTGGTTCGCGGCGTGGTGCCGCGCTTCCTCTATAGCGGCAAGAGCGGCGCCGGCGCCGGCATCGACTTCGGCTCGCGCATCTGGGCCTTCGACGATCAGGCCACCCGCGAGAATTCCGGCGCCTCCATCGCTCCTTCCATGCCCGGCGATCTCTACGACGCGGGCGGCGTGCTCTACATTGCCTTGGGCGCGCTGATCTTTGGAGTGCTGCTGGGCTTGGTGGATGGATGGAAGGGCCATCTGCCCGCGTTCTGCGGCGCTGCCATCACCGTGATGGTCGCCACCCAGTGTGCCATGTCGGTCGAGCGCGACTTCGACAACTCCATCGCCACCTTCATTCAAACCCTGCTGGTCTTCGTCCTGGTAGCCGGAGTGGTGGCTTTGGCCCGTCGTGGCAGTAACGACTATTCGCTTGGGTTCAATCCCAGTCTGGAGCGTTCCTAACCGACTCATGCGAACCGCTCTGGCCGCCACGTTCAGTTCTCCGATAACTGCAAAGTAGCGCTGCGTCCGCTGCGCGGCGGGGAGGACATCGCGTGAAGGTCCTCATTCTGGCGACCGACATTTTTACTCGCGGCGGAATCGCAAGGTACACCTCTACGCTGGCGTCCTCGCTGGGAAAGATGCTTGGCCCCGAGAACGTCGACGTTCTGTGCTTCTTCGATTGGGGACACACGGGTGATGTTCCGACGGAATTCGGCGTGGGCGGAATGGTTAGCAGTAGCGGACGCGCCGGCGTTCTATCGAGGCTGAAGTTCCTTTTTAATGCCGCGACGGCCGGAGCGAAGAGATATGACCTTGTCATAGCGAACCATGTGGCCCTGGCGCCCGTAGCCGCTCTGATGAAGTTGGCCTTCCGTACGCCTTATTGGGTGGCATGTCACAGCGTGGAAATTTGGTGGGGTACCTCGCGGCTGAGACACGCCGCCTTAAAGAACGCGGACCTCATTCTCCCCGTCAGCCGCTATACCGCGGACGTAGTTCAGAAGATGGATGGAATCCAAAATTCCCGCGTGAAGGTTGTCTATAACGCGATTCCTGATGCCTTCGCGAAGTTGTTGCTGTCTCCACAGGGATCGGGCGATACCGTCAACGGCCTCAAGCAAGCCGGCCCGCTATTGCTGTCAGTGAGCACGCTGGTTCGCGGCAACGAGTTCAAAGGCATCGACACCGTTATCCGCGCCTTGCCGAAAATCTTGGAAGCACAGCCTGCTCTGCAATACGCGGTCGTCGGCGAGGGCGAGATAAGAACCAGCCTGCAAAGTCTCGCGATGGAAATGGGAGTAGCGCGGAACGTTACCTTCCTGGGAGAGATTCCTGATGACGAATTAGCCGCACTCTATCGAGCGTGTGACGTGTTCGTACTGCCGAGTCGCGGGCAGGAGGAGCGTGGGGAAGTTGGAGGCGAGGGATTTGGCCGCGTCTACGTCGAGGCGGCGCTGGCAGCGAAGCCCGTCGTAGGAAGTCTCTCCGGCGGCGCTTCAGAAGCTGTGCTTCCGGGGAGAACAGGTCTCCTGGTCAATCCGGCTTCGAAGGACGACGTTGCGGATGCAGTGCTCACGATCTTAGCTGACCCTCAGCTGACAGCCGCGATGGGTTCTGCGGGCAGGCAGTGGGCGCTGGATACGTTTTCTGAACAAGCACTTTCCGGTTCGCTGCAGGAGTTGTTGCAACCGTACGGCATCGAGAGCACGAAAGCTCCTAAGCTAGCGCACGCAGGCGGGCAGCCATGACGAAGCTCATGAAAGAGTTCGCCGAGTTGCCACGAGGGTTTCAGCCGGCCTACTGCGCTTCCGGCCACTCCAGACGAGCAGCAAGGCTGGCAGCACGCCAATCGTGACTGGTGGGAAAGCCATCCCATGCGCTACGACTGGAAGGACGGCATTCCTTACGCGGAGTTCAGCAAGGAGTTCTATACCGAAATCGATAAGCGGTTTTTTGCTGCGGTGGAGCTCTATGCGCCTTGCAAGAAGATCCCCTTTGACTGGCTCATCGATTTCGATTCTCTGCGGACGAAAGACGTGCTGGAAATCGGAGTCGGGAATGGCAGTCACGCCCAATTGCTTGCTGAGCATGCCAAATCTTTTGCGGGTATCGACCTCACCGAATATGCAGTGAAGAGCACATCCGAGAGGATGCGGGTCTTTGGTCTAGCCGGAAATGTACAGCAGATGGATGCCGAGCAGATGCTCTTTTCCGACAACTGCTTCGATTTCGTTTGGAGTTGGGGCGTTATTCACCACTCGGCAAACACGCGAAAGATTCTCGAAGAAATACACCGCGTTCTCAAGCCCGGTGGCGAGGCCACTGTTATGGTCTACCACCGCACGATCTGGGAATACTACGTGCAAGGGGCCTTGCTTGCCATCCTCTCAGGTCAGACATTCAAACCGGCCGCACTTCACACCAGTATCCAGAGAAGAACGGACGGTGCAATGGCGCGATATTACAAGTCCTCAGAATGGAGACAGTTGGTCTCCGATCTGTTCGCGGTCAAAGAAATTCGTATTTACGGAAAGAAGACCGAACTCGTTCCACTGCCGGCTGGAAAACTCAAAGATCGGCTTGTTTCCTTAATGCCGAACTCCTTCAGTCGTTTTCTAACCAACAAATGTCGATGGGGATCGTTCCTCGTCTCAACGCTTGTCAAAGAGCCAGGCTAGCAACCTATGTGCGGAATCGTGGGAATTTTGAGCGACGGCCGCAGCGAGCAGACTCGGGCGGCGGTGCGTGCCATGATCGCCGCATCCCGGCATCGCGGTCCCGACGCCAGCGGTAGCATCGAAATTCCTCTCGTCACCGGCAGCCTGCTTCTGGGGCACACCCGGCTCTCCATCCTTGACCTCAGCGACGGCTCTCGTCAGCCGATGCAGCATACCGAGTCCGGTTCATGGCTCGCCTTCAACGGCGAGATTTATAACTTCCGCCAGTTGCGGGCTGAGCTTGAAACTTTGGGCGTGCCGTTCGCTACTTCCGGCGACTCCGAAGTTTTGCTGAAGGCGCTGGTGCAATGGGGAGAAGCGGCGCTCAACAAATTGGAAGGCATGTTTGCATTTGCTTTCTGGGATGGCCGCAACCAGACCCTGCTGCTCGCTCGCGATCGCATGGGTATCAAGCCGCTCTATTACTGCCCAGGCGAGACGGGGCTTTGCGTTTGCCTCCGAAGTCAAGGTCCTGGAGCGGGCCAACATTTGTCCGCTTACCCTCGATCGCGATGCCGTCGACTCCTTCCTGACCTACGGCGCAGTCATTGGGCCGAACACCATCTTCAGGGAGATCCGCGAGCTCGAGCCCGGCCACTTGTTGCGCATCCGCGCGGGCGGGGAAGTAGTCGATACCGAATATTGGTCGCTCAGCGCCAGCCTGGCCGAAAGCAATTCAAACGGCCATCACAATTTTGAGCAGGCACTCTCTCGCATATGGGAGCGCCTTGGCTACGCGGTCGACTCCCAGTTGGTCAGCGATGTCCCGGTGGGAGTGTTTCTCTCTGGCGGTGTCGACTCCAGCCTGCTGGCGATGCTGGCGTCGCGCTACGCGAAGAGTCCAATTACGCTGCTGACCGTCGCGTTTGCTGAGCAGGAGTTTTCCGAGCTGCCTTATGCGCGCGAGATTGCCGGCGGCCTTCCTCATCGTCACGAAGTGGTGACGCTTTCGGCGGGTCAGCTGCGCGACTTGCTCCCTGCAGCACTGATGGCGATGGACCAGCCCACGGTTGATGGCATCAACACCTACGTCATCTCACGCGTCGGCGCTTCGCTCGGTCTGAAGGTCTTGCTCAGCGGAATCGGCGGCGACGAGTTGTTCGGAGGCTACACCACCTTCACTAAGGTTCCGCGACTCCTGAAATATGGCGCGGGATTGCGTCCGGCGGCGCGCCTGCTGGCGAAGTTGCGCACCGGGAACCCTATCCAGTGGAGGAAAGTGGCCGACGCGGGTCCGCTCAACATGATGGCCGACGCCTATCTGCTCCAGCGCAGCATTCGATGGGGGCGGCAAAATTCCAGCGCGCTGTCTCATCGTGCCCAGAACGACATCGAGCCTCTGGCCAATGACTTCCAAAAGCTTGCCGCGCTGGAGCTGCAATTTTACGCACGCAATCAACTTTTGCGAGACGCCGACGTCTTCAGCATGGCCAATTCGGTGGAACTGCGTGTGCCGTTCCTGGACGACCGCCTGACCAAAGCCGCATTGACCCTGCCGCCCGAATATCACTTCGTAGGCAGTCGCGGCAAGCGCATAACCTGGCGGATTCTCTGCGACCTTACGCGTCAACCAATGCCGCAGCGCCGCAAGATGGGATTCACCTTTCCCTGGCAGCAGTGGCTTCGCCGTGAGTTGAACGCGACGCTCAAAACGACGCTGCGCGACAAGCGGCTCTACGAACCGTTGTCGCTCGATCCTGCCTACGGAGCGCGTCTGCTGGATGGCTTGGAAAGTGGTGACCGGATGCAGTCGTGGTCCGAGGTGTGGTCGCTGTTTGTGTTGCTGAACTGGCAGTGCAGAGCGGGGGTGGAATATGCCGTTGCCTAGGGTTGCGGTGCTCTGCGCGATTGCCGCAGTGGGTGGCGCCGAGCTCAGCCTGCTGGAACTGGTGGCAAGTCTGCGCGGCTCCTACGAGTTCCACCTCATCGTTCCCGGTAAAGGGCCGCTTCAGCAAAAGGCCGAGTCATCTGGTGCGAAGGTGTGGCTGTTGCCTTGGCCCGAAGCCATCACCGGCGTAGGCGAAACAGCGGCACTGCCCGCACCTCTCAAGCTGTTTCGCTCGGCGGTCTACTTGAGGTCGTTCACGCAGCGATTGTCCGAACTGCTCGGTGAGATTAGTCCGGCGGTCTTTATTACCAACGCCGTCAAAGCACACATCGTTGGTGCATTGGCGCGCAAACCGAAGGGTGTTCCCTTGATCTGGTATATGCGCGACGGCCTGGAAGAACGGGTGCTCTCGCGCAAACTGCTGGCCGTGCTGGCACGGCGCTGCGACATGGCGGTTTGTATCTCTGATTATGTTGCTTCCCAGTTCAGGCAGTACGTTTCGAAATCGGTGCGCGCGCAGGTGGTTTACAACATCGTCGACCTGGACCGCTTCCACCCTGGGGCCCTGCCGCCCGCGGATTTGTGCAAAGGACCGGATGAGATCTGGTTCGGCATGATCGGCGCCATCACTCCGCTGAAAGGCCATGACATCTTTCTCGACACGGCTGAGCTGGTTCTGCGGCAGTTGCCTGAGGCTGTTTTTCTTATCGTCGGCAGTAACCCTTACCTGACGCAGAAAGGCTTTCGCTATGAAGAGCTGCTGCGCCGCAAGGTTGCGACTTCGTCACTGCTGGGCCGGGTTAAGTTCGTTGGTTTTCGCGACGACGTGCCTGGCGTCATCTCCCAACTGGATGTCCTGGTGCAACCCAATCGTGGCCCTGAAGGTCTGGGGCGTTCTGTCCTTGAAGCCATGGCCTGCGGAGTACCCGTCATCACGGTAGATAAGTGGGGACCAGCCGAGTTGATTGAGGATGGCCGCAACGGTCTGCTGTTCCCACCGCTCGACGCAGAGAAGCTTGCCACCCACATGCTCACGCTGGCGAGAAGCGAGTCGCTACGGAAAGACATGGGTAGGCATGGCTGTGATTGGATTCAGCAAAACCTTGTTTCAAAAAAGTTGGCGGGGCAATTTGATGGAATCCTCGCCAGCGTGATTCCTCCTGCACTGCAGAAAGCCACGATATGAGAGTTTTACAGCTTGGAAAGTTTTATGATCCCGTTGTCGGCGGAATGGAAACCGTTCTTAAAGACATCTGCGACGGCCTCTTTGACCAGATCGACTTCCATATCCTTGTCGCCAACACTCGTTGTCGCACCGAGCACGAAAACGGCAAGTCGCATGTGACACGGGTCGCTACCATGGGGAAGTTGCTTTCCTGTCCGGTAGCGCCATCGTTTCCACTGTGGGCGAAAAAGCTCAATGCCGATCTGATGCACGTTCATCTGGCCAATCCCCTGGCCGAATTGTCCGCCCTGCTCGCCCCCCGCGACATGCCTATCGTGGCTCACTTCCACAGCGATGTGGTCCGGCCTCTGCCTGGGGCGGTGCGTGGTATCTACGGACGATTTCTTCACGCCTTCTACCGCCGCGTGAATTGCATAGTCGTGCCCACGCCCAGGCATATCGAGATCTCCAATTTTGTTCCCCACTATCGGCAGAAATGCCGCGTTGTTCCTTTTGGCATTCCGATAACGCGCTTTGAGTTGGACGAGGCCGGTACACGGAAAGTAGATGAGCTTCGCGATGGACCACCGACGGTGCTCTTTGTGGGCCGACTCGTACCCTATAAGGGCGTGGAGTTCCTGATCCGTGCAATGGAAAACATTAAAGCGCGTCTCTGGATCATCGGCTCGGGACCGCTTGAAGAATCCCTGCGTAATCTGGCTCGGGAGAAGGGAATAGCCGACCGCATCGAGTTTCTCGGACAAGTGTCTGATCATGACCTCATTGCTTACTATCATGCTTGCGACGCATTCGTTCTTCCCTCCATCACCACTCAGGAAATGTTTGGCTTGGTGCAGCTGGAAGCCATGGCCTGCCGCAAACCGGTGATTTCGACCACTCTGCCCACCGGTGTACCGTGGGTGAATCAACACGGAAAAACTGGCTACACCGTTGGTCCGGGGAACTCCGAGGAGTTGGCCCAGGCCATTCAGTGCCTGCTGGCCAGCCGGGAGCTTCGTGAAGAGATGGGAGAAGCTGGACGCACGCGCGTCGAGCAACACTTCACTTCCGCAAAGATGGCTGAGGCCATGCTCCAGGTTTACCAGGAAACGCTGAGCGAGTCCTACCGTGGCGTGAAAACTGTCGACGAGTCTGAGCCGCTGGTGCAGGAAATGTATTGAGCTTCGTATGCCGAATTGAGAAACGCGCTGGGCGGTGTCCGGACAAGGTCTCCCTGGTCATTCAGGCGCATTTATGCTGGATCGATAATCGATCAGGCATTTTCCGAAGCACTTGTAGGGGCGAAAGACGTTTCCGGAAAGATTGTGTAGACGGACAGGTCCGTCCTCCTGCAGCGCCGCGTGCCTGAACGGACCGGTGGCTGAAATCGCCATATTGTTGGCGAATCTCCCGACTACACAGTTATTCAACTCGAAGGCATTGAAGGTCGTGCGAAACAGATGATAGTGGGTGCCGCCCGGCATCGCAGCCACATCGTCATCCAGTTCCAGCAATGTACTGCTGACGAAGGCGTGAATTGGCAGATTGCTCTGGTCGGTATAAAGCGTACGGTTGGTCCATCCAAAGCCCCACTCACCGCCGTTCAACAAAATCCAGCGGCTCTTTCCCGACGACAGACAGCTTTTGGATGACGGATTTGCCACACTGCAGATCGTGCCGGCCTCGTACTCGTGCTGTTCGTCAATATACATATTGTCGCTAACGTCCAGAACGGCGCCGCTGATAACGTAGCCCGCGTGCAGATCGTTCGGGCCATTCTGCCCAATCTCACGGACAATGTTGCCGCGGATCACGGAACAGGCGTTGCAGTCGATGCCGCTCTTGTCCCGTGAGTACTTAACCGTGTTGTAGCTGACTTCGATTTCGCCGGCCGTCAAAGAATTTCCCGTGCCAATATTTCCGTCGAATACGCGGTTGCGCGTGATCACGCTGCGGCCGGTGAAGGTATGCTCCAGTCCACCTACGCTGATACTGCCAAAATGGAGTTCGTTGTCGGCGATGGTCAATCCAGATAAAGAAGCTGTCGTCCCCGACTGAAGCGCCACATAAATGTCTCCGTGCTCCATAAAATTGTTACTAATTTCGGAGTTGTTCAGCCCACCGTAGGCAATACTGGCTCCCTGAAATATGTTTCCGCTGATCTTGACGTTGTTCGGCAAGCGCGCCAGGTTGTCCTGCCCGGATTCAATTCCCGTGGCATTCCCAGGAGGAGGAAGGTGCGCTTCAAAAACATTGGAGTGAACATACAGCCCCGATTGAGCCACAATCAGCATGGAGAAAGTGCGTTGGTCGCCGGTCTCTTGGAAGCGATTATCGCGCACCACTCCCGCTTCGGCGCCCACGACCCGGTCAGGACTGAAGCGGCTGAACGAAAGAGCATTGTCCCCGTGGCCATGGCCAGTCGAGTTCAGTAAGAAAATATTGTCGTGCACGCTGGATCCTGTGCTATCCAACACGTTGACTAACTTGTTCGGATTTCCTTCCAAACTGAGATTGTTGAGTTCAAGTCCTTCACAACCATGACAGATAAAAATCGAGACCCAATCATACGTCGGGCTGGAATCCGTCCAAACTATGCTCATGTCATGGATGCGAATATTCCTGTTCGACTCGCTTGCATTAGCCATCAGTGTGGCCGCAGGGTCAGAGGCAGAGCGAGTTACGTGAATGATCGTGTGGCCCTCGCCTGCACCGTAGATTTCCACGTTCGAGGGGATAGAAATCCCGACACGAGCGCCGCTAAAGTCTCGGCTTTTCCAACTCGAAATGGGGCTGGAGTCATACTTTCCCGCAGGAATATAAACTTCGCACGGCTTCCCCTGGCATTCACGAATGGTAGCCTGAATGCGTTCCACAATAGATGTTCCCGGGGATTCGATAGCATTCCGCGTGCCGATGGGCAGCCCAGGCGCAACACTTGTCTGAGCGATCGAAAGTAGTCTCGCGGTAAGAACAAACATCACCCAGAGGTAGAATCGAACATTGCTAGAGCGGCTGCTGCCCACATACTCTAGGTCGCTTGTACGCATATTTCCCCCATTTGGCACCACGAACGACCCTAGGCTTTGCATCCTTACCGCTTCATATACCCAGGAGCGTTTCACACCGGTTATCCGCAATCTCTTCAATGCTAGTTGCTGCCCGCAGTCGTTATTAGCTGCCGGCGCGCTGCGTGAAGACACAACCCTCGCTAATTACTGAACGTCTTAGTCGTACGATTCTAGCGGTTTTCCTGTGGCTCTTCGTCTCACTGCGCTACTTTAGAGCGGTGATCTTTCATGGCCAGTAGTCGCAACACGACAAGGAGGGTTGGACTGGACCAGGCGCTGTGGAAGCGGGAAGAAGAGGATCTTCTCCGTGCCTACTACAGTGGCCGTAGTTAACTGGGAGACATTCGGAGTAATCTCAAAGTAACTTTTGCGCGGTGCCGGTATTTAAGAGTAATTTATCCCAATCTTTTTCCTTGACACTCTGCAGTTTCTAATTTCATATGGGGCTGCTTCAAACTAGCGTTGACTTTCCGCCCACCTTGTTTTCGCTAGTTAATCCAACATCAGAAAAGATTCCGGACCTGGCCCTTTCCTAACGAAATCTCCTTCGGAGGACAGTTCATGAGCATCAGCCCCACGCTTGCGCCTACTTGTGTTCGCCGCCATGTTTTCCATGTGCGCGTTCCTGTCGTCGCCCAATACTTTCGCTGCGACGGTGTTTACCGTTGCGCATCCAGAAGCGCGTATAACCAAGCCAGTCAACAACGCTAAACGCGTGACCCTTTACGGCCATGTGCCGCAAGTAGTCAAAAAGGCTTCCCCCTTCGCCGTCACAGGTGCCAGGGACATGGGCCGCATCGATCCCAAGACGCCCATGCAAGGTATGCGCATAGTGCTACGCTCCAGTCCCCAGCAAAACCGTGAACTGCGGCGTCTGGTGGATGAGCAACAAGACAAACGCGCGGTTAACTATCACCAGTGGATGACGCCCGAAGAGTTCGGCAATGCCTTCGGAGTGGACGACAACGACATCCAGCAAATATCCCAATGGCTCACGAAGCAGGGATTCGCAGTAGAAAATGTCACCAAAGGCAAGAGGGTCATCCAGTTCAGCGGAACTTCCGGCCAGGTGGAACAGGCGTTCCAGACCCAGATGCACAGCTTTCAGGTGAAGGGTGAAACGCACGTCTCAGTCAGTACTGAGATTTCCGTCCCTGAGGTGCTGGCCCCGGTAATTGCAGGCGTGAATGGTCTGAACAACTTCTTCCGCAAGACCCACATGGTCGATGCCCATACCTTAAGGGACGACCGCTTACGCGACCAGGGGTCAAGCGATCCCAGGCTAAGCGGCCTGCAGGACAACCTCAAGCTGGGCCCCGCATACACCAGTAGCCCTTCCGTTCATTACGTTGGGCCTTCTGATTTTGCCACCATCTATAACACCGCCCCTCTACTCGCGGCAGGGATCAACGGAACCGGCCAGACCATCGCCGTCGTTGGGCGTTCCGACATCCTGCTGAGCGATGTTCAGACCTATCGCCAGTTGTTCAATCTCCCTCCCAATGATCCGATTTTCATCCACGCCGGCCAGGACAACGGAACTCAGCCGGGCGATGACGGCGAGTCTGATCTCGACGTGGAGATCTCCGGCGGTATCGCTCCCAATGCGACCGTCAAGTTCGTGATTGGAACTCCAACGTTTAACGTCGATGGCATCACCAACTCAATTGAGTACATCGTCGAAAACAATATCGCCGACATCCTGAGCCTCAGCTACGGTTCGTGCGAAGAGGTCGAAGGCGTAGGTGGTAATGCGTTCGATAACGCGATCTTCGAGCAGGCGGCGGCGCAAGGCATCAGCGTATTCGTCGCATCTGGTGATAACGGCCCGGCCGGTTGCGATAACCAGGGAAGTCAAACCTACGAAGTTCTTGGTTATGCCACGGGCGCCGAGGCTTCCACTCCTTATAGCGTGTCGGTCGGCGGTACCATGTTCTATGGCGATGTGGCCGCCCCTACCACTTACTGGAGCCCCTCCAACAATCCTTTGTATCAGAGCTCGGCCATCACCTATATTCCCGAGTACCCCTGGAACGAGTCCAGAGTCGCCAGCCCCATTCCATCGGGTGACACCGGTTCCGACTTATGGTCGGGCAGCGGCGGCATTAGCGCCTACTACCTGCGGCCTTCCTGGCAGACGGGACCAGGAATTAACAATTCTTCAGACCCGGTTTTAACGTTGGGTAACGGCGCGACTGGCCTTTGGGTCACCGGCATTACTCTCACCAACGGCGGCGGCAGCGGTTATACCAGCGCGCCGACCGTGACCTTCACCGGCGGCGGCTGCACGGCTGAGCCAGTCGCAACCTCGACGATCAGCGGCGGACAGGTCACCGGGATCACCTTCACCGGCTACAGTTCTCACTTCGAGGGTTTTGGTTGCACCTCGGCGCCCACAGTCACCTTCGGCGCGGCGCCGGGTGGCGGCACAACCGCGACCGCAACCGCAAACATCGGCCAGATGCAGTATCCGGCGCCCATCGTTGCCGGAGTTCCGCATCGCCTTACACCCGATCTTGCCTTGAATGCAGCCTCCGGCCACGACGCCACGTTTTTCTGCAGTGAAGGCGTTTGTGAGGTCAACAGTTCCGGGCAGCTTGCCGATGCTGGCCTGGTCGGTGGCACCTCCGTGGCCGCTCCCAGCATGGCAGGCATCCAGGCGCTGATTAACCAAGCCAATGGCGGACGCCAAGGCATGCCAGCCTACATTTACTACTCGCTAGCGGCGAACTCAGAACACCGCCAATTGCAATTCCTCAACACCGCCTGGTCCTGGTTCCAACTGCGCGTTTCAGGACGTCACCCTGGGAAATAACCTGATCTGCGGCTTGTCTGGCTCCAGCTGTTCCGCCACGTTGACGCAAGCCAAGATTGGCTTCAACGCAGCCGCCGGCTATGACATGGCCACAGGCTTGGGCTCAGTCAATGCCGCCAATCTGTCGAATCAGTGGAGCAGCGTGGTCTTTAACAGCTCTACGACCACTTTGAACCTCTCACAAACCAGTTTCAATCACGGAACCCAAATCACCTTAAGCGGCGCAGTTTCGGCCAATACCGGAACCCCGACAGGTGACGTGGCTTTCATCGTCAGCCAGGGAGCGATTGGCTGGCCGGTTGATCCCGGAACCGGTGCTCCTGCCGGCAACGTCGCGTTTACAACGCTCACCGGGGGATCTTACTCCACCACCTTGAATAACCTGCCAGCTGGCACTTACAACGTCAGTGCACGTTATGGCGGCGATGGTACTCACGCTTCCAGCCTGTCAACTCCAGTGCAGGTGACGGTGAACTCCGAGGGCAGCGGAATCACCATCACTCCGCAGTTCATCAACCAAAGCGCTTGCACCATCGCCAATCAGAGCACCTTTACCTATGGCCAGTTGGTTTGGATTCAGTTCCAAGTTAACGGCAACTCCGGATATGGAGTTGGCGTGCCCACCGGCACGGTAAACATCACCGTGGACGGAAATGCCTATTCGACCGCTACACTCGATCCCAACGGCAACGGCTATCTTGTGGCCGGCGTCGTTCCGAGCAGCTCCTGCATTTACGATTACATCTTCGCTCAAGGCCCAACGCTGCCCGGTGGCACTCACATGATCGGCGCATCGTATTCCGGCGACGGGACCTTTGGCGCAACGACGGCCACCCCGGTTCCCATTACCATCACACCTTTAACCCCAACCGTGGGCTTGGCGGCCGGTGCAACGCTCATTACCTCGGGCTTTGCTGACCAGCTCACCGCTACTCTCGGTGGCCTGACCTCACTCACTGGAAGTGGTAACCAAAGCTCCGCTCCAACGGGAACTGTCACCTTCACGGACACGACGACTTCCACCGTACTGGGAACGGCAAACGTTGTTCCGACGATTTCCTTCAGCGGTAACATTTACACCTACGGAGCAACGGCGGTGTTCTCCACCACCGGCATAACTCAGACCGGGGCGAATACCATCACCGCAACTTATAACGGTGACTCCAATTACAGCTCTGTGGTTAGTACCGCTGCGACGGTTACGGTGGGAACAGGCACCGCAACCTCGACCGCAGTGACGTCTAATGGCAATCCGACGACCCTCAACGGCCGTCCGACCTTCACCGCTACCATAACTGGCGGAGCTGGTCCAACCGCCGGAACCGTTACCTTCTACGACGGGACCATCGTGCTTGGCACCGGTGCAGTGGGTGCGGCCCATACCGCTACCTTCAGGCCAGCTTCAGGCTATGGTTTCTGGGGAGGTACGCATAACATCACCGCCACCTTCGGTGGTAACGCTACCTTCACGGCCAGCACATCGCCAGTGTTCGTCGAGACGGTGACCCAGGGAACCAACACGATTTCCCTCACCGCCAAGACGGCTGGCAATAACAATCAGACCTACACCTTCGCTGCGGTTCTGACTCCCAGCCAAACCAACGCGACTTTCGCGCCGAACCAAAGCGTCGTGAACTTCTATGACGGCGCCACTCTGATCGGCTCGGGTCAACCGCAGATCGTCACCACTGCACAAGGTGGTTACAATCTGTGGACGGCGACGATTGCCTACAGCTCCTTCGCCCCGGGGACCCATACCATTACCGCTACGTACACTGACATTAACTACAGTCTCGGTACCTCCAACGCCCAGACGGTGTACGTCGGCAATGCAGCCACTTCGCTGGGGATCTACTCCCCGGTGAACAATTCCACCCTGCCCAATACCGCCAGCATCACCTTCCGCTGGTTCCCAGTCGCTGGTGCCCAGTTCTGGCTGGATATCGGTTCCACTCAAGGCGGCAACCAGTACTATCAATCGGGCAACTTGGGGACGATCCTGTCGCAGGCTGTCACCGGTCTGCCCACGGACGGCAGCACGGTGTGGGCGCGGTTGTGGTATCTACAAAACGGCAACTGGAGTTTTGTGGACAACACGTATACCGCTTACAGTCCCGGCACCAAGGGCGTGATCACATCTCCGGTTCCGGGTTCGACCCTGACCGGCAGCAGCGTGGTCTTCACCTGGAACGCCGGTGCCGGCGCAACGGCTTACTGGATCGATGCCGGCAGCGCTCCGGGCGGTAACCAGTACTTCCAGTCCGGAAACCTGGGCAACGTACTGACGACGACGGTGAACAATCTACCGACCGACGGCAGCACGGTGTATGTCACCCTGTACTCTCTCGTCGGTGGAAACTGGCTCAGCAACGCCTACACCTACACCGCGTTCAACATAGCCGGCGGCCAAGGCATGCTTACGACTCCGACTCCGGGTTCGCAGTTCACTGGCAGCACCGTGACCTTCGACTGGACGGCTGGCGCAGGCGCATCGGCCTACTGGCTTGACGCGGGAAGCAGCCCTGGTGGCAACCAGTACTATCAGTCTGGCAACCTGGGCAACGTGCTGACGACTACGGCCAACACTATGCCGACGGATGGCAGCACCGTTTACGTCACCCTGTACTCCTACATCGGTGGACAGTGGTTGAGTACCGGCTACACCTACACAGCGTTCAACCAGGCCGGTGCTTTGGGAGTGATGCAGACTCCGCCTCCTGGTTCCATGCTGAGCGGCAATCAGGCGACGTTCACCTGGAGTGCAGGTGTGGGAGCCACAGCGTACTGGTTGGACATCGGAAACGTTCCGGGCGGCAACCAGTACTATCAATCGGGCAACCTGGGCAACGTGCTGACCACTACGGTGTATAGTTTGCCGGCCGATGGCAGCACCATCTACGTGACCCTGTACTCCTATGTGGGTGGACAGTGGCTCAACAACCAATACACCTACGTTTCCGGTCCATAGGAGGCAATTGAATAGCAGGCGTTAGTTAACAAGAGGGCATGGACTTCGGTCCGTGCCCTCTGTCTCTTTGCGCATAGCTTCCAGTGGATGGCAGACGTCAAACAGACGGAACCTCGGAGTGCTACTTAATCTCACCCGTTATGGGTTGTATCAGGGCACCACTTTCAGAGGCTGCCGAAAAAGTGCGCTTCAGCCGGCGTTTTGAAGGGGCGCACCTTTAGGTGCGCCGATAAGCTCTTTAGTTTTTGTCATCACGAGCGGGCTTCAGCCCGCGAGTGATTTGCTTTTCCGACTTTTTCAGCGGCCTGTCTCAGTCGTGCCAAACGAGAGATGAGATAGCTTCTTGATAGTCGCTCTACCTCCGGCAGGACCCGAGGTGACAAAAAGCAGGAACTGGACTGTGCTCCGCAAGTACCCCACCTAAATGCTATTGCAATTTACTACTACATAAGTAGTATTGCAGCGCTACGCAACTAAGACTATCGTGCGTCTCGTCACCCAGGCAGTGTTCAATTGGCCCTCTTCTCGATCTGGAATTGACGCTGTATCACCGATATTTGGCTTGGTGAAGAGTGCGAGCTAGTTAGTGTTCGTCTTTTATAAGCTCTTCACGGCTGAAATCCGGTTGATCCCTTCCTGTGTGCTGCATCCGTTTGTTTGAATTTACTGGCCGAAGTTCGCTGTGTGTGATTGGCACACCCAGCAATGACTGAATAGATTGCACGAAGAAGCCCGCGCCGCTTCGTACCCGCCGGGCTTGTGTCCCTGAACCCTGTCGTCCCTAACCCAGGTAAGTCTTTGCCCCCTGAGAATAGGTAGATTTTCTGACCTCAAAATCGCGTCGTGCGGCTTGATGGCTGCTGTTGTGCCCAGGGAATACCTGTGTTGAGGAACGATCCATGCACGCAATTAGTTTGTCAGCAAGATTGTCAAACCACTACGAAGGGAAAGGCCGTTATGCGCCACTTGAAACCGCCCCTCTCGCGAACATTGCAAGCCGCGACGATATTGCTCTTCACCGCCTCGCTGCTCGTGCCAGGCTTAGCTTTTGCCCAGGGCCAACAGGATGGGCAAATTGATCAACAAATAACCAAAACGATGTGGGTGATGCACCCACAGGTTGTCGGTCACATCGATAAGCTGTCAGATATTCGCGTTCCTTATCAAGGTGAAAAGGAGATCGGCGAATTCGACCTCTTTTCGCACCCCGTTTATCAGCCTCCGCGTTCCACCAGCCCTGATCGGCCAGACGGTGCCATGCAGTTGTCGTCCGGGCCGCTTGTTCCCGGAACCGTAGGGTTGACCTTCGACGGCTTGGGTGTTGGTTTTACGGGTCCTCTCGGCGCGTTTACCGTGAACAGTGTTCCTCCAGATCCGAACCTTGCCGTTGGTACCACGCAGATGGTGCAGACCGTCAACTCTGGCTTCGCCATATTCGACAAGACCACCGGCGGAGCACTCTTCGGTCCCTACAATATTCAAGTGCTGTGGTCGGCGCTGCCCGCGAACTCTCCTTGTACGGGAACGGTGACCGGCGAAGGCGTGTCGCTCAGCGATCCGGTGGTCTCATTTGACCAGATGGCGCAGCGGTGGATCATCAGCATTCTGGCGCTGCCCTACAATACTTCGACAGGAGCCTTGATCGCCCCGTTTTACCATTGCATTGCGTACTCCACTTCGGCCGATGCCGGCGGTGGCTATGACGTCTTCCAGTACAACCCCGGCTCCTTCGTTTCGGGTTTTACCAACGATCTACCCGACTATCCTAAGCAGGGTGTGTGGCGTGACGCTTACACCTACACCTATGACATGTTCAATTCCACCGGTTCCAGCTATGTGAGCGCGGTGATTTGCGGCATGGACCGCAATGCAATTCTAGGCGGCAGCCTCAGTCCCACAATTGTCTGCTTCAAGACACCCAATACCACTGGTGATTACGCGTTGTTGCCCGCTACAATTGACGGCGCGCTTTACCCGCCACTCCAGACCAGCGGCACTGCGGGTACGGATAGTTGTTCCAGTGGTTCGCCATGTCAGCCTAAGTCGATCTTCTTCCAACTCCAGAATACTGCCGGCGCATCTACAGCCCTGCAGTACTATCGCGTGCATTTTAATTTCACCACCACTTCACATTCGGCTGTGGAGACTCGCGGCAGCATAACCGTCACTTCTTACAACACCATACCTTGTGCGCTGTCTGCCGGTTCGGAACCCCCCTGTGTTCCTCAGCCTACCCACACCGGTTCGTTGCCCTCGGGCGAGACGTTCGCCTCCGAATCTAAGCTCGACACCTTGTGGGACCATGCCATGTGGCGTGCGGCCTACCGCAACTTTGGGAACTTTGAATCTGTAGTCTTTGACTCGAGCGTTCGTGGCTCTGCGGCCGGGAATACCCAGCCTCGCTGGTATGAACTGCGTGGCATCAGCAGCAGTACCGGTGCCGGTACACCTTCGGTTCAGCAGCAGTCTACGTACAATCCTGACAGCGGCGTTTTGAACCGCTGGATGGGCAGCATTGCGGCCGACCACAATAATAATATGTTGCTGGGTTATAGTGGGTCTAACTCCAGCATTTTCCCGTCGCTTTACGTTACCGGCCGCCTGGCAAGCGATACGGTCAGCACTATGGAGACCGAGCAGCAGGTCTTCGCGGGTCTGAACTCGCAGGTCAACGTCACCATCAGCGGAAATAGCTACCCCTACGGCTACCGATGGGGAGACTACAGCTCAGTGGTGGTTGATCCGGACGATTGCACCTTCTGGTATACAAATGAATATTTGAAGCAGGCGGGCCTGTTCAACTGGAGCACGCGCGTCTTCAACTGGAACTTTGGAAGCTCGAACTGTACCAGTCTGGCTTCCATCACCCTGCCGATACCGAATGCCCAGGGCGGCGCGGCGCTGACCGGCGCCACGGCTACGTTCCTCTGGACACCGGGCACGGGCACTCCGACCTACACGCTGGCCGTGGGCAGCACGCAGGGTGGCAGCGACTACTGCGGCGGCCCCCAAAGCTATGGCGCTGGCACCTACACGGCGACGCTCTCTTGCTTGCCGGTAGATGGCAGCACCTTCTGGGTGCGCTTGACTAGCATCACCACCCCGGGCGGCTTCCAGGACTACCAGTACACGGCGGCGTCGCTGGCACAAGCCACGACTACGACGGTTAGTTCCACCTCGAATCCTTCCACATACGGCCAATCCGTTCTTTTCACCGCGACGGTGACGGCGGGTGGGAACCCCGTAACCAGTGGCACGGTACAGTTTGTGGTTGACGGCAACAACTTCGGCAGCGCGGTCGCTTTGAACGGCTCCGGGCAGGCAACCTCAGGCGCGACCCAGACCCTGACGGCAGGGACGCATTCGGTCCAGGCGAACTACTCCGGCAGCGGCTCGTACCTTGCCAGCAGTGGCTCGCTGAATCAGGTAGTCAACCAGGCTGTTCTCACGGTGACGGCCAACAGCACAGCTATTACCTATGGTTGTGGCTGTGTGCCGGTACTGACCTACACCATGACCGGTTTCGTACTAGGCCAGAGCCAAGGCACGGCAACCACCGGCCAACCGGCTGAGGGCACGACGGGAACGCAGGGTGGTCCCGTTGGTTCGTACCCGATCACCATCAGTCAAGGAACCCTGACGGCGACGAACTACACGTTCACCTTCGTCGGCGGAACTCTGACTGTTAACCCGGCCACGCTGACGGTGACGGCCGATAACAAGACGATCAACGATGGCGACCCATTGCCGACCTTCACCGCCACTTACAGTGGCTTTGTGAATGGCGACAACCAGGGCGTGTTGAGTGGCAGCCCGAGTCTCACCACGGACGCGCCGCAGAACCCGCCCGCTGGAAGCTATACCATCTTCGCTGCGCAGGGTACGTTGGCCGCCACGAACTACGTCTTCACCTTCGTGAATGGCTCGCTGACGGTGAATCCCGCGGTGGCGCAACTTACCTCGCCTCCGAAGAGCACCATGCTGAGCGGGTCTTCGGTCACGTTTAACTGGTCGCACGAAACCGGTGGGGTCTCCTACACGCTGAACCTGGGCACGACGGCCGGCGGCTCTGACATCGCATCGGTGACGACGCCGAATCTGAACACCACCGTCAACGGCTTGCCGACAGATGGCAGCTACATCTACGCCACGCTGCTCGGCTCGACTGACGGCACCAACTACACGACTCAGGACTCCGGTCTCTACGTCGCCTTCAGTCAGATAGCAGTGATGATCAGTCCTATGCCGGGCACCACCTTCGCGGGTAGCCCGGTCACCTTCAACTGGGTTGCGGGCGCGGGCTCGTCAGCCTACTGGATCGACGTAGGCTCGACGCAATACGGCAACGAGTACTACCAGTCGGGCAATCTGGGCACGGCGCTCACCGCCACGGTGAACAGCCTGCCGAACGATGGCAGCACGGTCTATGTGACCCTGTGGTCGCTGGTGGGCGGAAACTGGCTGTATAACGAATACACCTACACCGCCTACAACAACGGCAGCACCAAGGGTGTAATCACGTCGCCGACGCCAGGCTCGATGCTGAGCGGCAGCAGCAGCAGCTTTCACCTGGACGCCGGGCACGCAATCGACCGCGTACTGGATCGATGCCGGCAGCACGCAGGGCGGCAACCAGTACTTCCAGTCGGGCAATATCGGCAACGTGACCACCTACACGGTGAGCGGGCTGCCGACGGATGGCAGCACGGTGTATATCACGCTGTGGTCGCTGGTGGGCGGCAACTGGCTCAACAACCAATACACCTACACGGCGTATAGCGCGGGCGGGGCGACGGGGCAGATCACGACTCCGACGCCGGGCTCGACGCTTACCGGCAGCACGGTGGTCTTTAACTGGACGGCGGGCAGCGGCTCGACGGCCTACTGGCTGGATGCCGGCAGCACGCCGGGTGGCAACCAGTACTTCCAGTCGGGGAACCTGGGGAACGTGCTAACCGTCACGGTGAATGGATTGCCGACGGACGGCAGCACGGTTTACGTGACGCTGTACTCGCTGGTGGGCGGAAACTGGGTAGCCAACGCCTACACCTACACCGCGTTCAGCTCGACGGGCGCGTTGGGGGTGATGCAGACGCCGACGCCCGGCTCGACGCTGAGCGGAAACAGTGCGACGTTCACCTGGAGCGCGGGCTCTGGAGCGACGGCCTACTGGATGGACATCGGTTCTTCAGCGGGTGGAAACGATATCTATCAGTCTGGCAACCTGGGCAACGTGCTGACGACGACGGTGAATACTTTGCCGGCCGATGGCAGCATGATCTACGTGACGCTGTACTCCTACGTGGGAGGACAGTGGCTCAGCAACCCATACACCTACGTCTCAGGTCCGTAGGACTCGAGGTGCATTAACTGACGTATTCGCAAGGGCACGGACTTCGGTCCGTGCCCTCATTTTCGTGTCCTTATTACGACGATCCGCCAAAGCTCAAACGAACGGTCAAAGCGCAGGAGGCAAGAGCATAAAAGGTCCGATGCCTTTGCGGAGCTGCCTGAGATGTACGGGTAGTGCGGGCCTTCCGGCCCGCGCATAGGGCAAGAAGAAAAATGGATTAAGCAGAGTGTTTGGCCGAGGCGGAACGCGGCGCTGAAGCGGCTGTTAGGAAACTCTGATAGTCGGACAACTGGGGGAGCAAAGTATTAATCAGCCGCCTCGCGGCGACAGGTGATAGTCCACACCTTCAGGAGTGGGAAAACTTTGCCGGCCTGCGTCGCAGGAACTCGCCCGGCGATTTCTATTATCGGCATCTGACCACGCGCCCGGTTTTGCCGCGTGTCAAGGTAAAGGGATCCGGCGCCTGATCTTTGTACTTGTCAGCAAGCACCACTTGCAACCGCATAGTGTCTCCTTCGATGATGCCCTTGTAAGTAGCCGGGAGCTCACGGGGCGGATTGGCAAGCGTGACAGGCCCACCGTGCTGTGGGGTATAGGTCCCGCGCGCCGCGAATTCACCTTTCGCATTTGCCTTGATAGGTTCAAGCACTACGCCGCTCGCACAGTCGAATTGCACCGTAGCACCTTGCGGCGTCATTTCCATGCTGATGTCGTTTCCGCCCCAAGTGTCAGGCGATGCGTCCGCGTTGCGCCCCTGGGTCAGGTTACCGGCGGGCGGTCTCGCCGGCAGCAGGGCGCCGGTGAACAGAAAAACTAAGAGAGTGCCAATGTAACAGGATTTCATTCGATACCGCCTCTGGGTGCGCCCCCGCATTACTTTCCATCTTAGACCTTATGCGCTATAGCAGTTCCTCAACAGGTGTATCCGATTTGTAGGTAGTACGGCGCTTCAGCGCCGTGTTCCGCCTCGGCCAATAACCTCGCTTAAGGCGCTGAGGTCGACGACCTCAGCGCCTTAAGCAATTTTTCTTCTTGTCTTATACGCGGGTCTGAAAAGCCCGCACTACCCGTACGAGTGGAAACACCAATCGCGGAAGTGTTCTAGTCAGTCTCCTATGGCACTGCGGCAACGCTAAGTAGGGTAGCGGCCTGGAGCGCGGCTTGTAGCGTGGCTCCGGCGATGACCTTGCCGGTGCTGGAGGGAACAACAAGGATGTCATTGGGCTGCAGCGGCAGATCCGGCGCTTTTGCTTGAAGAATCTTCTTAAGCTCGACTGGGGTTTCCGTCATCCCTTCGGTGCCTTTGTGGAGGATCTTTGCGCCGTTCAGCTTCGCGGTTCGCGCCGTGCCTCCCGCCAAAGCTACCGCCTGTAACACGGTCATGCCGCCGCCTTCCATCAGCAATCCGCTTGGCCTATTCACGTCCCCAACCACGTAAATGATGTCGGCTTTGCGCACGATGACGGTGTCACCAGGAAAAACAGGTATGTTCGTCGCCGAGGTATCGTCAAGGTTACGCGTCAAGGGAATGGTGACGGGATGGTCGGGGTCGCTGCGATGGGTAACCGTGAGACTTCGCCCGGATTTCTCTGTTAGTCCCCCGGCTGCAGAAATCAGAGTGAAGAGACGTTGCTGCCCCAGCACCGGATAGATTCCAGGCTTGGCAACTTCTCCCAGCACGCTTGCACCCTGCGATGCATACTCGGATACGAATATAGAGACGTGGGGATTCTTCACAAAGTCCGAAAGCCGCTTCTCTATTTGTTCCTGAGCTTCTTCCGTGGTGAGGCCGGCAACATGCGTGTACCCGACCAGCGGGCAATACATGTCACCGTTGCTCGAAACCCGAGTCTTGGTGCTGAGCTCGGGAACGTTGTAGACGCTCATTTCAATCAGATCGCCAACACCGAGATGGAGAGGCACCGGAGGGGGAACTTTCTTTTCATTACCCGCGTCATTAGTAGTACTCGTAGGATTGGAAGCGGGGACATCTTGAGCTTTGATATTAGCCGTCAAAACGCAAAATAGACTAGCTGCCAGAAGCAGCGAAAACCGGAGAGTTTTAAGGAGCTTCGGCGGCGAAGACAACATCATACTGACCTTGATATCTATCTGGGAGTCAGTAGTCTAGCACGCAGCAACGCGAAAGGGAACCGGGATTCCTGCGACGTGGCCGCCCATTCCGGCATCTGCTAACTCGTGCACAAACCTGTCGAGGAACCAAGCATGTACCACTACGATCCTAAGACCGCACTGGAAGAGCTGAACGAAGAAGCCGTGCTGCCCAACCCGGTTCGGGTACGCGATATGATGCTGCGAGCCCATCTGTAGTTGCAACGAGAAAATGTCGTACTAACTGCAACGAGACTGTGTCACCCCCTGTGATTTAAGTAACGGCCGCTAAAGCCGGGCGGCCGGCGAGGTGGTAGATGCGGGGCATCTTGGGTTTTGGTTTCTGCGGCGAGGTGCGAGGAGCCGGACGGCGCTCTGCGTATTCTTGCAGCGGCAGGGAGTGGGCCAACAGCAGAAGGTCACCGCGATAGACGTGCAGGGTGCCATTGAGCTGATGGGAAAGTTCTACGGTTTGTCCGGCGTAGCCGCGATGGCCGGGCAAGGGCGGCAGGGCGATGGAATGCGCGCCCAGGGTAATGACGTGGTCAGCAGCGACCACGCGCTGGTAGCGCAAACTGAGGCAGCGGGCCAGATCGAAGCGACGGGGCAGGCGGCGGAAGTCGCGGGTGGCGTCGGCGGCGAGGCGGGCAAAGCGCTGGTTGTAGTCGGCGCAGAAGCGGGCGAGCACGGCATTAGCTTCTGCCAAAGAGGTAGCGCGAGCGAGCCGGAGTTCGCTGACCAGACGATCCTGGCAAGTGCGCCAGGCGCGCTCGATGCGGCCCTTGGCTTGCGGCGAGTAAGCGGGGATCTGCTGGATGCCGAGTTCCTCCAAGGTGCGTCCCAGTTGGGTAGGAGATTGTTTGCCGGCGAGCTGTTCGGCTAGGGTCCAGTGGGCATCGTTGCGCTGGAAGATGCTGTGGCGGTCGCGATAGAGGCTGAGCGGAATGCCGTGCGCGGTGATCATGGCGTGCAGGGCGCGGAGATAGCCGAGGGTATTTTCGGGTTCGAGTTGGAAGTGGGCGGCCAGGATCTGGCTGGTAGCGTCATCCTGAAAGCCGATGAGGGTGAGTTGGGGACCGCGGCCTTCGAGCCAGTCATGACGGCTGGCATCGGTGAGGGCCATCATGCCGAAACGTGGGCGGGGCGAGCGGCGGGAGCGATATTGGCGAGGCCGGCGCTTCTGCGGAGAGGCTAGCTTGGCGGCGCGCAGGATGCGGCGCACGGTTTCGCGGCTGACGGGGAGGTGCTCCTCGGCCCGAAGTTTTTCGGTGAGGTGGGAATCGTTGAAGCCCCGATACTTGCCGCGAGCCAAGCTCAGAATCAACTGCTTCTGGGGAATTGAAACGGCCCAAGGCATGGAGCGACCGCGATTGCCGTGCCGCACCCAGGCGATGGAATCGGGCCGATAGCGCTGCTTGAGTCGTTGTACCTGCCGTGTACTCAGGTGCAGCAGACGGGCGGCTTCGCGTACGCTCAGCCGCCCGCCTGCTGCATTCTCGATCACCTTCACCCGTTGGAACTCTTTCTGACTCATGGTCACCATCCTTACAGGGTGACAAAGTCTCGTTGCAGTTAAGGGGTGACATTATCTTGGAGCAGCTACAATGCTGCGAGCCCATCTTGACGCCGACCATTCACTGGAGTACAACCGCCTGTTCGTCGAGTACCAAAAAGGCTTTGGCGAGTTGCAGGAGATCGGGCGACATCTGTTGGAAAGGCTGTCTGAACCACAACAACGTTGACTATCGTTCGCCGAGGAGAAGGCATGAAATTCTGGGTGCTGTTGAGCTCGATTTGCCTGGTCACGGTTACAGCTTTTGCGGCAGACTCCCGCGACGTGTCCTATAAGAGCGGCGACGAGACAGTCAATGCGGTGCTGTACACGCCGCAAGGGAAGGGGCCTTTTCCCGCTCTTGTTGTGATTCATGAATTCTGGGGGCTCAACGATTGGGTGAAGGAACAGGCGTCGAAGCTGGCTGATCAGGGATACGTCACGCTGGCCATCGATTTGTACCGCGGAAAGGTGGCAACCACGCCCGACGAAGCCCACGAGATCATGCGAGGTGTGCCGGAAGATCGGGCTAATCGCGATCTTCTGGCGGCCAGCAATTATCTCCGCTCACAGAAAAATGTCGATCCCAAACGAGTGGGCTCAATTGGCTGGTGCATGGGCGGAGGGTACTCTCTCGACCTTGCGCTGAACGACCCCAAGCTGAAGGCTGCCGTAATCAACTACGGGCACTTGGCCACGGACGAAGCTGCAATCAAAAAGATTAACGCCGCCATCCTGGGTATCTTCGGCGGACAGGATCGCGGAATTTCAGTGGTGGACGTAAACAAGTTCGAAGCGCAGCTTAAGAGTTTGGGCAAGACGGCTGAGATCCATATCTTTCCCGACGCGGGGCACGGCTTTGAGAATCCAAACAACAAGCGAGGATATCGATCTGAGGACGCGGCGCAAGCCTGGAAGCTGACCGTCGACTTCCTGGCGAAGTACCTTAAGGCGAAATGACATTATTGAATCGCAGACTGCGCTATCCGAAGCGACTGTTGTGGATGCTGCTGGCAGTCGTGGTTGCGTCCGCGGCGTGGATACTGAAGGTGGAGCTCACCTACCAGCGAAACGTGCGGCACATCCCAACCGATTTCCGAGTGCGCCACCACGTCAGGGTTTACAACTGGAAGACTTAAGAAGCCGCTAGACCCGCTCTAAAATTGTTGCAATTCCCTGGCCGACGCCGATACACATCGTGCACAAAGCATAACGCGCGCTCGTGCGTTGCAATTGCCCCACCGCAGTGGTGACCAATCTGGCTCCGCTCGCTCCCAAGGGATGGCCAATTGAAATGGCTCCGCCGTTAGGGTTCACGTGGGGAGCGTCGTCCGGAATTCCGAGATCGCGAAGCACCGCCAGCACCTGAGAAGCGAAGGCCTCGTTTAGTTCGATCACGTCCATATCCGCAAGACTGAGCTTCGCAAGCGCCAGCACCTTGCGCGTCGCTGGAGCCGGACCCATTCCCATGATGCGCGGGGCGACGCCCGCAACCGCGGAGGCAACGAAACGCGCTTTGGGAGTTAGTCCGTAACGGCTCACGGTTTCCTCCGAAGCCAGCAGCAGAGCACATGCGCCGTCATTAATGCCGGCTGCGTTTCCCGCAGTGATCGTACCCTCAGGCCTCACGATCGGCTTTAGCGCAGCCAGTGCTTCCAGAGTTGTATCCGGACGTGGATGTTCATCGTGATCTACGACGATTGGCCCACCTTTGCGGGCAGCTATCGTGACCTGAACTATCTCTTCGGCCAGAACGCCACTCTTTATCGCGGCAGCAGTGCGTTGCTGGCTACGATAGGCGAATGCGTCCTGGTCCGGGCGCGAGACCTGAAAATCTGCGGCGACATTCTCGGCCGTTTCGGGCATGGAATCCACGCCGTATTTGGCTTTCATCAGCGGATTGACGAAGCGCCAGCCGATAGTTGTGTCTTCCAGCTTGGTCGCGCGGGAGAAGGGTGTATCGGATTTAGCCATGACGAAAGGCGCGCGCGACATGCTCTCCACCCCGCCGGCAATCGACAGAGAAGTCTCGCCGGTCTTGATGGCCCTTGCTGCTACGGAAATGGCTTCCAGGCTGGAGCCGCACAGGCGATTGACGGTCGCGCCAGGAACTGTTTCCGGCAGGCCCGCGAGTAGCAGGGCCATTCTGGCGACATTTCGATTGTCTTCGCCGGCCTGGTTGGCGCATCCCAAAATCACATCATCGACCGCATTCCAATCCAAAGATGGATTGCGCTGGACGAGGGCCTTGAGCGGAATGGCGGCGAGGTCATCGGAGCGGACAGAAGACAACGAACCGCCGTAGCGGCCGAACGGTGTTCGGATTGCGTCACAGATAAAGGCATTCGACATTGATTGGAACCTGCGTGTTCAAACAATAATAACTTGACCAGAAGGCGGGTCGCATTGGGAGGAAGCGCGAGCCTGTCATTCGTCGGACACTAAATAAGTTTCGTCAGCCCAGCAGAAGACGAAGCAGAAATCCAACCACGACCCAGAACGGTGTGACCAATAGCAGCGCGAACAGCAACCCCTCGGGAAATTGCAAACTGATAGCAGAATCAGCCGGGTCCCAAGTCAGGTCCGGCGAGCGATACGCTCGGTCGAATTGTTCCAGCCTGCCTAACGCCCACATACGATGAGTCACTATACCGTAAAAGATGGCCCCATGTAGGCGCGGGTTGGCTGCTTTCCGATAGGTCGTTTCTGCGGCGTGCGGTCAATCGAGGGCGGTGCGGCCTGTTCCGTAGGGAATGTCGAATCGCTTCATTTTGTTATAAAGCGAGCTGCGAGGAATCCCCAGGCGGCGTGCGGACCGGTCGATCGAACCACCTTCGTCCCGTAGTACAAGGTTGATATAGGCGCGTTCCATCTGTTTCAACGTTCCGCTGACATGGCGCAGATCCGATTGCCCGGTATAGGTGGAATTCTGGAACTGCAGATGGTTCACAGTCAGCTGGTCACGTTCCGCGATGAGAACGGCCCGCTCGAGCACATTGCGAAGTTCTCGAATATTGCCTGGCCAGGAGTAGTGTTGCAATGCGTCCATGGCAGATTTGTCGGCCGCTAACTCTCCGCGTCCGCAGTCCTGCGATAAACGGTTGAGGAAGTGGCGGACCAGCACCGGGATATCTTCGGTACGCTCGCGGAGTGGCGGGACGCGAAGCGGAACCGTGTTTACGCGGTAATAAAGGTCCTCGCGAAACCTCTGCTGCTGAACCAGTTCCAGAAGTTCGCGATGCGTAGCCGAAATCAAGCGAATGTCGACCGTCTTGTCGCGAACATCGCCCACACGGCGGAATATGCGATCTTCCAGCACCTTCAACAGCTTGGGCTGAACCTGGAGATCGATGTCCCCAATCTCGTCGAGGAAGACGGTACCGCGGTCCGCTACCTCAAGCAGACCCTGCTTGGCATTCACCGCGCTGGTAAACGCGCCCTTGGCATGGCCGAAGAGCTCAGATTCAAGTAGTTCGCGAGAGAGCCCGGCACAGTTCAAATCGAGGAAGGCTTCCTCGGCTCGTGGCCCGTTGCGGTGCATCCAGTTGGCGAGAACGCCTTTGCCTGAGCCAGTTTCGCCTTGCAGCAGGATCGGACTCTCGCTGTTCAGCACGCGCTTGGCAACGGTTTCCAGCCGGCGAATGGCGGGGCTGTTTCCCAGAAATGGATCGACACGTTCCCGCTTGGTCCGGGAAATGGAGGCCAGAGATTGCTGGCGATATCGCTGGTTGGCGAGGGTCCGCAGCAGAACAGCATGCAGGGCCGACAGGTCTACCGGCTTAATGAGGAATTGCTCGGCGCCTTCCTGGATGGCGCGCACCGCCAAATCCAGCGAACTCTGTCCGGTCAGAACGATGACAGGAATATTGGAGTCTGTGCTCTTGATCCGCTGTAGCAAGTGAAGGGCGTCGCCATTAGGAAAAGAGAGATCAAGGATCGCTGCATCAGGACGAAACTTCTCAAATTGAACGTGAGCGTCGTGACTGTTAACCGCTTGCGCAACGATGTGGCCGTGTTGCGTGAGAAAATCGCAGATTCCTGAACGGATGACGGGATCTGTGTCAATGACGAGAATCTTGTTTCTGCTCAAGCACTCACCTGCCTAGTTGACACGTATAGGTGCTCGAGGGTCTGAATCTACAGAGGCTCAGCTATCTTTCGACTCAACTGAAAAGTTCAACAAGCAGATTCGATAAGCCCGGCGGCAGCCTGTCGAGCTTCGAGTGACACGCCTACCACGGCCCAGATGGTCTCCACCGGCAGTACCGTCACCGGTAAGACCTGATCGGCGTCACACTTTGCAATGCTCCGCTGAAAGCGCGCAAATGGCAGTGACCCCGGTCACAGGGAAAGGTTTACGCACAAAAAAGCGGGCCCACTAGTGGGTCCGCCGCAATTACTTCAGTTTGGAGATCGTTCGCTTATGTGTTCAACACCCAGGCTCTTTCTAACGCGTCAGCATTCGTTGATGTCGAATCTCCTCAAGCCGGAAAGTTGCATGCCAATGTCCCACAGGAATTTAGGATTGTTAGTCAGGTAGCGCCGCCAGAGCCGGCGTGGCTCTTTGATTAAGCGATCCAGCCATTGCAGGCCTATGGGCTTTACCCAGTTGGGGGCGTCGGCGAGGAGACCCGCATGAATGTCGAATGCAGCTCCGACACCGACCATCAGGGACGCATGCAGACGATCGGAATACTGGGCCATAAAGTGTTCCTGCTTGGGCGTGCTCAGGCCGACCCAGATGATGTCTGGCCTTGTGTGATTAATGAAAGCGAGCATTTCCTCCTCTTCCACAGGAGTTAGCGAACGGAACGGCGGTGTATAAGTCCCTACGATATCGATTGCTGGAACCAATGTTTCAAGATGTTGTTGAAGTTGTTTCGCCACTCCGGGCTTCCCGCCGTACAGGAAGTGGCGAAAGCCGCCCCTTGCCGACAGCTTGCACAATCCCAACATGTAGTCAGGGCCGTAGACGCGTCCCATGTTTTGGTGTCCCTGAAAACGGCCTACCCAGACAGTCGGCATTCCGTCGGGAGCGCACAGAAATGCGCGGTTCAGGATTGCTCGCAGCGCTTTGTCGCGTTGCGCTTCCATGATCCCATGAACTCCGGTGAGGCAGACGTAGCCTTTGCCACGCTCCCGCAGTAAGGCCTCAGATAAGTGGAGCGCGCCGGCCATGTTGATGGCACTGACGCCAATCCCGAGGACGTTGGCTCGGGGCGGCTGGATAAGCTCAGTCGGAGGCATACGCCAATACCTCGGCAACGTGGCCCTGCTGTTGTAATTCTTTTTCGATCCAGTGATACGTAACATCCAGGCCGTCGAGCAGGCGGGTTTGGGGCTCCCATCCTAACACGGTGCGAAGCCGGGAGTTGTCGCTGTTGCGACCACGAACGCCTTGTGGCCGGCTGAGATCGTGCCGCTTGGTAAGACGCTTTCCTGCAATCGCGCATATCATGTCGACCAGCCCATTGACGCTGACCAGTTCCTCGGTACCGAGGTTCAGGGGCTCCCGGTAGTCACTTGCCATCAGTCGCACCAATCCTTCGAGGCAATCTGAAATGAACATAAAAGAGCGCGTCTGTTTTCCGTCGCCCCAAACGTCGATGTAGCCATCCTGCTCAGCGAGCGCTACCTTGCGCGAGATGGCCGCCGGGGCCTTCTCCTTGCCACCGTCGTATGTCCCCAGAGGCCCGTACACGTTGTGAAATCGGACGACCCGTGTCTCAAAGCCAAAGTCGTGGAGGTAATAGCGGCACAGTTTCTCCGTGAAGAGCTTCTCCCAACCATAGCCTTCTTCAGGATCGGCGGGATGTGCGTCTTCCTCCCGCAGCGGGGTCACGTCTGCATCGTTCTGTTTGTATCCCGCGTACACGCAGGCGGAGGAAGAAAATAGGAAGCGCTGGATGCCGTTCAGCCGGGACGCCTCGAGAATGTGAGCGTTGATGAGTATGTTGTTGCGAGCAATATCGGCGAGCTTGGCGGTGATGTAGCCGATGCCGCCCATATCAGCAGCGAGATTGTAGACCTGTGTCATGTGGCTGGTGGCCTGGAGAGCGTTGTTCCAGTAGCGGAGATCCAGGATTTCGAATTCATCGGCAGCGCTGGGCTCGAATTCCGGTTCTTTGATGTCGACACCGCGAACCCAGTAGCCGTCCGCTTTGAGCCGCTTGACCAGATGGTGACCGATGAAGCCACCCGCTCCGGTAACCAGTACGCGAGTTGCTGATTTCATTTGAGGTGCCCCTTCCCGGGAATAGTGGAGGAATAACGAGTTTTGATGTTTAGGGGAGAGCGAGTTGGGTTCCAGTTTTTGCAGCAGCGCGGTTATCACTTCAAATCGAACGTCCGGTCAGGCTGGTCCTTAGCGAAGTGACACCAAGGACTTCTGGCTGGACCCGGTTGTGTCGTGTTGACCGGATAAGGAATGCTGTCGTTTTGAATTTGCCATGCATTCCAGTTCGTCGAGAGACATTTTGGTGCAGTCTCTTCGATACGGTTCTTGCGGGTAAAGCGTTCTGGGTCTGCCGGCGACACTGCTTCCACGCATACGTTTTCGGTTACTTGACGCGCTCGAAGTCAGCGTCGGATGCAGCGAGCTGTTGTTGAGGGGAAGCTGTGTGTTCGAACTGTAAATTGCCAACGATTTCCGTCTTGCGAAACGGTCCGGAGAGTGGCTGATCGGTAGAGATAAATTCGGACTAGGATTTTGACCTCGGTTAGCGGTCGAACGGGATTGGGTGACAACGCTTAAATGGCCAGTACGATTTTCATCGCCCGACATAGGTGTCTGGGATTCGTCTTCTCCGTTGATGTTCGGAGCGACGATGTGTAGAGGCACTAAGCTCGGATCAGTTGTTCCAGTCTCCGCGTCGGCGTCGACTCGCCTGTCGAACGTAGCGTCAATGTTGGCAGATACCGCTCCAAGGTCGGAGGGATCATGAAGGTTTGCGGCGCCAGCAATCGAATTTTGAATAGCGTGATGGCGACCCGGATTTCCTGTGACCCACCCAGTCTGTGCTGCAGGAAGCCCACCCTTGGAACACACAATTAGCAGGTTGAGAAGCATCCAGCTAACGGTTCTCATGGCTTTACGCTTTTGTCGGATCATCGGTCATCTTCAGCTACGAGCAACATCGCGATAGATATTCATTAACGACTCGTAGTTTTTTTCGGCGGTAAAGTTTTGCTCGCAGAATTGCCGCGCTGCACAACCCAGGGCTTCGGTTTCAGCGGGATGGTTCCAAGCCCAATTAGCTTTTGCAGCCAAGTCGTCCGGTTCCTCGGCGTTGAAAAGCAAACCAGTCTTGCCGTCGATAACGATCTCGGGTACTCCGGCGATGCGGCTAGCGATGGCCGGCACGCCCGCCGCGGCCGCCTCGATGAGGGCCATGCCGAATGGCTCATACCACCGACTGGGAGATACCAGAAAGCGCGCATTCTTCATGTAGGTCCGCGTATCTTCAGCACTCATGTGTCCCGTTAGCCGGATGTGCGCATTGCCCGGGGGGCGAATCAGACGCAATGCAGCTTCGTACAAAGGTCCGTCGCCGACTACGATCAGCGGGATATGCGGGAGACCCAACCATGTCCGCAACATCTCAAGAACACCCTTTTCCGCACTCAATCTACCCACAAAGAGAGCATAGGTTCCGCGAGAAGTGCGCCGGCTGGGATGGGGCGCTACGAAGTTGGGCTTTACGTGCACCGCTTGTTCGGGAAGGCCGTGCGCGACGAAGAGTTTGCGGCTGAATTGTGTCAGGGCGATGTAGGCATCGACTGAAGTTGTCCAGGTTCTTCTAAGGCGATGAAATTCGAGCATCATCGCGACCGTAGCGGTTTGGAGGCGCGAGCCCCGGTAGCAGCCGTGCTTTGCGGAAGACCCCAGGTTGCGGGTGCAGTCATCGCAGATTCGCCCGTTGCGAAACAGAGTTCCGGCCGGGCAGAGTAGCCGGTAGTTGTGGAGTGTCTGCACCACCGGCACTCCAGTCGAGTGACAGGCATAGTATGCGGCCGGGCTCACCTGCGGAAGAAGGTTATGGCAGTGGACGACGTCCGGACGTTCCTTGACGACGAGATCACGGATCGTCGAATACGCTTTCCGGTTCCACGTCGTACTCACGAAGAGAGCGGCTTTCTCGATAGAGGTGTAATTGAGTAGCGCCGCGTTGTTCGGGGTGAATTGCTGAACCCGATGCCCGTTCTGTCGTAGCAGATCCACCTCTGCTTGCACCACCACGTCTTCGCCACCGGGCTGCTGATACTGGTTGTGGATCACAAGCACGCTAAACTTGCGCACGTCTCGATCCCTTCAGCCAGGTATTGCCAGCGAGTATTGCGGCCAAGCATGGTGCGAAGTCGAAGCTCGCGAACAATATTTCCGCTGACTAGTTTTCGCAATATGCGCTTACCCCGATGAAGATCGGTGAGAAGGTTCAGAAGGGCAGGTGAGTAGTGGCGCACGCTAAAGCGCTGTTGCACCTGACGGCGTTCCTGTGCGCGCCGGTCAACTTGCTTCAGACTGACATTACAGCCATGCCAGCGAAACGCGGCGATGAACCGAGGCACATAGAGGAACTTGCAGCCTGCATGGGCCAGCCGAGCGAAGTATTCGAAGTCCATACACACCCGGTAATCGCAGTCGAGCAAAAGTCCGGAGTCGATGACCCGCCGGCGAATGAAAGTTGAGGTCGATGGAATGTGGCAGCCGAAGTACATCAAGATGGCACGATCAAAGTCATGCTCCACCTTGGAGCGAACGATTTGTCCAGCACTGTCTACGAATACGCAATCTCCATAGATGACGTCGGCACCCGGATGTTTCTTTGCCGCGTCGGCGATTGCCCGCAAACCGCCGGGAAGGTAGTAATCGTCAGAGTTGAGCCATCCCACCAGATCGCCTTTAGCGCGACGGAAGCCTTTATTGATGGCATCGGACTGTCCGCTGTCCGGTTCGGAAGTCCATCGCAACTCGGGAAAGCGCTTTAGGATGTTGACGGTATTGTCGACCGAATTGCCGTCGACGACGATGTGCTCAACGCACGGCCCCTGCTGGCCACTAACGCTCAGGATGGCATCCTCAAGAAATTCGGCGCTATTGAAAGACGGCGTGATGACGGAGAGAATTGGAAGGTCCATGGTGCGAATCTAAAAAGGGAAGTTGAGGTGCACAGCTGTGGATCGGCTTGCCCATGAAGCACGCGGCAAGAATGAAAGAGAGCAACGTAGTTAGTTGAAGTTCCGAGTATGGCCAGGGGGCGAACCCGAGAGTCACTACAAATTGCGCTACAAGGTATGCGAATGCGGCCGGCAAGAACGCGGCCTGCGCCGGAGGAGCGAACTTCAGTTGCCGATACAGCCAGACGAACAAGCAAGTGTGAAACCACAGATAGCAAATCAAGCCAGCGACACCGTACTTGAGCCAGACGTGAATCGGGGCGTTGTGCACCATCACCGATTCGGTTTTCCAGTTTCTGATTCGCCACGTGGAGTATGAGGTGCCCACGCCGATGCCCATCAGCGGCGACTGCCGAACCTGGTCCCACCCGTCCAGCAGATCTCCCAGATGATCGGCATTGTCGGCGCTGAATTCCGAATTCGTTTGGCCAAGTTCGAAACTTTGCAGGCGACCGAAGAAAGCGGGCCCCAGCATGGCCGCCGCGAGAGCGACCATCGCGCACACCACGATAACGCTGCGTATTCGGTGACGCCGCTGCAACAGTACTAGCAACAAGGTGCCGAGGCCAAGTTCTACCCAATAGGTGCGACGGAAACACAGCAGAACAATCAGGCATGCGGCGGCGGCCAAACTGGCCCACAGAAGTTGGTGGGGCCGATAGCGTGAGATCGCTGCATAACGTAAGGCGAGTAAGGCAGTAAAAACGATGGCAGAAACGGCTGGCCCGTCGAACGTTGGAATCGGTACCCCGGCGAGCGTCTCCCGAAAACCCGCGAGGTGCAGGGCATATAAGACGGCAATACGAATTGCCATGTAGATGGCAAAGACGTGGATTGCCTGATTGAGTGCGGATGGGCTTTGCATCCAGGCTGCCCAAACAAAGTACAAGCCGATGCCGAGGGCAAGTGCTCGCCAATCGAAGAAGAAGTTTGTACCGCCGCGCAAACTGCCATAGCAGATGCCGCTAACAATGCATGTCAGGAAGGCCAGGCCGGGAGTCGCCAGCGTCCGCGGGAAGCGGATCGCCGTGGCGCGGGAGCAGGCGAGTATCGCGAGGTGACTGAGCACCAACCCGATGATTCCTAAATCAATGAAGCGCAAACCCCCGACCGCTTTGGTGTACACGATTGATCCGGCGGCGCCATTTCCGTCGCGGCTGAATTCGGGCAGAAGGATAACGGAAAATAACAAGCAGAATACAAGTCCACGCCAACAGTTAACGGCCCATTGACGGGGTTGGCAGGAGACGATAGGAGAGAGCTGCCGAGTCTCTCTATACCGGAACGCGGGCCAGAACAGTGTATTCATGCGGCAGGAGGTGCCACTCGGCAATCAACGGGTCGATGGATGGAGGCGACGAGCTTGCTGAATTCGAATTGGCGCGTTCGGGCACTTGCGCCAGCGGCAAGGGAACTATGCAGCGCTGGCTTGGCGGCAATCTCCCGCAGCGCTTCGACGAGGCCGCCAACGATTTGTTCCCGGCAGTTGCGCCACGCAGACACCACGCGGCCGCAGCCTTCATTCACGATGATTCCGGGACCGCCAAGGTCAGTGCATACCACTGGTAGCCTGTGTGCCATGGCCTCCAAGACTGCCATACCGCCGGAATCCCGCAAGCTGGGGAACAAGAACACGTCAGCGGTGCGATAGTGTTCTTCCACTTTGCTGTGAGGAACTGACGGGATCCAGTTGACGACCCCCGAGAGTCCCAAGTCTTCCGCCAAGCGTTGCAATTGTGTCCTTGCTGGCCCATCACCAACGATGGTGAATCGAACGTCGGGCTGCGATTGTTTGAACTGGCTCACTGCGTGGAGCGCGAGATCGACACCCTTCCACTCTAGCAAGCGGCCGACGTAGAGCAGGCGAAAGCCCGAACGGGGAGACGTTGGGCGCACATCCATCTGGCTGAGGTACTCGCTAGTGAGGCCAATGGCCATCCGTTCGTGACATTTGTGCCGCCAACGTCGAGGGACGAGTGGGAAAGTATCCCGTGTCACGTAGATTCTGTCGGCACGGCGGAAGACCCATCGCATTACCGGATCAAGCGGCAGGACGAAATTCGAGAAGTCGCGAAGCCATTCCGCGCATAGTTGGGCAAGGGAGAACCCTGAGCGCATGCTACGCGGAACCTTTTCGCCTCCTGAGACCGGGCCGAAATAAAAGGGGATACCAAGGGAGGCCATGAAGCTGGGATAACGGCCGCTAACGTAAGTGACGTGCTGAACGATATCGAAAGGTAAGGCAGGAAAAAGCCTTCGAATATGGCGAACGGCACACCATTGCCACGCCACGTAGTACAAAATCTTGCCGAAGCCCTTGCGATACCGCTGCGCTAAAGGCGACAGGTCAAAATACAAAAAGTGGACACTACGATCGGCCGCGAGCGATCGGTTTCTATGGCAAGCTGATTATCTGCCCGAGTCAACACCCAAACCTCGTGACCGCATCGCGCCAGCTCGGTGGCCCAACTCCAGCCGACGGCGGGTTCCGATCCTCGGCCGGGCTCACACGCGTAAGCAGAGAGAAGGATTTTGGCCAATCAGTCGGCCCCCACACCCCCGGCGAGTTCTGCTACGTCGTTGGATGAAATAGATTTTGCAGGACTGGAACGCCGCTCTTGTCGCGTGGATAGCCAATCGAGAATTGTCGCATTCGCTTCCCGGACGGTGTCCTCGATTGGCAGATGTTGCTTCAGATAGACGGCGGAGCGCCAGGTTCGTGGCGCCAGCAAATCACGCAGTCTCCACCGGGCTGTGGTCTTTGGAACCGCGCCATCCAGGACCAGAACCAAATCCGGCCAAAACAATAGGCGCATAAATGAGGAGAGCCAATGCCCTCTGGCGGACGCGGGCTGGTCGCGGTTGATGGTGCAGATGGCCAGAGTCGATCTCAGGCGAGCAAGGCGGACCTGGAGTGGGAGGACGAGGAACTCCAGAAGCCTTAACTTCCGCGCCCGGTGTGCCTGTGACCCAGTGCTCCCGAAACTTAGGCAAGGCTGATTTGCGACGTGCCAGCCGCGCGTCCAGCGAAAGGCTGGTTCAAGCGATTGTTGAAGTGCAGCAGCAAGGCTCGAGAGCTTTGCCTCGTCTCTCGCCATAACGACCACGCACATCCCAGTTGGCTGTAGAATCCGCCACAAACGCGTGTTGACTTGACGCAGTCTAGAGAGGAGCCGATCGAGCGGTCGTTCTACAGGGCGCGACCCCTCGAGCTCTGAAACCAGATGTTGTCGGTTCGAAGTGAACCACCAGAGGTCTTGCGTGACGAGTGCTCTTTCGACGGCATCCGCCGTGCGTGCGGGAAAGAATGTATGTAACCGGTGGGCGCACTCCAGTGAAGAGCGATGATGGAGGTCGTGTAGCCGTTGCAGTTGGTGTGCGTCAATGGATTGCTTCAAGACCTTCTTGATCAGGTAGTAGATGAATTCATCTGGAGCAGACGGGACGTAGAAGTTCTTTAAGGACTGACGCCTTGCCAGGATAGCGTCCGCTCGCATCCAAAGCCGACCGAGTCTGCGGTAATCGCCGCAGCAGTCGGGGTTGAGAAAGCCCATTTGACGGTCGCCATTCTTTGCAAGCACGAAATAGCAAGCGCTGGTTTCATGCTGAATGGCCTGAAGCACTCGAGAGCCACAGCGGTCGGCAGCTTGTGTCAGCAAGGCAGGCACGCGAGGCATATCGGCCGGATGGACCATGAAATCGACGTCAGAAAGTATGCGGTCTGGATATTCTTCGTATCCGCTGAGTATGCAGTATGTCAAGTTTGCCGAGTTAAATTCTGCGATGACCGCCGAAAACAAAGTCGATCGCACCTGTGACGAGACAGGCGACGGTTCCATTACCAAGTGCGGTGAGTGTTGGTGGCGACCAGCACAGCCTTGCACCTCCGTGCGCTTGACCTCGGGTAGGACAGCCCTGAGAGTGCGCAGCACAAAGTCGGAGTGATTGAGCTGCTGCTGGGTTAGTCGCTGTAAGTACGCATCAATGAGGTATGCGATCTCCAGGGTGTGACACTGGCGGGTCGTAAGCCTTAATTCATCAGCGAAATGATTCAGTGATTTTGCGTGTGACCTTGGCTGTCTGCCAAAGAGGTAATCCTGGATATGCAGGAAGTGAAACGCATCCTGCAGTGGCAGACCGCAGGGTCGTGCGTCTTCCCAATCCAATAGCGCAACAGAACCGTCTGATCGATGCCTGATATTCCATGGTGCGAAGTCGCCGTGGATCCAGAAAGCGGGCAATGCATCCGCTCCGCATAGCTGCTCGAGAGCCAACGTTATGGTTTCGAGATCACGGTCGGAAGCAGTTGACCATAGGAGTTGTTCCTGGATGGTCGCGGCGTGTTCAGCGATCGAGGTGGTTACGTCCGGCAGTCTGAGACTGTGCAGGAGGTTTAGATATTCCGGCGGGAGCTTACGGGAACCAGACGCTCCGGGAAGAAACGTCTGACTGGAGAGGCCGCGATCCAGATCAACCGAGAGTACACGTGGGGCAATGGTACGACCCTCCGCGGTGAGGCTGGCTAGGACATCGGCCTCGCGGAGAATGGCACGTCGCGCAGCTTTGGTTAGCGGGACCTTGACAACCATGTGGCAGGAGCCTGTACCGGGGTCTATTAAGTGGATCACGGCTTTGCGCGAGGGACCGGGAGTTCCTAGATACACGAGGGTTGCGGGTAGGATCTCGCTATTCCATCCCAGGGCCGCCCAATCGATACCATCCGGTCCGGCGACAGTCGAAGTTGTGACGCTGGGCAACAAAGCCAAACACCCGATTCGATTGGCCGCGCGCACCACATGCCATTTGAGCCGCGAGTCCACGCGATATGGCGACCATCCCGCCAAGACCGAGTTTAGGTTTCGGCACCCCGTAGGTATCAGCCAGCGAGCTCGGGGGCCGTCTGGGATCGGTACGAATCGCTGTGAGGCGTTACTCGAAGCCGCAGCCGACGGGAGGGCGGCAAACACTTGCTGGGCCAAGTCAGGCGCGAGCAATCAGGGATACTCCGGTTCGATGTTGAGCGCGATTTGCCAACGTGTGGAGGATGACGGACCGCATTTGCCGGGTTACGTTGTCGAGAGGTTCGGCGGCGTCAATGATGAACGCGTTGGGTAGCGAATGGAACATCTGCAAATATGCAATCCTCTGGCGGCGCGATTCCGCGCAACTGACTTCGGCCTTTCTCCGTTGCACAAGTTCGGCGGGAACATCGAGCACAATGTAGAGATCGGGTCGTGGCACTAACCGGGCCAGCAACTTAGCGAAGTGAAGCGAAGAAACCGGCAAACGATAGCGTTTCGGATCAACCAGCAGGTCGTCATAGTAACGGTCGAACACAGTTAAAGTTGAGCTACGCAGAGCGGGACGAATAACAGCCAGATACCCGAACCAGTAATCCACGAACCAATACAGAAGCTTGAGGATAGAAACAGGCAAACTGCGGGGCAGTTTTCCGTGCGGGTCGGTGACGGGGGATGAATGCCGCTCTCGCCGCTTAAACATGGGGCGGAAATGGAAGCGCTGGATCTCGCCAAAATGGGACGAGAGGTCTTCCATCAGCTGTTGGATGGCGGCGGATTTACCGGCGCCATCGGGGCCGAGGACTGCGACCCAGAGGCCTTGCCGGTAGTGCAACGGTTCGCGTCGATCCATGTTCAGAGTCTTCCGTAGATCACTACACCGACAGCCATTTGCAGGATGGAGGTCATACCTTTGTCGGCCCATTCCTTGGTGCCGCTGATGGGCACAAACAGAATGTCGCCATCCTGAAGGCCGGGGTCAGTCGCCTGGTTGGCCAGGATTTTCTTCAACGGCAAATCTGTCTCGGTTCGTCCGGCGGCCGAAGTACGAATGAGGCGCGCATCCAATTTGGCGGTCTTATTCAAGCCTTGAGCGAGCGCGAGAGCTTGCAGGACGGTTACCGTGTCCTTGTTCTCTATCAGGTAGCCGCCGGGACGTCCCACGTCGCCGATTACATAGACGACCCCCGCGCGTGTGACCACGATGCGATCGCCCGGTTCGACCTCAAAGTCCTGGTGCGCCGGAGTCGTAGAAGCGACACCCAGATTGAGACTGATGACTTGCTCAGGAGAGCTCTTATGCGTGATTACCACGGTTTTGGAGGCCGATGGCGTGAGCCCTCCAGCAACGGATATGAAGTCGAGCACGGTGTGCCGGCCCAACAGGGGATAGACTCCCGGGAGTCTTACCTCACCCATAACGGTTACACCCTGAGTGGCGTATTCGAGGACCAATACTTCCACGTGAGGGTGGTGCAGAATGTCTCGCTTACGCAGTCGATCTTCGATGGCAATCTGCGCTTCCTCAGCGGTGAGACCCTCAACCTTGACAGTTCCCCCCACCGGCAGCATGATTTCGCCGAGGCTGTCCACGCGAAATTTGCCCGACAGCTCCGGCGTGTCGAAAACGCGAACGTCGAGGAGATCCCCGGACCCAAGGAGCAGCGCAGTCCGTGGGTCAAGCGCTGGCTGCGAACTCGCTGGATTCTGCGGGGGAGCCGTATCGAGAGGATTGAGTTGTTGCTGACTCGTCACCGGAGATTGGCTGGGACTTGCGGCGTCTCGGGACACCTGGGCGTGCAAGGGAGTGAAGGCTCCGAATGAAACGGCAAATAGGACGAACCATTTGAGAATAGTCATTTCAGCCAATGCAGGTGGGTATTTAGGCCTTGAGAACGGTAGGAACGATAGTAGTCTGGCTCATAGCGTAGATCGACTCCGTTGAGCACAATGCCGGCAAGGTTTGTCTTGGCGCGGAATAACAAGTCGCGGGCATGGCGAAGCGCATGCCTGGTGGTAGCGCACGCGCGCACCACCAAAAGGGCTGCGTCGGCGCCAGATCCAAGTACCACCGCATCGGTGAACATCGCTACGGGTGGCGTGTCCAGAACGATGTATTCGTACTCGCTGCGCCAGTGCTCAAGCAACTCCGTCATCCTTTTAGAGGCCAGCATTTCCGCGGGATAGGCAGGCGGAGTTCCGGAAGGCAGAATCGCCAGAGAAGGCATCTGTTCTACTCGCGAGATGGCCTCCTCTGCCGAGCTGGAGCCGGCGAGCATGGCACTGAGTCCCGGGGTGGGAGGAATATTGAAGGCCTGATGCAAGGAAGGTTGCCGAAGATCAGCGTCTACCAGCAGGACCCTCGCGCCTTGCTGCGCCAACACAGTTGCGTAATTAATTGCTGTAAGAGTTTTGCCTTCTGCCGGCCCCGAGCTGGTGACCAGAAGCACTTGGGGGCGACGGCCGGCCAATGACAGTAGCAGCGCGGTGCGCAAACTGCGATAAGACTCCGAGGCCTGGGATTGCGGACTGGTAATAGCAATCAGGCGGAGACGGCCGGCGAGGTCGGCGGAAGATAGCTTCTTAAGCCCGTGTTCGAGGTCATGCTGGCGAATCAGGGGGATGACTGCTAACGACGGAAGCGCGCTCACACTCTCGGCCTCCTCACTGGTTCGGATGGTCGCGTCGCAAGCTTCCAGGCCGATGGCTGTGAGAACTCCGAAGCCGAGTCCAATCCCCAGGCCCAGCGCAAGATCCAGGCCGGGCCGGGGATCAACCGGGCGCGAAGGAAGCTGTCCGGGTTCAACCAGTGCAATGTTAGCGGAGGCCAGGCCCGCGACGATGCCAGCTTGCTTCAGCTTCAATTGCAGCGTCTCGTAAAGGTCCTGAGTGGCCTCGACTTCATGTTTCAAGATGGCGTACTGGGCGGCGCCCTGGTTCAGGTCGAAGGCCTTTTGCTTCTGCTTTTCGAAGCTGGCGCGCAACATACCCTCGGTGTTAGCGGCGGCGGTATATTCGTTCTTGTAGCGCTGGGAAAGATTGGTAAGCTCCGCCTGAATAGCACTTTCGACCTGGGCGATTTCGTTGGCGAGTTCGGCGAGCTTGGGGTAGCCATCGCCGAACTTTGTGCTCAAGCGAGCGTAGTCAACCCGCAACTGCGCCTGCTGCGAACGCAACACTTCGAGGGTGGGTTCTGGAACTGTCGAGGTGATGAGTTCGGGATTTCCGGAAGCAGCGATACGGTATCGCGCTTCTTTCATGATGCGATCGGACTCGGCTACGGTGAGCTGCTCGTCTAACTGCTTAAGTTTCTCGGTGACGATGTTGTCGGTCTCGTCGAGGCCAATCAGGCCTTGTTCCTTTTGAAGTTCGCTCAGCTTCTGCTGCGATTCGCCGGCCTTGATCTTGAGATCGTCCATCTGTCTGGACAGCCAGGTCGATACCAGAGTTGCCGACTCGTAGCTGCTGCGGAAGTTTCGCTCGGTGTAACGCGACACGGTGGAGTTCACGACGTCGGCGGCGAGTGCCGGGTCTTTCGCCCGGAACTGCACCGCAATGATGTCGGTCTTGGGTACGACCTCCACGGTCAGAGCCTTGCGGAAGCGCAGCAGCAATCCATCGCGCGCCTCGGGAGAAATATCGGCGAGGGAAGTGTTAGGGGGCTGCATCCACCGCCCAGCGAAGTCTTTTCTCTCGGCCATCTTCAATTGCTTCATGACCGCAAGAGCGATGGTATTGCTCTGCAGAACCGTAACGGCGCTTTGCAGCTGGATGGTTGGATCGGAAGGGCTCAACATTCTGGAGGCCATTTGATCGAGCCCCAGCGAATTCGTCCCTGCCGGACTAACTTCGATGCGGGCAGTGGCCTCATACTGAGGACTCTTCAGCAGGACATAGAGGCCCGCCATGAGCAGGCACCCGGCGCAACACCCCAGAATCAGCACCTTGCGGCGGCGCAACATAGTCCATATCTCCGACACCACCCGTTCCTCGTGCGGAGCAAACAGCACAGTCCCGTTGGCAGGCAGCTCGAGACAACAAGCTGGGGAAGGCTCGACAGAAGGAGTAAAAAGCATTGTAAGAAGTTTCTGGTCCCGACGGGCTAAGCGGTCGGTTAGGCGAAGACAGGGTTGCGATGGGGTGGCATGGCGAGGGCAGGCTGAGGTGCGAGATGAATCCCGTGCCCCAAGTAAGGCATACTTTCGCTGATCTGAAGTGGACGTCCCACGCTGTAATACAGGAATCCGGAGGCCGCCATCTGACTGGGCTGAAACAGATTCCGTCCGTCGATGACGATGGGTTGCTTCATGAGCGTACGTAGCTTCTGCAAGTCCAGTTTGGCAAACTGTTCCCAGTCCGTGAGGACGAGGAGCGCGTCGCGCCGTGATGCCGCGAGATATTCGTTGGCGGCATACTCGATGGTGCCGGGAGACAAAAGCTCCCGCGTCTTGGGCATGGCGGCGGGATCGTAGGCACAGATGCTGGCGCCTTGCTTGAGCAACTCCTGGATGATGGCGATAGCCGGGGATTCACGAATATCATCGGTGCCTCCCTTGAAAGCCAAACCTAAGACACCGATTTTTTTGCCGCGCAATGTCCACAATGCGGTGCGAACTTTCTTCACAAAGCGCAGGCGCTGGTCGCGGTTAATGCGGATAACATCATCGAGCAGGGAGGACTCCGTTCCGCATTGCACCGCGACGGAGTGAAACGCTGAAACATCTTTGGGAAAACAGGAGCCGCCGTATCCAATCCCGGCCTGCAAAAACTGGGTTCCGATACGTGGGTCAGAACCAACCCCCGCGCACACCTGATCAATGTCGGCTCCGACGGCCTCGGAAATGTTGGCGACCATATTGATGAAGGAAATTTTCATGGCCAAGAAAGCATTTGAGGCATGCTTGATCAACTCGGCACTCTTGGCGTTGGTCACGATGATGCGGGCCCGCTTCTCTCTAAGGCCGGGGCAAGGAATAGCGTGTTCCTGCTGATAGTACGTGCCTTCCGCCAAGGGGCGGTAAATGCGGTAGAGCATTGCCGCGCTGAAGTCGTCATCCACGCCCATGACAATGCGGTCGGGATAGAGGAAATCGGTCACCGCCGACCCTTCGCGCAGGAATTCAGGGTTCGATGCGACATAGAACTGTCCTGCGAGTGCGCCATTCATGGCCAAAACTTTGCGAATCGATTCGCAGGTGCACACCGGAACCGTGCTCTTCTCGACAATCAACTTGGGTTCGTTGATGGCGGAAGCAATCTCGGCGGCCACCGATTCGACGTAGGAAAGGTCGGGCTCACCGCTGGCGGCTTGTGGCGTTCCGACCGTGATAAACACGGCTTCAGCCTCCCGCACGGCTGAACTGAGCGAAGCGGAAAACGCAAGCCGACCATCCTTGTGGCGCTCCAACAGCTCGGGCAAAAGATACTCATGGATGGGAACTTCGCCGCGCTTCAGAGCGGCAATCTTGTTGGCATCAGAGTCGACGGAGATAACATCGTGCCCAATCTCAGCCAAACAGACGGCGGTCACAAGCCCAACATAGCCTGACCCGACAACGGCAATTCGCATGAGTTTCTCCAGGCAACAGAAAGAAGGGAAGAGAGGGGCTTAGACTCCTCGCGCGGCGAACAGTAAAGTGTGGAGCAGAATGGCGAGGTCGATGAATGCACTGCGGTTGCGGACGTAATACAAGTCGTATTCCATATTTTCGTGAATCAGAGCAGTGCGATCGGCACTCAGCTGCCACAATCCGGTGATTCCGGGCTTGACCGACAAGCGTTGACGCTGCAGCGGAGTGTATCGCTCGACGATGAAAGGCATCTCTGGTCGCGGTCCGACCAGCGACATGTCGCCAAGAAGCACATTCAGGAGCTGCGGGAATTCATCGAGGCTGGTCTTGCGAAGAAAGCGGCCCAGCGGAGTTATGTGTGGATCATTACCGTGCTTCGGGGAGTTGGCGTAGGCTGGCGCATCGCGGAACATGGTGCGGAACTTGTATATCGGAAACAGCCGGCCATCTTTTCCAACGCGATGCTGCTGGAACAGAACCGGTCCTGGCGAGGTAATTTTCACAAGTGCGGCGACGACAAAGAGAGGCAGGGAAAGTAACACCAGGCCCATCGCGGCGCCCACGACGTCGAGAAAGCGCTTAAGCGGTTCGTAAATGAAGCCGGTACGTTCTTTCGACAGGTGGGCCAACATGACTCCGTCGAGTTCGGCATAGTTAATCCAGTAGCCGGGTTCGGAGAAATCTTTGGGAACGAAATAGGTATTCATGCCCGCGGCAGACAGTTCAGCGAGTAGCGGCAGCGTCGAGTCGCGGTCCGCATCAGGCGTGGCAATGACTAACACCGAAGCGTTCAATTCGCGTAAAAGGTCTGGCGATAGCGGTCCGGGCATGACCTTGGCAGGACGCTTGTGATGATAAGAGGACTCGTAAAGCTCTAAGCCACATTTTTGCGGATCGTCATCGACAAACGCGACCGGATCGAGCCCGAATTTAGGCGAGCGGACGAGGGCCGAATACACACGCCGTCCCAGCGTTCCAGCCCCCAGGATGACCGCTCGTCTTGTCCCAAAGCCTTTTCGGCGAAGAGCGCGCATACCGTGGTAGGTCTCCCATTTCTCCAGCGTGACGAAAATAGGAACCGCAATCGCGGCAAAGGCGATGACCAGGCGAGGCAAAGGCAGGGCAGAAAGGTAGGCCAGCAAGAGCGTAATAAAAAAGCTCTCCAAGGTGACCCGCATGACGCGCTCGGTTTCACGCACGGCGAGCAGGCTTTGGCAGGTGCGATAGCCGCCATGCCTTTCCAGCAAAATCACGAACAAGACAGCGAAAGCTGCGGCGCCCAGCAATACGGTAGACCCTGAGTAGCGTGCCTGCTGACCGGCGCCCGATATCCGGTAAAGCACGTAAGCGGAACATACCGCAAACGTGACGGCGAGAAAGTCGAGTGTTTTTTCAGCAATATTCAGAAGTGGTTCCAGCCGGGTGCCGGAGTCGACATTGGCGGTGCTGGAGACGCTAACTTGAGGCACCGGCTGGAAAAATCCGTCGGTCCAGGACGGAGTCGCTGGGAAACTTTGCAGGGGGATCATGGGATTTGTTCGCCAGAATGTTGTGAGAGTTCGAGTGGCGGGAGAAACTGCGCTCTAATGTCTAGCCGATCGATTCGACATCGGCGCCGTTTAGATTGATGGCCACAGATTTCATGATCTGGTCTACCGTTATAACCAGCCGGGTGGAGTTCTGTTTCTGCACCAAAATTCCTTCCCATCCGGCGAAGGGTCCGTGCTTGACGCGCACCCGGTGTCCAAGTTTTAGATACGGGTGCGGTTCTATTTCGTTGGCGCGTGCGGTACAGGTCCGCAGCTTGTCAATTTCGTCGTCCCGTAACTGAGCAGCCTTGCCACCGACCGAGACGAGGTTCACGACGCCTGTCGTTTGCAGCACAGGAACACGTTCTGCGTCGGAAACATGAACAAAAACATAGCCAGGGAACAGAGGGGCCTGAGTACGCCGGATTCTGTCAGACCATCGGCTCAACTTGGCGTAGGTTGGAAGGATGGATTCCAGGCCCTTACACGATAACTGGCTGGCCACATGATTCTCATGACGAGAACGGGTATATGCGGCCAGCCAGCATCGTGTGTGTTCCATGGAGTTGCGTTCGTTTAGCCTGCACCGTAAGGAGAAACGCATGGCTCCGCCATTTTGAGTCCCATTTGCGGGGCCGTGCGGTGAAAATGCAGGGGTCAAAAGAGGGGGAAATTCCCCCGCATCGAGTTAGAGTACTGCGACACCATAATAGTGCTATACAATGTGGTGCCAACGTGCCACCTGGAATGTGCAATTACTCTGCCACGGAATTATCTCTCGGGGTGAGAATGATAAGGTTAGAGTCTTCAATGAATTAAGTTAGTTTCTCGTGGAGAGGCGAGTAGGCTTCTGTCTAAGAAATGAACAGTCAATGTCCAATAGTTAGACAAACAGTAACTCCAGACGTTCTCGCCGAAGAAATCAAAAGAGTTCCATAGACCTCCGTAAGAGTTCCGGCACTGGTCCGGTAGAGCGAAGCATTAGGTAGTGTCTGAGTGTGAATTCTGATTGGTGAATTCCGGTAGAGCGGACCTTCAGAGCCTGCCCTGAGCCCAGCCGAAGGGTCCGCGTCAACGTAGCTCTCTCCGAGGCTGGCCGCGATAGGGGCGGGCAGGGAAGCGGGTTTGTGCCGCGCCTGCAAGGCGCTCGAATTCTACTAGCGCTTCGGACGCGGGCCTGAGGGCCCGCACTACCTCAAGTCGTCTTCCCACAACTGAAACTGAGACGCTACTAAGCATTACAATCGACGCTGAATTTGTCGATCTATCTTGAAGGAGGCCCAGCGGATGCGGGTTCTGGTCACGGGCGGGGCTGGATACATTGGAAGCGTAGTAGCCGACCGCCTTCTGCGGGTTGGGCACGCCGTGACCGTGCTGGACAATCTAAGCAAAGGCAGGCGGCAAGCGGTTCCGTCGAAAGCCGAGTTCGTTCAGGCGGACACGGGCGACCAGGAGAGCGTCGAACACGTCTTCAAGATGGGGCGCTTCAATGCGGTGATGCACTTCGCGGCATTCATTGAAGCCGGCGAGTCGATGCAGCAACCGGAGAAGTATTTCGACAACAACTCCGCCAAGACGCTCGGCCTGCTGCGTACCGTTCTGAAGTACCAGGTTCCACGATTCGTTTTCTCGTCTACTGCTGCGGTCTATGGAGAGCCGCGCCGCATTCCGATCATGGAAGACGATCCGCTCGATCCCACCAACGCCTATGGCGAATCGAAGCTGATCGTGGAACGCATGCTCGGCTGGTTTCACAGCGCTCACGGATTGCGCTACGCCAGCCTGCGCTACTTCAACGCGGCGGGAGCAACGCCGGAGCGGGGGGAAGCGCACAGCCCGGAGACGCACCTGATTCCGCTGGTGCTGCAGGTGGCGCTCGGGCAACGGCCGTCGATTTCGATTTACGGTACCGACTACCCGACCAAAGATGGCACCTGCATTCGCGACTACATACACATTGACGATTTGGCGACGGCGCATTTGCTGGCACTCGATGGCTTGGAGCAGCACTCTCGACTGATTTGCAACCTGGGCTGCGGTAGCGGATTCAGTGTCCGCGAAATCATCGAGGTGGCACGAAAGGTCACCGGTCGCGAGATCGCAGTAATGGAATCGCCAAGACGACCGGGTGACCCGGCGGTACTAGTGGCCAGTTCCGAGAAGATACGGCAGGTCCTGGGATGGAACCCACAACATTCGGATATCGAGAGCATCGTTCAAAGCGCGTGGGAGTGGCATAAGGCAAATCCCAACCCGCGAGGATGAGGCGATCGTTATGCAGCGGCGCTTTCCGTAGTTGCACCGTTTGAATTAATCTTGTGCCATGACACTTTCTGCTCGTAATCAACTTAAGGGAACCGTCGAGGAGATTCAGCTCGGCGGTGTGATGGCTCATGTCGGAGTGCGAGTGGGCGACAACCTCATCGAAAGCGTGATCACCAGGCGGAGCGCGGAGGAGATGGCACTCAAGAAGGGGGATGCCGTGAAGGTCGTGATTAAGTCAACTGAGGTCATGCTGCAGAAAGACTGACAACCAGCCTGCCTCAGGGAGGGGATTTTGCTGAGGTGGCCGTACTACTCAGCGAAGCAAAGCGACGCGTAATCGCCTATCGCAACGCGGTCGAGCTTGCCGGGGAAGAACTAAACTACGGCTGCGGAGGTCATTTAGCGCAACCCAACCACCGCTGCCACGTCTATACAACAAGGGCATAATGCCGATTGCATGACTCAGGCCAGCACAATTCGTGCGACGAAAACCGGTCCCCGCCGTCATCAGCGCGACGGCGGCTATCTGCTGCTGGCTATTCTGCTGATGATGGCGGTGATGATCATCACGGCCACTATCGAAGCTCCCCGCATCGTGCAGCAGATGAAGCGCGATCGCGAAGAGGAAATGATCCATCGCGGCACCGAGTACGCTCGCGCCATCAAAAAGTTCTACAAGAAGTTCGGCAGGTATCCCACCACTCTTGAGCAGCTCGACAATACCAACCAGATTCGCTTCTTGCGCCGGCGTTACAAGGACCCGCTGTCCAAGGATGGTAAGTGGACGCTGTTGCACTACGGCGACATCCAGGCCTTAACCAATCCGAACGGTCCCGGCACGCCAGCGGCCGCGCTGGGTGCGCAAGGACAGGCGGGCAGTACTCTTTTTAACACTCCGAGCAGCAGCGCCTTCGTGAATGGTCCTAATTCCAACGGCAGCAGCAGCCCTTTTGCGGGAAGCACGGCTGGCTCCGTGACCTACATCAATGGTCCCAGCACCGATGGCAGCGGTAGCACCTCGGCAGGAACTCCGGTCCAGCCTGCGCAATATGCGAACGGCCCCAATTCGGACGGCAGTGGAGGTAACTTCGGAGGCGGTAGCGCGCAGCCGGGCAACAGTCAAGGGATCAGCCCCTTCGCCAACAGCGCGAACGGACAGACCGGCGCTCCGGGCGCGCAGGGCGGCAGCAGTATTTTCGGGCAAAATGCGGCGGCAGGTGGAATCAGATCACTCGGCGGCGGAGCCATCGTCGGTGTGGCCAGCCTGAGTAAAGATCCAACCATCCGTATCTACAATAAGAAGAAGAAATACAACGAGTGGCAGTTCATCTACGACCCAATGTCGGACCGGGCAAAACGTCTTGCTGCGCGGTCCGTACCAGCCACTAGTTCTCGGCGGAGCCCAAGTCGGAACTCCGGCGGGACAGATAAACGGCCAGCAGCCCGGGTTTGGTCAGCAGCAAACTGGATTTGGACAACAGCAGCAGAGTACGTTCGGGCAGCAACCTAATAGCACAGGACTGGGCGGCACCGGAACCCAGTACCCGCCCGATCAGAACCAGCCGCAGCATTAGTGGAATGCGATAGCGTCATTTCGATTTAGCAGGAGCGGGAAGTTTCTCCCTTAACAAGAGCCGCATACTCTCGAAATCGATGGTAAAACTCCGATAGGGATCGACGAGGTCGCGACCGAGATTGCCATAGAGTTTGTCCAGGTCGGTGCCCATCACCGGTACGACCGGCACTTTGCGCAACAGCGTCTGCACCTGTCCCACCGTTAGCTGCAACTCCGGCAAATAGTAGGCCTTCGTCTCTTTCATTCCGCCGGCGCCCGACGTTGCATAGTGCTTCTTCTTCAAACCTTTGAAGTCCCCAGGGAACTCACGATAGAAGCGATCAGACAAGAGACTTCCATTGGCGCCTGTGTCGAAAGAAAACAGGATTCTCCGATTGTCCACTTTGCACTCCAGAAGTGGGGTGAGATCGTTCATGAACAGCCGCGCGCCGTTCTCTCCCGAGGGCGAATCGGGGCCGGCGAGAAAATGCCCATCCTTGGTGAAGGTGATACGCTGCAGTGCCTGCAGCACCGGGTAGCCAAGCACGGCATTAATCTGGTAGTGCGTTTTCTTGCCGGTCGCTACATCCAGGTTCTTATCGTCGAGCACCAGCAATACCACATTGCGCAGCCTAGCGCCGCCTAGCTTTAACTCGGGCAACAGGGCTACATGCAGCTTATTTTCTGCGCCGGTAAGGCCCTGGGTTTGTGCGACGTCCTGCGAGAGCTTCACTCCCAGTTTCGCCGCAAAGCTGGCCGAGACCGTGGAGAAGTTGGCGCCGGTATCCAGAATCCAGGACTGCTGCACCCCGTTGACGGTCAGACTGGTTTCGATCGTGTCCAATGCTGGATTACGCTGAGTGGGCAGGTCTATCTTGGCCGCCCCCGACACATTCTGTGGGGGCGCATTCTTCAGCAGGAGTGCGGCGTGATAGTCGTCTTCCGAGCTTTGTTCCTCAGCCGGAGCAAGATGTGAGGCGAACTTGTTAAGCAGCTCTTCGTAGGCATGGATGGCTTCGTTGTAACGGTAGCTCTTGATGTAGTCATCGGCCAGCGATTGCAGCGCTATGGCGGCACGGTCAGGCTGCGATGACGCCAACTGCGGAAGCACCTTGGTTAGCAGTTCGATAGATTCAGGCACTCGTCCTGCCCGATTGGCCAGGACGCCGGCGAAGTAGTCGCGGTCTGCCGATGGCGGCATTGCATCGACTGCATCTGCAAGCCGCGGGTAATCGAAGTTCTTGATGAACCCGTCAAGGCCAGACGACGTCGAGGGTTGCGGAAGCTGCACCGACGAGCTGATACTCGTCTTCTGCAATCGTCCTGGAGTCTGCTGTGCGCCGGCGAAGTTCGAGAACAAAACCGCCAACAATAAAATCAAAAGGCTCATCACATCACTCTTGATTCCAAGTTCCACACTATTGTGATGCGGTCCCGCGGGGCAGCATGAGGCCACCTACCAGCAGCAACAGAGTAGCGATGCTGAAAATGATTGAGCCGATAAACCATCCCAGAAAACAAAACAACAGCAGGCCTGTCGCGGCGGGAATTACCGTACACAGCAGTACAAGCCCGCGACCGTTTGGCAACCGGCTGACCCAGATGAGTAGCGGACAGAGAACGATCCCCGGTACGGACATGCTCCACCACAGTGCCTTGAATACGTTACGGATCTCCGGGCCTGCGTCGGTGGCCGCGATTCGCGGCATTATGAAGGTATATCCGTAGAGGTGCAGGATTGCTCCAAAGAGCAGGAGCAGGCTTCCGATCCAGATGAGCAAGCGTGCAGCTTTCATGGTTTCCTCCCTCAGCAGTTGGCCCGGGCGATTTGACCACTATCCACAATCCACTACTTTGTGAACTCCACCAGCAACTGCAACCGCTCGCGCGCGGCACCACTATCAATCGCGTAGGCAGCCAGCGGCACGGCATCGCTAATGTGATCGGCATGCCCCGCAGCGACCAACGCGGCGGCGGCATTCACAAGAACCACATCGCGGCGGCAGGAGCGCTCGCCATCGAGAATCCCGCGGATGATGGCCGCGTTCTGCTGCGCATCGCCTCCCGCAATGGCTTCGAGCGGCGCCCGTTGCAGGCCAAAATCCTCCGGTGTGACTTCGTACACGTGCACCTGACCGTTGCGTACTTCGGCGACTTTGCTGGGGCCGGAGATGGTAATCTCGTCGAGTCCATCCCGTCCGTGGACTACCAGCGCGCGGCGCAGTCCCAGTTCGCTCAACGCCTCGGCCAGCTTTTCCACCAGCTCGGAGGAGTAAACCCCGACCACCTGTGCCGAAGCCCGCGCCGGATTCGTCAGTGGTCCCAACAGGTTGAAGACAGTACGCAACCGCAACTCACGGCGGGCCGGCTGGACATACTTCATCGCGGCATGCATGGCAGGCGCAAACAAAAACGCAATGCCGGTTTCACGCAGGCAGGCAGCGACGCGCGTCGGCGGCAGGTTGATGTTGACGCCGAGCGCTTCCATCACGTCAGCCGAGCCGCACTTGGAGCTGATACTGCGGTTGCCGTGCTTCGCAACTCGCACCCCGGCGCCCGCGATCACGAGTGCGGTTGCGGTCGAGATGTTGAACGTACCGCTGGTGTCGCCGCCCGTCCCGCAGGTGTCAACTAAGGCATCGCGTTCGGTGCCGCTCAGGTCGAGCGCTTCGCCGTCTTCCGTCTTCAGCGGCGTTGCTTCATCGCGGATGGCCTGCGCGAAGCCTACGATCTCCTCGACTGTCTCGCCCTTCATGTGCAGCGCGACCAGCAGCGCCGCAATCTGGGCGTCGGTGGCCTCGCCACGCAGAATCCCCGACATGACCGCGCGAGCTTCCTCGCGGGTGAGGGAAGTGCGGTGGTTGGCGACCTTGTGCAGCGCGTCGAGGAGCAAGAGCAGCCCTTAGCCGTTAGCTTTTAGCAATTAGCTTAGCATTCAGCCGTCAGCACTCAGCTGTCAGCCCGGGAATATCATACTGTCGTTTTTCGGCGTTGCCTGAGCGCTGCGGACGGAGTTCATTTCTTGGTCTGTCATCCTGAGCGCAGGCGGCGCTTCGCCGCCGGAGTCGAAGGACCTCCATTACCGGAGCCCGCTGGCCGTTCTACCGCGCCATGGCTGGCTTTCGAATCAGTGGCGAATTGCTTCTGCAACCGACGCGCGAGCGGGTGCCTGATTCGCGATAAGAATTGGTTGGGACTCGAGAACGCCAACAAATCATAAGAAACCGCGTCGGGCTGTCGGTTCCAATAGACGCGGAATCGGTTCTCGCCAGACTCGGCATGCTCGATGGGCGTATCGTAGGCAAATCCGAAGCGTTGCGTCGGTCCATCTTCGTCGATCGGGTTAAGAAAGATTGCGTTCTGGCACCAGGATGCTAAGCATCAAGCATGAAGATGGCGTACTAAGGCGTACCCTCTAGTCAAGTTTTGCTGGAAGAAGAGCGAAATCATCAGCGCGTTGCCGCGCTGGGCCGACGTCACCTGAAAGCGCTCATTGAACGCGGCGATGTAGTGTTCCCGCAGAAACCCATTCGCCGCCTCCAGCGTAGTGATCCCCTTGCAACCGCAGCTCCTGCGGCAGCCGTCCCTGCCAGGTACCAAAGCTGCGCTCGCTGCGGCCCCGCGCCTGCGGCGAGTAGGCCGGAATCATCTGCACTCCCAACTCGCGCAGGGCACGTCCCACCTGCGTCAGCCGATGGGGATCGACCTTGCCGCCCACCTTCGGCGTGAGCCAGAAATGGCTGCCGCGATCGCTGTACAAGGCGCAGAACAGGCCTTTGCGCTCGATCACCTCTCGCAACCCGGCCATCACCGTCGCTGTCGATTCTTCCTCCACCAGTTGGGCATAGTAGATCTCGCTGCTGGCGTCATCCAGAATCACGATCAGGTCGTACCAGCGCTCGTCCTGGAACCAGCGATGGCGGCTGCCGTCAATGTGCAACAGCATGCCCGGCAGGGGACGCCGTTCCCGCCGCTTGCGATGCACGCCGCGTTTGCGCCCCCGCGCTACCAGCCCGGCCCCTTGCAGCACTTGTTTTACCCAGCTGTAGCTCAGATGAATCCCGTGCTCCTGGCGCAGTTTCTCGTGAAAATGCTGCACGTTCAGATCGAAATAGTCATCTCGATACAGTCCCAACACCTGCTCGACGAGCGCTAGAGGGACTCGCTTGGGAGAGGGCCGGCCACGCCGTCGATCAAACAATCCGTCATAGCCAAACGCTTCCAGCCGCTCGTGCCAACGCCGCATCTGCCGGTCGCTGATACCGATAATCTCGGCGGCCTGCCACCAGGTGATCTTCCTGGCTGCAGCCCGCAAAATCACTTCTTGTACTTTCATCGCCCGCTCCATCGCGGCCTTCGAGTAAGAGTCCATGTTTGCCATGGTCTCCCACTCTCGCCGCCTGAAAAGCGGACAGATCACCTGCTATCTCAACCGGACATATCATGTGCTACTGACACGCCCGCACAATTCACTGTTCGTAGCAAGTTAAAATGTCCGCTTTTTGTAGCAAGTGAAATGTCCGGTTTTAGTTTTTGACTTTCCTCATAAAGCCAGTAGCCGTCGAGTCGCTGTGGGAAAGTGGGAATCCCGCGCCCTTGGCGGGATTTCCAAGCGCGGTGGAAAAGTCGTTTTTTCGGACTTTTCCACGGCGCGTCTTTTCCACAGCGCTTTGGGCCGCCGGCGTTTTGCGTTGACCGCGATCGCTACACCCTGGACGTTATAACAGTCCCAGCCGATGCGGCCCGTGGGTGAGGCTGATGGTTCCGTCCAGGTGCTGGTGCACCATGACCTTGCACCCGGCCAGCGTCCCTCGCCACGTGCACTCGTTCAATCTGCAGCTGCAGGTTCTGGAAGCTGACGGTGTTGTCGCGGTTCACCGTCCGCTCAAACTGCAGCGCGAAGATCAGATCCAGATCCTTGCTGCGCGGACACCTCAGCAAACGCGCTCCCGCGCTGGGCCGACACCACCTGAAAGCGGTCGATTGAACTCGGCGATGTATTCTTCCCGCAGAAACCCGTTGGCCTCCTCCAGCGTCGTGATCCCCTGCAACCGCAGCTCCTGCGGCAACCGTCCCTGCCAGGTGCCGAAGCTGCGCTCGCTACGGCCCCGCGCCTGCGGCGAGTAGGCCGGAATCATCTGCACTCCCAACTCGCGCAAGGCACGTCCCACCTGCGTCAGCCGATGGGGATCGACCTTGCCGCCCACCTTCGGCGTCAGCCAGAAATGGCTGCCGCGATCGCTGTACAAGGCGCAGAACAGCCCTTTGCGCTCGATCACCTCCCGCAACCCGGCCATCACTGTCGCTGTCGATTCTTCCTCCACCAGTTGCGCATAGTAGATCTCGCTCGTCGCATCATCCAGAATTACAATCAGGTCGTACCAGCGCTCGTCCTGGAACCAGCGATGACGGCTGCCGTCGATGTGCAGCAGCATGCCCGGCAGCGGCCGCCGTTCCCGCCGCTTGCGATGCACTCCGCGAAAATGACGGAGACTTGCCGCGTCCGCACAATTCACTTGACTCTGCAGGAATTTGATGCAAAAGTGCATTTCTCCCCGACTCTCACCCTTCCCCTGTGCTGCCAGAAAGTTGAGCATTTGGCTCTAGAAGCAGATGGGCCGGCTTAGGCACTTGAGATTGGCATTTTATGGCACGTGAATCGCTCGGCTGTCCAGCTAGCCGTGCATGGTTACACGCCTTTCTGCTTCAACGCAGGTAGGCCCTGCTACATAGGAGAATACGATGACGATAAAACTACTTCAGTGCAGATTCCGGTATTCAGCGCAAGCGGCGATAACCGGCGTATTGGTGTTAGCATTCAGCCTGGTGCAGCCGGCGGCGGCGCAAAGAGGCGCGGCAAACGTTTACTATCCGCCCAGCAGCATCGAGCGGCCACAGGACTTGGGCAAATTCGCCCACACCAACTACGTGCTTTACAGCCCGACCGGCGGCAGGCCTGTGGGAGCGCCGAGTCCGGATTTTTCTCAGGAGGAGACCCCCTCGACGATGCAGTGCCTTCTGGGACTCATTAGTTCTGCTTCAGGGGATCCTTATCTTTCATGTAATAAAAGCCGCCTCGGTACTCGTCATGCAGTCGGTGGTTGGGGTGCGATTGCTCTGGTGGATGCCTTCGATGACCCGACTGCCGCCTCTGATCTGGCTTTTTTTGCACGTCAGTACAGCTTGCAACGCCCAACTTCACTCAGATCAAGGTCGACACATCACACGGGTATAGCGGCGCCAGCTGCGCGAACGTACCGCCCGACCAAGGCTGGGCCTTAGAGGAATCGCTCGACATCGAGTGGGCCTTCTCGATGGCGGAGACGGCGCATATTTACTTGGTAGAGGCTTGCTCTAACAGTTACAACGACCTCTTCTACGCGGAACTTGCGGCGGGCAAGTTGGTGAAGGCGGCCGGGGGGGGTGATATCTCCAACAGCTGGGGCGGCAGCGAATTCCCGGGCGAAACCAGCTACGACACAAACTTCTTCAAAGCTTGTCTGCCTGGGGACACAGGCTGCACTAACGGCTACTGGGACAGAATCGTCTATTTCGCCTCGGCCGGCGACAATGGATGTGGTGCGCAATACCCTAGTTCATCCCCGTGGGTCGTCTCCGCAGGAGGCACGACTATTAACCGTGACATGACGACGGGAAATTTCACCACCCAAAGCTGCTGGAGTGGTTCCGGAGGTGGCGTCAGCTCCCAGGAAACCTGGGGCGCCGCATTTCCCGTTGGGATGGGGCCCTGGGTCAATTTTCAGTACGCGCAGTTCGGGCAGACGGCACGGCAGACGCCCGACATCTCTGCCGACGCCGATCCCAACAGCGGGGTGGGAGTTTACTGCAATTCCTGTGGAGGGGGCCCTTGGTTCCAGGTCGGGGGCACGAGTCTGGCATCCCCCCTATTGGCCGGAGCCGTCAACATTGCCGGAAACAAATTAGGACAAGGGCCGCACAGTGGCCCGACGACCGCGCAATACACGAACGAACAGAATGCGTTCATGTACTCTGAGCTGTTTACGGTAGCAACGAAGTCAGCGCATTTTTACGATGTTTCAACCGGCACGAACAGCTGTCCGGTCACTCCCGGTTGGGACCAATGCACCGGCATCGGAACTCCGCTCGGCTATAGCGGGCACTGAACCGCGGCGACTGATCTACATTGCTGTTTTCAACGGAGGCCCTGCCTGGCAGGGCCTCGTTTTTGGTGTCATCAGGAGCAAGAATCAATCAGGAACTGAGAACAACGTAGCTACCGTTCCATGATCAAGAAGAAAGGGGCGCTTGCGCGCCCCGGTTTGAGTGAAAAGCAGCAGCTACTTCTTTTTCTTCTTGGCTGCCTTCTTGGTTGCCTTTTTCTTAGTTGCCATGGTTTCTATTCTCCCTTCCATTTGTCATGGAATATTGCGATTCAAATTTCATCGCAATTTGTTAGTTGTATAGAGTCATTGAAAAAAATAGTCAAGCAAAAAACGCACAGCAATCTGTCGTTCTCGACGATGCGCGGCGGCGTGCATGCGTTTCGCGGCCAGAAAAAACTTTGTCGCTCGCCCAAAGCGATCGCACCGTCAACATTGCACTTGCGTGAAGGCCGCATAAACACTGGCTATTTCAGCATTCGCAAAATAACGCCGCTGAACGCGTCGTGCCATGCGTGCGCCATCATTCCCGGACGAAGGCTCTTGCGCCACCACGCGAGGAGCCCAAACAATAATCCATAAATTCCGATCAGCAGCATGCGCGCGGCGCCTTCGTAGCCGTGTGAAGCGCCAAATATTGCAGCCGACAGCAGCACGCCAAGCAGCGTCGATTTGCCGAACGCGGCAAGCTGACGCTGCAGATAACCGCGGAAGATGATCTCTTCGCAAAAGCCGGCAGTGGCGCTCAAACAGAACCATACGGCCAGTTCAAGGTGCGATCCAGGAGTGAGAAAGCCGAGCTGTTTCCTCATACTTTCAATTTTGCCGGCCTGATCGAGATGCATAAGCTCGGCGCCAAGCCCGAGGACGGCCAATGCGCAAACCCAGAACGCTGCGGCGTAAAGCACGTCACGCAGGAACTGTTCCATGTTCATCCAGCGTCCGCCAATCAGCGCGCGCAGTGAAATGCGTTTGCGAACGCCGAGCCAGGTGAATCCCAGCAGGATCCACTCCCAGGCGATGCCCCATAAATATTGCGACAGCTTGCTGCGGTTGGCGAGAGGATGCTGACCACGAGTTCCGTTGAGGGAGGCCAACAGCAGCAGGGCAATCAACAAGGTGGTGTGCCACCAGGGAGCGAGCAGGCGGTTCTCGAGAGCTGAGGCCTCGCCGGTCTCGGTTTGGATTTGTGCGTCGGGAAGCAAAGTAAAGCCATCTTATAATGTTCGGCATCGGCTTTTCTTCGATCCGGAATGGGGTAACGCATTTATGGATGACGTAGTGATTGTGTCGGCGGTACGGACGCCGGTTGGGAAATTTCAAGGCGCTCTCTCCGACTTGACCGCGCCGCAGTTGGGAGCAATCGTGGTCCGCGAGGTCGTCAAGCGTGCCGGCATTGATCCCGGCAGCGTCGATGAGTGCATCATGGGAAACGTAGTATCTGCAGGCCTCGGTCAGAACCCGGCACGCCAGGCTGCGCTGAATGGCGGACTGCCGGACCGTGTCAGCGCGATGACCATCAACAAGGTTTGCGGCTCAGGGCTGAAGGCAGTCGCCCTCGCCCAGCAGGCAATTCAAACCGGAAACTCCGGAATCGTGGTCGCCGGCGGAATGGAGAGCATGACCAATGCTCCCTATCTTCTGCAGCAGGCGCGCAGAGGATTTCGCCTCGGCGATCAGAAGGTAATCGATGCCATGGTTCACGATGGCCTCTGGGATGTCTACAACGACTATCACATGGGCACCACGGGCGAGAATGTGGCTGAGAAATATCACATCACACGCGAGGAACAGGATGAGTACGCACTCAATTCGCATCGTAAGGCGCTGAGTGCGATCCGGGAGTGTCGTTTCAAGGACCAGATTGTGCCAGTGGAGTTGCCGTCGAAGAAAAAAGGCGCGGAGCCGGTGTGGTTCACCAAAGACGAAGGGCCGCGGGAGGACACAACTGCAGAAGCATTGCGGGCACTGAAACCTGCGTTCAAAAAGGACGGCACGGTGACGGCCGGGAATGCTCCGGGCGTGAACGACGGCGCTGCCGCGTTAGTGGTGATGCCGGCAGGTAAGGCGAGGGAACTCGGACTTAAGCCGATGGCGCGCATCGTGGCGCAGGCCACCAGCGGTATTGCTCCGGCGTGGGTGATGATGGCGCCGGTGGAAACTGTTCGCCAACTGTGGAAGAAAACAGGCTGGAAGAACGAAGACGTGGACCTATACGAGATCAACGAAGCGTTTGCGGTGGCGGCTATCGCTGTGACACGCGAGCTCGGCATCGACCTGAACAAAGTCAACGTCAATGGTGGCGCGGTGGCATTGGGACATCCGATTGGTGCCACGGGGGCACGTATCCTAACGACTCTACTGTACGAGATGATCCGCCGCGACGTGCACAAGGGAATCGCTGCGCTATGCCTCGGCGGCGGCAATGCGGTGGGCTTGGCGGTAGAGCGATAGCTCCCGACACGAAACCGTTTACAAATCGTTACACAAACAAGGGAGCCTGCGCGCTCCCTTTTTCGTATCAGCAAGCGCGCGTGAATGTGCGGACGCTGTGCGCCGAGGCGTGCCGTAGTAGCATCGAATTGAGTACCCATGAATTCTTTTCCAAGCTCCAAGGTTTCGCCCGCGGTGCGAACGTCAGACGTGTGTCGCTATTACCCAATGGGCGGTGGCACGATCCGCGCTGTAGACGGCATCTCCCTTACCATCGACCGCGGCGAATTCGTTGCGTTGCTGGGACAGTCGGGCTCCGGAAAATCCACATTGCTGAATCTGCTGGCGGGACTCGACCGGCCAAGTTCGGGCTCGGTAGTCGTCCGGGACCGTGACTTGGCGAAGATGTCATCAGAAGAGCTCGCGGCATATCGCCGCAACGATGTCGGCATGGTCTTCCAGGCATTTCACCTCATTCCGTCTATGACGATCACCGAGAATGTTGAGCTACCCATGCGCTTTGCGGAAGTGGAGCGTACGGAGCGGGCGGAGCGCGTGCGCGAGTCGCTGGAGCGCGTCGGGCTGGGCAAGCGTCTGGAGCATCGGCCTTCGGAGCTATCTGGCGGAGAGCAGCAGCGAGTTTCGCTAGCGCGAGCGCTGGCCAATCGTCCCTCACTTCTGTTGGCCGATGAGCCTACAGGAAATCTGGACAGCCGCACTGGCGAGGACATTTTGAACCTGATTCGTGACTTGAGCCTTTCGCTGGGAATGACGGTTGTGATGGTCACACACGAGCGCGCCCTGGCGGAACGATTTGCGCAGCGGCTGGTATTCCTCGCTGATGGCAAGCTGCTATCGCAGGAGGCCCTGGCGTGAAGGGCTACGATCTGTTCGAGCTCGCAGTGCGCAATTTGCGGCAATCAAAACTGCGCAATGGGCTGACTACTGTCGGGATTTCGGTCGGGGTCGCCTCGCTCGTCGCAATGCTGTCTCTAGGGGTAGGCCTGCAGCAGCTGGCGACGCGGCGTCTAGCCGGCTCGGGAATGTTCGATACGGTGTTTGTTACTTCGAAGCAAGATTTCCGCGGCTTCGACAAGGAAGATGACCAAAAGACCGACCATCCGGAAAACGCTCCTGTAATCGACGAGTCAGCACGCGACAAGATGACCCATTTGCAGTACGTCACCGAAGTCGAACCTGAGATCCGCGTGATGGGCGAGATTATTTCCGGTGGCGAGGCGCACTTCGGGTTCGTGACCGGGTTGCCGATGTCGGCACGTGAGAACGAGGCCTTCGACAATCTGCAAGGCAAGTTTTTCTCCGGCCCATTGGCAGAGGAAGTGATCCTGCTGAATGATTTTGCGAAGGAAATTGATCCCAAAAATCCCCAGGGGCTGATTGGCCAGGACGTGACGCTGCGGTATGGAGAGCGCCAGGCGCTTGCTACCGATTCGGATTCGACCGGCCGTCCGCAACTGTCTGGGACACCGGCCGGCGGAGCTGCTTCAACATCAGGTGATGACTACGGCTTCTCAGTCGTGCGCAAGACACAGAAGCTGAAAGTGGTCGGCATCATCGAAGAGGAGCCGTATGGTGGAATGCGGACGGTGTCTCGAGGGCGCATCTTCCTGCCAGTCGATGTCACCGAGAAGCTCAATATGGCGCAATTCACTGATATGCGCAGCTCGCTGCGCGGCGGCGGAGGGAAGACCTACATGACGCTCACCGTGCGCGTGAAGGACCCTGGCAAAGTTGCGCAGGTTCAGGATGCCATTAACAAGATGGGCTTCCGCACGTTCTCGGTGCTCGATGCTACCAAGAGCTTGCGGCGATTTTTTACCGTGCTCGATCTATTCCTGGGCATCTTTGGCTCGCTGGCGCTGGCCGTGGCGACGCTGGCGATAATCAACACCCTGGTGATGGCGGTGCTCGAGCGCCGTCGCGAGATTGGCGTGATGAAGGCAATCGGCGCGAGCGACCGCGACGTGAAGCGTCTGTTTTTTGCGGAGGCCGGAGCCATGGGCTTTTTCGGCGGGTTACTCGGCATTGCACTGGGGTTTGCCATAGGCAAGGCGATCAACCTGGGAACGGGAATCTACTTGCATCGCCACCAGTTGCCGGCTGAGGCGGTCTGGATACTGCCGTCGTGGCTAATCGGTGCCGCCATCGCGTTCTCGATTGTGGTGAGTTTGCTGGCGGGACTCTATCCAGCGAGCCGGGCCGCCAAACTCGATCCGGTGCAGACCTTGAAGTACGAATAACCAATGACCCGATCCGAACCCAGGTTTTCATTCCTGCAGATTGCCATCGCGCTGTTTGTTTTGTGCTTGGCGCCCTCACTCCATGCGCAAGGCCGAGCTGAGTGTTCGGTTATTCACTCGCAGATTTTGGCTCGTTCAGTACGGTATTGTGCCTTTCTGCCGGACAGCTTCGATCGCGACAAGACGCGCCAGTATCCGGTGCTTTACTACCTGCACGGTCTCGGCGACAACGAGCAGTCGCTGCTGAACTTCGGCGGCTGGGATGTGATTTCTGAGTTGCGCCGGCAGGGTAAGGTCGGAGACTTCGTCGTCCTGGCGCCGAGCGCAGGGCACACGTTCTATATCAATTCGGCGGACAGCAAAGTGAAGTACGAGGACTTCTTCATGAAGGAGTTCATGCCGCAGATGGAGAAGAAGTATCGTGTCGAGGGTACGTGGGCGACGCGCGGTATCACCGGAGTTTCGATGGGCGGGTATGGAGCGTTACGGCTGGCTTTCAAGTATCCGGACGAATTCGTTGCTGTGAGTGCGCAGATGCCGGCGCTCATGGCGGACTTGCCACAAGATTTTGCTTCCGGCGGGGCCGGATCTCCGGGCGCATTGATGGGCGACGTCTTCGGTTCACCATTTAGTCGGGCATACTTCGAGCGCAACAATGTCTTCTATTTCGCCAGACACGATAGCGCCGCAAGCCTGAAGCGCATCAGGATCTACTTCAATGTGGGAAACAACGACGACTATGGCTTCGAACAGGGAGCAGAGCAATTGGATCAATTGCTGAGGTCTCGGGGCGTCCCGCATGAGTTCCACATCTATCCCGGAGGACACGACGCGCAGTTCGTAGTCCGCCACTTCGGCGAAGTGGTCGAATGGCAGTGGAAGTCCATCGGTGCGAAGAAGTAGTAGTTGCCTCTGACCGGATATGCCTGTCATGCATTACGCAACGTCCACCGCGCCTGGTGTCTTGAGCATACGGTCAATCGCGACTGCCAGACCGAAGTAGAAGAACATGATCATCACCAGGGGATCGTCGCCCAGGCAATACTGCACCGTCGAGGGCACCAGGTAGCCGACAAAGGCGGCGAGCACACCGGCAACCACTCCGGTCGCGAAGCGGCTGTGCTGGCGCGTCCGCCCCAGCAGGCGAAACAGAAAGATCAAATAAGCCACGACAAACCACAACCAGGCTGCCAGCGTAAGAAGTCCGCGCTCTACCGCGATCTGGATGTAATCGGAGTGGAAGTGGTAGATGACGTGATACATCGAGAAGCCCCGAATATTCCACTCCTGCCAATGGTTAAAGACAGTATCGATGCCAACTCCGAACCACGGGTGCTGGCGAATGAGGCGTAGTCCGTCTTCCCACATCAACACCCGGAAATGGGTCCCGGCATCGGCCGGACTCACCCAGTTCAATTTCCGTGTGTGATGAATCCATGATGTGGCGACGAGCGCCACCAAAAGCAGGCCCGCGAATGCCCAGATGCGGATCCGCTTGGTTCCGAGGAACCAGATTGCAACGACACAACCTGCTGCCAATCCCGCCATGTCTGCCCGGGTTTGAGTAGCCATGAGGGTCGCAGTTACCGCCGCAAACACGATGGCGAAAAACGTCCGCAGGCCCAGCTTACCGGGCTGCGTGCCGAGGAACATGGCCCCCGCCAGGCAGCCAAGTTGCATCAGCATTTCCGCGAAGACGATATAGTGCCTGAGCGTGCCTTGGGCACGGCCTGGCTTGCCACGCGCCAAAGGTAGCAACGGAGTGCCCAAGCCGCTCGCCAGAAACTCTTCGCGGGTCAGAAATGTTTCACGTTTGTGGAATGGCTCCCCTTCTAAATACTGAACGCGAAGCATGCTCTCTGGTGGGCTTTGCCGCACCACCTCGATCAACCGATCCGGACTATGCACAGAGCGGCCGTCGACGGTCGTGATGATATTGCCGGAGCGCATGCCGGCGCGATGCAAGTCAGCCGCCGGCGCAATGTGCTTAACCTGTACGCCTACGCCGTAGGTGTATTGCCAGCCCGTAAAAGCTGCCGCAGCGAGTCCGGAAAGCAGCAACAGCAAAACCAGGATGCGCACCTGCGACAGCCGGCTCAAATTCTGGGCGACTACGGTTCCTGCCAGCACCAGGCAAACGACCCGCATTCGAGGCCAGCTGAGATAGGGATCGGAAGAGAGCGCGGTCGAGATGCCGCTCAAAACGATATAGGCCAGCAGGGGCGCGGAAAGAGCTTGCGGAAACGGACGCTTGCGTTCGATCGCCAGCTTGGCGAGCCACAGAAAGCCGGCGGCCATCCAGGCATGGCGCGCTCCTTTGATCGAGTGGGGTAGAAGAATCGCGAACAGGATGAGGAAGAAAAAGATGAGGCCATCCAACCGCTGCACCCATTTTGCCACCGTAGGAAATGGACCGTTGCCATCCGCCGGATGAGCGATTTCGGTAGTGGAGATTGGCTGACCGGGAACCATCGAGGGAGCTTTCCAGGGTAATCAAGTAGCCTACACTAATGGCAGGAAGGTTAGAAATGCTGCTACAGTAGGAACGAGGCGCGTGTCCTTGCGTGTGGTTTTCGATTGGGTCCTTAGCCCATTTAGTTGACGTCATCGTGCGGTATGACCGGCTTCCAAAGTCATAGCGTCCAACTGTAACCAACGGCAGTTACTGTGTTCGATCGTCGTTCCAAGCTCTTAAGCTCGGTCACGTTAATGCACGACCTGGGAGTGACATGTGTCGCTTTCGTGGTCGCGTACCTTCTACGCAGTCTGCTGGTGCATATCGATTTTTTCAGCCGGCGATTGCCGGGCATTTATCCCTTCAGTCATTATCTGCCGCTGCTGGCCGCCTTCCTGATTACGTGGGCGGTGGTTGGCTATTTCTCCAGCTTCTACCGCGACCTTGAGCTCAGCAATCCCATCCAGCTGATTCTGAATATCGTCAGCCAGCTTGGCATTGTACTGGTAGTTATCTATGCCGGCTTGTACCTGTTTCGTCGCATTGATGTGAGCCGGACTTACGTCCTGCTGATCGGGGCAGTCGATTTTGTTCTTCTGGTAACGGGCCGGGCAGTGACGTACTCGGGTGTCTCGTGGATGCGTGACCGGCTCAAGCGCTACCACTACTTGTTGATCGTCGGTTGCGGACCACGCGCGCGTGAGATGGCGGCCCTGATTGAGGAAAGCTGGGGGATGGGGCTGCGGCTGGTCGCCTTTGTTGATCCCAACTCAGGGGATGGATCGCTGAAGGAGTTGGGTGGGTACAGAGTTCACGGCATCGAGGAGTTGGCAGGAATACTGCAACAAGAAGTGATCGATGAGATCGTTTTTGCCGTAAATATGCAGGAACTCGCGAAGCTCGAACCGGTGATGCAGCACTGCGCCGATGTCGGAATGAGGACCCGAGTGCAACTGGAATTTCTGCCCGCCGCTTACTCGCGGATTTACCTGGAGAAGTTTCGCGAGGTCCAGTTGCTCAGCTTGTCGAGTGCTCCCGACAGCGAATTGCGACTCTTCTTCAAGCGAATTTTCGATGTCGCGCTTTCTTTCGCGGCCTTGATCGTGTTCTCGCCGGTACTGCTGTGCATTGCGGCCATGATCAAGCTCATGTCTCCCGGTCCTGTGCTGTTTCGTCAGACCCGATGCGGGCTGGGCGGCCGCCGCTTCACGCTCTACAAGTTCCGCTCCATGATCAACAACGCTGAACAGATGCGCGCCGAGCTACACCAGTTGAACGAGCTGGACGGGCCGGTGTTTAAGATCAGCGACGACCCTCGCATCACCACGGTTGGACGCTGGCTGCGCCGTTTCAGCCTGGACGAGTTGCCCCAGCTTTGGAACATTCTGCTGGGAGATATGTCGTTTGTGGGACCGCGTCCCGCTGTGCCCGAAGAAGTGGAGCAGTACGAAGACTGGCAGCGTCGGCGGTTGCGCATGCGTCCCGGTCTGACTTGCACCTGGGTGTTAGAAGGCCGCAACCACGTGGACTTCAATCGCTGGATGCAACTTGACCTTACGTACATCGACAACTGGTCGCTGTGGCTCGATTTCAAGATCTTCCTGCGCACCATTCCTATAGTGCTCTCCGGACGGGGGGCGTACTAAGACTGCGGTCGCAAAGGTATGATATGGGCTGATTACAACAGTTACCGCTGACAAATACCCAAATGGCGCGTGACCTTTCAAATTAATCGCGGAGCGAAGTGGATGCGACGGATTGTTTTGGTGGTGGTCGTGACATTCTTTGGAGCAGCATATGCATTTGCTGCTCCTCCAGGCCGTTCTATTGAGTCGCTGAACCTATTGCACGAGGCGCAGCTCGCTGATCCACGTTCGGGGAGCACAGACCCCTTCAAACTAAACGCTAAGGTTTCGATCCAGCGTGACGGCCACATGGTGGAGGATGGCAGCTATAGGCTCCTTTGGTTCTCCCCAACGCGATGGCGCGAAGAAATTTCGTCCAACGGCTTCCAACAAGTTCGCGTTGGCGGAAATGGAGGAATCTGGCAGACACGGGAGCCAAGTTACCCGACCTTTCGCATGTGGCAGTTGATGCAGGCCATTAATTTCTATGCTCGGTTAAGTCTGTGGCCAATCGAAACTCCAAGCAAAATAAAATCGAAAAAACGGGACGGAGTTGAGTTTCGATACATTAGCACAACACGGAAAGACTCCCCCACTAGAACAATCTGGAAAGGCTCCCCGCTGCGAGAGCTTTGTTTTGACGAGAATCTGCCAGAACTTGTGCGCGAGGAATATATCCCCGCAAATCGTTCATACGAGTTCTCGGATTATTCGTCAGTCGGAAGCAGGAAGATGCCGAAGCGCATAAGAATTTTCGACGGCAAGAATCTGGTGGTAGAGTTTTCGGTCCAGACGCTTGAAACAGTGCAGGAATCGGCATCTGCATTGATCCAAAAACCTTCTGACGCCACATGGCTCAACTGGTGCCCGAATCCGAATCCCGCTGAGGCTGTCCCGCCTTTCCCTGCTTGGGAAGGACGATTCGATGTTGTAGTGTACGGTTCCATCGAAACAGACGGCCGGTGGCATAACTTGAAGATTCTAGAGTCAGGCAGTTCAGCAAAGGATGCCGCCGTGCTTAATCAAATGGCGGAAGAGCGATTTCGTCCGGCAACTTGCAACGGCGTTGCAGTTGCGGTCGAAACTGTATCCCGTCGGTAGCAATAACTCAAGCAGGTGCAGCTAGATTGGCATGTCGCCATGGGATTGTTGTCGACAAATCGCCATATCATGACTACCTCGCCTAAACTGAAGCTTGTACCCAACCGGGCGCACTGGCTCAATGGTCTCTGTCACAATCGTTACTTGGAACTCGGCACAATATCTCGATGCGTACTTCGCCTCGATCGCGGAGCAGGATTATCGCGACCTCGAAGTAATCATTGTGGACAACGCCTCGACCGATGGCACGCGAGACCTCTTGCGCCAAGTCGAGTCACGATGGCGGGTGATCTACAACGACCGTAACATCGGGTTCGCTGCTGGACAAAATCAGGCGATCCGGGCGGCGAGCGGAGATTGGGTGCTGTGCCTTAATCCCGACGTTGTGCTCAGTACTGACTTCGTCACTCAAGTGGTGGCCGGAGGACAAGCGCATCCCAATGCGGGCTCCGTCTGTGGAAAATTATTACGCTGGGACCCAGTCGCGGAACAACACCGAAGCAACATCATCGACTCCACAGGCATTTACTTCACGCGCAACATGCGTCACCTTGATCGTGGCGCAGAGGAGACCGACCGCGGCCAGTTCGATCGCGTGCAATATGTATTCGGCGCCAGCGGTGCGGCCGCATTCTTCCGCCGCGATTTCATTGAGGCAGTATTGGTGCAGGGGGAATTCTTCGATGAGGATTTCTTTGCATTTCGCGAGGATGCCGACCTGGCCTGGCGCGCGCAGCTAATGGGCTGGAAGTGCCTGTACACGCCTGCGGCGGTGGCCTGGCACGTGCGACGCGTGACTCCGGAACGGCGCAAAAACCTACCCTTGGTCATTAATTGGCACTCGGCAAAAAACCGTTTCCTGATGCGTGGCAAGAACGCGTCCGGGTGGCTCTGCTGGCGGCTGTTTCTGCCAGTGGCCTGGCGCGATCTGATGACCTTCGGATACGCGATGGTGCGTGATCAGCGGTTGTGGTCGGCGGTCACTTACTGGTGGAAGGTGCGGGACAGCATCCGCCGCAAGCGGACCATTATCCAGGCACGCCGCCGCGTTTCGGATCGTGATTTGCTATGGTGGTTCAGCAACACTCCGCGCGCAGTGGACGTGGAAAGAGCGGACGCCAGCAGTGGTCCTTCGACTGCGGCCCGCAACTGAGGCGCGCCTCCGCTCAGGATGACACGCATGAAGAGATGTGGCTGATGGCCGAGAGCTGACAGCTGACAGCTGACAGCTTTGCTAGTCGCTAACTGCTAATTGCTTCTTATGAAGATCGCCATCGTCGGAACACGCGGCATTCCCAATCGCTATGGCGGCTTCGAACGCTTTGCTGAGCAGATCAGCTCGCGTTTTATAGACCAGGGACATGAAGTCACGGTGTACTGCCGCAGGGCCTTCGTCAGCCAGGATGATGTCTACGACCGGCGCGTTCGGCGCGTGGTGGTTCCCAGCCTTCATCAAAAACACCTCGATACGTGGGTAAGTACTCTGTTCGCTGCCGTCCGCGTCGCTTTTAGCGACAACGATGTTGTGCTGTTGTGCAACGTGGCCAACAGTCCGTTCGCATACATACCGCGGCTTTTTGGCAAGCCTGTCGTGCTCAACGTCGATGGCCTCGATCGCAAGCGCGAGAAATGGAAGGGTCTCGGCGCACAAGTGCTTCATTTCTGCGAGTGGATGTCGTCGTTTAGCGCAAATCGTTTAGTCACGGACGCCAGAGCCATTCATGACTACTACCTAACGAAGTATGGTAGCGAGTCGACGGTCATCGGCTATGGCTCCGAAATGCCGCCGGGCGATGACAGCCTGAACGGCTTCAATTTACAGTCAGGCCGTTACGTGTTGTATGTCAGCCGTCTTGAGCCGGAGAACAATCCTGATCTGGTTCTGCGGAGTTGGCGCAACGTGCATAGCGACTGGCCGCTCGTCGTGGTGGGCGATAATCCTTACGACTCCGGCTACCTCAATCGCATGAAATCCTTGGGCGATAAGCGTGTGCGTTTCACTGGAGCGGTTTATGGCGATGGATACTGGGCATTGCAGAAGCACGCCGGCGTGTTTGTCTTCGCTTGCGAAGTCGGCGGAGTTCATCCAGCGCTTATTGAAGCGATGGCTGCCAACAATGCGGTGCTCTATCTCGATACCCCGGAGAACGCCGAGACCGCGGGCGACGCCGGGGTGAAGTACGAGAAGTCGGAGAAGGACCTTGCGGCGAAGCTGCAATCGTTGCTCGACGATCCCGCCGCTCGCCAACAACTAGCCGCCCGGGCCAAGCAGCGAGCGGATGCGCTATATCGCTGGGAAGCTATCGCTCAGAAGTACGAGGCCGTGTTTAGGGAAGTGATGAAGAACTAGCGTTTTTCTTTTGATGAATAGGTGGAGATCAGGATCTCCACCTACTGAAAACCTGCCTACACTCGCTCGATCTTCACCGAATTCAAGACCACATCTTTGTTGGGTTTGTCCTGGCGGTTGCGCGGCAGCTTGGTTATTTTGTCCACTACATCCTGACCTTCTATAACCTCGCCAAAGATCGTGTGATTGCCCGTCAGCCATTGTGTCGGTGCGACGGTGATGAAGAATTGCGAGCCGTTGGTTCCGGGGCCCGAGTTGGCCATCGCCAGTTTGCCCGGCTTGTCGAACTTGTGCGGCGAGCCCTTGGTCTCGTCCTGAAACTGGTAGCCCGGGCCGCCCATGCCGGTGCCGGTAGGGTCTCCCCCCTGCACCATGAAGTCGGGAATGACACGGTGGAAGATGGTGCTGTTGTACAGGGGAGTCTTGCTCTTGCTGCGCGTCTGCGGATGCGTCCACTCGCGCGTCCCTTCCGCAAGTTCGATGAAGTTCTTCACCGTGAGGGGCGCTTCTTCTTCGAAGAGACGGCAGACGACTGTTCCTTCGCTGGTGTCGAGAGTTGCGTAAACGCCGGGTTGCCGGGCCATGAGGATTCCTTTCGCTGATGGATGAAGTGATGATGGCTCGTGGAGAGCCGCTACAGTTCCGGACGAGGCCGTTGATTTCATTGTAGTTGCAAAACGCCGTTGCGTCGAAGGCACCACTCGATTCAGTCCCGCCAGATAGAATGGCTGTTCGAGACTTCGCTCATGCCTTCCAACTGGCTCTTCTGGGTTTTATTCAACCTGTTCGTGCTCGTATTGCTCGCGCTCGACCTGGGCGTTTTTCACCGCGAGAAGCACGTGGTTGGATTTCGTGAGGCCATCGGCTGGACCCTGGTGTGGATTTCTCTGGCCGCGGGATTCGCCGTACTCATCTATTTTTTCGGACATACGATGGTTGGGGGAACGGCCAAGCCCAACTCTGAGCTTTCCCTGGAGTTCATCGCCGGCTACCTCATCGAGCAGTCTCTTAGCGTCGATAACCTGTTCGTCTTTCTTCTTATCTTCCGCTACTTCCGTGTTCCGCGGCACTTTCAGCACGAGGTGCTGTTCTGGGGAATCTTGGGCGCGCTGGTCATGCGTGCCGTCTTCATTGTGGCGGGCATCACGCTGCTCAATCGCTTTCACTGGTTTATCTACATTTTCGGCGCGATCCTCATCTATAGCGGTATCAAACTGCTGGGCCAAAAGGACGAGGAGATCAATCCTGAAACGAACCTGGTGCTACGTGGCTTTCGCAAGCTGTTTCCCTTAACGAAAGACTATGAGGGCAGTAAGTTTTTCGTGCGCCGCGGGTTAGTGCGGTACGCGACGCCGTTGGCGGTGGTGCTGATCATGGTCGAAACAACCGACCTCCTGTTTGCGACAGACTCCATCCCGGCCGTACTGGCTGTGACGCGCGTGCCGTTCATTGTCTACACATCCAACGTGTTTGCGATTCTCGGATTGCGGTCGCTGTATTTTGCGCTGGCTGGAATGATTGAGATTTTCCACTTTTTGCATTATGGCTTGTCGCTGATTCTGATCTTTATTGGCGTAAAAATGTTGGCGTCGGGCTATCTGCAGATTCCTATTGGCGTTGCGCTGGGGGTAGTCGCTGGTATTTTAGTGGTTTCAATTCTGCTGTCGCTCATGTTCCCGAAGAAAAAAGCGGAAGGCGCGTAGCAGCATTATTCGAAGCGAATGTTCTCGCCACAAACCACGGAGTGTTTGCGGAACTTCGCATCGTTCTTGAGGGGGAAGTCGAGCCGGTAATGAGCTCCGCGACTCTCTTCGCGTGCCAGCCCGGATCGAGCGATCAATAATCCAGCTTGCAATATGTTCGCCGCCTCGTGTGCTCGACGATCGCGGCCGGCAGGCAATTGGTTCTCCAGGGTGCTGAGCTCCGATATAACTTGCCGAAGGTCCTTACCGTCGCGCACGACGCCTACATAACGCCACATTAACGATTGCACTTTCTTGATGAACGCCTCGGTCTGTGCCGGCTGGCCGTCGCCAGATTCGGTTGCGTCTCCAAGGCTTGTGGCCCCCACATGCTCAGGATGACGCCGGATCTCGTCGCGCATTTTTTGGGCCGCACGTGCCCCGTACACCAAGCCTTCCAGCAAGGAATTGCTGGCCAGCCGGTTAGCTCCGTGGACGCCGGTGCACGCCACCTCTCCCGCCGCATAGAGTCCGGGAAGGGAAGTCTGTCCCCGAAGATCGGTGCGCACTCCGCCCATGGCATAGTGCGCGGCCGGACGAATGGGGACCAGTTCCGTCGCGATGTCGATGTTGTACTGCATGCAAGTGGAGTAGATCGTCGGGAAACGCTTGCGAACGCGGTCGGCATTCAGGTGAGTGAGATCGAGGTATACCGCGGCATCGGGCCGCTTCACCAGTTCCAATTCATGCGTGATCGCGCGCGCCACAACGTCACGCGGGGCTAGCTCCGCTGCCTCGTGATACTTCGGCATGAAGCGTTTCAACTCAATATTTCGGAGGTAGGCGCCTTCGCCGCGCAAAGCTTCCGACAACAGGAACCGGGGAGCGTTTTTTAGATATAGCGCGGTCGGATGGAATTGCACGAACTCCATATCGCTGATCTCGGCGCCGGCCCGATGCGCCATGGCAACCCCATCCCCGGTCGCGACCGATGGATTCGTGGTGTCGCTATAGACCTGGCCCAAGCCGCCGGTAGCCAGCAATGTGGCGCTGGCAAAAATTTCATGCGATTGGCCAGACTGATCGAGAATGCGAGCGCCAACCACGCGGCCGTCTCGGACGAGTAAGTCAGTGGTAAATTCGAACTCCCGAAAGGCAATCGCTTTCAGGGCTTCGGCCTTCAGGAATAGCGCACGGCCTATCTCACGTCCGGTGGAGTCTCCGTGGGCGTGGAGCACGCGGTTGCGGCTATGCGCCCCCTCGCGCGTGAAGGCAATCTTCGTACCGGCGCGATCGAATTCCGTACCCCACTCGATGAGCTCCTCGATGCGGAGTGGACCCTCCTCAACCAGGACTCGCGCGGCCTCTTCGTTACATAGACCGTCGCCGGCCTTCAGTGTGTCTTCCAGGTGGAGGCGAACTTCATCATCATCGCTGAGCGCGGCCGCGATACCACCTTGTGCGTACTGCGTGTTGGACTCGGTAACCTCACGTTTGGCCAGACACAGGACGCGGCCCGCAGAAGCGAGCTCCACCGAGGCCCGCAGACCCGCAATGCCCGCACCCACTACGATGAAATCGGTTTCCGAAGGAAGAGCTTTCATGGTTGCAAACGGTGGCTCGACGGGTTCATGGTAGCACGCAGACAGAGTGCGGGAGACAGTATACGGAGAGCGAAACCAAATAGGGAATCGCAAAGAACGGGTGCGATGGCAACTCTCATCCGTTAAACTAGAAGTTTGATCCGCATTCCGGTACGCACTCCATCGCGATCCTACGAAGTGCTCGTCGAGCGTGGCTTGCTGCGCTCTGCCGAGGCCACGCTGCGCGATACAGTGCCTGCAGACTCGCGCCTTTTTGCCGTTGTCCAGCCGCCCGTGCGTAACCATTGGAGCGCTATCTTATGCGAAGGCTTTAGCGAAGCGGGACGCAAAGTCCAAGTGCTGGAAATGCCGGATGGCGAGAGTTCGAAGACTCTTTCGGAATTGGAGAAACTTGCCTCGACGATGATGCGCCACGGCGCGGATCGCAGGTCCGTACTGCTGGCTCTGGGCGGAGGAGTGGTGGGCGACGTGGCGGGGTTCTTGGCATCGGTTTTCATGCGCGGAATTCCCGTCGTGCAGATACCGACGACCTTGCTCGCGCAAGTCGATTCAGCGATTGGTGGAAAGACCGGGGTCAACCTGCAGGCAGGCAAGAACCTGTTGGGCACGTTTTATCAGCCGCTCGCGGTGCTGGTCGATCCGGAGGTGCTGATGACACTGCCCGAGCGCGAATATCGTTCCGGCTTATTTGAAGCGATGAAGTACGGCGTGATTCGTAACTCTGCGATCTTCGATCTGATGGAGAGTAACCGGGACGCGCTGCTAAGACGGGACGGCGCGTTGTTGGAAACGTTGATCACCGACTGCATTCGAGTGAAGGCCGACGTGGTAAGTGCGGATGAGCGTGAGAACGGCGAGCGTCGTATCCTGAATTTTGGGCACACCATAGGACATGCGTTGGAGGCGGAAACGAATTACAGGAAGTTCCTTCACGGTGAGGCGGTCGGCTGGGGAATGATTGCCGCCACCATGATTGGAACAGGAATGCAGGTCACTGACCCGACCACAGCACAACGCATCATGGCGCTGGTTATGGCGTATGCGCCATTGCCAGTGGTAGATGTGGATAGCCACGCGATTGTGAAGCGATTGCTCTCCGATAAGAAAACGGTTGGCGGTGTACCGCATTTCATACTGCCGAAGGCGATCGGGAAGGTCGAAGTCGTGAACAGCGTACCTGAACGAGCCGTTAGCGAAGCGGTAGAAGAGATTAAGAAGCTATCAAAGGCACAGTGTTAGCGCAGGGTAAAAAATCGCCGATCTCGCCTCCCGATTGTCCAACCGCTCACGAGGTTGTGGGAGCTGCTCCGGCGGGAGCGCGAGACGAAGCCTCGGCCGCCGATGCCGTGCGCGACATGTTCACGTCGATCGCGCCGCGTTATGACCTGCTGAATCATGTGCTGTCGATGAATATCGACCGGGTCTGGTGGAACCGCACCGCTCGCGTCTTTAGCGAAGTACTGAAGCGTCCGAATGCGCAAGTACTAGACCTCTGCTGCGGAACTGGCGACATGACATTCGCGTTGTATCGTCGGCTGCACGGCGCGCCTACGCAAATCTTCGGCGTCGATTTCTCGCCGGCCATGCTAATGCGCGCTGAGCAGAAGTCCGCAGGCAAGAACATCCGCTGGATCGAAGCGGATGCCTTGAACCTTCCGTTTTCTGCAGGACATTTTCAGTTGGTGACATCCGCCTTCGGCTTTCGTAATCTGGCCAACTATGATCGTGGCCTGGCGGAGATTTACCGTGTACTTGCTCCTGAGGGCGAGATGGGCATTCTCGATTTTGGCGAGCCCAAGGGCCTGATTGGCCAACTGTACCGAGTGTATTTCCGGCGTGTGCTGCCAGCCATCGGCACGCTGATTTCCGGTGTGCGCGGTCCGTATGCGTATCTGCCTGCTTCGGTGCTGCGCTTTCCGTCTCCCGAGGAAATGTTGCAACGAATGCGCGCTACGGGCTTCCGCGAGGTCACATGGACGCCTTACACGCTGGGAATCGCGGGGCTGTATCGCGGGAAGAAGTGAGTTTCATCGCAGGACAAAGGCCGCAGACTGCTGGAACCGCGGAGAATCCCTCGACTTAGATCTGCGAAAAACTGTCCCGCAACGCATCCTCGACGGTGTATTGGATGATGTTTCCATAATCTGCACCGAGAAAACCTTGCAGCCGAGTGGTGTCCATGGTGTAGGAGCCGATCAAATAGGGCAGGGCGGCGGGTGGAATCGAAGAAATCCCCAGCTTCCACAGGAGACTGAAGACGGCCTTGCAGGCGGCTCTCGTGGGAGCCCGTTTGATCCTGGCCTGGGCGATCTCAGCACACTGTTGCACGGTAATGGGGTCTCCGCGGCCGGCGACATTGAAAATGCTAAGCGACGGATCGCTGGTCGTCCGGTTCAAGAGGTATGCCAGCAACCTCGCCATGTCGTCCACATGCACGAACTGCAGCTGGTTCTGCAGATATTTCTTGCCGGAGGGCAGTAACCACGGCAGTCGCTTGGCCGCCGCTCGCATACGCGCAGCGCGCTTGCTGTTGCCAAGCGGGATCCCGCGCAAGGCCCCCATCATGTAATTCTGTACGCTTGCGCCTGCGAAAATGTGAGGACGCACCATATAGACACGGCAGTCGCCCAGGCTCTCGGCTCGATAGCGAACTACCTCGTCGCACTCCCGTTTGTGAATGGCGTAGGGCAGCGTGTGGGCACGCAGTGGAGCTTCCTCTTTGACCGGCCCAGGGGTTTCGGGACCATACACAGCGACGCTACTGGGAAAGATGAACTGCTCAACGTGGCCGCCGGTACGGTTGACCACGCTTATGGCTTCCATCACGCGGGCAGTGCCGGCAACATTAATCTGCCACATCCGCTCAACATCCAGAACTCCGGAACGCAGAGGATCCAGAACGAAGGCGAGATGAATTACGGAACGTGCGCCGGAGTCCCGCAGCAAATCGATTAGTTGCCAACACGAAGGCTCGCGACCCAAGTCAGTTTGCTCGAACCTCGCCAGCCCGGAACGGTCGGGTGGGCGTGTGTCGACGCCCACCACGTGAAAATCGGAAAGCAACGGCAGTAACCGAACGCCCAGATTTCCCGAAATCCCCGTGACCAGGACAGTTCGTTCCGATGCCATGATTACTTCGGAGGAGCCTCCGAATTAGCTGGCGGAGGCGGCGCATTTGGATTCGGAGGAGCAGAGCCTGAGCTAGGGGGCGTCGATCGAGGTCCCTTCGGCATGACCACAGTCTGATGAACCGTCTTCGGGGCTTCGGCTCCGAAGTAGGCGTCGTTCAGGACCACGGTCGCCGAATTCTGGATTTGCTGGATCTTATCAGTGATGTTCTGACGCTGGATGGCGGAGGAGATTGTGGCCTTCACTTCGCTGAGGGGAAGCTGGCGAATCGAAACCACCTTGTAAATATAGAGTGAGCCTGGGTCTGAGAACACCGGTGAAACCTCGCCTGCCTTAAGGTCGAAAACGGATTCGTGCGCCTCGGGCAAACTTCCGGGACGGCGCGCCCCGACCGTAATGTCAGGAGGAGGGGTGTTCAGACCGGCGTGCTCCATCGTTTCTTTCTGCAGCTTAACCGGGTCCTCGCCCGCAACCCAGCGTTCCCTGATCTTGTCGGCATAAGCCTTTTCCTCGGAGTCACTGGGCTTGGGCTTGTCGCCCGTTGCGGCCGTCCGGGGAACGATGATGCGCTGCAGAGTCGCTTCGAGATACTTCTTGCTGTTCTGTTTGTAATAATCTTCGATCTGCTGATCGGAGGGATGCGCGTACTCTTGAACGATGTGCTGGTTCAGCGCGTCGGTCAGAATCTGGTTTCTGGCGAACTGGAAAATCTGCTGTACGCGGGGATCATTCTCCAGACCAAGCTCGCGGGCGCTGTCAGCGAACACCAGCAGCTTGGCGTATTGCGAGGCGAAGTTGCGGATTACGTCGGGCGGCATGGGCGGCTTGTCCGGCTGCTGCAGCGCCTTGGTCATCTTTTCAAACTGCTCGCGTGTCATGCCGCTGACGCAGCCGGCGGGCGGAGTGCTCGATCCAGCTTTGGGCTGGCATACGCCCTTCAGCGTGATAACGGCCTCATCCATGGGGACGTTCGACGTCGCAGGCGCGGGCTGCGCTGGCGCAGGTGCGGCCATCTGGCCGTTCGCGGTGGGAGCCGCAGGCGGTGCGGCCGGCGGGTTCGAGTGCGAATCCTGGCCATAAGCGGCGAAGCTGAGAGCACACGAAAGCGCAAGAACCAGGAAAGTAAAACGTGACATGTAGTGGTGTTCCTCCAGGAATAATACCGCCCCAAAGGTGGAGCAGATCGACAGATACAAAAATGTACCACATTGGGGCTTGCTCTTGTCAGTGGCTTGCTTTATGGCACCCGTCCAGGTTGGCGGAATCATCTGGAACGTGAATAATCACACTATGACGGAATCTGTCACAACTGCCGGCATGAGGCTCGAGAAGAAGGCAGTTGCGCTGCATTCCATTTATGCCGCGGTGGCGATCACGCTGCTGAAAACCATAGTCGGAGTGACGACCGGCAGCCTGGGTATTCTGTCCGAGGCGGCCCATTCCGGCCTCGACCTGGTGGCAGCCGCAATTACATATTTTTCGGTTCGTGTGTCCGACAAACCTGCCGACGCCGATCATCAGTACGGCCACGGGAAAATCGAGAGCTTCTCTGCATTTCTCGAAACTGGTTTGCTGCTGTTGACCTGCGTATGGATCGTCTACGAGGCAGTCCACCGTCTGTTCTTTCACTCCGTCCATATTCAGCCGACGATCTGGGCTTTCGCTGTCATGGGAACTTCGATCGTAGTCGACTACTGGCGTTCGCGCCGCTTACGACGAATTGCCGACAAGTACGACAGCCAGGCGCTGCATGCGGATGCACTGCACTTCAGTACCGACATCTGGTCCAGTGCCGTCGTTATCCTGGGACTGGCCCTGGTGTTCGCGGGGAGCCGCTATTCCCGGCCCGGTCTGGCGAAGGCAGACCCCATCGCGGCTCTCGTTGTAGCTTGCATTGTGGTCTATGTCAGCTGGCGACTGGCGCGGCAAACCATTGATGCGTTGCTCGACGCGGCCCCTGCCGGTGTGCGTAACCGCATCATCGAAGAAGTGTATCGCGTGAATGGTGTACTGGAAGTGGACCGGGTGCGGATCCGGCGAAGTGGCAGCCATTACTTTGCCGACGTTTTGATTGCTATGTCGCGCACCGTGACGTTTCAGAAGTCCGAACAGGTTTCCAACGAGGTTGCGGCGCGCATTCGTTCGGTCTTGCCGGATGCTGACGTAGTAGTGAACACGGTTTCACGGGCCAGCCGCCAGGAGAGCCTGTTCGATCGCATTCGTGCGGTAGCGACCCGCAACAACCTCAACGTGCATGACATCAGCGTGCAGGACATAGGCGGCAAGCTGCACGTGGAACAGCATGTGGAGCTTGACGAAAAGCTCAGCCTCAAGGAGGCACACGATCGCGTCACCCGCTTGGAAAGCGAGATGAAAGAGGAGGTCAGGGAGATCGCCAGCATCCTGACTCACATCGAGAGCGAACTGGCCACCATCGAAACCAGCGACGGACTGGTTCGTGCCCCGGGCTTTGAACACCGGCTACAACAGGTCACGGAAGGATTTCCCGAAGTTGTAGACATGCATGACCTGATGTTCAAACGGGTCGGCGGGCGGCTCTATCTGTCGCTACACTGCACCATGAACGACGACCTGCCACTGTCGCGCGTGCACGATATACAAACTACGATGGAAAGCCGCTTTCGCCAGGAAGTGCCGGAGCTGTTCCGTGTGCTGATCCATCCGGAACCGCAGACTGACAACCGGCGATAGAAGTCATAAATTGTGGAGAGACCCTTCTTCCACGGCAACATCCTGCTCATCACGCGACGCAGTTTCACTAAGGGGGTAGGCGTACATTTTGCTGACAACGGTCGTCGGCGCGTGCCGCCGGACGGCGATCATCTCGGCCACAATGGCAACCGCAATCTCTTCCGGGGTAACTGCTCCGATCTCGAGACCCACAGGCGCGTGGACGTCTTTGAACAGCTCAGCCGGAATCCCTTCTTTTTCCAGCTCCTTGTAGATTGAAATGGTCTTGCGGCGTGAGCCAATCATGCCGAGATAGCGGGCCCGCGCATTGAGCGCCCAGCGCAGCACCCGCATGTCGTCGCGATGTCCGCGCGTGACAATGACGATATACGACGATTCGGGCGGATTAAGTTCCGCCGTCGCCAGTTCGAAGTCGCGGGCAATCACCTCGCGCGCGTCAGGAAAGCGCTCACGATTGGCGTAAGCCTCGCGGTCGTCCACCACGACAACGTCAAAGCCCGCAATAGTTGCGACTTTGTACAGGTTGTAAGCGACGTGGCCGGCGCCAAAGATGTACAGCAGCGCCGGCGGAAGTACCGGTTCGATGAAAACCTCGAGCGTGCCGCCGCAGACCAGGCCGGTATCGTACTTGGGATTGTTGTTGAGGTTGAAGGTGAGAGAGCGCGGCTTCTCCTCTTCCATCACCTCGCGCGCCGCCTGCCAGACCTCGGCCTCTACACAGCCGCCGCCGATGGTGCCCACAATGGAACCGTCGTCGCGCACCAGCATCTTTGCAGTCTGGAACGACGGGATCGATCCGCGAACGTTGGTAATGGTAGCCACCGCGCCACGGCGTCCCTCGCGTCGAAGCTCAACGATCTGTTCGTAGATGTCCATCACCGAACTCAATTATTTAGATGCTGGGCCGCAAAGTCAAAAGGCTGAAGTTTTCTCCATTGTGATCTGATCTACAATCGGTGCGGAACTACGCACTTGGTCTGAAGAAGAGGCAATCCTTCGGAGACGAACCTGATGTCCGACCTCGCGCTGCAGCTCATCGCTGAAAACAAACGTTCCAGAGCGACCTTTCTTGACCTTGGCAATTGTGGACTAACGGAGGTTCCCGCCGAGGTTGGCGAACTGGTCTGGCTGGAGTCCCTGACCTTCACAAGTGCTTGGTATGAGTGGAACGGTTGGAAGTGGGAGCGTAGGGAGAGTTGCAATACCGAAGGCAGCAATAAGGACTTGATCGACCCTGCACCGCTGGCCGGCCTTTCTGCCCTTCGGGAGCTTTATGCCTGGGAGACGCAGGTCAACGATCTTGCACCGCTGGCCGGCCTGTCTGCCCTGCAGACGCTTGATATCGCGTGCACGCAGGTCCGCGACCTCGCGCCGCTGGCTGGCCTGCCTGCCCTGCGGACGCTTGATATCGCGCGCACACAGGTTCGCGACCTTGCACCGCTGGCCGGTCTGTTTGCGCTGTGGACGCTTGATCTCTCGCGCACGCAGGTTCGCGACCTTGCGCCACTGGCCGCCATGTCTGATCTGCAATCCCTTGATATCCATAACACTCAGGTCACCGACCTCTCCCCACTGGTCGAGCACATCCGAAGGGGGGTTCCAGTGATATGGACCTCGGGATCATGGGAAGGTTATGGCATCTACGTCGCGGACTGCCGGCTTACGAGTCCGCCACCTGAGATCGTGGATCAGGGGAACGCCGCCATCCTCAACTATTTCGGTGAGCGGGCGCTGGGTGGGGTGGACCACCTGTACGAAGCCAAAATGCTCATCCTGGGCGAGGGCCGTGCGGGCAAGACCAGCCTGCTGCGACGCTTGTATCAGCCCGACCAGCCGCTGCCTAAGGAGAGCGATACAACCCGAGGCATCGACATTTCCCGACACGAATTCGAGCTGAGCAACGGGCGCCAGTTTCGCCTGAACGTCTGGGACTTCGGAGGGCAACAGATCTATCACGCTACTCACCAGTTCTTTCTCACCCACCGCTCGCTTTACGTGCTGGTCGATGATACTTGTAAGGACCACAAGTCGGTCTCGGAGGCAGGCTTCAAGGATTGGCTGGAGCTCATCGAGGTATTCGGCGGGCACAGCCCGACGCTGATCTTTCAGAACGAGAAGGATGGCCGCAGCAAGCCCATCGCTTTCGACGGTATCAGGGGCCGTTACGACAATGTGAAGGAACTTTACGCCGGCGATCTGGCGAAGTCTGAAGCCGCCGACAAGGTGCGTGATGGCATCGAGTATTTCGCCAGCCATCTCAGCCATATCGGCGAGGAGGTGCCCGCCCGCTGGCTCCAGGTGCGGGCCGACATCGAAGAGCTAGCCGCGAAGCAGCCTTACGTCCCGGTAGAAGAGTATTTCGAAATCTACGGCCGACACATCGAGTTCGACGACACGAAGGCGCTGCTGCTCAGCCGCTACCTGCACGACCTGGGCGTGTTTCTGCACTTTCAGGATGATCCTCTGCTCAAGCGCACCGTCATTCTGCAAAACCAGTGGGCTACCGACGCAGTGTTTCGCATCCTTGACGACGAAACCGTCAAAAAAAGCCTGGGCCGTTTCACCGGGGAGGATTGTGCACGACTGTGGACAGGTTCCGCCTACGCCCGAATGCATCCGGAGTTGCTGAAGTTGATGCAGCGCTTTGAGCTCTGCTACGAAATGCGCGATAGCCAGCCGCAGACTTGGCTCGTTCCCCAGTTGTTGCCACCGGAGAAACCTAAGGGTCCTGCGGATTGGGGCAAGCCTGAAGACCTCGTATTGCGCTATCGCTACGATTTTCTACCCAAGGGGATAATCAGCCGTCTAACGGTCAGGCTGCACCGCTTTGTACGAGACCCGGAGATGGCCTGGGTTACCGGCGTATTATTTGAGCGCGAAGGTACTGCTGTGCTGCTGGAGATCTTGGCGAATGGCAGTGAGATCGAATTGCGCGCCCGTGGGCCGGAAGCTAGAGCGCTGCTAAGCGTCATTGCAGCGGACCTCGATGCCTTGAATGAATCCTTCCAGGGCCTGCGCGATAAGGTCCACAAGCTTATCCCCTGCAACTGTGGTACCTGCCGCACGGCGCCGGTGTCTGAGTTCTTCGACCAAAAGGCCCTGCTCAAGCGCAAGCAGGACAATCGCCTGAGAGTGGAATGCCCTCGCAGCTACGAATTGGTGGACGTGCTGGAGCTATTGGACGGCATCCGCTTGGGCAAGTTGCCAGGCTGGGCAAATGAGGCGCCGAGCGCTACTTCCCAGGTACGGCCGCTCGGGGCTTCACTTCGAACGATTCGCATCTTTCTCGCCTCCTCCGCCGAGCTAAGGAAAGACCGAGACGAATTCGAGCTTTACTTTCTCCAACAGAACCACGAGCTCCAGAAAAAAGGATTCCAGTTGAAGGTCGAGCGATGGGAGAGTTTTTTTAGCGCGATGTCCAAGACTCGCTCTCAAGACGAGTACAACAAGGTCATTTCCGAGTGCGATGTCTTCGTCAGCCTGTTCGGTACTAAGGCCGGCAAGTACGCGGAAGAAGAGTTCGATGTCGCGCATCGCCAGTTTAAGAACGGCGGCAAGCCGCTGGTCTACACATTCTTCAAAGATACCGAGGTCAAGACCGGCAATGCGCCTAGGAAGGATTTGGAATCTTTATGGGCATTTCAGGACAAACTGAAGAAGCTCGAACATTTCTACAATCGGTACGACACTATTGAAAACCTAAAGCTTCAATTCCGCGACCAACTTGACAAGATACTGGAGCAATACGGCTGATTTTTGAGTGGGCATTACGACCGAAGAGAGGCCACGTGAAGACCGGAGGAGATGATGAAGGCAGTCCGCATTCATGAGTTCGGTGGCCCGGAAGTTCTCAAGTACGAAGAGATTCCTGATCCGGCGCTACGCAAGGATCAAGTTCTGGTACAGGTGCGCGCCTGCGCGCTGAACCACCTGGATCTCTTTGTCCGCAAGGGGTTGCCGGGGGTGAAGCTGCCGCACATTCTCGGTAGCGACATAGCTGGCGAGGTGATGGAATGCGGAGAATACATCACCGACATCAAACCCGGCACACGGGTGCTCTTGGCGCCCATGGTTTTCTGCGGCCATTGCGAACAATGTAACGCCGGACGGCAGAACTTCTGCGCGCAATTTGCAGTGCTGGGCAACGGCGTCGATGGAGGGGCCTGTGAACTGATCGCGGTCCCGCGGGTGAATGTCATACCCATCCCCAACTCCCTGACCTTCGTCGAAGCGGCGAGCGTCCCACTGGTCTTTCTCACCGCGTGGCACATGCTGGTCGGGCGTGCCCACTTGCGGCCAGGGCAGACGGTGCTGGTTCTAGGGGCCGGTTCGGGAGTAGGCTCGGCCGCAATTCAAATCTGCAAGATGTTATCGGCCGAGGTGATCACCACTGCCGGTGATGAGCAGAAGCTGGCGAAGGCCCGTGAACTCGGCGCCGACCACACTATCGATCATTACAAGCAAAAGATCGCTGAAGAAGTGAAGCGCATTACTAACAAGCGCGGGGTGGACATTGCGTTCGAGCACGTCGGCCAGGCCACGTGGAAGGATAGCCTGAAATCTCTGAAGCCCGGCGGCACACTGGTGACTTGCGGGGCCACAACCGGCTTCCAGGGTGACATTGACCTGCGCTTCCTGTTTTCCCGTCAGCTCTCTCTGCTGGGATCGTATATGGGTGCAATGGGTGAATTGGATGAGGTCCTCAAGCATGTATTCGCTGGCAAGCTGAAGCCGGTCGTCGATCGCACTTTCCCGCTGAGCGAAACTCGCGCGGCGCACGAATATCTCGCGAAGAGCGAACAGTTCGGCAAGGTTGTAGTGACCGCCTAGTCGGGATCATTGATGAGGGTTTCGTGTTTTGAAGGGGCACGGCTTCAGCCGTACCTTAAAGCTGTTGTTATGTTGGCTTCAGCCACCGAGGGACTTCGCTTTTGAGACGAAGTGCGATTTCCCTCAGGGGCTGAAGCCCAGATCTCCAGGCCCACTCAACGGCACGGCTGAAGCCGTGCCCCTTCAAAGCTTGCCGACTTCAGCTAGTGAACAGAAAGGGAGACAATCCAAGGTAGTCCGGCAGCCGACGACGCGAGTGCCGGGTGCGTCCTCGGTCGCAGACACCGCATCGAAACAGGCAGGTATAATTACACCGAGATGACTACCGAGTATCGTCCTCCGCACTTCGATAATCCCGAGCCCGGCAAGGAGCGATTCGACAACCTGGTCGGATCGGAGCAGAGCCGAGGCCAGATTCTGAGGGCCACATTTGGCGAGCAGCAGCACGAAGGCGTCCTGATGGCCTCGATGGACGCGGTCGTGAACTGGGTGCGCAAGAATTCCATTTGGCCAATGACCTTTGGACTGGCCTGCTGCGCCATCGAGATGATGTCCATGGGGGCATCGCGTTTCGACATTGCCCGCTTTGGGGCGGAGGTTTTTCGCCCGTCTCCGCGGCAGTCGGACCTAATGATCATTGCAGGCCGCGTTTCGCAGAAGATGGCGCCCGTCATCCGCGAACTGTATATGCAGATGCCTGAACCGAAGTGGGTCATCTCGATGGGAGCCTGTGCGACCTCGGGCGGCGTCTTCAACAATTACGCCCTGGTGCAGGGCGTCAATCAGTGGATTCCGGTGGATGTTTATGTGCCTGGCTGTCCGCCGCGTCCCGAGCAGTTGATTTATGCCATCATGCTGCTGCAGGAAAAGATCAAGAACGAGCGTGGGTCCTTCCGCCGAGCGCTCAATCTTGAGCCCGCATAGTCCGCGAAAATTCTCATGTACAGGCCCGCTCCGGCGGCCTTTTCGTTTTGCAATGGCTGCCCAGCGAATCGATGGATGACCATCCTGTGCTGTCCAAACCGGAACAGGCAGCGATTCAACTTCGATTTGCATCCTACTGAGCCGAGCAGTCCTGACGTTAGTGTTTCCGGATTGCGAAATCCCATGCGTGTTCCCCGAATTATCGTTTCCATTGCTGCGACAATACTGACCGGCTCTCTCGCTTGGCCCGCGTCTGCGCTGCGCCAAATTGGCATGGTGAATTTGCCCGGCTCACCTGGCTTTAGCGAACTGGCGTTTGTTAAGGGAATGCTGGTGATGACCCAGACGGGTGCTTCCTCGGTGGATGTCTTTGATGCGGGAAAGCGTCGTGTGATTGCGCAAATTACCGGTTTGCAGTCCCCGCGTGGCATCGCGGTGGATGAGCAAAATGGCAGAGTTTACGTAGCCGATGCGGGCGGCAACGCGATTGCCGTCGTTTCGACCGACACCTGGAAAGTCAGCGACACCATCCCAGTGCCAGGTTCTCCCGATCACCTATTGCTGGCTGATAACGGCACCCAGATGTTCTGGAGCGATGCCGGGAACGGCACAGTTTCTCTTCTCGACCTCAGCACAAAGCAGAACATTGCGACCGTGCAAGTGGGAGGCGCACCGCGTTACCTGGCAAGTGACCCGGACCGGCAGGTTGTATTCGCCACCATTCAGGACCGCCATGAAATCGTGGCCATTGACCCGCAACTGAAGATTGTCGCCCGCTTCAATTTGAACGCCTCACAGCCTACGGGACTGGTTTACGATCCACGCTTCCGGGCGTTGTATGTGGCGGCGCGCTTTGCCGTGTTGGCAATCAACGCCGACAACGGAACCGAGATCAATCGTGTGCCGGCTGCTGCCGGTGTGGACAGGTTATGGCTCGACCCCGAATCACGTACCGTTTATGCGGCGGGTGGCGGTTCTTTGACCGTAATGCAGGCCAACAATGGACGCATCTCCCTCGTAGACGAAATCCCCATGGACGTAAAGGGGCACACGGTGGCCTACGACGCGAGCAGGAACCTGGTCTTGCTTCCTGGCGGGCGGGAAGGGAAGTCCAGAATACTGATACTGAAATCGATGACTGCCGGCCCCGCGCAAGAGAACGCGGAGAGCACCCAGGCGCAGGTACATTAGGCATTAGTTCTTGCCCTAGTTCTGGATTAATCGCTGACCATTTCCCACGAGTCGCTAGCGCGCTGAGACCGGCGCGTGAATCTCCGCCCTCAAAAATCCATCCAATCCTGAGTCGCAGGACGCAACATACGGCTAATCGCCATTCTGCGTGCTGAGGCGAGATCCTTCCATGAAGATCGGAATCACCTGTTATCCCACGTACGGTGGCAGTGGTGTAGTTGCCACGGAGCTGGGCCTGGAGTTGGCCGACCGCGGCCACGAAGTGCATTTCATCTCCTATTCGCAGCCCATCCGGCTTCCCAAGACATATCCCAACATTCACTATCACGAGGTTGAGGTCTCACGGTACCCGCTGTTCGAATATCCGCCTTACGACTTGGCGCTGGCCACGCGCATGGCGGAGGTCGCCGAGATTTACGATCTCGACCTGCTCCACGTGCACTACGCCATTCCGCATTCCGTCAGTGCGATGCTGGCCCGCCAGATGTTGAGTTGTGATCCGGCTCGCACGCGCCGACGCTTGCCGTATGCCACCACGTTGCATGGCACAGACATCACGCTCGTCGGATCGGACCCTTCCTACCTGCCCATTACGCGCTTCTCCATCGACCAGAGTGACGGCGTGACCTCGATCTCGAACTATCTGAAGCAGCGAACTCTGGAAGTATTTGCAGTACAGACGCCCATCCAGGTGATTCCCAACTTCGTTAACTGCGATCTCTATCACCGCACGCCGGAATTACTTGAACATCGCTCCGACCACGCCGCCGCCGATGAAAAAATCCTGGTCCACTTGTCGAACTTCCGGCCCGTAAAGAGGCTGGGCGACGTCATCGAGATCTTCGATCGGGTGCAGAAAAAGATTCCCTCGCGATTGCTCCTGATCGGCGATGGTCCTGAGCGTTCCAGCGCTGAATGGCTGGCGGTGAAGAAGGGAATTCATAAGAAGGTGGACTTTCTCGGCAAACAGGATCGCATCAACGAAAAGCTGGCGGTTGCCGACGTCCTGCTGCTTCCGAGCGAACTGGAGTCGTTCGGGCTGGCAGCCTTGGAGGGGATGGCCTGCGAGGTGGTGCCTATTGCGACCAACGTGGGCGGTCTTCCGGAAGTCGTTGACCACGGGAGGACCGGATTCCTGGCGGATGTGGGCGATGTGGAAACGATGGCGAATTATGCGATTGAAGCTTTGTCCGACGAGAAGAAACTAAAAGAAATGGGCGAACGGGCGAGGGCCAGCGCCCAGGCGCGATTCTGCGCCAGCAAAATCATTCCCATGTACGAAAGGTTTTATCGCGACGTACTCGACCGTTCCTCGTAGATGGCGCCCGCTACCGAGCCGCCCATTTCCTCGGCCTGCAATACTGGCAGGGCCATCCGTATCAGAGTGCCGCGCCCAGGCTGACTCTCCACGGTGATTTCGGCTGCGTCGCCATACACCACCTGCAGGCGTTCGGTAACGTTCAGCATTCCGATACCGGTTCCGGAGGAAGTTGTAGCGCCGGACATCCCTACGCCATCATCTTCAACCTCAATCACCACGCGCTGCCCGGCGCAGCGGCTGCGAAGGTAGATGCTTCCGCCCTCGACCTTGGAAGCGAATCCGTGTTTCACGGCATTCTCCACCAGCGGTTGCAAAATCATGCTGGGCACAAGAAGATCGAGAGAAGCCGGCTCGAGTTCTTTGACCACCTTCAGCTTGTCGCGCCCAAAGCGTGCGACTTCGATATCCAGATAGTCGTCGAGAAACTCGAGCTCCTCGCTGAGGGGAACAAACGAGTCGCCCTTGCGCAACAGCCGGCGAAGGATATTCCCCAGCTTTACGATCATCTCGCGGGCGGAATCGGGGTCGCGCCGCACCAGCGAAGAGACCGAATTCAGCGTATTGAAGAGAAAGTGCGGATTAATCTGGCTCTGCAGCGCTTCCATACGTGCCTGGAGTAGCAGGCGCTCCTGCTGCTCCAGTTTCATCTCGATGCGTACGTTATTCAGCACCTTCAACGCGATCGCGACCGCCATAACCGTGCCGGCGTAGATGGCCAGATTGATCAGCCAGTTTCTGCCGTCGAGCGCAAAGATGCGCTTGGGAAAGGCGCGATGCAGTTGTATGCGGATGAACTCGAGACCCAGAATAAGGAAGAAGAATGAGGTTTGCCAATCGATGAAGGATTTGCGAATGCTGCGTCGAATCCAGTGATAAATACTTAGATCGAACAGCGGCGAGAACGACCAGATGGCCTCTCGGTCGGGCCCAAGATGGCGCAGCACCCCGGCCAGAAATCCCGCCAGCACATTCATTGGCAACGAAAGCCACTCTCCCAGAAACAGCCCCGGCAGCGAAACCACGATGCCTCCGGCAGTGCCGGCCAGTCGGCCGCCGATTACGCCCATCAGGATGGCGCCTTCAAAAGAAATGTCGGCTGCGTAGAAACTAGGAACCCAGTGGCGAACTAGGACGCCGAGAGCGATGGGGGTGCCTACGATGGCGACAATCTCGATCTTCTCGCTAATGGTGCGTTCCTCGCGGAACAGAAGAACGCGGAAGCGGCGCGCACGCACCAGGACACTGCTGATAGCCGCAGCCACGCCGAGGCGGATCAGAAGAGTCACGAGAATGAGACGATGGTCCATTTAGTGGCCAGGGGTTAGGGGATAGTGGTTAGAGAACAGGGCCGGCTGGCTGTCTGAAAGACTGATGTGGCGTTTCAGCGGGCAGCCAAAGCAGCCCAACGAGACATTTGCAGCTGACACTTAACACCATCCACCATCCACTATTCACTATAACGCGCCTGCGGCCTGAAGCAGAGCCTGTTCGGCGGTAGCGGCATCGGGCGCGCCGCCCTGTGCCATGTCGCGATTGCCGCCGCCGCGTGTGCCGAGCTGCTGAACGGTTTGTTTCATTAAGGCGCCCATGTCGTTGCCGAGTCCTGGTGCCTGTGCGAATACGAGTGAGGGTTGCACACCGCCGCAGCTCAGCAGCGCGACCGCTCTGCCGCCGCGCGTGAGCTTCTGGGCCAGCATCTTGAGGTAGCCGAGGTCGCGATCAGCGAAGAACTGCAGCACCAGTTTGTAGTCACCCCGATTTTCCGCCGCTTGCAGCAGTTGTGCAGCCTGCATCTCCGCCACTTCCTCCAGCAGGTGACGCTGCGCTTTCTGGGCTGACTTAATCTCGTCGAGAGACTTGCGAACCTGCTGAGGGACTTCCCGGATGTGGGTGGAAAACAGGGCCGCGGCCTCGGTCAAAGTCTCAAAGTCGTGACGCGCCGTGCGCACCGCCCGCAGCCCGCAAACGAAATCCACGCGAACGCCCTGTTTTACCTTCTCAGTTTTCCGTAAAAGAATGGCGCCAATCTGGCCGGTGCTGCGGACGTGGGTACCACCGCAGGCATTCAAGTCGAAGTCCCGAATGTCGATCAGGCGAAGCCGGTCACGCGCGGTTGTGGGTATTTTGCGGACGCCCATGTCGCGGGCCTCATCGGCAGTAGCGAAGCGGATCTCAACCGGACGGTCTTCCGCGATGACTTCGTTAGCGAGCTTTTCGGCTGATTGCAATTGCCCGGCACTCACATTGTCGGCGGTGAGATCGACGGTGCAGCTCTCATCGCCCATGTGAAACGATACAGTGGGAAATCCGTAGAGCTTTTCGAAAGCGGCAGACAAAACGTGCTGACCGGAATGTTGCTGCATGTGATCGCGACGGCGATCGGCGTCGACGGTACCGCGCACCGTCGCGCCAGCTTGCAGATATTGGGTGTCGCCTTCGACGACGTGCAGCACGTCGCCGGTCAGTTCGTTTTCGGAGACCTCTTTCACCTGAATTCGCTGACCGAGGGTCGCGTCGCCAAGTTCCAGCCAGCCGGTGTCAAAGACTTGTCCGCCACTGGCGGGATAAAAGGCCGAGCGGTCGAGAACCAGGGTGGTGGTTCCACCTTCACAATTGAAGGTCACAACGCGAGCCTCGAATTCAGTGAGGAACGAGTCGGTGTAGTAAAGGCGCTCGGTCAAGATCATCCCTCTCGGCAGTACGAAATCCAGTCAACCAATCACTGCGACCCATCATATCGCTTCCTTCGCCGGGTCTCGATTCCTGGCGTGATCGAGTTGCGAAAATTCGAGGATCGTATAAGATTCTTCCCGCACCATTGACTTCCACTCAGGAGAGCGTATGAAGACCATTTTACGGGGGACGATTGTCGTAATACTCGGCGGACTGTGCGCGGTGTGTCTGGCGGCGCAGGACTCCACAATGTCGGCAAAGCCCAAGGCAGCCAAGCCGCAAGAGGAAATGGGTATGCCTATGCCCAAACCCGCGCCTGAAATGACGAAGATGATCAAGATGATGGCTGGAACTTGGACCTTGACCGAAAAGGCCGATCCCAATCCCGTGATGCCTAAAGGTGGAACTGGCAAGGGAGCTGCCGTACTTACGCCGGGGCCGGGCGGACTGTCGCTGGTCGAGAAATACCACTCCAGCGGCCTGATGGGCCCTAACTTTAGCGGCCTCGGAACGTTCTGGTGGGATCCGAAGGCTCAGTTATACCGCGGTGTATGGTGCGACAACATGACCCCCAACGGCTGCGATAGCAGCGGTACCACAAAGTGGGAAGGCGACAAGCTGGTCGGCATCATGGAGGGCGACATGAATGGTCAGAAAATGGTGACTCGCTTCACCTATTCCGACTTCCAGCCCGACTCTTTCGTGATGACCATGGAGATGGGGCCCGATGTCAGCAAATTACAGAAGGCAATGACCATCACCTACTCGAAGGCCTCGATGGCAGAGAAGAAAATGTAAGGACGCAGCCAAAAACCAAGCCCGCAGAATGAGCATCCTGCGGGCTTGGTTCACCATTTTGGTTCGTACTAACGGCCTGGAGTGGGCTGGGGCACGGCAGGCTTCTGTTGCACAGGCGCCGACTTCGTAGATCCAGGTCGCGAGCCTTCCAGTACGGATCCGGTACGGTTGGCGTGGCGCGTAGCGAAGACCGACAGGGTTATCGACGTGACCATGAAAAGAACGGCTGCCCATTGGGTGGCTTTGGACAGCACGGTTGCAGCCGTGCGCGTACCGAAGGCAGTCTGACTACCCATACCTCCAAAGGCGGCGGCGATGTCGGCACTCTGTCCGCTTTGCAGCAGCACGACAATAATGAGGAACAAACAAACGACGATGTGGATCACCGTAACCAGAACGACCATGTAGCTCTCAATCCTCGCATCCGGCGGCCTGCGCCGACAATGGCAATATCGTAACTCTTTACGTTGCTTACAACTTGGGTGAGGTATGGTGCGGAAGGGGGGACTTGAACCCCCATGCCTTTCGGCGCCACCCCCTCAAGATGGTGTGTCTGCCAATTTCACCACTTCCGCAAACCCAGCCGGATGCGGCAGCATCACGGGTTCCAAGCAGAAACGTAGAGGCACAATAAGTATAGCAAAGAGGGAAGCTACGGCGAAGATTGCCGGGCTATCGCATGCACGACTTCCACCCGCTAAAGGAACTGACCCGCCGACGGGGGGACGGTGCCAAGATGAATCTTCCGGCTACGCGTCCTTGGGTGGCGTTTCACAGGTTTCCGGAGTAATATGTGGGTAGTATATTAGTAGTATGAAAGAGAAGACATCCATAACACTCTCCAGCGACCTGCTGGCGCAGCTGGATCATCTCGCTGGAACGAAGTGTTCGCGTTCCGCGCTGATTGAACGGGTGCTTCGTCGATATCTTCGCGACCGCAAGCGCGCCGCTCTGCATGCGAGAGACTTGAAACGAATTAATCAAAGTACCGAGGAACTGACTTCGGAAGCTGCAGATGTGCTCGACTATCAAGCGCCCATTGACGAGGCATGGTAGGGGAGGGTCGGTGAGACGAGGCGATCTCTACCGAGTTAACAAACCCGGCGGCGAAGATCCTAAAAGGTATCGGACCTTTGTTGTTGTGAGCCGGCAAGCCCTCATCGATTCCAAGTTCCCCACCGTCGTCTGTGCTCCCGTGTTTAGCAGTGGCCAAGGCTTGTCCACTCAAGTAGCTGTCACCGCGTCCGAAGGGCTGAAGCACGCCAGTTGGATCATGTGCGACAATCTTGCGAGCGTTCGCAAGGCCGACCTCACCAACTACATTGGGCAGCTTTCCAGAGCAAAATCCCGCGAGCTTGAGGAGGCGCTCAAGATGGCTCTAGAACTCGATTAAGAAGACCATCGTCGCCTAGTACTTTACGATCTTTGTGAAGCTGGCCGCATCCAGGCTGGCGCCGCCCACCAGCGCGCCGTCAATTTCACTCTCCGACATCAGCGCCGTGCACTTATCCGGTTTGACGCTGCCCCCATAGAGAATTCTTAAGCCTTGGGCGAAGTCTTTGCCAAACGCTTTTTCCGCCTCGTGACGAATCACCATGTGCGCATCCGCTGCCATCTGCGGGGTTGCTGTCTTTCCGGTGCCGATGGCCCATACGGGTTCGTAAGCGACCGTGAGCTTCGCTGCTTTTCTTCCCGAGATGCCGTTGAAGGCGCGGGTGCATTGGCGCCGCAGCACGTCCTCGGTCAGGCCAGCCTCGCGCTCTTCCAGCACCTCACCGACACAGACGATGGGCGTCAGTCCGTTCTCCAGCGCGATTTCGAGTTTGCGATTGACCGTGTCGTCCGTTTCGTTGAAGTATTGCCGGCGTTCCGAGTGGCCAATGATCACGTGCGTGACGTGGATGGCGGTCAGCATAGTCGGCGAAACTTCACCGGTGAAGGCGCCTTCTTTTTCCCAGTGCATATTCTGCGCCCCGACGGCGACATTCGATCCATGGGCTGCAGCCACGGCGGCATGAAGATCGACAAACGGCGGGCAGACAACGATCTCGTCGCGCGAATGATCGGCGACCATGGGAAGGAATTCGCGGAAGAATGCCGTGGTCTCTTCCGGTGTTTTGTACATCTTCCAGTTGGCGGCAATAAGTTTTTTACGTGGCATGAATCAGGTCCGTCCTGAGGGATTTGCTGGAGGCGAAAGCGCGGCCTGCGTGGGTATATTGGGTAAACGTTTCAGCGTCGAACAGCACGAACCGCACTTCTCGAACGCAGGTAGCTTTTTCGAGGGCCGCCGCCGCGCTGCGTATAGCGACTTCCGACGCCAAGTCTATAGGATAGCGGTATACCCCGGTTGAAATTGCAGGGAAAGCAATCGACCCAAGCTGAAGATCGTCAGCAACGCGGATCGATTCCCGATGGCAACTGGCAAGCGTTTCAGCTTCATCCTTCTTGCCGCCGCTCCAGAATGGCCCGACGGTGTGAATGACGTAGCGCGCCGACAGGTTTCCCGCGGGGGTGGCGACTGCCTGTCCGGCGGGAAGACGACCGATGCGGTCGACAATCTCGCGGCAAGCCTGGAGGATGGCCGGCCCTCCAGCACGATGAATGGCGCCATCCACGCCTCCGCCGCCCAGCAGGGACGAGTTGGCGGCATTGACTATGGCATCGGTCCGCTGCCGGGTTATGTCGCCGGGACCGAAGATGACCAATGCCCGGTCACCCATGGATACTCGCAAAGCCTGGGCGCTGGAATGCATGTCCGTTACTTGTTGCTCAAGGCTTCCACACCGGGCAACTTTTTGCCCTCCAGGAACTCCAGCGACGCGCCGCCTCCCGTCGAGATGTGGGTGATTTGGTCGGCTACGCCGGCGGCTTTGACCGCAGCCACGCTATCGCCGCCGCCAACAATGGAAACCGCTGCACCGTTGTCCGCCACGGCGTAGGCGATCTTTTTGGTTCCCTTGGCGAAGGCTTCGATTTCAAACACGCCCATGGGACCGTTCCAGACGATGGTACGGGCGAGTCCGATCTCGCTGGAGAATAGCTCCACGGTTTCGGGTCCGATATCGAGCGCCATCGTGTCGGCCGGAATCGGCTTACCGACGCCAATCTGCTGGATACGAGCATCAGCAGCGACCTTATCGGCAACCACATGGTCCACGGGCAAGAGGAACTTCACGCGATGCGCCTTGGCGTCGGCGAGAATTTTCGTCGCCAATTCCACCTTGTCCGCCTCCAGCAGCGACTTGCCAATTTCCTGGCCCTGCGCCTTCAGGAAGGTGTAGGCCATACCTCCTCCAACAATGAGCGTGTCCACCTTGGTCATCAGGTGGGTGATGACGCCGATCTTATCGCCAACCTTCGCTCCGCCGAGAATAGCGACAAAGGGCTTTTGCGGATGCGACAGGGCCTTGCCCAGGTATTCAAGCTCTTTCTCCATTAATAGGCCGGCGGCTTTCTTGTCCACAAAATGGGTGATGCCTTCGGTGGATGCGTGAGCACGATGCGCTGAGCCGAATGCGTCGTTCACATAGAAGTCGCATAGCTTTCCCAGCTGCCTGGCGAAGTCCGGGTTGTTGGCTTCCTCTTCGGAGTGAAAGCGCAAATTCTCCAGTAGTAGGGACTGACCGCGCTCCAATTTGTCGGCCATTTCTTCGGCCTGCAGGCCGACACAGTCCGGAGAGAAGCCTACGTTTTCCCCGCGCCGCAACACATCGTCGAGCAGAATGCGAAGTCGCTCCGCCACCGGCTTCAGGCTCATCTTGGGATTTGGTTTGCCCTTGGGGCGCCCGAGATGCGAGGCCAGGATGAGGCGGGCGCCGTGCCGCAGTGCGTATTCGATGGTGGGCAACGTCTCGCGGATGCGGGTGTCATCCATGACGCGGCCGTCGTCAAGCGGGACGTTGAAGTCAACCCGCATGAAAACCCGCTTGTTGTTCAAGGGAAGATCACGAATCGATAATTTCGACATGGAAATTAGACCCTTGCTGTCAGCTCTCAGCTATCAGCCGTCCGCTACAGCACGACAGGAATTGCTGTTTCCCGTCGAGATCATAGAAGCTACTAAGAGCCGTTGTAACTGACAAATTCCAACCGACTGTTGAGCTGATGGCTGACAGCCAACAGCTGATAGCTCGTTCTTGCCTTTAAAGCCCCTTCTGCGCGAGATAATGGATCAAATCGCGAACTCGGCAGGAATAGCCCCACTCGTTGTCATACCAGGAGATCACTTTTACACAATTGCCGGCCACCACGCGGGTCATGGGCGCGTCCACAATGGAGGAACGGTCGTCGCCGCGGTAATCGATGGAAACGAGTTCGGCGGTCTCATAGCCCAGATAGCCCTTCAGCGGGCCCGATTCCGACGCAGCCTTTAGCGCGTTGTTCACCTCTTCCACGCTGGTCTTCTTTTCCACGAAAACCACCAGGTCAACTACCGAGACGTTGGGCGTCGGCACGCGCATAGCGAAGCCGTCGAGTTTGCCCTTCAGGTCCGGAATCGCCAGGTAGACGGCCTTGGCAGCGCCGGTCGAGGTTGGAATCATGGACAACGCGGCAGCCCGGGCGCGACGCAGGTCCTTGTGTGGGAAGTCGAGAATCACCTGGTCGTTGGTGTAGGAGTGAATCGTGGTCATGGTGCCACACACGATTTTGAAGTTGTCGTTGATGACCTTGGCAATCGGCGCCAGACAGTTGGTGGTGCAAGAGGCGTTGGAAATGACGTTATGCTTGGCCGGATCGTACTTTTCTTCGTTGACGCCCAAAACAATGGTGATGTCTTCGTTCGTTGCTGGGGCCGTGATGATGACCTTCTTGACCGGACCGCGCAGATGCTGCTTTGCGAGTTCGGCCTTGGTGAACTTACCGGTCGACTCGATGACGACCTGGGCGCCCACCGACGCCCAATCTAACTTGGAGGGATCCTTCTCGGCAAAAACGCGGAGGCTCTTGCCGTCCACGCTGATCGAGTCTGCACCGGCCGAAATGTCATTTTTCAGGTTGCCGAGAATGGAGTCATACTTCAGCAGGTGTGCGAGCGTCTTCGGATCGGTAAGGTCGTTGACCGCGACGAATTCCAGGTTTTTGTCGGTGAGCGCGGTACGTAGGATGTTGCGTCCGATGCGCCCGAAGCCGTTAATACCTACTTTGATTGCCATCGTGCCTCTCTAAGAAAACGTTAGATTGAAATGCAATGAATCGAAACAGCTTCCATAAGAGCAGGTAGAACTGGAAGCCGAACCAAAAAGCCTAGCATCATGGGTAAGGCGAGGCAATGGCATAAGTCACCGCACCTCCGGCAGCGGTTTCCAGGCGAGGCCGATTGCTACCAGCTAGGCGGGCGTGTTACAAGTGCAACATGCGCAGATGGATGCGCGACCGCGGCAAGCGGCGCAAATCGCAAGACGATAAACCGGGACAGGAGAATCCTGCTCCGTTGCAACCCAAATTTCCCGATTCTCCAGCTGGCGACATCGACTCTGACCGGCAGCCCGATTTTGAGGCGGCCCCGGAAGCCCGGGAAGAACCGCAGCCCACACCGAATGAACCGCAGCCAACCAGCCAGATGAGTGGAAACGAAGAGCCGCCACAGCGGCGCGACCGCAACCGTCGCCGGGGACGGCGCGGTCGGGGTGGACGTCCACAGCAGCCGACAAAAGCTCCGGCCCTTCCCGGTCCGGGTGGTCTGACCGGAGAAGCCGGAGAAGCCGAAGAGGGCATCGAGGCTGGAGAATCCGCCGCGGCTGCAGCGGCAGCGCCGGCTACACCTCGTCCGCCGGCTCCTCACGAGATCAGGAAGTCCAAGGGTGCGGTGGTCTTGTCCATCGGACTGCCAGGCTCCGGCAAGAGCACGTGGTTCAAGCGTCACAATATCCTTCCACTGTCCAGTGACATGGTCCGGATTTTGCTGTTCGATGACGTGACCGAGCAGCGCTATCAGGACCTGGTCTTCTCGACCTTGCGCTCCATGCTGCGCGGACGACTGCTGGCCCGCCGTCCTTGGAATTATGTGGACGCCACCAATCTGTCTGCTCACGAGCGCCGCAGCTGGATAAAGTTGGCCCATGACTTTGGCTATGAGGCCCATGCGGTCTTCTTCGACGTGCCTCCGGAGGTCTGCATTGAGCGCAATCGCCGCCGCGAGCGCAATGTGCCGGAAGACGTCATGCAGCGCATGGCGGCCAAGCTGCGTCCACCGAAGTTTGAAGAGGGCTTCGCCAAGATTACGGTTGTGCGCCTGAGACGCAAAGAGGGCGAAGCCGAGGCGGCCGGGGAGCCTCAACTAGCAAGCGAAAGTCAGCCTGACGAAGCTGAGCCACCGAACCTGGCAGACGCCGAGTACTAAGCCAGTTCGCGGGAGTCTACTCAAACTGGACATAAGAGCGGCCGCAGAGCCGCTTTTTCTTCCTGCATAAGATACCCTCCGCGAGGCTGACACTAGAAAACCTGTCACTGACGTGTAACTACTGCTGTGTTAGCATCCCTGCGAGTAGTGTCGTCGTCGGCGACTAGCCGTCGATACCAATCGTCTCCCTGGAGGAACTAACTAACTATGCAATCGAAGATGGATGCATTAATGACAGCGGGCTGGAACGGATTAATAGCACTTGGTATATCGGTGCTCGAAGCCCTTGCGCTGTGGATTGTCGGTCGCTGGCTGATCGGTTTTGTCCTCAGGATCATCGGCCGCGGCATGACCCGGCAGAAAATTGATCCTACGCTGGTGCGCTATATCCAGAATGCAGTTGGAGCCATCCTCAATATCGTACTGGTTATCGCTATTCTTGGCTTCTTCGGTGTGCAGACGACCAGTCTGGCAGCGCTAATCGCCGCGGGCGGCGTAGCCATCGGCCTCGCATGGAGTGGATTGCTGGCCAACTTTGCCGCGGGGGTATTTCTGGTCATCTTGCAGCCGTTCAAGGTGGGAGATTTTGTGACGGCGGGCGGAATCATGGGTACCGTGCACGAGATCGGGTTGTTCGTGACTTACATCGACACCCTGGACAACGTGCGGCACATCGTCGGGAACGGCAAGATCTTCGGCGACGTCATCCAGAATTACTCGACTAACGCTTACCGAAGGGTAGACCTGACGGCGCAGCTGGCACATGGAGTGGATGTGCACGTGGCGATGGCACAGCTCAAGAAGGCCTTGGCGGGCATTCCGAACGTCATGACCAATCCTGCTCCCGACGTCGAGATACTTACTTTCACTCTCGCCGGGCCGGTGCTTGCTGTGCGTCCGTACTGCAACAATAAAGACTATTGGCAGGTGTACTTCGATACCAACCGGCTCATTAAAGAGACGTTTACGACTGCTGGCTTCGAGGTTCCCGAACAGCACTACATGGTGCGAACGGCGGCTGCCGGCGCTAGCATGGCGCATTCGGCTTGATCGAGACAGTCGCCGCGTAAGTCGCGGGAAGGGCGGCAGCACGCCGCTCTTCCCGGCAGTGTACGTTTAGGTACGCTGGTCAAGGTAAGCCCCTATCGGGACCGGATAAAGTTTGCATTGCCGCCCAGTCCGGCCCACAATAACAAGACTCGTATTTGGTCATGTTTGGATTGGAGATGTGCAAAGGGGTCATATGGGAGTGCGATGGGTATCAACCGGTTTCGTCCTTTTGATGGCAGGAGTAGTTGGTGCCCAGGTGAATGGACACCCGGTCGTCAGCCCCGCAGGCGCTAGCAGTACATCCACAGCCGCGGTAAGGAACTCTCCGTTTTCAGCTGAAGTGGTTACACAATACGACCGCGCTCTCGACAATGGCGGTCATATTCATCGCGAGACACGAGGCAAGATTTATCGCGACAGCCAGGGCCGAATGCGCACCGACAATGAGATGCCGCCGACTCAACCAGGCACAGAAAAACTCGAGCGAGTCACCATTAACGATCCTGTCCAAAAGGTCATCATTAGCCTCAATCCTAAGGGGAAGTCGGCGACGATTTTTCACTTTGGACAGGGAGTTGCACCATCAGCCCTGGGAGTGACCACTGTCGCGGGCGCGCCGGTCAACATCGCTCCTCCAGTGCAACCTGGGCTGAAATCTCCGGAGCGGAACGTAGCGCCGGGAACGAGTGGCACATCCAAGACGGCGGGGAAGATCTCGACGACGCCGGTTGAAACCAGAACCGAAGCTCTGGGCAGCAGGAACATCGAAGGCGTGGTTGCGACTGGCACCCGGACGACTCGTACCATCGATGCCGGATCGATGGGTAACGACAAGCCGATTATTTCCGTGACCGAAACGTGGTTTTCTCCGGAGTTGAAGATGACAGTGTTGACCGAGACCGATGACGGCCAGTCCGGGCGCAGTATAATGAAGCTGGTAAATATCACACGCACCGAGCCCGTAGCCCAGTTGTTCCAAGTGCCTTCCGACTACACGGTGAAGGACAGCGAACCGGCAACGGCAAGCGTGAAACATTAAGGGAGCGGGCGGCAAACTGGATGTCGGATCTCGATTTTTCTCCTCCTGAGGGACTAACTGTATCGCTGTGGCGTTCTCTCCTGCTCAATGTTCTTGACCGGCTCTCGCCGGAACGCCTGCCTCCGCTTCAGCTCACCTCCAAGCCCGTGGACGTCGGCCTTCTGGTGGGCGACCTGGTGGACCGGCCCTGGTACCGGACGATCTTCAACAATCTGGCCGACGTGATTTCGCCGGAAGTGCTGCCGGCCCTGGAACTGGAATCCCGGCCGGTGGATGTTGGCGAGCTCCTGGGCGATGAGTTGAGCCGCGGGTGGTGGGACACTCTGCTGTCCAGCCTGCGGGATCGGTTGGCCAGGGAACACCTTCCCCCGCTGAACCTGACCTCGCAGCCGGTGGCGGTTTTCGGCGCCGAGTCCAGCCTTCAGATTCTGGATTGGTCGACGCTGATCAGCACTCCAAAAGTATTTCTGCGGGACGCGCCGAGGGAAGAAGCCCTTATATCGAGAATTGAAGCAGCTGAACAGCCGGCGCTTCAAGCGCCGACGACGGATCCGGTACTGCTTGCTGCTCGTATGCAACTGGCACGAGACTTAGGCCGGACACGCTTCCGACGGAGAATCTGGATTGGACTGGCGGCCGCGGAGGGCGTTTTCTTAATCGTAGCCATGTTCAAATTTGTTTAGCAGCCGAAGAGGCTGGGATAGGGAAGCGGCCCGCGAGCCGCTCTTCCATTTTGAACGCTTCAATCGCTATTTCGCCGATTGCCTTTGCAGTGTAGGATGGTGCCATTCCGTCCTGGCCCCACAAGTGGCCGGGAGCAGCACCGAATCCTTGCGAAGGGCGGCCCTGTGAACCTGAAAACCAGCACTCGCGTAGTGAATGACGTTGTCATCGTGGACATCATCGGCCAGTTGCGTTTGGGCGAAGGGACCAATGTGGTTCGTGACCTGGTTCGCGAGTTGATGGGCAAGAATTACAAGAACATCTTGCTGAACTTGGCCGATGTGCGCCACATTGACAGCGCGGGTGTGGGTGAGTTGATGAGCTGCTATACCTCGGTCCGCAATCAGGGCGGTCAGCTGAAGTTGATGAATCTCAACAAGAACGTCCACAATCTGCTGCAGATAACCAAGCTGTATACTGTTTTCGACATCGAAGAAGACGAACGTAAGGCGCTGCAATCTTTCCAGCCGGCGTAACCCGCGCCTCAAAAGCCCGCGAAATCGAGCTTTCGTCAAGCCCGCAATGCATTGAATCCGGTCAACATGATTACGCAAGAATCGCGTGTCTCCGACACCCAATAACGGCGGGCTACATTAATTTGTAGCTGCGAGACCTGCGAATCTCTAAAAGCCCGTATATCCTGGCCGTCGGTTTTTTACACCATCCCTGTATCTGATTACCAGGAAAGAGCTGTTCAACTCGCCATTCTCGTTTGGTGGATGGCAATCATATTGCCTGAGAACAGTGCAGAGTCGCCTGCTAGTGGGGAATTGCGTAGGTCCTATTAAAAGCTAGTGGCCGGTTTGTAGTAGTCCTGCGCTCGAAAACGAATCCTCACCGGCAAGATAGACTCTTCCGTCCGCCAAGCCAACAACACGATAGCAACCCAACCAACATTTGAGCACAATCTTTCACGGACACCCTGCACCGTGAGTCGAAATTAACCAAGGATTTACCGCCACTTCGAACGAAAAAACCTGGAGGATAAATCCGATGATTAAGGTATTTCGCTTCGTGGCAGTGTGTGTAATCAGCGCTGCTTTTACAACCTCGTTAATCGCATGGGCGCAGACGTATACGACGGTCGACTACCCTGGCGCGACTGCTACCACCCTAAACGGCGGGCCCGACCCGCAGGGGACAAGCGTCGGCAGTTGGACAGACACAGCCGGTCTCACCCATGGTTTCACGTTAACGAGCCATGGTGTGTTCACATCGTTCGACCCTCCGGGGTCCACGCTGACGACCCCCAACTTCATCAGTCCGCAAAAAACTATCGTGGGCGGTTACAACGACTCCGGTAGCGTTGCCCATGGTTTCATTCTGGATGGGGGACAATACACAACCCTGGACTTCCCAGGCGCTGCGGGCACCAATCTCACGGGTCTCAACCCTTCGGGGGAAATGACAGGATTTTACTGTTCGGACCCGGCTTGCGGCACTACAGGCAATCCGAGCACCAATCACAGTTTTTCAGTGTCTAAGCACGGGGTTTTCACCAGTTTCGATCCACCGGGCGCAGTCAGCAGCACCGCCAGCACGGTTAACCCGTCGGGCGCAGTCGTCGGCGCTTACGTCGATAGTGCTGGAGTAACTCACGGATACCTGCTGTACCACGGGACGTTCGCCACCATTGATTTTGCCGGTGCTACGTTCACGTTTGCCGGGGGGAATAACCCCGGGGGCGACATTGTAGGGACCTACAGAGACAGTGCAAACGTCTTCCACTCTTTTCTGCTGAGCAATGGCGTTTTCACGTCATTCGACCCACCAGGAACCGTCGGATTCAGTGATGCATCTGGGATAAATCCTGGCGGTATTATCGTTGGTATTTACTTTGACGCGGCGAGCGTCGAACACGGATTTATCCGGACACCGTAAATGAGGAGATCCAGCCTCAACCGTTGACGTTTCTTAATGACCCCCCATCAATGTACGGAGGTGACGATAAGGGGCGACAAAGCGACCATGATCAGAGTCCCCATCTAAGCGCGGTTTTACTTGGATGGGGATTTTTTCGTCCATCAATCACGGATGCTCAGATTGGGCGAATTGAGGGAGTGAGGTCCAATCGCCAATGAAAATGCTTGTCAGCACAATTATCTTCTCAGCATCGATCCGCAAGCAGGTTCCGATCTGCCCGCCTTTCGCGCCGTGGAGGCCAGCAACATTTCGTGGTACAGTACCGAGCGCTGATCGAGCTTGTCAGCCGACACGAGGAGGGCCAGATGACAACGTCCGCGCACCAAACTTCACTCTCGTTCCTTAGCTGCTTGCGGCTAACGAGACTAGCTCTAGACATAGTTTTCGCGATTACCATGGCGGTGCCGCTCTTGGCGCATACGCAAACGTTCAGTGTCGTGTACAACTTCCAGGGTTTACAAGGCGGCTTTTATCCCACGAGTGGCGTCAGCGTTGATCGCGACGGCAGTCTTTCCGGCACAACCCAGTATGGCGGCCCCGGAACCAGTTGCTACCTGGGGTGCGGAATAGCGTTCAAGTTGGTCCGTAATGGCTCTAGCTGGCTGTTCACTCCGATCTATAGTTTCACGGGAGGCATGGATGGAGGCAATCCCAACGCGCGATTAGTCACTGGTCCCGACGGCACTCTCTTCGGTACGACCACCCAGGGAGGTGGAGCGGGATGTTTTGGCACCGGCTGCGGAACCGTCTTCAACCTTCACCCGCCGCAACACGTCTCCGGGCATTTTCTCGCGACCTGGTCGGAAACTGTGCTCTACCGCTTCCAAGGGGGCAATGATGGAGCTTCGCCAGAAGACGCGGATCTCGTCTTTGATCAGGCGGGAAATCTTTATGGCACGACCTACTTTGGGGGCGGCAGCCAATGTTTTGAGGATTGCGGCACCGTCTATAAGCTGACCAAATCCGGTGGCAACTGGACAGAGAGCATTCTGCACGTCTTCGGTCAATCCGGCGATGGAGACGAGGCGTGGGCGGGGGTGATCTTCGATCAGGCCGGAAACCTTTACGGCACAACCACGAGCGGAGGTGCGCACCGCCAGGGTTCAGTGTATGAGTTGATACACTCCGGCGTAGGCTGGACGGAACGGCTGCTCTACAGCTTCCAGGGAGGGAGCGACGGGGACATTCCGTACTCTGGTCTTATCAAGGATGCAGCAGGAAACTTCTACGGCACTACGTGCTGCGCAGGCGAGCATTCAGGGGGCACAGTGTTCGAGTTGACGGCAGGGACGTTGGCTTTCAATCTGTTGTACGGCCTAGGCGCGCCGGGAACAGGTCAGGGTCCTGAAGGAGACTTGATCATGGATTCGTCCGGTAATCTCTACGGTACGGCAAGCTCGGGTGGCGCCTATGGCTTCGGCGCGGTGTTTAAGCTAAGCCCCAGCGCCGGAGGCTGGACGTACACATCGATCCACGATTTCTGCGGCGGCGGTTATCCGCCGTGTAGCGATGGCTATACTCCCTCGGGCAATCTCGCAATCGACAGCGCTGGCAATCTCTACGGCACGGCCGCCAATGGCGGGGCCTATGGCGGTGGCGTGGTTTACCAAATCACACCATAAGTAGACGAAGGCGAATATTGCGCGCCCGCTAACCCAGGCGCGGCCTCGCTAGCGGACTGCTTCTTGCCGGCAGGCTTCTTCGATTTCAAGCGTAATTTGCTGGGCAGCTTTTGCTGGGTCCTGAGCTTCCAGGATCGGCCTGCCAACGACCAGATAGGTAGCCCCCGCGGCGATGGCATTCTTCGGAGTCACCACGCGTGCCTGATCCCCCGCTGCCGGCCCCGCTCGGCCGCACTCCGGGAGTCACGATGGCGAAGCCCTCGCCCAGAGCCATCCGCAGCTCGCGAGCCTCTAAGGCGGAGGCGACCAAGCCCCCACAGCCAGCCGCGCGAGCCAATGCTCCTAGGCGAAGTACCTGGGTCAGCATGTTTCCGGCAATCCCCAGCTCCTGCAGGTCAGAGTCCGATAGGCTGGTCAGGACGGTCACCGCCAGTACCATTGGCTTCCCAAGGGACTGGCTAGCGGCCTCGCACGCGGCCCTCAGCATCTTGCTGCCGCCGGAGGCGTGGACGGTGAGCATGCTTACGCCCAGCTCGGCAGCTGACTTCACGGCTGCAGCGACGGTATTTGGAATGTCGTGGTATTTCAGGTCGAGAAAAACCTTCCGGCCGGAAGACACCAGGTCGCGGACGACTTGGGGCCCTTCGGCCGTGAAGAGCTGTTTCCCGATCTTGTATGTGGTTGCGGCTTCGCCAATGGATTGGACAATTTGGCGGGCTTGCGTGGCGCTCGAGACATCGAGCGCCACTATGAGCCGGTCTTTGTCTCTCATCGGCTCAAGTTTACCAAATTAAGACAGGATTATTGAGGGCCTTCATTCTCGGCAACGACCGGGTACTGGACGAGGTCCAGCCGGACGGGATCCACGCCATCGTGGCCCATGCCGAGCATTTTGGCTGCACTATAGGACAGGTCGATGATCCGGCTGCGCTTTACCGGTCCGCGATCATTGATGCGAACCACGACTGACCGGTCATTCTTCAGATTTGTAACCTTGATCCAGGAACCCAGCGGCAGGGTCCGATGCGCCGCCGTAAACTGATACATATCATACGGTTCGCCGCTCGCAGTCTGCTTATGCTGAAAGATGCGGCCGTACCAGGAAGCCTTTCCGACCTGAAATCTCCGGGTCTTGACTGGCTTCACTGTGTCCTGAATCTGTCCTGGGGCCTCTTGTTGCTTCGAATCCGGTGTGCTATTACCGGGTGCCGCGCCTAGTGCGGTGGCAAAAACCACGGTCACCGCGACCTGGCTAAGTACTCGTAACATTAAACACCTCTCATCGTTAAGTTGGTCCTCCTGACAGTTCTTTAAGTCTATCCACCCCAAGAAGTAAGAGTCAACCCGACCAAGGTGGGAGTCCTACGTTTCTGCTTGCATTTCGCCGGAGTTCGTGTTAAAGCGTTCACCTTGATTCGTAAGCTCCAAATTGCACCGAAAACAGGGCAGGCAGCTTCTAAGCTGTCCGGTACGACCTACATTTAACTGAGTGGCGTTTCTAGTGAGATGGCTCCGCGCAAATAGGGGTTGGACGCGCAAAAATACTATATAAACTGTTTATTTACATTTAGTTATGTGAGATGGCCGCTAGCGCCTGTCTAGACCAGCTCCGCATCCATGGTTCGCTCTGCTCAGAACGGCGCACCCGCCTAACTACCTCCGAGCCGTCGATTGCGGTACTCTCGACCGATGAGCCGGCCGCCCATCATCTTGAGCATTGCGGGCTACGATCCCTCTTCCGGGGCAGGAATTACTGCCGATATAAAAACTGCGGCTGCACAAGATTGCTACGCGGTTACCTGTATTACGGCCTTGACCGTCCAGTCCACGCAGGGGGTTTTCGGCGTTCAACCGGTCGCCCCTGAACTGGTAGCCCGGACGCTAAGGATCCTGGCCGACGACGTGAAAATCTCGGCGGTCCGGGTTGGGATGCTTGGATCCGGGAAGATCGCAACCGCCGTAGCCGACTTTTTGGCGGAAAGGCGGCTGCCGAACGTCGTCCTCGATCCGGTCATCCGGTCGTCTTCGGGTGCCATTTTGCTGGATGAGGCAGGGATGGAGGTTCTTCTAACCAGGCTACTCCCCCTATGCGATGTCATTAGCCCCAACATTGGTGAGGCGGCGATTCTGGCCGGGGTAGAGCCGATTGCGCCCGACGCTCCTTGGGAGGAGGTTCTTCCGCGCTTGAGGGCGATGGCCGAGAAGCTTCGTGGGCTCGGTAGCCGGGCCGTACTTATTACTGGTGGGCATCTCTCCCCGGCCAATGACTACCTCCTTTATGACGAGCAAGGGTCGCCGCGGGAAGAGGTCTTTCCCGGAGCGCACCTGGAATCCCGCTCAACTCACGGGACGGGGTGTGCCTTCGCCACCGCGCTGGCCTGTCGCTTGGCACACAGAGACGCGCTGCCGCAGGCGGTCGCTACGGCGAAAGAGTATGTCCGGAAGGCGATCGTGGCCGCCTACCCCATGGGAAAGGGAATCGGGCCAATCAATCACGGGGCGTGAAGTCGCTGTTCGCTATTCGCCTTTCCGCTCTACGCTACCCGCCATTCGCCTTTCGCTCGAGAGTCGCAACCACGACTGTCGACTCCGCCTTCGGATTTCTTTACGTCAAAGAAAGCCGAACGCGAATAGCCTATCTGGCGAAAAGCGAAGAGCGAAAAGCGAGCCGTGCCTTACTGTGGCGGCGGAGTGTTCTGCTGCTCGGGCTGTTGCGCTGCCGGAGGCTGCTGGTCATCGGGCAATGGCATCAGCAGTCCGCCCGACGGATTTGCCACTTGTGGCGTCGTTTGAGGTTGCGACTGGGGCGGTCTGTGTACCGCCGGCTGCTGCTCTGGTTGTGACTCGGCTGGCTTATGTACGACCGTCGGCTGCTGGTTGTCGGGAAGGGGCTCCATGAATTGGTCGTTGTTAGGCGAAGAAACTGTAGGCTCAGGCTGCGGAGGTTTCGGCGGCGTCGCGGGTTCGACCACAGGCTGGTTGTTACGGTAGCGTAAAACCACCGGACCGCCCTCAGCCCGAAGGAGAGCCGCAGCTTCTTCTGTGGCCTTGACCACGGCATCGTCGCTGTCGCCGGCGACGGCTGCCAGCTTCATGCCTTCCACATCCTTACGCGTCGCATAAGCCACTTTCATGCTCGATTGGTCGGCCTCGCGAGCTTTGCCGTAGTAATAATCGGCGGTTTCCCGGTCGCCATCCATCTCCGAGAGGTAGCCCATGTTATTGAGGGCGAATGCATTCTTGGGATCGAGCTTGTAGGCCTGCTCAAAATAGCTTCGCGCCAACTTGTAATCGTTGCGATTGATGGCTGCAACTCCGCGAGTGTTCAGGCGGGCAACCTGGGCCTTCACGTCCTCCTGGTCATGGGCCATCACATTCTTGACCTTCTCTGCGTTGAGGGCCGCAATCTGGCTGATGCCCTTGCCTCGCCACGACGGCCGCACGGTCACGACGATGGGGGTGTCGGAATGCTGATTAGCAGCCTCCACGTAGTATTTGTAGGCCTCTTCCAGTTCGCCTTCCTGTTCTTTGGCATAGCCGAGGTTGTTCAGCGTGAATGCATTTGACGGATCGAGCTTAAGCGCCTTTTGAAGGACCAGGTCGGCCTCTGGCGAACGGTCTTTCTGCAGCAGACTCATGGCATATACGTTGATGCGGTTGATCTGCATCTTCGCGTCGGCCGCTTCTCCGGCCACCTTGTCGACGGGTTGGCCGATGGCCGAGCGTTCGGTCGATTTGTACACGACAGCGTCAGAGTCTTGCTCTTGAGCCAGAGCGTAATAGCGCTGGGCGCGGTCTACCTGGCCTTCCAATTCGGCGATGTATCCCAGATTATTCAGGGTGAACGGATCGTTCGGGTCAATCAAGTACGCCTTGTAGAAGAGGACCTTCGCCTTTTTGTAGGCATGCTTCTGGACGGCCTTGACGCCTTCCTGATTCAGTTTCTGCACCGGGGTGGGCTTGGTGCGCTTAGGAATACTGACGCGCACGTCCCCGGCGCCGGCCGTAGCCAGGAAAGCGACATGGAGTAATCCAATACCGATCCAGCGCCGGAGCGCCTTGACAGGGAACATTCGAACCTCCGGGACATGAGCTGCCTGTACTCAAACAGACAGCGGCCTCGCATTAGTTGGATGGGATTTGGGCAACTTTTGTTGGTAGCTGTCGCCCAACTTACCGTGGATTTCTCCTGCCTGGTGGACGCCGCGCGCCAGAATTGCATCCAACTGCACGGTGAGGCGCGCGGACTTGCGCAGACGTTAGAAAGTCAGGTTGGAACTCAATGGATTCACCAATCGTCAAAGTCTTTTTCGGACTTCTGTCGCTTGCATTGTTGCTTATCGTCATAGGGGTGGCACAAGGCAGGGCACAGCAGAATAGAGAGGCGGAGCAGGGAAATGCGGGTCAGACGTCACATCCTGGCGGTGTGAGCGGAGCGGCCAATGCTCCCGCCGAAACCGGCATCGCAGGCAATCCTACGTCGGCGGCAACCTCGAATTCAGGTAACCACTCAGCAGCGAACGACACCGACGACAATCCTTACGATCCGATACTGGAGCCGCCGCCGTTACCCAAAGGGAAGCCGACGCTAATTGGCGGCATTGCCACCAGTGTCGACCAGGTGCGCTACCGTATGACCATCGCTCCATTCGGCGGAGGCGCGAAGGTGAAGCTATTTCTCGACGAACGCTCGCACATCTTCCGCGACGGTACTGAGGCTACGGTGCTGGCCATACACAAGGGCGATCGGGTGTATGCGGACACCATGCTCGACGGGAGCAGGGTATTTGCCAAGAACGTGCGCGTGGTGACGGAGCCTGGAATTGCGGAGGTGCGTGGTCAGGTTGTGGCCGCCGAGAATGGGACCATTCGGGTGCGCGACCAGCTGTCCTCCAAGCCGGTGTCCTTCAGGGTAAGCGTTGGTACCAAGTACAGCTCATTCAAGGGCGCGGCCACTTCCGCAGACGTGCAACCGGGTGCGTTGATCGACGTCCAGTTTTCTGCCGACCGCTCCCATCACGACGTGGCGCAGGAAATCATCGTTCTGGCTAAGCCGGGCGAGGATTACATCTTTTCCGGAGTGGTGACGAACCTGGATATGCGCTCGAACACCCTGGCGCTGGAGAACCGCAGCGATGAAGAGACTTACGAACTCCACTTCGATCCTGCCCGGATCGAAGATGCTCACAAGCTAAAGGTGGGGTCGGAAGTGACAGCGCACGCTGTCTTCGACGGGAAGCAATACGAAACCGCCAACTTGCGAATCGAGAAATCCGAATCCAACGACAGCGAGGGGCAAGCCAAGGTGCAATAAGGCTTATTCCCGGTTTGACGCACCCTGGGAGTGAGTGCTGCACGACTTTTACTTTTTGAGTATGACCCCCGCCAGCATGGCTGCTGACGCTCCGACTAGCAATTCGAGCCGCCACAGCTGCACAGCGTGCCATTCCACTAAACTGTCGGACTTGTGGAGAAGGCCGATACCTAGCGCGACGACGACGCAAACAATGCCGGTAATAAAGAACAGAAGAGAGGGAACTGAGAGACCAAAGCGCTGACGAATTACGGAGACATCAAACAGGTCGGCGAAAGCCATGGGACTGGGAGGCGTCGCCACTCGTGGGTTTCGCTCATTTCCGCACATATGGCAGAAACGCGCCGCGGGTGCATATTCGGCGCCGCAGCCGGAGCAAGGTGCCTGGGCAAGTATGGGTCGGGCAATACGCGCGGTAGCGGGATTGGCAGGACGCCAGTACTCCTGACTTGCAGTTCTCGCAGGTTGTGGCACCGGGGGTCTCCTGAAACTTATTGTTCGCAAGCGGGCAACCAAACTCGACAGCGCGCATAAGTACAAGCTGTTGCGCGAGTTGCCATGGTGGCACCTTCCTCCGTTGAGCCGTAGCTGACGCAAGATTTACCTTAAGTGGTGAAAGAAATGCCTTAGAAAGCTAGGCGCATTCCATCATTTGCGCTTCGGCATCTGCAGCACCCGCCGTGCAGAGGGGATGCTTTTACCGTTCTTGCTCCAGAAGCTGAGCAGGAGTAAGTCGCTGGAGGTGAATTCGATGGACTCCGGACGCCGGTTGCCGCGAGTAAAGATGTGCTGATCGAGGAGCTGATGAAGGCGGGCAACGGTGATGTTCAACATAGCGGCAGCTTCCGCTTCGCTGTACGATTCCTTGAAGGGACGATCCGGATTTGTCATGGGTGGCGCGACCGAAGTTCCTGAACTGTTTGTAGCCGCTTTTGAGGAGTGGGCATATCGGGTAAACTTCTCAGTAGCCACCGGTGATGAAACCTTACCGAGTTTATTATTGTTTCCTAGTCCTATGTTGCTTAGCCGTAGCAAGCAGCGTCCCGTCGCGGGCTGCATCAGGTACCGTCCCCACCCGATCGGACAACGACGCCGCCACCCGCAAAGGCTTCGACTATTTCTACAACCTGGAATACGACAAAGCGCTGCGTGAGTTTGAGGCCAGCCAGCAAGCCCACCCCGATGATCCATTCGCGGTCAATCACGTTCTGTCGACAGTGATTTTCAGAGAGTTGTATCGTATCGGGGCCCTTGATACCGAGGCCTACGCCGCTGACAGCTTTCTTACCAAGAAGCATCCGGAGCCGCTCGACCCCGCTGTGCATGACCGCGTCAAACAATTGAGCGATCAGGCTCTGGCGCTTTCGCAGGCCCAGCTCGATAAAGATCCTAATGACGTTGACGCTTTGTACGCGCGGGGTATTACCCGCGGGCTCCGTGCCACCTACATGGGCATGGGCGAAAAAGCCTGGTTTGCCGCTTTGCGAAGCGCGGTGAGCGCGCGTCACGATCACGAGCGGGTTCTGGAATTGGATCCGAAATACACGGACGCCAAGCTGCTGGTCGGGACTGATCTCTATATCATCGGTAGCCTCAGTTGGCCGGCCAAGGTGGCCGCGTCGGTGGTGGGCATCAGCGGCAACAAGCAAAAGGGGCTGGATTATTTACGTGAAGTCGTGGCCGGCGCCCATAGCGAAGTGGCCAGCGATGGCAAGATCGTGCTGGCACTGTTTCTTCGCCGGGAAGAGAAATATGCCGAGGCACTGAAAGTAGTGGGAGGAATGCAGGCGGAATTCCCCCGCAACTTCCTGGTGGCGGCTGAATACGCTCACCTGATGAATGCTGCGGGGCACGGCCAGGAGGCGATCACCGCGTACCGCAAGGTCCTGGCGGGCTGCCGCAGCAATGCTTATTCGGGTTGTCGCATTGAAGTTCCGGCGTATGGATTGGGCGAAGCATTACGTGGTCAGCGCCAGTACGTGGAGGCCGCCGAGGCCTACGATCTGGCGTCCACGCATGGTAATGATCCGGAGCTGCGCCAGAGAGCGACCCTCGCGGCCGGCCAGATGTACGACGTTCTTCAAAAGCGCGATACGGCCGTGGAAAAATACCGGACCGTGATCGCCGAAGATTCCAGCTCCGGCGCCGCCGATCTGGCCCGGCATTACATGAAGCAAGCTTACAAAAGTCCTTGATTCATTGGCTTGTGGGGACGGGAACTTCTCCTCTTGCTATTCGTATTACCTGTGTAGGAGGCGGTATGTATTGCAACTATTGCGGAAAAGTTATCCAGGACGATGCTAATCTCTGCGCCTATTGCGGCCGCCGGATTGGAGGCGTAGCTGCTCGCAGCAAACTGATGCGTTCACGGGCTAATCGGAAAATTGCCGGCGTGTGCGCGGGCTTTGCTGAATACTTCGACCTCGATGTCACCCTGGTGCGCGTGGTTTGGCTGATCGTGGCTCTATTCGGTGGCGGAGGCATATTGGCCTACATCATTGCCTGGATCGTGATGCCGGAGGAGCCGGAGTACGTTGCGGTTACCCCGCCTGCGACGAATGTGCAGCCGTACCAGGGCTCGTGACGGCAACGTATTGGCTCGGCAGACCAGTCTGAGAGTTGGAGTGGCTAGCTGCTAAGAGCTGAGAGCTTAAGCTAAGTGCTAAGTGCTTAGAGCTAAGTGCTAAGTGCCAACTGCTGGTTTCCATGCCCATCTTCCGTAGCGGCGACGCGCAGCTATCGTACGAAGTCGTCGGAAACGGTCCCGATGTCGTACTGCTGCATCCATTTCCGCTGAACCGCCACTTCTGGGATTCGGTTGCTGCCCAACTCAGCACGCGATATCGCCTGGTCATTCCCGACCTGCGCGCGCACGGCGAATCGGAGCTGGGCGAGGGTCCAGCCACCATGCAGAAGCTTGCCGATGACCTTTCCCGGCTGTGCCGCGAAGAGAACACCACCAAGGCTATTTTTGTCGGTGTGTCCATTGGGGGCTATCTGCTCTTCGATTTCTGGCGCCGATACCGGGACCAAGTGAGCGCACTTGTTCTTGCGAATACGCGGCCGGGAGCCGAGACTTCGGAAGGCAAAGCGAATCGGTTGGCTCTGGCGGACAGAGTGCTGCGCGAAGGAACAGCCGGCTTCGTCGAAGAAATGCTGCCAAGACTATTGTCCGAGACAACCCGCCGGAACCGTCCCGACATTGTCCAGGCCGCACGCGTGATGATGCAAAGCATGTCCGCCGCAGACATCGCCGGTGTGCAACGGGGCATGGCGGAGCGCCCGGATTCGGTGCCAACCTTGGCGACGATTACGGTCCCCACTCTGATATTGGCAGGCGACGAAGACAGCATCCCGCTCAGCGAATTCGACCTGATGCGGCGGCAGATTTCCGGCAGCCGTCTGCAGGTCATCGCCCAGGCCGGCCATTATGCCGCGCTCGAGAAGCCGGAGGAGTTCGCTGGCTTGCTGCGAACATTCTTCGGCGGACTCCAGAGACGGTAAAGCGGTTCCTCAATAGATGTAATCCGATTTGCACGGGTAGTGCGGCGCTTGAAGCGCCGCGTTTCGCCTCGGTCGAATACTCCGGCATAAGCCGCTGAGGTCGTCGAGCTCAGCGGCTTATGCGATTTTTCTTCATGCCCTATTCGCGGGCCTGAAGGCCCGCACTACCCGTACGAGCGGGTACACCAATCCGGGAAGTGCTCTAGTCCCGGGGAGATGCGACGCTTGTGACGCTTGTCACCAGACGCAGCTTCGCCGTTCGGTAAAATAGGCGAGTCATGCTGGATGCCTTTCTTTTACCGGAAAAGACTGTGGTCACTGCCAAGGGTGATAGCGAAGCTCTCGATATAAGTGCTGCTTCAAATCCCGTTTTTCTCCTCACCCTTTCCGTCGATGAAGTGGTGGAACAAGAGTCCATCGAGATCACTCTTTTCACTTCTGCGGATGGCACGACCTGGGAAGCGAAACCTGTCGCCACCGTGCCCCAGAAGTTCTACGTCGGTGAGTATCCTCTGCTGGTGGATTTGAGGTCGGTCCCGAATGCGAAGTTCGTTCGTGCGCATTGGGACGTCAACCGCTGGGGACGGGGCTCGACGACGCCGAAGTTCGTCTGCGGGGTGCGGATCCGTGAAGTCTCCCAGGAAACACTTCTGGACGCCAGGGCCGAGGCCGGCACCCGGCGCTGACCTGCCAGGTACGGCCGCGCTTTTGAATGCGGCTCCCCGGCCGTGATTGCGTTTTGGCAAGTACACGCACGAGGTGAAAGAAAGTTGGCTTCCAGCGAACCCATCCACGACCGCGGGTCCGTCACCATCCATCCCGCGCGCAATATTTTGGGGAGCGTTGGCCTCCCGGGAGACAAGTCGATCTCTCACCGGTACGCCATGCTTGCGGCCCTGGCGCCGGGGCGTTCTCAGTTTAAGAACTTCTCTCCGGGCGCCGATTGCGCCAGCACGTTGGGATGTGTCAGAGCGCTGGGCTGCCGCGTCGAGCGGGCCGAAGAGGGAACAGTGACGATTGATGGGCTCGGCCCGCAATTGCGTGTCCCGGCCGCGCCTCTGGATTGCGGCAATTCCGGTTCGACCATGCGGATGTTGTCGGGTATCCTCGCGGGCCAGTCGTTCTGTACGGAACTGATTGGAGACCAGTCACTTTCGCGCCGACCGATGCGGCGGATTGTTGAGCCCCTCAGCAGAATGGGAGCTGAGATTCGTTCCAGCGAAGGTGGCTGTGCTCCGCTTCACATCACTGGTGCTGATCTGCATGGCATCGAATATCTGGTTCCGGTCGCCAGTGCCCAAGTAAAAACGTCAGTTCTCTTTGCAGGATTGCTTGCTAAAGGCCATACCTCGGTGACCGAACCGGTCCGCACACGAGATCATGGAGAGCTTGCCCTGCGCGCTTTCGGAGCAAAGGTCGACCGGTTACGAAGCACGGTGACTGTAGAGGGCGGCCAGGCGCTGCATCCGCTGGAAGCCTACATTCCGGGGGATAGTTCGTCGGCCGCGTTTTTCCTGTGCGCCGCTGCGATCTTCCCAGAGTCGAACCTGGTGATCGACGGCGTGTTGTTGAATCCCACTCGCTCGGCTTTGCTTGATGTGCTGACCGCCATGGGGAGCCGAATCGCGATGGTGCGAGTGGAAGAGCAGCATGGTGAACTGCTGGGCACCATCACTTTGACCCCGGGTGCGGCCAAGCCAGTCGTAATCGCCGGAGCGCAAACGGCGCTCTTGATCGACGAATTGCCGGTGCTCGCAGCCATCGCCCCTTACATGGCAGGCCTGGAAGTGCGGGATGCCGGCGAGTTGCGCGTGAAAGAGTCCGATCGCCTGAGTGCGGTCACCCAAAACCTGAAAGCGATGGGAGCTAAGGTCGAGCAAACCGAGGACGGATGGCGCATTCCCGGCGGTCAGCAACTTCACGGTGCGGAAATCGAGTCTTTCGGCGATCATCGCATAGCGATGGCTTTCGCTATCGCCGCACTCCGGGCGCAAGGAGACACTCTTATCCGCAATCCCGATTGCGTCGCTATTTCCTATCCCAGCTTCTTTGCCGACCTGGAGCGGCTTCTAGAGCGGTAGTTTCTTTCCGCCGGGGCTGCCGACCCGCGAACAGGCAGATCGGCGGGCGCTCCGCCCAGGATGACAACGTGAACATTTTCGTGTCCGCTTATCCGACGGCTGCGGGGGTAGCGACGCGCTTGGGTAAGAACTCTCCGATACGGCGTATCTGTGCGCCAACCCCGCGAAGTTTCTCTTCGATGCGCTCGTAGCCGCGGTCGATGTGGTAGACCCGGTCGATGATGGTTTCCCCCTCCGCCACCAGAGCAGCCACCACCAGAGATGCCGAAGCGCGCAGATCGCTGGCCTGCACGGCCGCGCCGCTGAGAGGCGTCTTGCCTCGAACTACGGCGCGCGTTCCCTCGATCTTGATGTTGGCCCCCATGCGCACCAATTCCTGAGCGTGCATGAAGCGGTTCTCGAAAATGTTCTCGGTGACGATGCTGACGCCCTCGGACTGGGTCGCGAGCGCCATGAATTGCGCCTGCATATCCGTCGGAAAGCCGGGATATTCTTCGGTCACAACATCTGCGGCCTGCAAAGGGCCATCACTCAGGACGCGGACAGAATCGCCATTGGTCTCGACCTGCACGCCGCAGTCCTCCAGCTTCTGCAGTAGTGCCCCCAGATGCCGAGGATCGCAACTCGAGACCAGCAGGTCTCCTCCGGTAAGCGCGCTGGCGACGATGAAGGTGCCGGCTTCAATCCGATCGGGAATAATGCGATGACGCGCGCCATGCAACTTCTCGACCCCTAGGATGCGGATGGTGTGCGTACCTGCATTCTCAATCCTGGCACCCATTTTGTTTAGTAGCATCGCCAGATCAACTACTTCAGGCTCACGCGCGCAGTTCTCCAACACGGTTTCGCCTTCGGCCAGCGCCGCCGCCATCATCAGGTCTTCGGTTCCGGTCACCGTGATGGTTTCGAAGACGACACGCGCGCCTTTCAGGCGCTCGGCCCGGGCCTCAATGTAGCCGTGCTCCTGCGAAATCCTGGCCCCCAATTTCTCCAGTCCCTTGAGGTGCAGGTCGATGGGACGCGCGCCGATGGCACATCCTCCGGGTAAAGAAACTCTCGCGCGTTTCATGCGGGCGACCAGCGGGCCGAGGACCAGGGTAGATGCGCGCATGGTTTTGACCAACTCGTAGGAGGCTTCAGGATTGACCAGATTGCGGCAGCAGATGGTGGTGCGGTGCTGCGCTCGACCGTAGCCCAGTTCTACTTCGGCGCCCATCGCTGCCAGCAGCTTGCGCTCGGTCTCGATATCGCGCACCTGGGGAATATTTTCGAGGATGACCGGTTCTTCGGTGAGCAGCGCAGCAGCCATAGCCGGAAGGGCGGCATTTTTCGCGCCGCTTATGCGCACCGTGCCCACCAGGGGATTTCCGCCGCGAATGACGAACTTGTCCATGTAGGGATGTCCTAAACCAACGCTGCGAACGCCGAATTTACCAATCACAGCGGTTACCTCATTTTACGAGGATTGCGGGCCAGAGTCGCTGGAAGCCTCTACCTGGGACGAAGATGCGGGGCCTTGACTTTGGGAACTCTACGCTTCGTGTTGCGAGTGGGCAACAGGCGACCTGTGGAAATCGAAAAATTGCTCAAGAATCCCTGGTCGCAACCGTCGGAGGTGGTGCGGGGGCTACCCCTGCTCTGATCAGCTGGACCTTAACGCCGCGCGCACATTGCCTTGGGCTTTGCTTAGACGGCGCTCGGCCTCGCTTTTGCTCACGTTCTTCTTCACCATGACGATCGCGACAGAGACATTTCCGGCGGATTTTCGCAGGGCCTTAACGCTGGTATCGCGGCCGGCCCCGGTGGCTTGCTGCAGAATTCGGATGCCGCGCTCCACCAATTTGCTGTTCTTGAGATGCACGTTAACCATCAAATTGCCGTACACGTACCCGAGCCTGGCCATGGCGCCCGTGGACAACATGTTCAGCACCATCTTCTGTGCAGTCGCAGCCTTCATGCGGGTCGAGCCGGTGACGGCTTCCGCTCCCACCTCGACCACAATCGGAATCTCGGCTGCACGTTGCAGCGGGCTGTTACGGTTGCAAGTTACGGCAACCGTAGTCGCGCCGCGCGACCGGGAATATTCGACCGCGGCGACAGTGTAAGGCGTGCGTCCGCTAGCCGCGATCCCAATCACCACATCGCGCCCGGTGGGCTTGCGCTTGGCGATGTCGGCGCGTCCGGCTTCACGGGAATCTTCGCTGGCCTCGACAGCGGCGCTCAATGCCTTGACACCGCCGGCAATCACGAACTGTACGGTCTTTGGGTCGGTGCCAAACGTCGGCGGACACTCCGCCGCATCCAGAGCGCCCAACCGTCCGCTGGTTCCTGTGCCCACATAGATCAAACGGCCGCCCTTGGCCAGCGCGCCGGCGATCGCGTCAATGGAGCGGGCAATCTGCGGCAATGCCTTCTTGACGGCGCCCGCGATCTTGGCGTCTTCTGCGTTGAGGATCCGTGCAATGTCGAGCGCGGAGCGCAGGTCGAGGTTCTGGGTCGCGGGATTTCTCCGCTCCGTGCCAAGGGTCGCGGTATCGGTTGCGGCCTTTTGCTTCATGCGGCGATCAACGCTCCTCCAGCGCTTCCACGATGGCATCATGCACAAGCGGACGGACCCGACGGATCGCCTGCGATGCCCGGTTGGGCCAGGTTCGATTGGTCAGTAGGGTTACCGAGAGCTGGCGGGTGGGGTCGATCCATAAGGACGTTCCGGTGAATCCGAGATGACCAAACGAAGCCTCCGAAAAATGGGTACCCGACGATGCCGGTGGCGATGGAGTGTCCCATCCCAGGGCCCGCGACGAACCGGCGGGCGAGGCCCCCCGTCGTGTGAAGAGCAGCACAGTTTCCGGCTTTAGAATCGGCGCGCCGCCGCGCAGCATGCATTGGGCGAATCGCGCAATATCAATCGCTGGTGCGAAGACGCCGGCGTGTCCGGCGACGCCCCCCATCACGGAAGCGTTCTCGTCATTCACTTCACCCTGAATGATGCGCTTGCGAAAGGTGCGATCATCCTCGGTCGGTGGAATCAGGAGCTTCCACTCCGGCGGGGGGTTGAATCGCGTGTGCGTTATGCCGAGTGGCGTAAAAATTTCCTGTCGCGCGAACAGGTTGAGCTCCAAGCCAGCCTGGCGAGCGAGCACTTCTCCGAGCAGAATGAAGCCTATATCGCTGTATTCAGCGCGCGTGCCAGGCGGTGTCACCAGTCGGGTGGTGAGTGCAGACCGAACCAGTTCGTCGCGAGAGCCGGCAAATTCGAACAGCTTCTCATAAGCCGGCAGGCCGCTGGAGTGTGCCAGCAACATGCGAAGAGTAACCTCCTCCCGCCCGGCCTGCAGATGACGAGGCGCGCGCGCGACAAAATCGGGAAGAAAGTGCCCCAAGGGAATGTCGAGGGGCAATTGTCCACGCTCATAGAGCAGCATTGCGGCGGCGCTGGTCGCCACGACCTTCGTCACCGAGGCCAGATCGAAAATGGTGTCGGGCTGGACCGCCGGCGCGTCGTCTTCATAGGTGAAGCGGCCAAATCCTTGTAGCGCGATCAGCGAGCCGTGATGGCTGACAGCGAGTGCCGCAGCAGGGAAGGCGCGCTGCTCGATGGCCTCGCGAATTACAGTAAAAGCCCGTGCGAACTGCTTGTCCTGGAGTTCGAAACCGGACGGCAGATCCGCGAGCTGTTGCGGAGGTAGGTTCAAGGGCACCTCTTGCTGAAGCCGAATGAGCGCGCAACTTATAATAGCTTGCCCGGAAAGCGCGGCGGATTCCCATAGCAAGAAAGGTTCCTGACCCATTGAGGCTTCATCTTCGGCCAGCTTTAGCGTGCGGTCTGTTGTTTCTTCTCTCCTCCAGCAGCATTCTTCTTCTAGCGCAGAAGGCGCCTGCCGCCCCACCTCCCGCCGCAAGTGCAGCGTCAGACCGCTTTGCGCCGCTCGATGCCCTGATGAAGGATGCTGTCGAGAAAGGGCGCGCGCCCGGAGCGGTGCTGCTGGTCGGCCACGACGGAGCTGTCGTTTACCGTAAGGCGTTCGGTTATCGCGCGCTCGATCCCAACAAGGAACCGATGACCGTCGATACCATTTTCGACGTGGCCTCGCTGACCAAGGTGATTGCCACCACCGGTTGCGTGATGCGCCTGGTGCAACTAGGCCAGGTCAAGCTCAACGATCCTGTGGCGAAGTACATTCCGGAGTTCGCACAAAACGGCAAAGAGGATGTGACCGTCCGCCAGTTGTTGACGCACTACTCTGGCCTGCGTCCCGACCTTGACCTAAAGAAAGTTTGGAGCGGCCAAGAGGAGGGCTACAACCGCGCCAACTCCGAGAAGCTCATCAATCCGCCGGGCTCAGCGTTCGTCTATAGCGACATTAATTTCGTAGTCCTGGGCGAATTGGTGCAAAAGGTCGGCGGAATGCCGCTTGACCAGTATGCGCAGACTTACATCTTCGGTCCTCTGGGGATGACGACGACGCGTTTCCTTCCTCCTCCTGAGTGGAAACCGCGGATTGCGCCCACCGAACGCGACGAGCGTTCAGGCCTGATGCTGCGCGGGGTGGTACACGATCCTACCGCACGTCAGATGGGCGGAGTTGCCGGGGACGCTGGTGTTTTTTCTACCGCCGATGACCTTGCGAAGTTCGCCCAGGCGCTACTGAATGGCGGCGCACCGGTCTTTTCCCCATTGATCGTCGAGAAGATGACCACCCCGCAGCAGCCGCCCAACCTCACGGATGTACGCGGACTGGGTTGGGACATTGATTCGCCGTTCTCTTCCAATCGAGGCGAGCTGTTGCCGGTTGGCTCCTTCGGTCATACCGGATTCACCGGCACCTCGTTGTGGATCGACCCGACGACCAATACCTACATCGTCCTTCTGACCAATGCGGTGCACATTAAGGACGGCAACGTGATCGCCTTGCGCACCGAGGTGGCTACCGCCGTGGCTGCGGCGTTGCAACTGCAGCCCAGCGAAGAGCAGAAGATGCGGGTGGCGCGCATCACTGGCTACAACGAAGCAGCCGCCGCCAACCGGCGCGTGGTGGTTCGCAATGGACAGGTCTCCACGGGGATCGACGAATTGCAGGCGCGCGGATTCGACGCTCTGCGCATTGCCGGCGGCGGGACGGTGAAGGTAGGACTGGTCACCAACCAAACAGGTGTCGACAGTCGTGGTCATCGCACCATCGACATTCTGGCCCATACGCCCGGTTTGCAGCTGACTGCGATTTTCAGTCCAGAGCACGGCGTGCAGGGGACCTCCGACAGCACCGACATCAGCAATTCGAAGGATGGCGCGACGGGAGTACCTGTTTATAGCGTGTACGGCGATACCGATGCCAAACGCCGGCCGCCCCTCGACGCGGTACGAAAGGTGGACGTGCTGGTATTCGATATTCAGGATGCAGGCGCGCGCTTCTACACCTACGAGACCACGTTGGGATATTTCCTGGAAGCGGCGGCCACGCTGGCGAAACCGATTGTGGTGCTCGACCGTCCTAATCCAATTACCGGCGCCTACGTTCAAGGTCCGGTCTCTGATAAAGGCCAGGAAAGTTTTGTGAATTACTTCCCCGTGCCGGTGCGGCACGGCATGACCATTGGCGAGCTGGCGAAGCTCTACAACAGCGAGCGGAACATTAACGCGAATCTGACCGTGATCCCGATGAAGGGCTGGATGCGCGGCGATTGGTTCGATTCGACCTCGCAGGTGTGGGTGAGTCCCTCCCCCAACCTGCGTGACTTGAATCAGGTAACGCTGTACCCGGGCGTGGCGCTGATCGAGCAAACCAATGTTTCGGTCGGCCGGGGAACGGATACGCCTTTCGAAGTTGTCGGCGCACCATGGGCCAGTGGGAAGCGACTGGCGCAGTATCTAAATGCGCGCAACATCGCCGGGGTACGATTCGTACCGACGACCTTCACGCCGACCAGTGGACCGTACGCTCACCAACAGTGCGAGGGAATCAGCATTATCGTTATTAACCGCGAGGTGCTGGACGCTCCCGAGCTAGGGCTTGAGCTGGCGTCTGCTCTGCACGATGCCGCTCCAACGGGGTTCGACATTGGCCGTATGAAATCGTTGCTGGCGAATCAAGCGGTTTTAAGTGCACTGCAAGCGGGGCAAGATCCTCGCCGCATTGCCGACGACTGGCGCGATGGGGTCGAACAGTTTATGCAGGTGCGGAAGAAATACTTGATTTATTGAGCCGCCCTATGGACCCTGCCTTCGTCGATGGTCAGGCTACGCTCAAGTACCATCTCGATCGAGTCTCCGGGCGACAGCTGAATTTCTGGGCCGCGAGTAAAGAGAACAGTGGCCAATCCGAGCGCGCCGCCACTAGCCGCGCCAATACCGGCAGCTTTAGCGCCTCCGGCGAGGGCGCCGATACCAGCGCCAGGAATGGCGGTGCCGACGATAGTGCCGACATCTTTGCCTTTACTGCTGTCTCCCTCAATTGTTCCTTCCTTGTCTTTGACCCCAGCGGTATTGGGATCGCCGGGAGTTCCCTGGACCGCCCCCGGAAACAGCAAGGTGTAGCCATTGGGGAAAATCATCGAGGTAAAGCTCATTTGCAATTCAGCGCGTCCCTTTACCCTGCCGGGCCGCTGAACCCTCCGGATTTCTCCCTGGACGAAGGTGCCGGGCGGAATCACGATGCGGTCGTTCATCACGATGGGAAAGGCAGTCTGCGCGTAAACTGGATCGCCCGCGCGGGCATTCTTGGTGGTGAGGCCCTGCTTCATGGTGAGGGGTACTCGCGTGCCCGCGGGGACAGTGAGCGCGTCGACAGATGCAGCCGGAGGATCGCTGGGTGCGGTCGAGGTGTTGTTTCGCGCGACCGGAGCGGCGTGCGTGGTGAGCTGTGGTGAGTCGTCCTGTGCCGGGACGAAGATGCTCCCCGCGCTCAGGAAAGCCGCAAACAGAACGGCCGCTGCTCTCATGTGTTCTCCCCGGGCAATAAGGTTTTCCAGTTACTACTTTGAACGCACCGGAGCGTCAAAAGTCGCGCTTATTTTACTTCAACATGTATAGCGAGTTCACGTGAGCGGTCACGGTAATTTTCTGTGCCCCGAACTCAGCCGTGGGCGGAGGTGGAGCAGCCGCACCGAGGGCCATCGGAGCTGCCTCTTTCGCCATCATCATCGGCCGTATGGGAGTTGGCTCGAAGGTGTCCACCGAGGCGTAAGAGAGGTCCCCCAGAGTCCGTCCGCTGGAGCGGGCCACAGCACTGGCTTCATCGTGAGCCCGTCGCAGCGCGTCTTCCACCGCTTTGATCTTGGCCGCGTCCATATCGTCGAGCTGATAGGTAATGGACTGATTGCTGGTCACGTCCATATTGGCCAGACCTTCCGTGATGGGTCCGACCTTGGAAAAATCCTTCACCTTGACGCTGATGTCGGTATCGACTCGGTAGCCCACCAACTTGCGCTTCGGGTTCTTGTAGTCGTAAACCGGCTGCACCGCGAAGCGCCCAATCTGAGCGTCTTTGGGATCGATTCCGTTGGAGCGCAGAAGCTGGCGGATCTGTTCGGCTGCCTGGGTTGCGCGTTGGTTGGCATCCTGCAGCTTGTCTTCCTGCGCCGAGATGTTGAACTGCACCAACGCGGTGTCAGGTTCCGACTCGAACTTGCCGTCGGCACCGACCCACACGGTATTGGGCATGACCATGCCAGAGCGATCTTGCGCCTTCAGAAGAGGTCCTGGTGCCAACATTGCAGCAAAAGCCAGGATTAAGGACGCGATAAACTGCCAATTTCGGGACCGCATGAGAGCACCTAGAGTCCGCGAATCTCCCAGCACAGCCGTACCACGAGCTGCAGTTGCGGAAGACGCGGTTCCTTTCGTGTCGAGATCATAATCTGACGAGTTGGGTTTGACCAACCGAAGCCGGTCGAACGCCTTCATAGAAAGAACGCTGAAGACGGCCCGCCTTGCGCCCTATTCCGCTTTTGGAAAAACCCGGGCCGTGATTTGCGATTCCCAGAATCAAACTCGATAAGTACTTTCCCTATGCATCTGTAATCCAAATGTTGAAAAACAGAATCTAAACAGGTAGGTTGCCGATAGAGGTCTGCCCTGTGGGTAGGGCGGCGCAAGGAGCGGCCAATGCGCAAATGGTTTGTGCCACTTACGGTGTTGGGGGTCGGTAGTATAGGGGCGTTCTTATTGAGCGAACGAGGCCGGAACGGCCTGCGCACCTTGCTCGAAAATTTTCGTGACGTGCCGGACCAGTTGTTGGAATGGAACGAGAATGCGCAGCGCGAATTGGATCTCATCCAAGCCGCACTGAATCGTATTGCTGAGTCGTTGGAACCGCGCGCTCAACTCGAGCAATAATTACTGCTCGTCGGTCAATCCGGCACATCGAAAGCCACCGGAGATTCGGGTGGCTTTTCTCATGTGGACGGAGGAGCGGGCGCCAGTTCGTTGATTTTTCCGGCCATGCGAATATCACGTTGCGTAGTACCGCCGGAATCGTGCGAGATCAGCGTAAGCGTCACCTTGTTATAGCTGATGTGAATATCAGGATGATGATTCACAGCTTCGGCCGCTTCGGCGATCTGGTTCACGAAGTCCATGGCTTTGACAAAGTCTGGGAACTGGAAATGGCGCTCAATGGCGCCACCATTCTTTTTCCAACCCGGCAGTCTTTGCAGGGCTTGTTGAACTTCCGTTTCCGATAGAACCGCGCTCATTGATTAACTCCTAAGTGTCGGGTAAATCTCATCGCGAGGGGCGCAGTGAAATCTGGTGCTGCTCACGTTTACCTTGGAGATTGGACCTCGATTTCGTAGCGTAGGTCTTCCCATATCTTCTCTGAAATAGAGAGGAAGGTGTGCACAATCTCGGGATCGAATTGGCGTCCGGAATGGCGCTCAATTTCGCGCCGTCCCGCCGGAATGGACTGAGCGGCGCGGTAGGGCCGGTCGGAAGTAATCGCGTCGAAGGTGTCGGCAATGGCGAAAATGCGCGCCCCCAGGGGAATCTGGTCGCCCTTCAAACCGCGGGGATAGCCGCTGCCATCGAAGCGCTCCTGGTGCGAATAGACAATATCGGCTGCCTCGCGCAGGAATGGAATCCGGCGCAACATTCGATAGCCCAGCAGAGCATGGCGACGCATGATTTCCTGCTCTTCGGGACTCAGCCGGCCCGGTTTGCGGAGGATTGCATCTGGAATGGCCATTTTGCCAACGTCATGCAAGAACGCTCCACGAGCGATGATTCGAATATTGTCGTGCGGCAATTCCATGGCGCGTGCGATGGCGATGGTGAAGGCGGTCACGCGTTTTGAATGGCCCTCGGTTTCAGCATCCTTCAAGTCGAGCGCGTCTCCCAGCGCTTCTAGGGTAATGTCATAGGAGCGCTCCAAATCGGCGAGAGCGCGACGCAGCATCTCGGTCCGGGCTGCGACCAAAGATTCCAGCTTGGTCTGATAAGCCAGGTTTTCCAGTTTCAGACGGCGATTCTCCACGGCCCGGTGAACAATGGCCAGCAGTTGCTCGCGCTCGAAGGGCTTCAACAAGTAGTCGTATGCGCCGTTTCGAATGGCTGTCAAGGCGACGGAAATATCATGGACAGCCGTGACCATGACCACGGGAATGTCAGGATGTTCCCGACGGACCCGCGCCAACAGAGACAAGCCATCCATCCCCTCCATAACCAGGTCGGAGAGCACAATGGAGTAGCCTTCGTCGGAATGCAGCAAGGCGAGCGCTTCGATTCCCGATGTGACGGGACGACATTCGTAACCTCCCTGCTCCAGGATGGAGCAAACGAGCTCGCGGATTGTGTTCTCGTCGTCGACTACGAGAATGCGTTCATCGGCCATGGTGGAAACTCTGCTCGACAATGGGTTTAGGGTCGATTTTATCCGCTTCGGCCCGGATGACCAGCGAAATCATGAAACTTGTTCCCCTCTTCTTTACGCCCTAGCGAAGCTCCGAGTTCCGGCAAAAGTTACACACTGCCGGCACTCGGGTTGGTATCCAGATACCAACTTACGGCAGCCCGAAGCCCAATGTCGCCGCCTTCAGCCAGAATCGCCTTAGTTCGTTTGTCCTCGGTACCCTGCGAGGTCCGCAAACGGAGTTGGCTTAACGCAATGTTGTCTATAACTTGCCAGCCTTCAGCCGAGTTCTTTTGGCACATGCAGGGTTTGGGCACAACGATTGCAAAGTATTAAGGTGTCGATGAGCAAAGACAGCGAAGCGAGCAAGTCGACAACGAGCTGGTCCAGCGTTTCGATGTCCGGACCAGCTACGGACTTTCATAAATAGGGAGAAATCATGACCACTGTCCAGGAAGCGAAAATGTTCGGTTTCGCAACGTACATGCCGGCGATAATGCAGCGCACCGTAGACACTTATAGCGAAACCTACGAGCAGAACCGTCATCGCGTGTATGCACTGGCATTTTGGATGACGGACAACGAACTGGATGCGGCCGAACTGATGACCCGCACATTTTGCCGCGCCTTCGCCAAAGGCGATAGCCCAAGCGCGGAAGAGATTGATCGCTGCCTGATTAGTGTGCTGCGCGAATACATACCGTTGGGCATCCTGACCTTGGCTTGCAGCCCCAGCGAGAGAGTACTGTCGGTCCGCCGTAACACGATGCGCGTTGATTTGGAGCGCGCGGTGGTTCAGCTGCCCCCTACGGAAAAGATGATCTTCCTGATGCACGACGTGGAGAGCTACGATCATGCCCGGATAGCCCGGACGCTGGGCCTTAGCGACGAAGAATCGCGCTTGGGACTTCACCAGGCTCGGCTGCGGATGCGCGAACTATTGGCGAAATAGAGTTTATCTGAAAGTGTCGATCCCTCTTCTCCTAACTTACGCCCCTCGAAAGAGGGGCATTTTTATGAGCACGTTCTGCGGCGCGCCTGGAGGGTCATGTGATTTCTATAGCGGTCCTCAATAAATGTGTCCGATTGGTACTGGTAGTCCCGCCTGGGTAAATTACCTTGCTTAGGCCGGAGAGGTCGGCGACCTCAGCGAGTCTGAAAATAATCGTACCCACGCCAGAATTCCCGATCAGCTTTTCGCCGCCTTTTCTTCCGTATTCTCGAGCTCCTCTTCTTCCTCGCGCTTCAGGGGGCGGAGCAGCGGAAAAAGAATCACATCGCGAATGGAGCGCGAATCGGTCAGCAACATAGTCAGGCGATCGATGCCGACGCCTTCGCCGGCGGTGGGTGGCAATCCATACGAGAGCGCTCGAATGTAGTCCTCGTCCATTTGGTGGGCTTCTTCGTCGCCGCGCGCGCGCTCACTGAGTTGTCCCTCAAATCGACGGCGCTGCTCGTCGGGATCGTTCAGTTCACTGAAGGCGTTGCCGATCTCAAGTCCGCCAACGAAGATTTCAAAACGCTCGACCCACTCGGCATTCTCCTCAGGCTCGCGCTTGTTCTTCGAAAGAGGCGAAATCGCGAGAGGGAAGTCGTAGATAAACGTCGGCTGAACGAGGTGCGGCTCCGCCACGAACTCGAAGATATCGGCAATAGTCTTGCCATCGGGCGCAACCGGATCGTAAGGGATGTGAGAATTGGCGGCATTGTAGCGGTGGACCATGGCGGCGATCTGCTCAGCGCTGGAGAAGTCGCTCATCTCCGGCTTTTCTCCGGCATTCTCCGGCCAGAACTTGATGATGGCTTCGCGCATCGAAAGCCGCTGAAAATTGCCGAAGTCAATCTCATGTCCGTTGAAGTGCGCGATCGTCGTCCCGTTAACGTCTTGTGCCACCTGCGCCAGCATTCGCGCAGTGAAGTCCATCATGTCGCGGTAGTCGGCGTAGGCCATGTAGAACTCCAGCATAGTGAACTCAGGGTTGTGCTGGGTCGAGATGCCTTCGTTGCGAAAGTTGCGATTGATCTCGTAGACGCGGTCCATGCCACCCACGACCAGCCGCTTCAGGTAGAGTTCGGGCGCGATACGTAAATACAGGTCGACATCCAACGTGTTGTGGTGGGTGATGAACGGCTTGGCCACGGCACCGCCGGCAATGGGATGCATCATTGGCGTCTCGACTTCGACAAACCCGTTGCTGTCGAGGAAGCGCCGCATCGACTGCACGACCTTGGCGCGTTTCAGGAAGACCTCGCGCACGTGAGGGTTCATCGTCAGATCCACGTAGCGGCGGCGATAGCGGGTCTCGACGTCCTGCAGACCATGCCACTTCTCAGGCAAAGGAAGCAGGTCCTTTACCAGGAACGTGATCTCCTCGACATGCACGGTCAGCTCATTGGTGCGCGTACGGAAGAGATAGCCTTTTACGCCAATGTAGTCGCCAAGGTCGAGCAGCTTGTAAAGCTGGAATCCCTTCTCGCCGACGTTGTCGAGGCGGACGTAAATCTGCAATCGCTGGCCGCCTTGCTGCAAGTGTGCAAAGCCAGCCTTCCCCTGCACGCGAATCGACATGAGGCGCCCCGCAACGCGGACGTTTACTCGTGGAGATTCGAGCTCGGGCCCGGTCTTGGGTGAGTACTCGTCGAGAATCTGAGGAACGGTGTGAGTGGTTTCGTATCGATAGGGGTAAGCCTGCTGCCCCAGCGCTTCAATCTGTTGGAGTTTTGCTTTGCGGAGGTCGTAGATTTTCTGGTCAAGTGCCACGGTATTCCTAGCGACCCCGGTACACGCAGGCCGGAGAGTGGAGAAGCTCGATTATAGATGTGTAATGCAGATTCGGCTTGTCGGGGGCCACCAGCCACGGTATTCTGTAGTTCCGTCACTTACCCATAATCCCCGAGTCGATTAATCCTTCCAAGGCAACACCTGCGTGAAGGGTTCATGCCGCTTTTTCGGCGATCCAGTAACTCACTAAAGCAGAGATTCATGGTGAACCTCGTGGAATTCAATCAATGGCTGCAAAAGGGCCTTGGCCGGGCTGTGCTGCACCTACGCACACACGATCCTGCACCTTATCGCGAAGCAGTGCTCTACGCCTGCACGCACGATCTTACCTATGACGCGCAGTGCGAAAGCGATCGTGGAATCTACTTACTGGATCTGATTGATGGCATTGGTGATCAGGACTTTTTCCGAAGCGGACTTTTAGAGGCGCTTAGCACGCCGCCCAGGGATCCGGAGAAGTTCGACTTGGGACAAACGATCGAATTGGCCCGGAACTTTGCAGAAAAGGGCGACGACGAGATAAAACAGGCGATGTATCGTGCGGTTGCCGATGCGCGATTCGAACAGGAACCCATTTATTACGAGGACCTGATTAAATTGGACGGTTTACCTGCTCTTGTCATCGCCGCTGAAAACTCTCTATCTACCTTGCGCGAGGACAACCTGTGGCAGGTGGGTTCCCTGGTCACGGCACTTCAGGATCGCGATGGCCTGGAAGCGGCGAACGATGCCATTCGGCGGGCGGAGCGGGAGTGGCCGCGCCTCGCGCAGATGCTTGAAAGAAGGCGTTTGTATGAGAGTAGGTTCGAGCCTCGCAAAAATCAGAAGCGACTCGACTACGCGGCCCTCAAGGAAATGATTGCAGAGAAACCTGGAACCATGTTGTATCCGGGTTGGGGCAGAACCGCGACTGCGGAGGAGCTTGATGTAGCCGCCTCCGATTTGATCTCGGAAAGGGATGACTCACGACTGCTGGCGTACCTTCGTATTTTTTGGTTTCAACGATTTCCCGGCCTTATTCCTCGGCTACTTGAGCTTGCGGAGAGCAACAACGTTCGGCTTGCGCCCTTCTCTGTGAGGGTGCTATCACAACTGACAAATCTTGCAATTAGAGATCTAGGACTTCGCCTTCTGGACTCGCCCGGAAGGCATGGGGATGGGGTGGAGCTTCTGGTAAACAATTACAAACCGGGGGACTTTCAACTCATGGAGGCGCGCATAGCTGAGCCGATGCAGGTCGACGACCTGCATTCCATTGAAATCGGGGTTCGACATATGGCTAGTGCGCACCATCAGCGTGAAGCTGAGCGATCCCTTCTGCTGCTATATGAAAATGGACCATGTTCGTTGTGCCGTTGCGGGCTGGCAGAGGAGCTAATTGCGCTTGGCTGCCTTCCCGATTGGATGAGGGAAGAATGCCGTTACGACTCCTATACGGAAACCCGGAAGCTTGTTCAATAGTGAAGAATAGTCGGATGCCCGGTCGCGTCACGCCGGTGAAATGCAACGAAAAACGAAAGGCTTGCCAATGACCACATTCACCGAAAACGGCAATGGAGTCACTGATCTCCGATTTCACCAGGTCCGCGCTTGAACGGTCGAAGGAAATGAGCGACGAACAGTTCGACCGTGCAGTCAAAGAGCCCCACGAGATCATCGATCGCCATATTTCTCCTTCCGGGCTGAAGGCCGATAGCTGGCAGCTCGGCGAAGAGCGAACCGCGAAAAGCGGCTTTTGTGACGCATGTCATTGAATCCGGCATCGCGAGGCGGTATAGTGGCGCGTTCGTTCATATCCGTATCGCGCCACGGTGCGATCAGCGAGACAGCACTTTATGCCGCAGAACTATGTACCGATGTTCATCTTCGCCTTCCTGGCGTTTCTGGTGGCGGCCGGAACGCTGGCGCTGTTTTATATCGTGCGACCGCGTAATCCGTTCAAAACCAAGCTGATGCCGTATGAGTGCGGCATCACGCCATTCGACAGCGCGCGTGGCCGCTACACGATTCGTTTTTATATCGTCGCCATCCTGTTTGTGGTCTTCGACGTGGAGACCATCTTCTTGTTTCCCTGGGCGGTGCAGTTCAAGCTGCTGGGTTTGTTTGGCCTGCTGGAGATGCTGATTTTTCTTGGCATCCTGATCGTGGGATACATCTGGATATGGAAGAAGGGCGCGCTGGAGTGGGTGTAGCCGCAATGGCGTGCAGGGCAAGAAGACCCGGCCCCATTCGCATCAACGGATGCGGATGGGGATTTTGTTTTTAGGTGTGGCAAAACGACCCGCGCCGGAATGCGGGTTTGTGAACATTTACTTGTTTCGCCCTGCATGTCGACGCTCGGGTAGTGCGGCGCTTTAGCGCCGCGTAAACGGATGGTTGGAGAGAATCGGGCTTTAGCCCCGCGGTACTTATGACCAAGACTTATTTCATCACCGCGTCTGCCTACATGCACCAGAATCTGTTCCAAAGAACGGAAACGGCTGATCTCCTGGTCGCGACGATCTTTCGATATCGCGATGCCGGTGAATTTCTGCTCCACGAATTTGTCGTCATGCCAAATCACATTCACCTGCTGTTGTCCGTGGATGACGATCACGCGGTTGGCCAGGCTGTACAACTGATGAAAGGCGGTTTTTTGTTCGCGATGGGGAAGGCGGGGTTGAAATTGAAAGCAGCGTGGCAGCCCAACTATTACGAACACCGGGTACGGGATATCGACGGAGTACGAGCGAATGCGGGCATATATTCACGACAATCCAGTGCGGCGAGGCCCTGGTAAGAACGGCGAGGGAATACGCCTATTCGTCCGCCAGGACGTCGTGGCGTCTGGACGAAGTACCCGAGAGGCTAAAGCCTGAGAATCAAGACGTAGTGTTAACGCGGCGCTGAAGCGCCGCACTACCCGAGCAAGGCATTGAATGGGCGAGAGAGGCGCCGGGTGTGCGAGCGAAGGGTTTTCATGGATTACAGTCCGCCCTAATTGAAGCCGGTTTGCGGTTTTGCGGAACAAATGTGACCGGTATCACAGTGCGACGTGAGCCTCGCACAAGAGAATGACACCCGGAAGCTGTTACAAGTAAAGGTCGCTGAAAACAGCGAAGGGTAGATCGAGACCATTAGAAATGTCTGACGAAACCAAAGGAACCGACCCCGTCTCTCCTGAACCAGCCTCCCCGGCGAGTGCGCCCGCAGCGCCCGCAGGCGGAGCAGGACCGGCGGCAAAGCGTCTGCCGAAGCATCACCAACGTCTGCTGCGACGCCGTCCGCGCCTACCGCTAACACCGAGACACCCGCTGCGAAACCAGCTGAGCCGGCAAAGGCAGCCGCTCCTCGACCGGCGACAAGCCGCTGCTCCCGCTGCCGCGAAACCTGCTGCTCCTGCTGCCGCGAAGCCCGCGCCTAAACCCGAAGGGCCCAAGCCAGAGCCCTGGGAGTCGGACCTGGTCATGCGTCTTCGCAGCCAGTATGGCTCCGGGATCAAAGAGGCCAGCACCTACCTCGGGCAGAAGTACCTGGTCGTGGACAGCTCCCTCATTTACGAGATCCTGTTGCGCATGCGGCAGGATGAGCTCTTCGACTACTGTGTGGACATCACCGCCGTTCACTATCCCAAGCGCGAGGCGCAGTTCGACATCGTTTACATCCTGTATTCGTTTCACTACAACGAGCGCGTGCGGATCAAGACACAGATCAAAGAAGGCGAACGCCTGCGCACCGCTGTGGAAATCTGGGAGACGGCGAACTGGCTGGAGCGCGAAGTTTTCGACATGTTCGGCATCGAGTTCGACGGGCATCCCGACCTGAAGCGCATTCTGCTACCCGACGGATGGAAGGGGCACCCTTTGCGCAAGGATTACCCGATTCTGCAGCAGGACCAGGAGTGGGTGAAGATCAATTTAGGGATTGAAAGTGGACAGTGAAAAGGTAGAGCAGGCCTTTCGGACGGTGTTGAGGGCCGACAAAAGCAGGATTGGTAGAGCTGGCCCTTCAGGCCAGCGTCGAGGATGAACAACAAAGTTGAGGGGCTTTAGCCCCGGTTTGTGCCGGCGGCTGAAGCCGGCTTGAAAGTAAGAAGCATGCCGGTAACGCCAGCCTGAAGGCTGGCTCTACCAGGTCTGGCGAAGAGCGAAGAGCGAAGAGCGAAACGACGACAATGAGCGATCGCACCGACTATCTTGACCTCGATACCAAGGACGAAACCTTCCTTGACGCGACGGAACTGGTCCTCAACATGGGGCCCCAGCACCCGTCGACGCACGGCGTGTTGCGCGTCATCCTGAAGCTGGATGGCGAGAAGGTCCTGGGCACTGAATGCGTTATTGGATACCTGCATCGTGGAGTCGAGAAGATTGCGGAAAACCGCACCTACGCGATGTTCAATCCCTACGTCGACCGCATGGATTATGTCGCCGCGGTCTCCAATGGGCTGGGTTACTGTGAAGCGGTCGAGAAGCTGCTGAGCGTGGAAGCGCCGCCGCGCGCGCAATACATTCGCGTCATCCTCACTGAATTGTGCCGCATTGCCAGCCACCAGGTTTGGCTGGGGACGCACGCGCTCGATATAGGCGCGATCACACCGCTGTTCTATTGCTTCCGCGATCGCGAAGAAGTCCTGAAGATCTTCGAGAAATATTGCGGCGCGCGCCTCACGACGCACGCGTTCCGTATCGGCGGATGCCTCTACGAAGCCTATGAAGGCTTTGAGCAGGATTGCAAGAAGTTCTGCGACGCCTTCCTTCCCAAGCTCGACGAATACGAAGAACTGCTGACGACAAATCGTATCTGGGTGGAACGCACCAAGGGCGTTGGCATTCTGAATCCGGAAGACTGCATTGCGCTGGGTGTCACCGGCCCGGTGCTGCGCGCCAGTGGCGTGAAATGGGACCTGCGGAAAGCCCAGCCGTACGAATCGTACAAGAACTTCGACTTTGATATTCCTACTGGACTGCACGGCGACACTTATGACCGGTATCTGGTCCGCATCGAGGAGATGCGTCAGGCCGTGCGCATCATTCGTCAAGCGGTAGATGGTTTGCCGCAAGGGCCGATCATCGCCAAGGTGCCAAAGGTGATCAAGCCACCGGTGGGCGAGGTTTACCACTCCATCGAAGCACCTAAGGGCGAGCTGGGATATTTCATCGTGAGCGACGCTTCCACGCAGCCCTATCGCATACGCGTGCGGCCTCCGTCGTTCGTCAATCTGCAAGCCCTCGACAAGATGGTGCGTGGCCTGCTGGTGGCCGATGTGGTGGCGGTCATCGGCACGCTCGACATCGTGCTCGGTGAGGTGGACCGCTAATGATCGAGTACATCCAAGGCTATCTGAGTTCGGGCACGACCCCCGGCGAAGCCGGCAACCTGTTTTGGGCCACTGTCTATATCCTCCTCGTCATTGTCGGTGTCTCGCTGTCGGTCATCTGCATGAACTGGCTGGAGCGTAAGATTCTTGCCCACATGCAGATTCGCTTAGGCCCTATGCGCGTAGGCCCGCACGGATTGCTGCAACCTTTTGCCGACGCCCTCAAGCTGCTGATCAAGGAAGACATCATTCCCCACGACGCCGACAAGTTTGTGTTCTGGAGCGCACCCGTCGTGGTGACCATGACCGCATTTACAACGTTTCTGGTGGTGCCGTTTGGCCGCACCCATGCGGTCACCGACATGAACATCGGCGTCCTGTTCATGCTGGGTGTGTCGTCGCTGGGCGTGCTGGGCATCATCATGGCGGGCTGGTCATCGAATTCACATTACCCGCTGATGGGCTCGCTGCGCTCTAGTGCGCAGATGGTCTCGTACGAAATTGCCATGGGACTGGCGATTGTCTCGGCTGTGCTCATGACCAGTCTTCAGACGGGCACGGGTACGCTGAGCATGATTGGCATTGTTGAATCGCAGGCTGCCCAACATACCTGGTTCATCTTCAAGTTTTTCCCGCTGGGGTTCCTCGCCTTCGGAGTGTTCGCGATTGCCATGGTCGCGGAGACCAACCGCGCGCCTTTCGATCTGCCGGAAGCAGAATCGGAGCTGGTCGCCGGATTCCATACCGAATACAGCGGGTTCCGTTGGTCGCTGTTTTTCCTGGCGGAATATTCGGCGATGCTTGCGGTGTCGTCGATAGCGGTGACACTGTGGCTGGGCGGATGGATGCGGCCATTTCCGAACTGGCTTGGCGGAACGGCCTGGGACATGGCGTTCTCGTTTCTTCCCGCGCTGACCTTCTTCGTTCTCGCCGCAGGATGCTTCCTGGGTACCATCCGTATGCCGAAGATCCCGCAGTTCCGCATTCAGACGATTGGCCTCGGCACTTTCGCTGCGCTGCTGGGATTCGTGGGGCTGCTGCTGCTGGTGCCGGCGGTGCGAGTCCGCATACAAGACATTTACTGGTTCGTCGTCAAGGTTGCCTTCTTCATGTACTTGTACATCTGGTATCGCGGAACGTTTCCGCGCTACCGCTTTGACCAACTCATGAAGGTGGGCTGGAAGGTATTACTGCCGATTGGTCTGGGCGTTCTGATCGCGACCGCGATCTGGGGCCTGATTCCGCAACTGTCGTCAGCGATCCTGGGGGTGCTCCAGTGAAGCAGGAAGAGTTGGTAGAGCGAGCCTTCAGGTTCGCGTCAGGCGGCGAAAAAAGAAATTCGAGGGGCTTCAGCCCCGACATATGCCGCCGGCTGAAGCCGGCTCAGAGCCAGGAAATCTGTGGTGACGCGAACCTAAAGGTTCGCTCTACCGCAAGAAAACAGCGCGGAGACGCTGCCCTAAAGGGCGGCTCTACCCGGAGGGTGCTGCCGTGAGTCTGTCGCCACTGATTCGCAAGATTTTACTGGTGGACCTGATCAAGGGGTTAAAAGTTACGTTTCACTATCAGCCTCCAAGTGAGGCAATTACTGAGCAGTATCCTCTGGAGCGTCCTGTCATCTTCGAGCGCTTTCGCGGCCAGCCGCGGCTGAACGTCAACCCCGACACTGGCGAGTCGCTGTGCATCGTGTGCAACCTGTGCGCGCTGGCGTGTCCCGAGCAACTGATCGTGGTGAAAGGTGAGCGCAATCCGGTGACGCGCCGCAAGGAGCCGGTCTCGTGGACCTATGACCTGAGTCGCTGCATGTTCTGCGGCCTGTGCGCCGAGGCGTGCTCGACTGACGCGCTGGAGCTGACTCAGGACTACGAGATGGCGCTCTACAGTCGCGAGGGCATGGTGCTGGACCAGGCTGCGCTGGAACGCGGGCAGGAGCCAGAGAGGTATGCGAAGTGAGGCAGTTGTCAGTAACCAGTAGTCAGTTGTCAGCAGTCAGTCGCTAGAGGTTATTCGGCAGCCGATCTTGCTCCGGTAGAGCTGGCCTTTAGGCCAGCGTGAAGGCAGTAGATCTTGAGAAGGGGCGCGGCTTTAGCCGCGCCGTAACGAGACCAGGGTGATTGAGCCGGCTTCAGCCGGCGGCACAGAGCGATGAGAGTGAAGCGTACAAGATGAACCCAGTTGCCACACCATTCTTCTTCTACTTGTTGTCGTTCACGGCGATTGTTTCCGCTATCGCAGTGATTACGCGGCGAAATCCAGTGCACGCGGCGTTGTCGCTGATCGTGACGCTGCTCTCGCTGGCGGGCTTTTACCTGATGCTGTACGCGCCTTTCGTGGCCGCCGTCCAGATCGTGCTTTACGCCGGCGGAATCATGGTGCTGTTCCTGTTCGTCATCATGCTGGTAAATCTGGAGCAGAACATCCGCGAGTACCAGTTCAACAAGCAGTGGATTGTGGCGACGATTGCTGCGCTGGCGCTCGGCGGATTGCTGGCTTTCGTGTACCGCACCGGGCGAGGCGCGTTCCCGACGGCGTTCTATCAAAGTTATCGCGGGCTTGAGGCCGACAACACGCAGCAGATTGGCGTCTGGCTGTATGGCAATTACATGCTGCCGTTTGAAATCGCTTCGCTGTTGCTGCTGGTGGCCATCGTAGGCGCGGTGGTCATGGCGAAGAAGAGGATTTGAGAAATTGCGAATCGTAAACAGAGCGCGATCCAACTTTGGTTCGTGTCAGGGCATGGCTTCAGTCGCGCCGCAAGATGCCCGACTAAAAACGGGCTTTAGCTCCTGTGCCTCAGCGGCAAAAGCCGTCGTTCCAACTGTTTTTTCGGCACGACTAAGGTCGAGCCCTGATCCAAAACTGACGGCAGGATACTCACTATGACTGAGATCACCACCATGCATTACCTCGTGGTTGCGGCGGCGCTGTTCATCATCGGCACTATCGGGGTGCTGACGCGGCGCAACGTGGTCATCATCCTGATGTCGATTGAGTTGATCCTGAATGCGGTGAACCTGAACCTGGTGGCATTCTCGCGCTTATGGGGTTTGCATGGGCAGGTCTTCGCCATCTTTGTGATCACCGACGCGGCCGCGGAAGCAGCCGTGGGACTGGGCATCATCATCGCCTTCTTCCGTAACAAGGAGACGGTGAACGTGGACGAAGTGGATCTTTTGAAATGGTGAAAAAGCAGGGGATAGGGATTAGGGGTTAGTGGTTCGTTCCTGATCTCGACGTTTGACGGTGTCCCGCCTTTTCGCAAAAAGAGAAAGGATAGGGCAGCCAGAGTTCCTGGTGATGATAGGGGTCCTTCGACTCCGGCACGCAAAGGAAGCGCGCCTGCGCTCAGGATGACAACACTTTGTTGCATCTGGCGAAAAGCGAAGGGCGAAAAGCGAATAGCGAATAGCGATTTTACTGACGGCTGAAAGCTGACGGCTGAGAGCTTATACATGTTCTTTCTTGACCACATCTGGATGATTCCGCTGTTTCCCGCCCTCGGCGCGGCCTGCATGTTCTTTTTCGGACGCAAGCTGTCGAAGCAGGCGGTGAACGGCATTTGCGTCGGCATGGTTGTGCTGGCGTTCGCATGGGCGTGCGTCGCCGTCTGGCAATACACGGGCTATAGCGCCGCCAATCCCGGCAAGCCCTTCGAGAAGGTGATGTACACCTGGATGGGCACCGGGACCGATTCGCTGGCGTATCCCACCCATGGCGGGTCCGCACAGTTCCGCGCCGATGCCGGATTCCTGCTCGATCCCCTGTCCAGCATCTGGCTGCTGTTCGTGACTGGCGTGGGCATGCTCATCCACATCTATTCGATGGGCTATATGGCGCACGAGGGCGGCTATTACCGCTTCTTCGGCTACCTCAACCTGTTCATGTTCTCCATGCTGACGCTGATCCTGGCCAACAATTACGCCCTGATGTTTGTCGGCTGGGAAGGCGTGGGCCTGTGTTCGTACCTGCTAATCGGCTTCTATTTTCAGCGACACTCCGCGTCCACAGCCGCCAACAAGGCATTCATCGTTAATCGCGTGGGAGATGCCGGATTCCTGCTGGGCATGTTTACCATTGCCTGGTATTTCGGTTCGGTGCAATACACCGCCATCAACCACTTGGCGCGCAGCGGACGCTTCAATATCGGCGATCATTGGATCACCGCAGCCTGTCTGCTGCTGTTCGTGGGAGCCTGCGGCAAGTCGGCGCAGTTCCCGCTGTACGTCTGGCTGCCAGACGCGATGGAAGGGCCGACGCCGGTTTCAGCACTGATCCACGCGGCGACCATGGTGACCGCGGGCGTGTACATGGTGGCGCGCTCCAACGCGCTGTTCGTGTTGGCGCCGAATGCGATGAAGACGGTCGCTATCGTCGGCGCGTTGACGGCGATCTTCGCAGCAACCATTGCGCTGGTACAGAACGACATCAAGCGCGTGCTGGCGTATTCCACCGTGTCGCAACTGGGATACATGTTCCTCGCGCTTGGAGTGGGCGCATTCGCGGCGGGTGTCTTCCACGTTTTCACTCACGCCTTCTTCAAAGCGCTGCTGTTCCTCGGGGCTGGCTCGGTGATTCACGCCATGAGCGGCGAACAGGAGATGCAGCACATGGGTGCGCTGCATGGGAAGATCAAAACCACCTTCGGCACCATGCTGATCGCGACTCTCGCTATTTCGGGGATCCCAGGGTTTGCAGGCTTCTTCTCCAAGGACGCGATTCTGTGGGAGACGTGGTCGCGCGAAGGTGGCGCTTACCGGTACCTGTGGTATATCGCGTTCTTGACCGCCCTGATGACCGCGTTCTACATGTTCCGGCTGATTTACCTGACGTTCTTCGGCAAGCCGCGCATGAACCATGAAGTGGAGCACCACATTCACGAGTCGCCTAAGACGATGACGGTGCCGCTGGTGATCCTGGCCATCTGCTCGATCGGGGCTGGCTTCCTGGGACTGCCGCACAGCCTGGGGGGATCGAATCGCTTCGAGAAGTTCCTCGAACCAGTGTTTGCGAAGGAAGCGGTCGTGCTGGAAGAAGGCGGAAAAGTGGCGCAGGTTGCGGCCGGCGAGCAGCAGGTCGAGCACACCGATCCGATGGAATACACGCTGATGTTCGCGTCGGTTGGCGCGGCGGTGCTGGGGTGGTTCCTGGCGCAGCGGGCCTACAAGAATGCCGACAAAGGTTACAAGGAGCCGATACAGGAAGTCTCGCCGCGCTTTTACAAGACACTCTTCCGCAAGTGGTACGTGGATGAAATCTACGACTGGGTGTTCACCGGACGCAAGAAAGTTGGACCGATGCGCCTGGGCGCGATGGGTCTGGGCGAAGAGCTGTGGAAGTTCGACGCCAACGTGATTGACGGCGCGGTCAACGGCGCGGGATGGTCCACGCGCATGAGCGGCACGCTGTCGAATCTGTGGGACAAGTGGATTATCGACGGCCTTTTTGTAAATGGAGTTGCCATGGTGACGCGGCTGGCGTCGTATCCGGTGCGTCTGGTGCAGTGGGGCCTGGTGCAGTGGTACGCGTTGGTGATGGTGGCCGGGCTGGTGTGCTTCATTTTTTATTACGTGATTCGGTGGTAGGGCAAACAAAAATGTACAACCACATTCTTTCGATAATTTTATTCACGCCGCTGGTGGGCGCGATTCTCCTGATGCTAATGCCGAAGGAGAACAAGGACGCCATCCGCTGGGTCGGCAACATCTTCGGCTTCCTGGGCTTTGCGGTTTCGCTGCCGCTGATTCCATGGTTCTGGGCGCTGAAAGATCGTGCCGGCTTCCAGTTCGTCGAGGGCGCACCCAACAATTGGATCCCGTCCATTGGCGCCGGCTACGTGATCGGCATAGACGGCATCTCGTTCCTGCTCATCATGCTGACCACGCTGCTGGGGGCCATCTCGATCCTGTCGTCGTGGAATGCCATCCAGGACCGCGTGAAGGAATACTACGTTTGGTTCCTGGTATTGCAGACGGGCATGCTCGGCGTCTTCATGGCCAACGACATGTTCCTGTTCTTCGTCTTCTGGGAGGCCATGCTGGTACCGATGTATCTGCTGATTGGCATCTGGGGCGGCCCGCGCAAGCTGTACGCGGCCATCAAGTTCTTCCTCTACACCTTGTTTGGCTCGGTGCTGATGCTGCTGGGAATCCTGTTCCTGTATTTCCATCACCATACCCTGACCGGCATTTACACCTTCTACCTGCCCGATCTCTATGCAACGGCGCCGAAAATCGGCGGGCCACGCGGCCATCTGGTTGTTCTTCGCCTTCTTCGTCGGCTTCGCGATCAAGGTGCCGATGTTTCCGTTCCACACATGGCTGCCCGATGCTCACGTAGAAGCGCCAACTGCCGGTTCCGTCATCCTGGCGGGCGTTCTGCTGAAGATGGGAACGTACGGCCTGATCCGGTTCTCCCTGCCGTTCTTCCCGGCAGTCGCAATGACGCCGTGGGTGCGCGAGTTCATGATTGTGCTTTCGCTGATCGGTATCATCTACGGCGCGCTGGTGTCGCTGATGCAGAAGGACATGAAGAAGCTGGTGGCGTATTCGTCGGTTAGTCACCTTGGCTTCTGCACGCTGGGCATTTTCGCTCTGAGCCCGTTGGGTCTGAGCGGCTCGGTGCTACAACAGATTAACCATGGCATCTCCACTGGCGCACTGTTCTTGATCGTCGGCATCCTGTACGAACGGCGGCACACGCGCGAGATCGCGGAATACGGCGGCATCTCCAACGTGATGCCGGTTTACGCCACCATCACGCTGATCATGTTTATGTCGTCGATGGGACTGCCGCTGCTCAATGGTTTTGTCGGCGAATTCACCATCCTGCAGGGCACATTCATGGAAAACAAGGTCTGGGCCGCGTGGGCGGTGCCGGGAGTGATCCTGGCGGCAGCGTATTTGCTATGGCTGTATCAGCGCGTGTTCTTCGGGCCGGTGAATAACCACAAGAACGAGAAGCTGCTCGATCTGTCGGGAAGGGAACTGGCGACATTCATTCCGCTGGTGATCATCGCCTTCTGGATTGGCCTGTACCCCAAGCCGTTCTTCCAGATTCTCTCCACTCCGGTCAACAACCTGGTGGCGACGGTGCGTCCTGACTATCCCGGGCTAAACAAGCCGGTAGTTGCAGCCCAACCAGTGAACGCAAATCCCGATGCGGCGACGCCGCTGCCTGAGCCGCCGAAGGCGCCGGAGGGCCAGAAGCCCTCCACGTCCGGTGACGCGCAGAAGTCGGGAGTGGCGACAAAGCAAAAGCCGGCTCCGGTGAACACGGCGAACGCCAATTTAGCAGCGGCCCCGGTCGCAATCGCCAAGTGAGGATGAAATAGTGACCACCTCGCTGACAACATTTTCTTTGGCTTACTCCAGCACGGACTACCTGCTCGCCTTGCCGATGCTGCTGCTGACGGTGTTCGCGCTCGGCATCCTGATGATCGACCTGATGCTGCCGAAACAGTGGAAGTGGGTTAACGCTATCACGGCCCTGATTGGCATCGCGTTTTCGGCGGCAGCCGTGGGCAAGCTACACCTGGCCTATCACGCGGCCGAAAAGCGCGGCATCGAGATCGCGACTTTTAGTGGATTCATGGGCTCGCTGGTAGTCGATCGCTTCGCCATCTATTTTTTCTACCTGTTCCTGTTGGGCGCGGCGGTTGCCATCCTGATGTCAATGCGCTATCTCGAAATCGAGCACGAGAACCACGGCGAGTTCTACGCGCTGCTGCTGCTTTCGGTAGTCGGAATGATGTGCATGGCCGCCGGCTATGACATCGTGCTGATCTTCATTGGCCTAGAGCTGATGGCCATCTCGACTTACGTGCTGGTCGGCTTCTTGCGGCGCGATAAGCGGTCGAATGAAGCCGCGCTAAAGTATTTGCTGCTCGGCGCATTCTCGTCGGGAATCTTCGCTTATGGACTGTCACTGTTTTACGGTCTGACTGGCAGCACCAACCTGGGGCAAATTGCCCAGAAGCTGCAAGAAGTGATTGCCACCCGGCCGAACGATCCAGTTGTCATCTTCGCGCTGCTGGCAACCACGACCGGACTGCTATTCAAGATCGCCGCCGTGCCCTTCCACCAGTGGGCGCCGGACGCGTATGAAGGCGCACCGACCAGCATTACCGGCTTCATGTCGGTGGCAGTGAAATCTGCGGGATGGGCGATGCTGCTTCGCCTCTTCCTGTTCGGGCTGTATCCGCTGCGCCCGATGTACGTCCCGCTGCTGATCTTCGTTTCCATCGCCACGATGACGGGCGGCAACCTGGCAGCCATCACCCAGGACAACCTGAAACGGCTGCTGGCGTATTCCTCCATCGCGCACGTCGGATACATGCTGCTGGGTCTGATTGCCAGCGACGGCCAGACGAATTCCACCGGCATCATGGCGATCATGATTTACCTGCTGGTATACACCTTCATGAACCTGGGCGCATTCGCGGTGATCACCTCACTGCGGCGGCGCAACATCATCGGTGACACGGTGGACGACATCGCAGGTCTGTACTTCAAAGCTCCGACCGAAGCCATCCTGATGCTGATCTTCCTGCTCTCGCTGTCTGGGATTCCGCCACTGGCGGGCTTCTGGGGCAAGTACTTCATTTTCCTAAGTCTGATTCAGACGGGGCATTACGCGCTGGCCGCTATCGGCGTGCTGTATTCAGTGGTGGGGCTCTACTACTACATGCGCATTGCGAATGCGATGCTGATGCGGCAGCCGATCGACGCCGAACCGGTGCATACCCGCCCTGCGATGCGCCTGGCGCTGACCATTACAGCGGCCGGCACCGTGATTATCGGCCTCTTCCCGAACCTGTTTATCAACGGGGCCAACTGGGCGCTGGGGTTGGTGCAGGGAACACAGCACATGGCGAGGATGCTGCGGTGATTGAAGGGGCGCACCTTCAGAACCTTGCCCTGAGCCTGTCGAAGGGTGCGCCGTTTGCAATCTCTTATTTTGTCGTCCCGAAGGCGGTCTTCAGGCCAACAAGGGATATGCTTTTCGCCCTTTAACAGACATGCGCAAGTGAACCTAATGTCTGCCGAAGCCCAGCTTCGCGTTCCGGGTTTGGACACTCTGACCGCAACTTCAAAGGAACTTGACTGTTGTAACCTGAGTAGTTATACTACACGAAAATGATAATACGGTTTCGCCATAAGGGGCTGGAACGACTTTTTGCCTCGGGGGAAACGCGAGGGGTGAGCGCTCAGCACGGTGAAGCGCTTGCGTCGTCTGCTGGCGTCGCGTTCGACCGCTACCAGCCCGCTGAACATGAACATTGCCGGTTATCAGTTGCATCCGCTGGTGGGCGAGCGCAAGGGTGAGTGGGCGGTCTCAGTGTCGGGTAACTGGCGGCTGGTGTTCCGCTTCGATGGTGAAAACGTAACCGATGTTGACTTGGTCGATTACCACTAGCGACAGGAGAAAAACACATGGATATGTACGATCCCCCGCACCCTGGCGAGATCGTCAGGGAGGACTGCCTTAAGGCGCTCGATCTGAGCGTGACCGAGGCGGCGAAGGGCTTGGGTGTCACGCGCAAGACTCTCTCGTCGATTCTCAACGGCCACTCCGGCATCACGGCGGAAATGGCGCTGCGGCTATCTAAGGCATTCGGGAGTACGCCGGAGCACTGGTTGCAAATGCAGCTTGCCTACGATCTGTGGCAAGCGAAACGCCACGCCAAGAGGCTGCACGTCAAGCGCTTCTTCGTTACCGCGCCGGGATAACGAGCAGCCTTACGGTTGTTACGCAAGCCCCGCTGAGTGCAGGGAAGGAAGTACGTGTACGGTGCCCCCCTTAGTATGAGGCATGTCAACTTCCGGGCTTTGCAGTCCTGCTCGCTCCAGACCGAGCCTTCTATTCCGGAAATAGGCTAGCCTTTCTCGCGCTCCTTCTGTTACCTTCTCTGCAATTTACGGGAGAGCGATGGCAGACACCACCAACAGCGCGCCGCAGGCCAACTCCGATCGCTGGCATGCGATGGGCGCGGGCTTTCTCGGCTGGACGCTCGACGCTTTTGACTTCTTCGTCGTCATCTTCCTGTTCGACACGCTGGCCGCGCACTTCCACGTTCCCAAACGCGACATTGTCCTGAGCGTGACCGCGACGCTGGCCATGCGCCCCGTCGGCGCGCTGCTCTTCGGGATGATGGCCGACCGTTACGGGCGGCGGCGCCCGCTGATGGCCAACGTCATCTTCTTCGCGACTATTGAGTTTCTGTGCGGCTTTGCGCCCAATTTTACCGTGTTCTTTATTCTGCGGATGCTGTTCGGCATCGGCATGGGCGGTGAGTGGGGCGTGGGCGCGTCGCTCGCCATGGAGCATGCTCCGGTGCGCTGGCGCGGAGTGATATCGGGAATTCTGCAGAGTGGATACTCCATCGGCTACCTGCTAGCGGCTTTTGCAGCGCGCCTGGTACTGCCGAACTGGGGATGGCGCGCCATGTTCTGGGTTGGCGGGATACCGGCGCTGCTGGCGCTCTACATTCGCACCAAGGTCCCGGAGTCGGAAGCTTGGAAGCAGCATCGCGTTGCCCGCACCATCGACGGCCCGCGCATTGCATGGCAACACAAATGGCTCAGCCTGTATATGATCGCGCTGATGTTCATGATGAACTGCCTTTCCCACGGCACGCAGGACCTCTATCCCGACTTCCTGAAACACGCGCACGGCGTTGCGCCGAATACAGTGGCATATATCACTATGTTCTACAACGTGGGAGCGGTGACCGGCGCGGTCATCTTCGGTTTGCTTTCCGAGAAGATCGGCCGCCGCTACAGCATGTTATCGGCGCTGGCAGTGGCGCTGGCCATCATGCCAATGTGGGCTTTTGGGAGCACGCTCGCGATGCTGACCGCAGGCGCATTCATTATGCAGTTAGGCGTGCAGGGCGCCTGGGGCAACATTCCTGTGCACCTCAACGAGCTTTCACCGGACGCAGTCCGCGGGCTGTTGCCTGGGTTCACCTACCAGATCGGGATTTTGCTGGCTGCCTCGACTCCGAGCATCGAGTTTGCGCTGCGGGATCGCCTTGGTTACGCGTGGGCGCTGACCGCGTTTGAGCTGGTGGTGATGGCTGTGCTCGCGGTGCTGCTGATCTTCGGCAAAGAGAAACGAGGACGCAGTTTTATGCGCACTACCGAAGAGATAGCGGCGTGACATTATAAGATTGAACGCGCGCCCGGCTATTCGAGGGCGTCGGCCAGCCGCTGAACGGTGTGCTGCACCTCGATGGCGCCGCCGTTCTTGTCCAGGCCTCCCCTGATCTGCATGACGCAACCGGGGCAATCCATCAGCACCAGCGGCGCGCCGGTCGCTTTGATGTTCTTGAGCTTGCGCTCGAGGATGGGCGCTGAAATCTCCGGAAGTTTAAGCGAGTACGATCCGCCCATTCCGCAGCACATGTCGGCCTCGTACATTTCCGCGATTTCGTAGCCGGCTTGTTGCAGCAGTTCGCGAGGCTGCTGGGAGACATTCAAGGTCCGCTTCAGGTGGCAGGAGTCGTGATAGGTCACCTTGCCCAGTTGCTGGCCCTCCTTGAAAGTCAACCGTCCATCATCGACCAGCTTTTTCACCAGGGTCGAGAGGTCGGTCACTTTGGCAGACAAGCTCCTTCGCGCGGGGCAGGGCATCAGAGTTGCCGAGGCTTTCATAGGTGCTGATGAAGTCGTGCTTCAGCGCGACGGTGCAGGTGGGACAGGCCGACACGACGTATTGCACATCCTGTTCTAGCAAGGCATTGATGTTGTCGGTCGCATTCTGCGCAGCGACTTCGTAAGCGCCACTGTAGCGCGCAGGCGCTCCGCAGCAGGTCTGGCCTTCGGGGAAGATGACCTCGATCCCAGCCTTGTTGAGGATCGTTCACCAGAGCTTCGCCCATCTCCGGGTAGGCGAAGTCGATCAGGCAGCCGGAATAGAACGCGGCTTTCTCCTTCTGCGGCGACTGCTTGATCTCCTTGAACTTGTCGCGGAAAGGCACATCGGCAATTGCCGGAAGACTGCGGAATTCCGTCATGTCGGAGAGGAAGAACGGCAAATGGCGGATGAAGCCGTCTCTCTTCAGCGGCTTTTGCGCCACGGACGCGGTACGAAGCATGGAGTGGAAAAGCTTGCGATTGTTGACGACCGAGAAGATGGCTTTTTGCGCCATGGTCTGCCCCTTCTCAACGGCGAGACGCCGCCTCAGTTCGAGAATCAGGCCGGGAATATCAATCTTGCCGGGACACACCTGGGTGCAATTGCCACACTGAATGCAGAGGCTCTGGATTTCGTCCGACTCCTTCAGCGCGTCGAACCAGGCCGTGAGGATGGTGCCGATGCCGCCAGTGTAAACCTTGCCGAAGACATGTCCGCCCACCAGGCGAAAGACGGGGCACACATTTAAACACGATGCGCAGCGAACGCATTGCAGCGCCTGCTTGAACTTGGGATCGCGCGCCATCTCGGTGCGGCGGTTGTCCATCAGGATGATGTGCAGTTCCTTCGGCGTGCCGTCGGTGTTAGGCGACCGGTCCGCTGATCATGGAGACGTAGCTGGTAAGCAACTGCGCGGTGGCGCTCCGCGGGAGCGCGGTCAGCACCGGGACGACGTCGGCGAACTCCGCCATCAACTTTTCGACGCCGACGATGGCCACGTGAATCTTGGGCAAGGTCGTGACCAGCCGAGCATTGCCTTCGTTGGTGATGATGACAAGGGTGCCGGTTTCGGCGACGGCGATGTTCGCGCCAGTAATGCCCATGTCGGCGTTGAGGAATTTGGTGCGAAGTTTGCCGCGAGCGAACTTCACGAGCTTGGGAATGTCGGGCGTCTGACCCTCTTCGACCTGTTCGCTGAAAACGTCGGCGACTTCTTCCTTGGTCATGTGGATGGCAGGCATCACCATGTGCGACGGCGTCTGCCCGGCGAGTTGAATAATCCACTCGCCTAAGTCGGTCTCGCGGACTTCGATGCCGGCCTTCTCCAGGAAAGGATTCAGATGAATTTCTTCGGAGGCCATCGACTTCGATTTGACGACGCTTTGACGCCGTGTTTCTTGGCCAGGTCGAGAATGTACTGGCGCACTTCGGCTGGATCGGCAGTGCGAAAGACGTGCGCACCGCGGGCTTCGGCATTTCGAGTAAAGGTTTCGGCGAGCTCATCCAAATGCGAGGCGGCATAGGACTTGCGATCCGCAATCTGGGTGCGGACAGCCTCGAAGTCGATGCCCTCGTAGGCTTTCTCGCGGCTGATGCGGTAGGCCTCGGAGAAACGGCCCAGCGCGCCAGTGAGATTGGGATTGTGCAGTGCGGTGTTGATGGAGTCGCGGAATTCTTTGCGCATTAGTTTGCCTCCGCCAGCTCATCGACGAAGACAATGATGAGCTTTTCCGGGCCGTGCACTCCGATGGTCAGCACGCGTTCGATGTCGGCGGTACGGCTGGGACCGGTGATGAACGAGATGTAGTTGGTTTGTTCCGGCCGAACCCTGGCCAGGACCGAAGGCAAATCAGGCAGCAACTTGCCGGTGCCGACGACCGCGATATGAATGATGGGCAAGGTAGAAACCAGGCGGCGGTCGACTGGCGCAGCGTCCTGGACCAGGGTGCCGGTGTTGGCCATGGCCCAGTCGAACTGGCTGACGCCGATTTTGGAGGCGGCTGCGTTTTCGCGGGTGACTTCAAACGTGAGGCCGGGGACAGCGTGAGAGAGATGTTGTTTGTCGGTCGCGTTGAGAAAAGAACAGTCGGCCCAGACGGCATAGGATTGCGGCGAGTCGGCGACTCCCTGGGTTTGCAGGTAGCCGGTGATGAAGTTCAAAGCCTCAGTTTTGTGAGGGAAGCGATGGACCTCGGCGCTGACCGCTTCGGCGCGGAGTTTAAAAGTATCGAAGATAGCGTTCATAGCGAACCCACCTTATGGAAGCTACGGAGTTAGCATTGCAGGACGATGAACGATGCGCGGTGACCTGCGTCGCCGGGGGTTGTGAGCACGTCACAAAAGGAAGGAAACAGGCTGTCATCCTGAGCGACTCGCAGCGCTCGCTCAGGATGACACCTTGACTTGAGCATGATGGATCGCGGCAAGGGCAATCCGCTCCACCGTTCGCCTTACTGCCCGATCACCCGATACAGCACGACCTGGTTCTCCGCTCCGACGAAGACGTTGCCGTCGGCGACCGTTGGAACCGTAAACTTCACCGCCAGGCCTACCCGATCGCGGCCGGGATTCTGTTCGGAGTCATACAGTTCATTCCCCAGATTGGTCGCATCGTAGGCGCGCAGCACGGCGTTGCCGCCTCCGTACGTATCGTTCTCAATGATCCAGGCGATCCCGTTGCTGGTGCCGTTGGACGAGATCGAGGGAGTCGAACCGGGAAAGTTGAAGGCCTGCGGCGACTCTGAGCCGTAGGCAAGTTTCTCCCGGTGAGAATCGAAGCTATAGGCCTTCAGGTGATCATACTGTCCGCCGAAATACACCGTGTTATTCCAGAAGGCGGGCGAGCCCCAAATGCCACCAATCGCGTACGGAAGGGTTTGCACAATCTGGCTATCGCTCCCTGAATGCCAATGTCCCATGTTGTCCCGGTTCACCAGATCGATGGTCCCTTCTTTGCCGACTTGCACCAGCAAGTGGGGATAGGTTGTGCCCGGCTGGTCCGGAATCAGCATGGCGCCGCCGGAACCAAAGTCGCTATCGTTGTAGTCCAACGTCTGCTGGTTCCAGGGAGTGAAGTAATCAGCCAGTGCAATACCTCGGCCGATGGTCGGCCAGAGCAGGCGCAGCACACTGTCGCCGAAGTCGGGTCCGCTGTCGAATTTGCCGTTTCCCGTGGATACATAGATCGATCCACCGGAGTCAGCCGACGGACCGGCGCCTCCGCCCCAGAAGCCGCCCTCGTACCCGTTGGGCGTGTCGACATACAGCCCGCTGCGCACCAGAGTTCCTTCGTTAAACGACATGAGGTAACCGTGATAGGCGCCCAGATCGCAATGCGACGCCCAGGCAACAAATACCTGCCCCTTAAGCAACAGCAACGCAGAGCGCTGCGCCTCCACCAGCGGATCGAAGGTCAGAATGCCGCCCACGGAGCCGGTACCGGTTCCCGGATAGGTGGCTGTAATTTGCACGGGCGTGACCTTGTCCAATCCCGTCTTGATATCCAGGGCATGCAAGGTCTGCACGAAGGAAGTTGTGTGGGCGACCGAGTCGTACACTTTCGTCTTGGCGACCAGGTACATGGTGCCGGTACTAGTATCGATTACCGGAGTTCCGGTGATTCCGATTTCAGGGACCAGATCGCCGCAGCCTACGTCGCTACTGGAGACGGAGCTGATGACGTAGCGAAAGCCGGTGGTCGCCAGAAAATTGGTGTGCCACAACTGCTGTCCGCTGCTAACGTCGAAGGCATAAACCTGATCGTGTTCGGTGGCGATGAACACCACATGGTGGGACGTTCCCCCAATCGTAAGCCCAGGCAAGTAGAGCGGCTGTGCATAGACATAGCCCTGCACCGCAAACGTCGAGCGCTTACCGAAGGACTGTACCTTCACGTTCGACGGGGTCAGCAGGGTTTCCTGGCTATTCGAACCGGTACGGTAGCTGTCGTTGTGATACGTGGTCACGGCGACTTGCGCCATAGCCATGGCGCAGATAAGAAGTAGGCAAGCGGTGAGGCAGCTGCAGCGCACTACAGCGGCGCGAATATTCCTCATAATGACGAAGGCCTCCGTGTGAACGAACATGCGAGGGTCGATTGGAAGTTGAGGCGTGATTATCCTATAAAAGCCAGGGAGTTCACAACCGCTTTCTGTGGTCAGGCTGTAGCTCGGAGATGCGCGGCGCGGTGCCTGGGAAGCCCAACTGAGAAGCTATGCGGCGTCGGGCGGCCGCAGCCGCGAGAAATCCGGCAGCGTCTGACTCAGCAAAATCAGCTCGTCGCCTTCGCACAACGGTCCTGCTTCCCCGCCAACCGGGTTGAGCATCATTGTTCCGCCGCGATAGAACCCGATGAGAAGGCACGCCTTCATATTCGTGCGATCGGGCAGGAACACGTTTGCCGCTGCGACGAAATCCATCCCGACAAGCTGGGCAGGCAGCGGCACCAGGTACATCTCGTTGGCGTCGCGCCGAACCGATAGCAGCTCCTGATAAACGCGCGACATGCCATGAAAGAGCGAGGCCCGTGCCATCAGCCGCAATCCGAAGTCAGCGGCCGAGATGACTTCATCGGCACCCGCCTTGCGCATGTGCGGCAGGTATTTCGGATCCTGGCACTCGGCCACGATGTTGGGCTGGCGCTCTTGCACGCAAACGTTCTTGACGGCAATGCAGCACACGATGGTCTTTCCGTCGGCGTGCTGGTCCTGGCGGTCATCTGACAAGATGACGACGGAATGCGCTTGCGCAACCTTGGCGCGGCGCAGGATCACTTCGTTGACTGGTTCACCCTTGACGATATAGACGTCGCTGAAGGCGGCTTCATCCTGTTTGTCAGGCAGCACGACTTCGTCGGGTGTGTCGTGAACGATCACAACTGGCCGCTTATCGGTGACGATTCCGCTGTGCACTTCGCGTATCCAGTCCAGTGCTCGCGGCGACCAGTTGCACAGCACCAGGTGGCCAGACATTTCAAGATTAGACATCTCACGACTCCTTAGTGAGCGTTCGACCAGGATCGACGCCACGCTGGCCGTGAACAAACCGGCCAAGGCGACACCGACGACAAGCACGACGGAAACCACCAGCCGCCCAGCAAGAGACTTGGGCGCGTTGGGTAGTCCGCTGAAGAGGGTGACCCAGACGTTCCAGAAGGACTCGCCCAATGTCTTGAACTCTGGATTCGTGTCACGCTCGGCGAAGTGGAGTGCTGTGCCGCTGACGATCCAGATCACCACGACCGCGGTCAGGATTTTCCAGACTTGGTGGCGGTTCCACGCCGTTAGCACTCGCAGCAAGTTGGCGCGCCACGACGCCTTGTCCCGAACTCGGCCGAGCTCGCTCAAAGCCGACCCTTTGCGCAGGAGCCATAACTCATGTCATTTTCCGTGTTCGAGGCTCTCACCATTAGGGCGAGCGGTAACAGGCAAAAAGTCCGGCTGCAGGCGCACTTATTCGCCACGCTCCTATGTCGTAAAGTCTCGCGTTCCTTGCGCGCCATGACAACCGGCAAAGAAGCGCGACCGATTGCACACACTAACCTGCTGCGGTATCGACAATCTCCGCCTCAGCGGCGTTCTTTACGACGGAGGCAATACCGTTCTCCATGGCTGCGACCGACGAATACATCTCGCTCTTGCCGATGATTTCGCCATTTGCAGCCTTCAGCACAAAGTAAGGACTGCCGTCTTTGGCGGTCTTGCGTTCGAAGCGGCTGTCATCGCCGGCATTTGCCTTAACGGAGGCGATTCCCTGCTCGGCCGAGCGCTTTTGCTTGTAGGTCTCGCTGGTAAGAATCACCTCACCGTTGGCGGCCTTCAGATTGAACATGAATTGTTCGTTGGCGGACGCTTTGATTTCGAATTTTGCTGCCATAGTCAACCCTTTCTCTTGTGGCTCTGGTTAATGGTCTGTAACTGGGCCATCCTTGAGTTCTCATTTCCTATTGCTGTAAATTGTGGGGCTGCCGGCCTCCCCAGTTCCATGTGTAACGACTCTAGGTTCGAGCTGATGCCCGCACAACTAGGGAAATCCCTAGTGGTGCGCCGATCCAACTGGGATTACACAGGAAAGGAAGAGCAGAGATGGGACCGATATATTCTCGACTCCTTAGGAGGCAGTGTGTTACGTAAACTTACTCACATCGCCAACGTCCTTCTTCTCGTGATGTTTGCGGTAGCACAGCAGCCCACCGCACCTGTGGCACATCCGACGCAGGCGACTGAGCCGGCACAGTCACCAGACAGGATTTGGTCTGATCTTATGGACGGCAATAAGCGTTTCGTGGCTGGTCAATTGGAGCCGCAAACGGTGGTCAAAATTCGCCAGTCGCTGACCAAGTCACAACATCCGAAAGCCATGGTGCTGAGTTGCTCCGATAGCCGCGTGCCTCCCGAGTTGGTGTTTGATCAAACCTTGGGCGACCTGTTCGTGGTGCGGGCAGCCGGAAACATTGCTGGTCCGTTGGGGCTGGCCAGCCTGGAGTATGCATTTGATCACCTCGGCAGCACTGTGTTGGTGGTGCTGGGCCACACCAAATGCGGTGCGGTAACTGCCGCCTGCTCGGGCGAGAGAATGCCGACGGCAAACCTGCGGGCCATGGTAGACCAAATTGAACCCGCGGTGAAAAAGGTGAAGGGCTCGGCGACGGGTGACGCGCTGATAGAAGCCGCGATCAAGGAAAACGTGCACGAGAGCGCAATGGATGTGCTGGCGCACAGTGAGGTTCTGCAGCATGCCAAAGAACAAGGCAAGTTGACGGTAATTGAGGCGGAGTATCAGTTGGATACTGGAAAGGTGGTCCGGCTGGACAAGGCCGCGCAGTAGACTCCGTGAGAGCAATGCTCGAGTGTTAGTCGCGCCCCCACTCCACTTGACCAGTAGGGGGCGTGGCTACGCGAGCATTGATTCCCGGTTTGGAATATCCTTGCCGGAAAAACAAACCGCTCCGTTTGCGGGTTAGATCGCTGTGTGGGTCTGCTGATCGACGTCCTGTCGCGCGGGCCGCGAATTTCACCTCTGATACTGTCCCTGCGTCCTGCTTAACGGTACTTCCGGGTGCTTTTTGTATGATTCGTCACCGCGAATTGTGACCAGCGTCACTCGCACTCTGCCGCCTCTCAGCCTAACGTTCTTAGTTGGTTCGGATTAGGCCCCTTCGCTATATTTTCGATTGCCTTACCCCGGTGGTCATCGTGTTAGACTGGCGCCCAGCCTTGCCACCGGAGCACGAGGAATGCACGCTGGGAGGCTACCATGAATACATTTCCCATTCTTCTGGGAACGCTGTGCGTCTTCGCTCTGGCTTATCGGTATTACAGTGCCTTCATCGCCGCCAAAGTGCTGGTGCTGGATGATCGCCGCACTACTCCGTCTCACGTCTACGAAGATGGGCACAACTATGTGCCGTCGCCGAAGTGGGTCCTGTTCGGTCATCACTTCGCCGCCATTGCCGGCGCCGGGCCTCTGGTAGGTCCTACCCTGGCTGCTCAGTTTGGATTTGCTCCAGGCTTTCTCTGGATCCTGATCGGCGCAGTCCTGGCCGGCTGCGTCCACGACTTCACCGTATTGGTGGCCTCCGTACGCCATAAAGGAAAGTCGTTGGCCGACGTCGCGCGCACCGAAGTTGGCGATTTTGCCGGCCTGGCCACTATGATCGCGCTCCTGTTCATCCTGCTGGTCACACTGGCAGGCTTGGGTGTAGTCGTGGTCAATGCTCTGGCCAACAGCCCCTGGGGCGTGTTCACCATCGGAATGACCATTCCGATCGCGCTGTTCATGGGCTTCTACATGTTCAAGAGCACCCCTGGGCAAATCAAGATCGCCGGCCCCAGTGCCATCGGAGTCGTGCTTCTCATCGCCAGCGTCATCGGGGGACGCTGGTTCGCAGCCTCCGCCTACACTTCCTGGCTCACCTTTACGCCGCACGAAATCACCGTCCTGATGTGCTGTTACGGATTCATCGCCTCGGTCTTGCCGGTATGGTTGCTGCTGGAACCTCGAGACTATCTGTCCACTTACATGAAGTTGGGAACCATCGCGCTCCTGATCCTGGGCGTCTTCATCGTTCACCCCAACATTCAGTTCCCGGCCGTGACCCAGTTCATCCACGGCGGCGGACCTATCATCAAAGGCAAGCTCTTCCCCTTCCTGTTTGTGACCATTGCCTGTGGCGCGATTTCCGGCTTCCACTCTCTGGTTTCATCCGGCACGACGCCAAAGATGCTTTGGAAAGAGACTGACGCGCGCTTCATCGGCTACGGCGCCATGATGTGTGAAGGCATGGTTGGAGTGCTGGCGCTGATCGCCGCCTGCTCCATGTATCCCGGCGACTACTTCGCCATCAACACCGCTCCGGCGGTGTTTGCCAAGCTGGGTATGCACACGGTAAATCTCGACATGTTCTCCGCCGAAATCGGCGAGAAACTTGCCGGCCGCACGGGCGGCGCCGTCTCCCTTGCCGTCGGCATGGCCCAGATCTTCAAGGGCCTGCCCGGCATGAAGACGCTGACCGGCTACTGGTATCACTACGCCATCATGTTTGAGGCGCTGTTCATCCTGACTACGGTGGACACCGGTACCCGCGTTGCGCGCTATGTCATGCACGAACTGCTGGGCAAGGTTCACAAGCCGTTCAGTAACACAGCGTGGCTGCCCGGCAACCTCGTCACCTCCGCCGTGGTGGTGCTGGCCTGGGGATACCTGATCTATACCGGCAACATCTCCACCCTGTGGCCGCTGTTTGGCACCGGCAATCAATTGCTGGCCACCATTGCATTGGCAGTTGTCACCACCTTCCTGGTGAACATGGGCAAGGCTAAATATGCATATATCACCGCCATTCCCATGTGCTTTGTCGGAGTGACAACTTTGACCGCCGGTGTGCAGTCCATCAAGAACATCTATCTGCCGCTGGCACAGCAGCCCGGTCATGCCTTCCAGGGCTATCTCGATTCCAGCCTGATGGTGATCTTCATCGTCGGTGTAATCCTGGTTGTGATTGAGTCGGCCAGGCGCTGCTGGCAGACGCTGCATGGCGCGCCGATACCAGTGGAGGCGTTCGGCAAACCCGAAGAACTGATTGACGTGGGCGTGTAGAGCTGGCGATTATCGCAATTCGCGCTCGCTGGTGAGGGATTTCGGCCCGGTACCTCGAGTTTTTATATGGAACGACAATTCTCAGGAAGGCGTCTGCTGGGTCATCTCCGGCAGCAATGGATAACAAACTCATGAGCACCGCAATCAAAGAAGCTCCCGGCAAGACCACTCCGCCACCGCAGAACCTGTTGCCCTCGGTGGTGGCCGCCATCGTTGCTATCGTCGTGGCCGTCATAATTCTCAAGATCCCTGCGCTAAGCAGTCCCTGGGCGCAAGGGTATGACCCCGCCGGGCACTGGTGGCTCTCAACCCTGATAGCTGCGTTGCCGGTGGTGGTCCTGCTGGGCAGTCTGGCTTTCGGACATGTGAAAGCTCACTATGCCGCCCTGTTGGGCCTGGCGACGGCGCTGGGCGTGGCGATTTTCGGATTCCATATGCCGGCCAGACTAGCGGGCGCTACCGCGGTGTATGGAACCGCCTATGGCCTGTTTCCCATCGGCTGGATCGTACTCAACGTCATCTTCATGTACCAGCTCACGGTGGAGTCGGGACGCTTCAAAGTGCTGCAGCAGAGCATGACCGGCATTACCCAGGACCGCCGCCTGCAACTCCTGCTGATCGCTTTCTGCTTCGGCGCATTCTTTGAGGGCGCATCGGGATTCGGTACTCCGGTAGCGGTTACGGCCGCGCTCCTCATTGGTTTAGGGTTCCGGCCACTGCAGGCTTCGGGGCTGTCGTTGATTGCCAACACAGCGCCTGTGGCCTTTGGCGCGTTGGGAACTCCCATCATCGCGCTGGCCAAAGTGACCGGCTTCAGCGAAATCACCCTCGGCGCCATGGCAGGCCGCATTCTGACACCCTTCTGTGTCCTGGTGCCCTTCTGGTTGATCTGCGCCTTTGTTGGCTGGTCAGCTATGTGGGAGATCTGGCCGGCCATCCTCGTCGCCGGTGTTTCCTTCGCAATACCGCAATACTTCATGGCCAACTACCACGGTCCGTGGCTGGTCAACATTGTGGCATCGATCATTTCCATGATATGCCTCATCGGCTTCCTGTTCGTCTGGCATCCCAAGCGGATCTGGACCTTCGAAGGAGAAGAAGCCAAGACCGACCACCGGGCCAGTCATGGTTATAGCCGTGCGGAAGTGACGCGCGCGTGGGTGCCGTGGGTTGTTCTCAGCCTCACCGTTTTCGTGTGGGGGACGCAGACCGGCAAGAATATGATGAATGCCCCGGAAAAGACTTTCAAGTCGATGGCCACGTGGCAGACGCCACCCAGTAAGATCACCAACCCACAATTCGTCGTCGGCGGCCTGAACAATCTCGCTCTGCGCGTCCCTCCGGTGGTGCCCAAGCCGACCAAAGAGCCTGCGGTGTTCGGGCTGAACTGGGTGAGCGCAACCGGCTCCGGAATTCTGGTGGCCGCCCTCATCTCTGGGTTGATCATGGGGCTGAGTATTCCAACCATCTTCAGTATCTATGGCCGGACGTTGATGAAGGTACGCTTCTCGCTGTTGACCATCGCCGCAATGATGGCCATAGGCTTCATGACCCGTTACTCGGGACTGGATGCGACCATGGGTCTGGCCTTCGCCCGTACCGGACACCTGTATCCCTTCTTCGGTACGCTCCTGGGCTGGCTCGGCGTAGCGCTGACAGGGTCGGATACTTCATCCAACGTGCTCTTCGGCAGCTTGCAGAAGATTACGGCACAGCAGGTGGGCTTGCCGCCCACGTTGATGGCCGCCGCCAACAGCACCGGCGGTGTGATGGGCAAGATGATCGACGCGCAAAGCATCGTGGTGGCCAGCACCGCGACCCAATGGTACGGCCACGAGGGAGACATTTTGCGTTACGTCTTCTGGCACAGCATCGCCTTGGCTGCGCTGGTGGGCGTGTTCGTTTTCCTGATGGCATACGTCGTCCCGTTCACGCACTTTGTGGTGAAGTGAGCGGCGGCGTATTACGAGCGTTCACGTAAAGCGCCAAGCTGCTCAGGTCACTTGCTATACCTCAACGGTGTCATCCTGTCTGTAACGCCGACGTCGTTATGGACAGGATGACAGCATTAAAACCTGATCCTTGCGCCGTTTAACCTAGCTCTTCCCGCCGCGACTTTTGAACTGCGGCAGCACGGCTTCGCCGAAGAGCTGTGCCTGCTGTTCGCGGTCATCGCCCCAGATTTCCAGCATGATGTTTGTGCATCCGGCTTGGCGATATTCTTCGATGCGCTCGCAGCATTCGTCCGGAGTGCCGGCGATGGGGCAAGCTTTCTTTAATACCTCCTCAGTCACTGCTCGTGCGGCTGCTTTGCGCCCGCCCTTTTCCATGGCGTCGGCGATAGGCGCAATCTCCTCCAGCGCCAACCCAGCCTTCTGCAAAAGAACGTCCGCAGAGCCGCGGATGTTTTGGACTTTGTTGGCGAGATACATGGCCGCCATTTCGCGCGCGCCTTCTTTGCCGGCCTGCGAATCCTTGTTGATGCTGCCGACGATCACTGCGCCCAGATCGAGTGCAGCAGGGTCCTTGCCCGCCTTCTTCGCACCTTCTTCCATATTGACGCGCGCGTAGCGCACAAAGTCGGGAGTGGTAATGCTGGCGGTCAGCAGCCCGTCGGAATGAGAGCCCGCCAACTTCTGCAGCACCGGGCCGGTCGCGCCAACATAGATAGGCACACGCGCCCGCGAGATGTGCGCGTCGCTCTGAAGCGCCGGAGCCGAGGCGTCGAAAGCCTTACCGTGATAGTCGACCGCGCCGCCCGCCAGCATGGCCTGAATGATCTCGATGCTCTCGCGCATCACGACCGCCGGGCCGACATCCTTACCCTTCTCTCCTTCACCAATCTCCTTCATGAAGATCTTGGACGCGCCAAGCCCGAGCAGGAAGCGACCGTCGCCGGCGGCATCCTGCATCACGCGCGCTTCCATGGCGATCTGCACCGGGTGGCGGGTATAGGGCGAAATGATGCCCCATCCGATGACGATGTTCCTGGTCTGCGTGGCGATGACGGCAGTCATGGCGGTTGACGAGCGGGCTTCCATGCCGTGTTTGCGCCACCACGGATAGGCTTCGGCCAGCCAGAAGATGTCGAAGCCGGCGCGATCGCATGCCTGCGCCATGCGGACGGTTTGTTGCAGCGGCTCCATACTTAGCTGAAGCACGCCAATGCGGAAGGGAACGGGCATGAATTTTGACCTCTGTCGTATGATGTGTCTCTTGGTGGCTCTTAGCCTTTAGCTTTTAGCAAACAAAAGTGTGTTAGGCAGGTTGCTAAGAGCTAAAAGCTAAGAGCTAATGGCTAACTCGGCCCCGTCCACGAATGTTCCAGGCCCTTGATCAGCGCCCACATCGCGCTGATTCAAGGGCGTCGGGATCGCCATACTTCTCTCCCCACTTCACGATGGCGCCGTTCATGAAGTCTACTTCGGTGATGTGCGAGGCGAGCACATCCTGCAACATGCTCGCATTGTGTTTGCCAGGAGCGTTTGCGCCCTTGGCAACCAGGTCACGCGGGTCGCCATGCAGACTCGATCCCCATTGCCTTTGTTACGGCCTCGCCCTCCGCAATGAGCGCCTCAAAAACTTCGCGGGTCGGCGGGAAGCGCGTCGCGGCCCCGTGATGCAAGCCGGTGAGCGCGCCGACTGGATTGGTGGCAGCGTTGAAGATCAGCTTGGTCCATTGCGCGCCGCGCGCATCGGGCAGGGCAACCGTATTCATGCCGCCGCGGGTGAGAAAGCCGGCGAGTTCTTCGACGCGTTCCTGGGGCGTAGCGGTCGACTCAAACGGCCCGACCCAGGTGTCACCTTGAATGTCGAATCCCACGTGTCCGGGCTTGACGATATGCCCGGCAGGGAAAGTGGTACCTCGAATCACATACCGCACGTGCTCGGCAATGAGCTCTTCATTGCCGACGCCGTTCTGCACCGAGCAAACGGCGCTGTTGTGGTCGAAGCAACGGGCCGCGGCCGCGATGGCGCTTTCGGTGTGAATCGCCTTGGTCGCGACGATGCCGTAATCGCAAACCGGAAGCTCGGCAGGATCGGTGCTGGCCTTCGCCAGCTTCACGTGTATAGCGGAGGCACCCGAGAGCCGCAGGCCGTGCTGGTTAATGGCGTCCACGTGTGGTTGGGAGACGTCGAATGCGTAGACTTCGACTTCGCGTCCCTTGGCCAGGTGCGCGGCGAACAGGCTGCCGATGGCGCCACATCCCACGATAAGAACTTTCTTCATGCATCTATCCATCGGTCGGATACTGCCTTGACGGCCGGCAGTCTTGCATCAGCTTGCGAGTAGAACTTCCAGGGAATGCTGCTCAGGTTTTCGCCCTCCGTCTGGCCGATGCGGAAGGTGTCCTGCGTGTAAAGGCAAACTTCGCCATCTCGATCAACAACCTGAGGATGGAGAGAAAATATCATGTTGTGCTTTAACTCGATCTGGCTCTTCGCGCCGATCGCAGGATGCTCGATCATAGTAGTGCCAATCGAGTGACCGGAGAGATGTCCCAGCGAAAAACCATGCCGGGCGAAAGTGTCGGCAACCACCTTGTGAACGTCGCAAGCGAGCACGCCATCGCGCATCAGCTTTCGCGCAGCTTCCATGGCCTCGGGATAGACGTCGGCCATTTGCTGGGTGCGCTTGCTTGGCGCTCCCTGCGATGAGCGCGCGCGAAAACTCTACCCAGTAGCCGCCGGCGCCGGCGATCTCCAGCGAGTAGAGCAACAAGTCGTCGCCGCCAACCTTGCGATGGCCGGGAACTTTGAAGTGCGCCTCAGCCTCGCCATTCTGGCCGGAGAGCACGATGTTCATCATGCGCGGACCCGCGCCTCGGGCGAAGAAAACTTCCACCGCGGGGGCCATGATCTCGGCCTCGGTCTTGCCCGCGGTGAATCCGTTGAGCAGCGCCCAAAAACCTTCGTGAATGATGTCCATCGAGTCGCGGACTTCGATCAACTCTTCGTCGCTTTTGACGGCACGCGCCATGTCGAAGTGAAAGTCGAAGGGGACGAGTTCGAAGCTGCCCTGTTTCAGTTCGCGGTAATCACGCACCGGCATGATGTAGTCGAGGCCGTAGACGGCGACGCGCTTCCAGTTTTCGTCCTGAGCACGCTCGCGCAGCCAGCGGCCAGGGACTTCGGTCCAGACCTTGTCGTTCACAAACGGCTTCTTCTTGTCGCCGATCCAGCGTGCCTCCTGCGGGAAAATTAGCACGGGATCGCCCTTCATCGGGATGAGCACGTAAACGTAACGATGCACGATTTCGAAGCCCGAGGTGTAAGCGACAGCGCCTTCGAAGCCGGCATATTGATTGCCGCAAACAACCAGGGCGTCAACGTTGTGCTCTCGCATGGCGGCGCGAATGTTGGCGTAACGGCGGGCTATTTCGGATTGAGTGGGCATGTTAGGTCTTAGTTCAATTCCTTCTCTGTACGATTGTGCCGTCGGCTGAAGCCGACTCCAAGAGCGAGAACCAGTTTGGACGCCGGCCTGAAGGCCGGCTCTACCTGGGCTCTGGATGGCTGACGGCTGATGGCTGACAGCCGGCGGCTGCTTCATCCGCATATCTCCGCGGCCGTCAGGGCATAAACCTTGGTGATCTCCACCAGCGTCTTGATCGCCACCTTCTCGCCTTCGTGATCGCGCGGGCCGCTCGAGGGGCCGTAATTCAGTGTCGGACATCCAAAGCGCGACAACACTGACCCATCGGAGCACCACAGCACGGTGTCGCGTTGCGGAGGCGTTCCAACAACGCGCTGATGATTGCGTTCGATGGCCTGCACCATCTCGTGATTCTCGTCGATGGTTGCGCCCGGCACCGACACGTACGTTTCAAACTCCAGGCCGTACTCGGGATACTTCTGCTTCATTGCGAGGAAGAGCTTCTTGGCTGCCCGGCGAGCCTCAGTCATGGCGATGGTCGGAGGTACACGCACATCAAGGAAAAGATCTGCGCGTTCGGGAGTGCGACTGGCGCGCCAGGGATGTCCCGCCTGCACGCAGCCGATGTTGACGAACCCCGGTCGGCCCACCCACTTCGCCTGCTCTTGCCATTCGGGGATCCAGCGCATTACGTCTTCGAGCACGTGGTGCATGCGGCGAATGGCGTTCTGGCCTTCTTTCCCCGGCGCAAATGCCGAGTGCACGTAATTGCCCGTCAGGCCGAAGCGCACCCACATGGAGCCGGCGTGTTCCAGCACTAGCTTCATGTCGGTGGGCTCCCCGAGAACGCACATGTCGGGCAGAACTCCGTGACTGGCGAGATAATGTGTGCCCGCTCCGTAGCCGCGATACTCCTTGCCTTGGAACTCGCCCCACTGGGTTTTCTCGATCTCGCCGCAAACCGCGCCGAGGATAATGTCGCCATCCAGTTTGACTCCGGCCTCGAGCAGCGCCTTGACTGCGTGTACATAACACACCAGCGCGCCCTTCATGTTGTAAATGCCCAGGCCGTAGATCACGCCGTCCTTCACGACGGCGTGCGGCTTGTATCCGATGCCGGTGAGGAAGTCTTCGTCGCCGGTGTTCGAAGTATCCATGTGGCCGTTAAACATCAGGCATTTGCCGTTGCCGTGGCCTTCGAGGCGACCGATGACGTTGGCGCGCGTGTCCTCAACTTGTTGCCAGGCGACCGTTAGCCCCAGGCGCTGAAAGGCCGAGCGCATGTACTCCGCCATCGCAAGTTCCGAACCGGTGGGGCTGGGGATGTTGATCACGTCGCAGCACATGGAGACAATTTCGTCCTCACGAATGCAAGCGACGATCGCGTCTTTCCGGTCGTTGTCGAGTGGAGAGGTGGCGGCGGTCATCGCCATGTCGCCCACTTGGCGGAGGAGGTGCGAAGCTGGCGAAAGTCATCGGGGAAGGAGCATAGCTTTTCGTTGCCGTCGCCGGTGATCCAGAAGTTGTCTTCCAGCCGAAGGCCGCCGCCTCCCGGCCAATAGATTCCAGGCTCAATGGCCAGCACCATGCCTTCACGAATCGTCCCTTTTCCCGCTTGATGGGCATAAGGCGGCTCGTGGGCACGAGCTCCCACACCGTGACATATGGGGTGTGACGGCTGGCCCGGATATCCGCCTTCGGCGATACGGGCCCGAACCAGGCGGTCGAGTTCGGGGAGGCCAGCGCCAGCTTTCGCGAATGCCGCAGCTTCGTGAAAGACGCTGAGCAACAGGTCGAGTAATTTGTTGTATTCCGGCGTCAGCTCACCGGGACAAAGGTTCTTGGTAAGGTCATTCCAGTAGCCGTCAACGCAGACCCAGATCTCGAACAGCGTGGGCTCGTGCTCTTGTATGGGGCGATCGCCGGTGGCAGTGAACGTCCGGATGCCCTTGCCCGACCAAACCAGGGTGAAGGCACGGGCCATCTCGACTTTGCCCTTGAACCCGATGCCGGTGGAGTGGACGAAGCCCTCGAAGATGGCGGCGGCTTCGCTCTCTTTCATGCCCGGACGCAGGCGCTCGAAGGTGCGCTCCATGGCGAGCGCGGCCAGTTCGTTGGCCAGCTTCATGCGCTCGATTTCCTGGGGGGTCTTGATGGCGCGCGCTTCGGCGAGCAGGCCGGAGGCGTCCACCACTTCGCGCACCGCCGGTTTGAAAGCGTCGAACCAGGGCTGCGTCCACGTTGTCGGCTCGCCGACCATGCGATCGGCGCTTTGCGTACCTTGGGAAAGCTCCAGGCCGATTCTCCCGGTGAAGCCGCGTTGGTTCAGGACGCGCAACGTCAGATCGAGAGAGCGCAGTATGGGAGGCCGTGGATCGCGAGCATCATAGCCCTTGAAAAAGCGAATGTCGCTGGTCCACGATGTGCGGCGGGCATCTTCCTCCTGCGGCTCCAAGGCAATGAGTGTGGCCTCGCTTTCGCGCGGGAAGACCAACACGGCGTAGCCCTTCATGCACCAGTAGTTGGTGAGATAGACAATGTTGTCAGGGGCACGAACAACCAAGGCCTCAAGGTCGTCGCGCTTCATCAGTTCGCGGATGCGCTGGAGCTTCGGTTCGTCAATCGGGTAAGGCATAGGGCGCGGTGAATAGTCTAACGCGGATTGTCTGATACCGGACAGTAATTACGGTGTCATCCTGAGCGACGGGTCCAGTCGCCGTGGCGAGGAGTCGAGGCACCCCTAGCGAACGCTCGCTCAGCATGGCACCCATCCGATAGTCACTGCTTCGCTATCCACGAACCAGGCCGGTCTGATAGACCCCTATCCCGCACGGCTGGCAGCCTCTATCGTGGCTTTGGCAGCATACAATGTTGCCTGGGTTTCGCGGGCGATCTTACCTCTTGCGATTAAGTTGAGGAGCTTGGCTTTCAGGGTTGTCGTCGAGTAATAGTGGCTAATCTCCACCTTGGTTGACCGTTGGCCGAGCGTTTGGAACGTCGTTTCCACTCTGTAATCGCTGAGAATCTTGGTAATACCGAAGCTGTCCTCCGGCAACACAGTGACGATCTTCTGCAGCGGGATAATTTCAATGTCCTTCTCGATGCACGTGTGCTTCCCGCCAGAAAGATGGCATTGATAGGACGCGCCTGGTTCGCGGAGGGTCTTGCCAGAAAGGAGGTCAACCTTGACCACGCGAGGATGGAACTCCGGGATCTTCGTGAGATCCATGCTGAATGACCACACCGCCTCCAAGGGCGCGTTGATGATGACTTCCTGCTTGGATCGGAACGGCGGCTGCAATTCTTGCCTCCAAATAAGTGGATGAGCGTTGCTTTGAAGTCGCGCGAACGCGACTAGTTCGATCCTCACGAATAGCGCAGCACTATTTTCATGCAGCCAAGCCGGACCATGCCGAGGAAGCTCTCAGCATGAACTTCGTAGCGGACAACCAGCTTGCGGAGCAACCTTAGCTAATTATTGGACAGGTTCTGATCACTCTGCACTTTCCACTGACCACTAACCATTGACACTGCCCATTACCCACCCTCCTTCCAGCTCTGTTCTTTGCCCTTAATCAGCCGATACAGCGCTGTATGCAACGGCGCGGGAACCCCGGCGCGCCGGGCTTCACGCGCAATTGCGCCCCCCAGGAAATCAACCTCGGTCGGCAGACGATGGCGAACATCGTAGAGCATCGACGGAGGATGGTTGGTCTGCGCGCCAATGCAGTTCATGGCCCAGGGATCCTCGTGCAGCTCGATCCCGAGCGCTGCAGCGACGGTCTTGCCCTCTTCGATGAGATCGTGGAGGAGATGGCCCAGACCGGCGAACTCGCTTTCGTCCGCGAAGTGCGGCGAGTGCGGCAGCTCGGTCAGCGCCGCTACGCTGTTCACGGAAGCGTTGAATATCAGCTTCGACCATTGCGCCGGACGGGCATCACGCAGCGCCTCGGCCTTCAATCCCGATGCGTTGAGCAGCGCAGCCAACTCCTCCACCATCTCGAAAGGCGTATTCGTCGGCTCGAACGGCCCTATCCAGGTCGCAGTGTTCAGTTCGTAGTGGACATGATCGTCGGCGAGGCGTGTCCCGCTCATGAAGGTGGTTCCGCGAATGACATATCCCGACGGCAGCAGGGAAGCGATCACTTCCTCGCTGCCCAGGCCGTTCTGCGCCGACAGTACTGCGCCTCGAGGAAACAAGTGCGCGACGGACGCAAATGCTTCGGCTGTCTGGTTCGCTTTGGTGGCGACGATGCCAAAGTCGAACTCCGGCAGGTTGCCCGCGCCGGTGGAGGCCTTCATCCGCGTGTGCAATTCACTGTGACCGGTGACGCGGATGCCGCGCTCATTGATGCAGCGGGCGTGCTCGGGGCGACGGACCAGCACCCACACGTCGGCCACGCGCGCTAAATGCGCGGCGTAGAGGCTGCCGATGGCGCCGGCTCCGATGATCAAGATGCGTTTGGGCATGAGTTTTTACCACAGAGACACAGAGGCACAGAGAAAAACGTTTTTTACCACGGAGACACGGAGATCACGGAGGGAAAACATAATCAAGAAACAACAAGAACTAAGAAACAAAAACAAGAATTGACTCCGTGCCCTCCGTGTTCTCCGTGGTGAGAAGAGATTCTTTCTTTCCTCTCTAAGTATCCGCGTCATCCGTGAGATCCGCGGTTGCTTTTCATTCTCCATTTCTTCTCTGTGCCTCTGTGTCTCTGTGGTGAACACTGACATTCGCCACCAGCTCGCCGCGCCGGTTGCGCTGGATCAAGTCGTACAGCGTGCTGGCGTTGTTGTAGGAGTCGTCGATGATGATCCCTTCCTGAAACAGCGCATCCTGAAGGGCTGCGCTCAAGCAATGCAGCGGAGCGCCGCCTCCTTCGCCCATGCCCTTGGCGCCGCTATAGCTGTGCGGCGATGGCGTCTCCAGGTGGCCGTACTTCAGGTTCGGCATGTTCACCGCGGTGATCGGGGTGTAATCGCTGAAGGTTGAGGCCAGCATGTTGCCGCTCTCGTCGTAGGCACAGTTTTCCATCAGCGCGGCTCCAATGCCATGCGCCGTCGCGCCGTGCACCTGCCCTTCGACGATCATGGGATTGATTACCGTGCCGCAGTCGTCCACTGCGGCGTAGTCGAGAATCTTGGGGATGTAAGTTTCCTTGTCGATCTCGACCACCGCGATGTGCAACTGCGACGAGTACGTCAGCGTCAGGTTGCCATATTTTCGCGCGACATCGGGGACGCTGAACGGCGCGCGCCAAGTGTAGCGGCAATTCAGCGTAATGGAGCGCAGTTCTTCCGGGACCACCGCGGTGTTCACGTTGGCCAGGTTCGCCAGGCCAATGTAGGGAATAGCTTTTTCCGTCCCGCGCACGCGTATCTCCGGACCTTGCTTGCCGACCCCGAACTCCAACTCATCTTCCTCAGCCTGAAGCGCGAATGCCGCTAGCTTAGTCATCTCTGCCTTCAGCAATCGGACCGCGCCGTTCACCGCTGAGAGTCCCGACACCGCGAACTGGCTGGCGTAGGTACCGCTGTGTCCGGTGTGGACATTGCGTTCGGTGTCGAAGCCAACGCGCACATTCACCATGTCGGGCGGGATGCTCAGGATGTCGGCGACCACCTGCGATACCGTGGTCTCGTGTCCTTGCCCTTGCGGAACGGAGCCGACGGCCACAATGACCTCGCCGTAAATGTCGAGCTTGGCGTTGGCGGCCTGCGAGTTGCCGGAAAACGGAGCCTGGGGATTGACGATCTGCGACTGGCCAAAGTTGTTGGTGCCGGAGTCGAGCGTAGTTCCGATGCCGACGCCGAACCAACGCCCTTCCGCATGCGCCTTCGCGCGCTCGGCCTGCCATTTGTCCCAGCCAATCAGTTCTTTCGCCAGCTTCAACATGCCGGGATAATTTCCCGAATCGTAAACGCAGCCGTTGGGCGTGGTGTAGGGGAACTCCTCCGGGCGAATGTAATTGCGCAGGCGCATTTCGTCGGCGGGAATATCTAGTTCGTGGGCACAGATATCGATGACGCGTTCCATGAACCATAGGTGCTGCATGCGCGAATAGCCGCGGTTCGGACCGACCGGACACTTGTTCGTCACCACCTGCGTGAAATCGATGCGCAGGTTCTTCAGGCGATAGGTGGCGGGCGTTACCTGCGACCAGATCACGCAGCCCAGCGGTTCGTAGCGCGGATAGGCGCCGCAATCGTCGATATGCCGGGAATCGACTGCGAGGATGACGCCGTCTTTGTCGAGGGCCACGCGAGTGTCGCGGAAGGTACGCTCGTTGCCGTGCGCGCTCGAGGTCATGTGCTCAGAGCGCGTCTCCGTCCACTTGACGGGCGCACCGGCCTTGCGCGAAGCCAGCGCGCACACTGCCATCTGCGGGTAGTTGGTGATCTTGATGCCGAAGCTGCCGCCGATGTCGTGGGTCTGCACGCGCACCTGGTCCATGCGCAAGTGCAGCGCCGGCGCCAGCAACTGAATGCCGATAGTTGGGAAAGAGTTGTTACTCCAGAAATAGAGGCGCTGGTCGTTGTCGTCCCATTGCGCGATGACGGCGTTGTTCTCCAGGGGCGTGCTGGAGAAACGATGCATGTGCAGGTGGTCAATGTGAATGACGTGTGCAGCGTCGGCAAAAGCTTTCTCCACGTCGCCGTACTCGAAGACGCCATTCCAGACGACGTTAGTCGCCATCGTCGGGTGAAGGATGGTCTGGTCGGAGGCTGCGACTTCGGCGTCGATCACCGCGTCGAGCGGCTCGTATTCCACGCGCACCAGTTCGGCGGCGTCTTCGGCGATGGCCGGAGTCTCGGCGATGACGGCGGCGACAGGTTCGCCTTGGTAGCGGGCGCGGTCCACCGCCATTGGGTAATCGAGAATCCGGTTGCTGGGCGACGGGCCAATCTCGAAGAAGGGATCGACCAGCTTGGAGATTTCTGTGCCGGTAAGTGTGCAGACCACGCCGGGCAGCGCCGCTGCCTCGGAGACGTCAACGCTGGTGATATTGGCGTGGGCGTAAGGCGAGCGGACAAAAACCAGATGCAACATACCGAGCATCTTGATGTCGTCGACGAACTTGCCCTTGCCGCGAACCAGGCGCGCGTCTTCCTTGCGGCGGATGGATTGGCCTACGTAACCGGAGGTCGAGTTATGGGTGGTTGGCATTATGTAGTTCGATCCGGGTTCTTTTCAGGCGTCCAGTTTCTGAAGGGGCGCACCTTCAGGTGCGCCGTTGTAAACCTTTTATTTTTGTTATTCCGAGGGGCCTTAGCCCCGAGGAATCTGCGGTTCCTTTCCCTGCAGTAATTTTTCCCGCGACCTGTTTAGCCGCTGGGACGTCGCTGTCCTAGGAAATACGAACTCCCTCAGGGGCTGAAGCCCAACCTTTCTTGAATCCTAACGGCGCACCTGAAGGTGCGCCCCTTCAAAGCCTTGGCCTGCGTTGTGCCGTCCCTGCGGGACTCAGGTCGTTTTGTTATGCCTACCCAGGACTTACGAGTCTGTGTGAGAACCTGTGTCGTCCCCGGGGGACTCGGATCTACTTCCCACCTCACCCAGCACTCCGCCTTCGGCTACGTGCTGGGCTATCAGTATTCCGCCCTTCCGGGCTCGATTTTCGCTCGAGCCCTTCCACACGCGAACCAAAACTCTTGTTCTCACACAGACTCTTACGTCCTGGGCTACGTTGTTCCGCCCTGCGGGCTGGATTCTGGGCCGGTCTGTGGCGCTTCCGTTTTCGCGGTCTCCACCGTCCCTGGATTTTGCGATTTCGCACCTGAAAACGCGTCTGTCAAGTGCCTTGCAACATTTGGGTCGGCCACGTCGTGCGCTGCTTCACCACCCGACGCCTCTGCGACTGGCACAGGCACCGGCTGGGCTGCATTTTCCGCCGCCGCGCCCGACAATTCCTCAGCCGCAGACTCAGGAGAGGCCGACGCTGGCGGTCCCTGCGATACTTCGCTCGGCACTTCCTGCGGAGGCGCTTGCGCGGGCCGATCCGCGGAACTCTGCAATACATCAGTCGGTGCTTGCAGCGACGGCCCGGCGAGGACGTTTGGCGCTGCTTCGCTGGGTCCTTCCCGCGTGACTACTTGCGCCGGCGGCCAGGTCAACGCCCACTGCAGGCCGTCGATAAGCTTCTGGATGTTCTTCTTTCCCAGCGGCTCCAGCATGCCGCCCGCCATGGACGCCAGCTTGCCGAAGACGCCGGCCTCACCTTGCCACACAATCCTGGTGGCGCCGTCAACCGGGGAGAGATCGAATCCCGCGTTGACCGTAATCTGACTGCCGACCGCGCTGCCCTTGCCTTTGTAGAGCGCACGCTGCGGGCGCACCGCCTCGGCCAGCTCCATTTTGATTTCCGCCGACCCGCGAATGTTGCCGACCCCCACCCGCACCTTCACGGTGAAGTGGGTTGCGTCCTGCACCGACATGCTTTCGTAATCGGGCAGCAAAGGCGCGAACTTATTGGGATCGGAGAGGAAGTCGTAGACTTCATCCGGCGTACGCGGCGAGGTGAACTCGCCTGAGAATTTAATAGCCAACGGCTAGCTCCCCGGCCCTGCCGTAGCGGCCGCTCGAATTGCTTTGAAGATGTTTTGATACCCGGTACAGCGGCAAGTATTGCCGGCGATGCCTTTGCAAATCTCAGCCTCGGTCGGGTGCGGATGCTCGCTCAGCAATTGCAGCGTGCTCATCAGGAAGCCCGGCGTGCAGTAGCCGCACTGAAATCCATGGCAGTCGGTGAAGGCCTGCTGCACGGGATGAAGCTCGCCATCTTTCGCCAGGCCCTCGACGGTGAGCAGCTCGCCACCATCGGCCTGAAACGCAAACACGGTGCATGACTTCACGCTCTTGCCATCGAGCAGCACGGTACAAGCGCCGCAGTAGCTGGTGTCGCAGCCGATGTGAGTTCCGGTCAAGCTCAGCTCTTCGCGCAGAAACTGCACCAGCAAGGTGCGCGGTTCGACGTCGCGCATGTATTGCTTGCCGTTGATCTTCGCGCTGACGCGCACGCGAGGGATGTTCTCAGGCATAAAGATGCGTGACCTCCACGTGCTCTCCGCGGGCGCGCTTCACGGCTGCTTCGACGGCCAGCTTGGCGAGGGCCCCTGCTGCCTGGCGCTTGTACTCGGCCGAGCCTCGCATGTCGGATTGTGGTTGCGCAATGTCCATCACCGCTGTGCGTACTCTTTCGAGGGCCTGCGGCGTGACTTGTTGGCCGCGTAGAGCTTCCTCGGCGGCGTCGACACGGAGTGCAGTCAGGCCGAGTACACCAAGATAAATGCGCGCGTCCTGGCACGTCTGGTCGTCTTGCATGGTGAGCTGCACGGCGATGCTGGCGCTGGCGTAAACCGGCGCGCAACGCTTCAGCGCGATGTATGCTCCGCCGCTGCGCTTGGGCTGAAGGTTCACGGCGACCTCGGTGATGAGTTCGCCGGGCTGCAACACCGTGGTGTAGGCATCCTGGATGAACTCGCCGATTTCGATACTGCGAACGCCGCCGGGGCCAAGCGTGTGGACCCTTGCGCCGAGCGCCAGCAGCACCGGCGCCCAGTCGCCCGTAGGATCCGCTTCCGCAATCGAGCCGCCTATGGTTCCAAGGTTGCGCACCTGCGGGTCGGCGATTCCGGCGGCGCAGTCATGGAGAATCGGAATTCGCGCTGCGTCGTTCGAGGCCGCGATCTCGGCGTGGCGCGTCATCGCGCCTAGGCGCAGTGCGCCGTTGCGGTGGATGTAGGAAGTGCCCGGAATGAAATTAAGGTCGACGAGATGCCGTGGCGCCGAGAGACGAAGCTTCATCAGTGGGATGAGGCTCTGCCCGCCCGCCAACAGCTTGGCTTCGTCGCCCAACTGGCCGAGCATGGTCACGGCTTCCGGATAGGATTTCGCCCGGTGATATGCAAATGCTTTTGGATACATCCCGACCCCAACACCCTAATTTCGTCCGTGCTCAAGATTATCGCAAATTGACGGGTTTTGTTGACCACGGATTTTCACGGATGAACACGGATATATCAACGGCAGAACAGTCATTAGATAAGACTTGATCCGTGAAATCCGTGCAAATCCGAGGTTGAGTCTTCTCGGGCGGTCGGGCGTAGAGACTCCACATTAACGTACATGGCGGGCGCGATGGGATGGGATATATTGTCGTCTAGGTTTCAGCTTCGCGCTTGACCTGCACTGTATGCCAGACTTGGTCTCACCCAACGAATTCCGAGCGGCGCTGGGACGCTTCGCCAGCGGCGTCACGGTGATTACGGTGGAAACGCCAGCCGGGGATGTGCACGGCATGACCGCCAACGCCTTCTGCTCGGTGTCATTGCATCCTCCTCTGGTGCTGGTCTGCATCGACCATCTGGCCGAGACCTACCTGCACATCCGCGAGCGCCGGCAGTTTGGCGTCAGCGTGCTCAAGGAGGAGCAAGAAGCGCTGTCGGAGTTTTTCGCCGATCCCGAGCGCAACCACGACGCCGCGTATCGTCTGGGTATTCGTTATCGGCCGATGCAAAGCGGTACGCCGGTGCTGCAGAACGCGCTGGCCAATCTGGATTGTTCCGTCGTGCATGACTACCAAGGCGGCGACCATACCATTTTTGTCGGCGAGGTGAGGGAAGTTAGCGTGGCGGAAGGCGCGCCGTTGCTGTATTTTCGGGGACGGTACCGGATATGCGAAGTGCCGCAGGAGCCGTAGATGAGCGGAAGTATTTTGGATTGTCATCCCGAGCGACGAGTGCAGCGAGGAGTCGAGGGACCTGCGGCTCGCCGGTGTTGGCCTGCTGCGGAAAAACGCAGATCCTTCGACTGCGCGCCCGCCCGACCCGCAAACCCCTCGGGTCGGAAGATCGTTGCGGGCGCTCCGCTCAGGATGACAAGTCAAAAATCAGCATCGGGTGATCGCAAACTCGGAGACTAGGCCGCGTGGCGGCGTGCGACGTTCTGTGTCTTGCGCTATTCTCGATAACGCCGCTTTTCGTGCGGGCGTGATAATCGAGGATTCACTTGCTGGCAGGGAGCACAGTACGGCCTATAGCAGCGGGTTACGGGTCCAACGGATCGCTGGCCGCCCATTTGCGCGAGGCGCACGATGGACAGGTGCTGACCGCGGACATCGCCTGTCAGCTGTTGCGCTGTGATGATGAACTTCTGCCTGAGCTGCTTACCGCGGCGCAATCCCTCAAAGAACAATATCGCTCTGGCGTCATCACCTATTCGCGCAAGGTGTTCATCCCCCTGACCAATCTTTGCCGCGATTATTGCGGGTACTGCACTTACCGTCGCGATCCGGGAGAGCCTGGTGCGCACACCATGACGCCCGAGGAGGTCCTGGCGGTTGCGCAACAAGGCGAAAAGCTCGGATGCACCGAGGCGCTGTGCTCGCTGGGAGACAGGCCGGAAGCGCTGTTTCCCGAGATGCGCGAGACCCTGCGCAAGCTGGGCTATCGCAGCACGCTGCATTATCTGCAAGCCATGTGCGAACTGGTGCTGCGCGAGACCCGGCTGCTGCCTCATGCCAATCCCGGGCTGCTGAGCGCCAACTGGATTGCGCGTCTGCGCGAGAGTAATCCCAGCCTCGGGCTGATGCTGGAGAGCACCAGCACTAATCTTCTAGCTGCTCACCCGGCTGATCGGACGCCGGACAAGCTACCGTCTCTGCGCCTGAAGACCATCGAAGACGCGGGCAAGTTGGGCGTGCCTTTCACCACCGGAATCCTGATCGGTATTGGCGAGACCATGGAGGACCGTGTCGAGTCGCTGCTGGCCATCCAACGTTTGCATGGGCGATACGGGCACATCCAGGAGGTCATCATCCAGAATTTTCGCGTGAAGCCACGGATTCCGATGGCGGCGTGGCCTGAGCCGGACACGGGCGACATGCTGCGAACGTTGGCGGTGGCGCGACTGCTGCTGCGCGACATGAACATCCAGGCGCCGCCGAACCTCACGGAGAAGGGGTACGAGAGACTGCTCGAGGGCGGTATCAACGATTGGGGAGGGGTGTCGCCGCTGACGCCTGACTACATCAATCCGGAAGCGCCGTGGCCGCATCTGCTCGATCTGCAGCGTCGCACCGAGGCCGCAGGACAGAGGTTGAAGCAGCGATTGCCGGTGTATCCGGAATATGTTCCGAGAGTGTCGCAGCGCGGCGGGTTATTGGGCAAACGCGTGGGGGATGCTGTCGACGCCGACGGTTATGCGAGGGCGGCGTAGATGATCGTCGTCTTCACAGGTGGGACGGGCGGTACAAAGCTGGTTCAGGGCTTACAGCAGGTGGTTGCGCCGGAGAACCTCACGGTCGTCGTGAATACCGGCGATGACATCGAGTGGTGGGGACTGCACGTCTCACCGGACATCGACTCCGTGCTCTACGGACTGTCGGACTTGCTGAGCAACGACCGCGGCTGGGGCATGGAGGACGACAGCTTTCGTTGCTTGGAGCGGATGAAGGAACTGGAGCAGCCGGCGTGGTTTAGCCTTGGCGATCTGGATCTTGCTACACACCTGACGCGAACTGCGATGCTGCGAGCGGGGAAGTCGCTAAGCACCGCGACCGCGGAACTGGCAGGCAAGATGGGGATTCGCGCGCGCGTGCTGCCTATGTCGGACGACCGGGTTTCGACCATGCTCGATACGGCGAGGGATACGCTGACGTTTCAGGAATATTTTGTGCGCGAGCGCCACCAGGTGGCAGTGCGGAGAGTACGGTTTGAGGGGGCACAGCGCGCGCGTCCGGCGCCAGGCGTGGTGGAGAGCATTGCAGCCGCCGAGTCGATCATTTTCGCGCCCAGCAATCCCGTAACCAGCATCGGTCCGATTCTTGCAGTGGCCGGAATTCGCGATGCCCTGCGGCAGACGAAGGCCCCGATCGCCGCGGTGAGTCCGATCGTCGGCGGCGACGCGGTGAGCGGCCCGGCAGGCGACCTGATGAAGACGATGGGCTGGGCCAGAGGCATCGCAGGTATTGCCCACGCTTATCATGATTTTCTGGATGTGCTGATTGCGGACAAGGCTGATGAAGTTGTGGCTGGCACCCTATGCACGGAAAGCTTGCGTGTTGTTTGCACGAATACCATCATGAATTCGATGGACGACAAGCGTGAGCTGGCGCGAGTTGCGTTGGAGGCGTGCGAAACAGAACGCAGCGCGAAGGCCTAACCATGCGTGGCATCCTGCTCATTCCGGTGAAGAGCCTGACGACGGCGAAGCAGCGTCTGGCCTCGGTGTTGGACCAGGGCCGACGCTCGCAACTGGCGGAGGCGATGTTGCGCGATGTGATGACCGCAGCCGCTGGCGTGCACGACCGCATCGACGTGGCGTTGGTAACCGGTGATCCCCGAGCGCAGTCGGTGGCCGGAGAGTTTGGCTTCCTTGTGATTGAGGACCAGCGCAATGAAAGCGAAACCGCCGCCGTCGAAATGGCCACCGCGTGGTGCGAGCAGCGGGGGTACGATACCACCATCGTCGTGCCGGGCGACATCCCGCTCATCACCAGCGACGAACTGGGGCGCGTGCTGGACGCAGCTCCCGTCGAAGGAGCGGTGTTCGTGCCCGCGTACGATCATCGCGGCAGCAATTGTATTCTGCGTCGGCCGGCATCCATCATTCCGCTGCGCTTTGGCAATGACAGCTTCCTGCCGCACTGTGAGGCCATGCAAAAGACCGGCAAGAAGCTGGTGATTCTCGAAATGCCCGGCATCGGATTGGACATCGACAATCCTCACGAACTCGATTTGCTGCTGCAACGCGACGGCGACACCCATGCGCAGAGGCTGCTGCGAGCATGGCGCGACGGGGCGGAGGATGAGGCGCAGTGGGAAGCGGCCGTCTGATGCGCATTGAAAACTGAATTCGTGGCTGGCTCGGCCCTTTAATTTGATCATTCATTTCGGTGAAGGGGCGCGGCTGAAGAGCTGCTGAAAAGGCAGAGTATGACTCTTGGAATGTACTTCTTGGTGGGAGCCCCCGCATTTATGCGAGGGAAGGAGCGCTTCAGCGCTCCGGTAAAGGCTGGCCTTTGGTCACGCGCTTTAGCGCCGGCAATTGGAAAACTCAGGGCTAAAGCCCATTTTGAAATCGAGCGCTCTTCCGCTGGACTAAAGTCCAGCTTCCCCCTGCTGAAGCAGGGGGCTCCCACCAAAAGTGTTTGCCAGGCTTTTCCAGCAACCTCTGAAGCCGCTCCCCTTCAAAGCGTTAGTTCCACATTCCCTGTGTGAAAGCGGTCTGATGGCATACACACCTGTTGTCAATACCGGCGAGCTTCGCGCGATTCCCGTGCTCGGCATTCGCGACGTATTTGCTGGCGATTCCGTGGCTAAACTCATTGTCGACGCGCTGGCACTTGGTGGACTGCGGGTTCACGTCGGCGACGTTCTCGTGGTCAAGCACAAGATCGTATCCAAGGCGGAGGGTCGCATGGTGGCGCTCGACTCGGTGAAGCCATCCGCTGCGGCCCGCAGATTCGGCCGCGAGAACGGCGTGGATGAGCGCGTGGTGGAACTGGCGTTGCACGAGGCCAAACGGGTAGTGCGCAAGAAGCAGATCCTCATCACCGAGACCGAGCACGGACTGGTGTGTGCCAACAGCGGCGTAGACGTTTCCAATGTGGACGGTGGCAAAACCGCGGTGCTCCTGCCGTCGGACGCGGACCAGTCGGCGGCGCAAATTCACAGACAATTAAAGAAGCGCACCGGATTGCACATCCCGGTCATCATTGCCGACAGCTTTGGACGGCCATGGCGCGAGGGTTTATGCGAAGTCGCGATTGGCGTGGCGGGCATGAAGGTGATTCACGACTATCGTGGAAAGCGCGATCCATATGGCTACCAAATGCATGCCACGGAAGAAGCAGTGGCCGACGAACTGGCGTGCGTTGCAGGGTTGGTCTGTGGCAAGGATTCGCGCGTTCCGGCTTGTATAATCCGAGGTTATGCGTATCGTCGCGGCAACGGCAGTGCGCGACAAATGGTGCGGCCAAAGGAGAAGGATTTGTTCCGGTGAGCGTTCGTCGCGGATGGATTCGTGCCGAGAGCTCAGTGCTGTAAGCGCGGCTCAGTTGAGCGCTCGACGCGGATCAATTCGTGCCGGGAGTCAGCGCCGTAGGCGCGGAACAGTCTAGCCCAGTACGGAGCCGCAGGCGGAGTGCTGGGTGGCTTGGGAAATAGATCGGAGTCCCTTTAGGGACGACAGAGGTTGTGTAGCGTTCCCTAAGGCCGTCGGCAGAACCGCAGATCCTTCGACTCCGCGCCCGCCCGACTCGCAAAAGAAGCGGGTCGAAAAGCCGCGGCGAGCGCTGCGCTCAGGATGACAAAAGTGGAAGGTAGGGCGCTTCACCCTGGATGAAACATTGTGAGAGCGATAGGGGTCCTTCGACTCCTCGCTGCGCTCGTCACTCAGGATGATAAATAGTAAAGCGCAACCTAATGAAGAAACCTGTAGCGGCGACAGCTCTCGCTGAAGACACGTGGGGACCTATGCACGACATCAGTTGGGCCAATCAGCAGACACTTCAGAATGCGAGATGGGACGACGTCCAGAGTCGCGTGGCAGCGCCGATACGAGCGGCCCTGGAAAGGGTACTGTCATTTCTTGATGGCGGTGTGCTCACGCGCGACGAATGTCTCGCGCTGGCGAGCAGCTCCGGCGACGATCTGCTTGGCCTCGTAGTTGCGGCCAATGAACTGCGCCGGCAGTTGGTGGGTGACGTCGTCAGCTATGTGGTTACCCGCAACATCAATTTCACGAACGTTTGTTTTGTGGGTTGCAAGTTCTGCGCCTTCAGCGTCGGCCCGCGCGATGAGACTGCGTACTTTCTCTCGCTCGACGAGTTGGGGCAGAAGTGCCGCGAAGCCGAACAGTGGGGTGCGACCGAAGTCTGCATCCAGGGCGGTCTGCCGCGCGACCTGCCGCCGTTCTACTACCGCGATATTCTGCGCGCGGTGAAGTCGGCCACGCCCAAGATGCACGCCCACGCGTTCTCGCCGATGGAGATGGTGTACGGCGTCGAACTCACGGGAATGCCGCTGCGCGAGTACCTGCTGATGCTGAAGGACAACGGGCTGGACACCCTCCCCGGCACCGCGGCTGAAATTCTTGATGACGGCGTCCGCCACGTACTCTCCGCCAACAAACTGACCACCGCGCAATGGTGCGAGGTGATCGAGACTGCGCACGAATGCGGCATCCGCAGCACCTCGACCATGATGTACGGTCACGCGGAGACGCACGAACATTGGGTCAACCAATTATTGCTGCTGCGCGCGATCCAGTCACGCACCGGCGGATTCACCGAGTTTGTGCCGCTTGGGTTCATCCACGACAACACCTTACTGTTTGCGCAGGGTCTGGCGCGCGCAGGAGCGACGCTGGAAGAACACTTGAGGGTGCACGCGCTGGCTCGGGTGATGCTGGCAGGAGCGATCAATCACATTCAGGTTTCGTGGGTGAAGCTTGGCCGGCAAGTTTCGCAACTTGCGCTGCTCGCGGGCGCCGACGATTACGGCGGCACGCTGTTCGAGGAAAACATTTCGAGGCTGGCGGGCGCCACGGCGGGACAGTACATGTCGACGACGGAATTTCAGGAGCGAATTCTGGAGTTGGGAAGAATTCCGGCGCAGAGGAACACCGTCTATACGAAATATATCTATCCGGCGTTGGAGCCAATGGTGGCGGGTGGGGCAGCATGATTGCCATCGTCGGAGGTACGGGGCCGGAAGGATCGGGCCTGGCGCTACGCTGGGTGCGCGCCGGCGAGTCGGTGATTATCGGCTCCCGGGACGGCGAACGCGCCAAGGCTACGGCGGCGCAGATCGCGGAAAAAGTTGGGCCGCTGGGCAGCGTGGAAGGCGCGGACAACGCGACCGCCGTCAAGATGTCCGACATTGTGGTACTAACGGTCCCGTTTGCCGGACAAGCGGAGTTACTGAAGCAGCTCAAACCGGCGTTACGGCAAGGTACCGTGCTGATCGATGCGACCGTCCCGCTGGCGGCTGCCGTGGGCGGGCGCCCGACGCGCGTGCTGGGCGTGTGGCAGGGGTCGGCGGCGGAGCAGGCAGCGGAAATCGTCGGCAAGAGCATTCCGGTGGCGGCAGCGTTTCACAGCCTGTCGTCGACGGTATTGCAAGGCGATCAGCCGGTGGATTGCGATGTCATCGTGTGCAGCGACGACGAACGTGCGCGGCAGGCCGCGTCGGAGCTGGCGACCAAGATTCCCGGAGTGCGCGCCATCGATGGCGGCAAGCTGGAGAACGCGCGCATCGTGGAAGCTATGACCGCGCTGCTGATCACGCTCAACATCCGGCACAAGGTACATGGGGCGGGGTGGCGGGTGACGGGGTTGGGAATCTAATGGCAGTGGATGGTGAATAGTGGGTAGTGGATAGTTTCGAGTCGTGAGGCTCGAGTCTCGCGGAAGTAGTGGAAGGCAAAACACGAACAGGCGGAACTTTGTGCCGTCCCCGGGGGACTCGAAATTTTTCACAATACTTACTCAGGACTCACGTCCTGGGCTACGTTTGTGACGCGCTTCGCGCTCAGGGCGACGACCCCGAGACCGCAGATCCTTCGACTCCTCGCTCCGCTCGTAGCTCAGGATGACACTCGAGAAACCGCAGATCCCTCGACTCCGCTGCGCTCCGCTCGGGACGAATAGCGAAAGGCGAAACGCGACGAGCGAAGAGCGGCCTCCCTACGCTTCCCGCAACGCCCGCGTGATCGGCATCCGTGCCGCGCGGAAGGCCGGCAGCAGGCCGCCGACGAATCCCATCAGCACGGCGAAGCTTAGGCCGATAATCAGTAGCGGCGGCGTCACCTTGAAAGCAAACGCGAGTTCGCTGAAGGCGTTGGTTCCGGTGGCAGCGGTGTAACCGTTCATCGGCAAGGCGATCAGGCAGCCCAGCACTCCCCCGACGATGGCAAGCAACACCGACTCCATCACAAACGAAAACAGGATACTGAAGCGCGAGAAGCCCAGAGCGCGCAAGGTCCCGATCTCGCGCGTGCGCTGAGAAACGATGGCATACATGGTATTCATCGCGCCGAAAACCGCGCCGATGCCCATCACGATAGCCACGAATGACGCCAGCGCGATCAGTACCGAGCCCGTACTACCTGCCAGGTTCTCGTAATACTTTTTCTCGGAGTCCGCTTGTACCTGGACCTGGGGATTGGCGCGAATGTCTTTGTCGAAGGACGCCAGCACGGTCGGATTGGTAAGCCGCACGGTCAGCGATTCGCATCCGCCATTGCGGCCAATGGCCGGCGCCATGGCGTCATAGTCGCCCCAGATCTCGCTCTCGAAGGAGCTGTCGTCGGCAGTGAAAAAGCCGACTACCTTCCAGTTCTTGCGCTGGATATTGAGGGTGTCGCCGATGTTTACTCCGGTCACGCGGTCGGTAATTTTCTTGCCGACAATCACCTCGAACAAGCCAGGGGTGAAAGTCCTGCCTTCGACAATTTTGATATTGTTGCGCACTTTGAAGGCAGTCGGGGTCACGCCGCGGAAGGTAATGTTGGTGGGAATGTTGTCGCCTTTCTTGGGGCGGGTGGTAATCACGACGACTTCGCAGGAAGCCAGGGGCTTGCCGTCATCACCCCGTGCGACCCGAGGATCAACCGCGATGAGGTTGGCGTTGCCAATGTCGATCCACGAGGTCAGCTCCGACATGGAGCCGCGCTGGGTGACGATGGCATTGTTGTCGGAGCCGGTGGAACTGAGGGCGATGCTGAATCCACGGGCCATGGACAGAATGGTCACAAATGCGGCCACCACCAACGCGATTCCGAAGATGGCCAACAGGGTGACCTTCCAGCGGGAGCGCAGGTTGCGAACGTTGTAGGAGATAGGTAGCGCCATATGCAATTCACCACGGAGGCACGGAGTTCACGGAAAAAAGATCGACGAAACGCTATGTACGATTAAGTTTTTGCCACATGATGTCATCGTACTGAACCTGTGAGACGGCATCTTGAAAATTATCCCGTATATCCCGGGAGACTAGCGTTCGAAGTAGTCGGTACGTACTCTCATCAACTTGCTCGATTGTCCTAGCTTGAGTCGGTACGCCGGCGTATTTACGTCTCAGGTGATTCATGATTGGCACGTCCGCGGCAGCGTGCAGAAATGGATGGATTCGAGCAGCCACCTCCGCCGACGGCTGGACGCAGTAAAAAACATAGACCTTGCGTGCAACGTTCAGCACTTTTGCAGCCTGACCGAAGGATGCGGGTTGACTCGGCTTGATGACTGCCCCGCTATTCCGATCGGTTTTTTCTGCGGTGCGAATTTCCCCGCAAAACCAGCCGCAGAACTCGTTGTGAAGCTTCTCGTAATCTTCGGCAGCCCTAACGTCGTGCAATCGATCGGTGGTCTCCCCGAGTTTTTGCGTAATTCTTTTTTTCGAACCCGAGTTGAAATTTCTCATCATCGCCGTAAAGGTTAGCGCCATGTCGAGAATATTCTTCTTCTTCGCTTCTTCGGCAATGTCGCGCTCTGACATTTGGCATTCACCCGATTCCGATGAAACTGTGTCGTCCCTACGGGACTCTGCTTCTCTGGTTCGCGGTGACCCAGCGCTCCCGCGCTGGGCTAATCACTTCCGTCCCGCCTGCGGTGGGACTCATTTCAATAGAGGTCCGCACGCGCTGTTTTTGCCCGCTAAGAGCTAATGGCTAAGAGCCCAAAAGCCAGTTGCTAGTTGCTTCCTTCCTCACACCTGCCTCAACACTTCAGTGATCCTCGCACGATACGCCAGCAGCGCGGGAACCAACCCTGCCAGCAGCCCTAGCAGGAGTGCCGTGCCCAATCCATAGGAAACAATCTTCGGCGACAACCCCAGCCCCGGAAACTGGCGCACCACGTCGCCGACACCAAAAGGAATGTTGGGCAGGGCCTGGATCATCAAACTGGCGAAGCCCAGACCCAGGATGCCACCCATGACTCCCAGCAGCAGCGCTTCGATGAGGATCAGCGCCATGACCAGCCCGCTGGGATATCCTAGCGTCTTAAGAACGCCAATCTCCTGCTGCCGTTCGCGGACCGCGATGGACATGGTATTGGCCGTCACCAAAAGGATGGTGAACGCCACCGCCAGCCCGATGCCGTTCAGCAGCAGCGCCAGATTTCCTGCCATGGCAATAAAACTGGCGCGGAACTGCTGCTCGGTCTCCGTCTTGGTTTGCACATCGCTGTTTTCAAATTCAGCATCGATGGCCTTGCTGATACGGCCGGCATTTTTGGGATCGTCAATCAGCGAGGTTATGGTACCCACGCCGGCCTTCTGCCCGGTAGCTTCGTACAGATACTTGTAGTGGAAGTACATCGCGGTCAGGTCGGTGCCGGGATATTTCACCGGGTCCGTGTCGTAGATTCCATCGATGACGAACTCGAACGGCTTGCCTACGCGGTACGGGGGAATGAAGCTTTCCAGCTGAAAGGTGTCACCAACCTTCCATCCCCATTTCTCGGCCAGCTTGCGGCCGACAATGCAGCCTCGCCCATCGTGAAACCAGGCCTGCTTCTGGTCTTCCGGTAGCATGATCTCGGGATAGATTTGCAGGAATGGCTCCGGTTCGACTGCCATATTGGCGAAGAAGTATTTGAAGTCGCCACGATACACGCCGCCAAACCAGTTGTTGATGGTAGTGTTCTTCACGCCGGGAATGGCGGCGATTTTGTTCTTATAGGAATTCGGCAGATTGTAGACCAGGCTCACGTAGTGGCGGGTCACCAGGCGCGACGCATTGCCCAAATGCAATCCGTAATTGACCGCGTCCACCACCGTCTGCAGGGTGCAGATGAGGAAGATGCAGACCGCCATCGCCAGCACGGTGCTAAGCGTGCGGAGCCAGTTCCTGCGAAGGTGCTTGAGAATGAGCGGTGCGAATTTCATAACATAGATCTCGTATTCACCACGGAGGCACGGAGATCACGGAGAAAATGTTTTTCCATTCTTGACTCCGTGTGCTCCGTGTCTCCGTGGTGATTCGCCATCAGGCGGTCAGAACTCCCTTATCTAAATGGCGCTGCGTATGGGCGCGCTCGGCGGCACGCGGATCGTGGGTCACCATCACGATGGTCTTGCCGAATTCCTTGTTGAAAGTCTGCATCAGGTCCAGAATCTCTTCTGCGCTCTGGTGGTCGAGATCGCCCGTAGGCTCGTCCGCCACCAGCACCGTGGGATCGGTGACCACGGCGCGCGCGATGGCGACGCGCTGCTCCTGTCCACCCGAGAGCTGACGCGGATAGTGCTTGTAACGGTCCGAGAGCCCAACGATCTTCAGCGCGGTCATGGCGCGCTCGCGCCGTTCCCGCTTGGAAAGGGAAGTGAGCAGCAACGGCAGCTCCACGTTCTCCACGGCGTTCAGCACTGGAATCAGGTTGTAGAACTGGAAGATGAAGCCGACGTTGCGGCTGCGCCACTTGGCCAGCTCGCCTTCCGAGAGCGGGCCCAGATCAGTTCCTGCGACCACCACGCGACCGGAAGTGGCGCGGTCAATTCCCGCAATCAGGTTCAGCAGCGTGGTCTTGCCCGAGCCAGACGGGCCCATCAGGGCCATGAACTCGCCCGGCGGGACTTCCAGGCTCAAGCCATCCAGTACCTTGATCTGCAAACTGTCGCGCTGGTAAAACTTGCGGACATTTTGCACGCTGACCGCGCCTGTCTTGGTCGCCACTTCGGTTGCACTCATGATTTCTCCCGTGTCCTCGAATCAGGTTCTTGCGTTCGCCTTCTGGCCGTTTTCTATGATCTAGAATTCCCAAAGAGGGAAATGCTCGCTAGGGCCTCTAGCGGGCCGCTGGTCGCTCTCTGTCGTTCCGGAGGCCCTTGGAGTCATCCTCAGGGTCTCGCGTCACTCCTAGGACCAGCCAAGGGCCTTAAAGCGCCACTTTATAGCCCGAACAAATCCCCCAAATCGTGGTAAATGATTCGGCCACAAACCTAGAATTTATGTGCTACTACGCGCTTATCTGCCAAGAAACCTCTGATTAAGTCATCTTGCAGTCCCGCAGGGGCTGAAGCCCGCCGCATTTTAGACACTTACGGACGGCCTGAAGGCCGTCCCCTTCAAAACCAAGACTCAACTTCAAACCACGATTCAATCAGGGCTTTGCTAACTCTTCACCTTCACCGAATCGCCGTCCTTCAACTTGTCTGGTGGATTGTTCACCAGTATTTCTGAACCCACCACTCCACTGGTGACGATGACCTGCCCACGGAGATCTGCTCCGGTCACCACGGGAAGCTGGTGGACCTTGTTATCCTCGACTTGGAACACCACTGACTTGCCGTCGCGGGTGACGATTGTTTCCTTGGGAATCGTCACGATGCGCTTAGGCGCAGCCGCCGTCTTCTCGGCGTGCTTCGGCGGTTGCAGGAAGGTCACGTTGCAACTCATCTCCGGTTTCAGATACTTGTCTTTGTCGAGGATGGTGGTCTTCACCGTCACCGTAGCCTTTGTCCGGTCAGCGGTAGGGATCACCTGGCGCAGCACGCCTTTATAAGTGTGGCCGGGAATCGCCTGCACGGAGATTTCTGCCGGCTGGCCCGATTGCAACTGGGCGACATTGGCCTCGTTCACGTCGACTTCCGCTTCCAGTGAATTCATGTCGGCAATGGCGACGATAGCGCCCGATGACGTCGAGATGTTTACGCCCGGAGGAATGGGAGCCACGCTCTCACCCGCCTCGGTCATCTTCTTCACCACAACGCCGGCAAAGGGCGCGCGAATAGTGGTGAAGTCCAGATTTGCCTGTTGCACCAGCAAGTTCGCCTTGTCCTGATCGATAGTGGCCGCAGCCAGTGCGACCTTGGCCTTGGCTGCGTCGAGCGCATCCTGCGACACCACCTTGCTGCCGTAGAGGTCGTCCTGCAAGCGCTCCTGGCGCTGCGCCTCCGCCAGGTCAGCCTTGGCGTATTCGATATCGGCCTTGGCCTTGGCAATGGCGGCAATGTAGTCCTCGTTTTCCAGCGTCGCCAGCACATCGCCTTCCTTCACTACGCTGCCTTCTTCAACCAGCAATTTTTCGATGCGTCCCTGAATTTTCGAGGACACTACCGACTGCCGCCGCGCCACCAGGTAGCCGGACGCAGTCAGAATGGGCGTCCCTGCCATAGCGCCAGTGCCGCTCTGAACGCTGGGCTGCACGGTTTGGACCTCGACTGCGCCGAAAGCCGGACGAACGCGCATGAAATAGAGAACGCCGGCAGCCGCGACGATGACGAGAAGCAGCAGCACCGGGATTCGCCATCGTCCCCGGCGGGGCGTGTCGCGATCAATCCGCAAAGATGCCAGCTCGTCCTTCAGGTCTTTCATATCAGTGTGGTCCGACTCTCCCTGGGGCGTGCTATTAGCATCGCATTCTTGCGGCAAGTTTGGAAGAGGATGGACTGCTGATTCCATACGTTTCAGAAGCGCTTTAGGGTTCGCTTTTTCCTCGCATTCCAACTGACAGAAATGATTGTCGCCTTGAGCATGCGGCGGACGCCAGTGTGGAATGTCAGCGGCAGGGGATGACAAATGTCATGCAACGAAACGGAGTGTTTGCAAGTGGGTTGCGCTGCGCTTCATGCTGGGGAAGTTAAAACGTGATGGAGACTTGAACCCCGGGGACCGCCACTCCCGGAACGCTGTAACCGGCCGGCTTCCAGATGTACTGGAAGTCAGGAGTGATGGCCAGGAATCGGCGGTAGAGCCAGCGGTAGTTCACTTCCACTACCTGCTCGGCGCCGGCCCCAGGGATAGAATTACTGACCTGTCCATAAATCCACCCTGCCGAAACAACGTCATTCTTACGCGCGGGGATCAGCCCCTGATAACTTGCACCAGCGCCCCAAAACAGGGTATCGGACTGATGAGCGGTTTCGAATTGTAGGCCCAGCTACCCCACACGATCAGTCCCCGCGAGGTATTTGGGCCGTCGGGCTGGTAGACCATCTCCTGACCCAGGGCAAACACTCCGGTGTAGCCACCGCTTTTGGCCGCCCCGTCGGGCAGAGTAGGGAACGAGTTGTTGTCGGTGATCACGCCCACGGTGTACTCGCCTTGCTTGCCGTTATCGGTCGCTATCTGATGGGGATAATAGCTGACCTCGGCCACAACCAAAGCGCCTTTGTTGTCTTGCTGTAGCGTCCAGTCGGTCCCATGGTTCTGGCCGTTGGCCGAGTTCAGGTTGGTGTTGAAGAGTCCGGCGGAGACTTGAACCATGGAGGTGACGGTGTAGGTGGCCTGAGCGCCCCACTCGGTTCCCGTAGGCGGACCGAAGAAGGCGATGTCGTTTCCGCCCAGGGGATAAGGATTGGGGTTAAGACCGTAATTTACATAGTTGGAAAAGACGGGAAGGGTGGCGAAGGTATTGGATGCCGCTAAACGGCCTCCGACGAGGGTGAGGTTCTGGTTGAGTAGGGTTTGTTGCAAGTACATCTCGCCGAGATAGTAGGTTGGGGCGTAGAGCGAATTAACCGGAAACAGGTTGCGCAACGAGCCGCTCAAATTGCTGCCCGTGCCCCAGGAACCGGCAATGTAGACGGACGTTCCCGGGAGCTTGAGGAGCTTGTCGAGATCGACGTTTAGACCGCCGACCAGCTGACCGGCGTAGCTCCAGATCTGCTGGGTTTGGCCGGTGACATTAGTCTGTAACGCGCCGGTGTACGACAACGAGGGCGAGATTCCCATCTGGCGCATTTTGGAGCGCAGACTGCTCCAAGTTCCGGAAAGAGTTTCGTCCCAATCGAAATCTTCATCCTTGCAACCCATGTGACGCCGATGTGGATTGGCGGAGTGCGGGCAGTCAACCTTTTTTAGTTTCGGAGGAATGCTTGGAACTTGCGATGTTTGGGGAGCGGGTGCAGGTGCCTGAGGAAGCGCGTCTGGGCCGAAGTCGCTCTCAGCTTCCGGGAAGGGATCAACGAGGGATGGCTCTTGAGGAAGGACGCTAGTCGAGACGATGATTAGAAAAAGAGTCGGCGCTGCCGCGGACAATAGGGCCCTGGTTGCAATCCGGAAACATTCGGAGAAGGTCGTCAAGCTCTGCAGCATCGATACTCAAACCGATTTCGTTGCTAGTGTAGCCGACGTTGCAGCACGATTCTGGGCCAGGCGCCTTCTCTTTTTGTCACAGAGCAGCATGTCGGGTCTCACTGACACGACGTTGGCCGCGCGCTAGCCTTCCAGGGAAGAGGATTGGGCGGCGTTTTTCCCACCCACGTGATTTCCCGCAAGCCCGAGCGAGAAACCAGGCCCTCCAACCTCTCGTTCCCTGGTTGCTGTACTGCCCGCCCACCCCTGACGAAGTAGCGGGCTTCTCCATCTTTCTCGTCTTTCATTTCCGGCCGTCTGCGCCGGCTTCTCAGGGAGAGCAGCTATGAACACGCAAAGATCTCTATCGCTGATACACCTTGTTCTTGGGGTGATCTTCATCCTGGTACTCGCGGTGGTTTCGGTCAGAGCCCAGAGGGTCCCGCCGACTGCGCGCGAGGCGGCGACCATGCCGCAATTCGCACAACAACTGGCCTCTCACCCCGCCTCAACTCTGCGACGGCCGCCGTCCCGGCATGGCGATTCGTGTAGCGCTTCACGGCGCAGTCGGCCGACACAAAGAACCTCACAGCTGGACACGCTCTACGACAATGGTCTCTACAACGGCACCACGGATTCGTGGACCATAAACTTCGGCTTTGCCGTCAGCGACTCATTCACTGTGCCGTCAAACTCCACCATCTTCGGCCTCAGCTTTGTGTATTGGGATGCCTCGACTTATGATCCGCTAACCACGGTGGACATGGCCTTGGGCTCCACGTCGTTCGGCGGCACATTCCAGACGCTGAGCGGCGTTACCAATACGTTTCTGGGAACCAACCAGTTTGGGTACGCTCTTTACCGGGCTGATTACACGTTTAATGGGGTTCCCTGGTCAGGCGCCGGTTACATCACGCTGCAGAATGCCTGTAGCACGTCGGGCTGCTCAGCCTACAACCCAATCTACTGGGATGAGAACAGCGGACCTTCCACAGCGTACGAGAACACCTTTGGCACCATTCCTTCGGAAGCATTCACCCTCACGGGCCAGGTTGGCGGTCCCCCTCCTCCGCCCCCTCCGAGCCCCTGTATGCCCGAGGACGACGGAAATTTCAGTGTGATCCACGACTTTAGCGGCGAAGGAGATGGAATTGGTCCCGCCGGTGTAGTGATCGACGCGGCTGGAAATCTCTACGGAGCCACGCAGTTCTGGGGAAATGGAACGGTCTTCAAGATGTTGAAGGCGGGTGCGAACTGGATACTCAACACCCTGTATAGCTTTCCAGGCGGAAGCAGCGGATCTTACCCGCAAGAGGTGGCGCTTGGCCTCGATGGGAATCTCTACGGCGGCGCCTTCGGAGGTCTACAAAACTGCGACGGTGGTGGGGAGTATTGCGGCTTGATATTCGACTTGAGGCCAGCGCCGACCGCCTGCCGCACCAGTTCCTGTAGCTGGTCAGAGTACGTGCCCTACAGCTTCACCGGACCCACCGACGCAGAGGGGGGCCATGGTCTGGTTTCCGACCGGGCAGGTAATCTGTATGGCATCTCAGGATCCGGCGGGGTCTGGCAACAGGGAGCTGTCTTCCAGTTGACTCCTTTGGGCACTGCGTGGGTGGAAAGCATCCTGTACAGCTTCACCGGTGGGGGCGACGGAGGAGGGCCCACGACGCTGCTACTCGGCAATGACAGCGATCTGTATGGGATGGCAGGAGGGGGCGGTGCCAATGGCAGCGGCGTAGTCTTTCGCCTCAGCCGCTCGGGAGGCGCCTGGTCCGAGTCGGCTATTTACGATCTGCCTGACGTAGGTTTCCCCCACGGGAGTAACCCTCATTCCCTGGTTCAGGATAGGGCCGGCAATCTCTTCGGTGAGTACGAGTACTGGTATCCGTGGGAAGGGGGAGACGGACAGCGCATTGGAGTCGTTTTCATGCTGGCACCCTCGGGCGGCAACTGGGTATATACCGAGCTTCAGCATGGCGACGATCAGCAGCCTTTAGATGACGTGTTTTCCAATCTCACGCTCGACGCCGTCGGCAATCTCTGGGGCACGGGAGGAGGCAGTTATGGATTCCACGGGCCTGTCCTCCACGGATACATTTTCGAGCTTGCTCGGGCAGGCGATACCTGGCAATACAGCACTCCGGTCTATTGGTACGACACGGAGTTTTCCGCCGGAGGTGCCTTGGCGATGGACACACAGGGCAATCTCTATGGCACGACCCCTGACTGCGGAAGGGACAACGCCGGCACGGTCTGGCAGTTCATCCCAACGCAGTAGAGAAACAGCGCGTCGGCGTTTTCCGTGACGCCGGCGTCTCTGGAGGTGTCATCGTTTCTCCAATCTTCTCGTTCTTCGGTTTCCCGGCCGCAGCGCCGGCTCGTCAGGAGAGCAGCTATGAACACGCAAAGATTCCTACCTTCTACATACCTTGTGGCCGAGATCATTGTCATCCTGGTGTTGGCTGTGATATGCGCCGGGGGGCAGAGGGTCCCGCCCACTGCGCGCGAGGCGGCGACCATGCCGCAATTCGCACAACAACTGACCCGTCCAGCCACAATTCTGCAACGGCAATCAACGCCCGCCCGTGGCGGCAGTTGCAGCTCTTCGCGGCGGAGTCAGAAGCCACAGCGTTTTTTGTCGCAGGACATTCTCTACGACAATGGTCGCTACAACGGCACCACGGATGCGTGGACCATAAACTTCGGCTTTGCCGTCAGCGACTCATTCACTGTGCCGTCACACTCTACCCTCGAAGGCCTCAGCTTTGTGTATTGGGACGCCTCCACGAGCGACCTTCTGACCACGGTGGACATGGCCTTGGGCTCCACTTCGTTCGGCGGCACATCCCAGACGCTGCGCGGCGTTACCAATACGTTCCTGGGAATTAATCAGTATGGGTACGCTCTTTATCAAGCTGATTACTCGTTTACTGACACTCCCTGGAACGGTGATGGCTACATTACGCTGCAGAATGCCTGCAGCACCTCGGGCTGCTCGCTCAGCAACCCGATCTACTGGGATGAAAACAGCGGACCCTCCACGGCTTACTTCAATACAGTGGGCTCCATTCCTTCGGAAACATTCAGCCTAACCGGTCACTCCGACATTTTTTGGGAGAGCCCCTGTATGCCCGAGCAGAGCGGGGGATTCAAAGTGATCTACGACTTCACTGGACATGAGGGTGGCGAGGGTCCGGAGGGTGTTGTGATGAACGCCCTTGGAGATCTTTACGGAGCAACACGGAACTGGAGCGGAACGGTTTACAAGCTTATGAAAACAGGTTCTGCCTGGGTTCTCAACACGCTGTATAGCTTTCCCAGCGACAGCCAGTCTGGCCCGCGAGAGGTGATCATCGGCTTGAATGGGGTTTTGTACGGCGCCGCCTACGGAGGCGTACCCAACTGCGATCATGATTACGGACAATATCCTTGTGGCTTTATTTTCGGCGTGAGACCAGCGCCCACGGCCTGCCGCACCGGCTCCTGTAGCTGGGGGGAGAACGTCCTCGACGAGTTCACTGGACTCACCGATGCTTGGTGGGGCCACAGCCTGGTTACGGACCGGGCCGGCAATTTGTACGGCGTCTCGGAATCGGGCGGTGCACAGCAAAACGGAGCCGTCTTCGAACTGGCGCCCGCCGGGACCACCTGGATTCAAACCATCCTCTACAACTTCACCGGAGGAAGCGATGGAGGTGAGCCGACAACGCTCCTCGTCGGTAATGATGGCGATCTGTATGGGCTGGGGGCAACGGGCGGCGCCCACGACAGCGGCGTAGTCTTCCGCCTCCGCCGATCGGGAGGGGGCTGGACCGAGTCAGTCATCTACGATCTGCCGGACACACCCTGGGGGGTGAGCGACCCTCATTCTTTAATTCAAGATCGCGCAGGTAATCTGTTTGGCGAGTCCGAGTACTATTACGTGGCAGGAGGACAGTGGCTTGGAGTCGTTTTCATGCTGACACCCTCGGAAGGCAACTGGGTATATACCGAGCTTCGGCATGGTGACGAACAGCAACCTGCAAATGACTATTTCGACACTTTGACGCTCGATGCCGCCGGGAATCTATACGGGACTGGCAGCGGTAGCCAAGGGTGCGGTGGTGACCATATCCCCTCCCACGGCTACATTTTCAAGCTGGAGCGGGCGGGCGACGGTTGGCAGTACAGTACGCCTATCTATTGGGACGATACGATCTTTATTGCCGGAGGCGCCTTGGCAATGGATGCGAACGGCAATCTCTACGGCAGTACCGGCAACTGCGGACGCCACAACTACGGCACGGTCTGGGAGTTCACGCCAACCCAGTAGGACGAGACAATGCGTCGGTGTCTGCAACGGACACCGACGCCTCCTGGATCCGGCCAAAGCCTGGGCACTACGAATATGGAAGATCGCAGACTCGTAGCCTAAGCCTCATACTGCACCAGAGTTGCCATGCCCGCATCCAGGTGCCACAGGATATGACAGTGGACATACCATAGTCCGGGATTGTTGGCGTCGAATTCCACGGTGACGCTAGTCATACCCGGAACCAACACGGTGTCTCTAAGCGGCCCGGTAAAGCGGCTATCGTTGATGGCGACCACCTCGAAGGAGTGTCCGTGAAGATGCATGGGGTGCGACATGGGCGTTTCATTGACAAACTTCAACGCCACTCGCTGTCCAGACTTCACGTGCACTTGCGCCTTCTCGCTGGCTGGATCAGCCACGTTGAACGCGACATCGTTGATGAGCCATTCGTAGCGGCTCATGTTGCCTTGCAGGCGGAGGATACTGGTCTGATCGGCGGCCCTGGAGCTTAGTGGATTTGCCGCGGTCAGCTTTCTTTCCATATCCAGGGTGAGTAGGCCTGTAGTAGAAGAGCCGGTGGCCGGAATCCGCGAGATGGTTGCGCCCGGAGTAGCCAGCACGATGCCGGTTTGCTCGGTGGCGAGTTCGCGCAGCGCCAGGATAGGGAAGGCACCTCCATCGGCTGGCAGTTGTACCATCACATCGATACGTTGCGCGATGGCGAGCGGAAATCGACTTCCCTTAAAGGGCTTAACCGGCATGCCGTCGGTCGCGATTACTTCGCCTCTCAACGATCCCAGGTCGATGAAGAAGTTCGTGCCGCTGCTGCCGTTGATAATCCGCAGACGTACCCGGCCGCCCTTATCGACCTGCACCACCTCCGGATCAATGAGCGTGCGATCGTTTGCCAGATACGCATCATAGTTCACATCGTTGGCGTCTGGTTTCGTCTTCATGTTAGTCATGCTTTGAGGAGGCTGACGTTGGCCGACGACAGACACACCTGTCGGTCCCTGGCGTAGTTTGGCGTAGATTTCCTCCGGCGGGGTAAAGCTGTAGTCAGACAGCATCATGACGACTTCCTGCACGTCGCGACCTCGATCGGCCGGGTCGTGCACGATTAAGGGAGCCGCCAGCAATAAAGCTTCCTGCAATCCCTGATGAGAATGCATCCAATGCGTACCTGGAGGTAGAACGGGGAAGTTGTAGAGGACGCTGGCGCCGGGACGTATGGGGAGCTGCGTGACCCCGGGAACTCCATCTTCATTGTTCGGCGGATGCAGGCCATGCCAGTGGATCGCCGTCGGCACGGACAGTTGGTTCTCCAGCGTTACCTGGAAGGGAGCGTTGACAGCGGAACTCATACCCTGCGTTCCGTTCGGTTGTAACAGGCCCATCACGTCGGCGGCTTTGCCGTTGAGGTCCAGGGTCCGCTTCATGGCACGGATGGTGGTGATCGGCAACTCAGGTGGAGGCGCGGCCTGCTGAAGGAAGGGCGCCACGCCCGCAAAGCTACGATCAGAAAGTAGAACGCTTCCAGCTAAAGCACCAAACGAAGTGCTCAAGAACTGCCGGCGTGAGAGTTCTTGACTCATGTAGGTTTTCCTCAGGACACTTAGAGCGGATGGCAGCCATTCTATGAGATTTTTGGCTGGAAGGTATGCGTTATTTCTGTTGACTTCGCCGGTGAGCGGTCGGGGGCTGCACCAGGGTACTGACTTGCGCGCACCCTTATAGCGATTCCTCAATAGATGTATCCGATCTGTTCCGGTAGTACGGCGCTTTATTTAGGCCCGCGTATAGCGCAGCAAGGAAAAGCGCTTAAGCCGCCAAGTCTTCGACCTCAGCGGCTTAAGCAGGGTGTTTGACCGAGGCGGAACGCGGTGCTGAAATTGGATTATTCACGAGGAACTCACGCTTTGAAAGGGCACGGCTTCAGCCGTGCCGTCACGTGAGCGTGGAGCGTTGGGCTTTAGCCCCTGAGGGAATTCGCAGTTCGTGTCAGCACCGAAGTCCCGCAGTGGCTAAAGCCGCCATGACGAGAGCAGCTTGCGGCACGGCTGAAGCCGTGCCCCTTCAAAGCTTGCTGCCTTCTGCCGGGAGAACAGATGAATAATCCAGGTGAAGCGCCGCACTACCCGTATGAGCGGATGCACCAGTCCGGGAAGTGCTCAAGGGCCGCGATGCAGACCGCGATCAGTTTTATGCGGTGTCATTTTTCGGCGATCTGATTGAAGCCGTCGGCGTTTCGGTTCTGCGGCGGACGATGCAGCAGCTTATGCTGCTGCTGCCCGAAGAACTGTTTGATGTCGGGCCAGAATTCGGTCAGGATATTCCACTCCGCCACTCCGCTCAGATTAGTGAGAGCGTTCTCCAGTGTGCCCGATACCGTCTCGTTGCGGTACGGAATGTAGGCATTGGAAACGGCTGCCTGCACGAACTGGCTGAGGATAAGCGATGTGTTGAATACGTTGCGGCCGTCATCGCTACGCCCGATAATGACCCGGCTGGCCGCGTACGCCATGCGGTCGGAGATCGCCTCCTGGTGCGAAGGGAAGTAGCGTGGATCCTGGTGCAGCAGCGCCGGAAACAGGAATGTCCCGAAAAACGCTCCCGCCTCGGCTCCTGCCAACGATGCCCCCAGTCGCTTGCCGTAGCCTTCCATGCCGCCGCCGAATCTCGGATAGGCTCCCGTGGCCTGCGAATAAATGGAATCGGAGAACACATCGAAGACCATGCTTCCGGAGTGGCTGTAGTGCAAGAAGCGATCGAACTTTTGCCGCGCGCTGAGCGGAACGTAGGGGGGCGCATCCGGTAGCGGTTGTCCGGGTACGAAGTTGCGCCCCATTTTCACCAGATTCTCATGCGCGAACGTGGCCCGAATGGCCGCCCCGCTGAAGTTGAGGCGATCGAAGGCGTTGCTGTCCAGTTTCGGTGTGACTTTGAGGCCTGCCAATTGAGTGCATGCAATCTCCGGCGATGGCCCCGGAATGCCGCCTTCGAAACTATTGGTGGCCGGAAGCCCGGCCAGAAGCAGGAAGTGTGCGGTGTCGGCCGTTCGCCGCGGGACGCTGGCATGGGAAGCGATAGCAAGCGCGTTCGGTGCTAAGGGGGAAGTCACAGGCGGCCGTAAATCGCCATCGGATGCGCGTGCTGCCGGCTTTGGCAGATGCTGTGCGTATACCGCCGAGCAGCAGAGCCCAATCCAAACGACACAGACCACCCCACCTGCATTCATGCCGGATCCCAAGTCTTACTTTACTTACTGGCTTGGAAGCTATTGTGGTCTGAAAGGGTGGCCGATTCAAGCCATAAATTCTGCAAATTCACGCAGCCGCAACAGGGCGAGACGTGGGAGGCTTTCATCGAGTGTTGAATGGGATTGGACGTGCGTGCGTCGCAGCTCCTCCGGCTGGATGCATTCGGAAGTGCCCGCTGCGGTATCATGTGAAAATGTCATGGCGACTACCTTTTTTCCCTGCAATCCTGGCAGTAATCGCGTTCACGGGTTTACTGGCATGCAAGCCCAAGCAGACGAAGCCCAGCCCTGAAATGATTCAGGTATTCCGCAACCTCGGCTCCCCCTACGCCAGCGAGATGGACCGCAGGATTGTGGAATTCCAAATCACCAATCCGCGCACATCTTCCGGTAAGCCCATCGTAGTGCGGACCGTCGAGATACGCGACTATCCCGATCTGCTGCAGAACCATCTTGGCAAAGACATTAACGCCGACGTCATCATCCTGGACGCGCCCGCCGACGCCGACCTGAACTCCGGCGTGAAAGCCGATATGGCGCACTCGGTGAACATCTGCTCTGCCGTCAAAGCCTGTCCGGCCGAGGTTCCGGCGATGGTTTCGTTCGACCGACTCTGGCGACCGCAAAGAAGCGGCGCAGATATTTGTGGACGCATTGCAGAAAAAATAAGGCAAGGATTCTGACGAATGCGCGCGCCGCTACTTGCGCGGCTCAAAAAACTTCAGCGACTCCGGACAGGTGTGGAAGAGTTCAGCCGATATCAGCAGTTTGGGGTTAGGGCTTGCCGCCACGAACAGACCGCAGTTCGGACAATAGGATTCAATCACGTGCGGCCTTCTCAGGTTGGCGACGTGCTCGAAGTCACGACGACGCGAAGACGGTTTGTCCCCTGCCATTTCGAGTGCCTGTTGTTCGATTGGATGCAGTCTAACGGCGGCACGGCAGCGCGTCAATCGGGTACGGGGCCAAGATAGTTGGAAACATTCGTGGATAGGATGACTGGCTTTCGCCGGCAAGCGCCACATCATCTCGAGCGGGAATTTTCTATTCGGCTCTCAGCGTGTCTTTGAAGCGCGTGACGCAGCTCTCTTTGGGCTGCGACCGTGGCTCGTTTTCTTCGTGCCGCCCAAAGACTTCCGGGGCTGCGTCTTCGCAGTCGCTGCCTTTTTTGCCTGCTTCCCCGCCATCGGAAGATCTTTCATTTCGGCGGCGCGCCACATGTACCAACAGGCAACGCTGCGATACGGACGCCAGCGCTCGCCATAAGCCAGCAACTCTTTCGGCTTGGGCAGTTCCGCCAGTTTATGCATTTTGGCGAAGCCCTTGCGCACACCGTAGTCGTCGACCGCCAGCACATCCGGACGGCCAAGCCGGAACAGCAGCAGCATCTCGACCGTCCATCGGCCGATGCCGCGAACCGTATCAATGCGCTCAATCAGTTCCTCATCGCTCATGCGGCTGGCTTGCTTTACCGTTGGCACCGTTCCGTCGAGCGTCTTGGCCGCTAGATCGCGAATCGCCAGCATCTTGGCCTGCGACAGTCCTGCGGAGCGAAGCAGTTCCTCTCGGGCCGCCAGAATCTGCTCTGGCGACGGGAAGGCCGCTACAAGACCGCGACGCGTGCGCAGGCGCTTGCTGTTTTCGGGGAAGAGCGCCTTCACCCGCTCCGTGATCGTCGCCGCCACCTTGCCGTTGAGCTGCTGATAGATGATCGACTCCAGCAGCGCCTCGAAGATGCTCTGCGTAGTTTCCTGTTGCAGGCGGCATTCGCCGTGGCGGGCGATGATCTTTGCCAGACGGCGGTCGACCCGCGAAAGATGTTCCAGTGCGGCAGTGTGATCAAGTTTCTTCGGCATGATGCAGTCAGTTGTCGGTGGCCAGTTGTCAGTAGCCAACTAGCAGTTAGCAAGTAGCAACTAGCAACTGGCAACTAGCAACGCAACTCCCTGTTATCGTGGTCATCCTGAGCGTAGCACGAGCTTCCTTTGCTCGTGCGGAGTCGAAGGATCTGCGGTTTGCTCGCGCCATTACAGTGCCCCGACGAACCGCAGATCCCCTCGGCAAGCTCGGGGCAGGCACTTCGACTCCGCGCCCCCCCGCACAGAAGCGGGTCGGAAGTTCTTGCGGGCGCTCCGCTCAGGATGACATTCTAAAACCTAGCCTCTATCCACCACCCGCTATCCCCTAGCCACTGACCTCCTCCTCCAGCGCAGTCAGCATCTCCTCGTCCACGTCCCACTTCTTCAGGATGCCAAAGATGACCCGGCTACTGAATCCGGCGCGCATCAACGTCCGAAACACGCGCGCTGCCTGCTTCTGGCCCTCGGGCTTCGTCATGCGCTTGCGCTGCAGGAACTCGCGTGCGAGTTTTTCCTCATTGACGTCGCCATAGGCCGCACCGACCACTGTGTCGACGATGTCGGCGTGTACGCCCTTGGTCTTCAGGTCCTGGATGACGCGCAGCCGCCCAAACTTTTCGTTCTCCTTGCGGAAGCGCGAATAGTTTTCCGCGTAGCTAGTGTCATTGAGATATTTCTGTTCTTTCAGCCGCGCCACCACCATCTCCACCAGCAGCTCGCCATGCTCCTGTTCCTTCACCTTGTTGCGCATCAGGCGCTTGATCTCAGCCACGGTGCGCATTTGTCGCCCGAGCGCCCCCACGGCATATTCGTAAAGTGATTCCCCGTCGTACGTCTTGCGCAAGCGCTTGAAAGGCATGGAGAGATTATAGGCGGCAGATGCCGGAAGCCCTCGACTTGCTGTCGCTGACCAGGATGGTGTCGCTCTGAGCGGAGCGAGGTCGCGCGGTCGAAGGACCTCTATCGTTCGGAGAGAGTGCTTCGCTCCCACATTGGTCGACGCGTCACGGCGCTCTTCGCTTCTCGGGATGGCTGGTGTTCGTGGGTTGTTCCGATTTGGGAAGCATTTCTGCTTCGTGTAGCAGTATTTACTTTTTCGCCAACCGGGGTTAGTGGCAACATTAAGGGGTAGTAACTTCACCTCTCCGAGCAGTTCCCACCATGGAAGCGCCCAGCCCCTGAGGCGAAGGGGCTCAGTTCAAGAAGAGCCAAATCAAAGCTACCGGCCATGTTCACGAAATTCTGGACTGAAGGGGCTACTCATGCGAGGCAAGAAATTTTTCATCGGATTAAGGGCAATCTTGGCGATCTTTGCTGTGAGCCTGTTAGCGACAAGCACCTGGGCTGCTAGCGAGGAAAAAGTGCTCCATAACTTCGGCAGCGGCACGGACGGGCGCTCACCCTATTCCAACCTGATCTTCGATGCTGCCGGCAATCTTTACGGCACAACCTTCTGGGGCGGCACTTATGACTGCCCTGGCGGCAACCGCTGTGGGACGGTGTTCGAGTTGACGCCCGCAGCGGGCGGGGACTGGACGGAGCAGGTGCTGCATAACTTCAACGGTACTGACGGGGCTACTCCCGCCGCCGGCCTGGTCAGCGATGTCGCCGGCAATCTTTACGGCACGACCAGCAGCGGCGGCACTTACGGCTATGGCACGGTGTTCGAGTTGACGCCCGCAGCGGGCGAAGGCTGGACGGAGCAGGTGCTGCATAGGTTTAACTCTACGGACGGGGATGGTCCCGTAGCCGGCCTGCTCTTCGATGCGGCCGGCAATCTCTACGGCACAACCAGCTCTGGCGGCACTTACGGCTACGGGACGGTGTTCGAGTTGACGCCCGCAGCGGACGGAAGCTGGGCGGAGAAAGTGCTGCATAGCTTCGCCGGCTACCCCACGGACGGGAATTTTCCCAACTCCGGCCTGATCTTCGATACCGTCGGCAACCTTTACGGTACCACCCCCTATGGCGGCGCTAATGACTGCGTTGATTACGGCTACCCCAGCGGCTGTGGGATGGTGTTCGAATTGACGCCCACACTGGGCGGAGTCTGGACGGAGCAGGTGCTATATAACTTCAACAACAACGGCACGGACGGGCATTACCCCGACGCGGGCCTGATCTTCGATGCCGCTGGCAATCTCTACGGCACGACCGACCGGGGCGGCGGCGCTGATACGTGTATCGGCGGCTGCGGGACGGTTTTCGAGTTGACGCGCAGCCCTCACAGCCCTAACGCAGTGGGCAGGCGCTGGACGGAGCAGGTGCTGCATACCTTCAACGCCGACACCGCGGACGGGGCTAATCCCGTCGCCAGCCTGATCTTCGACGCCGCCGGCAATCTCTACGGCACGACTCTCGCTGGCGGCCCCTATGACTGCGTTGAGGGCTTCGGTTGCGGGACGGTTTTCGAGTTGACGCCCGCAGCGGGCGGGGGCTGGACGGAGCAGGTGCTGTATAACTTCGCGGGTTACCCGACGGACGGGTCTTGGCCCTACGCCGGCCTGATCTTCGATGCCGTCGGCAATCTCTACAGCACGACTAACGCGGGCGGCGATTACAACGCCGGGACGGTGTTCGAGATCACGCCTTAGCTCCAACGCTCGAGCCTGTCCGAGTCAACGACAGCATGGAGGGCTACAGACGGGATATGGAATCACTGGCTGAGGCGAAGAGGCTCAGTTTCAAAAGAGCCAACCAAAGCTATCGGCCATGTTCACGAAAGTTCTGAATTAAAGGAGGACTATCATGCGAGGCGAGAAATTTTCCATTGGATTGATGGCGTCGCTGGCGATTTTTGCTGTGATCATGTTTGTGACGAGCACCTGGGCGGCCACCCAAGAAAAAGTGCTGTATAGCTTCTGTTCGCAAACCAATTGCACGGACGGAAATGGTCCCTCGGGCGGCCTGATCAGCGATGCCGCCGGCGATCTCTACGGCACGACTAGCTCTGGCGGCAGTTACAACTATGGAACGGTTTTCGAGTTGACGCCCGCCGGGGGCGGAGGCTGGACGGAGAAAGTGCTGTATAGCTTCAACAACAGGGACGGCGGGGGTTACCCCGCCGCTGGCCTGATCTTCGATGCCGCCGGCAATCTCTACGGCACGACCGCCGGGGGCGGCACTTACGGCTACGGGACGGTCTTCGAGTTTACGCGAAGCCTTAACGCAGTGGGCGGAGGCTGGACGGAGAAGGTGCTGTATAGCTTCAACAACAACGGCACGGACGCGTCCAACCCCGATACCAGCCTGATTATCGATGCCGCCGGCAATCTCTACGGCACGACCTACTTTGGTGGTACTTACGACCAGGGGACGGTGTTCGAGTTGACGCCCATAGCTGGCGGGCGCTGGACGGAGAAGGTGCTGCACAGCTTCAACGACAACGGCACGGACGGGTACGAGCCCCAGGCCGGCCTGATCCTTGATGCCGCTGGCAATCTCTACGGCACAACCACCGTGGGCGGTCCTTACGGCGGCGGGACGGTGTTCGAGCTGACGCGCAGCATTAACGCAGTGGGTGGGGGCTGGACGGAGAAGGTGCTGCATAGCTTCAACCCATACAGCGGCACGGATGGGTCCTACCCCTTGGCCCTGATCTTCGATGCCGCCGGCGATCTCTACGGCACGACCTACAACGGCGGCACTTACAACGTGGGAAATGTGTTCGAGTTGACATCCACGGAGGGGGGTTGGACGGAGCAGGTGCTCTTTAGCTTCGACTTCGGAGACGGGGGTGCTCCCGAGGCCGGACTGATCTTCGATACCGCCGGCAATCTCTACGGCACGACCGCCGTCGGCGGAGACATAGGAGGATGCTCCCTACTCGGCTGCGGGACGGCGTTCGAGTTGACGCCCGAAGCGGGCGGGGGCTGGACGGAGCAGGTGCTGCATAGCTTCGACAACAACGGCACAGATGGGTACGTCCCCAAACCCGGACTGACCCTCGATGCCGCCGGAAATCTCTACGGCACGACCGCCTATGGCGGCACTTACGACGCCGGGACGGTATTCGAGATCACACGTTAGTCTCCAGCGCTCCAGCCCGACTTTAGCCAACGAATCTACCTGCCCCATCCCAGCTGCTGCTTCGCGTGGATGGGGCTTTTCTGCCAGCGCTCCCACGGCATATTCGTAGAGCGCCTCTCCGTCGTACGTCTTGCGCGACCGCTTGAATGGCATGACCGGATTATAGGCGGCTCCAGCTTGACCCTCGCGGGGTACCGGCGCATAATTACGCCGCTCCCTGTGCAAGCGAACCCCTGCGCTTGATTTTCCATGGCGCATCCGAGCACCGCCAGGCCTTAGCCGAATTCAGCTTGATCGCTACTGAGTTCGCGGGCTGCACCTTTGACTTAGAGGTTTTGCTATGACCGAACCGGCACGCAAGCAAATCGGCGACTACGAGATTATCAAGGAACTCGGCCACGGCGGCATGGGCCAGGTTTTTCTGGTGCGCAACCTGATTTCAGACCGCATTGAGGCCATGAAGATCCTGCTGCCGGATCTGGCGGGTCAGGGCGATCTGGGCGCCCGCTTCATGCGCGAGATCAAGCTACTAGCCAGCCTCGATCATCCCAATATTGCTGCGTTGCGCACCGCGTTTACCGCCGACAATCAACTCGTCATGATCATGGAGTACGTCGAGGGCGATACGTTGGCGCATCGCCTTGAACGTGGGCCATTCCCGGCTTCCGAAGCCCTGGATTACATCGACCAGGTCCTGGCGGCCCTCAGCTACGCCCACGCCAAAGGCATTATTCATCGTGACATCAAGCCGGCCAACATGATGCTGACGCCACGGGGAGTCCTGAAGCTGATGGACTTCGGAATAGCGCGGTCGGGTAACGATCTTGGGCTGACGATGACCGGCACTACATTGGGCTCGTTAGACTACATGTCTCCGGAGCAGGTGCAAGCGCAGCCCACGGATGCACGTTCGGATTTGTACTCGGTCGGCGTTTCGCTCTACGAAATGGTCACTGGCGAACGGATGTTCAGCGCCACCAGCAGTTACTCCATCATGCAGGCGCACGTGTTGGAAGCGCCGCGTCCGCCCATTGAGATTCAGTCCTCATTATCGAAGCCGCTGAACGACATGATTCTCATGGCGGTAGCCAAGAATCCGGCCGACCGCTTTCAGACGGCCGACGCCTTTCGCAATGCCTTGTCACAGATACAAGCGTCGGGGGCTTCGCCGGGATTGCCCAAGACGGTCGTGACTCCGACCCCGCCACCGGCCCAATTTCCGCCTACGGTTCGGATGGATACGCCAAGGCCGCCCACTCCTACTCCTGTGAGCCAGCCGACGCCGGCTCCGGTGTATGCGCAAACGACTCCTGTTCCTCCGCAGACAACGCCCGTGCCCGCGCAAGCAGGCGCTGGGCCGCAATCCAACCCGGCAATGCGGCGTCCCTGGTTAATTCTAGGAGCCGTAATCATACTGCTGCTGGCCACCCTCGCCGGGGCGAGGGCCTACATGAGCTATAAGCAGAGTGCGGCCGTCACAGTGCAACCCATGGCAGGCGGCAGCTCCGTTTCTGCGCCGGCCACTTCTGCCGGTACGCAAGACAGCAGTCAGCCCGTAGGCAAAATCGACATCCCTGTTCTCCCGGCTGATCAGACGACGGCCTCTGGAGCCGGCTCCAATAAGCAAGCTACGCCGGACAAATCGAAAGCGGGGGGCGGCAGCAAGCAAGCGCGGCTAATTCCTCCGCCAGTTCCCCCTGCGGCACCCAGCCCCGATGCGCAGCAACAACAAGCTGCCATGGAGCAACAGAAAAAACTGCTGGATGAAATGGAGATTGAGCACGATCACCTGGAAAGCCGCGCAGCCGCGGTGGAAAGCAGTCTGGAGGCCTTGGAGGCGCAGATGCACCAGAGTGGCTTAGGTTTGCGCGGAGACATGGTCTCTGCTCGCGCCAGCATGCGCACGGATATGGCCAAAGCGAAGCAGGCGCTGGACGGCTCCGACACCGACCGGGCCCGCCATTATCTGGACCAGGCCAATCAGGAGATCAGTAAGCTGGAAAAATTCCTCGGCCGCTAGTGGGAGCCGCAGGCTCGATCTACGGCAGCTGAACGGACGCCACCATCACAGGCTTGCTGAAAAATTCATAGTATGACCTTGGAATGTACTTCTTGGTGGGAGGCCCCGCATTCATGCGGGGGACGGAGCGCTTCAGCGCTCCGGGAAAAGATTGCTCTCTATATCTTGCGCTTTAGCGCCGGGAATCAAAGCCCAGGGCTCACGGGCTGTTTCGCGACCGCGCCTTTGATTTTGCGGGGTACAAAATGAGCGAACAGCAGTCGAACCAGCCGCGGAGCGGCGACGTTGAAGTTAGCCCGGGGCGCAAGCCCCGGGGGTGAATAGGAAAAATTTCCCGAGCCGCGTAGCGGCGACACCAGTTGCGACACCGTCTCCACAGCCCCGAGGAATCTGTCGTATCTCCCAACTGCCCGCCCGCCGAAACGATACTGACGGTAGGCCGTCTAAACCAGTAAGATGAAGTCTGTGCCCGACGAAAATAATTCCACTGTTTTGCCTCCCTCCTCTTCATCGGGCGCGACGGAACCGCCCGCTGTCTCGGCCGCCGGCTCGAAGCGGTTGAAACCGGCAATTTCGGGCTGGCTGCGCGACATTTTGATATCGCTGGCGGTCTCGGCTTTCTTCATCATCTTTCTCTATCAGCCAGTCAAAGTGGAAGGCACCAGCATGATGCCTACGCTCGACGATCAGGAACGTGTCTTCATCAACAAGTTTGTGTACAAGCTGGAGCCCATCGAACGCGGCGATGTTGTGGTCTTTCGCTATCCGCGCGACACCGCCAAGAGCTATATCAAGCGCGTCGTTGCAGTTGCGGGGGACCACGTCAAGATAGAAGACGGAATTGTGTTTGTGAACGGACATCGAATGAGCGAGCCGTATGTGCCCGGCGTCTATGAAGATGTCCGCTCCTATCCCGAAACCGTGGTGCCGCCGCACTGCTACTTCGTGCTGGGCGATCATCGCAATCTCTCCAACGACAGCCGCGACTTCGGGCCGGTGGATGAGGACTTTATCTACGGCAAGGCAGTGTTCGGATATTGGCCGATGGCCAAGCTGGGCAAGCTGCGGTAGTCCGCCGGGTCGACAGGCGTAGACTGTCGATTGAAGCCTGTCGTTTTGGCCGCTGAGGCTATCGATATTAGCCTGTGTCATCCTGAGCGGAGGCGGCGCTTCGCCGCCGGAGTCGAAGAGCCAGCCCCGAGCGAAGCCGAGGGGACCCTATCCCTAGTAAAAGCTTTCTTATGAATATGCCTCGCGCACAGTGCAGAACAATTTTCACTACCCGCCCTCTTATGCTGCCGCGCATTCCCTGATAAAATCAATAAAATCCAAACCCCGGAGATGCAATGCAGGCAATCCTTGCGTTGGAAGACGGACGGATCTTCCACGGCAAAGGCTACGGCGCAAAAGGCGAATGTTACGGGGAAGTTGTTTTTAATACCTCCATCACCGGCTACCAGGAAATCTTTACCGATCCTTCCTACGCCGGGCAGATTGTAGTTCTCACCAACCCCGAAATCGGCAACTACGGCACTAACTCTGACGACAACGAGGCCACGCGTCCCTACATCGAGGGTCTGATTGTGCGCGAGTTCTCGCGGGTCAGCTCCAACTGGCGCTCGCAGGAGGTGGCGGAATCTTATCTCGATCGCTACAAGATTCCGGTGCTCGGCGAGATTGACACCCGTGCCCTGGTTCGTCACCTGCGCACCAACGGAGTGATGCGCGGGGTTATCTCCACGCTGGAGACCGACACCGACAAGCTGGTTGCCAAGGCGCGCTCGATCCCCAAGATGGATGGCACCGACCTGGCGAAGGAAGTTACCACGCGCCACGTGTACCAATGGGACCAGGGCGTGCGCTCGCATGAGCCGACGGAAGTGGTCGGTGTGAAGGATGCGCCGCCGAGGCATCATGTGGTCGCCTACGACTACGGTATCAAGCACAACATCATGCGCCGGCTGGTTGGCGAGTGCTGCAGCGTGACCGTGGTGCCCGCCACCACCAGCGCCGAGGACGTGCTCGCGCTCAAGCCGGACGGCGTCTTTCTGTCGAACGGCCCGGGCGATCCCGAGCCGGTGACCTACGCGCAGGAGAGCATCCGCAAGATGATGGGGCGCGTGCCTATCTTCGGCATCTGCCTCGGACATCAGTTGATCGGGATCGCGCTGGGCGGAAAGACCTACAAACTGCGATTCGGACACCACGGCGGCAATCATCCAGTGAAGCAGATGAATACGGGCAAGATCGAGATCACCGCGCATAATCACAACTTCGCGGTCGATCCCGATTCGCTGAAACAAAGCGAGGTGGACCTGACGCACATCGACCTGAACGACAATACGCTGGAAGGCCTGCGACACCGCTCACTGCCCCTGTTCAGCGTGCAGTACCACCCCGAGGCCGCGCCCGGCCCACATGACTCGCACTACCTGTTCAAGGATTTTGTGAAGATGATGGAGGAGTGGAAGAAGTGACTTCTCGCGTCGTGGGTCTGAATGGCGTAGCGAAATCAGTTCATGGAGCCTTAGAAGAGTTCCTGCCCGCCGAGTTGACCCACATCGACGATCTTCAAACTGCGATTCCTCAGATCGCAAGAGACAGGCAACTGGTTGCTGCGATTGCAAGGTCGGTGCGAAAGATTCCTACGAGGCACAAATTGCTCCTTGGCGACGCGCGTGAGATGGACCTTCCTGACGATAGTGTGCAGTTGGTCCTAACGTCGCCACCTTATTGGACCTTGAAGGAATATCGGGACACGATCGGTCAGATGGGCCACATTGCGCAATACGATGAATTTGTCGAACAGCTCGACCGGGTATGGCAGAGATGCTATCGCGCGTTAGTACCCGGGGGGAGATTGATATGTGTCGTCGGCGATGTATGTCTCTCTCGCAGGAAGAACGACGGCCGACACACCGTTGTTCCTCTGCATGCGTCGATTCAGGAAAGTTGTCGCAAGATTGGTTTTGACAACCTTGCGCCGATTATCTGGCACAAGATCGCGAATGCTGTTCACGAAGTGGAAAACGGCGGCGCAGGGTTTCTGGGAAAACCCTATGAGCCGAATGCAGTGATCAAGAATGACATAGAGTTCATCTTGATGGAGCGGAAGTCCGGAGGATACAGAACCCCGGAGCCTGCGACGCGTGTTCTAAGTGTTATCGGTTCCGAGGACCACAAGCTTTGGTTTCAACAGATTTGGACGGGAGTGACCGGCGCTTCGACCCGATACCATCCTGCACCATACCCACTCGAACTAGCGGATCGACTCGTTCGGATGTTCAGCTTTGTTGGAGACACGGTGTTCGACCCTTTCGTCGGAACGGGAACGACTACTGTCGCGGCGGCTTTAGCAGGTCGTAACAGTATAGGAATTGAGGTTGATTCGCACTATATACATGAGTGCAGTTGCGAGAATTAGGCGAGAGACTACGTCTCTGTTTCATCAAGTCAAGATTGAAGTTGAGTGAGGACGCGGGAAATGGAGTTTAACCCGAGCCTGGACCAACGGCTTCGAGACGGCGATCCAAGCCTTTTGGACCACCCGTCAATCTCAGGCCAGCAAACAGGGCGGAACGAGCGGAGTTCGCGACGCCGGGTTCCGGACGGCGGTTACCGGCGGCGCGCAGATGAATGGGTTCATTTCCGTGATCCGAGATCTTCTGAAGAAAGCGGCATTGGAAAGCCCGTTATTTTCACCGAGCGTTCGGTTGAGCTTCCCGGATGGTTCAGGCCGGAAAGAAATGGGATCTCCTCGTTGTTGTGGATAGCTGCTTAATTGCTGCGATCGAGTTCAAGTCGCAAGTTGGGTCGTTTGGAAACAACTACAACAACAGAACTGAGGAAGCCTTAGGTAGCGCTACGGATATTTGGGCGCCTACCGGGAAGGCGCCTTCAAACCGTCGATCAGGCCTTGGCTCGGATACCTCATGCTGCTAGAAGAAGCGCCAGACTCTACTCGCCCAGTCCGTGCCCAAGAACCTCATTTCAAAGTGTTCGAGGAGTTTAAAAGCGCTTCGTATGCAAAGCGGTATGAAATCTTGCTGACGAAGTTGGTTCGAGAACGCCTTTACGATTCAGCGTGTTTTCTAATGTCAAGCCGCGACAGTGGATCCGTCCGGTGAATATCGAGAACCCGCTCCAGAACTTAGTTTCGACAGTTTCATAACCTCCTTAATGGCAAGGGCCATAGCTTGTACGAAGATTCCTGAGACGACATGCCACGCCGCAACGACATCGCGAAAGTGCTCATCATCGGCTCGGGGCCCATCGTCATTGGCCAGTCGGCCGAGTTCGACTACTCGGGCGCGCAGGCCTGCAAGGCGCTCAAGTCCGAAGGCTACGAGGTGGTGCTGGCCAATTCCAATCCGGCCACCATCATGACCGATCCGGAGATGGCTGACCGCACCTACATCGAGCCGCTCACCCGCACCTATCTGGAAGAGATCATCCGAATTGAAACGGAAATGCTCACGGACAGAGGAACGACGGGCATCTTCGCGCTGCTGCCCACCGTCGGCGGACAGACCGCTCTCAACCTCGCGGTCGAGCTGGCTGACGGCGGCGTGCTGGAGAAGTACGGCGTGCAGCTCATCGGCGCGCAGCTTGGCGCCATCAAGAAAGCTGAAGACCGCCTGCTGTTCAAAGACGCGATGACCGCCATCGGCCTCGAAGTGCCCAAATCATCGCTGGTCAACAATCTGAAGGACGGCATCGACTTCAGCAGCAAAATCGGTTTCCCGGTCATCCTGCGGCCGTCGTTTACGCTGGGCGGCACCGGCGGCGGCATCGCCTACAACCGCGAGGAGCTGCTGGAATTGCTGGCCCGCGGCCTCGATCTTTCGCCCGTCCACGAAGTGCTGCTGGAAGAGTCGGTGCTCGGCTGGAAAGAATACGAGCTGGAGTTGATGCGCGATCTTGCCGACAACGTCATCGTCATCTGCTCCATCGAAAATTTCGATCCCATGGGCACGCACACCGGCGACTCCATCACGGTTGCTCCGGCGCAGACGCTCACCGACCGCGAATACCAGCGCATGCGCGACGCGGCCATCGCCGTCATTCGCGAGATCGGCGTCGAGACCGGCGGGTCGAACATCCAGTTCGCCGTCGATCCCCACAACGGCCGCATGGTCGTCATCGAGATGAACCCCCGCGTCTCGCGCTCCTCCGCTCTGGCGTCGAAGGCAACTGGATTTCCTATCGCCAAGATCGCGGCCAAGCTTGCGGTCGGCTACACGCTTGACGAGATCACCAACGACATCACGCGCAAGACTCCGGCCTGCTTCGAGCCGACGCTCGACTACGTCGTAGTCAAGATTCCCAAATGGCAGTTTGAGAAGTTTCCCGGCGCCGACGAATCGCTGGGCCCGCAGATGAAATCGGTCGGCGAGGTCATGGCCATCGGCCGCACCTTCAAGCAGGCGCTGCTGAAGGGCGTGCGTTCGCTCGACACCGGCCGCAAGGCCACGGCCGATGACATCGAGCCGCGCATCTTGACCAAGCGCCTGGTCACGCCGCATCCCGAGCGGCTGGCGTACATCCGCTACGCCCTGTCGCAGGGGATGACGGTCCGCGAGATCGCCAAGATGACCAACATCGATCCCTGGTTCCTCCACCAGCTTAAGGAAATTGCCGACGAGCAGGCGAAGATAGGAACCGGCGATATCGATGCCGAGCGTTTGCGCGACATGAAGCGCATGGGATTCTCCGATGCGCGCATTGCGGACAGCCTGAAGATGGATGGCGGCCGGGCTGCGGGAGAAAAGATTCATCAGCTGCGCAAGCAGCACAATGTGCAGCCGGTGTACAAGCGCGTCGACACCTGCGCCGCGGAGTTTGAAAGCTACACGCCGTACCTCTACTCGACCTACGAGGAAGAGGACGAGGCTACGCCGACCGATCGCAAGAAGGTGATCATCCTGGGCAGCGGGCCGAATCGCATCGGGCAGGGAATTGAATTCGATTATTGCTGCTGCCACGCCGCGTTCGCCCTGCGCGACGACGGTTTCGAGACGATCATGATTAACTGCAATCCCGAGACCGTCTCCACCGACTACGACACCAGTGACCGGCTCTACTTCGAGCCGCTGACCTACGAAGACGTGATGGCCGTGTACGAGCACGAGGCTGCGGGAGGCGCGCCCATCGGCGTCATCGTGCAGTTCGGCGGACAGACGCCGCTCAATCTCGCGTTGCCGCTTGAAGGCCGCCGGCGTGCCCATCATCGGAACATCGCCTGAAAGCATCGATCTCGCCGAAGACCGCAAGCGCTTCGGCAAGCTGCTGGAGGAGTTGGACATTCCCCAGCCCCCGGGCGCAACCGCTGCGAGCGTGGAAGAAGCAGTCGCGAACGCCAATCGCGTCGGCTATCCGGTGCTGGTGCGGCCGTCGTATGTGCTCGGCGGACGCGCCATGGTCATCGCTTACGACAACGAGTCGGTCATCCACTACATGAAAGAAGCGGTCGAGTACTCGCAGGAGCGGCCGGTGCTGATCGACCACTTCCTCGAATCGGCCACCGAGATCGACGTGGATGCGCTCTCCGATGGCGAGGACGTGGTCATCGGCGGCATCATGCAGCACATCGAAGAGGCCGGCATTCACTCCGGCGACTCGTCGTGCGTACTGCCCGCGGTCGATATTCCCGCGCAGCAACTGCAGACGATCCGCGACTACACCTTCCGGCTGGCGCGAGCGCTGAAAGTTATCGGCCTGATGAACGTGCAGTACGCCATTCAGCGCGACAAGGTCTTCGTCATTGAAGTGAACCCGCGCGCTTCGCGAACCGTGCCGTACGTGTCGAAGGCGACCGGAGTTCCGATGGCCAAGATTGCCGCGCGCCTGATGACTGGCCGCAAGCTACGCGAATTCTTGCCGGAGAACATCGAGCGCGCCAGCGATCTCGATACCGGCAACTTCTACTTTGTGAAGTCGCCAGTCTTCCCCTGGGGAAAATTCCCCGGCGTGGACACCGTGCTGGGACCGGAGATGAAGTCCACCGGCGAGGTGATGGGCGTGGCCGACAACTTCGGCGAGGCCTTCGCCAAAGCGCAAACCGCCGCCGGACAAGTGCTGCCGACAGCGGGAACGATATTCATCAGCGCCAACGATCGCGACAAGCCCTTCATGGCCGAGTTGGGAAGGCGCTTCGTCGAACTGGGTTTCAGCCTCGTCGCTACCCACGGCACGGCTCGCATACTGGAAGACGCCGGCCTGCGCGTCGAGCGCGTGTACAAGGTGAAGGAAGGCCGGCCCAACGTGGTTGACCTGATCAAGGGCGAGCGCATTCAGCTGATCATCAACACGCCGCACGGCGTCGAGCCATGGTTCGACGAGAAGGCCATTCGTCGCGCCGCCGTGACCGCCCGCATTCCCACCATCACGACGCTGTCCGCCGCGCGCGCCGCTTGCGAAGGCATCGCCGCCCTGCAACGCGGCGAAGCCAAGGTGTACGCGCTGCAGCAGCTGCATGCGGAGAAGAAGCAGCAATTAACGACTAGCAACTAGTCGAAGGCGAGAAATGAAGTAGCGGCTCAAGTTGAAATTCTTGCTCACTCGCGCTCGGAATGCGCGGAGAAAGCACGACAATAATTGAGGCTTTGGTCGGTCACGGCCTTCAGGAATTCCGTCGGGGCGATATCATTGCGAGCCTGGAATGCGAGCCATCCCAAGACGCGGGCGAGGGCCGCTCCGCAACTCCTCAGCCGGAAGTTGTTGGCGATCAGGATGGCCGCGATCTCGTTGGACACATCCGGGATGTGTTCGCCGTCGATGCCGAACATCTCGCCATATTCCGCAACAGGCGTATCGACGGCTAAACTTGGTATCGGCTTTTCCATGCTCGGCATGATATAGCACCGTCGAAGGAAAGCAACGACAAATCAGAACCCGCCAGGCGGCGGGGTCTTCGGTAGCCGGAGTAGAGCGATGTCAATTACTGAATCCTCTGCTCCAGCGCTTTGCGCAGCGCGCCATGACCGCACCATGACATAATTCGGGAGCGGGCGCAAGCTGTCGGTATTTCAGGTAGTGGGCTACTTTGAATTCAAAGTAGCCCACTACCGTATTTCAAATTGAGCCGCTACTGAAAATGCACATGGCAAACGAAACTCAGGTACTTTGCGATATCCACCAGACTCGATGGAAGTCATCCAATATCGGTGGGGCCTTTTTCCAAGTGACAATAACGTGAGCACCTTTATGCATTGTCTGCAGTGCACGCGTCATTATTCTCCTTTGCAAGGTTATGTCAACTTTACGGCGGAGGGCATGGACACGAGAAATCGGCGGATGAACCAATGCCTCAATCAGCATCAACAATGGCATGGTTCAATGGCGATTGTTGGGGTCAGCGATGGCGATCTGGAATGGAAATGCCTCCACCCGGAATGTCGGGAAAAGCTTAATGCCCATTCGCCTTTGGAGTGACTAGATCAAGTGTGCAGGATTTCTTCACCGAAGAGGGCAAACGGGGCCGACATTTTGATGCCGCAAGTTCGCGCTAGAGGACGAGGTGAATGTGGGTTCAAAGCCGCCAATGCCTGCCCCTGCGGTTCCTGTCGTCGCCAGTCGGCTTCTCACAACACGGCAAAATTGGTTCGACGTCTGCATCGGTAGGTGTGAGGGCGCAAACGTTGTACCGGTTCTGCGGGATTCTGGAGAAATCTGGTTCTTGGCCGCTTTGGGCGAGAACGATGGGAGGAAGATTCCTGTTGTTCGCCGTGATCTCGTGGGCTTTGGGGACCATGCCACGCGTGCTTATCAATACAGCGCGGTCTCCGCTTACCTTCGCTCAGCAGGGCACATTCGCGAGGGAGATGAGGAGCGGTATCTGATTGATCTTAAAGGGGCAATCGTAGGGCCTGATGCTGCACCAACTGGTTTTTTCCTGGGCCGTTACACTGACGAGGGCAACAGGGAATCTGCGCTGACCTACGACATAGCTCTGTTTCTTACGGGCGAGATCGGTGGACCGGTGCCCATCATCCCATCGCGGCGCGAGCATTTTGAGATGGTCAGCGCGCTGGAAGCGCCCAGTCAATTCCTGTCTGCGTATGGTCTTTTCTTACAATCTGCGGTCGCACCGTTACTCTACGGACTGTCACTCCTTCAAGTCGCGATTAGCTTCGAAGATCGACGAGAAACTGAACGCATCAGAGCACGCAATGGTGGATCGGGCGCTCATCGCCACCGCTCCACACGGGTCTGGGTGAAGTGGCCTGGTGCAGTCCTATAATTGTTCCATGCTCTTACACGGAATCTTTCCTCCCATCACCACGCCGTTTTATCCCGACGGCAAAATCTACTTCCGCAAGCTCGAACAGAATGTCGAGCACTACTCGCTTACTCCGGTAGTCGGGATTGTCGTTCTCGGCTCTACCGGCGAAGCCATCCTGCTCAGCGACGAGGAGCGTCGCGAAGTGTTGAAGTGCGTCCGCGAATCGGCGGCGAAAGAAAAAGTCCTCATCGCCGGAACGGGAGTCGAGTCGGCCATCGAAACTCTGCGACTAACCGAGTACGCAGCCGAACTGGGCTACGACATTGCCATGGTCCGCACGCCGCATTACTACAAAGGCCAGATGGCGAATCCCGCAAACATGCTGGCGTTCTATCGCTTCGTCTGCGATCGCTCGCCGCTGCCGGTGATCATCTACAACTTCCCACAGGCGACTGGATACGACATCCCGGCTGAAATTGTGATCGAACTCGCCGAGCACCCCAACCTCATTGGCATCAAGGAGTCGTCGGGCTCGATCGAGAAGGTGCAGAAGATGGTCGGGGGCACCCGCCACATCCAGCGCAGCGCCACGGTGACAGAGACATTTGCCGCTGTCACCGGTCGAATGGTTAACGCAGCCAACGCCGCTTCGGCCTCCGCCGACGGAGGCGCACTGGTAAGCGTGGGCGCTCTGGCTGGAACAACCGCGACCAAACCGTCTTCAGCGGCGGTCACCACGGTCGGCAAGATGAAAACGCGGCAGAAGGAAGTTGGCTTCCAGGTGCTGGTGGGTGCCGCACAAAAGCTTCATCCGTCGCTCGACGCTGGCGCTGTGGGTGCGATCCTGGCATTCGCCGATTGCGCTCCCACTGCCTGCTACGAAATTTACGCTGCCTGGAAAGAAGGCGACGCAGCCCTCGCGCGCGAGAAGCAGGAGCGCATCGCCAAAGCCGCCGAGCGTATCGTCGGCGGCCTGAGCATTCCTGGCGTGAAGTATGCGATGGACTTCAACGGGTGTTTCGGTGGAGTTCCGCGCCTGCCGTTGCTGCCGCTCACAGCCGACAAGAAGGCCGAGGTAGAGCAGTTGCTGGAAAACGTACGGCAGTAGCCAGTTGTCAGTTCTCGGTTGTCAGCGTCGATCATCAGTTCTGAAGAGACACGGGTAGAGCGACGCTAGCGCCGCGTCAATTGCGCCTCTACGCGGCGTTCTTCCTGCGGTTCTTCTGATTGCCCTTCGCCGGCTTGGCGTTTCCCCCGCTGTTGCGTTCCTTATTACGTTCCGGGCTCTCCAACAGCGTCTTGTCTCCGCTGATCAAATTGCCCACGCCTTCACGATTCCGCTCACCGCTCAGCTTGGGCTGCTGTGGCTGCTTCTCGCCGCCTCCCGAGCGCGGCGTGGCGGGAACATCCAGTTCACGATGGTGCGAGCTCTTCTGCCGCTTGGCGGCGTCCCCATCGTTCTCCTGGCTCTTCGATTTTTGTGCTCCGCGCTGCTGGCGCGACTGCTCATCCTGATGCATGTCGAGGGGATGGGTTCCGGGATCTTCGCCTTCGGTCTCGCCACTGCGGGGATCGGTGATGAAAAGCAGGTCCGACAGATCGCTGGCGTGCTCTTCTTCGTCGCTCAGGATTTCCTCGATCATCACGCGCGTGGTGGGATCGTGATCAGCGAAGTGACGAATCATCTGCTGGTAAACCTCGATCACGATGCGTTCGGCGATCAGGTCTTCCTTGATCATGTCGGAGAGCGACTTGCCTTCGGCGTACTGCGAAGCCGAGCGTTGCACCAGCGAGGCGGGATTGAAATCCGGCTTCCCGCCCAGTTGCTGGATGCGTTCCGCGATTTTGTCCGCGTGTTCGCGCTCCGCGTCGGCGTGCTCCTTGAACTCGTCGCGTACGGCCATGGCGTGGACGCCGGTGGCCATGAAGTAATGGTGCATGTAGCGCAGCACGCAAACAATCTCGGTCGCCAGCGCTTCATTCAGGATGGAGATAGTTTGCTCCACGTCACCTTCGTAAGTGTCCGTCACCGCACCGTCTTCGATTTTCTGCGCAGCGCGTTTGCGAATCTCTTCTACATCGGTCACAAAACTTGGCATTAGGGCTTGACCTCGCGGGGAACTCCCGTCGGAGTGACGGGGCAGTTGGTTGGATTCCCTGGGCCGTCAGGCAGATGTCCGATTCGACAACTTTGTTTTGAGTACCAGTCCGCGGATCTTCGCAGATGAGGCAGTCATCGTCCCTCGGTCGCCACGCCAGATTCCTGAATCTTCACAGCGAGTCCGCCGGACGCCTGAATTGAGACGCGGACCGGCTCCAGCGACGGAACGATCAAGTCCGCCTGCGATAGCTGTTCTGGCTTGTACGTTGTTGTCACCGCAATCACCACCATGCCTCCGGCTTTGGCCGATCGAATCCCCGAAGGAGCATCTTCGAAGACCAGACAATCCTGCGGCTCGAAGCCAAGCATTGCGGCTCCAGCAAGATAGGGCTCGGGATCGGGCTTGCCACGGGTGACATCGTCCGCCGTGACCATCTTAGTCGGCACCGGCAGTCCTGCCACTTGCAGCCGTTTGGTCGCGAGCTGTCGGGTACCAGAAGTCACGATGGAATAGCGGTTAAGCGGCAGTGCCGCCAACAGCTCCTGCGCTCCATTCAGGACCCGCAATCCGTCGGTATCCTCGATCTCGCGCTGCTCGATGCGGTCAGTCTCACGTTGTGCATCGAGGTTGGGAGCCACTGTGCGGACCGTCTCAATCGTGCGCTGGCCGTGAGCTACATTAACCACGTAGTCGGGATCCAGCCCATGCTCTTGCGCCCACGCGCGCCAAACCCGCGTGACACAAGGGGTAGAGTCCACCAGCACTCCGTCCAGATCAAACAGGATGGCTTGGCAAACAAACGAAGGCATGATTCAGTTTCGCAGACGATATCTCCGATGGCAAAACCTCAACCGCTCCCAGAATGGGGCGTCCCGGTGCTCGACCCTCCTTCGTCAATGCGAATTTCGCTGACCATTTGCGAAGGCATCGAATATATTGACTGCAATGCCTTCGCTCGCACTTTCCGATCTGATTGGCGCTCCGGCGATCGACAATACCGGAGCCACAGCCGGCAAGGTTCGCGAAGTCACCCTGCTACCTCAGGAAAATTCCAGTCAGATCGCGGGCTTCGTAGTGAAGACCCGTCACGGCGATCGTCTCATAGCCATGACGTCGATCAGCCTGATCAATGGGGGCCTGCGAGTCGCTACTCCGGCTTCCGAGTGGAGCCCGTACGGCGGCGGTGAAGGCATGCTCCTGCTGGAGCGCGACCTGCTCGACCAGCAGATCATTGACGTTCACGGCCGCAAGGTCGTGCGGGTCAATGACATTGACATCCATGAAGAAGTTGGCCACGACCACATTGTCCTCAAGGTAGGCGCAGTGGATGTAGGTGCGCGCGGTGCTGTTCGCCGGCTGCTGAAAGGTGTGGTTCCCGCGGCGGCACTGCATTTACTTCTCACCAAGATTCCGCCCCGGATGATTCCGTGGGAGTTCGTCGATCTCATCGAGATCGATCCTGCGCGTCGCGTGAAGCTGAAGATCTCGCTTGATCGCTTGGCCAAACTGCATCCCGCCGACATTGCCGACATCGTGGAGGACTTGGCACCGGCTGAGCGCGAAGCCATCTTCGAGACCCTGGATGAAGAGGTCGCCGCCGAAACGCTGGAAGAGATCGACCCCAAGATGCAGGTCTCGATTCTCAGCTCGCTCGATTCCGACCGGGCCGCCGACATTGTGGAGGAGATGGATCCTGATGCTGCCGCCGATCTGCTGGGCGACATGCACCCCGATGCCTCGCAAGAAATCCTCACCGAGATGGAGCCGGCCGAACGTGCCGAAGTCGCCGGTCTGATGAATTTCGAGGAAGACACGGCAGCCGGGCGCATGACCACCGACTACATGGCCTTGGGTCCAGTCGCAAAGGTGGAAGATGCCATCGAGATGCTGCGCAATTTCGAGGGCGGCGTGGAGAGCGTCAGCACCATCTATATTGTCGACGACAAAAACAAACTACTGGGCGCCGTTCCTCTGGCAAAGATCGTGCTGGCGCCCCCCGGCACGCTCCTGATGATGTTAAGCACGGGCCACCTCACCACCGTGCATCCCGGCGCCGACGAGAAGATAGTCGCCGAACTCTTCGATAAATACAACCTGCTCACCCTCCCGGTTCTGGATGAGGACGGTAAGCTGACCGGTGTCATCACGGCTGACGACGTCATCAATATGCTGCGCTCCAAGTTGTAGGCAGTTGTCAGTTGTCAGTAGCCAGTTCTAAGCCCGACAACTGACAACCGACAACGGGCTACTGGCAACTGAATCTTGATTGGCGCATTCTTCGCTGGGCGTTTATTCTGAGTTGGCTTCATCATCTCACCGTAACTCCCAGTATCATGTCCGAGACCCGACGGCTTAAAGTCTGGAGAATCCGCCTGCTGATGTTCCTGGCCGTCATCGGTCCCGGGTTCATCACTGCCAACGTTGACAATGACGCCGGCGGTATTTACACCTACTCCGCCGCGGGGGCGCAGTTCGGATATCTGCTGCTCTGGGTCATGATTCCCATGACCGTCGCGCTGGTTGTGGTGCAGGAAATGTCAGCGCGCATGGGCGCGGCTACTGGCAAAGGACTCAGCGATCTCATCCGCGAGGAATACGGCCTGCGCATCACGTTTTTCATGATGTTGGGGCTGGTGATCACCAACTTCGGCAACGTGGTGGCGGAGTTCGCGGGAGTCGCGAGTAGCCTGGAGCTGTTTCATATTTCGCGCTACATCAGTGTGCCCGTGGCTGCGCTGGTGGTGTGGTTACTTGTGGTCAAAGGTACCTACAAGAGCGTCGAGAAAGTGTTCCTTGCGGCATCGTTCTTTTACTTCGCTTACATCATTGCCGGGGTGCTGGCCGGGCCGAGTTGGAAGGAAGCTTTCGTCGCCACCTTTAAGCCGCCGCACACTGGCGCTTTCCACCAGTCGGCTTACATTTATATGGTCATTGCGTTGGTGGGAACTACCATCGCACCCTGGATGCAGTTCTATCTGCAGTCGTCGATCGTAGAGAAGGGAATCGGGCCGCGAGAATACCGCGCGTCGCGCTGGGACGTGATCCTGGGGTGTCTCTTCACCGACTTGGTCGCATGGTTCATCGTCGTGGCTTGTGCGGCGACGCTCTACGCACATGGAGTACGGCAAATTCGCGACGCTGCCGATGCTGCCCAGGCGTTGCGGCCACTGGTCGGCGAATATGCCTACATCCTGTTTGCGGCCGGGTTGTTTAATGCGTCGCTGTTTGCCGCGTCCATCCTGCCTATATCGACTGCGTACACCGTGTGCGAAGGGTTGGGCTTCGAGTCGGGCGTCGGGCACAAGTTCAGCGAGGCCAAGGTCTTCTACTGGCTCTACACTCTCCTGCTCATCGCGGGGGGCGGCGTCATCCTGCTGCCCAATATTCCGTTGGTGAAGATCAGCATTCTGTCACAGGTCGTCAACGGCATCGTGTTGCCCTTCGTCCTCATCTTCATGTTATTGCTGGTGAACAAGAGTGAGCTGATGGGCAAGCATGTCAACGGCACATGGTTCAACGTGATTGCGTGGGCCACGACTATCATCATGATCGGACTGACGGTAGCCTGGTTCGTGACCGGAGGAGCGGGAAGCTAGAGTAGCTTTCCGTCGGCGATCTGCTGCACCAGGGTGCGGTCGGCTTCGAGGAAGTCGAGTGTAGGCAGGTCGTGACGGTTTACCCAGCGAATCTCGCGAAAGATTCGGTTCTGCAGCTCGCCTTCGTAATTCTCGACCCTGAAAAAATGCAGTTCCACCGCATTGCCATTCTGATAAGTGTGCTGTAGCTGCACAACTTTGCTGCCGATCTCGGCGTGGATGCCTAGCTCCTCCTCTAACTCACGCGTAAGCGCCTCGGGAGGTTCTTCTCCGGCTTCGATCTTTCCGCCGGGGAATTCCCACTTAAGCGGAAGCGCCTGATACTCCGTCCGCTGGCAGCACAAAATTTCCGGGCCGCGCACGAGCAACGCGGCAACCACCTGCTTGATCAAGGCGCGCGCCTCGCTCGAGGTGCCGTGCAGCCGGCGGTCACGAGAATTTCTCCAAGTACCGCCCAACTAAAGCCGCGCAGTGCTCGACGAGATGGCGGTCTTCGTCACGGAAGGCCGCGGGAGTGTGGCTGTCGATGTCGAGCTCGCCGACGACCGCGTCTTTAACCTTCACCGGCGCCACAATCTCGGACCGGGTTTCGACCGAGCACGCGAGGTAACGCGGATCGGACTGGACATCGTCCACCACCAGGGTTTGCCCCGAGGACGCAGCCGCGCCGCAAACCCCCTGGTTGAGCGGAATGCGCTTGTGCGGCGTTTCCGCTCCAACATAAGGTCCCAGAACCAGTACGGGATCCTCGCCCAAACGCCCTTTCTCAATCATGTAGAAGCCGACCCAATCGAAGTGGGGCAGACGTTCCTGCAATCGTCCAACGATGACGCTCATCAAGTCTTCGACGCTGCCGGCCGCGTCGGCCAATGTCGTAAGCTCCGAGGCAAGTTGTTGATGGTTCGTCTGCATCGTCCTACATTCATATCACAGACGCTGAATCTGCCGTATCCCGGCTGGCTGCGGAAACAGCTCAGGGTGCAGCGCCCAGGCCAGAGCGCTCAGTCCGCTGACCAGATTCGTCGCCGGCGTGTTCAGCAGTTCGTCGTTGACACAGAATACTCGCCCTTCGCGGACCGCCGGCAATGCTGTCCATCCGCGTTGCTGCACGATCTTCTCCAACGGGACGCGATCTCCTGCACCGCACCAGGAGGTAATGATGACGCCTGGCTGAAGCATGGCTACGTCTGTCGCCGTAAGCGACTTGCCGGGTGTCGCGATGAACTCGCCTCCGGCAGCCTCCACCAGCTCAGCTACCCAAGGTTGCGACGCGATGATCGGCTTGCCCCATTCCTCGCAGAAGACCTTAGGCTTGGATGCCGCCGCTGCATGTTTGCGAACCTCCTCAATCGCACTTTGCATGGCGCCGATCACAGCTTGCCCGCGTTCCCATTCGCCCATTATCCCTGCAATCGCAGCCATGTCAGCGTAAATATCGGCCAGCTTGCGCGGTGCCAGCCCCAGAAATCGCACACCCGCCTTCAGGATGGCCGCCACTGCATCCAGTTGATAGGGAACCGACGCCAGCACAAGATCGGGGCGAGCAGCGAGAATCTGCTCCGTCTGCGCGGTCCATGAATCCGAGACAATCAGGCGCGAGCCATCCGCAACCTCGGGACAGACGTCCGCGCAATATTTTGTGCACGCGACCAGGCGATCCAGCAGGCTAAGATCGCGCAGAGTGACCGTGGCACTGGGCTGGAGCGAAACGACCCGCTGCGGACTGTGATTGGCGGTCAAGGCTGTTCGATTATACGGAGGACAGCGGCCGGCGCGGTAAGCTAGTAGGAGCAAGCTCATGTATTCCTCCCAACTGCTTGACCACTTCGAGCACCCGCGCAACTCCGGCGCGCTTCCGGATGCCGACGCTGAGGTGCGCATCGAGAACCCGGCGTGCGGCGACATTCTGGAGCTTGCGATCAAGATGAACGCCGGACGGATTAGCGAAGTTCGCTTTCGTGCGAAAGGTTGTGTGCCGGCCATGGCGTGCGCCTCCGCGATGACGGAACTGGCGAAAGGGAAGTCGCTTCAGGAAGCCAGAGCGATCGGCAAAACAGAGGTGGTAGATGCCGTTGGGGGTGTGCCGCCGGCCTCGGGTCATGCGGCGCAGTTGGCCATTGATGCTTTGCGAGCAGCGCTGAAGAAGCTGGGGTGAAGCCCGCTACACCGTTTCCGTTTCCAGCTCTTCTTCCAGCAGTTGCTTGTTGTACAGCTCGGTGTAGTAGCCATTGCGCTCAATCAGCTCTTCGTGAGTGCCGTATTCAACAATCTGGCCATCATGTAGCACCGCGATGCGGTCGGCATTGCGCACCGTCGAAACCCTATGCGAGATGAAGATGGTGGTGCGCCCCTGCATGATCTCCCGCAGGTGGTTCAGGATGCGATCTTCGGTCTGGGTGTCCACGCTGGCCAGCGCGTCGTCCAGTACCAGGATGCGCGGGCTGCGAATCAACGCGCGCGCAATGGCCGTGCGCTGTTTCTGTCCACCGGAAAGCGTGAGGCCCCGTTCCCCCACCAGAGTGTCGTAGCCCTGGGGGAAGCTTTCGATTTCATCGGCAATGTTGGCGGCCTCGGCTGCATGGCGAACGTCTTCATCGGTTGCGCGTTCGGCGCCAAAGGCAATATTCTCACGAATCGTGTCGCTGAATAAGAACGTCTCTTGGGGCACAAAGCCGATGCTCTTACGCAGCACTGCAAGCGGAAACTCCCGAATGGGGCGCCCGTCAATCAGCACCGAGCCGGGAGCCGCATCGTAAATGCGAGGTATCAGCGAAACCAGTGTTGACTTGCCCGAGCCGGTAGGACCCACTATCGCCAGGCTGGTGCCCTCGCGCACCTTCAGGTTTACGTCTTTCAACACCGCTTCATCGCCGTGCACATGGCCAGTTCCACGCTCGGCAGCGATCAAGCGTGTCGCCGTAATGGAAACTGAGGTTGCGGAACTCGATCTCGCCGCGAACCTCGACTGGAGCGCCAATCGCGGGCACAGCGGCATCGGTGACCTCCGGCTGTTCTGCCAGCATGTTCTGAATGCGTCCCATCGACGCCGTGCCGCGCTGAAACAGGTTGATGACCCAGCCCAACGAAATGATCGGCCAGGTGAGCTGCACCATGTAGGTATTGAAGGCCACAAAACTGCCGACGGAAATCCGGTGCAGCAGGACTTCGCGTCCGCCGACCCACAGTACGATTACGACGGCCACGCCAAGCAGGGTCTCAAGCGTGGGCCACAACATGCCCATCAGACGCACCAGCTTGAGGCTGCGGGCGATGTATTCGGTGTTCTCGCGTTCGAAGCTCTCGATCTCGGCTTGCTCCTGCACGTAGGCGCGAATCAGACGCGCGCCGGAAAAGTTTTCCTGCGCCTTGGCCGAGATGTCCGAGAACATGGCCTGAATGCGCTCGAAGCGCTCGTGAATCTTGCGGCCGAAGTACTGCACCACGATGCTGACCACCGGCAACGGCAGGAAGGCGAACAGCGTGAGCCGGGGACTGATGCTCAGCATGAAGATCAGCGCGCCCGCGGTAAAGACCAACGTGTTGGCGGTGTACATGATGCCCGGCCCGGCCAGCATGCGCACGGCATTCAGATCGTTCGTAGCCCGGGCCATGATGTCGCCAGTCCGCGTGCGCTGATAAAAGCTGTAAGACAGGCGCTCCAGATGCGTGAACAGATCGTTGCGCAGATCGAACTCAATCTCGCGCGAGACTCCGATCAGGATCCAGCGGGTGAGAAACTGAAAAATGGCTTTCGTGCCCGCTACCGCCAACAACAGAGCGGAGTACGTAAGCAGCTTGTGGCGAGTCACCCCGAGGTTGAGGTCGTCGATGGCTCGCCGAATGACCAGCGGGAACAGAATCCACACCCCGTTGTTGCACAGCACGCAGAGAGCACCAATCCAGAAGGTCACTCGGTACTTGCGTAGATAGGGAAACAGCGGGCGTAGGTTCTTGAACATGGTTAGTTTTCGGCTATCAGCCATCAGGAGAGTTATCGTCAGCGTCGTCAGCCACCTTCGGCTGCTACCATTTATCACATGGTTTAAAGCCGTTAGATGCGCAACCCCGCATCCGGATTCGGTGACCGAGCTGATAGCTGACGGCTGAAAGCGAGAACTGACAGCTGCCTTACGTCGGCACTCGCAGCAGGAAGTAGCCTCCGGCCAGCGCAAAAATGAAGTCGGGGGCCCAGGCGGCCAACATGGCGGGAAGCTGATTGGCGTTGCCCATGGCCTCGAACAACCCGGCCGTCACCCAATAAACCACGGCGATGCCGATGGCAATCACGACCCCGCCTAACGCTCCGCCCTTGCGGCCCGACGCCGCAAATGGGACTGCCACGACCGCCATCACCAGGGTGATCAAGGGGAAAGCGAGTTTCTTCTGCAATTGCACTTTCAGGCGAACCGTGTCGAAGCCGCTCTGTTCCAGGTCGCTGATATAACGCTCGAGCTCTTCGTAATTCATCTCCGACGACTGCTTGACTTCCTTCTTGAAGTATCCCGGGTCCTCGTGCAAGTTATTAAACGTCGCAACGTCGAAGGTACGATATTCCTGGATGGAAGTGCCCGACAGTGTGCGTATCCAACCCTGCTCGAAGACCCACTTGTTCAGGCTTGCTTCCCAATGCGCGTGGGCGGCATAGATGCGCCGCGTGAGTTGGAAAGTATTGGGATCAAATTCGAAAATCGACACGCCGCCTAGCTGGTTCGTGTCGGGATCGAAGAGCTGGTAGTAGTAGATGTCGTTGTTCTGCCCGAAAATCCATTTGCGGTCTGCCTGCAGATAGGTCTGCGGCGGTTTGCCCTTGATCTGGTTACGCAGGATTTCCTGTTCCTTGTTGGTGTGGGGGATGTAGAGCTGATCGAAGACGAACATGGCCGCGGCGAAGATGCCGCAGACAACAACTACAGGAAGCGCGGCGCGATAGATACTGATGCCGGTGGCCTTCATGGCGGTCAGTTCGCTCGATTTCTCCAATAGCCCGAAGGTGATGAGCACGGCCAGCAGCACGGCAACGGGCGCCATCAGGTACAGCAATGACGGACTTAGATTGAGCAGGTACTCCGCCAGCATGATCACGGGTACTTTGTTGCGCACGATGTCCGTTAGGAGCTCAAAGAAGGTGAAGACGAGCGCCAGAATCAGGAACGTAGCGAGAACCATGCCTAAATACATGGCAAAGTCGCGCAGGATCATGTCGTCGAGGATGAGCGGGAACCGCGCGCTGAAGCGTTTGCGATGCGGCAAGGAATCGCCCGAGCCTGCGGTGCGAGTGCGACGCCGATGCGTTACATGCTCCTGCAATTTTTCCCATCCTGCCTTCCATGGCGCGGTGAAGCTGCCCAGCTCAAGCGGCATTCGGTCAACGCGCCACAGCAGAATCAGGCCGCACAGGAAGAAGAAAATATTCGCCATCCACACGCCTTCCCATGGAGGCATCTTTCCCTGGCGCGCCATGGAAACACCTGTGAGCGAGAAAAAGTAATACACGAAGACCAGCAGAATCGTGAGCACAAAGCCGGTGCTCTTGCCTCCTTTGCGGGCCGAGAGTCCCAGTGGTATACCGACCATGGCCAGCACCAGACAGGCCGCCGGAAGGGCAAATCTGCGGTTGAACTCAATCTCGTAATAGCGCGCCTTGCTTAGGTCGTAGTTCCAGGTTCCGGGATCGATTTTCTGCAGGGGCACGGCGGCGCGGCGTTCGATGGCGGCGTTGCGCAGAAGACTGTGCAGTCCCAGTTCGCCAACCGGAAGCAGGTCATGGGTATGCTCCGAGCCACTTGGTAGTTGAATCGGAATCTCGGTGCTTTCAAACGTTGTGATCGAGTACTGGTCGTTGGCTTTCGGTACGGTTTCCTGCTGCGTGCCATCCTCCAGGTGCAGGCGCAGCTTATCGGGCGAGTCACTAATCAGAGCGCCGCGTTTAGCCAGCGTGACTTTCGGAGATGACGGATCGCTGATGTCGGCCAGGAAGATGCCCTTCCACAAGGTCTTTCCGCTGGAAGGAATCGCGTCCTGCACATACAGGACGATGTTCTTGAACTCTTCGTAGAAGACGTGGGGCTGAATTTCAAACGACGCCTGTGACGATTTTAATTTGTCCTGAAGACGATTCAGTGCGGCGGCTGACTTCGGCGCCACGTAGATGGTGTTGAACATCCCCAGCATCCAGGCGCCGATGGCGAAAATCGAAATCGCGCGGACGAACATTCCCACGCCCATGCCACTGGCGCGAATAGCGGTCACTTCGCTGTCGGCCGCCAGCCGGCTCAGTCCCACCAGGATGCCGACCAGCACGCCCATCGGCAATGTCAGGGTGAACGTAGTCGGCAGGGTGAAGAAAAAAATCTCCGCAACGCTAGGCAGGGGTGCGCTATTGCGGACGATCAGCTCCAGCAGCCGTCCCAAGTCCCGCATGAAGATGATGAAGGTGAACAGCGCTACGCCCAGCAAGGCGTGCGAGGCCACTTCCTTCAGAATGTAACGGGTCAGGATGCGCACGAACTTCTAGTTTAACGGAAGAGCAGGTTCGGCGAACAGTCAGCTTGGCTGAGGGTGAGTGTCTCAGTTTGAATTCTGGATTGGCGAATTTCGGTAGAGCGGACCTTCAGGTCCGCGTCAAGTCAGTCCTCTTTGAGGCGGAGCCCCGCTAGGGGCGGCAGGGAAGTGGGTTTGTGCCGTGCCTGAAGGCACTCGAATTCTTCTCGCGCATCGGACGCGGGCCTGAAAGGCCCGCTCTACCTCAAATCGTCTTTTCATAATTGAAAGCGCCCGATGTCCTCACGAAAGCAGTTGGATTACCATTCACCCACGTCCGGCAATTCGCGCGCCGCGATTTTATGAGGGAGATTGACCGGGTGAGATCGCCATGCACACCACTCCCCCGGATACTTGGAGGTCTCGTCTTCGACCTCCGCAGGGCACCCTGGGTTTTCGATTTCGTCTGCAACAGCTCAGGTTCAGCAGAAAACTCCTGCTGCAACGTGCACGGCGTGGTGCAGTGCGCCAAGCGCGTGCCCCGGAACGCGGTACAGGGCATCGGCTCCGAACCAGTGATTGGCAATAAACAGAATCCACCAGGCTGGCATAGCTTGCATAGGTTTTCTCCTTTGGGACAATTATCACCCCACTTGTCAAGCTCCTTGACCTTTTGACTGACGCGGCACCTCCGGTAGTCCCTCTTTTTCATCACGGGAAAATCCTGATAGTTTGCAACCGCATGTATTAGTGAGTTGCTGTCTCTCGTTCCCAGCCGCTCACCAGCCTGATACACTTGGTCGGCAAATACTCCTCAAAATGAGTCCTGACCCTTCCCCGAAAATTCGGTTGGTGCTTCTGTGGCACATGCATCAGCCTTTCTACAAAGACATGGTCACCGGCGAGTATCGCCTTCCCTGGGTGCGCCTGCACGCGCTCAAGGACTATTACGGCATGGTAAAGCTCCTCGATGAGTTCCCGGATGTCCATCAAAACTTCAATCTCGTGCCGTCCTTAGTGGCCCAGATACAGGATTACGTTGGAGGCCACGCGCACGATCCTTTCCTGGACCTGGTGTCGAAGCCTTCGCAGGAGCTGACTCCAGCCGACCGGCGGTTCGCGCTGCAATATCTGTTCCAGGCCAACCCTGTGAACATGATTGGCCGGTACCCGCGTTATCGTGAATTGTGGGAGCGCTATCGTGCCACCTGCGATCGCCCGGAAGGGCCAGAGGCCTACTTCGTCACGCGCGATTATGCCGATCTCCAGGTCCTCTCGCAGCTCGCGTGGTTCGACGAATACTTTCTCGATGAGCCGGAGATTGCCGCCCTGGTGCAGAAGGGTGAGGACTTCAGCCGCGACGATCAGGAACTGGTGATCGCCAAAGAGCGGGAGATGCTGGGCAAAGTTCTGCCCGCTTATGCCGCGGCAGCGCGGCGAGGCTCCATCGAGCTTTCCGTGACGCCGTACTACCATCCCATTCTGCCGCTGCTGTGCGACACCAATGTCGGCGGGCAATCCACGCCCGGGTTGAACTTGCCGACGCGCCGCTTCCGGCGTCCCGAGGATGTCACTCTCCAGATCGAGCGCGCATTGGATTCTCACGAAGCGTTGTTCGGGGTCCGCCCTAAGGGGCTTTGGCCCTCCGAGGGAGGCGTCTCAGAAGAAGCGGTGATGCTGGCGGGCAGGCAGGGAATTGAATGGACAGCGACCGACGAGGGTGTGCTGGGACGCTCGCTGGACTTTAATTTCGCTCGCGAATCCGGCGACCGCCTTTCGGCCGACGCTGCGGAGCGCCTGTATAACATTTACCGCTACGAGAAGGGCGATACGGCGATGCACATGGTCTTCCGCGACCATCGCCTCTCCGATCTTATCGGCTTTGTGTACTCGGGTATGCCCGCGCAGGATGCTGCCAATCATCTCCTCGAGAACATCAAGAATTCCGCGCAGCCAGTTTTGCAACGTGGCCAGGATGCCGTGGTCTCCATCATCCTCGACGGAGAAAATGCGTGGGAGTATTACCCGCAATCGGGCCGCGAATTTCTGCGGCGCTTCTATGATGCCTTGCAGCGCGATCCCGAGATTGAGCCGGTCACGATTAGTGAAGCCATCGCCAAACACAAGCCGGACGCCTTCGGGCAATTGCACCAACTGGTTCCCGGGTCGTGGATTAACGCCAACTTCAATGTCTGGATCGGCGCGCCCGAAGACAATCACGCTTGGGATTTGCTGTCGGAAGCCCGCGATTACTACGACCGCCATGCGCAACGCGTTTCGGAGGCGCAGCGCAAGCTGGCGTGGGAAGAGTTACTCATCGCGGAGGGTAGCGACTGGAACTGGTGGTATGGGCCGGAGCACCACTCGGCCAACGATCACGACTTCGACGAACTCTATCGCAAACATCTCTCCAACGTTTATCACGCCCTGGAAGGTGTTCCGCCGGAAGAGTTGAGCACACCCATCATTACCGGAGTGGTGCGCCCCAGCCATAATCCGCAATCCGCCTACGTGAGCGCGAAGGTCGACGGCCTGGTCAGCGGCTACTTCGAATGGATGGGCGCAGCCAGCTACACTTCGGACCAGCGCACCAGCGCCATGCACGGTAAGCAGTTTCTGCTCGACGCCGTTTTTGCAGGACTGGACGCGGATTCGGTGTCAGGCCGGCTCGACTTTCAACACAGCGTGCCCGAGGGAGCTTATCGCCTGGTGGTGAACTTCGAAGTTCGGCGCGACGGGCACGACCGCAAGTCGCCCATGGAGTCCTACCGTCTGGCAGTGGATGCGCAGGGAGCCATGCTGCAGAAGTGGGTGTTGAGCAACGGAGAAGAGCAGCACAAGCTCGCCAGCTTCTCCTCCGACGACGGCGCCTCTGGCACGAATGGCGTTGAGGTGGCGCTGCAGGAGATTTTCGAATTCCGCGTTCCCTTTGAACTGATAGGCGCGCAGCAGGAAAGCCGCATTCGCTTGCGGTTTGCCATCTGGCGCGACCATTTGCCGGTGGACTCGTTACCTCTGGAGGGATGGATCGATCTGTTTGCGGTTTCGGAAGCCGAATTGGAAAACAATCTCTACAGCTTTTCACCGCACTCGTAACTCCTAAATTTTTGGCTCGGATTGATTCCTGGTTCCGGCAGGCCAGTAGATGGGCCAGCTGCGTTCGTGGGCGATCTGTTCCAGGTCGGCATTGGGATTGACGCAGATGGCGTACTTCGCCGCCTCCAGCATCGCCTGGTCATGCACCGAGTTGCCCAAGGCCACGTCGACCGACTTGCGAATGCGATCGCGAATTGCCGTTACTTTCAGCTCATCGGTCGGGACCCGGATGAGGCGATCGCTGGCGAGGCCCTCTTCTACATGAACGGAGGCGGCCAACACATTTTGACGTGCAATGCCGAATTGCCGCGCGCCATGCTCCACCAGCCAGTTATTGGTTGAGGAGACCGCCCATACATCGCAGCCCTGCGCGGCCAGCCGTCGCGTCAACTCCTGCATCTCGGGAAAGACGCGCCAGCTTACAACCTCGGAGAAAAACTCTCTGGCGGCGCGCCGCAACAATTTGCAGGAGACGCCGTGATTCATGGTGACCATCTCACCGCAAATCGTTTCCTCGCTGACCTTCCCCGCCAGGTATTGCTTGTAACGTGCCCGCGCCCACTCGGCAACGTGGCGGCTGACGAGGCCGCGCTCCATCTCCCACTCGAAGAAGTCGGCTCCAGCGTCGCCGCTCCATAGCGTGCCGTCGCAATCGAAAACGGCAACTGCCGGCCGCAGCGCGAGCACCGACTCGATAAACTGCAGGGCTGCACTGCGGGATTCCGCACCGCTCAAAACTGCTTCTCCGATGAGATCATGTCGGCCCGCGACAAACGTTGGTAGTCTTCCGGGGTGTCGATATTGGCGATGGCACGCAGATCGTCGACCGGCAAGTATTCGATGTGCTGTTGATGCTGGTGTTCCAGATCCCGGGCATTGGCATCCAGGGGAGCACGAAGGAACGCTTCCATCATTTCGCGGCCAATCAGGATCGGGTGGCCATGTACGGTTTCTGCTCCGCGCTGCACCTCAGGCACGACACCCCATATCACGGGGTCGGCATTGAAGAACGCCTCGCGCAGTTTGGTCAGGGTGATAGGCAGCACCGGCGGTCGATCAGTCAAGGCCAGGAAAGCCGCATCCCGGCCGTGATTCAACACCTCCCGTATGCCTATCCGCAGAGAACTGAATTGTCCCAGCTCGGGAGTGGGGTTCACCACCAGAAACGCTCCGTGGGCATAAGTCACCGGCCCAATGGTCGCCGCATTCTTTCCGGCAACAACCACCACCAGGTCGGTAACCGGCTGCAGCAGGTCAATCATGGCTCCCAGAAATGTGTTGGCAACGGGCGTTCCCTCGGCCACGGGTGGCCACGGCAGCAGTGCTTTGTCACGGCCCATGCGAGTGGAAAAGCCGGCCGCCAGGATAACTCCGCAGATGCTGGGGGAAAGCGCCATGCCACGAAGATACCAAAGCGCAGTCTGGTAAACCAGCTAAGAAGGGGCCATGACGGGTATACTTCTGCGACGAAGGGGGAATGCTGCAGCATCGAACCGTCATGGCGACCCGGGCACAACCTTTAAGCGAACAGGACCTGCGGGACCTCGGCTTTGGCTCGGTGGTTTCGCGCGAAAGCCATCAGCGCCTGCTCAATCGCGACGGCAGTTTCAACGTAGAGCGCCGCGGTTTGCACTTCTGGTCGTCCTTCAGCCTCTACCACGCGTTGCTGACCATGCCGTGGTGGCAGTTTCTGCTGCTTGGCGTCGGCTGGTACGTGGTGGCGAATACGGTATTCGCCCTGGCCTACGTCGCCTGTGGTCCGGCGGCCCTGGTCGCCACCGCTCCCGGCATTGAGCACCATGAGTTCTTACGCGCGTTTTTCTTTAGCGTGGAAACCCTCTCCACGATCGGCTATGGAAACGTCGTACCCACCGGGTTGGCTGCGAACGCGGTGGTCACGATAGAGGCGCTTACTGGCCTGGCGGGATTCGCAATCATAACCGGACTCTTGTTTGCGCGTCTCTCGCGCCCGACAGCCAAGGTGCTATTCAGCCAGCATGCCGTTATCGCGCCTTATCAGGGTATGCAGGCGTTTGAGTTTCGCGTTGCCAACGCGCGCTCCAACGAATTGATCGAGGTAAGTGCCAAGGTAATGCTTAGCCGCTTTGAGGACGTTGACGGCATGCGGACCCGCCGTTATTACCCGTTGCCACTGGAGCGCGACGGTGTCGTGTTTCTTCCCCTAACGTGGACGGTCGTGCATCCTATCGACGACGCCAGTCCGCTACACGGAGAAACGCAAGAGTCGATGAGGCGTTCGCAAACCGAGTTTCTGGTGCTGCTTAAGGCCTTTGACGAGATATTTTCCAGCATCGTGCAGACGCGTACCTCCTACACACCGGATGAATTGATTTGCGGCGCGCGTTTTGCCAACGCTTTTATGGACAGCGCCACCCAGAAGTTCGTCGAGAGTAAAGGCACGGACAAAAAAATCGCGGTGGATATGCGTTTTTTCGACAAGGTGGAAAAAATCGGCGAGGCATTAAATCGTTGAATATCTGCCGCGGCGCGGGCACAATGGTGCGCTTCCCTTTTTTACCATTTCTTGAACACGCCGGCAGTCCTCTGCCTGCGCCCAATGGAGGAAATATGGCTGACGCACTGGTTGGTGGCATCAAACGGGCCTCGGGTTGGTCGATTGCGCTCGGCGTGATTATGATCATCCTCGGCATCATCGCAATCATGGCTCCGTGGGAATTTGGTCTCCTCATCGTTCTGGTGGTGGGCTGGGCGGCCATCTTCAACGGGGTAGCGCAATTGATTTATGCCTTTCGAACCCACAGCGGCGGGCGTGCAATTCTGGAAGGCATTCTCGGGCTCATCTACATCGTCGCCGGTATTTACCTGCTCATGCATCCGGCTGGCGGCCTGCTGGCACTTACGCTGCTGCTGGCGTGCTTCCTGCTGGTATATGGCATAGTTGCTCTGGTGCTGGCATTTCACATGCGTCCTCTGGCTGGCTGGGGCTGGATCCTGTCGGATGCCATTGTGACCATCCTTCTGGGCGTTTTGATTTGGGTCCATTGGCCACTCAATTCGGAATGGGTGGTAGGCACACTGATTGGCATCAGCATAATCATGTCTGGCGTTACCCGCCTGATGATCTCGATGGCCTTCCGGCGCATGGCCACAACGCCGGCATAGTAGACGCAGAATGTCCTGGGTGGAGGGCACGGCGTAACTGTGCCCTCGTCTTTATCCGCGGCGCGGGCTCTCTGCCGCGGACCACAGATTTCTCCTTCCTCAAGCTACAGGAGTGAATCGCCCGGTTCAGGTTAGAATCTAAGCCAAGAACAGCCGTAATCCTTTTTCGCAATCTGAGGACGTGGGTTGAAACGACCGGGGATATCTATGATTCATCGCAGTAGAAATGAGAGGACTGAGTTCCGCATCGAGTGGAGACTGGGCCTCTTCGTGATAGGCGCCATGGCATGCCTGTTGTTGCTGGCCGCTTGCGGCCGCAGTAAGGCGCAGGCGCCGCAGGGTGCGCCTACGTTTCCAGTTAAGGTGGAGACGGTGGAAGCGCACCCGGTGGGCGAGACCTCGGAATATGTCGCCACCATTAAATCGCGAAACTCGGCCACCATTATGTCCGACGTCGAGGGCTGGATTTTTGCGATTCATGTGCACTCGGGTGACTTCGTGAAGAAGGGCCAGACCCTGATGGAGATTGACCCTCGCCGCCAGCAGGCCACGGTCTCCAGCTATGATTCGCAGCGTGCCTCCAAAGAGGCGAACCTGCAATGGACCAAAGTCCAGTTAGAGCGAGCGAAGGCCCTGTCTGCGTCCGGCGTCGTGAGCAAACAGGACTTCGACCAGGCGCAAGCGGCCTACGATTCCGCACTGGCTGATGTGAAGTCGATGGACGCACAGATCACGCAGCAACAGGTGCAGCTCAAGTATTACAGCGTGTTCGCGCCGACTGACGGGATCGTCGGCGACGTTCCTGTCCATGTTGGCGACCGCGTCACCAACACAACGCCCCTGACCACCATTGATGAGCGCCGTGGCCTTGAGGTCTATATCGCCATTCCGTCGGAACACGCCCGCGAGATTAAGATGGGCGCTCCGGTGGACGTTCTCGACAATGCAGGAAAGGTAGTGCTGCAGTCGAAGGTGTATTTCATCTCGCCCCAAGTTGATACGTCCACGCAATCGGTCCTGGCAAAGGCCCCGGCGGATCAGGCCGACAATACGTTGCGATCCATGCAGCTAGTTCGCGCCCGCGTCACCTGGAGCACCCATGACGGCATCACGGTGCCCGTAGTAGCGGTCTCGCGCGTGAGCGGCCAATTCTTCGCCTTTGTGGCCGAGCAGCAAGATGGCAAGACCGTAGCTCATCAGCGGCCAGTGCAGTTGGGCGAGATTTCGGGTAATGACTATACCGTCCTCAGCGGTCTCAAGGCCGGTGATCGCGTGGTTGTTGCTGGCGGGCAGAGCCTCGCCGATGGCGCAGCGGTGAAGATAGAGGAGTAGAAGTTCGCAACCAAAGCACGTAAGGGATAGGGGCATCCGGCTTGTTTGCTGATTTTTTCATTAAGCGTCCGGTCTTCTCGACCGTAACTTCGCTGTTCATCGTGATCGCGGGCGCGGTCTGCATCCCATTCCTGCCCGTGGCGCAGTTTCCCGAGCTCGCACCGCCGCAAATCCAGGTGACCAGCTTCTATACCGGCGCGAACGCGCAGGCGGTCGAGTCGTCGGTGACCATCATCCTGGAAGAGGCCATCAACGGCGTGGAGGGCATGCGCTACATGACTTCCACCAGCGGCAACGATGGCAGCAGCGTTATCACGGTGGTCTTTGAGTTGACCCGCCCGCTCGATATTGCCGCAGTGGACGTGCAAAACCGTGTTTCCGGCGTGCAGGGCCGCCTGCCGAACGAGGTCAAAAACACCGGCGTCACCATTAACAAGGTCTCGACTTCGTTCATCATGGCTGCGGGTTTCTACAGCCAGAACAACCGCTACGACAACGAGTTCATCAGCAATTACATCGACATCTACGTTAAGGACGCGCTGAAGCGCGTACCGGGCGTGTCCGACGTTCAAATCTTCGGCGAGCGCAAATACTCCATGCGCTTATGGCTCGATCCGGCGCGGTTGGCGGCCCGCGGACTGACAGCCTCGGATGTCGTCTCTGCGTTGTCGCAGCAGAACGTTCAGATCGCTTCGGGTCAAATCGGCGCGCAGCCCGCCGCTGCCGATCAGATGTTTCAGATCAGCGTTCGCGCTGTCGGACGCCTGACCGATCCCCAACAGTTCAACAACATCATCCTGAAGCCGGGCGGGAATGGCGCGTTGGTCCGGCTTATCGACGTGGGCTACTCCGAGCTCGGAGCGGAGGACTACAGCGCCCGGCTACGTTTCAACGGCTACGACGGTGTTGGTATCGGCGTGACCCAATTGCCAACCGCCAATGCCCTCGACGTCGACAAGGCCGTCCGCGCCGAACTGGACCGGCTTTCCAAGCGATTTCCTCCTGGCCTGGAATACAAAGTCGCGTTTGACACCACGACGTTCGTCGGCGATTCCATCCGTGAAGTACTGATCACGCTTGCGGAAGCCATCTTCTTCGTCATGCTGGTCATGCTGGTTTTCCTGCAGGATTGGCGCAGTACCCTCATTCCTGGAATCGCAATTCCGGTGTCGCTAATCGGCGCTTTCGCTTTCATCAAGCTGTTGAACTTTTCCATCAATACCTTGACCCTGTTTGGAATTGTCCTGGCGACCGGATTGGTGGTGGACGACGCCATCGTCGTCATTGAAAATATTCAGCGCCACATGAGCCAGGAGCACAGCGACTCGCACGCTGCCGCTTCCGTGGCCATGAGCGAGGTCACCGGCGCTGTGGTTGCGACCTCGCTGGTACTGGTCGCGGTATTTGTCCCGGTGGCGTTCTTTCCAGGTACGACTGGTCTGCTGTACAAGCAGTTCTCCCTGACCATCGCATTTTCCATTGCGATCTCGGCGTTTAACTCGCTGACCTTCACGCCATCGCTGTCGGCGCTGCTCGTTGCGTCCCGAATCCGGGCGCAAGAATATCTTCTTCCGCGGCGTGCAGCATGTCATTCATCGCACGACTGCCTATTACGTCGTGGGCGCGAAGAAGGCCATAAGACTGAAGTACGTAATGCTCCTGATATTTTTCGCCGGCCTGGCCGCCACCTACCTTGTGTACAAAACTGTGCCCACCGGCTTCGTTCCCGACGAGGACCAGGGATGGTTCATGATCACGGTGCAGGCGCCGGCGGGCGCTTCCGTCGAGTACACCTCGAACGCAGTCCGAGGGGTGGAGGCCATTGCCAGTCACGACAAAGACATTGTGGGCGCGTTCAGCGTCATCGGATTCAGCTTCACCGGTAACGGTCCCAATAAGGCCATGGTGTTTCTGACCCTCAAGAGCATCAACCAGCGTCCCGGAGAGCAACGGTCGGCTACCGCTATCGTCAACCGCCTGCGCGGACCCCTCCTGGGGCTTACCGACATTCAGGCATTCCCCTTTCTGCCACCTGCCATCGCCGGCGTCAGCAGCCTCGGCGGTTTTACCTTCGAGATACAGGACGAAGGCGGCAACACCGTGCAGGACCTCTATAACGTCGCCCAGAAAATGGCCGGCGATGGCAACTCGCGTCCCGACCTGAGCGGCCTGTTCAGCCCCTTCACCGCCAACGATCCGCAATTTGTGGTCAAGATTGATCGCGCAAAAGCGCGCAGCCTGCAGGTTCCGATTCAACAGATCACCGACGCGCTCCAGGTTTACATGGGCTCGTCGTACGTTAACGATTTCGATTTCAACAATCGCGCCTATCGCGTCTACGTGCAGGCAGCGCAGCCATTTCGCGGACAACCGCGCGACATCCAGAATCTGTATGTTCGCTCCGACACCGGCGCCATGATTCCGCTGGACAACGTGGTGAACATCAGCGAGAGCACCTCGCCCCAGGTCATCACCCACTACAACATTTTCCGTTCAGCCGAGATCGATGGTGCTGCCGGTGTAGGCTACAGCTCCGGCCAGGCCATTACAGCGATGGATGAGCTCGCCAAGAAAGACCTGCCACTCGGCTTCAGCTATTCGTGGTCGGGACTTTCGCTGGAGGAGATCAAGTCGGGTAGCCAGTCGGCCCTGCTTTTTGGATTGGGCCTGCTGCTCGTGTACCTCACTCTGTCGGCGCAATATGAAAGCTTCGTCCTGCCGTTCATTATCATGCTGAGCGTGCCCATGGCGATGCTGGGCGCGCTGATTGCGCAATATCTTCGCGGCCAGTTGAACGACGTGTATTGTCAGATCGGACTGGTGATGCTCATCGGCTTGGCCAGCAAGAACGGCATTTTGATTGTGGAGTTCGCCGAGCAGCTACGCGCCAAGGGTCTGTCAATCAAGGAGGCGGCCGTGGAAGCTGCGCGCATCCGCCTGCGCCCTATTCTGATGACCTCGTTCGCTTTCATTCTGGGCGTGCTACCTCTGGTGTTCGCCAGTGGCGCAGGTGCGCAGAGCCGCCACTCCGTCGGAACCACAGTTTTCGGCGGCATGATCATCTCCACCGCGCTGAACCTGTTCTTTATCCCCGTCTTGTACGTGATTGTGAAGACGCTCACGGAGCGGGAGAAGGCGCCGGAAACGGCATAGCTGCGTATTGCTCAACCGCCGGTCTGTTAATCGTAGATGAATTGTGGCGCGTAAAAGCTCGCCTTGCCACTTCTTTTCCTCAAGATAGGATTCTTAAGATTAAGATTGAGAATAGCTTCAAAGCACCAGTCACAGTCGACGACTAATAGTCAGGTCAGGAGAACACCGTTTGCCCCCGATAGCTCCCAGCAGTAACAATTCCTACGATTTGATTGTGGTCGGCAGCGGTCCGGCTGGACAGAAAGCCGCAATCTGCGCGGCGAAGTTGCGCAAGAAAGTGGCTGTGATCGAGCGCAAGCGCACCATCGGCGGCGTTTGCGTTCACACCGGGACCATCCCCAGCAAGACCTTTCGCGAAGCCATCCTCTATCTCAGCGGGCTGCGACAACGTAGCTTTTACGGGCGCGGCTACGCGTTGAAGGAAAACATCAGCATGCAGGACCTCGTATTCCGCTCCGATGCTGTGATGGCGCGTGAGATTGAGGTCATCAAGGCGCAACTCCGCCGCAATCGCGTGACTGTTTTTGAGGGCAATGCGCGCTTTTTGGATGTGCACACCATGGAGGTGGCCAGCGATGATGGCGTTACCATGTTGCGGGGCGAGAATTTCGTCATCGCTTGCGGCACTCGGCCCGCGCATGACGCCGAGATTCCGATTGATGGCAAGCGCATCTTCGACTCGGACCAGGTCCACGACCTGCAAGAACTGCCACGTGAATTGATTGTGGTTGGCGCAGGCATCATCGGATTGGAATATGCCTCCATGTTCGCCGCGCTGGGCGTGAAGGTTACGCTCCTCGATCAACGGGCCACCCTACTCGACTTCGTGGACCGCGAGGTGGTCGAGAGCCTGTGCTTTCAGCTTCGCCAACTCGGCATGGTCTTTCGCTTGGGCGAGAAAGTCGTGTCCGTCGGCTTCGATGCGGAACGTGATCGCGTTTTCGCCAAACTGGAGAGTGGAAAAACGGTGCACGGAGGGGCCCTGTTTTACGCCGTCGGACGCCAGGCTAACAGCGATCAACTGAACCTGGAATCCATTGGGCTGGTGCCTGACGGACGGGGCAAACTGGTTGTCGACGAAAACTTTCGGACTGCCATCCCGAACATTTACGCGGCCGGCGATGTCATTGGCTTTCCCGCGCTGGCCAGCACTTCAATGGAGCAGGGAAGGCTGGCCAGTTGTCATATCTTCGGTATTCCGGGCACCATCCCGCCCAATCAGATTCCGTACGCTGTTTACACCATTCCGGAGATTTCCATGGTCGGAGCGACCGAAGAGCAACTGACGCGCGACAAGGTTCCGTATGAAACCGGCATTGCTCGCTATGCGGAATTGGCGAAAGGGCAGATGTTGGGCGACGATCAAGGGTTCTTGAAGCTAATCTTTGATCCCGCCACCCTGAAGTTGCTGGGCGTGCACATAATTGGTGACCGAGCGTCGGAAATTCGTTCACATCGGGCAGGCGGTGCTGGCTCTAGGCGGGACCATTGAATATTTCCGGGATACCGTCTTCAACTATCCCACCCTGGCGGAAGCTTTCAAGGTGGCAGCGCTCGATGGCCTGAACAAGCTGTAGTTGATTTGGCAAGGACAACGCGGATCAAGGTCTGAAACCGATCCGCGTGCCCTCAGTCAGACCTCCTTACGCCGCTTTGCGCTCTTCCCGCATCGCGCGAATGCGTTCCAGGGTTCCGACAACTGTCTGTGCCTGGTTTCGTATGATCTCGAGCAGGTCGTCGGGAAGTTTGTTGTCATGGATGTACTTCTCGTAATGGTCCTTCGCATAACTATCGCCAGTCTCCATGGAGGACAAGATGGCATCGTCGCCACCACCAAGATTGGCTTTGAGCTCCGTCCACCCGCGATGAATCGCACCCAAGGTGCTGCCAGAGCGATCAACATCCGCTTTGCCCAGCCGCACGGCGTAGCTTTCCAAATCGCCGGCAAACTTCGCCCGCGCCAAGCTCACGGATTCCAGAAACCTGCGCAGCTGCGGATCCTTGGCATGTTCGGCGCCGTCACGGTAGCCGTTCTGCCCGTCGCGGGCTACTTCCATTAAATCTTCCAGTGCATCGATCGCGTGTTTTTGGTCTGACATTTTTGTCTCCTATAATTACTCTCTACGTTTACTTGGATGCGGCGAGGATCGGAGAGTTTGTACTGACGCGGCGCCAGAAATGCGCAGGATTACGGTAAGCGTGAGATTGTTTTCGCCGGAGGTGTTTTACGGACGCGAATATGAACTTCGATGATTTCCGCGAATCGTTGCAACGTGACGGGCCATCACGATCGCTGGATTACGCTCTCACGGCATTATGGTGGGATGCCAAAGGCGATTGGAAGACGGCGCACGAATCTGCTCAGCAGGACGAGGGTGTCCGTGGTGCATGGGTGCACGCTTACCTTCATCGCAAGGAAGGTGATACCTCCAACGCGCAGTATTGGTATCACCGCGCCGGCAAGGAGTTTCCGCAGACCTCGCTCGAACACGAGTGGCGCGAAATCACCAAAGCGCTCCTGGCGGGATAGCCATCAGGGCTGCATCTGAGGCGACGTCAGTTGTTGGCTGACGAAATCCTGCCAGCGCTGCACCAGGTCCATCGTCGACTGGTGCAATTTGGGGACGGCTTGTGCCGCTTGCGTTGTGGGCGCAGCATCCACATCCTGTAAGACGGAAAACATTTCCGTAAGCGATGTGTGTACCCCAGAGAGTGTCTCAGTTTGCGGCCCCTCGTCTGCGACGGCGTCCCTCGCCTCCTTGCAGCGACTCCAGTTCCTGGATGGCGTCGTCGAGGTTGGCGGCCTCCGGGCCGGTGGCCTTTTCGCGCATAGCCTTCAGCTTGGTGAGAGTTGCCGCAGCCTTGTCAATCACTGGTTGCAGGATGAGCAAATCGTCATAGATCTGCTTCGACAAATCAAACTGCTGCTGCAGGCCTGCAGTCGAGGTCTTGACGCGAGGGTCCATTGCGATGGTCAGAGGCTGCGTGTATCGCTGTCCGTCAACTGTTAAAACGACGGTGTATTTACCGGGCATGACCCATGGCGACGTTGCGGCGGCGACAGTGTTGAAAGGGACGGCGGAAATGGGATATTCGGGCTTCGCTCCCGGCACGGGTGGGTAGTGAGTGTCCCAAACAAATCGATGCAGACCCGCAGCGGTGGAGATGGTTTGCGGCGGCCGCAGCCAATAAGCCGGAATGGGTAGCTCAGGGTCGGGCGGCGGAGCTGGGTCGGAGCTCGAATACCGTCGTACCAGCGCACCCGAACTATCGAGAATTTCCAGCGTAACCGGACCGGCAGCAGCCGACTTCAAGTAATAGTTGAAGATGGTGCCATCCGGCGGATTCTGGCCCGCAGGCTCGTCGGGCGGCAGAGGCGTATCCGGGTTGGTATTCCAGCGGACGCGATAAGCTAGCTCGGGGGCGAATAGGAATGCGTTGCCGGCCACAACTTTGTCGTCCAACTGGCGCAACGGTGTGATGTCGTCGAGAATCCAGAAGCCTCGGCCATGCGTCGCCGCAACGAGGTCATCGTCTTTGATCAACAGATCACGTACCGACGTCGCCGGCATGTTAAGCCGCAACGATTGCCAGTGGTCGCCAGCATCGAAAGAAACATAAACCGCTCGTTCGGTGCCCGCAAACAATAGGCCCTTACGTTTGGGATCTTCCCGCACCGCGTTTACGTTCTCGTTTTCCGGAATGCCACGGGTAATTTCAGTCCACGTCTTGCCCGAATCGCGCGTGCGATAGATGTGCGGCCGCAGATCATCGAGACGCAGAGTATTGATGGCTGCGTATGCGGTCTGCGCTTCGAAATGGCTGGCTTCGAGGACCGACACCTTCTGCCATGCCGACAGCTCCGGCGGCGTGAGGTTGTCCCAATGTGCTCCACCGTCGGTGGTCAGCCAGATCAGTCCATCGTCTGTACCCGACCAGATGCGGTTGATGTCGAGTGACGAGGGCGCGACCGCGTAGATGACTCCGCGCTGCTTCGGCTGGGCCGATGGATCGTTGCGAAACACGCCGACGGTTGCGGGCACTTCCCAAGTCTTACGTGTGAGGTCAGGACTGATCTGCTTCCAGTTTTGTCCGCCGTCGCGAGTGCTCCACAAAGTATTCGAGGCGAAGTAGAGGAGATGGGGATCGAGCGGCGAAAAGACGATTGGTTCGGTCCTGATCACGCGGAAGTCCGGACCGGGTATCGCTTCCGGCATCACGTTTTGCCCTTGGGTCGTACGCCGGTCGTAGCGCGTCAGTTTGCCGCCGAAAACAATATCAGGATCGAGCGGATCGGGCACGACGTAGCCGTACTCTTCCGCCGCCACCGGATGCCAATCGCGAAAGGTGATCTCGCCGTCATTGCCGCGACTGGAGATGCAGACCGAGCCGCTTTCTTGCTGCCCGCTGCACAGGCGATACGGAAAAGCATTGTCGGCGTTTACGTGATAGAGCTGTGCCGTGGGCTGGTTATACCAGGAACCCCACGTCTGCCCGCCGTTCACGGTAACGATGGCGCCCTGGTCGCTGGTAAGAATGATGGTGTTGGGGTCGTTGGGATTGATCCAAATGTTCTGGTAATCATCGCCTCCGGGAGCGCCACGAAAGCCCATCCAGGTTTTGCCGCCGTCGGCGGACTTCCAGGTGACGGTGCTGGTTATGTAAACCACGTCGGGATTTTTCGGATCGATGGCCGGAACCGGCAAGTCGCCGCCGCCGATGCGGTTCTTGGGGCGTGCGTCGGTAGTGGCGATCGTCCAGCTTCCCCCGCCGTCGCTGGAGCGATAAAGATCGACCTTATCCTTGGTGGCGACGGAAGCGAAGAGACGCTTAGGATCGCTGTGCGCGATGGCGACATAGGCTTGCACGATGCCGTCGGGCAGTCCTCCCGCGAGAGGGCGCCAGGTCTGGCCGCCATCGGTTGATTTGAAGATGCCCCCGCCGGTGCCACTAAATTCGCCGTTCTCCCAAGGTCCCTCGCGAGCCTCCCACAATGTGGCATAGATAATATCTGGGTCCGATGGGTCAATCTTCACGTCGCCGGCGCCGATGTTTTCGTCTTTGTAGAGGACCTTCTGAAAGCTTTGCCCGCCGTCGGTCGAACGGTAAATACCGCGTTCGGGATTCGGCCCATAAGGATGACCCGCGACCGCAACGAATAGCCTGTTGGCATCGTGTGGGTCAATCGCCATCTGCGAGATCTGTTGACCTTCGCGCAATCCAAGATGAGTCCAGGTCGCGCCGCCATCGGTGGACTTGTAGATGCCATCCCCAACCGACAGGTCGGGGCGATGCAGACCTTCACCGCTGGCGACGTAGATGATGTTGGGATCGGAAGGCGCAACCTCGAGGGCCCCGATGGAACCGGTGGCCTCACGATCGAAGATCGGCGTCCACGTGCGACCGAAATCCGTGGTCTTCCATATCCCTCCGTTCACCGCGCCGATGTAGAAGACATTGGGCTGGCCGGGCACGCCGGAGACGGCACGGGTACGGCCTCCACGGAAAGGCCCGACGTTTCGCCAGCGTAATTCGCTCAAAAGCCCTTTATCAATCTGTTGACTTGGAGCCGCGGGAGTAAAGCTAAGGATTGCCAGCAGGAGGGAGAAAACGTAGCGTCTCAATTTGAATTTTGATAGGTGAATTTCGGTAGAGCGGACCTTGAGGTCCGCGTCGAGGTTTTCCTCTTCGAGGCGGAGGCCCGGAGGGACGGCATAGGAACGGGTTTGTGCCGCGCCTGAAGGCATTCGAATTCTCGTCGCGCTTCGGACGCGGGCCTGAAAGGCCCGCTCTACCTTAAATCGTCTTCTCACAATTGAAACTGGGACACCACTGAAGAAAATAACTGCGAGCGGGTTTCGCTTCATTAATTAATCACCATCAATATCCAGGCACCGCGAAAGTGTAATCTATTTGGACGTATCTTTGCAGGGGCAGAGGATTCTCATTTGAAGCTCAGCGCTCGACGTTGCTGTCAGTTACTGTTTCTTCTAGCCGTTTGTTTCCAGAACTTCTCCATTAGTGCTCAGTCCATTTCTCCCGACCTTTTCGGCGGCCTGCAATGGAGAATGATTGGCCCATTCCGCGGGGGGCGCGTGGTAGCTGTTGCCGGTGTGCCCGGTGACGGGGCGAGTTTCTATTTCGGCTCGGTCGGCGGCGGCATCTGGAAGACGACTGACGCCGGCGTGACTTGGACGCCGATCTTCGATCAGCAACCCATCGCTTCGATCGGAGCGCTGGCTATTGCGCCGTCCAATTCGAAAGTTATTTACGCCGGTACCGGCGAGTCGGACATCCGCGCCGATCTCTCCTCGGGCGATGGCGTGTACAGGTCGCGGGATGGTGGGGCGACCTGGAAGAACATCGGTCTGCGTGATTCCCGCCAAATCAGTCGTATTGTGGTCGATCCCCACGACGCCGATATCGTCTATGTCGGCGCGCTGGGTCACGCCTATGGCCCCAACGATGAGCGCGGCGTCTACAAATCGACCGATGGAGGAAACACCTGGGCCCATGTGCTCGATAAGGGGCCGAGCATCGGAGTTTCCGATCTCGCCATGGCGACGGCCGCCCCAAACATTTTGTTTGCCGGCACCTGGAACGCACATCGTCCGCCGTGGAGCACCTATGCGCCGCTGCAGGGGCCGGGAGGCGGCCTGTACCGCTCGACCGACAGCGGCGCAACCTGGACGCAGCTCACCGGCCGCGGTTTGCCCGATGGCGATTGGGGACGGGTAGCTGTGGCCGTGGCGCCCGACGGCAAGCGCGTGTATGTGGTGCTGGATGCAGGCAAGAAGTCCGGGCTTTATCGCTCTGACGACGGCGGCGATACGTGGACGCTCGCCAACAGCGATGCACGGCTCACCAGTCGAGCGTGGTACTTCAGCCAGATTACGGTTGATCCCAACAATCCGGACGTAATCTACATTCCGAACGTTGCGCTCTATCGCTCGGAGGATGGCGGCAAGACAATATCAATTGTGCGCGGCGCTCCCGGCGGAGACGACTACCACCAAGTCTGGGTCGATCCCAAGAACTCGGCTCGCATGATTATCGGCGTCGACCAGGGAACATCCATCAGCCTTAACGACGGCAAGACGTGGTCTTCCTGGTTCAACCAGCCGATCGGGCAGTTCTATCACGTCATCACCGACAACGAATTTCCCTACCACGTATACGGCGCGCAGCAGGACAGCGGTAGCGCGGCGGTGGCAAGCCGGACCGACCATGCCACGATCACAGCGCGCGACTGGTTCATGGTGGGCGGTGGGGAAAGTGGATGGCTGGCGCCCGATCCCAGCGATTCCAACATCCTGTACGCCACGGGCGTTTATGGCAGCGTGGTGCGATGGGACCGCCGCACCTCCTTAAGCCAGGACATCACCCCATGGCCGTCCTCGAATTTTGGCAGCGAAATTAACGAGCGTAAATATCGCGACCCCTGGACGCCGATGCTCGTGTTCTCGCCGGTTGAGAAGAACGCGCTTTATCTGGGGACGCAGTACGTGATGAAGACCACAGACGGCGGCCTGCATTGGGACAAGATCAGCCCCGACCTGACCGGTGCCGCGCCCGACGCCTCCGCCGAAAAGCCCACCGGGCCTACCACCGTGCAGAACGCGAAGGAACGGGGATTTGGAGTGGTCTATAGCATCGCGCCGTCGCCCGTGAAAGCTGATCAGATATGGGCCGGCAGCGATACCGGGCTGGTCCATCTCACGCTCGATGGCGGCAAGACATGGCAGAACGTCACTCCGAACGGCTTGGGCGACTGGAGCAAGATCGCCATGATCGAGGCGTCGGGCTTCGATCCCGCCGTAGCCTACATGGCGGTTGACCGCCATCGGCTCGAGGACCAGAGTCCGCACATCTATCGCACCCGGGATTACGGCAAAACGTGGCATCCCATTGCGGCGGGCATCGGCGAGCATTCGTTCGTCAATGCCATTCGCGAGGACACGAAGACGAAAGGCTTGCTGTTCGCCGGAACTGAGTTAGGCATCTACGTTTCGTTCGACGATGGCGACCACTGGCAACCGCTGCAATTGAATTTGCCGGTCGCTTCCGTCCGTGACATCAATATTCACGAGGACGATCTCATCGTCGCCACGCACGGGCGGGCGTTCTGGATTCTCGACGACATTACCCCATTGCGGCAGATAGCCGGCCAGCCGGAAAATCAGAACGTACGACTCTTTGCGCCGGCCACAACGATTCGCGTAGACAACGATGTCTTCCTGGGCTCACCGCTGCCACCGGAGGAGCCCGCTGCGAAGAACCCGCCGGACGGTGCTGTGATCGATTACTACCTGAAAACGCCGGCCAAGCAGTTAAGGCTGGAGATCTACGATCCAAATGGGAGGTTAGTTCGCCGCTTCGTGAGTGGAGCGAAACCACCAACCTATCCTCCGTTGCCGATTGCGCCGCGCTGGCTTCCTAAACCTGTCCTGCTGGAAAACAGCGCCGGCATGCACCGGCTGGTGTGGGACCTGCGGTGGAGCCCCTCAGGAAGTCCCGAAGAGATTGAGGAAGAGGAGGGTTACGGAGCCCCGCACGGCCCACGGGTTGTTCCGGGTATCTACCAGGTAAAACTTATGGTTGACGGGAATATGTTCACGCAAAACTTTAAAGTCGAAATGGATCCGCGCTCGACCGTAACTTCGGCTGAGTTGGATGAGCAACTCCGCCTGGGACTGGAGATCTTCGGCGAGGTCAAACAGAGCAGGAGGGCGCTGGCTGAAATCAACGCAGTGAAAAAACATCTCGACGAAGTGAAGCCGAAGCTCGTCAGCAAGCCGGCACTGGCCAAGCAAGTGACAGATTCGGAAGGTGCGATCGCGAAAATACAGAAGGGAAGCCCATCTGCTGTGCCCCCGGCGATGGGACTGGAGAGCGCCAATAGTGGCCTCGCCTCGGCGCTTCGCGTGGTTGAGGGCAGCAACCGGACCATACCGTCGCAAGCGGTGGAGCTATATCACCAGTCCGATGAGGCGGCGAAAGCACAGATCGCGGCATGGACGAGGTTAAAAAGCGCGGAGTTGAGCCAGTTTAACGACGCGTTGCAAAAGGCCGGAATCCCGGGGATTCAGATATCGCAGATCGAACACGAGATGGAAGTCCTAGTGGCGCAGTAGTGCCGGCACCACTGTCACGCATGGCTGTGATGCATCTCGCAGAGTTTCCGGTGAATTGGGGCGACGCTGGGAGAGGAACAGGAGCGTGAAGATGCGAGGCGACAAGAAGGTCATCGAGCAGTTGAATGCGGCCCTGAGCGCGGAGCTTACGGCCATTGCCCAATATATGGTGCAAGCGGAAATGTGCGAGAGCTGGGGCTATCACCGTCTGGCCGGGCTGACCAAAGCACGGGCCATCAAAGAAATGCACCATGCCGAAGGGCTGATCGAGCGCATCATCTTTCTCGATGGAACACCGGCCATCAACATCCCGCTGACGCCCAAGGTCGGCGCCACCGTTGAGCAGCAACTGCAACTTGATTATCACGACGAGGCCGATGCCGTGAAGCAATACAATGCGGCCGCAACCATCTGCCGCGAAGCCGGTGACGCGGGAACCAAAGACCTCTTCGAGCGCATGATCCAGGACGAAGAAGGCCACGCGGACTTCCTGGAAGCGCAACTCCATTCGATCAAGGAGATGGGAATTGGGCCGTATCTAGCCCAGCAGCTCCAGACTACGAAATAGACAGGCGAGTTTATTTCGCCGACTCCAAATTCAAGTCGCCTGCTCCCAAATGCGCCCGCAGCTTGTACGCACCTGACCCGGTCCAGTGTAGCGAGCGGAACAAGCCGCCGCTGCTGGCACCGAAGGCGGGAGCATTCAGGTCACCGGCGTAGACCGATGCATCCACCGACCGGTAATCCTTGGCAGGCTCAACTTCTACATTTACGTCTCCGGCATGGCTCGCAATGTCTAAGTCTCCTTCAATCTTCTCGACCTGGATATCGCCGGCTTGCAAACGGATCAGCAAGTTGGTGTGACACGGAACCTCTATGGTGAAGTGAGTGTTGTTATGCGGACCACCGGTGGTGATGCTGGCTTGGGTTCCGTGAATCTCAACCTCAGCTCGCAAGCGTTTCTGGTTGTAGGGATAGTCCGTTCTTGCGCTCACATGAATCTGGTCCATGCGGGCGCAGCGGACGGAATAGTCGCCACCAGTTAGTTGCATCTGAATGGTTCCTCGCGAAGGGAACTGCCGCGTCACGGACAGAGGCATGTCGGGACCGTCGTCGGCGAAGGCAAACGGTGTGCAGACCAGAGCAGCACAAAGCAGCAGGCCCAGAAAAGCATTGCGCATGGATGTCCCTCCGCAACGAATGGCTCAACGCCAGGTGATACGCTTCTTAGCAGGGTTTCGTTCCGCGAAAAACAACGTCCGCGCGTCTAACCCGCATGCGGCTTGGAGTAGCGGAAATTGCGCGGACCGTGCCGGCAGGTCGCGTTGTCCCCATCTCGCCAGCGATTTACAAAACTTATGCTTTCTTAACAACCTGGCTCGCAGTTGGCGTGTTTAGGTTGTAATTGGTGCAAAATGCCCAGGATGAGTTCAATGAGAGGACCAGTTTTTATTCTGAAAGCCCTTATAGTGGCGGCCTTCGTGGCTTTGCTCGCGGCTCCGCAGCTGGGTGTTGCCTGGCAAAAAGAGGGAACCGCGGAGGCTGCGGCGCCGAAGTCAAAAGTAAGAGCTGTGGGGACAATCCAGTCGATTACCGGCAACACCATAACCGTCACAACCGATACCGGAACAGAGGTCAGCATCATTCTGCAGCCATCTACCCGGCTGGTTCGGAGTGTCCCAGGTCAAACCGACCTGAAAAGCGCGTCTCCAATTCAAGTGCAAGATTTACAGGTGGGCGACAGGATTTTAGCCGGTGGGACTGCGGCAGAGGATGGCAAGTCGGTGATGGCGACCACCGCGATCGTTATGAAGAAGTCTGACGTCGCCGAGAAGCAGGAACAGGATCGCGAGGCATGGCAGAAGCAAGGTGTAGGAGGCGTGGTCAAAACAATCGACACGGGAACGGAGACCATCAAGATTTCTACCGGCACGTTGGCCGCAAAAGAGATTGCAATTCAAGTCTCGAAGAGTACCGTCATCCGCCGCTATGCGCCGAACTCAGTCAAGTTTGATGACGCAAAACCGGGTACCTTCGACCAAATCAAAATCGGCGATCAACTGCGCGCGCGCGGAACCAAAAATGCCGACGGCAGCCAGCTTGCCGCCGATGAGATTGTTTCCGGGACCTTCCGCAATATTGCGGGCACCGTGGTCGCAACCGACCAGGGAAATAACTCGGTGACCGTGATGGACCTGGCAACGAAGCGGCCAGTGACGCTGAAGATCTCTGGCGACTCGCAAATGCACAAGTTGCCGCTCATGATAGCCCAGCGCATCGCCATGCGTCTGAAAGGCATTTCTCCCGGCGCCGTGCCGGGAACCTCCGCTGCAGCGGGAGCGCCCAAGCCGGCAAGTGCCGAGACGCCGGCGAACGGCAACGGGCCAGGCCAACGATCCGGTGGGTCCCCGGACTTCGGGCAAATGCTGAGCCGCATGCCTGCGGTGACGCTCGCCGACTTGCAAAAGGGCGATGCCCTGATGATTGTGGCCACCGAAGGGAGCACCGACTCTCCCTCCACAGCAATCATTCTGCTTGCGGGAGTTGAGCCGATTCTTACCGCGGCGCCTACCCAGGCGGGAACCATCCTGTCACCATGGAACTTGTCGGCTGGCGGCGGTGCGATGGGGGATACTCCGTAGGCCAACCATAAGCCCTGATTTTCGTCATTCAAGAGAGTACAGATATTTCTAATGCGTACGTGTGCCATCATCGTTGTTCTTTATTCGCGGTTCTTACCGCACAAGTGCAGGCGCAAACTGCTGCCGGCACTTTGCGTGGACGAATTACAGATCCATCCGGAGCGGTCATTCCCAAGGCGACGGTGCAAGCCGCCGGCGCGGATGGGAAATCTGTTACGACCGTCACCAACGCTCAGGGTGTTTACGAATTCAAAGGGCTGGCTGCAGGAAGTTACACCGTTTCGGTGACCGCGACAGGCTTTTCGGTTGACCAGGAAGAGTCGGTGCAAGTCAACCCCGGTCAGGTCCAGCAGTTTGATATTGCGCTTTCCATCGCCGTGGAAAAGCAGAACGTCGAAGTTCAGGAAGAAAGTCCCACGGTCAGCGTCAGTCCGGAGAATAGTGCGAGCACGCTGGTTTTGAAGGGCAAAGACCTGGACGCGCTCTCCGACGATCCTGACGAGCTGCAATCCGAACTGCAGGCGCTGGCTGGTCCATCGGCGGGCCCGAATGGCGGCCAGATTTATGTGGATGGATTCACCGCCGGGGAACTGCCGCCCAAGTCGGCCATTCGCGAAATCCGCATCAATCAGAATCCTTTTTCCGCCGAATACGACAAGCTGGGCTATGGGCGAATCGAGATCTTCACCAAGCCAGGTACCGACAAATTCCATGGGCAGTTCATGGTGAACGGCAATTCCTCGGCTTTCAATTCGCTCAATCCGTTTGTGACCGAAGAGCCGGGCTACTACTCGGAGATATTTAACGGGAACGTCAGCGGTCCGCTAGGCAAGAAGGCATCGTTCTTCTTTACCGTGCAACAACGCAACATCGACAACGTCAGTGTGGTGGTGGCGCAGGTATTGAATCCGGACAACGTCATTGTGCCGTACAACACCACGGTTCCCAGTCCCCAGACCAGGCTCAATATCAGTCCCCGCGCCGATTTCCAGCTTTCGCAGAACAACACCTTAACGGTGCGCTATCAGTACTCGAAGAACGATCAGAACAACAATGGGATCGGACAGTTTTCTCTGCCTTCGCAGGGCTACAACTCGAACAGCACCGAGCAGACGGTGCAAATCAGCGATACCCAGGTCCTGAGTCCTACGATGGTGAACGAGACGCGCTTCCAGTACATCCGTGACAGCAGCGACCAAAACCCGTTGAGCACGGCACCGACCCTCAACGTGCTGGGGGCCTTCAACGGAGGTGGAAGTCCCGAAGGCAGGGTGGTCTCTAACCAGGACCACTACGAATTGCAGAACTATACCTCCATAGCGCACGGCCATCACTTCATTAAGTTCGGCGGGCGACTGCGAGGGACGCTGTATTCCAGTAATGAAAACTCGAATTTTAATGGCGCGTATACGTTTCCTTCGCTGAATGCGTATCAAATCACGGAAGTCGGTCTGCAGGAGGGTCTGTCGCCGGCACAAATCCGGGCCATGGGCGGGGGCGCCAGCCAGTTCTCGATTATCACCGGCGCACCGCTTTCGGACGTCTCCATGGTTGACATTGGTCTCTACGCCGAGGACGAATGGCGGATCCGTCCCAACATCTCGCTGACGTATGGCTTGCGTTACGAGACCCAGACGGGCGTCCCCTACGAGGGCAATTGGGCGCCGCGGTTGAGTCTGGCATGGGGACTTGGCCACTCCAAGACTGCGCCGAAGACGGTGCTGCGTGGAGGATATGGAATTTTCTACGACCGCTTTTCCTACAACTACCTGTTGCAAGCCGAGCGGCAGAATGGCATTACGCAGCAGCAGTACGTTGTCGCCCAGCCCAACTTCTACCCTCTGATTCCTCCGCCCAGCGAGTTGAGCAAGCTGGCGACTACCTCTCCGACCATTTACCAGGTCACTCCCAATTTGCGCATACCGTACACCATGGAAGCGGCTTTCGGCGTGGAACGCCAGGTAACCAAGAACGCGACGGTGTCGGTCACGTATCTAAATTCGCGGGGGGAACATCAGATCTTTCTGCGGAACGCCAATGCGCCGCTGCCGGGGACCTATCCTCCCGACGAGCCGATTGTCCGGCCCTCTGGCGGGACAACGAATATTTATCAGTACAGTACGGAAGGTGTTTTCGTGCAGAACCAACTGATCGTGAACGGACGTGTGAGTGTGGGCTCGAAGCTGTCGCTATTTGGATTTTACTCGCTCAACTTCTCCAATAGCGATTTAGGCGCAAGCGGCAGCGGCGCCGGTGGTGACTTCTTTGGCGGGGGATCGAGTACCGCGAACTTCATCATGAACTCGTACGATCCCATGCAAGACTACGGCCGGGCAGCGTTCGATGTTCGTAGCCGGGCTTTCATCGGTGGCACCATCTCGCTGCCCTATGCGTTTCGATTGAGTCCTTTTATCATTGCGGACTCCGGCTCTCCATTCAACATAACTGTTGGGCCGGACTTGAATGGCGACTCCATCTTCAACGATCGTCCGGCGCTTGCCGGCACAGCGGGCCCCGGCGGCCAGGTATTCGTTACGCCATACGGCACCTTCAACACGGCCCCGATTCCGGGGCAGGCGATTACTCCTATCAATTACGGCACCGGCCAGAGCCTATTCACCTTGAATCTGCGGCTGAGCAAGACCTTCGGGCTGGGACCGAGGACGGAGAGCCATGCCGGCGGAGGCGGATCGCGAGGCGGCGGAGGCGGTGGACCGCGCGGCGGGCTTGGTGGCCGCGGGCTCGGCGGCGGAGGCGGTAGCCCCTTCAACTTCGGAAATGAGACTTCGCACCGCTACAACCTGACGTTCAGCGTGAGTGCGCGCAACCTGCTGAACAACGTCAACTATGCTCCCCCGGTCGGCAATCTCGATTCGCCGATCTTCGGCACGTCGAATGCGCTGGCCGGACCGCCGTTCTCCTCGGGCTCGGCAAACCGCCGCATCGATCTGCAAATGTTGTTCTCGTTTTAGAGCAGGAGTTAGGGGCTAGGGGTGAGGGGAGTCGCCGATGGCTCCACGCCAGGGCTGCATTCGGTTGAACGGTTTCGGCGGCAGGTCCAGACAGGTCACTGCGGCTTCGTCAGAAAAATACTATTCGCGGCTTCATCAATGAGAGACTTAATGAAGTAGGGAGATCACTCATGTCCCGCGAATTTGCACGTTGTTTCCTGCTCGCACTCCTGGCTTTCCCTGTGTGCTTGTGCGCCCAGACGAATACCGGTCAAAATGCGGTCACGGGTACAGTCGCATATCACCAACGTGTGGAACTGCCGCTGGACGCCGCCATTGCCGTCCGCCTGGAAGACGTATCTATACCCGACCCACATGCCAGGGTCTTGAGCGAGTCCATTATCTCTGCCGCCGGACACGAGGCACCAATCACGTTCCAGCTTGTCTATGACCCCACAGAAATACTTCCCTCGCACACCTATCAAGTGAACGCTACAGTGACCGCTAATGGCACACTCTTGTTCACTTCCAGCGCACCGTACCGGGTACTGACGCATGGAGCGCCATCCAAGGTCTCTGTCATGCTGAACGAGACCAGCGCCGCCGCCTCGTTGCCCCATTCAGGTGGGGAAGCGCCACAATCTGCGATAACTCTGCGGGACACCAAGTGGAAACTCTATCTGCTAGGTGGGGACACGCCAATTGTCACTGCGGGGGGCCCCGAACTGCAGATCGTCCTGCACAAGGAGCAGAACAGAGTTACCGGTTCTGCGGGTTGCAGGGAGATACTGGGGACGTACACCGCGACGCAGAGTTCGCTGGCGTTCACCCTGACGAGCACGATTGCCATGGTCTGCCCGCCGGAAGTGATTCAGCAAGAGAAATCGATTTTGAACGCCATAAAGGCCACCAGGGGATACCGCATTATCGGAAATCAGCTTGATCTACTGCTGGGAGATGAAGTGTTGGCCGCCTTCCGGGCAGAGCAGAAATAGGAATTTCGCACGGCTGGCTGGGTTGCGGATTGGCGTCCGGTCCGGCTGCAGGCTGGCGGCTCCCAGGCTGGTGAAAAGCCTGGTAAACGCTCTTAGTGGGAGCCCCTGCTTTAGCAGTGGGACCCGGACTTTAGTCCAGCGGAAAAGCGCTCAGTATCAAGACGGGCTTTAGCCCTGGGTTTTCCAATTCCCGGCGCTAAAGCGCGTGACCAAAGTCCAACCTTTCCGGGGCGCTGAAGCGCTCCTTCCCCCGCATAAATGCGGGGGCTCCCACCAAGAAGTACATTCCAAGAATCGTACTCTGACTTTTCAGCAGCCTCTCCAGGCTGGTGCAGAGCCTCTTCTGTCAGCGGCGAGTCGCGACGTGCGACGACGCGACCTCGGCAAGCTCGCTCTTCCATACATGCTCGTAACCGATGGCGGTGTAGTAGAGCGCGCGGTCGAAGAACTGGACCAGCGAGCGCACCAGTTCCATTTCGCCAATAAGGTCGTCCGGTTCCAGCAATCCTTCCAACAACAGGTAATCCCACAGAACATGCTTGGTGGTTTGGATGGCAAACATCACCTGGCTGAAGGGCACGCCCTGGCGCGCACGCCTGGCGCCCAAGTCAACGTACCTGTCCTGCACCTCGGCCAGCGTTTTGGACAGCACCCAGTCGCCGAGATGTTTGTAGATTTCGTATGACCTGTGCTTCAGTTCATGGGCGGGAACCTTGCTCAAGAGGTCGCTGCACTCGTCAGCGTTTTTCAGTTTGTGGAGTACTGCTTCGGAAAGTTTCTCAGCGTGGGCTTCGATGAGCTGAACCAGCCTGAGGGCGAACATAAGCTGCCTCCTGGGATGGAGTTGCGGGCAGCCCTGGGAGATTCGAGGGCGACTGTACCTGCTACCGGTATTGTGAATCGCCAGCGGGCGATTGCACAGTGACCGCTGCTACACGGCGGCGTGATAACGGGAGATCGACGCCATCACGCCACCGTAGCAGCTGCGCAGTGTTCCAGTTCGTGCGCCACGGCAATGGACAGACGGCGGATGCCCTCGCGAATCTGTTGCGGCTGGGCGTTGGAGAAATTCAGCCGCATATGCGAGCCGCTGTCGCCCGAGGGATAGAACGGATCGCCCGGCACAAACGCAACGTCCTGGCGCAACGCCGTATCCAGCAACTTCATGGTATCGATTCCCGGCGGCAACGTGACCCAGAGGAACAATCCGCCGTGCGGGTGCGTCCAGCTGACCTCGGGCGGGAAGTAGTCATGCAGCGCTTCCAGCATGGCATCGCGACGTTCTTTGTATACACGGCGAATGAGCTTCACATGCTCTTCCATGAAACCGTCGCGCGCCACCTCGTAGGCGATCATCTGGGTGAAGCTGCTGGTGTGCAAGTCGGTGCTCTGTTTTATCTGCACCAGGCGGGCAATCACGTCCGGCGGTGCGACGATCCAGCCCAAGCGCAATCCTGGCGCCAGCACCTTAGAAAACGTGCTTAGGTAAATGACGTTTCCGAGCAGATATCCGTTGTCGCGCAGCAGGTTGGTGCGGTCCAACACCACCAGCGGCGGAATATGCTCGTCCTCGTAACGCAGTTGGCCGTAAGGGTCGTCCTCGATGATCGGTATGCCGTACTTGTCGGAGAGCAACACCAGCTCATCGCGTCGCGACCGCGAGAGCGTTGTCCCGCCAGGATTCTGGAAGTTCGGTAGGATGTACATGAACTTCGGCCCGGACCGGAGTGCGCGTTCCATTTCGCTAGTCTGCAAGCCGTCGTCATCGATAGGAACGGTCACGTACTCAGCGCCCATCAGATCGAAGGCTTGCAATGCGCCAAGGTACGTGGGTGACTCGACCAGGATGCGATCGCCGCGATTGATGAGCAGCTTGGCGATCAGGTCAAGCGCCTGCTGCGAGCCGGAAGTGATGAGAATGTTATCGACGGTCGCAAGAATGCCGTAACGCGACATGTGGGCCACGATCAATTCGCGCAGTGGACGATAGCCCTCGGTTGGCCCGTATTGCAAGGCGATGGAGGGATTGGTGGTCAGTACTTTTTGGCAGGCTTCGCGGAAGCGCTCGACGGGAAAAATCTCCGGCGCGGGAAGTCCGCCGGCGAAGGAAATTACTTCAGGGCGCTGCGTGAGCTTGAGGAGCTCACGAATGATGGAACTTTTGGCTGACTTGGTGCGCTGCGCGTAGCGATGTGCCCAAGGTGCTGCCATACACACCTCCCCATTACAGTCCAAGTTAACGCGGCTTTCATCGCCTGTCTGTGACGTCGGACACCGGTACCGGGTAACAGCGGCCAGGGTCGGTGGACGTTATCCAAAGAGCGTCATCTGCTCGGCCTCCAACTGCGTCGGGTGAGCACTTTGGCTGCGCGAACTGAACTCCCGGGTGATGCCGTGTTTTTTGCGCAGGCTGGCCATCAGCTCCGAGATGCGTTTGCTGTAGACCTTGCTCACGAAGCCGCGGCCGGCGAAGCGCTTGCGGTAGTCGTCGACGAGTTGGGGGAATTCCTTCTCCAGAAAAGGCAGAAACACGGCGGCCGAGCATGGTTTCAGGAACAGTGGATTCGCGTAAATGTACTTGCCGTCGGCCAGCTTAGTTGCGCGGACGACAGCCTCCAACGCCGAGGGTGAATCGGTAATACCCGGCAACACGGGTGCGCAGATAACGCCGGCGTTGACGCCGGCAGAGTTCAGTTCGCGCACGGCATGCATGCGCAGGTCGGGACGGGGCGCACGCGGCTCCAGGATGCGTGCCAGCGCGACGTTCATAGTGGTAATCGTGATATTCACGAACAGGGAATTGTGCTCGGCGACGCGCTTTAGTAAATCAACGTCGCGCAGGACTAAGTCAGACTTGGTGACAATCCCGACTTCCAGTCCGTGGTGCAGAGCAAGTTCCTCCAGGACACCGAGTGTAACTTGATATCGTTTCTCCGCCGGCTGATAGGGATCGGTCGCCGTGCCGATAGCGATCTGCTCGCCGCGTTTCACCTTTCTCAGCTCCTGGCGTATCAGCCATCCCGCTTGCTGCTTGACGTAAATCTTGCGCTCGAAGTCCACGCCGTCCCGCATCTCCATGAACTCGTGGGTGTAGCGGGCGTAGCAATACTTGCAGGCAAACTCGCAACCGCGATACGGATTGATGGTCCAGGTGAACGGCATCCGCGCCGACGTACAGCGGTTGAGCAAAGCCCGAGAAGGAAGAGTGAAGTATTCAACGAGGTGTCCTTGACGGATGGATTCTCCCTGGGCTGCGAGCTTGGCGATGCCGACCAGAGGGGCAGCAGGGTCGGCGTTCTGCGGGTATAGAAGGGCAGGATGCATAGGCGATATTCGCCTTTTGTTCGCCACTAAGCATAGCGCGGGGGAGCGCATTGGTCAAGCGGCGCAGGGCGGTAACCCGTCATTGACGCCCTAGCAGGATTTTGATAGCTTTGCGTCTCTATTTGGCCGGCATTGATGATTCGATCGAACGGTTGAACCAGTGCTCTTGGCTCGCGCGCAGTAGCAGCGACACTTTTCCACCGGAACCAGCCACGCTCGACGAATCTTTTCCGACAACTTTCGCTACGGTTCACAAAACGAACACACGGGTGGGGCGATTTAAAAATAACCCTTGAGTTCAAAAGGAAAATCTTTATGACAATTTCAGGGCAGCATCGAAATGCGTTTCCCGCAAACGGCACGACAGGGGTCACCGTGGGGCTTCTGGTGGCGATGATTTGTTCGCTGATGGTCATCACGACGCAAGCGGCGCAGGCACAAACCTTCAACGTAATCCACAACTTCAGCGGCGGAAATGATGGGGCAGACCCTAGAGCCGGTCTGACGACGGACGGCGCCGGTAATTACTACGGTACAACTCGTGATGGCGGGAAGTATGGCAACGGCACGGTGTTCAAGCTGGCCTACAAAGGCTCTGGCTGGATCTTGACGCCGCTTTACAGTTTTGCTGGAGGTGATGACGGCGCCAATCCCGAAGCGAAGGTCATCCGTGGCCCGGACGGAGGCCTCTATGGCACAACCGTGAATGGTGGCGGAGCGGGGTGCGGTGGCGTCGGCTGCGGCACCGTCTTCAGGCTCACAGTCCCGGCGACAGCCTGCAAGTCGGCAGTCTGTTCCTGGAGCGAAACCGTACTTTATAGGTTCCAGGGAGGCAGTGACGGGTCCGGTCCTGCGTATTCCGACCTCATTTTTGACCAAGCGGGCGATATCTTCGGAACAACGCGAGCTGGAGGCTTGGCCGACGGAGGGACTGTTTACGAACTTGTTCCCTCAGGTGGAAACTGGAACGAAGACGTTCTCTACAGGTTTAGCGGTTCGCCCGATGGCTACACTCCTAACAGCGGAATGATCTTGGATGATTCCGGCAATCTCTATGGTACGACCTACTTTGGCGGCACAGACGGCGTCGGCACGGTTTACCAATTGACGCCCTCCGGCTCCGGATGGACAGAGGACGTTATCCACGAATTTCCAGGGAGCGGGCAGGACGGAGTGGTTCCGGCGTGCGGCCTGATCTTCGATCCGTCAGGAAATCTTCTTGGCGCCACGCCTGCGGGAGGTTCCGGTGGCGGTGGCACGGTGTTCCAACTTACTCCATCGGGCGGCAATTGGACATCTAGCGTGCTCTACAACTTCACTGCGGGCACGGGGCCGTACGCCAGCCTGATTATGGACGCAGCCGGTAATCTCTACGGCACAACATTCACGGTCGGCGCCGACGGATTCGGTTCGGTCTTCCGGCTAGCGTCCTCGGGTGGAGGCTGGACATATGCGGATCTTTACGATTTCACCGGCGGCAATGACGGCGCAAATCCGCAAAGCACACCCCTCTTTGACGCAGATGGCAATCTCTTTGGGACAACGCGTTCCGGCGGGACCTACGGTCAAGGCGTTGTTTTCCAGATCACGCCGTAACGGAAGTTCGGGCCTGAAACGCGGGCATTCTCAGCTTGGGTGCCCGCGGAACCTTTAGCTAGCTGGTGGCCGTCACTGCGGCGTCGCCGGCGAACTCCACGTTGGGCTTCTGTGGGATGATGCCGGCTTTATACCCCCTGTCGAGCAGTTGGGCGATGGCTTCGCGGCCATCCTTGCCGTAGTCGAGGGTGCGGTCATTGACGTACATGCCGACAAACTTGTCGGCCATTTGCGGATCAAGGTCGCGGGCAAACTGCATGGCATATTGCAGCGCTTCTTCACGATGGTCGAGAGCGTACTGAATGCTGTCACGCAGGGCGGTGCAGCAGGCGTTGATCAATTCCGGACCCAGCGAGCGACGAATCGCATTGCCACCCAAGGGCAGCGGAAGACCGGTTTCGTCGCGCCACCACTTGCCCATGTCGAGGATGCGATGCAATCCATCGCGATTGAAGGTGAGCTGGCCCTCGTGAATGATAAGCCCGGCTTCGTACTTGCCATCCAGCACCCGGGGAATGATCTCGTCGAAGGGAACGGTTTCGGTGACAACATCCGGGGCGAACAGCTTGAGCGCCAGATACGCCGTGGTCATGGTTCCCGGCACAGCGATTTTGCCGCGCGTGACCTCCTCGATCGGCATGTTGCGCGAGGCGACGATCATGGGACCGTAGCCCTCGCCTACGCTTCCGCCGCAAGGCATGATGGCGTATTGGTCCTGGATATACGGGTAGGCGTGAAAAGAAATCGCCGTGATGTCGTAGAAGCCATCCAGGGCCTTGCGATTGAGGGTCTCGATATCGCACAGCGTATGGGTGAATTTCACACCTGGGACCCGAATCTTATTGGTCGCCATGCCGTAGAACATGAAGGCATCGTCGGAGTCGGGACTATGCGCAACCGTGATTTCACGCTGGTTCTTAGCAGTATTGCGGCTCATAGGGATATTTGACGCTAGACACTCTATAACGGCGGGAGTAAATTTCTGTCCCGAAAGTAAGTTATCGATCCGGCACTCATGCCACGTTCGAGTGCACCAAGTGGGCTATACCCTTAGCGCAAGACGGTTGCCGTCTTGCCTGCTCCGATCTGCGCCTAGAAACGGCGGCGTAAACCGACTGCGGCGGTGGCGGCGACCGTCACTTTTAAGAGTTCGGCAACGAAGAACGGATACAAACCAAACATTGCAGCCCGTTGCCAGCTGTGTGTCATTACAGTCAGCCAGCTGAGGCCGCCAGCGAACAGTACCAGCTCGGCAATCACCCCGGCAATTACGTTCCGCGCAAATCCTAACTGACCGCGCTCTGCGATCCACCCCGCCAGAAAGGCGACGACCGGGTAGGCCCACAAGTAGCCAGCCGTGGGACCGAACAGTTGGGCCAGACCTCCGGGGCCAACCGGACTGAATACGGGCAAGCCCATGGCGCCCCACGCCAGGTAGAGCGCAGCGGCGGCAAATCCGCGTTTGCTTCCCAACGTGAGCCCGATCAACAACACGCCAAAATTCGCCAGCGTCAAGGGCACGGGAGTGAAGGGAAGTGGTAACACCAGCCGCGCGCAAACAGCGATTACGGCGCTGGCGCAAATCACGATGCCCGCCTGCTTAATCAAGCTGGAGGACGATTCAGCAGTTACTGCCTCGGTATGAAGTGCGGTTTTTAGCATTTGCCCCTCGCGAGCACGACAACCTGCTAGGAAGTTTTCTCTTTCGTGCTTTCCGCAGCGTCTTCGATTACGGCCCGAACCTGGGTGTCCATTTGCTCCTGACGGAGGTGCCGCTTGACGCGGAAGTGGATTGCCAGAGCCACGATGACGAGCGCTGCGGTGCACACAATCAAAAGTACAAAAAATAGCTTTATCACCACAGGACTTCAGGATATCAGATTGGGGGACAACTGAACTCTGAATTGGGACGGTGAGGAAACCTACACGCCGACCGGGAATGGTTTGGCGCTGTGCTCTTCGCCACGCTCACGCACCAGGCTGTCGAAGCGGCCCTGGAGCAACGACATCAGACCGGTGTACCAGTATCCGAAGACGAACAGGAACAGGAACGGGACCGTGATGTAATTTTCATTGGTGATGGCGTACCAGACGGTGAGGGCGAAGTAGGTGCCAATCAGCAACTCGATGTAGGGGACCCATCCCAGGCGCTTGCGATATTTCCTGGCGGCGATGGCCTTGTCGCTCTTGTTGACGACGCGGTATTTTGGGGTGCGTACAAACGCGCTCTGCTGACCGATGAGCGCCTCCAGCACGGCTTTGCTATTGGTGATGGTCAGGCCGATACCGAGCGCCATGAGCGGTGGCAGATACCAGATGGTGCGGTACCAGGTCTTAGGAGACAGCTCTTTTTGCGAGACCAGGTAGAAGCTTGAGATGGAAAACGTGGAAGCCAGAAACAGGGGCAAGTCGATATACACCATCTGGAACCAGCCCTGGTAGAAGCGAATGATCATCGCCGGCAGCAGCAGCGTGCTGAGCACAATCATCAGCGGGTAGCTGATGTTGGCGGTCAAGTGATACCAGGCTTCCATCTTTTCCCGGCGTGAGACATCGGCACGCAGCACCTTAGGCAGGTCTTTCTTGGCGCATTGGATCAGGCCTTTCGCCCAGCGCGCCTGCTGGGTCTTGAAGGCAGTCATCTCGATGGGAAGCTCAGCCGGGCACTCCACGTCCTGCAGGTAGCGGAACTTCCATCCCTTCAACTGCGAACGGTAGCTCAGGTCGGTGTCTTCGGTGAGGGTGTCGTGCTCCCAGCCTCCGGCGTCGTCAATCGCCTGGCGCCGCCACATGCCGGCCGTGCCGTTGAAGTTGAAGAACACTCCCGCGCGCGAGCGGCCGCCGTGTTCGAGCACGAAATGGCCATCGAGCAGAATGGCCTCTACCTGCGTCAGATAGGAGTACGAGCGGTTGAGGTGAGTCCAGCGGGTCTGCACCATGCCGATCTCAGGATCGGCGAAGTGGTGGATCACCTTCATCAGCCATTCCGGTTGAGGCGTAAAGTCGGCGTCGAAGATGGCGACGAATTCGCTGGTGGAAACCTTCAGGCCAGCATCGAGCGCGCCCGCTTTGAAGCCTTCGCGATTGGTGCGATGGTGATAGCTGATATTGTGGCCCATGGCGGCGTAGCGTTCGACCACTGCCCGCGCCACTTCCACGGTTTCGTCGGTGGAATCGTCGAGCACCTGGATTTCCAGCTTTTCGCGAGGGTAATCCATCTTGCAAACGCATTCCACCAGCCGGTCGATAACGTACTGCTCGTTGAAAATGGGCAGTTGAATGGTGACCCGGGGCAAGTCGGCGAAATGCGATGCGGGGTCGGTGATTTTGTTCTTGCGGTGCTTGTAGTACAAGTAAACCAACTGATACCGGTGCATGCCGTAGAACGCCAGCAGGACCAGCACAACGAAATACGGTATGAGCAACGCCATATCGAAGGCGTTGGCGTGGTAGAGGCCCTTAAACGTCGGATCCAGAAAATGAGACCTCATGTAATGGCGCAAGCCATGAGGTTCCACCAGCAAACTGCAAATTAAGCTGAATGCGCCGCTCAGGAATGTAGTCTCCGCTAGAAAGTTTGCGACGCCACAGGCCTACAGATACAGACAAGCAGCGCCTTAACCGATTGATTGTACCCGACAGAGCCCACCGCAAATAGCGGGAACCCGGGTGCGCGTATCGCTGAAACCGGTACGAGAAGACAGATTCAACCCGCTTCGCGACAAACTGCGCTTCGCCCGATTGACTCTTAACCAGGAACGGCTAACAATGAAATCACGCGATACGTGATGAGCTTGCAGGCAGTCATTACCGCAGTACTGAGTTGCTTACTTGGCTGCCCGTTGCTTTCCTACGGGCAAGCGACCGTTGCTTCGTCCGCTCCGGCAACGGCTGAGCAGCATTATCCGGAAGAAGCCTACTTATCTTCCAGCTGTTACACCAATGCATATTTCGGGTTCTCGATTGATCTTCCGGCTGATGCACGACTGGAGCCGGTGCCGCAGGCCGTTGCCACCGATGGAAGAGTGCAACTGTTGGAATTGGGCGGCCCGCCGCCTGCCGATGCTGAAATTTCAATTTCGGCGTTCCCGATCAGGAGCAAGAGCCTCGACGCGAAGTTCATGCTTCGGCGGGCGCTGGACCAGGAACTGTTCCGAGGCGTCGAGGAACTGCGCGGCCTATCGAAGACTACGGTGGGCGGCCGGCAGTTCTATTTTTACGAAACCCGGCGCGGCATCGAACAGCACTTGCTGGCGGCAACCGACGCCAGCGGCTACGTGCTCATCCTGCAGTTGGGAGCTCACGACGCCAGGGTAGTAAAGGACCTGGAGTCGTCCCTCCAGCAGTTGGTGTTTTTCGCGCCGGCGCAAGTTAAGCAACACATAACGGCAGGCGCTCAGGCTTATGAAGGACCGGCAATTTCATCGCATCGCCTGGCTCAGTTAGAGGCCGATCCTCCGGAAGGCCACATCAACCTGGGCAAGTTCGAGGGGAACGTTTATCGCAACGCGGCGCTCGGCCTGACCTACCAGGCGCCGTCGGGATGGATAACCGAAGCCGAGGGAGCGGTGTTGCCCGCCATCGAACGTGCGCGCGCGCAAGGTCCTGACGTTGACTTGTTTGACCTGGGCTCGACCGCAACCGGCGTGGTGGAACGCAAGCTAATGAAGCTATGCAGCCGGACGCTATTTTCGCTGTGGCAAAGTAAGCCGGGGGCCGACGGACAGATTCCATACGACGATTTCGGAGAGGTGACCCTCTCGGCGATAGCATCGGAGTGTTTTCCCGGAGCGAGATTTCCGGCAAACTCGACCGACGCGCAGGCCCTGCGAGATTTCCTCCTGCAAATTGAACTTACGCACCCCATCCTGCGCGAAATGCGCAATGCCAAGGCCTTCACCTCGGACGGTGTGGTCTTTATGGTGTTGCGCGGAATCATCGGGTTCAAGGTCCCGGATGACGAGCTGTCGCGGCGGCTGTCAGTGGCCATGGTGATTACCCAGCGCCGCGGCTACCTCTTGACGTGGTTTTTTGCTGCGCCTCACGATAGCGAGTTGCAACTGCTGCTGGCGAAAAGGTTGGAGTTCGATCCGGAGCCGAAATCCACGAACGCCATCCCACTGCGAGCAGAACGCGCGGCCGTCCCTGGGGCAAATGCTGCAGCAGACGTGAATTCGAATGTGGCGCCCCCGCCTCAACCCCCTTCCAACGCGGGGACGAGCTCAAGCCTGCCCGGTGGTGGGTCGACGGGCGAAAGCAGCCCTGCTTCCGTATCCGCCGACACGCAGAGTGGAGCGGCAAGTTCTCCTCAGCAACAGAACAGTTCTTCCGATGCGCCCCAGACGACGCGTCCGACTTTGCTCGGTCCGGGCGAAACCATGGAAAGCCAGCAAGGCAAGGGTCAGCCGATTCCGAAGCATTAGCCGGAAGTTCCCCTGGGCCTGCGGTTACGATTCCAGCGCAACCAACCTTTTACAACTTGGTGACATATCGGTGACAAGCGCGGACGGCCGCGAACTTATCATCGCCTCGAATATCTCTCGACGCTATGCCTGCGTCACCCCTGTCTTGGGAATGGAGTGTACGAGTATGAAGACTATATTCCTGTGCCGTCTTGCGCTTGTCGCGGCGGTGTTCCAGTTGTTAGTTCTGGCCGGCTTCGCCTATGGGGCGGAGGATTTGCCTGCCTATGCGAAAAACACAAAACCGGTCGTCGAGCAAACAGGGGAACTCGATCCGACGGTGGGACAAGGTTTCGTTGTACAGGACCTGTTCGGTGGCCAGATCTTCGGATACGACGTCGATCATAACGGCACCGAAGGCATGTTGAGCGAAGCTGTGGCGAAGCCTGGCGGAACGTATCTCATCGCGACCGAGACCTTCTCGCAAACGACGGGCACGATTCTTGCGCTCGTCGAAATACGCGCCGCAACCAGGGATGATTTCGTCACGCTGGGGGTAGTGGGAAGCCATGTCGGACTGCGCGAATGGGAGCACGTACAGGGTCTCTACGTGACCAGCCGAACCTACAACGTGATGAATCCGCTTTCCGGCAACCGGTTCGACGGCGTATGGACTCCTCCGATTAACGACATGACTCAGCATTTTGAGGATGTGGAAGGGAACCAGGGCGCGCCCAGCGTCGCAGCGATGGCGTCCACCGACACTTGTTGCAGCCGGTTCGTATTCGGTTCCAACATGGCCGCAAACACCTTCGGGCCGACCATCACTCTGCTGGATCCGATCTTCACCCAGGGCGTTCCTCCGCTGCTGGCGTATGACAGCACGACCAACCAGGCGGTCCTGGCGCAGGCGCAGGGCGCTCCCTACAGCACCCCGAAAGTTGCGCTGGTCAATCTGACCACCAGTAACATCACCGAGTTCACCGGGCTTGGAGATGGATTTGTGAATGGGCTGGCGGTGGACTCCGCCACCGGGATCGCCTGCACCACAACGGAAACCGACAATGCCGCAGAGTTCTACAACCTGGCTACTCACTCCGGATTCGAAATTGGTTTGCCGGTAATCGGACAATATTCCGGCGCCACGGTAGCTGTCGATCCGGTGAACCGGCTGTTCCTGATTACCCATCCGGTACCCGGGTCGCCAGGCGAGATTCATGTTTACAACGAGAACGGAGGCATGGTGGAGTCGCTGAGGAACTTCATGTTTGGACCGGGTGGCGCGTTCATCGCTTTGAATCCCAGTACCCGGACCGGATTTGTGCAGATCCCGGGTCCGCACGGGAATTATTCGGCGCTGCAGTCGTTTACGTATTGAGAGCAATTAGCCGGTGGCAATTAGCACTTAGCACTTAGCCTTTAGCAATTAGCGCTTGGCTAGGAGCCGCTAGCTATTTGCGGTTCGCAGAAGAAGTGGCGGGCCGGTTTCGCTCCCCATTTCCCCTGCACCAGCGCACTACAGCTTCGGTTGCGGTGGTTTCTCCCTCGCGCCGTCGTCGGTGCGCAGCGCCCGGATGACGTTCTCCACCTGAGCCTCGAACTTATGGGGATCCTGCCCCCAGCCGGTAAAGTCGGCTGCAAGGCGTGAGCGGACGGGCTTCGCCTTGCCGCTCTTCCACTCTCCGCTGAGCAGGTACCCATCAAGGTTCAACGGAATCAGGGCCAACACCTTCTGTTTGCGTTCTTTCATCAGCAGGCGTTCTTTGTCGAAGGCAGTATCAATCTCGTTGTCCACCCACCAGCTCGCTAGCGAGTGCTCAGAGCAGCAGAGCAGGACCTTGTCCCACATGCGAATGCCGTGGTCCACCTGCTCGTAGATGTCGTCGCCGGGAAGGAGCTGCTTTTCGTCCAGCCAGCAGCGGATGCCCCGCCCTTGCAGCGTGTCGTGCAGGCGGCGGGCAAACAACTTGTCCTCGTGGCTGTAGCTGATGAAGCAGGAGTAGAAGTCGATGGGGCTGACCACTAGCGAGTGCATGTATTCGATGAAGGTCTCGGGCACGCCACAACCGCGCAGGAAGACCTCGGGAATCTTGCCGCGCGATTTGTAGATGGTGTCAATGCCGATCGTGGAGGGTCCGTGGTGTTCGACGGTTTCGAGGCCCTTGGCGGTGCTCAGATCGATGTCGGCGTAGTTGGTGCCACCTATCTTAGCCGCGTCGAAGTTTGTAGCTGCAAGATTCGCACCTCTGAGATTTGCCCCGTAGAGGTGCGCCCAGTATAGGTTTGCTTTACTAAGGTTTGCCCCGCTGAGATCCGCCTCGCTGAGGTTTGCTAAATTAAGGTCGGCCCCTACTAAACTCACTCCACGGAGATTCGCCCCACACAAGTTCACACCTTGCATGCCATCAGGCCAGTAGTGTATCTCCTCGGCGACCGCGAAAAGTGCTTCCCCTTCGAGTCCGACGCTGCCCAAGTCCGCGCTGCTTAACTCGGCTCCGCTAAGATCCGCCGGGCGGTAGTGCTGGGTTGCCGGCGTTAGTTGTCTCCACTCGTTCCAAGCATTGACCCCTTGCTTGAGGATTTCGAGATGTTCAGGATTCGCCATTCCCGCGTGACCTCGCTTGCTTCCGCGATGCTGCGGATGATGTTGGATGGCCGCACTCTATGGGACGGCTCCTACCCGGTCAACATGTCATCGTCAAATCGTCAGGGGCGCGGCAAACGAAGTTGCTGAAGGGTCGAGCCCGTCAGGGCGGAATTGCAAGTTAGCCCAGGACAGAGCGTAGCGGAGTCCTGGGTAGGCCTCATCGGGCCTAAATCGAAAATTCAGCTTTTGCGCGGTCCACATTTCGGAGTTATCCTTCCGTTATGAGCAGCAGAGATAAGGACATGAGCGAATATCGCGGATTCGACGGTCGCGGATGGATTTGCGATACCTGCGGGCAGACAATCAAGAATGCGCGAGAAGGGTGGGTGCAGTGGCGAACCCCGGAGTCGAAAGGCGCACAGCAGCGCAGTATTGGTCAGGATCTGCAACTGGTCCATCACGTGCCAGCAAGCCCTCTCCCGACAAAACGCGGCCAAAAGTTCGGCTGCCAGTTTGATTATCGGGATCCGAAGTTCGGCGTGGAAGACCTCGACCTCGAAAGTTTCCTCGGTCCTGATGGCTTGATGCACCTCTTGTCCCTGATTGCCGACGAGCATGTCCGGACAGACGATGTTCTGGAGATGATTAAGCGCCTTCACGTTCCCGGTTACGAACACACGCGACTTCACTTCGAAGCGGCGATTCGCGAGGGAGTCTTTGAGCCTAATACGGCCCCTGGGTACTACTTGCAATCTGACATCGGACAAGTAAGTCGCTGGCTTGAAGAAAATCGGTAGAGTATCCACCATCAAGGTCGTGAATCGGAAGTATGCCGGATTTATGAATCCGGAGCCGGCTTCAGCCGGCGGCACGAGAAGAAACTGTGCCGCCCCTACGGGGCTCGGGTTCGATTTCCATGCTACCCAGCACTCCGCCTGCGGCTCCGTGCTGGGCTATCATTATTCCGCCCTTCGGGCTCGATTTTCACTCGATCCGTTCCACACGCGAACCAAAATCTTGTTCTCACACAGCGTCGCAAGTCCTGGGTAGGCAGGTTTTATGAACTCCGAGCCGGCTTCAGCCGGCGACACTCAGCCGTTTCGTTCCGCGCGTTAATCTGGATTCTCGTCTCCCACCCTAGCCAAAAGAAGGCTAGGATGGGGCGCCCGCCGGCGACATTCAACCGTTTCGTTCCGCGCGTTAATCTGGATTCTCGTCTCCCACCCTAGCCAAAAGAGGGCTAGGGTGGGGCACCCGAGGTGAACGGCTTCCTTTTCGCGTTACACGCATTCTCGTCTCCCACCCTAGCCAAAAGAAGGCTAGGATGGGGCACCCGCATCCTTAGTTCAGGAAGAACTTGGTGTACAGCGTGTCCCGCTGGGCGGGACGGAAGCCGGCGTCGCGGATGATGCGGCGCAGCTCTTCTTCGGTGGTGCAGTTGCGCACGCCGGCCGCGCGGACCACATTTTCCTCGATCATCACCGAACCGACGTCATTGCCGCCGAAGCGCAATCCGGTCTGACAGACTTTCAGGCCCTGCGTCACCCAACTCGACTGCACGTTCTCGAAGTTGGTGAGGAAGAGGCGCGCGATAGCCAACGTTTTCAGATATTCGACCGCGGTGGCTTCGTCCCATCCGCGTCCGCCAAGCGCGGTGTTTTGCGGCTGGAATGACCACGGAATAAACGCCGTGAAGCCGCCCGTCTCCTCTTGCAGGTCATAGATGTGCTGGAAGTGATTGATGCGGTGCTCGTAGTTCTCGCCGACGCCGAACATCATGGTGGCGGTCGTCCTCATACCAAGCTTGTGCGCGGTACGGTGCACATTGAGCCAGTCGTTGGTGAGGCATTTCAGGCGTGCGATCTTGTAGCGCACTTCGTCGTCGAGTATCTCGGCGCCGCCGCCGGGGATGGAGTCGAGTCCAGCATCGCGCAACCGCCGGATGGTGTCTTCTATGGTGAGGCTGCTGACTTCGGCAATGCAGATGATCTCTGACGCCGAAAAGCAATGTAGATGGACTTGCGGAAAGCGTTGCTTCATGCCGCTCAGCAGTGATTCATACCACTCGATTTTCAGATCCGGATGCAGACCACCCTGCAGCAGGACGCCGGTGCCGCCCAACTCAACCGTCTCGCGCACCTTGTCGTAGATGGTCTCAAAATCGAGGAGGTATCCCTCCTTCGCCATCTTGCCCTTGAGTGGGCGATAGAAGGCGCAGAAGGTGCAGTACTCCGTACAGAAGTTGGTGTAGTTGATGTTGCGATCGATGATGTACGTCACCACCCCGTCGGGGTGCAGCCGGCGACGCACCGCATCGGCTTCCATCCCGATGCCGATGAGGTCATCGGAGTTATACATTTCGAGCGCTTCGGCTTTGGTTAGAGACATAGAGAGTGGCAACCCACATCCACATTCTAACTGTGCGCACAGCGCGCTGGGAAGCCGGCCCCTATAGTATGGGTAGCGGAAAACCTCGACCCGGTAGCGGCACATCCAACCCAAGCGTTACCAAGCCCGCAACAAAGGGTTGCAAGTGGCGTTTATAAGCATGGTAGCTTTTCATAGCAGAAGCCGCGATCGCATCGCATGACGCGAGGTTCCATGAATCATCCGGGCCGCGAAGCTGGCCCGAGGCATTGAACGCCATGAACTTATTCGGATGTAGTCCAAAAACAGCCGCACGATTTGTAGCCACTGCTCTCTTCTTGGTCATGCCTTTTCAAGCGCACGCTGTCCTGGGGGACAACGCCGCTTCGGTGCTCGCCGATCAAGCCCGGATGAAAGGCACCCTGCACAGTGTGGACGCTCACACCTATGTTGTGCACGAGATCACGGTTCCTATGGGCACAACGGTGAGAGAGTTTGTCTCCCCGGCAGGAGTGGTGTTCGGGGTGGCGTGGGAAGGCCCGTTTGCCCCCGATTTCCAAAGCCTGCTAGGTCCGTACTACGAACAGGCCAAGCAGTCGGCTTCGACGGAAACGCACGCCAGGCGTGCGCCGATCAGCATCCAGACGCCGGGCCTCGTCTTCCAGCAAAGCGGGCATGCACGGAATTTTCACGGGCAAGCCTACATTCCGCAATTGATGCCGGCCGGTGTCGCCGCCAGCGCGATCCACTAACGATATCCAGTGAGGGAGTAATCCGTGCGAACAATCGGACTGCTGATGGTAGTGGGAAGCCTGGCGCTCATGGTCGCCTGCGGAAGCAGCAGCGGGAGCGGAGGATCGACAATCAGTTCCGTGAGCGTGAGCTGCACGCCGTCCACGGTACAGTCGGGCGGGACGAGCCAATGCTCGGCCACCATAACCGGCACCGGAAGCTTCGGTTCCACAGTCACGTGGTCGGCGACCGCGGGTTCCATCACAACCGGCGGTCTGCTGACTGCGCCGACCGTCTCCAGCACAACATCTATAACCGTGACGGCAACATCAGCCCAGGACACCAGCAAGTTTGGCATGGCAACGGTTACGGTGATGCCAATCGTGAGTAACGTGCAACCAATCGTGGTGAACGCGGGGCCGCCGGGAGTGGGCGCGGTGGATGAGGCTTTTACCAGCGTCACGGTCTGCGTCCCTGGGACCACTCAGTGCCAGACCATCGACAACGTGCTGGTGGATACCGGCTCTTTCGGATTGCGATTGCTGTCCACAGCAGGTGGCGGAGAATTCTCGCTTGGCTTGCCGCAGGAGGCTTCTTCCCAGGGCAACCCCTTAGGCGAGTGCCTGGTTTTCCTCGATGGTTATGTTTGGGGAACAGTGGCCACAGCAGACATCACGATGGCCGGGGAGAAAGCTGCGTCGGCGCCGGTTCAAATTATCATTCCATCGACCAGCTCTCCCGCGGTACCGCAGAGTTGCTCCAACCAAAGTCCTCCTGGAGGCCTGGGGAATGAGGGTGACAGCCTGGTCGCACTCGGGGCCAACGGAATTCTTGGCGTGGGAATTTTCGCCCAGGATTGCGGAGAAGCCTGCACCACTCTCAACTCCAGCATTCCCAACATTTACTACGATTGTCCCGCTTCCGGCTGCAATGCGACCTACGTAACCCTGGCACAACAGGTGATCAACCCGATCGTACTGTTTGCCTCCGATAACAACGGGGTGCTGCTGGAATTGCCTTCCGTTCCCGATGGCGGGTCGCCAACCGCGAGTGGGTCGATGATCTTCGGCATCGGCACGCAGTCGGACAACGCATTGGGCACCGCCGCGGTTTATCAAGTGCCCGACAGCGGAAACAATATCGGCGATTTCATTACCACCTTCAACGGTTCCACTTATCCGCAAAGCTTTCTTGACAGCGGCTCGAACGGCCTGTTTTTCCCCGACAGCAGCATTCCTGCGTGCTCCGATAATCCATCGTGGTACTGCCCAACCACGTCGCCCGACATGCTGACGGCAACCAACCAGGGTCAGGACGCGAATGGCAATCCGCTGGGTTCTCCGGGCACGGTGAATTTCAGCATCGAGAATGCAGATACCCTCTTCAATACCGGCAACACAGCTTTCAGCACGCTCGGCGGCGGACCAAGTGGGGGAGCAACCTCCAGCTTCGATTGGGGGTTGCCGTTCTTCTTTGGACGCAATGTGTTCACGGCGATCGACGGCTTGAGCACTCCCGGAGGAACCGGGCCGTACTACGCATACTGAGCTGAGAGGAGACGGGCGCGGCGTAACGGAGGGCGGCAGGGGACGAGTCTGTGCCGTGCCTGAAGGCACTCGAATTCTTCTCGCGCTTCGGACGCGGGCTTGAAAGGCCCGCTCTACCTCAAATCGTCTTCCCACAATTAAAACTGAGACATCAGCTAAGAGTCTTTGCGGTTGACCTATTGAGGCCGTGCGAGTTTCAATCTCCTGATGCCGAAGACGTCTGCAAAGCGTAAGTCCGTCCCGAAGAAAACCGCTGGTTCCGAAAAGTCCGGAACCAAGCCACCCCTCGCAAGCCGCCCGTTCATGCCGGGGTACGGCGTGTCGAAATCAAAAAAAGGAATGCTCGACTGGGAGTGGGCACGGGAGCGGCTATCCAAATCGCACAACTACGTTATCGTGACCGTCCGGCCCGATGGACGGCCGCACGCGATGGGCATGCACGGCATGTGGTTTGAGGATGCCTTCTACTTCGGCACCGGCGATAGCACTCGCAAGGCGAATAATCTGGCCGCGAACCCGAATTGCATTCTGATCAACGAAAATCTTGAGGAATTGATTATCGTCGAAGGCGTCGCCGAACCGGTCCGCTCAGAGCAGATCCCCGGGACGCTTTCTGCCGCCTGTGAGCAGAAATATGGGTGGCCTTGCGATCCTGGAGAGGGTGGAGTGATGTTCAAAGTGTCGCCGCGTGTAGTGTTCGCGCTTCCGGAGAAGCAGTTTGCCACGGCCCCAACGCGGTGGAGATTCGAGCAGGACTAGCAGGCAGCTGGAGCAGTTCCCGGACTGGTGTATCCGCTCGTATGGGTAGGCGGGCCTTCAGGCCCGCGTATAGGGCAAGAAGAAAAATCGCTTAAGCAGCTGAGGTCGTCGACCTCAGCTGCTTAAGCGGGGTGTTTGGCCGAGGGGGAACGCGGCGCTAAAGCGCCGCACTACCCGTACAAATCGGAGACATCTATTGAGGAGCCGCTATAGCCGGCGGTTACGCAGCATCGTGCATAGCGCTCGACGGCTTGCTTCCACGCCGGTTCTTGTTCTGATACCGATAGCGCAGCCAGAAGTACAGTCCCACTAGGCCGCCGACAACTCCTAACCCAATCAGGATATACAGCAGCGGCTCGTAATAGCGACCGAGCCAGCGTAAGATATGGCGCCCGTAGATGGTCCCCAGATAGGCGAGCAAGGTGTAACGCGCACCGCGCCCCAGCAGCAGAGCGGCGAGAAAATGCTTTCGTGGATACTGCAAAGCTCCGGCGGCAAGCAGAAAGGCAACGAAGGGAACCGGCGGAGGCAAAAGTGCCCCGATGGTAACCGACCAGAATCCGTAACGCTCGAAGATGCTGTAGACCTGTGCGGCCCGTTTCTTGGAGATTTTCTTCTCCAGAGTTTCTTTGCCGCCCTTAGCGCCCAGGCGGTAGGTCATGAATCCACCGATGATGGAGCCGACGGTGGCCATGATTGCGTAGTACCACCAAGGCTCTTTGTGCGCGGCCGCCAGCACAATGGTGAGCGCGTCGACGCTGCCGGGCAGAGGTATTACCGAATTGTCCACCAGTCCGAGTAGGACCAGGCCCGGACCGCCTAGGCGGCGGAACATGTGCCAGGTTGCCTTACTTAGGACTATGGCTGAAAGAAGGTGCATGCGCCTCTCTGTCCGGTACGGTGCCTTAGCTTAGAAGCAAAAGGGGGCACCGGCGTCGGCCTGAAATCGGTTTGGCCGGCCTCCATCCGAAGTTCATCGAAGGCCTTTAGAACTTAGGCCGGACGCGCAGAGCCGGTTCGGGTTTGGGTGCGCCTGTCTCCAGGTCCTTGTCCCTTACGTCGTCGCCAAGCGTCTTCAGTTTTTGGGTAACATCCAGCGCAACCTCTCGCTGCCCCGGCTCCCAGCGGTACCCGGTTGGCGGTGGATCGCCCGCACCCCTGGCAACCAGGTTCATGATGTTAGACTCGCCAGGCTCCGGATGGTCCATGGCGTCCGCGTAGTCGCTGAGGAATTGCTGCACCAGCGAAGTGGAGGAGCGATAGCGAATCCAGCGATGGTTGTCCCAAGTCATGGGCGTAGGCTTGCCGCCGTCGGTTCCATCGATGAAATGCTGTATCAGATGATCGGCAGCTTGGATTCCATAGTTGCTCAAGGCAGCAACCACGTCAGTCGGCATGTTCAGATTCAGACCGCCCTCGCGTTGGTTCAGGTAGACGTGCACGATGCGATCGCGATAACCGGGCACAGTTGCCTGCAGATTATCCATCCAGTTGCGCGCTGCGTCGATCATGGAGCCGGCGAACGGTGCAATGCCAAAAAAACTGGGACTGGTGCCGAGCCGGGTCCAGACCGGGGCGATACCACCACCGTTGGAAGTCGGCATCCATGTACGGGGTGAGTTGTCGGTCATGTCGGGCCGCAGGTCGTCCAAATCCAGGCCGAAGGTGGGCCACAGCGGGATGGGACCATCGAACAAATGAAAAGGGAAGTTGCTGGTGATGCCGCCGTCCGCGAACCAGATTCTTTCCGCTGTAAATGGGTCGTCGGGACCGAGCGCATCTCCAGGAACGCGTTCCGCCGGTACGGCCACACCAGGAGCCCTTTCCTGGCGACTAAAGTCAACCGCATAGAGGGGAACTGCGCAAAAGAGAAATGGGAAACTCAAGGTCAACCGCACTGCCAGAATTACCGGAAGGTCGTCAGCGGCGGGCAGTGGCTTTAACTCTTCTCCATTAATCTTAAGATCAATTTTCCTCTTAGGATGAGCTTCGGCATGTGCCGGTTGGGGCGCCGTAGGCGCCGGTTGGGGGGCAGCGTGCGCCGGGGGGGGCGGATGGTTCACCATCCAAGTGATGACTTCCGCGGGAAGATAATTGCTCAGCTCCGAGGGAGAGAAGTAGAACAGGTGCGTGTCGAACGGAAGCGTAAACGGATGTCCCCAGGTGAGGCAGGTCGTGATCATCCTCAAAGTTATGCCGCCCGGATTGTCTGTGTTCACGCACTTTCTTAGGTCACCGAAGGTCAGCGGGCGGTCCGGCGGCAAAGCGGCGAAGCTGTTGAGCTTCGCATTCAGCCACTCGACCAGGGATATGGGTTGCTTGTCGCTGGTGCGTTTCGTATATCCGAAACAGAAGCCGTAGTGATGGCTCGGCAAACGGCGCAGACGGAGGAGCAAACCGAAGACGCCGATTAATAGAATGCCGGCTGCGGCGGCAATGAACCCGAGAATCCACACTAAAACAAACTGCCATCCGGTATTTTGCCAGCCGAGATAGATCACGACGGCGCCGAAAACCAGCCCTAGCAAGATCTCAAGCCAGAGCACACGGATGACCGCACGCGCTATCGGGATGAATCCCTTGAGCAAGAATGCCGTCGCGAAGTGGAACAGGCCTTTCATTGCCGGCTGAGGTTGGAAGAGATTAAACAGATTGGAGCCGCTTGCCGGCTTGGGGGCATCGCCGCCGAGAAAGGCCGGGACCTGCGCCAATTCGGGGAAGACGTCGCGCCCTTGGCGACGGGCCAACTCAGCGGCGGCGGTGAGGGCAGCGGCGATGCCGCCCGCGGACGTGCCTCCGACATTCTGGAATTCGTACTTCTCCTTCAGCTTGCAGACCACCCCGGGATAAACGATTCCCGAGGTGATTCCACCCTTCATGACGATGTCGCACTTTTTCATGGGGCACACCTTTGCGGCGTCGAAATCGCTCTTCGCCTGTCGCTCTTCGCTTTTCGCCAGAAGAAGAAATCGGCGAGCAAGACGGTTCTCGCTGTTCACCGGAGATGCTGGCTCCAACTCAGCCGGGAGCCTCACTCCTTGCTCTGGCGAAAAGCGAAAGGCGAAGAGCGAAACGCGACCGAAACGCCTCAGCTTTTCCTCGCGCTTCCGAAGACCGCGGACCCCAGGAAGCGCAGCTCCGGAGCTGCCGGAATCAGTCCAATCTCTTGCGAACAGCGCAGGAAGAGTTGTAACCCGGCATGGTTTTCGCGGTCAAGAAAGTAATGAATGTTCTCGGTGAGGTAGGCGTAAATGTCGGCTTCACTCAACTTGAGCTTCATCGACCACTCTTGGGCGATAACCCGAAGGTTGTCCGGCTGAAGACCGTGGTCCCGCGATTGCTGGAACACTTTCACCGGGTCCAAATTGGGCGGCATTCGATCGAGTGAGTCGAGCCTTATGGCCCAGAAAGCAAAAACGAATGGCTTGCCAGTCCGCTCGTGCCACAAGTGCGCCAGGTCATACACGAAGAATTCTTTCGCCGGCACTACTTCCAGCGCTGCGTCACCGATCAGAAGAGCAGCGTCATGTTGTTGCAGCATGGCTGGCAGGTTGGGCGCATGCGGCGTGAGCTGCCGCTGTCCTCCGTAGAACTTAGTGAACAACACCTGCAACAGCGCCACTGAAGTGCGCGAAGACGTGTCGGTCGCAACCGTCTCTATTTCTTCGATGGGCTTGCTGCTGACCAGCAGGATTGAGCGGACAAAGTCCTTGGCCGCGATCGCTATGTTAGGAAGGATTACGAGCCCGGGTATTTCGGCGTAGGTAATGGCCGGGATGATTCCGATGTCGGCTTGGTTCGCTGCCAGGGCGGCGGCACACGCAGACGGGATTGTGTATTCGATGGCGAAATCGCGGCCCGCATCTCCGTGCTCGAAGTCCCACATGAGGGGCGCCGTATTCAGGAAGGAGATGGCGGACATGCGAAGCGGAGCCATGAATCGAGTCTAGCAAAGTGCGTTCCACCCGGCGCGGTTTCACAGATTGCTGTAGTGTCTCAGTTTGAATTTTGATTAGTGAATCTAGGTAGAGCGGACCTCCAGGTCCGCGCCAAGGCAGTTCTCTTTGTTGCGGAGCCCCGTCAGGGCGGCAGGGGTACAGGTTTGTGCCGTGCCTGAAGGCACTCGAACTCTCCTTATGCTTCGGACGCGGGCCTGAAAGGCCCGCTCTACCTCAAATCGTCGGGCCGCGATTGAAGCGGAGAACGACCTAGATCGCTCGAGAAACTCACAACATCGGATCAAACGCGAGATCAGAGATGCACTTCGATAGGTGACATGCTCCCTTGACGGTAATCGCATCGCTGGTTACTGTCCGACTGTGCGGAAGATTGCCGCCGGGGAGTTCCCATGCCGACCGAAGCACCGATACGAGCCCACGATCATGCCTTAACCCGCAAATTGCAGTGGCTGGCGCTGTCGTTAACGCCCGGTGTGGGCGCCGGGCGCGGTCGCAAGCTGGTGGAGATGTTCGGCGACATCGATCGGTTATTTACGGCGTCGTTGACCGAGCTTGAAGCGGCAGGCCTGGCAGCGGCAGCGGCGCAAAGCCTGGCATTGGGCAAGTCGGCAGAGCTGGCCAGTGCTGAGCTTGATCATGTAAGGGAACTGGGCGCCGACGTGATCGTTCCTGGCGACGCGGAGTTTCCTCGGCGGTTGCTGGAAATATATGATCCGCCCCTCGTGCTTTACCTTAGAGGTGATGCGGAAATCATAGATAAGCCAGGGATTGCGGTGGTTGGGACCAGGCATCCAACACCCTATGGAACGGGCATGGCGGAGCGACTGGCCTGCGACCTTGCCGCCCGCGGCCTCATCATATTCAGTGGGATGGCGCGTGGAGTCGATACGGCCGCCCACCGTGGGGCCTTGCAGGCACATGGGCATACGGTCGCCATTTGGGGAACCGGTATCGACGTGGTTTACCCCAAGGAAAATCAGAAGATCACCGACCAAATCCTGGCTTCCGGCGGGGCGATTCTGAGCGAATTTCCGCTGGGAACATTTCCGGCGCCGCAGAATTTTCCCATTCGCAACCGGATTATCAGCGGCATAGCGATTGGGGTTCTGGTGCTGGAGGCAGGCGAGTTCAGCGGAACTCGAGTGACGGCGCGCTGCGCGCTCGAGCAGGGTCGGGAAGTTTTTGCCGTACCCGGGAACGTCACCAATAAGCTTTCCTGGGGGCCTAACACGCTGATAAAACAAGGCGCCGCGCTGGTAGCGACATGGGAGGATGTATGGGAGGCGCTGCCCGCGGATGTGCGCCTGGCGCTCACCCCGCCGGAGCAGCCTGCATCGGAGGAGGGCAATCCGTCATCATTGTTTGATACAGCCCAGTTGCCGCCGACCGAGAAAAGAGTCTTAGCGTTGATGCGAGCCGACGAGTCGATTCACATCGACCAGATCGTCGAGCGCCTGACGTCGTACCTATCGTCATCGGAGATTTTCAGCGCGCTGTTTGAGCTGGAGCTGAGCGGCAGGATACGGCAGATGCCGGGGAAGTACTTTGTGAAGACGATGTAGCTGTCAGCCGTCAGCCATAAAAGCCGTAAAGCCACGAAAGGGGCTCTTACGCCTTTAGCTCTTAGCTGACAAAGGAATGATTGCGAAAGTAAACCGGTCAGGAGCCACTAATGAGGGATTTTAGGGATTTAGTAGTCTGGGAACGATCCCACCGACTGACACTTGTGCTGTATCGTGCCACAGATCGTTTCCCGAAAACTGAAATGTTTGGCTTAACGAGCCAAATTCGTCGCGCCGCGGCTTCCGTACCGACCAACCTCGCCGAAGGCTGTGGACGCTGGGGTGACGGGGACATGGGCCGCTTTGTTCAAATCGCCATGGGCTCGGCCAGCGAGGTGGACTACCTGATCCTACTCGCCAGAGATTTGGAGTACTTGCCAGCGAACCAATACGAGGCAGTATCGGCAGAATTAGACGAAATCAGGAGAATGTTGACGGCCCTTTACAAGCGGATACGACGTGTCGCGGAGAAGCAGGCCGGTCCGTCGTTTGCTAACAGCTAAGAGCTAAAAGCTAGGAGCCGTCCGCGCCCCCGCCTTTGCCGCCGCCGCCGAAACCGTGCTAGCTTCGTAAACGTAATTCGCACTAATTGAGGTTCCATTGTCAAAAGGTCTAGTCATCGTCGAGTCGCCCGCTAAAGCGAAGACGATCCAAAAATATCTCGGCTCGGGTTATGAGGTGGAAGCCTCGCTCGGACACATTAAAGATTTGCCCAAGAAGTCGCTCGGGGTCGATCTCGACGACAATTTTGCGACCGAATACGTCGTGATTCCCGGCAAAGAGAAGGTCGTCGCCCGGCTGAAGAAACTGGCGAAATCGGCCGATACCATCTACCTGGCGCCTGATCCGGACCGGGAGGGCGAAGCCATCGCCGCCCACCTCGCCGAAGAACTCGGCGGCGACTCCATTGATGGCAAGAGGAAGAGCAAGAAGGGGGCGGTTCCCATTCGCCGCGTCACCTTCAATGAGATTACCAAGCGCGCGGTGCAGGAGGCATTCCTCCATCCACGCGATATCGATAGCAATCTGGTAGATGCGCAGCAGACCCGCCGCGTGCTCGATCGCCTGGTCGGATACCAGGTCTCGCCGCTGCTGTGGGACAAAGTGCGTCGGGGGATATCCGCCGGACGGGTGCAAACCGTAGCGCTCCGGCTGATCGTCGAGCGCGAGCGCGATATCAAGGCGTTCGTCAAAGAAGAATACTGGACGATTGATGCCAACCTGCACGCCGACAAACCGCCAACCTTCGCGGCGCGGTTCATCGGGATCGGTGACGAGAAGACGCCAATCACCAACGGTGACGACGCGGCCAAAATCAAGGCTGCCGTCGAAACCGCTGAGTGGGGCGTTCGCTCGGTTGACAAGCGCGAACGCCGCCGTAGTCCGGCAGCGCCGTTCACCACCAGCAAGTTCCAGCAGGATGCCTCGCGCAAGCTGCGTTTCAGCGTGAAACGCGCCATGATGATCGCCCAGCGCCTGTACGAAGGCGTTGACCTTGGCGACGAAGGTACGGTTGGACTCATCACCTACATGCGTACCGACTCGCCGCAGGTGTCGAACGACGCCGTCGCTGAAGTGCGCGAGCTGATCGGTAAGGAGTATGGCACCGAGTTTCTGCCCGAATCGCCGAATACATACAAGTCGAAGAAGAGCGCCCAGGAGGCGCACGAGGCTATTCGTCCGACGGCGGCTTCGCGCCATCCTGATCAGATGAAGCAATATCTCCAGGAGGACGAGTACAAAGTCTACAAGCTCATCTGGCAGCGTTTTGTGGCATCGCAGATGAATCCAGCGGTCTTCGATCAGACCACCGTGGAGATCGACGCCAAGAACGGCAATGACATTTACCGCTTCCGAGTTACTGGTTCGGTGCTCAAGTTCGAAGGCTTCCTGAAGGTCTACGAAGAGTCGAAGGATTCCAAGGACGAGGAAGACGAGGCGCTAAAGCACAAGCTGCCGGTGCTGACCGAAGGCCAGAAGCTGGCGCTGAAGGGAATCGACACCGAGCAGCACTTCACCGAGCCTCCGCCGCGCTTTAACGAAGCTTCGCTAGTGAAGGAACTGGAAGAGCGCGGGATTGGGCGTCCGTCCACCTATGCCGCCATCATCAGCACCATCCAGGAGCGGCAATACGTGCAGAAGATCGGGGGAAAATTCATTCCCACCGAAATTGGATTTGTGGTGACGGACCTGCTGGTCGCCAACTTCAAGGACATTTTCGATCTGCAGTACACGGCGCGGCTGGAGGAGGAGCTCGACGAAATCGAGGACGGCAAGGAGCGCTGGACCGACGCGCTGGGCGAGTTCTACAAGAAGTTCGAGAAGGAACTCCATTACGCCGAAAAGCACATGGAAAATGTGAAGCGGATGGAGAAGCCCACCGACGAGAAATGCGAACGGTGCGGCTCGCCGCTGGTCATCAAGTGGGGCAAGCACGGGTCGTTCTTTGCCTGCAGCGCGTACGACAAGACCGATCCCAACAGTTGCACCTTTACCAAGGAAAACCCCATCGACCTACCGGATCTCGATTCGGCCGATGTGCAGGAAACTTCGCAGGAAGAGTACTGCGAAAACTGCGGCCGAGTGATGGTGCTGAAACGTGGACGGTTCGGGCAGTTCATGGCTTGCACGGGATATCCGGAATGTAAGACCACGCGCCGTCTCGACCAGGCGAAGAAGGTGCCCGATATTCCGCTCGATGAGAAGTGTCCGCAATGTGGACGCAGTCTTCTGCTACGGCATGGCCGGTACGGTGAATTCGTTTCCTGCAGCGGCTATCCCGAGTGCAAGTGGGTGAAGCAGAACTACATCGGGGTCAAGTGTCCGGAGTGCAAGACGGGAGAGCTGGCGGAGAAGAAGGCACGCCGGGGAAATTTCTTCTATGGGTGTTCCAACTATCCCAAGTGCCGTTTCACCTCGGCCTATAAGCCAATCGACGAGGCCTGTCCGGAGTGCGGCAGCCCGTATTTGCTGGAGAAGACTTTGAAATCGGGCACGTTCATTGTTTGTCCGAACAACAAGCGTACCGAAGCCGCGGCGGAGGAGCCGAAGCGCCGTGGAAAGAAGAAAGCCGGGGATGAAAGTACGGTTAAATGTGACTACTCGCGGGAGATCAAGCCCGAAGCTGTTGCATAATAGGAGTCTTGTCAATCCAACCTGCCCGGCCACGTGCCGGGAATTCCTTTGAAAAGAGGTTAAAAATATATGGCAGGACAACTGAAAAGTGGGACTATCATCGCCCATTTGATCGTGAATGACGCTTCCAAAGCGCTGGACTTCTACAAGAACGCATTTGGAGCGGAGATCAAGGGTGTGCACAAAACGCCCGACGGAAAAGTAATGCACGCGGAGTTGAGCTTAGGAGGCGCCCGGCTGATGCTGGCGGACGAGTTTCCTGGCGCAAGTTCGCCCAAGACGCTGGGCGGCAGCCCGGTGGTGCTGAATCTTTACGTACCGGAAGACGTGGACAGCCTATTTAACCAGGCGGTGGCCGCCGGGGCTACGGTGGTTATGCCCTTGGCGAATCAGTTCTGGGGTGACCGTTACGGGCAGATCACCGATCCTTTTGGACATCGCTGGGCGTTGGGCCAGCACGTGGAAGACGTCGCGCCGGACGAGATGGAGCGCCGCGCCAAAGAGGCCTTCGCCGCGATGGCGCATAAGTAGCCTCTGACCCAGGGATCGATTCAAGCACCAAGCCAATCGAAAAGCCGTCGTCTCGGCGGCTTTTCCAATCTAATCTCACCCGGAGGACCCAATGAGCACCTCGCAAGCCACCCATCATGACGCTGAACTTATCCTGAAACTCTACGAGCTACGCCGCGAACCGGTCATGCGGGAAGCGCGCAACTTCATTGCCGGTTTTGCCCCCAAATCGGTTGGCGACCTTCTCACTGTTGCCAACTCCTTTGGGACCAAAGAAAACGCCTACGTGCGACAGGTGTTCGGGTACTGGGAAATGGTCGCCACCCTGATCGTGCATGGCACGCTGAACGCATTGCTGGCGTACGACACCCTCGGCGAAATGTATTTTGTATACGCCAAGGTGCAGCCCTTCGTGGAAGAGTTCCGGCAGAAGTCGGGCATGCCGGAGTTTCTGGTGAACGTGCAGAAGGTGGCGGAAGGCTCAGCCGAAGGCCGGGAACGGTTGGTGCGCATGCAAAAACGGCAGGCCGAGATGGCGGCCGCCGCAGGACGCTAGTGCTCTAGCTCAGGTATTCCCGAATATAGGAATCGTTGCAACGAAGCAATTCTGGGGCAGTTCCTTCAAAAATAAATTTGCCGTCCCGCAAGATCAGGAAGCGCACGTGGAGGTCACGGACTTCGGCATCGGCGACCGGCACCATCTTGTTCTGCTGGCGGTCGAAATAATGGCTGGCCATGGTGAAGGCATCTTGCAGGCGATGGGTCACCAGCAGGGAACTGGTGCGATACACGTCGCGCTGTTTCACGACCAGCTCGATGATGGTGTTGGACGTCACCGGGTCAAGGCCGCCGGTGGGCGAATCGTACAGAATCACCTCCGGCTGGGTGATGATGGCACGCGCGATGGCCACGCGGCGACGCATGCCACCCGATAGCTCCGCGGGAAACAGGGCATAGGTGTGCTCCAGTTCGACGAAACGCAGCGCCTCCAACACACGCGCGTGGATTTCGTCGGTCAACTTGCCCGTCTCCTCCATCAGGCGATAGGCGACGTTCTCTTCCACGGTCAGCGAATCGAAGAGCGCGCTTTCCTGGAAGACCATGCCGATCTTGCGACGCAGGTCGAACAGATCTTCCTCGCGCATCTGCGTAATTTCCTCGCCTAGGACGGTAATGCGTCCCGCGTCGGGCTTTATGAGCCCGAGCGCGAGTTTCAAGAGCAAGGTTTTCCCCGTGCCCGCGGCCCCCATCAGGATTTTGGTTTCACCGCGTGGAAGATCGAACGAGACCCCCTCCAATACAGGGTGATCGTAAGCAATCTCAACGTTCTCGAAGCGAATGACCGGTTCACCCGGAGACAGGGTGGTGGTTTGGGGCTGCTCGACGGGTGGGGCGAGGCTCGACATGATCAGTACTGGAAGATCCCCATGAGGAGGCGAGTGACGAAAAAATCGCTGACCAGAATCAACACCGATGCTGCCACGACGGCTTGCGTCGTGGCTCGTCCGACGCCTTGCGTGCCACCCTTGGCCGACAGTCCGTAATAGCAGCCGATGGTGGAGATGATGAAGCCGAAGATTACCGGCTTACACAGTCCCATGAACACGTCGCCAAAGCGCAGCGCCTGATAGGCGGTGGTCCAGTACTGGTTGGGATCGAGTCCCAGCAGTACGTAGGAAATAAAGAAGCCACCGGTCAGTCCCACCAGGTCAGAAATGATGCTGAGGAAAAACATCATGACCGCGCTGGCGATAACGCGAGGGGTCACCAGTTTCTTGGAAGGATCGACTCCCATGGCACGCATGGCGTCGATCTGTTCGGTGACCTTCATGGAGCCGAGTTCGCTGGCCATGCCGCTGGAATTGCGGCCGGCCACCATCAGCCCGGTCAGCACCGGTCCGAGCTCGCGCACCATCGAAAGCGAAACCAATTTGCCGGTGAGCGACAAGGAACCGAACTGCTGCAGAGTGCTGGAGGTCTGCAAGGCCAGCACTGCACCCGTGAAGAAACCGGTCAGCACGACAATGGGGAGCGAACCAACGCCGATAGAATCGGCCTGCAGCAGAGTGTCGGCAAAGTAGCGAGGATGCGCAAAGATATTGCTAAGCGACCGTCCAGCAAGCAGGGAGTAATCCTGCACCGACTCGACGTTTTCCTTGGCGATTTCTATGGGCGAGAAAATGGGCATGCTTGGTTCCGCGAAAAGCGGTACGAACGAAAATATATCAGAGCGGGCAGGTGAGCACGGTTTCTGGCTTTAATTACCTGCTGGCGAATGCCACCTTTGGCGATGACCCTTTTGAGACATGGTACCCCTCCTTGAACAGGGTTGAAGAACCTTCCTACGATAGATCCGAGTACTCAATCGACTACATTGCTTGCAATCGCGGGTTGATTTACCATGCAATCCCAAGTTGCCCGCACCACGGGAGTGGCAGGTATGGCATTTCAAGTTGACCGGAGTCCGTTCGATCCGGAATCAGGTTTTGAATACTACATTTGCTTCAAGCCCAAGGCCGAGGTCGAGGGCGACGAGGTGGAGTCGCGGATTTCCGTGGAGGCGGCGCTTTCCGTCTCAGAGACGGGAGACGTAGCCGACCTCAGTTTCATGCTGCCCAAGATGTGCCGCAACGATCACGCCCTTTCCTTCCTGAAACGCGATCCCACGGCGGCGTGCGTTGAGAACCGGGTGTTTATCGCGTTGCCGGGCCTCAATGGCGACGCTGTGTTCAACGCTCCTGCAACGTTGGAACTGGACCACGCCGGACGCATTGTAGCCATCGAAATCAACGGCTGCATTCCGAAGACGAATACGTTTAGACCGGGGCATGCGTGAGGCGGGGTCGCTTTCCGCCGTTCGCCTTTCGCTCTTCGCTAAAGAGCAAGTCTGCGGCCCAGTCAGAAGTGATGTACCGTCAGCCGCAGTCCCACGAAATGCTTTGGATTCGACCTTGTGCTGCAATCATGAGTCGCTTCCTGGCGAAGAGCGAAAGGCGAACAGCGAAGAGCGATTAGCGAATGGCGAAGAGCGCTGCCTCCTCGGTTATCATGGCGGCGTGGACGATGTAACTGCATTCATCCTGGCTGGCGGCCGCAGCTCGCGCATGGGCTCAGACAAAGCGTTACTCTCGTTTGGCAACGAAACCCTGCTGGAAAGAGCACTGCGTACGACTGCGAAAGTGACGGATGCGATCTTTATCGTTGGTTTGCGAGAACGGTATGCGCGATACGGTGAAGTCGTTGAGGACGTGTTTCCGGATTGCGGGCCTCTGGGCGGAATCCACGCCGCGCTCAGTTTTACAAAAACCGACATGAACCTCATGCTCTCGGTCGATATGCCGGCGATGACATCAGATTTCCTTGCGTGGCTGCTGGTGCAGGCCCGCCAGGCCACCGAGTTGATCGTTGTCTCAGAGACTCGGGATGGCCTGCAACCGCTGGCTGCGGTGTACCGTCTCCCCTTGCGGGCCGTCGTCGAACAGGCGCTCAAGAGCGGGCAGTATAAAATCGGAAACTTGTTTCCACTCGTGCCCACCCGGTACATCTCCGAGGCGGAAATTCGGGCGGCAGGATTCTCGCCGGCCGTCTTTCGCAATGTGAACACTTTCGCGGAATATCAAGACCTGTTACGAGAGACGGATGGCTTGCAGGTGAGAGGCAGCGGCGAATGAACGACAACAAACCCTACATCGAGTTCCAGGATGTGCACAAAGCATTCGGCAGCAATGTCGTGCTGAATGGCGTCAGCTTTAACGTCATGCCAGGCGAAACGGTCTGCATCCTGGGTCGCAGCGGAGTGGGCAAGTCGGTTTCGCTGCACGAGATCATGGGTTTTCTCAAGCCCGACAGCGGCCGAGTTTGGGTCGCTTACGAAGACATCACCGATTATGGCGAGGAAGACCTGGAGCGCATCCGCAAGAAGGTCACCATGGTGTTTCAGAACGGGGCCCTCTTCGATTCGCTGACCATCGGCGAGAATGTTGCGTTTCCGCTGCGTGAGCGCGGCGGCCTGCAAGAAGAACAGATCTACCAGATTATCGACGGACTGCTCGACATGGTGGGCGTACGCGAATTCCGCGACCTGCTGCCCTCCGATCTGTCGACGGGAATGAAGCGTTCTGTCGCCATTGCCCGGGCGCTGGCGGCGCAGCCGGACGCCGTGCTCTACGATGAGCCGACCACCATGGTCGATCCCCTGATGGCGCACCTGCTGGGCGATTTAATCAAGAAACTCAAGAAGCAGTTGAAGCTGACCAGCATCGTGGTCACGCACGATATGGCACTGGCCAAAAAGCTGGCCGACCGCTTGCTGTTTCTGCACGAGGCACGGGCTATTTTCTTCGGCACCTTTGCCGAGATGGCCAACTGCCAGGAGCCTATCGTGCAGGAGTTCCTGGAGCTCGACTCCATGGACTTCGAACGCTACTTCGGCGCGCAGCGTCCGGCGCACCAGCCGCGGATGTGAACAGTGTGATCCTGAAAGCCACCTTGGGGCGCGCAGATAAAAAGAAGTCTTACCACGGAGGCACGGAGGACACTGGGAAGACAAAGCAAAAACTAAGAACTCTGTGTCCTCTGTGTCCTCTGTGTCTCTGTGGTGAATAATCTTTTTCGGGCCTTTCGTTGCTGTTGAACGGCTCAGAAGCCTTGCGCGACCAACCGCTCGACCGTAAGCGCGCCGGTTTGCTCATCGCGGTGGGTCCACTTCTCGAGATACTTGGCGACGATGTCGGTCTCGATATTCACCGGATCGCCCGCCTTCAACGAACCCAGGTTCGTCATCTTCACGGTGTGCGGAATGATGGCGATGGTCAGGCGCAATCCTTCCAGCTTAGCCACCGTCAGGCTGATGCCTTCGATGGCGATCGACCCCTTGAACACGACATATTTCTCAAGGTCCTCGGGGATGTCGAGCAGAAGCCAGAAGTCGTCCGCGTTGGCAATCGGTTCCAGGCCCACGAATCGGCCAGTGCCGTCTACGTGTCCCTGCACCATATGACCGCCCATGCGGCCATCGGCCTTCAGCGGCAGCTCCAGGTTGACCAGCGCGCCCTGGGTGATGCGAGACAGAGATGTAAGCCGCCAGGTTTCGGCGGCCAGGTCGGCACAGAAAGACTGCGGCGTGATATCGAGTGCGGTCAGGCAGACGCCGCTCACCGCGACGCTGTTGCCCTCTTTCAGTTCCTTGGCCGTGGTGGGAGCGTTGATGGTGATGCGGTGATTGCCGCCGCGTTCGACAATGCTGGCAATGGCTCCGACTTCTTCGACGAGTCCAGTAAACATGATGATGACCTCGGGAATCGCATTCCTATTCGCTTTTCGCTCTCAGCTGTCAGCTCTCAGCTAAAGCTTACCAACCCCAAATGAACTGCGCGTTACCGATGCCTGTCCCAACTGTTAACTGAATGCCGATTACTGACGACTGAAAGCTCATGCGAATAGCCAATGGCGAACAGCGAATAGCGAATAGCGAAAGGCGACCTCCTACGTCTCCTGCACCAGGTGAATGTCGTCCGCATACGGATCGCGCAAATAACCTTCCACAGCGAAGTCCTCTCCAAAGCGATGCAGGACGAGAGACTTAACGTAAGCCGCTTCGCTGATGCGGCGATATCCTGCACCCAGCGCAAATGGAACTGAACCTGTACCGGCTAGAATCTTCGGAGCATAGTAAAAGAAAATCTTGTCCACGATGCCGGCGGACAGGGCGGCCCAGTTCACCATAGCGCCCCCTTCGATAATCAGGCTGGTGATTTCACGCGCGCCGAGATTCGTCAACACTCCATCGAGATCGGGACGGCCATCCGCGCCCGGTACGCTGCCCGGGAAGGGAATGGTGCCGTCCTCCACGGGCCGGCGCATAGGGACCTGCTCCACGATCACGCCGCGCGCCTCCAGTTCGCGGCGCTTGTTTTCCTCCGCGAAACAGCAAAAGACGAGGACATCTTGTTGCGCGGTCTTGACCACACGCGAGTCGAGCGGCAAACGCAAACGCGAATCGAGGATTACCCGCAACAACCGGCGGCGACGAGGAAGGTCAGTGCGGTCCGTGAGCAGAGGGTCGTCCGCGATGATGGTGCCCACGCCTACCATGATGGAGTCATTGGCATGACGCAACTCGTGCACGTGCGCCCGGGCTTCTTCGCTGGTAATCCATCCGCCGCTCGCCGTCAGTGAGCCCAGAGCAGCAGGGGTTGCGCTTTCTCCCGGAGGCGGAGCGATTTTCCCGTCGAGCGTCATTGCCGTCTTAAGGGTGACGAACGGGGTTTTCAGGCGGATATATTTCGCGAAGGACTCGTTCAGTTTTCTGGCTGCTGCTTCGCCAGGCCCTTCGGTCACCTCGATCCCGGCTGTGCGCAGTCTGGCCAGTCCCCGTCCGGCAACTGCCGGATTAGGATCACGCATGGCGACGACCACACGTTTCACGCCCGCGGCGATTACCGCGTCGGCGCATGGACCGGTGCGTCCCACATGAGAGCAGGGTTCGAGATTGACGTAGAGAGTAGCGCCACGGGTCCGGTCTCCGGCGGCCTCCAGAGCCAGTACCTCGGCGTGTTTGCGGCCTTCGTAAGTATGCGTACCGCAACCGATGACCTCGCCCTTGGCGTCGACCAGGACCGCGCCAACGCAGGGGTTGGGAGAAGCGAGAGCAATGCCTTTGGCGGCAAGCTCCAGCGCTTGCTGCATGAAAACTTCGTCACTTGCAGGCTTACTCATCTCAATTGAATAGCGAATCCACGAAGTCCTGCGGGTTGAAGGGAAGTAGATCGCCTACTTTCTCTCCGACTCCTACGTAGCGAACGGGCAAGCCCAGCTCCTTCGAGATGGCCACCACCACGCCGCCTTTGGCCGTGCCGTCGAGCTTGGTCAGCACGATGCCGGTAACGCCAGCCGATTGGGTAAACAAACGTGCCTGCTGTAAGCCGTTCTGGCCGGTGGTCGCGTCCATCACCAGCAAGGTTTCGTGGGGAGCGTTAGCGATGAGGCGTTGCGCGGTGCGGCGCATCTTCGCCAGCTCTTCCATCAGGCTGGACTTGGTGTGCAGTCGGCCGGCGGTGTCCACGATGACGTAGTCCGTGGAGCGCGCCTTCGCTGCCTGCATAGCGTCGAAGAGCACCGCCGCAGGATCGCCGCCGGGCTTGTTCTTGATGACTTCGGTGCCGGTGCGGTCGCCCCATATCTCGAGCTGCTCGATGGCCGCGGCGCGAAACGTGTCGGCCGCCGCCAGCAACACGGTTTTGCCTTGCGTGCGCAAGGTGTGCGCCAGCTTGCCAATGGTGGTGGTCTTGCCTACTCCGTTCACCCCGACCACCAGGATCACCTCTGGTTCGCCATCAACTTTCTGGATGGGTCGCTTGTCTGTGGTATTCAGGATGGCGAGGATCTCGTCCTTCAGTACTCGTTTAAGCTCCTCGACATTGGCGACCTGCTTGCGATCGACTTTCTCACGTAAGGCGGCGAGCACGGTTGTGGTCGTCGCGGTGCCGAGATCGGCGGTGAGGAGCGTGGCTTCCAGGTCGTCGAGAGTGTCGCGGTCGATCCCCTTGCGGATTGCGACCACCTCTTCAATCCGTTCGCTGAGGGTCTCGCGCGTCCGCGTGACCGCCTCTTTCATGCGTTGGAGAAAACTAGGCTTTTCTTCGGTGCTGCCAAATAGGGTTTGAATCATGAAGGAATCCGGCGCGACATCGCATGACGCCAAAGGTCGGGCCCATCAGCCCTTCCACGATTGCAATGGTCGCGAAACTTCATTATAGACAAGCGATTGCGCCGCCGCTGTGATTCACTGTCGTGATCGTAAGCGCCGGAATGTGGGAATCTGGCACGTTTTCTGCGTCATCCAATAGCAATATTTTGAACGAGGAGATTTTTATGGCGAAGTGCGAGCATGTGAAGCAAGCGAATCTAAGTGTGCAAGCCAGCGGCGAGGTTTGCCAATCCTGCGTTGAGGAAGGACTGCGTTGGGTGCAGCTTCGCAAATGCCTTACCTGCGGACATGTTGGCTGTTGCGATTCCTCCGCCGGCCAGCATGCCAACAAGCACTTCAAAGGGACCGGACATCCGGTGATGCAGGCATTCAAGTCTGGAGATTGGAAGTGGTGCTACGTGGACGAGGCGTACGTTTGAAGTGCCGCTTTTCGCTCTTCGCTGTTCGCTGGAGTAGCAGTGGCGGAATCACTTGAAGCCATCTAGGAATACCGGGAGGGCAAAAACGAAGTACCTCAGGGGCTAAAGAGTGTGCGTGAGAGCTCTGTCGTCCCTGAAGGGACTCAGGTCAATTTGCCACTCTACCCAGGGCTCACGCCCTGGGCTAACACCAGTTCCGCCCCTGTGGGGCTGTTTTCTAAGCATTCAGTCCACTAAGGCGAATGAAACATGGTTCTCACACAAACTCTAAAGCCCAGCCCGTAAATGGCCATTGGCGGCACGGCTGAAGAGGCTGCTGAAAAACTACCTACTGAGAACAGCCTGTAGTGCGGGCCTTCCAGGCCCGCGTTCACCGGGTCTTGTGAAGAGGGCTTTAGCCCCTGAGGTACCTCGTCCAAAGCCGCTAAAATAGCCTCTTTTGTGCAATGTCCCCAGGCCTAAAGGCCGTTTCACGGTACTCGCTTGACGCGGCGCTGAAGCGCCGCACTACCCAAACTCGCTCCGGAGAGGACTTTTTCAGCGGCCTGTGAAGCCGTGCCCTTTCAAAACCGAATTTGTGAGATAGGTTGATAGGTTCTTGAATCGTCTTCGATTGGTTAAAGAATGCCCACGCCAGTTCGGTGCCATGCGAAAAGCGAACGGCGAACAGCGACTGGCGACCAGCAAAAGGCGAGTAGCGAAAGGCGAATAGCGAATAGCCGCCTACCGCGTCTCTCGCGCCCGGCGGCATGTTTGTGTACTCTGTACGTCAGCGCTTGTATTGGCAATTCCGTTCATGATACCCGATGGCATTTTCTAACCGTATCAGCTCACTGCTTCGTTCAGGTGCGCGTTTCTGGCTGTGCCTGACGCTCGCGCTTCTTCTGGCAGCGACGGTCGCCGCTCAAGTTCCATCTCCCTGGGTCGATACCAAGCCGCTGGCGGTCGATACCGGCGAGACTGGCCTGAAGGAGATGCTACGCCGTTTGCATACCACGGCACGGCTCATGCACACCGTCGCGCATCCGGATGACGAGGACGGCGGCATGCTTACGCTCGAATCTCGTGGGCACGGTGTGACCACGTTGCAGCTCACTCTGAACCGCGGCGAGGGTGGCCAGAACAAAGTTGGCAGCAATCTGCTGGATGAGCTTGGCATTGTTCGCACCTTGGAGTTGCTCGCGGCTGACCGTTATTACGGGGTCGAACAGCGCTTTACCAGGGTTGCGGATTTCGGCTTCTCCAAAACGCCGGAAGAAACCTTCCAGATGTGGAATGGCCACGACGTGGCGCTGGGCGACATGGTGCGCGTTATTCGCACCTTCCGTCCGGATGTAATCTGCACTCGTTTTCAGGGCAACAGCCGCGACGGCCACGGCAATCATCAGGCCTCGGGAATCCTTACGCGCGAAGCGTTTCGCGCTGCCGCCGATCCCGCAAAATTTCCCGACCAGATTACGGAAGGCCTCCAACCCTGGCAGGCGAAGAAGCTGTACATGGACAACGTTCGGGGCACGGAGGATTGGTCCATCGAACTGGAGACTTCGCAGTTTGATCCGCTGCTGGGCGAGACTTACGTGCAATTCGCGTGGAAGGGACTGAAGCACCAGCTTTCGCAGGGTGCCGGCGGATGGACGCTTCCGGAGGGTCGCCGCACCAGTTACTACAAGCTGATTGATTCCGTGTTACCCAATGCTCCTGCGGCGGGCGCGCATGAGAAGGATTTCTTCGACGGGATCGACACGTCGCTACCGGGGCTGACAGCGCGGCTTGGTTCCGACCAGTCGAAGGCCCCGTGGCTGCGTCCGCAGCTTGAGGCGATCGCGAAATTGGTGGATGAGGCCACCACGTCTGCGCAGTCGAACGCGCAGGCAGCGGCGAAGCCGTTGCTACGTGGACTGAACCTGACGCGCTCGCTGATCGGCAAGGTCGAGCAATCGGACCTATCAGCAGCCGAGAAAGCTGACTTGCTGGCTTCTCTCCGCACCAAGCAAGAGCAGTTCGAGCAGGCTGCGAGTGTGGCGCTGGGACTCGATCTCGGCGTCGGTCCGGGTACTCCCGACGGGCGCCCCATGGCGGAAGCTTTTCCTACGGCGAACGGCGACGTGCTGGCCGCAGTCATCACAGCAGGGAAGTCGTTTCTGCTGCTGGCGAAGCTGCACAATAACAGCTCGCTCCCAGTGGACCTGAAGCAGCTGACGCTCGATGTTCCTGCAGGCTGGAAATCCGAGCTGTTCATGGACCGGGTGCCCAAGCGAATTGGGCCCGGCGACGGCTGTGCGCTTACATTCCGCGTGACGCCGCCTGAGGACGCGCAACTCACCAAGGCTTACTTCCACCGCGACAACCCTGAGACGGATGCTATCTACAAGATCGATAACCCGGAGTACGTGACCCTGGCGCTGCCTCCGCCTCCGGTGGCAGCTCATGCAATTTACGAACTCGGCGGCGAGGAAGGCGAGATTCGTGCCTATGCGCGCACCCCGGTGCACGACACGCACGGCGAGGCGTGGTCGATGCCGCTGGCAGTGGTGCCGCCGTTCTCGGTGGAAACATCGCCCGGCACGCAAATCATCCCAGCCGGCTCCAATCCTTCGGAACAATTGAACGTAATGATTCGTTCAACTGTGGCCAATGCCAACGGCACTGCGCGTCCGGAGATACCGTCGGGCTGGAAGGTTGAACCGGAGTCGGCGACGGTTGATTTCAGCAAGACTGGCGAACGTACTGCCGAATTCAAAGTTCTGCCGGACGGCGCAAAAGAAGCCCGCTACCAGGTGAGCGCGGTGCTGAACGCCAACAATCACAATTACAGCCAAGGCTACAGTCTGGTGACGCGGCCCGATCTCGGTGGCTTCTTCTATTACCAGCCTGCCAGCCAGCGCGCTAGCGTGGTGGAGGTGAAAATCCCGCACGACCTCAAGATTGGCTATGTAATGGGCGCGGGTGACGACATTCCCGAGGTCTTACGGCAAATTGGGCTCGACGTAACGGTGCTCACTACAGACGATCTGGAGCACGGCGACCTCTCGCGCTTCGGCACACTGGTGCTCGGCATTCGCGCCTACGATACGCGTGAGGACGTTAAGAAATATCACCAGCGTCTGCTGGACTATGTGAGCAACGGCGGCACTCTGCTGGTGCAATACAACACCTCGCCGGGTGACTTCAATCCGGGGCATTACACTCCTTACCCGGCGGAACTCAGTCGCGCGCGTGTGACCGTGGAACAGGCGCCGGTCACCATCCTCGATCCGCAAAGTCCAGTCTTCCACTACCCCAACCAGATTACGGAGCACGACTTCGACGGATGGGTGCAGGAGCGTGGCTTGTACTTCATGGACCAGTGGGACCCGCACTTCACTCCGCTGCTGGCGTCGAACGATCCCGGCGACCCACCGCAAAAAGGCGGAATGTTGCTGGCGAAATATGGCAAGGGATACTACCTGTACACCGGGTATGCGTTTTTCCGCCAGTTGCCTTTCGGCGTGCCCGGCGCCATTCGTCTCTACGTGAATCTGCTGAGCGTGGGACATGAGCCAAAGTAGCTCGCCAGCCCAGCCCGAACTGATTCGGGGAGTGGGACTGGCGGGCGCGACCACGCTCAACATGATTGACATGATCGGGGTGGGACCGTTCATCACCATTCCCCTGATCGTGAGCGCGGCGGGCGGGCCACAAGCCATGCTGGGCTGGATCTTCGGCGCATTCTTTGCGCTCTGCGATGGCTTGGTTTGGGCGGAGTTGGGCGCGGCCATGCCGGGAGCGGGCGGCTCGTACTGGTACCTCAAAGAAATTTACGGGCCGCAGACGCTGGGTCGGTTGCTGTCGTTCCTTTTCATCTGGCAACTTTCGTTCAGTGCGCCGCTGTCGATTGCCTCGGGCTGCATCGGACTCTCGCACTACGCCGGATATCTTTGGCCCGGTCTGGAGCGCTCGCTGCTGGAACACACGCTGCATGCTGGCACTCCCCTGCTGGGCGGACTTAACGTGCGGTTGGTCTTGATGCCGGGTACATTCGTGGCAATTGCGGCCTGCGCGTTAGTTGTTGTCCTGTTGTACCGCCGCATCACGGCGGTTGGGAAACTCGCGGAGCTGCTCTGGGTCGGTGTGGCGCTGACCGTCGCCTGGATCATCTTCGCCGGACTAACCCACTTCAGCACGGCGCGCGCGTTCGACTTTCCGCCGGGAGCCTTCCACCCGTCGAATGCCTTCTTTACCGGCATGGGCGCGGCGATGCTGATCGCCACTTATGACTACTGGGGCTACTACAACGTTTGCTTCCTAGGCGCAGAGATAAAAGATCCTGGCCGCACCATTCCACGGGCGCTCATCCTTTCGATCCTCGCGGTGGCAGCGATTTACATCGTCATGAACATCTCCGTACTCGGCGTCATCCCGTGGAGGGAACTGGTGGTTCCCGCAAGCCAACAGGACAACCATGTCATGTCGGTGTTCATGCAGCGCATCTATGGCAGCTGGGCCGGACGAGTAGTGACCGGCTTGATCATGTGGACAGCGTTCGCGTCGGTATTTTCGCTGCTACTTGGCTACTCGCGAGTGCCGTACGCAGCAGCGCTTGATGGCAACTACTTTCGCGCGTTTGCCCGCGTCCATCCCCAGCATCGCTTTCCTACGGTTTCATTGCTGGCGCTGGGCGGAGTTGCCATGCTGTTCTGCTTCTTGCGCCTGGCTGACGTGATAGCGGCCCTGGTGGTTATTCGAATCCTGCTGCAGTTTATTGTGCAGGCGGTTGGGGTGATGGTGTTGCGCAAGCGGCAACCCGACATGCCGCGGCCGTTTCGCATGTGGTTCTATCCAGTACCGGCACTTTTGGCCATTGCCGGGTTTCTTTTCATCCTGGTGGCACGTAAGAATTTTCTTCAGGAAATCCGCTACGCTGTGATCATTCTTGTTCTTGGCCTCGCGATTTATTTCGCGCGCTCGTGGCGGCGCGGCGAGTGGCCCTTCGTGGCGCGTCCCGCCGCGAGTTAAGGTGACAGAATGAGCACGACCAGCACGTCGCAACTCGTCCCCATTCGCCAGCGGCTCGCAACGTCAGCGTCCGAATCTGGACGAAAGCCGCTTACGTTTCTCCCGCCACGCGGTCAGAATGTCGATGGCCACGAGCGGAGCATGGCAGGAACCGATTGTGCCCCCGGCTGCACCCCCGGCGACGGTCGAGGGTTCTGAACCGATGTCATCGCTCGGCTCCATTCCACCCATCCCCATTGTTCCAGCACGACGGCACAGCGTCCTCGGTCCTTTGCATGAGCCGCTGTTCCGGACGCTCTGGATTGCCGCCCTGGTCAGCTATACCGGGACCTGGATGCAGAACGTGGGCGCCGGGTGGCTGATGACTTCGCTGACCATGTCGCCTCTGATGGTTGGCTTGGTGCAGGCGGCAGGCAGTATCGCCGTCTTCCTCGTAGTTTTGCCCGCGGGAGCGATTGCCGACGTCGTTGATCGCCGCAAGCTGCTGTTGCTAACTCAAACCTGGATGGTCGCTCGCCGCGGCTGGCCTGGGTGTACTGACGATCGCCGGCAAAGTCACACCGTCGCTGCTGTTGATGTTTACGCTGCTGATGGGCTTTGGCGCTGTGCTCAACGATCCCGCCTGGCAGGCCATCACGCCGGAGATTGTCTCGCACAAGAATTTCGCCGCCGGAATCGCGCTGAACTCCGCCGGATTCAACGTCGCGCGTTCCATCGGTCCCGCACTTGGCGGTCTGGTAATCGCCGCAGCAGGGTCGGGAATTGCGTTCCTGCTGAACGCGCTCTCGTTCTTTGGCGTCATTTATTTCCTGTATCAGTGGAAACGCAAGCCCGGACGCACGTCGATGCGGCTCGGCCATATGTTCACCGCGATGTTCGAGGGTTTCCGTTACCTGCGCACCTCGCCGCCCATGAAGGCCGTGCTGGTGCGCAGCGCGGTGTTCAGCATTTCGGCCAGTGCGTTGCCGGCGCTGTTGCCGCTGCTGGCCCATCCCTTCGGATCACAGGGCTACGGCTTGTTGCTGGGCTTCTTCGGAACGGGCGCGCTGCTGGGAGCTACGGTGATGCCGTTCTTCCGGCGCAGGCTTTCGGCTGACGCATTAGTTTGCGCTGGCCACTGCGGTATTTGCGTTTGCCACCTTCGCGGCCGGCGAATGGCAGAATTTCCCCGTCCTCTCGCTGACCATGCTGGTTGCCGGCGTGGCGTGGATTCAAATCCTCGCCAGTCTGAACGTCTCCGCACAGACCATGTCGCCCGGCTACATGCGCGCGCGGGCGATTTCGATGTACCTGTTGGTTTTGCAGGGCGGGCTCGCCGGCGGCGCAGCTCTGTGGGGAGAAATTGCCGAACGCTTTGGTATGGCGCGTTCGTTGTCCTATGCTGCAATCGGCTTGGGAGCCGGCATGCTGGCGACCTTCTGGTTTCGGCTGCGTTCGGTTGAGATCCATCCCAACGCCCTGGCAATGGATTAGAATCATTATCACGCTCTTCGGCCCACGACTTTACACAACCATTACAGGTGGAGGCTTTTTCAATGAACAAGCAAGTTGCGATGGGAATTTTGTTGCTCGCGCTCGGCCCAATCGGCGCCGTGGCTGCGGCGAAACCACAAGCCGCGATGCAAGCTAAACCCGACGAGAAGCGTACGTTTGCCATGGTCCTCGACCATTCGCTGACCAACGTGGAGCATGAGGTTGTTCCGGCGGCGGAAGCCATGCCCGAAGACAAGTTCAATTTTGCGCCCACGCAAGGCGACTTCAAGGGCGTCCGCACGTTTGCCCAGCAGGTGAAACACATTGCCGCGGTCAACTACATGATGGCGGGCGCCATTCTCGGTGAGAAACCGCCGGTGGACCTGGGCGGCGAAAATGGACCCGACAACATTACGTCGAAGGCGGACGTGGTGAAATTCCTGAAAGACTCATTTGCATATCTTCACAAGGCGGCCAACAGCATCGACGAAAACAATGTGCTGGCACTGGTACAGACTCCCTTTGGACCCAACAAGATGACTCGGCTTGGGCTTTCGGTCATCGCGATAAGCCACCCCTTCGATCACTACGGCCAGATGGTGGAATATCTGCGCATGAACAACATCATTCCTCCGGCGAGCCGGCCGCAGAAGAAGTAGCGATAACCGGCGAGGCGATAAGGCGCGAGTGATCGCGCCTTTTTCGTTTGGCCCAGCCTATCCGACAGCCTTTCACGTCCGTCACGCATCCCACCCTCAAGGTACGGTATGCGGTCAGTCGGGATATCGAACCGGGACATCAAGCTACTCCTGCTCATTGGCTGCGTGGTGTTTTTCAGCCTTCTGGTTGCTTGTGGAGGTGCAGGAAGCTCATCCACTGGCTCGTTGGGGTCAGGTGCGGGGAGTCCGGGAAGTTCCGGTGGTAGCAGCGGATCGGGAGGCGGCATAGGTTCTGGTGGCGGCAGCGGTTCGGGCGGTGGAAGCGGCTCCGGCGGCGGAGGGATGGGCGGAGGTGGAGGCTCAGGTGGTGGGCCCAGCATTCCGCAAGTGCAGCATTTCGCGATTGTAGTGGTGGAGAACGCGGATTACAGCGACATTGTCGGCAGTGTGAATGCGCCCTACATTAACAGTCTGATCGCGCAAGGCGGGCTGGCCGGAAACTACTACGCCAATGTTCACCCGTCGATTGGCAATTACTTCATTATGACGACGGGGGTTGCCTACAGCACAGACGACAATTTCTCCGGAGTGGTTCCGATTGACAACGTAGTTCGCGAACTCACAGCCGAGTTGAAGTCATGGAAAGTCTACGCTCAGAGTCTGCCCAGCCAAGGCTATCTGGGAGGCGATGTTGACCCTTACCTGCGCCGCCACAATCCCATTTCTTATTTCTCCGACGTTCAGCCGCCGTCGCAACTGAACCTGAATATCGTCGACTTCTCGCAACTGGCGACTGACCTCTCGAGTGGCCAATTGCCTGAATACTCCTTCATAGTTCCCGACGCCGAGCATGATGCCCATGACTGCCCGGGCGGCGGCTCCGATTGTGACATCGGAACCAGGGTCGCTGCCGCCGACACTTGGCTGTCCGATAATCTTCCCCAGTTGCTGACGAACCCGCAATTCCAGCAGAGCGGTATTCTGGTGTTGACGACAGACGAATCGCGCGACGACGACACTCATGGCGGCGGGCACGTTGCCACCGTGCTGGTTGGAACCGGGGTAAAGGCCGGGTACGTCGGCACGCTCCTGTACGACCATCGCAGCCTGCTGGGACTGAGCATGACCGCTCTGGGAGTATCCGCCATCCCCAACGGCGCAAGCAGCGCGAACCAGATGACGGAGTTCTTTCAGTGAGACGACCGGAGGGAAGTCCCGGATTGGCACTTTCATGTCAATCAAGTGCGGCACGTTCTTGCCAATTTGGTGGCGTCGTAAAATGCGCTTTATTTCGCATTTGAGGCTCGTGGCTGCGCGAGAGGGTTCCGGATGGTACTTTGGGCCGTCCCGAGAGATGGAATGTCGCTAATGGAAAGCCAGGGCCATTAGCAGCGGTTTCCGTCTTTGGGAAAGGCTTCGGGCGGCTTCAACACCCTTTCTAGCAACGTAAGTCCTTCTGAAGGCGCTCTAAGTATCGTGAGCTGCGCGGCGCACCGCCTTCGAGGACTAAGGCCCTTACGGAGTTTGGCTGATGTCCTCCTGGCGACGTTTTCTCTAGCATTGGGTAAGGCTGTCAACAACCAGCCTCGAGGTTGCTTTTATTTTGAAGTCGGTAGTCTTCCAATTGTTCGGGGCGCTTGTTCTGGCGGGCACCGTTACCGCGCAAACCACAAATCCCGCATTGCATCAGCGTTCGAGCAGTTTGCCGAACCAGGCCGCCACGAAATCCAACCTTGCGACACCGGCTGGCAAGCACGACAGCCGTCAAAAGTTTGCGGAGAACGTTGTCCAGTCCGCCGTGGCCTTGCCGCAGCCTGATCCGCAGGACCGGCTGCGCGTGCTCTATGCTGCCGCCAACGTTATCTCGCCCATCGACAACAAGTTGGCCCAGCAATACGCCAAGGAGGGAACTCGCATCGAGACCGAACTGGTCGCTGAAGGCGAAAAGCCCACTGTCTCCATGCTGGCGGGCGGGCACGTAGATTGTGCATCCGCGGTGACGTTTGTGCAGAGCATCCCTCCTGCGGCGGTTTTGGATGCCGAGAAGTCGTTGCTGGGCGCCATCACCATGTGCCCCAAGCACGTGCAGGAGCCGGCCAAACGCAAGCTGGAGGCTGGCTTGCAGCAGGGCACCATCGCTGCGCGTCCCATTCTCGCCTTGATGGACGCCGAGGGCGCGAAGTCGGCGTGGTCGCAGGCGATGTTCGTCAAGATGTTCGCATCGCTCCCAGACGATGCCTCATCGCTTGCCAATGAGGCGCCCAATCTCGCCGCGCTGTTCGTCCGCGCAGCCCCAGAGATGGAGCTGGACGCAGTGAAGACAGCCGGGCTGAAGTTTCTGCTCTGGCTAGGGAAGCTTCCCGATTCTCCGGCGCGCAGCGTAGCCATCAACATGACCACCGGAACGTTATCCAGTGTTCTGGGCAAGGATGCGTACGCGGAATTGCTCCGCTCCGACGTTATGGCGCAGCAGGCGGCGAATAGCGCCGGCTCCGATACCCGCATTCCTCCTCCGGAAGAGGAGTCGGTCTCCGTGCTTCGAGCCATGAGCAACAAGAGCGATCGCACCGACGAGTTGCAGTCCTTGCCGCCGTCGTTGCGCGCGCGCGAAGCTGCGGCCAGCGGCTTTGCCAGCGGCACATCCGGCGACCGCAAGTCGGCCGACCACTATTTCGATATCGCGTTCTCGTCGCTCGATGAGGTCTGGTCGAGCCGGGCCTCGCTGAAGACCAGCGCTCCGGCGGTGGTGGAAGAGGTGAGCGAGGCGGCCGCCCAAGTCGATCCGGTGGAGGCCCTGCAGCGCTCACAGAGATTGCTGGATCCTTCGGCTGAAGCCATCAGCATGCTGGCTGTAGCCAGAGTGGTGATGGGCCAGCCGTAGAGCTTATTCCGCATCGTGGAAGATGATGCCAAGCGTATAGCGGCTGCCGCGACGAACGCGCGCGACACCGTGCTTCATGGTCACACGATAGTACCCACGTGATCCCTGTACCGGTCGATGCCGCGTAGTGAAAATGATGGCGCACCCTTCGTCGGGTGGAACTACTTCGACCTTGGATTGCGCCCGCGGACGTTGTTCCAGCAGCACAAACTCTCCGCCGTCCCATTCGCGGCCTTGCTGACCCAGCAGGAACACCATCTGTATCGGAAACGCCACCGCCCCGTAAATATCCTGATGAAGGCAGTTGAAACCGTCCTGTTCGTAATGCAACAACAGCGGTGTAGGGCGCGTCTGACCGGCGCGATGGCAACGCTCCAGAAACGCAGAATGATCAATGGGGAAGGGCTCAGGCTCTCCTAGTTCTTCCGCCCAGCGATTCGCCACCTTGGCCAAGTGTGGATACGAGTAAGTACGAAGTTCGCTTACGATTTCAGGCAGAGGATTCGCGAAATACTTGTAATCGCCACGCCCGAAGCGTAGGCGCTCCATGATGACGCGACTGCGAAACAGTTGTTCCTGGCCGTAGAGATTGCGCAGGTGAACGCACTCTTCAGGCGTCAGGATTGCCGGAGTCACCGCGTATCCCGCCTCCGCCACCGATTGTTGCAGATCGTTCCACGGAAGTGCGTTGATGCGGCTTTCGATGGACAAGAAATCACGAATCGGCACATCTTTTCCGTCGGCTGGCGTAGCTTTTGTGTCGGTCTTCATGCGATGCTGCTCCACTTATTTGTAGGATGCACGAATTCACCTGCGACGGCTATCCGGTCCTTGCCCTCGAATCCGTAATCAGTCGCGCATCGGTTAGGATGAGATGCATTAGTGTCCGAGGATGGCATGCATATACCCGACGGCTACCTGAGTCCTTCGACTTGCGCGGTGTTGTATGCGGCCGCGGTCGCAGGCTGGTACTCCGCGTTGAGGAGCCTGAAGCGCATGCTGCTCAGTCGCGTGGTGCCGCTCATCTCGGTCTTTGCTGCCTTCTCGTTCGTGGTGATGATGTTCAACCTGCCGCTTCCCGGCGGCACCACCGGACACGCATTGGGCGTTACCATTGCCGCCATCGTGCTCGGTCCGTCAGGTGCGGTTCTCGCTATCTCTATCGCGCTCGCGATTCAGGCACTCTTCTTCGGTGATGGCGGCATCACCACGCTGGGAGCTAACTGCTTCAACATGGCGATCGTTGCTTCGCTGGTGGCTTATGCCAGCTATCGCTTGATTGCTGCCGGCGCCGCTATCGCCTCCAGGCGGCGAGTCGTTGCCGCCGCGATCGCTGGATATCTTGCCGTGAATGCTGCGGCGTTCGTCGCCGCAATCGAATTCGGTATTCAGCCCATGCTGTTCCACGATGCCCGAGGCATGCCGCTGTACGCGCCCTATCCATTGAGCATTGCTGTCCCCGCGATGCTTGTCGGCCACCTGACGCTGGCGGGGGTAGCCGAGGCGGTAATCTCCGCCGGACTCGTCGCTTATCTGCAAGTCGCCGATCCCGCTCTTTTGCGTGGTACCGCTGGCGTGACGCCGGAGGCGGAGGCCTTGGGGAACGCACCCGCGATGAACTCGCTTCGCAGGCTATGGATGGCGGTCGCGCTCCTGATGGTGCTCACTCCGCTGGGAATTCTAGCGACGGGAAAAGCCTGGGGCGAGTGGTCTCCATCCCAGCTTGCGCGGCAGCAGAAGCAGCAAACCAACACACAACCTTCGAACGCCTCCGCGGACACAGCGCAACCAGCCGCGGTCCCCGCCGGTATGCAGAGTCTCTCGAGGCTATGGACCGCGCCGTTTCCGGCGTACGCGCCACCGTTCGTAAGGAGTGCTGGATTCGGCTATTTCCTCTCCGCCATGTTCGCAGTCGGCATTCTGCTCCTGATCTCCCTGGTGACGAAGCGTGGCGTTGACAGACGACGGCAGGCAGGGCACTCCGGATGAAGCGCGGCGGCCTGCTTACCTCGACGATGCTCGGCTTCGCGCGCGCGCTGGCGCGGGCCATGGAGTCGGAACACATTGCCCGACAAAGCGGTCTGCTGCAATCGCTCGACCCGCGGGTTCGCGTCATCGGCCTGTTTGCCATGGTGCTGGCGGTCACGCTCTCGCGCAGAATTTCGGTGATTGGCGCCCTGTTCCTGGTTGCCGTAATTGTGGGCATTCTCTCGAAAGTCAGTATCGCGATGCTGGCCAAGCGGGTATGGCTCGTCGTACTGGGCTTCACGGGAGTGATTGCGCTGCCCGCAATTTTCCTTACCCCCGGCGATCCCGTTGCGGCGTTAGCGACACTGCACTTCCACGTGACCGCGCAAGGTCTGCACACTGCGGCGCTACTGATCGCGCGCGTGGAAACCGCGGTGACGTTCACGTCGTTACTGATACTGTGCACCCCATGGACCCACGTGCTGAAGGCGCTGCGCGCCTTCCGATTGCCGCCAGAAGCCATCATGATGCTGGCCATGACGCATCGCTATATCTTTCTGCTGGTGGAAACCGCCGGGCAGATGTTTGAATCGCGCCAGAGCCGCACGGTGGGAATCGTGAAGGGAGCGGAGGGCCGCCGCATGGCCGGCAGGACTGCCGGAGTCCTGCTCAGCAAGAGCATTGAGTTGAGCAACGAAGTCTATCTTGCGATGCAGTCGCGAGGGTTTCGCGGCGACATTCGAATTCTCTCTGACTTCTGCATGCGGTCGTGGGACTATGTCGGACTTGCGGCTTTCCTGGCCGTGGGAATTTTCTCGGTGTGGATAGGTCGAGCCTAGAATGACGCCCATCTTTGAAGTGCGCGACGTGTGCTTCGAATACGATCGTATTCCCGCGCTCCACGACCTCTCGCTTCAGATTGCGCCAGGAGAAAGCGTTGCGTTGCTGGGCGCCAACGGCTCCGGCAAGTCCACACTGTTAAGAATTCTCGATGCGCTTTATTTTCCTTCGCGCGGCCAGGTCAGTTTCAGCGGGCAGCCACTCACAGCCGACGTGCTACAGCAGGAGGAGTTCGCCCTCGCGTTTCGCCGAAGGGTAGCACTGGTCTTCCAGAATCCGGATGTGCAGCTTTTCAACCCAACGGTGTTCGACGAGGTCGCATTTGGCCCGCTGCAAATGCGATGGTCGAAAGCGCAGGTGCTTTCGCGAGTCGCCTCAACCATGGAACTGATGGGCATCGCGCACCTTCGCGATCGCCCGCCCTATCGCCTGTCTGGCGGGGAGAAGAAGCGAGTCGCCCTGGCGTCGGTGATCGTGCTCGATCCCGACGTCCTGCTGCTGGATGAGCCGACTTCGGCCCTCGATCCTCGCAGCCAAAGCCAGGTCATCGATTTGATTCAGGAGTGGAAAAGCCTGTCGAAGACCGTAATCACGGCGACTCATCAGTTGGAGATTGTAGACGACATTGCAAGCCGGGTAGTTGTGCTCGAAGCAGGCAGTGTCGCCGCTACGGGTACGCCTGCGGAGATTTTATCGAACCATGAATTATTGCTGCGAGCCAATCTGGTCCATGCCCATCGGCACTCGCACGGAACGGTCACCCACACGCATCCCCACCTGCATTCGCACTCGAAGCACGAGTATCCGGGAAGCTCTGAGTAGTCTCCTATCCACTCGGGGCTCGATTCCCGCGGGTTCTGGTGCACAGGCGGAAATCAAGCTGAGGATTCACACGGATGCGTGAGAACCGTGCCGTCCCTGGGGGACTCACTCTCATTTACCGTCCTACCCAGGACTCCGCTTCGCTCCGTCTTGGGCTAACTTCGCTTCCGCCCCTGCGGGGCTCGATTTCCGCGGGGTCTGGTGCACAGGCGGGAATCAAGCTGAGTATTCACACGGATGTGTGAGAGCCGTGCCGCCCCTACGGGACTCAGAGCAATTCTCCACTTTAGCCCGGGCTTACGCCCGGGGCTAAAACAAATGCCGCCCCTATGGGGCTGGATTTGGGGCGCTCGTTCCACCGAGCTAACTTGAAATGAGTCCTGACCACCTTCCGACGCCGCTGAAAACCGAAACAGCAGGTCCCTCCGCTCGGACTAAAGTCCTTGGTGGGTATGACAACTGTGATTGCTGTATGACAACTGTGATAACCAGGATGACAACTGTGATAACTCATACGTCGCTCGGAATGGCTGTGACGCTAGTAGCGATTAGCTCGTGACTCCACTCAGGTGAACCATGTTGCTGTGGTTTGCCGGAGATGGCAACTGTGATAACCCCGACGTCGCTCGTAATGACCCGGACGCTGGTGGCGATTAGCCTCTGATTCCACTCGGGTGTACCATGTTGCCTTTGTTTGCCGGAGGTGGGCTTGCTCGATCGTCGACGATTTCTCGCTGCCAGTGCCGGGTTGGCCGGTGCTCTCGCCTTTCGTAATGATCTGTTCGCGCAACTGCAAACGCTTCCGGCGTCGTTACCCGATCCGAAGGCGTTCGCCAACGACGATGAGGGATACTGGGCTGAGATGCGTAAGCAATTTCTCATTCCAGCCGACGAAGTGTACTTGAACAACGGCACGGTAGGTTCCAGTCCTGCGCCGGTCTTGCGAGCGGTGTTCGACGGTTACACCACGACGGAGAAGCTGGACGAGAGCGATCCGGAGGACTATCCGATTTGGGGCTACGCGGCATGGAATGAGTTTCGCGACCCGCTGGCGGCATTCGTGGGATGCAAACGGGATGAAATCGCACTCCTGCGGAACGCCACCGAGGCCAACAGCTATATCGCCAACGGCATCGACATTAAGCCCGGCGACGAAGTGCTGATGACCGATCAGGAGCATCCGGGCGGCGAGCAACCCTGGCACTTGAAGGCGAAGCGCTATGGAATCGTCGTAAAGAAAGTCACATTGCCTTTGCCGGTGAAAGATGCCTCGCAAGTGCTGAATCTGTTCAGTGACGGCATCACGCCGCGTACGCGGGTCATCTTCTTCAGCCACATCACTACGGTGACAGGAGTGGTGTTACCGGCCAAGGAGCTGTGCGCTCTGGCGCGCTCCAAGGGAATTCTTTCCGCGATTGATGGAGCCCACGTCACCGGGATGATGCGTCTGAACATTGAGGACCTTGGTTGCGACATGTACACCTCAAGCCCGCACAAATGGCTGCAGTCGCCCAAGGGCTCCGGCTATCTCTACGTACGCGATGAGGTCATCGATCGAATGTGGAACACGATCGCGACCGAAGGCTGGGACGAGCCCAAGATACGGGCCGAACGCTTTCAGCGGATCGGGTCATCCAATGTTCCCTCACTGTGCGGGCTGCGTGCGTCGATCAAGATGGCGAACGATATCGGCATGGAGCGGATCGAGCGACGCCATCGCCAACTAGGAGACTACATGCTCACGCAGATGCAGAAACGCGGCGCGGAGTCTTGGACGTCGCCGGATGCGGCCTTGCGATGCGCCATCGTCACCGTGAACGTTCCGCCGATTGTGCGGACCGACCTGGAGAGCTGGCTATGGACGACCCGGAAGATTCGGCTGCGCGGCGGCGCGCCACCGTCGAAGTTACGGCTCTCTACGCCTTATTACGTGCAGAAAAAAGAGATTGACCGATACCTGGAAGCTTACGACGAGTACAAGCGGGAGAAGAAGATCGCGTGAGGAGTAACAGCGCGGTGTGTGCTTGAAGGTTTAATCCGCGGCGACGGCGTGGTAGAGAAAACGGGTTCCGCCAAGTAATTCGCGGCGGGCGACGATGCGAAAGTGCTGCTGCAAGTAGCGCTCAAACGATTCGCGGTTGTAGTCGGCGTAGGTATCGTCTTTGTTGAGGAGCAACCGTTGCACCATAACATCCTCTTTGCTGATGAACTCAATCACCAACTCCTCAGTGATTTCCGAGAACCATTCCAGCAACGCGCCGAGCGGGACATTGGCAGTAATTACCAAGTGATGCACGAGTGCCAGCGCCAACGTCAGATCCGGTTTGCCCCGTTCGACGAGGGAAGCGCGTTCGCGGGAAGCCCAGCCTTGCGACGGCGACGGATTAGCGACATTGACCAACAACGGCAATATGTTGGTGCGGCCTTCCTTGCGCAAGTCGCAATAGAGGCGATTGACGCTGCCCGCATCCGAGTCGATGGCGACCACGGTGTCTGCGGCAGCGGAAGCGATCCGGCTAAATCGACCGTCATTACATCCCAGGTCCCAGACCAGCGTAAGGTTTCGTCCGGCAATAGCGTGGGTAACGAACTCCTCCTTGAGAGCGAGGGCTTCCTCGGCATAATGAGAGCGGGAGTAACCGGCCCAGGTCGTACTCGTTTTGGGCAGGTGCAGGTCAAGCACCAATTTCCGCAGCTTGCGCACGTTGCGAGCGATCATCTCGGGAGTCATGCCGGCGGTCTTGATCTGTTGGCGCACGCTGTAGTCAGCGGCAGAAAACTTGCGCTGAAGATAGCCCTGTGCAATCACATGGCTCAACACGCCGGGACGAAAGCGCTCCATGCCTCGAAACATGTGGCCGAACACGACCGGATCGATACCTTCGAGTTCGCTGCGCAGCCATGACTGGAAGGGAACATGTTTGTAAGCTTCCAGCATTAACGGATAGAGCATCATCCGGCAGAACTGGTTGTAACCGGCCCAAGGCTCTCCTTGCTGCAGAGGAGCGAAGGACAGGACATCAATGAAGACGGGAGTTGCTCCGCGAAATTGCACGTTGTAAGCGCTGGAGTCTTTCAGGATCCACCCGCGCTGCAAGGATCGCTCCACGATTTCGAGCTGTAAGAGCGCCGCAGCGCGCAGCATGTCGAAGGTCCACTCGTATGGATAGCTCACGAAGGGAATCCGTTCATGCTCCAGCAAGAGCGCGCCGTCAGGAAGAGGCAGTTCAGATTCGAGAGTCTGTGCTGGGACTTCTTGGGTGGGAACGAGCAGGCCGTCGGTTTGGAACTCCGCCGCCAGACCGGACGCAGCAAATTGCCGCCAGCGCTCAACCGCGCCGGGGAACACGACGCGAAAGATGCGGTCAGATTGCCTTACGATGAAACCGTCGGGATCTCGGAAGGATCCGCGGTCGCGTTGGGATGCCGGAACCCGCACGTCCGGGTGCATCGGTCTTAAGCGGACCGCCGAACATTGTCGTTTTCTGTGGGGATTTGCCCGCTGAGGTCCGAACTGGAGGCCGTTTCGGTCCGCACGCCAAACAGACGGAGTATCCTTTGCTTGAACAGACGGAATACCACGTAGACTCCGCTGACTCCTCCGAGCAGAAGCTGGAGGATCATACTGCCGGAGCCTGGGTCAACGTAAAACGCCAGGAATGAAAGATGCAACTGGTACTTCTCCTGATCGAGATAGAGCCCGTTAAAGTAGGTCAATCTTAACATCCACGAATGCAATAAGCGAATGTATTAGGCATTCGCAGCAGCTCGCAAATGTTGGGAAAGCGGCGGCGCTCGGCACGAAAACGAATGGCGCGCCCTGAGAGATTCGAACTCCCGGCCTTCTGGTTCGTAGCCAGACGCTCTATCCAGCTGAGCTAAGGGCGCGTACTATGCAGCCAAAAGATTATATCAAAACCGACGACAAGGCCCACGCTGCTGGAGCGATCGGTTGAAACTCCGGTTGGATCGAAATTGACTGCTCTGACGAGGGAAAAGCCGCATACGATATGAGAGGTAACCCCGCATTGGTGACCTAGTAAAGTTTGCCCGGTACCAGGAAACTTCTACATGTCTCCAAAACTCTTGTCCGGTAACCCTTTAGTTTTCAACATGCTGTTTTTGGCACGGCAGGTGCACTACCTAAGGCCAGACGAAGTGGCGCAATAGGGGGCCGTTCAGAAAGGAATTTCGGCCAGAGTTCCTTTCATTGGGCGGCCCTTTCAATTTTGTCCTCCCCCAGGACCCTCGACTGCGATTTGCCGTTGCTTTCGCCGATCTACGCAGGCCGGGACGAAGACAGCAAAAGGCGAAGTGCTTCGCGAACCGCACTTCGCCTTTTCTTTTTCTCAATTCCTGAGTTTCTTCTCAGAGACTTGCCTTAGGTTAAGCCAAGGCTATCTTTTCACGTATATCGAAGCCCGCGCTGCGCAGCAATTTCTCTACAGTTGATTCATTCAGACGCGTGGCATCGTATTCCACTCGGACGGTTCGATGCGGTTCGTCGAATCGCACCCGCCGAATACCGTAGACATCGCTTACCTGGCCGAGCGCGCCCATTTCCATTTCCCCTGGCGGCATTCCATAGCGAAACAAGACTTCGACTGCGGTCATCGACCCACCCTCTCGCAAACGTGCAATGATAAGAACATGCGGAACCGGAAAGCTTCTTCGGCATCTGGAATCGTGCCCGAGCGAAGGTCTCGGCTACCGCGTTGAATTCCGCATTCAATATAGAGCATCGTTGCTCCCATGAACAGCGCGAATGCGCATAACCGGAGAGGCGAGGGAATGGACGAACCCGAGGAGACCCTGGAGAACCGGATCATCGACATCTCGGTGATCGATCCCGTTTGCGGGATGGCGGTGAATCCGGCCGAGTCGCGTGGCAAGGCGAGCTACGAGGGACAGACCTACCATTTCTGCTCGCCCGATTGCATGCACAAATTCATATCGTCGCCAGCCAAGCATCTGTCGGCCGCCCAGGAGCCCTCTAGCGGCGCCACCACCGCAGTTGGCCCGGCTAGAAAGCTCGGCAAAGATCCAGTGTGCGGCATGGATGTGGACCCTTCGAAGGCCGCCGCGTCGGTGGAATATGAGGGAACGCTCTATCACTTCTGCTGCCGCGGCTGCGCGGAGAAGTTCAAAGATTATCCCGAAAAATATCTCTCCCCCAACTACAAAGCCGTAGGCATGGGGCCAAACGTCGAAATAGCTGGCGCACCGGTGCAGATTGCCGCCGCCCGCAAGCTGGAGAAGGACGTGGTTTGCGGGATGAGTGTTGATCCCACAAAAGCGGCGGCCACAACGCAACGCCAAGGCAAGAGCTATTACTTCTGCAGCCGCGGATGCGAAGAGAAATTCCGAGCCGACCCCGAGAAGTACCTTACGCAAACCGTCAATTCCAGAATCATGGCTGGTGACAGCCCAGTTCAGATCAATACTCCGCTCCCGTCGCAAGGCACAACGTATGTGTGTCCCATGGATCCTGAGGTGCGTCAGGCGCGGCCCGGTGCCTGTCCCAAGTGCGGCATGGCGCTCGAACCCGATATTCCGGTCGCCTCGACCCGTACCCAGTGGACCTGTCCGATGCATCCGGAGATCGTGCGTGACGAGCCGGGCGCGTGCCCGATTTGCGGCATGGCGTTGGAACCCAAGACGGTGACTATCGGGCAGGAAGAAAATCCGGAATTACGCGACATGACGCGGCGGTTCTGGACCAGCGTGTTGCTCGGCGTTCCCCTGGTCGCCTACGCGATGCTGCGAATGGGCCCGCTAGCGCGTTTGCTCACTCCGAGCGCTGGCACATGGCTGGAGTTCGCTGTAGCTACGCCTATCGTTTTGTGGTGCGGATGGCCTTTCTTCGTGCGTGGCTGGGCGTCGGTAAAGTTTCGCAGCCCGAATATGTTCACCCTGATTGCGATGGGCGTAGGCGTCGCGTACCTCTACAGCGCCGTGGCTACAATAATGCCGGGAATCTTTCCGCCGTCGCTTCGCGAGAATGCACGGGCGGCCGGAAGTGTACTTCGAGGCCGCCGCTGCGATTATCGTCCTTGTGCTGCTGGGACAGGTCTTGGAGCTTCGCGCCCGCAGCCAAACCAGTAGCGCCATCCGCGCATTGCTCGACCTCTCGCCCAAGCTGGCGCGCATCATGCGCGACGACGGCAGCGAATATGACGTCCCGCTGGAGCAGGTGAAGGTCGGCGACAAACTTCGGGTGCGCCCGGGCGAAAAGATTCCGGTGGACGGCAGTCGTGCTCGACGGTCTGAGCACGGTGGACGAATCGATGGTGACGGGCGAAGCCATGCCGGTGGAGAAGCGCGCCGGCGACAAGGTTGTGGGCGCCACTGTAAACGGCACTGGCTGGCTGCTGATGCGCGCCGAACGCGTAGGCAGTGAAACTCTGTTGGCGCAAATCGTGCAAATGGTCAGCAACGCGCAACGCAGCCGTGCTCCCATTCAACGGCTGGCGGACAAAGTTGCCGCCTGGTTCGTGCCCGCGGTGCTGGCGGCCGCCGTCATTACCTTTGCTGTGTGGTTCATCGTCGGACCCGAGCCGCGGTTGGCTAATGCCATCGTCAATGCTGTCGCCGTGCTCATCATCGCTTGTCCGTGTGCCCTGGGCCTGGCGACACCCATGGCGATCATGGTTGGAACGGGCCGAGGCGCGCGAGCGGGCATTCTCATCAAGAACGCGGAGGCGCTGGAGACGCTCCAGAAAGTTGACACCTTGGCGCTCGACAAGACCGGCACGCTCACCCAAGGCAAGCCGGAGTTGATGTCCGTGGAAGCTGTCGGCGGCGAGACGGAAGATCGCGTAGTGCGGCTGGTGGCCAGCCTGGAGCAAGGCAGCGAACATCCGCTGGCAGCGGCGATTGTTGAAGCTGCCCTAGCCAACGGGCTGCATTTGATGCCGGCAGAGCAATTCCGATCGCTCACTGGACGTGGCGTGGTGGGCCGAGTCGGGGGCCACGAAGTCGCGGCGGGAAATGAGGCTTTACTGCAAGAATTGGGATCGATGCCGACGAGTTGAAGCCAAGAGCCGAGGCCATGCGCCACGACGGGCACACCGTCGTATTCGTCGCGGTGGATGGCCGCCTCGCTGGGCTACTGGGCGTTGCCGATCCGGTGAAACCCGAGGCGGCGCAAGCGATCCGCGACCTGAGGAAAGAAAGCCTGCGGGTGGTCATGCTGACAGGCGACAGCGAGACCACTGCCCAGGCGGTCGCAAGGCAGCTTGGCATCACTGACTTTGAAGCGGGAGTGCTGCCCAGCCACAAGGCCGACGCCGTCAAGAAGCTGCAAGAGCAGGGAAGAGTGGTCGCGATGGCGGGCGATGGTATCAACGACGCACCCGCGTTGGCGCAAGCTCAGGTCGGCATCGCCATGGGCACCGGTACAGATGTTGCGATGGAGAGCGCGGGCATCACGCTACTCAAAGGGGACTTGGCGGCGCTGGTGCGCGCGCGCCGTCTGAGCCGCGCCGTGATGCGCAACATCAAGCAGAACCTGTTCTTCGCATTTATCTATAACTCGCTGGGCGTTCCGATTGCGGCTGGGATTCTGTATCCGAAGTTTGGGATTCTGCTAAGCCCGATCTTCGCGGCGGCGGCGATGAGCTTCAGCTTCGGTGTCGGTGATCAGCAATGCGCTGCGGTTAAGAAGGGTGAAGCTGTAGGAGTCGGTGAAGTCAGTCAGAAAATAGAGCCTCAAGATCCCGAGCACCGTGCACGACGCGCAAGACGCGAATTTCATCCTCTCGAAACTGATAGAAGAGCAGGTGTCTTGGAAATCCATCGACGGGCAGACGCCGTGTGCCACGCAGTTGATCTGTCTGGAACGCGCACGGCGCTCCCGCCCGCGGCACTGTAGCGATACGCAGCATCGTGGAGGTCACGGCCAGCGATCGCGAGATCGCTAAATGTAATTCGAGATGTTTTCAACGGTGCTGAGCACGCGAGCGCAAGGTCGCAACCAGTCCCTTCTTGCGAATCTCTGCCAGCGGAATTTCAACGGTTCGTCCCTTTACAGCAGCAAGCAGCGACTCCTCGAGAATGGCCAAGCGCCGCTCTTTGTCCTGGCGGATCAACTCGCGGATGTATTCACTTGGAGTGCCCCAGTCACCCGAGGCGACCTGGCCTTCCACATAGGCCTTCAAGGCCTCGGGCAGGGAGATATTCAAAGACGTCATTGCCATGTCACCATTTTATGGCAGTTTATGAAGGCTTACAAGGGAGTTTCCGCGCCTGAGCAGAGGCGCCGAATCGTCGAGGCCGGACGGCCGGAGGCGAGCCCAGAATGCCCTCACGACATCTTCTTCAAGTAATCTACGATCTCCGGGCTGGTCCATTCCTGGGCGCCGATGAACTTGCGAACGATCTTGCCATTACGATCGATCACGAAGGTTTCAGGAAACTTGAACGTACCATAAAGCGCGTTCGCTTTCTCCCCGCTATCGCGGACGGTTAGCAGATCGACGTTGTGGTCGCGGACAAACTGTTTGTACGCGTTATCGTCGTCGTCCTCGCTGACGGCGAGGATAGTGACCTGATCGCCAAGTTGTTTTTGCAATTGCACCAGCGATGGCATCTCCTGAATACAGGGTGGACACCACGTGGCCCAGAAGTTGAGCACCACTGGTTTCCCCTGAAATTGGCTGAGCGAAACGGTGCGTTGCGAGTCCGTGATGGTGAACTGGGGAGCGGCGCTGCCGATGCGCGGCGGATGCGAACCGCTGTTGCACGCGGCGAGGAGCACCAGGCAGACGATGGCGAGAGACGAGATGGAACGCTTCACAGACGTATGATAATTCACAAGCGGCAGTGATGTTGCGCGAATTCGGATGCCCCACACCCCGGGTGGTAAGCTTTATCTCGATGAACCCGTCCGAAAGTGCCCCAGAAGTCTCGGTCATCGTTCCAGCGCGAAATGAAGAAGCCTGCCTGGCTGATTGCCTACGTTCGCTGGTTGGCCAATCAGGGCCTGCTTACGAGGTCATCGTAGTAGATGATCACTCCACGGACGGCACGCGCGCTATTGCCACAAACTTCGCTGTAGAGCTGATTGACGCTGATGAACTGCCGCTTGGCTGGAGCGGCAAGTGTAACGCTGTCTGGTGCGGCGCTAAAGCTGCGAAAGGGAAGTGGCTGCTCTTCACTGATGCGGACACCCGTCACTCGCCAGACTCGATCGTGCGCGGCTTACAAGAGGCGAAGGACCGAGGCGCGGACATGCTTTCGTATTCGCCGAAGCAGGAAGTTCGCGGGCTGGCCGAGCGGGCCCTGATGCCGGTGATATTTGCCGAGCTAGCGGTAACGTATCCCCCTAAGCAAGTGTGCGATCCCAAATCTACCGTCGCGGCTGCCAACGGACAATATTTGCTGGTTCGCCGCGAGGCATACGACGCGGTGGGTGGACATGCCGCCGTGGGAGCGGCATTGCTCGAGGATGTTGAGCTTGCAAAACGCTTGAAGCATGCCGGATTTGTCCTCTGCTTCGGTATGTCGGATGCCCTCAGCACCAGGATGTACCGCAGCTTTCCGCAGATGTGGGAGGGTTGGACGAAGAACCTCGCGCTGTTATTTCCTTCGCCGCGATTGCTGGCCCTGTGGCGGACCTTCGAGTTCGTGGCCATCTTAGCCTTGCTGATATTTGCCATCGTCGCCCTCGCCAGCGGCGACCGCATCGCATTTGCTGGCGCCGCCGTGATGGCAGTGCTGGGGCTCTGTTTCTTCGGGCGGCGCATCGCGCGAGCACATTTTGACTGGGTATCAAATATTCTGGCTTTCTTTGGGTTGCCGCTTTTTGCGGTACTTTTACTCAACTCCAGCATCTCTCTCAAGCAGGGTAGAATTCGCTGGAAGGGCCGCGAGTATTCCGGCGGAAGGATCCCTCACCCATGTGGCGGAGTCCAATCCGCTACGCAAGTCAGTGATCAGCGTTAATATTGTGAGGCTAGGGCTGCTTCGGAAACATGGTCTATCTAACCCGCAAATGCGAGTTTTCCGCGTCGCACTATTACCACAATCCCGAGTTCTCAGCGGAAGAAAACCAACGCGTCTTCGGTAAGTGCGCCAATCTCAATGGCCACGGCCACAACTACACTCTGGAAGTGACGGTGAAGGGCGACATCGATCCCAAGACGGGGTTTGTGGTTGACCTGAAAGAGCTGAAGGAAGCTTTGAACCGCGAAGTGATCGATGCCCTGGACCATCGCCACCTGAATAAAGAAGTGCCGGAGTTCGCCCACCAGATTCCTACTACCGAAAACCTTGCCATCGCCATCTGGAACCGGCTTCAGGGTAAGCTGCAGGTTGCACGCCTGCACCGGGTGCGGATCTATGAACTGCCCGATCTGTTTGTCGATTTCTACGGAGAAGTGTGAAAGTTTACCTCACCCGCCGCTATTTATTTTCAGCATCGCACCGCTTGCACAGCGAGCGGCTTTCCGACGAGCAGAATCGCGCCACCTATGGAAAGTGCAACAATCCGTACGGACACGGGCATAATTATGCCCTCGAAGTCACAGTAAGCGGCCCGGTGAATCAGAAAACGGGAATGGTGTGTAACCTTTCTGAACTTGATCGCTCTGTACAAGAGGATGTTCTGGCTAAGTTCGATCACCAGAATTTGAATGTCCGTCAAGAATTTGCGGGCAGTGTTCCAACCACGGAAAACCTGAGCGAGCTTATCTTCAACATTCTGAAGCAAAGCTTCAAGGCTGCTCATCTTGAGAGGGTACGCATCGAAGAGACCATGATGAATAGCTTTGAATACGCAGGCGATGCTGCATTGAAGGTATGACACCTAAGGGAATCATGAAAGACCTGACAGAAACGCCGACCCTGACCAGCGCCAACTTCGAGGAACTCGCCCGCGAGATGTTGGTTCGCCTGGGCGAGGACCCGAATCGCGAAGGGCTGCTGAAGACGCCCGAGCGTTTTTTTCACGCCCTGCAGTACCTTACCAAGGGGTATCGAGAAGACCCCGAAGAGATTCTGAAGGCCGCATTGTTCAGCGTAGATTACGACGAGATGGTGATCGTGAAGGACATCGAGATGTTCAGCCTGTGCGAGCATCACATCCTGCCCTTCTTCGGTAAGGTCCACGTCGCTTACATCCCGAAAGGCAAAGTCATCGGTTTGAGTAAAGTCCCGCGCCTGGTGGAGGTGTTCGCACGCCGCCTCCAGGTGCAGGAACGCCTCACCGTGCAGATAGCCGAGACCATCCAGAAGGCGATTCAGCCCCTGGGCGTCGGAGTAGTCATTGAGGCCCGCCACCTTTGCATGATGATGCGAGGGGTCGAAAAGCAGCATTCGGCCACCGTAACCTCGTCGATGCTGGGCGCATTTCGTGCGCAGCAGACACGCCAGGAGTTTCTGTCGCTCATCCACGCCAAGAACGGCAACGGAATCTAAATCATGGCTGCGAAGAAGCCGCAGTCCAATCGCGAAAGCGAAGAGCCAATGCGGCCGAGCGATCCTCGACTGCCAGGGAAGGTCGCGGTTATAACCGGCGGCAACCGCGGAATTGGTTATGCGGTCGCCAGAACTCTGGCCGCGGAAGGCTGCAACGTGGTTATTACCGGCCGCGATAGGGCCAGCCTCGAGCAGAGCGCCGCAAGCATCCGTGAATTGGCCGGCTCGCATGGTAGCCCGGCGCAAGTCGTACCCATGGTTTGCGACGTTCGCAATCCGGAATCCGTGTCGTCGTTGTTCGGTGTCGTTCAAAGAATCGTTCGGCAAGATCGACGTACTGGTGAACAATGCCGGCATTAGTCAGCCGCCGACCAGCGTCGAAGACACGTCGCTCGAAGTCTGGCACGGTTTGATCGAGACCAATCTGACGGGGACCTTTTTGTGTACGCGGGCTGCGCTGCCGCTGATGCAGGCGGGAGCGACGATCATCAACAACCTATCCGCTGCCGCCAAACAGGTTTTTCCCAATTTTTCCGCCTACACCGCGGCCAAGACAGGTGCGTATGGATTCACAATGGCTTTGCGGCAGGAGTTAGTGCCGCGCGGCATTCGCGTCACCGCGCTGCTGGCCGGCGCCACCGCAACCGATATTTGGCAGCAAATCATACCTGACGCTCCGCGCGATCGCATGATCGACGTCGACAGCATAGCCCAAGCCGTGCTCTATGCCGTGCTGCTGCCGGCGAACGTCAATCCGTCGGAAATCTGTCTTGATCCGATAAACGGGCCGCTGTAGGGGAAGAATCGTTGTTCGCTCTTCGCATTTCGCTGTTAGCTTTTCGCTCCTGCTTCTTTGCTTTTGGCCATCGCAATACTGGGTTGCTTCGGCGTGTTGTCAATTGCTGGAACTGAGGTGAAACGCATTAAGCGAAGAGCGAAAGGCAAAAAGCGAATAGCGGCCGTTCTACATCCCGTAGTGATATCGCCGGGTCCGGGCAGGGAAGAGCTTGATCAGCAACATTCCGGCCAGAAAGCCTCCAACGTGGGCCCAGAAGGCGATGCCGGTGGAGTTGCCGCTGCGCGCCCCAATCGATGTGGCGGCTCCGCTAAGGAATTGAGCGACAAACCAATAGCCGAGCACGATCCACGCCGGCAGCCACATAAAGAACACGAAGAAGAACGGCACCAGGGTCAGTACGCGTGCCCGCGGGTACAGCAGGAAGTAGGCTCCCATCACGCCCGCAATCGCTCCGCTGGCTCCCACACTTGGTACCGTGGAGCCGATATTGAACAGGGTATGAAGCAGCGCCGCCGCTATTCCACTTGCAAAGTACAGCACCAGGTAAAGCGAGTGGCCCAGGTAATCTTCCACGTTGTCGCCGAAGATCCACAGTGCCCACATGTTGAAGATCAGGTGCAACCACGAACCATGCAGAAACATGGAGGTGAACACCGGCAGGATGGCCGCCATCGCTGGAACGTAGCGAGTTCCCAGTTGTGAGACTAGGTCCCACGGCACGTACCCATGATTAAAGAGGACCACCGTGAAGCGGGCAGGAACCACTCCAAACTGAAAGACGAAGAAATCGAGGTTCTGGCGGCCGTGGGAGCCGACCCATAGCTCGAAGAGGAACACCAGCGTGTTCAGCGCCAGCAGCACGTAGGTTACATAGGGGGTGCCGACCCGGGGTGCATCGTCTTTCAGCGGGATCATAAGATGTGGTTCGCGTGCGCCGCACGGCAGGGAACTGAGTTCCCTGCAATTTCTGACGGCCACCGGTGTGTCGCCGGCGATTTGACCAAAACGCCGTTGAACCTACACGATAGCAGAAGGATGCCGCTCAACGGTGTGATCGTCGTGGATAAGCCCGCCGGATGGACCTCGCATGACGTCGTAGCCAAGTCGCGGCGCATTCTGGGCGAACGCTCCATTGGACACCTGGGAACGCTGGACCCCATGGCTACCGGTGTTCTCCCCCTGGTGCTCGGGAAAATGACTCGCCTGTGCCAGTTCTATGTCTCTTCGGAAAAGGTTTACGAGGGGACGATCCAACTTGGCGTCGCGACCGATACTTACGATTGCGATGGTGACCCTGTAGGGCCCGCGCGGACAGTTTATTTAACGCTTGAGGAAATTCAGACTGCCGTCTTGTGCTTTGTCGGGCTCATCCAGCAGACTCCGCCCCCGTTTTCCGCAAAGAAAATCAAAGGCGTGCCAGCCTACAAGCTGGCCCGCAAGAAGCAAGAGGTCGAGCTTGCACCGGTCGAAGTGGAAGTGAAGGAATTCGCGGTTCTAGGGATAAACGGAGACTTGGTCGAGTTTCGCTGCCGGGTGTCCTCGGGAACCTACGTGCGCAGCCTGGCCCACGAACTGGGACAGAAGCTGGGCATCGGAGCCCACCTTGCCAGCCTGCGCCGGACGCAGGTGGCCGAGTTCACCATTGAGCAGAGCCATACCTTGGAGGAAATCGGCGAGGCCGCCAGTCTGGGCCGGATTGAGCACCTATTGGTCCATCCGCGCCGGGTCCTGCCGGAGATTCCGTCGGTCACAGCTAATGACGAGGCGATCGGCAAGATCCGCCATGGCCGCACGGTGAACCTGCCGGAAATGTCCCGCTCGCGCTTCGTCAAGGTCTTTGCCGGACAGTCGGAGCTGATCTGCATCGCCAGCCGGGTGGCCGGGACGCTGTTCCATCCCAAGGTGGTTCTTTGTAGCTAGGGGTCTTCCGAATTCCTGAGGGAATCGTTGAAGTGGAGGCGGCCCGCGTCAGATCAGGCTTACAGGCACATCCGCCACTCGACACCAATTCAATGTCCGATAACAGATATTATGTTAAGTTATCGATTCTTCAATCAAATCGCCCTCGGCCAGGACATTCTTCTTAAGTAGTGAGCCAAACCCCCTCACGCCGTCGCGGTTAGCAACTGCTCCAGGTCCTCCCCGAAACGACGCAGGGCCTCCAGCCTCTCGGGAGTGGCCTCGACGATCTCAGACTTAGCCTGGAAGACCTGCTGGCCTTCCTTCTCCACAAGGACACCCAGGACCTCTCCCATCCGCCAGCCGGGAGCTCCGATCATTTGCAGGCCAGCAGCAGTCGCCCTCAGCAGTGCGATGCAGCCGTCCCGAACCACGCCGATGGAATTGGGATAGCGCTCGAAGGTTTGCAGTTCGAAGCCGGCGAGGTAGATGCGTTGCAGTTGTTCGGTGGGTCAGGCATGGGAAAATAGCTTTAGCTGTTAGCTTCTAGTCGACGCTGACGTGCTCGGGCGAATGGAAAGGCGAACGGCGGCTTCACATCTTGTAGCGGCCCAGGTCGTCCTCGCCGAGGTTCTCCAGCCATTTGCGGAGCTCGTCGTTGTTTACACGGTCGCTGGCCGCGTTAGCCTGTTTGCTGGACTTCAAGACCTCATCCTCGACGAAGATCGGGCAGTCCATCCGTAGCGCTAACGCCAGAGCGTCAGATGGCCGCGAATCAATGCTGATGGCCTGGCCTTCACGCTCCAGCCAGATGACGGCAAAAAAGGTGTCGTCGCGCAGTTCGGTCACCACCACCTTCTGCACCGTGGTTTCCAGTCCTACGAGCAGGTTCTTCAGCAGGTCGTGCGTCATGGGACGCGGGGTGGTCACCTTCTCAATTTCGAGCGCGATGGCGTTGGCTTCGTAGACACCGACCCAGATCGGCAGCACGGTGTCGCTTCCCTGGTCTTTGAGGATCACGATGGGCATGTTGGTCACGGGATCCATCATCAGCCCGCGAATCTTCATTTCAACTTCCATCATGATTCCCTCCCCAGGTTCTCGCCTCGTCTTAGTCAGTTTCATACTCTTCCGGGAGTACGAAAGCAAACACTTTCTGGATTCTTAGACGATCATCTCGCCCAATAGGCTGTTGGGAAATACCTGAGTGACCTGCACCCGGACGTACTCTCCCACAGCCGGCTCGGGCTGACCGTTGGCAATGAAGTTCAGCGTCTTGTTCTGCGACGTCCGCCCCGTGAGTTGGCCCCGGGCCGTGTTTTTTCCTTCGACCATAACTTCAATGACCTGGCCTAAGTGCCTACGATAACTGATCCTTTGCAGCTCACGTTGGTGCTCCTGCAAAACCTGCAAGCGGCGCGACTTTTCAGCCTCTGGAATGGAGTCGGCGTATTGCAGCGCGGGCGTGTTCGGCCGTGGCGAGTACTTGAAGGAAAACACGCCGTCGTAGCCAACTTCGTCGAGCAGGCTGAGGGTCTCGCGGAATTCGGCTTCGGTTTCGCCCGGGAAGCCAACTATTACGTCGGTCGTAATGCTGATCTCGCGATTGCGGGTGGCCTTCATCCAGGTGATGCGCTCTAAGTACTGCTCGCGCGTGTAGTCGCGGAACATGGATTCCAGTACTCGGGACGACCCGCTCTGCACCGGCAAATGCACGTGATCACAAAGCGTGGGAACGGAGTCAATCGCGTCGACAATGTCCTTCGTAAAGTCCCGCGGATGCGAGGTGGTGAAACGGACGCGACGGATACCCGGCAATTCCCCGACGGCCGACAGCAACTCGGCGAAGCTCTTTTTGCCGGAAGGATCAAGGTAGGAATTTACGTTTTGCCCCAGCATCTGAATGTCGGTGTAACCCGCATCTGCCATGCGCGTGGCTTCGTCAAGGACCGACTCCGAAGTACGGCTCCGCTCCTTGCCGCGAGTGTACGGCACCACGCAGTAGGCACAAAACTTATCGCAGCCCTCGATGATGGTGATGTATCCGCGATGCGGGTTGGTGCGGGCGGTGAATTCGGTCTCGAAGGTCTGGTCGGTCTGGCGATCGTCCAGCCCGGTGACGCGATCGGCTCCAGCCTCGATCTGCACCAGCATAGCCGGCAAGTTGCGGTAGGAGGCCGACCCGGCGACCAATGAGACATAGGGCGCGCGCTCGAAGATTTTTTCGCCCTCCTGCTGGGCGACGCAGCCGAGAACCGCAAAACGCTTCCCTTCCTTGTGCAGCTTCTTGAAGTCATTCAGGCGGTGAAAGACCTTCTGCTCGGCCTTATCGCGGATCGAGCAGGTGTTGTACACGATCAGGTCGGCATCTTCTTCGCGTTGCACTTGCGCGTAGCCCTCGGAGATGAGCGTCCCGACGACTTTCTCGGAGTCGTGGAAGTTCATCTGGCAGCCGAAGGTCTCGATGTAGAACGTCTTTTGGGTGGAACTCACAACCATCCTCGTGACCACCAGTATATCGCGGCGACAGGAAGATATTTCACCACGGAGACACGGAGGACACCGAGAAGAATTAAAGGATTATTTTGGAGCCTGAAGCAAATAAACTAGCAGCCGCTGCAAAGGCGCAAGAGACCAAAGATTGAAGAAATAGATTTTCTCCGTGTTGTCCGTGCCGTAGCCTGCCCTGAGCGGAGCCGAAGGGTGGTAAAAAGCATTTTACTTGCCAAGCAGCTTCTCGATCTGCGACTCAATTGCCGTTGGCGGCGTCGTAGGGGCGAAACGCTCGACGACAGTTCCCTTCTTGTCGACTAGGAACTTGGTGAAGTTCCACTTGATGCCGTCGCCGAGCAAGCCGCCTTTCTTGCTCTTCAGGAATTTGAACACGGGATGAGCGTCGTCGCCGTTGACCTCGATCTTTGCAAACAACGGAAAGCTCACCCCGTAATTGAGCTGGCAGAAGGACTTGATCTCGTCGTCGGATCCGGGTTCCTGGTGGCCGAACTGGTCGCAGGGAAAGCCGAGCACCTCCAGTCCGCGGTCTTTGTACTTGGCATACAGCGATTGCAGACCTTCGTACTGCGGCGTAAATCCGCACTTGCTGGCGGTGTTGACGATGAGCAAGACTTTGCCCTTGTAGTCGGCGAGTTTCTTGTTGCGGCCGTTGTTTAGTTTTGCGGAAAAATCGTACAGGCCCATGTTTAGCTCCTAGCGATTAGGTCTTAGCTTCTAGCAAAATAGGCCCACTCCTCCAGACCGCTAAGAGCTAGAGGCCAAGAGCTAAAAGTTGCTTCTCAATACGCTTTCGCGACCACCACGCGCCGGTCGACCGGTTCGCCGGTAACGATGCATTTGCCCGGCCCGTCATATTCATCCACTAGAGGAATGCAGCGGATCGTGGCCTTGAACTCCTTGATGCGGGCATCGCACCGCGGATCGTCCTTCAGGTGCGCCATCACGAACTTGCCACCGCCCTTTTCGGCGGTCACATCCTTGAGGATCGATTCCACCTCTTCAATGGAATTCGCCAGCACGGTGTTCGCTTTCAGGCGCTCCTTGGCCGCGTCGTACATGCCCTGCTGCATGGCGGTCAGCACGGTCGGCAACTTGGCGGCAACGTCCGACTGCGACATCGGTTCTTTGACTCCGGTGTCACGCCGCTTCAACACGATGCTGCCCGACGCCAAGTCGCGCGGCCCAAGCTCGAGAACCACTGGCACACCGCGACGCTCCCAGTGAAAGAACTTCGCGCCCGGCGACTGGCCTTCACGGTCGTCCAACTTCGCCCCCAGATCTTTGGCAATCCGGTGCGCGGCTTCCAGCACTTTCTCGCGCTCGTCATCTTTGCGGTAAATCGGGACCAGCACGGCTTTGATGGGCGCGACCTTGGGCGGCAGCACCAGGCCCTTGTCGTCGGAGTGGCTCATGATCAACCCGCCGACCAGGCGCGTGCTCACTCCCCAACTGGTTTGCCAGACATAATCCAGCTGGCCTTCCTTACTTTGAAATTGCACATCGAAGGCTTTGCCGAAGTTCTGCCCCAGATCGTGGCTGGTGCCGGACTGCAAGGCAAAGCCATTCTGCATCATGGCCTCAATGCTGTAGGTTTGCAGCGCGCCAGCGAACTTCTCCGACTGCGTCTTCAAGCCCTTGATTACCGGCATGGCCATGACGTTTTCCGCCACGTCGGCGTACGCGTCCAGCATACGCAGAACTTCAGCCTGGGCTTCTTCGTGCGTAGCATGCGCAGTGTGACCCTCCTGCCAGAGAAATTCCGTCGTCCGCAAGAACATGCGTGTGCGCAGCTCCCAGCGAATGATGTTGGCCCACTGATTTACCAGCATCGGCAGATCGCGCCAGCTCTTGATCCACTTGGCAAAGAAGTGCCCGATGATGGTCTCCGATGTAGGACGAATGACGTACGGCTCGTCCAACTGCTTGCCGCCGGCCAACGTAACCACCGCCAACTCCGGCGAGAAGCCTTCCACGTGCTCGGCCTCCTTGTGCATAAAGCTCTCGGGGATCAGCAGCGGAAAATACATGTTCTGATGGCCGGTAGCTTTGAAGCGATCGTCGAGCTCGCGCTGGATCAACTCCCAGACCGCGTAGCCGTTGGCCTTGATGACCATGCAGCCCTTAACGATCTCGGCGGGCTCGGCCATGTCGCCTTGCAGAACCACGTCCTGGTACCAAGTTGCAAAATCCTGAGTGCGGGCAGTAATCGGAGATTCAGCCATGAATGCTCTTTCAGATATGTAAGTGGACTACTTCTTAGATTATGACAGGTAAGACGATTTTCACCACGGAGACACGGAGCGCACGGAGGAACGAATAGATCAACAACTGATTATCATTTGATGCCGTTCTTCGCGAGCCGGAGGAATTCTTGATGCACGCGCCTGTCCTCCGACAGCTCCGGATGGAAAGTCGCGGCCATCACTCTTCCCTTCCGGACCAGCACTGGCTCGTCGCCGCGTTTAGCAAGGACCTCAACGCCGACGCCGACGCGCTCGATGCGCGGCGCGCGAATGAAGACCATTTCCAGCGGATCACCACCGAGGGTAGAAGGCTCTTCGACAATCGTGGAATCGATCTGCCGTCCGTAGCCGTTGCGGCGAATGGTTATGTCGAGGGCATCCAGTCCGGGCTGATGGGGATTTTCAACCTGCTTGGCAAGCAGGATTGCGCCGGCGCAAGTGCCGAATGTGGGCTTAGTCCGCACAAACTCGTTGAGCTTTTGCAACGTGTCCCGGCCGAGCAGCTTCAGGAACGTAGTCGACTCGCCGCCCGGAATGACAAGCCCATCGATCTCGTCAAACTGCTCCGGCTTGCGAACGAGTACAACCTCCGCGCCCAGTTCTTCCAGGCGGCGGCGATGCGCATCGAAATCGCCTTGCAGTGCGAGGACACCGATTTTCATAGAGAAGTTCTCAGTTGTCGGTTGTCAGTTGTCAGCTAAACCTGTTGCCACCTGGAGCCACGGTCACGATCTATTCGAATCAGATGTTAGCGCACAGCAAAAAGGCGCGGCTTTCGCCGCGCCCCGCTGACAACTGGCAACTGAGAACCGACAACTGCCCCTTACCACCCCCGCGTCTGCAGCAGGTCTTTCTCCGCGATGGCGCCGACGGCCAGGCCTTTCATCGCGCCGGTCATCTGCTCGCTGACTTCGGCCAGAATCTTGGCATCGTCGTAGTGCGTGGTCGCGATCACGATGGCCCGGGCGCGCGATTCCGCTTCCTCGCGCTCCGCTTTCAGCGTCAGATCCAGCGGGGTTGCTCCGCCCTTCATGAAGATGCCCGAGCCCACGAAGACGGCCTCGGCCCCGAGTTGCATCATCAGCGAGGCATCGGCTGGAGTGGCGATGCCGCCAGCGGAGAAATTCGGTACCGGCAACTTCCCTTCCCGCGCGACCATGCGCACTAACTCATACGGTGCTTGATGGTTCTTGGCGGCTGCGAAAAGCTCTTCTTCACTCGCTACGGTAAGTTGACGCATTTCTTTAACTATCTGCCGCATGTGCTTGACGGCATGAATAACATCACCCGTCCCAGCTTCACCCTTGGTGCGGATCATCGCCGCACCTTCCGCGATGCGCCGCAGCGCCTCGCCCAGATTGCGAGCGCCGCAAACGAAGGGCGTCTTGAAGGCATGCTTGTTCACGTGATGCTCTTCGTCGGCCGGGGTCAGAACTTCGGACTCGTCGATGTAGTCCACGCCTATTTCCTGCAAAATCTGCGCCTCGGCAAAGTGACCGATGCGGCACTTCGCCATCACCGGGATGGAGACAGCGGCCATGATCTGCCGGATGAGCTTGGGATTGGCCATGCGCGAGACGCCGCCTTCGGCCCGAATGATGGCGGGCACACGCTCCAGCGCCATGACCGCGGTTGCACCGGACTTTTCGGCCACCTCGGCCTGTTCGACGCTCATCACGTCCATAATCACGCCGCCCTTGAGCATCTCGGCGAGGCCGGTCTTCAGCCGAAGGCTGGTGTTATTGCCATTGTTCTCTGACATAAGTTCTCCCTGGATCGGAGCGGCTAGCACTTGGCAATTAGCATTTAGCCCTTAGCCAACCTCGACCCATACATTCTCGCTGCCGCGTAGGCCGCCGATCTCTGTACTTGCGGAACCTTTTATTTTACTCTGCGCGGACGCGGTACGTAACCCCGCCGTGGCGACTGCCATTTCGATTCCCCGCCGGACAGCTCCTATACTTCACTCTGAGACTTCGACAATATGCCGAGCGTTGAGATCGTGCCCATGACGGAGCAGGACTGGGGGGCGGTTCGCGAAATCTATCTCCAGGGGATTGCTACCGGCAATGCCACGTTCGAGCAGTCAGTACCCGAGTACAAGGAGTGGGACGAGCATCACCTGCCAACTTGCCGGCTTATTGCGCGTTGGAATAGCAAAGTCCTCGGCTGGGCCGCGCTGAGTCGCGTTTCCGTTCGGAGTGTGTATGAGGGAGTCGCGGAAGTAACCATCTACATCGCAGAGGACGTGCGTGGGCGCGGAATTGGACGCAAACTCCTGGGAGCGTTGGTGGACGCCTCTGAGCAGCATGGCATCTGGACGCTCCAAGCAGGAATTCTCGCGGAGAACGCGGTCAGTATCCGCTTGCATCAGCAGGCGGGGTTCCGCATGGTGGGCACGCGCGAACGAATTGGCTGCCTGGACGGTCAGTGGCGCGACACGGTGCTGATGGAGCGCCGTAGCAGGGTCGTGGGCGTCTGACAAATTGAAATGTCATCCTGAGCGGAGCGCCCGCAAATAATTTTCAGCCCGCTTTTTTCCAGGCTGGGCGGGCGCGCAGCCGAAAGATCCGCGGCTGTTCCGGTTGCATGTCGGCGCTGGCGGACCGCAGATCCCTCGACTTCCTCGCTGCGCTCGTCGCTCGGGATGACACATTAGTTGATTGCGTTACGTCGCGTCGCTACCCGCCTTCTTCAAATATCTCGCGAACATGCGATGGGGATCGATCTCGATGAAGGTTCCTATACTTTCGGCCAGCACTTCTCCCTTGTCGTTGCGTATCTCGGCGGCATGAATATGCTCGCGGCCGTCCACCCGCACCTCCCAACCTTCGACGATTAGGGGCGTGGCCAGCGGCGTCGGCCGTATGTAGTTGACCTCCATCCGGCCCGTCAGACGCGATCACGTTGCGCAGCTTGCTGACCTTGCCCATGGCCTCGTCGAGAATGGTGGCGATGATGCCGCCATGAGCGTGGCCCGGCGGGCCGACGAAGCGCTCCTCCAACTGGAAATGGCAGACAAAGCGCTCGTGCTCCTTGTCGAGGACGAACTCCAACCGCAACCCGGCCTCGTTGGCGGGGCCGCAACCGAAGCAGTTGTTGGCGATTTGCTCCTTCTTGACCTCGTGACCATGAACTCGTTCGTGCTGGGGCATGGAACCAAGATGAAGTAGAGTCGATCAAGATGCAAGTGGGGAACGCTTTTCGCGTTCGCTTTTCGCCTTTCGCCAAGCCCAAAGACGGGCGAAGGCTGACCCGATGTGTTTCAGTCGCGAAGAGCGAAAAACGAACGGCGAATAGCGGATTATGGCTATTCCTTCTTCGCTACTAATTCCGCGACCGCCTTGTCCTTGAGGGTTTCTCGATAGTGCAGGATCTGCAGACCGGCGAATGCATTCCGCAGTTCGTTGGGCTCCAACAGGTGCATGGGATGTGTCGGACCGCCGCCCAACTTGAGCTGCTCCCGCGTGTAGGTCTTGTAGATAAGGATGCCGCCCGGCCTGAGCGCTGCTGCGATTTGGGGTAACAGAGAACGTTCAAGATAGAAAAAACCACGATCAGATCGATAGGCCGCCGACCGGCAGTCGAGCCTCGCTCAGATCGATTTGCTCGATAAAGATGTGAACTCCCCGTTCCTCGCCGGTCGCCGGCCTGTTGCAGGCCACCTCCGATATGTCCATCAGCGTGATACCCAACCTCGCTCCGCCAGGTAAAGCGCATGTCTGCCCACGCCGCCGGCAATATCGAGGGCGCGCCCCACGTACTTGACATTCGGAGCGACAAATTGCTCATAGGCACTGACGAGAAACGGATCGGGCGTCAGCGAGTGGTGCGAGCCCTCGCTGTAGCGGCAATCCCAATCGATGCGGGCGTTTTCCTCCATTGCTTCCTATATCTGTCAGCTGCGAGTATATTTCCGACGGAAGTAGCTGACAGTCGACATCCTCTCAAAATAGATGCGGGTTATTCGGAGAGCCGGAATCGATCGTGATCTGCTCATCAGTGTGCCGGCTGGCGTACCAGCAAGGTTTCAACCCGAACTGCGGAAACAACGAATTCGAGCAACTGGCGTCGTGGTCGCCGGCATAGTCGTATTCAGTGTGGCCATTTTTCAACTTCACAACATAGTAGGTATGCACCGTGACCGTGCCCAAAGTATCGCGGGCAGGTATGCGAAAACGCGCCGATAAGAAGTCAGCCAGATACAGAACAGCGACAACCACAACCGCGATGATGAAGATGCGTTTCATATAACGGAGAATGATTCGCTACGGTTTGCGGATGACGCGGAGCCAATAGCCCAGACTAGACGCTCGCCAGCTTGGGTCACGGGCGGCAAAGTGCTTCCATCCCCAAAATATACCTTTACGGAATAGTTGAGTTCCGTCACGGCCACGTGCATCATAATGTCACAGGGCGTTGTGACGTAGAGCAAACGGGGTATCGCGTTCCGGCGCCAGATTCTCGCATCGCCATCCAGTCCGCGCTGAACAAACGGTACAGGACGCGGACGTCTCAAAGGCATAGGTCGTGAGCCGCGGAATCAGCATTCGAGTCCCGAAGACCTCGCAAGGCGGAGGTGGCCGAGGCCCCACTCCGGGCTGGCCCGGCGATGGAGGCGGTGGCGGCCGCGGCGGCGACGACAACATGCCCAGCTATGGCGAGCGCTTGCGCCGTTATCGTCTGGGACTGATGTTGGGGTTGTCGTCAGTGGTCATGCTGTTCGTTTCCTTCACCACGGCCTACGTGGTGCGCAAGGCGGGCGCGGTGTGGGACCCGGCGAGCAATGACTACGTCAGCAACTGGGTGCCGTTGACGCTCCCGGTTCGGATTCTCCTGGTCAACACGCTGATCCTCGTGCTGAGTAGTTTTACCCTGGAGTATGCCCGCCAGCGCGCCGCGCAAGATGTGGCTCTTGCTCCTATTATCGGCATGCCTGGGATTCGTGTAAGCGCCAGCAATGCCCTTCCCTGGGTCTGGACGACAGTCGTCCTCGGGTTCGCCTTTCTCGCCGGACAGGGATATGCGTGGCACCAGTTACAGTTGAACAATGTCACCTTTGCCACTAATACCAGCCGTTCTTTCTTTTTCATGCTCACCGGAGTCCACGCAATTCACCTCATTGGGGGAATTTTCGCGTTGCTCTATGCCGGGATGACGACCTGGTTGCATCGTCCGCCAGAGACCCGCCGCATTGTGGTCGACGTGACCGCGTGGTACTGGCACTTCATGGGTGCGTTGTGGATTTACGTCTTCGCGTTACTGTACTTCGCCAGATAGCGTTTGCGCCGCTTAGCCGCGGAAATCCCCTCCTGGCTAGCTCTTCCCTTCGGAACGCCACTATCCTCAAACCAGATATAATAAGAAGTTTCGGCAGCCAACTTTAGCCGCATCTGTGGGGCGCGTGCGGAATATGCAGCTCCTCCAGCGGACTTTCCCCTGCCGGAAACCTGGGGCCCATGTCGAACGAAAGCATCGTGGTGCGCGGAGCGCGCGTCCATAATCTGAAGAACATCGACTTCGAAATTCCGCACAATTCCCTGACGGTGGTGACCGGGGTTTCGGGTTCGGGTAAGTCGTCGTTGGCGTTCGACACCGTTTACGCGGAAGGCCAGCGGCGCTATGTGGAGTCCCTTTCTGCCTATGCGCGCCAATTTCTGGAGCGCATCGAGAAGCCGGATGTCGATGTCATCGACGGGATCGCCCCAGCGGTAGCCATCCGGCAGAAGAACACCACGCGCAATCCGCGCTCGACGGTCGCCACGGCAACCGAAATCTACGATTACCTGCGATTGCTGTACGCTCGCGTGGGCCGGACTTACTGCCTGAGCTGCGGGCAGGAAGTCAAGAAGGACACGGTCGACGAAGTGGCGGAGCGGATTCTCGCTCTCGGAGAAGGGACGCGAGTGCAGGCGTTCTTCCCGGTTCAGCCGCCGCCCAAACCCGCCGAACCAGAAAAATCGAAGGGCCGTCGCATCCCAAAAAAGAAAGCAGCGAAGCCGAAAGATGATCCTTGGCTGAAGGAGCGATTGTTCGAGCTGCGCAAGCGCGGCTACAACCGGCTTTACCAGAATGGCCGCGTGGTTGAGTTCTCTACTCCGGAATCGCTGCTCGAACTCAACTTTGCCGAGCCGGTTATGGTGCTCATCGATCGCATCGCAGTTTCATCTGATGCCCGAGCGCGCATTGTCGACGCTGTGGAACAAGGCTACCGCGAGGCTGGCGAAGTGCTGTTCGAGACCTCTCCGCCGGAAGGCCAACCGGCACAGCGGTTGCGATTTTCCCAACGCTTCGAATGCAAATTGTGCAACATTCGTTACGAAGAGCCGGAGCCGCGCCTCTTCTCCTTCAACAACCCGTTCGGCGCCTGCCCGCGTTGTCAGGGCTTCGGCAACACCATCGATTTTGATCTCAACCTCGTAATCCCCAACAAGGGGTTGACGCTCGCCGAAGGCGCTATCGAGCCCTGGACCAAGCCGAAATACAAGCCGCTGGCGACAGAGATGCGCCGCTATGCTCGCGCCGCGGGCATTCCGCACGACGTGCCTTGGCAGGACCTCACGGCCGAGCAGCGCGACTACGTCATCACCGGTGATGGGAAGTTCTGGGGTGTGCGTGGGTTCTTCGAGCATTTGGAACGCAAAAAGTACAAACTTCATGTGCGGGTCTTCCTCAGCCGGTATCGCGGTTATTCGGTGTGCTCCGATTGCGCTGGCCTGCGCCTGCGACGCGAAGCGCGACAGGTCAAGATTGGTGGCAAGGACATCTGCCAGGTATCGGCGATGACCGTCGAAGAGGCGACAAGCTTTTTTTCGCAATTGCAGCTTACTCGCCAGCAAGCTGACATTGCGGGCAAGTTACTGGACGAGATCAACGACCGGCTCCGGTATCTAAATGATGTCGGCCTGGAATATCTGACACTGGATCGCCTGTCTTCCACGCTATCGGGCGGCGAGGCCCAGCGCATTCAGTTGGCTACATCGCTGGGCTCGCGGCTGGTGGGCACACTTTACGTGCTGGATGAGCCCTCAATCGGTTTGCACCACCGCGACACCAGTCGGCTTATCAAGATCCTCCACGATCTGCGTGACCTGGGAAACACCATCCTGGTGGTAGAGCACGATGCCGAGATCATGCGCTCGGCTGATCGTATCCTCGACTTGGGTCCGGGTGCCGGTGAAAACGGCGGCCGCATGATTGCCGCCGGAACCTACGAGCAAATCTTGCGCAATCCGGCTTCGCTTACCGGCCGCTACTTAAGCGACGAACTGCGTATACCCATGCCGTCTACCCGGCGTACAGGTGCGGGCCGGCAATTGAAGCTGATTGGCGCACGGGCGCACAATCTGAAGAAAGTGAACGTCTCCATTCCGCTGGGCGTTATGGTGTGCATCACCGGCGTGTCGGGTTCGGGAAAATCTACCCTGGTGCACGACGTTCTCTACAACGCGGTAGCCGCAGCAACCGGGCAGACCAGTGGCGGACCGCAGGCCGAAGTGGACCGCGTGGAAGGTGCGGAGTGGATTGACGAGGTGGTTCTGGTGGACCAATCACCGATTGGCCGTACTCCACGATCGAACCCCGTGACCTATATCAAGGCGTTCGATGCTATTCGCGAACTCTTCGCTTCCCTGCCGGAGAGCAAAAAACATGGCTACGCTGCCGGACATTTTTCTTTCAACATTCCCGGCGGTCGTTGCGAGGGCTGCCAGGGCGACGGTACGGTTACGGTGGAAATGCAATTCCTTGCGGATGTCGAATTGGTTTGCGAGGAATGCAAGGGCACGCGATACAAGCCGGAGATCCTCGAAGTCCGATATCACGGCAGGAACATCCATGACGTGTTGAACCTGACGGTCAAGGAAGGTCTGCACTTCTTCTCGGGAGTTCCAAAGATCGTGGAAAAACTGCGCGTGCTGGATGAAGTGGGGTTGGGATACTTGCGTCTTGGCCAGTCAGCGACCACGCTATCCGGCGGAGAAGCGCAACGCATGAAGCTGGCGGCCCACCTTCAGCCCAAGCTGCGCGACCTCGGCCGTTCGCAAGCCGAACGCAACAAGCGTCAACCGCGAATGCTTTACATCTTCGACGAACCTACGACCGGACTTCATTTCGATGACGTCAGCAAACTGCTGGCAGCCTTCCGGCGATTGATCGAGGCTGGCGGGTCGATCCTGGTCATCGAACATAACCTCGACATCATCAAGACGGCCGACTGGGTCATTGACCTCGGGCCCGAGGGCGGATCGCGCGGTGGCGAGGTTGTCGCAGTCGGACCGCCAGAAACCATCGCCAAGCAACAGAATTCCTACACCGGACGGTGGCTGGCGCGCATCTTACCGCCCAACGGGAATCCGCAACCGAATGAGCATCCTTAGAGCGGTTCGAGAGTTGGCATATCCGGGTTGTACGGGTAGAGCGGGCCTTAAGGCCCGCGTCCCGAGGCAATACAATTTCTGGCGTCAGCCGCTGAGGTCTACGACCTCAGCGGCTGACGCATTTCTTCATCTCCGCGCGAACGCGGCGCTAAAGCGCCGCTCTACCCTTGCTCGCAAGATACCGCTAGTTTGGAATCGCTCTAGAACTTACGTGCTTCTTATGTGCGTAACCCTCGCTGCGGCAGGCAGTCTCAGCAGGGTTGCCGCACAGGAAAGCAAGCCCACCATTCGTCATCATCGCGTGGCCGAAGAGGTTCCCGATGACAGCAGTTCGCCTGAAGTGGACCAGGCGGAAACCGCGATGCAACACAACGACTTCGCTACTGCCGAATCGTTGCTGCAAAAAGCTACTACGGAGAAGCCCAACGACTATCGTGCATGGTTCGACCTCGGTTATGTATATAACGCCACGCAGCGCACTCCCCGAGCCATCGACGCTTATCGCAAAGCGGTTGCGGCGAAGCCGGATGTCTTCGAGTCCAACCTGAACCTTGGGGTGCTTTTGGCAGGGCAAGGTAACAAAGTGGAGGCTGCAAAGTATCTGAAAGCAGCGACCCAACTGAAGCCCACCGCTACTCCTGAGGTAGGACTGGCGCGGGCGTGGCAGTCTCTCGGGTATGTCGAAGAAGAGAGCGATCCGCAATCGGCGCTCGCTGCCTACGCGGAAGCGGCCAGACTGAATCCCAAAGCCGCCCAGCCGCACCTTTCGGCCGCGATTCTGCTGGAAAAGCAAAATGACTTGGACCGGGCAGCCCAAGAGTTTCAGACCGCCGCTCAGCTCGACCCGAGTTCGACCCCGGCAATAGCGGGCCTGGCCAACGTCTATACGAAGCAGCAGAAATATCCTGAAGCCGAAGCTGCGCTGCGCAAAGTGCTGGCAGCCGACCCGCAGAACAACAATGCGCGCGTTCAACTGGGACGTGTCCTGCAGGCCGAGGGCAAGAACGCGGAGGCCGCCGAACAGTTGCAGCAAGGCCTGAAAGGCGATCCCAACGATCCTCGAGCTGCGCTGGAACTTGGCACGATATACGTCGAGGCCGGCAAGAACGACCAAGCGGAGCAGCAGTTTAGGGTGGCCGCCCAAAAGATGCCCCGAGATGCTGACGCGCACTACGCGCTAGGCTCGTTGCTGATGCACGAAAAAAAGTATCCCGAGGCGCAAGAGGAACTGCTGGTTGCCGTGAAACTGAAGCCCGACTTGGCCGACGCCTACGGAAACCTCGCCGTCGTAGCCTCAGAGAACAAGAATTATCAGTTGGCGTTGAAGGCGTTGGATTATCGTGCCAAGTTCTTACCCGAATCTCCGGTCAGTTACTTCCTTCGGGCTACTTGTTTCGACAACTTGAAGGCGGTAAAGCAGGCGGTGGAATATTATCAACGTTTCCTGACGGAGGACGCGGGCAAGCTCCCTGAGCAGGAATGGCAGGCGCGTCACCGGTTGATGGCCCTTGATCCTAAGAATGCGGACAAGTATCAAATCAAGAAGAAGTAGCATGCGGCCTAAGCTAAGAAGCGCGGCAATCGTCTTCCTGTTGGCCAGCCTGGCGCTGGCGGCAAACGAGACCCTGCCTGAGCTTAAGGCACGCGCTGATGCGGCCCACGGCGCAGAGCAAGCCAAGCTTTGCATGGAATACGCTCATCGCATCCTGGAAGACGCCAATACTCAGTTCACGAATGGTGACGTGGACAAGGCCCAAAGCGAAGTTAGCGAAGCCGTGGAATATGGCAAAAAAGCAGCAGAGGCCGCCTCAGCTTCCGGAAAACATTTGAAGCAAACCGAAATCGACTTGCGCAAGCTTTCTAAACGTTTGCACGATATTGCTGAAACGCTGGCCGTAGAGGACCGTCCGCCAGTTCAGAAAGCGGTGGAGGACATCGAACAAACGCGTTCCGATTTGCTGGCCAGAATGTTCGGGCCGCAAGCCGAACCGAAAGGGAAACCGTGATGCTACACAGGATCCAGTGGCTCGTCGGGCTCATATTCCTTATTTTCTTTGTTTCCCAACCGGTTCTGGCCCAGACCCGCAACCGGGACCCGCTCAACGAAAAAGAAGTGGACGAGATGCGCGAGGTGGCGGACTATCCTGACAAGCGTCTCGAATTGATGGTTTCTTTCGCACGGGCCCGCATGACCTCGATCGATCAACTGAGGGCCAATCCCAAGAGCGCCCCCGATCGGCCCATGCAAATACACGACCTGCTGGAAGATTTTTCCAATCTGATGGATGAGATCGACGACAACGTTGACATGTATGCCTCGCACAAGACCGATATGCGCAAAGGTTTACGTTTACTGATTGAAGCCGAGAGCGAGTGGGCCCTCAAGCTCCGCAATCTGAAACAGCAGTCCCCTCCGGAGGAATTGGAGCAATATTCCTTCGTGTTGGCCAATGCCACCGATTCCGTCAACGATACCGCCGACAGCGCTCGCAAAGAGCTTCAGGAGCAGAATGACCTCGCCAAGCAAAAGAAACTGAACAAGGTTTATTCAGAGCGGCCGGACTAGTCTTATGCGTTGCCAACTCCGTGCTACGTTAGTAGTGCTTGCCGCCAAATCTACAGGACATTTTCCAGAAGACCTATCGCGAGATCAAGCCGCGCGCGCCGCTGCCGGAGTTCCGTGTCGCGTTCTATCCCTTCGCCAATGTGAACAGCACCATTCGGGTACGTGACGCCAAGGTACATGTCCGAATTTCCGACCTGCTGGAAGGTGCACCCGAGAGTGTCCTGGAAGCGATCGCTCACATCCTCTTATCCAAAATCTATCGCCAGCCCATCGCCCCACTTCACGCGACCCGCTATCGCCGCTACGTCTCCAGCCACGACATTCGCACCAAGGCACAATTGGTGCGTCAGTTGCGCGGTCGAAAACGCATTGATTCCGCCCAAGGAGAGGTCTACGACCTCGACAAAATCTTCGAAGAGCTTAACCAGCGCTTCTTCCACGGATTACTGGCCCGCCCTCGCATGACGTGGAGCCAGGCCCACGCCCGCAGAAGCCTCGCTCATTACGACCCCGCCCACAACGCCATCGTGGTCAGCCGCGCCTTCGACCACAAACGCGTGCCGCGGTATGCCGTCGAGTACATCGTCTATCACGAAATGCTTCACCTGAAACATCCGGTAAAGCTGCGGGGTAGCCGTCGCTGCATCCATGGAGCAGAGTTCCAGGCCGAAGAGAAACTGTTCCCTGCACTGGCGCATGCCAAGGCGTTTCTAAAGAGGCTCTGATTCCATATCTCGGTGGGTCAAGGCAACAGGGGACGCTGCCGTTTATCTTCAAAACGTGCCAGAACAGTAATACTATCTTAGTAGTACATACTTATTTTTCAATAGCTTGAAATACTATAGCCTACGTAGCTATTTTTAGCTATTCCATCCACGTTCCACGGCGTAAAGTGATGCCGTTCCAGGTTCGACAAAATCAAAGCTCAACGCAGTGGAGGAATTCGAATGAGATGCCTTAACGTGCGTGTAGTTTTGCTACTAGTGGCGATTTTCTGCTTTGCCGTGGGAGTGGCATATGCGGATGTCGCAGTCACCTTCCCCAGCAACAATAGTTTTTATTGCACTGCCGCTGGCGGTTGCGACTTTGTCGGTAACAACGGCGGCCAGACCGGTTTCTTTTTCACCTCCGGCGATTTCGTTACGGAAATATTTTTCACCGGACAAACCTCGATTACCGGATTGTCCTACGACTTCTTCTACCTCGACGACCTGGGCGGTAACCCCGGCGCTCAGTATGAGAACGACGTCTATGTCAACAACACCCTCGTTGGCTCCTTCCTGGTGCCGGACTGCGGTTACTGCAACACCACGATGGAGGCTTCCGGTGCCTTTAGCTTTGGTTCCCTTGAGGGAGACGGAACGTATGCGCTGTCGATCGTGCTGGCGCAGACCGTGCCGTCCGGAGACGGCAGCTATGCGTTCCTGGCTCCAGGTACAGCCGTCTTGCAGAGCGGGGGCGGCACCACTCCAGAACCGGGAACGTTGGTATTGCTGGGTTCTGGAATCGTAGGCCTGGCGGGATGGATTCGTCGCAAGTCGTTGCTATAGACGCTTGGACAATCCAACTTCCAGGTTCCAGTGAGCCGCTTCTCAGCGGGCGAGCCGTGAACTTCTTCGGCAGGTTCACCAGTCAACGAGATTGATGAGGAGGAATTTCCACATGAGAATCCCAGGATTGCTCCGCGTTTTGTTTGTGTCGGTGTTAGTGGCGGTATTGCTGCTTTCCATGGCATCCTTCGCCAACACCATCATTCCCAACAGCGTACCGCCTTATGTGTCCCGCGCCCAGAATCTGGGGCCGGAAGACGCGGGGCGCGTCATCAGTATCACCATGCGCTTGGCCTTGCGAGATCGTGCCGGGCGTGACACTTTGCTGCACGATCTTTATGACAAGACTTCACCGCAGTACCAGAAGTGGTTGACTCCTGAGCAGTATGCTGCGCGCTTTGCTCCTACCGCTCAGACGGCGGCGACGGTGCAAAACTTCTTACGTTCGCAGGGGCTGACCGTTACGGATGTAAACCGCTTCAACTACACCATCACCGCGCAAGGCCACGTCTCCGACATTCAGCGGGCTTTCTCGCTACAGATCAACCGCTACAGCTTTGCCGGTCAGACGCGCTACTCCAACGCAAACAATCCGTCGCTGCCGGTGCAATTGGCCGGTCTGGTCGGTTCAATTGGCGGCATCCATGAGGTCAGGATGCAGCCACACCACGTTGTCCAGTTGGATGGAGGAGTTCTCCTGCAGAGGAGAGGTCCCGGCGGCCCGGGAAGTGGTGGACAGCTTTATTGGGAATATCAATGCTACCGCGGAACCGAGGCGCATGGCTTCACTACAAGCGGTTTCATGCCCGCCGCACTCTACCAAGGTAACCGCTACGGCGCCGATATAACCGGCGGACCGGGACACCTGCCTCCGTGCGGCTACGAGCCCACCACGCTGCAGACGGCCTATGGTCTGATTCCGGTTTATGCCGGTGGCTTGACGGGCGCTGGCGAGACCGTGGTCATCGTGGACGCCTTCGGCTCACCCACAGCCGCAGTTGACTTGGCGCAGTTCTCCAGCACCTTTGGCGTTGCGCCAGCCAACTTCTCGGTTTACAACCCCCAGGGGCCGCCGCCTTTTGACTCGGGCTGGGCGGGAGAAACCACACTCGATATCGAGTGGTCACACGCGATGGCGCCTGGCGCCAACGTCGCGCTCATCCAGACCATCGACAATTTCGACAACAACCTGATGGGCGGAATTCAGTATGCCCTCGACAATCATCTTGGCAATGTCATTTCCAACAGCTACGGCTCAGACGAATACGACGATGACCCCATGGACATGCAGGCTTGGGATGACCTCCTGGCGTCTGCCAGCGCTCTGGGCGTTTCGGTGAACTTCTCTACCGGCGACGACGGAGACTTCTATCGTGCCGTCGGCGCTTACACCGTCAGCGTTCCCTCCAATTCACCGCATGCCACGGCGGTAGGTGGAGTGAGCGTGTTCTTGAATGCTGACTACAGCATCAAGTTCCAGACCGGCTGGGGGACCACCATCACCCGCATCGCCAAGCCGAACGGGACCAATCCACCGGAAGTTCCTCCCGTCTGCGCCACCACTCTGGCACCGGGACAGTGCTTCTACTTCGGCGGCGGAGGAGGCATGAGCCAATTCTTCCCCAAGCCGTCTTATCAAAGCAGTCTGCCAGGTACTGGACGTCAGCAACCTGATGTCTCGCTCACGGCCGATCCGTACACTGGCGTCACCATCATCTCCTCCTACAGCAGCCCCGGAACCTTCTCGGTAGGCGTTATCGGTGGAACAAGTGCTTCAACCCCGATGTTCTCCGGCGTCTGGGCGATCGTGAACCAGAAGAGCGTGCAGCATACCGGCCATTCGGCTGGCTTGGCTGCGCCTTATATGTACACCCTGCCACATGGCGCTGTGCTCGACGTCGTTCAGGCCTCGCCTTACACGCCAACCAATCTGGCCGGCAACATCTTTACCGGTGGGCCGCCGATGTATGAATCGCCAACTGCGATCACTGGTCCGGATGTTCCCACCCAGTTCACCAGCGGCTTCTACCAGGGAACCTCGACCCGGTGGTATGGGTTGGGATTCGGACTCGACAGCACGCTGGTTGCGGGTCCGGGCTGGGACAACGTTACTGGAGTGGGCACCCCGAACGGCGCCAGCTTCATTAATGCGATCGTGCCGTAGTACAGGGTCGAATTGATGAGTAGTTCTCTCCGTGGGACGGCGAAGGCCGTCCCACATTATTTAGCGCGCGATCACGGGGTGAACGTTTCCGGTTCGGCGCGGTTTTCACCGATGCCTGCGCCGCGATAGGCCCGCATGACATCGTCGAGCGATACAACCCCAAGCAGTTGCTGCAAGTTCGCGCGGTGAACTACTGGCAACAGGGGCCACGCCCCCATCACACGCAGCGCGGTATCGAGCGGATGATCAGGATGGAGGTACGGAATCGCCCCATTGAGGACTTGGGAGAGCCGAATCTCGGAATTGGGAATCAAGTCGAGCAGAGTTGCCCGGCTGATGCCTGACCACTCTTCCCCACCCCGGCCTATTACGAAGAACTCCTGAGATGAACCCTGCACCCGTTCCTGGGCTTCGCGCAGAGTCATGTCGCTTTTCAGGGTCTGTCCCACGGCCGGACGCATGGCGTCTTCGACGCGCAGTAACGGCACTTCCCTTTCCTCTTCGAGTGACGGCAGTTCCAGACCGTCCTGGCGTGACAACAAGTCGAAGATCGGAGTCGGCTGGAAGGTGCGTGAAATGAAGTACGCGATCGCGTTCGAGATGATGACAGGAACAATGATGCTGTAGTTGCCGCTCACCTCCATGATCATGAATACCGACGTCATAGGCGCGCGCAGAATTCCCGCGAACAAGGTACCCATCCCGACCAGCGCATAAGCTCCGACAGGAATTGCCAGATAAGGAACGAGTTGCCGCTCGGCCATGCCCACCGCGCCACCGATCATCGCGCCCATGAAAAGCGTAGGAGCGAAGAGGCCGCCGGGGGTTCCACTGGTAAAGGAGAGGCCGGTGGCGACGATCTTTAGAGCTCCCAGAATGGCCAGGATCTGCCACGTATATTGCTCGTGCATGGCTTGGTCGATATAGCTGTAACCAGCGCCCATGACCTGCGGGAACTTGATACCGATCAACCCGATCAGGAAACCGGCGGCGGCGGGTTGTAAATATTGCGTCCAGGACGGAAGCTGCCGAAGCCGAGGCCTGAGATAGCCGATGTACTTTACGAACGCCAGCGACGCGAAGCCCCCAATCACTCCTAGGCTGGCATAGGCGCCCAGCTCCCCGAAATGTTCCAGATGGTAAGCCGGCACGCGGAATAAAGGCTCGTCGCCCAGGAACCAGCGCTCGACCACCGCGCTGGAAATGGCCGAGAGAACGACGGCCCCGAGGATGCCTGCCGTCCATCGTCCGATGACCTCTTCGATGACAAACAAAACGGCGGTAAGGGGCGCATTGAAAGCTGCGGCCAGTCCGGCGGCGGCGCCCACGGGAGCAATCAGTCGCAGTTTTTCACGCGAGAGTCTCAGCCGGCGGCCCAGTGCCGAAGCCAACCCGGCGCCGATCTGCAGCGACGGGTCCTCAGGGCCTAGGGACTGTCCGCTGCCGATGGCCAGCGCGCTGGTGATGAACTTACCGACCACGGTGAGGATGGGAATATAGCCGTCATAGATGTAGAGTGCAGCTTTGGTTTGATTGACGCCGCTACCGCGGGCACGTGGAAAGAATCGGATCACCAGAAACGCGATGACCAGCCCCATCAACATGGGCGCAAGAAAGACGCGCGGCAAGGAGGGTTGCAGGCCGCTGCCCAACAGTTTCAGCCGCAGGAAATCAATACATAAGCGGAAACAAACCACTGCCAGTCCGGAAGCGATTCCAATCAGCACGGCCAGCAGGAGAAAGAACTGTTCTTCACGCAGGCTGAAGCGCTGGGGAGACAGCAAAGTGCGAAGCGAAGTCCAGTATTGACGCCGCGTGGGCGTGGACACAGCCGACTTGGTTACAGCCGCGTCCTTCGGCGCTCCGCTGGGAGCTTCTTCAGCGCTCATCGTAAAGTCTCGCTTTCATGCTGCGCCAGCAAAAGCAACGCACGGTCGGTTTCGACCATTTCAGGACAGATGGCGGCGGAGGTTCGTTCCGCTTCGAAGACGAACTGCATAACCGGTTCAAGCGAATCGGGATTGGCCCGCAGCGCACGCTCCGTTGTGGCTGCCTTCATCTGCAAGCCCCTACTGTAGAGAAGCTGCAGGTCGTCAGGAGCGGGCGTTGCCGTCGCGGTTATGGACACTGCACTTCCCTTACTCGGAGGAAGGTTGTCTCTTCCGGCTGAAGTAGACGACGTTGCGCTGCCTTGCGGACTAAGAACATATCCTCTCTGCACAGCGCAGCTGGTCAAACGACTGAGTGCAGCGTCGAAGGCCTCCGCCACGCGCCGCGTGCGCTCCGCCAGGGAGAGTCCCCGCAGTGAAGGGGCGACTCGAACCACCTCACGCACCAGGGCAAGCTGCTGATGGGCATCCGTCGAGGCCGGACTGCGTTCCACCGCAATAGCCAGCGCATGCTCGGCTCCTTGATAATCTCCCAGAGCGATTGACGCTTTTCCCAATCCCAACCAGGCTTGTGCTTCATTCGGATCATCTCTCAAGATTTTTTTGTAAGTATCAACGGAGCGACTAGCTTCGCCGACCTGCAATAGTAAGTCAGCCAGGCGCAACTGGTCAGAAACAGCCGGAGGCTGGTCCGCTTGGAGAGCCAGCAGTTCCGCCGAGGCCTGTCCCGTGTCGTGCCGCTGCATAAGGAAGTCAATCAGTTCGAAGCGCGCGGCGATCCGATGTTGCTGCGGCGCAGTTTCCCAAACGCCGTTAATCGCGTTGCGATAGTAACGCACAGCCTGTTGAGGACTGTTGCGACGCGCATAGAGCCGCGCCAAAGCCACGTTCACCTCTCCGTCCGCCGGTTCCTCGTCCCAAAGACTGACTAAGTGGGAACGCGCTTCATTCAGACGATTGGAAGCCAACAGCGCTTGCGCCAACCGCAACCGATAAAGATCGTCTTCCCGGTCATAACTGAGAGCGGTGCGATAATCGTCGGCCGCCGCAGGCGCATCGCCGGTCTGCATGGCAGCGTCCCCGCGGTCGAACCATCTTCGCGCCAGCATTTTCTCTGTTCCGCGATGCAGCCTGACGAAGTATTGAGTGAAGGCGAATCCTGCAAGAATAACCACGATCACCACGAACAGCGTCAGGCGCGCGAAACGTAATGCGCGGACATGTCCGCAAGCCGGGCATTGATCGGCCCCAGCAGGCAGCTCGTGCCCGCACGCCTCGCAGGATGTTTTGATTGCCGTACTGGTTACCGAAGACATGCAGAATTGGAGGCCGCTCAAACCCTTCGAGTCACGGACTTATCACTGTAACAAAGAGATGCGAAGAAATGCCGGTCAGGAGCATGCACTCGCACAAGGTGGCTTCCGGACGAGGCTGAAAAAAACAAAAGGAGAGGTGGCTTAACCTCTCCTCCTTAATCTTGCCCCATCGGTACCTTGTACAACTACTGGGCGCAAGCATTGGCAGGTTCTCCGCAGCTTGCGTTACCGATTGGGGCTCTGGTTAACGTCGTTCCCAAGCGATCAGTACAGCCTAAAATTCACCTCAACATTGATCTGCACGGCCACCGGTCGGCCATCTTTCATCGCCGGCTCAAACTTCCAGTTGCGAACCGCCTCAATCGCCTTCTGGTCAAGCCCCATTCCCAAGGCGCGCGCCACTTTAACGTCGCGCGGTTTGCCGTCGGGGCCCACGATCAGCCACAAAACACAAGTGCCCTGATACTTCGCCTTGCGCGCCTCCTCGGAATAGTCCGGGTCAGGCGTGTCTAATGCGCGAGGGGCTGAGACGCCGCCGCCCACTCGAAAGACGCCACCTCCAATACCGCCTCCGTGACCAGGACCGACGCCCGGGCCAGTTCCTGAACCCACCCCGCCGCCTGAACCCGAGCCGATACCACCGCCGCTGCCAGTGCCATTCGAAGGAGGACCCGACGGCATTGCGGCCATCGGATTGCCAATCGACGGCATGTTCGAAGCCAGTTTGATTTGCGGTGGCACCACCACCGTGGGTTCAACCGGAAGCTTAGGATGATCGTTGCGAATCACGATTGCAGGAGGCGTGATCTGCTCCATCGCCAGCTTGGGCAGCTTACCCTTTGGGGCCTGCAGCTTATCGCGGTCACCGCCGCCACCGCCGCCGCCGGCGCTTTGCTCTTTCTTCTGAGTCATCGGCAACGGTGGCGTCAGGTCGGGCGCAATTAAGGTAACGGTCTCTCTTGGCTTCTCTGCCTGCTTAACCGCCCTCGCCCCCAGGATGGAAATCGCAATCAAGCCCCCCACCATCGCTATGTGCACAACCAGGGAAACGCTGGCGCTCTGCTTTTTGTAGTTGTATTCGCCCCATATGTTTCGCACCTGCACTGGACGCGAGGTTAACTGTAGGGGAGGCAGTTTTTCAGGAAAGAATACATCACGGAGGTTGCTCTTCAACGAACTCCACAGGGACTCGTCCATACCGGTCCGTGGCAGAAGATTCAATTCATCCTGCTCGGATTGGGGAACCAGCACCGGATTAGCCATATACTCGTCTGTGTCCTTGGGTCTTTGCTGCTTTTGGGTCTGCCTGCAAGTGCCGCTCAGTTATGCCGACTGCCAACGGCTTAACCCATCATGCTGAAAACTTAGATGCAGAGCTCTCCACACCGTTGTTTGGCGCACTCACTTTTACTGTGACGAATCCCGTTGGTAAAGGCGAGCACAAATGTAACCGGCTGATAGACGCGCATTTACCCGCTCCCTATAATGAAAAACAGATGTACGCGTATGGTTTTCATGCCAGTAACCAGCTGGCCCGGAGAGATCAGCAGTGCCGCTCGACCTAAAATCCACGCTGAATCTGCCTAAGACCGACTTTTCCATGAAGGCGAACCTGCCCCGGAATGAGCCGCTGATGCTTGACCGGTGGGAGAAAATGCGGATTTACGACCGCATTCGGGATGCGCACAAGGGGCAGCCGATTTATGTGATGCACGATGGCCCGCCTTACGCTAACGGCCCGATCCACCTGGGAACGGCGCTTAATAAGACCTTGAAGGACTTTGTCGTGAAATCGCGCAGCATGAGCGGATTCGACGCACCCTATGTGCCTGGATGGGACTGCCACGGGCTGCCGATCGAGATCAAGGTCGATAATCAGCTGGGTCGCAAGAAGCTCGACATGGATCCCTTGGCGGTGCGCGAGGAATGTCGTAAATACGCCCAAAAATATCTCGATCTGCAACGCGGGCAGTTCAAGCGAATCGGCGTCTTTGGCCGTTGGGACGATCCTTACTCCACCATGGACCCGAGCTACGAGAGCGTCGTGATGGAGTTGTTCTACTCCTGCTATGAGACGGGATTGGTCTACAAGGGACTGAAGTCGGTCTACTGGTGCGTCTATGACAAGACCGCTTTGGCCGAAGCGGAAGTTGAATACGAGATGCATACCAGTCCCAGCGTCTGGGTGCGATATCCGCTGACCAGTGATCCGGCCAAGATTGATGCTGCGCTGGCCGGCAAGAAAAACGTCGCGACCATCATCTGGACGACTACTCCGTGGACTCTTCCTGCTTCGATGGCGGTGACTTTCGCGCCAGAAGCTGAATACGTCGCGCTCGATACCGGCGAGTGGACTTACATCATCGCGAAAGAACTGGCGCAGCAGACAATCGAGAAATGCAATCTCGGTGATGCAAAGGAAATTGCGTCCTTCCCCGGCACGAAGCTGGAATACGCGACCTTCGCTCATCCCTTTCTGGAGCGTAGCGTCCTCGGTGTACTGGGCGACTACGTCACCATGGACACCGGAACGGGCGCGGTGCACACCGCCCCGGCGCACGGAGCGGACGATTTTGCCACTGGCGTTAAATACGAACTTGACTTGCATTGCGATGTGGACGAGGGCGGGATCCTGCGCAACGGACTGCCGGAGTACAAGAACCAGCAGGTATTCAAGGCCAATCCACTGATCGTGGACTTGCTGAGGAGTCGAGGAGTGCTGCTGGGATTCGAAAAAATCGAGCACTCCTATCCGCACTGCTGGCGCTGTCACAACCCCATTATCTTCCGCGCCACCGAGCAGTGGTTCATCTCGATGGAAGGCAAGATCCCCGGTGGAACTCTTCGCCACCGTGCGCTGGAAGAGATCAAAAAGGTCAAATGGGACCCTGCTTGGGGCGAGGAGCGCATCTCCAACATGGTCGCCACCCGTCCGGACTGGTGTATCTCGCGCCAGCGCATCTGGGGTGTCCCTATTGCGGTATTTCAATGCGAAGGCTGCAGGGATTTTCTCAACGATCCAGCGGTAAGCCGGGTGGTGGTCGAGTTATTTGCTCGCGAAGGCGCCGACTCCTGGTACAAGCGCCCGCCTGAGGAGATTCTTCCCGCCGAATTCAAATGCCCGAAGTGCAGTGGCACAAAGTTTCGCAAGGAGATGGACATCCTTGACGTATGGTTCGAATCCGGTTCGAGCCATGCGGCCGTGCTGGGTCATGATCCACGCCTGCCTTGGCCAGCCGATCTTTACCTCGAGGGGGGCGATCAGCACCGGGGTTGGTTTCAGTCTTCCCTGCTGCTCGCCGTTGCGGCAAAGGGCGCCGCTCCCTATCGAAGTGCCGCAACCGCCGGGTGGACCCTCGATCCCCAGGGCCGCGCCATGTCGAAGTCGCTGGGCAACACGGTTGATCCTGTGGAGATCGCCGATAAACTCGGCGCTGAGATCGTTCGCCTATGGGTGGCGTCGGTTGACTTTCGCGAAGATGTGATGGCTTCGGACGAGCTTATGCAACGCATCTCTGAGAGTTATCGCAAGATCCGAAATACATTTCGCTACATCCTCGGTAATCTGCAGGATTTTGTTCCATCGGGGGATGCGGTTGGTTTCGCTGACATGCATCCGTTAGATCAGTACATCCTGTTGCGCGCGTCGGAGATGACGAAGGATGTGCGCGAGCACTACGACAATTTTGTCTTCCACAGGATCTACCACCGGCTGAAAGATTTTTGCATTGTTGACCTGAGCGCCATCTATTTCGATGTGCTCAAGGACCGGCTGTATACCTCGGCACCGAAGTCATTAGCGAGGCGCTCGGCACAGACCGCGCTATGGCACTTGGGCGAAGCCCTGGTGCGGCTGCTGGCCCCGATCATGAGCTTCACTGCGGAAGAGATCTGGGGATTTATGCCGGTTATCGACGGGCGCTCGGACAGCGTCCATGTCATGCTGTTTCCGCAGCCCGAGGACCTGACTGGCGATCTGCCCACCGGGTTCGATGTCCGTGCGGTCGAAAGCGATTGGAGCACGCTGCTAACGGTTCGCGATGAGGCTCTCAAGGCCCTGGAGGCGGCTCGCGCGGAAAAAAAGATCGGCGGCGGCTTGGAGGCACAGCTTCATCTGACGGCCCCGGAGCAGCTCTTTACGGTTCTGGAACGTCATCGCGATCAATTGCGATACCTGTTTATCGTTTCGGACGTCGTACTGGAGAAGTCGAGCTCCAGCAATGGCGACAAGGGGCTGACCATCATCGTCGATAAGGCCCCTGGCCAAAAGTGCGAGCGATGTTGGAATTATTCCATCCACGTCGGAGAAGATAAGACCTATCCGACGGTTTGCGAGCGCTGTAGTGCGGTATTGTCGGAGATCGAGGCCACGGCCGAAGCGCGTTAACTAGACGGTCGTCTAGCTTGCGCCCGTCAGGTGTGTCGGAACCGAAAAGCAGGTTCGCGACGCTCCTTTCCGCAACGTAGTAGCGTCTAAGAACCAGGGAGTGCATTCTCGTCCGTCTATGCGAAAGTATTTCTTCTTCATCGCGGCTGCCGTGTTGCTTTTGGATCGCCTGGCGAAATGGGCGGTCGCTAACAACATCAAGCAGCACGAGAGCGTGAGCGTTATTCCCGGCTTTTTCCAACTGACCCACGTGGAGAATACCGGCGCAGCCTTCGGCCTCTTTGCCGAGTCCACAGCGCAGTGGAAAATTGGCGCTCTGGTAAGTTTCTCGGTCATCGCTCTGATGGTTGTTTCTGTGCTGCTCTGGAAGCATAGCCACTCCTTGAGCACCACCACCATCGGTCTTTCCCTCATTCTGGGCGGCGCCACCGGCAACCTCTGGGACCGCATGATGACCGGACGTGTGGTCGATTTCCTGGACTTTTACGTCGGCAGTTATCACTGGCCGGCATTCAACGTCGCCGACAGCGCTATCGTGATCGGAGCGATTCTGCTGGTGTCGGAGATTGTCTTCGCGAAGTCGGGAAATGAAGCGGTGAAGAGCAGTTCGTAAGGAAGCTGTCAGCCGTCAGCTTTCAGCCGTCAGCCAAGAGAGAAACATATGCCGTTTGCAGTCGATGATGATGGGATGCCGCGGGACGATTCCAAGCGTCCAGTAGGTGAAATTAAAATCCGGATCATAGTGCCAGAAGAATTCGTCGGCGCGTCGCAACATGAACTGATCGCCCGTCAGGGTTTGATCACCGGCAGGCAACCGCAGGAGTGCAGCGTGGTGATTTATGGGTCATTGTCTAGCGAGGAGTATGGCGGACTGGCCGAAGCGATCGTCGCTGACACCCAGGGTCGCGGCCGGGTGGACTCGGCTGAAGGCTGAGGGCTGACAGCTGACAGCTGCTTCCCTACGGCGTCCCGTAAACTCGTTTGTACACCTCGGTGTTGCGCACGATGGCCTGCACGTACTCGCGGGTCTCAGTGAATGGGATGGACTCGACGAACTCCTCCACGTCGCGGAAATTCCCGGAAGAACGCCAGTCTTCGACGCGCTCCGAGCCCGCGTTATAGGCCGCTAGCGCATACTCAATTTGTCCACCGAAGTGATCCACCATCTGCCGGAAGTAGTGCGTCCCCAGCTCGATATTCGTGGTCGGATCGAGTAGCGAGTCGGTATTGTAGTGTTGCAGTCCCTCTTTCTTGGCCTCGCCCTTCCCTGTCCTAGGCAGCAACTGCATCAGTCCATAAGCATTGGCGTGCGAGATGGCGCTGGGATTGAACTCCGATTCCTGACGAATAAGCGATGCCACCAGGTAAGGATCGAGTCCGTTCTCATCGGAATAACGCCGCAGCGCGTCCCAGTAAGGGCGCGGGAACAGACCATGCCAGTAGGGCGCGGGCAAACCGTCCACATCCATGGCGAAATATCCCGCGATGGCGCGCTTCAAAGCCTGCAGCGCACGGAAGTATTCGCCGCCACTGGAATAAATGCGAGCAATTTCCAGCATCTCCCATGACGGGCCAGTCGAGCTCCCGGCTTGTAACTCCCGCACTGCTAGGTCGGTCATGCCTGCATTTTCCAGCAAGCGGGCGCGCATGTAGTGAAGGTCGTCCTCGGGTGGGTCGGTGACCTTGGAGTCGGCATCGTACGCCGGTGGTGAGCCAACGTGCTGTAGCGAAGCGACGACCACTGCTGGCGCGGCCGGAATGGTTGCCAACCGCTTGCGCGCCAACACACCGTAATAGTAATTGCGATAACGCTCGGCGAGCTTCTGGTAGTACGCCCTCGCGGCGCCGTACTGGCTCTCGTCCTCAGCCATACGGCCGCGCCAGTACATGGCGTTTGGAACCTCGTTGGTACCGGGATAGAACTCAATCTGCTCGTCGAAATACTTCTGGGCTTGCTCCTTGCGGTTTTGCCGATAGGTCAGCCAGGCGCACTTCCAATGGGCATACGCTGCTTTCGTTCCGGTCGGAAAGCGCTCATGCAACTGGCGATAATAATCGATGGCGCGATCGTAATCCTTGCGCAGCAGGTACATGTTTCCCGCGGTGAACAGGGCCGATTCCAGCCAGGGCGACTTGGGAGTGGTGCTCCTCATGTGCTCCAAGATGGTGTTCAGGGTCGCGTCATCGTTGTCTTTACGGGCGATCTCGGCCCGCTGATACCACTTCTCCGCACTGGCCTCGCTGCCATCGTCGGGAATGCGATCGAGCGCCGCACGGGCATCGCGGGTGTTGCCATCGTGCATGTAGGAATTGGCAAGCTGGATCAGCCCTGCTGACTGTTGTCCAACTGGAGCGAGATCCACCACGGTGCGATATTCGTCAGCGGCAGCGGGATAGCGTCGTGCCTTGTAGAGCGCGTCAGCGCGCTGCAGATGCTCAGCGTAGGTCACCGGCGGCAGCGAAGCGGCTTCCGGAATCTTCTTCAGATCGGCTGCCGCGTCATCGGCGGTGTAATTGGTCGCATAGTTGTAGTACACACGCCGCAGAATCTCCGCTCCAGCCAGGACCTGTCCGTTCTGCACCTCAGCCTTCCCGAGGAAATATTCCGTCTCAGCGCTAGCGGGTGCGCGATGCGCCTCCAGTATGCGGACGGCCTCGTTCGACCGATTGGTCGCAAGCAGGGCCTTGGCATAAGAGATCAGAGCGTCGTGCGAGTACAACGAATCCGGAAAACGAGCACCAAAGTCGCGCAGATACGCTAAGGACTCTTCAGGGTTGTTGCTAAGCACGTACGAGTTACCCGTGAAAAATGCGACGTAATCCTTCAGTTCGCCGATCTGGGGCTGGGCTTTTTGCATGGCAGCGATCGCCGCCGGATACTGTGCGTCGAGATAACGCGCGTAGCCGATGGCGAACCAGGCAAGCGCCCCTGCCTCAGTTCCGGCATGAGCGTGGGCGTAGTTTTCGACTCCTGCATACGCTGCCGGGGTCCGGAATTCCACCAGTTGCCGAGCCATGGGTCGCAGGTCGCTGGACGCAACGAAGCTTCGCTTCATGACGTGGGCGCGAGCGGCAGTTACTTTTTTGCGCGGCGGATGATGGCTCGATGCCGATTTTTTTGCCGCCGACTTGGTTGATTTATGGGTGCTTGCGGTCGAGGTGGTCTTCTTCTTTCTCTTTGCGGTGGACGTGGCGTCTTGCGCAGCCATTCCAGAGCACAAAAATGCCAATAGGACGACCAGGGGAACGAATTGGAAGCGGCTCAAGGGACTCACTAGATTCAGTGTAGCGCGATTCCTGGCGACCGAAACTACACAAATCATTTACGAAACGGATTCCGCTTTGTAACATCTGCGGAGCTCGAACGTCCGTACAATAGACGTATTCACATTAAACACGTGAGTTGGCGGTACGGTGAACCGCCCCTCGATCGATGAAATTTAGCTTCTCCAGTTTTCCCGAATCCTCGCTCGAGTAGGTACAATGGCTTCGGGATTTTTGTACTGGGTGTAAAATCCTGAATCTACACAAACATGGGAACCATCCAACCAAAGGTAGCGGAACCAGCTGACGAGATTTCGCTGGTACATGCGGCGAAGGCCGGCGACATCAGCGCTTTCGAAGAACTGGTGAAGCGGTACGACCGCAATGTCTTCCGGATTGCGCAGCACATCACACAGAACCGCGAAGACGCGGAAGACGTGGTGCAGGACGCGTTCCTGAAGGCGTACCAGAACCTGGCGAACTTCCAGGAGCAGTCGAAGTTTTACACCTGGCTGGTACGGATCGCGGTGAACGAAGCGCTCATGCGCTTACGTCGGCGCCGCCCCGAGCGCATGGTATCGCTCGACGAAGACATCAAAACGGAAGAGGATTCCATGCCCCGCGAAGTCGCGGACTGGTCTCCGAATCCGGAACAGCTTTACAGCCAGGGTGAGCTGAAAGAGATACTAGGCAAGACCATCCAAGGCTTGCCACCCAGTTTTCGTACGGTGTTTGTGTTACGCGACGTTGAGGGCCTTTCCACCGAAGAGACGGCGGATGCCTTGGATTTGAGTATTCCCGCGGTCAAGTCCCGCCTGCTTCGGGCACGACTGCAACTGCGTGAACGATTGAACAAATACTTCAAAAATCGCACTGGTGGAGATGGCAAACAGTGACCTGCTCTGATTTCCTGAAAGAGCTCACCGATTACCTTGACGACTCGATGGACGCTCAAACCCGAGCGGAGTTGGAAGATCACCTTCAGTGGTGCCACAACTGCTACGTGGTCTGCAATACGACCAAGATGACCATCGAGATTTACCGTGATTCCCACCTGTACGAACTTCCCGAAGACCTTCGCACGAAATTGCGTACGGCGATTGTCTCCAAATGCGAATGTCATAAGAGCCATCCCAGCGATCCTGCCGCAGCAACCGACTCTCCGACGCCGAAGTAGCCGGTTCGGTGCCGATTCCTGAGCTAAGATTGCCCAAGTTGCGAGCCTTTTGGGGCTCGCTCTGATATGACTCATCCGATAGGGCACTTTCGTCATCCCTAGAATCCCGAAACGGGATGATCGCGCAAGAATCTGCCAAACCTTTCTCGCAAGCAGGGAATCTAATAAAGCGGAATAGTTTAGTTTCTGCGAGACCCTGACTCGGCTTCGCGTCACCCACCCGAACGGAGTTCCCCGATTTTCCTTTGCCGGGGGCGAGAGGAGGCGTATGAGTCTATTCGATCTAGTCTTCGGTTGTTCTCATCAACGTTGCAGTTTTCCCATCACGGTGAAAGGAAAGCTACGACGGACAGCAGCGGCTTCTGTTACAGGGACGTATGTCGTGTGCCTCGATTGCGGCAGGGAGTTTCCCTATGACTGGAACGAAATGAAGCTTGTTCGCACAAAGGCTGAGCCCTCGGCGACATCCCGGCCAATTTCTGTCGTGCCGGGCAGCAAAGCCGCGTAGCAGTTCTGGTGGCCCGAGCCTATCCAACCGCGGGCACTTCCACTTTAGCGGAAGACTAAGGGGGCGTTCCTTGGAAACGCCCCCTTGCTTCAGGTCCACAGTTTCAGTGAAGTTTATTTCTTAGGGATGGTGAGAGTGCCACAGTTCCACACGTGGCCGGTGGGTGTCGGACCATAGTAAACCGTCACAGGCTCCCCTGGCGAAACGCCGGCGAACTCGGCATCGGTAAGCGAGAACACTACGTGGTGCCAATCTCCGCCGACGTAGTGACTGAGGGTGAAGGTTTTTTCGCCAATACGGAGCGTGAGCAGGGCATCGCGCGCCGGAAAGGCGTCAGAGCTGGTGATCGCAACTTGCACACCGGAAGCGCCGCGCAGCTGCGGCACGGCTGCCAACCGCTGCACTGAGGTAACCACGCCAGTATGGGCAATTATTTGCGCTGGTGATTGCTGCATTAGCTCAATGGCATCGTCAATATTACCGTCGTCAGGCCCGTGGGTAACAGGCTGATTGGAGAGCCGGATGTTAGCAACATAGATGGCGCCCGAACCGGTCTGGTCAAAGGTCAGCCTTATGCCGTGCACCTGCGTGCCGAGCGCAGAGGCAAAACCCGGGAAGTCCTTGAGGGGGATCCGCGCCGTCTGCAAAATCGGATGCAGTCCGCCGTCGGACGACCCCACCGGTCCTTGCAAGGACGACTGATGACCCGGTTGTCCAACGAAGTTCGGGTCTAAGTAATTACTGAGCTTTACCGAGCCCGTGGTTATGTGGTTGGGCGTCTGAAGGGAGATGGAAAAGTCGGTGGGCGTGGGTGTATTCAGGCTGCTGCTTTGCCGGGAAACACGGAGTTCCAGCGTTGTATAGCCCGAGAGAAACATGCCTGTACCCACTCTCGTCCAGTTGGTTTGGAAGTAGGTGCCAGGACCGGCCGTGGTCCAGCTGATTCTGCCTGCGCGCAGACTGGGATCATGGTTGGGCACAGTGCCATGCACAATCGTGATGTTGGACGCGTCGTTGGGGAATCCATAGCTGCTGGTGCCGGTCGGCCCGGTAAAGTCTTCAAAGACCTTGATGGGGACGGGTGGAGTGAAACCTCTATCGGCGGTGGTTGGATAGGGCTGGATCGTACCTGTTTCATCGACCACGGTAGCCGGAATTCCCCACCAGGGATTGAAGTTGCGGTTGAAAGTCGGATCGGCCTGACTGCCCACGTTGCCGCGGAAAAATGCCATCAGCGACGTCATGGTAGTCAGTCGTTGCATCAGTGAGCCCGGGGACACGGGGAAGATTGGTATTTGTCCCGCCCCCGTACAGTCTGCAAGGTACGGCGGACTCAGACTGCTGGCGTCACTGATCTGCCATTGGGAATTGAAGAAGTCGTGATTGGCGCCCCAGATCATGATGCTGGACTTCTGAAATGGGACTGGCTCAAACGGCGGCAGGATGTCCCGATCATAGGGACGAATCCCCTCAATATCGGATACGTCGCCGTCACAAAGTCCGGCAATGATGTTCCACGCCACGCCTTTCGAATTGTTGCCCAGGAAATCGACTGGAGCAATCTCGAAGACTCCCTTGAAGGTGACGGGATCTTCGATCATGCCCGGCCAGATACTGCCGGTGGCGATGTAATCGTCGTAGGCAGCGCGGACGCCATCGCCGCCGCGCGAGTGTCCCATCAAACCGGTGTTGCTGAAATCGAGATGGCCCTGCAGTTCAACACCGACGCCGGCAGGCGTTCCACCGTGCCGGTTCCACATGCTCAACCACTGAAGGTGGCGCAGCGTCATGATCCCACGCGCCTTGATGAGGCCGCTATCGCCCGGCAGACCCGGCCCTGCAGTGATTCCGCGATTAGCATCAATGGACGCCACGATGTATCCATAGCTGGCCAGCCGATAGGCCATATAGTCGTATCCGAGATAGCTGGGGGATTCGATATAGTTCGTTGGACACATGCCGGTGCCGGTGTAGTCCGATCTGTTGTCGTTCCGGGGATCACCCGGCAGGCCTGGGTCGGGAGTGCCGCACGTGCCGTGGTTCCCGTGTAGGAACAGGATTACAGGATAAGTTCCCGTTAGCGGTGTCGGGTAGTACACGTGCGCGCGGACATCAACCTTGCAGTCATATCCCGTGGTGGGCTGGCAGCCGGGCAGCACAAGATTGTCAATCATCGCCCCAAGGTCATATTCGCCAGAAGCGGTAGTAAACGGGCCAATAGGGGTTGCGTCGGGAGCTACCTGCTGGGCAAACGTGCACAAACCGCCTAGCAAGCAAACGGTAAACATACACAGAAGAACGCGGAGTTTCATTTACAAGCCTCCTGAAACAAATGGTGTGGAGCGGGCCATGTGGATCCGATGGAAGAGCGGCGCAGAGTTAAGCGAAGTAGTCCACAACATTCGCCCGAGAGTCGCACGGGGTCACAGGACGATGCGGTGAGCCAGAGGAACACAGGGCGCGGTCCCGGCGTTCTCGCGGACATTGCGGGCAAGAAGGAGAACCGCTTCCGGCGGAAGTGTACTCCCAAATGCCGCTCGTGCGCTATGTCTATTTGAGGATTGGAGCGAGGGTAGTTTTGTTTTGAGACATAGCTGCTCAAGTATCAGCGAAGGACTTGTGGCCCATTCTGACATGGGTTCAAGGGCGCGCTCAGAACCTACGTGCTGTCCAGCATAAAATAGGGGTGTGGAAACGAAAGCTGCACAAGATGAGTTTCGTCAACCGACGAAAATCGAGCACGCGTTCAACAGCGTGTTTGGCTTCCTGGTTGGCCTGGGCTTGGGCCCGAAGCTCAGCTATCTGCTGCAAGTTCGTGGGCGGAAAAGCGGTAAGCTGTACTCAACACCGGTTTACTTGCTTGAGATCGGTGGGAAGCGATTTCTGGTGGCGCCTCGCGGCCGCACACAGTGGGTCCGCAATGCCGAGACGGCTGGGGAGATTGCGCTCAAGAAAGGTCGGTCGCAAAGAAGCTACGTTTTGCGACCGATTGCTGACGCTGACAAGCCCGCACTACTGAAAGCGTATCTGGACGGCTTTAAGACTACCGTGCAGCGCTACTTCCCTGTCCCCGCAGGTTCAGATGTCCAGCTCTTTGCCAGCGTCGCGGCGAAATACCCGGTATTTGAGCTGACAGAAAAGTGACTTCTCGTCCGCAAGAAAACCAAACAGGAGCCAAAAAAGCAAACCGGCGGCACGCGGCCGCCGGATAATCGAGAGTCGAAGCACTTCACCACTGTCCAGTACTGGCGATGAAGTCGTCGTCACGCTTTTGCAAGGTCGGACGATCATCGCCATCACTACCAGGTTGACCTTTATCGCTGTCCGCTGTTTGAGTGCGCCGCAGCGACGGTTTGCTGGTGTCCTTCTGTTCGATGGACTTTTTGCGGTTCTCCAGCGCCGCCAGTCGGGCCTTTACATCGTTGAACTCCGAAGTGTTAACAATGTATTCCGGACGAGAGGGCAGGATGTCGCGTATCTCCTCCTGGGTCTTGAGGATTCGATCGGGAGTGGGCGGATGTGAGGCGAAGGCCTTGGCCAGAGTGCCAGGCTTCTTCTTCTCCTGCGCTTTGATCTTCTCAAAGAAGGAGACAAAGGCCTGCGGATCGTACCCGGCTTTGTACATGTACTGCACGCCAAGGTAGTCGGCCTCAGCCTCGAAGCTGCGGGAGAACTTCATGAAGGTCAGCGGCAGCGCCAGGCTGAGGGCCAGATTTGCGGCCTCGTAGATTCCCCAGTTTCCCACAAAGATCAGTGGAATCGAAGCCATGCTCGCATAGTTGGCGCGCGTCATCTCACGAGTCGCATGGCGCGCAGCAACGTGAGCGATTTCGTGCGCCATCACGCCGGCAAGCTCGGCTTCGCCGTCCGCGGCGAGGATCAGGCCGCTGTTGACATAGAAGAACCCGCCCGGCAAGGCAAAGGCGTTAATGTCGTCCGAATCGATGACCTTGATAGTAAACGGCACCTTGGCATCGGAGTTGCGAACCAGGTTCTGCCCGATGCGGTTCACGTACTCCACAACAACGGGGTCCTGAATCATGCGCGCACTCGACTCGACCATCATTGCGTACTGCTTACCCATCTTGATCTCGGTGTCGTAGCCGTACCAGTCGCCGATACCTTTTCCTGATCCTGAACCCAACTTGCGATTGCCGATGTCGTCGATATCGTTCTTGCCCTTATCGTGAGTGGCTTTGGGCGCGTCTTGGGTCGCGGCGGGAGTCGAGCTGCTGTCGGCCGGAGCCGTCGGAATAGCGCTCGGGTCCGACGCCGGCTGTTTTTGATCTTGTGGATTACTAGGTGACTGCGTTGCCGGTGTCTGACTCTGAGTTGTGTCCTGCGCGAATGACGGAACCGCGAGGACCATACTCAGCAGCATTGCGGTCGCAACGGCGAGCGGGCGTGACTTCATGGGAAACTCCAGTGCCGAACGCTGAGCCACCTGGCCGGGGTGGTACTTGCGCTCATTATAGACTTGGAGCCGCTTGGTAGCACGTTGGATTCCCCTAATTCTCATCCGACACAAAGATTTTGCAAACCGGGGTAAAATAGCGGTTCGTCCCAGAAGGAGGTAGCTTTGGCAACAGCAGCGTCCGAGGACCGGACAACCCGAAAGGTCTCATTGCAACGCTTCATTGAGGGGCTGCACCGGCTCAAGGAGGACGACTTTACTGAAGTTAACGGCACTCTGCGATACCTGCGGGAGAATCCGGTCGACCCTGACTCGTTGGAGCCCTACCTGTTCTGGAATGCACAGCATTACACCCGCAACTTGCTCGACAAGACCGAACTCTACGAGCTGCTGGCAATTTGCTGGGAGGTCGGCATGGGCAGCTCGATTCACAATCACCAGGGCCAAAACTGCTGGATGGCGGCACCGATTGGCCGTCTTGCGGTACAGAATTACCTTCTCCACTCCGAGGACCTAGCGGCCCACCGTTGCGAGATCGAGCCTACCAACGTGGTTGAGATTACCGCGGCCAATCCGGTTGCGGTTGACCCGCTGAACCCTGTGCATGATGTGCGCAACCCGCGCGAATGGGGACAACGCGCAGTGAGCCTGCATGTTTACTCGCGTCCCTTCGATAGCTGCATTGTGTATTCCGTGGAGCAAGGCAGCTGCGGAGCGATCGGCTTGTGCTATACCTCGATGTACGGCAAGCTGGTGGAAGGCGCAACGACTCACCCAATAGCCGACTGAGGCGCCTTGGCGATGAACAGTCGTGGCCTAACGTTCGGGGCCCGCGTTAGCGTGTGATTCGACGAATCATCGAATCAGTAATTTCCCTCAAGCATGATTCCCGTCCGATAGCAGTCGTTGCGCGGGACCGCGTTCGACCTCCCACCAGCGTGGAGCCGAGTTCCAGCGAAAACTTGTGAACTGCACGCACTCCCAAGCGATAGGTTTTACTTACGTTGTCGATGACGAGGCGCATCCCATCGTCCTCCTGCGTTGCTGGGCATGATTACGGAGAGGAACTACCGAAAGTTCAATGTCCCACGTTTGGGGAATGCGCGAACCTCGGGAAATCATTGAATTCTCTAGGTGGCATGCGCACTGGTTTCTATAATCAAAGTGCGGACATTTTCGTACATACTATTTTTTCCTAGATAACGAGGCGCTATGACAGTCATCAAGCAAGACGATCTAATCCAGAGCGTTGCGGACGCTTTGCAATACATTTCCTACTATCACCCGGTTGATTTCATTCAGAGCCTGGCACGGGCCTACGACAAAGAGCAGTCACCCGCGGCTCGTGATGCGATTGCCCAGTTGCTGATCAACTCCCGTATGTGCGCCGAAGGACACCGGCCAATCTGCCAGGACACCGGCATCGTGACCGTCTTCCTGAAGATTGGCATGAAGGTGCAGTGGGATGCAGCCATGAGCGTGGAGGACATGGTCAACGAAGGCGTACGCCGGGCCTATTTGCACGAGCACAACAAACTGCGCGCCAGCGTGCTGGCCGATCCTGCGGGTGAGCGCAAGAATACCAAGGACAATACCCCGGCAGTCGTGAACATGACGGTCGTCCCCGGCGACAAGGTTGATGTCATCGTCGCCGCCAAAGGCGGCGGCTCGGAAGCCAAGTCAAAGTTCGTCATGCTAAATCCTTCCGATTCCATCGTCGAGTGGGTGTTGAAGACGGTCCCCACAATGGGGGCGGGCTGGTGTCCTCCGGGGATTATCGGCATCGGCATCGGCGGCACAGCCGAGAAGGCCATGTTGCTAGCCAAAGAAGCGCTGATGGAGCCGATTGACATTCAGGAGCTGATCGCTCGCGGGCCGAAGACCACGGCGGAGCGTCTGCGAGTTGAGCTGTACGACAAAATCAACAAGCTAGGTATCGGGGCGCAAGGACTCGGCGGGCTGACCACGGTGCTGGATGTGAAGGTGAAGGACTATCCCACGCACGCCGCCAATCTGCCGGTAGCGATGATCCCAAATTGCGCAGCCACGCGTCATGCTCACTTCGTGCTCGACGGCTCGGGAGCGGTCGCGCTGAAGCCGCCTTCGCTGAAAGATTGGCCGGAGCTGACCTACAATCCGGCGGGCGCACGGCGCGTGAACCTGGATACTGTCACGCGTGAAGACGTGGCAACGTGGAAGACTGGCGAAGTGATTCTGCTTAGCGGCAAGCTGCTCACCGGTCGCGATGCTGCTCACAAACGCATGACGGAGATGCTCACACGGAAAGAGTCGCTTCCGGTCGACTTCACCAATCGCTTTATCTACTACGTCGGGCCGGTTGACCCGGTGCGGGATGAAGTGGTGGGTCCGGCTGGGCCAACTACGGCCACTCGCATGGACAAGTTCACTCGCCAGATGCTGCAGGAAACTGGGCTGCTCGGCATGGTAGGCAAGTCGGAACGCGGGCCGGAAGGCATCGCAGCCATTCGCGATCACAAAGCGGTTTACCTGATGGCGGTGGGCGGAGCCGCTTACCTGGTCTCGAAAGCCATCAAGAAGTCGCGCGTGTTGGGCTTCGCCGATCTCGGTATGGAAGCCATCTACGAATTCGAAGTGGAGGACATGCCCGTGACGGTCGCCGTGGATGTGAATGGCAACTCCGTACACGAGTCCGGCCCGAAGGAGTGGCAGGCGAAAATCGCGGAGTTGGTGGAGATTGGATAGCGGCAGCGGGACTGGTGATGGAACTAAGCCAATATGTTGACGAGCCAACCCTAGCTGCGTTACAGCACTTATTGCCAGACGCTCCGTTTCAGCCGATACTCATGCCACTGTCTGGGTCGGCAGATAGATCGGTAAGCGTCAAATTGCCTGTACCAGCAGGTGCCGAATATGGTTTCAAGCTGTATTTCCTACCAGAGCGGCAGATTGCCGCAACCCTACTTGTTGCTGGTCCGCCGGGTTATTTCTGGTATATGCCTTTCGAGGATGCGGCATTTCACAATTCGGTAGAGCAGCTGGATGCAGCATTTATCCAGACAGTCGAACACCTTGTCTGCAACGAAACGAGAATCATCCAGAAACGTGGGTTACTCAATCACTCATTCAGATGCGATTACAAGTCGGCCAGCGGATGGAAGAGAGTCTATTGGCACTCTGCGTTGCGTCTTGGTAGGTTCCACCCGCCCCTAATCGCCGGAAGAAAGCGTGTCTACACGTCGCCAGCAATCGTTGGCCAACAGAAAAGTCCCAGCTCACTTACCACCATTTAGGCCACTCCGGGACTAGGAGTGCAACTGCTCGAGCTTCCTCCACAACTGATCGAGAGGAATTTCGACGTGCGGATTTGCGATCAGAAGCTTATCAACTGACTGCCATCCGCCTTGGCTGCAGTCATAAGCTTTGCGGCGCATGGGATCAATTACCCAGACATTCGCAACGCCCATGGCACGGTAATCCTCGAGTCGCTGTTGATAACGCGAGACGCGGTCTTCGGGGGAGAGCACCTCGATTATGGCGACGGGCGGGCGAGTCAGTACACCTTCAAACGGAGCGTCGAGCGGAAGGATGGCGATATCGGCAACACGCATCCGCGTCGGCGACACCCGCATTCTTATCTCCGGGTATGCTTCCAGTTTCCATTGCTCCTCGTGTGTCGCCAGCCATTTTATGAAGAAGGCCTGCACCGCCGAGTGCTCTTTCTCGCCCACGTTGCGCTCCTCCAACTCGCCGTCCACATAGTCGCAGTCTGGTTCGTAATCCGTCCTGAGATACTCTTCCAGCGATACCTGAGTCGTTGCCATCGCGGGTGCTCCTGGGGGAAAGTTTACCACCACTCTTTTAGTATGAGAGTCGATGCTTGCCACAAGAATTGTCGTCGCGAGCGGGCCTCAGCGTGCGAGGGAACTGCTTTTCGCCTTTGCTCAAAAGCAGGTCCCTCGTCGGCCTGAAGGCCTCCTCGGGATGACAAACAAGGGATATGCAACGGCGCGCCTAAGGTGCGCCCCTTCAAAGCAGTCGAATGCCCCTTGTCGCGACGTGCAGGGCGGGAACAACTCGCTGGACGGAACCTAGCCTCTCGCAGGATCATGTCTATCAACAGAGGAGTTGATCATGCCCACCGATCACGCAAAGTCCACCCGCACTGAAAAAGATTCTCTCGGCCACAAGGAAATTCCGGGCCACGTTTATTACGGCATCCAAACCGCGCGCGCGGTGGAGAACTTTCCCATCAGCGGATTGCGTGCTCACCCTTCGCTGATTCGCGCCATCGCGATGGTGAAGGAAGCGGCCGCCCTCGCCAATCGCGAACTCGGCCTGGTGGATGAGAAAACCGCCAACGCCATCATCGAAGCCGCCAAGGAAGTTCAGCAGGGCAAGTGGGACGAGCGACTTTGTGGTGGACGTTTTCCAGGCGGGCGCAGGCGTCAGCTTCCACATGAACAGCAACGAGGTCATCGCCAATCGCGCCTCGGAGTTGCTGGGCGGCAATTTGGGCGAGTACAAGCATGTGCATCCCAACGATCACGTCAACTACGGGCAATCGACGAACGATGTCTTCCCTACCGCGATGCGTCTGGCGGCGCTGCTCGAACTGGACAAGCTGTATCCCGCGCTCGATGGCTTGACGGCCGCGCTGGACGAAAAAGGCAAAGAGTTCCATCACGTCCTGAAGTCGGGCCGCACGCACATGATGGACGCCGTGCCTATGCGGCTCGGCCAGGAATTTCACGCCTACGCTGGCGCGGTCAAGCGGGCGAAGAAGTCGATTCAGGAGCAGTCGGAATATTTGCGCGAGGTGGGACTTGGCGGCTCGGCGGTGGGCACCGGTATCAACACCCATCCTGACTACCGTGAGAAGGCGATCGCGAATCTCTCCCGCATCTCGGGTCAAAAGCTGCATGTCGTGGACGACATGCGTTACGCGATGCAGTCGAACCTTGCGATGTCGTCGGTCAGCTCGGCGCTGCGCAACCTGGCGCTGGAGGTCATCCGAATTTCCAACGACCTGCGGCTGCTGTCGTCAGGTCCAAATACCGGCCTGGCGGAAATCAATCTGCCGGCGCTACAGCCGGGCTCGTCCATCATGCCGGGCAAGATCAACCCAGTGATGGCAGAGTTGGCTGCGATGGTTTCGTTCCAAGTCGTCGGCTACGACACCACGGTCGCGCTGGCTGTGCAGGCCGGGCAGCTGGAACTAAACGTCATGATGCCGGCCATGGCTTACAGCGTGCTCACCTCCATCACCATCATGACCAACATGCTGCGGCAGCTTACTGAGTTTGGCATCAAGGGCATCACCGTCAACGAAAAACGTACCGACTTACTACGTGCAGAGCACGGTTTCGCTGGCCACGGCGCTGAACCCTTACATCGGTTATGCCAAAGCCGCGGAAATTGCCAAGGAGTCGGTTAAGACCGGCAAGTCGATCATCGATATTGCGCGCGAACGCGGCGAGTTGACGGAAGAGCAGATCGAAGAGATTCTGGATCCGGCACGCATGACCGAGCCGGTACGTCCGCTGGATGCGGCGAAAGAACGGGAGAAAATCAAGGCGAAGTAGCTCGCGGATTCGATTTTCTGGTTGCCAGAGCAGAACTGTCAGTGGTCGGGAATGCCCGCCCCAGCCAGCGTCAGGCTAGAACGCCCCGATGGTTTGGAAAGTGCTAGATTTAAGAATAATGCTGCGCGCATCAACGGAGGGAATACCATGACGATTGACCTGAAGCCTGAACAGCAACGTGTGATCGACTTGGCGGTTCGGTCCGGCGCGTATCAAAATGCTGGGGAGGTCCTCGATCAGGCCCTGGAGATCATCCGCGAGCAACTGGATCTTGAAGACTGGATGGTGGCCCAACGCGAGGAAGTGGCGGCGCAGATTGCAACTGGATTTGCGCAGGCCGAGCGGGGCGAATTGATGGACGAAGACGCCACGCTTGAAATGTTGCGGCAGCGACGCGCCGGGCGGCTGAAACCGCAGGGATGAAAACGCGGATTCAGTTCACACCGCAAGTGGCAGAGGACCTCGAAGCTATTTGGTGGTTTATCGCGGAAAATAGCCGAGCCGCCGCCGATAAAGTCGAATTAGAAATTATTGCTACCTGTCATCGGCTAGCGAAACATCCCTTGGTGGGAACCAAGAGGCGGGACATCACGCCGTTGCCTGTACGGTTCTGGACGGTTACAAGATTTCCGAATTATGTGATCGTCTACCGTCCGGACACAATTCCCTTGCAGGTCGTGGCTGTGCTGCACGGAAAGCGAGACTTGAAAGAAGCTCTGGGAGCGCGATCCTGAGGCGTTCCCGAAGAGTGGCCGCGACAAGCTTCACCTCAGGCCCGTTAGGGCAAAGCTAAACAGCCACCGGCGCCTTGATCTCCACCTCTATCTGCGGCGGATGCAGCAAGGTGTTGTGGATCAGGCAGCGATGCACCGCTTCCTCGACACCCTTCATGTGACGGTCATCGAGCTCGCCGGCAACATCCACTTCGATCTTGAAATTGTCGAGCCGGAATGGTCCTTTGACCTTTTCCGCGGTGACTCTCACCTTTGTCCCCTCGGATGAGAGCTTATTGCGGTTTAGATAATCCACGGCGTAGTAGGCAGCGCACGACCCTAAAGACGCCAGGAGCAACTCCGGCGGGGTCATGCCCTCGTCGTAGCCATTGCTTTCAGCGGGCTGATCGCAAATCAGCGTGTGCTGACGCGCCGTGATTTCAAACTGCACTGCCCCAAGGTACTGAGTAAGAACTTCCATGATGCCTCCTGACACCTTATGAGGGCCGCCGCGAAGTCGCGGCGGTGTGTACTACCGGAACCAAAACTGTATCCATGTAACGGCGCATGTTGGCCCGCGCGCGGTGCAGCCGGGACTTCATGGCCGAGGGCAATCCATACTTGCATTCTGTACCGTTTATGGGCGGCTCATGAATGACACTGCGCACTTTGTGTTGTGACGGCCGTCTCTCGGAGCCTTGCCTCACGGTTCCAGCGCATGCGGGCAACTACGACTGCCATCCCGCAGACATTGGTAACGCCAGCGAAGGTCAAACCCGCGCCTGCAGCAATGGGCGGAAGTTAGCTAAATCAGCGTCCCTGAAAATGAGGCGCGAAGTCGGTGGCCCCGGTGGCCGGGCTATGGTCGCAGATCAAGGGCAGGAACTTCCAGGTCGATACCAATTGCAGCGCCTCGGCATTCAGACTTAGTATGCCCAGCGCAGCAAAGTCGCACCCGATGTAAAGCCTGCGCCCACCGCTGCGAGTAGAACCGTGTCGCCCTTCTTAAGCTTGCCTTCGTCAAGTGCGGTTTGCATGGCAAGCGGGACGGTACCGGCTGTGGTATTGCCGTAGCGATCGATGTTGATGACGACTTTTTCGAGGGGCATCTTCAGGCGATCGGCAGTGGCATTGATGATGCGCTTGTTCGCCTGATGGGCAATGAAGCAATCGATGTCGGCGCCAGTCAAGTTGTTGCGCTGTAGAACGCGCTCCGTCATCTCCGACATTTTCTTCACCGCATACTTGAAGACTTGCTGCCCATCCTGATGAATATAATGCATTTTCTTGTCGACAGTGTCATGAGACGCTGGATTCAAACTGCCGCCCGCAGGCATGTTGAGAAACTGCCCGCCCGCGCCCTCGATCTGAGCTTCGTAATCGATAATTCCGTCTTCGCCTTCCTGCGCCGGTTCCAGCAGCACCGCTCCCGCACCGTCACCGAAGATGATGCACACCGCGCGGTCCTCGTAGTTCACCATCGAGGAATTAACGTCGGAGCCGATCACCAGAACTTTCTTCGCCCGGCCAGACTCGATGAACTGAGCACCCGTATTCAGGGCAAAAACGAAGCCCGAGCATCCCGCTGAAACGTCAAAGCCCCAAGTACGCGCGATGCCAAGCTTGTGTTGCACCAGGCACGCCGTCGAGGGATACATCATGTCTGGGGTGACGGTTCCGACTACGATCAAGTCGACTTCCTGAAGATCGAAGGGGTGCGATTGCATCAGTTTCTTGACCGCTTCAACGGCCAAATCGCTGGCGGCTACCCCTTTGTCAACCAGGTGGCGTTCGCGAATTCCAGTACGTTCCAGGATCCATTGGTCGGTGGTGTCGACCATTTTTTCCAGGTCCTTGTTGGTCAGAACGCGAGGCGGAACGTAGGTACCCAGCGCGGTGATCTTGGCGCGACGAGTATTTGGCAATAGAGTTCTCCGGTAACTGTGGCGATGGTGCGAAATTTCATTTTCGACGATACCAGTAGGAAAGTCTATGCTCAGGTGCTCAATGCGTAATAGCACGACCGGCGGTGGCGCCTCGCAAATGAGTGCGGTGTGAGATACCTTCAAAAAGCGATCAACGTCCAGGAGGAGCAGCTTGGAGAGCTACGAACGGCGAGTACGCGAGAGTTTTGCCCGTCAGGCGATGATGCAGACGCTGGGAGCCGAGATGGCGTCGGTGTCGCGCGGGGCCATGGAAATTCGCTTCCTGGTCGCGCCTTCGCTCCTGCAACAGCACGGTTATGTCCACGCCGGGGCGGTGACTACCGTTCTGGATTCGGCCTGCGGGTATGCGGCGCTGACGGTCGCCCCCGAAGGCTCGGAGGTGCTCTCGGTCGAGTTCAAGGTCAACTTACTGGCTCCGGCTACGGGCGACTCGGTGGTCGCGCGTGCTCTGGTGAAGCGCGCCGGAAAGAAGCTTGCGGTTTGCACAGCCGACGCGTTCGCGGTGCGTCCCGAGGGTGAAAAACTGGTTGCTACCATGCTCGCTACGATGATCTATGTTCCGCTCGAAGAATGACGCGAAGCGGCCAATGGAAGGCATTCTTACAAAAAAGCCAGGCGCCAGTTGACCGCTGCACACGCACTGGCCTGCTACCGTTGCTTCCTTCCGGACCTGGCGGGTTTCGCAAGATTGCGTTGCGCGGGACCAGCGCCCGACTCTTCAATATAACATTCCTTTCCAGGGTTATGCGGGATCCAGCCTGCGCCTTGGATTGCAGCGAGTGCGTTGTTCAACAGTGCTAAAATAGTTGAATTGCATGCAGCAAAAACTTGATTCTGTAGCCCTGCTCGACAATCCCAGCAGTCCAACTTCCGCCGATGCCGCGCATCTGGGAGAACTCCCTTCCAATACTTCGGCTGCTCCCAAGAAAATTGGATTTGTGAGCTTGGGCTGTCCTAAGAACCTCGTCGACAGCGAGGTGATGATGGGTCTGCTCTCCCAGGGAGGAGCGCAGATTACTGCCCGCGCGGAAGACGCGGACGTCATTGTTGTGAACACTTGCTCCTTCATCGATTCCGCCAAGCAGGAATCGGTGGACACGATTCTGGAGATGGCGCAGCACAAAACCACGGGACGAGCGCAGAAACTGATTGTCGCGGGCTGCCTGGTGGAACGCTATCGCAACGAGATCCGGAAAAGCATTCCCGAAGTTGACGCCGTGGTGGGTACGGGCGAGTTGCAGCAAATCTTGAAGGCAGCGGGAATTGTACCGGCAACGCCGACCGATTCCCCGTTTGTGATCTTGAATTCGCGTTCCGAGGGTGATGCCCGCGAGGCCGCCGGCCGTTTTTCAAAGGCGGAATGGGATGGCGCAATCGCTGACCTGCCGAATTATTTATACGACGAAAACACCCCGCGGCTGCTGGCGACCCCGAAGTATTCGGCTTACATCAAGATCGCCGAAGGCTGCGATCATCCTTGCTCGTTCTGCATCATCCCGCAATTGCGCGGGAAGTTCCGTTCGCGGCGGTTTGAGTCAGTGATCGCTGAGGCGCAGCGTCTGGCGGCCCAAGGCGTTCGTGAGGTCACGCTCATCGGACAAGACACGACCTGCTACGGAGAAGATCTCGGCCTGAAAGATGGCTTGGCGCTGCTGCTGGAACGGTTGGCGCAAATCGAAAAGCTACGGTGGGTGCGCTTCCTCTACGCCTATCCCAACAAGATTACCGGCAAGCTGCTGCAGACGATTGCGGCCCATGAAAAGATCTGCTCCTACATTGATGTGCCGTTACAGCACGCTTCGTCCAACGTTTTGAAGCGCATGAAACGGGGCGCTGGCGCAGACATATTCCTGCGCTCGGTCGAGAAGATGCGCCACGAGATTCCTGGTCTGACGCTGCGGACTTCATTCATCGTAGGCTTTCCCGGGGAAAGTGAAACGGACTTCGAGCAGCTTTGCGATTTCGTGCGCGAGGCGCAATTCGACTGGCTGGGTGTGTTTGGTTATTCCGACGAGGAGGGAGCTGGGGCGTTCGACCTCGCAGACAAAGTCGCTCCAAAAGAGATCGAGCGACGCCGCAAGAAGCTCATGTCGCTGCAGAAGCAGATCAGCCGGAAGAAAAAACGGGCTCTGGTGGGACAGCAATTCGATTTGCTGCTGTCGGGGCCTTCGGCCGAAACAGACTTGCTGTGGGAAGGCCGCACGGCGATCCACGCTCCGGAGATTGACGGCACCGTATACGTGAACGATTTTGGCGGTCGCGAGGACATTCGCGAGGGTGAGTTCTATCGCTGCGAGATCACGAAAGCGCACGACTACGATCTGGAAGCACGGATCGTGTAACGGTTGTCAGTTGTCGGTGGCCAGTTGTCAGTGGACCCTGACGGTATCGTTTGGCTTCGACCGGGAGAAAATGCAAGAATTTTTAATTCAATGGTTGACGTCAAGAACTGACCACTGGCAACTGCTCCATGAAGAAACGTATCCCCAGCTTACGTTGTCCAACTTGCAGACAAATCGTCCTGGCCAACGATCCCGAGTATCCTTTCTGCAGCGAACACTGCCGCGCGATTGACCTGGGCAAGTGGGCGAGCGGGGGCTATGTCATCTCCACCCCGTTGAACGATCCGGAGACCGACGATTCCAACTACCCGAATCAACGAAGCAAGAAGCCGCAGTGAGTCCCAGTCGGCTGCTCCGCGATGGGCCACCCTGATTGCTACGTTCTTCGGCGCTGGGAGATTGCGTCCTGGCCCGGGAACATGGGGTTCTTTGGCCACGGTTTTGTTGTGGTGGCTGTTGGCATCGCATCTACCGCCATCCGCCCGGGTACCAGTGATCGTGCTGCTGATTGGGCTGGTGGTAGCGATCGGCATACCTGCAGCCACCCTGGAAGCGCGCGGATGCGGCAGGAAAGATCCCTCGCATGTGGTAATTGATGAGGTCGCGGGGCAACTGCTTACGCTTGTGGCGTGTCCCATCGTGTGGCAAGCACTGCTCGCCGGCTTTATACTTTTCAGGGTATTCGATATTGTGAAGCCGCCTCCGGTGCGAAGCCTGGAGAGGCTGCCGGAAGGCACGGGAATTGTGGTGGACGATCTGGGCGCGGGAGTATACGCCTTGATCATCTTGCAGTTGCTGCTCCACTTTGGAGTCATACGGTGAGTGGTGCTGAAGCGACGGTGTACCTGTGCCTAGGTGACGTGACATTCCTGCGAAACGAGATGTGGAGATGATGGAACGGAAAACGGGCACAAAAAACGTGAACGGCAAACCGCATATCGATTCCATCGATCCCAGGTGCGCTTTGCCCGGAGGCGAGGTCCGCATTAGCGGCAGCGGCCTTCGTCCGACGGGAATTGCGCCGGCCTCAGGTGCGATTTGGCGATGTGGACGGCTCGATCGTCATCAGCGCGGAGCAATTCATTGTGGCGCGCGTTCCCGACGGTGCTGCGTCCGGCGAAGTTGTGGTTGCGACCAATGGTCACAAGAGCAATCCCGGCCAGGTGCAGGTGGGCGTTCCAATCGCCGAAAATCTGCACCCGGTGACGAATCCCGCTATCGACGAAGAGGGCAACATTTACGTCACTTTCTCCGGTTCGCGCGGACAAAAAGTCCCGGTCGCGATCTACCGGATCGATAACAATTACAACGTGAAGCCGTTCGTGCACGAGATGATGAATGCCACCGGGATGGCCTTCGACCGTGCCGGAAATCTCTACGTTTCCTCGCGCTATGACGGGACGGTGTACCGCGTCGCGCAAAATGGCACCATGACCTCCTACGCCGAAGGCATGGGTGTGGCGACCGGAATTGCCTTTGACCCCGCTGGAAACCTTTACGTCGGCGATCGCAGCGGGACCATTTTCAAGATCGACCGCGAGCGCCAGATCTTCGTGTTCGCCATGCTGGAGCCGAGTGTCTCCGCCTACCATCTCGCCTTTGCCAGCAATGGAAATCTGTATGTCACCGGCCCCACGACTTCGAGTTTCGATTCCATTCAGCAGATCGATCCTCACGGCGCCGTGAGCGTCTTCTACCGCGGACTGGGGCGTCCGCAAGGGCTGGCTGTCGACGTTGACGATAATCTCTACGTCGCGGCTTCGCTCAACGGACGCCGCGGCATTGTGCGGGTCACGCCCGATCGCAAGGCGTCCTTGGTGGTATCTGGGCAAAACCTGGTTGGGCTAGCATTCGCGCGCGGCGCTTCTGCGGTGCTGGCTACCACTGGCGGCGTGCATCACCTCTCCTGGGACATCGAGGGCCGGCGGCTGACGCCAGAGGGCTAGACGGCAGCTCTTGGCTCTTACTTTTAGCTTTTAGCTGTTAGCAATCGGGCTGTTTTAGCGTAAGTCCGACCAAATGTAAGAGAAATAAGTTCGATTCAGTCCGCCCCAGAATAAATGGCTGATTGCTAAGAGCTAAGTGCTAATTGCTAAAGGCTAAATGCCGACTACTCAACGCTGCTAGACTGAATTCGTGATTGCCGAAATCATCGCCATCGGCTCGGAGATGCTGACTCCGCACCGGCAAGATAGTAATTCCCTGTTCCTCACCTCGAGGCTCAACGATCTGGGCATCAGTGTTGCTTTCAAGACAGTGGTAGGCGACAACCGCAACCACCTGACTGCGGTGGCACGTGCTGCCATAAGCCGCGCCGACATCGTCATCTTTATGGGAGGGCTGGGGCCGACGCAGGACGACTTGACGCGCGAGAGCGTGGCCGACGCGCTGGGCATTCCGCTGAAGCGCGATCACGCCATCGTTACCGAGTTGTACAAACGGTTCGCCGAACGCCGCATTCAGATGCCGGAGAATAACGCTCAGCAAGGTGACATCCTGCAGGGCGCGACCGTGCTGCCGCAATTCCAGAGGTACGGCACCGGGACAGTGGCTGGAGACGGTGGTAGACGACCAGCCAAGAATTGTGATGCTGCTTCCCGGGCCTCCGCATGAGCTTCACGCGATGTGGGAGGAACAGTGCATGGAGCGGCTGCGCGCCAAGGTGCCTCCGGCGGCGATTGCGACGCGTGTCCTGAAGGTTGCCATGATGGGCGAGTCGGCTGTGGATGCCCGCACCGCGCCAATCTACAAGAAGCATCCGAATGTCGAAACCACGGTGTTGGCGGGACAAGGTCAAGTGGAGTTCCAGTTGCGAGCTACGGCTGCCACCCAAGAGGAGGCGCAAGCGGAGGTCGATCGGCTGGCGGGCGAGTTAGAGGATGAACTTGACGATGCGGTGTTCTCTTCGGCGGGCGAGTCGCTGGAGGAGATCGTCAGCTACTACCTGCAGATGCGTAATGCAAAGCTGGCGGTGGCGGAGTCGTGCACCGGCGGAATGATTGCCGAACGGATCACCTCAGTGGCGGGAAGTTCGCGTTACTTTCTCGGCGGAGCGGTGGTGTACTCCAACGATCTCAAGACGCTGTTCGCTGATATTCCTCCGCTGATGATTGAAGCGCACGGCGCGGTCAGCAGAGAGGTGGCGCTGGCGCTGGCGGAGAACATCCGCGAGATTTGCAATGCCGACATCGGCGTCGGGGTTACGGGCATTGCGGGCCCCGGCGGCGGCACAGAAGACAAGCCGGTCGGCCTGGTGTACGTGGCGGTCACCAACGGTCACAAGCAGGAGATCGTGCAGCGGCGTTTTTTTGGCGACCGGGACCGCATTCGCCGATGGGCAAGCCAGCAAGCTCTCGACCTGGTACGGCGCATGCTCATGTAGATTTATGCGGCTCTTTGTGGCGCTCGACATCGACGCGAATGTACGACGGAGAATCACGGAATTCCGCGAACGAAATGCGCCCATTTGCGCCGGAAGTTCGCTGGGTCGGTCCGGAAACGTTTCACATCACGCTGCAATTTCTAGGCGAGACCAAGAAGCTCGAGGAGATCCAACGAAGCTTGCGGGAGGTACGAGGCACACCCATCGAGCTAAATTTCCGTAATGCTGGATTCTTCCCTTCTTCAAAGTCGCCGCGCGTATTCTGGGTCGGGATTGAAGCAGATCAGAATCTGCAAGCGTTGGTTAACTTGATTGGCGAGGCGCTGCAACCGTTGGGATTCGAGCGGGACGCGGGTTCCTTCAAACCGCATTTGACGCTGGCGCGCGTGGGAAGCGGGCGCCCTCGATCCAGTTGCCGGGGAGCGCTCTGCGCCTGCTTTGCGGCTGGTGCAGGCCAAGTTGGAAACCCTTGGGCCGCTGGAGTTCGGTACAATGGCCGCGCACGAGTTCTATCTCTACGAGAGCAAGCTGTCCCCGGCGGGCGCGCAGTATTCCAAGCTGTCGCGCTATGCGCTGAAGTAGCCTCGCTGGCCAGCGGATCACTTTGACCAAACTGTTCCTCACTATCGCGGCGGTGTCGTACCTGCTGGGCTCGATTCCGTTTGGGTATCTGCTGGTCCGTATTTTTCGCGGAGAGGATGTTCGCCAGAGCGGTAGCGGGAATATTGGCGCCACGAATGTTGCGCGCACTGGTTCCAAGGGACTTGCCATTGCAACCCTGGTTCTTGACGCGCTGAAGGGCGCCGCTGCGGTGGAGTTTGCTTTCTGGCTGACAGGTACACGTCGTTTTGTCTCAGGTGATATTCCAGCAAGCCTATACGAGGCTGCGCCGCAGATCATCGACAGCCGGACGATTTTTCTCATGGCGGCGGTCGCCGCCTTCTGCGCAATCCTGGGACACATGTTCACGGTATGGCTGCGCTTCCGAGGAGGTAAGGGAGTGGCCACTGCTGCCGGTGCGTTTCTGGCGCTGGCTCCGAAGTGCCTGCTGATTTCCCTGCTCATGTTTGCGATTGCTTTTGCCCTAACCCGCTATGTTTCTTTGGGTAGTATCGTGGCGGCAGCGTCATTTCCCTTGGCGGTTTTCTGGCTGAATCCGCCCGAGCGCAGCAGTGCTGCCACGCTAGCGCTTGTCTCCGCCTCTTCCCTGCTGATTATCGTGAGGCATAAGGACAACATCCGGCGCCTGCTGGCGGGCACCGAAAACCGTTTTCGCTGAAAGAGACCTGCTTGTGAGCGAGATCGCAGTCATCGGCGCGGGTGCATGGGGTACGGCAATCGCCATCGTGCTGGGCCGCAAACAGACGCACCACGTGCGCTTGTGGGCCCATGAGATGGAAGTACGCGATAGCATTCGCGCGCGTCGCATAAATGAGTTGTTCCTGCCCGGACAGCTCATTCCGGAATCAGTGATGTGCACCAACCGGCTCGACGAAGCTCTTCAGGGCGCAGCAATCGTCGTCAGCGTGATGCCGTCTCACCATACCCGGCGCGTGTTTCAATCGATGTTGCCGAACCTGCGACCCGAAATGCTCTTCGTCAGTGCGACCAAGGGTATTGAAAACGATTCCCTGCTGCGCATGACCCAGGTCATTACCCAGTTGCTCGGCGAATCCGACGGATTCGCGCCCCGCATCGGAGCGCTGAGCGGGCCGAGCTTTGCGAAAGAAGTGGCCAAGGGGGACCCCACGGCGGTGACGGTGGCATCCCTGGACAGCGAGCTGACTGCAATCGTTCAATCCGAGTTTAGCGATCCCTGCTTTCGCGTGTACACCAACGACGATGTCATCGGAGTGGAGCTGGGCGGGGCCCTAAAGAACATTGTCGCGATTGCCGCCGGTGTCCTCTATGGACTTGGCCTGGGACAGAACACCGTCGCCGCACTTATCACCAGAGGACTAGCGGAAATCACCAGGCTGGTGGTTGCCTGCGGTGGCAAAGCGGCAACCATGGCTGGACTCGCGGGTCTGGGAGACCTGGTCCTGACCTGCACCGGCGGACTGTCGCGAAACCGGAGCGTTGGGGTTGAGCTAGGGCGCGGCCGCAAACTTGATGACATCATTGCCGGCATGCACGGGATGGTAGCGGAAGGTGTGCTGACTACTAACGCAGCCGTAGGTCTGGCGCACAAGGTTGGTGTGGAGATGCCGATCACCGAGCAGATGCACGCCATTCTGCAGCAAGGCAAGTCCGTGCAGGATGCGATACGAGACTTGATGAGGCGGCCTTCTACGAGCGAAGCAGGTTTATTCAGGGCTCCGTAGCGGACGCGGTCAAGCTATCAAAGAACCTGCCGATAATCTTCTTCACGTCGTCCTCGGGCATAACCGTGCGATCGAGCATGTGTTCGAGCGCGAGCCCATTGGCCAAAATCGCGAGCGAAATTCCAACGGCGTTCGCGGATGCGGGCAGGTCGCGGCCCAGACCTTCCATGACATCTTGCAGGATTTGAACTCTCGAACTCACGAACCGGCGATTCATGGCTGCCAACCGGGACTTAACCTCGGGATGGCGCACGGCGAACAACTTGAACTCCAGGGCCAGCAGGCTCCAGCGGCGATCCAGGGACATGTCGAGCAGGAAGGCCCGCAGCGCTTTGAGTTTTTCGCCAGGTGTCCGTGATGCGTTCACCAGCAGCCGCGCTTTCTCGATACGAGAGGTGATTTCGGCTTCCAAAAGGGCAAAGAACAAATCTTCTTTATTCTTGAAATTAGCGTAGAAGGCGCCGCGGGTATAACCGGCATCGGCGGCGATTTCCTCAAGTCGCGCAGCCTCGAATCCATCACGGGCAAAGATTTTTTCCGCCGATTGGATGAGGAGCGAACGGGTCAGTTCGGTACGACCCTGTTGACCAGAGGAACGGATCGGCTTTTTCATATATCCTCGAAACGACATCTAAAGAGCCGACAGCGTGGGATGCCAATTTTGCGCAACGCCGCTGCCCGGAATTACATCTAAGAACGGTGTCTGTACGATGTCATACATGCATGTATGTACTCATTACAACATGGAACGACCTGAAAGCAATGTATCCAACAAGTTTTGCACTGCTCTTGCCGCCGGCTTGATCACCGTCGCTCTGTCATGTTCCTCGGCGATGGGCCAGAGTTCCGGCCAGGATTTGTCTACCCTGCCCTCGGCTGAGCAGATCCTTAATCGCAATCAAGATCCCTTTGCCGGCTCCATTCCTCAGGGTAAAGCTACTGCTGAGACGATCGACCTCACCATTGAAGATGCATTGCAGCGCGGGCTGAGGTACAACCTGGGACTCTATTTGGCCGACCGGGTCACGCAACAGTCGCGTGCTGCTCATCTTCGGGCGCTGAGCGAGATGTTGCCCGTCATCAATGGCTCGTTCGCGGAAGAAGACCAGAAGCTCAACCTTAAGCAGTTTGGCTTCACGTTCCCGGGAATTCCGACTGCAGTGGGACCATTCGGCATCACCGACCTTCGCGCGACCGGGGCTTGGAATGCCATCGATTTGCATACGATTGATAATGTGCGCGCCGCCAGCCAGAACATAAAGGCTGCGCAATTCACTTACCACGACGCACGCGATACTGTAGTGCTCGCGGTAGGGGCGAACTATCTGCTGACCATCGCCAACGAATCGCGCCTGGAGGCCACACAAGCGGAGTTGAAGACCGCGCAGGCGCTGTACCAGTTGGCGGCGGACCAGGAGGCGGCCGGTATTTCACCCAACATTGACACGCTTCGTGCGCGGGTGCAGTTGCAGGCACAACAGGAAGCAGTCATCGAGGCCCAGAACGATTTGGAAAAACAGCGGATCGCCCTGGCCCGGGTCATCGGATTGCCGGTTCGCCAGAAGTTTCGTCTGGTGAATCGCGTTCCCTATCATCCGCTTCCGGAGATGGAGCTGGAAAACGCCTACGCACGCGCTCTGCAAACGCGTCCCGATTATCAGGCGGCGCTGGCCTCGTTGCGCGCGGCCCAATTGAGCCGGGATGCGGCCTGGAAACAGAGATTGCCGTCCATTGACTTTGCTGGAGAATACGGCGTGCTGGGAAGTACTCCGGACTCGATGTCGCCGAATTGGTCGGCTGCCGCCACGCTTAGGATTCCTATTTTTCAAGGCGGAAAAGTAGAAGCTGACGTGCAGCAGACTGATGCCGTTCTGAAGCAACGACAAGCTCAAGTAGACGACATGCGGGGCCGCATCGAACAGGACGTAGAAGATGCGATTCTTGATTTGAAGGCAGCCGCGCAGCAAGTTGAGGTGGCGACAACCGGGCTGCAGTATGCGACCCAGGCGCTGGGTCAGTCGCAAGACCGGTTCGCCGCGGGAGTGACGAATAATGTTGAGGTCATTCAGGCACAGCAACAGCTGGCGTCGGCCAACGATCGCTACATATCCAGCTTGTACGCACACAATATCGCCAAGGTCCTGTTGGCGCGCGCCATTGGTAACGCCGAGCAGGCGGTGCAACAATACCTGGCTGCGCCCGGCAGCACGGAGCCAGCCAACGGACCCAAGGGTCCGGGAAGCAGCAACCCACCCGAGGCGTCGCCTAATGCAGGTCCCGGCGCGGCCGGGGACGTTTCTGTAACGCCGGCTCCGAATCAAATAGCACCGGGAGCACAGCATCCTACAAATGCGTCGCCGAACCCAAGCGATACCGCTGCGCCTCCGCCCACGGTTCCTCACGAATAATTACTGACAGGTGAAGAGATGAGTCCGAGCACGACTGATCAAAATGAAGAGGTAGAACGGCCCGAACCTTCGAATCGATCCGGAGAGGAGCATGTTGATCCGGAGGCGAAGCGTTATGAGGAAGACCGTCGCGGCTTCTTCAAGAAGCATCCTGCTGCCAAACCCATCGTCTTTCTGATCGCGATTGTGGTGGTGGTATTGGTGGGCTGGTTCTGGTGGGAGAGCCGCCACTGGGAGGACACCGACGACGCTGAGATTGACGGCCATATCTATCCCATCAGCGCGCGCGTGGCCGGCCAAGTGGTCAAGGTGAACTATGACGATGGCCAGGTGGTGCACAAAGGCGACGTGCTGGTGCAAATCGATCCTACCGATTATCAGGTAGCGTTAGCGCGCGCACAGGCGGACTATCAGGACACGCAAGCGCAGGCGCAAGCCGCCCAATTTGGGGTGCCGGTTTCGAGTGTTGGATCATTCAGCCAAATTCGTTCGGCCAGCGCGGACATGGATTCGGCACAAGCGGGCGTAACCGCTGCACAGAAGCAAGTAGAGGCGGCGCAAGCGCAGGTCCAGGAAGCGCAAGCGGACGCCGTGAAACTCAATACCGACGTTGAGCGATATCGCCAGTTGTTGGGCAAGCGCGAAATCTCGCAGCAACAGTTCGATCAGGCTATAGCCGCAGCCACGGCTGCCAATGCTACGGTGAGCGCGCGCCAGGCGGCACTCTTGGCGGCGCAGGCGGAGGTAAAACAAGCCGAGTCGCGCATTGAGCAGGCCACGGCCGAAGTGCGCAACGCCCGGGCGACTCCGAATACGGTAGCCGCTACCCAAGCCAAAGCAAAGTCAGCCGACGCTCAGGCGCAACGGTCCAAGACCGCGCTCGACCAGGCGCAACTCAATCTCGCCTACACCACCATCGTCGCTCCGGTGGATGGTGTGGTGGGTAAGCGCTCCGTACAAGTAGGGGAGAATGTATCCAACGGCCAGGACCTGATGGCCATCGTCCCTCTGCGCGATGTATGGGTAACGGCCAACTTCAAGGAAACGCAGCTGGCCAATATGAGGCCGGGGCAGCCGGCGAAGATCAAGGTTGACACCTACGGCGGCCGCAAGTGGGACGCCCATGTCACCAGTATTGGAGGAGCGACCGGCGCAAAGTACAGCCTGTTACCGCCGGAGAACGCGACCGGCAATTACGTAAAGGTGGTGCAGCGTATTCCTGTGAGGATCGATTTCGACGGCAACGATAAGCCTGACTTCAACAAGGACGGCCTGCTGCGTCCTGGAATGTCAGTGGAGCCCGACGTCAAGGTGCGCTGACGTGGCCGGAGGGCGTTATCTTGAGCCTATAGTTGCTGCTGAAAAAGTCAGAGTATGACTCTGGGAACGTACCTCTTGGTGGGAGCCCCCGCATTTATGCGAGGGAAGGAGCGCTTCAGCGCTCCGGGAAGGTTGGACTCTGGTCTGGTCACGCGCTTTAGCGCCGGGGATTGGAAAACCCAGGGCTAAAGCCCATTTTGAAATCGAGCGCTTTTCCGCTGGACTAAAGTCCATCTCCCCCTGCTGAAGCAGGGGGCTCCCACCAAGAGCGTTTGCCAGACTCTTCCAGCAACCTCTGTAGTTGCGAGCGCATTCGATGACTGGTACTGCCTGGGTTAAAAATTGCGCGTTATGTCTCACCACGAGAAAAAGCTCCCCATCTCGCGCTAGTCGCCCTCTTTTTTCGTCCACCGGACCAGCTCGTTATGGACCCAGCAGCTCAGGAGACGAAATTCCTGACCCCTCCCAGCTCTATCGAGTTACATTTTTTTCTTAGAATTCCTAGCCAATCGCTGTCATACTTCTGAGAGGCTCCTTTTAGCTTAGGCCTACGCGATGAACTTCAACGTTCTGCCGAGTCTAGTTGCGCTCGCGATCCTGGTGGTGGTCTTCCGCGCCATCCTGCAGCAAGGTGCGGCTGAACGACTGCAGCTATGGCTGACCGCGTGGATCCTGGTGCTGGTGCACTTTGTCGCCCAGTTTCTGGACGTGGGGCATGGCCTTTGGGACCTGGTGGCAACTGCCGTCAGTCTAGGGGCCCTGGAACTGGCCGGCATCGCTTTCCTGATTTCGATGTCGCCCCGCGCGAGTGACAGCCGGCGTCAGTGGCTGCTCGGAGTTGTGCTGGGTATCCCCGCGCTGGCCTATACGACCGCTGTGGTTTGGGGCTTGACGGCGCCAGTTTTCTACTATGTGGTTGTGGTGGCGGGCTTGGCGGCCACTTCCCTGCTCATCTGGAATTGGTACCGAGACGTTTCCGCCCACTTGTTGTACGTGGCTGGCTTGCTGTTTGCGGACCTGGCAGTTTGTTCCATTTTGCTATGGATGATTGCGCACCGTCGAATCGATCTCGGTATCAACGTCCTCCTGGCCGGCTTCTATTACGTTGTTGCTCTTCTATATTGGCGTCGTTTTCAGCGGGCCACGGTGGGCGTGCTGACCACGGTCTTCGGTTTTGTGGCTTGGGGATCTGTCTTTCCCATTGGGATGTTTCTGGAGCTTTACTCTCCAACGACTATCGTCGAATCCGAGACGTGGAACATTCCCAAGTACTTCGTTGCCGTGGGAATGATCCTGACACTTCTGGAAGACCAGATCCACAAGAATGAATATCTGGCCTACCACGACGCCTTGACCGGGCTGCCCAACCGGCGCTTGCTGGAAGACCGATTAGAACAAGCCCTGGTTCACGCCGCGCGATCCGGCCATAAGGTAGCTGTGCTTCTGATTGACTTGGACCGATTCAAGGAAGTCAACGATACGTTTGGACACCGAATTGGAGATCTGGCCCTGCAGCAGGTGGTATTGCGGCTCTCCAGCCGGATGCGCGCCACGGATACTCTGGCCCGCTCCGGGGGCGATGAGTTTACGGTGGTGAGCGATGTGTCGGACGAACACGGCGCGCAGATTCTCATATCGGCGCTCGAGTCGGCGCTCGCGGTTCCCTTGAAGGTGGAGGGACAATTGATTCAGACAGGAATGAGTATCGGGGTAGCGCTGTTCCCTGAGCACGGCCAGACTCCTGACGAATTGCGCGCCACCGCCGACCAGGCCATGTATATGGCAAAACGCGGCGGACGCACCTCCGAGAATGTCATCGCGTTCCCGCAATCTCCAGCCTAGATCTTCGATCGGCTTTTTTCCGCGAGAAATTCCCCGTCTCATCAAATTGAGATGAAAGTTCCACCACCAATGTGCCCCAACAATTGGGCGCTTTTGCTCCTTGTTGCAAATGGTTGTAGCTGACAGAATCAAAGACACCCCTCACAGCCATGTACATAAATTCTGCCAACGGCCCCGGCTTCACCCGCCGTCGCAATGGCGACGGAACCATCTCATCCCTCTGTAATCGCTGCCCCCTGACGATTGCTTGCGCAATCAACCCGGTGGATTTAGTAGAACTTGAAGCAAGGCACGTGTGCCAGCCGTTCGAACGCCGGCACGTCGTGCGAATCGTCCATCGTACGTACATTCCAGCCAAGCGGACGGATGAGAGTGTACCTGCAAGCGGGTCTGGGCTAACGCAAGCGGCCAAAGTTGAGCTAATCAGGGCGCATCTTTTCCTGCACCCCTGCACTCGCTGCGAGAAATCGGCCGAACACTTGAGCCCAAATGACGAGAGAGTGTGTTTCAAGTGTCAATTCAGCCTAAAGCGGCGCTGGAAGGAAATCGCGTCGATGGCGTCGCGCCCGCGCGGAGCCGGGCAGATCGACCGCTGTCACGAGGTCCAGTTCTACTCGCGAGACGAATTCTTTCTAGACAGGTTCACCCGGTTCATCGGCACCGCCCTGAGAGTCGGTAAGGCAGTGGTGGTGGTCGCGACCCCGTCACACCAGGTTAGTCTTCCGCAGCGGCTGCAGGCCGAAGGCCTTGACGTTTCCGCTGCGATGGACGAGGGCAGATATATCGCGCTGGACGTTGTCGACACGCTGTCCACCTTCATGGTGAATGGTCTTCCCGACCCGGCTAGATTTAGCGAGGCCACGAATTCACTGATTACGTCAGCGACGAAAGCGGCAAGAGGAAAACATCCCCGGGTTGCGGCTTGCGGAGAATGTGCGCCCTTGTTGTGGCGGGAGGGGAATGCAGAAGCGGCGGTGCGACTAGAAGAACTTTGGGACGACGTTGCCAGCACCTATGGTGTCGATATTCTTTGCGGCTACTCGGGCCAAACCCTTCGCCAGGAGCAAGGGAGTGAGACACTTCGACGAATCATTGCAGAACACTCCGCAGTTCATGCCCAGTAAGAGAAACTGTCGAGTGGCAATCCGCTGAGGCTATAACAACGACTCGCGAAATCGACCCCAGGAACCAGCCGGTTCGACGGCACCAAACTGCTAAACTAAACTTCGTTACGAATCTCACGACAGAGCCGGGATGGCGAAACTGGCAGACGCAGCGGACTTAAAATCCGCAGACCCGAAAGGGTTGTGGGGGTTCAAGTCCCCCTCCCGGCACCAACGAAGTCCCACTGCAATATCTCCGCATCAGCGTCTGCAGCAACGGGCGATGCGTGCTCAGTCTCCGCCCCTTTGAAGCTGGGCTCCTACCTTCGCTCATGGCCGAGAAAAAGGTTAAAGGCTGTAGATTCTCGATTCGGAGACGTAGTGTTGCGAGAGAGGGTGCGCGCAAAAACTGTTGCGTGGGCAGACTTTAAAAGGGAAAATGTGCGCTTTCAACAGGTCCAGATTCCTTTGCAATGCAGAACGAACAAGAGGTGTGCTCATGCGCTCGATCTTTATGTATGTAAAGAGTCCGCCGGCGACAGCTGCCGCACGACACTGAGCGGTCCAGAGGACGCATTAACCACCGGCAAACACAGTTCACCCTCCATGATCACGATGCCGGCCGGGTGGCAGAGCCACAGCCTGGTCTTGCCGGCGCCATCTTCCTAGAGATCGTAGCTGAGATTCCGGGTTGAATACTGCCTTTCCGTTGTTTTATACTGATTCTCAATCAATAATCATGCGTCTCACCCATAAACAGTTCCGTGACCTGGCTGCCGATCACGGTTTGGTGGTCACACATCAGCGCCAGGTGGTCTATGAGGCGGTCATCGCTTCCCACGGACACCATTCCCCAGAAACCATTTACGCCGCGGTTCGCCGTCGCATTCCCTCTATTTCTCTGGCCACGGTCTACAACAATCTGCGGCTTTTCATCGAGTGTGGGTTGCTGCGGGAGGTCAGTCCTCATGCATCCACCTTGCGGGTGGACGGCAATCTGAAACCGCATCATCACCTGGTCTGCTCGCGCTGCAAATCGGTGCAAGACGTCGATGCAGACCTCATCGATTTGAATTACTTATCCCGGCAACTGCCGGGCGGCTTTGATCTGTCTCAGCCCGTGATCGAGGTCTTTGGCCTCTGTCGCCGCTGCAGTACAAAAACCTGACCAAAACATTGTGTACCTGGATGAAAATCTCATCCCGCATTTCCGAAAGCAAGAACCTTGATACAAGCGGCGAGTGCTCGCATGGAAAGCCTGCAGGCGTTCGTCGCTCGCCATAGCTATTTGAAGGAAGGAGTTAAGACTTGTCTACCGAAGCAAAGTGCCCGTTTCAACCTACCGCAGCCAAGCCCAGGACGAATACCGACTGGTGGCCAAACCAGCTTAACCTGAACGTGCTGCACCAGCATTCTTCGTTATCCGATCCTATGGACAAGGAGTTCAATTACGCAAAAGAGTTCCAGAGCCTCGATCTGAACGCCGTGATCAAAGACCTGCATGGGTTGATGACGGACTCGCAGGAGTGGTGGCCCGCCGATTTTGGCCACTATGGGCCACTTTTTATTCGTATGGCGTGGCACAGCGCCGGTACGTACCGCATTGGCGACGGCCGCGGCGGGGCAGGCTCAGGCGAACAACGCTTTGCGCCGCTTAATAGCTGGCCCGACAATGTGAACCTTGACAAGGCGCGCCGTTTGCTCTGGCCGATCAAGCAGAAGTATGGCCGGAAAATTTCCTGGGCCGACCTCATGATTCTCGCCGGTAACGTGGCGTTGGAGTCAATGGGGTTCAAGACCTTCGGTTTCGCCGGCGGGCGCGCAGACGTCTGGGAGCCCGGTGAAGACATCTACTGGGGGGCGGAGGGCAAGTGGCTGGCGGACGAGCGCTATAGCGGCGATCGTGATCTTGCCAATCCCCTCGCCGCCGTGCAGATGGGCCTGATTTACGTTAACCCGGAAGGACCCAATGGAAATCCGGATCCCCTTGCGGCGGCAGTGGACATCCGCGAAACCTTCGCTCGCATGGCGATGAATGACGAGGAGACGGTTGCGCTGATTGCCGGCGGCCACACGTTCGGCAAAACCCACGGCGCCGGCGATGCGAAACTGGTGGGGGCGGAGCCGGAAGCCGCCGGCATCGAGGAGCAGGGCCTCGGCTGGAAAAGCAAATTTGGAACGGGCAAAGGCGGGGACGCGATCGGCAGCGGCCTGGAAGTCACTTGGACCACGACGCCCACAAAGTGGAGTAATAACTTCTTCCAAAACCTGTTCGGCTACGAATGGGAGCTAACCAAGAGTCCGGCCGGTGCGCATCAGTGGACAGCCAAGAATGGAGCAGGCAATGGCACGGTGCCCGACGCGCACGATCCTTCCAAGCGTCACGCGCCAACCATGCTGACCACCGATCTTGCTCTACGGTTTGACCCGGTCTACGGGCCGATTTCACGGCGCTTCTACGAACATCCGGATCAGCTCGCCGACGCATTCGCCAAGGCATGGTTCAAGCTGACCCATCGCGACATGGGGCCCATCTCGCGGTACCTTGGCCCGTTGGTTCCTAAGGAACCCCAGATATGGCAGGACCCTGTTCCCGCCGTGGATCATGAATTAATCGACGAGAAGGACATGGCTGCGCTGAAGGCCAAGATCCTCGCGTCCGGACTATCGATCTCCGAGTTGGTCACGACTGCCTGGGCATCGGCTGCATCGTTCCGCGGCTCCGACAAGCGTGGCGGCGCCAACGGGGCGCGCATTCGCCTTGCGCCGCAAAAGGACTGGGAAGTAAACCAGCCGGCCGCATTGGCAAAGGTCCTGCAGAAGTTGGAGGCGATCCAAAAGGAGTTCAACAGTTCGCAGTCCGGCGGAAAGAAGGTCTCGCTGGCCGACCTGATCGTTCTCGGCGGCTGCGCAGCCGTCAAGGAAGCTGCGAAGAAGGCTGGGTACGACGTGAAGGTTCCCTTCACGCCCGGACGCACCGACGCTTCGCAGGAGCAGACCGATGTTCACTCATTCGCGGTAATGGAGCCGAAGGCGGACGGATTCCGCAACTACCTCGGGAAACAAAACGGGACATCGCCGGAGGAGATGCTGGTGGATCGAGCGCAGTTGCTGAAGCTGACTGGCCCCGAGATGACGGTTCTCATCGGCGGCATGCGCGCGCTGAATGCTAACTTCGGGCAGTCGAAGCACGGCGTCTTAACCAAGCGACCCGAAACGCTGACGAATGATTTCTTCGTCAACCTGCTCGACATGAATACGGAGTGGCAGCCCTCCGCCGCATCCGAAGGCGTGTATGAGGGGCGCGATCGCAAGACGGGCGAAGTCAAATGGACCGGCACCCGTGTCGATCTAATCTTCGGTTCGCACTCCCAGCTCCGGGCGCTGGCGGAAGTCTATGCCTGTAATGATTCGAAGGAGGCGTTCGTGAAGGACTTCGTGGCTGCGTGGAACAAGGTTATGAACCTCGACCGCTACGATCTTGCCTGAGCGAAAAAGGCGGCTGTCCGGTAGGTGCTAATCCCAGGGTAGTGTCTCAAACCGGGACACTACCCTGATTCTTTCCTGTCGCTAGGATTATCAAACGGAAGTTCGTCGCTTTTCTTGGTAGATCAATCGCATGCCCTCCGATTTCTTACACTCTCCGTGCTTACCGATAGGTACAACGCTGGTCTAAAATTCGGTTAGCTTTGTTGACAACCCGCCTGCGCCTGGCGGTGTTTCGCGTCGAGCACGCATTCGATCACTACGGACAGGTGGTGGAGTATTTACGGATGAACGGAATTGTGCCGCCAGCCAGCCGCCGACAGTCAGACTGATTGCAAGGCTGGACTCCGGACGACGATAAAGCCTGGTATAAGATTCGGCCTTTTCTGCTGGAACTCCATAACATTTGGTTGTAAAGTGCCGGCATCGAAAGACGCGACTATCCTGTCGCACTGATTCAGGAGAATTCGCATGACGCGCCTCGCCCAGCGTTTCACGTCCTTTCTTTGCCGCAACCTATCCACAATGGCTTTTGTGTTCGTCATCTTGTTCGCGCTCGTTACGCAGCCGGCGCATGCGCAGACATTTCGAGTTCTGTATAACTTCACGGACGGAGCGGATGGCGCTACGCCCAACGGCATCGCTATCGATGCCTCTGGCAATCTTTACGGTACAACGCTCAGTCCGGGCGATTGCTTTACTGGCGGATGCGGCGGCGTCTTTAGGCTGGCGCGCTCTGGATCAGGATGGATTTTCAGCTCGCTGTATCACTTCCAAGGCGGTACGGATGGGAGTTGGCCGCATTCGGCAGTGACCGTAGCCAGCGATGGCAGCCTATACGGCACGACCACAGCAGGCGGCGGCGGGCCGTGCAATCTCGGCGATATTCCGGGGTGCGGAACTGTTTACCGTTTGCAGAAACCCCAGAGCCAGTGCCCATCGGTGACGTGCCCGTGGAGCGAAACCATTGTCCATAGCTTCGCCAGTGATCCAATCAATTTGCCGTACGCTGCGGTGACCTTTGACGCCGCCGGAAATCTATACGGAGCTGCGGTCGGAGGCATCGGATTTCCCAGTGGTGGCGTGTTCCAGATGAAACCCTCAGGGGGGAGCTGGACATTTGACGTGCTCCACGTTTTCACTTCCAGCCCCGACGGCGCTCTGCCGTACGGAGCGGTGACCGTCGACCCTGCGGGGAATATCTTTGGCACTACCCAATCGGGCGGCGGCACCTCTCCTGACAACTTTGGCACCGTCTACGAGGTAAGCCCGTCCGGTTCCGGCTGGACCGAGAGTGTCCTCTACACCCTGACCTTCGACAGTGGGATTGACCCCTTGGTCGGGCTGGTCCGCGACCCATCCGGAAACTTGTACGGCGCAGCCGGTGGCGGAGGCCCGATGGGGGGCGGCACTATATTCGAACTCTCACCGTCAGGTGGCAGCTATTCGTTCTTCGTGATCTACGACAATTTTCCGGAAGACGAAGGCGGAGGGGCAGGCTCCAGGCTGGTGATGGATCAGGCCGGTAGCCTATACGGCACGTTGGACGGTTGGCGCCCATAGTGTGGGGATGGTCTATAAGCTTTCGCGGAATGGGAGCGGCTGGATACTCACCGACCTGCATGATTTCAACGGCAGCGATGGCTTGGAGCCTGAGGGTGACGTCGTGTTGGACGCGAATGGAAACCTTTACGGCACAACCTTTACCGGCGGCGCCCACGGCTTTGGTGTGGTGTGGGAGGTCACGCCGTAAGGGGTTTTGCCGGAACTGTCGTTACGCGATTGAGCGGTGCCACCCAGTAGACTAGCCTGGCACCCAGATCAATTTGGTGCCGCTATGAAAGTTCCAATCCTCGAAACGAAACGGCTCAAACTGCGCGGCCATCGCCTGGAGGATTTCGACGATTCTGCCGCGATGTGGGCGGATCCAATCGTAACCAAATACATTCGGAACCAACCTTTCAGCGAAGAAGAGGCGTGGACGAGGTTGTTGCGTTATGTTGGACATTGGTCGTTATTGGGCTTTGGTTACTGGGTCGTGGAGGAAAAAGAAACCGGTCACTTTCTTGGAGAGATCGGATACGCGGACTACAAGAGGGACCTTCAGCCATCGCTCAAAGGCGTGCCTGAAATTGGCTGGGTCTTTGCTTCCCGATTCCACGGCAAGGGCTATGCTACGGAAGCCGTTCGCATGGCGACCGCTTGGGGAGATACTCACTTCGGACCAGTACGGACTGCGTGCATCATCGCTCCCGAGAATGTCGCGTCCCTGCGGGTCGCGGAAAAATGCGGATTCCGGGAGCTGCAACTGACAACCTACAAGGGCCAGCCGACGATGATGTTTGTTCGCGAACCAAACGGGCAAGCGTAGAGGCTGTTCGAGCTTTCCTAACGCCGCACTTCAGCTAGTTTGCCGCTGGCGATCATCGCGGCGCCATGCCGCGTGACAGAAATATTGGCCTCCCATACCCAGTCATGTGTCGTGGAGGAGAGTCGTCCCAGGTTGACCTGACTTTGCTACACGGCCTAACATAACCGCCAAATGGAAACCGCGACTCCGGGGATGATCGGCCAGATCGTTTCTCACTATCGCATTGTGGGAAGGCTCGGGGGCGGCGGTATGGGCGTGGTGTACGACGCGGAAGATACGCGTCTGGGGCGCCATGTCGCCCTGAAGTTTATTCCTGACAATCTGGTCAGCGATCCCAAATCGCTGGAGCGCTTCGTCCGGGAAGCGCGTGCCGCCTCGCAGTTAAATCACCCTGGCATCTGCACCATCCACGACATTGCGGACCTGGACGGCCACCCGTTCATCGTCATGGAGAAGCTGGAAGGCGTGAGTCTGAAGGACCGGATGCACGGAGAACCGATGGAGGTGGACGAGGTACTCGACATCGGCATCCAGGTGGCGGACGCGCTGGCTGCTTGCCACGCCAAAGGAATTATTCATCGCGACATCAAGCCGGCCAACATTTTCCTGACGAATAGCGGGCAGGTAAAGATCCTCGACTTCGGCTTGGCCAAGTTGGCGCGTGGAATTGAGAGCGGCGATGGTACATCGCTGGAAGATCCGCTGTCGGTGGCCGGAGACATTTTCGGGACAGCGGTCTATATGTCTCCGGAGCAGGCGCGCGGCGAAGAACTCGACGCGCGCAGCGATCTGTTCTCGCTGGGAGTCGTGCTTTATCAGATGGCGACCGGACAGAAGCCTTTTGCCGGCAACAATGCGGTCACCACGCTGGACGCAATCCTAAACAAGAAGCCGATTTCTCCACTCAAGTTGAACCCACGCCTGCCCACGGACCTGGAAGGCATCCTCGGCAGGGCGATGGAAAAGAACCGCGGCAACCGTTATCCCACTGCCCTGGCGATGAAGGGAGACTTGCAATCGCTGAAACGGGAGACCGAGCCGGACCTCACCAAGAGCGGAAAGCTACGTCCGCCGCTGCCGTATCGCATTAAGACCAGCACCTTTCAGAGCTCGAGCCGGACGCAAGTGTATGTCCTGTGGGGGGTGATTGCGCTGCTCCTGACGGTGATGGTTCCGGGAGGATTGTGGTGGTACAAGCACCGTCCCGGCGGCGCCGGCGTGAAAAACAGTATTGCCGTACTGCCATTTCAAAATATGAACGGCGATGTCAGCGTCGAGTTTCTGCGCTTTGCGCTACCTGACGAGATCGCCAATGTACTGACGTACACACGCACCCTCGACGTGCGGCCATCGTCAAGCACGCAAAAATACGCGAACAGTAACGTCGATCCCCAGCAGACGGGCAAGCAATTGCACGTGGCGACGGTGGTGACGGGACACTTCCTGAAGCAAGGGGACAATCTGCTGGTTACGTTGGAGGCGATTGAAGTCGACACTAACCGCTTGCTTTGGCAGACCAGCCTGACCGCATCGGCGCTGGACTTAATCAGCCTGCAGGGTGCCGTCGATGCGCAAGTTCGCCAGGGATTGATTCCGACCCTGGGCGTGCAAGAGGGGACCGATTCCAGCGCGCGCCCCAAGAATCTGGAAGCTTACGACCTTTATCTGCACAGTATTGCGCTGCCGCACGATCCCGCAGGCAACAAGGACGCAATCGCAGTTCTGGAACAAGTGGTACAGATGGACCCCAACTATGCGCCGGCGTGGGAGCAGCTGGGTTTGCGCTGTTATTACGACGGCACTTATTCAGATGGCGGTGAAGCCATGTTGCAGCGGTCCAACCAAGCCTATGAGCGCGCGCTGCAACTGGACCCCAATCGTAGCGTTGCCGCCGGACAGCTGATAACTAATCTCGTGGAGACAGGTGAATTGGGAAAGGCCTACCAGGCGGCGCAGGCGTTCGTTAGACGCCGCCCCGAGAATGCGCAGGCTCATTTCGCGCTCAGCTATGTGTATCGTTACGCCGGAATGCTGGAACAAGCGACCCAGGAATGTGACGCCGCGCTGGCACTTAACCCTGGTAACTACATGTTCCGCTCGTGCGCTTGGGCCTTTATGGAACTGGGCAACACCGCGCGGGCCGCCGATTATATCCGGTTGGACGCGGGCTCGGAGTGGGCGGCTTATGTCATGCCATCGCTTCTGCTGCGCGAGGGAAAAATCGCTGAAGCGCGCGAAGCGGTCAAGCACATGCCCACGGCGCCGCGCTATCATCGCGATCTGTTGGAAGCTTGTTTACAACTGCGGCCAGCCTCAGACCTGGACCGGATAGCGCAAGAACTGGAAGCAAACCGGGCGAACGAGGCTGACCCGGAAATGCTCTATTACCAGGGAGCTCTTCTAGGCTACTGCGGAAAAGAGCAAGCCGCGATCAATTTGTTGCAGAATGCAGTCGAGCGTAATTATTGCGCCTACTCCAACCTGGTTTCTGACCCGCTGCTCGCCAAGCTGCGCACCGACCCGGCCATCGATGGGGTCCTCACATCGGCCAGAGAATGCCAGGATGCAGTTCGCGCATCGGGCACGGCGCAGAACAAATGAACTTGAATGCGATATCGCTGACAATGTGGTTCCGATAATCCGGGAGAGCACCACCGAGGAAACACCCACAAAAGTAGGAATGGAGTACGCCATGTTCGCTGGTACGGCCTTGGCCTAAAAGCGGCGTTTTGTGAAATTCTCTTGAAAATGACAGCAAAACCGGGTTATAGTGATCAGTCCAAAAGGCTCCAGTGGGATTCTTTTCCCTGCATTTCGGCCCACCGGGGGGTGCATCCCAGAGCACACCCTGAATCGTTGTAGAAGTATAGTGAATCCAATCAGATAGTCGGGCTTGAGACATCATTGGGGGCCAGTACGTCATCCAGATAGTTAGATCCCGATCCAGGAAGAACACATATGGCAAAGCGACGTGGCAATCCTAACTGGGGCAAGCCGGAACCCATCGGACCGGTTGTTCCCACGATTACAGAATTTGAGCAGGTGGTGAAGGAGTTTAAGCTCCAGCCTGATCAATACATCCGTTCGACCCGTTTGCGGGAGTGGGCGCGAAAGAACAAGAACTCCAAGTACATTCCGGAGCCGTTGCTGGAAGCTTGGGGATTCGAAATAGAGTCCACGCTGTAAGTCGACCAAATTCCTCGAGGGCCGCGCACTTGCGGCCCTTTTTCTTTGCCCAGGCAAACCGAGTTTGACCGTGCTTCCAGCGGCATGCGATAGTTAGCTGTTTCACCGGATTTTAATATTCTCGCAGTCCTACTTTCACATGCTTGTGCCTGTGAATCTCCCATCGAGCACCGCTGCAGGAGCCCATCATCGTGCGCCTCATTCCACGTGAGACAAAATTCTTCGACATGTTCGCCGACATTGCGAACAACGTAGTCGAGGGTGCCAAGGTTCTGTCGGACCTTTTGCATAACTACGACTATGCACAGATGCCCACCGCCGTGCAGAGGATCAAGGAAATCGAGCACCGTGGCGACGACATGACCCACAAGCTCCTGATTAAGCTGAACCAGACGTTCATCACGCCTTTCGACCGCGAAGATATCCACCTATTGGCCTCGTCCCTTGATGACGTTCTCGATTTCATCTACAGTGCGAGCGACCGGTTGCTGAACTACAAGATCACTCAACCGTCGCCATCGGCCAAGGTCCTGGCGGGAATCATTTTGAAACAGGCTGAGGAACTGGGGAAAGCGGTCGCCCTGCTGAACAAAGACAGCCACGTGCTGGAGCACTGCGTGGAGGTGAACCGCCTTGAAAATGAGGCCGACCAGGTAAGCCGCGACGCTATCGGCCGTCTCTTTGACGGTGGCTTCGATCCCATCACACTAATCAAGTTGAAGGAACTCCTGGAAATCCTGGAAGAAGCCAGCGACAAGGCCGAAGATGTTGCCGACGTCCTTGAAACAGTCGTTCTGAAGAGCGCTTGAGAAAGTCTGCCGTGCACTCGAACCAAAATCCAGCCGAGGACGTGCGCTCGTGAGCACAACCCTGGTTCTGTTGATCATCACGGTCGTCACCGCGCTGATTTTTGATTTTCTGAACGGCTTTCACGATGCGGCCAACAGCATCGCGACGGTCGTCTCTACCCGTGTACTCTCCCCGAAGTTGGCCGTCGTGTGGGCGGCTGCCTTCAACTTTCTGGCCGCGTTCCTGCTGGGAACCGCCGTTGCCAAGACGATTGGCAGCGGCATGATCCAATTGAATATCGTTACCCAGTACGTGGTTTTGGCCGGATTGCTGGGTGCGATTGTTTGGGACGTGCTGACCTGGCTTCTGGGTCTGCCAACCTCGTCGTCCCATGCTTTGATCGGCGGATATGCCGGAGCCGCCCTGGCGCGAGCCGCGATTCTGCATGGTTGGAGAACGGCGCCTGGCGTCATCCTTCCCGGCGGCTGGACCAAGACACTGATTTTCATTGTGGTCGCTCCCGTGATGGGCTTCGTGATCGGGTTTGGGCTGATGGTAGCCATCTCCTGGATTTTTCAGCGTAAGTCGCCGCGCCAAGTTGACAAGCTCTTTCGCCGCCTGCAACTGCTCTCGGCGGCTGCCTACAGCCTCGGTCATGGCGGAAACGATGCGCAGAAGACCATGGGAATCGTCGCCGGGGCGCTGTTCACAGCCGGCGTTATGAGGCCGGAAGACTTTGCGGCCAACTGGGGACGCTGGCATTGGCCCATCATTCTCGCCGCCCATGCGGCAATCGCACTCGGCACATACCTGGGCGGCTGGCGCATCGTGCACACCATGGGTTCGAAGATCACCAAGCTGAAGCCGGTCGGCGGTTTCTGCGCCGAGACCGCGGGCGCAATCACTCTGTTCGGCACGGCGCTGGCGGGAATTCCGGTCAGCACCACGCACACCATTACCGGCGCCATCATCGGTGTCGGAACCACCAACCGCATCTCCGCGGTGCGCTGGGGCATAGCTCGACGCATCGTGTGGGCCTGGATTCTCACCATTCCGGCGTCGGCTGTGGTGGCCATGCTCACCTTCTGGTTGATTCATGCATTCAATCCCAAGGCGTGAGGAGACACGATTCGCTTTTCGCTCTTCGCCTTTCGCTTCTCGGGTTTTCGCCCACCGTCCATAACGCCAAAACTGTCGTTCCAAAACGCCAAACTGTCATCCCGAGCGAGGACGGTAGATAGAGGTTGTCATCCCGAGCGACGAACGCAGTGAGGAGTCGAGGTACCTGCTTGTAAGTCGGCGCAACACTTGCTTCGCGCTCTGGCGAAAAGCGAAGAGCGAATAGCGAAGAGCGAGTAGCGGATCCGCTTCCCTGCTAAAATCTCCATCAAGCCGATCATGTCCGCCTATTCCCCATTTTGCGATGTCGAGACCGCGCTGGAGCACATCCGCGACGGCCGCATGATCGTGGTCATCGACGACGAGGACCGCGAAAATGAAGGCGACCTGACCATGGCCGCCGAGAAGATCACTCCCGAAGCCATCAACTTCATGGCCAAGTACGGACGCGGCCTGGTCTGCCTGGCCATGACCGAAGAGCGGCTCGACTACCTTCGTCTTGGTCAGATGTCCGCAGAAAACACCTCCAACTTCGGCACCGCCTTCACCGAGTCCATCGATGCCAAGGATGGAGTCACAACTGGCATCTCGGCTTACGACCGCTCGCAGACCATTCGCGTGGCCATCGATCCTGCGACCCGGCCGAACGATCTGGCGCGTCCCGGCCACGTCTTCCCGCTTCGCGCGCGCAAGGGCGGCGTGCTGGTGCGTGCTGGACAGACGGAAGCCTCGGTCGATCTCGCTCGCCTCGCCGGGCTGGTTCCCGCCGGCGTGATTTGCGAAATCATGAGCGACGACGGCACCATGGCCCGGGTTCCTGAGCTGACGGAATTCTGCCGCCGGCACGATATGAAGATGCTCACCGTCGCCGAGCTCATCCGCTACCGCATGGCCCACGAACGCTATGTGCGGCGCTTGGCCGAGTCGATCGTGCCCACCGCTTACGGCGAGTTCCGCATGATCGCCTACGAGTCGGAGATCAATGGCGACTCGCACATCGCCATGGTGAAGGGCGATGTCGAGAATACCGGCGACCAGCCGGTGCTGGTACGCATGCATTCGCACTGCCTGGTGGGCGACGTCTTCGGCGCGAAATGGTGCGGATGCCACGACGTCATTGACGCCGCCATGCATCGCATCGCCGAAGAAGGCCGCGGCGCGCTGATCTATCTGCACTCGACCTCCAAGGGCTATTCGGTGCAGCGACTCGGCGACCGCATGACCATCCAGTTCCATCACGAGCAGCAACTGGCAACGCTGCCCGAGAGCCAGCGTCGTACCCAGCGCGAGATCGGTATCGGCGCGCAAATCTTGTCGGACTTGAACCTCAGACGCATTCGCCTGCTTACCAATCACCCGCGCAAAGTCGCCGGCCTGGAAGGCTTCGGCATCGAGATCGTCGAGCAGGTGCCGGTGTCGGCGGCAGGCAAAGCGTCGGTACGGTAGCAAACCAGCCGTCAGCCGTCAGCTCTCAGCCATCAGTGGATTCACGTTGTCATCCTGAGCCACGACACGACCGCGATAGAGGACGCGTCCGAGTCGCGGAGCCTGCCCACCCAAGCCGGTTTTGCTTGCGTGGGGATTTTAAGTTTCATGCGGCGCCCCTGCGATGCGAGAATGAGTAGGTTGAGCGGTGGAGTCGTTGAATAACTTGTTCAGCATTTCTCCGCTATGCCCCCTTAAACAGCAGGACAAGTTGACCATTCCTGAAGCACTTCCGAGCGCGACTAGAACCTGGATCTTTCAGGCGAACCCGAAGTTATACGACATCGATGGAGCTTTGATGAGTCTCCGCGAGATGTCGTGGTCGGTTAACCAATACAAACAGTTGATAATCCCGGGGGACGCTGTATTCCTCTGGAGGAGTGGCCCCGAAGCAGGTATTGTCGCAGCAGCGACGGTGCTGACGGCCCCCGCAATGATGGAGCAGGATGCCCTTCAGTTTGCCGTGCAGGCAGATAAGTTCGATAAGGTCGGCCTGCGGGTTCGCCTTCGCATTGATAACGTCTACCCGGTGCCTCTATCGCGCTCGTTCTTGTCAGCGAGGTTACCCGACCTTTCAATTATCCAGTCGCCCCAAGGGACGAACTTTGCCATCACGCCAGACGAGGTGGAGGTGATTCGTGAGTCGCTGGCAACTCACGAGGGAGACGAGGACGAGATATCTGATATAGTTCCGGGATGGAACCGGGAAGGAACTCGCGGGTTTGGGTGTATGCACCCGGACCTAGGGCCCAATTCTGGGAGGAGTTCTACCGAGAAGGAATCATGGCCATTGGCTGGGACGAATTGGGAAACCTGAACCAGTACGCTGATCATGCGGCCATTGCCACAAGACTCACCGAAGTTTATCGTTTGCAGGGCTTTCCAACGAATGACTCCCGTGCCTGTTTTGATTTTCTCCATTCCATGAAGGTCGGCGATCAAGTGATCGTGAAGAGAGGCCGGGATGAAGTTGTTGGGTACGGAGCGGTGATTGGTCAATACGAGTTCCGGGCTGAACGATCAACGTATCGAAACGTGCGTCAGGTCCGTTGGGAGCGTTGGGGCAATTGGAAATCAAAGCTAGTGTTCGCTGTAAAAACGCTCACGGATTTCACGCCCTATCAGGACACGGTCCACTATCTGACCAAGTTGATTGGCGTCTCCGAAGCCCTATCTCTAGTACCGGTCCCACCGATCCTTCCACCTTATACTGTGGACGAAGCCCTGAGGGGAGTCGCCTTTGAAAAGTCTGAGTTTGAAGCCATTCTTGAAATTTGGAGAACCAAGAAAAACATCATCCTGCAAGGGCCACCGGGCGTGGGCAAGACATTCCTTGCCAGGAGGTTGGCTTATACGCTGATCGGCCATGAGTTGCCCTCTCGTGTGAGCATGATCCAGTTCCATCAGACCTACTCTTACGAAGATTTCATTCAGGGTTACCGGCCAGTTGCGAGCGGCTTCGAAAGGCAGGACGGTGTGTTTGTCCGTTTCTGCCGGCGCGCATCCCTCGATCAGGATTCAACCTACGTTTTTATCATTGATGAGATCAATCGGAGTAACCTCAGCAAAGTCTTTGGCGAATTGCTGATGCTGATTGAATCTGACAAGCGGGGCAGCAAGAACTCGCTGACACTCACGTATTCGGTCTTGGAGGACGAGCAGTTTATGTACCGCCCAACGTCCATATTCTCGGTGCGATGAATACCGCTGACCGATCGCTTGCACTCGTCGATTACGCATTGAGGCGTCGTTTCGCCTTTGTTGAACTGGCGCCCCTCTTCGAGTCCAAAGCGTTTATTGATTTCCTGATCGGCGGAGGAACGGAACCTGGGTTTGCGGCAGCCGTGCTAGCGCGATTAGTAGCGTTGAACAAAGCAATAGCTGAGGAACAGAACCTTGGCCCAGGTTTCGTGGTCGGCCACAGCTACTTCTGCAGGAACGGTGCGGCTCTCACGGAAAAGGTATACGCCGAAGCCATTCGCCACGAGATTATGCCGCTCCTCAAAGAGTACTGGTTCGACGACCAGGATCGCGTTAAGGAGTGGCGCGAAAAATTGGAGACGAAGATCGGGCAGGCCTAATGGCATCCATCCCCGTCGCGAATATCTATTACCTGCTGTGCTACGCATGGGATGAGTTTGCCCCCCGACAAATCGAGCGCTACGCCGCCGAGGAGTTCCCCGACACGTTGCATTTGTTCTCCCGACAATTGATCAGTGGACTTCAATCGCTCCATCGACGAGGCTTCGAAAAGGGCTACATCCCTTTCGAAGAATCGACCAGTACCCCACATGGCCGAATTCTCATGGCTCCGTCAATCCGCACTCTTATGATGCAGTCCCGCAGGCTCTACTGCGCATTCGACGAGATGAGCAGCAACATTCATAGTAACCAAATCCTGAAGGCGACGTTGAGACGGCTGCTCGGGGTGCAGGAATTAGAAACGGAGGTTCGCCGAGAGTTACGCAAGACAGCCACTTTATTGTCCGAAACGCACGACATTGAATTAAGTCCACGTGTGTTTCACGCCGTGCGCCTCCATCAAAATAATCGGTTGTATTCATTCCTCCTCACTATTTGCCGATTCCTGTATGAGTCACTAGAGGCACAGGATCGGCCTGGGCATTATCGCTTCCGAGAAGTTGATAGGGACGAGAGGCGCATGCGGCGCGTTTTTGAGAAATTCGTCCGAAACTTTTTCGCTCGGCGTCAGAGGACGTTCGTGGTGAAGAGCGAGCGGATGAGTTGGTCAGCAACGGCGCTGGAAGGCTCGGACTTAAACTTGCTGCCTGAGATGCTCACCGACGTGAGCCTGCGTTCAGTCAACCGAACGATCATCATCGAATGCAAGTATTCCGAAACGCTTTTCCAGAGTCGCTTCTTCGCACAAAAGCTGCGATCGTCGCATCTGTATCAACTTTGCGCTTATCTTCGCAACCTCGAGTACAAAGGAGAGGTTGATGGACTCGCGGACGGAATCCTGCTCTACCCGACCGCTGAAAGGTCGCTTGACCAGTCTTACTACCTGCACGGGCACCGGGTCAGACTGCGAACTGTTGACCTGAACCAGCCGTGGGCCCGCATTGAAGATCAAATGTTGTCCTTGATTAGACCCGTAGCGCAGGCCAACCAGGTGTAGGCGGTTGGGGTGCTCATTCTAGACTTGTTTTGGCTAGGGCGGGGCAAATTCCAAGACAGAATCCTCTGCCGTCCCCGAGGGACTCGATCTCTTTTTCCACTCCACCCACCGTTGAAACGGTGGGCTATCCTCTTTCGTCCCGCTGGGCGGGACTGGGTCGGAAGAGCAGTGGATGGTGATTAGTGGATAGTGGATAGTTAAAGCACACATCCGTCAGTACTCAGCCGCCAGCATTTAGCCCTTGGTCGATCTGCGTCATTCCCATTTCGGAATGGCGGGCCAAATAGGAGCGCCGATTAGTACTTTCGTAACTTGACGGTATCGACGGGCAGAAACATACTTTCGATGTAGGGCAGGAACCGCCGCGCCCGGCGCTCCTGCCCATTTGTGTCTGAAGCAGTGGATAGTGATTCGTGGATAGTGGATGGAGAAACAGCCTGCTTCATTCGCGCCATAGGAATCGTCAAGTGACGACCGTCGAATTGCCAAACCGAGCTTTTCCAGGGCCCTACTACCCTTCAACAGCCAATAAGTCTTTGCGGCTCAATATTTTGCCTGTAAGCCCCCTGAATACAATATTTTGCGGGGAATTTTTTATGGCAGCCCTTTGTTTTCAAGATTTTGCAGGGAAGAGGGGGAGGGGGTGGTGTGGTCGAGGTTGAAGCCGGAAGTGCCTCAGGGGCTGAAGCCCATCGGATCTGGAGTCTATCGGCACAGCTGAAGCTGTGCCCTAACACAAAGCAGGAGAAAAATCGTGCGCATTTGTGCAGACATGAACGGAGCGGGACTCTATCGGCACGGGTGAAGAGACTGCTGAAAAACTCGGAAAAGCAAGCCCCTCGCGGGCTGAAGCCCGCTCGAAGTGAAAAAATAAATGACTTATCGGCACGACTGAAGAGGCTGCTGAAAAAGTCAAAACCGCAGATCCCTCACCGACTAAAGTCGGTTCGGGATGACAAATATAAAAGACTTACGACGGCGTACCTAAAGGTACGCCCCTTCAAATGCGGCCGAGAGCGAGTTTTTCAGCAGCCTCTGAAGTCGTGCCCTGACACAAACCATGAACTAATCCAGATTTTCAGCAGCCAGTGAAGCCATGTCCCTTCAAAGCCGGAACGGGATGGGGGTGGAAGGCAGGGTCAGGGGCTGGGGGTTGGGGGTTAGGAGAATCAGTTTCGAGTTTCAAGTTTCGAGTTTCAAGTAAAGCTGCACAGGAGACAGGTCATGCGTACTTGTGAACACATAAAAACGAATGGCGAGTTTTGCGGATCACCGGCCTTGCGAGGCCGCGCGTATTGTTTCTTCCACCTCGGCATTATGGGCCGGCGGTTGCGGATGCAAAAACACATCATGCTGGGCGAATATCACCACCTGCAACTGCCGACGCTGGAGGACGCCAACTCCATCCAGATGGCGCTGATGCAAGTGATGGAGGCGCTGCTCCGCGACCAGATCGACAACAAGGTTGCGGGACTGTTGCTGTATGGGCTGCAGATTGCCAGCTCGAACCTGCAGCAGGGCGCCAATTTTGAGCAGGGCCAGGGCGCTACGGTGGCGGGAAGCTACGACAGCTTCGAGCAGGACTACGATTTGGCCGACGCCGATTGCGAACTAAGAGTTCCTGAGGAGGAAGAAGGGCACGAGGCGAAAGTGGAGACGGAAGGTGAGCTCGCTGGCGGGAGAGGGCCGGAGCCGCAGCGCGTCCAAAGAGATGCCGGCAGACAGGCTTTTCTCGTGCGGCTGCGTCCACAAAGGGACCAGACACAGCTTGTGGAGAAGCCGGAGGTCGCGTGAGCAACATGCGAAAATGGCTTTGACTTCACTATTCTTTCCGGGTCAAATTCCGGAGGCAGGCCAGGAGCGAACAATATATTCTGGTGTGGGACGGGCGCCGGCCCGTCGCTCCAGCACACGCGCATGCACGACGTTTCGCACAGGCTCACCGATAAGGAGTTCGATCGACTGGAGGAATTGCTCCTCCGATCGGATAGCGAACTCGCCATGAACATGGAGGAGGTTGATGGTTTCTTCGCCGCCCTGATCTGCGGTCCCGAGCTCGTCCTGCCTAGCGAGTGTTTGCCAGAGATCTGGGGGTTGGAATCAGATGACGCCGAGGTCCCGTTCGACAATGTAGAGGAACTTCAGGAGTGCCTGGATTTGCTTCTCCGCCATTGGAACAACATTGCCGAAATCCTGTCCTCTGGCGAGATATTTCTGCCCGTGTTGCAGGAGGATGAGGATGGCGTTGCGTATGCCAACGATTGGGCGTGGGGCTTCATGCGCGGCGTCGCGATGCGGAACGAGGCGTGGGACGAATTATTCGACGATGAAGAGCATCAAGGGGCAATGCTAGCGATACTAATATTGTTCCACGAACACGATCCTGACCCCGAGTTGCGCCCTTCCAAGGAACCCATCGGCGCCGAGCAGCGAGAAAATTTGATTGTGGGAGCGGCAGTTGCGGTGAGGATGATACATGAGTATTTTGCGGCGCATCGTCGCATGGCTGCGACCACTCATGGCAAGGTCGAACCGCGGCGCAGACAATCCAAAGTTGGCCGCAATGACCCGTGTCCTTGTGGCTCGGGCAAGAAGTACAAACGCTGCTGCGGTCAGGCAACCGTCCAGTGAAAAGGTCTCAGCTAGCTCGGCTTGCGCTGCACAATCTCTTCATCGCGGATGAAGAATTGCGCCGAGCACTTCTCGGAGCCGCAGATGACGGTCAGCAGGCCCGCGATCTGCTTGCGCGTGACCAGTCCGAGCTGTCCGCATTTTGGGCACGACAGCACCGCCCAATAGGGGTCTTCCTTCTCGCCGACCTCGCCGGCGTTTTCCAGCACAAAGATGGTTCCAGGCTGCATCTGTTCGGGGATCCACTCGCTCAGGACGCTCAGTTCTCCGATCATGTGCCCTCCTCGGGACGGTTCAAGAAGCCCTATGACGTCGTACGGTTAGATGACGAACCGAACCATTGCGCTTTCTGGCACCGCGAATGTCGGCGCGAACCCGCTGGATGGTGTCGCTGAGGCACACCGATAACATCGGCTGGCGGGCGTTTTTCAGCAGATCGACCACCGCGCGGGCGGAATCTTCGAGGTAAATATGACGGCCATCGGTAAGCAGGTGATACTCGGAGGCGGCGGTGACCGTCTCCACCAGCCGCTTGCCCAGCTCCTTTTGCAGGAAGCGGATGACCCTGCGAATCTTCTGCAGGGAGAAGCCGCGCTGGCGCAGGTCACAGATGACGGCTACTTCGGCCAGGTCGTCCAGCCCATAGATGCGTTTATGGCCTTCGCGCGTGGGGACAACGATGTGACGCTCATCCCACCATTGCAGCTGGCGCGGGCTGATGCCCGTCAAGGCCACCACTTCTTTGGATGTGAACGTCTGTTGCATCGCCAAGCACCCCAAAACAAATCCCACCACAAATGTTTAAAACATCATAGTGCAGATGCGTGCGCTGTCAAGCTGAATTGTTGTGGAAAACGGTTACTGAGAGATGAACCCGGGAATGCCATTTTTACCACGGAGACACAGAGAGCACGGAGAAGAGCAAGTCGTTTCACAAATCGTCTCGGATTGGGCGTCGTTTCGGGGCGTATCAGGGTACACTCCGTTTCGATTCACCTCCGTGCTCTCTGTGTCTCCGTGGTAAAAATCCTTACATCCCGACCCATCAGCCGTCTGGTACGCGGCTGCCGTCCGTCATCACTCCACGCTGTGAGCTTCGCCCTTTCGGTCGCTCGTCTCAGGTCAGAAGATGGAATGTAACACTCAAGAACTGACTACTGACAACTGACAACTGCCTTGGAGGTTTTCGTGGAACCGTTTCGTCATCACATTTTCGTTTGCACTCAGGAAAAAGCGGAAGGAGTTCCCTGCTGTTCGGCGGCAGGATCGTTTGTGGTTCTCAACGCCCTGCATCGTGAGCTGGGCAGCCAGGGACTGGCCGACGATGTCCAGGTTTCCAGCTGCGGCTGCCTCGGCGTTTGCGATAGCGGCCCCGTGATGATCGTCTATCCCGAAGGCACGTGGTATACGAAGCTGACCGCAAACGACATGCCCGAGATCGTGTCGTCGCACCTGAAGGGCGGGCAGAAAGTCACGCGCCTCGAGCGCATCCCTGATGCCGAGATGAAGAGCGAGATCCTCGACCATGGCAATAAGTACCTCGCCATGCTGAAGGGCAAAGACGTCGCGGGCGTGCTGCCCGATGACCTCAACGAGCTAATCCGTGGCTTCATGGCCAGTCGCACAGTTCTTACGGCGTTAGAGCTCGACGTGTTTACGGCCGTCGGCGAGGGTGGAACGGCATCGCAAATCGCAAGCCGCGTGAAATGCGCCGTGCGCGGCACCGAGATGCTGCTGAATGTCCTGGTGAGTCTGAAGCTGCTGGAAAAGCACGACGGAATTTACACCAATTCCCCAGCGGCAGCGCGCTTCCTGACTGAGGGCTCACCTGACAGCGCTCGGGCGGCACAGTTGCACACCGCGAACCTGTGGCCCCGCTGGTCGAAGCTGACCGAGGCCGTGCGCACCGGCACCGCCGTCGAAGCCGGGCGCGACAACGGTTGGGTCAAGTCCTTCATCGCCGCTATGGATCACATCGCCCGCGGACGGGCACGCGCCGTGGCGCAAGCCGTGGCCTTGAACGGCGAGAAACGTATGCTCGATCTCGGCGGCGGCTCGGGCGCGTACTCCATCGCGTTTGTAAAAGCTGCGTCAGCGCTGCGATCGGTGATTGTCGATCTGCCGGAAGTGCTGCCAATTACCGAGGAGCACATTCGCGGCGCCGGACTCAGCGATCGCATCAGCACTCGGCCCGGCGACATGCTCAGCCTTCCGCTGGAAGCCGGCAAGTACGACTTGGTCTTGCTCTCGGCTATCTGTCACATGTTTTCGCCGGAAGAAAACCGGCGACTTCTAGAGCGCGCCTACACGGCGCTGGCACCGCACGGGCGGCTGGTCATCTCCGACTTCATCCTCGATGCGGACAAGACATCGCCTCGTTATGCAACGCTGTTTGCGCTCAATATGCTGGTAGGGACGCATGCGGGAGCGAGTTACAGCGAGCCTGAATATGCAGCATGGTTGAAGCAGGTGGGCTTTGCGGAGAGCAAGCGGGTGCGTATGCCGGGGCCGGTCAATCTGATGGTTGCGACGAAGGAAGATGCGACGAAGTAAGGTTGAAGCGGGAGAGGCCTGTTGCCGATATTAGTTCCAGTACAGCCCCCCCCAACTTACGACCTGCTGAAAGTTTTCGCGCGAGCCAGTTGTCCGCGCAACCTATCTGTGCCGACTATTAGTGGCAACTCTGACTATCCACGGCCACATCCATCACCGTCAATTGCTCTCTGTGTTTGGTCGCTTCCGGACCCGCAACCGTCACCGTGTGGCCAACGTAGGGTGACAAATTAATGTATTCGCCTTCTTTCACTTGCCATGTGGTCCCGTCTTGTGCCGCGAGTTTGTAGTGGCCGGCGCTTCCCCCGCTCTCAAGGCAACCAGTAACGGCCTGGTCATGGTGGATGGTGTTTTTTGCGTTGGCCACTACTGAAGAGCCGCCAAACAAGAAGAGCGCCACGATTCCAATTGCAACTATGCCTTTCATTTCTAGCCTCCGAAATTGCGCCCCTACCTATACCGATGGTCGCGAGGAGGAAAACGGTTGTCTCCGGGCCAAAGAAATCGACCTATTTCAAGAGGCGTTCCGGTATCGTTCGGGTATCTGATGGCGTGGCCCGGGAGAGACCTTCGACCCATTGGCCGTAAGGATTAGCGAGTATCATAATCGTCTGGAGATACCGATGACCCCGAGCGCCCAACCGCTTACCCGTCGCGAATTAATCACCCGAACAGCTACTGTAACCGCTGCGGGTCTTATCGCCCCCGGCGTTCTTCTGGCTTCCCCGGAAGCGAAAGAGCCGGAAGTTACGGCCACGGAAGACCTGATGCGCGAGCACGGCGTGCTCCGTCGGGCGCTGCTGGTGTACACGGAAAGCGTTCCCAAGATACGAGCCAATGCGGGCTCCCTTGATGCCAGCGCGCTCTATCGAACGGGCGTCTTGTTCCGCGACTTCGGCGAGAACTACCACGAGAAAATGCTGGAAGAGGAACACATCTTCCCGGTGGTGCACAAAGGCGGCGGTGAGGCAGCAAAGCTCACCGAGATACTGCTGGAGCAACACCAGCGCGGCCGCGAGATCACCAGCTATCTGCTGGCTGTTACCAAGAGTGGGAGCATCGCCACCGCCAATGCCGAGCCGCTGGCGCGCTCGCTGGAAGCCTTTGTCCTGATGTATCGCAACCACGCCGCGCGCGAAGATACCGTCGTCTTTCCGGCGTGGAAGACGCACTTCACCAACAAGCAGCTGGACGAACTCTCCGACCAGTTCGAGGACATCGAGCACAAGATGTTCGGCAAAGACGGCTTCGACGATGCGGTCGAAAAGATCAGCGCCATTGAGACAACATTGGGGTATGCCGACTTGAGCCAGTTCACCGCTCCACCTCCGCCAGCGGTTAAAGGCTAGCCGAAACTATTGATCGGTTTGAAGTGATGGCCTGAGCCGTATCCCTTCAAACCCGAGAGGTCCTCATGACTAACCCGGGAGAGGCACGTACGCCTGGCCCAAGCTGGACAGCTCGCACCGCAAAAGCGCTGCTGCTGATTCGCATCCTCGTGGGCTGGGTATTCGTCTCGGAAGGCATCCAGAAATTTCTCTTCCCTACTCAGCTGGGCGTTGGCCGGTTCGAGAAGATCGGAATTCCAGCACCGCAACTCATGGCGCCGTTCGTGGGATCGCTTGAGATAATTTGCGGGACGCTGCTGTTGCTGGGATTACTTACCCGGCTGGCGGCGATTCCGCTGCTGGGCGTTATCCTGGTCGCGATCGCCACCACGAAAATTCCCATGATCGCCAAGAGCGGTATGTGGAGCGTGTTGCACGAAGCCCGCACCGATTTCAGCATGATGTTGGGACTGGTGTTCCTGTTGATCACAGGCGCAGGAACGTTATCGCTGGATGCACAACTACACCGGCGAAAATAATCGGGCGGGAAGTTATTGTTGCGTGTTAGGTCGGCCGGACTCCCCTCCAGCCAAAGTGTCCTTCTGGGGCGATTCACCTACCAAGTATCCGGTACGAGCATTGACTGCGACTTCGCCGTAGTCATGCACTGCCACGCGAAGGGAATGCTGCCCCGGCGACAGTTTCTTCGGCGTAAAGCTCAGCAGATACTGATTGAAGAAATGGTTATTGACGTCCGCTATCCGGCCTTCCAGTTTCTTTTCGTCACTGAACAGGATGTACTCCCCACCAGACATCTCCGCGATGGTCTCAGGGATGTTCTCTTGCGCGGATTTTGCAAGCGCCGAGAAGATGCCGAACAAATTCACCGGGTGCGATGACGGGTCTGCGATCGTGTCGCCCACCTTGTCCATCTTGGCGGCGGCTCCGGGCTTGTAAGCCGCGCCATACACCAGCACATTGCTGCGCTCGACCTTGCGGATGACCTCGGGAATTGTAGCTGCGCTTCCACGGTCGTTGGCCTCACAAACCAGGAATAGGACCTTGCGATTGCTTTGCGGACGCGCATCGAGCAATGTGGTGGAATCGGAGATGGCATCGAGCGAAGCCGCGTTATAGTCGCCCACGCTGATGCGGTTGAGCGCAGCGGTCACCAGGTCCAGGTTGCCGGTGAAATCCTGCAGCAGGACGGGTTTGCTGTCGAACGCAACCACTGCAACCTCACCCTTTCCCTCACCGACGATGGGATAAAGCATGCTTCCGATGCGTTTCACCTTGTCCAGGGTCTCGTTGCCGGTGCGTCCCTTTTCGATGGCGACTACCACCGAGATCGGTTGCGAGTGGAGAGTCTCGTCAAGCTGGACCTTCTGCTCTAGACCGTTGTCGTAGATGGAAAAGTTCTTGGCGGACAGCCCAAAGACCGGCTCTCCATTCAAGTCGGTCACCAAGGTCGGAACCAGAACAACGCTGGTGCCGCCATGCAGAGTCACCTCCTGAGCGGAAACCGATAAAACCAGACCGAGCGTAAGCGCGACGGCAAGGCATACTCTGAAAACACTCAAGTCATTTCCCCATCCCTTATTCACCCGTCAGCGGGCAATTAGTTCCGGATAAACAGCAAAACTATTCAGCTGGGTTATTCATAACGGTAGATTGCATTCCGGGAGTGTCATCTGAGCGAGCGTAGCGTATTAGGAGTCCTTCGACTCGGCGCCCCATCCGACACGCAAAGGAAGCTCAACTTCAGAGTCTGTGTTCTGTATGAGGATTCAGTTTTCCTTTGCCGGGGAGTTGGACGCGCGAGAATGGAATCCCGTAGGTGTGGAAGCGCAGTTAGCCCAGGACGGAGCGCAGCGGAGTCGCGGGTAAAGTGGTAGGCGAGGCCGAGTCCCGTAAGGACGGCACAGTTCGCACACCACCTCTAAAGCGCGTGACCAGCCGAACTATTCCGGAGCGCTCAAGCGCTCCTTCCGTCGGATGAATACGGGGGGCCTCCACCACGGAGACCTAAATTCCACGAGTCAGGCGGAGAGAGCTGTCCTGAGTAACTCCAGAATAGATGTATCTGATTCCTCCAGCAGTTATTGTCCTGGCGAACTTTCAGTCACGAACCGCCGGAAGAAGCTGTCGCTCTTCCACTGCGGGCGCTGCGGATCGTTGGCCACCTTGATAGCCAGGGCCTGCACGATGTCCTCGAACTTCCCGGCTGCCGCAAGGTCCACCGGCTGCTCCAGATCATCCGACGGCGCATGATATCTCTCCGTCAGCCACTTCTTCTCGGTCACCGCCTCCGGTGAGCCGGGCGCGAAGCCAACCTTCATCGCAACCGCAGGAATTCCCTGCCGGATGAAACTGTACTGATCGCTGCGGATGAAGGAATTGCGTAGCGGCTGCGGATCGGGCTGCACTTGAATTCCCTGTGCGTCCGCGACCTGGCGAACGGCATCTCCCAGGTCGGACTCAGCCAAGCCGTACACCGTCAGGACCTTGAGCGGAAAAATCGGCAGAAACATGTCGGTGTTGATGTCGGCGACTATCGAATTCTTGGGCACGGTAGGATGCGTAGCAAAATACCTGGACCCGAGAAGGCCTTTCTCCTCAGCCGTCACCCACACAAAGAGAATGGAGCGCTTGGGCTTCGCCTGCGAGCGATGCATCGAGTTCGCAATGTCGAGCACCAAGGCCGATCCCGAACCATTGTCCATGGCGCCGTTGTAAATGCGATCGCCGTTGATGGGCTCGCCGATGCCGAGATGGTCCATGTGCGCCGACAGGACGACGTATTCATCTTTCAGCTTAGGATCGGTGCCCGCCAGTTTGGCGATGATGTTGTCAGACTCCACTTGCTTCTTGATGACCTTGGCTTTCGCACGAATGCTCGTGGTCAGCGGGAAGGTTGGCAGAGGTTTGCGGTCTTTGGCCAGGTCGGCGATCTCCTGAAAGGTGTGGCCGGAGCCCTCAAAGAGTTTCTCTGCATCGGCCGGATTGAAGACTACTACCAGCTTGATGCCTTGCGTCTCGTTGAGGTTAGGATCAGCAAGCGCCATGCTGGGACGCGTGCGCGCCAGTTTCATGCGGCTCCACGGAATGTCCATCGAAGCCGGATTGGGGATGGAAATCCAGCCGATAGCTCCGGCCTCACGCAGAGCTTTGGAGCGCTCCGCCGCCGATTGATAGTGCGACGCCAGGGCCGACGGCATGTCCGCCGGCGAGCCCGAGATCACCACCACCACCTTGCCCTTCACGTCGAGGCCGGTGAAATCGTCGTAATTCTTCTCGGGAACGCTCAGGCCATAGCCGACGAAGACCAGCGGCGCGTCCACTTGCGGCGCTAGGTCCACGCGGGTGCTGAACATGGCGTCCTCGCCGAGCACCAGCGACTCCTCTTTGCCATTGCGCACCAGCGCAAGGCTGGAGCCGGATTCGTCGATCTGGCGGCTCACGAATTTCACCGGCTGATAGAAGCCCTTGCTGCCTGCGGGTTCGAGCCCGTCGGCCTTCAGCTGGTCGACGATGTAAGCCGCAGCCTTGCGCAGCCCTTCGCTTCCGGTCTCGCGGCCCTCCATCTGATCGGAGGCCAGTACCTTCACATAGCCCCACCAGCTGTTGCCATCGAAGTTGGGCGTGGTTGTGGCGGGAGGATTTTGCGCAGCCAGTAACGTGGAGAGCGACAGGACGAGGAGAAGATGCTTTGTCATCGATTTCCTTCGGCGAAAGTTGTGTTGAGTAACTCCAGAATAGATGCAAGCTGTGTCGACTGCAAAATCGTTCGGGTAGTGCGGCGCTTCATTCAGCGCCGCGTCCGGCGACCAACAGTGCACCGGCCCTCAGGCCTGGAAGCATTGTGGTGCTGAGGTTACATGCGGATTGCGGCCCAATTTGCGCTGATGGTACACTTTGCTCACCTACCGGACTGAGCGGGGTTAGTTCAGCGGTAGAACGCGAGCTTCCCAAGCTCGATGTCACGGGTTCGATCCCCGTACCCCGCTCCAATTCACCCAGTCAACCTGTCACGTTCTACTTCGACAGCGCTGCGACTTTTTCCTTTGCCAGAGGCCGTGCAAACGCGTTCGTCGGACTGTGCGTGTTGATGGTCAGGACCTTGCGGTAACAATCCAGCGCTTGCGTCTTGTCGCCTGACTTCTCGTAGGCCTGCGCCAGCAAGCTAAGGACGAATGGATCTTTCTGATCGCCCTTCTGCAATTCGGCAATTGCGGTTTTGTAGTCGCCGAGGTAGAACGCGACATAACCGCTAAGGTAGGGATAGAAACGCGCCTGGTCGGGATTCGTACCTTTGTCAAGGACCGCTTTTGCCGCCGCCAGATGTTGCTTGGCTTCGTCGCCTCTTCCCTGCCGGACACGCACTCGCGCCAAGGCGCTCTCCCAGCGGAACTCCCACAGGTCCTTGTCGGCCGGCTTCAGGTCGGGCTGGCGCTGCGCGGTGAGGTGTCCGCTCTGGTACCACTGGAAGGCATTGTCCGGTGTCGCCCGACTCGAGATAGATTCGCGCCAATTCATCGGCCGTGCCTGCCGCGTCGGCAAACTGCTTGGCCGAGAACTGCAAGTCGAACGCCTGCTGCTCGTATTTTCGCGCCTCATCCGAATTGCGTTCGAAGGCGTAGGAGACGGCCATGGTTCTCAGCGCTTGTACCTTCGAGGCCGGCGGAGCTTCGTCGATGGCTCTCGTGAGATGCTGGCGAGCTTGCTCGTATTTGCCCTCCAAATCCAGCGCTATTCCCGCCGCCAAATCTGCCTGGTAAAGTCCGGGCGACAGTTGCAGAGCGCGCTCGTAGAGAGCCAGGGCCTCGTCCTGCTTACCGTCGCTGTTCAGCTTTTGGCCCTGTTTGACCAATTCGAGCGCGTCGTCGGTCTTGCTGCTCGGCGGAGTTGACTGAGGTTGTGCGCAGAGTGAGACGCTGGAAAGTAAGATTGTCGCCAAAGAGAAATAGAGCGAAAAAGTTCGCAGCTTCATAGCGGCGCCATTATTGCATATCTGGGTGCTTGGTGTGACAGGACAGGATTGCCGCAAGCGCACAGCTTCTCTGCCAACTAAATCTTTATCGCCAACGGACCCGCTTTTGAACGTTCAAAGCACGGGTGGAGGCTGCACCGGAGGCGTCTGACGTCGCTTGGCCTCTTCCAGGGCTGCGGCCGGATCGCGGCCCGTGACTGCTTTGTACCACGCAGGATGATGTGTCCAGGCCCAACCTTCGCTCACGGTACCGCGGGTCATAGCTTGAATGGTGCCGGGTTCGCCGAAGGTGCTGAGATAGACATGGAAGAAAATCCCAAACAACATGATGAGCGCCGAGATGTCATGAATCACATACGAAATCGCCACCAGGATGCGGCCAAAGATTTCGGGGAACCACATGATCACGCCCGTGATCAGGTAGGCGATAGAGCCGCACACAATCTCCCAGAACATGAGCTTCTGTCCGCCATTGAAGAAGCCGGTCTCCGGGGATTCCGTGGAGTCGCTACGGATGACGTAGCGCCTGATGTGCTTCATCCAACGCGAATCCGCCGGAGTCCACGTCATCACCTGCCACCAATTCAATGCCTGTAGCGCAAAGAAAAAGACGAAGGCCAGGCCGAACCAGGGATGCAGCAGACGGGTCATTGCGCCCCCGCCGAACAGCGGCGTAAAGAAGCGGAAGATCCACGGCAGATAAATTCCGAAACCCGACAGCAGCGCGAGGAAGAAGAAAATGCCCACCATCCAATGGAGAAAGCGCGTGTACACCGGATGGCGCAACAATTCGCCGGCGTAGACCACCGTTTGTCCGAAACGGTCGATGACATTGGGACGATGTACGAAGCGATCAGCCGAGGTCGCCATCTAACTCTCCTTTCCCGCGGGAGGCTGAGGCGGGTCAATTCGCACGACCGGAGGAGTGGGTTGCGTGCGCAGTGGACCTTCGAAAACATAATGCATGACCACGCCCACGAAGCCTAGCATCGCGCCGAACAGTCCAATCGGCTTGAAGATGTCCTTCCAGATGGTGAAGCTGAGCGGAATGCGCGGCTTGGCCGGCAGGTTGCCGTAGCGCTCCGGCTTGGTGGCGTCGTGCAGCACGTAGATGACGTGCGTGCCTCCAATGGTGTCAGGATCGTAAACCCCGGCATTCTGGAATCCCGAGACCTCGCGCAATTGCGTGGCGCGATTCTCTGCCATGAACTTCATGTCATCTTTGGTCCCGAAGTGCAGGCAGCCGGTGGGGCAGGACTTAATGCAGGCGGGCTCCAATCCCGCTCCCACTCTGTCAGAGCAGAGCGTGCACTTGTACACCTTTTTGGTGTTCGGGTTGAACTTCGGAATGTTGAACGGGCAGCCCGAGACGCAGAACTGGCAGCCAATGCAATTTTCCTGCTGGAAGTCGACAATGCCGTTGGAGTACTGCACGATGGCGCCATCGGCAGGGCAGGCACGCAGACATCCCGGGTCTTCGCAGTGCATGCACTGATGTTTGCGCATCAGCCAGGCGAAGCTGCCATTGTCGTGCTGGTCCTCGTTGAACTTGATGAGGTTCCAGTAATTCCAGTCGGTGTCGGGCATCGTCTGGTAGGTGTTGTCGAAGTAGGTGGTCTGGAACGGCATGTCGTTCCACTCGACACATGCCACTTCACACGCTTTGCAGCCGATGCAGGTCGTGGTGTCAATGAGTTTGCAAACCTGGTCCTGACGCTGCGTACCGGCGCCAGCCACCGGTCCAGGGTGGGCCGAGATTTGCTGGATTCGTAATGTACCTCGATCGCCCATCTCGCGCCTCCTCTAAATCTTCTCCAGCTTCACCAGAAATCCCTTGAATTCCGGGGTATATGCATTGGGATCGATCACCGTTGGCGTCAGCAGGTTCGCAGGGGTTTTAGCAGTGCGACCCTCGCCTTCGGAGATCCCGAGAAATCCCCAATGGATCGGCATTCCGATCTGGTACAACTTCTTGCCATCTACCGTCATGGGCTTGATCCGCTTGGTCACCATCGCCTTGGCGATATAGTCGCTGCGGGCGCTGGTCACCTTGACCTTCTCGCCTCCGCGAATGCCCATCTGGTCGGCCAGTTCCGCCGGGATCTCAACAAACGGCTCCGGCACCAACTGCACGTTCATCGGATTGTTCTTCGTCCAGTAGTGATAGTGCTCAGTCAGCCGGTAGGTGGTGCAGATAATGTTGTAGCCGTCCTTCACCGTGCCGTACTTGTCCATCGCAGTCTTGAACTTCTTCACCACGGGATTGTTGGACTGGTTCGGGTGCAAAGGATTATCCACGGGACTCTCGATGGGTTCGTAAAACTCCGGGAAGGGACCGTCGGCCATCGCGCCCAGCGGCACGAAGATTCGGCCCACACCTTCGGGATTCATGATGAACGGGCCCATGTGTTCCTCGGGCTTGGAATCGGGCTTGAAGTCGGGAACGTCGTTACCTACCCACTTCTGCGCAGTTTCGTTCCACCAGACTTGCTTGCGCGAGGGATCCCATGGCTTGCCCGCAAGATCGCAAGATGCCCGGTTGTAGAGCACTCGGCGATTGGCCGGCCACGACCATGCCCAGTTCGGATAAATCCCCTGGCCCGACGGGTCGTCCGTTCCTCGCCGCTGCATCAAGGGACCAGCTTCGGTCCAGGAACCGCAATAGAGCCAGTTTCCCGACATGGTTGTGCCGTCATCGCGCAGCATGGCAAAGCCCGGCAGCTGCTGCCCAGCCTTTAGCGAGACGCCTGTCTTCTCGTCGCTGATCTCAGCGAGCGCCTTGCCGTTGATCTCCTTCGCGACTTCCGAAAGCGACGGGTGGTCGGGAAGCGTGTAAGACCACGAGGCTTTCAGGATCGGGTCAGGGAACTTGCCGCCCTCTTTCTGATACAACTCGCGGATCTTCAGGAATATCTGAGCCAGGATGTCTTGGTCGAGCCGACAATCTCCAGGCGGCGGAAGCGCTATATTCTTCCATTGCAACCAGCGCGCCGAGTTGACGAAGGTTCCGTCCTTTTCGGCAAAGCCTGCGCCGGGCAGGCGATAGACCGTGGTGTTGATCTGTTTCATCTCTTCGGGCGTGGTGCCGGGCGCTTCCCAGAAAGCGCTGGTCTCGTCCGGGTAGATTTCGCACACCACCAGGAAGTCGGCCTTCTTCAACGCATCGATGTTCTTCTGCGAATCCGGACCGATCATGACGCCGTTCATGCCAAAGGCAAACATTCCCTTGACCTTGCCGTTGTACATGTCGTTCCAGATCTCGACCCACGAATAGTTACGGTCGATCTTAGGCAGATAGTTAAAGGCGAAATCGTTGTCCTTGGTGGCGGCATTGCCGTACATGGCCTTCAGGAACGACACCATAAACTTTGGCGTATTCGACCAATAGTTAAAGGAGTCCCATTCCTTGGGCTTGGCTGGTTTGGGCGTGACGCGCTCGAGAAAAGTCTTCAAGTCCTTGTCGGCAGGGTTCGGCATCTTGAGATAGCCGGGAAGGATATCGAAAATACCGGCCATGTCGGTGGCGCCCTGGATGTTGGAGTGCCCGCGCAGCGCATTGACACCGCCACCGGCGCGACCGATGTTTCCCATTAGCAACTGCAACATCGCAGCGGTACGAATAATCTGCGTGCCGAAGCTGTGCTGCGTCCAGCCCACCGCGTAGATGACGGTGGCCACCTTTTTTGTGTCGCCATTCATGCGCACCGAGGTGAACATGTCCGCAGCCTTCAGAAACTGGTCTTTCGGTATCCCAGTGATCCGCTCGACCATCTCGGGCGTATAGCGCGAGTACTGCTGTTTCAAAAGTTGATAGACGCAACGCGGGTGTTGGAGTGAAGTGTCGTAGGCGATATTCGGAGGCAGCGATGGCGGCGGAACGGGACCACCACCCATCGCCTTCGCGCCTGCTGGCCCTTGGGCCTGATAACCCTGTCCTTCGCCGTGGTGTCCGCTTGCGCTTCCCTGCTCTCCAGTGGGAGCAGCACCTTGCGGAGCGTGTCCCTGCGGCGCACCCTCGGTGGCCGAAGAAGACACCGCTAGGGGAACAACTTTGCCCGTCTCGTTGCCGCCCTCCTGGTAATTCCAACTGCTCTTGTTGTAGGTTTTTGTGGTCTCATCGAAGCCTGAAAACAGTCCATCTTCGGGCAGCTTGAAACCCTCTTTAATAATGAACGCCGCGTTGGTGTAATTAACCAGGTAGTCTTTGGCAACGCGATTGTTGGCGAGTGCGTAATTGATCACGCCACCGAGAAAAGCGATGTCGGAGCCGGCACGAATCTGGCAGAAGAGATCGGCCTGCGACGCGGTGCGCGTGAATCGCGGATCGACAACAATAAGCCTGGCATTGCGTTTCAGTTTCGCTTCCACCACCCACTTGAAGCCGCAGGGGTGGTTCTCGGCCGGATTGCCGCCCATGATCAACATCATGTCGGCGTTCTTGATGTCGATCCAGCCATTGGTCATCGCGCCGCGCCCGAAAGTTGGTCCCAAACTTGAGACCGTGGGGCCGTGTCAAACTCTGGCCTGGTTTTCCAGGCGCACTACCCCCATCGAGCGCATCGTCTTAACGACCAGATAATTGAACTCGTTGGTGTCGGTACAACCGCCGGTGAAGGCGATGGATTCGCACCGATTCACCGTGTTGCCCTTGGCATCGGTTTCGATGAAGCTGGCGTCGCGCGTCTTTTTCGTCCAGCGAGCGATTTCATCAATCGCTTGGTTCCAGGGAATGTCGTCCCAGTGGTCGGAGCCGGGACGCCGCACTTGCGGCTTCAAGATCCGGCGCTCGTTCTGAATGTCCTGCTGCAAGGAGGCGCCCTTGGGACAGAGCGTACCCCGGTTAATCGGGTGATCGGGATCGCCTTCCACATGGATGACCTGGGGAGTGACGTTCTTGGCTTTGTCTCCGATGGTGTGGATGATGACGCCGCAACTCACCGAGCAATAGGGGCAAGTACTGCGGGTCTCAGTAGAGCGCGAAATCTTCAGGCTCGCGGCCTGCGCCATCAGCGGGCGGGCGTCAAAACCAAAAACCGTAATCCCGACGGCGCCAGCTATGCCCGTTTTGAAGAATGCCCGTCTCGATAGTTCCATTACGCAGCCCTCCGTGAAGAAAGACTCGAAAGCGTGAAATTGTGTAGGGGCGGACCAGACGCGCGCGGAAAGCGCAAAGTCGCAGGAGCGATAGGATAGTACTCAATGTGATCCACATCTTCACCTAAGCTACACAGCTTACGACAAGGACGCGAAACAATGCGAAGAAGCGTATACCGTGAAAGCCGTGCTGGTCAAATGGACGGCGAAAGCGCGTCAGGATTCGCGCCCGAGAGCTAAAAACCCATCAGGTTGGGGACGATTTTGTTGAAGCCGTGCTCGAGCGCCCAAATGTCGAGCGGCGCGGCGGCAACTTCGTCCACCAGCGGTACAGCCAACCCGTCCGTCGTCATGTCCACGGATTTCAGATAGTGCTTACAAGTCTCGCAGGCCTCGACTCGAACCGCCAGGAACTCTTCCGCCGAGTAACGCGGCAGCTTCTGGTGATCGGTCTCGCCGCAGTATGGACACAGGATCCGGCGGTACTCCCATTCCGTTATGCAGAAGGAACACAGCAGAAACCGCTTTCCGCCGTCGCCCTCGGGACGCAGCACCGCGAGTTGCGGCCGGGCATCGCAGATGGGGCAGGTTGAACGCGAGGAATCGGTGGCAGGCGGGCTCAGGGCGGCGGCCTTTGCTTCGGCCAAAGGTTGAAACAGCACGCGAGCAAAAAAAGCATCCGAGGCTTCTTCCGAGTCGCCGGACGACAAAAAGCTGCGAAGCATGTGCCGCTGCTGCTCGCCCGATTGCCGGCTTAGTTCTTCAGCCTGTGATGCGAGCCTGGCCGGTCCGTTTCGGCGCACCAGCGATAACCAGGCAGGTAATTGCCGAGTTGCCAGGTCCACACTCATCCCTTCGCGGAAACTCGTGCCCGCATTGGCTTCGCCGGAGGGCGAAACCTGGGCCCATAGTGTCTGCTGAAAAATCAGGATGTCCTTATAGAACGTAAGAATCTCGGCGGCGCTGGGGTAGCGCTCAGCAAGTTCAGCCGCGCGGCGGATGCGCTTGTCCCAATCAATCTTTTTCATGATGGTCCTAAAGAGTAGAACGCTACCACAATCGCGCCTCGGAAGATGTGCCGATATGCAAACGTAGTCTAAGGGAATTCCTGAGACCGGCTCTAGTGACAGCCGCAGAAAGACAGTACAGTAAGAGAATCAATCGCAATGCAATGCCAGACCTGCCTCCTGAAGCAAGCGTTCGGGAGAGCGGAACGATCAACAGGCGGGCTTAACGATGAGCGTACGCGGCTTCGTACTCTGCTCCATACTTACACTCGCGGTCCCTGTTTTCGCGCGAGACAAAACTGACGTGGTTGTCATGAAGAACGGCGATCACCTTACCGGCGAAGTCAAGGGACTCGATGCCGGCGTGCTCTACGTCAACATGGACTACATACTGGGCACCAGTTCGGTGCAATGGTCGAAAATAGACCACATCGAGAGTAAGCAGTTGTTCCTGGTAAAGACGGAAGACGGCTCGGTCTACACGGGCACGCTCTCCACCGCCGAAACCGGCGGCGGTCGACCGGTGAAGATTGAGGTGGCAGAGACCCCGGAGCATAAAGTCACGATCGACCGGGTGCAGATTGTCCAGATGGATGAGACGTCGGAAAACTTCTGGCAGCGTTTCAACGGGTCTATAAACTCGGGGATTACTTATTCCAAGGGTAATCAAGCAACCCAGTACAACTTAAGCTCAGATGTCGAATACCCGCGAGAACGCTGGACCGCGGGGGCTAACCTTAATTCCACATTGTCCTCCAGTACGGGCTCTAGCACTTCCACGCGGAACTCGCTCGGCCTGAATTATCTCCGCTTATTGCGCTGGAACAATTGGTTCTACGCCGGGCTGGGTAACTTCCTGCAAAGCTCGGAGCAGAACATCAGGCTTCAGACCAACCTCGGCGCCGGCATTGGGCGTTATTTGAAGAACACCAACCACGCCACTGTCTCCCTGCTCGGTGGTATGGCCTGGCAGAATACCAACTACGACCAAGCGGCGTTCCCGCAACCCTCGCAAAACGTCGCTGCCGCCATGGTCGGAGCGAATGCCAAGTTCTTCCGCTTTAACAAGACCACCCTCGACATGACCGCCGTCGTTTTCCCAGCGCTTTCTCAACCAGGGCGGGTTTACTTCAACATGAACACCTCGTACTACGTCAAGATTTTTAGCAACCTGACGTGGAACGTATCGTTCTACGGCAACTGGGACAACCAACCGCCGGCGCACTTTTCGGGCAGCGACTACGGCACCAGTTCAGGGCTCGGATGGACGTTTGGCAACAGGTAAGAGCGGAAGAGTGGGCGCTTCAGCGCCGCGTCAGTGAGGAACAGTCGTGGAAGTTTTTCGCGGCGCGTTTTGCCGTCAGAGGAGATAATTGCACCGACCAGTCCATGCCTGACAAAAAGAAACCTGTGAAGTCTCTTCGGATCGGGGTGATTGCCTTGGTGGCAATCGCTGTTGCTATTTGCGTTTTTGGGTTTTGGCGTTGGCACACCGGGGCGCATGGACCCGAGGCGAAGACCGCGTCTTCCGCCACCTACGTCGGCCAGGAACGTTGCGCGCAATGCCACGCTGACCAGGTGAAGGCTTGGCGCACTTCTCATCACGCCGAGGCCATGCAGGTGGCCAACGATGCCACCGTGCTGGGGAACTTCAAAGACGCCCGCTTTGCGGGAGACGGCGTAAGCGCCAGCTTCTTCAAACGCGACGGCAAGTTCGAGGTTCGTACCGACGGCACAGACGGCAAGCCCCAGGACTTCGACCTTCCCTATACATTCGGTGTCTATCCACTGCAGCAGTACCTGGTTCCCTTCCCCAATGGACGAATGCAGAGCTTCGTCGTTGCCTGGGATTCGCGGGCGAAGGAGCACGACGGCCAGCGCTGGTTCGACCTCTATCCCGACCAGAAGGTAACGCCGGCGCACCCGCTCCACTGGACGGGCCGAAACCAGACCTGGAATTACATGTGCGCCGACTGCCACTCCACCAACCTGCGCAAGAATTACGACTTGGCTAAGGACAGTTACGCGACAACGTGGTCGGAGGTCGATGTCTCTTGCGAATCCTGTCACGGGCCGGGTTCGACTCACGTGGCCTGGGCGCAGTCTCACAAAGAGGGTTCGTACGACAAGAGTGGCGCGAACGGCCTCACCGTCGACCTCAAGCCTGCTAGCGGCTCATGGTCAGGCTCAGATCCAGAAACGGCGACGATGCACTGGAAGGGTCAGGCCCGCTCGCACAATGAGCTCAACACGTGTGCGCCATGCCATTCGCGCCGCCATCCCATCACCACCGACTATCAACCAGGGCAGCCGTTTCTAGATGCGTATGTGCCCAGCCTTCTCGAAGAGGGCGTCTATCATCCCGACGGCCAGATTCTGGAAGAAGACTACGAGTGGGGATCGTTTATTCAGAGCAAAATGTATCGCGAGGGGGTAACCTGCTCGGACTGTCACGATCCGCATAGTGCGAAGTTGAGGACGGAAAACCTGAACGCGGTCTGCGGCAAATGCCATTCCCCGGCGAAGTTCGATACCGAACAGCATCATCATCACAAGGCCGATACGGCGGGCGCGCTCTGCGTCAACTGTCACATGCCCACCAAGACCTACATGGTGGTGGATGTGAGGCGAGACCACAGCTTCCGTGTGCCGCGTCCCGATTTCTCGATTGCTTACGGAACCCCGAACGCCTGCAATCAGTGTCACAACGACAAGTCCAATAGCTGGGCTGCCGACGTCATCGCGAAGTGGTACGGTCCGAATCGCAGGCAGGAAGCGCAGTTTGTCGCAGCCATTGATGCTGGTCGTCGCGGATTGCCCATCGCAGAGAAAGCTCTGACGGAGCTGATCGCAGATGCGACCAAGCCTGCCATTGCGCGCGCAACCGCGTTAAGCCTGCTTCCGCAATATCTCACTCCCTCTTCCCTTCCCGCGGTGCAAGCCGCGCTTGGGGATAGCGATGCCCTGGTGCGCGCTCAAGCCGTCAAAGCGCTCGATCCTCTTCCTCCGCAAGAGCGGGTCCGCCTTGGAGCACCACTGCTCGGCGATCCCATTCTTTCGGTGCGCATCGAAGCCGCCCGACTGCTCGCAGGCACCCAGCCCGATCTTCTGCAAGACGCCCAGAAGGCTGCCCTCGAACGAGGCGTCTCTGAGTTGATCGCCAGTGAGACGGTCTCTGCCGAACGGCCGGAAAATCACATGAACCTGGCATTGCTTTACGTTCAACTCGGCCGCACTGGCGAAGCCGAGAGCGAACTGCAGACCGCGTTACGGCTCGATCCGAGGTTCGTTCCCGCTATGGTTAATCTCGCCGATCTCTATCGTCAGCAGCAGCGTGATGATGAAGGTCAGCGCTGGCTGGAAAAGGCAATTGCAGTGGCCCCTGATGCAGCAGAGCCCATCCACGCTCTCGGCCTGCTAAAGGTCCGTCAGAAGCAGTATCCCGAAGCGCTAAGCCTGCTGGCGAAAGCAGCGGCTCTCCAGCCCAACAACACAAACTACAGCTACGTCTACGCCGTGGCTCTCAATTCCACCGGGCATCCTGATGGGGCGATCGCCGTACTGCAGCAAGCTCACCAGAAACGTCCTGCCGATCGCCAAGTCCTGACGGGTTTGATCGCTTTCGAGCGCGACAAGGGAAACTTGCCAGTGGCAATTACCTACGCACAGCAGCTCCTCCAGCTTGCTCCCGATGACCCGGACGCGAGGGCGCTGCTAGCACAGTTGCAAGGACAGGGGCGTTGAACGGCGAATGGAGCAGCCTAGCCACCTCATGCGTACTGCGCGACGGGTCTGGCATTTTTGCTAGTTGTCGAACGACTCACCGCGGTCTACCATCCAAGACACCCGCAAAACAGTAGCGCCCTAGGGCCCTCCGAGCATGGAGGACAAATTTTCTTCGTTGGTTGATCGTTTGGATCAACTCGTCCTAAGGCTCCCTTCGGGGAGATCAACCGAGAATCACTGTCAAGGAGATATACGCAATGGATTTTGGTGCAGGTATTCGAAAATTTGCATTTGGAGCGCTGGCTGTCTCGAGCTTTCTCGCGAGCAGCAACGTGACCGCACACGCGCAAGCAGCCAACGCTAAGCCGCCAAACATTCTCGTCATCATGGGCGACGACGTGGGTTGGTTCAACATCGGCGCTTACCACCGCGGAATGATGTCGGGCAAGACGCCAAATCTGGACAAACTTGCCGCTCAAGGCATGATGTTCACCGATTACTACGCCGAGGCCAGCTGCACGGCAGGGCGTGCCAATTTCATCACCGGCGAAATCCCCCTCCGTACAGGTATGACGACTGTGGGCCAGGCGGGAGCTGACGTGGGATTGCCGGCGCAGGCCGTCACCCTTGCCACCGTTCTCAAGTCGCTGGGCTATGAAACCGGCCAATTCGGCAAGAACCATCTCGGCGACCTCAACAAATTCCTCCCATGCGTACACGGCTTCGACGAATTCTTCGGCTACCTCTACCACCTCGACGCAATGTCAGACCCGTACTGGTTCGACTACCCGCAAGACTGGATCGACAAAACCGGGCCGCGTAATCTGACGCATTGCTGGGCGACCGACACCGATGACACAACCTCCCAGCCACGATGGGGACCCATAGGCAAACAGAAGATTGTGGATGAAGGCCCGTTGCCGCCATTCCCGAACATGACGGACATGCAGAACTGGCAGAAGGGCAAACCGGCCAAGTACGACATGGAGACCTTTGACGAGGTGCTGGTCCAGAACACCGACGCCTTCATGGACAAGGCCAAGAAGGATGGCAAACCCTTCTTCATCTGGCACAACACCACCCGCATGCACGTCTTCAGCTACATTCCACCCAAGTACCAGGCGATGATGAACGCCACCAACAACTACAACCTCGAAGAAGCCGGTATGGCGCAGATGGACGACTGCATCGGCGAAATCCTGAAGCACCTTGACGATATCGGTGAGGCTGACAACACCATTGTCATCTTCACCACCGACAACGGGGCCGAAGTGTTCACCTGGCCCGACGGCGGCATGACCCCGTTTAAGGCCACCAAGGGCACCAGCTTCGAGGGCGGATTCCGCGTGCCTGCGATTATCCGCTGGCCGGGACACGTCAAGCCAGGCTCGGTTGAGAACGGCATCTTCTCTGGCCTCGACTGGTTACCGACCCTCTCCGCCGCTGCCGGCAACTCCAACATCACCGATCAACTGCTGAAGGGCGTGAAGCTCGGAGACCGGACCTACAAGAACCACCTGGACGGTTATAACCAGATGGCACTCCTTGAGGGCAAAGGACCATCCGTGCGCCATGAACTCTTCTACTTCGCGGGCCCCCATCTGGGTGCCCTTCGCATCGATGATTTCAAGTTCCAGTTCATCCAGCAGCCCTGGGGCTGGCCGGGCGAAAAGGTCACGACCGACATGCCCGGCATCGTGAACCTTCGCCAGGACCCGTTCGAGCGCACGCCATCTATTCGGGGCGAGAGCCTGAACAACATGGGCGGAGGTTACATGAATGACTTCTATGCGCGCGAGTTCTGGCGCTTCGTTCTCGTCCAGCAAGAGGTAGGTAAACTGGCTCTCACGGCCGTCGATTATCCTCCGATGCAGGATCCAGCGAGCTTCAACCTGTCGGCCATTAAAGCCAAAATCAATGAAATGATGAAGGCCCACGAAGGCCAGTAGTCAAACCTCTAACCCTGGGGGCGCTTCGCAGGCCCCCAGGCTTCGGAATCCCGGTCCGCGTGTGCGAGGATAAGAGGAAGGGAGCGCATAACTTGCTTCTCTCCCCTTAGCGCCAATTCCGAGGAGCGCAACACATGCTGAATCGTCCAATCATTTTCTTTTTATTCTCGTTGCTCGTACTGTGGCTCGCGGCACAGATTGGAGTCCGCTTACGACGGCGCCGGGCTTTGCGGGACGAGGATCGCGAAGATTTCGGCGTCGTGCAAGCTGCTGCCTTGACACTGCTGGGTCTCATCATCGGATTCAGTTTTTCAATGGCAATAGGCCGTTACGATCAGCGCAAGAATTACGAGGAAGCCGAAGCCAATGCGATTGGAACCGAATATGTCCGGACAGGTCTGTTGCCTGCAACGGATGCGGCGAGAGTGCGTTCCCAGCTCAAGAAATATCTCGAGCTGCGCATTTCGTACTACAAAACCCGCAATGAGGATGAGCTTCGTCAGATTGATGCCGAAACCGCCCAACTGCAGACAGACATGTGGTCGGCGGTGCAGGCTCCGGCTGTGGCCCAACCCTCCCCGGTGATCGCGCTCGCGGTTGCGGGTATGAACGACGTTTTGAATTCGCAGGGATATACGCAGGCGGCATGGTGGAACCGCATTCCATTTTCGGCGTGGGCTTTGATGGGCGCCATCGCGGTTTGCTGCAACCTTCTGGTTGGCTATGGCGCGCGCAACATTGGCTCAAGGGCCAGCTTACTTTTTATCCTGCCGCTGGTTGTGTCCATCGCGTTTCTGCTAATCGCCGACATCGACAGCCCGCGTAGGGGCTTCATTCACGTGGTGCCGCAGAATCTCATAAACGTAGAGGAGTCGTTGCCCAGCTGATGCCCTACAGCGGCGTGTGCATGACGAGGGGTTGATGAACGGATGGATAACGAGAATGCGGCAAGAGCAAGCCTGAAACGGAAAGCCATCCACGAGTTCGTGGAGTTTGCCGGTATATTCCTGTTTCTAGCATTTTCCCTCTGCGCTGTGGCCACCTACAGCATGCTCCTGCTGAACGAATTTCACGTCAAATACTTGAGCTACGCCTTTGCTCTGGTCAACGCCCTGGTGATTGCCAAGGTCGTTCTCATCGGTGAATACGCGCACGTTGGCAGAAAGTATGAAGGCCGGCCCTTGTTTCTGTCTGCCGTCTACAAGACCTTGCTGTTCGGCCTGCTGGTGTTCGGTTTTCACGTTCTTGAGGAAGTGTTCAAACATGTTCTGCTAGGGCGGCCTCTTGCCAGCACCTATCACGAGATGCCCATCAAGGAAGTGCTCGGCCGCAGTATTATCGTGTGGTGCATTTTGCTTCCTCTCGTTGTGTTCAGGGAATTTCGGCGGGTGCTGGGTAAAGAACAATTCCATGCGTTCTTTTTCCGCTCAAGAGAGGCGGACAAACCTGACTTGCCCACCCTGCACTGAATCAGACTCGCTGGGCCGGACAGTTGCAGATACGGCCGCCGTTTGTAGTCAGTAGGAGGAGAATTGAAAAGTCGCCTAAGGTCCTATCTCGCTCTCTTCGCCTGGCTGCTGGTTGCGATTGCAGCAGGGCAGGCGCAAGATCCATTACCCTCCTGGAACAACGGAGCGGCGAAGCAATCGATCCTCGACTTTGTGAAGGTCACGACCGATTCGTCCAGTGCGAAGTTCGTTCCACCCGAGCAGCGCATCGCCACCTTCGACCAGGACGGCACGCTGTGGGTGGAACATCCCATGTACACCCAGGTTGTGTATTGCCTGGACCGGGTGCCGGCGGTGGTGAAGGCCAAACCGGAGTTGGCCAATCTGGAACCATTCAAAACCGTCTTGTCGGGCGATCGTGCAGCCATGGCGAAGCTGTCGACGGACGACCTCCTCAAAATTCTTGCCGCTACTCTAAGCGGCATGAGTGTGGACGAGTTCCAAGCCGAGGTGAAACAGTGGCTTGACACTGCTCGCGATCCGCGCTGGAAACGGCCCTACACCGAGCTCACATACCAGCCGATGGTCGAGTTGCTGAAGTATCTGCGGGCCAATGGTTACAAAACCTACATCGTGACCGGCGGCGGCCAGGACTTCGTACGCGTTTACGCCGAACAGGTATACGGCATCCCACCGGAGCAGGTGGTCGGGACCGCCGGGGGCACCAGCTACGGCTATGACAGCAGCGGCCGGCCGTTTCTCACCAAAGAGCCAAAGCTGTTACTGGACGACAATAACGCCGGCAAACCAGAGGGCATTCATCTGATGATTGGACGCCGGCCCTATGCCACCTTGGGCAACTCAACCGGTGACCGCCAGATGCTGGAGTACACCAAGGCTGGCGACGGCGAGCGGCTGGCGATGATCGTTCTGCACGATGATGCCAAGCGCGAGTACGCCTATGGTCCTGCGGTTGGTCTGCCTGACACCAAGGTTGGCACCTTCACCCAGGCGCTCTATGATGAAGCGAAGTCGAAGGGCTGGACCGTCATCAGCATGAAGAACGATTGGAAGCAAATCTTCTCCTGGGAGAAGTGAATCAAGATGTGCAAGGGTAGCGCGCCTCAAGTGGACCTGGAGCCGCGTGGCACCTGGCGACGAAGACGGGGATGTATGGCCAGCAAGTTGCAAACGTGGTCGAGCGCGCTTTGTGTGGCAACCTGTCTGACTGCATTCCTCCTGACGGGATCGAGTGAGGTGTCAGGCGCTCAAGACACGGCCACGTTTCCGACGCCTTATGGCCTCCACACCGACGACCTGGATGGCATGCTGAAGCGGCAAAATATCCGCGCGCTGGTGCTGATCGATCCCATTAGTTTCTTCTACGACCAGGGACAGCCTATGGGCGTGAACTACGAAGCCCTGCGGGCACTGGAAGCGTACGTCAACCAGAGGATTAAAACCGGCGCACTGAAAGTGCAGGTCACGTTCATCCCGATGCGCGCCGACCGCATTGAGGCCGCCTTGAATCAAGGCGTGGGAGACGTCATCGCCTACGCCTTGGTGGTCACAGCGGAACGGCAACAGCGAGTTGCTTTTACCGTGCCCGTCGAAAAGGATGTGAAGCAGATCATCGTCACCGGGCCTAATTTCGGGACAGTTTCCAGCCTGGCGGACCTCGGCGGCAAGCAGGTCTATGTCAACCCGCTCACAGTCAACTATGAGAACCTGCAGCGGGTAAACGCGGCGCTGCAAAAAGAGGGCAAGCCGCTCATCGAGATCAAGGCGGCCGACAAGAACCTGCTGGATGACGACCTGGTGCAGATGGTGAATGCCGGGCTGCTTCCGGCAACGGCCACGACCGCCCAAAAGGCCAAGCTGTGGGCGCAGGTTTTGCCTCACCTCACGGTACATCCGGATTTGGTGATCGCCAGCGGCGAGCAGGCAGCGTGGGCGGTGCGCAAGAACAATCCCCAACTGAAACAACTGCTGGACGAGTTTATTGCGCCGCGCGCGGTGGGAACCTCCTTCGGTAACACCTTACTGCGTCGCTATCTGCAGAACACCGAGTGGGTAAGGAATGCCACCTCGCCGGAAGAGATGAAGAAGTTCCAGGAGCTGCTTGGGTTTTTCCAGAAATATGCCGGCGAATACGACTTTGACTACCTGATGATCGCGGCCCAGGGATACCAGGAATCGATGCTGGAGCAGAACAGGCGGAGCCCGGGTGGTGCGGTGGGAATCATGCAGGTGATTCCCGAAGTACGCCGCGGCCTCACCCATCAACGTTCCTAATGTGACGACGGCAGAAGCCAACATTGAAGCCGGCGTCAAGATGTTGCACAGCATTGAGGAGCAGTACTTTAACGATCCTAAGATCGATCGCCTGGACAAAACTCTGTTCGTATTCGCCAGCTACAACGCCGGGCCTAATCGCATCGCGGAGCTTCGCAAAGAGGCCCAGCGACAGGGCCTTGATCCCAACAAGTGGTTCGATAATGTAGAGCTTGTGGTAGCCAAGAACATCGGGCAAGTAACCGTAACCTATGTGGGCAACGTCTATAAGTACTACATCGCGTACAAATTGGCTCTGGAGGAATCCAAGGCCCAGCACAACGCAGAACATGGAAAAAACAACTGAGACTCTGGTGGTCCCGCACCCACGGCTCGGAAGGCGCACTCCGGGTGCAAATCTGCCGCATTACGGCATAATGGAAGGCGTCGAAGCTTCAACTCAATCATCAGGAGGAAAGTTAATGCTATCCCGTTCCAAGCGATTCAGTGGTCTTCTGGCCGTATTGTTTGTTTTTGCGGTTTCCGTAGCGTGGCAGGGCGCCGTGGCGGAAGACGTGGTTCACGCAGTTTCCGGCGTGGTGAAGTCCGTGGATAAAACTACGAAGACGGTAGTGGTCAAGACCGCTGACGGTACCGAACAGACGGTGAAATACACTAGCAAAACAGCCGTGGGAGGCACCAAAGACGCGGGCAAGGGGGTAGAGAAAGGCTCTGCCGAGACTTACCTCGCGGGAAAAAAGGGAACCAAGGTGACCATTCACTACACCGAGAAGGGTGCTGAGAAGACCGCTGTCGCCGTTAAGGATGCTGTTGACTAAGACCGCGGGATGTCGTGCTAACGCTGCCGCGTATCTCGTATCCACAAAGCGCAACGCTTCGAACAATCTCAAGTCCTGTGCCGGAGCGCTCGGAGATTTCTGGTTCAAGTCAGGATCGAACCCACGATTGGAGTTACCCCGACTCGCGGCGAGGGAAAGAGCTTGCCTGGTCGGGCGGTTGACTCTTGATCGCCTGTAATTGGCGCTCTGTCGTTGCCAGCATCTCCTGCAGGACTTCAACCAGTTGAGAGGGAATGCCGGATTCCGACAGCCAACGTGCAATCACTTCCTTCCGCGCTTCAAGCTCCATCACCTGACACCATGACGGTTCGCCAGAGATCGCACGCTGAGTGATCATAGCCGTCCCCCTCTCTCTCTCTGAGTCCTTCGGACAATCGCACTTGCAGAGAGCTGCCACGCGGAAGGATCCGAGGAACGGATAACTCCCGGGAAGTGTGTTCGAAGATCATGCATGCGAGCGGCGCTTCCGGACCACAAACCATACGATCACGGCAGCTACCACCACGAGACACAACAATCCGATCATCGCCGTCGTCGACAAGCCACTTGCGGCCTCTGGCGCTGCTGCCGGTGCTGCTTCCGCAGCCGGCACCTCCTCTTCGCTCCCCACTGCGACTAGGATCGGTACATCCGCGGGCGGCGCAGTCCCCGTCACAGTCTTCTCCTGCGCGACCTCAGTCGCCTCCTGCTCCACGATCTTGGTGGCAGTGACGATCATCCCCTTGCGCAAGCCCCAGGCATCGACCATCTGTCCCTCTACGTTAAATTTTTGGTCCTCGGGAATCTTGAACTGCTGATTCTTGCCGTCTTCCAGAGTCAAGATTACGCTCAGCGGCGGAGTGATGTGCCAAACCGTTCCCTTAACAGTCTGTACCGTCGTGATGGTCATGGGAGTTGAGGTCGTGGTGATGGTCCGCTGGAGTTTCATGCCTGGCTTCAGATCGTGAATGCCGAGTTGCTTACCACCTACTGTCACTCTGGCGCTCGCGGGCACATTCTCAAAATTGCGGATGGTGCCGTCCGCCATCTTGACTACCAGGTCGTTGCCCGAGACGGTCACGACTTCACCACGTTCAACCTTGGTTACGACGGTAGGCTCCCCTTTCGCTGTCGTAGTTTGTGTCTGCACCTGAGCACTCAGGCTCAGGGTAAAGGCCAAGCAAGCCGTGGTTATTGCGACAACCGACCACGCACCCTTCCAACCTGTTATGTTCATCGCCATTTCTCCTTTCGGTTAATAATGCAATTCGCCTTCAACCGCAAAGCAGACTCTCTCGCGGACTCGTGGCAGCGATAGAGTGCCGCGAGAGAACGTTCCTAAACGAATCAGCGCAGCCCATGCTTTCAATTCAGGTCATCGTCTTTGTAGTACTTGGTGCCCTTGGCGGTGATCTCGAGCGCCACGCCCTTGTCCGTCATTTGATACATCCAGACACCGGGCGAGACCGAAGCCGCTCCGGCCAGCGCTCCACCCTTTTCCCCGGTTGTGGCCGCCGCTGTGGATTGTGCGCCGAATTCCCAGCCGGAGTTAACGAAGCTGTCGAACGCCGCATCGTTGTCGAAGACAAAGATCACACTAAATTTCTTCACCCCAAAACCGAGGCCGGCCTGGAGCTCCACCACCTTCATGAACGTCTCCGCTTTGCTCTTGTTGTTCACGGCGATGCCTTCGCCCTTGCCGGATCCAAACAGGAAGATCTTCATCCCCGCATTGCTGAACACGGCATACCCTGCCGCTCCCTCGACTGCGCTTTTAACTTCCGGCTTGGCCTTATAAAGACGTTGCAGGGTATCGTGGGCCATTTTCCGGACCTCCTGCTGCTCTTTTGCTTTCTTGTCGTCGGCTGCGTTCGCCACAATGGTCAGTGAGCAAACCAGTGCGAGGAAGATGAATTTCAGGATCGTGGTACGTTTACCTGTTGTGATTGTCATGGCTTTGTGCCTCTTTCTTGTTGAAGTGTCTACTCGTCTCGTGTCCGGACGCACTACAGTCAAGCTACTTTGTGAGTTAGCGTCCCTAACTCCCGGCTCTCCCAATGGCAGCTCTCGCTTCGCGGTCAGCGCGCGCTCTCAGAGGCGCGCACCGTTTGTTCCGGAATCTCGCCGAACAACGTGTGATAGATAAAGCCCCCCAGGGCGCCCCCCACAATCGGGGCCACCCAGAACAGCCACAGCTGTCCCAGTGCCCATCCCCCTACAAACAGAGCCGGTCCCGTGCTACGGGCGGGGTTCACAGAGGTGTTGGTCACCGGAATGGAAATGAGGTGAATCAGAGTGAGGCTTAGCCCAATCGCGATGGGAGCGAAGCCTTTGGGGGCTCGTTGTTCGGTGGATCCCATGATAATGAAGAGGAAGAACAGGGTGAGAACCACCTCGGCCACCAGGCAAGCGAGGAGCGAATACCCGCCCGGCGAGTGTTCCCCATACCCGTTGGAAGCAAATCCGGCGGCCAGGGTGAAACCCTCCTTCCCGCTCGCGATCACGTAGAGGACACCCGATGCCACGATGCCGCCCGCTACCTGGGCAACGATATACGGCAACAGGTCGGACCCAGGAAACCTTTTGCCGGCCCATAGTCCGATCGATACCGCCGGATTGATATGGCATCCGGAGATAGGGCCGATGGTGAAGGCCATCGTCAGCAAGGTCAGGCCGAAAGCAAAGGCGACACCCAGGAAACCTATTCCCAAGCCTGGGAACGCTGCTGCCAACACGGCGCTCCCGCAACCTCCAAAGACCAACCAAAATGTTCCAAAGAACTCAGCAGCTGCACGCTTTGTAATTGACATATCTTCTCCAATAGGATTGGCATTTTTCGGCGAATGCATCTGGGAAAACAGGTGCCGGTCCGGTCGCGGAGTAAGCGCAAACCAAGCTTCGCTTGCATCGCGCTTCATGGCAGTCACTGGCCCGGCATGGGTTCCCCAAACGCTGCCGTCTGTGTCAGCCTACACTTAAAACGGTTTCTTCATTAGTCGCCCAGTGATGAGCGGAATCTAAACTCGAAGCCCTAGACTCCGGCGCAGCAATGCCATTCCAACCGAAGTGAGAATTAATAGGAGCCCAAGAATCCCAACGAGAGGCAAGCCGGTGGCTGTCTTCGGCAGTTGACCGGAAGCTGTACCGCTGGTCCCTTCGGCAGTAGTAGTTTCTGCGCTACCTGCCGCAGCAGTGGGCGCTCCTTTAGCGATCAACACAGGCGCATCCGGCGGCATTGTTCCGGTCACTCGCGTGTGCTGCGATACAGAAGTCAGGGGAGTCTCCGTAATCCTCGTCGCAGACACGTTCATTCCCTTCTTCAGGCCCCAGGCGTCCGTTTCCTGGCCTGAAACCATGAATTTTTGACCGTTCGGAATATTGAATTTCTGATTCTGTCCGTTCTCCAGTGTGAGGATGACGGAGAGCGGTGGCGTCACGTGCCAGACTTTGCCGGTGACCGTTTCGACAGTTGTCACCACTTGCGGTGTGGTCGATGTGACCGTCGTGTGCTGCAGTTTCATGCCGGGCTTAAGCTCGTGAATGCTAAGCTGCTGGCCGTCCACGTTGACTTTGGCACTTTCCGGCACATTGGGAAAGTCGCGAAGGGTACCGTCTGCCATCTTGACGAAAAGATGATTCCCTTCGACGGCAACGACCTCACCGTTCTGGACCTCGACTTCGTGTGTGGTCATTCCGCTTTTAGTGGTTGTTTGGGTCTGTACTTGCGCGCTGGTCGAGACCGCAACAGCGAGACAAAGGGCCCCGGCCGCCAGTGCCAAACTTGTTCTGATCCAAATGCTGTCTGACTTCATTTTCTGCTCCTTCATTTTCGGATAAGCAATCCGTGGCCAAACCGCGCTCGGGCCTGGATTGAAGTGCGTTAGTTAGTGCGTCCGACCACTTGGCCTTTCAACTTCACGGGCCGGCGTTCCAGAACTTCTCAAGTCATCTGCAGTGGCCAGACTCGCGTGCACGATGTAGCGCGAAGGTGCACTACCGACGAAATAAAACGGATAACAGGTCACCAAGGTGAGGGACGGTTTCGCTCGCGGCGCGAGAACGGACACCTCATCTGGTGAGACAATCTGGATCTCATCTACGACGTAGCGTGAACGGCCGCGCTGGGTGTAGATATCAATCGTTTCCCCCACGTGAACATCCTTGAGTCCACGAAAGAAACCATCCCGGTGCCCGGCAATCCCTATGTTGCCGCTTTCGCCAAGGGGCGCGGTGCCCGCAATGTGGCCGACCCCACGATCCAGCGTCAGGTCGTCCGTTCCCTCCAGGACCGGCACTTGTAGACGAAGCGACGGAATGTCGAGAACTCCCAACGGCGGAGGTACATTAGCCGCCAGACTCGCCTGGTAGGCTCTAATACGCTTGCTTGACCAGAGGCTGAAGTCAGGCAGGCCGCTCGAGGATTGAGGCTTTATCCCAGCTTGAGCTTGCGCAGATGCCTCAGCTGCCCAGAAGCTCTGCACACTGGAACGCGAGTAAATCGCACTGTAGGTTAGATTGGCCACGTACAGAAAGAGCAGGAGCAAACCACAACACATCAGCAGCCGTTCCACCCTGCTGAGATACCGTAGCCCGTTGCTCGGTGCGAACCGATCTACCCCATTTTGAATACCTCACCTGCCCCCTACCCTGTGCAATTAGTATCTAAATTTAATTCACACTGTCGGACATGACCCCGAGATGGGTCAACTAGGGAAATCCCTAGTCATTGGAAAGTTCTGGCAATAAAGCCAGGACAAAAGAGGTGGCTAAGCTGGCTCTTGCCTCCCGCCAGCCTCCGCCGGAACGGTCAGCCTGAAGTGGCCGGGGCCTGGTCAGACTGCCCCGATGGGATTTCATTGCTGCCAACGTTAACCTTGCGGATGTCAATGCTACCCTTAAAATAGGCACCCTCTTCCAGGCTGACGCGCTGGGTGACTATATCGCCAGTCAGCGCGCCTTCGCTACTTATATGGAGGCGATCGCTAGCCGTCATCATGCCTTGGACTGTTCCCAGAATCATGATCTCTCGGGCCGTAATGTTGGCTGAAACGGTGCCATTGCGTCCGACAGTGACACAATGTCCCGGAAGATTGATCGCCCCTTCCACACGGCCGTCGATGTAGAGAGACTCTGAACCACTTACTTCGCCCTTGATCGCCAGAGACTTGCCTATCGTGGCCTGCTCCTGCGAGTTGAAGGGGACTCCGGCTAGAGTGCGCAATTGCGTCCCGGTGGCAGGCGGCACATGGCGCTGCGGCTCAGGAACGGACTGATCTGGTACGCCCATACGCCTGGATTCACCTCGACTACCCGGGAGTTTGTCCCGGATCATCTAAAACCACCCCATTCAGGCTCATAGCACAGCACCGTTAAGAATGAAAACGGATCTTCCGGCTAAGACTCCTCCGTTCGATCATGTGCATCATGCAAGCACAGCCTAGGCCGCGTCAGTTGCTCGAGCAACTAGGGATTTCCCTAGTTGCACGAAGCTATAGCACACCTCATGCTTCCAGTGAACAAGCATCTCGACACATGCAGTTGTGGATTCAGGACTTCAGCAATTTGAGCCAGGGAATCCCACGCGGCGAACTGAAGCCATTGCTGTTGGTCATCGATTAGCCAGATTCACCGGAGGAACTAATGAAAAAGTTAGCGATAGCCCTTGTTATAGGAACATCACTCCTGCTGATTCAAAGCGTGGCATTCGCGCAGAAATCCGAGGCACCGGCATCGGGGTCGGCGGGCATTGAGCAAGATGTACAGCTGCTGCGATCCGACATACGCTCCGCGAAAAAGCAAATCATTGCGGAAAACATGAAGCTGACCGATGTCCAAGCGGAAAAGTTTTGGCCCGTCTACGATGCGTACACACAAGAGACCACGAAGCTAGGTGATGCTAGTTACGCTCTGGTCAAGGAATACGCGCAAGACTACGGAAACATGACGGACACTCAAGCCGACAGCCTTGTCGACAAAATGGCAGGGTTGGACGTGCAAACTGAGACCCTGCGCCAGGAGTGGATTCCGAAATTCCGGAAGGTACTTACCGGGAAGCAGACTGCGTTGTTCTTCCAATTAGACCGGCGCGTCAATCTACTGCTCGATCTGCAGTTCGCGGCAAACATTCCGCTCGTCAAATAGCGGCTCAGCCGTCGTCGCCCGCGTCGGATGGAGTTCTCGGCAACGTTGCGTGTTTCCTGGAACGCAGAAAGCACGAACAGCGAAACCAACTCCGATGGGGTGCACCACAGTACAAACTTTAGGTACGTTCAAAACTCGTTTGGGTGGCTCGGAGTTTTATTCGATGACTTGGGATCAACCCGCGACTCCTGCCTGCTTCACTTCCGCACTGACTCCGCCTTCATAGGCCTTGAAGTTCTCGCGAAAGAGTCCAGCCAGCTTCTCTGCCGTTTCATCGAAGCCAGCCTTGTCTGCCCAAGTGCTCCGCGGATCAAGAATCTCTGACGGGACACTTGGGCATCCCGTGATGACGTCGAATCCGAAGACCGGGTCACGCCGGGTCTTGGATTCTGCCAAGGCGCCGCGGTGGATAGCGTCGATGATGGCACGCGTGTAGCCCAGCTTGATGCGCTTACCTACGCCGTACGCACCGCCGCTCCAACCGGTATTTACCAGCCAGACGCGAGAGCCGTGTTTCTTCATTTTTTCCGCCAGCAGTTCAGCGTACTTGTTCGGATGCCATACCAGGAACGGCCCGCCGAAACACGGTGAGAAGGTTGCCGACGGCTCCTTCACTCCAACCTCGGTTCCGGCGACCTTGGCCGTGTATCCGCTGATGAAGTGATACATCGCCTGCGCGGGGGTGAGCGAACTAACCGGCGGCAGCACGCCGAATGCATCGCAGGTCAGAAAGATAATGTCGGTGGGATGACCGGCAACGCAAGGAATGAGCGCGTTCTGGATGAAATTGATGGGATAGGCGCCGCGCGTATTCTCGGTAATGCTGGTATCGGCGAAGTCCACGGTATGATCGTCTTCGAGCACGACGTTTTCCAGCACGGCACCAAAACGCAGCGCGGCGAAGATATCCGGCTCCGACTCGGGGGTGAGGTTGATGGCCTTGGCGTAGCAGCCGCCCTCGATGTTGAAGATGCCTTCATCGCTCCAACAGTGCTCGTCGTCACCGATGAGATGGCGGTTGGGGTCTGCCGAGAGCGTGGTTTTGCCGGTTCCACTTAGGCCGAACAGCAGCGAAGAGCGCCCGGTTTGTTTGTCCGCCGTCGCGGAGCAGTGCATCGAAAGCACACCACGCTTGGGAGCGAAATAATTCGCCACCGTGAATACGCCCTTTTTCATCTCTCCAGCGTATTCGGTCCCGAGAATTACCAGTTCCCGGTCTTCCAGGTTCAAACAGATGCTGGTCTTCGAACCCATACCAGCGGTGTACCGGTTGGCCGGAAAGCGGCCTGCGTTATAAATCACAAAATCAGGCTTGCCGAAGCTGGCCAACTCGTCGCGGGTCGGCCGGATGAGCATCGTATGCATGAAGAGCGCATGATATGGGCGTTCGCAGATAACGCGCACTTTGATGCGATACTTTGGGTCCCAGCCGGCAAAACCGTCAAAACAATAGAGCCGCTCACAAATGTTCAGGTAGTCTTTCGCACGTTCCCGTACAACATCGAAGGTGCGAGAATCTAGCGGCACATTGACATCTCCCCACCAGATTTCGTCCTCGGAGTCAGGGTTCTTGACGATTCTCTTGTCTCTCGGCGACCGCCCGGTCTTCACGCCGGAGTATGCCACCAGGGCCCCGTTTTCAGCGATGCCGGCGTCTTTGTCATAACGCATGGCATGCTCATACAGCACGCTCGGCGGCAAGTTTCGGTGAACCTCCTGGACTGCCAGGTCGTGATCTCTGAGGCTGAAGTCAGCCATAACTCCCCTTCCCTACTCCCGTTCGTCAGCAAGCTGCTACCGTGGCCGGATGGGTCTTCTCGAACATCCCTTACCTCCTGCTACCTGGCGTCGGGTCATTTGTGCGGCAAGCACACGTTGGGTAACTTTCGATACTTCGCGACCTGACGCTGAGATCATTCACTACTTAGAAACCGCCACGTTCTGCGGCCACTCGTCGTCTGTCGGTTGCCAGGTCTTATCGGGGTTGTAGAGTTCCATGTTCTTCACGATGTTGAGCGAATCAGGACCCAGATCCTTCTGGTAAACGATTCCGTCATTGCTCACGATGAAGGTCTTGACGCCGGTCACACGGTATTCGGCCGGCACGGCGACGAGGGCAAATCCGCCGATCATGATTCCTTCGATGACGTAGTCGATTTTGCCCAACGGCGCCGCCGGGCCCTGACCTTTCAGGATCTTGAAGTAATAGCCGTGGAACCCGCCCTGCTTGACGTTGTTATAGTTGTAGCCTTCTTCCAGGGCCTTGGCGACTTCATCACCGATAGGCCCAGCGGAGGTACCGTCAGCGTTCTTCCAATATAGGCCATCCTGTTTTCCTGGCGTGCTGATAATCTTCTGCGCGTACTGGTTCACACCGGAGTCGTCGTGGATCTGCAGAGAATATTCCTTCTGCGCTTCTACATAGCCGCGACACACCGTAATGGCGTCCAATTCGTTGGCGCCGATGCGCCGGTAGAGGATCTCCTCTCGCCCTTCCTTGGCATTGAAATACCACTTGCCGTTCTTCTTCACCAACGGAACCGGAAACGGCCATTCTTCATCGCCAACGATGATGGTTGCCCGATTCGCTTTGGAAGCGTCCATCGTGGTCGAGTCCGTACCATGTTGTCCAACGACGACTACCTGATTCAGTTTCGAAGTAGACATCACGATGGAGTTCTTGGCGCTGGCCTCCTTCGCGAAATCGATGCCATTATTCTTGTCTCGTACCTGATCACCACCGGAGATGAAGTCCTCGCCATCGGGTCCGAAGATCGCCATCAATTCCGGTACGTCGTAGTCTCCCGCCGCCTTGATCAGGGCTTCTGCGGCTTGCTGGGGAGTGTCGAATGCTTTCGGTCCCTGTGTTGTGGCTGGGGTCGCCGTTTTCGTCTGCGCCGCTACCGCTACCGGCATCGCACATGCGATCAGCAGGAGGACAAAGGCAGTCACTACGCTAGAGCGAAACAGTTTCGATTTCATATTTTCCTCACTCGTCATGATTCGCATGGCCTACCTCCTCCTCCCGCCACCACCTCCGCCTCGGGCGCCCCCGCCACCGCCACGCGAGCCTCCCATACTCGACGAGCCACGCGAGCTGCTAGCCCGAGCGCCGCTTCCGCTCATGCCGCTACCAGCTCCGCCGAACGCGTTTCTGTTTGTAGAACTCGGGGTATTCCGGACTTGCTGGTTGCCCACGCGGTCGGCCCCGCCTCCGCGACTTCCGCCCATATTGCCTCCGCTCGCACCTCCGCGGCTGGACGTGTCGCGCGTGCCGGCACTCGGACCAGATCCGCGGTTAGCTGTGTCCCGAGTACCGGCGCTGGGACCCGTACCTCGATTCGACATATCGCGACCGCCTGCGGGCTGTTGCCGGGCCTGGTTCTGCCGAGCGTTGGCCTGCCGGTTTTGCATGGAGTCGCCACGTGTGGTGCCACCGAACTTGCTCGCGGTGTTTCTGTCGCCATAAGGCGCCCCTCCGCGGTGCTGCGGATTGTGCTGCCAATTGCTGTTGCCCCTGGCGGGCTGATTGGCTGGGCGATTGCCGCGATTGGCATTGTTGATGTTCTGCCGATTGCTGTTGTTGACGAAGTTGTTGTTGTTGTTGATGGTGACGTTGTTGTTGCCACCCCATCCGCTGTTGTAACCCCATCCGCCGCTCCACATCGCTCCCATCGCGACACCCACGCCAAAGGAGATCGCCATGCCCGCCGCGTAATAGCCCACCGGGGGATAGGCGATTGGGGGATAGGCATAAACCGGCGCTCCGTACACTACGGTGGGGTTGTAGCTAGGCACGTATACAACTTGCGGATTCGCCTGCTCAACCACGATCACTTGTTTGCTCTCGACCGTCTTGACCTCAACTTTCTGTTGTTCTGAAGACTTCAGGTTGCCGGCGTCCTGGGCCTTCTTGCGCATGCGCTGCACCGCATCCATCACATCGTTCTGCTGCGCGAGAAAGGCGTTCCCCAGGTCCGTGGTCCACTTGATGTTCTCGGACAGGAGCTTGACGACATCGGGCAAGGCAGCCAGTCCCTGGATGCTTGGGTCCCAGTCCTGCTTCTTTACGGCCTCCGCCAGCTGTTTCTCATTCAGCCCCTTGTTCTGAGCCAACCACTGTTGCAACTGAATGACTTCCAGGGGATAAGTAGAAGCCACCAGGGTCTGGCTGAGCATTGGATCGGGGTAGAGCGCGATGGGCGCCACCAGTGAGTCAAGTTGCTCGGGAGGTAGTTTAGCCGCCTGGCTGTCGGAGGCCGGGGGCTGGTCCTGGGTCGCCGCGAGAGCTGTGCTCCCGGGCACCAGCACCCCAATGCAGATGACCGCTGCGAGTTCTCGAACCGCGCGAATCATTATGTTTATGAAGCTGTGCTTAGAATTCATAGCCGCTTTCTCCGTGTTCTCACGATGGCTGCCCCGGTTGCTCGGTGTGCCGCTTGTCTCAGAGTCCTCGCGAGTACAGACGCGTTTCTGTTGTATCTATTGCATTTATACTGCGGACATAGAGCGCGCGACAACTAGGGAAATCCCTAGTGGCGGCGGAGGGAGGATACGAAACGCCGGCCTGCTAATGCGGCGTTGATGGCAGGAATCAGATCCGCTTTCATCTGAACCTTCAGCACAAATCCAAGTGCCCCCTCAGCGAGACAAGCCTCCACAAATTCAGGGCTTTCATGGATTGTCAGGAACACTATGGATGCAGTAAATCCCATTTTCCGAAGGCGATGAGTCGCTTGAATGCCGTCTAGCACAGGCATCGATATGTCGGCAACGATGATGTCCGGGCGCAGTCGCATCGCCTCCGAGACCATTTCAAGCCCGTTGTGAGCCGCTCCCACCACTTCGAAGGTCGACTGCAGAAGGACCGTCACTCGTTCTAGTACAAGCTGATGATCATCGGCCAGCAAAATACGTGGGCGGCTCATGGGCCCTCTTCTCTGGATGAGTACAGCCATTACACGCTACGTAAAGTGAGAACATCGGCAAATCCTAGATTTACGGGATCTAAGGGTTTGACTGACTTCTTCGCCATTCTTGAAGCGATGCCGGGTCAAGGGCCTGATCAGACGCAGAGCCTCCAAAGTCCACAGCCGGGGAAATCTCCAGCCCGAGGGCGCAGAAGGCAGCAATCTATGCTACAGACGGTTTGTTTCCGGGTCCATTCAGCCAAGCGAGAAACAATTTATAACCCACCGACAAAACGATGGCGCCGACAAACAGGCCAATAATGCCTAGCGCCACGAATCCGCCAATTGCGCCGAGAAAGACCACCGCGATGGGAACCGCGACGCCACGCCCCAGCAATATCGGCTTCAGTACGTTGTCCATCAAGGCAACAATGACGCACCAGATCAGAAAGATCACAGCTTTGGTAGTGCTGGCAGTCGCAAACACGTAAATCACAGCGGGAACTAAGGCGACGACCCCGACCTGAAGCACGGCTGCGATCAGGAAAATCACCGCCCACAGGCCCACCGTAGGAAGGCCCACCACCAGAAAACCGAGTGTGGCGCAAGCCGATTGGATGAGCGCAACGCCGATAATGCCGAAGGTGACGCTGCGGATTGTGGATTCAACCAGTTCCTGGAACTCAAGTCCCCTCTCACCGAAAAGGCGGTTGGCCAGAGAGCGGGTCAGTTCATCAGCAGCCTTCGCATTGGCTAGAAGCACACCGGAAACCACGATAGAGAGAAGCAATTGCAGCACCGTAGCCCCCACTCCGGCGGTTGCAGAGAGTACCCCGGGAAGCGAGGCCTTAATTTGTGGGGCGAACTCTTTGAGCAGTTCTGTCAGGTCTCTGGAAGCCAGAAGCCACATCTTTGTCAGGGGAGCGCCTATCAGAGGCCAACCGGCGATGCTGGATGGTGGCGGAGGAATGATCGCTGCTCCCGACTTTAAGTGGGCAGTCACAGCTTGAACACCCCCGATCAGGCTGTCTGCCAGCAAGTAGACCGGAAGAATCAGAACAGCCAGAAGAATCAAGGTAAAAATTACGGCGGCCAGGACGCGACGCCCTCCCAGGAGCTTCTCCAACTTCTTGAAAGTCGGGTAAGCAGCTACCGCGATGATGATGCCCCAGGCGATCAGAGGGATGAACGGAAGCAGAATCAGCAGACAGGCTGCGACCAGCAGAATCGCCAGCCCAATGTGGATGGACGCTTCCAGGGCCCGATTTATCTGGGCCTTGTCGTAGGCAAGTTGTGTACTACTCATGGCCGAATCCTCCCGAGAACGCAATCACGTTCAAACCAGCACCTAAACGCGGTCCGCTTAGTCAACTCCATTGGCGACTCATGAAGCGGTCCGGATCAGGCCCGATCATAGGAGTAACTGGTAGATCTCACAACTAGGGAATTCCCTAGTACGCAGCGCTGGAGGGCGGGGTTGCGAGACTTTTCGTCTTCTCGCCCACCTTGGGGATTTCCCTAGTTTTCACGAAAGAGTCACATGCGTAACATCTCATCGGGAACAGGCTCGCACCAGCAGCTACAATCATCGGGCATACTTGCGTTGTCAGGGTATTTCTTGCGAAACAGGAGGTATCGATAAGTTGATTTTTACAGGTCTGACCATAACGTTTCTGAAAGAGTTCGGCGTTGGTCTCTGGTTGACGTTTCCCCTGCTGCTAACCTTGGCGGCGGCGATAACGGTACTGGGGCAGGTGGTGGGAAGGAAAGAAGGCTGGTCCCGCTTCGATAGCTTCTATTGGTCGTTTGTCACAGCGACCACCGTCGGGTACGGCGACCTTCGGCCAGCGAAAAAACCATCGAGGATCGCTGCCATCGTAATTGCATTCCTGGGGCTTTTGCTGACCGGCATCATCATTGCACTTGCGGTGCGCGCCGGAACGGTGGCGCTGGCAACACACGGGGCTACTAGTTAGGCTCAGCGGCGGAGGGAAGACACAAAGCACTGTCCTGCTAATGCGGCGTTAATGGCAGGGATCAGATCAGTCTTCATGTGAGACTTCACCACGAATCCAAGAGCGCCTTCGGCTAAGCAGGCATCCACAAACTCGGGGCTTTCATGGATCGTCAGAAACACTATGGGAGCCTTAGCCCCCATTTCGCGAAGTTGACGGGCCGCTTCAATTCCGTCCAAGCCCGGCATCGATATGTCGGCCACGATGATGTCTGGGCGCAGTCGCATCGCCTTCTCGACCATCTCCAATCCGGTGTGGGCCACTCCGACAACATCAAATGTCGTTTGAAGGAGCATTGTTACTCGCTCCAGAACCAGAGCGTGGTCGTCAGCCAACAGGACACGCACGCGATTTCCAGACGCTTCAGCTTTTTCGATTTCCGGCATGGGGGCCATTCAATGACGAGACGCTGCCACCAAACACATTCATGACGACACGCCGATGTTAGGTTCAAAATCTAGGCCATTACAACTAGGGAAAACCCTAGTCGCCAAAGCAAGGCACTACAGGGAATGAAATTAGGAGGGCGGGGTCTGTTGGGAGGAATTGGAGTCCATCGAAATCAGACCCTGCTTCAGGGCGAACAATACCAAGTCGGCATTGCTCTTCAGGTTGAAGGCTTCCATGATGTGATGTTTGTGGAACTCGACCGTCTTCTCGCTCAGGTCCAGGTGCCCGGCGATCTCCTTGATCGGACGTCCCTCGGCAAACATCTGCACAATGTCGCGCTGTCGTGGAGTTAAATGGCTGGAGTACTGGCGCGCCCGGGTCTTTTGCACAGCCCAATCCTCCGGCCTTAGCTTAGGAGTGACGTAGCACTTACCATGCAGCACCTGCTCTATCGCCTTCAAAAGCTCTGCTCCTGCCGAATGCTTCAGGACAAACCCGGCCGATCCCAACTCCAGCACAGCGGCAGCTAGATTAGGGTTATCCTGCATGGTCAGGAATACCAGCTTCACTTTTGGAAGTTGTTCCCGCACTCGCTTGGCAGCATCCAAACCGTTCAATAGGGGCATTCCGACGTCGACGACGATTACGTCTGGCTCGAGCCGCAAAGCCTCCCTGACGAGTGCGCGACCATCTTTAACAGTCCCCACAACGCTATAGTGCTTCTCCAAAAGAAGCCGCAGACCATCGGCAAATATGACGTGATCGTCGGCAATCAGGATTTGTAGACGGATTTCCATTCTCAGCCTTCGCCAACTTTCAGACTCGTCGCGGGTTGACACCAGAATACATGTCGGGTCGATCGGCGCGGTGTCCTGGTTGTAAGGTCGTCCGGGCCTCGAGACTATTGAAATTATGCGCCCTGGGCCGGAACCGCGGCAATGGCACTAATGAAAGCAGGGCTCCTAGCTAGCTAGGGGTTTTCCCAATTGTCGCTGCAAAACCCTGGCCGTAGCACCGCCTCCGAACAGAGGTCTCGAACAAGAAGAGAAAAGGAAGAGAAGAAATAACTTGGAAGCAAAGCCGTACCGGCTACGTAGCCGAATCGGCTAGAAATCGCACGCGACCGGAGGCAATCTCGTAGACAGCTCCCGCCAGCTTAGAGTGGCCTTCTTCGAGGGCACGAGACCCTTCCGGAGAGTCCTGTAACTGCCGCATCGACCATCGAACGTTAGCTTCGACAGCCTGGGCAAGACGGTCCTCATCTGCTGCACTTGCATCGAGGTCCCGCAGACCAGGCACGATGTTGTCCACGAGGATTTGTATCCGTGAACCATGCTGCACGTCGTAAAGCTTGCTATCGAGGGCAGCTTTCACGGCGCCGCATCCTTCGTGACCGAGCACCAGGAACAATGGGGTGTGGAGGTGGGCGCCGGCATACTGAAGGCTCCCCATGACCTCTGGCGAAACTACGTTTCCGGCCACGCGGACGATGAACAGTTCGCCGAAGTTCGCGTCGAAGATCAGCTCCGGGGGCACGCGCGAATCGCTGCAACCGAGAATTGTGGCGTAAGGCTGCTGACCTGTGGCGAGATCGGCCAGAGTCTCCTTGCAAACGGTCGGGAAGTGCGCCCGGCCTTGCAGGAATCGCTCGTTTCCAGCGATTAGCTTTTGTAATGCTTCGTCGGCCGAAATCGGAGACGGCTTGGCGTGCTGAGATACCATAGCGTTCTTTCCGGTCAGGTTGATACGCTATCATGCCGTAGTCCAGCCCACCCTTACCTTCGAGTGGCCGACGAAGGTTCATGCTAAGCTTGCAGGCCGTTTAGGAGCGCCCCTATGCGTCACAAGAAATACAGGCTTCATTTGAGTACCTGGGCAATCCCGGCGGTGTACGCCGCAGCCGCCCTCGCTGCGGGGCTGACATTTCCGCGCTTTGAAAGCCGCATCTTTCCGGGACTCGTGCACCCCGCGAGCGTAGAAGTCGCGATTGCTCTCTACTCTTCAATCGCCTCCGGCATGCTTGCCATGACCGCTATCGTCTTTTCGCTGACCTTCGTCATGGTGCAGTTCAGCGCCACGGCCTACTCGCCCCGCCTGGTGCTGTGGGTGGCTCGTGATCGGGTGATATCGCACGCCTTGGGGGTCTTTACCGCCACGTTTCTCTATGCGCTAGGAGCGCTTGGAGGGGTGGCTCGAAACGGTTCGGAAACGGTTCCATTTATCAGCGCCTATGTCGTAGTCGGTCTCCTGCTGGCCAGCGTGGCAATGTTCATCGCCCTCGTTCATCGGATCACGTTGCTCCAGGTCAACCGCATGTTGATTTTCACGGGTGATCAAGGACGCAAGGTGATAGCGACAATTTATCCGCTAATGAATTCGGAAGTTACGCCCATTGTGACGGACGATTTTCGCGCTCTACCTCAGATTCAGACCCTGATGCATCACGGACGGCCTCGCTCAGTACAAGCGGTCGATGTCGAGGCATTGCTGAACCTGGCTAAAGCCTCCGGCGGCATCATCGAGATGGTCGTCGCGGTGGGAGATACGATCGTGGAATTGATGCCCTTAGCGCATGTCTTTGGAGCACGTGCGCCGGTTGATGAACGGAAGTTGCGCGACACCATTGAGCTAGGTGCGCAGCGAACGTTCTAACAAGATCCCAAGTACGCGATCCGGCTGCTTGTCGACATAGCCATCAAGTCTTTGTCACCGGCGATTAACGATCCGACAACGGCGGTACAAGCGCTTGATCAAATTGAGGACCTGTTGCTGCGTCTCGGCCAACGCCACTTGGAAATTGGAAATCATCGTGACAGCGACGGCAAATTGCGACTCGTGATTCTGTTTCCCACATGGGACGATCTGGTTCGGCTGGCTTTTAATGAGATCTGCTTTTATGGCGCCACTAGCGTGCAGGTCATGCGGCGTATGAACGCGCTGGTTGCTGATCTGACCAAAGCTGTTCCAGAAGAACGTCGTGCAACTCTCCATTACTGGCGCGGACGATTGCAGACCACCATCGCAAGTTCGTTCGCCGACGGTGAAGAGAGATTGGACGCCTCGAAGGAAGACCGGCAAGGATTCGGCGTACCCCGCCAACATTCTTCCGCGTAACCGCGCCGCTTTCCGCGCTGGTTGCCGACAGCAGCATCGTTTCCGCCGTCTGCCGGCGCGACATCTTGCCAATCTCCATTCCGCATTCTCCGCGACCGCCATCACTGAACTCAGAGGCCCCGTCAATCCTGTCCCCCAACGCCGTTTAGGTCCCACCTAGGGAAATCCCTAGTAGCCGATGATCGATCCACAGGTTTAGTTTTTGCCATGATCAAGAACTTCCCCGCCCAACATTGGCGGGACCCCACTTACCAGGAATGCAGAGCGGAGGCTCGAAACTCGCTGGAAAAGGTGGCTGAGACCGAGCACGGCTTTGCTGTTGTCCGCTGAGAGAGGCACCTTATGGACCATCGCATCACGACCAAGAGAATTGTCTCCATGTCAACCCTTCTGTTGCTTCTAGCTGTTTCGCCGGCCGTCTATGGGCAGGCCGCGCAGGCTGCGAGCGGCGAACAAATCCAGGCTCTGCAACAAAAGCTAGATGCGTTACAGAGTCAGATGGCGGAAGTCCAGGGCGAGCTAGTACGGCTCTCCGGCGGCACTGCTCCGCCCACTCACGAGGCTGCAGACATCTCAGCTGCTATCGCAGCCGAGCAACAAAAAAGTGAGTCCACGGCCCAGGAAGAACTAACCCCGAAGACAATAGAACTCGGCAATACCACCACCACCTACAGAATATTCTCGCAAGACCCATTCGCGGCGCCGCGTATCAATAACGAGCCACTCGATCCCAGGTTTCCGGGATACTTTCGCATACCCGGTACAAGTACGCTCATGCGCATAGGCGGGTACGCCAAGACAGACTTCATCTACGATTTGAAGCCCGCGGGGAATATCGACAGCTTCATCCCGGCAACAATCCCTGTCCCGTCAATAACGGGCATTAACAACTCGACGATCTCGGTAAGGGCGACGCGCTTCAACCTGGACTTCCTCGTTCCCACAAAATCGGGCGACAGTTACAGGTTCTTCTTTGAAATGGACTTCTTCGGTACCAACTCAACCACGCCAAAGCTGCGTCATGCCTATGGCCAGGCGAAGAACTTCCTGGTCGGCCAGACCTTCTCGAATTTCATGGATCCTGACTCCGGCGCGGATACCCTGGATTACCAGGGACCAAACGCCATGGTCTCTATCCGTAACCCGCAGTTCCGCTACACCCTGCTTGTGGCAAATAAAACCACCTTCAGCTTCTCGGCCGAGAAGCCGACTTCGGACGTGCTTTTTATGACCCCGGAGTTTAGCGCACAGCCGAACAGTCCTTCTCCAGACGGGACTTTCAAATTGCGGCGGGAAATGGAACGAGGCCATCTGCAACTGTCTGCTTTGCTCCGAAGCGTCGCGGCGTTTCTGCCGGACGGCCGGCATGAGTCGGTGTTCGGATGGGGCTTCAACTTCGCTGGCGCCACGCGCCTTTGGGAGAAAAATACCGTGGTGTACCAGCTAGCCTACGGGAACGGAATTGAGCGTTATATCAACGATACCTCGGGGCTCGGCATTGACGCTGCCGTCAGCAGCCTGCAAAACCCTCATATTCAGGCATTACCCGTGGTGGCGACCTACGGAGCATGGCAGCACTTCTGGAGTGAGCGGTTACGTTCCAGCGCTGAATACAGCTATGTGCAGGTACAAAACACGGTAGCGGAGCCTGGCGCCGATTACCACCAGGGGAATTACACCGGAGGCAACCTGATCTGGAATCCCTTCGGTTCGCTGACGGTGGGCGGAGAATTTCTCTACGGATGGCGCGTCAACGAAGACAAGGCTTCGGCTAATGCGCCGAGAATCCAGTTCAGCGCCAAGTACAACTTCGTGCGGTCAACGGGACTAGCCGGTGAATAAACAATACGACGAAATACTCGAATTCGGGCAAAGCTGCGAAAGCAGAAGGGATGTTACTGGTTATGAGCACGCCACCGAAACAACAAACACGAGTTGACCAATTCTTCACCGGAGCAGAAGCCAGGCATGACCGATGGCGCACTCTCTTACGGCAATCGCGGCAGTGGGAGTCGTCAACCACCAAACAGGGGGCTGAGGCGCAGAGCTATCAGTCGGAAGTCTTGGGAACCTTTGAGGAACTCCGCCAATGGGAAGGCTATTTCGCGTATCCCGGATTGAACCTGCTCGCCACGCTCAAAGACCGAATCACCTCAGGCGATGCCGTTGGAACTACCCGGCTGGCACGGGCCATCAGTACTGCAATCGTTACCCATTCTTATCGCACTAGTCTTGACGATTGGGAACGGGAAGAAGACAGTGTGGGTAATCTGGCCGATCGTTTGCCGCTGAGCAGTGAGCAAAGAACAGCATATCGGCCATATTTTGAAGTGCTGTTTGTCAGTCCCGCTCGTCAGTCGATGTGGGCGGATCTGGGGCACGAGCTTCGTAAACTCCGCAGACCGCAAGACAAGTTCGCCTATGAGTCGGTGTTTGTCGGTAGTTTCGAAGACGCCATCCTCGCCGTGATTTTGAATGGCAGCTTCGAGGCGGTTGTCATTTACGACGACGTACCATTTGCCTCCGTCCACAACAATCCCGTCCTGCGAGAGTTCCTGACTTCGTATTTCAGCGCAAGCGGTATCGATGCAGACTCCCTGCATCACGGCCTTACGCTGGCCCAAGCGCTCAAACTTGTACGGCCGGAACTCGACATCTACCTGCTTTCAGATCGCGAAGTCGAGAAAGCCGCCGGCAGTCCTGAGGCAGCGTGTGTGCGACGCATTTTCTACCAGGTCGAGGAGCCTTTGGAGTTGCACCTGAGTGTTCTCGATGGCGTTTCCGACCGATTCTCCACCCCGTATTTTGACAATCTCCAGAAGTATGCCCAGAAACCTATGGGAACATTCCATGCTCTGCCTGTGGCTCGCGGCAAATCGATCTTCAAGTCGAATTGGATTCGCGATATGGGCGAGTTCTACGGGCTCAATCTGTTTCTCGCCGAATCCTCAGCGACCACCGGAGGATTGGACAGCTTGCTGGAGCCAACTGGCAATATCAAAGTCGCGCAGGATTACGCGGCTCGGGCATTTGGGGCAGACCATGTCTTCTTTGTAACGAACGGGACCTCAACCTCGAACAAGATGGTGGAACAGGCGTTGCTGGCACCCGGCGACATCATGCTGGTGGACCGCAACTGCCATAAGTCTCATCACTATGGCGCGGTGCTCTCGGGCGCCCTGCCGCTTTATGTCGAGGCATACCCACTTACTCAATATTCAATGTATGGAGCGGTCCCTCTGCGCACTATTAAGAAAGCCCTGCTCGATCTGAAAGCGGAAGGGAAGCTTGATCGAGCCCGGATGCTCGTGCTCACCAATTGCACCTTCGACGGGCATATCTACAACGTTGAGCGAGTCATGGAAGAGTGCCTGGCGATCAAGCCCGATCTCATCTTTCTTTGGGACGAGGCATGGTTTGGATTCGCGCGCTTCACTCCTTTCTACCGCCGACGCACCGCCATGGGTGCTGCTGCAACTCTCGAAAAGAAATTCCAGGACCCCGCATACCGTGCTGCTTACCAAGAGCAGACGAAGAAGCTCGGCAAAGACCCGAGCCAGAAGGCCCTTCTCGATACCCAGTTGCTGGCGGATCCGGACAAGGTCCATCTGCGGGTCTACCAAACCAACTCCACCCACAAGTCCATGTCCTGCTTGCGGCAGGGATCGATGGTATTGGTGAAGGACCAGGATTACCACACGGTGGAAGAACAGTTCCATGAAGCGGTATTCACCCACGCCTCCACCTCTCCCAACCTTCAGATCATTGCCTCGATCGATGTGGCGCGGCGTCAGATGGAGCTGGAAGGCTACGAACTGGTGAACCGTGCGATCCAGTTGGCTCTGGACCTGCGCCGCGAAGTAAACACTCATCCGCTGGTCTCGAAGTACTTCCGGATTCTCGGGGCTGACGAGCTGATTCCGGCAGAGTTCAGGAACTCGGGGTTCGTTGACTATTTGAGTCCTGGGGCTAATTGGGGCACGGCTATTCGAGCGCTACGCGAAGATGAATTCGCGCTGGATGTAACCCGCTTGACGCTGGTGTGCGGCTCGGCCGGGTTCGACGGAACGCAATTCAAGAACCTGCTGGCAGCAGAGTACGACGTCCAACTGAACAAGACCTCACGTAACAGTGTCCTACTTCAGACCAACATCAACAACACGCGAAGCGATATCGCTCACCTGATGAAGGTGTTGGTTGAGATCTCGCAGAAGATCGAGAAGCGAGTGGCGCAAGGCGGAAAGCGGGAACAGGAGGCATTCACTGCTCGTGTGAAGTCACTGATGCATGACGTGCCCGATCTCCCTGACTTCAGTTGCTTCTACAACAGCTTCCGCGAGGATGCTTCGAGTCATACAAGCGAAGGCGATATTCGCACCGCCTTTTTCGGCGCCTACCGCGAGGAGCAGTGTGAGCACATTAAGTTGACGAGCCCCGAACTCGACAAGCGGCTCAAGAACGGCCCCGAGTTGGTGTCGGCAAATTTCGTCATTCCGTATCCACCAGGCTTCCCCATCATGGTTCCCGGTCAGGTAATCAACGCTGAGACCCTCGAATTCATGCGCAAGCTGGATGTTAAAGAGATCCATGGCTTCGATTCATCGCTCGGATTGAAGCTGTTGAAACCATCCTTCGTAGAGTCGTTGAAGAAGAGCCCTCCAAATGGCAGCAGGAAGAAAGCGAAAGCTGAGCTGACGCACGCATGAGCTGGCTGTATGCGCTTACCCAGCTATTACTCCAACTAAGAGAGCGGAGAAGAAAATGTTCACGTGGTTCGCAATAACGCTCCGGCAGTACCCTGAGATCGCTATCTTTCTGGTGCTTGCTCTCGGCTACTACTTCGGCAAATTTACTTTCCGCGGCATCGGACTGGGATCGGTCACCGCTACCCTGCTGGCTGGCGTCCTTGTTGGCCAACTGGGTATCACCATCGGGACGCCGCTGAAGGCGACCGTATTCCTCATGTTCTTATTCGCTGTGGGATATGGCGTCGGGCCGCAGTTCGTGCGCGGCGTTGCGAAAGACGGCTTGCCCCAGGCCATCTTCGCCGTAGTCCAATGCATTTTCTGTCTGGCGGTGCCTGTGGCGATCGCCAAGATGGCCGGGTATGACATGGGTTACGCCGCGGGTCTCTACTCTGGGTCCCAGACAATATCGGCAGCCATGGGCCTTTCCACCGACGCTATCAATCGACTCGGGATCGGGGCCGATGAAGCCAAGCGTCTGCTCGACTCAATGCCGGTGGCCTACGCCGTTACCTACATGTTCGGCACGGTCGGCTCGGCGATTGTCATTGCGCTATTCGGGCCCGCATTGCTCCGCATGGATCTCGCCGCCGCCTGCAAAGACTATGAAGAGAAGCAAGGCGGCAGCAAGACACTCGGCGGAGCTGGTTCGGCGTGGCACCGCTGGGAAGTGCGCGCATTCCAAGTGAGGCCTGGAAGCGTGGTCAATGGGCTTCGAGCCATCGAGGTTGAGGCCCTGATCCCGGACGCGCGAATTTTTGTGCTGCGCCTGCGGCGCAACGGTGTGATTGAAGAGGCAACCGCCGATACTGTGCTGCGCGAAGGCGATGTGGTGGCGCTCGCTGGTGCTCGCGAGGTCCTCGTCAACGCTCTTAGCAGGGCCAAAGCGGCAGCTGCGGGCGGCGATGCCGCGGTCGAACCTCCAAGAGAAGTTGACGATCCCGAATTGCTGCATATGCCGATCGAAGGCATCGACATTTACGTCACCAATAAGGAAGCAGACGACAAGACGCTCGCGGAACTGGCGCAGCTGCCCGCTGCACGTGGCGTCTTCCTGAGGAAAATCACACGCGGTGCCGTTGCGACCTCCATTCCGATTCTCCCCAATACGAAGGTCTACCGCGGCGACATTCTCGACGTTGTCGGGCGAACGGAGGACACCGCTGCCGTAACTAAGCTGCTTGGCGTTCCAGACCGGCCAACCGACGTTGCCGATGTGGCATTTATCGGCTGCAGCATCACGGTCGGCGCACTGATCGGCGCGCTTGTATGGAAAGTGGCCGGTGTACCGCTAACTCTCTCTACAGCCGGCGGTGCGCTCATCGCGGGGTTGGTCGCCGGGTGGTTGCGATCGGTACACCCCACTTTTGGTCGTATCCCAACCTCGACCGTCTGGTTCATGAATTCCGTGGGACTCAACATTTTCATCGCTGTGGTCGGCATCTCCGCCGGCCCGGGTTTCGTGAATGGTTTGAAGACACAGGGCATCGGGCTGTTCTTATGGGGAGCCCTGGCGACAACTGTGCCGCTTGTCCTCGGCATGTTCATGGCGAAGTACATCTTCCGGTTCCATGATGCCCTGACCCTCGGCATCGTTTCTGGTGCGCGAACCACAACCGCTTCGCTCGGTCTGGTATGCGACCTCGGTAAAAGTCAGGTTCCTGCGCTCGGCTACACCGTGACCTATGCCGTTGGTAACACCTTCCTTACGATCTGGGGCATGGTCATGATCATGCTTCTGAGCTAACTTTTTTACCGACTGAGGAGATACGCCATGGACGTTATAAATCTTAAGAGTTTTGAGACGCTGAGCCCCTTCGAGATCAAGGATGAACTGATTAAGCTGGCCAAGAAAACGTCAAAAACAACACAGGCGGCGTTTCTTAACGCCGGCCGCGGAAATCCCAACTGGATCGCCACTACGCCGCGCGAAGGCTACTTCCTCCTCGGCCAGTTTGCGATCGGCGAGAGCAAGCGTGTGATGGAGCATCCCGCCGGTCTGGGCGGGATGCCCCAGGCTCAGGGTATCGCAAACCGCCTGGAGGCCTGGCTGGCCAAACACGCCGACATGCCAGGTGCGTCCTTTCTGGCGGAGATGGTGCCCTTTGCGGTGAAAACATTCGGATTCGATCCGGACGCATTCGTCCACGAACTTGTGGACTCCATCATCGGTGACAACTACCCCGTACCCGATCGCATGCTTGTCCATAACGAGCGCATCACGCACGAGTATTTGATGTGGGCCATGTGCGGAGACCCGAAGCCGGCCGGCAAGTTCGACCTGTACGCAGTCGAAGGTGGAACGGCGGCCATGTGTTACATCTTCAAATCGCTAAAAGCGAACCGGCTGCTCCATCCCGGCGACACAATTGCTCTGGGCACGCCGATCTTTACCCCTTACATCGAGATGACGCATCTCGAAGACTACGCCCTGAACGTAGTCAACATTGCGGCGCCGCAGGAGAACCGGTGGCAGTTCACTGACGCCGAGATCAAGAAGCTTGAGGATCCCAAGATCAAGGCGTTCTTCGTTGTGAACCCCGGCAATCCGACAGGGGTTGCGCTTAGCAAGGAGACAATCGGCAAGATCGCAAAGCTCGTAAAGACAAAGCGTCCCGATCTGATGCTGCTAACAGACGATGTTTACGGAACCTTCGTGCCTGAGTTCCGGTCCTTGCTCGGCGAACTGCCGCACAACACCATCGGTGTGTACTCCTACTCGAAGTACTTCGGCTGCACCGGATGGCGGCTCGGCGTCATCGCGGTCCATGAAGACAATATCTACGACAAGATGATCGCGAAACTCCCAAGTGCGGACCTTAAGGCGCTCGACAAGCGCTACGGTGCCTTGACACTCGAACCGCGCAAAGTTAAGTTCATCGATCGCATTGTCGCCGATAGCCGCGACGTCGCTCTGAACCACACGGCTGGACTCTCACTGCCGCAGCAGGTCATGATGAGCATGTTCTCGTTGGTCGAACTGATGGACGTGGAGAAACACTACCAGGCTGCCTGCAAGGAAATCGTCTATCGCCGGATTCACGATTTGCTTGACGGACTTGGCTTGGAATTGCCCCCCAACCCGCTCTACGACGCCTACTACGGATTGATCGATTTCGAGTTCTGGGCGAACAAGAACATCGGCAAGGAAGCGGTAGAGTACTTAAAGAAACATGTTCATCCGCTTGATCTTGCCTTCCGCTTGGCTGAGGACCACGGAATCGTGCTTCTAAACGGAGGCGGCTTCGATGCACCGGATTGGTCGTTGCGCGTCTCCCTGGCAAATCTGGGCGACGATGCGTATGAGGAAATCGGGCGTGGAGTTCGGTCAATCGCACGCGGATATCGCGATGCGTACGAAGCGCAGAAGGACGCACAGAAAGCAAAGAAGCAGGAGAAGCCGGCGACTAAAAAGCGTTAAACGCGCGCGATATCGGAAGCGTCACTTCAGGTCTCGTTTGGAACCGCCCTTGAGCGCCATGGTCTCATCTGAACGAAGTGCGGAGTTATTTCCTCGAGCAGGTCCGGTGGTTTTGCTCGCAGTACTCGCTGCATTACTGTTCGCGACCGCCTGCAGCCAGCCAACAAATCCGGCTGCGGGAACTTCGCCCACAGGGGAGTGGCGAACGTTCGAAGGCACTTGGACCGCGACAGGCACGCGCCATACGCTCAACCTCGGGACCAATCAACGCGCCTCGATCTTCGATCTGACTGGATCTCTGCTGCTCATTGGAAATCGTGGGCTAGGCGTCGGCTTTCGAGCGGAGGCCATCGGCTTTACTGACAGTCTCACCGGGATGCAGGGCCGGTGCATCTGGACTGACGAGCACGGCGACAAGATCTATAGCCAGTTGCAGGGTGAATTCCTGTCCACCGGAAACCACATCGTGGGTACGTTCCTGGGAGGGACGGGCCGCTACGCCGGCGTGACCGGGGAGTATTCCTTCCAATGGGAATACGTGGTTGAATCCGACGAGGGCAGCGTTAGCGGGCGTGCAATCAACTTCAAAGGCCGGGCGCTGTTAGGCGCGGCGGCAGCTGCGCCCAGCGGAGTACACAGCCAATGATCACAGCCAGCCGCTTCCGCAGTCTGCTCAAACAATTCCTGTCTTTCGGCGTGGCATTCGGCATCTGGTTCTCGCCGATACCAGCCGGGCTGACAAAAGAGAGTTGGCATCTCTTTGCCGTATTTGCGGCCGCTATCTTCTCTGTCATTCTGAACGCGTTTCCACTTCTGACGGCCTCGCTGTTGGCGGTATCGGCCGCGGTGCTTACCCGCACCGTCGATCCCGCCAAGGCCTTTGCCGGTTTCGCCAACGCGAGCGTGCTCCTTGTCGTCGTCGCCTTTCTTGTCGCCAACGCGGTGGTAAAGTCGGGGCTCGGACGGCGTATAAGCCTGCTTGTTGTGAGTGTATTCGGGGGATCCACGCTCGGGTTGGGCTACAGCATTTTTCTCACCGATGCCGTGATCGCGCCCGCATTCCCGAGCAATACGGCACGCGGTGGCGTGCTCTATCCCATCATTCTTTCGCTGGCCCAAGATTCTGGTTCCATGCCGGACCAGGAGAAGACCCGCCGGATGGGTGGCTACCTCATGTTCTGCGGGATAGCCAGCCTCAGCGTCTCGTCAGCCCTCTGGCTCACCGCCACGTCCGGCAATCCAATCGCAGTGGGGTTGGCGGAGCACTATGGTGTGAAGATCAACTTCGGATCGTGGATCATTGCGGCGTCGATTCCGATTTTGACGATGATCGGCTTGCTTCCCCTGGTCCTTTATAAATTGTTTCCACCCGGCGTGAGCAAGACCCAGGATGCGCCGAAGGCGGCACGCGAAGCCCTGCGCAGCATGGGACGGCTCACACGGGACGAGTGGATCGTTGCCGTGGCTTTTGCATTCATGGTAACCGGATGGATCATGGCGGGGACACTGAACTTGAGCCTCGCTGCGGTCGCCTTCGCCGGCCTGGGCGTACTCCTGGCAACGAATGTCCTCACGCTCGAGGACATTAATCTGCAGGGGGGTACCCTGGTCACCTTTATCTGGCTCGCGGTACTTTTTGCATTGAGCGGCCAGTTGAACGAGCTCGGCTTCATGGGGTACGTGGGAGGGCGGCTGACGTCCCTGCTTGGCGGCATCTCCTGGCCGATTGCTTACGTCGTTCTCCTGGTGCTCTATGTATTGATGCATTACATGTTCGTCAGCCAGACGGCACAGGTATTGGCTCTCTTCGATGTCTTCCTGAGCGTCGGCGTGAAGACCGGCGTTCCCGCACCGTTAATGGCTTTTGCCCTGCTCTTTGCCAGCAGCTACTTCTCGACAATCACTCCGCAGGGAGGTAGCCAAAACGTCATCTTCGTTGGAAGCGGCTACCTCACTCAAGGTGAGCTCTACCGGCTTGGCCTGCTGACCACCGCTTTCTGTGTGCTCGTTTTCCTGGTGATCGGAACGCCGTGGGTGCTTTTTGTCGCGCGATGACGCAAGGGCCCCGCCATTGGATTTACCTGCTGATTTCTCTCACATCTAAGAGTCAGAAAGGCGATCTAAGATCGCTCTGGGGTAAATCTGCCGAAGGTGCTTTCGGCAGCGAGGTTGCTTGAGCAACTGAAGATGGCTGACTGGCCGCGTACAAAACCTGGGCGCAGTGGCCGGATGGAAATCGAGGAGAAGAATTCTGCTGTCGGAGTAATAGGTTTCGCCGGAAGCGGTTTGCGCCTGGAACACTGGTTCTGGGGAATCCAAATACCCCTGGCGGCTGACCGATGATGTCTCCGCCAGATTAGTGCCTACGAAATCGCGCTCGGTGTCAACCGCAGGATCGATCCTGTGGTTGATCAAACGCCCTCGCTTGGCGATTACAAGTGCAACGTCGTGCGTAGCGGCAGCCGCCCAGATGGACACTCCGTGCAGCGAGTAGGCGGTCTTCCAGATTCGAAGATGATGGCGCCGCGTCATGACCGCATTCGGATCGGGCAAAGCATACGAGTAGTCCTGCACTCTTCCGAATAGATAAAACCTGGCCATCGGCAACTGCGCGTCGTTGGTCCGATGCTGCAACAGATGCCAGACGAGTATCGGCTTCCATTTGTCAGTTTGCACCCACCCGGCACGCTCAAAGGCATCCTGCAAGTCTTTCTGTTGGGCGACAAAAACCAGGTTCACCATGTCACCCTCGCGTCCTTCACCAGTGAAAACACGTGGCGGCAGATAGTCCATCATCGCTCTGAGTTCGGAGGAACCTTCTCGCGAATGCAGTAACTCGGCTGACGAAATCGAGGTCGCGCCGTGTATTTGCGCAGTGATTTCCGTGCTCTTCAGCGCGGTGCTCGCGTGGCCACGGGTGAGCAGGAAGACCGGCGCCGCGGGCAGGAAGAACAGGCCAGTGGCGACCATTCCCAGGACCATCAGCACCGTGCGGGACTGTCCTTTCACGCGCATGCCGGCACTCAATCCGACCCGATCGCCGTTGGCCAGCTTAACGGAATCGAGTTTCAGGGTCACGCTGCCTCCGATTCCCAGCAACCGCCTGCCCTTAACTCCAGTGACCGTGCCGCGGGCCATGGTTCCGGCCGGAATAACGGTGAAACCGCCAACGTTCACATCCTGCACTACGACAAAATCCAGGCTGTCTCCCACGCGGGCGTGAGTCGAAGAAACGTTTTCGGCAAGTTGAAGCTTGATGAGAGTTCCGTCGGGAATCGTCAATGTGGCGGGAACCGCACTCATCTCCTGCGCTAACGCATCGGGCAGGAGAAACATCAGGAGAAGAAGGTAGGCCGGTATTTTGCGGACATAAATAATGGACAAGGAATGCCGCCTTTACTAGAGGCCTAACAGCTGCTCCGGTTACCGCGTTAACCAGGAATTGAGGGTGAGACCTACGTGCCCATGGGCGTCAGGTTGTAGCATCTCGCAAGATCATTGATATTCGCGCGCAAAGCAGCCCAGTATCGTTCCGCCTGACTGCCGTAATTTCCTTTAACCATCACCTGATTGACGCGGCGCGCGCTGTCCATGACCTGCTCCATTTGCACCTTGGTCTCCAGATAATTCGACGAGGAATCGAACTTGCGCCGAAGGCGGTTCGTAGTTCGATCCAGATCGTCCATAGCGTTTTCTAGATCGTCTTTTGTTTGCTTGGCTTGGTTTCCCTGCGCTTGTGTGTTCGTTGAATTGGACCGCTGACGGCGCGTCGTCGCTCCGCTGCTCTGCGCCGAGTCCGCCCGGCTCTTGGCATCTTCTCCGCGGTTCTCGAGATACTTGCGGAATTGGTCCACGCCGTCTTCCACTTTGCGGATGCGGTCGGCAACCTGAGTCTTGGTAAATGAGGTCGTCTGGCCATGCGTAGCAGTGGAAAAGCTGACTGCGGCGATGATCGCCGCGCACCACAATGCAATTCGGGTTCTGCAATTCATGTCGGACTTCCTCGCGAAAGACCTACCCAAGGCCAGACCCACTTCAGCACCAGGCTGACATCACGCCGCCGTGCGGTTGGGGACAGCGGTAACTGGCCGAGGAGCGTTCGCACGCTGAGACCGAACGATTTTCATTTCCTTCCAGTCGTAAGGAAATTCCGTGCCGCAATCCAGGCAGACCACGTAGGTTCCCGTGAGTGAGGCGGCTTCCGTGCGCTGCAGTTTGTCTCGTACGGTGATGGGAAAACCACAATGTTTGTGCCTACAACCGAACATCAGACCGAGCAGACCCATAAAGCCTCCTCCTCACTTAGTCGGCGTGGGTAGCACCGATGGGAGTCCAATCCATCGGCTTCAACTTCCAGCGCTTCGATTGCCACTATCGAGTGCAGTCCTTCGATGTACCTTGTTGTACTCGCGGATGAAAAGGGCAACAACTAGGGAAATCCCTAGTCGTGGAGGAGAAGAAACCAAGCACTGTCCCGATAATGCGCGGGAGAACGGAGTTGCGCGAGAAATCCACCGAGACCCGCCAGCGCCAATGTCTCCTCTGAGCAGACCGTGGAGTGCATTCCTAGTGAATAAGGGCAAACTTGCGCTGGGAAATCCGCTTAAGAAGCTGCGGCGCGCCCAGCCCGGGCCGTTACTAAAGCCAAGAAAAGGGATGTGCGCAGCGCTATTTCGGCTTCTTCCCTAACATGCCGCCTATGCCCGTCTTGCCGCCGGTCTTGCCAGAGATAGATTGCTGTATCGCACCCTTTGCAGCGCTGGCAGCGATACCCCCTACGTCGGGAACAAAGCTTGGGTTTGATGTTGTCCCTTGAATCCTGAAGGGCACGCCTCCCTTAGCGCCGCCCAAGCCCGTTCTCTCCGTCCGTGCTTCGGACCTGCCGGTCTGTAAGTCGGCAACCATCTGGAAATCGAGCGCGCCGGTCGGGCTAATCGTGCCGGCCCCGGTCACCACGCCGAGGGATGGTATCGTCACGTTGATGGCGTCAGCCCTGGTCATGTCTGGCGCGACCCGCGCATTCAAACTGGCACTCTGAATAGTAGTGTCGGAAGTCGAGGGAACTTTCCCACTGAAGGCTGATAAAGCTCCTAATTTCGCGCCCATATCGAAACCGGCCAACTTTGTGTTCGACATCCGTACTGGACCGGAGATCACCAGTTTGTCGAGTGGCCCACTGATCGCCAGGTCGGCCGACACTGTTCCGCCTTTCAACTTCGATCCGGAAGGAAGCACTACTCCAAGAGCTGGGAGCATGGCTTCCAGTTCATCGACCGACATATCCGGGGCGTTAAGTTTCAGGTTCATCACCTGCGTTTCACCCTGGGTCTGAAATCCGCCTGTGAGCCGGGCAACGGACTTACCGATAGCGATGTCCCCCTGGGTAATGGTGCCGACACTTCGGTCGAGGTCCTGGTCGACTGCGTATTTGACGGTCACATCCTTCGGGGCGGGCTGGCCTTTGGGTGAAAGCTTGATCTTTTCGCAGGTGATCACGCCTGCTGCCTTGACCTGACTGCCCGTCGAGTTCAGCGATCCGTCGAGATCGACGGAGCCGCCGATGCCACTCGCCGGATCGACGAAGCCCGAAGCTGCCAGATCCAGGTTCTTCACCTTTATGGTGGCGTCGAATGGAGTCTTGGCCGCATCCTGCGAGTTGATCGGTCCTGCCTTGCCGGTGAGGTCAGCACTGCCGCCGCCCGGCAGGTTGACCGTCAACTCGAACGGGAACTGAGAGGTGAACGAGAGGTCTTTTACTTCGGCGTTCAACTTGTCGTAAACCTGCGGTTTCGCAGTGGAGTTGGCTTTGCCGATTACCAGCTTTCCATCTTTAATCTCCAGCTTGGCGATCGAGAGGTTCTGAGACGCGCCAGTCTTTGCTGGTTCAGCGGGTTTGTTCTTATTGGCGCCGCCGAGGCTGGAAAAGTTCCAGGTTCCGTTGGGGCCCTTGAGCAACGTGATCTGAGGCTCGTCCAGCACAATCCCCGTCACGTTGAGTTGCTTGGAGAAGATGAGCGGCATCAACTCGACGCCAACTTCCAACGACTTCGCCGTGATGAACGGCGACTTACTGAAGGCCGGATCGTCGGCGACGCTAACATTCTCCACACTGACTTTGCCGCTGAAGGGCGAAAGGCCCAGATCTCCCAGCGTCACAGGCCGTCCCAAGGCATTCGTCAACTCTGACTCGATTTTCGGGCGGAAGCTGTTGACATTGATGAAAAGCGGAAGGGCAATGAGGATTACCACCACTGCCGCGACAACGATCCCAGCAATCTTCAGAGTACGTTTGTTCAATTGCATCGGCTTGCTCCTATCTCGAAAAGTTTGCAATCAAGCCTGCTGAGCATCTTGCGCAGCTTGGCGACGGATGCATCGGTTGCCGCTTCCCCGATACGCGCCATTTCATCGGCCCGCGTGAACTCCGACATATCAAAGGACGTCACGTCGGGCGCGAGCACAAAGTCTGCCGGTTGTACTCCAACGGAGTTCATGTTGTAGTTCTGGACCATGGTCTGTCGCATGATGGTTTGAATCGTTGACGAGAACCGGCCGGTGAACCTGGAACTAATTCCTTCAAAATCTTTCTCTAGCTTTGCCGTCACGGTTGATGCGATGACAAAGTTGCATCCCTTGGCTACCAGCACATTAGCAGGAACGTTGTTGAGCAGTCCGCCGTCCACCAATGCCTGGCCTGACTCAATGATAGGCAGTGACAGAGGAGGAAGATTGATACTTTCCATGACACCGGCGGTCGCATCGTTAGCCTCACGCACTACCGCTTCTCCCTGAACCAGATCGACGGAAACCGTAAACGTCGGAAGTATCAATTGCTCCATCCTGGTTTGACCTAAGTATTTCCGCAGCATGGAATCGAAGAGTCCCCACCTGTATTTGTAGAGCAAATACCAGTAGCCACCGCCAGGCAGCTGTCGAAAGAACCACGATGGCCGTAATTCGGTCTTGAAGCTACGAGCAATGTAGTCGGAATCTAAGCCGGCCGCGTAGATAATGCCAACCATCGCACCAGCGCTCGTGCCCGCCAGCATGTCGATGTAGATGCCATGCTGCTCCAGCGCTTTGAGCACCCCGAGATGGGCCATGCCTCGTGCCGCGCCACCCCCGAGCGCCAACCCGATCTGGATGCCCCGCAAGTGATGAATGATGCGTTCGAGTCCATGCTGCAGTAAGCTGCTTTGGTTTGCCCCGGGAGCGTCAAAACTAAGTTTAAAGTCCCGTTGAGCGAGCCCATGCAACTCCGGTACATGCGGAGCGATTGGTGAGCTGCTGTCCAGCATCCACACGATCCGGATCTTATCTCGCCATCGGGGTACGCTCTCCTGCAATGTCTGGAGCAGAAGCACTGCTGCGCCCGTATCTTGGGGCCGAACACACCAAAGCACGAGGTCGACGTAACTCACCAGCCGCGCCATTGCCTCTGGTGAATAGTCCGCTCGAACATCTATCAGAAGCCGCTTGTTCAAGGGCCAGTCTTTAAGAAGGTCTTGTCGACTCTGCCCTTCTCCAGTAAACAACTTGAAGGGGATATCTCCGCCGGGCTTCCATTGCTCGTCGTCACCGAGGACCGCCGGATACTCGTCCAATTCTCTAAGTCGACGTGCCAATCGGCCGGCAAGTGACCGGCTCGCCTCGCTGTGATGGATAACACCCACGACGGCGGGCTTGGGAAGGGAACGATCGGCCATCACATATCGTTTGAACGCGTTTACTACCAAGCCAAATAGAGCAAGTTGAAAGTCTGCATGCGTTGCTGCAAGCTGCAGCAGGTCCTTTGGCGTCAATCGTATTGCGGTTGAAGGCTCAATCGCTTCGACGTGCAAAAGAGCGCGATCGGTTGAACCGAGGGCAATCAATCCAATGGCACGCCCCGGAACGAAAGTATCTGTCTGTATCACCTTACCTAGCGGATCGTAGAGCGTTGACTGCACCCGGCCGGTGACGAGGAAGTACATGTGAGTAATTTCTGAGTCAACATCAATGACCACTTGCCCGGTGTGAAATTCGACCCAGTCGGCCGTTTTCGTGATCGCCGTTAACGTTTCCTCGCTTAGTCCAACCGCCCATTGGAGCCGACGAAGATCCACATGCACTTCTTCAACAGGAGGGCCGCCTGTGTTTTCGTCGCTCGTCGTCCTGTTCGCCTCGACGCTCAGAATCGAGGGGCCCTTCTGCCGTTTCAGAAAACGCCAGGAACGAGCCCATTTCAGCGATCTTTGAAGCATGTTCTTAAATTGCATCAACGCGCTCCTGCCCTTCCGTTCTTGCGAGAATTTTTGTTTGCCAATCTGGTTGATCTTTCCGGTTGTCTCCTATGACCTCAACCATAGAGGACCACGAACTCGCGTAAGTGATGGAATGTTCTACGGCAATACTTCGGTCGAGTTTAGGACCGCAAAGGCACGGCCCGATTGTAATCCGTGCGGAATTGGCGTGCCCGAGGGCGTTACCCATTGAGAGGAGCGACATACGGCCGTTACGGGAGCTCTACTGCCCAGGCAATGACCTTCCATCCTGCTTGCTCTTTGGCCCACAGCAGTAGAAGAGCGGGCGATTGTTCCTCCCCATAATTCAATCGACTAGCGGTCAAATAATATGTTCCGTATTTGGCATCAGCGGGATTCAACTCCGCAGAAGCTTCAGGCAGATGACGATGTTGACAGAGAAAGCTATTGGCCTTCTGGTCCGGCACTGCCATCATCGCAAAAGCATTAGAGTTTTCCTGCTGAACCGGGCGCAGTAGATCGTTGACCGGCTGAACACTCGACATCATGTCCGAGAGACTCCCACCGGATGGGATTCTCGCGAGCGGCTGTTCCAGCCCCGACTGTATTCTGGCGATCGGTGTCAATTTCTTCTGCTCTTCGGATGGCGCGGGGAGACACTCGTAGGAGCGCTGTGAGGCAAAGCTAGAGGCCTGGGTAACATTCCGTTCCACGATCCAGGTCTGGTAGAACTGCGTGATGTCTTTTACGGCGCCGGGGTCGCCGGCAATGGTCCGTGGTTCTTCCACTGAGGGCTCGGTCTGAGCTGCAGCATTGGTTGGGACGAGGCCCGCATCGCTGCTATCTTCGATGCGGATGGCAATGATCTTCCAGTAGTCGCCTTCCTGAGCCCAAAGCAGGGACATGACCTTGTTTCGACTGTCTCCGGTTTTTCCGCGAAACGCAGTGGCAAAGTACTTCTCTTTGGACTGTTTACTCGAATCGGCGTTCGATATGGCGATGCATTCCTCGTCCGCTGCCATGTCCGCCGGCAAGTTCACCAGCCGGAATTCCGATGCGTACGCATTCTTTGCCGGTTTCAATGCCTGCGACCATTTGTCGGCAGGCTCGAACATGTCGGCAACAGAATTCACCGAACCAATGCTATCGCTGAATTTCTGCATTGCCATCAGGGTGCGCAGACGAATCATGCCTTGCGACACAGATTGCCGGCTGTTCTGTGGCATCGCCTCCAAACACGGATAACTGCGGCGTGAAAAGTAGGCAACCGACTTGTTCGGTTCTTTCGACACAACCCAGCTTTGCAGGAAGTCGTGCGCGCTCTTATCGACGCCCTGATCGGCTTTCACGCCGGGGTTCAAGGGAATCTGCCCGATGCGCTCGGTGGCATTCTCCTTGGGAGACGTCCCGCCGGCTCCGAGCTGTCCAAATACGTTGCGCCACCAGCCATTGAGACCCGACCAGCGCCCATCATGGCGGTCGAGATTGTTTCCCGCACGAACGTCGGAGTTGGAAGCAGTCAGGTGTCCATTGACCAGCGCCTTAGGAAAACCGGAAGAGCGATAGTCGACATCAATGTCGGCCAACTTATTGTCACGCGAAATGGAGAACTGAATCGAGGGTGGACCGTTCTTCAGCCGATAGCAAATGGGAAAGCCCTTGTGATAAACGCTGTTGTCGCGATCGTGAAAGAACTCCTGGCTCTGGCTCAGGATGCCGACCGCGTTGGGCTTCAGGTACACATACAGGCGGAACTGACGATCGCCGCCCACACCGGATTCCTCGCCCATCACTTCGTCAACAGCGTCCACCAAGTCAATGGCGCTACCCAGGCTCTTACCCTTGGGGTCACTCATCTTAGCGTTCAGCAGCGCATGGGTGACGGCGTCGAATGTGGTGCGGACCGACAGTCGAGCGTTGTCATAGGCCTGTTCAGGAACAAGCTTACTTCCGGTAGTGGCGTTATAACGGCTAACGAAGTCGTCTACCAGACGCTTTTGCTCAGGGCGCAACGCAGCATAAGACTTGCCAAGCTCTAAGGTTTCGCTTTTTGGCTTTGGGGAAGTGGCCGCCTTCTTCTGATTCGTTTGCGTTTGAGCAATCAACAACTCAACTGAGATAACTGAGCAAACGACAAGAACGATCAGTTGGGCCATTCGTTTCATCGTGAGCCTCCCTGGGAAAGGCGAAACCAATTCACGCATTACGCCAAGCTGACGGTACAGCTGGGGGTTACGTGGTACAACTAGGGGTTTCCCTAGTGGCAAATTGTTGATGATTTTTGGCTGCCCCCCAGGGATTCGAACCCCGATATGCTGATCCAGAGTCAGCTGTCCTACCATTGAACGAGGGGGCAGCGATCGGCCACGGTGAGCGCGCTCGGACGCGCGCAGGCACCACTCGATTGTATGGGTTGCTGGAATCGAGCGTCAACTTTGCGGCCGCGGCGAGGCGGTTCTGCAGAGTTGCGTGCCATCGTTCTCGCGACGAGCAACACGCTAGAATAGAGCCCTGTTCCCGTTTGGGAGGAGTTCCATGTCATCCATGATGGACACCGTCACCTTCTCTACCGAAGTAACCGAAGTTGCGCGCCGGCCGCTCGAGTCCGAGCGCTGCGCGTTGATCGTGGTTGACATTCAGCAGAAGCTGCTGCCGCCGATCTTCAACAAGGAAATGCTGGTGAAGAACTCGCAACTGCTGGTGCGGCTGGCGAAGATTCTCTCCATCCCAATCATGATGACGACACAATACAGAAAGGGACTCGGGGACACGGTTCCCGAGATCACTTCCCTGCTGAACGACGTCAACCCCATCGACAAACTCGAGTTCGGTTGTTTCGGCAGTGATTTGTTCCGCTCGGCGCTCAAAGCCCTGCCCGGCAACCGCAACACCGTGCTCCTTTGTGGCATGGAGGCGCACATCTGCGTGATGCAAACCGCGCTGGGCGCGCTGAATGAGGGCTACCTGGTGCACGTCGCGTCCGACGCAGTGGGCTCGCGCGCCGAATCGAATTGGCGAATCGGGCTGGATCGCATGCGCGCAGCTGGGGCGGTTATTTCCTCCACCGAAATGATGATGTATGAGCTGTTGCGCTGTTCGGGGACCGCGGCGTTCAAAGAGCTGCTGCCGTACTTGAAAGACTAGCGCGGCAAGGATAGAGCGGGCTAGGCCCGCGTTCTATTGGTTTGGTGAAGAGGCCACCCGCCATTGGGGACTTGTTCCGCAAGCTGCTCAGGGGACTTACAGGCGTGTCGTAAAAGGCTCGTGCCTCGACGCGTTGAACGGCACCGAATGTTAACGACTAAGTAACTTAGGATGCCCATCTTCACTTTGTCCCGGTCTGGGAAAGGTCCTCGACAACTGCAAGTACCCCCCTCCCCCACCCCTCCTGCAAAATCTTGATAATAAAGGCATCGAACAAAACGTGCTCCGCAAAATCTTGCATCGAAAGGGGTTACAGGTCAAAATATTAAAAACAAATAACTTACACATGAAAATCGGCCGGTCTTCAGAGGACGAAGGCTGGTACCGTTAACTGAATAGTACTTAACATCCCCGGTGTTCCATCCACCATCCACCACCCACTACCCACTGATTCTCAAAGATCGTTTTCGCCCCGAGGGGGCGCGGAGACACTAGGCCTCACAACGTCACTGTAGCGCCGCCTCCGCCGATGTCAAGTTACGAAGGTACATGTCACCACCCACGAAGTGGTCGTAAGCTTGGGGGTGCCCCATCCTTCTCGCCTTCTGTTGGCGAGAGGAGCCTGCCCTGAGCGGAGCCGAAGGGTGGGAGCCATCGATGAAATCTTAGCGTTTGAGTCTACCAGGCACGGAAGTACTTTATGCGGGATGGGAGCCTGGGGCGGTGATGGCGGTCACAGGATTGTGCCCAGCCGTTGGCTTCGGACAGCGCCGGCTTCTCTCGCACTCCCCCCCTCTCGCCAAAGGCGAGAAGGATGGGGCACCGATTCTTGGAGTAACGAACGATAGAGTGGAAAGGCTGGGTCGCCCGGCCCAATCCGGACCTTGCGCGACCCAGGTTAGCGTCCAAAAGACGGACGCGAACCTGGCGCACCAGGCAACGATCTATCCAACAAAGAATAGCAATTTCTAGTTATTAAATCCATTTACGGTTATGTAGAAGCAAGGTATTATGTGCGGCGAAAGGGGGGCCATCATGATCAGGGCAGTGTCTCTTGGAGCGTTGTTGGCTGTTTTGGCAGCGAGTTGCGGCGCGTGCGAGCAAGCGATTGCCGAAACAAGATCGGTTTTGTGTCATTGCACCGGATTGAACGTGAATGCTACCGTGTGCCAGGGCAGTTTGGATGACGACTTCTGCACTAGCTTCGTCGATCCAACGTATTGTGGCTCAAACGGCATAATCGATTGCTATGTGGGTGGTGCCGAAGATGGGTGTATCGACAGACCTACAGGGCGAGCCTCCGGTCGTTTAGCTAGGCTGATTCACCAGATGGATAGTATTGAGCTCGACGGCTTGCAAGACAAACACTCCTGTGCTGCTGCGGGGCTACCCACGATTGACGAGTGGTTTGCCTCACGGAAGAGGGTGGTTGTAGCGTCCGCGCACGGTAGTTAAGAGCACCACCTATGCGGTACCCGGTTTTTCTGGCGCTCGCATTGAGCTGCGCTCTGGCGGCAGGCCAAAGTGCTGCTCCTCCCGATCCCAAGCTTCCAGTTGTGCCAAGGGTTCAGGTCCCACCCTCTCCGGCGCGTCCTAAGCTTCTGGATGCAAGCTCGAAGAAGATCGTGGCCGCGCCCGATTTTGGCGGCTACGGCACCCCAGTCTGCGATGAAGATGGCAATGCATACTATCATGTGGGTACGGCCGCCTCGTACAGTGACAGCACCGCTTTTCGACTGAGTGCCGATGAAGATCAGCACCAGGTATTCAAACTCCCACCCGATGCGGTTGATGGTTCGATGTTCGGCGCCTTCAATGTCACTCCCTCGGGCGAAGTTTGGATCGTCGCTTTTAATCGCAAAGATGAAGTTGTGGCCTATGGTTTCGACGAAGACGGCGAAGTGACGAGCCGAGTTCACTTCCAGACGCCTGATTTTTTTCAACCCAACTTAGTTGCGCCCTTCGAGACCGACTTTTTTCTACTCAAAGGTTTTTTCGCAAAGGCAGCTGGCACTGACCTCGCGGGCAAGAACTATGCTGCTGTTTTTGGGCCATCTGGAAAACTGGTTCGACAGCTAACGGACGAAGAGGCCAAAACAACGAAAGAATCCAGGAAAAACAAGCTCCCTGAGGGAGCAGCCGCGGTGGGTTCCGACGGGAATGCGTATCTGCTGGAGAGCAACGAGGTATTGGTAGTCTCGCAATCCGGAGAAATGCTGAGGAAACTGCGATTCGAAAAACCGGACCAGGAGGCACGCGCAAGCAATCTATTTGTCTCTGGAGGGCTTGTCGCGATCGTCATGTTCAAGACGAATCGCAGTGCCATCGACACCACATTGCTGGTACTCGATGCGAATACGGGGGAGACATACGGCTATTATGAACCCTCGCAGGAGCTTGGCAACAACCCTATCTGCTTTTCGCGTTCACAAGGATTTAAGTTTATGAGACGCGACAAAGACGGAAAGATTGAACTGCAGATGGCCTTGTTGCGCTAACCGATAGTTTTCTTACGCGACGAAGTGCGGATGGTTTGGCGAGTTCTCCTACGAGCGCGTGGCGCAGCCCTTCTGGTCTGAAATTATCATCAGCTTTGATAGGCTGTGCCATCCGCCACCAGGTAGTGTCCTAAATTTGCCTGACTTACCTTGAATCGTAATTCTCTCCCGTAGTAAACGGCACTCTTCTGGCAGTGCTTGCAAACCAATTGCCTGGTGCCCCAGGTTCGCGTCCTTCGTTTGGACGTTAACCTGGGCTGAGGAAGGTTCGGGCCAGCCCACCGAACATCTTCAACTCACGATCTCGGGCGGTCCACTCGGATTCGATCTCCACCACCTCGGTTTCACGGAAAGCATAATGCCGGAAACTGCTCCACTTCCAGTCCCCCGGTTCCTTCACCAGTCCGCGCTTCGCGGGGTTCCGATGTAAGTAACTCAACTTCACGGAGAACTCACGCGCGTCCCTGACGTTGCGGTCATAGTAACGTTGTTGCCAGAACAGATTAGGTTTGGCTGAACCCAGGTTAGCCCAAAAGACAGGCGAACCTGGGGCACCAGGCACCCGCTAGGGAGACTCTGATTAAGCTCTCCCTTTCCACAGGAGTATAGGTTACAGTCACGCCAGCATGAAACAGAGGACACTGGCGATGATGACAGGATTCGAGCGGTACACGAAAAAAACCAAGCGGGCATTGTTTCTGGAGGAGATGGAGCAGGTGGTGCCGTGGCAGAAGCTATGCGCGCTGATCGAGCCGCACTATCCCCAGGCAGGTAACGGGCGGCCGCCGGTAGGAGTGGAGCGGATGCTGCGGATTTATTTCTTGCAGCAGTGGTTCAATTTGTCGGACCCCGCGGTGGAAGAGGCGCTGTACGACTCGGTGGTGCTGCGGCAGTTCGTGGGCATTGATCTGGGGCAGGAGCCAGTGCCCGACGAGACCACGGTATGCAAGTTTCGCCACTTGCTGGAAGAGCACAAGCTGGGCGGGCAGATGCTGGAGACGGTGAACCTGCATTTGCAGGAAAAAGGAGTGCGCATCACGACGGGTACGATTGTGGACGCGACCATCATCCATGCGCCCAGCTCGACCAAGAACCGCGAGGAGAAGCGCGATCCGGAGATGCATCAGGCCAAGAAGGGCAAGCAGTGGTACTTCGGGATGAAGGCACATGTGGGCGTGGATAGCAAGACCAAGATCATCCACTCGGCCGCGGTGACGGCGGCCAACGTGGCTGATGCCACGGTGCTGCCGGAGTTGCTGCACGGAGAGGAGACGCGGGTGTGGGGCGATCAGGGCTATGTCGGGCAGACCGATGCCATCCATGAAGCCGCGCCGCGGGCCCGGGACTGCACCCATCGCCGCTATCGCTATAAAGACCGCATCGACGAAGTGGAGCGGGCCAAGAATCGGACCAAGTCGAGCGTACGCTCTAAAGTGGAGCATGTCTTTCAGGTTCTGAAGTTAAAGTTCGGCTTCGTGAAGGTACGCTACCGAGGACTGACGAAGAACGCCAACCGATTGTTTGCCACGTGTGCGCTGGTGAACCTGTTTATGGTGCGCAAGAAGTTGCTGCGGCTGGCGGCGGTATAGGCTAAAGGACGGCATTTTTTCCCTTCACGCAGCGATCTCAAGCATAGCCATGCAGCCGCAAGGTTGATGCGCTGCTATGGAGCTATGGAATCGAAAAGTTTCTCATGCGCCGCCCTTGAAAGCGGTGCTTATTCAGAGTTTCCCTAGCAGTCATCGGCCGGCCTTCGAAAAGAACGCACGGAATTCCTGGGCCACTCTTTCCGGCAACTCCTCGCGATTCGACTTCTGCAAGAGACCGTGTCCGGCGCCTTCGATAGGAACCAGCTTCGTGCGCGACGGTATCAGTTTGATCGCGCTCTGCAATTCTTCAATCGAGCCGAACGCATCTTTGGTGCCGCTGACGAAGAGCACCGGCGTCCGCAGACTGGGGAAATGGGCGGTCCGCAATTGCGTTGCCCGGCCCGGAGGATGGAGGGGATACGAGACCAGGAGCAGTCCTTCAACTAGCGCCGGCTCGGCGGCAACCAACATGCTCGCCTGGCGCCCCCCATAGGAGACGCCGCCGAGAAAAGCAGCGCCGCTGAATTCCTGCTTCATCAGTTCCACCGCCCGACGAAGCCCTGCTTGATCGTGTTTAGCGTCGGATGGCGACGGAGGCCCATGCGGCCGCCGCTGCCGATAGGGCAGGTCGCAGCGCAACGCGCTCACCCCCGAGCCGGCAAACCTTTCCGCAAGGGCCACCAGCAACGTCGCGTTGCAGTTACCGCCGGCGCCATGCGTGAGTACGAGAAAGCCAGCCGCCGGAACTTTCCGCGCGATGAAGAAATCCGCGCACCGGAGCCTCGCCCGCAGTTTCGTCGAGAAACGGTTGTGCCTCGCGAATCGTCACCAACGTTACCTGTTCAGCTTCCTTGCCTGGCACGCCACCACAACCTTGGTCGGGTCGATCGCTTCCGAGTCGAGTTGCATCTCCACCACCTTGCCATCTTTGTCGATCAGGTAATTCACGCGCCGTGCGGCTTTATATTTGGGGTTGTAGAGACCGTACTCCTTGGTCGTATCGCCGCCCCAGTCGCTGAGCAACGGGAAGGTAACGCCAATTTTTTCCGCCCACGCCTTGTTCGAGAAGGGAGAATCCATGCTCACACCCAGCACCTGGGTATCTGCGGCTTCCAGTTTGCTCAAGTTCTCCTGGAAAGCCTGCATTTGCTTGGTTCAACCACCGGTGAAAGCGAAGATGTAGAACGCCAGCGCGACGTTCTTTTTCCCCTTGAAGTCATGCAGCGAAACTTTGTTTCCGTTCTGATCTTGCAGGGTGAAATCCGGGGCCATGTCGCCCACTTTGATCTTGGGCGGCGGCGTTTCGCTGGCCTTATCGGCTGCCCAGCTCGCGGGCAAAAAAAGCCCAACCAGCAGCAGCGCCAGTAGCATTCGTCTCATGAAGACTCTCCTCTCGCTCCAACGCCAACTTAGTAAGAATTGGCGACCGAAGCATTGTGACACTAACGAACCGTACTTAGCCACCGGCGCTCCTCCCGCGACCTACGACTCTTGGCCGCGCCGGGTGCGGACATACCAGATTTGCGGGTGGAGTGGCATCGAAATCGCTTGAGACCATTTTGGGAACAGCTCTTTTGATTGCGCAAATCCTTTTGCGGAGCTAGATTTGAAACTGAATGAACATTCATTCGGCGAGTCACCGTTTGCTTTCGCTCGGGTGAAAGCACGTGAAACACGCCGCTCCGTTCATGACCTCGATGAAGCGAGACTCTCAACCTCCATTGGCTCCCACCGGCAGCTCCGGCGGTAGCACAAACCGCAACGCCGAAAAATACCAGCGCATACTCGAAGCTGCGGTCTCGGTGTTCGCCGAAAAGGGTTTCTTTAACTCCCGTATCTCCGACATCGCCGACCGCGCCGACGTCGCCGACGGCACCGTCTATCTCTACTTCAAGAACAAAGAAGAGATCCTGATGACGGCCATCAACACCGCCTTTGACGCTTTTATGAGAAACGCGCGTACCGAGTTGGAGAAGCTTTCCAGCCCCGCCGAGCGCTTGCGCAGGCTGGCCTTCCTTCATCTGGATGCGCTTGGGTCAAACCGGAATCTGGCAGTGGTGTTTCAAATGGAATTGCGCCAGAGCACGCGTTTTCTGTCCGAGTTCTCGCACCATCACATGGTTGAATACCTCCGGCTGGTGCGCGCGGCTATCGCTGACGGACAGGCGAAAGGGATTTTTCGCTCCGACATGTCGGACAAAATCGCAGCCAACTGTTTCTTTGGCGCGTTGGATGAAATGGTGACCTCCTGGGTGCTGAGTGGACACGACTATCGTCTCTCCAATGTTGCGGATTCGGTGGTCGACATTTTTCTCAATGGAATGCAGGGCTACGGCGGTCACGAGGCGGATGCCACCGGGGTTCCTTAGGCCCAATGCATTGGGCCGGCTTCCCAGTGGTAGCACAACCATAGATGTCACAGGTCACAGCCCCTTGGGCTGAAGAGAACTAACATTCTGATTTGAGGACTGACCCTCGCAAATCCGCGTATTCGTATTGAGTCACAAGCAATGACCATCCGGACCCTCAACGATGTTTTCTTCACCGTCGTCGAACGCAACAGCGATCGCGTTATGCTGACGCGCGAGTCGGGCATTTGGACTCCGATCTCTGCCTCACAGTTGCAGGCCCAGGTATTCGCCACCGCACGACAATTGCAAGCGTGGGGGATTGGCAAGAGCGATCGCGTGGCCATCCTTAGCGAGAACCGTCCTGAGTGGGCGATCGCTGACTTCGCAACCTTGCTGCTGGGCGCCGTTGACGTTCCCATCTACGCCACTCAGACCGCCGAGCAGTGTGTGTACCTGTTGCAACATTCCGAGGCGAGCATCGTTTTCGTCTCCACTCCCAAGCAGTACGAGAAGATCGCGTCCGTCCGCCACCAGACTAACGTTCAACGTATCGTCATCATGGATGACGCTCCCGAGCTCACCGACGCCACTCCGATGCAGAGCTTTCTGCGGAACGCTACCTCAATCCCGGATCCCGAACTCGAAGAGCTTGGCGCGGGCCGTTGAGCCCGACGACCTTGCGACCTTGATTTACACCTCGGGCACGACCGGCACTCCCAAGGGCGTCATGTTGACGCACGGCAATATCGCCTCCAACCTCAGCGTCTCGCTCGACATGTTCGACGTAGGCAAGGAGGACCTCGGCATTTCGTTTCTACCTTTGTCTCACGTTACCGCCAGGCATCTCGATTACGCCATGATGTATTGGGGCGTTCCGCTGGCTTACTGCCCCAGCATTGACGACCTGCCTCGCACTCTTGCCGAGCTGCATCCCACCATCTTCGTCGCCGTGCCGCGCGTGTACGAGAAGATCTACAACGCGGTTGAACACAAGACCCAGGGGGTAAAACGCAAGCTGCTGGAGTGGTCCATTTCCGTGGGACATCAGCACCGCGAGGAGATCCTTCGCGGAGAAACTCCCACTTCCCTCTCCTGGAAGCTGGCTAACCATCTGGTATTTTCCAAGGTGCGACACGGAATGGGTGGACGCGCGCGTATCTTCGTTTCCGGTGGCGCCCCGCTTGGCCGCGAAATTGCCAGTTGGTTTGCTGACATCGGAATTCGCATCCACGAAGGTTACGGCCTCACCGAAACCTCGCCGGTGATCGCTCTCAACAACCCCATCAATCATCGCATCGGGACGGTCGGCAAACCTCTGTCGAACGTAGAGGTCAAACTCGCCGCCGATGGCGAACTGATGGTGCGTGGCCCGTCCGTGTTCAAGGGCTACTGGCAGATGCCGGAGGAGAGCGCGGCTGCCTTTGAAGATGGCTGGTTCAAGACTGGAGATGTTGCCACCATCGATCCCGACGGATACGTCTCCATTACCGACCGCAAGAAAGACCTCATCAAGACCTCGGGCGGAAAATTCATCGCTCCCCAGCCAATTGAAAATTCGCTTAAGGCGAATCTGTTCGTCGGTGAGGCCGCGTTACTCGGCGATAAGCGACGCTTCCCTGCTGTGCTCATCGTTCCTAACTTCGCGATCCTGGAGGAGTGGGCACAAAGCCACGGAGTGAAGTTCTCTACGCATCGGCAGCTCGTGAAATCACTACAGGTGCAATCGCTGTACGAAGAGATCGTCGAAGAACTGAATCAGAACCTCGCCCAGTTCGAAAAACTGAAGCGTGTGCTGGTCATTCACGAAGAGCTAAGCATCGAAGACGGAACGCTCACCCCGAGCATGAAGCTGAGACGCCGTCACCTGGAACAGCGCTACAAGAAAGAAATTGACTCACTCTACGCGGATGCCCAGCCGCATGCGCGGGCGTCGGCTCCAGCGAAGCGGTAAGAAGACGATAAATTTCCGTGTGGCCATCATTTCCCGGCGGTGACCGCCAGCTTCACACGCTTGGAATGAGTTTCCTTCCTCTGATCGAACGCATTGGGGTCGGTGGCAAACTCAAAGATCTCAGTCCAGACCTCCTCGAACGTTTTGTCGGTGAATTGCGGTACGGACTGGAAAGCATCATAGGACTGAAATCTCCGGGCCGGCTCATATCTGCCTTCGACCCGTTTAATCCCTGGTACGTTGACTAGCTTGTAGTGCCCGATGATGTCCAAGTGGTCGGCTAAGACCAGCACGGTTTCGCCTTTGGGCCAGAGCATGGAAGCAGTGTTGACGATGGCATCATTGTCCCAGAGCTCGATCGGCTCGGGCGGAGCAGGCCCCAGCACTCTCGTCACTTTGCCGGCGAGTGCCGGCCACCGCAATGGGCCGCCCGCGCACGCCCGGTAACACACACGGTAGGACAAATCGGTTCCTGCGCTGAGTTGAAGGTCCTTGGCAATCTCAGAGTAAGTAAATGGGTTCGTGAGTTCCCAGACCGGCGCAGGACAGCCGGAGTGGAAGCGAAACGGGCGGCCTCCGACAGTGGCGTACGACAAGGTTCGGATCCGCGGATCATCCCACAGATCAAATTCTCTTTTGCGCTCCTCGTCGTCGAAGTGCGCCGGGCTTCTCTTCTTGGGGTCGTGAGGCTGTGAGGTTAGATCGTCGATGACATGAAAGTCTGAACTCATCATCCGAAAATACAATGCTAATTCGGATGCGGCTTCCTCGGCGTCGGCGGTCCGCGATGGACCAGGCTTTCCGTAGCGTTGGTTGGCCTCGGTCAGCGCGTCTCGCAGGGCTAGAAGTAGTTCTGCGTCAGTAAACAAAGCGGCACCTGTGGCGATCAGGCTTTCGATCTTGTCGAACAGGTACACTTGTGAACCCGCAACGGCAGCCCTCAACTCGGCGATTGCAGCAGTGCGCAACACAGGATGCGAGCGTACCCAATCGGCGACATTGGTACCCCAATGAGGTACGGAGAGGAATACGACGCCATCCAGGCGATCCCGAATCTTGCGGCTAGGCACGGGATCTCCCCCATCAACCGGCGGAGAATCATTGTCGCGACAGTGCAGGTCCCAAACGAGCTGGCGGATGTCGAGGCCGCCGGTGGAGTGTCCTACCAGGACGATCTTGTCCGTCTCAAGAATTTCGCCTCGCGCGATACGCTTGGCGAGATAGGCTCGCAGTCGCCTTGCGCGGGTTTTTACCGCGGCAGTAGGTAAGTTGTCGAAGTAGTGGAGCACTACCGGGATGTGGTTTTTCCACTTTCGAAACAAAGTTGTGACGCCGGCGTAGTATTCGACTTGCCCAAGTGCGTCGAAGCCGCCAAATCCAGGCACCAGTACGATGTGATAACGGTTGCGAGAAGTGAAGCCGTTGCGGTTGGCCATCGTCAGGACCTCCCGATCGCCAAAAAAATTGCACGCCTTTCGTAATCATTTGTCAGTGACGAGTGCCGGAGTGTTACGTGATAACAGCGCGACCTCGGGCTGATTCCGAGTCATTCGATGGGTTCAACCGCAATCACCGGCTCCCTGCTGTCTGCGCGCTCCGGCCGCTGCACCAGGATGGTCGCAGCCAGCACCACCACGATTCCGACCACTTGCAGCGGTGAGACCAGCTCGCCCAGGATGAGCGCGGTCAGCAGAATCGCCCACACTGGCTCCAGGCACGCCGTCACGATAGCGCGCGTGGGGTCGAGATACTGTAGTCCCGCGAAGTAGAGCGAAAACGGAACCAGCATGGAAGTGATCGAGAAGACCGCCATGAACAACCATTGCCCTCGGCTGTAGTGCTGAGCGACCACCTTCCACGGCGGATTCAGCAATTGCCAGAAGACCGCCGCGCCCAGCAGCGAATACACCAGCACTGTCCAGCGCTGGTAAATCTGCAGAAGATGTTGACCGAAGACGTTGTAGAAGGCAAATGAGATTGCAGCCAACTCCGCCGCCGCTACTCCCAACGTATTGAATCGAACCCCGGAGATGACGAGCCAGGGAAATCCCGCGCTGCCCGCCAGTTCTCCGACCGCTAGTCCGCAACCTATCACGGCCAGAATCACGCCGCTGGTGCGCCGCACCGTAGGGCGCTGTAGCCGCCGCGCCAGCATGTACAGCAGGACCCACACCGGCGCGACATATTGCAGGACAATCGCCGTGGCCACGCTCGTCTTCTGAATCGCGAAATAATAAAAGTAATTGGAAGCCGCCAGCCCAAGAATTCCCAGCAAGAAGAATTGCACCAGGTGACCGCCGCGAATGCGCAGCGAAGACCTGTTCCTCAGCAGCAAAATCGGCAGCAGTATTAGTAATGCAATCGTGGTGCGGCTCTGGGCAAGAATGAGCGGGTCAATAGGACGAAGGGCTTGGCCGGCGGCGACGAACCTGCCGGTAAACACTGCCCTGCCCAGAGCCGCTGAAAGCCCCCAGAAAAACGTGGCCGCGGCGATGAAGAGGTAGCCGCGGGTGGGGTGAGTCTTGGCAGTCAAGCTAGTGGATCGTGATTAGTGGATGGTGGATAGTTCTGTGATCTCTGGGATTATCTGTCAACTCGCGTTCTTCTATCCACTAACCACTACCTTTAGTCCGCCAGCGCCGATTGGCTATGCGAGGAGCGCAACACCCGATCGACGGTATAGGGCGCGCGCTTGGTCGGTTCGTGGAAGTGCCGCACCTGCAACTCGCCCAGCAGTCCCAGCGCAATCAGTTGAACTCCCGCTACCAGCAGCACTGCGGCGAATACCAGCAACGGCCCGTGCTCATCCATTACGTTAAGACCACGGACGAACTTATCGAACAGCATCCAGATCGCAATCACCATGCCGACCAGCGAACTGAGGGCGCCGATGGTGCCGAAAAAGTGCAGAGGCCGGGCCATGTACTTCAGCAGGAACCGGATGGTGATGAGATCGAAGAACACGCGGAAAGTGCGCGAGATACCGTAATGCGACTCGCCGCGCTCGCGGTTCACATTGCGGATCGGGATCTCGCAGATGGTGGCGCCGTAAGCCGACGCCAGCGCGGGAATGAATCGATGCAGTTCCCCGTAGAGTGGAATCTCCTGCACCACCCCGCGACGATACGCCTTAAACGTCGTACCGAAATCGTGCAGATCGACGCCGCTCAACCTGGCCATCAGCCAGTTTGCAATCTTCGAGGGAATGCGCCGCATTACAAAGTTGTCGATGCGCTGCTTACGCCAACCACTGACAATGTCGTAGCCTTCGCGCAGCTTCTGCAGGAACAGCGGAATGTCATTGGGGTCATGCTGCAGATCGCCGTCCATCGCGATCACGTACTCGCCTTCGGCATGATCGAAGCCTGCAGCTAGCGCCGACGTTTGTCCAAAGTTGCGCCGTAACTTCACCACCACCACGCGGCGATCCACTGCTGCAATCTGCTGCAACATCCAGAAGGTGTGATCACGGCTGCCGTCGTCCACGAAGACCAGCTCAAACGACTCGCCGGTGGCTTCCATCACCACCTTCAGCCGATCGTAGAGCTCGGTGACGTTTTCTTCTTCGTTATGAAATGGGACGACAATCGAGTACTTGGGCACGGTCTTTTCATTATAACGTCCCTGCTTCCCGAAATGGACTCATCTTTTCGAGGGAATTGTTCTTCTTTGATTCCGTCACGCTCACCGTGGCAAATCAATGCCTTTGCCGACCAAAGTCCCTAGCTCCGGCACGTTCTTGCCTAAGGGAAAACCTGATCCGCTCTTTTAAGAATGACGCTGGGCAATAAACGCCATTAAACGCCGTATTCCTTCCGCAAACTCATCGCCCGGCGTAATCAGGCTGATTACCAAATATCCGTCCGAAGCGAAGTCATAAAAGTGACCGGGCTGCACTAGAACTCCGGTCTGTTGCAGTAGCGCGATAGCAAACTCCTCGTCCGAACCCGTCACCGGAATCCGCAATATGGCATACCATCCACCCTCGACTTCCAGCCGGCGGCAGAGCCTCTGGGTTGCAAGTTGCGAATCAAGCAGGGCAAGATTGTCAGCCATGCGCTCCCGCAATTGGCGGTGCACGTTGTGCCGCTCCTCCAGCATCACCGGCACAGCCCACTGTAACGGTGCGTTGACCGACAGGTAGGTGTCGGCGATGACTTCCAGCCGGCTCATCGCTTCCTGCTTCAGCTCCTGCGGTCCGCTCGCTGCAATCCACGCAATCTTCATCTGCGGCAGCCCGGAGATTTTCGACAGTCCACTGAGCGTAAAAGTCAGCACCTTGGCGTTCGACGAAAACGTCAGCGGCGGATCGTTCCCGAGAGAGTAATCCAGGAACACTTCATCGGCGATGATTGCCATCTCCCCGGTCGCGCATATGCGATTCAGTTCATCTCCTTCTTGCGGCTTCACGAAGGAACCCGTAGGGTTATTCGGATGCACGACCAACACGGCGCGGCATCGCGAGGTTGCGCTGTGGGCGCGCCCCATCGCCGACTGCACAGACTGAAAGTCGATTTGCCATCCATGGTCATAAACCAGTCCGTACGGCTCGAGCTTTACATCCTGCAGGTCGGCGAGAAAATCGAAAAGCGGGTAGCTGGGCGTCGGAATCAGGACCGTGTCTCCCGCATCGCAAAGCAGCCGAAACAAAAATGTGTAGGCCTCGCTGGTGCTGGTGGTCACCAGGAGATCGTCGGGCGAGACTTGGCTTCCCTGCGCCGCGTAATAGCCCGACACTGCCTCACGCGCTATCAACAGTCCTTTCGCTTGCGGCTCATAGGTCAGCGCCTTGCGACTCGCCAGTGCCTGCAATAGCGCGCCTTCACGATATTGAATCCCAATAGTCGTGGGATTGGAAGCAGTCAAATCGAGCACTTCCCTGCCCGCCCGCCGCTGCTCCTCCAACGCCTGGGTGTAGCGGTTGGTAGTCAGGTTCCAGGAAGTGCGCCGCGCGAAGCAGTTGCGCATGAGGTGGAAATTATATAGAAGCGCCGATTGCGTCCCGTTTATGCCAGCCTGTTCCCAAGCGGACAACACCAACGTGCGGAATGCACAGCTCCATCATGCCGACCAGCAAACTTTTCCCATCAGGCTCGGTTCGGTTGTGTCGTTCTTCGATATAATCGCAGCCCGTGGTCAAAACCGAGGGAGGATATTCAATGAAGAAGCTGCTTGTCGCAGGATTTGCGATGCTCTTAGTGATGCCCGTCGTGGCCTCGGCCCAAAGCCCGTTCGACGGAACCTGGAAGATCAATTTGAACGACGCCCAATTTCCGAAAAAACCCGATGTCTACCTGTTGCAGAACGGCATGTACCAATGCAAGACGTGCGTTCCACCAATCGACGTCAAGGCGGATGGCCAGGACCAGAAAGTTACCGGACATCCGTATTACGACACGGTCGCCATCAAGGTCATAAACGATCATTCGTATTGAAGAAACCGACAAGAAAGATGGGAAAGTAGTCGCGACTTCAAAGGTAACGGCTTCTCCCGACGGCAACACCTCGATGTTTGAGTTTACCGACAGCAGTAACAGCAACGCGGCCCCGGTCACCGGCAAAGGCGAAGCCACACGGGTTGCCAAGGGACCTGCGGGATCCAACGCAATATCAGGCTCCTGGCGAACCACCAAGATGGAGACCATGTCTGACAACGGTCTGATGTTTACCTACAAGATCAGCGGCGACGAGTTGACCATGACCTCGCCAACCGGTCAGTCCTACACCGCCAAGCTGAACGGCGGCGAGGCACCCTACAAGGGCGATCCGGGTATCACCAGCGTTTCGGTAAAAATGATGGGCAAGAGTACGCTCGAGGAGACTGATTATCGCGACAGCAAGCCCATCAGTGTCGCAAAAATAATGGTCGCCCCCGATGGCAAGTCGATGAAGCTCATGGTGGACGACAAGATGCACGGCACCAAGAGTGAATTTACGGCGACCAAACAGTAGCGCCGTTGGCTACCCACCCTCTGCGAAATGTGGAGGGTGGCTATGCCGCCGGTTCCAAGAGTTCCACCGTTCTCTCCCGCTTGCTGTCCGCCACTTCAATCGACCAGTGTCGAGGGCTTTGCTTGGGCCCCAGGTGCTAGCGCAAAAAATCTGTAGGTGCATCTCTGCAGAGATGTTTACAACCACCCAGGAGGCCGGATCACCGTGTCAGAACCGCCCAGACAGCAGCCCTCGCCGGAGCTATTCTTTTCGACCCTAAATGCTTATCACCAGACGGAAGCTCTCAAGGCCGCGCTCGAGCTCGAATTATTCACTTCTATCGCAACGGGCAAACAGACTGCCGACGCCCTTGCTGTTGCCTGCCGCGCTTCCCCGCGCGGTATTCGCATCCTGTGCGACTTCCTGGTGGTCATGGGCTTTCTGACTAAAGAAGCCAAGCGCTACAGCCTTACGCCCGACTCAGCCGTCTTCCTTGACCGTCGCTCGCCAGCCTATTTGGGCGGCGCCATTGGCTTCCTGCTCTCACCGATGACTACCGAGCGATGGAAAGACCTGGCATCGGTCGTGCGCCACGGTGGTGCACCCGATACCGAAGCCAGCACCGTCGCTCCAGAACACCCGGTATGGGTGGAATTTGCCCGCAGCATGGCGCCCATGATGGCCATGCCCGCCGAGCTTCTGGCTAAGCATCTCAACGCCGACGGAAGTAGGCAGTTGAAAGTACTCGACCTGGCCGCCGGGCACGGTCTCTACGGAATCGCCGTCGCTCGCCAGAATCCTAACGCTGAGGTTTGGGCGGTTGACTGGCCCAACGTTTTGCAGGTCGCCCAGGAAAACGCCGCCACTGCCGGAGTCAAAGACCGCTTCCACATTCTTCCCGGCAGTGCGTTTGACGTCGACTACGGCACCGGCTTCGATCTCGTGCTCATGCCCAACTTCCTCAGCCACTTCGATCCGCCAACGTGCGAGCAGCTATTGCGCAAAGTGCACGCCGCCCTCAAACCCGATGGCCGGGCTGTGATTTTGCAGATGATACCCAATGAGGACCGCGTGTCTCCTCCGCGGCCAGCCGGGTTTGCGCTGATTATGCTGGTCTCGACGCCCGCCGGCGATGCCTACACCTACCCCGAATACCAGGAGATGCTGCTAAACGCAGGTTTTCGCTCCACCGATAAGCACCCGCTCATGCCCAACTTCTTTACCGCGGTGGTTGCGCAGAAGTAGCCGAAAGAGAAAAAGCCCGGGCTGAATGAGCCTGTGTCGACACTCAGTTTCGTTTTCGCCTGTGGAGTAGAACGCGCAGCAATCGAGCCCCGTAGGGGCGGAAGTGCAGTTAGCCCAGGACGGAGCGCAGCGGAGTCCTGGGTAGGTTGGAAAAGAGATCGAGTCCCGTAGGGACGGCACGCTCCTCACACAGACTCTGAATGCCCGCGCCTCTTCTCAAGAGCGTTAACCTCTCGAGCTATTTCCGTCCCTGCTCACTACCAGCGCTGAAATAGGCCCGGCCAGAGCCGAGCCTTCGAGCGAAAGAACTGAATGGTCCTTCAGCTATTACTGCGTGATCGTTTTCACCGCATCACCCACTTTGAAGCCGGAGCCTGAAACTGGGGTGCCCACCGCCGAGATCTCATCCACGTCGGTTAGACGAATCACGCCCACGGGAGACGTCATGCGGCGAATCACCGCGCCGGTTGACGGGTCCTTGATCTCTTTCGTCACCCTTTGCACGGTGAGTTGATCGCCGACCTTCAGTCCAGCCTTCGAACCGACATTGAGGACGACCTGCCCTCCATCGACCGCGGCAACCAGGCCCTCGACGGTAATCGTCCGTGCTTCCAGCTTGCCGTTGTCGGCGACAAGTTCGCTGGTCATTTGGGTAACCGCTGCGTTCGTGGCCTCACCGATGATCGTGCTCTGGAAGTCGCTGCTGCCAAAGTCTACGGCGCCCCCGCCGAAGCCGTGCCAATTGCTGCCACCGCCCAGCAGGGACGTGCTTTCGCGGCTGGACTCACCTTTGCCGGTAGCCACGCCCATGATTTCTGCCGTATCGATGTTCACCAGGCGTGCGTCTACAACCACTACAGCTTTACTCTTTTTGTGAGAAAAGCCGCCGAGGCCATATCCGCCCCAGCCGCCACCACCACCGCCGACCTTTGTATTCTGATTGTCATTACCGAATTGCGTAATACTGCCGACCACAATCGCATCGACGCCGAGTATTTTGCCGATCTTGGCCGCCGAGTTCGGATTGGCACGGTCACTGTTGGAGAAGTTCTGCTCACCCAGGATCTTGTCCATGGCCTTGCGCTCAATCACGGAGTAAGTGCCATCCTTGACCAGGTCCCTCACCAGCAGGTCCGCGATGCCCTTCCCGATGTCAACATTGGTACCAAACACTGCGGCCGAGGCGCTTTGGACGGTCGCGTAATCGAAATCGAAAATAGCGATCCGCTTCTTCCGCGCAGGAGGCGCTGCCGGCGTATCGGCGGTCTGCGCCACTGCACCGGACAGAAGAAGAGTGCCTACAACCAGTACCACCAAGAAGATTCGTTTCATTGAGCAGTCTCCCTGTTTACGAAATGTCCCGCACACCGACGCAGCATGGCCCTAATCGATCCTGGTTGGGGCGCAGATGTCTTTGTCGCATTGATCAAACCTGGGTTTGCTTTGAGTTTATGTGCGGCAGGATTCTACCACTAAAGCGTCAGTTTTCAGTCCAGAAACTTACTCAATCCCCGCAATGTTCCAACTCATAGACTCCATTTGGAACAGCGGCCAATTCTGGACGCCCCGGTTTTTCGATACGCCTGCAACAGGAGGTGAAGAGGGCCAGCCGAAACGTTGGAACGGCTTGGGATGTGGCTGGCCGAATGCTTGTTCGCTCCTGATCCAGGGGAACAGCGGAGCCGCACCTACGCGCTGACCCGCTCCAGTTCGTCAGCATCCACTTCGACAGCCACGCTGCGCATAATCAGTTCCAGCGTCAGCACAACCCGTAAGCTGTTCTTTTTGCGGGCCAAAACACCCACCATGCCCGCCAGCGATCCCGATTTAATGCGGGCTTTCTCGCCTACCACCAAATACGGGTGCGGTTCGAACTTGCGGAGGTGAAGCCCGGAGCGCAACGCTTCAATCTCACTGTCAGGCAGCGCCACGGGCTCGCGCCCGGATCCAACGATTAGTACAACACCAGGTACCGAGAGCACCTGGGTCGAGTGAGGGCGGCCGATCTCTTGCGAAGATGTATCCAGGAAATAGAGGCTGTTCCACTTTGACACGGCAACCGTTCTTCCAGCGGTGCATCTCCATGTAAAGCGGTAGGAATGACTCGATTGCGCGGAATTCGAAGTGCCTTGCCACCGCTTTCTCGTGCCGGGGGGTCGTATACACCGCGAACCATTTGGGGGTCGCCGCGCCCGACGCCAGCAAACCTCCCGAAGCAGCTATATCAGAGCCGATCTCACCTGAGATGTGTTGGTTGACCGCAAACATAAATTCGTTTTCCTCGTTTGCCAAAGGGAGAGCCGTATCAGCTCGCCGCCAAACTCAAGGAACCGGGAAAAACGGCCCCCTACCTCATCGCACCACCGAGATGCCGAAAAACACTTCCCCGCCACTGGCAGAGATGCTTCAGGAAATGAAAACAGTGAGCGGCTGCTTGCGCTGTGGTGTTACGAATGTGGGCTAAGGTTAGGACAATAGTTCTGTCGCGGTCAAGCAAAAAACGTCAGCGTAGATCATTGCTTACCATTCCCAATCGCAGTCGGCATTGCGCCACAACAATACCCAGAGCAGACCCTGCCAGCGTGATGCATCAGCCGGTGGAAGTGAGTGCTCACTTTCAACGTGATGAACCGAACAGGACGATTTCCCAGATGTTAAGGCGTGTCTGAATCGTGGCTTATTCCCATCGGCACCAAAACCTTCCTGGTAATGGTCGGCCAATATTCTTTCAGCAGGTTTATGCCCACCGAACTGGCGAGGGACCACCCGTAGTTCTCAAACGTGTAGCCCACGGTTCTCTGACCTTCCGGTAAGTATGCGTTTGCCAGGCCTGCGGAAGCCAATGGTCCCATTGTCCCCGGCCAGTTAAATGCTTCTCCACCGTCATCTTTCCGGATGATCACGAGCCTCCGAAGAGCGTACTTAATACTCTCTTTCAGGCTTCCGTCTCCCGTCACGAAATAACGAGGATCGTCGTGCAGCACGGAGCACAGGAAGAAGTCGCCAATCAGATTGTTGCTGGCGCTCTTGGCCATCGAAGCTCCGTAACGCTTGCCATAACCGCTGGCGCCTTGACCGTAGCCGGCGGGAGAGTCCGCCGCCTGCCCCAAACCGGCGCCCGCCGCAGCCCCAAGAAAGGCGGCCGGCGAAACGCTTTTGGTAACCGCGAGCTTAAGTTTTTCGCCGGAGGTCAACGGTTGGCCGTTGTGGGCAATATCTGGAAAGAAAATCGAGCCTTGCTCGAGCATTTGAGCGCCAGCCACGCGCTTCTGCTTGGCCGCCGTCTGGGCCTTTGTCTCCGAAGGGGCATTGGGGAGCGAATTCAAATCCGAGGTCTGCGCCGCGGCGACCCGCGCCACTGCAAGTGAGCCACCGGTCACAACCATTACGCCGATAACGGACCGCACTAGCATCTTATGTGGCCTCGAAAGCCGTCCGCCCTTGCGGCTCATCCAAGTCATCCCGCTCTCCTCTCCACGTACTTCTCTGCTGGGTTTCTGCGACCGGCAATACACGGCTTCGGCCGGTCCGGCCACATACGATCGAGTGGCGATTGATCGGACGTGGCCTCAGGCCTACGGTGGGTCCTGGGCATGCGAACTACATGTCTATTTCGATTCGCCCCGTACAGGTCGGGTTGTTTTTGGAGTTTACCGTACTGCGGCCATCGTTGGTATCGAGCTACGCAGCAGGTGCTAGGAGACGAACCCCGGCTGGCTTGGATGGCGGGGTTCGTCGGTAATGCGGCTGTGGTTCAGTCGGCGCGAGAGGTCGAACTCAAGACTTCACGCCTCGCACGTTGAACGAAATCAGTGCATGTCGTTCATGGCGCCGCCGGTACCACCCTTCTGCGCCAACATTTTCACCTTGTCAACGTGAATCGAGCCACTGTCGGTCATTGTGCCCATCACTTCCACATGATGGCCTTCATGGCCTGCAAGCGCGTCAGGGTTGTCGATCGCGACAACCTTCATGTCTTTGTCAGTCACCAATACCGGCTTCGCGCCGGCGTCGATGCACTTCTTGGCACACGCGGCATGTTCCGCGTTCGCACCTTTAGCCCCGCATTTAGAATCGCTGACCCATCCGCTCCAGCTCATGTCTTTCGCTACCGCCAGGATAGTCATACTGCACAGATAGAGCCCGATCACCAATATCACTTTTTTCTTCATTGTCGAATCTCCTTTTGAAGTGCCGCCAGGCGGCCGAGCACGTTCATGTTGATCGAATGGGGGAAGCCAGACAATACCGGGGACAGCCGAGGTCGCTTAGGAAAATCAAGCCCCTTCGCCCCCAGCACCTCCGCCCCACGTGAGGTACGAGGTAAGGACCCCCACGGATTCCGATGCCGACAAGTTTATTCCACAAATCGGTTTGCGTGCAAAAACTGCTAGCGTAAGAACCTCTCTAGCTGCAGCTGTCCCTCAGTTCGGCGGATGAAGTTGTTATTTCTGGTCGGTATTTTCGGCCACGGTAGGATTGCGACGGGCGTCAGTTTTCGCCTGAGGCTCGACCAGCACAATCTCACCCGGCTTAACGTAGCCCAGTTGCTCGCGCGCTTCTTTCTCGATGGCGCTGGGGTCTTCGCGTTGCAGGTTGTCGACTTGGTGTTGCAGTCGCTCGTTGATTAGTTTTTCCTGATCGATCTGCTGTTGCAGGCGAACGGCTTCAGCGCGCTTTGCCTCGTAAATCTTCATACCGTTGGCGCCAAAGATCACCTTGTAACCGATGAAAACCGCGAGCACGCCTATGCATAATGTCGCCAGCACGCGGCGCATGCGATAGAACCAACCTCCGGCGATGCGAATGGTCAGCACAACCTCTAGTGGACTTCGCTACAGCCGCTTCCGTCAAGCGGAACCTCCGTCAAATTTCGTGGGGAACCAACTTCGGCAATTACTTGACGGAATCGTTGAACTAACTTCCGCACCGCTAGAAACCCATGGCGCTTCCGCTCGTGTTAAAGTCTGAAGCCAAACTCTTCAGCGCGGAGTCCTGAATGACGAATGCGCGCATTGTGTTGACTACGATTTCGCAGAAACAAGACGCCGAGAAACTCGCCTTGCAGTTGGTGGAGCGCAGGCTGGCGGCCTGCGTCAATATCGTTGGACCAATCCGCTCGGTATATCGATGGAAGCAAAATATGACCAACGAGCCCGAATACTCTGCTGCTTATTAAGACCACGGCTGAACACGCTCGCACAACTGCAGGCGGCGTTCAAGGAATTGCACCCTTACGAATTACCGGAATGTGTCGAACTGGCGGTGCAAGGAGGCAGTGAGGAATACCTGGCATGGCTCGCCGGAGAGGTCAGCAGTTGAAGGCGTCAATCCCGGTCTTTCCGGCCCCCGTCACTGTCCGCCGGAAATACAGTATGCCGCGGCGCAGGCATCGGCACGTTGCCTTTGGCCGCCCTCCACAAAATGGCATTGAGCACGCTGGTATCAGCCGCATCGGCAATCGAGAAGTTCAGCTTGGCCGACTGTTTCGCTCCGGCAGCGTTGGCACCATTTGCCTCGTAAATCATCCCGTTGTCACGATTCCGATAGTCTGCCTTGAATGCCGGTTGCTCGCCCGTTCCAGTGAATAACGGCGCCATGACTGCGGCATAGGCGTCGTTGTTATTCATGGGTGGAAGTCCCAGCAGGGCCTCCATCGTGTGAATCAGGTTGACCGTGGTGTAGAAGTGATGGTCCACAGCGGGTTGCTGCGCTGAACCCGCTGAATATTTGCTGATCACCAGCGCTATACTGCGATGCGCATCCACGTGGTCGGCGCCATCTTGCGCATCATCCTCCAGGATGAATATTGCCGTGTCGGCCCAATAGGGGCTATTCGAAACGGCCTCAACCACGCGTCCCACCGCCAGGTCATTATCCGAGACCGAAGCACGCGGCGTGGGCGATCCAGGACGAGTACCGGCCGTATGGTCGTCAGGTAGGCGCAGGAGCACGAAGTTCGGCAACTGTTCCCCGATACCACTTTCGCGAGCTTGCACGAATGCCGCGAATTCGCGGAGAAACTCATCGGCGCGAAACTGGTCTGGATAATTAACATTGAAGTCGGCAAAGTTTGGATCGAAGTGACCGCGCAATTCCGGCTTGTTGGCCGCGTCGTGGGCGATCAGCGGGATCTTGTACTGGTAAGGACTCTTGCCTCCGCCCAATTTCTCGGGCAGCTCTTCTCCAGGCTGTACCGACTTGCGAGCGCACTCTGGCCGATGTGAGGTGTCGCCCGCCGCCGCGGGACTGTCCTGTGCAAGATCTACGCACCACCAGGTGTTCACATACTCGCCGTAATTACGGTACGTCAGATTATGTCGCGCCAAGTTGCCCCACAGGTAGCCTGTTTCCGGCTCGTTCACATCGGGGATGCCGAGGGTCATGGGGTTGGCGTCACCGACATAGCCTTCATAGTCATACTGCCGCTCTTTGCTGCGATAGGTGATCTCCCAGGTTTTTTCCGTGTAGTCGCTGGTGATCGCGGCGGTGCTCCACACGTGCCCGTTGCCGGAGACTTCTCCGCTGTCGTAGAAGTTGTCGAGAATCCCGAATTGCTGGGCCAGCTTGTGCTGGTTCGGCGTGATGGCCTCTCCGTACATCACTAGCGAGGAATCTCCGTTGGCCTCGCGAATATCGCCAAAGAGCTGGTCGTAGGTGCGGTTTTCTTTAATCACGTAAATCACGTGATGAATTGGATTCTTGCCGCTCTGAAATTTAATTTCGCCCGTGCGACCTTCCATCTGGTTGCTGCGCACCACTTCCTGCGTCAAGGTTTCCCGGTTTCTTTCCGATTCAGCCAGCGACACGCGAGCGATCGAACCTCGTATCAGGGTCCCAATATAAGGGTGCCGGCGCTTTCCGGGATGATCAGGCTCGGTTGCCCAGTTGGCATTCGGTCCAGTTCCCTCTCCTTTGCCGGTCGCCACCAGCAAATCGCCACCTTGGACGGATAAAGCCGTCGGGTACCACTCCGTCGGAATGAAGTATTCAGCACTCTGCACCTTCGGCGAGTCAGCATTTGGGCTGGAGTCCGTTGCTCCGCGCTTGGGCCGCGTCGCGTCGCCTTCGACAGCGAACACCGCGATTGCGTCGGAGGATGCGTTGGCGACGTACAGCTTGCTTCCGTCCGGCGATTGCGCAATCGCATCCGGATAGCTTCCGCCATAGGTCTGCCCCGGCAGGCGAGTGCTCAGGTAACGTTCGACATGGCCGTCTAGTGTCGATAACACGGCAACCGAATCGCGATTAGACAGCGTTACGTAGAGATGGTGTTGGTCTGGGCTTAACAACAGCGCTGTCGCATGTGACGAGGCATCGATGTTACTTTTTCCTGGCAGCAAGGCGATCCGCCGGATTACTTTACGGGCCCGCAGATCCAGTTCCGCGACTTCTGATGCATTCCACAACGAACACCAACCACGGCTGCCGTCGCGATTCACCGCTACGGCGTAGGGAAAGGCGGTGGGAACGTACCTGCCGCGACCCAAATCGAAGCGCTGCAGAAGCTTGCCACTGTTAACATCCAGCAGCACCGCATCGTCGGCAAGGTTTTCCGCGATCAATAGCGCTTCGCCGCCTTCTCTCTTCACTACAGCCAGGCCGGCAGGATACGGGATGGCGCTGCCATGCGCGACGCTCTTCAGGTAAGTAAACCGTTTGCCGTGACTGAGCGGCACCCGAGGCAGTTTCAGAAAACGCTCAGCCGTGAGGGCGCCATTCTGCAAGCGGTACAGCGCGACTCCGTTGCCGGTGTCGCCAGGTTTTTTGCCTTCGGGATCGGTTAGCGATGCCATCGAGGCGTACAGATTGGCGCCGTCGGAACTCCAAGCCAGACCAAGAAAGTACGATTGCTTGGCATGGAGAGCGAGGCGGGGATCGGGAAAATCCCGCAATTGATTGTTCGCCAAATCCAACAACGCAATCGATTGTTGAAATTTAGACTCGGCCGTCCCATAGCCGTTATTCAAGATTGCCAGATACTTGCCGTCCGGACTCAGGGCCACCGCCGCGGGAAAACTATTGGTGAATTGCGGTCCGCCAGGGGCCGGCAAGGGCAGCAACTTGCTCGATGGCAGTTGCACTTCTCTTTCCCGAGGGGCTGTTTGGGCACCCGCAGACAACGCAACGATGCACAGCAAAAACGCGAGGCCGATGCTGGGGAACTTCATTGTTTCCTCGTGATGGTGAGCACGCGTATCGCTAACATTGGCAAGCCGGATGGTGTGACCTCACGTTGGCCATTTGCTGTTGATAATGCTCCAAAACTCGCGAAACGCTGTCGCCAATTTTCTCATCCCCAGACACCACTACATCCGCATGCACGATCGCGGGCCGAACGTAGCGCAGGGCCATTGGAGCGACGGTCGTAGCATATTGCTGCGCCACGGATTGCGGCGTTCGCCCGCGCTCACGCACATCGCGTATCTGGCGACGCGTGAGGCAACCCTCGTCGTCCATATTTACGTAAACCTTGGTGTTCAACAACTCCCGCAGAGCGGGCCAATGCAATGCGAATAATCCCTCGATAATGACGACCAACGCGGGCCGGAAGAGTTCTGTTCCTGAGTTCCGCGTATGGGTCGAGAAGTCATAGACAGGCAACTGTACCGCCTTGTTAGCACGCAGGCTGGCGACTTGCTCGATGAGCAGTTCGTGGTCAAGAGCTTCTGGAGCGTCGAAATTTGCCTGTGCTCGTTGCTCCAGGGACACATGCGAGAGGTCCCGATAGTAGCGGTCGAGCGCGAGCACGTTGGCATGCAATGTAGCGGCAAGATGTGTGGCCAGGTAGGTTTTTCCCGCGCCCGAAGGACCAGCAACGCCAATAAGATAGTTTTCTGCGGGCATGTGCAATTTAGTTTAGCGCACAGAATTGCCGAACCGGCGATGAGTATCAATCGAGCTCGGGTGACTATCCAGATAGCCGTCAATTCTCGGCAACGTCGCCCGCAATAGTGCCAGAAACTCGCCGCTCAATCGCATGCCGGTTTCCTGCACTTCCTCTGCCGTAATCTTCTCGCCCGTCATGCCGGCCGCCATGTTAGTGACGCAAGAGATTGCCAGTACCTCCATTCCCACGTGCCGCGCGGCTATCACCTCAGGCACGGTCGACATGCCGACCAGATCGGCGCCGATGGAGCGCAGAAAACGAATCTCTGCCGGCGTTTCAAAGTTAGGGCCCAGCACCGCCGCATACACCCCTTCGAAAATAGTGCCGCCTAGTCGCTCCGATTCTTCATGCACGAACTGCCGGAACTGCGGGTTGTAGGCGTCCGTCATGTCAGGGTGTCGCAACCCCAGACGTTCGTCGTTCGGACCAATGAGGGGATTCCAGCCTTGAAGATTAATGTGGTCACGCAAGACCACAAGCGCACCGCGGCTGTATTCGCTGTTGATCCCGCCTGCCGCATTGGTAAGCACGATGGCACGCACTCCCATGCGACCTCAGCGTCCGCACGGGAAGAACGACTTGGCTCGCAGAATAGCCTTCGTAGAGATGGGCCCGCCCCATAAGCGCGGCCACAGAGACCTCATTGATTTTCCCAATGGCCAGGACCCCGGCATGACCTTCGGCGGTAGTCTTCGGAAAATGCGGAATTTCTCCGTAGGGGATAGGGGTGGCGTCGGTTACGCCATCAGCGATGGCGCCCAGTCCCGAACCCAGGACGACGCCAACCCGGGGACGCAGCCCCGCCCGCTGAAAGATGAATTGCGCGGCCTCTTCAGCACTGAGAAAATCGTCGGATGCGAGGGTCACCATACTCACTGTCATGCTGCGCGAAGACCGAGCCGGTTTTGCGCGGGCGAAGTCGAAGGACCCCTACAGCCACCATCACTCTGCGTCACGGACACGGTCTCTATTTTCCAATTTCTTCCAGGTATTTCTCAGCTTCAAGAGCAGCCATGCATCCCGTGCCGGCAGCAGTAACCGCCTGCCGGTAGTGCCGGTCGGCCACATCACCGCTAATGAATACACCAGGCGCGCGCGCGCGCGCATACCCCTCGGGAATAAGATATCCGTCGCCGTCGCGCTCCAGTTGGTCGCCCACGAATTGCGCATTTGGGGTATGCCCGATGCCCAGAAACATGGCGCTAACTGGAAGGTCCCACTGTTCACCGGTCTTTAGGTTACGCAGTCGCAGACCTGTGACTTCCTTTTTGTTTACGTCGTATACATCGTCCACAACAGTATCGGTAAGGAACTCGATCTGTTCGTGTTTGCGCGCGCGATCAAGCATGATCTTGGAGGCTCGAAACTCGCCACGGCGGTGAATCAGCGTAACCTTGGTCGCGAAGCGAGTAAGAAACAGCGCTTCTTCCATGGCCGAATCGCCACCCCCAATCACGGCAATCTCCTTCCCAGAGAAAAAGAAGCCATCGCATGTCGCGCACGACGAGACGCCATGTCCAATGAGGGCCTGCTCACCGGGAAGGCCCAGCCAACGCGCCGAGGCGCCGCTGGCAATAATCAGAGTACGAGTCAGCAAGGTCTCCCGGCCCAGGTTCACCTCGATGGGTTTCTTGCGACCATCCACATCCTTTTGGCTAAGGTCCACGCTAACCACATGTCCGGCGCGAAACTCGGCGCCGAAACGCATGGCCTGCTTCCGCATGTTCTCGATGAGTTCCGGTCCTTGGACGCCGTCCGGAAAACCGGGAAAGTTCTCCACCAGCGTGGTGATGGCAAGCTGCCCTCCAGGCTCGTGCCCGTCGATAACGAGCGGGCTGAGATTGGCGCGGGCAGAATAGATCGCAGCAGTCAGTCCGGAACATCCCGAACCGATGATAATGACGTTACGCACATTGTCTGGCATAGGCTTCGAGTTAGATTCCGCTAAGTGCCGGAAGATGCAGGCCGGCGCGGCGCATTAGAGATAACCGCCTGCTAAAACACTTGAAACAGAATGTACCATTCGGATTCTAACAAGTGCCCGTGATTTTCAGGAACGTTTAGAATCAGAAGATGGCAAAGCTGACCCTGGTTTACGGTCTTCGCCTGTTGCCTTCGGAAGAAGTCGCCGAAGTAGGTGAGGGCAAAGTTAAGCTGAAGAACGGGCGCGAGGCGCACGTGACGCTGCACCTTATCGAAGGGTCCAAAGAGGAGATCGAAAAGCAGTTGCGAACTAGCGTCGAAGCGTTTTTCGATCTCTATCCTGAGATCTGAGAAGCGTTGGCGGGAACTTACCGCTTTCCGGGATATTCAAGCGCTTCGACCACAACCGTGGCAACTTAGCATTAACGGCGAACGCCACTGAACGGCAATAGTTTCCGAAAATCTTATGGTGTTCAAGCTCCCAGAATCCAGCGCGGTAAAGGCCCGGCTTCGTAGTGTCTTGCGGCCCAGAACCAAGTTAGGCCGAACCACGCTGTGGTTTGGCGGATTGGCCCTGATCCTCGAACTGCTGCGCTGGATCTTCCATGCGCCCAGCGGAACGATGTTGAGTGGCTGGGCTACCTTTCTCCTCTTCATCTTTGCTGTTTGCGGCACGCTCATGCTGCTCCGCTGGGTACGTCGCCGGCTCATGTGGCGTCTGCGTAACCGCTTGATCGTCACCTATGTCTTCATTGGCGTCATTCCCATCCTGCTGTTGCTGTCGATGGGATTGCTTGCCGGGTATCTGTTTGCAGGGCAATTCGCAACCTATGTTGCCATGTCGGACTTGCAATCGGAATTGCATCACTTGGAATCGGCCAACCGCTCCCTGGCCACGCAATTCAGAAGTTTGGCAATTTCCGATAAGCTGAATGAGCAGCTAGCCGCCGAGATTGCCAGCGCTTCGGACGAGAATTTCCGAAACCGTGTGGTGAGCGTTTGGGATGGAGAGAAATCTTTCGTCCTGGCGGCAGGCCGCCCCCTCCCAGGAGCCGTACCGACTCGCACGACCGGGGCAATTCAGGGTGATTTCGCTGGATTCGTGCTGGACGGCAAGAGGCTACATCTCCGCGTCGTCAAACATGTCGAAGCTGGTCAACATCACCTCACCGTGATCTCCAACGTTCCTATCACTCCGCAGCTCCTGCGGACGGCTACGTCGCAGCTGGGATCGCTCACCCTGCTTCCTCCAGACGAGGACGCGAAGCCGGAAGCGGAGACGCAAGCCGGTGGCCCCGCAGGTGCTCGTCCATCCGCCTCGGCGCCAGGCGAGAGTAAGTTACACCTTGATGCAAAGGACCCGGGCGTCACGGTGAGTCTGTCGGGACAAGGCACCGGTTCCCGAGTGGAAGCCGGGCGCGTGCCCCCTCCCGCAAACAGCTTCGACGTGCACTTCCCTTTCGCCACTCGATTCACAGCGATCGATTGGCACACTGGGAAATCGCTCACTGGCCTGATGCTGGTCGACACTCGACCGTCCATGCTATACGCCACGCTATTTAGTGCCCTGGGAGATAAAGCCGAAATATTCCTGGATGGTCTGGTTGGCATTGCGATCTTTTTCGGCATCATCGAGTTGATAGCGCTACTCATCGGTATGCGCCTCACCCGCACGATCACCAAATCTGTCTCTGATCTTTATGTTGCAACCCAGCACGTGAACCGCGGCAACCTCGCTTATCAGATCAAAGTACGCACGCAAGATCAGATGGCCGCGCTGGAGGAGTCGTTCAACTCCATGACCCAGTCGCTCTCGAACTTAATGAACGAGCAGAAGGAAAAGCAGCGGCTGGAGAGCGAACTAGCCATCGCACACGAGGTGCAAGACTTACTGTTCCCCGCCGATCTGTCCGGCTTGGCTACCCTGGAGGTGCATGGGGTATGTCGTCCGGCCCGGACGGTCAGCGGTGACTACTACGATTTCATTCCCCTGCGCGAAGACAGACTCGTGCTGGCGGTAGGTGACATCAGCGGCAAAGGTATTTCGGCAGCGTTGCTGATGGCTACAGTGCACGCCTTCGTCCGTGCTTATTCGCTGGAACCGGAGCGCACCCTGGCCTCCGTGGCGCTGGACTCTGGCCTTTCCAGGGAGACCCCTCTCTCCATGTATTATCGCGGAGATGGTGGCAGCGAGTCGGGACTCGCTCCTGGGCTGTTGATGGCCACCTTGAACTATCAGCTCTTTCGCAGCACACCCCCGGAGAAGTACGCCACCATGTTCCTAGGTAGCTATAATGCTGCGTCGCGCGCACTCACGTATTCCAATGCTGGACACCTTCCTCCTCTTGTCTTGGGCAACAATGGCGAGGTCAGGCGACTCGACACCTCGGGTACCGTGGTAGGTCTATTCGACGGGATGAGCTACGAGGAAAGCACGATCTGCATGGAGCCGGGAGATATGTTTATTGCCTACAGCGACGGTGTCACCGAACCCGAAAATGAGTTTGGGGAATTCGGCGAGGAGCGCCTGATTGAGCTGATCCAGCGACATCGCGACCAGTCGCTGGCACGCATTAGCGATATTGTCACTGGCGCAGTTACCGACTGGATAGCCGGTGGTGAACAGCCCGACGATGTGACCCTGGTGCTCGCTCGAGCAAGATAAAGTCATTCTGACCTGGCCAGCCGATCGGCTGCATTCTTCTGCCTGCGGTGCGAAAGGCCGCTTGGGCGCTGTAAGATTACTGCTTATGCCCGCCGCCAGCGAGCGCCCTCGCGCCCATCTTTCAGCGCAGCAACCCCGCTCGTTGGTGCCAGTGCTTACCGGTGAGCTCCGAATTCTGTTTCTTACTCTCATCACTCTCGCCGGTGCATGCTTCCGTCTTTTCCATCTCGGTACAAAAAGTCTATGGCTCGATGAAGGCGCTACGGTAACGCTAGCGCGCATGGCGTGGCCTCAGTTCGTGCATGTCTGGTGGTACGGCGAAGCCAGCTTTCAGGGCGCTTTCTTCCTCCTGATGCGTCTTTGGCTGCACCTGGGGCAAACTGAGGCCTGGGTGCGACTTCCGGCAGCCATCTTTGGGATCGCGTCCATCCCATTGATTTACCTGGTAGCGCGGAAATTGGTGGGTGAGGGTCCGGCTCTTGCCTCTGCCGCAATCCTGGCATTCAGTCCCACGCACGTTTATTACTCGCAGGAAGCCCGCAGTTACACGATGACGATTTTTCTGGTGCTGGTGTCATCGTGGTTCTTCGTGCGCGCCGTGGAGCAGAACCGCGAACGCGATTGGGCTTTGTGGACCCTGTTTGGCGTGCTCGCCGTTTACAGTCACTATTTCGCGGCCCTGGTGCTGGTAGCACAAGCCTGCTCTTTGTTCTTCCGCAAGAAGCCGACCACTTGGGGGCCAATGGTCTTGCATGGCCTCGCGATCCTGGCCATCGCGGCCCCGGGGCTTACCTATGTGCTTCGAGTACCCCCTCAGGCCATGACCTTCCCGTGGATGCCGAAGCCGACCCCCAAACAATTGCTTCATCTCGCTCTCTTTCTCGGTGGCAGCGGAGAAAAATTCCTTCTGAGCTTGATTCTGTGGATCGCAGCCGTGGTCGCGATTCGCCGTGAACGAACCAACGAATCTATCCCTGGAAGTTACTGGCGCGGAATGCTGCTCATTTCGTGGGCGGTAGTGCCCGTCTTGCTAAATGCACTCGCGTCGCTGCGGCATCCCGTATTCGTCCAGCGGTATATGATCTTCAGCCTTCCAGCCACGGTCATGCTCGCGGGCCGCGGAATGGACGCGTTACCAAAAAAGCATCTGGGATTCTGGCTGGTGGTTGTGTTATGCGTGACATCCATTCCGACCATCGTCCTGAGCTATCGCAAGCCACGGGAAGATTGGCGCAACGCCACCACCGTTATTCTCGCTTCCGCCCAGCCTGGCGATGCGGTAGTCATCTATCCGTTTTATGCGATCGTGGGCTTCGACTACTACCGCCTACTCGATCCCCATGCGCCCGTCTTGCATGCCTTCACAAAACCGTATTACGGAGTAGGCGACGATGATCGAACCTTGCTGCAAGCGCTCAGTTCACAGTCGCGTGACTTTCGGCACGTCTGGGTCATGGTCCGGCGGGAAGGTGCGGGCCGTGACAATCTACAAGACGACTCCCCCGCGGTAGCCGCCAAGTTGCAGTCAGTATTCGGGACGCCCGAGACCTGGCAGTTCAAGGACATTACTGTCTTGAAGTTTGGCCATTGATTACGCGGAGCCTTGTTCCCGGCGTATCTACTGTATTTTCAGCGGAACGATAAGGCTGCCCATGCGTCCATCCTGGTTATCTCGGATTACAAAATGCAGTGTCAGATCTCCTGCTGGCACCTCGATCGACCGCTTCAATTGGAAGCCGAGCTCTTTAATCTGGGCGACTGCCTCGGGTGGAAACTGACCACCAGCACCTTCATTCAATTTGCCGACTGTTGCCCCCTTGGAATCTTTGGCTACCGCCATCACCAGAAGGTTGACCGTCCGATTAGCTTCGTTGAGCACACCCGTGTCCCCCGCGAGCGCAACGGTCATGTTCACCTTCTTCTTGCCTGCGGCATCTGCTGTCCCCGTAAACATGACTGTGAACGGAATTCCCGTGTAGGGCAGCTGCGATTGCAAAGCTAGGTTGACATCCCCCGATGCATGCTCCTTCAGACTACCCTCAAAAGGAAAGTATCCTTCCGGAGCACCGACATCCGTTCCTGGTTTATTCACGCTAACTTGCACATGGTGAAACTCGGGGCTGGCATTAGCATCTCCGCCGAACCCGAGCACATAACCGCCGACGTTTCCATTGCTCATCTGAAGTAGCTCGGGAAAAGGATCGTTGGCGCCGTAGAAGGCTTTGCCTCCCGTGATTTTTGCCAACAGCTTCATCCTTCCCTGGATCAATGTGTCGCTGCCCGCGGTAAAGCTAGTTCGTGCTTCCACCGGATAGACGGCGACTCCACCATCGAACAAGGCGCGCATACTCGTCCGCCAGAGAGGAAGCAGCTTCTTCATCTCGTCGGTGGTGAATACATCTTTTGACCCGCCGGCCGCGGTTCCATTCACCGCCACGCCGCGATTGGTTTCTTTTGGCGACGTCACATTGAAGGTCTTAGGATCGATGTCGAAGGGCACCGCGTTGGTGACCCAAACCAGGGCTTTACGTCCGGGCAGGCCGTAGGCGGCATGGCCTACGTCCTGAAACATCACCATGGGCATCTCCGCAATGGAGCGTAGCAGTTGTTCTGGCGGAGTTGCGTTGGACAGGTCGCCCTTGCTGAAGGCAGTAAGACGGGCCGCCTCCGCGGTAGCCAGCGCCTCGTCGACGCCCGAAGGCGGAGTGCCTCCCTTCATCCCTCCCAACCCTGCTTTAATGAGCGCCGCCTGCAGCACGTCTGAGCCGGACCGGTAATCGTGATAAATCGTAAGACCCTTGGCGGTGAGGATGGCCAGGGTCACGGCATGTTTGGACTCGGCCGCTCGCGCCATGAACTTGAGTATCATTCCCCGCATGTCGCGCTCATCGATATAGCGGGTGTGAATCGTGTCGAGCACCACGAAGATGGCGCCCGAATGAGTGACATCGGGCGCATTCGTAAATTGGTCCGGTTGGAGCTGCGGAGGTGCGGCCGGTACTTGCCTGGGGCCGGCGAAGTCCTCGATGGTCCGCGGTTTGCCGGCGTCCTGCACAGTGAAATCGCTTTTACTTAAATCGCGGATGGGCGTCTTATCGGCCGTGCTGACAGCGACGGTCAGCCGCACGTTGCTCTGTGCAACCAGCGGAAGCGCCGGCAAAGCGCAGATTGTCATCGCTAGTAAAATTGCACGAGTTTTCATAAACACGAATCCTCCCCGCGCTCGCGTACGAGCGGAACGATTCCTCGCGAGATGATAGCGGGTGAAGTGTACGCCAGCATTTGTGGCGGAACAATGACAAAGCTCACGCTACCGAGGGTCGTCTGTATCAAAATGGGAGGTGGTACGGCCCCCGCAGAAGCAGTTTTTTGCGGCACTACGTTTCCGTTTCCGCCGGTACGGGCAGGAAGCGGTATCCAACTCCCCGCACGGTGAGCAGATGCTGAGGACGCGATGGATCTTGTTCGATATATTTCCGCAGTCGTACTATGAAATTATCGATGGCGCGGGTGTCTGTGTCTTCGTGTAGTCCCCATACCTCTTCCAGGATGGACTTGCGCGACACAATTTTTCCAGCGTTGCGAATGAGGTGCCGCAGTAGCTCAGCTTCCATCAGGGTTAGGCGAAACACCTTCTGGTTGGCGCGCAACTCCAAGGTTCCAAAATCCACCTGTTTGCCCGCAAAGGTATAGACGTCGAACTCGCGCAGATCCGCTGCGCTGTCAGGTTCGGCCACCCGTACCTGGGCCGGCGGGTCTGTCAGCAGAGTGCGGCTCCAATCGCGGCGCCGTAAGAGGCTACGAATGCGGGCCAGCAGGATGGCCAAATCGAATGGCTTCGGCAGGTAGTCGTCGGCGCCGGAGGCGAAGCCCTTCAGCACGTCTTCCGGTCGGCCACGTGCCGTAAGCATCAGTAGAGGGATGTAGTGGTTCGCCTTACGTAGTTCGGTGGCAACCGTGAAACCGTCTTTGCCAGGCAGCATCACATCGAGCACCAGCAGGTCAAAGTCTTTACGCTGTGTCAGCAACAGCTCCAAGGCGGTTTCTCCATCCCCCGCCACCCGGGTGGGATAGCCTTCTGCCTCCAGATTGAACTTCAACCCTCGCGCCAGATGCTCCTCGTCTTCGACCAGCAGTATTTCGCTCACTGCGAGATCCTCGGCAATTGAATAGTGACGGTTGTGCCTCGGCCAGCGCCTTCGCTCTCAGCGTAGGCGTTACCACCGTGGCGGCGTGCAATCGCACGCACAATGAACAAGCCCAGGCCGCTTCCTTTTACCTGGGTCGCGCCCGGTGAAAGCACTCGGTAGAACCGTTTGAAAATACGTTTGAGTTCGCCTCGAGAAACTCCGATGCCATTGTCCCGTACTCGAATTTGCACGTGCCGTAGATCGGGCGTCAGAACCTCGACTTGGATTGCTGGGTCTTTCGGCGAATATTTCACCGCGTTATCGAATACATTGGACATGGCCGTTGCAAGCTCCTCACGGTCTCCCATGACCGTGAGGCGCTCGGCGGGCTTACCGTCGGCCGTCCAGTCCATCGCTTCCGCCGGCAAGTGATGCCGCGAGCGCGCCAGATCCAAAGCGTCCTGCACCAGCGGCCCAACTTCGACTTCGCTGCGCGATAGCAAAGCGTTCTTCTGCACCACACGGGCAGCGCGCAGGACCTGCTCCACCGTTCCCATCAGGCGCTGGGTGTCGTCGAGCATGACCTGATAAAACTCCCGCCGCTGTTCTTCGTCTACATTGCGCTTTTGCAACGTCTCCAGGTAGAGGCGGATGGATGTGATCGGGGTCTTCAGCTCATGCGTTACGGCATTAAGGAAGCTATCCTGCTGTTCATTGCGGCGTATCTCATGGACCAGAAAAATAGTATTGAGAATAACTCCGGCGATGATGAAGCCGAAAACAACCACCCCTAGGATGAGGGGGACGATTTCCCGCCAATTGAGAATGATCCAGCTGGTGCTGAGCACCGCAGTCGCTGCGGCCACGCAGACCCCCAGCGTAATGAAGAACGCGATGGTGGTTTTGCGGCTGCTGATGCGCATGGGAGACGAAAAGAGAATAGCATTGCCGGAATCGGAAGTCGTAGGCTTGATCCGCCAGCCGTCGGCTATTGCGCAAGCAGCTGGTCCGCTCCGCGCTGGGCATTATCAAGGTTGCGGCTGATACTTCTTGCCTGCTGAATCGCGGTTAAAGCCGCATTGTTATTACCGCTCTGCTCTAATGCCCGAGCCAGCAGCAGATATCCCAAATCCGAAGGCTGAACATTCATAGCTTGCGTGTATGCGTGGATCGCGCCTGCCAAATCACCAGATTTTTGATCGACCAGACCCAAACCAATCCACGCTTTGACGTACTCCGGGTTGGAGGCCACCGCTCCCTCAAAGCTTTCGCGAGCATGAGGCAAATCGCCCAGCGCGCGGTAGGCGTAACCCATGTTGTTAAATGCTTTGGCGCGTACCCCGGCGTCAACCACCGCCGAGCTCTCAGTGGAGCTGATCACCTTGTTGTACTGCTTTATGGCTTCTGGAAAGTTTTGTTCTTGCTGCTCGTAACCGCCAATATTAAGATTAGCCTCCGGATCGTCTGGACTTATTGCTACCGCACGGTAGAAATGCGGCATTGCTTCTGCCCACTGTCCGTCAGCCAGCAGGGCTCCGCCCAAGTGGTCTTCCGCCACGTAATTGTTATTTGTGACTGCAACTGTGTGTGACCAAAGAGTCACGTTATCGTCCCAATAGGAGATCTGCCGGTGAGTCACTGCCGCCAGGGCCAGCAATAGCACAGCAGAGATGCCAACCAATAGTCGACTGGGAATGTGCCACTGCCGCGCCCAATCCCGCGCTCCCCAGCAGATCATGACGAACAATCCAAGGAACGATACATAGGCATAGCGATCGGCCATCGCCTGGATGCCTACTTGTGTCAGCCCGATCACGGGAACCAAGGTTCCCAGAAACCAAAGCCATCCTACGAGGAGATAACGTCGACGGCGGCCGGCAATGACCAAAGCAGTAACGGCAAGTAGAAAAGCCAAAGCCGCGACTACCTGCCAAAGTGCAACCGAGTCCCGGCTGGGATACGGATAGTACAGCGCCAGACTCGACGGCCATAGCATCTTCCCGATGTATCGAACGTAGGAAAGAATGGCATTCTGCAACCGCATCGGAAAACGGATGAAAGTAAATTCCACTGAGGGTGCCACCAGTACGCGCTGCTCGCACAGTGATTACAGCGCTCGCCGCGGAAATGGCGAAAAGCGGTAGCTTCTCTAACACCAGCCAGGAAAAACTCTTCCCGGGAGTCGTTCGTGGACTGAGCGACGATTCAGTACGCTCAGCGACCGTTCTCTGCAATGGCCAGTAGTCCCACAGCAACAACACGAAGGGAAACGTAATTACCTGCGGCTTGGCCATCAGGCCTAGCGCGAAGAGCGCCGCGACTGTGGCGTAGCGCGCAACATTCGGTCTGCGCGCATACCAGGTGTACGAGCCTAGTGCGAGTAGGAAAAAAAAGGTGCTCAACAGGTTTTTGCGTTCCGAGATCCAGGCCACGGATTCGACGTTGATTGGGATGCAGAGCAAAAACCGCGGCCACCACGAAGCTGGGCCCCGGCGATCCGGTCGCCCGCAACAGCACCCAGAAAAGCAGAAGCGCATTCAGGACGTGCAATACCAGATTCGTATCATGATGCCCGCCGGGATCCAGTTGAAAGAGCTGGTAATCGAGGGCATGAGAAATCCAGGTTAGCGGATGCCAATTAACGTAATAGTAAGTGGTGAACGCCCATTTGACCGTGTCCCAGGTCAATCCTGACTGCACATGAGCATTCTCTGTTACGTAAGCGTCGTCGTCATAATTAACGAACGGTTGATGGCTAACCGGGTAATAGAGCGCGATTGTCGCAACCGCAAGAATGGCAGCCAGGACCCAGGTTCGTTGCACCTTCGACGCAAGTACATCGGCGGGAGGAGGAGATTGAATTCCCTTTCGATTCTGCTGTTTAGCTTTCGATCGAACTGAAGTCACTCCGGCTCCCAAATTCGGATGGATGACAGCACAATTGCGATAAGTCTTCAGGCCGGGTTCCGTCCACCGGTCTCTGCGGCGGCTGTTCTATTGCAATCCGGCCTGTCCCAACATATCCAAGAATTGCTTCTGCGTCCGCATATCGATGGATTGCGCCACCAGCTTTCCCTCGCGATCATACACAAAGCTTTTCGGGATGCCCTGGACTTGGAACAGTTCATTAACTTTTCGTCCGGGGTCGAGCATGACCGGGTAGCTGATGTTCCGCTCCGCAATAAAGGGCTTAACTTTGTCGGCCTCTTCATCGGAGATTGCCAGGATCACGAAGCCTTGGTCCTTGAATCGCTGGTACAGAGTGTTGAGGTCAGGCATTTCTTTGCGGCACGGCGGGCACCACGTTGCCCAGAAATTCACTAGCACGACTTTCCCCTTCAGCTCCTTCAAGGTCCATGTTTTTCCATGAAGGTCGGTCAGCGTGAAATCCACTTTCTGACGCTCCTGGTCAGCGGCTTCCAGCTTCGCCAGGGCAGCCTTGAACTGCGCCGTGTCCAAAGTTGTCTGCACATGCTCGTAGCGCACCAGTTGCGCCAGTTCGTCGTAAGCGTCGATTGAAACTGCCGGCTTAGCTCCGGGCGGCGCCTGCTGCAAAGCCCCCGCCAGCGTTGTAGCGACTTCCTGCAGCGTCTCGTGCCCGAAGTCGCCCTCGGTGGCGCGGCTCGCCAGATAATTTGCCAGCTGAAGCTTGTTCTCGCTCGGCGGCAAGGCGCGAATCTCCAGTGCAATGTCCTTAGTGCTGTGTGCACGGACGTCGTCGGGCAAGCTGCGCAAGGTTTTGATCTGGTCGTAAATCGGCTTCTCCTGCGCGCTCCAGACGATTTCCTGCTTCTGTGCCCAAACAGCCAGTGGGCCCATGACAATCACTTGAACGGTCACAATGCACAGAGACGCCAGCAGCAATTTGTACCGGGCAATGCCTTCCTGCATATCCGGGGCAACAGCATTCATTAGCTCACTACCTCCGGTGTAATCTTACCGCTTCTCACGGGCCATCCTGCGCCGGGACGTTCCCGCGCAACAAAAATGGACGGCGCTGTTGACGCCGTCCTGCTGAATTTGTATTAACTTTGAACTAAACGCCGACGAGTTCCTCTTGCGGTGTCACTGCAGGCTCCAGCTCTATCACTGGCTTGATGCGCGATGAGCCCAGCTTCGGCAGCTTGACGTCCCAGACGAGTCCCAGTGCTTCCAGTGTCTTAATGCCGTACCAGTTCACATCAAATTCATACCAGGCCAGGCCGTGGCGCGCCGATTGTGGATGCGCGTGATGGTTGTTGTGCCAGCCTTCGCCGAAGGCGAGATAGGCCACCCACCACAAGTTACGCGAGTCGTCATCGGTGGCGAAACGTTTCGAGCCCCACATGTGGGTTGCCGAGTTCACAAACCAGGTGGAGTGCAGCAACCACACGGTGCGTAGGAAGACCGCCCAAAACATTACGGCCCAGCCGCCCACAAGGAGCAGGAATACGCCCAACACCGTGAGAGGGACCCAATGATACTTGCTGATCCACAGATGGAATTTATCTTTGCGAAGGTCGGGGACGTAAGCCAGCAGATCGGTGCTGTTGTTATGAAAAGTCTGACCGGTGAGGATCCATCCCATGTGCGCCCAGAAGCCGCCATCGCGCGGCGAATGCGGATCGCCCGGCTTGTCGGTCAGCTGATGATGGACCCGATGTGTGGCTACCCAGAAAATCGGACCGCCTTCGAGCGACAAAGTTGCGCAGACGGTGAGAACATATTCCAGCCATTTGGGGCACTTGAAACCGCGATGGGTAAGCAGACGATGATAGCCCATGCCAATGCCAAGGCTTCCCGCAACCCAATATACAAAGAGCCCCACAAATAGGGCCTTCCAGCTGAACATGAATAAGGCAGCGATTGCGCCAATATGAAACGCAAGCATGAAGCCCGTGGTGAGCCAATTGATATTCTTTCTCTCTCCGGTCATTTCTCCCCTGAGGTGTTGTGTGCGCATCCTTGTGGATTGTTGGTTTAGGAGCCAAGACCAGACTAACAACGGAAGAGCGTTTCTGTTTGTAATACTTTTGTCACACCGGATTGTGACGAAAGGATCGAGGGTTAATCTCTGGGCACCTGCCAATATCACTCGTGTCCACGACGCGCTAGAACTCGCAGGTGATTTTGCGGTAGGGATGGGTTCTACTTACTGCTCTTCCCCGCCGTTTCCGGTAGCGTCATGCCGAACAACAAAACGTCGCGGGCCTTCTCCGCGACTTTGTCATCAAAGCCTTCGAGGATCAGCAGATCGTTGCCCTTGACCTCTAGTGTGGCCTTGCCCTCATTCGTCTCGAAGGAAAATAGCGTCAAATCTTCGGCGGTCGCAGCCTTTCCATTCGTCGCTGTTACCGGCTTCAAAACTGCCTTCTTGTACCGCTTAGGAAGATAATCGGCGTAAAGCTTAGCGAAGTCCCGCGCTGCTTGCGGGGAATCCCACCGCGAAAAGTACAGCATCGCTATTTGGTTCTTGGGCGCCGACTTGGCATGCGCGGCGAAGTAGTAGCCGCCACGCCAGTGCGGATAGTAGTTCGGGGGAGCGTCGCCGTACTGCTTGGCGAGCAGATAGACGTCGAACTCGCCCATGCCGCCAAAATCAAACCGTTCGTAGTCGGGAGCTACGAGCTTATCTAGATCAGGAATAACAAGTGGGGACACCTCCTGCTTCAGCAGGTAAGTTTCCGGCTGCATAATCTGGCGAGTGTCGATCGGCGGGTGCTCCAACATGCCGGCATAGGTCGCCTCTCTGCCTTTGTTCGCGAGCACCGTGCGCACAAACTCCAGCCCGAACGTATATGGCATGACCAAGGATTCCTGCAGGAACATCGGGGCCGCGGCGAACACCGGGGAATCCTTGTTGTCGGACATGCTGGCGCGCATGGCGTCGACGATATCGGGCGCGGTCAGTATGTTCTTGCCCAAAGGAGCGAGCGTGTAATCCAGCAGAACCACCATCGCCTGGCCCTCGGTCACACACTGACGCGCCGCCTGCGCTTCCTCCACCACTTGCTCCTGCTGGTCGGGCTGTGGGGAGTCGTCTTTGGCGCCGCCCAGTTCCCACTTTTCCAGATTGACCTTTTGGTCTTGCAGCGCATGGGTCAGTTCGTGTGCCAATACCGGCTTCTGAATATCTGGCTGCACCCAGTCGAGCAGGTTCACACTCTTCGACTTGGGATCGTAGTAGGCCGCGACCTGCTCGCCCAGCAGACGAAGAAACTCGGAATGCAGGTCATATCCCGGCGGCAACAGGCCGAACTTCTCCAGCACCAGTCTGGACTGCTCCAGTCGCTGCGCGTCCTTGTCGTCTTTCATGCGCTTGTCAACGTACCGCTCTACCGCTTCGCTGGTGATGAGGTTGCGCTTGACCTTGTGCTCGATCGGCAGTCCAGTGTCGTGACTAGCGAAATCCAGGATTTCATCCACCGACCGAAACAGTTCTTTGGCCTGGGCTTTGGTAATGCGAGTCTTCGGCTCTGGCTGCTGACTGGAAGGGGCCGCGCTTCCCTGCTGCTGGTTCTGGACATCGACACCAGCTCCGGGAACTTGGGTTGTGCCCGGCGGGTTTGGTGCTTGTGAGGAGGGTTGCGACCCTCCGGATGGAGAAGGTGATGCCGGCTGGGTCGGGGATTGCGCGGGCGGGTTCGATTGGGACTGTGCAGGCGTGGTTTGCCCCGGCGCCGACGCGAAGAGCACGAGTAGAAGAAAAAGTACGGAGAGGGTCTTCGTCAGCTAATTGGGACGACGTAGAGTCGTTGTAACCGGTTCTCGGACATGCAGAATCTCTAAGCATACAGGAGGTCGGGGCTCAGCTAGCGGGATCAAACTACAAACGTTATGATCGAACGTTTGCTGGTCAATTACCAGGAAGGTGCAATGATCCGAACTCGTTACCACTTTTTGACATGTGTCGCCACACTTCTGTTCTGCGGATTGGCGCTCGCGCAGTCTCAGGAAGCCGCTCCACCAGCGCCGACTACATCCGCCCCCCAAGTCTTCCGAACGTACCCCGGAGCAACGTGAGGCCTATCGCAAAGCCATGGAGGAAGCGGACCAGAAAATCGCCGACGAGGTGAAGGCCCATTCCGAGTTGATGAAGAACCTGGAATACCTCACTACGCAGATTGGTCCACGTCTTACCGGATCGACGCAGATGCAGGCGGCGAGCCAGTGGACCCTCAAGCGCTTCCAGGACTACCACGTTGAGGCGCATCTGGAGACTGCCGAGATCGCTCATGGCTGGACGCGCGGCACGGAGACTGCCGAAATTACCAGTCCCATCCAACGCCGAATCGGCATTCATGCCCTTGGCTGGAGCAAAGCTACCGACGGTGAGATCACGGGTAACGTTATGGCACTGAACATCACGGCAGCTTCAGATCTCGACCAGTACAAAGGCAAGCTGAAGGGCGCGATTGTGATGCTACGCAAGCCCTACGATGTTTCGCAGCAGGATCCGAATCCGGAGAACGCTTACGACGCAGTTATTCCGCCTCCCCGCGGGGTGCCCGGAGCCAATACCAACTGGCGGGCCCGTATGCAGATGCTGAAGCAGATCGCCGCAGAGCAACCGGCTCTGATGCTGATGGACAGCGATAAGTCCGATAGCCTCTTCAACATGAGTGGCGGATTCAATAAATATGCTGCCAGCGATGCCCCCATAGCTTTTCTCACGCATGAGGATTACGACCTCATCTATCGCCTCCTTCAGGCCGGCGCGGTGACCATGCAGGCCAATCTGCAGGAAACCTTTAGCGACAAACCAGTGCCCGCGTCCATCACCGTCGCTGAGATCAAAGGCAGCGAGCATCCCGAAGAGCGGGTGATCGTCGGCGGACATCTTGATTCGTGGGACCTCGGCCAGGGAGCGCTCGACAATGGCACGGGCGCGATGGCCACGCTTGAGGCGGCACGGGCGCTGCAGGCGTTGGGCTGGAAGCCAAAGCGCACTATCACTTTCATCCTGTTTACAGGTGAAGAACAAGGAGGGATCGGTGCTGATACCTTCCTAAAAAAACACGCCGCCGAAATTCCCGCGATTGACGCGGTACTTATCCACGATACGGGTACCGGGAAAGTTTTCAGCATTTCGCTGAACAATCTATGGGAGACCGGGCCGCTGATGCACGAAATTTACCAACCGCTAGAGGAAGTATTCGATCTTAAGGCACTCTCGACGCGCTACTTCGGCTCGTCGGACCATGTAGAGTTTCTGAACAAGGGCGTTCCGGCCTACTTTTGCGTACAGCTGCCTGCGCAATATCGTGCGGCGCACCACAGCCAAACCGATACTTTTGACAAGGTTATCCCAGACGAAATCAATGAGGGCGCGGCGTTTCTGGCGGCGTGGGCGTGGAACGTCTCCGAGATGCCGCAGGCGCTGCCGCATCATGCAGAGCCCAACAAGCCACAGGATTAAGGCTTTGTCACCATTGAGGCGCGGAAGGACTTCTCTCGCAGTTAAAGGCGCTGACCACCCCTGATGCCGCGCAGTTGGATAAAGCTCAGGGGGTGACTCCGCGTCTTCTCTCAACAGAGTTTTCCTCTGTGTCTCCGTGGCTCCGTGGTAAATCACACCACTTCGACTTTTCCGCTCTTCACACTGCGGAATGCGGCATCCAAAATTAACTGGTTGCGCAAGCCTTGCTCTCCGGGAATCTCAAACTCGCGACCCTCTTCCATGGCCGCTGCAAACGCATCTACCTGGGCGGTATAGGCCGAAGCGTTCGAGACTTCCCTTCTCTCGATCACGTCATATCCCCGGCGTAACTCTACCGTCGGGGGGTGTTCCACGTTTAACGCGTTTACCGACGCCAACACTCCGGTTTCACCGGCGACTTCCAGATACGTCTGGTAGGGAGTGCGAGCCGATACCGAAACCGTCGCGAGCGTACCGGACTCGAATTGTAGTGCCGCAGTCGCCAAGGCCTCCACTACCCAATTCGAATCGTAGTTCGCCGTTGCTGTCACCGAGCGCACCTCCTGTCCCACGATGAAGCGCAGCGCATCGATGCAATGCACTCCCAGATCGGATAGCGGACCTCCGGTGGCCAGCCGTGGGTCATTGATCCATGCACGTGCGCTGCTTAGCAAGGGAGCAAAAAAGTCAGCACGTGCTATCACTGGCCGCCCGATCGAGCCTCCCATGACGTGTTCGCGGAAGAACTTAACGCTCTCTTCAAAGCGCATCACATGAGCCACTCCGAGTAGGACCTTGGCGGCTCGCGCAGCATCTACCATTTCCCGTGCCTCTTGCGAATTCCTGGCCATCGGTTTCTCGCAGAGGACAGCCTTGCCGTGCCGTATGGCTTCCAACACATCGCTATAATGCAGCCCATCCGGACTGCACACGAACACGGCATCAACCTCCGGGCTGGCGCAGAGCTCGGCCGTTGAGGCGAAGGCATGTTCGATTCCAAATTGTGCGGCAGAGGCCTTGGCGCGTTGCAAATCCCGCCGTGACAATGCCGTAACGCGACAGCGCCGGGCCTTGGAGAATCCGGGCATCAGGCGTTTCACCGCGTGCGCACCAAACCCAACAATGCCGAAACGAATCATTCGATTGTCCTTTTCGTCCTATAACGTTTTGAAAAATTTTATGGCACAGACAAACTGTGACCTCTAAGTGCTCTTCTAAACAGATGTCAACCAGTTTAACCGCGGGAATTGGGCGGTCGCGGAAATCCTTTGCCCTGAGAATTCGTGATGCAGCGCTCCGATTGTATTTGGTTGGTTATTGTGCTGGCCTCGGCACTGGCATTCAGCGTCTGGGGATTGCCGTATTTTACCCAACTTGGTTATCCCAAATGGTCAATCCTGGTTTATGTCTTCTTCGTGCTACTTTTCATTTATGGCCGCGCCAATCGCGTTCGCAAACATAAAACTCGTGAGAAGACAGATTGATCTAAACGGCAAAGCACTATTCATTCCTTAGGCTTTCGCCAGCAGAGCACTCATGAATTGGGTATTTTGTAGCTCTAGGACCTAACGCTGACGAAAGCGTCATTCGACGATAACGACCCTATGCGCTAAAGTTATAACTCTGCGGCAACATGTTGCCGCAGGTGCACAAGCTCCCGCGGGGGATAGCGAGCCTCCGCGGGGCTGAGCTCCTCGATCTTGAAGCGCACCCACGAACCTTCGCAATCCGCGACAAGGCAGGAAACGTTTGCCCGCTTCGCACGCCGCAATCAGGTCATTTTTTCTTGACGGACCAGCAGGACGGCTGGAAGCCCTGCTCAACGCGGGATCCGCAAACGCTACCCATTCCGCATTAGTGTGCCATCCTCATCCGTTGGGCGGCGGAACGATGCACAACAAGGTCGTGTTTCACGCCATGAAAGCATTGCACTCGTTCGGCTTTCCAGTGTTGCGCTTTAATTTTCGTGGCACCGGCCTGAGCGCAGGCACGCACGACGAAGGACGAGGCGAAGTTGCAGATGTGCAAGCCGCGCTGACCTGGCTGAAACGAGAGTTCTCCCTGCCCATTATCTTCGCGGGCTTCTCTTTCGGAGCAGCCATCGGGCTTCGTGCCGCGTGTCCCGATCCCGACGTGAAAGCCTTGATTTCTATTGGCACTCCGGTAGAGGCTGACGGACGTCTGTATTCCTTCTCGTTCTTGCGCGACTGCCGCAAGCCGAAGCTTTTCGTCAGCGGCGATCATGATCAATATGGACCGCACGATGCGCTGGAAAGACTGGTAGCAGGAGCGGCGGGACCGAAAGAGTTAGTCTTCGTCCCCGGAGACCACTTCTTCGAAGGTCATCTCGCGGAAATGCGGATGACCATCGAGAGCTGGCTGCACGAGTTGCTGGACAGTTAGCACTGCCGCTCGTTAATTCTTCGAAGCAGGGCTGGCTGCTAGATCGCGCACGAACTCCACCAGCGAGCGCACCGGAATTCCGGACGGTCCTTTCGCGATCCAGGGTTTGTTGTCTTCCATCCAGGCGACGCCAGCGATGTCGAGATGCAGCCATGGCGTGTCGCCGACGAACTCCTTCAGGAACATGGCCGCCGTGACCGCGCCGCCCCAACGGCCCGCCGCTGTTAACGATGTCGGCGATGTTGGACTTGATCATGTCGCGGTACTCTTCGTCGACCGGCAGACGCCACATCTTCTCGCCCGACTTCTGCAGCGATTTGCTGAATCGCTCGTAGAAGTCTTCGTCGTTGGCGAAAATGCCGGCATTCACCATGCCCAGCGCAACCACGCACGCGCCAGTCAGCGTCGCCGCGTCGATGAGGTGGGTGCAGCCCAGTTGGCGCGCGTAGTGCAAGCCGTCGGCCAGCACCAGGCGCCCTTCGGCGTCGGTGTTGATGATCTCGATTGACTTTCCCGACATGGCAATCTGCACGTCGCCCGGCTTCTGCGCCTTGCCCGATGGCATGTTCTCACTGGCGCAGACGATTCCGATCACTCGCACGTTCGGCTTGAGCTGCGCAATAGCGCGCATGGCGCCGATCATGGCCGCGCCGCCCGCCATGTCGTATTTCATCTTCTCCATGCCGTCGCCGGGCTTGAGGGAAATGCCGCCGCTGTCGAAGGTAATTCCCTTTCCCACCAGGCCGAGCACCGGCTTCTCTGGGCGCGCGGTCAGGCTCGTAGCGCATGATGATCAGCCGCGGCTCTTCGTCGGAACCCTGCGACACGCTCCAGAAGGCGCCCATCTTCAGCTCTTTGATTTTGTCGCCGCCATAGATCTCGCACTTCAGGCCGGTCTCGTCGCACATCTTCTTGGCGCGGTCAGCCAGGATTGTGGGAGTCATGCGATTGCCTGGCTCGTTGACCAAGTCGCGCGTAAAGTTCTGCGCCTCGCCAATAATGCGGCCCTGCTCGATTGCAGTTTGCAGCGACTTCTGGTTCGCACCCTTAGGAGCGACGATCACGAGCTCTTCGATCTTCTGCTCTTTGCGGTCGCTCTTGTAGTAGTCGGGATCGAAGTTGCCGACGAAGGCGCCCTCGACGATCGACTTCGCGGCATCCTTCATGCCGCCGGGCGCGACGAAGGCAAAGCTCTTCAGGTCCTTGGCCTTCAGGTTGCGCACGGCTGCGCCAGCCAGCTTGCGCAGCTCATAGGAGGAAAAATTCTTGGCCTTGCCGCCGCCGATCAGCATCAGGCGCTTGGCCTTCAGACCAGTCGGTTTGTGCAGCAAGGCGATCTCCAGCATCTTGCCCGTGACTTCGCCGGAGGCGGTGAGGTCGGCGGCCGCGTTGAGTACAGCTTTGTCATCAGTCTGGATATTGGGGTTGTGTTTGTCCGATTTGTCGCCGTTGCTGCTCTCGGTGGCATCGAGCACCGGCACAACCAGGCATTCGGTTTCGAATTGCGAAGGTATTCCGATATAAAGCGTTGTTTTCATGTGATCTAGTCCATTTCAAATATTTGATCGATTTGAGAAGGCCCTGAGCACGCCAAGGGTCCTTTCGGTTAATCGGCGTTGCTTCCTTTAACTCTTCCTGCTTCTAGCGACGGCCTCACGCGCTTCTTTGTCTGCGGTCTTTCGCCGCTCGGTCTCGCGCTTGTCCCAGTGCTGCTTGCCTTTCGCCAGCGCAATTTCCACCTTCACGCGGCCGTTCCTGAAATACAAACGGGTGGGGATCAGCGTCAGGCCTTTCTGCTGCGTCTTGCCGATGAGTTTATTCAACTCATTCTTGTGCACCAGCAACTTCCGGGTGCGCAGAGGTTCGTGGTTGAAGATATTGCCATGTTCGTAGGGACCGATGTGCGCGTTGATCAGCCAGAGTTCGCCATCTTTCACCAGCCCGTAGGCGTCTTTGAGGTTGGCTCGTCCAGCGCGCACGGACTTCACCTCGGTTCCACGCAAGGCAATGCCCGCTTCAAACTTCTCCAGCAGAAAGTAGTTGTGCGACGCGGCGCGGTTGACCGAGGCGTCCCGCTCTCCGCTGGCCGTAGGGTCACGACGGACCTTCTTTTCCTTCTCGGGACGACCTGTGGGGGATGACTGGCGAACCATAGCTGACCAGTTACGACCCCAGCGCCGGTCCTGGCTGTCTCGAACCCAACTTCGTATGAATCGGAGAATGGGATGACGCTGGGCGGGGCTGGCTGTAACTCTCGCGTACCACGAATCTACGATGCTAACACAGGTTGAAAACGGCGACTTTCATTCATTCCGGAATGCTATAATCTCGCGGATTACACTAATTGGATTCCGTCCTGCAACGGTCTCTGATTTGCGGCGAAACTGCTCACGTTTGTGGTGAGCGCAAGTCTCACGCTCGGGAACCTGGGCATCTCAGCACGCATGAGGGTGGCGGGTTTCCGGCACAATTCCCCGGGGTCTTAAGGAACTTGATGAAACGGTTTACCCGCGTCCTGGCGCTGCTACTCGTTGTCGCGGTTTTGCCCGCAGTCGCCTCCAACGACAAGGCCGCCAAAGCCGCCTTTCAGAAGGGCAAAGAAGCCGAAGTTCGGCAGGATTACATCGCTGCCTACAATTTTTACCATCAGGCTTACCAGCTGAAACCTTCAGATCTGACTTACCGGGCCGCCTTCGAATACGTGCGTTTTTTGGCGTCGGCATCCTACGTCCATCAAGGTGAGATTCTGGTCAAGGCTGGGAAGTTGCAGGAGGCCCTGACCGATTTTGAGCAGGCCACAGCCATTGATCCTTCCAGCTTTATCGCGCAACAACAAGCCAACAAGATACGTCAGCTCATCCAGAAGAACCTGAATCCAAATCCGGCACCGTCTACCACGGAGTCGGGATTGACCAAGCGAATGGAGGAAGCAACTGGGCCGGTTGAACTGGCCCCAATTTCGCAGACTCCCATCACCTTAAAGATGACCTCGGACGCCAAGATGGTTTACGAAACCATCGGCAAACTGGCCGGAATCAACGTCTTGTTCGACCCTGATTACACTTCGAAAAGCGTCCGTGTTGATCTGAACGGCGTCACGTTGGAGGAAGCGCTGGAAATCACCGCGCTGGAGTCCAAGACTTTCTGGCGGCCAGTTACTCCAAACACGATTTTTGTTGCCGCAGACACGCCTGCGAAACGCAAAGAGCTGGAACAGAGCGTCATCCGCACTTTTTATCTGACCAATCTCTCCCAGCCTAATGAATTACAGGACTTGGTGAACATTCTGCGCACCCTGCTCGACACCCAGCGTCTGCAGCAGTTTCCTTCACAGCAGGCAATCGTAGTGCGGGGAACACCCGACCAGATTGCGATGGCAGAGAAGCTGATCACCGATCTGGATAAGGGGCGGCCTGAAGTGGTAGTGGAAGTCGCCATCATGCAGGTCAGTCGCGACAAGCTGCGCAATCTGGGCATTCAGCCTCCGGCCAGCGTTACCGTGCAGTTACAGGACAACAACACGAGCACGACCAGTACCACCGTGAATGGCAATGCCGGCAACGGCGGAACAGCGACCACCACGACCGGCAATACTGGCAGCATTAACCTGAATAGCCTCGCGCACCTGAATGCGACGAATTTCCAGGTGACCATCCCCGCGACCACACTGAATTTTCTGTATAGCGACAGCAACAGCAAGCTGATCACTCAACCGCAAATCCGAGCCTCTGATGGTCAGAAAGCTTCTCTGAAGATTGGTGAACGCGTGCCGGTTGCCACTGGCTCGTTCCAGCCCGGCATTGGCGGAGTCGGCATCAATCCGCTAGTCAATACCCAGTTCAATTACATCGATGTCGGCGTGAACATCGACATCACCCCACGTGTACACGGGTTGGATGAAGTCACACTCAAACTTGCCATGGACATCTCGGCCGTTGACTCCTATCAGAACATCGGCGGCATTCAGCAGCCGGTAATAGGGCAGCGCAAGATTGAGCAGGAAATCCGCCTGCGCGAAGGCGAGGTCAACATTCTGGGCGGCATCCTGGAAAGCGACCAAACCAAATCGTTATCAGGAATTCCCGGCTTAGCGCAAATTCCGGGTCTTAGGTGGCTATTCTCTTCTGAGCAAAAAGAAGTCAAAGACAACGAAATCGTTTTCATTCTGATTCCGCACATCGTTCGGGCACAGGATGTGAATGATAGCAATCTCAAAGCGGTTGACGTGGGCACCGCGAATACCATCTCGCTACATCACGGCATGAACCAGGCTCCGGACCAGCAACCCCATGCAACACCGCAGCCGGGCCCCTCGGGCAACCCGCCGGCAGCGCAAGTGAGTCCCTCGCAGTCTCCAGCCGCGACGGCCACGCCGGCGAGTTCACAGGCTTCCACCGCGGCAGCACCGCCGGGCAGTGCGATCGTCAGCTTTGATCCGCCGATGCTGGACCAGGCCGTGGGTTCTACCTTCACCGTAAATGTAAACCTCAGCGGCGCGCAGAATGTGTACTCCGTTCCGGTGCAGATCGTCTACAACCCTAGAGTGTTGCAGGTGGTGAATGTCTCCAATGGACCGCTGCTTGCCCAGGATGGCCAGACGGTTGCACTGGTGAATCGCGATGACAGTATGGTTGGTATTTTGCAACTCACGGCTTCACGTCCGCCAGGCAGCCCCGGAATCAACGGTGACGGGTCGGTCTTCACGATTACATTCCAGGCAAAGGCCCCAGGACAGGCGACCTTGAGTGTCAACCGGGCGGGAGTGAAGAACGCCAGCATGCAGAATGTCCCCGCCAGTGGCTCCCAAGCCATTGTGACCGTTCATTAGGAGAGGCGTCTAACCAACAGGGTTCGGAGCTATGACGCTCGTCTCGAGCATGGCTCCGAAGGCGACCCGGTGTTTGTCAACGTCGAAATCAGTTCCCGGAAGGACTAAAATAGTAGCGGTGTATCTTCATTTTTCCAGTCGCGTTCTTGCAGCTGAAGGGGATGGTGCGCCTCGATCCGGCTAGCTTAGGTTCGCGACTTCCGGCCTGTCGGAGTGCGCGCAGGAACGGCTTCACGTTGGTCGAACTCATCGTGGCGATGACCATCCTGATGATTCTGACCGCGGCCGCGACTCCGGTGCTTCGGATCACAATTCAGCGCAACAAAGAGCGTGAGCTGCGTCGTGATCTGTGGGAGTTGCGCGACGCCATTGACCGCTACAAGGACGCGGCCGACCGGGGTGCCTTCCAGACCAAGCTGGACAGCCAGGGATATCCGCCGGACCTCGATACTCTGGTTAAAGGGGTGGATTCCAACGGCAAGAAGATCCGCTTCCTGCGACGGATTCCTGTGGATCCTATGACGGGCAAGGACGAGTGGGGCTTACGGTCGATGCAGGACGATCCTGACTCGGATTCCTGGGGCGGACAGAGCGTTTTTGATGTTTATACAAAGTCCGACGGAACTGGCTTGGACGGCACCAAGTACAAAACGTGGTAATTTGCCAAGTGCGAACATGAATCGGCGTTTGCGACAACGCGGCTTTACCCTGATCGAACTGATGGTGGTGATCAGCATCATCGTGATCCTGCTGTCGCTCGCCATCCCGAACTATTCGTCGTCCATTCTTCATGCTAAGGAGACGGCGCTGCGCGATGACCTCTACACCATGAGGTCGCTCATCGATCAATATACCCTTGACAAGCAGAAGGCGCCGCAATCATTGCAGGACCTGGTGGACGCCGGATACCTTAAGCAGCTTCCTAAAGACCCCTTCACCAACTCACGCGAAAGCTGGGTTCCGGTTACCGACGACAGCATCATGTCTCCTGACCAGACCGAGCCGGGGATTATGGATGTTCATAGCGGGAGCGATCAATCCTCCAGCGAGGGCACTGCGTACAGTACGTGGTAGGAAGCCTTCTTACATCACCGTCGGCACGGTTATTCCCATCACGCTCAGAATATTGATCAGCTCGCGGTGCACCACTGCCGCTGTGGCCAGCAGAAACTTTTTTCGTCCCTCGTCGGTCTCGGTAAGGATGTGATGGCGGTGGTAGAAATTGTTGAACTGCTGCGCCAGTTGGAAGGCATGTTTAGCCGCAAATGCGGGCTCGGTGGTTGCTATACATTGCTCGACAACGAACCCTGTCTTCCCTGCCAGCAACCATAACTCCCATATCTCGGTGCCGCTTTCCCCGGCAAAATAGCGGGCGTAGTCGACGTCGAGTGCGAGCGCCTGCGCAGGTTCCACGCCGGCCTTGCGAAAAATATTGCTCGCGCGCACCACTGCGTATTGAGCATATGGACCGGTCTCGCCCTCGAAGGCCAGCGCCTCTTTGAAGTCGAAGGCGATCACCGACTGCTTGGTGAACTTCAGCATGAAATAGCGCAGAGCGCCGATCGCGATTTGCTCGCTGACGTGCGCTCGCTCTTCGTCGCCCAGCTCCGGATGGCGGCTGTCCACTTCCTTCTTGGCGGCGGCGATCAGCGCATCTAGAAGATCGTCGGCTTTGACGCCAAATCCTTTTCGTCCCGAAACCTCAATGTACGATTTGGCCTGGTCTTCCTCGCTGACGTCGTAGCCCAGCTCCATGGCGCAGCGCGGGGTTAGCGCGACCATCTCGTACGACAAATGCGTATAGTGCGCCGCCTGGTCCGTATAACCGAGTAGTCGGAGGGCTTCCATCACCGTGTTCTGTGGATCGGACTGGCGCGAGTCGATGACGTTGTAAATTGCCACGACGTTTCCGAAGTGCGGATGATCAGGGTCTCCGTGTTCCGCTGAAATCCAAACCTCGTGATTGTTTGGATAGCGGTAGAACTTGCGATAGCCGAAGTCCAGCCCGAGCAAGCCGAACTTCCACAGGTGATAGGCGATGTCCTTGCCCACGTAGCCGACTGTTCCATTCGAACGCACAATGACCTTGGCATCTTCGTCCGGACCGGAGCCTCCCTGTGGGGTTCCTCCTGCACTCTCTTTACTTGTTTTCGGTCGCGTCATCACCCAACAGCCCTTGTTCTTGCCTTCGGTCTCGAAGTAGAGCACGCCCTTCTCCTTCAGTTGCCGGAAGGCCGCATCCCAGAAGTGCAGGTGAAGAATCTCGCTTTCGCGGGGAAGGAAGTCGTACTCGATGTCGAGACGGTCCATGGTCTCCAAGTGACGGCGCAACACCGCAGATGAGATCAACTCTGCGACCTCTGCCATCTCATTGCCACCCTGCTCTATAGCGTGTAAAGCCTCAAGTCGTACTTTAAGATGCTCTTTGTCCTCTTCGTACCATCGCGAGACATGGGCGTAGAGGTCCCAGCAGTAATAATCGAAGCGCGGCGTTATAGCGATCAGCTCCGCGACGTCCTGCTCCGACTTGTTCTCCAGATGCATGAAGCCCACGACGACGTCGGCAACTTGTACGCCGGTGTTGTCGATATAGTTCTGAACGTCCACCGGGTGCCCTGCCGCTCGCAGCAGGCGAACGAAAGTGTCGCCGAGAATGGCGTTGCGCAGATGGCCGATGTGGGCCGCTTTGTTCGGATTAATGCTGGTGTGCTCGACCAAGATTTTGCCGCTCACGTCGGCCGCGCCTTCGCCCTCATGGCTCTCGAGTACGGCGGTCTTGCCCTTCGCCAGGAAGCGCGCGGCCTCATCCCGCTTCAAGCGAGCATTGATATAACCTGCGCCCGCGACCTCAAGGCTCTCGAATCCATTGGGTAGAGGAAGATCGGCAACAATCTCTTCCGCGATTTTGCGCGGCGGCTTGCGCAACTGCTTGGCCAGTTCGAATGACAGCGGCAGGGCAAACTCTCCCATCTCCACCTTGGGAGGCTGCTCAATAACCAGGTTGGCCAGTTCGATCTTGTATTTCTCGCGCAGAAAAGCGCGTACGCTGGCGGCCAATTTTTTCTGCTGTTCTAGATACACACTATCGGCTTTCGCTTTCGTCGCTTGCGAATCGTCTTCTTTGTGACGAATAAACAGAATAACAAATACAGTAAGAGCATAGGTTTGACGCTGGTTTCAGCGTTACCTATGATGAAGAATCTGAGTCTCCTCCATGCGAATTGCTTACCTCGAATGTTTTTCTGGAATCAGCGGCGACATGTTCCTGGGTGCGCTGCTCGATGCCGGGGTTCCGTTCGAGCTTTTCCAGAAAGCAGTCGCCGGTCTCAAGATCGGGGCGGAGCTGCAGCACTCGCGGGTAGACCGCGGCGGGGTGTCGGCAACCAAGTTTGACGTCGTGGTAAATGGCCAGAAAAACATGCCCCGCGAGGAATTCTGGGCGCAGCAACATGCCGGCTCAGATGAGGCCACTCCGAAACCTGAGCATACCCACGGCCAGCAGCATGGCCGTCGCTTAAGCGAGATCCTACCTATCATCGCTGCTGCTCCCATCAGCGAGTACTCCCGCCGGATTGCCAGCGAAATCTTTTTGGCGCTGGGCGCGGCCGAGGCAGCGGTGCACAACGTCCACGTGGAGCAAGTCCACTTCCACGAAGTCGGTGCCGTCGACGCAATTGTAGATATAGTTTGTGCAGCCGTCGGAGCTGAGGCGCTCGGGGTCGATCAGTTTTTCGCTTCGCCGCTGAACGTAGGCGGCGGAACTGTTGCTTGTGCCCACGGGATCCTGCCGGTGCCGGCTCCAGCTACGCTTGAATTGCTGAAGGGAGTACCGATTTATTCGGGCGACGTTCAAAAAGAACTGGTCACGCCGACCGGAGCGGCCATTGTGAAGGTGTTAGTCTCAAACTTCGGGCCTCGGCCAGTTATGACGACGGAGCGGATTGGGTGTGGCGCCGGAACACGTAACCTTTCCAGGCACGCCAATGTATTACGCCTGAGTGTCGGCGAGACACACGAAACTGCATTCGGCGCGAGCGTCGCCAGCGAGGATTCCGGCGAACAAGAAGAGATCGCCATATTGGAAGCGAACCTGGACGACTTGAATCCGCAGCTAATCGGCTACATCGTCGATCTGGCATTCGCCGAAGGAGCGCTCGACGTTTTCACCGCGCCGGTGCAGATGAAGAAGAATCGTCCGGGCACAGTATTGACGGTGCTGACCCGGCCCGAGCACGAAGGAAAATTGCGCGCGCTATTGTTCCGCGAAAGCAGCACGTTAGGCGTGCGCACCCGTCACGAGAGGCGTTATGCGCTGCCGCGTCGCCATGAGGCGGTTGTGACTCCATGGGGCGCAATTCGCATGAAGGTCGCGCAGCTCGATGGCGCTGTTTTGCAGTATGCGCCTGAGTATGAAGATTGCCGACGCATAGCCGTCGAGCATCACGTCCCCTTGAAGACGGTGATGCAGGAAGCCATCCGGCTGTACCTGGACCAGAAGAATGGATAATCCCGAAAAGTATTACATAACAACGCCCATCTATTACGTGAATGCGCGCCCGCACATCGGGCACACCTATACCACGGTGGTGTGCGATGCCGTTGCCCGGCGCCAGCGCATGATGGGTACCGACACCTGGTTCCTGACCGGCACGGATGAACACGGCCAGAAGATCGAGCGCTCGGCCGCGGCCGCCAAGTGCTCGCCCAAGGAATTCGTGGACAAGATCTCTGGCGAATTCCGGGCGTTGTGGGACCGCATGAAGATCTCCTACGACGACTTCATTCGGACCACGGAACCGCGCCATGTTCGCGGAGTGCAGGCGTTGTTCACTCGTCTGCAAGAGCGTGGCTACATCTACAAAGGCTCTTACAGCGGGCAGTATTGCGTCTTCGACGAACTTTACGTCGATGCTGTCGGACCAGGTGCTCCCTGCCCGGAGTGCGGACGGCCCACCGAGACCGTCCATGAGGAGAATTACTTCTTCAAACTGGCAGCGATGCAGGATCGCCTGTTGGAGTTCTATCAAAATAATCCCGGCTTCATCCGTCCGGAAACCCGGCGTAACGAGGTAATCGCCTTCGTGCGTAGCGGTCTGCGCGATCTCTCAGTCAGCCGCACATCTTTCAAGTGGGGCATTCCCGTACCGGGAGATCCTAAGCACGTGATTTACGTCTGGCTGGATGCGCTCGCCAACTATCTGACGGCAATCGGCTTTGGCTCACCCGACCCTGCCGATCAGGAAAAACTGCATCGCTACTGGCCAGCCGACGTGCACATGATCGGCAAAGAAATTGTGCGCTTTCATTGCGTTTATTGGCCCGCATTCCTGCTGGCGGCCGATCTGCCGCTTCCGAAATCCATCATTGCGCACGGCTGGCTGCTCTTCGAAGAGAGCAAGATGTCGAAGTCGCGGGGCAATATTGTGCGCAGCGAAACCATTCTCGACACTCTCGGCGGAGACGCACTGCGTTATTTCCTGTTGCGTGAAATTGTCTTTGGACAGGATGGATCGTTCAGCTTTGACGCTCTGGTGCAGCGCTTCAATGCCGATCTGGCCAACGACTTGGGCAACTTGTCGAGCCGCACGCTCAGTATGATCACTCGTTATTTTGACGGCGAAGTGCCCTATCCCTCGCCGAGCGAGCGCATCCCAGCAGATGAGGCTATTGCCGAACTTGCGGAGCGGACGATCACGGATTTCCACGCGCAGTTTGAGCTATTTCAGTTTTCTCGTGCACTGGAGACGGCGTGGTCTTTGGTGGCAGCCGTCAACAAGTACATTGTCGAAAACGAGCCGTGGGCGGTTGCCGAGCGCGACGATAGGGACTCGCGTGCCCGGCTCGCAACCATTCTCTACACATCCGCGGAGGCATTGCGGGTGGTGACGGCGCTGGTACATCCGATCATTCCCGAAGCAACAGCGCGCATTTGGACACAGCTCGGGCTGGGTGAGATTGGACAGTTGGACCTGCGTACTCTGGCTTGGGGCCAATTGCCCCTGGGCAACAGGCTGGGCAAGGTCGAAGGCGTATTTCCGCGCGCAGACAAGAGCACGGTTGAAAGGATGCAACAAATGGAACAGCAGCGCTCGGCAGAGACAGCAGCAGCGAGTGAGACGAAAACCGCGGCGGCAGAGGTACAGCCACCGACCCAAACGACCGCCGGACCGTCGGCTGCGTCGGGCGCAATCGTTACTGCAACCACGACGCCGGCCACGACAGGCCAAGGTGGAGCCCCGGTTCCCGCTGCCGCTGCCGCAACCAACAGTCAAATCACGATTGACGATTTCCTCAAGGTCGAGTTGCGCGTAGGCGAGGTGAAAGTTGCCGAGAGGGTAAAGGGGGCTGACAAACTGCTGCGCCTGGAGGTCGATATCGGCAGCGAAGTGCGGCAGGTTGTCGCGGGCATTGCGAAGGCCTACGAACCGGAGAAGCTCATCGGGCGCAAGGTCGTCATCGTTGCTAATTTGCAGCCGCGCAAGCTGCGTGGCTTGGAATCGAACGGCATGATCGTGGCCGCGTCTGTCGGTGACGATGGCCTGCCGGTGCTGGCGGGGTTTCTGGAGGAAGTGCCTGCAGGAGCAAAGCTGAAGTGAAGCAGCCGTCAGCTATCAGCCGTCAGCCCTCAGCTAGAATCGCGAACTAAACCCGAGGACTAATCAAGGATTTGTACCGTAAACAAACTTTCAGGCCAGTTTTAGCTGAAAGCTGACGGCAGCCTTTTATGTACACCGACTCCCACGCTCATCTTGATGGCGCACGGTTCGACGCGGATCGATCGGAAGTTATCGCTCGCGCCCAACAAGCCGGAGTAAACACCCTGCTCGCCATCGGCAATGGCGACGGACCCGGGACTGGCACGTTCGACTGCGCCATAAAGCTCGCCCAGTTGTACGACTGGATGTACGCAACGGTCGGAATTCATCCTCACGAAGCGGCGCTGGCCAAGCAATCGGATTTCGACGAACTGGAACGCTTGGCACAATCATCCAAGGTCATCGCCTGGGGTGAGATCGGCCTCGATTATTTTTACGACCACTCGCCTCGTGACGTGCAGCAACAGGTCTTTGCCCAACAGATGGAGATGTCACGCACCGCTAAACTGCCAATCATCATTCACTGCCGCCCGTCCGACAACAGCGAGAATGCATGGGATGACACCTTGCGTCTTATTCGAGAACACTGGGCGGCGACCGGACTGGGCGGTGTGCTGCATTGCTTTACGGGGACCGTCGAGCATGCCCGGGCGGCGCTGGATCTTGGCTTCGTGATTTCCTTCGCGGGCAACATTACCTACCCCAAGGCGCAGAACATTCGCGATGCAGCCGGCATGGTGCCGCTGGAACGCATATTCATCGAAACCGATTGCCCCTATCTTGCGCCGGTGCCCCATCGCGGCAAGCGCAACGAACCAGCCTACGTGATCGAAACAGCCCGCCAGATTGCCCAGTTGCGCAATCTTTCCCGTGAGGAAATCGGACAGCAAACCACCGCTAATTTCCAAAACTTTTTCCGGCTTATAAAATCTACCTGAGGTGCTACGCTTCCCTACTCGGGCATGGCCAAACCGCGGTTGCGATTGCGGTAAATGGCAAATCTCTTGTTACACTTGAACCTTATGGCTGAATCATTCGACGTCGTCAGCAAAGTCGATATGCAAGAAGTTTCCAACGCAGTGCAGCAGGCGCTGAAGGAAATCCATACGCGCTATGACCTGAAGGATTCGAAGTCGGATATCAAGATCGACGAGAAGGAAGGGTTGGTGCTCACCTCGGCCGACGAATACAAGCTGAAGGCGGTGAATGACGTCTTGCAGGGAAAGCTTGTGAAGCGCGGCGTTTCGCTGAAAGCTCTGACCTACGGCGCCATCGAACCGGCCGCCGGATCGACCGTGCGCCAGAAGGTCGCCATGCAGCAAGGTATCCCGATCGAAAAGGCGCGCGAAATCGTTAAGCTGGTCAAGAACTCGAAGCAAAAAGTGCAGGCGGCGATCCAGGCCGACGTGGTCCGGATCAGCGGCAAAGACCGCGATACGCTGCAAGAAATCATTGCCATGCTGAAGCAGCACGACCTTGGCATTGACATGCAGTTCACAAACTACCGATCCAACTAACGGGGCAAATTCGTTTGAACACGACCGTAACCCGCAACGCCAAAGAAGTATTCGACCTGCTGCACGACGACCTCGCCGCCATTGAGCGCGAGTTCGGGCGCGACACTGTGTCCAGCGTGCGGGCGATCACGGAAATCGGCGAATACCTGCGCGCCGGCGGCGGGAAGCGGTTGCGTCCTGCTTTGTTGCTGCTTTCCTGCAAGCTACTGAATTACACCGGCCAGGGCGCGATCAGGCTGGGAGCGGTGGTGGAGATCATCCACACTGCCACGCTGGTCCACGACGACATCATCGACGAAGCTCAGACGCGTCGCGGCCGTCCCGCAGCCAACACCCAGTGGGGCAACTCGAAGTGCGTACTTGCAGGCGACTGGCTCTACATGCAGGCGTTCAAAATTGCCGTGCAAGAACGCAATTTTCACATTCTTGACGCCCTGATCGATCTAACTCAGGCGATGGTCGAAGGCGAATTGCTCCAGATAGAACGGCTCGGCAAGGCCATCACGCTGGAAGAACATTTTGAACTCATCTACCGTAAGACGGCTTGCCTGTTTTCGGTCTGCATGAAGATGGGCGGCATTCTTGCCAACGCCAGCGAATCCGATCAGCAGCGGCTCGCCGAGTACGGACGAAACCTCGGAATGGCCTTTCAGATCGTCGATGACGTGCTCGATCTCACGGCGTCGGAAGAAATTCTAGGCAAGCCAGTCGCCAGCGACCTGCGCGAAGGCAAAGCCACTATGGCAGTGCTACACGCGCTGGAGCGTTGCACCCCCTCGGAGCGCAAAACGATTGAGTCGGTATTGAGTAATGGCGGCTTTAACGGGATAACGCCCGCAGACATCGTTACGATCTTGAACCGTAACGGTTCCATCGACGCCGCTTACGCGCGAGCGGTCGAATTCAGCAACAAGGCACGCGAAGCCATCTGCACTTTCCCGGACTCTGAAATCAAACGCGTGCTGCTCTGGGTACCAGAGTTTGTGGTGGAGCGGGAAAGCTAGAGAGGCCGCTGTTCGCTACTCGCTCTTCGCTGTTCGCTTTTCACTGATAAGGGAATCCGAAACGAGTAGCATTCGGCTGAGATAACTTTCCCTGTAGCGTTTCTGATCAGGATCAAGATTCTGTCTGGCGAACGGCGAAGAGCGAACCGCGATTCCCCCCTGATTTACACTTGCCTCATGGCCACTCCCCAAGAAGTCGAAATCAAGTTCCTCGTCTCTGACATGAAAGCGCTCGAACGGAAGCTGCGCGAGCTGAGCTTTCGTGAGTTAACTCCGTCCACGCACGAAGTCAATACTCTCTATGATCTGCCTGGCCAAAAGCTTCGCCGCAAGGGGGAGTTGTTGCGTCTGCGGAAGTACGGCGACAAGTGGCTGCTCACGCACAAAGCCAAGGTCACGCTTGGGAGGCACAAGTCGCGTGGCGAGCTGGAGACTGGCGTCTCCGACGGCAAGCAGATGGATGCGATGCTCCGCGCTCTGGGCTATTCGCCGGCATTCACCTATGAGAAGTTTCGCTCGGAATGGAGTGACGAGGAAGGCCATGTGGTCCTTGATCGCACGCCCCTTGGCGACGTCGCTGAGATCGAAGGCAAGTCACGTTGGATTGATCGCATCGCTCGCGAGCTGGGAGTGAAGCCGGCTGACTACATCACCAAATCGTATGCTGAACTTTTCTTCGATTGGAAACGTAAAACAGGTAGTAAGGCAGAGAATATGACATTCCGCGAGGTGAAAAAGCAGGGGTTAGGGACTAGGGAATAGCGATACAGAAACTATTAGCAGCAAAGATGAAAACTAATCCCTAACCCCTTTCCCCCTAACCCCTGCTTTTCCGCGGAAGCCTGCGCCGGCTCCGGGGTTTAGACCTTGCCGGGCCTGAACCGGAGCCGGAACGGTGCTGGCAGCCCGCGAAGCACACACTCAGTGCGGGTACCTGCCGATAATCCTGTTCACTACCCCATGTAGCCGATGGAACCAGGCGCCATGCGGGAGAAACATCAGAGGGCACTCGCCGGGAATTATCGAGATATTATGCGCCTCACAAAATCGTACCGCCTGCTGACTGACGGCACCATCGCCGGACGCCCGGTACATCCAGACGCGCTTAATGCCTGCGCTAGCACATTCCTGAACAAGGGTCTCAGACGCTGAAGGCGAGGTCATCAAGAGCGCTCCATCGACCGGCGGCTGCACGTCCTGCAGGTGGGCATAGCACTTTTGCCCATCGATCTCTGCAGCTTCGGGATTCACCGGCACGACGTCGTAACCGCGACCGCGAAGTTCGAGAAAAAGTTTGCGCGAGAAATCCTCGGGCTTGCGCGATACTCCGACCACCGCCAGCCGCTTCTGTCCCAGAAAGTCTTGAACTAATGCCATACTGCTCATGGGAATCTCCGTCTTCAGGAATATTCTGCATCCGGGACCGGTTGCGTCGATGAAAAGCGGAAGAAAATCGCGGGATTGTTCCCGTTACAGGAAAGAACTGTGCCGTCCCCGATGATACAAACCAGATCTTTTGCCGAGCTACTTTCAGCCGCAGTTCAGTATCCAGCTACTATTCACGATCTACTGCCGCCTAGCCCCGCCTAATTCTCTCCAGCACTGCGCCCGCGATGAGCGGCAGTCCCACGGTGGCATCCAAAAGTACTTCCGCGAAGCGTCCGCCTTCTTCCGAAGGGACAAACTTGCCCCACGACACGGCTTCGCTATAGGTGCAGCCCGACAGGCCGCCCCAGTTCACCGGCTCAGGGCAGATGCGCACGCCATAGTGGAAGCGCTTCAGCGGCAGGTCTTCCCCGCCGCGGCGATGGCGCAATTCGATGAAAGGCCCAAACTGCTGCGCCCAGTTTCTAGGCACACCTCCGCCAATGGTCAAAATTCCCAGGCGCTCCTGCTTGAGCAGTGTCTCCGCGTAATACTCCAGGTCTTCGAACGGATCGAAGCGCAACGGAGGAATGTTGTTCTTGCGGCGCATGCGATTGTGCAGCGCGACATCCAATCCGATCTCCGAATCGCTAAACGCGGGCACGAATACCGGCACATTCTTCTCATAGGCCGACTTCAGAATGCCGCGATCTTTGACGTGCTCGCTAAGGTAGCGCCCGATTTCGCGATTCAGTTTGTACGAACACAGCACCTCGTTGTGGTCCCAGTTCTTCAGAATGCGCGCGACGATTGTCTCCACGAAGTCCAGGTTAGTCTCCGGCTCCAGGGTGTCGTACACGCGGTTGTAGCCGGCTTCGTAAAGCTCGGTGTCGTCCATCTTGGGGTCGTAGCGAAAGTGCGAGCGACCTGCGGCCTCCACCAGACCATGCGCCATCAATGCTCCGGTGGAGACTATGGCCTTCACCACACCATGGTCGATTAGGTCGGTGACGATCAGCCCTTGCTTGGCGACCGTCATGGCGCCGGCCAGCGTCATCACGACGAAGCAGTCCTTGTCGCGAGCCATAGCTTCCAGCACTTCCGCACCCTCTCCAACTTGCCGCCCGGTGAATGCGGTGTTGCCCATGGCACGCACTAGGTCATCCACGCTGTGGATTCTTGCCAGGTCGAGCGGCTCCAATGGAATCAGCCTGTCGGAAATGGGATCGTGAAGTTTGCGATCAATGCCTTCGCCATGCGTCTTGTGTTCGTCGGTCACACTTCACCTCAATCGAAGCGCAGCGCTCCAAGTGTTGCTCATAGTGGATGCTAAATAATCGAAGCTACAAGGTCGAAGCAACTTCCGTCAATGCGAGGTGGGAACCAGAAGAAATCGTCATCATCTGTTAACAATGGCAACGCACGAGAAACTGATCGTGTATGGGATGCTATTCTTGAAACTCTTCATATGTGGAGTCGATCATTGGCTGAGAGGAACTTTCAAATAGGCATTGTGCAGATGTCGTGCACGCCAGAGCCGGAACAGAATCTAGAGCGCGGCATTACTCATATCCGCGATGCGGCCGCTAAGGGCGCCGAAATCGTCTGCCTGCCCGAATTGTTTCAAACGCAGTATTTCTGTCAGCGGGAGGACATTGCTCTCTTCGATTTGGCTGAGCCTGTCCCTGGTCCGGCGACAGCGCGCCTCGGCGAGCTTGCCCGTGAGCTGAAGATCACGATCGTCGCCTCGCTGTTCGAGCGACGAGCGCCGGGCATTTATCACAACACCGCTGCGATCCTTAACGCCGAGGGCAAGCTGGCGGGAATTTACCGCAAGATGCACATTCCCGACGACCCCCTCTATTACGAGAAGTATTACTTCACGCAGGGCGATCTGGGGTTCAAGGCATTCGAAACTGATTTCGCTAAGTTCGGCACGCTAGTTTGCTGGGACCAGTGGTATCCCGAGGGAGCACGCTTGACTGCGCTTCAGGGCGCCAATGTGCTCTTCTATCCAACCGCGATCGGATGGCATCCAGACGAGAAGGCGCAGTACGGGGAGGCACAGTATGACGCGTGGAAAACCATCCAGCGCGCGCACGCCATCGCCAATGGAGTCTATGTCGCCGTGCCCAATCGCGTCGGATTTGAGACCGGCAATATTCGCGGTAAGGAAGCACCGGGTAAAGGCCTGGAATTTTGGGGCGGATCGTTCATCGCCGATCCCTTTGGACAGATGGTCGCCCAGGCTTCTCACGACAAGGAAGAAGTGCTCGATCGCGGAAGTGGACCTGCAGCGCATCGAGGATGTTCGCCGCAACTGGCCCTTCTGGCGCGATCGCCGGGTGGATGCGTATAGCCGCATTACAGAGCGGTTCCTGGTTTGAGCGAAGATTAAAAGCTGCATCCCATCCGGGACCTTTTACGCTTCGAAATGATTCTTTAACGATGACTGCTCGCGAGATAAAAGCCCAAACCCCTGCCGCGCTCGGATATCGCATGCCCGCCGAGTGGGAGCCGCATGAGGCGACGTGGCTCGCGTGGCCGCACAATCGCACCGACTGGCCCGGCAGGTTCGAACCGATCCCATGGGTGTATGCGGAAATTGTTAGGCATCTGGCGCGGGTCGAACGCGTCAACATTCTGGTTCAGGATAAGGCAGCTGAAGCCAAGGTCCGTGAGTTGCTGGTTCGCGCCCATGTTCTTCCGGAAAAAGCCGCAGCCCCGGGGAAGGCCGCCGGAGCGGTTCGCTTTCACCACATTCCTACTAATCGCGGTTGGACGCGCGACTCCGGCCCAATCTTTGTGCGGCGCGACTCTCGCGCGACAAGCGGCTTCCCTGCTGTCGCGGCGACCGCGTGGCGCTTCAATGCCTGGGCCAAGTACAACGATTGGCAGCTGGATGCACTGATTCCCGGCAAAATCGTCGACCGCCTGCGCGTGCCGGTTTGGAAGCCGGCGGTCAAAGTCAACGGACATCCGCGCCCGGTGGTCCTGGAGGGCGGCAGCATCGACGTCAATGGCTGCGGAACGCTCATCACCACCGAAGAGTGCCTGTTAAGTGAAGTCCAGCAGCGCAATCCAGGAGTTACGCGCGAGCAACTGGAAGAACTTTTCGCCGACTACCTGGGGGTTGAAAAGGTAATCTGGCTGGATCGCGGCATCGCGGGCGATGACACCCATGGGCACGTCGACGACATCACGCGCTTTGTTTCGCCTACAACCGTAGTAACTGCCTATGAGCCTGATCCTGCAGATCCCAATCATGAACCGTTGAGCGACAACTTTCGTTGGCTGAAGAAGAGCACGGATCGGTCCGGGCATCCGCTGCGCGTGGTGAAGCTTCCAATGCCGGCTCCGGTGTACTTTCGCGGACGACGCTTGCCTGCCAGTTACGCCAATTTCTACATTGCCAACCGCCTGGTGCTGGTGCCGGTGTTCAGCGATCCCAACGATCGCGTCGCGCTCAATACTCTCGCTACGGTCTTTCCCGATCGTGAGATCGTCGGGATTTATTGCCGCGATTTCATCTGGGGACTCGGCGCTCTGCATTGCATGACCCAGCAACAGCCGGCGGGTTAGAGACTCCACTCTCTCGCCCAACCATCAGTTAGCCCTACCTGAAACCTTCTTCCTCGCTCGCAGCGTGTAGAGGAAGTGCCCTCCCGCGGCCACCCCTGCGTAAAGAAATCCGTTTGCGAAGATGATCGTGCCCAGAGCCAGCGCTACGGCAAGCCCCGAATCCAGGGTCGGCCCCAAGATGATAGCCAGCACAAAGGGCGGACAGAAGATCAGCGCCAACACGCTGAGGAAGCCGTGCGAATATAGCCCCACGTTCCCCCTCCACGCGAAGTACACCGCCAGCGCCACTGCCATGCCCAGCACAAAGCTGACGGACAGCGCGATGGTCAAACTCTCGTTCTCACTCTTTCTCGCGGTGTTCAATCGAGGTCACCCGTTGGTTCTCTCGAGTGTATCTAAACCCGCGGCGCGGTGAATTAGCGAGAGCCGTTTACCAAATTGGGAATTCCCAGCCATTTTGATCCGATCTGGGGATGCAACTCGCCGCCTGCGAACCGACAATGGTGGTGGCCTCTTAGCAGACCAGGGAGGTACAGCTTCCATGCGCACTATTCTTCTCTCCTTGCTCACCATGGCATGTCTCGTGCTGGTTGTGATTCCGGTCATGGCAGACACGCTTTACACAAATGGTAATTACGATGGCCAAACCTATTCCTGGACCATCAACTTTGGCTATTCCGTCAGCGATTCTTTTACCGCGCCCGACAATATCATCGAGATGGGCCTTCATTTGGTGTACTGGGACGCGGACATCTTCGATCCTCTAACTACCGTGGACATGCAGATTGGATCTACGTCATTCTCGGGTTTGCCTCAGACCATGACCGGTGTTTCCAACACTCTGCTGGGGATCAACCAGTTCGGTTATGCGCTCTTCCAGGCAGATTATCCCGACATCAGCCTGTCCTGGTCGGGCGCTGGTTTCGTGACCCTGTCAAACGCCTGCACCAGCGCATGGTGGGGATGTTTGAATCCCATCTACTGGGACCAGAACAATGGGTCATCCACTGCCTACGAAAACACACTTGGCTCGATTCCTTCAGAAACATTCACCCTCACCGGATCCAGGTCCAGTGGTACTGGCTGCGTCGCCCCCGGCGGTCCCGGCCCGAACTGCAGCCCGCCGATTCCCGAACCCAGTAGCATTCTGCTCCTGGGCACCGGCCTTCTCGGACTCGGCGGCGTGCTGCGGAGGTGGCTGTTCTAAGTTTTTGCCGCCTCGCTCAAATTACCAACGAGACGAAGTGCGGCCGATGTGTACAAACAGGAAACCGTTCTTTCCTCGCTGCGGCGAGAACGGCAATGAATCCAGCGTTCCTGCTCTGCGAGGAGACCCGCCGACACGCCTTCGAACTCATGCTCCAGCATGCCGCCGACTTGGGAGGCAATGCGGCACCGGCGTGCGTTAACAAGCAACCGAGTTAATGAAGGCGTGACCGAAGTGCTGGCGTACCGAACGGCGGTGGTGGTCGAACGCGGGTAGCGGATGCCGCAGAGTATGGTGAGCCCGGCAGGAATCGAACCTGCGACCCACGCATTAAAAGTGCGTTGCTCTACCAACTGAGCTACGGGCCCACACCGTAATTAATCTAACACAGTGGAAATGTGGGGTGGATGACCGCCTGCGTTCAGCAGCAGTAGTTACGCACATGCCGCGTCAGGCATCTTTCCCTAACTCTTGGGTGCAGATCTAACACCAAAACGGGAACGGGCTACAGCTTTACAGTAAAACCCTGCTGCAGACGGCTCAATGCGGGCGAAAATAGGAGCGGCCTCTTAGTAGACCCAGGAGGTAACTCTCATGCGGACTGCATCGTTCATCCTTTTCACAGTTCTGTGCTTGATGCTGACGGCGACTTCGGCTGTGGCCTCCCTGTATAGCAATGGCCCCTACAACGGCACCACCGATGCCTGGAGCATCAATTTCGGCTTCTCGGTCAGTGATTCCTTCTCGGTTGCAGCTGGTTCCTATATCTCGATCGTTCATTTCGTATATTGGGACGCTTCAACTTCGGATCTTCTGACCAGCGTAGATACGCAGATCGGATCCACGTCCTTCGGCGGTAATGCCCAGACGTTGACCAGTGTCACGAATACTTTTCTTGGAACTAACCAGTTCGGGTATGCCCTGTTCCTGGCAGACGAATCGTTCTCTGGGGTCACGTGGTCAGGAGACGGATACGTAACCTTAAGCAATGCCTGTACGACTTCCGGCTGTTCTGTCGCCAATCCCATTTACTGGGACGAAAACAGCGGTCCGTCGACAGCTTATGAAAACGTGTTGGGCTCCATTCCGTCGGAAGCGTTCAGCCTCAGTGGTTGCTCCGGTTGCGTCTGCGACGCCAGCGGCTCACCTAACTGCGGGCCTCCTGTTCCTGAGCCCAGCAGCATCCTGCTGTTCGGCTCCAGCATTCTGGGACTCGGCGGCGTACTGCGCCGATGGCTGTTCTAAAGCTCGAAGCCGCGCGGGCGACTTCAGGGATGACAGGTCGGGTTAGCGGCTATAATGTCACGGCTCCATCTTGAGCATTCCAGTAATGTGACGTTAAAATTGCTGGCGGGTTGCTCCAGGAGATCTTATGAAGCGCTATTCATATTTGGTTCTCGCAGTCTGTTTGGCTCTTGTGACCGTGGCTTTTCCTCAGGACAAAACGAAGGCTGCCGAAACCGCTGCCGAAGCATGGCTGAAGTTTGTGGACTCAGGAGACTACTCCCAAAGCTGGCAGGACGCTTCGTCCCTGTTTAAGGCTGCAGTAACAGAAAAGGACTGGGAGCGACAACTCAGCGGGGCCCGCCTGCCGTTGGGAGCGCTCATCTCCCGCAAACTGACGTCGGCAGAGTATAAAACCGAGGTCCCTGGTGCGCCGGATGGCCAGTACGTTGTCATCAAGTACGAAACCAGCTTCGCCAATAAGAAGTCTGCGGTCGAGACCGTCACACCCATGCTGGACAAGGATGGCAAGTGGAAGGTTTCCGGGTATTTCATCCGGTGAATGAGGGCGGTTCTCGGGGCCGCGTCAAGTGAAGCAAAAGAACGACGCTGCTCCCTTCTCGCATGGCCGCGCATCTCATTCTTTAGGGCCATGGCGGAACAACTACATCCACGGATTGTCATCATCGGAGGCGGATTTGGGGGCTTAGAGGCCGCCAAATCTCTTGCGCATCTACCCGTCCAAATTACTCTCGTGGACCGCAAGAACCATCACACTTTCCAGCCGCTGCTCTACCAAGTCGCGACTGCCGGATTGTCGCCAGCAGAAATTGCGGCACCGATTCGCGAGATTCTCGCCAAGCATGAAAATGTCGAAGTGTTATTGGGCGACGCGCTCGGGTTCGATCTGGAACGGCGCACCGTCAAACTGCATGACTTCGAGCTTTTCTACGACTATCTTGTCGTTGCCGCGGGTGCCTCCCATGCCTACTTCGGGCACGACAACTGGGAACCGTTTGCTCCGGGTTTGAAAACGGTGGAGGACGCGCTGGAGATGCGCCGCCGCATCCTACTGGCGTACGAATTGGCCGAACGAGAATCGGCGTTGACCGGGCATCATCTGCCGCTGAATTTCGTGGTGGTAGGTGGTGGTCCTACCGGCGTCGAACTCGCCGGAACGTTGGCTGAGATCGCTCGCAAGTCCCTGTCCCAGAACTTCCGCCACATTGATCCGGCGAAGACCAGAGTTCTGCTGGTCGAGGCTGGCCCGTCTGTGCTTAGTACCTATCCGGAGGACCTGCGCCAGAGCGCTGTAAAGCAATTGCAACATCTCGGTGTTGAGGTACGCACGAAGTCCGCAGTGACCGACGTGCGCCCGGGAGAGGTATTCATCGGCGACGAAGTGGTTCCAGCAGTGACGGTGCTTTGGGCTGCTGGTGTGTCGGCATCGCCCCTCGGCGCCGCGCTCGGCGCGCCGGTGGATCGCGCGGGGCGTGTGTTGGTCGAACGGGATCTTAGTGTCCCCGGACATAGTGAGGTGTTCGTCATCGGCGACTTGGCTAGCATGAAGGACGCGGCCGGCAAGCCGCTACCAGGAGTCGCCCCGGTTGCCATGCAGCAAGGCCGATGGATAGCCCGGCAAGTCGCAGACGACCTCGCCGGTAAACCACGCAAGAATTTTCATTACTTCGATAAAGGCTCGCTGGCCACGATTGGCCGCGCTGCTGCGATCGCACAGTTCGGCAAGGTACATATCTCGGGATACCTCGCCTGGCTGTCCTGGTTATTTATCCATATCTTGTTCCTCATCGGATTCCGCAACCGCGTCCTGGTGATGTTGCAGTGGGCTTGGAGTTATCTCACCTATGAGCGCTCAGCCCGGCTCATCACCGATGAATCGCGCGTGGGCACGGTTCCTTCCATGCAGTACGCCGAGGAGGCCGCTGCGGGTCGCGATCTTGGTCTCCGCCAGCCGCAGATCGCTCCGGAACTTGGCCAAGAACGCCCATCTGCGAATCGCAAGGTAAGTTGAGCGAGAACCGCTTCTCTTCTCCTAAGCCACATCCGTAGGGACGGCCCTCAATAGGCAGGCCGTTCGCCACGGCCGTCGGCACCCACCCAATTGTCCGAACGATTTTCTACTCGGCTGCGGCGGCTGCCGATTTATTCGCAGTTTCAGGATTGCTCGCAGCGTAAGCATGCAGCGGAATGACGCTTGCCAAGGCCGCGGCTGCGCTGACGGCAGCTAACACTGGGGGCCACTTCAAGTCGCCCGTGCGATCAATAAGCAGCCCCGCGAGTGGAGGCCCAGCTACAGAGGCAAATCCAAGTCCGGTCAGCAGAAACCCCAGCAGTTCGCCCAATCCTTCAGTACCAAAGACCTGTGTGAGCACTGCCGGCGACATCGCGACAATTCCCCCGTAGCCTATGCCCAGAAGAAGGCTGTACCAAACGAGTGACGGGTAGGAATGTCCTCCGACCCAGAAGACATAGCTCACCAATAACGCCGCAAAGCTGACTTGGAATACTGAGATCAGGCCGAATCGAGGGGCCAGAGCGTTCAGTCCAAGCCGCCCCAGAAGGCTGGATGCTCCGATATATCCAACCAGGCCTGCCGCGGCGACCTGGGTTGCGCCGTCCTTAATCGCATATTCTGGAAGGTAAATGAAAGATATGTACACGGAGATACCGGTGAAGAAAATGCCGGCGTAAAGCATCGCGAACGCCGGGGTGCGAATCCGGGCCATCACGCCGATTCGCACTTTCGACTTGACGACCGGCGGCGACGCAATGAGACCTGCGCATAGCAGCAGCAAGGCAGCGCTAAGAACTCCGTAGATCTCGAAGCAAGTTCTCCAGCCGTAATGTCCGATCAGCACAGCGGCAACTGGGACTGCCACTAGGGTTCCGCAGCCGATCCCGCTGATGGCGATTCCTAGCGCAATGTCTCGATGGAGTTTGAACCACTCACCCACGGCCGCAACCGAAGGAACATAGACGCAAGCAACAGCAGCTCCGGCGCCTAGCCCGTAAGTCAGAAATAGTAACGGGAAAAAGTGGACCCTTGCGGTCAGTATCAGACCGGAGCCCATGAGCAACGCCCCTGCGATCATCACGGGGCGCGGCCCTAAGTGGTCTGCTATATCTCCGGTGATCGGTGACAAGAACAGCGAAAGCACAGTGAGAACCGAGAACAGGGTTGACATGACGGCGTGGCTGACGCCGAACTCGACAGCCATTGGCTTAAGGAAGATGCCGAAGCTGTAGCTGACACCAAACGACACGAAGGAGGCGAAAAAGGCGGCCACTACAATTAGCCATGCGCGCGGCGAATCGATTCCGGTGTTCTGAGTTTCCGGCATAGGCTGGAGAGCTTCCCTAATCGGCATCCAGAATTGTCGTCGGATATTCGGCTGGGGAAGCATACGCCGGAAGCAAATTTGTGCCAAGGAAAATTAAAGAGTCGATCGACGCGTCTGGCTGCCAGAGAGACTCGTGGATTGCGCCCCGGGCAGAATGATCGCGCTGAGCTACTTCTTCACAATCGGGTTGTAACCTTCACCGATAAGTTTCGCCTTCATGGCGTCGGCGTCCTGGATAGTGGCAAACGGGCCGACCTGTACATGGTAAAACTTGTCATTTGTAATGGGATTGTTCACCACGAAGACATTGTAGTTTTTCTTGCGCAGGGCACCGGCGAGCGCCACAGCGTCATCTTCGCGGGAGACCGCTGCGATCTGCACCACGATGGTCCCTGGACCGGTCACCGGGCCGGAACGGGTCACCCCTGGCGCAACGGCGGAGGCGGCGGCAATTGGAGCCGTCGCAACCTTTGCCATAGTGATCGGTGCCGATGCAGATGCCTCTGCCGTATTCCCCGCAGCTGCGGCATGGGTTTCCTTGCCCGGCGGTTGGGCGCCTTCACTGTCTTGCTGTACCGACTTGTAGAAAGTAAGGTTGCCCTGTGGATTGGTGGTTGTGGGCCCTTCCTGCGCGGACGGCTGAACCTCCGCCTTCACCGCGACCACAGCTGAGGGCTTGTTCTGGTTGCTGCTGGCAGCCGTCTCCGCGGGCAGAGTGGCGGTTGTAGCCGGTTGATCATTCAGTGCCTGCTCGCGTCCGGTACTTTTGCCGAGCGAGTAGCCGATGGAGAAGAAGACCCCGCAAATAGTCGCGAGCAGAAAAAACAGACCCAACAGCTTCCCCGTACCCAACGTTATTTCTGTGTCGTCAGAAGCCATGTTCCTCACATCCCTCGCGATTTCTCCGGCGGCCCGGAGCTTTCGAGCTTCGCCGTGTCGGCATTCACGAGCTTCTGCAGCCCGGCCAGCAGGTCCACCGGCACTGGGAAGATGATGGTCGTATTCTTCTCCACTCCGATTTCGGTCAAGGTTTGCAGATAGCGCAACTGAATACTGGTTGGCTCCGTAGCCAGCAAGTGCGCAGCATCGATCAGGCGCTGGGCTGCGGCGAACTCGCCCTCGGCGTGAATGATCTTGGAGCGCTTCTCGCGTTCGGCCTCGGCCTGTTTGGCCATGGCGCGCGTCATCGTCTCCGGAAGATCCACCTGTTTGACCTCGACATTAGTCACCTTTACGCCCCACGGATCGGTGTGCTGATCCAGAATCGACTGCAAGCGCAGGTTGATCTTTTCGCGGTGGGCCAGCAACTCGTCCAGATCAACTTCACCCAGCACCGAACGCAGCGTGGTCTGCGCGAACTGTGACGTCTGGTACATGTAATTCGAAACCGCCACCACCGCCTTGTTGGGATCGACCACACGCAGGAAGATGACGGCATTGACCTTCAGGGTTACGTTGTCCCGCGTGATGATGTCTTGCGGCGGAACCTCCAGGGCCTCCTGCCGCAACGAGACCCGGACGATGCGGTCGATAGGCGCAAAAACCAGGATGATGCCCGGGCCCTTGGGCACGCCCATCAAGCGCCCGAGTCGAAAGATGACGCCGCGCTCATACTCGGCCAGGATTTTGATCGAGTTGATGATGTAGAGAACGAGAATTACGATGACAACAATGCCAGCAATACCGGGCACGATATGCCTCCCAGCTATCAGAAGTGTAGAACGTGAACTGCCTAAGATTGTAGGCCCAATTGAATGAGTTACCTAACTTGGCAACAGCAGTAACAAGAAGTCAGTTGTCAGCACTCATCTAAGCAACGACAGGTGACTTGCGTCGGAGAGTCTCCAAGGAGTCGAGCGCCTTGAGGCGCCGCACCGCATATTGACAACTGGCTACCGACACTGACTGGCAACTTATTTCTTCTCCACTTCCAATTCCAAGCCTTCCACTTTGCGCACCACGACGTGCTCGCCGATCCCCACCCGCGAAGGAGAATGCGCATTCCAGAGCTCGCCTTGAACGAAGACCTTCCCTTCCGGGTCGATATCCGTACGAGCTTCACCCACGGCGCCGATCATGCCTTGCAAGCCGGTCACGACTTTGTTGCGACGTGCACGCAGGGCAATCGTCATCAGGAAGACGGTGATTACGCCGAGAGGCACGCTGACGCCCAGGGCCGTCCATAGATTCACCCGCATCTGGGGAATCGGTCCGTCGACCAGTAGCAGTCCCCCTAGAGTAAGCAGAACTATCCCACCGAGCCCGAGGATGCCATGAGTGGCGAACTTGGCCTCAAGCACAAACAGGACAAAGGCTGCGATGATGAGCGTGAACGAGGCATAACGTGTGGGCAACAGATTGAGCGCGAAGAGTGCCAGCAGAATGAAAACCACGCCCACCACGCCGGGGACAATCGCGCCGGGATGGTTGAACTCGGCGTAGAGCGCCAATGCACCGATCGCGAGCACTATGAAGGCGATATTCGGATCGAGTAGAAAGTCGAGGATTCTCTGCCGCAGCGTCATCTGCATCTCATCCACGCGAGCACCCACCAATTCGAGCTTTACCTGCTTTCCGTCAAACCGTCTCACCGTCCGTCCTTGGAGTTGACGGAAGAGATCGTCCTGATCGCGGGCGACGATGTCGATTAAGTGCTCTTTCAGCGCCTCCTGATCAGTCCATGACTTCGACTCACGCACGGCGCTCTCAGCCAATTGCACATTTCGTCCGCGCGGCCCGACGAATGAGCGCATGAAGGCGGCAGAGTCGTTCTCGATCTTGGTTTTCATTACATCGTCGAGCTTCTCGCCGCCGAGGGTTACGGGATGCGCAGCTCCGGTGTTGGTACCCGGCGCCATGGCCGCGACATCGGCCGACTCAAGAATGAAGAACCCAGCGGAGGCCGCGTTGGCGCCGGCCGGTGCTACATACACGATGACCGGCACGGGTGAGGACAGTATTTTTTCGATAATCGACCGCGTGGAGTCCACCAGGCCTCCCGGCGTATGCAGCTCAATCAGCACGGCGTCGGCGTTGGTTTGGCGCGCCTGTTCGATGGCGCGGTCAACGTACTCGGCGCTGATCGGCTGGATGGTGTCATCCACGCGGATTTTGACGACGCTGCTGGCGAAGGCCAGGCTGGTAGCGAGAAGCGCCAACAGCCCACAAGAGAGCATGAAGCGAATCCGGAACATGTGTGCCTCCTTCCGGAGGGTCCTACGAGGTTACGCTACTTTGAAACGGTCTGCTTCGCGGCGATGTCGCGCTTCAGAGCCTGCGCGGTCGCATCGGAAGGCTGCAGAGCTAAGGCGCGGTCCACTTCGGTCGTGGCCGATGCCAACTGGCTCTGCTTCAGATCCAGCCGCGCCAGAACCAGCAAAGCATCAACGTTAGGCTGCAAGCGCACGGAAGTCTGCGCTTCCGACCGGGCACTCGCTACATCACCCTTCTTCTCCAACAGAATCGCCAACTGCGCGTGCGCCGGCGCGCTACTATTATCAGCGCTGACCGCTGCGCGGAATTCGCTCTCTGCCTGGGTCGTCATATTCTGCGCCAACAATTCTTTGCCGCGTTGCAGGTGATAGGTAGCGCGCGTCGGTCCATCGGTCCTGGCCAGCTTGGTCTGGGCAAGATTGTCAATTTCCATTTCCAGTTGACGGTAGGAAGCCTCGTCATAGTTGCGCTTAATGCGCTCCAGGGGAATGCGTGGCGGGCTCGGCGGCAGCAACGCACTTAGGGCGGTATTCGGATTTGGATTCACCGGAGGAGGCGGAGCGCCTCCCCGGTTGATCAATTCCAGCAGGGCCTTGGCTTCGCCGTCGCTTGCGCCACGCTGCGACTGTTCCTTCAACTGGCGTGCGGCGCCGGCACTATCCCCGTTCTTGAACAACGCCACGGCCAAATTGAAACGGTAATCTGCGTCGTTGGGGTCGGCAGCGACAGCCTTGGAAAAATATTCGACCGCCGAACCGCGCCGCCCTCTCCGGGCCTCCACCACCCCCAGGTTGTTGTAAACCTCGGTCAAGGGCAACCGGGTGGCCAGGTAATTGAATGCGGCAAACGCCTTCTCGAAGTTTCCACGGTAGAACTCCGACATGCCAAGCAGGAAGTTGGCCTCGCCGGCGACCGGGTCGTCCTTAGGTATGCGAGCAAACAACCCAGCCGCGGCTTCGTACTCACGATTGCTGTAGTACGTCTTGCCCAACTGCAGCATGGCAAGAGTGTAATTAGGATTGAGTTTTACGGCGGTACGCAGGTAACGAATTTTCTGCTGCGGATCGGTCGCCAGGATTCCCCGTATGTAGTTCTCGAACGCATCCAGGCGAATAGGCGTGGAAGCTTTCAGGAACTGATCGCGGGTGATTCCGGGCGGCGGAGTCATTTGCTGCAGTAACTCCCACGCCAATGTGGTTTGCAAATCGATCAGGTTCGTCAACGCGCCACTGCTGTGCACTTCCGGGTAGAGGTGCAGCTTTTTCATGTCGAGCAATTGTGCATTGGCCCGGAAGGTCTGGCCGTCGAAACTGTAACTGCCTAGTATCACGTAGTCGGCATCCATCTGTTCAGCGACGCGGTAGACGGTCGCCCGCGAGGGCCGAACCGTCAGTGGTATTCCAGTGTGATCGAAGGCGTAACTGCGATCGTCGCGGCTGATGGCGTATAGCCTCGGCGATTCCATCCGCTGGGACAGGACTTCGGGAAAAGCTTCACTGATCCATTCCAGCCCAGGGGCGGTGGTTTGGTTCTCGAACGGCATGACGATGACTGTGCGGGTACCGCGAAGGGCCTGAGCCGCGACTGGATGGCCATCCAGGCAGATCACGGCAAAGATCAGAAGACAACAGTAAGAGAAACGAATGATAGAGCGTAACAAAGTGACTTGATTATAAATGCTGGAATGCGCCCGCAGACTGGGAGCTTCCGCTGTACGCGCTAATCCGGCGTGCTTATTTCGATACGGCGGCGAACAGGTCGGACTTCAAGAGAGCCGTAAAGCGCTGATCGTCAGTCTTAAAATGCATTTGCAACATGTCGTGCGAATTGTCCACCGTGGTGTTGTCCAGTGCGAGCTTCTCGGTTGCAGTCGCATTCATCTTTCGATACAGCACACCCGCCTTCAACAACGAGGCCATGGTCGCCGCAGTCATGGTGTCAGAGGTCTTGACGTTCAGGTCGAAGGTGACACCATTGCTGAAGTTCATCGTGTAATCCGACGCCAGCAGCCGTTTTTTCACGACGTCGTAATCACCTATCGAAGCCGCTTGCCCCAGCGCTGATCTCATCATGTTCTGGGTGCCCTGTTGATCGAGCACACTCCAAATCGGCGAGGTGTCCACACTAGTAATCAAATCGTCGATCGTGGCGTTCGATTCCAGCGATTCGGCTCCATTGTCGCGCACATCGATTGCGCCTTTGATAGCCGCCGTCTCTCCGAACAAGATCGTGGTGGGATCGAGGAACACCAGGTGCATGCCCGAACCCATCGGGTAGAGATACGAAAGCAGGTACTTTTCCGGCTTGATTTTCTTCAAGCGCATTTTCTGTAGAAAGTCTCTCTGCTTGAATCCGCCTTGTGCAATTCCGATACTTCGCAGGTCACCCTTGGAGGAACGATAAATGACAAAGGTGATTTGTTCGACGTCCTTATCAGGGTCGATCCCTGTGCCCCTTAGCGCGGTTTCGAACTGCTTCAGGTTATCAGGCAGGACGCGGTCCTTGAGAGCTTTTGCCGAGGGCGAATCGCGCAACGCCCGATTGTCCACAGATAGCATCTGCTGGATCGCGGATGGAACCACGGTCCGAGCATTGCTGCTCAAAGGGGCCGCGTATGCGGGCAACGACAAAAGTGCGCTCAGAAAAAAGCCGATCAAGAACTGCTTCATGCTCATAATTTTACTCGACAATTCCGAAAGAGATGCGCAAAAGGGCATCCCTCGTTGTCCATAAACCCAGCGTGCAGAGATTAGACGCGCCACTTACTGTGACATGAGCAGGACCCAAGTCCTCTTTTCACAGACGCCAGCCTCTATCCCTTAATCGCGGCTACGCGATGCCGCACGTCCGCGACAAAAGCCTCGTCCCTAATGTCGCCGAGGTTTATTTCCACATTGGCGAGCGCGCCTTCGCGAGCGGCGCGCGCCAGGCTGACACCTACGGTCAAGTCTGAGGCCATCCTGGGATTGGTGATGGGACGCAAGGATTCGACAATGCTCTGCACTTCCCTTGCCCGCTCTGCAACCACCAGCGGAACCAGTGTCGCCTTTTTGGTTGCAGCTTCGACCTCGGCCTGCGCTTCGGGATGATCTTTTGCTTTCTTGAATGCCGTCATCACGTCGTTGAACGACTCAGCGTCCGCGTCAATGGAAGCTTTGAACTGCTCGCGCAGCTCAGCCAAACGCGCGAGCGAGTCGCTTAGTTGACGCTCGTACTGGACATAAGCCTTCTTGCCGCGCGACATTCCGGCCACCATGCCACCGAGCGCCGCGGCCATCGCTGCGGTCGCGGTCGCCGCGCAACCTCCTCCGGGCGCAGCCGTAGGCGCCGCTAGCTGCTCAATGAAAGGCTCGACACCGGCACGAATCCCACCCACCGCCATCTTCCCGCTCATTACGGCAGCCAGCCGGTTCTCAAGGATCAGAGACGAATCGAAATTTCCGATCTGCAAGAACCACTCCGCTGCGTCTTCCAGGGCCTTCTTGGGAATCAACCCCACGACCTCGCTCGACAGGGGCATGACGCCATATCGTGCCGCCTCACGCTTTACGTACTCGTACACCCGCGCGATCGGGGTCTGATCGGTGTCTGTAAGGTTCATGGAAACCTGCGCCAAACCCCGCACCGGCACGCCCATACCTTTTACGTATCGCAGGCCACCATTAGAAAAGCGAACAGCCTTGCCAATTTTCTTGGCGATCTCGACGTCGGGCGTGTTGAGATAGACGTTGTACGCCACCAGGAATTTGCGGGCGCCGACAATGACAGCTCCCGCCGTCGGGTGCAATTCGGCATTGCCAAAGTCTGGCTTGCGCGCCGGGTTCGTCTTCAGTTCCTCACGAATGCCCTCGAATTGCCCGCGGCGCACGTTCTCCAGGTTCTGGCGTTCCGGAATTTGGGCCGCTGCTTCGTACAGATAGACTGGCACCCGATGCCGCTTCCATATTTCTTCGCCTACACGCCGGGCTATGGCCACACAGTCTTCCAGCGTCAAACCTTCAATCGGGATGAAAGGAATTACATCGGCAGCCCCGAGACGGGGATGCGCTCCGCTGTGCTTGGTCAGATCAATCAGTTCCGCTGCCTTGCCGACTCCGCGAATGGCGGCTTCCGCAACCTTGACCGGATCGCCCACCAGGGTGATGACACAGCGATTATGGTCAGCGTCCATCTCGCGATCCAGCAGATAGACTCCGTCCATCTTCATAGCTTCAAGAATGGCGTCGACTTTAGACTTGTCGCGCCCTTCAGAAAAGTTGGGTACGCATTCGATGAGTGCAGGCATAAGAGATGAGGATAAAGCACGGTATCATCCGTCACCTAATCTTCTGTATGGGAATTGTTTGCGGAAGCGGAGCCGACCCTCCGATGATTTGAGGGTTGGGGACGGCAGTGGGAAGAACACTGATCTTGGTCGCGGCAGATTTTCCTGATCACGCAATAGCTATGCGCTTTTTAAAACCCCGACCGGGGAATGTTCGCTGTCCCCTAAATAGGTCTTGATCTTGTCCAACAAGGCGGGAAACATCTGCTCCTTCTGAAGACACGCCTTCACATCGCGTCCACCGTCGACGGGACCGTATCCGGTCACGATAATCACCGGAATCTCGGGGCTGCTAGCGTGAACCTGCTTTGCCAGTTCCAGTCCATTCATTCCTTCCATGCGGAAGTCGGTGACCAAGAGGTCAAACTTCTGGCCTTTGAGCTTGTCGAGAGCATCCTGCGCACTGTAAGCGCTGACAGCGCGATAGCCCTGCATCTCAAGAATCTCGCAGCTCAAGCGAGCCAGCAACTCATGGTCGTCGACGAAAAGGATAGCTTTCATTACACACCCATTCTGGGCATCGGTAAGCCCGAGACTAGCCGCAACTTGGCCCCAGTGATTGGTTTCGCGAAAATCGTAAAAAGATGCCTGCGCTCACACGATTTCTCAGTCGGAATGCTGCCCCGGACAGGCGCGATCGAAATGACCAGCACGCAGTGCGACAGCAAGACGAGTCAGTAGTCGCCTAACACAGCCGGTAAGGTTTGACCGTGTTGGAAGCGTCATGTACACTCAAACAGTTGATTCCGCTCTAGTACCACCTCGTGAGAGGCGTGTACGACGGGCGGTTAGCTCAGCTGGTTAGAGCGCCTGCCTTACAAGCAGGAGGTCGCAGGTTCGAGCCCTGCACTGCCCACCAAAACCGTCACCGACGACGATGTCGAGCAAGGTGACACGTCCCCGAGCGGGACAATAACCGCGCAAGCGGGGTCGTAGTTCAGTTGGTTAGAACGCTGCCCTGTCACGGCAGAGGCCGCGGGTTCGAGTCCCGTCGACCCCGCCATTCTTTTGAATGGCTTACAGACTTACCTCCTTCCCGATCAGGGGATATTAGGGGACGATAACAGCAAACCGCGATTTTCCCACCGCGAGTTTGCTCCCCAGCTACCTTCATTGGATCAACTTTGGCGCGGGCAACAAGCCCGTGGGCAGGATGGCATCGACCAACTTGTCCTGCGCCAGACGCTTGGCCTTTGAGGTCGCCTGCAGGTACTTGTTGGTGACATGCAGGTTGCTGTGCCGCAGGTAGTCGCGGATGGTGAGTTGATGTTGTCCCATCTCCGCCAGCATCGTTCCCACGGTATGCCGGAAAGTATGCCAGCCCACGCCAGGGATACCGATTCTCCTGAACGCCGGCTGGATCTTCTTCTTGAGTACCGACGCCAGGTCCAGCGGCTTGCGGCCCTTCAGCCTCTCCGAAGCGAAGACGTAATCCCCCGGCTGGTTGTACATACATAGACTTCTCCACTCCAGCAGGCCGTCTTTGAGCGCCGGATGCATCGGCAGTGGCTGAGCCGAAGCCTCCGACTTGGTATCGATCAGATGCCCTCCTCGACGCCAATAGTAGGAATGCTGGATATCGAAGACCTGGTTGATGAAGTCGCAGTCCATCCAGCGGAGTGCGCCCAGTTCCCCTCGACGTGTCCCCAGACCCGCATCCAGAAACACCAGGAGCTGATCGCGGAACTCGAGTTCGGTCAAGACCAGCGCCACTTGGTCCGCCGTCAATTTCAACGGAGACTTCTGACGCTTGGCACTGACCCGGACGCCTGTGCTCGGGCCGCGTTTGCCACCGCTCCCGACCGGTATTCCCGATGAGATCGGGTTGTGGCTGCAGAATTCCCAACGGACCGCGTGCGAGAACAGAGCCGACATGACGCATTTGATCTTGGCTTTGGTCCCGTCGGCGACGTCGGTGGCCCGTAGCCAGCGCTCGACCTCGACTGTCTTGACCTCCTGCAACTGAACTTTTCCCCAGCGCGGCACGATCCAATTCTTCGCATACATGATGTACGAGTCTTGGGTGGAAAGTGCCTTCACCGGTAGTTCCTCGCGCTGATAGTGCTCCCAAAGCGTGTGGATCGTGGTTCGTTGCAGGTTGCGGTGATTGCAACGATTGTTGATGGTTAATCGAAGAGCGTCCGCTGCGGCATGTGCGGCAGATTCGCTCGGGTATGTTTCCGCATCCCCGATCCGCAGCTTGCGGTGCACGAGTTTTCCGTCGATGTCTTCTTCCCACCACCGGTAGACCCATACTTCCGGACCTTTCTTCCGCTCTTCGCGCTCTAAGCTTCCATGTTGGTAACGTGTCCGTTTAAACAAAGCTTCTCCTTTGTTCAAACGGTGTCGGCGGACATCGCCAGAATAATTGGGTTCAGCACAATGGTCGAGCAGTTTTGTGTCACCGAGATCGACATTCAGCCCACCATTTTTTCAAGCCAGTGATTCAGCGTTGAGGCACGAAAACGCCAACGTCCGCCAACCTGGAGAGCAGGAATCAGTCCCTTACGCGCCTTTGTCCGCAGCGTCCTGGGATGCATCCTCAGCAGAATGGCGGCCTCATCGGTGTCCAGCAGGGGTTCAAAATCCACCCTCGTCTCGACTAGCTGTGGGCCGTTGCCATCCCTACGTGTTGTTACACTTCTTGGACTCGCATTTTCCAACATCGAATTCTCACCTCCTCATCAAAATCTCGCGTCCTCGTAAGGCCGATCATTGGTCCGTTCTGAAGCAGACCCTTCACTGCGAACGGCACCAGAAGCGGCGCGTCCAGCGCTCTTGTTAACTTCAAATTGCGGGGCAGTCAAACAGGATGATCAGACGTGGGGTTTCGCGGAACCGTAGACATCGTTCTGAGCTTGCATGTAACGCCGCGACCACGCTTGGAACTTGTTGCGAAACCATATCTCTCTGTCGGTCAGTGCCCATCCAAAAGTAACGCCCGGATTCCGTAGAGGACCAAAATCGTCAACAGCTTAATTTCACCAATCTCACTGTGACTGGAGAGAGCGGCAAGGTATGCGCCCGAACCGTCGCGAAATCGAATGCCACGAAAGTGCGCGCATGGCGTTCGCACTTCAATCTGTCATCGCCTCGGCCACATCAGTTCCCTCCTCCAAGCGCTGCCGGATTTCTTTGACCCAGGCACGCGGATTCGCACCGTGAATCACGCGGCCCTGAAAGAGGCCGGTGGTTACCATTCCCTGTTTTTGCGGACCGATTCCTCACCTTGGACAGGCGTGCAACTGAAAGACGGTACGGCGGTTCAGAATGCGCTTGATCTCGTCACGAATCTTAATGATCAGATATTGCCTGGAATTGTTGACAGGCTTGCGGCGCTCTCTGTTGAGGTCGGGCTAACCGAGCCTCAATCCGTTGCGGATGCAAAATCGATGATGCGGCTGCTTGCCGATCTACAGGCGATGCTGGCCAAATACTCCGCGCAGTTGTTCAGGAATGATCCATCTGCTCTAGCAAAAGCACTAAAGCCCGGAAGTGCCGGTGCAATCTCCTCCGCTTGGGCATATCTCACCAGCGCACCGTATCGCAGCGCCCGAAACATAGCGCTGGGGTTCCGAATCGGAAAAACGGATTCTGCAAGGCTATGTTCCGAGATGTTGTCGGCAGCCGAACAACTTCAGCGCTGGGTAGCGCGCAAGCCCAATGGCGATCCACAGGTTCCTACCGAGTTCTCTGGTCATAGGGCGACATTTGATTCGTTCTTCGTTCAGATTGAAACTCTCCAGAACATACTCGGTCGTAATCTTGAGGGCGTAAGCTTCAGCGATCTGAGGACGCTAGTCGCTTCCCTCGCATCCGACCGCACGACGCCTTACGTTCTTCCTAAGCTGACCTCTATTGAGCGTGAGCTCGATGCTCTCGGAGCATCTCCCCTGGTGGGGGAGCTGCGCGACTCCAAGCCGGTTCCAGACAAATGGACTGCCACGTTCGATTTCGCTTGGCTCGCTTCTACGCTCGATGCCGCGTGTGAACAAGACCCCGAGATTCGTGGTTTTCGGGGATGGACTCACAGCGGTTTCGTTGAGGAGTTTGCTGACCTCGACGAGGAGCGAATAGAGTTGGCTGCGGCTCGCGTGCGGAGGGTCCATGGAGAACGTGCAGTCGCGGCAATGAATGCCCATCACGACCAGGAGTTGCTAATACGCAGCGAGACGCAACGAAGCAGAAAGCACTTGCCGCTTCGAAAGCTCTTCGCCCAAGCGGGTGATGTTCTGACGGCAGTCTGTCCATGCTGGATGGCCAGCCCCTTGTCGGTCAGCCAATTGCTCGACGGCGGGAAACGTTACTTCGATGTTGTGGCCTTCGACGAAGCCAGCCAGGTGCTGCCGGAGGACGCAGTATGCGCCATCTTACGGGGAGAAAAGCTTGTCGTTGCTGGGGATCGCAACCAGTTGCCACCGACCACGTTTTTCGCTGCTGGTGACGATGATCTCGATTCCGAAGAAGAAACCGGGGCAGCCGAAGGATTTGAGAGTCTTCTAGACTTGGCCAACGCTTTTCTGCCTTCTAATTATCTCGACTGGCACTATCGCAGTCGCGATGAATCGTTGATCGCTTTCTCCAACCATCACATCTATCGCGATCGGCTGATCACTTTTCCGGGACCCGGCGGTACACCCGCCATTTCTCACGTGTTAGTCAACCAACAACTCGGTGCGGATGGTGAGGAAGAAAGCTGCGGGACCGAGGTGCGGAGAGTGGTTGAGCTGGTCCTAGAACATGCTCGCACTCGCCCGCTGGAAACGCTAGGAATCATAGCTATGGGGATCAAGCATCGCGACCGGGTGCAAGGAGCTCTGGACAGAGCGCTGCAGGATCATGCAGAGCTTGATGAGTTCTTCGACCAGGGCAAGCATGAGCGGTATTTCGTCAAGAACCTCGAATCGGTGCAAGGTGACGAGCGTGACGCCATTATCATCACGGTCGGTTATGGCAAGGATCGAGCTGGGAATTTACCTTTTCGGTTTGGACCCTTGATTCCTGAAGGCGGCCGACGACGATTGAACGTTGCAGTCACTCGTGCGCGGCAGCGACTAACTATCGTTTCATCCTTCAGTCACCTTGACATGGATCTGAAACGCGTACGGCCCGGGAGCGGCGTTGAGTTGTTGAGGAACTATCTTGAGTACGCAGCCAGCGGTGGCAAGCGCCTGGGTGATGCAACTCTTAGCACCGTCGCTCCCAACGATTTCGAGCAGGACATCCAAGATGCGTTGGAAGCTCGCGGGCTGAGGCTCATACCCCAGCTTGGCGCATCGCAGTATCGGATCGATATCGTCGCCGAACACCCGTGCAAACCCGGCCGTTATGTGCTGGCCATCGAGTGTGATGGAGCGACTTACCATTCCAGTAATACCGCCCGAGATCGGGACCGGCTCCGCCAACATCAGCTGGAGGCCCTCGGCTGGCGCTTTCATCGCATCTGGTCTACCGACTGGTTCATGCACAAGAGTGAAGAGGTAGAGCGCGCGATCAAAGCATTCGGCGAGGCGGTCGAGTGGGCGGACCGATTAGATGCCACCGGACAATCCGCTGCTCGAAACGGCGCCGCTCGACATAATAGCAACGGAGCAGACCACAATATCGAGGGCAATGCACTCAATGGGGATCGAGGGAGCAGCGGCAGGAGCTCGCGCCCACTCGTTCCCCAGCGGGGCACGATCACAGAGTACACCTCAAACGAGCTGGCTCGCCTGATTAGTTGGGTGACTTCAGACGGACAACTCCGCACTGATGATGAAGTACTCAGAGAGATGGTCGAGGTGCTCGGCTTCAAACGTCGAGGTGCCCGCATCGACTTACGGCTACGTCGGGCGATTCAGCAGTGGCGGGGGCAAACTGGATTGTAGGGTCCAAAGACAACGGGCCGATGAGCCTTTGTTGGTAGGCGTGCGCAATGATCTTGTCAGCGGCGTACAGTCCCTCCACCTCCGCAGCTTGGTTAATACGCTGAGGCAGGGAGCGCGACTTCAGAACCGTACGCCGGACATTTCCGATATGCGCAGACCTTATACCGCCAGAAGCAGAATGATTGCACGATCCCGAATATGGCTCGGACGTTCTGTGTTGAGGCTCGCAATCAGACGTCGAACCTGTTCCCAACTTGGGCCTTCCGGAAGTCCAGCCATTGAATAAATGCGAGGGCTCTCGATCGTCTCCGCCAGTCCAGGCATGCACCAATGGCGCTGGTTTGCAAAGCGGAAAAAGGCGCGCAGTGACTGGGCATATGCTTTGATTGTTGATCTCTTCCAGCCACGCGCTTTGTTCTGGACAAAGTACGCCGCGAGAGTCCCGGGCGACACTTCCTTCAGAGAAATGCCCTGCTTCCCAAGCCATTCGAAGAAAAGGTTCAGTGCTGATTCGCGCGTGGAAACGGTTTGGTCTGTATATCCTCTTTCGTCCCGTAGTTCTTTGAGAAAACTGTCGAGCTCTGGCCTGAACTGGGGATTGCGTTCCGGGTCACGCCACTTGCCCAGAAAGCGAAACCAATTCTTGGCGACAAAGACCAATCTTTTCGTTGCGGTCTCGCGCGTTTCGGCTGTGGAACTCGGCGCGCATGACTTCGCAACGCAACTCCTAGCCGCTCGGACGATCTGCGCTTCCGTAATCTCCCCCGCTTGTCGCACGTTCACCCGTTCCGCGATTGCGAGCAAGAGTTTGTTGACGTTTCGGAGCGTGCGCAAACTATGGCCCTGCTTGTTCAGGTCACAAAGAAAAGCACGCCGCTCTTCAGCAAACCGGCCCATCTTGTAAACGCACACCCAATTACTGCGTTTCATCAACTGGTCGAACATTTGGCTGACTCCTTGGAGTGAATTTGAACTCAGCCAAGTATGCAAGTTATGGGGCCATGAACACGCAGAGCGACGAGAAAGGAAGGTGCGCCCATGAAGGACGACAACATAACCGACATCGCAACATATCTCCGATTATGTGGTGCACCACATAATGCGAGGTAGTCGTGAATCGTGTCTAAGCTCTGCATGGATTTCTCCGAACAGGAGTTGCGAACGCGCGGGTGGCACGTGCGGCGGCTATGCGTCAGAATGAAGGAGATGAAGCTGGAAGTGGATTGCTATTCCGGGCGGACGGTGGACGAAAGGCCGATACGCTTTCGTATGGATGGCCACGAATATATGGTCGACGAAGTATTGGACCAGTGGTACGGGCCGCAGGACACCTTTTTCAAAGTCCATGCCGATGACGGCAATCTCTACATCCTGCGCCGAGATACATCGACGCCCGATGGTTCGTGGCATCTGGAGTCATTCCGTCAACTACCGCGCCAGAGTTGACCGGGAAATCTGATCGTCGTCAATCCTCTGCCAAGTCGATCGGTACTGGCCAGTGGGCGCGCACCTCAATCTTTGTCATGCAACATTCACTTCGCCGTTGCGCCGTTCTGATTCAGTTGGTTTCTTGATCAGTTGGATGGCAGGCCATTCGACCGGTCCATTCTGGTCGGGGAAAGCGATCCGCCTGTTCCTCAGCCCCTTCGACAGCAGTGCTAGTAGGTGTTTGCGTGTCGCTCTTATCGCTACACCGTCGAATCCAAATCCAGAGAGAGGTTGAATCCTCTTCTGCTGCTCCAATTGCGCGATTACCCAAGAGCCCCAGTCCGGCGTAGCCGGCAGACCGTAGTGACAAACCAGCGAAGACCAGATGAAGCGGTGGTCGTCGCTCACCAGAAGCAGCTTCCCTTCCGCGGCATTGTCCGCTAACTCCTGCGAGCAACTCACAAGATGTCTCAGCGGCCGTTTCCGGCCTTGAACCACGATCGAGCCTCGGAAGCACAGCGGCTTTTCGCCAAGCGAGACTATGCTTTCAGCACCGTGCGGATCTTCCACGGTAAATGAGTCTCCGTTTGCGAAGGCTGCTGCCAGAGCTCCGATCTCCACGTCACCCCCAACCACCGAGACCAAGTGGGCCTTGCCTCTGTCTTCTCCCACAAACGCATCCAGGAGAACCCGAAGGTTGGTGGCCGTCTTTTCTGTGTGTCGCCGATAAACGAGCCGGCCGAATCGTTCATGAGCGTCTTTCATCAGTTCCCTTCTTTGCTCGTGTGGCTCGATATTGGCGTCCAACACCAGCCCTTGCGCGGAGTCATCTCTTCTTCCCTGTCCGCCAGGTTTTGAAGTCCGCAAGAATCTCGTCCTCAGAAATCTCTTCAGCGACAAGCACTTGCTGCAGACGAGAGACGGCTTCCTTGAGAGCTGCTCGCTCCGTATCCGGCCGTTTACGTCGGGCAGGAATGTAGTAGCCAACGGTATCGCCGTGCCGTGTGATCGCCACGGGAACCTCACTTTCCAGTAAGTAGTTGGCCAATTTCTCTCGAAACTCGCGAATCCCAACTTTCATCGCTTCCATGCCGTGAGCCTCGTTGTGTACGTATGTGTACACAACTACGCTATCACTTCTTGCTCCGCATTTCTTGGTTGGGCGCACTGTGGCTCACCGGTGATCCGAAGCAACTCCGCTCACTAATTGATCGTGATTGTCTCCGATCCCATTGGGAGTCGCCAGCTGGCATCGGAGGCTTATGCATCAGGCCATGAGTTCGGGATTCGAGTTCCGGGATGGGTCGGTCCAGGGGCGAAGAAATTAGTTTGCCCGGGGAATCATTATTCCAGATGCATGCTCACAAGTTGTGAGCACTGACGAAAGCCGATTGCGCTGGAGTGGCCGCCGCAGCCACAGAGCTTTGTTGTGGCTATGCTGTTTGTCGTTTCCTGCGGCCCTTGCGGCGTTCCATCAACTTCGCAACTGCCCGCAAGGTTTCATTGACGTCGTCCGCGGTCTGGAACTGGCTAGCTACATCTGGTGCTAAGACGACGACGTTAGAACCGGCAGCATAGCGAGCAGCATGTTTGCCGCGCACGCCTTTTCCGAAATCGTACTCGGGACGCATTTGGTCGGAACTTTGCGTCTTGCTCTTATTCTGCTTCTTCATATTGCTTTCGCTCATTGCGAACCGCTACTCGCGCACTTATCAGGCGGATTTTGTTGGCTCTCTCCGTGTACGATACCACGAGCAGACGCCCGAAGCAGGACCGACCGATGTCGAGAAAGCGCATTTCTACGGAGGAATGATCGGGATCGGAGATCGTGATCGACAGTGGGTCGCCGAACACCGTGGTGGCCTCACCAAAAGACACGCCGTGCGCTCTGAGGTTTGACTCTGCTTTGCGTTTGTCCCATTCGAAGCTCAGTGCCATCGGAGACCCTCTTTATATCAGAGTGGCGGGAGAAAGCGCGATTACACCAGGCCTCAGAGGTATGCCGCGGTTAGGAATCAACTTCGTGACCTGGTTGCTGCTCGCTTTCCTTAAGTTCAACGATCTGCCCGCTCTCATAGGCAAGAGTCAGTTCATGGCTGAACCGCTCGCGCTTGCGAATGATGGTCTCTCCCTCTGAGTCCCCCTCCTCATTGAACTCGTCCACATACTTCACTGATCGCCAGTGTGCGATGTGCCTCGTCTCACCTTCCCCGAAGAAGCCGTTGAGCATGCCACTACAGGCCAATAGGCCATTTCCGTACCTTCGCCGAAAATGGGCCTAAACATTGCCTCGTCTGATGGAAACTATGAGGCGTTGCCGTATAGTCAGCATCGTCTCGTCTACTGACTTGGGTGTGCAGAAGCTGCACAACCAGGTGGAGGATGACGACCATCCAGGACGAGTGGGATCGATCGGGAGAGATTCAACGTAGAATGGCGGTCTCCCCGGAGGCGTACAGCAGAATGAGTTCGTTGGTAAACCTTTCCCGCTCGCGTCGAATGATGGTGCCGTCTTCTTCAACTTCTTCAGAGCAGTCTGTGACCTTGACGGATCGCCAGGTAGCGATGTGCCGATCTTCGCCGGAACCAAAGACGCCGTCCAGAAGTCCCGCTATCGCGCACAGTGCGACGTGGCCCCCATGCAACGGGGTCACAGGACGCCCTTTGATCTCCGCCCGGCACACGGCAAGGATTCTGGCTGCCTGACGATATGCTGCTGACTTCAGCAACAGGTCTTCGATCTCATCCAGAGGCAGGCCGCGATGAGTCAACTCGACAGGTCCGCCCTCTGGAACCGAGTAGACTGCACCGGCAGAGTCAGGGAGGACGGGAAGTTGCTCCCACTTACGACTCATCTCAGCGATTAAGTTTTGCGCCTTGATGAGATCGGCATCAGACAGCTGATTGCATTCACGGCGGGTACGCCTGGTACCGAGCAGCACGACCTGCTTGTACTTAGCAGCCTCCGGCGTGCCCAGCCGGTAAGCTTTCTTGTCCTTGAAGTGGAAGGCGAGAAGGCGCCCGCAAACCGCGAGACGATCTCCGGGAACGACCAGAACCAGCACGCCAGCAGGCTTGAGCCAGCGGTAGCAGTGCTCGAAAAATATCTCTTCCAACCTGCGGTTTTGGGATTGGCCGCATTCGAAGTCGTAGGGTGGATTCAGATAGAGCAGCGACAGGGACTCCACTGGGCAGTGCACATCCAGGGCATCGCCATGAATGACGTAGTGGCCGACTTCGCGGGCCTGTTCGACGCGGTAGGCGTCCAGTTCGATACCGTATCGGATCGCTAGCGGATTTCCGGCGATCACGGTAAAAGCGCCGCCCTCGCCGATGCAGGGGTCCAGTGCTGCGTATCCAGAAAGCGGAAACTGCAGGAAACGTCGAATCCGTTCGGCCTCCGCTAATGGAAGAGGAAAATAGCCGAGTTTTTGCTTACCCGCCAAGCGCATGGTGCCTCCCTATCGAACCATTTGGGGATGATGATCTGTGCTTGCATTCACAGAGCCATGGGCAGTAATGTCGCAACTGTTATGGCTCTTCATGCGTCTGCGAAGATCGGAAGAAACGAACCCTGCCCTTGCGGCAGCGGCAAGAAGTACAAGCATTGCTGTTTGCCTGGCTATGCTCCATCGATCGACAACGTGTGGGCGCGGCAGCACGAAGAGTCGGACCGCTTGACGCGGGAGATCACCAGGTTTGCCTTGCGTAAGTTCGGGGATCGGATCGATGAGGCCTGGCAGGACTTCAACCTGCGTGACGTTCCGAAGCCGCTGGAAGAGGCCGCAGACGAACGTCAGATCTTCATGCCCTATTTCTTGTTCCAGTGGAATCCAGGCGCTCGACGTTCCACCGCGCGCGGGCACGGCGGCGTTGTGGCTCGCTGGTACATGCTGGAGAAGTCGAAGCAGTTGACCGCGATGGAACGGATGTTTTTGGAGCAGGCCACAACACAGCCGCTAAGCTTCTACGAGGTGATTTGGAACGAACCCGGTGAGCGTTTGGCAGTGTGGGACGTTCTGATTGGCGGAGAAACCGAAGTCATCGAGCGATCGGGGTCGCGAAACTTGCGGCCGGGAGCTCTGCTTTTTGCGCAGATCTGGCACCAGCCGGAACTTGCCGTGTTCGGCAGCTCGGCGCCCCTCTGCATTCCGCCGGACAAGAAGATCGAGGTCATCGATCTCCGAAAAAAACTGAACAAGAAAATCGCGAAACAGAATCGCCATCTGGCGCCGCACGATCTGTTGCGATATGCAGATCTGGTTCGCGCCACCTACCTGGAGATTCGCGACCGGCTATTCGCTCCGCCGGTGCTGTGCAACACGGACGGCGACCCGCTGCTGTTTCACACCCTGACGTTTCGGGTCGAGTCGGCGGAAGCGGCGTTCGACGCGTTGGCCCCGCTCGCAGTGGGACGTTCCCGTGAGGAGTTGCTCGACGATGCGGAACTGGAAGAAGACGGAAAGCTGCGGAAGGTGAGCATCGATTGGATCAAGGAAGGCAACCGTAAGTTTAAGACTTGGGACAACACCATCCTGGGCCACGTCAAGATTTCCGAGGGACGTGTGATCGCGGAGGTGAACTCGGAGAACCGCGCCAAACGGCTGCGCAGAGAGATTGAGAAGCGACTCGGTGTGCTGGCGGTCCACGAGAGCACCCGCGCCCAGACCCTCGAAGAGATGCGGAACAATGCGCCACAAGAGGCCGCGGATGCGGAACTGCACGAGTCCGAGATGGAAGCGATGTTGCGCGACCCGGAAGTGAGAAAGCAGCTGCAAGCCGTGATGCAGAAGCAAGTCGAAAGTTGGATTCATCAAAAAATTCCGGCATTAGGCGGGCGCACACCCATGCAGGCCGTTCGTGATCCGGACGGCAAGGAAATGGTCGAAGCACTGCTTCTCGATTGGGAGCGCCGCGATGAAAGAGTTATATCTCCGAATCAGATCCGTCCCGACATTGGCGCCATCAGGCGCTTGTTGAACTTGCCTTTTCCTGAAGCCTGAGTTTGCTCGAGCCACTGCCGTTCCATTTGATTGATCCGCAGTTGCAGGTAGCGCCAGTAATCCTCCGACATCTGCAACTCGCCAGCTTCCTCGATCACATTTTGGAAGTAGCTGAAACTCACGATCAGTTCTTTACTATTGCCGTTCAGCAGGGTCACGTATTTGCGTGTGCACCCTAGCAGGAACCCACGCTCGACCTGCTGAATCGGGACTCCGCGTTGGAACAACGCATTGGCAAGTTTCTCGTCCGCAGGAGCAAACGAGTTCGCGACACACCGCCGACTTCCCATCAGGCGCTGGATTTGTGCGACGTAGCTTCCCCGGTCTTGGGTTGCTGTTTCTTTTCGAGTTTTCTCGTATGGCCAGAACGCATCGCAGATTTCGATGTGCCCAGAGTCGTGCTGATTGGTGGCGCTCTGAACCCGGCAGACCTGCTGCCGCTGCAGTTCCTCCAGATAGATAATGATGGAGCGGCGGCTGCGACCGACTGCCTTTGCCAGGTCTCCGTGGGTAATCCCCATCTGCCCAGTTCTGCGGTCCGCATTCAGGCAAAGATAGAGGAAGAGCCGGAAAGCTCCATCCGAAAGCAAACCGAGAGCGCGAGAAACTTCCCGTCCGGCGGCAAACCATCCGCTGGAGTGCTTCAGCTTTCCGGCTGGTGCGGTCACCGCGAACCAGCCTGCGCCAGGCGCAGAATCTCTTCGCGTAGCAGATTCTCCGCGCTCTGCTGCTGCCTCACCCTACGTTCCAGAGAGATGAGTCTGGCGATGAGCGAGTCTTTGGATTCGCGGCGTAACCGGGCAGTCTTGGACCACATGGATCGCTTCTCCGGGCCAAATGCGCTGTTGACTAGCTGCATGAGGACCGATTCCCGCAGTTGCTTACGCCTGGGCGGCCGCCGACTCGCCACATAAATCCGATAGGAGAGTTCGTTTCTCTTGATCGTGTTGGGAGAGATCGAAAGACCGAACAGGATACTCACGCGTTTGCAAATACTCGCGTACGTTACCTCGGCATGGTCCTTCTGCAGTGCCCTAACAGCAGCTTCCACGCGCGCAGCGGTATCGCGCTTCTGACGTTCCCATCGCGGCTGCAGCCAGCCAGGATGCCTTGTCTTATCTCGGAGACCCATGCTCGATGCTCACAATCTGCGCTGCATCTTTCCGCGCCGTTTCGATCAGTTCCATCTCCTCCTTGATCAGTTTGCAGTCGGCGATCAGCTGCTTCATCTGCCGTTCTTCCGCTACAAGCTTTTCCCGGCGCGCATACTGTAGCTGTTGTTCGGCCCAAGCCTGCTTCTGGTCGATCTGATATCGCTTCGCTGGATCCGGCGCGTTGCCGGCACAGCCTACACAGACGAACTTGGCCGGGCACATGTTGGCCACTACGCAGGTTCCGCCAAACACCTCCGTCAGAGCTCCGACCTTACCTTCAGCCTCTTTCAACATTCTTCCGATCTCGTCGGGGCTGCGCCGCCCCTCGGCACCCAGATCGATGCGATCCACAAAGATCATTTCTGCTGCGCTCATCACCTTCGTCGGAGTCGGTCGCGCATAGTACTTCGTGACGGTTAGGTCGCGCTGGTGAAGCAGTTTGGCAATGACCTCAACCGGCGTATTCAAGTCAGCCATTTCGGTGGCAAACGAATGCCGCAGCAGGTGCGAACTAAGCTGAACCACATTGCCGTCGAGTGAGCGCAGGATAAGGCCATGGAGTAGGAACCGCATGAACGTATTCAGAACGTGCAAGCGAAGGCCGCGGCCATTCCACTGCAGCACGTACCGATCGGGCGCTCGCTTGTCGTCTTCTATTTTCACGATGGGAATCAGGGGACCACCCCACTTCTCGCATTGAAAACGAATCAGCTCGACCAGGTGGCGTTTGGTATCCTCGTCGATGAAATAGTCCTCCGGCTTCTGCCGTCCTTTCGGCACCAGCCGGAGCATCCACCGCGTCGCCGCTTTGGGGCCCACGTTCTCAAGATGCTTGAAGCAATCCGGGCTTTGCGCAATCTGCATGATCTCGCCGATGCGCGCGCCGGTAATCGTTCCCATGCGAATCACCAGCCCGCCAAACATGCAGGCTGCGTAGATACCCTCATAAGGAAGGAACTCGTGTCCTTCACGGCGTTGCAGGAAGTCGATCGGCCGGAAATCGGTCGGGCCGAACGCCAGCAGGCCGCCGTCTGCCCAGGCGCTCTTGCTTTCGTATCCCCACTCAGCATGGAAGGCTTCGCGTCTTTCGGCCAGATCGCTGTCGCTGCGCACATCCAGGTGGCGAAACATCCGATGCCGGAAGAGATCAAGGAACCAGAAAGGCTCTGCTGGACAGCCTTGCGTAAGACTTGTGGTGGCGTTGTACTCGACGAAATAGGCGCGATTCTTCGGCGAGAAACTGGCTTCCTGCCAGCGCCTTTGAAGCATGGTGGCGGGCGCCTCGTGATAACCAAGCGCCACCGCGTGCTCCCGCAATGAGTTGGAGTCCCACAGCGTCAACTCAACGCGCTGCCGCACTGCCCGCCGGCCCATCGTTTGCGCCGTTTCTTCATAGCTGAACTCATACGGACAGCGAAGATCGTTGGCTTCAACGGCTGCGACGGCTTGCCGAGTTGCCTCGTACAGGCGACGCATCTGGTTGCAACGGGTCCCCGCTACATGTCGTATCTGATAAAACTTCGACCGCACTGCGTCGGTCTTAATCTTGACCCGCTCTTGCTGTTCGCGAAGATACGCGCTGTAGGTCTTGTGGCGCATGAACCTTCGCCGATCGGTCACTGGCCCGATGAAGAAGTTCTTCATCACTTCCAGTTGTCCCGGCGTTAGTCGCTCCGCATATTCATCAAACGCGTTGCGCACCGCACTCCATTGACCCAGAAACGTGCGCCGCTGGTGCTCCGACAAGCCCTTCCCGATCTCACCTACATGAATACCAAACAACAGATCATTCGCGTCGACGCTGGTAATGTCCTCGATGGACTGTTCGATCATCACACGACGCAGCACCCGGACGAAGTTCGCAATCTGGTTGTAGATGGACTTCTGCTGCCGGTCAGATCGCAAGAGCGCAAACAGCGCCATTGCATCCCGCACGGACGGATCTTCAATCCGGCCCAGGTAGGACAGGACTTTTACCGAGGGAACTTGCCAGCGCCCATCGCCTGACGGATCGTAGGAGGTCAACGGCGCGCTCGCCATTGCGGGACTGATGATCTTTGCCAGTTCGCGAAGATTGGTAGGCAAAGCGCAGCGGACATGAGTTCCTTGCTCGGGAAGTCCTTTTTCCCTCCTCCACGCCACGATGCCGGGGCCGAATGCGTGATCGTTCCACACCGGCATTCGCTGTTGCACAATGCGACGGTTCGGACTGATCCCCTCCTGCCACAGCGCCTCGCAGATCTCCGCTACAACTTCGTTCGGAAGGGACCTGTTCCTGGGCCAGGTTAGTCCCAAGTCGGCCTGAATGCGGAGCGCGATGTCGTTGGAGGTCACGCAAGTGCTCCCGTCAGAATCGCGATGTCCTCATCCAACGCCTTGCTCACCTCATGGGATTGCACAGTCGCAAACTGCGCCAACAGGCCTGGATCCTTCTTGACCTGTTGCTCACGCTGTTTCATCGCCTTGTGGATGGAGCTGAGAGTGGTATCAACGAAGTCGCTATCCCGCACGACGTGTTCGTAGGCCCTGAGAGTCCGCTCCGCCGTCTTCCATGCCATGTATTGAACCAGTTCTGCCTTACGGCGGACCATTTCATTTTGATCTTTCGCTGTCCGCTCGATGGTCCGAAGCGCATTGGTGACGAACCAGTGCCGCGCGATATGGGGCGGAGCAGCGATCCCGGCCGCCCGCAACGCAGGATTCCAGTAATCGCTTCGAAACATCCGCGGACTCACGGGACCTCCGCGCGTGGTTAGAAACAATCGGACCTTCGCCAGATCGGCAGCGTCCATTTTCCCCAGATCCGCAAGGCAAAGCCCTTGCCGGTCGTGCGCGCGCCGCCCGTTCGCATCGTCATCGAAGTATCTTCGGACCAGCTTCGCCGTAGCCGACGAAACCACGAAACGTTTTGTCCTGACTCCAAAGCTCCCTTTGTTCCGCGCTTGAAACTGATTCAAGAATTGGCTCGTAAACCAGTCCAGGGCGGTCAGATCGAGCACTTCGCTGATTCTTCCACCGCCTTCAAAGAGAATCCGCACTACGCAGAGTTCTCTTAGGCCCCACCCGTATTCCTTGCCCGCCTTGTAGACCAAATGAGGAAAATCAAAATCGTCGATGGTCTTGGGCAACCATTCCCGATCCACGCAGCGGAAGAAGTTTGCGGAAAGGCGGATTCCCGAGGGCGGATCCACGCCGCTCACTGCCGGCATGGGATCGCGCCCCTCGATTTCACGTACCGCTCGGCGGTACTGGGCTCGCAGTTCCTGAGTGACCCGCCCCATTTCAGCATGGAGCAGTGGGTTAGGCGGCTCGTAAATCTTCGACGAGATCAGATGATCGTAAAAGCGCCGCAGGGCGGCGAGCAGGATACGAACGTTGATTCGCGTTTCCTGCGTTTCGCTCACGTAGGTCGCCTTTACGCCCGTTCGGTCGGCGCGATACGTCAGCTTGCATTTGGCAGCACCCGTCAGATACTCACGAATGATGTTCCGAGCCTCGCCAACGGAACCCAGCATTTTCCACTGATGTCGCTGTACCGTCGAATCGCTGAGTGCCCAGTTGAAAAGCGCCAGTACTTCGCGCATGTAGACCGGCACCGAGCCGGGCGATAGCGATTTCATCAACTCGCTTGCAAACAGCGACAGCGTGATATCCGGGAGGCCGTCATCGCGGACCACCTGGTACTGATGAATGAAATCCGGCGTGGATACGAGTTTGAGCACGCGCTCGCCCTTTACAGTTTTGGTCGGCCTCACGAATTCAGCGCCGCGCCTTCGTCACCGCCAGAGACGAAATGATGATGACGAGTCGCTCGGAATCCGATCAGCCGCTGCTACGCTCCCGGATATTAAACGTCGCCGCATAGGAAAAGTCGGCCTTTACTTCATCTTTCACCAACAATTAACAAGGTCCCTTATCGTACCAACGTGGCCCTTGTGTCGCGGCGTCACCGGCCGACCACTCATCTTCTGCTGTTTGCGGACGAGTATGCCGCGGGCGTTCTGCATGGCCACAGAACGTTGGAGTGCATCCTCAATCTCATCCAGAGGCAGTCCCGTGAAAGAGATCTTTGCGGGCGGTGACGGTGGAATCGCGTAGCGCGCCTGCACCTCTTGGTTCAGTACGGCTAGCAATTGTGGCTTGTAGGCAATCCGCAGCAACTCCTCCGCTCCCTTGGGCTCGCCCCTCAAATGTGCCTTCTTTTGTCTGCCGAACACCACGACCTGGTTGAAGCGGACTGACTCTGGATGTTCCAGACGAAAGACACAGATCCGGTCAAACTGGCTTGTAAGTAGACGCGCGCACGTTCCGACGGCGGGAGTTGGAACCACGAAGACCAAGACTCCGTCACCGCCCACCCAGCAATAGCAGTGCTCCAGGAAAACCAGCTCCATCCTCTTATTACTGTGCGGTCCGAACTCAGTGTCGTATGGCGGATTCAGGTACAGCAGGGAGCATGTTTCCGCCAAGACTTTGCACTCAAAGGCGCTGCCGTGAACGGTCGCAATTCCCTTCTGGGCCGCTGCCGCAGCTCGGTCCGCGTCCAACTCGATACCGGCCAAGTGCGCGCCAGTATCCTTCGTGAGCTCAAATAGCGCTGTACCGTCGCCGATGCAAGGATCGATGGCGCATAAGGCCCGGTTGCGACGAGCATGGCGTGGATGTTTTGGGCTTCCTCAACAGGCAAGGGGAAGTAGCCCAGCTTGAGGCGACCAGCATTTCTCATTCTTTGCTCCGGAGCGTGATCGTTTCGAGTGTTTGTCAGACTAGGCGGCGCTTACACGGCCAGCCGCGTTTCGCTTGCCTCTGTCGAGCAAGGACCCGCCCGTCTCGTAGCCCAGTTTGGAAAGGGGTTTCTGCTGGATGCCCGGAAGTCTTCGATCAGCCGCCGGACTATGCTTCGCCGCTCCAATAGCCGTTCCAGCAAGCGTTGCAGCTCATCGCGCCCTCCGTACCACTCGCATGGGATCTCGTCCACTATGCTCTGCAAATGCTGCTCGGAGAACACCTCGATCCGCGACAACCATGGTTCAAAGTCATCCCACGATCCGATCCGCACATAGACATCATTGAGCCCGTACACTCCCCGCAGCGGAGCATCGTGAAAATTCCACTCGCCAGCATTGAAGCAGTAACCAAAATCGATGAACGACGCGGTGTATTTCCTCTCGCGCATCTCCTTGTGGAATACGACCTGGCGCCCATCGGCGTTGCCGGTCCACTTGTCAAAAGCCAGCACACCGGCAAATTCCCTGAGATTCCTGACACGCCCTAGCATTGATCCTGATGGCCAATCCCAGACCTCGCCACTCACTAGGGCAGAACCAAACTGCAATCCCGAGCGCACTGGAACCGCGCGGCCAGCCAAGTTGAAGACGATTTGCTGCTCCTGGATTGTTTTCTCATCTACTTGGATAACGTCCGGCTCCGGTACGCTGAGCCCGATCATCCGAGCCATCCGACAAGCTAGGTAGTCGTTGGCCAGCACCCTTGTACATTGTGGGTTTCCTTGAAGCTTGACCACATACTGTTTGCCGTCATCGGCTAGCATGATGCGCGCTTGTGAGCCGCCGCGAACCTGACAGATATGTGCGACTGCCGCGATAACCATTTTGTTTCTCCCTGAATTTGTGCGGAGGTTCAGTTGCGGCTGCTTCTGGGGTGGGTTGAGGGAGCCAAGGCACATATGTGCCCTCGACATTTCCGTGGTTTGTGGGGCAGTGACTAAGCGGCGTGGTGTTGATCGGGGCCGGCGAGTTCTTCGAGGCCGAAGACCACGTGTTGCAAGGTCTTCATGTCCGAGATCTCGGCCAAAGGCGGGGCTTGGAGTTTCGCCAACAGAGCTTCAACCGTTTTCGGTTCCAGCCGCTTTGTAACGGCTTCCAATCGAGTGAAACCCCGGGCTGCCGATTCAAGTAACTGCAGGACGCTGCGCTTAACTGCGGGATCGCGGATCAGCTTTGGCTGGTTGACCCGTCCGCACTCCCGCAGGATGTTTCGATACAGCGGTGTGCCAACAGTCTTTTCCAATCCTGCGATGCGTGCATCCACGTCGTCGCTATGGGTTCCGTTCGCATCGCCATTGCCGCTGCTAATTTTGCTGTGGCCGTTACCCGAGACTTTCGGAGTGTCGCTCCCGTTGGCTTGGCGTCGTTCATTTGTGCCGTTGGAAGATCCAGCGCCGTTGCCGTTCGCATTCCTGCTCGAAGGCCGCATTCCTTTGCGCCAGTTCTCCGGAAGCGCCCAGGCAAATAGCGCGGGTGTTCTACCTGGCTGGCGATTCTGGTCCAGATCGACCCAGATGGCGTTGAAGTCATAGAAATAACGGCCCAGACCAAAGCACGAGCATGCCCTCTTGAATGCTTGCGCGTCGGCCGATGTCAAACCGTTGTCGTCGTCTGCCCATTCTTCGCCGGTGCCTGAGTGTGAGCCGATACCAACGATCGTCACCGTGCAAGTGATTAGCACCTTGCCGGAGAGAATGCTTTCGCCCTTCTTCACCCGGGTTATATTCGTCATCGTCTCGACCTTGTACTCGCGCGTCCAGCCCTGCGGCGTAAACAGCGAATTCAGCCGGTCAGTGTAGGCGCGGGTATCGGCGTAAGGCACGATCTGCCCACGTTTCTTGTCGTTAGTTGTGTTAGTAACCCGCCACCGGACCTGGTCGGGTGAAAACGGGACTTCAAGCTCCGAAAGGAGCTTGGTGACATCCAGCCCCGAGAGAGATGTCGTTGTGTCTTCAGTTGGCATGGCAAGGCACCCTCCTTCAGGTACCAGAGGATTTGTTGAACTCGGTTGGGATTGGAGGAAATGCGAGTTGGCTATTGGCGGGTTTGGGTTGGATACCGAGAGCGGCTGCAGTCATCCCTAGAGCGGAAAGATACGAACCTTACCGTGGCGTTTATCTTGGTCTCCAACGTAGTGTCCGTTCTGCCAGTTGCTGAGCCGGTGAGGTTCCCCTGGGCTCGGATGGATTGATACCTTTTTGAGGACCTGCGGTAGGATTGGGACGTCGACGCTGGCAATATAACTGGCGATGCAATGTGGTATTCGTTGCAGCCTACGATTTCACTGGGGCGATCTAGCGAACGGCGCCTGCCTCATCACCTATGGTGAGTCAATGGAGATGGGGACGACCTATGAACTTCAGCCTTACAACTCGAGCGACCCGGATCGTAGCCATAGCCCTTTTCGCGTCGGTCTTTGTTGCCGAATTGAAGGCGCAGGATACCCTCAACCCTGCGAAGCAGGCGCCGATTTCCTCTGCCCTGCTTTCAATGGTCAATTCAGTGATCGATGCGGACACCGCTCGACTGATCGCCGTCTTTAAAGACCTGCATGAACACCCCGAAATCGGCTTCACCGAGAAGCGCACGGCTGCGATCGTCTCCAAGGAGCTCAAGGCATCAGGATTCGCAGTCACCGAAGGCGTGGGCAAGACTGGGGTGGTGGGTGTGCTCAAGAATGGTCCCGGTCCCACGCTATGGTTTCGCGCCGATATGGACTCGAACTCGGTCCGTGAGACAACCGGACTGCCTTACGCCGCAACCACCAAGCAACGTCTTGAGGACGACAGCGAGATCGATGTAATGCATGCCTGCGGTCATGACGCGCATGTGACCTGGTTGCTCGGTCTAGCCAAGGCCATGGCCGCTTTGAAGGAAGACTGGTCGGGAACGCTGGTGGTCTATGCGCAGCCCGCTGAAGAAATCGGGCTCGGGGCCCAGGCCATGGTCGAGGACAAGTTATGGGAACGAGGCTTTCCGAAGCCCGACTACGCGCTCGGCGCACACACGGCACCCGGTCCGGTCGGCTACATTTCGAGTTCTCCGGGCGTGAGGATGGCGGGCAACGATCAGCTCGACATCACGTTCCTTGGCGTCGGCGGCCACGGTTCGACTCCGCAGATGACGATCGACCCGGTCGTCATGGCTGCGCAAGCGGTGCTGGCGCATCAGACGATCGTCAGTCGCAACCTTGATCCTCAGGCAGCGGCGGTGGTGTCGGTGGGTTCGATTGTTGCAGGGCGTGACAACAACGTGATTCCAGAAAACGCCATACTCAAACTCAATCTGCGTTGGTTCACACCTGAAGTACGCGCTCAGATCCTGAAGCGAATTGACGAAATCGATAATGGCGTGGCAGCAGCAGCCGGCCTGGCCGCAGATCAGATGCCGACCAGGATAATGAAGGGGAGTGCCGGGCCGCTAGTCAACGACAAAGCACTAGTGGAACGTATCAACCCTTCCCTTGAAGAGTTGATGGGCAAGGGAAAAGTCATCGATCATTTCCCCGCTGTGATGGGCTCCGAAGATTTTCAGGAAGCGTTCAAGCCACTGAATACCCCATATGCGTTCATCCTGGTGGGCGTAGCGCCGCCTGAACTATTTGCCAAGGCTGTGGCGGCGGGTAAGCCATTTCCGTACTCTAATCACAACACTGACTTCTTTGTCGATCTTGCGGCGATCCCGATCGGTGCCAAGGTTGATACGGTTGCCGCTCTAAGTGTTCTCGCAAAACCCAAGTAGCGTTTGAATCCTGGTTCGAACGAAGCACACAATTGGGGTATTCAAATCTGATCCCGACTCCTGGATCAGATCTGAGCCACTCGGAGGTGTAGTCGGCGTTCCGTCCTTGAAGCCGCAACGTGGGGGGATTCCTTCAACGGCACCGTTAGGCCCTTATACTGCCAGGCGAAACGAAAGGATTCGTCATACACCCGAGTTGCCGTTATTAATCCGTGAACTCTCGTCGCCGGTCGCCGGCTTCTCTCGCGGTGTGAAAAGGACTATGCGCGCAAGAACAATCTCGGGATAATTGGATCCCCGAAGCAACGCCCCTCTTATTTGACCTTGATGACGACCTTGCCTTTGGCACGTCCTGTCTCGACGTATGCCAAAGCATCGCTCGTAGATTCGAATGGAAAGACCCTATCCACAAGGGGACGGATAACACCGGAATCGATGAGAGACGTGATCTCGCTTAATTGTTCTCCGCTGGCTCTCATGAAAAGAAACGAATAGCTGACGCGATGACGTTTGGCTTTCTTCCTGATTCGGTAGCTTAAGAGGCCCATCACCAGTCTCAGGAACCAATTCGCTCCCTGGTCTCTCGCGAACTCGGGGTCAGGAGGGCCGGAGATGGAAATGAGCTTGCCGCCCGGCTTCAGCACCTCTAGAGATTTGTTGAGCGTCTCCGTTCCAAGACTATTCAAAACGATATCGTAATCACGCAGGACTGTCGCGAAATCGGTCGTCTTGTAGTCGATCGCAATGTCGGCGCCCACGCTTTTGACCAGATCAAGATTCGCCGTGCTCGTTGTCGTCGCTACGGTCGCACCCAGATGCTTCGCCAGTTGAATCGCAATTGTTCCCACGCCGCCGTTGAATCACGACTCCCGCCACATCATTACCCAGGATGAGCGGCAAGCGATAAGGCAGAATCAGTTTGAACTCGCCGCTTCTTATTTTGGAGTCCAATGGGTTGACACCTGCGGCGTGGACCTGGACCAGCACATCGTTTTCCCGCAGTTGTGGCTCGGGCATTTCGCCAATCCGTCCCTGACCTTTCTTTCCATAGCGAACGACGATAAATGCCTTCATATGTTCTCTATCCTTTGCCCGCGGCTCATGCGGGGAGCTTGAACTGTTTACGCAGAATACTGTTGAAGATTCCTTCAGGAACGATTCTTCGCATCAGTGCGAGCTGCCGGGCGGCGGCTCCAGCCGGGTAACGAAGCCGGGGCTTGGCAGCTTGCGCCGCTTTGAGCACCACCTGGGCCACGACCTCCGGCTCATCGCCTTTTTCCACCTGCTGCCTTGATGTGTCGATCATGGACTTGCGGGCCGAGTCGTAGATCGCAAGAGGCTGATCCGGTGCCACCAGATTGTTTTCAAACGAAGTTCGCGTGAAGGCGGGCTCGACTGAGATCACTCGAACGCCGAACCCGCGCACCTCATGATCGAGCGTCTGGGAATACCCGTCGATTGCATGTTTCGTCGCACCGTAAATGGCGTAGTACGGAGCTGGGAGAAAGCCCACAACGGAACTGATATTGATCACACGGCCATTTCCTTGCTGGCGCATGATTGGGAGAACATGGTTCGTCATTCGCATGACCCCGAAGACGTTTACGTCGAATAACGACTTTGCCTGTTCGATGGATGATTCTTCCGCTCCGGCGATCAGACCGAAACCAGCATTGTTCACGAGCACGTCAATGCGTCCGCTGCGACGAAAAACCTCTGCAATCACGGAAGAGACCGATTCGTCGCGGGTCACGTCTAACGCGAGCATCGCGATTCCGTTCTGAGTCTCGCTTTGTGGGCGACGACCGGTTCCGTAGACCGTGAACCCTGCTTTTTTCAGCAGGCCGACTGTTGCGAGCCCGATCCCCGCAGTGGCACCCGTGACAATTGCGACAGGACTTTGCTTCTCGTTCATCAATCTACCTCGCCTTTATCTTATGCTCATACTTTTATATTACAATCATAAGATACAGGAGGACAGAGCGAGGTCGCAAAGAATTATGAGATACGAGAAGGGACATAAGAACACCACACACGACCGCATCCTGGAGGTCGCGGCGCGCAAGCTCCGCCAAGACGGTATTGCTGGGTCCGGTCTGGCCGGCATCATGTCGGAGGCTGGACTAACGAATGGTGCCTTCTATGCCCACTTTGCGTCCAAGAGCGAGCTGGTCGAGAAGAGCCTCGAACGGGCTACCGATGAGCAGTGGCAGCAGTTTGAGAAAGAAATTGCTGCGGGACGTTTGCTCAATACCGTCCGTGCCTATCTGTCGGAGCAGCACCGGGATCACTCCGAGTCCGGATGCGCCTCAGCCGCGCTTCTTCCCGAGATTTCGCGTCAGGAGGCGGATTCGCGGAACGTCTACACCAAGAGTGTGAAAAGGCTTTTGAATGCCCTGGAAAAGCAATTGGCAGATATGCCAAAGGGACCCAAGGCACGCGAGATCGCCATCGGTACTTTGGGTCTTCTCATCGGAACGTTGCAGCTAGCCCGGGCCGTAGATGATCCCTCCCTCTCGAAGGATATCTTGACAGCTGGTATTCATGTGGCCGGCGCCCTAATCCAACCCACGAACAGAAGTAGATAGGCGGTTTGGACAGCTCAGCAAATCCGCTCGAGAGTCTCGTCGTGGAGTCTGCCTTCGTTGCACCCGAGGGTATGAAGTCGATGCGGGAAACAGGCCCCGAACACTGCGGACACAGCTCTTCCAGATTTTCTGGTTTTATGCGGTTTACCGATAGCCCGGCAGTAACGCTGCGATTTGTACTGTAAACGCCGATGCATCAGGGAGCGGAGCTAGTCCCGTCGGGAAAAAGTCAGGTCACTTTGACGGTTTCTCGGCAAACCGCCGACTGAGAGCGGACGACACGCCGTAGGTCACAGCAAAAGGTTGGACGGTTTTCGTCCAGATAGACCACTTCCGAGTCCCGCGCGATCCGCGCGGCATCTGGCTCCCTAAACTGGACGCACTCAAAACTCTTGCTGCCTAAATACAGTGTCGCTGGAACCCCAGCCATTCCGCAGATGCTTAGCTTACACTCAAACTACATGCTCAACCGGGGCTATGCCTTCACCACAACCATCAGCCGCAAATACCATGGACAAATCCTGCTTTCCCACTTAGCAAGCCTTTACCCCCATTCAACCCCACAATCCTGGCAACAAAAACTGAACAACGGCGAAGTCACTCTCAACGGCGTCACCGCCACCGGAAGCGAATTGGTCACTTCAGGCCAGACCCTTGTCTGGAACTGTCCACCCTGGATCGAACCAGACGCCCCTCAGCACTTCGAAGTCCTGTTTGATGATCCTCATCTGCTGGCCGTTAACAAACCCAGCGGGCTACCTACCCTGCCCGGCGGCGGCTTCATGGAAAACACCCTCCTGCACTTGGTGCAAAAGCATATCCCCAACGCAAACCCTGTCCACCGCTTGGGCCGAGCCACCACCGGCATCGTCCTCTTCGCCAAAACACCGCAGGCGGCCTCTAACCTATTCGCAAACTGGAACACACCCAAAATCCAAAAAATCTACCGGGCGCTGGCTCAAAACACTGCACAGCACGACGCCTACGAAATCCTCACACCCATCGGCCTGGTACCGCATCCGCGCATCGGTTCCGTGTGGGCCGCCAGCCCAAGTGGCAAACCGTCAAAGTCATTGGCACATGTGATTTCACGCAGCACAAACACCACAACATTTGAGGTAAGCCTACATTCGGGCCGCCCTCATCAAATCAGAATCCATCTGGCGTCCATCGGCCATCCCTTGGTGGGCGATCCTCTGTACGGCTTAGCCGGCCAGCCTCGTGAAAATCTCCCCGGCCTTCCCGGCGATGGAGGATATTTCCTGCACGCCCAACTTCTGAAATTCCACCACCCCCTCACCGGAGAACAAATCAATCTTGAGGCAGCTTTGCCGTCCGGATTCTCATTGCACTAGTAGATCCACAGCGGGAATCAAATCAGGTGGCCATTGAAACCCGCGCGGTCCCGCCATTCAAATTTTAACGAAGCGAGTTCCAGTTTGACGGGTTGTCGGCAACCATACAAGTGGCATGTCAGGGCTGACGAGCAATCGGGAAGAGCCTGCTGGCAGCTAGCCGGCGCGAGGTGGGATTACATGCGCCTTGGCGATTTCCCAATAGGAATGTTGGGTTCAATGCTGAACATCACGGGCCCCCATCCCGTCCGATGAATTCGAAGACGGAACGAGTTTCTTCTTATGATCAAGTGCCCTCAGGACACTTGAATCCACCAGATAATGAATCGTTGCGCCACACGCCACGCACTCCGTTTCATGTAAATCGGCGCTCATGTCTTTATCCTCGATCGACGACGACCTCAAACACTCTGGGCAGGTCACCACGACATAATCAGCGTCTTTCCTCGGAATCCACAGCGGCGCTGGGTCAGCTTTGCCCAGGTGGGGCCGGATCGGCGATTCTGCAATCAGTTCCTTCATTTTGGCCAAAAGCTGCTCTGGAGTGTACCCGCCCTTTTGGAAGAAATGATCTACCAGCAGCCCGAGAGGCATGTTGGCAAGAATGTATTCGCCACTGATGGCAATTGTCGGGATATGAGGAAACCTGCGACGGACGATTGAAAGTAGTTCAAATCCCGACATGTCGGGCATTCTCAAATCACAAAGAATCATGTCGGGCAGGACTTCTTTAAGAATCTTCAGGGCAACAAATCCATCCTCCGCAGTCCGAACGGAAAACCCAAAGCTGCGCAAGACGGCTGCTGTGGTTTCCAACACGAGTGGATCGTCTTCCACAACAAGCACGCGGCACTTGAAGAGGCGGCTTGGGTCCATACGATTCACCTGACTTTCTGATGAAATGCCTTTTTATGCAAGCGCGGCGACAACAGTTCATATCACACTCTATCTCTCCCGGACAACATGATCAGCGAGCCGGTGCTTGTCTTATGTTCTCCCGAAACCGGCCCCCGGGATATCGGTCAACCGATCCGGTGTTGGACTAGAAGCCGACTGCTGGCCTTCAAGACCGCAAACTCGCCGATTGGTTGTTGCTCCGAACTACTCACGAGTTGGGGATTTGACGCCACCAAAGAAGGGGCGGGCTATGGGGGCAAAATCTCGATTGCCTACGACAGCCCGGAAACAGCGCAGAAGTCGCTCACGTCAAGTCGAGCAACAGTATGGCGCGACGATTGGACGTATGTCCATTCCAATGTAATCGACCCTCATCCCCAAAAATGGGACATCTAGGCGCTTACGTTTGGTATCAGACATAATATAAATAGATGAATTGAGACTGGCTGGATAGCCGGGTGCTGTTTGGATGTCAATCAATCAGAGCGAAAAGTACGAGCTCCCGCAGATAGTGATGCACTTGTTGCCTCCTTGGCTCACGAAATCAATAACCCTCTCGATGCGCTACTGAACCTCCTCTATCTTCTGGAAGCCGAAGACACTCTTACCGAAAAGGGACGCCAGTATTTGGCGCACGCTAAAGAAGAAGTACACCGCATTTCTCAGATTGCCCACGGCGCAATGAATCAGTTTCGAAGTCCTGCGGGGCCGCAGGACAGCAACGTACCGAGATTGCTGCACGGTGTGGTCGAGTTCTACAAGTCACGGTTGGATGCTCAGGGTATCTGCATAGAGGCGCGCTTCTGTCCGGGTGAGGATCTTGCCATTGATCCAGGTTCTTTACGCCAAGCGTTTTCCAATCTGTTACTCAATGCCGCATACGCCATGCCTCATGGCGGGATCATGCATGCCAGGGTTGCCAAGGCGCACGAGTGGAGTGGGCTCAACCGGCATGGACTACGAGTGACCTTTGCGGATAACGGCTGCGGGATCTCTGCGGACGACCTGCCCAAGGTTACTGATGCCTTCTTCTCCACCAAAGGCTCCGCCGGCACAGGCTTAGGGCTGGCCCTCGTGAAGGATACGGTCGAGAAATGTCACGGCGCCCTCCGCGTGCGAAGCAGCACTAAACCTGGACGAAGCGGTACCGTTTTTTCGATCTTCCTGCCCGCTAAGTAGAGGGTATTCAGCACATTACTTGGAGTGCGCCAGTGCATCGGGCGGCTTTGCGCAGTTGGGTCAGAAGCTGTTCAGCTAGTACATTGCATGGAAAAGCTGAGTGTTAGTTGGCGAGAACAGGCGAAGTCGTGCGTTATTCCAACGGCACAGCTGAAGGAAGAAATGGACAGAGGAATCGGGATCGTTCAGAACGGCACATCCTGGTCCGTCACAGTTGTTTCGTCAAAGCCGCTTTCAGCTGGCGCTTGATGTCCGTTCCTGCCGCTCCAGGAGTCCAGGAACTCGATCCTGTCGGCATAGACGAGCTCCCTGTAACGCTTGCCGCCCGTCTGTTTGTCGTCCCAACTCTCCGTGCGCTTCCTGCCTTCTACATAAACGCGGCAACCCTTGTGGAGGTTCTCGCCGACGATCTCTGCCCTCCGGCCGAAAGCTTTGACAGCAAACCACTCCGTGTGTTCTTGCAGTTCGCTCGCCTTATCCTTCCATCGTTCCGTCGTCGCAACTGAGAACTGCGCGACGGATGTTCCCTGTTGGCTGTACTTCACCTCGGGATCACGGCCGAGATATCCAATCAGCAAAACCTTCTGCATAGAGTTGTCTGATCTGACGCATAAGCTGGCCTTCGCTGCCGCTGATGCGACAGATGGCTCCTTTCTTCTTTGAAATAGGGTTAGTGCGTGTGACGTTGTGCTTCGTGAGCCTTGTTTGTGCAACTGCCTCACAATCCCAATGGACGGGGAGGGGCGCAGAGTTCCTTCTGCATCTCTGTCCGGTGAAGGAATCCGAATGAAGAGTCGCTAACGGCCGTGGTGCAGGAACTTCCTGCTTGCGCTATTTCTGCGTACCGGCAGGCAGAACCGCTTCGACGTAAGCGCGGACCTGGTCAAAGACACCGTCCACTGACTTCGGGAGCCTGCACTCTTCGGCCAACGAATCGAACCTCTTTGTCCAGTCTGCTGGTGGCGGTACCAAGGACATGGGAAACGTGTGGGTTCCTCTTCTCTGAAACGTCAGGCGCACGGCTTCTTGGATCCGTTCCTCAATGAGTCCGCCAGATTCAACCAGGAGTGCCAGGTCGACCAGGTCTTTGACCCTGCTGTTTGCGCTGCTTCGCGGAAGCGTGTAAGCGTGGAGCTTCTCCGCGAACTGCTGCTCCCGGGGAATCATTTGCACCAGCGGGCTTTTGACCCCGGCAAACGCCAACCACTCTCTGCATTCGATTGTCTCGATGGGCTGCATCACTGCATCGCCGATTCCGGCATCCAGATGGAAGCGAGAAAACACGCGTCCGTCCATTCGCGCCTCCACCGGGTATCTGGCGCCACCGTAGGTCGCTCCTTCCAAGTCCATAACGGGAGAACCAATCCTGAATTCAAACCAGTCGTCTAACGAAACGCTGGCGGCGTTCTGAAGCATCTCGCGAACCACCCGGCTCGCCCCGGCCTGACCGGTTGTACCGCCAACCGGTCTTACAGTGAGGTCGATATCGATGGTTGAGCGCGCAGTCTTGAAACGAAGCTCCAACGCATATCCACCCTTGAGTGCCCAGGGTGCTGGTTCAACCTGAAACAATCTCGCAAGAAATCGGTCGAACGTGACTTGCCGACGAAGACGGTTTAGGTCCATCTGTTCCGTCTGTGAGATGCTTTTGAGGCGCTCTTCCAGTGCGTTTCGGAACGCCCCAGCGATTGCATAGGTTCTTGGTTCTTCCATCACGCCGCCCTTCGCAGAACGTCTGCGAAAAGCTTGCGCGCAGGGCCGGCAAGTTGTGCAGTCCGAATCTGTTGGCGAGTGATTAGTCCGCGCTGCAGGGCTTGGCGCACAGCCTGGCGAATGAAACTGTGCTCCACTGTATCGGCTTCCATCAGATCCAGAATCGTGCGTAGGGGACGGGTGACCTTGAAGCCCGGGCCCTCTTCCACATCGACGGCAGGAAGGTCGGCGAAATGCAGCACCAGAATGCCCGGGATCTCACTGTTGCGGCGGAATTGGGTGGGGACGGTCATGTGTAGTTGGGAGGGGTTCAGGTCCGATAGATCATGGAGGCTCAGAGCGGTCTGGTGACTGTAGACACCTTCAGTCTCCTGGTTCCGGTTTCTGGACCAAAGAGACCAGAGCACCAGATCAGGACGGTCTGCTTGGGGATATTGCGCGAGGCGGTAGATGCCCCGGTGTTCGCGCACCCAGTTGCCCACTTGCACATGATAGGGGTGTGTGTTTTCCGCAAACCCCGCAGCCTTGGCCTGCTTGGTCGTGAAAAAACCCTGCTGCGCTTCAGCCATCTCGTACAGACGATGGGAAGCTTCTCGATGCGATTGAGCCATACCACAATACTACAACTTACTTGATGTTTTATTCAAGCGAGGCGGGTAGGCAATCGCATAGATTTCTGCATACTCCACCATCTCGCGCGTCAGCGACGGGTAGCCGTCCAGTATCTCGTCGATCGGCGTCCCCTGCTCGATCATGTCCGCAATCAGGTACACGGGAACTCTGGTCCCACGAAACACCGGTGCGCCCGCCATGATCTCGGGGTCGGACTGGACCAAGGTTAGTGTCCTCTCTGGGCTTTTGATCCTTGCTACTCACTTTCCTGCTCGTCTCGTCGGTCAAATGGGTACTCCGCTTCAATTTTCGTGACGCTAGATGCGTAACGCAACTTGCGTGATGTTATCGCCATTTATCGCCCAACGCTCGACGATGATGCCCTGCTGACATGAGGAACTTGCTACGAACACCCGCTTGTGCTTCCACACGTCCCGCAGCGATAACAAGTCCCGCTCCGCACCATCAGCGAACCGCAGATGTTGCAGGCGGGCGCATCTCCCATCTGGATCAGTCTCCCCGAGCGCCTCAACCGGATCTGTCGCCATTGGAAGCCGCTGCGGCTTGAGCAGGCATCGGAATGGCTCTGAACAACTCGCCCTGCTCTCCCGTGATGAATTTCAACTCAAGCCAGCGGAAGATGTAATCCACGATGGATTTGGCGTAGCCGATCTTCGGGGTTCCCGACCAGCCGCTGGGCTCAAAACGTACATGCGTGAATTTGCTGCAAAGCACTTCGAGAGGCACTCCATATTGCAGAGCCAACGACACCGCCGTTGCAAACGAGTCCATCAGACCCGAGATTGTCGAGCCCTGCTTCGACATCGTGATAAAGATCTCGCCTGGCAGGCCATCCTCATAGACCCCGACCGTCAGATATCCCTCCTGTCCGGCGATGGAAAAGTGATGAGTCAGGGCTCGCCGCTCGTCAGGTAAGCGCCGTCGAATCGCAGGTGACGAATCGTCATCCACACTGCCGCGCTGGGTAGCGGAATCTTCTGTCGGTTCTGCGCCGTTGTCTGATGCGGAAGGACCGCTTTCACCAATCAGGCTTAACTCTCTTGCTGCTGACATACTCAACCTCGTTTCTCCCCGCATCGCTGGGGACCTCATTCCGTCGAGAAGTCCCCTCGATCCGGCGATGGAAAGCATAGATGACCAGTGGAGTGCCGGTGATTGCGGCAAGCAATGCCCCGCTTGGACTCAGATGCAGGCCACCGCCGATGATCACGAATAGAAACACAAACAGGCAGACAACCAGCGCGTAATTCTTCAGCCTTCCTTGCATGATTTGCTCACTCCTTTCATGCAGCGTCGCCCACCGAGGACAATTCAACTTGCACATCTTTCCGTGGCGCTCTGGCAAAGTGACAGTGCGAGCAACCCTCGCAATTCACCGCTTTCGTGATGGCGCGGATAACATTTTGAAACCGTTTTGGGATGGCGAACTCTTCGCCAGCGAGCGAGTAGAACACCGGCGTCACCACACCGGCCTGGTCTCTGTTCTTCCCAGTCAGATCCAGGTCCAGCCGTCCATGGATTCCACGAAAGAGAACCTTCGTCTCCAAGGGTGGTCGCTTGCCGTCACTGATGACGCCCGCTCGGTGCTGCGTGATCAGAAGTTCGTAGGTATGTCCCTTACGGAGCATTTCGACTCGCACCAGCACCGGCGACACCACGACCGCGTGCAATCCATTTACTCCGATGGCCTCTACCGGATGGAGATACTCGACCGGCTGTCCGTCTGCTTGGGAGAAAGTCACATATCGGCCCACGTCGCCAGCCGCGCCGCCCGATTCCAGCCCGCGGACCACATAGCGTTTCGCCAGGTGTTGGTGTTCGAGGCTGACGGGCGCATGCGCATAGATTCCGCGCTCCTTCAGCACCCGCAGCGCTTGCGGGGAGAGCCTAAGTCCCAGTACAGCTAAAGATCGTTTCTGCCTCATGAAGACAACACACTCCTTTTCTTAAGCAGACTGGCGTACTCGAATCGGACAGCCGAGTGCAGCCCGAATCATTTCCTTGGTGCAGCCCGCCCAGCACTTGTAAAATCTTGGGTCTTCGATCAGGATGGCGAGGTTGTCGCCGACACGGTCGTGACCACAGTCCGCACAGGAGGGACAGCGCGCGACGTAGTTCCGGCCAACCCTGCGCCGCGTCTTCACGTGCTCCAAGATGCGAAACTCTGGACGAGCAGTCCCCTCTTTTCGGTTGGGTCTAATGCTTCTCTGGGCATCGGGTGGCTTATCTGGCCGACGGAGTGTTCTTGCCCGCAATGAACCTCCGCAGCTCTTCCTCGGTGACTTTTCGCAGTTGCTTGAGGTAGGCGATCTGGTCTTCCAGCGTGTAATCGGCGCCGTAAAACCAGAAGCGGCGATTGGCGCCGCGGTGAATTCCCAGCGGACCCCGAATGGCGTTGCCATATTCTCCGGCTCCGATGGCATCGTGTTTTGGGAACACCTCAATGCCTTCGGCCAAGCCTGAGCCCTTCACCGGCACTCCCAATCCCTGAGCAAGATCATGGATATAGATTCGGCACTCCTGTGCCAGCAGAGGCGTTGCCAGGAAGATCCAAAGATGCCCTCCGCGCCTGCTCATTTCCAATGCCGGCTCAACCCGGTCTTGCGTGAGGCGATATTGCAGTTTCAGCAGATCCTCCATGGCATTCTTGTAATCCGCGTCGATCGCAACCCATTTACAGCGTTGGTTCGAGGGGTTGATGGCGTACAAGCCCACCGTGACTTTGCCTTCCAAGTGTTGGCAGATGGTTTCATCCGTAAGCATCAGGGGTGTGTCTGTCCCTCTCTTGCTTGGACGAAAGTAGTAGTGCCGCCCGGTCTCAGGGTGCGGCACGCATGGATTGCATCGTGTACGCGCGGCGGTTCACGAAGAGTTGCCAGTAAGCCTGAACGACTTCGGGCGTTGCCTTGATTACCGCGGACATGGACTGATCACCTCCTTCCAGCTTTCTTGCGGCGTATTTCGAGTTCGCAAACGCTCATCGCGTGTCGGTAGATAACCCGGAATATTTTTTCTGTCAAACGGCCGTCTCGGGCCGCATTCCGGGTAATACCACCCACCGCAAACCGGACCGCCAAAGCCCAGGCCGTTCAATGAGATCCAAGAAGTTGCACTCGTTCAGGAGCATTTCCAGTTGGTCTACGCTGTAACCGCCAAATTGTTCGTCCTCAAAATCCACGGAGTACCACGTTCCTTTCTTGCGATCCAGAACGTAGACCGCCCCAGAATCCGGATCTCCCGGCACGAGCAGGAAAAGCAGGACCGACGCCGGGAGTTCGATCCAGCGAACGATCTCCACGTTTTCGGCGACCTTTATTAGGCGGGCTATTGCAGTCTGCAGATCGGCGCGAGGGTCAACCTGCACAATCGGTTCAATCATCATCTGTCCAAACATCGCAGTGATCCTTTCCGGGCTGTCCGCCCAATTCGTGATGTGTTGAAAGCCACGACGCGACTGGTGGCGCGCAGCGACGGGAAGGTGTGTTAAGCGTCTTGTTTTGTTGAAGGTGCGAGGCCTGGCAGCGAAGTGGGAGCAGAACATTGCTCGGGCAGGACGATCTCTGTGCGGATGCCTATATAAAGGATGCGAGTCGTAACCGCAGATTGATCACTTCCACACGATGGCGACAAAGGGCAAATCTCTGAGCCGCCAACAATGCGGTATCCGGACAATGAGACGAGCGGGGATTCCGCTGAACATTTGTCCGAGACGGATAGGGTGTGAGATGGCCTGTTCGCAACAACTATCCGATCGGCAGTTGATTTTCTTGTTACTTTCCTCGCCCTACTTGTGACCATCTATTTCTATTCTGAAGCGCAGACTCACATCCTACCATCTAGTTCTTGCGTCATTGGCTGCTGCGAATTAGAGTGTGCCCTTATTGTCCCCACGAGTTGTGTTATCGATAGCGACCCTAATTCCTTTCTGCCTCTTGCGTTCTGGAAACCGCTCCGTCTTTACCGCTAGTTCGCTGTCATCACTGTGCGACAAAATCGTGCGCGTCATGATCTCGACACCACCGTCAGCGAACGCGTCGAGTACGCTGCGCAGCAACGCCTCTTCGCACTCGAAAATCCCTTCCGCTGTCTTCGTCCACGCCCTCAGTTCTTATTCTACTGAGTAGTTCCCGAACGATCTTTCCAGTATTCGCGACGCTGTATCCGTGGCAATCTGCTCCGTTCGCGCTGCGCCGTCCAGCAGCAGCTTGTGTACTGTCCTCCAATCCACGTCATAGCCAATCGTGGCTTTTACCGACACCGCAACTCCCTTGTTCAGACCGTGCGCTGAATTCGTCACCGAGTCCGCCAATACTTTGCTGCTTACAGATCGCGACGTGTTCATTGCCCGAGGTGATGATCATAGTGACGAGCAGCGTCTTCTCTTTGACTGTCCCTTACACCCCTTCTATTCTAACCACGTCCCCCACCTTGAAGGCGCTTGTATAAGTCAACAGTATTCCAGCCAGCAGTTTTCCTATGAAGCCACTAGAGCCGAAGGTCACCAGAGCGCCCACGAGAAGCCCTTAAAGAACGCTGAGTTCGCGCCAGGCAAGTAAGAGAAGCTCACCATCAGACGAAGAGAACAACACAAGTTGTACGTCGGATCAGCCCACTCTGCGGGAAATTTTTCGAACACGATGTTACCGTTTTGAACGGAGTCGAACAGGTACTTCAATCCCTTGAGGATGATCCAGGAAAACGGCAATATCACGAACAGGTAACCGAGGTTGGGAACGTAATTTTCCGCCGCTCGGGCCGCATCCTGCAGCGGCGGAGCCAGCAGCTTCCGCAGAGCGTTGGTGAATATCTCGGTGCGCGGAAAGTTGGCGAAGCCGTAAAAGAAGTAGCCCAGGACCAGTGCAACCGCCACTAGGTTACGCAACAAGAGGAGGCAAAATCGAATGATGCGGCTGGCATGAAATCGGGGATTGGCTTCCAGCGCCTTGCCGCTGGCGCGTAGCCGGGCCTTCCAGGCACCGATCCATTTATCAGCCAACCAATACACCTGACCCACGAAATAGATCGCCAGTAGAAATATCGAGCTGGCAATTACCGCGTAGTACAGGCCTGCCAGCATGCCGCTAAGCCAACCCAATTCTGGCTCTGGGCGCAAGCGAGCGATTGCATCTCCCAGAAAGGTCAGTAATCGATCGGCTGGGCCTTGTAACAGAAGAAGTAAAACAAGAACAACGACATTCGTAGCCGAAAACGTATTCAGCCAGCGATTAGACCTTCCTCCGCGATTGAGCAGGAAAGCACGAATTCCCCAACGGGCGGTTGCAACCGCTGCGAGGAAGATCGTGCATTGGAGGAAGAACCGGAACAAGCGAAACGCCGACTCCGCCATGCTCCCGCTCTGATCTAACGCTTGCATGCTTCACTCCTTGCTACGGTTCCGGCGAAGACATTGAAGACGACGAGGAAGGCGAGTTCGCCTTCCTCGCAGCCTGTGGTGTTAGGCCGACGACCAAGCCTTAGTCGCTCTGTCGCT
>CAWJXA010000001.1:0-791765 GCA_963846715.1 uncultured Acidobacteriaceae bacterium | reverse complement strand
TGCCATGGGCAAGGTAACCAAGCCAGCAGTTCAGGTTCTCTTCCAAAGCCGCGAGACTGCTTTTGAAGGGTAGGTTCTCTACTGGAGTCGCTGTGATATGCTGCCCGATATCTTAATAAGTAGTCTCAAGTAGTCTGGCATCCAAACCGTACCAAAAGAGGGTCACACAATGTCAGACATCGCGGTGCCGCCTTCTGGAATTCCCACGCACACCAAACTAAATCGCTCGCAGATCACAGGCTTCTGGGCGGCTTGGACTGGTTGGACTCTCGACGGAATGGATTCCGTAATTTATGCGCTGGTCTTGAGTCCCGCGCTCAGCGAGCTGCTGCCCAAGTCAGGGATCAAGGCGACGCCGGCCACTGTGGGATTTGTAGGCTCCGTCCTCTTCGCCCTCTTTTTGGTGGGCTGGGGACTGTCGTTGATCTGGGGACCAATCGCCGATCGATTTGGCCGCACCCGCGTGCTGGCTGCCACTATCTTTGTCTACGCATTATTCACCGGAGCGGCTGCGTTGTCTCAGAACGTATGGCAGCTGGCGCTATTCCGATTGCTGGCCGGCATCGGCATCGGTGGCGAGTGGGCCCTGGCCGGAACCTATGTCGCTGAAGCGTGGCCGGAAGACCGGCGCAAGATGGGCGCCGGTTACTTGCAGACTGGATACTACGCAGGCTTCTTCCTGGCGTCCGCTCTCAACTACACCGTGGGAGCGCACTTTGGCTGGCGGGCCATGTTCTGGTGCGGACTGACGCCGGTTATCGTGGCCTTCGTTGTTCTGCGCCGGGTAAAGGAACCAGAGCGCTGGGAGAGGAAAGCCGTTACCCAAACCGTTCGTCAACATAGTCCGCTTCGCGCTATTCTCGGTGCTCCCTACACTCGCCGAACGGTGGTTAATACGGTCCTGCTGGCATCTGCGATTTGCGGATTGTGGGCGGGTGCGGTTTATGCGCCTACCGCCATCATCGCGTTAGCCAAACGTGCCGGGATGCTTCAGCCGCAGGCGGTGCGCACGGCGTCCTTGGGTATGGGACTGCTGTCGCTGGGAACGATTCTTGGCTGTCTTGCCGTGCCACCCCTGGCAGAGCGCTTCGGCCGAAAGCGAACCCTGGCCTTCTATTTTCTCGGAATGGCGATTTGCATCCTGCTCAGTTTTGGCTGGACCTTTTATCTGCAGCAGGGACTGAAACCATTTATCGCCGTGTTGTTTTTCCTGGGCTTTTTTGGCGGTAACTTCGCGGTCTTCAGCTTGTGGCTGCCGGAGCAATACAGCACCTCGGTCCGTGCCACTGCCTTCGCATTCACCACTTCGTTTGGACGGTTTTTTGCCGCGGGAGTGAACTTTGGCATCGGCGCGCTAGTCGGACGGATGGGGAGTCTTGGCAAACCGGTCGCCATCACCGCCATCGCCTTCGGAATAGGACTGCTGGTGATTCCCTTCGCCGTGGAGACACGGGGCCAAACATTGCCTGACTGAAGATGCCGTAAACCGCCGGTGTTAACCCGTGCGCTCGGCCTCATTGACTCGGCAAATGCCAAGCGTTGAGGTGATAGTCGCTTCCGACGTACACCATGCCGTTGACGACTGCCGGCGAAGACTGGAGTGCCCCTCTGTCACGTAAAATCAAGTACATCTGTCGCTGGTGCTTTGCTGAAAGTCAGGTCCGAGCCCATCGAAAATTTCTTCTCGTTTATATAGAAGCCATTCTTATCTTCAGTGAATGAGGCTATGAAATCAGGCTTACCCCCTTCCGTTCTCTGTATTTGAGCCGACGCGAATTCGCGGTAGACAGGAGCTCCCTTTGTTCTGGGAACCCTATGTGAGCGCTCCTTCGGCGCGGACTTGGGTACGAGATCCGCGATTACCATCGCGGGATTCAGGTCCCCGTCAATGCCGGTATCCACACACTGCGTGCTCAATTTCGTTGTTCCCGCTGCGGGTCCGTAACGATGGCTTCGAGCCGACCCGCGGGAGCCAGCAGGAGGTGATCAACTTTTCGTGTGTGCATTGTCCGGTCGTGATAGGAGAGCGGCATTCCATCGAGAGCGACAATCTCTAACTGTTGTCTGTCGATTTGAATGTCCGCATATCGATCCGGAGAGGTATTCACAATGCGCCAAAACTGGCGCTCGCCAGGACGGATAGGGAGCTGCGGCCGAACTTCTCCGTTCACGGTGAAAATGCGCTCAGGTGTGTTACCGCTTGAAGTTCCGCAGTGCTCAGCGGCAACCTCAACTTGGTGTAACAACCGGCTGCGAGCCTCGACGTTCTCGGATGTCAGATCTCGATCGCGCAACACCAGCACGCATTCCCGCATGTTTCGGAGCACGGGGTAATAGCGGTCGATGCCATCAATCACGATCGCTCCTGACATGCCATCCAGGTCCTGTCGCGCACTCTCACCGTGCGGGTGCGTGTGGTACCAATACAACCCCCCGGCGGGGCATAGGACGGTATTTCGACGTGATACCTCAGGCTTTCTCCCGGCATCGCCGTTATCGTCAACGTCGTGTTGCGGGCTGTTTGGCGAAACGTGCAGCCCGTGGAAGTGCAGGTTACTGTGATTGGCACACAGCCCGAGTGCGCATTTCTCAGATGAGGGCGCTGGCAGATTGTTGAGGAAGGTCAGATCGATTACATCACCAGGCAGCGCACGAACGGTTGGTGGCACCGGCTTGCCATTGAAGAAGAAGGCGTTTCGTCCGGCCCCTGAGTCATAAGCCGCGATCAAGTCAATTGGGCCACGCACTTCAGCAGGATCTGCGGCTAGGCCAGTATGCCCGAAAACCAGGATGAACAGCAGCAAAGCGCCGAATACTACAACTCCGCCTCTCATGACGTCTCTCCCATGACGGCGAGACCGCCGGCAACCGAATTTGCTAACGGTCGAATCCCAATATACCGCGGGCTTGAAGTGGGCTGCCTTGACCTCCCTTGGCCAGAGCCCGGACTTGCAGATAGCGTGGAGGCGCTTGCCTGTCTTCCGGGGTGATATGGAAAGACGTTCTGCTGTCATGTCCCTGATCGCTGCGCTGCCGGATGCGCCGAGCAAATGAATCTCCGGAATTGCCTCTCGGTTCGGGACGAAGGACCTAAGAATCGTCAGTGGTAAGAGTGATGACCACCCGTCGGACGACTATTCGCGGTCTGGTAAAGAATTGAGGAGTGACGAGCCAAGTCTTACAGCGTATCGAACTTACTGATCCGAAATCTTCGCGATGTCTTCGGTGAAAACGACCCCATGCGGCGACGCGCTGCTATCGACGAGATCTTCACCGAGGATAGCGTTTTCTACGACCCCAAAAGCGGCGCCCATCGTGGACGCGACGAGATCGATCACGTCGCGGGCGCCATCACGGCTACTCACCCTGACTTTCGATATCAGCCAATTGCCGATCCCGAGGAATCGGGCAATGGTGGCATGGTCAAATGGGTAGCGGGCCGTCCTGGTTCCTTTCGCGGCATTCTTCTACCTCGCCTGCTTCTGGATCACACTCAGGAAATGTTTTTGAAACACCCTCTAGCAATTCTTTGTCGTCTGGCCCTATAAGGGGCGCCTCGATAATCTCGGTTTGGGACGCAGCACCTTGGGTGCTTTAACTACTGCCCCAGCGACCGTAACGGCGGTATGTCAGAAGAAAGCCGTCAAACCATAACTTCTCGATTCGAATTGGCAACTCACGCACCCGCACTCCGGTCGCGTGGTAGTTTGCCATGGTCAGCGCCGATGCACATCCCGTCAGCCCGATTTCGCCCACGCCACACGCGCCGTATTGGCTCATGATCTTATCCGGGTAATCGAGGAAAACAACGTCGATCTCCGGAATATCCGCATTCACCGGCACCAGGTAGTCCGCGTAACTGTTGTTGACAGGCTTGCCGTTGCGCATATCGTAGACGGTCTCTTCCGAGTTCCGCCTTTCACACCGGAACGCTATTGCACGCCGATCGCCTGCTGGTCGCAAAGCGGTGCTCCAACCGTTTTCGGAGGGTGTCGGCTTTGCAGTAGGCCTCGGTTTGCTAAATCTACTTGTCCTGGTCGTGCTCACTTCTTTTGACGTGTTTTGTTCGATTAGGCGCGCTCTTCAATCACCGATTTGGGCGTTAGAACTAACCCGCTGGCGCGGGGGCACTACCGCGTATGGCGAAGCCAACATTGTTGAGTAGGTGACATAGTGTGGATCACAGAGAAAGGAGATTCCTGTGACCTCACTTCGCCAACGCGTGCTGGACGAACTCCAGCGTCGTAACTACTCGCCAGCTACGACTCGCGGCTACATTCTCGCCATCAAACAGTTCGCGGATTACTTCGGAAAATCGCCGGAACGACTTGGGCGGTAACGAGATCCGTCAGTTTGAAACCTACTTACTCCGCGATAAGAAGCTTGCCCCCGGCACGGTCGAAGGACGCATGTCGGCGCTGCGTTTTCTCTACAGGAAGACACTGAAGCGGCGGGACATCGCCTACGACGACCTGATCTTTCCCAAGACTCCCCTGAAGCTGCCGGTCGTGCTGAGTCCTGAAGAAGTCAGCCGCATGATCCAGGCTGCTCCCAACCTGATGCATCGCACCATCCTCATGGTTCTCTATGCTACGGGCATTCGTCGCACAGAGGCATCCCTGCTCAAGGTGAACGACGTGGACAGCCAACGGATGGTTATCCATGTTCGTCAGGGCAAAGGCTGCCGAGATCGTGATGTGCCCATGACAACTAAGCTGCTCGAAGCTTTGCGTGAGTACTGGCGATGGAAGCGGCCCCAGGATTATCTGTTTCCCAGCACGGAAGGGCATCGCGGGATCGAGCAGCCAATCTCCGATCACACGATCTGGTACATCTGCAGCGAAGCCGCCAAGCGCGCCGGAATCAAGAAGAGGATTGGCGCACATACACTCCGCCACAGCTTCGCGACAACCCTGCTGGAATCAGGAACTGACCTGCGGACGATCCAGCTTCTGATGGGCCATGCGCACCTGGAACATACCACTCGGTATCTCCACATGTCGCAGCGCCACTTGCACGCCGCACCGAATCCGCTGGACCAGATCACCGTCACTAGCCAACGCTTTTCGCGAATGCGGCCGGAGGACTATCCGGAATGACACGACCACCCTGGGAGGTGGCCGATATCATCCACAGGGCAGGCAACAAGTTCTTCGAACGTTATTGCGATTCACTCACCTGGACCCAGCTCAAAGTGCTTCGCGCAATCGCGCGTTGTCGCACGGCCGCACTCGGCGGGCATCGCGATCAATGCGTTCGCTGTGGGCATCAGGCCATCTCTTACAACTCCTGCCGAAACCGGCACTGTCCGAAGTGCCAGACCAATGCCAGGGAGAAGTGGTTGTGCGCCCGGCGACAGGAACTGTTGCCGGTTTGCTACTTTCACCTGGTCTTCAGCGTGCCGCACGCGCTGGTCCCGTTGATCTGGCAAAACAAGAGGTATCTGTTCGGACTCTTGTTCGACACCAGTGCCGCAACGCTACTGGAAGTTGCAGCCGATCCGGCCCGCCTCGGTGCCGAGATCGGTTTTCTCAGCATTCTGCATACCTGGGGACAGACTCTGCAGCGACACCCGCACGTCCACTGTGTCGTGCCAGGTGGTGGACTGTCGCCTGACCACTCGCGGTGGATCCGCTCGGCACCCCGCTTCTTTTTACCGGTGAGAGTACTCAGCCGCGTCTTTCGGGGCAAGTTCGTGGCTGGATTACGGCGGGCTTTTCAGAGGAAGCAACTTGTCTTCTTTGGCCCGTGTCAGTCGCTGGCGAATGAAAAGGCATTCGCAGCCTTCTTGCGCACTCTGTTTCGGGAAGACTGGGTCGTTTATGCCAAGGCTCCCTTTGGCGGACCAGAGCACGTGCTTCAGTACCTAGCCCGCTATACCCATCGAGTGGCCATCTCGAATCATCGCCTCCTCTCGGTGGATGGCGATCGTGTCACCTTTCGTTGGAAGGACTACGCGCATCACAGTACGTCTCGTGCCATGACTCTGACCTTAGAAGAGTTCCTGCGTCGGTTCTTACAGCATGTTCTGCCCAAGGGTCTTCCACGCATCCGCTACTTTGGCTGGCTCGCTAATCGCCGCCGCCGGGAGTTGCTGCCGCTTTGCCGGAGGTTGCTAGCGGTCGCACCTCCACCGGCTGAAGCGAAAACCGATGCAGCCGCGGTCTGGCAGTGTCCGATCTGCGGTAGCCCCATGCGCGTTGTGGAGTTGCTTACCGCCGCCCACATGCAGCAAGAACAAGGACACCAGGTCTATATCCTTGATAGCTCCTAATCAGGTGATCCCTTTGACGAGAAGCATGCGCGCTTCGGCGTGCGTACGATACGTGTGCCTTGGCAGGCCAGAACTCTCGTTTCAACCGTCAGGGGAGGGTCTCAACACGCCATATCCGCTTTGCTCCCAATCGGCTCGGCCGGATTCGCCTGAACCAACCAACCCTTCTACCCGCCTTCGACGCTTTCACCAACATTCAAAACCCATAACCTGAGGGCCCACGCACCCCTGGTGCCAGCGGCTTCCTTCTAACGCCCTTATCGAAAGCGCCCCGGCATTAGGCTGAGGCGCTCGGCTTCGCCTTTTCGCGCCGGGGCACTTCCGATAAGGCCCTAGCGTTACACGGCCAAGTGCCTCGGCTTTGAGCCTAGTGCAACCCGTCAAGGCAAAATTTCGGCGAAATGCACGTGTAAAATCCCGGGAACGGCAACCAGGAACTAAATGCACTTTCCCAAAATGCACAACATGCCCGGCGGACAACACCCGTCGGACCCGCAGGACACGCCACAAATGCCGTGATAGCAGCAACCGCTTGAGCACCTAACGCCACAAGCGCCACAGTTGTTACGTCCCCGCAGAACGTAGAATTCCCTGGGCATTTGCACCGACCGTCGATGCACTCCCTTCCGCCCGTGCACTCTTTACCGCAGGCGCCGCAATTCGCGCCGTTCGACTTCGTGTTGACACAGTCGCCATCGCATAGGGTAAGTCCCGGTTTACAAGGCTGGCAGACGCCGTCGACGCAAAACCACCCGCCGGGGCACGCTTTGCCGCAGACGCCACAATTCTTTGCGTCCGAGGTGGTGTTAAAGCACTCTCCACTACAGCAGGTCTGAGTCGAAGCGCAGCATGCCTTTTCGTAAGGCGGTGCTTCGCCATAGCATGTATTGGTGCACGATTTCGTGCAATTACCCAAACATGGGCCACACGTCTCGTGACAATCGCCTCCCTCACCCTGCGGAAATTTAATGGGCGCTATAAAGAGTGGCACCACCGTGGCAGATGGGATCCAACTCGAAATCAAGCCGGCTACGTAGTGCCGATTTGACTGGTATAGCGAATTGTGGGCCGTAAATCCAGGCGTGTTCATCCCACTCACCTCCTAGTTTCCAACCATCAATGTTGCAAGGAGTACTGGCGGTCGTAGTATGGCGACAGCTTCGTCACCAGGAACGGAAAGCACTCGGTCACGTCTGCGAAATTCTCGTGTAAAATTCCGGGCACGGCGACCAGGAACTAAATGCAAAACTCTCCGAAAAGACAAACCTTGTTTACCGGACAATGTCCGTTCCCGCACTTCGTGCTACAAACGCTTCCACTGCAGATTCCAGTTGAGCAGCCAACGCCGCAAGCTCCGCAGTTGTTCGCGTCCCCGGTCAAATCGGTACACTCGTTACCGCACCGCGTAGATCCCTCCGAGCACTTCACGCAAGCGCCGTTGTAGCAGATACTTCGGTGCCCGCACACTTTGCCGCAGGCGCCGCAATTCGCCCTGTCTGACGTCGTGTCGATACACTTGTCCCCGCATTGCGTAAGTCCCGGCTCGCAAGCCCAGCAGAGGCCGTCTCTGCAAAAGTCTCCGCTGCACACCTGGCCGCAGGCGCCACAATTGTTCTTGTCCGAGGTGGTGTTAACGCATTTTCCACTACAGCAAGTTTCCGTCGAAAGGCAGCAAGGCTTAGGGTAGGGTGGTGCATCTCCATAGCATGTATTGGTGCACGATTGCATGCAACTACTCAAACATGGGCCACACGTCTCGTGACAATCGCCTTCCTCACCCTGCGGAAATTTAATGGGCGCCCTAAAGAGTGGGCTCGTTCAACAAGTTGGAACCTCGGACTGGTTCCGTTCACGGAGGCAACAAGAATGCCGAACCACGTCGGGCAAGGCAAATCCGCCGGGCTTCGTCAGATTTTCACGCTGCTTCTTCACCCCATTCGCCTTTTTCATCGGACCGCCACCATCGCCTGGTACGCCGCGTTGGCGTCCAGCAGTGGGGGAACGACCGTGCCACGACGAACGCCCCCGGCTTGCAGTAATGCGAGCTTGACCTGGGTCGCGGTTCCAGCGGGATACGCCGACCACAATAGCGCAATGGTTCCCGTAACAAACGGCGCGGCGGCACTGGTCCCACCGAAGCTGCGAGAATTTCCGTCCGTTCCGAGACTGGTAATATTTTCCGCTGGAGCGCACAATCCACGCTTTCCGATGGAGGAGCCAAAATTCGATTCCGGCATGGGGTTCCCGCGCTGATCGCAACCCGCAACCGGGATCACCCCATGGATGACGCGTACACCGAGCTGCCGATTGATGCCTGGTTGCCTGCTGCCGCCACCGTGATGACGTTGCGAGCCGCCGCGAAATCCAAGGCTGCCTGAAGTTGGCGCACTCCCGCAGAGTCGGGATTGAGGAGAGCAGCGCTCAAGTTGATCACGCGCGCGCCCGCTGCGACGGTTTCTTGGATCGCCGCAGCCAGTTCCCGCGGCGTGGCAGTGGGCATATCGCCATTCCCCGATTTGTTCTCCGGAAAGATGGGACGGACGAACAGCATGCAACCAGGACAGATTGCCGGGGCCGACGAGCTACGCTGCGCCATCAACACGCCGGCCACCAAGGTCCCGTGCTGACACGCGATGCTGCCGGACAGACTGCAGGCCGCACTGGCTGTACCAGCCACGCGAATCTGTCCGCCGACTAAATCGGGGTGATCGATGGCCACCGGGCCGTCAATCAGACCGATCGTGATCTCGGAACTGCCGCTCGAACGCTCCATGAGAGGATCCAGTTTCACCAACCGAATTGGGCTCGTCTACAAGTTGGAACCTCGGACTGGTTCCGTTCACGGAGGCAACAAGAATGCCGAACCACGTCGGGCAAGGCAAATCCGTCGCCATGTGTAGTTGCGATTTCTGAATAGGCCAGAGTCTGGCGGCCGATACCAGTTCAGGGCGCCAGAACGGGCATCAGACGAGGGTGGCGGTTACGGCGGGCACTAAAGCGCCCTAAACTTACCCCGAACCTGAAGCGGTGTCAAGAGGAAATGTGGGGGGGCTGACTTCACCGGCGTATCAGACTTGTACACGCGAAGCGTCCGCCGCGCCGCCATCGCGTTCTGCATTGGCCAGCAGGTACTTTGGTGCGAGCTGGAGCGGCTCAAAGAGACCACCGCTCCCCCCGATGGCGCGCTGAAACAAGCCTTTGGCCTGCGGAGATGCCATCAAAATGCTGACAGATATTGCTCCGGAGGATTGACCGGCGATCGTTACATTCTTCGGGTCGCCGCCAAAGGCCGCAATGTTCTTCTGAATCCATTTGAGAGCGGCAATCTGGTCCATCAGGCCGTAGTTGCCGGAGGAGTGGTGCGGTGACTCGCGTGTCAGCTCTGGATGCGCAAGAAAGCCGAGGGGACCGAGTCGATACGCGATGGTGACAACGATCATGCCTTTGTGCACGAGTTGGTCGCCCCCGTACAGGGGCATCGAGGCCGACCCATTGATGTCCCCCGCCGTATATACAGACAATCACCGGCATGCGCTCATGCGCGCTTTTGGCCGGCGTCCAGATGTTGAGGTAGAGACAATCCTCACTTAGGTTTGACAGCGTCTCACCCGGCATCGACACACCAATTTGCATACACCCTGGGGCAAATGCATCCGTCTTACGCGTGCCCGCCCAGGGTGTGACAGGTACCGGAGGCCGCCAGCGCAAGTCGCCGACCGGAGGGGCAGCGAATGGTACGCCTTTGTACACACTCAACCCGCTCTCGCGTACCCCGGAAATCGTGCCGGAGTCTGTTGGAGTCTTAGGGCTTTGTGCCAGCATGATAGCGGACGTTGTTGGAACGACAACAAGGAGCAGGGCCTTAATTAAGACTTTAGAAGAGAACATCCGCATAGTGGAGCTCCTGGTCGCCAGAGAACTCCGAAAGTGTCACCGTAAGGCTATCTTCGCTGGCTGACCAAGAAGCCAAGTGGGTGAAGCAACTGCAATGAATAGAGGGAAGACGTTTCACTGTGTTCTGTGATTTCCTGTTGGGAGATACGGCTGGCAGTCTGATTTTGTTCCCTCAGCCTAACAGTGCGCCCGAAAGAATTTGCTAGATCGCAGTGGCGGTATAGCCACCGATCACTACATCGACGAGATTCGAATTATTTTGGTCGGTGAGGCCGCGCTCGCGCTTGTAATTTTGGTTTTGGCTGGGCGAACTGGTTCGGGCGTTCTGGGGATTCTGCACACAAATCCCGGGGCATACCAATAACAGGCAATGTGATTCTCCGGCTGAGCGGTTCTAATACTATCGGCGAAAAACTAGCGCCAGCTCTTGCAGAGGTATTTCTGGCCAAATACAAGGCGGCCTCTGATGTTAGAACGATCCACATAGCCACGCCTGACGAAATACAGACAGTAGGCATGCTACCGGGAACGGATAACCCCCTCGTTATCGAGATTCATGCCCACGGATCTAGAACGGCGTTTGAATATCTTGCGAAGGGGGAAGTGCGACGTCGGCATGGCCTCTCGAAAGATCACAGCTGACGAAGAAATGGCATTACGCAGCACCGGAGTATCCGTCGGAAAACGTCATCGGTCTCGATGGTGTCGTGTTAGTGGCCAACAATTCTAACCCTAACGGCGAGCTTAGACTTGATCACACAGCGAGAGTATTTTCCGGAGAAGTTGGAGATTGGAGGCTCGTAGGTGGGGCGTGGGGAACGCCGAACATTTATGCGCGCGATAACAAGTCTGGCACTTATTACACATTTCGAAATCTCGTTCTGGGAAACAGGGCCCTGAGGGTAAGGCCGAGCGCCATGAGGACAGCGGACAGCTTGTAACAAAGGTGGCTAGCGATCCGGACGGAGTCGGTTTCGTCGGTCTGCCCTATGCTTTGAACGTAAAGAAACTCCGGATTAGCGCGGGCGGTATCGCTCCTGAGGAGTACTCGAAGAATTTCTCGGTACAAGGTTAATTCGAAGGATCGTAGTTCAAGCTTTGCCCGAGCCATCGTTCGACCTCGGCGACGCTCATTGCTTTGCGCCGGGCATAATCAGCGACCTGATCGCGGTCGATTTTGCCAAGGCTGAAGTATCGTGATTGAGGGTGTGCAAAGTAAAGACCACTCACGCTCGATCCCGGCCACATCGCGAAGGATTCCGTGATCTTCATCCCGGTATTGGCCTCGACGTCGAGCAACTGCCAGAGCGGTCCTTTTTCCGTGTGATCCGGGCACGCCGGATAACCCGCAGCCGGTCGGATTCCGCGATACTTCTCGTGAATGAGATCTTCGTTGCTCAGACCTTCATCGCGACCGTATCCCCATTCGCATCGCACCCGCTTGTGCAGGTATTCAGCGAAGGCCTCGGCCAGTCGATCGGCGAGAGCCTCCGCCATGATGGCGTTGTAGTCGTCGTGCTCCGCGCGGAACCGGTCGCACAACTCCCTAAGGCCGATCCCGCTGGTCACCGCGAAAGCTCCGATGTGGTCGGCGAGCCCTGTTTCGTTCGGCGCGATGAAGTCGGCGAGAGACCGGCATGGGTCGTCACCTTCCCGGTCCGATTGCTGGCGTAGAAAGTGGAACCGCTCAAGATCGTTCGTACGTCCGGTGTCTGTATACAGTTCGACATCGTCTCCCACTGCATTGGCTGGGAACAGACCGTAAACGCCACGGGCGCTAATCAAGTCTTTTTCGACGATGATATCCAGCAGCGCATTGGCTTCCTTGAAGATCTGGCGCGCTTGCGCACCTTGTTCCTCGTGGCCGAAGATGCGCGGGTAAACCCCTTTCAGTCCCCAGGTGTGGAATAAAGGTGACCAGTCAATGAATTCGCGCAGCGTCGCCAGAGGAACGTTCTTCAATACGCGAACGCCGGTAAATGACGGGACGGGTATATCTTCGGCCCTCCATTCGATCGGAGTGCGCCTGGCGCGGGCTTCTTGCAGGCAAATGACATGCAGCCGAGGTGCGGTGTGGGCCCTACGGAGCGCCTCGTAGTCTGCGCGATGCTGCGCAACGAACGCCTCCTTGCCCTCGTCACTGAGAAGACTGGTTGTGACCGGCACGGCGCGGCTGGCGTCCAGCACATGAATTACCGGCTCACTGTAATGAGGAGCAATCTTGACGGCCGTGTGCCTCCGGCTGGTGGTCGCACCGCCGATGAGTAGCGGCAACTTAAAACCTTGGCGCTCCATTTCGCGGGCCACATGGATCATCTCGTCGAGTGACGGCGTGATCAGACCGCTGAGCCCGATCAGGTCTGCCTTCTCCGCCTTGGCGCGTTCGAGGATCTTTTCGCAAGGGACCATCACGCCCAGATCGATGACCTCGTAGTTGTTGCAGGCAAGAACGACACCGACGATATTCTTTCCAATGTCGTGAACGTCACCTTTGACGGTTGCCAGCACAATTTTTCCCTGCGCCTTCACCACCTGTCCGCTCGCGGCCATCGCCGCCTTCTCGGCTTCCATGAACGGCGTCAGATAGGCCACGGCCTTCTTCATCACTCGCGCGGATTTCACTACCTGGGGCAAAAACATCTTGCCCGCCCCGAACAGGTCGCCGACCACGCCCATTCCGTCCATTAGCGGGCCTTCGATCACGAGTAAGGGCCGGCCCAATTTCGCCCGAGCTTCCTCGGCATCGGCCTCGATATAGGCATCGACCCCTTTGACCAGCGCGTGAGACAGGCGCTCTTCGACCGTGCCATTACGCCATTCCTCTTCCTTCTTTCCACTTGTTCCTGAGCTAATGCCCTTCAGCGTTTCGCCATATTCGACCAGGCGCTCGGTCGCGTCGGGACGGCGGTTCAGCAGGACATCTTCCACCAGGACTTTTAGCTCGGGATCGATCTCTTCGTACACCTCGAGCATGCCGGCATTAACAATGCCCATGTCCATACCCGCAGCGATGGCGTGATAGAGAAATGCGGAGTGGATGGCTTCGCGGACCTTGTTATTACCTCGGAAGCTGAACGAGATATTGGAGACTCCGCCGCTGACCTTCGCGTGCGGCAGATTTGCCTTGATCCAGCGCGTTGCCCGAATGTAGTCAACCGCGTAGTTGTTGTGCTCCTCCATCCCGGTGGCAACGGTAAGAATATTCGGATCGAAGATCACATCTTCGGGCTGGAACCCAACCTGGTCGACTAATATCCGGTAGGCGCGGTCGCAGATTCGGATTTTGTCCTCATAGGTAGCAGCCTGCCCCTGCTCGTCAAATGCCATAACAACCGCCGCCGCACCGTACTTGAGGACGGTCGCTGCGTGCTCTCGGAACTTCTCTTCGCCCTCTTTCAGCGAGATCGAGTTCACGATTCCTTTGCCCTGCATGCCTTTGAGCCCTGCCTCGATCACCTCCCATTTCGAGGAATCGATCATGAAGGGCACCTTGGCAACTTCAGGCTCGCTGGACAGGTATTGAAGAAAGCGCGCCATCGCCGTGACCCCGTCGATCATGCCCTCGTCCATGCAGATGTCGAGGACATTGGCTCCGTTCTCCACCTGCTGGCGCGCGATGCTCACCGCTTCTTCGTACTTGCCTTCCTTGATCAGCTTGGCAAACCTCGGGGAGCCGGCCACGTTGGTCCGCTCGCCGATCATGATGTAGACGCCAGGCTGCTGGGTGAAGGGCTGTGAACCCGAGAGGCGAAGCAGCCTCGTGGCAGGCGCCACGTTCCCGCTATCTAGCAAGCTCATTCTCATCTCTCACCGAGGGCGTAGGATCTTACAGCGTCCGACCTTCCAAACTTTCTCGGAGGCAGCCCTTCCAGCGCTTTGGCGATAGCCGCAATATGCTCAGGCGTATTGCCGCAACAGCCGCCAGCGATATTGATCAGCCCTCCCCGTGCAAAATCTCCCAGGTATCCCGCCATGTCCTGCGGCCCGAAATCAAATCCGGTTTCTGCCAAAGGATTCGGCAATCCCGCGTTAGGGTAGCAGGAGATCGCCACGTCGGCCTTCTCCGAGAGTTCCTCCAGGAATGGATACATCAGGTCGGGACCGAGGGAGCAGTTGAGACCCACCGATAACGGTTTCACATGCTGCACCGCGTTCCAAAATGCCTCAACCGTCTGCCCCGAGATCATCGTCTCACCGCCTCGACCGACAGCCGCGGAAATCATGATTGGCAACTGCGTGCCGTCTTGATCGAACACTTCACGAATGGCCACCAGGGCAGCCTTGGCATTCAGCGAGTCAAAGATCGTCTCCACCAGGAGAAAGTCCACGCCTCCGGCGATGAGCGCGCGCACCTGCTGCATGTAGGCGATCTTCACCTGGTCGAACGTAACTACCCGGAAACCCGGATCGTCGGCATCAGGCGAGTTTGAGAGAGAAACGGTCAACGGTCCAAGCGCTCCTGCCACGAAGCGCTGGCGTGAGGTTTCGGTCCCCACTCGTTCGGCCCACTCACGGCACTGCTGCGCAGACTGCTCATTGATCTCCCAGGCCAAATTCCCTAGGAACAGATCGTCGATGATCTTCTGGTAGAACTCGGGACCCTTTCGGCCGCCATGTTCGCGCGGGTCATCAACGAAAAATTCGCTCTGGACGATGCTGGTCGCACCAAAAGTATTGGTCTCGATGATGTCCGCTCCAGCCTCCAGAAACCGGCGGTGAATATCGCCGATCATCTTCGGCTGGGTCAGCGAGAACAGGTCTCCGTTGTTCAGTAAACCCTTAGTCGAGTCCTTGAAGCGGTCCCCGCGGATGTCCGCTTCCGTCATGCCGTAGGTACGTATGGTCGTACCCATCGCTCCATCGATAATTGCGATGCGATTTTCGAGAATCTGCTCAATTGGATGTTGGCCGGATTTCGTCATGTTTCCGTTGTCCCGTCAGGGCTGTGCTGATCTGACTACTGCTTAATAAAAATCGACGCCAACCAGATGGTGTCTCCCCAGTTGGTCCTCTATCTCTATCATGTCTGATCTGTCCTTATTGGATGCTGCAGCGAGCCTTGTAGAATTATAGCGATGCCGGAAACGCTTGATATCCATGCAGACCAAGATTGATAACCCCTATGACGGTAAGTGAGAAACCGATCGCCTCCGCAACCAATCGGGCCCGTTCGATTCGAATGCCGTTTGTTCCGGCAGGAGCGGTCACCGGAGTTGGCAGCCTGCCTCTCATATCCCCTGCATCTGCCATTCAGGCGGTTGCCGAGTTTTCGGCGGAAATTCCATTCTGGCCTCAGCTGCCGCTACTCTCCGAACGAGAAAGTATCATCGGTCAGGGTCTGGGCATCGTCGCGGATCACCTTGAGCCTCGCAACGACGGCTACGGATATCAAGTAAAAGAGGGCCGCATTGATTCAGTGCTTGAGATCTTTCACCGTAGTAACGGAGAGTTGACACCCGAGAACGCAGTGGGTTTTTGGGCTTTCGAAAACGCGCTGTCCGCTGGGAGGTTCGAGGCAGCGGTCGCCGTTAAGGGCCAGATTGAGGGCCCGATCACCCTTTCGGCCTATCTGTTTCATCGTGGCCGCCCCTTCCTCTCCGACCCAGCCCTGTTTTCGGCTATCGCATTTCACGTCTCGCAGATCATCTGCTGGCAAATCGAACGGCTAGAGGTGGCGGGCCTGCCTGTCTTGCTGTTTGTGGATGAGCCGGCCCTGTGCCTGGAAACGAATGCAGCGACCATGGTCTCGGAAGAGAAGATGCTCGATGCGTTGGCAGTGATATTGGAGGACGCGAGGGTTCGCAGAGCGTACGCTGGATTGCATTGCTGTACGGCCCGCCCGCTCGAACGGATGCGTCGCGTCAAACCGGATATCATTTCGTTCGATGCCCATGAGGGGCTTGACTTGTTCTTTTCCGACTCGCACGCGCTTGACTTCGTGCATCAGGGTGGAATGGTCGCGTATGGTGTAGTCCCCACGCGAGCGGGCGTGAACGCGGTTGACTCAGCCACGATCTTCCTGCGATGGCTACACGCGGCATCGCAGGCCGGCGATCCCCAGGAATTTGCGCAACGCGCCATGATCACGGCAACCTGCGGGCTGGGACTTCTCGACCAATCTTCGGTACCAGAGTCGTTCGGCGTCGCGCACGCAATCAGCAAAACGATCAGGGCCTTGGCCGGAAAGCCAGAATAGCGCGTTAGAGCATAACGGGCCGGGCTGGCCGCATCAGAACCGATCCGAAGACCGTCTAAACTCTGCTCCGCCACAGCGATGTCAAATTGACGCTGCAGTTTTACAGCCATTCTGTCAGCCAAGGATCGCTTGGCCGCAGCAGGAGAAATGTTAATCGCAATTCTCAGTCGGGTGGACAAAGATATTCGAGGAGCGTCCTTCCCGGCCGGGTAACCGGCAGTGTTGCTGAATTGTCTTCGGTTTGGCCGCGCCAACCCAAAAACCCGATAGCACCTGCAGCGCCGAGACCCGCTCTTAGCAATTCTCTGCGGTTCATGTTTCTGGTCCTAGGGCTCGGGCAATACTTATCCCACGCGCAAAAACACCCAAAAACTTGCCGGGATTCCCATTTTGCTCCCGGCTCCGAATTAGTATCCACGTGGTGATCACAACCAAGCATGAAAAGGAATCAAGGCCGGTGTAGAGTGTCCCAACACCTTGCCCCCTATTCAGCGACCTCAAGTCTCAGTGGCTTCCACACGCGCAGCAGCCCAGGCTCGGTGCCGAGCCACGACGGACATGCACTGTCTTGCTCTGCCAATCCGTTTTCAGTCTTGGCCAGCCACTACTGATGCCTCCGGCGTCGTTTGAGCGGCTGTGGCCAAGTTCCCGCGCGACTTTCTGAACTGCGTGACGAATTTCGTTCCTATCTTTGCGAACTTGTGGTCCTTGGCATTATCGAGATAACCGCACTCCTGCCGCATTCTTTCAGGATCAAAGTGAAGGTTATCGATCCTGATGGTCTCGATTAGGTGCTTGTTGCTGAGCAATGTTTCGTCATCCAGAACCACGGAGTAAATATAAATTGCAATGAAACGCCCTAGCCTCTCGATATTGGTCATGTGCTGCTTGAGCAAACTGATTGCCTCGGAATGCCCAACTCCAACCTCATAAAAAAGCTCCTCGGCCTTTTTCAGTGGTTCAAAGCCGGTGAAGTCAAAGAAAATTGGGCTGCCGACCTCGACCGGCTGGCTCTTTTTCCAGCGATAGTACCCACAAATGAATCCCTGGATCTTATGGTTCCACACGCCCAATTGTGCAAATAAATCAAGATAAGGAACCACAAACGCCGTCTGCGTAAACAAGTGATTGATGAATGGAAAGACATAAGAGGTAAAATAGATCGTTAATTCCCAGGCATACTTCATGGTGAAGCACTCCTGATCCCCGAGGACTTCATAGCCAACGGCATAGCTGGGAACATAGGCTTCATATAGCGCCCACATAAGAATCTCGTAAAGTCGAGCCTTGATTGCCAGGCTGTTGCTGTCGGCCGTTAGGATTGCATCCGTAATCAGCGTATTGTACAGAGAAATCAAGTCCCCGCCCGGGCTGTACAGGGGATCAGTAAATCGTCCAGCCTCTCCTGCCAATGCCCATCGGTCAGCGCTGATGGTCTGCTGGCAGTCATAGGAAAAATCACGGATCATTCCCTGGTCGATAATCTTCTCCTTGGACAAATAGGGCGGCGGCCTCTGCGTTAGTGAAACTGAAGTGTGATCCGAAAACGGTGCAAGGCTTGTTCCGTCATGAGGACGTTAGGACAACCATGCAGCTGTACGCGCAGTCGGATCGGGAGGCGAAACTGGAAGCCCAGGGCAGGTTCCTGGAGTTGCTGCTGGGCGATCGCGCTCACCTTCTGACCGAGCGAGTCCAGTGATTCATGGGTTGAAACGTGGGCTGAAGAAATGCGGTGCAATCGTCTAAGTCACTTAGAATGATGGTGGCCAGGGACGGAGTTGAACCGCCGACGCCAACCTTTTCAGGGCCGCTTACCGAATGGTGGAAAGTTGGTTGAAATCAGTGCATATCACTCCCAGGCAATAGCTTGGGCCAAAGTCTTTTTAGGACAATGTAGGCTCAGTTGGGCGGTTTTCGGCGCTTCCATGTTCGCGTATGGTTCGCGCGTCACCGTACCCTTGATGTATCATCTCGCAATAATTTTGAATCAACACCTCCTGATCGAGGTCCTGTGAGGAGGCGAGTCCTGTGAATACAGCGGTTGTGAGAGGGATGTGGGTCCCAAGGTTGCTGCTGTTGGTTTGCTCACTGCTCGTATTCACTTCGGCGATGCAAGCGCAGCAGAACGCAGAAGAGGTCTTGACCAACCAATCCGTCGTCAAAATGGTCAAGAACGGTTTGTCCCCGACTGTGGTTGTGGATATGATCCGAGCCTATCCTGGACGATATCAACTCAATTACGAAGATGTAATCGAGTTGAAGAGAGAAGGTGTGCCGGCAACTGTGCTGTCGGCAATGATTGACAAGGGTAGGCAAGCGGCAGCCAGTCCGTCGCGCCCGGAGATTTCGCCGAACACTTGCAATCCAGGAGCCGATGGGATCTGGAGCTTTAAGCCAGAGAGTGACCCCCTGACCGGGAAGCCCAGCGTTGTCGCCTGGACGAACTATGGCGCGGCGGACGAAGCTTATACCTGTGTAAGGGCCGAATGCTCCCGCGACGACAAACTGGGGCCCCTTCTGAGTTCGTTTCCAGAGCTACTCGGCGGGATGATCCTGAAGGCGGGTGGCGCGGCCGTCCAATCTCCACAGCCTGCACCCCCAAAGGGCGGACCACAACTTGACACTCGCGCCCTATCTTTCCAGTTCACCTACCATCCCAGGCAGGGTTCGGGGATTTCTCTGCAACAGGAGAGCCTGCCCGTAGTAGCGGACGTGCATGACAATGAGTGGCTTGGCATGGACAACACGATTACCATAGGCGGTGGTGGAACCTGTCCCTATCTGCGAAATCTGCGAATCGAGGTGAGCAACCAAACCCTGGTTCATAACCGGCTTCGATCGGAGATATGCAACCAGAACCAGCCGAATCTGGCTGCCATGTCATTTCTTGGCTATCGAGAGCGCGATTTGTGGAACATGATCATAGCTGGCGCTCCCAAGGGCAACCTCAAGGACAACCCGGCGATGAAAATGCTGATGAATTTGTTTGGGGAAGCTGCGGAGATGTCCGATCCCACGATTGCCACCATTGACGAGGCCATGCGGGCGAATAGCATTCAGTTGGCACTGCCTTTGAGCGATCGCAGCGCATTCCCTGTAACCATTCATCCTCAAGAGCCGTCGTTCCGCAAGTTTGTGGCGGCGTGCAACGCAGAGTTTCCTCCACCTCCTCCACCGGTTGTGGTTCCCTCGCCGGCCGACAAATTCGCGGCAGAACAACAACGCCTGCGCTCGCAGTTGCCGCCGCCACCGCACTACCCGCAACACAACGGTACGGCAGAGGGATTTGCTTCCGCTTTTCCCAAACTCCTCGCGCAAGCGGCACTAGCGCATGGCCTGGATCCGCACGACTACGAAAAGGAAACCCAATACATCATCGACACTATCCGTACCTGTGCTCAGATTACGCCCCAGATGGCGGCTAGCGTACGCGACCGTTATGGCAGAGTTCTGCTGGGTAAGCTGGGCGAACAGTACAAGTTTTGTCAGAGCGGCGCCTCCGCTTCCGACCAGGTGAAGCAGTGGAACCAGCAAACCGAGCGCGGTATTACCTTTCGCATCGCCCCGGCCGATTTCACCTGGCAAAACGTTCGCGGATTCCAGGTGCAAGCAACTTTCTACGGGATGCATACCGACGGGATTCCCATCGTGAGAGCCGACATTCAGCCGACGCAATCCGGCTCGCTGGCCGATTGCGAACCGCACACTGTCCAGGGACCCGACGGAGCCGCCGCGAATTGCACCAAAGCTAGCCGAAACTGAGCCGCAAAGCATCGGCCCACTTCCTCGGAGCAGCTTTCGCATTGTGTTCGCACTATCGATTCGCAGCGCATTTTCGCCGTGGGAGATCCTTGAAACCGGGCCGCTTATGGTGGCAGGGAAAATGGGCGGTGCGTTGCGGCGAATGAGGATCCTCTGTGGTTCGTGGATCGCCCCGCCTGTCGAACATGGCGCGCTAAAGCCAAAGCCGGCATCGTCCTTAATCCCAGCCATGTTCGCGCATTGTTCGTGCGGGTCTGGAGCGTAGTTCTGGGCAATGTTATCGCTTTTCAAATCTGTGCTATAAGTTTGGTCAAACGAGCGACGTCAGCCTTATTTCGGCTGAGCCTCGAACGCCACTCTCAGTTGCCTAAGTTGTTGAGTTTGAATGGTGGCCAGGGACGGAGTTGAACCGCCGACGCCAGCCTTTTCAGGGCTGCGCTCTACCAGCTGAGCTACCTGGCCACGACGCGCGCGAGTGGGCAAGACAAACAACGCTGTGGCAAGACTAAATTATAACAATGCAGCGGGAGATGCGCCAACACAGTGGCGTGATCACACGGCCCGCGTCAGATTCCGTCAAAGAGTTCGGACAGAGGCGTGATCATGGGCGTCCCGTTGCGTTCCGCGAGCAACTCCGATACTGGCCGGCCCTGCGTTGCGCGAAAAACTTCGGCAGGCCGATTGTGCTCGCGGCGTGCCGGATCCGTCGTCAAGATCATGACCCCGCGAGTTATCGCAAACCACGCGGCTCGCAGCTACATCGTGTCGGGCGGCACGATGTCCACACGGCGCTGCTTCTGGTAGCAGGCATCGTCTGTGGCTTGGCAAACAGGATAAAGCTTTCCCCAGCCGGTGGCGAAGCCGATCTGCGATTCGTTTACGCCGCTGTTGATCAACTTGGACTTCACAAACTGGGAGCGCCGATAAGAGAGCACGAGGTTGTAAAAGATGTCGCCCCGGATATCGGCATAACCCTGTATCCACAAGTGCGCGTCGGGGTGCTGCTTTAACCACTCCGCGTCTGAGTTCAGCGGGGCGGGATCGACAACTCGGTTGTAAACGTTGAACGGGAAGAAGACTTCCTTAAGATTCTGCGTCATCTCTTGCGCTTGCGAGGAAGCCCCAGCTGCCGGCATCTGCGCCATGAGTTGTTGCGCTGGTGTAAGAAATGCTGCCGCGAGCAGAACCGTCGCCAGTAAATTCCACGGGTACCTCAGTGCCAGTACTTTTTTCATGACTTCCTCCTTTGTTAGCTTGCTTCGAAGGCCGGAAAAGCCTAACACGCCAGCCCGTTTTCGCGTGAGCGAAGTAGTTCCTGCCCCAACCCATTCGTGGGTGTATCCGACAGCGCCCGAACAAATTCCTTGCGAGCATAGACGACGCACATTACAGGAAGATGAACCCTGCTGACAAAATGTGAGCCTGTGCCCCATCCCCAAAGATTCGGCCGATTCTGCCTGACCAGCCTCTGGTTGCTCCCGCCGGGGGTTATTTGTGGAACATTCATCAGGTTTTCACAAACTTGTAACCTCTCCAACTTACGATTCGCTGGAACCTAAATAACCAAGAAACAGGTTCGTATCGACGATCCAAGGGTTTGCGAATTGGTTGTAATTCATCTGCCCCACTGAGAATTCAGGAGAGAAAATGAAACGACCACTAGCTTTAGCGCTCGCGGTTCTGATCACGACGAGCGTTGTCGCACAAACAGATTCCTCGGCCCCGAAACCGAAAACTGCCCACCACAGCAGTTCGGCCCCGGTTTCAAAGACGCTCGAGGACATGAAAGACGCTATTTCTGCGCAACAGCAGCAGATTCAGCAGTTACAGCAGCAGATCGCGAGCCGCGACCAGGCTATCCAGCAACTGCAGCAGCAAGTCGCCAACCTCCCGGCGCCCACACCGCCGCCGGCGGCCGCCCCGAACTGTTGCGACGAGGTTGGCGCACTGCAGCACGACGTCGCCGATCTGAAGACGGTCTCAGGCAACACCGTAAACGAACTGCAGGAGACACAGAAGCGGGTTAGCGACTTAGAGAGTCCATTGTCCATCCATTACAAGGGAATCACCATTACTCCGGGTGGCTTCCTGGCGGCAGAAACGGTTTGGCGCCAACGTGCAGAGGGAGCTGACATCAATACCAACCTCAATGGGATTCCCTACACGGGCTCTTCCTCAGCGCGGTTGTCGGAGTTTTACGGATCGGGACGTCAGTCGCGTATTTCCTTACTGGCGCAAGGCAAGATGGAAAGCATGAACCTGACCGGCTACTTTGAATCGGACTTCCTTGGTGCCGGCACAACCTCCAACAATAACCAGAGTAACTCCTACGTGATGCGCCAGCGCCAAGTGTGGGCGCAGGCCGCGTTACATAGCGGATGGAGCTTCACAGGCGGACAGATGTGGAGCTTAGTGACCGAAACTAAGGTGGGTGAAGACAACCGCACAGAAGCCCTACCCATGACGATCGATCCGCAATATACCGTGGGTTTCAGCTGGGCCCGGCAATATGGGTTCCGCGTGACTAAGGACTTCAGCAACAAGGTTTGGTTCGGCTTCTCGGTAGAGGACTCGCAAGAGACGCTCACGACCCACGGCAACATCGCCAACTCGTTCCTCCTCGGGTCTCAGGGCAATAGCGGCGGCCTGTATAACGCCGCTATCAACGGCTGCTCGTCGACGCTTTCAGGTACCCCCGTCAGCAGTGTAACGACGACCTGCAGCAACCTCGCGAACTACTCTTTCAATGCGTCCCCAGACTTCATCGCAAAACTGGCCTTTCAGCCGGGCTTCGGACACTATGAAATATTCGGTGTGCTCAGCGACTTCCGCGATCGCGTCTTCCCCGATGCGGCGTTGACGAAGCCCACCGCGGCTGGCGCCTATAACGACTCGACATGGGGTGGTGGCGGCGGCGCCAACGCGCGCTGGTCAATGTTCCAGAAGCACGTTGACTTCGGCATCCACGCCCTGGGCGGTAACGGAGTCGGGCGCTATGGCACTTCAGGCCTGTCGGATGTTACCGTCAATCCGTACGGCAATCTGGTTCCCATCAAAAACTACCAGGGCCTGCTAACGTTGGAGTATCACTCTCCCAAGTGGGATTGGTACGGCAACGGCGGTATCGAATATGACAGCCGCACTGCCTTCCTGAACGCCAAGGGCGCTCCGGTTGGGTATGGCGCGCTGGCCTTCAACAACACCGGTTGTGGCATCGAGACGCTGCCCAGTTCGGGTTTGACTGCGGGCTTCAATCCCGGCGGTCTCGCCAACTGTAACGGTGATACCAAGGACATCTGGGAAGGTTCGTTGGGCTTCTGGTACAAGCCCTATAACGGACCGAAGGGCCGCCTGCAGTTCGGTCTGCAGTACTCGTACCTGACCAAAACTGCATGGGCTGGTGAGGGCACCAAGGTACCTTACCCATCGGGCGCGAATCCGACAGCCGTTGACAACATGGTCTTCACTTCCTTCCGCTATTACCTGCCGTAAGCAACCAGTCGGGTGGCCGGTCCTCCGCCGGCTACCCGACATTTTCCAAACCAAACCAGACGCTTTAGCGCTCGCGGAACCTGCAACGGTCGGGTAGAGCAGCGCTTCATTCAGCGCTGCGTCCCACGTGTTTGTTCTGATCCGAGCCGGCTTCAGCCGGCGGCACTCTACTGCTAGCCGGACTTACGAAGATCCAGATCACTTAACCTTCTCGTGACGCATCCAGCACAAGCTTCGCGGCAGCAAGATCTTCCACCGCCAGGCCCAGCGATTTGAATACCGTGATTTCAGCTTGTGGTCTTGGCTTAGTGCCGGCAAGTAATTCGCCCAGCTCGGCGTAAATACTTGCTCCCGCCAGCAAGATGTCTCCAGATTCCGCCTGTGCAGCCTCGCGCGAGTCGACAATCACTGCTCCGCGCATGGTGTCGTCATCAAGCTCGCGACGTTTCGGTCCGACCGCGCCTACCGCATTGACCAGCACTCCAGGCTTCAACCATTTGCCGCGCACCACGGGTTCTGCGGAGTTGGTCACCGTGACGACGACGTCAGCGTCGCGTACTGCATCCTCGGCCGACATGGCCATGCCTCCGAGCTCGTTCGCCAACTCTTTCGCGTGTTCCTGATTACGGCTCCAGACGCGGATTTCCTCGAACCTTCGCACCAGTCCGAGCGCCTTGACGTGGGCGCGCGCCTGTACGCCGCTGCCGAGAATCGCGAGCCTGTGCGAGTCGGGCGCCGATAACAACCGGGTCGCTACCGCCGACACCGCCGCGGTACGCAATTCGGTGATGAGCCGTCCGTCCATGACCGCCAGGGGCTCTCCAGTGTCAGCACGAAAGACCACGATGATGGCGAGATGCGTGGGCAGTCCCAGCGCCGCGTTGTTGGGATACAGATTGACCAGCTTGGTCCCCATGATGTCGCCATAGACCGCTGGCATCAGTCCCATAAATCCGCCGTGTCGTGGAACGGAGACGATACTGCGGATCGGATGTACGAGCTTGCCGGCGGAAAAATCAATAAATGCACGCTCCAGGGCCGGCAGTAGCTCTCCCGGCTGCAGGAGCCGTTGAACTGCAGCTTCGTCGAAGAAGGGAACGCCAGGCTGTGAATAGGGAAGCTGATTCATGGTATCTCTCCGTTTTCAAAGGGGACTCGCCTGACCACTGTAAGCAGAGGGACGGTGTGCGTCGAGAAGATTCTGCCACGCATCGCCTCTTCGCATGTGGCAAACACTTCTGGCACAATTGGTGTTCATGCTGAAAGTCAAGAAGCTCTCGCCTGATGCTGTTCTGCCAACCGTAGCCCACCCCGCAGAAGACATTGGTTACGATCTCTATTCTTCGGAAGATCTCACCATCGCGGCGCGCAGTGCGGCAGCCGTGCATACCGGCATTGCGATCGAGTTTGTGCCGGCGGCAGGTGGCATTGTCAAAACCAGGTCCGGACTCGCCAAGAAGAGGCTGCTCTGCAATGCCGGAGTCATAGACGCCGGCTATCGCGGCGAGATCATCGTGCTTATGGAAAATCTCGGCGACCAACCCTATTCCATTCGCAGGGGCGATAAGATCGCGCAGTTGCTGGAGCATCCGTTCCTCGCCGGTGAGGTCCTGGAGGATGAGCTGAGCGAAGCGGCGCGGGGCGCGAAAGGGTTTGGCTCCTCCGGCTCCTAGAAAGCCAATGCGGCCATTGCCTGCCCCGCCACCGCTGGTCCCTAAGCAAACTCGCGACAAGGAAAAGCCGGAGCACATGCTCCGGCTTAGCTTTGGTCTGACCTGTAGCTGGTAAATCGCGACTACTGTGCGGGAAGCACCTGGATCTTCTCCATCATGCCCCCATCTTCGTGGTCAAGGATATGGCAGTGATAGACGAAGGTCCCGGCGATGTTGGGATCGCGAAAATCCATGCGCAGGGTCACACTTGGATAAGGGCCGGTACCCGCCCAATTGGGAATTTGTATCGTGTCTTGAAGATCTGGATTCGGGACCGGAACTCCATTGATCGCCATCACCAGGAAATGTATCTGGTGGATATGGAAGGCGTGGACTTCGCCTGAGCGATTTTCGATCGTCCAATCCTCTACGGCCCCTGTGTTGGTCACGATTGCAGGCGGGTCGTCCATGGCGAAGACTTTCGGCTTCTTGCCGTCAACCGTAATAAAGAATTGCAGAGGCGGGTTGGTTCCCACAACCTGTTCTGAAAAATAGAGCTTCCTTGTACCCGTCGGTATCTGTGTTTTCAGTCCGGAGAAACGCACCGGCTGTGTGGGCGGCCTCGTCGTGTGTGCAGGCACCTGCGGCATCTGCAAGTTTTGCATCGGAACGATGTTGGCCAAACGTTGTAGCGGGTTGTTGTCGCCGACCGGGCCGGTATTAAAGCCCTGATTCATGAAGATTGCCGACGTACCCAAGGGTACCGCGGGGGTGATGAATTCCACCCGACCGGCGGGCGGCACAATCACGGTCGACTCAAACACCGGCGTCGCCAGCTGCACACCATCGATTGCAATCACTTCGAAATCCTGGGGAACGGCGTTGAACAGAATCTGCAAGGTAAGAAAATCGGTTGTTGTAGAGTTCAGGAAACGCCAGTACTCCTGTTTCCCAGCTTGAACGTTGATAACCGGTGCCGGCCCTCCCTCGGGGTAGACTGCGGGCTGAAAATTCAGCGTCAACTGAGCGCCGGCGTCTGGATCTTGTGAGCTGCCGACGGGCTTAAACTGCTGGCGCGCGATCAGCACGCGCTCTGTGAGTCCCTGCGTCAGCGGGCTGGTACCCTCTACGATGAGCGCTCCGGAGGCCCCACCCCCAACCTGTGTAGACGTAAATCCATGGGCATGGGGGTGATACCAGTACAAACCTGGAGGCTCGTTCGCTGGTACCTGAAAGGAATACTGGAAGCTGGGGTCGCCCGACTGAATGATGGTATTGATGACGTCGTCCTGATGACAGACCGGCGGAATGTTCAGACCATGAAAGTGCATGTTGGTCGAAGAGGGCAACACCATCTGGCCGTTGCAAGGATCATCTGGGCTCGACACACCATGCTTGCTGGCCATTTGCATATGGCCCATATTCATGTGCGCCTTGGGATTCTGGCGGCCGTAGGGTGCCTGAATATTATTGGTTAGGTTTAGCACAAGTTGATCACCCGGATTCAGCCGCAGTGTGGGTGCTTCGATCTGCTGCCCCTGGTACATGTACACGTAGCAATAGTGCTCGAACCCGTCTAGAAATAACTGGTTCTGCAACGTGAGATTGACAGTTAAGACCCCATTCTGACTATAGAGATCTAAGGGGTTTTGAACGGGACTGCCTGGAAGCGGACGATCCGGGCAAATTGGAGCCTGCGCAAACATACTCTGGCAAGCAAATCCAACTAACAGGACAAACAACACCGACTTAAGCAATGCACGCATATCTATTTTCCCCGACATTCAAAACTGGAATGACTCGATCCTGTCGAACTTGCGGCAGGAAGGCGTTGTTTTTGCTGATGCGACCTTAAAACCCCGGCACAGCAGCTGTGGCAACGGGCAGAAGTCGCACCTGCGTCTTAAAACGGCCGCGGCGGAAATACTTGGATCGACAAGAGTCCGACGCTGAGGAAATCCGACGCTGGAGACGCGCTAGACTCCGTCAACGTGCAGGTCGATCCGTTCGAATCCACCTTGACGATGGCGATCGAAGACATAGGGAATCCCCATTCCGCAACGTAGAGCACTCCTCCTGTACCTGAAGTATCCCTGGTTGCGATAGAACCTACGTACGCCCACGGGTTGTAAAAACCGCTGAGCGTCGGAGAAATGCAGCCACCATAGACTCTGCCTGTGTTCTTATCGAAGAAGGCAGCGGTTACGGTACCGCCTTGGCTGTTCGCAATATATAGAAGACTTTCGTCAGGGCTAAGACGTACGTTGCCGGAATTTACGCCCGTCCCGAGCGCAGTGGGTCCCAGGCCCGGCACAGTATATTGCACCGTAGTTGTCAGCTTTCCCGACGATATATCGGATATTTCCACCGTCGTGGGAGGAGCGCTGTCGCCGAAGATTGCGAAGTGGCCGTCCTGGGTTATGTCGACGTCCACGGGAAAATAAACCTGGGCGAAGCCGGTAGAGTTCTGCTCATCCTCATTAGGGATCGGTATACCGTTCGAGATATCGAAAGACTCGATAGAGCCATCGGCGTAAGCGACTACCATCAGATTCCCATGCAACGCCATCCCGGCTGGCGAGCCTCCGTTGAGTCCTGCCGCCGGTATGTCACCCAGGAACGAAAGCTGACATCCAGACTGGATGGCGAAGGTACCTATGGTGTTCGAGGTGGTATATCCGGCATAGAGGTAGGAATTATTCAGCGCCAAACCAATTCCGTTTACGTCACCGGCGTCGGTGGCCGAGCCGGAAAAACTTCCGGCAACCTGCTGAGTCTGGATAACGATTCCCGCAATCGTAGCGGTACCAGCGTCAGATGCGTATAGGCACTGAGCGGAACTGTCGGCAGCGGTCCTTACCCGGGCCGACCCGAAAAGTCCTCCGCCTATTCCCATACCTCCGGTATCAACAGCATTGTTGAAGGTTAATTGCGGGGAAGACTGGGTGCCACCCGGCACATAGAAGGAAACACTGTTGTGACTTACGTTGTCGTCATTGGTGACTACATAGGTTACCGGGGCCGGTACCTTTGACGCCGGGCTCCCCGCCGGGCAAACCGAAGTCATGATCACCAGCGCTGTACTTGTCAAAACCAACTTGGACCAAATATTCATGATTAACCTGCTTAGCGACCTTGGAACGTCAGCGCGTGCATTCTACATCAGGTGTTGTCGCAACTAGAAAATAATTTCACGTAGCAAACACAACTGTGCCAATAACTACTACCCACGATAGTTTATCGAGCGCAATATTACAAAAGGCCGCAACCTGCGAATGAGAGTAGCTGCAGATAATTAATCCAGGCTCTTCTCTTACCCTCGGACGGATCGCGCCACTTTGCGAAAGTCGTCGTTGTTCATATATTGCTCCTGAAATATGTTAGGGAAACTCTGATTAAGTTGCTCGATCTTTTCCTCGGCGGCTAAAGCCGCAATGATTTTGCGAACTTACGGCACGGCTGAAGCCGTGCCCTTTCAAGGCCCGGACTTAATCAGAGCCTCCTTAGGGGAATGTCCAGATCTTCCGAAAGACCCTTCTGCTTGAGTCTGGTTGGCCATCACGATGAGATATCTCGATGTTTCCGGCCAGAACGGGCGGGCCGTGTAAAGCATGGGTAGAAAAAGTTATGCCACGTTTCCGCTCTGGTTCGAACAGGAAACGTGGCACGGTTCAGGGTTAGTTTGCAAAGTACCTTACATCTTCTAACGTACTCCGATGTTGTAGCGGGGCGATGCAATCCCGTTGGCAATTACTTCCAGATAGGTTTGCCCGGTTTCCATATTGGCCGGCACATCTACATGCGTGTACGCGGGACCTTGGTAAGCTACCGCCATAGTGCTGTGATCGTGAGTGCGGGCATAAAAGACGTGACCCGTACTCGCATTGGTGAGACGCACGATGGGGTAGTTAGTGGCAGCCTGTTCGTCGTCGCCGTAGGCTACAGCCTGCGAGTAGCCGTTGAACTTCCTGCCGCTCAGCATGATGGTGCTTCCACGGCTGATAATTGGCGAACTCAAACTAAGAACTGCTGAAGGCTCCCAGTTGGGATTTGGGCTCCCGGTCGAGGTATAGATCTCCACATCGGAACTGAAGTCGGTAAGCAGGACTTGGCCGGTCGGCAGCACAAGCATGTTGCCGACGTAGGAGGGATCGCCCGGGGAATTGGGTGTTCCAGCGACTTGATTCAGGTTAGTGCCATCCCATTCAAAGAATACGGCGCCATTCTGAAAGATTCCGGGGCCGGCCATCACTAGGACATTGCCATCGGGAAGAAGCGCCCCTGGGCCATCCGCGATACCAAGGTTGCCAGGAAAGTTTGGTCCTGCCGTCCATGAGCCGTTGTTGCTGTTGTAGATGGAGGTATGAGCGGCGCCACAACCATTGGCGCCGGTAGCGAAGACGGTTCCGTCGGGACGCAACACTGCAGGGCCTACCTCGTACGACGCACCACCTGCGCCACCACACGAGTCCCAGAGCTGCACAACCGTGCTACCCGCGCTGGTCCACGCGCCGGTGCTGGGATCGTAGAGCTCCGAGTTCATGCCGGTGGGGTTATACACAAAAACATAGGCATCTACGTCGAGCACTTTGCCCCCAGGCAACAGGTTCATCCCCTCTTCGTCATAGACGTCGAATTTGCCCGAGCCGGTAGCGGTCCAAGTCAGCGTTGTCGGGTTTAGCAATGCTGCCTTCGGAGGCGTATCGCAACAATCCGTCTGCATATAGGTCCCATTGGAGAGCACTACGCTCGGGGCATCACCAATCTGTGCCCATCCGGACGGCGGAGTCATCGCAGTCCACGTATTGGTGACGGGATTGTAAATGGCGCCTTTATTGGTCCAAGCGTCGTGACCCATGTTGTATTCGCCGCCTTCGACGATCACTCGCCCATCGGGCAATACGGCCGAGGAATAATAGAGAGGCTGGTAACCGGCCGGCAATGAAGCTAGCTGGCTCCAAGTTCCGTTGACATAACTACCGTTTTGGTCAGGAGTAAGTTTCCACCAATTTGCTCCACCGGCATCGTGCACCATGACCGTGCCGTCGGTGAGAAGTAGTGGATTGCTGGCGCTGAAACTGGGTTGATGGGTTAGAGGCTGCCACGGGGATTGTGCGCTGGCGCTTCCTAGAGCACCTAACAACACAACCGTAGCGAATGCGAGCGATCGCAAAGGCTTCATGTATCTCCTTAAGTTGTTTTGCTTCGTCTGAAGGCGGGTTTAGAGGCAGAGCTTCGGCGCTGGTAGACGCTAAAGTTGACTATCCATCTCGACTCAAGCAAATGGCTTCGAGAATCTATACTTTATAAGGGAGGGGAAGTCAATGCTTTGTACGAAATACTATCCGGCTAGTATGACTTGGGCTACAAATCCCGCCTACAATTTACAGGTTCATCCGAGACCTGCCAAGACTCCAACCCTACTATCCAAAACCTGCTTACACTAGTTCAAAGATGCTGCAATGCCAAATATGCAGTCATAGCGGTTCGTCCAGCATCGATCAAACGGTTCATCCTGTCCTTGGACATGCGAAACTCAGTGGTGCCGTACCCTCCGACGGGCAAGTGGCATATAAAGTTGGGATATTTTCGCATCACCGTCGCGTCGGAGCTTCCAGTCATAGTATCGATGAGACGAGTCACGCGGTCTGCGGTGCGTAGCCTGGGACGCGGCGTCTGCGAATTCTGGCCGCCGGGTACAGGAATGGTCTGGTCCAGCATCAATCCCAAAGTACCTGCGCCATTCGGATCGGTGTTGCCCATAATCTCTATAATCTCGGGAGAGCTTTCAGCAACCAGTTCCAGTGGAAAGTTTGATAAAACGCCTCCGTCCACAAATATGTGACCTGTTTTATCGCGGCCTCGGTAGGTACCCCAAGATTTATCCCAAACCATCTCTCGCCAAACGAACGGAATGCTCATCGACATCCTCACCGCCAAGGCAACCGGTACTTGCGGAGCCGTTCGCTCGTTCAATACGAGCATCTCGTGGTCCGTCACATCGGAAGTTACAACCGAGACGTCTGACCCTGTCTGGGCTGCAAACTGACTCCAGGTAAGGTCTGGATTAAGTCCCTTGGCTTGCAACTTTCCTCGGAACCAAGTCAGGAACGCATTACCGGTATAGAATCCGCCGCACTCATTAAAGGAGAACATCTCGCGGAAGAGATCGAGGTGCATTCCAACGTCAAGAATCTCCCGGGACGCGAATGCCGGTACCCGCGCTGTGGTTAGCAACTCCATAATCTGGCTATTGGTGATCTCAGCCACGTCGAAGTCAGTTTCTTTGGGAGCGTCCATGAAGGTGGTGAAGATGGGATCTGTCGTCCCCGGCAAGTTTTCGGAGGTCGCTTGCAAAAGGTCGGCTGCGGAATAGCCGGCTCCCAGCAAAGTTGCGGTAATGGCGCCTGCGGAAGTCCCGATCAATCGTCTATGCTTGTGTCCCGCTGCCGCCAGGACGTCCAAGGCGCCGACGAAGCAAGCGCCTTTGGCTCCGCCACCCTGAAAGACCAAATCAAGAAGCGCCATAACAACCTCTAATCCCTTGGTTCAAGCTGCTTGCCGCACTCCAAGCCGTTAGCAGTTTTTCTCACTCGATGTTTGGGGCTCCGCAACGGGCGGAACCACAGTAAAAACCGCTGCTCACGGTTTCTGTTCCCACCCGCCTCCCAGCGCCTGGTAGAGCTGAACATAGTTCGCCAACTCGGTGTACCAGGCCTGCGACAGATTCAGCGCTGAGGTGAAATATTGATCCTCGTAATACTGCACCTCGAGGAAGCTGGTGACACCTCCCTGGAAGCGCACGTTGGCCAAGTGCGCCATTTCCTGGTAGGTGTGGGTCTGTTCCTCGATCTTGATGCGGTACAGTCGCGATTGCGAGTAACCGACCAGGCTGTTGGAGACATCCCCGAAGGCCTGCAAGACGGTTTGCTTGTAGGTCAACTCGGCTTCGTCGCGTTGCGCCCAGGCCAGCCGGTAGTTGGACCTGATGCGGCCTCCCTGAAAGATCGGTTGCGCAATCTGCCCACCTACCGCCCAGAAGGTCGCTGGTCCCAGCAGGAAGCTGGTAATGGACGTGCTTTGCGCGCCGAAGAGGCCGGTCAGGGAAATCTGCGGGAAGAAGGCGGCCTTGGCCACGCCGACATTAGCATTGGCGGCAACCAGGTTCTCTTCCGCACGACGCACGTCAGCGCGGCGTTGCAAGAGCGAAGAAGGCAGTCCGGCGGGAACTTCGGGCAGGTGCGGCTGGTCCACCAGGTTCAGCCCGCGGGCGATGTCGCCCGGATTGCGGCCCAGCAGGATGCTGAGGTTGTTTTCCGTCTGCGGAATAAGCTGCTGCAGACTGATGACTTCGGCTTCCGCCTGTTGCAACAAAGTCTGCGCCTGATAGACATCGGTGATGGCGCTTTCGCCGCCATGGAACTTGATTTCGTTCAGCTTCAGGATTTCTTTGTCGTTCCCGACCGTCTGCTTGGCGTAGGTGAGCTGGGCATCGTACTGGCGCAGCAGAAAATAGTCGTCGGCCACAGACGAGACCAGTGTGACTTGCACCACGTTCTGTCCATACTGCGTGGCCAGCAGGTTGGCCCGCGCGGCTTCGGTGGCACGGCGGTATTGTCCCCAGAAGTCCACGATATAGGACATCGATATTTGCGCAACATCGAAGGTCGGAGCACCGGGGAAAAAGTTATTGCGTTCGTTGCTAACGCCGACCCCTCCGTTCACTTGCGGGAACTGATTGGCGCGAGTGATGCCCAGGTTGGCGTTGGCCTGCAGGACGCGGGCGGCCGCGATCCTCATGTCGTAGTTATTGGCCAGCGCTTCTTTGATGAGGGCCTGCAAGGTTTCATCCTGGAAGACCATCCACCATTTCATCTCGGCGAACTGTTCGCCGGCAGGAGGTTGCTGTGTGGAGGCGTCGGGCGCAACTCCACGATAATCGCCAGGAACGCTCAGCGTGGGACGCTTGTAATTGGGGCCGACCTTGCACGCGCACAGCGCGAGCAACAACACAAAAACGGCGGATGTTTTCATGTTAGTCATCGCCGGCTCCTTCCGGGACAGGTCCCGGTCCCTCGTGTTGCGGCTCTTTCTTTCCGCCCGATATCCATAGTCCAAAACGCTCCACAACGTCGAAACTGACGGGAATGAAGAAAACCGCAAGCAGTGTCGCGGCCATCATGCCGCCAATCACGCAGGTGCCTAGCACTTGCCGCGAGATGGCGCCGGCGCCGGAAGCCGTCCATAGCGGTACGCAGCCGAGAATGAAGGCAAAAGCGGTCATCAGGATGGGCCGCAGTCTCAACCTCGCCCCGGTAAGAGCGGCGTCAATCAGGGGCTTGCCTTTGTCGTATTCCAACTTGGCGAATTCAACGATCAGAATGGCGTTCTTAGCTGATAGTCCGATCAGCATGACCAGTCCGATCTGCGCGTACACGTTGTTATCAAGACGGCGATAATAAAGGGTGATGAACGCCCCGAAGACGGCGATCGGAACGCCCAACAGCACGCTGAAAGGGAGCGTCCAGCTCTCGTACTGCGCCGCCATGATGAGGAAGACGATAAAGAACGCGAGGCCGAAAATGGTGGCTGGCGAAACGCCCTGCGCCGCTTTCTGCTCCTGGTACGACATGCCGCTGTAGTCGAATCCCATTTGCGGGGGCATGGTTTTACGGAAGACATCCTCCAGAGCAGCCATGGCCTGGCCGGAACTGTAGCCCGGTGCAGCGGAGGTATTGATCTGCACGCAGTTAAACAGGTTGTAGCGCATAACGAACTCGGCGCCTGCGCGCGGATAGGTGCTGGTCAAGGTACTTAGAGGAACCATGTCGCCCGCTGCGTTACGAACATAGAACTTGCCGAGATTCTCCGCCTTAGTGCGGAAGTCACCGTCGGCCTGGACGTACACCTGCCATTGCAGCCCGAAGCGATTGAAGAAATTAATCAGCGCGCCGCCCATGAACGTCTGGATGGTCTCGTACAGGCCGCTTAACTGGATCTGCTGGGTCATGGCCTTGGCGTTGTCCACGTTGACGCCGACCTGGGGCACGCCGAACAAAGCGGTGGTCATTGTGCCTTGCAGCTCTGGCCGTTTGCGGGCCTCGGCCATGAAGATTTGAGTGTTCTTGGCAAGAAAATCGATACCGCTGCCCGAGCGATCTTCCAAAATGAAGGTGGCGCCTCCCGAGGTTCCCACACCCGGAATTGCCGGCGGCGGGAAAGAGAATGCGATGCCCGCCGGAATTCGAGAGAGCGCCTTCGCCAGGTGGGCCTTGACGCCATCGTAGCTGGTCTCCGGAGTCTTGCGTTCTGCCCAGGGCCTCAACGAGATAAAGAAGAAGGAACTATAGGTAGCGTTGACGCCGCTCAACATGCTGTAGCCCATGACCGAGCTGACGTATTGCACGCCGGGCGTGTCCATGATGATCTTTTCGACCTCCCGCGCAGCCTCGGAAGAGCGCTGCAGGGAGGATGCGTCCGGCAGTTGCAAGCCGCCATAAAGGTAGCCCTGATCTTCGTCAGGGAGAAAGCTTTTCGGGAGACTCTTGCCGTAATAACCGGCACCCACGGTCAACACGGCCAGTAACAGAAAGGCGATGCCTGCCTTGCGAATCAGATGATGACAAGCGCCGACATATCCGTCGGTGGCCTTGCCGAAGACGTTATTGAACCCGCGAAAGAAAGCACCCAAGGGGCCCCTGGTCGGCTTCCTGGGACGCAGCAGCAGGGCGGACAGGGCGGGGCTGAGCGTAAGCGCGTTAAACGCAGAGAAGAGAACCGAAATCGCGATGGTGACGGCGAACTGCTTGTAAAGCTGCCCGGTGATACCGGGAATGAAGGCCGTGGGAACAAACACCGCTGCCAGGATGAGGCCGATAGCAATTACCGGCCCAGAGACTTCCTCCATCGCCTTGATACTGGCGTCATGAGGTGAGAGGCCATGCTCGATATGGTGTTCCACCGCCTCCACCACGACAATGGCATCGTCTACCACCAAACCAATGGCCAGCACCAGTCCCAACAACGAAAGGGTGTTGATGGAGAACCCAAGCATGGGGAAGACCATGAAGGTCGCGATTAAGGAGACGGGAACAGCGAGTAGCGGGATCAGCGTGGCCCTCCACCCCTGAAGGAAAATGTAGACCACGAGAATGACCAGGACCATGGCTTCGCCGAGGGTCTTATAAATCTCGTGGATTCCTTCGCTGACCGCGAGCGTGGTGTCGAGCGCCGTGATGTACTCCAGCCCTTGGGGAAACCTTCCTTTCGCCTCGTCCATAAATTTGAGGACGTTGGCGCGGGTTTGCAGAGCGTTGCTGCCTGGAGTCAGATACAGTGCAATGAGCGCCGCCGGCTGGGCGGGTTTACTTGGCTTCCCCTCCTCGGGTGCCGTTCCCAGGCGCGCCATATAGGAATAGTATTGCGATCCCATTTCCACCCGCGCCACATCTTTCAGGCGCAGGATGGAGCCATCCGGCTGGGCTCGGACGACAATTTGATCGAACTCTTCCGGTGTCGGCAGGCGTCCGGGGGCACGCACGTTATAGGTGAACTGTTGCCCTTGGGGAACGGGTTGGCCGCCGACCTGGCCTGCAGGATTGACCTTGTTCTGTGCCTTGACTGCGTTGGTAATGTCGGAGACTGTCACTCCCAAGCTGGCCAGCCGGTCGGGATTCACCCAGATGCGCATGGCATAGGGTCCGGCGCCGAATATCTGCACTTGTCCGACGCCGGAGATACGCGTCAGAGCGTACTGCAAATTGATGATGGCGTAGTTGGCCAGGAAGATGTTGTCGTAAGCGCCGCTGGGAGAGTAGAGATCGAGCAGCATGAAGGGGGCAGTCGTGCCCGGCTGCACGATGACTCCTTGTTGTGTTACCTCGGAGGGTAGTTGCGAATTGGCCTGGCCACTTCGCATCTGCGCCAGAATCTGGTCGGTGTTGATGTCGGTTCCGAGCTGGAAGTCCACATACAACGTCATGCCACCGCCCGAGCTGGCGCTCAACGAGTACATGTAGTTCATGCCGCTGACGCCCGACATCTGCTGTTCAATGGGAGTCGCCACCGATTCAGCAATGGTCGTAGCATCCGCCCCGGGATAGGTGGCCTTCACCTGGATCATGGGATCGGCGATATTGGGGAACTGCGCCGTAGGCAGCTCGAGCATGGCGACCACGCCGGCCAAGACCATCAGAATGGCGATTACGATAGCGACGATGGGCCGATTGATGAAGAATTTCGACATGGTCAGTCGCCCCCTGCCGTCTCCGCAGGTGGTACGTACGGCTTGGCCACAACGGGAACACCTTCCTTGGCCATTTCGGGGACAGCCGCCGCAAACTGCTGGACTTTCTGGATGCCTTCCACCACAACTCTCTCGCCCGGCTTCAGGCCCTCGCTAACAATCCAGTTCGCACCGACGCGCTCTCCCATCTTGACCGGGCGGAACAGCGCCTTGTTGTCAGGCGTGAGCACAATAAGCTGATACTGTCCCTGTATCTCAATCACCGCTGGCTGCGGCACCAGCAGGGCATCCTTGTTCACACCGGTCGAGATCCGCACCCGTCCGAAGCCACCGGGGCGAAGCACGGCGTCAGGGTTGGGGAATTCGGCGGCCATCTGAATAGTGCCGGTCTGCGTGCCGACCTGGCGGTTCACGTAGATGATGTAGCCTTTTGCGGGATAAGGCTTATCATTCGCCTGTATGAACGTCAAGGGTGTCTGTTTAAGGGTGGAGGCGCTGACTTTGCCCGTAATGATTCCTGTCACTTGTGATGCAAAGCCGAGAAACAGAGCCTCGGGAGGGTTGAAATAGGCCCAGATGGGATTCACCTGGGAGACAGTCACCATTTTCGTGCTGCTTCCGACCAGATCGCCGACTTGGGAATTGGACACTCCGGCAATGCCGTCAATGGGGGAATAAACCTTGGTCCACGCCAGGTTCAGTTCGGCGTTGTCTAACGCGGCTTTCTTGGCCTGCACCTCTGCTTTCATCGCAGCCTGATTGGCGAGATCGGTATCGAGCTGCTTCTGCGGGATGGCGTTTTGCGCTGCCAGCGGAGTATCACGTTGCACGTCGGCAGTGTACTTATCGTGCTGGGCTTGCGAAACCGCTACGTCTGCCTTGGCATTCTCCACCGCGGCCTGGTATTGCCGCGGATCCAGCTCGAACAGAAGCTGGCCCTTCTTCACGAAATAGCCGTTCTGGTAATCCTGCCGCAGCAGATATCCCTGGACTTTGGGCGTGATCTCGGCGTTCACCGGGCCATTCAGCTGCGCCACCCATTCGTTGGAGACGGGCACGTTCTGCTGCATGACGTCGGCCACCAGGACCTCGGGCGGCTCGGGCTTGGGCTTTTCTTCCTTCTTCTCGCAGCCAAGGAGCACCACGATGCCGAGCAGGCATGCGGCCAGGATGATCGCGCTTTGCCGGGATATAGCATTGTTTTTGGGTGATTCAGCGGGGTAAGGCGCAGATCTGGTTCGCATCGAGACACTCCTGGGCGTCATTAGGCGGACTGAACTCTTTGAGTTTGAAGGCACTTGTCTTTTTAGCTGAAAAAGTGGCGGAATGCCACTGGTAAATTTGCCAGTGGCAAACGCGTCCCTACGCCCGTATCTGTGTCAATCGAATGCTCATAAGCGGCATCACACGTCTGGCTGGTTGGTTACGAATGTGAATCGTACGGGCATTGGGCGGGAGGGTGGTTCGTTTTCACTCGATTTGTACGGTCTGGCGACGGGATTTCGGCAGGAAACCAGTTTGCTCTCCTCAGACGGTGTAGACGAATACAACGCGGCCCCACGTTATGCGGAGCCGCGCCGAGTGCTGATTGGCGGTTGTGAATCTCTACTGCACCGCTCTCAACAGGTTGATAAGGCCATAGCCAAATGTATTGTCCTGCAAAAAGCTGGGACCACGGCAGTACCCAGAGGCCTGGCTGTCAGTCAGATGCTGAGCGGTTTGCTGAAAGACCATCTGGGTATGGTCGATGTCCCCAACGAGGTTGGGTTTGGCTTGCCATATCAGAGCCACACCGCCAGCTACGTGCGGGGCTGCCATCGAGGTTCCCGACCAACCAGAGCTATAGCCACCGCCAGGTACCGCACCACGAATATTTACACCGGGGGCCGACACATTCGGTTTAGTGCGGTTACTGCCGTCTGCCGTCACCGGTCCACGACTACTGAAGCCCGCAATATTGTTGGCCGAGTCGAGGGCCCCCACATCCACCGAACTGGCGTAGATGGCAGGTGGCTCTTCGATAGTGGAGCAGTCAGGGCCGTAATTGCTGGCAGCCATGGCTGGGAAAATTCCGGCGGCGCGTACCGCGTCAACAATGCTCTGGAGAGTACTGGTAGAGCAGCCTTCGCTGGGTGGGCAGGTCCACGAGTTGTTGATAGAATCCGGCGCCTTGCTGGGATCCCCCTGGCTCGGGTCACCTCCGATGGGGTAAGGCGCAATCAGGAATTCGAAGCACTCCGAATATTGAGCGGGATTCCCGTTGCCTCCGGCATCCATGTTGCGGCAAGCGATCCACTTCGCACCCGGCGCTACGCCCACTTGATTGCCTAGTCCGTCGTCGCCAACCATCTCGCTGGCTGTAAAGGTGCCATGACTGTTCGGGTCGATCGGAGTGGGCGAGTGTTGGCTGGTGGCATCGTGCCAGTTGTAGTCGTGGTCGGCCTGGTGGCCGTCCCAGCCGCGATAGTGCGATTTAAGCGCAGGGTGGTCCCACTGCACTCCGGTATCGGCTCCAGCCACTACGCGGCCTTCGCCGTGGTAACCCAGCGCCCAGACATCAGGGGCCTTTACCCGTTGAACGTTCCACTCCACGCCGGTGGTTTGCAAGGTCGAATCTGTCCCTTGGGAGACCGCGAGAGGATTATGTACGGTGGGGTTCGCATCCACGCGGGCGACGTCAGCGCGAGCTGCGAGCTCTTCCATCAGGTTGCGATCGCCGCTCAATTTGATCATGTTGACGATATAAAAAGACTGGAACGGAATGCCGCGTTGCTGCAGCAGAGTCAAGATCGGGCCTTGGGTACGGCTGGCAACTGTGCGCAGAGTATTAACTACGAAATAGCCTTTTTCCAACTTGGTATTCAGGGTTGCGGCCGCACTGAGATCGGCCTGCTCAGTTAGCACAATCAGGGCTTCGGTTGAATGGCCATTTGCGGTCTGGGAAAGGACTTGTGCTGCTATCTTCCCGTTCAATTCGCTGGTCTGAGTGCACCAGCTCGACGGAACTGTTCCAGCTACCAGTGTTGCCAGAATCGCCCCAAGCAGAAATTTGCGCAAGTTCATTTTCATCTCCAAAATCAGAGTTTGGTTAGAATCAAGGTCGATGGTGGACTGCAAAAGACAGAGGTCGTTTGGCGAATAGGCGCGAGTCGGACTCTAGTCTGTGGGGCTCCCCCTGTCAAATTTCAGCCAGGGAAACCGGGCGGCGTGCGCACTTTGTTAGACTGCCAGCACACGCTCGCGCCGAATGAGGATACGCGGGCTGGCTGTCATCGCAAAACATACACGCCAGGCGAAGGTGAGGGACCGATGCACACTGCCAAGAGATTAGCTGGATATTTAGGCCTTATTCTAGCCATCCTGCTGACATGTGGATGGATCCCAGCGGAGGAATCTGGCCAAGCAGCGGCCCAGCACTCAACCCAGGTCACCTCAATTGGAGGGGCGCCCGTTGTGGTTCTGCAACGCCCGAAATCTGCCGATAAGAGCAAACCGCAATTTCTCGAAGCTACTATCCTGCCCGGACGCGGCATGGCGGTCTTGCAGATCAAGGCATACATTCCGGGAAAGGGAGAAATCAATCTGCTGAATTCTCCGCCCCTGGCGGAATCGGAGAAGTTGCTGGACAAGGACGACGACCAGTTCGGCAATCAAGTGTTCAAGATGGGTGGCGCCATACTCTTGCCATTCGCCAATCGCATTCGCGGCAAGGTCTCCCCGGATGGCAAAACCATAACCGCTGAGGTCGCCGGCAAACAAGTTATCTTGGCGGCTAACTGGAGCGGCAACAACCCGGGCGCGGAAAAGCACGCCATCCATGGCCTGCTGCTGAAATCGAAGTTTGCCAGTGTTTATTCCGAGAATGGGGACAAGGAATCTTTCGTGATCGCCTCGTTGCCTGCGGGAGACTTTGACGGACACTGGTTCTCCAAGAGCGACATCCGAGTCGAAATGAGATTGACAGATGACGCCTTCAACATGCTGGTGAGCGTGCGGGATGCCGGGCACGCCCGGTTGCCAATGGGCATCGGCTGGCATCCATATTTTGTGTTGCCCAGCGGCGATCGTAGCCAAGTGCGGTTGCATCTGCCGAGCGAGACCCGAGCTGTCATGAACAACTACGACGATTCGTTCACTACCGGTCAGCGCGTATCGGTCAAAGGGACACCGTATGACTTCAGCGCGCCGGGAGGACGTGCGCTGGGCACGCAATATCTCGACGACAATTTCTCCAACCTCATCCACGGTGCCAACGATAGTACGGTTTCAGAGATCATTGACCCGGCAGCGAAGTTCGGTTTGCGGCTGACCACTTTCTCTTCCAGCATCAAGTCCATCCAGGTCTATGCGCCGCTCGGTAAGAATTTCGTAGCCATCGAACCTCAGTTCAATCTTCCTGATCCTTACAACAAGAATTGGGGAACTATAGACACCGGTATGGTGCTGCTGGATCCCGGACAATCGGTGTTCTGGCGGGTGCGACTCGAGTTATTTACGCCCGCCCAGTAGGTGAGTGCATGCATCGGCTGACGATCAAGACCCATAAGAAGCGCGAGATTGTAGACATCACCCAGCAACTAGAAGGCCTTCTATGGAAGCAGTATGGCGACAAGACCGGGGTCTGTCTGCTGAGTGTGCTGCACACGACGGCCGCGCTAACCACAGCCGATCTCGACCCCGGAACCGATCTCGACATGCTCGACGCCTTCGAGCACATCATTCCCAAGCTCCAATATCGCCATCCCCATAACCCAGCACACGTACCCGACCACATCCTGTCCACACTCATTGGGACTTCACTGGCCCTGATGTTGGATCGCGGTCTGCTGCTACTAGGTACGTGGCAGCGGGTTGTTCTGGTCGAGCTCGACGGGCCACGGGAGCGCGAGGTGGTTATGGGATTTGTGGAAACCGCGTAACCGTCTATTTCTCACCCAGAACGCATTTCACGGAATATGCGCGCGTGCTCGGAAAGGATTTGCGCCTTGGCTTGAAGGTCAGGATCAAGCGACCACACCCCGGCCTGGTGCGTGCCCCCCAGCAAAATGCCGTCGCTGCGCGGGAACATGTATAGATCCGGCGGTAACGTGCAATATTGAATTTCCGGCTGGGGCAACAGAATGGTCAGCTGTCCCTTTACCGGCGTCAGCTCATCATCTCCGAACAGCATCTTGGCTCCCAAGCCGGTGCAGTTCACAATGACCTGCTGAGGCAACTCTTGCAGCTCGGCAATGCTTGCGAATTCACGGACCTGAATCTGCCCGCCCGCAATGCGGAAGTCTTCCATCATTGCCGGCAAGTACGTATTCGGCTCGATCATCATCGTCTGGAACTGGCGAACCGCGGGGAATGGGAATGGATTTTCGGCAGGCGACAAATCCCGCATCTCGACCACCAGATCGCGAATGGGGCTATCGAGGCTAAGCAGGCCGCCGTTCGGTATCGGCGTCTCGCTCATTACGTAATTCGGCAGCCAGCGAATTCCGTATCGCGGCCCCACCATGACCTGGTAACGCGCATTGGCGAAGTGTGCTGCCTCTACAAACTGCGCCATGAAATCAGGCGACTGCTGGCCCCTGTGAAAAACCGTGACGGGGAACCACTGAGCGCCGGCAATGTTAGAGGTGGTGTGAGGAGGAAGATCCTTGGCGTAGATGGTTACGGTGCATCCACGCTCCTGTAGTAATCGCGCGGTAGCCAGGCCGACGGCGCCGCATCCCAGGACTGCTATGTTCTTCTCGCTGGTGCGATCAACTTCGCGGCAGGCGAGTTCGCCGGTTCCCCAGGAGAGCGTTACTCCACCTCCGCCGTGCCCGTAGTTATGCACCACCAGCTTGTCGTCGAGCTTTTGCGCGCGCACCACAAATCCCGAAGGACGAAATGGCCGCAGCCCAACTACGGTCCTTATCTCGCGGTCTGCTTGAACGTTTACTTTCGGGAGCTTAAGTAGCTGTGACGCTGCGGGAGGCGGAGTAACACACTGGGAAATATGTCTGGCAGCGCAACCCTCCAGCGCAGCCGTCCCAGCCAGCAGTCCGAGAGCCTTTAAAGCGGAGCGCCGATTCATAGGCAAGCGAGTATAGCGCGCTGTAATCGGAAGAATTGAGCAGAAGTTGGATGAGGCGTCGACCTACGTGCTTCCCCGTGTTTTTGGGCTGAGGGCTGAATGCTGAGTGCCGAATACTTCCTTTACAACATTTGCGTTCCCCACAAGTCGTGCAGGTGCAGCACTCCCAGGAGATGGCCATCGCCGTCCACCACGGGAAGGGAAGTGATCTTCTTTTGTTCCATGATGTCGAGCGCGGCAATCGCGAACACTTCAGGGCCGATGGTACGGGGCGCGCGAGTCATACACTCGCCGGCTGAGAGATCGAAAACTTGCTTGCCATGCCGTTCCAGAAGGCGACGCAGGTCCCCATCGCTGATCAGCCCGACGAGCTTCCTGCCGTTAACCACAGTCGTCATTCCCAAACCCTTACGTGACATTTCGTAAATCACGTCGCTCAAAGTGGTGTCCGGTTTCACCTGCGGCAACGCATCGCCTATGTGCATAAATGCCGACACCCGGAGGAATCGCTTTCCGAGCTTGCCCCCAGGATGCAGATCGGCGAAGTCCTCCTCCTTAAATCCGCGGCGCTGCGAAAGTGCAACCGCTAACGCATCGCCCAAGGCGAGCATGGTCGTGGTCGAGGCTGTTGGCGCCAGTCCAAGAGAGCAGGCCTCGTGCGCGACCGAGCAGTCCAATGCGATGTCGGCGGCTTGCGCCAGGGTCGACAAGTTTGCCGCCCTTGCAGAAGTAGGCGGAATTTCATCACAAGTCATGGTGATGAGGGGAATGCCAAGCCGCTTCACAGGGGCCAGCAGCTGCAGAATTTCGGCGGTTTCGCCGCTGGCGGAGAGCGCCAGAACCACATCCCCGCGAACTACCATCCCGAGGTCACCGTGCAGCGCCTCCGCAGGATGAAGGAATAGAGCAGGACTTCCGGTGGAGGTGAGGGTAGCCGCGATTTTGCGCGCAATCAGGCCGCTTTTTCCCATGCCAGTGACGACGACGCGGCCCGCACAGCAGTAGAGCAACTCCACAGATCGTTCAAAGTCCGCCAACATTGGTCCGGCCAGACGGTCCGCCAGTGCGCGTAGGGCTTCGGCCTCGATGCGCACTACACTTTCGCCAATGTTCTTTGTGGTGTTCTTGGATGAAGGCAGACTGCCGGGTCGCGTCATTGGGATGCCGACTGCGGCAACAGTCCATGCGAGTTGAAGACGAGCACCCGCTCGTCGTTATCGCCACCGCTGACCGGAACATTTTTTCCGTTGAAGGACACGTCTACGTCACCTGCATTGCCCGTCCAAAACACAAGTTGGTTGGTGGCGTGGATGATTTTCACGTCCGGAGGTTTGATAATGCCGCGGACCACAAACTTCCCGTCCGACTTGATGGACACCCAAGCCCGGTCCTTGGCGCGAACAGTTAGTTCAAATGGTACGCCCTCAGGCGCGCCAACGTTCTGTGCAGTGGCGCTTCCTGCGGCACTCTGAGGAGTGCCTTGCTGACTCAAATCCTTAGTGGGATTCGGTCCGGGACCGACATTCTCATTGGCGCCAGCAACTCCGTTCCGATTGCCTGCGACGGCTCTTGGTTCAGCCGAACTTCCGGTTGCGCCTGTTACTTGCCCATTCTTCGTTGCGTCAGAAGTGGATTGAGTGGAGGATTCGGCTGGAGTGCTGCTCGTCTCGGCTCCAGAATGCTTGGGTGCTTGGCTGGATGCCTGCCCAGTCGCGGCAACCCGATCGACCTGACGCTGCCGGTAAATGCGCCAGCCCCCCGCGATTCCCGCAATGAGTGCCAGAACGATGAGGACCGGAACGATGGGAAATCGCGATTGCGGGGGTTCAACCGCCGGCCAGAGAGTAGCATTCTCTACTCGGCTCGACGGATATTGCCCGACGGGGTGCACCTCGTTTGGACTCTGCTGTGCCGCCTGAAGGTAGTCTGCGACCGCTTGCTCCTCGTCAATGCCAACATACTTGGCATAGGCGCGGACATAACCCTTGTTGAAGATGCCGCCTGGGAGTTGATCAAATTGTTCCTCTTCCAAGGCGCGGAGCAGGCGAGTCCCAATCTTGGTGTTTGCGGAGATATCATCGAGAGAGATATCTCTCATTTCTCGCTCGCGACGCAACCGCTCGCCGAATGTGCCCATCTCAGCCTCGGTCTGTTCCAACGATTCGCGCAATTCCATCTACCAGGTGCCTTCGCCGATCATAGAAAGTGGTACCGGCACTGTCAAACTGGCCCCCGTCCACAGGTATCGCAGGCCGCCTCTCTAAAAATAACCGGTTACGAACGACCTCCGCTTTCCGGTAAGATAAGCGACAGGCGGGCGTCTATCTCGGCCTGAACCTTCTGGAGCGGAGGGCCGCCGGGCTCGGTTTGCTTTTTCGAAGGGCAGACGGGATTGGCGCCAGGTTCATGCATGTCGCTTCCAGCCACAGACAACGATCGGCAGTTTTACGAGCTGAAGATCTTCCACGACGTAGCCAAAGCTCTAACCTCGTCTCTCGATCTCGACGCCATCCTGCAAACCATCATGGAGAAAATGGCCGCTTATTTTGAGCCGGCGACTTGGTCCCTGTTGATGCTGGATGAAGCGACAGACGAGCTCTATTATGCGGCCGCGGTGGGGAAGGGTTGCGAGAACTTGAACGCTCTGCAACTGGCATCGGGCGAAACTCTGGCCCGCTGGGTGATCAACCATGGGGAGCCGATCGTGGTCCCAAATGTGGCCCAGGACGAGCGCATTCAACATACTGGCACGGAGGTTATTTCTATCGACGGCTGTTCCGTAGTTTGCATGCCCGTGCGGACCGGCGGCAAAGTCTTGGGCATCATCGAAATGATGAATATTGACATGCAGGTCTATGCCCGCCATGAGATGCTGTTGCGCTCCTTGGCCGATTACGCAGCCATTGCCATCGAGAACGCCCGTGCCGTCCAGCGCATCCAGGAGCTCAGCATCACGGACGACTGTACGGGGCTGTACAATGCGCGGCGCTTATTCACGGCCCTATCGGAAGAAGTCCACCGCTCCCACCGCTTCGGCTACGAGTTCAGCCTGCTGTTTCTCGATCTTGACTACTTCAAGCACGTGAATGACGAGTACGGACACCTGGTAGGCAGTAAGCTTCTGGGGCAAGTTGGGCAGGCTCTCCGCGAGAATCTTCGCCTGGTCGACGCCGCCTTTCGCTATGGCGGCGACGAATTCGCCGTGCTATTGCCCCAAACTTCCAAAGATGCAGCTCTCTTGGTGGCGCGCCGCTTGATGTCGGTTTTTCACTCCAGACGGTGGATCGCAAGTGAGACCGTTTCGCTGTTTCTCCAAGCCAGTATCGGTATCGCGAGTTTCCCTCTGGACGCGGGGTCGCCAGAAGCTCTTGTGCAACGCGCAGATGAAATGATGTACCAGGTGAAGCAAGGGGGGCGCGACAACATAGCCTTGGCGGGTATAGGGATTGTCGGACCCGAGGATCCACTCTCCAGACGCTGATTCCTCCAGCTCCTGCAAGCGGGATGTCTGCAAACGCCATCGCGGTTACTTCTGCTCGGCTGACGCGGGGGCTGTGACAGGCTGCACTGTGTTCGGGTTGGCCGGTGCTTTTGGATTGACGCCGAAATCCCAAACGTAGAGGTTAATCTCCTCCGGTCCGAGCATCTCAACCAGGGCATACTCTCCGGGAGAGAGGTCCTGTGCCGGCGTAACTTTCAGCCATTCTCCTGTCCCAAGTTTTTCCACGGTCGCTGGCACGGAATTGTTGTGCTCGCTCACCTTTCCGGTGAAGGTCACCTTCAAATTGGCGACCACACGTTTGTCGTTCTTGATCTCGGTGCGCACCAATCGAAAGCGGTCGGAGATGGCTGTGCTGTTCTGCGACCCTTCGTCGATGTCGATATAGAGGACGGGCCGGGGCACATGAGATTGAATAGTGGCGTGCTCGCCTTTGATTTCAAATGGCTGCTTGGAGGCGGCGAGCGGATTAATCGCGGCACGCAAAACGCTTCTGCTGGCATTCTTGTTAAGTTCACTGCCGTTTTGCACGATCTCGGCAAGTTGGGGCTTGCCTCCATATTGATCGAGCAGAAAAACCCCGCCGGTGCCGGGCAGATGCAAACCCGGTGCAATCTGCGGCGAGTTTGCCTGTTCCTTCTCGCGCTCGTCCCTCTCCTCCGGGGTCTCTGTATGCACTTTATGGAGCTTGCCGCTGCTGAGGTCAGCTTCGTACTTCTTGGTGGCGTCCCAGTCGATAAGCGAAGTGGGAATGTCTTCCCACTCGTACCGTTCCGCACTGAGGTAGTGCACGCGGTCTCCCTGGATCTCATACTTCACAACCGACTGGTATGAGCCATCCTTCAGGATCAGACGCAATGTTTGTTGTTGCGCCTGTAAGAAGGTCGGATGCTGCATGAGCAAGGTCGCCAGTGCGGTTAGCAGCGCCAACGAAAAAAGCGTATTCAGCGAACGGCGAGACATCAGCTTTAGTTTAGACCCAAAAATCGGAAAGATGACTCGATCTTAGAGAGCGAGACCGAAGTGCTTCACAGCCACTTGTGATTTCGGTCACCGCGCAATGTGCTCTCGCTGCCGAACAATAAGCGTAAGTTGTTCCCGCAACTGGTGACCGCCAGGTAGGCGGAGGTCTGCGGGGGCAGCGTCTTCCTAAAGAGGGTCCATGCATGGATAGCGCACTCTTGATTCACCGCCTGCACTTTGCCTTCACGGTGACCTTTCACTACCTATTTCCACAGTTGACCATGGGATTGGCGCCGTTGATCGTGATCCTGAAGACTTTGGCACTGAAAACTAAAGACGAGCGCTATGACCGGGCAGCCCGTTTCTGGGCAAAGATTTTCGGTATCAATTTTGTGATTGGCGTGGTCACTGGAATTCCCATGGAATTTCAGTTCGGCACCAACTGGTCGCATTTTTCACGCTACGCCGGTGGCGTGATCGGGCAAACCCTGGCTATGGAAGGCTGTTTCGCTTTCTTCCTGGAATCCGCGTTCCTCGGCCTCTTTCTTTATGGCGAGAAGCGCCTCAGTAAAGGCATGCATTGGTTTTCGGCGCTCATGGTCTTTCTGGGTTCGTGGCTGTCGGGTTACTTCATCGTTGCGACGGATGCATGGATGCAGCACCCGGTGGGCTACCAGCGCGTGGCCGACGGCTCTCTGCAACTCACCAGCTTCTGGCAACTGGTGCTGAACCCTTGGGCGTGGTGGCAGTATGCGCACAACATGGGAGGCGCGGTCATCACGGGAGCGTTTGTGATGTCGGCGGTCGGTGCGTTTTATTTGCTCAGCCAGAAACATATGGAGCAAGGTCGCATCTTCGTGCGCGTCGGTGTGATTGCTGCACTGATGGTGTGCGTCCTGCAACTTTTTCCAACCGGTGATGCCCAGGGGCGTATGGTGGCACTCCATCAACCCGTCACGTTGGCTGCTATGGAAGCCTTATGGGAGACGCAACCAGGAGCGCCGCTGGTAATTCTGGGCCAGCCCGACCTGTCGGCACAGAAAATCGACAATCCGATCGTGGTGCCGAAAATGTTGAGCTTTCTAACCTGGCGAAGTTGGGGCGCGGAGGTAAAAGGGCTCAATGCCGTACCGAAACAGGATTGGCCCGACAGCATTCCCCTGCTCTATTACGCCTATCACGTCATGGTAGGACTGGGGACAATCTTCCTGGCCGTTTCGGCAGTTGCCGTCTTCCTCCTCTGGCGTAAGCAACTCTACCGCGCGCGTTGGATGCTTTGGGTGCTGCTGCTGTTATTCCCATTGCCCTACATCGCCAATACGGCTGGCTGGATGACGGCCGAGCTTGGTAGGCAACCGTGGCTGGTCTACGGTCTCCTGCGAACCGTAGACGGCTACTCCAAGATGGTGTCCGCCGGAAACGCCTGGTTCAGCTTTCTCGGATTTTTGGGGATGTACACGGTGCTTGCGGTGCTGTTCCTCTTCCTGGTGCGCCGCGAAATCGAGCACGGCCCCGAACCTGATCCCGAGCCCTTGCTGAAAAAGCTCAGTGTAGTCGCGATCGATCCCGTGGAGGTGCGTTAGCCATGTCAACCCTTTGGTTCATGATTGTAGCGGTGATGGTCGCCGTTTACGTGCTGCTTGATGGTTTCGATATCGGAGCGGGCGCGGTCCATCTCTTCATCGCGAAGAATGATGCCGAGCGCCGCATGGTGCTGCGCGCTATTGGCCCGGTATGGGACGGCAATGAGGTGTGGTTGCTGGCGGCGGGCGGAACACTTTACTTCGCTTTTCCGTTGTTGTACGCATCCAGCTTCAGCGGCTTTTACCTGCCGCTGATGATGGTCTTGTGGCTGCTCATGCTGCGCGGAATCGGCATCGAGTTTCGCACCCATATTGGCGAGCCGGTCTGGAAGGGCTTCTTCGATGTCATCTTTGGAATTTCGAGCATTCTGCTGGCCATCTTCTTCGGGGCTGCTCTAGGCAATGTGGTGCGCGGCGTTCCCCTGCAAGCCGACGGCTACTTCTTCGAGCCGTTATGGACGAACTGGCGCGTTGGAGCGCAAAACGGAATCCTCGACTGGTACACCGTCATCTGCGGTGTGGTCGCGCTGGTGACGCTCGTAGTTCACGGGTCGCTCTACCTGGCGATTAAGACCGAAGGCGAACTGAATCGCCGGGCGCGCAGGGTCGCCAACTGGTTCTGGCCGGTGCAGGTGCTGATCACGATCGCCAGCTTGATTGCCACCGTGTATGTCGTTCCCCATGTGTTGGACAATTACAGCAAGTGGCCGGTTGGCTATCTGGTCCCAGCGCTCGTCATAGGCAGTCTTATCTATCTGTACTATGCGCATTCCAAGAGAAACGAAAAAGGCGCATTTCTGGCGTCGTGTGTCTATATTGTTGCCATGCTGGTGGGTGCGGCATTCGCCCTCTATCCCAATGTTCTGCCGGCAAGCACCGGTTCCGGCTTCAGCCTGACCATCTATAACACCGAGGCTGGGGCGCACGGACTGGGCGTCGGTTTCGTGTGGTGGACGATTGGGATGATTCTCGCGCTAGGATATTTCATCTTCGTTTACCGCATGTTTCGCGGCAAAGTGAATTTGGACGAAGGCACCGAGCACAGTTACTGAGCGTACCCCAAGTAAACAAGAAAGGCTCCGGAGCGATTCGGGGCCTTCTCTTGTCAGGATTGTCAGCTCAAATTCCAGCGCTTGCAGGGCATCGCGCTAGTTCAGGCTCCCACTGCGACGGGCGTCGCGATCGGCAATTGTTCCTTCTTCCATGCATCAAATCCGCCGATCACGTTCACCACATTGCTATAGCCGGCCCGTTGCAGCAGACTGCATGCGATCGAACTGCGATATCCTCCCGCGCAATGGATCGCCACGGGTGTTTGCCGTGCGATCTCTGGCAGTGATGCCTTGAAGCGGTCTAACGGATACCAACTCGCATCGCTTATATGGCCGGCTCTGCCATTCGCCTTCTCGGCGGACGTCCAATGCCTGCACCACACCACTCTGCAACTGGCTGTTGAGTTCCTGCACCGTAATTTGCTCGCAACTGCGCGACGGGAAATCCCGCTCGCTTCCACCCTTCGACGCCACCTTCGAGATATCCGGGAACATTCTCAATCCCGACCCGCGCCAGACGCATACGCGCCTCGCTCAATTGCTCCGGAGTGCCACCGATGAGCACCGGCTGCGCCGTGGTTCCCAGCACCGCTCCAGCCCAGGAAGCAAACTGACCCGAGAGCGCAATGTTGATTGAGCCGGGCACATGGCCTGCGGCAAACTGCTCGACCGGCCTGACGTCGAGCGCGATTGCGCCGCGTCCCAGCATGCTCTTCAGTTCGGTTGCAGAGATTGGAGCCAACTCCGGCAGATCTCCAAGCGAAGCGGCCCCAGCGCGATTGATAGCGGCGTCTTCGAGGAAATATTCCGGACGGGACGGGAGATTGGTCGTGAGCTGACGAATGAACTCGTCGCGGCTTTTGATTTGCAAAGCGTAATTGGTGAGCCGTTCGGTTCCGATGGTGGAGGAGCGTTCGGAACGCATGTTGCGTCCGCATAGCGAGCCGGCGCCATGTGCCGGATAAACCTGGACGTCGTCCGGCAACGCAAGGAGCTTATTGTGCAGAGAATCGTAGAGCAAGCCTGCAAGTTGCTGCGGAGTGTGTGTAGGTGAGAGGTCGGGTCTTCCCACATCGCCGATGAAGAGCGTATCTCCCGTCAGAACTGCAAAAGGCGCTGGCGATTTCTCTTCGTCTGTGAGAACCAGGCAGATGCTCTCGGGCGTGTGTCCCGGCGTTTCGAAGGCTTTTATGTCGAGTTTGCCGACCTGCAACTCGAAGCCGTCGCTAACAGCAACATGCGGAAATGTCGCGCCCGCCGCCTTGCCGATGTAGATGGTTGCGCCGGTGCGAGCTGCCAGCTCCTTGTGGCCCGAAACGAAGTCGGCGTGCAGATGGGTCTCGAAGATATAGCGAATCTGTAACTGCTGTTTCTGAGCCGCTTCGAGATAGATTTCAATGTCCCGTTGCGGATCGACGACCACTGCCTCGCCTTCCGATCCAAACAAGTACGAAGCATGCGCAAGACAACCCAGGTAAAACTGTTCGAAGTACATAGTCTCCACTCCGCGGGGAACATAATACAGCCCAGTTGCCGATTTACCTATGATTTTGAGCGTGGATTTCTGCCCTTACCCTAACGCTCGTAGGTTTCTACCCATTGCTTTAGCCGCAGGCTAATCGCTGGCGTCAACGCTCGGTCAGTAAAGCGCCAGCGCCAGTTTCCTGATGAGGTGCCCGGCAGGTTCATCCTGCCTTCACTTCCGACGCCCAGCACGTCCTGCAAAGGGAACAGCACAGTGTCGGCGACCGACGCCAGCAAAGTACGAATCATTACCCAATTGATCTCGTTGCCGTCGGTGTTCAGGTAGCGCCGTGCGTATTCCAATTCCTCGGCCACGTCTTCCGAGCTGCGGACGCTTCCGGCGCCGGCCGTGCTCGTCCACCAGCCGACGACGGTATCGTTGTCGTGTGTGCCGGTGTAGGCAACAAGATGATGCGGATAGTTGTGGGGCTTGAAGTCCGGAGCTTGCGGGTCCTTGCCGAACGCAAACTGCAAAATCGCCATGCCTGGAAATCCGAAGCGTGTCGCGAAGGGCTTCCACCTCTAGCGTGATCACCCCGAGATTTTCGGCGACGATGGGCAGCTTGCCCAATGCGCCTTCCAGCGCCTCAAACAGAGACGCTCCAGGACCCTTGACCCATACGCCGTTAACGGCCGTCTTCTCGCCTCCAGGAATTTCGTAGTACGCCTCAAAGCCGCGGAAGTGGTCGAGGCGAATCATGTCGAGCATTTCCAGGGAACGTCGCAGGCGGGCAATCCACCATGCATATCCAGTCTCAGCGTGGGTTTTCCAGCGGTAGATCGGATTGCCCCATAATTGGCCGGTGGCGCTGAAGTAGTCTGGTGGGACGCCGGAGACCACTTTTGGCTGCCCAGCCTCGTCAAGCTCAAACAAGTCACGATTGGCCCATACATCGGCGCTGTCCATGGCGACGTAAATGGGGACGTCGCCCATGATGCGAATGTCATTGCGCGCGCAGTGCGCCTTCAGATCGCGCCACTGCCGCTCGAATTCAAACTGGATGAACTTGTTGCACTCGATCTCTTCATGCAATTCGCGGCGCGCGCGCTCGAGAGCAACCGGCTCGTGCATGGCCAGATCACGGTCCCATTCAGTCCATGCAACGTTATTATGAATTTCTTTGAGCGCCATGAATAAGGCAAACTCGTCGAGCCAGCTGGCGTGTCGGTCGCAGAATGCGGAGAAGATTGCCTGCTCCGCCGGCGAACTGAGCCGGAACGCCTGGTACGCTTGTCGCAGCAACGGCATCTTCCAGGCGATTACTGCGCCGAAGTCTACCTGGCCAGCGGGGAATTCCGGCCGTCCCTTCATCTGACGAGCATCGAGATAGCCGCGTTCCGCGAGGGTGTCGAGGCTGATCAACAGCGGATTGCCGGCGAACGCCGAGAAACACTGATACGGAGAGTCGCCGTATCCGGTGGGCCCTAGCGGCAGAACCTGCCAGATACGCTGCCCGGTCTCACGAAGAAAATCGGCGAAACGGTGCGCTGCAGCTCCAAGTTCGCCGATTCCGTACGGTCCCGGAAGAGAAGTGGGATGTAGCAGGATGCCACTGGATCGTGGAAAGCTCATCGCTAGATGTTAGATCGTACTCGTTGTGGCGGCGTTGGTCGAGCGAAGTCGGCCCCTCAGCCTGAGACTGAGGCCCTTGTTCGCGGATGACGACCTGCAGATGGGATGACACCCGACAATCAGAACGGAATATCTTCGTCCGTAATTTCCGCACCCGACGGTGGCGCTTGCGACGGTTCGGGTTCCGCTGTGCGCTGGTCGAAGCCGCCTGACCTGCCTCCGGAGCGTCCGCCTCCTTCGCCGCCGGCGTCTCGTCCTCCGAGCAGCACCAAATCGTTGATGATGATCTCGGTTTTGTACTTCTTCTGTCCAGTTTCTTTATCGTCCCAAGAGTCGCTGTGGAGGCGGCCTTCGATGTAAACCTTGCCACCTTTCTTTAAGTACTCGGCAGCAATTTCGGCAGTCCGCTGGAAGGCCACCAGGTTGTGCCACTCCGTACGATCTTGCCAGTTGCCGTCTTTGTCTTTGAAACGTTCGGCGGTGGCCAGCGAGAAGCGCGCGACCGCCATACCTGTTTGGGTGTACTTGACCTCGGGGTCCTTCCCGAGGTTGCCGATCAGAATGACTTTATTTACGCTCTTAGCCATGAGAGCTGCTCCTATGCTGTACGAATGGGGGTTATCAAAGGCCAACTATAGCAGAAGCGTCGCAAGCGTCCCCATTTCTTCCGGTGCCGGGGCAGACCCCGATCAACCTGCCAGCCCCTACTTTCCTGAGCTGCTGTTCTTCCTTCGACTGGCCCCGTTCTTCTTCGCCGCCAGCTCGGCCTGCTTCTTCTTGCGAGCGGCGGCACGGGCCTTTTTCCTTAGCTCCTCGGGCGAGTACATGCTTCCGCGGCAATCCTTGCTGCCACAGTAACAGGGCGCCTCGTCGTCGCCGTCGTAGAGGTAATAGTCGTAGGTGAGTTCTTCGCCGGCGGCGATGTCGCGAATTGCGGCTATATAGACCCGTCCGTCTTCTTCATCAGTCTCGCAGTTGGGATCGCAGGAGTGGTTCACAAACATCGCCATGCCATGCCCGTCGATTACCACCTCGCCATCGCCAACCCCAAACAGGTAGGTGAACGGCCGCCCGTCGTAGCGGACGTCACCTTCGGCCTTGGTGATGCGTTCGCCGGTGTATTCCAGAACGCGAGCATTCTTGGAAATATTTTCGAGCGTGAAACATCCAGCGGCATGAATGTCGGAAGAACGAATGATGAGGCGCGGCAAGAAGAGAGGCTCCTGGTGAGTTTGCTCTGCAGTATAACGCACTGCTGCCCGTATCGATGGCGAGAGTCCTGCAGCATCTGTGTTGCAATACTGTCAATACCCTTTGTCACAAAGGTGTAGTGCATTTCCCGGTTCACATTCGGCTGGAGATTTCGTATCTTGGAGGAGACGATTTGATTGGGAGGCGCTCTCATGGTGCATGTATTGGTCCGCCACAAGGTGGCGGATTACAACCGCTGGAAGCAAACATTCGATTCCCATCTCAATTCCCGCAAGCATGGCGGCGAAACCGGATGCCGCATTTTTCACACCGTTGACGATCCGCACGAGGTCGTTTTATTTCTCGATTGGGAGAACATCGAGCAGGCCCGCAAGTTCATGGCGTCCGATGATTTGCGCAAGGCGATGCAGCAAGCCGGAGTCGAGGGCTCTCCCGATGTGCGGTTCATTGAGGATGTCCGCACCGTCCATCGGTCTTCAGCCGACTGAAGCGTCATCGGTCACCCTTGCAAAAAAATGTTTTCGAAGTCTTGACACCAGGCCACGGTTTGGTTTCCAAATTATCGTCCGGCTGCGACCAGGGAAGGCGGCCGGACGTTTCCGCTGGCTGGTGTTCGATTGCTTTGAAAGCCGCTAGGCGCAAGGGTTCCGCGAGCTTCGGCATTCTGTCAAGAAATTTCCCTTAGTTTTTTTTCTTTCGCCGGAAGTAATTTTTCATCTGGCGTTGACAAACCCGGTGCGCCAACTAAAATACCCGACGACTTCTCTGAATCGATTTTGATGACCGTGACCAATTCAACTGAAAATTCCGAAGTGCTCTTGCGTACTGACTTTTCCGGTTTGGAACTCTATGCCAGCGGAAAAGTTCGCGACCTTTATCGGGTCGGTAACGAACATCTGCTCTTCGTGGCGACCGATCGGATCTCCGCATTTGACTATGTGCTCGCCACCGGCATACCCCAGAAAGGCAGAGTTCTGACCCAACTCTCGCTTTTCTGGTTCGATTTCCTGAAGAGCATCGTTCCCAACCACCTGGTCACCGCCGACGTACGCAAGTACCCGGCGGAGCTGCAGCAGTATGCCAACCAGTTGCATGGCCGCTCCATGTTGGTGGTAAACGCCGATATGATTGCGATCGAGTGCGTGGTGCGCGGCTATCTTTCCGGCTCGGGCTGGAAGGAGTACAAGGCCGACGGTTCGGTCTGTGGCATCAAGCTGCCCGCGGGTTTGCGTGAGTCGGACAAGTTGCCGGAGCCTATTTTCACGCCCGCAATTAAGGCCACTAGCGGCCACGACGAAAATATTTCGTTCGACCGCATGGTGACCATCGCAGGCCGCGAGCTAAGCGAGCAACTTCGACAGCTAAGCGTCAAGATCTACCAGACCGCGGCCGATTATGCGGAGACGCGAGGCATCATCATTGCCGATACCAAGTTTGAATTCGGCCGTACCGCCAGCGGACTAGTGCTGGCCGATGAGGTGCTCACGCCGGATTCGTCGCGCTTCTGGCCCAGGGACAAGTACAAGCCGGGTGGACCGCAGGATTCGTACGACAAGCAGTATGTGCGCGACTACCTGGAAGCCATCAAGTGGAATAAGCAGCCGCCGGCCCCGGCATTACCTCCGGAGGTTGCGGCAAGGACGAGTGAGAAATATGTGGAGGCTTACACCCAAGTGACCGGGCATCCGTTGCCGGCCTAGGGAAAGCCGGATGATGGGCATTTCCATTCTCGACTGGGTGATTCTGCTCATCATTTTGTTGTCGGTTTTACAGGCGAGCGCGCAAGGGTTCTTTTACGAATTCTTTTCCCTGGCGGGCGTGATCGTCGGATATTTGTTGGCGGCATGGGAGTATCCGCGGGCGGCGCTGTGGTTTGCGCCTCATGTGAATTCCCAGTGGGCGGCGGATATTGCTGGGTTCTTTACCATATTTTTTGTTGTCGTATTGTTGGCCGGGGTGTTGGGACGGATTGCGCGCTGGGCGGTCCACGGAGTGGGACTTCGCTGGTTTGATCGCCTGCTGGGCGCAATTTTTGGCTTTCTGCGGGGGGCCGTGCTCAGCACGGTCGTCGTGCTGGCGCTGGCCGCCTTCGCGCCACAGTGGGGATGGTTACAACAGTCTCGGATTGCGCCATTTCTTCTGGTGAGTGGCCGGGCCTTGATCTGGGCGGCGCCGGCGGAATTGCGACAGCGCTTCCGCGAAGGCTGGGAGCTGTTACGAACGGTCCCGCAGCATGTATCGGGGCAACACAATGACAGTGATTATCACCCGTGAAGATGAATTCTTATGGCCTTTAATGAAGCAAAAGAGAGAGGCGTCGTGAAAGATCAACTGGAAGCTCTTATCCTGCAGATGTACAAGAACGGCATAACGTATTCGGAAGGCGTTTGTGAGTTCAAGAAGCGATTTATCCTCACAGTACTGCAGGACTGCAAGGGAAACCAGTGCAAGGCCGCACGCCAACTTGGTATGCACCGCAACACCCTGAGCCGTACCATCGCCGAGTTGAAGCTGGACGCGAAAGGTCTGCGTAATGGTATTCGCCGACCGCCGCGCAGCGCTCATCCTGTCCCGGTGGATCGGAAAGCCGCACGCTGACGTCTCGGTCGCTGTCTTCATCGCAAGGACCAAGAGTCGGTTCGGTACCGGATCTCGTGCGGCCTGCCAGGTCGATATAAGTTCCTCGTAGGGCTTTACAGGATCCCGCGATTTACTTTTCCTGGTATTTTTCAGTAGCCTTATGGGGCCGTTGTCCGTCCGCCGTCCCGAGTGAGTTGGCGCAGCCTGCCAAGGAGAGACGAGCATGCCATTACCGGAATTCAAGCAGCTAGTTGAGGAAGCCAAGTCGCAGATCAGCGAAATTGGGCCTGATGAACTGAGACGCATGCAGCAATCGGGTGAAGACTTCACCTTGGTCGACGTGCGCGAGCGCGATGAACAAGCCAAGGGAATCATTCCCGGGGCGATCACCCTGCCTCGCGGCATCCTGGAAGTGAACATCGACAAGATCACGACCGATAAGGACCGAAAATTGGTTTTATATTGCGGCGGAGGCAGCCGTTCGGCGCTCGCCGCCCTCAATCTTAAGAAGATGGGATTTCGCAATGTGCTTTCGCTCGCCGGCGGCTACCGCGACTGGCGTGAAGGCGACACATACTAATGCGCCATCGAATCTACTGCCGGCTCTGCCGATTGAGGTGACGATGAATCTGCAAGGAAACCGAATTACGTGGCTGGGCCATGCCACATTTCGCATCGAGACCAAAGAGGGCGCTACCGTTTACGTGGATCCTTGGGTGATGGGCAATCCGGCATGTCCGGAGAGCGAGAAAAAGGTGAAGACCGCCGACGCGCTCATCTGCACCCACGGCCACATGGACCATATCGGCGACGCCGTGCAGATTGCCAAGCAGCACAATCCTATCGTGGTCGGAATTTTCGAGCTCTGTACGTGGGTCGAGAAAAAAGGCGCCAAGCAGATTGCGCCTATGAACAAGGGCGGCACCCAAACGGTTGCTGGGATCACGATCACGATGACCCACGCCGTGCACTCCTGCGGCATTCAGGACGATGATGGCAGCATCGTTTACGGTGGCGAGGCCTGCGGCTACGTCCTTGAGTTGCCCGGCGGAGTCAAGCTGTACCACGCGGGCGATACCGCTGTATTTGGAGACATGCAAATCATCCACGACCTGTACACGCCCGAGATCGCGATGCTGCCCATAGGCGATCACTTCACCATGAGTCCGCGAGAGGCAGCCTACGCCTGCAAACTGCTGCAGCCGACGACGGTGATCCCGATGCACTTTGCGACATTTCCGATGTTGACCGGCCGCCCCGCTGATCTGAGGAAACTGCTGGGTGCCGGCGGCCCGGAGGTGCTCGAAATGAAGCCTGGGCAGACTTTGAGCTGAGGAGTCGATTCCTGCATGACGAGCTTTACCGATGAACGCGTTGAAAACTATCTTTATGCCATGCTCCCCGAGCGCGAGCCCGTGCTGCAGGAGATGGAGCGGCAGGCGAAAGAGCGCGACATTCCCATCGTCGGGCCGGCGGTCGGCCGGCTATTCTATCAATATGCGCGTCTGATCAATGCCAAGGCAGTCTTTGAGCTGGGCTCGGCGATTGGCTACTCGACCATCTGGTGGGCGAAGGCGGTGGGTGCGGGCGGCAAGGTCCACTATACGGATGGCAGCCGTAAGAATGCCGACGAGGCCCGTCGCTATTTCGAGCAGGCGGGTGTTGCGGATCGCATTCAGGTGCACATTGGCGACGCGCTCGAGATTCTGTCAGAACGCAAAGAGGAATTCGATGTCGTATTCAACGACGTAGATAAGCACGATTATCCGCGAGTGTTCAATATGGCGGCAGCACGTGTGCGAAAAGGCGGCCTCTTCCTCACCGACAACACATTGTGGTCCGGCAAAGTAGCGTATGCGGCCGGCAATCCCGATCTTGCAAAACCCACGGAACGTGAGCGCGAGACCGAAGGAGTCGTCGAACTGAATCGGTTGCTCTATTCCTCGAAGGATTGGTTCACGACGATCGTTCCGTTGCGTGACGGTGTCGCAGTGGCATTGCGCCTGTGACTGCGATGCCGCCATCTGCGAACTGCGACATTCTTGCCATTGCCGCGCATCGTGACGATGTGGAGCAGACCTGCGGTGGAACCCTCCTCAAGATGGCGGAGCGCGGACATCGAACTGCCATCCTTGATCTTACGCAAGGGGAAATGGGCACGCGCGGTACCGTTGAAGACCGCGCCCGCGAGGCCGACGATGCTGCACGCATCCTGAAAGTGAGTTGGCGGAAGGCCCTCGACATTCCCGACGGGCGTGTCGAAAACACCTTTGCCAACCGACTCAAGATCGCGAGCGTCATTCGTGAGTTGCGCCCGCGGGTGCTTATTCTTCCTTATTGGCAGGCCCGTCATCCCGACCACGCCACCGCGTCAGGTCTGGGCTATGAGGCCGCCTTCCTGGCGGGATTGGCAAAACTCGGTCATACCGGGGCGACGGCGGACACGTCGCCCGACGACCTGAAGAGCCTCTGCTCCTTCGCGCCTCATCGCCCTTACAAAATCGTCTATGCCAGCCTCTACGCCGACGTTCGCCCGTCGTTCGTAGTCGACATCTCCGACCAGTTCGAGACCCGCTTCGCTGCCCTGATGGCCTATCAGTCTCAGTATCAGGATCAGTCGGCCGGCAGGGGACTCTTCCCGCGACAAGCGGAGATCCGCGAGCGACTCGCTGCCATGGCTGGGTTCTACGGCCTGCTGGCGGGCGTCCGGTACGCCGAGCCTTTCGTGCAGAAAGAGGTCGGGCTGGTGGAGGACTTGCTGAACCTGCCTGTGCAGTCGTTATAGACGAGTTGCCTTCTTCATCTAAATAGATTGTAAGGTTGGCGGTTTGCGTCCCAATTTATGATATCATGATATCATTTATATCTGAGGAGGTATACGGTGGCCCAGTTTATTGTTCGCAGCATCGAAAATACCGTGAAGCAACGGTTGCAACACCGCGCTGCACGACATGGCCGTAGCATGGAAGAAGAAGTGCGAGAGATCCTGCGCTGCGCCGTCAATCAGGATGACGAGCCGGTTGGCGGACTGGGGACGGAAATCGCCGCGTTGTTTGCCAAGGCCGGCCTAGTTTCAGACATTCCTGAACTGAGAGGCCGCACGATCAAGCCGGCCACATTCGAATAATGACTATTCTGGATACGAACGTGCTTTCGGCACTGATGCGCCAAATACCCGACGAGCACGTCATCGCGTGGCTCGACCACCAACCTCGATCATCTATCTGGACAACCTCCATCAGCGTCCTTGAAGTCCGCTTTGGACTGCAGATCATGCCCGCGGGCAAACGCCGGTCGTTGCTAATGCAGGCATTCGAGGCCCTTCTGGACAAGATTGGCCAACGGGTTGCGGTGTTTGACACCGCTGCGGCGCAGCACGCAGGTGACCTGATGGCCTCGCGGCACAAGAAGGGACGCCCCGGTGACCGCCGCGACACCATGATCGCCGGTATTGCCCTCGCTCACCGAGCCACGCTGGCCACACGGAATACGGTGCATTTCGACGATATTGAGGTGGCTGTGGTTAATCCGTGGAATGCGTGACCTTAGGGGGTCGCCCATGTGCAGCGATGGCGGCGAAGATGGTCGCCTCGTTAGGTGTTAGGTCTGCCATTGCCGCTCACTTCTTCCTCTCCACCAAAAACTTCGCAATGTCTCTCAGCGTGGCGGCCCGCTCGCCAAACTGATCCAGCGCGGCGTCGGCTGCGGTGACCAACTCATCAGCTCTCTTCAGCGAAGCTTCAACGCCGAACAGCGCCGGGTACGTCGCCTTCTCCGTCGCACTGTCTTTGCCTGCGGTCTTGCCCAACTGCTCTGAAGTCTGGGTCACGTCGAGAACGTCATCCACGATCTGGAACGCCAGCCCGATATTCTGACCGAAATCACGCAGGCTCTGGATCTGCGGCACATTCGCTCCCGCGTAGATGCCTCCCGTGACCACGCTTGCTGTTAGTAGCGCGCCCGTCTTGGAGCGATGAATGTACTCCAGCGTTTGCGCGTCGGCGCGAGTGTGCTCGGCTTCAAGGTCCATGACCTGGCCGCCGATCATGCCGCCGATGGTTCCGGTGGCGTGTGCGATCTCAGAGATGATGCTTACGCGGGCTTCGGCGGAGCACTTTAGCTTCGCGAGCACTTCGTAGGCATAGGTCTGCAAGGCGTCGCCGGCCAAGATGGCCGTGGCCTCCCCGAACGCCTTGTGGCAGGTAGGGCGGCCTCGGCGGAGGTCGTCATTGTCGAGCGCGGGCAGGTCGTCGTGGATGAGCGAGTAGGTATGGAGCATCTCCAGCGCCGCGCCCAACTCTTCGATGCCTTCAGGAATGCAGCCTTCGATCATCTGCGCGGCTTCCATGCACAGGATTGGCCGCAGGCGCTTGCCTCCAGCAAAGACGCTGTGCCGCATGGCCTGATGAATGGACGCGGGATACTGTGAAGCCGGCGGGAGAAGGCGCTCGAGCGCCTCATCGGTCACCATTCGACCTTGTTCGAGTGTGTCTTTGAGCATGAAAGGGAAGTATAACAATCGCAACTACTTCACTACTCGCTCGGCGATCCATTGCGCGCACTCGCGAGTGCCGAGCGCCCCTCCCACATCCACTGTCGTCTTCTGCTTGCGAACGGCATCGAGCACGGCGTTCTCAATTTTCTGTGCTTCGGCGTTCAGCCCTAGGTGAGCCAGCATCATCGCGGCAGTCAGAATGGAGCCCATGGGGTTGGCGATGTTCTTTCCGGCAATCGGGGGCGCCGAACCATGCACTGGTTCGAACATGGAAGTGCGTCCGGGATGAATGTTGCCGCTGGCCGCCATGCCGAGTCCGCCTTGTAGTGCGGCGGCGAGGTCAGTGACGATATCGCCGAACATGTTGTTGGTGACAATCACGTCGAGCGATTTCGGTTCGCGCACCATCTGCAGGCAGAGGGCGTCAACATACATGTGCTGTGTCTGAATTTCTGGATACTCTTTCGCCACTTCCTTGAAGACGCGCTGCCACAGTCCTCCGGCATAGGTCATCACGTTGGACTTGTCGGACATCATGACCTTCTTACGCCCGTTGGCTACGGGCATATTCGAATGCGAAGCGGATGACGCGCTCCACCCCCTTCCGGGTGTTGATGTCTTCCTGCGTGGCGACCTCGTCGGGCGTGCCGAACTTGAAATTGCCGCCCATGTCCATGTAGACGCCTTCTGTGTTTTCGCGAATTACTGTGAAGTTGATGTCATCAGGCGAAGCGTTTTTCAGCGGACACAGCGAAGCATCGAGCAAGCGTACCGGACGCACGTTGGCGTAGAGGTCCATCTTGAAGCGCATGCCCAACAGAATTTCCTTGGCATGAATGTTGGTAGGCACACGGGGATCGCCGAGGGCGCCGACAAAGATCGCGTCGAAGTCCCGAGCCAGCATTTGGAAGCCGTCTGGCGGAACAGTGGTGCCGTCGGCCAGGTGACGGTCAGCGCCCCAGTCGAAAATGGTGAACTCGACAGCGGCGCCGCTGGCGCGAACCACTTCGAGAGCGTTGGGAATGACTTCTTTGCCGATGCCGTCTCCGGGTACAACTGCGATGCGTTTCTTAGTAGGCACGGGAAAATATTAGCACTCAGCAGGAAGCTGTCAGCGGTCAGCTATCAGCCGTCAGCCAAGTAGGGGAATCCTTCGTTGGCTAACGGCTGGGCACTGACTGCCCTTTCGCTTCCTTCGCTATAATCAAATATTCGGTATGAGTGTTACGACGTTTCAAGAGAAGCTTGCGTCTAGCGGCGCGCACCTTGGCATCTATCGGGGCGGGGAAACCCCGGCGACCTTCGGTGATTCCGCGGCTGAATTTCGAGCCTTGCTCGAGGGCTGTGCTCTCCTCGATATGAGCTGGCAAGCCAAGCTGGTGCTAGCTGGAGAGGACCGCGTACGCTGGCTGAATGGGATGGTCACGAACAATGTCCGCGACCTCACGCCGGGACATGGTGTCTACAGCTTCCTGCTGAATGCCCAGGGGCGTATCCAGGGAGACCTGGTCGCGTACAACCGGGGCGACTACCTGCTGGTCACTACCGACCGCGAGCAAGCACCCACGATAGCGGAGATATTCGATCGTTACATCATCATGGACGATGTTGAGGTTGCTGACATCAGCGACAAGCTCACTGCAATTGGCGTCGCGGGTCGCAAGTCACGCGAGGTTTTGACCGCCGGCGGTTTGGACGTGCCGGAACTCGAACCCGGTCAGGTGATCGACGCGGTGTGTCGGGAAGTCGGTGTTTCCGTCGCTCGCAGTGCGCAGCCGCAAATGGATGGATTCGAGATCTGGTTTGCCGCGGAGAATGCGGATGTAGTCTGGGACGCTTTGGTTTCGAGCGGGGCCACGCCAGTAGGAAGCGATGCCTTTGAACTCTATCGCATTGCGAGAGGTGTTCCGCGCTTTGGAGTCGATCTTCGAGAGCGCGATTTGCCGCAGGAAACCGGGCAGCAGCACGCCTTGAATTTTGCCAAGGGCTGTTACATCGGCCAGGAGATCGTGGAGCGCATTCGCTCGCGAGGCAATGTGCATCGGATGTTCACAGGCTTTGAAGTTCAAGGTGGTCCGCCGGAACCCGGAACCAAAGTCCGAGCGAACGATAAAGACGTGGGAGAGATAACCAGCGCCGCGCGAATTCCATTTTTGAGCGGCGAGCGGACCCTTGCCCTTGGCTACATTCGGCGCGAGGCCGCAACTCCGGGCGCCGCGGTGCAGGTCGGCGAGCAGAGCGCCATCGTCCACGCTCTTCCATTTAGCGAGTGAATAAATATCTATGCCTGACAAAGAGAAGAAACCCGAATTTGTTGTAACCGATCGCCGCTTGTTCAGCACCGATGGCGAACTGCGCCAAGATGTGGTGGAAGATGAAGAGCGTCGCGCCGAACGCGAACGCGAGAAAAGCGAAGCCCAGCGGCTGATCAACGAAGAACGCGCGGCGCAACAACACCCTGTGCCGCCCAACCCGTCGCCAGCCACGTCTATCGCCACCGAGGAAGCGATTCCCGAGGGGCCAAGCGCCCAGGAGCAGCACGATTCTGCTACGGCTTACCAGCAGTCGACCCGCGAAATCGACGAGCGCATCGAGAAAGAGATGCGCAAGCAGGGACAACCACACCGCGCGCAAGACTTTGAGATAACCTTCGAGAAGTTTATCGCCTCTCTCTACATGAGTTCGCTCATGCAGCTTGGACTGGCAGCGCCCCAGGGCGCCAAGCCCGAGGTGGACTTGTTAGGCGCCCGGCAAACCATCGACACGCTGGCCATCCTGCAGGAGAAAACCAAAGGCAACCTGACTTCCGCCGAGCAGAGCATGCTGCAGAACTGCCTCTACGAATTGCGAATGGCCTACCTTGAGGTTACGAACATGCTTACGCATCCGCCGCAGGGCGGCCCGCGCTGATGGCAAGATCTGATGAAGGCGGTGCTCACGGTTTTGGGAAGTGGCACCTCGATGGGTGTGCCCACGATCGGTTGTGACTGCCGCGTGTGCAGGTCGGCCGACCCGCACGATAGGCGCACGCGCCCGTCGATCATGGTCCAGTGGGACGGGCATACGGTCCTGATCGACACCACCCCGGACTTTCGCGAACAAGCCATTCGCGAAGGCATTCGCAAGATTGACGCCGTGCTGTATACCCACGGCCACGCCGATCACATTCTCGGACTGGACGATGTAAGGCCGCTAAGCTTCCCGCGTATCACCGGCGGAGGAAAGATCCCTCTCTATGCCAGCGAGGCTACGGCGCAAACGCTGCGCGCCGTTTTTCGGTACATCTTCGAGGCAGATTACAAGTATGGCGGTCTGGCGCAAGTGGAGTTGCAAGCGGTTAACGGTCCGGTAAATCTTTTTGGAGTAGCCTTCACGCCGTTGCGGGTTCTTCACGGAGACGCATCGATTGAGGCGTATCGGTTTGGCTCAGCCGCATATCTCACCGACTTCAGCAACATCCCGGAGGAGTCGTTGGAACAGTTGCAGGGTCTCGACATCCTGTTTCTCGATGCCCTGCGGCATCACCCTCATCCCACGCATTCCACGGTGGAGAATTCCCTTAAGCTGGTGGACCGGCTGAAGCCGAACGCGCATACTTCACCCATATCTCGCACGACTTGCCGCACGAGGAGACCAATGCGGCGCTGCCCCATAACGTGCGGCTTGCGCACGACGGCCTGAAACTCGAGTTCGACCTCTAGGACACCGCCCCCATGCAAGTATTCCGCAGCCTTGAAGAAGTGCCGTCCAATCTGGGCCCCACGGTGGTCAGCGTGGGGAACTTCGATGGGGTTCACCGCGCCCATCAGGAAGTGGTGCGCCGCATGGCGGACCGCGCCCACGCGCTGCAGGGCAAAGCCGTGGTCGTGACCTTTGAGCCGCATCCGTTTCGCATTCTGCGGCCCGACGTGGCGCCCAAGCTGCTGACGCCTTTGCCCATCAAACTGCAACTGCTGCAGCAGACGAGGGTGGATGCTGTCTTAGTGCTGCCGTTCACGCGCGACCTTTCGTTGATGCCGGCGCACGACTTTGCGAAGACCGTGCTGGTGGACACGCTTCACGCTCGCGAGGTGCATGAGGGCTACAACTTCCATTTCGGCCACAAAGCGCAAGGCAACGTGAACACGCTGGCCGATCTCGGCAAAGAGTTTGGCTTCGAGGCCACTATCTATCCCGAGCAGCTATTGCGTGGTCATCACGTATCCAGCACGGAGATTCGCAAACTGGTCGCCGAAGGAAAAATGGGCAAGGCGCGCGCACTGATTGGCCGCCCATTCAGCATCTTTTCGAATCCGGGACGCGGACGCGGTTATGGGCACAAATATACGGTTCCAACCGTCAACCTGGCACGCTATGACGAACTGGTTCCGGCCATTGGTGTCTACATCACATGGCTTCGCGTCGGCGGCGAATGCTTTGAGGCGGTTACGAATGTCGGAAATCGGCCGACGTTTGGAGCAGACTCCTTCGCCATTGAAAGCCACCTGCTCAACTTTCATCCGATCGAATTACTGCCCGAAACAGAGTTGGAACTGATCTTCCTGCAGCGCGTCCGCCCGGAAGTGAAATTCCCGTCGGTGGAGGCACTACGCGAGCAGATCGCCAAAGATGTGCACAAGGCGCGACGGTATTTTCGGCTACTGAAGGTGCGAAGCGAGTAAATGTCTGGGATTCAAACTCATACTTAAGACGCGTCACCTCCTGGGACCAATGTCCCCCGGTGGTTTGCGCGGTTGAACCGAAACCTGATAGTTTTTGCCATTGCCCTTACGAACCCAATGAAGAAAGCCATTCGTCTTGTTGTCTTCTGCTGCCTCGCCTGTGTGCCGCTGCTGGCGCAACTTCCCACTGACAGCCCGGTTGACGTGTTGCGTCATCCCGGCTGGACCAAGGGACTGTTCATTGGAGGTGGCCACTCCGTCGCCAGCTCGCCTAGCGGAGGGTCATTCCTGGTCGGCTTCCGTCTCGGTCGCGTGCTTACCAATGAACATGGCAAGGGTTTTCTACGTGGAACTTTCGAAATGGCGGGGGATGTCATTCCGTTGGACGAATATTGGATCAACGGCGGCCAATATGCGGGAGGGATCAATCCGTTTATCGCTCAGTGGAATTTCACCAGTCCTTGCAAGGTTGCACCCTATTTTGCGGCTGTCGGAGGGGTCCTCTTTAGTACGCACAATCTTCCGCCTGGGGATACCGCACAGGTGAACTTCACCAGCGGACCTGAAATCGGCGTGCACATATTCCGCAAGGACCGGGCCTCCTGGGACCTCGCGCTGAAGGCTTATCACCTCTCCAACGCTTCCATTGGCAATCACAATCCTGGCATCAACGCATCGCTGCAAGTCATGCTCGGTTATACGTGGTATTGAGAAGGCCGGGAAGAGCTCACGTTTAGCTGCTGCCTCCTAACGCGCTGCTACACTGATGCCGTGCGCCGGCTCATTGTCAATGCCGATGACTTTGGTCTAACCGCAGGCGTGAACCGCGCCATCGTCGAGGCGCAGAAGCAAGGAATTGTCACCTCGGCAACGCTTATGGCAAATGCCAGGCGTTCGAAGAAGCGGAACGGCTGGGCGCGCTCGCTGGCTGAGCGCGAGGCACGATTTAGCGTGGGTTGTCATGTAGTGCTTATTGACGGCGCAGCCACTGCTGCCGCCGCAGTCTGTGCCCAGCTTGTTGCAACCAGGCGGACAGAACGGTACGGCCCAGTTTCGAGTGAAGCTAAATGACTTTGTCATCGCTTCATTCCGCAACAAGCTTAACCCCGCGGAGATTGAAGCGGAGGCAAGCGCTCAAATCGAGAGACTGCAATCGGCGGGAGTGCGGCCCTCTCACTTTGACACCCACAAGCACACCCACATGTTTCCCGCAGTGCTGAGGCCGCTGTTGCGAGCGGCGCGGACGTGCGGTGTTCCGGCCGTACGGAATCCCTTTGGCCGGGTGTGGCCGTTGCCGATGGCCGACCTGGTGCGAAAGCGCAAGCTGTGGCGGCGCTTCGCTGAACTGAACGTGCTGCGCAACTTCGCGGCCAAATTTCGCTGCGAGGTCGAGAGCCACGGCCTGCGCACTCCTGACGGATCGCTCGCAGTGCTGCTGACGGGATTTCTCGACTTGAAACTCTTCGCTGCGATTGTGGACAGCCTTCCGGAAGGTACTTGGGAGCTTGTCTGCCATCCGGGTTACAACGACGCTGACCTTGACCGGGTCCACACGCGACTGCGGGAATCGCGGGAGCAAGAACTCGGACTCCTGACCTCGCCGCAAGCGAAAGACGTCTTGCAGCGCGCCGGGATCGAGTTGATCAGCTATCACGACTTGTGACTGCCGCAACCACCCGAGGCGCGCTACAATAGCTGTCCCGTCAAATCGAACTAAACTTCCCATGAATCCACTGGTGCGATCCGATGCTGAGTACCAAGCGGTCTTCGAGCGCATCACTCATCTCGCTTTGGACTATGTGGGATCGGTCACCGAGCGGGAAAGCTTTCCCAGAATAACTGGAAGCGAAGCTGAAGCTTTATTTGCTAAACCATTGCCGGAAAATGGGATGGGCGACGACGCTCTAAACGACCTGAACTTGGTTGTCAGCGCGGTACGCGCCACTACCCCGCGTTTTTTTGGCTACGTGCTGGGCTCGGGCGAGCCAGTCGGAGCCGCCGCTGATCTGCTCGCCAGCGTGCTGAACCAAAACGTTACCGCGTGGCGTTCTTCGCCCTCGGCCGCGACCATCGAGCGTGTTGTGGTTGGCTGGTTAGCGGAAGCTATCGGCTGCGCAGGCTACACCGGAAGTTTGACGGGCGGCGGCTCTTCGGCAAACTTGGCGGGACTGGCCATGGCCCGTGAAGCCGTTATGCCGGCCAACGACAGCGGCGTCCGTCCGGGCACGATCTATGCATCCGAGCAGGTGCACATGTCGATCCCTAAAGCCGTCGCTTTGCTCGGCATTGGACGGGAGAATCTCCGGCTCATCCCGTGCGACGACAACTTTCAGATTCGCGTCGACCTGTTGCGCGCGAGCATAGATCACGACATCGCAAGCCGGCCTGAAGCCGATCGCAATTGTCGGTTCTGCAGGCACCGTCTCCACCGGCAGCATCGACCCGCTTCTGGAGTTAGCAGAAATTGCGCGCGCGTCGGGCGCATGGTTTCACATTGACGGGGCGTATGGTGCTCTGGCTGCGATCGCCGAGCCCACTAAATTTGTGGGGATGAACCAGGCCGATTCGTTGTCGCTCGATCCCCACAAGTGGCTGTATCAACCGCTTGACTGCGGATGCCTGCTCTATCGGGACGCCGGGGCCGCGCGGCGCGCCTTCTCACACACTGGCGACTATGCCAAATCGCTGATCGACGATCCCGTAGAGGGCTTCGCTTTCTTCGAGGAAACCATCGAGTTGTCGCGACGATTTCGTGCGCTAAAGATCTGGTTGTCGCTTCGATACCACGGGCTGGGGAGCTTTCGCGAGGCAATAGGTGAAGACCTAAAACACGCCCAGTTGTTGGCGGAACTGGTTGAGAAGCAGCCCGAGTTGGAACTGTTGGCTCCCGTGCCACTCAGCGCGGTCTGCTTCCGGTATCGACGGCAGGCAGATTCCGATTCCGGAACCGACAAGCTGAATCAGGAACTTTTGCAGCGCGTAATTTGTCGAGGAAAGGTATTCTTGTCCAACGCGACGATTCGCGGCAATTTCTCGTTGCGGGCCTGTATTGTCAATCATCGTACTACGCCGGACGATATCGAACAGGTGGTCAGCGAGGTAGTAGCTGTAGGCGGAGAACTGACCGCGTAGGCCGGCTAGCACAAGCTGCCGTCGGTGATCGGAAAACTTACATATTAAACATGGCAACCGCATTGCGACCGATAACCCGATTGAATGGCGACGAGATCATGGCAACGGCGCCGTGCCGTGCCGATCTGGCGGGCGGCACGCTCGACATCTGGCCGCTTTACCTTTTTCATCCCGGAGCGGTCAGCGTCAACATTGCAGTCAACGTCCTCACCAGTTGCAAAATCACGCCGCGACGCGGACGGGAGATCGTTCTGCGGTCGCAGGACACCGGGCGACAGGAGCGTTTTGCCGACCTCGCCGAGTTGGTGGAGGCGAGCACTTATCAGCACCCGCTTGCAGCCCACCTGATCCGTTTCTTTCAGCCGGCCGGGGGGTTTACGCTGGCCACGCATTCGGAATCTCCCGCGGGAGCGGGAATTTCCGGTTCCTCAGCGCTAATGATTGCCACAACCGCGGCCCTGGCGCGTTTTTCCGAGCGCGAGATGGATCTTGAACAGATGCGGGTCCTTGCACAGAACGTAGAGGCCCAACTGATCCACGTGCCCACCGGTTGCCAGGATTATTATCCGGCGATGTACGGCGGAGTGAGCGCCGTCCATCTTGAACCTGACGGAATCCACCGGGAATCGATACCAGTTTCCCTCGACGAGATCGATCGGCGGTTCATTCTCTTCTATACCGGGGTGCCCAGGCGGTCGGGTATTAACAACTGGAAGGTGTTCAAGCAGCACCTTGACGGCGACCAGCACGTTATCCATAACTTCTCCGAGATCTCCCGTATTGCGCAGGCGATGCACCGTGCCCTGACTGCAGCGCAATGGGACGACGTGGAGCGGCTCATGCGAAACGAATGGGAGCTGCGGCGAACCAATGCTCCGGGGATTACGACTCCGCTAATCGACAAGCTGATTGACGTTGCGGCTCGCCATGGCGCACGCGCCGCCAAAGTTTGCGGTGCGGGCGGCGGCGGCTGTGTCATCGTCTTCATTGAACCGGGGACGCGTGGGCTGGTGGAAAACGCGATCCGCGAGAATGGGGGCCAACCGCTGGACTTCTCCGTGGCTCGCCATGGATTGGCATTTCATTCAGCACCGGAGTTGGAGCCAGCTAAGGTGTAGCCATGTTCATCACCCCTGCGGGACGGCTCCAACCGGTATGGGCGTTCGTGGCGTCGTCGTTGCTTTCGGTCTTGGTGTTCTTGATAGCCGGCTATGCCGCCGGCGCAATTGCGGGCGATCGGGTCCTGCTCTTCGAGGTGATTTTCCGTCCTTTACTGGCGGTGCTGCTGATAGCGCTGTTCGTCTGGATGTTGACCACTGCCGATCACGTTGAAGACCATGTTGTTGCCGCCTTGGGCTTTCCCCGCACGAAAGGCTGGCGGAAACAATTCGCCCTGGGCTGCGTCCTCGGGTTCGGTCTGATATCGTTGGCGGTTATTCCGATCGCGCTTTGGGGGCACTACAGCGCCCGGTTTCGGTTTGGTCTACACACCTTGCCCAGGATTGGTGCCGTGCTAATCGTTTTACTTCTCGGAGCGTTGGCCGAGGAGTTAATGTTTCGCGGCTACCCCTTCCAACATTTGGAAAAAGGAATTGGCGCGATCGGCGCGATCGTGGTCTTTTCGGTAATGTTTGGAGCAGTACACTTGGCGAATCCCGGCGCCAGCGTTTGGGGACTCATCAATACCATCCTCATTGGCGTGCTGCTTGCGATCTCGTATCTGCGGAGCCGAGCTTTGTGGCTGCCTTGGGGGATTCACTTCGGCTGGAATTTCGCCCTGGGATTTTTATTTGGGCTCCCCGTTAGCGGACTGCGTCTCTTCAACGTCATGGTTCGAACTACAGCAAGCGGGCCAGCCTGGATCACCGGCGGCACTTATGGTTTAGAGGGCAGCGCTACGGCAGTCATCGTCATCCTGATAGGAATTGTCACGGTTTGGAGACTTCCCGTAGCTCGCCTCGCACAATCGGAACCAGCGTCTGAGACGGCATGTGTCAGTAGACTATCCGGCATCCAACCTTGATGTATCCCGCCCGGGATGAGCATATAATTTGTAGCAATCCGGGTGTTTCCATGAGCCGCAATTACTTTTCATTATTTGCCACTGCAGTCCTACTGCTGGCGACGTTCGCATTCGCCGATGACGCGAAAGCGCCAGCCAAGCTGTCGTCAGAAAAGATGACACCGCAAACTCGAATGCTGGTGATACGCGACCTTACGGCCGAGCGCGTTTTTGCGCGGAAGTTATTTCCCATGGGCGAAAAGGGGCTGCAGATAAAAAACGGCGTGTTAACTCCAAACGACCAGCAGGTTGCACAGCTAATTGGGGAGCACGGAGTGGCAGCCAAACCGGGCGACCGGGTGATCATTTCCAACGTAATCATCAAAGAAAACGCGATCGTCTTCGAGATTAATGGCGGCCCCAAGAAACACGAGAAGTGGTATCAGCATATTCAGGTGGGGGCCCAAGGAACCATGACACCGGTAGGCGGAGCGCCCAAGAGTCTCGACGCCAAAGGCTCTCAAGTAACGCTGCAGTTCGATAAGTATGTGCCGGAGGTGACGGGAGAGCAGGTTCGCAATATGTTGTCGCCGGTTTTCGATTTCAAAGCACTTAATCAGGCCGAAGCCTACGAGAGGACCTTACCTCCCAAGGTGCAGGAGGCCATTAAGAATCACCAGGTGCTGGTGGGTATGGACCGCGACATGGTGATCTACGCCAAAGGGCGGCCGCCTAAGAAGATCCGCGATAAGGACGAAAAGGGCCAGGATTACGAAGAATGGATCTATGGCACTCCGCCGGAGGAGGTGGACTTTGTCCGCTTCCAGGGTGAGGTAGTTGCGCGATTAGAAATCATGACCGTTGACGGGGGAAAGGTGGTCCGCACCGAAAAGGAAGTAGACTTGCCGGCAGCCGATACCGAAGTCGCTGCCAAGAAGCCAGAGAGGCCCGCGAACGCTCCTACCTTGCGCCGTCCGGGGGAGCAACAGGAATATCCTCAGGACAACCGGACGCAGACGCCTGCCCCTCCCTATCCCGCGCCCGGGACGAGCGGACCGGATAACACCCCGGGAATGCCGCCGCACTCCATGGCCAGCCTATGATTGATTTGCCCGCAATTTTGCGGCCTCAGCCGCGCCCCTTTACACTGTTAAGGTGAGGATTGCACTCGGTCAGATCAACACTACGGTCGGCGATTTTCCTGGCAATTCCGCAAAGATCATCGATTACGCGCGACGGGCCAAAAGCGCTGGCGTCGATCTCATTTTATTTCCCGAGCTAAGCGTCTGTGGCTATCCACCTCGCGATCTGGTGGAGCGCCCATGGTTTGTGGAACGCAACCGGGAGACCGCGGAGTTCATCGCCAAGCAGACGCAGGGCATCGGGGTTATTTGCGGTCTGGTGACGCCGGCCAATTCTGTTACCGGCAAGTCGGTGTTGAACTCAGCGGCGCTGCTGCGCGACGGAAAGATCGCTGCCATTCAATCCAAACGCCTATTGCCCAGCTACGATGTTTTTGACGAGATGCGCAACTTCGCCCCCGCCGAGGGCCAGCGGTTGCTCAAGTTTGACGGCAAACAACTTGCTCTGACAGTTTGCGAAGATGCATGGAACGACAAGAATTTCTGGGACCGACAACTCTATGGAGTTGATCCTGTGCAGGACCTGATTGGCGCGGGTGGACAAGTCCTGCTGAACATTTCGGCTTCTCCGTTTTACCTCAACAAACATGAACTGCGACGCGACATGCTGGCCACCATCGCCCGGCACTACGGCGTTCCGGTTGCGCTGGTAAATCAAGTTGGTGGCAATGACAGCCTGGTATTTGACGGATCAAGCTTTGCTCTGGGACCCGACGGCAGGGTGATCGCCCAAGCCAAGTCGTTCGAAGAGGACCTGGTCTGCTTCGACACCGATTCGCTGGTTGGTGATCTTCATGCGGCCGAGGAAGGACTGGAAGCGAGCGCTTATTCCGCGTTAGTGTTGGGAACCCGGGATTACGTGCGGAAGTGCGGTTTCAAGCAGGTCGTCCTGGGGCTAAGCGGCGGAATCGATTCGGCCATTACCGCATGTATTGCCGTAGACGCGCTGGGCCGCGAAAATGTCATTGGTGTCGGCATGCCCGGGCCATACTCATCGGCCGGAAGTATTGCGGACTCGGAATCACTAGCGCAGAACCTTGGTATTGAATATGACCTGGTGCCGATCGGTGAGATCTTCGGCGCATATCTACACTCGCTAAAAGCGATGTTCCGCGGCCGCCAGCCGGATGTGACCGAAGAAAATATTCAGGCGCGTATTCGCGGCTCGTTGCTGATGGCGGTGTCGAACAAGTTCGGAGCGCTACTGCTGACCACCGGAAATAAGTCTGAAATTGGGGTGGGTTACTGCACCCTCTACGGAGATATGTGCGGAGGGCTGGCGGTCATCTCGGACGTGCCTAAAACGCTCGTCTACCGCTTGGCGCGATATGTGAATTCGCGTTCCCCCGTGATTCCCGAGTCCACCATAGACAAGCCTCCATCAGCGGAATTGCGTCCGGACCAGAAGGACAGCGATTCACTTCCGCCCTATGAAGTTCTGGACCAGATCCTGGAAAACTATATTGAAGACAACTTGTCCGCGGATGAAATAGCCGCGCGCAACAAGTTTGATCCCGAGCTGGTACGAAAAGTAGTTCGCATGGTGAATAAGAGCGAATACAAGCGTCAGCAAGCAGCTCCCGGCCTGAAGATCTCAGAGAAGGCGTTCGGCTTTGGACGCCGCTATCCCATCGCCGCCAAGGCGGAGATGTAACCCTATCCCGCACGTAAAAATTTGGATTCGTTTTGCGAAAGGAACCATGAACCGAAGCTCTGTTGTATTGATGACCGCCACTCTGGCCCTCGCCAGCCTCTCCTTAAGCGCGCAGCAGACGGCCACGACCAATGCTGCCGCGAAAGGCACTTCTGCACAATCCGCCTCGCAGGGGTCGCTCCCCACCGAAGCCACATTCAATGAATTTCTCAAACGAATGTTTGGCTGGAACCAGGACCTCACCTGGAAGGTGGCCGACATAAAACCGTCGGAGGCGGCAGGTCTTTCTGAAGCGACCGTCATCTTCAATACGCCCAAGGGTCAGCAGGCAACCCGTATCTATGTGACGGCCGACCAGAAGCACGCCTTCACAGGCGACCTGGTGCCCTTTGGCGCCGATCCATTTGCCGGCGACCGGGAGCAGTTAACGCGCGCCAGTGGCCCCTCGGAGGGACCCAAGGACGCAGCCATCACCATCGTGGAGTTCGGCGACCTCGAGTGTCCGGCATGCAAAGCCGCGCAGCCGAATATCACCAAGCTGATGCAAGAAGAGCCCAAGGCCCGTCTGGTATTCGAGAACTTTCCCCTGACGCAGATTCATAAGTGGGCTTTGACCGGAGCGAAGTACGTTGACTGCCTGGGCCGGATGAATAATGACGCGGCGTGGAAATTCATCGCGACAGTTTACGATCACCAGGCGGAAGTGAGCGAGCAAAACGTGGACCAGATGCTGAAGGGTTACGTGAAGGATGCCGGCGCCGATCCGGATGCGGTAGCTGCTTGCGTTGCCAAACCAGAGACGGCGAAGCGGGTGGCCGATTCGCAGGCACTGGGTGAGAAACTGGGCATCAGCAGTACGCCGACGTTCTTCATCAACGGACGCAGAATTGTGGGCTTCAGTGCGAACATACCTTACGATGCGGTGAAGTCGATGACGGACTTCGAAATCGCCAATGCCGGGAAGTAAGACACAGAGAAAGCTGTTACCTTGCACCACTCGATGAGGGTGCCGTCAGTGTCCGCTTGGTAACTGCACCGCGAACGAATTGTCTTGCGGCAGGCGAAGGATGTGCGGGGTGATGACAATCAGCAGGTCGTCTTCCATGGCATTCTTGGTGTGCAGCGCAGCGCCATAGGTGACGCCCGGAACGGTAGCTAAGAATGGCCATCCGCTTATGCTGCGCGCGTCGGCTGAGGAGATGAGCCCGCTTACCACGCTGGACTCGCCATTCTTCACGGTTATGTTGCCGCTATACTCGCGGTTGTTGATGATGGGAATCCCATTGACCGTCTGCGTGCCCAGGGAGCGGATGGCCAGCTCCAATTTCAAACTGACGTCCCGGTCAGAGTGAATGATGGGGGTGGCCTTCAAGATCAGACCCAGGTCTTCAAACTGGAAAGATGGGAAGGGAGCAATATAGCTCTGGTTACCGATCACTTGCGCAATTGCCGGGGTGTTGTAAATGGGAGCGAAGGTCGCATTCACAATGGGATAACGTTCACCCACCTTCATCACGGCAGCATTGTTTTGCGAGGCGCGCAGGGTGACGTGCTCCAAACTACGGATGTCCGATTCATTCAGGTTGAGGTTTATGGTAGTACCCGTACCTCCGGTCAACCCAAACAACGTCGCACCACCGCCAAAGGTTGCAAACGGATTAGAAAGAATTGAACTGGCTTGACTGGAAAGGGACGCTAGCAATGCCTGAATGGCGGTCGAATTAGCCTGATTAATTCCCCCCGAAGCAATCAACTGGTTGATGAGGTTCTGGCTGTTCTGACTCAGGCCCGCAATCAGCGACGGACTGATATAGAACATCGTGAACTGAGAGGGCAGGCTGGTTCCCAACTGCCTGAGGAAACTTGAGGCGATCTCGTATATCCGTATGTCCAATAGCACTTCAGGACGGCCGCCTGCCAAGCTTTCCAGCAACTGCCCCGCCGCTTCAACCACCGCCTCTTCCGCCCTTATCGAGATCGTGGAGTGTGCCTTGTCGGCCGCAATGTAACGGAGGTTTAAGAGCACACGGAGTGAGTTGGTCATCTCCGTCAGTTCTTGGTCGGTCGCCAGGTCGGGCAAGTAGAAAGTGCGCAATGACATGCGCTGAAAGGTGCGCCGGTTCTCTATGGTATCGGCTGCAAACAGCACCTGCTTGGGGGCCAGAGGCACCCAAAACGTCTTCGTAACGCGCGTCACTGCTTCCATCGCGGTAGCGAAGTTCACGTCCTCAATGTCGAAACGCACCCTGGGCTGCTGCACAGAATTGTCGAACTGAGCAGTCACGCCATAGGCCTGCGTCACCTGGGTGAGCAGGGTTTTGGTGTCGCCACGGAAATGGAAGTCGTGGTGCTTGGCGGCAGGCTGTATCTCGACCGGAGTGGACTGCTCGACCACACGCATTGTCTGGCCGGGAACTGGTTCGTCCAACGGCAACGAATCGCTCAGCCGCTGTAGTGCGTAGTCGTTCGTGGGATCAAACTCCAGGGCGCGCCGAAACTCGGCCATAGCGACGATCTCGTTATGGTCGAGCATCGCCTGGTTGCCTCGCTTCAGGGCCTCCATCACCAACTGTTGCCGGGTGAGTTCACGGGCCGTCAGGTATTCCACATTATGAGGCGCCAGTTCCGCGGCTTGTTCGAACTTTTCGAAGGCAGTATCCAGCTTGCCGGATGACTTCAACTTCATGCCTGCTTTGAACTCATGCTTAGCTTTGGCGACATCTTTGGGATCGTCAGGAACGGAAGCGGCAGGCTGCACGAGGGCGCCCTGTTTAGGCGTTTCAGTTTGCGACGCCGGAGTCTGGGGATTGTTTCTAGAGGACGACGGAGGCGGTGCAGCAGGATTTGCCGCCGGAGCCGATTGCCCCGGAGCAGGAGTCGTTCCATTTTGCGCAACCGGCGGGGTGATGGGCGTAGCAGGTTGCTGCCCAACCAGCGTGCTCGCCATCGCGAGCGTGAGTAGCATCCCGGTACAAAAACGCATCAGTGATGAGATTGTATGCCACGCGGTTGGGAATTGTCGCGCCGAGAAAACAGATGGTTGCCGGAAAACCTGCGGACATTTCATGATCTCAAACTACCTAGCGCTGCTGACGGGCTGAGACGAAATTGACCCTGTGAGGTGTAAACATGAAAAGAGCACTCCTGCCCATCTTTTCGACAGTGTTAATCGCGACCATGGCGTTAGCACAGGACTCTCCCAGCGCCAATCCAACCGGCGATCCTCAAGGTCCGACACAATCTTCACCGGCGCAGGGCAATAAGCTTCGAGGATGCTTGAGCGGCCCTGAGGGCAATTTCACCCTGACTGACCTGAACGGCATGCTGTATAGGTTGGTTGGCAACGATATGGCCCTCAAAAACAACGTAGGGCACGAGGTCGAGGTGACCGGCACACAAAATCGTTCCGTGGAAGATAGCAGCAGTGGAGTAGACGTGGCGCACGCCGGCGACACCGTTCAGGTGACGGACGTGAGAGATATTTCCGGGAGTTGCACCATGCCGCGCGGGAGCAGCGCTGTCCCCGGCGATAGCGGCTCGGATGATGATGCGAAACCAAAGGGCGCTCCCACCACTGCGGAACCGCCGCGTCCTCAATTGCTGCAATAGCCCGGCGGAACAGCAGCCACGCGAACCGCGCAAAGCTCGTCCAAGGTTGGGGCGAGCCTCGAACTCTGGTGTGCTAAACTTCACTCACGCTGAGGGCTGAGGATGAAAAGGGTTCTGCGCAAGTTGATGTTCGTGGATTTGATCAAGGGACTCAAGGTCACCTTTCGCAATCAGCACCCTGCAGAAGTCATCACCGAACAGTATCCGCTGCAGCGCCCTCAGGTCGCCGAGCGTTTTCGCGGTGCGCCCCGGCTCAACAATAACCCGGAAACGAATGAGACCCTTTGCATCTCCTGCGATCTCTGCGCGCTGGTCTGCCCGGAGCACCTTATTGTGGTCAACAGCGAACGCAATCCTCACACCCGGCGCAAAGAGCTGACGGACTTTACCTACGATCTCAGTCGTTGCATGTTCTGCGGCCTCTGCGAAGATGCCTGCCCCACCGACGCGCTGGAGTTGACCCAGGATTTCGAAATGGCGAACTATAGCAGGGAGGGGCTTATCTGGGACCGCGAGACGCTGGAAAAGGGACCCGCACCGAACATATACCGGCGCTAGCCGGGTAGCACGTAATCCATCTACGGTCGATCATCTTTTCAGGCAAACCTTCGCGTAGCGGTTGGTAAGACCTCTGGGAACAGGCCTGCTCCGGGTTGCTGCCAACTAGCCTTTATGCTGGCAACTATTCAAAGATCAATATCGCTGCCGCGATCACCGTGGTCCAGCGGCCGCGCTTGTCGCCGACAGCGCTTTGCGTGATGTTGGCGGTGCGCACGATCTTGTTCGACAGCCGGTAGACTTCTTTCTTCTCGTCCCAGGACTTGTCAGCGTCAAACTCCACATCCAGCGTAGTGGCCAGCATTTCCGCCGCAAGCTCCTCGGCATAGTCTCCGGCCAGGTCGTCGGTCTCGCCGAAAGAATGATGCTCACTCAGATAGCCATAAGTACTGTGGTCAGCGGGAATGGCCACCCCAATCGAGGCCGCGGTGAGGCGGTGCGGCTCGCGCGTGGAGTTTTCAGCCACCACGGCGAACGTGACTTCTCCCGGGGATAAGTACTGCAGTCCGTCTTTGCGCGGAACCAGCTTGCAGTTGGGAGGGAAGATGGACGACACCCGCACCAGGTTTTGGGCGGCAATGCCGGCGTCGCGCAGCGCCAACTCGAACGAGGTCAGCCGTTCCCGGTGTTTCCCCACACCCTTAGTGAGGAAAATACGCTTGGGGACCATATCTTTGGCCAAGTTGAATTCTCCAAAGCAGAGATAGTTGTGACCGAATCGTTAAAATTAACACACGAAAACGTCCCGTATGTGTGAAAACAATATTAAAGGACGGGAATTGAGAAAAATATTTAGATCATCCGGCCGTGCTGGTGGCCGTCACCGCAGTCTTCAGCTTAACCGCAATATCGATGAAGGCCAAGGCAGCGCGGCTCAGTGCCTTGTCTTTGCGGAAGACCAGCGCAAGTTCGCGTTGAATATTCGCGTCGGTTAGGGTCAACACTGCCAGTGCATTCGCCTGGAGGTCTTCGGCGACGTGAGAGCGCGGGACAAATCCGACCCCTACGTCGGCAGCGACGAAGCGCTTCAGCAATTCGCTGGAGTCCAGTTCCATGGAAACGGTAGGTTTCAGCCCGCGCTCATGAAAGAGCGTCTCCAGCGCGTCCCGCGTGCGTCCCACCTTGGGTAGCAAGAGTGGATATTCCACAACTTCGGCGACCGTCGCGTTCTCCTGTCCGGCGAGGGGATGATGTGGCGGTGTTATGACAATGAGTTCATCGCGATGGATTGGCACCACCGTGAGGCGCTTGTCTGGTACCGGGGTGGAAACGATTCCGAAGTCGCACGAGTTCTCGATGATGGCCTCAAGAATTTTGTTGTGTTCCAGTCGCTTCACGCTAACCGCGACACTGGGGTACTGCCGCTTGAACTCGGCAAAAACTTCCGGCAGGATGTGCAGGCAGGTGCCCTCGTTAGCAGAAACGACGATTTCCCCGCGTGGCACGCGTTGCATCTCCGCGAGTGCCACTAGCATGATCCGCCGCTGCTCCAGAGCATCCTCGGCATACTTCTGGAATACTTTGCCCGCGCCGGTGACGGCAACTTTTCCGCCGCTGCGGTCGAGCAGCTTGGCCCCGACTTCTTCCTCCAGGGCGCGAATCTGCGACGAGATAGCCGGCTGGGTGCGGAATCGCCGTTCGGCCGCTCGCGAGAAGCTGCTTAGCCGTGCGACCTCCAGAAATGTCTCGATCTGATCGAAGTCCATGAAAAAAAGCGCAATTAGCAACTAGCCGTTAGCAATTAGCATTCAGCGTGTTCAGGACAATCTCGATTGTACGGGCCGGCGATACCTTTCGTCAGCGGAATCATGCAGTTGCAGTTCATAAATGGGAACTATGCCGGCCATAAAAACATTGTATTAGCCACCGGTTTGTGCGCCGCGTATGCTGACTGTGTGCGCTTAGGGTGAAGACCTGAAGCCACAACATCTTCCTAGCCAAATGCAGTTCGCAGTTCCGAATTCCTACTCCGGAAGGCCGCACCGCTCCGCCGGGCAAGCCGGCGCAAGCGCAGGCACGACGTTCCGCACAATCTTCACAGCAACACAACCGCTGTCCTCGTGCGACGTACGCGTGTGCGCGTCGGGCCGAGCGACGGACAAGGAGAATCCCAATGGCTGATACCAAGCCTGATCCGAAAGCAGTTCTGGCATTTGTCAAGGAGAACAATGTGCGAGTGCTTGACCTGCGCTTCACCGATCTCCCGGGACTGTGGCATCACGTTTCATATCCTATCGCCCAACTGAGCGAAGCGTCGTTCGAAGAAGGCTTCGGCATGGACGGGTCGTCGATCCGCGGATGGGCGGCCATCCATGAGAGCGACATGCTGCTCATTCCCGATGCCGCCAAGTACATTCTCGATCCTTTCACCGAAATTCCGACCCTGGTGATGGTGTGCGACGTAATCGATCCAGTCACCAAACAGCGCTACGACCGCGATCCGCGCTACATCGCCAAGAAGGCCGAGATGTATCTGGCTTCTACGGGCCTTGCCGACACCGCCTACTTCGGCGCCGAGGCCGAATTTTTTATCTTCGACAATGTGCGCTTCGACCAGAACGAGCACGAGGGCTTCTACTTCATCGACGCCGAAGAAGGCCGCTGGAATTCCGGGCGTGTCGAGAACAATTTGGGCTACCGTCCCCGCTACAAGGAAGGCTACTTCCCGGTTGCTCCCACCGATCACTACCAGGACCTGCGTACCGAGATGGCCATGACCATGGGGAATTGCGGCCTGACCGTGGAGTGCCACCATCATGAAGTTGCCACCGGCGGGCAGACCGAAATCGACCTGAAGTTCGACTCGCTGATCAAGTCGGCGGACGCCATGATGCTCTACAAGTACATCGTGAAGAACGTAGCCAACCAATACGGCAAGACGGTCACCTTTATGCCCAAGCCGCTCTTCCAGGACAACGGCAGTGGCATGCACACTCACCAGTCGCTATGGAAGGAAGGGAAGCCGCTTTTCGCCGGCGACGGCTATGCCGGCTTGTCGCAGATGGCGCTGTGGTACATCGGCGGCCTGATCAAGCATGGGCCGGCTTTGTCGGCCATCATTGCTCCCACTACCAACTCCTACAAACGTCTGGTGCCGGGCTTCGAAGCGCCGGTGAATCTGGCCTACTCGCGACGCAATCGTTCGGCTGCGTGCCGCATTCCCATGTACTCGGCTTCGCCCAAGGCCAAGCGGGTTGAGTTCCGCCCGCCTGACCCGAGTTGCAATCCGTACCTCGCGTTTGCGGCGATGCTGATGGCGGGACTCGATGGCATCGAGAACAAGATCGATCCGGGTCAACCCCTCGACAAGGACATCTACGATCTTGGTCCCGAAGAGCTGGCGAAAGTCCCGTCCATGCCGGGCTCGCTGGAAAACGCGTTGGATGCGCTGGCGCGGGACTATCAGTTCCTGCTCAAGGGCGACGTCTTCACCGAGGAGATGCTGAATACCTACATCGACTACAAACGGGAGAAGGAAGTGAACGCCATGCGTTTGCGGCCGCATCCCTACGAATTCCAGATGTATTACGACATCTAGGCAAGCCGTGTACAAAAATGCTTGTGCTCCTGCCGTTCAGAGTCTGACGGCAGGAGTTTTTTCTGATCACTAAAAATGAGACCTCGTTTGCCATCCTTTGCTAAAGAGATGTTGAGGTTTACCTCCGACACCATTCGCAAGTGCAGTTACCCGAACTACCAATATGTCTACCGGCAAGGCAAGGTCCGCCGAGTCAGTGCGAAGACAGGCTCTTAGTCTGAATAACCTTCGTCGTCCTCTTCCTCGCCCGACCGTTGGAAAGTGACGTAACCCGGAACCTATGCGGTTACGAGTGGTAAATCGGCATTAATTTCAATTGTAATTTCCAATTATTTGGCGGCTGCGTGCTGAAGGTCGCCCATGAACTTGAATGCCTGATACCGATTGGAGAGCATTGCATTGAGGATCGTTCGCGGTATGCGGACACGCGAAAATCACCCTAGAAAGAAGAGTTCCCCACGTGCTTTGCGATTTCGATTCTCGCCGGTCGGCCAGGAGCCGTCAACTGGCCCTTCGATCACGTGCGGTCCAACTGTCACCCTGAACCTTACCGGCTCGTCGGGGGCCTCTGCAAATGCGACGCTTATGCGGAGGCGGATTCTCCCTGCGGGTAGGGTACTGTTCCAGAGACGAGTACCACCATTCTTGGCGGTTTTTAGGTAATACGTCATCCAACCCTCACTTGTCTCGTGCGGCTCGTCGAACTCTTCGACCTTGATCACTCGCTTAGCCTTCGTCGCCTTTCCTTCCTGGTCGAATAGCACAAAGTCTGAGACAGTGACGTTCGCAGTTCCCTTGGAACTGTTGATCTCCACTACAGCCACAGCAAACTGGGACTCGAATCCGGCAGGTGGTGATGTTGGTATAATACCGACGGAACCATAGGCGCAGAAAAGGGACTTTACGTCTACGTTCTTTGTAGGCGCCCCCGTTGCGATAGCAACAGTCGAGAAAATCACTAGGACTCGAAGAATTGTAGTGATTGGAATCTTCCTTTTTGAACACGACACGCCAACTATTGTACGGCCCGCTTCGTCATTGGTGTAATTAGTTAATATCGACATGGTTTCTCTCTTGCACGTGGGTTGCTCGCACGATTCAGTCGTGGTCGTGTTGCGATGGCTTTGCGCCTGGGGGCAAACTGCTATGTGCGTTCCGCTCCATGTGTAATATGGACACCCCCAATTCAGGGAAGGTTTCATAAACCGCAGCATTACTGTCCAAATTAGCTGAGAGCCCAGTTCAAACTTAGATCAAAGCAAAGAGCAAGCAGATGCAATCCGTCTAGTCAGCCCTTACCCCGTACGGGCGATCTAAGGTATTTTTTTCTTGACGTCATGTACTAGTATACTAGTACACTGAGTATACGATGAGCAGTCGGCGGCTTCCGTTTCGATTTCGACTTGACCTCCACAGTGGCGTGCCCGTGTATCGTCAGATCATTGACCAAGTGCGGGGTGGTATCGCTTCCGGGTCGTTGAGCGTCGGCGACCAACTGCCTACGGTGCGCCAACTTGCCGTTGACCTGTCCATCAATCCCAACACTGTGGTACGGGCATACCGTGAACTCGAACTGGGTGGGACCTTGGAGACGCACCAGGGCACCGGGACCTTCATCAGCGCGCAAAAAATACGAGGTGGGGGCGAGGAGCGCTCGCGGCAGTTGGCGCAGATCGTCGCAGACTCCGTAGCTCGTGCGGGAGCAATTGGTTTTACCGTCGAGGATTTAGTTGAGCAGTTGCGCGGATTGGTTTTAGAACCAAGCCGCAGGAGATAAACGTCATGACAAGACTTAGTTTGTCACAGATTAACGGCGTCGCAGTCACAGCGTTTGCGCTCTGCATCGTCCTCGGGGCGCTGCTTGCTGTAACGGTGCATCGACCTGCGCCGGTAATAGTCGGCGCGTTATTGGGGGCGTATTTGCTGTTTGCGATCAAAGTAGTACGGCAATGGGAAAAGGTCGCTCTCTTGCGCTTGGGGAAATATGTGGGACTGCGCGGACCGGGATTGTTCCACATCGTGCCTGTCATTGAGACCCTCAGTCCCTTCGTGGATCAACGCGTGCGGGTCGCCAGCGTGACTGCCGAATCCACATTGACGCGCGATACGGTGCCGGTCAACGTCGATGCCATTGTCTTCTGGCTGGTATGGAATGCCGAGAAGGCCATCCTTGAAGTGGAGAATTTTCTCGAGGCGATCAATATGAGTGCGCAGACCGCGCTGCGAGAATCGATTGGCCGTCACGAACTGGCGCAAATGATAACCGAGCGCGAAACGCTGGGGCGGGAACTGCAACGCATTCTTGATGAGAAGACAAATCCCTGGGGGATAACAGTTCAATCGGTTGAGGTCAGAGACGTAAGAATTCCGCAGGGCCTGGAGGACGCAATGTCTCGACAAGCGCAAGCCGAACGGGAGCGCCAGGCGCGAATCATTCTCGGACAAGCGGAAACCGAAATTGCCGACAAGTTTGTGCAGGCGGCGGCCGCCTACAGCGAGAATCCGACAGCCCTGCATCTTCGCGCCATGAACATGCTGTACGAAGCCATCAAAGAACGGGGTTCCATGGTGATCGTGCCGTCGTCAGCGGTCGAGACGATGGGTCTCGGCGGAACCCTGGCAACCGCGTCACTTGGCGGAGCAAAACCCTAACAATTTCAACTGAATAGGTCGAAAGGAGCAAGACGTATGAAGCGCTTACTTGAAGTGTGCCTTGTCGCACTAATCTTGGCTGGCAGTATGACTTCGATCGCTGCGCAGTCTGCAGCAGGGGTCCTTAAGCAAAAGGGGATTACGGTTGACCTTCCGCCCACGAGCACTGCTGTTACGGTGCCTGATGCGGACAAAAAAGATGCCGTGGTGGTGACTGTAACTCGTGACGGCAGCGTATACCTGGGAGTCAATCTGACGAGCACCGCCGCATTGGCAGACGAGGTCAGAAGCGTTCTCTCCAATCGGAGCCAGAAGACTCTTTACATAAAGGCAGATGCACGTATTCCGTATGCCAGCCTTGTCGGGATATTAGACTCTGCACGTACAGCGGGTGTCCAAGAAGTGACGCTGCTGACAACGCAGCGAGACTCAGAGAGTCCCGGCACCGTGGTGCCTCCGAAGGGCCTGGAAATGCTAATTGTTACGCCTCGATAAGCTCGTCGGGTAACTCTTCGACAGCTACGACTGCGCCGGGTAACTTCTGCTCCAACGAGTTCACGCCTACTGAACTTGATGGGCCAGCGTTTATTGCTTTCCACGTGCCAGCCGGAGAGCAGACGAATCTGACCCTGCCGCGCGGACTACTGCGGCAGGGGTTTTCTTTTGGCGCTCTTGCTTGCCCCGCCCGGTGGTAGCCATTTCTCAGCAAGTTCTAATCTGATTCTTTAGCGCTTATCGGCCGCGACGAGTGTGTGGTAGCCATCATGCACTACCCACCTCGTCCAAACCACGCCCGTCAACGGCAGTCAGTCTAAGGAGAGCCCCTTTATTTCATAGCTGGCACTAAGAATCTGTGGTCTCAAGGCTGCAGATGACAACAGGTGCGAATCGGAGATCCTCACGGCGGCGCCAGAACCGTTAACGGAGTCGCGGCCGGCTATTGGCTCCTGTTGATCGCCACTTTGTCAGTAATCCTGGTTGGGTGCGGTGGCGGCGGCCCTTCGGTTAGCCCTCCGACAGCCACGACTACCCCGGTGACTTCTGCTCCAACGAGTTCACCGCCTACTGAACTTGACCTGCAGAAAATGCAAACGGTAGTTGCGGGCGGCGTCAGCTCAGACTATGTGGTTTCAGCTACCGCCGAAGCAGGGCTGGCGGAGATTGGAAACCGCCGCCTCCGGTTGATTAACGTTGACGATAATCTGATTGGGGTTGCCGCGGATGCAACCCTGCAATTGCAGTGGTCCTACCACCTTAACCAGGGGCTGGCATTATGCCGTGAACATCAGTGGATTCCTCACATCATTGTCGGCCACATACTGCCTGCGCCGCTGGCCGTGAAGGGAGCCAACGGACGACTGTATGGGCCTTCGTCGTGGACTATCTACGATCAATATATTTTGGCGTTCTTAAACTATGTGGTCCTTACGCAAGGCTTCAATGAGACTGAGTGGGAAGTCGGCAATGAGATGAGCATCCCTTCACAAAACTGGGTTGCACCGGCGTTGCCGGCGTCGGCAACGGATCCGGCCGGCTTCAGTGCGTATTCGACTTTGTATTCGCATATCGCGACTGATCTAGATAATTTTCGGCGCCAACATCCAGGGACAGTGCTTCGCGTCGGAGGGCCAGCAGCAGATGTCGACTGGGCGCAACACTTTGTAGACTTGGTCGCCGGCCAAGGCGTTCCTGCAGATTTTGTCAGCCTGCACATATATGGCAACCAATCCACCGGTGCAGGATTACAAGCAAATTTGGGCAGTATTCAGCAGGAAATAACAAACACGCATCTGAGTCTGCCTGTCAGCATCACAGAGTGGGGGCCGCATACCGGAACCCAGCTAAACTTTGAGCCAATTGCCGGGGCCTTCGTTCTGGATTTCGCTTCGACGGTTGCGCAAGCTGGGGTTTCAGACGCTATTTTCCTCGCGCTGTCCCAGTTTCCGGCAAACGACTGGCCCGTTCTTTATACGACGGACCAGACCCCAACGGACATCATGGTTGCCTTTCAAGCCCTCGCGGGACTCAAAGGAACGCAAGGAAGTTGTACGGGCACCGCAGAGCTTTCTTGTGTCGCCGTTACTGGCACAGATGGAACCATAACCGTGGTCTTTTGGAGCTTTAGCTGGGCAGGCGTTTATTTTCCAGACACCATGACCCCAACCAGCAAAGCCTATGAAATAACAGTTCAGCCCGGCACGAGTCCGGCCACGGCATATGCCGTTCAATCGGCGCAACTGGATTCCGGAAACTGGGATCTGACGGCGAGCCCGATTTCTGTGACGCTGGACGGAGCAAGTATCCAACTCGGAGTTCACGTACCGTACGCGTCGTACGGAGCAATAACGCTAAAACCGAAGTAAGTCCTCGGGGAGTGGTAGAAGGCGCAGAACCCGCGGATCCTCGGGCTCACCGCTACTTCCAGAGGCCGGTGCCTCGTTCTAGCGGCCTTGGCTGGTATACAGTATTCTCCGGAGTTCTGGAGAATCGCTGTGCCAAATTTCTTCTTCCGTCGACGTACTGCTGTGGTGCTTTCTGCATCTCTTTTCCTTGGTCTAACTGGTTTGGGACATGCCCAGAAGTCTGACGGTCCCCAGCCCGTACCGCTACCGCCTCCGGTGGCTGCACCAGCAGATATACCTTATCCGGGTACGATCGCCTTGATCGTCGACCTCACCAACATCAATGACCGGGTGCTGAATGTGCAGGAGACGATTCCGGTGAAAGCAGGCAAGGTCACACTGCTTTATCCGGAGTGGCTCCCCGGGACGCACTCCCCCTCGAACCCCATCGTGAACATGGCTGGGCTGGTGATCACCGCGAATGGCAAGCGCGTCGACTGGGTGCGGGATCGCGTGAGCATGTATGCCTTTCACGTTGATGTGCCCCAGGGTGCGACCCGTTTGGACGTGAACTTTCAATATCTGGCTCCTCCGAAGCCCAAGGATGGCCGTATCTCGTCGAACTTTGCCGACCTTACCTGGAACAGCGTGCTTCTGTATCCCGCCGGATATTTCTCGCGTCGTATTGTGTTCGCACCTTCGGTGCGGCTGCCGGAGGGGTGGAAATTCGCCAGCGCGCTGGAATTGAAATCGCAAGATGGAAACCTAGTCGCATTCAAGAACACGACCCTGAATACGCTGGTCGACTCGCCGCTCTATGCAGGTGTCAACTTCAAGCGCGTTGACCTCTCCACCGGCGCGGACAACAAAGTCTACATGGACGTTTTCGCTGACAAGCCTGAGCAGCTGGAGATTACTCCTGAAGAGCTGCAGTATCACAAGAATCTGGTGATCGAGGCACAGAAGCTTTTCAATTCCCATCACTACGATCACTACGACTTTCTTTACTCGCTCAGCGATTCGGTTAGCGGCAAAGGCCTGGAACACCACCAGTCCAGCGAGGATGGTACCCGCGCCAACTACTTTATGAACTGGGCCGCGGGAGTCGCTAGTCGCGCTCTTTTGGGGCACGAATACGTGCATTCGTGGAACGGGAAATTTCGTCGTCCGGCCGACCTGTGGACACCCAACTTCAATGTGCCGATGCAGAACGATCTGTTATGGGTCTATGAGGGCTTGACCGACTATTACGGCAACGTGCTTACCGCGCGTTCCGGGATGCGTACACCCGAGCAGGCGCGCGACGTCTTCGCGCAAATCGCCGCCACCTTTGAGATCAGCCCGGGACGTACATGGCGTCCCCTGGCGGATACTACCAACCAGCCCATCATGTCGTCGCACTTCGCCGCGCCGGAGACCTGGCCAAGCTGGCAGCGTGGGTACGACTATTACCCGGAATCGGACCTCATCTGGCTCGATGCCGACACGAAAATCCGCGAACTGAGTGACGGGAAGAAGTCGCTCGATGATTTCGCCAAGCTCTTCTTTGGGGTGGATAACGGGAGTTACATCACGAAGACCTACACCCTTGAAGACATCGTTTCGGCGTTGAATACAGTTCAGCCCTACGATTGGGCTGGATTTCTGCGCGCGCGGGTTTACGCTCTCTCGCCGCAAGTGCCAGAGAACGGGCTTACCCAAGGTGGTTATCGCCTTGTATACAACGACACCGAGCCGGACTGGGTGAAACACCGGGACAGCTTTTTTGGAGCCGGTTTTGTCACTTCGCTGGGGTTCTCGGTGGACAGAGATAACAATGTTGGCAATGTGATATGGAACGGCCTGGCCTTCAAAGCGGGGATCACGCCGGACATGCAACTGGAAGCCGTCAACGACCAGAAGTACACGGCTGCGGTCCTGCGCGAAGCCATTTTTTCCGCGGAGAAAAGTAAAGAGCCGATCAAGCTTCTACTGAAGCGCGGCGATGAGTTTGTGACCGTTAGCGTGGACTACCACAGCGGAATGCGCTACCCACACCTGGAAAGGATAGAGGGTACGCCTGGTCGCCTTGATGCGATACTCGCGCCATCGAGGTAGAGCCAACACGATTGGGGGCCGGAGTTTTCGGCCACCTGGTCGTCATGTGAGCGCTCGTGGGCGGTGATTTTCGCGAACCGCTGGATGATATTCTTTACGATGAGCGATCGTAACGTCGCTGACCGACGTGGTGAAGACCAACTTGGCCGAAAGGCTTGCTGCGCTGCTCAGATCTCAGCACAACGACGCCCCAGTATGTGAAGGACGTGCCTGAATCGACACAGCTCGGAATGCAGAGGTGGAACAGTTGTTCCAAGGCTGTTCTGTAGAAGCAACGCGGGTAAATGTCGTTAAGCTTTCTGCAAGAGTGGTATCTCCAATGAGTCCGAGACACGGCCCTGTAGCTCAGATGGATAGAGCAGCGGTTTCCTAAACCGTTGGTCGGCAGTTCGACTCTGCCCAGGGCCTCCATCCCATTAGGCTGAAAGCACACTAGATAACAGCAGTGGTTGCCGTGGTCTTCCAAGCGTTTGTTGCCACTTCGTTGCCAGATAACCGCTGATTGAGGTCACTCATTCCGGTTTCGGCGCTGAGCCCATGGAAATGGAAGCCCGTATTTTCTAAACCGCTGGTCGGCTGTTCGACTCTCTGATCGCAACGCCGAGCAAAAGAAACAGGGCATCCCGTTGCCGGAATGCCCTGTGGTTAGTTAGCTGGGCCCTTAAGGGCTCAGCCAGAGGCTCGTTTTAATTGCAGCCTGGGAACTTCGCGGAAGCGATCTGCGTGCTCCAGTCGAAGCTCTGGGTAACCATGTAGTACTCCGTGGTGTACCAGAAGGTGCAATGATCAGTCGGATCGATGCGCATGGAGCTGTAATCTCCCCAGCGGTTAGCTGTATCCGGCTGCGAACCGTTGCCCTGGACTACCAACAACTCACTCTCCAGATTGCTTAGCCCAACCGGATCGTTGACAACGCGACCGGCTATCTGAATAGAGGGGTGAGTGGTGGCACTGGATTCGCTGTAACCTACCAGGATGTCGCCTTTCTTATCCTGCGTAAGTGAGCCCATCCACCGCCAATCGTTCGTAGGCGCGTACGTGCCGGCCTGGAAAGTGGTCAGCGTGGTAGCGGTCAGGGTGGCGATACCAGGTATCGGAGGAGCGCGGAATTCATACCACCGAACGCCGCTCTGTCCAGCAGACGCTTCCACGTCGCCATTCACGTACCAGTGCTGGGAGTGTGGAACCTGGCAAGTAAAGCAAGGTGCGACGTTAGGCGGCGGACCATCGTTCCAATAAGCGAAGCGATACATCAAGCGATCGCCCAGTGAATCCATGGGGGCACCACCGAGGCTGGGAACGCAATCGCCACCGAATTGGCCACTGCAAGAACCGCTATAGGTCGGTACCGGTTGAAGGATGGTGTTGGGACTACCCAGCACGAACGAATTGGTAGGCGTTGTGAAATCCGCATGGAACTGATACAGAGACAGGTGAGAGTTGTCCACATCGCCTACGCTGCCAATGTAGAACTCGTCCTGCGGTGTTCCAGCCGGGGTGTTCGGTACGCCGATAATGGAATCCAGGTCGCCAGGCAACAAGCTGTCTTCGCTTGCTGACAACTGCATGCAGATCTGGGTCGGAGAGGCATGGCCTGCGAGCAAGCCCGCACGATCATAGGCGCAGATCTGAGGACCACGGAAGCCGCTGCCGCCAGGACCGAAGTTGTTCTGGGCCTGGTAGTAGCCGTTGTTGACGCCGCTGGTCGGCCAAATGCCGATCTTCGGATAGTCAGGGAAACCGGAGCCCGGCACTGAGAACTGCCAAACGTGATAGGTGCCATTGGCGTCGTTGGTGTCGGAGATGGCGATGCAGGTCGCGTACGGAGATACGAAGACGTTCTGTGACAGGAACCAGCGATCAGCCTTCTGGTCGAACTGCGCCAGGATGTCGCCGTCGTTGTTGTTCGCGCACATCGTTCCGGGGATACCGTTGCGCCACAGCGTGTTGCCCAGAATTGCCGGGCCGCAGGTGTAAGGTGAAGTCTTGGAACAAATGGTGTAGGAGACGTTTACCCATTGCAGAACCTGGGTGTCGCCAACTGCCATGTTCGTGTCAGGAGGAGCATCAGGAACGGAGTATCCGGGGAAGCCGTTGCCGACGCCAAGGATGTTGGCAATGATCGAATAATTGGCTGAGGGAGCAGCGCCACGCTGTTCCACCGGATCCACGGAGGTTCCGTAGTTCCGTTTCGCCATTAGGTGAACCGGGTTAGACTTCGTGGAAGCCGATTTGCAGCGGCTGCGGTAGCTTCGCCAGCTGGTCGAGCCGGGCGGTTTGGCCTGAGGCCGTCGCGGTGTTCACGATTGGTCTCGGGTTCTCCGCAGCGAGCGGCAGAGTACAGAGCAACAGGACGCCGATGGCGAGCACGGCGGTCCCGATGATTCTCGCGGTATTTCTTGTCATATTGATCCCATTCTCCTTAACTTGACTGCACGGCGCATTGGGTGTCGCTTTGCGCACAGCAGTTTTCGCAACTCGGCAGGTGTGGTTGGTTGGAACACAGCTTAGTGTCTTATTTCTTGAGTGTTGAGCAATTTGGTTCGTTTGCCTGTTTCTGTTGTCTAGGCAGGTGGAAGGATTGGAACACAAGCCCAAGGAGAATGCAACTATTAATCACGTAGTTACTAAGCTGTCGAAACTCGTCTCTCCGCAATCTCCTCTGTGGTGCCTGCTGATTGCCTAACGCCTGTATTTATGCGGTTTCGCGAATAGATAGACGGCGACTTTCCGCTATTGGAACGGCCGTCCCTCCCGGAATGGTCACAAAAATTTTACAAATCGTTACAAACTTCAAGGCGCAACAAGGGCCCTAACCGTTCCCCCGAAGTGGCGCCGATGACCAGTCGAGGCTTCCACAGCGCACTGAAATATCTGCCCTGCGCTGAGGTATTGAGGACTCGCCCGCAAAAAATAACGAAAATATCAATTGCCTTCTTCGCTCCGGGAGCACACAATTCGCAAATCGCCGGGATGCATGAGCCTTCGGGATTAAGGCTGGCTGCCCCCTTCGTCGTCATGAGGGTGTAATTTCCGGCGAGGATGGGGTCATAACAACTATGGAAAAGCTAACACTGCAGTTTCCTGCGCTGCCATGTCCCCGCTCACTATCGCTGAAGGCACAGTTCGCTGGCGTCAGTTGCCTCCTCCTCTTATCTGCGCTACCTCTACTCGGCCAGACAGTCCTGTACGACGATGGCGCCGACCAGGATGACGGCTACTACCAGGTCAACTTTGGAGCAGCTACCGCAGATTCCTTTGTACTTTCGCGAGAGGCTACCATCACCAATGTTGCCCTCACCATTTATGCAGTCGACGATCGCAATGATCCGGAGCGGCTGAAATGGACAATCAGTACGGAGCCATTTGGTGGCCAGATTGTGGGGCGCGGCTTCGTGCTGTTGGCGAGGCTGCAAGCGCCGTATGAGACCCGATTTCTTTTCTTTGGCTGGCGAATGGGTTTTCCGATTGACCATCTCCATCTGCAGCCCGGAACTTACTGGCTCCAGATAGAGGACGTGCGCACACGATGGGAAACGTTCGCATTTTGGGCACAGAGCTCCGGCTCCTCTGAGGCTTATCACGTACAAGTTGATCCAAGCGGCTACGAAATGGTCACGCCTGCCGCATCAGAATCGTTTGCCGTCCTGGGAGAGTGGACGGCGCCAGCACGATAGCTGGGCACTCGGTCATCCGGGATATTTGCGCCTCCGTTATTCCTGCGCCGCGGCTAGTCTCTTGCGTTCTGGCTGGACGCTTACCTCTGGTGTCGCGTTGTTTCATCGCGGCGCAACATCCCTCAGGAAACACAGATCACCTGATACCTCGGCTATAATTTAATTCCGAATCGCTGGCCTTCCTGAAAACGAGCAGCGAAGGTACCGGAGTGTCGATCAAGATTCGGATGCGACGTCCGCATGGCTTTCGTCAGACTTCCAAGTTTCAGCTTCCCAGGTTTCAAGACCTTCATTAACGGATCTTACTTTCGTCAAGGGGAACACACGTGCGACAAAATCGCGACCACTACCTGCCACGTATTGGGCTCGGCTTCACCTTCTTTGCTGTCCTGATTTTCAGCACGGTGCTGTCCTTCGCACAAAAAACTGAAGTGCAGAATATCGGCGGCGGGCGAAAGTTGGAGATGGAGTACAACGCCGACGGTCTGGTGATTGAGCAGCGCAACATCGGCCCGGACGGCAAACTGGAGCAGAAGGTCACCTATAAGAGAAGGCCGGGCTACTTCGTTGCTGACCAGACGAATACCTCCTATTTCCCCGACGGCAAGGTCAGCAAGATTGTCGAGAACACGTACGATCCATGCGCAAACTTCCTGGGCGAGTTTGCGCAAGCCTTCGATGAAAGCGGAAAACAGATCGCCGGCCACAAGCTGACCCACGATCCGATGACCAACATTTATGTCTGCAAAGACTGGAACCCAGCGTCCCAGAGCTACAAGTTAATCGATTGTCCATCCGGGGAGGAATCGGGCAGCGGCCCGGAAAAGGTCACCAAGTTTACCTATGACGAAGTGATGCAGCATCTGACCGCTGCTCGAAAATCGGCTGGCCAGCCGGAAATGGCTGCCCCTGCAAAATCGGGCGCGGCCATGGCCAGTCCGGAGATCGGATTGATCGTGCCGGCGCAGGTCGTTCCCGGCGAGCGTGTTTCCGGCAGCGTGGTCACTAATCCTGCAGACTATGAAGGCATGCGAGAGGTCACTGTGACCCGCGTGCCGCTGGCGCTTGAATCCACGGGCGAAGCTGCAACTTTGGCGGGCTGGACCGTAGAAGTGCCGGGCGAAAAATCGCAACCCGCCAACGGGCCAATCGTATTTACGGTGCCGCGCGATGGCTCGGCATTGAATTTCACATTTCAGCAGGCAGGGAATTCTTCCCATTCCGTTTCCAAGGCGGTGAATTTTGCCGCAAGTTCAGCCAAGCCGAAGAAATCGCCTAAAGGATATGAAGCCGACGCGCTCTGCCTGAAAGGCAAATTGTGCACGGTTCGCGGGTCGTTCAGCGGCGATAGCAGCAAGACCTTCGCCGCTTTCGAAGACCGCCCGGGGACAGTTGTAGCTGAAACGCAGAACGCTGCCTACTTCCGGCCCTCCGACCAGACTGAACCGGGTCCGCGTCCGTTGTTTATCGAAGATGGCTCGAAGCTGATTGCGATTCCGGTTGCGGTTGGGGAGTACACCTTGATACACGCCGACGCAGACCTGAAACAGGGAGCCAAACTGGTGACCTTCCCAGTCCTCGATGGTCCGAGCGATATCGCCGAGTCTGCCTGGCAGGTTCGAACTTATCCCCCCAGCAGTATTGAAGAGGCACGCAAACTGATACCAGGATTTCAGGTGCCTAAACAAGACCGCGAGGCACGCGAGAAAAGGGAAGCGCACGAGAAGGGCGAGTCTGGCGAGTCAAAAGAGAAACGCGAGGAAGACGAGAAGAAGAACGGCCTGATTCTGCTTGTGGTGAAGAACTTGACTCCGGAACAAGTGTCGCTGGTGGGATTCAAAGAGCAGCAGATGGCTGTCTACTATTTGACCGATGAATCGTTCAGCCGGGGTGAGTTCAAATACGATCTCTTGGTTGAAGCCCTTAAGCCTGGCCATTTCAATATCCAAGGCTACGTTATTCCTTTTCTGGCACCGGTGAAGGGGCAGGAATTTCCAGCTAAGTCCGGCTCGGCGGGGAAATAGTTCGTTTCTGAATTGACAAGACTCTCTGTCAAACCTTAAGCTGCTGGGAAGGAAAAACTTGCAAAACGATGCGACAGTTCGTACCGGTCAGCAACTAATGCTAGGGCCACTGGAAATCCGCGTCATGGAGGTCCTCTGGACTGCCGGCCAGAGCAGTGTGCGCGATGTGGTCGACAAGCTAGACCGCAAGCTCGCCTACACCACAGTGATGACAACGTTGGACCGGCTGTTCAAGAAGGGAATGCTTGACCGGCAGAAGTCGGAGAGAGCGTTTCTCTATTTTCCCCGGCTGTCTAATCAAGAGTGGGAGCGGCAGCGCGCCGGCGACCTGGTCGCGGGCTTTCTGTCCGGTCCACAACCGGCCTGCGAGTTGTTGCTGTCATCGCTGGTCGATGCTGTCGGTCAACATGATGAGGTCCTGCTCGATCAACTGGAAGAGAAGATCCGCAAGAAGCGCAAAGAGCTGTCTGCTGGGAGGAAACCGTGAGCCTTCCCTACACCTTGCGATTACTGTGCCTGTGCTGCGCATCTTTTTTCATGATCCACCTGGCGCTTGCCGTGGCGACTCGGCTGAGCGCCGGTACGGCATTGCGCATGGCAGAGCGCCTGAAACCAAGCTCTGCCGCACGGCTGTTGTTTGCCGTACGAATGCTTCCGTTGACCCTGACACTTCTTGCAGTACTGGCTTTCTGCATTCCCAGCTACCTATGGCTGGAGCCGGAAGCAACCGGCGAAAAAGTTGGCTTCGTTTGCTTTTTGACGGCTATCCTGGGAGTGGCAATTTGGGCACTGGCGATTTTCCGGGTGATCCATGCCGTCCGTGGTACGGCGCGCTACCTGCATCGCTGCGAACGCCACAGTGAGCAAATTGAGATGCCGGGTGAATCCGCGCCGGCATTGTTGTTGAAGGACAAATCTCCGGTATTGGCCGTGGCAGGAGTGGTCCATCCCCGCCTGCTTATTTCGCGCCGGGTCATGCACGGACTTACTGCGGAACAGATCGAAGCCGCCTTGAGCCATGAGCGAGCACATCGGTCATCTGGCGATAATCTCAAGCGGTTTCTCATGCTGCTGGCACCTGATGTCCTGCCGTTCGCCCGCGGTTTTGTGGCTCTGGAGCGGCGCTGGGCGAAGAACATCGAATGGGCGGCTGACGATCAAGCCAGCGCGGGCGATCCCCGCCGCGCGCTTTCCCTGGCTGACGCGCTGGTGAGAGTGGCCAGAATGGGCAACAAGCCGCAGCTCTCTTATCTGTCGAGCTCATTGATGGCCGATGATCACGACCTGTCAGAGCGTGTGGACCGCTTGCTACGTCCTCAACCCATTCCCGACAAGCCGGCGAAAGAATTGATTCCCTTGGTGAGCGTGGTCGCTGGACTGGTGGCCGCCTCGCTGATGGTTTTGGTGGTGTGGCCGGGAAGTCTGGACCTGGTCCACCGAGCCTTGGAACAGTTAGTTCACTAGTTCCCTTTATTATTCTCCGACCCGAAAGCCCAGCTTTGAGCTGGGCATTATTTTTATTGGGAGAAGACTCTTGACCGAAGTTTGGTCGTAACTCTCGGGCAGAGGTGTCGCTGCACACAGTCAGGCAAAGACAGTGCTACAGCAGACGCCAGTGCGGTAGAGCGATCAGCCTCGAGGGCGCGGCGCACCTTTGGAATCGGTCTTGATGAAGATGGTGCGCATTCCCAGACGAACGCCGGCTTGAATGTCTCGCAAAGAATCGCCGACCACTACGCTGTTCTGTGCATTTGCGCCCGGGAAGTCGCAAAAAGCTTGTTCGAACAATCCAGGAAGCGGCTTGCGACAATTGCATTCTCCCGTATCGTGAGGACAGTGGTAGATGGCATCCAGACGCGCACCCTGGCCGCTGAGTTCTTTCTGCAAGCGTGCGTGAAGAGCGAGGACGTCGGCCTCCGAACATAGTCCTAACGCAACGCACCGCTGATTGGTGACTAGGATCACTTTCCGTCCGGAGCGATTCAGTTCGGCTATCGCGTCGGCGACTCCCGGCAGGAGTTCGAACTCCTCCCAGCGGGTAACGAAGCGGCCGTCAGGAAGGCTGCGGTTCAATACCCCGTCCCGATCTAGGAAAACGTACTCAATATCGGAAAAGTTGTTGGAGTTCAGCTCGCCCATAGCTTTTATAATTCCACAGTAACAGCTATTCCCCTCAGGTTCTGCGCAGGCCCTCGAGAACTGGTTGTCGGAAACGAGGAGCCATGTCGTCGTCGCTGAACCTGGCCGGCGTCTTTGCTGACGCTATCGCCGAACACCTCACAGTAATTAATCAGTTTGCCGCCCAGGAGGATGCGTTCGAACGCGCCGCTGTCCGCATCACCAACTGCCTGCTGGCAGGCAACAAGATTTTTTGGTGCGGAAATGGCGGAAGCGCCGCCGACTCACAACACCTTGCTGCTGAACTGGTAGGGCGGTTCCGCCGCATGCGTCGCGCTTTTCCTTCCATTGCTCTCACCACAGACACCTCGGTCCTGACTTCCATCGCCAATGACTGGAGCTATGAAGAAGTTTTCGCGCGACAGGTGGAAGCCCTAAGCCAGCCCGGTGATGTACTGATTGGTATCTCAACGTCGGGTGACAGCAAAAATGTTTGTGCAGCACTGGAGAGAGCGCGGGAACTCGGCGTCATCACTGTAGCCATGACGGGCCGGAGCGGCGGCCGGATGGCATCTCTAGCGGACATCTGCCTGCGCGTTCCTTCCACCGATCCCGCTCGTATTCAAGAAGGTCACATTCTCTGTGGACACATTCTGTGCGAATGGATCGAACTTGCGACCTGCATTACACATGCAGTGGCATCTGCTGGGGGCCCCCAATGATCGCAAACCTGCCTGAAGTTATTGCTCTGGTCGAGTCGGGATGGCGCAGCGCACGAGTGCTGGTTGTGGGCGATGTGATGGTAGACAAATACATCTGGGGCGAGGTGCAACGCATTTCGCCGGAGGCGCCGGTCCCCATAGTTCGCGCCACATGGCAAAACGAGCGGCCAGGAGGCGCGGCGAATGTCGCCATGAACCTTGCAGGACTGGGCGCATGTGTCACAGTCGCAGGTTTCGGGGGTGGAGACGCCGAGCAGGAGAGACTGGAATCCATGTTGGCCGAGTCTGGGGTCGAACCGGCGTTGACCGCGCTGCCTTCGATTCCTACGACCACCAAGCTACGGATCTTTTCCGGTAATCAGCAAATGATGCGCCTCGACACCGAGGCCGTTCCGGCAGCTTCGGAGGCGGCTTATGCCGAGTTGCTGCGCCGCATCTCCGCCGTGCTGCCGACCGCCGATGTCGTGGTCCTCTCAGACTACGGCAAGGGTGTTCTGACGGAATCCGTGTGTCAAGCCATCATTACGGAAGCCCGAAAGTTGGGAACTCCCATACTCGTGGATCCGAAACAGCGAGATTTTTCGCGCTATCGGTTTGCCACTACCATCTGTCCGAACTTGAAAGAACTGGCGACCGCGACCGGCGAGCCGTTTTGTGACGTGGACCGGTTGCTGACCGCTGGCCAAGACCAGCTTGCCCAGCTGGATATGGAGTTCATGGTCGTCACGCTGGGCGACCAGGGAATCGCAGTCTTGCGGGCGGAGTCACGGTTTCACGCGCCCGCAGTTGTCCGCCAGGTTTATGACGTTTCCGGGGCCGGAGACACGGTCATCGCGGTCCTGGCGCTGGCCATGGCATGCGATGTCGAAATCGAAACTGCGATCCAACTGGCAAATGTTGCCGCCGGAATAGTGGTGAGCAAGGTCGGTACCGTTCCGATTCAGCGGGAAGAATTGCTGGGCGCCCTATCGCAAGAACTCGCTCTGCATAAGGACGAAAAAGTGCTGCTGCTGGAGCGGCTGCTTTCCCGCGTAGCCATGTGGCGCTCTGCCGGAGATCGCATCGTGTTCACCAACGGATGCTTCGACATCCTTCATATCGGGCACATCTCCCTGCTGGAGCATGCCCGGCGCAAGGGTGACCGTCTGATCGTCGCACTGAATAGTGACGACTCGGTGCGAATGCTCAAAGGGCCGCTGCGGCCTGTTGTCGGCCAAACAGAGCGCGCGCGGATTCTTGCGGCGCTCAGCGCGGTGGATGCGGTAGTCGTCTTCAACGAAAGCACACCGCTGAAGCTGATCGAGGCGATTCGTCCCGACGTGTTGGTGAAGGGCGGGGATTATTGCGAAGAATCCGTCGTGGGTGCTCGCGAAGTGCTGGCCTGGGGAGGACGCGTCGAACTCATACCCGTGGTCGAGGGAATCAGCACCACGCAGATGATGGCCAGAGCTTCGCCAAAACCATCATCGAGACCGAACGCATCCGCCGTGGTGGCGTGAGTCCACGTTTTGAAAGGATCGATGCTAGCTCCACTCTTCTTGTCCGTCCGTGTGCCGACCGGGCTGGCCATCTTCTGGCGCGCGCACCTGGCGCCGGTAAGCAGGACAGTACTTCCATCGCGTGATGTTCGCTCTTTCCTGGTCATCCGACTCGATGGGCTGGGTGACGTTGTCCTGACAACGCCTCTCTTCCGCGAGCTGAAGCGCATTTTTCCTGACGCCTCATGCACGGTCGTGGTGCACGATGCTGTGCGCTCGCTCCTGGCAACAAACCCGAATATCGACGAGATCATTGGTTTGCGTCCCTTGCAGGCGGCATGGCTGCCAGCGCGGCTGGGAACCCTGCTGTCGGTGTTGAGGCTCTACTGGAGGCGATTGCGGGGCCGGCACTTCGATGTCGTCATCTCGCCACGTTGGGATACGGATGACCAGCTTGCGACATGTTTGTGCTCGCTGGTCGATGCCGCGCGTCGGGTTGGTTATAGCGGAGACGGCGTCGCCAATGAAGCGTCGGCACAATCGCGGATTCGATGCAGGATTCGACACCTGCCTTCCAGCCGGACCGGTGCAACACGAAGTCTTGCGCAATCTCGAAATCGCCACAGCTTTGGGCGGCAAGGTGCAGGACAGCAAGCTGGAGATCAGGCTTACGTCTCGGGACCGCGACTGCGCGTCGAAATTGTTGGCGAAGGTACCAACCTCCAGCAAGCTGGTGGCCGTGGGTATCGGCGGGCGTAGCCCGGGCCGCCGATGGCCGCTGGAAAACTATGCAGAATGCCTGGTGCAGCTGCGGAGAACGCACCGTGTGCAGCCGATAATCATTTGCTCGCACGACGAAAGGCAGGAGGCTTGCAAGCTTGCGAACCTGGAGGGCTGCGAGGCGATCGTGGTCGCTGGCGCGCCTCTGCGTAAAGTGTGTGCCATCCTGGAGCGCTGCGATGTTCTCATCGGGAACGACAGCGGTAGCGCGCATCTAGCCGCGGCGATGGATTGCAAGAGTCATCGTAATCTCACGGCATCCGAAGGACGGCGATCCGAACCACCCCAATAGTCCTGTTCGTTTTGCCCCCTATTGCCAGAGTGCGCGCGTTCTGCAACCGGCAACCGGAGTGGATGCGTGCACAAGCGAGTGTCTCTCCCCTGAGCCGCACTGTATCAAGGCGGTATCCGTGGATCGGGTGGTCGCTGCGGCATGCGAAATGCTGGAGCGAGACACGTTATCCTTGGCGATCACTCAAACGACGCTTGAGGTCGAGCAGTAGCGAACCATTGCGCGCGCCGATCGCCCCGTTGTCAGCGGCGGTATGTCTCCACAGAACGGGAGAGTTTTCCAAGGTCGCGCCGGGCATTTCTTCCAGCCTGCCTTGAATCGAGGGCAGCTATGCCTATAGCACGTCTGCCAAAGTCGCGTGATGGCCGGATCGTGAAGGCGGTGTCGACAGGTGCGGCTGCCAGACTGCTGTCGGCGGGGCTCACCCTGGTGTCCTTGCCTTTGGCTGTGCGCTATCTGGGTGCGGAACGCTACGGCGTATGGGCGACGATCACCACGACTGCAGTTTGGATCAACCTGCTCGATCTCGGCATCGCCAACACTCTGACCAACAGTATTTCGCGGGCCTACGCGCTCGACGACAGGGCTTCGGCAGCGCGCTATTTCACCAATGCGTTGCTGATCAGCGGAAGTATCGCTGTGATTGTGGGCGCAGTCTTCGCCGTAGTCGGTTCTCGCGTGGATTGGATTCAGGTTATTCAATGTCAGCGCGAGTGTGCCGGCATCCGAGGTGAGGAACACGGTGGCCGTCGCTGCGGCGCTGATGCTGCTTAGCCTGCCATGCAACCTGGGCGGCAAACTTCTCGCCGGCTATCAGGAGTTACACCGCTATAACTACGCCAGTTTTCGCGGGCGCGGTGGCCAGTGTAATCGGACTCGCCCTGGGCATTGCCTTGCATGTGTCGATGCCGGTGCTGTTCACGATGTCGATGGGATGCGTGACCTTCGCCAGTCTCGGTAATCTGGTTCTGGTGGTTGCGTGGCAGAAGCCATGGCTCCGGCCACAGGCGGCCTTCATTGATCGTGCGACGAGTGTGGAACTGTTTAATTCGGGTTCGTCATTTTTCCTGATACAAATGGCGGCGGTAGTCGTTTTCAGTTCCGACAACATCGTGGTCAGTCATTATCTTGGTGCGGCGGAGGTCACGCCTTATAGCGTCACCTGGCGTCTGGTTGGGCTGGCAGCTGTCTTGCAGTCGCTCATCTTTCCGGCACTCTGGCCGGCGTACGCCGAAGCGTATGCCAGGCGCGACTATGGCTGGGTACGTCGAACATTTTCTGTGACCATGAAAGGGACGGTCGCAATCAACTTTGGCTTCGTAATGCTGTTGATTTTCTTTGGGCGCACACTGATTCGAGTGTGGGCGGGACCGGCGGCCGTGCCCACGTTCCCTCTCTTGTTGGCGATGGCCGTGTGGGCACTGATCAGCGGATTCATGAGTGCTGAGTCGTGTTTGCTGGCGGCGCTGAACCGTACGCGAGAACAGGCATTCCTGTCGATCGTCGCGGCCGTCGTGAATCTCTCGCTGTCCATCGCGCTGGTGCGGCACATTGGCTCGCTCGGCGTCATCGGTGGAACCATCCTCTCCTATATTTTCGTTCTAGTGATTCCGCAAAGCCTGATGGTGCGTAGCTTGTTCAAGGGGGAGTTGGCGGTTGAGGGGGAAACGCTTTTCGCCCTTCGCGATTCGCTGTTCGCCTTTCGCTTTTCGCCCTTCGCTATTCGCTCTTCGCCAAAGCTAACTTTCTCCACGCGCGAATGAGGTGCCGAACTCAGAATGTCGCCTGGTTCGCGTGCTGACACGCAGCGGTGTGGATCGCTCGAAGCGGCAAATGTAGCGAGGAGAATGAGGTTGACATCGACCGCAAAGTGAAAAGCGAAGAGCGAACAGCGAAGAGCGAAAAGCGAAGAGCGAAAAGCGCCCGGTGCCCCGCTCACCCGACCAGGAAGGGATTGGAAACGCGTTCTTCACCGATGGTGGTAAGCGGTCCGTGGCCGGGCACGACGATGGTCTCGTCCGGCAATGCCAGCACCGGACCGTGCAATGACTGCATGATCTTTTCGTATGAGCCGCCGGGCAAGTCAGTGCGGCCAATCGAACCCGCAAACAAGGTATCACCGGCGATCAACTTCTTTTCTGGAGCGAAATACAAACAGATGCTCCCTTCGGTGTGACCGGGGGTATGCAGAACATCGGCAACCAGGCCTCCAGCGCGGACCTGGTCCCCGGTGCTTAGACTGGCGTCGATGGTAACTTTCTCCGGCGGACGCATGCCGATCCATGTCGCCTGCACATCCAGCATCTTGAGCAGCGCATTGTCATTCTGATTCAGTAGAATGGGCGCACCAGTCAGACGCTTCAGCTTGGTTGCTCCGCCGATGTGATCAATGTGCGCGTGCGTCACCACGATTTGTTTCACCGTCAGCCCGTGTCGTTGAATGACCGCCATCACCTCTTCGATGTCATCGCCGGGATCGATGACCATGGCCTCCTTCGTCTGTTCATCGCCGATCACGGAGCAATTGCACTGCAGCGGACCGACCGGAAAAATCTCGTGGATCATGCTTCCAAACTACCACGAAGCTCGGCCGGGTTCACATGCGGCAAAGCCCTTGAGTCGCCGGACGTTTCTGAAGTAAACTGCGCGGAACCAGAGGTTCGGGGGCGTCGCCGGACGCCGATAGGAGCAGCCAGTGGATCGCATTCGGTTCATCACGCATCGCGACCAGCGCATCCTATTGGTGGACTGTAGCCATTGCAGTGCGGATGAGGTGGCCACGATTGCCGACCTGTTGCCGGGGTTCGTAACTCTCGAGCCACGCGGATCGGTGCTCTTGCTGGGCGATTTCAGCGGTGCAGAATTCAGTCGTGAGACCATCGAGCACGTGAAGATTGCAGCCGTCTTCGATCGTCCGCACTTGAAGCGGTCAGCCTGGGTGTTGACCGAAAACCTTCCCAAAGCGCTCTACGATTCCATCCGCAGCTTCTCCGGCCGCCAAATTCCTACCTTCGCATCGCGGGAGGAGGCGATGGAGTACCTGGTGAGCGCCGACTAGCGAAGAGGGTTTTTCCAATACTCCACGTTGTGAGCTCGGTTGCAGCGCGACCAGACTCGTGCGAGAGTGAGCGGTGGCCCGGTTCACCTTCTTCATCGGAAAAGGCGGCGTCGGCAAGACGACTGTTTCATCCTCCTATGCACTTCACCAGGCTGCGAGACGGCCACGGCAGCAGATCCTTCTCTTGTCCACTGATCCGGCGCATTCCCTCGGCGACATTCTAGGGATCAAGCTTGGCGACAATGCAAAGCGCCTACCGACGGCGGGACGGCTGTGGGCGAGGCAGTTGGACGCAGAGAAGCAAATCAATTCGTTCCTGAAAACAGAACGCGAGGAAATACTCGCACTCTTGAACCGTGGCAGTTTGTTTACCGGCGACGAACTCGCGTCCCTGCTGGATACGAGCCTGCCAGGCATGGCCGAGGTCTCTGCCCTGCTGGCAATCCATGAACTGCTGGCCAGCAAGTTCGATGAGATTGTGGTGGATACGGCTCCGATGGGCCATGCGGTCCGATTGTTTCAGATGCCGCAGCACTTTGCCCGCTTCCTTGAGGTGCTGGAGGTAGCTGCTTCGCGAGACGTTGTGTTGGCACGGCATTTCGGTGGACATGTGCAACGCGAGCCGGCAGTGGAGCGGTGGTCGCGGATGGTGGACCAGGTAGAGAGCGCTCTGTCGGTGGCGGGTTCCAGGCTCGTGCTGGTCACCACGCCGGAAGCATTTTCGCTTAAGCAAGCGGTGCGTTCAGCCGAGTTGTTTCAGGAAGCTGAGCCGCAGAACCGGTTTACCGCTGTCGTATTGAACCGCGTGGTTGCGAACGACACCGGTTGTCCCAGTTGTCACCGCAGCTGGAAGCGAGGGCAATCAGCGCGCAAGTTTATCCGTAAGTATTTTCGCGATGCGGAGCTATTCTCGGGTGAAGACCCAGGCTGTCCGATCCTGGGAGTAGCAGCGTTGCGTCAATTTGGTACGCACGTATTTCTGGGTAAGAGGTTGCCGAAAGCCGTCCTCGCGAAACCTGCCAAGCAGGGGAAGTTCCAGCTTGAACCGGCCGAGTGGCCGACTCTCCGATCGCCGCTGACCATGACGCTGGGAAAGGGTGGGGTAGGGAAGACGACGATTTCTGCAGCTCTTGCGTATCGTCACCACAAGCTCTCCAAGAAACAGCGTGTGGCCGTCTGCTCGATTGATCCTGCACCGTCCTTGGATGACGTATTTGCAACAGACATCGGAAGCAAGCTGCGTCCGGTGCCGGGGGAACGCGAGTTACTTGCGGCCGAGTTTGACGCGATCGCCGAGTTTCGGCAATGGGCAGGAGAGATACGAACGCAGCTGGAGCAGGCCATGACCAGCGAGGAACGCGGGATCCACATCGATCTCAGCCTGGATCGGAGGTTTCTGTTAGCGCTGCTGGACGTAGTTCCGCCTGGCGTGGACGAGATCTTCGCAATCTTTGGGATTCTGGAACTGCTCAAGGAAAATGCACGCGTGGTGATTGACATGGCGCCGACGGGACATGCACTGGAGGTGCTTAGAACCCCCGCGCGGCTGTTGGCATGGACCCGCGTGCTGTTGAAAACCCTGGCGGCGCACCGTACACTACCCATCGCTCGCGATGCGGGCGTGGAAATTGCGAAGTTGTCGCAGAGGGTGCGGGAGTTGTCGTTGCTGTTGCGCGATGGCAAGCGTTGCCAGGTTGTGACCGTAACGTTGGCGGAGCCGCTTCCGGACTACGAAACGCGACGGCTCCTGGAATCGCTGGTTGAGTTGCAGGCGCCGCTGGGAGCGGTGTTCATCAATCGTGTATTGATGGAGGATGGTGAAGGCTGTCCCAGGTGTACGCTGGTGAGAGAGTGGCAGGCAGCTTCGCTGAGCAGCTTGCGGAAGCAATTGGGCGGGAGCGAAGTTTACGTGGTGCGAGAAGCAGGGAGGGCAGTCGCCGGGACAGTGGCTTTGGAGCAATTCACGCGAAGGATATGGCGGCTGGTTTAACGAAGCCGTCGAGGTTGACATTATCGCCGGGCTCTAAATTCCGTCATCCAAATGAAGAAAACGCCAAAACCGAAGAAAATCAAGGCTGCGAATCCGAAAGCCGATCGAGTGCTCTATCTGTACGCGATAGGTCGCATCCCAAAGAGCCCCCTCTCGCCTATTGAGGCAGAGGGAATTGATGGTTCGGCGACTGTCGAGGCGGTTGCATGCGAGGGCCATATCTGTTGGCTAAGTCGCGTGTCTAAAGCTCAGTTTGCCGACAAACTGACGGAGCGCATGCAAGACTTGGAATGGCTGGCGTCGGCGGGACTGCGGCATCAGCGGGCGGTGGGTGAGATTGCTGCGAGGATGACGTGTTTGCCGGCGCGGTTCGGCACGATTTTCCTCAACGAAGATTCGATGGCGCAACACCTGAGTGCGCGCAAATCGGTGTTGCGGGCCGCATTCAAGCGCGTTGCCGAGGCCGACGAGTGGGGCGTAAAACTCTTTGCGCTGGCGCCGACGGCAAGTTCTCCTAGCGTTGCGGCTGTCAGTGGATCCGATTACTTGAAGAAGAAAGCCGAGGTTCTACGGCCACAACGCAGTAAAACTCTCGATCGGGATGTGCGTTCGTTCATCGCGTCATTGGACGGTCTGGCAGTAGCCTCCAGTCCCGGAGGCAAGGCCAGCGCCGGACAGCCAGGACTCATCTGGCATGGCTCTTTTCTGATTCGCAGAACTGACCGTGCCAAGCTGGAAGCGACCTTGAAGAAATACGCTACGAAATGGCAAGGCACGCGGCGCATCGACTGGAGCGGCCCATGGCCTCCGTATTCGTTTGTGGGGGACCATGTCCACTGAGGCGGTTCCAGCATCTTCGGCGTCTTTACTGGTAACAGATGGCGAGGGCGATATTTCGTTACTTGATATCCTCGACCATGTGCTCAACTCCGGAGTGGTAATCCACGGTAGCCTGGTGATCTCGTTAGCCGGAGTGGATCTTATCTATCTGGGTTTGAACGTCGTCCTGACCTCGGTGGAGACGGCCCTGCGTAACATGGATGGCGAGGGCGGCCGGTCCCGCCGCGCAGCGTCGCCAGGAACCCGGTGAGCCGCTGAATGGCTGTCTTACTTTACTGTGTCACCCGACCGGAACAGGTTGCACAGGTAGCCTCTGCGGTCTGCGAAGGCGTTATGCAGTCGCGCGAAATGTTTGGACTGCAGGTCTACTGGAGCGAGATCGCCAATCCGGATGAATGCCTGGGCACTGCCGAATCGTTGAAGAAAGCGGCGCTGCAATTCCATCAGGTGCTTCGTGAGATTCTGGCAGCGGCCACGCCCATTCCATTCCGTTTTCCTACTCTCCTGGAGAGTGAAGAGGGATTGGAGCGACAACTTGCCGAAGGGCAGGAGTTTTATCGAGCCGCCCTGCAACGGATTGGTGATGCCGTGCAGTACGAGGTGGTGGGAAGCTGGGCGGTGGACGAGCAGGTAGACACGGCCACGCCGGTGAGCGGGAGTGAGTACTTGAAGCGGCGTTCGCAGGCGAGCGGGCGCATCGCCGCAATTGAGGGCAAACTGAAGAGCGTCACGGTGGATTCGGTACGGGAATGGCGGGCAAGGCAGGAGCGCAAGAGCCATCGCTGGTTTGCGCTGGTGCCACGCGAGGACCGCGAGCGGTTTGTCGGGTTGTTGCGAAACGCTGGACCATCGGAGGGAGTAAGGCTTCGCTTAAGTGGACCTTGGCCTCCTTCGGAGTTTGTCACTGCGCGAGGTGAAAGTGAATAGTCCAAAGCCGGTAACGCCGAAGGAAGTGGAAGAGGCCGTATCCCAGCTAAGACAGCAGTTGCGGGGCGCCATCGAGCCATCGCTGGAACGCATTGACTGCTCGCCGGAGACCATAGAACAAGGATTGGCAAAGCTGGTGCTCGGCCTGATCGAGTTGCTGCGCCGCCTGCTGGAGCGCCAGGCAATTCGCCGGATGGAAGGTGGCTCGCTCGAAGATGAGCAGGTGGAAGAGATGGGACTGGCCCTAATGAAGCTGGAAGAGAAGATTAAGGAGCTAGCCGAACAGTTTGGATTGAAACCCGAAGATTTAAATCTGGAGCTAGGACCGTTGGGCAACCTTTTGGAGTGAGATTGCGTCAAAGCCCTCGCTGGCTGTTCTGACACATTCTTTGCGGGGCGGAAAACTATGGCGGACGAGGTATTCCAACCGGGGGATCAAGTCCCGGAATCGGGCATTTATCAAGTGTTGCACTACCGCCACCGGCTGTACCATGAGGTAACCATGCTGCGCGGGCAAAGCTTCCCGAACTGCTCCGAATGTGGCAACAACGTACGATTCAGGCTGGTGCGGTCCGCGCCGCTTATCAATGAGGACCGCAACTTTAGTGTCGCGTTAGGGCACGGGGCCAAATAGAGCTTAGGTCGCACTCAGAAATAACACAAAAAAACAGCTGCAAATGTCTTTTTTCCCCTATTGCAGGCAACCCGTCTGCATCCAACCCACAGGTGAGCACCGGCCCGGAGGAAAACTCGAGCAGTTAGAGATTTCTGCAAGGCTAAGGTTTTGCTTCTGTATTCTGGCAAATTGACACTGCGTTCCGTGTCGGCTAGGATACTCCCCTTGTGTCGAAGCGCGGTGGGGGACCGAGTTTCGACAGCCGGTACTCTCTTTTCAAAGACCCAAACATGGAACGTGTACCCACCGTCTCAGGAACTGCGAACTTGCTCGACATCCTTGATCGGGTGTTGGACAAGGGTCTAGTCATTGCCGGCGACGTGCGGATTTCTCTGGCGAATGTCGAGCTATTGACTATCCGCATTCGTCTTCTGGTGTGTTCGGTGGACAAGGCAGAACAGATCGGGTTGAACTGGTGGAAGTTTGACCCTAATCTCACGCATCCGGCGGGACTGCCTGCTCCGCGGACTCTGCCCAGACCCGGGCCAGGTTCGAATCTACGGGTGCCTGAGGCGCCGGCGAAACGACGGATCGGGAAGAAAGCTGCGAAAAAGAAAGTGCCAACGGCACGAAGGCAACAAGCTTAGCAGGAGGAATCTGAATGGCAGTCGAACGGCTTTCAGGCGGTTCGAGTCTGATCGACGTACTGGATCGGGTCTTGGACAAAGGCATCGTCATCGACGCCTGGGTCCGCATTTCGCTGGTCGGCATCGATCTCATCACGGTGGAAGCACGCATCGTAGTGGCCTCCATCGACACGTATCTGAAGTATGCCGATGCGGTGGGTTTAACGGGTCTAGTCTCCCGTCCGCAGCTGGGACCGGCGGAGGAAGAGGAAATCACAACTGTCGAGACCACGCGTCGTCCGGTTCGCACGCGTCGTCCTCCGGTCGCTCGTCATTAGGGAGGTTGACATCGAGGAGTGGTTTTGATGGCTTCGCCCCAGATGCGCATTCGCTCAGAGACTCCGGACCGTGCCGCGAAGCGACGTCCGGCGCTTCGTTTGCTGGGAGCTGAGCGCAGCGAGGAAATCTTCCCGGTTCTGCTGGAAGAGATCGTGGCCTTGGGGTATCCACGGGCCCTGGTCGCGAGAGTAGACTTCGAGAGCTCCGAAATCATTCCTGTGGCGTCGCTGAATTGTTCCAAGTCTTTCATCCAGCAGTTTCGCAGTTCGCTATATGCGGTTGAAAACACGCTAGTTCGTGTTCTTCACAGTTTCCAGCCGGAACTGGTGCGAGGCACCGGGAAACGCGATCCCGACTTCTATTATCAACCATTGGTTTATGCCAACAAGACGCCTTGTTGGGAAGCTGAGCGCGCCCGGCGGGGCGACTGTCTCGCCGTCGAAAATTTCCACTTGCGACGCCGCCTGCAATTACAGGAGCAAATTTGCAGTACCTGCGAAATGCGTTCGTATGCGGCGATGGTGGTCGTCGAAGTTGCCCGTTCGACAAGTATGTCGGAGATCGGCGACCTGCGCGCTCTGATTGAGCTGGGCAATCGCTATCTGTCGCGACTGTTCAAGGTTGAACATTATTTCAACCGCATGATGGGAATGGAAACCGTCATAGCCCAGATGCAGACGGTCATGGAGAGCATGACCGACCCGGTCATTCTCACAGACCCGCAGCACCGCGTGATAACCCAAAACAACGCGGCTGAGCGTTTCTTCAAGGTCCCCGAAGAGGTGAGCGCAGGCCGGGTCCGAGCTGTTGAGTTAAATAACCTGCTGTTCTCCGCCGCCCTCTCGTCCATGGTGGTTTCGGGCAACGATTCCTCTCGCGACATGACGCTGGTGGACGCGATTGAAGGTGATGAGGTCCTGTTCGAGGCGGTGTCCGCACCCAGTTACGGCCCGGACGGGCGGCACACCGGAATGGTAACGGTGTTGCGCGACGTGACCGATTTGCGCCGCGCTGATGAAGAGCTCCGCGCCAACTACGATCGTCTGCGTCAGGCCGAAGAGGTAGTGCGGCAGGACCGCGATCGCCTAAACCTGATCGTCGAGAACGTAGGCGATCCGATTGTGGTGTGTGACCGCGACGCCAAGGTCGTGTTGCTGGATCCCTTGGCGCAAGATTTACTTGGATCCGAGAAGGGCCGCTCGCCACTGCAGGTGCGCAACCAGTCCAAGCTGGATGCGTACGTAACCAAGTTTACCTACTCTTTCTCCGACCGCGAGAGCGCACCCATTCGCCTCACCCATCCGGGGATGCACCAGGAGGTGGAATATGACACGCGCTCGGGCAAGATCTATGACGAACGTGGTCTGGTTGCTTATACGGTGACGGTATTACGTGATTTAACTTCGGTGCGCCGCCTGGAGCAGTTGAGGATGGAGCGGCGAATGCTGGAGATGGAGAAGTTTGCCGCCGCGGGCCGGCTGGCCGGGACCATCGCCCATGAAGTGAACAATCCCATGGAGGCGATTAAGAACTGTATCTTCCTGCTGACCGACCAGGTGAAGCCAGAGGCCGGACCCATTTACGAAATTCTGAAGGCTGAGACCGAGCGGGTGGCCCGCATCGTTCGCCAGATGCTCGGTCTGTATCGCAATACCGAGCAGGTGGGCAACGTCGATGTTAACGGGGCGATCGAAGATACGCTGCTGCTGTTTGCGCGCCAGTTGGAGCGCGCGGGAATTCGCGTGGAGAAGGAGTTGGGCCGTATTCCGTCTGCTCTTGGATCGGCCGATCAGATTCGGCAGGTCCTGTCGAACCTGGTGGTGAATGCCAAAGACAGCATGAGCCAGGGCGGGGTGCTGAGAGTCCGGACCAGTGTCTACCGCAAAGATGAAGTAAAGGAGATGATCCAGATCGTGATGGCCGACAGCGGAGTGGGCATCGCGGAGAACATGTTGCAGAACATGTTTGAGCCTTTCGTTACCACCAAGGGAGAACGTGGCACTGGGCTGGGACTGTGGATTGTGAAAGGGATCATCGAGAACCACGGGGGAAAACTGCGCGTCCGCAGCAAACTTGGAAAGGGAACGGTGTTCAACATCGCGTTGCCCGCCGTTCGGTAGAAAGTTGTGATGATGTGATGGAACGGAAATGCCACATTCTGGTTGTGGACGATGAGCCGCACGTCCTGGTCACGTACCGGATGATTCTGCAGCAGCAGGGCTATGAGGTAAGCGCCGCGATTTCAGCGGAGGAGGCGCGGACGATGCTCCTGGAGCGGAAGATCGATCTGCTGCTTTGCGACCTTTCCCTGGAAAAGCAGGAAAATGGGTTCGACGTGATCGAGTTTGCTCGACAGAAAGATCGCGACATGCCGGCCGTACTATTGACGGGATACGCCACTCACGAGGCCAATGACCGGGCGGACGAAAGCGGAATTCCAGTTCTGTTTAAGCCAATTGATATCAAACAGCTATTGCTGACGATCTCAGAAATGTTGAGGGGTGGTTATGAGCAACGGAAGGCAACCGGCTAAGGCTCGGTCCTCCAGCAAGGCCACAAAAGCGGTGAACGCGAAAGCCGTGAAGAAGAAGGTCGAGAGACCGGGACCCAGGGAACTGGAGTCCAAGACCGCGCCTGGACGTGCGCCCAAAGCCGAGCCCCGCATTCACATAGCGCCAACTCAGATTGCGGCGCCCGACGTTCGGCAGGAAGGCCGCTATGTCTATGGCATTATCCAGTCTAAAGATCTGGTCACGTTTGGCAAGATGGGCATCGGGGGCACCGGCGAAATGGTGTATGCGGTCACCCATGGTGATATCTCCGCCGTCGTAAGCCGCACTGGTGTCTTTATATTCGATCCGACCCGCGAGAACGCGCTGGCGCACGAGCATGTCATTGAGACGGTGATGAAGACCCACACCATCATTCCCATGAGCTTTGGCACGGTCTTCCGCACGGACGACGATATTCTCGAGGTTCTACGCAGTATCTATCCGTCGGTGAAAGATGTTCTCAAACAGATGGCGGGTAAGGTGGAGTTTGGACTGAAGGTCTCGTGGGACCGGGACAATATTGTCGAAGAGCTACGGCGCGACCACGAAGAAATCCACCGCTTCCACCAGGAGATTACGCGCAAGCATCTGCAATCCACCTACTTTGCCCGTATGCAGTTGGGGCGGATGATCGAAAAGGCGCTGGGCGAACGTTCCGGCGAATATGTTCGCGAGATTTACGAGGGACTGCGTGCCATCTGTGTGGCCTCGCGCGACAACAAACCGATTGGCGACAAGATGATTATGAACGCGGCGTTCCTGATCGAGCGCGAGCGCGAAGCCGAGTTTGATGCTGCGGTCAATCGAATTGCAAAGAAATTTGGCGACCGGCTGAACTTCAAATACACCGGACCGTGGCCGCCGTATAACTTTGTGAACATCCGCTTGAAACTGGAGCCCAGCAGTACGCCGTAAAGCCCGTAGAGACTGAGAAGTCTATGCTGTTTATTGACGATCTATTGTTGTCGCCGATTACGGGATTTAAATTCATCCTGCGAACGCTGGCGCGCGCGGCGGAAGAAGAATATACGGACGACGCGCCCATTAAAGAGCGATTGCTGGAACTGCAGACGCTGCTCGATGAAGGCTCGATCAGCGAAGAAGAATATGTGGAGCAGGAGCGCGAGATTCTCGCTGTCCTGCGCGAAATACAAAATAACCGAATGCAAATGGCCGGGATGACGCCTGAAGATGCGGAGCGTGTAGGACGGCCGATGATAGAAATCCCGGTGCAGCTTTCCGATAAGCACGACAAGAGCGGGAGCTAGGGGTTCTAGTGAATCAGAAATTCGTTCACGAATTCAATGAGGTCATTCGACTTTCGCCCTCAGGGCCTAAAAGTCGGGTTTTCTTACGTCGCGGTTCGGCACGGCTGAAGAGGCTGCTGAAAAAGCCGAAAGAGCGGGTCTCTCGCGGGCTAAAGCCCGCTCGAGACGACAAAGTTAAACGACTTTTCGGCACGACTGAAGTCGTGCCCTGACACAAAACGCCGCAAGCTGCGTTTTTCAGCAGCCTGTGAAGCCGTGCCCTGACACTAATCCCGCGCTTATTCAAGGAACTTCTGATTCAGGACACTAGGAAATAAAGATGTTTCTGCAGTAACCGTGGCCTGGCAAAAGATCGGTGGCTGGCGTCAGAGAAACGCTGCGCTGCGCGCGGTTATCATTTATGATGAGAGCACCCCGCGATAAAGGAATATTGGTATTTGATGAGAGTCCTGCCCGGTGCATGCCGTCGACTGGCTCCCCTGCTGGTAGTTTTCTGTTCCGCGCTGGCGTTCGCCTGTGAGGGCATCCCGGCGGGGCAGACCCTGTGGATTCGCCTGAGCGCCCCGGTTTCTTCCTACACTTCGAAAGTGGGTGACCCCGTACACGCTGTCCTCATCGAGGCCCTGGTGTGTAACGGCGACGAAACTTTCCCCGTGGGCACGAAGATCGACGGAACTGTGGTCTCAGTTCGGAAAGTGGGCTGGGGCATCCGCCACGAAACATCTGCCTTGCGGATAAGTTTCGATCGCGCCATTGCCCCCGAAGGCTCACCGGTCCCCATTTCGTCCGAGGTGATGGAAGTAGAGAACGCTCGCGAGCAGGTCTCGAAGGGTGTGGTTCAAGGGATATTGAGCCAGCGACTCGCCTCAAGGGCGAATTAACAGCCGCCTCAGACACCTTCCCACGTGGAACCCTTATTCGGACGCTGGACTGATCATCTTCAAAGCGACGTTTCCTATCTTTCCCGAACCCGAGATTTATTTTCCTGCCGGCACCGACCTACAGATAAAGCTGACCAAGGAAATTCCGGCTTTCGTGACGAAGTCGGAATTGCTCGCGGGAGACGGGCAGCCGAGAATAGAAAACGTGGTCTTCGAGCGATTGGAGAAGCCGCTGCCGCAATACTCGACGACCACGAAGCTGGTGGATGCGGATGTGGTGAACCTGGCCTTCGTGGGCTCGCGCGAGGAAGTTGAGGATGCTTTCCAGCAGGCCGGCTGGAGCACCAGCGACACCTTCAACAAGCGATCGTTCTTCCACGATTTTTATGCGTTCCTGAATAACAGCGGCTACGCGCAAGCGCCGATGAGGCCGTTTCTGTTGAACGGCAAACCTGCCGATATGAACTGGCAGAAAAGTCTGAACAGCTATGCACGCCGCGACCATCTGCGAATATGGCAATGGTCGAGCTCGGCGGATTCCCAATCGGTGTGGCTGAGTTCGTCGACCCACGATACTGGAGCAAGCCTTTCGCTGGCGCATTGGCAATTCCTGCACCACATTACTCCCGATATTGATGAGGAGCGTGGCAAGGTAATCCGCGATCTCACGGTGGCCGGTTGTGTGAAGGCGGTCCACTTGATAGCCCGGCCGACCATGGCGAACTTCACCCAGAATGCCACTGGCGACATGATCAGCACGGACGGCTCCCTGGCTGTGGTCGAATTGAAGAAATGCGAACCGATGGTGCCCGGACTGGCGTCCGGAGCCGCGTCGCCTCAATTCAAGCCTGGCAGCCACCTGTTTCGTTATTTCCGCCGCCAGATATTGACGTTCCGGAGTGACATCTGGCGCGCCAACATTATCTATGGCGCATATGACCTGACGCGTATGAGCATCGTTGCCTGGCGACACCACTCCGCCTTGACGACCACACGCGAGGCGAATACTTACCTGGTGCGAGCACAGGTCGCGTCGCCAGCCGTGCAACCAGTACCGAGCACCGAGAACAAAGCTATGCTTCCGTAAGAGCCTGCAACAAAACCCCTAGTAGAGCGGTAGCCGCGGTGCTTGCCCAGTTAGACCATGTCCACCCAACACAACCTTGACGTTTCCCTAACGCGAGAGGCCAGCCACTTCGATGAGTAGCCGACTATACGGCCAAGTGCTCGGCGTTCCATGCTCGATGAGTGCATCGGCGATTTAGCACTCGTCCAGACGCATCCCCCCCGAGAAGTGCGTTAGATTTGCTTGCCAAGAATCAGGGGCACATAGCTTCGGGCGTCTTGCAGCAATTGCTCGCGCGCAATACCGGCCTTGGCGCGAAGCTGCAAACCCTGCATCAAGTCAACGAGCGCACGGCCTCGCACCCTGGCAGAGGGTGTGCGAGTCAGGCGCCCCGCCTTCATCTCCTTTTCGAAACGTTTCGCGAAAATATCAGCGGATGCGGTGAGGCCCTTCGCGAGCACACGAACGGATCTCCGTTACCCGCTCCGACTGTCCCAGCGCAGCGGCGGCCATCATGCAGCCGCCGCGAGCGTCGCCAGTAGCGGTGTTGACGGTAGCCTCGCAAAAGGCGGTCACGGCCTTGTGGATGTCCGGCTCCGCTTGAAATGCTGCCATTTTGGGAGCTCCATACGTCATCGCATAGCGCTCGACCGCCCTGAGCAGCAGGGTGGACTTGTCTCCGAAGGCTCGGTATAGCGCGGGTTTGGTGACGTTCACGGCGCGCGCGATCCGATCCACGTCGACTCCTTCATACCCATGCTCCCAAAACATCTCAACGGCACGGTCGAGTGCTTCGTCGGGGATAAAGCCTTTTGGACGTCCTCGGGGGCGCTTCGAAATATTAGTTACCATAGCGTACGAAACTCCTTGCATTTCCGCCTTGATTATCGTACTCTCGCGTTTGTAATACATAATCAGAGACACATGGATAGTCAAGAAAAACACGACCTTCACCCTTCCACGGAGACACCCATGGAACATTCGATCGCACTCGTCACTGGCACCACCTCCGGGCTCGGTTATGCGGCAGCCCGCACTCTTGCCGGAGAGGGCTGGCGCGAGATCATCGTCACCGGGCGCAGCCTGGCCCGGGCCCAGGAGACGGCCGCTCAGCTCGCGGCTGAGACCAAAACACAGGTCTTCACGCCGTTGGAGCTGGATTTGGACACTCCGTCCAGCGTTCAATCCGCCCTCGCCGAGCTGGTTAAGCGAGGTCGGCCGATCGATTTCCTACTGCTAAATGCAGGGATGGTCCCAGGTAAGAAGCGCGTGATCACTGCGGCGGGCGTCGAGGCGGCTCAGGCCCCGCTGATCGGCCATCATCAACTGACTGTCGGGTTGCTCCGCGCCGACCTGCTGAGCCCCAACGCGCGGATTGTTATCGCCGGCGCGGAACCTGCCCGAGGGGACGTGCCCCTGTTCAGCTTCACCGACGTGGCGGCCTTCGCGGCCAAACACCACCAGGGTGACCGAACCGCCGCTGTTGAAGCCCTGCTGCGCAACGGGCCGAACGTGAAGTACGAGCCCAACCGGACGTATGCCGACGCGAAGCTCATCGTTGCTTGGTGGGCGGCGGCGCTGGCGCGGCGGCTACCCTCCGGCATGGCCGTGTACGCCGTCTCGCCCGGTAGCGCGCCCGACACCAAGGCAGTGCGAAACCTTGGGCCCGTCATGAAGCGGGTGATGATTCCACTTGTGAAGCTCATTCCCGGCATGTCCCAGACGCCGGAGACCGCAGCTCGCCGGTATCTCCAAGCCTCGGAGTTCGGAACCCACGTCTCGGGCCAATTCTTCGCCTCGGCGCCGAAGAAGCTCACAGGCCCAATTGAGGCGATGCGTCACCCGCACTTTCACGATCGCGCCAATCAGGAAGCCGCGTGGCAGGCCGTCGTCAAGGTCTCTGGCTTCGACGTCTCCTCCCAGCACCCTTGAGCGCGGTGTCCTGAAGTAGCGCCGGTCGCCGTCGAGTGCTTCGTCGGGGATGCCGGCAGCAAGTTCCGGACTGAGCAAACCCGAGTCTGCTGCCTCGTAGGCGAGCCTCCTGACCGCTGCGAGTCTTTGGTTTCTCGTACCTGCGCGTAGTGCGAGCGATTCCAGGTGGAGACGGAAGCGGAGAACGACGGTCTGATTGAGCGCAAGCCTTGGTTCGGAACAGTACCAGGTGATGAACCGCTCCATTGCGAACTTGTAGCTGCGCCGCGAACGCGGGGAGCTCAAGCCGCTCAATACCGAGGTCTTCGCGTGATCGAGATCCGGCAGGCGGAGCATGATCTTCCGCACGACGTTCCTCTTGGTTCTTTTGGGCATACGCGCGGCCTCCTATGCCGCAGACATGCCCAGCAATTTATGAGCCTGCCCCAAGAGTCCACGCGAATGGGCTAGACGAGTGCATCGGCGATTTAGCACTCGTCGCCGTGGATATGGTTTAGCGCGACTGTCAGGTTCGGAGAGATCAGCGAACAGTAATCACGAATCGCAGAATTCACACTTGACATTGACAGACAATCCACTACCATATGGTTGTGGATAAATTAGGTGCAACGTTTGCGGCCTTGTCCGATCCAACCCGCCGGGCGATGATCGAGCGGCTCTCCCATGGGCCTGCCTCTGTGCATGGATTGACGGAACCGTTTGCTCTGTCGCAGCAGATGATTTCAAAACATATTGCCTACCTGGTGCGGGCGCGGATGGTGATCAAGACGAAGCGTGGACGGGAGAGCGTGTGCAGGCTGAGGCCGGAGGCGATAAAGACAGTAAGCGACTGGGCGATTAGCTATCGCCGATTCTGGGAAGAGAGTTTCGACAAACTGGACGTAGTTGTAAATCGAATGAAGAAAGAGGAGGTCAGAGATGGCAAAAAACACGGTTAGCGAAATTGAGCGGATGGTCGTTACAAGAGTCTTTGATGCCCCACGCGAGTTGGTTTGGAAGGCGTGGACCGACCCGAAGTACGTGATGCAATGGTGGGGGCCGAAAGGCTTTAGCTGCCCCGCTTGCGAGATTGATTTTCGCGTAGGAGGAAAATTTCTCTGCTGCATGAGAACGCCGGATGGGCAGGAGGGTTGGAATGCTGGGGAATACCACGAGATAGTTCCGCACGAGAAGATCGTTTACTCCATGTACTTTTCCGACTCGAAGGGAAACAAGGTTGAGCCTGAGGAGTATGGAATAGAACATGAGGTCATAGACGATGCGCGCGACGTGGTTATTTTTGAGGATCTCGGGAACGGCCAGACTAAGCTCACCTTGATTGGAAATGACCCCATGGAGAGCGCAAAAGAGAGCGGTCAATTCGAGGGCTGGGTTGAGACACTCGATAAAATTGCGGCCGTGGTTGCAGAGTTGGCGCAGGCGAAATAAGACAATGAAGCTTTGATTCGCGAAACTCAAGCGTGGAGAAAGAAATGAAAAGAACAACGTTTCTCGCTATCGTCCTGCTGGCATTTGCATTTGCCGCCCATGCCCAGGACACGATGAAGAAAGATGCAGCCGTCAAACCTGCCGATCCGGAATCGAAAGTCGTGCTCGATTCCTGGAATGAGATTGGCCGCAAGCTGACGGCGCTGGCCGAAGATTTTCCTGAGGACAAATATGACTTCAAGCCGACACCCGCGCAGCGCAGTTTCGCAGAGCAATTGCTGCATGCTGCGGGTTCAATGTATTACTTCACCAATCCTGCGATGGGGCGCAAGCCTCCCGCGGCAGAAGATCCGAAGCGAGAGCAATACAAGACCAAGGTCGACATCGTCGCATTCGTAAAGAAATCCGTTGCCGACGGCGCCGCTGCCATTCAGTCAAAGGGCGAGAAAGGCCTGATGCAGACTGTCGTATACGGTGATCAGAAAGCGCGCGTTCTCGACATAGCATACGGCATCATCGAGCATAGCGGAGAACACTACGGCCAGCTCGTTGTGTACTACCGTCTGGCAGGTCTGGTGCCGCCGGAGTCGCGGCCCAAGAAGTAAAGCTCAAGAGACCAGGTACCCCGTCCTTATCGCGCGCCGTTGGCGCGAATGGGCGGGGATTTTGGTCTTTGGGACCGTCAGCATGCAATGCGCCGCGCGGCATATGGATATCTCGGAGACCCCGGCCAGGGGCGGCGGTGGAGGCTTAGTTGAAAGCTGCTTCTCGTTACTTGGCCGGATGGTCGCCTCTCGGGATAAGTGACCCTTGGTTCAACTGTTGATTTCAGGGCTTGGCACTCATTGAGCGATTCAGAGCGACCTGTGTCTTCGGCAAGTTGCCGAATAGCCGGCTTGTGGGAGATTCGTCGCCCTGCATCCGGCAACCGCCTGGGCGGCGCCACTAAGTCCTAACCTTCGGACCCGCCAGAAAAAGGTAGAACGGGTTACCCTAATGGGGTTCGGGTTGATCCACGTGCTGGCTTACTTCAGGCGCTCTGCCCAAGTCCAGGTTTGGATTCTCCGGCGGGCTCGCGTAGGATGGTGGTTCACCTCAGCTGCACAGCCATGAAACCAGTTCTCTCCGGATTTCTTTTTCTTTTCTTGCTTACGACAGTCTTCACAGTGGCGCAGCAGGCGCCCGCGGGCGGCCCGACGCCGGCGGCACCACCGCAACAAACGCCCGTCATTCCCATGCCAGTAATTCCTGGGCAAGAGACGGCGCCGCAGCCGCCGGTAGTGAAGCCCGCGCAAGCTGGAGCGACGCAATCGCCTACGCCTCCCGACTATTCGCAGGAAGCCTTTGTGATCGAGCACTACCACCAGGCCATGCGCTTCGAGAACGACGGAACCGGGCGCGACCAACTCGATGCGCAAATCAAAGTGGTGAGCGAGAGCGGTGTCCAGGCGCTGGGCCAGCTTAAGGTTGGCTATAGCGCGCTCAGCGACAAACTGGAGATCGTTTATGTGCGAGTGCGCAAGCCTGACGGAACCGTCATCACGGCGCAGGAATCTGCCATCCAGGACCTGACTCTTCCCGATGCTCCGGTATACACCGACTATCACGAGAAGCACATCAGCGTTCCATCGCTGCGTCCTGGAGATGTCCTGGAATACGAGTTTGTTCGTACGATTGCCAATCCGCTGACGCCGGGACAGTTCTGGACGAGCGTCAACTTTGCCGAGAAAGGTATCGTTCTCGACCAGCAGTTGGAGATCAATGTCCCCAAGGAACGGCAGATCGAGCTGAAGAGCAAGCCCGGCTATGAGCCGAAGGTCACGGACGAAGGCGACCGGCGAATCTATCGCTGGACGTATACACACCTTCAAGACGAGGGCCAGGGGAAGACCAGCAAGAAAAAGAAGAAGAATCCGCATAAGTCCGAAGATGAAGTTCCCGCAGTCCAGCTGACGACATTTCAAAGCTGGGAGGAACTGGGGTCCTGGTATGCATCGTTAGAGCGGGACCGGCGGCAGCCCAACGATGCCATTAAGGCAAAGGCGGAAGAGTTGGTGCGAGGGCAGAGCGATGACATGGCGAAGGTGAAGGCGCTGTACGAATATGTCTCGCGCAACATTCGCTATGTGAGCTTGTCGTTCGGGCTGGGACGATACCAGCCACACGAGGCCAGCGAAGTGCTCAGCAACGGCTACGGCGACTGCAAGGACAAGAACACGTTGCTGGCGGCATTGCTGGCGGCCCAGGGATTTCAGTCGACATCCGTGCTGATCGGTTCGCAACATGAGCTTGACCCCGACATTCCTTCCCCGTCGCAGTTCGATCACGTGATTACCCGCGTGCCAGTTAACGGCAAGGACATCTGGCTCGACAGCACCAACGGCGTGGCTCCGTTCCGTATGCTGGCCGCGCCCCTACGCGATAAGGAAGCCCTGGCAATCGCCCCGGACGGAAAAGCCAGCCTAGTACGGACTCCGGCCGAGTTGCCCTTCCAGGGTTTCGACCGGACCATGGTCAATGGCGCGATCAACGAAACTGGCACGCTGAAGGCGCACGTATCTTTCCGGGTGCGAGGCGACCAGGAGTTGTTCCTGCGTTTTACGTTGCGCCAGTTGCCTGGAAACCGCTGGAAGGACTTCTTCACCATGGTCTTTCAACGCACGGGGATGAAGGACACCGAGATCGAGAACTTGAAGGTCAGCGATCCCAGTAATCCTGACAACCCGCTGCAGATCGATCTGGATGCCACCGCCGGCAATTACTTCGACTGGTCGGCGCCGGAGTCGAAGATGGGCCTGCCCTTTATGGGGATCGCGCTTCCTGGCGAGGGAGACGCCGAGGACGATGACAAGACGCATCCAAAACCCATCAAGCTGGGCGGTCCGAGCGAGTCCAGTGTCGACTTGAAGATGACGATCCCGGCGAAGTACTCCGTGCACCTTCCCATCGGGGTCGACGTGAAACGCGATTACGCCGACTATACGTCGAGCTACAAATTCGAGGGTGGCCAATTCGTCAGCGCGCGCACGCTGAAATTCACCGCCAGCGAACTGCCGGTGACACGACGGGAAGACTATGCCGCATTCCGGCGGGCAGTGGCCGCCGATGAGGCCCAAGAGATCTCGCTGGACAACAAGTCTCCGGGAACAGCGGGGGTGGGAGCCGATGAATCAGCGGAGGAATTGCATGAGTCCGCAGTGCAGGCGCTGAAGAACAACAATTACGAGTTGGCCGTAAGTCTGTTGCAGCGCGTGGTGAAGTTGGAACCCAAGGACAAGATGGCATGGGATGAGCTTGGGCGTGCCTATCTGGCGCTCAACCAGAACGAGCAGGCCATCGACGCATTCAAGAAACAGATCGAGGTCGACGCTTACCACGAATACGCTTACAACGATCTGGGAGTGGCGTATCAACGGCAGTTGAAATACGACGAGGCGATTCAGCAGTTCAAGAAGCAGATCGAGATCAATCCGCTCGATCCGTTGGCGCACGCCAGTTTGGGGCAGGTGTATGTTGCGCAGAAGAAGTTCCCCGAGGCCGTTCCGGAGTTGGAGAAAGCTGTAACCATCCAGACCAACAATCCGGTGCTGCTGATCTCGCTTGGGCAGTCTTACATCGCGACCAACCAGACCGACAAGGGCATGGCACAATTCGAGAAGGCGATCAGTGTTTCTCCCAGCCCACTGACCTGGAACAATATTGCGTATTCCCTGGCGGAACAGGATGTACAACTGGACCGAGCCGACAAATATGCCGACGCTGCGATCAATGCGATGCAGACACAATTGCGCGACGTCCGGCTGGAGAGCCTGCGGTTTCAGGACTTGGGGGCAGCACTCTTCCTATACGAGATCTGGGACACCAAGGGTTGGATCGAATTCAAGCGTGGCAATCTGGATGCCGCCGAGCAATACATCAAGGCGGCGTGGCAGGCCAGCGGAAGCGGCACCATCGGCGAGCACCTGGGTGAGATCTACGAGAAGCAAGGCAAGCGTGAGCAGGCGATTCGTGCGTACCTGTTCTCGCTGGCCGGCACTCCGCCGAGCGATAGTGCGCGTGGGCGCCTGACGGCGCTCGGAGTCAGTAAGGGAGTCGACCACAGGATTGAGGAAGCGCGCAACGAGATGCAAGCCGAGCGCACGACGGCGCTCCAGACATCGGGCAAGGGAAGCGCCCAGTTTTATTTGCTGGTTTCACCCGTGAAGGTGGAGCAGGTAAAGTTCATCAAAGGGAGTGACGGGCTGAAGAGCCTGTCTGAAGTTCTGCAGAAAACTGATGTGCGGATGAAGTTTCCAGCGGCGGCTGAGGTGCGCGTGGTCCGGCGGGGCGTGGTGACTTGTGGGACGGTGGCCGGGAGTCCGTCGGCGGCGGGCGCATCCGGCAAAGGGAAGGCTGCGGTCGCCGCAAGTCAGGAGTCGCAGGGCGCGGCGGGGCCATGCAGCATTGAGTTGCTTCCTGCCGAATCGGTGCGGACGTTGGACTGAGGAGCGTGACACAGCGACCTTGCGATCAGAGGCGATCAAATTCGCGGTAAGATAGAAAGCCAGAGGCCGAAGGATTGCAATGAATGATCTGCGTTACCCAATTGGCAAATTCGAGTGGCTGCCGTCCGACAACGAAGAACAAATGGCCAACCGCCGCGAGCACTCCATCGAGGTGCTGGCCAGGCTGCCGTCACAAATGCGGGCCGCGGTGCGAGGGCTTACTCCCGAGCAACTCGATACGCCGTATCGGCCCGAGGGTTGGAGTGTAAGGCAGGTAGTTCATCATGTGCCAGAGAGCCACATGAATGCCTACATTCGCTTCAAGCTCGCGCTTACAGAAGACCAGCCGACGATCAAGGCGTACCGCGAAGACGCGTGGGCCAAGCTTCCCGATGTTGCGCATAACCCCGATCGAGGTTTCTCTGCAACTGCTGGCCGCGCTGCATTCGCGGTGGGTTGACTTGTTGGGGACGATGAAGCCAGAAGATTTTGCGCGGACCCTTAACCATCCAGAGCGTGGAGTGCTTACACTCGACCAGATGCTGGCGATGTACGCGTGGCACTCTGAGCATCATCTGTCGCACATCACCTCGCTTCGCGAACGCATGAAGTGGAAGCAACGGGCGGCCGTCGCTGGGTAGCGGAGACCGCATTGCAGGTCCGAGCTTCCAGTTTTTGACGATCATCGACACGCACAAAATCATCTACGTTCTGCGGGAAGCCGGGAGCAGCGATTCGCAATTTACAGTCAACATCGAGTAGACGTACAACTTCTTTTCGCGGACCGCAAAGTACGGCCCAGTCTGGTGAATCAAAAATCCGTTCATGAATTCAGCGAGGCCATTCGACTTTCGCCCTCAGGGCCTAAACAGGCTGCTGAAAAACTCCTCTCCGGAGTGAGTTCGGGTAGTGCGGCGCTTCAGCGCCGCGTCAAGCGAGTACCGTGAAACGGCCTTTAGGCCTGGGGACATTGCACAAAAGAGGCTATTTTAGCGGCTTTGGACGAGGTACCCTTGGGGCTAAAGCCCTCTTCACAAGACCCGGTGAACGCGGGCCTGGAAGGCCCGCACTACCCAGGCTGTTGTCAGTAAGTAGTTTTTCAGCAGCCTGTAAAGGCCATGTTTTCTTAGGTGACGGTTCGGCACGGCTGAAGAGGCTGCTGAAAAAGGCAGAACCGCAGATCCCTCACCGACTAAAGTCGGTTCGGGATGACAAATATTAAAGACCTACGGACGGCGTACCCTTCGGCAAGCTCAGGGCAGGCTCTAAAGGTACGCCCCTTCAAATGCTGTCGAAAACGAGTTGTTCAGCAGCCTGTGAAGTCGTGCCCTGATACAAAGCCTGATTTTCTGCAAAGAATTTATGAATCACGACACTAGCTACCCACGGCTCCGGTGGAGCACCTAAGACTCTTTTTCCGCGCTCAGTCACAATGCAGAGCCTCGCTATGCTCGCAGACGAACCCAATCCATAACTAGACGTGGGATGAACGTATGGTGCGCGGCGACGTACGCGCGGTTTCTTTATGCAGAATGCAAATCCCCGCCAATGATGCGGGTTGCGCTCACTTCATGGAGGAAATCGCGTCCAATCTGCGACGCGAAAAATTTTCGAATGTCATGAACTTTCCGAATGTATGAAACGTATCACCGTGAAGAAAAATTGGAGGAGGAGTGCGCAAGCGCTTCGCAACGAGCAAGGAAGTTAGGGGTTAAACAGAATGTATCGCCCGCGGTTTGGCGGCCCAGGCGAAACAATCTTGAGGGAGGCTTGGAATCCAATCCCTGTGCTGTTTAACCCCGGTGTCACATTCTATGCAACGCGGCGGGAAAGGCAAGTTTTTCCTGCGGGCGCGGGCCGCCAGAACGAACTGTCAAACAAGGAGATGGCAATGACTCGTATTCTGGCTCGCCTCACGGCATTGGTCTTCGCAATCACGATATCGATCAGCGCGTTTGCGGGATCGACCAAAACCGACACTATCACGCTCTACCACGATGCCCAGCTGAACGGCACAAACATTCCCGCCGGCGAATACACCGTCAAGTGTGAATCCAACGGCTCCACGGCGCAGGTCAAGTTCATGAAGTCTGGAAAAGAAGTAGCCAGCGCCAGCGGGCAAGCCAAGGACCTCGCCGCCAAACCAAATCACGGACAGGTGGTGATTCAGGACGGCGGCGGTGTTCGCTCTATCACTGAGGTAGACCTCGCCGGCAGCAAAACCGCGGTCACCTTCGATACCAGCATGGCGAACGCCGGCAAGTAGAAACAATTTAGAGAATTTGAAAAGGGAGCCACGCGCTCCCTTTTTCTGCGATGTCAGGTCAACGGATAAAGGGGTCGTTGCTTAATGCGAGTTACGCCGAAACCGCAGCCAGGCGCGGTTCTTCGTGGAAGCGTACCGACACCAGCTTGGACACACCCGGCTCCTGCATGGTGACGCCATACATCACCGGCGCCATACCCATGGTCCGTTTGCTGTGGGTGATGATGATGAACTGAGTGTGCGAGCTCATCTCGCGAATCAGCTCGGTAAAGCGGCCAATGTTGGCTTCATCGAGGGGCGCGTCCACCTCGTCGAGAATGCAGAACGGGCTGGGCTGGTACTGGAAGATGCCGACCAGCAATGCCAGCGCGGTGAGCGCCTTCTCGCCGCCGGAGAGCAGCAAAACGTTTTGCAGTTTCTTGCCAGGAGGCGAGGCGACAACGTCGATTCCGCTTTCCGCTGAGTTCTCGATATCGGTGAGGCGCATGAAGCCTTGCCCGCCGCCGAAGAGCTTGCTGAAGGTGCGGGAGAAATTCTCGTTGATGATGTTGAATGCTTCCTCGAACTTCTGCCGCGAGACCGTATCAATTTCCTTGATTGTGTTCTGCGTGTTCTCGATGGATTGCAGCAAATCCAGCCGCTGGGTTTCCAGGAATTCGTGACGCTGGGCGATTTCCTTATACTCTTCCAGCGCCATCATGTTCACGGGACCCATATTGTCGAGACGGGTGCGCATTTCACGATACCCTTCCTCTTCCGCGGCAACGTCGTCGGCGGCAACGCGGGGCAGGGAATCGTCGGCCATCAACTCCTGCGGTTGCTGACTGAGTTCCTGGACGCAGGTTTCCGACATGTGCACGACATCGGACTGCACGCGGGCCTGTGCAGCCGAGAGTTCGCCGCGACGATCGCGCGCTGCATCGAGCGCTTCGCGTGAAGTCTTGAGGCTCTCCTCCAGCTCAACAATGCGCACTCTCACGGTCTGTAGTTCGGTTTGCAGTTCCTGATCACGAGTGTGCGCCAGTTCGCGCGCGGAGGTCCAGCCGGTCACCTGCTCCGCCAGGCGTACGTTTTCCGATTCACGTTGCTGCTTCTCGGCAGCGGCCGATTCCAATTGTGACTTCAGCTTTGCCAGATGGGCCGAGACCTCCGACGCCATCGCCGCAAGCCGCTGAACCGTATTAACTGCTCCGCGAGCGCGTTCTTCCAGGGTTGCCAGATGCGCCCGAACTTCGCTGGCCAGTTGGACGGCTTCGTCACGGCGGAAGCGTAGACCCTCAAGACTGTCCTGGGCAGCCTGCATTTCGACTTCAAGCTGGCGACGCTTTTCTTCCTGGGCCGACAGCTCGCCACTTTGTGCAGCGATGAATGTCTGTTGCTGATTGCGTTCCTCGCCAACGCGAGCCAGTTCGCGCTCGTAGGTCGACAGCCGCTCGCGCACTCGCACCATCTCGGCTTCGAGTTGGCGAAGCGTGTGGCCCGAGGTCATGGCCTGGCGCTCGCCGTCGCGCTTTTCGTCTTCCAGTCGGTGCAGCAGTCCGGTCAGCTCATGGATTTCGCGTCCGAGTGCGGCGACGCGCAATTCTTCTTCGGCCATGGCGCGTTCCATTTCGCCCATCTGCTGCAGTACTTCACGCAGCTCGCGCTTCAAGGAGAGCGGCCCCTGGCTGCGCTGCTTGCCGCCGGTGACGGTGACGTTGTGAAAGCACTCGCCCGACTTCGAAAGGAAGAAGGCGTCAGGATTTTCCAGCGCAAGATCGCGACCGGCATTGGCATCGGGCACGATATAGCCATTGCCCAGCTTCGGCAGAATCACTTCCAGCGACTTGCCGAAACCGTTGAGCACGCGAATGCAATGCTTGAGCGGGACTACGCTGTCCCCGTGCGCAACCTGATGGGTGGACTCGTCGAACAGGAAGGAAAACTTCGCCTGGGAATCTTCCGGATGAACCAGGAAGGTAGCGCGGCCATCCACGTCGCTGCGCAGCAGGCGCAGGCCTTCGTCCGCCGCATCCCACGACTTCACCACGATGTAGTTCAACTCGTCGCGCAGGAAATCGTCGACCACGTGCTCGTAGCGGTCTTCCACTTCCAGAAAGTCAGCGAGCACTCCGACTGGCGCGAGACCTTCCTTCATCGCGCCCGAAGTGAAAAGCCTCCGCACTGATTCGGTAGTGTAACCATGTTCGGTGATGACACCCTCGAGCGAACCTTTCTTCCCCATGGCGCTGGCGTATTCGCCACGCAGCGAATCGAGATGACGCTTGCTGGTGGTCTCGGCGGCACGCTTTTCTTCCAGAGCCTGGCGTGTCTCGCCGATTTGCGCCGTCAGGGCATTCACGCGCTGCGAGGCAGACTCAAATTCCAATCCGAGTTGACCTTGCTGACCGCCGAAGGTCTCCAGTTGCAGAATGGCGGCGGCGGTCTCATCTTGCAGCCGCTGCGCTTCGCGATCGAGCGCGGCAATGCGTTCCTCGGCTTGCGTAATGCGGTTGCGCACTTCGGAAGTGGCAGAGACCGCGATCAGGATGGCGTCGCGACGCTGCTCCTGCTGGCGCTCGACCTCCAACAGCGCTGCCGCCGCTGCCGAAGCCTCCTGCTGCTTCGCCTGTGACTCCTGCTGGGCATGGGCGACATCCACATTGGCCGATTCCAGGGTGGCGCGATTGGCTTCCAGTTCCTCCTGCAGGCGTGAGAGCTGCGCTTCCGTGTTCGCAGTCTCCGCCTGTGCTGCAGCGGAGCGCGCATCCAATTCGGAGCAGCGCTCCTCGTTGGTATGGCGGCGTGCTGCGGCGCGATCGATCTCCAGGGAAAGCGTGTTGAGCTGCTCGCGATTCTCCTGCGATTCCCGCTCGATGGCATAGCCGCGCTGCGTGCGCTCGGCGTGCTCGCCTTCCATCTGCCGCACGGTCTCTGCCTGCGCGTGCATGGCCTCGCCGATTTCGCTTAGTTGTTGATCAAGCAGCATAGCCTCGGCATCGAGTTGCGCGAACTTGCTGACCAGCAGCACGCGGAGCTTGGCGCGCATCTCGTCACGCAACTTTGCGTAACGCTCGGCCTTCGACGCCTGCCGCTTTAGCGAGTTCATCTGGCGAGTGACTTCGTCGAAGATATCGTTGATGCGGGCGAGGTTCTGCTTGGCGTCTTCGAGGCGGGCTTCGGCGAGACGCTTGCGCGTTTTGAACTTGGTGATGCCGGCGGCTTCTTCAATGATGGCACGGCGATCGGTGGGCTTGCTGCTGAGAATCTGACCGATGCGGCCCTGCTCGATGATGGCGTAGGACTCCGGGCCGAGGCCGGTGCCCATGAAAATGTCCTGGATGTCGCGCAGGCGGCACAGCTTGCCATTGAGCAGATATTCGCTTTCACCGGACCGGAACAAGCGACGCGTGATGGTGATCTCGCCGGCCTTGAAGGTGCGCTTGAATTTGCGGCGGCGAATTTTAAGTACGACGTGCGGAGGCGCACCCTCCCGCTGAAGCAGGAAGGGCGGGGCACCCGCTTCGGTCGCAGTCGGAGGCGCGTCTTCGTCATCACTCTGGCCGGGATGAACTTCCTCAGAGTAGCGCTCGACGTCTTCGGCCTTGGCAGCGCGCACCGCAGACTCGTCCCAGTCATCTTCGGGAAGATCATCCTGGATGTCGATCTCAGGCTCGGAGACGTCGCCGTAGATTTCAGGATCGACCAGCGTGAGCGAGACCTCGGCCATGCCAGTAGGCTTGCGTTCGCGAGTGCCCGCGAAGATGACGTCCTGCATGTTAACGCCGCGCAACAGGCGCGCCGATTGTTCGCCGAGCACCCACGAGATGGCGTCGGAAATGTTCGACTTGCCGCAGCCGTTCGGGCCAACAATCGCGGCAATGCCGTCGCCTTGAAAGCGAAGATCGGTGCGATCGCAAAACGACTTGAAACCGAGGATTTGCAGCTTTTTCAGTTTGAGCAAATTCGTACTCCGTTCGGGTAGCGCCGGCAGCGCAAAGGTTCAGGCCGGCGTTATCCGCGATTCCATCCCGAGCCGACAGGAAACGCCAAGCCAACTGTACTTTCGAAGCCGGGGAGGGGTCAAGATGTAAAACACCATATTTGGGGGCACCCCTGTGGAAACCACATTATATTGCACCATAGCTGCAACAAACGATGGGTTTCCCAAAAGCGGAAAAGTCGAGAGGGGGAGAACCGCGGGAGCGTCTTTAAGTCTAGGCAGGCTGGCTGCCCGATTCAAGCGTAAAGGCCGGGGAGTGCCTTATCGGTTAACGTACTTCCGTCGGCCCGATGCACTTCGGCACCACGCGCACCAGCGTGGCATTCAGCAGGATGGACATCAGCGACGCCGCCAGCACCGCGTAGTAGAACTCATCGCCGATCAGCGCGTTCGCGTGCGCCACCTGAACTAGAATGAACGAGAACTCGCCAATCTGCGTCAGCCCTGTGCCCACCAGCACAGCGGTTCTCAGCGAATAACCAAACACCTTCACGACGCCCGTCCAAATGACGAACTTCCCCACGACCACGAGCCCGAGTATCGCGAGCAGCACCACGGTATGGGTGACCACCACGCGCGGATCGATGAGTATCCCTACCGTGACAAAGAACACGGCGACGAACGCATCGCGCAGCGGCATCAACTGATCGAGCGCGCGATGCGCATAATCCGAGGCGCTGACCATCAGCCCGGCGGCGAACGCTCCCAGCGCCAGCGACAAGCCCACCGCCTCGGTCAGCGCCGCGGTCCCCAGACAGATGGCCAGCAGCACCAGCAGAAACAGCTCTTTGTTATTGGAGCGCGCAATCTGCTCCAGCGCGCGCGGCACCAGGTACACCGCGAGAAATCCGACCGGCACGAGGATCAGCGCCGCCTTGCCCAGCGCCTGCGCCACGCCGAGTACGTGATGCGGCGTCAGGCTGGCCAGCACCGGCATCAGAATCGTCAGCACCACGACCACCAGGTCTTCCACCAGGGTGATGCCAATCATGATTTTGCCGTGCTGCGATTGCAGTTGCCCGCTATCGATCAGCAGTCGCGACAGCACCATGGTACTGGCGACCGAGACGATCATCCCGATCACCACGCCTTGCAGCGCGCCCCAGCCCAGCAGCATGCCGACACCTTCGCCCAGCAGCGCCGCCAGCGCCACTCCCACCGGCGCTCCGATCAGCGACACCCATTTCACTTCGCGCAATTCGTCGAGCGAAAACTCCAGCCCGATGGAGAACATCAGGAAGACGACGCCGACCTCGGCGACAATTTGGAAAGTGTGCCCTTCACGCACCGCCGGACCGGGCGTGAATGGACTGATAAAAATTCCCGCCAGCACGTAGCCGAGAATCAGCGGCTGCCGCAACCGCCACGCCAGCGCCCCTCCGAAGATGGCGGCGATGAAGATGTAGGACAGCTCTTTAAAGATGACGCTATGTTCGGCCATGCTCCCCTATTCGATGCCGGCAATCTCGGTATCCTAGCAGGCCATAGGAATTGCGACATGGAGTGACCTCGGCTGGGTGATCCGCTGCGCGCATCCGTCACAAGCTGGTGCCGCAGAAAATTTGACGCATTGCTTTTGGAGCGTTAGCAACTCTGCCATCATCAAAGGGTTAGAACAACCACAGGAGTTTGATATGAAGCGATTTTCTTCGATGGCGATCAGCTTAATACTGCTGACGGCAATCTCCTCCTACGCCAAGCTCAATCTGAGTACCGAGAAGGTACATGAGTTTCCGGGCATTCTGGCGAATGCGCGCTATGTCTATGTGGCTTCCTACGATGGAGATCAGTTCGATCCGAACCTGCTTCCCGAAGATCGGCAAGCCATTGGCGCCGTGCAGAACGCCATTCAGGAGTGGGGCAAACTGACGGTCGTATACGAGCCCTCCCATGCCGACATGGTTATCCTGGTGACGAGCCGGCCCTCCGAAGATTTGATAGCTGTCTACGATGCGGGGCTCACCGGCAACTATCTCTGGCGGGTTATGGGACACAACGGTCTGCAGCCCGGCGAAACCCCGCTGGTCACACAATTTGAGCAGGGCTTCGAGAGCATACAGAATCACAAGTAAGGGTGCTACTGGAGTGCCGGGTGGCCCACTCATTCGCGGGTTTCGAATGAGTGGGATTCGGAGATCGCGACGTTCCGTGTCTTTCATCACCGACCCACGCCTGACCGATAACTAAGCTCGGAATGTGACGCAGCCGGGTGGCCCACTCATTCGCGGGGTTCGAATGAGTGGGATTCGAAGATCACGACGCTCCGCGTATTTCTTCACCGACCCCACACCCGACCGATAACCAAGCTCAGAATAAGTCGAAAGCGGGTGCCCCACTCATTCGCGGGTTTCGAATGAGTGGGATTCGAAGATCACGACGTTCCGTGTATTTCATCACCGACCCCACACCTGACCGACAACTAGACTCACAGTGTGACGAAGGGTCTGGAACGCTGGTACGGCGGACACGATCTCCATTTCATAACTTGTGGCTGCTATAGGCGGCTGCCCGAGCTGGGAACCGGCGCGCGCCGCGACCTCTTCCTGCGCGTTTTGGAGCAGGCCCGGCAGAAATATCGATTTGTAGTGATCGGCTACGTCGTCATGCCCGAGCATTTTCACCTCTTGCTCACCGAACCGGATGTGGGCGATCTTTCTGTCGTAATGAAAGTGATCAAGCAGCGATTCACCAAGCTGCTTCACCACGGCGGCGTCCGGACGGGTCCGATCTGGCAAAAGCGCTTCTATGATTTCAACGTCGCTACTTCAAAGAAGCGGATTGAAAAATTGCGCTACATCCATCGCAATCCGGTAAAACGCGGTCTGGTAACAGCACCCGAAGCGTGGGACTGGAGCAGCTTCCGAACGTATCTCTGCAGCGAAGAGGGCCGGGTAAAGGTAAACTGTCAGGAGTGGCCGCTGACGATAACGTATTCCGCCTTGCGGGCCCACTCATTCGAAACCCGCGAATGAGGGAGTCACCAGGCAGAAGGGCTGCGATGTGAGAAACCCTCTCCAGGCATGGAAAGCCTGGAGGGCTGCAAATTCAATTCTTCAATTCTTACCGCTTCCGCTTCCTGAAAAACGCAGCTATTGAACCGCCGAGTCCCAGGAAAGGGATATTCGAGGAATTAGCACCCGCGGCCATTGCTCCGCCTGTCGCCAACAGGGCAATGGTTCCGGGCTCGGGAGTAGTGCCCGTCACACCAGCGCAGTTACCAGTGTTGACGTTATTCGTATCCATGGTGACGGCGCCATTCAGGGCTATTGCTCGACCGCAATTAATATCGGCCCCGGTATTTAACGTGATGCTCTGGTCTGCGACGATACTTCCATAGAAGTCGGTGGTTGTCCCCAAGGTTGCAGAGCTACCAACCTGCCAGAAAACCTGATCGTTACTCCCCGGATTGATTACGGTCACCGTCGAAGCGCTTGCCGTGGTCAGGGTGCTTCCAATCTGGAAGACGATCATCATATTGCTGAGGCCTTCGAAGTCCAGGGTGAGTGCCCCAGTCAACTGTGCCGACGAGGCGAAGAAATAAACCCCGGGTCAAGCGTCTGGCCGCCGAGATTCTGGCCGGTTAAAATCTGCGTAGGTGACAGGCCCGCCAAGACGTTATAGCCAGTCAGCGCGTCGGCCTGCGCCTGCATCGCGACCGCATCGTCGTCATGGATCGTTCCGAGCACCATTCCCGGAGGAAATCCGGTGATCGATGTTCCGGGCGCGACACCCAGGTCTTGAAACACCACGCTGGGGCCGGTGTTGGTCACGGCCGAGGCACCCAGAACGCCGAAAGCGTCCGCGCTCCCGAGGATGTCGGCATGACAGGTGAGGGCAAACAATGGGAGAGCGAGACAACAAATGCGCAGGAGTTTCATGAAGTGGCTCCGCCACGTTCCAATCCCGAACGATCTTGCCCCTGCCACTGGAACGAATGGCACAATGGTGACAGAGCAACGAGCACCTAACATCACCTTTGCTTGCAATCCTACTTCCTAGCTAACAGCTTTTTAGATCAGGAACTTTCTAGTCCTGTAGCTGCAAATTCTTGCACCTAAGTTCCAACCGATTTCCCACTAATCGCCCAATGTGGTGCCTGGTGCCCCACGTTCGCCCTTCCTTTGGGCTAACGTGGGTTGACGCCTCAATTGTGGGTGCCCCGGAGGCCGCCCTGAGCCTGTCGAAGGGTCTCGCGCTGTTCGAGACCTGCTGACTTCTTCTCCACAAACCATCCCCCTCCACTGGTCCGACGAATATGTGGATCACGCTGATCCGGATGCCCCACAACCTCACCACCCGCCTCCCCCTTACGACACCACCTGCGCCAGAATCGAATGCACCGCATTCACCGTTTGCGGCTCGGCAAGAATCGTCTTCAGGTTCTCCTTGAACGCGCTTTCCGACGTCACCTGCACCGTATTGTTCAGATGTCGTATCACCAGCGGATAGAAGTTGATCCCATGCGAAACTTGAAACAGCTCGTACTTGTACCCCAGCGTCGGCGCCACCAGATAAAAGAGGTGCACAAATAAATTGCCGGTGGCCTGGGTGACCACTTCGCCCTGCACCCTCTGCTTGGTCTTTTCGCCCAGCAGTCCGGCTTGCTCCTTCAGAATCGTCAGCGGCGTTAGCAGCTTCGAATCCGCGATGTTCTCCGGCCACAGATCGTCGGTACCCGGCATGAGTCCTCCCTCAAATTTTCAGCTCCAACACCATCGGCAAATGATCGGACGCCATTGTTTTATCCGGCCGCCCGTCTTGCAGCAGCGAAACCCCGCGAATCTCGGTAACGATGCGCACCTGCTCAGGCTCGAATCCCTTCAGCAGTTCCGGACGCAGCAGTACCTGGTCAAAGACGTTCCAAAAATAGCAAACCGCCTCTCCACTCTCGTAGTAGAAAGTTCCACTCCTCCCGCCGCGGTCCCCCAGGTGGTTCCACATCGGGTTGTAGAAAAACGTGCACTTCTCGGCCTGCACCACGCGGCTGCATCGCTCGGCGACGCGGCGGCTCATCACCGCGTGCAGCCCGCCACGGGCGCCCACCATGCCCACTTCAAACGGATTCATGTTCAGATCGCCCAGCAGCACAGTGCGCTGATGACCTTCCTGCTTTTCCACCTCATCGATCATTCGCGACAGCTGCACGGACTCGAACATCTGGCTCTCGTCTGAAAACCTAAGTTTGCTGGGCAGGTGCGCGCCGGCTATCAGAATGGACTGTTCCCCCAGCTCCAGGCGGCGAATCGAAACGCGATTGCTCTCCCTGAGCGGCCGCATCCGCCTGGCGTCGAAGCGGGTGAAGAACAGCAGGTGATTGCAATTGCCCCAGGCGTATTGGTAGTGCGGCAAGTCGCTGTTCAACTCCTCTAGAAGCCGCGCTTCCGGGATGCGGCATTCGGCGAGGATCAGCACGTCCGCCTCTTGCTCGCGGGCAAGGGTGCCCACGAAGCCGGGAATGTCACGCCGGTTCAGGTTCCAGAAGAGAAACCTCGCCATAGCTGGACTGTAACAGTTCCGTGCTTCCGGTTCCTAGCTTCCTGCGAAAGGTGAGTACCTTCACGGCCGTACCTCCTAAAGATGCAATTCGCTTCGGTTACTTTCCCCGCAACGAAAGTTACTTAAATATATTTATTACATACACTTACAGCAGTCTCTAGCTGGATCGTTCGAAATCAAAGCAGAAAACTCTTGACAACATATATAGTGTTATAGTTAGCTATAACACTATGGAGCAGGCACCCAAGATCGCCAAGGCCAGCCCGTCGCAACCCGCCTTCAACCACCCGGCCTCGAGACAAGGGAAGAAACGTGCTCCCATTAAGGAGAATGAATTATGAAGTCCCTTCGTTTTCTGCTGTCTGTTGTTTTGATGTCGCTCTCAACCCTGGCTTTCGCGCAGTCCGACGCGCAAAAGCCTGCGGCGCAATGTCTGACGCGCACAAGTCCATGGACAAACCCGCACCGTCCGAGGCGCAAAAATCCTTCGACACCATGAAAACCCTCGCGGGAGACTGGGAAGGCCCGGTGACCGTCCCGGAGATGCCGGAGATGAGCAGACGGCAAGCCGATGCATGTCTCGCTGCGCGTGACCTCGCGGGGAACGCACTCGTGCACGAGATGCAGGAAGCCAACACGCCGCTGGATGCGACCAAGTACGACCATCCGGTCACGATGTTTTATGTGGACGGAGACCAACTCAATCTGGTCCACTATTGCGACGCTGGTAACCGGCCGCGCATGATCGGCAAGATGTCGCCCGACGGCAAGACGGTGGAGTTCGAGCTCGTCGACGTCTCCGGCAGCACGGAGTACTGGCACATGCAACACGCTGTCTTCACCTCATCGACGCCAACCATCACACCGAGGACTGGACCTTCATGATGCCAGGCGACAAGCCGGTCCACGCGCACTTCGACCTGCAGCGGACGAAATGACGCGCGAGCGCAACCTTGGCAAGGACTATCTGGAAAAACTGATGGACCGTGAGTGGAACGACAGTCAGCCGATTTACCGCCAGCTTCGCGACCGGGTGGTCGCGATGATACTCGACGGCGTGCTCAAGGAAGGCGATCCGCTGCCCTCCGTGCGCAATGTCGCGGCCGAATATCGGGTGAATCCGCTCACGGTCCTGAAGGGCTATCAGCAACTGGTGGACGAGGGGCTGGTCGAGACCAGGCGAGGCCGCGGCATGTTCATCAATGCCGGCGCACGCAGTTTGTTGCTGCAGGGCGAACGCCAGAAGTTTCTGGGCGAAGAATGGCCCAGGATCTACGCCACCATTCAGCGGCTCGGCCTGAAGCGCGGAAGAACTGCTGGATGGCGCAACCTCGCAGTCGTCTTCGGAGGCCGCACCGCCCGAAGCCCCCGAATCGAATCCCCCCGAGGAGGAGCGCTGAAGCCATGGCATGCATAGAAGCACGCGGCCTGCGCAAGGCCTTCGGCACCACCATCGCGCTGGACGGCGTCAATCTGCGCGTCGAAGAAGGCCGCATCCTCGGACTCATCGGTCCTAACGGCGCCGGCAAGACCACCGCGCTCAACGCGATTCTCGGCCTCACCCCCTATCAGGGACAACTCAACGTGCTGGGACGCGATCCCTGGACCGAGCGCGATCAGCTCATGCGCGATGTCTGCTTCATTGCCGATGTCGCCGTGCTGCCGCGCTGGATCAGGGTTTCGCAGCTGCTCGACTATGTCGCCGGCGTGCATCCGCGATTCGACCGCGCCAAAGCGGAAGGTTTTCTGGCCAAGACCACCATCAACCGCACCAGCAGGGTCAGGGAACTGTCGAAGGGCATGGTGACCCAACTGCACCTCGCTCTGGTCATGGCCATTGACGCCAGATTGCTGGTGCTCGACGAGCCCACGCTCGGCCTCGACATCCTCTATCGCAAGCAGTTCTACGATTCCCTGCTGAACGACTACTTCGATCGCAGCCGCACCATCGTGGTGACCACGCATCAGGTGGAAGAGATCCAGAACGTCCTCACCGACCTCATGTTCATCGACCGCGGCCGCATCGTGTTCAACTCGCAGCATGGAAGATTGGAGTCCCGCTATTCGGAAGTGATGGTGCATCCCGAGCAGGTCGCTGCGGCGCGGGCGCTCAAGCCGATGCACGAGCGCCAGGTGTTCGGCCGCAGCATCCTGCTGTTCGATGGCGTCGATCGTCAGCAACTCGCCGCGCTTGGCGAGGTGCGCACGCCCAGCATCGCCGACTTGTTCGTTGCCGTGATGGGCAATCAGGCCAGCCAGCCTCAAGGAGCAGCTCAATGAATATTCAATCGGACGCCATACCCGGCTCTCCCCTCGAATCGCACCTGGTTGCGCCCGCGGCCATCCCGGCGAGCCGGCGCTTCTACTGGTCGGTGCGGCGCGAATTGTGGGAGTACCGCTCGATCTACATCGCGCCCTGGCCGTCGGCGGCGCTGTCTCTGCTGGGATTTCTGATCGCACCTGGTTCGCCTGCCGGGCAAGATGCGTGCCGCATCGACCCTCAGCTCCATGGAGCAGCAGATGTGGATCATGCAGCCGTACTACTTCGCTGCGCTTCTGCTCATGGGGATCAGTCTCATCGTCGCGGTTTTCTATTGTCTTGACGCGCTGCACGGCGAACGGCGCGATCGCAGCATCCTGTTCTGGAAGTCGCTGCCGGTGTCCGATCTCATCACCGTGCTTTCCAAAGCGAGCATCCCGGTCGTGGTTATCCCACTGCTTACCTTTGCGATCACGATTGCCACGCAATGGATCATGCTGCTGCTTAGCAGCGTAGTGCTGCTGGGAAGTGGTCTGAGCGTCGCCACGCTATGGTCGCAGGTGCCGATGTTCCAGATGTCCGTGATGCTGCTCTTCCATCTGGTGGCCGGTCATGGGCTCTGGTATGCGCCCATCTTCGGCTGGCTGCTGCTGGTTTCAGCTTGGGCGCGGCGGGCGCCATTTCTGTGGGCCACCGTACCCCTGCTCGCGATTGGCGTCGTCGAGAAGATTGCTTTTAACACTTCGTATTTCTTCGCGATGTTACAGAACCGCTTCCCAGGCGTGCACGAAGGCGCCGGTTTCGCAAACGGCAGCATGTCGACGGATCCGCTCTCGCAACTCAATGTGGGGCACTTCCTGAGCAGCCCCGGTCTGTGGATCGGCCTGGCAGTCTTCGCGGCCTTCCTGGCAGTAGCAGTCCGGTTGCGACGCTATCAGGGACCGATCTAAGTTGACGGGTGAAAATGAAATCTGGGTGCCCCTCCGAGCTTCGTTTGCCTGAGTGAGTTTTCCATCCCAGCTACAATGCCGGGGTGGATCATCACCTGCTCGCCATCATCAGCCTTATAGGCACCACTCTCGATCTTCTCGGCGGGCTCTATCTGGCTTACGACCTGCTCGGCGGTCAGCACGGGCCGCTGCGGGTGCTCACCCGCATGGTGACCTACTCCGTTATCTTCGGAATTTTCTATGGCCTTGGGCTGGGCATTCTTTTCGGAGCGGTCGCCGGAATCGCCAGCGGCGTTACTGTTGCCTTCGAGTTGAATCGTGTCGCTCGCGGACTTCCTCACTACCGGCTGGCGGGCGAGGCGCTATGTAGTGCAGTGCGTGGCGCAGCCTTCGTAATCGGACTCTATCCCTACTCCGGACTTCGCTTCGCGCTTGCCTTTGGCGTTCTGAGCACGTTGGGCCAGATTTTCGCGTATTCCCGGGGCATGCGGCCTTCCATCGACTATCATCCCGGGACGCGTCCGCACATCACACGGGCGCAATCCATCGGCACGCTGACCCGCGTCGTTGGTACCACGGTCGCGGCCCTGTTATGTAGCCTGCTAATCCACCACATCGATGGGGCTTTCCTCTTTGCCCTTCGCGTGGGACTGACGACGGGCATCGCAACCGGCGTAGGGACATTGTTCCTCCCTATCGTCGAGTACTATGCCGACAATCTTCCCGAGCGCCGCCTGGGAGTCTTTGGCATCGCGCTCATCCTCTGCGGATTCAGTTTGCAATCGGTGCAATACTGGCTCTCCCTGCTTGACGTGAAAGTTCGGTGAGTTGCCGATGCCAGAGGAATCGCAACCCGCTCACAAAAACCCCGTCCGAGATTCCTTCCTCATGCATTACGCGAGACTGCCGATGGATTATGCGAGTCGCTATTTTGGCGGGCCATGCCGTATTGCGTTCCCAATTCCGCGACCTTGGCCACCACAATGAGCCAGCGGTACCAGCAGGAGATTGTTCGATGATTTCCTTGAAGAAGTACCTGGACGGCGACGCGGTTTCTTCGTATCCCAGCGAGCCCGACTACCACGACTTATTGCCTGTTGTCCTGGAAGCTTATCGTTCAGCGTTGCTGGCTATGGGCCAGAGCGGGTTACGGGCCTATCCCGCCGTCGGCGCCGAGCTGCAACAAAACCTCATCGGCTTGGTGACACTGCTGTCGCGCGACCTCACTCCCTCACTAGTTCACAACACCGAAGAGCAGGTGGAGGAACAGCTGCGCCAATGGGGAGGCCACACCGAGGAATACTTCAAGGCGAAGGCCAACGACATCAAAGAGCTGCTCATCGTACTGGCGCGCACCGCTGAGTCTCTGGGTGAGCGCGACCAGCGTTATGCGGCCCGCTTCGCACAATTCACCTCCCGCCTGCAAGCCATTGGCGACCTCGAGGACTTGACCCAGGTGCGCGCGTCTCTGGTGCAGAGGGCAACCGAGCTAAAGGGCTACGTCGAGCAGATGGAGGAGGACAGTCACCAGTCCTTGGCCCAACTGCATGCCGAGGTTTCCACCTACGAGACCAAACTGAAGGCTGCGGAAGAGTTAGCTCTGCGCGATGCGCTCACCGGGTTGGCCAATCGCCGCAACATCGAGGAACGCATTGCCTGGCGGGTCGAGCATCAGCAGATCTTTTGCGTGGCCATTCTCGATCTCAATCACTTCAAGCAGGTCAATGACCGCTACGGTCACCCCGCGGGCGACAATTTGCTGCAACAGTTTTCCCAGGAACTGAGTGCGAACATACGATGCACCGACCTGGTTGGGCGCTGGAGCGGAGATGAGTTTATCGTGGTGCTCGATTCCGATCTCGCCAGCGCGGAATCGCAAATGGAGCGTATGAGGAAATGGGTGCTCGGCGACTACACTCTCCAACTAGCTGAGGGCATGCAGGCAAAAGTCAAAGTCGATGCCTCCATCGGAGTGGTGCAATGGCGGCCGGACGAGAGCCTGCGGCAGGTCATCGAGCGCGCTGACTCTGCCATGTACAAAGAGAAGAAGCTGGGCAACCCAGCACTCTCCGTTTCGGTGAGAAACTAGCCGGCGCGGCGCCACGTGGAGTTTCTCTTTCGACCTGCTGTCTATTGCCCTCCTCCACCCCTAACATTGACCGACTTGAGGTAGCTCAGCACGGCCTGGGCGTCCTCTAGTGTCATGTGAAATTGAGGCATGGGCGAGCGCAGTGGCTTGCCCTCCGTCCAGATTCCGGTCGTCAGCAGGGTGATCATCTGGGCATCGCTCGCCGGCGGTAAGCCGCCAATGCGTGGGCACAGAATCGGCCAGTCCTGCCCCGGTTGTGCTGGTAGATACGGTACCGGCCCGCCTGCCAGCCATCGGCTGTAGTCAAGTTCGCCATTGGGTTTGCGCGGCGTGTGACAGTTGCCGCAAGCTGCGACTCCCTGCACCAGGTACTTGCCACGCGCCACCTGACCGCCGCTGCTGGCGGGCTTGGCAGGCTGCTTGTTTTCCTGCGCAGTTGTGACGCTGGCTCCGCCCGCAATGAGCAGCAGAAACGCGGCGATCGCCAATCCGGCGATCATGCGTCCCCCAGCGGCAATTACACGGCAACCTTGCAATGTTTTAAGAGGCGGCATGACTCCTCCTTGGGAGTGCTCGTCACGACTACGCTTTGGTCTCACCACATTGGGCACCCACCCCGGCGCCGTCATCTCGACGTCAGGATGGGCGTATACCGTTTTCTACTGATGACCAGCCCGGCCTGCTTTACTGGCCCAGAATCTGGAAGAATCGAATAATCGACTCGATCCCGCGATAAAAATTCGGGATGTGAAACTTCTCATTCGGCGCGTGCAGGTTGTCGTCCGGCAGACCCATGCCCATCATAATGCTGGGAATCTTCAGGTCTTCCTCGAACTGGGTGACGATAGGAATCGAACCGCCCGAGCGAATGTACACAGTATCTTTCCCGAAGATCTCGTGCATGGCTTCCACCGAGGCGCGCGCGAACTTGTTATCGGTGTTCACCACGCAAGCCGGACCCTTGCTGTGTACCTTGATGTTGACATCGATGCCCTTGGGAGTAACTTTCTTCACGAAGGCGGTGTACTTTTTGAGGATGTCGTCCGGGTCCTGCTTGGGCACCAGTCGCATCGAGACTTTTGCCGACGCGCGCGCGGGAATCACTGTCTTTGCGCCGGGTGCGACAAATCCCCCCGGCATGCCGTGTACCTCCAGCGTGGGACGCGCCCACGTGCGATAGAGCACCGAGTAACCCGGCTCGCCGGTCAGCACGTTCGATCCCACCTCAGCCTTGCGATAGTCCTCTTCGTTGAAGGGCAAACTCGCCCAGGCTTTCAGTTCGTCATCGGTAGGCTTCTGTACGTCGTCATAGAAGCCGGGGATAAGGACCTTGCCGTCCGCATCTTTCAGTTTGCTGATGATCTCCACCAGCGCAAACAGGGGATTCGGTGCCGCACCGCCGTACACGCCGGAGTGCAGATCGGTCTTCGCTCCCTGGGCTTGAAGTTCGGTGTAGAGCAAGCCACGCAGCCCAACGCAGAGGGTGGGTAGGTCGGGAGCGAACAACTCCGTGTCGGTGACCAGCGCGAAGTCGGCCTTCAACTTCTCCGTGCCCGCATTCTTCTTCACGAACGCTTCGATGCCTTCGCCGCCCACTTCCTCTTCGCCTTCAATCAGCACGCGCACGTTGATGGGCAGCTTGCCCCCGCCGGCCTTGAACAGCGACTCGAACGCTTTGAGCTGCATCCAGAGCTGGCCCTTGTCGTCGACGGCACCGCGCGCGTAGATGTTCTGATTGCGCTCGGTGGGCTCGAACGGCGGAGTGTGCCACTCGTCTAGCGGCTCAGCGGGTTGCACATCATAGTGCGCATAACACAGCGCAGTGGGCTTACCCGCGGCGTGCAGCCAGTCGGCGTAAACCAGTGGATGGCCTTGCGTGGGGATGATCTCAACATGCTCGAAGCCGGTGCGCTTCAAGTCATTGGCTACCACCTCGGCGGCTTTGCGAACGTCGTCCTTGTGCTCCTCGGCGGTGCTGACGCTGGGAATGCGAAGCAAATCTTTCAATTCGTCGAGAAACCGCTTCTGGTTCTCGCGTGCGTAAGAAACGGCTGCGGATGACATAACGGGAGACTCTCCTTCTGGAATAGAGCGGGTTGCCCTCGGCCGCTTGCAGTGCCGACAGGCAAACAGAAAAGTATATCCCAGCCGGGGTGCGGAGTTGGTGACGCTCACTAAGCGGTGGTGTCTCAGTTTCAATTGCGGGAAGGCAATTTGAGGTAGAGCGGGCCTTCAGAGTCTGTGTGAGAACAAGAGTTTTGGTTCGCGTGTGGAACGGATCGAGCGAAAATCGAGCCCGAAGGGCGGAATAATGATAGCCCAGCACGTAGCCGAAGGCGGAGTGCTGGGTGAGGTGGGAAAAGATCCGAGTCCCTCGGGGACGACAGAGTTCGTGGTCCCGAGGCCGCTGGTGCCGTCGAGCGATGGAACCGCGCTCAACAACTATACCGGCAGTGACGCCGGACACATGACTGTCAATGGCGAGTTGTACAAGCTGGCGCACAACGTCAGCTTTGGTCATGGCATTCATGCAGGCATCCACTGGCGCAGCGACACCGACACGTCGATCGAGCGGGGCGAGAAGGTAGCGTTGGCCGTTTTGCGCGACCGCGCGCACACCTACAACGAAAAGTTCACGGTGAAGCTGAAACGCGTGGACGGTAGCCACGCCAGCATCACCAACCAGTGACGGTCGGAGCTGTCTAGATACCACCCGCGGCCTTGAAAAGCTGGGCTATAGCGGTCCCTCCAGAGATGTATCCGATTTGCACGGGTAGTGCGGCGCTTCAGCGCCGCGTTCCGCCTCGGGTCAAACACCCCGCGTAGGCCGCTGAGGTCGACGACCTCAGCGGCCTACGCGATTGTTCTTCTTGCCCTAAACGCGGGCCTGAAGGCCCGCACTACACGTACGAGCTGATACAGAATCCGGGAAGTGCTATAAGCTCTTTCCTGCCGCTAGGGAGATTCGCGACTCGTTGTCCGGACTGCAATGCTGTTTTAGTGCTAGCTGCTAGTTGCTAGTTGCTAGTTGCTTCCTACTTCACCGCGATATTCACCAGCCTGCCCTTCACCACCAACACCTTGACCACTTCTTTGTTGGCGATGGCGGCTTTGACTTTCGTGTCGGCGAGCGCCAACTCCCGCACCTTATCGTCCGCTGCATCGGCGGCGACAACGATGCGGCTGCGGATCTTGCCGTTCACTTGGATGGCGATCTCGACTTCCTCTTCCTTGGCCAGCGCCGGATCGTATTGCGGCCAGGGCGCGCGCAACAGGTCGGAGGTTTCGCCCAGCATCCCCCACAATTCATGAGCGAGATAGGGCGCGAACGGCGCCAGCATCAGCACCAGCTTGCGCTGCGCGTCGGCCATGAGTGCCGGCGGGGCCTCGGGCTCACCCCGCTGAACGCTGTCTTCATACGAATGCATTTCGTTCAGCAATTCCATGATTGCCGCAATGGAGGTGTTGAAGTGCCATCGTCCGCCGAAGTCCTCGGTTATCCGTCGGATGGTCTGGTGCAACTTGCGCTGCATCTGGCGAGCCGCCGGTGACAACGAGCCGTTATCACCACGAGACAATGCCGCCTCCCCAGGCTGGCCGTTGCGCGCCACGAACCGGTACACCCGCGACAGGAACCGGCTGATGCCTTCCACTCCGGCATCCTGCCAGTCGAGATCGCGGTCGGGCGGCGCCGCGAACAACGTGTACATGCGCGTCGAGTCCGCGCCGTAGCGTGCGACCATGTCGTCGGGTGACACCACGTTGCCCAGGCTCTTCGACATCTTCGCCCCGCCCTTGATCACCATCCCCTGGGTGAACAGCCGCTCCGCCGGCTCGTCATTCTTAACCAATCCCATGTCGCGCATCACCTTGGTCCAGAAACGCGAATAGATCAGGTGCAGGATGGCGTGCTCGACTCCGCCAATGTATTGATCGATCGGAAACCAGTACGCGACCGTGGCTGTGTCGAGCGGCTTGGTGTCGAGATCGGGATTGGTGTAGCGATAGAAGTACCAGGACGAATCGACGAAGGTGTCCATGGTATCGGTCTCGCGGCGCGCCGGCTCGCCACACTTCGGACAGTTCACATTGACGAACTCCGGCACCCGGCCGAGTGGCGATCCACCCGTCAACGTAATGTCGACATTGTCGGGCAGCAACACCGGCAAATCCTTCTCGGGGACCGGGACGATACCGCAGGCCGCGCAGTAAATCATTGGAATCGGCGTGCCCCAATAGCGCTGGCGGCTGACTCCCCAATCCTTCAAGCGATAGGTTACGGTTGCCTTGCCAAAGCCATGTTCTTCCGCGTGTTTTGACATCTTCGTAATCGCCTCTTGGCAAGGCATTCCGGTGTACTCCCCGGAGTTGATGACCAGGCTGTTCATCTCGGTGAACGGCAGGACGGGTTCGTTGGGCTCGCCATCGGCCGCGTCGCCCTCACGCCGCGGCAGGATGACCACGCGAATGTCGAGGTCGTACTTCTTGGCAAATTCGTAGTCGCGTTCGTCGTGCGCGGGGACCGACATAATAGCGCCCGTCCCGTAGTCGAGCAGGACATAGTTTGCCACCCAGATGGGCACCTTCTCGCCGCTGAACGGATTCAGCGCGAAGCGGTCGGTTGACACACCGTGCTTCTCGATGGCGCCGATATCGCCAACTTCCTTGGCTTTGCGTTGCTCGGCAATCAGATCTTCCACCCTGGCAAGCAGGTTGGGATCGTTGGCGATCAAGTCGGTTACGATGGGATGCTCGGGCGCCAACTGCAACGATGTCGCGCCGTAAATCGTGTCCACACGCGTGGTGAAAACCGAGATCGTGTCCCCAGCCGGTCCGGCTGCGCCGTCCAGTTTGAAGTCGATCAGCGTACCTTCGCTGCGGCCGATCCAGTTGCGCTGCATGGTGCGCACTTTTTCCGGCCACCCTGGCAGCGTATCCAGGCCCTGCAACAGCTCGTCGGCGTACTTCGTGGTGCGCAGGAACCACTGTTCCAACTCGCGCTGTTCGACCGGCGTGTTCTCGTGGCGCCAGCAGCAACCATTGGGCAGTACCTGCTCATTGGCTAGTACGGTCGCGCACTCTGGGCACCAGTTGACCTTGCTCTTCTTGCGGTACGCCAATCCTTGCTCGAAGAACTTCAGGAAGAACCACTGGTTCCAGCGGTAGTACTCCGGCAGGCAAGTGGCGACTTCCTTCGACCAGTCGTAGGCAAAGCCCAGACGCTTCATCTGCGTCTTCATGGCGGCGATGTTGCGCAGCGTCCACTCGCGCGGCGGAGTCTGGTTCTGGATGGCGGCGTTCTCCGCGGGAAGTCCGAAAGCGTCCCAACCCATGGGATGAAGCACGTTGTGGCCCTGCATCCACATGTAGCGCGCCAGTGCGTCTCCGATGGCATAGTTGCGCACGTGTCCCATGTGCAGCGCGCCCGAGGGATACGGCAGCATCTCCAGCACGTAATACTTCTTGCGTGCTGTTTCGGGGCCCTTTAGGACTCCCGCGACTGCCTCCAACGGAGGCTCGGCGCGATAGAGGTCGGGATTCTGCGCCCAGCGATCGGCCCACTTCTGCTCGATCGTCTGCGGCTCGTAGCGTTCGGCCCGGATGGCGGGTTGGGTCGGCATTTCCGTGTTCGGCTCTTGCGTTTTGGAGTCGGCCATAAGTGCTCTTAGATGCTCTGGGGTAAACCAAGATTTTACAACGTGCGGGTCGGTGGCCGTTCGGTTTGATCTCCGCCATCGCGGCCACCAGTACGATCATTCATCGCCGATGACGGATGCAGCGATAAAAGCGAGTCCACAAAGCGGACGCCATAGTCTAGCCCAGCGTGAAACGCTGGGTGCGCGATAGGGGCCATCCCGAGTGCCGTAGGCACGATAGCCGTGCACAACCGAAGAGGAACCAGCGCAAAATGTGCGGGTCGGTGGCCGTTCGGTTTGATCTCCGCCATCGCGGCCACCAGTACGATCATTCATCGCCGATGACGGATGCAGCGATAAAGGCGAGTCCGCAAAGCGGACGCCATAGTCTAGCCCAGCGTGAAACGCTGGGTGCGCGATAGGGGCATCCCGAGTGCCGTAGGCACGACAGCCGTGCACAACCGAAGAGGAACCAGCGCAAAATGTGGTGACGCTTACCGAGGGCTCTCCCACTTCCGGGCTCAACATTTCACGACCCAGCGTTACACGCGGTGTACCGGGTGTTTTAAGATTCTCAGCCTCGAAAGGAGCGACAGCCTCAAACGTCAGGCGGTGCGCGGCGTCACCGAATTTTGTAGCAAGGACTCCTAATCTTGAATCCATGTCGCACACCCACGCTCATAACCTCTTACATTGTGTGTTCAGCACCAAACAACGTCGGAACCTGATCCGCAATCCGGAAGAGCTCGGGCACTATGTGGCGGCGCTCGGTTACAACAAGAACATTCATGTTCTGGCGGCAGGGGGCACAGCGAACCATCTTCATTTACTTATTCTCCTCCCGCAGACGGTCACGCTGGCGACGGCGATGCAGGACCTCAAGGCCAACAGTTCCCGCTGGCTGCGCGAGACTTCGGCCGAATTTCAGTGGCAGGAAGGTTATGGAGCCTTCAGCGTCAGCCAGTCGCAGCGACAAGCGATCATGGATTACGTCGCAACTCAGGCGCAACACCACCAGAAGCGTAGTTATGAAGAAGAATTTCTCGCCTTGCTCAAGAATTCCGGGGTGGAATACGACCCACGTTTCGTTTTTGGTTGAGGAGGGCTGCCGTGCTTACGGCACTCGGGTAGGACCTTGCCGCGTACCCAGCGTTACACGCTGGGCTAGACTATTCCGCCCCGCAAAGCGGGGCTGTCAGTCCGAACGCCCCAAATGTCACGGCTGAAATTCAGGACGCAGAACATGAGGCCCGCCTGGCAAAGCGGATTACAGCGTCACTGACGTTACACGCTGAGCTAGACTATTCCGCCCCGCAAAGCGGGGCTGTCAGTCTGAGGCCCGAAATATCGCGGCCGAAATTCAACACGTAGAACGTCAGGCGCCTGGCAGCGGTACGAATTGAATGCCCCGATCTAGCCGCGAGTCCGCAAAGCGGACGCCATAGTCTAGCCCAGCGTGAAACGCTGGGTGTGCGATAGGGGCCATCCCAAGTGCCGTAGGCACGACAGCCTTCTTCAGCCAAAGACACATCCCAGATCGTTCGTTCAAACCCTGTGAAGACGAGTTACCTTGCGTTTGCCAGGCGAAAACGTCTTCGCTTCGGCGACCAGCTTTTTCAGCGCATTAACGTTGGCAAGGTCGTCGAGGGGCTCATCGATGGGCGTCTCTGCGATGAACGCTGCATGCGCGAGACGTGGATCGTTCAACAATCGCCGAAACGGTTTCAGACCAATGCTTCCTTTGCCGATATGCTGATGTCGATCGAGCCTCGAGCCACGCGCTGCCTTGGCATCATTGCAATGCCAGACGTAGACACTCTTGAGGCCGACCGTTCGCTCCAGCTGGTCGAGCGTCTCCGCGAATCCTGCCTCACTCACGATGTCGTAGCCGGCCACGTGAGTATGGCAGGTATCAATGCACGCGCCGGAGGGTACGACCTTACCTAACAGGTACAGCAGCTCTGCAACTTGCTCGAAGTTGCCACCCAGCGAGAACTCCGAGCCGGCGGTATTTTCGATGAGGATGCGCAAATTCCCCGCCACCAGATCGAGTTCATCTACCGCCAGCTCGATGGCCAGCGCTGCGCGCTGCAATCCTTCTTCGCGGCTGCTTCCACGGAATGACCCGGGATGCAGCACCAGGAATTCGGCGCAGAGCGCAAGCGCCCGTTCCACCTCGCCGCGAAAAGCGGCGATGGATTTGCGATGGAACTCAGGATTGCCGCCCGCCAGATTGACCAGGTAATTGGCGTGAATGACCAGCGGCCTCAGCCCATACTGCTCACGCAAACGGCCCATCTCTTCGCACTGCGAACACGCCAGGTCGTAAGGCTTCCATTGTCGAGGACTCGATGAGAATATCTGGAAGGCGTTACAGCGCAGGCGATAGGCACGCTCGGCGGCCAGCTCCACTCCGCCGGCGGTTGAAGTGTGAATGCCAATTCTCCGCGAAGTCAACTTGGGCGGTAGCTTCGGCGGAGGCAGCAGCTTCAGAATGTCTCGCTCTTTCCTCTCAGAATGCATCGGCATGAAAGGTTTGATTCTACATTCGCGAACGAGTGCAAGCGCGAAATAGTCGACGTTCAATTAACGCTTTAAGTTTTGCGGGGGGGGGGGTACTATTGTGCTTACTCAGAGAGAGGAGTCGAACATGGGTCGTCGAAAGCTGGCCTTACTGGCAGTTGCCTTCTGTCTCGCAACTCTGCTGTCAGGATGCGGCTCCTCCAGCCACCCGTCATCGCCCCTCTCCGTAACCACGTCCACACTCCCGGCGGGAGTCATCAATGTTCCCTACACTACAACGCTGAGCGCGACCGGCGGAGTCTCACCTTATGCCTGGAACGTAGCCTCGGGAAGTTTGCCGCCTGGGCTCAGCTTGAGTAGGGCGGGCGTACTGTCGGGTACACCCACCACAGCAGGTGGCTTTGTGATTAGCGTGAACGTCGCCGACTCCGAGCAGCCCCCTAGCGTGGCAACTGCGATGTTGCCCATCTCCATCAACTCAGCGCTACAAGTCATGACCACCACGCTGCCCAATGGCAGTCCAAGCGTGTTCTACAGCGCCACTTTGGCTGCTTCCGGCGGGATTGCTCCTTATTCGTGGACGATTACGCAGGGTAGTTTGCCCAATGGCCTTACGCTGAGCGCAACCAGCGGAGTGATCTCCGGCACGCCAGCCGCGACTGGCACTTCAGACTTCACCGTGCAGGCGTCGGATAGTGAGGTCCCGGCTGCGACAGCTACGGCAAGCCTTAACATCGTGATCAATCCGCCGCCCGCCAGGAATGCCGCCCTCTACACCTCGGCGGGTTCATTCATCCCCGACGCGAGCCAACTGGGTCTGCAGATCCAGAGCGATGGCTCGCTTACGCTCTTGCCATCGTCGCCGGAAACAGCGATTACCGGATCCTCCTTTGCCCCTTCGCCGACGTTGCCAATACTGTTCGCGTTAGGGAGCAGCTTGCAGACGCTCCTGGTGAACCCGGACTACTCCCTCGTCTCGATTAACCAGGCTCCTCTCCCAGGGGGCACCACAGGCACGTACGCGCCGCCGTCGGTCGATCCCACGGGATCGAATCTTTACTTACCCGGCGCTGTCGACAGCAGCGGCACCACGGGGATAACGATCTATTCCGGCAATGGCTCTTTCCAAGTCGTGAGTAACATCACCATACCGAATGTAAAGTCCTGGTCACGGATGGTATTTACGCCCGACGCAAGCTTAGCGTTCATAGCGACCTGCCCCCAATCGGGTGGGGGCAGCATCCTGTCGTTCTCGCGCAGTTCCGATGGCACGCTCACTGCAGGCCCTGTTTACGCGCTACCGGCCGGTGTGTGCGCTGCAGCGCTGACAGTATCGCCGGACGGTAAGTACATGGCGGACTCGGAAGTGCAGGTTTACAGCATAGCCAGCAACGGCACTCTCACCACCGTTTTGCCCCAGCCCTTCACGGTTACTCTGAACGGAGTTAATCTCTCTGTGCTGGACCTGACCTGGGACTCATCGGGAACTTACTTGATAGTGGCCACCGCCGGTACTGCTGAACCTCCTGAGCAAATTCCCGGCGGCGTTGGTGTTCTTCAATTTTCAGGAAGCGCTCTCACTGAGACTGTTCCTCCCACGGGAAACCCCGTTATACGTCTCCAACAGACAGGGTCTTTTGTCTATGCGATGGGGGAATGTGAAATGACCGCCCCTTCGTGTGTGGGCGTGGGGGGTGTCCCGCAGCTTCTCTATGGATATCAGTTGCAGAATGGTCAATTGACTCCTGTCCCTGGTTCGCCCTACCCATATTCGAACCAGGGCGACATGGTGATCTACTGAGCCGTGGCTTCGAATAGCCACTCCATCATTGTGCAGGAAATTTGAAACACTCTCGAGTGGATCCGATCTCCTTCATTGCCGCCTTCCGCTCGGAACGATACACTATGGAGCACCGAACAAGGGGTCCCCATGCTTATCGTCATGAAGGCGCACGCCTCCGAAGAGCAAGTGGAGCGCGTATGTAAGAAGATCGAGTTACTGGGCTTTCGCGCGCATGCCATGCCCGGAGCGTCGCGTACCGCCATCGGCGTTACCGGCAACCAAACAGAGGTCGAGACCGGCACCTTCGACGAGATGGAAGGGGTGCAGGAGGTCATCCGCGTCACCAAGCCTTACAAGCTGGTGAGCCGCGATCTGAAAGAAGAAGACACGGTTATCCGCTTTCGGGGCACAGACGCCAGCTTCGGCGGCGATGAGGTGGCGGTCATTGCCGGGCCGTGCGCCATCGAATCCCGTGAACAGGCCTTTGCTACGGCTGAGTGCGTCGCTCGCGCCGGCGCCCGCTTCTTCCGTGGAGGCGCCTATAAGCCACGCACCTCTCCCTACAGCTTTCAAGGCCTGGCTGAAGAAGGCCTGAAGATCATGGCGGAAATTCGTGACCGCTTCGGCCTCTTGATCGTCACCGAGGCCATTGATAACGAATCTTTAGAGTTGGTAGAGAAGTATGCGGATGTCATCCAGATTGGCGCGCGCAATATGCAGAACTACTCGCTGCTGAAGCGCGCCGGCAGGGCCCACAAACCAGTACTACTGAAGCGTGGCATGTCGGCGACGCTGGAAGAATTACTGATGGCCGCCGAATACATCATGAGCGAGGGTAACTATAACGTGGTTTTGTGCGAGCGCGGCGTGCGCACCTTCGCCGACCACACTCGCAATACCCTCGACCTCAGCATTGTGCCGGCGGTGCAGCGTTTGAGTCACCTGCCAATCATTGTCGATCCCAGCCACGGCACTGGCAAACGCAACAAGGTGACACCTCTGTCACGCGCCGCAGTTGCGGTAGGGGCGGACGGCCTGATCATCGAAGTTCATCCCGATCCGGACCGCGCCCTTAGCGATGGCAACCAATCGCTCTTCCCGCAACAGTTTGACGACCTCATGGTTGAGGTTCGCCAAATTGCGAACGTGCTGGGCCGCTCCATAGCCGAGCCGGTTGCCGATCCGGCAACTCGGCGCACCAACGCAACCGTGGGATCGGCCGCCGCCCGCTGATGCACACGGCATCGCTGTGGCTGCGGCAATTTTCGACGCGGCATTGGCAGTCTGCACTCTGCGTGACGCTCATTGCGCTGGTGTCGGCCGGCTGTCGTACCCGCCCGACCGTTGAGCCTGGCTACCACGAATACGCCTACGTCACCAACGGCCAGAGCAACTCAGTCAGCGTTCTCGATCTGCTCCAGCTGCGCAACGTCAAGACGATTCCGGTAGGCACGGGACCGACCGGGGCTGCCGCCAACCAAGCCCGCAACGAAATCTATGTTGCCAATGCCGACTCCAATAACATCAGCGTCATCGACGCCGAGCGCAACCTAGTCGTAGCGACCATTGGCGTTCATCGTGCGCCTTATTTCGTCTCGGTCTCGTCGGATGGCAAGCGCGCTTATGTGGCCAACTCCGGCTCGGCCAATATTTCGGTCATCGACCTGGATAAGCGAGCGGTGATCGCGACCATACGCGTGGGCGGCGCGCCGGGCCTGGCCAGAGTATCGCCCGATGGCAAGCTGGTGGTGGTAAGCAATCGCGCTGACAATACAGTTTCCATCGTCGATACCCAGAAGCTTACAGTCCGCAGCACCGTGCCGGTATGTCAGCAGCCGCAGGACTTGATCATCCTTCCCGATTCCAGCAAGGCATTCGTTGCCTGCCCGGGTTCGAATCAGGTTGCCGCCGTCGACCTGGCGTCGGACCGGATGCTGACCCTGCTGGATGTTGGCAAAACGCCGGTGCATCTTGCGCTGAAGCCTGATGGCGGCGAGCTGTTCGTGAGTAACTTCGGCAGCAACAATTTTTCCATTGTGGAAACGGGCACGAATGAGGTTGGAGGCAGCTACCTGATCGGGGACAAACCGGTTCGCGGAATTGTCACCTCCGATAACAGCCTGCTGTATGTCAGTAATTTCGGATCGGACACGGTTAGCGTCTATGCCATCGACGAAGGGCGAGTAATTGGGACGGTCCAGGTGGGCAGCCATCCCGATGCACTGGCGTTGAGCCCCGATGAAGAGCACTTGCTGGTGGTGAATTCCCGCTCCGGCGACGTCGCCGTGGTACGGACGGTGAAGACCCGCATCAATTCCAAGATCAGTGCGGAGCGAGCGCTGGTCACGCTGATGCCTGTAGGCAATCAGCCCAACGACATCGTGATCAAAGCCTTCCAAGTGGGAGCGAGGAAGTAAGCAGCGAGTTCCGGGTTCGGAGCCTGGAGCAAGTTCTGAGTTGCTGTAGTCTCTTTTGAAAGGGCACGGCTTTACAGGCCGCTGAAAAACTCGATTAGCGCCTGGTTTGTGTGGGGGCACGACTTCAGAGGCCGCTGAAAAAGTCCTTTCCGGAGCGAGTTCGGGTAGTGCGGCGCTTCAGCGCCGCGTCAAGCGAGTACCGTGAAACGGCCTTTAGGCCTGGGGACATTGCACAGAAGAGGCTATTTTAGCGGCTTTGGACGAGGTACCTCAGGGGCTGAAGCCCTCCTCACAAGACCCGGTGAACGCGGGTCTGGAAGGCCCGCACTACCCGGGCTGTTGTCAGTAGGTAGTTTTTCAGCAACCTGTGAAGGCGCACTCCTTCAAAACGCATACAGCCACTACGAAACTGCTCTAGCTATTCTTCGACACCGCCGGCTTGGCGCAGAAGCGCTCGAAGGCTGCCGTTAAATGGCTGGCAATCTCCGGCGCCTGCCGCGTTTCAATGTCTCCACGTTGCATGAAGTAGAGCAACTCGCCATTGCGCATCAAACCGATGCTCGGTGAGGATGGCGGATAGCCGCGAAAGTACTCGCGCGCTCGCTGGGTGGCTTCGGTGTCCTGTCCCGCGAAGACGGTTACGACCCGATCCGGACGAGTGGCGTTTTCAAGTGCCATCCGCACCGCCGGACGCATGCGGCCAGCCGCACATCCGCATATCGAGTTGACTACAACCAGGACGGTGTCATCGCCCGTCTTTAGCGCGGCATCGACCGCCTCGGCGGTGCGCAGCTCCTCGGCACCGACGCGGGTCAATTCCTCGCGCATCGGAATAACCATGATTTCCGGATACATAAATGCTCCTCGGGGTTTAAGTATCTCAACCATTCTGATGTATTGGCCCGCAGAAAGGAAGCGGTTGAATCTGAACTGTGCCAAATCGGCAGTGGACGGGACTTCCAGGGCTTCGAACTTGCACCGCACCGGACCTATGTCCGGTAAGCCACCTGAGCATATATATTGGCTTTGCTCTCATGTTGATTCGTGAACACGTCGCTCTCGCTCCCTTTACCACGCTTGGCGTCGGGGGTCCGGCTCGCTACTTGGCCGAGGCCAGGAGTGAAGCCGAGGTGGTGGAAGCGGTGGAATTTGCCCGCTCACGTCAGTTGACGCTGTTCGTTCTAGGCGGTGGAAGCAACATCGTCGTGGCCGACACAGGCTTTCCCGGATTCGTTCTCAAGATCGGGATCGCAGGCATGTCGCAAGTGAGTTCGTCGGATGGAAACGCAATCTTCAAAGTCGGCGCCGGTGAAAGATTGGGACACGCTGGTCGCGCGAACTGTGGAAGAGGACTGCGCCGGTTTAGAGTGCCTCAGCGGAATTCCTGGGACGGTGGGGGGCACGCCCGTGCAGAATGTCGGCGCGTATGGCCAGGAGGTTTCCCAGACGCTTCGGGAGGTCAGAGTTCTGGACCTGCAGACTCTGCAAGTGCGGACGCTTTCCAATGCCGAGTGCGGCTTCACCTACCGCTCCAGCATCTTCAACACCAGCGAGCGCGACCGTTACATCATTCTGAACGTAGCGTTCGAATTGCGAAAGAGCGGCAAACCGACGCTTCGGTACGCCGACTTGCAGACCTTTTTTGCGGAGCATTCAGGCGATCCGACTCTGGCCGAAGTCCGCGCGGCAGTGCGCGAGATTCGCCATCGTAAGGCCATGCTTATCGTTCGCGGCGATGAAGATGCACGCAGCGCAGGCTCGTTTTTCAAGAATCCCGTGGTGGCGCAATCCGTCTTCGAAGAGTTGTCGGCGCGTTGGAAGTCACGCGGGTCGCAACTTCCCAGCTATCCCGCCGCCGATGGCTTTCGCAAACTGCCCGCCGCGTGGCTGGTGGAACAGGCCGGGTTCGCCAAGGGCTACAACAAAGGCCGGGCAGGGATTTCGCGGCGGCACGCGCTGGCAATCGTGAATCGTGGCGGCGCAACCGCGGCTGACATCATGGCGCTGAAGGATGAGATTCAGACCGCAGTCATGGCTGAGTTTGGAATTGAGTTACAGCCTGAGCCGGTGTTTGTGGGATTCTGAGCAGCGCGGTTATTCGCGCGGTACGCGCTGGTGCCACTCGGTCGCTTGCTCATATGCATGCGCGAGTCGTAGCACTGTAGCATCGTCGCCGGGCTTGCCAGAAATTTGCATTCCCACCGGCAAGCCTTCCGGAGTGAAACCGCACGGCACCGAGACGCTCGGCCAAAAGAGGACGCTGAACGGCGACGTGTTCCGCAGCAGATGTTTCGTCTCGAAGGGCCGCAGCGCGTTGATGTCCAGTGCTTCGAGGTCGGCAATACGCGGCGCCGACACTGGAACGGTCGGCGTAATCACTAAATCCACTTGCTGAAACAGTTCCTCAGCCTTGTGCCTTTCTTCGGCCAGGTTGCGCCAATCTCGTATATAGTCAGTCGCGCCGATTCCTGCGCACTTCAGAACTCGAGGCAGTGTGCGCGCCTGGTAGAGCTCCGGGTGGTTGGTCACCATGGCTTCGTGGTACTCGTAAATTTCGGCATTGAAAATCGTGCGGTGTGCACTGGCGCTAAGTTCTACGTCGGCGACGCGGGCAACCACCTGCTTGATGACGGCGAGGGCCGCTTCCACACAGGCGGCCACTTCGGGTTGAAGGTCGTCAAAAAAGCCATTGCGGGGAACGCCGATTCTGAGCGTAGCCACACTGTCGTCAAGGGCTGCCCAATCATTTGGCCGGCTCGAGCCGGTATCCGCTACCAGCGCGCCGAGTAAGACTGCGGCATCACGGACCGTGCGCGTCATCGGCCCGACCGTGTCGAACGACGTGGACAGCGGGATGACTCCGTTGCAGCTGAGCAAACCGTGGCTCGGGCGCAATCCAACGATTCCGCAGAGCGCTGACGGACACCGGATTGAGCCGGCAGTGTCGGTGCCAATCGCCACGACGCAAAGCCCTGCCGCAACCGCAGCCGCGGAACCCGAGGAAGATCCTCCGGTGATTCGTTCCAAAGCCCACGGATTTTTCGCCGGACCGAAGGCGCTGACAATTCCGCTGACGCCAAATGCGAACTCGTGCAGGTTCAACTTGCCGACTATGACCGCGCCGGCCTGCTTCAACTGGCGAACCAGTTCAGCATCCTCCGAGGGAACCCGGTCACGATACTGGTTGCTGGCCGCAGTGGTAAGAATACCGGCAGTATCGAGGAGATCTTTCAGTCCGATAGGAATTCCGTGCAGCGGCCCGCGCCAGTGGCCGGCCATGACTTCCGCTTCGGCCTGCCGCGCCTGCTCCAGTGCAGGCTCCGCGGTAACCGTAATGAATGCGTTCAGCTGAGGATTCAGTCGCTCGATGCGCGAGAGGCACTCGCGCGTGAGCTCCAGTGGAGAAAGTTTGCGCGAGCGAATCTGTTCGGCAGCTTGGGTGAGCGTGAGCATCGGATTCAGAAATCTTAGCAGGCACCGCGCATCCGACTGAGTTATTCGCCGGTCACCGCGATCTGGTCCAGTCCTCGATCTTCAAACCCTTCACGCGGCGAAAGGCTTGGTCGTTCGTAACCAAGACAGCAGCAGCGGTAACGGCCTGGGCGGCAATCATGAGATCAAGGTTGCCGAGCATCGCGCCTTGGCGTTCCAACGCTGCACGGATTTCAGCATAGCTCCGGGCCACTTCTGAATCCCAGGGCAAAACTTCGACTCGGAGGAGAAATTCGTCGACCGCGATCTTCAGGCGAGTTGCCTCGGGCCTGCGAATGACCCCAAAAAGCAGCTCCGCTTCGGTAATGACCGATATCGCAATGTCCTCGATGGGTATCTTCACCAAGCGCTTTCGCACCGCAGGAATGTTCCCTTTGAGGATGTAGCTGACCGTATTGGTGTCCAATAGGTACAGACCGGGCATCAGAAAAGATTCCGCTTTTGCGGGGCCACGTCTTTGCGGTCCGTCAGGAAGTCCTCAGGCACATCGACGGTCCTCATCAACTCGAAGAAATCTCGCCAGGACTCGGGCTTGCGCGACAGGAGGATGTCGCCCGTCACGGTTCGCCGAATGTAGACTTCGGAACCCTCGAAGCGGCAATCCGCCGGCAGGCGGACGGCTTGGCTGCGGCCGTTGCGAAAGAGTTTAGCAGTGCGGGACAAGATGTCTACCTCCTGTATGTGATATATACCATGATATATCACAAGTAAAGATTCCGTCACGCCCTCACTCGAACTCCTTCAGCTCTCCCGGCTTGCGCTTCAGCTGCCAGCGCCAGAACGCATAGAAGGGCGCGCCCAGGAAGACGATCGCAATTCCGATCAGCGTTTCTTTGGGACGGGTGACCACGGAGTTGAGCGCCCATGCTCCCGCCACTAACACATACAGTGCCGGCAAGTAGGGATAGCCGGTGCAACGATAGGGACGCGGCACATGGGGATGGGTGCGCCGCAGCACGAACAATCCTGCCACGGCTGCCGCGTAGGACAGCACCATCATGAACATCACGTAGGTATAGAGCTGATCGAAGCTGCCACTGAGCGCGAGCACCGCCGCCCACGTGCTCAGCGCGATCAGGCTGAACGCCGGAGTACGATAGCGCGGATGCACCTTCCCCATGGCGTGAAAGAAAGCGCCGTCACGTGCCATGGCAAACGATACCCGAGCGCTGCTGAGGATGGCGCAGGACATGGCTCCGAAGCACGAGAGCGCAATGGTCGCACTAAGCCAGCGCGCGGCGCTCGACGAGAATAGTGTTACCGCGGCAGCGTGAGCGATGGTTTCTTCCTGGGCAATGCGAGTGATCGGCAGTGCGTAAAGATAGACGGCGTTCACCGCCAGATAAACCACGCCAACCACCAGCACGCCCAAAACCATGGCGCGTGGCAAAACGCGCTGCGGGTTCTTGATCTCGCCGGCGACCCAGGTGACGTAGACCCAGCCGTCGAATGCCCAGAACACGCCGATCAGGGCGACGCCAAATGCGGAGATCATCTGAGGGAGCGACATCGGCTGGCTTACGGGGATGCTGACCGCATAGTTCGACCAATGGCCGTGGCCAATGGTGAGGCCAAGCAGGATGAAAAGCCCGATCGCCGCAAATTTCGCCCAGGTGGCGACATTGATTAGCGTCGAGCCGCGCTTCAAGCCCACGACGTTGATTGTGGTTAAAAAAACGATGGAGGCAATGGAGACAAGATGCCCGCGCGTCAGTGTCCATCCGAAGATGGTTGCGACTGGAAGATGTGCGGAAGCGAAGGGCAGCACCGCTCCGAAGTATTCGGCGAAGCCGACTGCGAGTGCGGCGATGGTGCCACTCTGGCCTACAGTGAAAATCATCCATCCGTACAGGAACGCCGGGAATTCGCCGTAGGCCTCGCGCAGGAAGACATACTGGCCGCCGGCTTCAGGAAACATCGCGCCCATCTCGGCGAAGGCGAAACACGCCAGCAGCGAGATCAGTCCGCCAGCGAGCCAAACGCCGAGGAAGAACCAAGGTTTGTGTACGGCGGAGGCAATCGGAGCGGCGGTGAGAAAGATTCCCGAGCCGATGATGCCGCCCGCCAACAGCATTACGGAATCCGTCAGCGAGAGGCCGCGCACCAGCGATGGCGCGTGCTGGGCGGCTACCTCCGGCCGCGCTGCTGTGGTGGGCTGGGCCATGAAATCAGCCGATGCCGAGGTCCTCGGGCATTTCCAGCGGCGTGCCGCACGCCCGGCAGATCACCGCCGAACAGTCGCCGCAGGTGAGTGGATCGTCGACTTCCCTCGCGCAGTTAGGACAATACAATTCGGGAGAATGCGCCGAGCCGTTGGTGGGTGATTCGGGAGTTTGAGCCATGTATTTCCGAGACTGTAGCACAGATGGGTTTAGGAGAAACAATACGACGGGTCGCGGTGCAATTTCAGCATTGCCCATCAGCTGAAAATCAAGCGACGACCAGGACGTTTGTCGTTACCTAACCCAGGATCACTTCCGGGTCGCTCGTCACTCGGAGCCGGAGATCGACTTGAGTCGCGGCCAACTTCCGAGAAGCAACCTTTGTCAACCGCTCTCATCCGGATGGTTGATGGTCTATATTGTCAATCCCCAGCCTACAACGGCTTCAGCTGTTCGGAATGACCACGAAGGGACCTGTCTCATGGTCGCGCTCGTTCGGCAAAAACGCGGGACGATGTAGCGGAGGAGATGCAAACGCAAGTTCCCACTGTGGCGACCGAAGCTCCGGCATGGGGTTTGCCTGAAACAGTTTCCTGCACTGTTTCGCCGTCCACCGTGCCCACCGCTTGGACTTGTTTCTGCGGGCGCTATCGGTTGAAATTCCAGTTCCTGCATACATCTGCCGGTAGAGCTTGGAAAGGAACACGAAAGCGATCCTGGAGCGCAGCCCTGGAGCGCAGGCTGACCTTTGCCAGATGGCGCTCCAGTTATAAAACCTGTCCCAAACCATCTGGGTGCGCTCCCCAATCTCCTGGGAGCTCATCGAGGGATGGGGGGTGAACATCTTCGGCCGAATCTCCGTCGGAATCAGCCAATAGCGGGTAATCGGGACATTTCCGACGAGCGTCGGCTGTTTTGCCTGCTCTTTTTCCCAGCGTGCAAAATCAACCGTCCCGGGAAACGGCGTCATCATCAGGAACTGGGCAAAAGTTATGTTCGCCTTCAGCGCCATCTCAACCGTTGCATCGAATGTCGCCGGATTGTCTGTCGGCAGACCGAAGATGAACGAACCCAGGACATGGACCCCATGCTGCTTGAAGGTAAGCAGCTGCTTCGCTAGGGCCTCGCCGGACTGGTTGAAGTCTTTGAAGACGGCTTTCAGTCCCTCCGGAGTCACAGCTTCGATCCCCACCAGGGCGCCCTTGATATTAGCCCTCCGCATAGCATCCAGATACTCGGCGTCCTCAGCTGCCTCCATCGTGATCTGCGTGTAGAACACCATGTCTTGCGGCAGTTTTGCCAGCTCTTCCAGGAGTTGGAAACGCTCCGCGCGGATGGCCGTCAAGTCCTCAAGTTTGGCGAGATTGTTTTGCTCCCGGGCGAGCCGCAGATCGGTCAACGTAACGGGATAGAAATTATCGTCGGCGAGGGCGATAAACCGGAAGCCAATACGGCGCAGTTCAACGATTTCGTCGATCACGCTCTGAAACTGCCGTTGGCGCGGCTCTTGTCCATCGGTCCGCCACACGCTGCAAAAAGAGCAATGCTTTGGGCACCCGCGAATGGTCTGGACCGAGGCCCACATGTACTTGTCGCGTGGCATCAGGTCCCATCGCGCGGCCAGGAACTGGCTACCTTCAATCCGCCCGCCCTCGTAGATACTGATTGGCTTGCCAGCGAGGCAATCGGTCACCACCCTGCCCCAGGCAATCTCACCGTCTCCCTTGACGACGGCGTGAGCGCCACCGCGGTCGAAAGCCTCTTCGGGATAGAGCGTAGCGTGGATGCCACCGTAGATTACCCACGCACCGCGTTCACGCGCCATGCGGCCGACTTCATATCCCCGCAAAGCATTCCCCGTATGAACGCTGATGCCGACGATATCTCCCGGCATGATGCTTTCTGGCATAATCTGTTCCAGCGACTCATCGACGAGGATGGGATCCCCAGCTACACCAGGTGTCGCCGCCGCAAGGACAAACAACCATCTTGGCGTAATGACAGCAGTACCGAAAGAATTGTCACTGGGATTTACGAGATGAACACTCATGGATTCCGGCCTTTCCGAGTACGAGTACGGCGACTGCTGCGCGGGCATTTGCTGTCAAAGCCAGCATTGTCGGTGTCCCTGCTTTCACGTCCACCCGACAGCCGGAACGCGGGCGAACAACTCCGCACCGATTCGCCCGCAGGTAATCTTGCCAGCCCACGAAATAGAGAACTGAGCAAAATTGCTCACAATTAAAAAAAAGGTCGGCGGGTACGGTTGCACGGTCGGCTAACCGGAAAGGAATCCCAACCGTACGTGCAGAGCGGTAGCGAGAAGTCAGCATAGCGGTGGCCATCCTCGCAAACTCGACAATTGTTCCGGATCATTCCTGAATGCCGGGGCAGCCTGGAAACGGCGAACAGCGGTACTGCGCGTCGCTGGTTACGCGGGTGGGGGTTCTTGCCAGTGTATATTCAATTCCCGAGGGTATCATGATCGACAAGAAGACCATTGCCGCTGACGAGCGGCTGCGCCAGGAGTTCAACCAGTGGGCCGAGCAAGGCCGCGGCGAGGAGATGGAGAACCACCACATCAGCATCACCCAGCAGACTCTGGCTCTAATGGACCTGAAGCCAGGTGAGCGCGTGCTCGACCTCGGTTGCGGAGCAGGATGGGCCAGCCGCCTGATGGCACGGGCCGTGGCTCAAGGCGACAAGCCGGGACAGGTGATCGGGCTCGACGTCTCGGACGAAATGATTCGGCGAGCGCGCGCCGGCTCCAAAGAATATGACAACGTTATGTTCGTGGTTGGCTCGGCCCAGCAGATTCCCTGGGAGGAAAATTTCTTCGAGAAGGTGCTGTCAGTGGAGAGTTTTTACTATTATGCCGATCAGGATCGCGCGCTGGCGGAGCTCTTCCGAGTGATGGCGCCACGGGGCGAGCTATTTATCCTGATCAATCTTTACAAGGACAATCCTTATTCGTTGCGCTGGGTCGACGAGCTGAAGGTGCCGGTGCAAGCGCGCTCGGAGGAAGAGTATGTTCAGCTGCTGAAGAAGCATACTTTCGAGGATGTGCGGGCGGTGCGCGTCCCGGATTTGACGCCAACGCCGGCCGAGTACAGCGGCAAGTGGTTCAAGAACGCCGAGGAGTTGCGTGACTTCAAGCGGATCGGGGCATTACTGCTGATCGCGCGCAAGCCCGACTTCCAGTCTCCGCCGCCGGGTTATGAGGTGTATTGAGAGTCGCGACGAAGGGTAGAGCGGACCTTCAGGTCCGCGTGCATGCTCTGGCATCGAAGTCAGAGCTATCGGGTCACTGCATTTTGCAGTGACCCGATAGCTTCGTCAATAAGGTGGCGTTGACGCGGTGCTGAAGCACCGCTCTACCTGAGCCGGCATATAAGCACACTCGAATCTACTCGGAGCAGGATCACTTACAAGTTTGCACGCCGTTTTCAATCGCCGTGCCTTCTTCGTAATCGTTCCAGGTCACAATCATGAGGAAGGGAAGCGGGCGCTGCTGGTTGTAATAGCGGCGGAACATGCGCAGCGTGTCCTCGAAGGTCTTGCCACAGCGCGAACTCATCTTGCGGTTCCGGCTCCAACTGGCTTTGCTGTCGTCGAAGCCCGGCCACGCCGCTCCGACCGCAATTTTGTTGGGGTAATCGGCGATCATGGTGTGGTAGAAGTTGTCGAGATACTGCTGTCCCCAATTGCTGCCATCCGGCTTCCACCCGTCCTTACCCGGCGAGACCCAGGCATAGAAGCCGTCGAAAGCATTGGCCGCCTGCGGGCGAATGTCTTTCATGATCAGCAGCGGCGACACTTCCCACGCGTTGACGGCCTGGCGAACGCGGTTCCAATCGGTGTGTCCGCCCTTGGGGAAGATGAAGATCATGGGCCGCCCGTCGTATTGCAGATAGGAATCGCGCGGCGCCACGGCCTGTGGGCCCAGGTAGCGGTCGTGCGCGTATTGCAGGTCTGCGATCACAGCATCGGTAGCGCCTGCAGGGTCGCTGTCATCTTCGTCATACATCAGCGCGACCTTGAAGTTCTTCTCTGCCGCGACCTCCTGCATCAGGGTGTAAGCCTTGTCTTCAAACTCGTGATGCGCGCCGTACCAGTTGATCACGAATCCGCTGATGCCAAGGCTCTTCGCTTTATCGATCTGCTTTTCGATTTCCACGCGGTCCTGGGACGAGTAGCCCGGATTGATGTGTCCAGGACGCCCGAACCATGGCTGGTACGCTGCCAACATCGTGGGATCGCTGCTGCCGCCCACAAAACTGTTCACGGCGAGCGACGAATGTACGCCTGCGTGCTGACACCCCGCAAGCATGAGCGAACTGATGATCAGCGCCAGCAGAATGGATGGGCGCATGGTCAATTTGCAATAGGACATGAGGGTAACGTTACCTGGATTTTGGGCCAAGTGTGTTAGATGATGAATTGTGCCGGAGCGTTGGACGGAAGTAGTGGATAGTGGATGGTAAATAGTGGATAGTCGGCGTTATACAGCGAACTGAAAGCGTCATCAGAGCCTCAGATCACTTGCATCAGAAGTGCTCCCGCAGGCGGCCGAAGCTTTCCACCTGCAACAGGCGGCCATTGCCAACTTCCGGGCGAAGTTCGTCGCGCTCCAGCATCCAGGTGTTGTTATGGGGAACAAAGACGGCGTGCAGTCCAGCTTCGAGCGCCGGATTGATGTCAGACTTGGGGCTGTTGCCAATCATCCATGTGTTCTCGCGCAGCATCCCGTACTTCTCGACCACGGCGTGATAGGTTGCGGCATCTTTCTCCGCGACGACCTCGACGGCGGTGAAGTATTGCTTGAGCCCCGAGCGCTCGACCTTGCCTGACTGTTCGGTGATGTTGCCCTTAGTCACCAGGAAAAGATGATGACGCTGGGCGAGATCGGCCAGGGTCTCAGGCACCTCGGGCAGAATCTCCATGGGATGCTCAGCGATGGCATAAGCGAAGCCGCGAATGGTGTCGTGCAGCGCCGGCGTGAGCGGCCCGACCGACAACTGCTCGAAGCATCGAACCAGGGCCAGAGCGAAGCTTTGCATGCCATAGCCATGAGTGCGGATGTTTTCGCGTTCCACGTCGTAGAGAACTTCTCTTACCTGCTCGGGCGTGTACTCATGGTGATTGAGGAAGGAGATGAAATTGGCAATGGCGCGCTCGAAGTAAACGTTGTTCTCCCACAGCGTGTCGTCAGCATCGATCAGGAGATGTTGGCCCGGCGAGATGCGGTGAGCTGGAGACATGGCCTCATCTTATCTTTTTACCGAACACCCGCAAGAAACCGGAATAATTGTTAATGCGCCACTTGTGTGCCTATGAGGCACACATTGTGCTACATTGGAACAAGTGAAATACTTCACTTGGGACGACGCCAAGAAAGAGAAGCTGAAGACAGAGCGCGGTATCGGCTTCGAGGAGGTCGTCTTCCTCATCGAGCGTGGAGCCTTGCTGGATGTCCTGGAACATCCAGATCAAGGCCGATACGGCGGTCAGCGAATCTTCGTCGTCCAACGGGAAAACTACGTATACCTGGTGCCCTTTGTTGAGGACGAAAGATTGGTGTTCCTGAAGACAATTATTCCGAGCCGCAAGGCGACGAAGCAGTACTTGGGTGAGGAGGTTCAAGACGAGGCAGGCTATGAAACTTGATAGAGATGAAAAGGAGATTCTCGAATCAGTCGAGCGGGGAGAATGGCGGCCGGTGAAGGAAAAAAAGGGTCACCGGAACCAATACGCTCGCTACGCGAAGGCAACCTTCCGAAAAGACCGGCGCCTCAACATTCGCATCTCTAGTAAGGACCTGGAGGCGATCCAGAAGCGGGCGTTGGAAGAAGGACTTCCTTATCAGACCCTGATCTCGAGCCTGTTGCACAAGTACGCCTCCGGGCGCCTGCGGGAAGCATAGTTCAGACTAGGGATACCTGCCGTATTGCTCTCCCGCCCTTTCGCCAAAAGAGCGCATGGTTAAATGCTCAGCCCTAGCCAAAGTCGGGCCAGCACGGGGCACCCGACGTTTATTGCGCAACCTATGGCGCGCCACCCGGCCCTTGCTGCATCAGACTTGCTGGCGGCGGAGGAATGGCGATGTCCACGTCCTGCACTGGAGCCAGCGTGCTAAGGGGCTTGCCGAACTCAGTGTCATTACCCACCACCAGCATCGCTCAAGAGATTCTGACCAGTTGGAACACTGCGCGGCGTGAGAGTCATGGATTCATAGTAGCCGGGTCGACGCGAAAGGTTCCGAAGTGGCAAGCGGTTTGATGTCCGGACGAGGGAAGGATTCCATATAAGTCAACGGTTCCGCTGGAGGCAAGTTTGGCATATCCTGTCCAGCCGCTTTCCAGGGCCTGCTCTGAATGCAGCGCATTCACAACATCAGGTCGCTCGGGCCCCGGCACGCCGAAACCGACGATCTTGCCTTCCGACACGAACGCGACTTCCTCCATAGGTTCATTCGATGGCCGTGCGACCGCCCAACCGACAATGCCGATGTCTTCTGGATTGGGGCCGACCTGCGAAGCAGCATCGACCTTGCCTTCGCACTTTTCCGGACTCACCGTTCGATAGAATCGAGCGAACTCCTGGCCGAATTGGGCCGCCCGCAACGTCGAGAACAGGGACAAGCGATGAGCGCGCAATTCCTCAACCTCGGGCCACGCGATGGGAAACGGCAGGATAGCAGATTGCAAAAAGCCTTCCTCGTGAACCCCCGTGATCATGCCTACGCCGGCAAGCTCCCGCTTGGCGGTATTGTGCCTGACGTGTTGCAAAATGCGCACGTACTGCGTCGCCGAGAAGCAGGCCACAACCAAGATGAGCAAATAGGTGGCGACCAGCCAATTGGTAGTGGGTTGGCGGGCCACAATGCTGATGATCCAGAGAGACAGCGCCAGCCAAAACAAAAGAGCGAACGTCTGATAGCGGGAGGTAAACGCCTGGTTCGTCCCAAAATTCACGCGTCCGAGAGAGGTAATCAGAGCGGTGGCGACGGAATACAAAATGATTCCGGCAAGGCCATACTCGAGGGAGTCCTCCGGCCCCAGTGCAGGATCAGCCAAAGGAGCAGAGCAGCGGCAGCAGCCAGTCCCAATAGTCCGAGCAAAGGAGCCAAACCGAGGAGTGTATCCGGCACCACCGCGCCGCCGAGATACTTCTCGACGTATTCCAGAACAAGCCCCAGATGGCGAAGAGATTCGAAGGGAGACGCGTGCTGGGAAGGCGAATGGTATCCGATCAAGTACAAAGGGACAACGCAAGCGAGGCCAAGAGCATAGGCCCCAAGTAGACGCCAGGGAAGTTTCGCTAACAGCGCCACTGCGATCAGCACCGGCCATACCGTCATGCCGTTTCCACTCGTGAAGGTGGCCGCGCTGGCCGCGAGCAGCGAAACTAGAACAACGGTGATGTCGATCGGCTGCCCTGCGTCAATACGCTGTTTCTGGATAACCAGGCACAGCACGGCCGTGAGGACCCAGACATTCACGAGCACAAACGAAAGCTGGAACGCCCAGGAAAGGTTCTCCCACTGCGACGGACAGAACAAGCAGTACAGCGTGAGTCCCAGGCACGCTTGCCACAGATAGCCCTTGAAATGTCCCAGCTTCCGCAGCATGTAGCCGATAACCACAGCTGAGGCCATCAGTGAGCAGAATGTAGCTGCGTACATGGGCCAGTTGCGGCCCTGGAAAAAGTGCATGTCCACCAGGAATAGCGACTTGTAAAAGAGCAGTCGATGCTCGTTGTGCTGGGTCCACATCCAGCGCAGGACCGAGTTATGGGTAGCGTCGACATAGGAGGTGAGTTCGTCCAGTTCGTCCCAGTAGGGAACAACGGAGTATCCGGCCCTCATCAGATACGCGGCACTGAGAACCGTTCCGAATCCTAATGCCAGAATCACGTACCCGAGGATTCGGGTCAGCGTTGACTCGCGCCGCAGCATCGCTCCCAAGTCTTCACTCATCGCCCAGGGCACGACGCGAGCGGAGAATTGAGAGTAGGACTCATGCGGTATCGGGAGCGCGATAATTCTATTGTTCGCCCGGCCCTTGCTGCATCAGACTTGCCGGTGGCGGAGGGATGGTGATGTCCACGTCCTGCACTGGACCCAGCGTGCTCAGCGACTTGCCGAACTCGGTGTCATTGCCTACCACCAGCACCGCCATTCGATCTTTGTGAACGTACTTGTTAGCCACGCGTGAGACATCTTCGGCTGTGACCTTTTCCACTTCACTGCGATAGCGCTCCAGGAAATCGAGCGGATAATGATAGAACTCGTAGGCCATCTTCTCGCGCAGAACTTTCTCCGGCGTGTCGAACTGGAAGATGAAAGAGTTGAGGATGTCGTTCTTGGACCTCATTAGCTCCTCAGGAGTGGCGGGCTTTTTCTGCAAGTCATCGATCTCATCGTTCAGTCCTTGAATGCCGTCTACCGTACTAGCGCTCTTGGTTTGCATGTCAATGTTGGTCACGCCCGGATGGTCCCAGCTGGCACCCACGCCTCCGCCCACCGCGTACGCGAGTCCTTTTCCCGAGCGCAGATGATTGAAGAGCCGCGAGGAGAAGCTGCCTCCGAACATGTCATTCATTACGGTTACCGCGAAGTAATCGGGATTGCTGCGCTCGATACCGAGCTCCAGCATGTCGATACTGCTCTGGTTTACATCGGTCTTGCGGACGAAGTAGATGCCCGGCTTGGGCGCCGTGAACTTAATGTCGGGCGCTTTCGCGTCCGGTCCCTTCGGCCACGACTCGAATGCCTGGCGCAATTTGGCTTCCATGGCCTTGGCGTCAAAGTCGCCGGTGATGCCGAAGATGATGTTGTTGGGATAAACATATTGCTGGTGCCAGTTCAGCAGGTCTTCGCGGGTGACCTCGGCAACGGTGGCATACTCGGGAACGCGCGCATAAGGATTGTCTTTGCCGTAGGCGATGATGCGGCTTTCGCGATGCACGATGGAATCGACGTTATCGTTGCGACGAGAAATCTCGGTGTACATCTGCTCCTTGGCGAGTTCCAGCTTGTCAGGACGGAATTCGGGGTTGTGCAGCAGATCGAGGAACATGTCGAAGACGGCATCGAAGTCGCCCTTGAGGCAGTTGAGCGAAATCGTCGTGGAATCCGATTGGTTGTCAGTTTCGATCTTCGCGGCGCGCGCTTCCAGAAAGTCGTCCATCTGGTCGCCGGTCTTGGTCTTGGTGCCACCGGTGCGCCAGACCTCGCCGTAGAGATCGGTGAGCCCGGTCTTGTTTGGGGCTTCATAGATGGAGCCGCCGCGAATGCGGGCCGTCGCGTCAATCAGGGGGAGTTCGTGGTCTTCCTGAAGAAAGAGCACCATGCCGTTGGGCAATTGGATACGAACCGGTTCCTGAGGCTTGAATGCAGGCAGCGGTGGGGGCTGAATCTGGTTCCAGGATTTGACCTGGGCGGGGCGAGAAGGCAGTGAACAGTAACAGGAAGCATAAGAGTGTCAGGAGGAAATTGGAGGGGGTGAGGACAGCAGGTCCTTCGACTCTGGCGGCGAAGCGCCGCCTCCGCTCAGGATGACAACAGGAAGGGAAATCCGTGCGGGCACTGCGCTCAGGATGACAAGAGGAGAGAATAGATCTCTTGAGCGCGCTCATTGTTGTTCCGCTCCTTTGCCGGTCGCTGAAGATGCCTGGTTACTCGCGGTTTGCGTCTCGATGACGCCTACGGTGCGGTTCGTCGGGGCGAAAACCTGATTCGAAACGCGCCGGATGTCGGCCTTGGTTACCTTATCCACGCGGTCGAGGTAGCGGAACAGCTCTCGCCAGTCGCCATAGCGCGTTTGGTAGATCGCAAGCTGTTGTGCCAGGCCCTCATTACTGGCGAGTCCGCGGATCAGGTCAGCTTTGGTACGGGTCTTGAACATCTGCAACTCTTCGTCGGTGACGTCCTGGGTCTTTAGTTTGTCGATCTCCTCGTGCACGGCCTTTTGCAATTCTTCGTTGGTGTGGCCGGGGAGGGGAACTCCGTAGAACGCGAACAGATGTCCATACTTGATTCCCGGCCAGCCGGAAAAACCGGCGGCGAAGGCGGCAATTTTCTTGTCGCGCACCATGGAGCGGTAGAGGCGCGAGGTTCGTCCGTTGGACAAGATGTCGCTGATGGCATCGTAAACCGCGTCATCCGGAGCGAGATAACTGGGGCGGTGGTACCCCTCCAGATAGAACGGCTGCGCGGGATCGTGTAGCGTGACCTCGCGCACGGAGTTCTGCGCCGGTTCATCGGTAAACAGTTCCTCCGGCTTGGGTGTCGTCGAAAGGCGGCTGAAATATTTCTCTACGATGGGGAAAACCTGCGCCGGGTCGAGATCGCCGACGAGGCCGATCACCATATTGCTGGGAACGTAGTAGCGCTTGAAGAACTTGGCCGCGTCGGTGGCGGAGAAGCTTTGCAGATCGGAAGCGTAGCCGATAGTCGGGCGGTGATACGGATTCGCCATGAAAGCCGTGCCCAGAAACTGTTCCACCAGGCGTCCTGTGGGACGGCTGTCGGTGCGCATGCGGCGCTCTTCCATGACCACGTTGCGCTCTTTGTAGAACTCACGCATGACCGGATGCGCCAAACGGTCAGACTCAAGCGCAGCCCACAGCTCGATCATGTTCGAGGGCATCGAGTACATGTAGGCGGTCTCGTCGTAGTTGGTGAAGGCGTTAACTCCCACGCCGCCGTGGCTCTCGACGATCTCGCCAAACTGGTTTTGCACTACGTACTTGTCGGCCTCTTTGATGGCCTGCTCCCAGGTAGTTTTCAGTTGCGCCAATTTCTGTGGGTCTTGGTCTACCCGCTTGACGCGCTCAGCTTCGTAGGCAGCGTAGGCTTGTTCCACTTTTTCCAGCGCCGGCTTCTCGGCAGCATAGTCGGTGGTACCGATGTCAGGGGTGCCCTTGAAGGCCATGTGCTCCATCATGTGCGCCAGACCGGTCTCGTGGAGAGGATCCTGGGCCGAGCCGGCGTCGACCAGCGTGAAGAACGAAAACACCGGAGCTTCGGGACGTCGCCAGACGATGACCGTCAAGCCGTTGGGCAGCGTCTTCACCGAAACCCGCTTCTCGTAGGACGCCAGGTCCTGCGCCGCGAGCGGCATGCAGGCCGCCAGCAGGAGCAGGCAAGTCAATTTGGCAAAACAGCACTTCATCGTGCCTCCAAAGGCAGATTTCATAATGGCAAGTTAAAAAGTTACAGATAAGGACGCGCAAGTCAAACGGAGGAGAGCGCGATGCTCGTGCAAATCCGGCTGGAATCGCGCGCCATCGCGTCGTCAAGGTTGCATACTTCGAGGCCTAACCTGCATCATTTGTGAGCAGCGCGAGCGAGGCAATGGATGGCCAAAGAAACCGTAGTTGATATCGAGGGGAAACATCTTAAGCTGTCGAACCTGGACAAGGTCCTATATCCCGAAGCTGGATTCACCAAGGGACAGGTAATCGACTACTACGTGCGCATCGCCCCGGTATTGCTGCCGCACCTGAAGGGGCGGCCACTCACGATGAAGCGCTACCCCAACGGGGTCGGCGGGCAATTTTTCTATGAGAAGAACTGTCCGGAGCATCGTCCTGAGTGGGTGCAGACGGCCAAGGTGTGGAGCGAGGGCAACAACCGCTGGATGGACTACTGCCTGGCGCAGGACCTGCCGACGCTGGTATGGGCGGCCAACCTCGCCGACCTGGAGCTGCACACCAGCCTGTCGCTGGGAAAGGACATTCTGCGGCCGACATTTCTGGTGTTCGATCTCGACCCCGGGGCGCCTGCCAATATTGTTCAGTGCTGCCGGGTTGGACTGTGGGTGCGGGACATCTTCGCCCAACTCAACTTGCAGAGTTTCGCCAAGACTTCGGGATCGAAGGGACTGCAGATTTACGTTCCACTGAATACCGCGGTTACTTACGACCAGACCAAGCCTTTCGCACATGAGCTGGCGCGGTTGTTGGAGCGGCAACATCCCGAACTGGTAGTTTCGGACATGAAGAAGGCGCTCCGCACCGGCAAGATCCTGGTGGACTGGAGCCAGAACGACGACCACAAGACGACGATTTGCGTTTACTCGTTGCGCGCGAAGGAACGGCCGACGGTTTCGACTCCCGTGAAGTGGGAGGAGGTAGAGAATTGCCTGAAGAGGGGTGACCCCACGCTTCTGGTGTTCGACTCGGACCAAGGGTTGGAGCGAGCGAAGAAGTACGGAGATCTGTTCGAGCCGGTGCTGAAATTGAAACAGAAGATGCCTCCGGTGGAGGCGCTGGCGAGTTTAGGTAGCGGGAGTGAACCGGCTTCTAACGTAAAGGCGTCGAAACCGGCGCAGCCAGTCGGGGCGCGCCGTCCGCAGAAGAAAACCGTAAGCAAGAAAGCCATTACTACTGGAAAAGCCGGAGTTGCTGGGGGAAAACGATCTTCCTCGGCGCGCACGGCGCGGAAGCGGTCCTAAAAGTAAATCACAGGATTTGGGACAACCTAACCGTTTTCCGTGGACTTCTCACTACGTGAGGGCCGCGCTGCTATCCGCGGCCCCACAGGAGTTGAGAAATGAAAGCGGTTCTCTTGCTATCTGTGCTGACATGGGCAGCGAGCATGGCGATGGGGCAAGCAGTGCCTCATTCGAGCTATGCGGCACCCTCCGGAAATCAGGCTTCGTCGACGGCCAACCAGTCGAACGACCTTCGAGGATGCTTGAGCGGCACCAAAGGCAACTACACACTCGTCGATCACCAGGGAAAAAGCCATAAGGTTACCGGTGATAACCACGCGCTGTGGGACGAGACTGGACACGAGGTAGATTTGACGGGCAAGCCGAATTCGGGCAATGCATTTCAGGAGACAGAAATAACCGACATCGCCGACCGTTGTTGGAATTTCAAACCCTAAGCCGGATTTCATCAAGGTCATCGTCGCCGAGATCTGAGAGTCTTGATCCCGGAGGGCCCCCTATACTCAAAATTGCTTCCCCAGCGCTCGAGTGTAATCCCGCGTCTTCTGAGCTAAGGTCTTGTGAGCTAAGATGGGTGCGGCCTGCTCTGGGCCGAACTTCACCGCCAGAGGCCTAGCGACGATGAGCGCATCATCAGACACCCAATCGAAAGACAATCTACTGTTCGTCGGCACCTCGGGCTGGGCCTACACGATCTGGAAGCCCGATTTTTATCCCAAAGAAGTTTCGTCGAAAAATTTCCTGAAGTACTACGCGACCCAGCTCACAGCGGTCGAGGTGAACTACACCTTCCGGCGGTCGTTGTCGGAGAAGGCGGCCACCGGATGGATGGCGGATGTCGGACCGAACTTCCGGTTCGCGCTAAAGGCCAACCAGTACATCACGCATATTCGCAGGCTGCAGAATGTGGAAGAAGCGATGCAGCGATTTCTTCCCACGCTGCAACCGCTGGCCACGCAGCTGGGCCCGGTATTGTTCCAGTTGCCGCCCACTGCCAAGGCGGATGTCGCCGTGCTGCGCGATTTTCTGGCGCTGCTGCCGAAGAACTTCAAAGCTGCGTTCGAGTTTCGCCATGAGTCGTGGTTCAGCGACGAGATTTATCAGGCGCTGCGGGAGCACAATGTAACGCTCTGCGTGGCCGAGACCGAAAGGCTCAACACGCCCGAGGTGCGCACCGCGAATTACATTTATTTTCGCTTCCGCCAGCCTAGCTATTCGGCTGAAGACCTGAAGAAGCTGATCGATCGGGTAGGACAGTGCGTCGCCGATGGGCTGGAGACGTATGCGTTCTTCAAGCACGAGGAAGATCCACGCAGTCCGCACAATGCGGTGGAAGTGCTGAATTCGGTGAGGAAGAAGCAGTTGGGTGGAGATAACCCGCTGGGCCTGCAGAATGTGTTTCGCATTGCCGCTGCGGCCCGCATGTCCGAGGGACCCTCGGTCGTCCCTGCCGGGACTCAGGTCAACTTTACGGCTGACCCAGCACTCCGCCTTCGGCTGCGTGCTGCTGAGCCGTCCCGCAGAGCGGGACGGGCTCCTTCCTGAATAGCGTTGAGCGAAAAGCGTTTTCTTGCCGCGGGGACACGGAGACATCGAGTTGGTCTTCTGTCGAATTTTCTCTGTGTTCTCTGTGTCTCCGTGGTGAATGATTTTCTCCGGTACCTCGCTCGTTATTCCCCAACGGCCCGCTCACGCTCATACTCATCTCGTGCAGAGTGCCGATCCCAATCTGCGGCTGCTGAATTCCTTTCTCGACTACCTGAAGGTAGAGAAGGGGCTGGCGCCGCTGAGCGTCTCGGCCTATCGGTCGGACCTCGATCAGTACTCGGAGTTCCTGCTGAAGCGCAAGCGCGCGTTGCGTGAGGCGCGACGGCAGGACGTGCGCGACTTCCTGAATGAGTTGCTTTCGAACGGCGTCGACGGGCGCAGCGTGGCGCGCAAGCTTTCGGCGCTGCGGCATTTCTACAAGTACTTGCTGCTCGATCGCTACATCACGGCCGACCCGACGCTTAACATTGATTCGCCGCGGCAATGGAAGGTGCTGCCGAAATCGCTGGCGGCCGATGAGGTGGAGAGCGTGCTGCAGGGGCCACCGCGAGCCAAAGACGATCGCATGTCGCATGCGCTCACGGGCCGCGATCGGGCGATGCTGGAAGTTTTCTATGCGGGCGCGCTGCGGGTTTCCGAGGTCATCAACCTGAAGCTGGAAGACCTGAAGCTGGAGTTGGGTTACGTTCTGGTGCGAGGCAAAGGTGACAAGGAGCGCATCGTGCCGCTGGGTTATGCTGCGCAGCAAGTGGTGCAGCAATATTTGCAGGATGCGCGTCCGGTGCTGGCGTCGGAGAAGTCGTCGCCATTCCTGTTTATCGCGCGCGGAGCGCGGCCGATTACGCGGCAGCGCGTGTGGCAGGTGGTGAACGATGCGTCGGCGCAATCGGCGCGGCATGCCAGCCCGCACATGCTGCGCCACAGTTGCGCCACGCATATGGTGGAGAACGGCGCCGATCTGCGCACGGTGCAGACCATCCTCGGACACGCCGACATTTCGACCACGCAGGTTTACACGCACCTCGCGCTGGATCGGCTGAACCGGGTGTACAAGGAGCATCATCCGCGAGGGAAGCGAGGAGTGGGTTCCTCGCCGATCTAGAATCGTGTCGCGGCAAAAGTCCGAGTCGCAAATCCCTCACGGACCTGAAGCCGGTTCTGGGATGTCAAGAGATGGAATGGTTTAGACAGCTTCGTATGAACAGGCGGACTGAACTGGTTGACAGCCAGGAGTTCGGGTAGAGCCGGACCTTCAGCGTCCGTGTCGCAGTCCTCATTTTTTTTTCATCCCGAGTGGGCTTTAGCCCGCGAGGGATCTGCTGGTTGGAAAAATCGTTTCCGCAGTCCCGCGCTGGCCGGCAGCCCGGATGAACAATGACCAAGCGCGGAGCCACCATCGTCGAGAAAGCTGTGGCGCAATTCATTCGCGCGCTGCAGGAGCGCAATGCTTCAGCGCACACCATCAAGGCCTATCGCACCGACCTGGCGCAGTTCGCCGAGTATGTTGGCCCGCAGGGTTGGCGCGATATTGATCATGTGCTGATTCGCGGTTACCTCTCCAGTCTCTATGAGCGCGGGCTGAGCAAGACTTCGGTGGCGCGGGCGCTCGCGGCCTTGCGGTCGCTATACAAATGGCTGGCGCAGGAGGGTGAAGTCGAGCAGAACCCGGCGGCATTGGTCGCGACGCCGAGGCTGCCCAAGAAACTGCCGCGCGTGCCTACAATCGAAGAGGTGAACACCGTCCTCGACGCGGCCATGCCGGAGTGTTCCGCATTTACCGAACGCGATCAGGCGATTCTGGAATTGCTGTACGGCTGCGGGATCCGAAACTCGGAGCTTATCGGCATTAACGTTGACGATATCCGCTGGTCGAACGAACTCATCCTGGTGCGCGGCAAGGGTCGCAAGGAACGATTTGTGCCGTTCGGCGACTCGGCGAAGGCAGCGGTGCAAGCTTATTTGCCGGCGCGCCAGCGAGTGCTGGGCGAAACCAAACGTACGACCGAGCGAGCGCTGTTGATCAACCTTCGCGGCTCGCGGCTCACCACCCGGAGCGTGGGCCGCATTGTGAAGCAAATCGCGGTGGCGCGCGGACTTTCACCCGACGTCCATCCGCACACACTACGCCATGCGTTTGGCACCCACATGCTGGAAGAGGGCGCCGACCTGCGCGCCATCCAAGAGATGCTGGGCCACGAACGGCTGTCGACCACGCAGCGCTACACGCAGCTAACGGTGAAGCATGTGATGGAGGTTTACGACAGAACGCATCCACATGCGAAGGGGGAGCGGGGAGGGTAAGGCCAACGCGGGCTTTGCGGGCCGTGAGAGAGAATGTCTATAGAGCGGTCTTTCAGGCCCGCGGGCTTTCTCGAATCTTGGGTCCTCGGCGGAGACGCGGGCATAGCCGTTGCAAAGAAAGACTACCTGCACGAGAATTAAAGAGAAGCAATCACAGTTTCTTTAACAGGGGACGAAGGCGTATGAAACGCGAAGACGTTGAAAAGGTCGGACTCGGTAAGCCTGAATCGAAAAATATCGTGACAGGCAAACCTATGAACATCCCTGTTATCGGTCTGCCGGAGCACCTTGAGGCGAAAATTGTGGGTGCATATCAATATCGGTTATCGAGAAAAGGCGATGTCTTTACATACGAGCAGAATCGAACTTCGCCGACGCCAGAGGCGGCATTGCAAGCGTTGAAAAGTCTGCTCAATTGGGACCCAACCTGACCGGTTACTTAAGTAAAGGGCGTTATGTTGCCTAAATTCGGGGGTGTTGTGGTAGGGGCGTTGCATGGAAGCTGAAATCATCGAACCTAACCCAGAGTTGCGATTAATCCTCATACGTGCGCCGGACGACCCGCCATTATCCGGGCCGGAGTATCAGAAGGAACTTGAGGGTTTTGCCCAGGCGCTGAGGTCGCAGGGAATAAAGGTTTCTAGCAGATGGTTCACGCAGGATGCAGTAGGTGGAGGGGGGTGGAGCGTTGGGGAATTTACCCTGCTAGCCACTACTCTCGGCCCTGTAGTCATTGTCCAGCTCCGCAAACTGATCCAAGCCTTTTTAGAAAACCGCAAGGACCGAAAATTTAAGTTGCAATGTGGGGCCTTCAAAATAGAAGGCCATGCTGAGGATGTACAAAAGGTTGTGACGGCTGAACAAATTGCAAAGATGCTGAAGTCTCGCAAGAAACCTGGAAAGAAAACGGGCCATGAATGAGTTTGAGAAAGTGGTTCAGTTTCGCTCCGTCACGCTACAGTATTTGTCTAAGGCCGAACCCTGTGGAGGACGTGGGTGCCACCCAGGGCTACCATCATTCCATTGACAACGCGGATCCCAGTCGTATCGGGACGAGCCATAACGATCTATGTGAAGGTTCGGGTCTGACAGGTTAGTCAGCCTGCATCGGAATTGGGGTGTAGATCCGCTTAATTGCTTTGCCATTGCCCTTTCCTGCATCTCCGACGCATTCAGCGGCGCATCTTCGTTGAGGCCTGCTCCATGCACGACAACGGTGTCGCCTACCTTCACTCCGTTGAGGATAAAGGAAGAAATGTCGCTTGGACCTCCTCGGCTTTCGAACGTGCAAATTATAGGCTGGTGTTGACGCTTGCCAGCGATACCGACAACCGCAGACCAACCATCAAGCTGGACAGGCGTTATAGACGTCACCACGCCTCTGCCCTTAATAGTGAGGCCAGTGCGCCGAATAGAACCCGCTGGTGGGGACAGGTGTGTTGAAGAAAGCGTTCCGCAGCAATAGTCCTCGGCGTAGTCGCCAACCAAGAAGTCGTCATCGGTATACGGCCCTGGCGGCTTCATGTGCTTTGTTATCGGCAAAGGTGGCTTTGGTTCGGGTAGGGCGTGGCGTTCTGGGCGCTTTGCGTTAGCTGTAGACTGTGCGCATGTTGTTGCCCTTCCGAACACCAGTAGTAAAAGAAACAGAGCGATAGATACTACCTTAAAGCGTTTCACTGGGATCATCTCCCGAAACTACCACCCGGCGTCCTTGGCTTTGGTGACAGTGTGGCCGGCGAGAAACGGAATGAGCGGCGCGGGCGTGCCGTGGTCAAACAGAATGCGCATCGACCGGCGTCACCAAACCGCGTTCGTGAGAGGGCAGATTCGGCGGGTCGAGACTGCGGGCCGCAAACTCCAGCACCGCGACGATTTGTTCTCGTGTCACGTCGAACCATTCCATGATTTCGTCGATGGTCGCCCCGGATTCAAGGTTCTCGAAAACGGTAGAAACCGGCATACGGGTGTCCTTAAACACCCATGCACCGCTTACCTTGCCGGGAACGCTTTCAACGGCAGGACATTTGGACCAATCGAGAGTTGCCATGTTCTTTGTCCTTCCTGCTTTCTACCACGATTCGTCGTCGCCGTCACCTGTTGGGGGTGCTTCATAGAGGCTGGGCCCGTTGCAATACCTTATTGCGAAAATTCGGCGGCAATCCATTCGGGGTTAACACCGATACCGGCACTCCCAGCAACTGCTCAGCGTCAATTTTCAATCCGGCAATCGTAAGGAGGCTGGTGGATTCCGCAGGGTCAACCAGCAAATCAAGATCGCTGTCATCCGTGTCGGTGCCGCTCAAAACCGATCCAAAGACGCGCGGGTGCGGGAGGCCGTAGCGGCTGACGAGTTGCCGCAACTCCGCATGGTGCCTTACAAGTGCTTCGGACGGTTTCATATGGTGAACACACTATCGGAAAAACGTCGCCGGACGCAACGGGGCGGTGGATTAGGGTGTTTTTCTGTGCCGCCGGCTGAAGCCGGCTCGGCAGAGTCTTAATGATGTCTTGACGCGGCGCTGAAGCGCCGCACTACCCGTACACGTCAATCCCGTGCTACCTGACTGCCTCAACGATGACGGGCTGAAGTAAGCATAGAAGTAAGTATAGAAGTAAGCATAGAAGCCCCGCCCTCCCCATGCGCGCCGGACTGTATAATCAAGTTTTCCCCTTCCATGAGTTATCAGGTTCTGGCGCGCAAATACCGTCCCCAAAAGTTCTCCGAGGTGATCGGGCAGGAGCATGTCACCCGCACGCTGAAGAATGCCATCGAGCAAGGCCGCATCGCCCACGGCTACATTTTTAGTGGCCATCGCGGCATCGGCAAGACGACTATCGCGCGCATTTTGGCGATGGCGCTTAATTGCCGCTCGAAGGACCATCCTGTGCCCGAGCCGTGCGGAGTTTGCGATTCGTGTGTCGAGATCCGCGCGGGCAACTCGGTGGACGTGATCGAGATTGATGCGGCCACCAATCGCGGTATTGACGAGATTCGCGAGCTGCGCGAAGCGGCGCGTTATCGTCCGGCGCGCGACCGCTTCAAGATTTACATTCTCGACGAGGCGCACCAGATCACCGACGCCGCGTTCAACGCGCTGCTGAAAACGCTGGAAGAGCCGCCCAGCCACATCATTTTCATGATGGCGACGACCCAGCCGGAGGACATTCCGCAGACCATCCGCTCGCGTTGCCAGCACTTCAGCTTTCACGCGGTGCGCTTCGACGACATTGTGCAGCAACTGCGCGACATTGCCAAGCAGGAAGGCATTGCATACGATGACAATGCGCTGGCCATGCTGGCGGAGGTGGGCGACGGCTCCATGCGCGACGCGCTCAGCATTATGGACCAGGCCATCGCTTGCTGCGGAACCACGCTGAGTGGCGACGTGGTGCGCGGGCTGGTGGGAACGGTTGTCGTCCGATGTGCTGGAAGACGTGATGGACGCAGTCGCGCGCAACTCCAGCGCGGATGTGTTGCGGGCCATCGACCGTCTGCTGGTGGAAGGACAGAGCGCGCAGCACTTTGCGCGGCAGATGTTGCGCTTCCTGCGGAACGTGATGGTGGCCAAGGTGGCGGGAAGCGATTCCCCGGTGCTGCAGATTTCGACGGACGAACGTGCCCGAGTCGCACGGGTGGCGGAACGCTTCAGCGAGGAAGACCTGGCGCGCTTCATGCAGATCATGCTGCGCACGCACAGCGATCTGGGCTACAAGCAGGAGCAGCGCTTCCATCTGGAACTCGGACTGCTGAAGCTGGTGCACGCCCAGCGTCTGTTGCCGTTGGAGGAATTGTTGAGCGGGGAAGCAGGGAAGACAAGCGCACTGGGAGCGGCGTCGCGGACGGGAGGTGCGGGCTCGCGGCCTGCGACTGTAGCGGCTACGCGAGTAGGCGCAGGTTCCCGGGCCGCCGGCGAGCCGGAGCCGCAATCTTCGCGAGCGCCAGCAGCGTCGCCGTTTGCGAGGCCGTCTCCGTTCGAGGCAGATCGCAATCGCAAGCGCGAACCTAAAGCGGAGGCGCCTGTTCAGAGATCAAGCAAACCGGCGTTCCCGGAGATCTCCGACGGCAATGGATCCACTGTGATGGAAGCAGGAGTTGGGACAGCAGTGGCCATCGATCCCGAGCCAGCTCCGCAAGCCGGCAACAGTGAAATGTCTGTGGATGTCGCTCGCCAAGCAGTATTGGCCGCGCTGGAAGATGCGGGGCAGCAGATGCTGGCGCACAATCTGGAAGAAGCGGAGTGGTCGGTGCGCGGAGTGGAAGTTTCAGTTACGGTGGCGATGTCACAGGTACTCATCGATGTGGCGCTGGGAGCGGAACCGAAGCGCGTGATTCAAGCGGCGCTGAACAAGGCCACGGGTAGACCGCTTCAGATTCAAAATGGTGAGCGGAGGCACGCAGGTGGCGTCGAAGCCAGCGGCACCGCGTCCCACTAATGGAGCAGGAGCGCGCAGCCGGGCGGCGGCCGATCCCATTGTGCAGCGCATGCAGGAAAAGTTTGGCGCCGAGATTCGTACTGTCATCGACCACAAGGGCAGTGGATAGTGGATAGTGGTTAGTGGATCGTAGTGGAGAGATCACAGCAATACGGGTCGGTAAGTGGATACGGAGAGAAGCTAACTAACCACTAACCACTTCCTTCACCATTACCGTCGCAATTCGAGGTCTTATGGGTGGATTCAATTTGCAGGAGATGCTGGCGCAAGCACGGCAACAGGCAGAAAAGCTGCAGGAAAAAATGCAGCAAGTGGTCATTGACGCTTCGTCCGGCGGCGGCAGCGTGACGGTGAAAATGAACGGCCAGAAGCAGCTGTTGAGCGTGACGATTGAGCCCGAGGTGGTGAAGTCGGGTGATATCGAAATGCTGCAGGACCTGGTGACTGCCGCTGTGAATCAGGCCTCACAGAAAGTGGATGAGGCGCTGAAATCCAGCCTGGGCGGGATGTTCGGGGGAATGGGACTGCCGGGAATGTGAGAATTGTTTTCACCACAGAGGCACAGAGGACACAGAGAGCAAGGAAATAAAGGATGGAAGCCGACCTCTTTCTTTTCTCGAACGCGACGCCCTCGTTGGCAAGACTCGTTGGTAAGGTTGGCAAGAAAGATATTCTGTGTCCCCGTGCCTCTGTGGTGAAGAAACTTGATGGCGGTATACCTTACGTGACGGAGGCCGGGTAGTGTCGAGATTTGCCGAACCGATGGTTCGACTGATTGATGAACTCGAAGAAGCTGCCCGGCGTGGGCGGCAAGACGGCGCAGCGCTTCGCGTTTCATATTCTGCGCGCCAGCGATGAAGACGCGCAGTTGCTGGCTGATGCCATTCGCGAGGTGAAGGCCAGCCTGCGTCTGTGCTCCATCTGCAACAACATTACCGACGTCGATCCCTGCACGTACTGCACCAGCGCCACCCGCAACCTGCGACTGGTTTGCGTCGTGGAGGAGCCGACCAACATCGCTGCCGTGGAGAAGACGCGCCACTACAACGGCGTTTATCACGTGTTGCATGGCGCGCTGTCGCCACTGCATGGCGTCGGTCCGGAACAGTTGCGCATAAGCAATCTGGTGAAGCGAGTTGAGTCGGGAGATGTGGACGAGTTGATTGTGGCGACCAATCCCACGGTCGAAGGTGAGGCCACGGCCACGTATCTTTCGCGGTTGTTCAAGTCGGCGCCGGTGAAAGTCACCCGGATTGCTACCGGAGTTCCGGTCGGCAGCGACATCGAATACGCTGACGAAGTTACCATGCAGAAGGCGATGGAAGGTCGGCGCGAGCTATAATCGCCAGCGGAGGTGGCTATGCGCAGGACTACTCTCCTCCTCTGCCTTTTCCTTTTTACAACGTGCTGTGGAGCACAGACGGCCCCTGCTGAGCCGGAGATCACGGTCCGCACTCTAAGACTGAACGCCTCACCAGAGGCGTTGCCATCGAACATCCAGCAGCAGATCATTCATAACATTCAGGGCCGCGTGTATAAACACGCCTATCCGGAGGAAATTGCCGAGCGAGTGCGCTATGGCTTACAGACCCATGGATACTTTCAAGCCAAAGTAAGCGACCCGTCGATCGCGGTGGTAACGGAAACTCCGCAGCAAGAAATCATCGATATAACCCTTTCGGTCAACCAAGGCGAGCAATACCGCCTGAAAGAAATCTCATTTACGGGTGAGAAAGCATTTCCGGCTGAGCAGTTGCGGGCGGAGTTTCGCATTGCGGATGGGGACATCTTCAATACTGAAACGATCCGACAGGGCCTGGAGGCATTGAGGAAACTCTACAATGGCAAAGGATATGTAAACTTCACTCCGGTGCCGGACACGAAGGCCGACCGTGTTGCACGTACGATTTCGCTGACCGTCGATGTCGATGAGGGCGCCCAGTTCCGCATAGGCGGATTGGTATTGGACGGCGAGGAGCCACAGCCAGGTGCGGGCGCGAAATTACTCGCGAGCTGGAAGCAGTATGAGGGGCAGATCTATGATCCTCGGATTCCGGAGCAGTTCCTTCGTGATAACGCAGCCTCTCTGCCCCCGGGGATAAGTTGGAAAGACCTGTCGACGCAGCCGGATGGGAGTCGTCATGTCCTCAACTTCCGTCTCGATCTACCTGACTCTGTCGATGGGAATCGCTGACGTATTCGCTGGTGGTGCGGACACGAAAGGGTGTGGAAGAGCCGTGCCGTCCCTGAAGGGACTCGATCTCTCTTTTCCGACCCCACCCAGGACTCCGCTTCGCTCCGTCCTGGGCTAACTGCGCTTCCGCTCCTACGGAGCTCGATCTCCGCGCGTTCTACTCCACAGGCGAAAACGAAACTGAGTATTCATACCCACCGTTCCTTGAGTCGCTTCAGCGTCGCTATTTCGCAGCTTTCTTGGCGAAATAGGCATTCATGGCGTCGCCCCACTCCTTGCCTGCTCCGGCGTCACCTTTCGCGAAATGCTGGACGTGTTCGTTGGCCTCGGCCATTAACGCCGTGCGTTCGTAAACCACGGTGACCGCGGTATGGTTCGCGTCCTGTCGGGTGGCATGAATGTCGATGAGCACGGCCATGGCGTCGTTCAGGACGTACGCATACTGAACATGTCCAGCCGCGAGATCGAAGGCCGTGTTGACCCACGAACTGGTGAACTGTCCGTGCGCGACGGTGAAGACCATGCCCGGTCGATCGTGGGCAGGCATCGGGTAGACGAATTGCGGATTCCATCCCGCCGACCATTTGCGCTCTTCGTTCGCGCCGAACAGCGGCATGACCTGGTCGAACGGCGCGTCGACGGTAAAGCTGAATTCGGTACGGGTGTGCAGCGGCGCGGTTCCGGTGGGAGCTGCCGGCTCCTGCGCAGAAGCGCGGCTCACCGTGATCATGGCAGCGAACAACATAACAGCGGGAAAAGCCAGTTCCCATTTCATTGCGAGCGCTCCTTGAGTTGGTGACTGTCGGTCGCCTTCAGAGTAAGGCCGTAGATTTTGCGAAGCTGTTCGATTTCCTTCAAGGTTCCGGGAGAAAAAGGAGCTTTGCCTTCGAAGGCGTGCAACACGATGCCTTCCAGCAGGTCGCCCAGCGTGAGGTCCTTCAATTCAGCCAGGCCCTTGAGCACCTTGAGCAGGCGTTTCTCCATGCGGACGCCGGTCTGGACCCGTTCGACGACAATGTTGCGGCCTTCATTGGTTACCATGGTACTAATTTACCAAAGTACCAAGCTATGGGCAAGGGCTATGCCGTCTGAAATGACGCACCGAAAAGGCGTGCTCCTTCAAAACGAAGCGAACGGCCCCGCCCTAGCCAAAAGCGGGCTAGAACAGGGCACCCCGGCCCCACACTCCTCGGACCTCGGGACATTCAGAATTTTCCTAGGCGACCCGAGTCTCTTCTTCGACTTCCACTTCGGGTTCGATGACGGGTTCGTCCGAATGGCCGCGAGGCCGCAGCGCGTTTACGCCGCGGCCAATCAATTGCGAAACGGCGAAGACCTGACCGGTGGTTATGCCGGGGACGAGTTGGTGATGGCCGACGGCGGCCAGGCCCATGCTTGCCACGCAGCCGCACTGCGAACAGTCGGGGTCGCCACCGAATTGGCAGGGCGTGACGCGGGTTTTCAGGTCGGCAGAAATGGTTGTGGTGGTGCTGGCGAAGATGCAGTCTTGCGGTGAAGCCGGCGGGTGGGCGAATTCCTTGATCGCCGAGGCGTGCATGTCGAGCAGCGGATAGACTTCGCGCAACCGCAATAATTCGGCGATGGCAAGGGTTCGCTCTGGCGCGGTCAGGATTTCCGGATCCGTAGCGCCCTTTTGCGGCGTGAAGATGCTGAACCAAATGCGTTTGGTCTGCTGGCGCGCACTCCAGAAATTGACGAACTCTTCCAGGTAGCCTGGGCGCTGCATCATCTGGCTGGTAATGGTGCAATGGATGCTCACATGGCTGTGGGCAATGCATTTCAGGATGCGTTCATAGGTCGCAGGCTTGCGGCGGATATCGTGCTCAGGCTGCAAGCCGTCCACGGAAACGACAATGTTCAAATGTGAGAGTGCATTCCATTCGGCAGGAATCTCCCGGAACGCGCTGGTCACTAGTTGCACGTGGAGGCCGCGACGCTGCAACTCCGGCAGAAGCTCCTGCAATTCGCGATAACGCACCAGCGGGTCTCCGCCGACCAGGGACACGTGCAGCGGGCGGAGCTCTTCCACCACGCGAAGAACGCCTTGCACCAGGGCGCTGCCTTTGCTATCGGAAAGTTGGCGGAGGGTGACGCCTGCGGCTCCCAGGTGTGCGTCTTCGTAGGCGTAACAACCTGGACAGCGCAGCGGGCATTCTCGGGTGAGTTCGATGGACAATGAGGGGCGGCGTCCGGCGAGTATAGCGCCCCACGCGTGCAGAACTTCTGAAGTCTTCATCAGGTCCTTGAACGAAAAGTCGTGTCTGGTTGGATGCTCGGCGCAACGGGTTGGGTTCGGCCCAAGATTTGGATGGACGAGTCCTGTTATCCCCTCAACTTTGCCAGCAGGTCGGAAGGATGGACGGGCTTGCCGAGGATTTCGAACTCGTGACCCCGGGCGCGCGCATTCTCCAGCAAATCAGCAGTAGCCGCTTGTCCTGAGAAGAGCAGGATCTTGCAGTTGGGAAGAAAGCTGCGGATGTTGATGGCAGCCTCGATGCCATCCATGTCGGGCATGATGACATCGCTGATGATAAGGTCTGGCCGGAGAGCTCGAGCGCTCTCCACTGCCGCTGTTCCTGTGTAGACCGCCGAAGCGTCATAGCCGTTGAGGTCGAGAATCTTGGCCAACGTGTCGGCGATTACGTGTTCGTCGTCGACGACCAAGACCTTAGGTTTTTTGGGCGCGTGCATTCACTAGCTCCTTGGAAAGTTCAGCGAAGCCGGAAACCGATTATAGCTAAGATTAGGCCGGGGATGCCGTCCGAGACTTCCTGTTGGATGCAAAAATTACCCTTTGCGCCTCGGGGCGCGCCTTAATTTCCACTACTTGGCTGGCTTCACTGAAAAGCTACAAAGGAGTAAAGCAAGTCCGCTGCCAAATGTTGCGGCAAAATTTCGCTGTAACACTTCGTAACGCTAGCGGCCTCAGAATGACACTGGAGGATTAAGGCGACGACGGACCGTGTTTCCGGAGGAAAGCGGAAGGGTTCGCGATGTGCGCCAGATCACAACAGCGGCGTGATTGGCATCACCGCCGTGCTGGTCGAAGAATTTGTACATTGGATTTGGCGGACGAACCGCCAGGCTGTCGCGATGAGGGTGGCAGCAAACCATACCAAAGCTTGGAGATCGCAATCATGGCCTACATCATCACTGATACCTGCACCAAAGATGAACTCTGCGTCGAAGCTTGTCCGACTGACTGTATCCATCCCAAGAAGGACGAAGAGAAGTTCGAAGCCGCGACCCAGCTGTATGTGGATCCGGAAGGCTGCATCGATTGTGGCGCCTGCGTCCCGGTGTGCCCGACTAATTCGATTTTCATTGTGGATGAAGTGCCTGCCGACAAGCAGGAATTCATCGAGAAGAACGCCGCGTATTACGCGTAGGGCGAAAGTTTATTGGTCGCCTTCGGTCCGCCGTGAAAGCGAGAGCACGGCGCGAAGCTGGAGTTACACGATTGGTTGGAGTCATCGCGGACCATTTTCAGGGCTGGGTTTGCGAGCAGTATTCGCCGGCATAGCCAGCGCCGGCCTGATGTTGACGAGCAGATAGTGACAAGCGAACAAAAGAGCACAGTCTATGGGCTGTGCTCTTTTGCGTGATGGGAGCAATTAGCAACTAGCAATTAGCAGTTAGCGTTGCCACGGGCTGGCTACAGCGGTTTCGTAGTGGCTGTGTCCGTTTTGAAGGGGCACGCCTTCAGAGGCCGCTGAAAAACTCCCTACTGACAACAGCCCGGGTAGTGCGGGCCTTCCAGGCCCGCGTTCACCGGGTCTTGTGAAGAGGGCTTTAGCCCCTGAGGTACCTCGTCCAAAGCCGCTAAAATAGCCTCTTTTGTGCAATGTCCCCAGGCCTAAAGGCCGTTTCACGGTACTCGCTTGACGCGGCGCTGAAGCGCCGCACTACCCGAACTCGCTCCGGAGAGGACTTTTTCAGCAGCCTGTTCAGGCGTGCCGAAAAGGTCGCTCGAAGCGATCGGCTTTAGCCGCTGAGGGAAACGTACCTCAGGGCCTAAAGGCGAGTCACTTATAGCCCCGGTCGGCACCGCTAAAAGCCGTGCCCTTTCAGAGAGACTACAGCAACTCAGAACTTGCTCTAGCCCTTTTTCTCGCGCGAGCGTGCAAGTCCTGGGAGAACAGAAGAAAGTACTCCGACTCTCTCGCGGGCCCCCGAGGCATCTCGGCAATCGCGCTATATTGGAAATGACAATTCCGGCGTATGTCTAAGTTGGCAGAGCTTGCCGGAAATTCAGCATGACAATGCCCCCCTTGCGACAGCGCCCGGAGGAAAAACTCAGCGGCCGCGATTTCATCGCGCCTGCCTCGTTCTGGATGCCGGAGCATTTTGTGCTTTCCGCATGGATCGAGCACGCCCCTTTCGCGTTCTGGCTGGTCGATGTTCACCGTCCCCGGACGCTGGTAGAGCTGGGCACCCACTACGGGTTTTCCTACCTGGTTTTCGCGCAGGCCGTGAAACGACTCGAGCTTGCGACCCAATGTTTTGCGATTGATACGTGGAAGGGCGACGAGCACGCGGGTTTCTACGGGGATGAGGTGTTCACGGAGCTGCGGGATTATCACGATCCGCTCTATTCGAAATTCTCACAACTGCTGCGGATGACGTTCGACGAGGCGGCCAGGCATTTTGACGATGGATCGGTCGATCTGCTCCACATCGATGGCCGGCATTTCTACGACGACGTCAAACACGATTTTGAAACCTGGAAGCCCAAGCTCTCCGAGCGCGGCATCGTGCTGTTTCATGACGTCGAGGTACAACGCCGTGAGTTCGGCGTGTTCCGGCTGTGGAATGAACTGAAGGAGCAATATCCTCATTTCGGGTTTGTCCACGGACAAGGGCTTGGCGTCTTGGGGGTGGGACCGCGTGTTTCCGGGTTGCCCTCGGCCCTGTTTGCGGCCTCAGGCGATGCAGCGCTCACCGAGGAAATCCGCGAGATGTATGCGCGTCTTGGCGGCGGGTTACAGGACCGCTGGTTGCTCGGGGAGCGCACGTCTCAGATGGAACGGGGCAGTGCGGAACTCGCCCAGAAAACTGCGGAGTGCGAACGTCTGCATAGCGAGCTGGCGACGCGAACGGCAGAGACGCAACCCTTGCGAGAACAACTGGCACGGGCCGTGGCCGAACGAGATGCAATGCAAGCCGAGTTAACGAGAACTACGGCGGAGCGCCAGCGATTACAAGGACAGGTATCGCAAGTGACGCAGCAGACTCGGGAGCTGCAGGCCAGCATAGCGAATCGAGAAGCGGAGTTGCGGAGCATCACATCTTCCACCAGTTGGAAGATGACAGGAGTGGTGAGGGCCGTCGGAGAAAGAATGCCTTCCGGGGCCAAGAGCCGCATCAAGTCAGCGATGCGATTGGCGTGGTGGACGGTGACTCTGCGGCTTCCCGGGGAGGTGCGGCGGCGGGCCCAATTCCGGCGTGACAAGCAGGTGGTTTCCGGCTCCGAGCTGTTCGATCGGGACTGGTATCTGGCGCAAAATCCGGACGTCGCGCAAGCCGGCGTCGATCCGGTAGAGCACTATCTTTTGTCGGGCAGCCTTGAAGGGCGTGCCCCAAGTTTGCAGTTTGACGGCAAGTGGTATCTGAAGCAGAACCCGGATGTCGCCAGCGCCGGGATGAATCCTTTGGTGCATTACGTGGGGTGGGGAAAGGCAGAAGGACGGCTGCCTCGACCACCGCAATCAGCCGATGTCACTTCGCGCGGATTAGCTATTCAGCCACAAGCCGCGCCGGGATACGCCGTCCGGGCTAGCGACCGCCGCCCCAAGATCGTTTTCGTTTCCGGCAACCAGCATGCCGTGGGGCATCGCTATCGGGTGTTGAATCTGGCGGAATCCCTAGAAGCAGACGCCTATCGGACGATACTCATTCCGGTCGAAGAGCTGGCTAAGCGGCTCGGCGAAGCGGAAGGCTGTGACATTTTGTGGCTCTGGCGCACGCCCTGGTCCGATGTCATTGCGAGCGCGATGGAAAGTGCGCGGCGCTCGGGTGCGCGAGTGGTGTTCGACATCGACGACCTGCTCTTTCGTCCAGAATTGGCGAGGAGTGAAGTGATCGATGGCATTCGCTCCATGGGGCAAAGTGAAAACGACGCTCGCGCGCTGTATGAAGGTTTTCGGGCAACGCTGATGCATGCCGACCACTTCACCACCACGACTGTGCCTATCGCGCGCGCGGCCGAGGACGTGGGCAAGCCCACGACGGTGATTCCTAACGGATTCGAAAGGGGCAGGCTGGAATTGTCTCGGGCCATGCAGTTGCGACGGCAGTCCAGCGACGGAGTGGTGCGCATTGGGTACTTTTCGGGGACGCTGACACATCAGCGAGACCTGGCGCTGGCCTCGCGTGCAGTGGCGAAGGTACTGGCGGAGAATCCACAGGTCCGGCTAGTGCTGTGGCGCGAGACCGTAAACCTGGCCGAGTTCCCCGAGTTGGAGGAGCATGCCGGGCAGATTGAATGGCGCGAGCGCGTGCCACGCGACGAGACTCCTCGTGAGTACGCAACTTTCGACATCAATATCGCTCCCTTAGAGGTTGGAAATCCGTTTTGTGAAGGCAAGAGCGAACTGAAGTTCTTTGAGGCGGCGCTGGTTAGCATACCAACGGTTGCATCGCCCACCCAGCCCTTTGCGACCGCCATTCGGCATGGGGAAACCGGATTCCTCGCGGACAGCGATCAGCGGTGGTATCAGCTTCTTCGAGATTTGGTGCAAAGTTCGGAGCTGCGCACCAGCGTAGGAAACCGTGCTTATGAAGCGGTACTGTGGCAATACGGACCGGAACGCCGGAAACTCCTGATGACCAGTCTCATTGCGCAGTTGCTGGCGTCTTGAGCGGGAAGAAACCGGCCATGCGGAATTTGCATCTCACGTGCCATGCGCACGAACATCGCTCTGCTGACGCTGGTTTTATGTGGTGGCCAGATCGTGCTTACCGGTTGCAACGCCTGTAGTACGCGTCCATCCAATCCAGACCAAGTGAGAGAGAAGACGGCAGAAGCCACCGCGGAGCTGAAGGAAAATGCCAAGGCGGTGGCGCAAGGCATACGTGATGGCCTGAGCCGTCCCAGTTCCGAGCACCCGCTCGATCTGAATTCTGCGTCGAAAAGCCAGTTGATGAGCCTGCCGGGGATCGACGATAGTGCGGCAGACCGAATTATCGCAGGGCGACCTTATTCTTCGGAGCACGAGCTGCTGGACAAGCGAATTATCTCGCGCGACGAGTACAGCAAGATCGCAGACAGCATCACGGTGAAGAAGTAGCACTCAGCACTCAGCAAGTAGGTATGCCTCAAAGTTCAGATTTCCATTCACGGAAGCGTTCGCGGATATACGGACCAAGGTCGCGCCACCCGTGCCAGCTGGTGGCGGGACCCGGCGGCACTGGGCGAGGGCGCAACGCCTCGTAACATTCCTTGGCACGAGCGGTGTCCCCCAAATCGCTGTAGGCATGACCCATGTTTGCCCATGCCTGGCTGGTGATGCGAGTATCTTTCGAAACCGCCAAGACTTTCTCGTAGTAGGGGATGGCCTGCCTCAGGTTTCCGCGCTGATGCTCGACGATGGCTATGCCCAGGTTGACGTCGGCATCGTCAGGCCTATCTTGCGCCGCACGATAGAAATGCGGCAAAGCTTCCTCAAGCTGCCCGGCACGCTGGTAGGCGATGCCAATGCCTAGCTCGGCCGCCCAATTGCGAGGAGTGACCGCCAAGGTATGTGTCCACAGCGTAACGCTATCGCTCCAATATCCAATCTGACGGTGAGTTATTACCGACATGACCGCTAGAACCGCCAGACTCGTCACCGGCAACGCCAATCGGGGAAGGTGCCGGTATTTCGCCCAATCGGCCACGCCCCAGCAAACCATCAGAAAAAGACCGATAAACGACACGTAGGCGTAGCGATCAGCCATGGCCGGCAAAGATATCTGGACGATGCCAATCATGGGTAACAAGGTCCCAAGAAACCAAAACCAGCCCACGACCAGATACCGCTCACGCCTGCGTGCCAGAACCAGTGCAGTCACCGCAACCAAGAAAAGCAACGATGCCCACACCAGTCCCCAACGCACAGCATTGCCGGGATGAGGGTATAGAACCGCCAAACGCGTTGGCCAAAACGCTTTCCCCACGTAGCGTGCGTAGCACCAGATCGCGTTACCCAACCGGATGGAGAACGTGTAGGGCCAGCTGGCCGAGGATTCCTTATGTTCCGCGAACATGGTGAGCACGGCGTCGGCGGCTGCAATGCAGAACAGGGGAATCTTCTCCACGAGCAAAGCCAAGAAATTCCGAGTGGGGATAATGTCTTCCTGGTTCAACCACTGAGGCGCATTCGGGCCGCCGGCGAGCATCCGGCGCAACGGCCAGTAATCCCACAGCAGCAGAACGAACGGGAGCATGATCACTTGTGGCTTTGCTAGTAGCCCCAGCCCGTATAGAAAAGCGACCACCGCCATTCGCCGCAGCTTGGGTTGGTACGCATACCATCGGTAAGCTAACAGGGCGAGGAAGAAAAATAGAGTGCTGAGCAGGGTCTTACGCTCAGAAATCCAGGCCACATTTTCCACCTGGATAGGATGCACGGCAAACAACGCGGCCACCATGAAGCTTCGCCCCGTATAACCCGTGGCCCTCTTCAATATCCAGAAAAGTAGCAGCGCGTTGAGCACATGAAGAATGAGGTTGACCAGATGGTGACCGCCAGCTTCCAGCCCAAACATCTGCACATCAAGGTTGTGAGAAAAAAACGTTAACGGATCATAGAGCTCGACAAAAAAGTGTGTGAACGCCCACTTCACGGTTGACCAATCGAGCACGCTCTGGACGTGCGGGTCCCCGGTTACGTACCGGTAATCGTCAACCGAGAAGAAAGGGTAGTGATGAACCGGATAGTAAAGTGCCAGAGTGGCGACGACCAGAATGAAGCACAAGAGGAGATATTTGTTATTTTCCGCCGAGCCGGATGGCCGGCTGTAGGAACCTGACTCGACTTGCTGAGTCTTGAAACCGGAAAGGGAGAGCATCAGCTATTCTCGGCGCCGCCTCGGCGTGCGACTAGGCGATTGGGTTATTCACATCAATCCCGTGCCGACCGGACCGGCCGTGGCCGTGTCGGCGGAGCGATTGTTCAGGCTCTTGCTGGCGGCAGTGCTCCTGAATCACTTCGTTCCGTTGGCTGTTGGCAAAACTCGATGGCCAGCCGCACCGCGTTCCGATGGCGTTCGAGTTGGACGATCCGTGGCTAACAATGCACACGCCTTTCAATCCCAGTAGTGGCGCACCACATAGTGAAAGCCGGAGCTCTCGCTTTCTCCGGCTTTCTGGGACATCTCATGATTTGAAGGAGGGTTCGAAGTTAGCGGTTGAACCTCCGGCGCAGTACGCCTGCGAGGCCAAGAATGCCAGAACCGAACAGCATGATGCTGCTGGGCTCAGGAGTCGTGCCCGTGCCCGTGCTGGTGCCAGAGCCGGTCGTGCCGGTCAACGTGAAAGCTTCCGAAGGAATCGAGCCAATGGTGTTCTCATAGGCCGTTGACGGACAGCCCCCACCGAGGCCTCCGGTGCATCCTGCGCCGCTGTTCTCATCCCAGTAAATCGGGTTGCTAACCGAGCAGCCGGAGGTTGAGCAGGCATTGCTAAGGGTCACAAAGCCTGGACCCTGCCAATTCTGGTTGAGGCCCGTATAGTCGGCCTGATACAGAGCATAACCAAACTGGTTGGTTCCCAGGAATACATTGTTGACACCGGTCAGGGTCGTCGGAGTGCCACCGAACGAGCCATTGCCGAACGCGATGTCCACGGTGGTCAGCAGATCGCTCGTCGAGGCATCCCAGTAAACGAAGTGAAAGTCTGAGATGTTGGAGAAAGAGGGGACTTGGAACGAGTCGCTAACGGAGAAACCGAAGTTGATGGTCCAAGCATCCGTTGTGCCATTGTAGGGACCGTTATCGTATAGGTTTACTTGTGCCATAGCGGGAGCAACAGCCAGCATCAGGCAGCAAATTGTGAGCAGCGACAGCGAAGCGATACGCATCATCCGAACCTCCTTAAGGTTCAATAGGTTGCTTTTAAAAAACAAGCAAGCCTTCGAGGAACAGACAGTTCCTCGTGGGCGTACAGCGATTAGTCGTAGGCTTGGCAAAGGCTTTATGGACAATTACGTCCTAGCCCAGCGCTCGGGATCTGCCGAGCGAGCCAATGCCCATGGAGATGGAAATGCCTTAGCTCAAGAAAGGAAAGGTCTTTAAATCAGCGCTCCACGGAGCCAAGGACTAAAGAGGCAAACGCTGAATGGTTTAAGCCGCAGGGAGAGGGCAATCCCCGTACACCCCGCTAAACAGTCCGCAGAGCGTGACGGAAACACTCCCCAATGCACTTACGGATCCAAACTCACAGGTGGCCCCACAAGCCCACCGAGCCAGAATCTCGTAACAATCCTGTGCAATCTTGCTTCCACTGCAACTGGTTTAAAACAATAGGACGTAATTCTCGGCTGCGCAAAGAGTTGCAGCAGGAGTTCCCACGCTTTTCCTATTTTGGGAACCATGCGTTGGCCGGACCCCGTGAAGGAAACGGCTCGCGCTGAAGGTTGCAACTTCAGTACCGCTCGCCAAAGTCTTGCGCCAAATGCGAAAGCCGGAGCTCTCGCTTTCTCCGGCTTTCTGGGACATCTCATGATTTGAAGGAGGGTTCGGATTTAGCGGTTAAGTCTCCGGCGCAGTACGCCCGCGAGGCCAAGGATGCCAGAACCTAACAGCATGATGCTGCTGGGTTCAGGAGTAGTCGTGCTAGTGCCCGTTGTGCCGACCAATGTGAACGCTTCCGAAGGAATCGAGCCGATGGTGTTCTCATAGGCTGTAGACGGGCAGCCTGGTGACATGCACCCCGCGCCGCTGTTCTCATCCCAGTAAATCGGGTTGCTGACAGAGCAGCCGGAGGTGGTGCAGACATTCGACAAGGTCACATAGCCTGCGCCCGACCATGGGACATCGTCTATAGCGGCAAATGATTGGTACAGGTTGTAACCAAACTGGTTAGTCCCCAAGAAGGTGTTGCTGGTGACGTTATAGGTCTCGGGAGTACCGCCGAACGACGTTGACCCGAACGCCAAATCCTGGGTCGTTGGAAGATCTGTGGTGGAAGCATCCCAGATAATCCAGAACCAGCCGTGGAAAACTGAGTTGGTTGGTACCTGGAAGGAGTCACTAACCGAGAAGCCGAAGTTAACGGTCCAGGCATCAGTCGTACCATTTAAGGGACCATTGTCATAGAGGTTGGAGTCGGCCAGTGCCGGAGTAGCAGCCAGCATCAGGCAGAAAATTGTGAGCAGTGACAACGAAGCAATACGCATCATTCGAACCTCCTTTAGGTTCAATAGGTTGCTTTTAGAGACAAAGCGAACCTTCGAGGAGCACAAGGGTTCCTCGCGGGCGTACAGCGATTTGTCGTAGGTTTGGCGAAAGGTTTAGGGACAATTTACGCCCTAGCCCAGCGCTCGGGATCTGCCGAGCGAGCCAATACCCATGGAGTTGGAAATGCCTTAGCTCAAGAAAGGAAAAGCTTGTTGGCCAGCGCCGCACGGAGCCAAGGACAACGAGGCAGACGCTGAGTGGTTCAATCCGTAGGGAGAGCGCAATCCCCGTTCACTCCGCTAGACGATCCGCGGAACGTCACGGAAACTCTCCCAAATGCGCGTTCAGGTTGGCCTGAAAGGCCCAGCGAGCTGGAGCCCCACACCATTCATAATTTGTTGCAATCCTGCTTCCAACGCAACTCCTTTAGAATAGTAGGACTGCTCCTCGGCTGCGCAAAGACTTGCACAGGAGTTCCCAGGTTTTTCCCATTTTGGAGAAACCATGCGTTGGCCGGACTTCGTGAAGGGAAACGCCTCGCGCTGAAGCCTAGCTGTATGAGATGCCCATCAACCGCTGGACGAACGAATTGTCTCGCGTGATGAGTGCAGCAAGATGGCCGACAGCATTACGGTGAAGAATAGCATTCAGCACTCAGCATTCAGCGAGGCTCATGGTTCCCCTAGCTCAAACCCGGGTTGCAATGGCACTCCGTGGATTGCGTCAACGCTTTCGCCTCTAATAGAAGCAGATCCCGCGACTACGCGCCCGCCCGACCCGCAACGACGGCGGGTCGGGAGCTCGTTGTGGGCGCTTCGCTCAGGATGCCAGTTGTAAATCACTCATACAGACAAACTCCGATCAGAACAGCCGGCCGACCCGGAAGAAGAATTTGTGATGGCCGGTATCGCCGTAGGCGTAGGCGGCTTCCACCGGGCCGAAGATCGTATTAACAACAATGCCAGCCGCAGCATCCGTTGGGAAGCCCGACGCTTTGTTCACCATGGTGTGGGGCGGGCCGTAAACCTGCGCCGCCTCATAGAGGCCCAAGAAATAGATCCCGCTGCCGAGCAGCGGCGGCAGCTTCGCCAGTTGCCGGATATATCCCAACTGGACAAGGAAGTACTTGTCCATCAACAGCTCATTGGTGCCGTACGCCACCAACTCCCGAGAACCTCCCAGGGAGAACTGCGGGATGCCGGTGGTGGAGTTGAACGTGGTCCCGGCAGATCCGTCTATAAAAACCGAGGACGGTTCGTTCAGCCTGAAGAAAGCCTGCGCCGTACCTTCGAGCACAGGATACGGGTTGGGCGCTTCCGGACTGGCGTTGTACCAATAAAAATCGCCCTGGAAGCTTTGTCCCGCACGAGGAATGACGGGATCATCGAGGCGGTCCAGCTTATATTGGACTTTGCTGGCGCCGTAGCCACCGGAGAAATTCGTCAGCTCGGTCGCGTTTCCGATTTGCCGATCGAACTTTTGCCACCCAGCCTCGTAGCCGAAGCGCAGTTCACCGGTCGTTCCGAACTGATATCCCGCGTCTACTCCGCCACCCACGGTAGTTCGCCGGTAGATGGAAAACAGTTTGTTGTCGTTGTACAAGTAGAGTGGATTGTTATCCACCAGTACCCGGGGCGCAACGAACCAGTGGGTCTGCGGCGTGAAGGGATGGTAATACTCCGAATTCAGGCCATAGTCGGAGAACAGAATGAAGTCCGTGCGCCACTCCGAGCGGAAGCCGCCAAAATCGAGAAACGTCACTCGTGCTCCCAAGTCGAGAGTAACGTTTTTCAAACTGGATCCGTCGATGAGGATGAGCGGCCGGACGATAGGCGGTCCGTAGGAGTTTTCCTCGGTGTTGATCAGCAGTCCCTGCTGGCCGTTGCGCTCCTCGAACGAGTAGCTGAGTACCGAAAATCGCCCGAACCCCTTCAGGTGCATAATGGCCTGATCCAGTTGGTCGTAGTCGAGAGGCTTGCCCACCAGGTCGGCCATTTGTGCTTGCACCCGCTGCGAAAGGTCTGCATTCACGCCGTTCACGGCTATGAACATCGGAATGGGATCTTTTCGACGTCGGGATGCGCGATCGGCCATGTATTGGTTCCAGGTGGCGTCATCCACCGCGAGGGTCAAAAGCACCTTGGACTTGGCGGCAGCCGCGTCATATCCGGCCTTGATGATCGCGTCCGCGGCGTCGAAACTTAACGCGCCCCATTTCTGCACCGGTACCGAGACGAGTATGTCCGCGTTCTGCATGTTCTGCAGTTCATTGGCAGAGATCATGACCGACAGCGACTGGCCGAGTACCGAGAAGGTGGACAGACTCGCGTTGGGAAGCATCGGCGCCTCCGCCAGGTGAATCGCCACCGTCAAATCTGCCCCCATCTCTTTGGCTACGTTGACCGGAATGTTATTGAGCAATCCGCCGTCGGCGTAGATGGCATCTTTGGTCCGGACAGGCGTAAAGATTCCGGGGAGCGACATGGTGGAGCGCAGAGCCAGGGACAACGATCCGCTGCGGAAAACCTTCGGCCTTTCGGTGACCAGGTCGGTGGCTACGCAGGCGAACGGAGTGGGCAGATCGTTGAAGCTCTTGATCTCCGAGTAGGGAGCCGCGACTTTATCGAGAACCAGCGAGACCTGTTGGCCGGAGTTGAAGCCCTCGGGAAACTGTATGCCTTTGCGTATCCCAAACTCCAGGCCGTTGGGATATTGGCGGGCGTCCTCTTTGCGGCGAAATGCGAGGTCGTTAAACGGTGTCTGCCCAGCCATGACCTCGTCCCAGTTAATGCCATTCACGATCTGGCGCATCTCTACGGCATTGTGACCGGTAGCGTACACGCCGCCGACCAAACCTCCCATGCTGGTGCCGGCAATGTAGTCAATCGGGATGTGGTGTTCCTCCATCCAGGTAATGACGCCGACGTGGGCAAGTCCCAGCGCGCCGCCGCCTTGGAGCACCAGACCGACGGTTTGGCGCTTGGCAGTGGATGGCAGTTGTGGGGCGGGGCCGGGCGAGGGATTGGCCGGTTTTTCTTGCGTGAGGCTGGGAATGGCGCTAAGGATGAGGACAATGCTTAGAAGGCAGGCTCGAGTGCGCAGGTACATGGTTCTTCTCCAAAGTTCGACTGAATACGCAGTTCGCTGATCGTGCGGCGTCGTCAATCGTTTAAGCGAACGAACGTTTACCGCTGCGAAATGGGTTTGTATGGAACACTTTGAGGGTCTGCGTTTCGCAATCGGAAGTCAAGCGAAACGAATGACGAGAAGGTTGTAGATCGAGTTGTAGCTTGCTTTTGCGCGCCCAAAGAGTACACAATTTGCAACCCCAATCTGCTGCGGAGGTGGGGACGGCTTGGATGACCCCCGCAGCTACCCGCCAGCTTCAAGATCCAGCGGCGTCAAAGCGATCTTCAAACTACGAATTCGATCTCTTGAAGCCGGGCCATGCGGGAGTCTAAGCTTTCCCCTTACGCGGGAGGGTAGGATGGGAGATCAACAGATACGTGCGGCACTGGATCAGCATTGGGCGGCCTCCGATGCCAACGATTTTGAAACCGAGCACCGCATCTATCACGAGGACGCGGTGCTGGAATACCCACAGTCAGGCGAGCGCATACGCGGCCGCGTCAACATACAGACCACCCGCACGATCCAGCCGAATCGGAAGCGCTTTACGGTCCAGCGCATCCTTGGCGGCGGTGATCTCTGGGTCACCGAATTCATCCTGTCCTATGACGGCAAGCCATCCTACACCGTGAGCATCATGGAATTCAGGGGCGAGAAAGTGGCGCGAGAAACGCAGTACTTTGCCGATCCATTCGAGGCCAGCCCAGCTCGCGCGCAATATGCGGAACGGATGGACACGCCATCTCCAAGCGCGGAGACTCGCTAATCACACTGGTGGTTTACGGCAACCTCGCTCGGTGCCCCAGGTTCGCGTCCGTCTTTTGGACGCTAATCTGGGCTGAGCAACCCGGGCCCAATCATCTGTGCAGGAATCCCAGGTTAGCCCAACCCCAGGGCGAACCTGGGGCACCTGCCAAAACCAACACCAAAACCAAAGTTTCTGTTGACACAACCAGCCGTCTCATAGAAGCCCAACCCCAGGGCGAACCTGGGGCACCTGCCAGGCTTTCGCTTCTCTCGCCTTCCCCACCCTCTCGCCAAAGGCAGGCGAGAAGGATGGGGCACCCGATTCTTGGAGTAACGAACGATAGAGTGGAAAGGCTGGGACACCCGCCAATTTATCACCCGTGATCCCGGCTCAGGAAGGATGGGTCTTTACGGCGTGATCTCGAAGGCCACCCCACCGCCATACAAGCCACCCTCTGTCGCAGCGCCGTATAGATTACCGGCTCCATCGGTCGTCAGCGGGCTGTCTGGATTAAATCCGTCCAGACCATTCGTGAAGAAGTAGACGATGCTTTCGGTCCAATCACCACCGGAGGACGGCGTCAGCTTGAACACCGTACCGCACCCGTAAAGGCTGCATGCCGGGGTGCTATCGTTACCGCCGCCGGCGGTCACGCCATAGAGGTTGCCCGCTTGGTCGAACGCGAGGTGTTCTACGGGAGTCGCTCCGTCGTAGTGTCCGCCGCGAAACGCGTAGAGCACTGTCTTTGTCCAAGTGCCATCTGGATTAGGCGTGAGTTTAAACACGGTCCCGCACCCGAGGAAGCAATGAAAATGCCCTCGGTACCCGCCGCTCTGGGTTACACCGTAAAGGCTGCCGTCGGGGCCAAAAATCACACCCCAGGGAGCATTGCCATCGGAACCACCGGCAAAGGCGTACAACACTGTTTCGCGCCAGAAGACGCCCCCCTGGTTCGTGAGTTTGAAGACAACACCAGAGTTATAAGCGCCCCCATCCAGAGTCGTGCCATAGAGGTTGCCATCAGCGTCAAAGGTGATCGCACCCAACGGGCCTCCTCCGCCGCCACTGGGGTGATCATCGAAGGTTTGGAGAAGTCGCTCCTGCCACCCCGCCGATCGATTCAGACTGAAGGCGGTGCCTTCATCATTCAGGCCTCCAAATCTGGTTGTTCCGTAGATATTGCCGGTTGCGTCAAAGGTCAATTCTCCCGGGTCACAGCCGTTGCCGGCCGGACAGCCGAGAAACCGGTAAAGTACCGATTCCGTCCAAGTGCCGTCGGAACCCGGCGTCAACTGGTAAACGACATCCGGGAAATACCCTTCACCACTCGCAGAGCCGTAGAGATTGCCCTGAGAGTCGTAGAGTAGGGATGACAAAGGAAACGCACCATCGCTTCCGTTAAAAGCGTGAATCACCGTCTCCGTCCAGGTGCCGTCGGAATTGGGCTTCAATCGGTACACGGTGCCGCATCCTTCGCCCAGGCATCCATCTCCCGATGGGCCAAGGTTAGTAATCCCATAAAGATTTCCCTGGCCATCAAATACCTGGCCTAACGCCGGGCCTCTCCCGTCGCCGGTATTGCCGAAGGCATGTAGTACCTTGAATGTCTGTCCCCAAGCGCCTGGGCCGATCAAAGCAGCAGTAAGGATTGTGAGAGCCAGATTGCGAAGGGGCGAGCATTTCTTGTTCAACATCGTAGTCCTCCGAAATCGGAGAGGTCTCGACGGGCCTCGCTAGGGATCAATCTTGCTTACGTGGGGCCTGGTGATGCAGAAGCGGAACAGGTGCGAATCTTAGCACGGGTTTCGGCTTCCAGTCCTCGGCAACAACCGCAGGGATATTAGAGTTTAGAAATCGTCACCATCCCTGTTAGTATCCGAGCCATCATCACTTATCAGGGGACAAGATGAAACTACAAATCATTGCCGTCTGTTTGGTCGTTCTGGGGGGTTTGCAAGGCTCAGCAGATGCTCAGGACTGGTCATCGTGGACCGAAGCTCGCAGCAACTGGTTCATGCTGGGCAAGCATAAAGACGTGCAGTATCGCTGGCGAGCGAGCACTCCAAACGGGAGCGAGGAGTGTCAGGTGCAACTGCGTGACACCCAGCGGCAGCCAAGCCAAACGACCGTGGTAAGCGTGCAGATCGATTACCAATATCACGACGCCCAATCAACGAGGTACGTGGTCACCATCGCGGACATCAAAGGTGAAAACGCGGGAGAAGCCACGGTGCATCCGTGCCTGTCGATTAGCGACGTTCGTCTGACAGATATTGCCCGGTGATAAGAGACTGCAGGATCCCTATCCCAGCAAAACCAGCTTGGGTGGGACACCCGCGGTATCGCGCCGAAAAAAAGCGAACCGCGTTTAATGTCACAATCGGTTCCCCTTGAGGTTGAGGCCGGGCTTCTCCCGCGCTGCCCCACCCTGTCGCCAAAGACAGGCGAGAAGGATGGGGCACCCGATTCTTGGAGTACCGAACGATAAAGTTGAAAGGCTGGGCCGCACGCCTAAAGGAGCCCAGCTACGGCGTGATCTCCCAGACGACCCCGCACCCGGTCCAATTCGGGTTGCAGCTTCCGGTACCTCCGCCCGTTGTCGTGCCGAAGAGATTGCCGCGAGAGTCCAGGAGCACTCTGCTCTCCGGTAGGCCGCCGTCGCTCCCGCCGGTGAAGTCATACAACGAGGTATATTGCCAGCCACCGAGCGAAGGCGAGAGTTTAAAGACATTCCCGTGCCCGTAAGCGCCATTTTCAAAAGTTGTGCCGTAAAGATTGCCGGATGCATCCATGATCAGGCTGTCCGAGGGGCCAGAGTTGTCGCCGGTGAAGCCACACAACGTAGTGAAGCTCCATCCACTTCCTGAAGGCGAGAGCATGTACACCGTGCCGCCGCCGTCTGGACCTCCATTGATTGTGGTTCCGATGAGATTACCCATGCCGTCCACGATGGGAGCACCGCGCGGCCAGTAACCGTCATCGCCGCCTCGAAAGTTGTACAGCACTTGTTCTGTCCATTCGGACCCCGATTGTCTCAACTGAAACACAGTACCGCAGGTATCCCCAGGGCAGTTGTATTCGCCACCGGTGTTTGCGGTTCCCACGAGGTTGCCAGAGTTATCGAATACAACTCCGCTATTGGGCTGACTACCATCCGGTCCATCCGAGAAGCTGAAAAGGACCGTTTCCACCCACCCGTTAGGAGAATGCGTCATCTTGTACACGGTTCCCCAACCGTTAGGTCCACCGAACCCGGTGGTTCCATAGAGATCACCAGTTCGATCAATCAGCAGCATGCCTGATCCCGGACCGGAGCCATCTTTCCAACCCGAAAAGCGGTAAAGAACATCGTGCGTCCATAGGCATTGAAAGGTTTTACAGGGAGCGGTCTGCGGATGGAGGCTGAAAACCGTACCTGCTCCCCAGTTGTCGCCTCCTCCCGACCACGTCGTACCGTAGAGATTCCCGTCCGGACCGAAGCTCACGCCGCCCCAGGGGAACGCCCCGTCCTTGCCGTTGAAACTGTGCAAGCGGGCCAGCGTCCAAGCGGAACCATTCGGAGTGAGCTTGAATACTGTGCCGCACCCACTGGCGCAAATGTCAGCGGTACTGGGTCCAAACGTGCCTCCCTGGGTCGTTATTCCGTAGAGATTTTCCATCGCGTCCATGCTCAGCCCGGCTCGCGGCGAGCCACCGTCTTGTCTGCCGGTGAACGTGTAGAGGACGCGGTATGTTTGAGCCTGTGCGGGATGAGCCGCAAGGCAGAGGAACGCCATCGGCAAGATGGTGATGATCACCAGGACAGCATTGGCTGGAGTAAACGGAAGATCGAAGTGATGATCTTGATCATGGGCTTTGCCGAGCATGGGAAACCTCCTGTCGAACAGCACTGAGGACTCGCCGGCGGGCACTGGGGTTCGCCGCAGGGGAACGGAGGCGCAAGTGTCGATCGGGACGCATGGCAGCGACTAAAGGCCATCAGGCTTCCCAAAAGGTCCACATGCATATAATGCATACATCGCTCCGTCTTTGTCAGTGACGCGCGACTGTGGGACGGGTGACTGTAGAAGGTGATGTCGATCGGTAGGCTGCTCTGCGATAACCTGAAGGAGCACCATTCAACACGGGCAAATACCACAGACGAGCAGGCAACAGGGGCAAAGAGAATCAGGAGGTTTCAACCAATATTCGTCCAGTTCGAAGCCGTTTTCCTCCTGTTGATGTAAAAGCTGAAACCAGCGGGAGTCTTGTCACTAATTGGCTGCCAAACAAGATTACTGTTGTGAACACCGATTACACCACCGATCCAGCAAACATAAGTATTAGCGCTGGTTCACGGCGAGCCAGGGCATGCCGCGATAGGAATCGGCCACCACCCAGGCGCCGGCGGTCAGCGCCGCGGAGATGACGGTCTCGCTCCATTGAAAGGCGTTAGGATGGCCTGCCACCACGACGGGCACCCACACCAGCAGGGTGAACATGCCTATCTGCAACGCCGAGAGCGCGGCTGCCAGCCGTGCATATACACCGATGATCACCGCCAGGCCCGCCGCGATGAAGGCACCGCCGGTGAAATAGACCCAGGCCACATGCCATGGCAGCCAGCCAGGCACCAGCCCGGCGGTCGGTTGAGATAGAGGAAATGGGCCAAACCGAAGGGGACCAAGGCCAGGCCGTAGAGCACCCTCGCCATGCGCAGACCCCTGTCGCCGGTGGCGAAACCGAGGCGGCGCCTGTCCCAGTCAGCTGCGAACCAGACATACAGTACCCAGGCACCCGCCGCCATCACCGCGATCTGGCAGGCTGCCCACCAAAAATCCACCATGGGCGAGAGGAAGATGCCGGGCACTCTGACCAGCAGCAACCAAAGCAGGAGAAAGCCGAGCAGCACGCGGGCAGCCGGGGCGGCGCTGCGTTGCCAGAGCAGGCCTATGCCGGATGCCAGGGAGATGAAGGCGCAGAGATAGGCCAGCACCTGGTGCGCGGGCAGAGCTTTGGGTACCGGCTCCCATAATACGGTGAAATCGCCTTTGATCAGGCCCAGGATTCCGAGGGCGATCATGGCCGCCGCAAAGACCGCATGACCTACGCTTGCGATGCGCATCGCCTATCTTAACTCCGGGTTCCGAACACACGTCAGAATATCGCTCATCTCTTCATATGTCGCCATCCCGAAGAGTATTGCGAAGAGCCGGACGGTCTTGGGCTGAGAAACGCGTCGCCAGCGTTTCTAGCCGCAAACACGGGCCAACGCGACGTGTCGCTTTGGCAGCCGGACATTTTCAGTAAGCAGAAGTGAGGCTGAACGCAGGGGCGCTGGATACTCCAAAAATTACAAGAGGTTGGCTAAGAAAATATTATTCCTGCACCAAACGCGATCGACCGGAGTGCTGAATCCCACTATATACAAGGGGAGGACGAGAAAGCCCGCGTGCCTTGGTCATGAGGACTTGGCACTGCGGGCTATGTTCGCTCGGTACTAACAGCCGGCTTTTCTCGATCCGACGAGTCGGCCCGAGATGCTTACTGGCCGCCGACCACAATCAGCACACCGGTTGCAGCTTTGCTCTTGCCGTAGATTCCGTTTTGAGCAGTCGCGCTGAAGTGATACTTAAGGCATCCCGGCGTCTTGGCCACGGCCGAAACCGATTTCGCGCTGCCGCCCATGAACGTTCCAGGCGGGTCGAACGGGGAAGACTGGCCGGGGTCAACCAGGAACCCGGTGTTTTTAGTCGTGGATTGCCAGGTTACGGTAGTCCCCACCTTGACGCAGAACAGATCGTTGCCCTTGGCTCCGGGAATGCTGGGCGTAGCCGAGGACGAATAGGAAGTCCGCTTGATATCCACCATGCACGGCGCGGAAGCGGATCCGCAGGTGTTGTCGGCAGTACATAAGCTCGCCGGGTTGGGATTGGAGCAAGCGTCCATGCTCATGTCCTTCTTCTTGTCTTCGGCCGTGGCAAAGCTGGCGAGTAAGAGGACGGGCAACAGGAGCAGGGAACAACGAACCATAAAGCGATGCATCTTCATAAGCACCTCATGCGAAATGAAAATTGGATCTGTACGGCCACGAAATCGCAGCGAAAGTTTCGCCCCGGCAATTCGGACCGCGAATAAAGCCGACCAAGCCGCGGGCTAGTTTTCGGCCGTTCCCTTCCAGTCGATGATGTTACCGAGTCTCCAGGGATTCTGCAGCAGATTCAGGGTCAACTGCCCATCATCACCGATTCCCAACTGGGCTGCCGGGTACAGTACGCCCGAACTCTTGCTCTTGTCCTGATCGTTGATATCGATCTCCCCAGCCGTCAAGTCGAAGGATTGCGATTGGGTGTCGTAGTAGGCTTCGCCAAACTTGATTTGCCGGTTGGTTACGAAGCGGATCTTCCTGCCGGTCGACGTCGGGATCAACGCGATGTAGCTGCAATCATATCCCAGCGTGCCCGTGATATTGACGTGGCCGACCGCCTTCATTCTCTCCAGAGCGTTGACTAGGCCTTTGTTCGAGCCCTTCTGGAAAGCCTCGACCAGAGTGGCTTTGTCCTCCGGTGTTGACCAGTCGTAGATGATTAGGGTGACGCCGATGCTGCGGCCCATTTGAGTGCTGGTGCCCCACGCGGTGGCGTCAATGGTTTCGTTCTTGTCTCGGGCAAAACCCGCAATGCTGGCCAACAGCAGCAGGCTCGTCAAAAGCAGAACATGGAAGACAACCTGGGAAAGACCTGATTTAGTGCGCATGTTTCTCTCCTCGTCGCTGCGATCATGGCAGAGACTGTTGTGCGACTTGCCGAATATAGTTTGGCGGCTAGCCAGAAGATAACTATGAAAAGTACCTGTACGTCAATCAAAAACAGCCAGTACAGGTCCGGACGGCCGGTTTTGAGGGCCCGCTGATCTGTCAGGTTGCCGCCATTTGCGACGGCAAACGGTGGTATCTGGACCTCATCTCCTCATCTCATAAATCGCTTTGGGTTGTAACAGGGCACCTCTTTCACAGGCCGCTGAAAAAGTCCTCTCCGGAGCGAGTTCGGGTAGTGCGGCGCTTCAGCGCCGCGTCAAGCGAGTACCGTGAAACGGCCTTTAGGCCTGGGGACATTGCACAAAAGAGGCTATTTTAGCGGCTTTAGACGAGGTACCCCTGGGGCTAAAGCCCTCTTCACAAGACCCGGTGAACGCGGGCCTGGAAGGCCCGCACTACCCAGGCTGTTCTCAGTAGGGAGTTTTTCAGCAGCCTCTTTCAGTCGTGCCAAACGAAGCGAGAAAAGACTAGGGCTTTTAGCCCCTGCAAAAAACGGGCTCTCAGGGCTAAAGCCCAAGAGCTGATTGGACCCGTCGCGGCACGTCTGAAGACGTGCCCTGATACAGAGCGGTTTATGGGATAGCTAAATAGCTCTACCAAATCTTTATCCGGGCTCTGCTACTTTTACGAGTGCCGTTGAGCCTATTAAGGAATACCATTTATCCGTCGTTCCCAACAGAACAGAGTGAGAGCACCATGCTCTCGCGGATCGCATGCGGCGCGCCTCGTATGACGCAGGGTGCTGGTGTGTGCGCTCAACTCAACGGCTCGAAGAAGTTCCTCGTGCCAGGGACACTCTAACTTCACGAGAGGAAGATCATGAACACAAGCAGGCTCGCAAAAATCGCTATCGTAGTTGCCGTGACCGTCGCAACCGTTGTGATGACCGGTGGCGTTGCCGCGGCGCAAAGCGCGAACCTTCAGGGAGTCATCAACGGACGCAGCGGCGCCACCATGACCGTGCAAAGCCCGGGCGCCGGCAATGTGGTTGTCGTTCTGAACGACTACACCTCGGTGGAAGACGAATCGGGACTTTTTCATGCACGCCGGAAGCAAATGGGCCTCACCGCTCTGGTGCCTGGCCTTCAAGTCGACGTGCAAGGAAACTACAACGCCCAGAATCAACTGGTGGCCAACACCGTCAAGTTCAACGGCAAGAACCTGCAGACCGCCACTGACATTCAAGCGGGCGTGACTCCGGTGGAGCAGCAGGAGCAGGCGCAACAGCAGAAGTTGCAGCAGCAGCAGGCACAACTCTCGCAGGAGAATGCCAAGCTGAAACAGGAGCAGCAGGAGCAGCAGGCGGAAAACGCCAAGATCGCCGCCAACAATGCCGCTATTGCCGCGGTCAACAAGCGCTTCGGCGAATTGGGTGACTACAACATCTGGGACGAGGTCACGGTGCTCTTCGGCAACGGCCAGGTCAAGGTTGACCCGCAGTATTACCCTAAGTTGCAGGCGCTGTGCAAAAAGGCCGTGACGGTCACCGGATACGTGATTCAGGTGAAGGGCTATGCGTCATCTGTAGGCTCGGCTGCCCTGAACCAGAGACTGAGCCAGGAGAGAGCGGCCAACGTAACCGACTTTCTTGACCAGCAGTGCCATATTCCCCTGACCAACATCCTTGCGCCGGGCGCGATGGGCACCAGCAAGCAGGTAGCTCCTGACAACACCGCGGAGGGCCAAGCCGAGAATCGGCGCGTCGTCGTGCGGGTGCTCCAGAACAAAGGCATTGCTGGAACCTAGAAACCTTTGGCGTTCGTTATGGGGCTGGAATGTCCAGCCCCAGCGACAACGTGAGGTGCCCTGCCCCTTTGCCGGACGGAGCGTGAGGACGAGTCCGCCCAACGATTATGTCACTTAAGTGTTATTTATCGCGAGCGTTTTAGTGGTTTATCGGCATGGCTTAAAAGGGCTAGCTTGGCCGTGCCGAAGAATGGCCTTCGCTGGAGTCCTAGGGCACCCAGAAGGTCGTTGGGGACTGCGGAGGTATTCCGGGCTGTCCAGTGGCTTCCGATGCGCTGACGGGGCCGCGGTGCGGTCTATAGCGGTTTCCCTTTCTGAAACTTTGACTCGCGAAGATCCCGTTTTGGGAGAGGCTCATCAGCGTGAAGAATGGGGCCGAACTGTCGCACTTAAACGAAAAAGGAGAAGGGGAGTGGAGATGCAAAGATTGCTTCCAAAGCTGATGCTGGCCGCACTTGCTGTTTTCAGCGTGGCGTTGGCCGGGCAGGCATTCGCTGCCGACAGCATTAAGGGTCAGGTGATGGGTGGAGGCGCCCCTATTGCCCGGTCAACTGTGACTTTGTGGGCAGCCAGTGCGGACGCTCCCAGGCAACTTGCGCAGACGAAGACCGACAACGAAGGCCGATTTGAACTTCCCAGCGTTGGCGCGCCTGCCGAGTCTAGCCTCTACCTGGTGGCCACGGGTGGCGAGCCTAGCGCTCGGGGCGGAAACAATCCGGCGATCGCGTTGTTGGCGGTGGTGGGGAGCATGCCGCCGGCCCGCGTCGTCATCAACGAGTTCACCACCATCGCCTCGGTAGTGACGCATGCGCAGTTTATCGACGACACTACTATCAAGGCTTCCCCACTTCAGCTAAGGATTGCTGCGGGAAACGTTCCCAACTTTGTCGATCTCGAAACTGGTGGCTGGGGGCCGACGATTCTGGACGCGCTGAACAGCGCGCAGACACCCACCATGGCCAACTTCGGTACACTCGCGAGCGTGATGGCCGGTTGCATCACGCGGGTGAAACCGGATGCGTGCAGCCAATTGTTCGCGGCGACCACGCCTCCAAGCGGAGGCCCGCCGCCGGATACCTTGCTAGCAGCCGAAGTGGTGGCGTTCTTCCCCTGGCACAACCCTGACAAGATTTTCGCGCTGCTCAATGAGTTTTATCCGCTGCCCAAGCCTGGCATTCCCGGCAAGCTCTTGCGGGATGCGCCGTTCCTGCCCTATCTGACGTTCGCTCCCAGCGCCTGGATCTTCCCGCTCAAGTTCACCGGCGGTGGCTACAGCGGAGGCGGCAAGCTGATGATCGACAGCGAGGGCAATGTCTGGGTCGCCGACAACTTCACCGTCGGCGCGCAGAATCAGGACGCTTCCTGGACCGGCGGTCTCAGCAAGTTCGCCCCGAACGGTAAACCACTTTCGCCCAGTCCTTTGGGCTTCCGGGGCGGAGGCATCGCAGGCCCCGGTTTCGGCCTGACCCTCGATGCACAAGACAACGCGTGGGCCACCAGCTTTACCGGCCAGAACATCACCAAGTTCGACAAGAGCGGCAAGCCACTGTCGCCCCCCGAGGGCTGGAACTTTAACCGCCAGATCAGCCAGATGCAGGGCATCATCGCCACGCCCAGCGGAGATATTTGGACGCTCGACCTGATCAAGGGCCAGGTCGTGAAGCTTCCCCAGGGTGACCCGTCCAAGGTCCAGTTCTTCTGTCAGAACAAGACCGGCGATCCGCTGAAAAACCCCTGCAAACTCATCGGGCCGTTCGCCCTCGCTATTGATCAGCAAGACCGCATCTGGGTTACCAACGCCATCGCGGACCACGTTGTTCGTTTCCCCGCCTCCGATCCCAGCAAAGTCGAAACGTTCAAGGTGGGATACTCCGCCAGCGGTCTCGCCGTCGACAGCCTGGGCAACGTTTGGGTCACGAATAAATTGGGCAGCTCGCCCAGGGGAGCGCTGAAGTTCGCCGAAATGCTGGCCGCATTCAAATTCAACTTCGACAACGACCCAGATGCCGGAGCAACGAGCTACCAAGGTGCTGGTTCCCGCCTTGGCCGAGCAAATCGCCCGGATACGAGTCGGGTGGCAGCATCACGGTGTTGCGCCCTAATGGCACCGAAGCGCCGTTCTCTCCGGTGTATGGCAATGGCCTCGTCGGGCCTTGGGCGGCTTCCGTGGATGGCAACGACAACATCTGGATCTCCAACTTCAGCACCGCCTCGGCCGGAATCGTGGAGTTATGCGGCTTCCGCACTGAGCATTGCCCGCCTGGCGTTCATACCGGGGATGCCATTTCGCCTCCAGGCGGCTATGTCGGCGGCGGACTGCAATTGAGGTTGACCTGGGCATCGGTCCCGCAGGAGATGTCTGGGTTACCAACAACTGGCAGGACTACAGGATGCGTTGGCAAGGTTGATGAAGCTTTACAAACTCAAGGCGCGGGGCAGGGCGTGGTGGTTTTCTATGGCATGGCCAAGCCGGTGAAGACGCCGCTGATCGGCCCGCCGCGCCAGCCGTAGGGGACGGCGACATTGGGCCGAAACGCTACCGATGACGAGGAAGGCAAAGGTCTTTCCTCGTCACCTTGATTTTTCCCTCGCGCTGGCTTTCAGCGACGAGGCGGTTTGACCCACAACATCCCCGTATCGGGAGAGGCTTATGAGAATGAAGATCTTGACCTGCGGCATCGCTCTGATGGCAACGATTGCGACGTTGTCGTGCACCAGGGAACCGGTTCGCGAGACCATCTCTCAAGACTGCACCCATCAACAGGTCGCCCAGTAAGCGACTATTGCCGTGACGGTGAAACACCGTCACGCAGACGACGTGGAGATCACGATGAAGAATAAATATGCATTTCTGTTGTTGATTCTTATTTTTGCGCTGGCCATGATCGCGTGCTCGAATTCGGGCACGAAGCCGGCGGCCAGCGGACAACCCGGTGTCGAAGAAGCGGTCGGCACCGCGGTCGACGCCTACATCTACGGCTACCCGCTGGTCACGATGGACATGACCCGCAAGCAATTTACCAACGTTGCCACGCCCGATGCATCACACGCGCCGATGGGCCAACTCTTGAGGTTCCGCACATATCCCCCGGTGGATGTGCACACCGTTACCGCTCCCAACGCCGATACCTTGTACACAACCGCCTGGATCGACGTTTCGAAGGAGCCGTGGGTGTTCAGCATTCCCGACATGGGAGACCGCTATTACCTGATGCCGATGCTGGATGGATGGACAGACGTGTTCCAGGTTCCCGGCAAGCGCACCACCGGCGATAAGCCTCAGAAGTACGCCATCACCGGGCCGGGATGGTCGGGCACGTTGCCAGAAGGCGTGACGGAATACAAATCTCCTACTTCCATGGTGTGGATCCTGGGCCGCATCTATTGCACCGGCACTCCCGCTGACTACGCTGCGGTACACGCTGCGCAGGACAAGTTCTCACTCGTTCCGCTTAGTTCGTACGGCAAGCCGTACACACCCCTGCCGGGCGAAGTCGATGCCAGCTTCGACATGAAGACGGCGGTTCGTGACCAGGTGGATACGATGGACGTTAACGCCTTTTTCAACGACCTGGCAAAACTGATGAAGACGAATCCTCCGGCGGCCGAAGATGCGCCGATGGTGGCAAAGATGGCCAAGATCGGGCTGGTACCGGGGCAGGATTTTGACCCCAGCAAACTGGGCGCATTCGATAAGGAAGCCATAAAGGCTGTGCCTAAGCTGGGCCAGGCGAAGATCATAGAATTCGCCAAGAAAGTTGAGCCTGTAAACGGGTGGCTAATCCTCCCGAAGGCGGGTCTCTACGGCACCGATTATCTGGATCGGGCGCTTGTCACCGCCATCGGTCTCGGCGCCAACCGGCCCCAGGACGCGATTTATCCCGCGGGGCAAAAAGACGCGAGCGGCAACGACTTCGACGCCGCTTCGAAGAAATACGTCCTGCACTTCGATAAGGGTCAGATGCCTCCAGTCAACGGCTTCTGGTCGCTCACTATGTACGATGCGTCTTATTTCTTCGTGCCGAACCCGCTCAATCGCTACACCCTGAGCCAGCGCAACAAATTCACGACCAACGCGGACGGTTCGGTGGACCTGTATCTCCAGGCCGATTCACCCGGCAAGGCAAAGGAAGCCAACTGGCTGCCTGCACCGAAGGCTAAGTTTGTTCCTATGCTGCGGCTGTACTGGCCGAAGGAGACTCCACCTTCAATCATCGACGGGAGCTGGAAACCGCCAGCCATACAAGTCGCGCAGTAGGACAAGACATTTTCCAGGTCACGAATGGTAGAGGAGAGGAAAACATAATTTGACTCAATATCAAGTCGTACGAAAAGTTATTTCTTCCACATTCGCAGTCGCGTTGCTGCTGAGTGGCGGGGTGCAATCTGCGCCGGCTTGCACCGGCATCACTCTGACCGCGGCCGACGGCACTGTGGTTCACGCGCGAACCTTGGAATTCGCCATCGATCTTCACTCCGACGTGATCGTGGTTCCGCGCGGCTATGCGCGGGTAGGGACCACGCCCGACGGTAAGCCAGGTCTCAAGTGGAAAGCGAAGTACGCCAGCGTCGGAGCCAACGGTGTGGGGTTCCCAGTCTTGTTTGACGGGGTAAACGAAAAGGGTCTGGCCTCGGGGCTCTTCTATTTCCCGACTTCTGCCGGATACATGCCCTATACGGCAGCAGATGCGGGCAATACCATCGCTCCGTGGGAGTTGGGTTCGTGGATGCTGGAGAACTTCGCCAGTGTTGACGAGGTGAAAGCCAACATCGGCAAAATCGTTGTCCCTGCTGTCGTCTACGAAGGTTGGGGCTTCGCTCCAGAAGTTCATTTCATCGTGAGTGACGCCTCCGGCAAGAGCATGGTGATCGAGTACGTCGGCGGCAAACTTACCCTTTATGACGCTCCGCTGGGAGTGATTACCAACTCACCGACGTTCGATTGGCAAATGACCAATCTGCGCAACTATGTTAATTTCTCGATGACCAACGTGCCTCCGGTGAAACTGGGCTCGCTCACGCTTAAGCCGTTCGGCCAGGGCTCGGGGATGGCCGGGATGCCGGGAGACTTCACGCCGCCGTCGCGCTTCGTTCGCGCCGTCGCCTTCAGCCAGTCCGTCTTTCCGTCGAAGACCGGCGGCGACGCCGTTCTTGAAGCGTTCCATATCCTGAATCAGTTCGACATTCCCAAGGGCGCAGCCCGCGAACACGAGAAGGATGAACACGGCAACATCATGGCCGACTATACGATTTGGACCGCGGCCAGCGATCTCAAGGCCAAGCGGTTCTACTTCCGCACCTACGACAACAGCCAAATCAAAATGGTTGACCTCATGAAGATGAATCTCGACGCCAAAGACATCGTCACCATCTCGATGAAGGGCGGGGAGGAATTCAAATCGGTGACGCCGCAGTAATGCCCCCATATTTCGCTGGAGGGTAATTGTCTAGAGTTGTCATTACGAGCGAGGCGAGGAATCTGCTAGTTGTTAGCGTTGGAACGCCCGCCGAGGAAACGACGGATCCCTCACAGTCTGAAAGCCATTCGCTACGACAAGAAGTTGTCGTTGAGCCGGCCGTGAGGCCTAACGAACTTGTCTCCCAGCTCGCCCCCTCCGGCCCGATTGCCACAACTGAGTTCTTACGCACACGCTCAAGCTCGCGGCAGGGTCAGGATACGGTAAAGCGGGATGCACAGCAGCAGGGCAGAGATGACTGCAAGTCCAATTCGTACCGCCCGCACCTTGAAGCGCTGGCTGACCGCGGTCAGCAGCAGGACGGTGGCCAGCAGGACTGTGACGCGCACGTAGTTGTCGGAGCGCTCCCTCGCGCGATTGCCCTCCTCGAAGGTCTCGGTCGCCTTGTCATTCAGCTTCGCGGCCTCTTCCGCCTTGGCGTTGCGATATTCGGGCATGAAGAATGGCCCTACAGGAGCTTTCGGATTATGGAGCGGGTCGGTCTTTTTCCAGGACTCAAACGCCGGAAGGAACTCTGGAAGGAAACGCCGCTCAAACAGATCGGCGAGGTTCTTTTGCCCGTTGGCTTCCGCCTTGAGCCACTCGACCACGGTCGAGGCGTTGTACACGCGTTCCTGATTGGAGTAGGCAGTGGCTCCCTCGGCCCGCACGCGGTACCGGTTGGCTAGACCGTAGAGTTCAGCCTGATGTCCGGTCCAAAGCGCGGCCTGGTAACCACTCCAGGCAGTGGCGATGGCAACGACCGCGAGGACGATGGCCTCCACGATCTCCAGAATCGCGTGCGCGCGGGACGGAGCGTGCTCGCTGTGTTCGCTAAGGTGATGGGCCAACTCGATGTTAGAACCGCCGGATTCCGGCATTAAAAAACCTCCTGGGCAGAGATTGAAGGTTGGAAACCACCCAGTTTACCTTGTCGCTGTAATCCGGGAGGGTTAAGGCTGCTAAGATGTTGGCGACCGCCGGCGGATTGCGAATGCCTGACCCACCGGCCAACCTGTTGTAAACCGTAATCCTAACTGCACGGAGGAATGCAAAACATGGCAGCAGAAGGACTCTCCAAACTCGGCTCCGGAAGCTCAATTGTGTGGGCGATTCTTCTTATCGTCTTCGGTTTTCTCGCGATTGCTTTGCCATTCGCCAGTTCATGGGGGGTGGTTCTCGTCATCGCATGGCTCATCGTCTTCAGCGGCGCGATTCAATTCGTCCATGCGTTCCAGTCGCATGGCGCCGGGCACATAATCTGGAAGCTTCTGGTAGCGATTGCCTATGTGATCGTGGGAATCTATTTTCTCCTGCATCCCGTGATCGGAGTCGCCGCATTCACCTTTGCACTGGCGGTTTTCTTTGTGGTCGAGGGAGTGTTTGACCTGGTGGCTTACTTCCAGAGCCGCAGCGCCGCCGGCTCGGGTTGGATTCTCTTCGACGGCATCGTCACCTTGCTGCTCGGCTTGCTGGTGTGGCGGCAGTGGCCGTCGAGTTCGTTGTGGGTAATCGGTACGCTGGTAGGCATCAGCATGATTATGACGGGGACGACGCGTCTGATGTTGAGCCTATCGGCCAGACGTCTAGCACACGCCTAGCGAGGCCCGATGCCAGAACCCACCCGGCACATCACGCACAGCGCAGTCCGCGAGAAAGCTCGTGGCTTCATCAAGGAGACCTGGCAATCGCAGGCCAACCTGTCGATTTTCCTGGGCGCTGCTGATAACGGTCGGTTTCGTACTTCCCTTCCCTGGGATTTGGAAAAAGCGATGAGCAGCGGTACGGCGATTTCGTCTTTTCGCTGTTGCTGGTGTCGGGAGTCGCCATCGCCTGGGGACGGCGCTGGCTGTTCCCGCTGGCGGCTTTATCGGCAGCGTCGCTCTTGCCGTGCGCTGGATCGCATTCCACACGCCGACCCTGGCGTTGCAAGTATGGGCTGGCATCTGGTCGCTGGTCGCCGTCATCGTGATAGCCCTGGTTTTGCTGGCACAGGTTTTTCGCACCGGACCGGTCACCTCGTACCGCGTCCAGGGCGCCATTGCGGTTTACCTGCTCTTCGGAGTGGGTTGGGCCCACGCCTACCACATCACCGAGCTCTTACATCCCGGATCGTTCAACAGCACCGCCGGCCCTCTCGACTAGTGTGGTGGACCTGGGCCTACTATAGCTACATCACGCTCAGTACGGTAGGCTACGGAGACATCACTCCGGTGCGGCCGATTGCACGCGCGCTCTCCATGGGGGAGGCGCTGGCCGGACAGTTGTACCTGGCGGTCCTCATTGCCAGATTAGTGGCTATGGAAGTGATTACCTGGCAGTCGAAAAATCAAACTTCGTAACTGAAACACTTACTAACAGGGAGACGATATGTTGAAAAAGAATATTGCCGCGGTACTAATTCTGGCTGGCGCACTCATCTTGCCGGCTGCAACGTTTGCACAGCCGCAACAACAACAGCCTGCGGCCAGCTCGGCAGGCACCGATCAGGACATTCAACTGTTGCGCGAGGATGTCCGCTCGCAGAAGAAGCAAATCATCGCCGCCAACCTGCAATTAACCGACGCCGAAGCCACCAAGTTCTGGCCGGTATACGATGCCTACACTGCCGAGGCCACTAAGATCGGCGATAGCCGGCTGGCGCTCATCAAGGAATATGCGCAAACCTACGACACCATGACCGACGCGCAGGCCAAGAGCCTGATCAAGCGATGGGCCGCAACCGATCAGGCCACCGTGAATCTGCGCACGCAGTACATGCCCAAGTTCGAGGCGGTATTGCCCGGCAAGAAGGCAGCACTGTTCTTCCAGCTTGACCGGCGTGTCGGCTTGTTGATTGACTTGCAACTGGCATCCAGCATTCCGATGGTCAAGCAGTAGAATGCAATTCGGCTGCAGCCCATCTCGTAACATGGTGGGCTGCGAGTCGCATCAGGGCACGACTCTTACAGGCCGCTGAAAAGGCCGTTGAGCAGGCGTTTTGAAGGGGCGCACCTTTACGGGCCGCGGAATAACTCTGTTACGAACGGTTTGTGTCAGGGCATGACTTTACAGGCTGCTGAAAAAGTCCTCTCCGGAGCGAGTTCGGGTAGTGCGGCGCTTTCAGCGCCGCGTCAAGCGAGTACCGTGAAACGGCCTTTAGGCCTGGGGACATTGCCCAAAAGAGGCTATTTTAGCGGCTTTGGACGAGGTACCCCTGGGGCTAAAGCCCTCTTCACAAGACCCGGTGAACGCGGGCCTGCAAGGCCCGCACTACCCGGGCTGTTGTCAGTAGGTAGTTTTTCAGCGGCCTGTTTAGTCGTGCCGATAGGTCTTATTCTTGATTGGCCGAGCGGGCTTTAGCCCGCTAGGGATTTGCTTTTCCGATTTTTTCAGCGGCCTGTTTAGGCTCGGTCGGTTAGACCAGGAAATTCTCGCCCCGGGCTCCTTGGTGTAAACTCGACAGCCGTCCGGCAATCCGCATTCCGAAAGTAAGGAAGGTTCAAACCACATGAAACATCGCATGATCATTCTCACCGTAGTGGCGCTTGCCCTGGGCATGATGCTGGTGACCACACCGGCAGCGCAGGCACAGGAGCAAACGCAAAACGTGGGCCAGGCGCAAAAAATGGCTTTATTGGCCAAACAGCTCAATCTCAGTCCCGAACAGAAGATGAAGCTCATGCCCATTCTCCAGGAAGAGGCTCCCAAGGTTGAGGCCATCAAGTCCAACACCTCCCTGACGGGTATGCAGAAAATGGAGCAGTTGCGGGCCCTGCACGAGCAGACCAATCCTGAGGTGCAGAAAATTCTATCGCCCCAGCAATATGAGCAGCTTCAGCAGATCCGCCAGCACGAGATCGAACAGGCCATGCGCAAGCGTGCCCAACCCATGTAAGCGTTTGTCCGCGATCACTGATTCGTTCATGTTGACGGCTCGGCCGCGCTAGCGTCGCCGAGTCGCAATCCCCGCTATTTCCATGGAGAGGGATTATGCTCAACCGCCCCGTCGCCATTCTTGTTTTAGCCAGTTCCGTACTGCTGCCGGGCACCCGATTGCTCGCACAGGCCTATTCCACCCCGCTGCCTACGGTGAACGACAAAGATGTTCAGCTCTTGCGGCAGGATATGCGGGCCAAGACCAAACAGCTCATTACCAAGAACATGCAGTTAACCGACGAGCAGGCGGCGGCCTTCTGGCCGGTCTATGACGAGTATGCCGCCGAGGTCAGGAAGATCAACGACTCGCGCTTTGGCTTGATGAAACAATACGCGGACGCCTATCAGACTCTGACGCCGGACCAGGCCGATAGCCTGATCCACTCGCTGGCTGACGCAGATACGGCGATCATCAACTTGCGACTGGAGTATCTGCCCAAGTTCAAGGCGGCGCTGCCGGGAGGCACCAAGGCGGAGCTGTTCTTCCAGCTCGACCGCCGGCTCGATTACTTGATGAACGTGCAACTGGCCTCGCAGCTTCCGGCCATCAAACCGTAAGCCCGGTCAGGAGTCCGCCGCGGGTGTGTCAATCTGGATCGAAAAGTACCTTCCAAAACGCGCTTGGAAGTCCAAATCAGCCATCTCACCCCAATTTCTTAGCGTCTCGAAGAATCATTCTATCTATAAGTAATAAATATAGTTAACTACTACAAACTGTATCTTTTCCACCACACGACTCGCAATTTTACCAGTTTCACAGCGGGGCAGATCTCGATACCATAAAACTGTCCCAGAGTGACCTCACGGGTTGGGTACCGTCTAATCAGGAACCCCATAATCAGGGAATTGCGGGCGAGAGAGCGGTAGAAGTCAAATTTCGCACAAGTCTAGATTTTTATAGGAGATAGGAGATTGTCAGTGAAAAATAGCAAGTGGATTCTTGTACTGAGCTTTGTTTTGGCGTTAAGCATGGCATCCTTCGCTCAGGACTATCCAAAATTCGAAGTTCCAGTAGGATTTTCGTTCATTAATGTTCACCCCAACACAGCAGCCCTCACCAGCTTCAACGTCTTCGGTGGCGGCGGCGGATTTGTCTACAACGTCAGCCCCATCTTCGGCATTAAAGCCGATTTCATGGGCTACACCCAAGGCACCGGCCAGCGGGTTAGTCAAGACGGTCAGTTTGTGGGCAACGTGAGCGGCAACCTGTTCACCTACATGTTCGGACCGCAGATCAAGAAGCACTCTGGCAAGTTCCAGCCCTTTGGAGAGGCCCTGTTTGGCGCGGCGCATACCAACCTGGATGCCAACCTCTGCAAGCTCGAGGGTAACTGTGGCTCGGCCAGCGGTAACAACAACGGCTTCGCCATGGAGTTCGGCGGCGGCTTGGACATTCCCATCACCAAGTCCATTCAGTTCCGCCCCGTCGAAGTGGATTACCTGGGAACTCACTTTGGTTCCAACCACGTGGCCGGCTACTCGGCGTGGCAAGCCAACTTCAAGTACGTCGCCGGTGTGAACTTCACCTTCGGCGGAAAGTAAGAATCCGCGGAATCTAACCCATCTGTTAACCCTGGCGTCGCCTCTTGGCGGCGCCATTTACTTTTGATCCCCACTCCTCCCGCTTTAGCGTTCCGCCCGTCACAACCAATCCAGCTGATTCGCTCGCCGCATGGGTCTGGCAATGGCCGCTGGCGTCACGGACCGGCTGTGGGATGTGTCAGACTTGGTGTGCTCTGGGAATACTTACGATATGGAGGGCGTGGAAAATAGCGTTGACATGGGGTACTTGGGGGAGTGCAATGCCAAATTGGGCTCAGGAAGGAGTCCTCTCCATGAAAATGCGTATCGCTTCGCTGTCACTGCTCGCGGTGTGCTGTCTGATGCTGGCTGTTTCGCCGGCAATGGCAGACACACTTTATGCGAACTTCGTGTACAACGGCACCACCGATGCCTGGACGATCAACTTCGGTTTCTCGGTTAGTGACTCGTTCGACGTCCCCGACTTCTCCAGCATTGAAGACCTGCACATCGTTTACTGGGATGCCTCGACCTCGGATCTGCTGACCACGGTTGATATGCAGATTGGTTCGACTTCGTTCGGTGGCACACCCCAGACCCTGACCGGCGTCACCAACACCTTCTTGGGAACCAACCAGTTTGGTTATGCTTTGTATCAGGCTGACTATTCGTTCTCGAATATTCCCTGGTCCGGCACGGGCTTTGTGACCCTGTCGAATGCTTGCTCGACCTCTGGCTGCTCGGTTAGTAACCCGATTTACTGGGATGAGAACAGCGGACCATCGGCGGCCTATGAGAACACCATTGGCTCGATTCCTTCGGAAGCTTTCACGCTGACCGGCACGATTAACACCAGCACTGGCACGGAGGGTACGGGCGGAACGGCTCCTGAGCCCAGCAGCATCATGCTGTTCGGTTCTGGCATCCTCGGACTCGCCGGAATACTGCGCCGCAAGCTCAAAACCTAATTTTGAATGCAGTGGGCCGGAGCCTTGCTCTCCGGCCTCGATTCAAAGTGGTCCACTACCTTCACGCGTTATCATTCGACTTTCCCTCCTTCGGTAGGCACAATAGAGTTAGGGCGAGAAACGAGTATTGCCATGGAACGCAAACCCGCGGCGCGCCTTCTGATTGCCGACGATCACAAACTCGTGGCAGACGCCTGCAAAACCATGCTGGAGCCCGAGTTTGAGGTGGTTGGCGTCGTAACCGACGGCCGCACCCTCCTCAAAGTGGCCGCAACCCTGAATCCGGATGTCGTCATCCTGGACATAGCCATGCCTCAGCTAAACGGCCTGGATGCGGGCGAGCAGCTCAAGCACAAGATGCCGTCAGTCAAGCTTGTATTCCTGACCATGAATATGGCTGCCGATGTGGCTGCGGAAGCCTTCCGCCGTGGCGCCTCGGCGTACGTTCTTAAGCATTCCGCCGGCGACGAGCTGGTAGCTGCGATTCGGAAAGTGGTTCAGGGTGAGTCCTACCTGTCGCCCCTCATCGCTCGCGAGACCGTCACCTTCTTACTCAATCAGGGGAAGTCTCAGGCCGACGAGAAGCGCATCACCAAACGCCAAAGCGAAATTCTCCAGCTCCTGGCCGAGGGCAAGTCGATGAAAGAAGTGGCCAGTGTCCTTGACCTGAAACCGGGAACGGTGGCCTTCCACAAATACCGCATGATGGAGACCCTGGGAGTCAAGAGCAACGCCGAGTTGCTGGAATATGCCATCAAGCGGCAGATGACGATCTCCACAGCGTAGATTCGTGCACGCCCGCCTGATTCCTGTTCGTCTGAAAGCGGTGTCGGTTATACCACTCCCTTCAAGCTTGATTCCTTGAAAGGGACGGCCTTCAGGCCGGTCCGCAGAAGCGTGATATTAGGCTGGACTTCAGCCCTAAGAACTTCCGGTTGACCGAAGCAGATTTTCTCTGAGAGCAGGTCTCACTTGACCTCGCCCGCGTCCGCCTCCAGCGTCTGGTCGTCGTGCTGGTCTACCTTGAGGGAAGGCGCTTTTCCGGGCCCCAATCGATAGCAGCTGTTACAGTCACCTGTATCGTCCCTTTCTCAGGAGGGACAACCTTTCTCGGGTGTGGGGCATGTCGGATCATCATCAAGCACAAGACTATAAAGCCAATGGGCCAACCAATATTGGATTTCGGACGGGCGGTAACGGCAGGGGAATCGCTAATGGCGTTGTTGCCGTTGGAACGCAAATCGAAGTGCATGGAAAAGCCTCCGGGGTTGAGAATTCGAGCTTCGAAATCAGGCGGTAGATGACGACTTCGTCAGCGTAGACTCTCGTTACGCGACGTTAGAGCAAAGGGGCGAATATATGGCACATGACGATCAATTTACGGCAACGGGCCCAGCTTTTACCGGGGCGGGATTTCCACGAGCGGCGTTTTCGACGAACAGAAAAGGCACCGATTCGACCTACGGAGTCAACGTTCAAGGTTCGGAATGCGGAGTCTATGGTGAAAGTGTGGATGCATCTGGCCAGAGCCAAAGAGAAACGCCAGAAGTCAAGACTGGGGTATGTGGAATAGGAGAGGACTACGGCGTTTTCGGTGAAGGTCGTACTGTAGCCGGCGTCCGCGGCGACGCGAAGAATGATTCCGTTATCGGCGTAGTTGGGATGAGTAAGAACAAGCAAACACCACAAGACTTCTACGCGGGAGGTATCGGAATTCTTGGCGCGACAGAAAGCATGGGAGGTTTTGGAGTAGTCGGTCTAAGCGCCCGTTCTCTTACGCTAACTCATGCAAACCAAGTGGCGCACCCTGGACGCGACCCTGAAACAGGGAATGTCTCGTTGAACCATATGGAACTAGGCCCCGGTACTGGGGTTTTTGGTGCGAGCGGTATTTTTCCGCCGGGCGCTCTGGGGAGGGCAACGGGGGTTTACGGTGTAGGCGGGACCGGAGTCGCCGGGTCCGGTGTTACGGCAGGGGTCGAGGGAGAGTGCGATTCTGGGTTTGCAGTGGTAGGCAGAACCAGAGCCGGAGTCGGCGTCGAGGGCGATAGCGATTCGGGGACCGGCGTGGTGGGCCGGAGCACGTCTGGGGCTGGCGGGTTTTTCACTAGCTTTTCTAGCGATGCGGTTGTCGGCAGGAGCGGTGGCCCGGGGGATGGGGTGCGTGGCCAAGCTGACAGCGGCATTGGCGTCAGAGGCGTAGCTAACACAGGCCCGGGCGTCTTCGGCGATAGCCAGAAGCAATCCGGCGTCATAGGCAGGAGCGGGAGCAATTCTGCGCCCGGGGTCTTCGGCGTTAGCGAGCTCTTCACCGGCGTAGCGGGCCGCAGCACTTCGAAGCCCGGCGTCTACGGTGACAGCACCAAGGAAGCCGGTGTCATGGGCAGAAGCGCTTCTTCGGCCGGCGTCTTCGGCTTTGGCGACGCTGCATTCCAAGTTCCCGGCCCTCCCGCTGGAGTTCTGGGTGTAAACGACAAAAGCGTTGGGGTTCTTGGCAGCAGCCTGAACGTGATTGGCGTCTGGGGCAACACCAACAAAGGCCTCGGCGTCGTCGGCATAACGAACTCTGGCGCGGGCGTTCCGACCGATCAGATTACTGACCAGGGCATCGGTGTCATCGGCCTGACTAATGCAGGCATCGGTGTCGCCGGAATGAGCACGTCTGGGACAGGCGTCTTCGGCTCGTGTGCGAAGGGTCTAGCCGGCCACTTTAAAGGCGCGGTGGTGATCGAGGGTGACTTTACGGTCAAAGGCGGCGTCAAGAGCGCAGTCGTGCCTCATCCGGATGGTTCGCATAGGCAGTTGTACTGCATGGAGAGTCCGGAGAGCTGGTTCGAAGATTTTGGCGAGGCGAAGTTGGTGGATGGAAAAGCGGAGGTGCGATTGGATCCGGATTTCGCGGCTCTTGTCGACGCGAAAGGCTACCACGTCTTTCTGACTCCGTATGGGGAGTCCAAGGGTATGTTCGTCGGGAAACGCACTGCCATTGGTTTTCATGTTTCTGAGCAACAACGCGGCACCAGCAACGTGAGGTTCGCTTACCGGGTGGTCGCCAAGCGCAAAGATGTTGTCGCCGGTCGATTAAAGAAGGTGAAACTGCCAGCCGTCTCGAAGGACCTGCAATTGCCCAAGCTGCGGCTGAAAATAAAATCTCCGGACTTTGAGCGCCTGTCCGTCAGCCCCCTCGATCCTCCAAGCACGAGAACACGTAAGAGACTTTGAGGCATCCGATCGCTATAGGTTAAAGCCAGCCTCACATGACCGCACCGGTCGTCGCCGCCGTTGCCGGAGATATCGACACGAGCGGATAGACTCCTGTCTTCGTCGCCTGCGCGCGAACCGTACTCGTGTCGGCGACATGACGCGTCACCGAGTCGCCTCTGTAAGTGCGCAAAACCATATGCGTGTTGTGCGAGAATCTAGCACTACTACTAACTGCGATGAGAACCATTCCGGTACTTTGTTATGCAACCCAGTGCACAGTGACTCGTCCTATTACCCGCAACGTGGAGCGTAACTCATTTATTACTGGTCGTTACCAGTTTGGAATTTTGGAACTGGAAGTGCTTGAAGGTCAACTACGAGCACCAACACTTGGGTCCTCTATGATCCCCGTTGCGGGTCCCCAGAAAGAGGAGAATCACTTGAAAATCACACGCGCCAGTTTGCTTTTGTTAGCCCTTGCGGTTGCTATTTCCTTGCCGGCATTTGCCGACGGATGCATTCCGTACTGCAACATCGGCACCATTGCCCCCACCAACGTCTTTACCGCCAGCTCTACCGGTGACATCACCGGATTCTTCGTCCAGGGTGGCGCGGCCAGCGGCGGCGGTGCGGCCGATCTTGATTTCGTTCGCATGTTGGATGTCACCACCGGAACCATGAGTCCGTGGTTATTCAACAACCAGACCACGACCACCGGCACCAGCGCCGATTTCGGGTTTGCGAATACCGGAGATACGCTGGTATTTGAACTTGAGAATGTCACCTTGGGCGGCTTGATTTTCGCCTCCGATCCCTCGCTCAGCGAGGACGGCGTAAACCATGCCTACGCCACGAGTTTCAGTGGCGGCGTTCTCAACGGTGTCCTTTTTCCGGCCGGAACTTACGTCGGCATGGAAGATCTGCCCAACGGCGAGTCTGACTGGAACTACAATGACGATTCCTTCGTTTTTACTGGAGTGACAGCCACAACCACGCCGGAGCCGGGTACGCTTGTTTTGTTCGGTTCCGGGGCTCTGGGACTGTTGGGCTTTATGCGGCGCAAGCTGGGTAAATAGACCAACTTCCCAGTTTGACCTGACCAGCCGGAGCCTCCAAACTCCGGCTTTTTCTTTGGCCGTCGCAGGCCGTCTCGTGTCCTTTTGTCCGAAACCAGTCATCCGGCCGTCCTACCCGTAAACCTCGAATTTTCATCTTACAGAACAAGCATTTTTGCCAGTAGGCAGGCGGCCTGCACCGGAATAGCCTGAGAACAGGCAACAGGCCACTGTCTTGGCCAACACTCAGGGTTGATTGGAGTTCAGCAGGTGCCTTCCGTGCGGATCGTAATTGCCGATGACTCCCCGGCGGTTCTGGAAAATGTCGTTGACATGCTGCGGGAAGACTTCGTCATCGCGGCAGCGCTGCCCAACGGCGCTTCCGTAATAAGCCAGGCTCGAGGTCTGGATCCCGACGTAGTGGTGCTGGATATCTCCTTGGGAGACATGACCGGGTTCGATGTTGCCCGACGTCTTCGAGAGATGAAGTGCCACGCCAGAATCGTGTTCCTGACGGTCCATGAGAGCGGAGATTTTGTTCGTGCGGCGGTAGCGCTTGGCGCTACCGGTTATGTGTTCAAGTCCCGTGCATCGTCAGACCTGATTAATGCCATCTATGCCGCTTCCCGTGGCGAAATGTTTCTTCCGTCTGGATACTGTTAGCCTTCCACGGTGGCTGTATCCGCTTTGAAACGGCACGTCTTCACAGGTTGCTGAAAAACTGGATTAGCGCAGGGTTTGTGTCAGGGCACGCCTCCAGAGGGTGCTGAATAAGGCAGAGTATGACTCTTGGAATGTGCTTCTTGGTGGGAGCCCCCGCATTTATGCGGGGGAAGGAGCGCTTCAGCGCTCCGGGCAAGGTTGGACTTTCGTCACCCGCTTTAGCGCCAGGAGTGGGGAAACCCTGGGCTATTCTAGTATAAAGCCCATTTTGCAAGCGAAGGCTTTTCCGCTGGACTAAAGTCCAGCTCCCCCTGCTGAAGCAGGGGGCTCCCGCCGAGAGCGTTTGCTAGACTTTTTCAGCAGCCTGTTCCAGTGGTGCCGATAAGCTCTTCATTTTTGTAATCCCGAGCGGGCCTTCAGAGACTGTGTCGCAACCGGAAATGCAATTTCGTAGTGGGACGAAAAGGTCGAATCCTAATTGAACCAGCCGCGCAGCGGCGGCAGCGCATTGAGCCCGGGGCGCAAGCCCCGGGTGTGAATGGGAAAAATTCCCCAGCCGCGTAGCGGCGACATGGGTTGCGACACAGTCTCTTTCGCCCGCGCGGGATCTGCGGTTTTGATTTTTTCAGCAGCCGCTGAAGCCGCGCCCTTTCAAGGCGGTTACGGACCATCCGAAAATGCTCTAGCCTCTCCACTGCAATAACAGTCTGCATCCGGTTCATCTCTGGCAACTTTTCAAGGCCTCCCTAACAAAGTTGATAGTTCCATGAACCGTCCCGCTGGCTTAGCGTGAATCACAGGTCCAAGTAGGCCGGAGGCTTGCCGGACGCAATGCCGGCATGGCCCCGGCAATCCTGTAAAGAGAAGTACGAAATAATCATCGGCTGACGTAATATGGTTCCCGCATCTCCAAATCTTTTATTCGCTTTGCGGGTTCTCGGGCCAGGTCCGGGAAGCTCGCGAAGAGGCATGGTGGCCCGAGATTATTAGGGTCGCCGAACCATCCACTGAATCGCTTTCAACGAAGGTTGTGCCATCATGTGCAATTCCAGAATCAGCCTGCCAGCAATCACCAAGAGCGTATTTTTTCTGTTCGCCGTGACCCTTGGGTTGGTCGCTACCACAACCGCTCAAGACCCGGGATGGCCGCGCCAGATTACCAAGCCCGGCGGGACCCTGGTCCTTTATCAGCCGCAGGTTGATAGCTGGACCAACTACCAGCAGGTCAATGGGCGCATGGCGTTTACCCTGACGCCAACCGGAGGCAAGAGCCACGTTGGGGTGGTCACGGTCCAGATGCAGTCGGCCGTGAACATGGACGCGCATACCGTCTTTCTGAGCGATCCACAGGTGACCAGCGTGTCCTTCCCGGGTCTCGATCCCGCGACTACCACGCAGATGGACCAACTGATGAAGCAGTTTCTTAATCCTGCCGCCACCATGACCATCTCGCTCGACCGTCTGGTGGCAAGCGTGAAGAAAGACAAAATTCCGCCGGCGGCGCCGGTCAAGAACGATCCGCCGACCATCTTCGTCAGCCTACGCCCCGCGATTCTCCTGCTGGTGAATGGCGCGCCCGCGATGCGCCCATCGCGAACTCCAATTTGCAGTTCGTCGTTAATGCCAACTGGCCGCTGTTTACCGAGCAGGGAAGTTCCACCTACTACTTGTTTAACGGCAAAGGCTGGATGACTTCCTCCAGCCTGCAAGGCACCTGGACCGCGACTGCCCAGTTGCCTAAGCAGATGTCGAAGGTCCCGGAGAACGCGAATTTCACCAGCCTGAAAAGCTTCATTCCTGCGCCTCCGGGCAGTGCCGCCAGCTATCCGGTTGTGTATTACAGTGCCACTCCCGCGGAGATCATCGTCTTTAGTGGACGTCCGCAATGGACTCCGATTCCTGGTACGCAACTGGCCTACGCCGCCAACACCGACAGCCCGGTCTTCAAGTACACGCCGACCGGAGCGTTCTACTACCTGACATCGGGCCGCTGGTTCAGCAGCACGACTCCGCTGGTGGGCCCGTGGATCTTCGCGACCAATAGCCTGCCTGCGGATTTTGCCAAGATTCCTCCCAGCAGTCCTGCCGGAAAGGTATTGGCCTCGGTTCCGGGAACTCCTGAGGCCGAAGACGCGGTTCTGATCGCGCAGATTCCAACCACTTCCACCGTAAACATGGCGGAAGCGGCCAAGGAGGCGAAGGTTTCCTACGTCGGCGAGCCGCAGTTCCAGCCCATCGAAGGCACGACCATGTTGTACGCGGTCAACACCCCGAACAAAGTGATCCAAGTCGGCAACGCCTACTACCTGTGCTATCAGGGCGTGTGGTTCGTTTCGTTTAATCCGCAAGGTCCATGGCAAGTGACCCAGAGCGTGCCCCAGGTCATCTACACAATTCCGCCGAGCTCGCCCGTGTACAACGTCACCTACGTAACGCAGGTACCCGCTACCGAAGGCTATGTGACCTCCAGCTACACCGCGGGATACATGGGAGCGTTCGTCATGGGCGCGACCGTCGGCGCCATCGTGGCCAGCGGCACTGGCTACTACTATCCGCCTTACGTGTATCACGGCTATTACTATCCGTACGCGGCCACCTACGGCTACCACACTTACAATCCCTACACCGGCGCTTACGGTTACGGCGGCGCCGCCTACGGACCCTACGGCAGCGCGCATTGGGGAACGTCGTACAACCCGAATACCGGAACCTACGCCCGCGGCGCAACAACATCCACCGCCTACGGCAAGCAAGCCGTGGGTGAGGCCTACAACCCGTACACAGGGGCCTCGGCCGTAACCCACCAGGGCTCGAACGCCTACGGATCATGGGGACAATCGGCGGTCAGCAAGAACGGCAACACCGCGTACACGCAGCATGCGACGAATGCCTACGGTTCGGCAGGAACGGTCCAGACGTCACAAGGTGGCAAGGGTGCGGCAACCAGCACTGCTTACGGCAATACTGCCGCAGGGAAGACCTCGAACGGCGACATGTATGCCGGCCACGACGGCAACGTCTACAAGAACACCGGCTCCGGCTGGCAGACATACAACAACGGCAGCTGGAACGACGTGCAAAAGCCAACTACAACTTCGGCTCAGAGCTACGACCAGGCACATCCCACGAGCACGAATCCGAACTATGCATCCGCGCAGCAAAAGGCCCAGAGCAACCCGAACTATTCCGCGGACCAACAGAAAGCGCAGAGTTACAAATCGGGTTCCTCGGCAAGCGGGTATAAGCCCCCGAGCGGCGGCTCCTATGGCGACCTGAATCAGGAAGCACAGGATCGGCAACGAGGCGCGGAACAAAGCCAACGGTTCTCGCAGTATCAGCACTCCGGTGGCTTTGGTGGCGGCGATGACCGCTGGGGCGGCGCCAGCCGAGGCGGCGGTGGCTGGGGAGGCCGGCGATAGCTGTTTACTCCACACGTGGCTCCAGCGCCGTAGGCGCGGCTTAGTCTAGCCCAGCACGGAGCCGCAGGCGGAGTGCTGGGTACAGTGATAAATGAAGCCGAGTCCCGTGGGGACGGCAGAGCTGTCTAATAGATTAACTTCTTGAAATCGTGTTTGAAGAGGACGCGGTTTCCGTCCCTTCGACCGAACCATATATCCATCTCGACGGAGGACTACATGAATTTCCGAAATTACTCTCGCGCCTTCCATCTACCCTTACTGGTCCTCCTCGTCGCTCTCGGCGCGCAGGCACAAAAAGTCAACGTCAGCTATGACAAGGCCCTCGACTTTTCCAAGTTTAAGACCTACGCCTGGGCGCCGCTTGGGGCGGTAGGGCATCCCATGCTGGCTGCTGACGTCGTGGGCGCGATCGACGACCAAATGAAGGCCAAGGGACTTCTGTTGACCGCCGACAAGCCCGACCTGGTCATCCACATCTACGGTTCTATCGATCAGGAGAGCAGCCTGACCTCGAACGATCCGCTCTATAACGCGACCGGCGGAATTCCGCCCTTCGATCCTAGCGCCTTTGGACCGGCGCTGTCCGGAACGTGGGGCAACACCACCATCACCATCCACGCCGGCCAGTTGGTGGTCGATATCCTCGATGTGAGCGCCAAGCGGCTGGTATGGCGCGGCATGGCAAAGGACAATCTGAGCGCCAACAATCCCAAGAAGCTCGAGAGCCAGGTCAACAATGCAATCGTCAAAATGTTCAAGCAGTATCCTGCGGCGAAGAGCTAGCGTGCTAGTGTCCTGATCCGATGTTTCGTTGAATAAGGGGGCCTTGTATCCGGGCACGGCTTCAGACGTGACGAACCGAACCCGAGAAGACATGGCCTCTAGGCCATGAGGGAAGATTCCAAGGCTTCGTTGAATTCATAAACCAAGCTCTGATGCACCACACTAGGGTATCTTTTCGATTCCGTGCCGAGCTGTTGCTGTTGTATCTTTGACCCCAAGGCCACCGTATGTTTCGCCTAATCCGCGACCTGATCCGACCCTACCGCGGCACCCTGCTGATCATCCTGCTCGCCATGATGGTGGAGACAGCCATGAGCCTCGCTGCTCCCTGGCCGCTCAAGGTCATCATCGACAACGTGGTCGGCACTCACAAGCTTCCGCACTGGCTCGATCAGGTGATCCGGCCCATGCTCGAGGGCGGCGGTAAATTGAAGGTGGCCGGAATAGCCGCGCTGGCTACCATCGTCATCGCCCTGCTGGGCGCTCTTGCCACCTATATCGACAACTACTACACGGAAAGCGTAGGGCAATGGGTGGCAAACGATCTCCGCCTGCGCACCTACCATCATCTGCAACGCCTCTCGCTCGGCTATTACGACACCCATCAGACCGGCACTCTGCTCAGCACCATCACCACCGACATCCAGACCATCCAGGGTTTTGCCTCGTCCTCCACACTCAACATTTTGGTCGACCTGCTGACCATCGTGAGCATGCTTGGCCTGATGTTCTGGCTCAACTGGGATTTCACCATGATCGCCGTCGGTGTCACCCCGTTTTTGCTGTTCTTTGTATCGCGCTTTAAGAAGGCGGTGAAGAAGGCCACCCACCAGGTCCGCAAGGAGCAGAGCCAAATCGTTGCCGTGGTGCAGCAGGGTCTGGAATCCATGCAGGTGGTGAAGGCCTTCGGACGCCAGGACTTGGAGGAGGCAAATCTAGCCGAGGTCAGCCATGCCACGGTGAACGCCGCTCTGGCCGCCCGGCGAGTGAAGTCGATGCTCTCTCCCGTGGTGACTGTTGTGGTCGCGCTGTGTACGGCGGTGGTCTTGTGGCGCGGCGCTTCCCTCATCCTGGTGGGAGCGATGACCGTCGGCGCGCTCACCGTTTATCTGGCTTACCTCAGCAAGTTCTTCAAGCCGGTGAAAGATCTGGCCACCACCACCAACGCCATTGCGCAGGCCGCGGTCGGAGTCGATCGCATTCGCGCCATTCTCGATACCGACGACGTCATTCCCGAGAAGCCCGACGCGATCGAAGCTGCGGCCATCAAGGGCGAGATCGTCTTCGAACATGTTGCTTTCTCCTACTCCCCCGACGCCCCGGTGCTCAAAGATGTGAGTTTTACCATCAAGCCCGGCCAGATGGTGGGCGTGGTGGGGCCCACTGGGAGCGGAAAATCCACGGTGGTCAGCTTGATTCCACGCTTTTACGATCCGACTTCGGGAGTCGTGAAAATCGACGGCCGCGACGTGCGTGACTACAAAATCCAGGCGTCACGAGATCAGATTGGCTACGTGTTACAGGACACGGTGCTGTTTCGCGGGACCATTCGCGATAACATCGCTTTTGGCAGTCCCAAAGCCACCAAAGAGGAGATTGTCGCAGCCGCCAAACTGGCCAATGCCGACGAGTTCATCGCGCGCATGCCGCAAGGCTATGACACCATGGTCGGCGACCGTGGACTGACTCTCTCCGGAGGGCAACGCCAGCGCATTGGGATTGCTCGCGTCATGGTTCGCAACAGCCCGATTCTCTTGCTCGACGAGCCTACCGCCGCGCTCGACAGCGAATCGGAACGCAGCGTGATCGAAGCACTCGAAAGATTGATGAAGGGCCGCACCGTGGTTACCATCGCGCATCGCCTGAGCACTATTCGCGATGCCGACCAGATTATCGTGATAAGTGGGGGCGTGGTCGCCGAATCGGGCAACCACGATGAACTGATGGCGCTGAACGGAATCTATGCCGACCTTCATCGCACGCAATTCGACGACGCCGCCTCGGCGAAAGCCGGAGCATGAACAGACAATTCAATGTGCCCTATTTGTCGGTTGGGAGGCGTGAGAAAAGTAGCTTTGAAGGGGCGTGCCTTCAGGCACGCCGTACGAACTACTGCAGAACTGGGCTTCAGCCCCTGAGGGAGTTTGCCTTCCTCCCGCCGGCTGAAGCCGGCTCGGGATAACAGAAATAATGGGCTTGCAACGGCGCGGCGGAAGCCGTGCCCCTTCAAAGCTTGAGATCCTATGAATGATGCTGGCTAACGCGAACGTAACGCGGTTTTGGTCTGCCTCTGATGTGTTTAACCATGCAGGCTTGGAGATTACGCAGAAAACTCGATTTAAAAATCTCTGTGTCCTCTGTGCCTCTGTGGTGAATGATTTTTCTGGATCGGCAGCCGCCGATTCTGTTGGAAGGGAAACCCTATGTCCCGGTCCTTGATCGTACTACCTGACGACACTGCCAAGCCTATCCTGGACGCCATCAATAACGCGTCAAAATCGCTCAGCATCAAGATGTTTGTCTTCTCCGACCCCAGCCTGCTGCAAGCGGTCATCGCAGCTCACAAACGGGGTGTGAAGGTCCGCATCATGCTGAATCCCGCCCGCCGCAGCGGAGAAGCCGAAAACGAGGATTCCCGAAAGCAGCTTACCGCCGCCGGAATCGAAGTGCTCGACAGTAATCCCGCTTTCGATCTCACCCACGAAAAGTCGATGGTCGTCGATGACGAAATGGCGTTCGTGAAGTCGCTGAATTGGCAGACCAAGAACCTGACCGAGACCCGCGATTACGCCGTCGTCACCGCCTATGGCCCTGAGGTGAAAGAGATTTGCGATTGCTTTGAAGCCGACTGGACCCGCCAATCTTTTGATCCTGGCGAACATTCGCATCTGATCTGGTGTGTCGGAAACGGGCGCCAGCGCATCGGCCAGTTTATCGACGAGGCCAAGCATTCCCTCTGGCTGCAGAACGAGCGCTATCAGGACCCGGTCATCATCGAGCGGCTGGTGCGGGCCAACCGTCGAGGCGTCAAAATCCATCTCATGGCACGGCCGCCCCACAAGCTGAAGAAAGAGAAGCTGATCGAAGGCGTCGGCGGCCTGCGCATTCTCGATGATGTCGGCGTCAAGGTGCACAAGCTTAAGGGCCTGAAACTTCACGCCAAGTTGCTGTTCGCCGATGGGGTGCGGGCCATTATCGGCTCCATCAACATCGCGCCGGGTAGCTTCGACAGCCGTCGCGAGCTGGCTATTGAAGTGCGCGACGAAGATATCGTCGACCGGCTTCACCAGGTTGTGCATCACGACTGGGAAAACTCGCATCCACTCGACCTGACCGACGAGGGGCTGATGGCCGAACTGGAGAAGGAAGACGACAACGTTGCCGAGGACCTGGCTTTGCCGGGCAAGAAGGCAAAAGGCGCAAAAGGAAAGAACTGAACAGCAACGCTGCGTTTGTCGATTTGCTGCCGCTTTGGCAGAGGCGGCCTTCAGAGTCTGTGTCAGTACGCAGTTTCGTTTTCGCCGGTGGAGTAGAACGCGCGGAAATCGAGCTCCGTAGCCGGGGTCCCCAACACGTGCCGTTGTTGCACGTGCTGGGGTGGTGGAGGGACGGCAGGTTACTCACACGGACTCTTCTGCCCGTTGTGTGGGCCCGTTTTGATCTGCTGTTCCGGGTTCTGGCCGGGCAGTGAAACCTGCGGTATTCTGCATCGAATACCCAATCACTGTTTGTCATAGAAAGGAAAACCTGCATGGCTGACGAAAACAAGAAGTGCGCTCACTCGATGTGCGAATGTACCGTTGCGGCAAACGAAAAATATTGCAGCGCCTACTGCCACGACGCCCAGGACGAAAAGGAAACCGAGATCCAGTGCGACTGCAAGCACCCCGCTTGCGCGCTCGATTAGAGCACTTCCCGGATTGGTGTATCCTCCCGCACGGGTAGTGCGGGCCTTCAGGCCCGCGTATCGGGCAAGAAGAAAAAATCGCTTAAGGCCCGAGGTCGTCGACCTCAGCGCCTTAAGCGAGGTGTTTGGCCGAGGCAGAACGCGGCGCTGAAGCGCCACACTGCCCGTACAAATCGGATGTATCTATTGCGGGACCGCTATAGAAATCGTCTCACCAATCTCGCCGACCACCAATGGAGTGCCACAGGTTTGCCCCTCTGTTGGGCGAAGCTGGCTAGGGCGGCCTCCACTTCATGCCGGGTGGCCCCAGCCTCTACGCGTGCGTTACAAGAATATGCGTGCCCATCTTTCTCGCCCGCCTTTGGCGAGAGGGTGGGCACACTGCCTTCCCGCCTCGCCACTTTTCCTCCCTCGCTGTACCATGACATTGCACTCAAAACCTACGGAGGAAGCCATGGTAACTGCACTTGCAGAGTTGGAACCTAAACCAGTGTGGAAGCATTTTGACGCGCTCGCGGCCATCCCTCGCGCCTCAACCAAGGAAGCTGCCGCGCGCGACTACGTGCTGGCGCAAGCGGCTCGTCTAGGTCTCGAAGTTGTTCAGGACAAGGCCGGCAACATCGTTGTCCGCAAGCCGGCCCACAAGGGTCGCGAGGGCGCGACCATGGCATTGCTCCAGGGCCACCTCGACATGGTCTGCGAAAAGAACGAAGGCACGGCCCACAACTTCGACACCGATCCCATCAAGCTCGTCCGCGATGGCGACTGGCTGAAGGCCGACGGAACCACTCTAGGCTCCGATAACGGCGTTGGCGTCGCTGCTGCCCTCGCGGTCATGGAGAGCACCGACATCGCTCACGGTCCGCTGGAGTTCGTCTTCACCATCGACGAAGAGACGGGTCTTACCGGCGCTGCGGAATTTCAGGGCGGCGTTCTCAAGTCCAGTTACTTCCTGAACCTCGACAACGAGGAGAAGGGAACGCTCTGCATCGGCTGCTCCGGTGGAATGACCACGACCGCCCGTCGCAAGGTTACGCTTCGTCCTGCCAGTGCCGGCTCGGGCTGGCGCATTAAGGTGTTTGGTCTGAAGGGTGGACACTCCGGTGTGGACATCCATCAAGGCCGCGGCAATGCTTTGCGGATTTTGGGCGCCGTGTTGCAGAAGGCACTGGAAAGTCTGCCGGTTGAGATCGCCGACATCAAAGGTGGAAGCGCGCAAAATGCAATCCCTCGCGAGGCGTCCTCGATCATCGCGCTGGACACGTCGAAAGAAAAGGAACTGAGGTCTGTGGTCGCTAACGCCGAGGCCGAGTACAAGGCAGACCTTGGCGGCTTCGATCCCGATCTGCAGATCACGGTCGAGAAGGCCGACCGCCCGGAGAAAGTTCTCGGCTCAGCCGACGCCAGGCAGACCGTCGATTTGCTGGTGACCCTGGCCCACGGCGTTCTCGCCATGAGCCCCGACGTTCCAGGGTTGGTGCAGAACTCCACCAACCTTGCCATTATCACGACCAAGGGCGATGTGGTCGAGATCGTTACCAGCCAGCGCAGCGCCATCGAAAGCAGCAAACAAAGCGCCGCTCGCATGGTCGCCACCGCCTGCCGCCTGGCGGGATTCGAGGTTGAACATCGCGGCAGTTACCCGGGATGGAAGCCCGAGCCCGCCAGCGACATCGTGCGCAAGCTGCAATCGGTGCATGAAGACATCTTCGGTGAGCCCGCCAAGCTGATTGCCATGCACGCCGGTCTGGAGTGCGGCGTCATCGGAGAAAAATATCCCGGCATGCAGATGGTGTCGTTCGGCCCGACCATTGTCGACCCGCACAGCCCCAACGAGCGCGTGCAAATCTCATCGGTCGAGAGCTTCTGGAAGTACCTTAAGGCGGTGCTGGAGCGCATCTAGCAATCCGCGCGGGCCCCGGTGTCACCTGCTGAGTTCGTTAGGTCGTTTCCGAAGGCAGCATCGAACCAGGGCCCCGCTCGAACTTACAGCTCGTCCGGTATCACATGTCCCTTCGCGTCAATCAACCTCCGCTTGCCGTTGAGCAGTACCGCTGCCTTGCTGCTCTCAAAATCACGGCTTAGCCCCACCGAGTGCGCTGATTGGAGTCCGCCATGAAGAACAATAAGACCAACTTGCTTCCGTTCTGCTCCATCTTCCTATTGCTCGCTGCCGGCACCATGACCGTCGCCCAGGAGCCGCCGGCCAATGTCGCCGGCCCTTGGACGATTCACTCCATCGGACCGGATGGCCGGCACCGTACCCAAACCCTGCAACTCACGCAGCAGGGTAATGCTATCAATGGCCACTATCAAGGTCCGGGCCAGCAAGGCGAACTGGAAGGAACGATCAACCAGCAACACATCCTCTTCCGCACCAAAACGCCCACCGTGCTGACCTTTCGGGGTAGAGTGAATGGCCCTCGCGTGGAGGGCACCGTCCAGGGCAGGACGATAAGCGGGACATATCACGACCAGCATGGGACGGGGCAATGGCACGCGGTGCGATGAGCCACGCCCAGATCGAGTCGGTCCCCGTGCCCAGTGCGCGAGGGAGGCAAATTCTGCCTGTGTCCCAGGAGAGTGCGCTCAGCCCCCCTTTTTTCTTCTCCGGAGTTCGATCTCTTAGGTAGCGCTGCTTGAGTTGTTTCTCCGCTTCTGATTCCCACGAGTGCGAGTGGCCAATTGCAGCAATGACGAGGACTGCGCACAGAATGACCACAGTCGAGAGGACGACGCCTATCCACCACGCCATGTGCCATAACGCCGCCACCATTCCAACCTACGTCAAAGCGCCACTCAACCCCGCCACTCCCACGGAATAGCTTAGTGATACATTCGATCGTCGAGTGGCGAAGTTCTGCCTCTCTTCAGAACGCGGAAAACGAAGAGGGCGTCGAGCGCAGGACCCCGAAGGAGCTGTTTGTCGTCTGATCTCTCGTTTAGAGAGCGGATGGAATGTCGGTCTTTTTGAAATCCTCCCCCTTGAAGAGGAGCGGCTCGCCGGTGATCTTTGTGAGCGCATAGGCGAAGCAGTCGCCGAAATTCAGCCCGGCGGCGTGGCGGCCCTTGCCAAAGTCGAGGAAGGCCTGGCGCGCGAGATGCGCCTGCTCGACGGTGAAAGGTTCGATGATGATGCCGGCTCTGCGGAAAAAAACATCACATTGACGGCCGGCATCTGAGCCAATCTGGCCTTCAATAACGACGCAGAGCTCCAGGAAGTTTGCAGCGCTCATCAGGCAGCGGTCAGCGTCGTGGATGAACTGGGTGTAGAGGGCGGCTTCGGGTTCCCCAAAAAAGATGGCGGCGAGCGCGGAAGTGTCAAGGATCACTTGGGGACACCGCGCTCGTCATAAAGGAATTCGGCGTGATCCAGATAAGGACGTTTGACCTGGGCGGAGGCGCGTTTGGCGATGGCGAGAAGTTCCTTAACGGAGGCCTTGCCCCGGCGGGATTGCAGACGTTCGTAGCGTTCCCGCAGAGCTTCCTTGACGGCATGAGTCATGGTCTCGCCAGTGGCCTTGGCAATGGCCTGAGCAAGACGGTGGGCTTCCGGATCTTTGACATTGAGGCCCCCGGGTTGTCTATCCTTCTGCAACATTGTCTACCTTTCTTTATTCTCAGTCAGAAGCTATTTTTCTGTCAAATTGCCTAATAGCCATGCTGGCCGTGATATGAAACACATGAGGCGTGAGGAGATCATGCGGGGCATCTCGAAGTGCGGCTTTGAAACAAGACAAAGCAGGAATGTTACAATCGTACCGAGCCCGTCTGGAGACGGTTCTCATTTTTGCCGATATTTAAGACACGGGATGCTCTCATAATCTTCTCATCGTCGATTAGGACAAAAGGCTCTGAAAAGATAGAGACAAAAGTTTGCATCAGCCTTACAGAAGTGTTAGTGATTGCACTCATTCGCTCGGCTAAGGTGCCGCAGCTCACTAGCACGGTTTGGGCTTGCGGATAATGAGAATTCCCCCGTAGACTTAAGTGTAATTTCTTAATCATCGTCGCTTCGAAAGTTCGACTGTCCAACTATGGCCGACCACGGTTTGAGGGTCTCGCACAACGAGAATCCGCAGAGTCCCACCATTCGAGTTGTCGTCTTTGAGGCCACCCGGATGGGGTGCGAGCTCTTGTCGCGCGCCCTTGAGGCGTCGGAATACAACCTTCGAGTGGTCGAAACCGCTTGCAGCTACGGTGAAGGCGAAGAGCCCCAACTCGACGACATAGATGTTGCCGTTATCGGCTCTACCTTAAAGAACGGACCGCTTAGCGGCTTCTCACTTTTGCGGCAACTGACCAAGGCCCGTCCAAACCTGCGCTGCGTTATGTTGCTCGACCAGCACGAGCGCAGCCTGGTGATCGACGCATTTCGCTTCGGAGCTGTGGGCGTCTGTGAGCGGGACCAGTCGTACGAGATGCTGTGCAAGTGCATCTACAGCGTCTACCGTGGACAGGTGTGGGCCAACAGCAAGCAGCTGCAGTACCTTCTCGAAGCCTTATCAGCTGCCATTCCAAGCCGAATCACGGATGTAAAGGGTAAGATCCTGCTGAGCAGACGCGAGGAAGAGATTGTATCGTTAGTGGCCGATGGTCTGAAGAATCGCGAGATCGCCCAGCAGTTGAACCTCAGCGAGCATACCGTGAAGAACCACCTGTTTCGAATCTTCGAAAGGCTGGGAATCTCCAGCCGCGCTGAGCTGATCCTCTATCTAGTCGGCCAAAGAGCTTAATCTGCTCGACTTTTCCGAGCTCCATTGCTTCATCCGAAACGGGTCCTGCCTCACGCCTTACCGCCCTGAGAACAACTTCTCAACCGCAATTGGGCATAATGTTTGCATAAATGGCGGCGCAGTTTTTGAGGAGTTGTTTAGCTTTTAGTCTCATTTGGAGCGCGCCACAATGCTCATTGCCAAACGCCGCCACAGTTCTTATAGTCGTCAACAAGCAAATTAGACATTTAAAAATTGGCTGCTTCGAGTTGGTAACTGTTGCGCCCCCTGCCGTCATCAACCTCGAAATTATTGCCGCTTTTTCGGCTTTCCCCTTAGCCAGAAACCTAGAGACATAGCTTTTCCACAGTGACTGCCTGTAAGTCACCATCGCGAAGCGCTGCCCGATTGTTGACTACGGCGGCTTAGGGAGAACCATGAGCCTACTCGCAGAGTCCTTGCCAAGCCTGCTATCTCCATCACAAGTGAGAGATGCCCTTTCTTGGTATGCCGTCTATACCTACCCACGCCATGAGAAGGCGGTGAAAGATCAGCTCGATTGGAAGGCCGTCGAGGTATTCTTGCCTACCTTCGCTAGCGAGAGGCAGTGGAAAGACCGCAAAGTCAGTATCGACTTCCCGCTCTTTCCCGGTTATATCTTCACTCGGATCCATCCTGACGAGCGAGTCAAGGTACTATCCACTCCTAGTGTCGTTCGAATGTTGTCGTTCAACGGAGTGCCAGCCCCTATCGCCGACTCGGAGATTGACGCCATCCGGCTCTGCGTTGAGCGTAATGCGGTACTGGAAACACACCCCTTCCTCAAGGTGGGAGAGCGTGTCAGGGTCATGCGGGGTGCCTTCGAGGGATTAGAGGGAGTGATTGTGCGTCACAAGAATGCCTGCAAACTGGTGCTCTCCATTGATCTCATTCACCAGTCCGTGGCCCTGGAAATTGCAGCTGATCTGTTGCAACCGCTTCATCGTACTGTTTAAGTCTTCCTAAGGAATCCGGAGCAGTTAAGGACCCATCGTCGTTACTAATTCTGAATATTAATCATTGATTGGGCAGAGCCTGGGAACTACCCAACCGCTCGCCTTGTTGCGTCCTTGCGTGAGTACGCGTAGATCGGCGCTCCAGGTTCCTGGTTTTGAGAAAATACATGATCGAAGAGCGTCCATGTCGCAAGCAGAAAGAGCACGAAGCAAGAATTGCAAAACGCTACCCCATTACTGCACAGGTTTCTTTCCAATGGAAAGGCGCCGATCAGACATGGCACCACTGCGCTGGATTGACCCAGGAGATAAGCGCCGCCAGCGTAACCATTCTGACTAGTGAGCTGCCGGCGCTCGGGGCAGAAATTAGGGTGACAGTGATGTTACCGCCGGTAAAGCCGGGCGCAATTGCGAAGGGCCGCCTGAGCGGGACAGGAACTGTAGTGCGCGTCACCAGCGCCGCGGCCTTTGTAGCTTCCGTCTCCTTTCGTATCTCAAGAGTGACATAACTTGCGACCTGGATTGGTCTTAGAGTGCCTCGGCGGGTTTGAAACCGCGCCCTATCAGATGATCGCTCCACATCCTTCATTTCGTGACGTTGATTCTGGACTTGTCGCTCCTTTCGACGTCGGCTATTTCGCGGCGCAACACGGTTGACCTCCATGAAACTTATTATCGTCATCTCGATGCTTGCAGTTACGATTATCGCTGGCCCGTTTGCTCGCGCACAGTCCGTCGTAGTTGCGGAGGCAGGATCTTCATCCTTGCCGGCCGGCAGCACTCACACCGTGGCGCAAACCGCCAAGGGCGCTCTCACTGATGACTATGTAATCGGCGCTGACGATACTCTGGCGATCAATGTATGGAAGGAGCCGGACCTATGCCGGACGGTTCCGGTGCGGCCCGACGGAAAGATCACGTTACCGCTGCTAGGTGACGTGCAAGCCAGTGGTAAGACACCTCACAAGCTGCAGGAGGAAATTCAAGAGGGCTTGGCCGCGTTCGTCTCCTTCCCCGAGGTAACGGTCATCGTCCAGGAAGTGAAGAGCCTCAAGTTCAATATCGTGGGCGAAGTCATCAAGCCCGGGTCCTATCCTCTGACGGAATCGACTACGGTCCTGGACGCTATTGCCCAGGCTGGCGGACTGGGAGAGTTTGCAAAACGCAACAGTATTTACGTCTTACGGATTCGCCCCGACGGCTCCTCGGAGCGCCTTCCTTTTCGGTACAAGGAAATCTTAAAGGGTAGCAACCTATCGGAAAATGTGCAGTTACGTCCGCACGATACGGTAGTGGTGCCTTGACATGAGCTTAACAGCGACACTGCGGGTTGCGACCTTCCTGTGTCTCCTCGCACCTTTGGCCCTCCAGGCGCAGTCGGTGACCGCCGGATTTGGTGGAGTGGGGACCCTTGGCTCGTCGCTGGACCAGTCATCGCAAATTCCAAACATGTTCGTTCTGGGATTGGCGACATCGGCCAGCTATGATACCAATGCCGCAAATACGAACAACAACACGCCAAATTCGGAGTACACCTTGTATCCGCAATTTGGGCTTAGCCTATCCCGGCCCCGTTGGACTTCTTTGCTAACCTACATGCCAGGGGTTTCCTACAGCAGCTCCAATTTACCGTCTTACAACGCCGTGTCACAGATGTTGGGAGCAGCATTTCAATACCGTGCGACCAAACGGCTGACGTTCTCGCTATTCAATAGCTTTGTGTCCAGCTCCAACCCGTTCGATAGCTTGCATGCCACCTCGGCCTTGCCTCAGTTCGGTACGTTGTCTACTCCAAGCTCAGTAGCCTGGGATTACTTGCCAAAGACGAATGAGCAGGCAGCCGTCAACGCCACTTACGACCTAAGCGCCCGCACCAAGATTCAAGTCGGCGGAGCCTATAACTACTTAAGTTACCAGGGTGGCACAGACGGCAATCAACTGGGCAGTGCGTTTCAGCAGTCCAATTCAGGTCAATTTACCTTAGGCGTTTTTCACGCGAGCAGCGCACACTTTTCCTCTGGCGTGCAATACATGGCTCAGCAGTTGGATGCGGGCCATGGTCAGGTTCGCACCGGGGCGCAGACTGTCGGATACCTGCTCCAGTATTCGCCTACAGCCAGCCTTCAGCTGTCGGGCATTATTGGACCGCAGTACGTCGATACCACCTTTAACCTACCGGCCGGCAATGGCGCAATCACGAATCTGTTGAATGAACGTGGCGCTGGCTGGTCGTGGATGGGCGGCGGAACCGTCAGCTGGACCCGGCGGCGCAGCGGTTTGTCCGCCAGTCTGATTCGGCAGCTCAGTTCCGGCAACCAGTATCAAGGCGCGGTACGCCAGACGCTGGCCAATCTTCAGGTGGACCAACAGCTTTCTAAACAAACCACCTTGAGCTCATTTGTCGGCTACAACATCAACGAACCACCTTTTGCCACGGGATCGCTGAACCGCTTGTCGAACAATTATTTGTCGGCTGGTTCGGGTATTGGCCGGAAGTTTGGTGACAAGTGGACCTTGAGTCTTACCTACTGGTACCTGCAGCAGCAGAGATCTCTAAGGTCTGATCAGGCATTCTATTCAGGAGATCATAACCGAGTGGCGATTTCGCTTTCCTACCTGATCGCGAAGCCCATTCGGAGATAGCCGACATGAATCAAGCTACTCAACCACCCGCACAACTCGCTTTAGCCGACTACTGGATCAGGATACGACGTAGCCGTTGGACGATTGCCGTGTGTCTCGTAGTAGGATGGGCGGCCGGCACAGCTGCCGGATGGTTTGTTCCTGCTAAGTACCGCTCTGAGACCGTCATCTTGATCGAGCAGCAGAAGGTACCTGAGCACTACGTGGAAGCCAATGTGCCTGCCGATCTCCAGATGCGCCTGCAGAGTATGAGCCAGCAGATCCTTAGCCGGACACGGTTACTGAAGCTCATCGATGAATTCCAGCTATACCGCACCAATGGTTCGAGTGTAGATCCGGATGCTGCAGTCGAGCGCATGCGGCAAGATATCGCCGTGGAACTGATTAAGAACGAAGGCCGGCGCGACGAACTCTCCGCGTTCAAGGTATCTTACTCTGCGCCGACGGCCACTCTTGCCCGAGCGGTGACCGGCGAGTTGACCTCATTTTTCATTAACGAAAACTTGCGCAATCGTGAGCAGCTCTCAGAAGACACCACCAGCTTCCTCGAAAGTCAATTAGACGAGGCGCGGAGAAGTCTGGCCGACCAGGAACAAAAACTACGTCAGTTCCGGACCCAGCATTTAGGGGAACTTCCCGAGCAGATGCAGGGCAATCTGCAAATACTCGGCGGATTGCAGGCACAACTCCAGGCTTCAACTGACGCACTTAACCAGGCAGAGCAACAGAATTTGTATTTGCGGTCGCTGCTCGCACAGTATCAGGCCGCTCCCACTTTGCATGGAAAGGAAGATGCAGCGGGGAACCCGGTCTCTCCGCTCACCCCGGATGAGCAGCTTGAGGCCCTGAAAGCCCGGTTGGCCGATTTAAGCGCAAGATATACGCAGCGCTATCCCGACATCATTCGTCTAAAAGACCAGATTGCGCGACTGGAGTCCCGGAAGGCCAAGGTTTCCGATGGTGAGAAGGGACAGAAAGTAGCAGAGGACAGTCCTAATCTGCGCGACAGCTCGCCTTTGATTCAGATTACCGGTCAGCTGTCGGCCAACGAGTTGGAGATCACTAACCACAAAGCAAAGATTAGGCGCCTTGAGGAGCAGATCGAACAGTATCAGGGACGTCTGAATGCTTCTCCGGTTCGTGAGCAAGAGTCCGCTTCCATCACTCGCGACTACGATCAGTCGCGCTCCTATTATGAATCGCTCCTCGCCAAGAAGCTTCAGTCGGAAATGGCGACCAACCTCGAAAAGCGCCGAGAGGGCGAGCAGTTTCGCATGATTGACCCACCCAACCTTCCCGAGAAACCGTACTATCCAAACCGCTTGGGCTTTTCTCTCACCGGGCTTGGAATTGGCCTGGCAATTGGGTTGGGTGTTGTCCTTCTGCGGGAGATCGCCACCCCTCGCATTTATCAGGAAGATGAACTCAGCGAATTTGCGCAGTCCGGCTTCACTCTCGGTATACCGTTACTCGCCACCGCATCCGATCTAAAAAAACGGTCAAGGCTTACGATTCTGGAGAGCGTTGCAGCTGGCGCCGTTAGCCTGGTGATGTTGGCAGTAACCTTTGTGGTGTACTACAAACACTGAGCTGATCGTCATCCATACCCGCAGCAGTCGACCAGCTGGCAAGAGCGTTTCCCTAAGATTGGAGTGCGATTAGCAGCATGTTGCAGCGTTTGCAAGCTCCCCTGAACTCGAATCCGGAACATGGTGTTTCCGACCTCCGCCCCGCGGAAGTGACGCGCCACCTGCCCGATTCACCTATGGAAAATGAGCAGTATAGTGGCGAGCTGATGGAGGTCGATCAGTTTGTTATTTCCTCTTCTTCCGAGCTCCGCTTGGTTGCCATCAACGAACCTGCCGGAGTAGGTGCGGAGCGGCTGCGAACGCTGGCGTCGCGCCTCAAGCACGCTCAACAACAGTACGCAATCAAGAAGCTGTTAGTGACCAGTGCTGTGCCGGGCGAAGGGAAGACCCTGATCAGTGCCAACCTCGCGATAACTCTGGCGATGCATAGGCAAAAGACCTTGATCATCGACGGAGACTTGCGCGGAGGGAGTTTGGGCTGGTTGTTTAACGTCGAAGACCATTTCGGCTTGTCAGACTGGTGGGAGACCAAGGGTTCGATTATGACGGCCCTTTGCCGGACTGAGCAGCTTCCTCTCTGGGTCCTGCCCGCGGGTAAATATCATGATGGGCCGCTCGGGATATTGCAGTCGCCCGACTTCGTCGATTTAATGGCACAACTCTATGCCATGTTTGACTGGATTCTTATTGACACTCCGCCACTGACGCCGTTCGCGGATGCCGCCACGCTGGCGAACCTAGCCGACGCCGTCCTGTTGGTCACACGGCAGGGAATTACTCCCAAGAAGCTCTTACGCGAGGCCCTGAAATCCATCGACGGTAGCAGGATCATCGCAACCGTTCTTAACGAAGCCACCGTCAATGACCAGCAGTATTATCATCGTTACTACCAACAGGGATCGCGTTACGGTGCGAGTGGCTTGCGCTCCTCAGCATCTCCGCGGCTGACCATCAAGACTAAGTAATTGCGGATTTCCCGCGCAGCATATCCCATTAGCCGTCCTATGTGACCTATCAAACTTGCTGTACCTCTCTCCGGGTTTCCCAGGATTTCTAAAGTCTCACATTGACACAATCGAGAATCCACGATGGATGGTGGAGTGCCCAAATGGCTCTGACAAAAGCATTACTGTTCTCGAAGATGAGCGCCAACGCCCAAGGCATCGCGGCCGCCCTGGCACAAGTGCACGTCCGGGTGATTCCTGAGGCAGAGTTCGTTCACATGATTCGACTCGAGCGCCGCAGAAGCGAACGCTCCGGAAAGCCGTTTGTGCTTATGCTCATTGACGGCGGCGATTTCCTGCAGGGAACAGGCGATAGCCAGGTTCGTGTTATGGCTGCGGCGATTTCTGGTTGCACCCGGGAAACCGATGTTATCGGATGGTATGAGCAGGGTGCCACCGTGGGTCTGCTTCTTACGGAAGTTGGCCAGGCAGATCATGGCACGGTGACTGCCATTACCCAAAAGATATCTGCTGCGCTGCAAGCCGCTTTGAGTGACGAGGAGTTCCGCCGCCTGACTATCGTGTATCGGGTCTTTCCCCATCGCGCCGTGAAAGAGTCCGAGGAAGACAGCCACGCGGCCTTATATCCTGACCTTTCAACTCCTCATGTATCCAGACGGTTTGGCCGTATTCTCAAACGGGCCATGGACATCCTCGGCAGCGTGCTTGCCCTGATGCTGCTGCTGCCGGTGCTTGTCGTCATTGCTGTTCTAGTGAAACTGACCTCGGACGGTCCCATACTCTTCTGCCAAAAACGGTTGGGTCAGTATGGCAGATTATTCAGTTTTCCCAAGTTCCGCTCCATGTACGTCGATAATGACCCCGGCATACATCAGGAGTACGTCGCCAAGCTAATAACGGGCGAAGACGTCAAACAGGCAAATGGGACCTACAAATTGATGGACGACCCCAGGGTTACCCGCGTGGGCCGCTTCCTGCGCAAGACCAGCCTCGACGAATTGCCGCAGTTCGTCAGTGTCTTGTGCGGAGACATGTCTCTGGTGGGACCACGTCCTGCCCTCCCGTACGAGTATGACCGCTATCGGACTTGGCACCGGCGTCGTGTGCTGGAGATTAAGCCAGGGCTAACAGGATTGTGGCAGGTCGAAGGACGCTCGCGTACTACTTTCGACGAAATGGTCAGGATGGATCTCAGGTATGCAAGGATGTGGTCTCTGTGGCTGGATTGCAAGATACTGCTGCAAACACCGAAAGCCATGTTCTCCGGTCAAGGCGCCAGTTGAGTGGACGCCCAACTAAGCAAACCTTCTTCGTCATTATCAAAACAATAGCTGACGGTTGCCGGGACTTACGGCACGAGCGCGCCGACTATACGGCGTACAACCGCATCTGCTGGTGAGCGACGTTGAGCTTATAGCCGGCATGTGTCGAGGGAACAAAGTCATGATCAAAGTCGGTGTAATCGGGTACGGATACTGGGGACCGAATATTGTGCGCAATTTTCATCGCGCCGGGTCGCGAGTGGAGATAGTCTGCGACAAAAGCCAGGCCATGCTCCAGCGAGTCAACGAAGCATATCCGGACATTAAGACAACCAATAATTGCTTGGATGTGGTCACGTCACCGGCGGTCGATGCGGTGGCGATTGTCACTCCTGTCTGGACACATTACGAACTTGCCAAGAAGGCACTGTTGAATGGCAAACACATATTTGTCGAGAAGCCCTTCACCTCGGAAGTTGCACAAGCGGATGAGTTGATCGAACTGGCCGAGAGTAAAGGTCTGCAAATCATGGTAGACCACACATTTCTTTTCACCGGTGCCGTCAGAAAAATCCGCCAATTTGTAGACGATGGCACGCTTGGCGAACTCTACTACTACGATTCCACTCGGGTGAACCTCGGACTGTTCCAGCATGACATCAATGTTCTCTGGGACCTTGCTCCCCACGATCTTTCCATCATGGATTATCTGATCAACGGGAAAGCCGAGGCCATTTCAGCTACCGGAGAGACCCACCTTAACGGACACGAAGACGTTGCTTTCATGACCGTCTACTTTCCCAACAAGGTGATCGCACATATCAACGTGAATTGGCTGTCGCCGGTGAAGGTTCGGACAACGCTCATCGGTGGCGAGAAGAAGATGCTGGTCTGGAACGACCTGGAGGCTGACGCGAAAATCAAGGTCTACGACAAGGGAGTTGCCATCAATACGCGCGAAGGGGTCTACGAATTGCTTGTTAGCTACCGTTCTGGTGACATGTGGGCGCCTCAGGTAGAACAGATCGAAGCCCTGAGGGCCGAGGCCGACCATTTCGTTGACTGCGTTACCAAGGGCAAGAAAGCCATGAACGACGGTCATGCTGGCCGGCGTGTTGTCCAGATGCTGCAGGCCGCCAGCGAGTCGGTTGGCAAGCGAGGAGAGGCGGTCCGCCTGTGAGCGACACGGCGCGCATACCAGCCGATGTGAAGTTAGGAAAAGATGTAAAGCTTTCCGGCTTCATCAATCTTTATGGCTGCGAGATTGGAGACGGCACGAAGATTGGACCCTTCGTAGAGATACAAAAGAACGCTGTAATTGGGCAGCGATGCAAGATTTCCAGTCACACATTCGTCTGTGAAGGGGTCACCATCGAGGACAACGTGTTCATCGGGCACGGTGTCACCTTTATCAACGACTCCTATCCACGCGCTACCAATGAGCGAGGGGAACTGCAAACCGAGCGTGACTGGAAAGTGGAGCGGACGGTCGTTAAGAAAGGGGCCTCAGTCGGATCTGGATCCACCATCCTGGCCAATCTGACTATCGGTGAGAACGCAATTGTCGGGGCCGGGAGCGTGGTTACACGGGATGTGCCCGCCAACAGCGTGGTAATGGGCAATCCTGCAACGGTTCGTAGATATATTCATTCGGAGCACAACCCAAGGGAGGCGGTGATCTCAAATGACGCGCGATAATATTTCGTTTTTGGATCTGGTTACTCAGCATCAAGAGATAAGAGAAGAGTTGGTAGCAGCATTCGACAGAGTGCTGGCAACTGCTGGATTCGTCGGCGGACCATCGGTGGAGAAATTCGAGGCAGAATTCGCCCATTTCTGTGACACAAAACATTGTGTCGGCGTGAGTAGTGGAACGGATGCCCTGCGATTCGCGCTGATCGCGGCCGGCGTCAAGCCGGGCGACGCTGTCGTGACCGTTCCCCATACCTTCATTGCCACCACCGAGGCAATATCACAAGCCGGGGCCGTACCGGAATTCGTTGACATCGACGAACGGACTTACAACATGGACCCCGAGAAGCTGCGCGAGTTTCTCGAGACCCAGTGCCTGATGGACAACGATTCCGGCAATCTCGTTACTTGCCGGGAACGTCGGCGTGTCACTGCGATTGTCCCGGTCCATCTCTACGGCCAGGTGGCCGACATGGATCCTATCCTTGATTTGGCAGAGCGTTTTGGCCTGGTCGTAGTGGAAGACGCCTGCCAGGCTCACGGCGCGGAGTACTTCTCGAAGACGGACGGCAGTTGGAAGAAAGCTGGATCAATGGGGCAAGCCGCTGCCTTCAGCTTCTACCCTGGCAAGAACCTTGGCGCGTGTGGTGAGGCGGGCGCGGTTGTAACCAACAACGCCGGCATAGCCCGCATGTGCGTTATGCTGCGCGATCATGGCCAGGCGCAAAAGTATTATCACGACGTTGAGGGCTATAACGGTCGCCTCGATGCTATGCAGGCCGAGTTCCTGCGTGTGAAGCTACCCTATTTGGCCGAATGGAACGCGAAACGGCTCAGTCTTGCGAAGCGATACGCCGAGTTGCTTGCCGAGGCCGGCGGGGCAGTCATTGTGCCCTATGACGCGCCCTACTCGCGGTCGGTGTATCACCTTTATGTGATACGAACCCAGGACCGCGAAACACTCAGGACCCGCCTGGCTGCGGACGGTATTGGAACGGGGATTCACTATCCTGTGCCGCTTCATCTGCAAAAGGCCTATCAGCATCGAGGATTTGCAGAGGGCGATTACCCGGTCACGGAACGAGTGGCTGCTGAGATCCTCTCGTTACCTATGTTTCCCAGTCTCTCACTTGGGCAGCAGGACAAAGTAGTCGAGAAAGTGCTACAGCATGTAGCGAAACCCGTGGCCGGAATGGCTCGGCACGCGGTGGCGTCTTGAGTATGTAGTCCACCCCATCGACTCGTAGTTTCCATAGCCTTTCTCCAACATCATGTGCGGAATCTCCGGACTTCTCAATCTCGATGGCTGCCCAGCCGACTCCCGCGTTCTAGAGCGAATGGTTCGCACTCTGGATCATCGCGGGCCCGACGATATGGGTGTCTTTGTCGACGGTGCGCTCGGTCTTGCCCATCGCCGCCTCAGCATCATTGACATCGCCGGCGGCCACCAGCCTATGGTTTCCGCGGATGGCTCGCTGTCGATAACCTTCAACGGCGAGATATTCAATTTCGTCGAGTTGCGTGATGAATTACAGGGCAAGGGTCACAACTTCGTAACGCGGTCCGACACTGAGGTCATTCTTCACCTCTATCGGCAATACGGCACCGACTGCGTTCGCTACATGAACGGACAGTGGTCGTTTGCCATATGGGACGCACGCCGGAAACGGCTGTTCATTTCTCGTGATCGCCTCGGAGTGCGGCCGCTGTTTTACACAACGGCGGGACGGGCATTTATCTTTGGTTCAGAAATCAAAGCATTACTCGCCCATCCGGACATGAAAGCCGAAATCGACCTGCAAGCGCTGAGTCAGGTTTTTCAGTTCTGGTTTGCGGTCCCGCCGAAGAGTGCATTCAAGAACATTCAGCAGCTTCCGCCGGCGCATTCGCTGGTCGTCGAAGATGGGCAGGTCAAAGTTGAGCGCTACTGGCAAGTTGACTTTTCCAACTGCGATGAAGACGCATTAGATTCTCCCGGGCAGGAGCAGCGATATGTCGACGAACTGTGCCATCTGCTGCTCGACTCGACGCGACTTCGCCTCAGGGCTGACGTACCGGTGGGAGCGTACCTGAGCGGGGGGCTCGACTCTTCGATTACGACCGCCCTCGCACAGCAATTCATGGGTTCCTCTTTGCGCACCTTCTCCATCGCCTTTGAGGAGCCCCGACTCGACGAAAGCGAATATCAGCTGCAGCTGGTTCGAGCCCTGGGAACACAGCACGAAATGATCCGGTGCACCTCAAGTGACATCGCAGAGGCGTTTCCGGAAATGATGTGGCACGTCGAGACCCCGGTCCTGCGTACGGCTCCTGCGCCCATGTTCCTGCTGTCGCGGCTTGTCCGCGACCGGGGATTCAAGGTGGTGTTGACCGGCGAGGGAGCAGACGAATTCTGGGGTGGGTACGACATATTCAAGGAGGCCAAGGTCCGGGCTTTCTGGGCAAGGCAGGTCGGATCGAAGCGCAGGCCGCTGCTCCTGAAGCGACTCTATCCATATCTCGAGGGCATTCAACGGCAATCACCCGCGTACCTCCAAGCCTTCTTCCGCGTGGGCGACGACATGCTGTCCGATCCACTATCGTCACACATGCCGAGGTGGGAGCTTACTCGCAAGGCTCAACTGTTCTTTTCCCGGGCGGTTCGCTCAGAGTTGGATGGCGCCGATCCGTATAGCGCTGTCAACGCAGCTCTGCCGTACGAATTCGCGCAATGGGAAACATTTTCCCGCGCACAATATCTGGAAGCTGCCTTCCTGCTTCCCGACTATTTGTTGTCGTCGCAAGGCGATCGTGTCGCCATGGCGCACTCCGTCGAGGGCCGCTATCCCTTTCTGGACTATCGGCTGGTCGAGTTTTCCACCCGGGTCCCCGCGCGCCTGAAGATGAAGGTCTTGAATGAGAAGTACCTGCTGAAGCGTGCTTTCGGGCATCGGATACCGGAGACCATCGCAACTCGTCACAAACAACCATATCGAGCTCCTGATGCCGCCAGTTTTGTCGATCCCCAGACAGGCAAGCCAAGGACTGACTACATCGCGGAGTTGCTGTCGCCGGAGTGTATTCGCCAATACGGAATCTTCGACGTTCCCTCGGTGCAAAAGCTGATCGACAAAGCCAGGAGCGGGCGGGCCGTTTCATTCCTGGACAATGCCGCCGTGGTCGGCGTTCTATCGACCCAGGCGCTGATCGACCAATTCGTTATCAATTTCGAGGAGAGGCTCACTAATGCAAGACATCCAGCAAGACTTACGTCAGTTTGTAATTGACACGTTCCTGTTCGGCACCGACGACGGGCTTTTGGCCGACGATTCTTTTCTCGAGAAGGGCCTGGTCGATTCCATGGGGATCCTTACCCTGGTCTCCCACGTGGAAGAACGATACCGGATTCAGGTTGACGACACGGAACTGATTCCAGAGAACTGGGACTCGGTGGGCCGTATCGCCAAGTACATTGCTTCGAAGTCAGGCTCAGCCGCCACACAACCGGAGAGCTCGTACGCGGATTGAGCTTCCTTGATTCCATGACCTTCTCCTTCCGTTTCGATCGCGCCGTCAGTGTGGGTCTGGCCCATCCACTCTCCGCTCGCCGCAAGAAAAGCACGTCGGGGCGCGTATCCATCTTGATGTATCACGGAATCAACCCGGAAGTCGGCAAACGCCATCCGTACTTCGAAACGAACACCTCGCCGGACGTCTTTCGGGCGCAGATGAACGCACTCGCCCAGAGTGGTTATGAAACGCTCGGTCTCGAAGCGGCGCTCCGTATCATTCAGTCTGCCGGCGATGGAACACGCAAGGTGGTTATCACCTTCGACGATGGTTACCGTGATTTCTACGATCAGGCTTTTCCAGTCATGATTGACAAAGGCTTTCAAGCCACCCTGTTCATCGTGACCAGTTTGACCGGCACGCAGAGGGTTTCCAGAAATGGGAAAGAGTACATGACGTGGAGCGAGGTTCGCGAGGTCCACTCGCGCGGAATTCGAATCGGCTCCCATACCGTTGGTCACGGCAAGCTATGGAATATGACTCCCGCGCAGGTTTGCAGCGAGCTTCGCGACTCAAAAGCAGCTATTGAGGACAAGCTCGGCGCGGCCGTGCACTCATTCGCGTATCCCTATGCCTTTCCTGCCCAGGACAAACGGTTTGTTCAGTTCCTTAGGGACCACTTGCAACGATGTGGGTATACCGACGGCGTGTCGACGACCATTGGAACAGCCAAAGCTGGGGCTGACCGCTATTTTCTTCCACGTTTGCCGGTGAACACGTTCGACGATGAGACCTTCTTCCGCGCGAAGCTGGAAGGTGGCTACGAGTGGCTGCGGGCGTTGCAACAGGCCAAGAAACTCTGCAGGCAAAGCTCTCATAAATGACTCTTGCAGGCAGCACTGACGACTACGTAATCGTGACTCCCGTAAAAGATGAGGAGCCATTTCTGGACCGGATGATTCGGTCGGTCCTCAGCCAGACTATTCTTCCTTCGCAATGGGTCATCGTAGATGATGGTTCGCATGATCGCACCCCGGAAATTATTCGGACTTACGCAGGCAGGGTCGAGTGGATCTCGGCGGTCAGGATTGAGCGGGACCGGGAAAGAAGGCTAGGATCAGCAGAGAGTCAGGCGTTCGCGGTGGGATACGAGCTAATCCGGAAGCAGCCGCATGGCTTCGTGGTTAAGCTCGATGCCGACCTGCTCCTCCCATCCGATTACTTTGAGCAGATGCTCTCCCGCTTCCGGCAAAACCGGCGGCTGGGAATCGCATCCGGCGTATATCTGGAAAAGAAAAAAGGAAAATGGCGAGAGATCGCCATGCCGCCTTACCATACTACGGGCGCTGCAAAGATGGTTCGAACCGAGTGTTTCACTGCGATTGGCGGGTTTCCCACATCGCCCGGCTGGGATACCGTGGACGAAATCAAAGCGTGGTCCCATGGATGGGAGACCGCACATTTCCAGGACCTTCAGCTCTATCACCTTAAGCCTGAGGGTTCCAGCCGAGGAGCTTGGAAGACCGGCCGCCTTCACGGCGAGGTGTATTACGTATGTGGTGGCGGCAGGCTCTTCTTTTTGCTTAAGGTGTTACAGCGGGCGTTGTTTGGAAAGCCATTCTTGCTGAGCGGACTATCGCTGCTATATGGATATCTGCACGCCGCGGGGAACCGCCAGCCAAAGCTGGTTACTCCGCAAGAAGAGGCACTCTACAAGAAAGTGCTGAATCAAAGAATATTTCGCCGTACCGGCAACGCCACTCCCTATTCGGCCGGAGCAAACAGTCTGCAAGGTAAAGCATAATGTGCGGGATCTGCGGAGCATTCGACCTGAAGGGTGCGCCTGTGTCACCCGAACTTATCACCCGGATGAGTTCGTCCATTGGGCACCGCGGCCCGGACGGTGACGGCTTCTACGTGTCCGGTCGAATCGGCCTGGGGCATCGTCGCCTGAGCATCATCGACCTGGCGGGAGGGGCCCAGCCGATGACCAACGAAGACGATACGTTGCAGATCATCTTCAACGGAGAAATCTATAACTTCGTCGAGTTACGCGCAGAACTCCAGCAGGCAGGCCACATCTTCAAGACGCGCTCCGACACGGAAGTAATCCTGCACGGCTATGAGCAGTGGGGGACCGAGTGCACTCGGAAGTTTAACGGCATCTTCGCCTTTGCGATTTGGGACGGCAAGAATGAAAGGCTCTTCCTGACGAGAGACCACCTGGGCGTAAAGCCGCTTTACTATGCCGTTGTGGGAAGCCGAGTAGTGTTCGCCTCTGAAATTAAGGCCTTGTTGCAAGATCCGGAGTGTCCTAGAGAAGTAGACTTGGAGGCCCTAGGCCAGCTCTTCACGCTTCGCTATGTGCCTTCGCCGCGCACACTGTTTCGCGGAATCAGCAAGCTGCCTCCGGCGCACTGGATGATGGTTAGTTCGGAAGGTATCAAGCTCCAGCGATTCTGGAATTGGAAGCCGCAAATTCGTGAGCATTATGACGAAGCAGAGCTGATTGCTACCTATCAAGACTTAGTTGAGGATGCGGTGCGGCTACAGATGCGCAGTGATGTGCCCGTCGGTCTCTTCCTGAGTTCGGGAGTGGATTCCGGAGCGCTGCTGTCGCTGATGCGCCAACATAATAGCGGACCGATACATACGTTCACCATCGGTTTCGAGCGAGGGGAGCGTTCAAATGAGACCGACGATGCTCGCGGGCTGGCTGAGCACTTCGGTGCGGACCATGAAGAACTCATCATCGGACCGAAGGACTATCAGAAATACTACGAGCGATACCTGTTGGATCTGGAAGAACCAGTTGGCAATGAGTCCGCGGCTGCCTTCTACTTCGTAAGCAAGATAGCCAGCCAAAAGGTAAAAGTCGCGTTGACGGGGCAGGGCGCCGATGAGCCATGGGCCGGGTATCCACGCCACCTCGGGGCAGCATTATCAGGTAGCTATAGCCGCTTGCCGTCTATGTTGACTGACGGCTTGCTGCTACCCATGGTCATGAAAGGGAGCAAGAACCAAAAATTTAGGCGCGCGGTCAACTCTCTCAGCGAGCGCGATGCTCTGACAAGATTCGTGAAGATGTACTCCTTTTACACTTCCGAAATGAAGGGCCGTCTTTTCCAGCCTTGGCTGCTGCAGGAAATTTCCGCGGATGGGGTTGAAGCAAGACAGGCGCTGTCTCGGCTTCAGAATGATGTTAGCGGGCTCGATCCTCTGAGCCAGATGACTTATATCGATACGCGCGCAAATCTTCCCGACGACCTCTTGATGGTCGCTGACAAGACCGCGATGGCTAACTCGCTGGAAGCAAGGGTCCCGTTTCTCGACTACCGAGTGATTGAGTTTGCTGAGAGCCTTCCCCAAGCCTGAAGCTGCGACGCCTGCACGGCAAGTATCTGCACAAGAAGGCAGCAGAGAAATGGCTGCCCCGAAATGTCGTGTTCCGCAAGAAGAAAGGCTTTGCCAACCCGGTGGACAGCTGGTTGCGAGATCAGATGAAGGCCTTCGTCGGCGATTGCCTGCTCAGTGCCGATTCCGCCACTGGGCGGTACTTCGATCGCCGCTACATGAGAGAACTGGTGGCAGACCACGAGGCCGGCCGGCAGAATTACCTTCGCCATATTTATCTATTGATCTCGTTTGAACTCTGGCATCGCCAATTCCTCCGGGCGGCTTAATTAGCCGAGCATACATGACCGATCCCCCGACCTGTCCGTGATTATCGTCAACTGGAATTCCGCGGAGTTTGTGCGGAAGTGTCTGGCAAGTGTCTTCAAGCAGAAAAGTAGTTTGTCGATTGAAGCGATCGTCATCGACAACGGTTCAAGAGATGGCTGCGGCGAAATGATCGCTGCGAAATTTCCCGGTGTTAGCTTCCTGCAAAGCGACTCCAATCTGGGGTTCGCACATCCGGATAATATTGCATTCACAAAATCGAATGGACGGCTGCTCCTCTTCTTGAATCCTGACACTGAAGTCAATGAAACCGCTATTGAGCGCATGGCCGCCGTACTGGACGGCGTTCCCGACGCTGGTGTCGTCGGCGCGAGGCTTTTGAACTCCGATCTGTCTGTGCAAACCAGCTGCATCCAGAGGTTTCCGACTACGTGGCGAATATTCATGGACTCGAATGCCCTGAGAACATTGTTTCCTCGCTGGTCATTGTGGGGCACGCTGCCCACCGTTCGATCAACCCCGCGGGACGGTCGCAGTGGAGGCAATTTCAGGCGCGTGCCAGATGATTCGCCGTGAGGTGTTCCAGAGTGCTGGGTTATACAACACCGCCTACTTCATGTACGCGGAAGACATAGATCTTTGCAGGAATGTCAGGGACCTGGGATTTAGAAATGACGATGTTGGCGACGCGGTTCGTGCGCTTGACCACGGCGGACAGAGCAGCGGCGGTGACGCTGACAGCGGACGCGTCGCGGTGATCATGAGGGAATCGTGGAGGAAGTATTTTGAGATACATCGCGGGCGGCGATACGCCACTGGGTTCAGGGTTGCAGTCGCTGTTCAAGCCGCATTCCGGCTGCTGCTGATCACGGCGGCTTGGCCAATGACCATTAACCGAAACTGGCGCCGCAGGTTGGGCCTGGCTAGACACAAGTGGAGCAGCGTTTTCCGTTGGGCCATGGGGCTCAAATCCTGGGTAGTTAGTGATCAGCGCAGAAGAACCTTGTATTCACGCTTCCTAACAGTTTCAAGGCCACATCGGAATTCTTAGGAGAAGATCTAAGACCTAAGCATGTCACCTGCGAATCCCTACATCACCGATGGGACAACCTTCATTGACCCCATCGGTCTCGCGTTCACTCTGCTGATGGGCCTCCTCGTAGTTGCCCTGCCCAGACGGTACGCGCTCTTCCCAAGTGATCGTCCTCATTTGCTACATGACAATGGGCATGAGGCTGATGGTGGGAGGAATGAACTTTACTATGATCCGGATCCTGTTACTTTTCGGTTGGATTCGGTTGGTCCTGCGCGGCGAGCTACGCCCTATCGAGCTTAACCAGCTTGACAAGGCGATGCTCTGGTTTACGCTCTCAAGCATTGTCACCTATACCTTGTTGTGGAGGGATTACGATGCATTCAAGGACAAGTCTGGGCTGGCCTACAACGCTCTGGGTTTTTACTTCTTTTTCCGCTTCCTGCTGATAGACCTCGAAGATATCGTTGACCTTCAAAAAGATGCTTGCCGTTGTGATTGCTCCGCTGGCAGTCGCGATGCTTATTGAAAAGCTGACCGGTCAAAACTCCTTTGCAATCTTTGGGGGTCTGGCTCCGGTAACTACCATCCGCGACGGGTATTGCGTTGCCAGGGCCCGTTCGCCCATCCCATTCTCGCGGGGACGTTCGGGGCCACATTGTTGCCCTACTTTGTCGCTTTATGGGCGCAAGGAGGACGCAATAAACGCCTCGCCGTCCTGGGAATCGCCTCCTCGACCATAATCACCGCGGTATCAGGTTCGAGCGGGCCGGTACTGGCCTACGCATGCGGAATTTTCGGCTTAGTCATGTGGAGGATGCGTAAACGCATGCGAGAGATCAGATGGGCGCTGGTTATTGGTTTGGTAGCGCTTCATCTGATAATGAGGTCGCCAGTCTGGTTCATTCTTGGGCGTGTCGATGTTTTCAGTGGATCCACAGGTTATCATCGGGCCTTGCTCATCGATCGGGCCATTGCCAACCTTTCGGGCTGGTGGCTGATAGGTACGAAATCGACCGCGGCGTGGGCCGACGTGGATCAACATCTTTATGACGTCACCAATCAATACCTTACTTACGGTGCGGATGGCGGGCTGATAAGCATGCTGCTGTTTGTCATGATTATCGTACCAGGCTTTCGCAGCGTGGGCCGGTACATCTGGGCCAACGAGGACAGCGAGCCTCGAGTGGTTCTGTTGTGTGTCTGGGCGATGGGGGCGGCGCTGTTCGCCCACGTCATGAACTACCTTTCGGTCTCTTATTTTGATCAGAATGTTGTCAATTGGTTCATGTTGCTGGCAATGATTTCTACCGTGGCGAGCCTTCCCGTCGCCGCCCCTAGTGCCACCGGCGAATCGGCCTGGCAGCCGGGCAATCGTTCTGGTTTCTCCGATAAAGTGGCGCTCGCAATGGGGCCGCATTAGAGATTCGATCTCAGCCCAGCAATTGATGGCAAGGTCTCGAGATATCTTGCAGTCAAGGGTCGGCGGGGAATTCGCTGTGCAAGGTCGCAAACATGTTAAGTCCCAAGGACATCCTGAGAAGCGGCGTCTCGCTGGTAAAGCCAATATGGACGGATTCCAACGAGTTGGCGCTCGGTATTCACACCGAACCAGTGCGCCAGCAGGGAGTTGTCTCGCGGAGTTCCCAACGGCCATGGTGGAGAGGCGAGCCGTCTCAGCACGCCAGACATGATGACAACCATCACTACGCCACGATTGATTATTGGAATGTGCGAAGGATTGTGCGGGCTTTGAAGGCCGGACCCGACGACGTCTTCTACGACATCGGCTCAGGAATGGGAAGAATCCTCTGCGTCATGGCCCGGCAGCGCTTGCGAAAGTGCATCGGTATCGAGCTGTTCGAGCCATTGTGCGAAATCGCACGACGGAATGCCGCGAATCTGCGAGGCAGGAAAACTCCTATCGAGGTTGTTTGTGGGGACGCTACCAACACGGACCTGGGGGATGGAACAATTTATTTCATGTTCAATCCTTTCGGGGCCGAGACCATGCGCGATACCCTTGATAACCTGAGGAATTCTCTGTTGGGAAAGCCGCGAAGCATAACGGTTGTCTATTACAACGCGCAATGCGAATCGGTATTCGAGGCTGCCGGCTGGCTTGAGAAGATACGGCAATTCGATAGCTTCAACGGACAGCACATAAGCTTTTGGCGGAACAAGTTTAATGAAGACCGCGTTGCTTCCAAGCCAGCTGCCTGGCTCGAAAACAACCGTGACGAATGCGCCCGACTTTCCCCTGAAGCTAATCACCAGGTCGTGAGGTAAGTTTGCCAGTGCCTAGCACCGAAATAACCAGAGAACAGGCGTTATACGGAGACCGTCCCATCAACTCCCCCGCGACGCCGCTGCGCGTCCGGGTTCTCCGCAGTGTTGCAGAAGTGGAAGAAGTGCGCGACAGCTGGATGCAATTGCAGCACCACCCCAATTCTGACATTGACTTCTATCTCACCGTAGTGCGGTCCATGCCGGATGTCCTTCGACCACATGTCCTCATACTCTATCGCGGCGCCACGGCGACTGCTATTTTGGTCGGTAGAGTCGAGAATGGTCGGGTAGACTTAAGAATAGGATATGCAGGTTTCCTGGCGCCCCGATGTCGTGTGATCACGTTCATTTATGGGGGACTGCTCGGAGACCCGAGCCGCGAAGAATGCGAAGCGCTGGTGCATGAGGTCATGAAATCCTTACGCCAGGGTGAGGCGGATATTGCTTTCTTCAATCACCCGAAGGCGGATTCCCCTTTGTATCGCGCTGTTAGGCAGTACCCAGGTTATTTCAGCCGAGATCACTTTCCTTCTACTCAGCCGCACCGCATCATGAAGCTCCCGAAGAGCGTGGAAGAACTACAGCAGAGCCTGCCCCGTAAGGTGCGTAAGAACCAGAGATGGAACAAGCTACTCCGTGACTACGCTGGCCAGCTAACCATCAAGTGCTTCCATCGGGTCTCTGAACTGGAGGAGATGGCCCAAGCCGTTGAATCCGTCGCAAAGAAGACATATCACAGAGGCTTGGGTATAGGGTTTGTAGACAACATCGAAACGCGCCAGCGGCTCCAACTGGTAGCTCAAAAGGGATGGCTTAGGACCTACGTTTTGTATGTTGGTAACCGGCCGTGGGCCTTCTGGATGGGAGAGCTATACCAGGGAACCTTCCACAGTGGCCACATGGGTTACGACCCCGATTTTAGTCAATATTCACCTGGTATGTACCTCATCATGAAGGTGGTCGAAGGGCTATACCATCCAGAGTCCGCAGGGCAGGTATCGGAAATAGATTTTGGGCAAGGGGACGGAGAGTGGAAGACCCATCTTGCTAACTGCGAATGGACGGAAGGGCCGGTTTACATATTCGCGCCGACCCTGCGGGGCCTGCGACTCAACGCCGTCCGGACACCGATCGTACTAGCTGATCGAATTGGCAGGCAAGCCCTGGGGACTCGGCTGCTAGCCAGAGTAAAGAAACTATGGCGCAGTCGGGTGGCGTACAAAGGTCACCCGGAGAGTGAACTGGGCGCAACCAGTCAGCCCGCCCCCCACCCAGCGGGCGAGCCGGTCAGTGCGGAGTAGCGGTCAGGTTTGTCGGTGGCGCTGGCCGGCTTAGTGTTCCTGGGATCTGGAATGCGCCACGGTCCCACACACCGTTGACGCCACGCGCGACGCCATTCATGTCGACGTCATTTCCGGCAACCAGGGAATGTGTGCTGGTTCCGGCATTGGTGTCCGAGGTCAGATTCCAGTTGTAGGACCCGGAATTTACAAACGGGTTGGCTGAAGAAACTTGCTTGTGCGAGTCCGTATCGTTCGAGGCACTTCCGTCTGGAATCTGATACCAGGCGTTGTAGCTCCAGTTGACTCCTGTGAATGTCGCACCATCCCAGCTTGTGACGCCTGTGTTTATGACCGTGACTACATCAGTACTCCAGAAAACGTTATTTTGAGAATAAAGATACTGCATCGGAGTTGTCGATCCCAGGCCCATGCCGAAGCCATTGTTATCGGCCTGGCAGCCGCTGAAATTAGCGATTGTGTTATTCAGGAAATACACATTACCCGTGAATAATGTGTCCCAGGCGGCCAGCATACCGTCCCCGGTTCCGCAGTGCAGAGTGCCGATTCCGTTAGCAGTTGCCATGAACACGTTGCCATAGATGTTCCACGGTCCATTTGGACCGTTTCCAGAATCGTGTCCGGCCCCCGAAGGCGTTGCCAGGTAAGCCGTGCCCAGCATGTCTACCCAGTAGTCATATCGAATGGTGAAGTTTGTCAGACCTTCGGAACAGGAACATCCTTCACTGTGGTTGGCCGAGGAATTGTAGTTATGGGCAAGGTAGCTGTACTGGATCGTGATGTTGTCGCCCGATCCAAAGGTATAACCGCCTCCGCTCTGATGATTATGGTTGCCTTTAAGGAAAAATGGCAGGTAATCATCGTGAGCGTAGATATGATCGAACAGCAGATTATAGCTGCCGCCTTCAAAATCGAATCCCGCATCGAGGGTGGATGAATCGCTGGTTGGGTGAGAGCCATTGACCTCGGTGTATTGGACGGTAATATCATGATCGAAATCCGGAGGGCCGTTGTAACCCAGGCCACCCTGAATGTCGGTGCCGGCTTTTCCGTTACTGTTGTCGACTTTGAAACCATATCCGCTGGTGCAAACCGCCGAGCCAGCCATGGGCGTGCAATACTGCCCGTTGAAGGAATAGTAGTCTGTACTAAAAAATAGGATCGAACTGCAACTTGACGAGCAAGCGAATGTCGCTTGCCCCACCATGGTTCCGGAATTCCAGCCTGTATCGGTGCAGTGGTCGGCTGCCGTTGCCGCCTTGATCTGAATGACTTGTGTTCCGCTGTCGGCGTCGTTGAACGTGTGGCGCCCATAACTCCCTGACGCTACATAATAGGTGTCGCCCCGCACCAGGGACGAGGGCAAGTCAGACAGCGCATTATTCCAATCTGCCCCGGATTTCGTGCCCGTGCCGCCTTGACGAACCACGTGACAAGCTGCCCACGAGCTATTCGATGATAGAGCGGCAAGAAAAAGCACCAGGGAGATGGTCGTGAATAATTGTTTCCATGATATTTGTTTCATCGGATCACCTAACCTCGCAAATGTATGAGGGAGTTCGCAAAACAGTCAAGTCGGAACCTTTTTTCGCGCTGCGCTCCATTTTACGTCAGGGAACGGTGGCAACAGCTTGGTTCGAATAGACGCTCTCAACACCCTGTGAATTGACTGCCGTCGTCACGTAATAGTAGGTGGTGCCATGTTGTACCGTCTGGTCGCTGTATGTGGTGCCTGAGATCAAGCTGGAATTTAGTTTTGTATACGGCCCACCCGACGTCGTGGAACGATAGGCGTTGTAACCCACCACCGGGGATGTGCTCGCAGTCCAAGACAGGGCCACCCAATGCGGCATCGGCGGCGTGACGGTTAAGGTGGTTGAGCCATAGATCGCACCTGAGGTTGCGGTGATGGTCGTGGTCCCCGCACTTACACCGGTTGCCAGGCCGGTGCTGTTGATGGTTGCTACTCCGCTGTTGGAAGATGTCCAAGCTGCCGAATCGGTCAGGTCCTGGTGGCTGCCATCGCTGTATGTTCCGGTGGCCGCGAATTGCTGCTGGGTACCGGCCACAATGGAAGGATTGACCGGCGTTACTGCCACCGAAACGAGCACTGGTGTCCCCGTTACCGTCAGACCTGTGGAACCGTAGATCGTTCCCGAGGTCGCTGTAATCGTCGTGTTCCCGCTTCCCACTCCGGTTGCCAAGCCTGTGCTGTTGACGGTCGCCGCCGCCGGGTTGCTAGAGGTCCAAGTCGCGGAAGTAGTCAGGTTCTGATGGCTGCCGTCGCTATACGTCCCGGTCGCAGTAAACTGCTGGTGAGCTCCCACCGCGATGGAAGGGTTTGGGGGCGTAACAGCAATCGATACCAACGATGCGCCATTGTATATCTGCTGGATTTGTGCCGCCGTGAGGGCAGTGTTGTAGATACGAAAGTCGTCGATCTTGCCCGAATTAAACTCCTGGGTTCCACCGCGCGAGAACAGAAAGAGGGGGTTCTTGCCAAAGTAATTGGTATTGGTATAAGCGAAAATGTTCCAATTGACGGGCTGCAAGGCCCCATCGATGTAAAGCTTGACTTGGTTTCCTCCTGTCTGCGTCTTGTCGAAAACAACAGCAAGATGATGCCAAACGCCGGAGGAAGGCTGGTTGTAGCAGTTGGCGACGTATCCAACATTGCCGTGCAAGGCGGCCTGAATGCCCTGGCAAGTGGCATCATCGGGAAAGAAACCAAAACCGGTAGTGGAATTGTTGTAGTTAATGGTGGCCTCAAACAGAACATGGCCCCCGCCGGTGGAGTAAGTCCGATTTGTCCACAGCGTAACGGTAGCGGCTTTCGTGGTACTGAGATCAATCACAGGAATGCCAACGTATTGACTGCTGGCCGCGCGCGGGAAACCGCGTCGCCAAGTTTTCCCGTGACCCAACTGACGCCATTGACCAAGGTGGCAGTATGGCCGTAACCCGAGGAATCGATAGCTTCGGGTCCCCGAACCATCATCGAATTTCCAGTAGCCGACAGGGTTTTGCGCTTGGGCGGATATAGCGATGACCACAAACGCAAGCACCAGTTGGGCCAATGCTTGGAGCGCGCCCGGAGCCGGTTTATGAATGATCATAGCGATTTCTCCTAGGAAAGCCTTGCACATGAGCAAACGACGTGAGACTTCTGTGCCCTTCCAAGCATCACGATAGGCACCATTAAGTGTCAATCGAAAGTGTTCGCTTCTGATTACGATAGTAATAGGCTTTAGTATTACTAAAACGTCAAGAGTTCTGTGTAAGCCTTACGTCTCCAGAAGCAGATTTTTCAGAGCTGCTGATTCTCGACCAAGCGTCGGAAATACATATATAAAGTTAATATTATCAATTGTTTACAAAAATAATCAACGTTGGCTTGTGGGACACCTGGTGAACAAAATCAGTTTAGGAGAGAGGCGCCGCGCTTCATCGTCCCTGCCCGGTTGTCTGAGATAAACTACTGAAATAAAATGGTTTTATTACTCGAGACTCGCTCCGAGCAAGGTGAGAAAAAGGTAACCTACTGCGCTTGCAATTGCACGGCCAAATTTGGCCCAGCCACATGTGACTTCCAGTGCCCTTAGTAAGCAGCAGGTCACTACTGTAATCACTTTGGGCTACTGGCTCGGGAGCGAGCGCACGCGTTCCGAAACCCCGCAAACGTGCCCCACGTTAACTGAACACCCTGGAACCAGCCATAATGACGAACAAACCAAGCGTGTCTGTCATCATCCCGACCTACAATGACGGGGGGACGTTTTTCGACATTCGGTTGAAAGCGTGTTGAATCAAGCTCATCCGGTGACGGGAGTTGATCCATCGTCGATGACGGCTCAACCGACGACACCTCTGAGCAGGTTGAACAACAGAAAACCCAAAATCCTCACTGGAGAGATCGCGTCCGTTACATCTACCAGTCCAACCGGGGACAAAGTGCCGCCAACAACGTTGGCATTAAACACGCTAAGGGGGATTGGCTGGGGTTCAATGCCAACGACGATCTCTGGTTGCCTACCAAGTTGGAGTTGCAGTTCCGCGCCCTGGAAAAATTTGGCGACGCATATGGAGTTTGTTTCACAGACGCATGGTTCATGAATAACCCCTACATGAAGAAGAGCATCTTTGAGACCTCGGGGCGGGACAGGCGGCGGCCCTTCGACATGTTGAGGATGCCACCCGGCTGATCGGTTCAGGCAAGCACCCCATCTGGATGCAGACTGCAATCGCGCGCACCGACATCGTGCGTCAGGTGGGCGGGGTAGATCCTAACCTGCGTTACAGCGAAGATCACGATTTCATGTTTCGCCTCTCCCTGGCCACCCGGTTTTGCTTTGTTGGTATGCCGATGGTGCTGATTGATCGCTCCCCCGCAGAGGCGCGGCATCTCGGAGAAGCACGCAATTGGCACAAGGAAGAGTTCTGCCTCAGCATGGACCAGTATCGCTTTGAAAAGCAGCTCAAGCTTAGCGAGGGCTCATCGCCAGAAATGCAAGAACTTGGCCGGCAGAACCTGAACAAAATTCACAAGGCTTGGGCCAACTGGCATATCGAGAGAGGTGAATACCGCGAAGCTTTGCAGTCGATTTCCAATGCCGCCAAGTACGGGTCATCGCCGGGCCTGGCTGCGAAGTGGCTCGCGGTCCGGTTGGCGCCCCCGTTGCTGCGCTGGGCGGTAGCTCGTGACAAGAAGCAGGCAGTCCGCACCGATCGTGTCAGCTGGCAAGGCGATACCACGACAGGGGTGATGTCAGTTGAATATGGAGAACAGTTAGCCGAACGTGTTTACTTCGATCCCTCCGTAGTTGCGGGTGAGTTATGGTGATTGATCATATTGGCGTAGTTGTCGGCTCTCTGGAAGAGGGCATAGAGCAGTGGCGTGAGTTGTTTGGCTATCGGACTGCTTCGGATGTTGTGGTAAACAGCCACCAGCAAGTGCGCGTCGTGTTCTTAGCCAAGCCTGATTCAATTGCGATAAAGCTGGTTCAGCCATCGTCCGCAAGCTCCCCTATTGCCGCCTTCGCCCGCAGGGGCGGCGGCCTTCATCACATCTGCTTCAGATGCGATGACCTGCAGCTGGAGGTTCCCTTGCTGAAAGCGAAAGGCGCAAGATTCATTCAGCCGCCCCGTCCGGGCGAGGCGTTCAACAACAAAGACATAGCATTCTTCCTGGCAAAGAATAATCTCAATATCGAACTGATTCGACACCGCCGAGAAGACCGGGTGGCGAGCAGAGGCTGCCGGCTGACCGGGTTCCGGCGGATGACCGCTCGGCGACGACCTGCGAACACAGCAGCGACGCTGTCACCAGCCACCTCTAAGTAGCTCCTTAAACTCAAGAAGAGGAAACGATGAAATTCACCGGACGCGGCGTATACGTCAGCCCAAAGGCCAAGCTTGGCCGCAACGTGCGCATAGGGGACAACACAGTCATTTACGACAACGTGGAAATAGGGGATGGCTCAACCATTTGCAATGACTGTGTCATCGGCGAGCCATTGAACTCCTTCTACCGGGACGCAAGTTTACGAGAACCCTGGAACAAAGATTGGCCGCAATGCGCTTATCCGCCAGCCATGCGATCATCTATGCCGACTGCAAAATCGGGGACGAATTTAATGCCGGCCATCGGATTGCCATTCGGGAAAACACCATCATCGGTCACGGCTGTTCGATAGGGATTCTCACGGACATCGAGGGAGAGGTTCGCATCGGCAATTATTGCAGGCTGCATCGTAACGTCCATCTCTCCCAAACATCCTCGCTCGGTGACTTCGTCTGGATGCCTCCTTATTCGGTGATGACGAATGATCCCTATCCTCCGTCGATGGACATACAGGGAGGACACATTCGGCGATTACACGCAGGTGTGTGTGCATTCCATCATCCTGGCAGGAGTTGGAGTTCAGGGGCGCCAATTGTTTGATCAGCACGAAGTTTGTTTTATCAACGAGGCGCTGCCGGACTATTGCGTTTGGCGGTTGGAGACCCCCATCAAGGTCGTAAGGGACCTGAGGAAGTACGTAGTGATGGGTAAAGGTAAGCCCTATCCCTGGATGCATCGCTTTGAGCGTGGCATGCCGTGGCAAGGCATAGGGTACGAGGCTCGGGCGAGCCAGCAAGCGGCTCAATCGGCAAACGACCACTCAAGCAGTTGCGACCACGCGGTCACCAAGTAACGAGCGGGAATTTGCGAGCCTCGAATTCATTCTCTTCTACGTAATCCCGCCTGTACTGAGACCTTGGCCACTCCCATAAGGACCGCAGAATGAATCAAGTTTTACCGGGCTACTTCGCTACTGAGCAGTAGCTCGATAGTAAGTATTTTGGTCAGCCTGGCTTCGGCTAAGGTGATGGCTCTGTGCATCCAGCCGGAGGGCTATGGCTACTACAGTTTTCTACAGAGCTTTGTTGCCGTCGCGAGCCTGCTTGCCGGGATGGGCACGGCAACCGGGTTGGTCCGCATGGGGGCAGGCGCTGTAACCCGCAATGAGGTGGTGACAGTTGCAAGCCTCCGAAAGATAAAGTGGCTGATCTTCGTTGTGGTGGGCAGCCTGGCTATGGTTGTTCTCTACGTGTTGCGGGCCCGCCTAAGCCAACTGGTGCTGGGAGTTCCAGAGCATGGCAATACGATCATGCTCATGGGACTGGCCTTACTGTTTACATAGCGTGGTCAGTAAGATCTAAAAAAGGACTCTGAATGCCTACCATAAGGTGGCAGCTCTTGCTAAGTATGGTGTCGCGAATACTCTTTTCAGTGCAGGGATAAGCATCACCGCGGTTTTGATCTGGCGAGTGCGGGGCATTGGAGTTGCTGTCCTCGGAGGCGCCATCGCTACCTGGATCGTCTCGTACTACTTGCTTAGACGCCACGTCGGAAAGGCCGATTCCGAAGGGTCGTTCCGGGAAACTCTCGATGCTGCCTGGTCGTTAATTCGCTTTGGCAGTCCCTACACAGCAAGCATGATGGTTGGCACGGGTGTTCAGCTGGTATTGCCGATTGTGGTATTGCATCTTCTTAACGCTGAAAGCGTTGGATATTACCGCGCCGCCGCCGCCATTTCCGAGTCAGGTTACTTGGGCTTTCTACGTGACCGCTATCGGGCAGGACTATTTTCCACGCGTCTCGGCCACGGCCAGAACACCCAGTGCAGCTGGTTGGCCTGATTAATACTTTGCACAGGCTGGTCATGCTGGTCACGGTACCCATGATCCTGGGAACTCTAGCGGTCGTTAGGTACCTGGTACCCTTGATTTATTCGCTGAAGTTTGGGGCCACGGTCGCTATTCTGGAGTGGCAACTGATCGGTGACTTGTACCAGTTTGCAAGTTGGACCATGTCATTTGCGATTCTTGCCCGAGCTACTCCGTCAACTTACTTTCTGGTGGGATGTTCTCGGTGGCGTCCATCTTCTCTCGGGACCACCTGGCTTGCAGTCAGGTGGTTTGGCATCCCGGGGCTAAAGATAGATTTATGGCGACCTATGTATGTATTGCTGCGTGGTGTCAATCGTGATTCGACGCGAAGTCGCCTTCCAATGGACCAGCGCTAACAAATGGATGATGTCTTCCACGGCGTGACGGCGGCCCTCGCAATACGAATTCTCCCGGCGACCCGGTTTGCAGCCGGTCTTCAGTTGCTCTGGGGTTGGCTCTGGCTGCCGGTATTCCCAGCTTGATTGTCTTGTGGCGCGAGTTCTTGAGAACGGGAGACCAAGATGGCATTACCGGCACTAACGCCGAGCAGCCAGCTACCTCGTTATAGATCTCTCTCGTGCGAGATATAAACCACCACGTTTGCCGATGCGGCTATCGTCCCGCTTGATTTCCATGACCCCAAGCATAGACAGTTCTAGTACCGAGACCTCCACGATCGATCACCTCTCCGACTGGAGCCTGGTTGTTGCCGTGAATGATGAGGCAGTTTTGGTAACCACGCCTCTTTGGCGTCGCCCGACATCGATTCGCATTGTCAGTTGATCCGCAAGAGAAGCTTCAATTCTGCTGGGACTGCTTACAACAGTGGTCTATTGGAAGCGACCTCGGAGGTCGTTGTCTTCGCTCACCAGGACGTATATCTGCCCAAGGGGTGGAAGGCGAATCTCAGTCGCGCTTTGCGGACGGCTTGGCGAGATCGGACCCAGAACTGGGGCGTGCTCGGAGTTTTTGGCGTGGACGCCTCGCACTTCCGAATTGCGAGGGCATTGCTATTCGACCGGCCTGGAACGGGTGCTCGGAGAACCTTTTGGCAGCACTATCCAGGGCGAGTGTCCTCGATGAGTTGTTGCTGGTTATCCGTCGTAGCTCCGGACTCAGCTTCGACGATGGCCTTCCCAGCTTTCATCTTTATGGAGCGGATATCTGCCTGCAAGCTCAGATGGGCGGCATGAAGTCCTATATTATTACCGCGTTCTGTATTCATAACAGCAACGGCGTCCGGTATCTTTCCTTGGAGTACTGACGGGGTGTGTTTTACCTGTACATGCGGCGAAAATGGTGGAACATTCTACCCCTTAACGCGTGCTATTAGACGATTGCCAAGTCCTACCGGCCGCTAGCCGCACAAGTGGCATCCGATGTCCCGGCGAAGGCCAAGGAGCAAGATAGTAGTAGAAACCCGGTGTGATGACGTGACTGCCCTTTATGACTCTCTCATCGCGGCCCGAGAGCAAGGCCGGGCGAATGTCTCGCTTGAGGCGCAGCATGTCTGAAGAAAAAACCCTCCAGGTGTTGCTCTTTGGCGCTACTTTCAACACCCAGAATATGGGAGTCGGGGCTCTGGCGTCTCGATCCATACGCTTCTTGACGACACAGGGACACAAGGTATCGATAGCATTGCTGGATTACGGAACTGAAGAAGGACCGTCCAGACCATCGACGAACAGGGCGCGAGCGTCCAGCTCCCGTCGTGGCGATGAGGTTCTCAAAAAAACTCTACCTGCCAAACAATATCGTGGTGCTTCTGGCGCTTGCCCTGCTGGCTCGACTCTTGCCAACGGTGAAGATGCGTCAAATGATCCTTTTCGGCGCAACCAATGCCTATTTCAGATTCGTTCCGCCGACCTGATAGCGGCAATTTCGGGGGGAGACAGCTTCAGCGATATTTACGGTATCGAGAGGTTCTTTTATGTTTCGTTGCCGATGATTCTGGCGATCACTTTCGGCAGAAACTGGTTCTGCTTCCGCAAACCTTGGGCCCATTTTCCGGCAAACTACCCCGCTCGATTGCACATTGGATCCTCCGGCGCGCCCAGCGAGTTTATTCGAAGCTATGAGGGTATCAAAGACCTTAAGAGCTTGCTGGGCACGGACTACGACATGGGCAGGCACTCTTTGTGTTCAACGTGGGAATAATTATCGAACCCAGAAAGCCTTCCCGAGGGCAGTCCATGGGCCTCCCCTCAGCCGCAAACTCCTCTGCGCTTGTAGGGCTTAACATTAGCGGCCTATTGCTGGCCGGAGGATACACGCACGACAACATGTTCGGTCTACGTGCCGATTACAGAACGGCTCACAGCCTCAATCGTTAATTTGATCGAGAAGAAGAAAGCAACGGTCCTCCTCATCCCTCATGTGTTTGGCACTGAGCCCGGCTCTGAGAGCGACGTTCTGGCCTGCGAGCCGGTCTTTGCCGAACTGGCCCAGCAATATGGGGATCGCCTTGGGGTGGTGAGGGGCGAACTCGATCAATGCGAGATCAAGTATGTCATTGGGCAGTGCGATTTCTTCGTGGGATCCAGAATGCATGCGTGCATTGCTGCCTTGTCTCAGGAAATTCCTACAGTGACCATCGCCTACAGTGGAAAGTTCGTCGGCGTCTTGAACACAATCGGGGTTCCATCGCTCGTGGCCGATGCGCGGCAACTGGATGAAGAGCAGATACTCGCTGTTATCAATGCAGCTTTTGACAGTAGAGAACGTATCCACAGCTATCTAGCGAGGAAAATGCCTGGTGTCAAGAAGACTATTCTGCAGGTAAGTGACGACATGCTGGGGCTGCCTGCGAAGGTCTCTCGTGTTTATGTCGACACCGTTCCTGATGCAGCTCTACCGTCAATCCTGTGACTTCTTCTGGCGCATTTTTTAGATCAACTTTGTCTTGCTCCTCCCCCCCAAAAACAATAAGCGCTCCGGCGGGAAGAATCGCAATGAATGTATGCGTGATCGCCTACACCTTCTATGAAGGTGACAACCGGGTAATGAGGTACGCGGAGGCGCCTGCTCCCCGAGGGGACCATGTTGATGTATTGGCCTTGGGCCGCAAGGGACGGCAGAAGGAAGAAGTGTTTAACGGCGTTCGGGTATTTCGCCTGCAGTCGAGGAAAAAGAACGAGAAGACGAAGTGGTCTTACCTGTTCCGGATCGTGATGTTCTTCATACGGGTTTTAGTCAAGGTCACCTTGGAAGCATGCACGGCGTCCGTACGGGTTGGTGCATGTCCACTCGGTTCCGGATTTTCTGGTATTTGCTGCGATAGTTCCGCGTTTTACCAGGGGCCCGGATCGTCCTCGATGTTCACGATCTCTCGCCGGAACTCTATGGGAACAAGTTTGGTTCCGCTTCCGGTGGCACATTGTTCTCCGCTTTGTTGACGGTCGAGCGCCTATCCGCCGCCTTTGCCGACCACGTGATTGTTTCCAATCATATCTGGCAACAACGACTGGTGGACAGATCGGTACCACAGTCTAAGTGCTCCGTATTCATGAACTATCCCGACCCGAATGTTTTTCACCGGTGTGGCCGGGCCCGCCAGGATGGCAAGTTTGTCGTGCTCTATCCGGGACCCTGAATTGGCACCAGGGCGTGGACATAGCGATTCGGGCATTCGCCCAGGTAATGCCGCATATTCCTAACAGCGAGTTCCATATCTATGGCGAAGGGCCTTCCCGTGACGACTTGGTTCGGCTTGCCGTGAATTAGATGCCTGAAGCAATCGTATTCCATCGTCCGGTTTCCCTGCGGGAGATATCCGCTGTCATAGAAGATACGGACATTGGGGTTGTTCCTAAACGCAGTGACTCTTTCGGAGACGAAGCCTTCAGTACCGAAACTCTAAAATTCATCATTCTGGGCGTTCCCATCATTCTCGCGGAGACGACGGTGGACCGATACTACTTCAATGACGATGTAGTTACCTTTTTCCCCAGTGGAGACATTAGTGTTTTGGCCGACTGTATGTTGAAGCTGATAGAAGATGAGGACCTGAGGTCGCGACAAGTAGCACGCGCTCAGGCATTCGTTGCCACGTACAGCTGGGATACCCGTAAGGGCGAGTATCTTTCCCTGGTTGACCATCTGACCAACTTTGCGCGTCCGGCCGAAAGCCTAGCTGCTTGACACGGTGACCTGTCAGGAAGGGCAAGGCGGCATGAGATACAGGCGTGTGGGGCGCACCCAGCTGGCGGTCAGCGAAATAGGCTTCGCGGCTTGGGGAATAGGAGGAAGTTCGTCGATCAGCGCGAAGGATGAAATCTCCTTAGGCACACTGGCGGCGGCGAGAGATGCCGGCATCAACTTCTTTGACACCGCATCGCCTATGGTGACGGTCATCGCGACGCCTGCTGGCACGCGCTTTTGGAAGTCTTCGAGAGATCGTCATCGCAACCAAGGTTCCGCCGGCGAACCGAAAATGGCCGGCGCCTGCTGGCACTCCGCTATCAAAGCCTTCCCCAAAGACCATGTTATGAAGTGTCTGGTCCGAAGCTTAAGAAACCTGGGCCAGAGTGCCTCGATCTGCTGCAGTATCACGTGTGGTCAGACGAGTGGGCGGACCATGCGGTGTGGCTGGAGACGATCGCCGACCTCAAGCAATCTGGACTGGTCCGCTACATAGGAATCTCCACCAACGATCGCGAACCCAGATCATACGAATGCGCAGGAGACGGGATTAATTGATTACATTCAGGTTATTTACAACGTCTTCGATCGATCTCCTGCGGACGAACTGTTTCCATACTGTCAGAACCACAACATCGGAATAATTGCCAGGGTTCCCTCGACGAAGGTCGCCTGGCGGGAAAGATCGTCCTGACACCAATTTTCCCGAGCGGGACTTTCGCAATCATTACTTCTCCGGAAATCGCAAGCAGCAGGTATGGCAGAGGATCCAGCGTCTATTGGCCGACTTGGGTGTCAGCCTGGACGCGCTTCCTGATCTTGCATTGCGATTCTGCCTTTCGCATCCTGCAGTTTCCACAGTTATCCCGGGAATGCGAACGCCAGAGCATGTGCGCTGGAATGCGGCGGCCTCGGACCACGGTGCCCTTTCGGAAGAAGTATCATTCATCTGGTGAAACATCGTTGGACGCGAAACTTCTCTCGCCATCACCTTCGTTTTCAGATTGATTGTTGAGTGCTATCCGCAACTTAGGCGTTACACGTGACATCAACATTAATTATCCAGCTTTCAACGAGCGGCTAATTCTCACCTTGCTCTGTATCACACGAAAAGTTCATAGCGCAAATTCCTGCGCTTATTACTTCATTTGGAGAAACCCATGCTTCGTCAACCTAATGCATCTTCCAAGCTCGCAGTGCTGGCTCAACTCGCACTCGCGGTGGTTCTATTCGCGGCGCCCACTCAAGCCCAGACCCTGGCCGGATATTGGGCATTCAATGAGGGCTCAGGTACAACGGCAGCCGACACCTCGGGCAGCGGTAATACTGCCACCCTGGTCAATGGAGTCAGTTGGGTGGCCGGCGAGATCGGCGATGCAGTCTCCGCGAACGGAACCAACCAGTACGTCACCGTTCCGGCGGTGAACCTTGCCAGCACTACGCGGTGACGCTGACAGCATGGGTGAATCGTACTTACTCGACCAGCGGTGGGCACGTGCTGTTTGAGGACAGTACTAACTACAGGTTCCACGACCGGGTTCGGGGTGTTTTCCGACGACAATAGCTGCGGCGGTCTGCAGGCAGCCGTCCACGGCGACGTGGGATACGTGGCGAACTGCTACAACCAGCCCTCGTCGGAGTTTGGCACCATTTGGCGTTCGTTTTCGACAAGAGTAAAGCGGGTGCGGCGGAAGTCAGCTTTTACATCGATGGAGTGCTGCAGACAGCGACCCGTAGTCTGTTGACGTCGACTAATACCAATAATTTTGGCAACAACCCTGTTTTCGTGTTCTCGCGCGGAGGCACGGGGGAGTACGCCGCCGGAACAGTCAACGAACTGCGTTTACAACAGCGTCTAACCGGCCCACAAATTCAGCAGGTGTATACGGCGACCCTGGCGTCGCTAGCGGTAACGCCCGTCAATCCGACATTCAGCGGGTACGCCGCACAGTCACGGCCATGGCACATATAGCGATGGCAGCCAGCAGAACCTGACGAATTTCGTGTCCTGGAGTTCAAGACTCCGGGAGTAGCCACGATTAACGGCACCGGTTTGGCCACGGGCCTCAGCGTCGGAACTACGACGATCCAGGCCGCATCCGGAGCCATCAATAACTCAACAACGTTGACGGTCACAGCCGGGGTCACGTTGGTCTCGATCGCAGTTACGCCGTGAATCCCTGATCTCGGTGGGAACTCCAGCAGTCTGCGGCAACGGGAACGTACAGCGACGGAAGCCACCAGGACCTTACGACTTCGGCGACCTGGAGTTCAACGAGCCCTGGAGTGGCCACCATCAACAGCGGTGGACTAGCAATGGGTGTGAGCGTGGGAACCACGACCATCCAGGCCTCTCTGGGCTCGGTCAATGGTCTACCACCCTACCGTCACCGTCGGGCAGTGTCTGGCCTGGCTGGGTATTGGGCTTTCAATGAAGGATCGGGTACAACCGCGGCGGACTCGTCGGGCAGCGGCAATACGGCTACGCTGGTCAATGGCGTCAGCTGGGCGCCGGCCAGATTGGGGATGCTGTCTCCGCGAACGGAACGAATCAGTACGTAAACGTCCCACAGTCAATCTGAGCGGGACCAATGCGGTCACGCTGACAGCGTGGGTGAAGCGTACGTACTCGACCAGCGGCGGCCCTGTGCTGTTTGAGGCCACCACGAATTACAACAACTCTACTACGGTTTTGGAGTATTTCCTGACGATAGTAGTTGCGGCGGATTGCAGGCCGCGGTTCACGGCAACGTTGGGTACGTAGCCAACTGCTACAACCAGCCTTCGTCCGGAGTCTGGCACCATCTCGCCTTCGTATTTGACAAGAGTCAGACGGGAGCAAGCGAAGTAAAGTTCTATCTCGATGGGGTGTTGCAGACAGCTACCCGCAGCCTTGCGACCTCGACCAACACCAACAATTTTGGCAGCAATACCATCTATGTCTTCTCTCGTGGTGGCACACAGTCCTATGCGGCTGGGACGGTGGATGAACTGCGTCTGTACAGCAGTGCACTCACGGGCACACAAATCCAGCAGGTATACAGTGCGACGTTAAGCTCCTTGGCGGTAACGCCCGTCAATCCAACAATACCGCGGGTACTCCTCAGCAATTCACAGCCATGGCTACGTATAGCGATGGCAGCCTGCAGAACCTCACCAATTTGTGAACTGGACTTCAAGCAGCCCGGAGTAGCAACCATTAAGGCACAGGCTTGGCGACGGGAGTGAGCCCAGGAACTACGACCATCAGGCCGCCTCCGGAGCTATCAATGGGTCCACGGGCTGACCGTCACCACTGGCGTAACCCTGGTGTCGATTGCAGTGACCCCGGTTAATCCCACTATTTCGGTGGGATCTCCTCAGCAATTTGCAGCGACAGGCACTTACAGCGACGGGAGTCATCAGGACCTGACGAGTTCGGCGACTTGGAACTCTACCAGTCCTGGGGTAGCAACCATCAACAGCGCCGGGCTGGCAACGGCTGTCGGCGTGGGAAGTACGACCATCCAGGCCACATTCGGATCAATCAACGGCTCTACGACGTTGACGGTGACCGCGGCGCAGGTGTCTGGTCTGGCTGGTTACTGGGCATTCAATGAGGGTTCGGGTACAACCGCGGCCGACTCTTCAGGTAGCGGCAATACCGCCACTCTAGTCAACGGGGTTAGCTGGGTCAGTGGCAAGATTGGGACCGCGGTCTCAGCTAGCGGAACGAATCAGTATGTAAGCATACCGGCGGTAAATCTCAGCGGCACCAATGGGGTCACGCTCACGGCGTGGGTAAACCGCACTTACTCGACCAGCGGCGGCCATACCCTGTTTGAGGACACCACGAACTACAACGGTTCCACCACTGGTTTCGCGGTCTTTCCTGACGACAACAGCTGCGGTGGCCTACAAGCCGCGCTGCATGGAAACGTAGGATATGTGGCGAACTGCTACAACCAGCCTTCCTCCGGCGCTTGGCATCATCTGGCTTTTGTTTTCGACAAGAGTAAGGCGGGAGCAGCGGAGGTCAGCTTTTACCTGGACGGAGTCTTACAGACGGCTACCCGCAGTCTGTTGACCTCAACCAACACTAACAACTTTGGCAGCAATCCCATCTATGTCTATTCTCGCGGAGGCACCACCGAGTACGCCTCCGGGATAGTGGACGAGCTGCGTGTCTACAACAGCGCGTTGACCGGCACACAAATCCAACAAGTCTATTCGGCGACTTTGGCCTCGCTCGCCGTGGCCCCGGCTAATCCATCGATTGCGACAGGAAATCAGCAGCAGTTCACCGCCACCGGGACATACAGTGACGGTAGCCTGCAAAACCTGACCAATTTCGTGACTTGGACTTCGACGACACCTGGGGTGGCGACCATTAATAGCACCGGTCTGGCGACGGGAGTGAATACCGGAACTACGACCATTCAGGCCACCTCCGGCGCCATCAACGGGTCTACAGGGTTGACGGTCACCACCGGCATAACCCTGGTGTCGATTACCGTGACTCCGGTCAATCCATCGATTTCGGTGGGATCTCCGCAGCAGTTCGCCGCGACCGGCAACTACAGTGACGGAAGCCATCAGGACTTGACGAGTACCGCGACTTGGACCTCAACCAGTCCCGGGGTAGCGACCATCAACGGTGCAGGTCTGGCAACCGCGGTGAGTGTGGGAAGCACCACCATCCAAGCCACGCTTGGCGCGATCAACGGTTCTACAACTCTTACCGTGACGCCGGCTCCAACTCTGGTGTCAATAGCCTTAACCCCGACAAGTCCGACCATTGCAGCGGGAACTCAACAGCAATTCACGGCGACCGGGGCATACAGTGACGGAAGCCATCAGGATTTGACCAGTTCAGCCAGTTGGAGCTCCACGGCTCCTGCGGTAGCAACCATCAACAGTGCGGGTCTGGCAACGGGAGTGAGCCCCGGAAGCACAACCATTCAGGCTACTTCCGGATCGGTCAACGGCACTACGGTTCTCACAGTAACTCCTCCCGGAGGTCAATTCATTCAGTGGACCTCTGGTGACGCAGGTGCGGCGACGGTGGAGACAACCTATCTGAGCCAGATTGTGACGACCGGAAACCTGATCCTGGTCTTCTCGCATTGGGACAACCAAACCATCACTGCGACGGTCACCGATAACCTTGGGAACACGTACACTCCCGTCTCGGGACCCATAAATGTAGGCGCGACGGGACGCTTCCAGGCTTGGTATGCCAAGAACATCAACGGCGGTGCCCAGCTTGGGATAACCATTACCTATTCAGCCAGGACCACGTCAATCTCACTTGCGGATGCAGCAGAATACTCGGGACTGGATCCGTCCGCGCCGCTTAACGCGTTTGCGTCGTCCACTGGGACTGGCCTCGCCCAGGATAGTGGCCCATCTGCAGCTACAACCGCGGCCAACGGGACCATCATCGGACTGTTCGGATATTACGGATTTGCAACTCCGTATACAGCCGGGACAGGCTATACGCTGCGGAATTTCGATGCCACGTCCATGCTGGAGGACAAGCCGGTCACCACTAACGGCAGCTACCGGGCCACCGCGACCTCTCATGTCTCAACTTCATGGGTGGCATACGTTCTTTGCTTCAAGAATGCTTTCCAAGGTCCTTTGGCGATCAGCGTCAAGCCCGCCAAGGTTACGGGAGGAAATCCTTCGCTTGGGACGGTGACGCTAAGTCCCCCGGCACCGGCTGGGGGGGCGACGGTGATGCTTTCCAGCAGCAATCCTGCCGTGGCGTCAGTGCCGGCGAGTGTAGGCGTGCCGGGCGGCGCCAACCTTGCCTCCTTCACGATAACTACCGCCGGGGTCACTTTCACCACTCCGGTCACCATAACCGCGACCTACAACGGCACGCAGAGCGCCGTCTTGACAGTGGCACCTGCCACCATGGCGCAAGTGGCAAGCGACAACTTTGGCCGGCCCAATGCACCCACCCTTGGGCCAAGTTGGACTCCTCTTGTCGGGACCAGCAGCAATTTAGCTCTCCAAGTCGTGAGTAACCAAGTCCAGTCCACCGGACTCAGTCCCGCGATTGGCAAGGAAATGTACTACGGAGGGCTTACCTGGTCGCCCGACCAATATAGCGAAGCGAAAATTGTCACCGCGACCGGCAATGGCTATGAAGGCCCGGCGGTTCACATGACCTCAAATGACACGCACTACGCGTGTGTCGTCTTCAACACCGGCACCGGTAACGCGTCGGTCGAGATCATTCTGGACAACGCGACCGCCACTTCGGTACTCGCTGGCTCGACAAGCGCAACCGTACGGCCTGGCGACGTGGTCCGTTGCACCATTCAAGGTACAGCCTTGACCATGACCAATCAGACGACCCAAGTGACAATGTTGTCAGCCACCGACAACACTATCTTGAGTGGATATCCTGGGCTCGTCGATGCAGCAGGAACCTCGAGTATCACGAATTACGTTATGGCAAACTGGGACGCTGGCGATTACATTGCACCTCTGACGGCAGTGCAGATAGCCGGCGACAACTTCAATCGGCCAGATCAGTTGAATCTGGGCCCGAACTGGTCGATCGGGGTCGGTCATGCTCCTATCCAAATTGTGAGCGGTCAGATACAGCCGTACCCGGCGGGCGGTCCTCCTCCCTCGAAGGAACACTACACTGCCGCTGGCGTGTTCCCGAACGATCAGTGGTCCCAGATCCAAATCATCAACGAGGATGCGCTGGGAGATAATGCGGTTGAACTTCGGGCTGCGGACACCACAGACACTCTGTACGTGTTGGATGTCAACCTGGTGGGCGGTGCGGGAACTGCACAGACCAGGATCGCCACCGTCTTCAATGGGATTATCACGCCTCTGGTGATCGACCAGACGTGGTCGGTAGTCTCACCTGGAGACTACATTCGCGGCCAGGTGCAAGGTACGCTGCTCAGCCTGGTGGATGTTACTACCGGGGTGCTGCTGCTGAGTGCGTCCGATTCCAACATCACTGCTGGCTATGCTGGAATATCCATGCAGGTCATCAATGGAAATCCAACCGACCACATTGCCGCAAATTGGTCGGGCGGAACATTCCAGTAACCCGGCCGATGGATCCGCAGGGAACTGCGGCGGATTCCGTTAAGTTTGGGACGACGACTAGACCCTCGTCCCCTAACGGCCCCGCGTAGCCTTAACCGAGGTGGCGCGGGGCCTCTTTACCCCTAGCCTGGGATCAAGGAGAATTGAGTGAACACTGAGCTCAGCATTAGTCGTGACATATTGACCATAGACCCCGCCGTGGAGGTTGAGCGGATTACCGAGCGGATCCGTGAGGTCGTATACAAACAACTGAAGCGGCAGGGGGCCGTTATCGGCGTTTCCGGCGGCATCGACAGCAGCGTGGTGGCATTCCTGTGCGCGCGTGCTCTGGGTCCCGAGCGCGTTGTCGTGCTGTTTACTCCGGAATCCGATTCGTCGCCTGACAGCCTTCGCCTCGGGCGCATGGTCGCCGATTCGCTGGGCGTGCGCTCTTTCCTGGAAGACATCAGTCCCATACTGCAGGGAGCCCGTTGCTATGAGCGCCGCGATGATGCCATCCGCAGCGTAATCCCAGAATATGGACCGGACTGGAAGAGCAAGATAGTGCTCCCGGCCGTCGATGATCCGCAACGATACGCTGTGTTTTCGCTGGTAGCTCATGCTCCCGACGGTTCTACCAGGAAGGTCCGCCTCACCCCGAACGCCTACCTCGGGATCGTTGCGGCCACCAACTTCAAGCAGCGCACGCGCAAAATGGTCGAATATTATTATGCGGACCGATTCCAGTATGCCGTTGCGGGCACGCCAAACCGCCTGGAATATGATCAGGGTTTCTTCGTGAAGAATGGCGACGGCTCCGCGGATTTCAAGCCGATTGCCCACCTCTACAAATCCCAGGTGTATCAACTGGCCGCCTATTTGGGAGTTCCCGAGGAGATCCAGCATAGGCCTCCCACCACCGACACGTATTCGCTCGAACAGTCGCAGGAGGAATTCTATTTCTCACTTCCGCTCGACAAGATGGATCTTTGTCTGTACGGAAAAAATCACGCGATTCCAGCGGCGGAGTTGGCGGGTGCATCAGGCCTGACGCAAGCCCAAGTCGAACAGGTTTATCGGCAGATTGATTCCAAGCGAAGCACCACGCGCTATCTTCACCTTGGCCCGGTGTTGATGGAGCCCATTGAGGGCGTTGAGGCGCATGCGCCCGTGGCAGGGCACTAACCGAGGCATCGCCATGGGTATGCAATCTATATCCCGTTTCGATGCTGTCGCGGAGAACCCACTCTTGGCCGAAGACCCTTGCCTCCTGAACGTCGCGGACTTCCTGTTAGAAGGAAAGCAGGCCACACAAATTGCCTTGCAGTTCGTCGACGGCACCTGCACCTATGGAGAGCTGGATTCTGCTTCCTGGAAGGTGGCACAATTCCTTCTGGCCTCTGGCGCGAAGAAGGGCGACCGGGCGGTATTAGTCGGAGAAAACTCCGCTTTCTGGGTAGCGAGTTACCTGGGCATTCTCAGCGCCGGCCTGGTATGTGTGCCTCTACCAACCGGAATCAGCGCCGAGGATTTTGCGTTCATCATGCAGTCAGTCGGCCCAGGGTTCGCTTTCGTGGACTCCCGTTTTCACCAGAAAAATAAAGCAAGCCTCGCTGGAACTACCACTGTCGACGCCTCGCAATCAATTCCGCGACCGGATCCCGGAACTTATCTGCGAAACATCGATAGCCTCCTGCCTCAAAGTTCGACGACGGAAATACCGTGCCCCTTGGTCGCTTTGCATGACCTTGCAGCGGTGATGTTCACCTCCGGCTCAACCGCGAAGCCACGCGGAGTCATGGTGACCCATGGCAACATCATTGCGAACACGAATTCCATCATCGAATATCTGGGCCTGACCCAGCATGACAGCATCATGACCGTCCTGCCCTTCCACTACTGCTTTGGAACCTCGCTATTGCACACCCATCTGCGAGTTGGAGGCCGGTTAGTCATCGACAGTCGCTTCATGTATCCCGAAATGATTCTGCAACACATGCAGAGCAGCCAATGTACGGGGTTCGCCGGGGTACCGAGCCATTTCCAAATCTTGTTGCGCCGCTCCGCGATTCATCGAACGGATCTCCCACACCTTCGCTACGTTCAGCAGGCCGGAGGTCACCTGGCGCCTACCTTCATTCGCGAATTCCGCGGGGCATTGCCCGCCGTACAGATGTTCGTGATGTACGGTCAGACCGAGGCAACTGCTCGCCTGGCTTACGTTCCTCCTGAAATGCTCGACAAGAAACTCGGCTCCATTGGCAAAGCGATTCCGGGGGTAAGGCTCACCGTGGTCGACGAGGACGGTCAGGATGTCCGCGTGGGGGAGCAAGGAGAGATCATTGCCGAAGGCGCCAACGTCACAGCCGGTTACTGGGGGGAGGAGGAAGAAACGTCACTAACCTTCCGCGATGGCAAGTTGCACACCGGTGATCTGGCTACTGTGGATGAAGACGGCTTCATCTATATAACAGATCGAGCCAAGGATTTTGTGAAGATCGGCGGCAAGCGTACCAGCTGCCGGAAAATTGAAGAGCAACTCCTGGAATTCGACGGACTGCTGGAGATCGCCGTCGTCGGTGTACCTGACGAAGTATCAGGAGAGGCCCTGAGAGCATTCGTTGTTCCTAAGGATCGGAGGGACGATTCTTTCTTGCGTCGCTTTCAGACATTCTGCGCTCAGCATCTGCCACCCGAGATCGTTCCAAAACAAGTCTTGCAGCTGGATGCTCTACCTAAGAATAGCGCCGGCAAGATCATGAAACCAATGCTAAGAAAATTATGAGCAAGTAGTCCTGCAAGTCTGGTTATGGCCGGGATGACCGCGACCCCAGGCTAAAGATACGTAACTAGCCGCTATCCGTTCTGCTTTTCCACCAGCTTCACCTTGGGGTACTTGCTCAGTCAAGACAGGACACCTCAGGCCTCCGCTGCGTACTTTACGTCTCGGCTACATACTTCAGGTCTCCGCATTTCTCCTTCTTCAAGTTAAGTCTGCTGAGTAAGGCTGCTTTCGGTTGATGCTCGGATGCGGCAGCCTTCGCACCCTCTCCTCTGTCGATCCCTCCGCTGCGCGCTTCCAGACTTTTCTCTCCAGACCAGTTCGGCCGAGCGCCCCAACCCGGGAGTGTTTTGAATCGCTGTAGATTACCTTGGAACTGCTGGTGGAGGCGGCGGGAGTTGAACCCGCGTCCGAAAATGTTGACAGCAAAGAGCCTACATACTTAGTCACATTCATGCGCCGGTGTTAGACGGCACTCTCGCCAGCCGCGCTCAGAACGGACAAGAAACGCCGCCGGCCAACCTGATAATCTCGCCGCCTGTCCACAGGTGGAGGACGTGCGGCCAGCCCACTGTGCGACGCCCTTTCTCAGCCCATGAGCAAAGCCGAGGAGGACGGCAACTTAATTAATTAAGCTGCGTATGCCAGGTTTTGATTGGCAATTGTGTTTTTGCACACGATTACGGATGCGTGCACTCCGGTATGCCTCTTTACCGCAATCACTTCCGTCGAAGCCGTGACGCCCCCTCAGAGTGACGCGAACTGCGATCAACTTCACTCTACCACTCGCGGCAACCTAGTGCCACCCGGCGAAGCGAAGTCAACCGCTATTATGTAGATGCTGCGTGCCGGTGTCCGGACTCTGTGTCCCGTCAGTGCCCTTGTACTTCGGATCTGCAGCGATTCACCGCGTCATCCGGCGGATTTGCTCTTGGGCAGGGTTCGGATCACCGCGATAGCGAACCAGCAGGTGTAGAAAGCCAGGAGAATGAAGTCCAGGACGGTCAGGGTCCAGTCCCAAGGTTTGACGCCCGCGATCAACTTCCCAACCCCAACCCCCAGCGCGAACGCGCCTAGCACCGCCCCCACGAATCCCGCCATAGGGGAGGGAAACCACGTTTTCTGCTGCTGTTGCTCAAACACAGCCACCTCCTTGGATCTCGCCTGAACTCGCGCAAAAGCTCGGGTTCTTTGTCTTAGTCGTGCAATTGCTTGATCTATCTCGTCGATTCCGACTGCGATTGTGTGCTTCCTGGTAGCGTAACGCAATCCATTTCTTCCGCCATTGCTTGCATCCGACCGGCGCTAGAATCATCCAAACCTTTTGCGCGCCTGTTAGTCTCATACAAGTCCGAATGAAGAGCCGAATGACATATTGTTGTCGACGCTGTTTGCGGAAGACGATCTCGTGATTCCAGATTGCATCTCGTTCGACTCCATTCCGCACACCACCCGCATCTTCAGCGACTTCCTTTCCTACTCTCCCGAAATTCGAAAATTCTATCCAACCCAACCGGACGCGGCGCACGTTACGGCCTTTGCGAAGTCCGTTCCTCGCGACCTGGAGCGGCAAGCTCGCGTTGCCGACGCGTTGGAGAAACAGAACCGTGCCTGGGGAGCTTCGGAAAAAACCCTACACAATATTCAACGGCTGCGCCAGGGCGCTTTCACAGTGGTTACGGGTCAACAGGTTGGCTTGTTCGGCGGCCCGCTGATGTCGTTGTTCAAGATCGCGTCGGCGCTCGCGCTCGCCAAGCAGGTGCAGCAGTCGGGCGTCGACTGTGTGCCGGTATTCTGGCTCGCCTCGGAAGACCACGACCTTGACGAAGTCAATCAGGCGCTGTTTCTCAGGCACGATTTTCAACTTGTTCCCTTCAAGGCGAATGCCACCGGAGTTGCCGGTTCTCCCGTGGCGCGCGTCCGCTTCGCTCAGGGAACCAACGAACTCGTGGCCGAGGCAGCGGAGTTGTTGGGCGAGTCCCTTGCTGCCGACTACCTGCGAGAGAGCTACGTCGAAGGTGATACCTTTTCCGACTCGTTCGCGAAACTCTACACTCGCATCTTTCGCGATCATGGGCTGATTCTGCTCGACCCAGCAGACGCCGAGTTACATCGCATCGCCAAGCCGCTGTTTGTGGATGCGGTGCGTCGCGCTACGGAAATCGATCAGGCTCTGCTGGCAAGAAATCGCGAGTTGCGTGACGCCGGCTATCACGAGCAGGTCAAGGTCACAGGAGAATCCACGCTGCTGTTTGCGCTGGTCGATGGGGCACGCGTTCCCGTGCATCGGGCCAATGGTGCGTTCACGATTGCCAAAACGCCCATTTCCGCGGAGGAGTTGCAGAAGCGCATCGAGACGGCGCCTGAGGACTTCAACGCCAACGTACTGCTTCGTCCGGTGCTGCAGGACTATTGGCTTCCCACGCTGGCCTACATCGGCGGTCCGGCTGAGATCGCCTACTTCGCGCAGGCCGCCGTTGTGTATGAGAAGTTACTCGGACGCACCACTCCCATCCTTCCGCGCATGAGCGCGACGTTGATCGAGCCACGTATCGAACGCTTGCTGAACAAGTACGAAGTGGAGCTGCCGGAACTGTTTCACGGCGAATGCCAGCTTCGCGACTGCCTGGCCACCCGCTCGCTTCCCCCCGAACTCAAGAGAGATTTCGAGCAGGGAAGACAATCGATCGAGGCAGCTATGACGCAGGTTAGCCAGTCCATTAAGAAGCTGGATCCGACCTTGGTCGAAGCCGCCGTTCGGGCCGCCAGCAAGATGCTCTATCAGGTGAACCGCCTCGAGCAGCGTGCCGCGCAGGCAGAGCTGCGGAGAACGGAAATCTTGTCCAAACACGCTATGCAAATTGAGAACGCGCTGTATCCCAACAAGTCCCTGCAGGAGCGTGAAATCGCGGGCATCTGCTTCTACGCCAGCCATGGTCCGGAGCTCGTCGATCGGCTCGTCGACCTGGCTCAGACGCGCTGTCCGGAGCACAAAGTCCTGCGTCTGAGTTCCTAGCTGGTAGACGTCCCAATCTCACTTCGTCTGTGCGCTCGACACCGCTCCTGCCTAAGGCACACACGGGCCATTGACTTCCGTTCGGATTGACCTTAGAGTCGCTGCACTTACTCCTTGGGGCGGATTCTGATTCGGGCGGCAAGAAGATAATTTAGCAATCGCGGGCGTCACGTCGGGAGCGGTCCCGACGACGACTGCGGTCTTGCGCCAATCTTCTGGCTATACGCCTGGCAGCTGTGCACAACCGACCGCGAGATTCTTGCCGGTCAGAACAGGACAAACACGCGATGACGGATTCAACCGACACGACCGATCCGACGGATTTGAGCGACGCAAGCGACCCAGCCGGCACCGGCACCAGCGCCAACGGAGGCACGCCGGCGGCTGCTCCCAACCTGGCATTTGGCGGCGACGGCACGATCGTACCCGACAAGGCAATCATTCACGACAACGAGACCTTTGCCGTGCAGTGGATTGCCCGCAATCTTGGGCCGGGCGATGCCCCAGCCTTCACCGATCTCCTGGTGGTCACGCGAATCCCGGAAGGTTGTCCGGGTTCCGACGATGAGGACCATCCCATCGTGTTCAACAGCTCTACCGACGGCAATCCGCAGGATTATGCAGAGCAGCCGTTAGCCGCGGGTGCGAGTGGGCCGTTGATGCAACCCACCGTAGGCCCGTTTCCCACGGGATCATACCGGCTCACAGTGACGCTGGCTCAAGGTCTGGCCGATGTCAGCAATTTCAACTGCATCGACATCATTGATCATACATAACGAATGTCAGTGCAAGATTTCGGGACGCACTCCCGATAGGGCTTCCGGCCCTTTCGTCGGCATCGCGCGGTTTGCTCTCGTCTGGACTCCACTTTGAGCCCTGCTCCGAGAGGCACAGTTGTCGTTTCCAGGTGCTTCCGCAGGACTTGAACTCGGTGTAAGCTTCTACTTCCGCAAACGAGCGGACTAACGAATCGTGCTTGGCAACATACTCATCATTTTGGGCTGTGTGCTGGCAGCCACCGTGTTCTTGTTCCTGGTGACCCGTGCTTCTGCGGCCCATTCGCGCAAAGAGTCAAATGACTTCACCGGGGCTGTCGTGGCCGTCATCGGGACCACCTACGCGGTAATCCTGGCTTTCACGCTGGCCGGTGTTTGGACCATGTTTCAACAGGCCCAAGCCAACGAAGAGCAGGAGGCCAATGCACTGGTGAATGTCTTCCGCATCGCCAGCCAATTGAAGGATGCCAACGCAAAGGCCATTCAGGAGCTGTGCGTGCGCTACGCAGAGAACGCCTTGCAACGGGAGTGGCCCGCCATGGAGAAAGAGCAGCTGCCGCCGGAAGGTGGGGAGATCATCAACCAGCTATGGGCGCTGGCGGGAGCGAGTCAGGCCGAGGCGAAACCTGATGCCATCGCCGCTTATCAGCTTATGGAAGAGTTGCGAGGGCTGACCCAGTATCGTCGCATCCGGGCGATGGAAGTACGAGAGGCTTTGCCGGGAATTCTCTGGGCCGTCCTGGTTGCAGGAGGCATTATCACGGTTGCATCTTCCTGCTTCTTCGGGGTCCCCAATTTTCGATTTCACTTGCTGCAAGTGCTGGTGCTGAGCTTCCTGATTGCGCTGGTGCTGGTCGCTATCGCCGACATCGATCAACCCTACCAGGGCAACGTGAGAGTGGCGCCGCAAGGATTTGAATTCGCTCTGCGCACGCTTCACAACGAGCCCAGCCCCTAGCGACATCATCCCGCCAATGGATCGTTCTTCTCTCTGTTCTGATTTTCCTTCTGCCGGGCGCCGGGCGTCTGGTCCTGACAGGCGACCTTGGTGTCGCGTTGCAGTTCATTCCGTCCCTGCGGTTCACCGGTGTGCTCTTCGTTCTGTCCCGGCTCGGGAAAGTCGCTGTCGGAAGACTTTAGCAGCGCGTCCTGATCGCGGTGTCCCATTTGACCACTAAGGGAAACGTTGGTTTCCTGGCCGGGGCGGTCCTGTTCCACCGCGCCCTTGCCGCTATCTTCGTCGCGAGAGTTCGATACATCTCTAGGCATTCCTTGCTAGATGACAAAGTAGCGGTCGGAGATTGTTGTGTTGCGTTTTTTTTATCTCGTCCCCGTGCCCTGGCGAGAGGACGACAGAGACAAACAGCCGGCGATCGTTCGCCGGCCTTGGTATGAATTATGAATGAAGCTAATTTTCAAGCGCCCCAACTGCGACCTCGGATTCCTGCTTTACGATGACTTCCTTCAGTTCCTTGATCGCCGTACTCGTATCCACGGTCGAAGGCTTTCAAGTTTAGTTCCCGGTAAGCCGGAGGCACGGAATCCCCCACGGCATTCCGCAACGCCTCACGCTCGACCACCTGCGTGATGGCTCCAAAGAATCCAACCATTACAATATTCAGCACCATTTTCTTGCCGAGTTCCTCGGCAATGCGAGTTGCGGGAACGCTGTAGACGCGCACACCCGCCGGTAACTCGCCGATCCTGACCAGGTCCTCCTCGATAATGAGAGTGCCTTCGTCTTTGAGTTGCGGAGCGAACAGCCCGTAAGCCTCTTGCGACATCACTACCAGGATGTCGGGCCGAGGCACGTAGGGATAGAGCACGGGCGTGTCCGAAAGAATGAGCTGAGCACTGCAGGCTCCGCCGCGGGCTTCCGGCCCGAAGTTCTGCGTCATGGTTGAATAGCCCGGCTGGTAGATACAGCCGGCCTTACCAATGATGATGGCTGACAGGATAACGCCCTGGCCACCAAATCCTGCGATACGGATCTCGCTTACTGGCATGAACAAGCCTCCGTTTCAACGTAATCATCGCCGAGCGACTCGAGCAGTTGGTCGTGCATGAGATTGCGATAGTCGTCGCGCTCACGGTCGACGAACTTGCCGACCGTTATCTCGCCACTCTTGCTCAGAGCGACATCTTTGGTCGCAGCACCATTACGGACTTTGCTGACCTCTTTGTAGAACTTCATGGTGTCGAGGCCGTCGCCCATCTTGTTGCGGCGTTGATAGAGCGTCGGACAAGGCGACAGCACCTCGATGAAGCTGAAACCCTTCTTGGCAAACATCTCCTGCATGGCGCGCGCCAGCTGTTTCACGTGGAACGCTGTCCAGCGCGCGACGTAAACCGCTCCCGCCGCTTCCACCAGGTAAGGCAGGTTGAACGATGGATCGTACGTCCCGTAAGGATTGGTCGAAGTGATAACGTCGCCCGGCGTGGTCGGCGCGGTCTGTCCACCGGTCATGGCATAGATCAGATTGTTAATGCACACAACCTTGATGTCCACGTTACGGCGGGCGGCGTGAATAAGATGATTGCCGCCGATGGCAAACAGGTCGCCATCGCCGGAATAGACCACTACGTTCAGCTTTGGATTGGCCAGCTTCAGGCCAGTAGCAAACGGAATTGCGCGTCCGTGGGTGGTATGGAACGAATCCTGTTTGACGTACCCGGCAACGCGTCCCGTGCAGCCGATACCAGAAACGATGGCGACGTTCCGGGTGTCGATCTTGGCGTCGATGAGGGCGTGCGCGAAGGAGTTGACGCTGGTGCCAATGCCGCAGCCCGGGCACCAGATATGAGGAATGCGGTCCATCCGCAGGAATTGTTCGACTGGGTTTTGGACGGTTAGTTCAGTCAGTTCGCTCATCGCGCCACCTCCATGATGGCCTGCAGAATGTCTTCCGGACGGTGTACGCTGCCTCCGGCGTGTCCGACGAAGCGGACTTTCGCTTTCCCGGCGGCGCGTTCGACCTCGCGCACCATCTGCCCCAGGTTCAGTTCGACCACTACAATCGCCTTCACCTTTGCGGCGATTTCCTCAATTTGCTTCTCGGGGAAAGGCCATGCGGTGATGAGCCGGAACTTGCCAACTTTCACCCCCTTCTTCCGCGCCAGTTCGATGGCGCGCTGCGCCACTCGCGAGGTGATGCCGTACGAAACCACGACCACCTCGGCGCCCTCGATCTGCTCTGCTTCGAACAGGGTGATCTTGTCGACATTCTTCTTGATCTTGTCCTGCAGCCGCCTGCACCAGCTTGTCCTGCGTGGCGGGCGTCATATCGGGATAGCCGCGCTCGTCGTGGGTCAGGCCGGTGACGTGCACGTTGTAGCCTTCGCCCGTACGCGGCATGTCGGGCACCAGATCGTCGCCCGGCTTGAATGCCAGAAACTCGTCCGGAGGAAGGGTAGTGTAGCGGCGTGGGGTGACTTCAATCTGCTCGGGGGGAGGGATGACAACTTTTTCCGTCATGTGGCCCGACTACTTCGTCCATCATGACGAACACCGGGCAGCGATATTGCTCGGCATAATTGAACGCCGTGACGGTCAGGTCGAAGCATTCTTGCGGCGAGTTCGGGCACAGAGCGATTACCTCGTAATCGCCGTGCGAACCCCAGCGCACCTGCATCATGTCGGCTTGAGCGGGCAGAGTCGGCAATCCGGTGGAAGGTCCACCGCGCTGCACGTCGACGAAGACGCACGGAGTTTCCGTCATCACCGCCAGGCCGATGTGCTCCATCATCAGCGAGAATCCGGGACCTGAGGTCACGGTGAATGCCTTGGCTCCGCCCCAAACCGCGCCTTGCAGCGCAATTGAGGCGGCCAGTTCATCTTCCATCTGAATGAAGGTCCCGCCCACCGTAGGCACGCGGGCGGCGAAGCGCTCGACGACCTCGGTTGAAGGGGTGATGGGATAGCCGGAGGAAAATCTTGCGCCCGCAGCCAGTGCGCCTTCGCAGCAGGCGTGGTCGCCGTCAAGAAAGTGAGTGCCGGTCATGACACCAGCAGGATCAGCGTGCATCTTGGTCCTCCTTGGCCTCGACCGCAGCAGGCGCGGGTGCGGGTGCCCCTTCGACGTTCTCTTTGAGCTGGCGCCGCCACTTTGTGTCCAAAGATGGCGAAGTCGGGGCAATACATGCCGCACAAATCGCAGCCGCTGCACTTCTCCGGATGGACCATGTAAGGCGTGTGATAACCCTTAGCGTTAAAAGCAGAGGAGAGCGCCAGTACGTGCGTGGGACAGAACTCTACGCAGAATCCGCAGGCCTTACAGCGCTCGACTACGATCTGCACCGAACCCTTGGCCATTTGCTGCCCTTTCTTCTGGGCGCCGCGCCTAAGGGAATGGCAGCTCTGGCTGCGGATCTTCCTTTTAAGCTTGGCGTCGCACCTGGAATTACGTTGCGGTTGGCCGGGGCCTCAACGCTTACTGCTTTGGCGTCTGTTGAGGTGATGAGCGGCTCACCCACCTACCGAACGATGGTTCGATTTTTCACTAGTCACTGCCCAAGGCGAAGTGATGGCGGTCACATGACCATGTGAGGTGGAACACGGGGCGAGCAGGCGTCAGCAATTCGGCACTTAACCTTCCAGCGGCACGACTTGGGATTTTGCATGTATATAGCTTGTCGCCCGTGATAATATATGTACACATTGTACATATCATAAGACGACGCGTCCATTAAGGAGCGAAGATGCTTTTTGAGTGGGACGAGAGTAAGAGGCAGGCGAACCTCGCAAAGCATCATATCGACTTTCAGGACGCCAAACGGGTTTTTGAAGGGCCGGTATTCGAGAGGATGGAGAGCCGTCACGGTGAAGACCGCATGTTCGCCATCGGTCTCATGGAAGACATTGAAATCGTCGTGGTCTATGTGATGCGCGGCAAACGACGGCGGATTATTTCAGCAAGGAGGGCACATCGCGATGAAAGGCAAGATTACGCCAACCACCTCAGGAGCGCGTACCAAGGGCAGGACTGACTTCAAGCGCTTGCGCCAGATGCGTGATGCGGACATCGACTACTCCGATATTCCCAAGCTCGGCAAGTCGTTCTGGAAGACCGCGAAGCTCACCATGCCAGAGCCGAAGGACCGCCTGACCATCCGGATTGATCATGATGTTGTGGAATGGCTCAAGAAAAAGGGCAGCGGCTACCAGACGCGAATTAACGCCATTTTGCGCTCTTACATGAAGGCGAAATCGGAAGAAAGCAGGGATCACCGCGGATAAAGGCGGTCACCTCGCATCATGCAGAGGCATCTCTTCACCGAATCGGGACCCAACTCAGCAAAAGGGAGCCCGGGTCGGACACCAGAACCTTCGTCTGCCCAGGCTGGCGTCCACTTACTTGTGCATCTGCACGCTTTCGAATCCCCGTTCAAATTGCGTGACCAGGGGAGTCTCTCCCGACTGGAGACCGTTGCGTCCCATGACCCGCCACAGGTAACTGCCCGTCGGCCCTGCATCGTACACAGCCATCACATCTTCGGAAGGCCGGCCCGTCACCAGGATGATCATGTCGGCTTCGGAGGGCTGGTAGACGACCGTCAGTTTGCCCCAGTCCTGGATGGCGTTCTGCACTGCGTTGATCGCGTTCCGATCTTCAGGAAGCAGGTTTGGGTCGAACTGATCTCCGTTATAAGAGGCGACGTAGACATAGCGCGCATTCGCCAGAATGCCTGGAAATGCTTGTGCGCTCGCGGTACTGGGATTGGGCACAGCCAGGACGGGAATTGCCGCCAGCAAAATCAAGCTAATCGCCACAAGACAAATTCGCTTCATATAGAAACCTCTTCCCGTTAGACGCCTTGGGGCCGGAAAGGTCGCTGACGCCGGTGCCGACCCCAGGTTCAGGCCGCGGAGGTGCCGCCAACGCGAAGACCAACTCAAGCTGGCGGCTCAAACCGTTGTGCCGTAAAACGTGGTCCGGCAATTGAGCCTCCGGCCCTGCGATCCCGGACCGCTAAACCTACTTGACGATCCGTATAGTGTATGCATACGCTATACGAATGATCAGGAGCTACCGGCACAAGGGGTTAAGACGATTTGCCGAGACTGGCTCCAAGGCAGGCATTCAACCGAAGCATGTACAGCGGCTGAGACGGCTGCTGAGCGCGTTGGACGTGGCGACCCGACCGGAAGACATGAATGCACCGGGCAATGACCTGCATTCATTAAAGGGAAATCTCGACGGGCACTGGTCGGTGAACGTTAGCGGCAATTGGCGCTTGACTTTCCGATTCGATGGCGAAGACGCCGTGTTAGTGGATTACCAGGATTATCACTAGGAGAGACAATATGATTTTCAATCCAGCGCACCCGGGAGAGGTTTTGAGGGACTACTTAGGTGAGATGAGCGTTGCGGAGGCGGCGGCGCGTCTTGGGGTGACCCGCGCACACCTGTCGCGAATTCTGAATCGGCGGTCCGGGGTATCAGCCCCTATGTCGCTTAGGCTGTCGGCGGCGCTCGGTACCTCGCCTGAGTTCTGGCTCAAGATGCAGATGCAGTATGACTTGTGGCAAGCGCAGAAAGCGAGGCGGCCGAAGATCCGCCGGTTTCCTCAAGTGCCAAAGGCCAAAGGCTTGGCCGTGGCCTAACATCGACCATGCTACCGTGCCCATGTCTCACTGCCACGTGACCGCCCTCACAGCGCAACTGCCACCCCCTGGCGCACTATGTCTCGCAGGAGAAAAGTGTCCCCACCTCATGGGTCTAATGACGCTTTTTATGCACTATGAAAAGGGTGCTTATCCTGGGAGCTGCTGGGCGAGACTTCCACAACTTCAACGTAGTTTTTCGAAACAATCCTGAATTTCACGTCGTAGCTTTCACCGCAACTCAAATTCCCGACATTGCCGGGCGCCGTTATCCCGTGCAATTGGCCGGCGATCTCTATCCCGATGGCATTCCCATCCTGGAAGAAAACAAGATGGAAGAGATCATCCGCGACGAACATGTCGATACGGTGGTCTTTTCCTACAGCGACATTGCTTATCCGACGCTGATGCACCTGGCGTCGCGCGCGGTCGCGGCGGGCGCCGACTTCTGCCTGCTGGGCGTGGAACGCACTCAACTGGTGGCGAAGGTGCCGGTCATCTCGATCTGCGCCGTCCGCACCGGATGCGGCAAGAGCCCGGTCTCGCGGCGCGTTGCCACCGAGCTTCGCAAGCTTGGCTGGAACCCGGTCGTGGTGCGTCATCCTATGCCGTACGGCGACCTGGCGGTGCAGCATGCGCAACGCTTTGGCTCGCTGGCCGATCTCGACAAACATCTTTGCACCATCGAAGAACGTGAAGAGTATGAGCCTCACATTATGGAAGGCACCACGGTCTACGCTGGCGTTGACTACGAAGAAATCCTGCGCCAGGCGGAGAACGAAGGCGATGTTGTCCTGTGGGACGGCGGGAACAACGACACTTCGTTCTATCGTCCCGATCTCGACATCGTAGTCGTTGATCCGCATCGTGCGGGACATGAACTGGCTTACTATCCCGGCGAAGTCAACTTCCGCACGGCCCACGTGCTTATCATCAATAAGGTGGACACGGCCGATCCCGACGGCATCAAGACAGTGCGGCATAACATCGCGTTGCACAACCCGAAGGCGCAAGTCATCGAAACCGCATGCCGGGTCACCATCGCCGATCCGGAAGTCGTGAAAGGCAAGCGCGTGCTGGTGGTGGAAGACGGTCCAACGCTCACCCACGGCGAGATGCCTTACGGCGCCGGCGTGGTCGCAGCCAATCGCTACAACGCGGCCGCGCTGGTCGATCCCCGTCCCTATGCTGTGGGCTCCATTCAGAAGACGTTCGAGAAGTTCCCGCACCTCTGGAGGGTCTTGCCGGCGATGGGGTACAGCGATATCCAGCGGCACGAACTGGAAGAAACCATCAAGCGCGTGCCCTGCGACCTGGTCCTGGTGGCGACACCGATCGACCTGGCACGGGCCATCAAGCTGGATAAGCCTAGCGTCCGCGTGAGCTATGAAGTTGAGGAGATCGGCAAACCTGCCATCACCACCATGCTGGAGCAGTTCACGGAGATCCATAAGCCGACGTTAGCCGGAGCCGGGAGGTAATATGCTGCCCAAAGACTTCCTCTCGATTCGCGACTTCTCCCCGCAGGAGCTGAGGCACTTTCTTCACGTTGCCTGCCAGCTCAAGGCCCGCCCAGAGTCATATACCAACGCTCTGAAGGGCCGAACGCTGGCCATGATCTTCGAGAAACCATCGCTGCGCACACGAGTGACCTTCGATGTGGGCATCCAGGAGTTGGGCGGACATCCGCTGTATCTTTCGCCGGCCGAGATTAGTCTGGGCAAGCGAGAGTCGGTCTACGATGTCGCCAAGAACCTGGAGCGGATGGTACAGGGGATCATGATCCGGACCTTCGCCCACGACATTGTCGTGGAGATGGCCCGGTGCGCCAGCATCCCGGTCATCAACGGTCTCACCGATTACAGTCACCCCTGCCAGGCGATGGCGGACTACCTGACCATGCTCGAGGTCAAGGGCCGGATTGCCGGATTGAAGGTGGCCTACATCGGCGACGGCAACAACGTTGCGCACTCGCTTCTGTTTGCGGGTGTCCAACTTGGGGCAGAGGTTTGGATCGCTACGCCTCCAGGATATGAGCCTGACCACCAGGCCGTTGCCTGGGCGACGGAACGCTCCGCCGCGACCGACGCGAGCTGCACTATCACCCACGATCCCAATTTGGCGGTACTCGGCGCCGATGTCGTTTACACCGACGTGTGGGCAAGCATGGGTCAGGAGGCGGAGGCGGCCGCGCGGCACAACACTTTCCAGCCGTATCAGGTGAATGCGAGCTTGTTTGCCCAAGCCAAGCCCGATGCCATCTTCCTGCATTGTTTGCCGGCTCACCGGGGCGATGAAGTCACCGATGAGGTGATCGATTCACCGCGATCGTTTGTCTTCCAGCAGGCAGAGAACCGGCTGCATGCTCAAAAAGCAATCATGCTGGAACTGATGAAGGATACCGGCGTTTCGCAACGCGAGAAGGCTCGCGAAGAGAAACTGGAGTTGGTGACGTAGGAAGGAATTCGCTTATCGCTCTTCGCGCTTGGCCTTTTGCTAGCGATTGCACGCTCCTGGCAACTTGCGAATTGGGCACTTCCAGCGAAGAGCGAATGGCAAGAAACTTTGGCGGATGGAAGACATCGAACGCGCAAACCAGCGCTGAAGGTCTTCTGTCCGCCAGGCGGCGAGCAATCCGCTTGTCGGTTTATCGCCGATTGGCGTTTGTGTTTCGCCTCTTGTCAGAGGCCTTGAACTAGCGGCCACTAAGAGCTAGGAGCTAAGAGCTAGAAGCCACGAGCGAATAGCGTCGGTAAGGATTTCTTATGTCAAAGACTGCGCTGGTCGCGGTTGGCGGCAACTCGCTGATTCGTGCGGGAGAGAAGGGCACGATTGCCGAGCAACTGGCGAACACACGCCGCACCGCTCAGGCGATCGTGGGGCTGATCCAACTGGGATATCACCTGGTGATTACGCACGGGAATGGTCCCCAGGTGGGTGCGCAATTGTTGCGCTCCGAACGCGCCTCCGACGTGGTTTATGCACAATCACTGGACGTTTGCGGCGCGGCCAGTCAGGGTGAAATCGGCTACCTGCTTGCGCAATCGCTGCGTAACGAACTTACCGCAGCGAAGATGGACATTCCCGTCGTGAGCGTGGTGACCCAGACGGTAGTGTCGGCCGACGATCCAGCCATGCTGCATCCCTCGAAACCGATCGGACCGTTCTATTCGCGTGGTGATGCCGACGAAAAGAAGCGCTCCCTGGGATGGCAGATTGTCGAGGATGCCGCTCGCGGTTACCGGCGCGTGGTGCCTTCGCCTGAGCCGATGGAGATTCTGGAGCTGAACGCCATTCGTTCGCTGGTCGATTGTGGAGTCCTGGTGGTATCGACCGGTGGCGGCGGCGTCCCGGTGATGCGCGTAGACGGCCGTCTGCAAGGCGTGGAGGCGGTCATTGACAAAGACCGGGCATCCGCATTGCTGGCGGCTCAATTGGGAGTGGACCTGTTTGCCATCTCCACCGATACGGAGTACGTCTTCCTCAACTATAAGAAGGCGAACCAGACACCCCTGACTTATGTCACCGCGGCGCAGCTGGCAGGTTATCTACGAGATGGCCATTTTCCTCCGGGAAACATGGGACCGAAGGTGGAATCGGTGTTGCGCTTCTTGCATGGCGGGGGCAGGGAAGCCGTAATCACTTCGTACGAGAATTTGCGTGAAGCGGTGCAGGGTACCGCAGGCACGCACATCGTGCCGGACGCAGCATCCGGCCATGAAACTGGGATGGAAGAACTTGAGGTGCCGGTTATCCGGTGAGGCATGCTAACCACGGACCGAACGACTAGACTGCAGGAAGCAAAGCCAGGACGCTCGCGCATGAGCTTGAAACACGTTGTCGAGTCGCAACAGTTTACGGTTCCGCTGCTGATGGAGCTGTTCGACCGCTCGCGGCTGATGGAGCGGATTGTTGCGCGCGGCGGGACGCTGGACTACCAGAACAAAATTCTGGCCAGTCTCTTCTATCAGCCATCCACTCGAACCCGGTTTTGCTTTGAAGCCGCCATGCATCGGCTGGGCGGACGCGTGCTCTCTACCGAACACGCCAGTGCCTTTTCCTCCGAGATTGAGTCCGAGCGGGTGGAAGATTCCATCCGTATCATCGGCAGCTATTGTGACGCTATCGTGATTCGACATCATGAGACGGGCGGGGCCGCCCGTGCGGCCAAGGTGTCGCCGGTGCCGATCATCAACGCGGGCGACGGTGCAGGCGGCCAGCATCCCACGCAAGCTTTGCTCGATCTGTACACGATTTATCGCGAGCGTCCGCTGGACGGCCTGAGCGTGGCCTTCATCGGCGAACTCGACCGCGGCCGCACGGTACGATCGCTGGCCTACTTGCTGGCAAAATTCGAACGGGTGAAGGTCTTCTTTGTCAGCCCGCCGGAGCTGCAGATGAAATCCGATATCCTGCAGTACCTGGACCGGCACGGAGTGCGTTATGAGTTAGAGTCGGACATCGATCGTGTTATAGGGGAAGTGGATGTCATTTACCAGACGCGCATCCGCCCTGACCGGCTCAAGGGACCGCACCACTACGCGATCGATTCCAGCGTCTTGCAGCGCATGAGGTCCGACGCCATGATCCTCCATCCCCTGCCAAGAACGGTTGAGTTGGACAAGAAAGTGGATGATGACCCACGGGCGCTGTATTTCCGCCAGGCGGCGAACGGACTGTACGTCAGAATGGCGCTGTTGACGATGCTGTTGGAGTAGCTGTTAGCAGCTAGCATTCAGCACTCAGCAATTAGCACTCAGCACTTGGCCAAGTTTGCAATCGGTAGTCGCGAAGGAATTGGTAGAGCGGCGCTTCAGCGCCGCGTTAGGAGCTTTTTTCTGATGGGAGCCGGCTTAGCCCGCGGCACCGTCCTACAAACGTTGCAACACCAATTGCTAATGCAAATGCTAAATGCTAACTGCTATACGAGGACCCTCATGCCTACTATCATGGAACAATCGCGAACTGCCGAATTTGTCGAACTTGAAAATCGCTACGGAGCGCACAACTATCATCCTCTCGACGTCGTCATCGAGCGCGCCGAAGGAGTTTGGGTGTATGACGTGGAGGGGAATCGCTATCTCGATTGCCTGGCTTCGTACTCCGCCGTCAACCAGGGACACTGCCATCCCAAAATTCTGAAGGCCATGATCGAGCAGGCCCGCAAGGTTACGCTGACCTCGCGCGCGTTCCGCAATGACCAGTTACCCTTGCTTCTGCGGGAACTCAACCAGCTTACGGGCTTCGAAATGGCGCTGCCCATGAACTCGGGCGCCGAGGCGGTGGAGACTGCCATAAAGGCAGCCCGCAAATGGGGCTACAAGCTAAAAGGCATTCCCGAGGGAAAGGCCGAAGTCATTGTATGTTCCAACAACTTTCATGGACGTACGGTGACCATCGTCAGCTTCTCCACCGACGAACAGTATCGTGACGGCTTCGGACCGTTCACTCCCGGATTCAAGGTCATCCCCTTCGGCGACGCTAAGGCATTGCGTGAGGCGATTACGCCCAACACCTGCGCGTTCCTGGTGGAACCGATCCAGGGAGAAGCCGGCATCATTCTTCCGCCGGCAGGCTTTCTGAAGGAGGCGGCTGCCGTTTGCCGGGACAATCGTGTGCTCCTGATTGCCGACGAGATTCAGGCGGGCCTGGGCCGCACTGGCAAACTGTTCGCCTATATGCACGAGGGCATCACTCCCGATGTGGTGATTATCGGTAAGGCGCTGTCGGGCGGTTTCTATCCGGTGTCTGCGGTGCTCGCTTCGAAAGAGGTCCTGGGTGTATTCAATCCCGGCGACCACGGCAGCACATTTGGCGGCAATCCGCTGGCCTGCGCTATTGCCCGCTCTGCACTTCGAGTGCTGGTGGAGGAAAACTTAGTGCAGCGCTCGGCCGAGCTCGGGGATTACTTGCTGGCCAAGCTAAAGACGCTTAGCAACCCGCATATACGGGAAATCCGTGGCAAAGGCTTGTGGATTGGAATTGAGCTCGACGTGCCGGCGCGCCCCTATTGTGAAGCACTCCAGAAGCTGGGCGTCCTCTGCAAAGAGACTCACGAGTACGTCATTCGCATCGCGCCTCCGCTGGTCATTTCTCGCGAGGAAGTTTTCTGGGCCTTCGAGCGTATTAAGAACGTGATCGCAGACCGAAAATGAGTTTGAAAGCATGATCAACTTGGGGGCTGCCAACTGTGCAGCCCCCTTTTCTTGTGTCGGGAAGAGGATCGCAGCCCCGCGATTCCAATAAGAACCTCCAATATCGATGATGTTATCCGGGGCCCTGTATATACCTTGACACGTATATGCTCTATGGGGTATATCAAGAGCATGGAATCTGTGTTCGAGGTCATTGCGGAGCCGAACCGCCGCGCGATATTGGGCCTGCTGGTCTCATCACAACAGTCGGTGGGAGAGATCGAGCGGCAGCTTCGTATGTCGCAGCCAACCGTGTCAAAGCACCTGCGAGTACTGCGGGAAGCAGGTTTCGTGGAATCCATGGTGGACGCACAGCGCCGTCTCTACCGGCTAAAGCCAAAACCGCTTCAGGAGTTGGACGACTGGCTGGCTCCGTTTCGCCGGTTCTGGTCTGCTCATGTCGATGCTCTCGAACGCCACCTCGACCGCCTGGATCAAGGTCAAGCAACCCCAACGAAAAAGAAGACACGGCAAAAACGACGCGGACCCAAACCGCGGACCTGACAAAGGAGAAACAAAATGAAGATCAAACTGACCAGCGTGTATGTGGACGACCAGGAGAAGGCCTTGCGCTTCTATACCGAAGTGCTGGGCTTTGTGAAGAAGGCCGACTTCAGCCAGGGGCCGTTTCGCTGGCTGACCGTGGCCTCGCACGAGGACCCGAACGGCACAGAGCTGCAGCTGGCGCTCAACAACAACCCTGCGGCCAAAGCGTACCAGCAGGCCATATTCCAGCAAGGCCAGCCCGCGGCCATGTTCTTCACCGACGATGTGCAGGCTGATTACGAAGGTATGAAAGCGCGCGGCGCCGAGTTCACCATGCCACCAACGGACGTGACAGCCTCTAAGATCGCCATGCTGAACGACACCTGCGGCAATCTCGTTCAAGTGACGCAGCTGATGCGCTGGTAAGCCGGACGTGTCGAGTGTCTATGACTGGGTAGAGCTGGCCTTTTAGGCCAGCGTCTAGGCCGGTTATTTTCTGTGGCGAGCCGGCTTCAGCCGGAGGCACGGCCTTGTTGTTCGAGGTTTTCAGCAGCCTCTGAAGTCAGAACCTAACGAAAGGAAGACCCAGGACAGATGATCGATCGCGAGCAGTACGCACCGGGTCCGGCAGGCGGGGCGCAGGTACGAAAGGACCGGGGACAAAACGGTGAAGACAGGTGGACACTCGTTCTGGTCCGCGAACTGCGACACCCACCGCATAAAGTCTGGCAGGCGCTGACCGATCCTGCACACTTGTCCGAATGGGCACCGTTCGACGCCGATCGGAACCTGGGCGAGGTGGGGCCGGTGAAGCTCTCGACGGTGAGGACGCCGACCCCGCAGGTCTCCGAAAACCGGGTGACGCGAGCTGACGCTCCCAAGGTACTTGAGTACAACTGGGGCGCCCAGGACCTTCGGTGGGAGCTCGAGCCGCTGGGCAGCGGTACGCGTCTGACGCTGTGGCACAACATCGATCGCCGCTTCATCGCTATGGGTGCTGCCGGGTGGCACATTTGTTTCGATGTCCTGGATCGGCTTCTCAGAGGAACTCCCATCGGTCGCATGGTTGGTGGAGAGGCGATGAAGTTCGGCTGGCAGCGATTGCACGCCGAATATGCAAAGCAGTTCGGCATTTGAAGGCAGCAGTCAGTAGTCAGTTAGCGGCACCGACTGCTGGGGCGCGTGGCCCGTGTCTGCGAGTGGAGTCTGCTCTTCTTCTTTTTGCGATTATCAACCACCTGCGGGTGCCCGGGTCTAGCGGGGTTCGAGACCTGGGCGAGTGCGATGTATCCCATTGGCGGCGTGGTGTACAAGGAATGCTTGCCCCGCTCTCTGATGGAGAGCACACTATCACGGTGATCCGGGGAACGAAGTCCCGAGTCTCGAACCGCGCGAGACCCCAAGGAAGCCGGTGAGATCAGTTGCAGGGAGGAGGCGAAGATGTCGCAGCGCTCAGGAAGCCTCGCTGACGATGCCTTCCGTGATCGGCAGCCGACCAGTCACGAACGAATGAGCGGACGGCCGTGGGATGCGTCCTACCACGACGGCCCTGCGCCTTGGGATATTGGCCAGCCGCAGCCGGCAATCGCTCGTTTGGCATCCGAAGGTGGATTCGCCGGCGCGGTGCTCGATGCGGGCTGCGGCACCGGCGAGAACACCCTTCACGTCGCCTCGCTGGGTTTGCCGGTTCTGGGCATTGACGTGGCTGAGACGGCACTGGCGATCGCCCGACAGAAGGCCGCCGACCGTGGGATCGAGGTTGAGTTTGCTGCGGCTGACGCGTTCCAGTTGGAGCGTTTGGGGCGCATGTTTGATACGGTGCTGGACTGCGGACTGTTTCACACCTTCGACGACGCCGACGAACGATCGCGATACGTGGCGAGTCTGGCGTCGGTGACCAGGCGCGCTGGAACCCTCTACGTATTGTGCTTCAGTGACGAGGGTCCCGAGACTGGCCCGCACCCCATCCGTCAGGAAGAACTGAGAGCGGCCTTCAACCCCAGCCATGGATGGAATGTCGCCGCCATCGAGCCGGACCGGATTCAGACGAGATTCCACGGGGTGGGCGGCGCACCGGCGTGGCTCGCGACCATCAAACGGATCTAGACGGCTGCCCCGCTCATTCCTGATGTTAGAAGGAGTGGGAATAAATTGTCGTAACGGCCGGCCTCAGCGAGGTCACCTCCGACTGACCCATGGTTTCCCACATTCGAATCCCGTGAATTCGGGTGCCCCTCGACGTGCAAGGTAATGCAACCTGTAGACGGGTACCTAACGAATGATTCCGCAAGCTGGCAAATCTATAACAGTAGGTCTATATCAACAAATTGCTGACAAGAAATTGCAGCGTTCCTCCAAATAATTGACTTATGGGAAGCGAACGCAGATTTGCGGGCAACCGCTACGTACCTTTCACGCATCGCCATGTTGAGTTGCTCCATCCGTAAACGACTAACCACCTTCTCGAATCTACAGATCATGTCGGAAAGCGGCAGGCGGTTCTCTGTTAGCGAGTACAAGGGACCGAGAGCTCTGGATTGTCATGGTCAAGTATGAAGGAGACAATTATGAAAATCGTAGTGATCGGCGGTACCGGACTTATTGGATCAAAGCTCGTCAATAAGCTTCGTGGACAAGGGCATGAAGCCGTAGCGGCAGCACCCAACACCGGGGTGAACACTCTCACGGGAGAGGGGCTGGCCGGAGTGCTGAAAGGTGCTTCGGTAGCGGTTGACGTATCAAACTCTCCCTCATGGGAGGACGCAGCAGTGCTGAAGTTCTTCGAAACATCAAGTCGTAACCTCCTTACCTATGAAGCGGCGGCACGCGTAGGACATCATGTTGCGTTATCGGTTGTGGGAACCGACATGCTCTCTGAAAGTGGTTACTTCCGGGCTAAGATTGCTCAGGAGAAACTGATCAGAGAATCTTCGATTCCCTACTCCATCGTGCACGCGACGCAGTTCTTCGAGTTCCTCAAGGGCCTTGCCGACATTTCCATGGTCGGCGACAAGGTGCATTTACCACATGTACTTTTCCAGCCGATGGCCGCCGACGATGTCGCGAGTGCCGTAGGCAGGGTTGCAGTAGGGCCGCCGGTAAACGGCATCGTCGAAATTGGAGGCCCGGAACAGTTTCGTCTGGATGAACTAGTCCGGCGGTACTTGGCCTTGCTCAAAGATCCCCGCGAAGTCATCGCTGACCCAACCGCGCGTTACGCGGGAGCGATACTCAGCGAGAAAACACTGGTTCCGGGCAATAACGCACAACTCGGAGAGACCCGTTTCGAAACCTGGCTTGCTCGGTCCGCAGCACAAAGTCCGAGTGCGCATCCTCAGCCCACAGGCATCGCAGCGGTGACCAAGGAGAAAGAGCGTCATAAAAAAGCTAGCTGATATTGCCGGGTGCCCCGGGTCTCGCGCTGTTCGAGACCTGGGTCTTTCTTCGCACCGCGAGTGTGCCCGACGGCGATGGCAAGCTCATCGTCTCGCGAACTTTCATCTGCAACACGCTCCCCTCATTCACCCGATCCACTCCCCTCCTGTTATCCGTAGGCGCGAAAGCTGCTCCAGAGCCCGCAGATCCGGCGACTCCTCCAAACCACGCTTCACGGAATTACGATGCATATAACGAAGCTTCTCTACCCGCTTTTGCGGAGTGCAGACGTTGAAGCCGTAACAGCGCGCATTCCAGATATGCCGAGGCTAGACGATGGAAGAAGATCCCCAGGTCTCGAAAACCGCGAGACCCGGGGCACCCAGTAACCAACCGAAATTCTCTCGCTTTCATGGTTGGCTCGTTGTAATATCGCGCCGGGCATTTCGCGAGAGGATTCCTGGCGTTTCCTGCCCATCCGAGTCGCACCCAGGCTAGAAGTAGACCTCTTCTCCTCTCCACGTGCCCAATCGCACACGTTCTTTCCAGGTCCACGAACGTTGACCGCCGCTGCGAGGAGCACAAGCCGATGCCAAGCCAAGCGCCACGCCTCATGTGCCTCTTTCGGATACTCGTTCTACTAGGAGTCGCGGCGTTACTCATAACGTCGGCCGCGCTTCCCACACTCGCACAGAATTCCGTTCCCCCCACGGCGGTTCAGGCAGCAAGAATGCCGGAGTTCGCGTCGAAGTTGCATGCGCCAGTCGGTGGAGCGCATCTCGTCAGGTCTCCTCATGGGCGGACTCCCGCCTCGCCACAGGGCCAGACCTTGTACGACAATGGACCCTACAATGGCACCACGGATGCGTGGATAATCAATTTCGGTTTCGCGGTCAGCGACTCCTTCACTGTGCCGTCGGGCTCTGACGTCACCGGCCTTAGTTTCGTGTATTGGGATGCCTCGACCAGCGATCTGCTCACATCGGTGGACATGGCCCTGGGCTCCAGCTCGTTTTGCTGCAACTTCCAGACGCTGTACGGGGTCAACAATACTTTCCTGGGAATAAACCAGTTCGGGTACGCTCTCTATCAGGCGGACCTCACCTTTATCGGGATTCCATGGTCCGGTTCGGGGTATATCACGCTTCAGAATGCCTGTACGACTTCGGGGTGCTCAGTCAGCAACCCGGTCTATTGGGATGAGAACAGCGGAGCGGGGTGCATGTCTCCCGGTTGCCCGTCTTCAGCCTACGAGAACACCATTGGCTCGATTCCTTCGGAATCGTTCACGATGGAGGGAGCCGGAGGTCCGCCCACGTGCTTCGAGTCAGAAGGAAATCTACAGATCATCCATGACTTCACACCGCAGCAAGGCCCAGGGGCCGGCGTAATCATTGACAAAGGGGGGAATCTCGACGGAGTAACCGGTGGCGGCGACTACGGTGCGGGTTTTGCCTACAGGCTGGATCGCTTGGCTGGCTGGCTGCTTGATCCTCTGTTCAGCTTCCTCGGAGGTAGCAGCGGGGGCGGCCCGACCGGTGTGCTCCTGGGCTCGAATGGGACTCTTTACGGCGGCGCTGGGGGAGGCATCCAGAACTGCGGTAGCGATGGCAGCCAGTACTGCGGACTGGTCTTCAACCTGACACCGCAGCCAACGGTCTGTCGCACCGCCATGTGTAGCTGGGTGGAAAACCTGCCTTATCGTTTCAGCAGTGAGAGTGACGGGTCCGGTGTCATCAATGTCTCAGCGTCTGACCAGGAAGGCAACCTGTACGGCACGACTACCACCGGCGGGGCTTATGATGTAGGTACTGTATTTGAGCTCACGCCATCCGGTGGTGGGAGCTGGACGAAGACCATCCTGTACAGCTTCGTCGGCGGTACCGATTCGATTCCAACCCAGGTACTGGTAGGCAATGACGGCAATCTTTACGGAGTTACCAACGGTACCTACCCCAACAATGGAACTGTTTTCGAACTGACGCCTTCGGGCGGTCAATGGACGGAGATCGTTCTCCACGCATTTAGCGGCACAGGCGGAGACGGTTCCCAACCTTCTTATCTGGTCCAGGACAGCGCGGGCAATCTGTACGGCATCGTAGGCGGATTTACCGCCAGCGCACTCTTCGTGCTGGAGAAGACAAGATCCGGCTGGGCTTTCAGTGAGAACATCGTCTACCATAGATGTGAGCCTGGGGGCGCTGGGTATGACGCCCTGAAAAACCTTGCGATAGATGCTGGCGGCAAGCTCTATGGCACGGGAACAGGCGCTGATGGAACCGCCTCCAAATTGGGTAGGAGCAGTCCCGGTGACGGGGTGTGCTTCTACAACTACATCTTCAAAGCCTGGCATGACAGCTCTGGCTGGCATTACCAAGACCTCGACTTCCTTGACAACACTTATTTCGATTCGGGTGGTAGTTTGGCGCTCGACTCAAGCGGCAAGTTGTACGGAACCACCCTGTACTGTGGGGCCTATAACTCTGGAACGGTGTGGCAGGTTTCGCCTTAGGCAGCGGTGGTCGGCCGGCGCAAGAGCCCGCCGGTTGTCAGTGATCCCAGGTTAAGCGTCCAGAAAAAGGACGCGAACTTGGGATACAAACTGAGCCACGAATCATCTGGCAAACACTTCCTAGAAGTTGTAAAATTCCGCCGGGTATTTCGGGAGAGGATTCTCGTCGTTTTTCCTCCCCGTTCCGAGTCGCGCCCGAGCGACCAGAAGTCGGCCTCTCTTCCTCTCCCACGTGCCCAATCGCGCGCGTTCCTTCCAGGTCCACGAACGTTTACCGCCGCTGCGAGGAGCACAAGCCGATGCCAAGCCAAGCGCAACGTTTCATCTCCCTCTTTCGCACAATCGTTCTGTTAGGAATCACCGCGTTACTGATAACGTCGGCTGCGCTTCCCATGCCCGCACAGAACTCCGTTCCGCCAACGGCGGTGCAGGCAGCAAGCATGCCGCAGTTCGCGTCGCGACTCGCCCATCCAGCCCGTCGACCGGCATCACGGCCGAAACCAGGGGTTGCGCGTCAAGGATCTCGTAGCGGCCTGCCCCAAGACGGCGTTATCTACGACAACGGTCCCATCAACGGCACCACCGACGCCTGGACGATTAACTTCGGATTTACCGTCAGCGATACGTTCACGATAGTCGATTCCGCCAACGTCACCGGAATGACTTTCGGCGCTTGGCTAAATCCCGGCGACACGTTGACCTCGGTCGAGCTTTCCATCACCTCGGAGCCAAGCGGCGGCACCGCCTATTTTGACCAGACTGTGAGTTTGAGTCAGAGCGGCTGCACAATCAACCAGTTTGGCTACAATGTCTGCACGGCCAGCACCACCTTCGAGGGTCCAATGCTGAACCCAGGTACCTACTGGGTGAACCTGCAAAACGCCAGCGTGCCCAGTGGCGATGCGGTGTACTGGGACGAGAACAGCGGAGTCGGATGCATGTCTCCCGGCTGTCCTTCGCAGGCCTACGAAAACTTCATGGGCTCAATTCCTTCGGAATCGTTCACGATGGAGGGAGGCGGAGGTCCGCCCACGTGCTTTGAGTCAGTAGGAAATCTACAGATCATCCATGACTTCACACCGCAGGAAGGAGGGCAGTACGGAGAAGAAGGCGTGACCATCGACAGCGCGGGGAATCTCTACGGAACAAACCCTGGCGGCGGCGACCACAGCGCTGGTCTCGCATACAAGCTGTCTCACCCTGCCGACTGGGTGCTTGATCCTCTGTTCAGCTTTTCCGGAGGTAGCAGTGGGGGCCCGCCGTTCGGCGCTATCAAGGGCCCGAACGGAACCCTTTACGGCGGTGCGGAAGGCGGCATCCAGAACTGCGGCAGCGATGGAAGCCAGTACTGTGGGCTCGTCTTCAACCTGACACCGCAGCCGACGGTCTGTCGTACCGTGCTGTGTAGTTGGACCGAAAATGTGCCCTATCGCTTCAGCAGTGAGAGTGACGGGTCCGGTGTCGTCAATGTCTCCGCCTCTGACCACGAAGGCAACCTATACGGCACGACTTCCACCGGCGGGGTTTATGGTGCAGGCACCGTATTTGAGCTCATGCCATCCGGTGGAGGCTGGACGAAAACCACCCTGTACAGTTTCACCGGAGGTAACGATGGCGGCACTCCAAGCCAGGTGCTGGTAGGAAATGACGGCAATCTCTACGGAGTAGCTGGACCTATGTACAGCAATGGGGTTGTCTTCCAGTTGGCCCCTTCCGGTGGCCAATGGACAGAGAGCGTCCTGTATGCATTTAGCGGTGAACAAGCGCCTCCTAGTTCTCTGGTCCAGGACAGCGCAGGCAATCTCTACGGTGTCGTACCCTCATGGGAATACGGCCCAATTTTCACGTTGCAGAAGACAGGTTCCGGCTGGACCTACAGCGAGGTCATGCCCCGGCACCAGCAGGGGTGTACGGGGCCCATTACTTACGACTGGCCGGTCAATTTGACGATTGATGCTGCCGGCAATCTATACGGCACGGGGCTAGGTGGTACGCAGATCCTCGGCAGCGTTGGTAAGAGAAGTCCCGGTGACGGGACGTGCTTCTACAATTACATCTTTAAAGCCTCGTACAACGGCACGTGGCATTACCAGGACCTCGACTTCCTTTACAACACTTATTTCGATTCGGGCGGTAGTTTGGCGGTCGACCCAAGCGGCAATTTGTACGGGACCACCTCGGACTGTGGGGCCCATAACTCTGGAACGGTGTGGCAGGTTTCGCCTTAGGCGGCGGTCGGGCGGTTCCAGCGCATAATCGCGCTTGTCCCGCCTCACGTCACGCGGGCTGGCCAGGGGTAATTTCGCGAATTCCGTCACGTCCGCTCACGACGACTAGCTGCGCGAGGCCGACGAACAGCCCGTGTTCCATGATTCCGGCGCGACGGTTGAGTTGGTCGGCTAGTTGCGCGGGGTTCTCGATCGGGCCGAAATCACAATCAAGAATCATGTTGCCCTGGTCAGTGCGGTACTCGCCTCCATCGGCAGCGTGACGAACCACATACTTGGCTCCCAATGCTTCGAGGTACCTGGCTGGCGAGCGCCAGCCGAACGGCAAGACCTCCACAGGCAAAACGTGAGCCGTGCCCAGGTGCGGCGACAATTTGCTTTCGTCGACGACGATGATCTCGCACTTTGTGTTTTGGGCCACCAACTTTTCCCGCAGTAAGGCGCCCCCACCACCTTTGATCAAGTTAAGTTGAGGGTCGACCTCGTCGGCTCCATCGATGGTCACGTCGAGGGTCTTGGGCAGGTCCTCGGATAACATCGGTATGTTCAGCCGAACCGCTTCGTTCCACGTAGTCTGCGACGTCGCGAACGCAACGATGTCTTTTAGAGCGTTGGTGCGCAGAAGTTCCCCGATATATCGAACGGCGAAGATGGCGGTCGAGCCGGTACCAAGTCCGACAGCCATTCCAGATTCCACATAGCGGACTGCATATTCGGCCGCTTGCCGCTTTAGAGCAGCGTGCGGATCTACCGGGTTCACAGTTTCGCTCATATTGTTTGCTCAGGTGCTTCCGTCAGCCATTTTAAAAGAAAATCTTCTAGTCACAAGTTGGTGAGACGCATTTTCATCCCCTAAGCCTGATTCGCCATGCCGGGCAGAGATGCTGACCGTGCTGATTGTGAAATCTTACATTGCATCGTTGCCCGGCGATAGGGAACGGCCGGCCGCTTACCTTTCCCGAATCCGTACGTCGAAAACTATGTCGTAACCTCCCCAGGTAAGGCATCCGACGACGGCCGGATAGTTCGATACGTCTTCCTTCAACCGGCAGTTGGCGGGCTCACAATCATCAGCCGCTAGGCAAGTAATCCGCTATGGCGGAGGAGCGCAGGAGTGTGCGCGCAACGCAATACTTTTGATTTTTTGGGAGGAGAAAAGAGAAACATGAAAGCCTGGATAACACGAGGATGGAAAGCTGCCAGCAAGCAACGCGCCGCCGTGGTGCTGACGCTTGCGTTGACTGCTGCCGTTCTGGCCTATACCTCATTTGCACCGGTGCGAGCTGCAGTCTCGTCCAATACTGCGCCGCTTGACGACAACAAAATCGGGGCCTTGCTCTCGCTTGACCAGGCCATGGAGGCCGTAGCCGCTCGCGTCACGCCGGCTATTGTCAACGTGGCTGTGACCTCCAGCGTGAAGGCCCAGCCCGTGGCCGAAGGTATTCCCGACGACATGCAGCAATTCTTTGGGCAGCAGTTCGGTCAGCACATGCAGCCGCAGCAGCGGATCGAGCACGGCATCGGGAGCGGCGTCATTATCTCGCCCGACGGCTACATCGTGACCAACAATCACGTCGTCGAGGGAGCAACCGATATCAAGGTCACGCTCACCGATCGCCGAATCCTTACGGCGAAACTGGTTGGGACTGACCCGCTCACCGATTTGGCCGTGATCAAGGTTGACGGTACGAACCTTCCCAATATTCCGATTGGCGATTCTTCGAAGCTGCGTCCGGGACAAACCGTGCTTGCCTTCGGCAACCCGTTCGGCTTCCGCTTCACGGTTACGCGCGGAATTGTAAGCGCGTTGAACCGTCCTAACCCTTACTCCGACGACCGGCGCAAACCGGGCGAATTCATCCAGACCGATGCCGCCATCAATCCGGGTAACTCGGGTGGTCCACTGGTGGACGCTCGCGGTGAAGTGGTCGGTATCAACACCTTCCTGATCTCGCCTTCCGGGTCGTTCTCCGGAATGGGTTTTGCCATTCCGACGCAGATTGTCCACCCTGTAGTTGACTCGCTGGTTCGCTATGGCAAGGTAAGCCATGCCCGCATGGGCGTGGGCATTACCGATGTGACGCCGGAGAACGCGAAGTTCTTTGACGTGAAGAACAACAACGGTGCGGTCATCACCCAGGTTGAGCCCGATTCTCCCGGCGCGAAAGCCGGTCTGCAAGTAGGCGACGTGATTACCGAGTTGAATGGCCAGAAGGTCACCGACGCCGGCGAACTGCAAATGGAAGTTGGCGAGAAGCAGCCCGGTACCAAGATCGCCTTGGAGGTGATGCGCGATGGCAAGAGCGTCTCGGTGCCAGTTACACTGGGGGAGTTGGACGGAAGTGACCGTGACAATAAACTCAGCGCGGAGAACACTAACGACAAGCCGCGTTGGGGACTGGGAATTACGGACATGACCCCCGAACTGCGCGACCAATTGAAGGCGCCGGACGATCTGCATGGTGCTGTGATCCAGCGTGTCGTGCCGGGCAGCCCGTCGGATGATGCCGGGCTACAACCCGGTGAGGTGATCGTGGGTGTCGATCGCCATCCGACGAAGAACGCCTCCGACGTACAGAAGGCGCTGGCCAGCGTACCCAAAGGACAGGACGCCCTGGTGCTTATCTGGGCTGACGGCGGAAGCACCTTCCGCGTTCTTCATTCCACCAACGGGGCCTAACTCCTCAGCGTACTGCGCTGTACTTCATCGCGCGCGATTGGCGATGGAAGTACAGCGCGGGAACGTTGCCTAAAGCACTTCCCGGATTGGTGTATCCATTCTTACGGGTAGTGCGGGCCTTCAGGCCCGAATATGGAACAAGAAGAAAAATCGCTTAAGCCGGGTGTTTGGCCGAGGCAGGACACAGCGTTGAACCTGGATTATTCATCTGTTCTCCCCGGCGGAGGGCAGCAAGCTTTGAAGGGGCACGGCTTTTCAGCCGTGTCGCAAGCTGCTCTCATCACGGCGGCTTTAGCCACTGAGGGACTTCGGTGCTGACACGAACTGCGAATTCCCTCAGGGGCTAAAGCCCAACGCTCCACGCTCACGTGACGGCACGGCTGAAGCCGTGCCCTTTCAAAGCGTGAGTTCCTCGTGAATAATCCAGGTTCAGCGCCGCACTACCCGTACAAATCTGATCCATCTATTGAGAAGCCGCTAGGTTCGTGACCAAAGCATCTGCCGCGTATTTCGTTGTACCTCTCCGATCGAACATCTGTCCTCTTAGCCTGATTGCGACAGCGCCATCTTCCGGATTCCCACATCTCTAAACGTTAGTGTGCGAACGGCCGCCATCCGCGGAAGATTCCGGCTCGATTTCCGTGATAGGAAAACTGGCTGGGAGATGCGAAGATAGCGCGTAACGACATTCCAGTTGGAGCTAAATAACCAGCTTGGGAGATTAGATGACTGCGTCACAGGCAACCGCAACCCAGCAACAGGTTTCAGGCACTCGCGGAACAGCAAGAGAAATCTCGTTGGTTCGCGGAGGGCCGTTTTATCGCGCACAGCAGGCGACTCGACTCATTGACGCCAACCGCTGGAACCTGGGCCGAAGGATCATCTTCGCCATTGCGATTGGCTGGATTCCGTTGGTCCTCATCACCCTGCTGTTTAACCCGCGAGCGATGGTTGGCCTGCTTACCGACTATCCCACCAATGCCCGAATGCTGGTCGGCATTCCGGTACTGCTGATTGGCCAGCTTGTGATGGAGACTTCGGTCCGCACCATTTTGCTGCATATCCAAGATGCAAATCTTCTTACTCCGTCCGACACCGACAGCATGGACCGGACCCTGCTCAAACTAATCAAGCTGCGCGACTCGCTCATCCCTGAGTTGGTGATCGTAGTGTCAGGCTATGCACATGTGGTGCAGCTGGCGTACGCTCATACGCTGTTTGCCCGGCCGTGGGCCCTGAGCGGAGGGCACATGTCGGCCGCGGCCTGGTACTACGTTCTGGTGAGCCAACTGCTCTACCAGTTTCTGCTGGGCATCAGTTTGTGGAAGTGGTTTCTGTGGGCGTTGTTCCTTTTCAAACTGTCGAAGCTGAACCTCCAGTTAGTAGCCACGCATCCAGACAAGCACGGCGGCCTTGGCTTCCTCGGATTATCGCCGCTGGCGATCGCGCCCACGGTCTTCGTTGTCGCAACCGCGGTCGGCGCGACGTGGCGGGCCGAAATCTTAGGAGCCGGCGCGCACCTGACGACCTTCAAGTTCCAGGCCGTCCTCCTGCTGATCACCGTAATCCTGATTGCCTTCGGCCCACTGGTGTTCTTTGTGCCCAAGCTCGGGCGCCTGCGCCGCCAGGGAATATTGCAATATGGAACGCTGGCGCAGATGCATAGCATGGACTTCCACAAGAAATGGGTGGAAAATCGCGCCGGACATGAAGACGAGTTCTTGACTGCCCCCGAGATCAGCTCACTAACCGACTTCGCGACCAGCTTCGAAAACGTGGAGAACATGAAGCCCTTTCCGTTCGATCGGGGGGCCTTCGTAGGTCTGGTGCTGGCCGTGGCACTCCCCATGCTCCCGGTGGTTCTGGCTGAGATCCCTTTGGTCGAGTTGTTGAAGGGGCTGCTGAGCGCGGTGCGGTAGAAATAACCGCGCTAGGGCGTTGTTGTGAAGCCTACCCGTCCTTCCCGAATGAGCTGAGAAAAATTGGGACTGTCGCCGGCAGCTTTGGCCGCTGGGTTGATGTGCGCCTGTACCTTCAACGCAGGAAGGGGCAATCCGCCGGTGACCAGGCGGTCGTGCTCATACATCATCTCGTCCATTTTGCCGTTGAGCAGGATGCGCCAGTCGAGCCGAGTGCGGATGTCCTGGGCCTCGGAGGCGGACACGGCGATGTTGGTGGTGCAGTTATTGGTCAGCGCGTTGTACCACTCCGAATGACGGTGCAGTTCGTTGGCGCGTTGCAGGTAGTCCAAAAAGATCTTGCGAGCCAGAGCCGGTTTAACCGTAGTGCGGAAGAGGTATACCTCTTCGTCCTTGCGGTAGTTAGTGCGCAGGCGGATGACGTCGCGTTCATCGCTGGCGATGTAGGTAAGCTCGTATTGGCGAAAGAATCCGCGGATCGCCGAGTAACTCTGGCCAATCGTGTCGCGGGTCTCGATGGACATGGCCACGTGGCCTTGGTCACCGAAATCGTAACTGACAATGGGATGCGCGATCCAGGGTGAGCCCCACCAGGTAATGAAGATGTCGGCGCCGCGCAGGTTCGCCAGATTGTAGGAGCGGGTTTCCCAGTTGCAGGTGTAGTCCTTCTCGGTGCGATAGTCGCAGTTGCGGAAGTTGTGGATGGTGACCTGATCGCCATTAATGTCGGCGTAGGCGGTTTCGGCATCGTCGGGTTGCCAGTCGCTACGGTTGGTCGGCTTGATGGTGAGCCACCAGAGCAGAACGACAACGAAGCCCGCCAATGGAACGATCAACCGTACGCTGCTGCCGCGCGCAAACCAGACGGCCACTAGTACCACAATGAGGTACAACACGGCGGCGGGCGTCCGCAGCGGCGGGAAGGGCGAGTCGAAGTAGAGCGCCGCCGCCGACCACGCGGTCAATATCACTGCGATGACAATTGCAATCGCGAACACGATCCTACGCAACCACAGCAAAAGCTAGTCCTTTCCCCGGCCGAAAGGCCTGTGCACTTTCATTGGCACGACGCAGCGCTGAAGCACAACCCAACTCGCGTTTCTGTCTGGCTGCACTTTTTTCTCACACTCCCTCAATCGCTTTCACCCTTCCGGACTTGATGGCCTGTACCAGGCGAGCGTGGTCACGTTCGGTCTGGTCGCCGTACGCCTCCGCCCAGATGGCGAGGGCCTTGTCCAGCACCGCTCCCCCACCGCAATAACCGGCGATTGCGGCGGCGTCGCCGACCCGGGCATGGGCCCGGCCCAATAACGCGCCGCAGGCCTTGGCGTAGAAGTAGAAGGCTTCCCCGGTGAGATACTCCACCGGAATCGACGCTTTCATGTTCTTCATCTGGCGGACAAAGAAGGGGCGCCCATCGACGTGGGTCGGGCCCAACATAACATCGCCTTCCGCCTGCAAGGCGCGCTGTCCCATCACTACGCGCTGGCCCTGATGTTTGTCATAGGGCGGGGGAAGTTGGCCGATGTAAGGAGCGTGGGCTGGCGAGACGGCTTCCTTGACCTGCAGAAAAAGCGGATCGCTGTCGTCATTGCCCATGAGCAAAGCCAGGTAAGCGCGGGTGCCTACGCTGCCCACCCCGACGATCCGGTAGCCGACGTCGACCACGTGGTAGCGGGTGAGCATGAAGGCCCGTTCGGACGGCAGCCCGTGCCAATATTCCTCCAGCCCCTGGATGACTTTTTCGCGAGTTTTCTCGTCCACGCGGGTCAGGATGGGCGGGTCTTCACGAAGACGCCAGCCGCCGCTGGTACCGCGCTCCCCGATCTTGTGCAGCAGTGTGGCGTTGGTCTGCGACTTGGCCTTGGCCACAGTCTTGGCAATTATTGCCTCGGCCTGCGCGCCTCGTTTGAGCAGCGGGCTCCTGTTGTCGGGATAGGCGTGCAGATACCAGGTGTCGAGCACTCCCATACTCTCCAAGCGATCGGCACTCCAGCGATAGCCGGCGACGGCATTCATGACAGCGGTTGCCCGTTCCGCCTTGCTCAATCCGTTCTCGCGGGCGGCAACGTTAACGCTGGCTACCAGGCGCTTCAGGTCCCATTCCCAGGGACCGATGGTAGCTTCGTCGAAGTCGTTGAGATCGAAGATGACGTCGCGTTGCGGGGTGCCATACATACCAAAGTTGTTGATGTGCGCGTCGCCGTCGACGATCACATGGATGCCGCTATTCGGGCTCTTCCACAGGTCCCACGCCATCACGCAGGCTGCGCCACGCAAAAAGGTGAACGGCGAGGCAGCCATACGCCCCAAGCGCAGCGGGACAAGATCTTCGACACGGCCCACGTTGCTGGCCGCGAGCAGGTCGAGTGGGTCAGGGCGATTGCCAGCAGGCTTGACGTCGGCATGCAACTCGCGGGGCGTGCGCGCGCGCAGAGCTTTGCCGATTTCATGCCGCTTGGGCCACGGATTGTCGGATTCGCGCAGGCGAGCCCTCGGGCCACCTCCCGGCATGAATACTCCGGAGAGATCTACCGCCGCAGGGTGGAGTGGGATAGATTCTACGGGCGCGGACTTCGAACCCTTGGGTTTTGCGGGCTTACTCTTCGCCATTGCTACAGCAGTCGATGGACTCATGCTCACTCACTCTCCGAACAGCGTGATTTGCAAGGGTACCCCCTCCCCCAGCGTTTCGCAAAATATTGAAAACAAAGGCTGCAAGAAAATCTATCTTTGCAAAATATTCCATCCAAAGGGGTTACATAGCAAAATATTCATTCCATTGGACTTCGAGGCACTCATGAGAAGAAATGTATTACCCTGAGACCCGAGCCGGTACTGCGGTTTGTTTCGCCGGTGGCTCGCACGGGAATGAGTCCTCGTCAGGCGACCGGAAGGTGCAAGGACGTGGCGTCCAGACACGCTTCCAATACAAATACATGGTGAACCCTCACCGTCGGTTCCACAACTAGAAAAAGTACCAGTGAAGGGTAGTCTCACGGATGCCTCTGGAAGCTGAAATCGGAAGCATCCTCGTCTTGGTCACAGTATCGCCGTTGTTCATAAACTACTGGCCGGGACGACAGCGCCGTCCCGGCCAGCATTTGAGTCAATCTAAGCGAGCTTTACTGACCAGCGGGCGCGCCCTGCTCCCCGGCGATGCCCTTGTTCTGCAGAATGCGGACGACGACGCGGCGGTTCTCCGCCTGTCCTTCGACCGTCTTGTCGGTGCCAACCTGGCGGCTCTCGCCCATGGCGCCCGGAGCCAGCATGTTGGTCAAGGGAATGTGACCCTGCTGCACCAGAACGTTGGTGACGTTGCCGGCACGCTGTTCGCTCAACTTCTGGTTAACAGCGGCGCTGCCCGTGGAGGAAGCGTATCCCTTCACCTGGATCATGTAGCCGTTGTAGGTCTTGGCCTTTTCCGCCAATGCCGTCAGCTGGGGAATGTACTTCGGGTCGACCTTGATTACGCCGTTGCCGAAGAGAACGGTTACTTCGTCGAGGATGTAGTACTCGTCCATTTGACCGAAGCGAGCGCTGGCAGCGGCGATGGCTGCCTTATTAGCTGCACTGCGCTTCTCCGCCTCGGTGATAGCGGCCTGCTGCTCTTTCAGGGCGGCGTTCTGGGCCGCCAACGCGTCAGCTTGCTGCTGTAACTCAGCTTGATTGGCTGCGGCCTTCTGCTCGGTTTCGTGGACGCCGGCCTGGATGGCCTGCGCCTGCTCCAGGTCGTTGCCCTTGAACCTGACTTTCGTCGCTACCAGTTGGTTTTGATCGTTCATGCTGCCTTCCACCTGGACGGGAAGACCAGGGATCAGGGCGGCCATGGACATTTTCTTGCTGCGGGCCTTCATCGCGCCCACAACCTGAGCTACGTCAGTGCTATCGGTCAGGACGACAACCAGCTTCGGTGAATCCGCGGTTTGCAGAGTCATGGTATTGCCACTGCGGCCTTTGATGATGCCTTCCACCTTCTGATTCTGAGCGGCGGCCGTCGATAGCAATGCGAGCGCGAGGAACGTCAGGATTGCGATGGATACGAGGTTGAGTGACTTGGTCTTCTTCATTGCATTTCTCTCCTGTTAATGCTGTGACCCCGAGACGTTTAAATCAATGGGTATTCGGTGACACGTTTTCCAGCTCAAAGGCCAGCTTGCAGGCTGGCCCTTGGGATTTTCAGTTTGCGGTCGAAGCGGCGGCCTTTTTGGCCTTCTTCTTCGGAGCAGGCGCATTACGTGACTGCGGCTGCACTGCGGTTTCGTCGACGGTCGTCCCCTCTTCTACCTGTCCGCCGCACATGTTGCCTTCGGGGACGAAGTAGAAGTGAGTGGCCTGACCCTTGGTTGCGCCCTGACGCGGTTGGACGCGGCTGGCGTCAACCTTGTTGGGACCGTCCGTAGTCAGGTAGTACTTGACGTTGACGGAGCGCTGCGAGCCCAGCGTCTGCGCATTGACGGACTCTTCCTGGTTGGTGTAGCCCACGACGTCCAGCTTGCCATTGGGCATCTGTTGCAAGCGCAGGGAAAGTTTGTCGAGTGTGTCCTTGCAGTCGTTGTCCACGCGCCACGGTTTCTTGGGATTCTTCTCGAAGGTACACTCGCCCCAATCCTCGATCATGGTGCACTTCTGAACCGCCGGCACCGTTATCGACGCCGTGCAGCTCGCGTTCAGATTGGCGCGGGCGTCGGTTGCCGTTCCGGTCACGGTGATGGTGTTGCCCGCGTCCGCATTGGTCGCGGTCACCGTGGCTGAAGTGCCGCTGCCGCTCAGCGTGCCACCGGTGTTCGACCAGCTATAGGTCAGCGGCCATCCCTGCGGATCGCTGGCTGTCATGGTGACGGTGGCCGGCTCGCCGATGGCAATGGTGGCCGGACTGGCCGAGCAGCTTACCTGCGGCGGTTGCGGCTGCTTTACGGTGAAGTTTGCCGCGCAAGTAGCGGTGTTGTTTTTCTTCTCCTTGGGATCGGTGACGGTGCCGTTAAAGGAGTAGCTTCCCGGCGCGAGGCCTGCGGTGTCGACGGTTGCAGTCTGGGTGCTGGCGCTCGAGAGCTTGCCACCGTTGCCGCTCCAGGCGTAGGTGACGGGATGCTTGGGGTTGAAGTTGACGCCGTTCACGGTGATGGATACCGGGTCACCGGACCAAACCTCGGTCGGGGACGCTGAACAGCTTGCCGTCACCGGAACCGGAGGTGCGCCGCCAAAGTTGTAGGAGACTCCCGCCACTAGGCCAGTCTGGGTGGGATTGAAGACGAACTGATGATTGCTCGGACGATAGTTCACATACAAATATCGCCAGCCAACCGCTCCGCCCCAATGGCGGGTGAAGTTGTAGCTCAGCAGGCCCACGGCCTGGTAGTCCAGGTTAGCTCCCCCTGCGCCAGCGTCGCCCGCCACCGTGATGGCCGCCTTTTCGCCCATGGGCAGTATGAACCGGGCGCCGCCCAGACCATCGACCCAGTTGGCCGATTGCGACCGGCCGATGCCCGATGGCTCCACGGCGAGGTTTAGGCCCGCGTGCCAATAGCGAATCCCGCCGAGTGCGTCTATCTTTAAGTGCTCGCCGTCAAACAACCGGTATCCGACCTTCGGCGTAAAGATCGATTCCGTTAGATGGATGTTCACCGAAGTCTGACCGAGTTCATTAAAGGGGATGCCTTTGTCGTCACCCAGTTTCACCCAGAAGAAATCCAATGGCATGATGAAGCGGCCCTTGTCAGCCTCTACTGCAATCGGAATTAGGCCTTTTAGGGTGTGCCAGACATCGGAGAAAGGAATATGGATGCCGGCATCATAGCCGCCCGCTCCGACGGTCCCGTGTATTCCCGGAAACCACCCGTAAATCGCGATTGTGCCGCGCCAACCGTCGCCGGGGTCAGCTGCCGCTGACTGCTGGGGCTGAGGCGCAGGTGGGAGCCCGTCCGAGGTAGCGTCTGGGCTAGAGTCGGTGGTGGTTGGCGGTGTTGCAGCGGCCAAATTCGTCGGTCCTTGCGCGCTGGCAGCGACACTTGCCAGCAACGACACCATTGCGGCAAACAGAAACGATAACCACACTCTTCGGTGAGAATTCATTCAAGGCTCCTTACGGCATGCAATTCACGACTAATTTCAAGAATCTGCAGGAGTAACGGCAAAACCCTCGCGCCTTGCGAGGGCAAGTAGCCCCGGCATGCACTGTTGAGAGATACACCCCCCAGAGCCGCGGCTTGGTCTCATTGTCCCTTTTGGAACGGTAGCCTCTCAGGTGGAGGGCGTCACCTAGGAAAACTTCTAGTGCAGCACTAAATGTTTGCGGTCGGCGGCCCTCGACAACCCCAGGCAAACCGTCCGCGCGAATCGACGCACGACCTTAGTTTTTCGTGGAGGTGACGTTACTAGAATACCTTCCGTAACCGCACGGCACGAGCCCGGACTGGGCAAGTCCCTGCAACTTTCATGGTAGACGCGACGGATACAATGTTGCCGTCTACCTCTATTGCACGGTCAGCGCAATCGTGTTGCTGGTGACAATGGTGTTGGTTTGCGTGTTGGTAATGGTGGCAGTGATGTTCGTCGTTCCTGCCGCCACGCTTGTTGCTAGCCCATTGCCGCCGCCACTGAGGCCGCTGCTGATCGTGGCCACGCTGGTGTTGGACGAAGTCCAGGTTACGGCCTGAGTAAGATCGTCAATCGTAGATCCATTCCCGTAGGCGTAGAACTGCAGGGTTGCCGGCGCTCCGGAAATAGTGGCAGTTGTTTGCGGATTGGTGCTGCCCTGGGTTGTCGTAATCGACAGGGTGGTTACGTTTGTGGGGGTGACAGTAATACTGGCCGTCGAGGTGACACCTTGACTGCTAACCGTTATGGTCGCAGTGCCGGTGGCGACTCCGGTGACCAGCCCGCCGGGAGAGGTGACCGTCGCTATGGTGTCATCTGAGGTCGTCCAACCGACTGCGGATCCCGAGAGCGTGTTCGAGCTCCCGTCAGAGTATCTGGCGGTGGCGATTAGCTGGACAGTGTTATCGACGGCGATCGTAGCGGAAGCGGGAGTGACAAAAATCGAACTTATGGTGGGGTTGATGAAAAATCCGCTGCACCCCCAGCCCACGCAGAGAAGCAACGCCAACCCGGCGGTCAGACCTAAACGAATCCTGGCTGCTAAGGACAATTTTGCGTAGTTACGATTCATCGCCACTATCGAGGTTAACCCACTTTGGCTGCGAAGTTGTCGAGGCCGGAATAAATTTAGCAGGATTTCTATTCGGCATGTCGAATGTTCATCACTATACACCCAATACCCATGCTCCTGCTGTGCCGCCATCCTGAGCGCCGCTCGCACATCCTCCCGCCACTGGCCTGCAACTAAAACACCCTAGGAGCCTGGCATCGGCCTTACCGTTTTCCGTCACAAGAGCTTCTCGCATCGGCCGGCGCCCGGTTTCCCAGTCCTTTAACGTCAGCAAACAAATCACAGGGGAGATAAATCAATGACAAAAGACTCGTTACGAGAACTTTATATAGACGAACTCAAGGACCTTTACAGCGCCGAGAAGCAATTGACCAAGGCGCTGCCGAAAATGGCAAAGGCCGCAACCTCGGAAGAGCTAAGCGCGGGCTTTGAGGAGCACCTCGAACAGACCCAGGGTCACGTGCAGCGCCTGGAGGAAATCTTCAGCATGCTGGACGAGAAGCCGACCGGTAAGAAGTGCATGGGTATGGAAGGCCTGGTCAAGGAAGGCGCGGAAATCATGGGCGAGGACTTTTCCGACGACGTAATGGATGCGGCACTGATTTCTGCCGCGCAGCGCGTGGAGCACTACGAAATCGCCGCCTACGGCACGGTATGCGCCTACGCCGACCTGCTGGGGGAATCCGAACAGGCGTCGCTTCTGCGGGAGACGCTGGAAGAGGAAAAAGAGACAGACCAGAAGCTCACTCAGCTCTCGGAACAGATTAACGTGCAAGCGAACGAAGGCGATTCCGAAGAGTCCGAAGAGGAAGAGCCCGGACAAAAGCGCCAGGGAGCTTCCGCCAGTCAAGCAGGACAAAAGCGCAAGACTCGTCGGGTTGCTTAACCAGTCTGCCACCGGAGGGGGGGGCGCTAGTATCTAGTTGCAGAAGTTAGCGTACTATCAATCGCTTTCAGAATCAGCAGGTTGGATTTCTTTATTTCATGCGCTAATTAACGCAACTAGATACTAGTCCTGCCCCTCTTTTTTTGCATCATAAAAAGGAAGGTTAAAGGGAGGTTAAAACCGGCGGTTGCGATGCGACGCGCAACCCGAGAGCCTATGCACGAGATGCTGTTGCGGATAATCGTCGGGGGCGTGGTGGTTTCCGCTTTTGCCGCGCTCGGCGAACATGGTGAAGCCCAAGAGTTTTGCCGGCTTGTTCGGAGCAGCTCCTTCGGTGGCGCTCGCTACCCTGGGTTTGGCGGTCATCCAGCATGGGAAAGCCTATGCCAGCGTGGAAGCTCGATCCATGATTTTGGGAGCGATCGCATTCTGCGTCTACGCTGCGGTGGTAAGCGCATTGCTGCTGCGGGGGAAGTGGAGTGCGTGGCCGGTCACCACCGTTTCGCTGATTGCGTGGTTCGCCTGTGCCTTCGGTTTGTGGCATGGGCTGCTGAGTTAGCACGGTGAAGGTCAAAATCAATGCCGCTGCGCTGGGACGTTCCCAGTGGTACGAGTATGTCATTCGCTTCATCTTTGGCGGCTCTATTACGGCGATCACCGGCATCATCGCCAAGCGCTGGGGGCCTGGAATAGGAGGCCTTTTTCTGGCCTTTCCCGCGATATTGCCTGCTGCCGCGACCCTCATCGAGAAGCACGAAAAGCAGAAGAAGCAGCGTGCCGGTATGGAAGGCACGCATCGCGCAAGGGTCACCGCCGGAGTCGACGCAGCTGGAGCGGCCATGGGAAGCATCGGCCTGATGACCTTTGCTGTCGTGGTTTGGCGGTGCATGCCCAATTATCCGGCGGCATTGGTGCTGGGGCTAGCCACCGTGGCCTGGCTATTGGCGGCCATGCTGGCATGGGGAGTTCACGAAACCGTCTGGAGAAGACTCCGAGCCGCCTTGAAGGGAAATAGGAAACATTCGACGGAAAGCCGGCCTGCATCGATTGCCGTCCGGAAACGGGAGCTTAAATGAGCAAGAACGGAACCAAGAGGTCACTCGCAGATCCGTTACTGCTGCCTTCACGGGACAAGGACGATAAGCAAATCATCCGGGTCGTAATTGAGACGCCCAAAGGCAGCCGCAACAAGTACGCTTTCAATGAGCAGGAACATGTGTTTGAGCTGAAGAAGGTCCTGCCTGCGGGTATGGCCTTCCCGTACGACTTTGGTTTTGTGCCATCGACCAAAGCCGAAGACGGCGACGCCGTGGATGTTCTAGTACTGATGGACGAACCGGCGTTTGCCGGTTGTGTCCTGGGTTGCAGAGTGGTCGGCATCATCGAAGGCCTGCAGGGAGATAAGAAAAAGAAAATACGGAATGACCGCGTAGTGGCTGTGGAGAAAGAAAATCACAGTTTCGCCGATATCAAACACATCGACGATCTGGGCAATGAGTTCCTCCGCGAGTTGGAGGAATTCTTTGTGAACTATCACGAGTTATCGGGCGAGCAGTATAACGTGATCACCGTCAAAGGGCCGTCGCGGGCGAACAAACGGATCGAGGCCGGCAGGCGACGGTTTCGGCGCAAGTAAATGCGATGGACACGCTGACCGGCGGGCCTATCGCCGGGGTGATTCGTCCGCATCAGTCCGACCGCCGCTAAGCGGTGCGTTGCAGTAGGGGCAAACTTCAGCATCCAATTCGACAGCGCGATTGCAGTTGGAACAGAGGCCTTTGGGTTGTTCAGGATCCATTTGGCATTAGAGTTGGCGGCAAGGCGCAGAGTTGCCAGCTTCCGCATCCTGTTCCCGGCTCGCCTCAGGGGCTCACTCCGGACTGTTATGGCTCTTCCGCGGGTCGCCGAATTTTAGTTGTACCAAGTTCAGCAATTCCTGTGGATTGTGACTGTGAACCACGTGGTCTGCCCACTTCAGGTCGCGTTCTGTAGGCGTCAACGCAATAATCGGCAACTCAGGCACCGACTTCTTTACCGCCTGGATGAGATCGACGCCGTCGAATTCCGGAATGCCACAATGAATGATCAGCGCGTCAACGTTGGGAAACAAACGGACGAGATCCAAGGTTTCGGCCACCGAATGGGCGGTAATTACGTTGAACTTGAAGGTTTCCAGCAAGATTTTGCGGCTCGACAGGGCCTGGTCCGGTTCCGGTTCGGCAACGATAAAGGCAGGGCGAGTCAAGATGACGTTCTCCTGAATGATGGTAAGTGATACGCCTGAAATCGGGCTGGCGTTGCGTTAAGGACAGGTCAACTCAAGATCCACCTGTGATTGAGTTAAATGGCAACCCGCTGCAAGCAATTTAAAATACCAAGGCGCTGTAAGTTTGATGCATCCTGCAACTTCGTAGCACCATGATTCGTGGGGAGAAGTTCTATGAGACTTGGAATGGGTCTCGCGATCTGGTTGTCACTCTGGGTCCTCGTCGTTGCGCAGCAGAAGCCCCTTCGCCTTGTCGCTCCGTTATAGGGAAGCGTCTGCTATCTTCTATCTTCGCTCGTCCTGATACTGTAGCTTCTGCCGAGGCGCATAATTAATGTTTGGGAGGTTGTGATGCCCGCCTGGCTGCCATTGGTCGTGTTTATCGTGGGCTACGTGGTCTTGACGCAGTGGCTGCTGCCGAAGCTCGGAATTCCCACGTGACGCACCGCCTCGCGACCCGGCGGGTCGCGCGGAAAGCAAGCGGAATGCGACACGCCCTCGGACCAGGAGAATCCAGATGACCGCCTCGGCTAGAGATGCCAGCGGCGATATGCAGGTCCCCCTTGCAGGGGCAGCTTCCATTCCACCCGCCAAAGTCGGCAAAGCGGCCGACCATCTCGCGAACGAGCGTACTTACCTGGCATGGATTCGCACCGCGATCAGCATTGTTGTGTTCGGATTCGTGGTGGCACGGTTTGGGATTACCTTGCGCCAATTCTTGCGAATGCAAGGCAATACCGACCCCGAGAGCGGGATGTCGCTGGCCATCGGGGTGGGCTTCATCGCGATGGGGATATTCATGGCGCTGGTGTCGCTGGTGCGCTATCGAACCACGATGAAACGACTGGACGCCGGCGAGTTCCGGCCCGCGACCACAATCGCCAACGTTCTGGGTGTGATCGCCGCGCTTTTCGGAGTGATATTGGCGGTGTATCTAATCTATACAGCGCGAACGCTATAGAGTCTGTGTCAGTAATCAGTTTCGTTTTCGCCTCTGGAGTAGAGCGTGCAGAAATCGAGCTCCGTAGGAGCGGAAGTGAAGTTAGCCCAGGACGCAGCGCAGCGGAGTCCTGGGCAGATGGCAAAAGAACCCGAGTCCCGTAGGGACGGCACAGTCTTCAGACAGACTTCCAATAGCTCGGAGGGTTTCTCATCACTTGGCTCCAGCGGTTGCGAACAGTAGTCTGCACAACCACCCACCAACGAACGCCCCCAAGCTAACTGCGGGCCTTGTTGATAAAACGCGCCTGCCCGCTCAGTGCCGGAAGCCGCCGCCACCGTGAAATCCTCCACCCATCACACCGAAGGTGTGGGCCTGGCCCATGGCCGGAGTCGCGTGCAAGCCCGCGTGGGGAGCGACGTATCCAGGCCTGCCAACGTATCCAGAACGGCCAACGTAGGAAGTAGCACGACCGGCGTAATAAGGCCGCGCGTGTCCTGCATCTAGCCGTAATAGCGCCCGTAGTAAAACGGGGAATACGAGACAAACCACGGCGAGTAGAAGCCCCAGCCGAAGGGGCTATAGAAGTAGCCATTGCCGGGAATCCAGGTGTACGCGGTGAACCACGGGTCCCAGTACCAACCCGCGCCGTACCATCCAGGACCGCCTCCGACGTAAAGCCGGGCCGCATCGCCGTTGGCTTCGGCGAGGTACTGCGAACGCAAACTGCTGAAGCGATACAAGTCGCTCTCCTCGAAGGTCGACTTGTTAAATTTGTGGGTCTTCAACTGGCCGCTACTGTTCACTTCAAGTTCGTGGCCACCTTTGACCTTGATGTTATGGTCGCCATCCTGGACCAGGGCCTCACCCTTGAAAACACGGACATCGCCGCTGTTGGCATCGAACCCGTACAGGCCGGTTTTCAGCAACTGGGTAGTAGCGCCATCTTCCTGCACGCGAAGCAAGTTGTCCTTGTAGATTTCCGCGACTTCGACCAGGGCTTGACCCTTACTGAGCGAAACCTCGGTATTGGTCAGGCTGGGCGAAACCAGCGTGGCGGCACTGTTATCTCCAATGCGGAAAAATACGCCGGGAGTCAACAACAGTTCGGCTTTGCCGGTCTCTGTGGTCAACGTTTGGCCGCCCTGCAGACTTACCGAGCCGACCGACTTGGCATTGAGGGCTTCCGTTCCCACGGCAGCTTGCCCTTCAACATAATTCAGTGTTCCTGGTAGCGCTGGAGTTGCGCCCCATGCGGGCGCACACAGGATCGCTGCCAGGACAAAGGTTGGGAACCATTTCAACCTTGATAGCAGCATTTCTATTTTTTGCTTTCCTTAACCTCTAGTCATTAGATGCAGAAGGGAAGCGTTGGTCGCGGGTCCGCGGGGAAACCAAAGTGGCATTCCCAACCATCAATCGATAGAATTCGTGCCGGAGATCGTGGGCAAGTTCTGCGTTAGTTCAGCCGCCGCGGACGCCGGTCGCTCCAGGAGGGAGACAACGCGTGTGCCATGAGCCCGAGGTGTCCTCCTGGACTACACTGGCGGTTTTACTCTTCTGCCTCTGCTGTTCAATCCACCTACATGCTTCGCAACCTGTATTACAGAAGATTGATTCCGGGTGGGAATTCCGCGCACTGAATGCAGCCGATCATCCGGAGGTGAAAGATTGGCACGCCGCACAGGTGCCAGGCGTGGTGCAGACGGACCTTCAGGCCGCGAAGCTCATTCCCGACCCGTTTTATGGCGACAACGAAGCGCGCCTGCAATGGATCGGCCTTACCGATTGGGAGTACCGCACCACGTTTCAGGTTGACGCCGCTGCGCTCCAACGCGAGCACGTAGACCTTATCTTCGACGGACTCGACACCTTCGCGGAAGTCTTCGTGAACGAGCAACCGGTGCTCAGCGCCGACAATATGTTTCGCCGTTGGCGGATCGCGGTGCGTTCGCAGCTGAAGGCCGGGCCGAACACGATTCGCATCGTGTTTCGCTCGCCCATCACATCGATGATCCCGAAGGTGAAGGCCCTGCCGTATATCTTGCCTTCGGTTTCTACCGCCAATGAAGGGAACGAGGAGAATGTCGCCACGGCTCCCTACACACGCAAGGCGCCTTATCAGTACGGCTGGGACTGGGGGCCGCGTTACATAACCATCGGCGTGTGGAGGCCGGTGTGGCTGGAGAGTTGGGACAGCGCTCGCGTCGAAAACTTTCATATTCATCAGGTCAAGGTCACGCCTGAAGCGGCTGAGCTTGCGGCCGAACTTAAGGTGGAGTCGAGCCGTCCGGCGACTGCGACCATCGCTATTAGCTACGACAATGCCGCCGGAGGTCCGCTGACGGCAGCTGTAACCCAAACTATCCAACTTGATAGTGGCGAGAACAGCATCGCAATTCCTCTGCGAATTGCTTCGCCCAAGCGCTGGTATCCCACGGGATACGGCACGCAGGACCGCTATCGTTTCTCAGCATCGGTAAAGATTGGCAAAGCCACGGTCGCGACGGCTGAAGTCAGGACGGGTCTGCGCTCCGTGGAACTACGCCGCGTGCCCGACCAGTGGGGCAAGAGCTTCACCTTCGTGATCAACGGGATTCCGGTTTTTGCCAAAGGCGCCAACGTTATTCCGTTCGATAGTTTTCCCAGCCGGGTCACGCCCGAACGGTATCGCGAGATCCTGCAGGCCGCGCGCGATGCCAACATGAACATGGTGCGCGAGTGGGGCGGCGGCATTTATGAGTCGGACGTCTTTTACGACATTTGCGACGAACTTGGCCTTATGGTCTGGCAGGAGTTTATGTTCGGCGGTGACATGGTGCCGGGCGATCTTGCATTTCAGCAGAACGTGCGCCAGGAAGCTATCGAGCAAGTCACGCGGCTGCGCGGCCATCCCAGCATTGTTTTGTGGTGCGGCAATAATGAGATCGAAGCCGGATGGCTTGCCTGGAGCGACCGCCTCATCTTCAAGGAATCGATTACGCCTCCGCAGCGCGAGCGGGTCTGGCAAGACTATGTTGTCCTGTTCCATGAGGTCATTCAAGGCGTGGTTGAAGCAGTACGCCGGTGCGGTGCCGTACTGGCCAAGTTCGCCCAGCGCCGACTTCGAGGCGCCCCCCGGAGGTCCGGACAATGGAGACATGCATTATTGGGGCGTGTGGCACGCGCTGGAGCCTATCGAAAATTACACGCTGCAGAACCCGCGCTTCATGTCCGAGTTTGGCTTCCAGTCGTTTCCCGAGATGCAAACAATTCTCAGCTTTGCGCAGCCGAGCGACCTTGCCATCGATTCAACTGCGATGAAGTCGCACCAGAAGAACCACGGCGGCAACGAGCGCATTCTGACCTACATGCTGCGGGAATATCCGGAGCCCCGGGACTTTGCGTCGTTCGTCTATCTCAGCCAGGTGCAGCAGGCCGAGGCCATCAAGGTTGGCGCGGAACATCTGCGGCGCAATCGCCCGCGCACCATGGGAGCGCTCTTCTGGCAACTGAACGACTGCTGGCCGGTCGCCTCGTGGTCGAGCATCGACTATTTCGGACGCTGGAAGGCGCTGCAGTATTATGCGCGGCGCTTCTACGCCGATCTGTTGCTCTCGCCCTTCGCGCACGATGACACGGTGGACGTGTACATCGTCTCCGACAAACTGCAGCCTGCCGCCGGACAGGTCCGTATCCGCCTGATGGACTTCAGCGGGAAGACCCTGCTGGACGAGACGCAGGACGTGCAAATTCCGGCGCAGTCGAGCGCCGTGTATGTAAGCCTCAAGAAGACAGATTTGCCCGCGAGCGCCGATCCCGATCACACGTTCCTGGTATTGGAGCTAAAGGTTGGCGGGCTGACGGTTTCGCGCAACGAGATGTTCTTCGATACGGTGCGGAACCTCGAGCTACCGCTGAAGCCGGCAATCCAGAGCAACATTAGCAGCGGCACTAGCCGCGAAATTAACTTGACCTTGCGCTCCCCGGTGCTGGCACGCGCTGTATATGTGTCCTTTGGTGATTTAAATGTGGTGCCGTCTGATAACTACTTCGACTTGCTTCCCGGCGAGGACAGCCGTCATTCATCTGACAACCCACGCAAGCCTGGAGCAATTGCAAAAGGCGTTGAAGATCACGTCGCTTAGCGACGCCTTCTTCGATGAAAGGCCGAGTTATCGCCAGCGTGCGGTATCCGCAAGTGAGAGCCGTAACCCGGCACCGCGCTGAGCAAGCGCGAAGTGCCACTCCGGATATCGCATCTTTCTCAGTCGACCATAAGAGTCAGTACTATGCCCTTGATCGCGGGTTAGAGCACTTCGCGGATTGGTGTATCCGCTCGTACGGGTAGTGCGGGCCTTCAGGCCCGCGTATAAGGCAAGAAGAACAATCGCCTAAGCCGCTGAGGTCGTCGACCTCAGCGGCTTAAGCAGGGTGTCTGGCCGAGGCGGAACGCGGCGCTGCATGAAGCGCTGCACTACCCGTAAAAATCGGATACATCTATTGACGAACCGCTATAGCCAGGGGCAGTTCGTGGCGAAGTGCGGGTTTTTGAAGACGGAAGCGGCAGTTGCCGAACCCGAAGCGGCATATCATGTGGGTGAAGCATCGTATCGGTAGGACCGATGAACCGCCGCGACTTTATCATTCGTACCGCCGTGGGAGTGAGCGCGCTCGCGCTGCGCGGTCCCTTCGCATCAGCCACAACCTCCAAGTTCAGCGCCAGCGACACCGTCGAGATTGGCAAGACCGGTATCCGAACCAGCCGGCTCGCCATGGGTACGGGCACATTCGGCTTCGGGGGCCGCTCCAACCAGACGGCGCTCGGCACCCAGGAACTGATTAATCTGCTGCTGAACGGCTACGACAATGGCCTTCGTTTTTTCGATACCGCAGATTCCTACGGCAGCCATCGCCATGTTGCCGGCGCCCTGAAGGATGTACCGCGCGACAAGGTCACGGTGCTGACCAAGACCGATACGCGCGATGCGGCCGGCGTGCGCCGTGATCTCGATCGCTACCGCCGCGAGCTAGGCACGGACTACATTGACATTGTCTTGCTGCACTGCCTGACGGAAGGCGACTGGACGGAGCGCTATCGGGGAGCCATGGATGTTTTGTCGGAGGCGCAGCAGAAGGGTATCATTCGCGCGCATGGCTGCTCGTGCCACACCATCGAGGCGTTGCGCGCCGCCGCCAAGTCGCCGTGGGTGCAGGTGGACTTGGCCCGCGTCAATCCCATTGGCTCGCACATGGACGCCAGTCCCGGCACGGTGATTAGCGTGCTGCGCGAGATGAAGGCGGCGGGCAAGGGAGTAATCGGCATGAAGATTCTCGGCCAGGGCGACCTGCGCTCGCGGCCGGATGAAGCGCTGCGCCATGCGTTGTCGCTGAATGTGCTGGACGCATTCACCATTGGTGCAGAGAACAAAGCTGAGCAGAATGATCTGGTCCGGCGAATTGCAGCGGCGTAGAGCAGCAGTCCGCTCGGGAGAAACGATGAAGGCAGTACTGATCGCGATCATACGACCGCGGATGCGGTGAAGCAGTAGGCACGAACGTCCGCTGAAGGTGGAGAGACCGCGATGTCGGGAGTGGCGCCACATACCCACACATTCGAAAACCGCGAATGAGTGGAACCCGGCAATACGCTAGAGGACAAACGCAGAACGTATGTGGCTGAAGGATCGAGCCCGTCAGGGCGGAACTGAACTTAGCCCAGGACGGAACGTAGCGGAGTCCTGGGTGGGCCGGTTTATTGAGTCCCGAGCCGGCTTCAGCCGGCGACACGTCCTTGTCCTTCCACCCTTTCATTAAATCCGGACGAAAGGGTGCAAATTTACTTTTCAACCAACTTAAGGAGAAAACGAATGAAGGCAGTACTGATTGCGATCGTGGGAACTGTTCTGGTGATGGCGCCCGCCATGCGCGCGCAGGACATTGTAAAGGACACCGAGAAGGGGGTCGACAAAACTGCGGATGTAACCAAAGACACCAGCAAGGACGTGGCCCACGGCACCAAGAAGGCAGCCACCAAGACCGCGGATGTGACCAAAGACACCAGCAAAGATGTGGCTCACGGGACGACAACGGCGGCCAAGAAGACCGGCTCAGCCGTGGATACGGGGCCAGAGACCGGGCACGCCGTGAAAACCGGTGCCGACAAAACCGCGAATGCGGTGAAGCAGCAGGCGCGAACGTCCGCTGAAGTTGGTGAGACCGCGATGTTGGGAGTGGCGCCACACACCCACACATTCGAAAACCGCCGCGAATGGGTGGGGCACCAGGGGCCACGGCCCAGCCACACGGGTCGCCGGGTTAAGTTAACGGCCTCCGAACTGGGTTATAATATCGGAGACCGCGTAAAGCGCTCCACCTCTTTTAGCGCCCTCTCAGTCTTCTTTTGGCCCGTGCCGTTTTTCCATGTGGGCGTCCGTTGATCTTCAGCGGGGACCCCTTTATCATAGGCGAGCTCCTGGTAACCGGGGAACTGCAATCCATGACCGATCGGTTCGTTGTGACCTCCGACCCGGCAGCCAAAAAAGTTCCTAGCAGCAGTGGCAAATTTGCGGCCTTTATCCGTATCGAAGGTTTGGCAACCCTTGAAGTAAACGAAGCATCCCTTCGGGATTTAGATACTTTTTCAGATCGTTCAAGGGCTTGCCTATAGCAAGATCAGCCTCGGTGATGCAATCGTCACCCACCTGCATTCCGCCGGCCCTCCCGTGCCCGAGGAAGATGATTTCATCAATTACATCCCCTTCGCCAAGCTGTTTCTCGATTTCGTCCACAGCTTCTTGGATTGAAGAAGCGTCAATCCCGGTGTAGTTCACATAAAACGTTGCTCCTAGCTCCAGGCCGTAAATGCCCGGATCGAAGTTCGGGTCTGTTCCGAGATATTTGCCACTGAAGTCGATTTGGCGAATGAAGCCCCACGCTGCCTTCAATTTGCCAACGTTCTTATTGGAAGGCTTGCTCTTGATGACGAATTTTCATGCCGGAGGGGTCAACCAATGTTGAGGGGCTATCGTCGACATATGCGTACAGGTACACGTCCCCGCCGAGCCCCAGATGGGGTCTCACCAAGAAGCGACCGAAGAACGTAGAGTAGTGGCGGTTTTTGTAGTACAGCAGGCCTGTCTAGGATCGAACCTCTGGCCTTTGAAGGTGCACGGATTCCCTACCGAGCTCCTCGCACAGAGAGCCTAGGCATCATCGGAATCGAAGTCATATTTCCGTCAGAGCCTAGGCGTCTCCACAGTCTGATAACCATAGGCGTCCTCTAGTAGCCTTCAACTCCATCGCCCGACTATCTGTTAGTCGACATGACCTAGCTGTTCTGGCGGATAGTGCATATCCCGGCAGCTTTGAAGTCAAAAGGTTGCGCAGCTAGCTTGTTACCTTGGCTGAAGCCTGATTTTCAACATCGGCACAATCCGTCGCAGTAGTGAGGTCTGGTTGCCGAGAAAATCAAGCTTGGAAATCCGCCGCCAAACGCGTCGTACTGATATTCACCGCCACAGTCATAACCGGCGGAGTAGGTTCTCAGGGCGGCTTTGTGTCTAATATCGCCGCACCTGATAGTGGTTTGGGGTTGACGTCGCTCGCCACCTGACCCCGTTGATGGTGTCGATTTCGTTGATCTGAGCATGTGCTCGGAGAAAACGCCTTATCTTTCTGTATGACTCCTTGTCGAATTGTAGGCAGTCTGGGTGACGGGCGTAGGCACGCCTAACGCGCCGGCCGGCAATCTGGCGGAGGCGCGCTTACAACGTGCCCACCTGATAGTCCACCAGGCGATAGACAGAGTCATAGGTATAAGCCTCGGAGCGGCCCGTTTCGTGCGTTTCTTGCTCGTAGAACTTATTGCCTTCGTTGTCGTAGGCATAGGTAAAGCCGACAATGAGGTTGCGCGTACGGACTTGGCGATTCTTGGGCAGCCACGGACGCAGATACCATAAAGGTAAGCAATAACCAGGCGGCGACATGCCAGTTAGTCGAGGACCCAGCGAAACTCTTCATTTGTGAGTTTGCCTTTCGTGAGTAATCATCAAAAACGGTAACTGCCGGTAATTACGTGATCTCTTATGAAACCCACAAAGCTCACCAAGCTATTCTTATGTTGATAGCCTCGCTGGCTACTTGCTTTTGGCCGCGATGTGGATGGGGCAATCAGACCGGCAATCTTCAGGTGCCCGGCTCGTCTCTTTCGAGCCTTCGTTGGTTGAGCCCACCAACTGTACTCGGCCGACACGGTCATCTAATCACGTACACGCTTCGATCTTTCACTACCTCGAACCGCTTGCCTGCAACCGGCCGCCGAGGGAAGGATACTTTCTCTTGATATCCTGAATTCTTTCTTGACCTCTCTTCCCATCCTCGCTAGTACTATGTCGTGACCTACCCTAGGTCGGTCATGCTGAGCATCTGATTGAATGTAGGGTCGTATGTGTAGGTGGTGGTGTGGCCCAGGGAGTCTGTGCGCGAGAGCATGTTGCCCTGGGTGTCGTAGCTATAGCTTGTAGTGTGGCTATCCGCATCCGTGGTGGACGCGACTTGCAGAGTGCCCGGATCGTAGGTATAGGTAGTAGTCGCACCGTCAGGCGCTATCACAGTCAGCGGTGTGCGTTGCTATCGAAATTACCGCGAGACTTGCCACCCGGCCACCTGTCTAGTAATAGTTGCGCCCAAAAGGCGCGTCGAACCTGGGCACCAGGTTTGCGCTAAATTAAGCGCCCAGTTGTCGCAATTCGTAACCGAGTAGAAGGGATTACCCGCGCTGTCGAGTTCTGCGTGGGGCAAGCGGTCTGGTAGGTGTAGGTGAACAATCTTCCGTCACGGTCTGTCGTAGAGTGCACCTGGTGCGAGGAGTTGTATCCATAAGTGGTGGTTCTGCCGTTAGGATCGGTGATCCTCATGAGCTGATGACCTGACGAGTCGTAGCCATAGGTGGTCGTTCTTCCCAGCGGATCGGTTGAGCTGCTCACATGGTGATTGCCGTCGTACCCGTACGTAATGGTTCGGCCATAGGTATCGGCTACGGTGGTCATATCGCCGGTCGAATTGTAGGTAAGGGTCGTAACATTGCCATTGCGGTCGGTAAGGCTGAGCAAGCGCAGGATTGGTCCGGCGCCAATAACGAAAGGCGTATTGGGGACGTTTACGTAGTGATAGTCGATCTGATACTTGGTGGTGAGATCGAAAGAACCGTCCAGGTTCTTGACCAGGGTCTCAAAGTAGCTGGGCGATGTTTGGTAGGAGCCGTCGGTCTGGAGGGCGAAACGGGTGATGCGGCCGTCGGGCGCGAGGCGGAACAAGTCTCCGCCGTGCTGGGTGAACAGCAGATCGTTGAAGGTATGCGTCCACCCGTAGCCCATCACCGTGTCATAGGCGCCGGGCAGCTTGGTGTACATGTTGCGCGAGCCATCGGCGTCGTCGGTGTTGTAGGCGGCGGCGAGGCCGAGCGTGATCCCGAAGGCGCTGCGAACTTGTACTCCGGTAAACATTTGGCCGGAGTTGGATTCAGTAAGGTCGATGTGAGCGCTACGGTAGTTGTCGCGCTGCGAACAGCCGCACGCCGGACAATTGATGCAGGCGGCCGGATCTCCCGGCGTGAACTGTGCCAGTCCAGCACGCGGAATGAGCAGGACAGTCGCAAGCAGAGCAGACAGAGAAATGTGTGGGTGCAGACGAAGCAGGCGCGCCATGGGAGTATCTTCCTTTCGGAATTTCGGCGGGTTACGTCACGGGAAGGTGGCGCACAAATCGCGTCAGGCCAGTATCAGACGCCATAATGAGATCGAGACGAGAAAGCGGACCAGTCGCTTTCTTCTCCGTCGCCACGTTCCCAAGACCCGTTGGACCAGGATCGTTCGGCCCAGATGATTCCAGAAAGGATTCGTACTTCAAAGAATGGGCGAAACTATAAGCCCGATGGTGGTATGCGTGTCAAGTAAATTCAGCGCTTGATGATGAGGAATCACGCCAAGCGGTCACCTAGGTGCCCTTGGCGTCGACGGGGCCCTTCATGACGCGTACGGGTTTCTTAGTTCTAGCCATGGTGTTCTTCGATTCCTTACCCGAACCGCGCCAGAAAGGCCAAATTGCGAGTAGGAGCAGTAGGAAGATATTTCGGCAGGCTGGAAAATTATGGCGGAGAGGGAGGGATTCGAACCCCCGATACCCGTCAAGGTATGGCCGCTTTCGAGGCGGCTCGTTTCAACCACTCACGCACCTCTCCGCATCAACGGCAGACGAATTGTAGGTCCTTGAGCCGCGGCCTTCGACGGGCGACAAGAGCATAGCGGCACTTCCAGTTTAGCAAATGGGCCGTGTTTTGAGGTGTTCTCCCGCGATGAAACCGTCTATTTCTGTTCCGCAGTGAGGTCTCCCACACATTCGAAACCCGCGAATGTGTGGGGCACCCAGCAGTCGCAGATCAAGTCAGCTATCAGGGAGACGTCTAGAATCCCGAGGGGCGATAGGCGAAATGCTCTTGTCTCGAAATTGCGATTGACCTAAAATGCCGCACGACCCTTTTTGAGCGACTACCTTCCTCATGAGTGCTATTGCTTCCGACGTGCGCGCCGTGCCTGCACCTTTAGTGATCGGCGTGACCGGTCATCGCGACTTGCGGGAGGAAGACGTAGCGAGGTTGGAGAACAAAGTCCGAGAAGTGCTGAACGGGTTGAGGACACAGTTTTCTTCTACTCCCATCATTTTGCTTTCAGCGCTGGCTGAAGGCGCAGACCGTCTCGTCGCGCGCGTTGCACTGAGCCTGGGCGCGCGGCTCTTTGTCCCACTTCCAATGGCACACCATACCTACGAAACCGACTTCAAGTCGCCAGAGTCGTTGGCAGAGTTTCGTCAGCTAGTGAGGCAGGCCGAGCGTTGTTTCGAAATAGAGCCGCTTATCGATGAGCAGGAGGGGTGTCTAGCCGGAGCAGCACGCGACCGCCAATATGAGAATTTGGGCAAATACATCGCAAGAGAAAGCCAAATCCTAATCGCTCTCTGGGATGGAATTCCTTCCAACAAAGTTGGAGGTACGGCGGAGATCGTTAAATTTCAGCTTCAAGGAGTACAAACAAAATCACACTACGACCTTGAGCCCCCGGAACTATTTCCCGTTTATCACATTGTGACCCCGCGAAAGCGCAATCCCAATCCGCCAGGACAGCCTTTCCAACTGCTCAAGAAATATCCGGACGGCTTCAACAGTCAGAAGAGCGCGAGAGCCTATTATGACAAGATCTTCCACAACCTGGACGACTTTAACCAGGGCATCGTGCATGGTGGAGATTCGCTGGTCGCCGAGGTAGTGCACAGCAGGGACGCGCTTGTGGGTGAGTTCGGAGAGGCCGACCTTAGCCCTGCAGAAACCGTTGACCTCAATCGCTATGCCGTTGCCGATGCCCTGGCCCAGCGTTTCCAGCGCCGAATGTTGCGAATGGATGCCGCTCTGCATTGGCTGGTTTTCGCCGCGTTTCTATGTTTCGTGTTGTTCGCGCACCTATCCGAATATCGGCTGTGGTTCTTATCGAGCTCTCTCTTTGTTCTGTTGATAGCCTCCTCGATTTTCTGGCTGTGCCGGCGTACGCGGCTGGACAGCAAGAGTCAGGACTATCGCGCCATCGCTGAGGGTTCGCGGGTGAGATTTTTCTGGCACTTGGCGGGAGTTCATGAGCTAGTCGCAGATAACTACCTGGGCAAACAGCGTACAGAGCTTGATTGGATCCGTAATGGCCTGCGCGGATGGGAATTAGAAACCCATCTTGCTCCCCAAGTAGGAAAGTTCACTTCCAAGGAACGGATGGACGCCGTGCGGCGACTCTGGATCATAGGACAGATTAAGTACTTTCACCAGGCTGCGGAGAGCAACAAGAAGAAACTGGAAGAAATGGAAATGCTGGTGAAGACTTGCACAGTGCTGTTTCTCGTGATTGCGGTGGCTATGTTGGGAATTCTTAAGCATTTCGGCAGCGGAGAGGAAGCATGGAAGTCATGGCTGATTATTGCCATTGATTTCTTTGTAGGCGCAGGAGCGTTGCTCCACCACGCCATCCACCAGAGGGCGTACGTCCAGCACGAGAAGCAGTTTCGGCGCATGGAGACGGTTTTTCAGAACGCGCGCAGACTGATCGATCGGAGGCTGGAGGCTGACGATCTGGCCGGTGTCCTGGAAGGCCTCAGCAGACTGGGGCAGGAAGCCCTGTCGGAAAATGGAGACTGGGTACTTCTGCATCGGGACCGGCCGGTCGATTTTCCGCATCCCTAAAACTATTAGCCCGCAGGTCTTCTCCGGCGGCATCGACAAGTCACCTATGTGATGTCATTTACTGCCCTTGAGTATTCGCGGCGACGCGATTCTCAGGATATTTCTCCAAAGCATAACCTAGAAGAAAGTTCCCACCGTTTCGGACAAATGTGATTACGGCCGACGGGTTGCTAGAGTCGAGGACGGCTTTCATAATGGAAACGCCCGACAGTAGGTCTTCTCGGGCAAAGGTGTCCATCACCTTTTTTCTGTCCTTCTCCGCCGCGTCGCGACTCTCCTTCTGGGCGGTTGGGCTCGTGTCTTTCGAAAATGAGTATTGAAAAGGTTTTTGATTCCAACTCCCATCATTCAGCCTGGCCAAAAAGCCTTCAATGTCGCGCCTGGTGATAATGACAGCGGGATCGAGCGACCTTGTGGGATGCATGAAGGTGGCAGTGGCCCACGCGGCGCCGCCAGTCCAGTAAATTCTCTCGCGGTTTCTCAAGCACGGCGCATCCATGCTTTCCTTTTCGTAAGCGGGCGCAACATCGTCATGCATTACCTGCTGAATACCCGCCTTGATATCGCTCGGATTCTTTTCGGTGCCCTTATTCCTGCCGGAGACCGAGCCATACGGGATCTCCGCACCCCGGTAGTTAGCAATGTCCATCCCGCTTCCCACGATGCATCCAAGCTTCGTATTGCCACTTCCGATATCGACATACAGGGAGACATCCAGCTTCTTGGTTGGAACTGCTGAGAGCAGGCCAAAGTAGCCCTCTCTTTTGCCGTCAATAAAATCCATCCGAATTCCGGTGGCCTTTTGGACCGAGGCCGCGAGCTCGTCCTTATTCTTAGCCTTGGCAACGCCGCTGCTTCCGACGACGAAATAGTCCACCTTTTGCAAGTTGCTCTTCTGGGCTGCGGCTTGCATTTCATTGATAAGCCGCTCCACTGCGCCGGTTGCGTCCTTAATTCCCGCGTCGGTAAACTGACCGTCCTTCATCGAGCTGACAAGCTTCGTGTTGATGGTCTTGCCATAAACGTCGCAGAAGTCCGCGGGGCTAGTAACAAACTGTTTGGGGCAGGTGCTCTTATGGAAAGAAAACAATGCTGCCTTCGTACCCTTCGAACCCAGATCGATCGCCGCATAATATTGCGTTTGAGCGTTGGCCAAAGAAGCTGCCAACGCAATCAAGATCAAGAAGAAGATTCTGGGGATTCGCATTACCGGATCCTTTACTGGTTCTTGTATATTTGCGGTTGCGCCAAAGGAGTCGAATTGTCGCCGTCGGGCTTGGCGTTGTCGTTAGGTCTGGCGCCGTTACCATTCTTAAGCGGCGGATGTCCGTTTGGTTGAGGATGCGTTTGGGCCCGCTCCACACAGGCCTCGAAGCCCATACAATCCTTCAGTAATGCAAGGTCGTCCACGCTAATCTTCTTCCAGTCGGTAACGGCTTTCAACCTTTCGGCTTGCGTCTTCCGCGCAACACATGCGGGGAATCCCATACAATCGTTTAGCAATGCCGAGTTGAACTTCACCTTGCTCCAGTCTGTAGCCCGGAGTGTATCGGCATCCCTTTTTCTGGCCAGACACGACTGGACGCCCATGCAGTTCGAGAAGTCATGGTCGTCGTAGGGCGCGTTCGCCCAGTCTTTTTCACCTAGCCGCTTCAGTTCGAGGAAGTGAGGCACGAAGTAAGACGCGGCCGCGAGAAGGATGGCCGCGATCACACCAATAAACGCGTACGTATTGCGCCCGATCCTTAGGGCCGACAGGAACCGGCCTATCCGTCAGTTCAACCGGGGTTGAGTGGTCGGCATTGGTAGAGTGCGGCTTGGATACTTTTGCGCGATTCAGGGTTTCTGCGACTTTTCGGATTCCAACCGTAACGTCCTTGAATGCTTGATCACGATTTGGCCAGTTAACTACAGGCTTGGCGTCCCGGGGCAAAACTTGCAGCTTGCTGAGCGGAGAACCATGCCAGTCGACGTCCCGTAGCATGACCGAGATGACCCTTGCTTCGCCCGCTTTATGCCGTTCCAAGGCCCGCTTCACTTCAACTTCCCGGCAGTACTTGGAAGCCAGGAAATCAGGGCTGATAAGCAGCAAGATAATCTGCGCTGAATTCAGGCGCTCGTCAATCTGGTCCTGCCACTCCTTACCCGCCGGAATGGCGTGGTCGTGCCAACTACTGATGACGCCGTTCGCCTGCAAAATGCTGAGGTGGGTTTCTAATTCTTCTCGGAGTGCGTCATCCTTATGGGAGTAAGAGCAGAAAACCTCGATAGCGTCGGGCGACGGGCTGGGGGCACCGATTTCCTGGATAGCCATGAGTGGCGCATTCCTCGAAAAGGGATCCGGACAATTTTGGAGTATGCTATCGCAAGAAATCTGGGATTCAAAGCAATTTCGGCTGTTTGCACGGGCCATCTCTAACAGAAAACCAGAGGACGTCGTACACCGGGCTGAAAGCGGCTGCGGGTGGGCAATCCGTACACATTCGCCGCTTTTGCGATGTACGCGAAATCCGCTGTCCGCGGACCTGCCTAATACGTATCCAGATCATGGGCTGACACCACCGCACCCGAATAGTGTTCGCGCACCTCATGCAACATCTCGCCTTCCGGGATGCCATGGAACAGCTGATGGTATAGCACCAGGAGTTTGGGCTTGGCGCGGGTGGCAAGCGCCGCCAGTTCGGCCGTTGAGGTGTGGAACGCAGTGAAGTACGTCCGCCACTGCGCGGTCATGGGATGCTGCGGATCCTCGGCGTATACCTCGTGCAACAGCACGTCGCAACCGTTGCAGGCCTTGACCACAGAATCGGCCGGCGCAGTGTCGCCGGAAATCACAAACGTGCGATCCGGCGTCTGGAAGCGGTAGCCGAAAGCCTCGTCCCACGAACCGTGTTTCACCAGAAAGGCCGTGACCGTAACGTTCTCGTCTTTGTAGACCACGCCCGGTTGGATCTCATGTACATCGACCAGGTATCCCGTCGCGTTGGCGTGCTCCAAACCCTGAGTGCGAACGGCGATGTCCTTCTTCCACGCTGCCAGAATGTTCTTGGTCATGTCCTGTAGACCGTGCGGACCATAGACAGCCAGGTGATCGCTGCGCCCCAGCACCCAGGGAGTGAAGATGAGGTCGGGATAGCCGAGCGTGTGGTCCGAATGAAGATGCGTGATGAAGAGGGTTCGCAGGTCTTCCATCTTCAGTCCCGGCACGCCCTGCAGGCTGGCGGCAGCAGCGCGACGCACGACTCCGGGACCGCAATCCACCAGGTAACTATGTCCGTTCACGATGACGGCAACGGCTGGCCCGGAGCGATCAGGATCGGCGTTCGGCGTCCCCGAGCCCAACACAACGACTTCTGAAAAGGACGCTGCTGACTTTGGCGAGACGGCTTGAGCAGGGGCGGCCGGCAGCGCGGGAACGGATAACAGCAATGCGGCGAGAACCACGGCCGTGAAGAGCGAGCGACTCATGGATGAAAGCATACAGCCGGAGGGCGAGGGCAGGGCGCTTCAGAAAATGCTGAAAAGCACGACTTGCCATTCGCGCCGGGGGCCCCTACTGATTTCGCGATGTTCGCATGAGTGGGATTCGGAGATTACGGGGCTTCGTGTGTCATCAGCGACTACACATCTGACCGATACGATAAAACGAGGAACGCTCTAAGAGGTCAGGCGTCGAGATTTCTCACGGCGCGGTGCCGGTCGGCACATCGGCGGGGAAGAGATAGCTCGACAACATGCGCTTCATCTCGGAGATTACGCGATCGCGGTCTTCGCGCGTGGGCCGCTCGTAGGCGTAGGCGATTAGCCGCTCACCGGCCTCGCTGACGATGCGCAACATCAAGTCGAGCTCTGGCGTATTGGAAATGCCCAGCCGCTCGAGCATGAAATTCTTCAGCAGCGCCGGAAGGCCGACGTCGGGCGAAGCTTCGCGCTGTTTAGTTGCAGCACTGATGTAGCGGCCAAACGAGATGGTGCGGAAGTCGGGATGCGCGTCGAGATAAAGGATGTAGGCGTCGACCACGCCATCGAGAACCAGCGCCGGGTCGAAGGTCTCCAGGTTGGCGAGTTCGCGCTCGATCATCGGCATGACCGAGGCTTCCAGCGAACTGCGGAACTGCTCGACATGGCGCACGGCGATAGCGTCGATGATGGTCTGCTTGTCGGGGAAGAAGCGGTAGAGCGCGCCAATGGACAGGCTGGCTTCGGTGGCGATGCGGGTCGTGGTGACATCTTCCAGCGGCATCTGCTCGAGCAGGGAACTGGCAGCGTCGAGGATGCGTTGGACGGTTTGGTGGCTGCGAGATTGGATGGGAGTGCGGCGGGCCGAGGTTACGAATTCAACCCCGACTTGAGCGGTATCGAGTTGATTCTTAAAGCTCATTGTCGTTCGCGCCAAGACCGTTCATGATCCGTAGCCATTGACATCATGCCATAAATCCTGTAAAAGCGAAAGAGAGTTCGCGTTCTTGTTCTGTGAGAAGATCACCACGCGGATAGGGGTCCTTCGACTCCTTGCTGCGCTCGTCGCTCAGGATGACAAACGGAATCTCGCGCGCTCCGACGCGAAAAGCGAAAAGCGTCTGTCTGATGGCTGATAACTGATGGCTGAAAGCTGACGGCTGACAGCCACACGAGGTGTTCACCGCATGGGTGTTCCAGTTTCGCAGATGTGGACGGTCGCCACGTACGTCCTGAAGCAAAAGCTCCACGGCCGCAAGCGCTATCCGCTGGTGCTGATGCTGGAGCCGCTCTTCCGCTGCAATCTGGCTTGCGCCGGATGCGGCAAGATCCAGTATCCCGCGCACGTGCTCAAGCAGAATCTCTCGCCCGACGAGTGCTTCCGCGCAGTCGACGAGTGCGGCGCCCCGATGGTGTCCATCCCCGGCGGCGAGCCCCTGATGCATCCGCAGATCGCCGAGATCGTGGACGGCCTGGTCGCGCGCAAGAAGTACATCTACCTCTGCACCAACGCGCTGCTGCTCAAAGAGAAGATTGACCTGTTCAAGCCCAGCAAGTATCTGACGTTCTCCGTGCACGTGGACGGCGAGCGCGAGCACCACGATTTTTCCGTCTGCCGCGAAGGCGGCTTCGACCTTGCTCTCGACGGCATGAAGGTAGCCTTGGAGCGCGGCTTCCGCGTCACCACCAACACCACGCTCTTCGATGGCGCCGATCCCAACAGCGTCCGCGCGTTCTTCGACGAGATGATGGACCTCGGCGTTGAAGGCATGATGCTGTCGCCGGGCTACTCGTATGACAAGGCGCCTGACCAGAAGCACTTTCTCGGACGCGCCCGCACGCGACGGCTGTTCCGCGCGATGTTGTCGAACCGCAAAGCCAAGTGGGTGTTCAATCAGTCGCCGCTGTTTCTGGAATTCCTCATGGGCAAGCGCGACTACCCATGCACCCCGTGGGGCATGCCGACCTTCAACCTTTTCGGCTGGCAGAAGCCCTGTTACTTGCTGCAGGACGGCTACGCCGACACCTTCGACGAGTTGATGCGCGAGACCGAGTGGCACCGCTACGGTACCGAGTCGGGCAATCCGCAGTGCGCCAACTGCATGGTGCACAGTGGATACGAAGCCTCAGCCGTGCACGACACCTTCGGCTCGCTGCGAGGGTTCCTGGGAACCGTGCGCGCCACCTTCTCCAGCAAATATAAAGACGATGAAGCGCTGGCGATGCTGAAAGAGACGACGCGGCCGGTGCATGAGTACAATCCGCTGGTGCAGATTGGAAATGCGAACTCCTAAGGAGTGTTCTCACCACGGAGGCACGGAGAGCACGGAGAAAAGAGAAATGAAATCCTCTGTGACCTCCGTGCCTCAGTGGTGAATATGAATTCCGGCGCAGAGCGAACAGCGAAAGGCGAATAGCGAATCATGTCCGAGCCACAACATAACCTGAACGTCGATCATCTTGAAGTTGTCGATGGTCGAGAGCACAACCAGATCGAAGGCTGGATCCCCGAGCTGGCCACCGAGGCCGAGCTGCGCGATGCGCTGGAGAAAGCATTTGACTATCGCGGCGACGTCACTATCACGCGCAAGGACGGCACGCGCGTGGAGGGCTACATCTTCGATCGCCGCAACGAGACGACGCTCGACGCCTCCGTCGTGCGCCTCATTCCGCAGAATTCGCACGAAAAGATTTCCATCCCTTATTCCGACATCGCCGCGCTGGCGTTCAGCGGACGTGATACTGCCGCCGGCAAGAGTTGGGAAGCCTGGGTCCGCAAATATTGGGACAGGAAAGCCGCCGGCGAGAAGGGAATCGCGCTGGAGCCGGAAGAGCTGGAGTAGCCCGAGCGCTGCTCTAAAGCCGCACGGGCCTGGTTGGCTCCGCTCTGGATTTGTGAATGCTCGAACCCCGAAGGGGTGGCGATGAAGTTAGCCCAGGACGGAGCGTAGCGGCGTCCTGGGTAGGCTGGTTATATTGATTCCCGAGCCGGCTTCAGCCGGCGACACAAGACTCCCATGCTGTCCGCAAAGACAACCTCGAGCGACTCTTGATCCCACACATTCGAAACCCGCGAATGTGTGGGGCACCCGACGCCCCTTCAAAACATTGTTGAAACGGACTTTTTCAGTAGCCTGCTAGACTCCGCCGCAGCGGACCGGATAGCCGCTCCGTGCTCCCCGTGTCTCCGTGGTGAACTCACCCGAATCGCAGCGGCGAGAATGGCGCGAGATCGCAATCTGGAGTGTGGCCCGTGAGCAGTTGGGTCATCACATGAGCGGTAACGGGCGAAAGCATGATTCCATCGCGATAGTGACCAGTCGCCGCGAAGTATCCCGGCAGCGCCGTAGCCCCGAGGATGGGCAGGTCATCCGGCGACCCGGGACGCAGTCCAGCCCAAACTTCATGGATGCGCATCTCGCCGATCGCCGGCACGACTGCAGCGGCCGCCTTCTGCAAGCGCTGAATGGTGTCGGGATCGACGCGCTTGTCGAAGCCGGCTTCTTCCACGGTAGCGCCCAGCACAATGCGGCCATCGCTGCGCGGAATGATGTAGACCTCGGGCGTGCGGATGACGTGCTGGATCAGAGGTCCCGGACGATGCGCTCCCGGTTGAGGCACGACGCTGACCATTTGGCCTTTCACCGGACGAGTAGGCATGCCGAAGGGTTTCATCAGTGATGCCCAGGCGCCCGCGCAGTTCACGACGGCATCGCCCGCATAAAAAGATTTCGCAGTCCGTACGCCGGCAGCGCGTCCCGCCAGCACCGCAACCTCGTTGACCGGCGAGCCCGTGACGAAGTCCACGCCTTGATGTCGCAGAGTCTTCTCCAGCGCGCTCGCCAGCTTTCGAGGATCGACGCTGCTCTCCGGAAGGAAGTAGCTTCGCCCGCGCAAAGCAACTAGCGGCTCCAGTCGCGCGAGTTCGTCATCTGCCAGAGGCCGCGCCGAGTCACAACTCGGCCCCTCATCATCCTCCAGGAAAGCTATGGTGCCGGCGTTTCGCAGGTCGGGCGACTCGAACGACTCATCGCGCAACTCGCGCACGAATTGCGGATACATGCGGGCGCTGGCGGCGATGAGCGGAGCCAGCGCAGGCGGATTGTGCGGATCGCAGTGAGCAATCATGCCTCCCGCGGCATGGGTGGCTTCGCGGCCAGGCTCACCCTTCTCAACGATCAGCACGCTGGCGCCATCGCGCCGCAAACGCCACGCCAGCGACAGTCCAATGACGCCGCCGCCAATGATCACCACGTCCCAAGTCTTCACAATTCGATTGTAGTGGACGTTCTCCGTAGGAATTGCCATTACGAGCGAAGCGAGGAATCTGCTGTCGTGTGCGGTGGGACCACGGGCCCGTGAAACAGCAGATCCATCACTGCCTTAAGTGTGTGCGTGAGCAGTCTGTCGTCCCCGGGGGACTCGGATTCTTTCTCACTTTTCCCAGCACTCCGCCTGCGGCTGCGTGCGTGGCTAGACTGAGTCGCGCCTGCGGCGCTGGTTTTCTGTTGCTTTGTACCACCATCGCAAGCGAAGGCTAGTTCTCGCGCACTTACCTAAGGCCGTTCGTGATGACAACCTGGAAGTCGACCGTCCCGCCGGATACAGAAACTCCAAAAGCGTTTAGTAGAAGCAATTCAGGAATTCCCTTGCTGTCCAACGCGTCGCCAATTCGTCTATCCATGCGATGCCCATTTGACAGGTCATTCTGGCTCCCAGAGAATCGGGAGTAGCGCGAACGAAAGGATTCATTGATGCAGTTTGATAGTGTGACTAATCCTCCGGAAGAAAGGCAACTTCCTCCTCCGTCTCCGTCGCCCTCTCGACGGAACGAAATTCTTGCCTACATTCTAATAGGCGTTGCCGTTATTTACATGATCGCTTCGGGATATTTCATCTACGACATGAGAACGCGCCTGATGGCGATGGAGCAGAAGCAACGGATTCTGGAAACTGCGCAGGTCGAGCTGGGAAATCGCATTCATACCACCTCGTCGGAGTTCCGGCAGGCGCTCACTTCAGAGGTCGGAATGACCAAGCAGGAACTCGCCCGCCGTGCCGCTGAACTCGACCGCCAGCAGAAAGCCGCAGCTGCCAAGCTTAGCGCCGCGCAGACCCAGCAGGGCCAGCAAATCGCCGCGGTCAATACCGAGGTCAGCGGTGTTAAGACAGAAGTGGGCTCCGCCAAGACCGATATTCAGAAGACGCAGACCGACCTGGCTGCCACCAACGCCAAGCTCGAGCGTGCCATTGGCGACCTCGGTGTGCAAAGCGGACTCATCGCGCACACCGCGTCCGAGTTGGACATCCTGAAGCGCAAGGGCGACCGTAACTACTACGACTTCACCCTGCAGAAGAACGCGCGCACTCCGGTGTCGACCATCAGCCTGCAACTGAAGAAGGTCGATCCTAAAAAGAGCAAGTTCACCCTCAACGTGATTTCCGACGATCGCACCATCGAGAAGAAAGATCGCACCATTGGAGAGCCGTTGCAGTTCTACACTGGCCGCGACAAGCTGCTTTACGAGGTGGTGGTATTTACCGCCAACAAGAACAGCATCACCGGATACCTTGCCACTCCCAAGACGGCTCCGACCCCGGTGACCCCATAGAGCGAAGAGAGCACTTTTGAGAATGTGAAGGTAGCGTCACTCGATGGAGTGCGTGTCTCGGGATTGTTCTGACTCGACGGGAGCGCGGGTGAGTGGCTTTCTCCAGCCTGACTTGCGGCCAGCTTCTGCGGGAATCACTTCCGCGAGTTGGGCGTTTTACGAAGAAGCGGCCGTTCTTAAAATGATCGGAAGCGCAGGGGTTAGTTGTCATTCGGAATTCTGCCCAATCACGATGCACACTCAAGCGCTGGCCCAGGGCCCACGCAGCTATCGCTTCGATCTGTGTATCGGGCAGGTATTCGTCGCGACCGAAATCGGCACGCTGTTCTGAACGCAAGCTTGAGGCGCTCTTGCAACCGTGCGTGTTCCTCTAGCGTAGGATCTCCTGTCTTCACCGAGTTGGTGCTTGGCTTAGTCACAATGAATCCTGTGACCACTGTCCTTGCATGTCTTGTCGGGGTTGTGGCAAACCCATTTGGCAATAGCTAGCGGCCCGCGGATGGTTGCGTGACGGGTTGCAGTTCGCCGACTGCGGTGATGCTGAGTTGCACTACTTTATCGACCTTTAGAAACATGTTGCTGGGATTTTTCATACCCCATTCTTCGAAGGGAATCGAAAACTTGGTGTGGGCCTCAACGGATGTGTTGTTTGCGGTGAAGGGCACTGTAAGGGTGAGTTCGTGGGACGCGCCGTGGATCGTGAAGATCCCGGCCAGTTGGACCGTTGACGATGCTTGACCAGGCATGAATCCGGTAACGTGCTTAGGAGAAAAAACGATCTCCGGATATTTCGCGCTCTCCAGAACGTTTCTGTTCATATCAGCGTCACGCTTCTTGTTCCCACTGTCACCACTCGTAGCATCAACGATCAGTTGTCCGCTGGCTTCTCCGGTCTTGGGGTTAAACACCATATCGCCCGACTTCAGCCGGAAAGTGCCTTCCACCGTATGCAAGGTCGCGCCGAGGGTCCAGTCGATTCGCGTTTTCGCTGGATCCAACTTCAGTTCGGTTTGCTGGGCCGCCAGAGGTGAAATCAAGGCAAACAACGCAACTACCAGAACCGGCAGGCACGGTACACGAAGACTTAGCTGTTTTCGATTCATTTCTCCTCGTAGGGGTGATTGATGAATAAACCGCCGCATAGAAGTTAGACTGCGGTCCCATAAAGAAGGCGGGGCAGGACTCTACGTCGCATAAGAATAGACCCTCCTTAAATTACGTTCAAAAATCTCGTGCGGAAGCATACTTGTCACCATTTGGCGTCCGCCCGCGGCGAGCCGATTCTCCCATTGCCCGATTTGGCCCATCAAAAGCGAGCGTTGCTGCACATGGCGAGTGCGCCCGCGGCGCAGCGATTCGTAGCGGCGCAGAGCTGATTCGGGAGAAGCCTCTTTGCAAAACGATTTCGCAAGGACAAGGGCGTCTTCGAGAGCCATGCAACCTCCCAATCCGAGATTTGGCGTACACGGATGGGCGGCATCGCCGAGCAACATGATTCGTCCATGTCCCCAGCGCTTCAGCGGTGCGAGATCGTAAGCGCCGTTTTTCAGAATGCTGCCTTCGTCCGTCGCGCCGATCAAACGCTCTATCGGTTCGTGCCAGCCCGCGAACATCTGCAGGAGTTCACCCTGCCGCCCTTCGGAAGAATCGACATGGCCCGAATCGGTGTTTGCGGTGGCGTACCAGGTGAACCTGTCGCCGCCGGTATTGAGGATGCCGAAGCGTTTTCCTCGCCCCCAGGTTTCGCTGTTCGAGCCGGACGGAACAGCGCTCATAAGACGCGCCAGCCCGCGCCAGATGGTGTAGCCCCGGTAGATGGGTTCGTGGACTCCCAATAGCTGAGACCGGACGCGCGAGCGGATACCATCGGCACCAATAACGAAGTCATGTTCCACAGAGCTACCGCCTCCTGACACACTCCCGGAGAAGTTAACTCTGACGCTGGCCTTTCGGTGCTCGAAGGATTCGAAATCGTGGCCGAGGCGGATCCGTTCGGGCGGCAGGGCCGAGAGCAATGCATCTAGCAGGTCAGAGCGGCGTGTGCACAGCGCGGGCACCTCAAACCGGCCCAGCGCAATGTCCATAAGGATCGTACCCGCACTGCAGCGAACGAGAAAATGCTGGCTTGAACCGCTCGATGCCGCTACCCTTTCAAGCAGGCCGAATTCCTTTAGAACGCGCGTGGCGTTGGGCCAGAGCATCATACCCGCGCCGACTTCGCGGAACTCGGTAGCCCTCTCATAGACTGTCGTTTGAATGCCCGAACGGTGGAGCGCCACCGCCGCGGCAACGCCGCCAATTCCGCCGCCGATAATACCGATATTCAGTTTGTGCAGCTTCATTTGATCCAGAATTACGTTTGCGAACTTGTTGAGCCCGGAGCCGCATAGCTTCTCTGAGCGTCCGGGAGCTCGAAGGAGACGTGTGCAACGCTGCCTCCGCTGGGAATCGCAGTCCTCGGTGTCACTTTCGTTGGAATACAGGGATTCACTATTCTTAGACGCCTACGATGGGCTTTTGATCGTGACAATTTGTTCATGTGAGCTACCGTGACAGTCACGAACCGGAAGATCATCGCTCGTCCCTCGCGGCGAGCGCGATCAGAGTTGGCACATCCTGCCACTCCATCACCGAGGATGAGAATTCCTATTGAACCCATAGTCGGCGACTATCAGGCACGACGGGTGGTGAGCGCGCGCCAGTTGAGGCCGACGTCGACAACAAGCAGGGAAACGAGCGTAAACGCGATGACGCCGACGGCGGAGAGGGTGTCGCCAAGATGGCTCCAGTAGCGGGGCCAGAGATTGAGCACGCGGCTGGAGACGAAGGTGAACGTGACTGCATAGGAGCGAATCATCCATTGGCGATGCTGGACGATTTGACGATTACGCGCAGTGATCAAGGCGACGGTGGTGCAGACGATCCAGGCGGCGGCCTGCATGGAGGTTCCGGGCAGGCCGGGGCGGCCGGAGGCGAGGGCGATCCCGGTCAAGGCACCGACAAAGACGCAGACGACATAAATGCGGCCGAGGACCCGATGGAATTTCAAGTGACGCTGGCGAAGGCGCGACGAGAACTGCATAGGACCGGCTAGGAGAGCGATGATGCCGGAGAGTGTATGGGGGATGAGGAGATGGCGATCGGCGATGACCTGCAGCCGGTAGGCATGATACATGTGGTAATCGGTTACGAGAAGAACTTCTGAAGTGATGAAGACAAAGAGCGCAGCGAGACCAAGGAAGATCCAGAGAACGGTTTTGAATCTGGAATGTTCGGAACTGTGCGTGAGCAGGGTGGAAGACGCCATCATTCGCCTGTCAGATGGATATACGAAATGAGACGAAATGAGAGTGCGAAGAGGGCGAGTGCGAGAAATTTCATATGGAAATGGATAGTGTCTCATAGCCGACGCCCATCAGGCACGACGGGCACAGCCTGTGGCTCCTTCTGCAAGCTCAAGTAATAACCCGAAGGAGATGGCTTTGTCGCTCTCTGCTCTTACGGTCTTAAGGTGCAGGGGGAGGGAGCATGCGGACGATATGTACCGGAAGATCCCGATGCAACGCTCGTCGAGCCATCGTTTGCCCCTCGGTTGTCCAAAAGTCTCATTATGGGAGATTGCTCCCGCAAAACGCCGTCCACGAAATCCACATGAGCGTGTAGTCGGCAAACCGCCGACTGAGAGCGGACGACACGCCGTAAGTCGCAAGAAAGGGAAGGGCGTTTTACGTCCAAGTGGCGGGCCAATGCGGTTCCCGGATGCCGGCCAAGTGTACCCGAAGCGCCCGGCCAAGGATCATCCGACTGCCGACTTTTCCGCGGTGGGCGCTTCAGATACAGCAAGACTTCCCGGGAGTAATCTCGTACAAGCCGGTTTAGCGCCAACTTCGAATTGGCCGACCGATCCGAGAGTTGCTGCTTGTTTCGAATCGAGATGTCGAGTCTGGGCTCCTCGGTGCAAAACGATTTTTTCCCCGATCTAATGGTGCAACCGTAGGCTCGGTTCCTTGTGGACTTCGCGAACTGGGTATCGAGCCGTGCTTTTCGTCGCCAAAGGCCCTTCCAGCTTTCTTTCAGAAAAATTCAAGTTCCGTTCAAGGACTCTCGATCCCATTCAACCGTAATCTCGCTCCAGATCGCGAGGGCAACAACGCCCTTCGCCGAGGAGGAGAGAAATGTTAAAGAGAGTCGCTGTTTTCGTATATGGAGTCGCCAGCTATGGCGTCTTCCTCGCCACGTTCCTTTACGCCGTCGGATTTATTGGAAATCTGGTGGTTCCCAAAACGATGGATTCGCCGAGCCGGATGCCGTTTCTGTATGCACTGGGCATTGACGTGCTGCTGCTTGGAATCTTCGCCGTGCAGCACAGTGTGATGGCACGGCCGTGGTTCAAGCGAGCATGGACGCGTATCGTCCCGGAGCCAGCGGAGCGAAGCACCTACGTGTTGCTTTCCAGCCTGGCATTGATCGCGCTGTTTGCGTTCTGGCAGCCGCTGGGAGGGACGGTCTGGAATATTGAAAACCCGACTGGCCGGTGGGTCATGTACCAATTGTTCGGGCTGGGGTTCGGAGTGGTGCTGATAGCCACATTCCTCATCAACCATTTCGACTTGTTCGGATTGCGGCAGGTTTGGCTGTACCTGATCGGCAAACCGTACACGCAACTGACCTTCCGCACGCCGCTGTTCTACAAGTACATTCGGCATCCGCTTTACCTGGGATGGTTTATGGCGTTCTGGTTCACTCCGACGATGACGGGCGCACACCTGCTGTTCGCGGTCATGACGACGGTGTACATCCTGATGGCCATCCGATGGGAAGAGAACGACCTGATCGAGTCGCATGGTGAGCAATACATTCAGTATCGCGAGAGCGTACCTATGTTCATACCCAACGGCTCCACCATGCCAAGAGTGGGCGCTGAAACGAATCAACCCGCTGCCGAGAAAGCAGCCTAGGAGGATAGCCATGTCGCAGATCTCGGCTACAGCTCGCGAGAGGATCCAGATGCAAGGGTTCTGTGGCTTGAGCGATGCCACTTACGCGCAGATCAACTACCCCTTGCGCCTGTCTCCCGGCATCATGATGCTATGGGTGGCAGCGGGGACGGCGCTGGCCTCGGCCCGGATATTGTGGGCGTTAGTGCCGTTCACAGCGTTGGGTGCAATTGTGACAGGGCATCCGTTTGATGTTTTGTACAACTATGGCCTGCGGTACCTAATGGGTACGCAAAAACTGCCGCGCTATGGGCTTCGGAGACGCTTCGCCTTTGCGGTGGCGACGATCATGGTCACGCTGGCCGCATGGGCATTCCAAGCAGGCGTGCCCTTGCTCGGCTACATCGTCGGAGGAGCAATTGTGGCCTCTACTTGCTTGCAGGTGATTACTGGGATCTGCGGCCCGGCCGTCTTGGCCGGCAGGCTGCTGGGGAAGGTCAAGTGTGAGGATCCTACGCGGTATGTTCGACTCAAACGGAGCGAGAGGGCCGACGATTGCAGTCGATGGCTGATCCTGAGGCGGTCGATCAGAGGATTCCGAACGGTTCGACCAAAATGTGAGGGTGACAATGCCGCGTGATTACTCTAGGGCGGCGGCCGAGCGAGCCGCCCTGCTAGCTTGCTGCTGTGGATGGTTGGAGTGCGATGTTCCGGTCGGGCCAGCCGAGGAAACGGGAGACCTCGTCAACAAAAATTTGCCAGGCGGGCTCGCCAGGGACAACCTCATGGCTTCGGCTGGGGAGCTCGACGTAGCGAGCGCCCCGGATGCGCGAGGCGATAAGGCGTCCTTCGCTGACCGGAACGACGGCCTCGTCGCGCGAGTGAATGACGAGAGTTGGGCAGGAGACCTTGGGCAAGAGGTCGGTGATGTCGATCTTGGGGAGCTCCGCCATCATCAGCGCGGCGTTATCGGGTGAAGACGTGATGCGCTGAAATTCGTTCATCCATTCCGATTCCTGGGGACTGGCGTCTGGGCGGAAGAGCGTGGTCCAGAGCTGGCGGAACGCAGGATTGTCGCGGCCCCAGCCGAGCCGGATGAGCGTCAGCATGGCATTGAACTGCTCGGTCATCATGCTGCCGGGAGGAGGCCATCCTCGGGCAAACGACCCAACCAGAATGAGCTTCGTAACCCGCTCTGGATGGCGAGCGGCATAGGCCGCGCCGATAGGTCCGCCCTGACAGGTGCCCAACAGTGCGAACTTATCGAAGCCGACCGACGAGATGAGTTCGTCGAAGTCGGAGAGCGAGCGCTCAAAGGAAAAGTCATCGACATTCCAGTCGGACAGGCCGCTGCCGCGCTGGTCATAACGAAGCAGAGTATTGTGCTCCATGATCTGCGAGAACCAGTGCCGGCGATAGGGGTTCTTCCACTCAAAGTCGAGGTGATTGAGCCAATCGACGGCACGCACCAGGGGAGGGCCGCTTCCGCCGATGGTGTAGGCAAGTCGCACACCGTCGCCGGCGGTGAAGAATTGGATTTCCTGCTCGGATGGAGAGTCAGCGGCTGGAGGTACGACCGTCTGCGCGGCGGGAGTGCCGGAGATTCGCTGCACGTTGGCAACAAAGCGATAGCCCTGCCGCGGCACAGTCTCGATGAACTTCTGGCCGTTGGAGCCGTCTTGTAAAGCGCTGCGGAGCTTGGAAATGTTGTGGTCGAGATTGTTGTCTTCAACGACGCTATCGGGCCAGAGCCGCTGAATTAGCTCATCTTTACGCAGGAGGTGTCCGTGGTTTTCGACAAGGAGGCAGAGGGTGTCGAAGACCTTAGCACGAAGCGGGACCAGTTCGCCCGAACGCAATAAGCGGCGTTCCGCGACATCCAGTTGGAACGATTCGAAACGAAAAACCACAGCCCACCTTTCACGAAACGGCTGACCGATCCTCAGGCTGCGGCCCTGAATCAGCCACTCCCCACGAGCAGATTATATCTCGTCGTCCCTCCACTCCCGGATGTCGGAGACTCTTCGGCGCGGGTCCTGCGTTTCAGCTTGCGGCTCGTCGGCTCTGGAACAGGGGCTCGACCGCGGATGGCTCCGCAAGTTATCCCGAGATCGGCTTAGAGGAAGTTTCACTTGGACGTGTAGTCGGAGTTCCGTCCTTGTGGCCGCGACCTGGTGGAGTTCTGCGACAGCTCGGGTTGGGCGTTATACGGCCAGATGAAAAGCTTTCGTAAACACCTCCGACTTGTCGGCGATCCGCGTAAGCGCGCGCGTTCTGCGGGTCTTTATCGACAGCCGTCTCGGCACATTACCTAGTTAATATCCGGTTTCTGGTGAGTCCTACCCCAGCGTGGTCTTAATTGGCGTCGGACGGGGCCGCCGCGATTTGGCTGGTTTCTAGCGTCGGTTGAGGGAATCTCTATCGATTTGTCGCATTTAACGGTAGGAGAAGCAACATGTTGTTCAAATCGGTTTGCGGAAAACTCAGGGTTGGGATTATCGGATACGGGCGGATGGGGCGCGGCTTCGTAGCCGCGATGCAAGCGAGCGAATTGTGGGAAGTGGGCGCGGTCTACGACATCTGCAGCCCGGTGCGGGAATTAGCCCGCCAGAACGCCCCGAATGCTTCAGTCTACGATCATCCTGAAGCCATTTTTGCCGACGCGTCGATTGATGCGGTGGGATTGTTCACACTGGCGGATGCGCGGCCGGAGCAGATCCGGCGGGCGCTGGCAAATGGCAAGCATGTGCTGGCAGAAAAGCCCATTGCCGCCGATGTCGCGACGGAATGGGAACTGGTGCGCGAGATCGAGGCCAGCGACCGGTTTGTGGCGGTGAATCTTTTCAACCGGAATGCGTGGTATCACAAGGATATGCGGAGGTTCATAGCGGAGGGGGGGATTGGAGAGCTGGCGGTGATCCGGATTTGTCATATGACGCCGGGGCACATGCCGCTGGAAGGGCATGATCCGGAGGGTCCGCCGTTCCACGATTGCGGCATGCATTATGTAGACGTGGCGCGATGGTACGCGGAGAGCGAGTACGAGAGCTGGCATGCGCAGGGGATCCGCATGTGGGGATACAAGGATCCGTGGTGGGTGAAAGCGCATGGGACGTTTGCGAACGGCATTGTGTTCGACATCACGCAAGGATTTATCTATGGTCACCTGGCGAAGCGACAGCCGCACAACTGCTACGTGGAGGCGATCGGCACGAAGGGGGTGGCGCGGATGCGACATGATTTCGTGAAGGCGACGGTGGAGTTGTACGGGATTCGCGAAACGGTGCACAAGACGGCGGCTTTCAACGACAAGAAGCTTGATGTGATGGTGGATATTTTCGGGCGGTCGATCCTGGAGGGGAGAAATCTCGGATTTCCGGAGGCGCGCGACAGCGTGATCGCTTCGGACGTGAGCTGGGCGATGTTGAAAGATGCGATCGCGAATGAGCCTCCGGTGCGAGGGACGGCGGAGGAGATGTACGAGATTCTGGAACACCGGCGGGGGTCGGTGAATGGCTTCGGCCTGCCGGTTAGAATGAATGAGGCGGCAGTGAGTGGGTAGGGACAGGGGGCAGGGGTAAGTTGTTGGTCGTTAGCATTGGTGGCCGGTGGTAAGTTCTCTTGGCGCAGAAGAAGAGCTAGCTAGTGCGACGAATACGATCGACTGAAATCCTGCAGCGCAATGAGCGACCAGCGTCCGGATTGGGCGCCGGCCTTTTGTTGCACCCAACGCGGCCGCTCCTGCTTTGTCGGGCAACCGAATCCACTTGGATGTATAGTCGGCAAACCGGCGACTGAGAGCGGACGACACGCCGTAAGTCACAAGAAAGGGTAGAACGCTTCTCGTCAACTTGACCGTGCCGTGCCAAGCTTTCGGTTGGCCCGTCACCCGGCCGCTTGTGCAGGCACTTGTGAGGATGACGCCAATGTCGCCGAAAAACTGGAGTGGCTATAGTGGTTCGTCAATAAATGAATCCGACTTGCTCGGGTAGTGCGGCGCTTCGGCGCCGCGTTCCACTCGCCCAAACACCCCGCTTAAGCCGTTGAGGTCGACGACCTCAGCGGCCTAAGCGATTTTTCTTCTTGCCCTATACGCGGGCCTTGAAGGCCCGCACTACCCGTACGAGCAGATACATCTAAAATGGTCCGGCCTCGAGTGCAAGACGGAAATTCCGGCTTATAATCCGCCAATGGCTTCCCCAGACCAGCCATGTCCGGACCAAATCCTTCGCATTCACTGCGTCAAGGTCTTCGTTCGCGATCAGGAGAAAAGCCTGCGATTTTACTTGGACCAACTCGGCTTCCGCCTGGTCACAGACACCATTCTTCAATCCGGCGAACGCTGGCTGGCCGTCGCTCCCCCGGATGGCGACACGGTGCTGGCGCTAGTCGCTCCTAAAGCCGACTCCAAGCTAAATCAGCTCATTGGTCGCCCCACCGATGTCGTTTTTGTGACGAACGATGTCCTCGCCCGATTCCGAGAGTGGTCGAGCCGCGGGGTGAAGTTCATTTCCCCGCCGAAACTGAGACGTGTGAAGCCAGCGAGCGGAACGTCAATGCTGCCCGGCAGTGCGCCCGTGTGGGGTGGCGTGTTCACGTATTTCAAGGATGTCGACGGGAACTCATTCTCTCTGGTTAGCTTCGACGAGGTGACTCATGCCATGGAAGAGGAGCGGCGCACGGCCGCGAAGCGAGCCGAAGCTGAGCGGCGAGTAGCCCAGGAGCTGGAGATCGCACAGCAAGTGCAAGCGCGCCTTTTTCCTCAGGAGCTGCCGCCGCTCAGGACGTTGGACTACGCCGGAACATGCCAGCAAGCTCGTCAAGTCGGCGGCGACTACTACGATTTTCTTGCCACGGGCCGAGAACGACTTTGCCTGATCATTGGCGATGTTGCCGGCAAGGGAATCGCTGCTGCCCTCCTCATGGCAAATCTTCAGGCAAATCTCCGCAGCCAGTGCGCGATCGCGGTCGACGAACCCGCCAGTCTAATGCAATCCGTCAACCGGCTATTCTGCGAAAACACACCCGAGAATGCCTACGCTACCTTCTTCTTCTCGGAATACAACGATCAGACTGGCCGCTTGCGCTATGCCAACTGCGGACATCTGCCCGCGCTTCTGGTCCGTTCCAGTGGCAACGTCGAGCGACTCGAATCCACTGCCACCATACTCGGACGTTTTCCCCAGTGGGAATGCTCAATCGGTGAGACGAGTCTCTTTGTGGGAGACACTCTGGCACTCTACACGGACGGTGTCACCGAGGCGTTCGGTCCGGACGGCGAAGAGTTCGGTGAGCAACGCCTGCTGGATTGTCTCTGGCTTCATCGCGACTCTCCGTCCCACCTGCTGGTTTCGGCAGTGATCGACGAAGTGCGTCGTTACAGTCCGCACGAACAACAGGACGACATCACTCTCATCGTCGCTAAATGTTGTCCCGATAAGAGCGCAGACCAGATGGGATTGCCCTACGATTGGACTGCCTGAAGTTTGGGCGCTGGTGGCGATCGGGCGCAACTCAAAGAGGGAAGTCTCGGTGAGCAAGCGGCAGAGCGCCCCGGCGGATTGTCAGAAACCCGTGATTCTTAAGGTTCGCTTCAGCTTGCTAAACTATAGTTCCTGAGGACTTTGGGTTGCATCGAATGTAATGAAGGCGCGCGAAACACCGGCATACGATTAGGGTTAAAGTCAGTGTCAGTTGAGTTGATCGCGGTTGCAGGAAGTTCGCCCCCGAAAACGAATAAACGGTGGGTCGGAGGCGGAAGGAGTCTCAAAATGAAAACACGGCGGCTTCAATGGATAGTCGCGGTGCTATTTTTGGTCGTTAGTCTGGCGGCTACGGTTGTGGGGCAAGACCAGGACACCACGCAGTTACCGGAAAACGCGTCGGCGCAGACCATTCCCGACAATACCTCCCCGGGGCCGGACACGGCTCCCGGGCAATATGGCCAGAACAATAATAATGTTCCCGGCCAGCAGGTGCAGGACCCTTCGGGGCGTGTCGCGCGCGTGCAGTATATGTCGGGCGAAGTTTCCATGCAGCCTGGCGGGGTGAACGACTGGGTTGCAGCCAGCATGAACCGTCCGCTTACGACCGCAGATCGCGTTTGGACCGACAAGAACGCGCGTGCAGAGTTGAACGTCGGCGACGGCTTCATCCGCATGGATGCAGAGACCAGCCTGACGCTCAGCAACATCAGCGACAATACCGTGCAACTCGAACTCGACCAGGGCGTCCTGGAGATCACGGTCCGTCACCTGGAAAAGGGACAGATTTACGAAATTGATACGCCGAACATCGCCTTTACGGTGATGAAGACGGGCGTTTATCGCTTCGACGTTCATCCCAGCGACGATCAGACCTGGGTAACGGTGCGCAGCGGATACGGGGAAGCCACAGGCAAGGGGCCGGCGGTACGGGTCAATTCCGGCCTGCAAGTCCGCTTCAGCGGTGGCAATTCTCTGCAGAACGCTTCCTACAGCGCGCCCGCTCGTGACGGTTTTGAGGATTGGGCGCAGGTGCGCGACAAGCGCTTGGCTGATTCTTTGTCGGCCCGCTACGTTTCTCCGGGCGTAATTGGCTATCAGGATCTGGATTCCTACGGTGTTTGGCAAACCTCTCCCACCTACGGATCAGTATGGGTACCGACGTCCGTCCAAGCGGGATGGGCGCCCTACCGCTACGGTCACTGGGCTTGGATCGCTCCTTGGGGATGGACGTGGATTGATGATGCTCCTTGGGGATTTGCGCCCTTCCATTACGGGCGTTGGGTCGCCTGGAATGGCGGATGGGGCTGGGCTCCCGGACCTATTGGATACTGGAACCCTTATTACGCTCCGGCCTTGGTCGGCTGGATTGGCGGACCCGGCTTCGGCGTTGGCTTCGGCTGGGGTGGTGGCGGATTTGGCTTTGGCGTAGGTATCAGCTTTGGCTGGTTCCCGTTAGGCTGGGGTGCGCCCTACTATCCGCGCTACTGTGGATGGGGACATGGCGGCTGGTATCACGGTGGCGGCTACGTGAGTACCGCATACCTGCACAATGTCAACGTCACGAATACGCACATCACCAACATCAACACGGTTACGAACAACTACTACCACAACAATTTCGCCGGAGTAGGCGCAAACCGCAATATCCCAGGCGCCGTCACCGCGGCTCCCAAGTCAGCATTCACGTCGGGCGCTGCCATCAACCGGGCTGGAACCGTGGTTCCCAGGTCTGCTGTGGGTAGTGGACAACTGATGCACACGGCTGAGGTACCTCCGACCCGGCAATCGGTTCTGGCGGGAAGCGCCGCAGCCCGGTCGGTTCCTCCAACTTCGGCGACCAACCGCAGCGTCGTGACCCGCGCTACTGCTCCGGCGGGACCGGCGCACTTCGGCGGCAATCAGTCCACGATGGCTAGGGGCAACGGTGCCGCGGCCACCCAGGGAATGAATGCCGCTCATGCGCCGATTGCGGCGCCCAGCGCCCACTACGTTCCCCGTCCACCTTCGGCAGGGGGCGCGCCGACCAGTGGGCATAACGCTACCCAGGAAGCCAGGAGTTCAGCTCCCGGAAATCCTGCGGTGCATGAAGTACCGCGTCCGCCTGCGCGCAACGACAGCTTTGCGCACGGCAACACTAATAGCGTGAATGGTCAAACCTCTGCGACTACGCAGCACAGTCAGTCCATGTCTTCGACGGCGCACTCGACGCCCTACAATCCGCCGTCGTCGGTGCCGCGTCCTCCGCAGTCATCGCAGGCAGGGCATTCGAACAGCGCAAGCCAGCCGCATGGCGCGTCTCAGCAGTCGGCGCCGGCTTCGCATTCCTCCGCGCCCCATGGGTCGCAGAGTAAGTCTGCGCCGAAGGGATCGGGCATGGCGTCGGCTCCAAGGCCGCCGGCGGGATATTCGTATCACGCGGCTCCGGCGTACTCGGCGGCTTCTTCGCGCTCCGGCTCCTATAGCGCAGCCAGCAGCTACGCCGGTGGAAGCAATCGCGGATCGTACCCTAACATGGCCAGCAGCCGCAGCTATGGCTCCAGCCCGATCTACGGTGGCCGTAGCTATGGATCGAGCTCGACGTACGGCAGCCGTGGAGCGTCAGGCTACTCCGCGCCGCATTACTCGGCGCCATCGGGTGGGAGCTATCACTCATCCGGCGGCGGTGGAGGCGGTCGGTCATACGGCGGCGGTGGTGGTCATTCCTCCGGCGGTGGCGGTGGACATCACGGCCGGTAACAACTGGATAGAGCTGGCAATGCAGGGCGGTCAGTAACGGCCGCCCTTTTTACTTCTCTCGACAGCAACAATTTCTGTGCGGTCCGCTTGCTTTGCTTGTGACGCCTAAACATGTCGCATGCGCCCCGCAGCTTATAATTAAAGTGTGAACCGCCCCTCTGTACAGACTGTCAAGAAGGTAGCCGAGGCCAACTTCCCGACCCGTTGGGGACACTTCCGGATCTACGGGTTCGAAGGCGAGTTCGAGAATTTGCTGGACAGCTTGTCTCCTGAAGACGCCGATCGCCTGGCGCGCGAGGGTAAGGCCGAGCGCCGCAAAGAAGGCGCCGTGGCTCTGGTGATGGGCGACATCCATTCTGCGCCGCCGCTAGTGCGTATTCATTCGCAGTGTCTTACCGGCGATGTCTTTCATTCCATGCGTTGCGATTGCCGGCAACAGCTGGAGCTGGCGCTTTCGCTGATTACCGAGGCCGGCGCCGGCATCCTGATTTACGAGCAGCAGGAGGGCCGCGGCATTGGCCTGATGGCCAAACTGCAAGCCTACGAACTCCAGGATAAAGGTCTCGACACCGTCGAAGCCAACGTTGAACTCGGATATGACAACGACTATCGGCAATACATTTTGCCCGCCGAAATTTTGCGGCAGCTTGGAGTGAAGGCAGTTCGCCTGATCTCCAACAATCCCGAGAAAGTTGCCGCCGTGGAGAACGCTGGAATCAAAGTTGTCGAACGCGTCTCAGCCGATGTCGAACCCTACGAGCACTCGGAAGGCTACCTGCGTACCAAGAAAGAAAAGATGGGACACTTGTTTACGACGTGGTAGTGAAGAGCAAACTCCCGCCGATGGTGGAATGCCACAATCCCGGTCCATCGAATTTCGAGATTGTCGATTACCAGTAGGAGAAAGCAGTGGCAATAATTCCAATTCACCCGGGTGAGCATCTGGCGGAAGAGCTGAACGAGTTGGGCATGAGCGCCGCGGAACTGGCGCGGCGACTGAATGTTCCCACTAATCGCATCACCGAAATCCTGAACCGGCGCCGCGCCATCACCGGCGACACGGCCTTGCGTCTCGCCCACTTTTTCGGCACCACGGCGGAATTCTGGCTGAACCTGCAGAGCCTGTATGAGATTCGTCTCGCCCAGCGGTAGTCCGGCAAATCCATCAAGGCGTTGCCCACCCTCAAGCGCCTCGAACGTGTTCATGCTTAATGGCCCTGAAAGCGATTAACTAGACGGGTGGCCCGGACAAGATTTCTGCTAAGCAATTGAACATCGGGTGCCATCCAACCTGCTTTTGGTTGGGTGGGGATTTTGACTTTCACTTCGAGGGGGGAGAGTGGTTGGCTTGCAAAACAGCCATCGTGCATCCGCAAAACCCCCACCCAAGCAACCCCGGCTTGGATGGGGCACCCTCAGGACGGTAGGCTGGGCCATCCGCCCACGCCTGATAACGTCAGTTACGCAACCATCGGGCTGCAGCGTCGGCACTGTTCTCGGGAAGTGTATTGAAAGCAATCGTCGCGCTTGGGGCAGCCTTATGAATAGCGTTGATGACGGCTTCGAATATTGCAATGCGCTTGGGCGGCAGGCGCACGCCAGCTCCGATTACCACACAATCGTACCTCGTCGAACCTAACTGACGGTCCACTGTCGGCCCCGCGGTTTCATCAGGTCGGATGAAACAAAGGTCGGCCTCCCATCCGCGTTCAGCGAACCCCTTCATCGCAACCGCGATGCCGGTGTGAACCTTCTCAGCGGTCATACCTGGCGGCAAAGCAGGGTCAGAAAAATCCACAGTCTCCGGATCGTAGCCTAGGAACAGAATCCGCCTCATGAGTCTCTCCCTTGTTTCTTGTTAGCTGCCAGTGTCATTGCCATTGACAGAAATTATAGCGCCGCTCGGACCAACGGTCGGCGGATGGTGTAACTTTTCCGAATCCTTCGCATCCAGTATGGCGTTGCTAGATTTTCTAACAAAGAGACGTTTTATGCACAACGCTATCCCGCTTTCTGTAGCTGCTCTCATCGCCGTGGCGATCATCGTCATCGGTGGTTTCTACCTCATATCTCCTGAACGAATCTCAGGAACATTTGGTCTTAAGCGGCCTGCATCCGACGCTTACACTCGTGCCTGGCTACGCCCTAAAGGAATTCGGGACGTCGTATCTGGATTGGTCGTGCTGACAATGATGCTGACCACGGACACGCGGACGGTAGGCATAGCTCTACTCGTTGAAGCCTTCATCCCTCTGGGCGACATGTCAATCGTTCTGGGGTCGGGCGGGTCGAAGTCGAAAGCGTTCTCAATTCATGGCGTAACCTGCGCAGTGATGGTTGTGGTCGGCCTCTTGTTGATCCATGCCATTTGAGAGGCGACGGTCAGAAAGGAGGAGGGGCCGGGTGCCCCCTCGATCTTCGTTAGCGCCCGTACCTTAGCTTGTTCACAACTTTCGCGAACCCCTGCATAGCGGCGTCGTGCCGGCGACCTTGCTTCTCGGCTTGCTTCACCATGGCATCGAAGAACTGCCACGGCGGCTCCTGCAAGCGGTGAAGCACAACAGTATCTTTTCTGGCGAGGACAAGGAACGTTGTCCCGGGTTCGATCGCGAGCGCCTTGCGAACAGGGCCAGGAATGACGACCTGTCCGCGGGAAGAGATGCGGGTGGTAAAGGGAGTTCTCATAGTACCTCCGCATAAGTTTCCTACTTTTAGAACACGTAAGTAAAGTAAGATTCGTGCGAATGTCTTACTTGTAAGAAAATTGCAGGATATGCCGGGGCGGATCGCCTACCCCTCGACAAGCTCCCAAGGCAAGGTCCTTGCAAAAGACGCAACGATGGGGGCACCCTCACTGGCAATTGAAGCAGCACGAGTTGGCTTAACAAGTAACTTCAATAGCAACAGTATTTTACGGGCGAAATATTCATAACAGAGAGAGTTTACTGGAAGGGCGAGGGGGTGCGGGCAAAGCAGGTCCCTCGGCTTCGCTGCGCTCGGTTAACAAGAGCAAAGGAGTTCCCACGGCGCGGCGAGGAGGTGAGGGACCCCTATAGCTGCCATAGCCACCTGATTACTCGCAAAAGCCAAGCCCTGTTGGGGGCTTCAAATATGAGTAGCTAGCTCCAGTTGGCTCAGTTGGACGGCACCGACGCCGGGCATGCCACGAACAATCTCGCCGATTCTATGGGCCTGGCCCGGACTGACGATGTCCCCCTTGACGGACACCGATCCGCCCTCGGCTACGACCTCGAACTGTAGGGTGGCGGTGGCCGCATCCATCGCCAGGTTCGCCTTGACGCGACTGGCCAGGGCCAAGTCGTCCATGGCCCTCTGACTAGCGGGAGTAAACTCAAAACACTTCAGCTGCGAAGCGGAACAGATTACGGCGCAGGCTTCCTGCACATTCATTTGTTCCAGGTTAAGCACTAGGTCGTACAACGAAGCGTCTGTCCAGTCCAGGCCATAGAGAAACTTGGTCCACTTGCGGCGGTCCTCGTCCACCTTTTCGATGTAGGCAATGGCTTCCTTGCGATTGCACCTGAGCCGGTTGAGCACTTGGTCAATGCGGAACTCCATAGGAGCAATGATGCGGATTCGCAGGACGTGAGGTCCCTTGCCGAACAGCAAGTGGGCGGCAAGGCCGTGGTAGATCGCTTTTCCCGTCCGGGCTTCCTCAGTAAGTGCCGCCTGAATGAACGCGAGATAGCGGTATCTGGTTTGGGGAGACTGACCGAGAAAGCTGGGTGGCTTTTCGATGACGGTCCGCAGATCGTCCTGCGACACCCCCCATGCCTCAGCTCTGTGGATGATTTGGTCGCGATCGATGCAGCGGCAACCCAGCATCTGCGCGACGCTCTCGGCCACCATCTTGCCACCACTGAAGGATCCCCGGGATATCGTGATAATGGGCACGCGAACCTCCTTTGCGCCTACGCGACCGGCGTGATGCGGATGGGACTCACGGCCCAGATCAGGCATGAATCCACGGTGCTTCTGGAGTATCACGATTGCTCCGGCAGATGCGGTGATGGGCCTCACTGTTGACCGTGCGTAGCGGATGGGCAGGGGAGGGCCTGGTTCTGGCAGAAGTCAGGCAGGGACGTACCTGGGCAGTTTGAAAATTCAACTATTGCGCTCCCGACATCTCCATGAACCGCACCTCGTCGCTCTTCATCTTCTTCAGGCCATCCATCGGCAGATACACCATGTGTCCCGCTTCGTAGGTCGCGAACGAGATGTTCTGGTGATACTTCGGGCCAATGTCCAAATGATCCATGGTGTAATTCGCCGCCGCGAATGGAGTGGCCAGATCGTAATAACCCTCCATCACGAAAACCTTCAGATACGGGTTCTTCACCATAGCTTGCCGCAGCGCGGTGGCCGTATCCGGAAAGCCCTGAATGCTCGAGCCCCAGTCCCACTTCTCGAATCCCGCCTGCTGCGCCGAGACGTAGTACGGCATGTCCGTCTTATAGCCTAACTCGGTGCGTACATAGTTATTGAAGGTCGAGGTGAACGGCGGGGTGGGTTCCGAGCCTGACGGATCATAGAACGGAGTGTCAAGCAATCCATTGGGATCCGGTCCGGTGAAACGCCCGTCCAGTCGGCCCACGCGCAACTTTTGGTCGATCAAAAGATAGTGGGTGAACTTACGTACATCAACGCGCAGGTTGGCCTGATCGATTATGTCAGGGCTCAACCCCGTATAGCGCGCCAACTGGCTGATTGTTTTTTGTCGCTCCTCGGGCGTTAGGGCATCTCCCTTGTCGAGCGCGAGCGCGTAATCGGTTGAGGCCCAGCGCTGCGACTCCTGTCGCGCCTGGTTCATGTCCTGAGCCAGATCGGGCGCCAGCTTGTGATGGTAGCCCGCGATCATGGTGAACGAGGGAACCAGGAAAACGTAAGCCTGGTCGTTGGTCTTGTTGCTGATGAGCGTTTCGAAATTCAGGACCGTGGAAAGCAGCGTAATGCCATTGAACGAGATGCCCTTGTCGGCAAGATATCCCGCGATGCCCGCCGACCGCGTCGTGCCATAGCTTTCGCCGAACAGGTAGAGCGGCGAACTCCAGCGCTCGTTGCGAGTGATGTACAGGCGAATGAATTCACTGAAGGCTTCGATGTCCCCCTGTACTCCCCAGAATTTCTTGAACGTCTCGGTATCGGCGGCACGGCTGAAACCTGTGCCGATCGCGTCCACCAACACCAGGTCGCTCTTGTCCAGCAGGGTGTAAGGGTTGTCTTCGAGGCGATAGGGCGCGGGCGGCATGAATCCGTCAGGCTGAAGCACGACTCGTTTGGGACCAAGCGCGCCCATGTGCAGCCAGATCGACGACGAGCCCGGCCCGCCATTGAAGGCGAAGGTGAGCGGCCGCTTGCTGACCGTCTGATCATCGAGCGTGTACGCAACAAAAAACATCTGCGCCTCGGTCTTCCCATCCTCGCGCTTGATGGGTAACCGACCAGCGGTGGCCGTGTAGTGCAGCGTCTTGCCATTCACCGTAATCTCGTGATGCGTCACTACCGGCGGCACTTCGGTCATGTCGAAGTGCTGTTCTTTGTCCTTGGATTTGTCGCTGGAAGCGGGCTCTGGCTTCGGCTCTTCTGGTGGGGCCGGAGGTTCAACGGGCTTGGCCGGGGATGACTTCTTAGCGGGCGCAGTGGTTTTTGTCGGCGCCTCCGGCTTGGACGGGTTCTGGGATTCTGGCTCTTGCGCAAACGCCGGAACCAGCAGCAGACATGACAACGACAAGCCCAGAAGAAGTGAACGCATTCGAGCTCCTAAAAAAAGATCGGATTGCGACATTCTAAACTGCCTTCAGAATCGGCGTTTCAGTAGAGGTAATGCTGCGCTTCATTTGGATTCTCCTTGGGGCCTCGCGCTTTGAAGGGCACGGCTTCAGAGGTTGCTGCTGAAAAAGTCGGAAAAGCAAACCCCTCGCGGGCTGAAGCGCGCTCGAAGTGAAAAATAAATGACTTATCGGCACGACTGAACAGGCTGCTGAAAAACTACCTACTGACAACCGCCCGGGTAGTGCGGGCCTTCCAGGCCCGCGTTCACCGGGTCTTGTGAAGAGGGCTTTAGAGTGTGCGTGAGAACTCTGTCGTCCCTGAAGGGACTCAGGTCAATTTGCCACTCTACCCAGGGCTCACGCCCTGGGCTAACACCAGTTCCGCCCCTGTGGGGCTGTTTTCTAACCATTCAGTCCACTAAGGCGAATGAAACATGGTTCTCACGCACACTCTTTAGCCCCTGAGGCACCTCGTCCAAAGCCGCTAAAATAGCCTCTTTTGTGCAATATCCCCAGGCCTAAAGGCCGTTTCAGGGTACTCGCTTGACGCGGCGCTGAAGCGCCGCACTACCCGAACTCGCTCCGGAGAGGACTTTTTCAGCAGCCTGTGAAGTCGTGCCCTGACACAAACCATGCGCTAATCCAGTTTTTCGGCAACCTCTTTAGCCGTGCCCTTTCAAAGTTCTTCTTGCTGAATAATCACTAACCACGACTCTTCAGTTCCCGCTCCATCGCCTTACGATTCTTCACCGGCAAATTCTTCACCGCGCTCTTCGCCAAGGCAATGTAAACCGCCCGCGCCTCCGGTACCACCTTCAATTCCTTCAGGTGGCGACGTACCGTAGCGACATCTCCGCGCACCAGCGGACCGCTGAAGGCCGACGCGGCGTCATGCTGCAGATAATTGCGCAGCGTCTGCCACAGCAGCGGAACCATCATGGTCTTGATGTCACTGGGCTTGATTCCGGCGGCCTTGGCTACGCGTTCCAGCGACGCCATCAGCGCGATCACCATCGGGGAAGCAAAGCTACCGAATGCGTGATACAGCACTTTATTGCGCTTGTTGATCGCGTAGGCGGTGCCGCCTAGGGCTTCCACGATTTCTTTCGCCAAACGAGTAGCGGCTGCGTCTCCCTCGAGAGCAAATGCCACGCCATGCATCTGCGGTGCAGGTCCACGTATGAACGTCATACCGGGATGCACCGACGCCACCTTGGCTCCCTTTTTGCGCAGCGGGGCCAGATCGTCACCGGTCAAGGCGCCGCTGGAGTGGAAGACAATCTTGCCGCGCCAGTCCTGGCTGCGCGCCAGTCGCAAGGCGGTTGCGGCAATCGCGTCGTCAGGAACAGTAATCCAAATCACATCGCTGTCGAGTGGTTCTTTTCCCACTGTGACCAGTTGCGCTTTCAGCCTTCTAGCCAAGCTGGTTGTTTCGCCACTGGCGATGCTCTTGGCGCGCGCGGCGATGAACTTCACCAGGTATCCGGCGGTCGGCAACGTCAAGGCAAGCGCGGTCCCTAAATTCCCCGGTCCTACGATGCTGACCGTGAGCGGGCGTGACGAACGAGTTTCTTTGCGCACGGCGGGCAGAATAGCAGATTTCGGGTGCGTTAACTCGGCTGGCGAAAAACCCTGTCGGAGGTGTTGGGTACACAGATATTTTCCGCAGCCTAACAAAGCCTATCTTGCGCTAACTCGCGCCACCTGCCTTATAGTGGAGACCATGCCACGAAAAAAGGTCGCATCACCCAAGCAGGGCAACAAACTCAAAGCGAAAACGCCACCGCGCAGATCGAAGAAAGTCGAGGTCCTCTCCTCGAAAACTCTGTTCGACGGCCCCGCCTTTAGTGTGTACTCAGACCTGGTGCGCGAGCCCAGTGGAACAGCGGTGCGTCGCGATATCGTCCGCCACACCGGGTCGGCTGTCATCCTTGCGGTGGACCACGCTACTCCCGAGCCCCGCGTGCTGCTGGAGCGCCAGTACCGTTACGCAGCCGATGCTTACCTGTGGGAGCTGCCCGCCGGCCGTGTCGATCCCGGCGAGAAACCTCTGGCCGGCGCTAAACGAGAGCTCCTGGAAGAGACTGGATATCGCGCTGCCGCGTGGAAGCAGGCCCTCTTCTTCTATCCCAGCCCGGGCTTTCTCGACGAGACCATGACTGTTTATCTGGCCGAAGGATTGACAGCTGGCGAGGCGCATCCCGAAGAGGACGAATCGATCGAGTGCCGGATGGTAGGTTTGTCGCGGGCGCTGCAGATGATTGACTCAGGAGAAATCTGCGATGGCAAGACTATCTCTTCCGTTTTGTGGCTGGCAGAAAGGCTTCGTAGGGCAGTGTCAGGAAGCTAGCTAACCCGCCAAAAGTGGCACAGTTTGGTCGCTCCTGTATGACACCATCGGTGACTGCGCGGATGGCCGAAAACCCGCTCCCAATCAGGCTTTCCTCTCTATATACTCTCTTGACAACACCACAAAAAGGGGGCAGAATTAGGGCACGCTGTTCAACAGGCCAATCCAACTGGCCAGATGTGCTTTAGGAAAAGGTCCTCCATAGACTTTGGCTTCTAGGCTCAACCTGATTGACGCAATTCAAGACTGGCATCCTCGGGGTGGGGATGCTGCTGGGCTCTGCCAGGAGGAAGAAGAAAGTGAAAATGAAGGGAACCGTAAAGTGGTTCAATAACGCTAAAGGTTTTGGTTTTATCGGCCGTGACGATGGTAATGCCGACGTCTTCGTGCATTACAGCGCGATCAATATCGAAGGGTACAAAAGCTTGCAGGAAGGCGACCAGGTCGAGTTCGAAATCGTCGATGGTCAAAAGGGCCCGCAAGCCGGTAACGTGACCAGGTTGCAGTAAGAACATTGCGATGTCCCGGAAAGCCCAGCCCAAGCCATAGAGGCTGGGCTTTTTCTCGCCTGGCCGCCGCTGGCGCCGCTACAATTCGATTTAGACCTCTCATCCTGGCACGGGTCCACATTGCAAAGCGATATCACCATTCGCAAGGCGACGGACGCCGACGCGCAGGGCATTCTCGAATGCCTGAGAATCGCGTTCGCCCCTTACCGTGCCGCCTACACCGCCGACGCGTTTCGCGACACCGGTCTAACTCCGGAGACGATTCAGCAGCGCCTGTCGTCAATGTACGTTGTGGTGGCCGTCAATGAAGCGGCGGAGGTTGTCGGCACCATCGCGGGTGCGATGGTCAAGGCCGATGAAGGACACCTGCGCGGTATGGCGGTATTGCCTGCGTACCAAGGCAGCGGCATTGCGGGAAAACTCTTGCAGGCCGCCGAAGCCGAACTTGCGGCAGGGAAGTGCTGGCGCATCACGCTCGACACCACCGAACCGCTCCTGCGTGTCGTCCGCTTCTACGAAAAGCATGGCTACCGCGCTTCCGGAAGGACTACGGATTTCTTCGGGATGCCGCTCCATGAATATGTGAAAGACCTGCGCATCTGAACGACGCCGGAGTGGCGGCGCTTATCCCTTCTCCAACGTCTCACAAATCGGTTTTGACGGGGGCACCGCTTCACAAACTGCTGAAAAACTACCTACTGACAACAGCCCGGGTAGTGCGGGCCTTCCAGGCCCGCGTTCACCGGGTCTTGTGAAGAGGGCTTTAGCCCCTGAGGTACCTCGTCCAAAGCCGCTAAAATAGCCTCTTTTATGCAATGTCCCCAGGCCTAAAGGCCGTTTCACGGTACTCGCTTGACGCGGCGCTGAAGCGCCGCACTACCCGAACTCGCTCCGGAGACTTTTTCAGCAGTTTGGCCCTTCAACGATTTATGAGATGAATGAGCTCAAGTTACAATCTTTCCGGGCCTTCTTGCGTGGACAATAAAGCCATCGCCAACGTGTTTTACGAAACCGCCGACCTGATGGAGGTCAACGGCGACGACTCTTTTCGCATTCGTTCCTATCGCCGCGCTGCCGAAGCCCTCGAAGGGTGGCCACAGCAAGTCTCGGGACTGATCGACGAGCCCAAGAAGCTGCTTGAAATTCCCGGCATTGGCAAAGGCATGGTAGCCAACATCCAGGAGTTGTGCCGCAGTGGCAAACTTGGCCCGCACCAGGAGTTGTTGAAGAAGTACCGCCCTTCGATGCTGGAGCTACTCAAGATCCAGGGGCTCGGCCCGAAGACCATCGCGCTGGTGTGGAGCGCCTTTCAGGTAAGCGACCTGGCCGGCGTGGAGAAGCTGGCGCGCGAGGGCAAACTTCGCGAGTTGCCGCGCCTGAGCGAGAAGAGCGAGCAGAAAATCCTGAAAGCGATTGAGGGTTACCGCCGCATTTCCGGGCGCTTCCTGCTCGATGACGCCGACCGCACCGCGCAAAAGCTTACTGAGCACCTCAAGCACATCGAGGGAATCGAAAAGATTACGCCTGCGGGTTCGCTCCGCCGTGGACGAGAGACGGTCGGCGATCTCGACGTGCTCATCACTGGGCCGTGCTGCGTGAATGACGAGCAGCGCGCGCAATTGATCGAAGAGATCCTGCGCTTCCCCGGCATCGTCGAAGTGCTGGCTAAAGGCGACAACAAGGTCAGTTTCAAATTGCGCAGCGGCATGCAGGTGGACGTGCGCACCTTGCCGCCGGAGTCCTACGGCGCGGCCATGCAGTACTTTACCGGTTCCAAGAACCACAACGTCACGTTGCGGCAACGCGCGCTGAGGATGGGCTACACCCTCAGCGAGTATGGACTGTTTCGTCTGGACGACAACCAGCGTGTCGCGGGCAAGACCGAGGACGAAATCTACGGGAAGCTGGAGCTCGATTGCATCCCGCCAGAGTTGCGCGAGAGCTGTGGTGAGATCGAGGCCGCGGCAGAGCATCGCCTGCCGGCCCTGATCAGCGTGCAGGACCTCCGCGGCGAAGTCCACATGCATACCGTCGAGACGGATGGAAAGTGCACCATCGACGAGATGGCCGCTGCCGCAAAAGAGCGGGGCTACCAATACATTGCGATTACGGATCATTCCAAAAATCTCGCCTTCGCCAACGGCCTCGACGATAAGCGCGCTGAGCAGCACACGGCCCGGATTCGCACGGCCAATGAGCAAACCGATGGCATCACCATCATGGCGGGCATCGAGGTCGATATCCTAGCCGACGGCGAGCTCGATTTGAGCGACTCCGTGCTGGAGCAGATGGACGTGGTTGTTGCCAGCGTTCATTCGGCGTTCAACCAGGAACCGCAACAGATGACCGACCGGCTGCTGCGAGCGTTGAGCAACAAAAACGTCTCGATTCTCGGGCACCCTACGGGACGCCTGCTTCTGCGGCGCGACGCCTATCCCTTCGATATGGACGCGATTCTCAAGACCGCGCTGCAGAACCAAGTTGCCATGGAGTTGAACGCCTATCCCGATCGGCTCGACCTGAACGACGTGCACCTGCGCATGGCGCGCGAACGGGGCGTGAAGATCGCGATTAACACCGACGCCCACCACACTTCGCACTTCGAGAAGATCAAGTACGGTATCCTGCAGGCGCGCCGCGCGTGGCTTACGCGGCGGGATGTGCTGAACACCTTGCCGGAAAAGGAATTTCGCCGAGCGATGAAGCATCACTGGCCTGCGAATTAAAGTTCAGGCATGACAGGCTTGGCGCGATAGTGCGGTGCTTTGGAGGGAAAGTTTTGAAAGGGCATGGATTGAGAGGCTGCTGAAAAAGTCGGGAAAGCAAACCCTTCGCGGGCTGAAGCCCGCTCGAAGCGACAAGAATAAATGACTTATCGGCACGACTCAAGTCGTGCCCTGACACAAACCATGCGCTAATCCAGTTTTTCAGCGGCCTGTGAAGCAGTGCCCTTTCAAGTATGAATTTCCATGAATAATCCAAGCCGAGCTTCGCGCTAACGCATCGCGATTGGCTTGCCATCCCGAGCGAGGGATTTAATGCAAGTCGAGGGATCTGCCTCTTTTCTGATGCGGCCTAAAACGACCCACGTCACGCTCTTGTATCATCATCGGGGGTGATTCATGGCTGACAATCCGACTCCGCCTCAACCGCAATACGACGCCGGGCATGTTCCCATCACTGAGGAGCTCGACAGCCCAAAGCGCAGTTTGCCTCCCGCCGTGCCGGTCGCAATCGCACTGGTCATCGTGGCCATCGTAGTGGGCGTGATTGCCTTCGTGGAACGCTCCAAGCCGGTGGCGCAAGGCGGCATCGACGCGGTCTACGCGAGTCGGCCTGCCAACATGGCCAACACCATGGTTGTCCTTCAGGTCACGATGCGCAACGTGGGCGACAAGGCGCTCTACATCAAGTCCATTAGCGCCAACTTGAAAACCGATCAGGGCGATCAATCCGACGATGCCGCCTCTCCTTCCGACTATGATCGGTACTTTTCCGCCTATCCGGACCTGCGGCCGCATGCTACGCAGCCGTTGACGGTGGAGGCCAAGATCATGCCGGGAGCCGAGCAGAAGGGAACCGTGCTGGTGGCCTTTCCGGTAACCGAGCAGCAGTTTAATGCTCGCAAGGACCTCAATGTAACCATCATCCCGTACGATCAGAATCCGATTGTGCTGCGCGAGCCAAGCACGACGGTCAAATAAAGCCCCCCCTATACTCCGCATGACCTCTGGAACTCTAACCGGCGCTGGTCTCAGCCTGGGCTCTGCAGGCCTCTGGGGTGCGGGCGATTTTGCCGGCGGTTTCGCCACCAAGCAGGCCAACGTCTTCCGCGTAGTGGCGGGCGCGCACGCAACCGGCTTGCTGCTCATGTTGCTGTTGGCATGGGTCACGGGCGAGGCGCTATCTCCGCCGGCATCGCTATTGTGGGGAGCCGTCGCCGGGATTACCGGTGCCATCGGGGTAGCTGCACTGTACCAGGGGCTCTCCATCGGTCGCATGGGCATTGTTGCGCCGGTTTCCGCTGTTATTACCGGAGTGCTTCCGGTTTTGGCCGGCATATATAGCGAAGGCATGCCCGATCGCATTCAACTCGTCGGCTTCGCGCTGGCCTTGGTCAGCATCTGGATGATCGCCCGGCCGGACGGCAAGATCGACACCCATCGCGGCCTTGGCCTGGCGGTGTTTGCTGGAGTGATGTTCGGCTTGTTCTTCATCGCGTGTAAACTAGCTGGCCATCATGGAGTGTTCTGGCCGCTGGTTGCGGCGCGTACCGCTTCCACGTCGCTGATGCTGCTCATCGTGGTGTTTTCAGCCGGGGATGATCGGCCATTGCGGCCGGCCCTCGTCCCCATCCTGTTTTCTGGAATTCTGGACAGCGCTGCTAATGCGCTTTTCATCGCTGCCACACGGCACGGCCGGCTCGATGTTACCTCGGTGTTGTCGGCGCTCTATCCTGCCAGCACCGTGATTCTTGCGCGCATCCTTTTGAAGGAGCGCATGTCCGCGGCGCAAAATGCGGGTGTCGTGGGCGCGCTGATCTCCATAGCGCTCATTGCTTCGCGATAAAGAATTTCGCAGAGCTGCACGATAAAGAACTCGCAAACCAAAGGGCTCCCGTTTTTGAGAGCCCTTTCGCTTTACCGCCGGAATGCGAGCGGCACATCACCAGATGGTGAGCGTCGCTTTGTCCACCCACTCGTGGTATCCCTGACCGCTGGCGTTTACGTCGAGCTGCCATTGCACGCCAACGTTGTCGGACCAGCCCAGGTTGCGGGCATTGTGCGTGACGTTGAGCGTGTGCGGGGTGCCATCCACCACCAGCGTAACGTAGGTGTACTGGTGCGAACTGGCGTTGGTGGTGATGTACCACTGAATGTGATGCCAGGTGTTGGGGCTGAACTTCGGGCAGGCAATTGAGGTGTGTATCCAATGGCCGGAGGCTTCGTCCCACGTGTCCCAAACGCCTGCCCCGTAGTTGCACTGGCTTCCCATCATGTAGTTGTAGCCATGAACAAACTGGAAGGCGTCGAATTCCAGCGCCTGGCCTCCATGTTGTGAGCTATCGTCGACCAAGACATAGAAGTCCCATAGGAAATTGTGCGCGCCATCGTTGGCTCCCAGCTTCTGCCACCACAGCGCATTGGCCCACACGCCGGAGTTGAAGAACTCGGTGCTGGCGCCATCGCGTGAGGGATTACCTTGGTTTTGCGCCATCCAGTAGGAACCGCTGCCGCTGCCACCGGCGCAGCCCGGATCGTGGCACCAGTTCCAGTGGCCGCGGTCGTCAATGTTGTTAAACACGAGTGCCCCGGGTGGAGGAGTCGGCAAACTACCGCCACCACCACCGCCGCCGCCGCCGCTGGTTACAGTGATCTGCTCGTAAACGCTGCCATAAGCGCCAGTGCTGTCCCAGGCCCGAGTTACCAGCTGATGGCTCCCGTTGGGCGCGCTGATGTAGGTATTGATTACGTTGGTTCGGCCGGTACTGTAAACACTTCGGCCGTCAAGATAAACCTGCCATCCGGTAATGGTGTAGGAACTAGTAGCGTTGGCGACTAAATTAAAGGAAGACCCCACTTGCGAATCATTGGTTGGCGTACTGACCGTAACATTTACTGCAACTGCTGTAAGAGACCAGCTTAAGAATAAGGCAACTAACGCGAGTACGTGATTCATTAAGACACATTCCTCCGTTGATTAGTTCGGCCGGAAGAAGTGGCGCTCAGGGCCTCGCACTCTCGGGCGACAACCGTTAAGCGAGTATCTCGTCAATCGCGCCTGCGACACATCGGGCGTTCTTCTTAGAATCAGTCGAGTTATTGCACGACATTGGGCCGGGATGGAGCTTTAGTAGGCAGAAATTTTGAATCGCTTGTGAAATGAACAGGGAAAACGAAATTTCTCGCAACGTTGAATGTCGCTCAAGATGCGAACGCAACTTTTCCACAGCTGGTGAACGCTGGCTTTGCCCGGCCTGATGCAGAAACCGTCTAAGCCGCGGACCCCGGCTTCGTCCAGGCAAACTGGAAAATCGCCAACGGGTCCTCGGGATAGCTGACCTCGAAATCGAGATTGGCGTCCGCGATGATCCAGTAATAGGTCTTCAGCATCGCGATGATGGTATCGATCGACTGATCGAGTTCCCGATGCGTGGATGCGAGCGCAGAGAGAGTGCGCTCGTGATGACCGAAGTGCGGGTTTAAGATTTGTTTCAGGCGGATGGCTGCAAGGTCTAACTCAGAGCGGTCCGCCGCAAATTCCCGCTCGCTGACTTTATCGTGCAGCAGATGAGGAAAATCCTCAAGCTGCGTCAGTACCCGCCGCAGTGAAAGCTCCGTATTCTCTGCGTCCAGCAGTTGTAGTACGCGTGCGGCCATGGCATCGGCGTAGGCCGCCCTCACCATATCCAGAAAGGCATTGCGGACGCCGTGAAGTTGAGGGTTGGGCTCGATGACCTCGCGCTCCACCTTCCAGTAGACGTCGCGATCGCGTGCCATGCTCAAGACCTGGTTGCGGATTTCACGCAGCTCGCTGCGGGCACGTTCGCGGAATTGTTTCTCGCTCAACATGCTCCTAGTGTACCCAAGCGCGCAAGCATTGCCGTATGAATTCTTGGGTTGCGACGGGCAGGCATGCTGCCCTCCCGCGGCGGTACAATGAACTCTTTGCGAGGGCATGATTGTGCTTACCTATGAGGAAATTGTTGCGCTGGAACAGAAATATCTGCTGAACACCTACGCTCGCTATCCGCTGGCCATCGCCCGCGGAAAAGGTGTGTACGTTTACGACGTTGCGGGCAGGCGTTATCTCGATTTGCTTTCCGGATTGGGCGTTAATGCGTTGGGCCACGCCCATCCGCGCATCGTCAAAGCCATTCGCGAGCAGGCGGCGAAGGTCATCCACGTCTCCAACCTGTATTACAACGAGTATCAGGGACTACTGGCGGAGAAGCTATGCACGAAGTCGGGATTGGATCGGGCATTTTTCTCCAACAGCGGTACCGAATCGATTGAAGGCGCGCTAAAGCTCGTGCGCGCTGCGGGGCACGCTACGGGCGGGCCGGAGAAGTCCATCGTCATCGCGCTGGATAACTCCTTCCACGGACGCACCATGGGCGCGCTCGCGCTCACCGGTCAGGCGAAGTATCGCAAGGACTTCGATCCCATGCTCGAGGGTGTGCGCTTTGTGCCGCGCAATGATGGGGAAGCCCTGCGTAATGCCATGGACGACAAGGTTTGCGCGATTGTGCTGGAGCCCATTCAGGGCGAGGGCGGCATCCAGGAATCGTCAACCGAGTTCCTGCGCGCCTGCCGCGAGGTAGCGGACCGTCACCAGGCCGCGCTTATCTTCGACGAGATTCAATGTGGCATGGGACGTACCGGGCAGCTCTTCGCCTTTCAGCACTTCGGGGTGAAGCCCGACGTAGTTTGCATCGCCAAGCCCATGGCCGCCGGGCTTCCGTTGGGCGCATTTCTCGCCAGTGAGCGGTTCGCGCAGCACATCACTCCCGGCAAGCACGGAACGACCTTCGGTGGAGGCCCGCTGACGTGTCGCGTTGCGCTGGAGTATCTGGCGATCCTGGAGGATGAACACCTCCTGGAGCAGGTGCGTCGTGTCGGGACTTACTTCTCGCAGAAGCTCCGCGAGTTGGTGGACAAGTTTGACATTGCGGTGGAAGCCCGCGGCGTGGGCGCAATTCAGGCACTACAGTTGAGCGTGCCCGGCAAGCCGATTCTGGAAGGCGCACTCGCCAAAGGTCTGCTGATTAACGTGACCCAGGACACCGTGCTGCGCTTCCTGCCGCCATTCCTGCTGCAAGAGAAGCACGTGGATAGCGGGATGAAGATCTTGCGCAAGCTGCTGGCCCAGGCGCAGAAGGAGCAGAAGAAGGCAGCGAGAAGAGCGAAGGCAGCGGTTACGGCATAAGCTTAGGTGACGGTTAGGAACGGGAGTTCTTGAGGTTTCCGTCCCACTGCACCTTACCTCGCAGCCGTCGGATCGATGTTTGCGCGTCGATCTGCATCAGGAAACGTTGCTCGGCCGCCGCTTTCTTAGTCACCGCCCCACTCCGCCGTATAAGGCCGTCAACCCGCTGGATCTTCACGCCGCCGCCGATCGCGAACGCGTGAGCACCACATACCTCTCCGAAGCCAGCAATATTCCGCGCAAGTCGCCGGCCGCGCAGCAATCCACCGCGCCCATCGCCAGGGCGTCGGACCACATGCGATCATCCGCCAGACGATGAATGCACACGAAGGCGGTCGCGGGAAATTCCGAGCACAGAGTCTTCAGTTGTGGCAGTCCGACCATTTCGAGATCCACGACCGCGAACGGAGCGCGGAGGCGTGCCACCGCGGGCGCAATTTCCCCGGCAGATTTTGCAACCGCGAGGTTGCGGAACTGTTTACCCAAAGATGCAGCCAGATGGCCGGCTGCAACGGTATCGTGATGAGCTAGAACTACATTGATAGGCCGCATGGCAAACCCCTTTTCGAGTGGCGGAAGGGACAGCTTTTGCCATCCAGAAAATGATTGATTGTGAACCTGACAAGCACCCGTACCACCCCGGCACGGTCACGACTTGATGCACTCGGCGTCGCTATTTTGCGGCGTCGCCCGATTGCGTTACCGGTTCGAAGGCTTCCGGCTGCAGCTTGCCATTTCGCTTCAGCAGGATTTCCACTTTGCCTTCGGCTTCCTCCAGTTCCTTGCGACAGGAACCTGAGAGTTTCATGCCCTCATCGAAAAGCTCCAAGCGCGTGGTCGAGCGAGACATCCCCCTTCTCAAGCTCAGCCACGATTTTTTCCAGCCGTTCGAGACACTCTTCGAATTTTGGCAAGCTCAAACTCCCCTACTAATTCTAGTCCTGAAGGCAACCGGTGAATGTGAAAATTCGGGAGTAATCGGACGATGCGGTAAACATTTCTCAGGCGAGAATATCAGGCCGCCCTTCCTTAACGCTTCAGAACTGCAACCAGCGGCCTTAAACCGTCGCGGGTTTACCCGTGCCCAGCGCTTCCAGCACATCGACGGCACAGGAGTAGCGCCCGAACGGCGCGGCAATTTGTGCGCCCTGCACCATATGGCGGACGGCGGCGAGCATGTCGCGGGCAATGGCCACACCCTCTGCGCGAGCGGCGTCGACGGTGGTGGCCTTGGCCATGCGGGTGAAGATTTCGTCCGGAATGGAGACCCGCAGTTCATTCTTCATGAACTCGGCGTTGCGCGTGCTGGTGAGCGGCCAGATACCCGCCACCACCGGAACACGGCAGTGCTCGATCCTGCGCAGGAACTCCTCCAGCAATCGAATATCGAAGACCGGCTGGGTGACAGCCAGCTCCGCGCCAGCCTCCACTTTGTATTCGAAGCGGCGGATCTCCTCATCGATGTTGGGACTGCCGGGATTAGCGCCCACGGCTATGACGAACTTGGTCGAGGCGCCAATGGGATTGCCACCTATGTCCAGGCCGCGGTTCAGGTTATGGACAATGTTGACCAGGCCGATGGCATCCACGTCGAACACCGCCGTGGCATCGGGATAGTCGCCCATCTTCGGAGGATCGCCGGTGATGCAGATCAGGTTGCGAATGCCGACGGCGCTGGCGCCCAGCAAGTCTGACTGAATGCCCAGAACGTTGCGATCGCGGCAGGTGTAATGCAGGATGGGCTCGATGCCGACCTGCTGCTGCACCAGCAAGCAGAGCGCCTGGTTGCTCATACGCGCCGAGGCGCGCGGGCTATCGGGAATGTTGACGCCGTCCACGCCGACCGATTTCAGGAAGCGCGCGCCTTCAATCTCACGGCTTCCATCGGTGCCTCGAGGCGGAACAATCTCGACCATGGTGAGGAACTCGCCATCGGCGATTTTGCGTCCCATCTGCGAGCGTTCTCTAAGGGGCGGCACTTCGACGGGCTTTGCTGTGGCCGGCGCAGCCGTTTTGCGCGTCATGGTTCCACCCGAGACCGCGCGCAGGAACGCCTTCATTACGTGAATATGGTCGGGCGTGGTGCCGCAGCAACCGCCGATAAGGCGCACACCGACATCGACAAATCTGCGAGCGAATTCCGCCATGTATTCCGGCGAACAGAGGTAAATGTTGCGCCCTTCCACCGAGCGCGGCATGCCAGCGTTAGGTTGGGCCGACAGCGGTGCGGTGGTGACCGCGCGCACCCGCTCCAACGCATCCAGCATGGCAACTGGGCCGACACTACAGTTGCAGCCTACGACCTCGGCGCCCCAGGCTTCGATTTGCGGACCATAGTGCTCAGGCGCCGATCCATCGAGGCAATTGCCATCCTCGTCAATCGTGACTTGCGCCACCACGGGCAACTTCGGGTTCACTTCGCGAGCTGCGAGGATGGCTTGGTGCAGCTCTTCCAGGTAGCCAAAGGTCTCGAGAATGAGAAGGTCGACGCCTTCTTCATTGAGCGCGGCAATCTGCTCGCGAAAGGCGGCGCGGGCTTCCTCCAGCGAGACTTTGCCCAGCGGTTCAATGCGCACGCCCAGCGGGCCGACCGCGCCGGCGACCAATGCGTCGAAGCTTTTGGCCGCCTCTCGTGCCAGGCGTACGCCCTGGCGGTTGACGTCGGTCAACTTGTCGACACATCCGTGCTTGGACAAGCGAAACGAATTCGCGCCAAAGGTGTTTGTTTCAATGATGTCCGCCCCAGCGTGCAGGTATTCCTGGTGAATGCTGCGGATGAGGTCAGGCTGCGAGACGTTCAGTTCGTCGTAGCAGCGATTGATGAAAATGCCTTTGGAATACAGCAATGTGCCCATGGCGCCATCGCATAAAACAGCGCCTTTCTGCAGTCGGGTTATGAGGTCCGTATTCATGGATCTGGTGAAAGCTACAATGCCAAGCTTGATTGAACTTTATCGCAAACAGCCGGAAATCGCCATCGCCTACGCCCTCAGGCAGGGTGCCGTGCGATGTTATAATGCAACGGATTCCAACATATCATCACAATTCATCATGATGTTCGGGGTAAACGCTTGAAGCGGGTTCCAGTCCTTCTTTTCACCTTGCCAATTGTACTTTTCATTGCGGCCTGCGGTGGCAGTTCCAGTTCAACTACTCCACCCAGCAAAGCGCAGCACCGCGCTTTTGTCAGCAATACGTACTCCGGCAATTTACAGGTGATGGATACCCAGAACGACACTACGCCTTACACCGCAGAGACAACGAATTCGGCCGGCCAGGTGGTTCCCGGCGTGCCGGTTACGGTAGCCGTCGGAGGCTCGCTGACCTTCGAGGTCGAGAGCCCGAACCGCGACACAACGCTGGTTTATGACCAGGCAAGTAATGGACTCATCTTTATCGACAATGCCACGGAAGTAACGTCCGGCAGTGTAGCGCTCCCGAATTTTACCAACATGGCGTTGTTTTCCCCGGATGGCAATACCGTTTATGCACCGGTACGGAATGTACCCATCCCGGGCTTGCGTCCTGGGGCCATTGAGGTGGTAAATGCTACCAGTTTCGCCATCACGACTTACTACCCGGTCCCCTCTGCCCGCTACATTGCGTTAAGCCCCAGCGGACAAACTCTGCTGGTCTTCGCGGACGATTCGGACTCGGTTTTCCTCATCAACTTGAGCGCCACTGCGCCCGCCGCGGTAGAAATCCCTGGCTTTGCCCGCCCGGTCAACGCGTTTTTCAGCACCGATAGCAACACCGCTTACGTGATCAGCTGCGGCGTGGAGTGCGGATCGGCTTCGGCCGCTTCCGTACAGCAACTCGACATTCCATCGCAGACCATTAAGGCCAGCGTGCCGGTGGGCGGCGCCAGTGTCGGCTATCTCAACAGCACAACCTTGTATGTCGCCGGAAATCCTGGTCCCGCGGGCACCTACGATGCGGTAGACGTCAGTAGCATGACGCGCGTGACCACCAACTCAATTGCCATCAGTGACGGCTATCACAGCACCATGGTGCTCGCCACCAACAACAAGCTCTACATCGGCGCCAGCACCTGCACCAATCAAACTACCGGATGCTTGTCGGTGGTCGACGTCTCCAACAATACCGCCGACCCGCCACTTCCTCCCAGGGGAAATGTGACCAGCATGCTGGCTGTTTCTGGACGAAACATAGTGTATGTGATCGAGGGAGGATATCAGGTGATCTACGACACGACCACCGATATGCCCCAGCAAACCCAGGTCATCTTTCACGGGGCGCTGTACGGAATTGTGCAGGTGGATCAGTAGGGAAGAAGCCATCAGCTGTCAGCCGTCAGCTAATACATCATGTCAGGCAAAGCCTGCCTGCCCCTAACACCTAGTTCTAGTCCCTAGCCCCTGCTTTCCTGGCCCCTACTCTACGGTTCCAGCTTCAGATGATGCACACCCGCTCGCTGCACGGCCGCCGCGGAGAACGGCAACATAAACGTGCGGCCGTGATGGTAGGCATCCCATTGATCGTTGTAATGTTCGTCGAACGGATTGCCCGACTGGCCATTGACGATGTCGAGGGTGGAGCCGTCGAGGTCGGCGAAGTCAACCGTGAGACGCTCGGAGGGCCCGAAGTGCGTACTGACTTGCTTGACGGTTTGACCGTCACCTGATAAAGGCTGCGGGCCGGGACCTGCGCCGCGCTTGAGGATGGGAAAACTGCTCCAGAACGGATGCTTGATGTCCACGCGATGAACTTTGCCCCACTTCCAGGTGGACAGTGCGGTCGGAGCTTCTGCATCGTTGACCGTGCCTTCTACCGCGGCCGTCAACAGGGCGTTGTAGTCGGCGTAGCCTTGCGGCAGCCAGCGCGCGGGTTGATGCGAGAGCACGTTCTCCAGCCAAACCGGCTTCATGAACCATTTATATTGCGCCCAGTCGTCCCCCAGCTTGGGTTTGAGCAGCAACTCTTCCAGCTTCTTGCGCGAAAAGTAAGCCACGGTTGGGGCAGCCGAGTCGGTAGTCATGGCTCCGTCCCAATTGCGCAGCAGGTCGGCGGCCGCCTTGGCGCGCTGCGATGCGGTCGTGGCATGATCCACGGCATACACGAAACGCTCAGCGCAGTAACGATCGAACGCCGAAACGATGTCGGTCTGGATCGCCAGCATGTCCGCCGGCGTGAGCTTCTTGTTTGCGTTAAGCAGTTTGTGGATTCGTTCCGTGCGATAGGGCGATGCCCATTCGATGCTCAGCGTGTACGGATATCCGTCGGGCGTGATGCGCCCGTTGGCGGTAGCGATGATTCCAGAAGCCGGATCATAAACGCTGGGAAGCTTGTCGAAGGGAACATAGCCGGTCCACTCGTGCGCATCGTCTTCGCCCGGCACAGGAACCGATCCATCGCCCGCTGCCCGAATGGGAATCATTCCTGTCGCTTGGTATCCGATATGCCCGTCCACATCGGCATACACGACGTTCTGGCCCGGCGCACCAAACTGCGAGAACGCCGCGCGGAAGTCCTGCCAGTTCTTGGCTGAGTCCACGGCAAAGAACGGAGCATGCCGCGTCTGCGGATCATAGATGACCCACTTCAGCGCGAGCTTGCGATTCTCTCCAGGGATGATGTCGCTGATGATGGGACCGTGGCGGGTAACCTCGACGTCCACATTCACCTCGGGCTTGCCCTTCACGCGAATGATTTCTTTGTGATGTTCGGGCTTCATCCAGCCTTGCGGCGTTAGGTATTCTCCCTTGTCGTTGAACTTCTCTATGTAGAGGTCTTCGACGTTGGGACCGAGATTGGTAAATCCCCACGCGATGTAGCGATTATGCCCGGAGATGACGAAGGGCACGCCCGGCAAGGTCACACCGGCGACGTCGAAGTCCCCCGCTGTCAGGTGCGCCTCATACCAGACATTGGGAATGTGCAGGTCCAGGTGCATATCGTTGGAGAGCAGTGGTTTGCCCGACGCCGTATGCGCACCGGAGACGACCCAGTTGTTGGAGCCGGGATGAAGAGAGTCGTCCGGGTAGTGCGGGCCTTCAGGCCCGCGTAGAAGCAATGCAAAATCGCGGGTTTTAGCCCCGGGCGAAAATTGCCGTGCGGAACTCGCCAAGTTTGCTGCTTGGTGGGAGCCCCCGCATTCATGCGGGGGAAGCAGCGCTTCGGCGCTGCTGGAGAAGCCTTTCTCTTGATCTTGCGCTTTAGCGCTGGAGATCGAAAATGCCAGGGCTAAAGCCCTCTTAAAAATCGACTCATTTCCCGCTGGACTAAAGTCCAGCTCCGCCCTGCTGAAGCAGGGCGCTCCCACCAAAAGCCAGAATCTTTCCGAAGTCTCTTCCTTCGGGGAATTCGACAGAGATGAAACCTCCGTACCCTCATTGTCTCCGCTGCGCAAGATTTTCGATTCAGCGAGTCGAGGGACCTGCTTTTGTTCCGGCGTGAGGTGACTGGTTTTCTTCCCACGCCCCGGCGTCGGAGCTTCTTCTTCATCAGGCGTCGTCTCACCTGGAATCTCATTTTCGATGGAAGTTGTGTCTGTCCCCGGCGGGCGATCGCGCCACGAGGAATTCACGAACAGGTCGGCGGTCAGCTCCGGTCCCAGCTTGGCCAGAAACTGCTCCTTCTGCAACTCGTCTTTGTACATGCCGTGATTCAGAAATTCCGTCATCGATAATCCCACCAGCACCGAATCTTCCACCGTCCAGACGTGTGGGAAGTAAGTGAGAAAGCGAAATTCCAACGGCAGCGTCTTCTGATGCTGCTCGATGTAAGCGTTGACGCCTGCGGCGTAGGCCTCGAAGTGCGCCCGCTGCGCTACGCCCATGCTGGCGACAGTTTTCTCGGCGACCTGCCTCAGGCCGAGAATGCGATGCTCGCGATCAAGCTTGACGAACTCCGGCCCCAGGATGGCCGCGAGATCGCCCGAAGCGTAGCGCCGCGTCATATCCATCTGCCACAGCCGGTCTTGGGCGGTCACATAGCCCTGGGCAAAAAACAGGTCGGGCAAGTTGGAGGCGGAGATGTTGGGAACACCAAGCGCGTCGTAGGTCACGATGACCGGACCGGCCAGACCCGCAAGATGGATGGCGCCGTCCCTCTGCGGAAGCGCCGCCCGCACCGCGCGATAAAACCAGAAATCGAAAGCCAGGAACGCGATGAGTAGCAGGATCAATATTCCCACTACTATGCGAAAAATGAATTTAGAGCTGGATGGCCGTGCCGGAGTAGCGATCGTGGAAGCTCGCATGGGAAAGCTGATTATATAAGCTTGCCGAGACGCGAGCCGGCGATAAGAAACGGTAAACTGAAACCTAACTGTGCGCTAACCAGAGGATCCGCGCACTTGCCCATACATCGCCCCTCGAGAGTGGAAAGACAGCTTGGCGGAAGGCCGGTATCACGTGAGGACACTTGGGAGTGGCCAAGGGTACGCACAATTTTGGGCACAGTCGTACAGACAACCCTTTCCCCTCCGCTGCCGGTACACGGCAACCAGGGCTTGGACGTCTAGTTAAGCTGGTTGTTTTCGGCCCTCTCTTTAGAGAGGAGAGCCGACTCCTTCAGATATTCGTCGGCCTTCGCGGTATCTCCCAGATCGCGATAGATAAAGCTGAGGTTGGCTAACGACTTGATCTTAGTGTAACTGTCAACGTCAGGCGAATTGATTGCTTTATTATAAAAATCGATGGCTGCCGGGAAGTTTCCGTCCTTGCGTGCGTAGATCCCCATCGCGAAATTGATATCAGGGTTGGATGGATCGATCGCCAAGGCGCGCTCAAAGTGTCCCCTGGCTTCGTCGGTTTTCCCCTTTTGCTCCAACGCACTCCCCACCCGAAACTCGGCGGTGAAATTATTGTTGGTAACCTGCAAAGTATGACTCCAGAGAGTCATCTCATCCTGCCAGAATCCTACTTGGCGATGAGCGATGACCGCCAACGCCAACAACACGACCACGCTGGCTGACGGTAGCCACATAGCAGCCACATGCCTGTGCTTGGCCCATTCGGCCAGGCCCCAGCAAATCATCAGGAACAGCCCAATTAATGAAAGGTAGGCATACCGGTCTGCCATAGCTTGATCGCCAAGCTGCACTAGGCCGCTATTGGGAATCAGGACAGCCAGAAACCACAGCCATCCAACGGTCAAATAGCGGCGACGCCAATTGACGGCCACCAGGGCGGTAATCGCCATCAGCACAGCCAATGCCGCCAATACTTGCCATGCCCTCAGGGACGGTCCCGGGTGAGGGTACAAGGGGGCAAGGCCAAAGGGCCAGATCGCCTTTCCCATGTAGCGCACATAGCAGACGATGGCATTCCCCACGCGGTTGGAAAGCGGGTGTACCCAGTTATAAGGGGGATGCCACGTACCCTGATTCCTCGCGGTTGTGAACATATCGAGAATGCACAAAAGCAGGAAGGGGATTTTTTCCGCCAGCAGCCGGGCGAAACTCGCGGGAGGATATACAGCAGGCATTGCGAGGCCCGCAGACGAACCCGGAAGTGTTCCCAACACGCGGCGCAACGGCCAGTAGTCCCAAAGCAGCAGGACGAAGGGCAAAACCACCGCCAATGGCTTGCCCATCAGAGCGAAGACAAACAACAGGAAGACCAGTCCCCATCGGGCGTCGCTAGGCTTACTTGCATACCAGCGGTATGCGGCCAGGGTCAGCAGGCAGAACAAGGTGCAGATCAACGTCTTGAGTTCCGCAATCCAGCCTACCGGTTCAACGTTGATGGGATGCAGCGCAAACAACGCCGCCACCATAATGCTGCGCCAGGGGTAGCCGGTTGCCCGACGCAGCACCCAGAACAATACCAGCGCGTTCAAGGCGTGAAACACGACGTTCACGTCGTGATGTCCGGCGGGATTTAATCCAAAGAATTGGCAATCCACCGCGTGGCACAACCAGGTGATGGGGTGCCAATAGGAACGCCCGGTGGTGAGCGCCCATTTAACGGTTTGCCAATCCAGGCTTCTCTGGGCATGGGGATTGTCGACAATGTAATACGCGTCGTCCGGATAGAAGAATGGATGTTGGTGTACGGGGTAGTAAACCGCCACGATCGCAGCCACAAGTAGAAAGCCCAACACAAATGTGCGTGCGGGCGAATCCGTTGCGAAAAAACCCTTGGGTGCATCGCGCCCGGCTTGCAGTCCAATTTCGAGGGAACTCACCTACGCTCCTCAGTGTCTTTGAAAATGAAATTAATTAAGATTTTTCATCGCGCTCCGGCGATTGCGAATGTGTTTGTCGACCCCTGGGGGCAACTTAATTTCACTAGTTCCTACCGTTACGAGAAACCCTCGATTCGGTCGTGCGTCATCGAAGGACGGGCAGCAGCCCGCCGCGTGCTACCGATGGCTCTGAGGGTGCGAGCCGTCCTAGAAATGCAGCGGGCGCGCGCGGGAAGGCCCGCAGAGAGCTGGCTCTGGCCAGCTCCGACCCTCAGCGGTCATATAGCTCTCTGATAAGAGACTGTGCCTGGCAATCCCAGTCACTTACAGTTCCACTCGCATGTGAACCGGAATTTCCGTTTTAGCGCCCACGAACCCAACACTATATATCCCTTTAGGAACTGCGACGCACCAATATTTTCTCTGGCCGGGCCAGGGCCGAGACGCGAGCCGGCGACGAGAAACGGCAAACTGAATCCTGACTGTGCGCTTCTGGACTGAGTGAGCTTCTGCACAAAAGTACGGCATTCCCGGCACTCTGACTTCGAGAAACGGAGGCTCGTCAGATTTCTAATCGGTTCGGCGCTACTGCCCGAGCATTCCTTTTTTCAAGTCCGCGGTGGGCGGCTTAGGTCCGAGCCATACGGAAAACAGCACCGAGCCGAAAGCCGGCCCGGCGATGGTCAGCTTCTGGCTGCCATTGATGAGGAGGGTCGTGCCCGTCCCCGGGACATAAGTGAAAACCATTTCGTCGCCCGTCTTGACTGGTACCAGCGCGCCCAGCAAACGGTCGATGTCGCCTTTCATGGTCTTCTCGGCATCGGGCGTATTGTCTTTGAAGCTCTCGTCGAATGCATTGGTCATTTGGCTCTTGCTGGCGCCATGCAGAAACTTCATTACGATCTGCTTGGGTTCATCGGACTTGATGATGGCGTTGGCGTCTGACGACTTCTGTTCAAGGTAGAGGCCCCCGACATAAACCTTCACCATGTAGTCTTTCCGTACGCCCAGGCCATTGAGCACCAGGGTTTTGCCCCCGACCTGTGCTGTGTCCGGCAAGGTCACCCCAGCCAGGCTGGCGGCATCCAGAGCGAATGTCGACGCTAACACTAATACAACAACGGAAAATAGTATGGCGGCCTTATGCATGAAAGCTCCTTGAGAAGTAGGATGCCAACAAGGTAGCACAGTTGAACAAACAGCGATGGTCTATGAGGGTATTGCAGCGCTCAAAGTGTGCTCGAAACGTTAGATTGAAATAGTGCCGGTAAAATTGTCCTCGATAGCCAGTAAACTCAAATGCAAAGACCCATGGCTCTGACTCCTTCCAGCATCGCAACCTCGCTCGGGAATGTCCGGGACTTGTTCGAAATCCCCGAGGGCGTCACTTACCTGAACCTCGCCAGCATGGCGCCGCAGTTGCGAAGCGTTACAGAAGCAGGTCTCCGAGCGGTTCGCACCAAGGCATCGCCGTGGACTCTCTCCGGCCCCGAGTGGTTTGCCGGCACGGAGCAGCTGCGCACTCTTGCCGCACAAGTCATGGGCACTGACAGCGACGCGGTTGCGCTGGTGCCGGCAGCCAGCTACGGAATTGCGACGGCAGCGGCAAACTTGCCGGTGTTGCGCGGGCAGTCGATCGTGATACTCCATCAGCAGTTCCCGTCAAATGTTTACGCCTGGCATGAACTGGCGAAGAAAAACGGCGGCCGCGTGGTGGTTGCCCAGCGCGAGCCCGGTATGAACTGGACCGAAGCGGTGCTACGCGCCATCGACGACGGCACAGCCATCGTAGCCCTGCCTCAATGCCACTGGACCGATGGCAGCATCGTCGATCTGGAGCGCGTGGGAGAGCGTACGCGTGCTGTTGGCGCAGCGCTGGTCATCGATGCCAGCCAATCGCTTGGGGCCAGGCCGCTGGATCTCGAGCGGGTACAGCCTGACTTCCTGACCGCCGTAGGCTACAAGTGGCTGCTCGGCCCGTACGGACTCGGGTATCTCTACGTTGCGCCGAAGTGGCGAGAGGCAGGCCTACCGTTGGAGCAGTCGTGGATTGCTCGTGCCGGCAGCGACGATTTTTCCCGGCTGGTTGACCACACCGACGCCTATCGCCCAGGCGCTCGCCGCTTCGATATGGGCGAGTCCCCGCAATTCGTGCTCGCCCCGATGGCGGTCGCCGCGCTTCAGCAAATCCTGGCGTGGGGAGTGGAACGGATCGAGCAGACGCTCGCGCAGCTCACGGAAAAGATCGCGCAGTTGGCTGGGGAGATTGACTATGCGGTTTTGCCTGCCGGGCAACGTTCGGCACACATGATGGGGATTCGGCCCCCCCACGGCATTCCGTCCGGGTTACCGCAGCTCTTGCAGGAAGCCAAGGTGTTTGTCAGCGTCCGTGGAGATTCCATGCGCATCGCGCCATATTTGTACAACGATAACGGCGATATCGAGCGGCTGTTTGACGTGCTGCGCAAGGCGCGCGGCTAGTGTGGACGTTTTATGTTCGTCAGCTTGGAAGGGCAGGTTTTCATGGCGGTAAGTCATGGACCCCTTCGAGCTGACAAGAAGGGGCGCACCTTCAGGCGCGCCATCAGCTGCGGGTTAGCCCAGAGCCGGCGTCAGCCTGCGACAGGGCCCTCAGGGGCTTAAGCCCATCCTTGGCGAAGGTCAGTACGGCAGCGGCTTGAAGCCGTGACCCTTCAACCGGCGTGCCGACCATGCCACTGGAACAATCGAAATCATTTCTGCGTAGAAGCAAGTGTCCGTGATAAGGACGACATTTCAGAGGTGAACATGAGAAACGCTTCGGCTCTGCTGCCAGTGCTCTTTGTGCTAATCCTGCTACCAGCGCCGCTGGTTTATGGACAAGCGCAAGCCGCGTCTGCTCCCGACCAACTCTTCAAAACCATCCAGTCGCTGGATACCCAACTCTTCGACGCCTACAACCACTGCGACCTGGAGAAGTTCGGCTCACTGATAGACGAGGACATCGAGTTCTACCACGACAAAACCGGTTTGAGCCGGGGACGCCAGGCCCTGGTTGAGGCCATCAAAAATAACATCTGCGGCAAAGTAACCAGGGAACTCGTCCCCGGAACCCTCGAGGTGTATCCCATCGCGAATTATGGAGCGGTCGAGATCGGCGTCCACCGTTTCCACCATCCCGGACACGAAACTGCCGATGGTGTCGGCGAGGCCAAGTTCGTTCAACTGTGGCAGAACAAGGACGGAGTATGGAAGATAACGCGAGTAATCAGCTTCGACCATCATTCCTTGACTAAGTGAGCCGATACGGTTTTGAAATGCGGCAGAAGGGCAATTTGGCATGCAAGACTTCAGTGCCATGCGACTCCAGCCGCAATGTGCCAGTAACTTCGCCGCAAGAAATGGCCAATGAATGGCTACAGGTCGCCCTAGCTTGCACGATAGTATCATCGGGCAGGGTTTGATACGTCCGAATAATTGGGAGCTCCTGTAACGAAGAAAGTGCAAACTTTTGCACATATCACCCTCCATGCCTCGGTCCGGCTCGACGGAAAAACCGCTGCCCATTTTCAGAGCGATGAATTTGTGCTCTTAACAGAGCTGAATTTGAATCTCTCCGCCGCAGCCTTCCATCCATAGCTCCGTTTGCCCCTGCAATTGAATCTGCAGTTCTGATGGAGGATGCTTCATGAGTTCTGGATTCGTTTTGTTGCTGACATTTGGAATTGGCATAGTAGCCGGACTGCGCACGTTTACCGCGCCGGCTGTGGTGGCCTGGGCAGCCCACCTGGGCTGGATCAATCTATCCGGCTCCCCATTAGCGTTCATGGGATCCATTTGGGCTACCGTCATTCTTACTGTTTTGGCGCTGGTGGAATACGTTACCGACCAACTGCCCAGCACTCCCGCCCGTACGGTCCCGACGCAACTAGGAGCGCGCATCGTTTCGGCCTTACTTTGCGGCGCATGCCTGGGCGTGGCCGGGGGCGTCTCGCTATGGCTCGGAGCGATTGTCGCGGCCATCGGCGCACTTGCGGGGACCTTCGGTGGCTATCGCGCCCGCATCGGGCTGGGAAAGGCCCTCCATGCTCCGGACATTGCGATTGCGGTTCCCGAAGATTTGATTGCGATTGGCTTGGGACTGTGTATAGTTTCCAGATTTTGAACCTGCTGATTAACCTGGGGCGCTCATGACTACTCCGCAGCAATACGATGCCATCATTATTGGCTCCGGACAGGCCGCCAAACCCCTCTGCATTGCGCTGGCTGACGCCGGCATGCATACCGCTGTCATCGAGAGTGAGCACGTCGGCGGCACTTGCATCAATGTGGGATGCACTCCCACAAAAACCATGGTAGCCAGTGGCCGTGTGGCGTACCTGGCGCGGCGGGGTCCTGATTATGGGGTTCACACTGGCGATATCCGCATCGACATGGAACGGGTGCGGCAACGCAAGCGCGACATTGTGACTAACTTCCGCAATGCTGCCCAAGCCCGCATTGAGCAAAGCGCCAATGTCGACTTGATCTTTGGCCAAGCCAGCTTTACCGGCGCCAAGACCTTGCTGATTCGTCTCAAAGATGGCGGCCAACGGACCTTAACCGCAGAGAAAATCTTCGTTAACGCAGGCGCGCGTCCGTCAGTGCCCAGTTTGGACGGTCTGAACGATGTGCCCTATCTCAACAGCACTTCCATCATGGAACTGGATACGGTTCCGGAGCATCTGCTCGTTCTCGGAGGCGGCTATGTCGGCCTCGAATTCGGGCAGCTGTTTCGCCGTTTTGGCAGTCGCGTTACCGTCGTTCAGCATGGAAGCCAACTGCTCGATCACGAGGATTCCGACATCGCCGAGGAAGTCGCCAAAATACTGCAGCAGGATGGAGTGGATATCTTGCTGAACGCCACCGCAAATCGGGTTAGCCGGACGGGCGCGAGCATTCGCCTGGAGGTCCAGCAACAGGGCGGCTCCGTCTCTCTTGACGGCTCCCATCTGCTGGTCGCAACCGGGCGAACGCCGAACTCCGACACTCTGAACCTTGCCGCGGCCGGAGTGCAAACTGACAACCGTGGTTTTATCAACGTGAACGGGCGCCTGGAAACCAGCGCGCCAGGCATTTATGCGCTGGGTGACATCAAGGGCGGTCCGGCCTTCACGCATATTTCCTACGACGACTTTCGGATCATCCGCACCAACCTGATCGAGAAGGGAAGTGCCACCACCGACGGAAGGCTGGTGCCGTATACCGTGTTTATCGATCCGCAACTCGGCCGAGTGGGTATCACCGAACGCGAGGCCCGGACGCAGAAGCTGAACGTTCGTGTGGCCAAGCTGCCGATGACCTCGGTCGCTCGCGCCCTCGAGGTCGACGAGACCCGCGGCTTCATGAAGGCCATCGTGGATGCCGAAACCAAACAGATTCTGGGTGCGGCGGTGCTGGGCATTGAGGGCGGCGAAGTCATGTCGGCACTCGAGATTGCGATGATGGGAAAGCTGCCGTACACCGCGCTGCGCGATGGCGTCTTCGCCCATCCCACATTGACGGAGTCGCTGAACAATCTGTTCATGGCGATGGATAGCGCCAAGTAGAAAGTCGTCCTATACGCGAACCTGAAGAGTGTGCGTGAGAAATATTTTTCGTTCGCCTTAGTGGATTGAATGCTTAGAAAACAGCCCCCACAGGGCGGAACCGGTGTTAGCCCAGGGCGTGAGCCCTGGGTAGCGTGGGAAATTGAGCTGAGTCCCTTCAGGGACGACAGAGTTCTCACGCACACTCTGAAGGCCCGCACTGCCCGTATCAGCGGATTCGAGAAGTGCTCCAATGTCCATCTCCGCCTGCTAAGGCATGGGGCTCCCACCAAGAGCGTTTGCCGGACCCTTTCACCGTCCTCTGAAGTCGTGTCCTGATACAAATCAATGCCGACGCCCGCCTTCGGCTGAAACTGCTCTGCGCTCGTAACCCGCGCCGCTTTTCCGGTGTTATGCTGATAGCAAATCGCAGCACTTGTGCATCGCCAAAAAGTAAACCGCGAGCTAGCGGGCCCATGCTCCAGAAACGCATCGACGACCAGCCGAACATCTCGCGCGAGATGGTGCGCGAGGCCGAATCCATCTTCCATGGACACTTGAAGCGCGTGGGTCTCAAGCTTACCGGCCAGCGCGATGCCATTCTGCGCACCTTCCTCGACACCCGCGACCATCTCTCCACGGACGAACTGTACCGGCTGGTCAAGAAGCACGACGACCGCATCGGGTTTACCACGGTCTATCGCACGTTGAAGCTGCTGGCCGAGTGTGGATTGGCCAGCGAAGTGGCGTTCAACGACGGCATCACCCGCTACGAACATCAGTACAACCGTCGAAATCACCATCACATGGTCTGTACCGAATGCGGCAGCTCGGTGGAGTTTTTCTCGCGTGACATCGAACGGGTGGAGCAGGAAATCGGACGCAAGAACAAATACCTGCCGACACGTCACACCTTCCAGATCTACGGCATCTGCGAGAGATGCCAGAAGAAACAAAAGCGCACCTTGTCTTAGCGCGAGCCTGCAAATCAGGGGCTGCGATGCTTCGCGGACCAATTTGGGCCGGCGTCCCACAGTGCTCTCCATCACGTGCCCCTTTGACCCACGTCACAGCGTTTCGGGCGCTACTGGACTACAAGAGAAATAGAAGACTGATGGAAGCATCCCGCCAGCTTGATTAGCGGAGCGTGGCTTCGCGCCTGGGCGCGGCGCTTCCATCGAGCGACCCCACCACGTGGGGAGAATGGTCGCGCAAGATGGTAACAGCACAGCTCAACCCGGTCGGGGTGGGCATCCACAACGTGCTCATCGCGACAGACTTTTCCCGCTACTCCACGGTTGCCATGAACTTTGGCCTCGCACTGGCGCACGAATACCATGCCAAGGCCGATATTGTGTTCGTTTTGCCCAGTAACGACTTCCTGATTGCCGGTCCCGACGCCTATGTGGCCGCTAAGGACGCCGCTGAACGTGACCTGGAGGAGCTAAAAAGCGAATTGCAGCAAACCCAACCCTGCAACGAAAGCAGGGACTATCACTTGCTTTTCATGGAAGGCGACCCTGCGGAATCCATCCTGGACTGCGCGCGCGAAAAGAACGTGGATATGGTCGTGGTCGGCACCCACGGACGCGGCGGCCTGGGCAAGATGCTGATGGGGTCGGTCGCGGAACGTGTCTTCCGGCAATCGCCAGTTCCGGTTATGACGGTGGGCCCGCATCTGCACCGGGCGGCCCGAGGGTTTGCACCGCGCAATATCCTGCTGCCAGCTAATTTTACGCCCGCCTCGGAACGTGCCGCCCATTACGCCGCTGCGCTGGCCAGGGAACACGATGCAAAGTTGACGATGCTCCATGTGCGGGAAAAAACCGAAGCGGATGTTCATACCAACCCTTCACAAGTCCTACGGGAGACAGAAAAGAACCTGACAGCCTTGATCGGCGAAGACATAGCCGGTTTGCGGCTTTGCTGCCGCATCGAGGTCGGCAAATTGGTGCCCACACTTCTGCGGGTCGAAACCGAAATCGATGCCGACTTGCTGGTGATGGGTGTACGTCCCTCGTCAGGCTTCCTCGATCGGCTGATGTGGCCCAATGCCTACGAAATTGTAAGGGAAGCCGCGTGCCCGGTTCTAACGGTGCGCGGCCAGAGTTTGCAGCATTGATAATGCTTTTAATAACGAATACGACGGGAGATGCAATGTTACGTAGCGGTTTTGCGATTGACGAAACCTCGGCCCCAGCGTTAACCCAGGACCTGCTTGCCGAAATGAAAAAGCAGGACATGAAGCAGGCCATCGCGGAGCGCTTCAGTTATCGCGCCAAGGCCGTGTCCGCCGAAACCGCGGTCCAGACCAAGGTACGCTCGCCCTACTGGCAGCCAGTCGACGAGGAGTGTTGATCGCCGGTTAGGCACAGGCCAGGAACTGAGCGCCTTGTTGCTGGCGCAAAAAATCCGGACGAACGTTCATTTCAGCTTCGCCTGGACCGCCTCTAGCGCCTACTTGCTTCGTTGCAAACTCTTGCGGGCCAAGGCCAGCCGCGCCTGTTGGGCCTCCGTGACTTCGGGATATTTCAGGTCCATCCCCTTCAGCTTGTCCACCACAATGTCGGAGACCGTCAAATGGGTGAACCATTTATGATCGGCCGGAATGATGTACCAGGGCGCGACCTCGGTGCTGGTGCGGTTAATCATGTCCTCATAAGCTGCCATATAGTCGTCCCAGCGCAGCCGTTCGTGCAAATCGTTTTCTGAGAACTTCCAATTTTTCCTGCGGTCTTCCAGCCGTTCCAGCAGCCGTTTTTCTTGCTCCTGCCGGGAAAGGTGCAGAAAAAACTTCAGAATCACCGTGCCATTGCGGACCAGATGGCGCTCGGCGTCATTGATCGATTCAAACCGCTCCTCCCAGAATTTCTCGCCGGCCCGGGTGAAGCCGGGGAGGCGTTCATGCTTGAGCAGGGCAGGGTGGACCCTCACCACCAACACCTCTTCGTAATAGGAGCGGTTGAAAATACCGATGTGGCCTCGTTCCGGCAGCTCGCGATAGGTCCGCCACAGAAAATCGTGGCTTAGTTCCTGTTCGGACGGCGTTTTGAAGCTGAACACCTCACAGCCTTCAGGGTTGACGCCTGACATCACATGCTTGATGGTGCCGTCTTTGCCGGCGGCATCCATGGCCTGAAAGATGAGCAGCACGGCGTAAGTATGCGAGGCGTAAAGCAAATCCTGGTAGGTCGCCAGGCGCTCCACATTTTTCTTTACCTTGGATCGGGCATGGGCATGCGACTTATAGTGGCCCTTATAGGCAGGATCGAAATCCTCGAGCCTGATTCGTTTACCGGGCGTCGCTATCATCGACTTGGTCTTCATACGATTGAGTATGATACGTGGATTTTTGCGGCGGACCCGGGAATTGTTTACCGTACTTCGCCTCACCCTAAAGTGGCAGGCCGTCGGACTGACTTCAGACAGACAAGCATGAGGCGGCAACTTAATCTGGGACAAACGCAAGTAACGGTTCCCGCAGAGTCACGCCAAATCGCTCGCGAGGCCTCTGCGGGATGCTACTCCCAGGAGGCCGGACCATGGCAGAGAGCGTACCAGCCCCAAGTTTTGAACGGGTTCCCAATTCACAAAGACCCATCGTGATCGAATCCTATTGTCGCGCCTGCGGCTTGTTGATTGGCGCAAGTGCTGACCCATATGCGTTGACCAGAGCGGAACTCGAACACACTTGTTTGGAATGGATGAAGGTGTATTGAGGATGGATGCCCAGCCTGATACCAGGTTCGTACACCGCATGACCGCCGGCGGCTTGATCGAATCGATCTGCACGAGCTGTTTTCTAACCGTATGCCGGTGCCGGACAGAAGCGGAAACTAAATCGGAAGAAACCGCTCATATCTGCCAGGATGATCCACCCCCGGCCCCGTTTTTATTTGCTTAACTCAGAGCATACAATTCTTGAACTTCCTTCCGGTTTCTCAACCCGGTGGATTGCGGTTGTAACCAATATGAGGCGACAGTTGTCTTCGGTTTCCGCATCCAATGTGCTGCGCCTGGCAAGGTAGCACCTCGACATTTCGAGGCAGGGTTTCTGCCACAAATAGGAGGGAGTAAATATGCATCGAGCCTGCAAAACCGTAGTGGTTTTTCTGGTGCTGATGTGTTTCGCGGTCCTTGGTCCAGCGCAACAGGCGCAGACGCCATCCAACGATCAATCTGTGCAGACGCAACCGAACGCTGCGTCGCAGTCGCAGGAAGCGAATGAGGCGCTGAGTCCAGAAAGCCAGAACCGGCTTATCAAGGAAGTTCGCCATGAGTTAATCATGCTGCCGTACTACAACGTCTTCGACAATCTGGCCTTCCGCGTTGATGGGCGTACGGTAATTCTGGAAGGGCAGGTTACTAACCCCGTGGTGAAATCCGACGCGGGAAACGCGGTCAAGCGCATAGAAGGCGTGGAGAAGGTGGTCAACAACATCGAGGTGCTGCCGCCCAGTCCGATGGACGATCGGATTCGACGGGAGGTCTACCGCAGCATCTACAGCTTTGGTCCGCTTTTTAAGTACGGAAACATGGCGGTTCCGCCCATCCATATCATCGTAAAAAACGGTCGGGTCACGCTCGAAGGCGTGGTGGATAGCGAAGCCGACAAGAACCTGGCAGGGATGCGCGCCAACCAAGTCCCTGGAACGTTTCAGATTACGAATAACCTCAGGGTGGTGAATAGCAGTAATCAGAGCAAGAAGAAATAGCTAGACCTCATTCTCAAGGTAGTGGTTTGCAAAAGCATCGCGCCCTCTGGTCAGTCCGGCGGACGTTTTTTTTCGGATACTCAATGCCTTCTCTAACGACACGATTTTCTCGTGCGATCCGGCTTCGTGTGTAATGCAATGAATCCCTGGCGTTTGCCCCGGTGTTCCTAGCCATCCTCTTTACGAAAAACTTACGAACTTTTTAGGCGACGCTTACTAGCCGAGTGCTCCAATCGGTATTGCCAGAACCATGCACCATCGCGCGCGTGGGAAAGGGAAGTTATGAGCGTCTTGTTCTTACTTGTATGCGTCGTAAGTTTGCTCTTTTTCGCAGTGTTTTTGGTCCAATGCCTTCGGCCGCGGCGGACCTCGCGGCGACAGCCGTTAGTTCGCAAGGTGAATACCACCGATGACCGCGATTCCCTGGCTGGGCACAGGGCGCTGGTTCACCTTGAGCAACAGATGGCGGAATTTCTGTCCTCGCATGGCCGAGGTATCGCAGTCCTGTTGCTCGCCATGACGTTGGTGTCCGCCGTCCCCCAGATGAAGGCGCAAGACAGCGACCTGGCTGAGTTGCCTGCAAACGCCGCCGCTCAGCAGGTCCCGCCGGCTGTGCAGCAGCAACTGGATGCCATGCAGAAGCGTATCGATCAACTGGAAGCCGAACTAAACGCGCGGGCTCCCCAAGGCGCCGCGGTGAGTTCGAAGGCCTCTGCGCCCGTGCACGTGGTGGGCGACCAAAGCGCTCCGGCGAACACTGCGTTGCCGGCAGAATCTGCGCTTACGCAGCGGGCTCCGGCAAAGGCAGAAAAGCCCGCTCCATTTTCCTTTGCTGACTTTACCTGGCTGAATGGCAACTCGCGCATCAAGGAAGTGCCATTCGATACCAAGTTCTTTACGCCGGAGATTCGCGTCGATGCGGATTATGTGTATGACTTCCGTCATCCGAAGGATGACACCATCAGCGGGTCGAGCGAAATCTTTCGCTCCGAAGAGTTTCAGGTCACCCAAATGGGAGTTGGCGGAGACTTTCATTGGGACAATGTCCAGGCAAGAATCATGACGCAGTTCGGGATGTATTCCACCACCACGCCGCGCAATGATGCCAGCCCGGCGCGTGGCCAGTGGCAGCTGGCCGATGCCTACCGCTACCTTTCGGAAGCCTATGCCGGATACCACATCGACGCACTGGACGGAATAAATATTCAGGCCGGCATCTTTATGTCCTACATCGGTCTATTCAGTTACTACAACTTCGACAACTGGGCGTATCAACCGTCGTACGTTTCATCGAACACGCCCTGGTTCTTCAACGGCATGCGCGTGCAGATTTATCCCAATGAACATTTGAAGATCGAGCCCTGGCTCATCAACGGATGGCAGTCGTATGGGCGATTCAATAGCCGGCCAGGAATTGGTGGGCAAATTCTGTGGCGGCCGACCGGCTGGTTCTCGTTTGTGGGAAACCAGTATGCACTGGGCGAGGATGCGCTCGGAGTTCCCGGACGTGTGCGCTATCACACCGATGACAGCATCCAGGTGAAGTACTACCAGAATCCTTCGCGCTTCATGGACATGGCTGCTTTCTCGTTCACCGGCGATATGGGATGCGAACATGGCGGCGGCGTCAGTTGTGCGGGGGACTCAGCCAAGGGACCGAAGCAGAGCTTCATCGGTTACATGATTTACAACCGGCTGTGGTTCCACAAAGACCTTTACGCGCTGACGCTGGGTGGAGGCCAGATCAATAATCCCGGCCGCTACCTGGTACTACTGCCGCCCATCAACGGAGCGACTGCGGCTTCGGGCACACCGTATTTCACGGAAAATCCCGGCGATCCGTTTAAAGGCTGGGATGTGTCGGCAACGGTTGATTACATGCCCAAGCAGTACATCACGTTTCGCATGGAGTACAACCATCGCGCTTCCAATGTGCCCTACTTCTCCGGATCGGGCGGGGTCACGCCGCCGGGCGGAAATACCGGGGCCCCAGGCTCAACCGTGGCGGGATGGACGCCCGATCTCGTGAAAAGTGAAAACCGCATGACGGGAGCAATGTTGGTGATGTTCTAACGGGCTCCTGGAGCTGAGAATCTCGTCAGGGCTACCGCCCACTTCAGGGTCTAAGGTGGACCGAGTATGGTGGTAGCCCGGAGGCGACGAGATGTTCGAAACGACCGGAAAACGCATTCGAAAGGTAGCGGCAGGGATGATTGCAATCGGTATCGCAAGCGCATGTCCGCTGCCGGCCCAACAGCCGGAGACGCCGGTGCAATCGGCGGGAACGGTGACCGTGTCAGCACAAACCATGGAACGGCTGCAGCAACATCTCGCAGACCTCGAGTCTGAGGTGCAACAGTTGAAGGCGCAAATGAACGACATGCAGTCCACAATGTCGACTTCGCGGCCGGCCGTGTCGTCCGCAGGCGATTCTGAGCACAGCACCGCGGATAACGTCTCGCCAGGCGCATCGCCGGCGCACGCCAGCGCGCTGTTGTCCTCGGACGATCGCAGTACGCTCGACTACCTGAAGGGCACGACCATCAATGTTTCCCTCGACGGCTACTACGCCTATAACTTCAACGACCCAGTCGGACGGGTCAATCTGCTGCGCGCCTACGATGTCAGCAGCAATGCCTTCAGTCTGAATCAGGCTGCAATCATCTTCGAGCGTGCTCCCGATGTCGCCGCCGGCCGCCGTTACGGAGCGCGTCTCGATCTGCAATTCGGGCAGGCCACGGCCACCTTGCAGGGAAACCCGAACAACGAACCGCGTCCCGCCATCTACCGCAATATCTATCAGGCTTATGGGACCTACGTCGTGCCCGTTGGCAGCGGTCTGACCGTGGATTTTGGCAAGTGGGCAAGTTCGCTGGGTACAGAAGGAAATTACACCCAGTTCCAGATGAACTATTCGCGCGGCTACTGGTTCAACTTTCTGCCTTTCTATCACATGGGTATTCGTACGCGGTATGCCATTAACAACAAACTGGCATTGAACTACTGGCTGGTGAATGGAACCAATCAGGTCGAACCGACCAAGGGCTTCAAGGACGAGATGTTTGGATTCGTGCTCACGCCAACCAAGACAGTCAGTTGGACGATGAATTACTACTTCGGCCAGGAGCACCCTAATGCGACGCCAATTGCCACTTGCGGCCCAGTCCCGGTGCAGCCGGGGTTGTGCTTCCAGCAAATCAGCCCTGCGCCTGACGGTAAGCTGCATATCTTCGACAGTTACGTGACTTGGCAAACCACACCGAGACTGACCCTGCAGCTGGAGGGCGATTACGTCATCCAGCGTTTGTGGGCCAGCTCGGCGCCGGGCCAATCGTCGGCTCCGGTGCACACCGATGGCGGCGCAGGTTGGGCGAAGTATCAGCTCACTCCGCGGACCTACATTGCAGGCCGTGGAGAGTATCTGTCCGACCGCGGCGGTCTCTTCAGCGGGGTGACCGAGGCACTCAAAGACTTTACGGCGACCTACGACTTCACCCTGGCCAACGGATTCGAGATGAAGTACGAATACCGGCGCGATTGGTCGAACCAGCCAATTTTCCTGACCAGCCAGCAGAATGTGTACAGCACTCACCAGGATACGGCCACGCTGGGAGTGATCTGGTGGTTTGGCCGCAAACAGGGCGCCTGGTGAGGGAATGAGCATCAGGATTTTCTAGGAGATGAACATGCAAGACCTCATATATGTTGCCGTCACGATCGCTTTCTTCGCCCTGTCGCTGGGCTACGTCCACTTTTGCGATCGCGTGAAGTAAGGAGGACCTATGCACACACAATCAATTGTCATGCTGGCAGTCTGCGCGCTGATGATGGTGTACCTGTTCTACGCGCTTTTACGACCGGAGAAATTCTGATGACCCCCAACGGATGGCTTCAGATCGTCCTATTCCTCGTGCTGGTCCTTGCTGTCACCAAGCCTCTTGGTGTCTTCATGACTCGGGTTTTTACCCGCCAGCGAACGTTTCTGGATCCGGTTATGCGGCCCATCGAGCGCCTGATCTACCGGACGACGGGGGTCGACGAAAATCACGAGATGCGCTGGACGGAGTACGCATTCGCCATGCTGCTGTTCAGCGTAGTCTCCATGCTGCTGCTGTACCTGATGGAGCGCGTGCAGGGGTTTCTGCCGTTCAATCCGCAAAAGTTTGCGGCAGTTCCGCAAGCCTTGGCTTTTAATACCGCGGCCTCCTTCACGACCAACACCAACTGGCAAAACTATTCGGGCGAAGTGGTTATGAGCTATCTGACCCAGATGGCCGGCCTTGCCTACCACAACTTCACGTCTGCCGCCGTGGGTATCGCTCTGGCGATTGCCTTCATCCGCGGCATCGCCCACCGCCAGATGCAGACCATTGGAAACTTCTGGGTCGATATGGTCCGCTCGTGCCTTTGGGTGTTGTTGCCCTTCTGCGTGGTGGGAGCATTGGTTCTGGTATCGCAGGGCGTCGTGCAAAACCTGAAGCCCTACGACACCGTGAAGCTGGTCGAGCCCCAGCAGGTTCAGCACATCGGCGCCGACGGCAAGCCTGCGGTAGATGCCGCCGGCAAGCCGGTCATGGACACGGTCACCACGCAAAGCATTGCCCAGGGCCCGGTGGCTTCGCAAGAGGTGATCAAGGAATTCGGCACCAATGGTGGCGGCTTCTTCAACGCCAACAGTTCGCATCCCTTCGAGAATCCAACCCCGCTCTCGAACTTCATCGAGCTGTTCCTGATTTTTGCGATCGGCTCCGGCCTGACTTACACCTTGGGACGCATGACCGGCTCACAGCGACACGGATGGGCGGTTTGGGCGGCGATGGCGGTCCTCTTCTTCGTCGGCGTTACCGTCGCCTACTGGGCGGAAGCTCGCGGCAATTCGCTGCTCGGTGGAGTGGACCAGCAGGTCAGAGCGTTGCAAGCGGGCGGCAACATGGAAGGCAAAGACGTCCGGTTCGGCATCACGAATACCGCTTTGTGGGCTACCGTGACCACGGACGCGAGCTGCGGTGCCATTAACGGATGGCACGATTCGTTTACGCCGCTTGGCGGCATGGTGCCGCTGGTCAACATCATGCTCAGCGAAGTCATCTTTGGCGGCGTGGGCGCTGGAATGTACGGCATGTTGATTTACGTTGTGCTGGCGGTGTTTATTGCCGGGTTGATGGTGGGCCGGACCCCGGAATATCTGGGCAAGAAGATCGAAGCATATGACGTGAAGATGGCCATGCTGGTGGCGCTGGTTTTCCCGCTGGTTATCCTCGTGTTTACTGCGATTTCGTCGGTCAATGGATTCGGCACCTCCAGCATTCTCAATCCCGGGCCGCACGGATTGACCGAGATCCTCTACTCGTTCACTTCGCAGGCGGGTAATAACGGCTCGGCCTTCGCCGGCCTGAGCACCAATACGCTCTGGTACAACGTCACCGGCGGTCTCACCATGCTGGTCGGGCGCTTCCTGATGATTATCCCGATGCTCGCAATCGCGGGAAATCTGGCACAGAAGAAATATGTTCCACCGTCGCTGGGCACATTTCCGGTGACGACGCCACTGTTCACCGTGCTTCTGATCGGCGTCATCCTGATCGTCGGTGCGTTGACATTCTTCCCGGCGCTCAGCCTGGGACCAATCCTTGAGCACCTGCTGATGGCAGCAGGTAAGACGTTCTGAGGCTTCCAACATGATAGGGAACAGGTCGAAATCGAAAGCTGTCTGGCAGGGCAAGATCGTGCGGCGCGCCATGCTGGATTCCATCATCAAGCTGGATCCGCGCCACATGATGGGAAATCCGGTCATGTTCGTGGTGGAAGTTGGCAGTGTCATCACGACCGTTTTGCTGTTCCGCGGAGGCGGAGCGTTCAAATTCAATTTGCAGATCACGCTGTGGCTTTGGTTCACCGTGCTCTTTGCCAACTTCGCCGAGGCCATGGCCGAAGGTCGCGGCAAAGCCCAAGCCGACACCCTGAGGAAAGCCCGCTCCGAAACCATCGCCAACCGCATTGTTGACGGTGACCACACCGAGCAGGTGCAAAGTTCCAAGCTTCGTGTCGCAGATGTAGTGCTGGTTTCAGCGGGAGAACTCATACCGTCGGATGGAGAAATTATTGACGGCGTCGCCTCGGTGGATGAATCCGCTATCACCGGCGAGTCGGCGCCGGTCATTCGCGAATCGGGTGGGGACCGCTCCGCGGTTACGGGCGGAACTCGCGTGCTCTCCGACCAGATCAAGGTAAGGGTCACATCGAATCCAGGCGAGACTTTTCTGGATCGCATGATTGCCCTGGTGGAAGGGGCGGAGAGGCAGAAAACACCGAATGAAATCGCGCTGAACATTTTGCTGGCAGGCCTCACCATCATCTTCCTGCTGGCCGTAGTTACACTGCAGCCGTTCGCCATCTACTCCGGCTCGCCGCAGACGGTATTCGTGCTGGTTTCCCTGCTGGTGTGCCTCATTCCCACCACCATCGGCGGTTTGTTATCGGCGATCGGCATCGCCGGCATGGACCGCCTTATCCAGCACAACGTGCTCGCCATGTCGGGACGCGCGGTCGAGGCCGCCGGAGATGTGAATACGCTACTCCTCGACAAGACCGGAACCATCACCCTGGGCAATCGGCAAGCGGCAACGTTCATACCCGCTCCGGGTGTGACCGAAGCCGAGATGGCCGACGCTGCCCAGCTTTCTTCGCTCGCAGATGAGACGCCAGAGGGACGTTCGATTGTAGTGCTGGCAAAAGAGAAATACGGCTTGCGCGGCCGTGAGTTGTCCACCCATGAAATGGAATTCGTGCCGTTTACGGCGCAGACTCGCATGTCGGGCGTGAACATGAACGGCAATCAGATTCGCAAGGGTTCCACGGACGCCATTGAGCGCTACCTGGCCTTGAACGGCGTCACCATGCCCGCTGACGTTCAAGCCACCGTCGAGATGATCGCCCGCTCGGGAGGCACGCCGCTGGTAGTGGCTGAACAACGGCGCGCCCTCGGGGTCATCCACCTCAAGGACATTGTGAAGGGCGGCATGCGTGACCGCTTCGATCAGTTGCGGGCCATGGGGATCAAGACGGTCATGATCACCGGCGACAATCCGCTTACCGCCGCGGCGATTGCACGCGAAGCCGGAGTGGATGACTTCCTGGCGGAGGCCACTCCCAAGGAAAAGATGGACCTCATTCGCCGCGAGCAGGCGGAAGGCAAACTCGTGGCCATGACGGGCGACGGGACCAACGATGCCCCGGCGCTGGCCCAGGCCGATGTCGGAGTCGCCATGAATACCGGTACCCAGGCCGCCAAGGAAGCCGGCAATATGGTGGACCTCGATTCCAATCCGACCAAACTGATCGAGGTTGTCGCCATCGGCAAGCAGCTGCTGATGACGCGTGGCTCGTTGACCACGTTCTCCATTGCCAACGACGTCGCCAAGTACTTCGCCATCATTCCGGCCATGTTTGCCGGCACCTTTCCGGTGTTGAACGCACTCAACATCATGCACCTGCGCACGCCGGAATCCGCTGTCCTCTCGGCTGTGATTTTCAACGCCATCATTATCATCGCGCTCATCCCGCTCGCCTTGCGAGGGGTAAAGTATCGCGCCTTGAGTGCGGCTGTTCTGCTGCGGCGCAACCTGCTCATCTACGGATTAGGCGGCATCATCATCCCGTTCATCGGGATCAAGCTGATCGACATGATCATTGCTGGAGTGGGCTTGGCGTGAAGACTCTTCACCACAGGGGCGCGGAGACACAGAGATTGCTTAGCTATCACAAGTTGGCGGCCTGCGCGATGGAAGACACTTGCAAAAAGATTATCGCGAACGATCAGAACGGTGGTTTTCTAACGGTGGAGGCAGTGTTAGGAACAAAACTCTGTGCTCTCCGTGCCTCTGTGGTGAAAAGGTTCTGGTTTCAAACGGGAAGGAACTATGAAACAAAATCTTAAGATCGCAATTCTGATGACCATCGTCACGACGGTGCTGCTGGGGCTGATCTATCCTCTAGTGGTCACCGGCCTGGCGCAACTGCTGTTCCGCGATAAAGCCAACGGCCAACTCATCTCGCGTAACGGCCAAATTGTCGGTTCGCGGATTATCGGACAGGCGTTTGTAGGGCCGGGATACCTTCACTCGCGGCCATCGGCAGCGGGAAACGGCTACGACGCCGCCAATTCCGGCGGATCGAACCTGGGTCCAACCAACCAGCACTTGATCGATCGCGTGAAGGCCGATGTAACGCGTCTGCAAGCAGAGAACCCCGGCCAGCCGGTCCCCATCGACCTGGTGACCACTTCCGCGTCAGGCCTCGATCCCGATATCACTCCCGCGGGGGCGGACTTCCAGGTCCCGCGTATTGCGCGAGAGCGTGGCTTGAGCGAAGACCAGGTCCGGCAAATCATTCAGCAGCACACGGAACAACGGACCTGGAAATTGCTGGGTGAGCCGCGAGTCAATGTTCTCGAGGTGAATCTCGCGCTCGACCAAGTAAAGGCGATGGCCGCGAAGTAGCAGGCACCTGGTGATCCAGCCTCGCATCGGGGTCCCGGTTCGCGCCGCTGGAGCCTGCACCGAGCCCAGCCGAAGGGCGAACCTGGATTTCTCACCAGCCTCAGCGTAGAGCGGGCCTTCAAGGCCTGCGTCCCGAGTATTAGCAAAAGCTGCTGCGGCTTCAGCCGACGACACAGTGTCGCCCGCTGAAGCGGGCTCATGGAAAATTGCAATCAACATGAACGCAGCGCTAAAGCACTGCTCTACCAGAACCGTGCGAAGTCCGGGCGAAATGGGTCGGGGGCTGGCGAACTTGCTTTCAGCCTAGGCCGCAAGACTCAACCCTCCAAATTCACACTCCATTCACATGAATTACGTCAGCCATGATTGTCTGGGCCCGCGCGCAACCCATAGACTAAGGAAGCCTGTCCCAAGGAGAGAGAATTTGGCTGAGCCCATCATTCAGGCTTGTGCGGTCGAGAAGTATTATCCCCAAGCCGATGGCAATCGCATTGAGGTGATTGCGCCCACCGATCTCAGCGTCTCGCCGGGAAAAATCGTCGCTCTGCTGGGTCCCTCGGGTTCGGGCAAATCGACCTTGCTGCGCATGCTCACGGGTTTGTCGAAGCCCTCGTCCGGACAAGTGTTGTGGCACGGCAAACCGATGAACGGCCAGATTCCGCATGTCTCCATTGTCTTCCAGAGCTTCGCCCTATTCCCCTGGCTCACCGTGCTGGAGAACGTGGAGGCGCCACTCATTGCCCGAGGCGCCGGCGCCATCGAGCGCCACAAGCGCGCGCTGAAGATGATTGACACCGTCGGCCTTGACGGATTCGAAACCGCCTATCCCAAAGAGCTTTCCGGCGGCATGAAGCAGCGGGTGGGCTTCGCGCGCGCGCTGGTGGTCGAGCCCGAAGTGCTGTTCATGGACGAGCCTTTCTCGGCCCTCGATGTTCTAACTGCCGAGAACCTGCGCTCCGAGTTGCTCGAATTATGGCTGAACAAGAAGATGCCAACCACTGCCATCTTCATCGTGACCCACAACATTGAGGAAGCGGTGCTGCTGGCCGACCGGGTGATCGTGCTGGGCCGCAATCCTGGGCGCATCCGTTCAGACTTCGAGATCGAGATTCCGCAGTATCGTGACCGCAAGTCGCCGCGCTTTTTGGCCTATGTGGATTACATCTACAAGACGCTGACCCGCCCCGACGAACAGGCATCGGTGCCCGGTAAGGCAGCCCAGCAAGCCGGGGACGGTCAGCCTCGCGAGCGTACCAAGTTCCAGATGCTGCCGCACGCGCGGCCCGGCGGCATTGCCGGATTTATGGAACTGCTGGCCGATCGCGGCGGCCGCGACGATCTCTACAAACTTGCGGACGAACTTTCCATGGACGTTGACGATCTTCTGCCCATCGTGGATGCCTCGGTGATGCTCGGTTTCGCGCAGCTGCACGAGGGCGATGTCGAAATTACTCCGCAGGGCCGCACCTTTGGCGAGGCCGACATCCAGACCCAAAAGACCATCTTCCGCGAGGCGGCACTAAAGAACATCGCAATTCTGCGGCTCATCGAGAATACCTTGCACGCCAAGCGCGACCATGCCATCGGCGAGGAGTTCTTCCGCGACATTCTTGACGAACACTTCAGCTCCGATGAGGTGGAGCGCCAGTTCGAGACCGCGCTGAACTGGGGACGCTATGCGGAGATCTTCGACTACGACTCTGAAACGAAGCGGCTATTCCACACGGCAGAAGCGGATGCGGTTCCCTCGGCAGGCGAGGTCTGATGGCTCGCGGCACCTGGCAGCCGATCCGGATTTTGGGCAAGGGCCCGTGGTCGTTGCTGCCTGCTCAGACCTGGTCGGTGCTGACCGACTTCGTCATCTTCGCCGCCGGGTTGTCGATTTTCTACGTGATTCTGCTGCTGGGACGTACCTGGCTCGGCCCCTTCAATCCTCACGTTGAAATTTCGCGCGATCCCTCCCATCTGCCGATTTATGCGGCTTACTCGCTGCTGAGGATCACGGTAGCCTACGTTCTTTCGCTCGCTTTCACTCTGGTTTACGGCTACGTCGCCGCGTATAACCCCAAAGCCGAGCGGATCATGATTCCGCTCCTCGACATTCTGCAGTCCATTCCGGTGCTCAGCTTTCTGCCGGGCGTGATGCTGGCGATGGTCGCGCTGTTTCCGCATCACCAGATTGGCGTCGAGATGGGAGCCATCCTGCTCATCTTCACCGGGCAAGTGTGGAACATGGCCTTCAGCTTTTACTCGTCGCTGAAGAGCATTCCGCGCGACATGCGCGAGGCCGCCAGAATATACCGCTTTAATTGGTATCAACGGTTCACGCAATTCGAACTGCCTTACGCTGCCATCGGCCTGGTGTGGAACTCCATGATGTCGGTTGCGGGCGGCTGGTTCTTTCTCATGGCCTGCGAGATGTTTGTGCTGGGCTCACGCGACTTCCGCCTGCCGGGGTTAGGTTCGTACCTGCAAACCGCGGCCAGCGCCGGAGACACGCAGGCCATCTTCTGGGGCGTCGGCGTCATGATCCTGGTGATCGTTCTGCTCGACCAGATCGTCTGGCGCCCAGTCATCGCGTGGGCTGAGAAGTTCAAGATGGAGCAGGTGGAAAGCGCCGACGCGCCACGCTCCTGGTTCCTCAACGTCATTCAGGGTTCGCGAGGACTCATCAAGCTGCGCAAACGTGCGATTCGACCGTTGCAGGAGCGGCTCGCATTGCACTTCGCCCGGCAGCACGACCGTGGTGCCGAAGAAGCTCCTCCGGTGCCGTGGAAGGTATGGACCGGCCGCGCCATCGCCGCGATTGCCGTGGCCGGCGTGCTCTACGCCGTGACCAGGACCATCGTGATGCTGACCGGCTTGAGTGGCGGGGAGTATCGCGAGCTGTTCACTGGTGCGGGCGCGACATTTCTGCGCGTGCTGGCGGCTCTGGTGATTGGCGCCGCCTGGACGATTCCCGCGGGCGTGGCCATCGGCTTCAATCCCAGGCTGGCGCGCATTGCGCAACCGCTGGCCCAGATCGCTGCTTCGGTTCCGGCGACTGCCTTGTTTCCCATCGTGTTACTGGTGTTGATCAGGATCGGTGGCGGCCTGGGGCTGGGATCGATCCTGCTGCTGCTGCTGGGAACCCAGTGGTACATCCTCTTCAACGTGATCGCCGGGGCCATGGCGATTCCCACCGACCTGAAGGAAGCTTCGGACCTGTTCAAGTTCACGCGCGCGCAACGCTGGCGCAAACTGATTCTGCCTGGCATCTTCCCGTATCTGATCACCGGGATGGTGACGGCCTCAGGCGGCGCGTGGAACGCCAGCATTGTGGCCGAGTACTTTCGTCTGAAAGACAAGACCTACACGACCGTTGGCTTGGGCGCGACCATTTCGCGAGCCACCGATGTCGGCAACTTCGATCTGCTGCTGGCGTCTACCATTGTGATGGCCATCGTGGTGGTGACGGTTAACCGGCTAGTGTGGCGGAAGATGTATCGGCTGGCAGCCACACGGTACACGCTGGAGACGTGAACACCCCGGATTGGCAGGCCGCGGGAGAAGGATTGGGATCGGAAATATCCAAGCGGTGGTGGGCGTTGGTTCTTGTGGCCCACGCGGCACAAAAACTAGGATCTGAGCCAGGTAAGGCGATCTGTGGTAAGGTAAGGAAATGCGAGACCGCCAATTGCAGAAACAAGCCAAGATTACGAGCAAGGGGCAGATTACGGTACCGCATGAGGTACGTCGCTTGCTGGGCGTTCGCTCTGGCGACCGGCTGATGTTCGAAAGCGACGAGACCGGAGTCCGGGTACGGCCCGTAAGGATGACGAGTCCGTTCGCAAAGTATCGCGGGATCGGTAACCTGGGAATGCCGTCCGGCCGGCAGGCGATCCGTCGTTGGGTTCGGGAGATGCGGGGGCGATGACGACCTCCATTGACACCAACGTCATCGTCGCTCTTTGGGACAGCGATCGTGCCCTCAGCCTGGTGGCACAGACGGCATTGGACAAAGCATTTACCGACGGAGGCCTGGTCGTTAGCGGCCCCGTCTTCGCCGAACTGATGGCCGCGCCCGGTCGAAGCGAAAATTTCCTGAACACTTTTATCCGCGACACGGGAATTGTGTTGGAGTGGAACTTGCACGAAGAAATCTGGCGTGCGGCAGGGCGGGCCTTTCAAAGATATGCGGCGCGCCGGAGAGCGAAACATCCTGCCGGACCTCGGCGTATTCTGACCGACTTCTTGATTGGCGCTCACGCCTCCGAGCGCGGCTATCGCTTGCTCACTCTCGACGATGGTCTTTACCGCGCGGCCTTTCCCGGGCTGACATTGATAAGGGTGTAATCGCGCGGCGTCAGAAGGCGTGCACGCCCTGGCCAGCCTCTGAGGAAGCCGTTCTAGTTCTTAAGCGCCCTTCAACACCAGCTGATCCGCACCCGAGAACGCGTGGTTGCGGATCATCATCGTGCTCAGCAGGGAAGTCAGTCCCGACGAAGCCAGGATCATAGCGATCACTACGAACTGATAGATTGCGGCGTACAGCGGGTCAGCGCCGGAAAGCAGCATTCCTGTCATCAGCCCCGGAATCCACACGATCCCCAGTGAGCGCAGGTTGTCGATTGCGGGAATCAGCGATGCGTGGATGCTCGACTCGGCGTAGCTGGCGACAGTGTGCTCGGGCGCAGCGCCCAGCGCGAGCGCGGTTTCGATCTCGCCGGCGTGGGCGAGAACCTCGGACCGAAATCGATTTAACGCCAGTCCATTGGTGTTCATGGCGTTGGCGATGATCATGCTGCCAACTGGAATGAGCGACGTGATGGCGGTGTCGATGACTCCGGCCCAGGTCATGATGGCGGTGACCAATCCAGCGCCGGCAGCAATCGAATACGTGGACACCTTGCGCGCGCCAGGGATGTTTTTGGCACGCTTGGCCGAGATCGACCCCGCCGCGATGATCATGCCTGTCAGCAGGAAGACGCTCGTCCAGCGTGGACTCTTCAGCAGCAGAGCCAGGATCGATCCCACGGCGACAATCTGAACAATGCCGCGCAGCAGCGCGATGGCAGCATCGCTTTCCAGATGAATGTTGCGGCGTCGCGCCAGCAACACTACGGCCAGAGCCAGCACCGATGCGATGGCGGCCTGCGCGAAGCCGAGGGTCAGTTGCGTGTGGAACAGTGATTTAAGCACCCAGCACCTCCGCCGGTTTTCCGTATTGAATCAGGCGACCTGTTTCCATGAGCGCAACCCGGTCGCACATGCGGCGGGCCTGATCGCGATCGTGCGTGACCATCACGCAGGTCAGGGAGTGATCTTTTACCAGGCTGCAGATGAGCTGTTCGACGCCCGCTTTGGCGTGTTCATCCAGCGCCGAGGTCGGTTCGTCGAGCAGCAGAATCTCGGGACGGTTCGCCAGCGCTCGCGCCAGCGAAACGCGTTGCTGTTCTCCGCCCGAAAGATTGACGACGTCGCGTGCAGCAAAGCCGGGCAGGCCGACGCGCTCCAACAAACGAGAAATGTCTTCATCGGCCAACGTTTCGCCGCGCTGCAAAGGTCCAAAGCGCACGTTGGCACCTACGTTGCCAGGAAAGAGGAAGGGCCGCTGCGTCACCATGCCGACGCGGCGTCGCAGTTCGCGTGGAGCGAACTGGCGATAGTCCTGGCCGTCGAGAAAGACGGTGCCGCTAGTCGGTTCGTCCAGACGGTTCAACAAGCGCAGCAGCGAACTCTTACCCGAGCCACTGGCGCCGACAATGCCGAGCATCTCGCCGTGATGTACGTCGAGCGAAACGTCGCTGACGATGGAGACGTCTCCTACCCGGCGTCCCACATGCTCCGTTCGCAACACCACCGGGTCGGTTGCAGGGTCTTGCGCGACGTTCATCGTTGCAAATGTCCGTAATAGATCTTGGTGTCGTACTCCAGCGTGACACGGCCGTCTTCCTCATGCGACGAAAACAGACGCGGCACCTCGCGCATCATCGCCTCGTGCTTTTCGCCTGACCTGGGTACATAGGATGAGGACAGCAACCGGCCGCGCAGGCCGTCAAAGTTGAGTTCCTGTCGGTTATGCTGTTCGATCACCCTCGCTTCATCGGGAGCGAAGAAGCGCTGCAGTGCGTCATAGCTGGCCAGGTATTTATGTGAGACCTGGTCGTAGTCGGTGGAATAGCGGCGCACGAAGTCCTCGTAAGCTCGCAAGAATGGTTTCGACGTAGTGTCGCGGTCGTGCCATACCAGGACAACCCAGCCTCCCGGCTTTACGATGCGGGTAAACTCCACCCGCGTATCGGCAGGACGGAACCAGTGAAACGCCTGCCCGGCCAGCACGAAGTCGGAGCCCGCGTCAGGCAGGCCGGTGGCTTCGGCGTTGGCGTCCAGCATGCTGAAATTCGGAAATCGCGCCAGGTAGTTTTCACCAGCAATCCGCATTTTTCGGTTGGGTTCTACCCCTATGACGCGATTGCCGTTTTCCAGGAAGATCTCTGCCAGCAGACCGGTGCCGCAGCCGACATCGGCAATCACGTGCTCGGGACGAAGATCACAGGCTCGTTGTAGCGCCTGTACCAGGTCTTTCGAATAATGAGGGCGGTACTTGACATAGTCGTCCACCCGGTCAGAGAAGCGCGCTGTGGGATCATGAGTCGGTTCGGTCATGGGTGTATCTTAACGTGAGCGATGAAACTTAAGCGCCCAGTCAAACCTCCGCTGGAGAAAGCCGTCGCTGACGCCATCCGGAAGATTCCGCGTGGCCGGGTGAGCACATATGGCGCGATTGCCATAGCTGCCGGTTATCCTCGATGTGCGCGCCACGTTGGACGCGTCCTAAAGCAGGTGCAGGGACTGCCCTGGCAACGAGTTTTGGGCTCGGGAGGCCGGATCTCGCTGCGCGGCGAATCGGCCATGGAACAGCGTTTTCTCCTGAAATCGGAAGGGATACGCTTCCGGGGAAGGCGGGTGGACATGCCGAACTTTGAGCACCGCTTCGGTAGGAGCGACCGCAAATCCGCTGCCTCTAAGCTCAGGGGACTACGGCGAAAGTAGCACCCCCGACATTATCTTTCGAGTAGACACAGCCTCGGCCATGGCTTAAATTGGTGGCAGAGTTACCCCTACAACCCATGAGTACCCCGGGCCCAGTTAAGATTTCGATCATCGCCACGACGCTTCTTTTGGCGATGCCGCTCGCGGCGCAACGCTATCCGGGACGCGACCATCACGTCTTCCATCCGCCTGCGCAGACGAAGCATCAGAGTGCCTCCGCCGGCGGTGGCGCAACCCAATCCCGGAGTGCGTCCGCTGGCATATCATCGGCAACGCGCGTTCATGAGGGAAACCCAGCCACCTCGCGCAGCGACACTACGCATGTGCAGCTTCCGTCCAGCACGGATTCGGTTCGTCCGCATTAATGCCAGCCTAATTGTAAACGGCAACCAGCCATGACTCATGCCACGGCCACGCTGAAGCGTCGCATGTCCGCAACTTAATCTTCCGGCGGCACCTGCAGCGCGGCGGCGGCCCGCAGGCCATCTGCAATTTCCGGAAGAATTCCAAGCCTGCCGTAGATGGGGCGAATCAACGCGCGAATCTGCGGGAGCTGGCTGATAAACCACAATCCTCCCGCGATGCAGCAGCAGCCTCCGATGGCCAGGGTGTAGGGTGCGCCGATATGGCTTGCGATGATGCCGGCGAAGAGACTACCGAAGGGCGCCATGCCCTGAAATGCGATCGAATAAAAGCTCATCGCCCGGCCGCGCTTGTCTTCCTCCACGATGGTTTGCAACACCGTGTTGCTGGCAGCCATCTGCTGCATCATGGCGAAGCCGGTTACCACCATCAGCAGAAGCGAGAGCCAAAGCAGCCGGGAGAACGAGAAAGCGATGAGCGCACTGCCGAAGAGACAGGCCATCGCCGGGATGACTCGCCCCAATCCGAGCACCGACCTTCGCGCCGCCAACCAGCCTGCGCTGAGCAACGCCCCAACCCCCGAGGCCCCCATGAGAAATCCTAAAGTGTGCGCTCCGCCGTGGAGCACGTTGGCGGCGAACAGCGGCATCAACACGGTGTATGGCATGCCCACCAGGCTCACCAGCCCGAGCAACGATAGAATCGAACGGATGGGCACGAATTCGGCAACATAGCGCCAGCCTTCGGTGAATTCCTGCCATACCTTTTTACGGGGCTTGATCTCCTGCTTGCGGGCGATGACCATCAGGAGCAGGGAACCGATCACCGCGAGATAGCTAAGGCCGTCGATCAAGAAGCAGTAACCCTCGCCCGCCACTGCAATCACGGCGCCGGCGATGGAAGGCCCCAGCAGGCGCGACGCGTTCACCATGGATGAGTTCAGTGCGATGGCGTTGGAGAGGTCGGCTCGGTCCTCGACCATCTGTATGACGAAGGCCTGGCGCGCCGGCATGTCGAAGGCATTGATGGCGCCCTGAAACAGGCAAAGTAGAACGATATCGGTCACGGTTATGTAATGAGTCAAGGCCAGAGCGGCCAACGCAAACGACTGCAGCATCGAAAGCGTTTGTGTGATCACCAGCACCCGGTGACGGTTCCAGCGATCGACCCATACGCCGGCAAAAGGTCCCAGCAGCAACACCGGAATCTGTCCCGAAAATCCAACCAAACCGAGCAGGAAGGCTGAATGGGTCACCCGGTAAACCAACCATGCGGTCGCGATACGGGTCATCCATATGCCGATCAATGACACCGTCTGCCCGGAGAAGAACAACATGTAATTGCGGTGCCGAAGCGCGCGCACTGCGAATTTCCAGCCGGAACCGGCAACGCTGTTGGCGGACTGTAAAGACTTGCTGGGCATGACCAACTTCAGGACCTGCTAGGAGAGATGCTGATCCAAGAACGACAGCGTCAAGGTCCACGATAGTTGTGCGGCCCGCGGATTGTAGCTGGGCCGCTGATCGCAGAAGAAGCCATGTTCAGCATCGGAAAACATTAGCTCGACCCAGGGTTTCGTCGAAGCTTTCATGCCTTCGGATACAATCTGTCGCTGCTCCGGTCCGATACTCCTGTCCAGTCCGCCCTAGTAGAAAAGCATGGGCGCGGAACTTCTCCCGGCGAGGCCCATCATGTCGGCGGGTGCGGCCCCGTAATACGAGATGGCAGCTTTCAGTGGAACGGTGATGTTCGCAAGATACGAAATCCGCCCGCCCATGCAGTAGCCGACGCAAGCGATGAGGTCTCCGCAACGCTCCCGCAGAAACTGATGCGTGGCGCGCACATCGCTTTGCAGCCCGGACGTCGTTGTCTGTTTCGCAAGGGGCAGCGCGCTGGCGAAGTCGTCGTACCTGCCTTCGAAGCCAGGCGCGACGCGGTGGTACAGCTCTGGAGCCAACGCCGCATACCCCTGCCTGGCAAATCGTTCGGTCACGTCGCGAATGTGCGAATTCACTCCGAACGCTTCTTGAAAGATCATCAGTCCGGCTTTTGGCGGCCCTGGTTTTGGCATGGCAAGCCAGGCGCGCATGGTGGTTCCGTCCTCGATCGGCAGATCGACATAATTGCAATTGATTTCGGGCATTGGTTGCGGCTCCTCATCAGTATGCAGAATTACATAAGATGCCGCGCTGGCGTTTCCGTAACCGGAAATTAATATTGGGCGCGTGTCCGGCGTTATAGACTCAAAAGCTATGCAAGAAAAGCCATTGCAGATAGAGAAACTTGCGGACCCAGATGGTGCCGTTGTGGTGATTCGGATCCATGGGCCTCTTTTGTTGGGGAACTTTTTTCCACTTCAGAGCGAGGTCAGGTCGAACTCTGCTGAGCTGTTGATCATTGACCTCACCGATATGCCCTACGTGGACTCCGCCGGGATTGGGTGCCTGGTGGGGGCTCACGTCTCAAGGCAGCATTCCGGCCGCAGGCTAGTCCTGGTCGGTGTCCACGAACGTCTGTTGACGTCGTTGAAGGTCACGAAAGTCGAGCAACTCTTTGTCTTTGCTCCGACCGTGGAACAGGCCCGCGCAGAAGCCAGCCAAGCCTAATTCCGATTTTCTGGCGTCAGCCATTTGCCCGTGAGCACTCTGCTCCAGGCTCTGATAAACTTTGCCCGGTAGGTGGGGTCGACGTCCGTCGGATAGCCCACGCATTCGCAAAACTACGGATAGGGGACCTTCGACGGGCCGCCCTCAGGAGGTGTTTATGTCTACTGCTGTAAGTACCGCGCAGATGCACAATCGCGTTCAGGAATTCGTCAGTAAGCCGCGCAAGATGTTCATCGATGGAAAGTGGGTGGCGGCGGCGTCAGGGAAAACATTTCCCAGCTACAATCCGGCAACGGGAGAAGTTCTAGCCCAGATCGCCGAAGGCGATCGCGAGGACATCGATCGCGCGGTGAAGGCGGCGCGCAAGGCGTTCGAAGGGGATGCCTGGTCTGCGATGTCTGCCTCGCAGCGTGGCCGCCTCATCTGGAAGCTCGGCGACTTGATCGAAGAGCACCTGGAAGAATTTGCCCAACTGGAAAGCCTGGATAACGGCAAGCCGCTATCGGTAGCGCGCGTTGCCGATGTACCGCTGGCGGTTGACCTTTTCCACTATATGGCGGGATGGGCAACCAAGATCGAAGGCAACACCATTCCTTTTTCGCCGAAGTACCTCGCTTACACCCGGCGCGAGCCTGTCGGAGTGGTTGGGCAGATTATCCCTTGGAATTTTCCGCTGCTGATGGCGGCGTGGAAGCTGGGTCCGGCACTGGCGACCGGCTGCACCGTGGTGCTGAAGCCGGCGGAGCAGACTCCGCTGAGCGCGCTACTGCTGGCCGAACTCGTCGCCGAAGCTGGTTTTCCGGATGGTGTGGTCAACGTGGTGCCGGGTTATGGCGAGACTGCGGGAGCGGCACTGGCTTCGCATCCTGATGTGGACAAAGTCGCCTTCACGGGTTCAACCGAAGTTGGCAAGCTTATCGTGCAAGCCGCTGCCGGCAATCTCAAGAAGGTTTCACTGGAACTCGGTGGGAAGTCGCCCAACGTGGTCTTCGCCGACGCGGACATGAAGGCGACGATTCCCGGAGCCGCAGGCGCCATCTTCTTCAACCACGGTCAGTGTTGTTGCGCAGGATCGCGGCTCTATGTGGAGCAGAGCATTTTCGATCAGGTGGTCGAGGGTGTATCCGAACAGGCCAGGAAGATCAAAGTGGGACATGGGTTCGATCCCGAGACTTCGATGGGGCCGCTGGTCTCAGAGGAACAGCTGAAGCGCGTGTGCAACTATCTGGAGATCGGGCTCAGTGAAGGGGCTGAGGCCGTTGTGGGCGGACGCAAGCGGCCAGGCACGGGATATTTTGTCGAGCCGACGGTAATGGTAAAGACCAAGCCCCACATGAAAGTAGTTCGCGAAGAAATCTTTGGGCCTGTTGTTTGTGCCATGCCGTTCCGCGATGTGGACAAGATGATCGCCGAGGCCAACACCAGCGAGTACGGCCTGGCGGCCGCGGTGTGGACTCGCGACATCAGCAAGGCGCACCGCATTGCCGAGAAGCTGCGCGCCGGCACGGTATGGATTAACTGCTACAACGTCTTCGACGCGGCGTTGCCGTTCGGCGGATACAAGCAGTCAGGCTGGGGCCGCGAGATGGGCCACGAAGCCTTGGAGATGTACACCGAAGTCAAAGCGATTTGCGCGGCGATCTAGAACGTTGCACACGCGTGTGCCGGGTGGGCCCACTCATTCCTGGGTTTGGAATGAGTGGGAACTGATTACGTCGAATACGAGATTGCATCAACTCTTCTCTCCCACACATTCGAAAGTCGCGAATGTATGGGACACTCGCGACGAAGGCTTTTCTTGTAAGCTGAAATCGATGAGCTTTGAAGGGGCACGGCTTCACAGGCCGCTGAAAAAGTCCTCTCCGGAGCGAGTTCGGGTAGTGCGGCGCTTCAGCGCCGCGTCAAGCGAGTACCGTGAAACGGCCTTTAGGCCTGGGGGCATTGCATAAAAGAGGCTATTTTAGCGGCTTTGGACGAGGTACCTCAGGGGCTAAAGCCCTCTTCACAAGACCCGGTGAACGCGGGCCTGGAAGGCCCGCACTACCCAGGCTGTTCTCAGTAGGGAGTTTTTCAGCAGCCTCTTCAGCCGTGCCGTCCGGTCTGCGTAGGAAGTTGGGCTTCAGCCCCTCAGGGAACTCGCTCTTCGTCTCGCAAGTCGAACTCCCTCAGCGGCTAAAGCCATTATAATTACGCAGATTTACGCCACGGCTGAAGCCGTGCCCCTTCAAAGCACTCCACGTTTGGCTGGCGGAAGCACCCTAATCGCTCGATACCCCGCTGAGGTTCTCGACCCCAACCCGCGCCACCGCGATGTTTGTCAGCCGATGCTCAGCTTCACGCGGGCGCATGGTCACAATGTTCGCGGAAACTAATTCTCTATCCTTTGCTATCCAGTTGCTCCTCTCTACAAACGTCTGCGGCTCGTAGGTGACGCCGTTGGCCAGGCGCTTGTCTTCGCGTTTCGATGTCCATAACAATATTGGTCCGACCACGACGCGTACCAGTCGAGTGAATGCACCGAAGGCGGACTCGACTTCGCGCCGCAACTCGCGAATTCGCTCCGACACCGGCGGGTTTGTTTTTCGAAGCCGCCGCTCCATCGCCCAGAGCGCGGCATTGTAGGTGCTACGCAACTTTCTGGCTTCTTGAGCGAAACGACGCCGCACTCGCAGGTCCGGATAATCGTGGTAGCGCTTCCATCCCTGGAAGGTTGTCTGGCAGATGCGGAACAAACTGGGACCATTACGCTCAAAATCGTGGCGGAATGCAAAATCAAGGAATACCTTTGATTCATCGCGTGATATGGCCGCATGTTTAAAGTTAAACTTGAACTGCCCGTGAATGTCGGCCAAGTCTACCTCGTCGCACATCCGGCCTGCCTGCTGCATCTGGAAGAACAGCGGAGTTCCCGGCACCGGTGTGTACAACATGAACTGATGGAAGTCCGTGCCGTGCGAGACCGCGTATTCGATCTCGTCATGAATGTTCTCAGGCGTGTGGTGCTCGAGGCCGACGATCGTCGAACCCAGGAGCTTGATGCCGTGCCGGCGCAACTCCGCCGCCAGCGCTCGCGTATCGGAATTCTTTAGTTTGGCATAGCTCGAGTTGGGCGATTCGAGCCCCACCCAAATCCACGAGACCCCCAGCTGCACCAGTTCGTCCGTGGTGTACTTACGGATGGCATTCACGGACGAGAACACGTAGAGTGCCCAACTCTTATCGGCTTTCTTCATGCGTGCGAGCAGTTCCATGGCGCGCGGGCGATTGAGCAGGAAGTTCTCGTCCATCACGAAGAAAGAACTGACGCCGAGAGCAGCCTCCATCTGCTGCATGACCTCAAAGAGTTCGTCGCCGGACCGGTAGAAGTGGATGCTCTTGCCTTTGCCGCCGAAGAACGAAGATGTGGTGCAGAAGTTGCATCCCAGTGGGCATCCGACCGAAGGAATAAGGGTGGCAGCGGTATCGCATTTGCGGTCGGGCACCCGCATCCCCAGGATGCGGAAGCCGAAGCCGGAGACGATTTCGGGATGGGCGATCGGCGCTTCGGAGTCTTCGCCCAGATAACGCCGCATCCAGGAAATGCCCTCGCCGCGGACGATGTAATCCGCATCAAGTAACGTATCCAGCCCGGGAATGGCGGCGACGTGTCCGCCCACGACGATGATGGAATTGGGCGACAGACGGCGAACCTGGCGACACATTTCACGCACCTTCCCGAAATTCGGAATGATGCCAGAAATCCCGACGATGTCGTATTCGGAGGAGGTCAGTTCGCGCTGGAAATCGTCGAGCGTCGGGAAATCGAGTAGGGTGCAGGGTGCCGAGATATTGCGCTGGATCATCATCAGTCCCCAGGAGCGATGGAACATGCGCAGCGAGAAGCTGCCTTGCTCGCGCGTGACCTGGTTGTGATACAGCTCCATGGGGTTGATGGCGCGGCTGCCGAATTCGTCATCCTGGGCATAGGGGCCGAACACGGAGCTCAGCAGGACCCGCGCCTGAGTCCCTTTGGGGTGCGGAGTAATCCAATCAAAGTTTGATGGCTGAACCATAAGCAAATGCTAGGCAGCAGGGGCTTGGATTGCGGTGATATCTAACGCGTTCCAGCTGAAATGACAGAACTATTACATTGCTGATCATCCAGGGAAGACGAGGCCAATATAGGAATGGCGTTGCTGGGAGCGAGGGAACATCGCGATATCAATCCATGGTTAATTGCGATAGCGGTCATGTCGAGCACCTTTATGGAGGTGCTGGACACGACCGTAGTCAATGTTTCGCTGCCGCATATCGCCGGCAGCCTGTCGTCTAGCAACGATGAAGCCACCTGGACGCTCACCTCTTACCTGGTTGCCAATGCCATCATCCTTCCCATGACCGGTTGGCTGGCGGGACGCTTCGGCAGAAAACGACTGCTGATGCTGTCCGTCACCGGGTTCACCGTCGCTTCATTTTTGTGTGGCCTGGCGCCCTCCCTGCCGTTCCTCATTTTGTGCCGCGTGATTCAAGGCGCATGCGGCGGCGGATTGCAGCCACTCTCGCAGGCGATCCTGCTGGAATCGTTTCCGCCCGAGAAGCGCGGACAGGCGATGGCCTTCTGGGCGCTGGGCATCGTCGTCGCCCCCATGCTGGGTCCTGTGGCGGGCGGCTGGCTCACCGACAACTACAGTTGGCGCTGGGTCTTCTACATCAACATTCCGATAGGTGTTGTGGCTCTGATTCTTGACGCAGCTTTTCATCTTCGACCCGCCGTATCTGCGGCGGGAAAAAACCGGCATTGACTATTGGGGAATCGGGCTGCTGACGCATAGGGATCGGAAGCCTGCAGATCATGCTCGACAAGGGACAGGAAGATGATTGGTTTGGCTCCCGCTTCATCGTTACGCTGGCGATCCTGGCGGTCGGAGGTCTGACTGCGCTGATTATTCGCGAACTGAAAGCTGAGCACCCGGTGCTGGATCTCTCGGTGTTCAAGTATCGTTCGTTCGCCATCGGCACATTCCTGATGACGGTGATTGGCTTCGTGCTCTATGGCAGCACGGTGTTACTGCCTCTGCTGATGCAAGTATCTGCTGGGATACACCGCGACCCATGCCGGCGTCACCAACCTGCCGCGCGGCCTGGCATCGTTCTTGATCATGCCGATCGTCGGCCGGCTGACCGGCAAGTTCGACCAGCGAAAGTTGCTCGGTATCGGCCTGGTAGCGTCCGCCTATGCCATGTGGGAGTTGTCCAGATTCAGTCTGAATGTGGCTTCGATAAATTTCTGGTGGCCGCTTATGATTCAGGGAGCGGCGCTGGGTTTTGTCTTCGTGCCGCTCACGACCATTACGAATGGCGGGATTCCCAATGAGCGCATGGGCAATGCCACCAGCTTATTCAACCTGATGCGCAACATCGGCGCCAGTATCGGAATCTCCATGGTCGAGACGGTGCAGTTCCGCAACCAGCAGAAGCACATCAACATTCTGGGCGAGCATGTTTATCCGCAGAGTGGCGCTACGCAGCAGATGTTCGAAAGCATGAAGGCCTACTTTATGAGCCAGGGTTCCAGTGCCGCCACCGCAACCCAACAGGCTTATCAGGCGATTTGGGGAACGGTGCAGCGGCAAGCGGCCATGTTGTCTTACAACGACACGTTTCTTTTCATGTCGATAATGTTTGTGGCCATGATTCCGTTTCTGTTCCTGCTACGGAAACCGAAGCCGGGAAAAGCCGGCGCGGCCATGATGCACTGATATCCGGCAAAGAAGATGGTGAAGAGGGAAAGGTCTTTGGAGGATTGGTGTACTCAATTGCACGGCTAGTGCGGGCCTTCAGAGTTTGTGTGAGTACTCGCTTTTCAATTGGCACGGTGGAGTGAATCGCGCAAGAAGCAAGCCCCGCAGGGGCGAAAGAGTCTAGCCCAGCGCGGAAGCGCTGGGTAAAGTGGAAAATAAAATCGAGTCCCTTCAGGGACGGCACAGTTCTCACACAGACTCTTCAGTCCCGCGTCGAGGGCAGCAAGAGAGACTGCTTCAGCCGCAGAGGTCACCGACCTCTGCGGCTGAACTTGAAATCAGGCGGCTGGCCTTAACACGCGCCTGAAGACCCGTACTCACCAATCATGCGACCGCGTTGTTTATGGACTCACGATTGTCTGTCGTCGAGCCTACTGCTGGGACGTTTCTGTTGCCGGCTGCGACAACCTCTGCAGCCGCTGGTCAATGCGCGCCATTTGTTTCGCTCGCAGTTGGTCGGCGGTGGCCCGCTGATCGGGCGTTAACACCTGGGTGTAGATCTGATGCTGCATGGATTCCTTTTCAACGGTCAATTGGGCCATCACTTGTGCCTGTTGGTTAGCAATTGCCGTCACTTTGGCCTGATCGAAGGCGCCACTGGCGGTCGCCGCCAGCATTGCCTTACGGTTTTCCGCAAGTTGCTGCATCAGTGGATGCATAGTGGTGCGCTGTGACTGCATCATGGACTTAATCTGGGCCTTCTGCGCATCCGTGAGGTTCAGCTGTTTCGCCATCCAGCCCATATGATGTTGCCCGTGGCCATGCCATCCAGTGGACGGTGCTTCAGCCGTTTCCTGTGCATAGCTCAGCATCACCGCGCCACACAGCACAAGGGCCAACAGCGCCACTGCTACGGCCCAAAACTTGGTTTTCATAAACTCTTCAACTCCTTCTCGACAGTTTTTTCTGTCACGTATTGAAACCCCGCCAACTCGATTTCGACGGTAAAGTCCGGTAACACAAATGTTAAGTTTTGTGTTGCGGTCCATTCGCGGAAGATTTCTAAACCCGCTGCAGGCTCCATAGTCTATTGCTGGGCCCGGGGGAAAAGAGTTCCCAAATTTCTTGGGCCGTAAGAAATCTCGAAAGTCAGCCGGTTGACGCCGGACCGCTCAGCCAACAGAAACGCCGCGGCAGCCACCGCGGCGTTGAGTACGATTGATATCGCGTTTACCGAGCTGGCACTGCGTCCCGTGAAGCAGCCGCCAATTCCTTTGCGCGATCGCTCGCTCTTTCCCTTTCGCCGACTTCGTGCAGCTGCAGGTCTTTGGTCTCGGGCGAGAACCACAAGACTGACGAAGGTCATCACTGCGCCTATCGTCAGAATGACCGCCGGCGATAGCCACATGTCCTGCTTTTCAATCGCAGAAATAAACGGGATCTTGTGGGCCCACCATACGTAAACGCTGAACCAGGCTCCCAGCAGAGCGCCAGAGGAGTAGCCGAAACCAACCCCCGCCGCGCGCCGCTTGGTCGGGAAGCGCTCGCACAAGTAGGCGGGAACCACTCCCCATGCCAGCTTGAGCATCGCCGCCATTACCGTTCCCAGAACCGCCATCCACAGGTTCCGCTCGATGGCGGCATGATAGAGAACGTAGAACACGGGAATTCCAAACACGACCAGAAACACGCAGTACCACTGGGTGAGAATCTTTCTTCCGGTTTTATCCGACAGCCAGCCGTAGAAGTTGTAACCCAGAAACGCCATGAAAAGGGCAAAGCCGTAAATCAGACTGTAGGTCGTGGTATTAAAGCCACGTCCCTTCAGGGTGAGGATGTTGGGGAGAAATCCGTAGACCGAATAGTCGGTGAGAAACAAGCCGGTCATGAAGAAGAAGACCTGGAGAAACTCCCACAGTTGGGGCGGTTTGAATAGGTTCAAGAACGGGGACTTCTCGATCTTTCCCTCGGCCTTGGTCTTTTCAAACTCGGGCGATTCCTGCAAATTGTTTCTGATATAAAGCGCCAGGAAAACCGGGATTACACCGGTCATAAAAGCGATACGCCAGCCGTACGCCGCCATGGCTTCTTTGGTAGTCAAGAACGAAATCAGCGCGAACACCAGGGAGGCAAATACATAGCCCAGAGGGAATCCCGACTGGATGAAACCGCCAATCGCGCCACGCCTCTTTTGCGGAGCATATTCAATGGCAAAGGTGTGGCCGACCGCATATTCGCCGCCGAAGAAGACGCCCATGCACAACCGCAGCAGGCAAAAAATGACGTAGGACCAGACGCCGATCTGGGCATAGGTGGGAAGAAATCCTCCCAGCAGGGACATCACGCCGACGCCGCCGATGGTAAGGATCAGGAGGAATCGTCTCCCGATTTTATCGGCGTAGCGTCCGAAAATCGCCGAGCCGATCGGCCTTGCGGCCATGGTTATGGAGTAGGTGAATACAATGACGATGTACTGCCAGGCCGCGCTGCCCTTGGGTGAAACAAAAACTTTGACGAGGATGGGAGCCATGACCAGCACCATCGCCATGTCGTACGCGTCCAGCATGAATCCCAGAAACTGGGAGGTCATTGCCATCTTTGTCTGTTTGGATAATTGCTGTTCCGCCATAGGAAACTCCTGCCGGTGAAATAGGCCGTATGCGGGCTAGATTTAACATGCCGGCCGCGCTAGTTCTGGCGACGAGCGTCACTCCTGAATGTGACGCACAAACATGGCAGCATGATCAAGCTGCAAGGCAGCCAAGTCGCCGCCTGCACAGCCACAGGGAGAAACACGAAAGCTCTCCCACGAAAGTGGCAAGGGGAAATTCGTGGCGCGCGTGATTCGCCTCATCGTTTCCCTAACCACCAGAGACTCTTCCGCTTAGGGGCCCCACACTGAGGGAACGATACATTGTCACTCACAGCCGTCGTGTGATCAATATCACATTCAGGCGTGAGCCATGTCCGCCAGTCATCCTCATAGTCTCCCTTACATTCCCCCCGAGGCCAATTCACAGCAGGGATTTACCGATCAGAGATCCCCGGCCAAGCCAGCTTACGTCTGGTATGGAATTGTGCCATTTGCTTGGAGGCGAAGATGCGAGACTCTTTCCGGTCATCGGTACTCACCCTGCTCGCGATCGCGTGTCTCTTGGTCCCAGTAGCGGTGTATGCTGCTGACTCAAGTCCCACGACCACCGCAGACCCCACCAACGCGGCTGTTAGTGCCGCACCAACGAACGGAAGCGCCAATGTAGGGGCTATCAGTCCATCATTGGTCGAGCTACTGGTGAAAAAAGGCATCCTGACTACCACGGAAGCCAACAGTCTAGGAAACGTGTCCAACGCGGCAGGGATGCAGCAGTTGCTTCAGCTGCTGAAGGCAAAGGGTGTGGTCAATGACTCGGAGGCCGCGGAACTGAAAAGCGCCGTGGACGCGGACACCCTGCACTCGCTGGTCGATACCGAGTCGGGTGCTACGCAGTCGGCAACGCTTACCACCGGCTCAACTCAGGCGGCGGCTCCCAAAGAGGTTACTGGTCCGGTCGTCATACCCGCAATCGCACCGCTCCGCGTCCTACCCATTGACCCGCCGCTCAAGGAAGGTTTAGCTCCCGCGTTAAAGTTGGGTGCGGTCAGAGTGACGCCCTACGGCTTCATCAAAGCTACGGCAGCTTATGACTCGAGTTCTCCTCGGGGAGACGATTTTCCACCTCCCGGCTTCTTGAATGCCGACACGGGTCCGACCGACAACGCCGAATTCCATGTCAAGGCTCGCCAAACCCGTATGGGTGCCAAGTTCGAATGGCCTGATGTCTCTAAGAACCTGACGGTCACCGGTCAGATTGAGGCCGACTACGAAGGCAACTTCAGCCGCGCCGACAACCGCAACGTTTCCACCATCCGCAGCAACGCGCTCTCCCTGCGTTTGGCGTACGGCCGGCTCGACTGGAGTGCGAAGCCGAATACGGACATCTTCTTCGAGGCCGGACAAGACTGGACCATCTTCGGTTCCAGCGCGTTGATGAACTTGTTCGAGACCACATTCTTTGGCGCCTACTGGGGCAACGTTTACGAACGTGCTCCGCAAATGCGTGTTGGCTTTGTGCAAAAACTGGGCGGCTCCCGCAACTGGAAGCTCTCGCCTGAATTTGCCATCATGACGCCGGCAGAGGGCAACGTTCCCGCCGATGCCGTAACCTCGGCCTGCACGACAACCGTCAACAAGACGACGCTGGCCGCGACCACTACCTGCGCCAACACCGTTCTTGACGGGACTGGCAACCAGTTGGGATACGGCGAGCGCCAAGGCGCCGACAACGCGAAGCCCGAGCTTGAGTCCCGAGTTGTTCTCCAGTTCCAACTCGACAAGGCTCCTGGCGTGGTTCCCGCCCAGATTTTGTGGAGCGGATTCTACACGGGACGTCAGGCCACCGTGTTGGCGTCGGCAGTACCGCTATGTCCCACTTGCAAGGCCGGGAACGACACCTACAAGGCAGCCTTCCCTAGGGGTGTCGATAACAACAGCAACGGATACGGCAACCAGATTGCGATCTCACTGCCAACCCGCTGGGCAACTCTCGTGGCTAGTGGTTACATGGGAGCTGATCTGAGATTCTTCTTCGGTGGCCAGCTCTTGTCTAACTACAACCAGGCAGCAGGGCTAGTCACCAAGGCAAACGGCCTCTCGGTGGATGGCTCTTCCACTGTGGTCTTTGGAGTCAACGCTGCCGGCCAAGCTGTTGTTGCACCGCAAGAAGCCGTGCGCGGTTACGGAGGCTTCATCCAGGCAGGCTTCCCGGTCTCACGCTGGTTCAATGCCAACCCGAAGGGCCGGAATGCAGGCTGGCAAGCCTACTACGAATACGGTGTGGATGCGGCTAATGCCAATGACTTCCGCTATGCCAAGAGCATCAGCGCAGAGGTCGGCGCTGGCCCGATCAAGAGCTCGATCAATGCCGTGACTGTCTTCTACAAAATGAACCCCTGGGTTCAGTTCGGCTTTGAAGAGAGCCACTATGCTAGCTATGCTCTTCCGGACACCAAAGGCATCTGCACTACGAAGATTGCCGGGTTGCCAAACTGCACGTCGATTGACTGGCGTACAGAGTTCGGCCCGGTGTTTACTTTCTAGAGACAGTTGTAGAGTCTCCAAGGGGTGGCCGCAGCTGTGGGCCACCCCGTTTTCTGCGCCCGCGGCATCGTTTTCGATGTATCACGCGTCACAAATCCTTGTGACCCGCTTCCGCCTCCAGCTTTACCGGCCTGCTTTACATTCTTTCCAAGCGCGACGCGACGGGCACAAAATGGTCCGTTCCATCCGCGTGCTGCTTAACTAATGGCTTAGCCAACGATCCAAGGGGAGAAACATGGCCGCATCCGTTCTGGCTCCCGCCCAACTTACGTCGGAAGAAATCAAGTCTTCGCTTGCCGAAGCCATTGCCGGCGAACGCATTCTCATTCGCCCCATCGATTTGATCGCCTATGCCTCCGATGCCAGCTTCTACCGCTTGATCCCAAAAGCTGTGGTACAGACGCAGAGCCTGGACGAGGTCCGCGCATTGTTTGCCTTCAGCCAGCGGGCGCAGGTGCCGATGACGTTTCGGGCCGCCGGAACCAGCCTGTCGGGGCAATCGATTTCCGATGGATTGCTGGTGGATGTAGCGCGCAATTGGCGCGACCTGCAGGTCGAGGACGGCGGCAGAAAAATCAAGGTACAGCCCGGCGTTATCGGCGCGCGCGCTAACCAGGCGTTGGTTCCCTATGGCGCGAAGATTGGTCCCGACCCCGCATCCATCGCGACTTGCACACTCGGCGGAATACTCTCCAACAACTCCAGCGGCATGTGTTGCGGGGTTGAGCAGAATGCCTATCACACGCTGCACTCCATGAAGTTCATGCTGCCTTCCGGGACGGTCCTCGATACATCTTTAGCCAGCGCGGATGACGAATTTCACGCCCGCGAACCCGAGCTGGCGCGAGGAATCCTGGCGCTACGAGACAAGTTGCTATCGAATCCCGGCTTACGAGAGCGTGTGCGCAATAAGTACCGCATGAAGAACACCACGGGCTACTCGCTAAATGCGTTCCTCGATTTTGAGAGTGCGGTGGATATCTTCCAGCACGTACTCATTGGCTCCGAAGGCACCTTAGCGTTCATCGCCGAGGCGGTGCTGAACACCGTTCCCGATCTTCCCGTGAAGTACACCGGACTACTGCTGTACTCGGATTTGTACGCTGCTGCAGCTTCGATTGTGCCGTTGCGGCAGGCCGGCGCCAAAGCCCTGGAGATTATGGATCGCGCTTCGCTGCGCTCGGTCGAACATCAGACCGGCGTGCCAGCTTCCATTCGCACGTTGCCCGATGGTGCTGCTGGATTGTTGGTTGAGTTTCAATCCGCGGATGAGAAGGACCGCACCGAACTGGAGAAAGTGGCGGCGGATGCCGTTGGTGGCCTGCAGCTGCATGAGCCGGCCCAATTCACCCACGTACCTGCGGAACAGGCTTTGTTGTGGAAGATACGTGCCGGAATGTTTCCGTCGGTGGGCTCCGTACGCAAGAGCGGCACGACGGTCATCATTGAGGACGTTGCTTTCCCGATTGAAACTCTGGCCGACGCGGCCCACGACCTCACCCGGCTCTTTCATAAGCATGCGTACGACAACGCCATCATCTTTGGTCATGCCAAGGACGGCAACCTGCATTTTGTCATCACACAGGGCTTCAACGACCAGGCGGTGATCGATCAATATTCTCGTTTTATTGACGACGTGGTCCAAGTGGTCGTGGAGCGCTACGATGGCGCGCTCAAGGCCGAACATGGCACGGGGCGAAACATGGCTCCGTTTGTTAAGACGGAGTGGGGCAAAGACGGCTACGACATCATGTGTCGCCTGAAGGGGTTGGTCGATCCGGACCATCTGCTCAACCCGGGTGTGATCATCAACCCTGACCGGGAAGCACACCTCGCCAACCTGAAACAGTTGCCCTCCGTGGAACCGGAGATCGACAAGTGCATTGAGTGCGGTTACTGCGAACCCAAATGTCCCAGTCGCGAGCTGACCTTGACACCGCGCCAGCGAATTGTGGTGCGCCGGGAGATGGCGCGGCTGCAGGCGGGCCCATCCACCTCGTCGCTCTACACGGCCCTCGACCGCGAATTTCCCTACATGGCGCTCGACACCTGCGCCACCGATGGGCTTTGCGCGACCGCGTGTCCGGTGAGCATTGACACCGGCCTGCTGGTCAAGCGCTTTCGCGAGATTCGCTCATCGGCCGGAGCCCGGCAGTGGGCATTGCGAATCAGCCATCACTTTAAGCTGACGGAGTGGACGCTACGCTGGGCCCTGCGACTGGGGCACGTTGCCGAGACGATGATCGGAGTCAACGGAATGCGCCGACTCACCCGAAGCCTAAAACGCTTTGCCGGAGACAATCTGGCGGAGTGGATGCCTGACACTCCTTATCCGGCCGGTCCGGTACCGAAGACGCAACGCGATGGAGCCAAGGCGATTTATTTTCCCGCGTGCATCTCCCGCGTAATGGGACGTTTGCCCGGCGAGCCGCGAGACCGCTCGCTGATGGAGTTGACGGTCGAGATGGGACGACGCGCGGGAGTGCCGCTCTACATCCCGGCCGACGTTGCCGGAACGTGCTGTGGTACGCCATTCTCGTCTAAAGGATTCAGCAGCGCACACGCCGTCATCATTAATGCAGCCATGGAGCGATTCTGGAGTTGGTCGGAGCAGGGAAGACTACCCATCGTGATTGACACCAGCCCTTGCACATACGGCTTCAAGACGGCACGTTCGCACCTCACAGGGGAGAACCAGGAGCGCTTCGACCAGATGACTTTTGTCGACGCCATCGAGTTCGTTCACGATGAGCTCCTGCCGAAGTTACCGGTCAAAACCAAGTCGCGCTCTGTGGCTTTGCATCCCGTGTGCTCGGTTACCAAGATGGGCATTGCCGCCAAGCTGGAGGCGATCGCGCGCGCCTGTAGCGACGAGGTCACGGTTCCATCGAGCGCCGGCTGTTGCGGCTTCGCGGGAGATCGCGGTTTCTTGTTCCCCGAGCTAACCCAGGCGGCTACCAGGCATGAGGCGGCTGAAGTGAAAGTAAAGCAGCCGGACGAGTGCTACTCCAGCAGTCGCACTTGCGAGATCGGCATGAGCCGCTCCACAGGACAAATCTACCGTTCGTACATGTACCTACTGGAGAAGGCGACGCGGTAAATCGGCTCTGCATCAGGGCCCGTCTTCAGACGTGCCGCAAGCGCATCCAGCAATCTCTTGGGCTTTAGCCCCTGAGGCCCTGTTTTTGCAAAGGCTACAGCCCTGGCCTCTTCTGCGCTTCGTTTGGCGCGACTGGAACAGACCGGTGAAAAAGTCCTCTCCGGAGCGAGTTCGGGTAGTGCGGCGCTTCAGCGCCGCGTCAAGCGAGTACCGTGAAACGGCCTTTAGGCCTGGGGACATTGCACAGAAGAGGCTATTTTAGCGGCTTTGGACGAGGTACCTCAGGGGCTAAAGCCCTCTTCACAAGACCCGGTGAACGCGGGCCTGGAAGGCCCGCACTACGCGGGCTGTTGTCAGTAGGTAGTTTTTCAGCAGCCTGTGGAAGTCGTGCCCTGATACGATGCCGAACCATTTATGCGATGGCTTCCACGATCACAAAGGAGACCCTATTCTATCTAGGGTGTGATACCTACCCTGAGCAGAAATTCCTAGGGAGACTCTGATTAAGCTCTCCCTTTCCACAGGAGTATAGGTTACAGTCACGCCAGCATGAAACAGAGGACACTGGCGATGATGACAGGATTCGAGCGGTACACGAAAAAGACCAAGCGGGCATTGTTTCTGGAGGAGATGGAGCAGGTGGTGCCGTGGCAGAAGCTATGCGCGCTGATCGAGCCGCACTATCCCCAGGCAGGTAACGGGCGGCCGCCGGTAGGAGTGGAGCGGATGCTGCGGATTTATTTCTTGCAGCAGTGGTTCAATTTGTCGGACCCCGCGGTGGAAGAGGCGCTGTACGACTCGGTGGTGCTGCGGCAGTTCGTGGGCATTGATCTGGGGCAGGAGCCAGTGCCCGACGAGACCACGGTATGCAAGTTCCGCCACTTGCTGGAAGAGCACAAGCTGGGCGGGCAGATGCTGGAGACGGTGAACCTGCATTTGCAGGAAAAAGGAGTGCGCATCACGACCGGTACCATCGTGGACGCGACCATCATCCATGCGCCCAGCTCGACCAAGAACCGCGAGGAGAAGCGCGATCCGGAGATGCATCAGGCCAAGAAGGGCAAGCAGTGGTACTTCGGGATGAAGGCACATGTGGGCGTGGATAGCAAGACCAAGATCATCCACTCGGCCGCGGTGACGGCGGCCAACGTGGCTGATGCCACGGTGCTGCCGGAGTTGCTGCACGGAGAGGAGACGCGGGTGTGGGGCGATCAGGGCTATGTCGGGCAGACCGATGCCATCCATGAAGCAGCGCCGCGGGCCCGGGACTGCACCCATCGCCGCTATCGCTATAAAGACCGCATCGACGAAGTGGAGCGGGCCAAGAATCGGACCAAGTCGAGCGTACGCTCTAAAGTGGAGCATGTCTTTCAGGTTCTGAAGTTGAAGTTCGGCTTCGTGAAGGTACGCTACCGAGGACTGACGAAGAACGCCAACCGATTGTTTGCCACGTGTGCGCTGGTGAACCTGTTTATGGTGCGCAAGAAGTTGCTGCGGCTGGCGGCGGTATAGGCTAAAGGACGGCATTTTTCCCCTTCACGCAGCGATCTCAAGCATAGCCATGCAGCCGCAAGGTTGATGCGCTGCTATGGAGCTATGGAATCGAAAAGTTTCTCATGCGCCGCCCTTGAAAGCGGTGCTTATTCAGAGTTTCCCTAGGTCTCAAGCAAGAAGTGGACTAGAGTTGAAAATTCTAAATTCGTAATAATGGAGTCTTCGCCGTGATACTGGCCAAGCGGTTACTCTATATAACCCTTATTCTCGCGAGCGTTGCTGGTGCGCAGCAAACTCCGTTTCCACTAATGGTTAATACGTGGGGATACTTTGCTGGAGCGGCTCCCGGCCTTCCAGTGGGCGCCGCTAACTGGCCCAATAGCGAAGGCAGCCTCACCGTTACGGGAAGCGAAGGATCAAATAGCTTGACCGTCAACTCGGTCAACGTAGGGGCGATCGGCGATTACGAGATCGACACGGTTACCTATCCGGCGGGATGGGCGATCGTGGTGCCCGGAAGCGATGGTGTCTATCGTGTGTACACGGTCTACGCCGTCGACACTTCGGCGAACGTACTTTCAATCTACCCGGCGCTGGCTTCGCCGGTAAGTTCACAGCTTGCGGAAAACCTGTATGAGACAAGCGAACACCTGACCACCATGGGCTACTATGGCCTGGCGGATTTTGTTGTCGGGCAAAGCAAAGGTGCCTCCTATATCGAAGGCTACGCGGGCCGGTATGTGTCCGATGGTTTGGGGAGCTACTCCGGTTCAGCCTGGACGGCGATTGGCGGATTGAGCCAGGGTGCCCAGGGGTATGTGCCGCCAACCAATTGCATGACTGCGGGTGTCTTTCCATATACCAGCAACATCGACAACCCCATTTGTGACTCTTATGCAGGTGGAGATCGCACAGACATTAACGGGAGTGTCTATCAAACTCTCATTGGTGGAGCAGTTCCTGGCCAAGGCGCCAAGCTAACCGCAACTTTGTACGGTAAGAGCGGTTATCTCGACACGGTGCTGGGGATCGAAGGGCAATATCAGAGCGAGCAAGCGTCGGCGCGGGTGCAGGTGTACATCGACGGCAACTTGGTTCTAAACCAGAATTTCGGTGGCTTGACCCACATCCAGGTTCCATTCACGCACGCGCAGAGCGGTGAAATTGACGTCACCGTAGACTCTCCTTATCCCTGCGCACCGCGGATTTCCAATACGAACTGGTACGTTTGGAACGATGCCGATTGGAATGGCGTCCCGCCCACCGCCCCTCTCATTCCTAATGGCGCTAAGGTCCTGGTGCTCATGGACTCTTGGGGAATGTGGGACAATGCCGCTTTTGTTACGCGCCTCCAGCAGGATTTGCCGGCTTCTCCAATTACAAATGTCAGCGAGAATAGCAAGACCACCCAGTGGGCCATCGACAACTTCGCTGCGCTGACCGCCGGCGGACCTTACGACTATATAATCTCAGCTTTTCAAATTAACGACCTCCATCCCTCTGTTGGGGGCGGCCTGACCGATGCCCAACTGCTCAGTAATCTAGAGACACTTTGGGGACTGGTTGAGGGAACAGGCGCCAATCCCATCTATCTTCGTTCGCTGACCACCCCGGTTGTGACTCAAGTGCAGCGGTTGAACGAGTGGGACCAGTCACTGACGGCAAACTATCCTACCCAAAAGCAAACTCAGCAGCCCCAGACCATCAGTTTCTCGAATCCGGGAACACAGATTTATGGTGGGATGCCAATCACGCTGACAGCAACCGCGTCGTCGGGTCTGCCGGTAAGCTACATCGTGGTTTCAGGTCCGGCGACCGTCAGCAGCAATGTCTTGAGCATCATGGGCGCGGGTTCCGTAACGGTTGAGGCCGACCAGTCCGGCAACTCCGAGTGGCTGCCTGCCCCGCCGGTACAGAACAGTTTTGCCATCAACCCGGCCACACTGACGGTGACGGCCGATAACAAGACGATCAACGATGGCGACCCATTGCCGACCTTCACCGCCACGTACAGTGGCTTCGTGAATGGCGACAACCAGGGCGTGTTGAGTGGCAGCCCGAGTCTCACCACGGACGCGCCGCAGAACCCGCCCGCTGGAAGCTATACCATCTTCGCTGCGCAGGGTACGTTGGCCGCCACGAACTACGTCTTCACCTTCGTGAATGGCTCGCTGACGGTGAATCCTGCGGTGGCGCAACTTACCTCGCCTCCGAAGAGCACCATGCTGAGCGGGTCTTCGGTCACGTTTAACTGGTCGCACGAAACCGGTGGGGTCTCCTACACGCTGAACCTGGGCACGACGGCCGGCGGCTCTGACATCGCATCGGTGACGACGCCGAATCTGAACACCACCGTCAACGGCTTGCCGACAGATGGCAGCTACATCTACGCCACGCTGCTCGGCTCGACTGACGGCACCAACTACACGACTCAGGACTCCGGTCTCTACGTCGCCTTCAGTCAGATAGCAGTGATGATCAGTCCTATGCCGGGCACCACCTTCGCGGGTAGCACGGTCACCTTCAACTGGGTTGCGGGCGCGGGCTCGTCAGCCTACTGGATCGACGTAGGCTCGACGCAATACGGCAACGAGTACTACCAGTCGGGCAATCTGGGCAGCGCGCTCACCGCCACGGTGAACAGCCTGCCGAACGATGGCAGCACGGTCTATGTGACCCTGTGGTCGCTGGTGGGCGGAAACTGGCTGTATAACGAATACACCTACACCGCCTACAACAACGGCAGCACCAAGGGTGTAATCACGTCGCCGACGCCAGGCTCGATGCTGAGCGGCAGCAGCGTGGCTTTCACCTGGACGCCGGGCACGCAATCGACCGCGTACTGGATCGATGCCGGCAGCACGCAGGGCGGCAACCAGTACTTCCAGTCGGGCAATATCGGCAACGTGACCACCTACACGGTGAGCGGGCTGCCGACGGATGGCAGCACGGTGTATATCACGCTGTGGTCGCTGGTGGGCGGCAACTGGCTCAACAACCAATACACCTACACGGCGTATAGCGCGGGCGGGGCGACGGGGCAGATCACGACTCCGACACCGGGCTCGACGCTTACCGGCAGCACGGTGGTCTTTAACTGGACGGCGGGTTCAGCGGCTCGTCGGCCTACTGGCTGGATGCCGGGAGCGTTCCCGGCGGCAACCAGTATTACCAGTCGGGGAACCTGGGGAACGTGCTAACCGTCACGGTGAATGGATTGCCGACGGACGGCAGCACGGTTTACGTGACGCTGTACTCGCTGGTAGGCGGAAACTGGATAGCCAACGCCTACACCTACACCGCGTTCAGCTCGACGGGCGCGTTGGGGGTGATGCAGACGCCCACGCCCGGCTCGACCCTGAGCGGAAACAGTGCGACGTTCACCTGGAGCGCGGGCTCTGGAGCGACGGCCTACTGGATGGACATCGGTTCTTCAGCGGGTGGAAACGATATCTATCAGTCTGGCAACCTGGGCAACGTGCTGACGACGACGGCAAGTACTTTGCCGGCCGATGGCAGCATGATCTACGTGACGCTGTACTCCTACGTGGGAGGACAGTGGCTGAGCAACGGCTACACCTACACCTCGGGTCCGTAGGCAAGAGTAATTATTGAGTTGCTGTGACCGCCTTGAAAGGGCGCGGCTTCAGTCGCGCCGGTCCGGGCTACCAACAACTCGGCCTTTTAGGCCCTGAGGTACGCCCCTCAGCCACTAAAGCTGGTCACTTGCCGCTATCGCTCTAGGAAGCAATTCATCGCCGAGCGCAGGGGCGCTGCAAGAGCTCTCATCGTCGTGCTACCCTCTTGCTTTGCCGCCCGTCTGTACTAAGGGTCTGCGCTCCCAAGCAGATGCCCTATGGAGCCCTGCGAATGAGATTCGTCCGGAAATCCCTGAACTTTTCCCTGTCCTGTTTTGCAATTATTGCTTTCGGTCTTTTAACTGCTTTTGCGCAAGAGGCGCCAAAGCAAGAAACTCACGGCATCAATGTCGGCAACATGGATCGCTCGGCTAAGCCGGGCGATAACTGGTATGACTACTGCAACGGAGACTGGCTCAAGCGTACTGAGATTCCGCCCGACCGTTCACGCATAGGTGTGTTCTCGGGCCTGGCTGACTTGAGCGACAAACGTACCGCTGCTCTGATTGAAGAAGCAGCCAAGAGTGCCGGCCCCAAGGCGAGCAAAATTGCCGACCTCTACAACTCTTACATGGACGAAGCCGGAATTGAAGCCAAGGGCATGGCGCCCATCGAGGCCCAGCTCAAAGCCATCGCCACCATCAACGACAAGAAAGCGTTGGCCACGGCCCTGGGGAAGACCCTGCGCGCCGATGTGGATGCGTTGAACAATACCAACTTCCATACACCGCACCTGTTCGGATTGTGGGTCGCGCCCGGGTTCAATGATTCTGATCACTACACCGCATATGTCATGCAAGGCGGCCTTCAGCTGCCCGATCGTGACTACTACCTCTCCGACAGCCAACACATGCGCGATATCCGCGCCAAGTATCAAACTCACGTCTCCGCCATGCTCAAGCTGGCAGGATTCACCGACACGGACGCCCGCGCCGAGCGCATTGTTGCGCTGGAGCATGCTATCGCGGAAAAACATCTCAGCCTGGCGGAGAACGAGGACATTCACAAAGCCAACAATACTTGGAAGCAGGCTGATTTCTCCGCGAAAGCGCCCGGTCTCGATTGGGCCGCCTATTTTAAGGCCGCTGGATTAACCAAACAGGCGAGCTTCACTGTATGGCAGCCCACGGCATTCGCTGGTGAGTCCGCCTTGGTAGCCTCCACGCCGCTGGATGCGTGGAAGGACTGGCTGGCCTATCACCTGGTGGAAAACTATGCGGGAGTGCTGCCGAAGGCTTTGGCCGACGAACGCTTCGCATTTTTCGGAACGGTTCTAACCGGCGCCCCGCAGCAACGCCCGCGCTGGCAGCGCGGAGTGATGGTTGTGAATCGATTTCTTGGCGATGACGTAGGCAAGATCTACGCGCAGAAATATTTCTCTCCCGAAGCCAAAGCTCAGGCGGACGCCATGGTGGCCAACATTATCGCGGCGTTCAGAAAGCGAATTGATGCGCTGTCGTGGATGGCTGCCTCCACCAAGGCCGAAGCCAAGGCCAAGCTCGACACTTTGTACGTAGGGGTCGGGTATCCGGAAGTGTGGATCGACTACTCCGCCTATGAGGTGAAGCCGGACGATGCCTTCGGCAATATCTGGCGCGGCAGCCTGTTCCAATATCAACGTGAAGTGGGGCGGCTGGGCTCAAATGTGAACCGCAAAGAGTGGACCATGGATCCGCAGACAGTCAACGCGGTCAATCTGCCGTTGCAGAACGCTCTGAGTTTCCCCGCGGCGATTTTGCAACCTCCGTTCTTTGACCCGCTGGCGCCCGCTGCCGCTAACTACGGCGCCATTGGTTCCGTGATCGGACACGAAATCAGCCACACCTTTGACGCGGAAGGCGCGGCATTTGACTCCAAAGGCCGGGTGCGCAACTGGTGGACGCCCGACGATCTGGCGCACTTCGAAGCAGCCACGGCTAAACTGGCGGCCCAGTACGACACCTACAAGCCCTTCCCAGACCTCTCGCTCAATGGTAAGCAGACTCTGTCGGAGAACATCGCGGACGTAGCCGGTATCGCAGCCGCATACGACGGCTATCGCGCGTCGCTCGGCGGCAAGCCCGGGCCGGAGCAGGAGGGCTTCTCCGGCGACCAGCAATTCTTCATCGCCTTCGGGCAGAACTGGGCCTCGAAGACCCGGGACGCGGCTCTCCGCCAGCAGGTGGCGACCGACCCGCATTCTCCCGGGGAGTACCGGGCTGACACAGTTCGTAATACGGATGCCTGGTATCCGGCCTTCGATATCAAACCGGGAGAGACGCTGTACCTAGCGCCGGCGGACCGCGTGCGCATCTGGTAGTGCGATCCAGCAGGTTGCTGAAAAAATTGATTGCATGCTGCTTTGAAGGGGCGCAGCTTTAGCTGCGCCGTTGCAAGCCCTTTATTTTTGTCATCCCGAACCGACTTTAGTCGGTGAGGGATCTGCGGTTCGGAGTTTTTCAGCAATCCGTTAGATATGACAACAGTCGGGATACTTGGCGGAATCGGGCCGGAATCAACCGTGGAGTATTACCGCGGGTTGATTTCCGGCTACCGCCAATTGAGGCCGGATGGAAGCTACCCCTCGATCGTCCTCAACAGTCTTGATGTGACGAAGTTGCTCGGCTGGATGAATGCGGGTCAGTTAAGTGAAGTTACCGCCTATCTGGTGGACGGACTGCAAAGGCTGGTCCGGGCCGGGACGGACTTCGCCATAATTGCTGCCAATACGCCGCATATTGTTTTCGATGAAGTACAGCAGCGCTCGGCCATCCCTTTGGTCAGCATCGTCGAAGCAACCTGCGCCGAGGCGGAACGTCGGGGGATGACCAAGGTTGGCTTGCTTGGCACCCGCTTTACCATGCAGGCCCACTTCTATCAGGACCTATTTTCGAGGAGGGGAATTACGCTGGTCGTGCCTCCGTTGGACGAGCAGAATTACATCCACGAGAAGTATGTGGGCGAGTTGCTAAACGATGTGTTTCTGCCGGAGACGCGAGAGAGATTGCTGGAAATCATCGACGGCATGAAGCGGCGGGATCACATCGAGGCAGCCATTCTCGCCGGGACCGAACTTCCTCTGATTCTCCACGGCGATCAAGCCTGCGGCATTCCGCTGCTCGACACCACGCGGATCCATGTGCGGGCTGTGGTGGCGCGGTTGGTGGCGTAGCGGTAACTACGAGGATGTAATAGCGGTGTGTTTGCACGGGTAGTGCGGGCCTTCAGGCCCGCGTATACGGCAGGAAGAAAAATCGCATAAGCCACTGAGGTCGTCGACCTCAGCGGCTTAAGCGTGGCCTTTGGGGGTGCGGCGAACGCGGCGCTGAAGCGCCGCACTACCCGAACGGGCGGATACACTAGTCCCGAACCCACTCTAGGGTGGCAGCCGCCAGTTGTGGGCGTAACAAAACAATAGGAGGACGCATGGCCAAATCCGAAAAACTTCCGCCCATCCACCCCGGCGAAATTCTGCGCGAAGATTTCATGAAGCCGCTCGGCCTCAGCATGAAGCGGTTGGCGCTCGATTTGCGGGTCCCCGTGACGCGCATCACGGAGATTGTGCATGAGCGGCGCGGTATCACTCCCGATACAGCGCTGCGGCTGGGACGCTATTTCAATACCAGCGCACGCTTCTGGATGAATGCCCAGTCCAGCTATGACCTGGAGGTCGCACAAGACGAGCTGAAACGCACCATTGAGCGCGACGTGCGTCCGCTAGTGCATGAAGCTCGTAGTCTGGTGTCTGAAGGGACGTATACTGTCCCGTGCATCCCTAAAATGTGGATCGCCTCATTAAGGAGCGATCAGGATAACGGGTTATGGCGATCAAGCGCGAAAAGCTGCGGACTTGGGTATACGATTGTTTGGTACAGCCTCCGCAGCGGATCGGAGCATCAGGTTCCGCTCTACAACTAGGCGACATCGAAAGCTGGGTGAAACAGAAAGCGCTGGCGGACGGCCTTCTGACGCAGAACCCGTTACAGAGTGGGATCAATTTAGAGAAAACGGATGAGGACGCGATACGAGAATGCGTCTGGGGTCTCGTCATTCAGGGCATCGTAGTTCCGGGTAACTCCAATCGTGACTCGTATGGATCGAATTTCCCATGGCTACGGGTAACGGCTTGGGGAAAGAGGTGTTTACAGAATGGAGAATTCCTACCATATGACACGGGGTTGTATCTAAGCCGTTTGAAAGGCCAGATTCCACAGTTAAATCCGCTAATAGATCTGTATCTCAGGGAAGCGCTCAACTCATTCAGATCGGGAAATTATTTAGCAGTGGCAGTTATGGTCGGCGTTGCTTCCGAGCAAATCCTCATTGTGCTGCGAGATGCGATCCGAAGTGCTATGCGAGAGGAGGACAGAAGAAAGAGTCTCATGCAGGCGACCGACAACCAAACGGCCAAACGCATTCATGACGCCGTCAGCAAACGGATTGACCCGGTACGTGAACAACTGCCGGAGACACTTCAGGAATCAATCGGCACTGAACTTGACGCGATTTTCCACGCCATACGAAGAACACGAAACGATGCGGGCCATCCCACTGGACGAAATATCGAAAGAGAGGAAGCATATGCGCAACTCCAACTCTTCCCTGTGTACGCGAAATGCACGTACGCGCTGATAGATTGGCTTACAGATCACACAATATAAGGCGCCTGGCCCACTCAAGCGTCTTTTGCATGATTAGGAACGGGCGCAGGCGCTCCACGCAGCAGACCCTCGGTGCTGATGTCTTCGTCGATTTCCGGCCAATGGATGCCATAGCCGCCGCCCGCAATTTTCCAATTACTGCGCTGCTCGCCGGTGGCATGGAACAACCTTGGATACCATGCTAGCGGGACCGAAATCCTGCGGCCATCCTTCAGGCGGACGCTTAACGCGTCTTCGTCGAAACTGACATCGGCCACTCGCTCATCTGCCGCTACTGCCAAAATACCCATTCCAGGCCTCCAAGAGCCGTTGCTGATTCGCCTGCACGATTGATTGTAACGTGTTCACCTCGTGCGCACTGAAACCGAGGTTCCTGGCGAGCGCGACCGGGCCAAGCCAGAACTTCGCGGAGAGATCGTCGCGGTCTACATGCACATGTGGGGGTTCGTTGGGCTCGTGGCTATAGAAGTAGAAACGATATGGGCCGGACCTGAGCACGGTTGGCATGGTTTGCGCTTCGCAGAATTGTACTGCACGGGAAAACAGCAGAGAGTTGTGCGAGGCGGATCTCCCACCAGTGGCGGCGACCGTTTTTGCGATCTGGCCGACCGCATGTTATCCTAGACGACGTAACAACATACGATTAAAGAGTAGGAGCGCAGCTGATTCAGTGTTAGCCCCAGAGAAAAAAGCCGCTTTGATTGACCAACACCGCACTCACGCGACCGACACGGGTTCGCCCGAGGTGCAGATCGCGATCCTGAGCACTCGGATTGGTGAATTGACGGAGCATTTCAAGACGCATAAGAAGGACCATGCCTCCCGGCGCGGTCTTCTCATGATGGTGAGCCGGCGTCGTGGCCTGCTCGATTACCTCAGAAAGTCGGATACCGAACGGTATAAGACTGTCATTCAGAAGCTCGGCATCCGAAAGTAACGAAGCCAGCAGTTGCCAGCCACTGAACAACAGCATTTCTGGCGTATTGTGCGTCCAACCATGCGTCCATCTCCACAGGCCCTCGCGGCGCTTCGGCGTCCCGGGGCCGAGTCTCTCTTGGCGGACGAGTTTTCCACTCCATCTCCCGTCGTAGTTACACCGTCGTCTCGCGCCTGGAGACGCGCGGGCCGAGGTGTATTTGGATTCCACAACGACGGCGAACAAGGGCCCATCAGTTTGCGTTCGGAACGGAAGGAATTAGCAAATGAAACATGAAGTTACGGTCGAGCTGCACGGCGGCAAGTCCATTCACTTTGAAACCGGAAAATTAGCCAAGCAGGCCCACGGTTCCTGCATTGTGCGCATCGGCGACAACGTGGTTCTCGCCACCGCCTGCGCCAACCCCGACCCCCGTGAGGGCATCGATTTCTTCCCCCTCACCGTCGATTACCGCGAGTACACCTATGCTGCCGGACGCATTCCGGGCGGCTTCATCAAGCGCGAAGGGCGGCCGAGCGAGCGCGAAATCCTGACCAGCCGCCAGATCGACCGGCCTATCCGGCCGCTGTTCCCCGAAGGCTTCCGCTGCGAGACGCAGGTCATCGCCATGGTGCTTTCGGCGGATACGACCAACGATCCCGATGTGGCCGGCATCAACGGCGCATCGGTTGCGCTGAGCGTTTCCGACATTCCCTTTCACGGGCCGATTGGCGCGGTTCGCGTCGGCCAGGTCGACGGAAATTTTGTCATCAATCCCACCTACGATGAGCAGCGCGGCGGCAAGCTAAACCTGATGGTCGTCGGCACCGCGGACGGCATCGTCATGATCGAATCCGGCGCTAAGGAAGTTTCGGAAGAGACTGTGGTGCAGGCCATCGAGTTTGGCCATGAGCAGATCAAGAAGATCTGCGCCGCGATCAGTGACCTCGCCAAGAAAGTTGGTAAGCCGAAGCGTAACGTCGAGCCCGTTGTGACTGACGAGGCTTACCTGGGCGAGCTTCGTTCGAAGTTCGGCGAGCGCTTGCTGGACGCAGTCAATACCGAGAAGCATCCCAAGAACGAAAGCTACTCGTTGATCAAGCAGCTCAAGGACGAAATCAAGAGCGCGATTCCCGAAGAGGACGAAGCTGGACGCAAGAAGGCCGGCAAATACTTCGATCTTCTGCGCGAGCAGATCTTCCGCGAGCAGGTCATCAAGGACCGGCGCCGTCCCGACGGGCGCAAGTTCGACCAGATTCGCGATATCTGGATTGAAGTCGGGGTTCTGCCTCGGACCCACGGCTCGTCGATCTTTACCCGCGGCGAGACGCAGGCATTGGTCACGACGACGCTGGGCACTGGTGAAGACATGCAGCGCCTGGAGGCCTTCGAGGGCGAAGCCCGAAAGCGCTTCATGCTGCACTACAACTTCCCGCCCTTCTCGGTTGGCGAGGTTGCTTTCCTGCGGGGAGCAGGACGCCGCGAGATTGGACACGGCGCTCTCGCAGAGCGTGCCATCTCTGCCGTATTGCCGGGCGAGACCGATTGGCCCTACGCCATGCGCGTAGTCTCCGACATTCTCGAGTCGAACGGCTCGTCCTCGATGGCGACGGTTTGCGGAGCCTCGCTGAGCCTGATGGACGCGGGCGTTCCGCTCAAGGCTTCGGTTGCAGGAATCGCGATGGGCTTGGTGAAGGAGGATGCTGGTTACGCCATCCTCACCGACATCGCCGGCGCAGAAGATCACTACGGCGATATGGACTTCAAGGTCGCCGGCACTCGCGAGGGAATCACCGCGTTGCAGATGGACATCAAGGTGATGGGCATCACGTCGCAGATCATGCGCGAAGCTCTGGAGCAGGCCCGCCACGGACGGTTGTTCATCCTCGACAAGATGAACGAAATCATCGGCGAGCCGCGCACCACGGTCAGCGAATTTGCACCACGGTTCTACACGCTGCAGATTCCGACCGACAAGATCCGCGACCTCATCGGGCCGGGCGGCAAAGTGATTCGCGGAATCATCGAGCAGACCGGCGTGAAGATCGACGTGGAAGACACCGGCAAGGTGAATGTTTCGTCCAGCGATCAAGCCGCGGCTGCCAAGGCGCTGCAGATGATTGGCGACATCACCGCGACCGCTGAGGTAGGGAAGACCTATCTCGGCAAGGTCACGCGCCTGGCTGACTTTGGAGCGTTTGTCGAGATCATTCCTGGTACCGACGGGTTGCTGCACATCAGCGAAGTCGCCGAGCACCGCATTAACGATGTTCGCGACGAGCTGAAGGAAGGCGACCAGGTGCTGGTGAAGGTCCTGGCCGTCGAAGGCAACCGCATTAAACTGTCGCGCAAAGCCATTCTGAAAGAGCAGCGCGCCAAGATGGCGGCGGAGGGTGGCGAGCCTGCGCCCGAAGGTGCTGAAGGCGCAGTGACCTTCGAGGGCGGACACGAGAAAGCTGACGAGCCCAGCTCCGAGCAGAATTTCAATCGCGATGGCGAGCGTCGTGAGCACGTTGGCAGCCGGCATGATGGAGGACGTCATGGCGGAGGCGGCAGCCGCGGAGGCCGTGGCGGACCCGGTGGCGGGCGCGGCGGTCGAGGTGGTCCCGGCGGTGGACGCGGCGGACCGCGGCGGTAAGCTATTCGCCAACCACGGAAATGAAACAAGAACGGGAGGGCAGACGCCCTCCCATTTTCATTGCAACAAACCCCAGCTTTTTCGATTGAAATCGGCGCTAGCGTTGGAATAAACTTTGCCGGATTCATTGTGAAAGGGGTATTACTATGCGACTCGCGCTCAATCGCCTATCTTTGTGCGTCCTGGCCTTTGCTGCAATCACGCCGCTGGTGGCCCTGGGTCAGGACCAGATGCCCTACGCCTCGATGGCGTCCAGCAAGTTCATGAACTTGCCCATGCTTCCGTCTTGCATGACGCTGGCGGCGCAACATGGCGATCCCATGAAGGGGCCGGCGATCCTGCTGATCAAGTTCACAAGCGGGTGCGAGATACCGTGGCACTGGCACACTGCCGACGAAAATCTCATGATGGTCTCCGGCAAAGGCAAGGCCGAGATGAAGTCGGGTGGCTCTCATCCGATGGCAATGGGCGACTACATCTACCTGGCGGGAAAGGAGACTCACCGGTTCATCTGCAGCAGCAGTTGCGTGCTCTTTGACATGATTGGCGGGGCCTTCGATGTTCACTATGTCGATGCCGACGGTAAAGAGATTCCACCGGACCAGGCGCTGAAGCCCATGGCCAAGGCTGGGGCAATGAAGAAGCCGTAGAGCGAAGCGGATGTAGCAACCGAAGATCCAACCTGACAGTTGAGCAAGTGGCGGAGCTCCGATGAGTTGAGGTCCGCCACGCTGACTTCCGCCCTTCTACTTTTTCTCGATGAGTGACTCCAACCTAGACAGCCTCTGCTGCAAGTCTGCGATTTGTTGTCCCTGAGTCTGTATCTGCTCTTGCTGAGTGCTGATCACGTCCTGCTGTGCCGAGACTACCTTGTGCTGCTTCTGCAATTCGTTCAGCAGCATGGGAGCGAGCATCTGATACCTGACCGCGTAGGGCTGGCCGTCCTTGTCATAAGCCGCCATTTCCGGATAGACCTTGGCCACTTCCTCAGCGATCAGGCCGTACTGTTGGAGGCGCGAACCATCGTCGTACTGCGGCTTGTAGAAAAAGGTAACTGGACGCAGTTGAAACAACTGGCTGCTGCTGTCGCCCATGTCGAGGATGTTTTCCTTGAAGCGACGGGAGGAGCTCGTGCAATCGGTAAGGTATGCTCCACCGTACAGCTCTCCAGTTGATTTGACGCAAACTACTAAATCCCCTGCGGCTGGCGTCGCGATGGAACCGTAGATGCCCGCCATATAAGTGTCGGTCTGTCGGCCCTGGGTACCGATGCGGGTGGTGTTGTTCTCCGGGTGATCTTCGTCGCAAGTGCTAGGGTTGCACCTTGCATCCAGATATATGTCGTTTAAAAGTGACCCACTGCTTCCGGTGTTGTAACCGATGAAAATGTCGTGGTTGCCGTGTTCCAAATTGAATCCCGCACCGGAGCCCAAGATTGTATTCTCGCTGCCGAATAGTCCAACCATTGCGGTATTGGCTCCTACGAGGGTGTTGTCATTGCCGGAACCTCCTTGGTTGCTCTGGTTTCCGATGGACACGTTGAAATCGCCGTCAGTTTCGCCCGCTCCATGGCCGACAGCGGTATTGTAGCCTCCGCCAGACCCGGCAAGATCGCCGACAAAGACATTTGTGTTGCTTACGGCCAGCACGTCGTAGCCACCGATCTGGTACGTCTGACTGGGAACAGTTAGATTGATATTCCCATTGACCTCAAGCTTCGCAGCAGGGGTCGTAGTTCCGATGCCCACGTTTCCAGCAGCGCCTATGGGTGTCTGAAATATTACCGAGTCACAGATAACGTTCGAGTTCACGGCGGGCCTGAACCATATGGGAACAAAATTCGGTGAAGGAACGATACCCGCGGGACATGGGCTATTAAATACAATGCTGAGCGGTGGCGGCGGCGGACTTCCCGCAAGGCTGACCAATCCCGACGCAGTCCTTAATGCATTCACGGATGTGCCCATATCCGCGGATGCACTGCTGGATGCATCCGTTGGCGCAGCCTTGACGAAAGCCGAGGCGGGCAGCCCACCCAGGGTTTCTGCGTCGTGAGCCTTGAAAGCATACGGCACGCTCACCAGCAGCACGCGCGCCTGCTCCGCTTGGCCCTGGATCTGCACGCCCAGCCACCGCTGCTCCTGCTGTGAGAACAGGTCATCCGGTAATCCTGTAGCGGTGGTGCTGCCCAGGATCACGCTGTATTGGCCATTGCTCTCGGGAGTCACGTTCTGTGTTTCCATCCAGACGGCGGCGCCACCATCCTGCTGCTTGTAAATGGAGAAGGTGACGCCGACTGCGGCGGAGGAAGAGAGGGCCGCGCCCCCCGCGTCCTTCAGGGTTCCGCTATAGCGGATGAAGTTGGGAACGGCGGTGGTTGCTGCCTGTTGGGCTGAGCAAATGGAGAGGTACAGCAAGGTGGCGAGAGCAAGAACGATGGTCGTGCGAAAACGGCGCATAGGTTTCTCCTTTATGAAACCAAGTCGAATAGGTTGTGGGCCCGTGAGAACGTGCCCTTACTGCGTTGTGTAGCCCGGCCTGAGCGACTGGAACTCCGTCACACGCTGCCAGCTAAACTCGATGGATACAGTGCCTTGGCTCGAAAAAATAAGGTCTGCGAGCGTGCGCCGCGGAGAGTCAAGGACCAAGAGAGCGGCGCCAATTTTCGGCAGGCTTCGGGAAGAGGTATCCTTACTCCTGCTGCTCCGCCGACGTGTCTGCGGATGAAATGCAAGAGCTCCAGGCCCGATTTCCTCAAACAACAAAATACTTAATCGCCCACGCCTCGAAAGGGGTCGCGAGGTGTCGTACGTATGTAGCCGACTAGAAGAATGTCTCGGCTGAGTTAGGACATCGTGCGGTTAGTTATTTAGTATGTCAAGAAGTTTTTAACCGAATTGTAATAAGACTCTTGTTGGCCAGCGCTTTAGTGGCAGTTTCCCCAAAGTTGCTCTGACAGATCCCCAAACTCAGTTGTCCGTGGGCAGTTGCCAGTTGTCAGAAGAAGCAAAGGCCCCGCATTTCTGCGAGGCCTTGTTGTGCTTTCAGCCAACAGCTAAATGCTAACGGCTATTGCTAGCTCCTCCGACTCGAGCCTAAGCCCTCGCTCAGGATTGCGGCTCCGACCTCGGACGCGAAGAAATGCCCCGCCCTAGCCAAACGAAGGCTAAGAACGGGGCACCCATGTTTCGTTACTCACGGCTGGTGGCGAGATGTGAAAGCTAACTATCCACTAACCCCTAACCACTGCCTTAGTACATTCCGCCCATGCCGCCGCCGTGGCCGCCGCCCATGGGAGCTTCCTTCTTCTCTTCCGGAATCTCCGCGATGAGGGCTTCGGTGGTCAGCATCAGGGACGCGATCGAGCCTGCGTTCTGCAGGGCGGTGCGAGCAACCTTGGTCGGATCAAGAACGCCGGCCTTCACCAGGTCCTCGAATTGCCCGCTCTGCGCGTTGTAGCCAAAGTTGTTTTCCTTGGAGTCGCGAATGCGGCCCACAACGATGGCGCCTTCTTCGCCGGCATTGCCGACGATCTGGCGGAGAGGCTCCTCGAGAGCGCGGCGGACGATCTGGCCACCGATCTTCTCGTCACCTTCCAACTTCAACGCGTCGATCGCCGGGATGCAGCGCACCAGAGCCACACCGCCTCCGGGGACAATACCTTCCTCGACTGCAGCCCGGGTAGCGTGCATGGCATCCTCCACGCGGGCTTTCTTTTCCTTCATTTCGGTTTCGGTTGCGGCGCCGACTTTGATCACCGCTACGCCACCGACCAGCTTCGCCAGCCGCTCCTGCAACTTCTCGCGGTCGTAGTCGCTGGTGGTCTTCTCGACCTGGCTGCGAATTTCCTTCACGCGGCCTTCGATGTCGGTGTGCTTGCCCTTGCCCTCGACGATGGTGGTGTTGTCCTTGTCGATGGTGATCTTCTTGGCCTGGCCGAGGTCGTCCATGTGAACGTTCTCCAGCTTGATGCCAAGATCTTCGGTGATGGCCTTGCCGCCGGTCAGGATTGCGATGTCCTGCAACATGGCCTTGCGACGATCGCCGAAGCCAGGAGCCTTGACGGCCGCGACGTTCAGGGTGCCACGCAGCTTGTTGACGACCAGGGTCGCCAGCGCTTCGCCTTCCACGTCCTCAGCGATGATCACGAGCGGACGGCCGCTCTTGGCGATCTGCTCCAGCAAGGGGAGCAGGTCCTTCATCGAGGAAACTTTCTTTTCGTGGATGAGGATGTAGGCGTTCTCCAGAACGACTTCCATGCGCTCCGGATCGGTAACGAAGTACGGCGAGAGGTAGCCGCGATCGAACTGCATGCCTTCGACGACTTCCAACTGGGTCTCCATCGTCTTGGCTTCTTCCACGGTGATGACGCCGTCTTTGCCGACCTTCTTCATGGCTTCGGCAATGATGCGGCCAATGGTCTCGTCGTTGTTGGCGGAAATGGTGCCAACCTGCGCAATCATCTCGCCCGATACCTTCTGCGAGAACTTGTCGAGCGCGCCGGGAATGCGGTTGCCATCGTGGTCAAGCGAGCCGCAAACGGCCGTGACGGCCTTGTCGATGCCGCGCTTGAGCGCCATCGGGTTCGCACCGGCAGCTACCGTCTTCACGCCTTCGCGGAAGATGGTCTGGGCCAGAACGGTCGCAGTGGTGGTGCCATCGCCGGCGACATCGGAAGTCTTGGAGGCAACTTCGCGTACCATCTGCGCGCCCATGTTCTCGAGCGGGTCCTTCAGTTCAATTTCCTTGGCTACGGTCACGCCGTCCTTGGTAATCAGCGGCGAACCAAATTTCTTCTCGATCACGACATTGCGGCCCTTGGGGCCCAGCGTGACTTTCACGGCATCGGCCAGAACATTCACGCCGCGCAAAATCGACTGACGCGAATCTTCACCATGCACAATCTGCTTTGCCATTGTTGTTCTCTCCTAGTTGCCAGTAACCAGTGGTCAGTTGTAAGTTTGACCGGAACCGGACTGACAATAATCTCTTTGAAATCGTTTTCGGTTATCGGCGATCAGGGGCTGCGAGGTCATCTCGCTTTCGTCCACGATGCCAGCCATTCAGTAACTGGCAACCGGCTGTTAGCCACTGACTACTTTTTCGCAGCGTGTTCTTTGGGCTTGCTGGCGCCTTCCAGAATGCCGAGCACTTCTTCCTCGCGCATGATCAGGAAGTCTTCGCCATCAATCTTGATTTCCGTGCCGGCGTACTTGCCGAAGAGGATGCGGTTGCCTTCCTTCACGTCGAGTGGGAAGGTCTCGCCTTTGTCGTTGGTCTTGCCACGGCCGACCCCAATGACTTCGCCCTCTTGCGGCTTGTCTTTGGCGCTGTCGGGAATGATGATTCCGCCACGGGTGGTCTCGGCCTCTTCAACTCGCCGAACCACGATGCGGTCGTGCAGGGGAGTAAGCTTTGTAGCCATTCGTCGAACTCCTTTCGAGCTTGTCAGTTCAAGTTGGATTGCGTTACACGTTGGCTGACCCTGGCGCGTGTCTTCTGCGTTGCTGTCAGCATGTTCATAAACTCTTGGGGGTTAACCCGGAAGTTGGCAGCGATGCTTTGTAGGTTGTCTGTTAGCACTCACTCCCAACGAGTGCTAATCATAACCTGCCATTATCGACAAGTCAAGGCATACGTGAGCGTAATTCACTCACATTTAACAAAAACTCCAAGGCCCTTCGATATATCATTTAGAATCATGATGTTAAATAGAGCTTTACATGCGACTCGCTCTGCGGGCCACCGTATCAACACTAGAGATATTTAATTCGCGCTAGTATCTAGTTGCATAAATGAGCGAATGGTGTATAGTGCCATGCATGAAGGCTCGCAGCATTGCACTGACGCCGCAGGAGCAGGCGGATCTGGAGTTGCTAGTGCGGCGCCCGACCAGTGCGGCGCGGGATGTGTTTCGTGCCGGGGTGATTTTGCGCGCCGCCTCCGGGGCCAGCAATGAGCAGATCGCCGCGGCCATGGATACGCGGCCGGCTACGGCCAGCAAGTGGCGGGGCCGGTTTCTGCGCGACCGGATCCACGGCTTGCAGGATGCGCCGCGACCGGGCAAGCCGGCGACCTACGATCGCAACAGCGAACGTCGCATCCTGGCGCAACTGGATCAACCGCCGCCCCAAGGTTATGCGCGTTGGAACGGAGCCCTGCTGGCCGCGGCGCTGAAGGACATCTCCGACGATCAGATTTGGCGGGTGCTGCGCCAGCATGGAATTTCGCTGCAACGGCGTCACACCTGGTGCGTCTCGACCGATCCCTGTTTCGCCCGCAAGGCCGCCGACGTGGTGGGGCTTTATCTGAACCCGCCGGAACATGCGCTGGTGTTGAGCGTGGATGAAAAGCCTCACATTCAAGCTCTGGAGCGGGCCCAGGGCTGGCTGAAGCTGCCCAACGGCAAGGCCCTCACCGGCTTTCAGCACGATTACAAGCGGCACGGCACGACCACTCTGTTTGCGGCTCTGGAGGTGGCCACGGGGCTGGTGAAGGGCGATCATTACAAGCGCCGCCGCCGCACCGAGTTCCTCGACTTCATGAACGGCATCGTCGCCGAGCACCCCGGCCGCGAGATTCATGTCATCGTGGACAATCTCAACACCCATAAGCCCAAACGCGACCGATGGCTGGCCCGCCACAAGAACGTGCACTTTCATTTCACGCCCACGCACGCCTCGTGGATGAATCAGGTGGAGATATGGTTTTCCATCCTGCAGAGCCAGTCGTTGAGCGGGGCCAGCTTCACCAGCCCCCGCCAGTTGCGTAAACACATGGACGACTTCATCGCCGCCTACAACCAGACGGCGCACCCATTCGAGTGGAAGAAGCAGGTCGTATTCCAGAAACACCCCAAAAAACTGTACGCTAACTTATGCAACTAGATACTAGGAGGAAATCCAAGCGAAGCTCCAATGGCATCTATGCCAGCAGTTTGTCGCTCGATAGACCCTATTATTCTGCTTGATAGACCCTATTATTCTGCTTGGTCAGGCTGCTGTGTGAAGTTTTCGATTCCCATAACCCCGACTTTGGAAGCATAATCGGGACATCGATGGTGTAATCGTGTCAGTACTCCATTCCGATCGCTGGTCTTCCGCCGCACGGTGGCTGAGTACTGTGTGCGCTTGGTTGGCGCTTGCTCTAGCGTTGCAGCTTTTTGGCTTCGCTCAGACTTCCTCGCCTGATCCAGCGACGCCTTCGCCAACAGCAGTGCAAGCCAATGCAGGCGGCACCGCACAAGACGAGACAGTACCTCTAGCACCCCCGGAAGCAGTTGAGTCGCAGATTCCTACCGCCGCCCAGATCGAGGCCGCCGGACAGCGCGATACCTCCAACGATCCTGACCCGAAAGAGAGTTCCACTGCTCCCGTAGCTTCGCCCACTCCCACTGATGCAAAAACTTCAGCACCCTCCGCCGTCGCACACACTGCTCCGCTGCCCGCCAAGTATGACGTATCGCAAATCGGGCAGCGTAACGTTGGCAGCGGCCTGGACTTTTATTCCCTCGATCGCGAAGTGGCTCTGGGTCATGAGCTCTCACAAGAGGTGGAGCAGCAAGCGCGACTGGTTACTGATCCCATCATCACCGAATACATCAATCGCATCGGTCAGAATCTGGTACGGAACTCCGACGCGCGCGTGCCGTTCACTGTCAAGGTCCTCGACAATGATGAGATCAACGCTTTTGCTCTTCCGGGCGGCTTTTTCTACGTGGACAGTGGACTAATTCTCGCAGCCGACAATGAAGCCGAGCTGGCAGGCGTGATGGCGCACGAGATAGCCCACGTTGCTGCCCGGCACGCCACCAAGAACATGACCCGGGCGCAGATCTGGAACATGGCTTCCGTGCCGTTGATCTTTATTGGTGGGCCGGTAGCCTATGCGATAAGTGAAGTGGCCAGTTTGGCGGTACCACTGGGCTTCCTCAAGTTCTCGCGCGACGCCGAGCGCGAAGCTGATCTTCTGGGTCTGCAGTACGATTACGCATCCGGTTATGATCCCGAAGCGTTCGTCGAATTTTTTGAGAAGTTGAAGCTCGACGAAAAGAAGAAGCAGAACTTCGTGGCGAAAGCCTTTGCTACTCATCCCATGAATGCGGAGCGCATCAAGGCCGCGCAGGACGAGATTCGCAAATATCTTCCCGACCGCAGCGAGTACGTCGTCAATACCAGCGAATTCGAGGATATTAAAGCGCGTCTGGCTCGGCTTGAGAACGGCCGCCGCTTGGGCGGAGCGAAAGGCGACCCATCGCGCCCGGTGCTGCTGAAGCGCTCCAGTTCGAGCAGCAGCGATTCCAGTAACACGTCCGGCCAGAAGGATGATGGCGGTACCGATCAGAAGGACGACGGGCGACCCACCTTGAAGCGGAATACCACCGATTGAGTTTCCCCGTATGCGGATCGATTCAGCGTTGCGGCGCTAGCCCTCACTGCCTAGAATGAGTTCTATGAAAACTCAGGGCTGGCTGGTGGCAATTCTTTGCGGAGCTCTCGCCCCGGCTTCGCTGTTAGCGGGCGACAAGAAGCAGGAGTCTGGGCTGGTTTCCTCGATTAAGTTCGCTGTACTGAAGGACGACAGTGGCAAACCCGTACGAAATGCCGCGGTCATCCTCCATCCGGTTGGGCAGAGTGGCAAACAATCGCGAGGCGGTTTTGAACTCAAGACCAATTCTGAAGGCAAGGCTGAGAGCGATGGCATACCTTATGGAATGCTGCGCGTGCAGGTCATCGCCAATGGCTTCCAGACTTTTGGACAGGACTACACCATTAGCCAGCCTGAGCAGGAGCTGGTCATCCGCCTGAAGCGGCCACAGGGGCAATATTCAATCTACGAGAATCATCCTGGCGACGGGGGTAGCACTCCGCCCAAAGACAAGCAGTGACACCAGCCCATAGCTATTAGCCTTTAGCCGTTAGCAATCAAGAGCGCATTATTCTGTTTTCGCTAAAGGTAAAAGCTAAAAGCGAAGAGCTAAGAGCGAAAAGCGAAAAGCAAAACGCGGAGGAACATGATCGAAGCCAAGGCACTCTGGACCGACCACGACCGCTTCATTGGTCAGGCGAGCAGCGGGCACGCCTTGGTAGTGGATGCGGGTGCCGACAAAACCGCAAATAGTCCGGTCGAGTTGGTATTGATGGCTTTATGCGGCTGCACCGCCAGCGACGTGGTCGGTATTCTGCGCAAGAAGCGCGAGCCGTTCACAAGCCTGGAAGTCCTTGCCACGGCCGAGCGCACCGATACTTTCCCAAAGGTTTTTACCAGCATTCGTCTGATCTACCGCGTAGGCGGGAACGTCACGCATAAGGCAATGGATGATGCGGTTCGCCTGTCAAAAGAAAAATACTGTTCCGTTTCCGCCATGCTGGAGAAGACGGCGAAGATTGAATTCGAAATCGAGTACGTCGGCCAGCCGCCTGTAACTTAGCACCGACGCCACCGGACAAGAAAGAATGAATGACCCGCACAGGTAAGCTATTACTGGTCCCAGTGTTTCTCCTGTTGTTGTGTTTCTTCGCTTATGCCGGCAGGCATCGCTTTATCGATGGCGATGAAGGGTTTTATCTGCTCGCCGCGCGGTTGGTCCTGCAGCACAAAACACCCTATTTGGATTTTCTCTACACCCAGGCTCCTCTCTTGCCCTATGTGTACGGGACCTGGCTGAAGTTGATCGGTGTCTCCTGGATCGCGGCTCGAAGCCTTTCCGCATTATTGACGGGCCTCATTGGGCTGCTTATGTACATGCATGTCAACCGCGCGACTCAGAAGGCGACCGCCGGCTTGGCGGCCGTAGTGCTGTTCGCATCGAGCACGTATGTCTTTGCATGGTTTCCCATCGTGAAGACTTTCTCGCTGGCTTTGCTGTTTCTGTTTTTTACCTACATGGTGGTCGCACGGGTTTCCTTCGCATCGTCCCGATGGCTTCTGGCGTTGGCAGGGCTTTCATTGGGCTTGGCCGTCGAGACCCGTTCCTATCTTGTTTTGCTGCTTCCAGTTTTTCTGTGGTGGATTTTTCGCAAGTCTGACCCCCGCGGCCGGATTGCTCAACTACTCTGGTTTGTGGCTGCCTTTGTGGTCGGCATCGCTCCGTCGCTCTATCTTTTCGCAGTGTCTCCCGACCTGTATCTGTTCAACAATCTTGGATACCACGCGTTGCGATCGGGCGCTGGTTTGTTGGGTTATTGGCGATGGAAGATTCACATAGTTCGTGTCGTCCTGACCGGCCGCGACGAGAACGGTTTTCAGATCAGCGTCTTAGCGCTAGTGTCATTCGTCGCGATCTTTGTCTTGCGGACGCGAAGAGGCGCTTCCTTCCTGGCGTTTCTCGTCGCGTTGTTCCTGGGGTTGATTTCTCTCCTTCCCACGCCTCCGCTCATCCAGTATTTCTGCGTTTGCATGCCATTCCTCATTGTGGCTGCCGTATGCCCCGTAAGTGACTACCTGAGCTTATTGCGAACCGCACGAACGAGACGCTTCGCTCATGTGGCTTGCGTCGTCCTGCTGGCTGGATTTGTAGCCTCAGCGGTACCGAGCTTCCGCAGGTATCTTGTGACCGGAGAAAGAGTCATTGGCATCAAGAACATCGACGATGCGCCGAACTGGACTCTAAACAGGGTGGCGGAGGTTTCCATGGCCATCGACCGCGTGGCCATGCCGCACGAGGAAATAGGCAGCTTCTGGCCCGGCTATATCTTTGCATCGCAGGCGGACCCCTATCCCGGTTACGAGAATGATTTTGGCTGGATGATCACGGGCAAGCTGACGGACAGCCAGCGGGAGAAGTATCACATCCTGTCGCAATCGGATGTCGAGGCTGAATTTGCGGCGCATAGCCCGCGAATCGTGGTCGTAGGAAACCAGGAGTTTTTCGACGGGGCGCCGCGAGAATCAGCCTGCGCGAGGATACTTCGCTTAAACAACTACGTCGCCGTAAGCGCGGTGGGTGATACGTCGATCTTCGTGTATCGAGGCGGCTGGACAAAATAGGTAAAAAACCGGAGTGACCCGCTCACCCAAGTTTCCCAGGGGTATAATCGGACGTTTGCTTATGACTACCACTCAGACACAATTGCGCCTGGCACAGCGGATGTCGCGGCTGGGAACGGAAACGGCGTTCGAGGTCCTGGTTCGCGCCAGAGCTTTGGAGCGTCAGGGGAAAAACATCATTCATCTCGAGATTGGCGAGCCCGATATGGACACGCCCACCAACGTGGTTGAGGCTGGGGTGGACGCGCTGCGGAAGGGCTTCACCCATTACGGTCCTGCGGCAGGGTTGCCAGAGTTGCGCGAGGCCATTGCAGCCGAGGTATCTACCTCGCGCGGCATCAACGTCAGCCCCGATGAGGTTGTGATTGTTCCCGGCGGCAAGCCCATCATCTTCTTCACCATGCTGGCGCTGGTGGAAGAGGGCGACGAGGTCATCTATCCCAATCCCGGCTTCCCGATCTACGAGTCAATGATCAACTTCCTCGGCGCGAAAGCGGTCCCCATCCCGCTGCGTGAGGAGCGCGACTTCCGTCTCGATGTCGAACGAACTGGCCGGCCTCATCACTGACCGCACCAAGCTCATGATCCTGAACTCGCCGCAGAATCCGACCGGCGGCGTCATCACCAAGAGCGATGTGGAAGACATCGCGACGGCCATCGGCGACCGCGACATCATGGTCCTCAGTGACGAAATCTACAGCCGTCTGCTCTTCGAAGGCGAGCCGTACAGCATAGCCTCGGTCGATGGCTTCAAGGACCGCACCATCATTTTGACCGGTTTCTCCAAAACCTATTCCATGACCGGCTGGCGTTTGGGCTATGGCGTAATGCGGCCTGACCTTGCCGCGCAGTTTGCCCGACTGGCAACCAACTCCACCTCTTGCACTGCGACCTTTACCCAGATCGCAGGTATCGAGGCGGTGCGCGGCGACCAGAGTGAGCCGGAAAAGATGCGCAAGGAATTTCAGCGTCGCCGGGATGTATTCGTAAAGGGCCTCAACCAGATCAAGGGATTTTCCTGCCGGTTGCCCAAGGGCGCGTTTTACACTTTCCCCAATATCAAGCAAACCGGTTGGCCATCCAAGAAACTCGCTGACGCTCTGCTTGACGATGTAGGAGTAGCGGGGCTGTCAGGAACGGCATTCGGCGCCTACGGAGAGGGCTATCTGCGATTCAGCACAGCGAATTCAATTGTGAATCTTCAGGAAGCACTGGACCGCATCGAGCAGTGGACGAAGAAGAATTTGTAGCTGTGGAATTTTCTTGCTCTAGGGATGCTCTGATTAAGTCCGGGCTTTGAAAGGGCACGGCTTCAGCCGTGCCGTAAGTTCGCAAAATCATTGCGGCTTTAGCTGCCGAGGGAAAGATCGAGCAACTTAATCAGAGTTTTCCTAGGGACTTGCTGCTTTTGAAGGGGGCGACCTTCAGGCGCGCCCCTAACGCCAGATTACTGATGCGGCTTGAGCCGCTGAGGAATGTCGCTCTTCTCACATGATCCAGATTCCTCAGGGGCTGAAACCCCGTTCTTTTGTGAGTGAGTTTCGGCCCGTCTAAAGGCGGGCCCTTTCAAGGCGGTTGGGGTCGAACTATTCCGCTGAATGCTGATTGCTGACCGCTCTCAGCTACTTCGTCGCCATCGCTGAGACCAGCGAGTGGAATATCTTTGCCCCGTCGGTCATGCCAAGTTCCGGTTCGCTGGCGCGCTCCGGATGCGGCATCATTCCCAGTACATTGCGTCCTTCGTTACAGATTCCCGCGATGTCATCCAGCGATCCATTGGGATTCGCTTCCGCAGAGACTTCGCCGCCGGGAGTCGTGTACCGGAAGATGATGCGATCCTGGTCTTTCAATTGAGCCAGCGTGGACTGGTCGCAGAAGTAGTTGCCTTCCATGTGGCCAATCGGAATCTCTAGCACCTCGCCTTTGGTCAACTGCTGCGTGTAAGGCGTGTTGGTGCTTTCCACTCGGATGTGGACCGGCTTGCAAACGTACTTCAGTCCGGCATTGCGCAGCAGAGCGCCGGGCAGCAAACCCGACTCGCACAGAATCTGAAATCCATTACAGATGCCGAGAACCAATCCGCCAGCGGCGGCGAATTTGCGCACCGACTCCATGACCGGCGAAAACTTGGCAATAGCGCCTGTCCGAAGGTAATCCCCATAGGCAAATCCACCGGGCACGATAATGGCGTCGCAACCTTGCAGGTCAGGCGAGTCGTGCCACAGGAAGTTCACCGGCTGCTTGGCCACTTCCGAAATTGTCCAATAGGCATCGTGGTCACAATTGGAACCGGGGAAGATGATCACGCCGAATTTCATCGCGGCAAAGTCTCCAAGGCGGGGTAAATTGGAGTGTAGCATGGGTGCGAGACCGTCCCGACGGGGAGAGCATCCAACCTGTCATGCAAGTTTCCCGGCACCTTAACATCACCGGAGGCGCGCTGCGCCGGTGGTTCATCGCGCAATGCTACAACTCGGCTGCGGTTGGCGCGCTCTGGTGGGCCGGACTGGAATATCTCCATGTACCCTGGGCGCCTTTCTGGGCGATTCTCGCGGCGGGACTCCACTTCATTCCGCACTTCGGACCGGTGATGGCGTTCTTTGGGCCGGGACTCGTGGCGTTATTCGCCGGCGGCTTCGAGCAGTTTCTGTATGTTCTTATTCTCTACGGAATCATCATTGTGATTGACGGGCTGGTCTTGCAACCGGTCATCATGCGCCGCACCGCCCGGGTGCCAGTATGGGCGTCCTTAATTGTTCCCATCTTGCTGAGCTTAATATTTGGTTTTTGGGGGTTGCTGCTGGCCGCCCCGCTGCTGGCGGTAGTCTTCGCGTATCGGGCGTATTGGAAGAACCGCGAGGGTCCCACCATACCCAGGCAAACGCCTCCCGGCCAGGCCATCACAGGAGGACGCCTGATCTCTCCTGAATCTGCGACTGGACGCACTCCTCCGGACGGTTTCTAGCAGGCGAATACTACCCTAGGCGCTTGGATGAACCAGCATCCATACGCCCAGCACCAGAACGATCCCCGAGACGATCATGCGGAAGGTGTTCTCTGGAATGCGTCGCAACATCCATTTTCCTGAGAGGGTACCCACGACCACCCCCAATGTGGCGAAGGCCGCCAGTGGCCATTGGGAAACGATCTGGCGGAATTGCAGGACGGCGTAAACGGGCATCCGAAACACATCAACCAGCAACGCGATTGCCGTGGCCGTCGCCACGAATGCATCGCGGCGCAAATTGAATCCCAGCAGTGCGGCTGAGCGTATACCGCCTTGATTGCCGACCAGCCCTCCAAATATTCCCGACAATGCGCCGGCGAACCACGCTACTCGCCGACCGAACTTCATCCTCGCCGCCAAGCCAGTAATTCCCATGAATCCCGCGAACAACAGAAGTACCCCCAGCACGTAACCGAGGATTGTGCTGCCTGCCCACGCGTGCAGGAGCGCGCCGGTCAATCCGCCTATCGCGCTGGCTAAGCCAAATGTCCACAAAACATGCCGGTCCAGGTGCTTTCGAATTACAGAGAAGCGAAGCGCAGTTCCAATGAAATGCGGTATTGAGACCACGGCCACCGCTAGCTTGGTGCCGATCCATGACGCCAGCAGTGGAGTCAAGATGCTGCCAATCCCAAATCCCGAGATGGAAGCAATGGCTCCAGCCAGGACGCCCGCGCACGTAAGCAGGATGGAGTGGTTCATCGCAACCTATCCGCTGCTCAGTGTATCCCGGAAACAAGACTGAATTTGTGCCCGGTTTTCCACAGTCTGCCCTGCATACAGGCAGTCCTCTACACGCATAAAATAGACCCAGGTCCCGAATGTCCCAATCGCAATTCGTACATCTTCATCTGCACACCGACTACTCGATGCTTGATGGCGCGTGCAACATCGAGCGCCTGGTGAAGCGTGTCAAGGAACTCGACATGCCCGCCGTGGCCATGACCGACCATGGCAACATCTTCGGCGCGGTAGCGTTCGCCAATGCCGCGAAGGAAGCGGGCGTTAAACCGATCCTGGGCTGCGAACTTTACATCTGCAAAAAGGAAGACCATCGCACTGAGAAAGAAGGAGACACCTACAACCACCTGATCGTGCTGGCCGAGAACGACGAAGGCTACCGCAACCTCGTCAAGATAGTCTCCGAGGCATCACTACATGGCTTCTACTACAAGCCGCGCGTGAGCAAGAAATTCCTGGCCGAGCATTCCCGAGGGCTGGTCGGATTGTCAGCGTGTCTTAAGGGTGAAGTCGCCGAGCGCCTGACGGAAGGGAAGTACGACGCCGCCCGCGAAGCCGCAGTCACGTTCCGCGACATCTTTGGTAAGGGAAATTTCTATCTCGAAATCCAGGACCAGGGATTGCCGGAAGAGGCGCGCATTCAGTCGAACCTGCTGAAGCTGGAGAAGGAGCTCGAAATCCCGCTGGTCGCTACCAATGACAGCCACTACCTGTGCGAGGACGACGCCCACGCGCAGGATGTGATGGTGTGTATTCAGACGGGCAAATCGATCAACGACGTCAACCGCCTGAAGTTTACCGGCAACCAGTTTTATGTGAAGAGCGGCCCCGAGATGGCGAAGGTTTTCCTGGGCTACGAGTCAGTGTTGGCGCGGACGCTCGAGATCGCGGAACGATGCAACGTCCGTCTCGAAAAAGTCCACGATCCGTTTCCCAAGTTCGAGGTGCCTGCGGGCTACTCTCTTCCCGATTACTTCGAGCACGTCACGCGTGAAGGCTTTGCCAACCGGCTGAACATTCTGCGCGAGATCCAGGCCATGGGCGGCCTCAAGCATTCGCTGGAGGAATACGAGCAGCGCTTGTCGCGCGAGATCGGCATGATCCGGCAGATGCAGTTCGCCGGGTACTTTCTCATCGTTTGGGATTTCATCCGCTATGCCAAGGAGCGAAACATCCCCGTGGGTCCTGGCCGCGGCTCCGCGGCTGGCTCGCTGGTAGCCTACGCGCTCTCCATCACCGACATCGATCCGCTCCAGAATGAGCTGCTCTTCGAGCGTTTCCTGAATCCAGAGCGCATCAGCCTGCCTGATATCGATATCGATTTCTGCATGAACCGCCGCTCCGAGGTCATCGCTTACGTGACCGAAAAATACGGGCGCGACCAGGTCGCCCAGATCATTACCTTCGGGACAATGGCGGCCAAGGCGGCGCTCAAAGATTCCGGTCGGGCGATGGATATCCCGTATGCCGAAGTCGACCGCATCGGCAAGATGATTCCGGCTACGCTGAACATCACCATCGACCAGGCACTGAAAGATTCGCCGCCGCTGGCCGCCGCGTACCAGAACGAGCCGCAGACCAAAGAACTGATCGACACTGCGAAGAAGCTTGAGGGTCTGGTGCGTAACGCGGGAGTGCACGCTGCTGGAGTGGTGATTTCGCCGCTCCCGCTGACCGATCTGGTCCCCCTGCATCGCACCAAGAACGACGAAATTGTCACCGCGTATGACATGAAAGCGGTGGAAAAGCTGGGCCTGCTGAAGATGGATTTCCTCGGGCTCACCACGCTCACCATCATTGACGACGCGTTGCGCCTTATCGAGCAGACTCGCGGCGAGCGCATTGACCTTCAGAAGCTGGCACTCGACGACAAGGAAACCTACGCCAAAGTCTTTCATACCGGACTGACCTCGGGCGTCTTCCAGTTTGAATCGCACGGGATGCGCGACGTCTTGCGCCGTTACAAACCTACCTCGGTCGAGGATTTGACGGCGTTGAACTCCCTTTACCGCCCCGGGCCAATCCAGGGCGGCATGATCGAAGACTTCGTCGAGCGCAAATGGGGACGGAAGAAAGTCGAATACGAACTGTCTGATCTGGAACCCCTCTTGAAAGAAACCTTCGGCGTCATCGTTTACCAGGAGCAGGTAATGCAGATCGCCAATCGCTTGGCCGGCTATTCGCTTGGCGAGGCCGACCTGCTGCGTCGTGCCATGGGCAAGAAAGATCCTGAAGCGATGGCCAAGCAACGCGCCCGCTTCGTGAGAGGCGCCACCGAGCGCGGTTTCCCGCAGAAGAAAATCGAGAAGCTGTTTGACCTTATGGAGCAGTTTGCGGGATATGGCTTCAACAAGTCGCATTCTGCGGCTTACGCGCTGCTTGCCTACCAGACCGCGTACCTCAAGACGCATTATCCAGTAGAGTTCATGGCCGCGCTGCTTACCTCAGTTTCCGGCAGTACGGACGACGTGGTGAAATACATCAACGAATGTCGCGAAATGGGAATCGCAGTCGAGCCGCCCGACGTTAATGTTAGCGATGCCTATTTCACGCCGCATGGCGAAGCCATCCGCTTTGGCCTGGCAGCAGTCAAGAATGTCGGTCACAACGCCATTGAATCCATCGTGGCGGCGCGCAAGGATTCGGGCACTTTCACGTCCGTCTTTCAGTTTTGCGAAAAGGTTGATCTGCATCTGCTCAACAAGCGCGTGGTTGAATCGCTAATCAAAAGCGGGGCCATGGATCCGCTCGGGCGTCGCGCTCAACTGATGGCGGTTATCGACAGCGCCATGGAACACGCCCAGAAGGCGCAGAAGGATGCCGCCTTGGGTCAACACGGACTATTCGGTGTCTTCCAGCAGGACGATGCCCCGCATGCCGAAAAGCCCTTGCCTAACATTCCGGACTGGGATGAACATCAGCGGCTCGGGTTCGAGAAAGAGATCCTCGGCTTCTTTATCACCGGTCATCCGCTGGAGAAGTACAGCGAAAAGCTGCTCGATTTCAACGCACTGTCCACGACAGATGTCAGCGAACTGAAGTCATCCACCGGCAGGGATGAAGTGTTAATCGGGGGCATCCTCAAAAACATCCGCGTTGCCAAGTCGAAAAAGGGCGATCTCTACGCCCAGGGCCAACTCGAAGACATGAATGGCTCGGTGGACATACTTTGTTTCGCCGACTCTTACAAACGTCTGTCTGAGAAGTTGAAGCTCACCATTCCTGTGCTGGTGAAGGGCGGGGCGCGCGTGGAAGAAGAGTCCAACGTGAAGATCATGATCAGCGATATCACGCCGCTGGAGCAGGCGCAGCCCAAGCTGCCGCAACACCTGCGCATCAAGATTGCCCTCGAAACGGCCTCGCCAACTCTGATCGACGACTTGCACATGCTTTGCGCGGAGCGCCGAGGCGCCGCGCGCGTGCTGTTCGATCTGGAACGCAAAGGCGACTTCACCGTCGTGATGGACGCGGAAGGCTATAATGTTTTGCCGGACCGTGCCTTCATCCACCGCGTGGAAGAACTGTGCGGCCGCGGCAGCGTTCGGGTCGTCGATTAAGAGATCATGGAGAAAACTCGATAGAAAACAGAAACTCCGTGTCTTCCGTGTCTCCGTGGTGAATGATTTTCAACGTGCCTTGCAGAAACGACCAGAAACCAATATGGAATCCACTTCGAAAGCACAGGACGAACTGGAACGCATTGAGAAACAGATTGCGCAACTGGAAGCCGCTGCGGGTGATAACCAGGAAGCCCGCCGCCAATTGCACGAAATGCACGGCCGCGTGGACGCGCTGCGCCGCCAGATGGCCGGTCAGTTGACCGCCTGGGAACGCACCGAACTGGCGCGCCATCCCATGCGCCCCTATCCGCTGGACTACATTGAGCGCATCTTTTCCGATTTCAGCGAGATTCATGGAGACCGCGGTTTTGGCGACGATGCAGCCATGGTTTGCGGCATGGCGACCTTCCGCGGCCGGCAAGTGCTGGTCCTCGGCACGCAAAAGGGCCGCGACACTAAGCAGCGAATCCATCGCAATTTTGGGCAGCCTAACCCCGAAGGCTATCGCAAGGCCCTGCGCGCAATGCGCTTCGCAGAGAAGTGGCAACATCCGGTGATCGCGTTGATCGACATTGTGGGAGCCTATCCTGGTTTGGGCGCGGAGGAACGGGGACAGGCAGAAGCCATCGCCCACAATCTCCGCGAGATGGCGAGACTCAAAGTTCCGTTCATCGCCGCGATAACTGGGGAAGGTGGCAGCGGCGGTGCGCTGGCGATTGCCGTTGCTGATCGCGTCCTGATGCTGGAAAACAGCATTTATTCCGTCATCTCGCCCGAGGGCTGCGCCTCCATCATGTGGCGTGATTCTAATAAGAAGGACATAGCCGCGCAGGCCTTGCGCATTACCGCCAAGGACAATCTGGAAATGGGCTTCTGCGATGAGGTAGTGCCTGAGCCCGCGGGCGGGGCCCACCACGACTACGACGCTGCGGCCAACAGCTTGGCCGATGCGCTCGAAAAGAACTTGTTGGAACTGGAGAAGTTGCCCGTTCCCGCCCTGCTGGACGCGCGCTACAAGAAGTTCCGCGACATGGCCCAGTTCTTTGAGGTCGTGGCACCCTCAGCCTGATTAAGGTGTGGTTCAGTCCAGATAGAGATCACACCGGTTGTGGATGTTCTCCTCCGCCATTTCCCGCCCTCTTGCCCGCTGACTTATAATTAACTGTTTGCCCACTGCAACATCCTTCTGTAGTACAGGGGTATTGATGGCCACAACCGAATTCGCAGTACACGGTGCCGACCAGGGCGCCGTGCGTGAGCCTGTCGTCAACGACTTCAGCATCCAGGTTGCAACCGTAAACGGCTCCGGATCGCAGAGCGCCAACACCGTTCTGCTGCGCACCATTTTTCAGATGGGTGTCCCGGTCTCCGGCAAGAACATGTTCCCCTCGAACATCGCCGGTCTACCTACCTGGTACACGATTCGCGCCAGCAAGAAGGGCTATATCGCGCGCAAGAAGGAGATCGATTTTCTGGTCGCGATGAATCCGGAGACCGCCCGCGAGGACACCATGTCGCTGGCGCCAGGCGCCGTGGTGCTTTACGACGAGCCGCTGAAGCTGAACGAACTGCGCTCCGATCTGACCTTCTACGCGGTGCCCTACGACAAAATTTGTGCAGCGGTTTGCCCCGAGTCGAAGCTGCGCAAGCTGGTCAAGAACATGATCTATGTCGGGGTGGTGGCGCAATTGCTCAACCTTGACATGGCCGAAGTGGAGAAGGCGCTGCGCAAGCAGTTCGCCAAGAAAGTCAAAGCTGCCGACCTCAACTGGAACGCCGCCAAAGCTGGTTACGATTACGCCGCCTCGTCACTTACCAAGGCCGATCCCTTCACCGTCGAGCGCATGGACAAGACCACGGGCATGATCATCATCGATGGCAACTCCGCCGCCGCCTTGGGCTCCATGTTTGCCGGCGTCACCGTGGTGACTTGGTATCCCATCACACCGTCGTCCTCGCTCGTCGAAACCTTGATCGATTACATGAAGGAATACAGAGTCGGTGCTGATGGGAAAGCTACTTTTGCCATCGTGCAAGCCGAAGACGAACTCGCCGCGATTGGCATGGTTCTGGGCGCTGGATGGATGGGAGCGCGTTCCATGACGGCTACCGCCGGACCGGGAATTTCGCTGATGGCGGAGTTCGCTGGACTCGGCTACTACGTCGAAATTCCCGGAGTCATATGGGACATCCAGCGCGTCGGTCCGTCCACCGGCTTGCCAACGCGCACGTCGCAGGGCGACATCGAGTTCGTCGCCAAGCTCTCACACGGCGACACTCGTCATCCTATGCTGCTGCCGTGCAGCGTGGCCGAGTGTTTCAATATGGCGAGTGACGCCTTCGATCTCACCGAGCAGCTGCAGACTCCGGTGTTCGTTATGTCAGACCTCGATCTGGGCATGAACAACTGGATGTCGGAGCCGTTCCAGTATCCCGACAAGCCGCAAAATCGCGGCAAGGTGCTGACCGCGGAAGACCTGGAACGCGCCGGCGGTTTCGCGCGCTACAAGGATGTAGATGGCGACGGCGTCGGCTATCGCACTTTGCCGGGAACCAACCATCCCAGTGCAGCTTGGTTTGCGCGCGGCAGCGGTCACAATGAAAAATCGCAATATAGCGAGCGGCCTGACGATTATGCGAACAACATGGACCGGTTGGCTCACAAATTCGAAACTGCGCGCACCCTGGTTCCCAAGCCGGAGATCGTCCGCAACGACGGTAACGAGGTTGGGATCATCGCCTACGGAACCTCGCATCACGCGGTGGTTGAGACGCTCGACCAACTCCAGACCGAATATGGAGTGAAGGCTGATTACCTGCGGCTGCGCGCCTATCCGTTCACCAGCGAGACCCATGAGTTCGTGGCCTCGCATAAGCGGATTTACATCATCGATCAAAACCGTGACGCCCAGATGCTGCAATTATTGAAGCTGGACATTGCAATCGAGGAGATCAACAAGCTACGTAGCGTCCGCCACTACAACGGGTTACCGATCGACGCGCGTTCCATCACCGATGACATCATCGTTCAGGAGGGCAAGTAAATGGCGACCACAACCGCGCCCCCGCCGCAGCCACAACCGAAGACGAACCGCATCGGGTTGACGGTACTTGACTACCGCGGAGGCAAGACTACCCTGTGCGCCGGATGCGGCCACAATGCCATCTCCGAACGCATCATCGACGCTTTCTACGAGATGGGTATCGCTCCGGAACGGGTCGTCAAGATGTCGGGAATCGGCTGCTCGTCGAAGAGCCCGGCGTACTTCATGAGCCGCTCGCACAGCTTCAACTCGGTTCATGGGCGCATGCCGTCGGTGACGACGGGCGCAGTACTGGCCAACTCCAGAATCGTGGCGCTGGGCGTTAGCGGCGACGGCGACTCGGCCTCCATCGGCATCGGGCAGTTCGTTCACCTCATGCGCCGCAATCTGCCGATGATCTACATCATCGAAGACAATGGTGTGTATGGGCTGACCAAAGGACAATTCTCCGCGACTGCTGACCTGGGCTCCAAGCTGAAGACCGGCGTTATCAACGATCTGCCGCCCATCGATACCTGCGCTCTGGCGATTATGTTGGGCGCCACCTTCGTCGGCCGCTCTTTTTCCGGAGATAAGCGCCAGTTGCACACCATGCTGAAGGCTGCACTGGCGCACCGCGGCACCGTGATGCTCGATGTGATTTCGCCTTGCACCACCTTCAACGACCACGAGGGGTCAACCAAGTCCTACAAGTTCGTTAAGGATCACGAAGAGCCGCTGCACGATTTGAGTTTTGTCCCGCACTTCAACGAGATCGACGTGGACTACGATCCCGGCACCAGCCTTAACGTGACCATGCACGATGGCTCCTCACTGCGGCTTCGCAAGTTGGAGGAAGACTACGATCCCACCAACAAGACCGAGGCGGTGAAGCGCGTGATGGAGTCGCACGATGCCGACGAAGTGCTCACCGGGGTGCTGTACTTGAACACCACAGCGCCGAACTTCATCGACATGATCAACATGACCGATGTGCCTCTGGCGACCTTGCCGGAAAGTGTTACCCGCCCCTCACGCGCAGTGCTGGACGAGTGCATGGAAGCGCTGCGGTAAGGGTGTTGTAGACAAATAAGCCCTCCCGAGTGGAAGGGCTTTTCATCTCTGGGTGCCCACTCTTCTCACCTGCCTTTGGCGAGAGGGTGGGAATCACTTTTACCCCAGCGACACCATATCAATCACAAATCGATACTTCACATCGCTGCGCAACATGCGCTCGTAGGCTTCGTTTATCTTCTGGATCGGAATAATCTCGATATCGGAGGTAATGTTGTGCTTGCCGCAGAAATCCAGCATCTCCTGGGTTTCCGCGATGCCGCCAATGCCTGAGCCGGCGAGGCTGCGCCGGCCCATGATGAGATTGAATGACGCGACCGGCATCGGCTTCTCCGGCGCGCCGACCAGCACCATCGTTCCGTCACGCTTCAGCAGGTTGAGATACGCGTTGATATCGTGCTCAGCCGAAACCGTGTCGAGGATGAAGTCGAAGCTACCAGCACGCTTCTCCATGTGCTCCGGATTCTTGGAGTGCGCGACCTCATGAGCGCCCAGACGCTTGGCGTCCTCTGTCTTGTGAGCTGACGTTGTGAACAAAGTCACGTGTGCGCCCATCGCGTTGGCGAGTTTCACTGCCATGTGGCCGAGTCCACCCAATCCCACCACGCCAACCCTCTGGCCCTTCTGCACATTCCAATGCCGGAGAGGCGAGTACGTGGTAATGCCAGCGCAAAGCAGGGGCGCTGTCGCCGCCAGATCTAGGTTCGCGGGCGGCCGGAGAACAAAATCTTCATCGACGACGATGGCCTTGGAGTAGCCGCCGTAGGTCACGCCGCCCAGATGCTTGTCTTCGCTGTTATAGGTGTAGGTAGCGGGGCCCTCGCAATACTGCTCCAGACCAGCCTTGCAGGAGGGGCAGGTGCGGTCGGAATCAACCATGCACCCGACTGCTGCCAGGTCACCCTGTTTGAATTTGCTCACCTTGGCCCCGACTTTGGCCACGCGACCGACGATCTCATGGCCGGGAACCACCGGATAAGTAGTTGCCATGAAGTCCGCCCATTCGTTGCGGGCGGTATGCAGGTCGGAATGACATACGCCGCAGTAGAGGATGTCAATTTGTACATCCTTAGGACCGGGTTCGCGGCGTTCGAAGGAAAAGGGCTTGAGGGGGGAAGTAGATGAATGCGCTGCGTAGCCGGCCGTTTCAATGCGTCCTTTTTGCTTTACTGGCTTCTCAGGGGTGAGGACATCGACTGCATTTGCCATGATAATAAGTACCTTTCTCTCAGTAATGTTTACCAACGAAGAAGGCGATGAATGGGTTGTCGACTGGTGGGAAATGTTGCAACAACCTATTAGATTCCACGGGTTTCAATCGGTCTCATTTTTGCGGTAAATTCCCAGCACAAATTTCGGGTATTGCGCGCACTCACTCCCATCGTAGCTCGTTTCCGCGACTTGAGTTAATATTCGTGCATGGCCAACTCGACGCCCCAATTCGAAGTTCCGTGTCCATGCTGCGGTGCGTTGCTAAAGATCGACAGCGACACAAAAGCTGTGATTGCGCACACCCCCAAGGCTGTTCCCAAGACGTTCGAGGACCTGGAGTCAGCGGCGCGCGCCATGAAAGATCAGGATACGCGTAAGGAGTCTATTTTTCGCCAGTCCGTCGAAGCGCAGAAGCATTCCGGAGACCTCCTCGAGAAAAAGTTTCAGGAGGCGCTCAAGCGTGCCAAGGAGACGCCCGATACCGGCAAGCCCATTCGCGATTTCGATCTGGACTGAGAAGAAGCAATTAGCAATTAGCATTTAGCCCTTACCGAATGCTTAAGAGCTAAAAGCGAAAAGCTAAAAGCGAAAAGCGAAAAGCGAAAAGCCTCCCGCTTTCCCTGTGGTGAAGCCCAACCCCCGTCCGCTGCTGTTAGGCCATCGCGGTGCCCGTCTGCGTTTGTCACGTCTCGGTCTGCGCTGGCCGGGTGCACCGTCCGAGAACAGTCTTGCCGCATTCCAGTACGCCCTGGCGCGCGGTTGCGACGGTTTCGAGTTCGACGTGCGTTTCACCAGCGACCACCGTAGCGCGCTCTGGCACGATCCAAAGTTCGGAAGTCGTGAGATTGCGGGAACGGAGTATTCCGCTCTGGGACGCCCTCAGCGCTTCGAGCGCCGTCGCGCCCCCCTTGCGTGTCTGGAAGACGTCCTGGCGCGCTTCGGGGGCACGGCTTATCTGGATATTGAAGTGAAGGTCGCGGGTCAGGAAAAGGCGATTGTGTCCGCGATTAAAGCGGCGCCCCCGATGCGTGGTTTTGTGGTGTCATCGTTTCTCCCGGAGGCCTTGCTCCGGCTGCATGAACTCGATCCTCAGCTGCCGTTAGGCTATGTCTGCCAACATGCGGATGCGGCCAAGCAGTGGCCGAAATTGCCGATCTCGGTTTTCATTCCGCAATACAAGCTGGTATCGCCAAGTCTCGTCGATGAAGCTCACGCTGCTGGACTGAAGCTCTTCACCTGGACTGTGAATTACCATCGCGACCTGGTGCGGCTTGCCGCTCAAGGGGTAGATGGATTGATCTCCGATGATCCAACGTTGCTGCACCGGACTTTCTTGCCAACACACTGAGAGGAGACCGCGCCGCTTTGCGCCTACCGTCCGTCCTCATTTAAATTGAGAAGGATGGCAACAACAGGCGAACGTTTTGAGCGGGCGGTATCTATCATGGCGCGGCTGCGTGGGCCCGGCGGCTGTCCGTGGGACCGTGAACAGACTTTCGACACCATAAAACCCTACACCCTGGAAGAAGCCTACGAGGTGCTGGAGGCCATCGACGCCCGTGACTGGGACGAACTTTCCGGCGAGCTCGGCGACCTGTTGTTGCAGGTGCTTTTCTACTCACAAATGGCGGAGGAGGAGAAACGGTTCGCCATTGATGATGTCCTCGACCGGCTATCCACCAAGCTGATCGACCGGCATCCGCATGTGTTCGGTGACGCAAAGGCCGAGACGCCGGGAGAGGTATTGCGCAACTGGCAGGCGCTCAAGGCCGAAGAAAAGAAGAAGCGCCAGCCAGAATCCGGAGAAAACGGCAAGACGCGAGATCATCCCGAGTCTGTGCTCGCGGGCGTCTCCTCAGCCATGCCGTCGCTCATGGAGGCCTACAAGATCAGTTCGCGGGTTGCCAGTGTTGGATTTGATTGGCCGAACGTGGAAGGACTCTTTGAGAAACTGGATGAAGAAACGCAGGAGCTTCGGCAGAATCTCAGGGAATATCCCGCGCCTGGCCCGCGTCCGGAGTCGGCTGCGGGAGTAGCAGGAGCGCGCGGCGTTAAGATTTCTACCGAGCTGCGTTCGCGACTGGAAGACGAGGTTGGCGACCTTCTGTTCGTGCTCGTGAACATTGCTCGCTACCTCTCGCTCGATCCCGAGTCAGCGCTGCGCAAGACGAACCGCAAGTTCCGCCGGCGTTTCGAGTATCTTGAAGAAAGGCTTCGCCAGCAGGGGAGCAAGCCATCGGCGGCATCGCTCGATGAGATGGAGTCGCTGTGGCAGGAATCGAAGCGCCAGGAAAAAGCGTGACCGCGGACACCATCACCGTCCGCAATTGCAGCGAGCTGGAAGAATTTCGCGAATGTGTCGCGCTGCAAAAAGAGGTCTGGGGATTTGCGGACAATGAACTGGTGCCGCTTCGTATCTTCTCGCTGGCGCCGAAAATTGGCGGTCAAGTCATTGGCGCGTGGGACGGCAGCACACTGGCCGGATTCGCTTTCTCTATTCCGGGGACGCGCAGTGGGCATGCCTACCTGCATTCGCATATGCTGGGCGTGAACAGTGCCTATCGCAACAGCGGACTAGGGCGCCGCATCAAACTGTTTCAGCGGGAAGACGCGATTGCTCACGGGTACGAGTTGATGGAGTGGACCTTCGATCCCTTGGAGATCAAGAACGCTTACTTCAATCTCGAGCGGTTGGGGGCTATCGCCCGGCGCTACAACCTTAATCAGTACGGAATTACATCGTCGCCGCTGCAGGGTTTTCTTCCTACGGACCGTCTGGTGGCGGAGTGGTGGTTGAATTCCGAGCGCGTCGAGACGCTGCTTTCCACCGGGAAGCATCCCCAGTTTACCGAAGAGGCACGCGCGGAGGTTCCAGCCGAAATCTACGAATGGAAAAAGCAGCCAGAAACTCGGCAGAAGGCAGCCGCTGTGCAGCTACGCAACCGCGAGGCGTTTCTGTCGGCATTCTCTCATGGCCTGGCGTGTTTAGGCTACGAACGCGATGCGCAAGGCAATGGTAGCTTCTTGCTGGGCCGCTGGGATGAAGATTGGTCGTATGCGAGTAAGTGATCGATGAAAATTGAAGCCATCACCCTTACGCGAGCTGCAAATGCCGCTCGTCCATTTTTTTGAGACCAGTTTTGGACGCACTTATCGCCGGCGCATCTTGCTGGTCACAATCCATGCCGACGGGTTGGAGGGCTGGGGCGAGTGCGTGGCCGGAGAAGCCCCCTATTACAGCGAGGAATACATCGAGGATGCATGGGACGTTACGGTGCGCTACCTGGCTCCTGCGCTCCTGGGCAAAACGTTACAGTCTGGATCGGAGGTGCCTGCGCTGCTGGCGCGCATCCGCGAACATCGTATGGCGAAGGCGGCACTCGAAAATGCCGTCTGGGATGCCGAAGCGCAGGGGAAGAACACTCCGCTCTGGCAGTTGCTCGGTGGCACCCAGAGCGAAGTTGCCTGCGGGGTCAGCATCGGTATCCAGGATTCGCACGAGGATCTGCTGCAGAAGATTGAAACTGAACTGGCCGCCGGGTACCAACGCATCAAGATTAAGGTGAAGCCAGGCTGGGATGTCCAGGTATTAGAGAAAATCCGAGAACGCTGGCCCGGCATTCTGCTCAGCTGCGACGCCAACTCCGCCTACACACTGGCTGACAGCAATCGCCTTAAGGAGTTTGACCGCTTCAATCTACTGATGATCGAGCAGCCACTGTGGAGTGACGATTTCTACTTTCATGCGCGATTGCAGAAGCAATTGCTGACGGCCATCTGCCTCGACGAGGCCATTCGCAGCGCTCGTGACGCCGAGGCCGCTTTGGAACTGGCTGCTTGCCGGATTATCAACATCAAGGTTGGGCGGGTGGGCGGTTTCTCCGAGGCGATCCTGATTCACGACGTTGCGCAGGCTTTCAAAGTACCGGTTTGGTGCGGAGGCATGTTGGAGTCGGGCATTGGCCGCTCCCATAATGTGGCACTTTCGACTCTTCCAAATTTCACGCTGCCGGGCGACGTATCGGCCTCCAAGCGCTATTGGAGGGAAGATATCATTGAGCCGGAGGTAGAAGTCTCATCGGCCGGGACCATCACAGTTAGCGACAAGCCAGGCCGCGGCTACGAACTGCGCAAGGATTTAATTGAAAAGCTGACCGTGCGAAAGGAAGTTTTGAAACCTTAGCGTTGAGACGGAGCGGCTATTGCGACGTTACCTGAATGCTAAGCGTTCCTGCCCCTTACTTGTGATTGGTGGCTTCCTTGATCCCGCCCCCGTTCTCAGCGACGGTCTCGTCGCTTTTCTGCAGTAACTCCAGCGCCTGTGCGACTGTGAGATTGGCGGGAACGGGACGAAAATCGTAGGTCGTCTCCGTGGATGAAATGGTGAGAGGCTTGATCAGCAGGATCTTGCCGTTGAACTGAAGCATCTCCCGCACCTCTTCCCAATGTCCCCCACCTACGTCCCTCTGCTCAATTTGAAATTTACCGCCCTTATAAAGCCTGCCCAAAATACCCCAGCCAAAATCGACATCTTTGAATAGCGTGCCATCAATCTTGGCGATGCGCGCCGCCTTCGGATCAATCAGCATGTCACCTTCCATGCCCAGATACACCATCGTTTCGTGGTTTGGGGGATTGAATTTCGGGTTCGGCTTAAAAGTGAGGTGCACGAGCGGAGCGCCGTTTGGACCCGGTTGTTCACCAACATAGGTGTATAGAAAAGCGTCTGGCAGGCTGCTCAACATGAGCGAATCTCGCTGATCTTCTTCCTTGTTAGCCTGCTTCTTCTTGCGACGAGCCTCCGGATCGTTGGCGAACTTCTGCAGCTTCTGATCATCCTTGGAACGTTGTTCAGGCGGCAGGGGCTTGTCGTCGATGGCTATCGTCCTCGTAAGGCCGCCTTGCGGAGTCTGGATTACTTCCTTCGTAGTGGAATGGCCCTTCTCCTCGGTGCGGTCCTTGAACATGAAATAAACATGGGAATCGTTGGCTTTAATTTCGTTGGCTGCGGCCCGACGCACCAAGTCCTCAGGATTGGCGCTTGCCTTCTCCTGAGCGCCAAACGCCACGGTCGCCGCGCCTCCGGCTATCAAGAATGCGACCGCAAGACGAAACCCCCAAAGCTTTGGTAATAAACGCAATCTCACCTCTGAAGCTCAGTTCAAAGTGTACTCCCGACAACAAATTAGACGAGACATCTGTCGCCTTAGTTGCTTTTTTGACGCAGTTCCTCACTCGATGGACAACTGGTTTTGCCGCCGGACGCGTCTAGGCTGGTCCTTCGGGTAGGTGCGCGAAGCGTACGGCAATATACGGAGGCGGGGTACAAGAAATGTCTCGAAAAAACCAAGGGCCAGTTTAGCGCTGACCCTTGGGCAAGGAGAATGTTCGAACTAGTGAGATATACTGCTGTTCGGCCCGATCAGAAAAAGGCAGTCCCATTGGGTTGTGGCCGAATCCGCACGAGAAAAATCGTTGTTCCCCTGATTGCCGATTTTTGCCCGTCCGGCCGACATCCTGGTCGGGCCGACGTATATTCCGTAGCAAGAGCGTGGCCAAAGTCCCACATCCGCACCAAACAACAAGGTTTTCAAGCCCAGACAAGGCGTGCGAAGCTTTATCATCCAAACAATCCGGATAAGACCGATTACCGGTAAGTAACTGGAACCTGCCAATTGTAATACCAGCAGTTCCACCTCTGGGCAGTCCAGTTCCCGAGTGGCTTTCTGCAGTGTGTTGCGTCGAGGCAAAGATCGCAGAAGACGATCGGTCGCGATGGCTCGGTGAAATCTGCCCTCCGGGTATAGATTTGTAGAGCGGCTGCTTTCCTCCCGGATGTGCGATCTCATTCTGGTCTGTATAGCATAGGTCCGATCGGCCAATCGCTATGTGCCTACCCTGAATGCAACGTTGCGTCATTTCCGAGCTTTTGGACGATGATCTAGGCACGTCCGCCGAGATTGCGCGCAGCCTGATAGATCTAAGGCGTATCAATGCGTGGTTCGGAGGCATGCGCACGACTACGGAGTTACTTCGAGAGGTCGCGCGTGCGAGTGGCTTCCGGAAACTCACGTTGCTTGAGGTTGGCTCCGGCGCGGGAGACGTGCCCTTAGCGGCGCAACGAGTCCTCGCTGGACGTGGCATTGGATTGCAGATTACCCTACTCGATCGAGTGTCGTCGCATTTGCCCTGCGCGGGCGTCGCTGCAATCGCCGGCGACGCGCTGCAGCTTCCCTTTCAAGATGGGGCATTCGATGTCGTAAGTTCTTCGCTGCTCGCTCATCACTTCGAACCCGACGCGCTGGTGAAATTCGCCCGGGAATGCCTGCGAGTTTCGGGGCAGGCAGTGCTGATCAACGATCTAATACGAAGCCGCTTGCATCTGGCGCTGGTTTATCTTGGATTGCCGCTTTTCCGCAGCCGAGTTACCTGGCACGACGCACCTGCTTCCGTTAGGCGCTCCTATACGTGCGCGGAAATGCGGAAATTTCTGGCGGATACAAGCGCCAGCAGAGTCCAGATTTCACGACATTTTCTATTTCGCATGGGTGTGTTGTTGTGGAAGTGAGCATGCAGTGAAATCCAGGTTTGGACAAAGACCATGATCGCCGCCCAGTTCGACCTCGCAGTCGTTGGAGCAGGGCCTGCGGGAACCTCCGCTGCAATTACGGCTGCGCGACACGGTGCAAGGGTGGGATTGTTCGAAGCGAAGGATTTCCCTCGGCACAGGGTCTGTGGAGAATTTGTTTCTGCGGAATCGCTGGATGTACTTGCCGCTTTGCTGCAGGATGTGCCGGCCGCCGGGACCCTCTTCGAGAATGCACCTGTGATCGAGCAGTACGCGCCTCTGGCTGGGGGGCGTGTTATCGAGATCGCCGGTTCATCCTCCAGGCACTCAGCATCTCCCGCCATGATCTCGATGCGTTGCTGTGGGAAGGCGCGCGCCGAGCGGGAGTAGCGGTCCATCCCAATTGTGAAGTGTTGGGGTCCGAAGGCAATGGTCCATTTCTGTTACGGACGATTCCTGGACAATTCGAAGCCAGAGCGCTGATCGTCGCGGCCGGCCGGTGGTCGCAGTTCACCTCTGATCGAACCATTCCCGTTGGTCCCAAGTGGATCGGCCTCAAGGCGCATTTTCAGGAATCGTGGACAAAACCCTGTACGGATCTCTATTTCTTCACGAAAGGCTACTGCGGCGTGCAGCCGGTGACTCAGGGTGTGGTGAATGCCTGTGCCATGGTCCGCTCCGATCAGGCGACATCTCTGGAGGACGTCTTCAAACTTCAACCAGAGTTGGCGGCCCGCGCGACGACGTGGCGCGCGGTTATGCAGCCTGTGAACACTGCACCTCTGATCTATAGGGAGCCACTGCCAGTCCGAGGAAACACTATCTTCATTGGCGATGCTGCCGCGTTCATCGATCCGTTTGCTGGCGACGGTATTTCCATTGCATTGCGGAGCGGACGAGTAGCGGCGCAGTGCTTGAGCGAGTTCTTCCAAGGCAGAAATTCACTAGAGGCTGCGGTTGCGGCATATCAGCGAGAGTATGCCGTGCAGTTCGCTCCGCTGATATCTGCTGCATCGCGGGTGCGCTCTCTGCTGTCGCTGCCGGCTTTCGCCCAATACGCGGCGTTCGAGTTATTCCGCTTCCCGGGTTTGCTACCCTTCGTGATCCGCAAGACCCGTCGAGCTGGATGAGGCCCGGGTTCGGGCTAAACTTCACCATCACCTAACTTCGCAAGCCGAATTGGGGACAAAAAGAATGGCCGATCCGACACCGCAAGTATCTGTCCGCAGCACTACGCCACGCGATTTCCAAGCTATCACCGAGCTTTGCAAAAGAATTTATCCCGACACTGCGCCATGAAACGCGGAGCAGCTTTCGTCGCACTTGCGACTTTTCCCCCAAGGCCAATTCGTGGCTATCTATGGCCCGGACGAAACCGTGGTTGGGATGGCCGCCAGCCTGATCGTGGCTTGGGATGATTATCAGATGCTGGACAATTGGGAGCGATTTACCGCGGATGGCCTGTTCACCAATCATGACCCGCAGCGGGGGCACACACTGTACGGTGCTGAAGTAATCGTCGATCCGACCCTGCGGCATCACGGAATTGGAGACAAACTCTACGAGGCCCGGCGTGGGTTGACGGAATTGCTGCAACTGAGGAGGATTCGCGCCGGATCAAGGCTCCGGGGATATCATCAATGCGCCGACTGCGTGAAGCCAGAAGAATATGTGACAGAGGTGGTGGAATGCGCCCGCCACGATCCAACACTCAGTTTCCAATTACAGGAAGGGTTTCACGTTCTTGCGGTGGTTCCTCACTACCTGAGTGACGATCCTGAAAGTCTGGGATACGCGGCCGTCATTGAGTGGCTGAACCCGCTGCTTGTCCGCCCAGAACATATCGCCGGCAGGCCCACGCGGTTCTTACGCAAGACTTTCCATGACGCGGAGAAAGTAACTCCTGTCCGAGGGATCGGGGCGGCGGGCTGAGGCGGGACCTTTACCGAATCACGAGCACTTCCCGAATGTTATCGCGCCCCAGGAAGAACTTGATCGAGGAATATTCGCGAAACAGATTTTCCACATGCCGGTTGTTGAAGATGCGTTGCAATTTATAGGCCCGCGCCGGTTGCAGTTCCAGGGTGTCCTTGGAAGCAATGTTGTAGCGGTAAAACGGAGCTTCGGGACCGGCATCCTTGGTGTGAAAGAACGCCAGCATAATACCTCCAGGTTTCATGGCAACCTGGATGCGCTCAATCAGGGGTTTTACCAGAGGCTCGGGTAAGAAGTCAGCGAGGTCCCAAAACATGACGGCATCGAATTCCTCTCGTGAAAACGTCAGGTTTTCATGAAGAAATCGCTCGACATCAATCGTAGTGCCACCGTCGCCGTTGGGAATGATGAGAGATTTGTCGGTCGCCGTGCGAAGTACGTCTTCCTGGTGGAACCTGTGTCCCAACCCAGTCATGAAGGTGATGTTGGCAGGCGAAGTCGAGCCTAAGTCGAGGACTTTCAGACCTTCCTCGCGGGAAATCGATTTGATGAACTCGTTGAAACCGGTAGAGCGACGGCTCACCTTTTGCCCGGGGACAGTTTCGTCATCCGCGCCCTGCGGGACAGAGCCGCCGAATAATCTGCTGAAGATGCCAGGAGCCACTGCACACCATTGTATGAGCAGAACGCCGCAACCATCAATCATTTCGCGCTAAACACAACTGGAAGGACCTGGGCGGATTGCTAAGTAAGACAACAGGACGCGTTCTCCAACGCGTCCCATCGGACACCTAACTGGCTGCTAGAACTTTTTGGGCTCCAACAGCGAGCCTTGCGTCGAGGTGGCCGCCACAGGCGCTGCCGCTGCCAGCACATTGGCTGGGGGTTTCGTCTCTACCTTCGACGCTGGTTCTGGTTTTTGGATGTCAATCGTCCCCTTGAAGAAAGCGCCGTCTTCGATCGATATTCGCGCGGTGGAAATATCACCGGACAACGACGCCGTCTTGCGTAGCTCGACGCGCTCGGTGGCATGAACGTCGCCATCGACTCGTCCATGCAGGATTACATTGCGCGCTTCGATATTGGCTCGTACGCGTCCATTGGGACCTACGGTCAGGCTCTGACCCCGGAGAGAGATAGAGCCCTCTACTGAGCCGTCGACCACCAAGTCCTCACTGCCGGAAAGTTCCCCTTTCACAACCACCGACTTGCCGATAGTGGCGACTTCGTTAGTGCGCAAGCTTTCGCTGCGCAGCGGTTCGGCTGGACGCGATGGCGCACTCGCAACCGGATTGAAAGCTGAGCCGGTAGGGCTGGGCTCCGGAGTAGGTGTCGAATATTCATCTTCCTTGCGCTTCCACATGCTCATAAGCTCCATACGGTTACAGCGCCGGCCAGCGGGCGTCCGCGGCGCACCTCACTGGGGGCGCCTAAACCTATTGCAAGAGCATACCCAACTGCCCGCCCAGCCGCAAACCATTTTGGCGATAAAACTGCGAAATGCAGTGACTTTCGGGCGACCTCCCAGACCAACGGGACTACTTACCCAGCACGATATCGATTCCCGCCAAGAGCAATTCCATTTTCGACCGAGATAACTTGCTTACGCGTTCAGCCAGGAGATCTTTGTCGACGGTGATGATTTGGGATACGTTAGCCACTGAGTCCTTGGGCAGCCCCGTCAGACGTGCTGAGAGATGAACATTGCCCGGAGCCAAAGCCCACTTAAGGTTGCTGGTAACCGGAACGCAAACGACCGTGGCAATGCGGCTGCGATTGAAGGCATCGGACTGAACCACGACGATTGGCCTCCGAAAACCGGAATCTGACCCGTGGGGCAGAGGCAAGTCCGCCCACCAAATCTCGCCCTGCGAGATCACCACTGGCTCCGCTCCAGGATGCGCCGGGTGGCCGACGCGATGAACGGGTCTTTCGCCTCACCGATCTCAGCGCAGGCATGGTTGATCGCTTCGGTCACTTCTTCCGGTGAGTGGTGGGCCAGGTATTCTCGAAGCGCGTCGCTGAAAATCCGGCTGCGCGATCGCTTGGTTCGGCGGGCTAGGCGCTGCGCTCCTTCGAACAGATCATCGGGAATCGACACGGCTGTTTTCATACCAAAAGTATAACTGCAGAAAGACCTGGCGGACAACCTGGCAAAGCGCGGGAACGCTGTGTTTCATCCTCCGGGCCGGCGATCACGTTCGCCGATCACCGAGCTTTTCATCCTGCTCCCGTATAATGGCAGGTTTCGTACCTCCGCCGACGCGCGAGCAAATCTACCGGCGAGAGCACAGGACTTATTCCATGACTCAAATTGAGCTGATTCTGGCCCGCGAAATTTTGGATTCGCGCGGCAATCCTACTGTAGAAGCGGATGTCATTCTGGAGAGCGGGGCACGTGGGCGGGCTGCCGTCCCTAGTGGGGCATCCACCGGCGAGCACGAGGCACTCGAGCTGCGCGATGGCGACAAGAGCCGCTACGTGGGCAAGGGTGTCCTCAAGGCTGTTAACAACATCAACGATGTGATCGGACCCGAATTGGAAGGCATGGATGCCAGCGAGCAGCGGGATCTTGATAATGCCATGCTGGCGCTCGACGGTACACCAACCAAAAGCAAACTGGGCGCGAATGCCATCCTCGCAGTCTCCATGGCAGCGTCGCGCGCCATGGCCGACCACTTGGGTATTGAGCTGTACCAGTATCTTGGCGGCTTTACGGCTGGCCTGCTGCCCACCCCGATGATGAACATCTTGAATGGGGGCGCCCACGCCGACAATAACGTGGACTTTCAGGAATTCATGGTGATGCCCGTGGGGGCGACCTCATTTAGCGAGGCACTGCGCTGGGGAGTCGAGACCTTTCATGTCCTGAAAGGAGTATTGAAAAAGCGCGGCTATAACACCTCGGTCGGCGACGAGGGCGGATTTGCGCCCTCCCTGAAGTCGAACACCGAGGCCATCGAAGTCGTGCTGGAGGCGATTACTCAGGCGGGCTACAAGCCAGGTGAACAGATTGCGGTTGCGCTCGATCCTGCCGCCAGCGAGTTCTACGACAGCACGAAAAAGAAGTACGTCTTCAAGAAATCCGATAAGAGCGAGCACTCCAGCGAGGAGATGGTGAAGTTCTGGGCCGACTGGGTTCGTCAGTATCCCATCGTTTCGCTCGAGGACGCCTTCGCCGAGAACGACTGGGAAGGGTGGAAATTGCAGACGGCCGAACTGGGCAGCAAGATTCAGTTGGTCGGCGACGATATTTTCGTGACCAACATCGAGATCTTCCAGCGCGGTATCGACGCCGGCGTGGCAAATTCCATCCTCATCAAGCTCAACCAGATCGGCTCGGTCAGCGAGACCATCGACGCGATTAATCTGGCGCGTCAGAACGGCTATACGGCCGTCATTTCGCATCGCTCCGGCGAAACAGAAGACACCTTCATCGCCGATCTCGCAGTTGCCACGGGTGCCGGGCAGATCAAGACCGGTTCAGCCTCGCGTACCGATCGCATCGCCAAGTACAACCAGTTGCTGCGCATCGAAGAAGAACTTGGCCCTGCCGCGCGGTTTCTGGGGCTGAAGGCGTTGAATTATCACGGAGAGCTGGCGGGCAAGAAGGCCCGGGCCAGAGGTTAGGGAATAGGCGACAGTTTTGAGTTTCAAAGTTTCGGGTTTCGAGTTGCAAATTCACGATTTGTCATCTCGACCGAGGACTTCGGTCCGAGCGGAGGAATCCGCGGTTCGGATGGAAGCGCGATAATCACGACGATGCAGGAGCCCGAAGTCATTTTTGTTGTGGAGGAGTCTCCGGAGGGCGGCTATGAGGCCCATGCGCTTGGCCATCCGATCTTTACGCAAGCTGATTCGATGGATGAGCTGCGAGAGATGGTGCGGGGCGCTGTGCGCTGTCACTTTGACGCAGACTTGCCCATCAGACTGCTCCCCATTTCCTTGAGCCGTTCCTGAAACCACCAGACACACGAAGGGCCATCATTGTTTACTAAAGGTTAAGAGCTAATTGCTAAATGCTTACCGTTCCCAAACCGCTCATCCTCATCATTCTCGATGGCTGGGGCTATGCTCCACCGTCGCCGGCCAACGCCATCTCGCTGGCACGAAAGCCCAACTACGATCGCCTGCTTGTGGAATTTCCCAACACGCTGATTCACACCAGCGGGCGTTATGTAGGCTTACCGACCGGGCAGATGGGCAACAGCGAAGTTGGCCACCTCAACATTGGTGCGGGTCGCGTTGTCTACATGGACATCACAAAAATCGATCTGATGATCGAGAATGGTGCACTCTTCTCCAACCCGGCGCTGGTCGAGGCAATGAAGAAGGCGCGCACCGGTGACCGGCGTCTGCACTTCTTCGGTCTATTGTCGGACGGGGGCGTGCACTCGCACCAGAATCACCTCTACGCGCTCCTGCGCATGGCCAAGCAGAACGGGGTGGACCGCGTTTTCGTGCATTGCTTCATGGACGGACGCGACACTTTGCCCACAAACGGTGCTGGATACATCGAGCAGCTACAGCAGAAGATGCGCGAGTACAACGTGGGACAGGTGGCTACCGTCAGTGGACGTTACTATGCGATGGATCGCGACAAGAAATGGGAGCGTGAGAAGAAAGCCTTCGACGCGATGGTATTCGGCGACGCCGAGGGTGGCCGTCATACTGACGCGGTGCAAGGCGTGAAGGACTCGTACAACCGCGGAGTTACAGATGAGTTCATAATCCCGTTCGTGCTTACCGACAATCGCGACGAACCGCTGGGGAATATCCGGGACGGCGATGTCTGTATCAATTTCAATTTTCGAGCTGATCGTGCTCGGCAAATTACCCGCTGCCTGGCGCGCAGCAGCCAGTTCACGCCGCAGGACGGGCGCGAACTCGAGGGTTGGGAAGACCTCGACCGTGTCATCCCACGCGATCGTGTTCCCAAAGACCTGACCTCCATCTGCATGACGCGGTATGACAAGAATTTCACGTTACCGGTGGTGTCGCCTCCGGAGTCGTTGACCAACATCCTGGCAAACGTGATGGCCGACCGCAGTATGCGCAATCTGCGGGTGGCCGAAACCGAGAAGTACGCTCATGTGACCTATTTCTTCAATGGCGGCGTCGAAAAGCCCTTTCCGGGTGAAGACCGCGTAATGGTGCAGTCGCCGAAGGTCGCCACCTACGATCTGAAACCCGAAATGTCAGCGCAGGGAGTTGCCGATGCGGTAACCAAAGCGATCGCGGACAATACCTTCGACGTTATGGTGGTGAATTTCGCTAACGCTGACATGGTGGGACACTCGGGGAAAATTCCACCGACCATCACCGCCGTCGAGACTGTGGACGGCTGCCTGGGGCAGATCTATGCCGCTCTGCGTCAGCGTGGTGGAGGCATGATCGTCACCGCTGACCACGGCAACGCCGAGCAGATGATCGACCCCGCGACTGGCGGCCCTCAGACGGCACACACCACAAATCCCGTACCCTTTATCGTCGCCGCCGAGCACGCAGTTACGACGGAACAGTTCCGGGGAGATACGCGCCGCTTCACGCTGCGTTCCGACGGCGCTCTGCAAGACATTGCACCCACCATGCTTGGGATTCTGGGTGTCGCACAACCGAAGGAAATGACTGGACACGATTTGCGCATCTTTGCTGGACCTGATGCGAAGACATAATCGCCACAGAGAAATAGAGGCCGAGAGAAAATTTAGTTTTAAAGAATTCTCTGTGTCTCTGAGCCTCTGTGGTAAAACCTGTCCGTGAAGCTCTTAATCGCCCTCCATCACCGCTTCGAACTGTGGCAGATTCCGCCGTGGTTCGCGCATCGGCTGCGGCACGATTTTCCGCAGCTCGAAGTGATACATCTTCCTAACTATGACCGCGTGATGGAGGAAATTGCAGATGCCGACCTGGCGATCTCGTGGTCACTGCGCGGCGAGCAGATACAAGCCGCTAAACAATTGCGCTGGATTCATTCCACGGCCGCGGCGGTGCATCAGATGATGACTCCTGAGCTCCGCGCCAGCAACATCGTCGTGACTAACGCCCGCGATGTGCACGGGCCCGTTGTAGCGGAGCATGCCATCGCATTGGCATTCGCGCTCGCCAAGCGGATACCGCAAGCGGTGCGGTATCAGGGGCAGAAACACTGGGCGCAGCACGACCTATGGAACGAGCGGCCTCGTCCCCGCGAACTCAGGGGAGCGACCATGACGATTGTGGGTTTGGGCGCGATCGGCACTCCCCTGGCTTGCCTGGCCAAATCCCTCGGCATGCACGTGGTTGGTGTGCGGGAGCATCCGGAGCGGGGTAGCGAAGTGGCGGATGTCGTTCATGGTTTCGAGGATCTCAACCAGGCATTGAGCGCAAGTGACTTTGTAGTGCTGGCTGTCCCGGTTACGCCTAAGACTCGTCAATTGATGAACGGCGAGCGTCTGGCGCGGCTGAAGCCGGATGCTTACCTCATCAATGTTGGTCGCGGTGTTCTCATAGACGAAGCCGCTCTGGCGGATGCGTTGCGGTCGAATAGCTTCGGCGGTGCGGCCCTCGATGTAACCACCGAGGAGCCGCTCGCAGTAGACTCGCCGCTTTGGGAGATGCCGAATATTTTGATTACTCCTCACATTGCGGGCCTGACGGAAAAAATGTGGGAGCGTCATTACGAGCACTACACCAGGAACTTGCGGCGCTTCTTGGCCGGCGAGCAACTGTTGTGGGTGGTGGACAATCAGAAGGGGTACTAGAAGAAGTGCTAACTGCCCCTCATCCCGCCGGTAACGTGAAGTGAAATACCGAGCCACTTCCCAGTTGGGACGTTACCCCAAGCGTCCCACCGTGGGCCTCGACGATGGCCTTTGCGATTGCCAAGCCCATGCCAGTGCCTTGCACGCGGTAGCGCTGGTCGCGCCCCCGATAGAACTTTTCGAAGATCAGCGACTGTTCCATGTCATCAATGCCAGGACCTCGGTCGGCAACGCTAAGAACTATCATTTTTCCGGCCGGTTCCGCGCTGATCGTGATCGGGGTATCCCGTGGCGAATATTTGGCGGCATTCTCTAGCAGCTGCACCAGGACTTCTGCGATACGCTCCAAGTCAATACGGACACCGGGTAAGGAATCCGGAAGGTGCATCTTGATCTCCCGTCCAGCCAATACCTGCTTCGATTTCTCCAAGGCCGCTTCGGCGACGTCACAAACCGCATAGACCTCGCGATGCAGCTCAACCTGCTGGGCGTCGAGTTGGGCCATCTCCGCCGCTTCCCCCACCAAACGGTTGAGCCGGTCGGTTTCTTCATCGATCACAGTCAGCAGCTCTTTTTTCCCTTCAGAATCGATTTGGGGGGTCGATAACAGGGTCGTCACCGATGCCTTAATGGACGTAAGCGGCGTCCGGAATTCATGCGTGACGCTATCCAGTAGTGCCGAGCGCAACTTTTCGCCTTCGCGTGCGGCTTCCGCGCGGGTCAGGGTCTCGACGGCCCCTGCCCGCTCGATAGAAATCGCAATCAGGCTGCCGACAGCTTCCAGGGTTTCTCGGGAGAGGACAGCCCCTTCGAGACCCAGGCTTCCGACCGGTCTGACGCCTATGCGTAGGGGCACGAAGCACAACTGCCGCTCCTCATCCACTACCAATTCGCCGCGCCCGCTCACGGACTCAAGTTGCTCTTCGCTCAATTCGGGGTGGTCTACACCGGAGCGATAGACTTCCTTGCGCTTTGGTAAATACATGGCGGCAGCCTTCAGGCCGAAGGCATCGCGTACGTACTGAGGGATGGAATTGAGCAGTTCCATCACATTGTCTGTGGCCAGCAATTGCTGGCTAAGGGAGTAAAGCCGTTCCACTTCTTTGCGACGCCGGGTGGCGTTCAGCGCCTCGCGCCGGGCTCGCTCGGAGAGGCGGCTGGCGACAATGGCGCTAGTCAAGAAAGCCAGCAGGGCAATCCAGTTTTGCGGGTCGGCAATCGTGAAGGTATGGATCGGCGGAAGGAAATAGTAGTTAAACGCCAGGGTGGCGACGACTGCGGTGGTGATTGCGATGGTCAAGCCCCAGCGGCTGGCCAACAAAAGCACCACCAGCAAGAAAGTAAGAGCGACCGTAGTCGGACTTACATCAGGAAGATGACGGTAAGCCATCACCATGAGGGCAACCGTTCCCATTGCGACGCCATAGTGGTAGAGCGCAGTTTTCAAGCTCTGCGCAGAGAAGGCAAAGTGGTGGCGCCCGGGCTGTGCCTCTTCCGGTCGTTGTGGAATCACGCCATGATTGTATCGAATCGACTTTTGCGCGGCCCTGCCGCAGAATAGTGTCGTCATGCAGAAAACCCCCGAGCAATGGCTGGAGGAAACCGCTCCGGAAGCGAAACGCGGTGTCTTCAAGCTATTCCTGGGCTATGCGCCGGGCGTCGGCAAGACTTACGCCATGCTCAGCGAGGCCATCCGCCGGAAAAGTCGTGGTGAAGACGTTGTCATTGGCGTCATCGAGACCCATGGGCGCAAAGCCACGCAGGAAATCGCCTCGCGCTTGGAAACGGTTCCGCGCAAGAAAATCGACTACAAGGGCACACTTTTTGAAGAAATGGATGTTGATGCTATTTTGGCGCGCCGTCCTCAGGTCGCGTTGGTCGATGAGTTAGCGCACACGAACATCGAAGGTAGTAAACACCACAAGCGTTACGAGGATGTGTTCGAGTTGCTCGACAACAAAATCGACGTGGTTTCAACCATGAACGTGCAGCATTTGGAAAGTGTCACGCCCATGGTGCACAAGATTACCGGGGTGCTGGTGCGCGAGACCGTACCCGATTGGGTCTTAAAGCGCGTGGACGAAATCGTGATGTCGGATGTAACGCCCGAGGCGTTGCAAACACGTATGCGCCGGGGCGACATCTACCCCATGGAACGAGTGGACCGGGCCCTTGGCAATTTCTTTCGGCCGAGTAATCTGATCGCGTTACGTGAGATTGCGTTGCGCCATGTGGCGCAAGTAGTGGATCGGAGCCTGGAGCCGTATATCGAGACCGAGGGAGACCCGACACGCGACCTGCATGTGGGTGAGCGCATTGCCGTCGGCATCAGTTCCAACCCTGCAGCCCAGTACCTGGTGGCCCGGGCGGCGCGCATGGCCCAGGCGATTAATGGTGAGATTTTTGTGGTTTACGTCGATACCGGACTCGATGATGATGATCCCGAACGGCAGCGTTCCTTGCAGGCTAATTTTCGTTTTGCAGAGAACCTCGGCGCGCAGGTGGTCAGGCTGAAAGGTAAGGCGGTTGCAGAAGCCATGGCGGAGTTCGTTCGGGAAAAGCACATCACGCAAGTGATCTTCGGCCATTCCGCGACCAGTGGATGGCGGCGGTACCTGTTTCTGTCGGCCGTCCATCGATTCCTGCGTGACGCTCCGGCGGTAGATGTTCACATCGTGAAACAGCAGCCCAACTGATGCACACTCGACCTCACATTCTAGTGGTTGACGACGAGCCGCAAATCACCCGTGTGCTGCGGACGAGCCTCAGTGCTCAAGGCTATGACATCCGGGTCGCTAACGACGGTGAAACCGCGCTGGAGATTGTGAAAGACTTTGCCCCAGACCTGGTGATCACCGACCTGGCGATGCCAAACATGAACGGCATCGAACTTTGCCGCCAGTTGCGCAAAATGTCGCAGGTTCCCATCCTGATACTTTCAGTGCGCGGCGAGGAGCGCAGCAAGATTGAAGCTTTGGACTCCGGTGCCGACGATTATGTGACGAAACCGTTCGGCACAGGTGAACTACTAGCGCGGATACGGGCAGCACTGCGCCGCTCGCCACCCACCGGAAATGAGCCGCAAACCAAGATTGATCTTGGAGATTTCTACATTGATCTCGACGCACACTCCGTTGCGGTCGGCGGCAGGGAAGTGCGACTTACGCCGAAGGAATTTGATGTGCTCGTATACATGGCGCAGCATCCACGCAAAGTGCTTACCCACCGCTCCATCTTGAGCGCGGTGTGGGGTAGTAATAGCGTTGAGCAGAACGAATACTTGCGGGTTTTTGTTGGTCAATTGCGCAAGAAGCTGGAACCCGAAGCGGGTTCGCCAAAATATATCCTTACCGAGCCGTGGGTGGGGTACCGCTTCGATCCGGGAGAATAAGCAAGCACCTCAATTTCGAGAAGCCAGTCGGCTTGGGCAAGCGCATCGATCACCAGTTAGCGGACAAGATGCAAGAGAGTCAGGCTGCCACCTGACTTCAATGATATTTCGCCGTGCAGAAGCCCGTGCGGACGCAAGAGATCGCGAAGAACCCGTATAATCGTTGGTTTGCACCCCATACTTCAGGAGAATCTGTTGCAGCAAGCGGAAATTGGTATTGTCGGCGGGAGCGGGCTGTACTCTATGCCGGGGCTAACCGACATGCGTGAGGTAACGCTAGAAACGCCGTTTGGCACGCCGTCCGACTCCTACGTTCTTGGCACACTGTCGGGTCGAAGCGTTGCTTTTCTGGCCCGTCATGGCCGCGGACATCGCTTCATGCCGACCGAGTTGAATTACCGGGCCAACATTCACGGATTCAAACAGCTGGGCGTCTCGCGGATCATTTCGCTTTCGGCCGTTGGCTCGCTCAAGGAAGAACATCGCCCGCTGGATTTCATTATTCCCGATCAGTTTGTCGACCGCACCCGCCACCGCATAGACACGTTCTTTGGCGACGGGCTTGTCGTCCATGTAGGATTCGGCAATCCGATTTGCGAGGAAGAGGCGGCGGTGCTGGCAGCGGCTTGTCGGCGAGCTGGCGTGAATGTGAAGCAGGGCGGCACCTACCTCAACATGGAAGGACCCCAGTTCTCGACCAAAGCTGAGTCCAATCTGTACCGGAGTTGGGGCATGGACGTGATTGGCATGACCAACCTCACGGAAGCCAGACTGGCCCGTGAGGCTGAGCTGTGCTACGTCACGGTGGCGATGGTTACGGATTATGACTGCTGGCACGAGGAACACGATCACGTCACTGTGGACCAGATTGTTTCCGTACTGCTGAAGAATGCGGAGCATGCCTGCAACGTCGTGCGAGAAGCGGTGGCCGCAATGCCGAAGACGCGTAGCTGCAAGTGCGGCTCGGCTTTGAAGCATGCCATCATTACCCAGAAAAATGCGGTGCCTGCCGCCACGCTGGAGCGCCTGAGGCTGCTGGTTGGTAAATATTTCAACTCCGAAGAGAAAGCGGGAACATAAGATTTGTCGATTCTTGTTGTAGGTTCGGTCGCATTCGATACCCTTAAAACCCCTTACGGTGAGCGCCAGAAGATTCTTGGTGGCGCCGCGACTTATTTCTCCCTTTCCGCCAGCTACTTTACCGACGTGCGCGTAGTTGCTGTGGTCGGTGAGGATTTCGCCGCCGAAAATGAGTCGGTGATGAACCAGCGCGGGATTGATACCCGTGGCCTTCAGCACGCGAAAGGGAAGACTTTTCATTGGACAGGCGAATATGGCGAAAACCTAAACGAAGCAAAAACATTGAATACGGAGCTAAACGTTTTTGAGAGCTTTCAGCCCCAAATTCCAGCCGAATATCACGATTCTGATTTCCTGTTTCTCGCTAATATCGATCCGGTCCTGCAGACGCGGGTACGCGACGCCATGCCAAACGTAAAATTGGCGGGTGGTGACACCATGAATTACTGGATCACGGGACACCGGCAGAACCTGGAGAAAATGCTGCAGTGCGTGGATGTTCTGCTGATCAATGACACGGAAGCCAGAATGCTGGCCAGCGACAACAGCCTGCCCCGGGCGGCACGGAAAGTGATGCAACTCGGTCCGCGTGCATTGGTCATCAAGCATGGCGAGTACGGTGCGACCATTTTCTTTCGCGACGGCGAATTCGCAGGAGGGCATCATCCCTTCCGTGCTCCCGCACTGCCGCTGGACGAAGTCCGCGACCCTACCGGAGCCGGTGATAGCTTTGCCGGCGGTTTCATGGGCTACATCGCATCGCAGGGCGAGATCAGCCGTCAGGTCCTCAAACACGCCATGTTCTATGGCAGCGTCATGGGATCCTTTTCGGTTGAGCGGTTCGGCACTGAGCGACTGCAATCGCTCAATCGGGAAGAAATTGACCAGCGGTTTCAGGTCTTTCGCGAGCTAACCCACCTCGACTAGCCTCATAACGTGATGACAGGGAGGTTTGCCGCCGGCTGTTGGTGCAAGTGTCAAATCGCCCTTGCCATCGGAAACGTGCACAGGACGAATCAGCTTTTGCACAAGACTTCTGCAGTTTCGCGCCGTGCCGGCGACCCTTGGCAGCAACAGCGTAACGAAGCTCGATTCACGCTGATGGTCGGTGCGCTTTCCATCGCAGCACTCCTTTTCTACTACGTGCATCGACAACTGCTGCTGTACGGCGATGCGGTCGCACACATCAACATAGCGCGCCGTGTGGTTGATAACCGGCATCCCCTGGAGTCATACGGACAACTGGGGACGGTCTGGCTTCCGCTGCAGCACGTGGCCATGCTGCCCTTCGTATGGATTGACGCACTCTGGCGGAGTGGAATCGCGGGGTCGATACCTAGCATGGTGGCCTACATCGTAGGCACCTTGGGAATATTTCGGTTAGTGAAGGCAAGGACATCTTCGCTCATCGGTTACTTCGCGGCAGCAATCTACGCGCTCAATCCAAATCTCCTTTATATGCAGACTACGGCGATGAATGAGCCGATTTTCCTCGCCTTCTTCATCTGGACGTTGGTCTACCTCGACGAATTCCTGCGTGAAAACTCGGAACCAGCGACAAACCTGCGCCTCACCTCGCCGGCCGTAAGGCCGAAGCGCGCACTAGAACTATGCGGAATAGCGCTGGCCGGTGGGGCCTATACCCGGTACGACGGTTGGTTTGTCGCCCCGGTCGTACTGGTGGTGATTTTGTGTCTTTTCGCGGGCTGGTGGAGACGAACTGCGGACAGCGCCGATCGAAGTTCGATGCTGAAATCACTGATCGAAGTTCTACTTCTGAACGCATTGGTTCCCGTCTACTGGTATGTTTACACCTACTGCGTCTCCGGATATGGACTTGATTTCCTGAACGGTCCGTACTCGGCCAAGGCCATAGCCCTGCGTTCGACGCTCCGTGGCGCACCCTCTTATCCCGGACACCATGATCTATTTACGGCAGGACTCTACTTTCTGAAATCCGCCAAGATGAATGTGGGACCGGGTTTCTGGGGGCAGGTGCTTCTTGCGCTGGCCATCGCTGGGACAGTTATAGCCGTATGGAGGTTCCGCAGGTACGGCGTTTTCCTGCTGCTTTGGCTTCCGCTCCCGTTCTATGCGCTTTCCATTGCTTACGGCAGTGTTCCCATATATTTGCCACTCTGGTATCCGTTCTCGTACTACAACGTGCGCTATGGGCTCGAGCTGCTGCCGGTATTTGCGGTGTTCCTCGCTGTACTGACGAACTTCGCCCTGGAAAAGTGCGCGAACGGGCGGGCCCAAATCGCGGTCTTCACGTACTCGCGATCGGCATCGCAGCTGGAAGCTACCTATCGATCTACGCAGGGACGCCAATCACGTTGCAAGAGGCAAAAGCGAATTCCGCGGGCCGTGTCGCGATGGAACGAGCGTTGGCGCAGGCTTTCGACGGATTCTCCCCCTCGGCAACATTGCTAATGTATGGAGCCGATCACGCTGGGACGCTGCAACTGGCCGGGATTCCATGGCATCGAGTCATCTCCGAAGCAGAACACCCGGACTGGGAATGGGCGCTGCTTAATCCTGCAAGGCATGCGGACTACATCGTCGCCTGCGACGGTGATCCGGTCTGGGCAGCAGTGCGACCGCACCAGACAGAATTGACGAAGCTTCTTTCCGTCAGCGTTCCTGGACAATCGCGTTGCGCGATCTACAAGCCCAGGCGGTCCGGAGACGACGTGCGAATCCCTTCAGACTCGCGATGACTGGCGGGTTGTGCACATTAACAGTCAACAGGCGAGTACACGCCCGTTTGTTACAATGCGCGCATCGGACCATCGAATGCGACTAAAATGAAGAGCATCCCTTTTGTCAAAGCGACCGCTTGCGGCAATGATTTTCTGATCATCGATTTTGCCTATGCGCCCAGCGATATCTATGCTTTCAGTCGGCGCATCTGCGACCGGCATAATGGAGTCGGCGCCGATGGGGTGGAATGGGTGTTGCCCGCCACGGATGCGGACCTGAGAGTGCGCCTGTTGAATGCCGATGGCTCCGAAGCAGAGATCTCGGGCAATGGAACGCGCTGTGTGGCGGCATGGTATTGCGCCGAGAACAATAGCAGTTCGGTGGTCATTCGTACCGGCGCTGGACTGAAGACCTCTACCCTGACTGGGCGGGAGGCAGACAACTTCGAGTTTCGCACCTCCATGGGTGAGCCCGAGGTAGGCGACGAGTTCTCCATCAAGTTCACCTACGGAGAAGTTTCCGGAGTCCCGGTTTCCATGGGGAATCCTCATTTCGTGGTGTACAGGGATGAGTTCGAACTAGGCTGGCAGACAGTAGCGGGGCAGATTTCAACCCATCATGACTTCAAGTATGGCATGAACGTTGAGCTCGTAAAGCTTGTAAATGAGCGAGAAATCGAAGTAAGATTTTGCGAGCGTGGGGTGGGGGAGACCATGTCGTCGGGTACAGGTTCCTGCGCTGCCGCAGTGGCTTCGATTCACACTGGAAAGACAAAATCGCCGGTTAGCGTACGGGCGCCCGGAGGGGTGCAAAGAGTCGAATGGAACAAAGAAGTGTTTCTGACAGGTCCGGCGACGCTACTCTGCCGGGGTGAGTTTTTCGTTTAAGATAAGCCATCCGGATGATTTCCTCCCGACAGTTTGAACGCACACGTCCTCCTGCCCTGCGGCGAGGGGATACGGTCGGTATTATTGCTCCCGCCAGTGGGTTCCGCAGAGACGATTTTGAGGCTGGCTGTAACCGGTTGCGCCGGTTGGGATATCAACCGTTCTACTTACCGTCGATCTTTGAACGCGACCTGTACTTTGCAGGATCGCTGGAGCGGCGGATCAGCGAGCTGCATGAGATGTTCCGGCGGCCTGAGGTGACAGCAATCCTTTGCGTGCGCGGAGGCTATGGCTGCAACTATCTGCTTCCTCGTCTCGATTTGGATCTCATCCGCGCCCAGCCGAAAATCTTTGCCGGCTGCAGTGACGTAACTACCCTACTCACCTATTTGTGCGATTACGCGGGGTTGGTCACCTTTCACGCGCCCATGGTTGCCGGAGACTTTTCCCGGCTCGACGGCATCGACGTGGATGCTTGGTCGGCAGCAGTTGGTTCGGGAAAGCGCTACCTGCGGACGTTTACATCCCACGAAGTTCAGCCTCTGGCCGAAGGTAATGCGGAAGGCATTCTTTACGGCGGATGCCTGTCTTTACTATGCGCGTCACTTGGTACCCCTTTTGAGATCCAAAGCCGCGATGCAATTCTCTTTATTGAAGACCGTGGAGAGAAACCGTACCAGATCGATCGCATGCTGATGCAGTTGAAGCTTGCCGGCAAGTTTGAAGGAGTTAAAGGGATCATTTTTGGCGAGATGCTCGATTGCGGTCAGCAGAATACCGCTGACGGGACCCTTCACGACCTAGTGATACGGATTCTGGGTGACCTTGGAATCCCGATCGCGTTTGGGCTCAAGTCCGGCCACGTTTCCAGCAAGAGTTTTACGCTGCCGTTCGGCGTAAGCGCCACACTGAATGTGGGAAACGAAGTTGTACTCAATCTCGGTGCCGCGGTGCAGGCCGAACCTGTATCTGTGAGGGTGTCGCCGTCATGAAGCACAAACACGTCCACCTGATTGGGATTTGTGGGACCGCGATGGCATCTCTGGCCGGGATGCTCAAGCAGCGCGGCTTTCACATCACGGGCTCAGACCAGGCCGCCTATCCGCCGATGTCCGGCTTTCTCGCGTCGCTAAACATCGCTATCTCTCAACCCTTTAGCGAACGTAACCTGCGACCTCAGCCCGACCTGGTGGTGGTGGGCAATGCCATATCACGCGGCAACCCGGAACTGGAATACGTACTGGATCAGCGTATTCCGTTCGAGTCCATGTCTCGAGTGCTACACGACGAATTTTTGCTGGGACGCGAGCGACTCGTGGTAGCCGGTACGCATGGAAAAACCACGACGTCATCACTTTTGGCGTGGCTGTTTCACCAGGCAGGACGCGCCCCCAGCTTTCTGATTGGCGGGATTCCAGAGAATTTTGGTAGCTCATTTGGTTTGGGCTCGGGAAAAGAATTCATTTTGGAAGGCGACGAATACGATACTGCGTTCTTCGACAAAGGACCAAAATTCCTGCACTACTTTCCTGATGCTGTGATTCTCACCTCAGTGGAATTCGACCACGCCGATATTTACAAGAACCTCGATGAAGTGAAGACAGCATTCGTGCGGCTGGTGAACCTGATTCCGCGGCGTGGACTTTTAGTCGCATGGGATGGGCATTCCAACGTTGACGAATGCGCGAGCCGCGCATTTTGTCGGGTCGAGCGCTACGGATTCAAGGAGACGTCGAAATGGCGAGTAGTTAACGTCGAGTACACGCCTGAGCGGACAAGCTGGCGAGTTTTACGCGATGGTGAGCCGTGGGGGGAATTCTCTTTTTCTCTCGCCGGCGAATACAACGTGCTGAACGCGACTGCAGCCGCAGCACTGGCGGCCAACTACGGAATGTCACAAGACGCAATTGCGGAAGGGCTCCGTACCTTCCGGAGCGTGAAACGCAGGCTCGAGGTCAAATCCGAAGTCCATGGAATCACAATCATCGACGACTTTGCACATCATCCAACCGCCATCGCAGAGACGCTGAAGGCCTTGCGTACTCGCTATCCGGACCGGCGTCTGTGGGCGGTTCTCGAACCGCGCTCCAATACGCTCCGCCGCAAAATTTTCCAGGATGAGTTGGCCCACAGCCTCGCCGTGGCCGATGAGGTTGTGTTAGCGAGCATCTTTAAGTCCGATGCCATTCCCGAAGGTGAGCGCCTGGATGCCGCCTGCCGTCATTGCAAAGTTGCAATCGTCAGGTACGCCTGCTCGACTGCTCGACACAGCAGATTCGATAGTAGATTCCATCAGCCCTGATCTAAGGGCAGGTGACGTGGTTGCCATTCTGTCTAATGGCGGTTTTGGAGGAATCTATGAGAAGCTGCCGGCAAGGGTGAGCGCCCTCCATGAGGTCTCGACGCCAGCGTGACCCGACAGCGCTTCACTGTGCTAGCCATAACGCTGCTGGGTTGCGGACTTTTATTCTCCCATAGCCCCTGTCTTTGGGCAGTCACTCAGATCAGCTGTGCGTCGCCAGCCGGTGCCAAGGCGGAACCCACCGAGTATTTTGTCTCGTTAGCCGACCCTGCAAGTCATATCGCCCACGTGAGCATCAGGTTCCCGCAATGGTGAAGGAACACGCACGCTCGAAATGCCGGTCTGGAATGCGCTGTACCAGGTGCGGGACTTTGCCGCGAACGTCCAAGATGTGCGTGCGCAGGATGGTTCGGGCGCAGCCGTAATTGTTCGCAACACAGCTCCCAGCGAATGGAGCATTACGGCGCCGCCGGGTTGCGTGGTAGTGAAGTACGACATTTACCTTGATGTCGCCGGTCCATTCGGCAGTGTATTAAGTCCGGATCGAGGGTTCTTCAATTGGGCCATGGTTCTGATGTACGCTCCCACCCTCCGCTCGGAGCCGGTAAGCCTTCGGCTACTGGATGTTCCCGCAGGTTGGGGGCTGCGTGATGTTCATGTGCTGGGGGCTGCCGATCCAGGCAAGGTTGAGAAGGTCATCGGGGTGGCACACAACTACGACGAGCTTGTAGACAGCCCAGCTGAGATGGGGACGTTCCGCCAGTCGCTTTTTGAGCAGGACGGCGCTACCTATCACGTTGTCGTGGATGGCAATCCAGCGGATTACGACATGGCAAAAGCTCGACGGCGTGCTCGCCCGCATTACCCACGCGGCTGTGGAGTGGATGCAGGACCGTCCTTACGACGAGTACACCTTTCTTTATCATCTGCCGCAGGGACCCGGCGGTGGCGGGATGGAGCATGCGTACGGAGCTGCTATTGAGGTAAGCGCAAATCGGTTGCGAGAATCGTATTTGCCCCTGGCTGGCGTGAGTGCACACGAATTCTTCCATTTGTGGAACGTGAAGCGGATTCGCCCGCAGTCGTTGGAACCAGTTGACTACCAGCGCGAGAATCCCACCCGGGCCTTGTGGTTCAGCGAAGGGGTTACCAGCACGGTGGGGGACTTGCTGCTGGTGCGCGCGGGCCTGATTGATGAGCGAGATTTATTTGCAGAGCGTCTCGAATGGGATTGGGGAATTGCAGAGGCGTCCCGCACACAATTGGCAATCGGCAGAAGAATCCAGCCTCGATGCCTGGTTTGAAGGCCATGCCTATTATCGTTCGCCCGATCGAAGCATCAGTTACTACAACAAGGGCGAAATACTTGGAATTCTGCTGGACCTGCGTATTCGGCAGATTACCCGCGGTGCAAAATCGCTGCGTGACCTGCTGCAGTGGGTGAACGAACACTACGCCAAGCAGCATCGCTTCTTTCCCGATTCCCAAGGTGTCGAGCTGGCGGCGGAGACAATCACCGGCCAGAGTTTCGCCGAATTCTTCAGTAAGTATGTAACTGGGGTGGAAGAAATTCCTTATGACGACTTTTTCCAGTGGGTAGGTTTGCACGTGGTCTCCGAAACGGCGCAGGTAGCATCGGCGGGGTTTACCAGCACGGCGAACTTGGGAGGTCAACCCGAAATCTTTCACGTTGATGCAAACAGCGATGCCGGCCGAGCCGGCTTGGCTCCGGGGGATCGGGTGATTACCATGGATGGCAAACCTGCTTCGGATTCACTGGATGAGGAACTTTCTCGACTCCCGCCAGGAACCGCCGTACACCTTCGCATTGAAAATCGAAAAGGCCAGCGCGATGTGAAGCTACGCCTGGATGCGCGTAAGCTGCAGAGCCAAGAGCTGCAGGACCTGCCGGACAGTCACTGCAGAGCAGCGTTCTCATCGGGCGGCATGGATCCATGGGGACGATGAGAGCGGAGACGCGCCTTGATCCGCGCCATAGTTTTGCTGGGGTTCTGGGCAATTTCGATTCTCATCGCCGGTCCGATTCTCTTGCTGTATGCCCTGGTCAGTGGAGATATCAACCCGCTCTACAAAATCTCAACGCGACTGGCGATCTTGGGGGTCCGCCTGGTCGGAGTGAAGATTGAAGTTCTTGGAATGGAGCAGTTGGAAGCAGGGCGGAACTACATCTTCATGGCGAACCACACTTCGAACCTGGATCCGCCAGTGCTCATCCCCACAGTTCCGGGACGCTGTTCGGTCTTAGTGAAGAAGGAGCTTTTCCGTACTCCCATACTTGGCACAGGAATGAAGCTGGCGGACTTAGTACCGGTAGATCGTAGTGATCGGGAGTCTGCTATCGAGAGCGTGAATGCCGCGATCACAGTCTTGCGACACGGATTGCATTTGATCATCTTTCCCGAGGGCACACGTTCCAGCGATGGGCGGTTGCTGCCGTTCAAGAAGGGACCGTTTCACCTGGCAATCGATTCGGGTGTGTTCGTGGCTCCGGTGACGATTTTGGGAACATTTGAAATGTGGCCAAAAACGCGCTTTGCACTGCGACCGGGAACGGCGACGCTGGTATTTCACGAGCCGGTCGATCCGCGAAGTTATCCTGATCGCGATGCATTGATGAAGGCCGTTGCAGAGATCATTGCCGGTGCCTTGCCGCCCGAGCGGCGGCAGTAGTGCAGGGCCGCGCTACTTTTTTTCAATCAGCCGGGCCGTGAGCACCACCCCGTCGCGGTCGTCATGCAGCTTGATGGGAAAGATGAGAACGTTCCAAGTCCAGTAAGGGCTCTGGGTAGGCAGGTGAGAAGCGCCTTGAAATCCGCGCCGGTCGATGTAAGTCTCGCGAGTATCGGCCACGGTGCGAACGATATCGCGCCATTCGTCCCCCAGTTGTGGGAATTGCTCGAATAAACTTTTGCCGACGAACCACGCGCGCTTGTGGCCATTCATCGCAGCGAAGTAGTCGTTTACGAACTGCCAGGTTCCATCCCTATCGAGAATCTCCAGAACGATGTCATCACCCATCGCCATCGATATGCGCGAGTAGTAAAAATCCCGCGCGTCCACTACCACCGGACGCCCGCGTTTCTTGGCCTCGAACGAACGAAGCGCGGACACCAGGTCGTCTACCGAGCTGTATCCCTTGAGCAGGTGCATGTCGGCGATGCCGCCAAACTTGCGCTCCAGAGTCGCAGACAAAATGATGATGGGAACCTGCGGACGCTTGCGGCGCAGAGTCTCCGCAACGTCAGTCCCAAACTTACCCGCTCCCAAGTGATAATCGAGTACCGCGATATCGATACCCTGGAGCTTGGCCTCGGCCTCTTCAATAGAGCTCGAGGTCACCACCATGTAGCCTTTCTGGCGAAGGATGGCCGAGCGGAGCACCAGATTGTCTTCGCGATCATCCAGCAGCAGCACTCGGATGGGAGTGACCGGCACCGCTTGAGGACCCGTGGGAGGCGGTAATACTGGATTGGAAATATCTTCGCTCATCGCTAAACAGTTAGAAGCAGTTCCAGATGCTGCGGTAACCTCGGCGGATGCTTAAAGTAATAAAACAGCAGACAGGCGAGCGCGTTGTGTCTCCAGTTCAGGGCTCATTTTCGCTGGTAGAGTCGTTCTTACGAGTCGCCATCATTGACCGAACCGCTTTAGCAAGCTCTGGGAGTCTATTGAACACGCCTACCGCACGCAACCAATCTTTGTGATTGAAGGCGGGAGATCCGCTCACCATGGAGCCTGCTGGAATATCTCCATGGGTTCCACTTTGGGCGGTCACGATAACGCCGTCGCCAATCTTGCAGTGTCCGGCTACGCCCACTTGACCAGCCAGAATCACGTTCTTCCCGACCACGCTTGACCCCGCCAGGCCTACTTGGGAGCATAGGAGCGTATGCTCCGCAACCGCCGAGCCATGCCCCACCTGGACTAGATTGTCGATCTTAACGCCTTGTCCAATGTGACTTTCGCCAATACTGGCTCTATCTATGCAGGAGTTCGCCTGCACCTCGACGTCACTCTCCAGAACCGCCGGGCCGGATTGGGTAATCTTCTCCCAACGGTCTCCATTTTGGGCAAATCCGAAGCCGTCGCATCCGACAATCGCTCCATTTTGCAGGATGACGTTGTTGCCCAAGGTACAGTATTCGCGTACAACGGCGTGGGCATGGGCGAAAAAGTGGTTGCCAATGGTCGCGCCACGATAAATGACGACGTGCGGTAGGATCACCGCATGGTCGCCGATCTGGACGTCTTCATCGACCACCACATAGGCTGCAATATGTGCGCTCTTACCAATTCTGGCAGTGGGCGAAATCACGGCCGTGGGATGTACGCCAGGTGCATATTCCGGGGACCGGTAAAAGAGGTTAATAGCCTGGGCGAATGCAAGATACGGGTTTTTGCTGCGCAACATGCCGGCGGGTATAGCAGGGAAGTCCTCGGCAACAATGACGGCGGAAGCAGCCGTCGTCTTAGCATCGGCGGCGTATTTGGGATTAGCGACAAAAGTTATCTGCCCGGGGCCGGCTTCTTCAATTCCGGCGACACCCGTGATCTCGTCGTCGGGATTCCCATTTTCCAAGACGGCGCCCAGCGCGGACGCAATTTCAGCAAGCTTCATAGACGGCACATCTCTGGTTCACCAAAACCTGCCACTGACACACTTTTCAGTGAAAAAGGGGCACCTGAAGTGTGTCTTCTGGACGGCGCCCACGACCTTTGGGCTTCTTGCCACCGATTACGGCGATCACACTCATTTCGGCCAGAGCCGAGCGGGGAACAAAAATCCGTTGCGTGTTGGAGCGCGTGTCCGGAGGGATAACGAAAAATCCGTCGGTTACGTCCTGGATGAGGTCATTCGGCATCATCCCTTCAATAGTCTCATTGTCGCGGAAGCGCAGGCGAACCCATAGTCCCTCGGTGCGGGGCCGCGAAGTGAAGGTCTTGCGGGTGAGCGACTCGGAGTCAGTAAAACCGCGAACGAAATAAACGCCTTTCACTTCATGCAAGTCGATGGAAACTACGGTACCAGCCGTGTTCAGCATCTCCAGCTTCCCGTCAGCTATGAAGGTCGCGCCTACGTAACCATTCAAGGTATCGCGATCCATCTTCCGGACGGTCACTTTCTTGTGTGTAGTCGACATACAATCGAACTGCTCAGCCGATTGTCGCACTTTTGCTGAAAATCTGCCCCCAAGGAAGCTAGTCTGTAGCCAAATCGTCAACCTTGTGTTATTGTTCGCTTTGTGGGCAAGCGGGAGTGAAAACCCCTTAAGTTCTGTCTAGAGAGCGAGTTGCGGTCTTCCAGAGGCAGAAAATGGGCAGCGGCTATGTCAGCTCGTGCTCGGAATGTGATTCCGTTCCGAGGGTGGTTGCTTGGTTCATGCGTCATTAATTGGGCTCCTATATCTGCGCTTTAAGCCTTTAGAAACATAAATTTAGATGGCAGACTACATCTATAGCATGGAGACCCGGCTCACACCGGATCAGCAAAGTGGTGTGAACCTGGTACAGGAAATTGCCCGTCACGCGGGCTTAAACCTTTATCTCACTGGCAGCACCATTCGGGACCTCATTACCGGATTCCCAATCCGGGACATTGACCTCAGCATCCAGGGCAATCCCCTCAAGCTCCAGAAGGACCTGGAAAAAGCGGGCATATCGATCCAAGGTGTCGATGAAGAGCTGCGATCGCTACATCTGCTGATGCCGGGCAATGTGCGCGCCGAATTGAACATGACCCGCGCCGAGACCTACGACAAGCCGGGTAAGCCACCCACCATTGCTTCGGCCACCATCAATGAAGACCTTCGGCGTCGCGACTTTACCGTCAACGCCATGGCTTTATCGCTAAACCCAGGTTCGCGCGGCCTTCTGCTCGATCCTTTCAATGGCGTCGCCGACATTGAAGCCAAGGTGCTTCGCGTCTTGCACAACTATGCGTTCCTGGAAGAACCTGTACGTCTCATCACGGTAACCCGGTTGAGCGCACGTTTTCACTGGCCGCTGGAGGAGCGCACGCAGGCGCGCTATGACGCGGCCAAAGAGAACAATTACATCGAGAATATCCGCAAGCGGGAAGTGGGGTACGAGCTGGAACAGATGGCCCACGAAGATGACCCCTTGCACATCATGCGCGCGCTGGACAAAGAAGGCTGGCTGAAAGTGCTGCATCCGCATTGGAGCATGGCCAAGGTCGACTCCAGCGAACTGGGGCAGGTCGTGAAGACGCGCCAAATGATGAATGACCTCGGTTACTCGGTCGAAACCGGACCGATCGTGATGTACTTCCTGACCCGGCGCATGGGCGACAAGGACACGTCCGAAATCCAACGTATGATCCCGCGTCGCGATTTTGTGGACAAGTGGAAGCACTTGGAGAGCGGAGCCCACGATCTGGCGAAGAGGTTGACCAGCAAAGAAGCGGCAACACCTTCGCGAGCATGGAAAGTGCTATCGCACGCCGCACCAGAGAACATTCTGTTCTTGAGCCTCACCACCAAGCAGCAGGCAGTCGATCAGAAGTTGAAGAACTTTTTTACCAAATGGCGGCAGGTGAAAGAGAAGCTGCCGTTTCCCGAGATGGCGGAATTGCGAATCACTCCCCAGCTTCCGGAATATCCCAAGCTCATGGAAGAAGCTTTTCTGCTTCTGCTCGATGGCAAGCTGCGCTCGCACACCGAGCTGATGAACTTCCTCAAGCCGTATGAACCACCACCGCCGCCCCCTCCGCCGGCACCCAAGCGTGGACGCGGTAAAGCGGCTGCCAAGGCTGCTGAACCGGGAGCCGCAGGACCTGCCGCTCCGGCGAAGCGTGGGCGCAAAGCGAAGGGAGCAGCGGCCCCATTGGTTGCGCCGGTGCCTCCGCCAGTCGTGCCAGTGCCAGCGACCCAGGCGAAGCCGCCTGCGGAGGGCAAGAAAGCCGCGACTGTCCCGTCGTCGAGGAAAGCTCTTCCGTCCAAGGCAACGCCTGTGTCGAAAAAAACAGCGCCTGCCCGGCCAGTGCAGAGACAGGCCAAACCGGTGCCGAACAAAGTCACGCCAGCGAAGAAAGCCTCGTCAACGAAAATGGTTCCGAAGAAGTCGGCCTCCAGAAAACCTGCGGCGAAAAAAGCCGCAAAGAAGAAACGGTGAGCTGACTGCCTCTCATTGCGTCTAGTGCTGATGTCAAAGGCGCCACGAATTCAATCGGCGCCTTTTCTTTGAGGTAAGAAGTTCTGTTTAGTAAGTCTCAGGCGAGATATGGCTGCAGTTTTTGTTCGATGACGCTCTCGTCAACGTTCTCACCGCGGTTCAGTTGTTCCAGGATTTCATCGACGATCTGCTTGGCTTGGTTCCTTTCTCGGTGCAGCAGAAAGCCGTCATACACGTGCTCCCCGCGCATGGCATCCTGGATCTCGGTTTCCTTGTCGTGTTCTCCCAGTTCGGTGAAGTACACAACCTTGTAGCGGCCCCCATAGTTGGCGTCGCGGTAGATTTCGAACATCACCTTTTTGCTGTCGGCTGTGACGGGCATGGGCCTATTTCCTGTGAACCGGTCTTTGCATCTTCTTGGCTAGTCGTCTCCCGCTGCGGTCGCTGCCTCCGGTTCGGGTTCCGTTTGCGGAAACGGAATTACAACATCATCCCGCCGCATCGACTTCTTCGTCAACTGCATTCTCAGCGAGCGCTCGTACTCGGCAAGCTCTTGCTCCAACTGCGTTGCTGCTTCCGCCTTTTTCAGAAGCGTCTCCTGGTAGCGTTTCAGGAAGTAGTCGATGGTTTCCACGCGGATCTTGATCGATCCCGTCGGCTTATTCTCGTCGAGGTCCTTGAAAGAGAAATAGGGCGTACCCGAGTTCTCGATGATGTCTTCGATCACGGTATAGATGGGGGCGTCGTGACCGCACTTGAAGTTGCTGATCTCCAGCGCCACCAGGTTGGGATGGCGCGCGGTGAACTTCGCCGCCCAGATCTTGATATTGGTGCTGCCGGAATAGGCGTTCTTCCAAACGTCACGGATGTCGAGCGCGTGCGTAGTCGAACCGGAGCGGACCTCTTCGCCAAAGAGCCGGTCAAGGAGGTCTTCATCCATCGGCAAAAGGCTTTGCGAGAAAACCGGGTAGCCGAGCTTCTGGAACTCTTCCATGATCTCGTGGTTTAGGCCGGGATCGTGGTGATAGACGCGGCCTAACATGACGATGCCTAGCCGATTCTCGCGTTCAAGAGTGTCGAGCACCTCGCGAGCACGCTTCCGCATACTTCGGTCAAAGTCTTCAAATGCCTTGAACCCAGCCTCCAGAGCCCGCTCGTTCTCTTCTTCGCTGAGTCCAAGGACCGGGGCCCACGTCTGGAACATCTGCAAGCCCAGCATCTTCTTGTCATGGATATTCAGGATCGGGTCAAGATACTGAATGCCGTTCTCCTTAAAAACGTCATTCTCCTTGGTGAACGCTGCCTTAACGGCATTGGGAGTTGCGGTCACGGTCGGGCATGCGTTGCTGCCACTGCAATTTTGCAACGGCTGATGCATGGTATCGATCATCGGGAAGAAGATAGCGTCCAGCGGCTTCTTCACGTGTTTCTGGAAGATCAAGTTGTACACATGCGGGATACCGATTTTCGATGGGAAGCACGGATCGATGGCGCCTCGACCGGCACCCGCTCGATACATGTCCTGGCCGGTGAATTCGGAGTAGACCAGGTTCTCCGGTTCGATGCCCAAACTCTCCAAGTACGCACTAAACAGCGGCGCATACAGGTACATGTTCAGGACCCGTGGCATACCGATTCGCAAGCTCGAGCGTTTCTGCATCAACGCTACTCGCTGCTTGGCCGCGGAGGTCCAGGCGCGGGTCGGCATGGGATCGGCAACCTTCTGCGGATTGCGCGAGCGCCACACCTCGCGGGCCGCGATGTCCACGAAATTCGGGTTGGCGTTCTTGACGGCGTCTAAACCCGCCTTGATACCGCGCATGGCCCCGACATCCTCGACCTGTCCTTTTTCGCAAGTGGATATAATCAGGCGCCGTTCGCCAGTTTGAAGCGGAACCTTCGATTTGAATACCGGCAGCGGCGACGCGGGCTCAAGATGGTCACCCACATTGACGTCAATGAAGGTGCGCAGGCAATTGTTCTTGCAGAAATAGCAGCGCGTATCTTCGTTACGCGTGGTGCGATAGCCAATCTTTTCTACGGCCTCAATACCGATGAACGTGGAGCGGTGGCCGTTATTGTAGAGGCGAATGGCTTCGACCCCAGCTCCGATTGCTCCCGACTCACCGCAATGCTCATGTACGATGACCTCCGGCTCGTGACCGGCGCCGTGGAAGTGCGAGTGAATGAAGTCAACTTCCGACTTAACCGCCGCCAGGTTCTTCTGCGTCCCGCCTTGCAAAATGAAGCGCGATCCCAGCTTGGCAAGGTTCGGAATTCCGGCGACGTAGAGGAAGATGTTCTTCGGCAGAACATTTGCCAGTCCAGCGAGAATCTCTTCGCCGCGCCAGCCTTGCCGCTGGAAGTTCACGATGTCGGACTGCATAAACACGGCGCAGCCGTAGCCGAAGATCGGCATGGTGTTGGCCGAAAATGCGATATCGGCGTAATCCTCAACCTTGTAACCGAGCGACTCAGCCGTACCTTGCAGGAAGTAGCCATTTCCGGCAGAGCACTGGGTGTTGAGCTTGAAGTCTTTGACGCGGCCGTCTTTTAGGACGATGAGCTTAATGTCCTGGCCGCCAACATCCACGATGACGTGGGGATTCTTATAAAACTTCATGGCCGATTCGGTGTGCGCCACGGTTTCCACCAGCGCGACATCGGCCTTCAGCACATCTTTCAACACATCCTTGGCGTATCCGGTTGTACCCACGCCCAAGACCTCCAACGTCGCTCCCTGCGACTCCACTTGCCGGCGAATCGCGACGAACATGTCGATAGTGTCCTGGATGGGATTTCCTCCCGACAGTTGGTAGGCCTTGCAAACTACGTCGCCTGCTTCCGAGAGCAGTACAGCTTTGGTCGAGGTCGAGCCGCCGTCGAGGCCGACGAATCCACGCACGGTCTCGCCCACGCCGAACTTCGCTCCGATAAATTTCGGGATCGTGTACTTCTGCTTAAATCCGGCGAGCTCCTCCTCGGAGGTACTCAGTCCAGCAGCGCCTGACTTCGCCTTCTCCGCCTGCCGGCCCACAGAGATGTAGTCCTCGAGGCACTCCGTGCCCATGTAGATGCCGACCTCGGCCTCTTCATCCTTGCCGAATTCCACTGCGCCGAGCGCCGCGAAATACTGTGCGTTGTCCGGGACTTTGATCAACTCTTCCGGCTTGACACCCTCAGGAAGCTGGACCTTGCGCTCTTCCCAGGTGCGAGGAATGTTTTGCTGCCACGCCTCTTTCATGCCGCGGATGAAGCTATTCGGGCCGCCGAGCAGCAGTACGTGCGGGCGCAGCGTGTGTCCGCGGGTGAGCACCGTGAGATTTTGCAGAACAATGGCGTCGAACAGCGACGCCATTAATTGATCAGGCGGGATACCTTGCTTTTGCAGACCGTTGATGTCGGTCTCGGCGAAGACGCCGCACTTGCCAGCGACCGGATGGAGCTTAATGCCGGTGTAACCCTGATCGCAGAGCTCGGCGGCCGGAATCTTGAGCTTCGCGTTGATCTTGTCGATCACGGCGCCGGTTCCTCCAGCGCACTTGTCGTTCATCGATGGAATCTTTTTCTTGCGGCCGGTATTCTCGTCCTCTTTGAAGACGATGATCTTGGCATCCTGCCCGCCCAGCTCTATGACCGAGTTCACTTCGGGGTGCATCTTTTCGACCGCGAGCGACACTGCAGTGACTTCCTGCACAAACTTAGCGCCGATCAGGTTGGCAAGAGCGCCTCCGCCCGAGCCGGTGATGAAGATGCGACAGTTGTGTGGAGCAATGCCGACCTCCTCTCCCATGCGTTTGAGGAACTCGAGCAGCTTTTCCGGCTGCTTAGTTTCATGGCGTTGATAGTCTTGCCAAAGAATCTGGTCGGTCTCGGCGTCGACGATGACCGCCTTTACCGTCGTCGAGCCCACGTCCATACCGACGGTATAGACTGCCTTGAAGCCCGACTGCGCGGTAACCTCTCGCGAACGGGCCAAAACACGAGCGGGAAGCGACTCTTCAACAGGTGCCGAGTTCAGAAGGGCATCCAGTTGAACGTCAACCTTGGCTGGCGCGTTGTCACACGATCCGTGTTGGTGAGAATGCGAACTCACATGGCCTCCATGATAGTGTGGGCCTTCCGGACCACGTAAAGCAAACGTCAAGAAAGTTCATTGCAGCACCGAAGCGCCGCTCCACTGCACGCCGTCAATCGCCGAAGTTGCCCTGCACGCCATGAAACCCATGCTTCGCCTGTTTCAACAGCCAGCTGATAACGCGCTGGTCGTTGTAACAGAATGCGAGGATGTGGTTCAGAGTAGAAAAGCAGTTCTTCTGGCACTCCTTCTTCATGTCCTTCAACTGCTTCGAGTCAAACTTCTGGTTCTCGATCGTTCCCCAGTCATAACCGGCGGAGTACATGGGGAAACAGGGTGCCAGGGTGCCATCCACGCGAACGATCAGAGAATTGTGGCCGGCCCGGCAGTTCCAGTCTTCCAATTCTCCCTTGATGAATTCCTTCATCTGCGAAAGCCGCTCGACGGAGTTCACCATGTGGTAGCCCGACTTCTGCTTCTCCACCAGCCAGTCGATCAACTCGCAGACCATTGGATGATCTTCCTCGCGGATGAATGTCGGGTTGGAATACAGGTGTTTGAAGTGCGGCTGCTCGGTCATAGGCGACTCGCAAATGTGATAGTCGGTCGCGATGCCGTTCTCGTGCGCGAGTTCGGTCAACTGCCGCACGTCATCCATATTGTTATGGCAGATGTTGATGTTCAGGAACACGGAGTAACCGTACTTGTACTGCTTCTTTACCAGGTAGTCGAAATACGAACGGATAGGCACCATTGCCTTCGGCAGGCCGGGTTTGACATCCCATGCGTCCACCGCGATGTTGAAAGTGGCTACACCGGCGTCGGCCAGCTTGTCGATTACTTCTGTGCGGAGCAGGCGAGCGTTTGTCGGGAGATAGATCCAGAAATCCCTCTTGGCCGCATAGTAAACAATCTTATGCGCGAAGTCGGGACGTAGTAGTGGCTCGCCGCCCATCAAAGCCAATACCCGGCAGCCTGTGTCGTGCAGCCAGTCGATCGAACGTTTGGCAACGTCCTCGGTCATTCCCCGGACGCTGTTGTCGAAGGCCCAGCAGTAGTGACAGTCGAGATTGCACTTCCACTCGTTGAACAAGTAGGCAATGATGGGATGAAATTCTCCCGGCATGATCCGCGAGCGGAAGAACGGGAACGCCCACCCCTTGGCGGCACGGTAAATATGCTTGACTTTGTACTTACGATGCCCGTTCTTGGGGAAGAAGTCCTCGTCAGCGGCGGACCTCAACTCCGGATATTGCGGGAATACAGGGTTTGGCAGTCGCTGCTCTTTGCCCTCCCGAGGCGGCGGAAGTAGCCGCGGCTGCTCGGGGGGCTTCATGAGCAACTCATGCAATTGCACATCGAGACGATACGTCGGAGCAGTTTGCGTACCTTCCGGTACCTGCACTTCCGGCATGTGGTCTATGGCCTTCCTTCCTTTGTCGTTTCCAGCAAGCGAAGCAATACGCTACTAGTCGCCGAAAGCTGCGGCCACCGCCAGCTTCTGAGGCGGACGGGCCGGCACGCGTGCAAGGCGCTTTTTGCCGTTCATCAGGTCGTTGACGTGCAGCACGAAATTCGCAGCCACGCCAGCGTACCCGTGAACGTGGGGCACGGGATAGAACAGGTTGCGCAGCTCCAGATGCCGGGCAACATAGTCCTTCACGTCGTCAAGCCTTTTGCCGGTGGACTTCAGCGCCTGGTCAAATTCCATGCGTGCCTTGACCTTGGCTTCGCCCAGCGCCATCTGTACGCGGCTGTGGGCGTTGATTTCGCCTTCGCCCGAAGTCTCGATAGGCAGGAAGATCATTTCCTTGAAGTGGTTGGCCACCGCCGACTGCACACCATCTGACTGCGAAGACGGCATGCATCCGAATGGCTTCAGAGCCAGGACCATGTGGCAAAGGTGGTTCTTGGTGTAATAGACATTTTTGCCGACTTCAAGATGGCCTTCGCCACCGCGGGCGAATTCGTTATAAAACGGGTTCGCCATCTCGGCCATTTCCTTCTGGTCAATCAGATGGTGCGCGATATTTCCCAACTGCTCGACCACGCGATGGTATTGGCGGGCATAGAAGCGCTCGCCGATACCAAACAGCAGTTGCTTCTGGCGGAATTTCAACTCGTTCACCGCCGCTTTGTGCAATTCGTACCACTGTACTTTCTTGTAGGGAGCGTCGAGCGAACGGCGGGCCGCAGCCCGGGCCTTCGCCTGGTACATCATGTACATCACCCAGGTCCCTATCGGCTCCACCAGCACCTGCGCGCCTTCGCGCTCCAGGAACTCGAACATGTGGAAGTTGCCGTCGCCTTCCGTGGTCTGTGCCCAGAACTCGCCGATGATCTTGACCACCGGCTTCACCCGCAGACGATCAACCTCGATCGTTGCCAGCTGTTCGTGGACCGCGGTGAGGGCCTCTTTATAGGGGTCACCGTATAGCTGCTCGCGAACTTTGGCCAGCGAGTTGAGCCATAGTTCCCACTTCTTGCCTTTGTTGGCGCGGATTCTCTTCGCCATCCACTCCGGCAAGTCTTCGTGGTCTTCGAACGGCTTGCGCTCTCGCAGCATGGTGCAGAGAGTATCAACCGCCTCGTGGAAGACGCGATCGGTCGTGCCCTTTTCCGCTTCGTACGGGCGGACACGATAGATCATCTCGTTCATGATGTCGCCGAGGTTTAAGGCATTGAACATGCCCATGCCGAAGTCCACCGTGAACTTCAACCCGGCTTCGCCCGACGCTGCCTTCACACCATCGTTTTGCTGAAATAGCAGCACACGAAACCCATCGAAACCGGCGTTCTGCAAAGCCAGGCGATATTCCGACTCGTACATGCCAAAGCGGCATGGCCCGCATGACCCGGCCGTGAAGAAGACGTGGTTGTTGATGATCTCTTCCTTCGTCATCCCGCGCGCTTCAAGGCTCTGGAGATACTGCACCAGGTTGCCCACGGTGAAGTACGTCGGGTTGCACTGGCCGTTATTGCCGTACTCCTTGCCCAACTGGAAGGCGGCAACGTCGGGTACCGGCAGAATGTCGCAACGATATCCGCAGCCTTCAAACACCGATTGGATTACACGCTCATGTTTCCAGGTTAGACCACCGAACAGGATGGTCACCTTGTGGCGCTCTTCCGCGGTGAAGGGCTTTTCGACAGGACGCTTGAAGTGACGGACCGGACCGCTGTCCAAGCCCATCATGCTGGCAAGCCGTGCACGTTCCTGGGCCAGCTTCCGTTGAATCTCTTCTTCGGTTTGAGGGCGCGCCAATTTATCTACCGGGAAATCGATGCGAGTCACGGGCATAGTAACCTTCCTCTGGTGAGCGAAACGGATTCTGGGTTACCTCTCTCAGCCGCCTGATATCGATTGTATTCTCTATTGTTTGCGGTGAGGAGAGACAGACGGGGGGCGTGGGGATTGCAGAGATGGCCGAAGCGGGTGAAAACTCTCACGGCAAAAACAATCTTTGCAAAATCAGAGTACTTACTATCAATACCGATGAGCGTCCTAAGACTGTCGAGGACGCTCTCCCCAATGTCCAAAGATTATGAAGGTTTGGGTGCACTAATTCAAGCGGAATGCGCAGATTGTTGGCAATTAATTTGCCCATACTTGATCACTCGGGTGCCGATGGCGAATGTCGAAATTGCGGTCACCAGTATGCTCCCGGTTACCAGATTCCCTTGTCGCTACCGGTCAGTCGAAATGCTACTGCGGCCGCGGAAGCAAGATAAGGAAGCAGAGACAGGCGGAGGGTGGCAGCAACATCACCGCGCAAAGCGACTTGGGTAACCTGCCGCGTATAAAGATCTGCGCCGTTGGGCAGAATCGGAACGCGCAGGAACTTGCCGCGCACGAAGACCGCTTCTCCTCCAAAACGTGCGGCGGACAGGACCTCGGTGGGAAGCGCTGGTGCAGATCCCCGATACTCACGAACATAATCGCACACGATTTTCAGGTAGGTTGCCACGCCGGGCCAAATTCCACCCAGGTCGGCGCCACGCTGCAGTTCAACGAAATCCAGTTGCCCGGTTTCCAGCAGTGCTGCCGTGTTTACGATATCGCACACGCGAAAATAAAAGTGACGATACATGCGCTGCAACGTGGCAACGATAAGACTTTCTTCGGGAGCGGGGACCATGAAGGTCAAATTCAACAGAGTCTTCGGAATCCGTCGCGAAACAAATCGCCTCGCCATGGCCGTCTGTTCGCCCGTTTGCCCCAGTCGCTTGGCGTGGACTTCCACCGATTCCGGCAAGCCCGGTATGGCAAAATTCCACTTGTTCGCCAGGCGATCACCCCAACTACGCGGTTCGATGTGAGCGCCCAGTCTGTTTAACATCACGTGAATTACCGTCCGCGCGTCCGCCGTAGTGTAGAGATCGAGGTCGTTGCCGAGATCGGGCCAGTGATCGAGAGATTTCATCACAGTTGTTGGGCAGCCGCCACTTTCCAGCTCCCCGCAAATGTAATGCAGCAGAGTGACGGCATTCTCGATGCGTTGCTGTTCTTTGGCAGCCACGCCGCTTGCCCATTCGGCGAGTGCCGGGTTCGCCGCGCCGTTCTGAGCAATGACGCTGAAGGCTCGAATAACGACGTGGTTGGAATCAGCCAAGGAGACCAGCCGAAAGCGTTGCACCTCACTAAGGTCGGCGATAAAGTCGATGGCCTCGTCGGCCGCTTCCGGAGCAAGCGTTAACTGCGAAAGAGCGCGAATCTCCGCGGCACTCGTTTTGTCTGCCATCTTCATTTTCCTTCTGGTTCCTTATAGGTCTTCGGTGAGCGGTGTCTGGTCTGACGAACGGGTTCACCGTTCTGTAACAGTTGGATGAACGGCAGCGCGGAAGGGTTGGGTGTGCAGGCGAAGTTACACAGACGACAGAGTGACGGACTGGTTGACGAGTCCTGTACCCGGCACCACTATAATCGTAAATTGCACGATCCCGACATGCTATGCAGTATGGGCGGCTCTGGGTGACCGCCACGGAAGCGAGGATGGCTTGGCCTACGACGACCTTCGAGATTGGATCTCCGCCTTAGACAAGGCGGGAGAGTTGAAGCGCATTAAGGCGGAAACCGATCCGGTCCTTGAGATAGCCGAGATCACCGACCGAGTCTCGAAATGGGGACCGCGGGGCAAGCATGGCCCAGGCGGCCCGGCATTGCTTTTTGAGAACGTCAAAGGGTACCCGGGGGCTAGGCTGCTGATTAACCAGTTTGGCTCCGAACGGCGTATGCGGTTGGCGCTGGATGTGGATTCGCTCGATGAGATCGCCGACCGGATCAAGTACTTCATGGACGTAAAGTCTCCGCAAGGGCTACTGGACAAAATCAAAATGTTGCCCATGTTGGCGGAGATGGGCAAGTTTTTTCCGAAGCAAGTCTCTAGCGGCCCGTGCAAGGAAGTCATCAAACGCGAGAATTTTTCTCTGTTGGATTTTCCCGTTCTGCAGTGCTGGCCGCAGGACGGCGGACGCTTCATCACCTTGCCATCTGTGATCACGAAGGATCCCAAGACCGGCAAGCGAAATTCCGGAACCTATCGCATGCAAGTGTACGACGCGCGCACGGCCGGAATGCACTGGCAGCGGCAAAAGCAGGGAGCAGAACATTATCGCCAGCAAATGCGCCGGGCGGCAGCCGCGGGGCAAGCACATCAGGTCACCGCAGCCCTCGACATGATGGCGCGCTCCGGCGGAGGCTCGCGAGTGGCGGAAGGGAAGCAGGTCACCGGGAAGATGGAAGTCGCGGTTGCCATCGGTACTGATCCGGCAATGATGTTTTCCTCCATCGTGCCCGCCCCACCCGATGTTGAGGAGTACATGATTGCCGGATTTCTGCGGCAGAAGCCGGTTGAGTTGGTGAAGTGCGAGACGGTCGACCTGGAGGTGCCGGCGACCTCGGAGATCGTGCTTGAGGGCCACGTGCTGCTGGACGAACTGCACATGGAAGGTCCGTTCGGCGACCACACCGGCTTCTACACGGCTGAAGACCTTTATCCCGTGTTCCACGTGACCTGCATCACCCATCGCAAGAACCCGATCTACTCGACCACCATCGTCGGCAAGCCACCGATGGAAGACGCATGGATGGGCAAAGCCGTGGAGCGGATATTCCTTCCTCTGATGCGCGTCACCATTCCGGAAATTGTGGACGTGAACCTGCCCATCGAAGGCATCTTTCACAATCTGATGATCGTCTCGATCAGGAAGTCCTACCCCGGCCACGCGCGCAAGGTGATGAACGGAATTTGGTCGCTGGGGCAGGCGATGTCCACAAAGTGCATTCTGGTTGTGGACGAAGACGTAGACGTGCAAGACATCGGCGACGTTACGCTCAAGGTACTCAATAACATCGATCCCGAACGGGATATCCAATTCATGCTTGGTCCTGTGGACTCTCTCGACCATGCGTCGCGACTGCCCGATTTCGGTTCGAAAATGGGCGTCGATGCGACGCGGAAGTGGCCGAGCGAAGGATTTACGCGTCCGTGGCCGGACGAGATTCGCATGGACGAAAAGACCAAAGAGCGGGTAACCAAACGATGGAAAGAGTTTGGGCTGGAGTAACTCGCCACTCGGTTTACTAACCGGGTCAACGCGGCCGACATTCCGTAGCCGCCGGGTGCTCCACTCATTCGCGGATTTCGAGTGAGCGGATTCCTCGGGATGACACCCACAAAATTCGGAACGTTTGCCACGATTCATCCTTCTGTGCCAAATTATCCCCATGCTAGGCCGTCCCAACCCCACCGAATACGCCGAATTCTACAAAAACTACATCAGTCGCGTTCCCGATGGCCCCGTCCTCGATTTTCTCGCCACGCAACTTGGAAACTACCGGCAGCTCCTGGTGGGCGTGTCCGATGAGGTAGCCGCCGCGGCTCCGGCGCCAGGGAAGTGGAGCGTCAAGCAAGTGCTGGGACACCTCTGCGACACCGAGAGGGTCATGGCATACCGGGCGCTGCGTTTCGCACGCGGTGATGCCGGCGAGCTGCGCGGTTTTGAACAGGACGACTACGTCCGCGAAGCGCACTCCAACTCGCGCAGTGTCGAGGATCTGTTGACCGAACTCGAGAGTATTCGCAAAGCCACAATTGCTTTGTTTGGATCTTTGCCGCCAGAGGCTGAAACCCGCGCCGGCGTGGCCAATGGAAACCCGGTTACCGTGCGCGCACTAGCGTATATTGCGGGCGGCCATGCGCAACACCACCTCGAGTTGTTGAAATCAACTCTCATCCGTAGCGCCAAAACCGCTCTATGATAGGCGATTTGCTCATCGCGCAGCAATCTGGCTGGATTGCTATACTGAGTAGCGACCATGGGAATCGTTAAAAACATAGCGGCGATCGCTAAGGGCATGAGCGTGACCTTCCGGGAGATGTTTAACCCGACGACGGTAGAAAATTATCCTGACGGCCCTGGCCCGACCCGGGGCGCAATGTTCCAGGAACGTTTCCGCGGAATGCACGTGCTCCAGCGCGATGAAAATGGACTTGAGAAGTGTGTGGCGTGCTTCCTTTGTGCCGCGGCTTGCCCTTCGAACTGCATCTATATCGAGGCCGCCGAGAACACGGCTGAGAAGCGGGTAAGCGGCGCCGAGCGCTACGCCAAGGTTTATAACATCGATTACAACCGTTGCATCTTTTGTGGCTACTGCGTGGAAGCTTGTCCCACCGACGCTATCACGCACGGTCACGGATTTGAGCTGGCCACCTACAATGCCAGCAGCCTGGTTTACCGCAAAGAGCAGCTGCTGGCGGGTACTCCGGCGCACGAAGGCGCCAATGCTGTCTTCAGCCAGTACGAGAACGCCAGGTTGATTCCGAACAAATAGCCCAGCAGTGCTAATCCTTTCAGCCTCATCTAGCATTAATCATTCGCATATCAGGCGAGCGTGAGCTGCTCCAGGATTCCGTGGATTGGAATTCGGGCCCACTCCGGCCGATGTTCGAGCTCATACTCAATCTCAGTTAAAGCTCGCTCGATCATGTAAGCCCCGAGAAGCGTGCGGATCTCTTCGTGGTCCTTCGGGAGGAATTGCCCGCTCGATGCAACCTTTAGATAGCTCTCCAGAAAAATGGTGCTGACCCACTGATACCAGGTCTTCGCCCATCTCTCTAACTGCGGGTGAGCCTCCCGGCTGGGAACAATACCGGGAACATCTCCAAATAAAGCGGCATGGGAGACATAATGAAAAGAGCGCAGCATGGTGGCCACGTCTCGCAGCGCGGAACGCTTGATGCGCCGTTCGCTCAACGGGCGATACGGATCACCCTCAAAGTTGGTGATGATCCAATTGGTGCCTGCAAATAGCACATTGTTCAATTGATAGTCGCCGTGCTGCCGAATCCGATTACCAGACATCCGTTTGTCACGCAGTAGCAACAAGCGGTCCCTAATCTCTCTTTCCCGACTCAGAGCCTCCGAGATATCGGACTGAGCGTTCTCTGGGAGCGAGCTGACGCTGCTTCGTAATGTGTCGAAAGATCGATTCAATAGCCCTAAGATGCCGTGATAAATACTTTGCCGGTAAAAGGTTGTGAATGGCTCGGGAGCAAAGGCCGGAACGTCAGGACGGCTGCTGAGAGCGATATGCATCTCCCCCGTCCGCCGCGCCAGCGCCCGAATGCCGTCCAGGTAGTTGCCAAGCAGCTCCGCGATGATCTGCGGGACCGGCGAATTCAGAGCAGCCATAGGATCACTGAAGGTCAGATCGCGTAGCCCTTGGTCCTCCTGCGGAACGGCCAATGCATGTTCGAAGAATAGTCCAAGATGATCGACCGTATAGCTCCACCCATTGGTAGAGTTGCGGATGAAACTGCTTAAAGTGCCCAGGGTCACTTGATGTACGGCATCGGACTGATCCCGCCAGTATTCCAGCGAGCCCAGGGCCTGCGGAATGGCCTTGAAGTCCGTCTGCTCGCTCAGGAATTCGGGCACTTCACGACCGGGATTGAGGCCTTCTTCAAGCTTGCGATACAGCTTGAGCACGAAATTGTCACCGTAATTGATGAGGGTGTAGCAGGGTTCGGTGGGCTGAGGATGTGGCTCCAGGTTGGAACTGATGGATGTCCATGCCTTGCGGAAGGCGCGAGTGTGCGCGCCAACTAATTCACCTGAGGTTCCACGCACACGTCGCCGGCGAACGATCGCACCCAACAGCGAGTCGCTGAAGTCACGGTCCAATGTCGCACTGTAAAGTATCGCCGGCGTCTCTATTGACACGCCTTCCAGGTGTGCCAGTACGGCGTCCGGCCGGTCCCGCAGTAAAGCCTCGGCTTTCTGTCCGCTCGCGATAGACAATGCGATGAGGTAGGTTTCGGGTTCGGCGTCTCCATAAGTGACATCCAGAAAAATCAAATGTGCCGAAGTATCAGGGAGCGAGACGATATCGTGGACATCGACCCCAGTGATGTAGCGGTTTTTCCCAGGAAACCACGGACGGCTCTGCAATGCCTTGGGAATAATGTGCTCCAAGGCCCGTAATGTCGCTTCGGAGAAAACATTGGCTACAGATGCCACCCTCACGACGGGCAACTGCTGTGGAGTGGCGCTGACACTCAGTGATTCCTGCGTTGTCTCGCGAGGCTGGAGATGGAACCAGTAGAAAGCATGCGGTCCCAAAGACAATAGGTAGAATTGGTCGGTGATGCTGGGGAACTTGCTACGGCCGAAGACCTCGACCGGCACTGAACCCTGAAAATTGGCCAGATCAAGCTCCACATATTGGGTGAACCGGGAGAGATTTGCAACGACTAGGACTTTTTCATCACCAAATTGCCGTACGAACGCCAGCACCTTGCGATTACTGGGATAAAGAAACTCCAGGCTGCCACTCCCGAAGGCCCGAAATTGCTTGCGCTGCTGAATCAGGCGCTTAGTCCACCACAGCAACGAATGAGAATTGTTCTGCTGGGCCTCCATGTTGACGGTCTCATAGTGATATTCGGGATCGATGTTTACGGGTAGATATAGTCGTTGAGGATTAGCCCGTGAAAACCCAGCATTGCGGTCCGAGTTCCACTGCATGGGAGTTCTGACTCCATTGCGGTCCCCGAGGAAAACGTTGTCCCCCATTCCAATTTCATCGCCGTAGTAAATCACCGGCGTACCAGGCAGGGAGAGGAGCAGCGCATTCATCAACTCAATTCTTCGGCGGTCGTTCTCCAATAGAGGGGCCAGGCGGCGGCGAATGCCGAGATTGATTCGCATCTCCCGATCACGGGCATATGTCCGGTTCATATAATCCCGCTCTTCGTCGGTCACCATCTCCAGCGTCAGTTCGTCATGGTTGCGCAAGAACAGGGCCCACTGGCAGTTCGGGGGAATAGGCGGCGTCAACTTCAAAATGTCAGTGAGCGGAAAGCGGTCCTCCATGCGCAGCGACATGAAGAGCCTCGGCATCACGGGAAAGTGAAATGCCATGTGACACTCGTCGCCTTGCCCAAAGTAGGCGACGGCATCTTCCGGCCACTGATTGGCTTCCGCCAGCAGCATACGGTCTTGGTATTTTTCGTCGACATGCTTACGCAACTCGCGCAGCGCCTCATGGGTTTCCGGCAGGTTTTCGCAGTTAGTGCCTTCACGTTCGAATAAGTACGGGACAGCGTCGAGTCGTAAACCGTCGACGCCAAGGTCGAGCCAGAAATCCATGGCCGCAAACATGGCGTCGCGCACTTCGGGGTTGTCCCAGTTCAGGTCTGGTTGATGCGAATAGAATCGGTGCCAATAGTAAGCTTTGGCAATCGGGTCCCACGACCAGTTGGAGCTTTCGAAGTCTTTGAAGATGATGCGCGCGTCAAGATACTTTTCCGGAGTGTCGCTCCACACATAGTAGTTTCGCCACCTGCTGCCACGAGGGGCACGGCGCGACCTCTGAAACCAAACATGCTGGTCAGAGGTGTGGTTGAGAACCAGTTCCGTAATCACCCGCAAGCCGCGACGATGCGCCTCGCGCAAGAACCGCTGGAAATCCCTCAGCGTCCCGTAGGAGGGATGTACGTCGGTGTAATTGGCGATGTCGTATCCATCGTCGCGCAAAGGCGAAGGGCAGAAGGGCAGAAGCCAGATAGCCGTTACCCCAAGATCTTGCAGATAGTCGAGCCTCTCGGTGAGGCCGATGAAGTCACCGATACCGTCAGTATTGCTGTCCGAGAAAGCGCGTACGTGCACCTCGTAGATGATGGCTTCTTTGTACCAAGTCACATTCGCAGGCGAGTTCATCATGTTCGATTGTTGGATGTACTACTACTCAGCTACACAGGCTCCGCTCGCTATCGTGTAACCTGGAATTCACGCGAAAGCTGGCGGACGATGTTTGCCCCGGAAGTCCCAAAGTCGTTTGATGCAAATGCGAGGGCTGACGTTCGAGCTGTCAGAGGATATGACACTATAGGCGACCAACCCTGACCGCAACGAGTTTCGACGAGTTTTCTCAAAACACTGCGGTCCTGCTCCTTCCCGGAGACCGTCCGGGGCGCCTGGTTTCGCCCGAACGCCTCACCCGGCGGTATGATCGGATGCATGTCTAATCGGTCGACCTATGTTGAGCCCCGCTGGCCGGTCATTCTCGCCCTTGCGGCTGTGGTTGCTCTTCACTTCTCGCTGCCGGAGATACTAAGCCTCGGGCCCAATTGGTTGCTGGTTACGATTTTCGCCGTGCTCGCCACTCTGGTCACGATTTCCCATTCCAGAGGCGCCGAAGGCGTTGCATATATTGGTGGCCTGATTCTCATCTGTTTGGTGACGGTCGCGGTGATAACTTCGCTGGCGCTCCTAATACACTTCCTGCCCGCCCACAAAGAGTCACCACTTCATCTCTTGCAATCCGCTGCCTCGCTTTGGATCAGCAATGTGCTGGTGTTTGCTGCCTGGTATTGGAAGTTGGACGCAGGCGGTCCTCTTCAGCGAGAGCGGACAAAAAGGCATGACCTGGGCGCTTTCCTCTTTCCTCAAATGGCTCTGCACGAGCAAAACCCTCTGAAATCCGAGAACTGGCATCCCGATTTCATCGACTACCTGTTTCTCTCTTTCAACACTAGTACCGCATTGTCGCCGACGGACACGCAGATTCTCTCCCGTTGGGCGAAGGTCCTGATGATGATGCAATCTCTGATATCTATGACCGTTATTGTGCTTCTGGCGGCGAGGGCAGTGAATATTCTCTAAACGACCCAGGTGGAAGGTTCCAAAATGCCCTGCTCGCTCGTTGATGTGGAAATCAGCCGACACAAGGTGGTCGCGAGGCTGAGATCACGCTTGTATGATGTGGTAAAATCCCCCCACTCATGCGGCGGTGTCTCTCCAGTTTGCTGTTGCTACTTATCTGTGCTGGGGTGTTGCTGCCGTTGGTCGAGGCGTCCTCCACAGATGTTCCCGCGTGCTGCAGGCGTGACGGCAAGCATCATTGCATGCGCTCCGTGGGCGCCGACGGGTTCAAGTCGGCTGCGATGGTTTGCCCTTACCGTTCCCTTCGTACTCTAACGAACAAAGTAACTGCCCTCGCAGCGACCCGCACCGCTGAACCAGTGTCGGGGCTCCAAAGCGGAATAAAGTCATCCGAGCTAGGTCGACTTGCGTTTGGCGTTTCAGAAGCTTACCGACCACGCGGCCCTCCCCTTCCCAAGAGCTAACTCAAGACCGCAGGTTCGTGCCGCCGCGTTCGGTGTATTCACTGCCTTGCGCGAACACCGACCGTAAGGCTTCACCGCACCTGTGTTCTCGAGACAATCTCTAGTCCCTGTTTTATTTCCGGCTGAAAAAACCGAAGCGAGGTCTTTCGTGCACCTTCTTTCTTCTTCCAGAGTGAAGGCCCTGTCGGTGCGCGGAGTTCTTTTAATCCGTTGGCTCATTTCGTCGACAGTCGGCATACGCAAGAGAAGATCGTAGAAGTGGAGACATTTCATGCGCAAAGTTATTAGCGGGACAGCTGTTGTTTTTTTCTTGGGTGCCATAGCATTTGCCACGACCTTCGGCTCGGTTCGCGGCGTGGTCCACGACCCGCAGCACCGTCCCATTCAGGGGGCACAAATAACCATCAAGGCCCAAACCTCGGAATGGACGCAGACGATGGAGACGAATGCCGACGGAGAATTTAGTTTCCAGTCCGTACCGATCGGCACCTACACCGTAACCGTCTCAGCCAAGGGCTTCCAGACGACGCAGCAGGATGTCATTCTTCAGTCCGACACCAGCCCCGTGTTGCACTTTCAGCTGGCGGTTGCCGGAACCAAAGAGAGCATCGAGGTTTCCGGAACCCCGGTGCAGGCGACGATGGATACGGTCACACCCACCACCCTGTTGAATCGCCAGGACATTCAGCAGACGCCCGGCGCCAATCGCACCAACGGCGTGGAGATGATTACCGACTACGTGCCCGCGACCTATGTGGCGCATGACATGTTGCACATGATGGGCGGCCACCAGGTGCAGTGGCTCATCGACGGCGTCTCGATTCCCAACACCAATATCGCCTCCAATCTCGGCCCGCAGATCGATCCCAAGGACATCGACTATCTTGAAGTCCTGCAAGGCGGCTACGACGCCAGCTACGGCGATCGCACCTACGGCATGTTCAACATCGCGCCGCGTACTGGCTTTGAGCGCGACCGGCAATGCGATCTGGTGATCATGGCGGGCAATTTCTATCAGACGGACGACCAGATCAGTTGCGGGGGCCACACTCAGCGATTCGCGTATTACGCCAGTCTCAACGGCAACCGCAGCAATTACGGTCTGCAGACGCCCATCCCGCAGGTCTACCACGACGCCGAAAACGGCTACGGCGGATTCGCATCGTTCATCTACAATCACGACTCCAAGAACCAGTATCGCGTGGTCGCTTCTCTGCGCCAGGACTACTATCAGATTCCGATTGATCCCGATCCGAACTCGGTTGGCAATCAGATTCTGGAATCGTCTGGCTCAGTTCCCAGCTACGGACTGCGCGATGCCGAGCGCGAACCAGACGGCTATCTGCTTTTTTCGTGGGTGCACACCTTCGATCCCACAATGCTGCTGACCCTCTCGCCCTTTTATCACTACAACGCCGCGAACTACCAGGGCAGCCCGGACGACTATCCGGTCAGCACGAACGTGAATCTACAGGCCAACTACGTCGGCTTCCAGGGGATCTTGAACAAGAGTTTCTGGCGAAACGATCTGGAGGCGGGCGTCTACGGCTTCTTCCAGCATCAGTACAACTATTTCGACAATGTATTCACCGACGGCACACCGAACTTCCCGCCTTCCTCAGTCAGCGTGAACGGAGGGGTTGCCGAGGAGTTCGTCAGCGACCGCTTCAACGCCACGAAGTGGCTCACGATTATCGCAGGTATTCGCGGTACCGAGTTCCGCTCGACGATAGCTGAGAATCAGGCCGACCCACGCGTAGGCGCCGCCCTCAGGGTGCCGCACTTGAACTGGGTACTCCGGGCTTTCTACGGACATTATTATCAGCCGCCACCGTTGGTGACTGCCACCGGCCCACTCCTCGGCTACGCCAACAGCCAGAACTTCACCTTCGCACCGCTTTACGGCGAGCGCGACAAGCAGTGGGAAGCCAGCCTGATCATTCCCTATCGCGGCTGGAATCTGGAGGTCGACAACTACCAGACGAGAGCCACGAATTGGCTTGACCATAACAACATCGGCAATTCAAACCTCTTCTGGCCGATCACCTGGTACGCGGCCCTGATTCAGGGCTGGGATGTCATGCTGCGCTCGCCTATTTTGTGGCACCGCCTGCAGGCCCACCTGGTTTATGCCAATCAGATTGCGCAGGCCACCTCGCCCATCAATGGCGGTCTGATCTGCCCCAATCCCAATGACCAGACCTGCCCGCTCTACATTCCCCCCGGCTACTCTCCGGTCGATCACGATCAGCGCAACACGTTGAACGTTGGCGCCAATGCCAGTCTGCCGTGGCATAGCTACGCCTCCGGCAATGTGTATTACGGTTCGGGATTTGTGAACGGTCTGTACGGCACGCCGGATTCGCAGTATCCCGGCCCCTATCTGCCCAGCCACACGACCGTGGATCTTTCGCTGGGAAAGAGCTTCTCCGAAGGCAAATATGCTGTGTCGGTTACAGCGCTGAACGTGGCCAATCTGAGGGTGCAGATCGACAACAGCCTGACCTTCGGCGGATTCCACTGGAACGAGCCACGGCAAATTTACGCGGAATTTCGTTGGCGGTTCCACTACTGATTCCTCAGTGCCACACATTACAATGGAAGCAATCTGTGCGAGGTCGCGTGGGTTGGGGCCTCGGTCGGGAGAATATTGTTGCGCTATCTAATCCTTCTTCTAGCCATCGCGGGAATTGTCGTTTCGGTGCTGGCCCTGAAAGTTCACTATGATACCGGTTCCGAACCGTGCCGCATCAATGACAAGTGGGACTGCGGTGTGGTGAATCACAGCCCGTATGCGGTGTTGTACGGAGTGCCCGTTGCGGCCCTTGGGATCGTCGGCTATCTGCTCATCGGCGCTTTGGCGTTTATGCGGCGTCGCCGCCTGCTACTGCTGTGCGTGCTGGTGGGAATGGCGTTCGCCTTATACCTGACGCACATCGAAGCAAGGATCCTGGAAGTCTGGTGCCTCTATTGTGTGATCTCGCAGGGGATCATTGCTGTGCTTATGCTGCTTGCGCTGGCCTGGATGGGCTGGGCGAGAATCCGGAGAAGCACAGCGTAGGCGTTTCTACTTGGAACAGGAACGAGCCAAAGGATTGCGAACCCTGCGGTAATGATCCGAACAGAAGCAACTCGCCGATGGCACCCTGAATCTAAGCAGTTTGCCTGCGGAGTTCTGCTCGAAGGTCCTTCGGGCCGGAAAAATCGTTTTAGGTCAGCGATGATGCAGTAGTATAACGGTCTCAAGCAAACGTTCCATGAACTCCCAAAAAATAGACAAGTCAGGAGTCTCCAAGCGCGAATTTGCGGACGGCGGCGAAATGGGGTCGCTGATGCGCTCATTCGACTGGTCCAAGACCCCGCTTGGCCCGGTATCGGGTTGGCCGCAAAGTCTCAAAACTGCCGTAGACATCATCTTGACCTCTCGCTATCCCATGTTTGTCTGGTGGAGCGATGAGCTCATCAATCTATACAACGATCCCTACAGAGTTTTTCTGGGCAAAAAGCATCCCGACGCGCTCGGACAGTCTGCGCGAATTGTTTGGGCAGAAATCTGGGACAAGATCGGGCCGCGTACAGAAGCAGTTTTGCGTCGAGGAGAGGCGACCTTTGACGAAGCTCTTCTGTTGATGATGGACCGTTTTGGCTATCTGGAAGAGACCTATTTTACTTTTTCTTACAGCCCCATTCCGAACGAGCAAGGAGAAGCCGGCGGTATCTTTTGCGCGGTCACAGAGGAAACCCAGAGAATTATTGGAGCGCGCCGAATGGCTTTGCTTCGCGAGGTCGCCACCAAGGTTAGCCAATGTCGCACTCCAACTCAAGTTTGCCAGGGTGCGGCCCAGTCCTTGGCGACCGCGAATCTGGATTTGCCGTTCACCTTGTTGTACCTGGTCGATTCAACCGGAAATAACTTACGGCTGGTGGCTGAGACGGGGATGAATGAGGGCAATCCCGCGCGTCCAGATTCGATTAACCTCGAGGTCGATGGGCACCCCGTTTGGCCTTTTAAGAGAGTCATGGAAACCGTCGAACCGGTGCTTCTGGAGACTCTGGCTACGCGGTTTTCGGGACTGCCGATGGGAGGATGGAACCAACCGCCGGAGAAAGCCATTCTTTTTCCGATTCCGCAGCAAGGGCAACTAAAGCCCGCTGGAGTACTGGTAGCTGGTTTGAGTCCCCATCGGGAGTTTGATGCCGACTTCCGCGGATTTCTGGATCTCCTTGTGAATCAGATTGCCGCCGGCATCGGCAATGCGATGGCGCACGAGGAGGAACGCCGTCGTGCGGAAAGCCTGGCAGAGCTTGATCGTGAGAAGACCCTGTTTTTCACACGCGTGAGCCATGAGTTCCGTACTCCACTCACCTTAATGCTTGGTCCACTAGAGGAGGCCATTTCGCAAGCGGCTGAGCATCCGTCGGATCAGAACCGGCAACAACTGGATTTGGTATATCGCAATGCTCTGCGGCTGCTGAAATTGGTCAACACATTGCTTGACTTCTCCAGGATCCAAGCCGGACGTTTGCAAGCCATCTATGAGCCCACTGATTTGGCATTACTTACGGCAGAATTGACCACGCTCTTTCAGTCCGCGATGGAAAAGGCAGGTCTCAAGTTCCGCGTGGAGTGCAATCCGCTGCCTGAACCGGCTTATGTGGATCGTGAAATGTGGGAGAAGATCGTTCTCAATCTTCTTTCCAACGCCCTGAAGTTTACTTTTGAGGGTGAGGTCAGGCTTACCTTGAGGCCAGCAGACGGTAGAGCGGAACTATCGGTTAGTGATACCGGGACGGGGATTCCGGACTCCGAAATCCCTCGGGTGTTTGACCATTTTCATCGCGTCAAGGGCGCCAGGGGTCGAAGTTTCGAAGGAACTGGCATCGGGCTGTCCCTGGTGCGCGAGTTAGTGAAGGTGCACGGTGGATTGGTGAGAGTAGAGAGCGCTATCGGCAAAGGGAGCACGTTCACCGTCTCGATTCCGCTCGGCAAAGCTCATTTGCCGCAGGATCAAGTGGCTGGAAGCCGCCGCGAATTGCTTGGAGTATCACCCAGCGGCAGTTATCTGCAGGAGGCACTCCGGTGGCTTCCAGCATCTTTAGAGGTCAGTGCCGATTCGGCTATTGCCATGACTCCGACTGAAAAGCGCGCAACGTCTGAAGCCGATCGAGACCGCATTCTTCTAGCTGATGACAATGCTGACATGCGCGAATATGTTAGTCAGCTACTCAGCCCGGTTTATGAAGTACATACCGTATCGAACGGAGCAGAGGCCATAGCTGCCATGCGCGAACTCCGTCCCGACCTGGTGGTGGCCGACATTATGATGCCAGGAATGGACGGTTTCGAATTTCTGCAGGCGGTTCGCGACAATCCGAGCACGCGGACGATTCCCGTGATCTTCCTTTCGGCGCGGGCAGGAGAAGAGTCGAAAGTAGAAGGCTTCAATGCAGGTGCTGACGACTACCTGGTAAAGCCCTTTTCCGCCCGCGAACTGCTCGCGAAGGTGGGCGCTCATCTCAAGCTCGCGCGGATTCGCCAGCGCGCGGCTGAGCCCGAATCGCGGCTGGCCGCCATCGTGGAATCCTCCGATGACGCTATCGTTTCGAAGAACCTCAGCGGCATAATCCAAAGCTGGAATGCCGCCGCTAGCCGATTGTTCGGCTATGCTCCCGAAGAAATAATCGGACAATCCATTTTGGTTTTGATTCCTCCTGAACTGCACGCAGAAGAAGCCGGGATAATGGCGAAGCTCGCCGCCGGACAGCGCATCGAGCATTACGAAACGCAGCGGATGCATAAAAATGGTCAGCGGCTGGATTTGTCATTGACCATTTCTCCTGTGCGAGATGCCTCCGGTCAAGTGGTGGGCGCCTCCAAGATCGCGCGTGACATATCCGAAAGGAAAAAGACAGCCGAGGCCCTCCGAGTTGGGGAGCAACTGGCTAGCGTAGGCAGGATGGCGGCCACCATGGCTCACGAAATCAACAATCCACTGGAAGCTGTGGTCAATCTGCTCTACCTGGCTGCCAGCGATCCATCGCTGCCCGAGGCATCCCGGCGATATTTGTGGGCAGCTGACCAGGAACTGACTCGCGTGGCACACATCACCAAACAAACCTTGGGATTTTACCGTGAGTCAACTACTCCCCAGGTTACCCGGGTCTCCGAGATCTTCGATAGCCTGCTTCTTCTCTATGCTGCCAAGATCAGAAACAAGAAGCTTCAGGTTGAGATTTCCGTACCCGATGACATGGAAATAACAGTGGTCCGCGGAGAACTCAGGCAGGTTTTGGCCAACCTCTTGCAAAATAGTATTGATGCAGTGCCGCCTGGTGGCGAGATTGATGTTCGAGTGACCAGACGGCATCGGGAGCCGGGCCACGAAGATATGATCCAGATCACTATTGCCGACAATGGATCGGGAATTGAGGAAGTTGATCGCGGCAGAATCTTCGAGCCGTTTTTCACCACGAAAAAGGATGTCGGTACCGGTCTGGGGCTCTGGGTCTGCAAAGGAATTGTGCAGCGGCATGGCGGCCGCATTCGGCTTCGCAGTTCCACAACCGCGGGACGGAGCGGAACCGTGTTCTCTGTTTTTCTACCTGTGGGCGGAACAGAATCTCAACCGCGAGCTTCAGAATCCGCCTTGGAGAATGTAGTTTAGGTCCTGGCTCAGCTTTTTCGCAGCGCGGATAAAAACTTCACTAAGCGGCTTATCTTCGTTTTCTCCTGAACATTCAATCTAGCTATGGGCGTCGCGGGACTTCCGTATATGATGTGTCTTCCATTAAATTTGGCCATTGCTGGAAACTTTCAGGCGACGAATTGGCGAAAACTTCATTATGGAGATGACTCGCATATTCGGCACGATCGCGGTGCTGCTGGTACTGGCGTACGTTGCCAATCGGCTGTCACGATTAACGCGAGTGCCCGACCTGGTCGTGTTGTTGTTAATCGGCGTGACCCTTGGTCCGGTTCTCCACTGGGTGCGGCCCGCTACCTTCCAAGGCGCCATCGATATTCTCGGTACCCTCGCTTTAATCTTGATTCTTTTTGCGGGCGGAGTGGAACTGAGACTACGACAGGCGGCCCGCTACGCACCCGCAGCACTGTTGTTAATGCTCCTCAGCTATGGCTTAAGCCTGGGGTTAATTGCCTTGATGGGCAGGGCACTGTTGCATCTGCAATGGAGTGATTGCGTGCTTCTGGGAGCTGCGTTGGGATGCACGAGCGGCACGATTGTGATCCCCGCGCTTGAACAGATTTCCGCTCCCACCCCTGTCAAGATCTCCCTGACTTTGGAATCCACCTTGGGCGAAGTAATCGCTGTGTTGCTGATCGGCAGCATGCTAAGTACGGGAGTAAGCCAATCACTGCTCGTCGGTGTGGCCGCCGACTTTTCTCATCACTTGGCATTCGCCATCCTGCTGGGCATTGCCGCTGGGGCAATTTGGTCACGGCTGTGGCCGCTGATTGCAAGCCACCCCAACGCTAATATTTTGAATTTGGGGGTGGTGTTTGGCGTGTATGCGCTCACTCGCTTTATCGGGGGCAGCGGCCTGCTCGCGATTCTGGTTTTCGGCATTACCCTGGCTAACTTGCCTCGCACTCCCCACATGACTCGCCAGGGCGTTCGCCTACTCGCGTTCCATGCTGAGCTAAGCTTCTTGGTTCGATCGTTCTTTTTCGTCCTTCTTGGAATTGTTGCGGAATTTGTTAGTCGACAATACATCGTGCCGATCTTGGGGATTCTTGCGGCCTTGCTTCTAGCCCGCTTTCTCGCCACGCAAGGTAGTCGCTGGCTCGTCCGGGACGTGCCGCGCAAGGAAACTGAGCTGTTGTTCTGGATGCTGCCGAGAGGATTGGTGACCGCGGTGTTGGCGCTGGAAATCGTTAGCGCCCGGGGGGCTGTGTTCGCCTTCTTGCCTGCGATGGCCTTTACCGTTGTTCTCGTGACTAACCTCTTTGTAGTGGTGGGAGCGGTAAGGTCGTCCACGGCTTCGGACGCTGCGTCCCTCGAAACGGAGAAGCCTTTCATGATTGAGGACCTCAAACTGCCGTCGGTGAATCTTGCTAGTTTCAACCAGTTGTCCGATGCCCGACCAGGTGAAAATGAAAGTTAGCCCTGCTTCCCGCTTGCGTGAGCTGGAAGCATCCAAGCTGGCTTATGGTCCAGGTTGCGCTGCGAGAATGGAGAAGTTGCTGGCTTCGTTCCGCGATGCTCAATTCCACGATACCGAGTCGCTGGTTCGCTTTCATGATGCACTCTTGTTCCTGCGAGCGTTTCCGCAAAGTCACAAGGTTGCGCAACGCGCAGATGGTTTGCTTTCCCGCATCGTCCATCAGGTAGGCGGACTTCGAGCTGCAGGCGCTGATCTGGATATTCTCGACGATGAGCAGTTCTCCGGCATCGCGGGCACCACGATCAGCGATAAATTCACCTACGACGTGGCGCGCTGGCTAGTACTCCACTATCCACAGCAGATCAGCGTTGAGTGGGATTTTGATGAGCAAAGCCGCCAGATGGCGGTTATGTTGCCTCGTTTTATTCCGTTGCTGGGGGACGATTCGGTGGTTGAAGCTGATACGCCTTTCCTGAGTTGGATGGCGAATGCAGCTGATGGCCCGGACAGAATATTGACATGGCTCTTGCAGCGCGTTGCCGATACAGCTGTTCCTAGCCTGGAAAGAACCGCACTCTATGACTCATTGAAGGTGAATGTGTCGTGGGAGCTGGGCAATACCGCTGCCGCCCGGACGAACGCTCGCAGAAGTGTCTCGCGGATGTTCTATCATCGGCAGCCACTGCTTCGTCGCAATCAAGTGTCGTTGAATGGTGAGTTGGATTCGCCGCTCTTGCGCGTTCGCAAGCTTTCGCGGCGTGAGGGCGAGAAGATTCTTGACCTGACGCGTGCGGTCCTCACCGTTCGGTATCGCGAATTGTACGGGACCACCCGTGGTGATCCGAGTGCAGTCTTTGAGGCGGATGCCGGACGCGGTGTGCAGATTTTCCTCTGGGGGCTGCCGCCGGAACGGCGTTTGCCTCTGCGCGCTTACCATGCGAGCCTGACTCTGAAGAATGGCGTTCCCGTCAACTACATCGAGGGCATTTCCCTGTTCGAATGGATGGAGGTAGGGTTCAACACTTTTTATGCTTTCCGTGATGGCGAAACGGCCTGGATTTATTCCAAGGTTCTTCACTTTCTGCACCAGTTGACTGGTGTGACTTGCTTCTCGGTTTATCCTTACCAGCTCGGGGATGAAAACGAAGAGGCCATCAAGTCGGGGGCTTTCTGGTTTTATCGCAAGCTGGGTTTTCGGCCGGGGCGTCCCGAACTGCTTGCCCTTACAACGAGAGAGGAAGCCCGGATGGCCCGCGACCCGGCACACCGGACTTCGGCTCGGACTCTACGCCGATTGGCGGCCGGCCATGTGTTTTATGAATTGGGCGACGACTCGCCGGGGCAATGGGACGCGTTCTCAACCCGAAGGATCGGATTGGCCGTCCAGCAACGGATGGCGGAGAAATTCGAAGGGAATCCAGACAAAATGCGGAGGGCCACAGTGCACTTGCTCTCTCAAGCGCTGCATGTGGACATTGGAAAATGGGGTTCGCTCGAACAATTGGCCTTCGCGAATTTTGCGTCCGTTCTAGACCTGGCGCCCGAAATTGTGAACTGGACGAAGCTGCAGAAGCAAGCCCTGCTGAAGGCTATCCGCGCCAAGGCATCGTCCGACGAGACTGAATACCTCCGCCTGCTGCAACAACATGGCGCTCTGAGACAGATTTTCCTGAGATTGGGCTCAGAGCGTCCGGCTTTCAAGACTGCGCACATCTGACGTCGACTGGGGCGTCGAAACCCTGCCGGTGACACGCCCCGGTCAACTGTCGCTCGTCATCATGAATAGTGGCTTGTCCTCGAAGCTCTTGTAATACGGCCGCAGCCTGTCCGTGTTGTACTGCTCCTTCACGTTCACCACTTTTTTCGAGGCTACTACGGTATCAATCGGGACATTGCTGTAGCGGCCATTCTTCAGCACAACTAGTCTGCCATCAATTCCACGTAACAACAGGTCCAACGCCAGATTGCCGTACGCCATGGGAACGATTGAATCGATGGCATCGGGATCACCGCACCTCACCAGGTAACCCAAGTTCTGGCTGATGGTGTCCAGCACCTTGCCCTTGTTGTATCGGGGAGAAAGCTCCTTCAGCTTCTCGGAGACCAAGTCGCCAATCCCTCCCAGTTTCTTGTGGCCGAAGGCGTCGGCGGTATCTCGCGCAAAGACCATCTCGCCACCTTCGAACATTGCGCCTTCGGAGATCAGTACCACCGCATACCGGCTCGGGTTCTTGTGGCGGTCAGCAATCAGCAACTCGGCGAGACGTTCGATGTTGAACTTATATTCAGGAATTACACACCTGTTGGCCGCACCTGCCATGGTGGGAAGCATGGCCGTGAAGCCGGCATACCGGCCGAATACTTCGAGCACCAGCAAGCGTTCGTGTGAGCCCGCCGAGGTCCGCAGACGATGCGTCATTTCGATGGTTCGCGTCACGCACGTGCTGAAGCCGATGCAGTAATCGGTGCCGGGAACATCGTTGTCCATCGTCTTGGGGATGGCGATCACTTTCACTCCTTCCTTGTGCAGCCGCACGCCATAGCTTAGGGTGTCGTCTCCTCCAATCGGAATCAGGCTGTCAATTCCCAGCCATTCCAGGTTCTTCAGTACTTCAGGAGTCAGGTCGTTCGATGCGGCTGTATAGGAACCTTGCAGATGGGATGGAATCGTAGCCTGGCTTACCCGCCCGGGATTAGTGCGTGAGGTGTGAAGAAAAGTCCCTCCCGTTCGGCCCGCACGGTTGACGTGCTCCTCCGTGAGGCTCTGGAAGTTGTCGCTGTTGTCGTAATCTTCCTCGCGGACCATGTCCACCAGACTGGCCCAGCCTCGCCGCAAGCCGATGACCTCGTAGCCCTCTCGAATGGCCCTGATGGTGACCGCACGGATGGCGGGATTCAAGCCCGGAACATCACCGCCTCCAGTCAGGATACCGATGACGCCTTTCTTCGTTCTTGCATCAGCCATGAGAATGCCTTTTCAGTATGAATTTGCGCCTGAACATGTGCTACCCAATAGTCTAATCGAATACCCATTTGCCTCGTGCGTTGAGATAGGCTTCTTGTTTTTCAATTACTTCGCGGTGTTACAGTCGCACAAAAACTTCGTTTCCGATGCAACTCGCTTCCCAACCCTGTGTTCCTACGTCTAGTATTGGTGATGGGGCGCCGTCGTCCGTGAACCTTCGAACACTGCAGGCCAGGGAATTAGGGCGAATGCTTCTGATAGCACTCGCCGTGGTCGTGGTGTTCTTATTTGCGCTACACGCAAAAACTGCGGTATACGGCAGCAGTACCGGCGTCAAAGTTACGTCTTCGACATCCGCGAAACTGTGGCTCAACGGGCAGAAGGCGGAAGTCGAGCCGACTGTGCAAGCCGGCACCCTATTGACTTGGTTTGCGACCCTCTTCATCCACTTTCTCTACCTGCATCGCAAGTTTAGCGTCCAAACGCTCTCTGACGCTCCTGCGCCCGTTCGTCTCCGGCTGTTGAATTGGCATCATTGTCTGCGACCCCCTCCGGTTCGATAATTAGCTAAAGGTTGTCCTGGCAGGCCCTGATTCATACTTGGGTCCATGGTCTTGGGTGAAGCACGTTAACCGTGAGTGTGCGGTTGGCAAACTTAGTTCAAACGAATTCGAGGTAAGTCATGACGATTCGTCGAAACACGCTTCTTGTGTTCGGCGCGGTATTGCTCTGCCTGATCATTGCGGTCTGGCAAGTTAAGCGGGTACGCGCGGGCAGTCCGTCCCACGGTAAGACGGTACGGGCTACGAGCAGCGACGGCGCGCCGTTCGCTGCAGTCGCCCCCGTGAAGCGAGGAGCAATCGCCAATTCGTTTTCCATTGCCGGCCAATTCATGCCATTCCAGAACGTCGAGCTGCATGCGAAAGTGGCCGGCTACATCAAAAACATCTATGTAGATATCGGCGATCGCGTGCACACGGGACAAGTGTTAGCGGTTTTGGAGGTTCCCGAATTGGTGGCCCAGGTCGACGAAGCGAAAGCGTCGGTGCATCACGCCGAAGAGGAAATTGCACGCGCTAACAGCGACGTAGCGCGCGCCCAGGCCGACCACGTGGCACTACATGCCAACGCGGCAAGGCTGGTAAACACGGACAAAGCCCGCCCCGGCTTAATCGCGCAACAGGAGCTGGATGACGCCAACGCCAAAGATAGAGCTTCTGAGGCGCAGGTGGATGCGGCCAAATCGGCGCTGGCTGCAGCGCGGCAGCAGTTGGAAGCCGCAAAAGCCAACCAGCAACATTACTCAGCTTTGTCCGATTACACGCACATCGTCGCTCCCTACGACGGAGTCGTTACTTGGCGCTATGCGGATACCGGTTCTTTGGTGCAAGCCGGGACTTCGAGCGCCAACGGCGAGCCGGTGGTCACGGTCGCGCAAGTCAATCTGCTGCGTTTGCGCATTCCGGTTCCCGAGTCGATTGCCGCCAAGGTCCGAATCGGGGATACCGCTGACGTGAAAGTCCAGGCGACCGGCGAAAATTTCACCGGCAAGGTTGCGCGCTTTACCGACGCTCTCGACACCTCCACGCGAACCATGCAGGTGGAGATTGACGTGCCCAATCCGAATTATCATCTGCAACCCGGGATGTACGCGGATGTGGTGCTGGCATCCGAGAGCAGAAAAGATGTCCTGACAGTTCCGGTGAATGCCATTCAGCGCGACCAGAACAAGGTCCGCGTGCTGGTAGTCGATCCGCAAAACCGTGTTGAGTCTCGCGAGGTGCAACTTGGAGTGCAAAGCTCCAACAACGTTGAGATTGTTGCCGGACTTTCTCCAGGAGAGCGCGTCATCGTAGGCAACTTAGGGAGTTACCAACCTGGGGAGTTCGTGCGGCCGAAAGAAGCCGTCTTCGGCGCCGACAGCGCCGATTCGGAGTGATAGCCAATGCCTAGTTTTGCAATCAGGTATCCATTCTTCGTTCTCATGTTATGCCTCGCGATCATCGTGGTTGGTGTTACCACCGTCGCCCGCATGCCCGTCGATCTTTTTCCTCCCATCGACATTCCGGTGGTGGTGGTGGCCACCTTTTATGGCGGTATGCCTCCACAGCAGGTCGAAGCCAACATCACCGACACCTTTGAGCGCTTCTTCACTCTTGGAAGCAATATCGACCACATCGAATCGCGCTCTTTGACCGGCGTCAGCCTGATCAGGGTGTATTTCCAGCCCGGCACGGACCCGGATGCCGCTGCCAGTGAGATCGCCAACCTGGCAATGGCAGACCTGCGGCGACTGCCGCAAGGAACATTGCCCCCGGTCGTGCTGAAGATGGATGCGTCGAGTTTGCCCGTATGCCTGGTGACCTTGAAGGGTGAGGGACTCAACGAGACCGATCTGCATGACGAGGGGCAGTTCACGGTTCGCAACCAGATCGCGAATGTGCCGGGCGCGTCGGTCCCACAGCCTTATGGCGGCAAGTATCGTCAGATCCAGTTTTATGTCGATCCAGTGAAGCTGGAAGCGGCGCAGATGAGCCCGATGGACGTGGTCAATGTCATCAACAACTCCAACAAGATCCTGCCCGCCGGCGATGTACGCATCGGCCCCAAAGACTACAACATTTACAGCAACAGCCAATTGCCCAATGTCTCGCAGATGAATGATGTGCCTCTCAAGGCGATCGGCAACGGCGTGCTTCGGTTTGGGGATATTGGCCACGCCGAGGACTCCTCTGCCATTCAATACAACATCGTCCGCGTCGACGGCCAGAAGTCGGTGTACCTGCCCATCCTTAAGCAGGGCGGCAACAGCAACACCATCCAGATCGTGGACGGAGTGCGCGAACGGGTTAAGCATCTGTTGGATATCCCGCCCTCTCTGAAAACCAATGTGGTCTTCGACCAATCGCAATACGTCAAGACCGCAGTGTCCAATGTGCTCCGCGAAGGCGGGATCGGATTGGTGCTTACCGCAGTGATGATCCTGATCTTCCTGGGCTCGATGCGGGGCACTCTCTCGGTCTTGATCTCCATTCCAGTCTCTTGCCTGGCCGCCTTCCTTCTCTTGAACGTTTTCGGCGGGACCATCAATACCATGGTCCTCGGTGGACTGGCCCTGGTGCTGTCCCGACTGATTGACAACTCCGTGGTCGTGTTGGAAAACATCTTCCGCCACATGGAAGAGGGCGAGGATGCGGTCACGGCAGCCGAGCGGGGCGGTCAGGAGGTCCAGCTGGCTGTGCTGGCTGCCACCTTCACCACCGCGATCGTTTTCTTCCCTGTTGTCTTTCTGTACGGCGTCAGCAAGTACTTATTTACGGCGCTGGCGCTCGGAGTTGTGCTGGCCTTGGCTGCCTCATACCTGGTGGCAATGACCGTTGTGCCTTTGTTCTGCGCCAAGTTCATCAAGATGGCGCATGGCCATGGAGGGCACCAGAGCACTAAGTCAGTGTTTGGAAGGTTCGTCGCCGGCTTCAACCATCACTACAATCGCATGCTGGGCAAATATGATGCGCTGGTGGATAAGGCATTGGGCCGCCCGGTCCTCACTGTGGCTCTCATCATGGGGAGCTTTGTAGTGAGCTTGGCGTTCTTCCCGTTGCTGGGCGTCGCTTTCTTTCCTCGTACCGACCCTGGCCAGTTCGTAATCAATGTGAAGGCTCCAACTGGATCCCGCCTGGAAATGACCAACCGGTATGTCGCTCGGGTGGAGGACGATATCCGCGACGTCGTAGACAAAGACGATTTGCAGATGATCGTTTCCAACATTGGAATGACCCCGGATCTTTCCGCCATTTACACCAGTAACTCCGCGCAGCATACGGCTTTCGTGCAGGTGAGCCTCCACGAAGACCATAAGCTCAGTACTTTCGTCTACATGGATCGCGTGCGCCGAAAACTGGATTCTGATCTGCCTGAGCTATCGACGTACTTCCAAACCGGCGGCCTGGTGGATTCGGTGGTCAACATGGGCATGCCTGCGCCCATTGACATCCAGGTGAGCGGCAACGACCAGCACAGCGCCTACGCTGCCGCGAGTGAGATGGCCGCGAAGGTGCGCCAACTCAATGACGTGAGCGACGTACTGATCCCGCAGGACCTGGACTACCCGGGGATCGAACTTAACGTGCGGCGTGAAATGGCGGCGCGCCTCGGACTCACGGCTACCGACGTGGTCAATAACGTGGTGACAGCCCTGACCTCAAACGGCATGATCGCTCCCAGTTATTGGGTTGATCCGCACAGCGGAAACAACTACTTTCTCACCGTGCAGTACAACACTCATCAGCTCGATTCCATGACGATGGAAGATTTCAAACAGATTCCGCTTCACGCCAAAGACAACAGCAGCACCACCATGCTGGAGAACGTGGCCGACATCAAGATGATCAACACGCCAACCGAAGTCGACCACTATCAGCTCTTCCGCAAGATCGACGTCTATGTGTCGCCAAAAGGGGAGGACCTGGGAACGCTTTCCGGTCAGGTGCAGAAGATCATTGACAATACCAAGCTGCCGCCCAACACGCGCGTGGAGATGCGCGGATCGGTAAAGGCCATGCATCAGTCATTCCTCAGTTTCGGTGTCGGACTTCTGCTCGCCATTGTCCTGGTTTACCTGATCCTGATGGCGCAGTTCGCCTCCTTCATCGATCCTTTCATCATCCTGCTGGCCATACCGTCCGGCATCACCGGTGTGATCCTTTTCCTTCTGATTACCGGTACCACCCTGAATGTTATGTCGTTGATGGGAGTGCTCATGATGACCGGTATCGTCGTGTCAAACAGCATTCTGATTGTGGACGTGACCCGCATGTACCGGGAGGGGGGGATGCCGATCCGCGAGGCGGTTGCTTTAGCTTGCCGCGTGCGTCTGCGCCCCATCCTGATGACCTCGTTGGCTACTTTGCTGGGCCTTGTTCCCATGGCCTTGGCCCTGGAAGCGGGAAGCGAGCAGTATGCACCCTTGGCGCGCTCCATCATCGGCGGCCTGCTGGTCTCCGTGGTGCTTACGGTGTTCATCGTTCCCGCGGCCTATTTGCTGATCCATCGCAAAGAAGAGGCGCAGCCAGGTCAGGAGGTGCAGGCTTGAGACGCAAGATTCTCCAGCTTGTCGTTTTTGTGATGTTTGGCAGTTTTTCTCTCCTGGCACAAAGTGGTTCGCCTGCTCCGGCGGCGCCTGTAGGTGCGCAGCAGTCATCACCCGGCTCCCCGCCTGCGTCGCCTACGCAAATGCAATCTGTTCCCGCGAACCAGCCGCCCCCGCAGTTGCCGGCTTCAGGAGCGGTGCGCCGTCTGACCGTGCAAGACGCGGAGGCCCTGGCGCTGAAGAACAATCCGCAGATCTCGGTTTACCACCTGATGGCGTTGGCTTCTGAACAGGCGACCCGCGAACAGAAAGCTGCTTACTATCCAAACTTGTACGGGAGCCTGACAGCGGTCAAGCCGGAACAGGGAAGTCGCATAGCGGCCGGCAATCTCAATAATCCGATCGTCTATGAACGTGCAGCCGGGGGGCTCACCTTGTCGCAACTGATTACCGACTTCGGACGCACGAACAATTTGGTTGCCACCGCAGCTCTGCGTGCCAAGGCAGCCGACATGAATTCGCTGGCCACTGCTGACGAGGTTAAGCTGGCGGTGGATCAGGCCTTCTATAATGCCCTGCAAACTGTCGCCCTGTTGAAAGTGGCCGAGGAGACCGTCAAGGCCCGCCAGCTGGTGTCAGATCAGATTACGACCCTCTTTCAGAACAAGTTACGCTCGGAGCTCGATGTCAGTTTCGCGAACGCCAACCTGGCGCAAGCGAACTTGTTGCTGCTCGACGGGCAAAATAATCAGCAGGCCTCATTGTCAGTGCTGTCCCAGGTTCTGGGCTATGCCACGCAACAGCAGTTTGAACTTGTGGACTCCGAATCGGGTCTGCAGCCTCCGCCTGATTCCGTAACTCAACTGGTGGACCAGGCATTCAGCAATCGGCCCGAAATTACCGCTCAGAGTTACGAATATCAGGCTGCACAGCGCTTTCAGAAGGCCGAACGCGATCTTTTATTGCCCAGCGTGGAAGCCTTGGGCGTGGTGGGACGTACCCCGTACAGCAATACGATCGCGGGAGTTTCACCTTTTACGAGCTGGTACGGGGCGGTGGGCGTGAACGTGAACGTGCCAATCTTCAATGGATTCCTTTACCCGGCTCGATCGCGTGAGGCAGGCTTGCGAGCGCAGGCCGACGAAGAGCAACTCCGCGATTTGAAGGACCGCATTGCGAACGATGTTCGTGCTAGCTGGCTCAATGCGCTGACTGCTTACCGTCGCATCAGTGTCACGCAGCAATTTGTAGATCAAACCAACCTGGCGGTGGACTTGTCACAAACCCGGTACAACCTCGGGTTAAGTTCGATTGTCGAGTTAAGCCAGGCGCAATTGCAGCAGACCGAAGCGCAGATCCAGTTTGCCGCGGCCAAGTATCAATATCGAATTGCACAGTCGGTTCTGCGCTTCCAGATTGCGGCGCCCTAGGTCGGACAGGTCTACACTAGGATTCATGCTGCAATCACACAAGAAGGCGATGGCCGTGATCAAAGACGCTCAACAGAGGGTCGAGAAGGCAAAGCGAGATCGCGACAAAGCAAAAGAAAAGCTAAAGCAGGCTGAGACTCGCCTCGCACTTGAGAGAGAGCGGCTCAAGAAAGGGCAGGAGCAACTGGAGAGCTAAGGAGACAGTCAAGCGCAGCTTCAAGCCAGAGATCTGATCACCCTAGCTACCCCTGCTTGCGAGCCACTAGATCGAATGAGAGTTTCACCTCGTCCTTGACTTTCAGCCCGCCGCCGAGGGCGGACACGAGCTTAATGTTGTAGTCAGACTGCCTTAACGTGGACTCCCCAAAGGCCCGCAACATATTACCCGTCACGGCCACCTTTCCGGTGACCGAGTGTCCGCGAGTCACGCCGTGCAGAGTCAGGTCTCCATTCAAAGTCACGCTGTACTGGTCTTCGCCCGTTTTGTTAACCGTGACGCGAGAGCACTCATACTGAATGTCTGGGAACTTACCAATTTCGAGCACTTCATTGCGCATCTGCGCTTCAATGTCGCGCCGATCTTTGTCGCTGATGTTGTCCGCTACTTCCAGCGATTCGGACTGTATGACCATTCGCAATGAGCTCGCCTCCAAAGTTGAGGGGTTGAACTGAACTTCACCAGAATATTGGCGAATAGCGAAGGTAGGACTGTGACCAAAGGCCGACAACATTCCACTTGCAAATGCGCGCACCGTGAAGCGGCTGACATTGGTATCGAGCGTGTAACGAATAATTTCAAGACCCATATGTTCGTTCGATGGCGCAGAGTCGCTGGGTAAGACAAAAGGCGTATTTTCAGGCAAGCGAAAGTGTCCCCTCTAACAATGAGAGTGTAGCGGCGGCCCCATCCTGCTACATGGCGCGCAGACGCATGTAACGCTCAATATCAGGCAGCGCCGCTTGCGCCAGATTTCCGATTCCTGCCTTGCCGAGGTACTTTTGGACCACGGGATTGGAGAGTACCAACCCCGCCCCAAAAATCATGAGGGCGATTCCGCTCAACATGAACAAAGTCTCTCGATCGCTGGAATGGCCATTCGTTGAATGTTCAGTGATGTGCGTGCTCACGAGGTTCTCCTTGTGTGTTGTACGCTGTGATGTGTTGGACGGACGGAGCCAGATGACCGCCAAGCGCCTCCACCGCCACAAAGCCCGATGCAGGTTTCCCGGCCAACCCTTCGATGACAAGCGAAGCAATGTCAGGAGCTGCGCTGTAAATTGCGTCTTCCACCGACGACTTGAGCGTCTTGCTGGTCGAGGCGCACGAATGCTCGGGTGGGGTAACTCTCAAACTCACTGAACCCTCTTCGATAGCCAGCAACTCCACCTGGCTGCCCTCGCGGCGCAGTTTGGCCTGAAGGCGCTCTACCGATTTGGTAATCCGGGTCTCCAAATCATCCGGGTGCAAGCCATGAAGCACAAGGACGCTTCCGACGAGGGGATCGCGAGCCATTTCGTCGATGATCCGGGCGCCCACCTCACCATTGCCGACGATGATCTCCAAAGACCTGTCGAGGGCGGCGCCATGGAGCTCCATGAGCGTCTCCATCAGTTGCTGGGCGGCGCTCCGGAGAGCGGGATCGGAGACAGCCTCGATCTGCGCGACCAGCCCCCCAATTTGTTGGACCTTCTGTTGGAGCTCCTTGTCATCGGCCATCTAGTTTGCCCCTTGATAATGCCCACTGATAAAAGGAGGAGTGAGGACTGCAATTGCGTGTGCACGAAAATCCCGTTTCGCAAATGCGTGACTCACTCCTCTGCCGCAACCTCGGTGTCTACTTCTGCACACCGAACATCGGCGAATGGCGAGTCTCCAGGACCTTTCCATTTCCTAGGTACATATGGACACCACACGGCAGGCAGGGGTCGAAGCTACGCACCGCGCGCATGATGTCGATACCTTTGAACTTGTCCGGTCCATTCTCCTCGAAGATCGGCGTGTTCTGAACAGCGTCCTCGTACGGGCCCGGAGTGCCATAGACATCGCGCGGATTGGCGTTCCAAGGAGTCGGAGGGTATGGATGATAGTTGGCAATCTTGCCGTCGCGAATCACAACGTGATGCGACAGCACACCGCGCACTGCCTCGTGGAAGCCGCAGCCAATCGCCTCCTCCGGAACTTTGAAATCTGACCAGGTCTTGGTTCTGCCGGCGTGCAACTCGCCCAACGCCTTCTCCACAAAGTGAAGAGCCGCGGCAGCCGCATAAGCCTGGAAGTAGGTGCGTGCGCGATCACGTTCAATCGCATTGCTCCACTTCGGAATCTTCCACTCCAACTCCACCTCAGGTAGGGAAGTCGTCTTAGGCAGATAGATCTTTACGCTATTGCCGGTAGCCTTGAGGTAGCCCACATCTACCAGTCCCGCAAGTGCCGTGGCCCAGAAGCGGGCAATGGGCCCGCCGCCAGTGTCCAGAGCCAGATACTCGTCGGTCGGTTTGTGATACCAGCGAGGCGACATGACCCAAGTGTATTTGTCGGTGAAGTCGCGCTTCTGCGGCTTGGGATTGGTCGTCTGGTTCCAGGGATGCCTCTTGTCGACGGGATTTCCCAGCGGATCGTTCTTCACGAACGTCTCCCCATCTTCCCAATCGTCGTAGTAGGAACTTCCCAACAAAATGCGGATATTCAGGTTGATGTCCACCAAGTCCGTCGTGACCAATTTCCCGTCAACCACGACGCCCGGTGTGACGAACATGCCCCGCCCCCAGTTGGTCATGTTCTTGTAGGTGTAGTCGCATACGTCGGGATTGTTGAACGATCCCCAACAGCCAAGAAGAATTCGCCGCTGACCAACCTGCTCGTACCCAGGCAGCGCCTGATAAAAGAAGTCGAAAAGATCGTCATGCAATGGCACGACTTTTTTCATGAACTCGACATACTTCATCAACCGGACGAGGTAGTCAGTGAACAGTTGAATGGTAGGCACAGTTCCCACGCCACCGGGATAGAGCGTCGAAGGATGCACATGACGGCCTTCCATGAGGCAAAACATCTCGCGGGTCATGCGGCTCATCTGTAGCGCTTCGCGATAGAATGCCCCGGTGAAAGGATTCAGGGCGCGCATGATGTCGGCGATGGTCCGATATCCGTGAAGATTCGAATTCGGCGACGCGGTCTTCTCCGCTTTGGCCAGGACACCGGGGTTTGTCTCCTTCACCATCTGCTCGCAGAAGTCCACACCTACCAGGTTGTCCTGAAAGATATTGTGGTCGAACATATATTCCGCAGCTTCGCCGAGATTGACGATCCATTCGCCTAGGGCCGGCGGCTTCACACCGAAAGCCATGTTCTGTGCATAGTTTGCGCAGGTGGCGTGGTTATCGCCGCATATTCCGCAAATTCGGCTGGTGATGAAGTGGGCGTCGCGCGGGTCTTTGCCCTTCATGAAAAGGCTGTAACCGCGAAAGATCGATGAGGTGCTATGGCACTCCACCACGTGCCGGTTCGCAAAATCGATCTTCGTGAAGATACCCAAGCTGCCCACGATCCGGGTGATGGGGTCCCAATTCATCTCAACGATCTGCTTGGACTTGCTCGGAGCCTCTCTGTCTGCAGCTGTAATCGTGCCCATCGTGATCGCTCCTTATGATTTTCTAGCTTGTGTGGTAGCCAGTGGTGAGTTCTGCACGCGCATGCCGCCACTTAGGCTCTTTGTTGAGAGTTGCCTGGGTCATGGACCGCAAAGCCGCGACAGCGCGTCCGTAGGCGCTCGCTGCTCCAGTAGAGACCTTGGCGCCGGGCGGTTCGTCCATGAAAGGCATGAACTTGTCTGGGAAGCCCGGCATCGTGCAGCCAATGCAAATGCCTCCAACGTTGGGACAGCCACCGATCCCGGCCATCCAGCCGCGTTTCGGCACATTGCAGTTGACCACCGGCCCCCAGCAGCCAAGCTTCACGATGCACTTGGGCGATCCATACGCCGTGGCGAAGTCTCCTTGCTCGTAGTAACCGGCGCGGTCACAACCTTCGTGCACGGTGCTACCGAATAGCCATGTGGGACGCAACTGATCGTCCAGCGGAATCATGGGCGCCAGCCCGGCGACCTGGTACAGCAGGTAGAGCACCGTCTCCATGAAGTTGTCAGGCTGCACCGGACATCCAGGAACGTTCACGATGGGCAAGCCTGCTTTGGATCGCCAATCCCAGCCGAGGTAGTCCGCCATCCCCATGCAGCCGGTGGGATTGCCCTGCATGGCGTGAATCCCGCCGTAGGTCGCGCAGGTCCCGATCGCTACCACTGCGACGGCTTTGGGAGCTAGACGATCAATCCATTCGGTAGTCTTGATGGGCTGGCCAGTCGCCGTGTCCGTGCCCAGCGCGGCCCAGTACCCGTCCTTATCGTGGTGAACTTTCTCGTTGGGAATCGATCCCTCCATCACAAGGACGAAGGGATCGAGCTTGCCTTCGGCGGCGAGATAAAAGGAACGAAGAAAGTCTTCGCCGTTCTCGTAGGCCAGGACCGGGTTATGCAGATGAACCTTAGGCAGGCCGGGAATGGCACCCAATACGACATCTTCAATGCTGGGTTGTGTTGCCGCGGTAATGGACACTGAGTCCCCGTCGCAGCCCAGTCCGGCTGTGATCCAGACTATGTGTACGTCCGCAACAGCCGGCTTTTTCTGAGTTACTCGACCGTACGGAACTGCTTCTGCTGCCATAGCTGGATTCTCCTTTCGAATGTCCACGCCAAGACGAATGAACGGCGCGTCTTCACATGCTCATGCCCATCGTCGGCGTTCTGCTCAAGCGTGGATGGCTACCGCCCTAATCACTGGTCACAGATTCCCAGGTAAGCGTGAAATGGGGTGCCGTACACCGTCCGGTAGAATCAAACAAACTTCGGATCTTCACAACCTGAATTCAGATGAAGGAAAAGTGCGCGCCCAGGAATGGGGAAATTCCCGATGGATTGGCCGAGTATTAGGAAAGCGGGGGGCGTCGTACGTTTTGGCGACTGTTGACTCTAGGCCACTTTTTCGCTCAGCACCCACTGAATCGCGTGTTGCACGAGTTCGCGGCCATTTTTGAGAGACAACTTGTCTTTTATATGTGCCTGGTACGATTCCACGGTCTTGACGCTCAGATGCAGCTCTTCGGCAATCATTCTGGTGCTATGTCCCATGCCGATTAAGCGGAACACCTCGAGTTCCCGGTCGGAAAGCTCGGACAGAGGAGAACTTCTTGGGTTGTCGGAGCCGCTTATATAACGCTGCAGTATTTTGCTCGCGACCCGGTCGCTCACATAGGTCTCATGATTAAGGATCTGCCGCACCGCTTCCAACACCTTCTCTGCCGCTTCATGCTTCATGATGTAGCCATTTGCGCCTGCGCGCAATGCACGCTCGGCGTAAATGGACTCGTCATGCATGGAGAGAATCAATACGGGCAAGGCTGGATATCGGGTGCGAATGTTCTTGAGTAATTCGAGACCGTCGGGTCCATTGAGTGAAATGTCGACGATCATGAGATCGGGTTTAACGGTTACGATTGCCTGCAAGACGGTGGAGGCGTCCTCGGCCTCGCCACAGACGATAAGGTCCGGCTCACGATTAACCATTTGTGCCAGTCCCTGCCGTACGATGGGATGGTCATCAACCACAAAGACTTTCCTTTTGGGTGCAGTGCCGGTGTCCTGTCGCTTCGTTGCCGGAGCCATGCTGTTTTACTCCTTACCTCGGATCGGGAAGTTGCAACTGACCACAGTCCCGCGTGGCTTGCCGGGATGTACCTCCAGCGTGCCTCCGATCATTTTTGCCCGATAGTTCATGATGTGAAGCCCCATGCCCTCGTTGCCCGGCGATACTTTGTGGATACCGGAGCCGTCATCGGTAATAGCCAGCGATCCTCGGTCACCAGTTCCCCCAAGAGCAATTACAATGTGACCAGGCTTTCCATGCTTGATCGCATTGTTAACCGCTTCCTGAGCGATATGATAAAGGTGCGTGGCGACTGTGTCATCGTGGATCAGCACCGGTTCAATACACAGAAATATGCACGAGATTCCGAACAAGTCCTGTACTTCGCCTGCCCACTGCTGAAGCGCCGACATAAGGCCGCGCGACTCTGAAACCACCGGAAGAAGACCACGGGAGAGTTCGCGGGTCTTGTTAATCGCCTCGGTCACCAGCCTGACAATTTTGGCGGCATCTGCAGCTTCAGGCAAACCCTGCTCCGCGAGTTTTTGCTCCTGCACCTTACTCATGAAAGCGATGCCGGTCAAGTGTTGCCCAAGCCCGTCATGGAGATCCTGGCCGATCCGTCGTTGTTCCCGTGAACTGATTTCCAGAATGGCTTGCTCGAGGCGTTTCCGCTCGGTGATGTCGATTCCAGTGACAATGATGTACGCTGGTGATCCCTTCTCACCGGGTAGACTAGTGCCCGACCAGGCGATCGAATGACGCTCGCCATTTCGGGAGACCCAATCGCTTTCGTAATCCTTCTGCAATTGGCCTTCCCGCATCTGAGCGAACATCGCCTTGCACCGTCTGGCCTCTTCCGGCGTGTTGAACAACTCCCATATGTATGTGTACTTCACTTGTGCGAAGGTGTATCCGGTGGTGCGCTCACAGGCGCGATTGAAGCGGATGATTCGACCGGAAGGGTCGAGTACCACGACCAGTGTCCCGACTGTGTCGAGAATAGCTGAAACCACATTGCGTTCTTCCTGCAGCGCTTCTTCCGTTTGCTTCAGGTCGGTAATGTCGAATCCGACTCCGTGAATGAACCACGGCTGGCCGTCATCCCGCCGGATCATCTTGGCTTCGCAATGAAACCAGATAACTCTTCCGTCGCGCGCCAGTACCCGATAGGCCGATCGCAGAGGTTTCCCCGAGAGAAACAATTCAGCTGCTTCTATGCTCCAGCGTTGTTTGTCGTCTGGATGCACCTGGCGATACCAGCGGACCGGGTCCTGCAGCCACTCCTCTTGCGTAAAGCCCAGCACCTGCTCGATCTGAGGACTCACGTAGGCTTCGCCTATGCCATCGTCCAGCGAAGCCATGAAAACGACAGCGGGAATCTGCTCGACGAGAGCCCGGTACTTCGCTTCTAAATTTGGGAGCGGGATGGCAGGCATTGACCTTGCGTCTTCGTTGGAGATACGCAGGGGACCCGCATCTCCGACGTCGCTCTCGAAAAACACGCTCGCGAGCTCTTGAAGAACAGCCTCGGCCTCGGCATAGCTGGGGCCTGACTCGTTTTCGTCGGGGAGCGACTGCATTTGAGCACCGTCTAGCGGTCGAATTTCAGAGGGTGAGGCCATTTTCGTATCACAGTTCTTGAGTTAGGCAAGTACCTCAAGTCGCTAAGGACTGGCGGAATCTGGTTTCGTCTCTTGGAAAGGTAACTGGCGTCGTCGCCAACTGGGCTCCTTATTCAGTGACGCCTGGGTAAATCTTCGCAAAGCATGGATTGCTTTTCCATAGGTCTGCACCGCGCTCGACGACAATAGCGAACCCGGGGGCTGGTTCATAAACGGCATGAACTTGTCGGGAAAACCCGGCATGGTACACCCAATGCAGATTCCGCCAATGTTTGGACAACCACCGATCCCATTCATCCATCCGCGTTTGCCCACGTTGCACTGCACCACGGGACCCCAGCATCCCAGTTTCACGATGCATAGCGGTGATCCGTATTCCCGCGCAAAGTCGGCCTGTTCGTAGTACCCACCGCGATCGCACCCTTCATGGACAGTTTGGCCAAACAACCAAGTGGGGCGCAATGCCTCATCCAGCGGAATCATGGGAACGCGTCCAGATGCCATGTGAAACAAATACAGCAGGGTCTCCGTCATGTTGTCGGGCTGCGCCGGACAGCCTGGAACGCACACGATGGGGATATTTGCCTTCGATTTCCACTTCCATCCCAGGTAATCGGGAAGTCCCATGCACCCGGTTGGATTTCCTTGCATGGCATGAATCCCGCCGTAAGTTGCGCATGTCCCGACCGCGACGACTGCCCACGCGTTGGGCGCCAGACGGTCAATCCAATCGCAGGTCAGAATTGGTTGTCCGGTTTCAGCGTCGCTGCCCCACGCCGCCCAATATCCTTCCTCCTTATTGTGCTCATTGGGAATCGAGCCTTCGACCACCAGGATAAACGGGCCGAGGTTGCCCTTCGCGGCGGCGTGAAAGGGCCTTAGGAAGTCGTCCCCATTTTCAATCGCAAGGAAAGGATTGTGGAAATGAATCTTCGGGATCCAGGGCAGCGAGCCGCCAACAATGTCTTCGATGCTCGGTTGTGTCGCCGCGGTCATCGCGATGGTTTCGCCGTCGCAACCAAGGCCCGCGGTGATCCAGAGGACATCCAGTTCGGTAATCGGAACCTGGCTCCCGCTTCCCATCGCGACTCCGCCCATTCGGACTCTCCCCTTTAATAAGTGCAATCAGTTCTGTTCGACAACCTGGAGAAGGAGTCGGGCGATTGCTAATGCCGGGACGACAGTGCCCTGGGCTACAGATGCCGCGTATTGTATCGCGTTCCGCCGTCGCGATACCCACAAATTCGCAGTCGGGTTCTCGATCGGCGCAGCGCGCAGGCCATCCAGCACTTAGCGGGCAGGCCAAGGCGGATATATTTCGTGAGAACAAGCGATCAGCTAAGGCGGGACAATCGGTGCATCGGCGAGGCGAATATTGACGGCCAGGCGGTGCCGTTCACCCGGCTTAACGTCAACGGCCCCCCTCAGAACGTTGCTGGCTTCCACACAGAGCATCTGCGTCCACTCGTCATCGCCGAGGTCTGCCAAAGCCCGCGCGCCCTCCGCCCACGGATTCCACACAACCGTGGTGGACGAGTTTTCCTTGGCGATATGAAGACCGCGCCGCAAGGTGGGATCTTCCAATTGAACCTGAGGCTGGCGGGTAAGGTACGCACGGTCGGTTTCACCAGCGAGCACCACATCGCCTTGCTGTACTTTCTCGCGATTCGAGTCCGTGTTGTCGAGGTAATGAACTTTGTCCAGATCGTGCAATCGAGCCACCTGAACCTGTCCTACGTTGAAGTAGGAATGCAGTGCCTCCTCAAACCGTAACGCTGTTAACCCGGTATTTGTCAGCTCAAGTTCAAGCCGCAGTTCGGACCCAAACGTTGCACGCAGGACAAGCCGAAAGTCTGCCGGCCACCATCGCTTTGTGTTGGCATCGCTTTCTGTGACCATGCTTACGGAAACCGCACCATCCCGCTGCGCAATCGACTCAAGGCGCCACGCTTTGGTGCGCACAAATCCGTGGGCCGGAGCGGCAGGATCGTCAGATTTGGCTCGAAACCAGGGAAAACAAATGGGAACGCCCCCACGAATGGCATGGCCCTCCTGCCATTGCGACCGCGAGCTGAGGAAGAGCACCTCTTCGGCGCCAGCTGGCTTCCAAGAGGTCACTTGTGCCCCATGCAGGTACATCTCCGCGGCCGCGGTGGGACAAGTTATCTCCACCTTCGCCAGGCCACCCTGGCCTTCGACGATCTGTGCGACACCGGCGATTTCAAACCGACCATTCAACTCGGTAATCTGAGCAGCAGTTTGCATGCTAATATCCCGGTCCGTGCGGTCTACTATCGCGGCCTGAGGCGGCCGAGTTCGTCCAAAAACTTTAACAGAGCATTGCCACCGCAGCCCAGCCGCCGCAGCTATAATAGGCGCTATTCGAACTAACTGCCCGATTCGTATCAGTCGGGGCCGACACCAAATTGCGCGTCCAAATTGTCTCGTTATTCCGCCTGGTTGCGCCCGACTCTGCTTGCGAACATGAACGAAGGCACCTAGAAATTTATCAGTTGTAGGTTCGGGCCGGGGCTGATAATTTTCCAGCGCGGCAATTTGAGGAGAAATTATGAAGGCGACCCAACTGCTTCACGACCTGGGCCAGAGTCTGTGGCTGGACAACATAACCCGCGACCTGCTCGACAGCGGCACGCTGAAACGCTATATCGACGAGCTGTCAGTCACCGGGCTGACGTCGAATCCCACGATTTTCGATCACGCCATCAAAAACAGCGCGACCTATGACCCGGCTATCCGGCAGAAGTTGGGCGAGGGCAAGTCAGGCGAAGGATTGTTTTTCGAGCTGGCGATTGAAGATTTGACCCGGGCCGCCCAACTGTTCCGGCCCATCCACGAGCAGACTAAAGGTGTGGACGGATGGGTATCATTAGAGGTGTCTCCGCTGCTGGCGTATAACACCAGCAACACCCTGGCGGCGGCCAAGGACCTGCACGCTCGAGCAGGACAGCCCAACCTGTTCATCAAGATTCCCGGCACAAAAGAAGGCCTACCCGCCATAGAAGAGGCGATCTTCGCCGGCGTTTCGATCAACGTGACTCTACTGTTCTCGCGGGAGCATTACCTGGCAGCGGCTGAAGCCTACCTTCGCGGCATCGAGCGGCGCGTCGCTGCCGGCCTGCCGTCCAATGTCGGATCAGTGGCGTCGGTGTTCATTAGCCGATGGGACGTCGCCGTTGCCAACAAGGTGCCCGCCGAATTGCTCGACCGTTTGGGGATCGCGATTGCCAAGCGGACTTATAAGGCCTATCGCGAATTTCTGGCCTCGCCGCGAGTCCAGGCAATTGTGAAAGCCGGAGTTAAACCGCAGCGTTTACTGTGGGCAAGCACTGGCACCAAAGACCCCAAGGCCTCCGATGTTCTCTACATCAAATCGCTGGCAGCCCCCGATACCGTTAATACGATGCCGGAAGGCACGTTGAAGGCGTTGGCAGATCATGGCAACATCGGCGGGGTACTACCTGCTGACGGTGGCGACTGCGAGCAAGTGCTGGCGCAGTTTGCCAAAGCGGGTGTCGATATCGATGCTCTGGGCGCGCAGCTGCAGGAAGAAGGGGCGAAGTCATTCGACGACTCCTGGAAGGAATTGCTGGGAGTGATTGCTTCGAAGAGTGCGGCCATCGCGAAAGGGGCGTCGTAATGGACGTGCTCGCGGTGGATGTTGGCGGCACTCACGTCAAGATTCTGGCCACGGGTCAGGACGTTCCGCAGAAGTTTGTTTCGGGACCGAAAATGACGCCGCAGCTGATGGTCGCCGAAGCTAAGAAGCTGGCTGCGAAGTGGAAGTACGATGTGGTCTCGATTGGCTATCCCGGCGTGGTGACGCAGGGGCGTCCAATCTCAGAGCCGCATAACCTGGCATCAGGATGGGTAGGGTTTGACTATGAAAAGGCGTTTGGCCGCCCCGTAAAGGTTATGAATGACGCGGCCATGCAGGCCCTGGGCAGCTACATCAAAGGGCGGATGCTTTTTCTTGGACTGGGAACCGGTCTGGGATCCACGATGATCGTGGACAAACACGTGGAGCCTATGGAGTTGGCCCACCTGCCTTACAAGCGAGGAACGTACGAGGACTATGTCGGCCTGCGCGGGCTGGAGCGGATGGGCAGAAAAAAGTGGGAGCGCCATGTCTTTGACGTGGTGACCCGCATCTCGGCCGCCCTGGAGCCCAACGACATCGTGCTGGGCGGAGGCAACGTCAAGAAGTTGAAAGAACTGCCTCCCGGCTGCCGGGCAGGTAACAATGAGAACGCTTTTCTTGGAGGTTTTCGCTTGTGGGGAGACGGCGTGGACCATCTTCCGGGCAGTTCAGCTCCTGCCAGTCCAACCTCTGCCGTCAAGGTAGCGGACGTGTCATTGGAGAGTCGCAAGAAGGCAAAAAAGAAGAGTAAGAAGATGAAGAATACAGGAAAGGTAAAAGGAGACTGATCATGGCAGGACGCCTGAAGGCTCTCACCCGACGGCCGGCATGGAAGGCCCTCGCAGCTCACCACAAGACGGTGAAAGATGTGCATCTGCGGCAGCTTTTTGGAGACGACCCTAAGCGTGGCGAGCGTTTCACCGCCGAAGCTGTGGGTCTGTATCTGGATTACTCGAAGAACCGGATCACTGACGAAACGCTGAAGCTGCTGTTGCAGTTGGCGGAAGAGTCGGGACTGCGCGAGCACATCGACGCCATGTTCCGGGGAGAGAAGATCAATGTCTCGGAGAAGCGCGCGGTGCTGCACGTTGCCCTGCGCGCCCCTAAGGGGGAAAAGATTGTCGTCGACCGCCAGGACGTAGTTCCGGCGGTCCACGCTGTGCTGGATAAGATGTCCGCTTTTTGCGACCGGGTTCGCAGCGGAGAATGGAAGGGCCACACCGGCAAGCGGATTCGTAATGTCATCAATGTCGGGATTGGCGGCTCCGACCTGGGCCCCGTCATGGCCTACGAAGCTTTGCGCTTCTACAGCCAGCGCGACATGACTTTCCACTTCGTATCGAACGTGGATGGTACGGATTTCGCGGAAGCGGTGCGCGATCTGGATGCTGCGGAGACGCTGTTCATCATTTCCTCGAAAACCTTTACCACGTTGGAGACCATGACCAACGCGCACACGGCGCGAGATTGGTCGCTGGCAGCACTCGGCGGCGACGAAGCCTCTATAGCCAAGCACTTTGTTGCGGTGTCGACCAATGCTGCGGAGGTCAGCAAGTTCGGCATTGATACGGCGAACATGTTCGAGTTCTGGGACTGGGTTGGCGGCCGCTACTCGATGGATTCGGCTATCGGCCTTTCGACGATGATGGCCATCGGCCCCGACAACTTTCGCGCCATGCTCGACGGCTTTCACCAGGTTGATGAGCACTTCCGCACAGCGCCATTCGAACGTAACCTGCCCGTGCTCCTGGGACTGCTGGCGGTCTGGTACAACGACTTCTTTGGCGCGCAGACCGTCGCCGTCTTGCCGTATGAGCAGTATCTAAAACGCTTTCCGGCTTACCTGCAACAGCTCACGATGGAGAGTAACGGCAAACACGTGACTTTGGCCGGCAAGGAAGTCAATTACGATACCGGACCGATTTACTGGGGCGAGCCGGGCACGAATGGCCAGCATTCGTTCTATCAGTTGATACACCAAGGAACCAGACTTATACCGTGTGATTTCATCGGGTTCTATAAGACCCTTAATCCACTTGGTGAACATCATACCCTGCTGATGTCGAACGTTTTCGCGCAGACCGAGGCACTGGCGTTCGGCAAAACTCCGGAGCAAGTGAAGGCCGAAGGTACACCCGACTGGCTGGTACCGCATCGCGTGTTTCAGGGCAATCGTCCTTCGAACGTGATCCTCGCTGACAAGCTCACGCCGGAGACGCTGGGCAAACTGGTGGCGCTCTATGAACACTCGGTATTCACGCAAGGCACGATCTGGGACATCGACTCCTTCGATCAGTGGGGGGTTGAACTGGGCAAGGTTCTTGCGCAGCGCATTATTCCGGAGCTGCAGGCTGCCGGAGAGCCTAGCCTTGCGCACGACAGTTCGACCAACAACCTGATCCGCCGCTATCGGCAAAACAAATAAAGCTCAACAATTTTTCTGAAAAGAGGAAGCTATGCAACTTGGAATGGTGGGTTTGGGAAGAATGGGCGCCAACATGGTACGGCGGCTAATGAAAGCGGGTCACGAATGCGTGGTCTTCGACATGTTCCCGAAGTCGGTGGAGGAGTTGGTGAAGGAGAAGGCGATCGGTTCATCCTCGCTGAAAGACTTTGCCAGCAAGCTGACCAAGCCGCGCGCGGTGTGGTTGATGATCCCGGCGGCGGTTGTGGACCAGACCATCGCCGGAATCGTGCCATTTCTCGAGCCCGGTGACATTCTCATCGATGGTGGCAACTCCTATTATATTGACGATATTCGCCGGGCCAATGAGCTGGCGCCGAAGGGCATTCACTACGTGGATGTCGGCACCAGCGGCGGTGTGTGGGGTCTGGAGCGCGGCTACTGCATGATGATTGGCGGCCCGGAGGCGGCGGTAAAGCACCTCGATCCTATTTTCAAAACCATTGCTCCCGGCATCGGCGACATACCTCGTACACCGGGACGGGAGAAGATGGGTGGCACTGCCGAGCAAGGCTACTTGCACTGCGGCCCCAACGGCGGCGGCCACTTCGTGAAGATGGTACACAACGGAATCGAATACGGCATCATGGCCGCTTACGCGGAGGGTCTCAACATTATTCGTAATGCCAACGTCGGCAAGCAAACCCACGCAGTCGATGCCGAGACGACCCCCTTACGCGATCCAGAGCATTACCAGTACGACTTCAATCTCCCCGATGTCACCGAGGTGTGGAGACGGGGCAGTGTGATCGCCTCCTGGCTGCTCGACCTGACTGCAACGGCACTGGCTGGAGATCCGCAGCTTTCCAAATTCGCCGGGCGAGTTTCGGATTCGGGTGAAGGACGCTGGACCATTAAGGCTTCCATTGACGAGGCGGTGCCGAGCCCGGTTTTGACCTGTGCACTCTATGAGCGCTTCAGTTCGCGGGGCGAAGCTGACTTCGCAGACAAGCTGTTGTCGGCAATGCGCTACGAGTTTGGCGGGCATCTGGAAAAAGCGGCGGGGAAGTGAGGAGACATCCATGAGCAATATCGAATCCGATGCCCTGGTATTCTTCGGCGCTACCGGAGACTTGGCGCACAAGAAGATCTTTCCCGCATTGCAGGCCATGGTCAAACGCGGCCATCTCAACGTGCCGGTTATTGGCGTTGCCAAAGCGGGCTGGACCCTCGACCAACTGAAAGCGCGCGCCCATGACAGCCTTACACAGTTTGGGGGAGTCGATCCTGCGGCATGGGAGAAGCTCAGCAGCTTGCTGCGTTACGTCGACGGCGATTATCTGGACATAGCGACCTTTAACGCCGTACGTAAAGAGCTCGGAACCGCTGAGCATCCGGCGCACTACCTGGCCATACCCCCGATGCTGTTTGAGAAAGTGGTGGAGCAGTTGATGAAGTCGGGCTGTGCCAAGGGCGCACGCGTCATTGTCGAGAAGCCCTTCGGGCACGATCTTGCGTCGGCGAAGGAACTTAATCGAATCCTGCTAAGCGCGTTCCCTGAATCGTCCATCTTCCGCATCGACCACTACCTGGGCAAGGCGCCTGTCCACAACATGACGATCTTCCGCTTCTCCAATGCGTTCATGGAGCCATTCTGGAACCGCAACTACGTTGAAAGCGTGCAGATGACCATGGCGGAAGACTTCGGCGTGCAAGGTCGAGGGGCGTTCTACGATCAAACCGGCACCATCCGTGATGTGATCCAGAATCATCTCTTCCAGGTGATGTGCAACCTGGCGATGGAACCGACCGTCCGCAACGACAGCGAATCGATTCGCGATGAAAAGGCCAAGGTGCTGAAGGCTATCCCGCCAATCGAGGCCAAGAACCTTGTCCGGGGACAGTTCCGCGGATATCTCAAGGAAAAGGGAGTGGCGCCCAACTCCAAGGTAGAAACCTTTGCGGCCCTGCGGCTCGAGATTGACTCCTGGCGGTGGAAGGGAGTGCCATTTTATATCCGAGCCGGCAAGTGCATGCCGGAGACGAGCACGGAAGTAATTGCGCGATTACGCAAGCCGCCAACAACGATTCCCGAGAGCGAGGTGCTGTCGAACTACATGCGTTTCCGCGTGAGTCCTGAGGTGACGATTGCACTCGGTATGGCGGTTCCATCACTCAAAAATCCCGAGGTCGGAATGATGGCGGAGATGCTCGCCAGCCGAACTCCAAGGCCTGGCGAGATGGAAGCCTATGAGCGGCTGCTGGGAGACGCCATGGCGGGAGACTCGACACAGTTCGCTCGCCAGGACTACGTCGAAGAGGCTTGGCGCATTGTTGATCCAGTGCTGAAAGCTGCTACACCGGTATACGAGTACGATCCGGACAGTTGGGGGCCGAGTCAGGTCGATCAGGTAACGCCGCCGGGTGGCTGGCAAAATCCGGCGTCGACCGTGGAGGAGCCACTCGCTACCCCAGCCAAGGCTGGATGATGCGTGAGCCGCATCGAACAGCGGTGTTGTGCCGCCTATTGGAGAAGTGAATGAAGCTCGAAGTGTTTGATGACGACAATGCCGTAGCCAAAGCCGCGGCAGCGACGATTGCCGCAGATGCTCGCGCGGCAGTCGCTGCCCGAGGACGCTTCATCATGGCGGTCAGCGGTGGTAAGACGCCGTGGGCAATGTTGCGTGAGTTGGCGAATGAAGATGTGCCGTGGCAAAACGTGCACGTGTTTCAGATCGACGAGCGCATCGCACCCGCCGGAGATCCGGACCGAAACCTGACACATCTACGTGCAAGCTTGCTCGAACATGCGCCGCTGCCACCCGAACAGATCTACCCGATGCCGGTTGAATTCCCTGATTTGGAGGCGGCAGCCAAACAATACGCGCGAACCCTTGAGCAAGTTGCCGGATCGCCGCCCGTACTTGATTTGGCGCATCTTGGGTATGGGACCCGACGGTCATACGGCGTCGCTGGTCCCCGGAGATCCTGTGACTAACGTTACGGACGCCGATGTCGGACTGACCGGCATTTATATGGGCAGACGGCGCATGACGTTGACCTATCCCGTGATCAACCGTTCGCGACGCATTCTGTGGCTGACGACGGGAAGCGAGAAAGTTGCGATGTTGCCCAGGCTGCTGGAAGGGGACAAAACCATTCCCGCCGGACGCGTCAGCCGTGATCAGGCTTTGGTACTGGCCGATCAATGCGGCCGCCGCCAATGTGCCGGCGAAGTACCGGACCTCGTAGACGAATGGCTGGTGACTGCAACGGACAAGACGATGATTTCTCCTCTCGCCGGCAAACCGGCGCCCAAGGAGATGCTGGTCGACGTAGCGCGCCTGGAACGCGAGTATTTTGAGCGCAAGCCTGACCTGAACGATTCCACCCAACTGGTCAGCTTCGGTACCAGCGGGCACCGAGGTTCGTCGTTGCACGGCACCTTCACCGAGGCGCACATCCTGGCCATTACGCAGGCGATTTGCGAATACCGCCGCGGCCAGGGAGTCGACGGGCCGCTCTACATGGGCAAGGACACGCACGCGCTGTCGGTGCCGGCGCAGCGCACGGCGCTGGAGGTCCTGGCCGCAAACAATGTCGAAACAATAATCCAGAGCAACGATGGCGTGACCCCGACGCCGGTCATCTCCCGCGCCATTCTCGTCTATAACCGCGGCCGGAAGGAGCACCTCGCGGATGGTGTCGTCATCACGCCATCCCACAACCCTCCAGAAGACGGCGGCTTCAAGTACAACCCGACCAATGGCGGACCAGCCGAAACCGACATTACGAGTTGGGTGCAAAATCGAGCTAACGAGTTATTGCGAGCTTCGAATGCCGGCGTGAAGCGAGTGTCGTACGCGACGGCCCTCAAGGCTGCGACTACGCATCAGGAAGACTTCGTCCTGCCCTATGTCGAAGATTTGCGCAATGTCATCGACATGGACGCCATTCGTGCGGCCGGCCTGAAGTTGGGCGTCGATCCGCTGGGCGGCGCTGCCGGGCCGTATTGGGAGCCAATCAATTCGGTTTATGGCTTGAACATCGCGGTCGTGAATCCCAAGATTGATCCTACATTTTCGTTTATGACGGTGGATCACGACGGCAAGATTCGTATGGATTGCTCGAGTCCATACGCGATGGCTGGGCTGGTTCGCCTCAAAGATCAGTATCAGCTGGCTTTCGCCAATGATCCGGATTCGGACCGGCACGGCATTGTTACGCCCTCTGCAGGATTGCTGAATCCTAACCATTATTTGGCTGTTGCTATTCAGTACCTGCTTACCCATCGCGAGCGCTGGGCGGCGGGTGTCATGGTCGGTAAGACGCTGGTCAGCAGCAGCATGATCGATCGCGTGGTGAAGAAGGCCGGCCATCCACTGTTGGAGACGCCGGTAGGCTTCAAGTGGTTCGCGCCGGGCTTATTTGAAGGTTCGCTCTGCTTCGGTGGAGAAGAAAGCGCTGGAGCAAGCTTCCTGCGGCGCGACGGCACCGTGTGGACCACGGATAAAGACGGAATCATCATGAACCTTCTGGCTGCCGAGATTACCGCCCGCACCGGCAAAGATCCCGGCGAGCACTATGGCGAGCTGACGGAGGAGTTCGGATCGCCGCTGTACACGCGAATTGACGCACCTGCAACCCTTGAGCAGAAAGCCAAGCTGGAAAAGCTATCGCCAGAGTCGGTAAAGGAATCGAGTCTGGCGGGTGAGCCGATTATCGCGAAACTGACGCGCGCGCCGGGTAATAACGCGCCTATTGGAGGGCTCAAAGTGGTAGCTGCTAGCGGGTGGTTTGCCGCACGGCCCTCCGGGACCGAGAACATCTACAAGATCTACGCCGAGAGCTTCAAGGACCAAGGTCACCTAGACGCGGTTGTAGCTGAAGCCCGGCAGATGGTGAACAACGCACTCAGGTGACCTCAGGCCGAATCGCTTCCGCCAGCCTGGTTCGATCGAAAGCCTCGGCATCGGTTCAACTATCAGATAAACTTGGCAAAATGATCTACACCGTAGGCTGGCAATTTCTCACTCGAAAAACGGCAGTGGCTCAAAGTCCGCTTGCGGACCGCCAGTTTTGAGATGGGCATGATAGCGACCGAGTATCGCACTCTCCTTGATGCCCTCAACTCGGCCCCGGCAAGCCGTTCCTTCGTTACGTCGTGGCTTGACGAGGAGGACCGCGAGACGGTGACGTTTGGCGAATTCCGCCGCCGGGCCCGCTTGCAGGCATCGCTGCTTAGCCACTATGGGGTAGCCCGTGGCGATCGCGTGGTAATCATCATGCCGCAAGGCATTCCGGCGATGACGATCTTCGTTGGCGCCATGATGCTGGGCGCGGTACCAGCCATCATTGCGTATCCCAATTTCAAGGTTGATCCTGCGAAATATAGCTTCGGGCTGGCCGGAGTAACTGCGAACCTCAGGGCCCGCGTGGTCGTCATCGATGAATATTTTCCCGAGGATACGCTCGCCCATATCTCCCTGAGCGAAGGCACAACGCTTGTCCGCGCTGGGGATGCCACGAAAGAAGGTGAGGATGAGGAACTGCCCGATCCGGGTAGTGAGCCTGACAGCCTGGCGTTCATCCAGCATTCGGCGGGCACGACGGGACTTCAGAAGGGCGTGGCGCTGACCCACGCGGCCGTGCTGCGCCAACTTGAATCCCTGGCCCAGGTCCTGAAAATTGACGGCGATAGCGACCGCGTTTATAGCTGGCTGCCGCTTTATCACGACATGGGACTAATCGCATGTTTCATGCTGCCCATGGTCTGCCATGTGCCTGTGGTAATGCAGTCGCCCTTGGACTGGGTGATGCATCCGGAAACCATGCTGCAAATAATCAGCGAGTACCGATGCACGCTGTCGTGGCTGCCGAACTTCGCCTTCCAATTTGTGCCTCGCCGGACCACGCCAAGCCGATGGTCGCAATACGATCTTTCGTCGGCTCGCGCCCTGATCAATTGTTCGGAACCAGTCCGCGCCAGTAGCATGGACGAGTTCTATCGCGCATTTGCTTCGATTGGGCTAAAGCGAGAGGCGCTGCAATCGTCTTACGCGATGGCGGAAAACGTATTTGCCGTTACCCAGTCGGATATCAATAGTCCCTCCAACCCTGCGCGGCTTTGGGGGGATGGTCAAACGTTTCGAGCCGAGCACCGTATCGCTGCCGTGGAGGAGGGAAATCCCCGAGCACTGTCCTTCGTGTCATCGGGCCGCCTGTTGCCCGACAATGAAGTGCGTATCCTTTCGGATACCGGTGCGGTGCTTTCTCCCGGTTCGGTCGGAGAGATTCTGATAAAAAGCAATTGTCTGTTTGAGGGTTACTACAATCGGCCTGATCTTACCGCCTTGGCTCTCGTCGATGGCTGGTATCACACGGGCGATCTGGGTTTCTGTCTCGACGGCGAACTCTATGTCGTCGGGCGGAAGAAAGATCTCCTCATCATCGGCGGAGAGAACATTTACCCGCAAGACATCGAGGAAGTCGTTTGCAGCCACGCCGCGGTGCATGATGGACGCGCGATTGTGATGGGAGTGTACAATCCCGACCTCGGTACGGAGGAGATTGTGGTTGCGGCAGAGGTGGAACGGGAGGAACTTCTGGACAGCGTGTCCACCATCGAGCAGGAGATCCGCAGCTTGGTGGTGGCCAGCAGTGGCGTCGCCGTTCGGACCATTTTCCTGAAACCTCCCAAGTGGATCGTGAAAAGCACAGCGGGGAAGGCAGCCCGCTCCGCCACCCGCGAGAAGTTGCTAAAAGAGCATCCCGAACTCAACCTGGCGGTATAGGAGAAGAATCAGCCGGTGACAGAGCAAGCGCAACAGATGATCGACCACATTGTCGAAATGATCCGTAAGCCAGGAATTAAGATCGACGAGGACACGACCCTGGTTTCATCGGGGCTGATTGATTCCATGGCGCTGGTTGACTTGCTGCTCAAACTGGAAGACCTGACTCAGTTGCGTATTCCTCCGGGCAAAGTGCAACCCAAGGACATGGATACGGTAAGGTTGATGTTTGCTACTGCGGAGCGGGTGGGGCGAGCGCGGAGAACTAACCAGTTTGAAGAGAAAAAGCCTTGAATACAGTCGTGACGATTGGCACCGAGGACTCAGTTTCGAAGCACCCGGCCCGGCAACGCCGGGTGATGGTCCTGCTGTTCCTGGCGTCGCTGATAGTCAGCGCGATGGCCTTTGTCACCTTCGATTACTTCTATACCGCGAAAATTTTGGCATCGGCTGCTTCCGGGGGCCCGCACGGTTTTTGTTTTGCACGCGATCCAGTGCGTGGATTCGCCTTTCAGCCCAACTGCTCCTGTATTCGCCCCTGGCTGGGGAACTCGTACGAGTTCGACACCAACAGCCTTGGTTTTCGCGACGAGCGCATGCGGGATGTTCCCAATACCAGCTCCCGGCCGAGAGTGCTTGTCCTGGGCGACTCTGCTCCGGAGGGTATGACTGCGTGGCAGGATAGCTTCATCGGACGAGTGGCGGCCAAGTTCCCGCAGTACGAATTTCTGAACGGCAGCGTTGAAGGTTATTCGCCCTCCAACTACCTCAATACCGCGCGAAAGTTGATCGCCGACGGGGTGGAGTTTGATGAAGCGATTGTTTTCGTCGACATCTCCGATGCGCAAGATGAGGCCGCATTTTTTCACGACGTCGATTCGTCGGGCGCGGTAGCCACGGCAACGCAGAAGCTCAGCAAAGGGAACCGGTATTCCAGCCTGCGGCGAGATATCAATGACCACCTGTTGCTGACCAATGACGTGTTCGGATTTTTCGAACGCAATCTGGTCCGGCTCGGCTGGTATCACCTTGATTTAGGACACGGTGGCAACGAGTTCGACCTGGAGCGCTCGGCGTGGACGTATCGCAAGGTTTCCGATACGGACCCTTACGAAACAGGCTATGCGCCGCTGGGTTTGGAAGGCGGCATCAACCGGGAGAAGGCGAAGATGGACCTGCTCTGGCAGGAGCTCGCCAAACGCAACATACCGATCAGCGTAGTTGTCTATCCTTGGCCGGCCCAGCTGGCTCATGATTCGGTGGATTCACGGCAAGTACGCATATGGCGTGAGTGGTGCGAGGGTAAGTGCCAGCGCTTCATCTCTCTCTTTCCCGCTTTTTTCGCCGTGAAAGAGAAGTGCCCGCCAACCCAGCCTGGCTGCTGGTATCTGAGCCATTTCATCTTCGGAGATACGCATTACAATTCGGCGGGCGACGCTATTGTTGCCGACGTCTTCAGCAGGAGCTTGGAAAAAACGCCAGTGGTGAAACGTTCATCGCAAGTTTCCGGTGGCGGTCTGGCTGAGCAATCTAAAGAACCGCCGCGTCCGATGGAACACGCTCACGGCCAATCATGAGGAGTCCGGAGTAAGGGATGCTGTCTACGGGAATGTTGTACGGCAGTGTGCTGCTGATCAGCTTGGTGGTGTTCGCGAAGGCCCGCTCCCACCGGGTAAGACAGGCGGTCCTTTTGGTAGCCAGCTACGCCTTGTACCTTACGTGGGGATTATGGTTTGGGGCTGTACTGCTGCTATCCACGGGGATGAATTTCCTGGTCGGTCGCTGGCTGAAGCAACGACCTATAGCGGCGGTGTTGTGGACAGGGCTCGGGTTCAACCTGATTCTGCTGGCGATCTTCAAATACATTCCGGGGATTACCGTTTCCATTCCGATTGCGTCCCTGCAAAGGTTCTCCCATCTTGTTCTGCCATTGGGCATCTCGTTCTGGACCTTTCAGGCGATGAGTTATCTGCTCGACCTGTATCGCGGCGACGACCTGGATCCGTCCTTCGTGGAGTTTGCGTTGTACATGGCGTTCTTCCCGGTGACGATCTCCGGCCCAATCTGCCGCATGCCGGAGATGCTGCCGCAGTTTCGCTCGAAGGCGGGCATTTCACGACACGACGTGGGGCGTGGAGTGTGCCGCATTGCCACGGGCTTACTGATGATGCAAATCGCTCAAATGCTTGGCAAAGGCATTCTTGGCGGGGAAGGAATAAACGGCGGCTTCGACCATCTGAGCAGTTGGAGCGGACTGGATGTTTGGTGTCTGGCGTTCGGGTATGGTCTACAGCTGTTCTTCGATTTTGCCGGCTACTCCCATGTCGCCATCGGGGCCGCTCAGGTCCTTGGTTTTACTGTGCCCGAGAACTTCGCACGGCCATTTGCTTCTACGACTCCGTCAATGTTTTGGACACGCTGGCACATGTCGCTCTCGTTCTGGATTCGCGACTACGTGTTCCTTCCTCTGGCAGTTGTACGACGGGAGGTGTGGTGGCGAAACCTTGCGTTGGTCATTTCGATGGTCCTGTTTGGGTTGTGGCACAAAGGCAGCCTGCTGTTCGTGGTGTGGGGCGGCTACCACGGAATACTTCTGGTCTTGCACCGGCAGTGGCAAGCCCTGCAGCGTAAGTTGAAATGGGAGCTTTCTGGCGCGATCTGGACGCTGATCTCGTGGGCGCTAACCATGACTCTCATCAGCGCAGGGTGGATATTCTTCCGGGCCAATTCGGCGGCGCAGGCCGCCCAAATGTTTTCGGCGATCTTCATCCCAGCCACGTATCTCGATCATGTTCTTCCCCGGAGCCTGTATCTGCTGGTCGGGGCTGCGGCTGTTGCTTACGCCGTCGTGCTTTCCGTGATCAATTCACTGGATCGGTACGCGGAGAAATTAGGAAGGGACCCCGCTATTTCACGCTCAGAGATCGTTGAAGTGGTGGTGCGAGAGCGGTGGGTATGGGTTGCCCCCATGTGGGCTGCCGCTTCGCTCATTGTGGTTACCGTGATGGAGCGTCAAAGCGGCGGGGCCAACGTATTCATGTACCGGTTCTTTTAGCGCGGGACTATCCCAGGGGTTAAGGCGTCTTAACGGCATCCGCGTCGGGATGCAGGGCACTGGACTTCTTCACGGTATCCCCTGACTTCTGAATGCCTCCAGGATCCGGATGCACATCGGCGCGGCCCACGCTCGCGTAGGTGAAGCCATGCTGCGCCATGGTGGCCGGACTGAACATATTGCGTCCGTCGATCACGATGGGATAGCGCAGCGCGGCATGCAAGCGAGGAAGATCGATGGCGCGAAATTCGTCCCAATCGGTGAGCACCAGCATGGCATCTGCGTCGCGGGCAGCATCCATTGCGGATGTCATGTACAGAATGTTTTCCGTGCCCAGTTGTTCGCGCGCATTCTGGGTTGCGGCAGGATCGTACGCCTGGATCTTGCAGCCCTCGCTGAGCAGCGAGCGTACGACAGAAATCGCAGGGGACTCTCGTACATCGTCAGTGCCGCCCTTGAAAGCTAGTCCCAGAACGCCCAGCCGTTTGCCCTTCAGCGTCCATAGCAGGTGACGCACCTTGCGCAAGAAACGCTCACGCTGCTCGTTATTGATACGCATGACCTCCTCGAGCAAGCGAAAGTCATAGCCGCATTCCCGAGCCACAGCGCGATAAGCCGAGAGATCTTTCGGAAAGCAGGAGCCGCCGTAACCGAGGCCGGGGTTGAGGAACTGAGGTCCGATGCGCACGTCGGAGCCTATGGCTTCCTTCACCTGATCCACGTCGGCGCCTACCGACTCGCAGAGAGTAGCCACGGCGTTTATGAAACTGATCTTCATTGCGAGGAAGGCGTTGGAAGCATACTTAATCAACTCCGCGCTCTTGGCGGTTGTGGCAATCAGAGGCGGGGGAGAGCTGAAAGGTTTGAGCGGCGGTATGGCGTCGGCTCTCTGATAGTAGCTGCCATCCAGTAGCGGCTGGTAAATTTGCCGCAAACGTTCGGTACACGCTTCGTGGTCGGTCCCAATCACGATCCTGTCAGGATAGAGGAAGTCGGTGACGGCCGTGCCCTCGCGCAGGAACTCAGGATTGGAGGCGACATCAAAAAGGTCGGCCGGAGCGCCATTGCGCAGCATGACCGTGCGCACCCAGTCGCTGGTATACACAGGGACGGTACTCTTGCCGACAACAATTTTGTAGTTGGTGATGTTGGCGGCAATTTCCCGGGCAACCGATTCGACGTAAGAAAGATCGGCTTCGCCATTGATCGCGGGCGGGGTGCCTACCGCGATGAAGACAGCTTCCGATGTGGTGACCGAATCAGCCAGCGAGTCACAAAACAACAGCCTGGTACCGCGATGGCGCTGTAGCAGTTCAGGTACGTAATTCTCGTGGATCGGGCATTCGCCTTGTCGCAGGGCCTCGTACTTGACCGGGTCATTGTCAAAAATCGTTACATCATGGCCTAATTCCGCAAAACACACCGCCGTAACCAACCCAACATATCCGGACCCGACTACTGCAATTCGCATGAATAGCTCCAGACAGCAAGATTCCAGCTACCGCATTAGGGGCGGCATTGCCGGCGATAGTGCTGCTGCAAAATGATAGCTCTTGATTGTACATGTGAGACCCCTAGACCACGCCATTCGACAGGGCAAATCCTGGGTTGAATGCTGAACTCTCCACGGAAGAGAAGGTGATATGGGCCTCGAAACAGTTACGTCGAACCCCCCGACGCCGCGGGGACGGATGTGAACTCATTCTTGCCCGGAAGCGACTGGAGTTCGGTCTCCTGGCTGACAAAAAACGAATAGTCACGAATCGGAAGGAAGCCAAGGTGACTGCGGGTCATCATGACGGAAAAAACCAGCATGAAGCAGCCGACGAGAAAAAACCCGCCGAGCACGAATAAAACCCCGACTGCGACAGCCGCCCAAGTGGGAATTTCGACGCTGGTGAGCAGCCTGATTCCTATTCCAATGCCGGCCAGCAGGATGAGGCCCACGGTGGTTAGGACAGCCATCAGCAGGAGGCGTGTGCCCACAACCTCTTGATTGGCGAACAAAGCTGACAGGCCATGGATGACGAGGCTCACGAAATTCATACGCGACTCGCCTGCCAGGCGCCGACCCCGATCGCAACGCACGCGAATGTAGGGAAGTCGAGACTTGAGAAATGTCGCAGAATAGTGGTTCCACAACTCGGGACAGACCACAAGGCTATCGAGGTACGACCACGGCAGCACGCTGAAATTCCCAAAGCGAATATCGCGGCCAGTGAACACTCGGTGCAGAAACGAGTAGCAACGATACATCAACCGGAAGGTCAGACTCTCCAGACGGCGACCGCGTTCGGCAAATACCGCGGTCGGACGTCCGGCATCCTGCATCGCCTTAAGGAGCCGAGGAATGTCCTCAGGCCGGTCCTCCCCATCTGCGTCCATCACCACGATAGCGTCGCCCTTCCAATGTTGCTGGAGGTAAGCGAACCCAACAGCAATCGCTCGTTGATGGCCCAGGTTGCGGCGCAGGGTCAAGACGGAGACGCGAGCAATAGCTTCGGTGGAAAACGGAAGATCGCGGCGGCAGGTAGTGAGCGTACTCCCGTCATCGATAAGAAGAACACTGGCGCGAAGAGCAGTATCTGCGCGTAGCACCAGGTCAATGTTGTGGCAGAGTTTAAGTGCCGCGTCCCAGTCTTCATAAACTGGCATGACAATGACGATGTGCATAGTGCAAAACCGGGCGCTTTCGCCTTCATTTCCGGGTTAGCCGGTACGTGCTCTAACTGCCTCCGTACAATATACAATGGCGCAGCCTGGTTTTCAGTCCAACGCGGCCCAACAGTTGCATGGTTAAGGCCCTTTGAGAGAATAACGTATCTATGGAGAAGCTCGACGATGTGGCGAGCAAGCCAAACTTGCAAACTCAAGCGTCCGCAACCAAGGAGCCCGGGACCCGGTTGGGGCAGCACTGGGACTTGCTGGCGGTTGTCATTCTGGCTCTGCTTTCAACGCCCTTGCCACTGCTTTCGCCGCGCACGTTGGTCGTGGTTGGTCACCCCGGGGCCTTTGACTACAACTGGGTTCTAGACAGCGCTTTCGCGGCCTCGCGTGGAATCTGGTTCGGCTCTGGCATTATTTTTCAATACGGTCCGCTATTCCAATGGATCTGGACCGCGCCTGCGCGTTGGATAGGCCTTTCGATGGGTGTGGTCTATGGCACCTGGAAGGACACCTCGCTGCTGTGGTTTAGTCTGGTGCTGCTGTACCTTACGCTGCGCTTGTTGATCCCCAAACAGCCTGCCTGGAAACGCTTTCTTCTGTTGCTAATACTTCCTATCTTTTGGTTGCCTTGGGATGGGCGGACCATTCTCGGGATATTCCTCTTCGTGTTGTTTCTGAAGGGATGGTATGCCGTGCGTGAGCAGCGTTTCAACCCTGTAGTTATGGGTTTCGTTTCGGCGTTACTATGCGCGGCTGCGTTTCTATATTCGGCCGATGCCGGCATCTATGCGATTGCGGCCTTAGTGCTCACGCTCGCCGGAGTTGCATGGGAAGGCCGACGTGAATCGCAGGCCTTGGGCAGATACGCCACCGCCTTATTGATCTTTGCGGTGTTGTCGGGGGTATTGGTTCTTGGCATTAACGCTGCCATGACCAAGCCTCTCGACTTTCGCTATTGGAAAAGCTCATTGGCAATCGTGAATTTGCACCGCTGGAAGGAACCGGCCGCGATGACGGAAGATGGAGAGATCCGATTACTGGTGACATTGATTGCGGGTGGCCTCGTCTTCCTCCTGCGCCGGTTGATGCGCGATAAGGATGATGCCGGCATCATGGCTCGGACCGGTTTTTTGCTTAGCGCATTTGCGTTTGCCTTGCTGACTATGCAAACGGGACTGGTGCGCTCGGATGACCAGCACATCGTCTTCGCAATATTTCCGATGATAGTCTTCGCAAGCACGATACTGTTTTCGTTCTCCTCAGCCAGCATTTCTGTCGGCGCTGCTGCAGCGGTCGTCGCCTGTTCATTTCTATTTGCGCAGCCCGCCGCAGTGTTCTGGCCCTCCATGATCCGGTTTCGCTTGGGACAAATGCAACATCCTCTTGTTTCTTGTCCCAATGGCTTCCAGCAATTCGATCGCGCCTGCTTTCCCATGCAGTTCACCGGCATGTTGCAGAGTGTTTCAGGCTATATTCAGCAGCATAGCGGTCCTCAGGACTCGGTAGTGATATTTCCTTACCAATACATGTTAGGGATGGCGTCGGGGCGTAATGTGGCCAGTGGGGTGATGCAGGCGAATCTCGCCAGCGGTCCGTATTTATCGCAAGTCGCTATCGAGGGAATGGAGAAAGCACCGGCTCCGGTTGGCCTTTATTTTCCTGACGGCAACCTGAGTCTGCCCATCGACGAGGTGCCGAACTTTACCCGCACTCCTGACCTGTGGTTTTGGACCTTTCGGCATTTCCGCTCGCAAGAGGAAATCGTTCCCGGGGTATTTGGGTTAGTGCGGGATGATTCGCGGACGACGAGAGTCTCCATGCAGTCGCAACCGCTGCTGGTGGCGGCGCGAAACTATGCGATTCAGGAACCCAGCTCGGAGCTTGACCTTGGTAATCCCGTGTGGCCCGTCGATGGCGCCGATTTCTTGCGGCTGCGGGTCAACGTCCACTACGGTTTTATGTTGAAGTTCCGCAAACCGGAACGCTTGCAACTGGAGATCACCCGCGCTGACGGAAGCCGGGATCTAAAATCCTTCGTCGTAGAGCCAAATGTGCCCTCGGATGTTTGGTTTTATCCATGGGCAGATTCCGATCTGAGCGGCTACTTTGGCGGCGAAGAAGCCCAATGGCGCAGCGGCCCCCGGCCATCCATTAGCCACCTTCGCATATTGCTGACGCCAGTAGATTGGGTTTCGGAACAGCCTGACTCGATCGTGATTGAGTCGGCTGACGCCGTTAAGTTCGGCATGGCGGCTAAATAGAGTGGGCGTACCTGATACCCAGATGAACGGATTGTCATCTACGGGCAAATGCAATTCCACTTCGCGCGTCTAAATTGTAAAAGAGCATTGCTTTATGCTTGCTTTTGGGGGAATTCTTGAATTCCAGATTGGCTGCGACCCTATCGCCGTACGCTGAGCACGTGAATCCTCAGTGGGTCCGATTGCTGGAACTGCTTGATATGAAACGTGCGCTATGAAAGGTGTTCCGGCGCGGAGCTGTTCTGGACGGAGGCCCTTGGGCTGGCGCGACGTACCCTGGACGTTTGAAGTGTCAGCGAGAGAAATCTGCGCGTTATCTTTAGTTCATCTTAAGAATTCGATAGCACGAGGAAAAGTGTGCGACTGCTAGTGGTGGAAGACGACGCAGCCATTCGCGAATTTCTGAATCGGGGCTTGACGGAAGCGGGCTATCGAATGGACACGGCCGCCGACGGAAAGTCAGCGTTAGCGCTGGCGGCGGAGGAAGTATACGACGGCTTTATTATCGACCTGGGTCTGCCTGATATGGATGGCCTCGATTTAATTGGCCGCTGTCGGGCCCTGGGTCATAGTGCTCCGGTGCTCATTCTTTCGGCCCGCCGGTCAGTCGACGAGCGAGTGCGTGGTTTGGAGCAGGGTGGCGACGACTATCTGACCAAACCGTTTGCGTTGGCAGAGCTGCTGGCCAGGGTCCGGAATCTTTTGCGGCGTGGCGCCGCTCCGCAAACTGAAGCGGTGCGGTTGCGAGTTGCCGACCTGGAATTGGATTTGGTTCGTCGCGAAGCCCGTAGAGGGAGCGACCTGATACAACTGACGACACAGGAATTCGCGCTTCTCGAATACCTGGTTCGCAACGCAGGACGAGTGGTCACGCGTACCATGATTCTCGACCGCGTCTGGCGCATGCGCATCGATCCGGCGACCAACGTTGTAGATGTGCAAATCTACCGTTTGCGCAACAAGGTGGACACCGAAGCCAAGCGCCCACTGATTCATACCATCCGCGGTGTTGGATATGTTCTTAAGGAAAGCTAAACCGCAGGGGCCGTCAGCCGCGTGGCGCATTGCTATCTGGCCGACGGTGGCTTTTGCGGTGGGAAGCGCGGTGGCCTTTGCGATTATGTACCTGCTGATCGCTGGGGACATACGCCAGCGTAGCGATGCATGGCTGAGCGGCGAAGCCGAAGTGCTGGCCGACGTTTCGGAAAACACTCCGCGTGATGCGTTGTATGACCGCCTGGTCCAGGAGGTTGCGGAACTCGCCTCCCGCGAAGTGCCTGACACGAGCGACGCCTATGGAAAGCACCAAGCTTCAGTTTTCTTCCTGAAGACGGAGCCGGGGCAGGAACCGATCTGGGTGGGACCCACTCCAAAGGAGTTGTTTATCCCGGCGGTTACGAGCCTACCGCTGGTTCCGGGAGTCCCGGCCGATGTTCGCGTGCAGGGTTGGAAAAAGGCGTTCCGGGTTGTATATCACGCCCAGAAGGAGGGCGGGGGGTTGTATCTGGGATTCGCCGACCTCGGCGGGGCGCAAATGCTGGACCGCTTGACCGAGCGTTGTCTCATGGTGTGGGGCGTGACGGTCGCGCTTGGATTCTTGATTACATGGTTAGCAGCATATCGCACGTTGTCGCGAGTCGAACGAATTAGCGAAAAAGTAGCTCGAATCGGCAGCGAAGACCTGGGCAACCGGCTGCCGGAGGGCCCGCGTTTGGATGAGATTTCGCGCCTATCGCGCACCTTCAATCGTATGCTTGATCGCATTCAGTCGTCGGTTAAGCAGATGCGGGTGCTTACCGATTCTGTGGCGCATGACCTGAAGAGCCCGGTTACCTCGATTCGAGGGAGTCTTGAAGTCGCGCTTTCGAACGCGGATCAACGGCAGTGGCGGGAACGTGTCGCCGAAGCAATCGATGGCTTGGATCGGCTGTCGCAAATGTTGAATACTACGTTGGACCTTGCTGAAGCTGATGCAGGGGCCTTGCAGTTGCGTAAGGAACCTATTGACCTTTCCGAGTTGGTGCAGCAACTGGTCGATCTCTATCAGCCAGCGATGGCCGAGCACAAGCACGAAGTGATGACCCAGCTTGGATCCGCAAGGATTGACGCCGACCCGTCCCTACTGAATCGGAGCATCGCCAATCTGTTTGACAACGAAATATCGCACCTTCCACCCGGTTGCCGCATCCATGTGTCTGTGACAACAAAAAACGGCCACGCCGAGTTGGTGGTCGAGGACAACGGTCCCGGCTTTCCTCCCGGTTTGCGCGGGCGTGCTTTTGAACGCTTTGTGAAAGGGCAGCATTCAACTGGGCACGGCTTGGGTTTGGCGTTTGTGAATGCGGCGATACAAGCTCATGGCGGCGAGGTTCAGATTGCCGACGGCGAGAGCGGTGGGACAATGATTGTGGTGTCATTGCCGCTAGTTGAAGTCTTGAGCGAAAAGGTGTGACGTTTGGGGTTATTTCGACAGTTGTGCAAGTGCGCGATTCTTGGCGCCCTGGTGCTGGCACTTGCCGGCTCGGGATTGGCGCTGTCTCCGAATGTCCAAGACCGGCAATTTCCCCTCGATCGAGGTTTTCAGCAGATGTACAACCTCGATTTCGCGGCGGCGCACGCAACCTTCCTCAACTATCAGCAAAGCCATCCCGCAGACCCGATGGGACATGTATCCAACGCGGCAGCGTATTTATTTTCCGAGTTCGACCGGTTGCACATACTGGAAGCCGACCTATTTACGGATGACAAGAAGTTCGACGGCCGGAAGAAACTTACCCCCGATCCGGCCGTGAAAGCGGAGTTGGATAGAGAGCTCGCCAGGAGCGACGAGCTGGCGAGCAAGATGTTGACGCAGAATCCGAATGACAAGAACGCGTTGTTCTCCCAGATTCTGGCGAACGGACTCCGCGGCGACTATGCAGCGCTGATAGAGAAACGAAACCTGGCGAGTCTTAGCTATATGAAGACATCACGCGCCATCGCGCAGAAACTGCTGGCGCTCGATCCAACCTGTTACGACGCGTACCTTGCTGTCGGCGTGGAGAACTACTTGCTGGGAAGTAATCCTGCACCGGTACGGTGGATCCTGCGGATGACGGGCTCGGAGACCGACAAGCAGGAAGGCATTCAGCGTTTGCGACTCACCGCCGATAAAGGCCGCTACCTTGCGCCATTTGCGCGGCTCCTGCTGGCGGTGGCGGCTTTGCGGGACAAAGATCAGCAAGCAGCACGAACGTTGTTAGTTGGGCTCGCAAAGGAGTTTCCGGGCAACCAGCTCTACATCACCGAACTGGCGCGCATTCAGTAGACTATTTGTCAGAGCTTTCTGATGTGGTCGGCTCATCTTCGCTGACCGCAACAACCCATGTCGGGTCCGGGTTATAGGCCTTCATGTCCTTGGCAAGATCGGCAGTCTTCGCGCCAAGGTCTTTCTGGTAAACCACGCCGGTTGCGTCAACCAGGAAAGTCATGACTCCGGAGTTGCGATATTCCGCGGGCCACGCGACGTAGGCGAATCCACCTGTCATCTTGCCATCCACAACGTAGCTTTTCGCGCCACCCTTAACGTGCGCGCCTTGCGCGGTGAGGGTGTGGTAGTAGTAGCCATAGAAAGGCTGCGGAGAGTCGTGCTCACCCCCGTACCCTTTTTTGGTGGCAAAGGCCACCAGAGGACCGATGGGACTCTCGGGCTCTCCTTCAGCAGCCTTCCAATAGAGCCCGTTCTGCTGCCCGGGATCGCTCATGACGTGTTGGGCATACTCGTGCTTCTGGGAGAAGTATTCGTCCTGGGCATCCGCCAGAGCGCGACAGACGCGGATGGTTGCCATCTCGTTCTTACCGATGCGGCGGAAGAGGATTTCGTTCACGCCGGCTTTGGTGTCGAAATACCATGCGCCAGAGCCGTCTTTCTTCAGAGGAATGGGGAAGGGCCAGTTCTCCGCGCCGATGAAAAGCGTCTGATTGCCGTTGATTTCCTTCGCCCAGCGATTCATCTGTTCATAGCGTTGGGTAAAGAAGTCGCGGTTGTTTTTGTCTTCCACCGCATCGCCGGAAGAAAGGATGCCGGACGAAGCCGCTCCGAGAACGGCCTGCATGGCCGCGTCGTCGCCCGACTTCACGGCGTCGTACAGCGCTTTGCCGGCATCCTGCGGGTTGGCGAAGGTTTTCTGTCCAGACTCCTGGGCAAGGACGAAGCCTGCGAAAACAACGAGCAATGTCATCAAGAATACAGCGCTAACAAATTTTGATTGCGACAGCATGTGTGCACCTTTCGAATTTATCTGGACGCTAGCCACTATCCGATAACCACGGTCTTACCGCTTACGACCGCCGCCTCCGCCGCTTTTTGCCGCCGGTGCACTCCGCTGCCCGCCGCCCATGCTTTGTTGCCCACGATTGCTCTGGGCGCGGGTCTGGCCCCCGGAACTGTATCCGCTGAAGGCGCCGGATTTGGTGCCGGTCGCAGGCTTTTGACCATAGCCGCGGTCGGGTGAAGCAGTCGGCCGAGTAGAGGCTGCCGGCCGATTGCCTGCGTTGTTGCCAGCGTTAGGCCGATTGCCTGCGTTGTTTCCAGCATTGGGGCGATTAGCGTTGCCTGGGTTATTGCTAGGATTCCGGTTGCCGCTATTGATGTTGTTGTTTCCACTATTGACGTTGTTCCGGTTTCCGCCGTTGACGTTATTGCGATTGCCGCCATTAATATTGACGGTGTTTCCGCTGACGTTGGTGTTGCGATTTCCAGAGCGATTGACGTTGTTCGCGGAATAATGCGTTGGCTGGTTGTAGCGATTGCCGTTAGCGTAGCGGCCGCTGTTGTAGTTGTAGCGATTGCCGTTGGCGTAGACATTGCTGCGCGAGACGTACACGTTGCGGTTGTAAGTCACGCTGCCACCGTGCCAGCCACATCCCCAGCTATTCCATCCCCAGCCGCCGCTCACGGCCGCGCCAACTGCCATTCCCACACCGAAGGAAATCAACCCGGTAGCCACTAAGGCGCCAGTGCTATATCCGGGAGGATAATACGGCGTTCCGTACACTACTGTGGGATTGTAAGTCGGTACATAAACCACTTGCGGGTTGGCCGGCTGGATCACGATGGTCTGTGGGCTTTGCTGGACTACCGTCATCTGGGAAGTCGACTTGAGGTTGCCAGCGTCCTTGGCTTGCTTGCGCAGTCGCTGAATGGCAGCGAGCACATCCGCCTGCTGGTTGTAAGACACATCGCCGAGCGCAGAGGTCCAGGACAGGTTATTCGCCATATTGTCGAGGACGGACGGGAATTCGGTCAGGGCCTTCACGCTGGGGTCCCAAGGCTGGTTGCTAACCGCCTGCGTAAGAGCGTCGCCTTTTAGGCCGGAATTGCTCTGAAGCCATTTGTCGGCGTCCGTAATCTGGTCCGGATAGGTTGCAGCTGCCAGGATCTGGGCCACGAGGGCGTCAGGATAGAGAGCAATTGGGGCCACGATGGCGTCGATGTCCGCAGCCGGAACATTGGCGGGAGGAGCTTCCTGCGCAATGGAAGGGGAGGTTGCCATCAAGATTCCCCAAGTTAGGACAAACGCCAGAACCTGTTTGAGTCGGACCATAAGTGCTCCAATCTATTGCAAATGGTTATTGCCGCGGCTGTTTAGAACAGCAGCGGAAGGAAAGCAGTGAGTTGGCTGTTTAAGTCTGGCCTAGAATAACATTGCCAACCAGGAGTACGTAGCGATGTGCGTCCGAGGGGGACGCCTTGTGCAACTAAAGTTGTAGGCAGAGGGTTGACTCCAGCTACAATCGCTTGAGCCTGCAGAAGCAGAAAAACCAATGATAGCTGCGATCCTTACCACGTCCCAGGATGTTTCAAGGCGTCCCCTTCGCATAGACGAAGTTCCGCGGCCGACGCTGCAACCTGGCTATGTTCTGTTGAAAGTGCGCGCGTGCGGGGTTTGCCGTACCGATTTGCATATAGTGGAAGGCGACCTGCCTTCAATCCAGCAGCACCTGATTCCCGGCCATCAGATTGTCGGCGACATCGTGGAAGGAGGCACGGCGGCCCTCACTGCAGGAAAGCGTGTCGGCGTTTCGTGGGTTGGGGGCACGGATGGAACCTGTTGGTTCTGCCGCCAAGGTATGGAGAACCTTTGCGACGCTCCGGTCTTTACCGGCTATACGGTGAATGGCGGGTATGCAGATTACGCGCTGGCCAGGGCTGACTTCGTATTTCCACTTCCATCTTCCCTTGATGACCTGCACGCCGCCCCGCTGCTGTGCGCCGGTATTATCGGCTTTCGCAGCTTGCGGGTTGCGGGAGTGCAACCCGGAGAGCGCGTGGGACTGTTCGGATTCGGGGCTTCGGCCCATCTCGCAATTGAAGTGTTGCACTCCTGGACCTGCAAGGTTTACGTTTCGACGCGGGGAGCTTCGCACAGGAAACTTGCAACCGCTCTGGGAGCAACTTGGGTGGGGACGGAAACGGACAAGCCGCCGGTTGAACTCGACCGCGCCATCACGTTTGCGCCCAGTGGAGATGTGGTAGTCGCTGCCCTTTCAAGTTTGCGCAAGGGAGGAGTTGTTGCCATCAATGCGATCCACCTGGATCGCATGCCTGAGTTCGACTATGACAAGCTGCTGTGGGGCGAACGGCAGATTCGCAGCGTTGCCAACATGACCCGGGCCGATGCGCGCGACTTTCTCAAAATTGCTGCTGAAATCAAGCTGCATCCCCAGGTGACGAAGTTTTCGCTCCAGCAGGCCAATGAGGCACTCATCGCGGTCCAGAACGATTCCATCAATGGTGCGGCGGTGATCATTCCGTAAATACTCGCTTGATCGGATCCCGAGGAATCTAGTCTGCTGCAATCGACTTCTCATTGACACGCATGAGTTCCAGAGTAAGACTGTTCAGGTTTCGAGAGGTCCAGGATGGGGTGTCCGGATTGGCCTGTTAAGGCGCCAACATGCTCCAGGAGAATTATGTCCAAACGAAAGAACATGACGATTGCGGTTGCTTGTCTAGCAGTTTCCTTCGGGGCGGTCAGCGTTCAAGCTCAGTGGGTGGCCGTGGCACACGCCGTTGCCGGGCGAGTGCAACAGATGAGCGATCGGTCGAAAGATGGCTCGGGCTTCGATGTAGCAACGGTCGTGCTGGAAGCCAACGCCGACAAGGTGTATCAGACAGCGATCAAGAATCTATCCGCACGCACCGACCTGAAGATTACCAAGCAGGACGCCAGGACGCGGATGGTGCAATTTACAAATGGTCAGCAAATAGCCAGCCTGCAGGCTACCCCGCTGGGCGAAAAGATTACACAACTGGTGATCGCATCGAACCTGGCGCCGCCTCCCGACGCGACATCGCTGGTGGTGCAAGGCGTTCTGCATGTCTGCAAAGACATGAATGTCGAGTGCACGCTGGTCGGGCAGTGACAGGAAGTGGATAGTGGGGAGTGGATAGAAGCTCAAGCTACAAATCTGAGCCAGCACCGATCGAAAGCGACGGTGCTGGCTCAAGGTTTTTGTCTGTCAGCGGTGGACCCCAGGGGCTGAAGCCGGCGCTCTAACGGACCTTTACGGCACGGTTGAAGCCGCGCCCTTTCAAAAAAGCCGACTTTCAGATGGTCCGGGTAGCCTAAAGTCGATTATGTTTCGCAGCTAACAACTAAGCTACTGTGCCAGCTTGGTGTATTGCGAGTTCGTGGTTGTGACCTGAATCTGTTTTGCAGTGGCATTCAGGACGGTCTGCTGCGCGTAATTGGTTCCGTCAGGCAGGCTAGCGAATTGTACGGCAAGAGTTACTACGTCCTTGGCCTGGCCCATGTAAGTATTGACGTTCAGCGTTTGGATTTTTTTCGCTGCCATGTCGAAAGCGATGGTCATCTGGTCGCCGGGTTGTGCATAGTTTTTAAAGACCAACTGAACAACACCGCCGCCAGGCACAATCGAGACGTTGTGCGCCTGAAAGGCCTGCTGCATCTTCTGGGGATTGGGTGGAACATAGAGCGCGATGACAGATTTTACGTCCTGCATGTAATCGCCGATTTCTTCTTTCTTCTTCTCGACCATGCGTTCCTTCAACCTGCCCTGGCGCCCGCTCTGCTGCTGTGGTTGCGCCTCCCCGATGGGGACCTTCTGCACCTGCCCGTTGGGGCCGTAGCTGCAGAGCTTCTGCGAGGGAGGCTTGGCTTCGCCCTTGTAAGTGACCTGCGTGGTTTCAACCCATTGATAGTGATGCAGTCGTTGCTGATTGGCCGCGGCAGACTGCTTTACCGCTGCCAATTTCTGTTGCAGGTCGGATGATCCGCCGCCGCCCATCTGGGCAACGGAAGGCACGGCAAGCGCGATGAGCAGGACGAAGAGCGGTACGATGAACGCCAGCCTGTCAGATTTAGCGTGATGCAATTGCATGTGAATCTTCCTCCGATTCGAATGTAGTTAAAATGAGTGGCATCAATCGCCGGACGTCGCCGGCGCGGTAGATGACCGCGGAGGCACGACGATCCCACCCTCACGTTTTTCTTCCTTCTCATCCCAAGTGAGGATCTTCAAATCCAGAACAAAGATGGAATAGAGTACGGGAACCATCAACAGAGTAATGAACGTCGCCACCGTGAGTCCACCAATTTGTGCGTAACACAGAGGCTGCCATAGCGGGCCGCCGTGCATGGCCAGCGGGAATAACGCCAGCACGGTGGCGCTAACGGTAATCACGACCGGGCGCAGGCGGATGATGCCGGCATCGATGACCGCTTCTTCGAACGGCTCTCCCAGCGCGTGCCTCTCCTCGATAAAGTCGAAGAGCACAATAACGTGGCTGACAATAACGCCGATGAGGCTGGCGATTCCCAGGAAGGCCATGAAGCCGAACGACGTATTCATCACCCAAAGTGCGGCAATAGCGCCGGCCACTCCGTAGGGCGCAGCCGCGAAGACGAGCAGCGGCTTAACACCATTGTTGAACTGAAAGAGCAGGGCAAGATAAATCGCCCCCACTGAGATGACCAACACTATGGCCAAATTGCGGAAGCCGTCCTGCTGCTTGTTATACTCGCCGCCCACCGTGACCTTGTAGCCGGGAGGCACGCTCTTTTCGAACTCCCGCAGTTTGGGCAGCGCGACACTGGTAATTTCCGAGGCCAGGTGTCCCGGGGCAGGGAAGGCGTAGATCGACATCTCGCGGAAGTGGTCGATACGGATGACCCGGTTCACCGTCATGCTTTTCTGTATATCGGAGATCTGGACCAGCGGGATCTTGGTCGCATCCTGTGACGAGGAAGAGTAGACGTACAGGTTCTCAATGTCGGAGAGCCGGGCGCGTTCGTTCATCTGCAGACGCGCGACCACGGGAATGTTCTTGTCGCCGTCCTGCAACGTTGTTACGGTAGTGCCGCTCATGGCGCTGGTGGCGGAGTTGGCGACATCCAGGTTGGTGATGCCCGCCAGGTTGGCGCGGTCGGGGTCGACATTCAGTGTGACCTGGAAACTCTCCCTCTGCCACTCATTGCGAACGCGGTCAGCCGCGGGCGCTGAACGGACGATGTCTTCGACCTGCGAGGCGATCCGCCGCAGCTCCACAATGTCCTGAGCGCTCTGTGCGGTGCTCACGTCCGCCTGGCTCACCACGCGAATTTCCACCGGATAGTTGATGGGATTCGTCTGCAGCTGGCGGTAGTCGCAGCGCACTCCCGGCAGCCTGGCGGACAGCACCGGCTGAACCTGTGCGACGAAGTCGGGGGTGATCTCTTTATCGGTAAGCTGCACTAGAACCTGCGCATAGTTGAGCTGCTTGGGCTGGGGCGAGACCGAGAACCAGAAGCGCGGGCTGCCGCCTCCCACCCACGTGGTCACGTAGCGCAGAATGTGCGACGGAGATCCGTCCTTCTCTGGATGTTTCTTGCCCCACTCGTCGGCCTGTTCGTGGATGATCTGTTCCACCTGCTGCGCCGCCTGATTGGTGGCGCCGAAGTTCGCGTCGTTGGGCAGCCAGACGTCGATGTACGACCAGTACTGAACGTCGTCGGGGAAGAACGAGGTTTTCAATTGAGAAAAGAAAAATCCGCCCAACACCAGGAAAGCCAGCGATCCGATGGCCACCTTCCAACGATGCTCGATGGCGAACTTGGCGACCGCCGCATACTTGCCCGTGAAGCCGGTGGTCCGGCGTTCTTCAATGGGGGCTTCGGGCTTCTTGTCGGGCCGCAGGAGGTAATAGCCCAGCAATGGGATGAAGGTCATGGACGCCAGCCGGGAACATACCAACGCGGTTGTCATTACCACCGGCAGGCTGTAGATGAATTCGCCGGTGGTGCCGGTGATCATCAGGAACGGCAGATAGGCGACGATGTTGGTGATGGTGGCATACATGATCGCGGTGGCGATCTTGGTCGGGCCCAGCCAGGGTGCGACGATTCGCGGCTGCCCTTCGGCAAGCATTCGTTTGATGGAATCGCCCGCCACCACGGGGTCGTCCACCAGCAGTCCCAAAGCGATGATCAGCGACGCCACGGACACCTGCTGGATGTCAATGCCGAGGACGTAGATGACGCCAAATGTCATAGCGAGCGTGATCGGGATCGAGATGGCCATCAGCACGGCCGAGCGCCACTCCCAAAAGCCGATCAGCGAAACGATGACTACCAGTCCGATGGCTTCATAGAGTGCATCCATGAACAGATCGATCTGCTCTTTGACCTGCACCGGCTGGCTGGAGGTTGGGACGATGACGAGATCGTCCGGCAGGTAGTGCCTGACGCCGTCCAGCTTCTCTTGCACGTGGCGTCCGAAGAGATCGATTTGCTGGCCGGAGCGCATGTTGATGCCGAGCGAAATCGCGCGGCTGCGGATCCATTGTCCGCGAGGATCTTGCCAGGTCAGATAGTTGAGGAACGTGGGAGGGCTCTGATAGGTGCGCGAGATGTCGACCAGATCGCGAAGATAGACAGGACTGTTCGACGAGGACACCCCGATGATGACATTGCCGATGGCCGGCGCATCAGGAAACAGGCCGGAGGGATTGATTAGCAGGTCCTGCGGCCCGACTTCGAGCGAACCGGCCGGCAGGGTGATGTTTTGGGCGTTGAGAACGTCTTTCAGCTTCGACGGGTCATAACCGTACTGCGCCAGACGTTGCTGGGAGTAGTCGAGATAAATCTGCTCCTGTAGCACCCCGGACCGGGTAACGGTTGATGTCTCCGGCACGCCTTGCAGGGTGCGCTGGAGCAGCTCGGTGTAGTTGTCGAGCTGGCGATAGGAATACTTTGCACCGGCTACTTTGGCGAGTTCCGTCTCCGTGTTGGCTGGATCGCGGATAATCGCGGGCGACCATGCATCCGGGTAAAGCTCGGAGCGGTGCAGGTTGTTCTTGATTAACAGCTCGCCGCGCTGGCGAATGGTCTCGTCGTCAAGGCTGGTGCCGGCGTCGAGTCCGACATACCCGGGACCGTCGAAGAAATGAGGATCTTTCAGGGTGCCGTTGCGGCGGGCGATTTCGGCAATGTTCTCAAAATTGCTGCGCACCGGCCCAGCCGCTACCGAAAGCGGAAAGGCATAGATGACGCTGACCCGCGGCAGTGGCGCATTCCTGGCGAGTTGAGCACGAGTTGCTTCGATGGCCTTGCGAATGCCGATTGCCCGCAGGGCTATCTCCGTCGGCGTTACGTTGGGGCTGGCCACGGTGAGCATCAAGGCGGCGGTGTCGCCGAAGTTGCTGTTGAACTGGATGGGCCCAGCCCCGCGTGGCAGCTGCGCATTGAGCTGGTTCAGCTTGAGGTTGATATCGCTGAACTCTTTCTGCTTGTCCTTCACGTTGTCATCGAGCTGGACGTATACAACCGCGAGCCCGGGAAAGCTCATGGAACGGATACCGAAGTTGGACGGGCTCGGCGGACGGATGGTCGTGTTCTGCGCGACTGCTTGCTCGATGGGACGGGTGATCAGTTGTTCGACCTGCTCCGTAGTCGCGCCGGGCCACTGGCATTGCGCCGAGGCCACGCGCACCGGGATGTCCGGGTCCTTGCGCTTGGGCATGTTGTGATACCCGTACCAGCCCCAAACGAAGGTTGCGATCAGCAAAATGAGCGAGACCTGCCTGTGCTCGGTAAAGAACCGGGCCACATTGTGGGTGGTGGCGATGATCTCGGCGTCGGATTTGTGATGAGTTGCCATTACGCTTCTGCCTGGACTTAAGGGATCACCCTCACCTGATCGCCATTCTTGATCATGTTTGCGCCCGAGGTTACGACGCGGTCTTTCAGGTTCACCCCATTCAAGACCGCGATCATATTTCCATAGGTGTCTCCCAGCGACACGTCCTGAGTATGTACTTTTACGGTGTCACCCGTGCCTTCCGTGACGTACACCGCAAAGCCATTCGGGTTCGAAGGGCTGCGGACCACGGCGGTCAGTGGAATGACCGTGACTTTGGCGATCGGCTGTCTTGCCCCGATGGTAATGGAGGCGATCATCCCCGATTTCAGCAGGTTCTTGGGATTATCAATTCTGACTTCCACGGAATAGACGCGGCTCTTGGCATCGGCCGCAGCCGAGATGGAGGTCACATGTCCTGAGAACGGTTCGGGGAGCGCCTCGGTGGTCACACTCTGCGGACTTCCGAGTTTGACCCGGGCAATGGCTGTATCCGGAACGCCGAAGACCGCCTTCACAGAACGAGTATCAGCGAGGGTGAAACCGTTGGTAGCCGCGCTGACCAACATCCCGACATCAACATTCCGCTTAAGCACCCACGAGTCAAACGGCGCCTTGAGTTGACAGTAGTCGAGCGCAATCTGCGCCTCGGTGACTTGTGCTTTGGCAGCATCTACCGCGGCGGCGGTGCTTTGGTCCTGGGCATTGGTATCGTCATAATCGGGCTTGGTAGCGGCGCCTGCCGCGTATAGGGCAGACATGCGTCCGAAGGACAGCTTGGCTCGCTCATGATCGGCCTGCGCCTTGTCCAGTTGCGCTTTGGCCTGCGTCAGCTTCTGCTGGAAATCGTCCTGTTGAACGGTAGCGAGTACGGTTCCCTTGGCGACGTAATCGCCCTGGTCGATATTGCGAATGTGGCCATCTGCGTCGCGCACCTGACGGATGCTCGCCAGGTAACCGCCCGACTTAAAGGCAAGGTCTACCTGCTGGTAAGGCTGGATATTCGCGGAATAGGTATTGCCCACACCGGTATCGATGGTTTGCACCTCGGCCGTACGCACTGGCACCAGCGGCGCAGCATCAGACGTGGCTTTGCTGCAACCGATCAAGGTGACTGCCGCCGACATCGCAACCGCGAACAATAGGCAGCATCCGCCCCGTCTCGCTTGGCGTGATTTGTCCATGGATCTCACTCCTCGCCGATGGCCTTCTGAAAGTTCGCCTTGGCCGTCCAGAAGGAAGCCATGGCTTCGTTGTAGTCGGCGTTGGCGGCTTCTACCGCGGACTGCTGCTGCAAAACGTCGCGCAGCAACGCAGTTTGTTGTCCGTATTGGTCTGTCACCTCGTGCAGCTTCTCGGTCGAGGCCTCCTTCTTGGCGGTCGCCACCTCCACCGCAATGCGGGCCTCATGCAGAGAGCGGAACTGGTTGTCCACATTGATCAAAACCTGCGCCTTGGTGTCGTCCAAGCTGAACTTGCTTTGTTCGACCGACATCGTCTTTTCATTGACGTCGTGCTTGCGGCGACCCCAGTCGAACGGCTCCCAGTTGAATTCAATGCCCAGCCCCATAATGTTGGTAGGAACAAAATTTACGCCGAAGGGGGAGAGGTAGTGGAACGATAGTCCCATGTCAGGCAAGTATTGCGCCTTGGCTTCACGTCGGGCATTGTCCGCTTGCCTGACCGTGATCTCGGCTTCTTTCACCTTAGGATTCTGCGCCAGTGCCGTGGCCTGAGCCGTGGGGAGGTTGTCTTCAAGGGGCGACAGCGTGGTTACGTTGACCGCGCGAAATGGAGTATTAATGTCACGGCCGAGCAGGTTGTTGAGATTTTCTTTGGCCGAGGCAAGCTTGTCCCGGTACTGCAGGAGTTTGTATTGCTCATCCGCGAGTTTGGCCTTCACCTCGAGAATGCTGGATTTCAGCGCGACTTGTTCAGCGACATACTGGGTGGTGATGCGGTCTAGTTCCTCGTACTGCTTGATGCTGGCCTGGCAGGCTTCAATCGCGTTCTGGATCTCGACAATGGAGTAATACGCTTGGCGGACATCGTCAACAATCGACAATCGCTCCTCTCGCACCTTTTGCGCGGCCTGCTCTACCGATAATTGCTGTCCGTGAATATGCAGATTGATCTTGTACAAGGTCAGCAGCGGCTGGGAAGCTGTGGCGAAGACATAGGCCGTGGGCTTGCTGGGGGTAGAGATGGGTGTATTGCTGGCGGGAATTGGGCCTATTCCCGGATAGGTGCCGAACTGGCCGGCTTCCACTGTGAAGCTGATGGGCTGGAGGAGCTGCGAGGCGAAAACGTAAGTGTTGAAAGCCGGCAGACGCCTGGTTTTTTCGGCGGCGAGCTTTTCTTCAGACTTGTCCAGGTCGAGCGATACGATCTTCAGGTTGCGATTGTTGGCAACCGCTATTTGCACCGCCTGGTCCACTTGGAGTACCGGCGCGGAATTGTCGGCCTCCTGCGGCGGCGCAGTCGAAGTATAGGCACTGATTGCCCACAGCAATACGCAGGCCAGCCGGGTAATTCCTCTCGGCGCTAGCCCAGCAATGACTTCCATACAGTGCTCTCCGGTCGCACGGCCAATTGACGCTGGATGAGGGTTGAAAATTTCGACACGGCAGCATATCAGAGAGATTGCTCGCCGAAAACGGTAGATTTACTGAACCGTGGAACCCCAAGAAGTCAGGCTACGGCGGGGGCGCGCGGTTGGATATTGGCTGCCTGATATCGCTCTGTATCGGGTACCGCGCTATCAAGGCATGCGCGTTTACGTCACATCTTTTCCGGTCGTAGTCAGAACTAATTTGCCGTGTTTCACGCCGCGCATTGCCAGCATATGATCGGCGAGATGTTTGACCTCTCCACTTCGACCTTTCATGATGACGACTTCCAGACAATTGTCTTCGTCGAGGTGAACATGCGTGGCCGCCATCACGTTGCCGTGGGAGTGATGCTGAATTTCGTTCAGCTTGTCTGACAGATTGGGGCGGTGATGGTCATAGATCATCGAGAGCGTGGCCACGACCTGCTTGTTCTTGTCGATGGCCTCTGAGACCAGGCTCTCCCTTATCAGATCACGAATTGCTTCGGAGCGGTTCCGGTAGCCGCGCCTGGCGATTACCCGATCAAACTGACCAAGCAAATCCTCCTCGATCGAAACTCCGGTCCGGGTTAATGGGGGCATCGGTGGCAATTCTCCTCAACGAATGGATGCAGGCTGTCCCTATCACTTTACCGAATTGTTGGCTTCGCGAGCAGGGAACGCTTTACCACTTCCGGGCCAGGGCAAAATAGGCGTCCCCCGATGCCATGTCGTATTACGATTATTATAATCGTGTTACGAATCCAAGGGGCGCGATGGAAACGTAATTAGAAGGCGGAGAGAGTATGGTGGCAACTTCAATCCGGCCGTCCTTCGAACGATACCTGCGAACCACACTTTCCTCGGTGTGGCTGCTGCTGATCCTGTGCTACTACTTGCCGGCGGCTGATCCCCAGGGCAACGCACAGCTTCAGCTATCAGGAACTGTGGTTGACGCGTCTGGCGCAGTGATCGCAGGGGCGAGCGTGATGGTTCGCAGCGCGGACGGTACCGTGCAAAGATTGACACAGTCCGACAGCAACGGCGCCTTCAGTATTTCTGGACTCTCGGCAGGCAATTATCAGCTTGTCGTATCCAGTCCCGGTTTTGCAGAGAAAAAAATGCCCGCCACCATAGGGACCTCCGGAGGGCAGGCCCCACTGCACATCGCTCTGGCTGTGAGCGCCGTGAGCACCAACCTAGAGGTGCAGGGACGCGAGGATAGCCTTATTGGAATTGCCGATTCCGCCACCCAGGGTACAGTGGGCGCAAAGGAAATCGAAGATCGTCCGATTCTTCGTGCGGGAGAAATCCTGGAGACGGTTCCCGGTCTCATCATCACTCAACACGCCGGCGGCGGTAAAGCCAATCAATATTTCCTTCGCGGCTTCAATCTCGACCACGGCACAGATTTCGCCGTATTCCTCGACGGTATGCCTCTTAACCTGCCGTCGCACGCGCACGGCGAGGGTTATGCGGACATGAACATTGAAATCCCGGAGTTTGTGCAGCGGCTAAATTACGAGAAAGGCCCCTATTACGCTGAGATCGGCAACTATAGCTCAGCTGGATCGGCCGACATCAAATATTTCAAGACGCTGCCTCAGAACTTCTTTCAGGTGGAAGGCGGCATGTACGACTATGGGCGGGCCGTTTTCGGCGTATCGCAAAAGCTCGGCTCGGGCAATTTGCTGTACGGCGGAGAAGCGTATTACGATAACGGCCCGTGGGTGCGTCCGGATGCTTATGCCAAATTCAACGGCCTCTTAACCTATAGTCAGGGCGACAGCACCAGTGGTTTCAGCATCACGGCCCGCGGTTACCACGGAAAATGGAACTCGAGCGATCAAATCCCCGTTACCGCCGTGCCTATCGTTGGCTTCTTCGGCGCACTGAACCCAACCGACGGTGGCAATTCACAGCGTTATAGCTTACAGGCCGAATGGCATCGCCAAGGCACAAATTCCGCGACGACAATCATGGCCTACGGATTTTATTATGATCTCGATCTATTTTCCGATTTCACTTACTTCCTGGATGACCCTATTAAGGGCGATCAGTTCGAACAGCAGGACAGGCGCTGGGTGACTGGGGTTGTCGCAGCCCACACGATTTTCAGCACATGGTTTGGGCGCAGGGTGGAAAATACGTTCGGCCTGCAGGTGCGCAACGATTGGGTTCACAACGGCCTTTACCGGACGGAAGATCGTGTGCGCACGGACAAGAATGATAGCAACGCTTGCAATGCCGAACCCATCCCCGAGTGCGATACCGATCCGAATCTGATCGCGGTCCTACCCGCGGCGACGGATTTGAGTAAATTCACGGACACGATGGTGGGTTTTTACGTAGAAAATAAAACCCAGTGGGCGGAAAAATTCCGCTCGGTGCTGGCCCTGCGCGGCGACGAAGCAATCTATAACGTCACCAACTTGACTCCCCCTTATGTCGCCACCGAATTGCCTGGCGCTCCGGTGATCAACTTTGCGGAGCTCAATTCCGGTACGGCTACCCAGTTCCTGCCCAGCCCCAAAGCGAGTTTGATTTTCGGCCCGTGGGCCAAGACTGAGTTCTATGTACAGGGTGGATTCAGTTTTCACAGCAACGACGTGCGTGGCACAACCCAAAGGATTGAACCGATTTCGCCGGACTATCCTTTCCCAACGCCCTCCACCCCGATTCGCCCCCTAGTCCCCACCAAAGGCGCGGAAATCGGCGTGCGCACTGTGGCCGTCCCACATCTGCAAAGTACCCTTTCGCTCTGGTACCTATACAGTGCTTCCGAACTGCAGCAGGATGGTGATACCGGGGGCACGGTTGCTTCAGCATCGCCGAGCAATCGCTATGGTGTCGAATTGGCGAACTACTACACGCCAACGGAACATTTGGCTTTTGATTTTGACTTTGCGGACTCCAAGGCCCTCTTTACCACAATAGACCCGGATGATGCTGCACCAGGCAGCCCGGGTGGCAAGTGGGTGCCTGAAGCGGTCGGGTTGGTGATTTCATCAGGCATCACAGTGCAGAGTTACAAAGGATTTTGGGGAAGTTTGCGCCTGCGCTACTTTGGTCCGCGGAATTTGACGTCCGACGCGATTTACCGCTCAAGTTCAACAGCGCTGCTCAACGCGGAGGTCGGTTATCACATCAACCGACAGTGGAGCGTTTCATCCCAGCTTTTTAATTTGCTGAACCGCTACGATCACGACATTGATTATGCTTATACAGCTCGAATAACGCCTACGGCGGCGGCGGAATTCACAGACGTCTTCCACCCCGTCGAACCCTTTCAGGTGCGAGTCGGGTTACGTTACACGTTCGGGTCGAAATAGGTGAAGAATTCATCTGCGGGCACGCGGCGAGTTCGAGTTCGTAAAAGCCAAGCCGCTGGGCGACGGTTTCGTGGGGGTGCCGGTGACGGAGATTCGTGGCGCCGTGCTGAGGCCATTTCTGGAGGACCGCATGTCGATCACGGCCAACTTCCTGATCGCGCAGGGATTCACAGGGCAGACGACCGAAGTACTTTCGTACCCAGTGGGAACGGCGCCCATCGAACGCGTGGTGGGCGTTCCCTTGAAGTCCTATGTGTCGCTGAGTTGGACCTATTACTTCAAGAAATGACGCTCGCGGATTCGCAGGGCAAATCATGACCGGCCAGCAACCTCGCTCATAGCTGCCTCAAGCGGAATAGTCACTCGAACTTCGGTGCCGCAATCCCGCTGCGACAATATCGCCATGGTTCCATTCACCGAGTGGACGCGCTCGCGCATGCTGATGAGACCGATCCCAGTAGCATTTTGCGCGGCTTGAACATCGAATCCCACGCCCTTATCACGGACGTTCAAATAAATCTTGCCCGCTGAGCCACGAAGCTCAACCACAAACGAGGTTGAACCGCTGTGCTTCACGGCGTTACTCAAGGTTTCCTGCAGCACTCGAAAAAGACACAACGACACAGCCTGTGGCAGCGCCGCGGGAACGTCGTGATGGGTAAAGTCGATTTCCACATGTTGCTGGGATGCAAACTCGGTACACAGTCCATCGACGGCAGAGACTAGACCAAGGTAATCCAGTTGCGACGAATGTAACTTGTGCGAAATGGCATGGATACCATTGGCTATGTCGGTTGTCCGGTCGCTTAGATCTCGCAAGCGTTCCAGAATCTGCTCCGGTGGGAGCGGCAGGTGACGCTTCAAGGCACCCACCTTGACTCCTAGCAAAGCCAGCCGCTGATTGATGTCGTCATGCAGATCGCGCGCAATTCGCCGCCGCTCCTGCTCCTGGGCTTCGATCAGCCGGCGGCTCAGATTGTGCAGCATTTCTTCGGCGAGACGATGGTCGGTCACGTCCAGGCATGAACCCAAATAGCCCGCAAAGGAATTGTCCGCGTGAAACATGGGTACGCCTATGTCGACAAGCCAGCGATATTCGCCATCGTAGCGGCGCAAGCGAAATTCCATGCGGAAGCGTTCCCGCAGGGCGAAGGCGTCCACATAGAGCCGGTGGCACCTGGGCACGTCGGCGGGATGAACGGACTCGACCCAACCCTCTCCCAATTCTTCCTCGAGCGCGCGCCCGGTAAACTCGATCCAATTCTGATTAAAATACGTGGCCATCATGTCGGGCCCAGCCATCCACATCAACACCGGGGTTGAATCCGCCATGCTGCGGAAGCGCGCCTCACTCGCACGCAAAGCTGCCTCGGTCTCCTTCAGGGCGGTTATGTCTTTGCGCGATATCACGACGCCGCCTTCCATGGTGGCCAACGGAGTGGCAGTCAGCAAGTACCAGTTTTGCCCGCTGGTGGAGTGCCCCGCACGTTCGCGCACGAAAACTGGAAGCGAGCGGTCCTGCACCGCCTTGATGCCGGCGATTGTCTCCTGGACTTCCGTGGAGCTCGCAGCCGACGATTGCCATGCAGCGAGATAATTGGCACCCAGACCGAGAGCGTCAGGTGAGCCAGGATTCTGTAGCCCAGACCTTGTCCAAGCCTGGTTGACGGCGACAATGCAACCATCCTTGTCGAGCACCGCGATGTCGTTGTCGAGCGACGACAGGATGGCGCTCTGCAAGGCTTCTGTGGCCGCAACGTCGTCAATCAGTGTGCGGTTGTCCAGGTACTCCTTAATGACCAGCGACATGGCGAAGAAGAAGGCAAAAGCCAACACGATCATCATTCGCAACTGGCGAAACCCAGGTGCCGGTTCATGTTGAAACAGTTCAACCAGACCGATCAGCAAAATCACGCCGACCACAGTGATGGCTAACAGCGGAGTGTACTTGGCATCCTGCGTATCAAGACTGGTCTTCCGAGCAGGCGCTGACGCAAGTTGACGCGCCCTTAGCAGCGCCCACACGAACCAGCAGCGCGCGCCCAGCATACCTAGTCCGTAAAGAGTCTCCCCATGATAGGAATTCGAATCGATGTCCAGATTCGCGAACCAGGAAGCAAGTGTATAAAGCCCTGAGGCAACGAACAGGTGACCGTAAATACTCTTCCAGGAATTTTGGCTTTGCAGCAGCAGCGTACCCAAGGCTGCGATCCAGGCTAGCGATTCTACGAGGTAGAGCCACTCATATCGAACGTCATAGATGGCGTTGTCGTGAAACGGAACCTGATACGGAAATACAAAATATGCATAGAGAAACACCCAAAAAGCCAGTAAGAGCGCAAAGTTCAGGGTGGTGCGATACAGCTTCTGGCTGGACTGATCCAGATGCGGGCGGGTCGCCAGCGCGGCCATGAAAGGTACAACGTGGAGAAATAACGCCACGTCTGCGATTGACGAGTCGGGAATGTTCTGGCGCCGGATGGTCGGGTAGTACACCCAGAGCCACGCATCGACGGCCCACAACCCGAAACCCACGGCCAGCAGCGTCCAGAAAGCCCGGCTGCCCTGGACCTTTTCTACTGCGTTCAAGGTGGCGAAGCCGGTGCAGAGCAGCAGGAGCACAAATACCGTCAGGCTGCCGTAGGCATCGAAGGTATCTCGTTGCAGCGTGTGCGAAAGCACGGTGCGCAGCACCATCAGCAGCACCGCCACCGCCGGCCAGACGTAGGTCCGCAAGCCGACAAACCGATCTCGGACTGTGTCCATGGGTTAGTGGGGTCGGCTGGGCGCTGCAGACCACTACCAGACAAGCATAACTGCAGACCGGCCTTGTTGAAAGCGAACGATGCGGGCTATTTGCTGGCTCTCTGCATTCTCGTCTCTGCAACCTCGCAAAACAGACAACAGGATGGGCAAGCGATATTAACGGTTATGTTATCCACAGGACGATCTGCTGTTTGTGCCGCTTCGGGGAAAAGGCCTTATAACTCGGGGGGTACCCCCCTCCCCCTCCCCTTCGCAAAATATTGAAAACAAATAAGCAGGAGAAAAAATGCCGCGCAAAATATTACATCGAAAGGAGTTAGATACTAAAATATTCCATTCAAATGGCTTACGGCATAAAATCCTTACCGCATCGGTCCTCCAAGAGGCGATGCTGTTAATCAACTAGATAATCAGGCCGGCCACGTTGTCCCCTGACTGCCGGCTCTAGACAACTCGGTTTTCAAAGACCATTCCCACCCGCAGGGCGTAGAGACACTAGCTCTCACAAGGTCACTGTAGCGCCGCCCCCGCCAATGTCAAGTTACGAAAGTGCATGTTCTAGTCCTTCGCGCCGACAATTTCCACGGAACCGGGCCATTCATGGAGCCTCCTTGGAAGGTCGCCTTTCGCTATCCACCATCCACCATCCACTATTCACTATCCACCACCCACTACCCCGGCTTCCCCCGCACAGCTATACAGGGTTCCCCCGTCTGCGTCGGCCAGCCATTTTAGCTACAATCGCAGCAGTGTGATTTGTGCTATCGTCACGCACCGTTGGGTGTGATCGCGCTAGAGGAAGACGCTGGAGACGTTTCGGAGCAGTTGAAGATTGGCGGGCTCCTGAGCGGTTTTGAATCGACCTCATGTCTTCCGGAATTCGCCCGGTATGGCGACCACGATACGTCCGTTGCTAATCCGCAGACAGATACACGTACGCGGCATCGTGCAGGGGGTCGGTTTTAGGCCATTCGTCTATAACCTTGCACGCGAACTTGCGCTGGCCGGATACGTTTTCAATTCCTCGTCCGGCGTTACCGTAGAGATCGAGGGGCCCGATGAAGCCATCCAGAAGTTCCTGGACGCCCTGCAGCACCGTCCCCCGCCGCTGGCCTTGATCGCAGAAATCACTGTCGCCGATGTCGCCCCGCTTAACGATGGTGAGTTCGTAATCCGGCAAAGCCATTCGGAAGAGGGCGAGTTTGTCCTGGTGTCGCCCGATATGGCGACATGCGACCAGTGTTGGCGCGACTTCGGCGATCCTGCCAACCGCCGCTTTGGATACCCGTTTACCAACTGCACCAATTGCGGACCGCGCTACACCATCATTCAGGACATACCTTACGACCGTGCCATGACGACCATGGCACCGTTTGCTATGTGCGAGCTTTGCCGGGCGGAATACGAAGACCCAAGCAATCGCCGCTTCCATGCCCAGCCCAACGCCTGTCCGGCATGTGGCCCCGCGTTGGCGATTGCGAAATCCGGAACGGTCTCTCCGGAGGACCTGCCGTACAATGCCGCGGATTCTCCCGCCATCATCAGCCACGCGCGGCAGTTGCTGCGGGAAGGAAAGATCGTCGCGGTGAAAGGATTGGGCGGTTTCCTGCTGGCCTGCGATGCGCAAAACGATGTCAGCGTAAAGTTGTTACGCACCCGCAAACGCAGAAGTGACAAGCCCTTCGCGCTCATGGCGCGCGATCTGGCCGCGGTCGAAAGCTTTTGTATTGCCTCCGACATCGACCGCACCGCGCTCCTGAGTCCTAGACGGCCGATTGTTGTGCTTCCGCGTCGCCCGGGCACCGATATTTCTCCGGCCGTCGCGCCCGGAAATAGCTCCATCGGCGTGATGCTACCCTACACGCCGCTTCACTACCTTCTCTTTAGCGATTCTCCCGATGACCCGCCCGAGTTCACGGCACTGGTAATGACCAGCGGCAACATCAGCGAAGAGCCGATTGTCACCTCCAACCGGGAAGCATGGGAGCGTTTGCAGTCGGTCGCCGATTGGTTTGTATTTCACAATCGCGACATTTACATGCGCACGGACGATTCTGTGGTGCGGACGTTGGAAGGTGGTGAGCGTGTCCTTCGACGCTCACGCGGATACGTGCCCCATCCCGTGGACCTGGGTATGCCCGTCACCGAAGTATTGGCTTGTGGCGCGGAGCTGAAGAATACCTTCTGCCTCACCAAGGGCCACTACGCAATCCTCAGCCAACATATCGGCGATCTGGAGAACTACGAGACCCTGGTGTTCTTCGAACAAACTCTGGAGAACCTCAAGAAGCTCTTCCGGGTTGAACCGCAAGCGGTGGCTTACGATCTGCATCCCAACTACATGAGCTCGCGTTTCGCTCAAAGATTGCCGATCGAGCGAAAAATCGCTGTGCAACACCACCACGCACACATTGCCAGTTGCATGGCGGAAAACCATCTGCGCGGCAAGGTCATAGGCGTCGCCTTCGATGGAACCGGTTACGGCACCGATGGAAAGATCTGGGGCGGGGAATTCCTCATCGCCGACTTCGCGGGTTTCGAGCGGCGTGCCCATTTCCGTTATGTCCCTATGGTAGGTGGCGACGCGGCAATTCGCCAGCCGTGGCGCATGGCACTCAGCTATCTGCGCGACACCTTCGGGCAGAATTCCCCTTTGCCGGACTTATCGGGCCTGCAATCGATTTCTGAAAAGCAACGCGCTCTGGTAGACACCATGCTCTCCCGCGGCATCAACACTGTAGAGACCTCTTCCTGCGGACGCTTGTTCGATGCTGTTGCCGCTCTCCTTGATTTGCGGCAGGAAGTGAATTTCGAAGGACAAGCGGCGATTGAACTGGAAATGATTGCCCTAGCAAACATTGAACAGCAGTATCCTTTCCATGTGGATGAGGGTGAGCCGGCGCAAATCGACATGCGGCCCATGATCGAGAAAATCGTGGAAGACATTTCAAGTTCGAAGTCGCCGGGATACATTGCTGCGTGTTTTCATAACACGGTTGCCGCCGCCATTCTCGAAGTCTGTCGCCTTATCCGGCAACGTGACCAATTGCAGCGCGTGTGCCTGAGCGGTGGTTCCTTTCAGAATATGTACCTGCTACGCCGCGCCGCGAAAGCATTACGACACGACGGATTCGAAGTTTTTCTGCACGCTTTGGTGCCTCCTAACGATGGAGGAATATCTTTAGGCCAGGCGGCGATTGCAAACGAAACCTTGCGAAGAGGAGACTGACATGTGTTTGGCGATTCCCGGTAAGGTGGTCGAGGCGTTCGACCAGCGGGGCATGCGTATGGCCAAGGTCCAGTTCGGGGGAATCGTACGCGAAGCCTGTCTGGAGTACGTTCCCGAAACCGAGGTTGGCGATTACGTGCTGGTGCACGTGGGCTTCGCCATCAGCCGGGTTGACGAAGAAGAGGCGCATCGCACTTATCAATTGCTCGAGGAATTGGACCAATTGACCGAACTCAATGCTCCCGTCGTGGACGAGATCGGTGATGGGAGACGCAAGCCATGAAGTACCTGGATGAATATCGTGATGGGCGGCTCGCGGGCAAGATCGTCGAGGAAATTCACCGCATCCAGACCAAGCCGTGGGTGATTATGGAAGTTTGCGGCGGCCAGACGCATTCCATTGTGAAACATGGCATCGACTACCTGCTGCCGCGTGACATTGAACTGGTGCATGGTCCCGGCTGCCCGGTGTGCGTGACTCCGCTGGAAATGATCGACAAAGCGCACGCCATTGCCCGGCGCCCCGAAGTGATTTTCTGTTCGTTCGGCGACATGCTGCGCGTGCCTGGTTCGGACGGCGACCTATTCACCATCAAGTCACTGGGCGGTGACGTGCGCGTGGTTTACTCGCCGCTGGATTGCCTGAAGATTGCGCGCGCTAATCCGGACAAGAAGGTGGTCTTCTTCGCGATCGGTTTCGAAACTACCGCGCCTGCCAACGCCATGCTGGTATGGCGGGCCCAGCAGGAAGGCGTAAAGAATGTTTCCATCCTGGTATCGCATGTGCTGGTACCGCCGTCGATTGCCGCCATCCTGCAATCTCCGCTGAACCGGGTGCAGGGATTTCTGGGGCCGGGACATGTGTGCGCGGTCATGGGATACAAGGAGTACGAACCGCTCAGCTCGCGCTTCAAAGTGCCGATCGTCATCACCGGGTTCGAGCCGCTGGACATCTTGCAGGGAACGCTCATGACGATCCGGCAGCTCGAACAGGGGCGCGCCGAGGTGGAGAACGAATACTCGCGCATCCTCGACCGGGAGGGGAACAAGCCGGCGCAGAAGCTGGTCGCCAGTGTGTTCGAAATTGCCGATCGGAAGTGGCGAGGCGTGGGCACCATTCCGAAAAGCGGTTACAAGCTGCGCTGGGAGTTCCGCGAGCATGATGCCGAGAAGCTCTTCGACGTGAAGGAGATCGACACGCTCGAGCCCGAGGTTTGCATCAGCGGGCAAATCCTGAAGGGAATCAAGAAGCCGCACGATTGCCCAGCCTTCGGCACCGAGTGCAACCCACAGCATCCCTTGGGCGCGACCATGGTCTCTGCCGAAGGCGCCTGCGCTGCCTATTACGCCTATGGCAGGCACCTGAGAAGAGATAAAGACGATGTCAACCTGACGGCGATTTCCACTGGGGGAGCCGCATGACACCGCTGAATACTTCCGCGAGCGGCACGCCGCAACCGTCGTCGCAGGTCGATCCCTGGCGTGAGAAGGTCATGCACAAGTGCCGGGAATCCGTGGAAGTCAAAGAGAAGTTTTTCGAGCACTACGCCGGTGCCATTGGCGAGCTAAGCCAGAAGATGGCGGAACGATTTCGTGAGGGCCATCAGCTGTGGGTGATGGGTAATGGCGGCAGCGCCTGCGACGCGCAGCATGTCGCGGTCGAGTTCATCCATCCCATTATTGAAAAGCGGCGGCCGCTTCCCGCGCTGGACCTGGTCAGCCAGATTCCAGTATTGACGGCAATTTCCAACGACAAGGACTTCGCCCGGATATTTGTCGACCAGATTGACCTGTGGGGAAAGCCGGGCGACATGGCGCTGGCCATCTCTACCAGCGGCAGCTCGCCCAACCTGATTTACGGGTTGGAGGCGGCTCGCCGTAAGAACATGCTGACCGTCGGCTTTTCCGGCAAGGATGGCGGGCGCATGGCCGATGCGTGCGACTACTGTTTCATCGTGCCCAGCTTCAGCACCCATCGTATTCAGGAATCGCACGTCGCGCTGCTGCACATTCTCTGGGACCTGATTCATGTGGCGATGGGTGAGGAAGACGTGATCTAACCGCGGTTCGAGGTTGCCGAATTCGTTTGCCAGGGTTAACGCGGGCCTTCAAGTGGTTCGTTAGAACTTCTTAAGTTGGCCCGATAGAACGATTGGGCAAGAGGCCAGCTCCGCAGGAGCGGAATTGGTTTTAGCCCAGGGCGTAAGCCCTTGGTAAGCTGGAAAAATCTAGCGAGTCCCTTCAGGGACGGCACAGTCATCACATGCCGGCTGAATGCCGGAAGCCTTGAGGTGCTATGAGTGAAGCTGTAGTATTCGGTTCCTGTCCGCTACCGATCTTCGAGCACAAACAGATCGTGCTGGGCCACGGCAGTGGCGGCAAGCTGACGGCTGAGCTGATCGACAAGGTCTTCCGGCCGGCATTCGCCAACCCGTTTCTTGACAAGCTTGACGACCAGGCCGTCGTCGAAGTGAATGGCGCCCGGCTGGCGTTCACCACGGACTCGTTCGTGGTCACGCCCATTTTCTTCCCGGGCGGAGATATTGGACGGCTGGCGGTCAACGGCACGGTGAACGATTTGGCCATGAGCGGCGCCCGCCCGCTCTATCTCGCCGTGGCTTTCATCCTGGAGGAAGGGCTGGCAGCCGATGATCTTCGTCGCGTGGTGGAATCCATGCGTGATGCGGCCAACGAAGCTGGCGTCCTCCTCGTGACCGGCGACACCAAGGTTGTGAATCGTGGCAAGGGCGACCAGGTATTCATCACGACTACCGGTCTGGGTGTGATCGACACGCCCGTGCAGATTTCCGCCGATCGGGCGCGTCCGGGCGACAAGATTATCGTCAGCGGTTTCATCGGTGACCACGGAATGGCCATCATGTCGCAACGGGAGAACCTCGAATTTGAAGGCGCTATCGACAGCGACTGCGCTCCCCTGCATGGGCTGGTGGCTGCGATGCTCGAAGTGACCGGCGGTGATGGCATATCGGCCATCCATTGTCTCCGCGATCCAACTCGTGGCGGCGTAGCGACCACGTTAAATGAGATTGCAGGCCGATCTCAGGTCGGAATGCTACTGCAAGAACGTCAGATTCCGCGTGCGGGAGACCGTTAAGGGAGCTTGCGAAATACTCGGTCTTGATCCGCTCTATGTGGCCAACGAAGGCAAGTTGGTGGCGATCGTCGCCGCTGAAACGGCGGACGACATGGTTCGCCGGATGCAAAAGCATCCCTTAGGCAGTGCTGCGGTCATCATCGGTGAGGTGGTGGCCGATCATGCCGGTATGGTGCTGATGAAAACGGAGATTGGCGGGACGCGCGTTCTCGACGTGATGTTCGGAGAGCAGCTCCCGAGAATTTGTTAGCAGGGACAACCTCGGCGAGCGGGGATGGCATCGCATCGGGGTTAGGTCGAGTCGTGGGGACTTGGATCTCAAACTAGCTAGAAGGTAGCAATCAATTGTCGGCTCGATGCGGGCCGGTGCGCTTTGGTTCGGACTTCGTCCTGAGGTTCGAAATGTGGGGAAGGGATGTTGGTTTGCATGCCAAATCCCGGACTATTCGCAAGACTCCACGATATCCCTGCCATCAACTTGGTTGCCTTTGAGCCAAAGGCAGCCGGAATTTCATTTACAGCACAACTAGCACAACAGAAATTGGAAGCGAGCGGCGCTGCTTTGCCGGCGCCGTCCACCTCTGTATCTCGAGCATTTTGCGCGTGCTTCCTGTAGCCGGGAGGCAGACTTTTGCAGCATTAAGGAAGGAGACTTTATGCCGGAACCGACCTCCATTAGCAGGGAGCAACGGCCGCTGTCGGGAGCGAAGGCACCGCCGGTCAAGGAAGTTCACATATTGTGGATAACCGCCGGTTTGGGTTGCGATGGCGATAGCGTGTCTGTTACCGCGGCCGAGCAACCCAGTATCGAAGACGTGGTGATGGGTGCAATACCTGGGCTGCCCAAAGTTCATCTTCACAACCCGGTTCTCGCCTACGAAAACGGCGATGACTTCATGAAATTCTTCTATCAGGCAGAAAAAGGAGAACTGGATCCCTTCGTGCTCGTGGTCGAAGGATCCATACCCAACGAGCGCATCAAGAGCGAGGGTTACTGGGCAGCGGTCGGCACCGACGATCGCACGGGCCAGCCCATCAAGACTTGTGACTGGATTGATCGACTCGCTCCCAAAGCGCTGGCCCTCATTGGTGCCGGCACGTGTGCAACCTATGGCGGTATTCACGCCATGGCCGGCAATCCCACGGGATGCATGGGACTGGCCGATTACTTAGGTTGGGGATGGCGGTCGAAAGCGGGCTTGCCCATCGTCAATGTTCCGGGCTGCCCGGTACAGCCGGACAATTTTATGGAGACTGTGCTTTACCTGCTGTTCCAAGTGGCTGGACTGGCTCCGATGATTCCCCTTGACGATCAACTCCGCCCTACGTGGCTTTTCGGTAAGACCATTCACGAAGGCTGCGATCGCGCCGGCTACTACGAGCAGGGCGACTTCGCTCTGGAGTACGGTTCGCCGAAATGCATCGTGAAACTCGGGTGCTGGGGGCCGGTGGTCAACTGCAACGTCACCAAGCGTGGCTGGATGCGCGGGATAGGCGGCTGCCCTAACGTCGGTGGTATTTGCATCGGTTGTACCATGCCGGGATTCCCCGACAAATTCATGCCGTTTATGGATGAACCGCCCGGAGCGCGGGTTTCCAGCCTTGGCATTAGCAATTACGGCCGTGTGATACGCGCTCTGCGTGGCATCACCAACTCTACCGTCAACAAAGAACCGAAGTGGCGGCATCGCGGTCCGGCACTCACCACGGGCTATCGCCCCTCAGCGCAATAGCGGAAAGGACTGAACGAGATGGGCACAACCACAGAAGTACGGCCGGATATCTCGACCAAAAAGCGAAATCTCGTGGAGATGCACTGGGACCCGATTACCAGGATCGTGGGCAGTCTGGGAATCTTCACCAAGATTGATTTCGACAACCACGAAGTCGCCGAGTGCTATAGCACCTCGTCAATCTTCCGCGGTTATAGCATTTTCATGAAGGGCAAGGACCCGCGTGACGCGCACTTCATTACCAGCCGCATCTGCGGCATCTGCGGAGACAATCACGCAACCTGCGCGGTCTATGCCCAGAACATGGCCTTCGGCGTGAAGCCTCCCGCGCTGGCAGAGTGGATCATCAATCTCGGTGAAGCCGCCGAATACATGTTTGACCACAATATCTTCCAGGACAATCTGGTGGGCGTGGATTTCTGCGAACAGATGGTCAAAGAGACCAATCCTGGCGTTTGGGACAAGGCCCAAAGTAAAGCGTGCCCCAACGCCGACAAGCACGGCTATAAGACGATCGCCGAAATCATGCGGGCGCTAAATCCGTTCACGGGCGAGTTCTATCGTGAAACCCTCGCCATGAGCCGCATGACCCGCGAGATGTTCTGCCTGATGGAAGGTCGCCACGTCCATCCTTCCACGCTTTATCCGGGGGGCGTGGGAACCGTCGCCACCATCCAGCTCTTCACCGACTACCTTGTCCGCCTGATGAAATACGTGGAGTTCATGAAGAAGGTGGTCCCGCTGCACGATGACCTGTTCGACTTCTTTTACGAGGCCTTGCCGGGATACGAAAAGGTTGGTCAGCGTCGCATCTTGCTGGGATGCTGGGGCTCGTTCAACGATCCGGACGTTTGCGATTACACTTATCGCCGGATGTCGGAATGGGGCAAAGCCATGTATGTCACTCCGGGCGTCGTCGTCGACGGCCAGTTGGTGACCAACGAATTGATCGACATCAACTTGAACATGCGCATCCTGTTGGGCAGCTCCTATTACGACGACTGGGAAAACTCAGAGATCTTTGTTCCCACCGATCCGCTGGGGAACAAGGTGGACCGAAAGCATCCGTGGAACCAGACGACCCTGCCGCGTCCGCAGGATCGCGATTTCAACAAGAACTACACCTGGGTCATGTCGCCGCGCTGGCTCGACAAACGCACCGGCGACCATCTGGCGCTCGACACCGGCGGCGGCCCTATCGCCCGTTTGTGGTCCACGGCGTTGTCCGCCTTGGTGGATATCGGCTATGTCAAGGCCACGGGAAACAGCGTGAAGATCAATCTGCCGAAGACGGCCATGTTGCCTGAGGCGGAGTTCGAATGGCGGATACCGAAGTGGAGCAATGCCATCGAACGCGATCGGGCGCGCACCTACTTCCAGGCGTATGCCGCGGCTACGGCACTGTACTTCGTGGAGAAGGCTCTCGAGGAGATGAAAGCCGGACGCACCAAGACGTGGTCGGATTTCAAGGTGCCGGAAGAAGCGATTGGTTGCGGCTTCCATGAGGCGGTGCGTGGTGTGCTGTCGCACCACGTGGTGATTCGTGATGGCAAGATCGCGAACTACCATCCTTATCCACCAACTCCATGGAACGCTAATCCGCGCGACATCTACGGAACTCCTGGTCCCTACGAGGACGCGGTGCAGAATACCCCGATCTTCGAAGAGAACGGGCCGGACAAGTTCAAGGGCATCGACATCATGCGCGCGGTACGCAGCTTCGATCCGTGTTTGCCGTGTGGTGTCCACATGTACCTGGGCAATGGTAAAGTGCTGGAAACCCGCCACTCCCCAATGTTCGGAGTAGCTGGACACAAGTAACCGAAACGTTTGGAGAGCAAACAACACGGATGACACAAGAACGGGAGTTCCACGCTCGTACGGAACGCATCGAGGAATTGGTCGCCAAGCTCGAGCGGGCGGCCGATCCGGAGTTGCACACCGCGGCGCTCGAGTTAGTGCAATCCATCATGGAATTGCATGGGGCGGCCCTCGATCACGCCCTGGGGGTCATCTCCCAAAGCGCAGAAGGCGAGCAGGTCACCAGGAAGCTTCTCGAGGACGATCTGGTGGCCAGCGTCCTTCTTCTGCACGGCCTGCATCCCGACGACATCGAGACCAGGGTGCTTCGCGCACTCGACAAGGTTCGTCCTTCGCTGCAATCGAATGGCGGAGATGTTGAACTGGTCGGCATCTCGGAGGGCGTGGTGAAACTCCGGGTGCAAAAAGAGGCCGGAGGATGCGGCTCCACGATTGCGGCCATGAAAAGCACCGTGGAGGATGCAGTGACCGAAGCTGCTCCGGACGCGGCGCAGATCATAGCCGAGGTAGTGCAACAACCCAGTTCGGCAAAGCTGGTCGTGATTACGTAAATGTTGAAAGGAGTCGTTATGGCACGCCAACACACCACCCCGGATAGCCCCTCACACACGCCGGGTGTTCATAAGGGAGAAGAATGGACTCTCACCAAGCGCGAACCGGGCCGTAAGGGAGAAGGCCGGACTTCGCGGGACGCGACCGGAATTAATGCCGACAAGCGCAGACCAATCGATCCGCGCATGCCGAATTTCCCGCCCGCTTAACCGGACTTACGGAAAGGAAAACGATGAGTGACGCCCCCGGGCCACAGGTTGAGCGTGAGAATGCCTTTGCGGCGCTACGCAAGTTTGCTCGCAAGCGTGCTCCCGCGGAGCGGTGCGAGTTGTGTAGCGCGGAAGTTGCGCCCGGGCATTCGCATTTGTTGGAGCCGGTGACCCGGCAGATTCTGTGTGCCTGTGAACCATGCGCTCTTTTATTCGACGGTAAAACCACCGGCCGCTACCGTCGCATCCCGCGACGCTCTCGGTTATTGACCGGATTGGATATTTCGGATGCGCAGTGGGAATCGCTGATGATTCCCATCAACCTCGCTTTTTTCTATCGCGATGCCGCCTCCGGCAAGATGGTGGCGATGTATCCCAGTCCTGCTGGAGCGACGGAATCGCTGCTGAGCCTGGAGTCATGGAGCGACATTGCTGCTCAAAGTCCGGCCTTGCAAGCCATGGAGCCCGACGTCGAAGCTCTCCTCATTAACCGTGTGGGGCCGGCACGGGAATACTTTCTGGCACCCATCGATGAGTGTTATCGCCTTGTTGGTTTGATTCGCATGCATTGGCGCGGACTGTCTGGCGGAGTCGAGGTGTGGAAGGAAATACAAGGCTTCTTCACGGACCTGAAAACCAGGTGCAGTGGCCGGACGGAGACCATGCATGCCTGAACTGAGCTTCCGCATCGAAGGGGCCGAAGCCGTTGCCTACTCGGCAGTACCGCTGATCGCGTTGAAGCTGCGCATCGAAAACCTGCCCGCCGACGAGGCGGTGCATAGCTTAAGCCTGCGCTGCCAGGTGCAGATCGAGCCCACGCGCCGCGGTTACGTCAGCACGGAAAAGGAAAAATTGCATGACCTGTTCGGCGAACCCGAACGCTGGGGACGGACCGTCAAGTCGCTGCTGTGGATGAACACCAGTGTTTCCGTTCCGGGTTTCACGGGCGCCACACTTGTCGACCTGCAGTTGCCTTGCACCTTCGATTTTAATGTTGCGGCCACCAAGTACTTCCACGGTCTGGAGTCAGGCGAGATACCGCTATGCGTGCTATTCAGTGGGACCCTTTTCTACAACGATATTGACGACCATCTTCAGATGACCCAGATTCCGTGGGACCGCGAGGCCAACTATCGCCTTCCGCTGCAGATCTGGAAGCAGATGATGGACCAGCATTATCCCAACAGCGCGTGGTTGTGCCTGCAACGTGACGCCTTCGAGCGTCTCTACCGCTACAAAGTACGGCACGGCATTCCTACCTGGGAGCAACTTATCGAGCGCGTGGTTCCCGAAGAAGCGCTGGCATCCTCGGCTACCTCCGGAGATGGGAAGGTCAAGGCATGAACTTCGCCGCGGTGGAGAAGATCGCGAATGCGGTTCTCTATGAGGGCTACATTCTGTATCCCTATCGCCCCTCGTCGACCAAGAACCGTCAGCGCTGGAATTTTGGAACTCTCTATCCCCGGGATTTTGCCGAGGCACAGCGTCCCGCCGAGTCATATCGATTGAGCACCGAGTGTCTCGTCGCCGGCGGCCCCGAAAGCACGCTCGATGTGCGCGTTCGCTTCCTGACATTGGTACAAAGGCAAGATCCACGCGAAGGCACGGCCAACTGGGAAGAAGGCGTGGAGCGGTCGGCGGATCAGAACGGTTTGCTGGTAACTGACCTGGTCCGGGATTCGGCAACCTCCAACCTACAGTTCAACGCGGTAGAGTCTCCCGCCACGCAAAACGTTCTCACCGGCGAGTTGAAGATACAAGCGGAAGCTGTCCAGGACGGTCTGTTCAAACTCCATCTGGAGCTGGCCAACCTTACCGCTGTCGAGAATGCGGCCGCCTGCGAACGCGAGCGTATGCTGACTTTCTCGTTCACTTCGGCGCATGTGTTGCTCGGTATCGAAAAAGGTGAGTTCGTTTCGCTGCTGGAGCCGCCGGACCGGTTTCGTACCGCGGCCGCTGGATGCCAGAACAAAGGCGTGTTCCCCGTACTGGTCGGACCAGAAGGTCAACACGACATGCTACTTTGCTCTCCCATCATTCTCTACGATTACCCGCAGATAGCTCCCGAGAGCGCGGGTGACTTTTTTGACGGGACAGAGATGGACGAGATGCTGGCGCTGCGTGTGCTCACCCTCACCGATGCAGAGAAGCAGGAGATGCGTCAGGGTGACTCTCGCGCTAAAGCCATTCTGGAGCGGACGGAAACCCTTCCGCCTGAGCACATGATGAAAGTGCATGGCGCCATTCGTGGAATGCGGCGTGTACCCAATAGCGAGGAAGAACGATGAGCGACAACTGGGACCCTTTTCCGGAGCGGCCCGCGGTGGAGAGCGTTCGCGTCTTCGGCATCGATCTGAAGAAAGGGAATCGCGTGCGGCTGTGGCCGCAGAAGACCGCCGACATTATGGACATGGCCCTGCAAGGCCAGGTTGCGATTATCGAGGCCATTGAGCAGGACTACGAAGATCAGATTCAACTCGCCGTAGTCCTTGAAGACGATCCCGGCAGAGACCTCGGCATGCTTCGCCAGCCCGGACATCGCTTCTTCTTCTCGCCGGAGGAGGTAGAGCCGCTAGGCCTGAACGACGAGGGTGGAGAGCCGGCATGAGTCAGCGCATTCTGATCGCGTGCGTGGGGAACATTTTTCTCGGGGATGATGCCTTCGGAGTTGAGGTCGCGCGCGCGCTAGCCACGCGCGAATTTCCTGAAGGCGTTCAGGTCGTGGATTTCGGTATTCGCGCCTTCGACCTGGCTTACGCGCTACTGGATCCATGGGACGCGGTCATCTTGGTGGATGCGGTCCCGCGTGGCGATATTCCCGGCACGCTCTACACCATCGAGCCGGACCTGGACAGCATTGGCACGGCAGAGAGCGACGACGCTCCGCTTGACGGCCACAGCATGGACCCGGTGAAGGTTGTGCAATTGGCTAAGACCATGGGCGCCATCAGCGCTCGCTTGCTGGTGGTGGGATGTGAGCCTGCTGACTGTGGCGGCGACGAAGGCCGCATGGGATTGACTGAGCTGGTGCAGAACGCAATTACTCCGGCGGCCGACATGGTGGAGGAATTGGTGGAGCAAATCGCCACCTCCAAAACAACGTGATTTGCAAAAACTTTATTTGAGGAGAAGTGAAATGCTGAAGAACGTAATGTTGGCAGTGGTGGTCGCAACCGTGGTCGGAATGCTGGTTTCGATGGCGCCTGACCTTAAACGCTACGTGAAAATGAGCGCGATGTAATTGTCGCTAGCGGCTTGAGAGAAACGCTAGAGCTCTTCCCGGATTGGTGTATCGGCTCGTACGGGTAGTGCGGGTCTTCATGTCCACGTACAACCCTTCCTTGCTGGATTGGTCTTCTCGATTGGTGCGGGCTCAACTGTCCGCACTATCTCGCCTACAACCAGAGTGTCATGCCTCATCACTCCCACTGGTGATTTGAGTCACAACATTTCCGGACATACCTGTTTCAAGCTGTTCTTATCGTGCTCCGACCGGCGACTGATGGAGAACGTCATGGCTTGCCGGCCCGTGAATTGAGATGGTTCACGACACGCAATCAAAGCAGCGAAGTGGGCACGAGCAATCAGGAGGACCGCCATGCCCACAACTGAACGGAGCAAGTGGTATCACAGTAATCAGTACACCGCCGACTCAGCGTGTGAGCACTGTTCGGGTGTCATTCGTCACGAACCCTGGTGTATCACGCGCAATCAAACTGTTTGCTATGCGCACGAAGCAATCTTAGATGCTGGCAAGTTAACTTTAGAAGACGAACTCATCCTGCACGCTTTGGGTGTTGCCTGGGCCGGCAAGCCCTGTGATGGAAGCTGCCGGAGCGTCTCAGGACTCTGCACCGGCTGAACGGCCGTTGCGTCGAACGCTAACGGCCGTGTAGTTGCAACGAGAAAATGTCGTACTAACTGCAACGAGACTGTGTCACCCCCTGTGATTTAAGTAACGGCCGCTAAAGCCGGGCGGCCGGCGAGGTGGTAGATGCGGGGCATCTTGGGTTTTGGTTTCTGCGGCGAGGTGCGAGGAGCCGGACGGCGCTCTGCGTATTCTTGCAGCGGCAGGGAGTGGGCCAACAGCAGAAGGTCACCGCGATAGACGTGCAGGGTGCCATTGAGCTGATGGGAAAGTTCTACGGTTTGTCCGGCGTAGCCGCGATGGCCGGGCAAGGGCGGCAGGGCGATGGAATGCGCGCCCAGGGTAATGACGTGGTCAGCAGCGACCACGCGCTGGTAGCGCAAACTGAGGCAGCGGGCCAGATCGAAGCGACGGGGCAGGCGGCGGAAGTCGCGGGTGGCGTCGGCGGCGAGGCGGGCAAAGCGCTGGTTGTAGTCGGCGCAGAAGCGGGCGAGCACGGCATTAGCTTCTGCCAAAGAGGTAGCGCGAGCGAGCCGGAGTTCGCTGACCAGACGATCCTGGCAAGTGCGCCAGGCGCGCTCGATGCGGCCCTTGGCTTGCGGCGAGTAAGCGGGGATCTGCTGGATGCCGAGTTCCTCCAAGGTGCGTCCCAGTTGGGTAGGAGATTGTTTGCCGGCGAGCTGTTCGGCTAGGGTCCAGTGGGCATCGTTGCGCTGGAAGATGCTGTGGCGGTCGCGATAGAGGCTGAGCGGAATGCCGTGCGCGGTGATCATGGCGTGCAGGGCGCGGAGATAGCCGAGGGTATTTTCGGGTTCGAGTTGGAAGTGGGCGGCCAGGATCTGGCTGGTAGCGTCATCCTGAAAGCCGATGAGGGTGAGTTGGGGACCGCGGCCTTCGAGCCAGTCATGACGGCTGGCATCGGTGAGGGCCATCATGCCGAAACGTGGGCGGGGCGAGCGGCGGGAGCGATATTGGCGAGGCCGGCGCTTCTGCGGAGAGGCTAGCTTGGCGGCGCGCAGGATGCGGCGCACGGTTTCGCGGCTGACGGGGAGGTGCTCCTCGGCCCGAAGTTTTTCGGTGAGGTGGGAATCGTTGAAGCCCCGATACTTGCCGCGAGCCAAGCTCAGAATCAACTGCTTCTGGGGAATTGAAACGGCCCAAGGCATGGAGCGACCGCGATTGCCGTGCCGCACCCAGGCGATGGAATCGGGCCGATAGCGCTGCTTGAGTCGTTGTACCTGCCGTGTACTCAGGTGCAGCAGACGGGCGGCTTCGCGTACGCTCAGCCGCCCGCCTGCTGCATTCTCGATCACCTTCACCCGTTGGAACTCTTTCTGACTCATGGTCACCATCCTTACAGGGTGACAAAGTCTCGTTGCAGTTAAGGGGTGACATTATCTTGGAGCAGCTACACGAACGCTAACGGCCGTTGTATCAGTCTGGAATCCGTAGTATCTTACTTCACACCTAACTCCAGTTCGGGGTGATGTAGCATGGCGCAAACCAGCACGGCAAAACAGAGCGAAGAAATTCGCGAGATCATGGTCGAGGTGGCTCGCACTCAGCTTGCCGCAGTGACGGCAGCTTTGAAGTTCTGGGGCGGATGGGTGGAGTCGGCGGAGAAATATACGCAAAAAATCAGCGCCGAACTTACCCGCGTCAGTGAAGGCGCTGATGATTCGCAGAAGTTCGTTGGACGGCTCACCGACTTCAGCCGGGAATACCTGCGGGAAATGATCGCGCTACCCACGACGGCCGTAGACCACTTCGCCGGCGAGATTGAAAAAATCTCCAAGCCGGCCGGCAAACCGGCGCCCCAGCGCGCCCGCAGGGCCAAGGCGAAAGAGTAGCCAAGCTCCTATATCACGCCCTTGATGCGCGGGTCTGGCAGCCTCTTGCTCATAATGGAAAGTGCACTCAGCCACTTTCGCTGAACGTCCATGGTCCAACTGGCATGCCAAAAGGGATCATGCAAGAGTGATCCCCAAGCGTCGGTCATCCATCCAGTTGCTTCCTGCAAAGTAAGTGCCGCGCTCGCCGTCTGTCCATCCACAAATTCAAGCAAGCTCTGGGGGCCGATGTTCATCAAACTCTCAGCGGTCTTCATCCACATTGCACCGAGAATTCCAGAAGGATTGACATCCAATCCGCCAAAGCATGCACCGGCAGTCACGGCGAAGTTTGTATCCGCCTGCGCCAAGGCACAACCTCGTACCAGCGCCTTTTTCCACGACCCCCAATAATGGGGATTCCGTAGCGTGGCCGCGCACAAATCCACAAAAATCATCGAAGGATCGAAGTAGTTGCGGAATGCAGCTTCGTAGCCGGAAAGAGAATCCGCATCAACGCGCTTCTCAGCAATCGCTTTCACGATGACCGGGGCTGCCAATAGGGCCGACTCCATGGCAGGTGTGATGCCTTCCCCAGTCATGGGATCGACAAAACAGCCCGCGTCTCCGATCAGCAGCCCACGGTCGAAGTAATTGGGACCAGCGCCGCCGTAGGTCTTCACGATGCCGCCGATGGGAGGCCGGACCAGCTTGAGCTTCCTACAGCGAGGATGGCTTCGCTTCAGCTTCGCGAAAAAATCACGAAACAGTTGGGGAACCGCAATGCTGTTCCGCTGGCAAGTCTCCTTCAATACGCCGACCCCAAGATTCACGCGGCCTCGGCCCATAGGGAACATCCATCCGTAGCCGGGAAAAAAGTCGCCGTCGAAAAAGAATGCTGCTTCTCCCAGGTTGCCCTCGTAACCGTCGGCGTAGGCGCGCTGGGAGAGCGCAATGTGCCGTGGATCGTCAACCAGCAATCCGGCCTGGCGCGCGACCACCGAGTTCACTCCATCGGCACCGACAATAAATCGGCCATGGTAGGTAACTCGCCGTCCGCGATGCGTGGCATCAACGGTTACCCGCGATCGATTAGCGCTGAAACCGGTGACGTAGGTTTCCTGGTGAACGGTCGCGCCGGCTTTAACAGCGCTTTCAAGGATGGTGTTGTCCAGCACGTCACGCGGGACAATATAGCCATGCGGCGGCAGATGTTTATGGACGCCATAAAAAGGGATTCGGCCAATATAGCAGCGTTCGGAATCGACGTAGGTGGAGGAGTAAACGATGGGGAGGGGCGCGGTTGCTTCCAGGGTCGGCAAGCATCCCATCTCGCTCAGGATGCGCAGGCCGCGAGGTTCAATGTAGTCGCCGCAAACTTTTTCGCGAGGGAAGCGCGCGCCATCCAAGACGAGTGTCTTCACACCCTGTGAGGCCAGCTTCCATCCAAGGGTGCTGCCTGCGGGTCCTGCACCGACGATGGCGACATCGTAGAGATCAGTACTCTTTTTCTGCTGCTGTCGGCCAGGAGCGACTTCTGCGGGATCCCGTCTCGGCTTGCGTTGGTTCGCCACAGTTAGGCCCTGGAAAGGAGACGCGTGTCGTGGATCAGCGACAGCAGGCGCTCCGGGTACTTGCTGTTGGCCAACGCTTCGGCCTCCGCTTCCGCAGCGAGCTGATCCAAATAGACCTCGGCCTCCGGTAAAGCCTGCACCAGTTTCCGGGTGAGGGCATCCCGGTTCTCAGGATTGGCATTGCGAAACAGCAACGCCGTTTCTGGATCTCGAACCGCGATTGCGACTGGAAGAGTGAGGATGGCGTCTTCGATGTCGCGCGCCGAACCTCCGCCCAGCGCCGTGGTCCCGCGAACATCGGCCACATCATCGCACCCGTGATACAGCATTCCCAACAATCTGCCAAACTTCTGCAAGCCATTATCGCGGGTACCCAGGCGGGCGCAGATTTCGAACATGGAACCCGTATCCTCGCCGGCAATCATCCGCCAATCTTCGGTGCCCAGAGCGTGTCGCCGCAACCGCCATTGCAGACATTCCGCCACTCCCAAGCGCTGCATCAGCTCGGATAGCAAGCCTACCGAATAAGCGTCAGAAGCCACCAGTTTCGAGGCTGCGGCCATGATGTATCCCGACGTCATGAGGCCGGGGAGAAAACCATAACGGCAATGCAGCGAGAGATTTCCCCGACGATAGCGCGAGCGGTCCAGGATGTCGTCGACAATCAGGCTCACATTGTGCAACAACTCCAGGCCGGCGGCGCCCGTCACCACCACGTCCGGAGGGGACTTGTCCATCATCGAGCGATAGCATGCAAAGATGGTGACCGGCCGAAAATACTTAGCTCGTCCAGAGAGTTGAGTCCGAATCATATGGCGTACTTCTGGATCGGTTTCTTCCACCCAGCCGGCGAGAACCGTTTGCAGCCGTTTCAGGTCGGCGGTTAGGCCAAGCCGTTCCGGAAGTTCCCAAACTGCGCTGGTTTCCGTGGTCGGTGCGGCGGTCGCGTTCATCGGGGGGCCTTGTGGGTGACTTGCCTCTCGTTACTTAGGACTGGCTCTTGCGAGGCGAGCGCCGGCCAGTGTTCCGGGGCTTGGCCGCCGCTGCCGCCATGTTCACTGTGTCGGGCTTAACCGCGCCATCCGATGTTCTGGTTGTCGGCTTGCGTCTCACAATGATCGGTATGCTGGCACCGGAAATCCCGGGGATGCTTATCTCGCCTTGGTATCGCACCCCGGCAACCAGTCCGCGGCTGATCTTTGCGCTTACCTTCGCCACCACCTGCTCGCCGGGAGCCAGCGTGATAATGCCGGGCTCAAACCGCAACACTGAGGGAATCTCTTGACCGTCGGGGTCAATCAAGGGTCCGACGGCAACCTGGGTCGACACCTCTTTGGCCAGCTTGTTTTCCACCACGAACAAGCCGAAAGCACGGGTTCCGGCCTCGCCTTCCAGGACCATGGCTGCGGGCGAGGGAGCCAGTACGGGTGCGGGGGGAGTGGGCGTCACGCTGCTAGCCTCCTGCGTTATATCGGTTGAAATGATTTGCGGGCCGATTTCAGAGACCGCAGAAACCAGCAGGTCGAAACTTCTCACGGCCAGTTCACCGAGCAGGGCGGTATAACGCACATTGGCGTCCAACGCGCGTCCCCATGCCTTGGTGAGTCGGGTTACCTCGTTCATCCACGCGTTCCTGGAGGGTTGTTTCCTCGCTCTTCCAGGCACGGACGCGGACAATAGAAGTGGTCGTACCAGTGGTGGACGGGATCGGGACAATCTTTCACGTCTACTTCAAAGAAGCTGTCGGCTCCGAGAGCGCCGACGGCGACGGTCCAGCGCAGAAAATACAGGCGGCAGCCGCGGACCCACATCAGGATCTCGCGCTTCGAGCCGAGTGGGGCCGTCGTCGGAATGAGATGAGAGACGAGAATCTCTCCGCGTTCCATGGGCGTGAGATTGATGTCGGCAGCGCTGAAGGTGAGCCCCGCATTTGGAGTGGTAGTGAATACCGCGACCTGACGGAAGGCCATGTTGCAATTGGTAATGACGAAACCCAAACGTGCCGTATCGCCCGGCCGCCCGAGGCTGGTTACATCGCATAAAGGTCTCGGCATCCAGCACGGCGGCGGAATATCGCATGGGCTGCAAGCCGACCAGGGACCGCCGGCTCCAAGCAGTTTCTTCAGACTGTCCAGCAACTGGGGAGAGCTTCCGGCCAGTGACTCCACAATATCGACGCCCAACTGCGCACCTTGTTCTGTCAAATTCGCTAGAGCCTGCAAATATGCTGTAAGTGCTGCGTTACCGCTACTCATTGGCCCTCTCCTTGCCGTTGGGTCCGCCAACGACCTCGACCTCAACTTCGAGACTTGATTCGGCAATCGACCATGTCCCTCGATACGTGTGTCCGGCGGTCAACCGATGCGAAAAATGGAACTCCACCACGAGCTCGCGAACTTCTTCGGGAGCAAGGCAACCGGCCCCTTCAAGGACCGTCGCGCGCACCAGTCCGCCATGCGCTTTTGCCACCTCGTCCATGATGCGGTCGATGCGCTGCCTGCCGTCGCCGCCCTCTTCCACCAACCCGCTGTATAGGGCGCGCGTTAGTCCATCATTGGCGAAGACACACAAACTGTCCTCGGACGGGACGGTGACGTCCACATTGCCTCGATTGACCAGTACCAGCTCCGCCCTTGCCCGAGCTCCGGGTCTCTCCCGGAAAGTTACCTTGGAGCGGATGAAACGCAAGCTAGCTCGAGGTTCCACCTCCACCACTGCGGGAATCCGCCTCGCTCCCAGTTCAACGTTGCCCTGGTATGACCCGGGCGGGGTGGACTTAGGGAGGCGAAAACTCAGAGTGGAAACTACGGGAGCCGTCGAACGCAGCGCTCGTACCATCAGCGGCATCGTGCCAGTGTCCGGCAAGACTACCCGGCAAACCTTCGGCGGTGGAAACTTCTCAGGAAGTTCCAACGTCGCCAGCAACCGGTTTGGTGTTCCCCGGAAACGGAGGGGCCCGGACAGATCCTTCATGCCTTACTTGCCTTTTCTTCGTGCTACGCGCGCAGCTCGTGGTACGCCCGCAGCTGCAACAGGTGTTGGAACAGTGGTGACCGGTTGCGGCACCAGGCCGCCCGGAAGCAGAGTCACGCCCCCTCCACAATGCTCGCAGGGGTTGGGCACGTACGGTTCAGTTATGACCTGAGCTTCGCCGCACAGACGAATGCTGGCCACTTGCAGTCCCAGCACCGAGAACCCCACCGTGAAGGCCGCAGGTATGTGGGTCCGGACGGAGGGAATCTCCTTCAGGCGCACATTGACATCCATCGGCTTCAGAGTGATCGGCTCGACGGTAATGTGATCCAGCGCGATCTGAATTTTGGGAAGGGAAGTGATGTCAAAGCTGTTGGGAATCCCCATCAGGTCGACCGGGGATATGAGATCGAGGTCAACGGTATAGTTGCTGGGTATGCCGCCCAAGGGAAACCTCCTGCTATTGCCATCCGGAAGGGAATTGAGCAGAACTGTAACCGCGTCTGGCGGGCTTGTCAAAGCAATTTTGCTGGAAAAGTGCGCTTAATACAGTATGTGTACACCAATGTGGTGTGACACCGGTAAATAGATTTGCGGGCTTTCGATATGGGTTTCCAACACGAAAGACGAGGAATGTTTTTCGCCTCCGGGCATGCTAGCATGGGAGCCCGACAGGTGCTTCCATGAACGTGAGTGACGCGGTTGAATCGCTGCTGAAGCAAAAGTCCGGCAAGGCAATTTTGTCGGTTGGCCCCGAACAGTCTGTTTACGAAGCCATCGAGAAGATGGCGAAAGAGGGAATCGGGGCCTTGGTCGTGTTGTTAGACAACAAGCTCGTCGGAATTGTCTCTGAGCGTGATTACGCCCGCAAGGTCATTCTCATGGGACGGTTGTCAAAGGAGACGCCGGTCCGGGAGATCATGACCAGCCCGGTGACGTTTGTGACCCGCCAAAACACCATCGATGAATGCATGGCCATCATGACCAAAGGCCACTTCCGTCATCTTCCTGTGGTTGAGGGAGAGACTGTCGTAGGTATGGTCTCGATTGGCGATCTGGTGAAATGGATCATCTCCGGTCACGAAGAGACCATTCGACATCTGGAAGGCTACATCACGGGAAAATATCCAGCCTAGATTAATTCTCGGTAACGGCCTGCTGCGTAGACATGCCTAAAGGCATTTGTCGCGCATGCGTCCTTCTGATGTGTTTCCCCACTGCGAAGTCAACCGCAGTGTCATCCAAGTCCGGATTATGACAAAATGAACCTTCCGAATTCTTATGTCCAAACCTAGCATCCCAGATTCCCAATCCCCTGCCGAGGACAATGAGTCATTTGGCGAACTCCTTTCGCAGTTCGAGCACGACCATTCCCGCAGAGCTGAAGGCAGCCAGCAAATAGAAGGCACCGTGATAGCTCTCACTGCCGAGTCGGTTTTGCTGGATATCGGATTCAAGAGCGAAGGCATTCTGCCATTGACGGCCTTCGCCGCCACGGATGAACCGGTGAAACCCGGCGACAAGATTACGGTCTCGGTGAAAGGCCGCGATCCGGATGGCTATTACGAACTTTCCCGCTTCAAAACCGCGCTTCCCAAGGACTGGTCGTCGCTGGAACAGGCCTTCGCCGGCAAGACCACGATTATGGGCACAGTGACCGGCGTGATTAAAGGCGGACTGAGCGTTGACGTGGGAGTACGCGCGTTTATGCCGGGTTCGCGCAGCGGAGCCCGCGACGCCGCCGAGATGGAGAAGTTGGTGGGGCAGGAAATCCGCTGCCGCATCATCAAGCTGGACGTAGCCGACGAAGATGTAGTGGTCGATCGACGTGCCGTCACGGAAGAAGAGGGGCGCATTGGGAAAGAGCGCCGCTATTCTGAAGTGAAGGAAGGGGAGACCGTGCATGGTACGGTTCGCAGCCTGACTGATTACGGCGCTTTTGTCGATATAGGCGGAGTGGATGGTCTGCTGCACGTCAGCGACATTGCCTGGAGTCGCGTCTCAAAGCCTTCGGACGTGCTTTCGATCGGGCAAGAAATCGAAGCGAAAGTTCTGAAGATCGACCCGGAGAAGCGGCGCATTTCATTGGGCATGAAACAAGCTCAACCCGACCCGTGGCATTCGGTGGCCGACAAATACAAGACCGGCGAGCGGGTGCGCGGCGTGGTTACGCGCGTCGTCGATTTTGGAGCATTCATTGAATTGGAGCCTGGAGTAGAAGGTCTGATCCATCTTTCCGAGATGTCATGGGCCAAGAAGGTGAGACAGGCCAGCGATGTAGTCAAGCCGGGCGAAACCGTGGAAGCGGTAGTTCTGTCCGTCGACCCGGTCGCGCGCCGCATCTCACTGGGACTTAAGCAGGCGTTGGGCGATCCTTGGGCCGAGGTAGCTCAGAAATTTGCAGTGGGCTCGGTAATCGAAGGACCGATCACCAGCATCACCAACTTCGGTGCGTTCGTCCAACTCTCCGAGGGCGTGGAGGGAATGATTCACGTCAGCGAAATCAGCGGCGAGAAGCGGATTAACCATCCCCAGGAAGTGCTGAAGGTTGGGCAGGTGGTCAAAGCCCAGGTGCTCGCCATCGACAAAGACAGGCGGCTGCTGCGACTGGGAATGAAGCAACTTGTGCCCACCAGTCTCGATGAATACATAGCGGAACATAAAACCGGCGACATGGTCAGCGGACGCATAATCGAGGTTTCAGAAGGGCAGGCGCGAGTTGAGCTGGGAGAAGGAATCCAGGGCACGTGTTCAGTGGTTACGGTGCAGGGGGCAGGCGAAGAGACTCGTCCTGCATCGGCCGCGGACCTATCCGCGCTGAGTTCCATGTTGAAGGCGCGCTGGAAGGGTGGTGCTCCGGCGGGGAGCGCAACTAAGTCCGAAGCGCTGCGCGCCGGACAGATTCGCAGTTTTCGGATTGCTGCACTCGATGTTGCGGCGAAGAAAATTGAGTTGAAACTGTCCTGACCGGCTCAAGGCAGAACCAGAATCTCACACATCAAAGATCCGGTACACGCGGCCGGAAGTCTGTCCCTGATTGAGCCCCATGGCGACGTTGTAAACCGGACAGCCTGCGGTGGTCTTGCCTTCGGGACTGCCGCTGTGGGCGTGACCGTGAACCACGAGGTCGGCCCCGTGCCGGTCGATGACCTCGGCCAAGCGTGAACTCCCCAGGTACGGATAGATTTCCAGCGGCTCGCCGGTGACGGTAGCTGCCACGGGAGCGTAGTGCAACACCACGACGCGTTTCGGCGTGCGCAGTTGTGACAGCGCCCGTTCCAGTTTCAGGCTCTCATCGATCGCTCCTTGTACGAAGGCTTTGACCTCAGGCTCACCAAAGGCGGTAAGTGCGCCACGCCCGAATCCTCCGCCGAAGCCTTTGGCGCCCGCGAAACCGACGCCGTCGCGTTCGTAAGCGGTACCGTCAAGCACTTTCACGCCTTGGTCGCTCATCATCTTCATCAACTCGCTGGCATGCCCGCTCTCATAATCGTGGTTGCCAAGCACAGCCACGGTGGCAATGCGTAAGCGCACCAGCGCGTTTATCAGGGATTCCATCTCGTGCGGCTCGCCAAAGTTGGTGAGATCTCCCGCCAGCACCAGCACATCGGCCTCGTCGCGCACATGAGTCATCTGCTCGCGAAAGCGGTCGTATCCCTGGTGGCTGAAGTGCAAATCGGCGATGGCTGCGATCCTCATTCTTTCCCTGGTTGGCCGGCGGATGGTTCATCCACTACTTTAGAGATTTTCGGCTCGCGCAGTTCTCGCTTCTCCTGCAGCAGGTTTTCCAGTCCCCATTCCTGCACATCGATGGCAAACATTTTTTCGTCAATTAAGCTGCCGCGGAAGGACGCCTGCGGCGACGGCGAGTCAAGCTGCGACCGCAACCGTGAGAGCAGATCGTTCCACACCTCGCGCGGTACATAGTGCTGCTTGGTGGGATAGACATAGTGGAACAACACCAACTCCCACAACAGCAGCTCCCAGTGATCACCGGCAAGTTGGCGGAGGCGTGTCCAGTCGAACCGCCCTTGCGTGCCGTAAATGATGTGCACGATGTCGGCGCCGTCGAAGCGCTCCCGGAAGTTGACAAACAGTTTGGAGGCAATCAGTTCCTCGGCAGCAAGCACGCGCACGGGGACGCCGAGTACCTTCGACTCGCTGGCGCGATCGATCCACGATTGGTCGACCGTAATGATTGCATTGCTCATGCCGGTGATGAGATCGACGTAATAACCGTCACGATGCGCTTTGGCCAGCCAAACCGGATCGCGTATTTCGACCTCGAAGCCCTGCTCCTCGAGGTGCTTAAGCGCCTCGGGCACGGCTTCTGCGGTCAGGAAGAGATCCAGGTCCTTGGTGTTGCGCCATATGCCGGTATGATGCTGCAGAGCGAAGGCTCCCGCAACCACATAGGGCAGCTCTACCGCATTGAGGTGACCCAGCACTTCACAGAAGAGGGTACGCATCTCTTCGGGAAAGTTTGGAGGCAGGGAGCTGCTTACCGGCAATTCAGTTTCGGACGCCACGGCACAACGTTGGATGAGACAACTGTGCTGTCACGTTGTTGCGCGATACAGAAAAAGCCCGGCTTTAGACTTTTTTATTTAGGGTGCAGTCTTTCCAGGTTGAGTGATGGTTTGTCAGTTTTGGTGATCTCCGCAGCGGCGCGCTGTCCACTGGCCATTGCGCCATGCACCGTGCCGGTATTCCCGGTGAGGTCGGTCGCTTCTCCGGCGAAGAACAGGGTATCCTGCACCGGCTGGCTGAGAATGTCGGACGCATGAGCGCCTCCGACTTTGGCATAGCTATAGGCTCCGCGCGAATATGGATCGTTCTGCCAGTCGTGAAAATAGGAACCTTCCAGCAAGTCTTCGAGCTTTCTTAGGCTCACGTTCAGCAGCCCACTGAGCGTCTGTAAACTGCGAGCAATAACGGACCCGTTTTCCGACATCAATCGCTCGGCACACCGGAACGGGGCCCATCCGGTGATTAACGGAAGGCGATGGGGCATGGTGGTCCACCATGTGGGGAACCAATCGTCCTGGGAGAAGAGGAAGCTCATATCCGCCAGGGTCTTGCCTCTGGTGGCCTCGGGCTGGAGCTGCTCCCAAAAGCGCTCCCGGAAGTGGAGAACAATACGTACGACTTTTCCCATCTCCAGCCCCGCGAGCGCTTGCAATTTTCCTTCGGGCAGTGGGGGACGAAACTCAATGGCGCCGCGTTCGCCAACCGGTGTCTGCAGCACCCCAAGAGGGACCGTCAACAATAGGCACCTTCCCCGGAACCGAATGGGCTGGCCTTCGCTTATAGCTTCGACGCAGGCATCGCCCGGGCTCCATGTGACCCGCTCAACTGCAGTATTCAACCCCAACCTGACATTTAGCTTTGTCAGACGGTCGTGAAATATCTTCAGCAAAGCCGAGTAGCCATTGCGAGCGCGAAAGGCGCGCTCGCCGTCAATCTCTTCCTCGGCCCGCATCTCCTTTACAAGCCAATGAACTCCAACCTGCGCCGGATCGGCGGCGTTGAATCCCATGACATAGCTCAGAGCATGCTGCTTGGCCTCCGCGGAAGCCTCGGGACAGCAGCGCTGCAGAAAATCCAGGAATGACTGATCAGGCGCGCGGTCGTCCATGCGCTGCAGGATGTCGTCGACCTCTGAGAAGAAGTCACAGGCAGAAAGGTGGCCGTCGCGTACACACCAGTTGTCTCCATCGACCTCGGTGATTGGCACCTTGTGTTTTCGCAGCAGTTCCCAGATTTCGGGCGGGCGGCCATGAATGAATTCAGCCCCGAGTTCGATGGAAGACGGCAGCTGCGAGTCGTTCAGAGTGAAGATGCGGCCGCCAATGCGGTCCCGCGCTTCCAGCATTACGACCGCCAAGCCGCTCGCAGCAAGCTCCGTCGCGGCCGCTAGACCGGCAGCGCCGGCCCCGACTACGATCACATCAAACATTTCCTCTGCTGACGTTTCTTGCCGCCGATCAGCCATAGGCTCTAGTAGATGCATCTTAGAGCGGTGAAGGAATTAACGAAAGACGTTCCCCTAGGCTAGAACAGAACGCCTGGAACATCGAAATGACGTTGCCACTCTCCAGAAAATATCCGCCGATGGAAGCTTTGCCGGCCACCTCCCTTCCGGTTGGAGAGCAATGGCAGTACGAGCCCAAATGGGATGGCTTCCGTTGTTTGGCGTTTCGCGACGGCAAGAAAATTGATCTCCAATCCAAGGCGGGCAAGCCGCTCACCCGATACTTTCCTGAACTGGTGGCGACCCTGGCAAAACTAAAGGCCGAGAAATTCGTTCTCGACGGTGAGATTGTGATTCCGTTCGAGGGCGCACTCTCGTTCGATCAACTGCTGATGAGAATCCATCCGGCAGCGAGCCGGGTGAAAGCGCTGAGTCAACAGACGCCATGCGTCTTCATCGTTTTCGATTTGCTGGTTGACGACCAAGGTAAGTCGCTGGTTAAGTTGCCGCTGGAGGAACGGCGAAAGGAATTGGAGAAATTCGCCAGGAAATTCCTGAAGAACAATGAGATGGTTCGCCTTTCGCCGGTGACGCAAGACCTCGGGGTGGCTCGCCAATGGTTTCACATGGGGGTGGCGCTTGACGGCGTGGTTGCGAAACGGCGCGATCTTCCGTATCAGAGCGGCGAGCGCACCGGCATGCAGAAGATCAAGAAGCTGCGTACTGCGGACTGCGTGGTGGGGGGTTTTCGGCTTCTCGAAAAGAAGCCGCTCGTCGGCTCGCTCTTGCTGGGGCTTTACGACAAAAAAGGGAGGCTCGATCACGTGGGTTTCACGTCTTCCATCAGCGCAAAAGAGCGACCACAACTGACGCGGAACCTGAAAAAGATAATCAAACCACCAGGCTTTACCGGCAAGAGTCCGGGAGGCCCCAGTCGTTGGAGCACCAAGCGCTCTGCGGAATGGCAGCCGCTGGAACCGACGTTAGTCGCCGAGGTGCAGTTCGATCACTTCACCGGAGGAAGGTTTCGTCATGGCACCAAGTTCCTGCGCTGGCGGCCGGATAAGAATCCCAAGGATTGCACTCTAAAACAAGTCGAGCGCGAGAATCGGTCTGCCTTGCAATTACTGTGACCGGAAACAGGGCGCCAGACTAGGAGGCTCCTGAAAAGCCAGAGTATGACTCTTGAGATATTGGTGGGAGCCCCCGCATTTATGCGGAGGGAGGAGCGCTTCAGCGCTCCGGAAAAAACTTGCTCTTCGATCTTGCGCTTTAGCGCTGGAGATTGGAAAGCCCAGGGCTAAAGCCTTTGTGAAATCGAAACACTTTTCCGCTGGAATAGCCGATTCCACAGTGGCCGTATCCGCTTTGAAAGGGCCCGCCTTCAGGCGTGCCGAAAAGCCAGCGGAAAGTGACCGGCTTTAGCCGCTGAGGGGCGTACCTCAGGGCCTAAAGGCCGAGCTGCTGGTAGCGCGAACCGGCGCGGCTGAAGCCGCGCCCCTTCAAGGCGGCTACATCATCTCAGAAATTACTCTAGCCATCTCTTCCGATCCACCAGATCACTCTTCCGAGCAATCGCCAAGCGCTATCACTGCTCAGCACAACCGGGCTGTACTCCTGGCTCTGCGAAACCAAAGCCTCATTGCCGGCGACCGCCTTCAGCCAGGAGACGTTTATTCCCTTCTCTGGGTGCCAGGCGATTACCATCTTCTCCATCAAGTGCGCACGATCTGTTTCCGAAGTGTCGACAACGATGATGTAGCCGTCGCACAATACCGGCGCCATCGAATCGCCTTGTACCCGCAGGCAACAGGTGAAGGCTGGATTGGGTGCCCAATCGCTCGGGGCAGCAATCAGTCCCTGGGGTGGAACCGAATCGAAGTCGAGACTCTTGTCTCCTTCGTGTCCATACGTCCCCGCTTTTAACGGCAACAACGGAATCGCGTGCAGTTGCGGCCTGCTGAATAAACGTTGGCCACCTCCCGCATGGACCACCTGCAAGTCTGGTTTATGGTCTTTGCCGATCTCCAGGCGAACCGCGGGCAAAACTCGCATCAAGTGGCCGCTGTAAAGACCGGCTCGTTCCCAGAAGTACCAGCAACTAGGCTCGCCGGCGATGTTACCCAGCTTGACATAGCGATTGGCCGAAGGTTCTTCGGTTCCGCGTTCCCACTGGGCAATCGTCTCCGCAGAAACACCCAACTCTTTTGCGATCACAGCGCGACTGGCTTTCAGATGCAGACGAAGGGCCTTTATTCTCTCCCCCACTTCCGATTTGCTCCGACTGGCGCCTCGCCGCATGACTGTCCCGTAATGATCACAGTACTCCTTAAGTCTGATACCAGACAAACCCTGGCAGTTGTCCGTGGCGTACAATAGAAGTACATCTTCGTACGCACGTTTCCCAGCCATGGGGCTGCTTCATTTGCGCATCCGGATGCGGCAATTCGTTGCCCATGAAGGAGCTGTTATGAGCCAACCCCAGGGTCAGCATTACCGGAATCGTGTCTTGGCCGCTCTGCCGAAATCTGAAATCAATCGTCTAAGACCTCATCTCTCACCCGTAACTCTCAAGCAGGAAGTCACGTTGTTGGACGGAACGTTCACCCACGCCTATTTCCTGGAAGAAGGTATGGCGTCAGTGGTGGTCGGCACTACAAACGGAAACACCGTCGAGGTGGGTGTGGTCGGCTTCGATGGAGTTGTAGGCGTTCCTCTCCTGCTGGGCGCCGGGAGCGCGCCGGGAAGAACGTTCATGCAGATTGCAGGGTCAGGGTTCAGCATTCCGGCCCAGACTCTGAAGGATGAATTTGAACGGACTGGGCAGCTTCGGCAATACCTCCAAAGGTACATGCAGGGACTGATGGTACAGACCGCCCAAACGGCCGCCTGCAACCGGCTGCACAATATTGAAGAACGGCTGGCCCGCTGGTTATTGACCTGCCGGGACCGGATGGAGTCTGATCGCCTCAACCTCACCCACGATTTTCTTGGGCAAATGCTCGGGGCGCCTCGCACCACCGTCACCTTGGCTGCGGGACTTCTTCATCGAGCCGGCATGATTGACTACAGCAGAGGAGTCGTCACCATCCAGGACCGGAAGTCACTGGAAAATGCCGCCTGTGAGTGTTACCGAATCGTTCGCGACGAATTTCGCAGGCTCTCCCTCCTTTAGGTCTGATACCAGACGGACAACGCGCCACGAAGGGGGTATGTTGAACTCAGGTTAGTCCCAGTGGGGGTATCCGTATGGCTCGCCAGTCGTTGCAAGGGGAGCTTTCTCTTCTGCGTGGACTTAAGAACGGCAACCCGCTCATCCTGTCGGTTGACGACGAGGCAGGAATTCTCTTCACCCGTCATAAACTGCTGCAAAATGCTGGTTACGACGTACTCAGCGCGGCGGATGGCGAACAGGCCCTTCACCTTTTTGCTGCCTACCCAGTCGACCTCGTGCTTCTCGACTTTGCCATGCCCCGCATGGACGGTGGAGTTGTAGCGCAAGAGATCAAACGACTCAACGGGAAAATTCCCGTCATCATGGTCTCAGCAAGCCCGCTTCCGGACGACATTCTCACGTGTGCCGACCTTTGCATCACCAAGGGACAAGGCCCCGCTTTGTTATTGGAGAAGATCGGGCAATTCCTTTCATCCCCCTCGACGCTGCCGTCTTTGCAGCGAGCATCAGCCACGAACGGCAATGGGGCTCGCCGAAGGAAAACTGCGGATGCGGGCGCGGAAGTAGACCCGATCAGCCGCCATGGCATCGCAAAGCCGGAGGCAAAGTTTTGAAGTTAGGAAGGCATTGACCGTCTCAGCTGGACTTTTTCTTTGGGACCTTGGCACCCTTCTTGCGCGCTTCTGAAAGACCTATCGCGATTGCCTGTTTGCGGCTCTTGACGGTGCCGCCCTTCCCACCCTTGCCGGACTTGAGAGTACCTTTTTTCTTGCGACGCATTGCACTGGCAACGGTTTTGCCTGCTGCCTTGCCGTACTTGCGGCCGGACTTCTTGCTGGAACTTTTTTTAGCTGGCATATGATCTCCGCCAACTTAGACGGTTCAGGTCAACGGCGAGTTGTGCGGTACTATCCTGGTGAGTGCCCGTCACCGGCGCTCGTATTTGTGACGCAGGCATCAGCAAACGCTGCACGCTACATCTTCTCTTCCAGGTTGATTATGGTACTCGCCAAGGAAGGCGCCGCCCAGTTCGTTCCCCAGGAACATACACTTCCCGTTTTGCGACAGGCGGTGCAGCAGTGCCGCGGCTGTGATCTCTACAAGAACGCGACCCAGGCGGTATTTGGCGAAATTGTCAGTCCGTGGCGACGCGGCCAATCCAACGCCGCAATCATGATGATCGGAGAGCAACCCGGCGATCGCGAAGATCTCGAAGGAAGACCGTTCGTCGGACCATCGGGCAAGCTGCTTGATCGTTGTCTGGAAGAAGCGGGCATCGACCGCCGTTCGGTCTATGTCACCAATACCGTCAAGCATTTTAAGTGGGAGCCTCGCGGCAAGCGCCGAATCCATAAGAAACCGGGGCTGCGAGAGATTCGGGCCTGCCGTCCCTGGCTGGATGCGGAGTTGGACGCGGTGCGGCCGGAACTCATAGTCTGTCTCGGTGCAGTAGCCGCGCAGGGTCTGCTCGGCTCAAAGTTCAGGATCACTGAATCTCGCGGCGTGCCGCATAACGTGCCAGGACTCCCTCCGGTTATTGCAACGGTTCATCCCTCCTCGATCCTGCGCGCCGTTACCGATGAAGATCGTGAGCGCGAGACAGCTCTCTTCATCAGCGACTTGAAACAGGCGGCGCGCTTACTCACGGCGAAAAAGTAGATTTAGCGATCACCGTTTTTTTATACGCACTGTGTGCCAAGCCAAACATTAATGTGAGTTTCGCATCTCACCAACGGGAGAAGTTGGTCATTCACCCTGTCGGCATCCACGTTAATGCTATTTTGCTCGGCCATTTTCCTTCGTTCCCGGCTGTTGGGAATGCTCGCTGCCGTAATACTATGTGCCTGCGCACATGCGCAGATCCCCGCTCAGCAACTCTCTTCTTACCTCGGCCAGACCGTGGCAGCAGTTCAGGTGGCCGGCCGCCCCGATGTCACCCTTGCGAGCGTTCAGAATCTGATCGCAGTGAAGCCAGGGCAGGCCCTGTCGCAGAAGGACGTGGACTCCAGCATTGCGGAGCTGAAACAGCACGGCCATTTTCAGGATGTGAAACTTGATCTGCAACCTCAGGCGGAGGGAGTGCGAGTGGTGTTCATTCTTCAGCCTGCTGTCTACGTTGGCATGTACGAGTTTCCGGGTGCCCTAAAGGAATTTCCGTACTCGCGCTTACTTCAGGTAGCCGACTACAACTCGCAGACGCCATACTCCGCCAACGATATGGATCGCGGGGCGAAGTCGCTGACCACATTCTTTCAGCAGCATGGGCATTTCCTCGCCAAGGTGCACCCGGAGATTGAGCCGAAGAGTGATACCGGACTGGTGAATGTCGTATTCCATGCGGAGCTGGGCATTCGGGCCAAGATAGGCAAGATCGATCTGGCGGGCTCCAGTCCGGAAGAAACCAATTACCTGCGAAAAAAGCTGCGCTCGGTGATGGCACGTTTACGCGGCGATTCGCTAAAGCCGGGGGCGAAATATTCCTATAACCGCTTGCAGGGCGCGACCCGTTATATGCAATCCGCGCTGGTCGGCCAGAACTACGTAACCGGACAGGTGAAGCTAGTTTCGGCTGAGTACGATGCCCCGACCAATCGCGCTGACATCATGTTCCAGATAACCACCGGACGGATCGTAAAAATCAGCACCGTGGGCGCGCATGTATGGGGTCGCACCAAGCGCAGCCTGGTGCCTATCTACCAGACGAATGCCGTCAATGACGAGTTGATCAAGGAGGGTCAACGCAATCTTGTCTCCTATTTTCAGGCGAAGGGTTATTTCGACACGACGGTTGACGTGAAGACGGTCGATGAGAAGGACGAAATGTCCATCGTGTATGACATTCACAAAGACGGACGCCACAAGGTTGACCAGGTGGCATTCAAAGGGAACCAGCATCTCAACAGGAAGGAATTACAATCGCGCGTCAGCGTCGAGAAGGCACATTTTCTCTCCCACGGCAAATACAGCGAAGCTCTGGTTCGCACCAGCGTTAAGAATCTCCGCGACACCTATCGCGCGGCGGGATACAGTCAGGCGGAAGTCGTCCCCACGGTGGTGCGGAAGAATGGAAATGTGGACGTCACCTTCCAGGTCACGGAAGGACCGCTGGAGGTGGTGCAGGCTCTGAAGATCGAGGGCAATACCACATTGTCGGAGGCCGAATTTGCGCCGCATGGCTTGAACCTCGGTCCCGGTAAGCCCTATTCACAGGACCTGGTTACCCGGGATCGCAACCAGATCATGGCCCGTTACCTGACCCTGGGATACTTGAACGCGGGATTCCACTCGACGGCCAAGGCGGTTCCAGGCGATCCCAATCATGTGAATGTGGTGTATGAAATCATCGAGGGCCCGCAGGTCAAAACCGCTACCATCATCACCGATGGAAGACAGCATACGCAGCAGGCCATCATCAACAAACAGCTAAGAATCAAATCCGGCGAGCCGCTCAGCCAGAATTCTCTATTCAGCTCGGAGAGCCACTTATACAACCTGGGCGTTTTCGATTGGGCAGAGGTTTCCCCCAAACGCTCCATCACTGACCAGAACCAGGAAGATGTCGTGGTCAAAGTGCACGAGGGAAAGAGGAACTCCATTGTCTACGGATTCGGCTTTCAAGTGATAAACCGTGGTGGCAGCGTTCCCAGCGGCACGGTGGTGGTGCCCGGCCTGCCACCGGTCGGGCTTCCTCCAAATTTCAGGACCAGCGAGAAAACGTTCTGGGGGCCGGACGGGACCTTCGAGTACACGCGCCGCAATCTTCGCGGACGGGCAGAGTCTTTTACGATAAGCGCATTTGCCGGACGGCTGGATCAACAGGTCAACTTCGCTTACACGGATCCGTCGTTCCTCGCAAGCAGTTGGAAGGGAAGTGCACTACTCTCCGCCGAACACAATAGCCAGAATCCCATTTTCACTGCGCGAATTGGAAACCTGGGGTATCAATGGGAAAGGCCGCTCAACGCCAAGAAAACGACGAATCTGTTCCTGCGCTATAACTTTCAGCTCACTCGCATCAGTAACCTCCTGATTCCTGATCTGGTTCCCTCGAACCAACTCAACGTCCATTTGTCCACGGTATCGGCAACTTGGATTCACGACACGCGTGACAACGTTCTCGATGCGCACCGCGGCATCTATCAGAGCTACGAAGTGGGGGTGAATCCGGCATGGCTGGGCTCCAACTTCAGCTTTGCTTCGTTCGTGGGACAGACTGCGTACTACAAAAATATTGGAAAGGGAATTGTTTGGGCGAACAGCATCCGTGTGGGACTGGAGCAGGCCTATGCGGGAAGCGAAGTGCCGCTCAGTCAGCGCTTCTTCTCGGGCGGCGGTAACACGTTACGCGGATTTCCGCTTAACGGGGCTGGACCGCAGCGCGTGGTTGCGGCTTGCAGCAATCCGGCCGACCCGTCGACGTGTTCCAAGATCACCGTACCGGCCGGCGGCAACGAGCTGCTGATCCTGAACACCGAGCTGCGCTATCCTCTCGATTTCATCAAGAAGGGGCTGGGCCTTGTCACCTTTTACGATGGCGGCAATGTATATCCAATCATCGGTTTCCACGATTTCACTTCGCTCTACAGTAACTCGGTGGGTATCGGATTCCGCTACGCTACCCCGGTTGGTCCCATTCGCATCGACATCGGCCACAACTTGAATCCTGACCCCGGCATCAAATCAACGCAGGTGTTCGTGACGCTGGGACAGGCATTCTAACCATGGCGCTTCGAGATAGCGGGCTTCCTCAGCAAGAGCCCAAAAAACCGTATGTGATTCTGCCCCGCAAGCGCCGCGGCTGGCAGCGGGTGATCGCCTGGATGCTCGGCGTCCTGGCAGTCGTTCTCCTGATTGCCATTGTTGGAACCTATGTTTTACTGCACAGCCCTTCTTTCCATAGCTACATATTGCGAACGGCGGAGAAGCAGGCAAGCGACACGTTGAACACCCGGGTCGAGGCCCAGAACTTCGCTTTGCATCTGTCGACTCTCGGCCTCGATCTTTATGCCGTTACGGTATACGGGACGGGCCCGGGCGCGAACGCTCCCTTGCTGCAAGTGGACCACGTTGGCTTGGGAGTGCGAATTATTTCTGTCTTGCACCGCCAGTGGAATCTGTCCAATGTTACCGTCGATCACCCGGTCGTCCATCTCATAGTCGATCAAGCCGGACAGAATAATCTTCCCAAACCGCAGAACAGCAGCGGTTCAAGCACAAATATTTTTGACCTCGCGATAAAGCACATCGTCATCGATGGTGGAGAGGTGTACTACAACGACCGCAGGAGCGCCATTGACGCAGACTTGCGCGACCTGCAATTCCAATCGAGCTATGACGGGATTGCTGGCGGCCGGTACTTCGGGCGTGTCTCGTATCGCGACGGACACTTGCAATACGGGGACTATGCGCCCATCCAGCACGACTTGGCCGCGCAGTTCGATGCCCGGCGTGGCGGAATGACATTAAGCAATGTTGTGCTGAAGAGCGGTCAGTCGCAGGTGCTGCTATACGCCTCGTTGGACAACTACAACAGCCCCAGGATTCATGCCCGCTACACAGCGATGCTGGCGCCAGAGGAGTTTCGGCAGGCGCTGCAAAACCCATCGCTGCCGAGCGGGATTGTTTTGCTGAGCGGCACGGGAGATTATGCCACGGTCGCGGGACGGCCGCCGCTAGAGTCTGCCTCGTTGGAAGGAACCGTCAAGAGTTCGCTACTGCAACTTCGCACTCCAAGTCTGCGCACCGACGTTCGCGATGTAGGAGCGAGCTATAGCCTCCGCAACGGCAATGTCGAACTGCGGGACATTCGAGCGCGACTCTTGGGGGGCGAAGTCACTGGTGCCGCAACCGTTCGAGACCTGACTGGAAAGCAGCAGGGACACGTCGTGGCCGCTCTCCACAACATTTCGCTGGCTGACCTGAAGAGGGTTGCCAACTCGGTTTCGCTGAGACAGGTTGCGATCTCGGGCCAGGTGAACGCTACTGCCGATGCTACTTGGAGCGGAAGCGGGAACGATGTTGTACTGGTCGCCAACGCAGCCGCGAACGGGCAAGTTGCACCTGCACCGCCCAACTCCAGGTCCGGATCGGTGCCGGTGAACGCGTTGATTCATGCGCGTTATGCAGGCGCCTCCCAGGAACTCGCACTGAACCAGAGCTACGTTCGCACGCCACAGACCTCGATCAATCTTAATGGCACAGTAAGCAAGCGATCGGCGTTGCAAGTGCACGTGCAAGCGAATGATCTGCACGACTTGGAAACCGTGGCTGATCTATTCAGTCAGCCAACGCCCGGTCAGGCGGCGCCGGTCGCGCTGGACCTGCAAGGAACGGCTTCGTTCGACGGCACGGTGCGCGGCTCAACCAGCGCTCCACAAATCGCGGGACAATTGATTGCGAACAATCTGCAAATTCGCGGCAGCGCGTTTCGTCTGCTGCATACGACCGTGCAGGCCAGCCCCTCGCTGATTAGCCTTCAGAACGGGGAGTTGGAGCCGGCAAAACAAGGCCGCGTCAGTTTTGGCCTGCAATCGGGACTGCGCCACTGGGCCTATACGCCGTCGAGTCCGTTCGTGGTCAATGCAAATGCATTACAAATTTCTCTGGCGGAACTTGCGCGGGTCGCCAATTCGAACATTCCAGTCTCCGGCACCATGAACGCGAAGATTGCGCTGCATGGAACCCAGCTGAATCCGATCGGGCAAGGCGATATCAGCCTGCATAACGCAACCATCTCAGGCGAGCTTATCCAGGCGGCCGATGTGCGCTTTCAAGGAACGGGCGATACCGTGCATGCGAACCTGTTGGTGCGAATCGCCGCCGGCTCGGCGCAAGGTCAGGTGGCCTATTACCCAAAGCAAGAAGGCTACGATGCGCTATTGCAGGCGACTAATATTCAGCTCGATAAGATACGCGCGCTGCGCGAGCGCAACCTGCAACTATCCGGGTCGCTGAATTTTACGGCCAGTGGACGGGGCACGGTTAAGGATCCGCAAGGTCAGGCCTCACTTAGTATCCCGCAGCTCAACATCCAGCAGCAGCAGATAAACGACATCAAATTACAAGCCAATGTCGCCAATCATGAAGCTACATTTTCGCTGGGCTCGCAGGTCTTGAACACGCCCTTGCATGCGCAGGGCAAAATTGCGTTAACTGGCGATTACTATGCGGATGCCAGCCTGGATACTCCGTTGGTTCCCCTACAGCCTTTTCTAGCAGCGTACGCTCCCGCACAAGCTGCGAACCTGAGTGGCCAGACGGAAATTCATGCCACCCTGCGCGGGCCGCTAAAAAACAAAGCCCTGGTGGAAGCGCATGTCAACATTCCAACCCTGGGGGTGAACTACCGCACCACGGCAGCAGTCGGTGCGAAAGCGGTGACTATACAGCTGGCCGCGGTCACTCCGATTCGCGCTGATTACGCGAACGGCGTGCTTTCGCTGCAGCCAGGAGAGATCAAGGGCACCGGAACCGATGTCCGCTTCCAGGGAAGGCTGCCGGTCAACAGTGACGCCGCGTCTACGCTGAGCGTACAGGGCACGATTGACCTTGGGCTAGCGCAAATGTTTGATCCGATGGTCAGCAGCAGCGGGCAACTTCAGTTGGACATCCATGTCGCCGGACAAAGAAACGGCGGCAATGTTGAAGGCCAGATTCGTGTCGTCAACGCCAGCTTTTCCAGCGAGGATTTACCTGTCGGATTGTCCAACGGCAACGGAGTACTTACGCTGCGTCCTGATCGGCTGGAGATCGCGCGATTGACCGGAGACGTCGGAGGCGGCCAAGTGACAGCGTCGGGCGCCGTCGCCTACCGTCCAGCGGTGCAGATGAATATCGTGCTGAGGGGCAACGATCTACGGCTGTTGTATCCGCAGAGCGTGCGCAGCGATCTCGATTTAAACCTTACGCTGACGGGTACGCCGCAGAAAGCCTGGCTCCAGGGACAAGTCAACGTAAACCAGGCCTCGTTCACTCCCGATTTTGATTTGGCGCAATTCATTGCGCAATTCAGCGGAGTTTCATCGCCTCCGCCGACGCAGGGGTTCGCCGACAACATAAATCTTAACGTGGCGCTGCGCTCTACCTCGGAGTTAAACGTATTCAGCCCTGCGGTCAGTATTCAAGGCGATGCCAACCTACGCGTGATTGGCACAGCGTCGGATCCGGTCATTATGGGCCGTGCCAATCTGACCGGTGGAGACTTGATTTTTCTGGGGAATCGGTACGTGGTCCAAGGAGGCACCATCGCATTCATTAATTCGCTGGAAACCGAGCCGGTGGTGAACTTGCAGGCCAACACCACGATCCAGCAGTACAACATTGCAATGCGCTTCCGGGGTCCGCTGGATCGCCTGCGCACCAACTATACTTCTGATCCCTCGCTTCCGCCCGCCGATATCATTCACCTGCTTGCTTTCGGCAGCACAGAGGAGGCCAGCAACGCCGCTCCAGCGCAATCCACCACGCTCGGTGCAGAGTCACTGGTGGCATCGCAGGTCACCGGCCAGGTGACGAGCCGAATTACAAAAGTAGCCGGCATCTCGCAACTTTCGGTGGATCCGCAGCTCGGCAACAACGGTAATCAGCAGCCCGGCGCCCGGCTGACCGTACAACAGCGAGTCACCAGCAAGCTATTCGTGACATTCTCTACCGATGTAACCACCACGCAGAACACGGCCGTGCAGATGCAGTATCAGGTCAATCGCAAGTGGTCCCTCAGTGGTGTCCGCGACCAGGGTGGTGGCTTTGGGCTCGACGCTCGCTACCACAAAGAATTCTAGAAGCCATACAGAGCGTGCCGAAGATCACGCGGTCGCCGGGTTCTGAAGCAGGTTGCAGGAAATTTCCCGACTAAGCTCCTCTCTGCAAGAAATACGACAGGCGGTCATCACTTCCGTTAGGGCACGCTGCGTCTACTCACCCGGCCAGCCGGTTGCGGCCTTGAGTAGAATTGACCTTCATGCTTGAAAACATCAACTTGAAAATGAAGATCTCCCGCGAAGAATACAAACGCGTAGTCCCCGGCCTACAGTTGCGTCTGTACGATTTGGAGAAGGCGTGTTGGGACAATGGTGTTCCCACGGTCATTGTTTTCGAGGGCTGGGACGCTTCCGGTAAGGGTACGACGATAGCGGCGCTGACGCAGCGGCTGGATCCGCGCGGTTTCAAACTCTATCCGATCACGGCTCCTCGCACGTACGAGCAGCAGCGTCCGTGGTTGTGGCGGTTTTGGCTGAAGGTGCCAAACCGCGGCGAGATGGTCATCTTTGACCACAGCTGGTATGGACGGGTGCTCGAGGAACGTGTGGAAGGGGCGGTGCCGGAGAAGTTGTGGAGGCAAGCATTCCGTGACATCGTAGAGTTCGAGCGTATGTTGGCGGATGATGGCACCGTAATCCTGAAGTTCTTCCTACACATCAGCAGGAAGGAACAGGGCAAGCGTTTCGAGATGATCCAAGCGGACCCACTGGATGCCTGGCGCGTCACCAAGGCCGACTGGCTGCGTCACAAGAAGTACGCTGAGTACCTTGCGGCCGCTGAGGAGATGTTGGAGCTGACTGAATCGGAGTATGCTCCGTGGACCATTGTCGGAGCCACGTCCAAGTCGTACACCCGGAAGTATGTGTTTGAGACCATTATCGGTGCCGTGGAAAAGAGGCTGGGGTCTAAGACGCCACCTCCAACCGATGTTTCTGCCGAAGCATCCAAAGACGCCGAGTTGCGGGCTGCGATGGAATCCTTGAGTGGAGATGGGCTCTGATGCTCGAGACGTTAGACCTTACACACGCCCTGGATCGTCAAGCTTATGTGCGCGAAGTGACGCGCCGGCAGATTCAACTCCGCGAACTGGGGTATCAGGTCTATCTGCAGAAGCGGCCGGTCATCATTGTTTTCGAGGGCTGGGATGCGGCCGGCAAGGGCGGAGCGATCAAGCGTATCACCGAAAAGCTGGACCCACGGGGCTATGTGGTTTACCCGATTAGCTCCCCGCACGGGGAAGATCGCACCCGCCACTATTTGTACCGCTTCTGGAGACGACTCCCGGAACGAGGACAGATAGCGATCTTTGATCGCTCCTGGTACGGACGCGTTCTAGTGGAGCGCGTCGAAAAACTCGCTGGTGAAGCGGAGTGGAAGCGCGCCTACAAGGAAATCAATTCCTTCGAACGCCAATTGCGTGAATTTGGAGTGGTTCTCGCCAAGTTCTGGATTCACATCTCACGCGAAGAACAGCTGCGCCGCTTCGAAGAGCGCAAGGCCATTGGGTACAAGGCGTGGAAGCTTACCGATGAAGATTGGCGGAATCGCGAGAAGTGGGCAGCTTACGAAGAAGCGGTGGAACAGATGTTGGTCAAGACCAGCACCACCACCGCGCCCTGGACCCTCGTCGAAGGTAACGACAAATACTGGGCACGAACGAAAGTACTCGCAAAGCTGGTGAAACTACTGTCGGTTGAAATGGGTTACCAGCCAAAGGACCCACTGCGAATGCCGCAGGAAAGCAAGAAGCGTCGAAAGCGTAAACCGGCTCGCCGCAGTTGAGCAAAATCGAAACTACAAAGAGCTTTGCAGGGCAGGATCAATCTGAGTCAGAATGTGTCACCAACTCGGAGAATTTCGCCAAGTCAATATTTCCCCCACTCACCACGCAGACTATCTTTCCGGAGCCGCATTTTCCACTTAGCCCAGCTGCCACGGCACAAGCGCCTGCGCCCTCACTAATCACGTGATTTCGCTCGGCCACAATGCGCATCGCCTTGCGGGTCTCCGCGAGAGTGCAAACGATTGATCCGGCCAGCAGATGATGGGCCAGGTCCCACATCCGGGGAAACACCGACTTGCCTCCGCACCCGTCCACCCAGCTCGCCGTCCAGTTGGGAAAACTCTGGGCCGATCCCGCTGCCAGCGACAACGCCAGCGGCGCCGCCGTCTCCGGTTCTGCTCCGAACACCTTCACCTTTTGTCCACGTTCTTGCATGGCCGCAGCAATCCCACATGACAAGCCTCCACCGCCGAAGCCCGCCACCACACAGTCCACGTCCGGAAGGTCCTCCAGTATTTCCAGCCCCACCGAGGCATTGCCTGCGATAAACCCGTCATCCTCGAAGGGATGGATAAACGCGCCTGTCATCGCGGGATGAGCGCGGTCGGCCAGGGCCTGCCAGCACTCGTCGTAGGAGGCCTTTACGACCTCTCCGCCGAGACGGCTTACAGCATCGAACTTGGCCGCCGGGGCCGCGTCAATCATCAGAATTTTGCAGGCCACACCGGCCTTACGCGCCGCCAATGCCACTCCCTGGGCAGCGTTGCCGGCGCTGACCGTCCAAACGCCGCGCCGCCGTTGATCTTCCGGCAGCAACCGGACCGCGTTGTACGCTCCCCGAATCTTGAATGAGCCGATCGGTTGCAGGCACTCCAGCTTCAGGTAGATCTCAGCCGGGCCGTCATAGTTGAGCCGCACCAACGGCGTACGTATGGCAGCTTCGTAAACGTGCTTGCGTGCCTCGTCAATAAGTCCAGGCGGAATGTTCCGCGGTTGCGGTTTCGCGCCGACGGAAAGATCCATCGTCATGGTGGGCCTCGTCGAACGCCGATTCTACGTTGAACTCGGTGCGGAGACAAACCGGATGCTGCATCGCAAGCGTGCAGACCGCTCTGGTTCTAGAGCGCGGGACAGGAGCGGCCCTGGTTTTCCCGATTCTCATCATTGCCCGAATCTCATCATGGGCTCGATTCGGCGCCGTGTAGGAAAATAGGACATGCCCAACGTAAGAATGGATATGTGGCTTTGGGCCGCCCGGTTTTTCAAGACCCGCGCACTGGCGAAACGAGCGTGTGAACTCGGCAGAATTGAGTCCAACGGGCATCCTGCCAAAGCCGCGCGCGAGGTGCGAGTTGGCGACCTGTTAGGGGTGACGAGCGAGAGCGGTGTTTTTCAAGTTGAGGTCTTGCTGCTTAGCGAGGTGCGTGGGCCCGCTGTGGTTGCACAAACGCTCTATCGCGAGACCGAGGCCAGCCGCGAATTGCGCGAGAAGGTGGCCAAGGAACGAAAAGCGGCACAGGCCTTCGAGGTTGCCCCGGAACGCAGGCCGTCGAAACGCGACCGCCGCAGAATCATCCAATTTCGGAAGGGCGATGGCTAGAACTGATACGGGTCGTGTTGGGACGACCTACGCGTCTCGGGACCTCATCGATTGCGCTGACCGAACGCGAGGCAGCAGACCGGGTGACTTTAATCGCCGACAGTGCTCCTCAAATGCCGGGAGCGGTCCCTTCCAACGGAGATCCTCGACGGTTTCGAAAACGGGTACATCCAGTCGCAGGGTGGCGAGCTGGCGAAACAAGAGGGCGTCGCTCCAGGAATTGAGGAGCGCAGTCGGACAGCGAGCGGGCCCTGCCGATTGAGGGATGCCATTTTCGCCAATCCTTCGGAATGCCCTCAAGGTGGAGGTATCGAGAGAGAGTAAGAGTCGCGGCCTTTTCGCCCCATCCGGGCACTCCCGGGAAGCCATCCGCACTGTCGCCGACTACAGCAAGATAGTCCGGAATCGATTGCGGCTGCACCCCAAACTTAGTGACGACGCCCGCCTCATCGCGCGTGAGGTTGCGTCTCCGGTCCAGTTGAACCACTCGGGCGCCCACAACACACTGACTGAGATCTTTGTCCGGGGTGCAGATGATGACCTGTCTCACCCGGTCATCCTTGGGTGCTTTGGCAGCCGCAGACGCGAGCGCATCGTCGGCCTCGTAGTAAACCATAGGCCAAACCACAACTCCCATCGCCTGCAATACTTCCTCTAGAACCGGAAACTGCGAGAGCAGTTCAGGAGGTACGCCTTCACTGGTTTTGTATCCGGGATACAGGTCGTTCCGAAATGACTCCACAACATGATCGGTGGCGACCCCAATGTGGGTTGCACCGGCTTCAATCATGGACAAGACGGACGTAACCACACCTCGTACGGCCCCGATTTCCTGGCCATTTACGTCTTTGCCAGAGGGCACGGCGAAGAAGTGCCGGAACAATTCATAGGTCCCGTCAATTAAATGGACATCCATGCGTCTCCGATCCGTTTTCCGACATGCGATGGTATACGATTCGCCGATGGATTTAAGGAATTACTTCGGCGTAACCCATTGTCCCCGTAATCAGTGGCGGCTAAGGGACCCTGCGCATCGGCAATCGACAGTAGGCGCTTTCCCGGTCGCCGGACGAAGGGTATGATGGCGCGGACTCGCAGCGCCAATCTGGATGCGCACGGAATGAACAGACGAACGTTGTTGAAGCACTTGGCGGCCATTCCGCTCCTGCCGAGGATGTGGCCGGACCTGTCCATGCTGATGGAGGATGCTCTTCCATCGAAAATAGTGCACCGCGTGCGACCTTCAGACCCCTCATGGCCAAGCGCCGCAAGCTGGGAAAAACTTCGACGACAGGTGCGCGGTAATCTCATCCCAGTGCAGTTTCCGCTAGCTGCGTGCCAAAGTGCGTCCGACAGCCCAGCCTGCCAGGATGTCTTCAAGAATTTGGAGAATCCTTATTACATCGGCGATCAGCCGGGCCTGACGCAAACGTTGGGCTGGGCTAACGCCTGGACTACCAAGCCCAGTGTTTATGCGGTGGCGGCAAAGAATGCCAGCGATATCGCCGCGGCTGTAAACTTTGCTCGCGAGAATCATCTGCGTCTGGTCGTCAAGGGTGGCGGACATAGCTATCAGGGAACTTCGAACGCCTCCGATTCTCTGTTGATTTGGACCCGGCACATGAATGACATCATGATGCACGACGCATTTGTTCCTCAGGGATGTAACGGTCAGTCGCCGCAGCCCGCCGTGACCGTGGGTGCCGGCGCGATCTGGATGCAGGCCTACAACGCAGTTACCACGAAGGGTGGTCGTTATGTTCAAGGGGGTGGGTGTACCACAGTCGGAGTAGCAGGCCTGGTTCAAAGCGGCGGCTTCGGAAGTTTCTCCAAGCATTACGGGACGGCAGCGGCCGGTCTGCTGGAGGCTGAAGTGGTCACGGCCGATGGCAAAGTACGCGTCGCAAATGCGTGCGCGAATTCCGACCTCTTCTGGGCGCTGAAAGGCGGTGGTGGCGGTAGCTTTGGGGTGGTGAGTAAAGTGACGCTGCGCGTCCGCGAGCTACCCGAGTTCATGGGGGGCGCAATTTTCACCGTGAAGGCCGCGACCGATGACACCTTTCGTCGCCTTCTGCGGCAGTTCATGAGCTTCTACCGCGACCAGCTTTTCAATGACCATTGGGGCGAGCAGGCGCACGTAAACGGTGACAACTCGCTCACCATTTCAATGGTTTCGCACGGACTCGACACCGCGAAAGCCAAGAAGATCTGGCAGCCATTTCTGGATTGGCTGGCGGCATCGCCGAATGTTTACACGCTGAGGGAGCCGCCAATTATCGGGAGCATGCCGGCTCGAGGTTGGTGGGACCCGCAGTGGCGGCAACAGCACCACCATGCGGTTTTCGTTGCGGACTATCGTCCCGGAGCGAGTCCCGATAACGTTTGGTGGACGGGAGACGGCGGGCAGGTGGGACAGTTTCTGTATGGTTTCGAATCGCTTTGGCTGCCTGGGTCACTGCTTAACGCGGATTCGCAAGAGCGCCTGGTCAATGCCTTGTTTGCCAGTTCGCGTCACTGGGACATCGAACTGCATTTCAACAAGGGTCTCGCCGGCGCTCCGGCCGAGGCGATTGCGGCAGCTCGCGACACAGCCATGAATCCATCCGTCCTCGACGCCTTTGCGCTTGCCATCATCGCCTCGGGTGAAGGTCATGCGTATCCCGGGCTTCGCGGGCATGAGCCCGATTTACCTAGAGCGCGCAAAGAGGCCGATGCAGTGTCCAAGTCAATGGACGAACTGCGCAAAATAGCTCCCAACGGCGGAGCCTATGTATCGGAGAGTAACTTCTTCGACCGCTCCTGGCAGCAATCCTATTGGGGCTCGAATTATCCCCGGTTACAGGCGGTCAAGGCGAAGTACGATCCGGACGGGTTGTTCTTTGTGCACAACGGAGTGGGCAGCGAAGACTGGAGTGACGATGGCTTTTCGCGATTGCCGGGACGTTAGTCCTGCACCTTGACCGGCAACCGCGTAGCCACTCCACATTAATGTCCGGTGGAATCCCCATGGCGAGTTGCTTCGAATAGAAACCATGTGCGACGCTCGGTCTCGTCGACCCAGACTTCAATCAGGCTGGTCGTAGCGACATCCTCGTGCGCTTCGCAAACGCCGTGGGCCTCGCGCAATCGCGCCGTCAGCGTCTTATTGTCATCGAGCAGCTCGGCCAGCATGTCCTCCGGCTCGACATACTCCGCATCGTTGTCGAGCACGCGCTGCAGGCGTGCGATGTGGCCGATGGACCTGATGGTAGTACCACCTATTTTGCGGACCCGTTCCGCAATGGGGTCCGTCATCGCAAAAATCTGGTCGGCGTGCTCGTCGAGCAGCAAATGGTAGTCGCGAAAATGCGGCCCGCTCATGTGCCAATGAAAATTCTTGGTTTTCAGATAAAGTGCGAACACGTCGGCGAGGATGGCATTCATGGCGCCGGCAATATCCTTCGTCGCCGCCTTCTTCAGGTCGGTCGGGGTGACCAAGGGAGACTCCATCCTGCGTTCAAGTTCTTCTGTGACTCCACCGGATTTCCTCATGACGTCGGTCCTTTCTTATTTTCGGTTTTGGTTATGAGTATTCGTTTCTTGCGAGCGGGGTAGTGCCCATCGCAAGACATTAAGATTGATGTGGCTGGCTTAGAGACTCACAAAAACGGTTCCCGTTGAAGTATGACTATCACGCTCTCCGGCCCTCCAATGCATGCTCATTCAGCAATAGTCTATAGCGGTTCCTCAACAGAATGTATGGATTTGTAAGGGTAGTGCGGCGCTTCATTCAGCGCCGTGTTCCGCCTCGGTCAAACAGTATTTTTTCTTTTTGCCCTATACGCCACACCAATCAGGGAACTGCTTCTGCCATCGGAATTCTCGAAAGCACAAGTCGTCAGCGAGCGTCCTCCCTCACAAATCGACCACTACTTCCTCCGTGGGGTGGGCGCAGCAAATCAAGACATTCCCGACCGCTGGCGGCTCCAGCGGCTCAGGCTGGTAGCTTACTTTGCCGGAGATGAGGCCGCTTTCACAGGTGTGACACACACCGGTCCGGCACGACCACCTCACGGGAACATCGCAGGCCTCAGCCAACTCGAGCAAACTGTGATATTTCGCATCCCATGCCACCGTAAGACCGCTGCGCGCAAACGACACTCGCGGTCCAGTACCGGCAGGGCCCGCAGGCTCATGGGGCGGTCGAGCGGGCGCAGCAGCTATGCCCGGCGTTATTGATTCTCCGGGACCAAAGATTTCGCTATGCACTCGATCCGCAGGAACTCCCCAGGCAGCCACACCCGCCGTCAGCTCATGCAGAAAGTTGGTGGGGCCGCACAAATAGAAGTGCGCGTCACGCGGCACTGCCAGCTGCTCGAGCATAGGCACGTCAAGATGGCCAGGAGCATCGAAGTCGGAACCGAGCTGGTCCTGCGGGCCGGGCCTGCTGTAGCGAATGTAACTCCGGCCATGCGGCAACTTTTGGAGCAGGTTGCGCGTCTCCTGAAAGAACGGATGGTCATTGCAGCTTCGAGCCCCGTACAGCCACCATACTTCGCGTGACGAAGACTCAGCCGCTAGTGCATGCAACATCGCTAACACCGGCGTTGCTCCGACGCCGGCACTGAGCAAGACGACAGGGTCATTACCCGGACGCAGAGTGAAGCTGCCGCGGGGAGCGCTGGCGTCCAGGAAGTCACCTTGCCGAACTTGCTGGTGGAGATAGGTGCTGGCCACGCCTTGCGGTTCCTGCTTCACGCTTATGCGGTAATGATCGGCACTGGGAAGATCGGACAAAGAATAGTTGCGCAATACAGGTGGCGCGTCCGGTTTCGGTCGCATGCGTAGAACCACAAACTGTCCCGGCAGGGCGGGGCTGAGTGGGTTCGAGTCACCCGCCACCAGCACCAGCGAGAGCACACTCTCGCTTTCCCGCTTGAGCTCCGCCACCCGCAAAGAGCGAAATCCCGGCCACGCTGGTGGAGGTTCCGGCGGAGGACCCAGTCCCGGGTTTCCAGACGTCACTGTGGCCCGCGCTTGATCAAGCATGGCCCTGAACGAAGCCTGCCAACCGGGGCTCAAGGCGTGAATACTGAGTGCGCGTTGCAGTTGATCGCGGGAATAACCGGGCAGGTACAGCAATGCATCGGTTTCTGCCACGGTCATGCTCACCGGGTCTGCAGCGACCTTAACGATTTCATCTCCGCCTCCCACTTCGCCCTCTTCCAGCACGCGGAAGTAAAAGCCGGGGCGGTGATGCGCCACCAGCAACGCGGGCATGCGAGGTTCGTTCATCCGCATGCCAACCCGGTAGCAGGTCACGCGGGGTTGGGTCACCTCGAGGAGGGCGGTGCCAATCCGATAGCGATCGCCGATGCAGACCTCGTCATCGTCAAGGCCGTCGACGGTAAAGTTCTCGCCGAACTGTCCAAAGGCGAAATCGTTTCGCCCGAGCTGCTTTTCCCAGTAACGGTAAGAACCAATCTGGTAGACGAAGACTGCGCGTTGCTCTCCACCGTGACCGGCCAGATCACCCTGGCCATCGCCATCAACGTTGCCATGTCGAACCGGTCGTCGTCCCTGAACTGCGCTTTTCCACACCCCGGTGAATACAGTCTTGCCCTCCCACAGAACCTCGCGCGGCAATCCGACGTTCACTGATAACAGCTTGGCCATACCTTTCCTCTAGATGGAAATCGACGGAATTGGATGACAAAGTTTTACGCAAGCCGGTAGAACTTGTCTTGTCGGTCTCGGCTCGATCCAGTTGGTCACAATCCGAGATCGCTCAAGCCAGGATGGTCGTCGGGGCGGCGGCCAAGCGGCCAGTGATACTTTCTGTCGGATTCCTTGATGGGTAAGTCATTGATGCTGGCAAACCGCAGCCGCATCAGTCCGTCGTCATTGAATTCCCAATTCTCGTTGCCGTAAGAGCGATACCAATTTCCCGAGTCGTCGTGCCATTCGTAAGCAAAGCGCACCGCGATGCGTTCCGCCGTGAAAGCCCAAAGCTCTTTGATCAGCCGGTAGTCGAGTTCCTTCGCCCACTTGCGGGTGAGAAAAGAAACAATATCCTGTCTTCCATTCACAAATTCCGAGCGGTTTCTCCATCGCGAATCCAGCGCGTAGGCCAGGGCCACTTTTTCGGGATCACGGGAATTCCAACCATCTTCAGCGAGACGCACCTTCAAAGTCGCACTCTCGCGATTAAACGGGGGCAGGGGTGGGCGAGTGGTCATAATTTCTCCCTTCTTGGATGAGTCGGCAATCAGGAAAACCGTTCCTGGAATACGGATTGGCCTGCGATTGTATCGCCTTCAACCAGGAAAATGGTGGACAGTAGTCCGAAATTGCGAAACAGGGAACTCGCAGAGTGAACGTGCGGCCCGTGATCGTCGGTGTCGGAGGCCTGGAGCAGCGGGTTGAAGGAATGCCGGAAGGTGCGGGCTGAATTCTCGGCACAGGCCGCCATTGGGAAAAATGACGCATCTCAACAGCGGTGGCATCCAAGAATCCATCTGAAACGCCACCTCTCCATAACGAGGAGCAAATGGAAGATTCAAACCTTACCGTGGGAACGGGATCGGATTTCGATTCCGGTCACGGCTCGTCGCAAGCAGACGGGCAGCCGGTGGACGAAAAATTACAGGAGGTGATCGACAAGTTTCTGTATGGCGGAGGCCATCCGTCGGCACAAAAGACCAGGAACTTCTTAAATGGCACGTGGCTCGGCGAACCTTTACATGCCGTGCTCACGGATGTGCCGGTAGGTGCCTGGACCGTCGCAATGGTCTTCGACGCCCTGGACATCGTCTACGACCGCGGCGAGTTCGCGCGTGCGTGCGAAGTATCGATCGGACTGGGATTGCTCGGAGCGGCGGGCGCGGCAGTCACCGGAATGACGGATTGGTCCGATGTTGACCCTCCGGCCCGCCGCCTAGGACTGATTCATGGTCTTCTCAATTTGAGTGGCACGGCGCTATTCGCAACTTCTCTATTTTTGCGAAAAAAAAAGTCCCGGGAGATCGGACGCATCGTGAGCGTTTTGGGCTATGCGGTTATGAGTTACGCAGCCCACCTCGGCGGGAAATTGGTGTATGAACACCGGGTGGGCGTTGATCGCACAGACGGCCAGGTACTTCCTGAGCAGTTCGTAGCCGTCCTGCCGGAAACAAGTTTGACAGAAGGCAAGCTCACTCGAGTGATGTACGAGGGAACGCCGATTCTCCTTGTCCGTCGCGGAGATCGTATGTTTGCAATAGCGGAGACATGCTCTCACTTCAGTGGGCCGCTTTCAGAAGGCAAACTCGAGGGGGACACTGTCGTTTGCCCATATCACTTCTCGCGGTTTGCGTTGGAGGATGGCCGGGTACTCGACGGGCCGGCTGTGCACCCGCAGCCCTGCCTGGAAGTTCGTATTCGGAATGGACAGATCGAAGTGCGGCATGCGCCCAGGGGTTGAAAGCTGATCGATGAAAAGTAACCATTGAGAGTCGCGACGTGAACCTCCAAACCCGTCATGAGCTGTGGAAACCGGTAGTGATACACAACTTGGAATTTTCTTCCGCGCCGTCCCAGTCGACGTCATTCGCCAAGCTTTGGTAAGCTGTCGCTTCGGCTGATTAACTTTGGACAACAAGAAGTTGTCGAAAGGCAATTTTCTGCCGGTCCTGTCAGGTGATATTGCGATGGCGTCCGACCCTATCAGCGCCCAAGCATCGGCAGCCGTCCTAGCCGTCCCGCAGCCCGTTTCTTCTCCGCTTACCAACTCCGCGATTTTTCTCGTCGTCACGATCAATCCCAGTGACGAAAATCGCGCCCTGGTACTTTCACTCTGCGCCGATCTCTCCGCGCTTTTGCGCGCCGTCGGGTTTCGCGCCCTCGAAGGCTCGCTATCCTGCATCATCGGCTTTGGTTCCGATGCCTGGGACCGCCTCTTCGGCTCACCACGTCCCGCCGAACTTCACCCCTTCCGTGAAATTTGCTCCGGCTCGCGCCACGCCGTCTCCACACCCGGCGACTTGGTCTTTCATATACGTGCCAAGCGGATGGATCTCTGTTTCGAACTGGCCACGCAGATCATGGATCGCCTCCGCGGGGCCGTCGCCACCGCCGACGAAGTCCACGGCTTCCGCTATTTCGACGAACGCGATCTCCTTGGCTTCGTGGACGGCACTGAAAACCCCGCAGGCAGCGTAGCCGTCGACGCCGTCTTCATTGGCGACGAAGATCGCGCTTTTGCCGGCGGGAGCTACGTCATCGTTCAAAAGTATCTTCACAATCTCGATGCCTGGAATAGCATCTCTATTGAAGCCCAGGAAAAAATCATCGGCCGCGCAAAAGTCTCCAACATCGAACTCGACGACTCTGTTAAGCCTACCTCGGCCCATAACGCCCTTACCGTCATCGAAGAAAACGGCAGGGAGATCAAAATCCTCCGCGACAACATGCCCTTCGGTCGCCCCGGCCATGGCGAGTTCGGCACATATTTCATCGGCTACAGTCGCACGCCCCGCACCATCGAACAGATGCTGGAAAATATGTTCATCGGCCGCCCGCCCGGCAATTACGATCGCATCCTCGACTTCAGCACCGCAGTCACTGGTGGTCTGTTCTTCATCCCGACCGCCACGTTCCTCGATAGTGTCGTTCCTGACCAGCCGGTGCCCTCTGCGGCCGACAGCGCACAGAAGCTCGCATCGACCTCGGCCCCGGATGAAGCTTCCGCCACGGCCGCGCTATCCAAGGACGGTTCGCTCGGTTCCAACCACCAGTCATCTTGACGCGTCATCTCTCGCGAGCGAGATATTCGGATTCGCCATGGCATGCGTGTTTGGCGCCACCTTTCTCAGTAACACCCCTTAATTCCTCTACCTCAAGTGGAGAAGGCGGCTTTTTGGCTGTGTCACGTCACTTGTAGCGTCCAGGCCACGCCATCCCATGTCAGGGTTTGTGGATCGGCGCCGACGCCTGTGATCTTGGTCACAAAGACTCCTCATAGCTGCGACTTAGAATTTCAGTTTATTGATGGATCACATTCGCTATCGCGCACCACCTGCGCTTCTGGTGGCTGGCGGAGATAGCGAAAAGTAGGGCTATCTCTACTTCTTAGAGTTACAGACTTGTATTTCTGTCAGTTGCGTACAGACACCGCCGAGCCTAGAGTTTTTCGTAACCGCTCATAAAGACTAGTTTTAACGCGCCCTGCGGGACTGTCCACATAGGATTAGTACCGCAGGTATAACGAGCACCTTCAGGAGAAAACATGGCGACGAGATCCGAAGTGAGCTGCAAGGGAATCGCACGGTTCGCAACTTTGACTGCCTTGTTCTTTGCGCTTGCGTTGATCGGTTTACTGACCTCTTGCAAGAAATCCGAGGCGCCGCAACAGACGGCCCAGACAGGGCCTGCACAACCCGTCGCCGAAGAACGCGTCGAGCGTAATCCCGACCGCAACGCCTACTTCGGTGAGGAGCACATCCACACCAGTTGGTCGGTGGACGCGTGGCTCATGGGCAACCGCCTCACCGGACCCGATGAAGCTCTCAAGTATGCTCAAGGCCAGACCATTAAGCATCCGTTGGGTTATGACATCAAGATCGATACACCGATGGACTTTATGGGCGTGACCGACCACTCGGAATATGTGGGGGTAACGAAAGAAGCCAACACTCCGGGATCGGCCACGAGTAAGTTGCCTGCGGCACAGCCTCTTATTCTCAAGGACCCCAATAACAACGCCGATGTTCAGAAGGTGTTCACGTACCTCGTGAATATGCTCGCCGGAGCTCCGGTAAAAGCTCTGATGAGTCCCGAGGTGGCCGGCTCCATCTGGAAGGAAAACGTCAGGATTGCCGACGAGAACAATCATCCCGGTAAATTCACTGCATTCTGTTCCTATGAGTACACCTCCGCTCCTGACAACCGGAACCTGCACCGCAATATCTTCTTCCGCGATTGCGAGAAGGTACCGGCGATGCCCTACAGCGCTCTGGACTCCTGGCACCCCGAAGACTTGTGGAAGTGGATGGACGCGCAGCGCCAGGCGGGCAACGAACTGTTGGCCATCTCGCATAACGCCAACTTGAGTGACGGTTGGATGTATCCCACCGACGTGGACAGCTTCGGCCGTCCCATCGATGCGGCGTGGGCAGCCGCTCGCGACCGCAACGAACGCCTGGTCGAGATCAAGCAGATCAAAGGACAGTCGGAGACCCATCCCTTGCTCTCGCCCAATGATGAGTTCGCCAGCTACGAACTATTTACCGGCTTGCTCGGCGCGCCACCGACTGTTGGCCGTGTCGATCATATTCAAGGAAGCTTTGGCCGCCAGGCACTGAAAGACGGCATCACGATGCAGGACGTGCGCGGCTACAATCCTTACAAATTCGGCATGGCGGGCGGCTCTGACTCCCACAATACCGGCAGCCCGTACCGCCAGGACAATTTTTACGGCGGTCACGCTCAGATCGACGGAACCGTTGACCGCCGCATGGCCGGAGTTATGGCGTTTGGCACGATTGACGTTCGCCTGGAGAATCCGGGCGGACTGACCGGTGTCTGGGCCGAAGAAAACACGCGCGCTTCCCTCTGGGATGCCATGTACCGCAAGGAAACTTTCGGTACCAGCGGCGTTCACATCAAGGTCCGCTTCTTCGGCGGTTGGGGCTATAACAAGGACATCTTCAGCGCCAAGGATTGGGTGCATCAGTCGTATACGAATGGTGTGCCGATGGGCGCTGACCTGCCAACCGTGCCCCAAGGGAAGGGCACCGTGCCGACCTTTGTTGTCTGGGCAGTGAAGGACCCGACATCCGCCAACCTCGACCGCATCCAGATCATCAAGGGCTGGACCAAGCACGGGCAGAGCTTCGAAAAGATCTTCGACGTGGCTTGGTCAGGTGACCGCAAGCCAGATAAGTGGTCCGGCAGGGTTCCGGCGATCAAGAGTACCGTGGACATGGAGAAAGCCACCTATACCAACGACGTCGGTTCGACGGAACTCAAAACCGTCTGGACCGATCCTGAGTTCGACGCCAGCCTGCATGCGTTTTACTACGCCCGCGTGCTAGAAATTCCTACGCCTCGATGGACCTTCATTCAGGCCGTGAAGGCCGGCGTTCCGCCGCCCGACGTGGTGCCGCTCATCGGACAGGAGCGCGCCTGGAGTTCACCCATCTGGTACACGCCCAGCGCCGAGGCGCGCAAGAACGCTTCGCCCGGGACGACCGTTAACGACTTGCAGAAGAAGGGCGCCAAGCCATTGGGTGATGCACAGCTTAAAGCCCTGATCGTGGGCAAAGCCTTCTGGGTACGCAACAATGCGACCGGTGAGCAGTTCAGTGTGGCCTACACGGCGGAAGGTAATAGCAACATCTGGCACGTCAGTCCCTCCGCCACCATCCCCAGTCATATCGGCAACCCCATACGTGATGGCTATGAGGGAGTGACCACACCCTACAAGATCGAAAGGGGCAAGCTGGTGACAAATATCTCTCAGGCGCCCTACTCGGTCACGATTTATAAATTGGGTGACACATACTACGGCGCCCGCAGCAACGAGTTCGGCTATGCCAACTACGAGATAATCCCTTCGCCGCAGTTCGTCCAGAATCCACTGACGGCCATGCTCAACCAGTTCTCGAGTGAGGTAGGGCTGACTGAGGAACAGCGGACGCAGATCGTCCCGATCATCCAGCAGGAGCTGCCAAGACTGAAGGAATTGAAAAAGAACACTGCGCTTAAACCCTTGGACAAACTCGAGCAGTTGAAGCAAATCGCTGATGAGCTCGATAGCAAAATCACACCGCTCTTGAAGGCGGACCAGCAGAAAAAGTTCCAGGGGATACGGGAAGAGCACCGCCGGGAGTTGATTGAAAAGCTGGGCGGTGAGGCGCTGGCGAAAGTGGAAGCCGGATCCGCCACCTTCTTCGATCAGCATGCGCAGAGCCACAAATAAGCAAGACTCGTCGTGGACAAGTAGGCAAGCTGGCTTCCAGCCCAGCCGTTCCAGGGTTTCACAAGGCGGTCTTACTCGACGGGCACTGCTTGACGGCTCGTACAGGCTGGCGCCGCTTGGGAAAGTGCAATGAAGACGATTCTCATGATCACGGCACTGGGCGAAGGGGGCGACGGGCGTGATCCTCGTCGCTTATCCGCCGATTGCGACTCGACTGCTCTTCGGTGCGGCGATTAGCGACGCCGGCGTCATCATGAGCCGCATCGCAGGTATTGCTTTGCTCGGATTGGGCGTGGCTTGCTGACCGGGTTCGGATCGTCAACGGACCTATGGGATGGTGACCTATAGCACGCTGGTCATGCTGTATCTGATTGTCGTCGGGCTGCGAGGTACGGCGGGGATTCTGTTGTGGCCGGCGGTCGCGGTTCATGCAATCATCGTGGTTCTTCTTGCCGGTGGACGATTCAAAGAGCGAAGCGCATTGTGAAACAACCGCGATACCGGAGTCCTGAAAAACCGGGGCAGATTGATCGCACCGATTTCTGAGAATTGGTCAGAATTGACAGCTTTGATAGGATTGCCTATACCCCGCAACAGAAAAATATCAGTCTGGAGGTAGTGCTGTTGAAACAGGTATCGTGTGCGGTCCTGGGCCTTCTCCTTGTCCTCGCTTTGCAGACTGGTTGTACCAGCAATCAAGAAAACGTCGCGAAGGCAGGCAATTCGGCCCCCAATGCTGCGCCACAATCAGCCGAAGCACGTGCTCCTCGCAATCCGCTTCGCAATGCCTACTTCGGCGACCTGCATTTGCATACCGCTTATTCCATGGATGCTTTTGCCTTCGGTACCAGGACCACTCCTGAGGATTCGTTCAAGTACGCGATGGGTGAAACCGTGGAGTATATGGGCAAGCCGGTGAAGCGAAATGTGCCGCTTGATTTCCTGGCTGTCACGGATCATGCCGAGTACCTGGGCGTAGCACGCGAAACCATCAATCCGAAGGGGCCGTTCGCTGGTACCGAGTGGTACACAATGATGACCAGCACGGATCCTAAGGTATCGGGCGTGGCCTTCAAGAAACTCATCGGCTCCACGGTGGTTAACAAGCCGCTGCCAGAATTCTCCGACCCTAAGATGACTCGCGAGGCATGGGAGCAATACGCTGCTATCGCCGATAAGTACTACAAGCCCGGCAAGTTCACATCGTTCGTAGGGTTCGAATGGACGTCTGCTCCGCAGAACCAGAATCTTCATCGCTGCGTGATCTTCGCCAACAAAGGGCCTGCGATGCCGTTTTCGTCCTTCGATTCGCAGGATCCTGAGAAGCTCTGGGACTATCTGGAATTGCAGCGCAAGCAGGGACTCGAGGTGATCGCGGTTCCACACAACGCGAACGTCAGCAATGGGCTGATGTTCGACACCAAAGACCTTTCCGGCAAGCCGCTGACTCGCGACTATGCAGAAAGGCGCATGGCCAATGAGCCTCTGGCTGAGATTATTCAGGGAAAGGGACAGAGCGACACCGGCCCAGCCCTCTCGCCGAATGATGAATTCGCCAATTTTGAGATGTTCACCTACCTGATTGGTACGAACATCAAGGCGAAGTCGGCGACCGGCAGTTATCTGCGCCAGGCTTACGGGGTAGGTCAGGAACTGCAGCAGAAGCTGGGCGTCAACCCGTTCAAGTATGGCATCGAGGCGGGTACCGACTTCCATTCCGGCGTGTCTTCGACCGAGCCCAGCAACTATGTCGGCTCGCACGGCAACCAGGACAGCGATCCGCGCACCGTGGTCACCGCAACCGAATCCGTCAGTGGCGAGCCGCCGACCGCAATTGGCTCCGGCGGTTTGACCGGCGTGTGGGCCGAAGAGAACACGCGCGAGGCCATCTTTGCGGCCTTTAAGCGTAAGGAAACCTTTGGCACCTCGGGCGTACGCATAACGGTGCGCATGTTCGGCGGCTGGAATTATCCGAAGGACCTGGTTAAGAGCGCAGATTGGGTAAAGACGGCATACGGCGACGGCGTTCCTATGGGAGGCGACTTGTCGGCTCCAGCAGGGAAGGGCGGACCGACATTCCTGCTGCATGCAATCAAAGACCCGCAGAGCGGAAATCTCGATCGCATCCAGGTGATTAAGGTCACCACCAAGAATGGCAATAGTCACGAAAAGATTTTCGACGCGGTCTGGAGCGGCGACCGCAAACCTGATCCCAAGACCGGCAAGGTGCCCACTGTGGGTAATACGGTCGACGTAAAAACGGCGACTTATACCAACAATATCGGCGCTGCGGAATTGATTGGTGAATGGACGGATCCCGAGTTCGACCCTTCGGCTTATGCCACGTATTACGCCCGCGCGCTGGAGATCCCGACCCCACGATGGTCCACCTACTGGGCGGTCAAGCTGAACCTTCCGCCTAATCCTGCGGTGCCCCCGTTCGAGCAGCAGAGAGCCTGGACTTCGCCCATCTGGTACACACCGCCTAAACCCTAGGAGTTGTTGTTGTCGATGATTGAAAGATCGACAGAAATCGTCCCGGACAAACAGGGGAATATTCTCGAGTCCCAACCGAAGCGTTCCTTCGGGGGCACCTTCAAGCGCTGGTTCCGCGAGCCCCTGCTGCACTTCCTTCTGATCGGCGCTTTGCTGTTTGGAATCTACTCTTACATCAATCGCGGCCGAATGGGAACTGAGCCCTCGAAGCAGATCATCGTTTCGATGGAGGACCTTCGCGTCATGGAGACGTATTTCGAATCGCAGTGGCATCGTCCGCCCAGTCCCGCAGAGTTTCAGGCCATGGTAGAAGACAAAATCAGGGAAGAGGTCTTGTATCGTGAAGGCCTGGCCATGGGCCTCGACAAAGACGACACCATCGTGAAGCGACGCATGGCACAGAAAATGCAGTTTCTCGCCGAGGACGTTGCCGCGGCGCATGAGCCTTCGACGTCGGAACTTAAAGCCTGGTTCGACAAGAACACGAGCAAATTCGCTCTGCCCAGCCGCTACAGTTTCCGGCACGTTTATTTTTCTCCCGACAAGCGCGGCAAGCAAGCTCAGGGTGACGCGGCTGAGGCTTTGGCCAAGGTCGCCGGCCAGCCAGAAAGCTCCAGCTTCGCCGCTTCGGTTGGCGACCGGTTCATGTTCCAGGACTACTACGGTGACCGCACGCCCGGCGCGATCGCTAAAGAGTTCGGACCGCAATTCGCCGTCGCCCTGGAAAAGCTGAAGCCAGGTTCGTGGCAGGGGCCGGTCGAGTCCGGCTACGGCTGGCACCTCGTATTTGTGGACACGGTCATTCCGGGACGCATTCCAGCTTTCGAAGAAATCGAGCCTGACGTGAAGACCGCATGGCTTGGCGACCAGAAGTCCACCGCATGGCAGAAGGCCTATGCCGAGATGCGCGCCAAGTACGCCGTAATGCTCCCCGCAGCGCCCAGCGAAGCGGCACAAGCGCCGTCCATAACACCTCCAATCAAAAAGCAGATACCTGCTGCTTCCGGCGAGGCACCTCTGTGATTCCCCGGCGTTGGCGTGTTATCTGCATTGCCGCCTATGTTCTGCTGAGTGTTGCACTGGCGTCGGCCCATGAGGCCCGCCCAGCGTACCTGGAACTGAAGGAAATAGCACCAGGCCAGTTCACGGTCCTGTGGCGAACTCCGGTGCTGGCGGGAATGCGTCTCCCTGTGGCGCTAAGTCTGCCTGACAGTGTGAAGAACGTCACAGAACCTAACGTTCAAGAGCTCGCAGATTCGGTGCTTGAGCGCCGCTTGATTGACGCTGGACCGAAAGGCCTGTCGGGACAGCGCATCGAGTTTCCGGGTCTGCAGTTGACGATTGCTGACGTGCTGGTGCGGGTCGAGATGCTCGACGGGCGTAAGTGGACGACCATCGTGCATCCATCGCAGCCGTGGGTCGAGATCGCTGCGTCGCAAAGCTGGCTTGGGGTCGTGGGCACCTACATCGTGCAGGGCATTCGACATATCCTCTTCGGCGCCGATCACATGCTCTTCGTGCTGGGGCTGCTCCTGATTGTGAAGGACCGCTGGATGCTGCTGAAGACCGTCACCGCTTTCACCGTGGCGCATAGCATCACGCTGGCGATTGCGACCCTGGGTTACGCCAACGTTCCCGTGTTGCCGCTCAACGCCGCTATCGCGTTGAGCATCTTGTTTCTGGGGCCGGAAATTGTGCGCTCCTGGCGGGGTGAAACAAGCTTCACCATCCGTCATCCCTGGGTTGTGGCGTTCGCTTTCGGGTTGCTGCACGGCTTCGGATTCGCCAGCGCTCTCACCAGCGCGGGCTTGCCCCGCCATGAACTGCCGTTGGCTCTGGTGAGCTTTAACGTCGGCGTTGAGCTCGGGCAGCTCGCTTTTATTGCACTGATCCTGGCACTCGAGCGTTCCTTCCAGGTCCTTGAAGTGAGGTGGCCCCGCTGGGCACAAGCTCTTCCCGGCTACACGGTCGGCTCTTTGGGTGCTTTCTGGACGGTGCAGCGGATAGCCCTGCTCTTCGGAGGCGCTCGATGAAAAAGCTTCAAGAGTGGCGTATACCGCGAACGTTGGCGTTGTTTGTGCTCGTGTTCCTTTGCGCTCAGACAGCATTTGCACATCCGCAGAAAGGGGAAGCGGTCGGATTCCTGACTGGCTTCCGTCATCCCATCTCCGGGCTGGATCACGTGCTGGCGATGGTTGCCGTTGGCCTCTGGGGCGCGCAGCTCGGGTCTCCTGCGATATGGCTCTTGCCGGTAGCGTTCCCCATGGTGATGGCGTTCGGTGGCATGCTGGGGCTGATAGGTGTGCCGATTCCCGGAATCGAGTACGGCATTGCTTTGTCGGCGATCCTGCTTGGAGCAGCGGTGATGTTCGAGTTTCGACCGCCGCTGGGCGTCGCGGCCGCATTGGTTGGCTTCTTTGCCATCTTCCACGGACACGCTCATGGAACGGAGCTGCCGGCAGGCCAAAGCGCTCTGCTGTACAGCATAGGATTTGTGATCGCGACTGGCTGTTTACATGCATTGGGCATTGGAATAGGGACGGTGCACCGATGGGCGTGGGGACAGAAAGCGCTGCGAGTCGCTGGAGCATTGGTTGCGACCGGGGGCGCGTTCTTCATGTGGAAGGCAATTGCATGAACCACGGCAACAGATCCCGCTTGCCGCTGTACGCATTTTTCGTCTTCCTGCTGTTGATGTGGACTGTTCCCGCCGAAGCTCACCTCAATTCCACCGGAATGGGGCCGTTCTACGACGGCTTGATGCATTTTCTGATGAGCCCGGAAGACATCATTCCGGTGTTCGCGCTCGCACTTCTCGCCGGTCTGCGCGGAGCCCACTACGGACGCCGCGCCTTATTCGTTCTTCCAACGGCGTGGCTCCTCGGCGCCATTGCCGGTATCAGTGCATTGGCGGCGACACCACATCCCTTTATTGGTGCGGCTTGGTTTTTGCTGCTGGGTGTCCTTGTAGCAGCCGATGCGAAAGTCTCGTTGCGCCTGACAACGGGAATCGCAGCACTACTGGGGCTCTACCACGGCTACCTGAACGGCACGGGGATGGGCCAATCGCTTTCGGTGATGGTCATCCTTCTGGGCCTGGTGTTTGCGATCTTCGTTCTGATAGCTCTGGTTGCGGCCTTCGTCGTTCAACTGCGCGCCTCGTGGACGCGCATCGCCGTCCGCGTCGTCGGAAGCTGGATCACTGCCAGCGGACTTCTGATGCTGGGATGGGCGGTTCGCAAGGGTTAAGGTTTTCTGTCGTTCCCCTAAGTATCCGCCCGAAGGCGTTTGGTGCGTCTTAGAGCGGTTTTCTTATCAGCGGTTTTTACAGAAGCGAGGGGCGGCGATTCGAGCCAAGGGCCAGAATCTCCCGCAAGGTACGCCGTGCCATAGACGCTGAGAGCGGCGCGGAGGATTTCCGCCAAAGCAACGGCGCAGCGCAAGAATGGCTGCCAAGCCTGTGCAGTTCGACGTTCGTCAGGAGGGAGTACCGTGAGCGGTGGCGCTTCGTGACAAGGAGGAGTGATGAAGATCCTGTTGGGAATTGACGATTCAAAGTTCTCAGGGGAAGTATTACAGGCTGTGGTCACGCAATTTCGGACTGAGCATACCGAGGTCCGGGTTTTGCATGTGCTGCAGCCAGTTGCGCCCGCCCCGCCCCAGATGGCACCAGGCTATGCTCCTGAGTTGGAAAGCCAGAAAAAGCCGGCCCAGGAATTGGTGGAGCGAATCGCGACGCAGCTACGTAGTGCAGGATTCCAAGTGAGTACTATGGTCGAAGTAGGTGACATCCGGGAGAAAATCATCGATTGCGCAGCAGAGTGGAAAGCCGATCTGATCGTCGTTGGCTCTCATGGGCGGAAAGGCATACAGCGGTTCTTGCTCGGCAGCGTAGCCGAATTTGTCGCTCGCCACGCTAATTGCTCGGTAGAGATTGTTCGCATATAAGTGTTCCAAAGTAGTAGCTTGAACCCTCCTGGTTGGGCGCCAGAAAGGCCTTGCGTCTCGCTTGCGCCGCAGGTTGGAACGGGTGTGTCGAACCGTTCGCGGGGCTTCTTTATCCCCGCCCAAGTTCAACCTGCACCGCTCCCCACCAATTCGTTGTTCGAGGAGCGCGGTTACGAGCACGGTCACCAACTTGACGACTGGCTCCAGGCCGAGGCAGAAGTCATGGGGAAGAAACCCGTAGCTCGCTGGTTTCACGTCCAGAAAAGCTACTTCGCCAACGGCACGACGGCCTCGACACAAGGGTTTCTGGGGTCTGGAACCACTCCCTTTACGGACTCCTACAGCTTTAATACCGATGGAGCAGGTCGTCCTTACGGTATGTGGGACAACACCACGCAAGGAACCATACAATGGTACGGTACCAACTACAACGCGGCCAGCCAGCCGACGCAGGTGAGTCTCATTCAGGGCGCAGAAGCATTTACTTACGATACCAATTCAGGTCGTATGAAGACCTGGACGTCGACGGCTGGCAGCAACCAACAGGCTGGCACTCTGACCTGGAACGCGAACGGCAGCCTGCAAAAACTGGTAATCTCGGACAACTCCGATGCTGCGAACAACCAGACCTGCACCTACGGGTATGACGATCTGGAGCGCCTGCTCAGCGCTAATTGTGGCGCGAAAGCGCAGACTTTCGGCTTCGACCAGTTTGGTAACATCACGAAGAATGGCAGCTGGACCTTCAACCCCGGCTATGGATCCGGCAACCACGTCACCGGCTTCGGCTACGACAGCATGGGCAACGTGACCAGCGACGGGGCCTACGGTTACACCTACGACGCCGAGGGCCGGGCGATCAAGATCGGTGCCAATCTGCAGATTTACTACGATGCGTTCAACCGTCCCATGGCGGAAAATAATAATGGCGCCTGGAAGCAGTTCGTGTACGCGCCCAGTGGGGAGAGGTTCGCCATCGGCACGGGCACAGCGGGCGCGATCCAGAACTACCTCATTCCTCTGGCCGCAGGGTTGCAGGCCGTCTACAATTCCAGCGGGTTGCAGTACTACCGCCACTCCGACTGGCTGGGCAGCTCGCGATTCGCTGGCAAGACAAATGGGACTGTGTATTACGATGCTGCCTATGCCCCGTTTGGCGAGAACTACGCCGAGACGGGTACAACCGACCGCAGCTTCACCGGTCAAACCCAGGACACGGTAAACGGTCTGTACGATTTCCTCTTCCGCCAGTACAGCTCTGCACAGGGCCGCTGGCTGGTCCCCGATCCGGCAGGCGTGGATGCGGTAGACATCACCAATCCCCAGACCTGGAACCGGTATGCCTATGTCGGCAATCAGCCACTGAACTCGACGGATCCGCTGGGGCTGTACTGCGCGATTGACGTAAACAGTGGAAAAGCTATAGGTGGCTGCACGCCAGGCGATCCGTACTTTGGCGGCGGAGGTTGGGGTTGGGGCGGGATCGGTGCTGGCGGGGGTGGCGGGTCAGGGTTTTCTGTTAGCGGTATTGGGAACTCAATCTGTGGAAGTGACTTCCTGCCTTGTGGCCTTTCTGTGCCTTCTCCGATCGAGTCGATTTGGTCGGATGTATTGGGTCTGCCCGATTTGTCGTGTCTCCCAGGCACATTCTGTGATCCGGCCTTATACGCACAACCGGGAAGAAGCAATTTTTTGACCAGTCTTAACAATTGTATCCAGAACAACGCCGACAACTACAGTATTGGTGGGGTGGTTAACCTTGTCTTCAACGTACAGATCCCGTTTGGATTAGCAAGTAATTCGGTAACTGATACATACTTGACGCTGACAGGACAGAATGGCTTGCTCTCGTCTCTTTGGAGCTCCGGCCAGCTGGGATACAAAGGATCCGCAACATTGAGTCCGCCAATCATGACCAACGGACCGAACTCGCTCACGAGCCTTGCCGCAAAACGAGGATCCCCTCAACCTATTTTGGGCAACGGAACAAACTACGGGCCTTCCCTTGGAAAGCTAGCAAAGGGCCTAGGCGAGTTGAAGATAGCCGCGGACGCTGGCCTCTCTGGCGCACTTGTTCTCAATTGCTCACTCGGTCAAGTGCGCTGATTGCATAGCCAAGATTAGGGGCAGTATGGAGCATCTTGGAAGTACGAAATTCGAAGGAGCCCCACGCAGGGTGCGCAAATTGTTCTCGAGAGATATCAACTATCTTCGTGATTCGGCATTGTTTTGGCCCTTCGTCCTGTATTCGTTGATCGCTGTGGGATGTGCGTTTTCTCCAGCACATCGAAACCTTGGGCTAATATCTGGGGTGGTCGCAATTACAGCTCTTCTGCTGGCCCGTGAGAAACTTGTTCTTTTTCTGGTAGCCCTTGGGTTGATTGCCATCCTTTGTGCACTTTACTTGATATTACATCCGTGGAGTTGGGCGGTTTTCTCCATCGGTGTCTTTACAGGCGGCCCCTTTATAGTCGCGAATCGCTATTGGCGGGAGCCCAAATTGGCCTATGAGTTGCCTAACGAATTCCGGTTGGTGGATGCGTTGTGGAGTGTCGCTTCACTGTGCGGTTCCATTTTGTTGGGATACATTATTAGGCGGGTCAATTGACACCACTCCGGGGAAACACTCAGGGTTGCGGTTGCACCTATGACGATCTAGCAGGCTTGGAACTGTGGCCGCTGCATATATCGAGCTGCCGAAGCTGCAGGCGGCGTTCATCGAGCGAGAAACAAACCGCAGCAGCTAAAGGGAAAAAGGGCGGGTGGCTGTAGATGGTCAAGACGTTGTTCCTGGATCGGATCGGCTGATGGGCGGCCTGTAGTTGAGGCTACCATGCGGGCGTTGGCGATTGTAGTAGTCGGTCCAAGGCTGCAAATGGGCGTCTCTTTGTTCGGAGTCGGACCAGTGTTGTGAATAAGCCCACTCGCGCAGGGCAGTCTGGATGAAGCGCTCGGCCTTGCCGTTGGTTCTGGGTGTGTAGGGCCTGGTGCGGCGGTGGAATCCCCATCTACACCATCGGTACGTGCCAATCCTCAACTCCCGGACTGGATGGAGGTGCTTCTGGTAGCACTACCACGTATTACGCGTGCCCTGTTCTGTCCGGATATTGGTACGGGTCTGGTAACGCTGCGGCCGGGGGTGGTGGCAACAGAGCCGCAAACAATGGTAGGAACTGCACAGTTGGCTCAGCAAACAAGCTTCAATACGCACAAGCTGCTGCGCAAGTAACGGCTATGACGGGCGAGTTCTTCTCGGGGCTTGGGCCTGGAAACCTGACGTTGGGCCGAATTCTGCGACATCTCAAGTAATGGCTCAATCCGGCCCGGTTCAAGAGGTATTGAACTCGTACTACATGACCGGACAAACAAGCGGGCTTTACACGTTTGGCCTTCCCGGTCTTGTTTCCTCCGGTGGTACAAACCAAGGGGAGCCATCCGGCCCTGGACATCAGTGGTCACGGAGTACTGAAGGCACTTCTGATTTTTGACCCGCCCTTCAGTATCCCGACGGTCACATGCTACGTACAGAACTCGCGACTCACGAATCCCGACCTAGTGGCCCTCTCCGCAGACGGACGTTATTTGGCGGTTTTTGGCTACCCCGATCCTGTTCTGGAAGTATTTGAGCTGCCACCGGCAAAGTGAAGCGGCCTGCTAGACCTGGCTTGAGTGTGCCCTGGGGGCACGATCACTTACGATAGCGCGGGCAACATGAAACAGGACAACCTGGGCAACATGTACTCCTACGATGTCGAAGGCCGCCCGACAACGGCTGCCGGTATACAGCTTGCCCACGACGCCTTCGGACGGGCGGTGGAACTGAACAATAGCGGCACCTACACGGAGATGGTCTATGCGCCCTCGGGATGGAGGCACGCGGTCATGAACGGGACTACGCTCAACCGGTACATCGACCCCATGGTGGCGGGCATGGCGGCGGTCCACGTTCATGGTACTCCCGATACCGGTTATTTCCAGCACGCCGACTGGCTTGGCACGTCGCGGCTAGCGGTGACCGGCGGTGGAACTGCCACGTACGATCGCTCGTATGCTCCTTTCGGCGAACCTTATAACGAGACCGCGACCATGAACCGCAACTTCACCGGACAGACGGAAGACGTTTTACGACACCCTGCGCCAGGCCTTATACCGCTGGATCCGTGTCTATGACGATATGGACGCCCGCGAACGAATCGAGCAGATGACCGAGTGGGCCGAGGGTGAGGAGGATCCTGAGTCTTACGAAATCCCCAAGCTCAAACAGGACCTGCCGCCCTGCTTGACGGAAAAGCACCACTCCGACACGGCCCAACCTCTCGCTTCGTTCCCACTGCCAGACATTCCATGGTTGAGGAAACTGGTAAAAGCCACAATTGAGTTACAGAGAATCTCCCATTCGAAGGAACGGCCCAAGCTCGAAGAGGAGTGGCTCGAACGGGCTCGGGACTACCATTCACTCGATCTGCCGTTGCCCGCTGTCTTGCTGTACTTCCGTGCCGGCGACGCTGTAATGGCGTGTTTTGACGACGAATGCGAACACTGGGGTCAGGAGACGCCCGAACCCAACCTAATCATTCCGCTGCGGGCGGATGACCAATCCAGCGTGCGCCAGGCTTTCGCAGTAGTCGAAACGCTCATGCAAGTGCTGGTTCTGACGGTCCGGATCAAGACCATCATCGAGAGCCGGGAGAAACCCACATGCGATTCAGCATCGACATCGGAAGCGAACCCGAATTGAAGCTGTACCAAGCAGTTCTCCTTTACAAGAACGATCACGGAAACCGGCACATGGCGACCGTCCACGGCGTCGTGCAGGAGAACAAGGATGGGTCGCGATCCTTGGAGCCGGCCAACTGCTCAGTTCAGCCAGTTTGCGGGAGTTGGCCCGGCAACTGGGAACCGGTTGTCCGGTGGAGTTTCTGCCAGACCAAGTCGTCGCGCGAACTCCTGACCTTTTAGCGTGGTGGACGCCAGCAGCGACTCGGCCGATGTTCTTCCGCGCCGGGTCAGAACTTGAAGGCATCTCCGGGAAACGGTTTCCGCATCCGGCGTTGCTGTTCGTCGTGCACCACAATGTCTTGCTCGTTCGAGCGCTTTTTGCCTCCCAAAGGCCGCATCCACAGAGCAAATTGGCCGCAGCGCCCTACTGGAACATAGATAGTAACGGGGCGGTATGCGTCGGCACGATGCGCACACCTAAGTCGCTAACCGTGACCTCAATCGCCGCCTCGCACCAAGCCTTCTTTCAGAGCGAGTTTACCCATCCGGGAGGGGCTGGAAGAGTTACGAAGCGCCGCGGCGGAACGGCGGCACTCTGGAAGAGTCTGGCAGGGAAGCAGCGGTTCCCGATTGCGACACTCATCGAGCAGGAGTCGCTGGACGAGTACCTGAAGAAGTTGGAGGCAGGACGATGATGACCCACGCTCTCGATCCCCAACTGCTGGAACGGCCTATTCGTATCCTAGTGGTCGCCTGTGGCGGGAACGGCAGCGCGATCGTCTCCGGCCTCCCCTATCTCCATCAGGCTATGCTGGCATTCGGCCATCCTGGCGGCCTGCAGGTGACGTTGATCGATCCGGACAAGGTCAGCGAAACCAACTGTGTGCGCCAGCCCTTCTGCCGAACGGAAATCGGCCTTTCAAAAGCCATTGTCCTCGCACACCGGATCAACCTCTTCTGGGGTCTGAACTGGCAGGGCATGCAGGCGACGATTCAGCAGCTCTGGAAAAGCTCAGACGTTGATTTCGTTGTCGGCTGCGTTGACACACGAAAGGCGCGGCGCGCCATCGACGAATGGGTATCAAGCTCGCGAGTTTTGTATTGGTTGGATCTCGGCAACAACGCATCCAGCGGACAATTCGTTCTCGGGCAGCCGAAGAACGCTACCAGCAGGAGAAAGAAGGATCGCCTTCCAACGGTGACCGAGTTGTACCCAGAGATCCTCAAGAGCGATGAGAAAGAAGATGACGAGCCCTCCTGCAGCGCAGCCGAGGCTTTGACCCGGCAGGAACCCTTCATCAACCAGAATCTCGCTTTCCAAGCTTTGGGGATGCTCACGCAATTGCTGCGACACGGCTCTGTTTCCTACCAAGGCGGATTCTGCAATTTGGCGAAGGGGCAGCTTGTGCCGCTGCCTGTTCGGGTCGCCAAGACGAACTCTGAACCGCAGCGACGCCGCAGGAGCCGGGAACGAGACTCGAGGGTAAGGCCTATCGTTGTGAACCGGTGAAAGCGATTTCGTAGTGAGATCTTTCGGGTCTGACTGACAGTCCATGAGCCGTCCAACCTGGCTCGACTGGCTCTTACCCAAGACCAGCGTGCTCACGATGTGCTTAAGACCCGCCAACACTATCCCGGATTAAAGCACCGCTATCTTTTTCAATCGCTCTAGTCATATCGCGACCCCGGCGGACCCTGGGTTTCAGCGAAAGCCGTCATTGCTCAATTAATTGCCTCTGTGGTCGTCGCCCGCGCTGTCCGTCGTGGTGAGTTCTATGGTAGGCGAGGCATATTTTCCATCGCCCTACCGGACCTGTTGCCTGTTTCGCAACGCGAACTGCCGATCAAGTTCGTCGTAGCGGTCGGAGTCGGCGAGATAGTCCTGCAGCCAGCGTTCGGAGTACCAGGGCTCGGCGGAGATGTCCACGACGCGAACTTCGTGGCCGCGACCGCGGAACAATTGCGCGAGATTGTTCTGATGGAGACGGCCGCAGATCACCAAGGCGTTTCGCCCGTTCAGGTTGCGGATCGTCTCGTCCGCCATGAATTCCTCCCGCATCCTGTCCCACCTTGCCAACTCTTCGTCGCTGTGTCCGCCACGATTATCGGAGTAACTCCGCGGAATGCCCACTTCTCTTCTTCGTGGTTCCGACATATCAACGTTGGCGTATTCGCAGCCGTGCGCCCGTGCCAGGTCGGCCGCGAAGGTGTCCGCGCCCTGGTTGATTTCCTCGCCGACCAGCGCAGGATGAGTCTCCACGATGATCTTCTCAATGGCTTCGACGAACTGGCGCTTCTGCTCCCGTTCAAAGGCTTCGAGCCCCTGACCGCCGCAAGACTGCGCCTTCCGTTGATGACCGTGGTCACATCCGACGATTGAAATCATTCGAGAGAAGTTTATGACGTGCCCTGCATTCGGGCGAGTCGATCGTAGGCGCCTTGCACCTTTGACTCGCAGCTCCTCGACAGGATGAGCCTCCGCTTGCCCGTGACGGCGCATAGGTCGCGCACTGCGGGCGCGCGAAGCTGCTTTCCGACGATCATCAGGAAGTTCATGCCTTTCGCCATGAATGAGTACGTCCGTTCAAGGTTCTTGCTTCCTAGGCTCGGAACGTAGAAGGTATCCTGCGAAAGAGCGTCGGTACAGGCGATGATCAGCAGCACCACGTCTGACGGAAATCCAGCTTGTCTAAGAAGGTACTTTCTGAACGTCTCGTTATAAACCTTCCCCAAGTCAAGGGTCACCGGTTCCTCGCCTGATTCTCGCCAGATGTGGATTGACGCTCTCCAGAAAACGCTCAACGCGAAGTACGCCAGCCGATCCCGATCTATGGCAGGGGTTGCAGTTAGATCGTAGCCGACGAACTCAGGGCCGCCCCACGTCGGCGTGGTCGCATCGAGAACGTCGAGTAGCGGAAACTTCTTGGTATTGCCATCGAATACCTGAGTCATCGTATAGTTCTCGCCGTTCTTGCTGAACAGTTGTTCGCAGTCGCGGCAGAATACAAAATTCCTGATCTGGCGTGAGGTCTGCTTGGTCCCCTTCTCGGTGATGAGCGTCGGGTTCGGGTTGCGAGCGCTTGGGATGCGTGACTTCTTGTACAGCGATGCAGGCATCAGATGGCTGTTCTGGAGGTCAGCAGTTCGTAGGCACAGCTTGCATTTACCTATCGGCATCGGGCGCAAGACCCCCACTTTCTCCCATGCAATCGGGCGGAAACCTGATCCCCAGATTCGCGCCTCGGAGAGCGCTTAGTGCGTTTCGAACAGGTGCGCTTATGTTCAACCGGATTGGAAGAGATGTCCGATTCAGAGTCCGAAGTGTGCTGACCCAATTTCCAACTCGTAAATAGAGAATTACACCACCAAACCTGACGTCAGTCCCCGCGCTCTCAATCGCCAAGACATTGCTGACAAAATGATCAGCCGCATTTCTGGCGGCGAGCAAGAGCAGAAGATATTCAGCAGCAATCAAACCAAATCCAAACGTGAGCGCCCGCAGGAAGGATGTATCCACACCGATGCGACCACAAAGGCCGTCATAATACTCGCGACGAGTGCCGTCATCTCGCGGTAGCGGAGATAGGCGCAATGGGCATCCTCGACCGCTGGATGGTCAACATTTTTCTGGTACAAGGTGTACCAGAGACGGGTCTGCTCGGCTGGGTCGGAAGGGAGCGGCCCACATTTCTCGGCTAGGCGCCGTATGTTGACGCGCGGATCGTTGAGTGCGGACACGGTAAAAGCCCGGTTGGAAGGCAGGCCGTTCTTTTCTATCCGCCAGAAAATCAGGACTTCTTTCCATCGTCGCGGAAAAGCCCAACGGATGATGCCGATCACCAGAGCCAGAGCTGAGGGAACAGCGATAAGTTTTCCGAGCGTGGCAATATTGCCTTTTGTCAGATCGTCAAGAAGAAGCGCCATGTGCTTCAAGCCCTCCAGCAAGACGCCTAGGACGATGGCGTTTACAAGAACAAAGGCGATCAATTGTGGCTGATTTTTTTCTTTTAGAGTCTTTCCCATGGTTCACGTCCGTTTTCAGCGCGGCTGATTTATGTGCTTTTTGAAAAAAGGCTCAAGCTCTGCGCGGTTGCCCAAGGCGATCTGCACCGTCGGCTCACAGTCCTTTACGGGCTCGTCATAGATACCTAGGTGTTGCAAAAAGTAAAGCATCAGCGCTTCGCGCACGCGCACAGCAAGGCGGCCGTCCTGCATCCCATAGTCCAACTCAATCGCCTTTCGCTGTGATTCCGAAAGATGGGCAGCCGGGACCACGATGGCCTCCAGGGAAGAGTGCCACTCTATGTCAGCAGCCGGATCTGTATCGAACACGTTGTCGATCGCTATTTGCAGCATGCGGGCGAGAACGAAATCCAAGTAGCGTTCGCGCCGGTGGCAGAATGCCCTCGCATGCCACCGGAACCCATCGAAAGCCAGGGCGTGTGGCGCGATTTTCCTTATGCCGGGATTGGCGTCGCTCATGGATTGGTACTTGATTTCGACCGAACGCCGCGTTCTGATCGCCTGCAGGATCGTGCGCAGGATAAGAGTGTCCACGGAACGGGTGGGCCCATGAACGATCCCGCTCGGAGGCAGTCGGCCTAAGAAGGTTGAAGTCTGTGGAAGATACCCGGACTCCACCGCCAGGACGCGGTTCAAATAGCCGTCGGCCGAGTTGGGAACCAAAATGGGAGAGAATGAAGACCCGGCGAGGTAAGTCTTTTCGGTGCTGTCGTATACGGCGTTCTCCGGAGCAAGCTCTTTATATTTCGCCAGGTCGAGAGATGCCTGCGGCATCGAGATTCGGAAGAAATTCATGAGGTCGGAGCGGTTCACGCGCCCCTCCCACAGAAGCCGAAATTCGATGAAGTCGAGGCGCAGCTTCTGGCTCCAGCTCACTGGCGGCCAAATCTGTTCACCCTCCAATATTTTGTCCCCCTTAGACCCATCTAAAGATTAGATGGGTATATAATCTATACGTATTGTACTTGAATCAGCTGTGCACAGGCTACCCTGGAATTTCAGCTGGTTACAGGAGAACATATGTCGACAACGATTACCTGCTTTCCGGTCGGCAACGGGGACATGACGCTGATCTGCCTCGGAGACAAGGCCGGAACGACCATTCTTATTGATTGCAACATTCGAGCGGCCGCCGATGATTCCGACGATGACACCCGTGACGTAGCGAAGGATCTTCGCGACCGTATAAAGCGAGACAGCAAAGGAAGACCTTTCGTTGATGCTTTCCTTAATACTCATCCCGACGCAGACCATTGCCGCGGCGCCGAGAAACATTTTCATCTCGGGCCTGTGAAGAACTACCCCGACGATAAAAAACCGGACAACGAAAAGAAAATCCTGATCGGCGAAATCTGGGCGTCGCCGATCGTATTCCGCCGCGCCAGTAAGGAACATACCCTTTGCGAAGATGCTGAGGCTTTTCAAAAGGAAGCGATTCGCCGGGTGCTGCTCGCTCGCGAGAAAAACTGTACCGGAATCGAGAGCGGAGACCGCGTTCTGATTCTGGGCGAGGACATCGATGGCAAGACCGACGATCTCGGCGGCATCCTGGTCAAGCTGGACTCGGTCTTCGACAGGGTCAACGGCACGCACAGCCAGCTTTTCAAGGCACGTCTTCTGGCTCCGCTGCCCATATCTGAGGACGAGGCAGAGGAAGAGGAACTGGGCAAGAACCATTCCAGCGTGATTCTGAATATCGAACTTGCCGATACTTCGGAGCGGAAAACCGTCAAGAACTTCCTAACCGGCGGCGACGCCGAGGTGCTGATCTGGGAGAAGCTCTGGGCGAAGCATAAAAAGGCGCCTGAGGTTCTCGCCTACGACTCCATGCTCACCCCGCACCATTGTTCATGGCACACACTCTCCCATGACAGCCGGACCGAACTCGGGGACAAGGCCAAGGTTTCCGCCGACGCCAAGTCCGCCCTCTCGCAGATTCGCCAGGGCGGTTTCATTATCGCCAGCAGCTGTCCGATCAAGGATGACGACTGTGACCCGCCTTGCCACGCTGCCAAGCTCGAATACCAATCCATTGCGAAGGGCGCCAACGGCGAATTCCTCTGCACCGGGGAGTACCCGACGGAAAGCGAACCGGCTCCCCTTGAGCTTACGATCTCGAATGGCAAGCTTACGAAGTCGGTTCGTTCGGCGACCATGCACGCTCCCGCAATTCTCACCGCCGGCATCGTCGACCGGATTGGCGCGAAGGCGGCGGAGGCGGAGGCGGTAAAACGGGGCGGCAATAGTCGTTATGCCTAACCAGGCCGGCATTATGGCCCGTTATCGGGAGGAAGGAATTTCCAAGGCAAATTCCTTCCTCCTGCAGGAATGCGGGGCGATCCGCCTGCCGGATTCCGAAGTCCAATCTGTCGAAGGGCGCAATTTGGTGGCGGGTTGGCAGGTGGTCGTGCAAACGCCAGCCGCCCTGCACCGGGTCAATGTCTGCGTGGATCATCAGTTTCCGTTTTCTCTGCCGCACTTTTTTCTCCTCGACGGCCCCCCGCTTCTCACGTGGCCTCACGTCGAAGAGGACGGCTTGCTGTGCCTTCTGAGTCGCAGCGCCGTAGCGAAGTTTCAGCAGCCGGCCGATGTGATCGGCGAGCTTCTCCGGGATGCTTACCGGCTGATATGCGACTGCGAATCCGGAGCCAATCAGACTGATTTCAGGACCGAATTCTATTCCTATTGGAATCGCGGGCTTTCGACGAAAGAGGAGAAATTGAGAAGCCTGCTCGTCGCCGGTGGCCCGAGCCGTTTGGTCCAGATCTGGCGCGGCCAGACTCGGTCTGTCGTCGGGGAGAGTGAAGCCCAGATCCTGAACTGGTTGCGCAATCTCCACGGGAACAAGCCCCAATTCGATTCGACTGACGCGGCCTGCTTGCTGTGGATCAAGGAACCGCTGTTGCCCGGAGAATATCCGAAGACGGCGGCTGATCTTTACCGAATCGCCTGTTACGTCTCCGGCGGCACGGAGCTACTGGAAAGCTTTGCGAAATTCGGCTCCAGCCCGTTTTATTTTCTGATCGGCGCCGAGAGTGGGAACGGCCCTTGTCTTGCCGCCGTGCGCGCGTACAAGCCCGTATCCAAAGATGTTCGCGGAAGAATACGCGATCGCACAAACAATGGCTTCCGGCGGGGCAAAGTGCCGCCACAGTTGCAAACGCAGCGCCTTTTTTCGTCCGAAGCCAGCGCAAATCGAATGGAGGTCGAGCGCGTGGACGCGGAATGGACTCATGGACGAGGACAAGATCCAAGGCAGAAGGAACTCGGGGCGAAGACGGTCCTTCTCTTTGGAGGGGGTTCGGTCGGCGCTCCGGTAGGGCATCAGCTCGCCATGGCCGGCGTGGGCCATATCATGACGGTCGATCCGGCTAGTCTTTCCTGGGCAAACGTCGGCCGTCACCCCCTCGGTGCGGACCGTGTCGGAGAGCGGAAAGCGATCGCCCTGTCGGAAATATGGCGAAAAGCCTATCCCCATGCGTCGTTTGAGGGATTCGATTCGACAGCTCACTGCTTTCTGACGGAGCATCCCGAACTGGTCGCGAAAGCCGACCTGATAATTTGCGCGACCGCAGACTGGAAAGCTGAGCTTGAGCTGAATTTGCGGCAACGAGACCGCGAGATCCCTGCTCCCATCCTCTATGCGTGGACCGAACCCAACGCGTGCGCCGGTCATGCCGTGTTGATTTTCTCCGGCAGCTCGTGTCTGCAGTGCGGGTTTTCGCCCTCGGGAGATTGCAGGCTCCAGGTCACCGCGTGGCCGGGTGAAAAGAAGCAGCAGATGGAGCCGGCCTGCGGCGCGGTTTTTCAGCCCTATGGACCCATCGAACTGCTGGGCACGATTTCAGTCGCCGCGAGCCTCGCGTTGGACGCGCTGCTAGGAAGAGTTAAGGCCGCAACACAACGCATCTGGGCAGGACCGGAATCATCACTCGCAGACGCGGGCGGCATCTGGTCGAAAGAATGGATAAATGGAAATATGGAGAGAGCCAAAGGCGGTTTTCAGGAGGAACGGGTTTGGGAAAGAGATCCCTTGTGCGACGTTTGTGGCGGCGGCAGCGACCCCGTGATCCGCTTATCTTCGACATCGGAGAATCCCAACAACGTCTCTTCATCGACGCCTCCGTCCTGAATCATTTTGCCGAGCATCAGCAGCACGACGGCGATTCACTGGAGGCCGGAGGCCAGCTTTTCGCTCGATTCTCGGATCATGAGATAACGATCACCAACGTCACCGGTCCACGACCGGCAGACCGTCGGTCGCGATACCTGTACCTTCCCAACCGACGCGAGGAACAGAGGGAAATCGACGAGATGCACCGGAAGGGATTGCACTTTGTCGGCGACTGGCATACACATCCCGAGGCTGTTCCGACGCCATCCCCTTCCGACATCCGCACCATCAAGGAAGCCGTGGCCAAATCCCGACATCATTTGCATGGCTTCCTCATGGTAGTCGTGGGCAGCGGCGATTTTCCAATTGGCCTGCATGTCTCATTGAATACGTCGGTCTCTCACCTTCGGCTGCTGCCCGTGCCCTAGCCGCCTGACACTTTGTACTCGACATCGCGAACTTCCTCCGCAACGCTAGCCCTTTCCATGGACCATCACGCGAGGAGCTGTTATTGAAAATTCCAGCGCCAGCAGCAGGGCTCTGTCGCTTCACGTCTCAGGCGCCGTGGAGCGCATTGACCCCGCCCGTTATGGACAGGAAGCGGCCTAAGTGGCGGCGCTCCTTGCTCGTCTGGATGCTGTTGTCTACCGGCGATCGAATTTCACCCTCGAACTCAAAAGCACCGTAGGCTGATGTATTTCCTTACGTGACTTTTAGGGAGTCGATCCTTGTATTGGATAACCGACTGACTGTCGGTTAGTTGGCACGTTGAGTCCTCGCTAGTTTCTGGCCCAGTTCAGTGTGCGGGAAGTAGGCCTGCCGAAAGCCGGAACTGGGCCGGCGGATCGGGTTGTCCACGCCTGCCTAGGCCGTGCCGTTCCACCGAGACGCCGAGGCGTAGTGCTGAAACATATCACTACACGATCGACTAAATTTCCTGGAACAGGAAGTGACTAACGCATATGCCTTCCTCATCCTTTGGAAAACACGCAAGCGGCGCAACGAGTGGACAGTCTGCAGTTCTCGAGCCTTCCTTGGGCGACCAAGCTGGACCGACAACTAAGCAGATGAGGACAATAGTTTCCGAACCCGCTCTCGTTTCATAATTCCAGCGGGTCCGTCTTTCGTTGTATGCTGCGCCCACTTCTCCACTTGAGTCAGCCGAATGCGGTGTTGGACCGGTCTCCGATAAACGGTGACTTCGAACTCGGTAGTTGGACCGGGTACCGCCTTGATCGGATCGGCGGTGCGAAATTCGGCGACCGCATGAGCGACAGCCTCATACAACGACTCCGCGTCAACCTCAACGGCGTGGAGGATTCCATCTTGATCGGTAAATGAGACGCGACAGCGAGCCACACGGGGATTATAGCCTTAGATTCGCCGTTTGTTCGTCTCGTCGCCGATGCGCATCTTCGGGCGGCACGCTGGCTAAAATGCTATCCGTAGGAGAGGTCATGACTCGGCGCGAGAGTCTTTCGTGTTGACGGAAGTCATTGTGGAGCAAGCATTTACCTGTAATGCTGAATCCTTAACACTACCGTCCTTATCCGGTCCGCAATGGGAAACGTCGCGCCTGTTGCCGCCTTGGATTCGTGCATTGCGCCGACGCGCATTGAGCTGCTAGGCTGAGAGCGAAGAAATGGCGAATATACTTCGCGGCGGTTTATATGTCCTCGTCCCAGCAAGCCTTGGCTCCACGCTCAAGCACGACTCTCGATACCGTTCACGACATTCTAGGAACGTTGGTCGCCCGCTACCGCACCGACGAAGTGCTCACCTGCCTTCGACAAATCCCCGCGCGAGAGGCGGTGTTCCGGCAGATACCGGAGTGGGTGAGCAGGGAACTGGCTGATGCGTACCGCGCAAAAGGGATCAAAGAACTCTATTCCCATCAGGCTGCCACCGCCGAGCTCGTACACAGCGGCAAGAACGTCGTCGTTGTAACGCCCACCGCGTCAGGCAAAACCCTTTGCTACAACCTGCCCGTGCTCAATGCCGTGCTGGAGAATCCCGACACGCGTGCTCTTTACCTGTTTCCCACCAAAGCGCTCGCCCAGGACCAACTTGCGGAATTGCATGACCTGGCTACGCGGCTCGAGGACCGCTTTGGAGTGTTTACCTACGACGGCGACACACCGCAGGACGCGCGCAAGGCAATCCGTGAACGGGCCCATATTGTCCTGACGAACCCGGACATGTTGCACACCGGAATCCTGCCGCACCATACGAAATGGATTCGGCTGTTCGAGAACCTGCGTTACATCGTGCTGGACGAATTGCATACCTATCGAGGCGTGTTCGGAAGCCACTTGGCGAATGTCCTGCGACGTTTACGACGCGTGGCGCAGTTCTATGGTTCGAATCCGCAGTTCATCTGCTGTTCCGCCACGATCGCCAACCCGGGCGAGTTGGCTTCGCAACTCATCGAGCGTGAGGTTGAGGTTATCGAGGAGAATGGAGCGCCATCCGGGGAAAAGCTTTTCGCTTTCGACAACCCGCCAATGGTCAACCGCAACCTCGGCATCCGGCGCAGCTATATCAATGAAGCCACCCGCGTCGCGAGGGAACTGCTGGCACGCAAGCTGCAAACAATTGTCTTTGCCAACAGCCGACTGCATACCGAAGTCCTGCTCACTTATTTGCAGCAGGCGAATCCGCCGAAACCCGGCCAGCCAGAGCCGATCCGTGGGTACCGTGGCGGATATCTGCCGGGTGAGAGGCGCGAGATCGAACGTGGTCTGCGCGACGGCCGGATTCGCGGAGTGGTGACGACCAACGCACTGGAATTGGGGATTGATATCGGATCGCTCGATTCCTGCGTGATGGCCGGTTATGCGGGCTCGATTGCTTCCACCTGGCAGCGCGCCGGGCGTGCTGGACGGCGCAGCGGGACCTCCTGCGCTGTATTCGTTGCGTCTTCTGCGCCACTCGATCAATTCATCGTGCAGCATCCGGATTACTTTTTCGGGAGTTCGCCCGAGCACGCGCACATTCAGCCCGACAACCTCGAGATTCTCGTGAACCACTTGAAGTGCGCTGCGTTCGAGTTGCCGCTCTCGCCCGATGAACAGTTCGGCAGCGTGGAATTGCCAGAGCTTTGCGAGCGGCTTGCGGAAGCCGGGTTTCTCCAACGCAGCGGAGGAAAATGGCACTGGGTACAGGAGAGCTATCCGGCAGACACGATCAGTCTTCGTTCGGTGACATCTGACAATTTCGTCATTATCGACATCACCGGCGGAGAGAATGGAAAGCCAGAGGTAATTGGCGAAGTGGATTTTTCGTCCACTCTCACCACCGTCCATCCCAAGGCGATCTACCTTCACCAAGGACAGCAGTTCCACGTCGAGCGACTGGATTTCAACCACCGCAAGGCATACGTCAAGCGTGTGGACGTTGACTACTACACTGACGCCATCCGCTACACCCAGGTACGGGTGCTGGAAATCGGGGAAGAGCAGAGAATTCCCGGCCCGGCGTCGCGAGCTCACGGCGAGGTGCTCGTGCGCTCACAGGTAGTCGGTTTCAAGAAGATCAAGTTCTTCACGAATGAGAACGTCGGCTCCGGGAAGCTCGAATTGCCCGAGAACGAGATGCATACCACTTCGTTCTGGGTAACACTCAAGCACGAACTGCTTGCGGGACTTCCTTTCACCCTGTCCGAACGACAGAGTGGGATCTTCGGTCTGGTTTATGCTCTCGCATCTATGGCTACGCTGCTGCTGATGTGCGACCGTCGCGACATTGGTACAGCCGTCGGAGAGCGCCCTCCGTTTGGAGGCGCCGAAACTGAATGGCAGGAGTTCTCGCATGCCCAAGGTGTCGAGAAAGAACTGTTCGAGCCGAACCTGTACCTCTATGACGCATACCCCCGGAGGCATTGGATTCAGTGAGCCGCTTTATCACTCGTATCAGGAGCTTTTGACGCGCACCCAGGAACTCATCGCGGCTTGTCCGTGTGACAACGGATGCCCTTCGTGTGTTGGCCCTGCAGATGACAAGAGCGAGCGAGCCAAGGAAGTGGCTTTGTTAATCCTTGAACGACTGTGTTCCTGAAGGGCGAGCACACTTAAGAAGAACCGCAGGTATTAACTCATCGTGAATCAGACAAACACTGATCGCTTCGCTCGACTAAAGGCATTGCACCGACCGTTAGCGCTGCCCTTGTCACGACATCACGTCGGCCCGTTAGGGAACTGTGACGAGGATGGATCCGTGAGTCTCGCTTCGGGCAGCGCCGCAGGATCAGAAAGGCTTGCCCAGCTCCTCGGCGCTTCGGTTAAGCGGAATAGCCAAGGCGAACATCTCTCATTGCACTGCTGGCACTGTGACCATGTCCCATGTGTTCCAAACGCTGCGGCACTGCGCCTCCTTGCACCTGACGCCCACGAGAGTGTCGCAGACCCTCAGCAATGGCTCTTTCTCGACACTGAGACAACCGGTCTCGCCGGCGGGACAGGAACGTATCCCTTCCTAGTCGGTCTCGCCTGGTGGGAAGGCGGAGGTCTCGAAGTCGAGCAACTATTCATGCGCGAGTACAGCGAGGAACGCTCGCTTCTCGCTGCGCTGGCCGAACGACTGGCGGAACGGCCCGTGTTAGTTACATTCAACGGCAAATCCTTTGACTGGCCGCTGCTCGAGACTCGCTATCGGATGACGCGAACGATCGCTCCTCCCGAGCCCTTAGCTCACTTGGATTTCCTTCACCCGGCTCGGAACTTATGGCGTCTGCGACTTGGGTCCGTAAGGCTTTCGCAGCTCGAACGCCATGTGCTGGGATGGGACCGCGGTGCCGATATGCCGTCCGAGCTCATCCCAAGGATCTATCTTGACTTCGTGCGTGGTGGGCATGCCGAGCCGCTGGTTCCGGTGTTCCAGCACAATCAGATGGATCTCCGCGGATTGGCTGGACTCTCGACCCGCATCCTGTCACTCCTGGGCGATGAGGAGGTAACCACGGAGGATGGCCTGGAACTGTACGGTGTGTCGCGCATCTGCGAGCGACGTGGTGAGGTAAAGCGGGCTCGCAGACTGTACGAACAATCGATTGTCTCCGTGCTGCCGGAGGAAACTAATCGTGCTGCGTGCGCGGCCCTCGCACGACCGGCAAAGCGGGACGGGGACATCTCACGTGCGCGCGAACTCTGGGAAAACGCGCTAGGCAACTCTCGCGAGGGCTACGAGGCTTATGAGCAGCTAGCGATCTATTACGAACACGAAGTCCGCGATCCGCGACGAGCGCTGACGCTTGCTCGTGAGGCGCTTGACCAACTGTGCCGGGCGAAAGCAGTGGGCGCGCTGGCAGGAGCAACGTACGGCCGAACGAAGGCAAGGTTCGAGCATCGAATGTTGCGTCTCGAACGCAAGGCCAGCCGGACGCTATTAGACACATTGAACTCATAGCCACGGCTGCGCGCCCTTCTGTGCGAGTGGCAGCCCACTACCCAAGTCGCAACGGAGAGATATCATCACAGGATCGGTTGAATGACAGAGGAGTGATCAATGATGTCTTCCCCATTCCTTGGAAAACACGCAACTGGAGCGACGAGCAGTCAGCCTGCAGTACCCGAGCCTTCGTTTGGCGAGAGGGCACGCACGTTGATGCACTCTGGCCGCATCGGCACCCTCTCGACCATTTCACGGAAGCAGTCAGGATTCCCCTTCGGATCCCTGATGCCTTACGGGCTGGACAGCCAAGGCCGCCCAATCTTCCTCATCAGCACTATGGCGATGCATACGCAGAATCTGCAGGCCGACCCGCGCGCCAGCTTGTTCGTGACCGAACCCGACGCGAGCGGAGATGCACTCGGCTCGTCCAGAGTTACGTTGATAGGAAGTGCCCTCAAGATACCGGAACCAGAATTGGCGGATGCTCGTGCTGCCTATCTGGCAGGCTACCCAGATAGTAAGTACTGGGTTGATTTCGAGGACTTCTTCTTTTATCGGCTGGACGTAATTGATGTGTATTACGTGGGAGGTTTCGGAGTCATGGGGTGGGTAGCGGCTTCGGACTACTCGCAAGCGCAAGCCGACCCGCTGGCTAACGACAAGCGAGACATCATGCGGCACATGAATGCCGACCACAAGGATGCGCTCATTCTTCTCGCTAAACGCTTTGCCGGCGTCGATACAGAGCAGGCGGAGATGACCGCGGTGGATCGCCTAGGCTTCCACCTGCGCCTGAAAACTCAGGATGGCATGAAGGGAACTCGGATCGCTTTCCCGAGGGAAGTGAGCAATCCGTCAGCAACCAGAGATGTGTTTGTCGAGATGGTGAAGCAGGCCCGTCAAGAATAAGCCGCTGTGCTACCCGAAAAGAGCGCTTTGAGCAGGCGGAGAACTCTGCCAAGGCACAACGCAATCCGGGTCGTCGTTCGCCACCGCGTTAATCCTCGTGCTGACCGGAAAGCTCTTCATCTGCGAGGCATCGAAGGGTGACAGCACCTCCGCCAGTGCCTTCACGTCCTTGAAGCCGGGATCGAGCCATCGATCGTAGGTGTCTCGTCGGAGGATTACTGGCATTCGATCATGCACCTCCGCCAGCAGCGAGTTTGGAGCGGTAGTCAGAACCGTGCACGACTCAATGACTGTGCCGCTCGGGTCTTTCCATCGATCCCACAACCCGGCGAAGGCAAACAGTGAATCGTCCTGCATTCCGAAGTGGAAGGGTTGCTTTTCTTTTCCTCGTCGCGACCATTCGAAAAATCCGTCGGCAGGAAGCAAGCAGCGACGGCTAACGAAGGCATCCCGGAATGCGGGTTTATCCGTGACCGTTTCCGCGCGGGCATTGATGGTCTTGAATCCTATGCTGGCGTCCGTGGTCCAGGACGGAATCAGACCCCAACGAGCTAGCGAGAAGTGCCGCTCCGGCTTAGATGAATCTTGGCGAATTATTCCGACAGACTGAGACGGGGCGATATTGTAGCGAGGCTCCCAATCGACCTCGTTCTCGGTCTCAAAGTATTCCTCGATCATTTGCTTGCGTCTGGACAGACGATAGCGGCCACACATCGCGCACTCCTCAGGTCAAGTAATAATGTAATGGAACTCACGAATCGATGTGACATCGATTGGGCTTTCTCGGCCACAGAATCGTAGTCATGGCGCTGAATCTTGCGAAAAATCATCCATGTCGATATGGACGCCCTTTTACGCTTCGGTTGAGCAGCGTGATAATCCGCAGCTGCGCGGCAAGCCGGTGATCGTCGCCTGGCTGGGCAATCGCTCTGTCGTCTGCGCTGCGTCATACGAGGCCAGGACCTTCGGCGTGCATTCGGCCATGCCAGCAAAACGAGCGGAACGTCTGTGTCCCGATGCCGTATTTGTGCCACCGGATTTCGCACGCTATCGCGCCGTGTCTCACAGCGTGCGGGAGATCTTCAAGCGTCACACGGACTTGATAGAACCACTATCTCTCGACGAAGCCTATCTCGATGTCACCGAGAACAAGACCGGTTTAGCGACAGCCACGCTAGTAGCGCGCACGATCCGTGAACAAATCCGTGAAGAGCTGAGCCTGACCGCTTCTGCGGGAGTCGCGCCCAACAAATTCCTAGCAAAGCTCGCCTCTGACTGGCGCAAGCCAGATGGGCTATTTGTCGTTCGGCCTGAAGAAATAGACGCGTTTCTGCTGCCGTTGCCTGTCGGACGATTGCCCGGCGTCGGCAAAGTTACGGAAGAGAAGCTGGAGAAACTTGGGGCAAAGACCGTCAGCGATCTACGAGGTCTCGACTCGGCCCTACTCGAACAGAGCTTCGGCCGATACGGTCAGCGCCTGCACGAGCTATCACTCGGCACCGACCACAACCCGGTCGTCCCTGACAGGCCGACACAATCGATATCGGTCGAGGATACTTTTGAACACGACGTGCTGTTACTGGAAACCGAACCGATGATTCGGGGACTCGCAGAGAAGCTTTGGTCGGCTTCGCGAAAAGAACCACGGACGGCACGCACCGTTGTCCTGAAGCTGAAGACAAGTGACTTCAAGATTCTCACTCGAAGCCATACGCCGGGCTCGCCACCCTCCTCCTGCGAGCAATTAACGGACATCGCTCTGCGGTTGAGAAGTCGGGTCGATCTCGGCCCGCAGCAACGCTATCGTCTCGTTGGCGTCGGCTTAAGCAACTTTCAGGAACCCGAAGAGACTGTTGCGGAGCCAGTCCTCTTCGAGTAGGGCGATTTTCGCTTCGTTAACAACCATATTGCCCACGTCGTCGCGCCGACCGGCCAACGTTCAGGTCGGACAAACCGTTAGTAGATCGTCGAGGGTAAGCCAACTGGCAATCGAGGTGGACTTGTCCTGAGTAATGGCCGATCTCGAATCGCGGCCGACGCGGCAAATCACATTAAGCCGGCTTGGAATAGTCCCCAGGACTGTTCGCGGTGGCACGCCATTCTGGCTTGCGCTCTTTGGTCGCTTCAGATAGCGCGCGCTTTACGCCTGCCACATCGAAGTCCGTGGCGTAAACCGGGCTGCCCGGCTGTTGACGCCAGGACTCATCGAGCCCACCGGCGTCAACGCCATCGAACCCGAGTTCGTCCAGTAACCGAAGCACCACTGCCTTAGCTGCTTCGACATCGCCAGCAACGGGTAACGCGATTCTCCCGGGAGCACCTGCAGGGCGGCCCAGATCCATGAGATGTTGCGCATAGATGTTGTTGAACGTCTTGACCACAGAACGGCCCAACTGCTGAGCAACCCACTGGCTCTCGGTCGCGCCGGCTTCGATCCCTTCAATACGGCCGTCCCGTTGCTGTGGGTAGTAGTTGCCGGTATCTACGACGACGACGTTGTCTGGTACTCCGACAAACAAATCGGCCGGCAGTTTAGGAACGTTTTTCTGGGGAATCGTCACGATGACCACATCTCCGCTGCGAGCAGCTTCTGTAACTGAGACAGGGGTCGCGCCGGTCTCGCTGGCTAAAGGTGCCAGCGTCTCGGGGCCTCGGGAGTTGGCGATGAACACCTGGTGGCCCAGTGCAGTGAAGCGACGAGCGAGAGTCCCACCGATTTGGCCCGCTCCGATGATGCCGGTCTTCATATCTGCTCCTTCATGGATATCGTTATCTTCCTCGTTGGTATCAGGCTCTCTGGAGGTCCTGGACCTTAGCGCAAGCGATAACCAATCAGATGATGAAGATGCCTGAAAGACGCGTTCGAGCTTATGGTGTGAAGATCAGCGCTTCCCGCTATTCCGGTATCGCCGCTCAGCAGCCTTGATTACTGCAGAAACTTCCACTGAGAACGCTTTGGCGAGATCGGCGAGCATTCGTAAGGTTGGGCTTTTGGTCCCACGTTCCAACTGGCCGATGTAGCGTTCGGTGTATCCCAGGTCGTGCGCCAATTTTGCCTGGCTCCATCCTCGATCGACCCGCAGTCGGGTAATTTCAGCCCCCACGGCCTCACCTAAAGTGCGGGACTCTCGGTGTTTATCAGCACCAACCTTTTTCGGCACACCCCATAGTTGTCGTTTGACGGTAAATGATTGAGGAACTATAGTTCGTCATTGGCTAGGCGTGGGGTTTTAGATTAGCAACCGAGGGCCAGATCTTGCCGGCTTAGGCGGGTTATCACGACGCTTCCGATGGGGCGTAATGCAGATGACTAGTTGCTTCCAGCCGAGAAGAATCGACTAAAATAGGGCGGCATCCAGCGGCCCCCGAAACGACAATCGAGGACACGCAGCCCGTGCGTCCCCCTCCGAGACAGTCTGGCTTGAAGAAATCCAGAGGCCAATCCGCGCGCGACTCCACCACTCGACTTCAGCGGGCTGCCCGCGAGCGGGCAGACGAACAGGCTCGGCGCATACCCTGGCAACGGCTTCATCAAGCGCGCAATCAATACGTCGACTGGCAGGAATTCAATCTCTGGGCTCGCTCAATCCTTGAAGTAGAGAAGGATACCCCGGATTCATTAGCCGAGATACTCCAGAGCCGCTGTCCGGGCTTCCTCGAAACCACGAAAGAACTCCCTCCAAAAGCAATCAAGACCCGTCCTCTCGCCATCCGGCTGGAAGACTGGATTGACGATAATATCTTCGGCTTCGCCAAGCAGGAAGGCTGGTTTGCCGCAATCGCCTATTACGCAGTGCGAGACCCGCGTTATCAGCGAGCCGAAGTGTGCTGGTCGGAGTCCGTTGAGAAATGGAAGAAAGCCAAACCGGCCCAGTATCCTTCATTCGAGGAATGGAAGGCGATGGCAGCTCGATGTGACGAGACTGCCCGTCTTACTGCCAGAGAGCGCAAAGTACGAGCCTCGGCGCGATTGGTGCAGCCTGACCGCCTCTCCGAGGCCGTCACACGTTATATGGACTGTGAGGCTCTTGCCTACTGGGCACGACATGTCCTGGAGAGTGGATCCGAACTGCCTGCCGAAATTGTCCAGGAGTTGGAACGCTGTTGCCCAGGGTACATAGAGGCCGAACTGAAAGCTCGAGCCGGGGAGTCAAAAAGACACACCAAAGCCTGTCAACGCCTGATGCTCTGGATTGGGGATCACCTTTTCGCGGACGCAAAGACGGAAGGCTGGTTCGACGTCATTCTCAATCAAGTGCGGAGCCATCCGCGGGCCATCCGGACGATGGAGTTCTCTGACCACTGCAGCGAGACTTGGGGCTCGAAACTGCCGCATCCGTACCCATCCTTTGAGGAGTGGCGCCGAGATGCGGACTCGTACGTTGACCTAGCGGTGAATTGAATCCGCGTCTATTCCTGCATCGATTCCGACGACTGGTGTGGCGAGGGTCGGGTGGCATCAGGGGCAGACGATGCTGTCATAGATCCACAGGTTTTGACATGCCGGAAGTACGGGTTGCCGGCTATCTTCCTTCCACACTTGCACACTCTGACCACTAAGGCGTGTTTTAGCGCACGCGGGACAGTCATCCCATTAGTCACAGATGGTGCAACGCCATACTCGCTGATCAGCCACTTGGCGGTGGCCGGATCGATCAGGGCGATGCTGATCTCGTCGCTGCGTTTCTTGCAGAATTCCTCAAACGCCCTGTCGGTAACAAACGTATCGGCGAGCTTCAATTCACCGTCGGCAATCAGATGCTGAACTTCTGTTAAATCGATTCTCAAAAGATCCGCGACTTTCTCCCACGAGAATGCGTCATCCTCCCGCAGCGCGGTCGTGACAGTCGCCTGGATGGACGCTTCCCAAGTCTCGCCATTCCTTTCACAGAATGCTGCTAGCGAGGCTGCCGTTACATGTGCATCTCGCACTCTCAGCACACCATGACCAATGAGATACCTGAGCCGAGCTGGACCCACGCGCAACAATTTCTGCAGAGCTCTGAGCGACCAACCATCCGTGACCTTCGCACTCATTCCGAGCGCTCCCATTCGGAAGCGTACGGCACGGACGGAGCGGCCTAAGCGCTGAGCGATCTTTGGCACTGGCTCGTATCCAGCGAGGTTCAGCAGACGATCATCATCCGCCGGTGTCCACGGTTTGGAAGTCGGCCGCGCAGCGGTGGCACCGGTCCCTGACTTCTGTTCCTCTGATGGTATGCGGTCGTCCAGTGCCGGCTGGATGGTCTTTCGCAACTCGCGGATTCGTCGCCAGCAGTCGCCGCGCGTCCAATCAGGAACCAATTCCAGCACGCGGTTGATGGCGGCGTGTTTCTTGGCGGGCCCGAGCTTAATCCCAGCAGTGAGTAATTGATCGATGGCTGCCAATCGCTTGGTAGCCAAATTCCCGGATCGATGCAAGGTCTGGCGCATGGCAGGATCCCGTACGATCGCGCGGCCTGAATTGCGGGCCTCGAACACCCCTCGCGTACTGGGATCACCCAAACTCAACCCGCAGCGATCTTGGTCGCTGTTTTCCCTGGGCGCTTACTTGGTTGAGCTCCGCAAGCGTCGAACTTTGCGGGAGCAGGTTAGCTTTTGGCCAGCCTACCGGACGAAGGACACATCGTATGAAGGAACCTCTGTAACTTAAGAAGCCGCCGCGTAAAGGAAATGCCCGGGCGTAGCACAGAGGATTTGAACGAAAGATGCGAGTGTCTCAATTCTGGATTCACAAAGAAATGATTTCTCGTGAACAATTCATACTCGCATCAGCGATGAGTGACTTATCGATCCCAATTGTTCCCTTTGATCTCGTCTATTCCCATTTTGGGAAATGCGAAACTACCACGACAGTGCAAGCACGAATCGAGTTCGCGCACTAGCGGCGTTCGCCCACTAACTAGAGGCCGTCTACACTTGCCGCCTATAGTATGGCGGTCAAATCGACAATCTGTAGTGAGCGCGTGGCGAAGCTGCATGTACAGGAACGATCCGCGGCGTGTGTTCTCGCCAATCAAACCAAGCTTCTCTTATCCCTTACTCTTGCGAAGGCAGTCACGGTCGGCGATGAAATCACGTTTCCCATTCCAGAGTCTGATGCGGTAGGGCCGGAAATACTCGTCGCCAAGAAATTCGTGGCCGGCCGGATGCGGTACGTATACCAGGTACCCATCGGATACGTCAGCCAGCCTAAGCAGGACAACCGCGGTCAGCACTTCGTTTCTGCAGAAGTTCAGCGAGGAAGCATTGGCATCGGATCGATCTTCTTGCCTTGCGACGTCCTGAGGGAGTATTTCTACCGCCTGCCAATCTCCGACGGGCCCGGCGCGCATCCCACGCTCTACGACGTGCTGCATATTTCGCCTATGGCGGCGCCATCTGAACTGCGCGTTGCGCTCAAGCTGCGCGATCTGGAGCTCAAGTCAATGGGCGTGCCATACGCAGAACGAGCGGCACTGGAGCGGGCGTTCAACATCGTCGGTCAGCCCGAGCTGCGTGCCTGCTATGACTCTCTGCTGGCAGATCGTGAAGCTCCGGCCATATTTCCCTATGGTGGGTTTGGGTCTCTTCTCGTGGGCGGCGAGCCTTCACGTGACGGCAAGACGTTCTTTGCCCGCCGCATCCTGGCGTTTTCTCCGAATCTCCAGGGCCGGCGGTTCCGCGTCTCACTGCGTAAATGTGACTTCTACGACGACCGGGCACTGTGCCGCGATGCGCATCGCAAACTTGAGTTCTGGCTCGATCCTGTCGCCCTCCAAACTCACTGGGAACGCACCTGGAACCAATGGAAGCATTTATTGGGAAGCAAAATCGAGGTTGAGGGCACATTCGTCCAGTCCGGCAAATACCGGAAGCGGAATGGCAAGTGGGACCTCGTCACATGGGAAACCGCTCTGCCAAGCCGACTGACTGTAAAAGTGCCATCTGACTTCCTGAAGCAGTTAGAGACGGCAAGAGCGACCCATCATCGCCTCGGTCAGTACTCGCGGGCACTGGATCAGATCCGACTGGTCCTGGAGCGCCGAGCAATCGAAAAATTAGAGCTGTTGCGGATGTGCTCCGTGCTGCGTCTTCCGGGGACTTCGATGTCGAACAAATCAACTGGCGTCCGGATTATGATCCGTTCTTCTATCACCAGTTATCAGGTAAGGCGCGCCGGATTTATCTCTTCCGAAATGAATACATTTTCGACGTTGAGAAAGCTGTCGTCGTCGAAACGCCGCAACTTGGTCACGCGACCTACGTTTTCGCGAAGCCTCGAAGCATGGATAGCTTCCTAGGTCTGTACACCCGGCTCACAAAGGATGACATCCGCCGAAACAGTGACAACGCAGCGGAGCGTCTGGGTTTCCTGGGCCGCGTGATTCATGGCACCAATCCACGAGCATGGCTCAAGGAACTTAACCAGCGAGTGGGGGACCGACTTGAGTTTGCAGCTGCCTCGGCAGAGTGAACCAATGACCAATGCCCGCACACTTTGGTGGCATTCCAGTCGTAAACAAATTCCTGTGAGCAAGGTGCGCTTGACCAGTCAAAGTGTGATTGATGGAAAAATCCGTTAACGATGCTGATTCCTCGCTGGCATCGGCCTAGCGGCAACGGAGTGATGTCACGCCATTGGGCGAGCAGCGTTTTACGGGAGATTCCCCGTAGCTCTGCCAAGTCACCGGAAGGTCCACGACGCCCGACCGCGGCCGCGAACGTCTCTCGCATACTCAGCCTGTTTGACCGCCAATTCATTTGAAGCTAACAAGAGCGCTGGAGAAGCCGCTTGCTCCCATCCCTCCGTCGAGAGGAACCGGGACGCGGGGCAGGACACGCTCAAGACCAAAGATTGTCCCCTGTGATTCCACGTCAAGGGCGCACAGTCTACGAGGATGTTATGTCAACCCAACCCGACCGAATTGCACCGCCTGAGCTGTCGCATCATGTCCGCGAGGCGCCTGTAAGTCCACAAGAGGCTGCCCGATTCCTTCACATGCACCCCAAGACCGTGCTCCGCAAGGCCCGTGAAGGGACTCTGCCGGCACACCCGGTCGGAAGGGATCGGAAGCGCTGGCGCTTCTATCTTTCGGAGCTAGACGAGTGGCTGCGCGCTCAGCTAATCTCAACCAGCCACCCGCGTCGCGAACTCCAAGGAGATTACATTGGCTAAGCGAACGCGGTATCAGTACGGAAACGTTGAGATCGACAAACGAGTAACTGGACCGGACGTATGGCTTTACCGCTGGTGGGAGACAACTTCAGAGGGTCGCAGGACGCGAAGGGGTTTCACCGTCGGAACGGTAGAGGAATACAAAACGCAGGCCCAGGCGTTGAAGGCAGCGGAAGGGAAGCGGCTGTTGGTCAACGATGGGATTGCTTCCCGGGCACCAGTCCCGTTCGGCGCGGTTCTGGATCGCTTCCTTCTCGAGCAGAAGCAGGAGCAGGAAGCCGAACAGATCACCCACAGTACTTACTTGTCCTATCGGAGCATGATCACCCAACACATTCAGCCCAAGTGGGGAGACGTATCTCTGCAAGACGTGCGCCCCGCTTTGGTTCAAGATTGGCTGCGCAAGCTCACTCTTTCACCCAAATACAAAGGCCACATCCGCTCGCTGATGTACCGCCTCTTCGACAGAGCCATGATCTGGGAACTGATCGGCATCGACCGGAACCCCATGCAACTGGTCGAAGTGAAGGGCATCAGCAAACGCAGACGGCGTCCTCGGACACTCCAGGTGAAAGACGCCTGGAGAATTCTCGATGCCTTATCGCAGCCTTACCGGACCATAGTGCTGATCGCGCTGTGTTTCGGTTTGCGGATCAGCGAAATTCTCGGACTGCGCTGGACGGACTTCGATTTCAAGCGGTCGTCTGTCTTGATCCAGCGTTCCTCGGTCGGCAAGCGGCTCAACCGATTGAAGACCGAATGTTCGCAGGACGAAGTTCCGCTGGAACGGGGTTTCATCGTCGAGTTGAAGAAATGGCAAGAGCTGTGTCTCGAGTCCGAAGGGCAATGGCTCTTTCCCAGTCCGGTGACCGGTCGGCCGTTACATGCCGACTCGATCCGGGCGGACTATCTGATTCCGACGAGTCTGCAATTGGGGCTCGGAAGGATTGGGTTCCATGCGTTCCGCCATACCTATCGTGCGTGGCTGGACGAAACCGGAGCTCCCGTGGGCGTGCAGCAGAAGCTCATGCGACACGCGCACATTTCCACCACGATGGACCAATACGGCAATGCTTCGATGGAAGCCAAACGCAAAGCCAATCGGCCTCTGGTGCAGAGACTCTTGAAACGAAGCGCTGGCAGGGAGCCAGCTTTCATTCAATAAATAAGGGAAACTGTCTGCCAGTTTCCCTTATTGGACAGTTTTGGACAGTCGCTCAACTTTAAGTTTTGTCCGCAACTCTATGATTGCGTTGGTTGCGGGGGGTGGATTTGAACCACCGACCTTTGGGTTATGAGCCCAACGAGCTACCAGACTGCTCCACCCCGCACTTCGATAATAACGTTTGCGGCATCTGCGGTCAAACAACCGCAGTAACGGGGTGATGCGGGCGCGGGCGATACGCAATTGCTGCGTGCCCAAGCCAGTCACTTCCAGCTTTAACCTGCAATGGACCGCACCCTCCGCGTTTCTAGAGAAGCGCCTCGCCCTCACCTGAGCACACTGGATATTGCTTTTCAGTGGCGTATTAAGAGATAATCGCGCTCCAACCACTGCTCTCAAGTAACACACAAAGAAAGGCGACGACAGCCTGCATGGAAAATCCACGCGCCAATCTTGCGTACAGATCTGCGCTCTGCAGTGTCATTGCTGCAGGGTTGGCTTGTTCCGCGTTTTCACAAACAGCGGTAACCACCTATCACAACGACAACTACCGCACCGGGGCGAATACGCACGAAGTAACTCTGACCCCGGCCAACGTAAATGTGCTGACCTTCGGCAAGTTGCAGGCGTTTCCCGTAACCGGCTACGTGTATGCTCAACCGCTGTTTGTGCCGGGAGTAAATATTCAAGGCGTGCAGCACGATGTTCTTTACGTCGCGGATGAGCATGACACGGTGACCGCATTCGATGTGCATTCATTCGCCACGCTCTGGCAGAGGTCTTTTCTGGCCGACTACGGAAGGTATGTAGTCACCACCATCTCGAGTGACGACGATTTGCATTGTGATGATCTGGCTCCTGAGGTGGGCATCACTGGAACGCCGGTGATCGACGCCGGCCGCAGCACCCTGTACGTGGTTGCCAGGACCAAGGTGACGGACACCCAGACGGGGCAAAAGGGGTTCTACGCAGTCCTATATGCAATTGATCTGCGAACGGGGTTAGACAACATAGGCCCACAGATCATTACCGCACAGCTACCGGGTACCGGCGGAGGCTCGCAAGGCGGATATCTCACATTTGATCCGTTAGTGGAGAGTCAGCGCCCAGGTCTGATGCTTGTCAATGGACAGATTATTGCGACCTTCGCCTCTCTCTGCGATCTCGGCTTTTATCACGGATATGTGCTTGCATTTGACGAGACGAATCTTCAACCAACCGCTGCGTTTGTAACGACGCCCGACGGTATTCAAGGCGGAATGTGGGGAGGCGGGGCGGCTCCGGCAGCCGACTCAAACGGTAAGGTTTATGTTGCGACGGGTAACGGCGATTTTACCGGCAATGTTGGTGGACAAGACTTTGGAGACAGCATACTGCGGCTGAGCCAGACTGGTGGCTCATTTGCTGTTGAGGATTACTTTACCCCGTGGGACTATCAACCTCTCTGGGACTTCGACACCGATCTTGGATCGGGTGGCGTGATGCTGTTGCCCGATCAGCCTGGAATGCCGTACCCGCACCTGCTGGTGCAAGCGGGCAAAGAGGGCACCATCGATCTGGTAAACCGTGACAATATGGGTCACTGGCATGCCGGCGACGACAGCCAGATTGTCCAGACAATTCCCTATGTCATTGGCGGCGAGTTCGGTGCTCCAGCATTTTGGAACAACAGCGTTTACTTCGGTGGAATTGAAGACTATTTGAAGACATTTAGCTTTGATCCAGCTGCGGGGCAGCTCTCGGTGGATCCTGTCTCTCAGACCCAAGTTTTCTTCGGTTACCCTGGACCTACTCCGTCGATATCCTCGAATGGTTCACGGAACGGAATCGTATGGGCGATCCAAAGAGTTAGAAACCATGCCACCCTTCGCGCCTACGATGCCAATAATTTAGCTACGGAGTTTTATGACTCAGACCAAAGTCCACAACGTGACGGGGTGGGTCCCGCAGTCAAGTTCACTCCACCAACCATAGCCAACGGTCTGGTGTTTGTCGGAGCGGAAGGCGAAGTGGACATGTACGGATTGCTGACGCCCATGCCGTATGCTGCCCTGCACAGGCAAATCTCGCCTCAACCTCAGCGATAGCGATGAACGGCCAACCAGCTCCCCGTTGGCATGATCGTCTGAAAGTTGGCACGAAAATGGAACGGTTGGGTACTAACCTAAGTGTGCTTTGAGGACACAGCTTAGTACCTGACGCAATTTCGTTGCAGGCGCATGCGTCTTCGCGCTGTCCGCCGCGAGGCTCTTGCATTTCGTTCGTTTATCAGACATAATTCCGCCCACCTTACCCACTGCAACATAAGCCTCAACGCCGTTCCGTCGAACGAAGCCTGAGAGGAGCCCGAATGAGCCGTTTGCAGCTCAATCTTGATAGCAAAACCCTGTACGGTATGTTCTGCGTCTTACTGTTGTGCTGCTCGGCTGATGCGCAGAACTCTGTTACTACCTACCACAATGACAACTATCGCACTGGTGCCAATACTCACGAAGTGACGCTGACTCCATTCAATGTAAATGTGCTGTCCTTTGGAAAAATACACGCGTTTCCGGCTCTGGGTTATGTTTACGCCCAGCCCCTGTTTGTCACCGGAGTTAACATTCAAGGCACCCTCCACGATGTTCTTTATGTGGCGGATGAACATGACACCGTCACCGCGTTTGACGTACATACGTTCGCCACGCTTTGGCAGACGTCCTTCCTCAGGGACTCGGGGAGGTACATCATCACCACGCTTTCCAGTGATGGTGACGTGGGTTGTGACGATCTTGTCCCCGAGATTGGCATCACAGGAACTCCGGTAATTGACCTTAACCGGAGCACCCTCTACGTGGTTGCCAGAACCAAAGTGCTGGATACTCAGACGGGAAGTGTTCAGTTCTATCAGACGCTGCACGCACTAGATCTGAAGACGGGAGTGGACACCATTACTCCGCAGGTCATTACTGCCCGACTTCCCGGTACCGGCGCAGGATCGCAGGGCGGATTTCTCACGTTCGACCCCTTGATAGAGAGCCAAAGACCAGGCTTGCTGCTGGTGAATGGCCAAATCATCATTACATTTGCCTCGCAGTGTGATCATGGCTTCTATCATGGTTACGCGCTAGCGTACGACGAGAATACGCTTCAGCAAACTGCAGCGTTTGTTACAACTCCCAACGGTTATCAAGGCGGTATGTGGGCCAGTGGAGCAGCTACAGCGGCCGACTCGAATGGCAAGATCTATTTCCCAACGGGAAATGGCGATTTCACCGGCAATGTAGGAGGGCAGGACTTTGGAGACAGCATACTGGGACTCGGTTGGACGGGTTCCGGGTTCACCCTTGAGGACTACTTTACGCCTTGGGATTACCAGCCGTTGTGGGACCACGACACCGATCTCAGTTCCGGCGGAGTCATGCTCCTGCCCGATCAGCCGGGAACTCATTACCCGCATCTGCTGGTGCAAGCGGGTAAGGAAGGCACCATCGATCTGATAAATCGCGACAACATGGGTCACTGGCACGCAGGCGATGACAGCCAGATTGTGCAGACGATTCCTTATATCTTGAACGGCGTGTTTGGCGCACCGGCATTCTGGAACAACAACGTTTACTTCGGTCCATTCAGTGATTATTTGAAGATGTTTCGCTTCGACCCGAGTGCGGAGCAACTGTCAGTTGGTCCGTTGTCTCAATCTCGTCAACACTTTGGCTTCCCGGGGCCAACACCCTCCGTGTCCTCGAATGGCCAGAGTAACGGAATTGTATGGATCATCCAAAGCGCTTATGGGAGTGGACCGGCGATTCTTCGCGCCTACGATGCCAACAATTTGGCCACTGAGCTTTATGACTCCACTCAAAGTCCCCGGCGTGATGGAGCCGGGCCTACAGTGAAGTTCACGGCGCCAACCATAGCTAACGGTCTGGTGTTTGTGGGGGCGCAGGGCGAGGTGGATATGTACGGACTGTTGCAACCCTTGGCGCAGGCCGTATTGCACCGGTTAAGCTCATATCCGCGCTGAGTCTGTGGCTGGGTCAGACACAGAATCGGTTGCTTGGTAAGTGCTGTGTAGGACCGGTTGCAGTCTTGACAGAACTATTTCACGACGGGCAGATGAAGGATATTAGGAATGAGAGCTAACACCCTCGGTCTTGACATCGACGGATTGAGGAGCGTTTCTACTCCTGTGGAGGGTTTCCCCGTGATCTCTCGCATCCGCATTTTGCTGCTGTCAGCACTCTTCTTCTTTATCTGCTTCGGCTTGGGCTATCCCAGCCTGAATCGAGTGAACTGGCGAACCTATGCCTTTCCGACGTGAAGACTTACGGTGCAATGGTAGCCGGGGAGCAGCTCGATCCCGCAAATCCAGCGTTCCACATGCGATTCAGGGTGCTGGTGCCGTATCTGGCGAGACCGTTGTACTTGATGGCAAGGGGAAGGATTGGTACCTGGGACGCAGTGGCATTCGGGCTCCTAGTCGTTGATGCCGCCTTCACCACGGCGACTGCCATGCTGCTCCTGGTTCTCATATTCCGAATCCTTGGAAGTTATGTGATCGCCCTCGGCGCGGCGTTAATCTATCTGCTGAATTTCGCCGTTCCTAACCTCAGACTTGCAGGCCTGGTAGATGCCGGCGAGGGCTTCTTTCTCATACTGGTAGTCTGGAGCCTATTCGAGGAGCGGTATTGGCTTTTGCCGTTGTGCGGCGTGTTGGGAGCGGCCACAAAGGAATCATTCGTTCCATTCTTGATCGTATTCACCCTGTCGTGGTGGTTGTATTCGAGGAAAGCGATGCGTAATGCGTGGAGGCTTGGCGCCTGGATTATTTCTTCATGGTTCGCTGCCTTCGCTTCGTTAGCGTTGGTGCAGCGGAAGATAAGGGGGAATTTCGAGTCGCCCGTCAGGTTCGGCTTGGAAATGCACCACCATACTGCTTACTTGCACCACTTCCTGGCAGCGCTCGCGGACCGCAATCTGTGGTACGTGTTCTTCTGGCTGCTGCCGCTTGGACTGGTAAAGTTGACCAGATTCCCGCGAAGCTGGCTATTTGCGACAGCCATGACCGGCGTGACCGTGTTTGCTCTTGACACGTACTACGGTTCCGATCCCGGCACCGTGGGCCGCGCACTGTTCAGCGTGGCCGGGCCGCTGCTCAGCGCCTCTGTGGCCACCCTGATCTTCACTAATGGGTTAGCTGAAAGAGTTGCGCAGACACAGCATGACCGTTAGCGAATCTAAACCGGATTGCATCTGCGTGGTGCACCGATGGTACATAGAGATCGCTGCACAAAAATGCCGTCCGATCGCATTGACCGCTCGGTTCCAGGCAACTGAGCCAGAGCCAATCTGCGCACGATTTTGATCCACGGTGAGCAAAGGTGGCAGAACTGCAGAATTCGTCACACCTGGTTCCGAGTAGGAGAACTCGAGTGATGAAGCGTGCTCCAGAAAGCGGTTGATGCGTTGTTCTGAAGGTCCCGAAAGAGACAACACTATGCCCTTCCTCTCACGACTAATTGCTCGCGACTCTCTTCGTCCGCTACAATCATAAGTTTCCTAACGTAACGCGATCCTCATAAGGAGCAGCCAAGTCCAGCCAGTCTGGTCGGAGCTGCGGGCGCCACTCGGCCCGTGGTCATCATAAAAAAATGAAAATACACGAATACCAGGGAAAAGCCATCCTCGCCAAGTACGGCGTTGCCGTGCCACGCGGGCAGATGGTTGAGAGCCGCGAAGACGCGCTTGACGCGGCCCGAAAGCTATTTCAGGATGGCGCCACCGGCGTTGTCGTGAAGGCTCAAATCCACGCTGGTGGCCGGGGCAAAGGCGGCGGTGTAAAGATTGCCAAGTCGCCGGAAGAAGCCGGCGAGCTGGCCACCAAGATGCTCGGGATGAGGTTGGTTACGCACCAGACTGGTCCCGAGGGCAAGAAAGTGCAGCGCCTGCTGATTGAGGAGACGCTGCCGATCGCGCGCGAACTGTATCTCGGCATCGTGCTCGACCGCGGCAATGGACGCCTGGTGTTCATGGCTTCGGCGGCGGGCGGCATGGAGATCGAAGAGGTCGCCGCGAAAGACCCCAACGCCATCATCAAAGAGCACATCGTGCCCGGCTTCGGGTTGCAGGCCTTTCAGGCGCGCGAGATCGCGTTCAAACTCGGACTCGATGCCAAATACATCAGCGGCGCGGTGAAGTTCATGATGGCACTGGCGCGCGCGGCGGAAGATACCGATGCCTCGCTGGTCGAGATCAATCCGTTCATCACCACCACCGACGGGCGGCTGTTTGCGCTGGACGCCAAGATGAACTTCGACGATAACGCGCTCTATCGCCATCCCAATATCAAAGATCTGCGCGACCTGACCGAAGAAGACCCTCTCGAGGTCGAGGCCAGCAAGTACAACCTGAACTACATCAAGCTGGATGGAAACGTCGGCTGCATGGTGAACGGTGCAGGCCTGGCGATGGCTACCATGGACATCATTCAGTACGCCGGCGGCATGCCAGCCAACTTCCTCGACGTGGGCGGCGGCGCCAACGAAGAGCAGGTCACCCACGCCTTCGAGATTCTGCTTACCGACAAGAACGTGAAAGCGGTGCTCATCAACATTTTCGGCGGCATCCTGCGGGTGGATACACTCGCCAATGGCATCGTCAGCGCTGCCCGTAAGACGAATATCCAGTTGCCGATTGTGCTGCGGCTGGAGGGAACCAACGTCGAGCAGGGCCGTCAGATCCTGAAGGAGAGCGGCTTGAAATTCATCGTGGCAGAGACCATGAAGGACGCGGCTCAGAAGGTGGTTGCCGCTGCGAAGGGGGTTCGATGAGCATCCTGGTTGATAAGTCAACGCGATTACTGGTGCAGGGTCTAACCGGGCGCGAAGGAACCTTCCACGCCAAGAACGCCGCTGCTTATGGAACAACTGTGGTGGGCGGTGTGACTCCCGGCAAGGGCGGCACGACGCATGAAGGCTGGCCGATCTTCAACGCAGTAAGCGATGCCGTGAACAAAACGGGCGCCAACGCGACGGTAATCTTTGTTCCGCCGCCGGGAGCAGCCGACGCCATCATGGAAGCGGCGGACGCCGGCGTGCCGCTGATCGTCTGCATTACCGAAGGCATTCCTGCCATGGACATGGTGAAGGTCTGGGAGTTTCTGAAGACGAAAAACTCACGACTGATCGGGCCGAATTGTCCGGGCATCATCTCGCCGGGCCGGTGCAAGATCGGCATCATGCCGGCGTCCATTCATAAGGAAGGTAATGTTGGAATCGTCTCGCGCTCGGGCACCCTTACCTACGAAGCTGTCTACCAGTTGACGACGCGCGGCATTGGGCAATCTACGGCGATCGGCATCGGCGGCGATCCCATCATCGGCACTAATTTCGTGGACGCGATCAGCCTGTTCAACGACGACCCCGAAACCGAAGCGATCATCATGATCGGCGAAATTGGCGGCACGGCGGAAGAGACCGCGGCGGAGTTTATTCAGAAGAATGTGCGCAAACCGGTCGTCGGCTTCATCGCCGGGCAAACAGCGCCTCCTGGACGCCGCATGGGTCACGCTGGCGCCATTATCTCAGGCGGGAAGGGAACTGCCGCGGAGAAGGTGAAGGCCATGGAGGCTGCAGGCATTCATGTGGCGAAGTCGCCGGCCGAGATCGGCGAGACCTTGGTGAAGGCGACGGGGATGGCAGTGAAGGGGTAGGAAGCTGTCATCGCTCAGCTAGTTTAGGGGCGGAGGTATTGAGTTGAACCAGAGTATTTCGAAGTCCAGACCACCAGTCTGGCGCGTGGCTATCGCATTTTTGATATTCGGCTGTTGCGGTATTGCCCTCGCGCAAACCACATCCAGCGCCGCGGCACCATCGTTTCGCGTGCCGACCGCGATGAAAACGCTCTCGAACGGGTTGATTGTCGTGGTCTCGGAAGACCATTCCGCGCCGACGTTTGGCGTTTGCGTTGCGTACGGAATCGGTTTCCGGTTGGAGCCCAAAGGCCGCACAGGCTTTGCCCATCTGTTCGAGCACATGATGTTCGAGGGCACCCCGGTGGCCAAGAAGGGAGTCTTCGATCAGGTGATCGAGGGCGGCGGCGGCAACAATAACGGCGATACCCGCTACGACTTCACGGAATACGTCGAGACCGCTCCCATCTCCGCACTCGATCCGGTGCTGTGGCTCGAGGCCGATCGCATGAAGACGCTGGATTTCTCCGTGGCCAATCTGGAGAACCAGAGGAAAGTAGTGGAAGAAGAAGTCCGGGTAAACGTGCTGAATCAGCCTTACGGATTCTTTTTTGCCATCGACCTTCCCATGAAGGCCTATGATACCTATCCCAACAATCACAACTTCTATGGCGACTTCCGCGATCTGGATGCGGCGACGATCGCTGACGTCAAGGCCTTTTACGACAAATACTATGCTCCCAACAATGCCGTGCTGGCGGTGGTGGGCGATGTTAACGCCGACCAAGTGTTTGCGCTGGCGGAAAAATATTTTGGGGCGATTCCTCGCAAAGCGGTCCCGCCCAAACCGGACGTGAATGAGCCGCCGCAGACTGCCGAGCGCCGCGAAGTGCAGCAGGACAAACACGCCAAGCTGCCGGCGTTCGCCATCGGCTATCGCATGCCGGAGCGCAATTCGCATGATGCTGTTGTGGGTGCCGTGGTGGGAGAGCTTCTGCACAACGGCGATGCGTCGCTGCTCTATCAGCAACTAGTGAAGGACGACCGTGATGCGGTTTCGGTGACGGGCGGCGTGAACTGGCCGCTGGGAAATCCGTTCGAGTTCAATGGGCCTACGCTGATGACCACATTTATCGTTTCACCTCCGGGTACGAAGATGGACACAGTTTTGAAATCGGTAGACAAGGTGGTCGATCACCTTGCCCAGGACGGTCCTAGCGCGGCGGAGTTGGCGCGCGTCGTCACCAAGATGCGTTCCGACCTCATTGACCAGCTGGAAGCCCCAATCGATCGCGCTTCGGAGCTGGCACACGCGACGCTTTTCGACGGTAATCCGGATCGCGTGAACAAGATTCCCAGCGAACTGGCGGGTGTGACGCCAGCCGAAATAAAAGCCTTCGCTGCAAAATATCTGGTGGCCAAAAATCGAACGGTGCTGGAGCGAGACCCTGTCAGCCGCGAGTGCAGCAGAGAAGAATCCGGGAGGTGCGCAATGAGAGTTCTCCGACATGTTATGGCCCTGGGGTTACTCTGCGGCGCATTATATGCCCAGCAGACTCCGGCGGTGCCTGCGTTGCCGGCCGGCTTGCCTCCCGCGGGAGCGCTGAAGCCCGTGGTTTCGCCGCCGGTTGCGGAACACCAACTGGGGAATGGAATGCGCGTCTGGATGGTGCGGCGTCCCGATTTGCCCAAAGTAGTGTTTACGCTGTTGGTGCGAGGGGGAGATTCCTTCGATCCGCAGTCGGCCCCGGGCCTGGCGCGCCTGATGGCGCAAACCTTGACCCAGGGTACGGGCTCCCGCTCCTCGCGTGAGATAGCGGAAGCGGCGCAAGGTACTGGGGGTGATCTCACGGCCAGGGCCGGACCGGACGCAACCCAGATTGAGCTGGACGCCCTCAGCGAGCACGCCGGTGAGGCGGTGGCGCTGGTCGCTGATGTGGCCCAGAACGCGAACTTCCCCGACAAAGAAGTGGAGCTCGCCAAGTCCAATATGCAGGATGAGCTGCGTTCGAGCGAAGCCCGCCCGGGTTTTCTGGCGCGGCGTGCCTGGTATCAGATCACCTATGGCGATCATCCCTATCACATCATTTCCGCCAGCATGAAGACGCTGGAGTCGGCGACGCCGGAGTCGCTGAAAAAGCTTTATGCCGAATCGTTTCGGCCAGAGCAGGCGCTGTTGGTGGTGGTGGGAAGCTTCGACGAATCGCAGCTGCTAGCCGAGATCGACAAGGTTTTTGGCGGCTGGAAGCGCGGCAGTGGTACGCCACCCGATGTCAAGGAGCCTGCCTCCAAGGGGGACCGCAAGATCTACTTCATCGAACGGGCCGGGTCGGTGCAGACCACGATGTTGCTCGGTGCGGTGGGACCGACCATGCGCGACCCGGAAGAGCCCGCTCTGCGAGTTGCGAACACGATTTATGGGGGCAGCTTCGGTTCGCGACTGATCCGCAACATCCGCGAGGACAAAGGGTACACCTATAGTCCCTACTCGTTCACCACGTCTGCGCGATGGAGCGGCGTGATTCTTACCAATGAAGATGTCCGTAATGAAGTAACCGGACCAAGCCTGAAAGAGACACTCTACGAACTCAAGCGAATTTCAACGGAGCCTCCGGCTACCGCGGAACTCGATCAAGCCAAGCGGTACTTGATTGGAAATACCGCCCTTGACCTACAGTCGCGGGCCGCGGTCGCTGCCCGTCTGGGAAAGTACTGGATCGACGGTGAGCCGGCCACCCACTTGACCGAAGAGATGGCTGCAATCCAGAAGGCGAGTGATGCCGAGGTGGCAACAGCGGCGGCGAAGTATCTGGCGCCGGACCGGATGACGGTGGTAGCGGTAGGAGAAAAAGCGGTCATTCTGGAACAGCTCAAGCCCTTTGGGATGGACATTGTTCCGGCTCCCGTACCCTAAGCCGAGGACCGTGGCGGCGCACGAACTTATCGACAACAGAGGAACCTAAGTAAGCATGAAAACCATTCAACGCACTCTTTCTATCATCAAGCCCGACGCCGTAGAGCGCGGCGGCACCGGCGACATCATCCACACGCTCCTGGAGAACAAGTTCCGTATTGTCGGAATGAAGATGCTGCACATCACGAAGGCCCAGGCCGAAGGTTTCTACGCGGTGCATGTGCACCGGCCATTCTTCGAGTCGCTGACTAACTTCATGTCGAGCGGTCCTATCATCGTGATGGCGCTGGAGAGGGAGGATGCCATCGCCGACTACCGCAAACTCATGGGCGCCACCGATCCGGCCAAGGCGGAAGCCGGCACCATCCGCAAGAAATGGGCAGCCAACATCGAGCACAACGCGGTACATGGCTCCGATGCCGAGGACACCGCGCGTTTCGAACTCAGTTACTTCTTCGCCGGATACGAACTGGCAAAATAGCCTCATCTCACGCAGGCCGGAGCCACAAGTTCCGGCCTGACCGCGAGGTGTGCAATGGTCGTGCGCGTTCGTTCCGAACGCAGAGGAGAACCATGCCGCACGTTCAGGTCACCATGCTGAAGGGCCGCACCACCGAGCAGAAACGCAAGGCGGCCAAGCGCATCACTGAGGCCCTGAGCGAAGAGCTCAACGTCAACCCCGAAAAGTTGACCATCGCATTTGTCGAAGTTGCGCGCGACAGCTATGCCAGCAATGGAGTTCTGATTAGCGATCGCGAGCTCCCAAAAGCTTAATTTGGCCCGAAAAAAGCCGTCCCTTCGTAGGACGGCTCGGAGCGTTGCAGGACTCGATACCAGTGTGGTTCCTCGGTAGATGTATCCGATTTGTACGGGTAGTGCGGCGCTTTTAGCGCCGCGATCCGCCTCGGTCAAACACCCTGCTTAGGCCGCTGAGGTCGCGGACCTCAGCGGCCTAAGCGATTTTTCTTCTTGCCTTATACGCGGGCCTGAAGGCCTGCACTCCCCGTACGAACGGATACATCAATCCGGAAAGTCCTCTAGTGTTCCTGTGCCGTGGTGCTCGGGTTGCTCATAGTGTTCTTCCCCATCTTGGAAGAACTCACTTGCGGAGCGATTTTCTCAGCTTCCTGAAGGTGACTTTCGAGCGTCGGCAAGGTCTGTCCAGCCCAGTTCTTGAGATCGGGGTCGTGTGCCGCCATCGATTCGTGCTTGAACTCGGCCACGTCCTTCTTGTGGTCCAGTACCATGTCCTTCATGTAGGCCTTGTCAAAAGCATCGCCCTGTAACTTCGATAGCCGATCTTTGGTCGCCTGGTCCTTGGCATCAAGATCGGTGGGCAGCCCAACCCCTTTTTGGGAGGCGAGTTGTTTCAGCTGATCGTTAGCCTTGCTGTGGTCGTCTACCATGCGTTTGCCAAAATCCTTGACCTCTTGGCTGTTGCCGTTCTGCTCGGCCAATTGACCCAGTTCAACTTCCGCCATGCCTCCCTGGGCAGCCTTATCCATGAAGTGTTTGTCGGCTAAGGACATGCCGCTCGTGGCTGACTTGGTGTTGCCACTGGCCGGAGCGTTCATTTGCGCGAGCGCCATGCCGCCGAACAATAGTATCGACGCTGCGGTGGCAAATATGCCGTTTCGTAATTGGTGCATTACTGTTCTCCTTTCGTGACGGGGTTGGCGGTCCCATGCAATCGGCGGGACGATTCGTCCGAACCTCGGGTAATGACCAGTAGGATTGATACTGGCGGCCGCAGGTTGTCACATGGGAACCGCCGCCCGATGGAAATCAGCCGAGCCGCGTAATCTTTGCCCTTGGGTGCTTACTGCCCCGAAATTTGCGCGAAAAGCCGTATCTACGGAGTCACTTCCGGTTAGGCCACCGTAGAACTCTGATGTTTCAGTGGTGGAATCATGCATTAGAATGCAGACAGAGAGTGCGTCGGGTTGCCGGCGGCGAAACATGAGACTCGTCGACATCGGCTAACAAGGGCGTACCCCCCGAAGACAACCATACTGCTGCCCGATCTGGCAGAAGGCAGAAGGATCATTCTCCGGGAGACAGGTACTGTAGAGCGGACGGGCCGCCATTTTCTATGTCATCCCCCGAATTCCTGACGCAGGGCCAGCCCAGCGATTTTTTGCGCGAAGCCATACTTCGACACGTTCGCTACACCCTGGTTCGACCCACCTCGGAACTGAAGCCGTCGGATTATCTCAAGCCCGTGTCCCTGGCGATTCGCGACCGCATCGTGGACCGGATGCTGGAAACCGAATCGCGCTACCGCCATAAAGGCTCCAAAAAGCTGTATTACCTCTCCATGGAATTCCTGATGGGGCGCTCCCTCGCCGATAACCTGTCGAACCTGCGGCTGGAGGAATTGTGCCGCGAGGTGCTGGCAAGTTTTGGCGTTAGCCTGGACGAGGTGCTGGACAGCGAGCCCGACGCTGGACTGGGCAACGGTGGTCTGGGCCGGCTGGCTGCCTGTTTCCTGGAGTCGCTGGCAACCTTGGGCATGCCCGGCTATGGTTACGGCATCGACTACGAATACGGCATGTTCAAGCAGGAAATCTTCAACGGCTTTCAGCGTGAAAAACCAGACCGCTGGAAGGCAAATGGCACGCCATTCGAAATCGAACATCCGGAAGAGGCGGTAAGCATCCCCCTGTATGGCCGCGTGGAGGGGGGCGGCGATCACGAAGAAAACCTGAAGCAGAGTTGGCTAAACCCTAAAATCGTCGTGGGCATACCTGCGGATATGCCGGTGGTCGGCTATCTGGGGCAGACGGTGAACTGGCTGCGTTTGTTTACGGCTCGCGCCTCCGAAGATTTCGACATCGAGATCTTTAATCGCGGAGATTACATCCGCGCCGTCGAGCAGAAGATCGCTTCGGAGAATATCTCCCGGGTCCTGTATCCCTCGGACTCGGTGATGAGCGGTAAGGAATTGCGCCTAGTGCAGGAATACTTCCTGGTAGCCTGTGCGCTCGGCGACTTGATGCGGCGCTTCCGCCAGCAGCACAAAGACATCGACGTGTTGCCGTCGAAGGTAGCCATCCAGATGAACGATACCCATCCCAGCCTGGCGGTTGCCGAACTGATGCGGATGTTGCTCGACGACTATCAGTTGGAGTGGGACCACGCCTGGGACATCACCCAGCGCACCCTCGCCTATACCAACCACACGCTGTTACCAGAAGCGCTGGAGAAGTGGTCGGTGCCGCTGCTGGAGAAGGTGCTGCCCCGGCACATGTTGATCATCTTCAACATCAATCATCACTTTTTACGCGACATGCAGCAGTATTCCTTCCTGGATGACGAGAAGTTGCGCAAGATGTCGATCATCGAGGAAGGCTACGAAAAGCAGGTGCGCATGGCCCATCTGTGCGTGGTCGGCAGCCATTCAGTCAACGGGGTTTCCAAGCTGCACAGTAACCTGCTGGTGAACTCATTACTACCTGAGTTTGTAGAGATTTGGCCGGAAAAGTTTAACAATAAGACGAATGGTGTCGCACCTCGCCGCTGGCTGATGGAAGCCAATCCCGGACTCACCGACCTGATTAGTCATACCCTCGACGAGCACAAATGGATTACCGATCTCAACCGGTTGCGTGAACTGGAAAAGGTCGCCGGGGATGCGAACTTCCGGGAAGCCTTCAAGGAGGTCAAGCGCCAGAATAAGTTGAAACTGGCCGCTGTGATCCAAGACCAAGCAGCGGTCCTGGTGGATCCGGATTCCATGTTCGACGTCCAGATCAAGCGCATTCATGAGTACAAACGCCAGTTGCTAAATCTGATGGGCATCATTCACGACTACCTGGGTATTGTGGAACGCGGAGAGATGCCCGAAGTCCCCCGCACCTATATTTTTGCCGGGAAAGCGGCCCCCGGATATTGGGCGGCCAAGCAGATTATCAAGCTCATTCATAGCGTCGCTGAAGTCGTGAATCAAGATGAGAGGGTGAAAGACGTCATCAAGATTGCATTTCTCCCCGACTACCGGGTGTCTCTGGCGAAGCTGATTATGCCTGCCGCTGACCTCAGTGAGCAGATCTCGATGGCAGGCATGGAAGCCTCCGGCACGGGCAACATGAAGCTGGCCATGAATGGCGCCCTCACAATCGGCACCTATGACGGCGCCAACATCGAAATTGCGGAAGAAGTCGGCGACGACAACATCTACATCTTCGGTCTGCGTTCCGAAGAAATCCAGGAGATGCAGAAGAAGGGTTCGTACAATCCGAAAGAGCGTTATGACAACGATGCCAGCGTCCGCGAAGTAATGGACGCGCTGGCCTCGGATCGCTTCTGTCCCAACGAGCATGGACTGTTTCGCTGGATCTTCGACGAACTGATACATCGTGGGGACCGCTACTACCACATTGCCGATTTCCCCAGCTACGTTGAAACGCAGCAGGTCATCAGTGGCGAATATTGCAAGGAAGAAATCTGGTGGCGCAAGGCCATTCTGAATGTTGCGCGGATTGCGAAGTTCTCCAGCGACCGCACCGTAACCGAATACGCGCGCGACATCTGGCACATCGGCCCGTTCGAAAAGTCCAGCCGCCCCGCGAAGCCTATTCGCCCTGAGCCGGCAGCCCCCAAGGCGCCCGTCGAGGTAGCGCCCACAACCGAAGTGCCCGAAGTTGAAGCCAAGCAAGTGGCGGACTAAGTCCTTACCCTTCTCGGAGCGCTTAAGCGTTCTCCCCCGGATAAATGCGGGGACTTGCACTAAATGCGGCTCGTCTACGCTTCGGCAATAATCTGCGTCGAGGGTCGCGACGTGTCTTCACCGGCCTCCAGTGGGTCGGTCAGCGGGAAGCCAAGTTTCTTCCATTCGTAAAACCCGCCCAGCAGCGGACGCACGGGGCGGATCCCGTGCTTCCGTAATTGCAGCGCCACCCGGGCGCTGGTAGCTTCGTTGGGTCAAGTACAGAACAGGACGATCTCTCCGTTGCGCGTGATTTCGTTATTTCGCGCTTCCAGTTCCTCAGGCGAGATTTGCAACGCACTGGGCAACGTCCTGGGGTCGGTAAGCCGGTCGAGCGGATGCCGTAAATCAATGATGGTGACGGGCTCGCCTGCCTCAAGCTTGTGTTTTAGTTCATCCGGAGTAATGCGGTCACCCTTGACCTGTTCAATGAAGCGCCGGCGTTCATTCCAGCGGTAGAACACATAGGCAATCACGGCTGCAACAAACAACATCAGCAGTGAGCCCCCGAAGCGCGAGGCATCGGCGGCAATCAGGTCGATCTGCTTGCTAAATAAAAACCCAACTCCTGCCCACGCGCCTGTCCACAGGATGGCCCCGAGGAAGTCGAAAAGAAGAAAACGCGGAAAATCCACGTTGACCATTCCAGACAGCGTCGGCGCGGCAGTATTAAGGCCGGGAACGAATTTGCAGATGAGCAGGGTCCGCGGGCCGAATTTTTCAAACGTGGTTTCCGTCTTGCGCACGCAGGAATCGGGCTCGAGCGCGATCCGGCAGAGCAGGTTCAGCACCACGGCGCCGCGCCGCTTTCCGAAGAAGTACCAGAAGGTGTCGCTGCACAGCGAAGCCAGTGCAGGGATCAGAATCGCCAGCGCAAGATGCATTCGGCCTTGTCCAGCCAAAGCGCCGGCGGCCAGCAAAAGCGGTATGGCGGGAATCGGCAGTCCGCCCTGCTCGATTAGGACCCAAACGAACAGCAGGGCATAACCGTAATGCACCACGAATTCGAGCGTTTCTTTCATGGGATCCAGGGAAGCCTTACAAAACTGGTTGGATGCGAATGGGCCAGAAAGGTTCCGCATCCTTCCTAACCAGCTACGTAATGGTAGCCAAGCAGGTTCGCGCCGGTGGTTAGCGCTCTATGTGAAATCAACCAACTTAGCCATGCGGCCCTGCTCGGTGTCCCAATACTCCACATGCTCGATGTGGATCTTCAACAGAATCAGGTTTGGATCGTCGACGCCCTTGGGAAACCAGGTCTGGTAAATAGGCTTCCATAGCTGCTTGGTCTTTCCCTGATCGCGAACCAGTTCACAGTGGCCGGTGATGGAAACGTATCGCTGGCTGTCGCCATCGGTGTAACTGAGATTGACGCGGTGGTCGGTTCGTATGGCTTCCACTTTCTCGGTATTGGTATCGCTAAGAAACCAGATTATGCCGTCGGCTTGTACTTTCTGGGTCGCCATCGGGCAGCTATGCAAAGTACCATCGGGCCGGATGGTAGTCAGCATCGCAAAATCGATATCGCCGATCAACTGGTTCAGCTTCACCAGGTACTGAGTCTGTGCCATGTAAACTCCTCTTGCTGCTTAAGGTATCAATTGGAAGGGCGCGATGGATCACTATCGGGACCTAAGCGCCCGCGGCGTTGATGAAATCAGCGGCCACGTCATCGGGCTTCCAATCATTTCCAGAGTATACCTTGACTACCTTTCCGTCCTTGCCGATCAAAACCGTGCGCAATCCGTGGACAATCTGTCCGTCCTTCTGGTTATAGGCAAGCCCAAAGAAGTCGGCAGCCTGACGTACCTGCTGCGGCGAACCAGAGGCGAACTGCCAATGAGAAAAGCTGGGGTCGACGCGCCCCACATAGTGTTCGCCGTAGCTACGCAGCACCGCAGGCTTGTCATTCTCTGGATCGATGCTGATGCTGAGCAATTGCGCTTCGCCGAACGCGTTTGGATTTTTCTGTAGTTGTTGCATAACCTGGCCGAAGTTGTTGCTCATCCGAATGCAATAGTCGGGGAAGGAACAGCGCGTATAGATAAATGTGAGCAGGAGCGGCTTGCCCCGAAATTGCTGCAGGTGGATGGCCTTGCCGCTCTGGTTGACGAGGGTGAAGTCCGGCACATCGTCACCGGGTTGGGGAATCCGCAGTTCGGTGCCAGAGCTTGCCTTTCCGCTGTCGCTGCTTTGCGTAAAGGTGATGTCCTGTAATTCGGCCTGATCGCTGAGCACCAGGGTGGCGTGGACTTCATCACCCGGCGCGATGGACTGGAATATCCAGTTGCTCGATTTGGCCACGGTAAACGGCATGGTCATTCCCTTCATCAGGCCGGGAATGTCCTGGTGCGCGATAGTTAGCTGTCGATTGCCGGGATCCACCGCTACGACCCGGCCTTGCAATTCATAATGTTTCGCACTAGGGGCGTTGGAGCAGTCGGTCAGGAAAAGCAACAGCAAAGGGAACAAAAGACTTCGAAAACGATGGGACCTTAGGGGGAAATTCATGCCGGCTCTATTCTACGAAAGCCTGAAGGCGCATGCACTGGCGAGGTGGGGCTTACCTGGCGATGACATGCAGCACGTGGTAAAAATCGTTCAGGCCGTTGAAGATGATTTGTATGCCGATGCATACCAGGATGAACGCCGACAGACGGATGACAATGCTGGTACCGGATGGGCCGAACAACCGCTCCAATTCGTCCGAGAAGCGATAGCACAGAAAGATCGTGATCCCGATCAGCAGAATTCCAATCACTGCCGCCAGTGCGCTGACGATGAGTTGCAGGTGTGTTTCCTCGTGTATGTTGCTGCCCAGGGTGAGCGCGACCGCTATCGACCCCGGTCCAACGGTCAACGGCATGGTAAGGGGATAGAAGGCTTGCGACAGAATTCGCTCGCGACTAGGCGGGGAGTCGAGTGCGCTATCCTTCAGATCGCCCCGGCGATTCAGAATTTGCCATCCGGCTACGGTCACGACCAGTCCGCCGCCCAGTTGTACCGCTGCCAGGCTAATTCCGAAGAATTGCAGAATGTAAGATCCGATGAACAGCGAACAGACCAGGAGAACGACGCCGTTGACGGCAACCCGCATGGCCACAGTGCGGCGAATATTCGTATCGTAGCCCAGGGTCATTTCGGCAAAAATAGGCGCCATGCCGAACGGATTCACAATCGGAAGCAGCGCGGCAAAAACCAACAGTACGTTTTTTATGATGGCGTTCATGCGAGACACACAGCATAGCGCAAGCGCATGAGTTGGTGCTCGCCGGTAGCGGTTGACCCAGTTGCGTTTTGCAGGTTGAATGGAAAGGCGCAGGCAACCTTCGCATACGGTTACAGCTTATGGGAATTCCTCCCCGCACATACGGCGCCCTTCAAGTCAGGCTGCGCGAATCGCTGGTGACGCGCGCCCTGGTGCTGCCCATCCAGCAATTCATTCATATCCAAGGCATCAGCAGCATTCTATTGCTGGGTGCGGCGATAGCTGCGCTGCTGTGGGCCAACTCGCCCTGGCAGGAGTCATACCACCATGTCTGGGAGATGGAGTTGTCGCTCTCCCGGCTGAACTTGCCCGTGCACGCCTGGATCAACGACGCATTGATGGCCATCTTCTTCTTCCTGGTGGGCATGGAGATCAAGCACGAGATCGTGCATGGTGAACTTGCCGATATGCGCCGGGCGGCGCTGCCGATTTTCGGCGCCTTGGGCGGCATGGTTGTTCCGGCAGCTCTTTTCACGGTGCTGAACTACGGACATCCAGGGCAGCACGGCTGGGGCGTTCCCATGGCGACGGACATCGCCTTCTCACTTGGCGTGCTTGGCATGATCAAGGGAATCCCGCAGGACCTGAAGATATTCCTTCTGTCGCTGGCTATCGCCGATGACATCGGGGCCATCGCGGTGATCGCAATTTTCTACACCCATTCGTTAAACCCCGAGCCGCTGGTCATCGGGTTGCTGCTGCTGGTGGTGATTTACCTTTTGCGCAAGGTCGGTATATCGCAGCCGGTGCTTTACTTCGTGCTGGGGGTGAGCTTCTGGGTGGCGATCCTACGGTCTGGTATTCACGCCACGATTGCGGGAGTGGTACTAGGCTTCATGGTTCCTTCCACCGCGACCTTGTCATTACAGGAGTTTCAGCAATTCGGAGCCGGGATCGTGGAGCGGTTTCGAACAGCCCTGGCCACCGGCGACGACAGGACTGCGAAAAACATGCTTGGTTCCTTTGCCCAACTGGTGCAAAGCACAGAATCGCCTTCGGAACTTCTGACCCGTAAATTGAATGACTGGGTTTCCTTCCTGGTATTGCCGCTATTCGCTTTGGCCAATGCGGGCGTAACTTTTTCAGGCGGAGCATGGCACGCCCTGCTGACCAGCCGGATTGCCTGGGGAATTCTGCTCGGACTTGTCGTGGGCAAGCCGCTCGGGATCATTGGGTTTGCTCGCATGGCAGTGAGCGCCGGAATGGCACAAGTACCGAAGGGGGTTAGCTGGCGGCAGTTGACCGCCGTTGGATTCCTGGCGGGCATTGGGTTTACCGTCTCCATCTTCATCAGCTCGCTGGCATTCAACGGTGAGGACCATGTTATTCACCTGCTGGAAGCAAAGACGGCAGTGCTGGCAGCTTCCTTAGTGGCAGGAGTAGTGGGTTATTTTGCCTTGCGCGAGGGCCAGCGGTTGAATCCGGGCTCAAATGGCGCAACCAACACCAACACTAGCGAAGGTTAAATCTGAAGAAACGCGATACAATTTGATGAGGTTTTACCCGCGACAGGCAGGCCTTTGCAAATGCCCGGTCTCGCACGGAAAGCCTTTTGGGAGCTGTCGTTCCGGCAGCGCAGGATCAAAATCGTTTTACCCATAGCTGTTGGCTGGATGCATTCCCCGTCCGGCCTCACAACGAAAGGAAAATGTCATGCGGTCTCGTTTATTCATGCTCGTGCTCGCTGCGATTCTTGCAATGAGCTTCACGGCCTGTAGCAAGAAAGATCAAAGCCAGAACGCCGCAGCGCCGGCGACCACCGATACTTCGAGCCAGACTCAGGCCAATCAATCTGCTGCGAATAATCCGTCGGCCGGTGGTCAAATGGCGCCGGCGCAGCAGCCTGCACAGGGTGGCCAAATGGCTCCCGCGCAGCAGGCGGCGGCCGCTCCCGAGCCTCCTCCTCCGCCTCCACCGCTCGTGATTCCGGCTGGAACCAGCCTGGTCGTCCGTATGGGAAATAGCATCTCATCGAAGACCGCGGCTGCGGGTGATACCTTTACCGGGTCGTTGGCGCATGGGGTTACCGTGGACGGCGTAATCGCAATTCGGGCGGGAGCCGGAGTCAGCGGAACCGTCGTCGATGCTAAGTCGCCCGGCAAGTTCAAGGGCGAGGGTATCCTGTCGATCGCCTTGACGGCGGTCAACGTTGGAGGAGGCTCAGTACCGATCCAGACTTCTACTTACACTCAGACCGTAAAGGGTAAGGGCAAGCGGACGGCAGTCGCAGTCGGCGGCGGAACCGGCGCGGGCGCGTTGATCGGTGGTATCGCCGGCGGTGGCAAGGGTGCGTTGATCGGTGGCCTTGTCGGTGCTGGCGCGGGCACGGCAGGCGCGGCGTTCACCGGTAACAAGGAGTTGGTGATTCCAGCCGAGTCGGCCGTCACCTTTAAGCTCGGCAACTCCATTACTGTGCAGCGGCCAGAGAAAAAAGCTTCGCAAGATCAGATGGCTCCAGCGCAATAGCGTTCAACAATACGAACGACGGGAGGCCGACAAGGTCTCCCTTTTTATGTTTGACCAGGTTTGCCAAATCGCGGGCGAACCGCCGATATGTCGACCGGTCAGGGTGACTACTTCTCTGAGTTCTTCAGCTTGAGCCGCCGGCCGGACGCCCATCCTTCTTTGGTCACCTGCCGTCCGCGACCGACAGCTAGAGCATCGGCGGGAACATCTTCCGTGATGCAGGATGCCGCACCAATGTAGGCGCCTTTTCCGATTCGGACGGGAGCAACCAGCGTGGCATCACTTCCGATGAATGCCCCGTCTTCAATCGTCGTGGCGTGTTTGTTCACGCCATCGTAGTTGCAAGTGATGGTGCCGGCCCCGACGTTCACGCCTTCGCCAATTTCGGCGTCCCCCAGATACGTGAGGTGGTTGGCCTTCGAACCTTTCCCGAGCCGGGTCTTTTTGGTTTCCACAAAGTTGCCGACGTGGGCACCTTCGCCAATGTCGCTTCCGGGTCGTAGATGCGAGTACGGTCCAAGTTGCGCGCCCTTGCGGACGACCGAATCTTCCAGGATGCATCCTGGCCGAATGAGCACGTTGTCGCCGATTTCGCAGTTGGTAATGACGGAGTACGACCGGATGCGGCAGTCGGCCCCGATCTTTGTTTTGCCAATGAGTTGCACGAACGGTTCAATGACCGTGTCCGGACCAACCTCGACGTCGGCATCGATGTCGCAGGTCTCCGGACGGAAGATGGTGGTGCCCGCCAGCATCAACTCACGGGACTTCTTGTCGCGCAGTTTGGCGTCGAGTTCCGCCAATTCGATCCGCGTGTTAACTCCGAGCACCTCATCGGAATCGGTCGCACGCAAGGCCAGCACCTTCTCGCGCGCCTTGTTCAGCAACTCAACCATGTCGGTGAGGTAGTACTCGTGATGGGCGTTGTCCGTCTGCAGCTTGCTGATGTGGGCATAGAGTGGCTTGGTCGCAAAGGCGTATATCCCGGAGTTGACCTCGCGTTGCTCCGCTTCCTTACCGCGTAGAGACTTCTGTTCGACGATGCGCTGGACTTCGTCGCTCTCGTTGCCTTTGACGCGCTTGCGAAAAACCCTGCCGTACCCGGTTGGATCGGGCGGCTCAGCGGTGAGCATGGTCATGGCGGGTGCGTGGGCGCTATGAAAATCGCGGACCCGCTTGATGGTCTCGGCCTTGATCAGCGGAACGTCTCCCGAGAGGACAAGTACGGTTCCAAAACCCTCCAGGGCATCGCGTGCCTCCATCATGGCATGTCCGGTGCCCCGCTGTTCACGCTGCAGAATGAAGTTGATCCCGGCGGGAGACAGTGCCTCGCGTACCCGGTCGGCCTCGTGTCCGATGATAGCGAAAATATTTTGTGCGGGGACCACCTCGCTGGCTGCGGTCACGACGTGGGCCAGCAGGGGCTTTCCTGCGATTTCGTGCAGGACCTTCGGACGCCGCGATTTCAGCCGGGTACCTTTGCCGGCCGCGAGGATAGCTATCGCGAACGTTCCAGCATTGTTCCTGGTGGATTTGGAGGTAGCCTTTGCCATTTCGATCCGAGCTAGCAGTATAGCTTTTAGCGCAGCGGAAAAGTCCCTTACAGTTCCCCGTGAACAGAAGTCAGGGGAGGCTCGCTCAATTCCATCATCAGCCGGAGCAGGTCGCGTGCGACTTGATGAGTATCGTGGCGTGCGATCAGCCCTTCCCGAGGATTCATTTCTTCCAGCAGATAGTCACCCAGGATGGGCTTCACTCCGAGAGCTTCGATGGCGTCAACATCGGTCTCGATCTGCGATTGCTGTTGCTCCGCGTATTTCGACGCTAGTTCGGGCGATGCAGGAGTACGGTTGACCAGCGCATAGTCGAAGAACTGATGACGGGCGTGTTTGTACAGAGCGCGAATATGGTCCGAAGCCGTCAACCCCAGGCTCTCATTGGCTTGCGTCATCAGGTTGCAAACAAATATCTTCACCGCGCAGCTGTTGGCAATCGCTTTGGAAACATCCCGCACCAAGAGATTGGGCGCAAGGCTAGTGAACAGCGAGCCCGGACCAATGGTGATGAGGTCGGCGCTCTCAATGGCTTCCAGCGCCATGGGTAACGGCTTGGCGTTCGCCGGCGCCATGCGTAGCTCGACAATCCGCTGCTGGCTGGCGGTAATGTTAGTTTCGCCGCGGACGACGGAGCCATCGTCCATGATGGCGTAGAGCTGCGCGTTGCTGGTAGTTGCGGGATAAATGTGTCCGCGGGTAGCCAGAATTGCCGACGAATGTTTCACCGCCTGGCTGAAATCGCCGGCAATCGCCGTCATCGCCGAGAGAAAGAGATTTCCGAAGTTGTGTCCACCCACGCCTTCGCCGGCAGGGAAGCGGTAGCGGAAAAGACGCGACAGCAAGGCCTCGTCCTCCGACAGCGCCACAATGCAATTGCGCACATCGCCAGGGGCGGGAACGTTCAGCTCTTTGCGGAGACGCCCGCTGGATCCCCCGTCGTCGCTAACGGTGACAATGGCGGAGAGATCTTCGATACGAGGCAGCATTTCTGGAAGCGGCTCTTCTCCCGCGGCCGTGACATAGTGCTTTAATCCATGCAGCAGTGTGGACAGGCCTGTGCCCCCGCCCATAGCGACAACTTTTATGGCCCGCGGCGCGGCGGAAGTGGGAGAATTCTGCATGCTATCGATCAGACCTTGCCCAGTTAGAAATGCCACTGGTCCGGCGGAGACGAGGTTCCCGCGCTAGTGTCAGGATAAAGCAACTCGGTAAACCGGGGGTCGTCGGCAAGGTTCTTGAAATCGCCGTCGTTGCGGGCCTGGTAGCGATTGGCGGGATTCAACCGAATCGCCTGATGCAAACTGGAGATGGCTTCGGGGAAGTGGCCCGTCAGGCAGTTCAAGGTTGCCAGACCGTACCAAACGAAATCCAACTTGGGAGCACTCTTGGTTAGCGCATCAAAATTCTCACGGGCACTGACGTAATCGCCCATGTTCATCAGCGACACGGCGTAATCGAATTGCTCTTCCGGCGTCTTGAAGGTGTTTACCGCCCGGCTCAATTGCTGGTTACAGCTGTTCAAATGGACCGAAGCGCGATCGGCGAGCTCCGGGCTCGGACCGGACACGACTTTTTCGAAGCAGGCTTTGGCCCGATCGTATTTATGGGCTTGCAGTGCCTTCAGGCCAGCCTCATAGTTTTGTACTGCCTGGGCAAAACGAGGGTCGTCCGTCAACTTCATTGGTTTGCTTCCCCGGGATCGGATCTCCGAGCCTGTGGCGGATGTGCGTAACTCACTGTTGCCCTTAGGCTTAGCGGTCGTTCGCTTGCCTTTCTCCGCGGCTTTCTTTTTCATGCCTTGGCGTCCTTGACTTGGTCACGACAGGGAATTGCGCAGGGCTGTGCGCCACCCATCCCATGCAGGCTGTTTGTGCTGAGTTATATCCCGCGACTTGGGATGCCGTCAACTCACCAAAGTCGTACGCTGTGGAGGCGAGTAAATCAGTCTGCTTTGGCCGCGGCCTCGAGATCGATGGACTTCCATTCGCCTTTGATAATCCCCGCGCGAATTTCGGCCGGTGTTTTTTTCAATTTCGTCTGCTGATATGCGTAGAAAACTTCCTTCATGCAGATGCCGCAATGAGCTCCATGCGTACTCTCGAAGCAACTGTGCAGACCACTATGCCCAATGCGGTCACAATAGCAGTAACACGGCAGTTGATACAGCACTCCGGGTATCTTCGCTGCCAGTTCGTAGCTCTTCACCTGGTACGGGTACTGGAAAGATTCTCCCCATAGCTGGTCCTTGGGCAAGATGGGCAAGGCATCTCCCGCTTGCATTGCGTGCTCATGGTAGGCGGGCACACGGTCGCCCTGGGCTAGGCAGGTAACAGCCAAAACTACAGTCAGGGCGAGAAGCGCAGATTTCTTCATGGGGAATCCTCGTCCGTTCATTTTAGCGGAGCAGGCGCCGTTAGCCCAAATGGTCGCACCCAAGCGCACGGGTGACATCAAGCTGCATCTGCAAAACGGACGATGCGCTTCGCACTCTTCCTGCCCTCTCGCTCTTTACACAACCCCACCTTATATCACCGCGCCGGCATGCTTCCTTTACACTGTCTTTCCGCAGTGATAGAGTGGCGACCCACAGGACCTTACCCGAGCCTGGGCAGACCGCGTGGCTTTAGTTCTGCGCAACAGCGGCTGGAGCTTCGCTCTCCCTTGGGGGCGGGATTGGTGTTTTACTATTCGCCCACGTAGCACGTTGTGGGATCTGGCCATAACCAGGCAAATAGTCGAGGGAGCTCTATCATGGCGCGCACGCAGTTGCATCCGCTCTTTCCGATCGTCCACCTCGTAATGATTGCCGCTACCTTGGTGCTTCTGGCGGTTGCCGGACAGGCGCAGACCTACACCGTACTCCATAACTTCGCCTTCAACGACGGCAGCGCTCCGTCCTTTGGGTTAACCAGCGATCAAGCGGGAAACCTGTACGGGACAACCAACCTGGGCGGCACTCATTGCGGATCCTCCGGCTGCGGTACTGTCTTCGAGCTGGTGCGCAACGGCTCCGCTTGGATACTGAAGCAGCTTTACGACTTCGGGGCGGGCGGCGCGAATGATGGCGAATTTCCCGAGTCCCGGGTCGTCTTCGGGCCGGATGGTAACCTGTACGGCGCTACCATCGCCGGAGGCCAGTACGGCTTCGGCACGATTTACCGGCTGCAGCCGCCACTTTCCATTTGCAAGAGAACGCTTTGCCCTTGGCGCGAAACCGTCTTGTACAACTTCACCGGCCTGGGCGATGGAGGCGGACCGGAGGGCGACTTGATTTTCGACACTGCCAACAACCTCTACGGGACCACAGCTGGAGGCGGCACTGGAAGTTGTTCGGGCGGATGCGGAGTGGTTTTTCAATTGACGTTTACGCAAGGAACCTGGAACTACGCCGTGCTTTATTCGTTTAGCGCTTTATCGGATGGCGCATTGCCCGAGAGTGGAGTGATCCTGGATCAATCCGGCAACATCTACGGCACCACCGTTGCCGGCGGCGCCCACACCAAGGGAACTGTCTTTGAGTTAACCAAGACGGGCGGAGCTTGGACCAAAAGCACGCTCTACGACTTTCAAGGCAGCGCCGATGGCGGATTCCCCCAGGCAGGCTTGGCTTCTGACTCGGCTGGCAATCTCTTCGGTTTCACCACCGTCGGAGGCGCCCATAACAACGGAACCGCTTTCCAGCTGCAACCCTCATCCGGAGGCTGGAACTACAACGCACTTCTTAGCTTTGGAGGGCGAACCATGGACGCGGTGTCCACTCCCGTCCTGGACAGCGCCGGAAATCTGTACGGCTGTATCAATAGCGGTAGCACGCACGCAGTCGGTGCGATTTTCGAACTGAAATTCTTGGGAGGAATTTGGAATTACGTCTCGCTGCATGACTTCAACGTCGGCGATGGTGCCTATCCCTACGGCAGCGTGCTGCTTGACGGCCAGGGTAATATCTACGGCACGGCCACAGAAGGTGGCTCGTCCCGTGATGGCGTCGTGTTCGAGATCACGCCGCACTGAAACCCAGCACGGAGCCGAAATCGCAGTTCATTGCGACCGCAATTCTGCTACCGTTTACCCTGAGCCATTCAACATCGCTACCGACAGCGCTGAATATCCTGTCATGGAGGACTGTTGACGTCCCTGGGATTCAAGATCGACCGGCAGCGCCCCAAGTGCTACACGGATAGAACCCTGCTAGATACTACTTTCGCCATCCCCGGGCACCTCGACCCGCAGGCCACGCCAGATACTGACGAGTGCGTGAACCGGACCAGCGCGTTGCCGGTCCGCCTGGTTCTCTGCCCGCGCTGTCATTATCTGGAGATGTACCACGACGTGGGATAAGGCGTGGCTGCCAGTTGCCCTTCGTCGGAACTGGTGTAATCGTCTGTTATTCACGGATAGGCCTACTCCAGAAACCGCGACCCATTGGTTGCACTTCCTGGACGCTTCCGCTAATATGCAACCTGGAGGTTGCGTAACGTGGAGAACAATCGCATTGAAAAGCAGATCGAACTGAAAGCGCCCACCTCGCTGGTCTGGCGTGCCCTGACCGATCACCGTGAGTTTGGTGAGTGGTTTCGCGTGAGACTCGAAGGCCCATTCGTTGCCGGCCAGGTTTCGCGTGGTCAAATTACCCATCCCGGCTACGAACACGTTAAATGGGAGGCCGTCGTCCAGAAGATGGAGCCCGAGCGCCTCTTTTCCTTTACCTGGCATCCTTACTCGGTCGATCCCAAGATTGACTACTCGAAAGAAACGCCGACGCTCGTCGAATTCAGGTTAGCGGCGACCACGAGTGGCACGTTGCTGGCGGTCACTGAATCCGGCTTCGAAAACATTCCCACCAACCGCCGCCTCGACGCCTTCCGCAGAAACGACGGTGGCTGGGCCCAGCAGATGAAGAACATCGAGAGCCATGTCGCGCAAAAGCCGTAAGCGCAAGGCCGTCAGGCTGCGGTCCCATGCACCCGTGTTTGCCGCATTGGGCGACGAGACGCGGCTGGCGCTGGTGGCCAGGCTGGCGCACGGGCGGCCCTGCTCCATCTCGCTGCTAACCGAGGGCTCGAAGCTGACCCGCCAGGCCATCACCAAGCATCTGCGGGTGCTGGAGAGTGCCGGGGTCGTCCACAGCGCGCGGGCCGGTCGCGAGAGCCTATTCGAGTTGAATCCGCGGCCGATCGAAGGGGCAAGGGAGTATCTCGACCTTGTGTCCGGGCAGTGGGACCAGGCGCTGTCGAGGCTGAAGGCGTTTGTCGAGAACTAGTTCAAAGGAACCCGACAGGAACAACTTCTTCAATTTCTCGTCGCAAGAAAGAAAGAGATTGTTATCCCGGCAGCGCACAAGCATAATTCTTCGGTCGGGACGCAGACGAATGGAAATTGCGCTCACGTCCCCTGCTTGTATTGGGCGCAATGCCAAAGCGATTGAACAGGAGCCCGCATGAAAAAGCCTATGACGTTTGCCGCCGTGCTCAGCGTTTTGCTGGTGGTGGCAGGGCCGGCGGCGGCCGGCAACTTGCTGTCGAATGGAAGTTTTGAGGATGGCAACTTCAACAACTGGATCCAGGGAACCACCCCGAATGGCTCCCCCGGCCAGGGTTTTCCCATCGTTACCACCTGGCCCTTGGGTGGCATGAATGCGGCCGAATACGAAGTCGGCGAGATTACTTTTGATGGCACATACCAGGGCGCAACCCTGTCACAGGACTTCACTACCAGCGGCGGCACCGTGAACTTCGGATTCATGTGGGCGGCTATGGGTGATGGAGTTCATCAAAATGGCGATGGCGGCGATTTTGTGCTGCTATTGGACGGAGTAGTCCTTAACAGCTTCGACGTAGGCACCATCGATCCCACCCAGACTATCAACGGTACCTTGACCGCCAGCACGACTGTTAGCCCTGGTACCCACGATTTCGAGATCGAAATTCTGCGGCCGTTCCTAACCGGCCCCGGTGAGAGTCCGTACCAGTACGTGACGGGCGCATTTGCCGACGGCCCCGGCGGTGGTGGAACCACGCCTGAGCCCGCGACCTTCATCCTGTTGGGAACTGGCTTGCTGGGAGTGCTGGCTCGTCGCAGACGCGCCTGAGGTCTGCTGTTTTCGTTGAGCGCTGTGGGTTGCTGCCGGCCTGGCGACCGGCAAGAATTCCACGACTAGGCCCACTCCAGCTTGCATGGGGTGGTTTTTTGGCGTCGGCCATCAGGCGTTTCGCTGGGTGCCCCATCCTTTCGCTTCTTCTGCGAAAGGGTGGGGGTCCTCCACCACCCGCGCCCAGAGCATCACGGCTGGTTGTAAACTGTTCGACCAGGTGAAAGCCGATGAGTTCTCCTGCGGGCGTCCCCGATTCTGAACTGGCAGCGGTCTTCGACGCGCATATGAAGGCCGAGTTCGTTACCCACGACGTTGATGCCACCATGGCCACGATGACCGACGACCCTCATCTCACGCACGTGCTGGTGCTGACCGGAGGCAATGGCCGCGAGGAGATCCGCCACTTCTACGCTAATTACTTCATCGGGCGCTGGCCTGCCGATACCAAAATCACTCACGTCTCGCGCACAATCGGCCAGAATCGCGTGGTGGACGAAATTATCGTGAGCTTTACCCACGATGTCGAAATGCCTGCGATGCTGCCGGGCATTGCGCCGACCGGCCGGAAGGTCGAACTGCCGACGGTCGTGATTGTGGGCTTTTCAGGTGGGAAGGTCGCTTACGAGCACATCTACTGGGACCAGGCCTCGTTACTGGTGCAGATCGGTCTGCTGGACAAGGCGAAGTTGCCGGTCAGAGGTGTGGAGGACGCGCGTCGGATTTTGGATCTCGCCGCCGCGCCTTGCAACGAATTGATCGAACGCGTCCAGCGGCAACACGGTGGATGAGTGGCGAGCTGTGTCAGCTTCGGTTAACTAGCCCAACGGAGTAGGCCATGCTTATCGCGGATTTGTGAATCCGCAATCCTTCCACAATCTCTGCCAAGCCCAGATGCCACTGGCGGCCTTGGTGGGCAATGGGAATCCGAGCTGATGAGCCAGCATACACACTTGGCCGCGATGATGCGCATCGTGCGAAATCATATAGGCCAGCATGGCTGGGCCTGCCGGCCACGGTTTCGCCCAACCATCGCGGAGAAATGTTTCGACGCGGCCCTGTGGCTGCAACAAAGCCTCAGCGAGCATCTCGGAGCAGCGCGCGGCGCTTTCCAGCAGAGCGGCCTGGGCTTGCTTCTGGGAGCAACTGGCGCGGTCGAGAGGGGCAGGTAGCTTTAGGTGCGGGGCCGACAGCCTTAGCCATTTGCGGCGAATGTTGTGCACGTGCGCGACAATGGCCGCGATGGTTCGTACCTTGCTCCCGGGCACTCTAGCGCGCCATGCCGCAGGATCGAGATGCTCGAGGACGATCTGGTTCATCCGCTCGTTGATCGCGTAACTTTCCACCAGCACCTGGCGAAGCGCGGCGCCTGCGTCGATTTGAGCGTGTGTCATGGGATTCACCTCGAGGGCACGCGTAGGTGGGAATACAGGTCCATCGGGCCTGGAAGGGCTTCCTCGCTGCGCGAAGATTGTTACATAACTCTGCCGCATGGACTATCCTTCGCACCAAAACCACGTGGGAAGGCCGAGGTCCTGAATGGTAGTTGCTGGGTGCCGACGGCTAAGAGCTAACGGCTAATTGCTAACCGCTGCACCTCCCCTTTACACTGCTCCCGTCCTCTGGCAAAGTAAATGGTGGAAACGCAATCGATCGTCGTCCTCGACTTTGGCGCGCAGTATTCGCAGCTCATCGCGCGCCGCATCCGCGAACAGAACGTCTTCTCCGTCGTCCTTCCCTGCAACGCGTCCCTCGACGAAATCAAAAGCTATCATCCTGCCGGCATCGTGCTGTCCGGCGGGCCGTCGTCCGTCTACGACGCCGATGCGCCGCCAGCGGACGAGCGCGTCCTGCACCTCGGATTGCCGGTGCTGGGCATCTGCTACGGCCTGCAGTTCATGGTGTACAAGCTGGGCGGCAAAGTGCGCGCCGCCGACAAGCGCGAGTACGGCCACGCGCAGGTGGAATTGCTCCGCGGCGATACCCCGCTGTTCAAAGGTCTGCAGGGGCCACTGGCAGTCTGGATGTCGCACGGCGACGAGGCCATGGAGCTTCCGCCCGGCTTCGAGTTGATCGGCCGCACCTCCAACGCGGTCGCCGCCATCCAGAACCCCGCGCAGAAATATTACGCGGTGCAGTTTCATCCCGAAGTGCATCACACGCCGCAGGGCACCGAGATCCTGCGCAACTTTGTCTTCGAGATCTGCGGGCTCAAGCCGAACTGGAGTGCGCAAAGTTTCATCGACGAGACCGTCGCCAGCGTTCGCCAGACGGTCGGCAAAGGGCCGCGTGATTTGCGGCCTCTCGGGCGGTGTGGATTCCTCGGTCGCAGCCGAGTTGGTGCATCGCGCGATTGGCGATCAGCTGACCTGCATCTTCGTGAACAACGGAGTGCTGCGCAAGAACGAGTTCGTCAACGTGCAGAAAAACCTGCGCGAGAAACTCGGACTCAACATCGATGCGGTGGACGCCAGCGAGCGCTTCCTCAGCAAGCTCGCCGGCGTCACCGAGCCGGAAAAGAAGCGCAAGATCATCGGCAACGAGTTCATCGCGGTTTTCGAGGAAGAGGCGCACCGCCTCGAGCAGATGCACGGCAAAGTCGACTGGCTGGTGCAGGGCACGCTCTATCCCGACGTGATCGAGTCGCGCTCGGTGCGCGGGCCGTCGCAGACCATCAAGAGCCATCACAATGTCGGCGGCCTGCCCGACATCATGAAGCTCAAGCTGATCGAGCCGCTCAAAGACCTGTTCAAGGACGAGGTGCGCAAGATCGGCCGCGACCTCGGCATGCCGGAAGAGATCCTGCAACGCCAGCCCTTTCCCGGGCCGGGGCTGGCGGTGCGCATCCTGGGCGAAGTCACCGCCGAGCGCGTCGCCCTGCTGCAGGAGGCCGACGACATCGTCGTCACCGAAATCAAGCGCGCCGGACTCTACAACAAAGTCTGGCAGTCGTTCGCCGTGCTGCTGCCGGTGATGTCGGTGGGCGTGATGGGCGACATGCGCACCTACGCGTACACCTGCGCCATCCGCGCGGTGCACTCCGAAGACGGCATGACCGCCGACTGGGTCCCCCTGCCGCACGAGGTGCTGAAGACCATCTCCAGCCGCATCGTGAACGAGGTGAAGGGAATCAACCGCGTGGTGTACGACGTGACCAGCAAGCCGCCGGGCACGATTGAGTGGGAGTAGAAGCCGTCAGCATTCAGCAATCAGCATTCAGTACTTGGCGCTCAGCACCCACCGCTTTACCTTTAGGTTGTCATCCTGAGCGAGGACTTCAGTCCGAGTCGAAGGATCTGTGGTTGGTTTCTCGCAATCACGCACCAAGCAAGGTCTGAATGGGCCGGGTACCCGGCCTTTGGTCTCACGGCTCCTGAATTTGTGTAATCTTAAAATTGATACCGCCTTCGTATCTGAGAGATATCGAAGTTTCTTTCTCGTCCATGAAAGGTAGGTCCTTTTCGTCTCGTAGAACCTTCACCATTCTTGCGGAGTTAGGCATGACCACGAGGCGCAACTCTGCCCCTTCAGCCTGTAGGTGAAAGCCGTCCCCGGTGGCCGCAACAACTGACCCTTCAGCCCTTATTGAAAGCCCAAAGCGCAAATCGAGCCAGAATCGCAGCCTCGTTTGCGATTCGAGCCAAAGTGACAGCAACTCATATGCCTGGTGTACGGTTTTTTCCGGTGGACGACCACCTTGCACCGTTGCACCTTTTTGAAAGTTTCTGTAAACGGAAGTCCCAATCCAGCTTACGAGAAATACAGCGTCGAGCAGATTCGACAATTTCCCAATCCGACTGTTCCATGCGTAATGGTAGGACCGGATTGAACAGGGCTGCGTTTGCTCCGAAAGCCCAGACCCAGATTCCTAACTTTCGCCGGTACGCCTGAGTCGCTAGGTAAATTGAAACTACGCAAACAAGTAGCCTCAGCAAAACGTAATAGGCGTACGGCCACTCGAGAACGACAGCAAGCAAAAGAGCCACAACGCAGACAATTGGTGCTATATGCTCACGCCAGTGAGCGGCGACGTAGGGGATCCATTTGTCGAGCATTTATGAGCGAAATTATAGCCTGCGCCCTTCCTTACGGCGTCCAAACGATTGTCCGATCTAGTCCATTGCGTGGCTGACGTGCCTTGTTCTCTCCGAGCGGCCAGCGTGCGGAAAACGAGTCAGGGGAAGGAAGACAATTATGTCAGGTAGAACTGTGTGATGCCGCGCTTTCGCCAAAAGTCGACGGCAGATTGAGTAAACGGGGTGCTCTGCGCAAGCTGATCAAGGGGCTGCTTTAAGTATTCTGTAAGGGATTCCAGCAGCCGATCGACGACCCCTTGCCCACGAACCCTCTGCAAGGCCCACATGAATTCGATAGCCCGGCGACGATGACGTTTCACTTGTTCAGCCTTGGTTGGTTTCCACAAGTTCACGGGCCCGCCCGACTTGAAATCCGCCAGAAGCGCACGATATTCACAGTCCCGCTCCCGTGTAACAACAATAGCAACCGAACGCCCGCCGACAACGTCTAGGGCGACGATCGGCCGATAGGGGAACTGGCCTTCATCGGCTGTGTACGAGGGAAAATCATACGGTGTATCACGCTTGGCGATTCGTGAAGTATCACCCGCCAACTCCCTCAGTTTGCGTCGAGTGCCGGGTCTCACGAAGTAAATACCGTCAGGAAGGGTGGTATGAGGCCCATTCATGTGCTCGTCATGGAAGGCATCGTGAGCTTCAACGTTCGATGGTATCTCGGGCACGTAGCTAAACCCACACTCTGGGCACTCTCCATGATTACGCATTGGCTTCACCGTAAAGATAATCTGATTCGGTCCCACGCGCTTGCGGTATCGCCCCTTCTACTCCGGGTCGGGTGCCCTACTTATTCGCGTTTTGTGCGAATGAGTGGGAAATGCCGGCGCTATGCCGCGGACCGCGGCTTGATCTTGCCGAGTGGCGCGCTGGCTGCTGCCCGCCGCAGGTCGTAGTCGGCTTGAAGATTCATCCAGAACTGCGGCGTCATTCCAAAGTATTTGCCGAGGCGGAGAGCGACGTCCGCGCTGATGGCCCGCTGTTCGCGCACGATCTCGTAGATTCCAGGGAAATGCAGGGCCTTCGCCAGTTGATACGCAGTGATTCCCATGGGCTCCATGAATTCCGTGCGTAGAATCTCCCCAGGATGAGCGGCAATCGTTTTTTGCTTCCGCTGGGCCATATTTGCTGTCTCCTCAGTGATAATCCGTGATCTCCACGTGTAAGCGTTTCCTTCGCGCCACACGAAACAGACGCGGTATTGGTCGTTGATGCGAATGCTGTATTGTCCCTCGAGATTGCCTTTGAGCCGCTCCAGTTGATCGCCCTGGGGCACGGCCAAGTCGCCCAATCAATGCAAAATAATCCCATGCATTGACTATCCTAAATATTGACTATCCGCTTAATTGACTTTAATCTACCCTCATGCCTACCACCGAAAAACCCTGGTACGAAGAAGCTGCACTGCCCGTATTGCTCCGGCACGGGCGCAACACCTACGGCGCAGCGATGCGCAAAGCCTTGGACACAGCAGGATATGACGACATTCCGGGAAACGGCCTCTACGTGATTGGAGGCCTGGCGTTTGGCGCGCCCGAGATTCCACTTGGCCAGCTCATCAAGGAGCTGCGCATATCGAAGCAGGCGGCGGGCCAGCTGGTTGATACGCTCGTCACGCGCGGCTATTTGGAGCGCTCGATCGACAAGGGAGATCGCCGGAAACTGACCGTAACGCTTACCGAGCGGGGACGGGCAGCTGCGGCGACGCAGGCGGCGGCGCGAGAAAAGATCGACGCCGAACTGCAGGCCAGCGTCGGACTAGATGACGTAATCCGCACTCGGCGTACGCTGGCTGTTTTGATCGACATTGGCCGCCAGCAAAAATGCGATCAAGACGACGAGCACTGAGCGAGCGGGCTGTCACCTGTCGGCGACCGCTCACTGGGAGATGGGAAGCCTGAGGCCTTGTTTCTCGCTGCACTGACCAGTAGTTGGGTGGCGAAAGGCCGGGATTCTTCTCCCATCACACGGTAGCGCCAGGCTAACGCGCGGTCAGTGATAGATGAGGTCCAGGCCTGTGACAAATCGAATGGTGTGACCCTCGCCATTGTCGGGCCCATCGCTGAGGGTTATCATCGTGAGTTTGGATTTCCTGTAGCTATGATCCTATGAGCCATCATCCTGTTGTGCGGGCGAACCAGCCCGCTACTCTATGGCCCCGGAGGGCGGCATGTTAAGGTCGCTCTTCATCGGGCTTTCCGAAAGCAAGCGTTTACGCCATTTCGCCGAGCAGTCGCCACTTGGCCTGCGCTTTTCCCACCGCTTCGTCGCCGGCACTGAACTCGACGAGGTCATTCAGGCTACGCGCGTGGTCAATGAATGGGGCGCGGGCGTCAGCATTGACAATCTGGGCGAGAACGTCACCAACGCCGACGAGGCCAAACAGAGCGCCGAGCTCTATCACCGCATGCTCGACGCCATCCAGAGCGGCGGACTGAACGCAAACATCAGCCTCAAGCTCACCCACATGGGCTTCGACGTCAGTGAGGACCTCGCTTTCGGCCTGGTGACTGACCTGGTGGACCACGCGGTGCGCATCAACAACTTTGTGCGCGTCGATATGGAAGGCTCGCCCTACACGCAGCGCACGCTGGACTTCGTGCGTGGTTTGCATCGCCTGCCGGGACACGCAGGACGCGTGGGAACGGTCATACAGTCTTACCTCTTCCGCAGCGAGAAAGATGTGGATGAGCTGCTGTCGGAGCGCATTCGCATTCGCTTGTGCAAGGGCGCGTACAAAGAGCCGCCGGAGATTGCCTTCCCCAAGAAGGCCGACGTGGATGCGAACTACCTGAAGCTGGCGCGCACGTTGCTGAAGAGCGGCGTGTTTCATGGTATGGCGACGCACGACGAGAAGATCATCGCCGAGATAAAACAGTTCGCACGCGCCGAAAACATTCCAAACTCAGCGTACGAATTTCAAATGCTCTACGGGGTGCGGCGCGATTTGCAGCAGCAACTGGTGCGCGAGGGTTACGGACTACGCGTCTACATTCCATTTGGCTCGGAATGGTATCCGTACTTTATGCGCCGCCTGGCGGAACGCCCGGCGAACGTGATCTTCATTGCGAGAAATATGTTTCGGCAGTGAGGCTGCGTCGCGACGAATTTCACAAGAGCGGGCATCCTTGATTTGTTTTGTTATCCCGAGCAATGAGCGCAGCGAGGAGTCGAGGGACCTGCGGTTCGCTTGTGGCATTGCCCTGTGGAGGAAACCGACCTCAGATCCTTCGACTCCGCGCCCGCCCGACCCGCAAAACAGCGGTCGGAAAAGTAGCGGGCGCTCCGCTCAGGATGACATTAGTAGGTTGCTAGTGCGGTTTTGAAACTCGTCCGAGGGTCCATTTCTCCGCGCGGGGCTACCTCAAGCTGTGGAATCGCTCCCGGCGGCGCCATCATCCAATGCAGCACGTCATGGCGTCCTATGCCTCCTCCGATAGCGCCCTCAGCCACTTTGCGGCTCTGGTAGAGCCTGCGCGCGAAGACGTCTCCATTCCGCTCGCGGCGGCAGCGCTGGCGATTGCGCGCATGGAGTACTCTGACCTCGACCCCGTTTCTTATCTTGGGCGTCTCGACGACATGGCGCAGCAGGTGCGAAGTCGCATGCGCAAGAATCCCACGGCACGCGAGTCCATTGTGTTGCTCAATCACGTACTTTTTCAGCAGGAAGGCCTGCGCGGCAATCGCGAAGATTTTTACGACCCGCGAAACTCGTTTCTGAATGACGTACTCGACCGCAAGCTCGGCATCCCCATCACGCTCTCGGTCATTTACATGGAGGTGGCGCAGCGCGTCGGTTTTCCGGTTGCCGGCGTGGGCATGCCGGGACATTTCCTGCTGAAGCATTATGGCGTGGTGGGCGGCGAGATTTTCCTCGACGCCTTCAACGGCGGAAGTATTCTGAGCCCGAGACGATTGTCAGCAGCGTTTGGACGAAGTTTACGGCGGACAGGTCGACATGCGGGCTGAGTACCTGCAACCGGTCACGCATCGCGAGATATTGGGCCGCATACTGAATAACCTGCGACAGATTTATCTGACCCAGCAGAATGGCCGCAAAGGGATTGAGGTTTTGAATATGCTGCTGGCAATTCCCAATGGTTCTCCCGAATTGCTGCGCGAGCGTGCGCTGTTGCGCCTGAACCTTGACCAGTACATCGGTGCCGCCCAGGATTTGGGGAAGTATCTGAAGTTGGCGCCCGAGGCGGCCGATGCTCAGGCGGTCCGTGAAACCTTCGACATGGTGCGGCAAATGGTAGCGCGGATGAACTAGGAAGGCCATTTTCGCTCTTCGCTAATCGCTGTTCGGGATTCGCTTTTCGTTTGGGCAGATCGTCAGGTCCGCATTCGTGATCTTCATTTCTCGTTATCACTAGCACGGTCCTGCGCGAGGGCGTCCCGACCGTAAGCAGCTAGTCGACCCGCAGTAACACCGGGTACGCCGGCTGGCTTTTTTCCGCCGCCTTTGAACAAGAAACTGGAACGCCGATGGTATCTTCGCAGGAAGATAATCGAATTCGACCCGGAGGCGGAAACCCAAAACGAAAGGCGAACAGCCAGGAGCGAACTGCGAAAAGCGAATAGCCAACAGCGACTAACGCGCTTCCACGTGCGCAAAAAATAAGTTCGCCGGGTAACCAACAAGTTGCATCCTAAGCAAAGGCAGCTTTTGCGCTTGCGTTCCAGGCCTAAAGCTAGGTACGATAGAGACGTCCTCCAATCGCCGCACTTCCCGTGCAGGCGGCCCTCGCGCCGAACGTTCCGGGCGCCAGACGGACGTAACTGATTCGATTTCAGCGAAGTATCCAACCGCGGAGCCGGCCACGCAGGAACTGTGCGAGAGTCCGGCCAAGAACAGCGGTTCACAAATGTGGGAGCCCGCCACCTGCGGGTGAAAACGATTAAGAGAGAAACATGAATCAAGGATCGAACCCTCCCTCCGGCGGACAGCCCGGCGGGAAAGGACGTAGACGGCGGCGCGGCCGCCGTGGACCCGTCACGCACGGATCACCGGCACAACCTGGACAGCATCAGGGACAACAGCGGCACGGCCCTCCCAAGCGCCACGGCCGCAAGCCCGGAGGATGGCAATCAGGGCCGAAGGAAGTGGGCGGTGGCATCTATACCGCGCCCATGGACCACAGCTATCGCGCGGCCCAGGGTACTAACAATGGGAATACGCATCGGCCCAGCCGCGGCGGACGCCCCGGCCAGAACTTCGGCAAGCAATTCCTGCCGCCCGATCCCGAACCTCTGCCGGTGACTTCGGACGACACGCCGGCTCGCATCTTTGCCTTCGTCGACGACCTGTTTTTCCTGGCGAAGATTCAGGAGACGGCGCGCAAGATGAACGTCAAGGTCGAATTCGTCAAGACCGAGAAGGACCTGAACGAGCGCATGGGCCAGAACGGCGACGACAAGCCTGCGCTCATCATCTTCGATTTGAACAATGTCTCGTCCAAGCCGCTCAGCGTCATTCCAAAGCTGAAGGCGAAGCTGAAGAAAGCGACCAATATCATCGGCTTCCTGTCGCACGTCCAAGGCGAATTGAAGATGAAGGCGCAGGAAGCCGGATGCGACATGGTGGTGCCGCGCTCGGCGTTTTCGCAGAACCTTGCGCAAATCCTGCGTCGCCACGCTGCTCCGGAAGAATTGCCGGAGCCCGGAATGTAGCGACTGTGCCTCGGATTTGTCTGGGTTAGCGGAATGAAGCGCACGAGCGGCTGCCCCTGGGGGCGAAAGTGGTTAGCCCAGCGCGGAAGCGCTGGGTAGAGTAGGAAATAAAACCGAGCCGCTTTAGGGACGGCACGGTTCACAAACATTCTTTGCAGGCTTCCAAGCGGTTGATCAGTAGCACCACCTCCGGCGTTGCGAAATCAGCGATCGTACTCATTGTCCTTGTGACGTCGCTTATCTTTTTCGCAAGCGCGCGGTCTTCACCTTCAATGGCGACTTTCGCTCGGTCTGGCGAAGCTACTGCCCCTACCTTTTATAAAAATGTTCTGCCGTTGTTGCAGGACCACTGCCAGAGTTGTCATCGCGTCGGCGAAATTGCGCCGATGCCATTCGTGACCTATCAGCAGACGCGCCCTTGGGCCCCGGCTATTAAGCAGGCTGTGCAATCGAAAAACATGCCGCCATGGTTCGCCGATCCGCGCTACGGGAAATTTTCCAACGATCCTTCGCTCACACCGGAACAGATTGCTCTCATTGCAGCCTGGGCCGATGCCGGGGCACCCGCCGGTTCTCCGAAAGATGCGCCAGCGCCGCGTCACTGGGTCGAAGGCTGGAACATTCCCCAACCCGACAAAGTTGTGCAGATGCCGATAGCGATCAGCCTTCCCGCGACCGGCGATGTCGAGTACACCTACGAGATCGTGCCCACCGGATTTACGGAGGACAAATGGGTGCAGATGTCGGAGGTCCGCCCCTCGAGCCGCGAGCATGTGCATCACGCGGTGGTTTATATTCGTCCGCCGAACTCGACCTGGTTGCGTAAAGCCCCAGTTGGCGTGCCGTTCACGCCGTCAAGTTTTTCCGACGCCGAAGAACGCGCCCAGGCCCATGCGACCACCAGCGACATGCTGCTGGTCTACGCTCCCGGCAGCGAGCCCGATCGCTGGCCCGATGGCATGGCGAAGTTCATTCCCGCAGGCTCCGATCTCGTCTTCCAGATGCATTACACCACCAACGGCCACGCCGCCTCCGACCAGACCAGCGTCGGCATGGTCTTCGCGAAGCGACCGCCGTCGCAGCGCGTGCTCACGCTGCAACTCACCAACCACAGCTTCGTCATCCCTCCGCGCGAGGACAACTACCGCGTGGAGGTCTCGGGTACGTTGCCGAATGACGCGACGCTGCTTAGCTTTTTTCCGCACATGCATCTGCGCGGCAAGCGCTTCGAGTACAACATCGTCCACGCGGACGGGACGGTGGAGACGCTGCTGCGCGTGAACTATCACTTCCACTGGCAGATGAGCTACCGGCTGGCGCAGCCACTATTCCTGAAAGCCGGCACTCGTCTTCAGGCCGTGGCGTGGTATGACAATTCTGAAAACAATCCGCACAACCCTGACCCCAACAAGGCCGTGATCTGGGGTGGCCAGACCTACGAAGAGATGATGGTGGGCTTCTTCGACGTCGCCGTTCCCTCGAATGTGGATAAAGAACAGTTCTTCGTGCGGCACAGCGCGCCAGCAAGTAATAAACCCTGATTTGTCATCCTGAGCGGAGCGCCCGCAAAGATTTTCCGACCCGCTGCCTTTGCGGGTCGGGTGGGTGCGCAGTCGAAGGATCTGGGGTTCTCCATACGGCAATGACGGCGCCCGCGAACCGCAGCTCCTTCGACTCCTCGCTTCAACACCCCAGCAAGCACGAACCCCGGTCCTCGCCGGGCACCCGTTTGCGCTCGTCGCTCGGGATGACAATCTAAATAGAGCCTTCCTCCCTTACAATCTACCCACCGCATGAATCCGAGCTTAACCCCACTCGCACTCCGCAAACTTCGCCGCGCATTGCTCACATGGTATGACGCCAATCGTCGAGAGCTGCCCTGGCGTCGTGATGCTGATCCCTATCGCATCTGGGTATCCGAGATCATGCTGCAGCAGACCCGTGTCGCGGCTGTGCTGGACCACTACGCGCGCTTCCTGAAGAAATTCCCCACCGTGCAATCTTTGGCGGCTGCACGCGAGGCGTCCGTGCTGGCGGTGTGGAGCGGCCTCGGCTACTACCATCGCGCGCGCCGTATGCACCAGGCGGCGAAGCTGATTACACGCGAGCGCCAGGGGATCTTCCCGCGAACCTCGGAGGCGTGGCGCGAACTTCCTGGCATAGGTCGCTACACCGCCGCCGCCATCGTGAGCATTGCGTTTGGAGAACCTGTCGCCGTCCTCGATGGCAATGTGGAGCGTGTGCTCAACCGCTTGTTCGGTGTCAACCGAGGGAAGGGAGGCCAAGTGGCAGCGAGCTGCTGCGCTGCTCGACCGCGAACGTCCCGGCGACTTCAACCAGGCCATGATGGAGCTTGGTGCTACCGTTTGTACGCCGCGCACGCCGCAATGCACCATATGCCCGCTGCATAGGTGGTGCATTTCGCGGGGCTCTGGCGATGCCCGGCCACGATCGACACGCAAGCGGAAGCAAGTCGCCTACGCTCTAGCACGACGAAACGGTTCGGTCCTGCTGATGCAGCGTCCGGCGGACGCCTCGCTCATGGCAGGGATGTGGGAACTGCCCGCCTTTCCGCATTCCAACGGAGATGACAAGCCACTAGCCAGACTGCGCCACTCCATCACCGATACTGACTACGAGGTCGCCGTCTTCGCAGCTGCGCCGAGGAAGATTCAAGGTTCCGGCGCCAAGGCCCGATGGTTTTCGCGCCGGCAGTGGGAACGACTGCCGCTGACCGGCCTTGCCCGCAAAATCCTTCGTCGCTTGCGCGGCTGAGTCCGGCGCAAATCCAGGTGAATCTAAAGCATAGTCCTAATGTTTTGGAGGTCTAATTCATGCCTGCTTTGAACGGGGGTGTAGTTGCTCCTGATTTCACTCTGCCGACTGTGAAAGATGGTCAGGTTTCGTTGCACGAGTCGCTCTCCAAAGGTCCGGTGATGCTGGTGTTCTTCAAGAAGAGCTGTCCGGTTTGCCAATATGCTCTTCCTTTTCTGGAGCGCGTGTACCAGGCGAACCGAGCCGCGGACGTCACCGTACTCGGCGTGTCCCAGGACGGAGCTCGCGATGCCAGGGCATTTCTGCGCGAATACGGCGTGACCTTCCCGGTCGCGCTCGACGATCCGGCAAATTATGCGGTGTCGAACGCCTATGGTCTGACCAACGTTCCCACCATTTTCTATATCGCGCCCAGTGGCGAGATCGAGATTTCCTGCGTCGGCTGGTCCAAAGCTGACGTTGAAGTCATCAACCGCAAGCTAGCCGAGCATGGCAACCAAGCTCCGGTACAGCTCTGGCGCAAGGGCGAGGACATCCAGGATTTCCGCGCTGGTTGAAGCTCCAAGAATTGATCCGCGGTCGCGGATCGAAACCTAAAGCATACGTGACTTAAGCTGCCATCCTGAGCGAAGCACGAGCTTCGCTCAGGTGTAGTTCAAGGACTTCTATGGCCCGCTCCCACCAGAGGGAGCACGACGGGCGTTCGCTAAGGCTCACTCTCAATGCGATCTAGTTTCCGCCAAATTCACTATAGGCCGGTCAGCCAGAAGGTTTCCGACCCGATTGGGTTCAACATGCAAGACGTCAGAGCGCAGCTTGTGCCTCCACCTCCAGTATTCTCGTAAGCGAAGGAAGGGCCACTGTTCTGGTCCCAGTAAACTTCGGTACTAACCGAGCAGCCTGACGTGGCGCAGGCATTCTGCAGAGTGAGGTAACCCGCGCCAGACCATGGGATGTCCGGGAACGCATAATCCGCCCGATACACGAAATAACCGTGGCTGTTTATTCCCATGAAGGTGTTCGTCACACCGCTCAACGTCTGAATGCTGCCGCCAAACGACGTCGCTCCGGCAGCCACGTCGACTGTGGTCAGAAGATCTGTAGCCGATGCGACCCAGTACACGAAATGGAGGTCCTCGATCCCATGCGCTCCGGGAGCAAGCACGAACGAATCGCTGACGGCGTAGCCGAAATTAATGGCCCAGGCGTTAGTGTTAAAGAAGCCGCAGGTCGCACAGCCAGGTGGAATATTGTTGTACAGAGTTGTCGTCGCCGTGGCGGGAGCAACGGCCAAAATCAAGCCAAGCGCAATAAGAAGAGGGGCATGCAGTCTCACGAAGTAGTCCTCCTTTCAAATCGGGAACTGTCCCGCATTCAGCCCCGACCGGTTCGGGAAAGCAACATAATTATTGGAAACTGGAGGTTGTAACTCCCAGCCCATTCGTGCCATTTCGCGTAGAATGATGAGTTTCCACATTCATTCCTCACGCCACTGGAGCTTCCCGAATGCGCCGAACTGCACTGATTAGCCTTGTCGTTTTATTTGCCTCAGTTTTTTCACTCGCTCAGCAACCCGGCAAATCCACCTTGCCGGTCCCGCAAATCACTGGTCTCCCTTCGGCCGCAGAACGAGCTATGGCTTCCGTCGATCCCGAGAAGATTCGCGCGCAGGTGAAGTTTCTGGCGAGCGATCTGCTGGAAGGCCGCGGCACCGGCGCGCGGGGAGGCGATATTGCCGCCGAGTACATTGCCACGCAATTTGCGTTGTATGGTCTGCAGCCCGCAGGCGACCACGGCAGCTATCTGCAAACCGTAGCGATGGTGGGCATCGCCACCCAGGATGACAGCACCTTCGCGCTCGTCCTCGACAAGGGCGCGCCCATGAACCTGCGTAATCGCGCCGACTACGTGGCCATGGACGAAACCGGCAAAACGCTGAACGACGTGGACGCTCCTATAGTTTGGATTGGCTACGGCATTGACGCTCCTGAGTTCAGCTGGAACGACTACAAAGACGTCGACGTCAAAGGCAAGGTGCTGCTCATGATGGTCAACGAGCCGGATTCCGACGATCCCAAGTATTTCGGCGGCAAGGCGCTTACCTATTACGGTCGCTGGACCTACAAGTACGAAGAAGCGGCGCGCATGGGAGCCGTCGGTGTCATGCTCATCCACCAGACCGACAGGGCCAGTTACGGCTGGAACGTGGTGCGCAACTCGTGGTCGGGAGAACGTGCTTATCTACGTGATGACCCTGCTCCCAAACTGCAGGTCGCGTCGTGGATTCAGCTTGATATCGCGCGCAAGCTCGCAGCATCATGTGGCATGAAGCTCGATGAAATGCTGGCCGCGGCGCAGAAACCGGGCTTCAAAGCGGTAGAGTTACCCGTCCGGCTGAAGGCCCACATCGTCAGCACGGTGCGGCCGTTTAATGCCAGCAACGTGGTCGCCAGGCGGGAGGGCAGCGATCCCAAACTCAAGGATGAAGCCATCATCTACAGCGCGCATTATGACCACCTGGGCATCGTGCCCGGCATGGCCGGCGACAACATCTATAACGGTGCGCAGGATAATGCCACCGGCGTAGGAATTCTGTTGGAGATTGCGCGCGCCTTCGGTGAATCGCCACAGTCGCCCAAGCGTTCCGTTTACTTCGCTTCGGTCACGGCGGAGGAGCAGGGATTGCGCGGCTCCGAGTATCTCGGTTTGCATCCCCCGATTCCGGCAAAGCAAATTTCGCTCGACCTGAATTACGACGACGTGCCGCCCCTCGGAGTGCCCGAACAGGTGAACGTATCGGGGGCGGAGCGCACCACCTTCTATCCCACGGTAGAACGCACCGCCAAAGAGTTTGGCCTGGCGATTGTGCCGGACTCGCAACCCGGTGCAGGCCATTTCTACCGCTCCGATCATTTCAGTTTCGCGCGCGCTGGAGTGCCTGCTTTCTCGATTGACGAAGGCGACAAATATGCCGGCCACGATGCCGAGTGGGGCAAGCAGCAAGCGCGCGACTATGTTGCCAAGCACTACCACCAACCCAGCGACGAATATTTCCCGGAGATGGACTTCCGCGGCGACGCGGTGATGGCGCAATTTGGAATCGCGCTGGGATGGCAGGCTGCGAATCAGCCGGAGACTGTAGGTTGGCAACCCGGCGATGAGTTTGCCAAAGCACGGGCAGCCAGCCAAAAGCAGTAGTTCGCTGGGGGGCGATTACGGGCACCGTTGGGTTGCAGAAGGGTCGGTTGCAGCCGTCCTGCATCAAAAACACCTGACCGTTAATTGCAATGGCTAAATGCTAAGTGCTAAGTGCCAACTGCCAACTGCTTCATTCCCTATGCCCGATCCGCTCGCCAATCCGGACTCCTTCGCGCAGCAGCGCGCGCGCATGGTGGAGGAGCAGCTTCGCTCACGCGGCATTCGTGATCCCCGCCTGCTGGCCGCGATGGCAAGAGTCCCGCGTGAGGAGTTCATTGCGAGCGAGGACTTCGGCAGGGCGTATGACGATCATCCACTGCCCATCGGCGCAGGCCAGACCGTATCTCAGCCCTACATGGTGGCCGCCATGGTCGCGGCGCTGGAACCGCGCTCGACGGACCGTGTGCTCGAAATAGGCGCCGGTACCGGATATGAAGCCGCTATCCTCGGCGAGCTGGCCGCCGAGGTGTGGACCATCGAGCGGCACCAAGAGCTGGCGGACAAAGCGCGAGAAATCCTGTCAAGGCTTGGCTACCGCAATGTTCATGTCGTGGTGGGCGATGGAAGCGTCGGTCTGCCGGAGCCAGCACCCTTCGATGGAATCCTGGTTGCGGCAGCGGCACCGAAAATTTCCGACAGCCTGCTTGAACAGCTCGCCGATAGTGGACGCTTGGTTGTGCCGGTGGGGAGTCGCTTCGAGCAGCAGGTGCAGGTCGTGCGCAAAATTGGCGGGGAGATCGCGGTAACAACGCAAGACGCCTGCCGCTTCGTGCCGCTGGTGGGAAAAGAAGGATGGGAGGAAGGCAGTTAACGGTCCGTAATTAGGGCTAATAGCACGCCCTCCCGCGTAGCTTCGTCCGGACCGAGCGATTACTTCGAGCGTTCAGTGACTCGCCTCATTGATTAACTGGGCGACTTTCGAGTCCGGTCCTACGGGTTCGACGAAAACAATTTGGTTGGCATTCAGGTACATGCGATCAGGGCCGTGTAGTTCCTTCCCGCGCTTCACCAATACATTGGTCACTTCCTTGGTGGTGGGATCGGTTTTGCTGACAATGTAAAAAACGTTCGTCAGCACCGGATGCGATGTTCCATAGCCGCTGAGTTTGCCATAGAAAACGGCGCCATTGCTCAGCAAAACTGCCTGGTAGGAAGTAGATAACGCCGCATTGTGGTGGCCTAAGTGGTAGGTCACCACGTGTCCTATGGCAACCCCGAACAGTAGGCAGACAATACAACACGTCACGATCCAGAGCGTTGTACGTTTATTTTCTCCGGGCTCGGCTGATTTCTCTGAGGTCATAATTGTTATTGTTACATTCGACGCTGGTGCCGAAACAGGCCCGCGAGGCCGAGCACTCCAGAGCCGAACAGCAGGATGCTGCCAGGTTCTGGCGTTGATGGGGGTGTTGCCCTGTCTGAAGCGTTTAGTGAGATTCCCTTTTCTTCTGAGCCGGTGCTGAACAACCAGCTAGCCGAGCTGGCATCCACTCCCGCCAACTGCCCTGGCACCACATCAAGAGTCAGGTTGGTCGAGTTGTATTCCAGGACAAAGTGCTCCTCACTGTTGATGGGCAAACCGTCAACCATGGAGAATGTGCCGGACTCGCTGGCGAACGTCATGATGTCGACCGTATTGCCGATTTGCGGCACGAAGCCATTAAGGAGGTTGACCGTCAGGAGGCCGTTGAGTTGCGCCTGGCCGCTGACATTAAGCTGGTCAATTCGCCCGGTGCAGCGCCGGCAATGTCGGCTGTTAAGCTCCCGTGCAGTCCCTGGGTGTACGCGCCAACGATAGCGAGCTGGCCAATGCTCATCAATTGATCGCCCAGGTTGAAAGCGGCGTTAGAGACGACCGGCCCCGTAATGGTGCCCTGGTTTCCAAAGACAGAACCACCTGCAAAGCTAATGATCGCTCTTCCCACCAGCGTGAGGCGACCATCCACGGTAGTTTGTCCCGCCGTTTGGACGTAGCCGTTGGTGGTAAGATTACCGTCAATGTAAACGTTACCAGAGTTGTTGAAGCCCGACCTTGGAGACGCAGTCACCACACTTGGGCCTCCTACGAACAAAGATCCACCGATATCGATTGTTCCCTGGTTTTGCACGGAGCCGATCGTGCCCCCGCCGATACCAAACGTCCCCTGGTTCTGCAGGGATCCGATCATGCCTCCAGAGATATTGATCGATCCCTGGTTTTGCACCGAGCCGATCGTGGTGTAGTTGTCTGCGAGAAACAAATCCCCGTTGGCGGTGTTGATCAGCTGTCCAATCGAAACATAATCGATCGTGTCTCCTCCCTCCTCAGCAATTTGCCCTGAATTCGTCAGGGTGCCCCCAACATCAAGCATGGAGCCCATACGTTCTTGTTGCAACGAGATGGAGCCGGAGTTGTTCATGCTGCCAGATACCGCAACGCCAGAGTCAACCAAAATGATGTTCCCGTTATTTGTCAATGAGCCATTTACAAAAAAGGCTCCAGGACCGAAGCTCAAATAGCCTGCCAAAAGAGATCCCGTTGAGGAAATCAGAGCGTTGCCGTTGACAGTAAGCTCGCCCCCCGTCAGAGAGACGATGGCATTGATAGCAGCATTGCCATGGACCGTATAAACATCCCCATTTAGTGCCAAATAGCCCGAAGGATTGACAGTAAGGGTGCTTGCAATATTCACCGTGTGTCCGTTGCCGTCTCCAACTAAGGACGACGCCATGTCGCCGGAGTTACCCCCGACCGTCAACGAGTTGATGTTCGCACTGGTGTCCAGTGTGACGTTGTCGTTGCCTGTGTTGATTAATACATCGCTGTTGCTTCCGGGTAGTCCGGCGCTCCAGTCAGCGCCGTTGCTCCAGTTCCCCGTACCGCCGAGCCAGTTATCCGGTAACGAAGCCAAGCCGAATGTGCCGTCCATGCTAGGACTGCCAATATATTGAACAACCGAAGAGTTGAGTCGTTTTGGGCGACGGCGGATGTTTGATGCCTGCGCGTTACTGATAGTGCTGACGGCCACGAAGAAGAGGAGAGCACAAGCGAAGCGACGCATACCGGAATCCCTCCCTGCGCAGGAGTGCGGAAAGATTTATTTGGCCCTTGATTGCGCTGCCTAGTATTCAGAATGGCGGCACAAGCCTTATTCCGATGCTTTCTGTGTTGCTGCGGGCGAGTGTACAGCCAAAAAGTCAGGAGAACAATGTCAAATTGCCGCGGGCGATCAAGGCCTTTTCGCCAGCTAAGCAAGACAAACTCCTCAGTGCACCAGAAATCCACTTCCTGCGGCCACCACGCCGACGGCTGCGAGAACAAAACCCAGATACCAGTACGTGCGGTTGTCGGTGAGCAACGTGATCGACGTGACCACCAGCGCGATCTCCAGAAACACTTCGCCCAGGTCGAAGCGATCGGCGCGGCGAGTGGCGTGTGCCACTTCGGCTTCCAGTCCGCGCGCTTCCGCCTGAATGTCCTTCTGCTGGTCGCGATATTTATCAATCTCTTCATGAAAATGCTTCTGCACTTCCACGGCACGTTCGGCCTTGGTGTTTTCCAGCGCCGTGAGCACATCGTCGAGCGCTTCCAGGTTATTGCGGCGCATGTTCTTGGCCTGGTAGTACGCCCACTGGTCGGTGGCGCGGGTCTGGAGCAGGATTTCTTCCGTGTGCGCGCGATGGCCCATCAGCGAAACGGTGGCTACCAGCACTGCCAGGATCGCCATGGTGAGACTCACTGGCGCCAGGTGCTTTCTTTCCTTGGCTTCTTCAGCAGCTTCCTTGGCTTTGTCCAACGCTTCCATTTCTGAGCTCATGTGGCCTCCGGGTAGCAATTAGCAACTATAGCGGTTCGTCAATAGATGTATTCGATTTTGTACGGGTGGTGCGGGCGCTTCAGCGCCGCGTTCCGCCTCGGCCAGACACCCAGCTTAAGCCGCTGAGGTCGACGACCTCAGTGGCTTAAGCGATTTTTCTTCTTGCCTATACGCGGGCCCGAAGGTCCCCACTACCCGTATGAGTGGACGCACTAATCCCAGAGGTGCTCTAGCACTGAGCAACTACCCTAAACCCAATCCTACATAGTAACTTGTGGGTGTATCCGCGCAGGCTGGCAGCGTTGTACAGGACGCAGATGGTTGGTTAGTACTGACGCACGTGCTGCGCCTGAACGGGCTCTTCGCGCTTGGCAACGTCCGGTTCCGGCGCGTGTCCGGTAAGAACTTCACGCAATGCCCACTCAATGCGTTCCACCGAGCTGCGGATAAGGTTCACCGAGTCGGTATGGTTATCGGTGGCCGCAGCGTAGGTGATCACCTGCAGAGCATTGCGGATGTGATGGTTCATGTCGGCGATGGTACGCAGCCGCTCGCGTACCTGCTTGCGCCGCAAGCGCTCATAGTTACTGAGGCTGAAGAACAGAAAGCCGGCGACTATCCCGGTGAGGAAATTTGAAGTCAGCAAAATGTCGGTGCGGGTGACGCCGTCCTTGGCCAGCAGGCGGTCAAAGCCAAAGCCTACGATCCAGACCAAGAGCACGACGCACAAGCAAAGAACCACTAGCCGAGTTCTTGAATCCTTGCCAACATCCATGGCTGTAACCTCAGATTTATTCTGCTACCGAAGAGTGAGACGCTTCAGAAGGTTGTTCGTCTTTGCGAAAATAACGAAGAATTGCGTCGGCTTGGGGACGGCTTACGACCGAGGCCAGAGCCGCCGCATCGGCTTCTTTCACCGCTTGCAGGCTGCCAAAGTGCTGTAACAGCCGGCTCGTGGTTCGCGCACCCACGCCGGGAATCTCCAGCAATTCAGTTTTGCGGTCGCGCATCTGCCGCCGCTTGCGATGGAAGGTCACTGCGAAGCGGTGGGCCTCGTCGCGAACCACTTGCACCAGGTGCAATACCGGAGAATGACGGTCCAGCACGACGGGCTCATCCTCCTGGCCGAGGACGTAAATGATCTCTTCGCGCTTGGCAATCGAAGCCAGCGGCTGGTTGATGATGCCCAGTGCCTCCAGCGCCTGTGCGGCCGCGTGTAGCTGTCCGATGCCGCCATCAATCAAGATCAGACTTGGCATGTCTTGTTTTTCGTCTTGCACTCGCTTGTAGCGCCGGGTCACCACCTCGCGCATGGACGCGAAATCGTCCACCCCGGTCACGCCCTTGATAATGAACTTACGATAGTCGGACTTCTTCATGGCGCCGCTTTCCCAGACCACCATGGAGGCCACGGTTTCGGCGCCCTGGATGTGCGAGATATCGAAGCACTCAATCCGCTTAGGCAACTCCGGGAGCATCAGGGAATCTTGCAAGGCTTCCTGAATTGCCTTGGCCGCCGGCTTCATCACGCGGAAGCGCTGATCGTAGGCTTGCTTGGCATTCTGTCCCACCAGGTCAATCAGCGAACGCTTCTCGCCGCGCTGCGGCACCAGAATCTGCACTCGCCGCTTCTGGCCTTCCGACAGAACTTCCTCCAGCGTGACCCGATCTTCAAAGTCGACGGCAACGTAAATGGTGTGCGGCACGTACTGCTGGTCCAGGTAAACCTGCTTGAGCAGCGCTGAGAAAAATTCTCCTGGCTCGAATCCTGCCGTACCCACCATGCTACTGAGATCTTCCCAGAAGAACTCACGCTTGTCTACGATCTTGCCGCCGCGCATGTGGAACAGATTCACCGCCAGCATCTCGTTTTCGTAGTGATAACCGAAGACATCGGCATCGTCACCCTCCACCGCGGCGATGCGCTGCTTCTTGTCCAGTAACTCGACGGTCGAGATGAGATCGCGATACTTCGCCGCCAATTCGTACTGTTGGCGCTCAGCCGCGGCGGCCATGCGCTGCTGCAGCGAGCGTGATAGGTCCACTCCCCGGCCTTCGAGGAACATCCTCACGTCGTGCACGGCCTCCGCGTACCGTTCGGGCGTGGTGAGCCCGTCCACGCACGGCCCCAGACAACGCCCTATGTAGAACTGGAGGCACGGCCGCGGATAAGAACGGTTCAGGTCGAGCTTGCACGAGGGAATTAGAAAGTGCCGATGGATGAGGTCGACAATTCGATAGGCGAGGCTGGTCGGGAAATACGGCCCGAAGTAGAGCGAACCGTCACGGCGCAAGCGGCGCGTCGGATAGACCCGCGGATAGCGCTCGCCGATGGTCAGCTTAATATACGGGTAAGTCTTGTCGTCGCGCAGCAGGATGTTGTAACGCGGCTTCTTCTGCTTGATCAGGTTGTTCTCAAGGGCCAGCGCCTCCTTCTCGTTGTCCACGACGATGTAGTCGAGGTCGACCGCTTCGCGCAGCAGCGATCCGGTCTTGGCGTTGACCGCCGCCCCCTCCAGAAAATAGGAGCGTACGCGGGCGCGCAGGCTGTTGGCCTTGCCCACGTAGATGATCTCGCCGTCGGCGTTCTTGTACAGATACACGCCGGGCGAGGCTGGCAGAGTCCGAATTTTCTGATGAAGGTCCATCTGGGCTACTGATGACGCTACTTGGTAAAAATTCTACTCCGCACGTCAGGATTATCCGGTCTGGGCGGAGCTGTAAGGGATACCGCCTACAGGTATTTCTAAATCGCTGAAACTAAAGCCCGATCGCCTCGTTGCGGGAGCATCACTATGGCACCCAGCTTGCACTTATCACCATAGACCGACGGTGAGTACACCCTTGGCGACAGTTTCAGGAGCTTATTCCATGAATCGATTTTCCCTCGCCGTAGCGCTGGTGGTATGCAGCCTGCCGTTTACGGTGGGCTGCGCCACCAAGAATTACGTTCGCAACGAAGTGACCCCGACCGTTAACAAAGTCAATGAATTAGATGATCTGACGGCGAAAAATACTCGTGACATCCGCGACACCGACGCCCGCGCCCAGCAGGGAATTCAGCAGGCGAAGTCGCAGGCCGCTGCCGCCGACCAGAAGGCCTTGGCTGCGGGTCAGGCTGCGGACCAGGCCAACCAGAATGCGACCCAGGCCTCGCATCGCGTGACCAGCCTGGCGGGCACGGTTGAGAATTTGGACAACTACAAAGCGGTCAGTGACAGCACGGTACTGTTCGCCTTCAATCAATCCGAACTGACGCGCAAGGGCAAGCAGGCTCTGGATGATTTCGCTCAACAGATGGGCAGCCAGAAGCACTACATCGTCCAAGTCGAAGGCTACACAGATTCTGTCGGTCCCGCGGATTACAACTACCAACTCAGCCAGCGCCGGGCCGATGTGGTTATCCAGTACCTGGCGCAGAAATACAGCGTTCCCGCGTACAAGATTTATCTGATTGGTCTGGGTAAAGACAATCCCGTGGCCAAGAATTCCAGCGCAGCCGGACGCGCCAAGAACCGCCGCGTGGACGTGACTCTGATGACGAACAATGCAACCGAGTCAGCTTCGTCCACCCAGCCTAGCTCCTCGGTGCAGGCGCAACCGCAGTAACGGGGGAAAGAAGCGCCAAGCCAGGGGAAGGCCGTCTTGATTTTGGACGGCCTTTTGTATTTCTCCCCTTCTTGATCACGAACGAGCGCCCGCCCGCGGTGATATGTTTTCTGGCATGAGACTGTCCTCCCGCGTGTTCTTGCCGGTGCTGCTGCTGTGCGCGATCGCGCCCGCGCAATCTCCGCAGGATCCATCCTCGAAAGCCTTCCAAGAGTTGCAGCGATGGCGCGCCTCCCGGGCCACCCAGTTGATGGATGACTTCGGCGAATTGGCGCGCTACCGCGATGCCGACGCCAATCTCGGCGCCCCGGCGCCGGGTGACAACCGGGTCGTGTTTCTGGGCGACTCCATTACCGACAGTTGGGACCTCGCAAGATACTTTCCGGGCAAGCCTTACATCAACCGCGGGATCAGCGGACAGACGACGCCACAGATGTTGGTGCGCTTTCGTCAAGACGTCACTGACCTTCAACCCAGGGTTGTTGTGATTCTGGCCGGTACCAACGATATCGCGGGCAACACCGGGCCCCTTACCTTGGACCAGATCGAGGCGAACTACGCCTCCATGGCCGAGCTGGCGCGAGCCCATAAGACTCGCGTCGTATTTTCCTCGGTAACTCCGGTCAACGGCTACACGGAGAAGGCGCAGAGGTTCTTCCCGCTGCGTTCGCCGCAAGAAATTCTCAAGGTTAACCGCTGGATGAAGGATTACGCCTCCGCCCATGGTGACATCTATCTCGACTATTTCGACGCGATGGTTGACGACGACGGGTTTCTGAAGCGCACGCTCTCGGAAGACGGCCTGCATCCCAATGATACGGGATACAGAGCGATGACGCCGCTGGCGGAAAAGGCCATCCAACAGGCGCTCAATGCATCAGGTAAGTCTGCAACGCAATGACTGGAGGATCTGTAGTCTATTCTGTGATTGCAGCCCGAGTGCGACGGGCTGACAAGAGTCGCTTCCCGCATCCATGAGCAGCAGGCTACAACGATTCATGCTTCGCGCCATCAACGTCTGGCCGCCCATGGCGGGCGCGGGCATTCGCGTGCAATGGAGCCGCGACCATAAAGCCGTAGATGTCGAGATGAAGCTGCGCTTTTGGAATCGAAACTACGTGGGCACGCACTATGGCGGCTCGCTCTACTCGATGGCCGATCCCTTCTACATGCTGATGTTGATGGAAAACCTGGGTCGCAACTACATTGTGTGGGACAAGGCAGCGAGCATTCGCTTTCGCAAACCCGGGAAGGGAAGAGTCAAGGCCGAGTTTCGCCTGACCGACGCCCAGCTCGACGAGATTCGCGAAAAGCTAACCACTCAGGAGAAGTACGAACCGACCTTCGTAGTTGAAATCAAGGACGAGGCCGGCGACGTGGTCGCCGAAGTGACCAAGGTGTTGTACATCCGCCGCAAGGACAGCGTCCGGCAACAGGAGACTCTCGGGTGACGACAGGAGGAGGATTGCGGGGGAAAACGGCGATAACGGTTCCTGAATGGATGTATCGCATTTTGCACGGGTAGTGCGGCGCTTCAGCGCCACGTTTCGCCTCGGCCAAACACCCCGCTCAAGCCGCTGATCCGGGTGACCGAGTCCTGAACGGGAATGCCGGGTTCCAATACAATATGGGAGTGCGTTTTCGTTATTTGACTCTCGCAATTCTGTGCCTCTGGTTTACGGGCTTTGTACTTGCGCAAAGCCAGCAGCCGGTCGAGCAGGTTCCAACCGATAAGTCGGCTCCTCCGCCCAAAGACAACCGCGAAGCGCCGCCGCGCTCTGACAATGTGCCTGCCGGGGAGAGCTCCAGCAAGCAGACGGAAATTGACATCTCCCCACCTGCCGACGATGCCGCGAAGCATCCCGAAGCCGGATTGGGCAATGACAGCGACGTCGACGAATTCACTCCCTATAATCCCATGAAGGCGATGAAGGACGTGGAGGTTGGCGATTTCTACTTCAAGGTCAAGCAGAACTATCCGGCGGCCATCAGCCGCTATCGCGAGGCGCTGGAGTACAAGCCCCACGACGCCGAGGCGACCTTCAAACTGGCCGAAGTCTTGAACAAAACGGGTGACACCGCGGGTGCCGTCGAGAATTACGAAGAGTATTTGAAAATCCTGCCCAACGGCCCCTACGCCAAGAAGGCCAGAGAAGAGTTGGATAAGCTGAAGGCGAAGACCGCGTCGAAGTAGACGTCAGTGGCCAGGAGAAAGGGGCTACTTCTTCTTTTCCGGTTTGATGACGATCCCACGACGCACCGGTACGAGCGCTCCGCGGCTGGGGTCGGCGTGCTGGGCGCGCGCCATCACTTCACTGCGCACGTAGTTGACGAAGCCGGCCATTTGCCGCTGCATCTCGTCCATGCGCTCGCGCATTTGCAGAATGATCGCGATGCCCGAGATGTTCACTCCCAGGTCCCGCGCCAGCGAGAGGATCAGTTCCAGCCGCTCGATATCTTCGTCGGTGTAAAGGCGGGTGTTGCCCTCGGTGCGCGACGGCTTCAGCAGGCCCTCGCGTTCATACAGGCGCAGAGTTTGCGGGTGGATGTCGTACATCTCCGCCACCGAGCTGATCATGTACGCGCCTTGTTTTTTACGCTTGGCCATAGTCCTCTCGAATAGCTATCAGCTATCAGCCGTCAGCTCTCAATTACATCTGCACTCGCCATCCCACGATTACGTCCCCGAACAGTGACGCCCACTTAACGCATACAACAAATGCCGTAAGGAGTGAAACATCACCTCTCGCTCTACGCGCATTCCATTTCTTTCGGCCACCTGTCGCGACGGCACATTCTCGGGCAGTATAAGCGACACTACTTTTTCAGCCTTCAACCGTCCAAATGCGTAGTCCATGCAGCCCCGCGCGGCTTCGGTGGCGTAGCCGTGTCCCCAGTGATCCCGGTGGAAGTGGTAGCCAACCTCCAGCATCGATTCAGCTTCAACCTCCTGCCGCATCAGCCCGCAATTGCCGATTACCTCGCCGTTTGATTTGAGCACGACGGCGAACAGCCCGTAGCCGTCTCTGCGGTAACGTTCCAAGCACTTGGTGATCCAACCTGCTGCATCTTCGCGGGTGAATTTCTGCGGGTAAAACTTCATCGTCTCGGGATCACCGATCACAGCAAAAACGGCTTCGACATCGTTCGCGGTTAGATGACGGAGCATGAGGCGGTCAGTCTCGAGTACGGGATGTTGATCTAATTTCATCTCGCATTCGAACATACATCGATCGAAACCTGCCGTGCCCGAAGCACTCGAATTCGTTATCTTCGCCCACCCAGCGCTTCATGAAGCGCTGGCTATCATCCCCCGTCCCGCCGAGCGGGACTGGATTTTTGAGGGTGCAGCTTTTTCGCACACCCGAAATAATATTGTTGTCCTCGCCCACCGCAATATCGTTCCACCTGCCCACCCTTAGAGACGAAAGGCGAAGAGCGAAAGAGCGCATAGCGAATAGCTAATTGCTATCTTTCCACAGCGCCTCCCGCGGATCCTCCGGATTCAGCTTTGCCAGCTCACGCAGAATTTCTTTCGAGCGCTCGTCGGTGACCTTGGGAGGCACCAACTTGATTTCGACAATCTCGTCGCCGCGCGTCCCTTCCTTGACCGCCGAGGGAACGCCCTTCTCCCGCAGGCGCAGCTTTTGTCCGCATTGCGTTCCCGGCGGAATCTTCAGCAGCGCCCGGCCATCGATGGTGGGCACCTCGATCTTGGTTCCCAGTGCCACCTCGCTAACCGTCGCCGGCACGGTGAGATAAATATCGTCGCCCTCACGCTTGAACACCGGATGCCCGCCCACGCGCACGATGATGTAGAGATCGCCCGCGGGTGCGCCCATGGTGCCGGCATTGCCGCGGCCAGAAAGACGGATGCGTTGCCCGTCGCGCGTACCCGGCTTGATGCGCACCTTCAGCGCCTCACTACGCTCGACGCGTCCTTCGCCATGGCACACCGGGCACACGGTGCGGTTCTTGCCGCTGCCGCCGCAGCGCGGGCACACCACGTTGAACTTCATGCTGCCGCTCTTCTGCGTGATCTGGCCCTTGCCGTGGCATTCAGGACACGGGCCGGGGCTCTCGATGAATCCTTCGCCGTGGCAGTTGCTGCAGACCTCGCGATGCGGAATCGTGAGCTGCATCTCCGTGCCCCTGATCGCCTGCCAGAAGGCGACGTTCACCTGGTATTCCAGGTCTTCGCCGGGCTCGGGCCGTGCCACCGGCTGCTCCCGGCCGCCGCCGAAGATGCCGGAGAAGATGTCGCGGAAGCCGCCACCTCCGCCCCTGCGTCCGGCTGCACCGGCGCCTTCGGAGAAGTCATTGAAGTCGAAGCCGCTGAAATCGAAGGGAACTTCCTGGGTGTGGGTGCGGGCGCTACCAGCGCCAGACGCCGGCCCACCAAAGCCGCCGGCTCCGGGCTGGCCACCGCCGCGCGCGTAAGCTTCCGCCGTTGCCGGATCGATGTTGTCGGAATAGAAGCCGACCTGATCGTAGATCTTACGTTTCTTGGGATCGCTGAGAATGTCGTTGGCCTCGGAAAGCGCCTTGAACTTCTCCTCGGCAGATTTGTCCCCGGGATTCACGTCGGGGTGATACTTGCGCGCCAACTTCCGAAACGCCTTGCGAATCTCGTCCGCCGAGGCGGTCTTCTTCACCCCGAGGATGGCGTAGTAGTCTTTGTCTTTGTTGGGGGTGGTTGGCATAGGTGGTTGGCTCTTAGCTGTTGGCGATGTCGCTTTTCGCTCTTCGCCTTTCGCTCTTCGCTAAAATCCCATTCTCATATTGTCATCCTGAGCGCAGCCGAAGGATCTGCGGTCCTCCGCAGCGACAATACCGCAGAGAGCCTCGGTAGCAAAACGAAGTTTCGCAGGGACCGTACAAACACTCTCGCGATCGAATTGTGCCGTGCCCTAGGCACTCTCATGATTACTCTCGCCCACCCACCGCTGAATGAAGCGGTGGGCTATCATCTTTCGTCCCGCTGAGCGGGTCGCGAGTTTCAGTTCACGCCCGCCTGACCTGTATCACCCATCGGAATGACCACGCGCGGAACGAAGCCGTATTCATCGTTGATCACCGGAATCGCTTTCATCCGGCCATCGATGGCCGCGGTGATCAGATACCAGCGTCCGTCGTCGTTGTTAAAACTTAACATGTAAGACTGACCGTTTACTTCAAATCTCAATTTGTTCCTTCGATCTGGGGAGTCCTTGTTGTAACCGCGGGGCTGAAGCCTCGCTGGTTTCCGTGCCGTCCCTAAAGGGACTCGGTTCCTTTTTGTCTGCCTACCCAGGACTCCGCCTGCGGCTCCGTCCTGGGCTATCGTGTCGCCGTCCCGCAAGCCGGACTCGGTCTTCCTTACCGCGGGCAATCATGCGGAGGCGTTCCTTGTCCTCTCATTCGCGGCCAACAATCATGCGCACGCCTTCACGCTCATTCGCCTTTGTGCGCGAGGGGCGCGATTGCGCCCCTCTCTGGCTAAAAGCGAAAAGCGAATGGCGAACAGCGAACAGCGAACAGCGTTACTTCTTCTCGTCCACGTCCACGTACTCAGCGTCGATCACGCCTTCGTCTTTCTTCTGCTGCGCATCAGCCGCGGCCTGACCGTCGCCCCCTGGAGCTGGTCCGCCCGCCGGCGGCGTTTGCGCCGACGTCGCTTTGTACATGGCTTCTGCCAGCTTGTGCGAAGCGGAGGTCAGGTTCTCGCGGGCCTTGTTCATCGCGCCCGCGTCGGTACCTTCCAACGCCTTCTTGGCATCGGCCAGCGCATTTTCGACATCGCTGCGCTCCTGCCCGGAGATCTTGTCTCCGTGCTCGCGCAGCATCTTCTCAATGCTGTAGACCATGCCGTCGAGCTGGTTGCGGGCCTCGACCTCTTCGCGCTTGGCTTTGTCTTCCGTCGAGTGCGCATCGGCCTCTTTCGCCATGCGATCGACCTCTTCCTTGCTCAGACCGGAAGAGGACGTAATCGTGATCTTCTGGTCCTTGCCGGTCGCCATGTCTTTCGCGTTGACGTTCAGGATGCCGTTGGCATCAATGTCGAACGTCACCTCAATCTGCGGCACACCACGCGGAGCCGGAGGCAGTCCGGTCAGGTGGAACTTGCCCAGCGTACGATTGTCGCGCGCCATCGGACGTTCACCCTGCAGCACGTGCACCTCGACCGACGTCTGGTTGTCGGCCGCCGTCGAGAAGGTTTCCGTCTTCTTCGTCGGGATGGTCGTGTTGCGCGGAATCATGTTCGTCGCCACGCCGCCCATGGTCTCAATCGACAAGGTTAGCGGGGTCACGTCGAGCAAGAGCAGGTCTTTCACCTCGCCGCCCAGAACGCCGCCCTGAATGGCCGCACCGATCGCAACCACTTCGTCGGGGTTGACGCCCTTATGCGGTTCCTTGCCGAAGATCTCCTTCACCAGTTGCTGAATGCGCGGCATGCGCGTCTGTCCGCCGACCAGCACAACTTCGTTGATCTTGTCGGGCGTGATGCCGGCATCTTTCAACGCTGCCTTACACGGGCCGATGGAGCGATCGATGATGTCCTTCACCATCTCTTCCAGTTTGGAGCGCGTCAGCTTCTTGACCAGGTGTTTGGGGCCGCTGGCATCCGCCGTGATGAACGGCAGATTGATTTCGGTCTCCATGGTGGTCGAAAGCTCGATCTTGGCGCGCTCGGCTGCGTCACGCAGACGCTGCAACGCCATCTCGTTGCCCTTGTCGCGCAGGCTCAGGCCTTCATCCTTCTTGAACTCGTCGATCAACCAGTCGACGATGCGCTGGTCGATGTTGTCGCCGCCCAAGTGCGTGTCGCCATTGGTGGACTTGACTTCGATGACGCCTTCGCCAACTTCGAGAATCGAAATGTCGAAGGTGCCCCCGCCGAAGTCGTACACGGCGATGGTTTCGTCTTTCTTCTTGTCGAGGCCGTATGCCAACGCAGCCGCCGTCGGCTCGTTGATGATGCGCTTGACGTCGAGACCGGCGATTTTACCGGCATCCTTGGTCGCCTGCCGCTGTGCATCGTTGAAGTAAGCCGGCACGGTAATCACGGCGTCCGTGACGGTCTGGCCGAGATAGTCTTCGGCCGACTTCTTCAACTTCTGCAGAATCATGGCCGAGATCTGCGGCGGGGTATATTCCTTCCCCTGCGCCATGATGGCCACATGATCGCCCGACTGGACGACTTTGTAGGGCACCATCTTCATCTCTTCATTGACCTCGTCGAAACGACGGCCCATGAAGCGCTTGATGGAGTAAATTGTGTTCTCGGGATTGGTGATGGCCTGCCGCTTGGCAACCTGGCCGACCAGCCGCTCCCCGTTCTTGGTAAATCCCACGACCGAAGGCGTGGTTCGCCCACCCTCTTCGTTGGGTATGACTTTGGGCTCGCCGCCTTCCATCACGGCGACCACGGAGTTCGTGGTTCCCAAGTCAATTCCGATAATCTTTCCCATTGCAGCCACCCTCCTGGCTTAAAAGTTCTTGTAAGTCACTGAAAATAAGCGCTGTTTAATCGCAATAACTCGCTTTATAGCAAACCGACTATAGAACTTGAGTCAATCGTTGTCAAGGTTTAGATGTGGAGAAAGGGCTATCCGTTGCAATTATCTCGCGGCGGTGCGAGACCGGAAAGGGCTTTCCTATTATTATGTTACGCGAGACCATTCAAGAGCGACGGTCGGGTTCCTAGAAGGAGCGCTAATGGCGACGGAAACAGTTGATACAGCTTGCTGTATCGTCGGCGGCGGACCCGCAGGTGTGATGCTGGGCTATCTTCTGGCGCGCGGTGGCGTGCCAGTCACGGTACTGGAGAAGCACCAAGATTTCTTTCGCGACTTTCGCGGCGACACCGTGCATCCTTCGACGCTCGAGGTGATGTACGAACTCGGCTTGCTGGAAGACTTCCTGAAGCTGCCGCACCAGGAGCTGTCCTCGGTCAACGGCGTCTTCGGCGACTATACGTTTGAAGTGGCTAGCCTTAGACGCGTGCCCACGCATTGCAAGTTCGTGGCGCTGATGCCGCAATGGGATTTCCTCGACTTTCTCTCCGGTCAGGCAAAGAAGTTTCCTTCCTTCGATCTGAAAATGGAGCATGAGGCGGTTGGCCTGCTTCGCGATGTCGGGCAGATCACCGGAGTGCGCGCCAGGACCCCGAACGGGCAGGTAGAGATCCGTGCCGACCTGGTGGTTGGGTGCGACGGCCGGCACTCCATCACCCGCCAGGCAGGTGGGCTGCAGGTGATCGAGTCCGGCGTTCCCATCGACGTGCTATGGTTCCGAATTGGTCGTACCACGAACGATCCCGAACAGCTGTTCGGAAATTTCAATTACGGCAAAGCTCTGGTAATGATTCCGCGTGGCGACTACTTCCAGGCCGCGATGATCATTCCGAAGGGCTCCTTCGCGAAGGTGCAGCGGCGAGGGCTGGACGAATTTCGCGCCTCCGTTGCCCAGATCGCTCCTTATGTCGCTGACCGCGTTGCCGAATTGAAAGACTGGGACCAGGTGAAGCTGCTATCGGTGCAGATCAACCGGCTGCGGCAGTGGCATCGGCCAGGACTGCTCTGCATCGGAGATGCCGCGCACGCGATGTCACCGGCGGGCGGAGTCGGCATCAACCTCGCCATCCAGGACGCCGTAGCCGCCGCGAACCTGCTTACCAGCGCGCTTCGCGACCGGCAAGTCACCGATCGACTGCTGGCGCGAGTTCAATGCCGACGAGAGTTTCCTACCCGCGCCACTCAGTTCCTGCAGGTACAGGCCCACAAGGGTCTGGCAAAAATCTTCCAAAATCCTGGGCCGGCCAAGGCGCCCTGGCCACTGAAGGTCGCGGTCAACATTCCCGGCATACATGACTTGGCCGGGCGGCTTGTGGGCGTGGGCGTTCGCCCGGAACATGTCGCCGGTGCGCGCACTCCTTCAACATTGCCAGTGCCAGGCTGGAAGAAGCTGGCGGTCGGAATCGGCCTTGCCGTAGCCGGCGGAGTGCTCGCCTTCCGCGTGCTCAGGAGTAGGAAAAGGGGTTGGCTGGACATAGAGAATCCTGCTTGACTCAGGCCTCGGGGCGAAGTGCCGCTAGCCCTTCACCTGCACCAACTCCGTGGTGTGCTTCAGCTGCCCGCAGGCGGCGTAGATGTCGCGGCCGCGGGGGCGGCGGACGAAAGTTGGAATTCCTGCCAGCGTCAGAATGTTCTGGAAGGCCTGCACGCGTTCGGCAGACGGCGTCGAGAAGGGAAGTTCTGGCCCGGGATTCAGCGCGATGAGATTCACTTTCGCGCGCAGACCACGAATCAGCTCGACCATCTCGCGGGCGTGCTGCACACCATCGTTGACGCCGCCCAACAGGACGTACTCAAAGGTCAGCCGCTCGCGATTGCGGAGCGGGAACTCGCGCAGCGCCGCCATTAGCTTCTCGATAGTCCATTTCTTGGTGATCGGCATGATTTGGGTGCGCAGCTCCTCATTCGGAGCGTTCAGCGACACCGCCAGCTTCGGCCGCACCGGCTCAACCCCGAAGTCGGCGATGCGCGGCATGATGCCTGAGGTCGAAACCGTCATGCGCGACTCGGGTATGCCGACCGCTTCCACCAGCAGGCGCACCGCTTGCATGAAGTTGTCGTAATTGAGGAAGGGCTCACCCTGGCCCATGAAGACCAGGTTGACACGGTCTCGTTCGAGTTCGACTTGCTGGTCGTTGAGCACAGCTAGAATCTGGCCCACGATTTCGCCAGCGGTCAGATTGCGCTTCAACCCGAGCAGGGCCGTCATACAGAAGGCGCATTCCACGGCGCAGCCGACTTGACTGGAGACGCAGATGGTGGCGCGCTGGGAGCGGGGCTGAGAATATCCTGCGGTTGTAGGGGTCCTTCGACTTGCCGGCACAACATCGGTGCCGGCTCGTTCAGGATGACAACTCGGAGTACGGAGGGCCTTCAACTCCGCGTCGCCATCTTCCGAGCCGTCGCCGGCCTCTCCGCCATCGCCGTCGGGCATCCACACGGTCTCGACGCTTTGGCCGTCGGAGAACGCCAATAAGTAACGGACTGTCCCATCGGAGGAGACGAACTTTTTCTCGATTTTCGGTAGGCCGATTGAGTAGCCGGCCTCTGTTAGACTCCGCCGAAACGCCACGGGCAGCATGGTGAACTGCTCCAACCCCGACCACCTTTGCCGATAAACGCCGTCTAAAAGCTGGCGAGCGCGGTAGCCAGGTTGGCCCAAACTTTCAGCAACCTCTGTAAGTTGCTGAATTGTAAGGCCTAATAGTTCGGTATATTGCGGGTTGCTCATGCATCCAATATGCTGACTAGGTTAGATTCCTGTGCGCCCGACGACGCTGCGGGCATTTCGTCCTTGTCGATTCAATACAGTGATTATTCTATCCCGCAGGCCTTGAAGCCACAGGGGAGTTAGCAGGGAGTTTGGCCATGCGACCGTTGCCAGGGGAAGGTGTCGTTCTGGAGGCCGCACGGAGCAGCCATCATGGTTGAAGAAGTTCGCAATATAAAACGCGAGGTTTTGCCCAACGGGCTCACCATCCTGACCGAGCACATGAACCACATTCGCTCGGTCTCGATGGGGATCTGGGTGAAGACCGGCTCGCGTCACGAGGACCCTGCTGTAAATGGCATTTCGCACTTCGTCGAGCACATGGTGTTTAAGGGGACCACCAACCGCTCGGCCGAGGACATCGCCCGCCAGGTCGATTCCATCGGCGGCAACATGGACGCCTTTACCGGTAAGGAGACCATTTGCTTCAACATCAAGGTCCTGGACGAGCATGTGCCTATCGCGGTGGATGTTTTGAGCGACATGGTGCTGCATCCGGTCTTCGACGCGAACGAAATTAAGCGCGAGCGCGGGGTCATCCTGGAAGAGATCAAGATGGATGAGGACAATCCCGACTATCTGGTGCACGAGATATTCACCCAGAATTTCTTCAAAGATCACCCGCTGGGTAAGCCGATCCTGGGAACCAAAGAGACCGTACGGCGGTTCGACCAGGACGCGATCCACAGTTTTTATCCGGCCAAGTTTTCACCCGGAAATCTGATTATCTCGGCGGCCGGCAACGTTAATCATGACGAGTTTGTCGAACTCATCCGTCCCCGCTTTGGGCAGTTGCCGGTGGGCTCCAACGGCTGGCACGACAGCCCGCCCAAAGTGCATTCCCGCATCATTTTGCGAAACAAGAAATCTCTGGAACAGGTGCAGATTTGCGTGGGGGTTCCGTCCTACAGCATCAGCGACGAGCGCCGCTATGTGTCGTACATCCTGAACACGCTGCTGGGCGGAGGCATGAGCTCGCGCCTCTTCCAGAACGTTCGCGAGAAGCAGGGATTGGTGTATTCCATCTTCTCCGAGCTGAATCCCTTCCGCGACACCGGTCTGCTGTCGGTATATGCCGGCACCTCGCGTGAGTCCGCACCCAAGGTGGTGCAGTCTATCGTGAATGAGTTTCGTCAGCTCAAAGTGAACCCCATCTCCGAAGAGGAACTGAAGCGGGCCAAGGACCAGTTGAAGGGAAGCCTAATGCTGAGTCTGGAGTCGAGCACGGCGCGCATGTCGAACCTGGCGCGCCAGGAGATGTATTACGACCGCTTTTTCACCATGGACGAGATTATCCGGCGCATCCAGGCAGTGACGGTCGAGAGCCTGCTGCAATCTGCCAACGAACTCTTCCAGCCGGAGCGGATCGCGGTGACCGTACTGGGCAATCTGAATGGACTGAAGATCAGTCGCGACTCCATAAGCTGCTAAAGGCCGAGAGTTGCCTTGGCTGCACTACGTCGCCGAAGATCTGCGAGACCGCAATTGCCAGGCCGGTTTGACATGTCTTTCCACGCGCTGAATCCCTAGTTCGCGACCTTTGTCGACTACGACCGTCCAAAATGCAGCTTCGCCGGCACAGCGAGCGAAGATTGGCCGGGTGCACTTTGAGTCTCTCACCCCTCGCATCCTCTTCAAATTTGTGCGATGCTGTGGGCATGGGGAACAAAAACGCACCAAGGCGCGAAGCCAAGAAGCCGCCTAAGAAGAAAACCAAAGCGACCCTCTAGGCCTCCGGTTGAGCCGCTGTGCTGGCCGGCGCGTTGCATCGCCGAATCCTGTCCTGACCAGGTGTGCACTAGGAGCGAGGCGGGGATTTCTTCGGCAGAGTGCACGCGAGTTGGCTAGAATAGCTGAGAAAGGTTGCCAGTATGCGTAAACGTAACCGCAATCGGGGCTTTACCCTGATCGAACTGTTGATCGTCGTAACTATTATTCTGATCATCGCAGCATTCACCATACCCAAGCTCACGAAATCGACCATTCCCGCGAAAGAGACTTCCGCCATCGCCAGCATCAGAGCGGTCAACGAAGCCGAAATGATCTACTCCAGCAGCCATCCAGACCTGGGGTTCACTGCAGACATGCTCATGCTGGGAGGTACGAGTCAGACTGGCGGCGAGGGGACCATCGATAATGTCCTGGCCAGCGGTCGCAAGCAGGGCTACACCTTTACCTATACCCCGGGTGAGAAGGTAAATGGCGCGATACGGTCCTACACCATTACAGCCGTGCCCGATCAGGTGGGTACCACGGGACAGCGTAGGTTCTACTCCGACGAATCCGGGGAGATCCATTACAACTCCTCCGGACCCGCCGATGCGACCAGCCCGGTAATCGAGTAGGCTGAGGCCCGATCGGAGGGATGAAAACCGATCATGGGGATCACGGAGAAAATTAAATAAACTCCGTGCCGCTCTGTATCTCTGTAGTGAATGATTTTCGAACCTTTTCTATGCCCAGATTCGTATGGTGGTTGCGCGCCGCAGCCTACAGTTTTCTCTTGTTGATCCTCTCATCCCCTCTCCTCGCCCAGACCGACGTGCATGCGCTGGCTGCCAAAGTGGACCAGCACTACGATCACATGCGCACCCTTGAAGCGCAGTTCACCGAGACCTACAGCGGAGGCGGCATGAACCGCATCGAGAGCGGCACTCTGCTGATGAAGCGGCCCGGCCGGATGAGGTGGGACTATGATCAGCCGCGTCCGAAGCTATTTCTGACCGATGGGCACATGGCGTGGTTCTATGTTCCGGGCGAAAAGCAGGTTCGCCGGACGCCCGTGAAACAACTCGACGATCTGCGCTCGCCACTGCGTTACATGTTAGGCAAGACGAAGCTGGAGAAAGAGTTGGACGGTCTGTCGCTGGCGCCCGATCAAAAGCCGCTCAATCCGGGCGACGTGGTCCTACGTGGCGTCCCGAATGGGATGGGCGACCGCGTTGAGCAGACGCTGCTGGAAATCACTCCCGACGGACTGATCTCGCGCATTGTCATCGAAGAACGTGACGGCTCGATCACCGAATTCCGCTTTCTTCAGCAGAAAGAAAACGTCGAAATACCAGACACGCAATTTCGTTTTACTCCGCCGCCCGGAACCGAGGTCGTGGCGGGAACGGAATTTACGGATTAAGCAGTTGGCGACTAGCAATTGGCGTTCAGCAAAGGCGAATGGATAGGGTCAGAGGAGGTTTGGGGTTGGGGTCAATTTCTGAATGCTAATTGCCAAGTGCCAATCGCTAAATGCTAAGTGCCAGCGGCTCCAAATGTTAAACTACTCATAACCTCTCCCTAGGGAACTTCTCAACCATGGCCGAATACCAGATCAAGATGGCCGACGAGCGGGGTCACGTCCTCGAGCAGACCGAGAATGGTGTGTCCGACGTCGAGATCCGGGACCGCTTTGCCCAGCAAGGCTATCTCGTCTATTCGGTCAAAGCCAAGGGGTTGTTCTCCAGCGATACTGGTTTTCCGCGACGGCGCAAGATCCGGCAAGACCAATTTGTCATCTTCAACCAGCAGTTCGTGACCCTCATCCATGCCGGACTGCCCATCATTCAGTCGCTGGAATTACTGATTAAGCGGCAGCGCAACCCCTTCTTCCGCTCCGTGTTACAGAATGTCCGCGACCGGGTACGGGGTGGGGAATTGCTCTCCGAAGCATTTGAAGCGCAGAAAGTTTTTCCCAAGGTTTATACCACCACGCTGCTGGCGGGCGAGAAGAGCGGCAACCTGGAAGAGGTGATGGGCCGCTACATCAGCTTTCAACGGTTGGCGGTCAGCTTTCGCAAGAAGCTCACGGCTTCACTGGTCTATCCCGCGTTGTTGGTGGCCATGCTGCTCGTGATGATGACCTTCCTCATCACCTTTGTAGTACCGCAGTTTGCGACTCTGTATTCGCAGCTGGGAGCCAAGCTGCCCCCGATGACATCCGCGATGCTGTCGATCGGCGTCAATGCCAAGCAGTATTTCCTGCCCTCACTGATAGGTTTGGGAGCGGCTGGGTTCTTCCTGTGGCGCTGGATGAAAAGCGACAGCGGCGCCACCAAAATGGACCGTTTGAAGTTGAAGATTCCTATGCTGGGGGATGTCTGGCTGAAGTATCAGGTCGCGGTTTTTGCGCGAATGCTGTCAACCTTGCTGTCGGGCGGACTGTCGTTGGTCCCGTCACTGGAGACCGCGTGCGAATCGATGCACAGCCGGCTGATTTCGCACGGCATCGAAAGCGCAACACGGGGAGTGCGCGAAGGCCAGAGTCTGGCCCGCAGCATGGAAGAGACCAAAGTTTTCCCCGAGATGTCCGTGGAAATGATTGAGGTCGGCGAGTCGACTGGCGCGCTGCCCGCCATGCTGAATTCGGTCTCTGAGTTCTATGAAGAAGACGTGCAAAATGCGTTGGCCACAGCGATGGCGCTGATTGAACCGGTTATCCTGATCGTGATGGGCGTGGTTGTGGCCTTTGTGCTTATTTCACTGTACCTCCCGATCTTCAGTTTGGGCTCGGAAGGGTTGCATTAGACGAAGTGGATAGTGGTTAGTGGATAGTAAATAGCAAACAGAGGGGCGAACGTCGCGCTTCGACTAATTGCTAGCTGCTAATTGCTAAAGGGTTTTAGCGTAATGGCAGATTTAAAGAAACCAATTTTCGTAGGCGGCGGTAACGGCAGCCCCGTAAGCACGCAGGACGAAGTCGAGCACGGCAAAGAGTTGGCGCGCCGCTATCGTTGCGAGTTCGTGGACTTGAAGAACTTCCACATCCAGCACGACCTCTTTCGCAAGATTCCCGTGGACTTGATGTTCCGCTACAACTTCGTGCCGCTGGAGGACAAGGAAGATGGCCGCCTGGTGATTGCCATCGCCGACCCTAGCCAGTTGATGATGATCGACGAGATTGGCTTGCTGCTGGCACGGCGCATTACCACCAAGGTCGCGAGCCTGTCGCAAATTAGCGACATCCTGAAGAAGACAGAACAGTCGCAGCGCGTGCTGGAGGAAGCCAGCGAGGGTTTTGCCCTGGATGTCATCGTCGAAGACGAAAACTCCGACGAGACTATTTCCATCGAGAAGCTGACGGCCGAGGCGGACATCAGCCCTATCATCCGCCTGGTGGACACCACCATCTTTACCGCATTGCAGCGGCGAGCCAGCGACATCCACATCGAGACGCGCGATGACTCCGTGGTCATCAAGTACCGTATTGACGGTGTGCTGCAACAGGCCATGCAGCCCATCGCCAAGGAGCACCACTCCACGATCATTTCCCGCATTAAGGTCATGAGCGAGTTGGACATCTCCGAACGTCGCGTCCCGCAGGACGGACGTTTCCGGGTGCGTTATCTCGGCCGCTCCATCGACTTCCGCGTTTCCATCATGCCATCGATTCACGGTGAAGACGCGGTGCTGCGTGTGCTCGACAAGGAGTCGATGAGCGAGAAGTTCCACAAGCTAACGCTGGACGTGGTCGGCTTCAGCGACGAGGACTTGCGCAAGTTTCGCCGCTACATCAAGGAGCCATATGGCATGGTGCTGGTCACTGGGCCGACGGGCTCAGGCAAAACGACTACCTTGTACGCTGCACTCAACGAGATCAAGACTGACGAAGACAAGCTGATTACCATCGAAGACCCGGTCGAGTATCAAATCCGCGGCATCACCCAGATTCCGGTAAACGAGAAAAAGGGCCTGACCTTTGCCCGCGGCTTGCGCTCCATTTTGCGTCACGATCCCGATAAGATCATGGTCGGCGAAATCCGCGACACCGAAACGGCGCAGATTGCCATCAACTCCGCATTGACGGGACACTTGGTCTTCACTACCGTCCACGCCAACAACGTGGTTGACGTGCTGGGCCGATTCCTAAACATGGGGGTCGAGGCCTACAACTTCATTTCGGCGCTGAACTGCATCCTGGCGCAACGGCTGGTCCGACTGGTCTGCGAGTTTTGCAAGAAAGAGGTCCACTATTCCAACGAAGAGTTGGAAGCCAGCGGTTTGAACCCGCAAGATTGGCTGAACATTCCGTTCTATGAGGGAGAGGGTTGCATCGAGTGTTCGGGCACCGGTTTCCGCGGACGAACCGCAATCCACGAGTTGCTGGAGTTGACCGATAACGTGCGTGAAATGATTCTGGCCAAGAAGCCCAGCAGCGAGATTCGTCGCACCGCCAAGGAAGAAGGCATGCATTTCCTTCGCGAGTCGGCAATTGATAGAGTGAAACGTGGGCTGACCACGCTGAAGGAAATCAACAAGGTGACCTTCATCGAGACCACGCGATAGGGCAGCAATTAGCCGTTAGCAATTAGCATTTGGCACATTAGCATATTAGCCGTGCGCTGCGAGCTTCAGTCGTCTGTCATCCTGAGCGAGGAGCGCAGCGACGAGTCGAAGGACCCCTATCGTGGCAAGATTGCTCCCCCAAGCGAGGTGCCTTGATAGCAATAGGGATCCTTCGACTTCGCTCGACGAATTTGAGCCTTCGAAACTTGAAACTTGAAACTAATGCCTTCCAACCACATTCCGCGGCCTCGCATCGCCTGTGAAATAAGCGCCGAGCGCGTTGTCGCAGGTCGCGCCGCCGAAGGCGCTCTGACCCTGGAAGCTGCCTCCGCGCAGGCGGTTCCCGAGGGAGCGCTCACCCCTGGCCTACAGGCCGCGAACGTTAACTCGCGGGAGGCCATGGTCACCGCGCTGCGGGAGGCCTTGGCGGCCGTTGCAGGGCGTTCCCGCGATGTCTGCCTCGTGATTCCCGACGCCACCACGCGCATTATGCTGCTGGACTTTGACACCCTGCCCGCCAAACCGGAGGAAGCAGATGCGGTAGTCCGTTTCCGGCTGAAAAAGTCGCTGCCTTTTGAGGTCGAACATGCGGCGATATCATTCGATCGACAGGGAACATCCGATCCCGTGAGGGTGGTCGCGGCGGTAACACCGCGCAACATTTTGGAGGAGTACGAATCGCTCGTCCGGGAAGCGGGTTACAATCCCGGCGCGGTCTTGCCTTCCATGATTGCGGCCCTTGGGGCGGTGGATGGCGCGCGTCCAACCATGGTCATCAAGGTCGAGCGGGGAACTACTACGTTCGCCATCGTTGACAATAACCAGTTGCTGCTTCATCGCGCCTTGGAGAACGGTGGCTCGGTGGTTAGTGGCGAGTCTCTAGTGGATGACGTGAACACTTCGCTGGTGTACTTCGAAGACCGTTACTCGGTCGGCGTGGACCGTGTCCTTGTCACCGGAGTCGAATCGGCACAGGCCCTGCAAGAGGCCTTGAGCATGAGCGCGAACATTCGCGTGGAAGACCTGGTGTCCAGCAGCCTGGCGGGCGCAGCGGCCGGCAATGTGCCGCGGGCGGTGCTGGCTGGAGTAGTGGGAGCTCTGGTTTCCTGATGCGTCTAAACATCAATCTTGCCAGTCAGCCCTACGAGGCCGCCCGCTTCTATCGCCGCCGCATGGGTATGCTGGTCATCGCTCTCGCCGTGGTGACTGCCCTGCTTGTCGGCTACATTGTGTATCAGCGATCACAATCGCGCGACATCAATCGGCAGATGGCCCAGGTACGGCGCGAAATCAACGGCCTCGACTTTGAGGATGCACAGGCGCGCGCGCTCTTGAATAAACCGGTGAATCGCGACATCGCCGACCAGTCGCAATTCCTCAACGAATTGTTTGCCCGCAAAGCCCTGTCTTGGACGCGTGTATTTACCGAGATGGAACGAATCGTGCCACCCAATCTGCATGTCGTTTCCATGAAGCCCGAGTACACCAAGACCAATGACCTGATGCTGCGGGTAGTGGTGGCCACCGATTCGCGCGACCGTGCCGTCGAACTGGTGCGTCGCATGGAAAAGTCGAATCACTTCCGGCAGTCCCAGGTTATGGCCGAGAACGTCACCGCGAATTCCAGCGATCAAAGCGCTGGTCCGGGCAATATCCAGTTTGACATTGCTGCCATCTACATTCCAACCGCTGGCGACAGCGACGCCGCGGCAGACGATGATAAGGACAAAGACAAACAAGCAAAACGCCCCGGGAAAAGCAAACGCCCCGGCCAAGGCGGCAGCGGCTCCGGTGCGCAACTTCAATCAGCCACCGGGCAGCAATTCAACCCAAGCGCGGAGCGGGGCGCCACGACCCGTGCCGATGAGGCCGCACTGATGGCGAGCATACGTGAAATTCGCAAGACCCTGATGCCGGTGGTCATCACACTGGCAGTAATCGACCTGGCGTGCATTGGATATATCCTCTCGCCGGCAGGGAAGTCGCGGCAGGCGCGGCAGCGTGATTACTACGAGCAGCGTGCCAAGCTTACCGCCAAGCGCGAGCAGGTCCTTCCCACCCGCGGCATGGACGTGAAGCTCATTCAGGCCAAGGCGGACATCAACAAGTTCTATGCCGATCGGCTTCCAACCGAGTATTCGCAGGTGGCGGAAGAGTTGGGCAAGGTAGCCAGCGATACCGGTGTACACTTTGCGGGCGTGAAGTACGACGACAAAGAGTCGCCCATCGACGGCTTGCGCAAGATGACCATCGAGATAGCCCTCTCCGGCGACTACCTCCAGGAAGTCAAGTTCATCAATCAACTGGAACGCGACAAAATGTTTTTCCTGATTGACGGGATCGCGTTGGGGGAGCAGCAGGGTAACGTCCGCCTACAACTTAAGGTTGAGACCTATTTGCGCAGCGGAGCTCAAACCTCGTGAAGATCGGTACCGAGAACCGGACCAAGACGATCATCGCCGCCGCGTTGCTGATTGTGGCCGCGTTCCTGGTAATACGATTGTTTACGGGCGGTAGCGAGGAACCGGCCCCCGCGGCCACGTCTGCCGCTGTCCGTCCGTTGCCGGGGAGTGCTCCCGGCACTGCTAAGCCAGGTTCAACGAAGACCGCGCGCAAGCCCCAAACCCTGCTGGCCCAGACGCTCGATCCGACGCTGCGCTTCGACCTGCTGAAGTCCAGCGAAGACGTGGCCTACAAAGGGACCGGTCGCGACATCTTTCGCTCGCAGCCGGAGGAGCCTCCTATTCCCAAAGCTTTGCCGCCGGATACGCAGCCTGCGGTGGTAACGCCGCCACCACCGCCACCAATTCCTCTAAAGTTTTACGGCTTCGCCAGCCGCAAGGACGGCAACAAGCGAATCTTCTTGTCTAAGGGTGAGGACATCTTCGTGGCCAAGGAAGGCGATATCGTCGACCGGCACTACAAGATCGTGCACATCGGGCCAAACTCCGTGGAGGTGCAGGATGTACTCACCAATTACCCGCCGCAAACCCTTCCACTGTCGTTGGGATGAAGAAGTAGTGGGTTGGAACAGCAACGAAGTCCAATCCCGCTTTGATTTTTCATCCCGAGCGCAACGAAGCGGGGTCTAAGGACCCGAGCCGGGGCAGCGAACCGTTAGTTCGAGCCCGGCCCAGGAATCGGGCGCACGTCCCCGACGATATAGTCGCACTACCCACAAGCACGCTAAGAACGTTGCAGAGATACGAGTTACTCAATCGAGTCGTTGCGTCGACGCGAATCACTTGCGCCTTATTCGGCGTTCTTTACTGCTGATAGCCCGCTCCGCGCAAAGCCGCTCCGAAGCGATCGACGAAATCATGGACATGCTCGCTGGTTGCCAGCGGTCCCATCAGGCCGATGCGGAAGATCTTTCCTGCCAGCGGACCGAAGCCACCCGCGATTTCGATGCCATGCTCTTTGAGCAGCGTGGCCCGCACCTTGGCTTCATCGACACCTTGCGGAACCTTCGGCGTGTTCAAGTTCCAGATGCGATGTTCGGGCGCGACCAGCATCTTCAGTCCCATGGCTTCGATGGTCCTGACAAACTCCAGATGCGCCTGATGATGGCGTTCCCAGCGATTCTCGAGACCTTCTTCTTCGATGAGCGTGAGTCCCTCATGTAATCCGTAGAACATGGTAGCCGACGCCGTGTGATGATAACGATGCGACACGGTCAGGTAGTCGGCAATCAGCTTTAGATCGAAATACCAAGACCGATTCGGAGTTTCGCGTTTCTGCAGCCACTCGGCCGCGCGCGGCGAAATGGTGATAGGGGAAAGTCCCGGAGGACAACTCAAGCCCTTCTGCGTGCAGCTATAAGCAACGTCAATACCAGTCTTGTCCACTTCAACGGGCATTGCTCCAAGCGACGTGACGCAGTCGGTGATGACCAGCGCGCCGACTTCGTGCGCGGCCTTGCAGATGGCCTCACCGCGCTGGAAGGCGCCGGCTGAGGTTTCGGCTTGGACGTACATCACGACCTTGGGTCTTTCCAGATGAATGAACTTGGCCGCTTCTTCGTCGCCAAAAACTTCGCCCCAAGGTTTCTCGAAGCGCACCAGCTCGGCGCCCTGGCGGCGCGCCATCTCTGACATGCGATCGCAGAAGAAACCGTTGGCGAACGACACCACCTTGGTACCCTTCTCGACAAAGTTGCTGATGGCCGTCTCCATGCCGCCGCTTCCGGTTGCGGAGATCACAAAGGTCAAATCATTCTTGGTTCCGAAGACGGTGCGGAGGAGGTGCTGAATATTGGTGGAAACTTCAAAAAAGTAAGCATCAAGATGGCCGACGATGGGTTGAGCAAGCGCACTGTAAACCCGGGGATGGACCTGGCTCGGTCCGGGACCGAACAACAGCCGCTTGGGAGGATGGACGGATGTTTCTTCTATGAGGGCAGTTCCTTCTGCAGTAGTAATCATTAGGATTCTCCTAAAGTGCGGATGGCTCTAGTATAGGACTTGCGCTAGGCGCGCGCATGCATATTTATCGCTTCCTCATAAACTCTGTACTGCTGTGCGAAACTACACGGATGCGACGCTTCGCCCGGGTTCGGATTGCCACAGCTATCGGCTTCGTTCTCCTGGCTTTGCATCCATCCGTTTGGGCAGTGCCGCCACAGGAACTGCGTGGCGTCGTCAAAGACCGCAGCGGCGCCGTGATCGCCGGAGCCCAGGTTGTCTTGCGTGCTGATGGGCAGGAGATCAATCGCACGACCCAAGGCGACGGCACTTTCGCATTCACTGGAATCACAGCCACCACGGGAACGCTCCTCGTCAACGCATCCGGCTTCGCGACCAGCACAAGTTCGTGGCAGGCGGGCGGGAACCGGCTCACAATCACGCTGCTTCCAGCGGCGGTGCAGCAGAGCCTCGACGTGACCGCAACCCGCACCTCCATCCTGCCGACCGGCGTGGATGACGTCGAAGCCCAGCCAGATGCCGTGACGGTGAGTTCCGCGCAACTGCAGCAATGGGGCGCGCTTGCGACCGACGACAAGCTGCGCAACGTAGCCGGCTTTTCGCTGTTGCGCCGCTCGGGTAGCCAGACGGCCAATCCTACGTCGCAAGGTGTGTCGTTGCGCGGACTCGGCGCCAATGGCGCAAGCCGCGCTTTGGTCCTGGCGGATGGCATTCCACTCAACGATCCCTTTGGAAGCTGGATTTATTGGGCGCGCATTCCGCAGGCCTCTTTGGACCAGGTACAGCTTGTTCCGGGCGGTGTCTCTGCGCTTTATGGTGATGACGCATTGGGTGGCGTGATCAACCTGGAGACCCGTCATGCGGTGCAGACCGAGGCGTCGGTTCAGGGGTCGTATGGAAATGAAAACTCTCCGTTCGGCTCGGGATGGGGCGCGGTGCGGTTCTCGCAATGGGCTGTGGTGGCCAGCGGAGAAGGCTTCCGCACGGATGGATACACTGCCGTGCCGCAGGTTGTGCGAGGTTCGGTCGACACTCCGGTGGCTTCGCAGTACGGCAGTGGAACTGTGCGCGTGGAGCGCATGTTCGGCAATCGGGGTCGGATCTTTCTTGGAGGCTCGCTTTATGGTGAGGACCGCCTGAATGGCACGCCGCTGCAAATCAACGACACCACCGTCCGGCAGCTTTCCTTCGGCACCGATTACGACAGTGCTGCCGCCGGATTGTTTACCCTCCGGCTTTACGGGGGCACGGAAAATTACCATCAGACTTTCTCCTCGATAGCAGCCAACCGCGACAGCGAATCGCTAACCAACATTCAGTATGTTCCGTCGCAACAAATGGGATTGCTGGCGCAATGGTCGAAGCAGATTGCCAGCCATTTGACCATGCTGGCGGGACTGGACGGCCTGTACGTGCAGGGATTCAGCAACGAGACTAGCTACTCGAGCGGACATCCGACGGCGCACTTGTCGAACGGCGGCACGCAGCAATCGTTGGGCGCATTCGCCGAAGGCATCTTCCAGATTACGCCGAAGTGGTCGGTGACCTTCTCCGGAAGGGAGGATTTGTGGAGCAACCTCGACGCCAGTTCGTCGCGAATTCCGACAAAGGGCAAGCCGACGTACCTTGCTTACCCCGATCGCGGCCAGAACGCTTTTAGCCCGCGGCTGACCACCTCGTATCATGCCGGCGAACACACCGTGCTTTACGCGTCTGCCTATCGTTCGTTTCGCGCTCCTACGCTGAACGAGCTCTATCGCACTTTCAGAGTGGGCAATGTGCAGACGCTTTCCAACGCCTACCTGCGCGCCGAACACTTTACCGGCGGCGAAGGTGGAGCACGCTTCACGCTCCTGCAAAATCGTATGACGCTTTATGGCGTCGGCTTCTGGGGCTTTGTCACCGATCCGGTTTCCAACGTCACCCTCAGCACGACTCCACAACTCATCGTGCGGATGCGCGAAAATCTGGGCCGCATTCAGGCGCCCGGACTGCAGGCTGGCGTCAACTACACCATCACCGACCGCATCTGGTTCAGCTGCGCGTATCAGTTCATCAACTCCACGGTCTCCTCGTTTTCCGCCAACCCCGCGCTGGTTGGCAACCAGGTGCCGCTGGTACCAAAGAACGAGTTCGTCTTCCAGGGAACGTGGGCAGCTCCACAGAAAATCTTCGTCGCCATACAAGGCCGCACCGCCAGCAACGAATTCGATGATGACCAGAACCTGTTGCCCTTGGGCTCCTACTTCGTGCTGAGTGCAACGGTTTCGCGTCCACTGCCCAAGGGCTTCGACGTCTTCTTCCAGGGCGAGAACCTGACCAATCAGCAATACGACATCGGGCGCACACCCGTGCCGACCATAGGTCAGCCAATCCTGGCGCGAGTAGGGTTCAGGTGGCAGAGTAGAAGGTAAGAGTGCGGGTTGCTTTGTGCTATTCCTTCCGCGCTCTTCGGTTTTCGCTGTTGACTATTTGCTCCCAGCTTCCTGCTTGTTACCTCCTAAGGAGAGTCCGATTAAGTCTGGTTCTTTGAAGGGGACGGCCTTCAGGCGCGGGTGCCCCGTTCTAGCGCTCTTTTGGCTAGGGCGGGAGGGTTCGCACTACTCGCCTCCATCTGCCTCAAATTCGCCGCCGCGCCGTGCAGCGCCGACAGGATCAGCTTCGCCCGGTCCGGCGGAATCCGCTCTTGCGCCACGCCATGGATCAACTGCATAAAGCCGATCTGTATGGCGGCAGCGTCCTCCAGATAGGGCAACTCGTACCGGTAATCAGGATGGGTTTCCGGATGAGGGTTAAAAAGCCGCACAAAGAGGTTGGTCTTGGGAGCGCGTTTGCGCACCTCGATGTGGTGATAGCAGTATTTCTCATCGTGCCACGCGGGCGAACCGCAACGCTCGCCGCCCGGCTTGATGTGCTCGCAGATCGCATAAAGGCTCGTATCGGTAGCTTCTAGAGTAGGAAGACTCACGGGCACCCCCCCTTTCTGTAACTCGTTTGATATCACGATCTTGCTCGTAAGATCCTGTGTTTAAATGAGTTACGCTCGCTAGTAACTCTCGTCTTTTCAATACCTTGCATAGTCCCCCGCCAAGATCCTGAGCCCCTTAGACTTACACGTAAGATACTGCGGAATAAGGACTTGGCGTTCACTACTTCTCTCTCGGATTGTTACTCCGACCGAGGACTTTAGTCAGAGTAGAGAGCCTGCCCTGAGCGAAGTCGAAGGGAACCTGCTGTTCGACGAGACCTGCGACCCCAGCCGTTGGCGGCAGAATGAGGGGTTGGCCGCTGATAACTGACAACCGGCAACTGACAACTGGTTCCGGCAATTCCTGCCCTACTCTGAAGTATGTTTATGCCCGCCACCGCGGTCAAGTTACGAAAGTACTAATCGGCGCTCCTATTTTGCTTCGAGTGCCGGAAGGGGAATGATGAATACGCCGGGAGTAGACTTCAAGCATGGCTAGCAATTCGCAAGCACCTAGGTTTACGGTGCTGGACCGCATTCCTTTGGTTTTACGCTTTTACGCAGAGAGCCACGCCAATACCAAGCTGGCAATAGTTCTTCTGGCAGCACTAATCTTATTAACACCTATCGCACACGGCACTAACACAACTTCGGGCTTCATTTCAGGGCCAACGGCTGGGCACAAGAAGATCGTGATTTTTGTCCACGGAGTGCTTGGCGATTCGGCGAGCACCTGGACGAATAGTCATACCAAAGCGTATTGGCCTAAGCTACTGGCGGATGACCCAGATTTTGCCAGCTACGATGTCTATGTATACGGTTATCAGTCCGAAATTTTCAGCGCCGCCTCCAATCTTCAGGAGATCGCTGTACGGATGGGACAGCAACTCAAGGATCGGGGCGTGTTCAAGAACTACGACCAGGTCTTCTTCATCACGCACAGCGCCGGAGGAATAATCACAAAGCGCATGCTGGACACTTTAGACACTCCAGCGCAGAATCGACTGCTTAAGAAGGTGCGCTGCGTCCTCTATATTTCGGTACCTAGCAACGGTTCTGAGCTGGCGGCTCTCGCTACCTGGTTGAGCGACAACCCACAGTTTGCGTCGCTATCCCCTAAGAATGCAGCTGATTTCCTGCAAGCGGTCGAGACAGATTGGACCGAGCTATTGCGAGAACGTACTACATCCTCTCCGTTCCCAAAAACTTTCGTGGCGTATGAAAAGCTACCAACAAAGGGCGTTATAGTCGTTCCACAATTGTTTTCCACACAGAGCGACGGCCCTGTCATACCGTTCGACAAGACTCACTCCGAAATTGTTAAGCCAGAAGACCGCAACGCTGAGATATATGAATGGGCGAAATCTAGAATTCTTGAGGTTGCCTCTGTCAAAACAGAAACATCTAGAGGAGATGCTGCTAACCCGAAGGGTGCGGCTACACTTCCGGCAAGTTCGACAAGCAAACCTCAGCCGCCTATCCAGAACTGTCCGGGCGGCATATGCGCAGGAGGAGACATAACTGGCAACCCGACAATCATTAACCCGCCGCCGACGTCCCCCAAGGCGCTGTGGACAGAAGAGCAATTCAAGTCGAGACCCGTCAATATTTCACAACCAATTTCAGATGCTGCCAAAAAGGTCATAGCCAATCCAGGTACGCTTCTCAAACTGTCCGTTGATAAGACACTTCTCAATCCTAGGTTTTTTGCGAGGTGTGATCGCCCTTGTACCCCTGTGCATGTAGATATGCCTATGGTGGAAGGACTTCTAGGGGGCAGCATGGCCAATCTTATCCAAGACGCGTCGGTTGCAGTCCTCAGAATTGACGCCCCTAACCCGCTGCCATCCGACGCAACCCTTCAGTGGGACATAAGGTCCAACGATGACAAGCCCATTCATATAGTGGAGATGGGAATTATTCCGGTGCAGTAACGTATCCAATCATAATAGTGTCCGTGCTTCATCCTTGTCCGCCACTTGCGGACACGATGGAAATAGATCAATCATGTGCCGCCGGCTGAAGCCGGCTCGAGATTTTATTTTCAACGCACCCAGGACTCACGTCCTGGGCTAATCTTGTTCCGCCCTGACGGGCTGGCTCTTTCCCGTGATGGGGCTTGATGCAGCCCGAAGGGCGGCACAATCGTAGCCCAGCGCGTAAGCGCTGGGAAATCGTCGTAAATTGATCCGAGTCCCTTAGGGACGCCAGAGCTTACATGCGGCGCTAACGTTCTGCCGTGCCTACGGCACTCAGATTTCTTCTGACGAGCTACCCAGTGCTGAAGCACTGGGCTAAGCTCTTTCGTCCCACATGGCTGGACTGGCGCGTTGGCGATTCCAACGTTATCCGCACAGATGAGGCTGCACTGGGCGGCCCGATGTAGCGACACTTCGTTTACGAGACTGGAGCTGTCTCATACAGTGGCCTTCCAACATATTCCCGGAAGCAGCCGACGTCAGGCGGCAATGGCGATCCCCTGAACATCTCAAAATCCTCAAGCCGAACTCATCCTCAATCTTCTCGACAGCATCAGAGTTTGAACCACGACACTCCAGTCCCGCGCAGCGGGACGCAAGAGCTTAGCCCAGCGCTTCAGCGCTGGGTAGGCTGTGTAATGAACCCGAGTCCCGTAGGGACGACAGAGAGAACCTACCCCAGCACAAACCTCGGATCATAGGCGATCCCCGACTTCTTCAGCATCGTCAGGAACTCCTGCTCGAAACTCCATTTCGCGTGATGCTCTGCCTGACGGTCGATGTAGTCCACCACTGTCTTGCGTTGCGACTGGCCCACGCTGAAAGCACTGTATCCCTCCTGCCACGCAAAACGCGACGATTCATTCAGCCATCGTGAGGTATTTCCTTTGAGTTCCTGCACCGCCTCGGCCAGTGTGATGGTCGGCGGCAGCGAGATGAGGAGATGAAGGTGATTGGCCGTCCCGCCAGCGGCCAGCAAGAGAATGTGTTTCTGGCGTGCTATTCCTCCGACGTATTCCCATAGTCTCTCAGGATCAGCAATGAGGTTGGCCCGGTCTTTGGTGCTAAAGACGCAATGTACCAGGTTGCAGGTGTGCGTGTGAGCCATAAGCCGAAGATAGTCGTGTGCAATCTGCCGTTGCGGTGATCGCCGGCACATTGCGATGTTCGTCTCTGCCGTCCCTAAGGGACTCGTCGTCACAAAAATGCCTACCCAGCATTGAAAGGCTGGGCTAAGCTCTTTCGTCCCGCAAGTGCGGGACTGGGGCGTTGACGATTCGAGCTTTTCGGTGGCCCACGGTGTAAGCGGGACGTTCGACTCAAGATTAATAGCTCCGGCGTTGACTGGGCGGGGACTGTCGCATAGAGTGTGGCCTTCGAACCACCCCAGCGAGCGCCCTTCGGCTTTGCTCAGCGCAGCTTCACCCGCGCTCGTTGGGGACTCCGGTAAGATCATCCGTAGCATCCCGGAAGCAAGCGAGGTCACGCGGCAATGGCGAACCCTGAACATCTCAAAATCCTGAGTTGCCCAGTCCAGGCGCTAGTCATCCACACCCAGAATAAACTGCCCGTCCTCATTGCGTTTGAAGAACCACAATGGCATCTCGCCGCCACCGTTGACGAACTGGTGGATTTCCTTTATTAGAGCTAGGGTTACATCAACTGCGGTCCGTACCGTTGCAAGATCCAGGTCGTAGATCTTACTCAGTTTGTCATACCCTCCGAATTGTTCGGGCGCGGCGAAAGGTGACGCATGCACAATAGCGTCTCGATAAGGTTTTATGACGTCGATGAATGATTTCAAGGGATCACGTGTCTGGTGAAGCGGTCCTGTGTTGCGCTCTGTGACGAGTGCCGGAACTCTGATCAGTCTAGTTACGATATTTACCGGCCTGTCCGCCTCGGTAAGGACGTCGCGATTCTTCTGCGGAAGATTTGAGACGTCGTGAGTATGAACATAATCCCACGCGATTCCATTGATATACGCTTCAGTCAAGTTGAAGCAAGACAGGATGCATGTCCTCTGGCTTGCGTTGCGGCGCCTGATTAAGTCGGCGATTTCAGACCGGGTCTCTTGTTGTTTACGTTCGCGCCAGGCTTTCGTCCGATATGGAGTCAGATGCTTTTCTTCAATGTCTATCGCTTCGTTGAGAGAGCCTGCTAGATCCTTAAGGAGGTGCAACTCTGGATACTCCGTTTGCAACCCCCAGGGCGATAGGTGAACAGTGGAATGAAGCGGCGCACCCTTGAGGACGCCGACCTTGAATCTTCCGATATCCCTCTCGAAATCCGTAAGCGGAATGAACCAGGTGCTACCATGCGCAAAAAGCAGATCGTACAACTTAGCAAGGTCGTTTGGTGCTACGTCCTCGAAGTTGTTCCGACAGAACTTGGCGACCTCGCCGCGCAGAAAAGATCGGGCTGCATCCCTCTGAGAGACGAGCTCCCGACGAGGTTTTCCAATGTACTGGTCGATCGAGATTGGTTCCATCGGATCATCTAGTTCCCCGAGCAAAAGACGGCCAACAGCCGCGGCCTTCTTGTAACGGACGATTTCAGAGGCTTCCCGCTGACGGCCAGATCGAGTTTCCATAATGGTCCAATGATAAGGGTTACCGCGTTTGATTGTTTCGCAGAGCCGAACCACGGTTCGCTCTCCACGATATTAAGGCAGGCCGCAAGCTGCATGAGCAAATTGACGAGGCCATCCGCATGCATGACAAGCTGCTGCTGATCCTCTCCGAGCACAGCATGAGCAGCCCGTGGGTCAAAACCGAAATTGCCAACGCGCGCGTGCGGGAGAAGCGGGAAGGCAAGCAGTTATTGTTTCCCATCACACTGGTCCCGTTTTGAGGCGATCAAGCGATGGAAATTGTTCGATGCCGACATCGGCAGGGACTCAGCCCGCGAGATACGCGAGTACTTTATCCCCGACTTCAGCAACTGGAAGGACCACGACTCCTAGCAGACGGCCTTTCAGCGGCTGGTGAAGGACCTGAAAAGCAGTGGATAGTGATTCGTGGATAGTGGATAGTTGACAGCAAGCCTTAGCTGATGGCTGATAGCTGACAGCTGGGATCACTGCGAATCACGTCCCGCCGGCTAAAGCCGGTTCCATCGTCGCAGGTCCATCCCAGAAATCCCCACATTCGATTGTTATTGTTTTGCGCTCTTTTGCGCGGGAATGAAATTCTCCATCACCGCGGCGCGCATCATGTCAGGCGGCAACAGCCCCTGCGCCAGGATGAAGTCATGAAACTTCTTCTGGTCGAACTTCGGCCCCAGTGCCTTCTCGGTATCCTCACGCAGAGCGATCAGTTTGGTGAATCCATAGAAATAGCTGTTGGCCTGGCCGGGCGCACGATAGGTGAAGCGCTCGACCTCCTCCTCGGCGAAGGCATGTGACAGGACTACATCGTCCTGCAGCACGCGGAAGGCATCCTCTGGCTTGATCTTGCCGGCCTGCAACTCAGGATCGAGAAATGCGCGTGCTGCCCGCTGCAGCCGCAGATCCAGTGATACCAACTGGCCTTCCAGCGGCATGTACGGCTTGATGAGGTATTCCGAGTAAAGTCCCCAGCCTTCGACATTGGTACTGTTGAAGGCGTAGCGCACCCGCGCCAGCGAGACTCCGTGTTCCAGCATGGAATCGAACTGCAACTCATGTCCTGGCCGGGCCTCGTGTGCAGTGAGCGTCCACGCCGCCGCATCGTAGGTGAAATCGTCGTACTGCTCGGTGGAAACCTGCCCCGGACCGGCGGGAATGTTCAGAGGTAGAACGAACTCACCCTTCTGTCCGGTGTTGTGAATGAACGGCGGAGGCACCATGTGCGGCGCTGGCTGCTGTGCGGTCTCAGCCGCGGTCGCGATGCGAATCCGCGCCGGCCGGTCGGGCAGCGTGACGATGTTCTGATCGACAATGATCTTCTCGATCTGCTTCAGCCGCTCCTGGTAGAAGGGAAGAATCGCGTCGCCCACCAGTTGCTGCTTCTTCAGCTCGCGGATGACATCGCGATAATTGTCCGACGGCAGGTGACGCTGCCGGGCAATCTTCAGCGCAATTAACTTCATCTCACCCTGGATTTCAGTGAAAGCCTGATGCGCCATGGCAGCCAGCTGCTCCGGCGGAATGTCGATGCCGTAGTTTTCCATGTCGAGCGCATAGTGCTCGGGCGGCAGTCGAAAATCGTTTCGCGCCTTGGGCAGCACGGTTGCACGAATCCACGCGTCGTAATCGATGAGTTGCGTCTTCAGTTTGGCGAAGGGTTCTTCCCAGCCCGTCAGCTTGTACTTCTGCATCAGTGCGGCAATGCCCTCCACATAATTGGAATTGCGCGCCATCTCCGTTTCAATCTCGACCCGCGCCGGATAGATCACGCCCGGCTTGGCCATCTGCTCGGTGATGCGCTGCTTCAGGATTTCGGTGAGCGCGGTGTAATTGGGCTCGAGGCCGGCGTATTCGCGGATGCGGACCACGGCAGCAGGACGGCGATCGGCAGGCGTCTGCTCGTCCAGCAAAACCTGCAAGCCGCCAAAGACCTGCTGGCTGGCGTTATAGAACGGCACTTCGTTGGCGCGTTGAAAGTCCTGCCGCTTGAAGTTCAGCTTGACCCGCCGGACCATGATCTGCAGGTCCTCGGCCACATCCTGTTGCTGCTTCTCCGCCGACGCAGCTTGCAACTTCGCCAGTACTGCCTCAGTGTCCTTGCGCTCCGCGTCTTCGTTGGCCAGCGTGGGCTGCGAAACCTTGCTGTCGAACTGGCTCAATCCCTGCTGCGTGCCTGCCTCGGGATGGTACTTGAAGACGACTTCGATCAGCATGTTGGCGTAGCGGTTGCTGGTGGCAATCCAACTGCGATCGGCAGGTTGGACTTGTGCGAAAGACGGCATGGCGAAAGCGGTTGCTAAGAAGATAAAGATCAGGGTACGAGTCAAAGGTCCTCCTGGCGGGCAAATCAGGCCGTCAAAGATGCTGACATAGAAATGGCAATTTGGGTAGTGAAACGGGGTAAGAGTCTGCCGGGGTGTGCCCTTCGTTGTCCGCGGTGCAAGTGCGATATGCCGCACGCGCAGCTTTCTCCTTGCTCATTCGCAAGCTGGCAGTACAATGTGAAGAGTTCGGTCTAAGGCGAGGAGCATATGGCGAGCCCATCTGGCAGTCCCTTCAGTTATGAGATTGAACTCTCCGGCGACACCACCCTGGTGAAGTGCCATGGCAAGATAAACAACGAAAGCTCCGGCGAGTTGAAGCAACTGGTGAAGCCGATGATTCCCAAGTGCCGGCGCATCGTACTCGACCTGACCGACGTCGAGCATGTGGACAGCTCCGGGCTCGGAACGCTAGTGGGGCTGAAGGTATCCGCCGGTTCCGCCGCCTATTGCCGGCTGGATTTCATCAACTTCTCTCCTCATGTGAAAGAACTACTGCAAATTACCAAGCTGAACCAAATGTTCGGGGAGTAGTTTGCGCGGTGAAGGACGGCACGGAACTTGTTTCGAGCCCCACTCTTAGGGCTGCACTACCCGCACCCAAGAATTCAGGCACGGGATCGGTTAATCCCGTGCCTTTATGCGCGTCCTGCGCTCTCCCTGCCGAGAGAAAACTTCTAGTCGTTGGCTGAGACGTTGCCGCCCCGTACGTGCTCGTGTTCATGCTCGCAGGTCAGCGGACATTCGCCCAGGATCGGGCGGCAGGACGGATCCTGCCCTACCTCGATCAGTTGTGACGGCACCTTGACCTCGGCGAACTGCTCCTCTTCGGTCGAGTGCTTCAGGGCCGACAGCGACGACTTGCCGCTGGCAATCACCTGCGTGACCTCGTCGAAGTACCCGGTGCCGACGAAGCGCTGGTGCTTCACCGCGGAATAGCCGTGGCTGTATTCGCGGGCGAATTCCTTCTCCTGCACGCGCGAGTAGGCGGTCATGCCGGTGTCTTTGTAGGCGCGCGCCAGCTCGAACATGGCAAGGTTCAGCACGTGGAAGCCGGCCAGAGTGATGAACTGGAACTTGTAGCCCATCTCGGCCAGCGCCGGCTGGAAGCGCGCGATGGTGGCGTCGTCCAGCTTCTTCTTCCAGTTGAACGAAGGCGAGCAGTTATAGGCCAGCATCTTGCCGGGAAACTTCGCATGGATCTCGTTGGCAAAGCGCTCGGCTTCCTTCAGGTTCGGCTCCGAGGTTTCGCACCAGATCAGGTCGGAATACGGCGCATAGGCCAGTCCGCGCGCGATGGCCGAGTCGAGACCACCATGAATGCAGAAGAAGCCTTCCGGAGTACGTTCGCCGGTCAGGAAGATGCCGTCGTAGGGATCGATGTCGCTGGTCAGCAGGTGAGCGCTGTTGGCATCGGTGCGGGCCAGTACGAGTGTCGGAACGCCCAACACATCGGCCGCCAGACGGGCGGCGATCAGTTTCTGCACCGCCTCCGTGGTGGGGACCAGTACTTTGCCACCGAGGTGTCCGCACTTCTTGGCGGACGATAACTGATCTTCGAAGTGCACGCAGGCCGCACCGGCCTCGATCATCGACTTCATCAATTCAAAGGCGTTCAGCGTTCCGCCGAACCCGGCTTCAGCGTCAGCGATAAGCGGCGCAAACCAGTTGATGCCGTTCTTGCCTTCGGAGTGATGAATCTGATCGGCGCGGGTCAGCGCGTTGTTCAGACGGCGGCAGAGGTTGGGCACCGAGTCGGCAGGGTACAGGCTCTGGTCGGGATACATCTGTCCGGCATTGTTGGCGTCGGCGGCGACCTGCCAGCCGCTCACGTAAATGGCCTTCAGTCCGGCCGAAACCATCTGCACGGCCTGATTGCCGCTCATGGCGCCCAGCGCGTTCACGTACTTCTCGCTGTTCAGCAGGTCCCATAGGCGTTCGGCCCCCACGCGGGCTAGGGTGTATTCAATGGGAAGCGTACCGCGCAAACGCACGACGTCTTCGGGGGAATAGGGCCGGGCGACGCCTTTCCAGCGTGGATCGGTCTTCCAGGATTTTGCAAGTTGAGCGGCAGTTTGATGCGTCGCCATCTTCGTGATCTCCTCTCGGGTTCTAAATTTAAGAGTAGGGTCTAACGACCACAGTTGATTGCAGACCTCCGTACGCGGCCTCTGGCGTTCAATGGGCTGAACACTAATTCCGCATGGTGTACAAACATAGCGAGCCCTCCGGCGCTATGGCAAGGTTACTGTTCAGTATTCTGAACATAAATTCACGATTCTGCACCCGGAGGGTTCGAGTTCCATAGTGGGAAACAGGTTGCCTCGAGCGCATGAGGGCCCGTTCTTTTCGCCAAAACCACCCTAAGTCTCAGGGCCGTGGTTTGTCAGTGATAAGGACCGAATTCCCAATAGCCGGGATTATGAACATTAATTCATTATGTTGCACATCGACCAGACTGCTAGACTGTCGCTATGGCGCGTCAAATTGAGAGTCCCTCAACTGCGGTGGAGCGCACGCTGCTTATCCTGGAAGCCGCCGGTCAGCGTGAAAGCGGCATGTCGAACGCCGATTTCAGCCGCAAATTGAAAATTCCCAAGAGTTCTGCCAGCTACATTCTGCGCACGCTGGAGCAGCACGGCTACCTCCGGCGTGATCATGACGATGGCAAGTATCGGCTTGGCATGAAGGTCTTAAGCCTGTCGCGCGCTGCCCTGAGCGGCGTCGATGTGCGCGAGGCAGCGCTTCCGATCATGAAGCACCTCGTCGATCAGATCCACATCACCACCCACCTGGCCATCCTCGACCATGGCGAGGCGGTGTATGTGGAGAAGGTGGAGGCGCCCAGCTTTATCAAGATGGATACCTGGATTGGGCGGCGCATGGAAGTGCACTCCACTGCGGTAGGGAAGGCCCTGCTTGCCTACTTGGATTCCGGGGAGCGGGACGCGATCATCCGTCAGCGAGGACTGAAGAAGCTGACACCGCATACCATTGTCAGCGTACCCAAGCTGACGAAGGAATTCGAGCGCGTTCGCCAGCTGGGATATGCGGTGGATGACGAGGAGAACAGTCTGGGCGCGCGCTGCGTAGGCGCGCCCATCTTCAACAGCCAGGGCATGGTTGAGGCCAGCGTCGCCTCCACCGGAACCATCAACGCCGTGCCGCGCGATTCCGTCCCCCGGCTGGCGGACATGGTGAAGGACGCGGCGCGCCGTATCTCCCACCAGATCGGATATCGCGGGCCGTATCCGCCAGCGGCAGCGTAGATAGTCGATCGTTCCTACAGCTACGCGGTTGCCACAACCGGCGAAGCGACATCCGGAGCAAACGCGAGCGGCTTCTCATCGATTCGCAAGAACCATCGGTCACAGACGATATTGCGGCAAAAGGAACGGTTCCTCAGCAGAGCTCGACCGCAAATCTCGCGGGCACGTTTGCGGGATGACTCGCGCGAGCGATTCGAATGCGTTTTGTTTGGGCTGCAACCGGGCATTCAAAAGCTCGCGATAGAGCTCCAATCGGCCAGCGCTATAATCACCCTGCGCAGCGAGGATGCTGTAAGCCGCAATCAAGCCGGACTCGATAGCCGGACGGATTCCTTCTCCGCTTTCCGGATAGGCCAAGCCTGCGGCATCGCCGATCAATAGGATGGAGTCACCGAGGATGGTTCGCTCGGAGTGTCCAAAAAGCCAGTAGGCGTGCCCCAGGATACCTTTGCCCGGAACCTCAACATTCCGGCTTCGCTGGAGAAAGCCAAGAAACTGCTCGCACTGTTGCGAGAGGCCGTGATTTTCCGTGCGACCGATTCCGACCGTAAGAACATTCTGCTTGCGAAAGCACCATCCGTAGCCTTTCATGTCGCGACAAAAGCAGAGCTCCGGTAGCTCGCCGGCGATGTTGCACCTGGCTGCTTGTGCCGGCGACATCTCGAACTCGATTTCGCGTGCGACCACCGAGGGTAAGGAGGCTTTGTTGCCCAGGAAGCGCGAGACCGGACAAAAGTGTCCACCGGCGCCGATCACTAGTCGCGCCTTGATCTCGCCATTGACAAGCCAGCCATTTCCCGTTCGCTCAAGTGAGTCAAACGGGACGCCTTCACGAATGCGGGCTTCACTGCGGCGCAGTAGATACTCGTCAAACTCACTGCGCAGGATGCCGTAGCTGATAGTTCGTCCGTAGGAGATATCGACTTGCGGCTCTTCGATAGAGCTCAAGCGAAAGCCAGTGATCGGCTGTAGAATGCGTCCCGAAACATAGTCGGCAGGATCAATTCCCAGCGCGTCGAACACCAGCGGCGTAATCCATCCGCCGCAGAGTTTGTTGCGAGGAAAGGTGCTGCGGTCGATCAACAGAGTGTCGAGTCCCGATTCCCGCAGTCCCCAGGCGCAGGACGACCCCGCGGGGCCGCCACCGACAATTAAGACATCGCAGGAGTCCATAGTGGGTCGTCTGCCCGGTCCTGGTCCTGGTTCTGGTTGATGTTAGTGTACAGGCGGATGCGAGTCTCCGGTACGGCAGCACACTTGTCCCCTGCAAATACGACCTGGAACAGTTGCAGCGTGCCCACTCGAAACGCCGCAATGGATCCGGCGAGGTACAGCCGCCACATGCGGGCGAAATCTTCTCCTTGCATACGCACGACGCTGTCATAGGCGCGCTCGAATCTGCTCAGCCAATGTTCAATAGTTCGGGCATAATGGGGTCGAAGATCTTCAACATCGAGTACGTAATAAGACTGCGGCTCCAGGACATTCATGGATTCGCGCAGGGTCGGCGCATAACCACCGGGGAATATGCGCTTACGTATCCAGACACTGAGAGGCAGGCTGCGGCACCGACCGATGAAATGCAACAGTCCCCGGCCCTGGTCGCCGATCGTCCGTCGGATTACCCGGCCGAACTCGGGATAATGCTTCAAGCCAACGTGCTCCAACATTCCGACCGAGACAAACGCGTCGTAGTGGCCGGTGATATTGCGGTAATCATCTTCCACAAATTCCACCCTCGAGGAGAGACCCTTCTGCGCAGCCACCTCGCGAGCCACACGAATTTGTTCATGGGAGATATTGAAAGCCCTCACCGTTACTCCGTAGTGTTCGGCCATGTACATGGCGAGTGCACCCCAACCGCATCCGGCTTCCACCACCGTCTCGCCCGGCCGTAGCCACAACTTCCGGCACACCAAATCCATCTTGGCTTCCTGGGCCTCTTCAAGAGAGACGTCTTCGCTAGGGAAGTAGGCACAGGTGTAGAGCATTTGCTCGTCCAGCCACAGTCGATAGAACTCCGTCGGCAGGTCGTAATGATGATGAATGTTCTTCGACGAACCATAGCGCGTATTCCGCTGCGCCCAGGCTAGCCACTTTGACATGAGTCGCCAGGACCAGTTCCGCACCACATGGGAGCACTCGTAAACGGACTCCAGGAGCGGGACCAGATCGCCATCGATTTGAATTCGGCCGTCGGAATAGGCGTCCCCGAAAACGACTTCCGGGTTCATTACCAGTCCGGCCAGGGTCGCGCGGTTAGCTATGCGAATGGCGCCGATCGGTGGGCGAGTGGTGTCGGGTAGGTTCTCGACGCACGGAAGTGACAGAGAGACGGGTGCCGTTCCCAGGGCCCTGCGAACCGCCTTTACCAGGGAACGATCGAGCCAGGAGGCATTATTCAGCGTCACAGTATCCTCCATTCATACCGTAACAGCCCGAGGGTTGAATTCCTGCCAATGGTTGGATGAGAAAAGTTAAGCGAGGGGGACCAACTGTAGCCACGTCGAGCGGCCGAACCATAGGAACAACGAAGCGGTCGACGAGCAACGGGGCTACTATTGACACGGTTCTGCCTCGAGCAACGAAACTCATCGCAGTGAGCCGAAGTTCTGAAATACTAACATCGGTTCGTCGACTCACGTCACTAAAAAATTATAGGCTCCGGAGGGGGGAGAATTTCAAATAATGGACCACGGACTAGCTCTGGGCTGCGGGGCGTGCGCCAAGAGCGGCTTTAATCAACCCTGGAAGCCATGCCGGTTGGAAGTGGCCTAAACATGTTTGCGGGCAGGCTTTACCGTGCCCTCGCGTTCCAGCGATTCCTGTATGCCGGTCCATACCTTGGGACTGGGGTCTTCCATGGGAACTAACAGCTTTGCGGCCTCTGCGATATAACGCAGGTCGGCTACCAGATCGGAGCAGACATGACAGGTGGCCAGGTGCTGCTGCTCTTCCGCGCTGCCCCCTCCGTCAATGATATAAGGCAGTACCTTTTGAAACTCCGCACACGTCATTCATCTTCTCCCCCGGGGATCCGGGTAAATGGGTCCCATCCTTCGTCTTCTCTCCGGAAGCTCTCACTCAAACAACAGGACCTGTACTCTACGATTCCCCGCATCTCTCTTGGAGATGCCTCTTCCAATCACCTAACGTTTTGCCTTCCTCTCGGCCTGACTTAGCTTCAGAAGGTCACGCAACTTCATGCGCGCTTTATGCAACTGGGACTTGCTATTGCCGATAGAACAACCCATCATCTCCGCAATCTCATTGTGTTCGTAACCCTCCACATCATGCAAGACAAAGATGATGCGGTATCCCGGTGGCAAACTCTCGATGGAACGTTCCAGGTTTACGCGGTCAATAGATCCGGCGAGCACATTGTCGCGGGCCCCAATGTCTCTCTTCGGGCCATCTTCCTGCTGCGGCTCCAAGGTTTCCTCCAGCGAGACTTCGGGTAATCCCTTTTTGCGTAGATGCATAAGCACCACATTCACCGACAGGCGATGCAGCCAGGTCGAAAACGCCGACTCGCCGCGAAAGGTCGCGATTTTGCGGTAGAGCTGAAGGAAAGCCTCCTGGGTCAGGTCCTCCGCTTCTGCCGTGTTGCCGACCATGCGCAAGCAAAGCGAATACACCCGCCGCTTGTGCAGACCGTATAGAGCTTCGAAGCACTCGGCATCGCCCAGTTTGGCGCGATCGATCGCTTCTTGCTCAGAGATGCCGTTAGCTAGAATTTTCTTGGCGGTCGTCAAATTGTTGTACTCGTTCTACTGGCACATTCGATGCAAGCAGCGTGGCACTTCGTTGCCTGGCATCCGCGGTGACAGACATTAGAGCATCGCGCGACTTCCCGCGCAAGGTGCGAGGCGCCAGCCCTCAAGCTCCTACCATCCCTAAAATCCGTGTAACTTTGTTTGATCCGCAGCGTATTGCTTTATGGACGTCAATAGAAACAAGGCGAAAGAACCGCAGTCCCGCGAGGGCAAGGCGACGCAAATGGAGGAGCGGGATCTACAGGGCCTAATCGAGCGGGCACAAGGCCATGATGTCGAGGCCCTGGGGGAGATCTATCGCTTCTATGTCCGGCGCGTATTCGGCTTGTGCCGGTACATGCTGGACTCACGCGAGAGCGCGGAAGACGCCACCGGTGAAGTCTTCCTCAAGCTTCAGCGTTCTATTGAGAGCTATGACGGTTCGACGCCGTTCGCTGCGTGGCTGTTGCGGGTGACTGGTAACCAGTGTATTGACGTTTTGAGGCGCCAGAAGCGCGGGCGCCAGGTGATCGTGGAAGGCGACGAGAGTGTCGCGGTTGTCGAGGCAGTCGGTTCGGAGCCGTCGCCGCTAAGTGCCGCTATCAGCCGGGAAGAAAGGTCGCAGGTGCGAGACGCCATTGCGGCCTTGCCGGAGAATTATCGGCTACCGCTGGTCCTGCGCTATTACAGCGAGCTGAGTTATGACGAAATCGCACAGCAGCTGGGCTTGCAGAGAAACTACGTCGCCGCGTTGATATTTCGGGCGAAGCAGGAGTTGCGCCGGAAAATGGGCCACAGGAGCAAGTGAGCATGGAATGTTATTCCGAGCAGGTCATTTCTATCTTCGTGGACGGCGAACTGCCGGTAGAAGAAGCGCGGCACCTGCGCGATCACCTGGCGACCTGCCGACGATGCCGGCAACTGTTGGATGCACTACGAGCTGAGAACCGGGTTCTGACCGACAGCCTGCAAGAGCTTCCGGAAGAAGTAGCCATTCCGGAGCGGTACTCCCGTTTGCCGTGGTCTTTGGCGTGGAGTGACCTGGCGGTGGTGGCTGCGGTACTGGTGCTAGGGTCGATGGTTGTCCCGTGGATCAATGGGCTAAGCGTCCCCGAAGCGCTGCAGTGGTTGAATCCCTTCAGCTTGAGCGGCAGCACCAATTTGATCTTCAACGTTTCTTACTACTTTGCACACGGAGGTACTGCCATGCTATCTGATTATGCCGATGTTGTCGGAGGACTCTTTTTGATGTTGCTGCTGGGCGGCAGCGCGCTACTGCTGGGACGCCGGCGGCGCTTACAGCAATCCGGACTTCGTGTGCTGATCATTCTGCTGGCGTTCTCCTTGCCTGGCTTGGCGCTGGAGAGCCGCCATAGTGATTTCGTCACGGTGGGGGCGAACCAGACGATTGACGACACCCTTTTAGCCACCGGTAACACCATCCGCGTGGAAGGGGTGATCAATGGCGACTTGCTGGCTTTCGGCCAGTCTGTGGAAGTGCGCGGCACCGTCAAGGGCGACCTGGTGAGTTTTGCCAAGAGAACCGTTGTGAGCGGAACGGTGGAAGGCAACATCTACGATTTTTCGAACTCGCTCGACCTGGATGGGCAATTGGGCCATAGCATCTACGGGGCGATGCAATCGTTGCATCTGAATGACCGGGGCCGGGTGGGCGAAGGTGTGATGGTCGCCGCCGGCGACGTCAGCCTCGAGGGCGAGGTGAAGCGAAGCGCGACTATCTTCGCCGGCAATACCGACGTCAGCGGCAGCGTCGGCCGGGAACTGACCATGACGGGAGATAGCCTGACCCTGACTAACACGGCCCGAATCGGCGGCAACCTAAGCGTTCGCGTGCATGAGTTGGAAAAAGTACACATCGCCGACGGCGCCGACGATTGGGGGCACGCGTGACATCCAATTGCGTGTCCGGGAGAGCCATTTCGCGCGCCCCAGGTTCTATTTCTACCAAGCTGTTTGGCTCGCTGGCGCCATGCTGGTCGGATGGTTGGCGCTAATCTTGTTTCCCGGCTTCGTCCATGCCAGCACTCAGGCGGTGGCTGCCGGTTGGCGCAGCTTCGGACTTGGGATTGCGGTCCTGGTGGGCGTGCCTGTGGCCATCATTTTGGCCGCTATCACGCTGGTTGGCCTTCCCGCCGCGCTCATCTTGCTCGCGCTGTATCTGCCTGCGATTTACCTCACGAAAATTTGGGTTGGAGCATTCCTTGGACAAGCGCTTGTGAAACCAACCGCGGCCACGACGGGCGATTGGTTGCTAAGGCTCTTGGTGGGCCTGTTGATCCTCACCATCGTCAGGTACATCCCGTATCTGGGAGGGTGGATCCACTTCGGGGTGATTTGCTTCGGTTTGGGCGCGTTTGTCTGGCAGCTTTATCGAGTTTCGCGACCGGCAATGACGGCCTGAGGTTCGTCGAGGCTAACCGAAGTTCGTGATGACGTCGTGGAAGGGGCGTGGGGCTGGATGCGAAAAGTCCCCCATCCAACCTCGGCACCTTCACCTTCGAGTCACAGACATTACGCTTGCGAATGCGTAGTGATGGTCTCCAGACCGTGGCCGTCGCGGCCCGGTCTCCCGCTGCCGCAACAGAAAAGCAAAGAACAATGCCAGGAATCCGAGGACCGAGAAGATCTCCATGCCCAGCGCGTAGCCGTGGGAAATTGGTGGGCCCGGCGTGGCTTATATCGTTGGCCTTTCCGATGGCGAGGTTGAAGATAAAGAAACCGATCTGTTGTAACAAGCTCATCAGCGCATAAGCGGTGCCCAGTCGCCTCTCATCCACGATGTAGGCGACGCAAGGCCACATCACTGCGGGAATCAACGAGAAGGCAATTCCCATCAGCGACACCGGGACCAGCAAGGAAATGCTGCTGTAGGCAATCATCAGGTACACCGGCATCATCAGGAACGACCCTACAACCATGAACGTGGCACGCTTGCCGATTCGGTCAGCCAGCAAACCAAACAGTGGCGTGGCGATCATGGCGGAAAAAGGAAGCAAACTGTTCAGCCAGCCAGCTTGTTGCTGAGCTGAAGCAAAGGCTGCGGTCGACGTTGCCGCTGCGCCCATCTGGGAGAGGAATTTGCTCGTGAACAGGTCGATGGCAAACGTACGGAAGGGAAAGATCCCAGAGTAGAACGTGAAACATAACGCGACCATGTACCAGTACGAAGGGTTGAATTTCAGTCCTTCGCGGAAACTGAACTTGTCGGGTTCACCAGACTTTCCCAAGTGGTAGCGTGTCTCGGCGTAGGTTTCAAGCGCCCAATAAATCAAGGCCCCGATCACGGCCGTCGAACCGACAACCACGGCGAGGACCAGAGGACGGTGCCAGCTAGGCAGGGAATTCACGCCGTTGGGAAAGAACGCGAACTTTGCCCACGTCGGCGAGTTGTCCGCTGCGATGGAGGCGATTCGGGCAATCGTGAGGTTGATGCCGAAAGCGAAGCTAAGTTCCTTGCCCTTGAACCATCGTGCCAGAGCAGTCGTGACCGCCACGATCTGCGATTCAGCGCCCAGTCCAACCACGGCGCGGCCGGCTACCATGAGATAGAAGTTGCCCTTGAGTGACGTCAGCAAAGCGCCGAGAAGAATCAGCCCTGAGAAAAACAGTAGCGACTTCTTGATCCCGAACCGATCAATGAGAATGCCGCCTATCAACAGCGTTGCCACCGCCGCCACGCTGTAGCTGGCATTCAGCCAACCGAACATGGAAGCGGAGTAACCCAACTGCTGGAGGAAGATTCGCTCCAGCGGGTTGATGCTGTCGTAAATGTAGTAATTACCGAACATGGCCAGGCTGACGAAGATCAGCACTAACCAGCGATACGACTTGCTCGGCTGTGGGCGGGTATCGACCAGCACTTCAGAAACGGACATTCGATAGGCCTCGGGAGACGTGAAGGAAAAGATAACAGAAGAAGCACCGAGCACCTAGCTAGGGCCGGGAAAAGATGAGACCGTTCAGAGCGAAGTCAGAGCTGCATCAGGAGCCGATATACCTAGCGTACAAACTACGCGCGACTGAGGTGTCCGTGGTGCCTCTGATGATGGCCCGGCCATCGGGGAACAGTGTCAGCTCGTAGGGCTCGCGGCAGAACTTCAGAATAAACTCGCTGTATCGTACCGTCCCGTGAGGAATCAGCCGGCGAGCGAGTTCGTCGAAGTCAATGGGCCGCTGCTTTTCGTGAATCTGAACGGAATTTCTCCCGCATAGCGTGATGTGCGGCCGTCCCTCGCCGGCGAGATGGACGAAGTCATGCTGGCCGCATGCCCGGCAGCCTGAACGAGGCTTGGCAGTCTTGATTTCGGCGAAATCATTGCTCCAGACGTCGTAAGACAACAAAGTGCGGCGAATCTTGTCTCGCGCGCCGACTACCAGCTTTAACACTTCGGTCGCAGCCACGGACGCCACAAAGTTCACAGCTGGATTCAGGATGCCGGAAGTGTCGCAGGTTTCGACCATGCCGCGGGGGGAACCAGGAAAGATACAGGCCAGGCACGCAGTCTCGCCAGGAAGAATCGTCATGGTAACCGCATAGCTTGCCACGGCGGCGGCGTAGATCCAAGGTAAGCTCTTGCTGACAGCAAAGTCGTTGATCAGGTAACGTGTCTCGAAATTGTCGGTACCGTCGAGGATAAGATCAACACCGCCTAGCAACTCTTCCGCATTGGCGGGCGTCAGATCTGCCACTTGCGGATCGACTGTAATTTCCGAGTTGAAACCTTTGATTTTGCGGGCCGCAGCGATGGCTTTAGGCAACGACTCGGCCGCGTCGGCTTCGTCAAACAATACCTGCCGTTGCAGGTTGCTGGGCTCGACGTAGTCGCGGTCGATGATTCGCAGGTTGCCTATACCGCTCCGTGAGAGCAGGGAAGCCAGTGCCGAGCCGGTTGCTCCACATCCGACAATCGTTATACGTGCCGCCGAGAGTTTCTTCTGCCCTTCGGCCCCGATAGGGGGAAACAGGACTTGTCGAGAATAACGTTCGGCGAATTCCAACAACCGCACCTGCTCCCGGGAAGGCTTCCTTGTTTATTATAGGGAATCGACATTAACTTCGCCGTGAGGACCGGGTTGAAGAAAGGTCACCGCAGTTGCATCGCGCTGGGGGACGTACCTTCGCCGGCTGAGCACACCGGACTGGTCCCGTCAGACGAGGTCCTCCGGGCAGCCGATGTGCTGGAGTCCAGAGTTTGACGGAGGCAGTCACGCCATCGTTCCACAAAATTGCGCCGTTCTGTGCCTTCCTGGTGCTGAGCGCGTCCTTGGTGTATGCGCAAATCAGCCCCTTGTCTACCGGGCAGAAGCCGGACTCGACGGCTTCCCAGCCCAATCTCCCCCCAGCGCTGGCCGAACTCAGCAAGTACCAGGGCGCCCCAGTGAGAACCATTCAATTCCGCGGTATCACGGGCACTAATCCCGAGATGTTGCGACAGTTGGTAGTGCAGAAAGTGGGCGAGCCTCTGGATCGCGACAAGATTCGCGCCAGTCTACGAGTGCTCTACGCTACCGGGCGCTTTGCCACGCTCCAAGTGGAAGCGGAGCCAAACCAGCAGAACGGTTTGGCGCTCGTCTTTGTGGCTACAGAGAACTATTTCAACGGCGACATTAATGTAGACGGTGCTCCGGCCAAGACGAATCCCAAAGCCCATCAATTGATCGAATCCAGCAAGCTCGATTTAGGAGCGACGTTTTCACAGGAAAACGTGGATCGCTCGGTGGAACGAATGCGAAAGGTGTTGGCCGACAATGGCTACTACAAAGCCAAACTCACCTACGACCTGAATCCTCACGACGATACCCGGCAAATGGATATTAATTTCCACGTGGTTCCCGGGGAACTGGCCCGCGTTGGCGAGGTCAAAATCGAGGGTGATACCGGTATTCCGCCCGATAAGGTCCGCAGCCTTACCAAGTTGAAATCCGGCGCCAAGGTGAAGCAGGAGCATGTCACGCGAGCCTTGGAGCGCTTACGCGAGAAGTACCAGAAGAACAACCATCTGGAGGCCCAGGTCTCACTCACCGATCACATCTACCATCCTCAGACCAACCGTCTCGATTACGTGTTTAAGGTGGAAGAGGGACCGACGGTGGCGATCACTACAGATGGCGCAAAGATCAGCAATCGGCAACTTAAAAAGCTTGTTCCGGTCTACCAGGAGAACTCGGTTGATGACGATCTGCTGAACGAAGGACGTCGCAACGTGCGCGACTATCTGCAAACGAAAGGCTATTTCGATGTCGAGGTGGAAGTCGAACGGCAACCCTCACCGGAAAAGAACCACGTCAATATCGTTTACAAGATTGATCCAGGCGAGCGCCATAAGCTCGCCGCTGTGAAACTGGAGGGTAACAAGTATTTTGACAACGATACCCTGCGCGAGCGTATTTCCGTGCAGCCGTCTAACTTGACCCTGCCAAACGGCCGTTTCAGTCAGAGACTGCTTGCCGAAGACCTGACAGCCATCAAGAATCTATATCTGGCCAATGGGTTTCTCGAGGTCAAAGTGACAGCCGGGCTCGAGGACGATTACGAGGGCAAAAATGGCCAGATGGCGGTGGTTATCAAGACGGAGGAAGGCCCACAAACACTGGTGGGTTCGTTAAAGTTGACAGGCAATCACAAGTATCCGGAGGATCGGTTGCTGCCGTTGTTAAGCTGCGTCGACGGCCAGCCCTACAGCGAAGCGAACATAGCTAGTGATCGCGATGCAGTAACCTACTTTTATTACAACCATGGTTTTCCTGAGGTGCAGTTTGAAGCCGCCGCCATACCTGTACCCGATGAGCCGTACCGAATGCGAGTCGCTTACACCATCACCGAGGGTGAGCAAGTCTTCGTCGACCGCGTCCTGGTGAGCGGACGGGAATATACGCGTCCTTACGTGGTAAATCGCGAGATGCGCATCAGGGATGGAGATCCCTTGAGTCAGTCGCGAATGGTGGCTTCGCAACGGCGCCTTTACGATCTGGGTCTCTTCAACCAAGTGGATATGGCGGTGCAGAACCCGGACGGTCAGGAGCCTTCCAAGGATGTTCTTTTCAACCTTCAGGAGGCCAGGCGTTGGACGTTCCGCTACGGCGGCGGCATCGAGTTTGCGACCGGCAACATCCCCACTACAAGCAATCCACAGGGCAGCACCGGAGTGAGTCCGAACGGTGTTCTGGAGGTTACGCGCCTGAATATGTTCGGACGAGACCAGACGCTGACCATGCGGGCCCGCGTTGGTTTGCTGGTCCGCCGTGGTTTGATCGGGTATGACGCACCGCGCCTGTTTCACCGGGAGAACTGGCGCTTCAATGCCACCGCCTTTTACAACAACGAGGCCGACGTAAACACGTTTACCTCGGAACGGCTCGACGGAACGGTACAAGCAGAACAGAAATACAGCCGGACGACGACCCTTTTTTACCGGTTAAGTTATCAGCGGGTGTCTATCGATCCCAACAGCTTGGTAATCGACCCAACTCTCATCCCACTGTATTCGAAACCAGTACGGTTGGCGATTCCGAGTTTTACTTACGTACGCGACACCCGGGACAACCCTATCGACTCGACCAAAGGCAGCTACAACATCGCGGACTTGGGTCTGGCGACCAGCGCACTCGGCTCCGAGGCGAATTTCGGCAAGGTGCTGCTGCAGAATTCCACCTACTACAGGTTCAAGAAGAGGTGGGTGTTCGCACGAAACACGCAAATTGGAATACTGCATCCCTACGGCACCAACGATTTTCTCAGTCTGCCGCCTACCGGGACTTTGCCGTCGGAAGCGACCTCCGTTCCTCTGCCCGAACTATTCTTTGCGGGCGGCGGAAATTCGTTGCGCGGCTTCTCCATCAACCAGGCTGGTCCTCGCGACCTGGTTACTGGATATCCAATTGGCGGACAGGGACTCTTCATCAACAACCTGGAAATACGCACGCCTCCCGTGAACTTGCCCTACGTGGGGGACAACGTAAGCTTTGTTTTTTTTCACGACATGGGGAACGTCTTCGATACTGCGAACCACATCATCAGTGGCATGCTGCGTATTCATCAGCCCTCGATTGCGAATTGTTCCGCGCCTGACAGCAAGGAAACCTGTAACTTTAGCTATAACCCGCAAGCCATCGGAATGGGCATACGTTACAAGACACCGGTAGGCCCCGTTCGCCTGGATGTCGGTTACAACTTTAACCCGACGCGCTATCCAATCCAGGAAACGGACACGGTGCAGACGTTGCGTCATATCAACTTCTATTTCAGTATCGGACAGACATTTTAATGAAACGAATTCTCTATCTAACGCTTGTCCTGTTCTTATTCGTGCCGGTGCTGTCGTCTGCCGCCTTAGCGGGTGAGGTGATTGACGGAATCGTTGCCACGGTGAACCGTCAGCCTGTGTTCCAAAGCGATTGGGAGGAAGCCATCGCCTTCGAGGCTCTGATGCAGCAGAAGTCCGTCGCTCAAGTGACCCAGGCTGATCGTCTGCAAGCTTTGCAGCGCCTCATCGACCGTCAACTGCTTGAAGCGCAAATGGGTGGTGAGTCCTTCTTGCAACCCTCGGACGCCGACCTTGAAAAAGATATCGCCAAACTTCGGGCGCAGCTTCCAAACGGTGCCAACGATCAGAGTTGGTACCGCTTTTTGGCTGGCTATGGACTGACGCAGGACAGCCTGATGGCCCATCTGCGCGCCGAGGTGCGAGTGATGAACTTCGTAGAAGTCCGTCTACGGCCCAATGTGCACGTTCAGCCGGACGAAGTTGAGTCTTACTACCAAAACCAGTTGCTGCCTGATTTGCAGACAAACGGTGGCACAGCAGTCACATTGACCGAGGTTGAACCCAGGATTCGTGAACTGCTCGTGCAGCGTCGCATGGATGAGCTTCTAGACCAGTGGCTGCACAATCTGCGGCAGCAGGCGGAAATAAAAAGCACGGTACCAATTCCAGCTGGCAATGCTCCGGCGGATGAGAGCAGGGCTTCCGGTTCGAACTGAGAATGACCGCAGAAACGCAAACTCGTCGTTCTCACACTCGCTTGTGGATTGAGGCCGCAATCGGCGTGGTGTTGCTGGCGATCGCTATCGCGCTGGTTCGTTACGTTCGCAGCCCACAATTCGCGGACCTGGTTCGGCGCAAGACAATCGCGACCTTGGAAGACGCGACTGGTGGACGGGTGGAGCTTGGTGCTTTTCGCTGGAACCTATCCAGGCTTGAGTTCGACGCGGATAACCTGACGATTCACGGTCTGGAGCCTTCGGATCAGCCGCCTTACGCACACGCTGATCGAATCCACGTTCGCCTGCACATCATCTCGTTCCTGGAAAAGCGCATCAGCCTCAGGGAGGTAGCGCTTGATCGTCCGGTTATCCACCTCATCGTGAACCCCGATGGCTCGACAAATGCCCCGGAAGCGAAAGTTCGAAGCAATACGAGTCCGGTACAGCAGTTGTTTGACCTGGCGATTGCTCGCCTGGATTTGCACAACGGTCTGTTGCTGTTGAACGACCGGGTTCTGCCGCTCGATTTTGCAGCAGACGACGTGACTGCAGTGATGACCTACAATCACTCCGACCGGCGCTACGACGGTTCCGTGCGCGCAGGCAAAATGGATGCGAAGTACGAGGACTTCCGCAATGTCGCGGCGCGGGGCGACATGGCCTTCAGCCTATGGTCCAATCGACTGCAAATTAAGTCGCTGAACCTCGTATCGGAACAGTCCTCGCTCCAAACGACAGGTGAGCTTACCAACTTCGACAACCCGAAGATACAGTTCACCTATAGCAGCGCGCTCGACGTTGCCCAGTTGGGATCGGTTGTCCGCTCCTATCAACTTCGAGGCGGCACGATAACAGTCAATGGGTCGGGGACTTATTCAACCGCCGCTGGCATTGGAACACGGGGATACGCGGCCGCCCGCAGTGTCACTTATCTGGATAACGGTGTTACAGTGCGCGACGCGAATGGAAACGCTGAGTTTGCTCTCGCCGACGATCGTCTGTCGCTTACTAGAATCGCCGCACGATTGTTGGGGGGCGTGGTGACTGGCGACGCTGAAGTCAGGAAGGTCTTCACCGGCTCGACATCCGCCCCGGCGGCGCAGACCGTCCAAATTGCCAAGGGCTCGCAGCCGAACACCAAGCAAAGCTCTAAACCGAGCTTGCCAACCATCGCTGGCCCGGGCCCGCAGCAGGGCACCGCCCGCTTACGGCTGAGCTCCATCTCGCTGATCGATCTGGCGCGCATGTTTTCAACCAAAGCAGCACCCTACGACAAGCTCAACCCATCCGGCAGCGTTGGAGGAACAGTCGATTTAACATGGACGCGCTCGCTCGCTAACGCAGCCGCCGACCTCGCGCTCGACGTCACTGCTCCAGCGCACGCTTCCGCAGGGCAGTTGCCGGTGACCGCCACAGTGCGGGCCCGCTATAACCCCAAAGCGCAGGTCATGGATTTCTCTGCGCTTTCGATGACGACGCCCCACTCGCATGTAGAGGCCGTCGGCACATTAGGATCGACGTCCGCAGCTTTACATTTAGTACTGAGTACCGCCAGCCTGACTGAGTTCCAGCCACTTCTGAACGCTTTGGGTAGCCCGCCGCCACCTGTGGAACTCGCAGGCACGGCGACCTTCAACGGCACGCTCAGCGGCCGCCTGAAGGACCCGCAGATCGCGGGCCACGTTCAGGCGTCTGACTTCACGTATCTTTATACGCCCAGCGTACCGGCTTCGGCCCCGACTCCGACGCAAGCTCCAGCGAAGAAGCATTCACTCTTTCACTTCACTTCTGCACCCCAGCCTCCCCCTCTGCCGCCAGCGGCGCGACCTGGCCGCATCCACTTCGATCAGTTCGCCGGGGATGTGCAGTACTCGTCCACAGGCGTGGCCGTGCACCACGGCGTCATCGAAGAAGGAACTGCACGCTTGAATGTGGATGGTTCGGCGACCCTGGAAAAGGGAAGCTTCACCCCTAATCTGCCATTCCAAGTGCAGGCTGCCATCCAGAATGCGGACATCGGAGAATTGCAACGCGCCGCAGGTTGGAATTACCCGGTGACCGGCACTCTGAATTTCACCTTGCATGCCGAGGGGACCCAGGCGAATCCTCACGCCGCCGGACATCTTTCCGTAACGGGGGCTCAAGCTTACGGGCGTCCCGTCAAGTCCCTGACCGCGAACCTCGTCTTGGTTAATCACGAGGCGCAACTGGATGACATTCAGTTGCAGGCCATGCGCGGCAAAGTTATGGGTTCGGCTGCCTACAACTTCAACAATAGGGACGTACGCTTCGACTTGGCAGGTGAAGGTATCGATTTAGCAAGTGTCCCTGAATTGCGAATGCCACATTTGGAAGTCGGTGGTGGCGCCAAGTTTGCGGCAAAAGGATCAGGCACGATCGACCAGCCCGTGATCAATGCTCACGTGCAAGTTACAGATCTCGTGCTCAACGGAGACCGTATCGGCGGCCTCACGGCTGATGCAGTGACCCATGGCACCCATCTGCAACTCACGGCTCGCTCGAATTTTCCTTCTGCAAACTTGGCGATTGATGGGGGAATTGAACTGCGTGGCGACATGCAGTCCAACCTAAAGCTGGAATTTTCCGGTCTCGACATCAATCCTTTTCTGCCGGAACAGGTACGCCAGCGAATCACTCGCCATGCATCCCTTGCTGGACACGCGGACCTCACCGGCCCACTTAAGCAGCCGAGGCTTCTCAACGGCAAGTTCAGCCTCTACCAATTCGCTGTGGAGGTGGACAAAATTGCAATCACCAGCGATGGTCCCGTGGAACTTGTGATGGCGAACGAACTCATCACCGTGCAACGCTGCATGTTGGTAAGCGGGGAATCGCACTTCACGTTAACCGGTGACGCCAGTCTCAAGGACGATCGCCGACTGGCTTTGCGCGCCAACGGCCATGTGGATTTGAACCTCGTCCACATACTTGACCCTGAGATCACTTCGTACGGAGCGTCGGACCTCGACCTGACGGTAAACGGCCCGATGACGCAGCCGGCTGTATCTGGGCACATCAACATCGAGCACGGCGGTCTTTCGATGATTGACCTGCCCGCAGGACTCGGCGATATCAACGGCAGCCTCGTCTTCAACCAGGACCGGCTGGAAGTGGAGAAGTTGACCGCGCGTACTGGCGGCGGTCTCGTGACCTTTGGTGGCTTCATTACTTACGGAAAGACAGTCGGCTTCAACCTGACCGCCAGCGGACATGAAATTCGTTTTCGCTACGCCGGAATCAGCGTTACCGCCGATGAGACACTTCGCCTCGTTGGCACGCTGCAAAGTTCGGTCCTCAGCGGAGACGTTACCGTTACCCGCTTTGCGCAGATCCCGTCCACTGACCTGGCCCTGGCGTTGGCACAAGCCGGTCAACCGGCGACCTTGCCGGTTGTGAATTCACCGCTCAATAACCTGCGCCTCGACGTCCGTATTCTCTCGACCCCAGAGTTGACAGTGCAGACGACCCTGGCGAAACTGGCAGGCGACGTCGATCTGCGACTGCGAGGCACCGCCGCCCGCCCAGTCCTCCTGGGTCGCATCAACATTGCCGAAGGCGACATCAAGCTCGGTGGAAGCAAGTACCACCTTGAGCGCGGCGATATTACTTTCACCAATCCTGTGCGCATCGACCCGGTGCTGGATGTAGAGGCAACCACGCGCGTCCGCGACTACGACATTACCATCGGGTTGCACGGCACGTTGGAACGTCTGAATACCACCTACCGTTCAGACCCGCCGTTGTCGAGTGAGGACATCATTGGTCTCCTGGCATTCGGGCGTACCCAGCAGGAGGGCGCGTTGAACACTACTCCCTCGTCCGGGTTTGCGGAGAGCGCCTCGGGTGCCATCCTCGGACAGGCGATCAACCAGGTCGTTTCCAACCGCGTCTCCAGGCTGTTTGGCGTGAGCTCCATCAGGATCAATCCCTCGGTCGGCGGTCCCGACAATAATCCTAATGCGCGCATCACGGTCGAACAGCAGGTGTCGAATAATGTGACTCTGACCTACATCACCAACCTCACCAGGTCGGCGCAACAGGTCATTCAGTTCGAATACAACATCAACAGCGAATACACGATCGAAGCGATACGCGATGAGAACGGCGTGGTCAGTTTCGATGTTCTCGTCCGGAAGCGAAAGCGCTAGAGAACGGAAAGGAACGAGCATTTAGCACTTAGCGTTTAGCGATCTGGATTTTGAGTTTTCATCCGACCGAGAAGGGCTTGGCGTAGGATGAAAGGGGTTGCTGAGAACTAAAAGCTGGCGCGATTCCACAGTGGCTCTATCCGCTTTGAAAGGGCACGCCTTCAGGCGTGCCGAAAAGATATTGAGAAGTGACCGGCTTTAGCCCCCTGAGGGGACGTACCTCAGGGCCTAAAGGCCGAGTTGTTGGTAGCGGGGATCGGCGCGGCTGAAGCCACGCCCTTTCAAGGTGGATACAGCAACTCAGAAAATGCTCTAATTGCTAACCGCCAACTGCTTTACTGCGGATGCTGCATGCGAAAGGGTATCTGCACCACGGCTTCCAGCGCAACCGGCGCGCCGTTTTTGGTGCCGGGGCGGAAGTGCCAGCGCGCGAGCGCGCGCACCGCAGTCGCGTCGAGGCGCGAGTCCAGGCTGTCGAGAACCTTAATACCGTCAACGGTTCCGTCGGCGCGGATCACCGCATAAAGCGTTACCGTACCTTCCACGTGGTCGCGCAGGACCTCGGGAGGATAGGCAGGATCGACTTTCGTAGTAGCAACCGGCGCGGTGATCAAGCCTTTATCGGTACTTTCCGCGAGTTCTGCAAAATGAATAATCCAACTTCCTTTGGCGGAGGTCAGATTAGGCATATTCATGACCAGCGAATAATAAGGCTTCGCGTGGAACACCCGCTTCTCGATGCTCGCGTCCGGGTCATCTGACAATGTGGGAGGCGGCGCTGGAGGCTGGCGGTCACGGATGCTGGGCAGCGAGGGCTTCATGGCTTCGGCGATCATTCGCTTGCGAGCTTCCATGTCAGGATTCGAAGCGGGCGGCTTGGCGGAATTTCCGGCGGTCGCGGAAGTAGCCGCTCCCGGCGGAGGCGTCCCAACCATGATGCCTGAAGGCAAACCGTTGCCGGTGCCCTTGCCTTGCCACCGGTGGAACTGTTGCCGGTGCTGACCACGTTGGGAGTGCCCGGTGCGTCAGGTTTGCCGCTCGGTGAAGCGTGAAACTCTCCGCTTCGATTGCCGTTGGGCACGTTGATCGGTCCGCGCACGTCAGCCGGACTTAGTCCCAATGCGATCAATTGTCCTTGCCCCTTTGTAGGGGGCAAGTTTTGCACATTGGGAGGCGGACCGACGTTCTTGGCTCCGCTGTCACCGACGCCGGCGGCACGCTGTACCGGCACCGGCAACTTGGGGGCCGCCACCTGCGGCTGCATCTGCGCCATGTTGAGCGTTCCCTTTTGCAGCTTCAACTGGTCGGGAGACAATGGGGGTTCAACCACCGACGGCTGCGGCAGGGTGGGAAGCTGTAACTTTGATTTCACCTGCGAGATGTCGGCGGTGGGCGCCACTACCTGAGGTTCAAACTGCGGCACTTTCAATTGCGAAACCGAACGCGCGGAGGCGGCTATCGGTTGCGCGGCAGGCACCGGCGTCCAAGCGACAATATTGGGCAGCGCGACGTCGTGTGTCAGCTTCACCTTGGGTGGAGTAACGATGGTCTGGTGGTTATTGTCAGGCTCCGGCGGGACGGACAAAATCTCCTGCTTCGCCAGCTTAGGCGCACCCTTGCGTGGCTTCATTGGCTCAGCGCTGGCGGTATTGATTGGCGGCAGATAATCGCTTACGGGGTAGTATTCGACCTTGGTGTTTTCGAACGGCGACTGGAGCTTGGGCGCGCGATTAAACAGCGGCAGGGTGCATACCAGATACACCACGATGATGAACGCAATGTGACCGGCGTACGACTCGGCGAAGCGGTAGGCATCGATGCCGGTGCGGATGAAATATCCCGGCCGCAAGGCAACCGGCTGAGCCGTGATCTCGACCGGAGGCGGTTCCCGATGGAGCAGGAGATCACCGAGATTGCGGCGAAAGACCCGATGCCAGGGCTCCAACTCAAACAGGAGCGTCGGTGTTCCAGGTTCCCCGGCAATAGGCGAGGTTGCCTCCTCAGAAATGGCGGAATCGCGCGCTGAAGGATCGCGCTGGGGCCTGGCTGCAGTACTGTCCGGCATTATCCTCAACCGTGGAGCAGGTACTCGGATTATAGCGGAAAACGGCGGACTTGGCGGGTCTGGTCACGATGCAAAAGTTACTGTTTCGTTAACCTTTGGGGGCGTGCAATGATGGATCAACACGGGGAGACAACATGATCCGGAGATGTGTGATGTTGGCGGCCTTGATTGGCTCGCTTACCCTTTTTGCGCTGGCCGTGCCCCTGACTTTTCCGGCATCGACTCTCCAGCAAACCGCAACGCCTTCTGCTCCCGCCGACGACCCTCGGGGATGTACTCTTTCTTGCGCGACGGCGAGTTTGTGCAACTCACCGTGGAAGATGGCAAAGTGTCCGGCTACATCTCGCGATTCGGTGACGCGGATAGCGACAAGGGTCAGTTCATTGACCAGTTCTTCGACAAGGCCAGCCTTGCGGGCGATCACCTGTCATTCAATACCAAGACAGTGCATGGCGTCTGGTATGACTTCAATGGGGTAATCACAATTACTCCTGGCAAGCACTACGGCCAGGAAGATTACCGCATAATCAAAGGCTCGCTGGTGCAGCACGCCACGGATGCCGGCAGCAAGGACAAAACCACTCAACGCCACGTGGAATTCAAATCGTTTCCCCAGGACCTGAGCAAGCCGTAGGATGAGTCGAACGCGATTGCTTGCCACTAGAATTGGTCTCACAAATAGCGGCAGATCAGATTTGTACCAGGGCACGACTTTCCAGTCGTGCCGGAACGGCGGCCTAAGACCAGCGGCTTCAGCCGCTGAAGACAGGGGCTCAAAGCCCAATCAGAAAGGCACCTTTAGGGCATGGCTGAAAGCCACGCCCTGATACAAACCAATTTGCGAGATGAGTTCGAGTTGTTGCTGTCTTTTACTGACAGCTGACGGCTGATAGCTCGAAGCTAGTTGCTAGTTTGTTTTCTTGTCATTGGTGGGATGGGGAACGAGTTTGCTCTGAATGTAAGCCGCGTGACTGTCTTCCATCTCTGCTAGTTCGCGATAGAGTCGGTGCAGCGGTCCCTCCTGCGTGTTCTGCATCAGGTCGGAATAATACCGCTGGGCTCCCATCTCCGCCTTAAGAGCGACCCTCAAGGCGCGCTCCCGCACGTTGCTTTTGCTGCCTTCGGGTGTTGGCGCGAAGATGTCTCCGTCCTCCAACTTGGGGACCTCGATCCACTCGACCAGATCTTCTTCGGTCAGGGCACAACGTGAACTGCCATACTGCTCCATATATTTGGTTTGCAACAGCGAGCTGTGCTGGTTTTCTTCTGCTGCCATCTCCCAGAAGACACTGGCGATTTCCAGCGATTCGCTGTCGCGAAACTCGACGAACATTTCCGCGAAGCGGTGGTACAACTCCGCATTGCGTTCTTCGATGAAGATAGCTACGTGAAGGGCTTCCTGGGGATCGAGGGAAGCGAAACTCCGTCTCATGGCGTGCTCCGGCAGGCGCTGGCCCGATGCCGCATTCTATCTGTAAACCGGTAGGAGAATCTGCGCGAAAAGAAGATTCTCTCGAGTTTCGGTTCCGAAATGGGACGGACTTGAACCGCTGAAAGAAACGGGCAACACAAATTGGCGAGCCGCGTGACCCGAGGACCGGCTATCCGGCCTTTTGGGTGGCGAGATCCGCCTGCTGCTTGGCACGGTCTGCCTCAATCCTCGCGATCGTGCGTTTTAGCCAGTGCTTTACGTTCTCCCGCAACTCCTCCTCGGTCTGATTTGGCGTTGCAACTGTAACTCCCTGACGATTCAGCGGGATGTGGTGGCAGGGAACATCTTCCGTGCGGTATTCCTCAGGTACAAAGTCGTAAAGCAGACACTCATGGCAAGCGTGGGGACGGGTCGGGTCCCCATGATTGGGACAGGTTAGTGAGTCCTGGAAGATGGAAGCAGGCCCCCACGGCGTGCTGTACCAATTCCCATACCCACCTTGTTCAAGGAAATTGAGCTCGTACCGCAAAACCTCCAAAACATCGCGTTTGTCTTCCGACATAGCTACCTCCAACGGCCGTGCCTCGATCCTGCTGAGATTGTGTCCTCTGGACGCACAACCCGGCTGTGATCTATCTCACGTCTAGGTGTGATGGATGTCCTTCGGCATTTTTTTCGCGTGCCTCGGCTGAGTGCGCAGGGAGTAGAATTCCGAACAACTCGGCCAAGCTGCATCTATTCCCAGAGTTCTCTGTCCGAAAGGAGCGCCTCATGCGCTGCGTCAGCACCAGTATCTCTGTTCTCCTCTGTACCTTGTTGTTGGTCTCCGTTAGTTCGGCACAACAAACATTGGCGCCCTCCGTTCCCAATCTCATCCGCTATAGCGGAACTCTGAAGGATGCAGAGACCATGCCGATCGCATCTGCGACTGTCGGGGTCACGTTCGCCATCTATAAGCTGCAGAACGGCGGTGCGCCGGTTTGGATTGAAACGCAGAACGTCACGCCCGACGCCAGTGGCCAGTACAGCGTGCTTCTGGGAAGTACGACAGCAACAGGTTTGCCGAGCGATCTGTTCTCGCAGCAGGAGCAGCGCTGGTTAGGAGTGCAGGTGCAAGGACAAGCTGAGGATCCGCGCGTGCTGCTGGTGAGTGTACCGTATGCGTTCAAAGCGCATGAAGCGGAAACGCTGGCAGGCAAAAGTATCTCCGACTTCGTGCTGGCGAAAGACTTGAACTCAACCAACTCGGCCGCTTGCGTCGCCTCCAACTCCGGCTCTGGCTCCGCCCAGCAGGCGTCGGGGCCAGGTAATAACAAGGCACCGTCCAAGTTGATCGCCAGTCAGGGCCCGACCAACTTCAGCGGTTCGACCAGCGCGCCGATCGTGGGGGTCACGCAAAATGGAACCGGATACGGAATCAGCGCTACCACTTCAAGCGCAAACTACACGAATGCGGTAGTGGGCAACATTCCCGGAGACGGCGTAGCCATTTTTGGCCATGCCTTTTCGCCCTCGGCGCAGGGCTATGGTATAGAGGGCGTTTCGGACAGCACCATGGGCGTCGGACTGGTGGGTTTTGCCACGGCCACGTCGGGATACACCTATGGGTTGAAGGGATATGTGAGTAGCATCAGTGGAACCGGTGTGCGAGGGCTGTCCACAGCGACTCACGGCAGCACCGTCGGAGTGAGCGCGTCCGTCGCCAGTCCAACGGGGATCGCAGCAGTGTTTAACAACGGAGCGGGCGGCAAGATCCTGAGCGGACAGAATAACGGAGCAGAAAAGTTCTCCGTGGACGGCAACGGTAACGTCAACGCGCTCGGTACGTTCACAGGTAGCGGCGCGGGACTGACAGGCATTTTGTTCTCGAACTTGAGCGGCAGTTTGGGAAGTTCCCAATTTAGCGGAACATACCATCATGCGGTAACCCTGTCGAACATATCAAATGTCTATTACGGTGACGGGTCGAACCTAACTGGGGTGGTATCTGGGCCCGGCTCGCCGTATTACATTGCGAATGGGACGTCGCAGCAGCCTGATGCAAACTTCAATATTAGTGGAAACGGAACTCTCGCGGGAACGCTCGAGGCGACTTTTGTAAACAGTGACTATACTTACGCGATTGGAGGAAGCGTCGTATTGGACCTGGGCTACATTGACGCCTTTGAAGGCAATCTATTTATTGGAGTGGGGGCCGGCGTTAGTAATATTCCAAACAAAGCGGGCTTGAATACATACACTGGCTACCAGGCGGGTTATCACAACAACTGGGGCTCCGACAATAGCTTCTACGGTTATCAGGCTGGCTATAATACCAGCGGCCCTGATACTCCTGGCAACAACACCTTCTACGGCTACCAGGCTGGCTTCAACAACACCACTGGCAGCAACGACATCTACATTGGCAATCCAGGCCCCATCTCCGGTACGGAGAGCAACGCGATCCGCATCGGGGGCCCTGGTGGGGGCACAGGTCCCCAGACCTCCGCTTACATCGCGGGCATCTACGGTTCGACCGCCACTCCAAGCCCACCTTTTCAAGCGGTTTGCGTCGATCAAAATGGAACGCTGTTTGGAACAACGCCAGTGACCAGTTGTGTCGTCTCTTCTCGCCGCTTCAAGCAGCAGATTGCCGACATGGGCGACAGCAGCAGCCGACTATTCCAGTTGCGTCCGGTGACCTTCTTCTACAAGCCGCAGTATGACGATGGCTCGCACCAGCCGCAATACGGACTAATCGCGGAAGAAGTGGCGAAGGTGTATCCCGACATGGTGGCCTACGACAAAGATGGCCAGCCCTACACGGTGAAGTATCAGTACCTCGCGCCCATGCTGCTGAACGAATTGCAGAAGCAGCACGCGGTAGTCGCGGCGCAGCAGGACGTGATCAAGGCACAGCAGGGGCAGATCGAATCGTTACAGACACAAAACTTAGAGTTTCAGCAGCGTCTGTCGAGACTGGAGGCACTCATCGGGAGATAAGCAGGGAAGAGCAGATCGGCTGGAGCGGCCTTTGTACTAGCTGTTCCCGTTCTCTCGATTCTTCTTCTTGATCTCAATACTCAGCCGCTTGATCTTCTGGTTCAGAGTGGACAGCGGAATGCGGAAGCGGTCGGCGGCTTCGGTCTGGTTCCAGCCGCACTTTTCCAGCATATCGGCAATCACGCGGCGCTCGCAGTCCTCAATGATTTCGAACAGCGACGCGTCTGGGTGGTGTTCCATGATGGCGAACTTGCCGCCGCGGCCGATTACGTTTTCTGGCAGCAAATCGGGGGTCAGGTTGGGTCCGGTCGCCAGTACCACGGCACGTTCGATCACGTTTTCCAGTTCACGCACGTTGCCCGGCCAGTCGTAGTCCAACAACGGCCGCATGGCCTCGGGAGTGGTGCGCAGCGGAAGCCGTTCATTCTCCTCGGCAAACTTGGCGATGAAATACTGTACCAGGATCGGAATATCGTTCTTCCGCTGCCGCAACGGCGGCAGGTCAATGGTGATCACGTTGAGACGGTAGAAGAGGTCGTCGCGGAACTTTCCTTCCTTCACTTGTTGCTGGAGGTTGACATTCGTGGCGGCGATAATGCGCACGTCTACCTGTATCTCGCTGACGCCGCCCAGGTGCATGAACTTGCGGTCCTGCAGCACGCGCAGGATTTTGGCCTGCGTCTCCAGATTCATGGTGCCGATCTCGTCCAGGAAAAGTGTCCCGCGATCGGCTACTTCGAAAAGGCCTTTCTTGCTCGCGATAGCGCTGGTGAACGCGCCTTTGACATGACCAAACAGTGTCGACTCCAGCAGGTCAGCCGGCATGGAACCGGTGTTCACGGGGACGAATGCACGGTCGCGGCGCGTCGAGTTCATGTGGATAGCTTTAGCGATGAGCTCTTTGCCCGTGCCGCTTTCGCCTTGCAACAATACTGTAGAGCGGCTCGGTGCGACTTGCGCCACCAGGTCAAAGATGCGTAGCATCGGCTCGCTCTTGCCGATGATGTGCTCAAAGTTGTAGCGCTGCTTGAGGGCGCGCTTCAGTTGGATGACTTCTTCTTCGGCGCGCCGTCGGCCGACCGCAGTGCGCACGTCGGCCAGCAATTTCTCGTTGTCCCAAGGCTTCTGGATGAAGTTGGTGGCCCCGGCCTGCATGGCGTTCACGGCGTTCTCCACGGTGCCGTAGGCCGTGATCATGATGACCGGCAGCTCAGAATCCCGCTCGCGGATATCGTGCAGGATGGCGATGCCATTACGCTCCGGCAGGGCGAAATCCAGCAGCACCAGGTCGAAAGGATGCTCTGCGATGCGAGCCAGGCCCTCCATGCCATCGTTGGCTATCTCCACGGTATAGCCTTCAAACTCCAGCAGAGTTTGCAGCGACTCCCGGATGGCGGCTTCGTCGTCGATGATCAACACGGAGCTTGCGGACGCCATGTCATCACGACCTGTTGCCATGCGACTAATTGCTACTTCAGGCATTGACCACCTTTCTCACCATGGGGAACTCCATGATGAAAGTCGTACCCTGGCCGGGAGCGCTGGCTACGCGAATCTTCCCGGCGTGTTCCTGGATGATGCCGTACGTCACCGACAGTCCCAAGCCCGTGCCCCCGCTGTGTCCAGTCTTGGGTTTGTTCTTAGTGGTGAAGAACGGGTCGTAGATACGATGAATATGCTCCTGCGCGATGCCGGTGCCCGTGTCCGTTACTTTCACCTGCACATGGTGACCATTGGAGGTGCTGATCTTCAAAGTTCCACCTGCCGGCATAGCGTCCTTGGCGTTCAGGAACAGGTTGAGAAATACTTGCTGCAGCTTTCCGGTATTTCCGTAGATGGGCGGCAACTCTGGCTGCAGGTCGGGTTGCACCTTGATGCGCGCGGTCTTGAACTGGTGGTCCAGCAAAGTCAGCGTGTCCTGGATCACCCGATTCAGATCTACATTGCTGAATTCGGTGCTCGAGGTACGCGAGAAGTTCAGCAAGCTGTTGACGATTTCGGAAGCGCGGAAGGTCTGACGTGTGATTTTCTCCAGCAGGCCGGACTGCTTTTCATCTCCGTGGACTTGCTTGGCCAGCATTTGGGCATAAGAAGAGATAACCGCCAAAGGAGTGTTTACTTCGTGCGCGACCCCAGCCGCTAGCAAGCCAATCGAGGAGAGCTTTTCCGCCTGCGATAGCTGCGACTCCAACTCGATCCGCTCGGTGATGTCATCCACGATGATCAGCCGGCCCACGACGCTGAAGTCCTTAGTAACCAGCGGAGCGATCGCGATATTAGCTACCCGGGTGTCACCGGCTGTCGTTCCCAAGCGGAACTTGTACAGGTTGTGAATACCCGGCGTCTGGCGCACACGGTAATACTCTTCCAGAAATGCTGGAGCCAGCACTTCGCTCAACGAACGCCCGAGCGCTTGCAGGCGCGGCAAGGCGTACATCACTTCCATCTGCGAGTTCCACGACTCGATGCGATCTTCCAGGTCGACCGCCAGGACGCCCACGCTGATGGATTCGACGATGTTTTCGTTGAACTCCTTCAGGCGCTCGTACTGCCCAGCCTTCTGCTCCAAAGACTTGTAGAGGCGCGCGTTCTGCACTGCGATGCCGATGTATCCGGCAAGAGTTTCCAGCAATTGCACGTCTTCGCTGGAGAGAAAATCGCCTTCCGATGTCTTGCCCAAGCCGAGAACGGCGATCATGCGGTTCATCACAGTGCAAGGAATGTAATAGTTCAGTTCCAGCCGGCGGATGGTGTCGCGCGCACTGCGAGTCTCGCGTACTGCCTGGTTGGTGTTGTCGAAGAACAGGTGACCCAATTGCCACTCCGGCCGCTCGACGTGGAGGAAGTCAAAGTCAAGTCCGCTGGTATTCGAAATACCGTACGACTTGGCCAGCGAAAACTGGTCCGGCTGTTCAGGATCGGAGAGAAAGATCGCCAGCCGGTCTACCAGCAGAGTGCGCGATAACCGGTCGACGATTGACGTAAGCATCTTGTCAAGATCGGTCTCCGAATTGAGATCGCGGCCGAACTCGGTCAAGGTTTTGCGGTAATCGTATCGCTTGCGGTAGAAGAACTTGTCCAGGTAGTCCTGCACCCAGTTCTTGAACGGATCGAACAGCAATGCGGTAACCGCGATGGCGACGACCAGTCCTATCGGGCCCACACTGGGGAATCTCTGATGAAAAATCTCAGACGCAATGCCGACCGCCGCGAAATAGGCGCCCGTAATCGCGCCCGCCGCGATGGTGTAAGCCATGCCGCGCTTAAAGATGAGGTCTACATCCATCAAGCGATAGCGGAAGATGGCGTAGCCAAATGTCAGTGGCAGAAATACCAGCGATAACACCGAAACCTTCATCCCTAAAGTTGGCGGACTTCCCGCCAAGTAAGGGATGACATAAAAGAGCGTGAACGGCGCGACGGCCAGAATGGTGCCGCGGGTAACCCACTTCATCTGCTGCCGCAGGATCGCCGACTCGGCATAACGATAGCTGTGCCACAGAACCGCCGCCGACAGCACGAAATAAGCGGCGAAGTACGACATTTGCAGCCGGTCCAGATTCCAGCGAAGCACCTCACTAGGTTGCAGCACGGAGATCGCGCAAATGTGCGCAGCCAGCAGAATGGCGCCAGGCAGATACACGGCCGGAATCAGCCAGGGTCGCCGGTTTAACAAGCCTTTGCGTTCCGGGAAAGTCAGCGAGAAGTGCAGGAACAGCGCCGGCTGCAAAAGCCAGGCCACAACGTTGGACCAGTAAACGATCCAGTCAAAGTCATTCAGTTTGCCGGTGTAATGGAATGAGTAAAAGATGAACGAAACCAGGCAAAAGACATAAAAGTGTGTGCTCTTGGGCGCAGTCCAACGCCTCAAGAGGACGTAAATGCCAATTCCCAGATAAACCAGGGCGATGAGCCGCAATCCGTCATAAAGCGACCGATCGGACGGGAGCAAGAATCAGCGGCGCCTCAAGGCTCACGCCTTCGCGGGTCAGAGAGTAAGTAGCTTTGGACCAAACTCCGGCACGATAGAGTTGGCGCTCCAAGCTACCGACGTTAACGACGTCTCGACCGTCGACCGCAATCAGGCGGTCGCCCTGCTTTATACCAGCCTTCTGACCGGGTCCATCGATATCCACCCGAGCTGCCCGCAAGTGGCCGCCGTCTTCGACCCACCAGACGCCGTCGTAGGGGGAAGAGAACTCACGTTCCTTTTGGAAGTTGATCCATGCGAACACAACTGCCGCTACGCTTAGGAGCGCCAAGATGACGGCAAAAAAGCGGGTTTGCAGATCTCGGGCCATCGGGGCAGGTGGCCTTAAGTTACGGCGCACCAATGGGAAGTCACCCACAGGTGCATCATTACCGTGCAACTTAGATGCCACGCCTCAACCAACGGCTTCCTCTTAAACCTCGGTATATGAATAGCTTCCCAAATTATAGATCATTCGCCGCATCGAATGTATTATTTTTGGAATTTGCATTCGGAATTCTGAATGTGTGGAAGTTACTAAAGGACATGTACTTTAGCACATGGTAACCTATGCCGCGGAAACCGGTGGTTACCACCTCGTTGAGATCTCACGTCTGCCTTTGCCATCCCGGTCAATCCAAGACCGCGTCGCGGTCGGCGGTGCCGCTCAATATCTTCATGTTCAAAAAGTGCAATGAATCTCGAAATGATTAGTGTAATCTCGGGAGCGCCGGGGAAGAGCAGCACCATTTGACGCGGTACAGTGACCGACCCAGCGGCGCCAGAGGAGGATTCCATGTCGTCTCACTCGGAGGCATCTGCACGCAAAGGAAACGCCGTTCAACTGGAGGGCGACAGCGGATTAGCGCGCTTTGGGTTGGCCCTGGCAACCTGGAGCGAGCGTTGGTTCCCCGATCCTCTGGTTTTTGCTCTCGCCGGAATCGTTATCGTTTTCATCTTTGGCCTGTGCCTGCACGAGTCCGCAAGCAAACTCGCCATCCAAGGCGCCAAGAACTTCTGGACGCTGGTGCCCTTCACCATGCAGATGGTGATGATCATCATTGGCGGATACGTAGTCGCCACTACGCCTGTCGTCAACCGCTTCATTCGTGCTTTGGCGGGAATCCCGAAAACCGGGCGCGCTGCGATCGCGATGATCGCGTTATTTTCCATGGCGACATCGCTGATCTCGTGGGGACTCAGCTTAATCTTCAGCGGACTGCTCGCGCGCGAACTGGCTCGCCGCGTGAAAGGCATGGACTATCGGGCCGCGGGAGCAGCTGCGTACCTCGGGCTCGGAGCGGTTTGGGCGCTCGGACTGTCTTCCTCGGCGGCCATGATGATGGCCACCAAAGGCTCCATCCCTCCGGCTCTGTTTGCGATTTCCGGACTGATTCCGCTGAGCCAGACGCTTTTTCTATGGCAAAGCATCGTGATGGCACTCGTGCTGATCGTAGTTTCGGTGGCGGTCGCTTACTTCTCCGCGCCTTCTCCGGAGAACGCGAAGACCGCTGCTGACTTTGGCATTGAATACGAGTCGGTTGATCGGCCCCTGGAAAAGAGGACCAAGCCCGGTGAATGGCTGGAGTACAGTCCGTTGCTGACCGTCTTCGTGTCGGCGCTGATCATTTGGTATCTGATTGACTTCTTCCGCACTTCGCCGCAAGGCGCCCTCGCCGCCTTGGACCTGAACACCTACAACCTTATGTTCATTGCCGCGGGACTGCTGTTGCATTGGAGGCCGAAAAGATTTGTCCGGGCTGTCGCCGACTCGGTTCCAGCTACGGGTGGAGTGCTAATCCAGTTCCCGTTTTACGCAGTCATTTTCGGCATGATCGTTGGAACGGGCATCTCGAGTTGGCTAGCCGACCTCTTCGCTCGGATAACGACCCAGGCTACGTATCCATTACTGGTGGCGCTGTACTCGGCAATACTGGGGACCTTCGTTCCTTCTGGGGGCAGTAAGTGGGTCATCGAAGCTCCCTACATTCTGCAAGCGGCGACCCTGCATCATGTTCATCTCGGATGGGTCGTGCAAATTTACAACGCGGCAGAAGCGTTGCCGAACCTCGTCAATCCGTTCTGGATGCTGCCTCTGCTGGGTATTCTGAAGTTGAAAGCACGCGATCTGGTCGGCTATAGCGTGTTGCAAATGATTGTGCACGTGCCGATTGTGTTTTTCTTATGCTGGTTGTTTGCGCACTATCTCCCGTATCTGCCGCCTGTGAAGTAGTGGTGTTTTGCCGTCCTGAGCGAGGAGCGAAGCGACGAGTCGAAGGATCCCTACCCCCATGAACTTCACAATCCGCTGTAAGATATTCGGCACGAGTTCTCCAAGGGGATCCCTTTAATGCAGAAGTGCCAATCGTGTGGGGCGGAGACCGCGCAAGCAACCCCGTTCTGTGCTGCTTGCGGGAAACCGACCGCTTATGTAGCGGCAGAAGCTTATGGCACGGACACTCCGACGTTACAGTCCGTCCCCAGGCCGCCCAGCCCCACTCCGAGGAGACGTCCATCGTCCCGGCCGTCCTCTTCCTATGCCAACGAAGGCCGCTTTGCGCCAGGTGCTCTAATTGCCGGCCGCTACAGGATTATCGCGCTGCTTGGAAGAGGAGGCATGGGAGAGGTTTACCGCGCCGACGATCTCAGCCTCGGCCAGCAGGTCGCGCTCAAATTCTTGCCGGAGTTTTCCCGGAACGAGGAGACCCTCGAGCGATTCCGTAACGAGGTTCGTATCGCGCGGCGCATCTCGCACCCCAATGTTTGTCGCGTCTTCGACATCGGCGAGACCGACAACCTGATCTTCTTCACCATGGAGTACATCGACGGTGAAGACATGGCCTCACTGCTGCGCCGTATTGGACGTTTGCCCGGCGACAAGGCTGCCGAAATTGCCCGTAAGATTTGCGCTGGACTTGCGGCGGCCCACGACAAGGGTGTGCTGCATCGCGACTTGAAGCCCGCGAACGTAATGCTGGATGGCCGCGGCGAAGTCTTGATTACCGACTTCGGGCTGGCGGGCGTAGCTGACGAAATCCGGGACGTGCGCAGCGGGACGCCAGCTTACATGGCTCCGGAACAGCTCTCCGGAGAAGAAGTCACCGTCAAGAGCGACATCTATTCACTGGGTCTGCTGCTATACGAGGTGTTCACCGGCAAAGCGGCGTTCGATGGTCGAACTCTTGAAGACATGATTCGCGTACGTCGCGACGGTACTCCGAGCCGGCCTTCCGCGTTGGTAAAGGACCTCGACCCGGCTGTCGAGCACGTGATTCTGCATTGTCTTGAAGCCGATCCCGATGCCAGGCCGGCTTCGGCACTTGCAGTGGCGGCGGCATTGCCGGGCGGAGATCCCCTGGCCGCGGCGCTCGCCGCCGGCGAAACCCCGTCCCCTCAAATGGTGGCCGCCGCAGGCGAAACTACTGGACTCAAGATCCCTTTCGCGGTGGGGTGGCTTTGCGCCGCGCTTGTGGGACTGATTGCGTTCTATCTCCTGGCTGCGAAGACTAGTGGTATCGAGAGAATGAATGTCCCATATTCGGCGGAGATACTGAACCAGAAAGCCCGTGACATTGCGCAAGAACTGGGATATACCACGCCGCCCGCCGACAGCGCTCAGGGGTTCTCCTACAACGATGCCTACCTTGAATATCTGCATGACAATCCTAAGCTGCGTACCAGCTGGGACGCTGCGCTGCGAGGGCGTCCCCCCGCTCTGACCTACTGGCTGCGCGAAAGTCCATCGGAAATGGTGGCCACACAGGTGAAGGACAATTCGTTGATTCCCGGTATTGTGGACCTCACCGATCCGCCACCAATCGTCTCGGGCATGGTGCAGATCTCCCTCGACTCGGAGGGCAGACTCCACCACCTGGAAGAGATTCCACCCGAGAAGGAGAGCAGTTCGGCAGGATTTCAGCCTTTTGATTGGAGCGTGTTATTCCATCTGGCGGGTCTTGATCAGTCGCAGTTCCAGTCCACGACCTCGACTTGGAATTCGCTGGCGGCCTCCGACGCTCGCGCTGCCTGGACGGGAACATGGCCGGGTACCACATATCCCTTGCGCGTCGAAGCAGCCTCCTATCGCGGCAAGCCGGTTTACTTTGCGTTGATCGGAGACTGGACCGAACCGTCCCGCATGGCAATCTCCGATGAGTCCTTCAGCAAAAAAGTGTGGGATACCGTCATGGCGGTGGTCGGGGTGATTTTGCTATTGGCAGCAATTCTGATCGCCTGGCGCAATTACTCGCGCGAAAAAGCGGATGTTCAGGGCGCAGCGCGGCTGGGTATCGCCATTTTTTCAATCCAAATGCTGCTGTGGCTCTTCAAAGCCCATTTTGTTTCCTCCATCTCGTCACTGGGACTTTTCGTACTGGCTGCAAGCTCGGCTTTATTCATAACCGTGGTTGTTTGCGCGCTCTATCTGGCCATCGAGCCTTTTGTCCGCAAGCGTTGGCCGCACGCCATCATTTCCTGGAGCCGTCTCATGGCGGGACAGATTCGTGACCCACTGGTCGGCAGAGACGCACTTTACGGCGTAATTCTGGGGGTAAGCTGGGCTCTCATCTTCTCGATCTTCTATCTGTTGCGGCTGCGAGCGGGCGATGCACCTGCTTTGGGAACCACGGATTATCTGCTGGGAGCTCGCGGTGTAATTGGTTCCTGGTTGTGGCACTTGGCCACTTCGGTGCAGGGAACTCTGCTCTTCTTTTTCGTGATGTTCATCTTACGCGTGATTCTACGCAAGCCCTGGCTTGCTGCTCTGGCCTTTGTCGCAGTGTGGACCTCGATGAAGACTTTCGGCAGTCACCACGTTCTGATTGATGTAACAACTTTCGCCGCCATTTATGCCATAGCCGCATTTGTGGTCTTGCGTTTCGGATTCATAGCACTGGCGACCGGCATGTTCACGGTTGACCTGCTGTTGAACATTCCCATCACAACCAATCTTTCAAGTTGGTACGTTGGTGGCTCGTTATTTGTCCTCCTGACGGTGACTTTCTTAGCGATTTGGGGAGCCTATACGTCGCTCGCGGGACAGCAGGTCTGGAAAGAGAGCTTCTTCGAGTAGCACTCAACGAGAACGGAGCACCAGGCATGACGGACTACGCATTCCGCCACACTGCCGAGCCAAAAAGCGCTACATGCCTCCTTGGCCATATGGGCAGCGCCGCGGAACTCCTGGCAGCGATGGGCATGAAATCGCAGGCAATCCCATGAAATCGCACGCAATCCGATGAATTATGGGACTGAATTGTGGCTTGACTTTTTCGAGCCATCATCCCATAAGTTCTTTGGAATGATGGCGGGGTCGACGGGACTCGAACCCGCGGCCTCTGCCGTGACAGAGCGCGGAGACTGCCAAAGTTCGCCAAAGTCATGTAAGACATCGCATTTTGTGGGTTGGGTTGTGGGTTGAGAAATGTGAGGCTCGGAACGACATAGGTTATGCACGAACGCTCCAATTATATGTTCGATCCGCGCTCAGGATCCCCGGTACCCCTCAGGCAGAAGGATCATTCCGGAAGCAATGCATCGATCGAATGCGGCGAAGCATCCGGTTGGTGGTGGCGGGTTACGAGTGCCGGTTGTGAAACGACGTTACATTAGCACCGCTCACCCGCCTAGCACAGGCACGCTGCTATTCGGGCAGATTCTGCAGCTCCTTCATGGCACTCTCGGCCTCTTCCCTGGTTTCGAAAACTGCGGTACCTGGCACTCGTACCCAACCAGGCTGAGGGGGGAAGCCATCGATATCCTCTGATGCTTCCCATTTTCCTAGGAGCTTGTTATGCACGAACACGCCAGTTGTATGTTCGATCCGCGATCAGCATTCCCGGTACGCCTTAGGCAGAAGGATCTGCCTGAAGCAATGCATCGATCCAAGGCCGCGAAGCATTCGGTTGGTGGTGGCGGGTTACGAGTGCCGGTTGTGAAACGACGTTACATTAGCACCGCTCACCCGCCTAGCACAGGCACGCTGCTATTCGGGTAGATTCTGCAGCTCCTTCATGGCACTCTCGGCCTCTTCCCTGGTTTCGAAAACTGCGGTACCTGGCACTCGTACCCAACCAGGCTGAGGGGGGAAGCCATCGATATCCTCTGATGCTTCCGATTTTCCTAGTTCTAAAACTTCCCAGACTGTGTGAGTGTGCCCATCCACCATCTTTCCAGTTTTTCCAACACTTAACTGTTTGGCTTCCATAAAGCTCTCGGCTCCTTTGTCGTGATAAGTTTCGTTTATGCTTGGCACTTCTGCATTGAGTCCAACTAAGCTTCGCGAATCACTGCTTTTTCTTCGGAGAGGGTTGGCCTTCGCCGACGGCTTCGGCGCGGCCTTGCGGTTCTCATCGATGTCACTTAGGCGGAGGACCGCTCCGGCCGCGGAATATTGCACTTCGTCTTGCTTGTCCTGAAGACCGGCCACAGCTACGTGCAGCAGAGAAGGGTCGCCGCGTTTAGCTATAGCGTCGAACGCCGCGGCCCGAACCAGCCATTTTTCCTGAGTGGTTGCCGCATTCGCCAGTGCCTCGCCGCTCTTGGGATCAGGGTCTTTCGCCAAGGTGAGCGCTGCGGCGGCCAGCACCGGCGAGGTATCGTCTTTGGTGAGCAATTTGTATCCGCCCGTGGCCAGGCCACCGAAGGGCACGAACCCCATCCCCATCTGTAGTCCCATACCGGCCATCTTTTTGGGGTCTTTCAACGTCTTCTTCTGCTGGTCGGTCAGGCTGGTGCCAGTCTTCGTTTCCCCAGTCAGCACCGCGTAGAAAGGGTTGTAGCCGCGGTTGCTGCCCAAGGTGATGAGTGAGCGCGCCGCCGCGAGTATGACCGCGGGCTCTTTATCGCTGGTAGTTTCGATCAACTGTGGAATGGCGCTCTTGGCCCCCATGTCGCCCAACGCCTGGGCGGCGGCTACACGCACCTCAGACCTGTCGTCCTTGAGCGCCTTGATCGCAGTCGCTTCCGCCTGCTTGTCCCCGGTAAGCTCACCCAGCACACCTAGCGCCTTAGCGCGCTTTTCCCATCCCTGGTTAGCGAGCCCGCTGTTCAAAGTGGCCCATGCGTTTTCCTTTGGTGTCTGCCCCACAGAGAATGTAGCGGCCATACAAGTTATGAGTGCTACGTTGACCGCACAAAGTGCAAATTTCATTTCCGCTCCCAAATTATTAAGTTTCATCCCGCTAAAACGAACGAGCCTAAACTCAAAGCAACGGCGCACCTCCGACTTGGATCGTGGCCTATTCCTGCCCACACTAACCGCAGGGAACCCCACTCGGTGTTCGCACATTATTCGCATCGTCGTCCCGCGGTCGCGCTAGTACACGCCACTACGGTTCGCTTTGTTCTCTTCTGGTATAGAAAGCGCAGGAGGCCCGTGATCGGGCCGCGGACCATGCTCCGAGTGGGTCATCCTGCTGCCTCTTTTGCAAGGCCCCTTTGCACGAAATTCTTCGCAAGGAGCTCTTTGAGTGCCAGGGTCATCGGGATCGCGATAATCGCGCCAGGAAGGCCGAAGAGGAACGCCCATCCGACTAACGACAGCGTGATTTCGAGGAAAGAGATACTCAGCTCATGTTTCGCGAACATCGGCATGATTATGTTGTCGACGATTAGGTTCGTCAGAATTAGGCCGCAACCCACCAGCAGGGCCCTCTTCCAGCCTTGCATCAGAAGCGTTATGAAAGTGGGAGGGATGAGTGCAATCGAAAAGCCCAGGGTGGGGATAAAGTCGAGGAAGAAATACAGGAACACCCAAAGAACTGCTCCGTCAACGCCCATGGCGAGAAGGAAGACAAGGTTAAGCAGCGCGTTGATCCCTGCGGTCTTGGCAGTGACGGCAACGTACCTTCTCGAGTGAAACCCGTGCTTCGTCAGGATTTCACCGAGCGAGCCCGGTTTCCTTTCAGTACCGTGCAACATTTCCACGATCAACAGGAATGCCACCAGCAGAATCAGTGCGCCTTTCGCGAAAATCGCTCCGGCGGCGGGGACGAGAAAAACAGTAATTTCGCTAAGCCGTTCAGGCGTGAGCACATTCTTGACGGCCAGGCTCGTGGGCTCAACGCCGTGAGCACTCAAGAAGACCGTTACCTGTTCGTAGAGGCCCGCCAGACGTTGCCCGTAGATCGGAAGTCTTATTGTTAGTCCTGCAACTCCCAGTTCCAAGGCCGATACGATTAACAGTCCTGTCGCGGATAGCACGACCGCAGTGAGCCCAACCGCTTTGGCTTTCGAGAGCTTGAATCGGTGCATGAGCCACTTGGGGAATGGAGCCACGGCATAGGCAAGCAAAAGACCGAGCAGCAAAGGCCCGAGGAGATCGGATAGGAGTCTAGCGCCCCACAGAATGATGACGACGCAAGCTGTCCCCTGGAGTAAAGGCAGTAGCGGCATTTGCAAGCTATCTTTCATGTGATAGAACACATTTCGACTTAGAGGTGCCATCGCGGCATGTTATTGACCACCCAGCCGTTACAATCGCCACCAGTTCGGGTGGATGGCGAATGCCTCAAAGTGCGGTTCACACCAGCGAACAGTGCTCTGGGGCCTCAGGCTCGATGCCTCATTTGCGCTTCCTGCGCTTGACACGCAACTGGACCAAGGAGCGAGCCAGCGCCGCGTTTGTCGCGGCCACCTCTTCGTCAGAGAGTTTTTCTTTGAGGCGAGCTTCGGCGCGTTGCCGGGCTTCTTCGGCTTTGGCTTCGTCAATCTTGTCGGCTTGCACCGCTAAATCCGTGAGGAGCGAAACACTTGTGGGAGTGACTTCGATCAGTCCTCCGCCACTCGCGAAGAAGGTGTCACGTCCATCTTTGCGCACAATGATTTCGCCCGGCACCATCTGCGTCATCAGAGAAACGTGTTCTGGGTAGACCCCGAACTGGCCGGTCACGCCCGGCAATGTGACCATCTCGACGTCATCGGAGTACGCCGGGCCTTCAGCGGTTACGATTTCGAGTTTTAGCGTGTTGGCCATGTTTCAATTCGGTTTGACTTCGTCAATCCCGCCCTTCATGTAAAAGTCGCCTTCCGCTACGAAGTCGTGCTTGCCCTCGAGAATCTCTTTGAAGCCGCGCACCGTTTCGGCCACGGGAACTTGTTTGCCCTCCAACCCGGAAAACACGGTCGCCACACTGAAAGGCTGGCTCAGGAAGCGTTGAATCTTGCGAGCGCGCAACACCGAGGTCTTGTCCTCGGGCGAAAGTTCGTCCATGCCTAGAATCGAGATGATGTCCTGCAGGTCCTTGTAGCGCTGGAGCACCCCCTGCACGCCGCGCGCGACGTCGTAGTGTTCTTGGCCGACAATTTCCGGCGCCAGCGCCCGGGACGTTGAGGCGAGCGGATCAACCGCTGGGTAGATGCCCAACTCGGCAATCGACCGTTCCAAAACAAGGGTCGCGTCCAGGTGTGCGAATGTGGTGGCCGGCGCCGGATCGGTCAGGTCGTCGGCCGGTACGTACACCGCCTGAAACGAGGTGATCGAGCCTTTCTTGGTCGAAGTAATACGTTCCTGGAGCGCGCCCATTTCAGCAGCAAGCGTCGGCTGGTAACCGACGGCGCTCGCGGTGCGGCCGAGGAGGGCCGACACTTCCGAGCCGGCCTGCGAAAACCGGAAGATGTTGTCGATGAACAGCAACACATCCTGATTCTTCTCGTCACGAAAATATTCCGTCATGGCAAGCGCAGACAACGCGACGCGTAGGCGCGCGCCGGGTGGTTCGTTCATCTGGCCGTAAACGAGTGCAATTTTTGAGGCTCCAAGGTCATCCTGCTTAATGACGCCGGCCTCCGACATTTCGTGGTACAGATCGTTGCCTTCCCGGGTGCGCTCGCCGACGCCGGCGAACACCGACACGCCGCCGTGGAGTTTGGCGATGTTGTTGATCAGTTCCATGATGACCACTGTTTTGCCCACGCCGGCGCCGCCGAACGCTCCCACCTTCCCACCTTTCATGAAGGGACAAATCAAGTCGATGACCTTGATGCCAGTGGTGAGGACTTCCGCGGAGGTCGATTGATCCACGAGCTTGGGTGATGCGCGATGGATCGGATAATACTTCTCTGCCTTGACCGGCCCGCGTTCGTCAACCGGATTGCCGCACACATCGAATATCCGGCCCATCACCCCGTCCCCGACTGGCATGGAAATGGGCGCACCTGTGTCGATGACTTCGTAGCCGCGTTTGAGACCATCGGTAGTGGACATGGAGACGGCCCGAACCCAGTTGTCACCAAGGTGCTGTTGCACTTCGAGGGTCAATTTGACCGGCTCGTTTTCTCGCACAAGTTCGACAGTCAACGCGTTGTAGATGGCCGGCAGGTTCTCCGTGAATTCGACATCCACGATCGGACCCACGAGTTGAACAATTTTGCCTGTATTCATGTCGCGCCCTTCCGTTACTCGTTGCCGAGCTGGCCGCCCGCAATCTCGAGCAGTTCCTTCGTAATATTTCCCTGCCGCAGGGTGTTGTATTCGAGAGTTAATTCGTTGATCAGGCCGCTGGCGTTGTCGGTGGCATTCTTCATGGCCACCATGCGGGCGCTCTGTTCGCTGGCTTTGGCTTCCAACAGCACCTTGTAGACGAAAATGTTGAGGTAGTTTTCCAGGAGATACGAGAGAACCACCTCCGGGCTTGGCTCAAAGACGATATCGGAGGTTTGGGAGCCTAAGTTCGCTTCGGATTCTGCACCAGGAATTTTCAGCCCCTTGATTTCGCCAATCGGCAGAAACTCCCAGCAAGCGGCTCGCTGGGTCATCGTGTTGACGAATTGCGTCGCAATGACCTTCACCTCATCCACATCACCCTTCAGGAAGAGATCGCGAGCAAATTTGGCAATCGGCCTGGCTTCGGCAAACCGCACTGCATCTGTGAAGGTAAACTCCGCCGCCAACTGCCGGCGGGTGCGCGCGATGAACTGAGCCGCCAGCTTGCCGGCGGTGATGAAAACGGTGGTTGCCGTATCGAACTCCGCAGCCAGACGAAACAGGTTGGTGTTGAGAGCCCCACACAGCCCTTTGTCTGTGCCGACAAGGATCACGGCACGCATGCGAACTGGACGCACCACCAGCAGCGGATGTGTGAACTCGCGGGCGTGAGTTGTCGCGTGCCGCTGGATGCGATACAGCAGTTGCGCAAACGGCCGCGTCATCAGCGCATTCTGCTGTGCCTTGCGCATCTTCGATGAAGCCACCATTTCCATTGCACGGGTGATCTGTGCGGTGCTGGCGACCGACTTGATGCGCCTTCGAAGTTCACGTGGGCTAAGCATATTTCACCGGTCTGGACTTATTTCCAGGTCTGCTTGAATTCGTCGGCGGCCGTCTTCAATTCAGCCTTCAAAGCGTCGCTGATCGCTTTTTCCTTCCCGATCCGGGCGAGCAATTCGCCTTTGCGGGTGGTGAAGTATTCCGTCAACTTATTCTGGAACTCTTTGACCCGCGCTACGGGCACCTGATCCATGTAGCCGTTTTGCGCGGCCCAAATCACGATCACTTGAACCTCTACCGGAATCGGGTTGTACTGTCCCTGCTTGAAAATCTCCATGATGCGTTTGCCGCGGTCGATCTGCGCCTGTGTTTTTGCGTCGAGGTCTGAGCCGAACTGAGAGAACGCAGCCAGTTCCCGGAACTGAGCAAGCTCGCCCTTCAGATGTCCGGCCACTTGCTTCATCGCTTTGACTTGAGCCGCCGAACCGACGCGTGAGACCGAGATGCCGACGTTGATGGCCGGGCGCTGACCTTGGTAGAACAAATCGGTTTCCAGAAAAATCTGTCCATCGGTAATCGAGATGACATTGGTCGGGATATACGCAGAGACATCGCCAGCCTGCGTCTCGATGATGGGCATCGCGGTGAGCGAACCGTTGCCATACTTCTCGCCAACCCGGGCCGCGCGTTCGAGCAACCGGCTGTGCAGGTAAAACACATCGCCGGGAAAAGCCTCGCGACCCGAAGGCCGCTTCAACAAAAGTGATACCTGCCGGTAAGCCACCGCCTGCTTCGACAGATCGTCGTAAACGATCAGCGCGTCCATGCCGTTATCCATGAACCACTCGCCCATCGCCGCGCCGGCGAATGGCACGAGATATTGGTTTGCGGCGGACTCCGACGCCGGTGCCGCCACCACGATCGTGTACGGCATCGCGCCGGCTGCTTCGAGAGCAGCGATGAACCGCGCGATGGTCGACTCCTTCTGGCCGATCGCGACGTAGATGCAGTACAGCAGTCGGTAGTCCTTGTCGCCGGCAGCCTCGGCGGCTTTATTAAGCCGGGCCTGGCTGATGATGGTGTCGATGCAGATCGTCGTCTTGCCAGTCGCGCGGTCGCCAATGATCAACTCGCGTTGGCCGCGGCCAATCGGAATCATCGCATCAATCGCCATGGTCCCGGTCTGCACAGGCTGATCGACCGAGCGGCGGCGGATGATCCCAGGCGCAGTTTTTTCCACGGGATAGGTCTTGTCGTATTGGATAGGCCCTTTACCATCGACAGGTTCGCCCAGCACGTTGACGACTCGACCTAGCAGGCCCTTGCCTACGGGAACTTGTAGAACTTTGCCGGTGGTGCGCACTTCGTCGCCCTGTTTGAGTTGCGTGTAGTCGCCGAGAACGACAACGCCGACTTCGGTTGCATCGAGATTCAACGCTAGGCCGGTAACACCGTGCCCGAGATCGATCATCTCGTTGAGCATGGCGTCAGACAGGCCATCAATCTTGGCGACTCCGTCGCCAACCTCGCGGATGATGCCCACGTTTTGTTTCGCAGTCGTCTTCGTGCCCGCGATTTGCGCTTCAATTTCTTCAATTAGTTTCGCCATGGTTACCTTCGATCAAAAGCTCTTTGCCAACTCTTTCAGCCTGGCCCGCACACTGCCGTCGTAAACATCGCATCCCACCTGGATCCGCATCCCACCAATCAGCTCCGGGTTCTCAACAAAGGCTGTGGTCAACCCCGACCCGTAGCGCTGCGTCAACTCGCTTAGGACGATAGTCCGCAAATCGACTGGTAAGGGGATGGCGCTTTCGATGCTGGCCGTGTGCGCGGCATAGTCGAGTTTCACCAGCCGCAGAAAATGAGCGAGGATGGGTTGGCTATCTCGTTCACCGGCGGCGATGACGGCCTGGACCGCTTGCCGAACGCGGCTCTCGTCGAGTAGGCCGTTTACCAAACAAACTCGGTACAGTTGCTTGGCCTCGCGTTTTTGCTGCTTGGTGATCTTCATCGTTATGCCATGATCTGCTTCGAAGTTTCCTCGGCCAGACGTCGCTGGTCTTCCGCGGTCAGAATCTTGCCGGTGACCGTGGTCGTAGCCTCCACCACCAACTTGCCAATCTCGCGTTTGAGTTCAGCGAGCATTTGATCGTGGTCCTGCGCGGCGGCTTCCCGCGCCTTGGCCATGATCTGTTCGGCAGCGGCAATCGCTTTCTTGGTTTCCTCCTGCTGCACACGGGCCGCAGCAGCCCGAGCTTCCTCGATGAAGGCGGTGCCTTGGGTGTGGGCCTGTGCCAGCACTTCCTGGCGCTGGGTTTCGGTCTTGTCTAACTCTGCTTTAATCTTCTCCGCGTTGGCGATGCCTTGCCTGATTTGTTCACGCCGTAGTTCCAGCATCGCGAGGATGCGCTTATAAGCGAATTTGTAGAGGACAGCGCACACGATCGTGAAGCTGATGATCTGCGCCACCAGATGCTGCCAGTCCACACCGAAGGTCCGGGCGATCTGCGCGACCTGGCCATCGCTCTGGGCGACTGCCAATAAGATGAAGGCATTCATAATTCTGCGCCCTTCCGATCGCTACTGTTTCACCAGGAACAAGGCATAAAACACGATCGCTTCTGCGAAGGCAATGGCCAGAATTGCCTGGACCATGATCTTCGTGGAAGCGCCGGGATTACGTCCCACCGCATCTGAAGCCCTGCCGCCAATCAGTCCCACGCCTATCGCCGCGCCCAACGCGGCCAAACCAACGTGGAGGTTGCCAACCACTCCCTCTGCCAACATAGGTAATGACATCTGTTGCACCTTTCTTTGATTTCCGCTGGCTTCCGCGATTGAACACGGTCAAGCTGGCGAAATTCCTTGTTTAGTCTGGGGTTCTTCCCCTGGCGCCGCTTCCTCGTGTTGACAAATCAACAGTGTGAAGACAGCGCACAACAACATAAAAACCAGCGCCTGCACGAAACCCACCAACAATTCCAGGAAATAAAACGGAATGGGCAGCAACCACCCGAAGCCCGGCGCCAGCCGGGACATCGTTTCCAGCATGATCTCCCCGGCAAAAGTATTGCCATAAAGACGAAAGCCCAGAGAGACTGGGCGAAACAGGATGGAGACGATCTCCAGGCAGCCGGATGCGAAAAACACGACGATCATCAGCGCTTTTAAAAATCCGGTTGTGTCACCCTTGGGTCCAAACAATTCTTTTGCGAACCCGACCGGACCAAGCTCCTGCAGCGCCCACACGATCCAACAAGCGAAGAAGATAAGCGCCATAGCAAATGTTAGGTTCAGATCGGCGTTCGCACCGCGGAACAGCGGCTGGTCGACCACGAAACCCTGCGAGGACTGGTGTCCCCACCCAATCGTGCCAACTCCGGGGATGAGGCCGAGCCAATTTGCCGACAGAATGAAAATGAAAATCGTCGCCAGAAACCAGAAGGTGCGCTTGACCAGATGTGATCCAATGATGCTTTCCAGGAAGTTGTACAGACCCCCGACCAGCCATTCAAAGAGGTTCTGCGCCCCGCCGGGAATTCCTTTCATGTTCCGCGTCGCGACTCTGGCGAAGAGGATCAAGCCGATAGCGACAATCCAACTGACGACCATCGAATTGGTGATGAAGCTGCCCCATCGGTCGATTTTGACGGCGTATTGCGGGAGGCCTTGTTCCGGCTCCGCGGCAAATACCTTACAGGCTGGCAACACCATCACCAGCCACAACCATCGTTGGAGCGAAGTTCTCATCGATCAGTACGCTTCCTTCACGAACTTCCGGTTCTCGATCGACTTCTGATCATCGTAGGCATGTTTCATCGAGCGCTTCGGCATCTTTACCTTCTCGCGCTTCACTTTCTCGTGGGGAATCAGGCTAAGAATGTGGGCCAGACCGTTCAACCTGGCCCGTTTCTTGTCGTCGGAAGGCAGGATGTACCATGGCGCTTCCTCGGTATCCGAGGCTTTGAGCATCAAGTCGCGGGCGCGCGAGTAATCGAACCAGAGCTTGCGCGAAAACAGGTCCACCGGGCTGAGTTTCCACTGGCGGAGCGGATCGTCGATGCGCGCTTCAAAGCGGCGCTTCTGCTCCTTGTCACTGGACTCAAGCCAGATTTTGATGAGCTGGACACCGCCCGCCACGACAAACTTCTCAAATACGGAAATGTTTGCAAGGAAAGCATCGTGTTGTTCCGGGGTACAGAAGCCCAGCACGTGCTCTACGCCGGCACGGTTGTACCAACTGCGGTCGAATATTACGATCTCGCCCTTCGTCGGAAAATGCTCAATGTACCGCTGCATGTACAACTGTCCCTTCTCGCGGTCCGACGGCGCCGGCAATGCCGCCACCCGGAAAACGCGCGGACTGACCCGTTCAGTGAGCGCCTTGATCGTCCCGCCCTTGCCGGCAGCGTCTCGCCCTTCAAAGATGATGATGACCCGCAATCCCTTGGCCTTCACCCATTCCTGAAGATGGCAAAGTTCCACTTGAAGTTTTCGCAACTCCTTCATGTAGTCTTTGTTCTTCAGCTTCTGATTACCGTCGGCCTTCGGTTTCTGCTCAGAGTCAGCCGTTGATTTTGGCTCGGCGTCGGCTTTCAATTTCTTCTTCTTACTCATAAGTCACCCTCATGAATGCGTTTACGTTGAATCCCAAGCAGGCGCGAGTCAGTGTCGGAAGTGATTTCTGCTTCGATGCGGCCGCACGATTTCAAAAGGGAAAATAACTTCCCAGAGCAGTCTCAGAATCTTCATGCTCTTACCTCCGCCGAATCTGTGCTGGTAGTAAATCCTGCAAACTGACCACTACTTCTAATCATCGGTCAGTTCTTCTCAACACGAATTTCTGATTTAAGAAACAATCCTAGGTTCGAAGGAGTGTCGTCACAACTAGGCAAAACCCTAGGTGGTCGGGACCAGGTCGCCGGACGAAACGCGATCCCCGTGTCACGTTGATTCAACGCTCGAAGGTACAGGGAGAGAACAGAATTGGCGGAGTGCCCCTGCCAATGAATGGAGTTGAGGCTACGGATAGGAATGAAATTTGGAGCAAGGATTCGGGCAGTCATGAGCCGAAGATCCCGCCTCAAGCAGCAGACGGCTCAAACGATCCTGCTTTCGGGAACCCTCTTCGAAGACTGGCGAGGTTACACGGAGGAATGCTGGCGGGGTACGCCGATTCCTTGCCGGTCTTCTCTCGACGCGTCCAGCCTCTCTTCATCGTCGGCGAACGAACGGCTGATCGTCGACTTTAATCGGGCATTCCAGTATTCGAGGGTTACGCGGCGTTCTCGTGGGACTGCCCGTGTCAGATCGGCAATGAGAGCGTTCATGCGTCGCATGACTTGTACGCTGGTGGCGCCGTAAAAACCTATCTCGTCAAAAGCCAGCCTAACGATGTCATCCCATGTGGGAAATGGCATAACCAGTCTCAATGCGCCGTTGCGATCGTTGTACCTTCCGATTTCCAAGTCGCGTTGACCCAGGCGCAGCAGCAGGTCCTCGATCTGGTCCAGTGCTTGTACGGCTGTTGTGGGATCGTTAATCGCTGGCGACAAAGCCTTGATCGCGATGTCCACCAGAAGGCGGATTGCGTACTTGGGATCTTGTTCGAACGTACGCTCCTCGCCCAGGTCAATTGCCTCCCGTAACTTCCGTTCATCAACTGGCCTATGCGCCCCAAGAATATGCAATATGGGCGTCGATTCTACGATCGTATCGCCGACCGCTGCGACCATCTCGATGATTCCATCAGACAATTGAGCCAACTTCACTAATGCTGCGACATCGACCGCTTGTACCGAGCGAGGCCGTCCATGATGTATCAGCGTCTGGGATTGAGGTAGCGCGCGGAAATCTTCCGTTGCAGTGGGTGCAATCTCGGATATCAGTGACGGATAGATTGTGGATATTACCTTTCGTCCTTGGTCGCCAGTGAAAATCAACATGTGGTTGACCTGAAGGAACGTGATCCGATGGACAAGGGCAATGAACATGCCTATGCTCGCCAGCACGAGACCGATCACTACCAAGGTACTGGCATATGGGACCACTTCCGATCCGCCCCGGATACCCCTCCAAGCGCTC